>NZ_CM166495.1:0-4800000 GCF_056858435.1 Pyxidicoccus sp. M15 | reverse complement strand
CCGCCGTGTCACTTCCGGGCAGCCAGCGCAGCGCCTCCTGCACGTAGGGCGCCGCGCCCGTCGCGGTGGCGACGAGGGTGTGCTTCGCGCGGACCCGTTCCCGTGGCAGGTGCGCGAGTCCTCGCGGAACACAGACGCGGAAGCGGGTGCCCTGCCCCACCTGGCTGGAGACCTCGATGGAGCCTCCGTGAAGCCGCACGAGCTCATGGACGAGCGCAAGGCCAATCCCGGAGCCCTCGTGCGTGCGCGAGCGCGCCCCCTGGACCCGGTGGAAGCGCTTGAAGATGTCGGGGAGCTCGTTCTCGGGGATGCCCGTCCCGGTGTCCCGCACCACCAGCTCCACCGAATCCCCGAGCCAGCGCAGCGCGATGCCAATCTCCCCTTCGAACGTGAACTTGAACGCATTCGAGAGCAGGTTGAGGACGATCTTCTCCCACATGTCGTGGTCGACGTAGACGTGCTCGGGAAGCGGGGGGCACTCGACCACGAATCCCAGGCCGGCGCGCTCGATGGCCGCTCGGAACGCGCTGGCGAGGTCGGTCGTCACGGCGGCCAGGTCCGTGGGCTCGTAGGACGCCGTCGCGCGCCCGGCCTCGATGCGCGAGAAGTCGAGGAGCGAGTTGACCAGCTTCAGCAGGCGCAGGGCGTTGCGGTAGACGACGTTGAGGTTCTCCCCCGTGAGCGCCCGCTGCGGGGACGCGAGCGCGTCCTCGGTCGGCCCGAGCATCAAGGCCAGCGGCGTCCGGAACTCATGGCTGACGTTGCTGAAGAAGGCCGTCTTCGCGAGGTCCAGCTCGGCCAGGGCCTCGGAGCGACGGCGCTCCTCCTCGTATGCACGCGCATTGGTGATGGCCGTCACCACCTGGTCGGCGGCCAGCTGGAACAGGCCCAGGTAGTGCTCGTCGAACGCGCGACGGGGGTTCAGCCCGCTGACGAGGAAGCCATACGGCTGCTGCTGGCCCGGGCGAGTGAGTGGCACGGCGATGGCGCGCGCCGGGGGCACCCCATAGGTGCCGCCGGGCAGGGCCCCGAAGCGGGCCCCGAGCCCGTCCACGAGGACGTGCCCCCCGCGCTCCGCCTCGGCGAAGGGCCAGGGCGAGGAGCCGTCCGTGAGTGACAGGCGCTCGGCCCTGGCCGGCCCCGAGTACCCGTCCAGGCCGCTGGTGCTGGCGAGCCGGACCTCACGTCCCTCTCCCTCCAGGAGGTAGATGAGCGAGAACGGAAGGTCCGCCGTGTTCGTCGCGAAGACGGCGCTCGACAGCGCGCAGGCCTCATCCACGGACCTGGCGTCCGACAGCCGCGCCGCGAGGTCGCGGAGCAGCCGCAGTTGCCGCTCTCCATGCACCTTCTGCGTCGTCTCCTGCACGGTGTTCAGCACGCCGCCGACCCGGCCTTCGTCGTCGGGAACGGGGCTGTACGAGAACGTGTGGAACGTCTCCTCGACGAAGCCACGGCTGTTGATGAAGAGCTGGAGGTCCTCGTGCCAGTGCGTCGGCCCGCCGGCGAGGACGCCCTCCGCCATGGGACCGACGATGTCCCAGATTTCCGGCCAGATGCGACGCGCGGGAGCCCCCATGGAGGCCGGGTGCTTGAGGCCCAGCACCGGGCGGTAGGCGTCGTTGTAGATCTGGAGCATGTCGGGCCCCCACCACATGAGCATGGGGAAGCGACTGCCGAGGATGACGCCCACCATCGTCTTCAGGCTGCGCGGCCAGCTCGCGACGGGCCCCAGACCGGTCCGGGACCAGTCGATGGACCGCATCAACGCCCCCATCTGCCCGCCTCCCTGGAGGCAGTCCTCATCGGCGGTCTGCCCATCCGGCAGACCCAGGGGGTGGCGTTCAGCAACCGACATACCAGGACACCTCCAGGAGCGCGCGTCCCGAGCGCTGTTCAAGGCACGGAAGCTAGCGCGGGGCCGACCGGAACACGGCGAGAACCCGAACGGATTCTGGGAAGAACGGGGGTGACCCCACGGCGACCGACGAGCGGAGCGGGGGCTGGAACCGCGCACGGTGGACGGGCGAGCAGACAGGTCCACGAGCACGCCTGGCCGGGCTCGCCCGGCCGTTCACCGCGAACGTCTTCAGGACCGTGTCGACACGGTGAGCCTCGTGACGCCACCCAGGGTGACCCGCTCTCCGACGCGGTGCTTTTCCACCTCGGCGCAGATGTCCGCCTCCCACGCGCGCTGCAGGTGCGCTGGCATTTCGTCGACGAGCTTCACCAGGGGCCCGCCCAGCTCGCGAACCCAGGCCACGATGCCGCTTCCATCGCTGGCCTCCACGACGGGGACGTCCAGGTCCTCCGACGCCTCCACGGAGAAGCCGTTGCGCCGCAGGGCCGCGTCCAGGGTGGCGCTGTCCGCGTGACGAAAGACTCCGGGGCCGTCGGAGCCCGAGATGGGAAAAGGCACGTCTCGATAACGCTCGAGCATCCGCCGGGGAAGCGAAGCCCAGGGAACCCGAGCGGGCTCGGCCCACGAGGCGATGACGAGCACGCCGCCGGGCTTCAGCGCGCGGTGGATGGACTGCAGGGCCCGCTCCGGGGCAGGCATGTACATCAAGCCCCAGCGCAATGTCGCCACGTCGAAGGACTGCCCACCGACCTCGAGCGCTTCGGCATCCGCCACCCGGAACTCGACATTCCCGAGGCCCTCACGGCTCGCCCTTTCGCGGGCGAGCCGCAGCACTCCTTCCCCCATGTCGGTCGCGAGCACCCGGCCGTGCGGGCCCACCCGGTGGGCCGCGGGCAGGGCCGGTTCGCCTCGGCCCGAGGCAATGTCCAGGACGCGCATTCCCGTCGAGACGCGCCCGAGGTCGAGCATGCGCTCACTCACCGGACGGGAGAGTCGCGCTTCCATCTCATCGTGCCGACGCCAGAACTCGACCATCCGGGCTCGGGTCGCCTCCTGCTGCCTGCGCTCGACGTCATCCATGCCTGAGCTCCTGTCGACCAGGTTGTGAGCGAGGATACAGGCCGGGCTCGCGTCATCACACTTCGTCTGCTCAGGGCGCCGCGAGCACCTCGCGCAGCCGGACGATGTCCACGGGCTTCACCACGTGCTCGTCGAAGCCGGCCTGGATGGCGCGGGCACGGTCCTCCTTCAGGCCGTAGCCTGTCAGCGCAATGAGGCGCGGCCCGCGCCCCGTCTCTTCGGACGCACGGAGTGCCCTGGCCACCGCATAGCCGTCCAGCCCCGGCAGGCCGATGTCCAGGAGGACGACGTCGGGGCGCAGCTCGCGCGCCTTCTCCAGTCCGGACGGGCCGTCCGCCGCCTCGTGGACCGTGTGGCCGTCCGCCTCCAGCAGCTCGCGCACCAGCTGGCGGCTGTCGGCGTGGTCCTCCACCAGCAGGATGCGGCGCGCCACACCAGGGCCCACCGCGCCACCCATCGACTGCGCCGCCTCCACCACCTCGCCCCGGGGCAGGCGCACCGTGAAGGTGCTCCCGCGCGAGGTGCCCTCGCTGCGCGCCTCCACCGTGCCCCCGTGCAGCTCCACCAGACGCTTCACCAGGGTGAGCCCCACGCCCAGCCCGCCCTGCGAGCGGTCCAGGGTGCGGTCCGCCTGGAAGAAGAGGTCGAAGACGCGCGGCAGCACCTCCGGCGGCAGGCCCACGCCGGTGTCGGAGACCTCCAGCACCACCTGCTCCGCCTCCACGTGCGTGCGCACGGTGACGCGACCTCCGTCCGGCGTGTACTTGAGGGCGTTGGACACCAGGTTGGTGACCACCTGGCCGAGGCGGTTCTCATCGCCCTCCATCAGCGCCGGCGCCACCCGCACGTCGAGCTGGTGCGCCTGCGTCCTCCCGGAGGACTCCAGCGCGGCGACGGCGCGGTGCACGCACTCGCCCAGGTCCATGACGCCCTTCTGGAGGGTGATGCGGCCGCTGCTGACGCGAGCCACGTCGAGCAGGTCATCCACCAGCCGGGCCAGGTGGAAGGCCTGCCGCTCCACCAGCGCCCGGGTCCGCTCGCGGCGCGCCTCGTCGCGGGCGATGGAGAGCACCTTCACGCCGCTGGTGATGGCGGACAGGGGATTGCGCAGCTCATGCCCCAGCATGGCCAGGAACTGGTCCTTGGCGCGGTTGGCGGCCTCGGCCTCGGCGCGCGCGGCCTCGGCCTCGCGCATCTTCGCGCGCAGGGCCTCCTCCCGCTCCGCCACCAGCGCGGTGGTGCGCGCGAGCGCCACCCTCACCTCTTCCAATTCGGAGATGCCGGTGGTGGGCAGCTGGGTGAAGGCGGCGGGCGTGGCCGCGCTGTCCGTCGCCGCGCGGGCCAGGGCCCTCAGCGGGTGGGTGATGCGGCGGCCCATCAGCGTCGCCCAGCCCGCGGCGACGGCGCAGCACACCAGCCCCGCCGCCAGCAGCGCGAGGAGCGAGCGCTCCAGGGGCGCCGCGAAGATGACGCGCGGCGCGGAGAAGACCATCGTCCAGGGCACCACCTGCGAGCGCGCCACCGCCGAGTAGGCCTTCATGCCGTCCGCCGTCACCGACGGGAAGAAACCCTCGCTGCCGGCCGCGCGCATGCTCGTGATGAACGCCGTGGGCGCCGTCGTACCGACGAAGCGGTCCGCGGCGCGGCTGCGCGAGAGGATGACGCCCTCTTCGTCCACCAGCGTGCCGACCCAGTCCGTGGGGATGCGCTGCTCGGTCCAGAGCTTGTCGAAGTGCTGCATCGAGTGGTGCGCCAGCAGGATGCCGATGATGCGCTCCCCGCTGCGCACCGGCATCGCCACCACCACCATGGGCGGGCCCTGCATGCGCGCGAAGGGGTAGTCCGAGATGACCGGACGGCCCGTCTCCAGGACCGTTCGCAGGTAGGGGCGGTCGACCGGGCTGGGGGCGCTCTCCCCGAACGGCTGGTCGGTGGTGAAGCGCGTCCGTCCGTCCACGTCCAACAGCGCCAGCGACGTCCAGGGCTGGCGTGAGTGCACGACGGCCGAGCACGTCGCGTAGAAGGTCTTCAGGTCGCCGCGAGACAGGGGCTCGGAGTGGGAGAGGACCTCCAGCGCGCGGATGGACTGTCCCAATTCGCGGTCCACCGCCAGCGCCAGGGCCCGGGCCGTTTCGCGCATGCCCTGCTCGCGGGCCAGGCGCTGCGAGACGGTGAAGCGGTCCACCACCCCCGCCGTGAAGACGACCAGGGGGATGAGCAGCCCGAGCGCGAGCCAGGCCAGATGGAACCGTAACGGACGCGCCTTCATCGACCTGCTTCCAGGAGGGACTCGAGAATGAGGGAGGTCGGCGCCACCTCGCGGTGGCGCCGCGCGCATCCTGCCCGGCTTCGGGGTCCCGCCCCACCCTCCTGCGCGGGACTGGCACGGGTTGAACAGTCCGTCCCAGACGGCCGTGGCCGACCCGCACATGGGGTGTCAGCCCCGGCCTTCCGGCCCGCGCGTCCGGCGGGGCCGCGGACACGTCCCCGTCCGAGCTATCCTGGAGCCCATCCCGACCGCGCGTGGGAAGAAGGGGCTGCCGTGCGACTCGCGCCATGGATGCTGGGGGCCGTACTCACGGTGCTGGCCGGCTGCGCGCCCACCACGTTGAGCCCCATGGGCATCCGGATGGTGCCCGGCAGCCTGGACCACGTGACGAAACGTGCCGGCCTGCGCACCGGGCCCCGGCTGACCGTGCCCCTCCAGGCCCCGGAGGACTTCGAGGGCAACCGCAAGCCCTTCTCCTCGCCCCAGTGGAGCGTGGCGTACGACGCGGACCTCCTCATTCCGGTGAGCGCCAGCACCCGGGTGCACGTGGGCTTCCAGGGCGAGGTGGGCTGCGACGAGATTGAAGCCACCTGCCCCGTCCCCGTGCCCGGCTACGGCCTGTCCATGGGCCTGTCCCACTACTTCCAGTTCGGAGACGTGAGCATCGCGCCCGCGGTGATGCTGCGCGGGGCCACGGACTTCGGCCTGGGCACGGTGGGAGGCCCCGGCAGCATCCTGGGCGTGGAGGCCTCCGCGTCGCTCGCGGTGCACATGGACGACACGGTGGTGGGGGTGGTGCCCTTCCTCGGCGTGCACCGGCTCGTCATCTCGGACCGCACGGCCTCGGCCACCTACGGAGGCCTGGCGCTCGTGGGCCACTTCGAGCTGGGCGACGGCGAGTTCATCGAGCTCACCGCCGGCGCCGGCCGCGTGGACATGCGCGGCGTGGAGCCCTGGTTCGCGCCCATCTTCGGCCTCCGCGGCGGCCCCTGAGCCGGCCGTCCAACGTCGACTGCCGCATGGTTGCCGGGCCGGCGCGTTGACGCGCTCGCGGACGGGGACGCACAGTCAGACACGCCATGAGCATGAATTCCCCCTCGTATCAGGCGTGGCTGGAGGCCTTCGCCGCCGAGCACGGTGCCGCCGCGGGCACCGTCCACGTCCAGCGCGGAGAAGACCTGGAGCTGGTGGCGGCCCTCAACATCCCGCCGCCCGTGCTGAATGCCGTCCGCCACGTGCCGCGCGGCAAGGGCATGGCCGGACTGGCTCAGGTGCGCAGGGCGCCGGTGCAGACGTGCAACCTGAAGGAGGACGACACCGGCCGCATCAAGCCGGGCGCGAAGGCCGTGGAGGCGCGCGCGGCGGTGGCGCTGCCCGTGCTGGACGGCGCGGGACAGGTGCGCGCGGTGGTGGGCATCGCCTTCATGGCGGAGGGAGAGATTCCCGCCGAGCGCGAGCAGTCGTTGATGTCCGCCGCGGCCCGGCTCCCTCTCGGGGATGTTTGAGAGGTTGGCGCGGGCGCGTGCCGTGGCGGGCTGGGTGGCCTTCTGCGCGCTGCTGCTGGCGCTCGTCCTGGTGCCCTTCGCCCTCTTCGGCGCCGACGTGGATGCAGTGGCGCAGCGGTTCCTCTCCGCGCGCCCTCCGGCGTGGCAGGTGGCGCTGGTGCTGGGGGGACTCCTGGCCGGAGACACCCTCCTGCCCGTGCCCTCCAGCCTCGTGAGCACCGCGGCCGGAGGGCTGCTGGGCTTCTGGGGCGGGCTGGCCACCAACTGGCTGGGGATGATGGTGGCGTGCGTGCTGGGCTACGGCCTGGGCGCGAGGGCGGGGACGGTGGCGCTGCGGCGCATGGCGGGTGACGCGGAGGTGGAGCGACTGGCGCGCGCCTCCGAAGGGCTGGGCCCCTGGTTCCTGCTGGTGTTTCGCGCGGTGCCGGTGCTGGCGGAGGCCTCCGTCGTCTTCGCGGGCACCAGCCGCATGTCCCCGCGGAGCTTCTTCACGGTGTGCGCCCTGTCCAACCTGGGCGTGTCGGCCACGTATGCGGCCCTCGGCGCCACGGCGGCGAGGCTGGAGTCCTTCCTCGTCCTCTTCGCGGGCATGGTGCTGGTGCCCGGCCTGGCGCTCGCGTGGGTGCGCCGCCGGAGCCGTGCGCCCGCGGCTTCACGCTGAGGCTCGAAGCTCCTGGAGGTGGGAGCGCGAGGGGCGTAATGGGCGTCACGCACGTGGGCCTGCCCACCGCCGCGGACTCCGTCTACATGTTCGAGGCGAAGCCTCTACTCGAGCTCTCCCTTCCATTCTTCATCCGTCTTCAGCTCGTCCGGAAGAGGCGCGACCATGAACAGCAACCTGCCTTGCGCCTGAACGGCCATGAAGCCCTTGCCAGCGATCCTCACACGCACAGAATCCCGGGCGTTCCCGCTGGCAAGCCACTGGTCCGCCTCCTCTCGCGTCGCGAAATCATGAGAGACCTCGACCGTGAAGGAGGTATCGGAAAACTTCTTGTAGTATCTGGTGAAGTCGTCCTCCTTCGCGTTGTCTCGGATATAGAGCAATGCGGCCTGGGCAAGCTGGAGCGCTTCCCGTTCCTTGGAGCCCTCCGCCTGACTCTCGATGAAGGGGTTTAGAGCGAGGAGCATGTCTTCCAAATCGGGACCTGGCGTCTGTGCCATATCGCCACCTGATATCCGCCACTCGCTCACAATGGGGCAAGAACCAACGCACCACCCGCTGCGATGGCAACGACGTAGGGAGCGGCAATCACACCTGCGACGATGACGATGGTTCCAACCGCCACCTCCGTCTTGTGCTCCCTGAGCCATTCGAGAGCGGCATTCATGGTCGGAAAGTGAAGTTCCTTCTTCTGCGCATCCTGTCTCTCCAGTTCCTCCTGCTCCTGGATGCACCTCATGAACTCTTCGCGGCACGTCTTGGTACAATGCTCATGGTGCATGCCAGAGCCCTTTTGGATGCTTGAGATGCTTGGCTTGCGATTCCAGCACGCCTTGAAGCACTGTTTTTGCAGTTCGTTGCAGTAGGCTTCCGCCCCGGACCCGCCAGTTCCGCTCCCACCCTCAGAGCCGACTCCGTTTGCGTCCTCGGAAATGACGTAGACGTTTCGCTTTGGCTCCTGCTGGGAATGGGCGCATCCGAAGCTGGCTATCGCCATGGCCACCAGCAGTGCCGCCAAGCCTGTTGGACGTACTGGGAGCATGGCCCACCTCGAAGGGGCACTATGCCTGTTCTCGGTGTAAGCCGCCAAGACGGTGGCAGGAGCCTGGCCAGTACAGCAGTGCTCCGGAGTCCTGAAGAGATCTTCGCGGGGCTTCGACGCTGAGCCGGGAGCGCTCACGAGGCGCGCCCGGTTCCCGTCCCGCGGTTCAGGCCCGCGCGGTGCGGGCGTCGCGGCCCCGGGCGCGGGCGGCCTTGGAGAGCGCGTTGGCCCCCTTCTCGTCGCCGCGCATCCACTCCTTCATGGCGGGCACCACCTGCTTGCTCCAGGCCTTGCCCGCGCGGATGCCGAGGAAGTCCTTCACCAGCGTGTCGACCATCGCCGACAGCTGCTCGGTGAGGAAGAGGCGCTCGGAAATCTGGTCGTCCTCCTCCTCGCTCATCAGCGCCGGGAGCTTCGCCGCACGCACGTCGAGGAACTCGGAGTCCAGCGTGACTTCGTACTCCTTCTCGCCGTTGGTGAGCCGCAGCCGCGCCTGGGCCACCAGCAGCCCCCGGTCCAGCGAGTGCTTCACCTGCTCGGAGTACGGCGCCAGCGTGCCCTTGGCGCTCATCTCGGTGACGTCGCCCGCCACGCCGCGCAGCACCACCCGGCCCATGAAGAGCACGGTGACGCCCTCGCCCTCGTGCTCGATGAGCGTGTCGCCCGACTCCGAGCGCCACAGCAGCCACGTGAGGAACTCGCGTCCCAGGTAGGCCCGGCCGCGCAGCAGCGCTTCGCGGGCCTTGCCCTTCTCGACTTCGGCCTCGTCCTGCTTCTCCTCGGTGGCGGCGCCGTCCACGCCGGTGTCGCCCCGCATGAAGGCCGCCTCGGCCCGAGCCTGCTCACGCCCCGCCATGGGACACCTCCTCCACCGCCGTCGCCGGCAGGTCCATGCCAATCAGCTCCGCCGTGGGCCCCAGCGAGGCCTCGTCGAGCCCCTCGGTCCGCGCCTGGTCCGCCGGCGTCATGCCGATGAACTTCACGCTCAGCGCGCTCTCCAGCGCCACCATGATTTCGTCCACCGTCTTGCGCGACGCGGCCCAGATCTGCACCTGCTGCGTCTTCAGGTTCCAGCTCACGTCCAGCACGGCGGTGCGCGGCGTGGCGCGGTTGCGCAGCATCTGCCGGATTTCACCCTTGAACTGCGTCTTCTCGCCGCGGCTGGGCGGACGGTCATTCTCCTTCTCGAAGGCGGCGGCCCACTTCGTCAGCTCGGCCTTCATCGCCGCCGCGGGCACCTTGATGGAGTCGATGCGGAAGGCGAACAGCGCGTACTCGCCGTAGAAGAGGTGGCTGGTGGCGAAGTCGATGGAGTCGGCGTTCTCCAGCTCCACGAAGCCGGCCGCGCGTTCCTCCTCGGACTTGCGGTCGATGGGCTCGAACGCGTGCGCCTTGAGGCCGCGCGTGAGCCAGCGCTTGATATCAGAGGGCGCTTCCTTCGCCGGTTCAGCCCGGAAGCGCGAGAAGGTGACGGCACCACGAAGGACGGGCATGGGGCGCGGCAGGATGGGGGCCCCGCGCCGCGCCGTCAAGGCACTCCCTGTCGCTGGACGCCCCCTCTTGTCCGCCTGCGTTTTCGCGGTAGCGTTTCCCCATGTCCCGTCTTCTCGCGCTCCTCTTCATGTGTGCGCTCCTGCCCCGCCAGGCGCTCGCTCAGGACACCGCCTCCCCCGCTCCCGCGGAGGACGCCGTGGTGGCGCCGCCGCTCGTGTCCGCGCCGGAGCAGGTGGAGCCGGAGTCCTTCGCCCCCACGTCCATGCAGCCCGAACCCCGGAACGCCGACGAGGGCATCCCGGCCGCGCCCCGCATCCTCCTGGAGACGCTGTCGGGCGGCGCGGGAATGCTGGTGGGCGGCCTGGCGGGGCTCACGCTCGGCGTGGTGACGACGGAATGCTCCCTCTTCGAGACGGACTGCACCACGGCGGCACTCTTCGGACTGTCCGGCATGGCGCTCGGCGCCACATTCGCGACGTGGGGCGTGGGCAAGGCGATGCGAGGCAGGGGCGGCTTCCTGAGCACGCTCATCGGCGCACTGCTCGGCACGGGCGCGGGGCTGGTTGCGCTGTCCGCGGACACGGACACGCTGGGGCCCATCGGGCTGCTGTCCCTGCCCGCCATTGGAGCGATGTTGGGCTTCGAGTTGTCCGGGCTCACGGACCCGGGCCCCTCTTCCCACTTCTCGCTGACGGAAGGCCGCCCTTCCGTGACGCCCGCCTTCGGCGCCACGCCGCACGGCGGCTTCATGGGCGGCGTCGTCGGCCGGTTCTGATTCTTCAACGCGAGTTCACCATGTTCGACTTCGAAGCCATCGTCCGGAGCCGCAGCTCGATTCGCCGTTTCCTCCCCACGCCGATTCCCCGCGAGGTGCTCACGGAGGCCCTGTCCCTCGCGCAGCTCGCACCGTCCAACTCCAACATCCAGCCCTGGCGCCTCTTCCTCACCGAGGGCGAGCGCACGGAGCGCCTGCGCGAGGCCCTCCGGGCGGAGGTGCAAGCGAATCCGCGCGAGCTGGCGCCGCTCCCTGAGTCGTTTCGAGCGCATCGCCAGGCGCTGGGCGCTGTCGTCTACGGGGCGATGGGCGTCGCCCGGGATGACGCCGCCGGCAGGGAGCGGGCCTCGCGCCGCAACTACGAGTTCTTCGGTGCCCCCAGTGTCGGCATCCTGTGCATGCACAAGGACCTCGGGCTCGTGGACGCGGTGGGCGTCGGGATGTACCTCCAGACGCTCGTCCTGGGACTGACGGCGCGCGGTATCGGCACCTGCGTCCAGGCCGCGCTGACGACGTATCCCGAGGTCATCCGCCGGGAGCTCGCCATCCCCGACGAGCTGGTGATTCTCTGTGGGCTGTCTTTGGGGTACGCGGACCCGGACTTTCCGGCGAACAAGCTCAAGATTCCGAAGAAGCCCGTGGACGACAATGTGTCGCTCCTGGGCCTGGACCTCCGCCCGGAGGCTTGAATCCCAGACAGTCCCGCCTCATGCAAGTCCATGGCGGAAAGCCCTTATTTACTCACGCCAGCAGGCGTCTCACATTGGCCCGGCCGTTCCCGCGAAGGAGCAAGCCATGAGCAAGCTGCTGAGGACCCTGCTGGCCGCCACCACCTTTCTCACCCTCCTGCCCACGGCCGCCTCGGCCGCCCCCCAACAGTGCTTCGAGGTCTGTGACCCCACGAGCTGCTGCGACGACATCTGTGCCTACCGCCAGGGCGCCGGCTACGTATTCACCACCTGTGGTGGGTGGGGCATGTGCGGCGCCGCCTGCGCCGCCGATGCATCCAAAGCACCTGCGTCGATGACTCCGGACGACGACCGTCAGGCAGATGCGTCGTCACAGGTCTGTGGTGGGGAGTCCCAGGCCATGGAGCAGTCCTCCACCGTCGAGAGCTGAGCCGTCGTCGCCCCGGGCACCCGGAAGGCCCGCGCCTGGGCCTTCCAGTGCCGCCTCGAGCGAGCACGGGCCTCAAGGACCAGGTCCCGTCCGCAACGATGGCTCCCTGTGAGTACGGTATTTCACAAGTATCAGGGGCTCATTGGGAACCGGGCCCTGCTGTTCATGGCCTGACGTTGGCGATGGTCCGGGCGCCTGCTCTCCTGCTCCGTTGCGATTCAGCCAGCGCAGGCCAGCACGAGGCAGGGTACATGGCCAGACAGTGCAGCGTGCCTCTGGACCCGACCGCCCGTGACCTCTCTCCCCTCTGCAGCGTCCCCCCCTGCTCCTGGCGGCGAACTGGGAGCCCTGCTCCGCACACACGACTGGAGCAGCACGAAGCTCGGCCCCGTCGAGTCCTGGCCCCGGAGCCTGCGGACCTACGTGGGCATGATCCTGGAGATGCCGGCCCCGGCCATCATCTTCTGGGGTGACGACCTGGTGCAGCTCTACAACGACGGCTACGCCGTCATCATGGGTCCCCGCCACCCGCGCTTCCTGGGCTCCACCTACCGCGAGTGCTGGCCGGACACCTACCCCGTCATCCACCCGTGGATGCGCAAGGTGTTGGAGAAGGGCGAGGTCATCCAGGTCCAGAAGACCTTCTTCCTCCTCACCCGGCATGGCTTCAACGAGGAGGCGTACTTCACCTTCGACTTCAGCCCGCTGCGCGACGACCAGGGGGCCATCGCGGGCATCCTCCAGCCCGTCTTCGAAGTCACGGACGTCGTGCTGGGCGAGCGGCGACTGGAGACGCTCCGCACGTTCGCCCCCAGGGGTGACACGGCGGACGGCGCGGCGATGGATGCCATGCGCGCCCTCGCCGGCAACGCGAAGGACATTCCCTTCGCGCTCATCTTCCTCTGGAACAAGGACGCACAGCGGCTGGAGCTCGCGACGACCACCGGCCTCGAAGGGCTCCTGGAGCAGGACACGGCGGGCCTCGAGCGAATCACGCAGGTCGCCCGCCAGGCCGTCGAGTCGGGTGCGCCGGTGAAGGTCGACTCGGTGGAGGCGCTCCTGGGGGCCCGCCACTTCGGCCCCTGGCCCGAGCCCACCGAGCGCGCGCTCGCCGTGCCCATGCGGCGCACGGGCACGGATGACCTCCGGGGCGCCGTCGTGCTCGGCATCAGCCCCCGGCTGCGCTTCGACGACACCTACCGTCAGTTCTTCGAGGACCTGGCCCGCGAGCTGGCCACGCAGCTGACCCTGGAGCAGGAGAAGCGCGCCGAGCGCGAGATGTTCGCGCGCGAGCAGGCCGCCCGCGCCCAGGCCGAGGCGGAGGTGGTCCGGCGCGCCCAGGCGGAGTCCGCGCTGAGGGCGAGCGAGGAGCGGCTGCGGATGGCGCTCGAGGCGGGCCAGCTCGGCGTCATCGAGTTCCAGTACGCGCGCGGCGTGCTCGAGTGGGACGACCGGGCGCTCCAGCTCGTCGGCCTGCCGCCGGGCCGGACGCCCACGGGGCAGGAGGCCGTCGCCCACGTCCATCCCGGGGATGTGGACAGGGCCCGGGCCATCATCGAGCAGGCACTGCGCCCGGGCGCGGGGGCGGCACGGCTGGAGTGCCGTGTGCGAGGCTGGGACGACGTCGAGCGCTCCATCCTGGCCATGGTGAAGACGCACTTCGATTCACAGGGGCGGCCGGACCGCGTCGTCGGCACCCTGCAGGACGTGACGGAGCAGCGGAAGGCGGAGCGGGAGCGGGAGCGCCTGGCGACCATCGTCGAGCAGTCCACGGACTTCATCGGCGTGGGCGACACGGCTGGCCGGGTGCAGTGGGTGAACGAGGCGGGACGGCGGCTGCTGGGCCTGGAGCCCCAGGAGGACGTGACGCGGTACCAGCTGAGCGACTTCTTCCTGCCGGAGGACCAGCCGTTCGTCGCGAGCCACATCGCGCCCAGGCTCCTCAATGGCGGCCGGTGGGAGGGCGCGTTCCGCTTCCGCCACTTCCAGACCGGAGAGGCCATTCCGGCGCAGTACAACTCCTTCGCGCTGATGGAGCAGGGCACGCAGCGCCAGACGGGCATCGCCACCGTCAGCCGGGACATTCGCGAGCAGAAGCGGATGGAGGCGGAGCGGGAGGGCCTGCTCGCGCGCGAGCGCGCGGCGCGCGAGGAGGCGGAGGAAGCCAACCGGCTCAAGGACGAGTTCCTCGCCACCGTCTCGCACGAGCTGCGCACTCCGCTGACCGCGGTGCTGGGCTGGGTGCAGCTGCTGCGGACGGGCACGCTCCCGCAGGACAAGCGGGAGCGGGCGCTCGCCACCGTGGAGCGCAACGCGCGCGCCCAGGGGCAGCTCATCGAGGACCTGCTCGACGTGAGCCGCATCATGACGGGCAAGCTGAAGCTGGAGGTGTCGTCCGTCGACGTCAGTCACGTGGTGGAGGCGGCGCTCGAGTCGCTGCGGCCCGCCGCCGGGGCGAAGGGCATCCGCATCCAGGCCGCGCTCGACTCCGCCGGCAGCATCATGGGCGACGCGAGCCGGCTGCAGCAGGTGGTGTGGAACCTGCTCTCCAACGCCGTGAAGTTCACCCCCAAGGGGGGCCGCGTCCAGGTGCTGGTGGAGCGGCGCGACTCCTCGGTGGAGATTTCCGTCTCGGACACGGGACAGGGCATCTCCCCGCAGTTCCTGCCCCACGTCTTCGAGCGCTTCCGTCAAGCCGACGGCAGCACCACGCGCAAGGCGGGCGGGCTCGGGCTGGGGTTGGCCATCGTCCGGCACCTCGTGGAGCTGCACGGAGGCACCGTGTCCGCCGTGAGCGAGGGCGAGGGCCGGGGCGCCACCTTCCTGGTCAGCCTTCCCCAGGCCGTGGCGATGCGGCGGGACGTCCTGGTGCCCCCTTCCCTGCGCGGCCCGCTGCAGATGCAGGGCGCCCCCTGCCCTCCGCAGCTCGCCGGGCTGCGGCTGCTCATCGTCGACGACGAGGAGGACACGCGGGAGCTGCTGCGCAGCCTCCTGGAGACGTGCGGAGCGCTCATCACCACGGCGGGCTCGGCGGAGGAGGCCCTGTCCGCGCTGCGGCGGGGCGCGTTCGACGTGCTCGTCTCCGACATCGGCATGCCCGAGGAGGACGGCTACCGCTTCATCGCCAGGGTGCGAGCCCTGCCCTCCGAGCAGGGCGGCGACATTCCAGCGGTGGCCCTCACGGCCTACACCCGCATGGAGGACAGGACGCGCGCCTTGCTGGCGGGATTCAACACCCACGTGCCCAAGCCCATCGAGCCCGTGGAGTTGCTGGCCGTCATCTCGTCCCTGGCGGCGCGGAGGGCAGGCACGCGCGGCTGAGCGGAGGTACAGCGGGTGAAGCGTGGGCCGCGGCCTCAGGACAGCCAGCTGACGATGAGCGAGGCCAGGGTCTCCGCGGCAGTGGCCTCGTCGACGCGGCCCTGGAGCATGTCGCGTGAAATCGCCTCCGCCGCGCCGATGATTCCCACGCTGCGCAGGTGGAGCGCGTCCTTCTTCAACTTCGAGTAGGGCGCGAGCGCGTCGCGGTAGATGGCCACGTAGTTGTCGAGCAACGCCTGGTGGAAGGCCTCCATCTCCTCGTCGCCTCGCAGCGCCGCAGCGATGGCATGCCACTCCGGCCCGGCCGCCGTGTAGCAGTGCATATAGGCGGCGCTCATCACCCGGGCGACGTCCTCCAGCTTCCGCCGCGTGCGCCCGAGCGCCTCCAGCAGCGCGTTCACCTGACGGGCGTCGATCTGCGCGTAGAGCGCGATCAACAACCCCGACCGCGTCTTGAAGTGCTCGTAGGCGATGGGCTTGCTGACGCCAGCACGCTCGGCCAGGTAGCCGAGCGTCAGCGCGTCGGTCCCCTCCTCCCGGACGATGGTCTGCGCGATGTCGAGCAGCTGCTCGCGTCGCTGCGCCTTCGGCAACTTCCTGGCTGGGGGCTCACTCATGGCTCGTGGCGTTTCGTAATGCCCCTGCGCGGCCTCCTCCAAGAAAACGTGGCGAACCTACCATGAGTAACTTACTGATTGTAGGGAAGCGCCAATCCACACCCGCCCTGCCCATCCCGGCAGAGGAGCGCAGCCGTCATGTCCGCGAACACCCAGAAACCCGTCCTCATCATCGGAGGCTCCGGCCTCGTTGGCTCCCAGGCCGCGAAGACGCTTCGCCGGCTCCATCCCACGCTGCCCATCACCATTGGCGGGCGAGACCTGCCCCGGGCCGATGCCGTCGCGAAGGAAGTCGGTGGCGCGGACGCGGTGCGGGTCGACCTGGAGCGACGCGACCTGGGCCAGCCTGAAGGCAGGGCCTACAGCGCGGTCGTCGTGTTCCCGCAGGACGACACCCTCAACGCGATGAAGTACGCGCAGGCCAGGGGGCTGCCCTACCTCAGCATCTCCACCGGCTTGTTCGAGGTGGGGCCGGAGGTGGGGCTCTACATCCACAAGCCCGCGAGCGCGCCCATCCTCATGGACAGCACCTGGCTGGCGGGAGCGGCCATGCTGCCTACGCTCCACTTCGCCCGGGAGTTCCAGTCACTGGAGTCCATCGAGCTTGCCGCCGTGCTCGACGAGAAGGACCTGGGCGGCCCGGCGGCGCATGCCGACTTCGAGCGCCTGACGAGGGTGGCGACCAGCGTGCTGCTCCTCCAGGACGGGAAGTGGCGCTGGGTCAGCGGCGCGGAGGCGACGCGCACCTTCATCGGCGTGGACGGCAGGGAGCTCCAGGGCCAGGCCTACTCACCGCTCGACGTGCTGGGCCTCGCGGCCGCGACGGACGCCCGGTCCATCCGGTTCGACCTCGTGGTCGGCGAGTCGGCGGCACGTCGGCGGGGCGAGCCCTTCTCGACGGAAATCATCATCGAGCTGACCGGACGCAAGCAGGACGGGACGCAGGGGCGCGTGCGCCACGAAATCACGCATCCCTCGGGCCAGGCACCGGTGACGGCGCTGGGCGTCGCCGTCGCCGTCGAGCGGCTGCTCGGCCTCGCGGGCGGCCCTCCCGTGGCGCCGGGGCTCTACCTGCCGCACGTCCTCATCGACCCGGAGTACATGCTCCGGCGCCTGGAGGAGTTCGGAGCAACGATTCGCCGCGCGTAATCCGCGAAACGACGGCGGCGACGTCTGTCATTGCCGCCGCCCTGAAGCCCCGCCGTCCGTCACCGATCCACCGAACAGACAGCCCACCCGTGGAGCGCATCCGTCATGTCCTCGAACACGCAGAAACCCGTCCTCATCATCGGAGGCTCCGGCGTCGTCGGCAGCCGGGCCGCGAAGACGCTTCGCCGGCTTCAGCCCGCGCTGCCCATCACCCTGGGCGTGCGCGACCTGGGAAGGGCCCAGGCCCTCGCCAGGGAACTGGGCGGCACCGATGCGGTACGCATCGACCTGGAGCGGCAGGACCTGGGCCTTCCTGATTCAGCGTCCTTCAGCGCGGTGGTCGTGCTGCTGAAGGACGACTCACTCAACTCCATGAAGTATGCGCAGGCGAAGGGCGTGCCCTACGTCTCCTTCTCGGACTTCGTGTTCGACATCGGGCCGGAGGTGGCGCGCTACATCCAGCACCCCACCCGCTCGCCCGTGCTCCTGCTGGGCCACTTCCTGGGAGGGACGGTGACGCTGGCAACGCTCCACTTCGCCAGGGAGCTCCGACGCGTCGAGGCCATTGAAATCAGCGCGGTCTTCGACGAGGAGGACGCGGGCGGGCCGGCGGCGCAAGGCGACATGGAGCGCGTCACGAAGGCCGTGCCGAGCCCGCTGATGCTCAAGGACGGGAGGTTTCTCTGGGCGCAGGGAGACGACGTGACGCGCGACTTCGTGGGCGTGGATGGAACGAAGTGGCAGGGCCGGGCCTATCCGCTGCTCGACGTGGTGAGCCTTGCCGCGGCGACGGACGCGAGGACGGTCCGCCTCGACTTCGCGGTGCGGGAAGCGGCGCGGCGCCCCAGCGGCCAGGGCGTGTCCCACGAGGTCATCATCGAAATCACCGGCGAGCGGGAGGACGGGACGACGGGCCGCGTGCGCCACGAAATCGTCGACGCGGACGTGCACTCGGGCCTGAGCGCACGGGGCGTGGCGCTCGCGGTGGAGCGACTGCTCGGCCTCGCGGGCGGCCCTCCCGTGGCACCGGGGCTCCATCACCCCGAGGGACTGCTCCAACCGGCCTACGTGGTCGAGCGCCTGAGGGAATCCGGCGCCCGGATTCGCCGCGCGTAGCGGTTCTCATCCGGAGGCATTCAGAGCAGGGACGGCCCGGCGGTTCGAGACACTCGTCAGGTGGCTGGCAGAAGCCAGACATGCAGCCCCCGTCCCGCTCGGCCATGCGCCTGCGCGACTAGACTGGCTTCATGGCCACAAGGCATCGCATCTACCTTGTCCCCGGATTCTTCGGCTTCACCGAGATGGGTGACGAGGAAGCGGAGCGAATCGCCTACTTCCAGCACGTCCCCGCGTTGCTCCAGCAGCGGTTCAAGGCTCGCGATGTCGACGCGCAGGTCCACTGCCTGGCCTCGTCCCCCACCTCCGGGCTCCAAGCGCGTGCACGCAGCGTCATCCAGGAGATGGCGAGGACGGAGACAGAGGACGGAGCGGACCTCCACCTCGTGGGGCACTCGACGGGCGGGCTGGATGTCAGGGGTGTCGTCTCGCTCCGCATGGCCCCGGAGGCGCCCGCCTTCGTCCAGCGCGTGCGCTCGGTGGTGACACTCTCCACCCCGCATCACGGCACACCGCTGGCGAGCGCCTTCCACCAGGGCGACGTGGGAAAGACGCTGCTGCGCTACCTCTGGCTCTTCACCTTCCTGGCCCTGCACCGCAAGGCCATGCCCCTCAGGACCGCCGTGCTCCAGGCGCTCTACCGGCTCGTCCGCGTGGGCGAGCAGGCCGGCGTTCCCCCCAACCTCTTCACTGAGTTCGCCGAGCTGCTGGCGGACCTCTCCGAGAGCGAGCGCGACGGGCTCCTGCGGTACTTCGACCAGATTGGAGAGAACCAGGAGCTCATCCACGACCTCACCCCGGGCCGGGTGCGGACGTTCAACCAGGACACGCCGGACCGGGAGGGCATCCGCTACGGCTCCATCGTCACGGGGGCACCGCCGCCCAGCCTGCTGCGCCGGCTGTCTCCCCGCATGCTGCTGCCTCCGGACTCGCTCCTCTACGGCATCTTCTGCTTCCTGTATCGAATGAGCGCCCCGCTCTCCCCGGAGCTGCGGATTCCCGAGCGCACGGAGGCGCAGACCCGGGCGCTCCAGGAGGCCTTCGGCAGGAAGTTCGAGGCGTGGAGCGACGGCATCGTCCCGAGCCGCTCCCAGGTCTGGGGCCAGCTCCTCCACGTCGTGGCCTCCGACCATCTCGACGTGATGGGCCACTTCGACCAGCCCGAGCAATACATCAGCTGGCTCAAGTCCGGCTCCCGCTTCCAGGAGCAGCAGTTCCACGAGGTGTGGGAGCGGGTGCTCGACTTCACGGTGGGCGCTCCACGCGCCTGACGCCGGGACTCACCCGGTACCGCGAAGCAGGTGGACACGGAACGTCGTGCCCGCCCCTTCCGTGGACACCACCTCCACGCGGCCTCCGTGGGCGCGGACAATCTGGTCCACGATGAAGAGCCCCAGGCCGATGCTGCGGCGCTCGCCGCCGTCCCGGGTACCGCGCGTCATCGGCTCGAACAGGCCCGGCAGCACGTGCGCGGGGATGGGCGGGCCCTCGTTGCACACGGAGAGGACGACCTTGTCGCCGTGCCCCGCGGTCTTCACCCGGATGGGTGTACCGGCGGGGCTGTACTGCAAGGCATTGGTGAGCAGGTTCGTGAGGACCTGGGCGATGCGGTCCGGGTCCCACGTGCCGCGTGCATCACCCTCGCACTCCACGTCCAGCCGGCGTCCGGGCGTGGCCAGCCCCACCTCGTCCACCACCTGGTGCGTCAGTGCATGGAGGTCCATCGCCTGGGGCTTCACGGGAAGCGACTTGCCCATGCGGGCCTGGGTGAAGTCGAGCAGGTCCCGGATGAGCCGGTTGGCACGGTCCGCGGACTCCAGGATGCGGCTGAGGCCGCGGCGCGCCCGGTCGTCCAGGTCCGTGCGGCGCATCAGCATGGCCGTCGACAGGGTGATGGCGTTGAGCGGGTTGCGCAGGTCATGGCTCACGATGCCGATGAGCTGCTCGCGCAGCTGCGCGGCCTCGTGCGCGCCGAGGAGCTGGGCATCCCTCCGCCCCAGCTCCTCCTGCTGCTCGAGCTGATGGCCGACCAGCTCCCCGAGGTGACGGAAGACCTCCAGCTTCTCCTCGCCCAGGTTGGCCGGGAGCGGGTCCAGCGCGCACAGCACGCCAAAGAAGGAGCCGTCCCGCCGGTGCAGGGGCACGGCGATATAGCTCTCGATGCCGTAGAGCTTCGGCGCCGGATGGGTCGCGAACCGGGGGTCCCTGCTCGCATGCCGGATGAGGAGCGGCGCGACCGCGCCGCGAACGGTGCTTCAAAATGTCGTGGCGACTTCGAGCGAATTCCCGGGGTGCAGCCCGAAGTTCACCTCGTCCAGCACCGCGCAGCACGTCCAGGAGTCGGCCGTGACACGCGCCACCACCCCCAGCCGGAGCCCCGTGGTCTCCAGGAGCAGCCGGAGCACGGTCTTCACCGCGTCGATGCGGCCGATCGCCGCGACGTCCGCCGCGATGGAGGCGTCAATGGACGAGCTGCTCGGAGAGGGCGGCTTCCGCGGGTCGGACATGGCAGCATGAACTGTAACGACCACTTGCGCCCGTCCAGGGGAAGCGGCATGGATTCCATGCCGGTGGGTTGCATACCGAACGGCCAACCCGGAGGACGCCGCGTCCGGCGCGCGTCGGTTGCATGACACCGTGAGGCCGTGGCGATAGCGTGGCCGGCTCCATGCGCCGAGCCCTCCTCGTCCCACTGCTGCTGGCATCTCTAACGCTCGCCGGGTGCGTCCGCGCGAAGCGTCCGGAGGGGTCCACCTTCCCGTCGCTCGCGGAGTCCCTCTTCGGCGTCCTGGAGGACGAGGGAGCGCTGGCGAGCGCCTACGTCGTGGACGCGCAGACGGGCGAGCCCCTCTTCCACCACCGCGAGCACATGCGCCTGCTGCCCGCGTCCACCATGAAGGTGGTCTCCACCGCGTCCGTGCTCTCCGCACTGGGGCCCGACTTCCGCTACCAGACGCCCGTGTCCCTGGAAGGCAGTCAGGTGGACGGCCTGTTCCTGGGAGACGTCGTGGTGGAGGCAGCGGGAGACCCGTCGCTGGGCTCCTGGCGCTTCCCCGAGACGGCGCTCGCGTGTGAGCAGGTGGCGGACGCCATGCAGGCGCGCGGCATCCGCCAGTGGCGCGGGCAGGTGCGCGTGCGGGGCACCGACGACGCGGACCTTCCCTTCGGCCCGGGCTGGGCGTGGGACGACGCCGCGTACGCGTACAGCGCCGCGCCCACCGCCTTCGTCTTCCGGGAGAACGTGGTGGACCTGTCGCTGTCCCGCGCGGACGGCGCGGACTGCGCGCAGCCGCCCACGGTGCAGCTCACGCCCGCCTTCGCGTCGTTGCCCGCCGTGGTCCGCGTGGACATGAACGCCGAGCGCGCCAACCTCTCCTGCGTCCGCCAGCGCGGCGGCCCGGGCGTGCGCTGCGTGTGGCGCTCGCCCGCCAACCAGTGCCCGCGCACCGCCACCGTGAAGCTTGCGGTGGACGAGCCGCAGGTCCTCTTCTCCGCGTGCGTGGAGGAGGCCCTCCTCCAGCGCGGCGTGCCGCGGCTGCCGATGACGCTGGAGGCCCCCGCCCCGCTGCGTCCGCCCGTGCCCGAGCCGCTCGTCACCCTGGTCAGCCCGCCCCTGTCGGAGCTGGTGAAGGTCACCAACAAGGAGTCCCTCAACCTCTATGCCGAGCGGCTGGGCCTGCGCTTCACCCGCGAGCGCACCGGCGCGGAGTCCTACACCGCCCTGCGCTCCGCCATGGCCGACGAGCTCACCCGCCGCGGCATCCCCCTGCGGGATTTGCGCCCGGTGGATGGCAGCGGGCTGTCCCGCTACAACATGGCCACCGCGAGGGGCCTGGTGCGCGTCCTCTTCACCAGCCTGCGCGAGACGTACGGCGACGCGCTGGTGGACAGCCTGCCCGTGGCCGGCCAGGACGGCACGCTCGCCAGCCGCCCCGTCACCCCCCGCACCGCCGGCCACATCCGCGCGAAGACGGGCACGCTCTCCGGTCAGCGCTGCTTCGTGGGCGTGGTGGACCGGCCCGGTGACGCCCAGCACCCGCGCGTCGTCTTCGCGCTGATGCTGGGGAACATGGACGAGGGCACCGCGCTCCCCTCCAGCGAGGCCTTCGACCGCTTCGCGGCCGCGCTCGTCGAGCTGCCCCTGCGCTGAGTCACCCCGGACATCCGGGTTCACCGGGTTGACGCGTCCTATTCCCGTCGCCCGCACGCTCGGGGCCCGCCCGAACACCCGGGCGGCGGCGACATTCCCGTGACGGGGAAGGTGCGCCAGCGCGCGGAGGACGTGGCAGGCTCTCGCGCGACTTCCCCACCCACGAGGTGAACGGTGAAACTGAAGAGCGCATTGACGGCGGCGGCGCTGATGCTGCCGCTGGCCATTTCCGCCGCCCCCAAGGGCGCCGCGAAGGCCCCCGCGACGGCGAAGCAGGAGAAGGTGGACACCTACCACGGCACGGAGGTGAAGGACGCCTACCAGTGGCTGGAGGCCTCGTCCGAGGCGAGCGTGAAGCAGTGGAACGACGCGCAGAACGCGTACACGCGCGGCATGCTGGACAAGCTCCCCGGGCGCGAGGGCCTGCGCCAGCGCGTCACCGAGCTGCTCTCCTGGAAGTCCCCCGGCTACGGCGGGCTCCAGGAGGCCGGCGGCACCCTCTTCGCCATGAAGTCGCAGCCGCCCAAGCAGCAGGGGTTCCTGGTGGTGCTGGGCTCGGTGGATGACACGTCCAAGGAGCGCGTGCTCGTGGACCCCATGGTGGTGGACCCGTCCGGCCACACCACCATCGACTGGTTCGTCCCCACGCGGGACGGCAAGAAGGTGGCCATCTCCATGTCGAAGGGCGGCACGGAGAGCGGTGACGTCACCGTCTACGACGTGGCCACCGGCAAGGCGATGCCGAACGAGATGGTGCCGCACGTGAATGGCGGCACCGCGGGCGGCAGCCTCGCGTGGAACGCGGACGGCACGGGCTACTTCTACACGCGCTATCCGCGCGGCGCGGAGCGCCCCGTGGCGGACCACGACTTCTTCCAGCAGGTCTACTTCCACCAGCTCGGCACGCCGACGGAGAAGGACACCTACGCGCTGGGCAAGGACTTCCCGCGCATCGCGATGACGGAGCTGGAGACGTCCGAGGACGGCAAGCACACCGCCGCGGTGGTCGCCAACGGCGACGGCGGCGAGTACATGCTGTACCTGCGCGGCCCGTCCGGGCAGTGGGCGCAGGTGTCGAAGTTCGAGGACAAGGTCATCCGCGCCGTCTTCGGCCATGACGACGCGCTGTACCTCGTCAGCCGCAAGGACGCGCCGCGTGGCAAGGTGCTGCGGCTGCCGCTGGCCACGCCCACGCTGGACAAGGCGACGGTGCTCATCCCCGAGGGCGAGGCCAGCATCCAGGCCATCTTCCCGACGAAGTCCCGGCTGTACGTGAATGAGCAGCTCGGCGGCCCCTCGCAGGTGCGCATGGTGGACCTGAAGGGCCAGTCGCTGGGCCTGGTGCCCACGCTGCCGGTGTCTGCGGTGAACGGGATTGTGGCCGCGGGCGACGGGGACGACGTGCTCTTCGCCAACGTCAGCTACGTGCAGCCCATGGCCTGGTACCGGTACTCGGCCAAGGACAACAAGGTGACGAAGACGGCGCTGGCGCGCACCTCGCCCATGGACCTGAGCGACGTGGAGGTGGTGCGCACCGAGGCCACGTCCAAGGATGGCACCAAGGTGCCGCTCACCATCCTGAAGAAGAAGGGCACGAAGCTGAACGGGAAGAACCCGGCGATGCTCACGGGCTACGGCGGCTTCAACGTCTCCATCACCCCGGGCTACAGCGCGCTGACGGGCCTGTGGCTGGAGCAGGGCGGCGTGTTTGCGATTGCGAACCTGCGCGGCGGCTCGGAGTTCGGCGAGAAGTGGCACGCGGAAGGCTCGCTGACGAACAAGCAGAACGTCTTCGACGACTTCTACGCCTGCGCGAAGCTGCTGGTGGACCAGAAGTACACGCAGCCCAAGAAGCTGGCCATCCAGGGCGGCAGCAACGGCGGCCTGCTGATGGGCGCGGCCGTCACGCAGCACCCGGAGATGTACGGCGCCGTCGTGGCGCGCGTGGGCATCTACGACATGCTGCGGGTGGAGCTCACGCCCAACGGCCAGTTCAACATCACCGAGTACGGCACGGTGAAGGACCCGGAGCAGTTCAAGGCGCTGCGCGCGTACTCGCCGCTGCACAACGTGAAGGACGGGACGAAGTACCCGTCGGTGCTCTTCACCTCCGGCGCCAATGACCCGCGCGTGGACCCGTTCCACTCGCGGAAGATGGTGGCCCGCATGCAGGAGGCCAACGGCGCGAAGACGCCCATCCTCCTGCGCGCCAACGCGGAGACGGGCCACGGCGCCGGCACCCCGCTCAACGCCCGCATCGAGGAGGAGGTGGACGTCTACTCCTTCGTCTTCAACGAGCTGGGCATGAAGTACCGACCGCCCGCGAAGAAGGTGTCCGCTCCCGCGCCGCAGTGACGCGCGGCGGAAGCTGACCAAGGGGCCCCAGGCCCGCCGTGGACCCGGAAACGGTTCGCGGCGGGCCTTTTCATTGAACGGACCTCGCCGCTCCAGGTCGCACGGCCCCCGAAAATCGTTGCGCGGCGCGGTGTATCTCCGAACCCGTTACAACGTGGTTGCATATATCTGCGGGCGTCGGGTTATCGTGCCGCCCCGGCGGAAGCCGTGAGTACGCAGGGCCGGCCGGCACCGCCAGGTGAGCATTCCGACCATGAAGTCTGGAAAGCAGTGGCTGAAGTGGGGCCTCGTGGCCCTCTCGGTGTCGCCCTCCGCCTGGGCGAAGAACCCGTACAAGAAAGAGGCCTCCCTCCCCGGGCCGGTGTCCCTCGCCCGCCGGGGCGAGTCGGACGACGTGCCCCACCCGCAGGGTGAGCGGCAGCGGCAGCTTCGGGCCCAGGCCCTCAAGGACAAGGTGGAGGGCCGCGCGAAGGGCCGCATCCACGAGGTGTCGAAGGGCCGCTACGTGGAGCTGGAGCTGGAGCGCACGGACCGCATCTTCGTCATCCTCGCCGAGTTCGGCGACCAGGTGCACCCCGTCTACGGCAACCCGCAGACCAACCCCGGCGGTGACATCCCGGGGCCGCTCCACAACCAGATGCCGCAGCCGGACCGCGCCGTGGACAACACCACCATCTGGCAGGCGGACTACAACCGCGCGCACTACGAGCAGCTCTACTTCGCCACGGGCCCGGGCGTGGACTCGGTGGCCACCTACTACCGGACCCAGTCTTCCGGCCGGTACACGGTGAATGGCACCGTGCACGAGTGGGTGCGCGTCCCCTACAACAGCGCGCGCTACGGCCACAACCTGTGCGGCCGCAACATCTGCACCAGCACCGGCGTCTGGTACCTCGTCGGTGACGCCGTCAACGCCTGGACGAACAGCCAGCTCGCCGCGGGCAAGACGCCGGAGCAGATCAAGGCGTACCTGGACACCTTCGACACGTGGGACCGGTACGACTACGACCACGACGGCAACTTCGACGAGCCGGACGGCTACATCGACCACTTCCAAATCGTCCACGCCGGCGAGGGCGAGGAGACGGGCGGCGGCGCGCAGCGACAGAACGCCGTCTGGAGCCACCGTGCCTTCGCCTTCTCCACCGGCGGCGGCACGGGAGGCAACGGCCCCGCGTACAACCCCAACGGCGGCACCCGCTTCGGCCCCGTGGACAAGTGGGTGGGTGACTACACGATGCAGCCGGAGAACGGCGGCCTGGGCGTGTTCGCCCACGAGTACGGCCATGACCTCGGACTGCCGGACCACTACGACACGGCCTCGGGCTACGGGACGGACGCCGCCTTCTGGACCCTCATGGCCCACGGCTCGTACCTGGGCAGGGGGACGGTGGACACCGGCACGCGCCCGGGTGACTTGTGGGCGTGGGACAAGCTGCAGCTCGGCTGGCTGAACTACGCCGAGGCGAAGGCCGGCGAGCGCTCCAGCCACAAGCTGGGCCCCGCGGAGTTCAACACCAAGGACGCGCAGGCGCTGCTCGTCACCCTGCCGCCCCAGGTGGACGACCACCCGACGACGCCGCCGTACGCGGGCCAGCACGCCTGGTACAGCGGCGACGGTGACAACCTGGACCGCTCCATGGTGCGCACGGTGCGCCTGCCGGCCGCGCGCGCCGTCTCGCTCCAGCTCCAGACGTGGTTCGACATCGAGCAGGACTGGGACTACGCCTACGTCTCCGTCTCCATGGACGGCCAGCGCTTCGAGAACCTCCCCAGCACCATCACCACCAACACCGACCCCAACGCCCAGAACTTCGGCAACGGCATCACCGGCGTGTCCGGCGGCTGGATTCCCGTCACCTTCGACCTGACGCCGTACGCGGGCCGCACCATCCACCTGCGCCTGCGCTACTGGACGGACGGCGCCGAAATCCGCCCCGGCTTCCAGGTGGACGCGCTGACAATCAAGGCGGACGGGCGCACCGTGTTCTCCGACGGGGCGGAGCAGACGCCCAACGGCTGGACGCTCTCCGGCTTCCAGCAGCACGACGGCCAGCACATCTACATCGACCACTACTACCTGGCCGAGTACCGGCAGTACCGCCTCTACGACGAGGGCCTGGAGACGGGCCCCTACCAGTACCCGTACGGGGACCTGGGGCTCTACAACTACGTGGAGCACTACCCCTACGAGCCGGGCCTGCTCATCACCTACTGGAACACCCGGTTCAAGAACAACCAGACCAGCGTGCACCCGGGCCAGGGCCGCATCCTGCCGGTGGACGCGCGTCCGGTGCCGACGTTCGACGGCGACGGCTGGTACTGGGACACCTTCATCCAGGTGCGCGACGCGACGTTCGGCCTGAGCCCCACGCAGCCCCTGTCGCTCAAGACGCCGTGGGGCCCGCGCGTGGACGTGCCGTCGCTTCCGGCCGAGCCCGTCTTCAATGACCTGAACCCGTACTGGTTCGAGGAGACGTACTGGCTGGGCGTGCAGGTTCCGCCCACGGGCACCATCATCGAGGTCGTGAAGGAGAAGGAAGACGGCCGCTACATGCGCGTGAAGGTCCGCCCGGCGCGCTGACGCCGCGAGGGCCGTGCGAGGTGGCGGGCGGTGTGTGCCGCCACCTCGCCGCGGCTGGCTACAGCTCCACCTGGGCGCCCAGCTCCACCACGCGGTTGGGAGGGATTCGGAAGAAGGCGGTGGCCGAGCGGGCGTTGCGGCTCATCCAGACGAAGAGCGCCTCGCGCCAGCGCGCCATGGCCGGGTTCCTGCTGACGATGAGCGTCTCGCGGCCGAGGAAGAAGCTGGTGCTCATCACGTTGAAGGGCAGGCCCGCCTCGCGGCAGCGCTTGAGGATGTCCGGAATCGACGGGTCATCCATGAAGCCATAGCGCGCGGTGATGCGGCGCAGGCCCATGGGCAGGCTCTCCACCGTCACCCGTTCCGAAGACGGCACATGCGGGACGTCCTCGGTGGTGATGGTGAGCAGCAGCGTCTGCTCGTGCAGCACCTTGTTGTGCTTCAGGTTGTGCAGCATCGCGCTGGGGGCAATCGCGGGGTTGCCCGTCATGAAGATGGCCGTGCCCGGCACCCGTTGGGGCGCGTTGTCGCCGAAGCTCTCCAGCAAATCCACCAGCCCGAGCGAGGACGCGTGCAGCTTCTGCCCCAGCAGCTCACGGCCGCGCTTCCACGTCGTCATCAGGGTGAAGAGGACCACGCCCATGCCCAGCGGCAGCCAGCCGCCGTGGGCCACCTTGATGAAGTTGGCGCCGAAGAAGGCCAGGTCCACCGCAAGGAAGAGCGCCGCCAGGGGCACCAGCACGGAGCGCCGCAGGCCCCAGCGCTCGCGCGCCACGACGTAGGCCAGACACGTGGTGATGGCCATGGTGGCCGTCACGGCGATGCCATACGCGGCCGTGAGGGCGGTGGAGGAGCGGAAGCCCAGCACCACCAGCACCACGCCCAGCAGCAGCGCGATATTCACGCCCGGCAGGTAGATCTGCCCCTGCTCCTCGGCGGAGGTGTGCACCACCTCGAGCCGGGGCCAGTAGCCCAGCTGGATGGCCTGCCGCGTGAGGCTGAAGACGCCGGAGATGAGCGCCTGGGAGGCGATGACGGTGGCGGCCGTGGCCAGCGCCACCAGCGGGTAGAGGGCCCAGTCCGGGGCCAGGTGGAAGAAGGGGTTGGTCGCGACGGACGGGTCCCTGAGCAGCAGCGCGCCCTGTCCGAAGTAGTTGAGCAGCAGCGCCGGCAGCACCAGCGCGAACCACGCCAGGCGGATGGGCCGGTAGCCGAAGTGGCCCATGTCCGCGTACAGCGCCTCGCCACCGGTGACGACGAGGAACACCGCGCCCAGCACCAGGAAGCCGTGCCACCCGTTCTGCACGAAGAAGCGCACCGCGTGCGTGGGCACCACGGCTCGCAGCACCGAGAGGTTGCCCCACATCTCGTGGAGGCCCAGCACCGCGATGACGCAGAACCACACCACCATCAGCGGGCCGAACACCCGGCCGATGCCACCCGTGCCCTTGCGCTGCACGAGGAAGAGCACGAGCAGGATGACCAGGGCGATGGGCACCACGTAGGGCGTGAAGAGCGGCGTGGCCACGCTCAGTCCCTCCACCGCGGAGAGCACGGAGACGGCCGGGGTGATGACGCCGTCGCCATAGAGCAGCGCGGCGCCGAAGAGGCCGAGCGTCAGCAGCACCATGCGCCGGGCCCCGCGGCCCTCGTGCCCGCCGCGCTGCACCACTAGCGCCAGCAGGGCGAGGATGCCGCCCTCGCCGCGGTTGTCGGCCCGCATCACGAAGCCGAGGTACTTCACGGAGATGACGAGGATGAGGCTCCAGAAGACCAGGCTGAGCACGCCCAGCACGTTGGCCGGCGTCGGAGCGATGCCGTGCTCGCCGCTGAAGCAGTCTCGCAGCGCGTACAGCGGACTGGTGCCGATATCGCCGTAGACGATGCCGAGCGCGCCGAGGGCCAGTGGCGCCAGCCGGGCGAGCGGCTCGGGGCCCGGACCATGCGCACGGTGACCAGGGGAAGACGGTGGGGAAACGGGAGCGGCCGAGCTCGCGGACGTCGGCGAGCCCGGCCCGTGACTGCTGGGGTCGGAAGACATCGTGTTCTCCTCGACGCCTGCGGGGTTAGCTGACGGACTCGGGCTGAAGAACCTGCCCTACGCTCGGACTGCGAGCGACTCGCCCCAACGAACCTGGGTCCCCCGCTCCCGCTGACGGCGGGACTCGGCGTTTCGCCGTATGACTAGCCCCGCCCCCGACACGCCGCAATGGCCACGAGGGAATGTCAACAATCCCGGACACATGGCCCGAGGGCCCACCGGCCGCTCAGGCGAAGCGGACCTCGAACGCCCGGGCCTCGGGCTCGACGAAGCGGAGCAGCCCCTCCCCCTCCCCGGCCAGCGCGTCCCGCGTCTTCTTCGTCAGCGGCTCGAAGGGCTCGACGAGGAGGGCCGCGGTGGCCTTCTTGCGCTCCACCTTCCACGTACCGGTGACGAAGCCGTCCACCAGGAAGGTGGCGGGAATGCGCAGGTTCTTCGTGATGAGGCGCGGGCGGTGCGCGTCCACCACCAGGCGCGAGCGGTCGTCATGGCCGAGCACGAGGCTGTCGAAGTCGGGAAGGAAGCGCGGGGGCGCGGGGGTGTCCTCCGTCGGGCGGGGCGCCCTGGGCAGGTCGAACAGCTCGCGGCCCTTCTCGTCGCGGAAGGTGAGCAGCTTCGGCTTCAGCGACGCCAGCACGTCCTTCAGCCCCTTGAGGCCCGTCCACGTCTGCACGTCGCCCACGGTGGCGGGGCCGAAGGCGGACAGGTAGCGCAGCACGAGCGTGTCCAGCGCGGAGCCGGTGCCCAGCGGCGCTGCCAGCCAGGACTCGGCGAGCGCGAAGTCCGTCACGGGCGGGAAGCCCCACTCCGCATCCGTGGGGACCTGGACGAGCGGCAGGTACATCCGCACGAGGAAGCCCATGGCCCGCTCGTCGGCCTTCGGGTAGCGCTCCAGCAGGTAATCCCGCACCTCGTCGAAGGTGCGGGGCTCCTCCTCCAGGTACTCACGCGCGGCGAGGACGAGGGGCTCGATGTCCAGCCCCTTCGCGCGCTCGCGGATCATCGTCTGTCCGGAGGCCTCCAGCAGCGGGCGGAAGGCGGCGCGCAGCTTCAGGTAGTCCTTCGCGCTCGTGAGGTGCAGCGTGCCGCGCATCAGCGTGGCGCGGACGACGTCCCGCTTCTGGAGGAGGCGCGTCAAATCCTCGCGGCGGAAGCCCTCGACGCGGGACCAGAGGCCGACGAAGGGCGGCTTCGCCTGCTGGGCCTGGAGCGCCACCAGGCGCTCCACCGCGCGGAGGACGGGAAGCTCCTCCCGCTCCAGCAGCAACTGGCGCGCGAGCGTGGCGCGGTTGAGCTCTCGGGTCGTCAGCGTCGGTGAGGCAGTCGCGGCGGGCATGGGACCTCGGGCCTGGAGGCGGCGTGTGTAGCATTCCACCGCCGGGGCGGGCGCGCCCACCGCACCGCTGGAGCCGTGTCGTGAGGGATGCCACCATGCGGGGCATGGACGCCCACTCGCTGGACTCGCTCGTCACCCCCGCCGCCCTCGTGGACCTGGACCGCGTGGAGGCCAACCTGAAGCGCGTGGCCGCGTATGCGCGCGAGCACGGCCTGAAGTGGCGTCCCCACACGAAGACGCACAAGACGGCGGAGCTCACCGCGCTCCAGCTGCGGGCCGGTGCGGTGGGCGCCACCGTGGCCACGCCCCGCGAGGCTGAGGTGATGGCGAACGTCGCGGCCGACGTGCTGCTGGCCTACCCGCCGGTGGGCGCCGGGCGGCTGGCGCGCCTCATGGCCCTGCCCCCGTACGCGCGGCTGTCGGTGGCGCTCGACTCGCGCGAGGCCCTGGAGGGGCTCGGCCGCGCCGCCGACGCGGCGGGCCGCACCGTGGGCGTGCTGGTGGAGGTGGACATGGGCATGCGCCGCGTGGGCGTGCAGACGCCCGAGGACGCCGTCGCCCTCGCGCGCGCCGTGGCCTCCACGCGCGGCGTGGAGTACCGCGGCGTCATCTTCTATCCGGGCCACCTGCGCGCCCCCCAGGCCGAGCTGGGCCCCGCGCTGCACGAGCAGTCCTCGCGCCTGGGCGGCTTCGTGGACGCGCTGGCCGCCGCGGGGCTGAAGCCCTCCATCGTGAGCGGCGGCTCCACGCCCACCCTCTGGCGCTCGCACGAGGTGGCCGGGCTCACGGAGATACGCCCCGGCATCAACGTGCTCAATGACCGCAACTCCGCCGCCGTGGGCGCGTGTGACTGGAGCGAGTGCGCGTACTCCGTGCTCGCCACCGTGGTCAGCACCGCCGTGCCCGGCCAGGCCGTCATCGACGCGGGCTCCAAGGCGCTGGCGAAGGAGGAGGGCCTCGCGCCCCAGGGCGGCTACGGCGCCCTGCTGGACAGGCCGGAGGTGCTGGTGCGCGGCCTGTCCGAGGAGCACGGCCTGCTGGACGTGTCCGGCACCGCGTGGCGCCCGCGCGTGGGAGAGCGCGTGCGCGTGGTGCCCAACCACGTCTGCGCCTCCGTCAACCTGCACGAGCGGCTGCACGTGCTGCGCGGAGGCGTGCCGCACGCCACGTGGGCCGTCGCGGCGCGCGGGTGGTGAGCCACCTTCAGCCGAGCCGCTCCAGCTCGCGCGCCAGCACCGTCTCCAGCTCGCGGATGCTGCGGTAGACGATGCAGCGGTACGAGGCGACATCGAACCGCAGATCCTTCACGTCGCGCACCAGCAGGATGGTGGGCCGCCCCTTCCCCCACGCGTAGCCGACCTCCAGGTACACGTTGGGGTTGGCCATGGACAGGTCGGCGATGACGACCTTCGCCGTGTCGATGCGCTCCTTGATGCGCTGGATGATGGGGCCGTCGAACACCGCCTGGTCCACGCGCTCGCACAGCAGGCCCGCCGTCTTCACCGGCCCCTGGATGCCGTAGTGGTAGGTGTCCTCCAATTCGGGCGAGAAGGGCATGGCCACGAAGGCATGCGGCTTCGCCATGGACACCGTGCCCGCCGTGGCCATGGGCGGCGCCTGGACGAAGGCGCTCATCCGCTGCACGCGGAAGCCCCCGCCCGGCAGCGCCGTCACGCCCGGCGTGCCGCTCAGGCCCCGCTCCATCGCCTTGCGCAGCCGGTTCGCCCGCCGCGCGTCCAGCTCCACCACCGTGAAGCGCCGCAGCCCCTGAGGCCCGGTGCCGCGCTGGAAGGCCTCCACGAGGCCGCCGACGAAGGCGAGCACCGCCTCGTCCTCGTCCAGCCCGTAGTTGGGCCCGTGCACCGTGCCCGCGACGTGCGTCAGCGACGAGTGGTCCTCCAGCGCCTTCAGCGCTCGCACCGTGAACTGGCGGATTTCGTGGTAGCCGAAGTCCCCCAGCCGCACCGTGCCCACGAAGAGCGCCAGCGGCGAGGCCAGCGCCCCGCGCGTCTCCACGAAGCGGTACTCGCCCGGCTTCACCTCCAGCTGGGATGACGGCACGCCCGCCAGCTCCAGCCGCTGCGCCGCCGCGCCCGCCGCGCCGTAGAGCCGCTGCGCGTACTTGAAGACCACCGCGTCCGCGGAAGTGTCCGCGAGGTCTCCCACTTCCAGCATCACGTCGAGGGACACGCTCATCGACACCCGACTGTAGGCGCTCCCGCCACGTCTCCCCAACCCGACTCCGAGCCGTCCGTACCGGAGGAAATTCGAAGCACTCCGCGAATTCTCAACGGGTGAGTGCGACCCATCTGTAAGACTCCATTCGTATTGTGCTAACTAGCCCGCGCTCCCGGGAAGCCGGGTACCCCATGTCCCCTGGGGGGGGGTCCTTCCCGACACAGCCACGATGGCACGCGGGACGCGGAGGAGAGACATATGGCGAGCATCGGCATCGTTGGCGCCGGCACGGCCGGTTTGCACCTCGGACTGAAGCTGTTGGCCCACGGCATCTCCGTGAGCCTGTACGCGGAGCAGGACCCCGCGAAGCTGCGTGCGGGCCGGCTGCCGAACACGGTGGCGCACCACCCGCCCACGCGCGCCCGGGAGCGGGAGCTGGGGGTGGACCACTGGGGCGGGCCGCAGGCGGACCTGTACCAGGTGGGCATCCACGTGAATGGGCCGCAGTCGTTCGGGCTGAAGGGCCGGCTGGAGCGCCCCTCGATTTTCGTCGACTACCGGCTGTACCTGCCGAAGCTGGCCGAGGACTTCGTGGCGCGCGGGGGCCTGCTGGAGGTGCGCCCCGTGGACGCGGCGGCGCTGGAGGCGCTGTCCACCCGGCATGACCTGGTGGTGGTGGCCACCGGCCGCAACGGGCTGACGGCGCTCTTCCCGCGCATCCCCGAGTTGTCGCCGCACACGAAGCCGGCGCGCCTGCTGTTCGCCGCGCTGCTCAAGGGCGTGCGCATGCAGGAGCCCATCGGCATGGAGGCGCACCTGGTGCCCGGCCAGGGCGAAATCTTCGAGGCGCAGGTCATCTCCCGCCACGGCCGCGTTCCGAGCATCCTCATCGAGGCGCTCCCCGAGGGTGAACTGGCGGTGCTGAGCACCCAGCGGTACGACGAGGACCCGCGCGCCTTCGAGGCGCTGCTGCTGGACCGGCTGCGCCGCTTCGCGCCCGCAACCTATGAGCGGGTGAACCCGGCGGAGTTCGGCGTGCTGGGCCCCATGGACTGGCTGCAGGGCGCCTTGACGCCGATGGTGCGCCGGGGCTGGGCGCCGCTGGCGAACGGCCGCTGCGTCGTGGCGGTGGGCGACACGCACGTGACGAACGACCCCGTCGCGGGCCAGGGCGCCAACGCGGCGTCGGCCTCGGCCTTCGCCCTGGCGGAGAGCATCGTGGAGGCGCTGGGCTCGGGGCGTCCGTTCGACGAGGCCTTCTGCCGCGCCACCGAGGAGAAGACCTGGGCCGCCGCCGCCCCGGCGACGCACTGGAGCAACGCGCTGCTGCAGCCGCCCCCGCCGCACGTAGTGGACGTGCTGGTCGCCGGCAGCCAGGAGCCGCGCGTCGCGGACGCCATCGCCAATGCGTTCATGATTCCGGAGCACATCCTCGGCGCGTGCGCGAGCCCGGAGAGCGCCGCCGCGTTCCTCGCGAAGAACCGCCCCGCCCCGGCCCGTGAGCCGCTGCCCGTCCCCGAGGCGCTCGCGTGGCACCCGCTTCCCGACGAGGTGGTGGCGCCGGTCGCCGAGGTGCGCTGACACGCCCCTTCCGCCGAGCGCGGAGCGCGCCGTCAGGGGGGGTGCCCCGCGCTTCGCCAGGGCGCCGAGCGTCCTGCATCCAGCAGCCGGGCCGGGGCCCGGCCGGACAGGCACGATGCACCGCGCAATGGAAGGTCGGGATTGGCATATGAACAGGGCATGACCGAGCCGAAGTCGCGCCCTGCTTCGAAGAGCGACCTGCCGCCGCTGGCGGGCCGCGTGGCCTTTCTCGCCGTCGCCTCCGGCCTGACGCCGCTCATCCCCGTGCCCTTCCTGGACGACTACGCCCTGGGCCAGGTGCGCGAGGGCATGGTCCGGCAGATTCTGGGGGAGCACGGCCTGCCCACGCCGGCCAAGGCGGTGGAGGTGCTCGCGGGCTCGCACGTGAGCACCTCCCTGAGTGGCCACGTGAAGGGCTTCCTCAAGGGCGTGCTGCTGTTTCCCATGCAGTGGGTCTTCCGCAAGGTCTTCTTCGTGCTGTGGGTGAAGGACTGCGTGGACATGGCCTCCACGTCCCTGCACCACGGCTTCCTGCTCACCCACGCGGTGGAGCGCGGGGACCTGGACGCGAAGGCCCTGGAGGGGGACATGCCGCGCAAGGTCTACGACGCCATGGTCGCCGCGTGCGCGGAGGTGGACGCGCGCCCCATCAATCAAATCCTGCGCAGGCTCTTCGCCAGCAGCCGCGTGCTGATGGCCGAGGCCACCCGCGCCTTCTTCAACCCGAAGAACCGCGGCCCCCGCACGCCCGACGCGGCGGAGAGCGCCGAGGTGAAGTCCCTGACGGACCGTCTCCTCGCGGAGCTGTGGGAGGAGCGCGGCTACTTCGTCACGCTCCAGCAGCACTACGACAAGCACCTGAAGGCCGGCCCGGCCGCGGGTGGCTCAGGGCACTGAGACGGCGGTGGCCCGCGACTCGCGGATGCGCCGCGAGAAGTCCGGCAGGCCGTTGGCCGCCATCGCCTTCGCATTGATGTGGTGCCGGGCGCGCACCACTTCCAGCGGCGCGTCCTTCTCGATGAGGCCCAGCTCGTACGCCAGCGCATCCGAGTACGCCGGCAGCAGCGTCCGGTGGTCATACGGCACGTCCACCGCGCTCACCTTCTCCACGTGGCTCACGAGGTTGGTGGTGCAGTTGCTGGAGAGCGTGTCGTAGAACTCCGGCCGCGCGTGCAGCGCGTTCATCCGCGCCACCATGTCCAGGAAGAAGGAGGCGATGCGCTCCTTCGACGCGTCCACCGGGTACAGGAACACGTCGTCCTTGCGGTGGTTGGAGCGCAGCTGGACCAGGTCCCGCTCGTCGCCCACCACGTAGATGAGCTCGAACTGGCGGAACAGGCCGCCCAGCGCGGAGAACGTCTCTCCCTTCTCGCGCCGCACCTCCACGGAGAAGACGACGTAGCGCCCGTCCGAGAAGCCGAAGCTCACCATGGTGTGCGCCGCGCCCCAGACGCCGGAGAACGGCTCCACGATGAACCACGCCCCCGTCAGCTCGCGCGTGTCGTACGTGGCCGTGTACCAGCTGGCGTCCCAGTCGGACGTGCTCCGGTAGCGGAAGTCGCGCACGTCGTGAATCGTCACGCGCGGGCCGTCCACCTCCGCCCGGGCCGCGCGCGCCAGGTCCGGCGCCCAGTCGCGCTGAGCCGACGGCGACACCGTCCGCACCCAGCCCCAGGTCGCCGCGCACCCCACCGCCACCACCGTCACCGCCGCCCACCGCGAGCCCCGGCGCCACACCGCCACCGCCGCCCCGGCCAGCACCAGCGCCAGCAGCGCCCTCACGAAGTGCGCCCCTTCAGGCCCCACGCCCGTCAGGGCCAGGGCGAGCGCGACCCATGCGGTGCCCAGCAGGAGCACGAGGGCGGTGATGATCCGGAAGAACAGGCGCATGCCGCGAGTATCCGCGTCCCCGCACGGGCTGTCACCGGGCCCCGCGGCCCGTCCGCGCACCAGGACGGTGAACGACGAGGAGACGGACGCCTTCGAGGGCGGCAGGCGGCGCGTGACGGCCCCGAGCAGGGCTCCAGGGCCCGTATTCTCGTTGCTGTTGCAGATGTATGACGCGTTTCGCCTGGAATTCCCGTAAAAGCTGTGCGGGCGCCGGAGCGCGCGTTTCGGGCGTGAATTTACGCGTCCGATACTTCCCTCGTGGCCTTTCGCGTCATGAAATGACGCTGAGCCCACCCCTCTCAAGTGCCCGAGAATTATAGGCTTTTGGCACCAGGACGGGACTCTCGGCTTCGAATTTTCCAACCTGAATACACGAAGCTCACGTCAGAGCCGTGATTCATGCTAGGGATGTATCACTGCATCCAGTGGCAGATAGTGATGCCGTCCCGGAAGGTGATGGACGGCCACGCCAACAGGATTGGAGCGTCGAGTGAATTTCACGAGCGTGGATCATGTGGAGCTGTACGTTGGGGACGCGATGCTGTCGGCGTACTTCTTCTGCCACGCGTTGGGCTTCCGGATGGTGGCCCATGCGGCGCCGGAGAGTGGCCTGGAGGGGCGGCGGTCCATCGTCCTGAAGCAGGGCGGCATGCGGGTGGTCGTCACGTCCGCGCTCGGCTCGGTGGGGCCGGCGGCGGACTTCGTGCGGCAGCACGGCGACGGCGTGAAGGACGTGGCCTTCGCCACGCCGGACGCGGCCGGGGCCTTCGAGACGGCGGTGCGCCGGGGCGCGCGGCCGGTGATGGAGCCCACCACGTTCGAGGGCGCGGGTGGCCGCGTGGTGAAGGCGACCATCGCCGGTCCCGGTGACCTGGTGCACTCGTTCATCCAGCGCGACAGCGCGGCGAGCGGCTTCCTGCCGGACGTGTACCTGCCGCTGGAGACGGCGCCGGTGGCCGGCGAGGAGCTGTTCAGCGGGCTGGACCACGTGGCGCTGTGCCTGGACCGCGGCACGCTGCTGGACACCGCGGCCTTCTACGGGGACGTGCTGGGCTTCGAGCAGACGCACGAGGAGAACGTGCGCACGGAGTACAGCGGCATGAACTCGCGGGTGCTGCAGACCGCCGAGGGGCGCATCTGCTTCCCGATGCAGGAGCCGTACACCGGCACCCGGCGCGGGCAGCTCGAGGACTTCCTGGCGGCGCACGGCGGCACGGGCGTGCAGCACCTGGCCTTCCTCTCCTCGGACATCTCCCGGGCGGTGGACGTGCTGCGCCGGGGCGGCATGAAGATTCTCGACGCGCCGCCGGGCTACTACGAGTCGCTGGAGACGCGGCTGGGCGACCTGGGCGGCTTCCGCCGCGAGACGCTGCAGGAGCGCAACATCCTGATGGACCGCGACGCCTGGGGCCACCTGCTCCAGGTCTTCACGCGGACGCAGCACGCGCGCCGCACGCTCTTCTTCGAGGTCATCCAGCGTCAGGAGGCGCGCGGCTTCGGCGGCGCCAACATCCAGGCGCTCTACGAGGCCAAGGAGCGGGAGACCCTGCGCGCCACGCGCTGAGCGGCGGCACATCTCCCCACCCTCGCCCGCCAGGCGACCAGCCGTCGCCGCGGGCCCACCCCGAGAGAATCAGGGGCCCCGCTCATGGAGGGGCTGGAATTGGAGGTGTCAGGCAGCCTAGCCTGCTTGACGCCTTTTTCAGGGATGTGAGCAGAATGCACCCACTCCCAGGAGTCGAACACCATGGCGGATGAGCGCGAAGATACGACGATCTACAAGGTCGTCGTGAACCACGAAGAGCAGTACTCCATCTGGCCGGCGGACCGCGAGAACGCGCTCGGCTGGAAGGACGCGGGCAAGCAGGGCCCGAAGGCCGAGTGCCTCGAGTACATCAAGCAGGTCTGGACGGACATGCGTCCCCTGAGCCTCCGCAAGAAGATGGAGGAGCAGGCGCAGCTGAAGAACTGAAGCAACCGGGTACACGCCCCCGGAAGCCCGGCAACAACCGCCTGGGCTCGGGGGCGTGCTTCCCTCCGCCGTACCGCCGCATCCGCGCGGGCCGCCGAAAAGGGCAGGCCGCCGTGAAGCGGCCTCCCCGGGACACTGCCGTGCTACCAGAGACTCCCTCTCCTCGCGGAGCGCGGAGAGGGTGGGCCAGCCTCGCTTCAGAGGTCCGGCGGTGGGCGGACGCCCAGGTGGCACGCGCGCAACGCCAGCTGCGTGCGGTTCTCCGCGCCCAGCTTCCGGTAGAGCTGGGTGACGTGGGACTTCACGGTGCGCTCGGCGATTTGGAGATGCGCGGCAATCTTGAGGTTGTCCGCGCCTCCCGCCACGTACGCCAGCACCTCGCGCTCCCGCTGCGTGAGCGCCAGCAGCACGCTCGCGGTGGGTGACGTCACCGGCGGGTGCTCGAAGTCGTTCCGCAGGAGCTGCACCGGGAACAACCGCTCGCCGCGCACCAGGGATTGGATGGCGGACGCCACGGCCGTCGTGCCGAGCCCCGCGCGGAAGAGGTAGCCGGAGGCTCCCTCGTCGAAGCACTGCGAGATGATCTCCGGCTGACTCACCGCGGAGAGCAACAGCATCCGGACCTCCAGGCGGCGCTTGCGCGCCTCCCGCAGGAGGTTGATGCCCTCCGTGACGGAGCAGCCGACAGCCGCCTCGCTGTCGCCCTCCACGTCCATCACCGCCACCTGCGGCGGATCGGTTCCCAGGCCATCGAGGAAGAGGCGCACGTCCCTCGTCACCGAGGAGACCTGCACGCCTTCTCCACGGAGACCATCAGCAAGGCCCTGCCAGGCCGCCCACGGTCCCTCGAGAATAGATACACGAATCGCTGCTTGATTGGATGTTGCCATGCGAAGGCCCCCCAGCCGCCATGGCGAAAACTTCTGGAACTACCTGTTGACCGCGGCCGACTCCGAAACTCCGGTGCCAGCGGGGAGAGACCTTTGAAGAACGAGCACGTCCGCTGAATCACTTCGGGGTCGGTCTACCGATACAAGACTCGACTCCTGACTGCTTTCGACTTTCAACTACGTCCGACGTCCCGCCGGGCCACCTCCAAACGGCCCACTTCATCGTCCTACGGCATGAAACCCTAACACCGGGAAAGCGCAGACGCGAATCAGCCCGGGCGCGAGTGTCTGGTGCGCATGAATTGGAGAGGGATCCAGGGGCTTCCGACGTTGGTTCGTCATCGCTGTCCGCCCCCTGACATGCCCTGGCGTTCAGTATGAGATGGCACCGCCCTCCAGTACCTGCCCCGCCGTTCAACGCCACACACCCTACAACAACCAGCAATTCCTGTAAATCGCCAGGCAACGCGGGGAGTCGGGCCGCGCGAGGCCCGAAGCCGTGGGCGTGTATGCTGGGGGTGCCCACATGCACACCGCCCCGTCTCCGCACCTCGACGTCGCCACGCCCGAGCGCGTGGCGCTCACCCTGCCCGTGGCCGGCATCGGCTACCGGTGCCTCGCGTGGCTGGTGGACGCGAGCCTGCTGTTCTTCTTCTGGATTGTCGCCTACTTCGTCTTCACGCTGCTGGTGTCGGACGTGCTGGGCATGTTCCAGGCGCTGTCCGGGCTGGCGCGCACGCTGCTGGTGGTGGGGCTCTTCGCCACGCAATGGCTGTACTGGACGGTGGGCGAGGTCTTCTTCCATGGACAGACAGTGGGCAAGCGGGTGCTGGGCATCCGCGTGGTGAGGATGGACGGCTCGCCGGTGGGGCTCTTCGAGAGCGCGGTGCGCAACCTCTGCCGCGCGGTGGACTTCCTGCCCATGCTGTACGCCGCCGGCTGCATCAGCATGCTGCTCACCCGCCAGCACCGGCGCCTGGGAGACCTGCTGGCCGGCACGCTGCTGGTGCGCGAGGAGCGCATCGACCTGGACAAGTACACCGCCACGTCCGAGCCGATGCAGGGCGTGGCGCCGGTGGAGGGCGCCACCCGCGCGCTGACGCCGGGCGAGGTGGAGCTGGTGCTGGCGTTCCTCGCGCGCGCGGAAGGGCTTGCGCCCGAGGTGCGGAAGCGGATGGGCGAGAAGCTGGTGGACCGGGTGGGCGGGCTGTCCGGCGACGCGCGCGCGGCGGTGCTCGCCTCGCCCGAGCGCACCGAGGCCTTCCTGCGCGCCCGCGCCCGGGCGGAGGCCTGACGTGGCCGTCCCGCTGCCCGCCTTCGTGGCGAAGCGCCGCCCGGACTGGGACGCGCTCCAGGCGCTGCTGGGCCGCCAGAAGGCCGGGGCCCTGAAGCTGGAGGAGCTGCGCACGCTGGACTCGCTCTACCGCCGCGCGGCGTCGGACCTGGCCCACACGCAGACGTTCTACCCGGGCACGGACGCGCACCGCTTCCTCAACCAGCTGTGCGGGCAGGCCTACGCCGCCATCTACCAGCCGCCGCGAGAGCGCTGGCCCGCGGTGCGCGACTTCTTCCGGAGGGACTTCCCCGTCACCCTGCGCCGCGAGCTGCGCTTCGTGGGCGCCAGCGCGGCGGTGTTCTGCCTGGGGCTGCTCCTGGGCGCGCTGGTGGTGCTGTGGGAGCCCCGGGGCGCGGAGCTGCTGGTGCCGGCCGGCATGCGCCAGTACGTGGCCCAGGGCCGCATGTGGACGGACGACATCCTGTCGGTGGCGCCGCCCAACTCGGTGGCGTCCGGCATCGCCACCAACAACCTCACCGTCACCATCGCCACGTTCGCCCTGGGCATGCTGGGTGGCCTGGGCACCCTCTACATGCTGGTGAACAACGGCGTGCACATCGGCGCCGTCGCCGCGCTGTGCTTCCGCGAGGGAATGGCGCGAGGCTTCCTGGACTTCATCGCCGCGCATGGCCCGGTGGAGCTGTCCATCATCGTCATCGCCGGGGGCGCGGGCCTCATGGTGGGCCAGGCGCTCATCGACCCGGGCGAATTGCCGCGCGGCCAGGCCCTGGCGCTGCGGGGGCGCGAGGCCGTGAAGCTGGTGCTCGGCTGCGCGCCCTTCCTGGCCCTCATCGGCGTGGTGGAGGGCTACGTGTCGCCGGGCGACCTCTTCCCCACCTGGGTGAAGGCGGGGCTGGGGCTGTCGCTGGGCGCGCTCTTCTGGGGCTACCTGCTGCGGGCGGGCAGCTCGGAGGCGGCGCGCACCGGGGTGCCGGCGGACAGCGCCTCCTGACGCTTGCGCGCGCGGTGCCGGAGGATCTTCTCGTAGGCCGCGTTCAGCTCGCGCATCTTCTCCGTCGAGCCGCCGCGGTCCGGGTGCCGCTCCATGGCCAGCGCGTGGTAGCGGGCGCGCACCGTCTCCTCGGAGTCCAGCGGGGACACGCCCAGCAGCCGGTACGGGTCCTGGTCCTCCAGCGCGTTGAGCCAGCGGTCCAGGCGGCCCTTCACCTCCAGGAACTGCTCGTCCTGGGCGCCCGTGTCCTTCACCGGGTGCGTCCGCACCTTCGCGTCCGCGCGGAACACCTCCGAATAGGTGCTGGACACCCAGCGGTGGCACCCGGAGCACCGGTAGTACCGCACCCGGTTCCCGGGCTGCAGGGTCATCCGGATGCCGCAGTGGGTGCACTCCACCTCGACGTTCTCCAGCGTCTGCCAGTTCGCGACCGCCGCACTCATCAGCCCTTGCTCCCTCTTGCAACACGCCTGTAGCGCCGCCAAGGTCCCACGATCGGAGATCGCGTCAAGAAAAACTCCCGCGCCGCGTCAGGCCCGAGCCTCCCGGACGGCGGGTTTCGGGGTAGAACCCAAGCCCATGCGTCCCCTGCTCGTCGCCGGACTCCTGCTCGCCGCCGCCTCCGCGCGGGCCCAGGCTCCGGCCCGCCCCCGTCCCGCTGCCCCGGCCCGGCCCGCCCCGGCGAAGGAGCAGCCCGCGCGCGCGCCCCCCGCCGAGGCGCCCGTGCCGCCCTCCGCCCCGCCCCCGCCTCCCACCGAGGCCGCCGCCGCCGCGCCCGCCGCCGCCGGGCCGGACGACACCGCCCTGCTGCGCGGGCTGCTGTGGGCCGTGAAGCCGGCACCGGAGGAGGTCCGCGCCATCGCCATCGAAGACGTGGCGCTGCTGGGCGACGCGCGCGCGCTGGACTCGCTGGCCGCGCTGCTGTGGGACTCCAACCCGCGCATCCAGCAGGCGGCGCTCCGCGCGGTGGCGCTCTTCCAGGAGCCGCGCGCCGAGGAAATCCTCGGCAACGTGGTGCGCCACCCGCGCATGCCGGACGCGCTGAAGATCCAGGCGCTCAACGGGCTCATCTTCCAGCGCACCGCCACCGCGCGGCGCACCGTGCAGGACGCGGCGCTGGACGCCCGGCTCACCGCCCCGGTGCAGAACGCCGCGCGCACCGTCGCCGCCCAGTGGGAGGCTCCGCGCTGACGCCCGCCTGCTCCCCCTCCGGGCAGGCGCGTGTGCACCAGCGGACGTGCCCCTCCCCTGCCCTGGCGGGGCGGTTTCCTGGAGAAGTCACTTCCCTGCGCTAGAATGCGGGCCCATGAAGATCACCCCGCTCGACATCCGGCAGAAGCGGTTCGAAACGGCCCTGCGCGGCTTCTCGCGCCGCGAGGTGGAGGCCCACCTCGAGCTGATCGCCGGCGAGTTCGAGGAGGTGGTGAAGGAGAACATCGCGCTCAAGGAGGAGCTGAAGCGCACGCAGCTCAAGCTCGAGCAGCACCAGGAGCGCGAGCGCACCCTCCAGGAGACGATGGTCACCGCGCAGCGCATCAGCGAGGACCTGAAGGCCGCCGCGAAGAAGGAAGCCGAAATCATCATCGCGGACGCCGAGCACCAGGCGGAGAAGATTGTCCACGGCGCCCACCAGCGGCTGGTGCAGGTGGTGGAGGACATCAACGAGCTGAAGCGCCAGCGCACCCAGTTCGAGTCCCAGGTGCGCTCCGTGCTGGACGCGCACCAGAAGCTGCTGGAGACCTTCAAGGGCCCCTCCTTCGCGGACCGCGACTACGCGCGCGTGGAGGACAACGTGGCCTACCTCTCCCAGAAGAAGGCCAACCTGGGCGAGTAGCCCGTGGCCGCGCCCTGGCTGAAGGCCGTCCCCGACGGCGTGGAGCTGGCGGTGCTCGTCCAGCCGCGCGCCTCACGCACCCGCGTGGTGGGCGAGCACGACGGCCTCCTCAAGGTGCAGCTCGCCGCGCCCCCCGTGGACGGCGAGGCCAACGCCGCCCTGCTGGAGTTCCTCGCGAAGCACCTCGGCGTCTCCCGCCGGCAGGTGACACTCACGTCCGGTGACGCATCGCGCCGCAAGCGCGTGAAGGTGGTGGGGGTTGATGCGGCGCGGGCCGAGGCTGTTATGTCTGGGCAAACGTGAGGCCGCCGCACATGCGCCACCTGCTCCTCCTGCTCCCACTGCTGCTGGCCTCACCGCGCGCCCTGGCCCAGGAGCCGCGAAACCCGCATGGCTCGCACGCACACGAGCTGGTGGTGGAGGACGCCGCGCTCGTGCCCCATGAGCGCCCGTCCCGCGTCACCGGAGAGGTGACGACGAAGCGCTTCCGCATCCTCCACACCGCGGCGGCCACCGTGGCCGCGAAGGACCTGGCGGGACAGATTGAGGGCATCCGCGACGGCTTCGGCGCCATCCTCGGGCGGGACTGGCCGGGCGTCACCGAAATCCGCCTCGGCGTGGGCCGCACGGAGTTCGAGGCGCTGGCGCTGCCCGGAGGCCGGCCTCCCGGCTGGGCGGTGGCGCTGGCCTACCCCGCGCATCAAATCATCCTGCTGGACGCGCTGAGCCTCTACGAGCCGGACGGCCAGCAGACGCTGCGGCATGAGCTGGCGCACGTGGCGCTGGGCCAGCTGGCGAAGGACTGGCCCCGCTGGTTCCAGGAGGGCGTGGCACAGAATGTCACCGGCGAGCGCTACTCCCTCACGCACTACTCCGCCCTCTTCCGCGCGGTGACGCAGGAGCGCGTCTTCCACTTCGAGGACCTGGAGGACTCCTGGCCGGACCACCCGTCGGACGTGGAGATTGCCTACGCGCAGAGCGCCGCCTTCGTGGCGCACCTGTCCGCCAAGTTCGGCCCCCAGGCCATGGGTGTGCTGGTGGACGGCGTGCGCGACGGCGAGCCCTTCGAGCAGGCCTTCGGCAAGGCCTTCCGCACGTCGCTGCTGGTAGAGGAGACGGACTGGCGCGGGGGCCTGGCGGCGCGGTACGGCTGGCTGCCCCTCACCACCAGCTCCGCGCTGCTGTGGCTGGCTGCCTCCGGCCTGTGCGTCGCGGCCTACGTCCGCAGGCGTCAGCAGAAGGAAGCGCGCCTGGCGGAGATGGCCGCCCAGGACGCCGCGGAGGACGCCGCGCTGCGCGTGCTGGCCGCGCGCGCCGCCGCCCTGCCGGGCGCCCTCCCCGGCCCGGACGCCGCCGGCCCCGCCCCCGCGCTGACGTGGCCCGAGTGGCCCGCCGGCGCCGCCTCCAGCGACTCGGACCCCCTCGAGTCGCACGACACGCAGGAGGCCGTCAGCGGCCCCCACGAGACGCCCCCGTCCGCGAGCGAGGCGCCGGGTGAGGCGCCGGACGAGCCTCCGGAGGAGACGTCCGGCGAGTCCGTGGCGGACCTCCCGGCGGGGCCCCGCCCCCCGAAGCCCACCCTGCACTGACGGGGTGCCCTCCCTACCAGGGCCCACCAGTGCTTTCGGACACCCCTACAGTCCGCCCCCCGGAAGAAATTACCTGCTGCATGCTCCTCTGCCTGCTCTGGGGGTGAGCCCAAGTGGCTGATTTTCCTGGGAAATGACCTCCGCAGGGCGTTGGCAGCCGGCTTGCTATGCCTCCTGTCGCGATGCGGAAGGCACTGGACATGAACGAGCGGGGACGTAAGGCGGCGGTGCTGGCGCGGTTCTTCCGCCAGCAGCCGGATCGCATCGCGGCGCTGTGGCGCCGGATGCGGCTGGCCACGCATGAGGCGGAGGGTTCGGCGGCCTCGCTCGGACAGCTGGACGGGCTGGTGGAGCCCTTCATCCGCGAGGTGGGGCGGACGCTGGAGGGCGAGGAGACGAGCCCCTGGAGCCGCACGCGGGCGGTGCTGCGCCTGTCGCCGGAGCGCGGCGCGCGCGCCCTCTACGAGGAATTCGCGGCGCTGCGGCGCTGCCTGGTGGACGCCGCGGAGGTGCTGGGCGGCGGGGATTGGGAGCGCGAGCGCATCAACCGCGCGGTGGATGAGGCGGTGGACTCGGCGGTGGCCCTGCTGCAGCGGCTCAAGGATCCGCGCGCGGACGGACCCCGGGTGGCTTTTGGCGGGCTGGTGGTCGAGTACTTCGAGCGGCCGTCGCGAGTGAAGCGCACGACGCCGGACGCGAAGGACGGGCGTCCAGCGATGCACTGAGGAGGGGTTGGTCGGGTTTGCCGACCCGTCCGGCTTGATGCTCCCGTCCTGGGGAGCGTCCGAGGCCGGCGGGAGGGAGCGTGCCGTGGGTGGGGGCCCGTGGCGCGCCTTTGGGGAGCGTGTTCCCACTGGGGAGTGGTGAGCGCGCCTCGTGAGCTGCTGGCAAGACGCGCGGATGGGGGTCCGCGCGACTCGCCGGTCGGACGGGTCGGCACTTTTTTGTCGTGGGGCTGGGGAGCCCGGGTGGGGAGCAGGGACGCGGGAGGGGCGCCTACGGGGGTGGGCGCTCCTCCCGTATTTTTTGGGGCACGCCGCGCGTCAGTGCGCGTCCGCCCAGCTCCGGCCCGCGCCCACGTCCACCTTGAGCGGCACCTTCAGCTGCGCCACCGAGGACATGCCCTTCATCGCCAGGGCCTTCACCCGCTCCACCTCGGCGTCGGGTGCCTCGAAGAGCAGTTCGTCGTGCACCTGCAACAGCATGACGGTGCGCAGCCCCTCTTCGCGCAGCGCCGCGTCCACCACCAGCATCGCCTTCTTGATGAGGTCCGCGGCGGTGCCCTGAATCGGCATGTTGATGGCGGCGCGCTCGGCGGCCTGTGCCACGCCGCGGTTCTTCGAGTTCAGGTCCGGCATGTACCGGCGGCGCCCGTAGAGCGTCTCCACGTAGCCCGTCTTGCGGGCGGTATCCACCGTCTCCCGCAGGTAGCGGTGGATGCCGGCGTAGCGCGTGAAGTAGCGCTCGATGATGTCGCGCGCCTCCTCCTGCGGAATCCCCAGCCGCGCGGACAGGCCGTGCGGTGACAGGCCGTAGGCGATGCCGAAGTTGACCATCTTCGCCCTGCGGCGCTGCTCGCGGTCCACCTGCTCCGGGGGCACGCCGAAGACTTCCGCCGCCGTGCGGGTGTGGATGTCCTGGTCGTTGAGGAAGGCGTCGATGAGGACCGGGTCCTCCGCGATGTGAGCCAACAGCCGCAGCTCCACCTGGCTGTAGTCCGCGCTGACCAGCTGGTGCCCTTCCGCCGCCACGAAGGCGCGGCGGATTTCGCGGCCCAGCTCGGTGCGCACGGGGATGTTCTGGAGATTGGGGTCGGTGGAGGACAGGCGCCCCGTCGCGGTGGCCGCCTGGTGGTAGGTGGTGTGGATGCGCCCGTCGGCCGCCACCAGCGTGGGCAGCGTGTCCAGGTAGGTGCTCTTCAGCTTGGTGAGGCTGCGGTACTCGATGATGGCGGCCGGCAGCGGGTGCTCCTCGGAGAGCTTCTCCAGCACCTCCATGTCCGCGGACGGGCCCGTCTTGCCCTTCTTGATGATGGGCAGCCCCAGCCCTTCCGGCTGGGGCGAGAAGAGCACCTCCACCAGCTGCGGGTTGGAGCCGATGTTGAACTCGCGCCCGGCGTGTTTGTAGACCTCCTTCACCTGCCCCTCGACGGCGGCGTCCACCTTCACGGAGATGCGGGCCAGCTCGGTGGTGTCCAGCTTCACGCCCCGCTGCTCCATCCGCGCCAGAATCGGCAGCAGCGGCAGCTCCAAATCCCTCGCCAGCTCCGCCAGGCTCGCCGCCTGCAGCTCCTTCCACAGCTCCGGCGCCAGCCGCCGCGCCGCCTCCGCGCGGATGGCGAAGCCCGCGGCCACCTCCTCCACGGTGTGGTCCGCCAGCGCCCTGTCCTTCTTGCCCCGCTTGCCCTCGGCCGCGGGCGGCAGCGCGGGCAGCTCCGTCTGCAGCCGCTCGCGCGCCAGGTCCGCCAGCGCGTGCTCCCGGCGGGACGGGTTGAGCAGGTAGCTGAGCAGCTCCACGTCGTCGTGGCCGCCGCGCAAGGTGATTCCCTCGTTGGCGAGCACGAGGGTGAGCGCCTTGAGGTCGTGCCCGCCCTTCTTCACCGCCGCGTCCTCCAGTGAGGCCTTGAGCGCGGCCGTGAAGGACTCCGGCTTCACCTGCGTGGCGCCGAGCAGACCATGGCGCAGCGGCACGTAGTACGTGCTCGCGTCCGGCAACGCGACGCCCAGGCCCACCAGCTTCGCGGCGAAGGGCATGCCCTCGTACGCGGGGATGAGGCTGACGGTGCCCGCCGCGCGCACCGCGTCCGCCAGCGCCTGCAGCTCCGCGTCGGTGCCCACCAGCTTGTGCTCGGCGGCCAGCGGCGCGGGCTTCTCCTTCGGCGCGGCCTCCGGCAGGCCCTGCTGCGGCAGGTCCTTGATGAGCGCGTAGAACTCCAGCTCGGTGAAGAGCTCGCGGGCCTTCGCCGAATCCACCGGCTTGCGGGCCAGGTCCGCCATCTTCACGTCCAGCGGCAGGTCCGTCTTGAAGGTGACGAGCTGCTTGGCGCGCAGCAGGCTCTCGCGGTGCGCGGCGATGGCGTCGCGAATCTTCGGCTTCTTCACCTCGTCCAGCTTCGACAGCAGCGTCTCCACGTCGCCGAACTGCTGGATGAGCTCGGTGGCCGTCTTCGGGCCGATGCCCGGCACCTTGGCGACGTTGTCCACCGCGTCACCGATGAGGGCCAGGTAGTCGCGCATCTGCCGGGGCTCGATTCCCAGCTTCGCCTTCACCTCGTCCGGCCCGGTGTGCGTCTCCTTCATCGGGTCGAACAGGCGCACGTCCGGCTCGACAATCTGCACGAAGTCCTTGTCGCCGGTGACGACCTGGACGCAGAAGCCCTCGGCCTTCGCCTTCACCGCCAGCGTGCCGATGACGTCGTCCGCCTCCCAGCCGGCCATCTCCAGCACCGGCAGGTTGAGCGCCTCCACCACCCGGCGGATGAGCGCGAACTGCGGCACCAGGTCCTCGGGAGGGCCCTCGCGGTTGGCCTTGTAGTTGGGGTCTATCTTCTGCCGCTCCGTGCGGCTCTCCTTGTCGAAGGCGAGCGCGACGTGCGTGGGGCTCAGCTCCCGCAGCCCCTTGAGCACCATGCGGGTGAAGCCCAGCACGGCGTTGGTGGGCACGCCCTTGCTCGTCGTGAGGGGCGGAATCGCGTGGTAGGCGCGGAAGATGAAGCCGGACGCGTCGATGAGGACCAGGGTGGGCGCGGAGCGCGAGGGGCTGGTGTCGGCCATGGCCCCGTGCCTAGCGCGCCCGTCCGCCCCTGTCCATGTCGCGTCAGGGGCAGCTCCACTCCTTCTTCTTCTCGTCCACCTTCTCCGCCACCCCGTCGCCCTTGACGGCGTAGTCCAGCACCGCGGCGAGGTCCGGGCAGCCGCCCGCGTCCCGCAGCGCATCCGACGCGAGGCTCGAGCAGAAGGCCGCCGCCTTGTTCAGGTCCGGGTTGCCCGCGTAGAAGCCGAAGCCCAGCTTCCACACGCGGCACGCCCGGCGCCGGTCCTGCCGGTCCGCCCACTCCCTACCCCGCTGGTAGGACTTCTCCGCCATGTCCTGGAGGATGTTGCGCCGGTAGAAGGACGGCTTGGACTCGGCCAGGTCCAGCATCAGCTCCTTGTCCACCTGCAGCGCCTCGCGGAAGGGCTCGGCGGCCTTCTCCGGGTCGTCCCCGGCGAGGAACGTCTCGCCATTCTTGAAGAGCTGATCCACCGTGGACATGATGCGAATCAGCTCGTCGGCCTGGGCATGGAACGCCGCCGCCTCGTAGTTGGAGCGCAGCTTCTGCAGGGTGGCCAGCGCCTCGCTGCCGCGACCGGCCCAGTAGTCCATCATCGCCGCATGCATCAGCTTGTGGCCGAAGCGCTTCTTCACCTCGGCCTCCACCACGGAGCGAGGATCCGCGGTCGTCTCGTCCGGGCCGATGATTTCCGTCACCGGGCACGACCACGGCGCCGCGTTGGGGTCCAACCGGTAGCGCGCGACGAGGAAGCGCACGAAGAGCGAGTCCTTGGGTCGCCACTCGTTGCGGCGCAGCCGGCCCTCCAGCTTCACGGTGTAGCCCAGCGGCGGCTCCATGTTCTCCCGCGGCTGCCCCTGGCACCAGACGGCCATGTACTGCTGGCAGCGCGGCACCGCGGCGCTCCACTGCGCGTTGCCCAGGTAGCGCTTGCAGTCGTCCAGCGCCCGCTTCGTGACTTGCTCGGCCGCCTCGCGCGCCTTGCTCTTGCCACGGCGGAAGTACTCGCTCTCCTTCGGAATCTTGCTGAAGGCCTCGAGCGCCTCGTCCGGCTTGAGGCGCTGGAGCGCCTTCTCACCCGCCGAGTACTGCTCGAAGGACTCCTTCTCCAGCTTGATGCGCCGGATGAGGGTGTTGGCCTCGGGGTGGATGGGGTCCAGGTCCAGCGCCTTGGTGCAGGTCTCCTCCGCGCGGGTCCAGTTGGGCGAGCCCAGCTCGTTGGACGCGTAGGAGCGGCACTCGCTGAGCAGCGCTTGAATCTGCTCCGCCGGGTCCACCGCCGGTCCCGCCGGGTCCACCACCGGGTCCACCGGCCCCGCGCCCGGCATGGCCACCTTCACCACCGCCGCCACCACCAGCAGGCCCACCACGCCGCCGGCCACCATCATCAGCTTCTTGCGGTTCGGGGGCGCCCCTTCCAGCTCCGAAGGCGCCGCCGCGGCCCCGCCGCGCCGCGTGGGGATGGGACCCGAGCCCCGCCGCGCCGGAGCGGCCAGCGCCACCTCCTCGGCTTCGAAGGCCAGCTCCACCACGCCGAACTGGAGCTGGTCGCCCGGCTGCAGGTCCACCGGCTCCGTCCCCAGCGGCTCGCCGTTGAGCAGCGTGCCGTTGGCGCTGCCCAGGTCCTTCACCGTCACGCCGAGCGCCGTCGCCTCCAGCTCCGCGTGCCGCCGGCTGACCGAGTCGTCCTCCAGCATCACCAGCGCCGGAGGCTGCCGCCCCACCAGCACCTTGCCCTTGAGGGGGTACGTCCGGCCGGCCCACGGGCCCACCAGCCCCTTGAGCATGGGGCCCGCGCCACCGCCCGCGGCGCCGCCCTCCACCGCGGCACCGGCCGGCTTCGCGGGCCTGGCGGGCCGCTTCGGCGGAGGCGCACCCGCGGGCGGCCTCGCCTTCATGCTCGGCAGGGCCCGCGTGGCGCGCGCGCCGCTGCCCTCCGAGCCCACCGGCATCTCCTCGGCGGGGGGAGGCGCGGCCTTCGCCGCCTTGCGCGAACCGGAGCGCGAGGGCGCCGCCGCGACCTTGAGCCGCAGCGTGTAGTCCCCCAGCACCACCTCCGACTGCGGGGTGAGCGGCGTGGGGTCCGCGATGCGCTCACCGTCCACGAAGGTGCCGTTGGCGCTGCCCAGGTCCTCGATGAAGACGGTGCCGCCGTCCTCGAAGACCCGGGCGTGGTTGCGTGACACCCCGCCCTCGGTGAGCAGGAGGTCATTGCCCGCCTGACGGCCCAGCTTCAGCTCGCCAGTGATTTCGTGTTCGTTCTCGGAGCCGTCGGGGAGACGGACGACCAGGGTGGGCATGACGCGTCAATCCTCCCGGAAGATGCTCATGTTGACGGGGATGCCCTTGCGCTGCAGCTCGTCGTAGAACTTCGGTACGAAACCGGACGCGACGAAGCGGCCCCGGACCTTGTGGTCCTCCGTGAAGCCATCCTGCTTGTAATAGAAGATGTCCTGGAGGGTGACGATGTCCACCTCCATGCCCGACACCTCGGTGACGTAGCAGATCTTCCGCGTGCCGTCGGAGAAGCGCGTCTGCTGCACGATCATGTGCACCGCGCTCGCAATCTGTTCGCGGATGGCCTTCACCGGCAGCTCCATGCCGGACATCAGCACCATGGTCTCCAGCCGGGCAATGGCGTCTCGCGGCGTGTTGGCGTGCAGCGTGGTGAGCGAGCCGTCATGGCCCGTGTTCATCGCCTGGAGCATGTCCAGCGTCTCGCCGGAGCGGCACTCGCCCACGACGATGCGGTCCGGACGCATGCGCAGGCAGTTCTTCACCAGGTCGCGGATGGTGATGGAGCCCTTGCCCTCGAGGTTGGGCGGGCGGCTCTCCAGCTGCACCCAGTGGTCCTGCGGCAGCTGCAGCTCGGCGGCGTCCTCCACGGTGATGATGCGCTCACCGTCGGGGATGAAGGAGCTGATGATGTTCAGCGTCGTCGTCTTCCCGGAGCCGGTGCCGCCGGAGATGACGATGTTGCGCCGGGCCTTCACGCACATCTCCAGGAACTCGGCCATCTGCGCGGTGAGCGTCTTGTACTTCACCAGGTCCTGGATCTTCAGCGAGTCCTTCTTGAACTTGCGGATGGTGATGCACGGCCCCTTGAGCGCCAGCGGGGGGATGATGGCGTTGACGCGGCTGCCGTCCTTGAGGCGCGCGTCCACCAGCGGGCTGGACTCGTCGATGCGCCGGCCGATGGGCGCGACGATGCGCTCGATGACGCCGAGCACCGCCTGGTTGGAGGAGAAGGTCTTCTCCGCCAGCGTCAGCTTGCCCTTGCGCTCGATGTAGATCTGGTTGGCGTGGTTCACCATGATCTCGCTGATCTCATCCGACGCGAGGAACGCCTCGAGGGGCCCCAGGCCCAGCGCCTCGTTGATGACGTCGGTGAGCAGCTCCTCCCGGTCCACGTCCTCCGGGAGCTCTCCGTCCGCCTCCATCTGGTCGATGATGTCGCGGATGGCCTTCTCGGTGCGGCGCCACAGCTCGTCGTCCCCGAGCCGGTCCATGTCCATGCGGCGCAAATCGAGGTACTCGATGAGCCGGTCGTGGATCTCCTTCTGGAGCCGGGTGTAGCGCTCGATGCGCGGGTCGACCTTCTTCTTGTTCTTCGCCATGGCGGACGCCATGGACGCGGGCATGCGGCCGGCCGCGGGCGCCGGGGCGGGCGCCGGCTCCTCCTCGTACGGCTCCTCCTCCTCGGCGTACTGCTCCTCTTCCTCGTACGGCTCCTCGCCGTCGTCGTAGCCCTCGTCCTCCGGGGCCCCGGCGCGCGTCATCGCCGGGCCCTCGTCCTCCAGGGCCTCGACGTTGAGGATGTAGTCGCCAATGGAGACCTGGTCCGCCGGCTTGAGTACCTGAGGCGCGGCAATCTTCTTGCCGTTCACGAAGGTGCCGTTCGTGGACTTCATGTCCACGATGATGAACTTCCCGTCCTTGGCGACGATCCGCGAGTGGTACTTGGAGACGTTTCCCTTCGCGAGGATGATGTCGTTGCCGGGCAGGCGGCCGATCGTGACTTCGTTCTTGTGGTACTCGCGCTGCTCGGTCCCGCCGCCCTTTTCCGCGAGGGTGATGAGAAACATGGTGGGGGCGGATGCTAGCAAGCGGCTCTTCGTCCTCAAAGCTCCAGGCGCCGTCGCATGCCTGCCCGCAAGGCGACGGGCCGGCACCCTCCCCTGCCGGTGGGGAGGAAGCCGGCCCGTGAGGAGCCAGGAACGGGGGCCCCCGGGGCCCCTGGGACTCAGTCGAAGATGTTGAAGTTCACCTCGGACCGGGCCTGCTTGTAGCGGCTCTTCACGTCCTCGATGATGGTCCGGACCTTGTCCGAGTCCGGGTTGACGATGCGCGGGGTGACGAAGATCACCAGCTCGCGCTTGGTCGAGTCGAACCCGCGGCTCTTGAAGAGCTCGCCCACAATCGGGATGTGACCCAGGCCCGGAATCTTGGACACCGACTTCTGCTCGTCGTGGCTGAACACGCCGGACAGGACGATGGTCTCCCCGTGGCGCACGGTGACGTTGGTCTTCACCTTGCGGGTGCGGAAGCCGGGGATGGCGGACGAGCCACCGAAGGACACCGACACCGACGCGTCGATTTCCGACGCCTCCGCCTCGATTTCCGTCTGGATGTTGCCGTTGCGGTCCGCGGTGGGGCGCAGGTTCAGGATGACGCCGTACTTCTTGTACTCCACCGAGAACTGGTTGTTGGTGATGAGGGGGATGGGCACCTCGCCGCCGGCCAGGAACTCGGCCTTCTCACCGCTGGCGCACACCAGCTTGGGCTGGGCGAGCAGGCGGCCGTAGCCGTCGTTGCCCTGGAAGCCGATGGAGAAGTCGGCGCCCGCGTTGAGGCCGATGGTGCCCGCGCCCTCGCCGAAGGTGCCGGGGAACAGCTGCTGGGAGATGGTGGCGGCGGCGGCGGCCGTGCCGGAGATGTCCGTGGGGTAGCGGATGCCGTAGCGATCCCGGCTGTTGCGGCGGATTTCGACGAACTGGACCTCGGAGAGGATCATCCGCTTGATGCCGACGACGAGCAGGTTCTCCACCTTCTCGCCAATGGCCTTGGTGATGAGCTCCGCCTTCTGGAGGTCCTGCTGGCTCTCCACGGAGCCCTCCAGGAAGATGGTGGCGCCCACCACGTTGGCCTGGACATTCTTGAGGCCGGCCTTCTGGAAGGCCGCGTTGAGGTTCTGCGCCACCAGCTTCTTGGCGTTGGGGGCAATCTTCACGAACGACTTCACGTTCGGATAGAGGCTGACCACCTCGTTGATGCGGTCCGCGTCCTGCGTGGTGTAGGCCTGACCGTCCAGGTAGATGCGGTCACCCACCATGCGGACGGAGACGCCTTCGATTTCGCCCAGCAGGCGCTTGATTTCGGAGATGACCTCGTTGGGGTCCTGCTTGCGGACGGCGACGAGGTAGCTGACGCGCTGACCGGAGGTCTTCCAGACGAGGAGCGTCGTCTTGCCCTCACCGAGGCCGGTGATGAGCAGCTGGCCGGAGCCGAGCGTCTTGACCTCGGCGATGGTCGGGTCGCCGAGCGCGACGCGGCTCAGTCCGGGGATGGTGAGCACCTTCTGGGAGCCGACGCCGAGGCTGACGGCGCTGCCCTCCTGCGCCAGGGCGCTGCCGCCGGCCACCAGGGCGACCAGGGCGCTCAGCGCCGCGGCATGCGTGAAGCGTGTGAACATCGTCCGTGTCCCCTTCCAGTGTCCCAAGCGAACTCAAGCTTCAGCTTCCGTGTTGCCACCACAGCGCCCAGAAAGTACCGAGCGCGATGGCCACCCCGTAGGGGATGTGGCGCTGGGTCGCCGGCTGCGCGTCCGCGCTCGCCAGCCGCACTCGCGCCGCCCACCGCCGCACCACCGCCGCCAGCGTGTCCCATACCGCGCCCTGCCAGAGCAGCGTCACCACCGCCTGGAGCGCGCCCACCAGCGAGATGAAGGCCGCGGCCGCCAGCACCGCCGGGAACCCCAGCACCGCGCCCACCCCGCCCATCAACTTCACGTCACCCCACCCCATCCGCCCGCGCAGCGCCGCCGGCAGGAGCAGCACCGCCAGCCCCGCTCCCGCCACCAACCCGCTGAGCACCCCGTGCTCCAGGTCCCCGAAGCCCTCGGTGGCCAGGCGCACGCCCAGCGCCACCGCCATCAGCGGATAGGTGACGGCATCCAGGATTTCCCGGCGCAGCACATCCGTCACCACCGAGATCACCAGGGCCACTCCAAGGACCGTCCACAGCGCGATCTGAACAGGCGTCATCCATCGCCTGTCCCATCCGTGGCAGGCCGTCCGGTATCAAACCAGCGAGGCCGGAGCCCGTCAATTGTCGAACATCCGGAAGCCCTGGAGGGTGGTGCGGCGCTCAGCTCACCATGAGACGGATCTTCTCGCTGCAGATGAAGTACTCGTCGCCGTCTTCGATCTTCCGGCGCTTGATGCGCTGCTTGTTGTACCAGGTGCCGTTGGAGGACCCGAGGTCCTCGATGATCCAGTCATTGCCCTCGTGGACGATGACGGCGTGCTCGCGCGACACCTTGCCGGAGTTGATGACGAAGTCGCAGTGCTTGCCGCGGCCGATGACGAAGCGGTCCTTGACGATGCGCTCCTGGTCCCCGGCCTCGGTGACGAGGTACAGCGCGCCGGGCTCCTCCTCCTCGGCGACCTCGTCGGCGGGCTCCTCCTCGGCCTCCTCGGCGGGCTCGTCCTCCATCGCCGGGTCCTCGGGCTCGGGAAGCGGCTCCTCCTCGTCCTCGACCATGTCGTCGTTGGGAGGAGGCGGCTCGTTCTTGCCCTTGATGAGGCGCTCGAGCTCCGCGGCCGTCTCCAGCACGCGCTCGGCGACCTCGCGGCGCACCGGATCATTGTCCAGGCCGTTGGAGGACGCGCCGCGGTCCTCGACGGGCGCGGCGCCGCGGCCGGCGGGACGAGCGGGCTGGGGGGTGGACTCGGGCTTGGGCGCGGGGGCCAGCACCGGGGGCGCGCCCCGGGCCGGAGCCGGCGCGGCGGCCACGGGGGCCGGCCGCGAGGGCGCCGCCATGGGGGCGGCGGCCACGGGCGCATCGCCCCGGGCCTTCACCTCGATGAAGCCGTTGAGGCGCGCGAACATGAAAAGCGCCTGGTTGATCAGCGCATCGCGATCCGAGCCCATCTGCTGGGCCATCTCTTCGTACGTCTCCCACAGGTGGTCGGCGATGCCGACCTTGCGGGCGGGGCGGGAGTTCTGATCGATCATCGGTCTTGACTCGGGTGATTCAGGATGACCCGGACGATAGCAGAGCCCCCCGGGGGAGCCCAGTTACTCGAAGGGATTGAGCGCGCTGGCGTTCAGCGCATTGTCCACCACCAGCCCCAGGTTCACCTGGAGGATGCCGTCCGCGGAAGGATAGGCGATGTAGGCCAGATCCGAGCCCGGCGCGGCGACCACGGGGCCCGGCAGGGTGTAGAAATTCAACCCCACTCCCGTGGAAGCGGTGTCCACACCGAAGGTGTGGGTGCGGATGCCGGAGTTCAGCGACACCACGAAGCGGTCTCCGCGTGTGAGCCGCCCGGCGACCGTGGGCACGGCCACCCGGATGATGATGTCCGGCGGCGTCTCCGGGAAGGCGGGCACCGTCCAGGCCGCGGGAGGCACGTCGGGCACGTCGTCCACGTCGACAGTCGCGGTGCGCAGGCCCGCCGGGTGGAAGTAGTAGCTCGTGGGAATCCGGTACTCGGCCGTCTCGCCCGTGATGTCGCGGGCCAGCAGCGTGCCGGAGTCGTTGATGAGGATGAAGGGCTGACTGCCCCCGGCCCGCACGCCGAAGCGCGGCAGCGTGGCGCACCCCTCGGGGTAGGCGGTGGCCACCAGGCGGACGCGGCCGGCGGTGGCGGGGGGCTGCACGTCCGTCACCACGAGGTCCGTGTCGCACACCACGTCGTCGCCCTGCAGCTCGATGATGTCGCCCACCTGGACCCGCTGGCGGGGGTCCGCGGGCTGCTCCACCTCGAAGAAGTCGGGGGCGGACGGGTTTCGGGTCAGCGCCGCCATCGTCGGGAAGTAGCCCTGGTAGACGATGCGGTAGGTGCTGGCGATGACCGAGCCCTCGAAGAGCGTCTTGCGGACGGCCCGGCGCGAGGGGTCCGTGGGGTTCACGTACTCCACGGTCTGCTCCACGTTCACCACCGTGTTGACGTTGGCGACGCCGCGGTCCACGACCTGCTCCGCCGCGTTGCGGAGGTCCACGGTGACGCTGGCCCCGTCCGGGTTCAGGTCGAACAGGCGCCGGTCGCTGGCGTTGAACAGGGTGATGACGCCGGTGGACGCCGGCAGGATGCCCAGCAGCGGCACGCTGGCCAAGCCGCCGGTGCCGTTGGTGAGCACCAGCCGCACCTTGCCCTCGGGGACGATGGCCAGCCCCGTGGGCAGTCCCGACACGGTGATGGGCAGCATCGGCGCGCCGCTGAGGTCCTTGGCGTGGGCGCCGGTGGCGGACTCCACCGCCAGCACGCCCGAGCACTGCGGGTTCGCCCCGCACGCGGACTCGTCGCGCACGCCGTAGATGAACTGGCCGGCGGTGAGGATCTCCGTTTCATTCACGTCCGTCGTCGCCGGGTTGTCGGCGACACGCGTCACCTGCGGGTGCGTGGCGAGCAGGCGCACCGGGGCGCCGTCGAAGCCGGCCGTCAGGTCCATCGTGATGCTCGCGAGCCCGCCTGCCGCCGCCTCGGTGAGCAGCAGCGTGCGGCCGGGGAGCGCGGGGGGCAGGTTGGTGTTGCTGCGCGTGGCCAGCACGAGCTGGCCCGCCTGCGGCATCACCAGCAGCGCCGCCGCCGACTCGCGCGGGTTGAGGCAGAACACCGGCACGGCGGCCGGACGCGTTTCTTCCGTGAGCACGTCCGGGCCGGGCAGCTCCTGGCGCATGACGACGCCCGCGGTGCAGGTGACTCCGGCGGGCGGCGTCTGCAGCGCGTAGTACAGCACGCTGGGGGCGCCCTCCCCCGCCGGCGCACGCGCGGCGAAGGCGGTGACGAGGCCCCCCGTCACCAGGCGGACCACCTCCGAGAGGCGGGTGCGCTCCGCGGCCACCACGGAGATTTCCTGGGAGCCGGAGCTGCGCGCGTAGACATACGGGCCCGACACGTCGGCGCCGTTGACGTAGCCCACGTCGCGGGTGAGCGCGTCCGGCCGCTCCAGCACGGGGACGGACAGTGCCTGCAGGGGGTTGGGCGCGGGGACGAAGTCGCGCGGGTCCGCCGTCAGGTCCAGCACCCGCAGGTCATCGTCGTCCGAGGACGTGACGAAGATGAGGTCGTTGGAGAGGGCCAGGTCATACGTGCCCGACAGGCCGGCGATGCCGGTGGTGACATTGGAGTCGGAGCAGGCGCCGGACAGCCCGGCGAGGGCGAGGAGGACGGCGAGTGTGCCGCCGGGGACGTGAGCGCTGCGCTTCAAGGGGAGGTCTCCTGGCACACGCTGGTGCCCTGGCGCGGGTCGCGCAGCTGGCGCGGGCCGAGCCGCGCCACCATCCGTGCGTCCTGCGGCCTATCGAGGTCGGGAATGTCGATGACGGCGACGCGGCCGTCGCCGAAGGTGCTCGCGAAGAGGCGCGCCGCGTTGCCGCGCACGTCCGCCGCCAGGCCGAAGGGCTGGGCGGGCTGGCTCGGGTCCTGCTCTCCCACCAGCACCTGGGCGACGAGCTGGCCCACCTCCTCGTCGAAGAGGGCGACGGCCTCGTCACCACTGCCCGTCACCGCGACGATGTTGCCGCGGCCCACGGTCCTGGGAATGACCTCCACCTCGGAGGAGCCCTCGGGGAGCGGCAGCGCGCTGACGACGCGAATCGTCGGGAGCTCCTGGAGCGCGTTCTCCACGTCCATCACCAGCAGGGTGTCCGGCCCGCGCGCCAGCAGGTAGACGCGCTCGCGGTTCGGGTCCAGCACCGTGGGGTCCGTCGCGGAGGGGCGCTGCACGACCGCGACACCGCGCGCCTCGCGCACGGAGTAGACCAGCTCCACGTCGCTCTCCAGCACGCGGTCCGTCGAGTTGCGGTCCACCAGCCGAAGGATGAAGCGCGCGGCCAGCGCCCCGAGCTGGGTGGACGAGGAGTTGCGTCCGGAGACGTACACGTACCGGCCGCCGAGGGCCGCGGAGTTCGCGGCGCCAGCCAGCCGGCCGTTGGTGCCCAGCGGCGCGAAGTTGCCCACGCCCAGCGCGCCCTGGGTGGGGTCCGCCGCGGGGAGGTTGACGAGGTACGACTGGAACTCGACCTCCCGGCCCGACTCCTCCGGCCCCACGATTTCCGAGTGGGTCACCCAGACGCGGGAGTCCGGGTTGGTGCGCTCCACGGTGACGCCCACCGGGCCCGGCGCCGCCGGGATTCCGTCCGTGGCGCCCGGCACGTCGAGGAGGGACAGCGCGTCGGCGCGGCAGTCGCTTCCGCCGCCCTGCACGCACGTCAGGCCGAGGCCGTCCTCCGCCACGTCGATGGCGTGCAGGAAGCTGCCCTCGGCGCGGGACGGGACGAACAGGCGCGGGCCGCGGCCGGGAGGGGCCCAGAGGGCCATCTCGCCCGCGAAGCTGTCGATCTGCACATACGACTGTGCGCCGACGCCCAGGTTCTCGAGGAGCGTCCCACGGTCCTCCTCGACCGAGCGGGTGAAGGGCGCGCCGAACGGGCGGACCCCCATCGCATCCAGGTCCAGCGCGGCCACCGCGCCGGAGTCGTAGCACTTGTCGAAGTTGGCGCTCGCCACGTAGAGGTACCCGTTGGTGGACGGGCCACCATCAGGGCGCCAGAAGGCGAGGCCACTCGGGTAGACGAGGCGGGTGGACGGCGGAGGCCGCGGCTCGGGGTCGGTATCGCACGACACGAGCAGCAGCGCGGCGGTGAGGAGATAGGCGCGCATCAGAGGGGGGCGGAGTGTAGGAAGGGGCCTCCCCCCGGGCAACCGGAAACGGGGCCCGTCATTCCCGGCCGCCCGCCAGCGGACGTCCACGCGCCCCCGGGGGCCCGCGACGCCCCTGGAAGTCCTGCCCTCCCCTCCGGAGGCCTGCTTCATCCCCCGGAGGGCAGCCAGGCGTGGGCGGCGGCGCTTCAGGCCGCCGCGGCCGCCTCGGCCTGGATCTTCGAGAAGTCGGCCACCTGGTTGAACAGGGCGCCAATCTCCGTGAGGAGCCGGATGCGGTTCTCACGCAGCTCCTTGTCCTCGGCCATCACCATCACCTTGTCGAAGAAGGTGTCCACGGCGGGCTTGAGGCCGGTGATTTCGCGCAGGGCGCCGGCGAAGTCGTCCGCCTGCACCAGCCCCGTCACCGAGTTGCGGGCCTGGGTGAAGGCGGTGTGCAGGTGGCGCTCCGGCTCGTCCACCAGCTTCTGCGGGTTGATCTGCCCGCCCTTCACGTCCTTGCCCTGCTTCTCCACGATGTTGGCCACGCGCTTGAAGGCCACGGCCAGGGGCTGGAAGTCCGCGCGGCCGACGATGAGGCTCAGGGCCTCCAGCCGCTTCTGCGCGGCCACCAGGTCGTCGAAGCCCGCGGCCAGCACCGCCTCCACCACGTCCGTGCGGTACTGGTCCGCCCACAGCGCCTTGAGGCGGCCGCGGAAGAACTCCAGCACCTGCTCGCGCGGGGCGGGCTCGCCGGCCTTGCGCTTGACGTTGGTGAGCTTGGGGGCGAGCAGCCGCAGCGCCTCGTCCACGGCGGCGCCGAGGCTGAAACGGTAGCCGCGGCCCAGCACCAGCCGGATGATGGCGATGCACGCGCGCCGCAGGGCGAACGGGTCCGCCGCGCCGCTGGGCGCCTTGCCGATGGCGAAGATGCCCGTCAGCGAGTCGAGCCGGTCCGCGATGCCGATGAGCGCGCCCGCGTCCTGCGTGGGCAGCGCGTCCTCGGCGCCGCGCGGCAGGTAGTGCTCGTAGATGGCCTGCGCCACCGCCTCGGGCTCCCCGCTGGCGCGCGCGTACTCGCGGCCCATGACGCCCTGGAGCTCGGGGAACTCGCCCACCATGCCGGTGACGAGGTCCGCCTTGGCCAGCGTGGCGGCGCGCTCAATCGTCGCGCTCTCCCCCGCCCGGCCGGTGTGCTGCGCCAGCCACATGCCGAGTGAGCGGAAGCGCTCCACCTTCTCCAGATAGGTGCCGAGCTGGTTCTGCCACACCACGCGGCCCAGCTTCTCCACGCGGTCCTGCAGCGGCGTCTTGCGGTCCTCGTCGAAGAAGAAGCGGCCGTCCGCCAGGCGCGAGGCCAGCACGCGCTGGTAGCCGCGCAGGCTGAGCTGCTCGTCGCGCACCGGCGTGTTGGACACGGCGATGAACCGGGGCAGCAGCTTGCCGCTCGCGTCCACCAGCGAGAAGTAGCGCTGGTGGCTCTTCATCTCCTGCACCAGCACCTCGGGGGGCAGGTCCAGGTGACGCGCCTCGAAGCTGCCCACCACGGGGTTGGGCAGCTCCACCAGGTTCGTCACCTGGTCCACGAGCGACGCGTCCTCCAGCAGCTGGCCGCCGGCCTTCTTCGCCGCCGCGCCGAGCTTCTCCACCAGCTGCGCGCGGCGCTTCGTCACGTCCGCCACCACGTGCGCCTTCTCCAGCGCCGCCTCGTAGTCCGCGGGCGCCTTCAGCTCGATGGGGCCGCCCGACAGGAAGCGGTGGCCGTACGTGGTGCGGCCGCTCTTCACGTCGCCGAAGACGACGGGCAGCACGTCGCCGCCCAGGAGCGCCACCAGCCACTGCACCGGGCGCGCGAAGGACTGGTCCACGTCACCCCACCGCATGGACTTCTTGAAGTTGATGGAGTGCACCGCCGTGTGCAGCGTCTCCTGGAGGATGTCCGCCGCGGGGCGGCCCTTCTCCTCCACGCGCGCGGAGAGGTACTCGCCCTTGGGCGTCGTGGCGCGGCCCAGCTGGTCCACCGACAGCTTGAGGCTCTCTGCGAACTTCTCCGCCGCCTTGGTGGGCTTGCCCTGCGCGTCGAAGGCCGCCTTGGCGCTGGGCCCCAGCACCTCCTTCACGATGTCCTCGCCCGAGTCCGCCACGCCCTTCACCCACACCGCCAGGCGCCGCGGGGTGCCGAAGACGCGGACCTCGCCGTGCTTCAGCCGGGCCTCGGCCATGCGCTCGGTGAGCACCCGCTGGAGGTCCTCCAACGCCGGACCGATGAACGACGCCGGAATCTCCTCGGCGCCCACTTCCAGCAGCAGGTCACGCGCCACGGGCCACCTCCGCCTTCTCCTTCTTCTCCACGGGCTTGTTCAGCTGCACGGTCTTCCAGTAGTCGCTCGCCGGCTTGCCCTCGAGCACCGGGGGCTGCTCACCCACCGTCCACGGCGTCTTCAGGAGCGGGTAGCCCAGCCGCTCGCGCATCTGGAGGTAGCCCTCCGCGCACAGGCGCGCGTTGTCGCGCACGCGCTTGATGAAGTTGGCGCGCTCGGTGACGGAGATGGCGCCGCGCGCGTCCAGCAGGTTGAAGGCGTGCGAGCACTTCAGCGCGTAGTCATACGCGGGCAGCGGCAGCTGGCGCTCGATGAGCCGCTTGCACTCCTTCTCGTACGCGTCGAACAGCGCGAAGAGCATCTGCGGGTCCGACTCGTGGAGCGCGTACTTGCTCATCTCCACCTCGTTGGGGTGGAAGACCTCGCGGTACTTCACGCCCTTGACCCACTCGAGGTCGAAGACGTTCTCCACGCTCTGCAGGTACGTGCACAGCCGCTCCAGGCCGTACGTCAACTCCGCGGCCACGGGCTTGCAGTCGAAGCCGCCGCACTGCTGGAAGTAGGTGAACTGGGTGACCTCCTGCCCGTCACACCAGACCTCCCAGCCCAGGCCCCAGGCGCCCAGGGTGGGCGACTCCCAGTCGTCCTCCACGAAGCGCAGGTCGTGCTCCATCGGGTCGATGCCAATCTTGCGCAGCGACTCCAGGTAGAGCGCCTGCACATTCTTGGGCGCGGGCTTGAGGATGACCTGGAACTGGTGGTGCTGGAACAGGCGGTTGGGATTTTCACCGAAGCGGCCGTCCGCGGGGCGGCGGGAGGGCTGCACGTAGGCCACGTTCCAGGGCTCCGGACCGAGCGCGCGGAGGAAGGTGGTGGGGGCCATGGTGCCCGCGCCGACCTCGAGGTCATAGGGCTGGGCGATGATGCAGCCCTGGTCGGCCCAGTGCTTCTGCAGCGTCAGGATGAGGTCTTGAAAATACATGAGTGGCGGTCCTTCTCGCAGTGCGTCGAAGGAGAAACGCGCGGACCCTAGTGAGGGGGGTCCAGAGCGTCAAGGACGCGCTCACTCCTTGTACAGAGGGAGGTCCGCCAGTCGAATTTGAATCTTCGTCACCTCGCCCGGCTTGACGGGCGCGGACAAAAGCCTGCTTGCCGCCTCCGCGTCCGTGGGGTCGACCACGCGCAGGCGGTAGGTGCCCACCGGCAGCGGCATCTTCGCCAGCGGCGTGGTGCCTAGTTGGGTGGCCCCGTCGAACACCGCGGCGCGAGGCACCGTCTGCAGGGTGAGCCACCCGAGCCCCGCCTTCGCGGCCCCCTTGGGCGTGCTGGTGTCCAGCACCTCACCCAGGTCGTCCGGGTTCTGCGTCACCGTGGTGACGGGCTCGGCGGCCGCTTCCTCTGCCGGAGTGCGAGCGCGCTTCACCGTCCTGCCCGTGTCGGTGACCGAGGGCTCCCGCGAAGCGGTGGCCGGGTCCTTCGCCTTGCGGCCGGTCGAGGAACGCGTCGCCTTCGAGCCAGCCCGGGTCTCCTGCCCTTCCTCGTCGGGGGCGTCGGTGTCCTCGGCGGCGGCGGCGGCGACGGCGGGCTCGGCGGCCGGCGGGGCCTCCTCCACGCCGCGCGGGAAGCCCGGCGGAGGACCGGCCTTCTGGGGCGGAGGCCACGCCGCGTTGGCGGCGGGGTCCACCGGCGGCGCGGGGTCCAGCTCCGCCTTCACCCAGGCCCTGGCGGACTCGTAGGCGGGGACGAACTGCGCGCGGACCATGGGCAGCGTCGCGAGCCAGCCCAGGCCGACCAGCAGCGCGAGCAGGAACAGCCGGCCCACCCAGCGCGACGCCGGGCGCGCGGCCGGCGTCTCCACCGGCGTGTCGGAGCGCGGGGCCGCACGGGCCGCCGGGCGCGCACCGGGGCGCGGAGGCCGCGTGCGGAAACGCTGCGTCGCCAGGTCGCTGGGCTCGTCGAAGCTCTCGGCGGCCTCGGCCTCTTCCTGCCGGGGGGCGGGGCGGGGCCGCGGCGTGCGCGTGGCGGGAGCCGCGTCCTGCGCGGGCCGGGGCGTGCGCGCGGCGGCGGCCTCCGTCGGGCGGCGCTGGGGTAGCGGCTTGGGGCCACTGCCACTGCTGGCGGGGGCGACGCGCGTGGCGGCGGCTTCCGTGGAGCGCCGCTGGGGCACCGGCTTGGGCCCGCTGCCGGCGCGGGTGGGCGTGCTGCTCTCGGTGGGGACGGAGGGCGCGAGGCGCGCCCGCTTCGCCGGCACCTGCGCGGTGGGGGCGCTGTCCGTGCCGTCATCCTGCTGGAGGGCGCCGGCCACCTCGCTGACGCGCGCGTCCTCCGCGCTGCTGGCGAGCTCCAGGAGCGTGCGCGTCTTCTGCCGCTTGTCCGCGAACAGGTCGCCCATCACCGCGGTGATGCCGTCCTCGTCGAACAGCTCCGCGCCGAGCGCCGCCTCGATGGCGCGCGACATCTCCCGGCCGCTGGTGAAGCGCTGGGACGCGTCTCGCGCCAGGGCGCGCAGCGCGACGGCCTCCAGGGCCTCCGGCACGTCCGGGTTGATGGAGCGCGGGGCGGGGATGTCGCCCTCGACAATCTGGAGCATCACCGCGGCCTCGTGCGGGCCGTTGAACAGCCGCTGCCCACAGAGCATCTCGTGCAGCATGACGCCCACGGAGAACAGGTCGCTGCGGCCGTCCAGGGGCGCGCCGCGCACCTGCTCCGGGGACATGTAGCCGCTGGTCCCCTTCACCATGCCCACCTGCGTGCGGCCCAGCCGCCCGCGCGCCTTGGCGATGCCGAAGTCGATCACCTTCACGACGCCGTCGTAGGTGAGCATCACGTTCTTCGGGGACACGTCGCGGTGCACCACCACCGCGGGCCGGCCCGACGGGTCCGTGAAGTGGTGCGCGTAGTGCAGGCCCAGGCAGGCATCCCGGATGACTCGCCCGATGAAGCCCATGGGCAGCGCGTAGCCCTGCCGCGTGGAGGCCTTCACCACCTGCTCGAGGTTCTGCCCCGGCAGGAACTCCATGGCGAGGTACAGCTCCCCGCCCTCCTCGCCCAGGTCGAACACCTGCCCGATGTTCGCGTGCGAGAAGGCCGCGGTGATGCGCGCCTCGTCGAGGAACATCTTGACGAACTGCTCGTCCTTCTTGATGTCCGGGAGGATCTGCTTCACCGCCACGAACTTGCGGAAGCCGCCGGGGCCCGAGGTGAACGCGAGGAAGAGCTCCGCCATGCCGCCCATCGAGAGGCGGGTGAGGATCTCGTATTTTCCGATGCGCCGCCCCCGGTCGGGATCGTCTCCGGCGCCACCCTGCATGGCCATTGAGCGCGGGCATGTTAGCCCCCGGCGTCGCGCTCGCCAATGATCCACGCCCGGAAAGCGCCCTGATGATCTCACCGAGCGGCGGCGAGAAGAAGCGCGTGGGGTTCGAACCCCCCGAGCCCATGCTCTTCAAGAAAGAGCCGGGAAAAATGTTTCAACACCTGGTGCGGGACCCGCGGCCACTCACCCGGAAGCACGCGCCCACATCTGCCGCCATGCCCTCGAGGGCCACACCCCACTGGATGGACAGTTGTCGAAGCGCTGTGGGATATTTGACAGCCGCGAAGTTTTCCATCCGGCGCAATCCGTCTGATTGAACCGCGTCCGTTGCTTCGGCCCGAGCCTCCACATGCTCCTCCATCAACGCCTGAGAGAAGGGCAGCGCGAGTACCTCCTGCTCGCGCTGCATGACCCACTCCCCGAGGGCTGCCAGGCGCTGGATGCCGGCCGCGGGTGGACGCTGGAGCGCCGGCTGCGGCAGCTCGCGCAGGACGAGTCGAACCTGAGGACGCTGAGCACGCTGGTGGAGGTGCACGGCCCCCTGGGCCGGCATGCGACGCGCACGGCGGAGGACGTGGTGAAGCAGGCGGCCACCCTGCTCTCCTTCGGGCACCTGCGGCTGGCCCTGGCTCCGCCGCCCCAGCGCTACGGCGCGCCCGCCTTCCCGGAAGAGGTGCCGAAGCAGGAGCCGCCCGTCACGCCCGAGGAGGACGTGACGCTGCGCCTGCAGGTGGTGGACGACGCCTCGGACGGCCCCATCTCCGGCATCAAGCTGCGCATCGTGTTCGCGGACAAGACGAAGAAGGAAGCCACCACGGACGCCGACGGCAACGTCAAGCTGGAGAAGGTGCCGAAGGGCAGCTTCGACGTGCTGTCCCTCATCGACGGCGCGACGCTGAACAACAGCGTGGCCATGGTGCGCACCGGCGGCCCGTGGTCCGGGCAGAAGCCCTCGAAGGCGGGCACGAAGTCCAAGGCCACCTCGGAGCGCGTGCTGGTGAAGGTCACCGAGCACCGCGTCATCGACGGCGAGACGATGGAAAGCGTCGCAGAGATGTACGGCGTCACCGCGGACGACCTCTCCCTGTTCAACTGGGAGACGACGGACCCCGCCGAGGTCCAGCAGCGGCTGGAAATCTCGGTGGGCTGCACGAAGAAGGACGAGGGCGGCAAGTTCGTGTTCAGCCGCGACGACGACCCCGGCATCCTCTATGTCCCCCGTCCCGTGGCGCTGAGCGGATTGGCGGTGGACCAGAGCCACATCCTCCGCGTGAGGCGTGCACGCAGGCCGCAGCCCTTCAACTTCTCCGTCTGAGCCCGATGGGCCCCAGGTGACTCGCATGGGGACGATGAAGCACAGGACACGGAGGGCGGCGGGTGGCACCCGCCAGCCCTCGCCATGCTCGCGGTGGCTTCGTGCCTGTGTGCTGGTCCTCGTGGGGACGGTGCCCTTCCCGGCGGCCCGGGCGGCGGAGCCCTCCGCGAGCCCAACGCAGTGCTCGAAGCCAGGGTTCACGAAGAGCCGCCGGAGCGCCGAGAAGCTCTATCGCGAGGGCCGGTACACGGACGCCGTGGAGTCGTTGCAACGGACGAAGGCGTCCTGCTGGAGCGCGCTGGATGCGACGGACCGGGGCTGGCTCGTGTCCGACCTCGGGCTGGCCGCGCTGCGGGCCGGGCAGCCGGAGCTGTGCCGGCAGGTGCTCGACGAGGCCCCCGCGGAGCTCGACGCGCAGTCCCGCGTGGCGAAGGCCATCGCCCACAACCGGGGGCTGTGCCAGGGGGACGGCGGCTTCCCGGTGCAGGTCTTCTTCTCGGGGCTCCTCATCTCCTCGCCCACGGAGGCGCCCGAGGCGCTGACCCGGGAATGGAGCCATGTCCTGGCGCTGCGCGACGGGCGGCTCCCCCAGCGCAGCGAGCGCGAAATCAAACGCTGCACCGAGGCGGAGGGCGTGGCGCTGGACGACCTCGACGTCACGGCCACGATTGAGCTCCAACCCGCCCGGGCGCGGCTCCTCCGCTGCCGTGCGCTGAAGAAGGTGACGCAGGCCCGGCCCTCGCGGGTGAGCCACGTCCGGGACCTCTTCTCCACGAAGACGCTCGGCAATGTCCTTCCGGCGGACCTCGCCCCGGCCTTCGCTCCCGGCGAGGACGAGGAGCGCGCCCAGGCCGGCCGCGAGGGCCGTACGTGGAGCAGCCTCGACCGCAAGGTGCGCTTCGAGGCGGACCCCGACCGCAAGGGGACCCTCCGGGTCCAGGGCAACGGCGTGTCGGGCATCCTGGCGCTGTGGGCGCTGGGAGACTTCAACGGTGACGGCATCGAGGATGTCGTCGTGGATCGCAGCATGAGCCCCGAGGGCGGCAGCGCGGTCGACATGACCACCTTCCTGCTGACGCGCACCCGCCCCGGCGGCGTGCTGACCGTCCTCGAGCGAATGGAATAGCTGAACATGAGCGAGACCCTTCCCATGAGCGCAGGCAGTGCATTCCTCCGGTCCGCCGGGCGCCCACGCCCCGCGTGGCCGGCCCTCCTCACCCTGCTGACGCTGGCGTGTGTGACGCCCTCCACCCCGGCGGACGCCTCGCAGCCTCCGGCGGCTTCTGGCGCGGCGGCCTGCGATGGCGGCAACTGCGGCGCGCCGAAGCCTCCGCCGGCCCAGGCGGCCACTCCTGCGGCGCCTCCGGAGACGCCCGCGACGACGCCTTCGAGCGCGCCCGCGACGACGCCTCCGAGCAGCCCCGCGGCGGCGACTCCGAGCAACTCCGCGACGACGCCTCCGAGCGGCTCCGCGACGGCGCCTTCGAGCGCGCCGGCGACGACGCCTCCGAGCGGCCCCGCGACGGCGCCTTCGAGCAGCCCCGCGACGGCGCGCGCCGAGTCACCCTGCGATGCCGACTGGGTGGATGGCCAGGCGCTCATCATCGTGCAGGGCGAGCGGCAGGATGACGGCACGCCGCTCACGCCCTTCAGGCCCTCCGACCCCATGTATCCCTACGAACTCAGGGGAAGCCGCTACCTCTTCGGCGGGCAAGGCACCGTCTTCACGGCGGTGGGCAGGTTCAAGGACCCGGAGAAAGCCGAAGCGGCGTTGAAGCGGATGGAGCGAGAGATGCCCAGCACCCGCTCCGTCCTGACGACCCTGGGGCCGTACCTGGTGCCCGAGTCGCCCAAGTGCCGGCCCAGCCGGGTGGCCCGCGGGAAGAACCCCGCCATCGATGCCTCCTCGTGGATTGCCGAGAAGGAAGGCGTGCTGCTGGCCGGCTCCCAGACGCAGTGCAAGAACGGCATGCTGACCAAGAAGGTCACCGTCATGTCCTGTGACGGGATGAAGACCCTGATGACCGACTCGGTCCAGCACGTCTGCGACCGCGACCGGCATGTCAACACCTGTGTGTACACCCTGGAGCCGGGCGTCGTCTTCCTCAAGCACGCCTATACGCTGAACGGAGTGAACTCCATCCAGGGGCGCGCCCTGGACGTGCGCAAGAAGAAGGTGGTCTTCAAGAAGGACATCACCAACGGCAGCGGACTGCCGGGCGGAGACCCGGAGAACACGCCCCGGACGGACTTCGAGGACGTCGACCAGGACGGCATCCCCGAGCTCGTGGAGAGCGTGCCGGACAAGGGCGAGCGCACCTCGGTGCGTAGATGGCGTCAGGGCAGGTTCGTCGACACGAGGTCGCCATGAGCTATCCCCTGCAGGAGCCGTCGCACAAGTGCCTCACCAAGCCGGCGGTCCGGGCCCTCTATGGGGACCCGGCCTTCGAGCGCGAGCTCTACAGCACGGACGGGAACAAGAAGTTCGCCAACACGTCGCGCCTGCTGGGCAATCCGCTCGTCGAGGGCTTCGAGGAGAACAACATCGTCAGCGTGCCCGTGGTGGGCTTCGGTGCCGACAAGAGCCGCTCCTTCAACGTGCGGGTCAACCGCAAGCTCGCGCCGCTCATCCAGACGGCCTTCGAGAAGATCAAGGCGGCCCGGCTGCCCTACGTGCTGCACGAGGTCGGCGGCTACTTCTTCCGGTACATGCTCAACGGCAGCGTCCACGCCGCCCTCAAGGGCCGAAGTGAGTACGCGGGCGTCGGCGGCGCCTGGAACATCGAGTTCGCGAAGCGCGACCTGAAGAACCAGGCCTTCGACCAGGTCATCCCCTACGGCAAGGGGCAGACGGCCAAGAAGAACCTGCTCTCCAACCACGCCTTCGGCAGCGCCATCGACATCAACTGGGGGACGAACGACTTCGACGAAGCGGCGACGTTCGACATGCCGGCGAAGATCGTCCGAATCTTCGAGAGCCTGGGCTTCTACTGGGGCGGCTACTACCACGACTACATGCACTTCGAGTACGAGCGCTCCAGCATCGTCGGCATCTCCGACGAGGCGCCGCCGCTGGTGCTCTACCCGTTCGGCGCGGACATGCAGCGCCGCGAGTCGCCGCTCAAGTACTACTTCTTCAACGAGGGCGGGGCCGGCGGCTACTTCCCACTGGGCAAGCAGCAGAACATCCACGCGGGCCTCCACCTGGAGCCGGACTCGCGCGAGGAGCTGGTGCCCGTCAAGGCGGCCATGCCCGGCTACGTCGTGGCCGCGCGGCTGCTCACGCCGGGGAAGGAAGGCGACGACCCGATCCTCCTGGAGGCCACCGAGGGCCGTCCGCTGGGCTTCGTCCTCGTCAAGCACGAGCTGTCGGCGCTGGAGAACGGCCAGCCCTCCACGGAGGTCCACCCGCTCTACAGCCTCTACATGCACCTGTCCCCACCCGAGTGGGGCGGCGGGCCGGAGCAGGACAAGGAGTTCCAGAAGGCCCCCTGGCTCTCGGCGTTCCTCCAGCTGCAGCACGGCGCTGTGGTCAACCTGGACCCGACGACGGAGGACGTGGGCAAGACGTTCTGGTCCCAGGAGCCGCTCAATCCCGAGGCGGAGACCTTCAAGGTCAAGGACCGCACCGACCCGCTGGCGGGCAAGCAGAACGGGCGGAGTCTCGCGCTGACGAAGCCCAGCCCCGAGGACGTCCGGAAGGCCATCGAGTCCCTCAAGAAGGGCTCCGTCGTCACCTTCGACCGTCCCCTCTTCCCGGTGGCCGCGGGGGACATCGTCGGCTTCGTCTCCAAGGGGCGCACCGTTCCCCAGCCGGCCGGCGCCCCCCCCCAGCGCGCGCCCCCGCCTCCACCCCGGTACCTGCACTGGGAGCTGTTCTCCCTGAGCGGCGACGACGGCGGCTTCCACTTCCTCACCCAGCAGGACCCGGCGCTCAAGCAATTGCTCCTCGAGGTCAAGGAGCAGCGTCCGGACAACTTCCTGCAGATGCCCTCGGACGGGGCGCCGGGCTCCGACAACGAGGTCAACACCATCCTCGGCTCCACCGGCGTGGAGGTCGTCAAGGCGCTGAAGCGGGCGCAGTACGGCCGGACGCTCCAGGACTACTTCAACGACGGCACGAAGTTCTTCTCGGCGGACGCCGCCCGCGAGAAGGCCTTCACCTGGCCGCTCCCGCTCACGCTCGACAACAAGCACAAGTTCGCGGGGACTCCGGGCCGCCCGTGCACGCTGGAGGTCCTCTACAAGAAGGCGGGCAAGCCCCTCTCGAAGGAGGTCATCCCCCTCGAGCCGAAGAACAAGCCCAAGCTGGACGTGACGCTGAACGTGCCCGCGGAAGCGGACGCGCTGGCGCTCTGGTCCGCGGACTTCTTCGCCGACGCGGTGGAGGTGGCGCCGGAGGTGCTCCGGGAGAAGCGGCTGGAGAGCCGCACGAAGCTCTTCCAGAAGGCCGCGGGCCACCGCTGGCGCAACCTGGTGCTGGACCACCTCAACGAGTGGACGCCCAAGGGCCTGGGCGAGCAGCTCGCCGCGCGCGATGAGGCGAAGCTCTTCGAGCACCTCAAGGACGACCCCGACTTCAGCATCGAGCGCCTGAAGAAGCAGCTGCTGCCGCTGTGCTGGTGGGCGCGCCCGGCGACGCGGGAGGACCCGTTCGGAGAGGTCCCCGTGCTGGGGGCCGAGCAGAAGAGCCTCTTCGGGGCGGACGCGGGGCGGCTTCCCGAGGATGCGTCCATCGTCAACATGCACCCCGTCACGGCGCTGTGGCTGGTGGACCTGCTGCTGGAAAAGGAGGTCATCGCCCTCAAGAAGGAGTGGCCTCCGGCCACGCTCAAGCGCGACGAGAGCAACGAGAAGCCGCTCTACCTGGGACTGCTCTCCAGGCAGGCGACGGCGCTGTCCGGCCTGGAGGTGCTGGCCGTCCTGGTGCAACACGGCTACGGCACCACGGAAGGGACGGAGGGTGCCCACGTCACCTTCTGGCTGGCCCCGAAGGGCGAAGGGGCCGCGGGGCCGCCGCGCATCCTGTGCAAGGCCCCCTACGACGAGGGCGTCGCGCGGGCGCGCATCCGCATCCCCTCGTGGGGACAGTGGGAGGTGTATGCGACGGGCTCGGACGAGAAGCGCTTCCAGCCCGAGCAGACGCACGCGACGACGTTCGAGGTGCCCAGGCCCGTGCTCACCGGGCAGCCCTTCGTGCTCGGCACGAAGCAGGTCAAGGCCGCCACGAAGCAGGGCCCGTTCCGCCCGCTGGCCACCGGCAGCTTCGTCGTGAGCGACCACTGGCCCGTCGCGCTCGCGGGCTACGTCGTCTTCGAGTACTGGAAGGTGCCCCCGAAGGGACAACCTCCGGCCGACGTGCCGCCGCTTCCCGCCACCCTCGCGGTGCCCGTCGTCGCGCAGCGCCCTCCGGAGGAGTCGACGGCTGGCGGGCTCAAGTACAAGAACGACTTCATCGTGGGCGTGGAGAAGAAGGGGACCAACCCGAAGGTCACCCCGAACTTCTCCTTCAACGAGTTCCTGAAGCACCCCACCCGAGGGATGATCTTCGACGGTAACGAGGCGAAGTTCCAGCTCTCCGTCCCCCTCGCCCTGCGGCTCCAGCAACTGCGTGACAAGTGCAAGCCGACGACGCCCGGGGGGAAGGATCTCCAGCTCAGGGTGCAGTATCTGTCGGCCCTCGGCACCTCGCTCCTCGTCGGCCCCTCCCTGGGCACTCCCGCCGCGCTCGACACGCTCATGCAGAAGGTGGCCCTGCTACCGCCGTCGGACCCGCCCGGGCTGTTCACCATCACCCGCGACGACACCGAGGTGGCCCTCCGCATCACCTACCACCCGCCGAACAAAGCCACCGGCGTGCTCCAGCTCGAGTTCGACCCGGCCCCCGCGCTGGGACGGCTGGCCGCGGAGGCCCTCAACGGCGAGACGGCCGGAGAGACGCTCCACGTCCGCCCCCGCTTCATCGTCCCGAACACCGGGCACGCGCTCCACCAGTCCGGGACGCTCGCGCCCGTGGACGGGGTGCCGGACGTGTTCACCGCGTCGGCGGCGCAGCTGAAGGCCGCGTGTGGCAACGACTTCCTGGAGGTCGTCGCGGACAAGAGCCTGCCCCCGGTGGCCCGGTTCGAGTTCGGCGACATCCAGTTCAAGATGGGCGGCAACAAGCTGCGCACCGAGGTGCCCCTCCACGGAGACGCCACCCAGTGGAAGGCGGGCGAGCCCCTCTTCAAGCTCGCCGGCGCGTCGCAGAGCAAGCGCGTGGGCACGGCGCTCCAGGCGGACTGGCCCCTGGTCGACGCGCACGGCGCGCGCATCCCCGCCATGTGGGGCGGGCCGCTCAAGTTCACCGCCGAGGTCTCCCAGCCCGGCAAGGTGCTGACGCCGCCCCCGCCGGTGACACTGGAGGTCAAGGTCGAGCCGCGTCTGGAGGCGCTCACCCACGAGGTGCGCGCCAAGGACCTGGCCTTCGTGGGCAAGGGCCACTTCATCCCCACCGATGCGGACTTCCGCATCCTCTGCGAGAAGCTGGATGCGACGACGGGCCAGTGGGTGGAGAACACCATCGTCAACAGCGCCATCCGCTACAAGACGCCGGGGGACCCCGCCTACGGCCGCTGCACGGAGCTGGGGGTGTTCGAGGCGTCCGTCCCCAAGGTGGCGCTGAAGAAGGCCGGAGGCCCCTTCCGCTTCACCTGGCGCCGCCGGCCGGACAAGACGGGCGCGCCCCGGCCGGTGCTGGGCGTCGTCCTCGACGAGCCGACCACGCCGCAAATCACGGTTGAAGAACTGGGCCTCTAGCCACGGCGCACAGCCGCTCCCGAACCATGCCCCCACAGAACTCCCAGCAGAACGGTGCCGCGCCCACGTGGACCGCGCCCCAGGAGACCGAGGCCACGCACGTCAGCGCGGGCTACCGGGACGCGCTGTCGTTCGTGCTCGTGCCGCGCACGTCCCTCCAGTTCGACCCGCCGGACCCCGCCGCCGTGCGGCAGCTCAACAACCCGAGCGAGCTGCTCATCGACGTGCCCATCCGCGGCAAGGCGGTGAACTTCGAGCCCGGCGTGACGCTGCCGTGCGAGCTGTCCTGGCTGGTGCAGCACGGGACGGGCGCACCGCTGGGAGTGCCCGTGGGCAACGCGCAGCTGAAGGTCGACGCCAACGGCCGCTTCCAGGTCCTGGTCGACAACAAGACGCCCGTCGTCGACCTGGTGGCGCACAAGCTCATCAACCAGGGGCTGCTGGGCTACTCCGTCACGCCCCGCTTCCCCCACGCGGAGGCGTCCGAGCTCGCGCCGGCCATCCGCTTCAACAACCCCTGCGCCATCAAGCCGAAGAAGCCCGCGGGTGAGAATGTCCGCATCGGGGAGCTGGTGACGTTCACCCCCCAGTTCGCGTCCGTGCTGAACAAGGCGGACCTGGAGCTGCGCGTCGTCGAGCTGGACGAGGGCTCCGGCGAGGTGCCGTCCGCCGCGGGCCGGTATGCCTTCACGCACCGGTGGGCGCCCGCCGCCTTCTACGTGTTCCGCAGCAACAGCAGCGTGGACTGGGCCATCGGCTTCACGGATGACACCTGCGAGCGCTTCGCGGACGTGGGCGACGAGGAGGAAGGCAGCTACGAGTTCGGCTGGGAGCTGTGGGGCCGCAGCCGTCCGGACGGCCCGCAGACGCTGCTGCTGGAGGACAAGGAGTTCCTCAAGCTGCCCAAGCCGCAGTTGGAGGAGCTGCGCGTCGAGTACGACCAGTCCTGGGATGGCACCTGGGAGGTCCACGGGAAGATTGTCGGCGTGGCCCCGCGCGCGCACCTGCTGCTCGAAGTGGCCGTGGTGGAGCCCGCCGCGCCCCCGCCGGGGACGACCCCGCTGATGATGCCGTCGCCCCTGGTGACGCCCGTCAATCCGCTGCTACCCACGGCCCAGGCCGGAACAACGGCCACTCCCGCCGCGGAGGACAAGCGCACCGCCACCGTCCGGGTGCAGGTGGGCGCCGACGGCGTCTTCGAGGCCCACCTGGGCGAGCGGCACTGGGGCGTCAACCTGATGCCGGGCCCCGCCACCGCGAAGCCCAGGGGATACGCCATCGTCTCGCTGGTGGCGGCGACACGCGAGGGCAAGCCGGGCCCCGTGCAGCCCTATCTCGACTTCGACGAGAACAAGTACTCCCCCTTCAAGGACGACAAGCTGTCGTGGGACGTGGACTCGCAGTGGGTCTGCTCGGAGGAAGCCACCACGCTGGCGACGCGGCCCCCCAAGCCGACGCGGCGCAAGCGGGGCGTCTCCGTCGCTCCGGCACCCGGTCCCGAGGTGGGCGACCCGAAGACGCCCATCACCTTCGAGGACATGTGGCTGGACATCATCGCCTGGGAGGGCGTGGTGCCGTACATGTACCTGGACACGGAGGGCTGGGTGACGGTGGGCGCGGGCAACCTGCTCAAGCACATCGAGCCCAAGTCCGTCGGCGACAAGATTGCCGCCAAGACGCACCCCTTCCAGAACATGGACGCGGGCCGGGCCGCGACGCCCGCGGAAATCACCGAGGCCTTCAACAAGGTGAAGGCCATGCCCGCGAAGCTCTTCTACACGGAGTACGCGCAGCGGCCGAAGATTGCCCTCACCGACGCGTACATCAAGCAGCTGGCGAAGGAGCGCTACGAGAAGGAGTTCCTGCCCGCGGTGAAGAGCGGCTTCCCCGATTTCGAGACGTATCCCCGCGCCGCGCGCCGCGGGATTCTCGACGTGACGTACAACGTGGGCATCTCCGTCCCCACCAAGTGGACGAACCTCATCGCGGCGGTGAAGGCCCGCAACTGGACGAAGGCCTCCATCGAGTGCCGGACCAAGCCCCAGAACAAGGAGGACACGCGCAACGAGTGGCGCAAGGCGCTCTTCCTGTACGCGGCGAGGACGGACTGGAAGAAGCCGGGCGCCTGAGGCGCGGAGCAGGGGGCGCTACTTCACCCGCTCGATGCGGGCCTTGCGCCCCTTGATGCGCCCCTCGCTCAGCCGCTGGAACGCCACCTTCGCGACGCGCTTCGCGACGGCCACGTACGACAGGCGGTCCTGGATTTCTATCTTCCCCACGTCGGAGGCGCTCAGCCCTCCGGCCTCGCCCGTCAGCGCGCCGAGGATGTCTCCGGGACGCATCTTGTCCTTGCGGCCCGCGGAGATGCAGAGCGTCTCCCACGCGGCCTCCAGCTTCACCGCGTTGCGCGGGTCCGCGGACGGCAGGGCCTCCAGGTCCGCGCGCTCCAGCTTCACGCCGGTGGTGAGCTCGATGTCGTCCAGCTTGCGCGTGTCGCGCGGGGTGATGAGCGCAATGGCCAGACCCGCCCTGCCCGCCCGCCCCGTGCGGCCGATGCGGTGCACGTAGGGCTCCGGCTGCTGGGGCAAATCGAAGTTGATGACCGCGTCCAGCGCCTCCACGTCGATGCCGCGCCCCGCGACGTCCGTGGCGATGAGCACCCGCGTGCTCCCGTTGCGGAACTTCGCCATGACGCGGTCCCGCTCGAACTGCTCCAAATCCCCCTGGAGGCCGTCCGCGCTCACGCCCGCCTCGGTGAGCGCCTTCTTCACGTTGGAGACTTCAATCTTGTGATTGCAGAACACGATGGCGGAGCCCGGCTGGTACTGCCGGAGAATGCGCACCAGCAGCTCCGGCTTCTCCTCCACCGCGCAGTCGTAGCGCAGCTGGCGGATGTCCGGCGCCGTGCCGGCCGCCTCCTCCACCGTCACGCGCACGGGCTTCTTCTGGAAGGTGCGGCTGAGCGCCTCGATGTCCGGGGGGAACGTCGCGGAGAAGAGCACCGTCTGCCGCGACGCCGGGGTGACGGAGAGGATGCGCTCCATGTCCTCGCGGAAGCCCATGTCGAGCATCCGGTCCGCCTCGTCCAGCACCACCGTGGCGAGCGTGCGCGGGTCCAACACCTCGCGGTCCAACAGGTCCAGGACGCGGCCCGGCGTGCCGACGGCGAGGTGGGCGCCCTTCTCCAGCGCGTCCACCTGGGGACGGATGGGCTGCCCGCCCGCGAGCACGAGCACCTGGAGTCCCGGCAGCCTGCGGGCCAGCCGGCGAATCTCCCCGGCCACCTGGGCGCACAGCTCGCGCGTGGGGCAGAGCACCAGCGCCTGGAGCCGGCGGTTGCCCAGGCGCACCCGCTGGAGGATGGGAAGCGTGAAGGCCGCCGTCTTCCCGCTCCCCGTCTGGGCCTGGCCCACGAGGTCCTGCCCCTGCAGGAGCACGGGGATGCTCTGCGCCTGGATGGGCGTGGCGGTCTTGAACTCCAGCTCCTCCAGGACCTGGAGCAGGGGCGGTGCGAGCGGGAGCGCGGCGAAGTCCATCTCTGCCTCGAATGAAGAAAGGGGCCCTTGTAGCAGCGGGCCCGATTTAATCCGGCTTAATTCACCCCCGCGCGTGGGGCCTCCGACAATGAGGGTGGGCACGGGATGACACCGTGTCTCACCAGCAGAGGGGGAAACCATGGGGAACAACACCATCCAGCCGAACCGCGGCGCTGAAGCCGCACGCCTTGCAGCCGAGCTCGCCGCACGCCAGGCGGCGGAAGCCGCGAAACGGGAGGCCGAGCAGAAGGCCGCACAGCAGAAGAGCGTGGCCGTGAAGCCCGGCAGGCCCGACGGGTTCGACACGCAGTCCAAGCGCAAGGGCCCGAGCCTGGGCGGCGAGACCGTGTTCTCGCCTTCGGCCGACACCCGCTCGGGCAGCTCCTTCGTGGCGCTGATCGGCCCGCGGACCTTCTCGCAGACGGAGCCCTCCACGCCGGTGGGGCCCGTCACCGCCGTGGACGCGGAGGACGGCGCTGCGGCCACCACCCTCGCATCTCCCGCGGAGCTGATGGCCCATGTGAAGGACCAGTCGCCCCCGTTCGACCTGAGCAACGTGGTCTTCACCTTCCCGGTGGACCTGCGGCCCGGAGGGGAGCTGTACGAGCTGATGATGGACCGGTTCAACCCGACGCGAAACCCGAGGGGCGACCGCGGGGACACCAAGCTCGACAGTGCCAACCTCAGCGGTGCCGTCTTCCAGGCGGGCGTCACCCACACCCACCTCATCGGGGCGGACCTGACTGGCGCCCGCTTCGAAGGGCCTGTCGAGAACGTCAGCTTCCTGTACGCCAACCTCACCGACGCGGACTTCTCCCGCAGCGGCTCGGTGCACAACGGAGACTTCGCCTTCAGCACCATCGCCAACCCGGACCTGCTGGCGGGCGTCGACACCGCTGGCAACGTCTTCACCGGGACGATCCTGGCCACCGAGCCGCTGCTCGACGCCTCGCTCCAGCTCAACAGCCCGGAGGTCTTGACGTCCCTCACCGGCACCTCCGACCCGGCGCTTCAGCGGAGCCTCATCCTGGAGATGAAGGACGCCGGCACGCTGCTGGAGAACCTGGAGGCGGCGCTGCCCGAGGGGACGCTGGACGGAGCGCTGTCTCGTGAGTGGCGTAGCCGCCTCTACGACGCGCTTCTCAACACGCCTGGAATGCCTTCCGGGGAGTCGACGGACAAGAGCGAGAAGGCCCGGCATTTCCTCATCAAGGCGAACATCTTCGACGCGGTGGATGGCCGGTACGATCCGTTCCCCCGGCCCGAGGGCGGCCCCTCGCTCGCAACCCTGTCCACGCTGCCGACGATGGACGACAAGCACTTCGAGGACGTCGTCAACACCGCGCTCGCCAACATGCTGCTGTCGGACGTCCCCGTGGCGCTGGACGCGCCCTACGGAGGCAATGCGCCTCCGGCGGCGACGGGCATCTTGAGTCAGCTCGCGACGGAGCTGAACGCGGGGGCCGCGCCGGGGATGGCGCCTCCGCTCGACACGTGGCTCGACGCGACCTTCCCGTACAACGCCCAGGAGTTCGCGGTCCGGAACACGAACCTCAACACCACCGTCACCGACCTGGTGAAGAAGATCCTGCCCACGCTCGACCCGGCCCACGTGGAGGCCTTCAACCGCATGGCGGAGGACGGGCTGGTGACACCGCAGCACATGCTGGACGCGGGCATGGCATCCACCGTCCAGTTCCTCTACGAGCACCTGTTCATCACCCGCCCAGCTTTGTGACTCAGGTGCTCAGGGCCCGGACTCGCGCGGCGAGGTTCTGCGTGAAGAGCCGGTAGATGCGCAGCGCGGCCGCTTCGTGGGTGTCCAGGTAGTGCTCGAAGTCGGCGCGGCTGATGCGCAGCGCCCGCACGGACGTGCGGGCGCGGACGTGCGCCGACACGGACGCGTCCTGCACCAGGGAAATCTCCCCGAGGTACTCGCCGGGCCCCAGCGTGTTGAGGTGCCGGGCGTCGTCATCGGGGCCGGTGTAGACGTCCACCATGCCGTCCAGGAGCACGAAGAGCCCGATGCCCGGCGTGCCCTTCTCCAGCAGCACCGTGCCGGGGGCGATGACGACCTGCCGGGCGAGCCGGTAGAGGTCCTTCATGTCCTCCAGCGACAGCTCCCCGAAGATGGGGATGGCCTTGAGGAAGCGGTAGCCATTGGCGGCCGGGGTGGACGCGCCCGCCGAGCGGCGCAGCAGCATGGCCTCGGCCTCCGCCTCCATGCCCATGCGGCGCAAGAGCCGCGCCTTCTCCGTCACCAGGGCCGGGTTGGCGCGCGCGTCCTCGGAGCTGCTCAGGGCGTCCGCCAGCACGGCGAGCGCGCGGTGGGTGAAGCCCTCCGCGTCCAGCAGCGTGCTGGTGCGCAGCACGGCCTCCACGTACCGGGCATCCTCCGCCTTCACTCCGCCCAGCGCCTCCACCTCCGCGTGGGCCTGACCCAGCTCGCGGTAGAGGTCCGCCGCCTCGAAGGGCCGGCCCAGGCGGACCAGGCACTGCGCCATGGACTCGCGCGCGCCGAGGCTCCGGTACACGTCGAGCGCGCGCTCCAGTGCTCCGGCGCGCTCGAAGGCGGCGGCGGCGCGCTCCGACTCACTGGCGCGCAGGTAGGCCTCGGCGGCCTCCAGGTACTGGCCGCTCTGCACGTAGAGGTCCGCGACGGTGGCGTCCTCGCCATCTCCGTCCATCAGCCGGGCCGCGCCGAGGAAGTCCCTCGCGCGCCGCAGCACCTCCACGAGCCCGCGCCGCTCCTTGACCGGCCGCTGCGCGGCTTCGCGTCGCAGGCGCTCGCGCTGGGCAGCGCCCAGTTCCTCGTAGAGCTGGGTGGCGCGGTCCGTCTCCTGCAGTTCCACCAGCGACCGCACCGCCCGCAAGGCCCCCTCGGCGGGCGTGTTGATGCGCCCGCTGCCTTCACCCTGGCCACCTGCCGCTCCAGCCATGTGCTGCCTCCCCGTCCGGTCAGACCGGCCAGCATACGCCGACCCCGGCGCTTTCCCGCGTCGTTATCACGTGTCGGGCGCGAGGGCTTTCCCAACGTGGAGGGAGGGGCGATGTTGGCGTGGAGACAGGGCCCCCCTAGCCACGCTTCCTCGCTCGCTCCTCCAGGTGCTGCTTGGAGGCAGCCTTGTGCCAGGCCTCCTCCACGAGCTTCGCGAGCAGCTCGCGCCGGACCTTCGAGAGGCGGACGAGGAGGTACTCCGGGTAGCCGGCGTAGTGTTCGGTGATGAAGAAGGTCTCCGGCTCGGCGCGGGTGAGCACCTCGCGGGCCTCCGGGTCGACCTTGAGGACGAGGGACTCTCCATCCGGGTGGAGTCGCGCGATGAACTTCTTGCGCACCTTGAAGGAGGGCGTGCCGTAGGACGTGCTCTCCTCCATGCCGGGCAGCGCCAGGGCCAGCTCGCGCACCGCATCGAACGTCAGTCCGGGCTTCTTGACGCCGCGCGCAGTGCTCCGACTCGCCGTGCTCCGACTCGCCGTGCTCCGACTCGCCGTGCTCCGCTTGCCCCGTGTCGCCATGGTGCCGTGCCTCCTCGCGCGCCGCAGGCAAGCATGGCCGCCGCGCCGGGAGCTTGGAAATTCGTTACGCTGTTGCGCATGCGAAGTGCCCCGGTCTCCACCGTTTCCCTCTGGCGCCCTCCCCTGCTGCCGGACGTGCAGGTGGTGCGCGTGGAGGAGGACACACGGCTGTGGTCCGGTCACTCCATCCAGTACGCCATCGGCGTGACGCACTCGGGCGCCTTCGACTTCTGGTACCGCAAGCGCGTGTGGACGCACGGCCCGGGAAGGCAGCTCAAGCTCAAGGAGCCGGGCGAGGTCCACCGCGATGTCCGCCTGCATGCGCCCGTCACGGCGCAGTCCGTGGCCTTCGCGCCCCGGCTGGTGGACGAGGCCGCGCGGCAGCTCGGCCTCCCCACCTCACCTCATCTGAGCGCCGCGCTGAGCCGGGGTACGGGGCGCTGCGAGGCTTCCGCACTGGCCCTGCACGCGGCACTCACGCGGCGCTCCTCCCACCGCCTGGAGTGCGAGTCGCTGCTGGCCGAGACGCTCGACGCGCTGCTCACGGAGTATGCGGAGCGCTCCCCTCCGGAGGGGTGTGCTTCGCATCGGCCCGCGGCGCTGCGCGCGCGGGACTTCCTGCACGCGAGCTTCACGGAGAACGTGGGCCTGGACGCGCTCGCCAGCAACGTGGGCATGAATCGCTTCCACCTGCTGCGCGTGTTCCGCGCGGAGTTCGGCCTGCCGCCCCATGACTACGTCACCCACCTGCGCGTGGCGCGAGCCCGGGTGTTGCTCTCGCGGGGAATGGCGGCCGGGGACGTCGCCGCCGAGGTGGGGCTCTATGACCAGAGCCAGCTCAACCGGCACTTCAAGCGCATCGTCGGACTTACCCCGGGGCAGTTCGCCCGGGCCGTGCTCCAGTGACGGCCGCCCCCGGTCCAGGACGCCTACCCGCCTCTCATTCCGTCCCATCAGCGCAGGAGCCATGGATGTCTACCATCAAGCTCGTCAACGCCATCCCCGCCGCCATCGTCCCCACCGTGGAGTTCCGCCTGCTCCAGGGCAGCAACCTGATTGCCCGTATCGGAGTACACGCCGGTGCGCAGGCCGCCATCCCCACGACGACGAACTACCAGGTGCAGGCCTACACCTCGATGGGCGACTTCTCGCTCGCGTCCAACACGCTCTCCTTCAACGCCACGTCCGCCACGCTCATGGCGCAGGTGCGGAGTGAGGAAGGCCTCTATGACTTCCAGCTCGTGCAGTCCTCCGGCACCCAGCCCTCCGCACTGGTGTGCGAGAACACCTGGCGCAACCCGGTGCAGTTCACCATCAGCCAGCCGGGCACTCCGATACAGATCGTCATCGTGGTGGACGAACACAACAGCACCACCGTGAGCACCGCGCAGCAATGGCAGTGCTACGCCATCGCCAACGGCATCACCACGTCGACGGTGACCATCACGAACCCGAACGCGGTCATCACCCTCACCCCGGACAACAACGACGAGAGCTTCACCCTCACGGTGAGCTGAGCACGGTCAATAACGCCCAAGCGCTTCCCACTCCCGCCCCTCTATTCCTCCCGTCCAGGACCTCGCCGCGCACCCGTTTCCGCGCGGCTTCTTCGACGTGGAGTGACGATGCGTGGCAATCCAGTTGTCGGTTCCCTGCTCCTGGCCGCATGCATGCTCGCGGCCCCTGCCCTCGCCCAGGCTTCGAAGCCCGCGGACGGCGGCACCCAGGCACGGGCTTCCAGTGGCCCGCGGCTGACGTGGCTCGGCCACGCGGCCTTCGAGGTCGTCTCCCCCGGAGGCACGCGCCTCCTCATCGACCCGTGGCTCTCCGACAACCCGAAGACTCCCGCCGCGTGGAGGGAGCTGACCCGCTTCGGCCGGGACACGGACAAGCCCGCGGCCATCCTGGTGACCCACGCGCACGGAGACCACGCGCCCGACGTGCCCGAGCTGGCCCGCATCAGCGGCGCGCTCGTCGTCAGCACCGGCGAGCACCTGCGCGCCATGAAGATTCCCGAGGCGCAGCAGCACAGCGTCAACGTGGGCGGCTCGTTCCGCCTGGGCGACGTCACCGTGCACGCGGTGCCGGCGATGCACTCGACGGAGCCCGGAGGCCGGCCGCTCGGCTACGTGGTGACGTTCGCCGACGGGCGCTCGCTGTACCACACGGGCGACACGTGGCTCTTCGGGGCCATGGCCCTCATCCAGGAGCTGTACCACCCGGACATCGTCCTGCTCACCACCGGCGGCGGTCGCTGGGGGTTGGATCCGAAGGCGGCGGCGCTCGCGATGAAGAAGTACTTCCGCCCTTCCCTCATCATCCCCATGCACTTCGGCACCTTCGAGCCGCTCGCGGAGGAGCCCGAGGTCCGCGCCGCCTTCGCCGGTGACAAGCGCGTGCGCTTCCTCACGCCCGGACAGCCCACCGCGCTGTAGCCCGTCACACCGGAGCCGGCCGCGCCGGCGGCCTCGCGCCCGGTGCCAGTCAGCGCGAGCGCGGCTTGCGCGAGGCACCCCGGCGCGGTGAGGGCACCTTCCCCCGCCGCGCCTGCCCCTTCGTCTTGCGCGCCGAAGGCTTCTTCCCCGCCGTCAGCCCCTGGCTCTCCAGCACGATGCGGCTCAGGAGCGCGTACACGGGCGCGGGGTCGAAGTGCTCGTCCAGCAGGTGGTGCAGCGACAGCCCGTCCACGCACGCCTTGATGATGGCGGCATAGTGGTAGTCCAGCGGCTCGGGCTTCGCGCCCTCTCCATTTCGGACGGCCGCCACGGTGAGGGCCACCTCGTCGCCCACGCACTGGAGCATCTCCGCCACCGCGGGCTTCAGCTCCTTGTTGTGCAGCCCCATGGCGAACAGCTCGTAGCGCACGCGGAACTGCTCGGGCGTCTCCTTCAGCAGCTTCTCGCCCCACGCGAAGCTCGCGGCGGCAAGCTGTTCGTGCGGCGTTTCCTGGCGCAGTCGCTTCAGCTCGTCGAGGTACTGCTGGCGGGCCTCCTTCGCGACGGCCAGCAGCAGCGCGTCCTTGCTGCCGAAGTAGTAGTGCACCAGGCCCTGGTTGACGCCGGCCTCGCGCGCCACCTCCTTCACCGTCGCCGCGTCGTACCCGCGCTCGGAGAGCACGCGGTACCCCGCGGTGATGAGCCGCTCCCGGGCGTCGGGTTCCGGCGAGGAGGCGGGCGTCTTCGAGCCGCTGCGTGGACGGGCCATGCCATTCCCATAGGTCAGACGATGTAGGCCCGCAAGGGACACCCGCCCTCCACCCAGGCCGCCTTGACAACGTGCGTCAGCAACCTTAGTTAGTCGTGTAGCTAATTTATTCGAACGACTAAAACCTGGAGGAAAGCCATGAGCGTCTCGTCCCTGAAGGTCGTGAAGGTGTCCAAGGCCGTCCTGATGATGGTTCCCCTGCTGGCCGCGCCCGCGTTCGCGGACGACTCGGGCGAGCAGATTCCCGGCCGGGAGCGCGAGCGCCGGGGCGCGGTGCTGCTGGAGGTGACGCCGCCCGCGCTGGACGGGTCCATGTACGGCGTGCGCCTGGACATCGCGCCCTCCATGGAGGGGCCGTTCTCCTTCGGGCTGATGGGGCGCGCCGGCCAGTGGGGCAACTCGCTGGGGACGAAGACGCGCTTCGACGGCGTGGGCGCCAGCGAGGTGAAGCTGAACTACGCGGTGGGCATGGACGGCCGCTACACGGTGGGCGCCTTCGCCAACGGCACGCTGAAGCCCTTCGTGGGGCTGACGTTGGGCATGGAGGAGTTCGTGGGCCGCTCCGGCAAGGGCCCCTCGGAGAGCGCCACCACGACGGCGTTCGTGGAGCCCGCGGCGGGGTTGATGTGGCAGCCGGGCTCGGGCCGCATCGGCCTGTCGGCGCGCGTGGGCCCCGGCTTCACCTTCACGGACGTGCGGGAATTGGAGGTGCGCTCCGGCAACCTGGAGCTGCGCAAGGTCTACCCCACGGCCTCGCTGGGCCTGCTCGTCATCCTCTGAGCGACTCGCCTCGCCTGGCATCCGGCCTCGTGCCGGGATGCCAGGCGGCGGGCAGCGTCACCTCACCAGAAGTGCTCCTGCTCCAGGACGAGCACCTTGCGTGACTCCGGGAACAGGATGACGAACAGGTTGAAGTCCGAGCCCTGCACCGGGCTGGCGTAGGACGCCACCTGCACGTTCTCCGTCCCGTTGCCGTACGTGGCGAGCATCTGCTCCGGCACGTCATACGTGGAGAAGATGGGCAGCAGCCGCGGCTCCAGGTCCGCGTACGGGAAGGTGCCGGTGGCTTGATAGCCGTAGGTCTGGAAGTGCGCCTGCTGCTCGACGGTGCGCGTGGCCATGGCCAGCGTGGGCGCATCCGTGTACGGCCACGCGAAGTGGTACGCCGTCAGCCAGCCGTTGCAGGCACCCTCGCAGCCCCAGTAGACGTCCTCGCTCATCGTCTCCTCGAGCGCGGGCGTCAGGGCCTCTTCCTGGAGCTGCAGCGCGTAGCCGGACGGGGCCGGCGCCGTGACGCACCCGCCGGCGAGGCAGTCCACCTGGAGGCGGAACTGCTTGCCCGCGCCGGAGCCGCTGCTCACCACGACGAGGTACTCGCCTCCCGCGAGATTGACGGAGGCGATGCGGCTGAGCTGGCCGTAGCCGGAGTCATCGTCCTGGGCCAGCAGCGCGGTGCCGTAGCTGCCATTGGCCTGACGCGGCCCGTACAGGAACAGGCCCGTGTCCAGGTACATGCTGCTGCCCAGGTGCGTCACCTCCAGCTTCACGGTGGAGCTGGGGCGCACCTGGAAGCTGATGGAGAAGTACTGCGGTGACGTCGTGTACTGCGCCTGGAGGGAGCCGGGGACGTTGACCCGCCCCATGTACGTGGTGCTGTCCAGGATGTTGCCGCTGGCCGGCGCGGCCGGCGGGTAGAGCACCGCCTGCGTGCTCTCGCCCACCGGGGACGCCGGGGCCTCGTCGGCTGCGGAGACACCACCACACGCGGTGGCCACGGCCATCAACATTGCGACACACGACTGCAGGAGCTGCGAGCGCATCGGTTTTCCTCTTGGGGTGTGCGGATGGGGGGGCGGAGGGATTGAAGCAGATCCTCCGGACGCCGCGCGAGCAGGTGGCCTCCGCGTCACGGCCATGCCGCACCGCGTTTTCGTGCACGTGCCGATGACGCCGCACAGGCCGCGGTGTTCCCCCACGTCCGCGAGAGCCGGCGGCCGCGCCGCCAGGTGCAGCGCAGCCACGCATTGATGCAACTCCGCAACATCGCGTGTCACAACCTGGAGCTTCGTTGTGGCGCTCTCCGTTACGTGCCGCGAGCGCGTCCCTCTGGGCGGCTCGCGGCACGCGTGCTGCAACCAGAATGCATCACGGATTGTCCCGAGGGGGGACGCGGAGCCTGGCCGGCTGGACACCGCCGTGCCGGGCTCCGCATGCAGTTCCGACGCGGAGCGGCCTTGCAGGTCAGGCGCCGTGATATCTTGAATTTCATGTCAGCACTGGATCGCCCCCGGGCCCCCTCTTCCTCGCCGGACGTGAAGGGCGAGCCCCCCTGGACGCAGGAGGCCGAGGAGGGCGGAGACGAAGCGCTCCACGTGACACTGCCGTACGAGCATGCGCGCCGGGCCTATGACGCCTCCACCGTGCGCCGCTTCCGGCTCACCGTGGCGGAGGGCCCCGGCGCGGGGACGATGTGGGAATCCACCGCGGACACGTGCTCGGTGGGCTCGCACCCGCTCAACGACTTCACGCTGGATGACCCCACCGTGTCGCGCTTCCACTGCGAGGTGCGCATCGGTCCGCGCGGGCCGCAGGTGAAGGACCTGGACAGCCTCAACGGCGTCATCGTGGACGGCGTGCAGGTGGTGGAGGGCGTGCTGCGCAGCGGCAGCCTGCTGCGGCTGGGGCGCGTGGTGCTGCGCTTCGACTTCAGCGCGGAGAGCAACCGGCTGCCCCTGTCGGAGAGCACGCGCTTCGGCACGCTGGTGGGCGCGTCGGTGGCCATGCGCGGGTGCTTCGCGATGATGGAGCGCGCGGCGGCCCGCGACGTGACGGTGCTGCTGGAGGGCGAGACGGGCACGGGCAAGAGCCAGGCGGCCCTGGCCATCCACCAGGCCAGCCGCCGGCGCGACGCGCCCTTCCTCGTGGTGGACTGCGGCGCCATCCCCGCGCACCTGCTGGAGAGCGAGCTGTTCGGCCACGAGAAGGGCGCCTTCACCGGCGCGCTGCACCGCCGCGTGGGCGCCTTCGAGGAGGCCGTGGGCGGCACGGTGTTCCTGGACGAGATTGGCGAGCTGCCCGCGGAGCTGCAGCCCAAGCTCTTGCGCGTGCTGGAGAACCGGGAGATTCGCCGCGTGGGCAGCAACACGCACCAGCCGGTGGACGTGCGCCTCATCGCCGCCACGCACCGCGACGTGCGCGCCGAGGTGAATGCGGGACGGTTCCGCTCCGACCTGTTCTTCCGGCTGGCGGTGCTGCGCATCTCCCTGCCCCCCCTGCGCCAGCGTCCGGAAGACCTGCCCATGCTGGTGGAGGGCATCCTCGACTCGCTGGGCGCGGACCGCGAGCGGACTCCCGCGCTGCGCACGCCGGACTTCATCGCGCGGCTGCGGCACGCGGCGTGGCCGGGCAACGTGCGCGAGCTGCGCAACTACCTGGAGCGGTGCCTCGTCTTCGAGGAGGCGGTGGACCTCTCCGAGGAAGAGGCCTTGCACGGGGGCCCGCCGGAGGTGGACCCCTCGCAGCCGTACGCGGACCAGCGCCGCCGCATGGTGGATGACTTCGAGCGGCGCTACCTGCGCGCCCTGCTGGAGAAGCACCAGGGCAAGGTGGCCCAGGCCGCCGTCACCGCCGGCATGGACCGCGTCCACCTGTACCGGCTGCTGCGCAGGCACGGCATCAAGCCGTGAGGCTCAGCGGCGCTCGGGGGGAGCCCCCGGCGCCAGGTCCTTCGACGCGGCCTCGGTGACGACGAGGCCCGTGCCCGGCACCTGCGCCACCCAGCCGGGCAGGTGCAGCAGTCCCGCGTGGTCCACGTGGACGGTGACGGCCAGCGCCACCGCGCCGGGGCCGCCCGCGTCCGTCACCAGCGCCCGCGCTGAAGCCACCACCCGCTGGCGCAGGGCCCGCTCGCGCGCCTCGTCCTCCGGCAGCGCGGCCAGGGCGAGCACGCAGCCGCTCCCCTCCACCTTCACGTCCAGCCCCGCGTCCCGCGCCGCCCTCCCCGCCCGCTCCAGCAGCGCGTCCAGCCGCTCCAGCGCCGCCGCATCCGGCGCGCCCGTGAGGCGGGCTTCCGCGTACAGGGCCACCGCCCGCCCCGCCTTCGCCGGTGTCCGCCCGCCGCGCACCGCGACGCGCAGCTCCTCCAGCAGCGCGTCCACGTCCGGGTAGCGGTCCTCGCGCCGCTTGCCCAGACACCGCAGCACCACCGCATCCAGCGCGGCCGGCACGGGAGCCCGCTCACCGGGGCGCGGCGGTGGCGCGTGCAGGTGCTGCTCCTCCACCTCGTGCCGCGTGGCCCCGAGGAACGGCGGCTGTCCCGTGACGAGCTGGAACAGGAGCACGCCCACCGCGTACAGGTCCGTGCGCGCATCGGGAGGCTCGCCGCGAATCTGCTCGGGCGCCATGGACAGCGGCGTGCCCAGCGCCACGCCGGTATGCGTGAGCGTGGACGCTCCGGGTGAGTCGGGCGTCAGCCCCTTGGCCACGCCGAAGTCCACCAGCTTCACGTGGAGCGCCTCGCCCCTGGCGGAGAGGCGCACCACGTTCTGCGCCTTCAAGTCACGGTGCACCACGCCCGCCCCGTGCGCGGCCCGCAGCGCGGCGCCCACCTGCTCCAACACCTCCAGCGCCTCGTCCGCGGACAGCGGGCCCCGGGCGGCCAGCTCCGCCGCGAGGTCTCTTCCCTCCAGCCACTCCATGGCGATGAAGGCCCGTCCGTCCGGCAGCTCCCCGTGCCCGAGCACCTCGACGATGTGCGGGTGGCTCAGCCGCTGGAGCGTGGCCGCTTCGCGGCGGAAGCGGCGCAGCGCGGTGGTGGCGGAGGCCGACTGCGGGTGCAGCACCTTCAGCGCCGCGGGCGCGCCGGTGCGGACGTCCTTCGCGCGGTAGAGCGTGGAGACGGGCCCGCGGTAGTGGACGCGCTCCACCACCCAGTGCCCCACCAGGGCACCGGCGCCCAGCTCCTCACCGTAGAGTGGCTCTTCTCCGCCTGGCACCCTTGAGCTCCCGGGACGTGCCCCGCTACTTGCGCGCGCACGAGCGCGTGCCCGAGGCCGCCTGCACCGTATCGCAGGCGGCGTTGAGCCAGGTGGTCACCGGCTCCTGCCAGACGTTGCCCAGGGTGTCCCTGCACAGCTCGAAGTCGCCATCTCCCGCGACGTCGGGCCCGTCCTGCACGGCGCAGGTCCCCAGGGAGGTCCCCGAGCCCCAGCACGGGCCCACCACCGTGGCGGCGCAGTTCTCGCCGGACGACGGCAGCGCGCAGACGCGGTTGGCCGAGTACGCCGCCCCCGAAGACCAGTTCGGGTCGTAGCAGGAGAACATCTTCCGGTAGATGGAGCCCTGGACGCGCACGTCGGTGCCCCTCACCGTGTAGCGCTCGCCTTCCCGGGCGACGTACACGTTGACCTGCGGGTGCAGCGCCGCCGGGTCGAACACGTTGCCGTAGAAGGCGCCTTCCCGCGTGCCGTACACCTGCTGCTCGGACAGGTTGTACTGCGCACCGGCGCTGGAGCTCACCGCCACCGTCGCCTCGGACGTCGTGTCCAGCGAGCTCCACGGCGCGGTCATCACGCTGAACCAGGAGGTGGCGGGGTTGCCCTGGTAGGGGCAGGTGAAGGACGTCACCGGCGCGGAGCCCGCGCAGCTGCCGACAGCCTCGGTGATGAAGCGCGAGCCCAGGTGGTCACACCCGACGATGCCGTCGCAGACGCGCAGCACCATCTGCCCGCCGGTGCTGGAGCCCAGCCCCGGCCCGGGGCAGGAGATGGGGCCGCCCGCGCCCACCCACACCTGGGAGCCCGGCGTGCAGGAGCCGATGGCGTCCGCCTTCCAGCCGCAGTCGCGCGTCGCCCCGGTCTGCGTCCCGGCGCAGGTCGTGAAGCTGCTCAGCGCCACCAGCGGGTTCGGGTCCTGCTCCGCCGGACGCGTCACCGGCTCCAGCGTGAAGACGCCCGGCCCCGTCCAGTGCTCGCCCCGGATGGACAGCTCCACGCGCCGGCCCAGCGCGTTGTTGCGCGCGAGGATGCAGGCGGACACCAGGCGCTTGCACTGGCCGGACGGAGCGCTGGTGGCCCACTCGGGGCACAGGCCCGCCTTGCCGTGCCACTGCTTGAGTCCGGCCGACCCCGGCCGCGGGTCATACCACTCCAGGAAGTCACCCTCCTCGAGCGCGCACCCCACCAGGTACTCCATGAACTTCTGCGCGTCCGGGTCCTGGAGCTGCAGCCGGATGTGGGCGGGGCCCGAGATAGGCGTCGGACCGAAGAGCGTCGTGAGCGCGTTGGACGCCAGCATCCCGTTGGCGGTCGGGTTGGCGGAGATGGCGTTGAGGACCAGCGCGTCCGTGGTCAGCGAGTTGGCGATGCGGATTTCCGCGGCCTGCGAGGAGGGCGCCGGGGACCCGTCCACTTCGTGAACCCCGGTGCCACAGCCAGCGAGGGCGAGGGCGAGCAGACAGAGGGTGACCGGCAGCGGGCGACACGGACGGATGGCCATGGAGCTTTCCTCCAGTTGGAACGGGGGGAGATGACGGGATGCACCGGAGCAAGCACAGGCCGAGCCAGCCTCCGGAAAACCCCGGCTCGCCAGAAGAACGTTGCTGAGCCCCGGCCGCCTGTAGCGCGGAACGTCACATCCCCGGGGCGCTGTGACGTTTCGCGCTACACGGCCCACAGCGAGGCCCTCAGTGACTCCAGGCGGGGGCGCCACAGCGGAGCGCCCTCCACGGCGCGCTCGGCCCGCTCCAGCCAGTCCCGGGCCTCCCGGGTCCGTCCCGACTGGAGCGCGCCCCGCGCGGCCTGGAGGAGGATTTCGGCCTTCTCGTCGGCCGAGGCGTACGTGTCCGCGTCCTCCGCCAGCGCGTGCCAGGCCCGCGCGTCCGGGGCCTCGCTTCCGGGGGAGGCCTCGCGCACCTGCAGCTCCACCAGCCGGCGCATGACGGCGGTGGGCGGCAGGGAGTCCGGAGGGCAGTGCGAGTCAATCCAGCGCAGCTGCCGCGCGGACTCCGCCAGGTCTCCGAGCGCCGCGCCGATGCGCGCGAGGAGCAGCGCGTCCACCGGCACCGGGTGCTCCCGGAAGAAGCGCACGCCCAGCTCGTGGACGCGGCGGGCCAGCGGAAGCGCTTCCTCCAGGCGGCCCTGCATGTAGAGCACCTCCGCGAGGTTGAAGGTGGACCAGCGCTCCACCTGCGCGTGGCCCAGCTCGCGGCCCAGGGCCATGGCGCGCCGCAGGTCCTCCTCCATCCGACCCACGTCGCCCAGCCGCAGCCAGAGCAGCACGCGGTTGATGAGGGTGGCGGCGAGGTGGAGCGCGTCGCCGGTCTCCTCGCAGCGGATGAGCGCCTCGTCGAAGCGCGTGGCGGCCTCTTCCGTGCGGTCGAGGAAGGTCAGCGCCGAGCCCAGCAGCGCGCCGGCCACCACCAGCGTCTCGTGGTCTCTCGCGCGCTCGGCGCCCTCCACGGCCGAGGTGAGGACGCGGGCGGCCGCGCCCCACTCGCCCTGGCGCACGTGCAGGCGGCCCCGGGCCAGGGTGCAGCGCAGGGACAGGCGCGGGTCGTCGAGCTGCTCGATTCGCTCCAGCGCCTCGCGGGTGCAGGCCTCGGAGCCGTCGATGTCCTCCATCCAGTCGCGCGCGGTGGCTTCCTCCAGCAGCAGGTCGACCTGGAGCGCCACGTCCTTGCGCGCCTCGGCCAGCACGCGCGCGGCGGCCAGGTCCGCGAGCCCCTCGCGAAAGCGCTGGAGCCGGTGCCGCACGCGTCCACGGCCCGCCAGCGCGCGGGCGCGGCGCTCGGCGTCCCCTTCCAGCAGCAGCGCGAGCGCGCGGGTGTAGTGCTGCTCGGCCTCCACGGAGAGGTGGGCGCGGCGCGCCTCCTCCGCCAGCGCGAGGAAGGTAGCGGTGGCCTCCGCGTGGGCGCCACAGGCCGCGGCGTGGTGCGCGCGGCGGCGGCGCTCGGACAGGCCCTCGGTGGGCGTGGCGCGCAGCGCGGCGGCGTGCAGGGCGCGACGCGTGGGAGGAGGAAGCAGGGCCTCCAGGGCCTCGCGCAGCAGCGGATGTCGGAAGGCGAAGCGTCCCGCGCCGGCGGAGCGCAGCAGCCCCGTGCGCGCCAGCCGGTGGAGCCCCGCGCCCGCGTCCAGGGAGGCCACGCGCGCGGTCTCCGCGTTGAGGTCCAGGTGCCGCAGCGCCGCGTCCACGCGCGCCACCTCCACCTCCGTGCCCAGCACCGCGCACAGGCGCGCGAGCACCCGATGCGCCTCGGGGAGTCCGGCGAGCGCGCGCACGGCGAGCCGCTCGAAGAGCGGGGTGATGGAGACGTCCAGCAGCGCATCCGGGGCGACGTACCAGCCGCCGCCGGGAGACGTGCGCAACGCCCCCGCGGCCCGGAGCGCGCCGGCCAGCTCCACGAGGGAGAGGGGCACGCCCTGCGCCAGCTGCTCCAGGCGCGCGAGCACGGGCTCGGGAATGTGCTCGGCGGGGCGCAGCAGGCGCAGGAGGAGCGCGCGGCTGGCCTCGGGCGACAGCGGGGGCAGCGCGTGGTGCGAGACACGGGCACCGCGGTCGCCCAGGTGCGGGCGCAGGCCCAGCAGCGCCGGCCGCGCGGCGATGCAGACCCAGAGCGGCGCGCGCGTCCCGGCGAGGGTGGCCACCTCCAGCGCGTCGAGGCTGGTGGGGTCCGCGAGGTGGCCATCGTCCACCAGCAGCACCAGGGGCGCCTGCCGGGCATGGTGGCGAAGCGCCTCGGCGACGGCGCGCGCGGTGGCGTGGCGCACGTCCGCCAGCGGAGGCGCGCCCTTCTGGCGGAGCAGCAGGGACGCGGCCTCGAGGCCGACGAGGTTCGCCGCGTGCGCGGAGGTCACACGCGCGGAGGGTCCTCCTCCCCTCCAGGTCGTCTCCGCCTGGAGCCTCGTCGGAAGTGCCGGGTGCACGGCCGGCGCGCTCACGTCAGGCGCGGCTCCGAGCGATGTCGCACCGCCGTGGGCGGAGGGCAGCTGACTCGAGATGGCGACCATGAGCGCGTCATGCAGCGGCTCCTGCGTGACGGCATCCGGCGAGCTCGCGCGCAGACGCATCACCCGGGCGCGCCCCTCGCCTTCGAGGCGCGCGGCCAGCGCATCCATGACCCGGGACTTGCCATGGCCCACCTCGCCCGTGAGGACACAGAGCCCGGGGATGCCATCACCGAGGCACCGCACCGCCTCGGCCTCCAGCAGGTCCACCACGGCCTCACGGCCCGACAGCGGAGGCGCCTCGGACGAAGACGTGGAGGCGCCGCCGTCGTGAAGCCGCAGGCGCAGGCTCGCGTCGCTCGGCCGCGAAGCCCCCGGGGCCGCGGTCTCCGTCGCACCGGGCCCGAGGCGCGCGGCGGCGGCGGACGTGACACTGGCCTCGCCCACCGCGAGATCCTCGGGCCACCAGTCCGCGAGCACTTCCAGCGCGGCGCCAGCAACGCGCGTGGTGGTGGCGCCCGGGTACACGTGCAGCTCCGCCAGGTGGAGGACGGCGCCCGCCCTGCCCTCCTCCACCAGCCTCCTCGCGACGAGCGCCCCCGCCCGCAGGTTCGCCTCGGCCGAGTGTGACTCGGAGAAGGCGACGACATAGCCGTGGGAGCGGACGCGCGCGAGGGTGCCCCCGTGCGGCTCGACCGCGGCGAGCAGCGCCTCCACGGTCAGCTCCGCGTGGACACCGAGCAGCGCCACGGGCCGCAGCCCCATGCCCGGGGTCGGGAGCACCGCCGCGGGAGCCGGGGCGGACGCGGAGGGCTCCGTCGCCCGGGCCTCCTCACGACAGGCGGCGTCGAACGCGGAGAGCACCTCGGAGGCCCGCGCGTAGCGCTCCAGGGGCGACTTGGCGAGACACCGGCGCAGCACCTCGTCGAGCGCGGCCGGCACGCTCGCGCGCTCCGAGACGCGCGGCGGGCGGAGGCTCACGTGCCCGTGGCGAATCTCCTCGGAGCCGCCGGTGAAGGGCGGCGCGCCCGTGAGCAGCTCGAACAGGAGGACGCCGAGCGCGTAGATGTCCGCGGCCGCTCCCGCCTCGCGCGCGTCCAGGCACTGCTCGGGCGACATGTAGAGGGGCGTGCCCAGGCGCTGGCCCACGGGGGTGAAGCCCTGCGCCTCCGCGTCCGGCGCGACGCCATCTCCGGGCTCGTCCAGGAAGCGGGCGAGGCCGAGGTCCAGCAGGCTGAGCGCGCCGCCCTCGCGCAGGAAGATGTTCTCCGGCTTGAGGTCCCGGTGGGCGAGGCCCGCGTCGTGGACGCGCTCCACGGCGGCGCACAGGCCGCTGAGCAACTCCCGCACGCGTGGCACGGACGCGGCCCCCGTCCCGGGCAGCGCGGCCATCCACGCGGCGAGCGTCTGGCCGTGCAGGTGCTCCAGCACCAGGAAGGGACGCCCGCGCGTGGTGCCGTGCTGGAGCAGCTCGGGCGCGGTGGGCGGCCCCACGCGCCGGAGCGCGGCGGCCTCACGGGCGAAGCGCTCGTGGTGCGGGCCCAGGCCCAGCTTGAGGGCCACCTCGCGCCCGTCCTCTTCGCGGTACGCGGTGAAGACGTGGGAAAAGCCGCCCTTGCCCAACAGGGCGGCACTCATCAGGCCGGGCACGTCCGGGAGCGGCAGCGGCTCGGCGGCTGGGCCCGGCGAGGCTCGCTGGCCGTGCACGGGACACGCCGCGCCGACGGTGAGGCGGCGGTGGCAGACCGGACAACGCATGGGCGGAGGCCCACATTACCAGAGCGCACGGACCAGGACGATGCCGACGCCCACCACCCCCTCGCCCGCGATGAGGCCCGCGGCGAGCGTCACCACCCCACCCGCCGAGGAGGGACGCACGCGCCGCGTCACCGCCGCGCCCAGGGCCCCCAGGAAGAAACCCAGCGAGGTGGACGCCGGCACCAGGCAGGCCAGACCCATGCCCAGGGGTGACGGCACCCACCGCCGCGCCCGCTCGGGCAGCAGGCGCTCGGCCACGGTGAGGATGGCGGCGAGCAGCGCGGCCCACAGCATGGCCACCCGGGTGGTGGGCTCCAGGCTCCCCAGGCCCGTGGAGAGCACCTGGGCCATGCCCGCCGTCATCGCCGCGATGGGCGCGGGGAAACGCTCACTCCCCAGCACCGAGCGGTCCGGCACCAGCAGGAAGAAGAGCGGAACCACGGCGGCGGCGCCCACGACACAGCCGAACAACTGCGCGAGGAACAGCCGTCGCGGGTGGGCCCCCAGCAGGTGGCCCGTCTTGAGGTCGCTGAGCAGGTCCGCGGCCGACGACGCCGCGTTGACGGTGATGCCGGCGGTGGCGAGGTTGGCCTCGACGTTGCGCGGCAGCAGCACGCCGAAGGTGAGCTGCGTCACCTGCTGGAGCGGCCCCACGGGCGTGGCGTCCGTCTCGCCCGTGACGCGACAGGCGATGAGGCACAGCACGAAGGAGAGCGCCACCGCGAGCGCCGCGTGCGGCAGGGGCACGCCGAAGGCGACATGCGCCAGGGCGAGGATGGCCGGCGTCAGCACGGCCACGCCCCCCAGCACCCAGCGCCCCGGCACCTGCAGCGCATCCACCGGATGGGGCGCCGCGCGGCGGCCGGAGAAGAGGCCTCGCAGCGCGCGGCCCAGCACCCGTCCATCCAGCGCGAAGTGCAGCAGCGAGGCGGTGGTCAGCGCGGCGGCGCCGGGCCAGAGACTCCAGCCGAGGAACTCTCCATCCGCCGGGAGGAGCCCCGCGCCGAACACGCGCGGAGCGACGATGCCGTGGAGCAGCAGCGCGCCCAGCAGCCACGAAGCGGTGAGGCGCAGGCCGAGCAGCGCGCCCCCGCCGATGGCGAGGAGGCTCGTCTCCAGCCCGAAGCCCAGCCGCTCCAGCGGCATGCCCCCGAGTGAGCCCCCGAAGGGGATGAAATACGGGATGCGCCCGAGCCCCTCACGGATGGCGGTGACGAGCCCGGCCACCAGGCCGCCCACGCCGAGCATGCGCAGTCCCGGCCGGGCCTCGGTGCCCGTCGTGTGCAGGGTGCGGATGGTGACGGCGGCGGCGGTGCCGGTGGCGAAGGGAAGCTGCTCATGGTCCACGAGCCGGCGCTTGAGGGGCACGGCGAAGAAGACCCCCAGGGCCGACAGGAGGAAGGTCCACGTGAGCAGCGCCCACCCCGGAGGGTGGCTGCCGGTGGTGAGCAGCCACGCGCCCTGCACGGAGATGAGCGCACCGCCGGTGGCATAGCCGGCGGAGGACGCCACCGCCTGCGCGCAGCACGTCTCCAGCGGGGACAGCGGCGCCCCCGAGACACCGGGCGCCAGGCGGCGCAGGGCGCCATGCGACGCGTGCGCGAGGAGCGCGGCGGTGATGGCGACGGGAAAGGCGAGGGCCAGCTTGAGGCCCGCGTAGAGGTTGGTGGCGCAGGTGACGGCACCGATGGCGCTCCCCAGCAGCACGGCGCGCAGGGTGAGCTGGGGGACGCGGTCCGCCTGGTACACCTCCCGCAGCCAGTACGTGTCCGCGTCCTCGGGGGTGCCGCCGGGGATGCTCAGCAGCGACAGGGAGGCGGGCGTCGGGGCCTCATCCTCGGGGGCGGGGCGTGGAGCGGGCTGGGCGGCCATGAGCCCCCATCCTTCCACCCCTGGGGCCTCCGGCACGAGCCCCCTCGCTCGCCTGCCCGCTAGACTGGGGACATGGCCACTGCCGACGACGCGATGACCTCCGGGTCCATCAATTTCGGGTTGATACAGAAGCTGATGAAGGACGACTCCGTCGCCCCGCTCATCCATGTCCTCTTCCGGCTCACCGTGGAGGTGGAGGCGCTGCGAGAGGCGCTGTCGAGCCCCGACACGCCCGAGTCGGTGCGCCAGGGCTACCGGCAGGCCTACGCGCGCGTCGCGGTGCTGTCGCACAACTCGGCGGGAGTCGGCGGGACGGAGAAGGTCCTCAGCAGGTATTTCCCCAGGGATCACGCCACGCCGGACGCGCCGTACGCGTCGGAGCGGATGATGATGCGGCGGCTGGGCGCGACGGAGGAGGACCTCGAGAAGCTGTGCAGGAAGATGGACGAGGTCAGCATGTACACGTGAGGCGAGGCCGGACGGGCCCCCTGATGCGTCCTCGCAGGCGGCGGGCGACGTCCTCATCGCGCGCCTCCCCGCGAGTCGTCACGGGGCGCGAAGCCCGCCCACCCTTCTCAGGAAGACGCGGGCGTGCGCGAGGGCATCACCGCCTGGAGCTCCTCGGCGCGCGGCAAGCCCTCCACCGCGCCGAAGCGCTGCACCACCCGGGCGCCCACGTCGCAGGCGAAGGTGGTCAGCGCCGTCAGCTCCTCGCGCGAGGCGCCCGACAGCGCCCGCGCGTCGCCGTACCACCGCACCAGCCCGTGCAGCAGCGCCGCCACGAAGCCGTCCCCGGCGCCCGTGGTGTCCAGCACCGTCACGCGGGGCGCGGGCACGTGGAGGCGCTCGCCCTTCCACAGCAGCACCGCACCCCGCTCGCCCAGCGTCACCACCGGCAACATCACCCCGAGGGCCGCCAGCCGCGCCAGCGCCTCGTCCGGCGCGTCCGTCCCGGTGGCGAAGCCAATCTCCTCCTCGGAGAGCTTCACCACCGTGCACAGCGGCAGCATGCGCGCCAGCTGCCCCTTCAGCTCGCCCGGGTCCGCCCAGGCATGGAGGCGCAGGTTGGGGTCACAGCTCACGATGCGGCCCGCGCCGCGCGCCAGCTCCATCATGCGCACCGTGGCATCGCGGGCCTCCTGGTGGTGCAGGGAGTTGGAGCCGCAGTGCACCACCTTCGCCCGCAGCAGGAAGGCCGGGTCCACGTCGGCGGCGCCCAGCAGGAACTCCGCCGAGCGCGTCCGGAAGTACGTGAAGCTGCGCTCACCGCGCGCGTCCAGCGAGATGAAGACCAGCCCGGTGCGGGCCGCGTCCGTCTGCCGCAGGTGGCTGACGTCCACGCCCTCGGAGGCCAGCCGCTCGCGCAGGAAGTGGCCGAACTCGTCCGAGCCCACCACGCCCAGCATGGCCGGCCTCAGGCCCAGCCGGGCCAGCCCCACCGCGACGTTGGCCGGAGAGCCGCCCGTGCACGGGTGCCACGCGGGCACGTCCCGCACGCGCTGGCCCGGGGCCGACGGGAGGAAGTCCACCAGCGTCTCGCCGAAGCACACCACGTCCAGCGGCGGCACCGTCCCCTCGCTCATCGCTGCTCCTCCGCGGGCGCCGTCAGTCCAGGCCCACCTGGGCCATGAAGTCCACGCTCTTGAGGCGCCGGCCGAGGTGGTGGGAGATGAAGACATTGAGCAGGCTGCGCGCCCGGGCCCTCAGGTCCGCGGGCAGCGGCGTGCGCTGGCCTTCCTGCAGCGCGCGCAGGCCCGACAGCAGGGCCACCGGCACCGCCACCGACTCGCGGGCGCGGCCGCCGCACGGCTCGCACACCGCGCCGCCGTGGGCCTGGTCGAAGCGGGGCCGCTCGCCGGGCGCGCCGCCGCACAGCGAGCAGGTGTCGAAGCGCGGCATCAACCCCGCGTGCGCCAGCGCGGACAGCTCGAAGGCGAGCAGCGACGTGGGGCCCGCCTCCTTCGCGTCCAGGCGCACGAGGTACTCCTCCAGGAGGAGGAACAGCTCCGGGTGCGGCTCATGCTCTCGGGTCAGCTCCCGGCACAGCTCCACCGCGTACAGCGCCCGGGCGATGAGGGACAGGTCCTCGCGGGCCGCGTAGTAGCCCGACACGATGTCCGCCGAGTCCAGCCGCACGGTGCTGCCGCGCGTCTCGACGATGTGCACGCGCAGCCGCATGAACGGCTCCAGCGCGCCCGCGAAGCGCCGCTTGCTCTTGCGGGCTCCCGCGGCGAAGGCCGTCAGCTTTCCGTGCTCCCGCGTCAGCAGGGTGACGAGCCGGTCTGTCTCGCCATAGTCCATGGTGGACAGCACGAGTGCGTCGTCGTCGTAGCGCTCCATGGGGTGGATTCAACGCGCGAGCGGGGAGGGAAGCTTCCCGCTCAGCACGAGGAACAGGTACACGCCCAGCAGCAGGGCCACCACCAGCACCGTCAACCCCACGTACGCCCGCTTGCGCCGCTCCTTCTCCAGCTGCACCGGCGAGGGCGCCGGCACCGACTTGTCCACCTCCTCGTAGCGGAGCACCGCCTCCTCGGGGGACATGCCGATGACGCTCGCGTACGCCTTGATGTAGTTCACCACGAAGATGCGCGAGGGCAGCCGCTCCACCTGTCCGGCCTCCAGGGCCGCGATGAGGGTGGGAGGAATCTTCGTCTCCCGCGCGACTTCATCGCGCGAGAGGCCCCGAAGCTCCCTCTGCTGACTGAGGTACTTGCCGAATTCGACGTGGTCCACGGGCGTCCAGATAGCCAACCGGCTAGAGCTTTTCCAGCAACCTCCGGCAGTCATCCTTCAGCTGTTGTTCAGCGGGCTTTGCCTTGGCCTCGCACCCGGCGAAGGCCTGCTTCGCCGCGTCCACCTGGCCCTGCTTCGCCTGACACACGCCGTCGCGCAGGTACGCGTCCGCCACGTCCGGGCAGCTCTCCCGGTAGCGGGAGAACTGGCGGCACGCCTCGTCCGTGCGTCCCGTCTCGTCGTAGATGAGCCCCAGGTTGCGATAGCCCAGGCAGAAGCCGGGGTTGGTCGTCACCGCCGTCTTGATGCTCTCCAGCGCGCGGGCCGTGTCGCCCTTCTTGTACCAGGCCCAGCCCATGTTGCCCTGGGCGATGTAGGGCGTCGGGTAGAGCATGTCGTTGAGCACCTGCTCATAGAGCTTGATGGCCTCGTCATAGCGGCCCTGGTCCAGGTGCACGTTGGCCAGGTTGGTGCGCGCCTCGGAGAAGGTCGGCCGCACCTTCAGGGCGCGCTCGTAGTGCGCCACCGCCTCGTCCATCCGCCGGAACGACAGGTGCAGCAGGATGCCCATCGCATTGTTGGCTTCCGGGTAGTCCGGGTCGTTCTCCAGCGACAGCTTCAGCTCGCGCACGGCGTCCTGCATGTTGCCCTGCTGCTGCGCCTGGAGGGCCAGGTCGTAGTGGATCTCCGCGCTCCGGCGCTCCTTCTCCGTGGGAGTGTGGGCACAGCCGGCGGACACCAGCAGGAGCGCGAGCGAGCAGGACGCGAGGACGAGGCGGGACATGGGGCGTTGGATTCTCTGGGCGGGAGGGAGGAAGCGAGGGGGACTTCAGAAGGCGGCGAGGAAGCGGCCCAGGGTGGTGGTGACGTTCTTCTTCTCCTCGGCGCGCGCCACCACGGCGGGCACGAGCTTCGGGTCCTTGAAGAACACGGGCAGCGACTTGAGCCACTCGTCCTGCTGCGCGGGCTGGGCGGCGCGCCAGTTGGCGTCGTCCATCATGAAGCCGAGCGACTCCACGAAGGCCAACGCGTCGCCCTCGTCCTCGCGGTACTCGTCGCCCGTCGTGTTGCGCCGGCCGGACAGGTACACGGCGCAGTCGGCGGCCTCGGCCAGGTAGAGGTAGACGAAGACGGCGGCGGCACCCTGCCCTCCGCGGATGCCCACGACGAACGCCTGCGCCGGCCCGGCCTGCTTGCCCGGAATCGCCACGTGCGGCGTGTTGAGGGAGGTGTGCAGCGCGAGGACCTGCTCCCGCGTGGCGGGCAGGCCCCGGTAGCGCTCGTCGAGGTTGAACACGGTGGTGTCTCCGTTGCCCTTGAGCCCGCGGCCTTCAGCGCGTGGTGAGGGTGAACTCTTTCGTGACGTCCTGGGAGTCCGCGGCCGTCGTCTGGAAGCGGATGAGGGGGTTGTCGATCATCACGTTGCCTCCGCCCTCGTTCCCTTCGCCAATGATGACCCGGAACACATGGTTGGGCGAATTGCTGCGCCGGGTTCCGGAGGCGACCTTCCGGGCAATCAGCGTCACGTTGTTCGTCCCGGGCTCGAGGCTGCGGGTGATGTCGGTCACCACCTGGTCCTCGTTGCCGCGCAGCTTCCGCAGCCACTTGGAGTTGACGTACACCTCGATGTCGTACTCCGCCATCCCCGGCACCGTCTGCTCCGTCACCAGGAAGTAGCGCTGGGTGATGCGCCCCGGCACCGCGGGCGCGGGAGCCGCCACCGGCGCCGTCGCACCCGGGGCCGCCGGAGCGCCCGCGACGGGAGCCGCCTGGGCGACAGGGGCCGCGGCCGGGGGCTGCGCCATGGGAGCCGCCGCCTGGGGCGAGGGGGGCACGGGCGCCGCCGGCGCGGTCGGCGTCACCGTCGTCACCCGGGCGGCGTAGCCGGGGGCGTCGATGTAGATGTTGCCGGCCTCGTCGATGCGGACGGTGGCCTTCTCGAACTTCGTGTTGGTGACGCCGTCAATCTTCACGCCGTTGAGGAAGACGGAACCGGCGAAGGCCCCCGTGGGGGCCAGGGCCAGCATGGCGGCGAGAGCGGCGCTCGAAAGCAGGCGATTCATGCGGGGTATCTCCTGGGAATCTCCAACAGTCCCGGGCACTTGCAACGCTTAGCGCACCCCGGGGGACGGGACAAGGCGCGCGTGCACCCGGATTGGAGCGGCCGAGCCGCCCGGAGATTCACCCGCCCGTCAGGGGGCCGGCTGCACCGGCTCCGCAGGCAGCTCCCGCTGCGCCAGGGACCAGTCGCCGCCCAGGCCGTGGCCCTCGCGGAAGCGCCGGAAGTCCCGCCGCACCAGCCGGGGGTAGCGCCGGAAGCGGTCCAGCTCGCCCGCCTTGATGGCGGTGCGGATGCGGGTGGGCCCGGCGTTGTAGGCCATGAGGGCCAGGTCCAGGTCTCCACCGAAGCGCTCCTGCAGGGAGCGCAGGTAGCGGATGCCCAGCCGCACGCAGAGGGCGGGGTCCGCCGTCACCTCCTCGCGCGACAGGCGCAGGCCCTCCTTCTCCGCCAGGAAGTGCAGCGTGCTGGGCTTGATCTGCATCAGCCCCTTCGCGCCCTTCTCGGAGATGGCCTCCTCCTCGAAGTCGGACTCCACGTCGATGAGCGCCAGGATGAGCAGCGGATCATACCCCGTGCGCCGGGCCTCCTCGGAGATGGCCTGCCCGAGCTGCCGCCGCAGGGTGAGCCCCAGGTCCGGGGCCCGCCTCGCCAGCACCGCGTCGATGAGCCCCGCGTCGGGGGACATGGTCTCCGCCGCCACCACCTCCGGCACCACCGGCTGCGCCGGGCGCTGGTCCAGCAGCGGCACCAGCCGCGCGGACACGACGAGCGCCAGCCCCGCCATGAGCGGGAGCCGGGAACAGCCAGAGCTGAGGGCGTGGAGATGTTCGAAGAGCCGCGTACCGAAAGACCTCCCGCCCGTAAGGGCGGGGGCCTTCACTTGCGCTGCTCCAGCTCCTGGATTCGCTCGGCGAGCCGGTCCAACCGCGTGCCAAACGACGCCAGCTCCTCACGACGGGGCAGCTTCAGCCGGGTAAGGGCCAGGCGCACACGCTCTTCGACGTTGTGCTCCAGGTCCTTGCGGTGTCCCGCCAGCCGGTCCGTGAATTCACGGGCCTGACGCTTCACTTCCTCCTGGCTCCAGCCGGCCACCGCCGCCACGCGTTGCACGGCGCGGGAGGCTTCCTCCTCCGCCGTGTTCACCGCCAGCAGGGCCTGGCTCCAGAGCTTTTCGAAGGTCTCCGCGACAGGGTTCTTCTCTCGGGGGGCCTCGGGCTTGTTGTCCATGGGTCTCTCCGGGAGTGGGTCCACCGGGCCGCCTGGCCCGGAGGGGTCGAGGAACGGCCAAAGTAAGCACACCCCCGACGTGAAGGGAACGACGGCGAGCCCCCTCCCCCTCCCAGAGTCCACTCATGGAAAGGGGAGATGTCACCCACCGTCACAGGTCACACGGTTTTCAGGCGCGCGGCGACGAGGAAGTGCCGTTGGCGGCCTTGGAGCCCACCCGGCGCACCGGCTTGAGCAGCGCGTCCACCTTGCGCGACAGCTTCGCCAGCTCCTTGTTGAGGTCCTTGAGCTGGGCCTGGCTGGCCACGCCCACCGCCTCCACCACCTTCGTCTGGAGCCCGTCCAGCCGCTTGCGCAGCTCGGTGCCCGCGCCTTCCACCTTCTTACCCAGCTCCTTCACGCGCGGGTCCGTCAGCAGCTCACCGGCCTGCAGCTTCGCCCACAGCGCCTGGGCCTCCTTCGCCGCCTCCTGGCCGCGGCTCTCCAGCGTCTTCACGGCCTTCTGGGCCTCGCCCTCCAGCGTCTTCACCGCCTTCTGGGCCTCACCCTCCAGCTCGCCGAAGCGCTTCTGCGCCACCGCCAGCTGCGTCTTGAGGAACGTCTCCACGTTCTGCGCGATGCCGCTCTTCGCGGCCTCGGCGGCGGGCGTCGTCTCGGCCTGGCTCTCGGTCGTCTCGTTCTTCGCGGTCATACCGTCCTCCCCTGTGTTTCCCGGTCGAACCGGGCGGTAGCCAACTGCGTCAATCAGCTCTGCGCCCAGGATTAACGCAGCGCGCCATGGCCGTCAAGTCAACTCGACGAGAAATCACGAAAGCTCGGACAAAAAGAAAACCGCCGCCCCGGTATGGAAACCGGAGCGGCGGCTTGAGTTCAGCGGGACGCCCTCTTCAGGCGGCCGGCGGGGCTAGGCCGCGCCGGTCGTCTGGGTGCCCTCCGGGCGGGAGGGCGGCGGCGTCAGGGGGCCGTCGCCGTGCGTGGCGGCGAGGGCGGCCTCCATCTCGTTGACCTCGTCGGTGGGGCTCTCCACCTCGATGTCGAGGTGCTTGTAGTTCGGCAGGCCCGTGCCGGCGGGGATGAGCCGGCCCATGATGACGTTCTCCTTGAGGCCGCGCAGGTAGTCCACCTTGCCGTTGATGGCGGCCTCGGTGAGCACCTTGGTGGTCTCCTGGAAGGACGACGCCGAGATGAACGACTCGGTGGAGAGCGAGGCCTTGGTGATGCCGAGCAGCAGCGGCTCACCGACGGCCGGGCGCTTGCCCTCGGCCATGACCTTCTCGTTCTCCTCCTCGAACACCCACTTCTCGACCTGCTCGTCGACGAGGAAGTTGGTGTCGCCCACGTCGGTGACGCGCACCCGGCGCAGCATCTGCCGGACGATGGTCTCGATGTGCTTGTCGTTGATCTTCACGCCCTGGAGTCGGTAGACCTCCTGCACCTCGTCCACCAGGTAGCGCGCCAGCTCCTTCTCGCCGAGCACCTTGAGGATGTCGTGCGGGTTGGCCGCGCCATCCATCATCGCCTCGCCGGCCTTCACGCGGTCGCCGGAGTGGACGCTGATGTTCTTGCCCTTGGAGATGAGGTACTCCTTGGCCAGGTCGGTGCGCTGCTCGCCATTCACCTCGGGGGTGATGATGAGCTTGCGCTTGCCCTTGGTGTCCTTGCCGAACGACACCACGCCGTCGATTTCGGCAATCGCCGCCGCGTCCTTCGGCTTGCGTGCCTCGAAGAGCTCGGCCACGCGGGGCAGACCGCCCGTGATGTCCTTGGTCTTCGTCGTCTCGCGCGGCACCTTGGCGATGACTTCGCCCGGGTGGATTTCATCGCCGTCGTTGACGGTGATGATGGAGCCCTGCGGCAGGAAGTAGCTCGCCGGGTTGCGGGAGCTGGGCAGGTCCTTCACGTTGCCGTTGGCGTCGCGGATGGTGACGCGCGGGCGCGCCTCCGGGTCCTTGGACTCGATGATGGTCTTCCGGGACAGGCCGGTGACCTCGTCGAGCGTCTCGGACATCGTCACGCCTTCGATGATGTCCTCGTACCGGACGACACCGCCGACCTCGGTGAGCAGCGGAATGGCGAACGGGTCCCACTCGGCCAGGAGCGTGCCCGCCTCGATGCGCTGGGTCTCCTTCACGAGGATGCGGGCGCCGTAGATGACCTGGTAGCGCTCGCGCTCGCGGCCCGAGTCGTCCACCACGACGAGCTCGCCGTTGCGGTTCATGGCCACCAGCGTGCCGTCCGTCTTCTGCACGGTGCTGAGGGCCGCGAACTTCACGGTACCCGCGTAGCGGTTCTCCAGGCTGGACTGCTCCGCGCGCCGCGTCGCCGCACCACCGATGTGGAAGGTGCGCATCGTGAGCTGGGTACCCGGCTCGCCGATGGACTGCGCCGCGATGACGCCGACCGCCTCACCCACGGACACCTTGCGGCCGCGGGCCAGGTCACGGCCGTAGCACTCCACGCAGATGCCGCGCTTGGCCTGGCACGTGAGCACCGAGCGGATCTTCACCTTGTCCAGGCCGCTGTTCTCGATGCGGCGGACGCGCTCCTCGTCGATCTCCTCGTTGGCGCGCACCAGCACCTCGCCCGTGACGGGGTCGAGGATGTCGTCCAGGGCCACGCGGCCGAGGATGCGCTCGCCGAGCGGCTCGATGATTTCGCCGCCCTCCACCAGGGCGCCGATGAACAGGCCGTCCATGGTGCCGCAGTCGTACTCGTTGATGATGGCGTCCTGCGCCACGTCGACGAGACGGCGGGTGAGGTAGCCGGAGTTGGCCGTCTTGAGCGCCGTGTCCGCCAGGCCCTTGCGGGCGCCGTGCGTGGAGATGAAGTACTGGAGCACGGAGAGGCCTTCACGGAAGTTGGCCGTGATGGGCGTCTCGATGATTTCGCCGGACGGCTTCGCCATCAGGCCGCGCATACCCGCCAGCTGGCGGATCTGCTGGGCGCTACCACGCGCGCCCGAGTCGGCCATGATGTAGATGGGGTTGAAGGACGGCTGCTTGCGCGTCTCCTTCTTGCCGTCGCGCTCGCCCGTCGTCTCCTCGCCGGAGATCTGCTGCATCATCTCCTGGGCGACCTTCTCCGTCACCTCGGCCCAGATATCGATGACCTTGTTGTAGCGCTCACCGTCGGTGATGAGGCCCTCGAGGTACTGGTTCTCGATCTCGGAGACCTCCTTGCGCGCGTAGTCCAGGAACTCCTGCTTCTTCGCAGGGATGATCATGTCCTTGAGCGCGATGGAGATGCCGGCGCGGGTGGCGTTGTAGTAGCCGAGGCTGCGGATGCGGTCGGCCAGCAGCACCGTCTCCTTCTCGCCGGTGAGGCGGTAGCAGAGGTCGATGAGGCCGCCGAGCGACTTCTTGTCGAGCACCTTGTTGATGGCGTCGAAGCCCACGCGGCGCGGCACCACTTCCCACAGGAGCACGCGGCCAACGGTGGTCTCCTTGCGCTTGCCGTCGATGCGGCAGACGACCTTGGCCTGGAGGTGGACCTCGCCGTGGTCGTACGCGGCACGCACCTCGTCCGGGGACGCGAAGATGCGGCCCTCGCCGTTGGCGAACTCGCGGGCGCGGGTCATGTAGTAGATGCCGAGCACCATGTCCTGCGTCGGGACGATGATGGGCTTGCCGTTCGCGGGGCTGAGGATGTTGTTGGTGGACATCATCAGCACGCGGGCCTCCATCTGAGCCTCGATGGAGAGCGGCACGTGCACGGCCATCTGGTCGCCGTCGAAGTCGGCGTTGAAGGCGGCGCACACCAGCGGGTGCAGCTGGATGGCCTTGCCCTCAATCAGGACGGGCTCGAAGGCCTGCATGCCCAGGCGGTGCAGCGTGGGCGCGCGGTTGAGGAGCACCGGGTGCTCGCGGATGACGTCCTCGAGGATGTCCCAGACCTCGGGACGCTCCTTCTCCACCATCTTCTTCGCGGACTTGATGGTGGTGACGTAGCCCTTCTCTTCGAGCTTGTTGTAGATGAACGGCTTGAACAGCTCGAGGGCCATGATCTTCGGCAGGCCGCACTGGTGCAGGCGCAGCTCGGGGCCCACCACGATGACGGAGCGGCCCGAGTAGTCCACGCGCTTGCCGAGCAGGTTCTGGCGGAACCGGCCCTGCTTGCCCTTGAGCATGTCCGACAGGGACTTCAGCGGCCGCTTGTTGGGGCCGGTGATGGTCTTCCCGCGGCGGCCGTTGTCGAACAGCGCGTCCACGGCCTCCTGCAGCATCCGCTTCTCGTTGCGGATGATGATGTCCGGAGCGTTGAGCTCCTGGAGGCGCTTGAGGCGGTTGTTGCGGTTGATGACGCGGCGGTACAGGTCGTTCAGGTCGGAGGTCGCGAAGCGGCCACCGTCGAGGGGAACGAGCGGGCGCAGGTCCGGCGGAATCACCGGAATCACGTCCAGCATCATCCACTCGGGCTTGTTGCCGGAGACGCGGAACGCCTCGGCCACCTTCAGGCGCTTGGCGTACTTCTTCCGCTTCGCCTCGCTGGAGGTCTCCCGCATGTCCTTGCGGAGCTCCTCGGAGAGCTTCTCCACGTCCAGCGACTTGAGCATCTCGCGGACGGCCTCGCCGCCCATGCCCGTGGTGAAGGAGTCCTCACCGTGCTCCTGGAAGAGCCGGTGCATCTTCTCCTCGCTGATGAGCTCGCCCTTCTGCAGGGGCGTCGCCTTCGGGTCGAGGACGATGTAGCTCTCGCAGTAGAGGACCTTCTCCAGCTCCTTCAGGGTGATGTCGAGCAGGTTGCCGATGCGGCTCGGCAGCGACTTGAGGAACCAGATGTGGGCCACGGGCGTGGCCAGGGTGATGTGGCCCAGGCGCTCACGGCGCACCTTGGACTGGATGACCTCCACGCCGCACTTCTCGCACACCACGCCACGGTGCTTCATGCGCTTGTACTTGCCGCAGTTGCACTCGTAGTCCTTCACCGGCCCGAAGATGCGGGCGCAGAAGAGGCCGTCACGCTCGGGCTTGAACGTGCGGTAGTTGATCGTCTCGGGCTTCTTCACCTCGCCATGGGACCACTGGCGGATCTTGTCGGGCGACGCCAGCGCGATGCGGATGGCGTTGAACGACAGCGGGTCCTTGGGCTTCTCGAAGAAGTTGAAAATGTCCTTCACGTTGCCTCCGAAATCTCGTTGGGCGGCCCCCACCGGGGCTGCCAGCTGATTCGGGCCCCCGCCCCGACCCGGCCGCGCCCTCCCCTCTGGCGAAGGGAGGCGGGCGGCCGGTCAGGCGGGCGCTCCGGCTAAATCAGGCCTCGGTCCCCGTCTTGCTGCTGCGCTCCTCGCCGTCACCGCCGCCGAGGAAGTCGCCGCCGAAGCTGCGCTGCCGCTCCGGCGGGGCGCTCTCCAGCAGCTCCACGTCGAGCGCCAGGGACTGGAGCTCCTTGAGGAGCACGTTGAACGACTCGGGCAGACCGCTCTCGAGGACGTTGTCGCCCTTGACGATGGCCTCGTACATGCGCGTGCGGCCCACCACGTCGTCCGACTTGACGGTGAGGAACTCCTGCAGCGTGTACGCCGCGCCGTAGGCCTCCATCGCCCAGACTTCCATCTCGCCCAGACGCTGACCGCCGAACTGGGCCTTGCCGCCCAGGGGCTGCTGCGTGACGAGCGAGTAGGGCCCAATCGAGCGGGCGTGGATCTTCTCGTCCACCAGGTGGTGCAGCTTCAGCATGTACATGACGCCCACGGTGACGTTCTGGTCGAACGGCTCACCGGTGCGCCCGTCGAAGAGCACCATCTGGCCCGTGCGCGGCAGGTGGCCCTCGTCCAGCAGCTTGTGGATCTCCAGCTCGTGGGCGCCGTCGAACACCGGCGTGGCCACGTGGATGCCGCGCTTGGAGCGGCGGCACAGCTGGACGATCTCCTCGTCGCTGAGCGAGTCGAGGAACTCGCCGAACTTCGGGTCGTCGTAGATGACCTTGAGCCGCTCCTTGATGGCCGCGGAGCTCCAGTTGGACTCCACGTACTGCTGGAGCGCCTCGCCGGTGCCCTTGGCTGCCCAGCCCAGGTGCGTCTCGAGGATCTGCCCGATGTTCATGCGGCTGGGAACGCCGAGCGGGTTGAGGACGATGTCCACCGGACGCCCGTCCTCCAGGTACGGCATGTCCTCCTCGGGGAGGATGCGGGACACGACGCCCTTGTTTCCGTGGCGGCCGGCCATCTTGTCGCCCACGGCCAGCTTGCGCTTGATGGCGACGTACACCTTCACCATCTTGATGACGCCCGGCGGCAGCTCGTCGCCCTTCTTGATGCGGGCAATCTTCTCGCCGAAGGCCAGCTTCACGGCCTCCTTCGTCTCCTCCAGGTTGCGGAGGATGTCGCGCAGGCGGGAGTCGAGCGGGTCGCCCACGGAGATCTCGCCCCAGTACTTGTAGGGCACCGTGGTGAGCAGCTCGTCGTTGAGGACGTCCCCCTTCTTCAGGAGGATCTTCCCCTTGTCGTCCACGAGCTTGCCCTGGACCTCCTTGCCGCGCACCAGGGCGCGGATGCGGCCGAAGGCGCTGTCCTGGAGGACCTTGATCTCGTCGTTCTGGTCCTTGAGGAGCTTCGCCTCCTCCATCGACTCGATCTGCTTGGCGCGCTCGTCCTTCTCCACGCCCTTGCGGCTGAACACCTTGGCGTTGATGACGGTGCCCACCACGCCCGGAGGCACGCGCAGGGAGCTGTCGCGCACGTCGCCGGCCTTCTCACCGAAGATGGCGCGCAGGAGCTTCTCTTCGGGAGACAGCTGCGTCTCACCCTTCGGGGTGATCTTGCCCACCAGCACGTCGCCGGGCTTCACCTCGGCGCCGATGCGGATGATGCCGCTCTCGTCGAGGTCCTTGAGGGCCTCCTCACCCACGTTCGGGATGTCGCGGGTGATCTCCTCCTTGCCCAGCTTGGTGTCGCGCGCGATGCACTCGAACTCCTCGATGTGGATCGACGTGAAGACGTCGTCCTTGAGGATGCGCTCGCTGATGAGGATGGAGTCCTCGAAGTTGTAGCCCTGCCACGGCATGAACGCGACGACGACGTTCTGCCCCAGCGCCAGCTCACCCGTCTCGGTGGCCGGGCCGTCGGCGATGACGTCACCCTTGCGCACCTTGTCGCCCTTGCTGACGATGGGCTTCTGGTTGAGGCAGGTGTTCTGGTTGGAGCGCTGGTACTTGAGCAGGTTGTAGATGTCGACCTCGCTCGTCACGTCGCTCAAGGAGGCCGGCACGTCCGCCTTCACCACGATGCGGCCGGCGTCCACGCTCTCCACCGTGCCGTCGCGGCGCGCCACGCACGTCACGCCGGAGTCGCGCGCGACGATGGCCTCGATGCCCGTGCCCACCAGCGGGGCCGCGGTGCGCAGGAGCGGCACCGCCTGGCGCTGCATGTTGGAGCCCATGAGCGCGCGGTTCGCGTCGTCGTTCTCCAGGAACGGGATGAGCGACGCGGCCACCGACACCAGCTGGTTCGGGGACACGTCCATCAGGTCCACGTCCTCGGCGCGAGCCTGGACGAACTCACCGCCGCGGCGGCTGGACACCAGCGCGTTGGCGAACTTGCCCTTCTTGTCCGTCTCCGCGTTCGCCTGGGCGATGGTGTGCTTCTCCTCCTCCAGCGCGGAGTAGAAGGCCACGTCCGTCGTCACCACACCCGCTTCGACCTTGCGGTACGGCGTCTCGACGAAGCCGAACTCGTTGACGCGGGCGTAGGTGGACAGCGACGCGATGAGGCCGATGTTCGGGCCTTCCGGCGTCTCGATGGGGCAGATGCGGCCGTAGTGCGTCGGGTGCACGTCGCGCACCTCGAAGCCCGCGCGCTCGCGGGTGAGGCCGCCGGGCCCGAGGGCGGACAGACGACGCTTGTGCGTCACTTCGGACAGGGGGTTCGTCTGGTCCATGAACTGCGACAGCTGGCTGGACCCGAAGAACTCCTTGATGACCGCCGTGACGGGCTTGGCGTTGATGAGGTCGTGCGGCATGAGCGTCTCGATCTCCTGGAGGCTCATGCGCTCCTTGATCGCCCGCTCCATGCGCACCAGGCCGATGCGGTACTGGTTCTCCAGCAGCTCGCCCACCGCGCGGACGCGGCGGTTGCCCAGGTGGTCGATGTCGTCGATGGTCCCCTTGCCGTTCTTCAGGTCGATCAGGTAGCGGATCACCTCGAGGATGTCCCGCTTGGTGAGGATCTGCCCGTCGAGCGGCTCCTCGAGGCCGAACTTGAAGTTCAGCTTGAGGCGGCCGACCTTGGAGAGGTCGTAGCGCTCGGGGTTGAAGAACAGGTTGGTGAACAGGTTGATGGCCGTCTCGGGCGTCGGCGGATCGCCAGGGCGCAGGCGGCGGTAGATCTCCATGATGGACTGCTCGGGCGTCTCGAGCTTGTCCAGCATCAACGTCTCACGCAGGTACGGGCCCACGTTGAGGTTGTCGATGAAGAGGACCTTGAACTCCTTGATGTTGCGCTTGAGGAGCTCGTCGACCTTGTCCTGCGAGACTTCCTCGTTGCACTCGAGGATGACCTCGCCGGTGTTCTCGTCCACCACGTCGTAGGCGGACACCTTGGTGAAGAGCTCGTCCGCGTCGATGGGGAGCGTCTTCATCTTCGCCGCTTCGAGCTTCTTGATGGCGGCGCGGGTGAACTTGCGGTTCTTCTTGACGATGAGCTCGCCCGTCTTCGTCTTGATGTCGCGCGTGGCGCGCTGACCGGGGAGCAGCTCGAGCTCGACGCTCTTCTCGAAGTCCTGCGCGCTCTGGAGGTAGATGGTCTCCGTGGCGTAGTAGTAGTTGAGGATCTCCTCGGTGGAGCCCTTGAACTCCAGCGGGTTCTTCTTCGCGGTGTCGCTGACGGCGCCCAGGGCGCGGATGAGCACGGTGGCCGGCAGCTTGCGGCGCCGGTCGATGCGCACGTACAGCAGGTCCTTGTGGTCGAACTCGAAGTCGATCCACGAACCGCGGTAGGGAATGATGCGGGCGTTGTAGAGCAGCTTGCCGGACGAGTGGCTCTTGCCCTTGTCGTGGTCGAAGAAGGCACCCGGGCTGCGGTGCAGCTGGCTGACCACCACGCGCTCGGTCCCGTTGATGATGAAGGTGCCGTTCTGGGTCATCAGCGGGATTTCCCCGAAGTAGACCTCCTGCTCCTTCACGTCACGGATGGACTGGGCGCCGGTCTCCTCGTCCTTGTCCCACACGACCAGGCGCACGACGACCTTGATGGGCGCCGAGTAGGTCATGCCACGCTGGTGGCACTCATCGACGTCGTACTTCGGCTTCTCCAGGTGATAGCTGACGAACTCCAGCGAGGACGTCTCGTTGAAGTCGCGAATCGGAAAGACGGACTTGAAGACACCCTGAAGACCGATGTCCTCACGCTTCTCCGGCGCGATGTCCGCCTGGAGGAACTTCTCGTAGGACTGCTTCTGGATGTTGATAAGATTGGGAATGTCGATGATCTTCGCGATCTTCGCGAAGGTCTTCCGCACGCGGAAATTGTTCTGGATCTGCGTCGGCATTCTGGCTCCGGGGACGACTGCTCGGGCGGGCAAACATCAGTAACGCGCGGCGGCGCCGGGAAATTTGTAACTGTCAAATGGGCAAAGCCGGCACCCCCTTGCTGGGAGCGCCGGCCTGCTCATCCGGTCAGGAGGCTGCCTGAAAATTCCCGGAAAACCGGGCAGCCCCTGTAAGCGTTACTTGACTTCGACGGTCGCGCCAGCCGCGGTGAGCTGGTCCTTGATCTTCTTGGCGTCGTCCTTGTTGACGCCTTCCTTGACCGTCTTGGGCGCGCCCTCGACCAGGTCCTTGGCCTCCTTCAGGCCCAGGCCGGTGATGGCGCGGATCTCCTTGATGACGTTGATCTTGTTGGCGCCGGCGTTGGCCAGCACCACCGTGAACTCCGTCTTCTCCTCGGCGGGAGCGGCGGCAGCGGCGGCCGGGCCGGCGGCCACGGCAACAGCGGCGGCGGAGACGCCCCACTTGGACTCGAGCTGCTTCACCAGCTCCGCCGCCTCCATGACGGTCAGCGAGGAGAGCTGGTCAACAATCGCATTCAGGTCAGCCATTGAACTGTGTCCTTCTGGTTTCGACTAACGGCCTGCTCGCCCGCGGGAGAGGTCCGGCCGTTGAGGTTGGGGTAGAAATACTTCTCGGATGGATGAGGGAAACTAACCCTGAGCCTTGTCCGCGTGGGCCTGCATGACCCGCGCGAGCTGGGAACCGGGGGCCGCGATGGTCCGGACCAGCTTGCCAGCAGGCTGGTTCAGCATGCCCAGCAGCTGGGCGCGCAGCTCCGGCAGACCCGGCAGCTTCGCCAGGGCCTTCACGCCGTTGACGTCGACCTTGCGGCCTTCGACGACGGCGACGCGGATCTTGATCTTGTCCTCGAGGTCCTTCGTGAACTCGGTCAGGATCTTCGCCGGGGCCACCACATCGCCGTAGCTGATGCACAGGGCCACGGGGCCCGTGAAGTCATCGGCGATGACCGACACGGACGTGCCCTGCGCTGCACGGCGCGCCAGCGTGTTCTTGATGACCTTGTACTCGACGCCGCCCTCGCGGAACTTCTTGCGGAGCTTCGTCACCGTCTCCACATCCACCTTGGAGAACTCGGCGACGACGGCCGACTTGGTCCGCGAGAACTTCTCGTGGAGCTCCTTGATCATCTCTTCCTTCTCGCTCTTCAGCACTTTGACTCACCTCCTTACTGGCCCGCCCTTTCAGGACGGGCGTGATGCCTGGGCCAAAGTGGCAGAGCGAGAGGAGCCTCCGAGAGGCACCACACCGCACCCTCAGTCTCGGCAGGGCTGACCTTACGGTCGTTTGAACCCCGGGTAGAGAGAACAGCCCGACCGGTTGCCCGGTTCCCAACGGGACACGTCGTCTCTTCCCTGGGTCCCTGCTGTCATGAACCAGGTCGGAACGCCGTGTCTCGCGACATGGCGCTCCAATTGCAAAAGCCGGGGGCCTATACCCCCGGCTTCAGCAAAGATCCAGAACTTTCGAACCTGTGACGTCAGGCAGGGAAAGGGCCTGACAGCCCCTTCAGGGGCGAGACCCTTCCCTGCCCTCCAGGGCGCCTAGCGGTGGCGCGCCAGGATTTCCGTGGTGTCGAGCTTGATGCCCGGCCCCATCGTCGTGGAGATGGCGATACCCTGCAGGTAGACGCCCTTGGCGGTGGCCGGCTTGAGCTTCATCACCAGGTCCACCAGCGCGTTGAAGTTGGCCTCGAGCTTGTCCTGCGCGAAGGAGGACTTGCCCATCTTCGCGTGAACGATGCCGGCCTTCTCGGCGCGGAAGTCGACCTTGCCGCCCTTGGCGTCGCGAACCGCCTTGGCGACGTCCATGGTGACGGTGCCCACCTTCGGGTTGGGCATGAGGCCGCGGGGGCCGAGCACCTTACCGAGGCGACCGACGATACCCATCATGTCCGGGGTGGCGATGACGGTGTCGAAGTCGAGGAAGCCCTCCTCGATGCGCTTCTGGAGGTCCTCGGCGCCGACGATGTCCGCGCCGGCGTTGCCAGCCTCGGTCGCGCGCTCGCCCTTGGCGAACACGGCCACGCGCACGGTGGCGCCGGTGCCGTGCGGGAGCACCACGGCGCCACGGACCATCTGGTCCGCGTGCTTCGGGTCCACGCCCAGGTTGATGGCGACATCCACCGTCTGGTCGTACTTGGAGGCACGCGCGTCCACGGTCTTCTTCAGGAGCGCGAAGCCCTCGGAGATCGGATAGCGCTTCTCGCGGTCCACCAGGGCGGCGGCCGCACGGAACTTCTTCCCATTCTGAGCCATGACAGAAATCCTTGTCGTGAAGGGGGTGGGCGGCGGCCTAGCCGACGACGTCGATACCCATGGAGCGCGCGGTGCCGGCAATGGTGTTCATGCAGGCCTCGAGCGACGCGGCGGTGGTGTCCTGGATCTTCTTCTTGGCGATCTCCTCGAGCTGCGCCCGGGTGATCTGCCCCACCTTCTCCTTGCCCGGCTTCTTCGCGCCCGAGCCCTTCTTCTTCTCGGTGTGCAGGCCCGCCGCCTTCTTGATGAGGATGGCCGCGGGAGGCGTCTTCAGGATGAAGGTGAAGGAGCGGTCCTGATACACGGTGATGATCACCGGGATGATCAGTCCCTCCTTGGCCTCCGCCTGCGTCTTCGCGTTGAACTGCTTGCAGAACTCCATGATGTTCACGCCCTGCTGACCGAGCGCGGGGCCGATCGGCGGGGCGGGGTTCGCCTTGCCGGCGGGAATCTGCAGCTTGACCTGTCCTGTGACCTTCTTCATCGGCTGACGACTGCCTTTCGAGGGGGTGGTGCCAACGGGCCGCCAGACGGGGAGGCCCTCCCACCCATGGTTCCGCGCCCTCTTCGGGACGCGGAAATACGAGCGCGGCGTGTCCTAGCTGAAGGACACGCCGCGAACAACACCTGCGCTAGCCGGTGGTCTTCTCCACCTGCATGAAGTCCAGCTCCACGGGGGTGGCGCGGCCGAAGATGCTCACGAGCACCTTGACCCGGCCCTTCTCCGCGTTGACCTCCTCCACCGTGCCGTTGAAGTTGGCGAACGGGCCGTCGATGACGCGCACCGTGTCACCCTCGTCGAACTGCACCTTGGGCTTCGGCTTGAGCGTGCCCTCGGAGATCTGCGAGGTGAGCTTGGCCACCTCGGCATCCGTGATGGGCAGCGGGTTCTGGTTCTGCGCCGTGCCGGGGAAGCCGGTGATCTTCGGCGTGTTCTTCACCAGGTGGAGCGTCCGGTCGTTCAGCTCCATCTGCACGAAGATGTAGCCGGGGAAGAACTTGCGGCGAGACGTCTTCTTCTCGCCCTTCACCATCTCGACGACCTGCTCCATGGGAATCAGGATTTCGCCGAACTGGTCCTGGAGCCCCTCGAGGCGCACCTTCTCCTCCAGGCTCTTCTTCGCCTGGTTCTCGAAGTTCGAGTAGGTGTGGACCACGTACCATTTCATCGCCATTACAGCGTCCCCCACACAGCGGGCAGCCACTCCACCATCAACTTGTAGGCGATGGTGTCGATGAAGAAGAGCAGCACCGCGGCGACGAGCGAGGCGACGACCACGGCCATGGTCGACGTCCGGGTCTCCGACCAGGTCGGCCAGGTGACCTTCATCAGCTCGGAGGCCACGTCGAGTGAGAGCGTGTGCGTGCGTGGGTGGAAGTACGCGCCGACGGCAATCCCCACGGCCAGCAGGTAGCCAATCAGCGTGGACACCTTCCAGTCCAGGCCCTCGATGAGGATGGGGTCGCCCCAGCCAAACCGCGCCCACAGCAACCCGAAGACGCGCTCCAGGAAGAGGGCCAGGATGATGCCGGCGAGGAGATAGAAGATGACCACGAGCCGCTTCGGGTCCATCGCCGAGCGGTTAGCCTGCTGGCTGGCCTCTGATGCCGTCGCCATGGTGCCTCACGGGGGTACTACGGATGCGAAAACGTGGGACTGCGAAAACACAGGAACCCCCGGTACCTCCAGGTACCGGGGGCCCCGCTCCCACTGAGAGTTGGCAGGCCAGGAGGGATTCGAACCCCCAACACGCGGATTTGGAGACCGCTGCTCTACCGTTGGAGCTACTGGCCTAGAACCTTCCCTGGAACTACCGACCTAGACCTTACCTTCCTTGTGGTCCTGATGCTTGCGGCACCGAGGGCAGAACTTGCTCAGTTCGAGCTTGTCCTGGCTCTTCCGCTTGTTCTTCGTGGTCGTGTAGTTCCGCTCCTTGCACACAGTGCACTCGAGCGAAATGATGGAACGATTGCCCTTCGGCATGACCTACCTCACCAGATACGAGAGGGGAAGGCTACCACGAAGGAGCCCTCCCCTCGGAATCGGGACTGTTGAGCCCGGCAACCCGAAGGCCGCCCAGGCAAGTTACTCGATGATCTCGGCCACGACGCCGGCGCCCACCGTACGGCCACCCTCGCGGACGGCGAACCGGAGCTCCTTCTCCATGGCGACCGGGGTGATGAGCTCCACCTCGATAGCAATGTTGTCGCCCGGCATCACCATTTCCACGTTGTCCGGCAGCTTCACCGTGCCCGTCACGTCCGTGGTGCGGAAGTAGAACTGGGGACGGTAGCCCTTGAAGAACGGGGTGTGACGGCCACCCTCTTCCTTCGAGAGCACGTAGATCTGCGCCTTGAACTTGGTGTGCGGGGTGATGCTGCCCGGCTTGGCCAGCACCTGGCCGCGCTCCAGGTCCTCACGCTTCAGACCACGCACCAGCGCGCCGATGTTGTCGCCCGCCATGCCCTCGTCGAGCAGCTTGCGGAACATCTCCACGCCCGTCACGACGGTCTTCTGCGTCGGACGCAGACCGACGACTTCGACTTCCTCGCCGACCTTGATCTTGCCGCGCTCGACGCGGCCGGTGGCCACCGTGCCACGGCCGGCGATGGAGAAGACGTCTTCCACCGGCATCAGGAAGGGCTTGTCCGTGGCGCGCTGCGGGGTGGGGATGTAGCTGTCCACCGCCTCCATCAGCTTCAGGATGGCCGGCTCGCCGATGTCGCTGGTGTCACCCTCGAGCGCCTTGAGGGCCGAGCCGGGGACGATGGGGATGGTGTCGCCGGGGAACTCGTACTTCTTGAGCAGGTCCCGGACCTCCATCTCCACGAGCTCGCGCAGCTCGGGGTCGTCCAGCATGTCCACCTTGTTCAGGAAGACGACGATGTAGGGCACGCCGACCTGGCGGGCCAGGAGGATGTGCTCACGCGTCTGGGGCATCGGGCCGTCGGCCGCGGAGACCACCAGGATGGCGCCGTCCATCTGCGCCGCGCCGGTAATCATGTTCTTGACGTAGTCGGCGTGGCCCGGGCAGTCGACGTGGGCGTAGTGCCGGTTCTTCGTCTGGTACTCCACGTGCGCGGTGGAGATGGTGATACCGCGCTCACGCTCCTCCGGCGCCTTGTCGATCTGGTCGTACGCCATGAACGTGGCGCCGCCCGTCTTCGCCAGCACCTTGGTGATGGCGGCCGTCAGCGACGTCTTGCCGTGGTCCACGTGTCCGATCGTGCCGATGTTCACGTGGGGCTTGTTACGCTCGAACTTCTCCTTGGCCATGACACTCCTCTAAAAAATGGAGCCCTGAACCAGGATTGAACTGGTGACCTCATCCTTACCAAGGATGCGCTCTGCCAACTGAGCTATCAGGGCTTGGCGATGCTGTGGACTACAACGGTTGGAGCGGGAAATGGGACTCGAACCCACGACATTCAGCTTGGAAGGCTGACGCTCTACCAACTGAGCTATTCCCGCGTTGCCGAGTGGAGGGAGGTGGATTCGAACCACCGAAGGCGTGAACCGGCAGATTTACAGTCTGCTCCCTTTGGCCGCTTGGGTATCCCTCCGTATTCCCTTGTCATCTACTGCTACAGCGTGCTGCGACTGCCAACTGCGTCCCGGGCCCTCATCCGCGGCCCCGTCCTGCTTGGCCGGCGGCGGGACTTGAACCCGCGACCTACTGATTACAAATCAGTTGCTCTACCGACTGAGCTACACCGGCACTCATCCGGCTGCCACCACGACGCCCAACCCGACTTCAGCGGAACCGTCGACCACCCGGCACCGCCCTGAGAGGGGCGCCCTTTTAAAAGTCCCCACCGCCCAAGTCAAGGACATTGATCCTGAGTGGCGGCCTACCGGACGGGGACACTCCCCCGCTGGCGGGCGACCTCGTATAACAGAATGCCCGCCGAAACGGACGCATTCAGTGAACCGACCTGACCGGTCATCGGAATCCTGAGGCGGAAGTCGCAGTGCTTCAGGACGCCTTCCCGCACGCCTGTCCCCTCGGCGCCCACCACCAGGGCCAGGGGCCCGTCCAGCCGGGCGCTCCACATGGGCTCGGTGGCGTCCACGTCCGCCGCCGCCACCCACAGGCCGGCTTCCTTCAGCTCCTCCAGGGCGCGGGAAACGTTCACCACGCGGGCGATGAGGGTGTGCTCCACCGCCCCCGCCGACGCCTTGGCCACGGTGCCCGTCACCTGCACCGCGCGGTCCTTGGCAATCACCACCCCGTGCGCGCCGAGCGCGTTCGCCGAGCGGATGATGGCGCCCAGGTTGTGCGGGTCCTGGATGCCGTCGAGCACCACCACCAGCGGAGGCTTGCCGGCGGCCTTCGCCGCCGCGAGCACGTCCTCCAGCTCGGCGTACGTGTAGCCGCGAAGCTCCACCACCACGCCCTGGTGCACGCCGCCCTCGGCCAGCGCGCCCAGGCGCTCACGCGTCACCTTCTCCACCCGGACGCCGGCGTCGCGCGCCCGGCTGAGCAGCTCTCCCGCCGCGCGGGCGCCGAGCTGGCCCTCCACCAGGTAGAGGCGCTCCACCTCTTCCGGCTTCGCCCGCAGGGCCTCGAGGACGGGGTTTACCCCGTAGACGAAGCGCTGCTGGGACTCGGCGCCGCCGCGCCTGTCTTCGCGCTCCCCTCCCCGCTCCCGGCGCTCGCCGCCCGTGCGCTCACCACCACCGCGCTCGCTGCCGCCGCGCTCACCGCCGCCGCGCGCGTCGCCACGACCCCGGGAAGGACGCTCTCTCGAGGCCACCTAGAGGACCTCGACAGGCAGGGACACCGTCTTCTGCTGACGGGCGCAGATCTTCTCGGTGCAGATGAAGAACAGGAGCTTGGCGTCCACGCTGCCCTTGCCGGCGGCGGTGGTGGTGAAGGGGACCTCGAAGCGCGGGTCGGTGAACTCCTGGCCCGCGGTCTTCTTGGCCACCGAGTCCTCGCGGCCCAGCTTCTCCTTCGCCGGAGCCAGCTGGGTGCCCTTCACCTCCAGCTTCAGCGGGGCTTCCTCGGAGACGTGGGCGCCCTGCTTCGTCTTGATGGCGAGCACGAAGACGCCCTTCTCCCCCGCCTTCACCTGGGTGGAGGTGCCCTCGGTGGTCACCTCATAGAGGCTGGTGGGGTCCACGTCCTCGGCGAGCGCGGGGGCCGACCCGGCCAGCATCGCGAGCACGGCGGCCACGGAAGTGAAGCGTTGGATGCGCAGCATGAAGTCGTCTCCTGGATTCGGGTGTTCCGTATCACGGCCTGCGACGGCGGGGGCCGCCTTTCTCTTCAACCGCCCCCCGCGCCCGCCTTCGTCGCGCGCCCGTTCCCCTTGCGCGGAGCGGTCGCCGGCGGGACCGGGGGCACCGGCAGCATCGCTGGCGGAGACAGGTCCGGCACGGACACCGGGGGGGCGCCCGCCACCAGCGCTTCGGCACGTTCGATGATGAGGGTGGCCAGGTCCATGCCGGTGGCGGCCTCCATCTCCGGAAGCGCGGGAGAGCTGTTCACCTCGAAGACCTTGGGCTGCCCCTGCACGTCGAGCATGTCCACCGCCGCCACCTCCAGCCCCACCAGGCGGGTGGCCTTCTCCGCGGTGGCACGCTGGCCCGGGGACAGCTCGATGACCTCCAGCCGCGCGCCCTTGTTGAGGGTGTGCGCAAGCCTCCCGGGGCGCGGCTTGCGGCGCACCGCGGCCACCGCCTGCCCTCCCACCACGAGCACCCGCACGTCCTGGCCGGAGCTCTTCACATACTCCTGCATGACGAGGTTGTGCCCCAGGCCCAGCACCGCCTCGAGCGCGGCCTCCAGGGACTGGAGGCTTTCGCACACCATGACGCCGTGCTTCTCCTGCCCCTGGAGCAGCTTCACCAGCACCGGCACACCGCCGACCAGGCCCACCATCTCCTTGAGGTGGGCCGCGTCACGCGCCATCACCGTGGCGGGGATGCCGATGCCGTGCGCGGACAGCAGCTGCAGCGAGCGCATCTTGTTGCGCGACTGGGCAATGGCCTGGGCGTGGTTGACGAGCGGCACGCGCGCCAGCCCGAACTGGTTCACCACCGCGAGCCCGTACGTGCTGATGGACTGGGCGATGCGCGGGAGGACGACGTCCGTGGGCGCCAGCTTCTTGCGGTCGTAGTAGAGGGTGGCGCTCCCCCCGTCCAGGTGCATCTGCACGCGGAGCGGGTTGAGCACCCGCATCCGGTGCCCCCGCGCGCGGCCCACCTCGACGAGGCGTCGGGTGGACGGGATGGAGGCGGAGCGCGAGAGGAGGGTGGCTTTCATGGGGGCGGCCCCACCGGGGAGCGACGGACCTATAATCCTCGCCCCGCGCCGGGTAAAGCCGCCCCTCGGGCCGTCAGGCTAGCGCTGGCGGATTGCCCGGATCTCGATGTTGATGGGCGAATCCGGGCTGGACGCCTTGATGCGCTCGCAGGCCGCGCCGTTGAACAGCACGCCACGGTCCTCCACCACCCAGGTGTTGTCGCCCGTGAGCGAGCGCTCGCCGTCGATGTAGACGACGATGAGCTTGGGGTCCGAGGGGAGCTGGGACGGGTCCATCGGGATGAGGCAGGGCTCCGGGTTGATGACCTTCTTGCTGATGGCCTCCAGGGCCTGGGCCAGCTCGGTCTGGTTGCCCGCCTGGTAGAAGCTGCGCTGGCACAGGCGCGTCACGGGGTCGCACGGATCATTGGGGCCGCAGGACGTCTGACCCGCCTCGCAGGTGCGGGCAAAGCCGCCGGCGCGGGCCATGGCGTCCAGCACCGCCGGGCCGTCGCCCTCGGCCGTCTCCGCGCCGAAGCCGATGACGATGGTGGTGATGTCCTTGCCGGACAGCTCCCGCACCGCCTTCACCGACTCGTCCATGTCCAGGCAGCCGCGCCGCGAGAAGGTGCCGGAGCACGCCGTCGTGCCCGTCTGGGTGCACTTGCACGCCGCCGGGTTGCTGCCGTCGTTGAGGTTGTCCGGGTTGCAGTTGGGCAGACCGTCCGTGAGGAGGATGACGAAGTTCGTGCGCTCCTCGGACTGCAGTCCCTCCAGGCCGCCCACGAAGCGCAGGCTCAGGCTGGTGGGCGTGCCGCCGAAGGGCCGGCCCTCACCCGCGTTGGGGATGCCCTGGATGATGTCGTTGATCTGGTTGGCGTGCGTCAGCAGGGACGCGTCGTCCTCGGCCGCCGGCAGGTCCTTGAGGACCGAGTTCACCGTGGAGGGGTTGCAGGCGACGCTGCTGGACGTGGAGCCGTTGGTCTCCGGGTAGGTCGTCAGGCCGAAGCGGACGAACTGACCGGAGTTGGCGAGGAACTGCGGCACCGCGGCCTGCAGCTCCGTCCAGCGCGTGGGGCAGATGGCCGTGTTGCAGGGCACCGAGTCACCGCACGTCTCGAGATCATCCCCCACCGGAACCTGGCAGTCCGGGTCCGCCTTGTTCACCGGGTCCGTCATCGAGCCGGAGATGTCCACCAGCATCATGATGTTCGGCTTGCGGCTGCGAGCCTGGATGGTCTCCTCGACCGTCGTCTGCGCGATGGCGAGCGGCTCCACCGGCTCGAAGTCGTACGTCTGACAGGCCGTGGCGAGGGCACCCGTGATGGTGCCGAAGGCAAGTGCGCTGAGGAGGGTCAGCTTGGCGCGCATAGGTGATGGGTTCCTTCTGATGCGGATGGGGATCGCGGAGCTTCCGCGCGGCCGGGGATTCAAGGGGGGTACGGCGTTACCGCAGCGTACCAAGTCATTCCCGTCGGACGCTACAGTGACGACGGACGGGTGCCCGGTCGTTCGGATGCTACTGCGACGTTACAGCGGCAGCCGATACGAGGTGGGAGCAGGTGCTCAACCCTGCCGGGTGGATGACAGGCATGCCCGCCTGGAGGGCATGCGCCCCGGCTACAGCGCGAGGGTGCGAGCCCCCTGGGTGAGCCGCCAGAGCGAGGCCAGTCCCATCACCTCGTCCAACGTGCCTTCCAGCTCTTCCGGGACAAAGCCACAGATGCGCACCGTGGTGTCACAGGCGATGAGCTTCGCGCCCAGGGCCCGCGCCTCCTCCAGCATGCGCGCGGGGGGAGGCACTCCGAGGCCTTCCGCCCGCGCGAGTTCCTCCTGCTCCCGCGCCCCCTGGGCCCGCCCGAAGCTCCCGCCGACGAGCTGTCGCAGCGCATCGAAGGCGAAGACGACGTACACCTCGTCCCCCATCGCCGCTGCGGTGATACCCATGGAGGCGGCCTGGAACGCCGGCTCATACGTGGCGTGCTGGAGGAAGAAGAAGACGCGTCCGGCCATGACGGTGAGACCTTAGTGCGGTTCGAGTCCGGAGGGGCAATCGGCATATAACCCGGGAAGTCACCCTGTCCGGGGAGCCCCCATGACGACATCCCTGCCCTCTCGTTCTGGCGCAGTGCCTTCGCGCCTCCGTCGACGCTGGATGCCGGGCGTGCTCGGCGCGGTGCTGGTGCTCGCCGGCTCCGGCGTCATGGCCCGGATGAACACGCGCGCCCCCGTGGAGCCGCCCTCCGCTCCGGGCACTGACACCCCTGCCTCCGGTGAGCTGCGGGCCCGGGTGCTCGCGCTGTTGGATGCGCCGCAGCCACAGGCAGGAGCCCGCGAGGAGGCCTGGCGCAGGCTGGGGCCCGATGCCGTGCCCGTGCTCACCGCGCTCGCCGTGGACCGCCAGACGCCCGTCGCTCGACGCGCGCTGGCCCTGACGTCGCTGGCCCTGGCGGACCCGGCGGGTGGCGCGGGCTCCATCCGCGAGGTGCTGGAGGATGCGCGCGCTCCGGCGGACGTGCGCGCCAGCGCGGCGGTGGCCCTGGGTCGGTGCCTGGGCCTGGACGCGGTTCCCACCCTTCTCAACCGCCTGAGAGACCGCGAGGACCGCGTGCGCGAGGCCGTCGCCGTGACGCTCGGACGGCTGGGCGGGCAGCAGGTGCGGCAGGCGCTGGAGGACCGGCTGCCCCTGGAAGAGCAGCCTCTCGTCCGTGAGGCGCTCCAGCGGGGCCTCACCCTCGTCGAGCCCTGACTCGGGGCTCGCGTCGGCCCGGGGCTTCCGTTAGATGGGAGGCCATGCGGCCTACCGTCCTGCTCTTCGACATCGATGGAACCCTCGTCACCACCGGAGGCGCCGGGCGCCGCTCCATGGACTTCGCCTTCGAGCAGCTCCATGGGCGCCGCGATGCGTGCGACTCGTTCAGCATGTCCGGGATGACGGACCGGGCCATCGTCCGCAAGGCGCTGAACATCATCGGCGCGGAGGACTCGACCGCAGCCATCGACGCGGTCATCGCCGCCTACCTCGCCCACCTCACCGAGGAGGTGCGGAGGGTGGATGACGAACGCTACCGCGTCTTCCCGGGCATGCGGGAGGCAGTGCGGGAGGCCCGCTCGCGCACGGGCTTCGCGGTGGGCCTGGGCACCGGCAACGTGCGCGAGGGCGCTCGCGTGAAGCTGGAGCGCGTGGGCATCTATGACCAGTTCGCCTTCGGCGGCTTCGGCTGCGACGCCGAGGACCGGGTGGAGCTCATCCGCTGCGGCGCGAAGGCCGGCGCGGCGCTGCTCGGCGCCCCGGTGGAGGACTGCCGCGTGGTCGTCATCGGCGACACGCCCAAGGACGTGCACGCGGCCCGGGGCATCGGCGCCGAGTGCATCGGCGTGGGCACCGGCACCTACACGGCCGAGGCCCTGCTGGAGGCCGGCGCCGACGTCGCCTACCCGGACTTCACGCACCGTGACGCCATGACGGTGCTGCTCGGCGGACGCTGAAGCCGTGCTATCTCCCGCCGCCCTTCCGAGGAGCCCGCTGAATGTCGTCCACGCTCGAGTCGTATGAGCTCATCCGCTTCGCCGAGGCCTTCGAGGCCCGGCTCGCCACCGCGGGAGAGATGATTGCGGGAAGGCCCGGCCTGGAGGCCGAGAAGCGCTGGCTGGCAGATGCCCTGGAGCTGGTGCGCACGTCGCGCGCGCCCTCCGCCGGCGTGCTGGACCGCGTGAAGGACCTGCCCGAGCTGGAGGAGGCCCGCGAAGAATACGCCTTCCACCAGCAGGGCCTGTGGGTGGACGCGCTGGAGAAGCTCCACGCCGGCATCACCTTCACCGCGAGCAGCCGCGCGCCCGTCATCGAGGCCCTCTTCCCGCACGTGAAGTTCCCCCAGCTTCGCCGCGCGCCTCGCGACGCCATCATGGAGTACGCCACGTCCTACGAGCGGCGCACCCGGAGCTCGTACGTGACGCGCATCTTCGGCCGCGACGACTTCGCCCTCGTGCGGCCGGTGATGGAGCAGGTGGCCGCCGCCCACGCCGCGTGGCGCTCCAGCCACGAACCCGCTCCGCTGTCGCCCGAGGTGGAGACCGTCCTGCGCGAGGAACTGGTGGCCCTGGGGCGGAAGCTCGACGTGGCCCTGCGCCAGGCGCGGCTGCTCTCCGAGGCCGCGATGGTGCCCGTTCCCAGCGTCTACGAGGCCGCGGGCTTGAGCCTCAAGCCCAAGCGCCGCGCGGGACGCGGGCTGGGACCGACGGCCGACGAGGCCCTGGCCGGGTTCGGCGACGAGCCCGTGGACTCCATGGAGCCCACCGAGGCGGAGCTGGCCGAGGTCGCCGCGCTGGATGCGGGCGGTGACGATGGCCCGGCGGACTCCGCGGCTCCCGCCGCAGGGGCGTCCGTGCAGACCGAGGCGCGGGCAGGCGCACTGGAGTCGGCGGAGCAGGCCCACGGGGCCATGGGGGATGGGCACAGCGGCGACGGCGCGGACGTCGCGGCCCCCGAGATGAATGGAGCGCAGGACGAAGACCGCGCGCCGCAGCCCGCCGCGGAGTCCGTCGCCGCGACAGAGGACAGTCACGCCGCGCACGGCGCGACACCGGGAGGACTCACGCCCTCCGAGGGCTCCACTCGGTCGTCGGAGGCTTCCCCCGACTCCGTCAGCGAGCCCCAGGCCGAGCCTCGTGGTGCCCGGAAGGGCCGCAAGAAGGCGGAGGCCGCCCCCACTCCCTCCGAGGAGGAGGCACCGCCGTCGCAGGCGGGCGCGGAGGCCCAGGCGCCTCGCGTGCGGAAGAAGAAGGCAGCGCCCACTCCGGACGCCTCCGGCTCCGATACACCCTGAGCGGTCTCCGGACCGCGCCGTTAGAGGACCCCGGCCATGGCGGACGTCGCCCTTCCCATCGATCCCCTCCTGCCGGAAATCGTCTCCACGCTGCGGGGCGCGCGCTCGCTCGTGCTGGAGGCCCCTCCCGGCGCGGGCAAGACGACGCGCGTGCCCCGCGCGCTGCTGGAGGCCGGGCTCGGGCAGGGCAAGGAGATTGTCGTCCTCCAGCCGCGCCGCCTCCCCACCCGGCTCGCCGCCCAGCGCGTCTCCGAGGAGATTGGCGAGCGCGTCGGTGACACCGTCGGCTACCAGGTCCGCTTCGAGGACGTGCGCAGCGCGAAGACGCGCCTGTCCTTCGTCACCGAGGGCGTGCTCGGCCGCCGCCTGCTGTCCGACCCGAAGCTGAAGGACGTGGGCATCGTCGTGCTCGACGAGTTCCACGAGCGGCACCTGTCCGCGGACATCTCGCTCGCGCTGCTGCGCCGGCTCCAGGAGACCGCGCGCCCCGACCTCAAGGTCGTCGTCATGTCCGCGACGCTGGAGGCCGAGCCCATCCGGGCATACCTCGGAGGTTGTCCCTCGCTGCGCTCCGAGGGCCGCCGCTTCGACGTGAGCGTCGAGTACCTCCCCGCGCCCGATGAGCGGTACCTCGACCAGCAGGTGCTCTCCGGCATCAAGCGCGTGTTCGCCAACGGCCTCGACGGCGACGTGCTCGTCTTCCTCCCCGGCGCCGGAGAAATCCGCCGCGCGCGCGACGTCTGCGCCGAGTTCGCCGAGCGCCACGGCGCCGACGTGCTTCCCCTCCACGGAGACCTCTCCCCCGCCGAGCAGGACCGCGCCGTGCGCCGCAGCCCGCGCAGGAAGATCATCCTCTCCACCAACGTGGCGGAGACCTCCGTCACCATCGACGGCGTGGCCGTGGTCATCGACACCGGGCTGGCGCGCGTGGCCAGCCACTCGCCCTGGTCCGGCCTGCCGCAGCTCAAGCTGTCCAAGGTCAGCCGCGCCTCCGCGATTCAGCGCGCGGGCCGCGCCGGCCGCACGCGCGCCGGCCAGTGCCTGCGCCTCTACACCCAGCACGACTTCGACGGCCGCCCCGAGCAGGAGGCCCCCGAAATCCGCCGCATGGACCTGGCGGAGACGGTGCTCTCCCTGCGCGCGTCCGGCGTGACGGACCTGGCCGCCTTCCCCTTCTTCGAGGCGCCTCCCCCCGCCTCGCTCGAAGCCGCGGAGACGCTCCTGCGCAGGCTGGGCGCGGTGGATGCGAAGGGGCTCGTCACGGACGTGGGCCAGCGGCTCCTGCGCTTCCCCGTCCACCCGCGCCAGGCCCGCGTCATCGTCGAGGGCGAGCGCCGGGGCGTGGGCAACGAGGCCGCCGCGCTCGCGGCCCTCATGGGCGAGCGCGACATCCGCCGCGAGGCCCGCGCCAACCTCGGCGGTGGCAGCCGCGGCTCTGCCGTCGTCAGCGGCCCGTCCGACCTGCTGGAGCTGCTCGAGCGCTTCCGCGAGGCCGAGCGCGCCAGCTTCGCCTCCGGGCGCCTGCACTCGCTCTCGCTGGAGGCCGGCGCGGTGCAGTCCGTGGACCGCGTGCAGAAGCAGCTGCGGCGCGCGGTGCGAGGCCAGGGTGCGCGCCCCCAGCGCCCCGAGGACGTGGAGCAGGCCTTGATGCTCAGCGTGCTCGCGGGCTACCCGGACCGAGTGGCCCGCCGTCGCCGTCCCCGCGCGCCCGAGCTGCTCCTGTTCGGCGGCGGCACCGTGTCCCTCTCCGAGATGAGCGTGGTGCAGGACGCCGACCTCATGGTGGCCGTGGACGCCGAGGAGCGCCCCGGGCGCGGCGCCATGGTCCGCATCGCCAGCGCAGTGGAGCCCGAGTGGCTCCTGGACCTCTACCCGGACGCGCTGGAGGAGGTGGACACCCTCCAGTGGAACGCCGAGGCCCGCCGCGTGGAGCGCCTCACCCGCCTGTCCTACGGCAACCTCGTGCTGGAGGAGACGCGCACCCCCGCCCCTCCTTCCGAAGCAGCCGCGCGAGTGCTCGTCGAGGCCGCGCTCGCCGCCGGCCCGGGCAAGTTCGCGGACCCGGAGGCCCTGGAGCAGTGGCGCACCCGCGTGGCGCTGCTCGCGCAGGCCTTCCCCGAGGCGAAGTTCCCCGCCGTGGACGACGCCTTCCTGCGCGACGCGCTGGCCTCGCTGTGCTCCGACGCGCGCAGCTTCAAAGATTTGGAGGGCGTGTCACTCCTCGACGCGCTCTACGCGCGGCTCACGTCAGAGCAGCAGCGCCTGTTGGCCACCCATGCCCCGGAGCGCGTGACGCTGCCGGGCGGACGTGGCGTCAAGGTCCACTACGAGCCGGGCAAGCCGCCGTGGGTGGAGTCACGCCTGCAGGACTTCTTCGGTATGGCCCAGGGGCCCAACGTCTGCGCGGGCCGCGTCCCGCTCGTGCTGCACCTGCTGGCGCCCAACATGCGCGCGGTGCAGGTGACGACGGACCTGGCCGGCTTCTGGGAGCGGCACTACCCGGCCATCCGCAAGGAGCTGTGTCGCAAGTACCCGCGGCACTCGTGGCCCGAGGACCCGCGCCACGCCCAGCCGCCCGCGCCGAAACCACCTCGGCGCTGACGGAGGCTACAGGCGCTTCTGCATCTCCAGGTGGTCGATGCCGGCTTCCTGGAAGACGGCGCCCACCGGCTCGTAGCCGTGCTTCTTGTAGAACTCGAGCGCGTAGAGCTGCGCGTGCAGCATGATGCCCGTGACGCCACGCCGGCGCGCCTCCTCCTCCAGCGTGGTCAGCAGCAGCGAGCCCACGCGCGCCTTGCGGTGCGACTGGAGCACCGCCATGCGGCCAATCTGCCCCCACCTGCCGGGCTGGTTGGCGGGAGCCTGCGGCAGCATCACCAGGCGGCCCGTGCCGATGGCATGGCCCCCCTGGTTGGCGATGACGTGGTACGCGTTGGCGTCCTCCGCGTCGCGCTCGATGCCCTCGGGGACGTGCTGCTCCTCGATGAACACCACCTCGCGGATGGCGAGCGCCTGCATGAGCTCCGCCTCACCCTGAATCTGGGTGATGATAACGGGCGCGGTGGTATCCGTGGGAGTGGCCATGTCGGGGGCAAGGTACACAAAAGCCCGCGACGCCAACAGGCGGAAAAAGCCCTCCGGCATGCCAAGGTGCGGTCCCCATGGCAGGCCAGCATCCGGCAGCCGCCCGAGTATCCCTGGCCGGCTTCTATTTCCTCTATTACGCAACGGTGGGAATCGTCCTGCCCTTCATGCCCGCGTACCTCAAGTCGCTGTCACTCTCGGCGACGCAGGTGGGGCTGCTGCTGTCCATCGGTCCCCTGGTGTCCCTGCTCGCGCCGCCGATGTGGGGCCACCTGGCGGACCGCACCGGCCGTACGGCCCGCGTGCTCACCGGGCTGACCTGCGGCGCGGCGCTCGCCTTCTCCCTCCTGCTGATTGCGCGCACCTTTCCTGAATTGGTAGCCACGCTGGTGACATACGGCGTCTTCGCCTCCTCGTTCACGCCGCTCATCGACAGCCTGGCGATGCACCACGTGGCGCGCGCGGGCGGCAGCTACGCCCACCTCCGGCTGTTCGGCTCGCTGGGCTTCATCGCGTCCAGCGTGGGGTTCGGCCTGTGGGTGACGCGGGTGGACCGCATGCTGGTGGTGACGCCGCTCGTGCTGCTCATGCTGCTCATTCCGTGGACGCTCACGCTGCGCGACAGCGCCGCGCCCGGTCCCCGTCCGCACCCGCTGGCCGGGCTGCGCCTGCTGCGCCACCCCGACATCCGCTGGCTGCTGGCGGCCACGTGCCTGCACTGGCTGGCGTGCGCGCCCTACCACGGCTCGCTCTCCATCCACGTCATGGCGCTGGGGCTGTCCCCCGTCGTGGTCGGCCTGACGGCGGGCGCGGGCGTGCTGGCGGAAGTCGCGGTGATGGCGCTGTACCCGCGCCTCGCCGGAGGCCTCGCGCCGCGCCACGTGCTGGGCTTCGCCTTCGCCATGAGCGCGCTGCGCTGGGTCGGCATGGCGCTGACGTCCTCCGCGGGCGTGCTGGTGGCGCTCGCGCCGCTGCACGGGCTCACCTTCGGCGCCTTCTACGTGGCCTGCGTCGCCTTCCTCGCGCGGCGCGTGCCGCCGGAATTGCGCGCGTCCGGGCAGGCCCTGTTCGCCGCCGTCACCTTCGGCGTGGGCGGGCTGGTGGGCTACGCCTCCTCCGGGGCGGCCTACGACTGGCTGGGCGGACACCGGCTCTTCGCCGTGGCGGGCGCGCTGGAGCTGGTCGCGGCCGTCCTGGTGCTCCAGGCGTCGCCCCCCTCCGAGCCGGAGGTCCTTCCGGCGGAGGCCTCGTGATAGGCTTCCGGGCGTCATGCGTTACGCCCCACTGCTCACACTCGCCCTGGGCCTGCTGGCCCTGCCCGCCGCCGCCCAGCCGGAGTTCTTCTTCGGCAACGGTCAGGACCCCGTCTTCCGCGAGGAGGACATGGACAAGCGCTTCGCCAAGACGCGCCTGAACCAGGCGCTGCGCCAGGGCACCCAGGACGCCAACTGCGCGCAGCTGGTGGGCGCGATGTTCACCCTGCTCGGTGAGACGGGGGCGCTGTTCCACAAGCGCGATGAGAACTTCATGCTGGAGCCGGTGCTGGTGCAGGCGCTGAGCACCCAGCTCGTCAGCCAGCGCTTCCCCGGCAACGCCTTCTTCGTCGCCATGGTGCGGCGGGTGCTCATCGACAAGAAGCTGCCCGCCGAGTGGCTCGTCACGGCGCAGGCGCTGGCGCCGTACTACCCCGCCATCGACCTGGCCAAGCTGCGCTTCCTGTCGGACGGCGTGAAGCCGCTGGACAGCTTCCTGCTCACCCTGCCCGTGCTGCGCGAGCGCTACAACGAGGACGTGGTGCGCGCCACCTCCGTGGCCGCCACCACCGCCGAGGCGCTCTTCCGCGAGAACTACCTGGACCACGAGCTGGCCTTCGCCGGGCTGGAAGTCGTCGACGTGAAGCTGGAGAAGCCCAAGAAGAAGCGCCTCAAGAAGGGCGAGGAGCCGGAGAAGCCCTACATGCTGGCCCGCCTCGTCTGGGTGGAGCCCGAGACTCCCTCCGAGGCGCAGTACGAGTTCCAGTTCGGCAAGCCGCGCAAGCGCGTGAAGGTGGACATCACCGCGAAGCTCGCCGAGTCGCAGTACGTGGACCTCAACAAGCTCCTGCGCGGGACGAAGGTCCTGCTGCGCGGCCGCTTCTGGGAGTACAAGAAGGGCCTCACCTCCATCGAGATGCGCGACGCGCTCGTGTTCCCGGAGCGAGACTGGACGAAGGTGAGCGGGCTGGTGGACCCGATGGCGCTGGAGTCCTGTCCCCTCGCCGTCAATGACCTGACGGGCCTCGCGCCCCTGCAGCCCGGCGCCTTCGGCAACCGCCGCTAGGCGGCCGTCCCCCGCCCGGACGCCCGTCCGCCGCCTCGCACGCTCCCGGGAGTCCTCCCCGGGGCGTGGCTCCTGGCACGTCCCCTGCTCTCTCCCTCGCGCCACCCACGCGAGGGATGCCATGAAGGTCGACGCTCCAGAGTCCCCACCCGACGCCCCGAAGCAGTCGCCCGACGGCGAGCGCTTCAAGAAGGCCCTCCAGGAAGCGGAGGCGCGCCGGGGCCCGGACGCACGTCCACCGCCCAGGTCCGGCCGGGCGCCCGCGAGTGAAGCCGCGCCGCCACCCCGGCCCCGCCCCGGCATTGCCTCCGCCAGGGGACCCGGCCTGACTGGAGAGCGTGCGCTCGCGCCCGTCCAGGCGCGAGCGTCGGGGCCCGTCCTCGCCACCTCGCGTGGGGCGCTCGCCAGCGCGGAGAACCTCGGGCGGACGCGGCAGACGATGCACGCCGAGGCCTGGCGGCTGGGCACGGTGCGAGGCGAGGCCAGCACCCAGGTGCAGGAGCGCACCGAGCACCGGCTCACCGAGCTCATCGCGCGCGAGCTGTCACGGGACTCGCGGCCGGCCGCGGCGCCCGTCCCCGAAGCGCGGCCGGCCGCCAGCCCCCCCGCCACCGACACGGGCCGCGACGCGGCGGATGCGCCCACGCACGAGCCCCGCGTCACCGGCGCCGGAGCGACGGGGAGCGGCGGTGCCTCCAGCGCCGAAGCCGCGAGCCCGGCCACACGCGCGGAGGCGGCCCTGGAGCTCATCGAGCGCATCGAGCTCTTCGTGAAGTCCCAGCGTCCGGCGCTAAGCCTGAGCCTGCGCGGGGCCCTGGACGCCACGGTGGAGGTGGAGCGCACGGGCCCTCGCGAGGTGGCCCTGCGCATCCAGGGCCGGAAGGGGCCACTTCCCACCGAGGACCTGACACGCCTGCGGGACGCGCTGGAGGCGCGCGGGCTCCGGCTGCGCTCACTGCGCGCGGAATGACGGGGCCCGCAACGGCGAAGGCCCTCACGCCAGGGGGCGGGAGGGCCTTCCAGGGACACGCCGTGACGGTGGGCCTACTTGCCGGCCTTCGCCTCGAGCAGGCCGCGCTTGTCCTGCTTGTCCTTGAAGTCCTCGGCCTCGGGCAGAGGCTCCTTCTTCTCGGCGATGTTCGGCCACTTCGCGGAGAAGTCAGCGTTCAGCGGCTTGTACTCCTTCCACTTCTCGGGCAGCTCCGTCTCCGGGAAGATGGCCTTGGTGGGGCACACGGGCTCGCAAGCGCCGCAGTCGATGCACTCGTCCGGGTGGATGACCAGGAAGTTGGCACCTTCGTAGAAACAGTTGACCGGGCACACCTCGACACAGTCGGTGTACTTGCACTTGATGCAAGGCTCGGCGACGACATAGGCCATGAGAGTTCTCCTCTAGAAGAATCTAGCGCGTCCGTGGGCGCGCACAGTAGTGGTTCAGAATGGCGATGGCACCCTGAATCTGTGGCGCGGCGGCGCCGGATTCCGGAGTCAACCCAGCAACCCCTGGGCCCGCAGCTGCTCGGCCACGAGGATGGCCCCGCGCGCGGCCCCCATCTTGGTGTTGTGGGAGACGAGCACGTACTTGAAGCCGTTCTCCAGCACGCCGTCCTCGCGCACGCGGCCCACCGTGGTGGCCATGCCGCCGTGGGTGTCCCTGTCCAACCGGGGCTGCGGGCGGAAGGGGTCATCCAGCACTTCAATCCACCGCGGGGGAGCGGACGGCAGGCCGCGAGCCACCTCGGCCCCCTTCCACTCGCGCATCGCCTGCACCACCTCGGCGACGGTGGCCTTCGCTCCCAGCGACACGAAGACGGACTCCGTGTGTCCCTCCATGACGGCCACGCGGGTGCACGTGCAGGACACCCGGATGTCATGCGGCGTGAGCGCCGCGCCGTCGGCCTTCAGGGCCCCGAGGATCTTCTTCGTCTCCACCTCCACCTTGTGCTCCTCCTTGGGGATGTAGGGGATGACGTTGTCGAGGATGTCCAGGCCGATGACGCCCGGCGAGCGGCCGGCGCCGGACATGGCCTGCAGGCTGGTCATCAGCACCGCCTTCACGCCGAAGCGCTCGGCCAGCGGCGCCAGCGTCACGGCGAGGCCGGTGGTGGTGCAGTTGGGAATCGGAACGATGTAGCCCTTCCAGCCGCGCCGCTTCTGCTGCTCCCGCACGAGCGGGGCATGCGCGGCGTTGACGGGGGGAATGAGGAGCGGGACGTCGTCCTCGTAGCGGAAGGCGCTGGCGGCGGAGAAGACGGGGATGTCCTTCGCCAGCCGCGGCTCCAGCTCGCGCGCGACGTCCGCCTCCACGGCGGAGAAGACCAGGTCGTAGTCCTTCGCCTGGAGCGAGTCGCCGCTCACCACGGGCATGCGGGCCACGTCGGGGGACAGCGGCTCGGGGACGAACCATGCCGTCATGCCGTTGGCCGTCTTCAGGGCCTCCCCGTAGGCTTTGCCGGCCGAGCGAGGCGACGCGGCGAGGCCGGTCAGCTCGATGAACGGGTGGTCCTTCAGGGCCGCGATGAACTGCTGTCCGGCGAGCCCAGTGGCGCCGATGAGCGCCGCGCGAAGCCTGGCCATGGGGGCGTGTCTCCAGTGGAGGGTGAAGTCGGCCGCTCCATACACCCTTTGACGACGCGCTGCATCCGCCCCGCTTCAGCGATGCAGGGCGACCTGGGGTGCGGAGGCATGACGCTCGGTGGGATAGCCCTCCGTCACCCAGGCGCCGAGTCCCCCTTCGAGGCACACGGCCTCGCGCCCGCGCATGCGGAGCAGGCGGCAGATGCGGCGCGTGTCCCGTCCGTCCGGAGCGCAGCCGCACAGGACGATGAGCTCATCATCCGGGAGCATGTGGAGGTCGCGGGCGATTTCCGTGGGCGTCATCCTCAACGCGCCTGGGATGTGCAGCGCATAGCGTTCCCAATCCGACGAGTCACGACAGTCGATGACGAGTACTTCGTCGTCACCCAGACGCATGTACAGCTCGGCACAGACGATGGTGGGCTCCACGAAGACCTCCGCGGGGTCTTCTCCGGGAACCCGGAGCTCCAAAGGCCTCTTCCGCCCCGCTCGCCCGTCTGCCGCACCCGGCCGGCGGCGCGGGTTTGCCGCACCGCGCCGCCCACCGTGGGCGCAACACGCCTACAGTCAGAGCCCGAGCTGCTTGGCGATGATTTCGTTCATCACCTCGCTGGTGCCGCCGCCGATGGGGCCCAGGCGCGCGTCGCGCCAGTGGCGCTGGATGTCGTACTCCATCATGTAGCCCGCGCCGCCGTGGAGTTGGAGGCACTCGTCCGCCACGCGGCAGGCCATCTCGGTGGCGACCTTCTTCGCCATGGACGTCTGGGCGACGGCCCACTCGCCGGCCACGTGCAGGCGCAGCGCGTGGTAGGTCAGCTGGCGCGCGCACTCGCGCGCGGTGAACAGGTCCGCCAGCTTGTGGCGCACCACCTGGAACTGGTTGAGCGCCTGGCCGAAGGCGCGGCGCGACTTCACGTGCTCCAGCGCCTTCTCCAGCATGTCGTCCGCGGCGCCCAGCGCGCCCAGCGCCAGCGACAGGCGCTCCCACTGGAAGTTGCCCATGATTTGCGAGAAGCCCTGCCCCTCCACGCCGAGCAGGTTCTCCGCGGGCACGCGGCAGTCCTCGAGGAACAGCTCCGCGGTGTCCGAGGCGCGCCAGCCCACCTTCTTCAGCTTGCGGCCCACGCTGAAGCCCGGCGTGCCCTTCTCCACCACCACCATGGACAGGCCCTTGTGGCCCGCGGCCGGGTCCGTCTTCACGGCCAGCACCACGAAGTCCGCGCGCACGCCGTTGGTGATGTACGTCTTGGAGCCGTTGAGGACCCAGGCGTCACCGTCGCGCCGCGCGGTGGTGCGCAGGCCCGCCACGTCCGAGCCGGCGTCGGGCTCGGTGATGCCCAGCGCGCCAATCTTCTCCCCGCGGATGGCGGGAGTGAGCCAGCGGCGCTTCTGCGCGTCCGTGCCGAACAGGTGGATGGGGCCGGTGGAGATGGTGAACTGCGCCGCCAGCCCGGCGGACACGCCCCCGGAGCCGCAGCGGCCCAGCTCCTCCAGGAGCACCGCCTCGTAGAGCTCTCCGGCCGCCGAGCCCCCGTACTCCACCGGGTACTTCAGCCCGAGGAACCCCAGCTCGCCAAACCGCGTGAAGAGCTCCCGGGGAAACTCCTCCCGCTCCTCCCACTCGGTGGCGAACGGAAGCAGCTCCTTGTCCACCACCGCCCGTACCGTGCGGCGGAACGCGTCATGCTCTTCCAGGAACAGCCCGTGGCCATGCAGCATCTCGGAAACACCTCTCTCTCGGGAGCCTGCGCGCACCCGGGGTGGAACCTGCCCGGTTGCTCGCGTCATCGTAGCGGGACGCATTGCGTCCAGGCTGCTGTTGCATCCTTGACCGGCCGGTGGCCAGCTGCGTATAAAGCCGACCCCATCCTCTCGGCGCCATAGCCAAGTGGTAAGGCAAAGGTCTGCAAAACCTTCATTCCCCGGTTCGAATCCGGGTGGCGCCTCAAAGACAAAAGGCCCGATGCGGAAGTCGCTTCCGCATCGGGCCTTGTCATTTCCAGCGCTGAAGTCCGCGGCCGGCGGCCCGGCCCCCGCGCAGGCGAGCCGGGCGGGCCGCCGTCAGCAGCCCATTTCCACCGCGCCGATGTCCGGGCTCGCGCCGCAGAAGGGCAGGCCCACGTCGGCGCCGCGGTCCACCGCCGCAACGCCCGGGGCGAAGGCTTCGCCCAGGTCCGGCGAGCCCGCGGAGGAGGTCGTGTCGCCGGAAGCGGCCTTGAACTGCTCCAGCCCCTGGAGCGCGCCGTTCTGCTTGAACTGCGCGCCGGCCGGGAAGAGGTTGGCCCCCATCTTCATGCCCGGAGCCTGACCGCCGAGGTCCACCGCGAGGGGCGCGGTGTCCACGATGTTGTTCTGCACCACCGGGGCCTGCGTGGGCCCGCCGGTGCCGTGGCCGATGATGAGCGCCGTGGACACGCGCGCAATCGTGTTGTTGACCACCACCGTGCCGCTGGAGTTCTCCAGGCGGATGCCGGTGCCCTCGCCGCCGCCGACGTTGGAGATGTCGTGCACGCGGTTGCGCCGCACGATGATGCCGGTGGGCACGGGGCCCTCGTGGTTGCCGCCCACGGAGATGCCCTTGGCGGAGTCGTAGATTTCGTTGTCCTCCACCGTCACGTTGCGCGCGGAGTAGTGCACCACCACCACGTCACCCTTCGCCGTGGACGACGGGCGGAACTGGTGCATGCGGTTGTTGCGGATGACGACGTTGTGGCACGTCTTGATGTCCACCGCGTTCTCCCGGTTGGCGTAGAAGTGGTTGTTCTCCACCACCAGGCCATCCGCGGGCGGCAGCGAGCTGAAGCCCTCCGGCCCCAGGCACTGCACGGAGTCACCCGAGTTGTCGTGGATGTCGTTGTTGCGCACGGTGACGTCGTGCGACGTCGGCTGCACCACCACGCCGTGCGAGTCCTTGTTGCCGGTGGTCCGCACGAAGTCGTGGATGTGGTTGTTCTCGATGGTGACACCGGTGGCGTTGCCGTACGTCGTCACGCCGGCTCCGCCGCCGCCATGGTGCAGCTCCGAGTTGGCCAGCACCGAGCCCTGCACGTCGCCCTCGAAGGCGACCGCGAAGAAGGGCTGTCCCTGGACGTCCACGTCGAAGCCGTCGATGACCCAGTGGGGACGGCGCACCTGCACGAGCGCACCGCCGCCGTTGCCGGGGACGATGCGCGGGCGGCCCTCGCCCTGGAGCGTAATCTTCGCCTCCGCGGTGCCCGCCTTGGCGTTGTCCCCGAGGATGATGCGCTCGTTGTAGGTGCCCGCGAGCACGCGGACGACCTCGCCGGGGTTGGCCTGGGCAATGGCCTTGGAGATGGTGCGCAGGGGCTGCGCGGCGCTGCCGTCGCCGGCGTCGTTGCCGGACGGGCTCACCACCCACTCACGGGAGAACGTGGGCGTCGCCGCGGGCATCAGCGCCGAGGCCGAGACGCCCGGCTGGGGGCCCGGCCCGGCGATGTTCGCATGGTCCGGGTGCTCGGGCAGGGACTCCACCGGCGTGTTGGGCACCGGCTGCACGCCCAGGGGCGGCACCGTGCCGGGAGTCGCGGGGGCGGCGGGAGCCGGGGCGCCGGGCGCCGTGGGGGCGGGAGCCGCCGGCGCGGGCGCGGACGGAGCGCCGGGGAGCTCGGGAAGGGGGAACAGCCCGCCCTCGGCGTGGGCAGTCGCGCCGAGCATGAGCAGGCTCGCGGCCAGGGCGGCCGTCGGGGTCTTCATCCGCTTCAAGCAGTTGCCTCGTCGAATTCGCATGAGCAGGCCCAACGCAAGAGCCGGTGCGTTGTATTCACCCCAGGTGGAGGCAATCCAGGCGCCCCGGCGGGCGTCCGGCCGTGACAGCCCACGGGGGCCGCGGCTACGGTGGCGCCCTCCGTGCGACTCGCCGTCCCGCTGCTCCTTTCAGCCCTCCTGCTCTCTGCGTGCGCGGCCCCGAAGCCCGCGCCCGGCCGCGTTCCCTCCCCCGCGGGCGGGCAGGCGGGCGCTCCTCCCGACGCAGGCACGGCATCCGGGGACGCCCGCCCGCCCCACCCGGCGGCCCCCGAGGACTCCGACGGAGGCGCGGAGGCCCGCCCTCCCCTCGCCGGAGCCTCCGATGGCGGCGCCAACGCGGGCCCGGGCCTGCTGGAAGACCCGCTGGCGCAGGGGCTGCCCGGACCGGGGGACCTCAAGCGGCTCGATTTCCGCGGCGGCGAGCCGCGCATCCCCATCCGGCTGATGGAGGGCCGGCGCGAGGTGACGTTCTCCTCGCGGGGCCGCATGCGGCTGCGCTTCGGCGGGCCCGACGACAAGGTGCTGGACGCGGCGGCCGGCACGCGCTGGTCGGTGCGCGTGACGCAGGGGGAGCCGGCGGTGCTCACCGCGCGCGTGCAGCTGGGCGAATACCGCATCGCCGACCGCGAGGGGCTGAGCGCGGCGCAGGAGGAGTGGCGCGCGCGCGGCATCGAGGTGCGCGCGCACGTGCTGGGCGCGGTGTACGGCATCGCCGGGAAGGTCATTGACAACCGGCGCTACCTGCTGCTGGTGGACGAGGCGCTCCCACCCGACGCCGCGAGTCGCAAGCAGGCCTGGCTGCTGCGCGAGTACGGCGTGCGCACGACGCTCTTCGAGGAGGTGCGCACGCCGCCGAGCGCCATCCTCGAGCTGCGGGACGAGTCCGGCGTGGTGGTGGGGCTGGCGCAGGACAGGCTGGACGCGGAGACGCCGGATGGCGCGGGCTTCGACGTGCGGCAGGTGGAGTACGGCGTGGGCTACGACTTCCACGGCTTCGAGGACCGCACCTTCCGGGGTGCCCTCCAGCTGGTGGTGGACCGCTCCGGCAGGCTGGCGGTGGTGAACGTGGTGCCCCTGGAGGACCTCCTGAAGGGGCTGGTGCCGTCCGAAATCTTCGCGCGCGCCCACCCCGAGGCGCTCAAGGCGCAGGCCGTCACCGCCCGGGGCGAGCTGTTGGCCAAGGTGGGCATCAAGCACCTGGCGGACCCGTACCTCCTCTGCTCGGAGCAGCACTGCGCGGTGTACCGGGGGCGCACCGGCGAGGTGGCCAGCACCACCGCCGCCGTGGAGGCCACCCGGGGCGAGGGCCTCTTCAGCCATGACGGGCGGCTGGTGGACTCCGTCTACAGCGCGGTGTGCGGCGGCCACACCGAGGACAACGACGTGGTGTGGGGCGGCCCGCCGGACCCCAGCCTGCGCGGGCGCCCGGACGTGCTGCCCTCGGCGGGCCGCTCCCCGCTGCCGGCGCACCTGGAGGCGTGGCTCGCGGCCACCGACGTGCCGGCCGCCTGCCGGCTGTCCAGCTTCGCGCAGCCCAGCAAGTTCCGGTGGGAGAAGCGCTTCACGGCCGACCAGGTGAACGCCCTCACCCGCCACCTGGGCGTCGGCCGGGTGCAGGCCCTGGCCCTCTCCGAGCGCGGGGTGTCCGGCCGGGCCCGGGTGCTGACGCTGTCCGGAGAGCAGGGGGCCACGCAGATTCGGGGGGAACTCAACATCCGCCGACTCTTCGGCATGCTCAACAGCAGCATGGCGGTGGTGGACGCCGAGCGGAATGCCGAGGGCCAGATTACCGGCTGGCTTTTCCGTGGCGGCGGGTGGGGGCACGGGGTAGGGATGTGCCAGACAGGCGCCATCGGCCGGGCGGAGGCCGGGCAGCGCTACCAGGACATCCTCCGTCACTACTTCAACGGCGCCGAGGTGGCCCCCATCTATTGAGACCGGAGGGGGCAGCTCATGCGTACCAGTGCACGTCTCGCGAATCTCCTCCCCTGCCCGCCTGTTCTGCCGCGAACGGGACGGGACTAAGCCGCCGGCCCGGAGGTTTATCATCGCGCCGTGAGCACGGGTCCTTCACCTACAGACTGGCGCCGCCGAAGGCGGCAGGGCTCCCCGTGGCGCGTCATCGCCGCGGTGGTGCTCGCCCTGCTGCTGCACGGCGTCTACCTGGGGGCCGTGTTGCTCACCGGCAGCCTCGCGCCCTCGCGGGACAAGCGGCCCGCGAAGCCCACCTCCGTGGCCGTCCGCCCGCTCACCGCCGACCAGTGGGCGAAGAACCGGGGGCCAGTGGACCCGCGCTCGAAGTCGCAGGTGTCCGAGCGTCCCCGCGTCAAGGACCGGAAGGAAGAGGAGAAGAAGCCCGAGGACAAGCCCAAGGGCCAGGTGGTGGACGTCGCGCCGGGCAATGACCAGGTGGACCCGAACGCGAAGTACCTCGCCGAGAGCGACAACAAGGTGGACAAGGAGACGCGCGCCCGGGAGCAGACGCCCTTCTACCGCAACGCCATGCCGCAGCGCACGGCGCCGCAGACCCAGGAGGGCACGGACGCGCGCCAGGAGCAGGCGCCGCGCATCGCCGGCAACAACGGCCTGGGCAACGACGAGAAGCCCCTGTCCGAGGCGAAGCAGAGGTCCGCCCTCGAGCTCCCCGACGCGCGCCGCAAGAACGAGGTGGCCGTGAAGACGGACCCCAACACGCGGGGGCCGGGCGTCTCGGTGAACAACCAGAACGAGAGCGACGAGATGGTGGGCAACTCCAAGCGCCTGAAAATCCAGCCGGGCGTGGGAGGCGAGGAGGCGGGCTCGGCCGGACGCGCGGGCGCGCCGGGCATGGCCGCGCTGCAGCCCTCGCGCGCCGTCATGGACAAGGTGCTGGGCGCCGCCCCCAATGACCACCTGGACGACGCGGACGAGGGCGACGCCACCATGCTCAACACGCGTGAGTGGAAGTACGCCAGCTTCTTCAACCGCGTGAAGCAGAGCGTGGGCATGCACTGGAACCCCAACGAGCAGCTGCGCCGGAGAGACCCCACCGGCTCCACCTACTCGGGGAAGGACCGGTACACGCTCCTGACGATTACGCTCGACGAGAAGGGCCAGCTCAAGGACGTCCAGGTGGACAAGAGCAGCGGCCTGGACTTCCTGGACCTGGAGGCCGTGTCCTCCTTCAAGCGCGCGCAGCCCTTCCCCAACCCGCCGCCGGGCCTCTTGAGCCAGGACGCGGAGGTGAAGTTCCAGTTCGGCTTCTTCATGGAGATGGGCGGCGGCCCGCGCATGCGGCTGTTCCGCGGGCCGAACTGAGGCCGCACGAGTTGCTCGCGGCGGGGCGGGCTTCCCACTACCCTGCCGCGCCGTGGAAACGCCCGTCACCGACCGCAGCCTCGCCCTGCAGCAGCGCAACCGGAAGATCCGCCGCGTCCTGCTGGCGATTCTGGGGGCCAACTGGGTGGTGGCCGCCGCCAAGCTCGGCTTCGGCATGCTCAGCCAGTCCGCGTCGGTGACGGCGGACGGGCTGCACTCCTTCATCGACGGCGGCTCCAACGTGCTGGGCCTCGTGGCCATGGGCGTCGCGTCGCGCCCGGCGGACGAGGACCACCCCTACGGGCACGGCAAGTTCGAGGCGCTCGCGTCGCTGGGCATCGGCGCCATGATTGGCATCGGCATGCTGGAGCTGGGGCGCATGGCGCTCGACTCGCTCCTGCACGACAAGCACCCGCGGGTGACGGCGACGATGGCGGGCGTCATGGCCTTCACCCTCGTGGTCAACATGGTGGTGACGCGGGTGGAGCGGCACTACGGGCACAAGTACAAGAGCTCGCTGCTGCTGGCGGACGCGAGCCACACGATGTCCGACGTCTACGTCACCCTCTCCGTCCTCGCCTCCCTGTTGCTGGTGTGGCTGGGCTTCCCGCGCGCGGACGGGCTGATTGCCCTGGGCGTCATGCTCTTCGTGGCGTGGGTGGCGTACGGCATCGTCCGGCACTCGGTGGGCATCCTCTCCGACACCGCGCGCCTGGACCCGGTGGACGTGGCGCGGCGGACCCTGGAGGTGACGGGCGTGCGCTCCTGCCGCAACGTGCGCAGCCGCGGCATGGAGGAGAGCGTCTACGTGGACCTCAAAATCGAGGTGGACCCGCTCCTGTCCACCGCACAGGCCCACGAGGTGGCGGACCAGGTGGAGACGCTGCTCCAGGAGGCCTACCCGCAGGTGGTGGACGTGGTCGTCCATGTCGAGCCCTCGAGCGCCACGCCGTCCCGCGCGTAGCGCTCGCACCGCCCCCGGGAAGGCTCACCCTCCCCGGCTTCGTGCCCCGCCCTGCTCGAGCGCGGCGGAGACGAGGTCGAGCAGCGTCTCCAGCCTGAAGGGCTTGGCGAGGAAGCCCGCCACGCCGTGTCCCTGGAGCACGGAGCGCGACGCGGAGGTCATCACCACCACCGGGACGTGTTGAATCGTCGCGTCCAGGGCCTTGGCCGTGAGGAAGGCGGTGCCGTCCATCAGCGGCATCATCATGTCCAGGAGCACGAGGTCCGGGCTCTTCTCCGCCAGCAGCCGCAGCGCGTCCTGGCCGTTGCGGGCGGACAGGGCCTCGTAGCCCTCGTCCTCCAGGACCTCGCACAGGGTGGCCGCGAGGATGTCTTCGTCCTCCACGACGAGGATGCGGCTCATCGCGGCTTCCTCCCCCGGACGCCACGGGAGGCCTTCTTCCCCGCCGGCGGGCGGCGCGGCTTGCGAGGCGGGTCGGGCTCCCGCGGCTCGGGCAGGGCGCCCGGCTCCCGCACCTCCACGCCCCGCGAGGAGATGACCAGCTCGCGCAGGCGCGGGTCATTGTCGCTGTCGCGCATCTTCAGCACGGAGATGCGCCGGTGCAGGCACGCGTCCACCTCGAACAGGCGCAGGAACAGGATGTTGTCGCAGAGCGCTTCCACGCCGCGCATGGGCGAGTGCAGCTCGGGCCCGAACAGCTCGTCGGGGTGCTGGGTCATCAGCACGGTGACCTCCCTGTCGCGCAGCGAATTGAGGAGCGCGGCGATGAAACGCGGCGCGCGCTCCGGGTCCATGGACTCGCGGGCGAAGGGCTCCAGGCCGTCCAGGAAGATGCGCCGGTAGTGGTGCGCATCCACCAGCTCGAGGAGCTCCTGCGCCATGGCGTCCGGCAGCGTCTCCACCGGCGCGCGCGTCTCCAGGCGCAGGGTGCCGGACTCCACCAGGGCCCGCAGCGGGAGGCCCACCGTGTCCGCCTTGCGCATCAACTGCCCGCCGCGCTCCGAGAAGCCGAAGTACAGGCCCGGCTCACCCTGCCTCGCGCCCTCCACCAGGAAGTGCAGCCCCAAGAGCGTCTTGCCGCAGCCCGGGCTGCCCATCACCAGCGTGGACGACAGCGTGACGAGCCCTCCGCCGCACATGGCATCCAGCCCGGCGATGCCCCACCGCGAGCGCACGTCCGGGTCGGCGACCTTCTCGGAGTTCTTCGGGTTGAGCGCCTCGTAGCGCGGGAAGACGGACATCCCGTGCTCGTTGAGGATGTACGTGTGCCGGCCCGGCAGGTTGTTGCTGCCCCGGAACTTCACCACCTCCAGGGCCCGGGCGGCCTTCAGCCCCACCCGCTCCGTGCCGAGGGCGAGGATGCCGTCCGCCATGACGTACTCGACGTCTGTCCCCTTCCCCTCCTCGGAGCTGAGGAGGAAGGTGGTGCAGCCCATGAGGCCGGCCCGCGACGACAGGGCCTGGAGGAACTCGCGCAGCGCCACGTGCGCGCGGATGTGCTCGCGCACCACGGAGAACCCGTCGATGACGAGCAGCCGCGCGCCCTTGTCCCGCAGCACCTGGGTGAGCAGCTCCAGCAGGCCCTGCGCGCCCCGCGTCCTCAGTGCGTCCACGCCGCTGAGGTAGTGGACGCGCGTGCCCACCATCCCCGCGTCGAAGAACGCCAGCGAGCGCAGGTGGAGCACCATCCGCCCATGCGTCTCGGTGAGCATCGTCACGTAGACGGCGGGCTCACCCTTCTCCGCCAGCTGGAAGCACATCTGGTTGGCGAGCGTCGTCTTCCCCGTGCCCGGCGGCCCGGTGAGGATGTAGAGCCCTCCACGCAGCCAGCCTCCGTCGAGGATCTGGTCCAGATAGGGGGTGCTGCTCGAAAGCCGGGTGTCCTCCGTTGGCTCGGGAGGGTTGCGGTCCACACGTTGCTCCTTCGTCCACCCACATTGTCGCCCAACTGACGATGAGCATTCGCCCAGGCATCCTCCGGGTGCCGCCCGTCACCCGGGCGTGAGGACGGCGCGCTGGCGGGCCGGCCGTGAAGCAGGCGGGCCAGCGGCACATAGCCGGTGCCGGAAAAGACGAGGGCCGCCTCCCCGCGAGGGGAGACGGCCCGGGTGCTTCAGCGTCGCCGTGGGGGCAGGGTCAGGCCACCGCGGCCTTCGGGTCCGCCGTCATGTAGTCCTCGATGGGCGGGCACGAGCACACCAGCTTGCGGTCGCCGAGCACGTTGTTCAGGCGGCCCACGGACGGCCAGAACTTGTTCTCACGCACCCAGGCCACGGGGAAGACGGCCAGCTCGCGCGAGTAGGGACGGTTCCACTCCGGAGCGGTGAGGACGCGCGCGGTGTGGGGGGCGTTCTTCAGGACGTTGTTGTCCTTCGGCATGCGCCCCTCCTCGATGTCGCGAATCTCCTGGCGGATGTGAATCATCGCGTCGCAGAAGCGGTCCAGCTCCGCCTTGGACTCGCTCTCCGTCGGCTCAATCATCAGCGTGCCCGCCACCGGGAAGGAGACGGTGGGCGCGTGGAAGCCGTAGTCCATGAGGCGCTTGGCCACGTCCTCCACCTCGATGCCCGACGTCTTCTTGAGCTGGCGCAGGTCGACGATGCACTCGTGCGCCACCTTGCCGCGCTTGCCGCGGTACAGCACCGGGTAGTGCGGCTGGAGCCGCTCGGCGATGTAGTTGGCGTTGAGGATGGCCAGCTTGGTGGCCTGGGTGAGGCCCTCGCCGCCCATCATGGTGGCGTACATCCACGAGATGAGCAGGATGCTGGCGCTGCCCCACGGCGCGGCGGAGATGGCGCCGATGGCCTCCGAGCCGCCCGTCTGGATGACGGGGTGGCCGGGGAGGAACTTCACCAGGTGGCTCGCCACGCAGATGGGGCCCATGCCCGGGCCGCCACCGCCGTGGGGGATGCAGAACGTCTTGTGCAGGTTGATGTGGCACACGTCCGCGCCGACGAGGCCCGGGGCGGTGAGCCCCACCTGGGCGTTGAGGTTGGCGCCGTCCATGTACACCTGGCCGCCGCGCTCGTGGACGATGGAGCAGATCTCCTTGATGTCCTCCTCGAACACGCCGTGGGTGGACGGGTACGTCACCATCAGCGCCGCGAGCTTGTCCTTGTGCTCGTCCGCCCTGGCGCGCAGGTCCGCCAGGTCGATGTTGCCGTCCTCGTCGCACTTCGTGACGACGACCTTGTAGCCCGCCATCACCGCGGAGGCCGGGTTGGTGCCGTGCGCGGACGAAGGAATGAGGCACACGTCGCGGTGCCCCTGGCCGCGGCTCTGGTGATAGGCGCGGATGACCAGCAGGCCCGCGTACTCACCCTGGCTGCCGGCGTTGGGCTGCAGCGAGCACCCGGCGAAGCCCGTCACCTGCGTGAGCATGTGCTCCAGTTGCTCGAAGATGACCTTGTAGCCGGCCGCCTGCGAGGTGGGGGCGAACGGGTGCAGCTTGCCGAACTGCGGCCACGTCACCGGAATCATCTCCGCGGTGGCGTTGAGCTTCATGGTGCAGCTGCCCAGCGGAATCATCGAGTGCGTGAGGGACAGGTCCTTCGCCTCGAGCCGCCGGATGTAGCGCAGCATCTCCGTCTCGGAGTGGTAGCTGTTGAAGACCGAGTGCGTGAGGTACTCGCTGGTGCGGCGCAGGGCCGGCTCCACCGGCGTCTCCACGCTGCCGCCCAGCTCCTCCAGCGACGGGGCGGTCGCCTTGCCCGTGCCGGTGGCGAAGGCCGCGAGGATGGACTCCACGTCCGCGGGCCGCGTCGTCTCGTCGAGCGACACGCCCAGCGTCTTCTCGTCGATGCGGCGGAAGTTCATCCGCGCCGCCTCGGAGGCGGCGAGCACCGCGCGCACGTGCGCCGACGTCAGCTCCACGCGCAGCGTGTCGAAGTACTGCTCGTGCTTCAGCTTGAGGCCCAGCTTCGTCAGGCCCCGCGCCAGCACCACGGTGAGGCCGTGCACGCGCTCGGCGATGGCCTTCAGCCCCTTGGGCCCGTGGTAGACGGCGTACATGCTGGCGATGACGGCCAGCAGCACCTGCGCGGTGCAGATGTTGCTCGTGGCCTTCTCGCGGCGGATGTGCTGCTCGCGCGTCTGCAGCGCCATGCGCAGCGCGCGGCGGCCCTGCGCGTCCTCGGACACGCCGATGATGCGGCCCGGCATGACCCGGGTGTACGCGTTCTTCGTGGCGAAGTAGCCCGCGTGCGGACCGCCGTAGCCCATGGGGACGCCGAAGCGCTGGGCGCTGCCCACCGCCACGTCCGCGCCGAACTCGCCCGGAGGCGTCAGCAGCGTGAGGCTCAAGAGGTCCGCGGCGACGACGAGCAGGCCGCCCGCCGCGTGCACCTTGTCCGCGAAGGCGCGGTAGTCGTGCACCACGCCGTCGGTGGCCGGGTACTGCACCAGCGCGCCCACGAACTTCTTCGAGCCCAGGTCCACCGTGCGGTGGTCGCCGACGACAATCTCCACGTTCAGCGGCTCGGCGCGGGTGCGCACCACGTCCACCGTCTGCGGGTGGCAGCCGTCGGACACGAAGAAGGCGACGCCCTGCCCGTCCCCCTTCTGGTGCACGGCCAGCGCCATGGCCTCGGCGGCGGCGGTGCCCTCGTCGAGCAGCGAGGCGTTGGCCACCTCCAGGCCCGTCAGGTCCATGATGAGCGTCTGGAAGTTGAGCAGCGCCTCCAGCCGGCCCTGGGCAATCTCCGCCTGGTACGGCGTGTACTGCGTGTACCAGCCCGGGTTCTGGAAGATGTTGCGCAGGATGACGTTCGGGGTGTGGGTGTCGCTGTAGCCCATCCCGATGTACGAGCGGAACACCTGGTTCTTCGCGGCAATCGCCTCCAGCTGCGCGAGCAGCTCGTGCTCACCGCGCGGGGGCGCGAGCTTGAGCGGCTCCTTGGAGCGGATGGCCGGGGGCACGGCCTGCTCGATGAACGCATCCAGCGAGGTGACGCCCAGCGCGGACAACATCTGCTTCAGCTCATGCTCGTCCGGTCCGTTGTGACGGCCGGCGAACGACTCCTGGTACTTCCAATTCAAGGACATGGCAGTCGGGCTCGCGTGCGAGTCGTGAGTCGAAAAAATCGAGGACCGTCACTAACAGCGGGAGGGCGGCGTGTCCGGACTACGCGCTCTTGAGCAGGTTGCCGTACGCGGTGGCGTCCATGAGCGCGTCCACCTGCTTGGGGTCCGACAGCTCGACCTCGACAATCCAGCCCGCCCCGTAGGGGTCCGTGTTCACGGTGGAGGGGTTGTCCGCCAGGGCGTCGTTCACCTTCACCACCGTGCCCGTCACCGGCGAGTACAGCTCCGACACCGCCTTGGTGGACTCGATGACGCCGAACTGCTTGCCCTCGGTGACGGTGCCGCCCACCTTCGGCAGCTCCACGTACACCACGTCACCCAGCGACTCCTGGGCATGCGCGGTGACACCCACCACCACCACCTTGCCCTGGACGCGGGCCCACTCGTGGTCCTTGGTGTACTTCAGGTCGCCGGGAATCGTATCGGCCATGTCGTTGCTCCTCAAACGGGGCTAAAAGGTTTCAGGGCTTCTTGTAGAACGGCGTCTTGACCACCACGGCGGGCACGGCGCGGCCGCGGATGTCCACGTCGAAGGTGGAGCCCTCCGCGGACAGCTCGGTGGGCACGTAGCCGATGCCGATGGGCTTCTTCACGGACGGACCCATGGTGCCGCTCGTCACCTCGCCCACCGGCTTGCCGTCCTTGAGGATGGCGTAGCCGTGGCGGGGGATGCCGCTGCCCGTGACTTCGAAGCCCACCAGCTTGCGCTTCACGCCTGCGGCCTTCTGCGCCACCAGCGCGTCCTTGCCGATGAACGTGGGCTTGTCGAGCTTCACAATCCAGCCGAGGCCCGCCTCGAGCGCGGTGTGCTTGTCGTCGATGTCGTTGCCGTAGAGCGCGTACTTCATCTCCGTGCGCAGGCTGTCGCGCGCGCCCAGGCCGCACGGCTTGACGCCGTCCTGCTGGCCTTCGGTGAGCAGCGCGTCCCAGAGCTTCACCGCGTCATCCGGCGCGCAGTACAGCTCGAAGCCGTCCTCACCGGTGTAGCCGGTGCGGGAGATGACGCTCTTCACGCCCGCCACCTCGCCCTCGGCGAAGCGGTAGGTGCCAATCTTGGAGGTGTCCGTCTTCGTCAGGCGCTGGACCAGGCCGGCGGCCTTGGGGCCCTGCACGGCGATCTGCGCGAAGTCGTCCCCGCGGTCCACGGGCTTCACGCCCCTGGCGTGCTCCTTCATCCAGGCGAAGTCCTTCTCGCGGTTGCTGGAGTTGACGCAGATGAAGATGCTCTCGGGGCTGAAGCGGTAGACGACGATGTCGTCGACGAAGGTGCCCTTCTCGTCGAGCAGGCCCGCGTAGACGGCCTGGCCGTCGGAGATGCGGGCGAGGTCGTTGGAGATGAGCGCGTTGACCGTCTCCAGCGCGCCGGGGCCGGAGAACTCCACCTCGCCCATGTGGGAGACGTCGAACAGGCCGACGGCGGTGCGCACGGCTTCATGCTCGCCGATGACGGACGAGTACTGGACCGGCATGTCCCAACCCACGAAGTCGACCATCCGAGCCCCCAACTTGCGGTGGGCCTCGTTGAGGGGCGTACGCCGGGCCATCAATCTCTCCTGGAGGGGTGTGGAAAACGGCGCGGACTATAGCCGCGAGACTTCGCCAATCAAGGCCGACGGGGAACGTCTACACTGGGGGCGACATGAAGATTCGTAATCGGTTGAATCCATCCAACCCCTGCTTCTCCTTCGAGTTCTTCCCGCCGAAGACGGACGAGGGCGTGGCCAACCTCCTCAAGGCGCTCGAGGACCTGGCCCCCCTGCAGCCCGGCTTCGTGTCCGTCACCTACGGGGCGGGCGGGAGCACGCGGGACAGGACGGTGGAGCTCGTCACCCGCATCAAGAAGGAGACGGGCATCGAGGCCATGGCGCACCTGACGTGCGTGGGCCACACGCGGGACGAATTGCGCGAGCTGCTCAAGCGGCTGGCGGAGGCGAAGCTGGACAACGTGCTGGTGCTGCGCGGAGACCCGCCGCAGGGCGAGAAGACCTTCGTGCCCGCCGCGGGCGGGTTCCAGTACGCGTCGGAGCTGGTGCGATTCATCCGAGAAGAGGATTTCAACTTCTGCCTCGGAGGGGCGTGTTATCCGGAGGGCCACGTCGAGACGGGTTCCCGCGACGACGACCTGCGTCATCTGAAGGAGAAGGTCGACGCGGGGCTGGACTTCGTGGTGACGCAGCTCTTCTTCGACAACGCCTTCTTCTTCGACTTCGTGGAGCGGGCACGGCGCGCGGGCATCAACGTCCCCATCGTCCCCGGCATCATGCCGATAACGAACTACGAGCAGCTCCAGCGCTTCACGCGGATGTGCGGAGCCACCGTGCCCATGCGGCTGGCGCTGCAGCTGGAGCGGGTGAAGGACCAGCCGGACGCGCTGGTGCAGCTCGGCGTGGCGCACGCGACGGTGCAGTGCATGGAGCTGCTCTCGCGCGGCGTGCCCGGCATCCACTTCTACACGCTCAACAAGTCCCCGGCGACGCGGATGATTGTGAGCGCTCTGCGAGCCCGTTCATGAGTGGCCCTGGAATCCAGCTTCCCCCCAATGACCCGCGCCTCAGGGTCCTGAACATCGTCCGGCCGCCGGCGTTCTTCCTGCTGTGCGTGGGCGCGCTGAACATCATCTACAACCTCGCGGGCTTCGTGCTGGCCGCGCTGAAGGTGACGTCGCCGTTCGTCCCCGAGGGGGCCACGCCCACCACGCTGGAGCTGTCTCCGACGCTGGTGCTCATGCTCCTGGTGGGCCTGCTCTGCGGCGTGCTGTCCGCGTGGGGCGCGCTGAACGCGCTGAACCTCAAGGGCTACGGGCTGGCCACGGTGGGCGGCATCACCGCGCTGTACATCCTGTCCCCCGGCTGCGTCGTCGGCGTGCCGGTGGCCATCTGGATGTTGTTCACCCTGCGCCGCGACGGCGTGCGCGAAGCCTTCCAGGCCTGAGCCGCCGCGGCGGCCTCCACGAGCCCCGTCCGGGGATGAGGCTCATCCCCGGACGGGGGCGAGCAGCTTGTCCAGCAGGGGCTTCAGGAGCTCCTGCCCGCGCAGCGCCGCCCGCCACCGCTCCGGAATCCCCTGCAGGCCGTGGATGAGCCCGGCGATTCCGCCCGCCACCGCCGCCGTGGTGTCCGTGTCGTGCCCCAGCCGGATTGCCGCCTTCACCACGCCCTCGTAGTCGCGCCCCGCCGCCACGCACTGCCGCGCCGAGCGCAGGCAGTCCACCACGTACCCGGTGCCGTTGCCCGGCGCGTCCTCCGCGTCCGGCCGCGCGATGTACGTGTCCAGCTCCGTGCGCGCCTCGAAGCCCTCCGGGTACAGCTCACGGAAGGTGGCCAGCGCGTCCGCCCACGGCTCGCTGGCGCCTTCCAGGATGCGGCGGGCCCACAGGCAGTACACCGCGCAGCACGCCTGCGAGCGCATGTGCCCGTGCGTCACCCGCGACTGCGCCATCGCATCCGAGGCGAGCTTCGCGTCATCGCCCCGGTGCCAGAGCGCCATCGGCAGCACGCGCATCAGCGAGCCGTTGCCGTTGTCCCGCTCCCCCTTCGGCCCGGACATCAGCGCGGGCGTTCCGGCGCGGAAGTGCGCCAGCGCCGCGCTCGTCTGGATGCCCACGTCGAACACCTTGCCGTCCACGGCGAGGTAGCCCCACTCGTACCAGTTCACCAGCCGCCGCCCGAGGTCCTCCAGGTCCAGGTGGCCGCGGTACAGCAGCGAGTCCAGCAGGCACAGCGCATGCGCCCCGTCATCGGACCAGGTGCCCGGCGGCACGCCGTCGTGCGCGCGCTGGAAGCCTGTGGGCGGCTCGAAGTCGATGGCCTCTGCGGGGGGAAGCTGCCGCGGCGAATGGAACTCGTAGGGCACCCCGAGCGCGTCGCCAATCAACAGCCCGTACACCCCACCGGTGATTCGCTCCTCGCGCGTCGGCATGACGGCTCCCTCCCCTTCCCCGCTGTCGGGGGCTCGGGTCCGAAACCTAGCAGCGTGCCCCTCGAATATCCGAGCCGCCCGGCCCCGGGTGTCGGTTTCCCGCGTGCGGAGGGGAGAAGTCTCGCGCGGAGCAGGCCCGTGGCATGCGAGATGAAGCAAGATGGGCCCATGCGAACCCTCATGCTCCTCGCAATCTCCGTGGGACTGCTGGCCGGCTGTGGTGATTCCCAGCCCCGCGACAGCGGCAACCTCCCCGCCGGGGCCGTCTGTCAGTCCAGTTCCCAGTGTGCGGTTGACTTCGCGTGCGTGGGCTGCACGAACGAAGACGCGCGCTGCATCGCCGGTTGCGAGAGCGACGAGGACTGCTCCGAGGGACACTGCGAGAAGCAGCAGTGCATCACCTGTCCCTGCCCGGGTCTCTGTGAGCAGTAGCGGCCTCCCCGCGTCCTGAAGCGGACGCAGCGGCACTGCCCCTGCGTCACGCGCGGTGTCCACGCGCGGAGGCAGGCCCGAACCCGAGAGCGATACCCGCCCCCCGCGGGCCTGCCCACCGTTGCGCGGACCCGCATGGGGTCGGGAGGCGCACCGCCATGACGACGAAGACTCTCCGGGGGGCCGCGCTCGTGGGCGCCCTGGTGTCGCTCTCACTCGGAGCCGGTGGTTGCACGAAGGGGCGGGCCCAGGAGGCGGGCAGCACGGGCGACACCACGGCCAGCGCGGGGCAGGACTCCGACACGGGGGAAAAGCGAAGGAGCAGCTCGCGCACGGTCAGTCTTCCCAGCGCGCATCGCTCCGGCACGCATGGCTCGGGCGCCGGTGGCACCATCATGGGCGGTGGCTCGGCGACGGGTGGCAGCTCGTACACGGGCGGAGACAGCAAGGGCGGCGGTGTCGAGTGAGCCGTGCCCGCCCGGGCGACCCAGGCCCATGGAAGGAATGTTCCTTAGGATTCAACAGAACTCTGGAGCGGCCCGAGCAGCCAGCCATCCCTCTAGAGCCGTGGTGAGCCTGTCCTGGCCGCGCGCGAGCGTCTGCCACCCGGGGCGTCCGTTGTGTTTGAGGTGGCCGCCCAGCCCGCCCAGGGCGAGGAGTGCCTCACCGCAGGTGGGTTTGGGGCCGAGGTGCACGCGCACCGAGAGATGGCGCAGCAACGCGAGCTCGTCGGGGCTGAAGAGGTCCGTAGCGAGAGTGGTGGGGGACTGGTGCGCCAAGGTTCTGAGGGCCAGCAGGCGCCAGGCCAGCGGAAGCAGGAGTGCGAGGGCGTTGAGCAGCGCGTGCAAACTCATCAACTGACGCTTCTCCAAGGCACAGCCTGTCTTGAGGGCCTTGAAGAGTTCCTCCACACTCCAGCGTGCCCGGTAGCAATCCACCACGTGCGCGACAGCCTCCGGGGTGTCCACCGGCAGCGTCGTCAGCAGTACCCAGCGCACCGGTTGCTGGCCCTCGGCAGGCCGCGGCTCCACCACCTCCACCGCATTGAGAGTCAGGGTGGAGGGCACGTCCGCATCGCGTTGGGAGTACTCGCTGGCGTGCAGGACCAACCCGCTTCGGGCACGCACCTCAAGGTGCGCGGTGCGCGCCTGCCGTGCGGGCTGCTTTTTGGCGGGCGCGCCCCCATTGCGGCCCTTCCACCGGGCCTTGACCGCCCCGAGCGACACCTCTCGGGTGAGCAGTGTCGGTGCGGTTTCGAGTGCGGCGTGTAGGTGGCGGGCCGGGTCCGTCTCAGAGCCCAGTGCGTCCACCAGCCGGTTGAAGCGAGTGCGGATGACGAAGGCGCAGTCATGCTGGGTCAGCTCGTAGAAGAGACGGAAGCTGTCGGCCTCCTGGTCCATGACGTGCACCACCTGGGGCACGCCGGCCTGGGTGCACCGCTGCTGCACGGTGTGCGCCAGCGTCTGCCACATCTGCGACTCACGCTCTGCCTGCGGGCGTGCCTGGCTCTCCTTCTTCTGCTGCGCAGTGGTGCGCTTGGGGCGCACAGGACGCACGTGGGGGTGCAGTCCGACAACGCCCAACGGGTGCGCCAGCACGTGCTCAGGCGACGGTAGACTGCAGGCGAGCGCCAGGTGGGCCTCGAAGCCGGATTCGCCTCGGTTGAGCGTCCCCACCCCCTCGCGCACGCCCGCCTCACTGCCCACAAACCGCACGTTGGTGGTGTCGTGAGCGACGACCACGGGGCGGCCCTGCGCTGCCGCGGCCTGGCAGCGCGCAAGACTCTGCGCGATATGGGGCGCCAGCACGTCCGCCCACTCCACCTTCTTATTGCTCAGCAAGCGGTAGCACCCCTCCAGCTCCGCCGCGCCTCGGCAGGCTTCCGGAAAGCTAGTGCCGGGCGCAGGCGCGAGCCGCTCGGCAATGGCCACCAGTCTCTGGGTGCGACGGGTGTCCCCCAACTGCGCTGACTCATACTCCTCTGGAAGCGGAGGCAGCCGGGCTGAAGAACAGGCAGGCACACCGGCCGCAGCAGGCTTCTTGCGCAAGAGCATCTATGCGCAACCCGTCTCGCGTTCTGTTGAATCCTAAGGAATGTTCATTCCGCGCCGCTGCCCCGGAGGACAGGTGGGAGCCCGGATGCGCGCGCCCCATCTCCTTCCCTGTCACCGGTGACGGGAGCGGGCCTTGCGAACACATGGGAGGTCATGGCCGGGAGTGCTGTCGCTGGGCCTGACGCTGGCGGGCCTGTCCGCGCTCGCCGGCCCCCAGGTCTACGGCGAGAGCCTGATGGTGAAGGTGCGTCCGGAAACCCAGCCTCGCGCGGCGCCCCCCGTGGAGCTGCTCGGCGCGCGCAACGAGGCCCTGAGCTTCCAGGTGGTGATTCACGGCGGAGACACCGGCGCGGCGGAAGTGACGGCCCGGTTCGATGCGCTCGTGGGGCCCGCGCACCTCGGGAGCCGCCAGCTCACGCTGTACCGGCAGGAGTTCCTGGACATCTCCACCCCCTCGAACCGCACCATCCCCTCGGGCCGGTGGCCGGATGCGCTCATCCCCGCGGTGGACGAGGTCGTCGGAGAGCCACGCAACGCCTTCCCCTTCGACGTGCCCGCGAACGAGGCCCGGGCCCTCTGGGTGGACGTGCTCGTGCCGGAGGACGCACCTGCCGGGCGCTACCAGGGCGAGGTGGAGGTGCAGGCCCGGGGAGGCTTCACCGCCTCCGTCCCCGTGACGCTCACCGTCGTCGACGTCACCCTGCCGAGCACGCCGTCCTACCCCACGTCCTTCGGCCTGGGAGCGGACCACGTCTGCGAGGCGCATACCGGACGCAAGGACTGCGGAGGCGACACCGTGCTCCTGGAGCTGGTCGCGCGCTATGCCCGGCTGGCGCTCGACCACCGCTTCACACTCTCCAACGTGCTGGTCCTCCAGCCGGAAGTGGGGCCGTGGGAGCCGTTCGACGCGGCGTACGCGCCCCTGCTGGACGGCACCGCGCCCACCCGCCTGCGCGGCGCGCGGATGACGAGCGTCCGGTACCTGGGGCCCCTGGAGGAACAGGCCCTCTCCTCCTTCGTGGCCCACTTCTCCGCCCGGGGCTGGCTCGAGCGCGCGTACGACTATACCGGGGACGAGCCCCCGTTCTTCAGCTCGTTCGACGAGGTGCGCCTGCGCGCCACCCTGCTCGAGCGCTCCGTGCCGGAGCTGCTCCGCATGGTGACCACCACGCTGCCGGTGGCACGCACCCACGGGGTCGACGGGCTCATCGGCCGCATGTCCGTCCTCATCCAGCGAATCGCTCCGGCGGGCCCCCAGCCCGACGCGGACGCGGCCCGGGAGGAATACGACGCCTTCCTCGCGCGAACCGGCACGTCACTCTGGCTGTATCAGAGCTGCGTCAGTCACGGATGTACCGGAGACCTTCCCCACGGAGACCGTTGGCCCGCGTACATGGTGGACTACCCGGCCAACCTCAACCGCGCCATGCCCTGGATGGTGTTCCTCCTGCGCGCCTCGGGCGAGACCTACTACGACACCGGCGCGCGGCTGACCACCGCGTGGACGGACCAGCTCTTCTACGGCGGCAATGGCGACGGGACGCTCTTCTACCCGGGCACGCCAGCGAGGATTGGCGGCCAGTCGCAGGTGCCGCTCCCGAGCCTCCGCATCAAGCTGCTCCGCGCGGGGGTCCAGGACTACGAGTGGCTCAAGCTCGTCGAGCGCGCCGGAGACCCCGCGTTCGCCGAGCAGGTGGTCCGCGAGCTCATCCCCGCGCCCGACCAGGTGTCGCTCGACCCGACGGCCTTCGAGCACGCACGGGCCCGGCTCATCGAGCGCGCGCAGCAGCTCCTCCATGCGCCCCCGGGACATGGGCTGACGCCGGCGGAGCCGGGGGACTCGAGCGGGTGCGGCTGTGACACGAGCCCGTCCGGAGCGGTGCTGGCGGCGGGCCTCGGCGGGCTCCTGTGGGTGCTGAAGCGGCGGCGCTCCAGCGCCCGGTGAGGCACCGCGCCCCCTCACTCGCACCACGGCTCGGTTCCCATTCGCCGAGACCTGGGGTACGAGTCGCGTCAGGCGCCGGGATTGGAGCTCGCGCCAGGACGTGGCCATGCCCAAGCGCCCCACCCCTCGGGAAATCGAGACCGTCCTCCGGACGCCGTACCACGAGCGCTCGAACCTCCTGGAGGTCCTCAAGGCGCTCCCGGAGGACGTGGACCCCGCCCTGGCGGCCCGCGCCGCGGTGGGGCTCATCGGAGACAGCTACCACCCGGCGTGGCTCTTCGCACGGACGTGCCGGCGGCTCCCGGCGCCCGTCATCCGCGTCATCCTGGAGCTGCTCGAGCCCGACCGGCGGCCCCATGCCTTCATCATCCGCGAGTACGTCCGGCGCGACGCCCAGGCGGACGTGCTCGCCGCCGACTGGGACGAGGCGATGCAGGTGCTGCTCGGCCTGGAAACGACGTACGCCTGGGGCTCGAAGCAGAAGAAGGCGAAGTTCCAGGCGCTGGCGGACCAGCCGCGCGTCCTCCAGGCCCTGCAGACGGCCGCCGTGGCGTGCGAGCAGGTGTCGCTGGACCTGCTGGCGGTGCTGGCCGCCGACGGCTCCGCGGCCTCGCTCGACGCGCTCATCCCCCACATCGAGCGGGCGGTGCGGCAGCAGGACTGGGAGCTGGACCGGCTCCAGGCCCTGCGCACGCACGCGCGCTCCACGCCGGTGATGGAAGACCTGTTCTCACGCATGAAGGCGTTGTTCGAGGCGCGGCAGGCCCGCTCGCCCGCGCTCGGCCTCGCGAAGGAGCTGGGCTTCGGCGAGCCCGACGCCTTCTGGTTCCAGGTCCACATCTCCTCGCCCGCGTTCGACGGGGCCCCGGCCTATCGGCACCAGGTGCACCTGTCCGTCGACAGCCGCTCGGCGACGTGGTTCCACGCCTCGCTGTCCGAGTCCAACCCCGCCGACATGCTGCGCCCGCGAAGCACGTCCTTCACCAGCGACACGGTGCACCGCGACGACCTGGGCCTGGGCACGTGCGTGCCGGCCGACTTCCCGGCCTGGCTCGCGGCCTCGGCCGAGCGGCTTCGCACGCGGTGGAACTTCGACCAGCTGAGCCTGGGCACGAGCGTGCGGGGCAAGAAGCGCAACCAGCTGGAGCGCTGGCTGCGCGGGTAGCGCCCGGCCCCGGGGGCGTCACTTCACGCCGCGCTCGGCCGCTTCCAGCGTGTTGCGGATGAGCATGGCAATCGTCATCGGCCCCACGCCGCCCGGCACGGGGGTGATGTACGAGGCGCGCTCGGCGGCCTTCGCGAACTCCACGTCGCCCACCAGCTTGCCGTCCGGCAGGCGGTTCATCCCCACGTCGATGACCACCGCGCCGGGCTTGATCCACTCGCCCTTCACCAGCTCCTTCACGCCCACCGCCACCACGACGATGTCCGCGCCCTCCACCTCGCGGCGCACGTCGCTCTTGCTGTGGGCGATGGTGACGGTGGCGTTCTTCTGGAGCAGCATCAGCGCCATCGGCTTGCCGACGATGTTGCTGCGCCCCACCACCACCGCGCGCTTGCCGGCCGGGTCGCAGCCAATCTCCTCCAGCAGCCGCATGATGCCGTAGGGCGTGCACGCGCGCGTCGCGGGCCGGCCCAGCAGCAGGTTGCCCGCGTTCATCGGGTGGAAGCCGTCCGCGTCCTTCTCCGGCTTCACCGCGGAGATGATGGCGTCCGCGTCGATGTGCTTGGGCAGCGGCAGCTGCACGAGGATGCCGTGCACCGCCGGGTCGTCGTTGAGCTGCCGCACCAGCGCGAGCAATTCGTCCTGGGTGATGCTCGCGTCGCGGTGGTGCTCCCACGAGTTGAAGCCCACCTCCGCGGCGGCCTTCTTCTTTCCGCCGACGTAGACCTTGGACGCGGGGTCCTCGCCCACTCGCACCACGGCGAGCCCGGGGGTGAGGCCGCGCTCCGCCTTGAGCCGGTCCACCTCCGCCTTCACCTCCGCCCGCACCCGCGCCGCCACTGCCTTGCCATCAATCAACTGGGCCATATTGCGGCGCACTCTATGCAAAACTCCCCGGCGGAAAGGGAGTGAAACCTCGGCCATGGGCGCGGGAAAAGTTCTGGGGGCGATTGTCGGGCTGGCGGTGGGGCTGCTCATCGGACACCCGCTCGCCATCGTCCTCCTCGCCGCCGTGGGAGGCTTCGTCGGCCACCGCGTGGACGAGCAGCACGCCGGGTTCACCGGCAACACATCCGACCTGCTCTCCGACTTCGTCCCGCCCGCGCCCCTCCTGACGCCGGAAGAGGAATTGGAACGCGAGGCCTTGCACCTCGAGGAGCCGCTGCCCCGCGAGCCCGAGGCCTACGAGGAGCTGGCTCGGGACATATGCGCCGTCTTCATCGAGGTGGCCCACGCCGACGGCGACGTCCGCCGCGAGGAGGTGCGGGAGGTGCGCCGCTACTTCGAGACCACGCTCGGCTACGGCCCCGAGTCCCTCCAGCTCGTGCGCGTCCATCTCAAGGAGTTCCTCGCCCGGCCGCCGGACCTGGACGCCGCCGCGCAGGCGTGCGGAGAGCAGCTCCCTTCCGACGAGTGCCGCCGGCTGCTCGACGCCCTCTTCGAGCTGTCCCTGGTGGACGGCGCCCTCCAGCGCTCCGAGCGGGAGGCGCTCCGCCGCGCGGCCCGGGGCCTGGGCATCTCCGAGGACGACGAGCAGGCCATCGCCACCCTGCACCTGGGCGACGGTGACGAGCACTACGCCGTGCTCGGCCTCACCCCGGACGCCAGCGACGCGGAGGTGAAGCGCGCCTTCCGCCAGCTCGCCGCCGAGCACCATCCCGACAAGGCCGCCCACGCCGGAAGGCAGGCCGCCGAGCAGGCCTCCCGCCGCTTCCAGGAAGTCCGGGATGCCTACGAAGAGATTCGACGACTGCGCGGACTGTAGCGCCGGGTTAAACCCAGGAATCCCATGAGCCAGAAGAAGAAGGACGAGGCGTTCCACAACAACCCCTTCAAGTCCGCCATCAAGGCGATGAAGGACCAGGAGAAGAAGGAGGCCCAGGACAAGGCCGCTGCCGCTGCCGCCGAGGCCGCGAAGCGCAAGGCCCCGCCGCCCCCTCCGAAGGCGAAGAAGGAGCCCAGGATGAGCGAGGCCGACGAGGCCGCCCTCTTCTACTCCGCCATGGACGGCGTGCAGCAGGTCACCAACCGCGGCGAGGCCCCGGCGCCCAACCCGCGCCTGCCCGAAATCATCGACGAGAATGCCGAGGCGCTCGCCGAGCTCTCGGAGCTCGTCGCGGGCCAGGGCGACTTCGACATCACCGGCGGCGACGAATACTTCGAGGGCGCGGGGCCGGGCATCGACCGGAACCTGCTGCGCGCGCTGCGCCGGGGCGACTTCTCCGTGCAGGGCCAGCTGGACCTGCACGGCATGACGCAGGCGGCGGCCCGGGACGCCGTGGAGCGTTTCCTGTCGGACAGCCGCCGCGCCAGGAAGCGGTGTGTGCTCATCGTCCACGGACGTGGGTTGAACTCCAAGGACCAGATTCCCGTCCTCAAGGAGAGCGTCCGGGCGTGGCTGTCCCAGAAGCGCGTGGGGAACATGGTGCTGGCGTTCGCCACCGCACGTCCGCAGGACGGGGGCGCCGGGGCGGTGTACGTGCTGCTCCGGCGGTAACCTTTACGCGCGCCCGGCACTGTGCATACATGCCGCCATGGCACGCGAACTCATCGACCTGCACATCCATGTGGGCGGCGCCGTTGCGCCCCACATCCTCTGGTCCATCGCCCACCAGCAGGGCTTCAAGCTCCCCGTAAAGAACTACTTCGACTTCGTGGAGCTCATCACCTCCCGGCCCGGCAAGGTCGGGAGCCTCGACGACTACCTGAAGATCCTCCACACCTGGACGGAGAAGATTCAGTCCTCGCCGAGCGCGATTGAGCGCTCCGTCTATGAGGTCATCGGCAAGGAGTACCGCGGCAGCCGCGTGACGCAGATGGAGCTGCGCTTCAACCCCATGAAGCGCAACCTCAACTCCGAGCTCGATTTGGACCACATCATCCACGCCGCGCTGCGCGGCATGGACCGCGCGGTGCTGGAGTACGGCGTGAAGATGGGGCTCATCTTCTGCCTGGCCCGCGAGTTCGACCACAAGCTCAACAGCATCATCGTGGACAAGGCCATCAAGTACCGCACCCGCGGCGTGTACGGCATCGACCTGGCCGGCACCGAGACGAACGCCATGGAGCTCAAGGCCGAGCGCGTGGCCGAGTACGAGGACCTCTTCGCGCGCGCCCGCAAGGCCGGCCTCAAGTGCACCGTGCACACCGGCGAGACGCGCGGCACCGGCGCCGAGGGCGTCATGTCCGTGGTGGAGAAGCTCAAGCCGCACCGCATCGGCCATGGCATCCGCGCCGCCTACGACGAGCACGCCATGAAGGTGCTGCGGGAGAACGACATCGTCCTGGAGCTGTGCCCCACGTCCAACCTGCACACCAAGGCGGTGGAGGGCGTGGAGGAGCTGCGCCACATCTGCCGCACCTTCTGGGACCGCAAGGTGAAGTTCACCATCAACACCGACGGCCCCTACCTGCTCGAGACGGACATGCGCCGGGAAATCGAAATCATCGAGCAGAACGGCATCCTCACGCCGGAGCAGGTGGACCAGACGCTCGCCTGGGCCCGGCAGGCCTCGTTCATCCCCGCCTGAGCGTGCCCATGTACGGACTCACCCGCTCGCTCCTCTTCCAGCTCTCCGCGGAGCGCGCGCACCGCCTGGGCATGGCCGGGCTGCACCAGCTCGGCCGCGCCCACGGCCTCTGTGCCTCCATGCGCGAGAAGGCACTGCGCGGTGCCACGCCGGGCATGGCCGTGGACATCGCGGGCCTGCGCTTCGCCCACCCCGTGGCCCTGGCCGCCGGCCTGGACAAGGACGCCGAGGCGGTGGACGGCCTCTTCGCCTGCGGCTTCTCCGCGGTGGAGATTGGCACGCTCACGCCCCGGCCCCAGCCCGGCAACCCCACGCCGCGCCTGTTCCGCCTGCCGGAGCACCGCGCCGTCATCAACCGCATGGGCTTCAACAACCACGGCGCCACGGACGCCGCCACGCGCCTGCGCGCCCTCACGTGGCGCCCCGGCCCGCTGGGCGTCAACATCGGCAAGAACAAGGACACGCCGCTGGAGAAGGCGGTGGACGACTACGTGGCCTGCGTGGACGCGCTCGCGCCGCTGGGCGACTACGTGGTGGTGAATGCCTCGTCGCCCAACACGCCCGGCCTGCGCAAGCTGCAGGAGCCGGAAGCACTGGGCCAGCTGCTGCGCGCCGTGCAGGAGCGCCTGGCCTCGGTGGCTCCCGGCAAGCCGCTGTTCCTGAAGATTGCCCCCGACCTCACGCCCGAGGCCGTGGACGAGGTGGTGGACGTGGTGCGTGCGTGTGGCCTGTCGGGCCTCATCGCCACCAACACCACCCTCGCCCGCCCCTTCGAGCACCCGCTGGCGAAGGAGGCCGGCGGCCTGTCCGGCGCGCCCGTGCGCGAGCCCGCCAACGCCGTCATCCGCCGCGCGTACCTGCGCGGCGGCGGCGCCCTGCCCATCATCGGCGTGGGCGGCGTCTTCACCGCCCAGGACGTGTACGAGAAGCTGCGCGCCGGCGCGTCCGTGGTGCAGGTCTACACGGGCTTCATCTACGAGGGGCCCGGCATGGTGGGCCGCATCCTCCCCGGCCTCGCCGCCCTGCTCGCCCGGGATGGCTTCAGCCAGGTGCGGGACGCCATCGGCGCCGAGCACCGGGCCGGTGGCGCGGCCGCTTCCCCGCCCGCCGCATAGACGAAGCCCCGGGTGCCTGGAAGGCCACCCGGGGCTGTCTGAAAAATGAGCGCTCGCCGGCGCCTTGGAGTTTCACCGGCGAGCGCCCCGGGCCCAGTGCTTGACGGGCCTCGAAAGCTATTCCTGCACCGTGAGCGAGCCGCTCACCGTGCTGACTTCGACTTCCTGGGTGCCGGCGCCGTAGCTCCTCTCCTTCGAGCCGAGCGCGACGGAACTCCCATTGAAACTTCCACTGACGGAGCTGAATTCCACCTTCGCATCCGCCTTGGCCGGCAGCTTCAGCCGGATATCCCCTGAAACCGTGCTCACAGAAGTAGTCACGACCTTCCGCGGCGCCAACACCACTTCTCCATCTACGGCGCTGACCGAAACCCTTCGCTCCGAGCCGTTCACTTCCACACGGCCGTTGACCGCCGCAATCTCCTGCTCCCCCGTCACGCCCGTCACTGACACGGTTGAGTTCACGACACTGACGTGAAGCTCCGTGCTCCGGGGCACCTTCACCGCGAACCGCACCTTCGCCAGGTCACCCTTGCAGGAGTGCCGCTCCTCCTCGCACTTCCCGCAGCACACCTGCGCCCTCACCACGTCGCCTTCTTGGACGACCTGGACCTCGGTTTTGTTCCGGGCAGAGTCCGGACCTTCCCGAACTACCTCAACTACCACGTTATTCCCGTCTACCGCATCCACCCGCACCGCGCCATCCACATTGGCGATATGGACCTCGGGAGTGCCATCCGTTTCAAACTTCCACGTCTGGGGTGTTGCCGGGGCAGCAGCAAGGATGACCAGGAGGGCGAGGTGCATGGGTGGGTCCTCATGTAGGAGAGAGGCTTCCCCCCTCCCTACGTAGGGCCCGCCCTTCGATTTCGTCGACGGCGTGGGGCAGTATCCACGCCGGTCTGACATGCGCCTCAGGCGCCGGTGCCGCGAGCCACCTTCTGGTAGAGCGCGTCGTGCACGCGGATCATCTTCTCCAGCGACAGCTCCCGCGCCACGAAGTCCCGCGCGGCCCGGCCCATGGCTCTCGCCTTCTCTGGATTTGAGAGAAGCTGGGCGAAAGACTGCGCCAGCTGGGCAGGCTGCTCGGGTGAGACGATGAGGCCGCGCACGCCGTCCTGGACGAGGTCGGTGTTGCCGCCCACCCGCGTCACCACCATGGGCAGCCCGGAGGCCATGCCCTCCATGACGGCGTTGGACATGCCCTCCGCGGTGGAGCACAGCACGCCGAAGCTGGCGCGCGCGTAGATGGCCGGCACGTCGGTGCGGTGCCGGAGGAAGTGGACGGTGTCCGTCACGCCCAGCTCCGCGGCCAGCTTCTCCAGCTGCGGCCGGCGCGGGCCGTCCCCCACGAGGTACGCGTGCAGCTTCGTGCCGCCGTGGCGGAGCATGGCCAGCGCGAGCAGCAAATCTTCCTGCCGCTTCACGGGGTGGTTCATGTTGGCCACGTGCACCACCACCGGTGCGCCGCCCGTGTCCGGCAGGGGGCCCTTGAGGCCCTCGCGCACGCGGGCGTCGAAGCGCTGCAGGTCCAGGCCGTTGTGGATGACGGAGACGCGCGAGGCGGGCAGGCCCTCCTCGGACACCAGCATGCTCCGGATGGCCTCCGCGTTGGCGATGACGTGGTCCGCCATCCGCGTCAGCTGCGCGTGCACCGCGCGCCGCACCCTTCCCTGCCAGTGGGACAAGTCCAGCCGCCCGACGATGACCTTCGCCCCGGCGAGCTTCGCGGCCGGCACGGCGATGAGCGTGGAGTAGAAGTCGTGCACGTGCACCAGCTCCACGCGGTGCTGCTTCAGCCAGCGCGCCATCCGGTACACCTGGTACGCGGTGTTGGGCTGCGCCACCGAGCCCTTGAGCGGAAAGGCCTCCGGCGCGTGGCCGAGCTTCCAGAGCGAGCCCATCAGCGGCCCTGCGTCCTCCAGCACGGAGACCTGGAGCCGGTAGCTGGAGGGCAACCCCCGCAGCAGCTCCAGCACCTGCACCTCCGTCCCGCCAATGTGGAACGACCGGGTGAACTGAACCAGGCGAAGGGGCTCACGCCCCATCCGCACCTCCTCACGCCGCATGTCCGGACCCCTCCCAACCCGTCACCGCCGGCTCCCTGGGAGCCGGAACCTTCTGCACCGCCACCGAAGACGCCTCCGCCGCGCGGGCAATCCGCTGCGCCGCCGCCGCCAGTCCGAAGAGCACGTAGCAGTGCGCGGACAGGATGTAGCCGGAGAACAAGTCGCACACGAGGTAGCCGACCATGGACGCCGACAGCGCCCGTGCCAGCCAGCCCATCTCCGGGTTCCTCGCCGCGGAGAAGGCGCCGCCCGCGGCCCCTCCCGCGAAGACCAGGAAGAAGGCGAGGCCCACCCAGCCCAGCTCGCCAATCACGTCCAGGAAGATGTTGTGCGCCACGTAGGCCCGGCGCGCCTCGGGAGGCGCGTACAGCGGCCACGCGTAGCGGAAGCTGCCCGCGCCCACGCCCAGCAGCGGCCGGTCCAGGCTGATGCGGCTGGCCACCTGCCACGCGTACACGCGGCCCATGGCGGACGCATCCTCGTGGAACGTGGCCACCGTCTCGTTGCGCTCCCAGAAGCTCTTCGGCGCGAACACCAGCAGGCCCATCACGAAGATGGAGCCCACCACCACCGCCTGCATGCGGCGCTTCTCGCGCACCGCCCAGATGCCCATGGCGAGCGACAGGCCGATGAAGCCGCCGCGCGAGTGCGAGAGCACAATCGCCGTCACCGCCAGCGCCGCCGCGACCAGGCACGCCAGCCGCCACACCCACGCGTTGCCCTTGCGCGCCACGAAGGCGACGGCCAGCGGCACCACGAGGCCCAGGTTCATGGCCATGTGGTTCGGGTCCGCGTAGACGCCCACCCACCGCGCGCGGAAGCCCTCCACCAGGTCCTCGCCCACCATGTACCAGTTGATGACGCCGATGGACGTCACCACCGAAGCCAGCACCAGGGCTCCGCACACCACCGCGAGCCGCTTGCCGCTGGTGATGACGTTGACGATGGTGAGGTAGATGGCCGTGAGCTTCAGCAGCTCCACGCCCGTCGCCTGCGTCACCTCCGGGTTCAAGGACCAGGAGATAGACGCCACCGCCAGCGTCGAGAAGCCGATGAGCGCCATCCCCCGCGAGCCGTCCACGTACAGCGGCTCGGCCCTGCCCAGCCGCCGCATCACCATCAATCCCGCCGCCAGCCCCGATGTCACCAGTGCCAGCCGAAGCTCCGCCAGCGCGGGGATCCACTCACCCGGTGCCGCGTAGATCACCGCCGCGAACGCGGTCAGCGCGTAGAAGGCCCACAAGTCACGGCGCTGTCCCTGGTCGCCCGGCACCATTTCCCTCCACCTCCCGGCTCGTTGCCTCGCGCACAATCACGCGTGCCCTGCCGGTAGCAGAGGACATGCCAGCCGCCCCAACGGGCAAAGGCTTGGATCTCCTACGCTTGGGCGGCCCCTTCAGTGTCCGGAGCCGCCCAGGACTGAAAAACCTACGGTACCGGGCTGCTCTCCATGGGCAGCACGGCGGTGGCAATCGCATCCAACCGCCCCTCCTGGAGCCAGGCCGTGCCCAGCTCGTCCAACAGCCGGGTGAGTGTCAGTCCCACCAGGCGGCGCAGCTCCTCGCGGGCCTCGGGAGGCACCGCGGGCTCCAGGCCGGCGAGGGCGCGCTCGGCGGCGGAGGGGCGCAGGCGCGGCGCCTCCGGGGTGCCCTCGAAGAGGCGCTGGCCCAGCTCCACCGTGCGGCCCAGGGGCACGGGGCGCGCGTCCGCCCGGCCCTCCAGCACCGCCATGGCCACCGCCGCGGCCAGCAGGCGCTCCACGCCCAGCGTCTCCAGCGGCACGCCGAAGCGGGCCACCGCCGTGTGCGCCGCCTCGGCGGAGCCGCCCAGCACCCCGCGCAAGAGCGCCACCTGGGCCTCCGCGCGGGTCAGCAGGGCTTGCGTGGAGGCCACCTCGCGCAGGGAGCGGAAGGGCACCGGCTCCGCCCCGTCCACCCGCAGCGCGCGGCGCGGCCGCTTGCGCCGGAGCGCCTCAATGGCCGCGGCCTCCTCCGGCAGCACCATCAGCACGCCCTCGAGCATGGCGCCCGGCGCCTTCACCAGCCGGTCCGCGCGGAACTTGAGCTGGAGCGTCAGGGAGAAGCCCACCTGGAAGACGCGGCGCAGCGGCGTGTCGCGCAGCACGTCCGGGGCGCGGCCCGGCTCCGCGCCCGTCAGGTGCTCCAGCCCCAGCGAGAGGTAGTCGCGGACCATCTCCGCCGCCTGGCGCGTGGCGTCCAAATCCCCGGGGTCCGCCAGCTCCGCCACCAGCGCGGCGTTGGCCACGTCCCGCAGCTCGTCCTCGGCGTTCTCCCGCTCCAGCACCGTCAGCCCGCGGAAGGCCGCCTCCAGGTAGTCCACGTGCCCGCCGGTGGCCGCCAGCGCGGCGCCCGGCGCCCGCGTCGTGTCCACGGGGGCGCCCACGTCCACGCGGCTGAAGAGGGCCACCGCGTCCTCCAGCGTGGGGAAGCCCAGGTCCAGCAGCCGCCCGCGGCGGAACTGGTACGCCGTCTCCTCCATCTCACTGGGAATCTCCCAGCGCACGGCCTCCAGCAGCCGCACCGCCTCGAAGGGGTTCTCCGCGATGAGGTCATTGAGGAGCGAGCGCACGGCGGACATCTCCACGCCCTCGGCCTTGATTTCGATGAGGTAGCGCCCCTCGGGCGTCTCCATCGTCACGCCGGGCGGGTTGACGTCCGGGTTCTCCTCCAGGTCATGCACCTCGGAGAACTCACGCAGCAGCAACTCCAGCACCTCCAGGTCCACCGCGTGCAGCTTGCGGAGGAACTCCTCGGTGTCGTCCACCCCGCCGCGCGCGGCGCGCAGCCAGGTGAGCACCGCGTGCGGGTCCACCTTGTCGCGATGCCAGCCGCCCAGGTCCACGAAGGCGCGGAACTGCCCGGGCGACGCGAGCTGGACCAGCTCCGTCGCGTCCGCCAGCCCCACTTCCTGGATGGTGACGTAGAGGTCCTCCGGAGGCAGCGAGCGGACCACCGCCCGCGCATCCGGCGCCTCGATGAGGGCGTCCATCCGCTGCCGCGGGGACAGCCGCATCAACCGCTGGCGCAGCTCGCGTGAGGCGAGCTGCGCGTCACTGCCATTTCCCTTGCCGTTTTCAGACACGGCGGCGTGCCTACCACACCCCCTCCCGCGCCGGGAGGGGAACGCCAGCGCGAGCGGCGACTACCGGATGACGACCTCGCACTGGAAGTCGACATCGAACGACTTCAGCTTGGGCGTGTTGTTGAGGATGCGGTCCGTGGACTTCAGCTCGAACTCGATGCGCAGGTAGTTGCCCTTGGGAAAGCCCTGCGCCGTCAGGTCCACCGGCTGGGCCACGAAGGGGCCCTTGCGGTTGGCGGGGTTGTCCAGCCCGTCACGGCGGTTGGACACGGTGATGTACACGTTCATGTCCGTGCCCGCGGGCTTCTCCACGTCCCACTTCGCCGTGCGCCACACCGTGTTGGAGCCGCAGCCGGTGAAGAGCTGGCGGTACCAGCCCGACGGCGCGGTGAAGTTGCGCAGCTGGTAGCCGGTGAAGTCCGAGTACGTGTACAGCCCGCTGCCCTGCTTCTGCGTGCGCAGGATGTTGCCCGACGCCCGGTCCACGCGGATGACGTTGCCGGAGTTGTTGTTCACCCACGCGTTGTTGTCCGCGTCCAGGCCCACGCCGATGGCGGTGTACGAGTTGCCGTCCGTGGCGTCGATGAAGTCCACCTGCTGGCTGTCCGTCCACTGGAACTTCTTGATGTCGCCCGTGTCGCCGTTGAACGCGATGAGCTGCGAGGCGCCGCGGGTGGCGGCGTCGTTGCCGGGCTGGGTGCCCGTGTCCGAGCTCATCCAGATGAAGCCATCGTCATCCGCGGCGATGCCACGCCCGCGGCGCATCTTCGTGTTGATCTGACTGATGGCGCCGGAGAAGTCGAACACCCTCCACTCTCCCAGCGTGGTGGACAGGCCGGTGTGCGTGTAGCGCCACGCCTTCGCGCCCGACGTCCAGCCGGCAATCCACACCCGGTCCTTGCCGTCCACCGCGATGCCGTACGCGCCGGAGGTGCCCAGCGACGAGGGCGGGGAGATGAACGCCTTGCCGTCGATGTTCACCACCTCGCCATTGCCCGTGTCGATGAGCGCCAGGCGCAGGGGGCTCAGGTTGGCGGACACCATCCACAGGCGCTGCAGCCCGTCGATGGCCGCTCCGTACGGCCCCGAGCCCGACTGGAACACCGGGATGTCCATGGCGCCCGCGCCGTTGACCTGCACCTGCTGGCCCGTCTCCGGATCCAGCTTGATGAGGCGCGCGTTGGCCCAGAGGCCCACCCAGATGTCGCCGGCGCTGTTCTCGATGCCCTGGGAGATGGCGATGGCGCGCGTCTTGATGGCGCCCGTGCCGGAGGGGCCCACGGGGGTGCTGAACAGCAGGCACTCGTCGTACTGCTTCGGATCCGTCCAGTCCGTGGGGATGACCATCTCCGTCGCCGGGTCGATCTTCCCGTCGTCGTTCTTGTCCTCGCTCGTCTGGATGCCGGCGACGCCGTTGCGCTCCTTGCAGTAGGCCTTGCTGTTGGCGATCTTCGTCACCGAGCCCTGGACGTCCTGCGCGCGGTTGGCCACCCACACGTCGCCGAAGAGGTCCACCGCGGTGCGGCTGGGCATGTTCGCCTCGTTGCCGCGAAGGCCGTTGGCCTGCCCCTTGCCGTCCAGGGGGAGGACGGCGTGGTAGCGGCCCACCTCCTTGCCGGTGCGCGTGTCGTACTTGGACACCGTGCCCGCGTTGTTGTTGGCAATCCACGCGAAGGCCAGCGCCGTGCTGCCACCGCCGAGGATGATGTTGCCCTGCGGGTCCTGCTGCACGCCGTCCACCTGGACCGCTCCGCTGGACACGCCGCCGTCCAGGTCGAAGCCGCCGGGAGGGATGCCCACCGACGTGCCGGCGTCATCGTCCCCAGGCCCGCCGTCTCCCGTGCCGCCGGGACCGCCGCCGTCGCGGCCGGCGTCCGTGTTGCCCTGGGGGTTGCCGGAGCCGCCGGCGTCGGGCTTGCCCGCGCCCGAACCCGAGCTACAAGCCGAGAGGACCACCGTGGCGAGCACGGCGGCAACGAGGAACTGCTGGCGCATGAAGGGCCTCCGGCGCCGACAGTGGCGCGAACAGGAGGTCAGGAAACCGTTTTTTGCCGCACGCGGTCAACTCAAACCCGGGTGGACTTCCCGAATGTATCGAGGAGGGCCCCCCACACCTCGTCGACGCCCAGCTTCTCCGTCGCGGAGAACGGGAGGATGAGCTCCAGGGGCAGGTCCATGGCCTTGGAGAGCGCCAGCATGCGGGGCTTGCGCTGGGCCTTGGTGAGCCGGTCCACCTTGGTGGCCACGACGAGGATGCGGCGGTTGTGGGCCTGGAGGTAGTCCAGCGTGGCCAGGTCTTCCGGGGTAGGCCCCACCTCCGCGTCGATGATGCTGACCACCGCCTCCAGGCGGTGCCGCTTCTCGAGGTAGGTGGTGATCATCTCCTCCCACTGCGCCTTGTCCGCCTTGCTGGCCTTGGCGAAGCCGTAGCCGGGCAAATCACACAGGCGCACCGCGTGGCGCACACCCTTGCGCTCCAGGTCCACGTCGAAGAAGTTGAGCGTCCGGGTGCGGCCCGGGGTGTTCGACACGCGCACCAGCTTCCTGCGGTTGGTGAGCGCGTTGATCATGGAAGACTTGCCCACGTTGGAGCGGCCGACGAAGGCCACCTCCGCGGTATGGCCCGGCGGGTAGCCCTTGGGCTCCACGGCGGTGACGACGAAGCGGGCGTCGAGGACCTTGATCACGCGGCTATTTCTTGGCGCTGGCCGGGGCTGGCGCCGTGGAGGTGGAGGTGGAGGACGCGTCGGCGCGGCCAGAGCGGCGGGCGCGCTCGGCGGACCAGTGGTCGATGGCCTTGAGCGACTCCTTGAAGTCGAACGGCCGGAGGGAGGGCGAGGAAGCGTCGTGGCAGGAGCGGCACTGCTTCTCCGACGGGTCCACCAGCCCCACCAAGCGGGACAGCTCCGAGTCCTTCATCACGTACTCGGGCGAGTAGTACTGGCCGCCGCCGTGGCACGTCTCGCAGGTGACGCTGGCGGTGGCCTGCTCGCCCTGATCCGGGGAGTGGCATGACAGGCAGCGGCCGTCCTTGCGCTGCTGCTCGGAGAGGGAGTTCTCGGCGCGGGCATGCTTGGACTGCATCCACGCGTCGTAGGCCTCGGGGTGGCAGCCCTTGCAGCTGTCCGGGCCGACGAAGTCGGCGGCGGCGGCGGCGCCACCGAGGGCGAGGGCGAGCAGGAGCATCATCCTGGAGCCAGGAGCAGGCATGACGGTCCGACTAGCAGACCCCCCCGGACGGGGCAAGGCGTCTCGTGATTGAATGCCGGCCAGCATCATCCGTTTGAAACACTGTGGATTTCTTGAGCCCTGCCTGCCCGATCCGTTAGGGAGGAATCGTGATGCGGACCCTGACCCTGCTCGCCGTGCTCGCCTTCGCCGTCCCCGCCGCCGCCAAGCCCTGGCAGGGCATCGAGCCCGGCACGTCGAAGCGCGAGGAAATCATCAAGAAGTTCGGTGAGCCCTCGCGCACCGTCACCCAGGACGGCAAGGAGATCATCGCCTACCTGGGCAAGGAGGCCATCAAGGGCACCACCCAGGCCCAGTTCAAGGTCGACCCCGGCTCGCAGCTGGTGGAGCGCATCGACGTGTTCCCCGGGCCGGTCATCGACAAGGAGACGATTGAGAACAGCTACGGCCCGGCCTGCCCCGCCGGCCCGGCGCCCTCCAGCCCCTGCTACCTGCGCAAGCTGACGGAGGACTTCCGCACCTACTTCCTCTACCCGAAGCTGGGCCTGGCCATCTTCTTCAACGAGGACGGCAAGACGGTGCAGTCGTTCACCTTCACCACCCAGAAGGCCGCGAAGTAGTCCGCACACCATGCACGTCTTCGGGCTGACGGGCGGTATCGCCTCCGGCAAGAGCACCGTCACGCGGATGCTCCGCGAGCTGGGCGCCGAGGTGCTGGACGCGGACGTGCTGGCCCGCGAGGTGGTGGAGCCCGGCACCCCGGGCCTGGCTGCCGTGGCCGCGCGCTTCCCCGGCGTGCTGGGCCCCGACGGCCGGCTGGACCGGGTGAAGCTGGGCGCGCGCGTCTTCTCGGACGCCGGCGAGCGCGCCGCCCTCAACGCCATCATCCACCCCCGCGTGCGCGAGGCCTTCCAGGAGAAGGTCCAGGCGCTGGAGGCCCGGGGGGTGGCGCGCGTCATCTACGACGTGCCCCTGCTCATCGAGGCGGGCATGCACCAGTGGATGGAGGGCGTGGCGGTGGTGTGGGTGCCCCGGGACTTGCAGAAGGCCCGGCTGATGGCGCGGGACGGGCTGGACGCGGCGGGGGCGGAGGGCCGGCTGGCGGCCCAGCTCCCCCTGGACGAGAAGCGGGCGCACGCCACGTGGGTCATCGACAACAGTGGTGACCTGGCCGCCACCCGGGCCCAGGTGGAATCTGTCTGGCGGGCCATGCTCGCGCGGGGCTGACGGGCGGGTATGCTGCGCGCCGCATGAGCGAGACGCGCAAGAAGGGCGGCGGCGCCGGGACGTATTTCATCACCGGCTACCCCGGGTTCATCGGCAAGCGGCTGGTGGAGCACATCGCGCGGGAGGACCCGAAGGGGCACATCTACGCGCTGGTGCAGCCCAAGCACCTCAAGGACGCGCAGAAGCACGCGGCGAAGGTGAAGGGCGCTCCGGTGGAGCTGCTCACCGGCGACGTGGTGGACATGCACCTGGGCCTGTCCGGCGAGGAGTACCAGCGCCTGTGCGAGCGGGTGACGGACGTCTTCCACCTCGCGGCGGTGGCCCAGCTGGGCGTGCCCAAGGACACCGCGTGGCGGGTGAACGTGGACGGCACCCGCAACATGCTGGAGCTGGCGCGGGACTGCGCGCACCTGGCGCGCTTCAACCACTTCTCCACCTGCTACGTGTCCGGAGACCGGGTGGGCGTCATCGCCGAGGACGAGCTGGACCGCGGCCAGGCGTTCCGCAACCCGTACGAGGAGACGAAGTTCCAGGCGGAGCGGCTGGTGCAGCGCGCGGGGGCCACCCTGCCCGTCACCATCTTCCGTCCCTCCAGCGTGGTGGGGGACTCGCGCACGGGGGAAATCGACAAGTTCGAGGGGCCCTACTACCTGGGGATTCTTCTCGTCACGTCGCCGCTGGTGGTGCCGCTGCCCCTGCCGGGCAACGGCGTGGCGCCGCTCAACGTGGTGCCGGTGGACTTCGTGGTGGACGCGGTGCTGCGGCTGTCCAAGGACCCGCGCGCCGCGGGGCGGACGTTCCACCTGGTGGACCCCAACCCCATGAGCGCGCGCCGCGTGTACGAGCTCATTGCCGAAAAGGCCAACAAGAAGCTGCCGCGCTTCAACCTCTCCGCCCGCGCGGCGGACGTGATGCTGCGGCTGCCCGTGCTGGAGAAGCTGGCCCGGCCCCAGCGCGCGGCCATCAGCTACGTGAATCACCTGGCCATCTACAACTGCCACAACACGCTGGAGCTGCTGGACGGCACGGGCGTGCGCTGCCCTCCCCTCTCCTCGTACCTGGACCAGCTGGTGGCGTACGTGCGCGAGCAGTACCGCAAGCGCCGCGAGGACCTCCACGTGGACGACCCGCTGGACCACGGCCCCTCGCCCGAGCGCGCGGACGCGGACTCCCCGCAACGACAGGGACGCTGACCATGCGCGCACTGCTTCCTGCCCTCCTGGCCGCTCTCGCCGCCTCCGGCTGCGTCGTCGACTCGGACGGTGACGAGCCGCTCTGCACGCCGTCCACCTGCCGCGAGCCGAACCGGGGCCAGTGCGTGGTGGAGGGGGACGAGGCGCGGTGCCTGTGTGACGCGGGCTACGTGGCCCGTCCGAGCGGCGCGTGTGAGTTGGTGAGCGAGGCCAACTGCGCGGAGCACCCCGGGGACGCGGCGGAGGCGGATGACTGCCAGGCGCGAGCGCGGACGCTGGTGCCGGACGGGCGGGTCAATCCGCGGAGCATCGCCCCCATCGGCGACCTGGACTTCTTCCGCTTCGACGCGCGGGCGGGCCGCATCTACTCGGTGACGGTGGTGCCCGAGGGCGGCAGCCTGCTGCCCCGCGTGGACGCGTTCGACCAGGGCGGCGTGTGGCTGGACGCGGTGGACGGCCGGCCTCGCGCGGAGATGACGTTCAAGACGCCCACCACGGCACCCTACTTCCTGCGCGTCAGCCACTCGCCCGTGGACATCTCCGCGGCCACCGGCAACTACGTGCTCACCTTCACGGAGCTGGGCGAGGACGACCACGGGGACGGCCCCGACTTCGCCACGCGCATCACCCCCGGCGCCTTCGACACCGTCTACGGGCGCTTCGAGTACCAGCGCGACGAGGACTGGTTCGAGTTCTCCGCGAGCACGACGGCCCACTACCGCCTCACCTTCGAGGGCCCGTCCGGCCGCGTGCTGCCGGTGGTGGAGGTGTACCTCGCCAATGACTTGCGGCAGCCGCTGCTCAGCCGGCGAAACCCCGTGGTGGACTTCACCGTCCCGTCGGGCGGCACGGCGTTCCTGGTGATGTACCTGCCGGGCGGGGGACAGGGCAGCTACGGGTTCACCTTCCTGGAGTAGGGCCCGGGCGTGGTAGACAGGTCGGTGATGCCACGCACCTTCCAGACAGGCGACACCTTCACGCACGTCCGCGAGTGCGATCGGTACCGGCCGATCTACTACGCGGGTGCTTCCGGGGACTTCAACCCCATCCACATCGACCCCGAGGCGGCGAAGGCCGTGGGCCTTGGCGGCAACATCCTCCAGGGGCTGTGCACGCTGGGCTGGGCCGTCGAGGCCGTGGGCGTCTTCGTGGGAGACCCGGGCCGGGTGCGCCGCGTGCGGGTGCGCTTCTCCAAGCCCGTGCGTCCCGAGGACACCATCACCTTCCAGGGCAAGGTCACCTCCGTCCAGGACGGCCGGCTCACGGCGGAAATCAGCGCCACCAACCAGCGCGGCGAGGACGTCCTCAAGGGCGCCGTCGTCGAAGCCTCCCTCGAGTAACCCCATGGCCCTCGACAAGCGCTTCATCGGCCGTGAGTACGGCCCCTTCGTCTACACGATTGGCGCGGAGAAGATGCGCGAGTTCACCCTCGCCATCGGCGGTGCGGTGCCCGGCGCCGGCACCCCGGGCGAGCCGCTCCCCCACGTCAGCCCGCTCCTCCACGACGCGCAGGCGGCGAAGGCCGGCCCGTACGGGGACGTGATTGCCTTTCCCAGCTTCGCGGTGGTGTTCGCTATCCGCCCCTTCAGCGCGGCCCTCTCGGACCCGGACATGGGCATCGACATCCAGCGCGTCGTGCACGGTGAGCAGGAATTGGAGTTCCTGGACGTGATGCGCCCCGGAGATGTCCTGACGACCACAGGCCGAATCTCGGACATCTACGAGAAGGCCCGTATGGGCTTCGTCGTCGTCACCACCGAGTCACGCAACCAGCGCGGCGAAGTGGTGGTGAAGGGGACGTGGACCGGCGTGGTCAGGGGCTGAGCCTCAGCCCGCGGTGATGACGCCTTCGTCCAGCAGCTGCGCGAGGATGCGCGCGGTATCCAGCCGCGTCATCCCGGACAGGGCGAAGAGGTCTTCGTAGGACACCACGCCGTCAATCTGCGCCAGCACGAAGCCGGCGCGGTGGTCCAGGTTCAGCCAGATGATGTCGTCCGGCTGCAGGCGCACCCGGGGCACGCGCCCCAAATCCCCCAGCTTGGACTCCAGCATCGCCATCAGCATCTGCTCGCTGCGCTGCCGCAGCGCCTCGACGCGCGGGTCTCCCGGTGCCAGCTCCTGCGCCTTGAAGAGCAGGTCCACCGCGCCGGAGTGGTCGTCCAGCTCCAGCAGGTCCTCCGCCCCGCGCAGCAGCAGGTCCAGCTCGTTGTCCGCGGGAGGCACGCCGTACTCCTGCGTGTCCCCCTTCGGGAGGCCGAACTCCTGCGTGTCGTTGTCGGGCAGCGCGAACACCTGCGGCTCGAAGTCGTCGTCCTCCCGGGCCAAGAGCTCCAGCGCGTCCACGCGGCTGTTGCCCGGCACCTCCGGCAGGTACACCGGCGCGGGCGTCTTCCAGCTCGCGCCCTCCGGCGGTCCGCCCTGCCCTTCCGCCCACGCGCCCCAGTCCCCGTCCAGCGCGGGAGCCGCCGGCGCCATCCGCCCCAGCACCTGCGCCGGCAGCGGCACCACGTCCGCCGGAGGCGGTGAGAAGGGCGTCACGCTCCCCGCGGACAGCGCCGCCGCAGCGGCCTCCAGGTACTCCTTCGCGCGCGTGTTGCCCGGGTCCAGCTGCAGGGCGCGCTCGAAGAGCCGCTGCGCGCCCCGCATGTCGCCGCTCAGGCGCAGCCACAGTCCCGCCTCGATGAGCTGATTGGCTCGCTGGGGACTCATCTATCGCCCCATCCCGCCCGGGTGGGGCTTGCGCAGCTGGGCGAGCGAGCCCGACAGCAGCTCACAGGCCCGCACGAGCGCCCCCACGTCTTCGTTCTCACGCACCCGGCGCGCATGCTCCAGCGCCTGCTCCGCGCGGGGCACCACGTCCGGCCCCAGGCCTCCGCCGCCCGGCAACAGCCGGGCCCGCGTCAGCGCGTCCACCACGTCGCGCGCCAGCGAGTCCAGCTCCATGCGCTTCGTCTTCAGCTCGTCGGAGATGCGCGCGGCCATGAGGTACTCGCGCTGCTCCTCCATGATGCGCTGCAGCTCCTCCTCCGTCAGGCCGCTGGACGCGGTGACGGTGATGGACTGGCGCAGCCCCGTGTCCCGGTCCTTCGCGGACACGGAGACGATGCCCTCCGCGTTGATGTCGAACGTCACGTCGATTTCCACCTTCCCGCGCGGTGCCTCGCGCAGGCCGGTGAGCACGAACTCGCCCAGCAGCTCGTTCTGGTGCGCCAGCTCGTGCTCGCCCTGCAGCACCATGATCTTCACCGTGTGCTGGAAGTCCTTCGACGTGGCGAACACGTCCGTCGCCGACGTGGGCACCGTCGTGTTCTTCGGGATGAGGCGCCGCACGGAGCCTCCGGCGATGGCCACGCCCAGGCTCTGCGGCGTCACGTCCAGCAGGAGCAATTCGCTCTCCTGCGCCACCAGCGCGTGGGCCTGGATGGCGGCGCCCAGCGCCACCACCTCCTCCGGGTGCACGCCCTTGCACGGCTCGCGGCGGAAGTAGCCGCGCACGGCCTCGACAATCTTGGGCATGCGCGACATGCCCCCGACGAGGATGACCTCCTTCAGCTCCGAGGGACGCACGCCCGCCTCGCCCAGCACCTCGGTGGTGAGGCCCACCACGCGCTCGGTCAGGTCGTTCGTCAGGTCATCCAGCTTGTCGCGCGTCAGCGTGGACTGGAGGTGCAGCGCGGCCCCGCCTCCGGGCGGCGTGCTGATGAAGGGCAGGTTGAGCTGCGCCTCGCGCACGCTGGACAGCTCCACCTTGGCCTTCTCCGCCGCGTCCTTGAGCCGCTGCAGCGCCATGCGGTCCTTGCGCAGGTCGATGCCGTGCTCCTTGGCGAAGCCGAACACCAGCCACTCGATGATGCGGTTGTCCCAGTCCTCGCCGCCCAGGTACGTGTCGCCGCCGGTGGCCACCACGTCGAAGACGCCCTGGTTGATTTCCAGCACCGACACGTCGAAGGTGCCGCCGCCCAGGTCCAACACCGCCACGCGCCCGTTCACCGTGCGCCCGAAGCCGTAGGCCAGCGCCGCCGCGGTGGGCTCGTTGATGATGCGCAGCACGTCCAGCCCGGCGATGCGGCCCGCGTCCTTCGTGGCCTGGCGCTGGGCGTCGTTGAAGTACGCCGGCACGGTGATGACGGCCTTGCTCACGGGCCGGCCGAAGTGCGCCTCCGCGTCCGCCTTCAGCTCCTGGAGGATCATCGCGCTGAGCTCGGGGACGGACAGGTCCTTGCCACCCATGCGGATGCGCAAATCGTCGTGCTGCCCGGCCACCACCTCGTACGGCAGCGAGCGCAGCGCGTTCTGCACCTCGTGCGAGGAGAACTTCCGGCCGATGAGCCGCTTGGCGGCGTACACCGTCTCCTGCGGGTTGGTAATCGCCTGGCGCTTGGCGATGCTCCCCACCAGCCGCTTGGCGTTCTTGGACACGGCCACCACGGACGGCGTGAGCGCCAGGCCCGTGCGGTTCTTGATGACGATGGGCTGGCCGTCCTGGACGGTGGCGACGATGCTGTTCGTCGTCCCCAGGTCGATGCCTATGAGGGGTTCGGCTTCAGCCATGGGGAACCGTATGCATCCTAGAACGTCCAGCGCAGCTTCTTGAGCGCCGCCTTCGCCTCGGCGTTGTCCGGATCCAACTTCGTGGCTTCCTCGAAGGCCCGCTTGGCGAGCTTCTTCGATCCGGCGTCCATGAGCACCTTTCCGAGCAGCACATGGTGCTCGACGCGCCCCGGTTGCTGGTCCACGGCGCGCTGCGCCAGCGACTTCACCTCCGCCACATCCTGGCCGAGCTGGTAGCCCAGGCGCGCGGCGCGGAAGGCGGCCTCGGCGTTCTGCTCGTCCAGCGAGCTGGCGAGCCGGTAGGCCGCATAGGCCCCGGTGGGGTCCGCGCCCTGCTCCAGCGTCCGGCCGCGGTCCAGCTCCACGGAGGCCCGCTGCGCGTCGTGGCGGCGGCGGGCCTCCACCAGCAGCGTCGCGACCTCGCGGTTCTTCGGGTCCAGCATCTGCACCTGGTGGAAGTCCTGGTAGGCCCGCTCCCAGTCCCCCTTGGCGACGGCCGCCCTCCCCCGGGCCAGCAGCTCCGACAGCTTGCCCGTCCGCGCCAGGTACGGGTGCCGGGCCAGGCGCGCCTGCCGCTCGGCGCGGCGGGCCTCGGACTCCGCGTCATTCACCGGCGGCGGCGCGGGCGCGGGCGTGGGCGGCGCCCGGGGCGGCGGCGGGGTGGGCCTGGGCGGCGGGGCCGGCGGGACGTACGCGACGTGGACCGGACGGGGCTCCGGGGTGAGCGGCGGCGGAGGCTCGGGCGGCGGCGGGGCCACGGGGGGCGGCGTGGCGGCCGCGGCGGCGAGCGCCAGCGCGGGATTCGCCCGCAGGTACGCCTCGCGCTTGTCCGGCTGGATGAGGACGTTGTGGGCGTCGGTGAGGCGCCGGAAGATGCGCTCCATGCGGGCGCGGAAGCTGCCCAGGTTCTTCCCGAAGTAGCGGTCCGGGTGGAAGCGGCGCGACGCGTTGTAATACGCCTGCTTCACGTCCGCCGGCGAGGCGCCCGGCTTCACGCCCAGCACGGCGAAGTGGTCCAGCGTGTCCAGCGCGCGCTCCAGCTCGATGATTTCCTTCTTCCGCTCCGGCTCGAGGTCCACCTCCTCCAGCAGGGCCGCGTCCACGGAGGGCGCGGGCTGGGCACGCGGCACCACCCGGGCGGGGACGATGGCGCCCTTGGCCCGCAGCGCCAGCAGCACGGCAATGGTGCGCGCCTCGCCGAGCGACGAGCGGGCCAGCACCTGGTCGATGCGCTCCACCCGCCCCACGAGCGAGAGCACCGCGCCCTCCTCCGCGGTGAGCTGGAGGCGGGCCGGGTCGGTTTGGGGCACCGTGGCGATGTGGTCCGTCCGGGCCCCCAGCCCGACGATCGTGTTTGGCGCGCTCACAAGGACGGTCCGCGAAAGGGCAGCGGGAAGACCCAGACTAGGGTTCCGGACGCGGGGCGTCAAACGTCCGTTGCTGGGATTTCCGGGTTTCTGGGATGGGCACCGCGTCAGAGCGCGGTCAGCACGCGCTCGACGATGGCGAGGCCCTCGTCCAGCTCCTGCCGGGTGACGATGAAGGGGGGTGCGAAGCGCACCGTGCGGTCGCCGGCGGCATTCACCAGGAGTCCGGCCTCGCGGAGGCTGGCGATGACGGGGGCCACGTCACGGTCCAACTCCAGGCCCAGCAAGAGCCCCTGGCCGCGCGCGGCCTGGATGCGGCCGGCGGGCAGCCGCGCCTGCAGCTCGCGGGCCCGGGCGAGGAAGTACGCGCCCTTCTCGGTGACGTCCTGGAGCGTCTCGGGCCGGCGGAGGATGCGCAGCACCGCGTTGGCGGCGGCGGCGGAGACGAGGTTGCCGCCGAAGGTGGAGCCGTGCGTGCCCGGAATGAGGCTGGCGCCGAGCTCCTCCCGGCAGAGCATGGCGCCAATGGGCAGCCCGTTGCCCAGCGCCTTGGCGAGGCTGATGGCGTCCGGGCGGATGCCCTCGTGCATGAAGCCGAAGGGCTTGCCGGTGCGGCCCATGCCCGTCTGCACCTCGTCCACCAGGAGCAGCAGGCCGCGCTCGTCGCACAGGGCGCGCAGGGCGGCGAGGAAACCGGCAGGCGCGATGCGCACCCCGCCCTCCCCCTGGATGGGCTCCACGAGGATGGCGGCGGTGGCGGGGCCGACGGCGCGGCGCACGGCCTCCATGTCGCCGTAGGGCACGTGGGTGAAGCCGGCGGGCAGCGGCTCGAAGCCCGCGTGGTACTTCGGCTGGCCGGTGGCGGTGACGGTGGCGAGCGTGCGGCCGTGGAAGCTCTTCTCGAAGGAGATGACCTCGTAGCGCTCGGGTGTGCCGCGGTCCTTCATCACCTTGCGGGCCAGCTTGAGGAGCGCCTCGTTGGCCTCGCCGCCCGAGTTGCAGAAGAAGGCGCGCGGCAGCCCGGACCACTCGGTGAGCTGCGCGGCCAGGTCGATCTGCGGCTGTGAGTAGAAGACGTTGGAGACGTGCCAGAGCGAGTCGAGCTGCGCCTTGGCCGCGGCCGTGACGTCCGGGTGGCAGTGGCCGAGCGCGCACGTGGCGATGCCGCCGAGCAGGTCCAGGTACTCGCGGCCGTCCGCGTCCCACACCCGGGTCCCCTGCCCTCGCACCAGGACGATGGGCTGCTGCTTGTAGTTCTGCAGCAGGTGCCGCTTCGCCTTCTGGATGATGGCGTCGTTGGCGGGCGTGGGGGCGGCGGAGGGAGCGGCGGACGGCGGGGGTTGCGACACGGCGGTCATCCTTCTTCAGGGCCTGAAGCGCGCATATAGCGCGCTAGAGGATGTAGCGCGACAGGTCCTCGTCCTGGACGATGGAGGTCAGGCGCTCACGTACATACGCGGCATCCACCTGGAAGTCGCGAGGCCCCATCTCCGTGGCGGAGAAGGACACCTCGTCCAGCAGCCGCTCGAGCACGGTGTGCAGCCGCCGCGCGCCGATGTTCTGCGTGCGCTCGTTGGCCTGCTGGGCGATGCGCGCCAATTCCGTCACGGCGTCGTCGGTGAAGGACAGGCGCACGCCCTCGGTGGCGAGCAGCGCGGTATACTGGCGCAACAGCGAGTTCTTCGGCTCGCGCAAGATGCGGATGAGGTCCTCGCCGGACAGCGGCTCCAGCTCCACGCGGATGGGGAAGCGGCCCTGCAGCTCGGGGATGAGATCGCTGGGCTTGGAGACGTGAAAAGCGCCCGCGGCGATGAAGAGCATGTGGTCCGTCTTCACCATGCCGTACTTGGTGGTGACGGTGGAGCCCTCGACGATGGGGAGGATGTCGCGCTGGACGCCCTCGCGGGACACGTCCGGGCCACCGCCGCCCTTGCCGCCCTCGCGGCTGGCAATCTTGTCGATTTCGTCGATGAAGATGATGCCGCTGGACTCGGCGCGGACGACGGCCTCGCGCTGGACGCGGTCCGGGTCCACGAGCTTCGCGGCCTCCTCCTGGCGCAGCAGCTGGAGCGCCTCGGGCACGCGCACGCGGCGGCGGCGCGTCTTGTTCATGCCCGGCATGTTCTTGAAGAGGTCCTGGAGGTTGACGCCAATCTCCTCCATGCCCTGGCCGGAGAAGCCGCGCATGAAGGTGGGCGCGGAGTCGGCGGTCTCCACCTCGACGTACTGGTCGTCCAGCGTGCCGGCGCGCAGCTGGGCGCGCAGCTTCTCGCGCTCGGAGTCGCCCAGGCGCTGGGGCGCGGGCTGCGGCGGAGGGGAGAAGCCGAAGGGCGGCGGCGTGGACGGGCGCGGCGCGCCGCCGTTGTGGAGCAGCTCCATGAGGCGGTCCTCGGCCAGCTCCTCCGCGCGGGGACGGACCTTCTCCGTCTCCTCCTCGCGCACGAGGCCGATGGCGGCCTCGACGAGGTCGCGAATCATGGACTCGACGTCGCGGCCAACGTAGCCGACCTCGGTGAACTTGGAGGCCTCCACCTTGACGAAGGGGGCCTGCGCGAGCTTCGCGAGGCGCCGGGCAATCTCCGTCTTCCCCACGCCGGTGGGGCCAATCATGATGATGTTCTTCGGGTGGATTTCGTCGCGCAGGTCGTCACCGACCTGCTGGCGGCGCCAGCGGTTGCGCAGGGCGATGGCCACGGCGCGCTTGGCGGCGTTCTGCCCGACGATGTACCGGTCGAGCTCGCTGACGACCTCGCGGGGCGTGAAGGCGGACATCTTTCGCGGTTCGGCCACGGGCGGTGACTCCTAGAGCTCTTCGATGGAGATGTTCGAGTTGGTGTAGATGTCGATTTCGCCGGCGATGGACAGCGACTGCTGGGCCACCTCGCGGGCGGGAAGCTGGGTGTGGGCCATGAGGGCGCGCGCGGCGGCGAACGCGTAGGGCCCGCCGCTGCCCACGGCGGCGATGCCGTAGTCGGGCTCAATCACGTCCCCGGCGCCGGAGAGGATGAAGGTCTTCTCCTTGTCCGCGACGATGAGGAGGGCTTCCAGGCGGCGCAGGAAGCGGTCGGTGCGCCAGTCCTTGCCGAGCTCGACGCAGGCGCGCGCCATGTTCTTCTGGTGCTCCTTGAGCTTGCCCTCGAAGCGCTCGAAGAGGGTGAAGGCGTCGGCGGTGCTGCCCGCGAAGCCGGCGAGGACCTGGCCCTCGCCGAGCTTGCGGACCTTCTTGGCGGTGTTCTTCATCACCGTCTTGTCGAAGGAGACCTGGCCGTCGCTGGCGATGGCGACCTTCCCGTCGCGCCGCACGCAGAGGATGGTGGTGCCGTGGAACATAGGCCCCGGTCCTAACAAGCCGGGGCCCGCATTTCCAAGGAACAGTGGCTGGCTGTCTGGTCGCGTACCGTTCCCGGGCCCGGGAGGTGGTGGCCAGGAATCATCCGCGCCCCGGGCTCTCGGCCCGCTCAAGCGCGCGGGTGAGCGGAGTCGTAGACCTGCTGCAGCTGCTCCCACGTCACGTGGGTATACCGCTGCGTGGTGGAAAGGCTCGCGTGGCCGAGCAGCTCCTGGATGCTGCGGATGTCCGCGCCGCCGCCCAGCAGGTGCGTGGCGAACGAGTGGCGCAGCGCGTGCGGGCTCACCTTGCGCGCCAGCGCGCACTTGAGCACGTGGGCATCCAGGTGCCGCGAGATGCTCCTCGGCGTCAGCCGGCCTCCGCGGAAGTTGAGGAACATGGCCTCCGCGTCCTGCCCCGCCTTCGGCGTGGCCAGCAGCTCGCCCCGGCGCGCGAGCCAGGCCTCCAACGCGCGGATGGCCTGTGCGTTGACCGGCACCAGCCGCTCCTTGCTGCCCTTGCCCATGACGCGGACGATGCGCCCGCTCCGGTCCACGTCCAGCAGGTCCAGACCGCACAGCTCGCTGATGCGCAGCCCTCCCGCGTAGAGCATCTCCAGGATGGCCTTGTCCCGCAGCCCGAGCACCGACTTCAGGTCATGCACGTCGAGCAGCGCGAACACCTCTTCCACCGGAAGCACCTTGGGCAGGGCCTTCGGCAGCTTCGGGCTCTTCACCAGCTTCGCCGGGCTGGCCGGCAACAGCTTCTGCCGCACGAGGTACTTGTAGAACGACTTGATGCTCGCCAGCCGCCGCGCCCGGCTCGCGGGAGCGTGGTCCGTGCTCAGCGTGCCCAGGTAGCCGCGAATCGCCGCGTGCGTGCCCGCCAGGAGCGACAGCTTCATCCGCTCCACCAGGTAGCGCTCGTAGTCCACCAGGTCGATGAGGTAGTTGCGCACCGTGTGCGGGGACGAGCCCTTCTCGTCCTCCAGGTGGGCGCGGAACTGCTCCAAAAGCGGCGACAGGTTCGTCATGGCGCGGGCGAGCCTACGGGGCCGGGAGATCCTCGCAAGATTCCCGGCCCGGTGCCTACTTCGTCGCGGGGGCCGCCGCGGGAGCCGCCGCCGGAGCCGGCTCCACCAGCGACGGCAGCACCACCGCGCAGGTGTCCTCGGACAGCCAGCGCGCCCCGCACATCGCGGTGAGGATGGGCACGCGGACCTGCCAGAGCAGCACGAATATCACCAGCAGGATGATGCCCAGCCGCGCCCAGCCGGACAGCCCCTCCGTCTCGCCGTCCTCCTCCCGCTGGCGGACCAGCTCCGGACGCACCATGTCCATCCGGTCCACCCGCGCGCCCTTGGGCAGCTTCGGCCGGCGCGTCACCAGGGACGACAGCGCGGGCGTCAGCATCAGCCGGTCATTCAACGCCCAGCCCGAGCCCTCCAGCAGCAACGCCAGGTTGCGCCGCCGCAGCTTCAGCCACCCCAGCAGTCCCGCCGGAGCCATCACCACAATCGCAATCAACGTCGCCGCCGAGATGAGGTCCACCAGCGTCAGCGACTTCACCTGCGTCACGATGAACGCGAACGACGAACCCAGCGCCGCCGCCGCGATGCTGCCCGCCGCCACCATCCCCGCGATGCCACCCGTCGCCGGAGCCGCCGCCGCCGGAGCAGGTGCCCCCGGCGCCGGGGCCGGGGCCGCCACCGCCTGCGTGTAGCCCTTCTCCAGCGTCGTATCGAACGTCTTCTCGCCCGTCGTCGCCAGCCCCTCCACCTTGCTGGTGATGAACGCGCCCATGCGCGTGAAGGGCATGGTCATCGCCTCCCAAAGCGACACGGGCTGGCGGATGACGTGCGTCACCGTGGCGTCGTGCTCCTTGCCGTCCACGTCGTAGAAGATGCCGCGCTTGCCCACCACCAGGTCCGTGCTCCGCCCGCGCGTGACGGGCACCGCCACCTCGTAGCTCGGCGCCCCGTCCTTCGGTGCCACCTGGACGTAGAGGACACACGTCGTCCCCTGCGCCGTCAGCGCCGCGTGCGCCGCCCGGTTCGTCGTCAGCACCGACAGCGTGTACTTGCGCCCGCCGAGGATGAGCGTCCCCTTCTCCACCAGCGCCAGCCGCCTGGGCATGTAGAGGTTGGGCATGCTGATGAAGTTGTTCGCGAACACCAGCAGCCAGCGCTGGTAGAGCACCAGGCGCTCCAGCTCGGAGATGGCGTCCAGCGTCGGCTTCAGCAACAGGTCCGCGGCGCACGCGGATTCAATCGCCGCCAGGTCCGCGGCCTCGACGGTGGGGCGCGCCTCCACCAGCTTGCGCACCGGGCTCGCGTCGAGCTTCGCCTGCCACGCCAGCACCGCGTCCGCCTTCGCGGACATCTCCCGCCAGGCCGGGTCCGTCAGCCGCCTCGCGTCGCCCGTCACCGGAGTCGCCACGTCGCGGTGGAACGCCTCCAGCATCTCGTACGCCGGACCGCGGTGGATGCGGGCCCACTCCAGCACGCCCGCGGGCTCGGGCGGGGCGATGGGCAGGTCCCCCGCCGCCTTCCCCAGCGCCACCACGTCTCCCAGCGTGCCCTCGACCCGCTCCGCGCGCAGGCGCAGGCTCGCGGCGGCCTCCGGCTGCGCGGCCACCAGCCGGCACTGCACGAAGTACGCGTCCAGCCACGGCGCCACCTCGCGGATGCGCTTCGCCGTGTCCAGGCTCGTGTCGCCCAGGGTGAAGGCCGCGGCACGCGCGTCCAGGTGCGCGAGCAGGGCCGCGCGCTCTTCGCGGAAGCGCTGCACCATGGCCGGGTCGATGCCCGGCTCGCCCGCCCGGTTCTTCACCTCCGGGAAGCTGGCCATGATGTCCACCGCCAGCGGGCGCAGAGGCTCGGGCAGGTGCGCGGGGGACACGATGCCGTCCCCGTTCTGCCCCGCCGCGCGCAGCGCCGGCTCGCTGGCCCGCACCTGGTCCAGGGAGATGCGCGCCATGTCCGGCGCCTTCAGCGTCCGGAGGATGGTCTCCGCCGCGCTCCGCAGCGGCCGGGCCTCCTCGGTGAGGGCGTCCAGCTCCAGCACGGGGCTGCCCGCGTCCGCGCCCTTGCGGTCCTTCAGCCGCTTCGCCGCCCACTCCACCGCGCCGCGCACCTCCGCCACGCGGATGCGGCCGTTGCCGTCCATGTCCAGGAACGTCAGGAAGCGCGGGTCACAGCTCAGCCCCTCCAGCGGACACGCGGTGGCAATCCACTGCGTCTCGGGGATGCGCACCGCCTCCTCGAGGACGTCGAAGGAGGGAAGGTCCACCTGGAGCGAGCCGCCATAGCGGCGATAGATGAGAGAGGCCATCGGGCGGCGGAAGTAAGCACACCGCCCGCGGACCTGCACGCTTCCGGCGAGGGCGCGCGGTGATTCCGCGTCCGCCCGCCCCGGCCCCCCGCTACTTCTGCGCGGCCGTCTCCAGCGACGCGGGCACGCTGTACACGCCCGCCTTCGGCCCCTGCGCGATGATGTACACGGCGCGCGAGTCGTCCTTGCCCGCGAAGGACACCGGCACCTGCACGCCCTGGTCGAGCGTCTTTCGCGCCTGCGTCTTCACGTCGTACACCGCCACGTCATACGTGTCCGAGTCCATCCGCGCGTACGTGAAGAGCACCCGCTGGCCATCCGTCGACAGCTTGTAGCTGAAGATGCCCTGCACCCACGTCTGCGGCTCGCCGCTCTTCGGCAGCCCCAGCGCCTTGAAGTCACACGCGCGCCCGTTGCGGATGCAGTTGGAGCGGAACACCACCTGGGTGTTGCCCGGCATGAAGCCGTAGCCGAACACGCCCTTGTGCACCTTCTCCGCCTTCTCCGCGCCCAGGGTGTACAGCATCAGGTCCACCGAGTACTCGGGCTTGAGGAAGCGCGAGAGGAACAACACGTACTTCCCGTCCGAGCCCCACAGGAAGTTGGGCACGCGGCCCCCCACCTGCTTCGTCGCCCCGTCCGGCAGCGCCGCCACCGACATCAGCCCCGCGCCCGCCGTCTGGTCGTACTTCTCCAGGAACCCCACCGCCTGCGAGTCCGGCGAGAAGGCGAACTTGTCCACCCGCTCGCCCAGCTTGCGCCCCGCGCCGCCCGCCGCGGGCCCCACGTAGAAATCCCCCGGCACGTCCGGCTTCCCGTTCTCCGTGCGCCCCAGCCACTTGCTGTCCGGCGAGAAGCCGAAGGCGCTCGACGCCACCGCCAGCCGCTTCGGCTTCAGCGCCGGCACCTCCGCCAGGTACAAGTCGTAGAGCCCGCGCACGGACTCGCTGCGCACCTGGAAGGCCACGCGCTGCCCGTCCGGCGACACCGCGTAGTCCCCCACCTGGTCCGCCAGCTTGCGCGGCGCCGCCTCCGGCTGCTCCACGGACACCGCCGCCAGTCCGCTCGCCGCCGTCAGCCGGCGCTTGATGAGCAGCGTCTTCCCGTCCGGGGTGAACTGCGCGGTGCTCACCTCCCCCGCCACCTCGGTGAAGGGGCCCGAGGGCAGCGGCCCCAGCTTCAGCCGGCCCGCGTCCACGAAGGCCAGCCGCGTCCCGTCCGGACTGGGCAGCATGTAGCTCACCGCCGTGCCCAGCACGGTGGGCTCCGCCTTCGCGTCATCCAGCGCCGCGACAGTCAGCGCGCCGGACTGCGAGGCCAGGTTGTAGCCCGCGAGGAACAGCGCGTGCTTCGAGTCCGGCGTGAGCAGCTGTCCGCCCGGCACGTTCGTCACGCCCTCGCCCAGCTTGCGCGGCTCGCCACCCTCCACCGGGACGACGTAGAGCTGCCCCAGGAGCATCTGCGGGGGCACGCCGTCCACCCGGGGCTTCTGGCCGTTGAGCAGGTACGTGGCCTTCAGCCCGTCCGGCGTCACGCGCAGGTCCGCCGCGCGGCCCGCCGCCAGCAACAGCCCCTGCCCCGCCTCCGGAGCGCCACGGCTGGGCGCGGGCGCGCGCGCCGCCGGCGTGCCGCCGCTGGCCGCGGGCGCCGCCGTGCCGCCGCTGCCCTCGTTCCCCTTCTTGCAGCCCGCACCCGCCACCGCGAGCGCGGCCAGTAGACCTGCACCCAGAAGTCGCCCCTGCCGCGTCCGCATCATGCGCTCCTCTGTTCCCCGTGCGCGGGCGCACCCGGCACGCCCGCGTGCGGCAGCCACCCGGCCAGGTCCTGCTTCGCCCGCGCCGAGTACGCTGCCCGCTTGTCCGCCTTCTTCACCCGCCCGGCCAGCGGCGGGAAGAGGCCGAAGATGATGTTGGAGGGCTGGTGCGGGTAGTCCGGCGGGTGCGCTTCTCCCGTCACATGACGGAACAGCGCGCCCAGCGCCGTGGTGGCCGGCGGCGGCACCCACTCCCTGCCCGTCAGCTTCGCGTGCAGCGCCAGCGCCACCAGGTACCCGCACGCCGCGCTCTCCACGTAGCCCTCCACGCCGGAAATCTGCCCCGCGAAGTACAGCCTCGGCTCCGACTTCAGCGACAAGTCCCGCGACAGCAGCCGGGGCGAGTCGATGAAGGTGTTGCGGTGGATCTGCCCCATCCGCAGGAACTCCGCCTGCTGGAGGCCGGGAATGCACGTACTGAAGATGCGCTTCTGTTCACCCCACGTCAGCCGCGTCTGGAAGCCCACCATGTTCCACGACGTGCCCGCCGTGTCCTCCATGCGCAGCTGCACCACCGCGTAGGGCTCCTCGCCCGAGCGTGGATCTCTCAGCCCCACCGGCTTCATGGGCCCGTAGGCCAGCGTGTCGTCGCCGCGCTCCGCCATGACTTCAATCGGCAGACACCCTTCGAAGTATTTCGGTTCCTCGAAGGCGTGCGGCACCACCTTCTGGCCGGCCTTCACCTCGGAGATGAAGCGGTAGTACTCGTCGCGCGTCATCGGCAGGTTGAGGTAGTCGTCCCCGCCGCCCTTGCCGTAGCGGCTCTGCCGGAAGGCCACGTTCAGGTCGATGGAGTCCCCGGAGATGATGGGGGCGATGGAGTCGTAGAAGTAGAGCTTCGTCCCCACGTGCCGCTCCAGCTCGCGGGTGAGCGCGTCCGACGTGAGCGGCCCCGTGGCCACCACCACCGGGCCTTCGTCCGGCAGTCGCTCCACCTCGCCCGCCACCACCTCCACGCCCGCCATGCGCTGGAGCGTCTCCGTGATCGCCCCGGAGAAGCGCTCGCGCTCCACCGCCAGCGCATCCCCCGCGGGCACGCGGTGTGCGTCCGCGGTGCCCAGCACCAGCGAGCCCAGCGCGCGCAGCTCCGCGTGCAGCAGGCCAATGGCGCTCTCCGGGTTGTCCGAGCGCAGCGAGTTGCTGCACACCAGCTCCGCGAACTGGTCCGACTTGTGGGCCGGCGAGCGCTTGTGCGGCTTCATCTCGCGCAGCTCCACGGACACTCCACGCCGGGCGAGCTGGTATGCGCACTCGCTGCCCGCCAGGCCTCCGCCAATCACCGTCACCCGCTGCTTCACGTCAGCCATCCCGCTCCTCCCGGGCGCGCGCCGCCGCCCGTCGGAGAACAGTTAGCAGGACCGGGCCGCCCTTTCCCAGAAGTGAAAGCGGGCACGTCAACCCCTGTCTGCCGGGGCATGCCGCCTGCCCGCCTGCCCAGCAGCCCACCGATGCCCCCCGTTGGAAGGCGCGGTTTCCCTACCTGGGTTGCACACCTACGTTTCTCGCGTTCGCCGCTCCGGGGCGGCCTTGCATCCGGGCGAGCGGAAATGACCTCGAAGACTGGAGCAATCGGAGACATGGCCATGCCCCGAAGCAACGACCTGAACAGGATTCGCGAGCTCCTCCAGCGCCGGCGCCGGGAAATCCTCACGGCGAACGCGGGCGCGCACCGCGAGCTGAGCGCCCTCAAGAACCAGGAGAGGGACCCCGAGTACGAGGAGAATGCCCAGTCGGAGCTGGCGGACTACACCCTGTCCAGCCTGCTCGAGTCGCAGCGGCGTGAAATCATGCTCATCGACGCGGCCCTGCGCCGCATGGAGATGGGCGTCTTCGGGGACTGCGTGGACTGCGGCTTCGAGATTCCGATTGAGCGCCTGGAAGCCCTGCCCTTCGCCATCCGCTGCGAGGAGGACGCCAGCATCCACGAACTGGAGACGCGCGGCGGGCCCATGGCCACGCCCTCGCTCTAGCGTCCAGTCCGCTGCAAGAGGGGCGCTCCCGCCGTGCCGGGGAGCGCCCTACTCGCCTTCCTTCTGGAGGACGACGAACCGGTAGTTCTCCAGCTCGTTCTGCCCCGCCGTGTAGAGCACGGTGAGGAGCATGTCGTAGGGAACCTTCTTGTCCGCGATGACGGACAGCTCCCGGCTGAAGGGGGCGGCGGGGTTCCGCTCGGCGATGTACTTCAGCTTGTCCACTTCCTTCTTCAGCTGGGCGTCCAGCGGCAGCACCAGCCGGCCCTGAATCTTGTCGGCCGGGATGACGCCGTTCTGGAGCCGCAGCACCTCACGCTCCCCCACCAGGATGTTCTTGGGGGTGATGGTGACGGCCACGGTGTCCTTCGGCGTGGCGCGCGTGGTGGACACGGGCGGGCGCACGTCCTCGGACGCCGTCACCGCGGCGGAGGACGAGGCGAAGGACTTGAGCAGGAACACCAGGAGGATGGTCATCATGTCCATCATCGCGGTGATGTTCAGCTCCTTGATTTCCCCCGCCGCCTCGCGCTCCTTGCGCTTCTTGCGCGCCAGCGCCTTGCGGTAGCGCAGCCGCGCCAGCGTCTCTTCGTCGGCCTCGCTCGGGGCGGGTGTCGTCGGCTCGGCCATGGCTCAGATTGCCCCGAGGGTGACGTCCGGGAACAGCAGGCGGTGCGGGCTGGCCTGCGTCTCGCGGATGGCGTCCAGCGTCTGGGTGAGGGCCTCGTAGGGGATGTCCGGATCCGCGCCGACGATGACCTTCGTCTCCTTGGGGAACGCCGCCTTGATCTCCACCATCTTCGCGTTGAGCGCCCGGAAGTCGTAGGCGCCGTCCGCCAGCACGGGCACGGTGGGCTGATCCACCGCCGCGCCCTCCTGGCCGAGGATGGCATTCTCGCTGCTGACGAAGTGCCCCTTCTTGGAGATGAGCACGGACAAGGTCAGCTTCTGCTCGTCCTGCCCCTCCTGCGTCATGCCCGCGCTGGGCGCGCCGTAGCTGGGGGCATTCACGTTCAGGATGCCGAACGTGGTGAGGCCGGTGATGGACAGCAGCATGAAGATGATGAGGTTCATGAGGATGTCGAGGTACGGGACGATGTTCAGCTCGCCCGACTCTTCTTCCTCACGGACCTTCAGCTTGCGCCGGGAGTAGTGGAACGCCATGGCCGCGCACCCTCCCGCTCTACGACGCGCGGGACTCGAGCTCCGTGGTGGCCGGGTCCACCGAGCCGCGACGCGACAGGAGGTTCTCCAGCTTCAGCGCGTTGAGCTCCATCGACTCCACCAGCCCCTTCGCGTACGAGGTGAGGAACAGGTGGAAGACGATGCAGAGCACCGCGATGGAGAGCGCGAAGGCGGTGTTGTTCATCGCCTTGGAGATACCGTCCGACAGGAGCACCTGCTTCTGCTCCGCCGGCACGTTGCCGAGCGCCTGGAAGGTGCCGATGAGGCCGAAGATGGTGCCGACGAGGCCCACCAGCGTGGCGATGTTGGCGAGGGACCACAGCCAGGGAATCCGCTTGGACACGTGCGGGCTGTGCTCGACGATGGCCTCTTCCACCGCCTTGGCGACTTCAATCTCGCCGCGGTTGGCATTCACCAGGCCCGCGCGGATGACCTTCGCCAGCGGCGAGTTGGGCGCCATGCTGCACACCTTCACCGCGCGGTCCAGGTTGCCGCTGCGCACCAGCTTGGCAATCTGCTCCATGAACGGCGGCGCGGGCAGGTTGTAGCGGAACACCACGGTGACGATGCGCTCCAGCGCCACCGCCAGCGAGCATGCCAGCCAGAACAGGTTCACGAACATGAACGGGCCGCCATCCTTGAAGAACTTGATGACGGAGTCCGTGACGCCCATCTTGCCAGCCTCCGTGGCCGCAAGTGTCACGTCCAGCAGCAGCTCGCTCACCGAGTGAATCATCGCGCCTGGTGTCCTTTCGACGCCCGTCCCCCCGGGTGGGCCCGTGCCGGTTACGGGCACCCACAGGACTTCTCCCCGAGGAGGGGGCAGCCTGGACTTCTAGGGCGGGCCCGCCGAGCGTGTCAAGCCACGCTCCCGGGCCCAGCCCGCTGGAACTACTGGGCTTTCAAGCAGCCGAGGAGGCCTCGGGTGACCCGGGTACGCCCGCCTGCTCCACGACCTCACGCCGGTAGTCGCACTCCTTGTTCGGGCAGGCGATGTAGGCGCCGTCCCGCTTGGAGAACTTCTGCAGGAGGTACGGGGACGCACACTGGGGGCACTGCTCGGCCAGGGGCCGGTCCCACGCGGCGAACTTGCAGTCCGGGTAGCGGTTGCAACCGAAGAAGATCTTCCCCCGGCCGCTGCGGCGCTCGGTGAGGTAGCCCTGCTTGCACTCCGGGCACCCCACGCCGATGGAGATGGGCTTGGACGTCTTGCAGTCCGGGTAGCCGGAGCAGGCCATGAAGCGCCCGAAGCGGCCGCGCTTGATGACCATGGGCTTGCCGCACTTCTCGCACTTCTCGTCCGTGGTCTCCTCCTCCACGATGACGATCTTGCCCTCGGCGTCCCGCTTGAAGTCCTTGGTGTTCTTGCAGTCGGGGTAGTTCGAGCAGGCGAGGAAGTGCCCCATCTTCCCGAACTTGATGACGAAGGGGTTGCCGCACTTCTCGCAGGAGATGTCGGTCTTTATCTCCTCGCGCTTGACGTCGCGCATCTCCGCCTTGGCCTTCTCGAGCGTCTCCTTGAAGGGCCCGTAGAAGTCGTGCAGCACGGCCTTCCAGCTCGTGCCGCCCTCGGAGATCTGGTCGAGCTTCTCCTCCATGGTGGCGGTGAAGGTGACGTCCAGCTCGTGGGGGAAGTGCTTGACCAGCATCTCGTTGGTCATCTGCCCCAAATCGGTGGGCCGGAAGCGCCCCTCCAGCTTCTCCACGTACTTCTTGTCCTGGATGGTGGAGAGAATGGCGGCGTAGGTGGACGGGCGGCCGATGCCGCGCTCTTCCAGCTCCTTCACCAGCGTGGCCTCGCTGAAGCGCGGGGGCGGCTGGGTGAAGTGCTGCTCGTGGAGGAGCTTCTGGAGGGCCAGCTTCTCGCCCTCGGTGAGGAAGGGCAGCTCGCCGATGGCGTCCGCGCCATCCGCGCCCTCTTCACCGGCGGCCTTCGCCTTCTCCTTCTCCGCCTCCTCTTCCGGGGTGAGGCCCGCGCCGTACACCGCGAGGTAGCCGGCGAACTTCAGCGTGCTGCCCGAGGCGCGGAACGTGGCCCGGCCCGCGGAGATGTCCGCGCTCGTCTGGTCATACACGGCCGGCTTCATCTGGCACGCGACGAAGCGGTTCCAGATGAGCTCGTAGAGGCGGAACATGTCCGACTCGCCCATGGCCTCGAAGAAGGGCCGCACGCGCTCGGGCGGGTACTCCAGGGACGTGGGGCGGATGGCCTCGTGGGCGTCCTGCGCGCTCTTGCGCGAGCGGTACACCACCGGCTCTTCCGGCAGGAAGTCCTTGCCGTACTTGGTGTCGATGAACTCGCGCACCAGCTTCACCGCGTCGTCGGACAGACGGGTGGAGTCCGTACGCATGTACGTGATGAGCGCCGTCTGGCCCTCCTCGCCGAGGGGCACGCCCTCGTAGAGCTTCTGGGCCAGCGTCATCGTCTTCTTGGCGGTGAAGGACAGCCGGTTGGCGGCCTCCTGCTGCAGCTTGGAGGTGATGAACGGCGCGGGCGCGTTGCGGCGGCGCTCGCGGCGGTCCACCTTGGCCACGACGAACTCGGCCCCCTGGAGCTCGGCGACGAGCCCCTCGGTGGTGGCGCGGTCCTTCAGCTCCATCTTCTTGCCGTCCACCTTGGACAGCTTCGCCTTGAACGGCGGCGGGCCCGCGGGGCCCTCCAGCAGCGCGTCCAGGGACCAGTACTCCTCGGGGACGAAGGCCTTGATTTCGGCCTCGCGCTCGACAATCAGGCGCACCGCCACGGACTGCACGCGGCCGGCGGACAGGCCCCGGCGGATCTTCTGCCAGAGCAGCGGGGAGATTTGATACCCCACCAGCCGGTCGAGGATGCGGCGCGTCTGCTGCGAGTCGTAGTTGTCCTGGTTCAGCTCGCGCGGCTGCGCAATGGCTTCCTGGACGGCCTTCTTGGTGATTTCGTTGAAGGTCACCCGCATGGCGTCGGGGTGGGCGAGCTCTTCCTTGATGTGCCAGGCAATGGCCTCGCCCTCGCGGTCGGGGTCCGTCGCGAGGAAGACCTTGTCGGCGGACTTCGCCATCTTCTTGAGCTCGTTGAGCACCTTCTCCTTGCCCTTGATGACCTCGTACTCGGGCTGGAAGTCGTGCTCCACGTCGACGCCCATCTTGCTCTTGGGCAGGTCCTTCACGTGGCCCACGGAGGCCTTCACCGTGTAGCCGGTGCCCAGGTACTTCTTGATGGTCTTCGCCTTGGCGGGGGACTCCACCACCACGAGGTAGTGCGGGCCCTTGCCGCGGGGCGCGACTTCTTCGTCCGCGTCCGCCTCCACGGTGGGCAGCTCGTCGTCACCCTTCTTGCCGCGGCGGCGGGCCGCCGTCTTCTTCGCCTTGGCCGCCGGCTTCTTCTTGGCGGCCGTCTTCTTCTTGGCGGCCGCCTTCCGGGGCGACTTCGTCTCCTCCGCCGCCTCCGTCTCTTCCACCTGCTTCTTCGTCCGCGTGGCCATGACTCTCCTACCTAGACCTTTTCGTACAGCTTGCCCGGGTGCTGGATGACCAGCCCCGTCAACTCCAGCTCCACCAGCGCGCCGGTGAGCGCCGCCGGTGAGAGGGTGCTGCCGACCAGCACCTCGTCAAATGTCCGGGGAACCCGGTCCAACACCTCATAAGTGCCCTTCGCTTCCGCGGAGAGCTCTTCCCACGAGGCCGTGATGTCCCGCGGCCCCGCGGCTTCCGGCTGAACGCCCACCACCCTCCACACATCTTCCGGGCCCATGCAGGCGCTCGCATGCCCGTCCCGGAGCAGCGTGTTGCACCCCACCGCCGCCGCCTGCCTCACATCCCCGGGCAGCGCGAACACCGGCCGCCCCTGCGCCCGCCCCGCCTCCGCCGTGTACAGCGCCCCCGAGCCCTTCCCCGCCCTCAACACCAGGACCACATCGGATGCGCCGGAGATGAGTCGGTTGCGGCGCGGGAAGGTGGTAACGCTCGCCCGGACCCCAGGGGGGAGCTCGCTGAAGAACACGCCTCCCCGCCCCAGAAAGTGAGGAAGCAGGCGGGCTTGCGCCGGGTCCAACGCATCCAGGGCGGACCCCAGGAAGGCCCACGTCTCCCCGCCCACATCCAGCGCGCCCCAGTGGCACGCCTGGTCCACGCCCGCCGCGGCCCCGGACACCACGCCCACCCCCGCCCCCGCCACCTTCCTCGCGAAGTCCCGGGCAAAGGGCAAAAAGCCCTGGTCCGGGTGGCGGCTGCCCACCATGGCCACGCGGCGCCGGGGCAGCCCCGGGCGCCCCCGGTAGAAGAGCAGCGGGGGCGCGTCCTCCACCTCCCGCAGCCGGTCCGGATAGGTGTGCTGCCCGGCGAAGGCCACGCCCATGCCCACCCGGCGGCAGGCCTCCAGGGCCCGCTCCGCCAGCGGAGGAAGCCGGTCCACCGCCGCCAGCCGGGTACGCACCTGTGGGGAGACCGGCGCCTGGGACACCCAGTCCCGTACAGGGACGGAGGCGAGCGCGGCGAGACGTCCATCCGCGAAGGCGCGCAGGGCGGCCAGCGTCCTCGGCCCCAGGCCGGGAACGGCCCAGAGCGCCAGGCACGCCTGCTCTTCCGCCGTGAGGCTGTCCGTCTCAGCGTCCGCCATACCCGTCCCCTGCCCGTTTCCCACCTATATAGAAGATGGGTCCCCAGGAGGGGCGCGACACATAGACACCGGACCGCCACCGGTCAAGCACTCTGCCCCTCCGCTGGCGGAGGGGATGCACATTTCCTGCCGAACTCCGAGCTCGGGGTGCTTGGGTTCCGGGAAATTCAGCGGCTGGCGGTGGGCTCGCCCACGCGCATGACAGCGCGGTCGCCGGGGACGAGCTCCTCCATGGAGCGCATCATGAGGCAGTTGGAGGTGCGCTCCTTCACCTCGGTCACCATGCAGGTGCCGACGTTCTCCCAGGGGAAGCGCTTCTCCCTGTCGGTGAGCGGCCTGGCCTCCTGGCCGAGCACCTGGAGGGACGGGTCGCCCTGGCGGAGGATGGTGAAGGTGTTGCCCAGCTGGACGCCGTCCGCGCTGCCGCGGTCCACCACCACCGTGTGGTGCTCGCCGAGCAGCGTGAGGTACGGCACCAGCGCGGTGATGACGGTGGCCTGCAGCTCCTTCGCGTTGGCCTTCGGGGCCACGCGCTCGGTGAGGCGCTCGCCGACGGGGCCCACCAGGTCACCGCGCTCCATGCCGTCCCACGTGTCCACCACCTGCGCGGTGACGACGTTCTCGCTCACGCGAATCACGCGCAGCGTGCCGAGGAAGTCGGTGAGGTAGCCCAGCTTCTTCTTCGTCACCGGGTGCTGGACGGCCTGGGTGGTGTGGTAGACGACGTAGCGGTCCCCCACCTTGGCGCTGCCCTTCTTCTTGAAGCGCACGTAGGCGGTGTCCGGGTAGGACAGCATCAGCGCGCCGGAGGACGAGCCCTCGATGCGGCCGGCCTCGTCCAGCTCGCGCTGGGTGACGAAGCCCTGGGTCGTCACCGGACGCGACGACGACACGTCGTAGCCAATCTTCCCCGTCACCGTCACCAGGTCGCCGCCGCTCAGCTCGGTGGGCGCCGTCACGTCCTCGGCGGCGATCTCCGTGCCCACGCGGGTGGGCACCTCCTCGCCCGAGGCGAAGAAGCGCACCTGGTTGCCCGGGTAGATCCAATGCGGGTTGGCGATCTCCGGGTTGTAGGCCCAGACCTTGGGCCAGTACCAGGGGCTGCCCAGGTAGCGCTGGGACAAATCCCACAGCGTGTCGCCGTCCTGGACGGAGTGGACCTCGCCCGGGGCGCTCTCGCGGCCCCTGGGCGTGCCCGGAGGGATGGCCACGGTGCCCTGGGGGCGCTCCGGGGCCTCGTCCATGACCTCGGCGCCTTCCGTCTCGCTGCCGGTGTCCTGGTCCTGCTCCTCGGCGCCCTCCTGCTGGGCGCGTGCGCTCCAGGCCGGCGCGACGGCGAGGCTCAACATCAGCGAGGTGAGGATCCGGGAGCGCATCGCACGACGTCCTTTCGAAAGAGCCTTCACTGCGGGAGCGCGGCGAGCCGCTGCTCCGCCTGCGTGGCGGCGGCCGTCCCCGGGAACTGGGTGACGACGCGGGTGTAGAGCGCCCTGGCATCCGCGGCCTGGTTCAGCCGCATCCGGCACTCGGCGAGCCGGAGCATGCTGTCCAGCATGGCATCTCCGGCGGGATAGGTCTTGATGAGCCGCTCGAACGTGCGCGCGGCGTCCTTGAACTCGCTGAGGCCGATGAGCCCGAGCCCGCTGAAGTACAGCGCGTTGTCGGCGCGAGGGTGGCGCGGATTCTCCTCCGCGAAGCGGCGCAGGCGCTCCACGCCGCCGTCCACGTTGCCGGTGCGCAGCAGCGACACGGCCTTGTCGTACTCGGCGTCCAGCACGTCCGGGTCCTTCGCGTCCGCCTCGTCTTCGCCCGAAGAAACGACGGTGGCGGCCTCGCCGCCCGAGGCCGAGGCCCCTTCCGGCACGGCGCTGATGAACATCTCCATCTGCTCCGTGTCCGGCTCCACCACGGGCACCGCCGTGGGCAGCTTCGGCGCGGGCTCGTTCTTCGGCTTGAGCTTCACCACCGCCAGCTCCGGCGTGGTGCCCAGACCGTCGCCGGAAGCGCCGGCGTCCGCGGGGGAGGTGCGCGCGGGAGCCCCGCTCACACGGGCCTTCTCCACCGCGTCGTGCGCCTCCAGGCGCTGCAGCCGCTCGGTGAGCCGGACCTGCGTCTCGCGCAGGGCCTGCACCTCGGCTCGCAGCGCCCCCACGTCCGCCTGGCTGGCGGCGTTGGAGGCACAGGCGCTCAGCACGCACAGGGGCGCGGCGGCGAGCAGGCGGAAGATGACGGAGCGCGCGGGCACGGGCCTCTTCGGACGGGGATCACCCCGAGGATAGGAAGGCCCGTCGGAGAGCGTCAAGAAAACGGCCGGCGCCGCTCGGGGGGCTAGAAGCGGTTTACCACGTAGTTGAGGTGGCGTCCGGTGCGCCCCGCGTCACGGCGGTGGGAGAAGAAGCGCTCGGGCTCACACGCGGTACAGGCCGGTAGCACGTCCACGTGCCCGGGCTTCAGCCCCGCGCGCACCAGCGTCAGCCGCACCGCCCGTGACAGGTCCAGCTTCACCGCGCCGCCGGCGGACGCCACCACCTCCGCGCCGAAGCGGGCGGTGAAGCGCTGGCCCAATTCTCCGGAAACCTCGTAGCAGCAGCGCTGGATGCAGGGGCCCACCGCCGCGAGCAGCCGCTCCGGCCGCGCGCCCTTCGCCACCAGCACCTCCACCGCTCGTGCGCTGATGTCCGCGTCCGTGCCCCGCCACCCCGAGTGCACCGCCGCCACGCGCCGGCCGTCCGGGTCCACCAGCAGCACCGGCACACAGTCCGCCGTGCCCACCGCCACCCACGTGCCGGGCGCCTGGGTCCACAGTGCGTCCGCCTCGCCCTCCACCGGCCGCAGGTCCTCCCCTTCCCCACCTCGCGCCTCCAGCACCCGGTCCCCATGCACCTGCGACACGCGGCCCAGCGCGCCCAGCGGGGCCCCGGCAGCGGCGGCCAGGCGGCGGAGATTCTCGAGCACCTTCTCCTGCGCGTCACCGGTGGAGAAGCCCAGGTTGAGCGACGCGTACGGCCCCTCCGAGACGCCTCCCGCGCGGGTGGCGAAGCCATGAGGGACTGGCAGCAGCTCGGACGTCAGGAACGCGGTCGACATGGAACTCCGGGAGACGCCAGGAACCCGGCGATGACGGGGCGCAGCAAAGGAAGCAACACCACCGAAGCAGGAAAATTCTTGTACAAGTACGTTTGACAGTCCGCGTCAGCCAATTGACAATTCCGGTGGAACTTCGTGAAACAAGTTTAAGCCATCGCTGCGGAGAGCCGCGAACAAGCGCATGCCCCTGGGTCCGGACACTGTTGGCAGGAAGCTCCTGTGGAGCATCGCCCTGCCGGGGCTGGTGGTGGCGTTGCTGGGTGTGGGCCACTTCTGGCGCGAGGCGCGGGTGGCGGTGCAGGACGCAACGCAGGTGGAGTCGCTGGCGCTGGCGGAGTTCGTCGCCTCCACCTTCACGCTGCCGCAGGCGCCGGGCGCGTCCCGGGCCCACGAGGCGGTGGCGGAGGTGCTGCGCTCGGACACGCGCTTGTTCCGCTCGGTGGAGGACGCGCGGGTGCTGACGCCGGACGGGCGCATCCGCTGGTCCCGCCAGGCGGACGAGGTGGGCCGGGTGCACGCGGAGGCCGGACGGCTGACGGCGCCCGGGCCGGAGGCGGCGCGCTCCGTGGAGGGCGTCACGGAGGTGGTGCGGCCGCTGGGCGGGCCCGAGTGCGGCAGCTGCCACTCCGAGGGAGAGGTGCCCGGCGCGAGCGTCCTCCAGATGCGCGTGGCGGAGCCGACGCTGCACCAGCAGCTCACGGAGATGTTCCGCGGCGCGCTGGGCGCCATGGTGCTGTTCATCGTCCTGCTGGCGCTCCTCACCGCGCTGGCGCTGCACTTCGTCCTCACCCGCCCGCTGCACAAGCTGAGCGCGGCCATGGGGCGCGCGGAGGCCGGAGATTTGCTGGTGCGCGCGGACTCGCGCGGCACGGACGAGCTGTCCCGGCTGGGCGCGGCCTTCAACCAGATGCTGGCGCGGCTCACCGCGATGAAGGCGGAGGAGATCGACACCCACCGGGACCTCGCGGTGGTGAAGGAGAAGCTCGCCCTCAAGGAGGAGCTGGAGGAGCGCCTGCGCGAGCTGTCGCTGCTCTTCGACGTGGCGCGCTCGCTCAACGCCACGCTGGAGCTGGACGAGCTGCTGGAGGCCATCACCCGGCTGGTGGTGGAGCGGCTCCAGATTCCGGACTTCTCCATCATGCTCCTCAACGTGGAGGGGCTGCTGGAGGTGAGGCACGCGTTTCCGGAGGGCCGCGGCGCCGAGGGGCTCACCTTCGCGCTGGGCGAGGGCGCATGCGGGCGCGCGGCCCAGACGCTCAAGGCGGTGTACCTGCCCGACCTGGATGACCGCACCAGCATCTTCGCGCGGCGCGGCCTGGTGGAGGGCGCGGTGGACACGGGCGCGCTCTTGGCGGTGCCCATGGTGCACATGGGCACGCTCCTGGGGGTGATGAACTTCCAGCGCCCCGAGGTGGCCAGCTTCTCCGCGGAGGAAATCGAGCTGCTGACGGCCGTCGCGGACCTGGCGGCCACGGCGGTGAAGAACGCGCGGCTGCATGCGGAGACGGTGAAGCTCACCATGACGGACCCGCTCACCGGCGTGCCCAACCGGCGCCACCTGTTCCAGCGCATGGAGCTGGAGTTGGCGCGGGCGCAGCGCTTCGGCGTCCCGCTGGCGCTGCTGATGGTGGACGTGGACCACTTCAAGCGCCTCAACGACGTGGCGGGCCACCGGGTGGGCGACGAGGCGCTGCGCCGCGTGTGCGACGCGCTCCGGCTGCGCGTGCGCAAGGTGGACACGCTGGCGCGCTACGGCGGCGAGGAGTTCGTCCTGCTGCTGCCCCAGGCCTCCAAGGCGGACGCGGTGGAGGTGGCGGAGAAGCTGCGCCGCGCGGTGGCGGAGAACGTGCTGCTGTCCCAGCCCGGCCTGCCCGGCAACCACGTCACCGTGTCCGTGGGCGTGGCCCACTACCCCACCGACGCCACCACCCAGGAGGAGCTGGTGGACTGCGCCGACGCAGCCCTCTATTGCAGCAAGCGCACGGGCCGCAACCGCACCACCGCGTACGAGGCCGGCATGGAGATGCACCCCGGCCGCGAGCGCGGCCCCCATGCCCCCGCCGCCGACGTGCCCGCCCCCACCCCGACGCCGGGGGGCGTGGCCAAGGCGTAGGCGCGCGCCGTCAGCTCAGCGCGACACCAGCGTGCGCACCGTGGGCAGCAGCAGGTCCGCCCACTCCTCGTACCCCTCGTCGGACGGGTGGAAGCCGTCGTGACAGAAGAAGTGCGGGCTCTGGGGGATCATCTCCTTGCTGGCCGTGTACAGGTCCACCAGGTGCAGGCCGTGCGCGCGCGCCACCTCGGCCATGGCGGCGTTGAAGGGCTCGATGCGGCCCTCGTAGAGGGAGCTCGGCACCAGCTTCGCCACTGGCGCCAGGGCCATGTCCGCGATGTTCACCACCACCAGCGGCGCGCCCGTCTGCTTCAGCCGGCGGGCGATGCGGTCCAGTTCGTCCTGGAAGTCCTCCACCGAGGTGCCGCGCCAGAGGTCGTTGGTGCCCACCCCCAGCGTCACCAGCGTGGGCTGCGCGGCCACCGCGCGCTTCACCTGTCCCGTGAAGACGTCACGGATGCGCGCCCCGCTCTGCCCCAGGTTGGTGAGGCCCACCGGCAGCCCGTCATTCCGGAGCCGGGAGGCGAGACGCTCGGGGTAGCCCCCGCCGCGCGCCGCCCCCACCCCCACCGCCGTGCTGTCGCCGAGGGCGACGTAGTTGACGCTCATGCCTCTCCGTGTCCTGGCCGCCTCACGGCACCCGCAGGGCGCGCAGGGAGCGATTGCCCCCCGGCGCGGCGACGCGCAACAGCAGCGTGCTGCCGGACTGCGCGCCCTTGATGACCTTCGCCAGCTCCTCTGCGTTGTTCACCGGCTTGCGGTTCGCCTCCACCACCAGCATGCCGGGCTCCAGGTTCGCGCGGTCCGCGGGCGAGCCGGGCAGCACGTCGGTGATGAGCGCGCCCTGGCGCTCGGTAAAGCCCGCCTGCTGCGCGGTGCGCGAGTCCAGGTTCTGCAGGCTGACGCCCACGCGGCGCGAGCTCTCCTGCGCGTCACCCTCGCGCGGCTGCTTGGACGACACGCCCTCCAGGTCCGGCCGCGTGCCCAGCGTCACCTTCACGTCCTGCTTCTTGCCGTCGCGGTACACCGTCAATGTGGAGACGCTGCCCGGGCGCTTGAGCGCCACCGTGCGGGTCAGCTCGCTGCTGGAGGAGACGTTGCGCCCGTCGATGGCGGTGATGACGTCGTCCGTCTTCAGCCCGGCCTTGGCCGCGGGCGAGCCCGGGTTGATCTGGGTGAGGATGGCGCCCTCATTCACCGGCAGCTTCAGCGCTCCGGCCAGGTCTCGCGTCAGGTCCTGGATGCCCACGCCCAGCCACGCACGGGTGACGGCGCCCTCCTTCTGCAGCTGCGGCAAGAGCGCGTGGATGAGGTTGCTGGGCACCGCGAAGCCGATGCCCGAGCCGCCGCCGACGATGGCGGTGTTGATGCCCACCACTTCGCCCTTCATGTTGAAGAGCGGGCCGCCGGAGTTGCCGGGGTTGATGGCGGCGTCCGTCTGGAGGAATTCGTCATACGCGCTGGCGCCAATCTCACGCGCCCGCGCGGAGACGATGCCGAGGCTCACGCTGGAGGCCAGGCCGAACGGGTTGCCGATGGCCACCACCCAGTCACCCACGCGCAGCGCGTCCGAGTCGCCCAGCTTCACCGTGGGCAGTCCGTCCACCTTCTCCTTCAGCTTCACCAGCGCCACGTCGGTGAGCGGATCCCTGCCCAGCACGTCGCCGGAGAACGTGCGCCCGTCATCCAGCCGCACGGTGATGGAGACCGCGTCCTCCACCACGTGGTTGTTGGTGAGGATGACGCCCTTGGGGTCGATGATGAAACCGGAGCCCGCGCCCTGACGGAGCGGCTCACGCTGCTGCCCGCCCCGCCCTCCGCCGAAGAAGCGGTCGAAGAACGGGTTGTCCTCCATGCCCCGCATGCCGCCACCGCCGCGCGCCTGCACGTCCACGTTGACCACCGCGGACTTCACGGACTCCACCAGCGGCGCCAGCGACGGCAGCGCCTGGGCCTCGCGCGTGGCGGGCTGGAGCGGATTGCCCCCGGGCACCGGAGCCGCCTGGGCCGCCGGAGGGGGCGGAGCCGGCTGGGGCGCCGGAGCCTGGGCGGAAGCGACGCCGGGCAGCACGAGCAGGAGCGCCGCGACCAGGGCCCTCCGGGGAGCGACGGGAGAACGGTTCATATGTACTCCTAGCTAAAGCGGAAAAGACGCACCGCAAGCGAAATGGCGACCGGGGGCGGGAGGCGAACAACCCGCCGCCCCGCCTGTTCCCAGGGCACTCAGCCGGGCCGGTAGACGCGGTAGTCCAGCTCCGGGAAGAGGTTGTCGCGGCCCTCCACGTGGGTGAGCCAGACCTCGTCGATGGTGCCCGCGCGCAGCTCGTCGTGAAGGCGCTGGAAGCGCAGGACGTGCTCGCGCGTGCGGCGCTGGGCGTACTCCACCATGGTGCCCGTCTTCATGATGAAGGCCCAGTCGGAGGACTGGGCGAGCAGCAGCTCGCGCGCGGCCTGGTTGAGCGCGCGGCGCTTCAGGGAGCTGGCGTCGGGGAAGTCGCGGGCCAGCTCCACCATCTGCTTCGCGCAGTGGTGCAGGTGGCGGTAGATCCAATCGTTGGCCCCGTCGAGCCACATGTTCGCGTAGCCGCCCGCGCCCCACGAGGACAGCGGCGGCGTGGCCACCTGGTTCTCCGGGTTCTCCCGCAGGTCATCCGAGGGCGTCACCAGGCTGAAGGTCTTCTGGTCATACGCGGCCTTGCGGATGAGGAAGTCGAGGAACATGGGCCCCTCGAACCACCAGTGGCCGAACAGCTCCGCGTCGTAGGGGGCGACGACGACGGGCTTGCGGCCGCCCAGGCGCGAGGCGAGGTGCTCTATCTGCCGCTCGCGGTTGAAGAGGAAGTTGCCCGCATGGACGGCGGCACGCTCGCGGGCGGCGTCCGGGTTGTAGGGCTGCTTGTCGTGCGTCTTGCCGGTGATTCGGAAGTACTTGAAGCCGGTGTTCTTGCGGTCGCCGGTGGGCTGGATGAACGGGCGGATGTAGTCCAGGTCCAGGTCCCAGCCGATGTCCCGGTAGAACTCGCGGTAGTCCCCGTCGCCGGGATAGCCGAACTCGGTGCTCCACACCTGCTGGCTGCTCTCCGGGTCTCTGGCGTACGCGGCCACGCCCGTCTCGGTGAAGATGGGCGCGTAGGGGCCGTGCAGCGGGCGCGGCGTGGCGTCCGTGAGGCCGTGCGTGTCCACGAAGAAGTAGCGGATGCGCTCGTTGGCGAGCACGCGCTCCAGCCCGGGGTAGTAGCCACACTCGGCCAGCCAGATGCCGGCCGGGTCCCTCCCGAAGTTCTGGCGGTAGTGGTTGGCGGCCACCGTCACCTGCGCGCGCACGGCCTCGGGCACCTGCTGCATGAGCGGCAGGAAGCCGTGCGTGGCGTTGCAGGTGATGATGTCCAGGTAGCCCGCGTCCTGGAGGCGGCGGAACGCGCCTACGAGCTCGCGCTTGTAGCGGTCGTGGAAGGCGCGGCGCAGCGACTCGAAGTGGTCGCGGTGGAAGCGGGCCAGCGGTCCGAAGGTGGCGTCGTCCCGCGTGCGGTGGACCTCGCGCGCGCCCAGCTCACAGAGCTGGTCCAGCCGGCGCGCGTAGCGCGACATCAGCAGCTCGTCCCGCAGCATGGCGACGAGCGTGGGGGACAGCGTCATCGTCAGGCGGAAGGGGACGCCGTCCTCCGCCAGCTTGTCGAAGACGAGGAGCAACGGGAGGTAGGTCTCGGAGATGGCTTCGTAGAGCCAGTCCTCCTCGAGGAAGTCCTCGTGCTCGGGGTGTCGGACGAAAGGAAGGTGCGCGTGGAGGACCAGCGCGAGAGAGCCCAGGCTCATAAGCGTTCGAGGTGTCCGTGCGGGTTCACGAGCGGCCGCTGCCCGAAGGCGGCTTCCGGGGAAGAGGCTCCTCCGAGGAACCTGGAGGACGCTGCGCGGATTCGGTAGGGCGCGGCTCCGATGCACCCGACGGACGGGCTACGTATTCCAGGTAGCGCGGGTCCGAAGCACCCGGTGCGCGCGGCGGAGACTCCAGGTAGCGCATGTCCGAGGCTCCGGGCGCGCGAGGTGGAGACTCCAGGTAGCGCATGTCCGAGGCTCCCGGTGCGCGAGGTGGAGACTCCAGGTAGCGCTGGTCCGAAGCACCCGGTGCGCGCGGAGGAGACTCCAGGTAGCGCAGGTCCGAGGCACCCGGTGCACGCGGAGGAGACTCCAGGTAGCGCAGGTCCGAGGCTCCGGGCGCGCGGGGCGGAGACTCCAGGTAGCGCATGTCCGAGGCCCCAGGGGCACGGCCCGGTGAATCCAGGTAGCGCATGTCCGAGGCCCCCGGCGCACGGCCCGGAGACTCCAGGTAGCGCATGTCCGAAGCACCCGGCGCTCGGCCCACTTCGAGGTATTGATGGGGCCGGGCACCACCGGCCGGCTGCGCGCCACCCTGCAGATAGCGCTGGTCGGAAGCCCCGGGCGCGCGGCCCGGAGACTCCAGGTAGCGCATGTCCGAAGCCCCCGGCGCGCGCCCCACGTCGAGGTACTGACGCTCGCGCGGCTGCGCACGGCCCTCCACGTAGCGCTGCTCCGAAGCCCCCGGCGCGCGGCCCGGAGACTCCAGGTACCGCTGGTCCGACGCACCTGGCGCGCGCTCCCGCGCCTCCATGTAGCGCATGTCCGAGGCCCCCGGGACGCGCTCCTGCGCCTCCATGTAGCGCATGTCCGAGGCCCCCGGCGCTCGCGGCGGCGCTTCGAGGTGGGACTCGGGCTGCTCTTCAGCCTCAGGCCGCTCGCGGTGCGACTCGGGGATGTCCTTCACGCCCGCGCTTCCCGGCAGATTCACACGGCGCCAGGTGATGTACTCACGCTCCTCGGCCTCCTGGGTTCGGGTGCGCACCGGCGGCACCACCTCTGGCAGGGGCTGCGGCTCGGGCATGCGCTGAGGCACGCGGAGGAACCGAATCGAAGTGTCCGTGGACGTACCACTGGGCGGCAACGCAACCCGGTTGCTGGAGTGACCGATACGGCGACTGCGGCCATCCCTCCCGATGAAGTGCGCCTCCACGCGGTAGTGCCGGCCCGGCTCCAGGCCCTGGATGTAGAAGCTCCGGGACTCGAGCACGCAGTCCAGCTCACGCGCCATCTTCTCCCCGTCGAACACGCGCAGCACGGCGCGCGGAGCGTCCAGCCCCTGCAGCGCCCGGGCGCGCGCGGCGGCGCTGAAGTCCCACGAGACGAAGAGCGTCTGCGGGTCCCTCGGCAGGAGCAGCGCGCTGTCGTCCTCGTAGCCCGCTGGCAACGCCCCCAGCTTCTCGTCGTCCTCCGGCGGTGAAGGCGGCGGCTGAGCCGACGCGTCCACCAGGTGGTGGCGGCGTGCCTCGTCCGGCCCCATGACGCGCGCCACGAAGAAGCCTTCGAGCACCGGCTCCGCGTCGTGCTGCTCGGGAGGAGGCGGCGGCGCAGCGGGCGCGGCAGCGGCGGGCACTTCCGGCACCGGTGCGGGGCTGCTTGTGGGCGTGGGCGTCACCTCCATGTCCTCCGAAGCCGCGGATGCCGGCGCGAAAGCCGTGGGCGTCGCCGGCTCGCGGGGGACGCGGGGCTTCGGCGGGAACGTCACCACCTGGGCGGGGCGGGCAGGCGGGGCGGCACCCGGCTTCTCCGACGCTCGCTTGGCCGCCACCCGCTTGGGCGCGGACACACGACCCTCGCCCATCTTCTCGGCCGGCTTCGCCTTCGCCGGAGCGCGCTTCTCCTCGACCGCCGCCTTGCGCCCCCGCACGGCTGCCTTGGAATCGCTCGCCTCCCTGGCAGCTGGCTTGGACTCCCGGGCCGGCGCCTTCGACGCCTTCGCCTTCACGCTTTTGGCCGCGGCCTTGGACTCCCGGGGCTTCTTGTCCTTGGAGGCATCCTTGGAGGACGCGGCGGCGACCTTGGAGGGAGCAGGAGCCTTGCTGGCGGAACTTTTGCGCGGCACGGTGATTCCCACCAGGCGGGCGAGCTTCGCCAGCGCGGGGACGTACGCGGCGAGCGCCGCGATGAGCTCCTCCTTCTTCAGCTTGCTGTAACCGCTCCCCAGGTGCTTCTGGGCCAGCTCTCTCAGATGGCTGACGGTTACGCTCTTGAGGTCGTCCATAGGCAAGGTCGCCTTTAGGTCGCTGGCAGTGGAGGGTCAACGTGCCAGCATTACATGTGTTCGTCGCCCGACCCCCCCTCCCCTGCATCGCCCGATGACACCCAGGATGGGGCCAAGTATCCTGCCCACGCTTGAGCGACCTGCCCAGACTGCTCCTGTGCAGTTTCGACGTCATCCCCGGTCCGTCGGGCTCGTCGCGCCGTGTCACGGAGTACCTCAAGGCGCTTCCAGACCGCTTCTCCGTGGTGGTGCTGTCGGCGAAGACCCCTGACCACTCCCATATCGAGAAGTACCAGGGTGCCCGCCTGCTGCGGGTGCCGGTAGGCTCGGGCGACCTGGCCTCCCGCATCCAGGCCTTCGAGCGCGCCGTGCGCCGCCAGTTGGAGAGCGAGGAGTACGCGCTCGCCCACTTCACGGACCCCTTCGGGGGCTATGCGCTGTGCGAGCTGAAGGCGGACTACGGCCACCGCCTCGTCTACGAGGCGCAGACCTTCCCGTCCCAGGAGCTGCGCTACACGCACCCGCAGACGGAAGGGGACCGGCGCTTCCTCTCCAAGATTCGCAGGCAGGAGCTGTTCTGCCTGATGAACGCGGACCTCATCATCACCGGCTCGCAGACGACGCGCTCGTACATCCAGTCGCTCGGGGCGAGCGAGGACCTCATCCACGTGGTCCGCGCACCGGTGGACCTCAAGGCCTACGAGCCCGAGGCGATGGGCGCGCCGGACGGGCAGCCGCTGCGGCTGATGTACCTGGGCAGCCAGGTGGGGTGGCAGGGCCTGCCCACGCTGCTGCGCGCGGTGGCGCTCGCGGCCCAGCGCGCGGAGGTGCGGCTCACCCTGGTGGGCGCGCAGCACGCGGACTGGCAGCCGCACCTGGATGACCTGGTGAAGGAGCTGGGGCTGAAGGAGCGCGTGGAGTTCCAGGCCCCCGTCCACCACGACGACGTGGCCAAGGTGCTCGCGCTGGCGGACGTGGGCGTGCTCCCCCTGGACGACGTGGAGCGCAACCGGCTGCAGGGCGGTCCCCTGGCGAAGGTGTCCGAGTACTGCGCCGCCGGCCGCCCCGTCATCGCCGCGGACCTGCCCGTCACGCGCGAGCTGATTCCCCAGAGCGCGGCCCTCTTCTTCCCGCCTGGAGACACCCAGGCCCTGGCGAACCACATCGTCGACCTGGCGCGAGACATCCCCCGCCGCATGGAGCTGGGACGCCGGGCGCGCGCGCATGCGGAGCAGGTGCTCGACGCGGGCATCATCCGCGGCAGGCTCCTGGACCTCTACGACTCGCTCCTGGACAAGCGGTCGGCGTCGGTGGCGCCCCGGAGTGAGGACGACCTGCCCGCCCCCACCACGGTGACGGGCACGCCCACCAACCGGCTCGCGGCCCTGTTGCCTCCGGAACCGACGCCCAGGAAGGAGGCGCCGAAGTCGGAGGTCGCCAAGGCCGCCACTGCCGAGCCGGCGGGTGAGGACGTGCCGCTGGTCATGGGGCAGGTGCTGGACGAGGGGCTCGACACGCGCCTCATCAAGACGGAGCTGGAGTCGCAGCACTCCGAGCCTCCCGTGGTGATGGGCCTGCCCCTGCGCGAGAGCTCCGCGAAAGGCAGGGGGGCGGAGAGCGCCTCGCCCGCCTCCGTCATCGTGGACCCGGCGATTCCCACTTCGAGCCGTGCGGGCGCGGAGCCCGGTGGGCCGGTGGCGCTGAAGTCCTCCACACCGGGCAGGGGCGCGTCGCCCTCGCTCGTGGAGGAACCGCCCACGCCGACGCCGACGCCCGTCGTCCGGGGCACCAGCCCCTCCGAAAGGGAGGAGACTCCGGCGCCCACGCCGGTCGTGCGCGCCCCGGTCGCCCGGGATGCGGAGGAGCCTCCCGCTCCCACGCCGGTCGTCCGCGCGCCGTCCAGGGCCGAAGAAGCAGAGGAGCCTCCCGCTCCCACTCCGGTCGTCCGCGCGCCGTCCAGGGCCGAAGCAGAGGAGCCTCCTGCTCCCACTCCGGTCGTCCGCGCGCCCGTGGCGGCGGACCGCGAGGAGCCTTCCTCTTCCCGAGTGTCCGGCGCGAGCCCGCGTGAGGGGTCCTCGGGGCCTGCCTCTGGCGGCCGTGCGCCCGTCACGTTCGACCGCGACGAGCCACCGGCACCGACGCCCATCGTCAAGGTGCCCGCGGCGCTGCTCATGCGTGACGAGGCGTTCGCTCCGTCCGCCGCGGGACGCGACTCGGGCACCTCGAACCGGAAGGATGAACCGCCGGCGCCCGCCCCCTCGCGCGCACTGAATGGTGGGCGCAGCACGTCGGCCCGCGTGGAGACGCCCTCGCGGCGAATGTCCGCGCTTTCCACGCCGGCCCGGGGCACGTCGTCCGTCGAGTCCGAGCGCGCGTCCTCCGTGCCCCGCGCAGGCTCGCCCACCTCCGAGACCGGGCTGCCTCCGGTGGTTCGCTCGGGTTCCTCGTCTTCGGAAACCGGGCTGCCCCCGGTGGTCCGCTCGGGCCCACCGACCTCGGAGCCCGTGATTCCGCAGGTGCCGCGCTCGGGCGCGCCCACCTCCGACACGGGGCTGCCTCCGGTGGTTCGCTCGGGCGCGCCCACCTCCGACACGGGGCTGCCTCCGGTGGTTCGCTCGGGCCCTCCGACCTCCGAGACCGCGCTCCCCCCGGTGCGCTCGGGCGCGCCCACCTCCGAGACAGGGCTGCCCCCAGTGGTTCGCTCGGGCCCTCCGACCTCCGAGACCGCGCTCCCCCCGGTGCTGCGCTCGGGCCCTCCGACCTCGGAGCTTGTGATTCCCCAGGTGCCACGCTCGGGCTCCGTGTCCCAGGACTCAGGGCTGCCTCCGATGATTCGCGGAGGCACCCCCTCCTCCGAAGCCGAGCGCCCTCCCCCGGTGCTGCGGCCGGGCGCGGCACCGTCTGACGCCGGGCTGCCTCCGATGATCCGCGGAAGCGCCGCCTCCTCCGACGTCGAACGCCCGCTCCCCGTCCTGCGCCCCGGCTCCGCCTCCCCGGACGCGGACCGCCTGGCGCCGATCCGCGGGAGCACGGCCGGCGCGGATCCGGACCGTGCCCCACCGATTCGCGGCGGCCTCCCCTCCGCTGATCAGGACCGCCCTCCTCCCATCCGCGGAGGCACCGCCCCTTCCGAGCCGGAGCGCCCGCCCACGCTGCCGCCCCGTGCCGCCGCGCCGCCGCCCGTCCCCCGCCAACGCCCACCTCGGCTGATGCCCGAGGGCCCGCCCCGCCTCGCCCCGGTGGAGGCACAGGCCTCGCGCCAGGCGCCTCCGTCCCTGAAGGCCTCCATCCCCGCGTCCGTCACCTCCTCCGAGGACGAGCCCGAGGAGATCTCCCCGGACGAGGCCCAGCCCATCGACGATGGCTCCGACTCCTCTCCGACTCCCGCGCACTCGCGCCCACGTCTCGACGAGCCGGACGAGATCAGCAGCGACGAGGTGGAGGAGGCCGAGGTCTCCGCGGGCAACGCCGCTCGCCTGCTCGAGGACGCGGAGCTGCACGAGGTGGAGGCCGAGCCCGCGTCGGCCCCCGAGGACGACGGCACCGCGCCCGAGCCCGTCCCCTCGTCACTCAACCCGTGGTTCGCCCAGCTCGCCCACGGGTACTGTCCGCCGGACGGCATCCGGTTCGACCGCCACACGCCACCGACCACGTTCCCCGGTCGGGACGAGGACACCAGCCCCTCCCGCGTCCCCCCGGCCGTACGTACCTCCCCGGGCGTCGGTCGCGGCAAGAGCTCGTGAAGCAGCCAACCGAGCGCCACCCATAAACTTTCCAAGGCTTGCACGCGCCCGATAGGATGCTGCGGTTTTCACTGCACTTTTTCCGGGTCAGAAGGGCTTCATGGAGCGTCGGGTCCTCATCGTCGAAAGCCAGAACGAATTCGCCCTCAGCATGGCCACCGTGCTCAAGAGCGCGGGGTATCAGACGGCCATGGCGGCGACTGCGTCTGACGCCCAGCGTGAGCTGGAGAAGCGTCGGCCGGATCTGGTCGTCCTGCGCGCCGAGCTGCCGGATCAGTCCGGCTTCGTTCTCTGTGGGCAGATCAAGAAGGGCAAGTGGGGCCAGAACCTCAAGGTCCTCCTGCTCTCCTCCGATACAGGCGTGGATGGCCTGACGCAGCACCGGCAGACGCCGGGCGCCGCGGACGGCTACCTCGTCATCCCCTTCGAGATGGGGGAGCTCGCGTCCATGAGCCACGGCATCATCCCGCCGGGCACGGACGAGTCGGACGCCTCCCTCGACGCGGCGCTCAACGGCACGCCCCGTGAGGCGCCGCCGCCCATGCCGCCCCCCATGCGCACCAGCGCCGGCGGCCCGCCCAAGCTGCCCAAGCGCGAGCGCCGCAGCGCGATGACGGACGAGGACCGCGCCTTCCTCGACCGCGCCTTCCAGTCCATCGCCGACCGCAAGGCGGAGCTGCTCGCCGAGTCCCGCCAGCTCAAGCGCCCGCCCCCGCGGCGCGAGCTGATGGGCACCCCGGAGGGCAAGATTCAAATCCTCCGCGACGAGCTGAAGACGCGCGAGGCCCAGCTCGCCCGCCTCTCCGAAATCTGGAGCGTGCGCGAGCGCGAGCTCCTCTCCGGCGAGGACCGGCTCCACGAGAAGGACGTGGAGCTGCAAGGGCTGAAGATGCAGGTGGACGACCTGCTCCGCCGCTTCAACGAAGCCCAGCAGGGCATGCTCCAGAAGGAGCGCGAGCACGGCGCCGCCGTGGACGACCTGCTCCTCCAGAAGTTCTCCTCCGAGAAGGACCTCATCGAGGTCGTGGCCTCCAAGGAGAAGGACATCAACGTCCTTCGCAAGGAGGTCCACAACCGCGAGGACGAGCTGGAGCGCCGTGTCTCGGAGCTGGAGAACCTCCGCGGCGAGTACGACAAGCTGGAGAAGCACCTCGGCGTCGTCACGCTGGAGTTCGAGGTCAAGGAGCAGAAGCTCCAGGACGCGCTGCGCGCCCACGAGGCGGAAGTCGCCCGGCTGGGCAAGCGCGGTGACGAGTTCGAGGCCGAGCTGGGCCGCACCGTCAGCGAGCGCGACCAGCGCTACGCCGAGCTGAGCGGAGAAATCCAGGCGCTGCAGGACCGGCTCCAGGAGACGGAGCAGGAGCGCGACACCACCGTCCGCGCCCTGGAGGCGCGCGCCACCGCCGCCGAGGAGCACGGCACCCAGGCGGACGCCGAAATCGTCCGGCTCAACGCCGAGCGCGAGGCCCTGGAGGCCCGCCTCACGCAGCAGGTGGCGGACCTGGAAGGCGACCTCGCTCGCACCACCAGCGAGCGCGACCAGCTCCGGCTGGACAAGGACGCCCAGGAGACGGAGCTCACCCAGCGCGTCGAGGACCGCGACGCGAAGATTGGCACCCTCGAGCGCGAGCTGTCGGAGACCATCGCCCGCAACGAGCAGAGCGAGGCGGAGCTCAACGCCAACATCCAGCAGCACCTGGAGCGCATCGGCGAGCTGGAGGGCGAGGTCGAGTCCGTCAAGACGCACCTGGCGGACCGCGAGGCGGAGCTCTCCGCCGAGCTGCAGGCCCTGCAGCAGGCCAAGGACGAGCTGGAGACGGACCTCACCGACCGCCTCCACGCGCTCAACACGGCCAAGGACGCCCTGGAGCAGGACCTCACCCAGAAGCTGGAGGACCTGCGCTCCGCCAAGGCCGAGCTGGAGGCGGACCTCACCGGCCAGATTCAAGCGCTCACCCAGCAGCTCGACGAGTCCCAGCGCGCGGGCGAGCAGCTCTCCGCGCGCGTCGCGTCGCTGGAGGACACCGTCGCCCAGCGCGAGGCCTCCATCGAGGGCCTGCAAGGGGACGTGGCGACGCGCGACGAGCGCATCGCCGAGCTGAGCGGCAACCTGGAGGCCACCAGCCAGACGCTCGCGCAGACGCAGGACACGCTGTCGCGCACGGAGGCCACCCTCTCCGAGACGCAGGGCACGCTGGCCCGCACCGAGGAAACGCTCTCCGAGACGCGCGGCGAGCTGGAGGCCACCTCCCAGACGCTGGCGGACACCCAGACGCGCCTCTCCCAGACGGAAGAGGCCCTGTCCGGCACCCGCGGCGAGCTGGAGGCCACCAGCCAGACGCTCGCGCAGACGCAGGACACCCTCTCCCGCACGGAGGGCGCGCTCGCGGACACGCAGCAGCGGCTGTCCCAGACGGAAGGCGCGCTGGCGGAGACGCGCGGCGAGCTGGAGGCCACCTCCCAGACGCTGGCGCAGACGCAGTCCGCGCTGGAGGACACGCGCGAGCAGCTCGCCAGCACCACCGGCCAGCGCGACGCGCTCCAGGGCGAGCTGGAGGAGACGCGCGGCGCGCTCCAGGAGACGAACGACACCCTGGCCCGCACCACCCGCGAGCGCGACCAGCGCACCGCGGAGCTGCAGGCGCTGGGCGCGGCGAAGGACGCGCTGGAGGACCAGCTCACCGGCCAGATTGGCCAGCTGCGCGGCGAGCTGTCCGAGACGCAGGGCCACTACGAGGCCGAGCGCGCCGCCCACGAGAAGCTCGCCGCCGAGACGAGCGCCCACATCCAGGACCTCACCGGCGAGCGCGACGGGCTGCGCCAGGAGCTGGAGGCCACCAGCCAGACGCTGGAGCAGACGCAGGCGCAGCTCGCCTCCACCCGCGACGCGCTGGGCAAGGAGCAGCAGGCCCACACCTCCACGCGGCAGGCCGCCGCCAGCGCCCAGTCCGCGCTGGAGTCGCAGCTCAACGAGGCGCGCAACCAGGGCGAGGACCTGGGCGAGCAGCTCACCCTCACCAAGCATGAGCTGGGCGCCGCCGTCGCCGAAGTCACGCGGCTGTCCTCGCAGCTGGCCCAGGTGGAGGACGCGCGCGGCACCCTGGAGGAGCGGCTGCACGCGCTCACCGAGGAGTCGCAGCGCAAGGAGGAGCTGCTCCAGAACGACCTGGCCAGCAAGGGCAAGGAGCTGTCGGACACGCTCCGCAAGCTCACCCAGGTGACGCAGGAGAAGATGCGTCAGGCCGAGGTGCTCAACCGCGAGGTGGCCACCCGGACCGACCAGCTCAAGGCGCTGGAGACGAAGCTCCAGACGCAGGCCGCCGAGTCGAAGCGCCAGGCGGACGCGCTCGGCCAGCAGATGGCCGGCCTCAACAACCAGCTGGAGCTGGGCAAGAAGGCCCTCGCCGACCGCGAGGAGCAGCTGCGCGCCGCGGGCACCGCCCACCAGAAGCTGACCGCCGAGCGCAACGACGTGGCCACCCGCCTCCAGCAGTCCGAGGCGAAGCTCCAGCAGCAGACCCAGCAGCAGGCCCAGGAGCGCGCGGAGGCGAAGAAGGCGGCGGACGACCTGGCCGCGAAGCTGGCCAAGGCGGAAGCGCGCGTCGCCCAGCTCACCCAGGAGGCCCAGGCCCGCGCCGCCGATGCGGAGGCGAAGGCGAAGGACCTGCAGGGCCAGCTCGCCACGCGCACGAAGAAGATCCAGGACCTGGAGCTGGCGGTGGAGAACGCGCAGGGCGCCAAGGCCCGCGTGGAGAAGGAGCTCAACGCCCGCGTGGCCGCTGCCGAGGGCAAGGCCAACGAGGCCGCGGCCCGGCTCGCCACCGCGCAGAAGGAGCGCAAGGACCTGGAAACGCGGCAGCTCAAGGAGCTGGAGGACCTCTCCGCGAAGCAGAAGGCGGAGCTGGAGCGCCGCGAGGCCATCAAGGCCCAGGAAGTGGCCCGCCTGCAGCAGTCCGTGCAGGAGAAGAGCAAGGCCCTCAAGGTCGCCGAGCTGGAGCTGGCCCGCTTCAAGAGCAAGGCTCCCGCCGCCGCCGCCACCCCGGCCCCCGCCAAGGCCGCCGCCGCCAAGCCCGCCCCCGCGGAGGAGGAGGACCTGGCCATGAGGACGCAGCTCAACCAGGTCATCCCGGCCGCCGCGCCCGCCGCGGCGAAGCCCGCCGCCGCCAAGGCCGCGGCGAAGCCCGCCGCGAAGAAGGCCGCGGCCCCCGCCCCGGCGCCCGTCCCCGACGAGTCCGAGCCCACCGACAGGACGGTCATGATCCAGATCCCCTCCGGCGTCGCGAAGGAAGACGACGACTGGACGGCCCTGGTGGACGAACTCGACAAGTAGTCCTTCGGGCGCCGGAGCTCCCTCCGGCGCCCCTCGCGGATTTCCGGCACCTCCGTCGGAAGTCCGGCATCCCCTCCCCCGGAAAACGACTCACCCCGGAGCGCCCCGTCATGGGCGGCACCGGGGTGGCGGTTTCATCAGGGGCCCCGGAATCCCGGGGGTCTCGAGGTCGACCATGACATCCGTGCCCTACCCGGGCGCGGAAGTCACAGGGCGGCGCGCGCCTCGCGGACCAGCTCCTTGAAGTGGAGCGAGGAGAGCACGTCGCGGAGGGACGCCTCTCGGCCGTGGCTGTGCGCCTCCACCTGCGCGTTGTTCCACCGGGCGCGGAGCGTGCGCACCGCGATGTAGGCCAGCAGGAGCGGGAAGCCCCCGGGCAACAGCACCACCGCCACCGCCATCGCCATCCTCAACCACGCCCAAAACATGACCGCTACCTCGCCGCTTCGTGTATTGCGCGGGGTAGATGCACGACGTATGCCCACGTTGCGAAGAAAATTTCCCTACGTGGTTACGCCGGGTTGCAGGGCAGGGAGGCAGGTGGACCGCGGAAACGCTCCCCGGACCCTGGCATTTTTGCCGCAGTGGGGTGGAGGGCGTCGGTTAAGTTTCCAGGCGTGAGCACCCCTTCGACGGTAGAGAGCCGCGGCTTCACCAGCGTGGCGGACGCGGAAGAGCGCCTGGAGCAGGTGGGCTACCTCTCCTCCCCCGAAATCGCCACCGCGGCCTTCCTCGCGGACCGGATGGACAAGCCCATCCTCGTCGAGGGCCCCGCCGGCGTGGGCAAGACGGAGCTGGCCAAGGCGCTGGCCCAGGCCCTGGGCCGCGAGTTCATCCGCCTGCAGTGCTACGAGGGCCTGGACGAGGCCAAGGCGCTGTACGAGTGGGAGTACGCCAAGCAGCTGCTCTACACCCAGCTGCTCAAGGACAAGATTGGCGACATGGTGCAGGGCGCCCGCACGCTGACGGAAGCGGCGGACAAGCTGGCCTCCGGCGACGCGGTGTTCTTCTCCGAGCGCTTCCTGCTGCCGCGCCCCATCCTCAAGGCCCAGCTGTCCGAGCGCCCCGCCCTGCTGCTGGTGGACGAAATCGACAAGGCGGACCCGGAGTTCGAGGCCTTCCTCCTCGAAGTCCTCTCGGACAACGCCGTCACCATCCCCGAGCTGGGCACCTTCCGCGCGAAGCACATCCCCCGCGTCATCCTCACCTCCAACAACGCCCGCGAGCTGTCCGACGCGCTCAAGCGCCGCTGCCTGCACCTGCACATCGACTTCCCGGACCGCGAGCGCGAGCTGCGCATCGTCAGGTCGCGCCTGCCCGGCGTCCCGCAGGTACTGGCGGAACAGGTGGTGGAGGCCGTCGCCGCCATCCGCTCGCTGGACTTGAAGAAGGCCCCCTCCATCAGCGAGACGCTGGACTGGGCGCAGAGCCTGGCGCTGCTCAACGCGGAGCAGCTCACCTCGGACCTGGTGGCCTCCACGCTCAACCTCGTCCTCAAGTACGAGGGCGACATCGAGAAGGCGAAGGCCCACCTCCCGCAGATTGCCCAGGCCTGAGGCAGCCGGGATGCCCCGCTCGTGCTGCTGAAGGAACGCTTTCAAATCAACCGGCCGCTCGAGGAGCTGGAGCTCAACCTCGTGCGAGCGACGATGGCCTCCCCGCACCTGCTAGAGGCGCGCGAGGAGGCCATCCTGCGCACCGCGCTGTCGCTGGCGCGCCTCTACAAGGTGCAGCACGGCGGGCTGGACGTGGGCGTGGGCGCGCTGCTCACCCCCTTTCGCGAAGAGGTGGAGCGGCGCCTGTCGCCCGTGCTCGGAGGCCCGCGCCCGCCCACGCGTGACAGGCTGGTGCCCCACGTGAGGGACTTGCGCGAGCATGCCGCGCGGGCCCGGGACGCGGTGGCGAAGCGGCTGCGCGAGCGGGTGCCGCTGGAGGCGCTGGACCGGGAGATCCGCCACAAGGAGCTGGTGCTGGTGGCGGGCGGCGGCGGAGGCACCGCCTTCGTGTACCTGGGCGTCATGAGCCTGCTGGACGAGCACGGCCTGGAGCCGAAGCTGATTGCCGGCGCGTCCATGGGGGCCATCCTCGCCATCATGCGCGCGCGCATGGCGCGCTTCGACCCCACGGAGATGATCAACATCGTCCGGGGGCTGTCCTTCCGGAAGCTCTTCCGCTTCATCTCCACGGAGAGCCGCTACGGGCTGCCCGCCGCGCTGCGGCTGTTCCTGCGCGCGGGGCTGGGGCGCTTCTTCGGCGCGGGCCCCGAGGGCAGCGGCCTCAAGCTCAAGGACCTTCCCATCCCCACGCTCATCTCCGTGGGCGGCATCCGCCGCGGCATGCTGCCCCGCCCGCTGGAGTACTACGAGCGCCTGCTGGGCACGAGCCCGCTGGGCCTGCTCAACCCCGCGGGCGTGGCCCGGCGCATCCAGGCCGCCATGGGCGCCATGGCGGAGCTCTTCACGCGCCCGGAAATCACCGTCCGCCTCCACCTGGGCGCGGACGACGCCACCGGAGACTTCGACGCGCTGGACGCCGCGGGCTTCTCCTCCGCGCTGCCCGGCGTCATCCACTACGACGTGCTGCGCGAGGACCCGCGCATGCATGGCCTGCTGGACGGGCTGCTGGCCCACCACGGCGTGGCGCGCCTCATCGACGGGGGGCTGGTGGACAACCTGCCCGCGAGGGCCGCGTGGAAGGCGGTGGCGCGCGGGCGCATCGGCACGCGCAACACGCTCATCCTCGGGCTGGACGGCTTCGCGCCCCGCCTGGCCACGCCCTTCTGGCTGCCCCTGCAGCGGCTGGCCGCGATGACGGTGGCCCCCAACCTGCCCTACGCCCACCACATCAAGCGGTTCTCCCGCACGCTGTCCCCGCTGGAGGTGGTGCCCAACGTGGAGCTCGCCTCGAAGGCCCTGCACTTGGGCCGCAAGGCCCTGGCCGAGGACATGCCCTTCCTGCGCCGCATGCTCACCCCGCTGCCCCCCGTGCTGTGACGCGGCGCGAATCCGTTTTCGTGCTTTGACCTCATAAGGATGGCTGGCTAGAAGACCCCGGCAGGCGCATCTTGAAATTCCCTCAGGCGAAGGAACCTTTGAATGAGCTCGACCTCGGGTAGCACGTTGCGCGCGGATCAGATCTGGCTCGACGGGAAGTTGATGAAGTGGGACGAGGGCCAGGTGCATGTCATGACGCACGCGCTCCACTACGGGCTCGGCGTCTTCGAGGGCATCCGGGCGTACAAGACGCATGACGGACGGCTGGCCGTGTTCCGGCTGCGCGAGCACATCCGCCGCCTCCTCGACTCCGCGCACATCATCCAGTTGAAGATGCCCTACTCCGAGGACGAGCTCGTCGAGGCGTGCCTGGAGCTGCTGCGCAAGCAGAAGACGCTGTTCGCCAACGGCGCCTACCTGCGCCCGGTGGCCTTCATGGGCGACGGCGCCATGGGCCTGGGCGCCGTCAACCCCACCCGCGTGGCCGTCACCGCCTGGGACTGGGGCGCGTACCTCGGTGACAAGGGCGTGAAGGAGGGCATCCGCGCCAAGGTCAGCTCCTTCACGCGCATGCACGTCAACGTCAACATGGTCCGCGGCAAGATTACGGGCCAGTACGTCAACTCCATCCTCGCCAAGCGCGAGGTGGTGAACGCGGGCTACGACGAGGCCATCCTCCTGGACATCAGCGGCTTCGTGGCCGAGGCGTCCGGCGAGAACATCTTCATGGTGAACAAGAAGGGCGTCATCAAGACGCCCCCCCTGTCCTCGCCCATCCTGGACGGCATCACCCGCGACACGGTGCTCCACCTGCTGCGCGACAGCGGCCGCTCCGTGGAGGAAGTCACCTTCACCCGGGACGCCCTCTACATCGGCAATGAGATCTTCTTCTGCGGCACCGCCGCCGAAATCACCCCGGTGCGCGAGGTGGACAACCGCACCGTGGGCACCGGCCAGGTCGGCCCCATCACCCGCTTCGTGCAGGAGACGTACTTCCGCACCGTGCGCGGCCAGGAGCCCCGCTACGCGGAGTGGCTCACCTACGTCTGAGCGGCGCCGCCCGCCCCCCTCTCCCCACCCGCGGGGAGGGGGCGCGAGGGGGCGTGTGTGTCCCCCCGCCCGGCCTCCGGGCGGGCACCTGCCGTCCCCGGGACTACCTGCAACTGAATGTCGCCTGCCCCGCCGTGCGGCGAATGCGCTAGAACGGGGGGTCGATGGCTCCCGCTGGCTACGCGTACGACGATAATCCGTTCAAGCTCGAGAACCCGTCCATCCTCGACATCGCTCCAGCCGAGCCGAAGTCGGTGGAGGAGACGGGGCTCAAGATGGGCCTGCTGGCCGACATCGCCCTGAAGTTCCTGTACTACGCGGGCACCGGCACGGGCATGGCCATCGCCGACGAGATGCGCCTGCCGTGGCCGGGCGTCATCGAGCACGTGGTGGACTTCCTCACCACCGAGAAGCTGGTGGACCTGCGCGGCGGCAAGGGCTTCGGCCGCGCCTCCGTGGAGTTCATCCTCACGGAGAAGGGCCGCGAGTACGCGCGCGACGCGCTCACCCGCACCACCTACGTCGGCCCCGCGCCCGTCCCCATCGAGCAGTACAACGCCCTCATCACCAGCCAGACGGAGGAGACGCCCGTCGTCAGCCAGGAGGAGCTGGTGATGGCGCTCAGCCACCTCACCGTCCCCGCCGAGCTGATGGACAAGCTGGGCCCCGCCGTCAATTCGGGCCGCTCGCTGTTCCTCTACGGGCCGCCCGGCAACGGCAAGACGAGCCTCGCCGAGGCCGTCTCCCACATGTTCGGCGGCGAGGTGTACGTCCCGCACTGCATCGAAATCGGCAATCAGATCATCCAGGTCCATGACCGGCTCATCCACACGCCGGTGTCCCTGGAGATGGGCCGCGACTCGACCGGCCGCCGGCAGACCTTCGAGATGGACAACCGCTGGATGCTCTGCCGCCGGCCCGCCGTCGTGGTGGGCGGCGAGCTGACGCTCCAGACGCTGGACCTCATCTACTCGGAGAGCACCCGCTTCTACGAGGCGCCGTTCCAGGTGAAGGCCAACGGCGGCATGCTCCTCATCGACGACTTCGGCCGCCAGAAGGTCCACCCCACGGACCTGCTCAACCGCTGGATCGTCCCCCTGGAGAAGCGGGTGGACTTCCTCACCCTGCACACGGGCAAGAAGTTCGAGATTCCCTTCGACCAGCTCCTCGTCTTCTCCACCAACCTGGACCCCAAGGAGCTGGTGGACGAGGCCTTCCTGCGCCGCATCAAGTACAAGATCGAGGTCGGCAACCCCGACGAGGAGTCGTACCGGGAAATCTTCCGCCGCGTCTGCGAGGCGGCCGGCATCCCCTACGTGGAGCAGGCCGTCACCTACCTCGTCGAGCACTACTACAAGCCCCGCAGCATGGACCTGCGCGCCTGCCACCCTCGGGATTTGGTCTCCCTCATCAAGGACGCCGCCCGCTACCGGCAGATAGCTCCCGCGCTCTCCAAGGACCTGCTCGACCAGGCGTGCGAGGTCTTCCTCGTCAATCTTTGATGATTTCGTTGTTACAACCGTGCGGAATTTCTAGAATCCGCGTGCCGTTGTACTGCTCGGCCGCATGCTTCGGATACCGCCCGCAGCGGACCCGCAGCGAGAAGGAGCCGTAGTCCGTGAAGGAACGCTACCAGGACATCGACGAGAAGAACGAGGCGCTGCGCGAGTACCTCGACATCTACAAGGAAAAGCAGCCGGCGCGCGAGTTCCTCGACAGGCTCGAGATGTCGTGGATCTACCACGACGCGGCTCTGGAGGGCGTCGTCTACACCCACCAGGAGCTGATGGCCGCGCTGTTCCCCGGCCGCACCAACGCGGAAGCGTCCATGATTCCGGTGGTCCTCGAAATCCGGAACCACAAGGCCGTCTGCGACTACATCCGTGAGGAGGCGGCGGGCGCCAAGAAGCAGGCGCAGATCACGCTCACCACCATCAAGCGGATGCACGACCTGTTCCTGGGCAACACGCCCGAGGCGCAGACGGAGCGCGCCCGCATGGAGCGGCGGGAGCGCACCGAGAAGGAGCTGGCCAAGGAGCGGGACCGCTCGGGCTTCCGCAAGGACATGCCGCTGCACCGCACGTATTTCCACGACATCTCCCAGCCCGCCAAGATCCAGGGCGAGCTGGAGAAGCTGGTGGACTACACGGCGAGCGCCGAGTTCCGCGAGTTCCACCCCATCAAGCAGGCCGCCACCGTGCAGCACCGGTTCCTGCAGATCTTCCCCTTCACCGAGCACAGCGGGAAGGTGGGGCGCATGTGCAGCAACCTCATCCTCGTGCGCAACGGCTACATGCCGGCCATCATCCACTCCATTGACCGGCAGCGGTACTACGAGTCCTTCCGGGGCCCCGTCGCCGCGTTCCGCACGGTGCTGATGGATGCCATGGAGAACTCGCTCGACAACGGCGTGAAGTTCTTCAAGGACCTCGCGCGCAAGTACAAGGCCATCAACAGCTAGCGCCGGCCGTCCGGCCGCCGGGCTCCCCGGGCGCAGGTGCGCCGGGAGCCTCCGGCCCGGGTGCGCCTGGACACCGGCCACGTCAAAAACCCCTGGGATGTCGCGAGGATGGCCACGAGGAGCCCAGCAGGGGGGCGCTCGGGCTCACGGCCTCCCGCTGTCCCGTGAAGGACGGGCGCCTCGTCGACACCATTGGTGTGATGGAGACACCCTTTCCGGAACGTCAGGGGGAGAACATCCGGCTTCTCGAATCCCTGGGCCGGAGGAAGTAAAGAAGAGCACCCATGCCTGTGACCCACTCCTTCAACAGCCGCCGCAGCAACGGAACCCCGGGGCCCGCCCCCGGTGGCGCTCCGGGAGGCGAGCTGTCGGAGCCCCCGCCACCACGCCTCGCCACGTTGCCCGCGCGCGACAAGCTGGAGCGGCTCCTCCAGGTGGCGAAGGGCCACAAGAAGGCCCTCATCCTCACGCACGACAACCCGGACCCGGACTCCATGGCGGCCGCGGTGGCGCTCGCCCAGCTGCTGGAGCGCCGCGCGAACATGGAGGCGCACGTCGGCTACGGCGGCATCATCGGCCGGGCGGAGAACATCGCCTTCGTGAAGGTGCTGCGCCTGCCGATTTCGCACGTGTCGCAGATCGACTTCGACGACTACGACCTCTTCGGCCTCGTGGACACGCAGCCCAAGGTGGGCAACCACTCGCTGCCGGCGAAGCTGGACGCGCACATCGTCGTGGACCACCACCCGCTGCGCGAGGAGAGCCTGCAGTCGCCCTTCGCGGACGTGGGCGGTGACTTCGGCGCCACGTCCACCATGCTGGTGGAGTACCTGCGCGCGGCGCGGCTGGAGCCCTCCGAGGAGGTGGCCACCGCCCTCTTCTACGGCCTCAAGGCGGACACGCGGGATTTGGGCCGCGAGACGACGCAGACGGACGTGGACAGCTACCTGTGGCTGTTCCCGCGCATGGAGAAGTCGCTGCTCGCGCAGATTGAGCACCCGGAGCTGCCGGCGCGGTACTTCCAGCTGTACCACACGGCCTTCGAGCGGGCGAAGGTGTACGGCACCGCCATCATCACGGACCTGGAGGAGGTCTACTCCCCGGACATGGTGGCGGAAGTCGCCGAGCGGCTGATGTTCCTCGAGGGCACGAAGTGGTCTCTCGCCTTCGGCACCTACCGCAACCAGCTCTACATGAGCCTGCGGGTGAAGGACCGGCGGATGAACGCGGGCCGCCTCATCCGCGAAATCTTCGAGGACTACGGCGGCTCCTCGGGAGGCCACGGCAGCATGGCGGGCGCGCGGCTGCCGCTGTCCGGCAAGGCGGCGCAGCGCAAGGCGCTCAAGCGCGAGCTGGTGGGCCGCTTCAAGGAAGCCTTCGGCGTCGCGGGCGAGCGGCCCGTGTCGCTGCTGTGCGCGCAGGACCCGTGATCTACTGGGACTACAACGCCGCCGCCCCGGTGCGTCCGGAGGTGGCGGCGCTCCTCGCCCGCGCCTTCTCCCAGGGCGGCTTCGGCAACGCCTCCAGCGTGCACCAGGGCGGCCGCGACGCGCGCGCGAGGCTGGACGCCGCCCGCGCGAAGGTGGCCCGCGTGCTGGGCTGCGAGCCGAAGGAAATCACCTTCACCGGCTCCGGCAGCGAGGCGGACGCGCTGGCCCTCGTCGGCGCCTTCCACGCCAGGCCCCTGCCCGAGCGCCGCCGCGTGGTGACGTCCGCGGTGGAGCACCCCGCCCTGCTGGGCGCGGTGGCCCAGTTGGAGCGCGAGGGCGCCAGCGTGGTGCGGCTGGCCCCGGGGCCGGACGGCCGCGTGCGCGCCGACGACGTGCTGGCCGCGCTCACCCCGGACACGGCGCTGTGCTCGCTGATGTGGGCCAACAACGAGACGGGCGTGGTGCAGCCCGCGGCGGAGGTCGCGCGCGCGTGCCGGCAGCGGGGCGTGCTCTTCCACACGGACGCGGTGCAGGCGGCGGGCAAGGTGCCGCTGTCCTTGCGCGAGGTGGACGCGGACCTGCTCTCCCTCTCCGCGCACAAGTTCGGCGGCCCGCCGGGCGTGGGCGTGCTGGTGGTGCGCAAGGGCGTGGACGTGCGGGCGCTGACGCCGGGCCACCAGGAGGGCGGCCGCCGCGGGGGGACGCAGAACGTGCCTTACGCGGAGGCCCTCGCGCTGGCGCTGGAGCTGGCCGTCGGGGAGCTGCCGGAAGTCGCCACGCGCGTGGGCGCGCTGCGCGATGCCTTCGAGCGCGAGGCCCTCGCGAGCCTCTCCAGCGTGGAGGTGAATGGCGCCGGGGCGCCGCGCGTGCCCAACACCAGCAACCTGCGCTTCGACGGCGTGGAGGGCGAGGCGCTGCTCATGGCGCTGGACCTGGACGGCATCTGCGTGTCCACCGGCGCGGCCTGCGCGTCGGGGACGCTGACGCCCTCGCACGTGCTGCGGGCCATGGGCCTGACGGCGGCCCAGGCGCGCGGCAGCCTGCGCTTCAGCCTGGGCCCCTCCACCTCCGAGGCGGAGGTGGAGCGGGTGCTCCAGGCGCTCCGCCAGCACGTGCCCAGGGTGCGCGCGCTGGCGGGCTGACGGCCGTCAGTGCCGCAGCGGCAGCCGGAGCTGGAAGATGGAGCCCTCGCCTCGCGAGGAGCGCACCGACAGCGAGCCGCCGTGCAGCCGCGCGAGCTGCGAGGCGATGAACAGGCCCAGGCCGTGACCCCGGTCCGGGTTGTCGTCGGCCCGCTGGAAGCGGTCGAAGATGTTGGGCAGCTCCGAGGCGGGGATGCCCACCCCCCAGTCCCGCACGTGGATGACGGCCAGGCCGGGGCTCAACCCCAGGCCCAGCTCCACCTGCTTGCGCTCGCCGCAGTACTTCACCGCGTTGGAGAGCAGGTTGTTGAGCACCTGCCGCACCCGCTCGGCGTCGAAGGAGAGCAGCACCGGCTCGCGGGTGCCCGTCAGCAGGAACTCCACGCGCGGCTCCAGCTCCCGCCACTCGTCCACGAGCTCGGTGAGGAACGGGACGACGTCGCAGTACGCCGTCCGCAGCTCCACCTTCCCCTCGGACAGGCGCCCCGCGTCGAGGATGGAGGTGATGAGCTGGTTCATCCGGTCCAGCTGGCGGAGCACGGCCTCCGCGGACCTGCACTCGGCCTCCGCGCCCCGCTGCGCCACCTTGCGCAGCAGTATCTGGGCGTTGAGCCGGGCCGAGCTCAGCGGCGTCTTCAGCTCGTGCGCCACCCAGTTGACCAGCTCCTCGCGCGCCGCCGCGGACGCCGGCCGGGGCTCGCGCGTGCCCGCGCGCTCCGGGGGGCGTGGCTCGGAAGGCGTCCGCGAGCGCAGCGCCGCCGTGACGGCCTCCTCGAAGCTCGACAGGTCCACGGGCTTGGCCAGGAAGGTGTCGGCCTCCTCGCGCCCCGCGGGCCGCGCCGCGCTCAGCAGCACGAAGGGCACGGTGGACAGGGGAGGCTCCGCTCGCAGCGCGCGCAGCAGCTCCATGCCCGTGCGCCGCGGCATCATGTGGTCGCTGACCACCAGGTCCGGCGGCTCGGTGCGCGCCAGCGTGAGCGCCTCCTCGCCATTGTGCGCCCGCACCGCGCGGTGGCCGAGCCCCTCCACCACCTCGGCGAAGATCTCCAGCAGCGCCTCTTCGTCTTCCGCGATGAGGACGAGGCTCATTCCGCGGACCCGATGCTGGTACCCACTGCCCTCGCCTGCCCCGTCAGGAGCCCTTCCGCGGCGCGCATGGGCGAGTTGACCTTCATCCCCGTGTCGGCGATCTCGAACTCCCGCAGGTCGTTGTCGTACTTGCTGTCGCGCATCTTGAGGACGGACAGGATGCGGTGGATGCGCCCGCGCAGCTCCACGTAGCGCAGCAGCAGCAGATTCTCTCCGAGGATGGCGATGGGCGCGTCGCTGAAGTCCAGCTCGGTGCCCGCCACCTTCGGCACCTCCCGGGTGAACAGGGACGTCACCCCCGCCGTCCGCAGGCGCAGGGCCAGCGAGGCGAGGAACGTGCGCCGCCGGTCCGGGTCATCGATGGCCGCCTCCAGGGAGGTGAGCCCGTCGATGACGACCCGCTTCGCGCCCAGGCGCGAGATGTTCGACAGCACGCGGTCCACGACGAGGTCTGCCTCCGCCTCCATGGGCGGCACATGCATGTACGAGAGCAGGCCGCTCTTCACGTGATGCTCCATCTCCAGACCGATGCGCCGCGCCCGGTTGCTGAGGGATGCGGGCGAGTCGAAGAAAGAGACGAAGAGGGACGGCTGCGAGTGGCGGGCCCCCTCCACCGCGAAGTGCGCGGCGAGCAGCGTCTTGCCGATGCCCATGCTCCCCGCGAGCATGGTGGCGCTGTGCAGCGGCAGGCCCCCCTCCATCAGCACGTCCAGTTCCGGCAGTCCGAAGCTGGCGCGGCCCTCGGGCGGCGCCACATCCGTCATGTCCGGGACCTGCGACTCCAGCCGCGGAATGAATCGCACCCCGTCCTCGCCGATGCACATCAGGTGCTCGCCGGTGAGGTGTGGCCGGCCGCGCAGCTTCACCACCTCCACGCGGCGCAGGCGGCGCGCGGACCGCTTGTTGACCGACAGGGAGACGATGCCGTCCACGGTGGTGGCTTCCGGCAGCGCCAGCAGCCTCTCCAGCGGGTACTCCGTGGTGAAGAGCCCCACGCAGTCCGCCGCGGCCAGGCCGATGCCCAGCTCGTAGAGGAACTCGCGCAGCCGCGCCTCGTCCTGCCAGAGGTCGCGAATGGCGCGCAGCCCGTCGATGAAGAGCAGCTTCGCGCCCCGCTTGCGCACCGTCTGGACGAGCAGGTCCCGCGTCTCGCGCGCCCCCTGCTTCAGGGTGGAGTAGGCGCTCATCACGAAGAGCCTCTCGTCGAGCAGCTCCCTCCGGAAGAACGAGAAGCCGGACAGCTCGCTGACCAGCTTGTCGTGGGGCTCGGAGGTGACGGTGGCGACCACCACCGGCAGCCCCCGAGCCGCCGCGAGGAAGGCCACCTGGCTGCACAAGACGGTCTTTCCGCAACCCGGGTCGCCCGTCACGATGACGGACTGGCGCCGGGGGATACCACCGCCGAGGAGCATGTCGAAGCTGGGGATACCGGTCTCGAAGAGCGGCCCCGAACGGCTGCTGTCCATCTGTCCTATCCATCGAGCGGCGGGATACGACGCGCGGGCTCCGCAGCTCGGAAGAGGGCGCGTGGAGGGTTGGCATCAGGTGGATGCCCGAAGCACAGGAACTAACAACTGGAGGGCGCGGCTCCAAGGCCACGCCCTGGCCCGAGGAGGCGGGTGCCCGCTCCAATGCTCAATGCCAGACAGGCGCGCCGGGAGCCGGGGAAGCAGGCTCCCCGCGACGGCCGCGCTCCCAGTGCAGGGCCTTCTTCACGGAGGGGCCCGGGCCCTACCACTTCTGTTCGGGGATGGACTGCTCGCGCACGTCCTCGTCGGGCTGGCCGTAGCCGGGCATCCCATCCTCCCGGGCCTCGTCCGCCTTCGAGGGCCGCCGGGGCTCTTCTTCCTGTGTCTTGCGCTCGGGTGCGTCCTGCTCGGGCTTCGGCTGCTTGGGCTCGGTGGCCATGGCTCTCCTCCCCTGCGCGACTCCGCGCGCGGGAGGAAATGTCGGCATCTCCCCGGCGGGCCGCACGGGTGCCTCCCTCCGCCAGCGGGCAGGCACACGGGCCTTCGCTCCTGCTCCTGCAAGGCCGTGTGGCCCGCGCTACCTCGGCGGGGACAGCGGGCCGCTCTCGAGGACACGCCCCATCCTACCCTCCAGGCCCCCGCGTGAAGGCCACTGCGTTTCCGGCCTAGTAGCGGGGACGCGTGGGCAGGTTCAGGTCGTCGCGCAGGTCATTCTCCGCGACGCGCTCCTGCTTGATCTTGGGCGTGCTCGAGTCGTTGTCGTGGTCGTACGGCAGGCCCACCGCGGAGTGCTCCAGGTTGCGGACGCCCTCGGACGAGCCCGGGGCGAGCTCGCCCGTCACGAAGTCGGAGGCATGCACCAGCTCGTGGAAGAGGCCGACGACGGGCGGGCGGTTCTGCCACTCCTCTCCGCCCAGGGAGATGCGCGAGGTGTGGTAGTTCACCTGCGCGTTGGTGCCCTTGCCCGGCGTGCCATCCGCCGCCATGAAGCCGTCGTTGAAGTTCGTCCCGTTGGCGGTGTTCCCGTCCGTCGGCCGGGCCACTTCCTGGATGGTGGTGGTCTTCCCGCTGCCGTCCAGCCGGCGCAGCAGCTCCTGGCCCGACGGGAGCGAGCGCATCGCGTCCAGGTCCGACTGCACCCGCGCGTTGAAGTTGGCATCGCCGGTGACGGAGACGGAGCTGCCCAGCGAGTCCGAGTCCGTCATGTCGACGGTCTGCCGCGTGTCTCCCTCGCCGACCGAGACGGTGTCGTCGTCCTGGACGAAGAGGTTGTCGCTGCCCTCGCCGCCCGAGACGGTGTCCGTGCCCAGGCCGCCCGCCACCGCGTCGTTGCCCGCGCCGCCGGACAGCCTGTCGCTGCCACGCCCGCCAATCACCTGGTCGTCGCCGTCGCCGCCGCTCGCGGCGTCGTCGCCCGCGCCACCGTCGATGTAGTCGCGCCCGGCGCCGCCGCTCAGGCTGTCCTGCCCGTCGAGCCCGTACATCACGTCCCGGCCGTCGCCGCCGGAGATGGCGTCGTCGCCGCCACGCGCCTCGAGGTAGTCGTCACCCTCGCCGCCCACCAGCGCGTCGTTGCCGCTGCCGCCGATGAGGGTGTCATTGCCCTTGCCACCGTCGAGGTTCACGCTCTGCGTAACGCTCGAATCCACGGTGATGGAGTCGTTGCCGTCCCCGCCGCGGATGACCGAGTTGCGGGCCTGCTCCGCCGTGAGCGTCACGGAGTCGCTCCCGGAGGTGATGGTCAGCCCGCCATCCCGCGTCTGGGACACGGTGGCGGTGTTGTTGCCGGTGCCCAGGTCCACCACGGTGCGGCCGGAGGCCTCCGTGGTGACGGTGGGGCCCGTCGTGCCCGGAAGCTTCGGGCCGGAGGGCGTCGGCGCGGTGAGCTCGGTGCCGCCGGGCCCATGGGAATGCGGGCCTGCCTCGCCCAGCAGCTTCTGGCGCTGGGCCGTCCCCGCGCGAGGCGCGGCGTCGAACCCGTCGCGCAGGCGCTCGGCGACGGCCGCCTTCACGGTGTTGGCCGCGGGCTGCGTCTTCACCGGGGCCGGCGCGGGGGCCTTCGGAGCAACCCTGGGCTCCACCTGCCGGGCGGACGACGACGTAGCGGGGCGGGAACCGGAGCGACCAATCGTGGACATGGGACTTCTCCCGGGGACGGAGACGGGCTGTAGGAGGGCCGCCCCACGGCTTCCACCGCGGAGGGAGACCCGGTGAGACATTGTCGGTCCCGTGTCGCCGGGAGTTGCCTCCCGGCCCGGATTCGCGCGCTTCCGGGGCCCGGAAAGGCGCGCCCTACCCCGCGCTGGAGCCCGGCGTCCCCGTCGTGGGGGCCGCGCCGCCCGACGAGGACGACGAGGGCACGTCGTCGCTGGCGCCGAAGAGGCCGCGGACGACGGCGGCGATGGCCAGGGGCGTGCCCACGCGCTCGTCGTAGTGGGGGGTGAGCGCCTGGGCGAACTCCTCGGCGGACGGGAAGCGCTCCTCGGGGTGCTTGGAGAAGGCGCGGTCCACCACCGCCTCCAGCGCCTCGGGGACGTCCGGGCGCAGCTCGCGCAGCGGGCGGTACTGGCGGGACCAGATGGCGGCGAACACCTCGTCCGGCGAGCCGCCCACGAAGGGCCGCTCCAGCGTCAGCAGCTCGTAGAGCACCACCGTGGCGGCCCAGAGGTCGGCGGCGGGGTTGACCTCGCCGAGCAGCGACTCCGGGGACAGGTAGTACGGCTTGCCCAGCACCTCGCCGCCCTGCAGCTTGCCGTCCACCAGCACGCGCGACACGCCGAAGTCGCCCAGCTTGATTTCCCCCACGCGGGAGATGAACAGGTTGGAGGGCGACACGTCGCAGTGGACGATGCCCAGTGGCTCGCCCGTCGGCCCGGTGGCGGTGTGCGCGTACGCGAGCGCCTCCAGCAGCGCCCTGCCCAGGTACACCGCGAAGTCCAGCGGCAGGGGGATGCCGCGCACCTTGCAGCGCCGGAGGATCTGGCCGAGGTCCCTGCCGTCCACCAGCTCCATGACGATGAAGTAGATGCCCTCCAGCGCGCCGGCATCCAGCACCGTGACGATGTTGGGGTGGTGCAGCTGCTTGGACAGCTGCGCCTCGCGGGCGAAGAGCGACACCGAGGCGGGGTCTCTCGTCAGCGCCGGCAAGAGCCGCTTGAGCGCCACCGTCCAGCCCTCGCGCGGGCCGGTCAGCACGCGCGCTCGGTACACCTCCGCCATGCCGCCCTTGCCGAGCACGGAGAGGATTTCGTAGTTGCCGAAGACCCGGGTGGTCTTCCCTGGAGCAGGCGGCTGGCTCACGGGATGGAGCTTCCGGCCCCCAGCGCCTCGCGGCCCGGCGCCCGCTTGCGGTTGCGCTGCTGCAGCAGCGTGTCGATTTCCTCCCGCAGCGCGGCCTCCGGCACGGCCTCCGCGGGCCGGTTCCCCGGCGCCCAGCCCAGCTCCATGGCCCGGCGCAGCGCTTCCCGGGCCCGGAGGCGCTTCTTGTCCCGCAGGTGCGCGTAGGCCAGCCACAGGTGCACGTCCGGCCGGGTCGACGCGCGCATGCGCTCCAGCGTCGTCAGGGCCCCGGGCACGTCACCCTGCCCCAGCTGGCAGGCCGCGAGCCCCACCACCGCCGCGGGGTTGTTGGCATCCTTCTCCAGCAGCCCCGCGAAATGCCGCTGCGCCGCCGCGTGGTTGCCGGCCGCGAGCAGCCGCCGCGCCTCGTCGAGGGAAGGAACGACCGCCTCCGGCTCGGGCTTCGGGGGCGCGACGGGCGCCGCCGGGGCCGGAACGTCCTCTTCGGCCGCCACGGGCTCCGACTCCTGGGCGTCGTCCTGCTGCGGGCCCGTGGACCTCAGCAGGAGCAGCAGGCCGTCCTTCAGCGCCGGGGAGCGGCACCCCTTGGGCGGTTGGACCAGCGCGCTCAGCACCCGGTCATACGTGTTGATGAAGAGGAGCGCCGGATGGCTCTCCCTCTCCTGGCAGCCCGGCCCCGTCTGGCACAGCAGCACGCTGCCCACCAGGACGTTGCCCTGCAGCTCGCCCTTGACCACCTGCGTTCCGGGCTCGAAGCGGCAGGCGCCGCCCTGCCCGGTGGCCGTGCCAATGACCTGCTCGCCTTCGGTGCGGAACTCCACCGGGCCGTACGTATCCCCCAGGTAGGGGCCGGACACGGTCGGCCCCGCCCATGCGAGGCCGGAGGCGACGACGGAAAGAACCGTCGCGAGTGCCTTGTTGGAAAGCGCGGGCGGCATGTGCGGGTGTCTTTTCATCATAGAAGCCGCGAGGCTGCCTTGTAAACGCACGAGGAAGCCTTGACCCCGCCGCCCCCCGTCCTTATCATTTCCCCAGACTCTTACGGGTTTTCCCAATAGATTCGAGGACTTGGTAGCACTGTAGCTTTGTTACAAGGGCTGTCCCCTGCGGGGCGCGTGATGCCCAGCAGAAATTCGAACCGATACGTCCATTCCGGGGTCCGTTTCGGTCGCCATGTGCAAGCCCTCCCTCCTCACGGGGGATGAGGGAAGCCTGCGGCGGCATGATTTCGGTTCCCACCTGGCTTTCAGAGGGTTCAATGGACGCTGGGCACACGGCCATGCGGCGGGGGACTTTTTCTGCGGAGTGGCGGCGGTGAGCGAGACGGTGGTGGAAGAGGCGGCGGCGAGGAAGCAGACGCTGCGTGAAGAGTTGACGGCGCGCCGCAAGGCGATGACGCCGGACATCATCGACACGCGGGGTCTCAAGGTTCAGTCTCGGTTTCTGGCAGCTCCGTACTATCAGAAGGCGAGAACGGTGGCCTTGTATGCCCCTATTCGGGGCGAGGTGCCCACGCGGGACATTTTGATTGCGGCATTGCAGGACGACAAAATCGTCTGCTACCCGCTGTCCCACGTCCACGGGCGCATCCTCTCATTCAGGGCCATCAAGTCGGAGAGCGAGCTGGAGCCGGGACGGCTGGGGGTCAGGGAGCCAAGCAACTCCTCGGACCTCATCCCGGTCGACCAGATCGACCTCTTCGTGGTGCCGGGCCTGGGGTTCACCCGGGACGGCAAGCGGCTGGGGCGCGGGGGCGGCTATTACGACGCCACCCTCCGTGCGGCCAGCCAACGCAGTCGCCGCGTCGGCCTGGCCTTCAATGACCAGGTCGTCCAGGTGCTGCCCACCACGGGTGATGACGTGGACATGGACCTCATCGTGACGGAGTCCGAGTCGCTACGGGGCCTGTACCGCGACTGGGACTTCCTGGATACGTGAAGGTCCTCTTCATGGGAGACGTCGTGGGCCGCCCGGGACTCCAGGCGGTCCGCACGCTCCTTCCGCGCCTCGTGACCGAGCACGGGGTGGACCTGTGCGTGGCCAACGCGGAGAACAGCGAGGGCGGTGCCGGCATCAGCGCGGAGACCGCCACGTACCTGCTCGACAGCGGCATCAAGCTGCTGACGAGCGGGAACCATTTCTACTCGAAGAAGGCCATCCTCCCCTGGGTGAAGGAGCATCCGGACCTGCTCCTGCGGCCGGCGAACTACCCCAAGGGGACGCCGGGGCGCGGGCATGGGCTGGTGCGCCTTCCGGACGGCCGAGCCCTGGGGGTCATCAACCTGGAGGGGCGCGTCTTCATGCGCATGGAGGACAGCCCCTTCGAGGTGGTGCTGCCCCTGGTGGAGGAATTGCGCAAGGAGACGCCCTGCATCCTGGTGGACATGCACTGCGAGGCGAGCAGCGAGAAGAACGCCATGGGCGTGCACCTGGACGGCAAGGTGTCCGCGGTGGTGGGCACGCACACGCACGTGCAGACGGCGGATGAGCGCATCCTCCCCGGCGGCACGGCCTTCATCACCGACGTGGGCATGTGCGGCCCGCTGGACTCCGTCATCGGCATGAAGAAGGAGTCCTCGCTGGCGCGCTTCCGCGGGGAGAAGGCCCCCTACGAGGTGGCGGAGAAACTGGTGTACCTGCAGGGCGTCGTCATCGACATCGACGACACCACGGGCCGGCCCCGGAGCATCGAGCGGGTGCGCCAGCGCCTGCCGGGTACGTGAAGCTCCCGCGTGGTTCCGCGTTCACGGTGGCCGCCTATCGGCTAAGTTGCGCCCGCCATGACCAAGGACGCGCTGCGCAAGGCGACCCCCGAGGAGCAGTTCGAAGAAGTCACCCGAGGCACCGTGGACATCCAGGTGCCCGAGGAGCTGAAGAAGAAGCTCCAGCGCTCGTATGACACGGGCAAGCCGCTGGTCATCAAGGCGGGGTTCGATCCGAGCCGGCCCGACTTGCACCTCGGCCACTCGCTCCTGCTGACGCGTATGCGGCGCTTCCAGGACTTCGGGCACACGGTGGTGTTTCTCATCGGCGACTTCACGGCGCTGATTGGAGACCCGACGGGCCGCAACGCCACGCGCCCGGCGCTCACGCGCGACGAGGTGAAGGCCAACGCGGAGACCTACAAGCAGCAGGTCTTCAAGGTGCTGGACGCCGACAAGACGCAGGTGCGCTTCAACTCCACCTGGCTGGACGCGCTGGGCACGGAGGGGATGATCCGCCTGGCGGCGCGCTACTCGGTGCAGCGCATGCTGGAGCGCGACGACTTCAAGAAGCGCTTCCGGGAGAACGTCTCCATCTCGCTGCACGAGTTCATGTACCCGCTCTTGCAGGGCTACGACTCGGTGGCGCTGAAGTCGGACGTGGAGCTGGGCGCGACGGATCAGCTCTTCAACCTGCTCGTGGGCCGCCAGCTCATGAAGGAGGAGGGGCTGGAGCCGCAGGTCATCATGACGGGGCCCATCCTCGAGGGGCTCAACGCGAAGCTCGTGGACGGGAAGATTGTCGGCGACAAGATGTCCAAGAGCCTGGACAACTACGTCGGCATCGACGAGCCGCCGGAGACCATCTTCGGCAAGCTGATGAGCATCACTGATGACCTGATGTGGCGGTACCTGGAGCTGCTCTCGGCGAAGACGCTGAAGGAGCTCGCGGAGATGCGCGCGAAGGTCCAGGGCGGCGAGCTGCACCCCATGACGGTGAAGAAGGACTTCGCCCGGGAGATGGCGGTGCGCTTCCACGGCGAGGACGGTGGCCGCAAGGCGGTGGAGGCCTGGGACAACCTCAAGAAGGAGGCGCCGCAGGCGAGCCTGGAGCTGGTGGAGGTGTCGCTGGCCGGGGCGGAGAAGCAGCTCCTGTTCAAGCTGCTGCCGGAGACGAAGCTGGTGGCCTCCGCGACCAAGGCCCGCGAGGCGATGGCCCAGGGCAGCGTGCGCGTCAACGGCGAGAAGGTGACGGACCTGAAGGCGGAGTACGGCCCGGGCGAGTACACCGTGCAGGTGGGCAAGGCGCGCACGGACAAGCCGAACTCCGTGCGCCTGAAGCTCACCTGAGCCGCGACGTTCTCGCATGAGGCGGCGCGCGGGGCCCGCAAGGCGCCGTGCGCTCGAGGCTCACCGAAGCCATGAGTCGCCGGGGCAGGCTCCTCCAGGGCCGCCCGGTGAACGCCCGCCCTGCCCCGCCTGCCTCCGGGGACGCCCGGTTGAATGCCGGGCGGGGAAGGGCCGTCCCACGCGCCAACCCCGTCCCAAGGGCCGCTCCTCCCGAGCGGCTGACGGGCCGCTGTAGACTCCCGCGCGCCATGCGTCTTCCCCTCCCCTTCCTTGCCCTCTGCCTCGCCGCCGCCCTTCCCGCCCTGGCGGGCCCCGGGGCCTTCGTGTCCGAAGTCCGCGTGGACGCGGTGGAGCAGCCCGAGTCGACGCGAGTGGTGTTCACGGTGGAGCCCGGCACCTCGTACCCGCTCCTGAAGAAGGGCGGACCGGACCGGGCGTGGTGCAAGCTGAAGGGCCCCTCCGCGGAGGGCTGGGTGCTCTGCGAGGGCGCTCCGGAAGCCGCGGCCCCCCGGGCCCCGAGCGCGGCGGAGCTGGCCGCCGCGGACCGCGCCAACTCCGAGCAGCAGGCCCGAGGCAAGGCGGCGCAGCAGGCCCGCCTCGCCGCCATGGCCGGGGCGGAGGCCGATGAGGAGCTCGGCGATACCCGGCCCGCCTCCCCGCGCGGAGCCACGGCGCCAGCGGCCTGGACACCCGCCACGGGCTGCGCGACGACGTGTGAGACGAAGCCCCTGTTCGGCAAGCCGCCGGCGGTGACGGCGATGGACCGCGAGGTGCTGGAGCTGTGCCCCGCGCGTCCGGACGTGAGCGTGGGCGCGGGGGACGTGCAGCGCTTCTTCGCGCGGCACTACGACGACCCGCGCCTCCAGCGGGCGCTGTCCGTCGCCGGGCGGCCGGGCTCGCGGCAGGGCAACCTCGAGTGGCTCACCGGGCTGTGGGTGAGCACCGGCCCGCGCAACGCCTTCACGCACGTGTTCTGCGGGGACGACTGGCAGCGCGGCCCCATTGGCGGGCTGCACTTCCTGCCTCGCTACGCGCAGCTCGAGTCGGAGGGGAAGCTCTGCTACGCCGGCCCCGCGCGCGGAGGCAGCGCGACGAAGGGCGACAACTACTTCATCCGCTACCGGGGCGTGGCCCCCTGGTCCTGCGGCGAGAAGAGGACGGGCGGCTTCTCGCGCGTGACGGACGCGGTGGGGATGGTGGCCATCGGCACGCGGGCCTTCGCGAAGTGCTGCGCGCGTGGCGGCGCGAAGAAGGAGGGTGGCATCTACTCCGCGCCCGACCTGGGCGGCACCTCGTGGCGCATCTGGTGCGGCACGCGCAACGGCACCTACGGCATCGCCTCGCTGCACCCCACCGACGAAGCCGCCACCTGCGGCGACTGACGCACCCCACGCCCGAGGCCGCACAGGAGGAGCACGGCGGGCCCCTCGCGCGGTGGCGCCCGGCTCACGCCGCCTGGTAGCCGCGCGCCTGGAGGTTGAACAGGCGCGCGTAGCGCCCGGCCCGGGCCATCAGCTCGGTGTGGCTGCCCAGCTCCTCCACCCGGCCGTCGTGGAGCACCGCGATGCGGTCCGCCATCCGCACCGTGGAGAAGCGGTGGGAGATGACGATGGCGATGCGGTCCTTCGAGAGCGCCTGGAAGCGTTCGAACATGGCGTGCTCCGCCTCCGCGTCGATGGCGGCCGTCGGCTCGTCGAGGATGAGCACCTCCGCGTCGCGCATGAAGGCCCGCGCCACCGCCAGCTTCTGCCACTGGCCTCCGCTCAGCTCCAGGCCCTTGTCGAACCAGCCGCCCAGCATCGTCTCGTACTGCTGCGGCAGGGCCTCGATGACGGCGCTCGCGCCGCCCTCCTCCGCCGCCCGGCGGATGCGCTCCCGGTCCTCCAGCGCGGACACGTGGCCCAGGCCGATGTTCTCCGCCACGGTGAACTGGTAGCGCACGAAGTCCTGGAACACCGCCCCGAAGCGCTGGCGCAGGTCCTCCACGTCCATGTCCTTCAGGTTGACGCCGCCGTAGAGGATGTCCCCCTCCGTCGGCTCGTACATGCGCAAGAGCAGCTTCACCAGCGTGCTCTTGCCCGCCCCATTCTCCCCCACCAGCGCCAGCTTCTCGCCGGGCTCCAGCCGCAGGGACACGTCGCGCAGCGCCCACCCGGGCTTGCCGGGGTAGCGGAAGGATACGTTGCGCAGCTCCAGCGCATGGCCCCGCTGCACGGGCGGAGACAGGGCCGGCTGCACGCGCGGCGCCTCCGCCCCGGTGGGGATGGCCAGGTAGGAGAAGAGGTTGCTCATGTAGAGCGCGCTCTCGTACAGGGTGCCGAGGCTCGTCAGGATGCCCTGGAAGGCCGTCTGTCCGCCCCGGAAGAGCGTGAGGTACAGCACCAGGTCGCCCAGGGAGAGCGCGCCCCCGGCCGCCTGCCACGCCATGAAGGCATAGCAGCCGTAGAACGCCAGCAGCGCCAGCGTGCCCAGCACCAGCCCCCACAGCATCCGCCGCACCGCGAGGCCGCGCTCCTCGGAGAAGAACTGCCAGTGCAGCGCGCGGTAGCGCCCCAGCACCAGCGGCCCCAGGCCGAACAGCTTCACCTCCTTGACGTGGTTGTCGCGCGTGAGAATCCACTCCAGGTAGGCCAGCTTCCGCCGCTCCGGCGCCCGCCACGAGTGCAGCCGGAAGCCCTCCTCCGCCATGCGCGCCTCGGCGATGAAGGCGGGAATGGAGGCCGCCACCAGCACCGCCACGCTCCACACGGACAGGGACACCAGCATCACCGCGTACGTCGACAGCGTCACGCCGTGGCGGATGATGGCGAAGGCATCCATCACCAGCGCCAGCGGGCGCGTGGCCGCGTCCCGCCTCGCGTTCTGCATCTTGTCGTAGGTGTCCGAGTCCTCGAAGTGGCGCAGCTCCAGCTCCAGCGCCTTGTGCAGGATGCGCTCGTTGACGACGTTGCCCAGGCGCACGCGCAGCAGCTCACGGGTGAGCGCCAGCCCGCGCTCCAACGCCGCCTGGCCCACCATCAGCCCCAGCTCCAGCGCCACCAGCCACACCACCCGCTCACGCGCCGCCCCGCCGCCCTCTCGCGCCGCGACGGACACCCCGTCGACGATGAGCTTGCCCACCCAGGCCACGGCCGCGGGCAGCAGCGCCGCCAGCAGCGTCAGCACGCCGAGCACCACCGCGCCCTGGGGGCTCGCCTCCCAGAAGATGCGGAAGGTGCCGGGGAGCTGGCGGAGGAGGCTGCCCGCGTTGCGAAGGCGCTCCTTGAGCGACGAAGGCGGGGTCAGGGGCGGCGGAGACACGCCGTCCTCTCTACCCCAACCGGCTCGCCCGGCGGGAGCCCCGGGCTCCCATCCTCGCGCGTGAGGACGGCCTCGAGCACCCGCAGGGACGCCTCCTCGCGGGCGCAGGCCACCAGCCGCCGTGAGAACACGGCGCGGGCCTCGGAGCCGGGCTCGAAGTGGCTGGCCATCCACCCCGCGAGGCGCTGCCCCATGCCCTGGATGTCGTGGTCCGCGTACCGCTCCAGGTGCTCCAGGACGTTGGGGGCCGGCGTGTAGCCCCGGCCGAGGAACTGGAGGATGCGGAAGGTGATGCGGTAGCTCGTCTCCAGCACGCGCGGGTGGGTGATGAGGCGGAGCACGCGCCCGGAGACGTCCTCCAGGCCGCACCCCAGCGGGTCCAGCAGCACGCCCCCCTCGTGACACGCGTAGTAGAAGGCGTTCACGGAGAAGTCCCGCATGAGCGCATCCTCGCGCACGTCCGCCCGGGGGACGAACGTGGTGGTGCGCATGTCGTCGTTCTGGATGTCACCCGGCGCGCGGAGGAAGGACAGGTCCACCCCGCCCGTGTCCGCCGCGCCCCAGCACATCATCCCGAAGCGGTCGAAGCGCGAGAGCACCGGGTCGATGGCGGGAAAGGCCCGGCGCAGGTGCTGGTGCACCTCGTCCATGGCGCGGTCCACGGCGATATCCACGTCGCGGGCCACCTCGCCCTGGAGCCAGTCCCGGGGCGCGCCGCCCACGACGTAGACCTGCATCCCCGCGCCCACCAGCACGTCGATGACGTCCCGCACCCTGATGAGGTGCCCCGCGTCCTGGTAGGCGACCTGCTCCAGCGACGCGCCCACGAGGCCGGCGTCGACGGGGTGGCTCGGCGGGCCCGCGCGCGAGGCGGCGCTCACGGCGCGCGCGGCCCCGGGGCGGCGCAGGGCCCCTGCCCCTCCAGCTTCATCCGTCCCGGTGCGGGCGCGGTGAGCGGCCGGCCGCGCTTCTGCCACCAGGCGATGAGCGCCTCGCGCAGGCTCAGTTCCTGGTCCAGCCCCAGGTCGATGCTGCCCTCGGGGAAGGTGGCCAGCACCGGCCCGAGCCCGTTGCCTCCTCGCGCGAGGAAGTCGGACGTCACCACGCGGTAGCGCTGCTCCGGCTGGAGCGGCCGCCCGTCCGCCAGCGACACGCGCAGCAGGCGGCCCGGTCCCGGACAGTGGGCCAGCACCAGCCGCAGGCCCGACACCTGGTACACCCCCATCTGCGCGGTGCCGTAGACGTGCTCCAGCAGGCGCTGGAGCTGCGCGCCCGTCAGCGTCAGCGTGGCCACGGTGTTGTCGAAGGGGATGACCTCGTACAGCGTCCCCGCGCGCAGCTCGCCCGCGGGCAGGTCGCCGCGCAGGCCGCCCGCGTTGAGCAGGGCCGCGTCGGCGCCCATCAGCTCGCGCAGCGAGTCGGTGACGAGGCTGCCCAGCGCGCTCTCCCGCACGAAGTCGCGGCGCAGCGGCTCCGGCACCGTCAACCCCAGCGAGCGGCCCCGCTCCGCCTCCGCGCGCGCCAGCGCGGGCGCGATGAGCTGCTCGAGCGCCGCGTCCTCCACCACCGGCCTGCCGTGGAAGCGCGCCTGCACCAGCTTCACCTGGGGCTGCTCCTTCAGGCGCTTCGGCTCGCAGCTCCCGGTGGCCTCGTCCACGCGCGCGCACACGGGGATGAGCGGGGTGAGGGTGGTGCGCTCGGGGAGCACCTTCCGCGTGCGGGGGTCCACGTAGAGGTCGATGACGCCGAAGTGGCGCGCGTACTCCCGGGACTGGATGACGGGCGTACCGTGGACGAAGTGCCCCAGGGGCTGGTGCGTGTGGGCCGCCACCACGGCGTCGAGCGTGCCCGGCGGCAGCTCGCGCAGCATCGCGAAGATTTCCGCCTCCGGCTCGCAGGTGGAGACGTCTTGCGGGTCGCTCCACGCGCGGCACTGGCCGCCGGCGTGGGCCACGGCGATGACCACCTCGGCGCCCCGGGCCCGCAGGCGCTCGGCGGCGGCGCGGGCCTCGGGGACGAGCGGGCCGAAGCGCAGCCCGGCGACGTTCGCCTTGTTCGTCGTCTCCGGCGTCCTCGGCGTGGAGAGGCCGAGGATGCCGACCTTCACCCCATTCGCCTCCACCAGCCGCGTCCCGTCGTCCGGCAGCCAGCCCGGGCGCTGCCCCGTCGCCGCGTCGTACAGGTTGGCCGCGAGCAGCGGGAAGCGGGCCTGCGCCAGGCGCGCCTTCAGCGCGCCGAGCGGGTCCATGTCCGGCCCCTTCGCGATGGGCAGCGGCCCCACCGGGCCATAGTCGAAGTCGTGGTTGCCGATGGCCGCGGCGTGGTAGCCGAGGTGGTTGAACGCATCGATGATGACGTCGCCCTCGCCCAGGTTCGACGCGAGCGTGCCCTGGAACATGTCGCCGCCGTCCAGCAGCAGCACGCCGCCGGGGTTCTCCGCGCGGAGGATGGCCAGGTAGCCCGCGAAGGCGGCCAGCCCGCCCTCCTCCACCTCGGTGCCGTCCGCGAGCGTGGCGGTGTGCGGCTGGGCCCAGCCGTGCACGTCATTCGTCCCGACAAGGGTCAGCCGGAGGGGCTCGGGCGCGGGCTCCGGACGCGCGGGCTGCGTCGCCCGTGCGCCCTGGCATCCCGCGGAGGACAGCAGCAGCGCGGAGAGACAGGCACGAAGGGTTCGGGGAAGGGGCATGGAGGCACGGTGCTATAAGCGATGGACCACGAGTCGGCGGCTCGCGGGCGGGAGGGTACCACGATGAGAGAGCGCGGCTTCCAGCGCGTCTACCAGGCGGGAACACGGGACGTGGGTGGCCGCTACCTCGGGGGCACGGAGGTCATGCACCTCGTCGCCCACGCGGGCCGGCTCTACGCCGCCACGTCCGTCATGTGGGACCGGCCCGGTGACGACCCGGCGGTGGGCTCCCAGGTCCTCGTCCTGGATGCACCGGACGGCGCCTGGCGGGTGGCGCACGAGTTCGAGCCGAGGAACTGGCGGATGAGCCTGGTGTCCGTCACCTTCACCCGGGACGGCCGGGGCCACGCGCTGCCCGCTCCGGTGTCGATGCTGCTGGCGGCGCCCTCGGATGGCCAGGGCCTCTCCACCGTCCACGCGCTCGACGACAGCACCGGGACGTGGACGCGGATGACGCTCGCGAAGAGCCAGCGCACCGCCAGCATCCGCAGCCTGTACCTCCACCGGGACTCCGTCACCGGCGGCGAGCGCCTCTTCGCGGGCACGCTGACCAACGGCGTCTACAGCGGCGTCTACGACGAGGCCGCGCCCGGGAGGATTCGCTGGGACGAAGTCCCCGAGCTGTCGGGCTACGCGGCCCGCCCCATGGCCTTCGCCGTGTGCGACGGCGCGCTGCACGTGGCCATCAAGCCCCACCTGTACCGGCGGGTGGACGGCGAGGCGCCGCGCTGGGAGAAGGTCTACACGCTCCCCGAGGAGGTGACGCGCATCAGCAGCGGCCTGCGCGGGCTGACGCCCGTCCCGTCCCCCTCGGGCGGCGAGTGCCTGCTGGCCGCGCTCGAGGGCGACCACGCGCGCATCCTCCGGCTCGAGCCGGACGACGCGGGCTACCGCGCGACGCTCGACCTGGACGTGCTCGGCTTCCTGGAGGAGCGCTGGGGACGGCGTCCCGGCTACGCCATCGCCGCCTATGACGACATGACACCCGTCGCCCGGCCCGGAGGCGGCACGGCGCTGCTGCTCGGCGTGGCCGCGACGTTCAGCGCCGCGCTCGACACGCACCCGAAGGACGGCTGGGTGCCCGAGGCCTGGTACCTCATCCGCCACCCCGAGGGACGCTATGAGGCGAGGCACCTCGTGGCCCCCGCCCCCACCCCGCCGCTGGGGGCCACGCGCACCATCCTCGTCTCGCCCTTCGACGGGCAGACGCTCTACTTCGGCGGGTATGACCCGCACGCGACGCCGTCCCACAACACCGCCTGGGTCTTCTCCGCGCCGCGCGACGTCGCCCTGGGCGGGGACTGAGGGACGCACTACCCGGCGCGCAGCACGTGCGCGTCCCGCGCGGCACGCACCGGCGCGAGCACCTCCACCACGTCCGCGAGCACCCCGCCGCCCGGCGTGAGGATGCGGTTGCACCGGCCGAAGAGCGACTGCACGCCGGCCTCCAGCGCCAGGGCGGTGCGCACCAGGCTGTCCGCCTCCATACGGAAGAACGCCGTCGGCTGGCACGAGAAGGCGACGTCGAACTCCCGCAGCAGCGTGCCCAGCGGCGTGCGACCCTCGCGCAGCCGCTCCCGCGCGGGTGCGTCGAAGCAGCCGAGCTCGATGAAGATGGCCCCCAGCTCCACGGGGTGCCCGTCGCGCGCGCCCGACAGCACCACCTGCCGCCGCAGCACGGCGGCCTCCTCACTGGAGCTCAGCACCCGCAGCGCCAGGCGCTGCCCGCAGAAGTCCTCGAGCGTCGGCGTCATCGCCCGCTCGTGCACCAGCAGCCGGTGATACGGCTGCGGCACCTCCGCGGGCGCCATGCGCTCCATGCGCGGCCGAGGCAACCCCTGCGCCCGGTAGAACGAGATGAAGGGCTCGAAGGGTTCCGCGCGCTCGGACATCAAACCGTCCACCAGGGAAAGCAGGGGCCTTGTGTCAACACGGAAAAATCCGATAGATATTGAAACTAACGTACAACCGCCTCGTCACACAAACGTGAATTGAAAGCGCCAGCCGAACAACGGAGAGGGCCTCCCGACGCGCCGCTTCCAGCGCCTTCTGGACGGGCGTGTAGCGCCTTCACGGCGTGGTACCGCCAGGCGCTCGTGGCCGCGGCCCCGCATCAGGGTGTGCTGACGGACGGACGGCTCACGCTGCCCTACGCGGCCCTGGACGCGCACCTCGCCTCGGTGGAGTCCTTCCTCACGTCGCGCGGCGTGTCGCCGGGCGCGGTGGTGGCGCTGGAGTGCGCGAACACCGTCGCCGGGGCGCTGAGCCTGTTGTCGCTGCTGTCGCGCGGGTACAGCCTGGTGCTGCTGCCGCACCCGGGCACGGCGTCTCCGAGGCCCGAGGTGCCGCGCGTGTGCCGCCACCGGGTGACGGTGCGCAGCCAGCTCGCCTCCGGCACGGACGTGTCGCTGGAGCACCCCGAGAGCTTCCTCATGGTGGAGGACGTCCCCGGCCACCAGGTGCCCGAGGGCGCGGAGGCGTGGGCCACGGGCCACCTGCTGCTGCGCACCTCGGGCAGCATCGGCACGCCCAAGCTGGCCCTGTACACGCACGAGCGGCTGCTGGCCAACGCGCTCGCCGCCCTCCCCCGGCTGCGGCTGACGGGCGAGGACCGCGTCCTGCTGCCCGTGCCGCTGGCGCACATGTTCGGGCTCGGCGCGGGCTTCCTCCCCGGCTTCACCGTGGGCGCGTCGCTGGACTTCGTGGAGGGCGCCAACCTCCTGCGCTGCCTGGAGCACGAGCGCACCTTCCGGCCGAGCGTGGCCTTCATGACGCCCGCCCTGTGCACCATGCTGCTGCGCGGGCGCAGCGTGCCGGAGCACTACCGGCACGTCGTGGTGGCCGGCGACAAGCTCAAGCCGGAGTCCTTCCCCGCCGTGGAGGCGCGCTTCCGGCGCGTGGTGAACCTGTACGGCACCACCGAGCAGGGCGTCATCGCCGCCGCGGACGCCGACGTGGCCGACGGCCCCCGCGCCACCACCGTGGGCGCGCCCCTGGAGGGCGTGGCGCTGCGGCTGGAGCCGCCGGAGTCGGCCGGCGAGCTGCCGGGTGACGCGGGCAGCCTCCTGTGCCACCACCCGCACGGCTTCGAGGGCTATGTCGCCGGAGACGGCGGACCGTGGACGGGCGAGCCCCCGCTGCGCGACGGCTGGTACCGCACCCGGGACCTGGCCCGCCTGCACCCGGGCGGGCTGCTGGAGGTGCTGGGGCGCGAGGACCACAGCGTCAACCGGGATGGCCGCCTCGTGCTGCTCGTGGACCTCGAGCGCGCCATGGAGACGCTCCCGGACGTGGAGCGCGCCGTCACCGTGCTCGGCGGCGAGCACCTGCGCGGGCGCCACATCCTCGCCTTCTGCACGCCCCGCGAGGGGCGCGCGCTGGACGGCGCCGCGGTGCGCGCGGCCTGCGCCAGCGTCCTGCCGCCCTACGCCCTCCCGGACGAGGTCCGCGTCCTTCCCACCCTGCCCCTGCTTCCCAACGGGAAGGTGGACCGACGGGCCCTGGCGGCCCTCGCCACGGTGGCCGAAACCCCCAACGCCAGCGACGACAAGGAGTGCCAGACATGAATGCCAACCCCTCGGGGCCCGAGGTCGCCCAGCTCGTCGTCGAGCTCCGGCGGATGATTGCGCATGAGCTCGACGTCCGCATCCAGGAGTCGGACATCTCCGACGACATCTCCCTGCTCGAGGGCGGGCTCGCGCTCGACTCCATCGTCCTGTTCGAGTTCATCGCCCTCATCGAGAAGCGCTTCGGCTTCGAGTTCCCCGACCAGAACCTCAGTCCGGAGACCTTCGCGAGCCTGACGGTGCTTGCCCGGCACATCCACGGCATGGCGGCGCAGCGCCAGTCGGCCGTGGCCTGAAACGCCCCCACCGCCCCACCCGAGAAGAGGTCGTCGCCATGAGCACCGCCACCGAGGAGCTGCCCCGCGGCATCGAGCTGACGCGCAAGGGGTTCGTCACCAACTACCCGCCCTACCGCTACTGGCGCGGAGACGTCGCCCAGCGCTTCCTGACGCCCGCGCCGCTCAACATCTACGTGCACACGCCCTACTGCGTGCAGCGGTGCGCGTACTGCCACTACAAGACGACCACGCTCAGCGAGAATCGCAAGCCGGAGATTGACCGCTACGTCAGCTCGCTGTGCCGCGAAATCGAGCTGGCCTCCAAGCGCTTCGACCTCAAGTCGCGCCCCACGCACTCCATCTACTTCGGCGGCGGCACGCCCACCCTGCTGTCCAAGGACAACCTCAGCCGCATCATGGACACGCTGCGCGAGCACCTCACCCTCGCGGACCCGGAAATCACCGTCGAGGGCGAGCCCGTCACGCTCATCCAGGCCAAGGCGGACCACCTCCAGCACCTGGGCGTCAACCGCATCAGCCTGGGCATCCAGTCCTTCGCGGACGAAATCGTCCTCAAGACGGGCCGGCGGGACACGGAGAAGCAGGGGCTCAAGGCCATCGAAATCGCCCTGGGCACCGGGGCGGTCGTCAACATCGACCTGATGAGCGGCCTGGCGGGCGAGACGGACGCCACGTGGGCGCACACCGTGGAGACGGCGCTGCGCACCGGCGTGCATTCGCTCACCGTCTACAAGACGGAGCTGTATTCCAACACCGACTACTACGCGAGCGTGAAGAAGGACGCGCAGTTCCTCCCCTCCGACGAGGAGGAGGTGAAGTACGCGGCCCATGCCATCAAACAGCTGGAGCGCGCCAACTACCTGCCGGTGAACTTCTTCACCTTCACCAAGGACGGCGGCTTCATGCAGCGCCACACCACCAGCAAGTGGCGCGGCGACGACATCTACTCCTTCGGAGTGTCGGCCTTCGGCGCGCTCGGCAACATCTCCGTGCAGAACACCAGTGACTTGCAGAAGTACTCGGACATGGTGGAGGCGGGCGAGCTGCCCGTGGCGCGCGGCTACCAGCTCAGCGCCAAGGACCTGATGGCCCGTGACGTGGTGCTGGGCCTGAAGCTGCTGCGCCTGGACCGCAAGGAGTTCCAGCGCCGCCACGGCTTCGACCTGGTGAAGCTGGTGCAGCCCACCGTGGACGCGCTGGTGGGCGGCGACTTCCTCACCGTCACCGACGCGGAGCTGGCGCTCACGCGCAAGGGCCTGCTCTGGGGCGACTACACCGGGCGCCAGCTCTCCGCCGCCGTCGACGCCGTGGCCTCCTGAAGCCCCCGCACCGCCCCATGCTCCTCACCGACGACTTCGTCTACCTGCACCAGCCCAAGACGGGCGGCACCTTCGTCACGAAGATGCTGGAGCGGCTCTACGCGGGCGGCGGCCGGCCCTGGGTGAACACCCACAAGCACGGGGGCTGCTCGGCCATCCCCGAGCCGTGGCGCGGCAAGCCGCTGCTCACCACGCTGCGCAACCCGTATGACAGGTACGTGTCCCAGTACCACTTCGGCTGGTGGAAGCTGCACCCGGACATGTACTGCGGCGCGGACGAGATGCGGGCCCTCTTCCCGCACTACCCGGACCTGTCCTTCGCCGAGTTCGTCGTCCTGGCGAACACGAAGTTCGTCAACCGGCACAACCGCGAGGAGACGGGCTTCCGCAATGAGCGCCTCCCCGAGGAGCGCCGGCCGGGCTGGCACACCGAGCAGTTCGTGCGCTTCTACTGCACCAATCCGCGCGAGGTGTTCGCCGCCATCGACGACGACTACCTCGCCTCCGGCCGGTGCCGGCAGGACATGTACCCGGTGCGCTTCACCTTCTCAGAGGACCTCAACCGGGGCCTGCACGGCTTCCTGCTGGAGCTGGGCCACGCACCGGAGACGCTCGCCTTCATCCTCGACGCGGAGAAGGTGTACCCCGCCGAGGGCGGGCGCGCGCCGGAGGACCGCTGGGAGTCCTATTACACGCCCGAGCTGAAGCAGCTCGTGCGCACCCGGGAGCGGCTCCTCTTCGAGCTGTTCCCCCAGTACGACGTCTGACGCGAGAGGGAGAGGGATGGAAACCAAGGAGAGGGTCGCGCTCGTCACGGGCGCCAACCGGGGCATCGGACTGGAGGTCTGCCGGCAGCTCGCGACCCGGGGCATCCGCGTCGCGCTCACCGCCCGCAGCGAGGACAAGGGACGCGCCGCGGCGAAGGCGCTCGCGGAGCAGGGGCTGCCCGTCAGCTTCTTCCCGCTCGACGTCACCCGCGAGGAGAGCATGGTCCAGACGGTGGCGGCTGTCACCCGCGAGCTGGGCCGCCTGGACATCCTCGTCAACAACGCGGCCGTCGCCCTGGACATGAAGCAGCCCGGCCTGGAGCTGGGCATGGACACCGTGCGCACCACCCTGGAGACGAACGTCCACGGTCCGCTGCGCCTCATCCAGCTGTGCGTGCCGGTGATGCGCCAGCAGGGCTACGGCCGCATCGTCAACGTCTCCAGCGGGCTGGGCTCCTTCTCGCGCCTGGCCGCGGGCAAGCTGGCCTACCGCATGTCCAAGGCGTCCCTCAACGCGATGACGTGCGTGTTCGCCGACGAGCTGAAGGACACCAACATCCTCGTCAACGCCGTGACGCCGGGCTGGGTGCGCACGCACCTGGGCGGCATCCGCGCGGAGCGCTCGGTGGAGGAGGGCTCGGAAGGCATCGTCTGGCTGGCCACCCTCGCGGACGACGGCCCGCGCGGGAAGTTCTTCAAGGACCGCGACGAGTTCCCCTGGTAGGCCCCATGCCCAAGCCCAACTTCTTCATCGTCGGGGCGCCGCGCTGTGCCACGACGTCGATGTACACGTACCTCAAGCAGCACCCGGGCATCTTCCTGTCGCTGCTCAAGGAGCCCATCTACTTCGGCTCGGACCTGACGCGGCAGCCGCTCGCCGTGGGCGACGAGGCCAGCTACCTGAGCCTCTTCGACGGCGCGGGCGACGCGAAGGTGGTGGGCGAGGGCTCCGTCTTCTACATCATGTCCAGGACGGCCCCCGGCGAGCTGAAGGCCTTCTCCCCGGACGCGCGCATCCTCATCATGCTGCGCGAGCCCGTGGCGATGATGCACTCGCTGCACTCGCTGTACCTGCGCACCGGCAACGAGGACCTGGAGGACTTCTCCGCGGCGCTCGACGCGGAGCCGGAGCGCGCGCGCGGGCAGCGGCTGCCTCCCCGGTGCTACTTCCCCGAGGGGCTCCAGTACCGCTCGGTGGCGCGCTACGCGGAGCCGGTGGAGCGCTTCCTGCGCACCTTCGGCCGCGAGCGGGTGCACGTCGTCATCTTCGACGACCTGGTGAAGGACGTGCGCGGGGAGTACCGGCGCACGCTGGAGTTCCTCGGCGTGGACCCGGAGCACACCCCGGAGTTCGACGAGGCCCGCGCCACGGCGCTCATCCGCCCCCTGGTGCTGCGGCAGATGCGCGCGGCCACCCCGGAGATTCGCGCCCGGCTGAAGACGGGCCGCGACTCCCACCTCGGGGCCAAGAGCCAGCGGCTGTCGCCGGAGGCGCGCGAGCGCGTCTGCGCGGAGCTGCTGCCGGACGTGGAGCGGCTGAGCGCGCTGCTGGACAGGGACCTCACCCACTGGTGCCGTCCTTCCCACCCCGGCCCGGAGGCGCGCCCGTGAGCGGGGACGCGGGCGGCGGCGCGGCGGACGCCTTCCGGCTGGCCCGCATCATCCGGCGCCTCAAGGAGCGCGTCCGCCCGGAGGAGCTGGGCGGCGAGTCCGTGGAGGGGCTCGTGCGACGCTGGTCCCGGCTGCGCTCGCCGGAGCTGGACATCCAGGTGCGGGAGCATGACCCGGCGTGGGCTGCCGCCTTCGAAGCCGAGAAGCAGCGGCTCCACGCCGCGCTGGCGGACGAGGGGCTGGTGGACATCCAGCACATCGGCAGCACGTCCATTCCGCCGCTGCCGGGGAAGAACATCCTCGACCTGGCGGTGGCGGTGCGCGCCCTGCCCTGCACCGCGCGGCAGGCGGAGCTGCTCGCGGGGCTCGGCTACGAGTCCTATGGCCCCAGCCCCATCGACCCGGACTTCACCTGGTTCTGGAACGTCCACGCGGACGGCCAGGGCGCCTTCGTCGTCCACGTGTGCGGCCACCAGAGCCCGTGGTTCTCCTACCTCGCCAACTTCCGCGACTTCATGCGCGCCGAGCCCGAGGAGCGGCGGCGCTACGAGGCCCTGAAGCGGGAGCTGGCGGCGGTGCCCGGGCAGAGCTGGCTGGAGTACAGCATCGTCAAGCGCGCCCTGGCGCTGCGCATCACCGAGCGGGCCAACGCGTGGGCGGCGGCCCGGGACGGGGCACGCTAGCCGCCCGCCTCCGCGAGCCGGGCGAAGACGTCGTCCAGCACCTTCCGGGAGGCCGCCTCCTTCGCGCACGCGTGGAGGCGCTCCCGGAACCCGGCCATCAGCTCCGGGGTGCTCCCCAGGTGGTTGGGAATCCAGTTCAGCAGCCGGTCCCCCATGCCCTGGATGTCGTGGTCCGCGTAGCGCTCCAGGTGCGCGTGGATGTCGGGCGCCGGCCGGTAGCCGCGGCACAGGAACTGGAGGATGCGGAAGGTGGTCCGGAAGCTGGTGTCCAGCACGCGCGGGTGGGTGACGAGCCGCAGCACGCGCGCGTGCACGTCCTCCAGTCCGCAGTCGAGCGGGTCCAACAGCCGGTCCTCCCTGTCGCACGACAGGTAGAAGGCGTTGACCGAGAAGTCCCGGGTGAGGGCGTCCTCGCGCAGGTCGCTCCGCGCGACGAACGTGGTGGTCCACATGTCGTCGTTCTGGATGTCGTGGCGGCTGCGCAGGATGTTGAGGTCCACGCCGCCCGTGCTCTTGCTGCCCCACCGGAGCGTGCCGAAGCGCGGCGAGTGGCGGAGCACCGGGTCGATGCCGGGGTAGGCCGCGCGCAGCACCGCGTGGGCCCGCTCCACCGGCCCATCCACCGACAGGTCCACGTCCTTGACGGCCTCGCCGGTGAGCCAGTCGCGGCACGCCCCGCCCACCACGTAGACGCGGAAGCCCTCCCGCTGGAGCAGCCCCGCGACGTCGCGGATGCGCACCGTGTACCCCGCCTCCGCGACGAGCAGCCCGTCCAGCGAGGCCCGCACCACGGCCGGGTCGACGGGGTGGCTCCGGTAGTCGTCCGTCATCGCCTGCTCCTCGCCTACTTCGCCGGGCCCACGGTGAGCACCGCGCCCTTGGAGTACGCGGTGAACTCGGGCGCGTACATGGACTGCACGGTGGCGGGGCCCACGCGGAAGGTGCCGGCCATGTTGGCGCGCAGCCGGTACTTGAAGGTGTACTCGCCGGCGGGCAGCCACTCGAAGAAGAAGTTGGTGCCCGAGTCCCGCGTCTCCTCGTACCAGACGATGCCCAAATCCCACTTGTGGCGGGACTGCGCGTTCTCCGGCTCCAGGCCCGCGGCGCGCGGGTCTCTCAGGTGGACGTACTCCGCCGCGTGCTTCGTGCGCAGGGAGATCTGCACCTCCACCTCGTCACCGGGCTTGAGCACTGCGCCCTCCGCCAGCGGCTGGAGCACCGCTTCGCGGCCCTCGCGCTCGCGCCGGAAGTAGCGCCGCGACACGCTGAAGAAGTCGCCGCGCTCCTCCTCCGGGAGCTTCTCCGTGGAGAAGTGCCACGTGGCGGAGGCGAAGGCGAAGCCCGGCGTCGTCTTCTCCACCACCACCGAGCTCATGGTGGCCGGATTCAATTCCGGCCCGGGCACCACCACCTGGTTCTTCTTCCCCGTGTACGTGTCCGGGGAGAACTCGAACTGCACCACGCGCGGGCCCACCGTCACCTTCGCGTCCTCGCGCACGCCCAGCGCCCCTTCCGACTGGAGGTACTTCACCAGCGCGTAGAGCGCCTCGGCGGTGGCGCGGGTGGACTTCCAGTGGTTGAGCTTCTTGTCCAGCAGCAGCCACTGCACCAGCCCCTCGCGCCGCGGGTCCTTCGGCTTGAGCTCCGTCAGCGTGCGCAGGGCGAAGGCGTGCGTCTCCGTGGTGTCGTTGTACCAGAGCCAGCTGCGGTCCTCGGGCGCCCAGTACGTGCCCAGCTCCTCGCTCGACTTCGCGGAGTCCATGACGCTCTCCCAGACCCGCTCGGCGTCCTTCCCCTTCCCCGCGCGCTTCAGCGTCAGCGCCAGGTAGCCCTTGAGGTACGGCGAGTGCTTCTTCCAGTGCTTGTAGCTGAAGGCGAGCATCCGCTCGCGCTCGGAGGCGGTGAGCGCCTCGCCCGTGTAGCGCTCGGTCGGGTACGCGGAGGCCACGTAGTTGAGGAAGGTGAGGAACTCCCAGCCCTGGCCCTTCTTCATCAGCTTGTCCGCGTACTCCTCGCGGAAGTGCCGGGCCACGTAGCCCCACGCGTTGCGCGTCATCTCGGGCGGCACCTCCACCCCGTACTCCATGGCGCGCGACAGGCCGTGGAGGATGTAGAGCGTCATGTACGGCGACGGCGGCCCGCCCGGCCACCACGGGAAGCCGCCGCTGGAGGTCTGCGCCTTGCGCAGCTTACCCATGGCGGAGGTGCGCTCCGCCGCGGCCACCTTCGGGTCCAGCACGCGCACCAGGTCCGCTTCGGCCTTGGGCCCGCCCTTGGCCATCTCCAGCCAGGGCGTCTCCTCCAGCGCCATCTTCCGGTTCGGGTCCACCTCGTCGAACGTCTCGAATTGGGTGGCGCGTGCGCTCATCGTCTTCGCCATCTTCGCCACCTCGGGGTACTGCCCGTAGAGGCTGGCGAGGATGCCGGAGGACACGAAGCGGTTGAGCGTCTGCTCCGTGCACTCGTAGGGGTAGTCCATCAGGTACGGCAGCGACTGGAGCGCCGCGTAGAACAGCTGCGCGTCCACGGTGACGACGAGCTGCTCGTTCACCCGCGTGGGGTCTCCGCCCGCGCGCAGGTCCTCGAAGGTCATCGTCTTGGAGGACTTGCCCTTCAGCGTGACGAAGCGCGACTGCGCCAGGTGCATGCGGCCGGGGAGCACCGGCAGCGGGCGCAGCTCTCCGTCGCTCAGGTTGCCGGCGCGGGCCTCCACGCGGAAGGCCACCGTCCCCACCTTCGCGGGCGCGGTGAGCGCGAAGCGCAGGTTCGTCCCCCGCCCCGCCGCCACGTTGAAGGCCTGCGACGCGCCCTTCACGCCGAAGTCCGCCAGCAGGCTCTTCTGCGTCTGCGCGTCCACGATGTCGAGCGTGAGCGTGCCCTGCTGCGGCTTGTCCGCCGCGTTGTTCACCACCACCTCCAGCACCGCCCTGTCCCCCTCGCGCAGGAAGCGCGGCACGTACGGCCGCACCATCAGCTCCTTCACGCTGCGGGTGGTGCGCTGCACCGAGCCGCCCTTCAAGTCGCGGGTGATGCCGTGGACCCAGACGCTCCACGCCGTCACCGAGTCCGGCACGGTGAACTCCAGCGTGGCCGAGCCGTCCGCGCCCGTGAGCAGCTGCGGCACCCAGAACGCCGTCTCCGCGAAGTTGGAGCGCAGTCCCTCGGCCGGTGCGGACTGCCCCGCCTGGGCACTCTGCGCCTTGTCCGCATTCTTCGCCTCCGCCTGCATGGTCGGCTTCGCCGGCTCCGCAGGAGGCGCGGGAGGCGGAGGCGGAGGCGCCCCGCTTTCGGACTCCTCCCTCATCGGCCGCGCGGCGCTCGGGGCCGCCACCGTCTCGCCTCGCATCATCTGGTTCCGGTAGCGCCGGTAGCCCGGCCCGCCCAGGCCGTACTCGTCCTCGAAGCGCAGCGTGTCCGGCTCGGGCGGGTTCCAGCCCCGCACCTCGCCGTAGCCCTCGCTGACGACCCACTGGGCCGTGGCCACGGCCAGCGAGGAGCGCAGGTCCACGTGCGTGGCACGGCGCGGGTAGAGCGCCGCGACGCTCGGCGGCATGTGCGGCGCGAACAAATCGAGCGACTGGTCGTACATGTACGCGAGCAGCTCGGCGGCGCCGGCCTCCACCTTCGCGCCCTTCGGGCCGCGCACCGTCACGCGCCACGTCTCCTTCGCGCCGGGACGCAGCTTGTCGCGGAACGTGGCGAACTCCAGGCTCAGCTCCTTGTCGTCCCACGGGACGAACACGGACGAGGAGAAGCCCAGGTATTGCCAGTCGCGCACGGCCACCAGCACCGCGGTGAAGCCGCCGCGCAGCTCCTCCGTCACCGGCACCTCCACCACCACCGGTGCCTTGCCGCCCGTCAGCGGCTTGCGCAGCACGCGCCGCTCGCCCTGGTACAGGTCCAGCATCAGGGGCTGTCCCTCGAAGCCGGAGAAGGCCAGCAATCGCGCCACCTCGCCCACCCGCACCGTGTCGCGCTCCAGCACCAGTGACGCCGGCAGGGCGATGGGCGCGGCCTCGCCCGCCACCATCAGCTCGCGCGCCACGGTGAACGTCTGGCCGAAGGCGTCCGTCGTCTCGTAGTGCAGCCGGTACGCACCGGCCTTCAGCGCGGGCAGCTTCACCCGGGCCAGGCCCTGCGCGTCGTGCTGCACGGCGCCCTTCGCCTGCTCCCCTCCGTCCTGCCAGCGGGCCAGGGCCGCCTGGGGTGAGTAGTCCGAGTCCCAGCGGGGCTGGAGCTTGTCGCCCGGGGTGGGCGTGCGCACCGCCTCCGGGTCCACCTCCACGGCGGGCGGCTCGACGATGGGCTCGTCCGCGGGCAGCAGCGGCTGCGCGGGCTGCTTCAGCGCCACCAGCCGCCAGCGGCCGGGGCCGGGCTGCGGCACACCGTCCAGCGTGGTGCGCACCAGCTTCACCTCGGGGGCCACGCCCTCGCGGAAGAAGCCCTCGTCCGCGTCCACGCGCCCCTCCACCGAGACGAAGCCCAGCCGGAAGGCGCGCTCGGCCGAGCGCGTCTCGCCGCCCTCGTCCGTCGCGTCCGCTTCGATACGGTAGCGCCAGGTGAGCCCCGGCGTGCGCGCGGAGCGCTCATCCGCCTCGGGCGTGAAGGTGATGCCGAAGCTGCCGTCCTCGGCCAGCGCGGACGCGCCGGACGCCACCACCTGCCGCTTCACGGGCATGGAGGACCGCTCCCACCACCACCACCAGGGCAGCACCGGCTCGCGGAAGGCGCGCCAGCGCACGGTGCCGGACGCCACCGGCAGCCCGAAGTAGTAGCGCGCCTCGCCCTTGAAGGTGGCCGGCCGGTTGAGGCGCAGCGGCGCCTCCGGGTCCTTCAGCGTCACCTCGAAGGTGGGCCGCTTGTACTCCTCCACGCGGATGGCGGCGCCCCCGCCCGACGCCACGCGCACGGACCAGCCCCCCAGCACCCGGCCGGTGGGCACGGTGAACTCCCCCGCCGCCGAGCCGAACCCGTTGGTGCGCACCTCGCGCTTCTCCACCTCCTGGTTGTTGGGGTCCATCAGCGACACCACCAGCGACTGCTCCGGCAGCGTCTGGTAGCGCGCCTGGTCGCCGCGCCCGCGGAAGGCCACGACCTTCCAGAGCACCTTCTGCAGCGGGCGGTACACGCTGCGGTCGGTGAAGACGAGCGACGTGCTGCTCTCCTGGGGCTCGCCGCGCGGGTAGAAGGAGAAGCCATTCGGGTGGAGCAGCGTCTCGCGCCCGCGTCCCGCCACCAGCAGGTAGCTCTGGTACGACTGCCCCTTCGGCGCGGAGAAGGTCACCTCGCCCTGGGGGTCCGTGGTGGCACGGGCCGCCTCGCGGAAGCCCTTGCTGTAGTCGGTGAGGATGAGGCGCACCGGCACCTCCGACACGGGCTTGCCGGACTCGCCCATCACCACCCGCGCCTCCACCGACGTGCCCGCCGTGGCGCGCGTGACGATGACCCACGGGGACACCGTCATGAACACCGCCTGCACGCGGTTGTCCTTGGCGCCGAAGTCCTCGCGCGCGGAGGCGGCGATGATGTACGTGCCCGGCTGCTCGAGCGGCGGCGTGACGAAGGTGCGGTGCTCGCGCAGGTCCTGCGTCGCCGGCAGCTGCGTGCTCCATGAGGCCAGCGGCTTCTGGCTGTTGAAGATGCGCAGCAGCGTCTCGCCGTAGGGCAGGAGGTTGTAGTCGTCCACCTTCGCCAGCCGCTTCTCCAGGTCGAAGGCATAGGCGCGGAAGTGGAGCACCGGCACGTTGCGGTGGGTGACTTCCACGGAGCGCCGGCGCGGCCCGTCCGACTGCATGGAGGCGAGGCGGAAGTCCGGGGCCTCCAGCACGCTCACCAGGGCCTCGCAACGCTTCGAGCCCTCCGTCTTCGGGTACGCCCCCACGCAGGCCTTCGCCAGCGAGAGCGCGCGCACCGGGTGCCCCGCGGCCTGCTCCAGCTCCGCCAGCTGCCCCTGCCCCATGCCCCACCACGGCACGTCGCGGAAGGGGGTGAGGAACGCGGTCAGGTGCTGGCGGATGCGGGCCCCGTCGTCCTTCTCGGTGAAGTGCGAGGACAGCACCTCGTAGCGCTCGAGCCGCGCCTCCAGCGCCGCCTCACGCCGGCCTCCGGCGCGGTGCCACGCCTCCAGGTCCCCGAGCACCGCCGCCACCTTCACCAGCGGGTGGAGGTTGGGGTCCGTCAGGTCCACGGTGGGCGCGCCCTCGAGCAGCGAGCGCAGGTCCAGGCGATAGACTTCGTTGGCGTGCTCGGGCCGCCAGTGGGAGCTGTCCGCCAGCACCGCCACGCGCAGGTACGCGACGGCGTCGCGCAGCGTGGAGCGGATGCCCGCGGGGTACGTGTTGGGCCGGATGTACTCGGACAGCACCGTCACCGGCTCGGTGCCCAGCTTCTCGCGCTGCTTCCACACGTCCTCGTAGGCGCGCTGCGCCTCGGTGAGGATCTGCTCGTACGTCCACGACTTGAGGTCCACCGGGCCGGTGGAGGCCACCGCCTCGCGCTGGCGCACCTCCCAGCCGTAGGCCTGCGCGTACGTGACGAGCGACTGGGCGTAGAAGAGGTTCAGCGTGGCGCGCGGCAGCACGCCCTGGGGCCAGGGCTGCTCGCGCAGGAAGCGCACCGACGTCTCGTACCCATGCAGGGCGCTGCGCAGCTGCACCGTGCGCACCAGCGCCCGGGCCCACTCCGCCTCGTCGGCGCCACCCTTCGCCTTCTGCAGGCGGGCCTCGGCGCCCTGCGCGGCGGCCTCCACCTTCTGCTCGTCCACCAACGCGTCGATGGCCTTCCACGTCGGCGGGGCCTTCCCCTGCCCCAGCGCGGGCGAGGAGGTCAGCAGCAGCGACAGCAGCAACAGGGCGGCGGAGGACGCTCGAGTCCAGGGAGTCCGGTGCATGGGCGGCACTCTAGACACAGCCGCCCGCCGAATCGTTCCACAATGAACCTCAAGTCGCCGCGGGCGCGGGGGCCTTGCGGCGCAACCCCACCAGGTAGACCTCCATGCTCGCGCCGCGCGTGGCCTCCGGGCGGACCACCTTCACCTCCTCGAAGAGGGCGCGCACCTGGTTGCGGAAGTCCTCGAAGTCGCCGCCCATGAACACCTTGGCGACGAAGGACGAGCCGGGCCGGCCGCGCACGGTGGCCACCTCCAGCGCCTTGCCCGCCAGCCGCAGGCTGCGCGCCTCGTCCGTGGCCTTGATGCCGCTCGTCTTCGGCGCCATGTCGGAGATGACGGCGTCGAACGGGCCGTCGTACATCTCCGCCAGCTTCGCGTCGAAGTCGTCCGCCAGCACGTCCAGCACCGCCGTCTGCACGTGCCGCTGCGTGAAGGGACGGATGGCGACGATGTCCACCCCGATGACGCGCCCCGCCGGCCCCACCGCCTCCGCGAGAATCTGGAGGAACCCGCCCGGGGCGGCCCCCAGGTCGAGCACCACGTGCCCCTTCTTCACCATGGGGAAGCGCTTGATGAGCTCGTCGACCTTGAATGCCGAGCGGGCGCGCAGCCCCTCTTGCTTGGCTTTCTGGAAGAAGTGGTCTTTAGGACGGTAGGGCTTGCCCATGTCAGAGCGGCTCCCTACCATCCGCTACTGTCTTCGGGAAGCCGGAGCAGTCGCGGGTGTCCTGGCCCGCGCAATGGCCAGTCCGGAGGACGTTGAAATGGGCACCCGGAGCGTGACTGCGGCGCTGTGCGTCTCCCTGCTGTCGGCGGGTGTGGCGGGCTTCTGCTACACGCGCTCGGACGCCCTGCAGGTGCAGGGGCAGTGGCTGATGGAGCGCGGCACCGCCCAGGCCGAGGACTACGCCAACCGGCTGGACGGCTCGGCGGCCGACGCGCAGCTCAAGTCCTTCGCGGAGCGCCGGGTGGTGCTGGAGCGGGCCCACCGGTGGCAGCGCGGCATGCTGCTGGGCATCCTCGCGGCGGGGCTGGCCGCGGTGTCCGCGTACCTGCTCTTCCTGCTCAAGCGCCTGGATGACCAGCTGGTGGACGCCACGGGCGAGCCGCGCCCGTCCGCGCCGTCGCCTGTCTCCTCGGAGCGCGCCCCGGCGCTCATCTCCAGCCCGCAGCGCTGAGCACTCCCCACGCGCGACGGCGCGCTGGCACAATGGGCCCCCTTCTCCCATGGAGGTGGCCATGCCCGGCTGCGCGCACTGTGGACGCCCGCTCGACATCATCGCCAACCAGGTGGGGCGGCGCGACGTATGCCCCGGCTGTGGCGAGGACGTGCGCTCGTGCCGCAACTGCCGGCACTTCGACCCCGCCGTGGCCAAGGAGTGCAAGGAGCCCCTCGCGGAGGTGCCCAAGGACAAGGACGGCGCCAACTTCTGCGAGCTGTTCCAGATTGGCGAGGGCGGCCTGCACGAGAAGGAGAGCCGCGACGCCCTGATGAGTGCGGCGGAGGCCCTCTTCCGCAAGAAGTGAGCGCCACGGTGCCACCCCCCCAGGACGGGCGTGTGGGGAGCCCCCCGGGGCGGGTTCCGGGGCATGGCCCCCCGGGCCACCTTGGCGCCATGACGGACGCGAAGAAATCCCCGGAGCCGGCCTACTGGCAGGACCTGCTGGCCACCCTCCTGCTCTCGCTGGCGGCTGTCGGCTCGGCATTCAGTGCCTGGCAGTCCACGCGCTGGGGGAGTCAGCAGGCGTTGCACCTCGCCAGCGCGTCCGCCGCGCGTGTCGAGGCGATTCGCGCCTTCGGCAAGGCCAACGTCCAGATGGCGTATGACGCCAGCACCTTCGTCCAGCTCGTGCTCACCTCGCTCCATGGAGAGCAGCGGCTGGCCCGGCAGGTGGGCGAACGCTTCTTGCGCAAGGAGTTCCTGCCCTACGCGGAGGAGTGGCTGGCGATGAAGCCGCTGGAGAATCCCGACGCGCCCGCCAATCCCTTCGAGCTCGAGTCCTTTCAAAACGCCCAGTACCAGCAGGGCCTCCGGCTGGAGGAGCGCGCGCTCCAGCAGATTGAAGAGGGCCGGCTCGCGACCCAGAACTCGGACGACTACGTCCTCACCACCGTCTTCTTCGCCCTCGGCCTCTTCTTCGGTGGAATCGCAACCAAGCTGCGCAACCGGCGGCTCATCACGGTGATGCTCGCTCTCGGAGTGCTGGGAATCCTGGTGGGGGTGCGCTTCCTGCTCATCCTCCCCTTCCGCTGAGCGTCGAGCAGTGAGTCCGTCCGACCCCAGGCGGAGTCAGCATCGTTACATCTTTCCAGTGTCAGCGACATGACACTACGCTCCAGGGATGCACCTGGAACGACGCTTCTTTCTGCGGCTCTCGGCGGTGGGAGCCGCCTCGCTCATTCTGCCCGTCGCGGGCACCGGCTGTGTCGGCTCACAGGGGGTGAAGGCGCTCCAGGTGGGAGGGCGGGACTCGCTCCTCTACTTCGACGCGCTGGGGAACGTCCTGGAGCTGCAACCGCGCGAGCACCGGGTGGTGGTGCGCGGCGTGGACGGCGTGGAGCTGGCCACGCTGGGCGGCTTTGGCCGTGGGACGACGGAGCTCAATGGCCCGGCGGCGGTGGCGCTCGGGACGGAGGGCCGCGTGTACGTCGTGGACCGGGGCAACCACCGCGTCCAGGTCTACACGCGTGGCGGCGCGCACGTGGGGCAGCTTGGCCGTGCGGGCAAGGAGGACGGGCGCTTCCTCCACCCCTCCGGCGCCTGCGTGGACGCGCAGGGGCGGCTGCTGGTGAGCGATGGGCTGAACCACCGGGTGCAGGTGTTCTCTCCCGACGGTGGGTGGTTGGGCACCTTCGGCGCAGGTGAGCTGCAACTGCCACGCGGTATCGCCGTGGGGCCGGACGGGCGCATCCACGTGGTGGACTCCGGCCATGCTCGCGTCGCCGTCTACGACGCCACGGGCCGCGGCGTGGGGAGCTACGGACACTACGGACGCGAGGCCGAGGGGATGATGTGGCCGCGCGCCATCACCGTGGACGCGGCCGGCACGGCGTACGTGGCGGATGCCACCTGCAACGCGGTGCACGTCTTCGACGCGGACGGCGGCTTCGTCGAGCGGCTCCCGCTCCAGCGCGAGGGCGCCCCCGCCTCGGCCGTCCACGTCGCGCTGTCTCCGACGGGGGAGCTGAAGGTGGCGGCGCGCATGGGCAGGCCGGACTGATTCGCGCCGCACGCCGCTCAGCGCACCGGCGCCCCGCCGACCGCCACCGCCGAACCGAAGAACGGGAGGACGCTCGAGAAGTCCTTCGGCGGTGGCGTGACGACGGTGGGCCCGGCCTCGCCCCACTGGGTGATGCCGTGGGGCAGCAGCCGGCGCAAGTCGTACCGCTGGCCTTCGAAGTCGAACTCCGTGCTCCACACGAGCCGGGCCGTGAAGACGTTGAGCGAGAGCGCCCGGTGCGTGGCGGGCAGCCCCATGAACGCGCCACCCGCGACGACGCTGGCCCGGCGGAAGGTGGCGATGCGCTGTCCGTCCGAGAACGAGTCCGGGCGCTCGAAGGACGCGCCAGCGTGCGGGGCGCCCTTGAGGTACAGGCTGAAGTCGCCCACCACGTCCATGCTCAGGGACAGGTTGCCGTTGGTGACCTTCGCGGCGGTGAACGGCTCGGACCGGAACGTCAGCCGCGCCGTCGCCTCGCTCATGTGCTTCGGGTCCGTGAAGAGCGGCCCCTGGAGCCCCTCCAGGTGGAGGAAGTAGCCCAGGTCCTGCTCGGTGCTCCCATCCGACGACACGTAGAACCGGCCCGTCACGTACCACGCCACGCTTGCCGTCATCAGCGGTGTCATCCGTCCTCCCGTTGCCGCATGTGCGCTTGGACCATGCCACGCACACCAACGCCCGGGGTACGGCTATCGTCGAGCCATGGCCGCGCCCGACCCCGAGGCCCTCCGAGCCGAAGTGCAGCGAGGGAAGCTCCGCGGCGGTGCGCTCATGGCGCTGCTGGAGTCGCTGCCACCCGCCGGGCGCGATGCCTGGGTGGAGCGCCTGCTGGGCCTCACCTCCGCGCCCGGCACGGTACCCACGGGACACGGGGAGCTCATCGGCCACCACACGAGCGGCGTGGGCGCCCTGCTCCAGCTCATCCGCGACGTGCCCATCCGCGCCACCGACGTCTTCGTCGACCTCGGCTCCGGGCTCGGCAAGGCCACGCTGCTGGTGCATCTGTTGACGGGGGCGACGTCGGTGGGACTGGAGCTCGAGCCCGCGCTGGTCGACGCCGCGAGACGGCGGGCCACCGAGCTCGACCTCACCGGTGTCTCCTACGTGCACGGAGACGCGCGGCAGTCCACGCCGGAAGGCACCGTCTACTACCTCTACCTGCCCTTCACGGGCGCGGCGCTCGACGCCGCCATGGCGCGTCTGGAAGAGGCCACCCGCGGGCGCGCGGTGCGGGTCTGCACGCTCGGGTTGGACCTGTCGCGCTGGCCCTGGCTGCGCGCTCGCGAGTCCTCCGACTTCTGGACGTGCATCTACGAGCGCGGGCCCTGAAGAAGCAAAGGGACGGGAGCGTCCTTCGCCCCCGTCCCCGTGAGTCACCGCGGGCCGTCAGCTCAGTTCAGGAACGGCGTGTTCTCCGCGAAGTACTCGTGGTTGTCGGCGTTATTCAGCGCGTTGGTCGGGTTGGAGATGGCCAGCGACTTCGCGCCGCTCTGGCCGTAGACGTGGTCGTCCGTGCCGGCCACCGCGTTGAAGTGGCTCATCTCGTGGATGAGCGTGCCGCCCTTGGAGTCGGTGCCCGTCATCGGCGCGGACCAGAAGGCCTTGCAGACGTAGATCTTGTACGGCTGCGCCGGGTAGACGTAGGCGTAGTAGGTCTTCTTGCAGCCGCAGTCGACGGTGACGGGCTTGGTGTCGAAGGCGTCCTTGATGGCCACGAAGTGCGTCTTCGCGGTGTTCCACCGGTCGGACGTGTACGCGCCGAACCAGGTGGTGTAGCGCGGCGTGCCCGAGCCCGTGCCCGCCAGGTACGTGTTCGCGTCGTTCGCCATGGTGCTGGCGGCGTTCAGCGCCTGGAGGACGGTGGACTGCTGCGTGGCGTCGCACTTGCTGTACGTCACCGCGCCCAGCGTCACCGTCCCACCCGGAGCCGCCGCGGCCTCGCGAGCGACGTTGGCGCGGCCCTCCACCCACACGTCCACGCTGTTGGAGGCGAACGCGGCCACCGAGCCGTGCGGCTGCGCGGCGTAGCTCACGCGGTAGTTGCCCGTGCGCGACAGGTCATAGAAGTCCGACAGCGCCACCGTGCGCGTCAGCGCCTCACCCGGGGCCAGCGTGAGGTAGTCGCCGTCCTGCGGGGCCGGGCGCTTGTAGTGCGGGCCCGTGAAGGCGACGGCCTGGCCGTCCACCGTGACGTCGAAGAGCGCCTCCTCCACGTCCTCCGCGGGGGTGGTCCACTTGAGAAGCCGCGCGGCGCGGGGCCCCTCGTTGCGCAGGGTGACGCTGACGAGGACGTCCTCGCGAGCACCGAGCGCCGCCTTCGGCACCGACAGGCTCACGGAGATGCTGCCGGCCTCGACGGCCTCGGGCGAGGCCACCTGCGCGTCGCCCGTGGGGGCCGAATCCTCGGGGGCCGCACACGCACCGAGGAGGGACGCGCCGACCAACCACCCGGCCAGCCAACGAGAGGAACCGCGGAGATGCTTGCTCATGGGGGGCTTCCTTGTGTGAGGAGGGGCCCGGTGGCGGCGGGGACGCAGCCGGGGTGGGCCGTCTAGAGCAAGCCTCGCGCCAGCGCCCCACCCGTGAGGGAACGCGGGTTTGGCGAACCTCGCGCGTCACACTGGTGCACCCTCGCACCACGCCGGTCGCAAAGGAACTTTGCAATCCCGCGGGCGCGGCGACGAATCCCCAGCAGTGCCGGACACTTGGGCGGAGCAGAAGGTGACCTGAAACAGGTCAACCCTCCGTCCCATGCCTGCAACAGCCCGGAAGCGAGCGGGAGCCATGCCCGGAGCACGGCCCCGGGTACATCACGGCCGTCAGAAGCCGTACAGCTTGGAGAGGATCTCCTTCATCACCTCGGAGGTACCGCCGCCGATGGTGATGAGGCGCACGTCCCGCCACATGCGGGCGATGGGCGTCTCCTCGATGTAGCCCATGCCGCCGAAGAACTGCTGGCAGTCGTAGGCCACGCGCTGGGCCAGGTCTCCGGCGAACAGCTTCGCCATGGAGATCTCCTTCACCGCGGGGACCTCCTTGCGGTCGAACGTGTCCACCGCGTGGTAGGTGAGCCGCTTCGCCGCTTCAATGGCCGTCAGGTGCTCCACGAACTTGTGGCGCCACACCTGGAACTTCAGCAGCGGCCGGCCGAACGCCTCACGCTCGGTGCCGTAGCGGATGGAGTCCTCCACCATGCGCTCCATGCCCGCCACCGTGGTGATGGCCCCCACCAGGCGCTCGCCCTGGAAGTTGGTCATGATGGAGTAGAAGCCCTCGTTCTCCTCGCCCAGCACGTAGCGGGCGGGGATGCGGCAGTCCTCGAAGTAGAGGATGGCCGTGTCCGAGGACAGGTTGCCCACCTTGTCCAGCTTCTTGGAGACGCCGAAGCCCTTCACGTCCGTGGGGAACGTCACCAGGGAGATGCCGCCGTAGCCCTCCCCGCCCGTGCGCACCGCCAGGGTGATGAAGTCCGCCCGCGTGCCGTTGGTGATCCACATCTTCGAGCCGTTGATGACGTAGTCATCCCCGTCCCGGCGCGCCGTCGTCTTGATGCTGGCCACGTCCGAGCCACAGCCCGGCTCGCTCACGCCCAGCGCGGCAATCTTCTCGCCCTTGAGCGCCGGCTCGAGGAACTCGCGCTTCTGCTCGTCCGTTCCAATCTCGTTGATGATGGGCGTGGCCATCTGGCTCTGCACCAGCAGCGCCATGTTGACGCCCGCGTTGTAGCTGCGCGCCAGCTCCTCCGCGAAGGCCGTCACGTACCAGTAGTCCAGCCCGCTGCCGCCGTACTTCGGGTCGTGGTTGATGCCCAGGAAGCCCAGCTCCCCGCACTTCTTGAACAGCTCCTTCGGGAAGATGCCCGCCCGGTCCCACTCCAGGCCGTGAGGCGTCATCTCCTTCTCGACGAAGGCTCGCACCGACTTGCGAAAGGCCTCGTGTTCCTCGGTGAACGGATTGGGCATGCTCGGTCCTCGAACCTGGCAGGGGGGAAAGGATTGATTCTTGAGTCAATAACAGGCGCTCCCGGGGGCCACAAGCGCCGGGAAGCCCGCCCCGGGGTGGGTTTTCCCTCGGAGAAGGCCTCCTTGACGTCCTGTGTCGTTTTCGCCTGCCTGCTCGCTTCCCGGGCGTTAATCACCCCCCGGTCGGAGATAGTCCGTGTTGCGGAGTATCTTCTTGACAGACAGTATAGGGCCTGTAGTTTCCGGGCCGCAGACTTTCCAATCGAGAAGCAGCCGGCGCGACCCTCTCCGAGGGCGGATGACGCGGGCTGGCAGGAGCAGGACGACCGTGATTCGACGCATGTGGATGGCCGCGGTGCTGGCGGCGGTGGTGACGACGGGCTGCGCCAAGGGCAATGACAAGCCGGCCCTTCCGGCAGAGCAGGGCCCCACGGCGCTGGGCGTGAAGGCCATTGCCCCGGCGACGGAGCTGAGCGCCAACGTCACCCGCGTGACGGGTCAGGTGCGCTCCAAGCAGGAGGCCACGCTGAGCGCGCAGGCCACCGGCACCCTCGCGAAGATGAACGTGAAGGTGGGCGACAAGGTGAAGAAGGGCCAGGTGCTGGCCGTCCTCGACACCTCGAACGTGGCCATCGGCGTGGAGCAGGCGCGCGCGGTGAAGGCCGCGGCGGACGCGGCGCTGCAGCTGGCCACGAGCAACCTGGAGCGCGTGCGCAAGGTGGCCGAGGGCGGTGGCGTGGCCGCCGCGAGCCTGGACCAGGCGGAGATTGGCCAGAAGCAGGCGGCCGCCCAGGCGGCCCAGGCCGGCGCGGCGCTGAAGATGGCCGAGGAGAACCTGCGGGACATGGCCATCATCGCCCCCTTCGACGGCATCATCACCGCGCGCTCGAAGAACATCGGCGACACGGTGGCGATGATGCCGCCCACGGCCATCTTCTCGCTGGTGGACACCACGGGCCTGGAGGTCCGCGCCCTGGTGCCCGAGTCCGTGGTGGACAAGGTGAAGCCCGGCAGCAAGACGCAGGGCACGGTGAGCCCCAGCGGCATGCGCTTCGACGTGCAGGTCGCCACGGTGGGCGCGGTGGTGGACACCACCAACCGCACCGTGGAGGTGCTGGCGGACGTGGTGGGCGAGACGGCCTCGCCGCTGCGCCCCGGCGCCCTGGTGGAGCTGGACTTCTCCTCCGTGGGTGAGGCCGACGACAAGGGCCTCTTCCTCCCCACCCAGGCCGTCAGCGCCAAGGGCCAGCAGGGCTTCGTGTGGGTGGTGCAGGACGGCACGGTGCGCAAGCGCGACGTGCGCGTCGAGCGCGTGCTGCCCGGTTACGTCCGTATCCTCCAGGGCCTGGGTGCCGACGAGCGCGTGCTCGCCGACTCCTCCCTGGACGTGAAGGAGGGCACGGCCGTTCGCGTGGTCCAGTGACGCCTGCCCTCCCCTCTTCGACTTCTTGGGAGCTCCTGAATGAGCCCGCTTAAGACTTTCATCACCCGCCCCATCTTCACCGCCATGCTGATGCTGGCGGTGGTGGTGTTCGGCATCAATGCCTACCCGCGCATCGGCGTGGACCAGTTCCCCGACGTGGACTTCCCCGTCGTCACCGTGACGACGGTGCTCCCGGGCGCTGACCCGGAGACCATCGAGAAGAACGTCAGCGACCCGCTGGAAGAGGCGCTCAACACGCTCAACGGCGTGGAGCAGCTGCGCTCCATCAACCTGGAGAGCGTGTCGCAGATCGTCGTCCGCTTCACCCTGGACACCAAGGTGGACGTGGCCGCGCAGGACGTGCGGGACCGCGTGCAGGCCACCCTGCGCAACCTCCCGGCGGAAATCGAGACGCCGGTGGTGGAGAAGTTCGACATCGGCGCGGCGCCCATCATGACGCTGTCCCTGTCCGGCCCGCTGCCCATCGAAACGCTGACCAAGACGGCCGAGGACGTGGTGAAGCCGGCGCTGCAGCGTCAGGCGGGCGTGGGCAGCATCGACGTGACGGGTGGCCGCGAGCGGGAAATCCAGCTCGTGGTGGACCCGGAGCGGCTGCGCGGCTTCGGGCTGGCCATCAGCGACGTGAGCCAGGCCGTGAAGGCGCAGAACCTGGACGTGCCGGGTGGCCGCACCATGGACAGCGGCCGCGAGCGCGTGGTGCGCCTCACCTCTGAAGTGAAGAGCGTGGAGGAGGTGCGCAACCTCATCATCGCCAGCCCCAACGGCGCGCCCGTGCGCGTGCGTGACGTGGCGGACGTGGTGGACGGCCCCGCGGAGGCGCGCTCGGGCGCGAAGTACGCGGACCGCAGCGCGGTGGCCATGGTGGTGCGCAAGCAGTCCGGCGCCAACACCGTGCAGGTGGCGGAGCTCGTGAAGGAGTCGCTGGGCGAGCTCAACAGCAAGCTGCCCGAGGGCGTCAAGGTGGAGCTGGTGACGGACAACGCGAAGTTCATCCGTTCGTCCATCGCCGCGGTGCAGTTCGACCTGGTGCTCGGCGGTATCCTCGCGGTCATCATCGTGCTGGTGTTCCTGCGCAACGTGAACTCCACGCTGGTGGCGGCGATTGCGCTCCCGGTGTCGGTGGTGGGCACGTTCGCCGTCATGGCGGCGCTGGGCTTCACCTTCAACATCATCACGATGCTGGCGCTGACCTTGTCCATCGGTCTGCTCATCGACGACGCCATCGTGGTCATCGAAAACATCGTCCGCCACCTGGAAGAGGGCAAGACGCCCATGCAGGCGGCGCTGGAGGGGGCCGGTCAGATTGCCCTGGCGGTGCTCGCGGTGACGCTGGCCATCGTCGCGGTGTTCATCCCCGTGGCCTTCATGGACGGGACGATGGGCATGTTCTTCTACCAGTTCGGTGTCACTGTGGCCGTGGCGGTGATGATCTCCTACGCCGTGTCCATGACGCTGACGCCCATGCTGTCGTCGCGCATGCTGCGCCACCACGGCGCGCCCACGGGCGTGTCCGCGATGGTGGAGAAGGTGCTGGTGGCCACGGAGAACGGCTACCGCAAGGTGCTGGCGGCCATCCTCCGGCGCCGGGCGCTGACGCTGGTGGTGGCGGTGGGCGTGCTCTTCGCGACGTTCGGCATGGCGCGCTTCCTGAAGTTCACCTTCATCCCCGAGCAGGACAACGGCAACATCAAGCTGGCGGTGGAGCTGCCCATCGGCTCGACGCTGCAGGAGACGCAGACGGAGCTGGACCTGCTGTCCGCGCAGGTCCGCGCGCTGCCCGGCATCGCCTCCACCTTCTCCACCGTCGGCGGTGGCGTGCAGGAGGAGGTCCACAAGGGTGAAATCATCATCAACCTGGTGCCCCTGAAGGAGCGCGGCTTCGGGCAGGGCGAGCTGAAGACGTACCTGCGAAAGGTCATCCACCCGCGCTCGGGCGTCTCTGCCACGGTGCAGGACATCTCCCCGGTGGCCGGTGGCGGCAACCGCACGCAGGCGGTGCAGTTCAACCTGCGCGGCGACAACTGGCAGGAGCTGGTGACGTCCGCGGAGAAGGTGCGCCAGGAGATGCTGAAGAACCCGGGCCTGGTGGACGTGGACCTCACGTACCGCTCCGGCAAGCCGCAGTACGACGTCGAGGTGGACCGCGAGCGCGCGGCCGCCCTGGGCGTGCCGGCGGCGTCGCTGGGCGCCACGCTGCGCGCCTTCCTGGGCCGCGACAAGTTCGCGGACTACCGCGAGGGCGGCGACACGTACGAGGTGAAGCTGCGGCTGCCGGAGGAGACGCTGGCCTCCGCGGACGCGCTGGGCAAGCTCACCGTGCGCGCGCCGAGCGGGCAGCTGGTGGAGCTGCGCAACCTGGCGAAGATCACCGCGGCGGACGGCCCGGTGCAGATCGACCGCGAGTCGCAGAAGCGGCAGATCACCCTGCTGGCCAACCTGAACAGCGGCTACGCGCTGAGCGATGCCATCACCTTCCTCAACACCTACGCGGCCAAGGAGCTGCCCAAGACGGTCATCTACGACTTCGAGGGCAACGCGAAGGAGATGGGCAAGTCGGTGGCGGCGTTCGGCTCGGCGCTGCTCTTGGGAATCATCCTCATCTACATGATTCTGGCGGCGCAGTTCGAGAGCCTCATCCACCCCTTCACCATCATGATGTCGCTGCCCTTCGCGCTCATCGGCGCCATTGGCGCGCTGCTGCTCACCGGGCAGGCCATGTCGATGTTCGCCCTCATCGGCATCATCATGCTCATGGGTCTGGTGGTGAAGAACGGCATCCTCCTGGTGGACTTCACCCTGCAGCTGCGCGAGCAGGGGAAGACGGCCACCGAGGCGCTGCTGGAGGCCGCGCCGGTCCGTCTGCGGCCCATCCTGATGACCACCATCGCGATGATCGCCGGCATGGTGCCGGTGGCCGTGGCGCGCGGCGACGGCGCGGAGACGCGCTCGCCCATGGCCATCACCATCATCGGCGGCCTCATCACCTCCACGTTCCTCACGCTGGGCGTGGTGCCGGTGGTGTACTCGCTGATGGAGCAGCTCATGGACAAGTTCAAGCGCCGCCGTGGGCCGGGCCTGGCCACGGGCACGGGCACGCCGCACGCGGTGAGCCCGCATGGTGAGTCCCAGCCGGGGGTCGCCGCGGCGGCCCGGGTGGAGACCGCCTGATGCGGCGGCCGGATGACAAGCCGGCCCTGCGCGTGAAGCCGCTCGCCCTCACGGGCGAGCCGGAGCATGACCTCGGTGAGGAGGGAGGCCTGTCGGACGAGGGCCTTCCTCCCGAGGTGGACGTCGACGCGTCCACCGAGGAGTCCCGCCGGCTGCATGAGCTCATCATCCAGCTCGGGCGGTACCGCTCACTGAGAGACCCGCTCCACGGCATCTGCGAGAACCACCAGCTCACTCCCACGCAGATCCACGCGCTGATGTGGCTGGGAAACGACGGCCCGACGAACGTGGGCGTGCTCGCGCAGCGCATCGGCATCACCAAGAAGACGATTACGGGCGTGGTGGACCGGCTGGAGCACATGAACCTGGTGGAGCGCGCCAGGGATGCCGAGGACCGACGCGCCGTCGTCGCGCGGCTCACCGAGAAGGGTGAGGCGCTGTATCACCAGATCAACCGCAGCGTGGACCAGGGGCTCCGGCGCGTGCTGGAGCTGCTGGAGCCCGAAGACCAGGCGTCCCTGTTCGGGCTGCTGGAGCGGGTGCTGCAACGGCTCGCCAGCCGCGCGCAGGCGATGTGAGAGAGTGAGGGCGCGCGTCGGGGGGACTTCCCGCTCGACGCGCGCACCGCTTCCCGTCGCGCATGCGCCCTCCCGTTCTCCTCGTCACAGGACTCCTTGCGCTGGGGGCGCCCGCTTCCGGCGCGCCCGCGGAGCCGGGGGCGAAGCTCGCATCCGAGGGTGAGGGCAGCGCGAAGGTGGCTGGGGTCCGAGCCCCCGCCGCTGCTCAGGCGCCCGTGCCCTCCGAACGGGAGGCCCGTGCATCGCGCGGCTCGCAAGTCCTTCCGAGCGTGTCGGCGGGTACGGCCGCCCCGGTGACGCCTCCACCCTCCCCTGCCGCGCCGTCGCTGCTGGCAACACGCTGTCGGGCGTGGGCCGCCGACCCACGCAACCCCTGGGCGCTGGCCCATGGCATGGTGCTGGACGGGCGCGACTTCCGCACGATGGGCGGACGGCCCGCTGCGAACGTGGTGGTGGCGGACTTCCTTCGCCGGGCACCCCGTGCTTCCGCATTGCCACCAGACCTCTTCTTCGACGCGTACACCGCGGACGGCACGCCGGTGGAGCCCCACCCCGCCCTCCAGGTGAAGACGCTGCTGCTGGCCGGGTACCCGCTGTCCCAGCGCTTCGAGGCGTCGTGGGGCCCGGTGACGCTCCGCGAGCTGGTGGAGGACCTGAAGCGCGACTTCCGCCCCGCGCTGGCGTCGTCCCCGGATGGCGCCTGGGCGCTGGATGCGCTGTCCCAGGTGCTGAAGCCGGGGGCCACCTTCCGCGACGGCACCGGCGCCACCGTGCGCTTCGACGCGGTGATGGAGACCGCGCTCACCACGCTGGAGTCGGCCCACGCCGAGCTGTCCGCGGGCCTGAAGGCCGGCCGCGCCGAGGTGCCCAAGCGGGGCCAGGGCATCTACGCGCACCCGTGCGGCGGGCTGCACTTCTTCCAGGCGGTGACCGGCTGGGCCCGCCACCCGGCCGTGCGCAAGGCGTGGCGCAAGCGGCTGGACGCGCAGGTGGACGTGCTGCTGTACCGGCTGGACTCGGAGACGCGGCAGTACGAGACGGCCCTTGCATCGGCGCCCGCGTACCGGCTCCCGCTGCTCGTGCAGATGCTGAAGTTCCACGGGCACCTGCTGGAGACGCTCGGGCGCTACCGGGACGACACGGGCTGGCGGCCCACGGCGGCGCAGCTCCAGACGGTGGAGCGCGCTCGCACGTACCTGGAGGGCACCGTGCGCAGGCTGGAGGCGCTGGACGCCTTCAACGCGCTGCCGGCCATTGCCGCACGGGAGCGCCAGCTCGCGCTGGACCTCGTGGGAGACACCTGCCACGCCGCGCACGGTGAGTCGCTGTGGAGCGGGGCGCGCCCATGAGGCCCCTGCACTCAGAAACCGCAGCCCCCCGGCTCCAGCCTTCCGAGCCAGGCGTCCCTCCGTCCCTGGCTCTGGGCTCCGAAGTTGCCGAGTGTGTCACCGGCCACGTACAGCTCCCCCGCGGGGTCCAGGGAGATGGAGTTGATGCCGCTCTCGAAGGGCGCGTCGATGACCAGGTTCCAGCCGGGAGCACCGCTGGCGTCGAAGTGGGCGATGGCGCCCTGGAGCAGGTTGGAGGGAAGCAACCGGCGGCCCACGACGATGGCCCCGCCCGAGGCGTCCAATGCCAGGTCCAGCGGCACGCTGACGCCCCGGGCCTCGAGTGATGTGCTCCACGACACCGTGCCGTCCGGTGCGTACTTCATCAAGACGGGGTCCGTGAGCGCCGTCGGCGACGCGCGGTGGAAGGCCACCAGGATGTTTCCGGAGGCATCGACCGCGAGGGCCCCCTCCGCGTACGCCAGGTACACGGGGAGCTCCTCCGTCCACACGACATCGCCGGTGGCGGCATCGAGCTTCCTGAGGAACACGGTGCCGGTCCCCCGGACTCCACGCACGTAGACCCCGCCCGCGGTGTCCACGGCGACGTCGCGGTAGAAGTCGGGCTCGAACGTCTGGGTCTTCCGAAGCCAGAGCGGGTTGCCGTTCGAATCGTACCTGGCGACCCACCCCTCGCTGTTCGTGTGCGAGCCGTCCGGATTGGCGCCCCCCAGGTCGCCCCGGGTGTTTCCGGTCAGATAGATGTTGCCCGCGCCATCCGTCGCCATCCCCGTCAGCGGGTCGATGTCCGGGTCGTTCCCGCCAAACGTCACGGTCCACGCCCGGCTGCCCACGGGCGTGTAGCGCCGGATTTCGTACCGCCGCGTGGCCTGGAAGACACGAGCCGCGACCACGAGGTATCCCTGGGAGTCGAGCTCCAGCCATCCCCCCGTCGTCGTCTCAATGGGGTCCGCCCAGCGGAGCACCCCATCCGCGTCGAAGCGCATCACGTAGGAGTCCGTGTCCTGGTAGGCGAACGCGAAGAGGTCTCCGTTCGCGCCACGCTTCAGCGACCAGGCACTGTCTCCCTGGGCCGTGCCGAACTGGCGAATCCACCTCGCGCCACAGGGTCCAACGACGAGGTTGATGCGATAGGTGGGCACACCGAACAGCGGCGGTCTTGGGGACGGGCTCGAGGTCACCTCCAGCGCGTGGGCGCCAATCGGCGCATCGGGAGCGACCTGCACCGTGAGCCGCGCCTGGTTCCCCGTCACGGGATTCGGCTGCAGCGTGGCCGTGTAGTGAGGAGCACTGGCCGGCGACAGCCCCAGGGTGACGGCCCCCTGATGGCGAATCCGGTCGACGTGGACGTCGAACTCCGCGGTCTCCCCTGCCTCGACGGTCTGCTCCTGGGGCCTGACGGTGAGGGTGAGCGCGGCGCAGGACGCTCCCGCGAGCGCGGCGCCCATCGTGAGGACGGTGCGCGCGAGCAGCGCCCACCTGCCACGATGCCCCCCCTCGTCCATGCACGGCCCCCCCGCCTCGTCCGGCGGGGTGAGCATCACCCCGCGACGCGCGCCAACGTGGGCAGGCGCGGCCTGTCGCACCAGCCGTTCCCCGGGGTGTGACAGGTGTTGAGCCCCGGAGGCTCTCCTGGGTCCCGCGCTCAGTGCCCCAGGCGCTTGAGCTCCTCGTCGGTGAAGCCGGCCTGCGCCAGCACCTCCCGCGAGTGCTGTCCCAGCGCGGGCGGCGCGCGCAGCGGCGTGTCCCCCATGCGCAGCGGCGTCAGCAGATGCGTCACCTTGCGGCCCAGCGTCGCGTCCTCCGCCTCCACGAAGAGGCCCCGCGCGCGCAGCTGCGCGTCGCTCAGCACGTCGTCCCCTTCCGCCACCGCCTCGATGCACAAATCCGAGCCCGCGAAGCGCTCCTGCCAGTACGCCAGCGGGTGCTCCGCGAAAATCCGCGTCAGCTCCGCCTTCACGCGCGCCCCCGCCTCGCCCGGCGCATACGCGTCCTCCATCAAGTCCATCCGCTCCAGTCGCTGGCACACGCCCGAGAAGAACTTGGGCTCCAGCGCCCCCACCGCCAGCCACCGGTCATCCGCCGTGCGGTACAGCCCGTAGCAGGCGTAGCCGCCGTTGAGGGCCTCCGTCCCGCGCTGCAGCGGCCCGGCCTCCGCCCCCATGAAGAGCCGCGACGCCAGGTGCATGTGCAGGAAGGCCACCGCCCCGTCCGTCATCGACACGTCCACCATGCGCCCCCTGCCGGTGCGCTCGCGCTCGTGCAGCGCCGCGAGGATGCCCACCAGCGCGAAGAGGCTCCCTCCGCCGATGTCGCCCATCTGCACGCCCGGGAAGGCCGGCGCTCCGCCCGCCTCGCCGCCGTACCCGAGCAGCCCCGCGCGCGCCACGTAGTTCAAGTCATGCCCCGCCTTCAGCCGGTCCGGCCCCGTCTGCCCGTAGCCGGAGATGGCGCAGTAGATGAGGCGCGGGTTCTCCGCCCGCAGCACCGCCTCGCCCACGCCCAGCTTGTCCATGACGCCGGGGCGGAAGCTCTCCACCAGCACGTCGTAGTGGCGCACCAGCCGCTTCAGCGCCTCGCGCCCCTCGGGCGTCTTGAGGTTGAGCGTCACCGAGCGCTTGTTGCGGTTGAGGCCGTAGAACAGCCCGCTCACGTCGTCGCGCACGGGCGGCATCTGCCGGACGTAGTCGCCGCCGTCCGGCTCCTCCAGCTTGTCCACGGTGGCCCCCAGGTCCGCCAGCACCAGCGTGGCGTAGGGCCCGGGCAACAGGCGCGACAAATCCAGCACGCGCAGGCCGGTGAGCGGAAGCGACGACATGGGCACTCCTTCAACGGGTGGAAACGACAGCGGCGCGGCCTCCCGCAGGAGGTCGCGCCGCACGAGCCGGAAGGCTCTGATTCGCTACGCCAGCAGCTTGGCCAGCTTCATCGCGAGGCCCATGTCCATGGGCTTGAACTTCAGCTTGCCCTGCATGGCGGCCATCTGCGCGTTGAGCTTCTTCTCGCGGATCTTCACGAAGTCCTCGTTGCTCACCGCAACGGTCATCTTCGGCGTGCCCTCGGCACCCTTGGAGACCCAGTTGTCCGGCTTCGTCAGGTCCACCGTCCACTTGCCGCCACCTTCGCCAGAGATGTCGAAGTGGATGACGGCGTTGATCTCCTTGGCCAGCTCCGGCTTCTGCTTGAGGACGTTGGGGATTTCGGTCTCGATAATGTCCTGCGCGGTCACGGCTCGCTCCTTGGCCTGGTCGTTGATTGCTGAATCAAGACGGGGGGACCGTAATGGCGCCCCCGTAGGCAGGTCAAGACAACCGATGCGCCAACCGTCAGGCGCTGGTGGACGCGGCGGTGGGGTTCAGCGAGCGGCGGACCATGTCCAGCAGGTCGTTCAGCTCGAAGGGCTTGGCCAGGTGCCCCACCGCGCCAATGTCCGCGGCCTTGCTGCCCACGTTGCGGTCCGCGCTCAGGACGATGATGGGGACGTCGGCCACCGCGGGGCGCTGGCGCATCCGCTGGGCGAACTCCCAGCCGTCCATCACCGGCATCATCAAGTCCAGCAGGATGAGGTGGGGGGGCTCGGGCTCGAGCCGCTCCAGGGCCTCCTTGCCGTTGCGGGCACGACGAATCTCGAAACCCTCGGCCTCCAGAATCTCGGAGAGCGCTTCGAGGATGTCCGGGTCGTCGTCGACGACCAGGACCACCGGGGCGCCAGCATGTTGTGCGTTGTGCGGGGTCAGAGCAGTCTCCCTGGGTGCGTCGCCGGGATTCTTCCACCATGCCTGCGTCCGGCGGCGCAAGAAAGTGCGCCAGTCCTTCCAACCTGCGGCGCACGTTGCAAAACCGACAGTGGCTGTCCACCCTTTCCGTGACCTGCTGGACTGGAGGCGGAAAACGTGGCGAGCCCAAGGGAGATGGGAGCAGGCGGTACCCCGGCAGCCCCCGGACTCGTCCTCCTCCCCCGCCAGGGGAGCCCACGCCTGCTCGGCCGCATGCTCCTCGAGCACCTGGGCCTGGGGGAGCTGCCCCCCGCCGTGACGTCCCTGAGCGCGCTGCTCGGCGCCGCCGGCTTCCGGCCCCGCTCCGCGGACCGGAGCGTCTGGGAGCGGGACGGCCACGCGGTGCTCGCGGGCGAGGAGGCCCTGGAGGACGGGGCGAGGCTCCTGTGGACCTTCCCGGTGCGCTGGGACGAGGAGTCCGCCCGTCAGCACGTGAAGTACCTGGGCCTGGCGTCGCATGACCTGCGCGGCTCGCTGGCCAACATCCGCTCCTACGCGGCCCTGCTGCTCAACGGGCGCTCGCCGCTGGAGCCGAAGGTGAAGCGCGGCCTGGAGACGATTCTCCGCAACGCGGACCGCTCGCTGTCCTTCGCGCAGGACTTCTTCGACGCCAGCCGCGCGGACCTGGGCCTGCTCCCCTGTGAGCCGGAGCGCCAGTCGCTGCTGCCCCTGCTGGACGCGGCGGTGGAGCGCCAGCGCGCGGCGGCCACGGCGGCCAACGTGGCCCTGGTCCTGGACGTGGATCCGGTGACGGGCCTGCCGGACGTGGCCGTGGACGGAGCCCGCATCCAGCACGCGGTGGAGTCCTTCATCCAGTACCAGCTGGCGCGCGCCCAGGCCGGCGAGGTCATCCACCTGCGCGTGCGCCCCGCTCCACCCCAGGTGCGGGTGGAGGTGCGCCGCGACGGAGCCCCCCTGTCCGACGAGGATGCCTCGGCCGTCTTCCTGCGCGAGGAGCGCGCCTTCCGCGAGAAGAAGCTGGAGGACCCGCTGCGCATCTCCCTCGCCCGGCAGGAGGTGGAGGCCCACGGCGGCGGCGTGGGCGTGGAGACGGACCGCGCAGGAAGTACCCTCTTCCTCACACTCTTCCTCGCCCCCCAGGCCGAGCTTGGTCCTCCGGCGAGCATGCAGGTGTAGGCGCCGCTCCGGCTTTGCTGGCGGATGGTGACGCCCACCGGTATGCTCCGGCGCGTTTACGCGAAGGAGCCGTCCGATGCTCGGGCTGAAGCCTATGGAATTGATGCTGATCCTTTTCGTGCTGCTGCTCCTGTTCGGAGCGACGCGGCTGCCGGCGCTCGGCTCCTCCCTGGGGAGTGCCATCCGCAACTTCAAGAAGGGCTTCGGCGGCGAGGGCGAAGAGGCCAGCCCCGGCCAGAAGGCGCCCGGCTCGCTCGCCACCGGCGGCGGCGTGGACAAGGACGTCTCCAAGACGCAGTCGCCCAGCCACCACGCCTGAAGTCTCGCGGGGCCCCGCCTTCGCGGGCCCTGAAGCACCGACGCCCGAGCCACCCCGCCTTCGCGAGGTGATTCGGGCGTCGTCGTTTCCGGCCACATGGCCCTGCCCTCCACGGCCCGGCCCCGCCAGGGGGTGCCGGGCCGCGAGGCGGCAGGACGTCAGTCCACGACGGCGGTGCCTTCGTACATGGCGTCAATCTGCGCCTTGTACTTGGTGTTGCAGACCTTGCGCTTCACGCTGAGCTTGGGCGTCAGCTCCCCCGTCTCCTGGGAGAAGTCCGCCTCCAGCACCGAGAAGCGCTTGATGGTGGAGTACGGCGGCATCTCCGCGTTGACGGCGTCCATGGCGGCCTTCACCGCGGCATGGACCTCCGGACGCTTCGCGTTCTCCGCGTAGGTGCCCACCGGGGCGCCCTTGTCCTGGAGCAGCTTGCGCGCGCCCTCCTCGGACACGGTGATGAGCGTCACCAGGTACGGGCGCTTGTCGCCGTACACCATCGCCTGGCTGATGATGGCGTGCGTCTTGAGCTGGTTCTCGATGTTCTGCGGCGCCACATTCTTGCCGCCCGCGGTGACGATGATGTCCTTCTTGCGGTCGGTGATGCGCAGGTAGTTGTCCGCGTCCAGCTCGCCGATGTCACCGGTGTGGAACCAGCCCTCGGGGTTGATGGCCTCGGCGGTGGCGGCGGGGTTCTTGTAGTAGCCCTTCATGACGCCGGGGCCGCGGATGAGGATTTCCCCGTCGGAGGCAATCTTCAGCTCGGTGCCCGGCATGGGGGCGCCCACGGTGCCAATCTTGATCTTGTTCTCGCGGTTGACGGTGGTGCCCGCGGACGTCTCCGTCAGGCCGTAGCCCTCCAGCACCTTGAGGCCCAGCAGGTCGAAGAAGTAGCCAATCTTCGAGGACAGGGGCGCGCCGCCGGAGATGAACAGGCGCATGTTGCCGCCCAGCTTCTCGCTGATGGCGGCCCGCACCTTGGCGAACACCAGCTTCTTCGCCAGCGAGAAGGCCAGGGTGTCGTACTGGCGGCCCTGCTTGCGCGCCTCCACGTACTCGTCGAAGAGCTTGAAGGCCCAGCGGAACAGCCGGCCCTTGAGGCCCGGCGCCGAGGAGCCGTTGGAGACGACGTTGTTGTAGACCTTCTCGAAGACGCGCGGCACCGAGGGCAGCACGGTGGGCTTCGTCTCCACCAGGTTGGCGAGCAGCTTGTCCACCGACTCGGCGATGATGAGGCGGTAGCCCATGCTCAGCCACGCGGCCTTCACCACCTGGGCGAACACGTGCGCCAGCGGCAGGAAGAGCATGACCGAGTCGCTGGGCTCCATCATGCCCACCGACTGGGAGGCCTTCGCCTCGTAGAACCAGTTGTTGTGGGTGAGGATGACGCCCTTGGGCTCGCCCGTGGTGCCGGACGTGTAGATGAGCGAGTTGGTGTCGTCCAGGCGGATGCCGGACACGCGCGTGTCGAAGGCGTCGGGGCGCGCCTGGATGGCCTCGCGGCCCTGCTTCATCAGGTCCGCCAGCGACATCTCCACGCCGCCCGCGACGGCGCCGTCGAAGAGCACCACCCGCTTCAGCGACGGCATGTCCGCCAGCTTCTGACGGATGCGCGTGAGGCGGCCCGCCTGCTTCGCGTCCTTCTCATCATTGTCGATGAAGAGGAACGACGTCTCCGAGTGGTTGATGATGTAGCGACACTCGTCCGGGGTGTTGGACGAATAGATGGGGACGGTGATGGCCTGCGCCGCGCTGATGGCCAGGTCACAGATGATCCACTGGAGGCTGGTGTTGCCGAAGAGGGCCACCCGGTCCCCGGGCTGGACACCCTGGGCCACCAGGGCCTCGGAGAGCGTCTTCACCTCCTCAAGAATCTGCGCCCACGTCACGTCCTGCCAGCGCCCGTCCCTCTTGTGCGTGACGCCCACCTTGGAGGCGTTGCGCGCATTCTGGACGAGCAGCTGGACGAGGTTCCCGTCTTGCGACCCCCCGGCCGCGGGAGCCGGAGCTGCCATCTGATTCTCTGCTCTCACTTGAGCTCCTCCTCGAAATCCGCTTCGGCCTGACTGGCCCAATCGTGCGCGCGTCTTCCCTCGCACAACACAAGGAAAATCAAGCGCATGGCGGGTGGGTTTAGCACGCACGGTTGCTTGCAGGCAAACCAACCTGCCAGGGGCGGCGCGCAAAAAAACAAGAGCGGGGCCGGCCGGGGAAGCGTCCCCGTCCAGTCCCGCTCGCCTGAGGCATCTCCCCGGCTGGGGAGGCCGCCCGGACTCACGCCGCGTCGGCGGAGGCCAGGTCGTCCACGTGCTCCTCGTTCTCGTTGAACGCGGAGAGGTAGCGCTCGAGGAAGTTCTTCGTCTTGAGCTCCACCTGGCGCACGCGCTCGCGCGACACGCCCCAGCGCTGGCCCAGCTCCTCCAGGGTGAGCGGCTTGTCCTGGGTGAGCCGCTCCGTGAGGATGTCCCAGCCCAGGTCGCCAATGCGCTTGCGGACCTTGGAGAGGGCCTCCTGGATTTCCGTGTCCTGCTCGCGCGACAGGTACACCTGCTGCGGAGAGGGGCCGCCGTCCTCGATGCGGTCGAGGAAGGTGGTCTCCCCCTCCTCGTCGATGGTGGCGTCCAGGGAGAAGTCCACCATGCTGCCGCGCTCGGCCTCACCGCCGCGCACCTGGCTGCGGTTGTCCTTCAGATACCGGGTGATGTAGGCGCGAATCCACCACACCGCATAGGTGGCGAAGCGCACGTTCTTCTTCGGGTCGAAGTGCTCAATCGCCTTCATGAGGCCGACGTTGCCCTCCTGGATGAGGTCATCCAGGCGCGCGCCGCGGTTGGCGAACTTCTTCGCCACGGCGACCACGAAGGCCAGGTTGGAGCTGGCGAGCGTCTGTCGCGCGGACTCGTCTCCCTTTCGGGCGCGCCCAGCCAGCTCGTACTCCTGCTCGCGAGTCAGCTGCTGGTGCCCGCCGAGGTTGCGCAGGTAGTGCGACAGGCCCTCGGCCGCGTACTTCGTCGTGTTGGCCATGATTTCCCGTCCTCCGTTCGATGCCGGACGCGCTCGCCCCCGCCGCTCCGCGTCCACCTGTTACTCAGACGCGCAACGAACGAAAGGGTTTCTCATTCCACCTCAGAGGGACTTTTCAGGCGCCCTCCCGAGTCACAAGGCCGTCAATGCCCCCTGCTTCCCGGCACTTGGAAGGTAAGGGGCAGGACGGCCCGACGAAAATGAGCCCGTTTCGGCTACGAATTAAGAACGCCTGGGCGCGGGGAAGATTTTCTCGGGATTGAGAAGCCCTGATGGGTTGAAGAAGCGCTGGAGCCGACGCTGCAATTCGATGAGCCCTGGCTGCTGCTCCAACGACAAATATTCCCGCTTGGCGTGGCCTACACCATGCTCGCCTGTGATCGTGCCGCCCAGCTCCACCGTCATCACCAGCATGCGGCGCAGGGCCTCCTCCACCAGCGGCCGTTGGTGCGGCCCCTCATAGAGGATGTTGGCGTGCAGGTTGCCGTCGCCCGCGTGGCCATACGTGGCCACGGTGAGGCCCAGCTCCACGCCCAGGGCCTTCAGCCGCTCGATGATTTCCGGAATCTTCGAGCGGGGCACGACGATGTCCTCGGAAATCTTGTGAGGTTTGAGAGCACGGAGCGCCGGGGAGATGGAGCGGCGCGCGGCCCAGAGCTTCTCGCGCTGGGCGTCGTCCTGGGCCGCCAGCGTCTGGGTGGCCCCCTGCTGTGTGCAGATGTCACCCAGCTGCGAGAGCTCGGCGAGCAGGCCGTCCTCGTTGTTGCCGTCCACCTCGGCGATGACGGCGGCGCCGGCCCCCGGCGGGAAGTGGAAGCCGCGGCCGTCCACCGCGCGCAGGGCCACGTCGTCGATGAGCTCCAGGCAGCGCGGGAGGATGCCGGCGGCGAGCACCGCGGACACGCCGCGCGCGGCCTGCAGGACGGAGGGGAAGACCACCAGGGCGGTCATCACCCTGCGGGGCAGGGGGATGAGCTGGACGGTGATTTCGGTGGCCACGCCCAGCGTGCCCTCCGAGCCGACGAAGAGGCCCACGAGGTCATAGCCGGCCACGCCCTTGATGGTGCGCCGGCCCACGCGGACGACCTCACCGTCCGGAAGCACCCACTCCAGGCCGATGACGTAGTCGCGCGTGACACCGTACTTCAGCGCGCGCGGGCCGCCGGCGTTCTCCGCGATGTTGCCGCCCAGCGTGCAGAACTCCCACGAGTTGGGGTCCGGCGGGTAGAAGAGGCCCACCGCCTCCACCGCCTTCATGAAGTCCCCCGTCACCACGCCGGGCTCCACCACCGCGGTGAGGTCCTCCACGGAGATGGAGCGGATGCGCTTCATGCGCTCCAGGCTCACCGCCACGCCGCCGCACAGGGGCAGCGAGCCCCCGCTCTTGCCGCTGCGCGCCCCGCAGGGCGTGAAGGGCACGCCGTGCGCGTTGCACACCTTGAAGACGGCGGACACCTGCTCCGTCGTCTCCGGGAAGACGACGGCGTCCGGCGGGTACACGCCGCTGTCCGACTCGTCGCGCGCGTAGGCGGCGAGCGTGTCCCCGTCGCGCCGCACCTGCTCCGGGGACAGCGAGCGCAGCAACTGTGCGCAGGCGCGCTCCACGCGCGCGAGCTCCACGCGGGTGAAGTGCGCGGGCGGGCTCATCGGCGGGTCCCCAGCCGCGCCCACAGCTCCCGGCGCAGCGCCCCGTCGCGCCGCAGGCCGCCCTCGTAGGCCTCCGCGTGGGTGACGGCGTCGCGCTGGTGGTCGCCGCGCAGCCGCATGCAGGCCTGCTCCGCTTCGATGATGCAGGCGGTGGCGGGGCTGCCGAGCACGCGGGCCAGCGAGCCGGCCACCTGCCTCGCCAGGTCCTCCTGGAGGATGAGCCGGTGCGCGAAGCAGTCCACCAGCGCCGACAGCCGGCCGAAGCCCACCACGCGCGAGCGCGGCACGTAGGCCACGTGCGCGCGCCCGGTGAAGGGCAGCAGGTGGTGCGGGCACATGGAGTGGAAGCGGAGGTCCGTCACCACCACCAATTCACCCGACGCGTCCTGCGGCGCGGGGAACGTCTCGCCCAGCGCCGCCTCGGGCGTGCGGGCATAGCCGTCGAGGAACTCGCTCACCCAGGCCTCGGCCACGCGCTCGGGGGTACCCTCGAGGTTGGGGTCCTGGAGCGGCAGGCCCGCGGCGCGCAGGAAGTCCTCCACCGCGCGGGCCATGGCGGCCCGGTCCGGGACGCTGGCGGAGGAAGGCTGGGCGGTGGCGCTCTTGCGGCGGGCTCGGGACGGACTCACGGGGCGGTCGCTCCTGGTGTGGGGGGCGGCGTTCAGCGGGCCGGGAAGCTACCCGATGCGGAGAGGAGGATGTGCTCGCCCTCCACTCGCACTTCGTAGATGCGGACCCCCTCGCCGGGTCGCCGCGAGCACTGCCCCGTCCGGACGTCGAACGGCCAGGCGTGCAGCGGGCAGTGCAGCACGTGGCCGTCCAGGTCGCCTTCCGACAGCGGACCGCCGCGGTGGGGACAGGTGTCGTCCAGGGCATGGAGGCGCCCCTCCACCCGGACGAGCGCCACCCGGGTGCCGCCCAGCGTCACCACCGCGCGCCCCCGGTCGTCCAGGTCCGCCAGCGTCGCCACCGGAATGAAGTCACCGTCCGGATGTCCTTGCATGCGCGGGTCTCCAACGCCTCGGGGCGCGTGACGCATCCCGCCGCCGTGAATGTGAATGGAGCCGGGGCCGGCACGTCCTTCTCCCTGAGCACGGTGTGATAGCTTGCCTTGACACTTCGAGGGGTCCGTCAGTACAGCACCCAGGCTCATCTCACGTCCGATGACCCGACACGCCCACACCTTCGTCCGCTACATCGCGACGCTGCTCGTCGCGCTCTGGGCGTGTCAGCCGGTGGGCGCACTGCTGCACGAGAAGGCGGCGCACGCGCACCGCTACTGCCCGCAGCACCAGACCTTCGAGGAGTCGGCGCGCGGCACGGGCTCGACGCTGTCCCGGCTGGCCGCCGCGCGCGGCCCCCAGCTGAGCGCCCTCCCCGACGCCGGGACGGACGCGACGGGCCCGCTGCACGAGTCCTGCCCGCTGCTCACGTCCAGCTCGCGCGACGACGTGTCCGCCTCGCGCCCGGAGGCCTTCTCACTGGAGCGGCTCGTGGTGTGCGCTCCCGCCACCGCGCCGCACCGGGGCTCCCCTCCCCTCGCCATCCTCGCCACCGCCCCCAAGGCGTCTCCTCCCGCGCGCGGCTGAAGTCGCGTCCTGTCGGCCCATCCCGCCTTTGGTCGACGTCCGCCCCACGGGGCGTCCGGTTCGAGGAGCATCCCAGGTGTCCACCGTGTCCAGGCGTCCCAGTGACGCCCTCATCGTCGTGTCCGTCGTCGCCCTCCTGTCCACCGCCAGCGCCGCGGCCCAGGAGCCGTCCCCCGCCCCTGAAGCCCCACCGCCCGCGGCCGAGGCGGGCCCTGCCGGGGAGGAGCCTCCCGCCGGGCTCAGCCCGGAGGAGCTGGAGGAAATCCAGAAGGCACTGGGCAGCGACGCGCAGGACGCGCAGCAGAACGCGCCCGCCGGCACCGCCAGCGCGCCGCAGTCCTCGCCCGGGGGCAACACGCTCGCCGTGCCCGGGCTGAACACCAGCGGCACCAACTTCCTGGACCTGAGCTTCATCCTCGACGTGGCCGGCGCGGCCTTCACCGCGAAGGAGCCCTTGCAGACGGGCGGGCATGACCCCACCCGCAACGGCTTCAACCTCCAGCAACTGGAGCTGTCCATCGGCTCGGTGGTGGACCCCTACTTCCGCTTCGACGCCAACCTCGTCTTCAGCCAGTTCGGCGTGGAGATTGAAGAGGCGTACGGCACCACGCTGGCGCTGCCCGCCAACCTCCAGGTGCGCGCGGGCCAGTTCCTCACGCGCTTCGGGCGCATCAACCCCACCCACCCGCATGCCTGGGACTTCGTGGACCAGCCGTTCGCCGTGGGCCGCGTCTTCGGCGGCGAGGGCAACCGCGGCCTGGGCACGGAGGTGTCGTGGCTCACGCCCCTGCCCTGGTACGTGGAGCTCATCGGCAGCGCCAGCGACGCCGTCGGCGAGAGCACCGCGCGCAGCTTCCTGGGCGCGTCCGCCGAGCGCGTGCTGTCGCCGCTGGACCTCCAGCTCACCGGCGTGGTGAAGCAGTTCTTCCCGCTGTCCGACAACCTGTCCCTCATGTGGGGAGTGTCCGCGGCCACCGGGCCCAACCCCACCGGCTACCGCAACCGCACGGACGTGTACGGCACGGACGTGTACCTGCGCTACCGGCCCATCACCGAGGCCAGCACCACGCTCGTCACCTTCCAGGTGGAGGGCTTCTACCGCCGCCGCCAGGTGCCCGGGGACGTGCTGACCGACTTCAACACCTACGCCCAGGCCGCGTGGCGCTTCTCCCAGCGGTGGGCCACCGCCCTGCGCTACGAGCTGGGCACGCCCGCCAAGGGTGAGGGCGGCGCCACCGTCGTCGACCCGCTGGACCCGGACTGGACGGAGGACCGCCACCGCGTCTCCGCCAACGTCACCTTCTGGCCCACCGAGTTCTCCCGCCTGCGCCTGCAGGGCGCCACGGACCGGGCCGGCTGGCAGCAGTCGCCGGAGTACTCGGTGTTCCTCGCCCTGGAGCTCGTCACGGGTGCCCACGGCGCCCATGCCTTCTGAACCCACCCACAGGAGCTCACGCCCCATGCGACACTTCCGTCTCCTCGCGGCCCTGTGCGCCGCCGTTTCACTCCTCGCCGCCGCGCCCGCGCGCGCGGCCCTCAACATCGTCACCACCGTGCCGGACCTCGCCGCGCTCGCCAAGGCGGTGGGTGGCGAGCACGTGCAGGTGCAGGCCCTGGCGCTGTCCAGCCAGGACCCGCACTTCGTGGACGCCAAGCCCAACCTCGCCCTGGCCCTCAACCGCGCGGACCTGCTCATCGCCATCGGCCTGGACCTGGAGATTGGCTGGCTGCCCACGCTGCAGCAGGGCGCTCGCAACCCGAAAATCCTGGTGAACAACCCGGGCTTCCTCAACGCCTCGCAGTTCCCCCGCATCCTGGAAATCCCCCAGGGCAAGGTGGACCGCAGCCTGGGTGACGTGCACCCGGGCGGCAACCCGCACTACCTCTATGACCCGCGGCAGGGGCTGGCGGTGGCGCGCGGCATCGCCGAGCGGCTGGTGCAGCTGGACCCGAAGAATGCCGCCGCCTACCGCGCCAACCTCGCGAAGTTCTCCGACGAGCTGGAGAAGGCGCGCGCGGGCTGGGAGAAGCGGCTGGCGGGCATGAAGGGCGCCCCCGTCATCGCGTACCACCGGACGACGGCGTACCTGGCGGACTGGCTCGGCTTCCAGCCCATCGCCTTCCTGGAGCCCAAGCCCGGCATCCCCCCCAACCCGTCCCACGTCGCCTCGGTGCTGGCGCAGGGCCGGCAGCAGAAGGCGCGCATGTTGCTCATCGAGAGCTACTACCCGGACACCACCGCGAAGCTCGTCGCCTCCAAGATTCCCGCCCCGCTCGTCACGGTGCACGGCGGCACGGACTTCCGCGCCGGTGAGACGTACCAGCAGCACATCGAAGAGCTGGTGGGGCGCATGGAGAAGGCGCTCTCCGGAAAGGGGGACTGACGCCATGCGGGCACGACTCGTCCTTTCCCTGCTGCTCCTGTCCGGCTGCGCGCTGGACGCCGGCGAGGGCTTCGCCGTGCTGGAGCCCACGGTGAGCGCCAGCTACACGCCCCTGGCCTCGCGCGAGGCGGGCAATGGCTTCCAGCAGCTCGCCTCCGACTTCCAGGTGCGCCTGGACGCCGCGGCCCTGGGCATCTCCCACGTGGAGCTGCTCGGCGCCGCCAGCAGCGGCAGCGGTGGCGGCGGCGGGGGGACGTTCGACCCGGCCAACCCTCCGCCCGGCTACGGCCTGTGCCACGGCGGGCACTGCCACCGCGATGACGGCGCGCTGGTGGACTACGAGGACATCCAGGCGGAGCTCGACGGCGGCGGGGGCGCGACGTCCTCGCTGGCGGCCGCGCTGCACGTGGACGCGGAGCTGGACCTGGTGGCCTCGCAGACGCTCACGCCCGAGTGCGAGCCGGACTGCGAGCTGCCGAAGGGCACCGTGACGACCGCGCGCTGGGACGTGATGGCCGTGCGGCTCCAGGGCGTGGTGAGGGACCACCGCGCCACGCCGCGCTTCGTGGGCGAGCGCCCCTTCCGCCTGGACCTGGCGGTGGAGGGCGACGAAGAGGAGGCCGAGCCGCTGGTGGAGCTGAGCGGGGCGCTGGACCTCCCCTCGGACCGTGAGCACGAGCCGAACGTGAAGCTGGCGCTGGCCCTGACGATGTCCCCCACCCTCTTCGACGGGCTGGACTGGGCGGCCGCCACGCCCGGCGCCGACGGCGTCGTGGACCTGGGCGCCCCCCAGAACGAGGCCCTGCGCAAGCAGCTGCTGGAGGCGCTGGCCGCGCTGAAACCCGAGGCGGAGGTGAGCCGTGAAGACCGCTGACCCGACGGACCCCTTGATGGCCGCGCACGAGGTGCCGCCCACCTTCACGCCCGGCGAGCCGCTGCTCACGTGCGAGAAGCTGGTCATCGGCTACAACGACAAGGCCATGCTGCCGCCCATCGACATGGTCATCCGGCGCGGCCAGTTCGTGGCGGTGGTGGGCCGCAACGGCTCCGGCAAGAGCACCTGGTTCAAGACGCTGCTGGGGATGCTCCCGCCCGTGTCGGGCGAAATCCGCAACAGCTCTCCGCGGATGCGCAGCGCATACGTGCCGCAGTCGTCCGCCATCGACTCGCTGCTGCCGCTGCGCGCGCGCGAGCTGGCCAGCTGGGGCCGGCTGCGCGGGTGGAGCTTCCTGTGGCCCTTCCCCCGGAAGGTGGACCGCGACGCGGTGGAGCACGCGCTGGAGACGGCGGGCGCCAAGGCCATTGCCCCGCGCCCCTACCGCGAGCTGTCGGAGGGCCAGAAGCAGCGCACGCTGCTGGCGCGGCTCATCGCCACGGAGGCGGACCTGGTGCTGCTGGACGAGCCCACCGCCGCCATGGACGCCGTCGCCGAGCGCGAGACGATGCAGCGGCTGTGCTCGCTGGCGCGCAAGCGCGGCCTGGGCGTGGTGGTGGTGGTCCACGACCTGGAGGTGGCCGCCGAGCACGCCGACATCCTGTTCTTCGTGGACCGGGAGACGTCCGCCTTCGTGGTGGGCGATGCGCAGACGGTGTTCTGCCACCCCGCCTTCCGCCGCCAGTACGGCGACGAGTACTGCCAACGCGCACCCAAGGGACCCCACCGTGGAAACGACGCTCGCTGAACCCTCCAAGTGGCAGGAGTTCCTGGCGGGGTTCGAGCTGTTCCGAGACCCGCTGCTGTGCGCCCTCATCGCCGGGGGCGTGCTGGGCTTCTTGAGCGTGTACGTGGTGCTGCGGCGCATGGTCTTCGTGAGCGCCGCGGTGGCCCAGTCCGCGGGCCTGGGCGTGGCCCTGGCCTTCTTCGCGAGCATCCACCTGGGCGTCCACGTGGAGCCCGTGCTGGGCGCCACCACGATGGCGCTCGCCGCCACGCTGCTCCTGATGACCGAGCCCACCAAGCTGAAGCTGACGCGCGAGGGCCTGCTCGGCCTGGCCTACGCCCTGGCCGGCGGCGCGGCGATTCTCGTGGGTGACCGCATTGCCCAGGAGGCCCACGACATCCAGGGCATCCTCTTCGGCACCGCGGTGCTGGTGACGCCGGAGCAGCTGCACACCGTGGCGATTGCCGGCGGGCTGGTGATGGTCATCCACCTGTGGTGGTACCGGGGCATCACCTTCGCCAGCTTCGACCGCATCGGCGCCCACGTGCAGGGGCTGCCGGTGCGCCTGCTGGACGGCGTCCTGATGGTCTCCATTGGCGTCATGGTGGGCGTGTGCGCCCGCGCCCTGGGCGCGCTGCCGGTGTTCGCCTTCTCCACACTGTCCGCCATCGCCGCGCTGATGCTGGAGCTGCGGCTGCCGGCGACGTTCTTCGTGGCCACCCTCGCGGGGGCCATCTCCGGCGTGGGCGGCTACCTCTTCGCCTACTTCTACGACTTCCCGGTGGGCGGCTCTCAGACGGTGCTCGCCGGAGTGCTGGTCGCCGTGGCCATGGCGGCGCGGAGCCTGATGCGGCTCGTGCAGCGGACGGCCTGAGCGGGACGCGGGCGCCGTCAATCCGGCGCCCGCCCCGGGTCGGGTCCGCACCAGGACGACACACCGCGGCCTTCGCGTGGCCCGATATACGACGCTCGTCGTAGCGTTTCATCGGCAGACCGCGCGTTCGGTCCCAGGCCGGAGGGGCTTCCATGAATGTCCGTTGGTTGATGCCGTGGCTGGTGGTGTTGGCGGTGGGCTGTGCACATGCGCCCAAGGCGGCGACGCCGGAGCAGCCGAAGTTCGAGCACGTCTTCCAGAAGCCACTGGCCGAGGCGTTGGCCGCGACACGGGAGCTGCTGGCCTCGAGGGGCTACACCTTCGAGGAGACGCAGGACGCGAGCCAGCTGCTCACCACCTGGGAGAAGCCGGACCGCGTCGGTACGGGAGACATGACGTTCTCCCGCTACCTGGTGACGGGCATCGCCGTGGGCCCCCGCCAGTCCGTGGTCCGCATCTTCCGCATGAAGTTCCACGCCATCAGCAATCCAGCCACCAGCCGCAACCCGTGGTGGAAGGTCCTCCGGGAACGGGCCGAGCTGACCCACGACAGGCGCTACGACGTCACCGTCGTCAACGACCCGAGCGACGGCATCCCGGCCGAGATGCGGATGGCGACGCGCGGCGACCGTGACTTGGACCTGGAGAAGGAGCTCACCCTTCGCCTGGAGTCCGCGCCCTCGCTCGAGGTGCTGAGCGGCAACGTGTACCAGGCCCCGGTGCCCACGCCCGTGCGGGACGCAGGCTTCTATCTCGCCCGCTGGCATGACACGACGCCAGCGCCGGGCCAGTGCGGCGAGGCCGTGCGGGGCCTGGGCGAGCTGACGATTCCGGGGCTCACGCTGCTCGTCGGCGAGCAGCTCGGCTCGCGCGAGATGCCCGCGGTGGTGGGCAACGTCGTCTGCCAGATGGCCGAGGCGGGACTGCCGGTGGTGCTCGGCCTGTCCATCCCGAAGACGGAGCAGGAGCGGGTGGACCGCTACCTCGCCAGCCCCGGCGCGCCGGTGGACCAGGACGCGCTGCTGGAGGGCCGCTTCTGGACGCGGCCCTACCAGGATGGCCGCAGCAGCCGCGCCATCTTCGACCTCATCGACCGCGTGCGCGCCATGCGGGCCGCGGGCCTGCGCGTGACGCTGGTGGCCTATGACACGGACACCGCCTGGGCCAGCGAGCGCGACGCCGAGCTGGCGAAGGTGTGGACCGCGCGGCGCAAGGCCCACCCCGACGAGCTCCACGTCATCCTCGCCGGCAACGCGCACACGCGCACCGTCACGGGCGCGGCGTGGGACCGCGACTTCACGCCCATGGCGTACCACCTGAAGAAGGGACGGCTGGTGGTGCTGGAGATGAGCTACGCGCAGGGCACGCGCTGGGGCTGTGACTTGAACCGCGCCGGCAAGCTCCAGTGCGGCTACATCGGCGCGACGCCCTCGGAGCGGGTGGCCGCGCAGCCCGGGCAGACGCCGTACGTGCAGCGCTTCGAGTCCTCCACGGACGAGGGCATCGACGGTCTGCTCTACGTGGGCCAGCTCACGCCGTCGCTGCCCGCCATCTCCAAGGACACGCTGCCGCCTCCGCCGTCCGGACTCGGCCCGCTGCCGGCGCCGCAGGCCGACAAGCCGCCCATGTTCTAGGCGTCAGCGGACCGCCGCGGAGACCTTCTTGAACTCGGGCGTGCCCGCACGCTCGAGCAAATCGAACAGCGCGGCCTCCACGGTGACGACGTGGGCGCCCGCGTCGCGGCACAGCTCCAGCCCCACCCGGCGGTCCTCCACCGAGCGGGACAGCACCGCGTCCGCCAGCAGGAAGGGGGACAGCCCACGCTCGGCCAGGTCGCGCACCGTCTGGAAGACGCAGATGTGCGCCTCCATGCCGGCCACCAGCACCTGGCGCCGGTTGCCCAGCGCGGCCAGCGCCTCCGGTACGGCCGCGCTGAACTCCATCTTCTCCACGGGCTTCACGTCCCCCAGCCGCATGCGCACCAGCGAGTGCGTGGGGCCCAGCCCCTTGGGGTACTGCTCGGTGAGGAGGATGGGGAGGCCGAGCGCGCGCGCCCCTTCGATGGCGGCGTTGGTGCGCATGAGCATCCGGTCCAGCGCGTCCCGGTCCATGGCGGCGCACAGCCGCTCCTGGATGTCCACGACGAGCAGCGCGGCCTGGTCCAGCTTGAGGCGGAAGGTGGGCATGCCCCCTCCTCGCGCGAACCCGTCCGGCCCGTCAAGCGGCGGCAGCGGGACACCGCCCGCGGAGGACGCTCCCGCTCACCGCGCTTCGGGAGGGCAACAGTCGCGGCACAGCGCGCGGTTGCGCCCGTGGGCCACCGCCATCACCCCTCCGCCCAGCAGCGTGAGGACCGTCTCCCACGGGCCGTCGGCCCCTTCCGGGACGAGGAAGGCCCCGCCCGCGAGCAGCGCCACGCCCAGCGCGGCGAGCCCCGGTGCGGAGATGCGGCGGTGGTGGCGCCACCCTGGGACGAAGGAGGCCAGCGCGCTCGCGACCACCAGCGCGAGGAGCCAGCGGTGGAGGGACTCGGTCCCCAGCACCCCGGCGACAGCCACCGGAAGCACGCCCAGCACCAGGGGCAGCAGCACGCAGTGGAGGATGCACAGCGCGGAGAGCAGCTGGCCCACGCCATCCCAGCGAGAGCGCGCGGGCGTCGTTTGCGAAGCGGTCAACACGACACCTTCTCCAGGGGCCGGGGGACCGCGCTCTCGACGTCAGGCACGGCCGCGAGCTCCGACGGGCGGACCAGGCGCAGCACGCGGCCCCGTCCGGCGATGAACAGCCGGGCGCGGCGCAGCTCCGGCAGGTGTGGGTCCGCGTCGCGCCAGCATTCGAGGAAGGCGGTGAACGCCGCCACCGCCTCTTCCCACGCGCCCAGCGCCACCAGCACCTCGGCGGACAGCAGGCGGGCGTGGCCACAGCCGGGCCGCTCCGACACCAGCGTCCGCGACAGCTCCAGCGCCCGGTCCTCGCGGTCCGAGTGCAGCCGCAAGCGGGCCAGGGCCTCGCGTGCGGGACGGGAGAAGGGCATGGGGCCGGCGGCGCGCAGGCGGCGCTCCAGGCGCAGGGCGCGCGTCAGCGTGGCCTCGGCGCGGCCCGCGTCACCCCGGCGGGCCTCCAGCGCGCCGCGCAGCTCATGAGCGGCCACCTCCACCACCCGGGCCACGTCGCGAGGACAGAGGGCGCGGCCCTCCGAGCGGCGCTCCTCCGACAGCGGCGGGTGGAGCGCGTCCAGCGCGTCACAGGCGTGCTCCACCGCGGGCAGTCGCCCGGCCTCCAGCGCGCTCAGGCCCCGCGTGTAGTGGCGCACGCCGTCGCGCAGGGCCCGGTCGGCCAGCGTGGCGGAGTCCGGCAGCTCCATGGGCACGTCCGCCGCCGCGCGCCAGAAGCCGAAGCGCAGGTGCGCGGACACCATGGAGAGGGAGGCGAAGAGCACCGCCTGCGGCTCGCTCCCCGCCCCTTCCACGCGGTGCCGGAGGCGCCGGGCCCAGGACTGGGCATCGGTGTACCGCCCCGCCTCCGCGCAGCCCTGGCCGAGCAGCCGCATGGCGGCCTCCGCGCTCGGGGCCATGGGGGCGGGCAGCGACTCGCGCGCGAGGTACGCATCGTCCGCGGCCACCGCGGCCTCCAGGGCCCGGCGGGCCTCGTCTCCCCGGCCCACCCGCAGCAGCAGCCGGCCCGCGGTGAGCAGCGCCGGGCTGGCCGCGGGGGCGAGCTCCACCAGCTTCCGCGCGCTCTCCAGCGCCACCTCGGGCCGCGCGCTGTGCAGCATGGCGCTCACCCACGCGTGGTGCACGCCCGCGTGGTCCGGGTGCGTGCGCAGCAACTCGCGCAGCAGGGCCTGCGCATAGGGCTGGCCCTGTCCGGGGCGGCCGTCCGCCTCGTAGCCATCCACGAGGAAGCCGGCCAGCAGCAGCCGCGCCTCGACGTCCTCGGAGTAGCGGTCCACGAGGCACTCCATGTCCCGCACGAAGGCATGGCGGCCATTGGAGGGGCCCTTGTCCGCGAGCAGGCTGGCGGCGACGACGTAGCGCTGCTCCAGGTCGGAGGTGCCCTCACTCAGCGCCAGCGCGCGGCGGATGGCCTCCGCGCGAGGGGCGGCGAAGCGGGCGCCGGCGCCCCGCGTGAGGGCCAGGCCCCACCACGCCATGGCCAGCTCGGAGTCCCTCCGGGCCGCCTCGGCGAAGGAGCGGCGGGCCTCCGGGCCCCACCCCAGGTGCAGCAGGCGCAGGCCCTGGTCGAAGTACGCCTGCGCCAGCGGCTCGCGGGTGTGCACCGGCAGGTGCGCGGTGCCCAGGCCCTCGCGCAGCGGAGGCGGCGGCAGGGACTCGTCCGCGACGTCCTCCCACGGAGTCTGCACATAGACGGACGGCTCGTCGGCTCGAAGAAGTCGCGCCAGCATGATGTGCTCCTCAGGCCCCGGAGACCGGGGAGAGACAGGCATTCAATCCAGAGTCCAATGCACCGATGCGAGAACCGAGACGCCTCCAGGCCGCGGACAGCGCCTCCGCCGCGACGGGAGACGCCTTCCGGCGCGCCGCCAGACACGTGCGGCGCCAGCCAATCCCCAGCTCCCGCGCCACCCACTCCTCATGGCCGGCGAGCCACCCGGCCAGCGACGCCAGCACGACACGAGCCCCGCGATTCTGCTCCGCGGTGACGGGCTCGCGCCACGGCCCTAATTCCTGCGCTTGAAAGGCAGGTTTGCGTGGCGCCGCTTCCAGCAGGCGCGGAGAAAAACCGTCCCTCGCAACGAAGACGGCATCCCCGCACTCACACAGCACCCCGAAGCCCCACAACACCAGACGCCCCGCGCCCTGCATATCCATCGAGTATGCGCTCTGCCCGTCGACACCCTCGGGACGCGCGTGGCGCACGAGCCCACGGCGAAGGAGGAGGTTTCCCTCGGGGCAGCACACGTCCCGGCCGAGGCACCACATGGAGACGTCGAACAGACGCGCTCCCTCATGGCGCAGCTCGTCGGGCAGTACGGAAGTGGCACGCATCATCAATTCCTCAATTCCTCACACGATGGCGGGGCTGGCGCGCCCACCCACCCCCCCGCGGGGACAGGTGGGCGCGCCGCGTCGGGGGGGGGACTACTCCTCGTGGTCGTGGCCCTCGTGCGAGAACTCCTCGATGACGAGTGAGACGGTCGCCGTGGAGGTGGGGCCGAAGGTCAGCGTATGGGTGCCCACCGTCAGGGGAACCACGTAGCGGCCCTTGATTTCGGTGCACTCGGAGGAGCTCGTCGTGCGCTCCTCGATTTCCATCTCGGTGCCGCTGGAGTTCCGGATGACGAGCGGCACGTCCACGTTGGTGAAGAACACGTAGTCGGTGGCCTCGGCCGCGGCGAAGGACACGGAGCCCGTCTTGCCGCCCGTGCCGTCCACGAGCGTGACGTCGTAGCGACGGTGGTCATTGCCCACGCTCGGCGGCGTGCCGGTGGTGGTGGCGGTGAGGGCGACGGCCGGCCCCTCCTGGAGGTGCTCGCATCCCTCGACGTCCGCGCTCTCCTCCCCTTCTTCGTCGTCTCCGCAGGCGGTGGCGAGCAGGGCGGTGGACATCAGGAGGGCGGCAAGGAGCTTCTTGTTCATGGTGTAACTCCACGGGTGGTTGTACTGCGATTGCGCCACGCCTCCACGCCGCGCCGGACACCGCCGATGAAGGCGGCGCCAGCGCGGACGCGGCGGGCATGGAAGGATCAGACGTCTGCGCGAGGCGGTGGGCGCGAGAGGGCGTCAGTCCACGACACGGTGGAGCCCCGGTCCTCGCGCCCCATGCGGAGCGGGACGAGGACATGGGACTTCACGTGTCGACGGACACCACACGACACGGGCGTGCCGGGTGAGGAGGAGACGCGCTCCCGACTCTCACGCGCGAGGCGGAGAGGCCTTGGGAGCGAGGTGCAGCCGCGCGACAGGCTCCGCGTGGAAGCGGAACACCGCCAGCGCGGGCGCGGAGCGGATGGACACCACCGGAAGGACGACGGTGGCCTTCGCCGGAGGCAGGACCTCACGACGGATGAAGGCCTGGGCGCAGTGCGCGTCCACGGCGTGCGCGTCGACGACGTCCGCACGGGAGGCGACACGGGCATCGTCGAAGGAGACCTCGACCTGCCCGGAAGCGTGCTCGCCACCCTCTCCCACGTGAACCAGCTCGCCGTGCTCCAGGCACGTGGCGTGCTGGACGAGGGCGAAGTGCATGACGCTCCCCACGTACGCCAGTGCGCACACGAGCACGAGCGGCAGCGCCAGGAGGCGCGACCGGACGAGACTCACGGGCAGGGGGCGGGTGGAAGGGCTCACGTCAGCAGGTTCCCAGGTGATACGGGATTGCGTTTTGTAAACGATACGTGAGGTTCGCGCAAGTCATACCCTCGCATGTGTTTCACACGGCGCAACCCTTCGCACCCGGCTTCACCGGAGCGTCCGGGTCCACGCTGACCACTCGGGAAGGCGTCGGCATCTCCGGGCGGATGGACCGGTGAACCCGTGTAGGCGTAGGGTTCGCGCGCCCCGGGGAGGCCCGGGCGATTTTTCGAGGACAGGACTTCGTGCAAGAGCTCATCGACGTGCTGCGGAGCCAGGCGCGCCACATCGCGCCCGAGCTGGCCCAGCTCGCGTACAAGCGGGGCCTGGCGGTGACGCAGAAAGATGGCACCACCCGGCCCATCCCCATCACCGCCACCCCCGTGGTGCTGGACGCGGCGGAGATTCGCCGCCGTGCCGAGCTGTCCGCCCGCCTGTCGTCCGCCACCGTGAAGATGGCGCGCGCGATGCTGGACGGCTCCGACGCGGAGGAATTGCTGGGCGCCCTCTCTCCGCTCGAGCGCTCGCTCGCGGAGCGCACCTGGCGTCAGTCCACCCGCCTGGCCACCACGCGGGTGGACTACTTCGTCGCCGGCGGCAAGCCGTGGGCGCTGGAGGTCAACGCCACCATCCCCGCCATGCAGGGGTACTCCGACATCGCGGCGCGCACCTTCATCGAGGTGGTGGGCCGCTACTTCCGCTATCCGGAGAAGGCGCTGCACACGCTGCTGAGCCTCAACGGCAGCAACGCGCTGGCGCTGTACCGCTCGCTGCTGGACGGGTACGCGGCGGAGCGCAACGGGAAGATGCCGGACACGGTGGCGCTGCTGTGCCGCCGCAACGACGCGCAAATCACCGAGCTGCGCTGGCTGTGCGAGCGCTTCCGCGAGTTCGGCGCGGACGCGGACGTGGTGCACCCGGACGAGGTCTCCGGCGACGACGCCTTCGAGGTGCGCGGCAAGAAGTACGACCTCGTGTACCGCCACCTCTTCGTGCGGCGGCTGGAGGAGACGCCCTCGCCGTGGGTGGAGGACTTCGTGGGGACGGTGCCAGGGAAGAAGGCCGTGTTCCTCAACCCGCCCGCCTCCCAGGTGGAGGTGAAGACCACCTTCGCGCGCCTGTCCCAGGCGGTGTCCGAGCCGAGCCTCGCCGAGGCCGCGGGCCTCACGGCGGACGAGCTGGAGGCGGTGCGAGCCTCGGTGCCGTGGACGCGCGTGTTCCGCCCCGGCCCCGCGGTGGGCCCCGACGGCGAGCGCACCGAGGACGTGGTGGCCCTGGTGGCCGCGGACCCGAAGCGCTTCGTGCTCAAGCGGGCGTGGGACTACGGCGGCAAGGCGGTGTTCCTGGGCCGCTCGGCGGGCACGGTGCCCTACACGGAGCGCGTGAAGGCCGCCTATGGCGAGCTGCTGGGCTGGCCGGAGCTGTGCGCGCGCGCCGCGGCGGACCCCGCGGGCGGCGGCTTCGTGGTGCAGGAGGTGGTGGACTCGCCGCCCGAGGACCACCTGCTCTGCGAGCCGACCGGCACGGTGCTCCCCGCGTCCTTCTTCGTGGACTACTCGGCGTATGCGTCGGTAGGGCTCGCTCGCCAGCCTGCCTGGGGCGGGGTGTGTCGGGGCTCCATGTCGGAGATCGTCAACATCGTCGGCGGCGGCGGGGTGCTGCCGCTCATCACCTCGGAAGTGGCCTCCAAGCTTTTGCTGGCATGGAAGGCCATTTAAGGGGTTTCACACGAGCCGGTGCGCGCGCATGACGCGGCCGGACACGCTATAAAGGCTTCGCCGCCGGGCCCGTCCCGGCTTGAAAGGAATCACAGTCCATGGCCTGGGAAACTTCCGGATGGCAGACGGCTGAGCGCGCGCCGGTCGACGCCGTGCTGGTGCAGGAGTCGCAGCGCGCCTTCATGACGCGCGTGCACGGTTGGATGTTCGGTGGGCTGATGGTGACCGCCATCATGGCCCTGGTGACGGTCAGCAACGAGCCGCTGCTGCGCGCGGTCATCAACTGGCGCATGCCCCTGCTGCTGGTGCAGTTCGGCGTGGTGCTCGGGCTGTCCTTCCTGGCTCCCCGCCTGTCGGGGGCGGTCGCCGCGGCGATGTTCCTCGGCTACTCGGCGCTCACGGGGATGACGCTGTCCATCTTCTTCCTCATCTACACCGCGGGCAGCATCGCCCAGGCGTTCTTCCTGACGGCGGGCGTCTACGGCGCCATGTCCATCTACGGCACCGTCACCAAGAAGAACCTGGGCGCCTGGGGCACGTTCCTCTTCATGGGCCTCGTCGGCGTGGTGCTGGCCAGCGTGGTCAACCTCTTCATGCGCAGCGACGCGGTGTCCTTCGTGGTGGCGTGCGCGTCCGTCCTCGTCTTCGCGGGCCTGACGGCGTACGACACCCAGAAGCTGCGGGAGATGCACGCCGGCACGGGCTACAGCAGCGCCGCCACGGTGAGCATCGTCGGCGCGCTGACGCTCTACCTGGACTTCATCAACCTGTTCATCGCCCTCATGCGGCTGCTCGGCAAGCGCCGGTAGCCACCGAGCACCCTCGCGGTACACGAGAAGCCGTGGCGCGGGCCCTTCCGGGGGCGGCGCCACGGCTTCTTCGTTTTTTGCAACCCGATGACCCGAAGTCCGGCGCGGCCCCCTCCTCTCCCTCGCGCAGTCCGCACAGGAGGAAGGGATGTTCCCAGCAATCCGGAAGTCGCTTGCGTCATGGCTCGTCGTGTCGAGTGTGCTGTCCGCCAGCCCCGCCCTGGCGCATGGCTCCATGGAGGTGCCTCTCAGCCGCGTCTACGGCTGCTTCAAGGAAGGGCCGGAGACGCCGAAGTCCGCCGCGTGCAAGGCCGCCATCCAGGCGGGAGGAACCCAGGCGCTCTACGACTGGAACGGCGTGCGCCAGGGCAATGCGAATGACAGGCACCGCGACATCATCCCGGACGGGAAGCTGTGCAGCGCGGCGAACGAGAGCCACAAGGGGCTGGACCTGGCGAGGACGGACTGGCCGTCCACGCTCATCGCCCCGGACGCCAGCGGGCGCTTCGAGTTCGTCTTCCATGCGACGGCGGTCCACGCCACGGGGTACTTCCGGCTCTACGTGACGCGGGAGGGCTACAACCCCGCGCTGCCGCTGAAGTGGTCGGACCTGGAGGCGAATCCCTTCTGCACGGTGACGAACGTCTCCGCCCAGAACAACCGCTACCGGCTGAGCTGCCCGTTTCCGCAGGGGAAGACAGGCGCGCACGTCGTCTATGGCATCTGGCAGCGCTCCGACAGCCCGGAGGCGTTCTATGCCTGCACCGATGTGCGGTTCAGCGACACGCCGCCTCCGCCCGTTGCGTGGAAGGAGCTGGGACAGCTCCAGGCCCGCGAGGACCTGCCCTCCGGGAGCAAGGTGACCTTCCGCCTGTTCGACGCCGCGGGCGGTGACGTGGAGTCCCATGTCCTGGCGCTGGACGGCGCGGCGAGCCCGGCGGCGAGCTGGATGTACCGGCTCGCGCAGCGGGTGACGACGGGCTCCAGCCGCGTGCAGGTGGGCGTGCTCCAGACGACGGGGAGCGTCGTCCCCGTGGAGAGCGCGACGGCCAACCGCGTCTACGCGCGCGAGACGGGCTACACGTTCCAGCTCGACGTGGAGAAGCCCTCCAGCGGCGGAGATGGCGGCACGGCTGCGTACAAGTACCCGGCGGGCCTCTCCAGCTACACGGCGGGGACCGTGGTGGAGGGCACGGACGGACGGCTCTACCGCTGCAAGCCCTTCCCCTACTCCGGCTGGTGCAAGGGCGCTGCATCGCACTACGCGCCGGGAACGGGGAGCCACTGGCAGGACGCCTGGGAGCTCGTGCCCTGAAAGGCGCTCGCCGCGGGTGACGGTGGGCTGAAGGCCACCGTCACCGGCCGCGAGGCGTCAGTTGCCCGGACACTCGACACCGGCGTCGAGCACGTCCGCGTCGTAGTGGAGCCGGAGCGTCCCGGAGGACTCGAGATGTCGCACGAACACCGAGCCGAACACCTCCGCGTTGCCGCTCAGGCTCAGCAGGGAGCCGGGCGCGTAGACATTGCCGGCCAGCATGCTTCCCGCGGACAGGGCGAGCACGCTGGAGCCCACGACGTACACGCGGGTCCGCGAGGGCGCATCGGCGGAGCCCAGCGTGAGCGGCCCCGCCACGGCGACGCGGCCCCCGATGAACAGGTCCAGCTCTCCGGGGGGCCGCACGTCCACCGTGAGGCCGTCGCCCAGGTCCACCGCGTCACCGATGAAGAGCGCGGTGCGCGCCCGGATGACGAGCGTCGCGCGCCCCGTGCCGGTGATGCGCGTGAGGTGGAAGCGCCCGCAGGGCAGCTCCAGCGTGCGCTCGCCCTGGATGCCTTCCAGCGCCGCCGCATCCAGGCCGATGGCCGCGTTGTCGTTGTCCCGCGAGTGATGGGCGATGAGCGCGGCGACGTCCACCTGGGACGCAGCCTCGCAGGCACAGGGCACCACTGCGTCCACGGGCTCGCGGAGCACCTCGGCGGCCTGCACCGGCCCCAGCGTGTACTCGGGTGGAACCGAGAGGCTGCTGCCCACGGTGAGGGAGGCCAGCCCCACGTCTCCGCGGACGCGGGCCGAGCCCGTGACAGTCGCGGAGACGGTGCTCCCGTTGAGGGGGCCTCCGCTGTACAGGGCTCCGCCCACCGTGAGCGGGCGCCCGAGCTGGATGCCTCCGTCACCGCCGACCTGGAGCGTCCCGCCCACGGAGACGGTGTCGTTGGCGGACAGGCTCCCGTTCACTCCGACGTCACCGCCGGAGCCGCCCGGCTGGTACGGAGCCAGCGAGCCCCGGAAGGCATCGGTCTCCAGCGACGCACTGAGCGCGAGTCGCTCGCAGGTGCAGAGCGCATTGCGGAAGGTCCGCTCCGCGAGCTGGCCGCTGCAGACACTCGCGCCGGTGTCTCCCACGACGATGGGCGGACCGCGTCCCGCGCAGTACGCCGTCCAGTCGGGAGGCACGCCGGAGTCGGGAGGCACGCCGGAGTCGGATGGGTTGCCACCGTCGGCAGGCTCGCCACCATCCGGAGGGCCGGCGTCCTCGGAGGGCACCTCGAGTCCTCCACCGTCGGGCGAGCGGATGGTGGCCACCAGGTCGCTCTGGGTACAGCCGGCGCTCACGGTGGTGCCCGCGAGCAGCAGGAAGAGGCCCCAGTGCCGCTTCATGGCGCGGAGAGCTCCCGCAGCCGGGCCCGGGCCGTCTTGCCGAGCGCGGAGTCGGGGTGGCTCGCCAGGAACGACTCCAGCGCCCGGGCCTCCGCCGCCGCGTCGCCGAGCGCTCGGTGCGCCTCCGCGATGCCGTAACGGGCTTCCTGGCCGAGCACGCCCTGGGGCTGGAGCCGGAGCGCGTCCTGGAAGTGGCGCAGCGCGCCTCGCGCGTCACCCAGGTGCTCCAGCCGGAGCGAGCCCGAGGCCACCCGCGCGACATAGGACGCCAGGGACGCGGGCTCGGCGCGAATGACGCGTACGTACAGCGCGTCCGCTTCCTTCCAGCGGCCACCGGCCCGGAGCTCGTTGGCCTTCCGGAGCAGGTCCTCCGGCGCGAACGACGAGCGGGCCTGCGAGGGCGCATTCCGCCGTGGCACGCGCGTGGGCGGCGTGGCCTTCTCCGGAGCAGCAACAGAGGCCCCTGCTGGCGGGACGAGCGCGGGCACCGGAGCCTCCACCTCCGCGACACCGTCACCGGGCGAAGCCGGGCCCACCACGGGCGGAGCCCCTTCCGCCGCGACACCGTCACCGGGCGAAGCCGGGCCCACTTCAGGCGGCGCCCCTACCGCCGCGACACCATCACCGGGCGAAGCCGGGCCAACCACAGGCGGCGCCCCTTCCGCCGCGACCGGGGCACCCGCTGAAGCTGACAGCACGACGGGCCGCGCCACTTCCCGAGGCTCCGACATGGGCTCGGAGAACGCGAACCGCCACACGGCCGCGGCCGCGGCTCCCGTGAGCACGAGCGCCCCCGCCATCAACCACATGGGGGGCCGCTTCGGCTTCCGGATGCGTTGCTGGGCGGGCGCCGCTTCCTCGACGGCCACCGCCGCCAGCGCGGCGCCAACGAGCGCGGCCGACTTCTGCCGGGAGATGCGGCGCGCCGGGCCCGCCTCTCCATCCAGCGGCTTCAGCAGGTCATCCAGGGCCGCGTCCCCCTCTTCCCTGAAGGTGTTCATCCCTCCCCCTCTCCTTCGCTCGCCGCGGCCAGCGCCCGCAACGCCGCGCGTCCCAGTCGGAGCCGACTGCGCACCGTCTCGAACGGAATGCCGAGCTCCGTGGCTATCTCCGGCACGCTCAGCTCCAGCACGTGGTGCAGCACCAGCGCATGCCGCTGCTCGGTGGAGAGCGTGTCCAGCAGCGTCACCAGGTGGCGGCGGTGGACGTACTCGTCCGGCAGCGCATCTTCGGAGGGCACCGCGAGAAGCTCCGCCGACTCATCGGCCTGCCGGGCCTCACGGCCTCGCGCGCGCCGCAGCCACGCGAAGGTCGTCCGCACGACGACCCGGTCCACCCACCCATGGAAGCGCCCCTCGCTCCGATAGGTGGGCAACCCGCGCACGAGCGCGATGAGGCCCTCCTGGGCGATGTCCTCCACGTCCGCGTCGCCTCGCACCAGGTAGCGCACCAGGTTGCGCACGCGAGGCAGCAGCTCCATCAACAACGACTCCGTCGCTTCGCGCTGCCCCTGGAGGGCCGCCTGGATGCGGGGGTCCTCCGCCGGACGCGGGGCAACGGTGGCATGTGAGCCCGAGGTCCTCATTCCCGGCATGGAGGGAACGACAGGCGGAATCGGGTCATCCGCGCTCACGGAAAGAACACCATTGCCAGCCCGACACGTGGGCGCACCGCCCACCCGTCACCGCGAGGCACCACGTTTCCGTTGACGGCATACCCCAGCGCCGGGCGGCCCAGCAGGAGCTCCGCGCTCAGCCTCGCTTCGAAGGCGAGCCGCGCGCCCGCGCTCCAGCGCGCGGCGAGCTCCGGCCCCACGAGCAGGGCGGGCACGACACGCGATGGCTCGGCCTCGACCTCGGGCGCCAGCGCCTCCGTCGCGCGCGAGAAGCCCACCACGCCCACACCGAGCCCGGCCACCAGCTCCAGCGCACCACCCGACACGACGGGCGCATCCGCCCACAGCGCGGCGGAGGACTGGCCCAACGTCACCTGGGTCCGCTCGTCGCGCAGCCGCGCCGGCAGCCCGGCCAGGACCTGGAGGCGGAGGCGCAGCGAGCGGCCCTCCCACCCCGCGCCCAGCAACAGGCCCTGGTGACCTGCGGCGGTATACCCATCGAGCGAGGCATGCGCGCCCACCGCGAGCATCCACCGACTGGCGCGTCCTCCCGGCACGGGCGCAGGAAGTGACGACGATTCCATCGCCGGCATCGGCTCGGGGGATGGCGGCTCCACCCCTGTCACCAGCACGGGCGGCACGGGCTCCACCACCTCTCCGAGCGGCTCGCCCGCCTCCACGGCTCGCAGAGCGGAGCGGACGGCGAGCGCCAGTGCCTCCGCGCCCACGGACCACTCCAGCGAGCCGGGCTGGCCCTCCAGCCGCGATGCGCGGACGAAGAGGTGCCGGCTGGCGGGCTCGGCGACCTGGACGCGCACCTCCGTCCCCATCCGCAGGAACCAGAGGACCGCGCGGGCCCGCTCCTGCCCCGCGAGCTGCTCCGCCGCGCGCCACTGCTCCTGAGCCGTCCCGTCCAGCGGCGGCCCCGGCACCGCTTCGAGCAGCACGGGAAGGTCGCTGCTCTGCCCGCGCACCCGTACGAGCAGGGCGGCATCTTCCTCGCAGGCCACTCGCACCGCGGCCCGCCAGGGCTCGGCGGCCAGTGCGGGACTGCCCATCATCATCAGCAGCAGGGCAATCCCAAACATGCGCCGCGGCACGGCGGCAGCCGCCAATGACATGCGGCCCACCGTAGCGCTTATGTGCCAGGGGATGAAGCTTCGCGCGGTATGGGCTTCACCGCACGAGCCCTCCCCTGGCCGGGTGACAGCACTGGCAAACTGCACTCAGTGCAGCTTCTGGTAGAGCGCCTCGACGAGCGAGCCGTCGTCGCCGCTCAGCTCCCAGAACATCGCGCCGCCCAACCCCTTGCTCAGGATGTAGTCGGACTTGGCGCCCAGGCTCTGTGGGTCATCGTAGGCAATCCACACCCGCGTGGACGGGCTGTACACGTAGGCCTCCTTGCTCTCCGGGTGGAAGAACTTCGTGTACCCGGAGCCGGCGCGCTCGTAGTTCGCCTTGATGTCCTTGTAGTCGAACACGCCCGTCAGCCCCGACGAGCCGTCGTCCCACGTGCCCTTCGTGGGGACGCCGCTCTGGAACAGGCCGTTGTTCACGTTGGGCACGCTGCCCCACCCGCGGCCGTAGAACGGCACGCCGAGGACGATCTTCGACGCGGGCACGCCCAGCTCCAGCATCTTCGCCACCGTCGCGTCGCTGTAGAAGCCATCCGCCGCACCGGGGTCCCCCGTCACGCGGTGGAGCGGCGAGTGGAAGTTCACCGTGCTCTCGAAGGCCCCGTGGTAGTCGTAGGACATGATGTTGATCCAATCGAGCACGTCGGACAGCTTCTTCGTCTCCTGACGGTTCGCCAGCAGGTCCGGCGACGCTCCCGAGGCGATGGTGAGCAGGTACGCCTGGCCCGTCTGCGCGGTGACGGCGTTGAGCTGGCTGCGGAACTCCTGCATGAGCAGCGTGTAGTTCTGCTTGTCCGCGGGGCTGTAGATGTTGCCCGGCAGGCCGCCGCTGACGGGGTACTCCCAGTCGATGTCGATGCCGTCGAACACGCCCGCGCCGTTGGCCGGGGTGACGCCGGGGAACTGGCCGCGGATGTAGAGGTCCACGCAGGACTTCACGAACGCCGAGCGCGACGCCGCCGTGGCCGCCACGCGCGAGAAGTACGTGGACCAGGACCAGCCGCCGACGGAGATGAGGAGCTTGAGCTGCGGGTTCGTCCGCTTCAGCTCCTTGAACGCGCGGAAGTTGCCGCGAAGCTGCCCGGCGTCCCACTCACCCGGCCAGCCGCCGCCCTTGTCGATGTCCGCGTACGCGTCCCCGAGGATGCACTTGCCGTCCGGGGAGATGTTGGAGAACGCGTAGTTGATGTGCGTGAGCTTCGAGGCCGGGACGTGGGCCACCTGGTAGTTGCGCGCGTAGATGCCCCACGCGGTGAAGTACCCGATGATGCGCTTGCCGCCGCCCGGAGGCGGGCCGTCAATCTCCACGACGACGGTGACCGACTTCGTGCCCACGTTGCCCGCGGCGTCGTAGGCGCGCACCTCGTAGATGTACGTGCCGTTCTGCGCCGAGCCGGAGAACGCGCGGCTGTACTGCCCGCCCGTGGCCACCACCGCGCCGTTCTGCAGAATCTCCACCTTCGTCACGCCCACGTTGTCCGTGGCCGTGGCCGTCAGCGTCAGCGTGCCCGCCGCCGTGAAGCGCGTGGCGCTGGCGCTGAGATTCGCGGTGGGCGCGATGACGTCCCCACCCGTGCCCGCGTCGGTATTGCCGCCCGTGCCCGCGTCGGTGCCTCCACCCGAGGCCCCCACGTCGAGCCACAGCGCGGGCACCGCGAGCGGCGTCCAGTCCGCCTGGGAGGTATGGGCCTGCCGGCACTCGTAGATGCGGCCGACGTAGGTGACGCGCGTGCCCACCGGGTAGAAGACGCCGGCCGCCCACTCCGCTTCGAGCGGAGCCGTCTGCCGGGACTCCTCGGTGGACTCGGAAGCGGTGACGTCCGGACTGCAACCTGCAACGGACAAGGCGGTGGCGATGAGGCCCCAGGCCCAGCTGCTGCGACGCATGCGTGTGCTCCTCGCCGCGTCGGAAGACAGCAGGGCATGCGCCGGCGCCCCAGGGGCCCCGGCACCACGCACCCGCCCACCTCCGCGCGGACTTTCTTCGGGTTCAGCACGAAGGAGTCACGCAGCCATTTTTCCGGGTTAATCAGGTGATTCGCGTCGCTGGGCGTCTGCGGGAAGGCGTCAGCTTCCGGCCTTCTCCTTGCGGGAGAACGGCATCATCAGCCGCTCCACGGGGTGGCCGTTGACGAGGTGCTGGTCGACGATTTCCGGCACGTCCTCCACCTTCACGCCGCCGTACCAGGTGCCCTCGGGGTAGACGACGACGGAGACGCCGAAGGCGCACGTGTCCAGGCACCCGGCCGCGTTGGCGCGCATGCCGCCCTTGAGCCCGCGCTTGTCGAGCTCCTCCTTGAAGGCGGCGCGCACCTCCTCCGCGCCCTTGCTGGCGCAGCAACCCTTGGGGTTTCCCTCCGGGCGGCGGTTGGTGCAGACGAAGACGTGTCGTTTGAAGGGAGGTGGCATGTCCGCCTCCTAACGCGACAGACGCGTGAAATCGACGCCGCCGTTCACCACCGGACCGCCCGGCGCCGGCCCCCGAGGCCGGTTTCTGGCTGGGCGGGTTGGCGCCTCTAGGATCAATGCACAGACTCACAGCAAACGTCTTCCAGTGATCACGCTCGCTTGCGAAGGAGTGACGATACATGGCTCGCCATCTGACCTCTGCCACTGCAAAGCATTGGTTGCTAGTGCCGCCATCTGGCTCTAGATCGTCAGCCCTCGCGGCGCGCCGCTACAAGCAGGCAGCCAGTCGTAGCACCCCGGCACTTCCCTGCAGTGGACACAATAGGTGGTGTGTATGACACTTCAGGGCACTATCAATGGGGTCAGCGGTTTCTTTGACGGGATTGCCACGGGCGAAGTATTGATCCGCTCGCCCGGCAGGCAGGCGGGCATTCCCAAAGACAGCTTTCAGCGCCTCTGCGCGCGTCGAACCGCTTCGCGAGCCCACTCCGGAGTCACCGCTGTGTGTCGGCGGGGGATCTCCAGATCCTGAGCGATCTCGCGGCCTTGGCATTTTGCAAAATTTTGCACCTGGACTTTCAGTGAACCCCGCGGAGGTGGCGACATGGACAAGGAGCTGAGCTCGAAGCCGTCGGTGAACGGGAAGGAGCGACGCAACGGGCGAAAGGGGCGTGCGGCGGCTACGGGATTGACCGTGGAGCGCTTCTTCACGACACCGGGGGTGGACCCCGCGGATGAGCTGGCGTGGGAATACCGCAGCGCCAGCATCACCGGCGAGGACGGCAAGGCCGTCTTCGAGCAGAAGAACATCGAGGTGCCGAAGTCCTGGTCGATGCTGGCGACGAACGTCGTGGCGTCGAAGTACTTCCGCGGCACGCCGGGCACGCCGGAGCGCGAGACGAGCGTGCGCAAGCTGGTGGCGCGCGTGGTGGACACCCTCACCCAGTGGGGCGTGCAGGGCGGCTACTTCGCCAACGACACGGTCCGCGAGACGTTCCACGCGGAGTTGACGCACCTGCTGCTGCGGCAGAAGGCGTCGTTCAACTCGCCCGTCTGGTTCAACGTGGGCGTGGAGGCGCAGCCGCAGTGCTCCGCGTGCTTCATCAACAGCGTGGAGGACAGCATGGACTCCATCCTCACGCTGGCCCGCACGGAGGGCATGCTCTTCAAGTACGGCAGCGGCACGGGCAGCAACCTGTCCACCATCCGCGGCAGCAAGGAGCTGCTGGCCGGCGGCGGCACCGCGTCCGGCCCGGTGTCCTTCATGAAGGGCTTCGACGCCTTCGCCGGCGTCATCAAGAGCGGCGGCAAGACGCGCCGCGCGGCGAAGATGGTCATCCTCAACGCCGACCACCCGGACATCCTCGAGTTCATCCGCTGCAAGTCCGCCGAGGAGAAGAAGGCCTGGGCCCTCATCGACGCGGGCTATGACCCGTCGTTCAACGGCGAGGCCTACTCGTCGGTCTTCTTCCAGAACTCGAACAATTCGGTGCGCGTCACCGACGAGTTCATGAAGGCGGTGGTCAACGACGGCGCGTGGACGACGAAGGCGGTGCGCGACGGCCGGCCCCTGGACACGTACCGGGCGCGGGACCTGTTCCGTGAAATCGCCGAGGCCGCGCACCTGAGCGGCGACCCGGGCATGCAGTTCGACAGCACGGTGAATGGCTGGCACACGTGCTCGGCCACGGCGCGCATCAACGCGTCCAACCCGTGCTCGGAGTACATGTTCCTGGACGACTCGGCCTGCAACCTGGCGTCCCTGAACCTGATGCACTTCCGCACCATTGACGGCGACTTCGACGTCACGGCCTTCCGGCACGCCGTGGACATCATGCTGATGGCGCAGGAAATCATCGTCGGCTTCTCGCGCTACCCCACCGAGCGGATCGAGAAGAACAGCCACGACTACCGCCCGCTGGGCCTGGGCTTCGCGAACCTGGGCGCGCTGCTGATGGCCACGGGCCTGCCGTATGACTCCCCCGCCGGCCGCAACTACGCGGGGGCGATTACGTCCCTGATGTGCGGCGAGGCGTACGCGATGAGCGCGCGCCTGGCGGAGAAGCAGGGCGCATTCGCCGGCTACGCGAAGAACGCGGACTCCATGCTGGGCGTCATCCGCAAGCACCGCAAGGCGGCGTACAACATCGCGCCGGAGGGCGTGAGCGAGGAGCTGTACGCGGCGCAGAAGGAGGCCTGGGACGCGGCGCTGGCGCTCGGCGAGGAGCACGGCTTCCGCAACAGCCAGGTGACGGTGCTGGCCCCCACGGGCACCATCGGCTTCATGATGGACTGCGACACCACCGGCATCGAGCCGGACATCGCGCTCATCAAGTACAAGAAGCTGGTGGGCGGCGGCATGCTGAAGATCGTCAACCAGACGGTGCCGCTGGCGCTGGAGAAGCTGGGCTACCCCCAGACGCAGGCGCAGGACATCATCAGCTACCTGGACAAGCAGGAGACGATTGAGGGCGCCCCGTTCCTCAAGCCCGAGCACCTGCCGGTGTTCGACTGCGCCTTCAAGCCCGCGCGCGGCCAGCGCAGCATCGGGTGGATGGGGCACATCCAGATGATGGAGGCGTGCCAGCCGTTCCTCTCCGGCGCCATCTCCAAGACGGTGAACATGCCGTCGAACGCCACGGTGGAGGACATCGAGAAGGCGTACCTGGAGGCGTGGAAGCGCGGCCTGAAGGCCATCGCCGTGTACCGCGACGGGTGCAAGCGCACGCAGCCGCTCAACACGTCGAAGGACTCGGGGAAGGACACCCAGGCGAAGGCGGCCGCGCCCGAAATCCAGCCGGCCGTGAAGCCGGAGCCCCGCGCGGTGCGGCGGCGCCTGCCGGACGAGCGCCGGTCCATCACCCACAAGTTCTCGATTGGGGGCCACGAGGGCTACCTGACGGTGGGCATGTACGAGGACGGGACGCCGGGCGAGCTGTTCATCGTCATGGCGAAGGAGGGCTCGGTGGTGAGCGGGCTGATGGACAGCTTCGCCACCAGCGTGTCCCTGGCGCTCCAGTACGGCGTGCCGCTGAAGGTGCTGGTGGACAAGCTCAGCCACACCCGCTTCGAGCCGAGCGGCTTCACGGGCAACCCGGCCATCCCCATCGCCAAGTCGATTACCGACTACATCTTCCGCTGGCTGGAGCTGAAGTTCCTGCCGAAGCAGGATGAGTCGGAGGACGCGGTGCTGGCTCCGGTGTCCGCGGCGCCCGCGCAGGCCGCCCTGCCCGCCGAGGTGGTGTCCACGCCGCCGCCCGTGTCGGGGCTGCGCTCCACGTGGCTCAACCAGGCGGATGCGCCGCCGTGCCACACGTGCGGAGCCATCATGGTGCGCAGCGGTGCCTGCTACAAATGCGGCAACTGCGGCGCCACCAGCGGCTGCAGCTGAGCCGGGCACCGCGCGCTTGAAGTGAAAAGGGCTCCGGAGCGCTGCGCTCCGGAGCCCTTCTGCGTTTCGCCCTGCCCCGCCCGTCAGGCGCCTCGCGCCGAGGGGAGACGGTCGAAGGCCGCCGAGGCCTTGTCGATGACCCGGGTGAGCTCCTCGAGCGCCGTGGCGTCGATGGGCTCCGAGCCGTGGTCGGCGATGACGAAGGCGACGGGACGGCCGCGGCTGCGGACGGTGGCGACGAGCAGGTGCGAGGACGCGTCCCCACCGAGCGCGGAGAAGATGGCCTCGTCCTGCGCGCTGACCGGGGTGTTGAAGACGCTCGGGCTGGCGCCGGCCGCGATGGCGGCGGTGAGCAACGACGGGGCCTCGAGGTCCACCTTGAGCGCGGACACCGCGGGGCTGTCACTGCCCGGGCCCCAGGCATGCCCCACCCGCGCGAGGCCGAGGCTCTCTCCGAGCAGGAACGCGCGCCGGTAGCGCCCCGCGCAATACGCGAGCAGCACCTTGCCGAGCGTGCCCTGCGTCCCCACCCCGTCGAGCGCCGTGAGCACCTGCTCCGCCGTCACCGCGGGCCCGGAGGACGGAGTGTCCGTGGACGCGCTGGCCGCGGCCAGGAGGGAGCCGACGAGCGCGGACTGATCCACCGGGGGCTGCCAAGGCTGCGGGATGAAGTCCCAGGCCGAGGCCAGCGGCACCTCGCCCGCGGCGGGCTCGGCGGGCGCGGCGGAAGCGGCGGGGCCGTCGAGGTCCACGGCACGGTCCGCCCAGGTCGTCTCCGCCGTGTGGCCGATGGTGTCGTTGTTCTCGCGGCCCTGCCAGCCCACGAACTCCCAGGTGGACGCGAGCTCCATCGTCTCGTTGGACGAGGCTGGGAGGTCATCGAGCTCGATGGGCGCGCGAGGCGCGGACTTCACGGGCTCAGGTGAGGCCACCAGTGCGAGCGCGGCGGTGGGTGCCTCGGGCGACGTCGCGCCGGGCACGGCGTCGACGTGAGGCATGGCGGCGGGGTCGGTGTTGGCGGGGCTCGCGTGCGAATCCGCCTCGACGCCGAGGCGGGCCGTGGCGATGTGAGCAGGCTCCGCGTGCGATTCGGTCTCCGTGGCGAGGCGGGCCGTGGCGACGTGCGCAGGGTGCGCGCGCGATTCAGTCTCCGCGTCGAGGTGGGCCATGGCGACGTGAGCAGGGCTCGCGCGCGATTCGGTTTCCGCGTCGAGGCGGGCCGTGGCGATGTGCGCAGGCTCCGCGTGCGGCGCGGTGTCCGCGTCGAGGTGGGCCGTGGCGACGTGCGCAGACCCCGCGTGCGGCGCGGTGTCCGCATTGGAGTGAGCCGAGTCAGCGGGCTCGTCAGAGACAGGAGCCGCGTGCGCCCCGGAGTCCGCATGGACATGGGCCGAGGCAGCATGACCTTCAGTGACGCTGCCTTCATCCGACGGGGTCGCCGTGGTGCCGTGTGCCGCGGCGACATGCGCGTCGGCGGCGCGAGCTTCGTGTGGCCCGCTCTTCGCGACGGCATGGCTCGTAGCGACAGCAGCGGGCTCCACGTGCGCTTCCGTTGCCACGTCGAGGCGAGCCGTGGCGACGTGCTCGACGCTGGCAGGGACCTCATGCGAGGCGGGAGTCCCAGACTCCGTGTGGACGAGGGCCGTGGCGGCGTGGTCGACGGAAACACTGTCCGGAGACTTCGCGACGGCAAGCTCGGAGTCGCGAGCCAGGGACGACTCGGTGCTCGCCGCAGCATCCGCGTCGGCGGCGACGGCCTGCTCGAAGCCAGCATTGACCGAGGCCAACGCGCTCTTCGTGGAGGCCGCGTCCGCAGCCGCCGTGTCGATGGCGCCCGGGAGAGCATCGCTCTGAGGTGTTCCCGGCTGGGCCTGCGCCATCAGCGGCGTGGCTGCGCCAGGGACGGACGCCGAGACGTCAGCTTCGGTGTCGGCGCGGAGCGACGGTGAGGCTTCGACCCGCACATCCGTGAGGTCCGCGGCCTCCGACGCTGCCACGGAGGCAGGAGCCCCACCCCCGTCCAGCGTGCCCGAGTCAGGAGACAGACGGGCCGCCTCAGGCGTTGATTCCTCCTCCTCTCCGAGCGCATCCGCGGGCAAGGCGAAGCCATAGGCCGTGGTGTGCTCGCTTGCGGGGGGCTCGCTCCGGCCGCTCGGAGCAGCCGCGGGCGATTCGACGGAGCCCTCCGCTTCGTGCGGCTCCCTCTGCACGGCAGCCATCGGAGTTGCGGCCTCGTACACCGTCGGCGCCGCAGCCTCGATGCCAGGGGCGGCACTCGCGCTGAGGCCGGCCTCCTCGCCGGCTGCCGTAGGAGCACTCACGGAGGCGTCTGCTGCCGCGCTGACAACCGCCATCCGGGCAGTCATGGGGGCAGCGTCGTCACCAGCCGCGAGACTGCTCGTGGGTGACTCGGATGCGCGAGCGCCTTCATTGGTCGGCGACAGCGTCGCCGGGGCGGCGGGAGACAGGTCGTGCACCGGCTCGGACGGAGCCACGGTGTTGCTGTCGCGAGCGCTCGGAGCAGACGCCTCGGCATTCGCAGCGACGGGAGCAGTCCCCTGCTCCGCGTGGCCCATCCCCTCGGGCTCCGCGCTGGTGACGGAGCCTGCGAGCATCTCGGCTGCCGGAGAACCAGCCATGGCCGCGGAGGGCTGGGCATCGGTGTTGCCGGCCTCCGCCATCGCAGCCGAGCCGGGCTCATCAGACAGGAGCTCACCCGCGAGCACCTCTTCCGGAGCAGCCTCCTGCTCAGGCAGGGAGGCCGCTGAAGCCTCCGCGGCCTCGGGCCGCGACGGGTCCGCCACCTGCGTCGCCGTGACATGCGCGCGCACCGCGACGTCCTTGCCTCCCTCGGACGATGCAGCGGCGATGACATCCGCGCCGGGCGAAAGCTCCTGCTGCTCCGAAGCGGGCGCCGACGGTGCGGGGACCACTGGCGCGAGCTCGGGGGACCTCGGAGCCGCGGGCGACATCCCGGGCGGAACCTGAGGCATTCCCGGATGCGCCCCCAGGGGCATGCCCATCGGCGGACCGGACACGCGAGCCGGCGGGACCTCTCCGGGCCGAGGCGGCATGGGAGGAGCCATGCCCGCCTGGGGCGGGCGCGGGGGCATGGGCTGCCCACCCATCGGCATGCCCGGACCTTGCGGCCCTGGAGGCACGCCGGGCCCACGGACGCCCATCGGTGGCACCGGGCCTCCTGGCGGCGGCCCCTGGCGCGGAGGCATTCCCGGATGCGCGCCCACTGGCGCGCCCGGAGGAACCGGCCCCCCGGGCATCATCCCCGGAGCCATCGGTCTCCCCTGGGCAGGCATCGGAGGCCCGCCCGCACCGGGGGGCATCATCGCGCCCGGGGGCATCGGAGGTCGCGCGGCGCCCGGAGGCATCGGTGCGCCCGGCATCGCGGGAGGCCGCGCGCCCTGCGCCATCATCCCGGCAGGCGGCCCCATCGGGGCACCCGGCTGCGGAGGCACGGGCCCGGCGCCCTGAGCCACCATCCCGGCAGGTGGGCCCATGGGCTGCGGAGGCACAGGCCCGGCGCCCTGCGCCATCATCCCGGCAGGCGGGCCCATGGGCTGCGAAGGCACGGGCCCGGCGGCGTGCGGGGGCCTCGCTCCGGGCGGAGGCGCCATGGGCGCGTTCGCCGGGTGCGGAGGAACAGGCCCCATGGCGTGGGGAGGCATCGCCCCGCCCTGCGCCATCGGAGGAGGCATGCCCCTGGGCGCCATGCCCGGAGGTTGCGGCGCGGCCATGCCCGGAGGTGGCGTGGGCCGCCCCTGCGGCGCTCCGGGAGGGCGCGGCGGCCCGCCCTGCGCATTCATGGGCGGTGGCTGCACCAGGCCCGGAGGCGGAGCCGGCGGGCGCGACAGGCCCGGGGGAACAGCCCCCTGGGGCCCCGGCACCGCGGGCAGTCCCGTCCTCGACGGAGGCCGCGCGGCGCCCATCATTCCCGGCGGCACCGCGGCCAGGTCCGGCGCCGCACCGGGTCTCGCCGTCATCCCCGGAGGCATGGAGGCGGCTGCCCCCGGCTGCCCCTCCATCCCGGAGTGCCCGCCCTGCGGAGGCATGGGCCGAGCCGGCCCCGCCGCATGCGGCGGCATCGGAGCGGGAGTGACCGGAACCTGCGGAGCGCGATTCAGCCCCGGAGGCTGCGGCGGTCCTCCAGGCTGACGCGCCAACATGCCCGGCGGCTGCGAGCCCGCCGCGACGACAGGCGCCTCGGCGGCCGGAGCAGCCTGTCGCGGAGGCGCGGCCTGCGCGTGGTCGAATGGAGGAGGCGTGGCCCGCGGGACTGCTGCCTGCGCGAGCTGCGAAGGCCCCTGCCCCCGTGGCAGCTCCGGGGGCGGTGGTCGCGGTGGTGAACCGGGTCGCCCGCCTCCGGACACGGGCGCCGCCCGCATCGCGTCCCCCAACACCGCCGGCTCGGCCGCAATGCCAGCGACCACCGGCGCGTCCTCCTCGATGACGCCCTCTTCCAGCACGTCGAGCTCTTCCGCCGGCTCGGCCTCCAGCTGGGGCGGAGGCGTCATCTCCAACCGGGGCAGCTCCGGCGGCGTGAGGCGCGGCGGCGAGGAGGGACGGCCTCCCGGGGCACCCCGAGCCTTGTCCGCGGGCGTGAGCTGCGGAGGCGCCGACGGCCGGCCCTGCCCTTGCGCTGCCAGCACCGGCGGCCCGGGCGGCGGCGGACTCGCCACGCGCATCTCGCCGTCCTCGCTCAGGTCGATCATCGCCACCGGCGGCGCGGGCGGAGCCAGGTAACCCGAGAGGTGCTCGTTGCCGGAGGCGGCCGGAGCCCACCGCACCTCGGCCGACTCACCCGCGTCCGCGTCCGCGTCGTCGCTGAGGTACTGCCCCGGCGCGAGCCCACCGAAGATTCCGTCGGACGCCGGCTCGGGACGCACGGGCGCGGGAGGCAGCGGAGCCGCGGGCGCTCGCTGCGCGCTCGCGGGAGCCGGCGTGGCCTGGGCCGGGCGTCGGCTGGGCTCGAGCCGGATGTACCGCGACTCCCGCTTGAGGTCGTAGCGCTGGGCCTGGAAGTGGAAGATCCGCAGCTCGGGCGCGACATACGGGACGATGCGCAACCCGGTTGCGAAGCTGAGCGCGTCCGTGTCCCGCAGCTCCATGGGGTTCACCATGGCCACCTTGAGCCGCCGCCCCTCCTGCCCCAGGGGGAACGCCTGGTGCTTCTCCGCCAGCGCGGCCGGCAGCAGCGCCAGCGTCGCTTCCGTCACCGCCGCGAAGTCCGCGTCCTGTGCCACGGGGAAGCGCGACTGCTCCCCCAGCACCATGGCCAGCGTGTCGATGTCGATGATGTCCAACTCGACGAGGTTGGTGCCCAACCGCCCACCATAGATGAGCTGAGCCTTGAGGGCCTCGTCGAGCTGCGCCTGCGTGATGAGGCCCTTGCGGACCAGGAGTGCCCCGAGCTTTTCGGCCATACCGCGCCGATTGTAGACGGCTTCCTGCCCCGCACACCTCCCCCGGGGCCCTGGCACGGCCCTTTCCCCACGCCTGCTCGCTGGCCCGCACACCCGGCAGCGCCGCGAATGCTCCCAGTGAAGAATTCAGTGGGCGCCTGCCTACCACGCCCCACTCCAGGCGACCGCGGCGGCCAGGGTCTCCTGGACCTTCGAGACAGCCGCGCCGGGACGCCCGTCAGTAGGCGTTCTTCGACAGGAAGCCGCCGAGCGCCGTGCGCACGAGAATCTTCAGGTCCATCAGCAGGGACCAGTTCTCGATGTAGTACAGGTCGTACTCGATGCGCTTCTGGATGGAAGTCTGCCCGCGCAGGCCGTTGATCTGCGCCCAGCCGGTGATGCCGGCCTTCACCTTGTGGCGCAGGTGGTAGCGCGGAATCTGCCGCTTGAACTCCTCGATGAAGACGGGGCGCTCGGGGCGCGGGCCCACGAGGCTCATATCCCCCAGGAGCACGTTGAAGAACTGGGGCAGTTCGTCCAGCGAGTACTTGCGCAGGAAGGTGCCAATGGGCGTGCGGCGGGTGTCCCCCGGGCAGGCCATCATCGCGCCGGCGTGCTCGGCGTCCACGCGCATGGTGCGGAACTTGAGGATGGGGAAGGTGCGCCCGTCCATGCCCATGCGCTCCTGACGGAAGAGCACGGGGCCGCGGCTGGTCAGCCGCACCGCCAGCGCCGTGGCCAGCATCAGCGGCGAGGTGATGAGGATGGCCACCAGCGCGAAGGTGATGTCGAAGGCCCGCTTCGCCACCCGGCTCCAGCCCTCCATCGGGTCGCCCTGGAGGCGGATGATGGGCAGCCCGCCGAACTCCTCCAGGCCGCCGTAGAGGGTGATGTACTGGTACAGGTCCGGCACCACCCGGACGTCCACCGTGCGCAGCGCGAGCTGCTCCATCAGCCGCTTCACGTGCGCCTGGTCCTCCAGGGGCAGCGCGATGATGACCTGGTCCACCGGCTGCGTATCCAGCATCGCATTCACGGAGTCCACGTGGCCGATGACGCGCACGCCGCCCACGTACTGGCCCACCTTCTCCGGCCGCAGCGTGAGCACGCCCGTCACCCGGAAGCCCAGCTCGCGGTGGCCCTCCACCGTCTCAATCACGCGCTGGCCCAATTCCCCCGCGCCGATGACGAGGATGGACTTGAGGTTGTGGCCGCGCCGGCGGATTTCACTCAGCACCCAGCGGAACAGCAGCCGGTTGCACGTCACCAGCACGAAGGCGTAGCCGACGAAGATGACCAGCGTGAGGCGCGAGTAGCGCTCGCGCGCGAAGTACGTCGCCGCCACCAGGATGAGCGTCGCGGTGATGGTGGACTTGAAGACCTCGAACACCTCACCCGTGTTGGTGCGCGCCCGGTTCGTCGCGTACAGGCGCGACTGCTTGAACGTCACCGGGAAGATGAACAGCACCATCAACAGGGAGACCAGCGTGTCGTCCCAGGGCGGAATCCCCTCGGTGATGGGGAACAGGCCGGAGAAACGGGTGACGTACGCGAGGCCGAACGCCACCGCGAGCATCATCATGTCCGCGACAATCTTGATGGACGTGTAGAACCGCTGGAGACGACTGAACACCGCGGGACTCCTGTAACCTGGTCAACGGGCGGCCCACCCGCTGCAAGACTCGCACCCCATGACAGCGAGCACGCGAATTGCCCAACACACCGTGACGGGCGCGTGTCCTAGCATGGGAAAACGCGTGAAACCAATGGGTTGCAGTGACCCCTCCCCCACAGCGTGAGGTGGGAGACGGTGGGGGGCCACGGAAGGTGGAGAGGGGGCTGACAGCGGCGTCACACCCCGGCGGCGCGGGTTGGGGAGGACTTCCCCAGCCTGAGGAGGTTCTCCACCTCGGCGAGCATGGCGCGCTGGAAGGCGGCGCGGCTGAAGCGCTCGGCCTGCGAGCGAGCGTCCTCGGGGCGGAAGCCGGGCTCCCACACCTCGAACTGGCGCACGGCGGCGGCGAGGGCGGCGGGCGTCTGCTCGGAGAAGAAGAGGCCGGTGCGCGACGTCACCGTCTCCAGCACACCGCCCTTGCCGTAGGCGATGACGGGGCGGCCGGTGGCCTGGGCCTCCAGCGGGGTGATGCCGAAGTCCTCCTCGGGCGTGAAGATGAGCGCGCGGGCGTCGCGGTAGAGGCCCGGCAGCGCGTCATCGCTGACGTTGCCGAGGAAGCGGATGTGCGGGGGCACCGGCCCGGACATGAGGCGCGAGGCCTCCTGGCCCGTACCCACCACCCAGAGGGGGGCGTCCAGTTCGCGGAACGCCTCCAGCGCCACGTCCAGCCGCTTGTACGGGGCGAAGGCGCCGAGCCACAGGAAGTAGCCGCCCTGCCCGCCTCCCTCCAGCGGCTGCCGGGCGAAGCGCTCCAGGGCGACGGGCGGGTGGACGACGGAGGCGTCACGGCCCCAGAAGCGCTGAATCTTCCCGGCGATGTGGTGGCTGTTGGCGACGAAGCGGTGCACGCCCGAGGCCGTCTGACGGTCCCACCGCTGCAGCCACGGCCGCACCGCGTGGGCGGCGGCGCGCACGGGCAGCCGCGCGCGGCCCGGGCCGAAGTAGTCGTCGAAGAGGTCCCACATGTACCGCATGGGCGCGTGCACGTAGCTCAGGTGCGGGGTGCCCGGCGGGGTGCGCAGCCCCTTGGCGACGCAGTGGCTGGAGGAGAGGACCAGGTCGTAGTCGTCCTGGAGGCGCAGGGACTCAATCGCGCGCGGCATCAGCGGGAGGAAGTGCCGGTAGCGCGCGTGGATGCCGGGGATGCGCTGGAGGAAGGACGTGAAGATGCGGCGGGACTCAATCGCCGGGGACTGGCTGCCGGGCTTGTGGACGAGGGTGTAGATGTCCGCGTCCGGGAGGACTTCGCAGAGCGCGTCGAGGACGCGCTCTCCCCCGCGGTGGGTGACGAGCCAATCGTGGACCAGGGCGACCTTCACGGAAGGGGCTTCTAGCATCCGGAACGCGTGGTTCCGAAAGGACTGGTGGGCCGCTCGCCCGGTCGCCCCCCAAGAGGGCCCCACGTGTGGTACGCGGAGGGCCGTGGCCCACGTCCTCCTCGACCTGCGCATGGTGCGCGGCCGGCTGCATGGAATCGCGCGGTACGCGCTGGAACTGGCGCGGCGGATGCCGGCGCTCGCGCCCGATTTGCGCTTCAGTGCGCTGGTGGCGCCCCAGGGGCTGCCGGACGGGCTCGGAGACCTGACGCCGCCCATGCCGCTGCACCGCTCGCGGGCGGGGTTCCTCTCCGCCTTCGAGCAGCCCGCGCTGGCCGCGGACCTGATGAAGCTCAAGCCGGACGCGTTCCACGCCACCTCGTTCTCGATGCCGCTGTTCTGGGACGGGCGGCTGGTGGCGACGCTGCACGACGCCAACCACCTGGCGCTGGCGGACCAGTACACGCCGGTGCAGTCCCTCTACTACCGCGTGGTGGTGGGGCCGCGGGCGAAGCGGGCGTCGGCGCTGGTGACGGTGTCGGAGTTCTCCCGCGACGAGCTGGCGAAGTACCTCCACCTGTCGCCGTACCGGCTTCAGGTCATCCACAACGGCGTGGACGCGCGCTTCCAGCCGGCGACGCCGGGCGAGGCGAAGGACTTCCGCGAGCGGCACCAGTTGCCCGCACGCTACGTAGCGGCGGTGGGCAACGCGAAGCGCTTCAAGAACCTGGAGCTCTTGAAGCTCGTCGCGCCGGAGCTGCCGGTGCCGGTGGTGCTGCTGGCGGGCAAGGGCGCGGTGGCGCACGAGCTGGGGCTGCACGAGAACGTGCTGGATTTGGAGGAACTGCCCGAGGCGGACATGCCGCTGTTCTACGGCGCGGCGGCGGCGCTGCTCCTGCCGTCGAAGTACGAGGGCTTCGGCCTGCCGGCGCTGGAGGCCATGGCGGCGGGCTGCCCGGTATTGGCGGCGGACGCGACGGCGCTGCCGGAGGTGGTGGGCGCCGCGGCGCTGAGGCTCCCTCCGGATGATGCCGCGGTCTGGCGGGAGACGACTCTGCGCGTGCTGAGGGACGAGGTGCTGCGGGGTGAATTGATTGAGCTGGGCCGCGAGCGGGCCGCGCGCTTCACCTGGGATGACTGCGCGCGGCGCACGCTCGCGGTGTACCGGCGGGTGCTGGAGGCGCCTTCAGCTCCGGGCACCCGTGGCGGTTGAGCCGGGCCCATCCCTCAGCACCCCGGTGCCCTCGCACAGCCCCAGTCCCCACACGAGCGCGAAGGACAGGTGCACGCTGGAGTGGAACGGCAGGTAGTGCACCAGCGACAGCACGTGGAAGCCCACCCACGACAGCAGCGCGCCCGTGGCCGCCAATGAGCCCGCGCGGTGCCTGCGGATGAGCGCCCGCCCCAGCAGGCCGTGCATGGCCGCCAGCAGCACCAGCCCCACCAGCCCCGTCTCCGCCCAGGCCGTCAGCCAGAGGTTGTGCGAGTCCGTGGCCAGGAAGTCGTTGATGCCCGTCTGCGCCGCGGTGGCCATGGCCGCGGTGCGGTGGTTGCCGAAGCCCACGCCCGTCAGCGGGTGCTCGCGCACCAGCAGCCACCCCACGGACATGGCCAGCTCGCGCTCGCCCCCGTAGACGTTGCCCAACGCCTTGCCCAGCCGCGCGCGCCACGCCGGTGACACCAGCACCGCCACCACCGCCATGGCCAGCAGCGCCATCCCCACCTTGCGCGTCCGGCCCTGCACGAGCAGCAGCAGCGCCACCACGCTGACGATGAGCGCCGCGCCCAGCGCTGCCCGCGCGAAGGCGTTGTAGATGGACACCAGCATCCCCAGCACCACCACACCGGCCACCGCCCGGCGCCGCGCCACCTCCGAGCCGCCCAGCACCGCCAGCGCCGGCCCCAGCGCGGCGATGGCCCCGTGCGCGAAGCGCAGCCGGTGGAAGAAGAACCCTCCGGCCGCGAAGCGAGGGGACTCTTCCGTGCCGAAATTCTCGTGCAGGCGCGCCACGCTCAGCTTGAGGAACGCGGGCGGCTCCCAAGGCCACCGCACCCGGTTCTGGAACAGCCCCAGCGCCGCGGCCAGCAGCCACCCTCCCACCACCACCGCCGCCAGCAGCATCCACGGCACGCCCACCGTCCCGATGCACGCCACCGCCGCGCCCGCCACCGTGTCCAGCACCTGCCCGTAGCGGGAGCTGCGCGGCCACTTCTGCGCCACGCCCGTCAGCAGCGCCACCGCGGGCGACACGAGCTGCCACGCGCACAGCGCCAGGCTCGCCACCACGTACGCGCGGACGTCCGGCGCCAGCCTCAGTCGTTTCCGCGCCGCCAGCACGCCCGCGAGCAGCACCGCCGCGCCGGCCGCCACCTGGAGCACCACCTCCGCCAGCACCAGCCCCACCGCCCACACCACGAGCACTCCGGCCACCGCGCGGCGCAGGCGTGGGTCCACCGTCGGCGGAGGAGCGGAGGCCATGGGTGTCGACACGCTACCTCACCGTCACCCGGCCGCGAGGAAGGTGCAGCAGGCCCTCGCGCCGCAGCCACACCGCCCCGGCCACCAGCACCAGGAGGAAGGTGGGCATCCACGCGGCCACGAAGGGCGGCAGCCGCTCCGTCAACACCAGCGTGCGGCACACCACCATCAACCCCCACATGGCCACCGCCGTGAGCAGCCCCTCGATGATGGCCGCCGTCAGGTGCCCCCGGCGGTTGGTGCGCAGCGCCAGCCCCACGCCCAGCAGCGCCGCGGGCAGCGCCGCCATGGGATAGGAGAAGCGGTTGTGCAGCGCGAGCTCGAACTGCCGCGTCGCGAGCCCCACCTCCTTGCGCGCGGCAATCTGCTCCCGCAGCTCCGCCACGCGCATCTGCTCCGGCCGTCCCGGGCGGATGCGGAAGACGTTGGCCGCCACGCCCAGGTCGTACTCCGCCTCGGCGAGCTGCTTCACGCTCGTACGCCCCTCACCGGAGAAGCTGCGGTCCACCACGTCCACCAGCCGCCAGCGCGTGCCTTCCTTCGAATGCATCTCCGCCGCGTCCAGGCGCTGGCGCAGCTCGAAGTCCTTCGACACCGTGAAGATGGACACGTCCCGGAAGCCGTCCTGCGCGCTGCCCGAGCGGAGGAAGAAGATGCGGTCTCCCCGCCGGAACCACTGCTTCGGCGTGTAGTAGAAGCGCCAGTCGCCTCCGCGGTTGAAGCGCTGGGTGGTGATTTCATCCACCCGCCGCCCCGCGTGCGTCGCCACCAGCTCGTCGAAGGCCACCAGCCCCACGCACGCCGTCAGCGAGCACACCAGGATGGGCACGTACAGCGCGGACGGGCCGAACGTCAGGGCGCGGATGGCCGTCACCTCGCCCTGCTTGCGCAGCGCGGACACGGCCGTCCCCGCCGCCAGCAGCAGCGCCGCCGGCCCCAGCTGCTGCACCGACACCAGCGCCTTGTAGGCGTACAGCTTCGCCGCGGCCTCCACCCAGCCGGGCCCGGTGTACGACTTCGCGCGGTCCACGAAGTCCACCACCACGAAGATGACGACCAGCCCCGTCAGGATGCCCAGGGCGAAGCGCAGGTACGTGCGCAGCACATAGCCGAAGAGGGTGCCCTTCACCGGACCGTCCCCGAGCGGTTCACGCGGTACAGCGCCACCGCGCCCACCAGCATGAAGATGACGTTGGCCAGCTGCCCGGCCAGCTCCACCGGCAGCCGCCCCTTCTGCCCCATCTGCTCGAAGGCCCGGCTCAGCAGGTAGTAGAGCACGTAGCCGCCCAGCGTCAGCAGATAGCCCCAGGCCCGCCCCGACTGCCGTCGGCCGATGGCCAGCGGCGTGCCCAGGAGCGCGAAGGCGATGGGCGCCAGCGCGTTGCCCAGCCGGCTGTGCAGCGCCATGCGGAACGAGCGCGGGTCTCCGCCCTGCGCCTCCGCGTCGGCCGCCGCCTGCATCAACTCCACGGGCGTCAGCTCCTCCTTCGCGGAGGTGAAGCGGCTGCGCTTGCCCATGGACACACCCACGCCCACGCTGATTTCGGACTTGTCGAAGTGGATGACGCTGTAGTCCTCGCCCGCCCGCCCGGAGCGGTGGACCTCGCCGTCCTCCAGGGCGAAGCGCAGCACCTCGCCCTTCCCGCTCACGCCCACCTGTCCGCGGTGCGCCAGCACCAGCAGCGGCGCGCTCGCCTCGCGGTCGTCGTGCAGCAGCACGTTCGTCCACCGCCCGTCCGGGGACACCCGCTCCGCGTAGAGCGTCAAGTCACTCAGGTCCTCGTAGAAGACGCCGGACTTCACGTCGCCCACCACGTTCTTCCGGATGACCTCGCTCACCAGCTCCTTCACCCCGGTGAGCCCCCAGGGCTGCGCGGTGGAGGTAATCAGCATCATCAGCGCGCTGAGCGCCGCGGCCACGCCCATCGGCGCGGCCAGCAGGCGCGTCGGCCCCACGCCCAGCGACTGGAGCGCCGTCAGCTCCCGGTCCTCGCCCAGCCGCCCCAGCCCCAGGAGGATGGCCAGCAGGAAGGCGATGGGCAGCGCCATCATCAGGAAGTGGGGCGTCAGGTAGGCGATGAGCCGCCCCAGGTCCACCAGCGTCACCGAGGAGCCCAGCAGCACGTCCGTGCCCCGCAGGAACTGCATGACGAACAGGAGCAGGAACATGAATGCCACCCACGCCCCGAGCGGCACCAGCAGCTCCCTGAGCAGGTAGCGAGAGACGCGGTTCACGGCGTCGCCTTCATCCCTCGTGCGCCGATGTCCCGGCGGAAGTGCATGCCCTCGAAGCGCACCGCCTCCGCCGCGGCGTAGGCCCGCTCGCGCGCCCGCGCCAGGTCGTCCCCCCGCGCGCACACCGTGAGCACCCGGCCGCCGCCCGTCACCAGCGCGCCGTCCTTCGCCTCCACGCCCGCGAGGAACACCGTGGCGTCCGCGGGCACCGCGTCCAGCCCGTCGATGCGCTGGCCCTTCCTCGGCGCGTCCGGATACCCCTGCGCGGCCAGCACGATGCCCACCGAGGCGCCGGGGTTGGACACCAGCGGCCGCGGCTCCAGCTGGCCCCGCGCGCACGCGTCCACCAGCGGCAGCAGGTCCTCGCCCAGCTGCATCATCAGCACCTGCGTCTCCGGGTCGCCGAAGCGCGCGTTGAACTCCAGCACCTTCGGTCCGCTGCGCGTGAGCATCAGCCCCGCATACAGCACGCCCCGGAACGGGATTCCGCGCCGGCGCAGCACGGCCAGCGTGGGGGCGACGACACGCTCGCCCACGTCCGCCAGCTGCGCGTCGGTCAGGAAGGGCGCCGGGCTGTACGCGCCCATGCCGCCGGTGTTGGGCCCCGTGTCCCCGTCCCCCACCCGCTTGTGGTCCTGCGACAAGGGCAGCATGACGTAGCGCTCGCCGTCGCACAGGGCCATGGCGGAGACCTCCTCGCCCTCCAGCAGCTCCTCCAGGACCATCGTCTGGCCCGCCGCGCCCATGGCGCCCACCGCGCGCACCGCCGCGCGGGCGGCCTCCACGTCGTGCGCCACGATGACGCCCTTGCCCGCGGCCAGCCCGTCCGCCTTGACGACGATGCGGCCCTGCTCGACGGCATACGCCTCGGCCCGGGCCACGTCCGTGAAGGTGCGGAAGGCCGCGGTGGGCACGCCCGCCTCGGCCATGATTTCCTTGGCGAAGGCCTTCGAGCCCTCGATGAGGGCCGCGCCCGCCACCGGGCCGAAGCAGGGGATGCCGGCCTTCGCCAGCGCGTCCGCCACGCCCGCCACCAGCGGCGCCTCCGGCCCCACCACCACCAGGTCCACCGCCTCGCGCTTCGCCAGCGCCACCACCTCGTCCGGCGCGTCGGCGCGCACGGGGACGTTGGTGGCCAGCCGCGCGGTGCCCGGGTTGCCGGGGCCACACAAGAGCCGGGTGAGCCGGGGGCTCTGGGACAGCTTCCACGCGAGCGCGTGCTCGCGGCCTCCGGAACCGAGCAGCAGGACCTTCACATCCACCTCACCGTTCCAATTGGTAGAGCATCCGCTTGGCGGGGAGGTACGACGGGTCCAACCCCACCACGCGCACCAGGGTGTCTCGTGCCACGTCGCGCCGCTGGGGCGCTTCCAGCTCCGCCAGCCGCGCCTGCGCCGACAGCAGCGCGGGCGCCAGCTGCAGCGCGTCCCGCAGCGAGCGCTTGGCGGGCTCCACCTGCCGGGACTCCGCCAGCGCGAGCCCCAGCGCCAGGTGGGCGACGGGCGTCTGCCGGCCCTCCGCCGCCGCGCGCGCGCCCAGGGCCTTCGCCTCGGACGTGTTGCCGCGCTTCAGCGCGATGAGCGAGCGGTACGCGAGCGCGGCCGCGTTGTTCGCGTCCACCTCCAGCACGTCGCGGAAGTGCCGCTCGGCCGCTTCGAGGTCGCCCTGGTGGAAGCGCAGCAGGCCCTCGTACAGGAGCGGGGACGGGTCCTCGGGCCCCTCGGCCAGCGCGAGGATGGCACCCTCCACGCCCTCCACCGTGTCGCGAGGACGCAGCCAGAAGCGCGTCGCCACGGGCCGGGGCGCCAGGCGCATCGGGTCCGACTGGAGCGCCGGGTTGAGCGCGCGGAACGCGTCGTCCCGCCGCTTCGCGCCCGCGGAGGCCACGCCGGACAGCAGCTGCGCATCCAGCCTGCGCCCATCCAGCCGCACCGCCTCCTGGAAGCGCTCCACCGCCTCGAGGGGCTTCTTCTCCAGGAGCAGCAGCCGTCCCTCGAGCACCTTCTCCAGCGCGGCGTCGTCCAGGCGGCCCCGCAGGCCCGTGAAGTGCTCCCGCGCCCGCGCGGCGTCGCGGCGGCCCAGGGCCACCAGGAAGACCTGGAGGTGCGCCTCGGGCAGGCCCTTCACCAGCGTCAGGGCCTCCTCGGCCGACTTCGCCGCCCCGTCCGCGTCGTTGGCGGAGCGTTGCGCGGCCGCCAGGTGCACCAGCACCTCGGCCACCTCGGGGTTCTCGTAGCGGGAGCGGTTCTTCAGAAGCGCGCGCAGCTCGCGCACGGCCGCGGCCGGGTTGTCCTCCGACTGGTAGCGCAGCATGGCCAGCGGCAGCAGCGCGCGCAGCTCGGTGGGGCTCGCCTTCACGCGCGCCTCGTACAGCTTGCGCGCCTCCCCGGGCTCATCCACCTCCTGGTAGATGCGCGAGGTGACGGCCAGGCTGTCCCAGTCCCCGGGGTTCGCCGCCAGCCGCTTGCGCAGCGTGTCCAGCGCGAGCGAGTACTCACCGGCCGACTCGTGCGCCAGCGCGCGGTAGTACGCCACGCGCTTGAGGTCCGGGGCGAGCTTCTGCGCGGCGTCGAAGTGCGTGCTCGCCAGCTCCCGGGACGTGGACAGGAAGGCGCGGCCCAGCACCAGGTGCGCCTCCGCCTTCTGCGCGTCGGAGACCTTGGGCAGGGCCAGCAGCTCCTCGGCCAGCTTGCGCGCCTGCTCCATCCGCTCCGGCTGCCGCGAGCGGGCCAGCAACAGGTTCGCGTTCGCCAGCAGCAGCGGCGCGGTGCGGCCGGAGCGGGCCTGCGCGGCCTCCACCAGCGCGCTCGCCTCCTGGAAGGAAGCGTCGTCCATGCCCGAGCCACGGCCCAGCGCCAGCGCCTGCACGTAGCCGGCGATGGCCTCGTCGCTCTGCGGGTCCAGGAGCAGCGCCTGCTGGAAGGACTCCTCCGCCTCGCCGTACGCGAAGCGCTCATCCCGGGCGAGCTGCTGCTGCCCCTCCCCCAGCTTCTCCGCGCTGGAGGTGCCGGTGAGCTCCTCCAGGTACTTCAGCTTCCAGCGCGACAACGAGGCCTGCACCGCTTCCGGGACGGGCGGCGGCCCCGGAGGCTGCGCGTTGCGACGCACGTCCTCCTGGTGCTTCGTGTAGAGGAAGTACGCCCCGGCGCCACCGCCGATGAGCAGCACCGCGAGCGCGCCTGCGAGCACGCCCCGGCGCCCACCGGACTCGCGGCCCACGGCCGGGATTTGCGCCGTGCCCGTGCGCACCGAGGAGAGGGTGGAGGTGCGCGAGCCGCTTCGGGGCTCGGGCCCCATGGACGGCGCCGCCGCGCGGGAGCCGCTGCGGGGCTCCGGGCCCATGTCGGGGATGATGTCCGTGCTGATGGGGATGCGCGGGCTGCTGTTGCTCCTCGGCTCCGCGCCCAGCGAGGGGGCCGCGGGGGCACGCGGAGCACTGCGAGGCTCGGGCGGCATCGGGGACGCGGCCGCGGAGCCCGCCTCCAGCGTCGTGAGCGGCGGCAGGAAGTCCGCGCTCTCCGGGGCGGCGGGCGCGGGCGCAGGGGCCGCCGCCGCGGGTGTTGCCGCCGCCGGCTGCTGCTGCCGGCAGTCGTCGCAGATGCCGAGCGCCTGGTCGAACGAGTCCGTCAGCGCCTTGCCACAGGAGCGGCAGCCGGATGTGACCGGCTGCGCGGCCTGGAGGGCGGGGGCTCCCGTGCGAGGGGCGGACGCGCTTCCGGGCGGAGGCGCCACGGGCGTCGCGGGCCTGCGCGCCACGGGAGCGGACGGCGCCGCGGGGGCCGGCCCGAGGAAGTCGAGCAGCGGGTCCTCCCCGGCCGCGGCGCCCCCCGTCCCCGGGGCGGCCGGGGCCGCGAGGCCGGGGGCCGCGAACGGGTCCACCGGCGGCGCGGACGTGGGGTTGGGAGACGGCATCGCGCCGAAGTCGGAGAACAGGTCCGAGCCCGGTGCGCCTCCCCCTCCCTGAGCGGGGCGGGGCGGGGCGGCCGCTGGTGCGGGACGGGGCGGAGCGGCGGCCGGGGGCGGAGGCGAACCGAAGTCGCCGAAGAGGTCGTCCGCTGGAGGGGCGCCAGCCGACGCGGCCTCCGGAGTCGGAGGAGCCGGGGTGGCGGGCGCCGCGGGCTGCGGCGTGGGAGCCGGCGCGCCAGCTGCGGGCGCGGCCGTGGGATCGCGCCGGACGAGCTGCAGGTGCCGGCAACGGGGACACTGCGCGCGAACGCCCTTGGCGGTGATCAGTCGATCATCGATCGCATAGGCGGCCGCGCATTTCTGACAGACGATGCGCATGACTCAGTGGCGGAAGTGTCGCACTCCCGTCAGCACCATGGCCATCCCATGTTCGTCGGCCGCGGCAATAACTTCCGCGTCCCGGACCGAGCCGCCAGGGTGGACGACACACGTCGCCCCGGCCCGGGCGGCCTCATCCAGGCCATCCCGGAAGGGGAAGAAGGCGTCCGAGGCCACGGCGCTCCCCTTGAGGGCCTCGCCGCCGCGCTTCATCGCGATGCGCACGGAGTCTACACGGTTCGTCTGGCCGCCGCCCTGCGCCAGCAACTGGTCCCCCGAGGAGAACACGATGGCGTTGCTCTTCACGTGCTTGCACACCTTCCAGGCGAAGCGCAGCGCCCGCTCCTCCTCCGGCGTGGGAGCACGCTTGGAGACCACCTTCCAGCTGAGCGCGGGCTCGACGGCGTCCCGGTCCATGAGGAGCAGGCCGCCGGACACGCTCCGGGCGTCGAGCTGGGCCCTCGGCCGGGCCTGCGGCGAGGCGAGCGCCGGGCCCGCCTCCAGCAGCCGCAGGTTCTTCTTCCCCGCCAGCACCTGGAGCGCCGCGGCCGAGTAGGACGGCGCGATGACCGCCTCCAGGAAGGTCTCCGCCATCGCCTGGGCGGTGGCCTCGTCCACCTCGCGGTTGAGGGCGACGATGCCGCCGAAGGCGGACACCTCGTCCACCGCGCGCGCCGTGCGGTACGCCTTCACCAGCACGTCATCCACCGACACACCGCACGGGGTGTTGTGCTTGATGATGACCGCGCAGGGCTTCTCCGGGAACTCCAGCAGCAGCCCCAGCGCCGCGTCCAGGTCGAGGATGTTGTTGTACGAGAGCTCCTTGCCCTGCAGCACCTTGGAGAAGGCCACCGTCGGCTCGGACGGCGCGGAGTGCTCGCGGTAGAAGGCGCCGCGCTGGTGCGGGTTCTCCCCGTACCGCAAGTCCTGCGCCTTCTGGTACGCCAGCGACAGCTCGCCCGGGAAGGGCTCGCCCGCGCCACCCGACAGCCACGCGGAGATGGACGCGTCGTAGGCCGCCGTGTGCGCGAAGGCCTTGCGCATCAGCTTGCGCCGCGTCTCCTCGCCCACCGCCTTCTGCTGCTCCAGCTCCGCGAGCACCGCGGGGTAGTCATCCGGGTCCACCACCACGGCGACGTGCCGGAAGTTCTTCGCGGACGCGCGCACCATCGCCGGCCCGCCGATGTCAATCTGCTCGATGACGTCCGCCTCGGCCGCGCCCGAGGCCACCGTCTGGCGGAACGGGTAGAGATTCACGGCGACGAGGGAGATGGGCTCGATGCCGTGCGCCTTCATCTCCGCCCGGTCACCCTCCAGGTCCACGCGGCCCAGGAGGCCGCCGTGGATGCGGGGGTGCAGCGTCTTCACGCGGCCACCGAGAATCTCGGGGCTCTGCGTGTGCTCGGACACCTTGGTGGCCGGGACGCCAGCGCCCTTGAGCGCCTCCAGCGTGCCTCCGGTGGAGAGCAACCGGAAACCCAGGCGCACGAGGCCCTGGGCGAAGGGGACCAGACCGCGCTTGTCGGAAACGCTGAGGAGAGCCAGCACGTGTGGGCCTCGGTGTGCGGGGAGCGGCGCGGTAGTAGCAACCACCCCCAGGGGTGTCAACGCAACACGTCGGCCTTCGTCGACGGGCGGAAGCCGCCCGATACTTCAGGGCTTGCGAGCCGAAACCGGGGGCTCGGCCTCGGTGGCCTCGCGCAGCTTCATGAGGCCGCGCGTCTCCACCTGGCGGATGCGCTCGCGGGTGAGGTTCATGATTTCACCCACCTCCTCGAGCGTGATGCCGCCCTTCTCCGCCACGTCCAGGGCGCAGGTGTGCTCGAGCTCCCAGATTTCCTTGTCGGGGAAGTTGAGCTTGATGGACCCCGTCTCCGGATTCACGTCCAGATAGAGGTTGTGCTTGCAGGAGACGAACATGCACGGACGCGGGCCATTCACACAGTCGGCGCGGGTGCGCGGCCGCGTGTCGTCCATCTGCTTCAGCAGGTCCGCCTCTTCCGGGTCCACCTGACCAGTCAGACGACGCCGTCGCAGGTCGCGCGCCATCTCCTTGCGCGACATCGTCTTGGAACGGCGGCGCTCCTGCGCCTGCTCCGTTTCCTGGTCCCCGCCCTCCTCCTGCAGTTGCTTCACTTCCGACATGTCCCCTCCACGTGAGGCCAGTCTACCCGGTTCCGGGCCGGCATCTTATTGCGAACGGATGGTTTCGTCTTCGCGTGCGGTTACTGCACTGCCCAGCCGGGCCACATCCCGGACCAGATCCTGCGCTCTTTGCCTCAGGGTTGCCAACTCCGCCTCGAGCGTACGCCGGTGCTCCCCTCCAAAGGCGCGGTCCCCCAGCTCCTCCTGGAACCCGTTCAATAGACCCGCCAGGTCCCGCTCCAGCTGGTCGATGTGGTTGGCATGGAAGACGTAGGAGCGCTTGATGTCCTCCAGGGTGTGCCCTTCCGCCATCATCTTCTTGATGACATTGATGCGGCGCACCGCTTCCACCGGGTAGAGCCCCCGGCTCCCCTGATGCTTCCCCTTGCGGCCCACGCGGCGGCTGCGCGGTAGCAGCCCCGCCTGGACGTACTTGCGGAACGTCGCCTCCGACAGCCGCACGCCCCGAGGCCGGAAGATCTCCAGGATGGCGCTCGCGGGCAGGCCGCCCGCGTTCTCGCGCTCGATCCGAGCAATCTCGTCGGGAGCCAGCAGGTCCATCGATTCCATTGAATATAGGCTACTGAATGGGGGCCACTGAGTGCCAGAGCCGATCGCAAAGGTCAAGGTGGACTGCTACAGGGCTGATCGACGGACGACGATTCGGGCGGTGCCTCCGGGGAGGCGGAAGGCCTCCTCCGGCGCGGGCTCAGCGGGGCACGGGTGGCCGCTCGGGGCGGCTCGGAGGGAGCGTGGCCCCGGGGCTTCCGGCAACGTTCAGTGGATGACGCTTCAGTGGGCCCTGGTCGCGCGGAACTCGCGAAGCACCGACGTCCCGGCGGCGATGGTGACGTCGAAGCTCTTGTCCCCGGAGGGGTGCCGGAAGAGCAGCTTGTAGGTGCCCGGGGCGAGCTTGTAGGAGGCGCGCCCCTCGACTTCGTCCAGGCGCTTCCCGTTGAGGAAGACGGTGGCGTACGGCGTGGCCCGCACCTGGAGCGTGCCGGTGGTCGCGGCCGGCTGGCCGGCCTGGGTGTCGGCGGCGGCGGGGCGGGAGTCGCCGACGGGCCGGGGCTCGGTGCCGAGCGCCTCCTCGCGCTTGAGGCCGTCCACCTCGGCGGTGTCGGAGTCGGGGCTGCCGTCGCCACTGGCGGCCACCACGGCGCTGCCCGTGCCGGCGGGGGCGGTTCCCGGGACGCCGGGCTGGGCGGGCACGTCGGTCTTCACGGCCGGCGCGGTGGCCGTGCCCGAGGCTCCGGCGGACGGCGGCTCCCCCGTTCCGGGCACTGTCGTTGCGGCCCCTTCACTGACTGGAGCTCGAGCCGTCTGGGCGGGCGCGGTCTCCGCGCGGAAGCGCATCACCGCCACGGCGGCGCCCAGGACGGCCAGGCCCACCGCCGCGGCCAGCCCCAGCGCCAGCGGACGGCGCCGGGCCGGGGGCAGGACGGAGCCGCGCGCGGCCAGTCCCTCCGGCTCGGTCGACGAGACGGTCTCCGGAGCATCGTCGTCCGGAGTCGCGGCCAGCGAGGGCGACCCGGCGCCCGGGGCGGCGGAAGGAACGTTCCTTCCAACGGAGGACGTGCCGTCCCTCCGGCCCGGAGGAGTCGTGCCGGTGGAAGCCATCTCCGGAGAGGACACGCCTTCCGGCTGGCTCGGCCTCCGACCGCTGACAGAGGAAACGCCGTCGGGCCGGCTCGGCGTCCCGCCACCCACGGAGGACACCCCCTCCGGCGGGCTCGGTCTCCTGCCACCGACGGAAGACGCCCCCTCCGCCGGGCTCGGTCTCCCGCCCCCCACGGAGGACACCCCCTCCAACGGGCTCGGCGTCCCGCCACCCACGGAGGACACCCCCTCCGGCGGGCTTGGCCTCCTGCCACCCGACGGCGTGCCGCTCCGCGCCACGGCGTCACTTCCCTCCCCCGTCACGGCGGGAGTGCCCTCCGGGCGGCTCGGCCGCACTGTGGCGATGGGCGCGGCCACCGGCGGCATGGGGCGAGGCACCGGCGAGGAGCCCACCGCCGGCAGCGGCATCATCGGCGTGGCCATGGGCGGCAGCGGCGCGGACGGCGCGGCGTCCGCCTCGTCCCGGCGCGGCAGCACGAAGGTGGGCGCGTGGATGTCCTCGTCCGGTGACGAGGACACCGCCACACCCCTGCCGCTCGCAACCCCCGGCATCACCGCCGTGGGCTCGCGCGGCATCTGGACGCGCACGTCGGCGCCGGGAGGCACCGGGGCCTCCTCCACGTGGGTCCGCTCCTGCACCGTGGGCATGGCCTGGGTGAGGCTGGTGGGGAACAGCCGCCGCATGAAGGCGCTCAGGTCCGTGTCGTCCACCGTCTTCGCGTGCGTCAGCACGCACTGGGCCAGCGCTCGCTCCAGCTCCCCTGCCGTCTGGAAGCGGGCCGCGGGGTCTCTGTCCAGTGCGCGCACCACGACGGCGTCCAGGTCCGCGGGCACGTCCGGGTTGAGGCGGGCCGGAGGGGGAATGGCGCTCTGCTGCACCGCGCGGAGCACCGCCACCTCGGAGTCCCCGTCGAACAGCCGCCCACCGGTGAGCATCTCCCACAGCACCACGCCCAGCGCGAAGATGTCCGTGCGCGCGTCCACGGCCTCGCCGCGGGCCTGCTCGGGGGACATGTACGCGAACTTGCCCTTGAGCACGCCGGGCTGCGTGAGCTTGTTGCCCGCCTTGGCGATGCCGAAGTCGGTCAGCTTCACCGCGCCGTCGTAGGACAGCAGCACGTTGTGCGGGGTGACGTCCCGGTGCACCAGGTCCAGCGGCTGCCCGTTCACCCGGACCCGGTGCGCGTAGTGCAGCCCGCGCGCCACCTCCGTGCCGATGTGCGCCACCAGCATCGGCGGCACCGGCTCCATCAGCTCCTTGCACCGCTTGCGCAGCTCCCACAGCGAGCAGCCGCGCACGTACTCCATGGCCAGGTAGTACGTGTCCTCGTGCTTGTCGAAGTCGAAGATCTGCACCACGTTGGCGTGGTTGAGCCGGGAGGCCAGACGCGCCTCGGCGATGAACATCCCCACGAACTCGGGGTCGCTCGCGAGGAAGGCGCGCACCCGCTTGATGACGACCTCCTTCTCGAAGCCCTCGGCCCCCCGGGCCGTGCACAGGTAGATCTCCGCCATCCCGCCCTCGGCGAGCTTGCGGCGGACGACGTACTTGCCGATGTGGGTGCCGGCTTCGAGCGTCACGGGAGCATCCGGAGGTGGGCCTACTCGAACTTCACGTTCACCACGTTGAGGTCGATGGGCTTTACCTCGATACGTCGGTTGAGCGTCTTCTTGAGGTCGGGGTTGAAGAACCGGCAGTCATGCGTCCCCACCCGCAGCTCGACGACGTCGAAGGGCGTCTCCCCCAGGCGCTTGCCGCTGCACGTCACCTGGGCCCAGGGCTGCACCGCGAAGCGGACCCGGGCCATGCCGGAGCGGCTCCGCGCCCCGGGGCCCGTGTCCGTCGCCCGCGGGTCCGGCTCCAGCACGAAGCGCTCCACCTGCTCGGGCCCCTTCCCCACCATCACCGCGCGCACCAGGGGATGGTGCCTCGCCGCCTCCACCCGCACCGCCACCTCCCGCCCCGGAGCGACGGGAATCTCGGCGGGCGCGTCCCCCTGCGGCTGGCCGTCCACGAAGACGAGCGCCTCCGCGGGCTCCGTCTCCACCCGCAGCCGCACCGGAGCGGGGGCGCCCGTCCTCACCGGCGCGGACGCCGGGGGGGCCTCCCCGCGCGGCGCGGCGGGCGTGGGCGTCACCGGCACCAGCCGCATCAGCCCGGCGGACGCCGAGCCCGTGGCCGGAACGTCCACCGTGGTCCGCAGCACCTCGTAGCCGTCCCGGCTCACCTCGACGGGGTACTGGCCGGCCGGCATGGGCGGCAGCACCAGCGGCGTCTTCTCCGCGAGCGCCTGGCCGGCGAAGAGCACGGTGGCTCCGGGCGGCAGCGTCTCCAGCCGCACCGTGGCGGGCGGAGTCTTCGGCCAGGCCCACAGCAGCGCGGCCACCGCGACGACCACCGCCAGCCCCACCCCGGCCATCCAGCCCCAGCGCCTCGGCGGTGCCGCCCGCGGCGGGACGGCCGTGTCCGTGCGCGTCGTCGAGGCCCGGGCCGGGCGGGACAGGCCCAGCGACAGCGTGGGCGCGTCCTCCTCCGCCTCGTCGTCCTCCGGCACCGGCACCACCACGCGCGAGGCGCGCACCACCTCCGGCATCGCCAGCGTGGGGGCGTCCTCCTCCGCCTCGTTCTCCACGGGGACGGGCAGCACGATGCGCGAGGAGCGCACCTCCGGCATCGCCAGCGTGGGGCCGTCCTCCTCCACGTGGATGGGATAGGGAGGGCCCGCGGGGCCCGCTTCGAACCGGCCCGTGTGGGACGGCACCCGGGACGCCGGGCGCACGTCCGGCACCGGCAGGGGCTCCACGTCCAGCTTCACGTCCGTCAGCGTCCCCCGCGTGGCGGCGCGGCCGTCCAGCGTCGGCGCCTCCTCCTCCACGCGAGGCGGCGCCGGCGACACCACGCCCATTCCCGCGCGGGACGGGCGCTCCCCGGCCGCAGGCTCCACCGCGCGCCGGACTCCCGTCGTCCGGGACGCCGGGCGCTCCGGCTCGGGCTCTGCTTCCGCGCGCCGTGCGGGGCGCGGGCGCAGCGCGGCCGTGGCGTCCTCCGGCACCGGGCCGGAGCGAAGCGCCGGCCGCAGCCCCGTGCGCCGCGACGAGGCCTCCGCGCGGGGGGACGGCGAGGGCCCCTCGGAGTCCTCCACCTGCACCTCGCCCGAGCGGGCCTCCGCGGCCAGCCGCTCCGCGTAAAGCTCCTTCATGTACGCGGACAGGTGCGCGGCCGACGAGGGCTGCCGGTGCGTGGCCAGCCACGCCTCCAGCGCGGCCTGCAGCTGCGCCGCCTCCTGGTAGCGGTCGGCCGGGTCCTTCGCGAGCGCCTTGAGGACGATGGCGTCCAGGTCCGGCGGCACGCGCGTCGTCACCTGCGAGGGCGGCAGCACCCGGCACTCGGACACCGCCGTCAGCGTCTGGATGTCGCTGGTGCGCTTGAACAGGCGCATCCCGGTGAGCAGCTCGTACAGCACCACGCCCAGCGCGAAGATGTCCGCGCGGCAGTCCACGCGCAGCCCCGCCGCCTGCTCCGGGGACATGTACGAGTACTTCCCCTTCAGCACCCCGGAGCGCGTAATCGTCGCCTGGTCCGCCGCCTTGGCGATGCCGAAGTCCACCACCTTCACGCCGCCGTCGAACGTCACCAGGATGTTCTGCGGGGACACGTCGCGGTGGACGATGCCCAGAGGCCGCCCCGTCGTCGGGTCCGTGCGCTTGTGCGCATAGTCCAGGCCCGCGCTCGCCTCGACGAGGATGCGGCACACCAGCGGCACCGGGAGTGGCATTCCCCGTGACTCCGAGTGCCTCCACAGCTTCCGCAGGTCCTCGCCGTGGATGTACTCCATGGCGATGAAGAACGAGTCGTCCTGCGCGCCCAGGTCGAAAATCTGGACCACGTTGGCGTGATTGAGCCGCGCCGCGATGCGCGCCTCGTCCAGGAACATCTTGACGAAGTCGTCGTTCTCCGTGAGGTGCGGGAGGATCCGCTTCACGACCAGCAGCTTCTCGCCGTCGGGGCCCGGGCGGCGCGCGAGGTAGATCTGCGCCATCCCGCCCGTGGCGAGACGCTTCAGGAGCTGATACCTGCCATAGGTTTCGATGGACACGGCGACCTGACCGCGCCCCCGGGCCTGCCACCCACCGTGGCCCCGGGGTCCGGACGCGGAGAGGCCCCGAGCGTAAGCGCACCGGACAGAGGGGTCAAACGTCCGAACGACGTTGCCGACCCCACCTGCCAGCTACCGCCGCGCGGCCCGGACCTCGCGGGTTTCCCGCATCAGCGCCTCCAGCTCGTCCAGGTGCCGCTTGAGCACCGGCATCAGCACCGGCGCCACATCCACCCGGTCGAACAGGTCGAGCACCCGGTCCACCTTGCGCTCGATTTCCTGCGCTCGCGCCGGAGTGATGCGGCGGAGCAGCATGTCCGCGCCCGCCTCCATCAGCACCCGCGCCACGGCATCCCGGGAAGCGAGCGGTTCTTCCCTCCGCTGGCCCTCCCCCCGGATGACGCGCAGTCCGGGCGCGCGCACCGGCGCGCGGGCCGCGGTCGTCATCGTTCCTTCGGAATCACGGGAGCTCACCGGGTGCCTCCTCGGCAGCAGCGGGTACGACCTCAGGGTACACACCGTGAGGTGCCCTCCAATTTTCTGGTCATTCGCACAGGCAAGTGCAGACCTGTAGCACCCGGGACTGACATGAACGTCGAGGGCCGGATGACCGGCCCATCGACTGCGTCACACCTCGCGCTGGCTCGCTCGTCCGCCTGCCCTACAGCGCGGCGCACGAGCGGCGGTAGCTGATGGAGATCTTCGCGCCGGGGCCCGGCACGTTGGCGAACACCACGCTGTTGGTGCCGCCGTCGTACGTCCAGCCCGTCGTCACCGGCGCGCCATCCACCGTGACGACGAGGCTGCCCGGCTCCGACACCTCGCTGAGCGGGAAGCGCGTCTGCGCGGAGAAGGCCTTGTCCGCCACCGCGCGCAGCAGCGGCCGGTAGTCCGGGGCGCACACGCTCACCACCTCGCCGCCGGTGCGGGCCGTGGCCTCCGCGTAGCGCGTGCCCGCGCCGCCCGCCGTGTCGCAGCCGTCCTCCGGAGGCGCAATCGCGTAGAACGTCGCGCGCTGCGGCTGGTTGACGCCCTTGAGCTGCTGCGCCCACTGCACGTAGGTCTCCACCGCGTCCGGCGAGTGGTCATCCTCGTCGCTGACGAAGAGCACCACCAGCGCGGCCTCGTCCCGCAGGAAGCCCGCGTTGCCGTCGCGCGGAAGGCTGGTGCGCGGGTCGTCCACGCTGGTCACCAGCGGCCGCGACAGCGCGCGGCGCATGGCCTCGAAGCCCTCCTCCACCTCGGCGCACTTGCCCACCTGCACGTTGCGCTGCAGCTGCGTGGCCAGGTCCGGCATGGCACTGGTGAGGATGCGGTTGAAGGTGTTGTCCGCCGGGAAGAAGCGGCCGGCCTCACCGCCCAGCGCGCCACCCGGGCAGTTGTCCGCCGGGTTCGGCTGGGGCGCCGTCTGGATGCCGGTGGTGGTGACGGCCACGTGCAGGTTCACGTTCTTCTCCGCCGCGGTGTTGACGAAGGTCGGCACCGCCTCCACCAGGCGCGTCTGCTCCACCGCCATGGAGTCCGTGTTGTCCACCACGAAGAGGACGTCCACCTTGCTCACGTCCTGCTGCACGAAGAGGTCCGTCTTCTCCACGCGCTTGGACGACTCGCCGATGAGCGGCACCAGCAGCGGCTCCGGCAAATCGCTCGAGGCCACGTACAGCGGCGACACGTTGAGGCCGTTGACCTGCGCGAAGTACTCCACGCCCACCGTGAAGCCCTCGTTGGGCAGCAGGGTGAAGGGAATGGGGTCCGGCACGCGCTGGAGGGCGAACTCGGAGTCCGTGGTGCCCGGGCCAATGGACACGTTGTCCACCGTCACCGGCGCGGTGCACGCGTTGAGGAAGTTCACCTCCAGCGGCTCGGGCGGGCAGTCGCGGCGCGCCACGCCCCAGTCCAGGTAGCGGCGCGAGGCCACCAGGCACGCGGCCTGCGAGTTGGCCCGCAGCGGCACCAGGATGACCGGGTTGGCCGGGTCCATCTGCTCCACCTGAAGCAGGCCGATGAACTGGCCGCCCGCCGGAGGCGACGCGAAGGACACCATGAAGCTGAACCAGTCGCCGGGGTACATGATGCCGCCGTACAGCGCGCCACCCGGCATGCCGAACACGCCGCCGCCGTCGTCACGCAGCTGGATGTTCTTCACCGGGCACAGGTCCGTGCCCTTGTTCTCCAGCTTCACGCCCAGCACCGCGCCCTGCCCCGGCGGCACCGTCCCGAAGTCCAGCGCCAGCGGGGTGACGGACAGCTGACACGGCGCGTGCTCCTCCGCCTGGCCGCGGAAGTCCATCTGCACCGTGGCCGCGGAGAAGGCGTTGGTGGTCATCACCAGCGAGCCCGTCGCCGCGCCCGCGCTCGTGGGCTCGTAGAACACGGCGATGTTCACCTCCTCGCCGGGACGCAGGGTGTGCGGCATGGCCAGCGGAGTGTTGTTGAACTGCAGCTCACCGCCCTGCGCCGGCTGCCACGCCAGCGTGTTGAGGGTGAGCGCGCCCGCGTTGGACGAGCCACAGTTCTTCACGTTGACGATGACGCGCGTCTTCGAGCCGAGCGGCTGCCGGCCGAAGTCATACGAGAGCGGCGACACGCACAGCTCCGCCGCGCCGCCGTAGCCGCGCAGCCCCACCGGCAGCGTCGGGTGGCGGCGGCTCTCCACGTGGTAGATGGCGTTGTCCTGCGCGGGGCCCTGGTGGTCCGGGCTGTAGCGCAGCTGGAAGCCGCGCACCTCGCCGGGCTGCAGCACCAGCGGGAAGCCCGGGTTGGCCTGGCTGAAGGACGCGTCCTTGCCCTCCAGCGTCAGCCGCGTCACCGTCACCGGCTCGGTGCTGATGTTGTGGATGCGCGACTCGCGGTAGGACTCGCGGTCCACCGGCACCGCGCCGAAGTCCACCACCTCCGGCTCGGCCACGACGGCGCGCTCCAGCGCCTCCGCCGCCACCTGCACCGGCACGTCCGCGCAGCCGCGGCACGGCGACACCGCCAGCGCCACCTGCTTCTTGCCCACGCGCACGGGGCTGAACGTCAGCGGCACCTCCCGGCTCTCCCCCGCCGCCAGCGTCACCGGCTCCATCTTGAACTCGTCGCGGTCCGCGCCCACCAGCCGCGGCGCCACCTCCACCGCCATCTCCGTGGCGTTGGACAGCTTCAGCGACAGCGTCTTGGTGGAGTCCGCCTCGATGCGGCCGAAGTCCAGCCGCCGCGGCGACACCTCCGCCCACGCCGCCACGCCCGTCCCGCTGAGCGGAATCTTCAGCAGCGGCTCGATTCGCGTGTCCGAGCGCACCACCAGCATCGCCGGCAGCGCCCCCGGCTTCGGCGGCGCGAAGCGCACCTTCAGGCTGCACGCGCTCCCCGGCTGCAGGCTGTGCGGCCCCTCGTGGGTGAACTCCGCGAGGTAGGAACCCTCGGGACCCTCCACCCAGACCTCGTTCACATCGATGCGCGCACGGCCCACGTTGCGCAGCGAGATTTCCGCCTCGCGCGCATCGAAGATGGCCACCTTCTGGAAGTCCACCCCGCCAGGCGTGGCCGTCAGCCGTCCGTCAGCCAGGGACGAACGGTCCCGGTCCGCACACCCGGCCAGCAAGCCCACCACCGCGAGGGCAAGCACGCCCCAGCGCCCCGTCATGGCTCCCACCCCTTCCCCACAACCATCCATCGCCCATGACCGCCGCTCTCCCCACATGGTGGAGGTCAGGCGGATCGGTGGCGAAGCTAGGCACCCACTCCGGGGCGGGCAACCACCCACCGGTGGGAAAACCGGCGCCTCATGGGGGCCCATGTCCGGTTTCAAATCTTCGGGATTCGCAGTGTCTTGCTGATCATCGCGCTGCCGCTCGCCGCGTACAGCAGGGTGAGCGGGTGTAGCGACACCGGGCCCAGGTCCCACACCCCGCCGAGCAGGTCCGGACCGATGCGCCCCATCCACGTGGCCACCGCCAACACCATCACCAGCGCCAGGCTGGTGGGGATGGGGGTTCCCTCGAAGTACTTCACCTTCCCCGACGCGTCCGCCAGCTCCGCCGAGGTGACGTTGAAGCGCGCCAGCCGGCTGATGCCGCAGGCGACGAAGTAGAGGAGCACCGCCACGTCCAGCGCGCCCCGCATCCCCACCGCGAAGCCCAGCGCCGCCGGCGCCATGCCGAAGGAGATGACGTCCGCCAGCGAGTCCAGGTCCGCCCCCAGGGGCGACTTCTTGAAGCGCCACCGGGCAATGCGCCCGTCCAGGAAGTCCAGCAGCAGCGCCATGGGCATCAGCCCGAAGGCCAGCCACAGCCAGCCCCGCTCCCCCGAGGCCAGGAACTGCATCGCGGCGAGGATGGCCCCCGCCCCCGCGAAGCCGTTGCCCAGCGTCACGAAGTCGGCCAGCACGAACGTGCGGATCATCGAGAAGTGGCGGCGCGGACGGCGGGCGCCTTGCGGCTGGGTCGTCATATGCGCGTTCTCCTAGCACACCCGCTCTTCACTGCCCGTCGCCTCGTGCTTGACAGTCACGTCTGGTACGGTGGGGCGGGAAATTGTCCATTCCCAGAAAACTTTTGACGTCGTGATCCACCCGTCCGTACGCTCGAACACTGTCATGAACTCAACCTCTCCTGCGCCCCATCCGCGCGGAGTGCTCCTGCAATCCCGGAGCACCCGCTGGCAGCTGTCCCTCCTCGCCGGGCTGAGCCTGGTCTTCGCCGCCGGGTGTGACGACCCCGAAGATCCGGTGGATCCGCCCCCCACCCCGACGACGCCGACGTATGAGGCGAAGATCCGCCGCACCGCCCACGGCATTCCCCACATCACCGGCAAGGACATGGGCAGCCTGGGCTACGGCCAGGGCTATGCCTTCGCCCAGAACCACGTCTGCATCCTGGCGGATCAGATCCTCAAGGTGCGCGGCGAGCGCGCCCGCTACTTCGGCCAGGGCAACGGCAGCCTGTATGCGGCCAGCGACTTCGCCTACCGCCTGCTGGACCTGCCTGCGAAGGCCCAGGCGAGCTTCCCCAGCCAGCCGGAAGACCTGAAGGCGCTGCTGAAGGGCTACGTGGCGGGCTACAACCGCTACGTAGCGGAGACGCCGGCCGCCAACCTGCCCATGCCCTGCAAGGGCGGGGACTGGGTGAAGCCCATCACCCCCGAGGACCTGCTGGCGTACCACATCAGCGTGGGCCTGGCGGCCAGCAGCTACCAGCTCATCCTCGCCATCGCCGCGGCCACGCCGCCGGCCACCGGCGGCGGCAGCGTGGGCGTCCCGGCGCCGGGCAGCTTCAAGGTGACGCGCCCCGATTTCTCCCAGGTCGGCAGCAACGGCTGGGCCCTGGGCAAGGACAAGTCCGAGGGCGGCCGCGGCATGGTGGTGGCCAACCCGCACTTCCCCTGGGAAGGTGAGCTCAAGCTGTGGGAGAGCCACCTGACGGTGCCGGGCCAGATGAACGTCTACGGCGTGGGCCTGCTGGGCGTGCCCGCGGTGCTCATCGGCTTCAATGAGAACGTCGCCTGGACGCACACCTTCTCCTCCGGCCAGCGCATGACGCTGTACCGGCTGCCGCTCGTGGCGGGCAAGCCCACCACGTACAAGTACGACGGCGGCGAGCGCGAGATGACCGCGCGCGACATCACCATCCTCGTGAAGCTGCCCGAGGGCTCGCTGACCAACGTCACCCGGAAGATGTACGTGAGCCACTACGGCCCGGTCATCACCGTCCCCGGCACGCTCGACTGGACCGCCCAGCAGGCCTACACCTTCCGCGACGCCAACCTGGAGAACACCGCGCTGACGGCGCAGTTCCTGGGCATGGACCGGGCCAAGAGCTTCCAGGAGTTCAAGGACGTCTACAAGAACGTCCAGGGCATCCCCTGGGTGAACACCATGGCGGCGGATAAGGACGGCAACGTCTGGTACACGGACGCCACGCCCACGCCCAACCTGAAGGCGGAGGCCATCCAGGCCTGGCGCGCGGGCATCGCCGGCGCGGACCCGTTTGCCGCGGCGGCCTGGAACGGCCTGGGCCTGGTGCTGCTGGACGGCAGCAACTCGCTGAACGAGTGGCAGACCGACGCCGACCCGGCCCGCAGCCCCGGCCTCGTGCCCTACAGCAAGGTGCCGAAGCTGGACCGCACCGACTTCGTCTTCAACGCCAACGACAGCCACTGGCTGTCCAACCCGCTCGAGCCGCTCACGGGCTACTCGCCCCTGCACGGCCTCGAGGACGCGGGCCAGAGCCCGCGCACGCGCATGAACGCGGAGCTGCTCATGGAGGTTCGCGAGGACGGCGCTTCCGGCTCGAACGGCAAGTTCAACCTCACGGAGCTGGAGAACGCCATCCTCAGCAACCGCAGCATGACGGAGGAGCTGCTCCGGGACGGCGTGGTCGAGCGCTGCACGGGCAAGACCAACATCACCATCGGAACCGGCGCCAACACCAAGCAGGTGGACATCAGCGCCGCGTGCACCGTGCTGAAGAACTGGGACGGCCTCTACAACACCAACAGCGTGGGCGCCATCGTGTGGCGTGAGTTCGCCAGCCTCGCTCCCCCCGGCGTGCACACCAACGGAGGGGATATCTACGCGGTGCCCTTCAACAAGGCCAACCCCATCACCACGCCCAACACGCTGGCCCCGGCGCCGCCGACCGGCGACGACCCGGTGCTGACGCGGCTGGCGCAGGCGGTGGACATCCTGAACCGCGCGGGCATCGCGGTGAACAAGCCGCTGGGCGAGGTGCAGTACTCGCCGCGCGTCACCGGCGAGCGCATCCCCATCCACGGCGGCAACAACCCCGACGGCACGGCGAACGTCGTCACCTACGGCACCTTCAAGTCCACCGCCGAGGAGTCCGCCCCCACCGCCCCGCGTGGCGCGACGATCAACGGCCGCTCGGGCCTCACCACCAACGGCTACGTCATCAACAACGGCAGCAGCTTCATCATGGCGATGGAGTTCACCGACCAGGGCCCCAAGGGCCGCGCGGTGCTGACGTACGGCGAGAGCAGCGACCCGTCCTCGCCGTACTTCGCGGACCAGACGCGCCTGTTCTCCAACAAGGAGTGGCGCCCCATCCTCTTCTCGGACGCGGAAGTCGCCGCCGCTCCGGCCGAGGAAATGACCATCTCCGGTGACTGACGCACCCCGGGGCCCCGCCGCTTCATGGGCGGGGCCCCGGCCTGTCGTACCGGCCCCGCGTCCTCGTGGGGCCTTCCGGCCCCGCTCCTGGGGCCGTGCTCACGATGACGGGCGCCTTCGCGCCGCCGCGAGCATCCACTCCCCGACATCCCAAGCCCCGCCTCCGCCGCGCCTTCGACTCCAGGAGGACGCCGCGGCGCCCCGCTCTGTCCGGCCGCGGATGACGGCCCCGCGGTCTGATTTCGTCCCCATGCACCGCGCGCACGATGCGCTCCAGAACCGCCCGCCAGCGTCATGCGTTTGCGGGTGAGAGGGGGACCGGGAGCTTCCGGTCTTATTGCGCGAAGGAGCAGTGCGACGTCATGGGAACTCCGGTCTTCAAGACAGCCATCATCGACAGGGTCTTCTTCCTCCGCTGGGAGGCGCCTCCCAGTCACGAGGAAATCCGGACCGTCTTCACGCAGATGCGGGACGTGTACGAGGAGCTCAAGCCACCGCTCGTGCTGGTGGCGAGCCTGTCTCCGAAGTCCTCCGTGCCCAACACCGAGCAGCGCCGCCACCTGTCCAACCTCCAGTCGGACGCGCGGCCGCTGTTCTCGGAGATTCACGCCATCGTCGAGGGCAATGACCTGCAGTACAACCTCCAGCGGGTCATCATCTCCGGCATCAACCTCGTCACGCGCACCTATGACGAGGCGTACCACCGCGTGCACAAGCACGCGGACATGGTGGCGCCGTACCTGAGCAAGCGCCTGGGCGTGGACGGCGTGAAGCTCATCCACGAGGCGCGGACGCGCGGCGTGGTGTGAGCTGGGGCCGGCCGGGCTTCAGCGAGGCCCGGACGTAGCGGTGGTCGAAGAGGTCCACGTAGAGGTACTCGGGCCACGACACCATGGCGCGCGGGCCGAGCATGATTCCGCGCATCAGCTCGCTCACCATCATCCCCGCCGCGGTGGTGGCGCCCACCACGCACGTGGGCGCGTGCCCCGTCCCCTGGTAGCACGCGTCCATGTACTCCTGGAGCATGTAGCTGCCCAGGTGGGGGATGATGGCCGGCAGGTCGATGCGGCCGTCCGGCAGGATGTAGAGCTCCTCGTAGAGCGGCGCGTCCGGCTGGAAGACGTGCAGCGCCGCGCCGAAGCCCAGCATCAGCCCCGTCATGACGGGCACGCCGCGCGCCCGGCAGGCGCGGTGGAGCGCCTGCTTCTCCCGCGCGCCCGCGATGTCGATGACCTCCACCACGTAGTCCACCGGCGGCAGCCCCTCGCCCCCCGCGAGCACCGCCTCCGCGGCGTCCTGGGAGATTCCCTCGGGCACCCGCCGCAGCCGCAGGTCCGGGTGGATGTCCAGGCACATCCGCCCCACCACCTCCACCTTGGACTGGCCCAGCGTGCTCTCGAAGCAGCCCACCTGCCGGTTCATGTTGTGCCGCTCGTACGTGTCGAAGTCCGCGAGCGTGAGCCCGCCAATGCCCATCCGCGCCAGGTCCACCGCGCACTGCCCGCCAGCGCCCCCCACGCCCGCGACGAGCACGTGCGTGTGTGACAGCCGCGCCATCGTCGTGGGGGCGATGACGCCGAGGTTGCGCTGGAATCGCGGTTCCACCATGGGGCCTCCCGGGTAGCGTTACACCTCCCATGTGCGCCCGCCCCCCTCGGTGGCGCGAGGGCCGAAAAGACTCGGGTGTTCAGCATCCCTTCACGCCCGCTGGTGCTGTCAGGACCCAGGCAGGTGTGCCGTCCTCGGGGACTATTCGGTCCTTGCTGGATCTTCCCTCTTATGTTTAGTGGCGCACGCTCATCGCCCCCAGTCCATGCACTGCCGGCGGCCTCTCGCCCTGCGCGAGGTGCCGCACGGGTGACGTGCCCGCTTCAGTGGTGAAGCAGGCTCGGAAGTCCCGTACCTGGCAGGGCATGTCAGGGGTTCGATCCAGAGTGGGCTTCACACATGAAGCTCACGTCTGGAAAGCACTCCTGGGATTCCAAGGGTTTGGGGGGTGGCTTGGATTCTGCTCGGAGGGCGACACAGCAGGGGGAGCCCCGGGCCGGCGGTCGGCTTCCTCCGAACCCCTTCCGTTGATTCGAGGTCTGTATGCGTTTCTTGTTCATTCTCTGCGTCTCGCTGGCCGGTGTGACGCTCGGTTGTGGTGTTGAGACGGGCTCGGCCAGCCCGGTCGACGAGTCGCTCCCGGTCGAGTCGCTCCAGGGCATCACCGCGGAGGCCACGCTCCAGGGCGTGGACGCGGAGGCCACGCTCCAGGGCGTGGACGCGAAGCAGACCCTGGCCTGGTCCGACGCGCGCAACGTGCTGTTCGGCAACGTGGCGCACTACCGCATGCGGGTCCGCGTGGGCCCGGGCGCATATGACTTCGTCACCCTCCACCGCGTGGTGCGCGAGGACGGCCCCTGGCGGCCGGCGCGCACGAGCCGCTCCGTCTTCATGGTGCACGGCGACGGGTGGGGCTTCGAGGCGGCCTTCCTCTCCAGCGTGGGCTCGGCGCAGGTGCCGGTGGACCAGTCCATCGCCGCCTTCCTGGCGCAGGAGGGCGTGGACGTGTGGGGCATCGACTTGCGGTGGGCGGGGGTGCCGGCGGGCACGCAGGACTTCTCCTTCATGGCGAACTGGACGCTGGGCACGCACGCGAAGGACGTGGGCACGGGCCTCACCGTGGCGCGGGCGCTGCGCCTCGTCACGGGGAGCGGCGGCAACGGCTCCATGCACCTGATGGGCTGGAGCCGCGGCGCCGCGGTGGCGTACGCGTACATGAGCCTGGACGCGAAGCTGCCGCCCGGCCTGCGCCAGGTGGACGGCTTCATCCCCGTGGACATGGTGCTGCGCTACGCGCCCCAGGACGCGCAGCAGCAGGCCTTTGCCTGTGAGCGCCACGCGGTGCTGAGCGCGGCGCGGCAGGCGGGCCGGGTGGAGGGCGGACTGCTGGGTCCCGCGCCCGGAATCACGTTGCAGTTGCTCGGCCAGCTCGCCGCCACGGCGCCGAATGCGCCGTCACCGCTGCTGCCCGAGGACGTGTTCGGCCCCGGCACCGGCAAGCCCACCAACCGCAAGGCGGCCATCGTCTCCGCGGCGGCCACGGGCGCGCTGCTGGCGCCGCTCAAGCCCCTCACCCCGGGCTACCACCTGATGGCCGGCATCCCGGACGCGCTCGGCCTTCCCGAGACGCTGACCTTCACCCGCGAGGCCTACCTCTACGAGTACGCGCAGCGCGCCGCGCCCTACCAGAGCCTCAACGAGGTGGTGGAGACGGAAGCGTGGGCGTGCGGCCTGCCCGTGCCGTACGACGACAACCTCCACAAGGTGAAGGTGCCGGTGCTGTACGTGGGCGCCGCGGGCGGCGTGGGCCGCTATGGCGAGCACACCCTCACGCTGCTGGGCAGCCAGGACGTCACCCTCCTCACGGCGCGGACGCTGCCGGAGGCGCAGCGCGCGCTCGACTACGGGCACGCGGACCTGTTCCTCGCGAACGACGCCCGGGAGCGCGTCTGGAAGCCGCTGCTCCAGTGGGTGAAGACGCACTGAAGGCCTAATCCTCCGCCTTCCAGAGGCCGTGGCGCCGGGCCCTGCGGCCCAGCGTCACCGGGTCCATGCCCAGCGCCACGGCCGCGCGCCGCAGCACTCCGCCATGGCGCTCCAGCGCCTCGCGGATGAGCTCGCGCTCCACCCGCTCCAGCCGCGCGCGCAGCGAGCCGTCTCCCGTGTGCTCGTTGCGCACCGGCACCGTGGCCCCCAGCACCGGCGGCAGGAGCCGCTGCGTCACCACCTCGCCCGGGCGGGACAGCAGCACGGCGCGCTCCATGACGTTGCGCAGCTCGCGCACGTTGCCCGGCCACGCATGCGCGCGCAGCGCGTCCTCCGCGTCCGGGGCAATGCCGCTGGCGGAGCGCTTGAGGGCGCGGTTGAACAGCTCCAGGAAGTAGCGCGCCAGCTCGGGCACGTCCTCGGGCCTGTCCCGCAGGGGCGGGATGTCGATGGTGAAGCTGTTGAGCCGGTAGAAGAGGTCCGCGCGGAAGCGCCCGGCGCGCACCTCCTCGCCCAGGTCCTTGTTGCTGGCGGCCACCACGCGCACGTCCACGTGGCGCACATGGGGGCCGCCCACCGGACGCACGTCCCCCGTCTCCAGCACGCGCAACAGCTTCGCCTGGAGGTTGGGGGTGGTGTTCTCGATTTCGTCCAGGAAGATGGTGCCGCCGTTGGCGAGCACGAACAGGCCCGGGTGGTCCGCCACCGCGCCGGTGAAGGCGCCCTTCACGTGGCCGAACAGCTCGCTCTCCAGCAGCGTCTCCGTCAGCGCGCCGCAGTCCTGCGCCACCAGCGACACGTCCCCGCGCCCGCTGAGCCGGTGGAGGATGCGCGCCAGCACCTCCTTGCCGGTGCCCGTCTCGCCCTGCAGCAGCACCGCCACGCGGTGGGGCGCCACCAGGCGCACCATCTCCATCACCCGCTGCATGGCCCCGCTGCGGAAGCCCACCTCGTCCGCGCCCCGTCCGCCCGGGGCCGCCGGGAGCGCCTGCGTCAATGCCCGCTCGCGCAGCAGGTTGCGCTCCAGCTCCAGCGCCATGCGCCACTGCTCGGTGCGCACGCCGTGCTCGCGGCCCGCGTCCAGCACCGCCTGGCGCAGGGCCTCCGGCGTGGGGTGGGGCCCGGGGGCGCGGAAGATGCGGCCGGCGTTGAAGAGAGCCACCAGCCGCTCCGGGGCGGCGGGCGCGCAGTAGACGATGCGCGAGGCGAGGTCGCTCGGCGGGCCGCCGCCGGACACGTCCTGCTCCGCGCGGTGCAGGGCCAGCGACTGCACCAGCGCCAGCGCCTGCTCCTCGTCGTGCCCGCACACCACCAGCGCGGCGGCGTCACCTCGCGTCAGCAGCGTGTGGACCTCGTCGAGGTGGGAGGCGAAGTGGGGCGTGGCCTGCCCCTCCAGCGCCGCGCGCACCCCGCGGGCCTCCAGCTCGCTGGCGAACGCCACCACCACCTGGATGTGCGTGGTGGTGAGGTAGCGCGCCAGCTTCACCCGGTCCGAGCCCTCGAAGGTGCGGAACACGACGCCCAGCGACGTCACCGCCCCGGACGCGTCATGCCGCCACCGCACGTCCCCGAGCACGCGGATGTGCTCTCCCGAGTCGGGCAGCGAGAAGGACAGCTCCACCTCCTCGCCCTCGCGAGGCCCCTCCGCGACATCGCGCGGCGTGGCGACGAGGCCGATGCCCGTGTCGCTGATGTTGACGGCCCAGCACCCATGGAGCGCGGGCTGCGTCACCACCTTCACGTACAACGGCTTGCGCTCGCTTCGAGGGGCGTAGGCGGACACAGGCCGCGTCATGGCTGAAGCACTCTACTTCAAAGGTGAAGCTGTGACGTGAAATTGCCGCTAAAGAGGATTCAGCACCCATCACTCGCGCGCGGGGTGAGGGCGCGCTTCACGGGGCGGGGCTTCCGACACCCGGGGTGGCTGGGGCAGCCGGGGCGCCCATTGGAAAGACAATTCCCCACCGGTACCGTTTACACCTTGCACGCTTTGCAATGAGGGGGAAGTCACCGTGACGATGAGCGCCACCGCGGTCGCCGGCAGCGACGAGCACGAGCTCGCGCTGCTCCTGGGTGGCCGTTGCCGCCGCTGTGCCGAGAAAATCCCGGGAGGCGCCGTGCTGCGAGGCAGGCCGTGTCCGGGGTGCGGCGAGCAGACGCTGCCGAGCCCGGCCGACCGGGAGATGCTGAACCAGCTGGCCTCCGAGCGCGCCTCGGCGCGGCTGTGGGTCACGGTGGCGGTGGTCGCGGTGGCAAGCCTCGCGGCGAGCTGGTTCCCGCTGCTCACGTCCCTGCTGCTGCTGGCCGCGCTGTTCTGGATTCGGGCGACGCTCGTGCAGCCGGCGCTCCAGCTGCTCACGCCCCAGCGCCGTCAGGTGTCGCGCCTGACGCTGCGGCTGTCGGCGGCGTGCTTCCTCGCGGCGTCCGTCATCCTGTGCGAGCTGCTCACCTTCGTCCCCGCCTTCGGCGCCCTGGCCAAGGTGGTGCTGAGCACCAGCCAGGTCGCCGCCGCCGGCATCTTCGCGCGCCGCTACCTGGGCTGGCAGACGGAGCGCGAGGCCCGGGGCATTCCCATGGCGGGCTGGGAGGTGGCGCTGCTCGTGGGCTTCCTGCTGACGCTGCTGGCCTTCACGGCCGCCTCGGTGGCGCTGCTGTGGTGGGTGTTCCAGAAGCTGGGGCTCCTCCAGTCGTTCATCGCCGCTCCGGTGGGAGTCTGAGCCATGCTCTCGTTCGCACTGATTTCACAGCTCATCGGGTTGAGCAGCGCGTCCGGCACGCGCGCGGGGGGCAGCCTGCTGCTGCTGGCGCTGGCCGCGCACTTCCGCCTCCTCGTGCTTCCCGCGGACATGGCCTGGATGGCCACGCCCGAGGCGATGGGCATCTTCGCCACCCTGCTCGCCTTCGAGATGTACACGCAGCGGGACGGGGACCTGCGCATGTTCCTGGGGTCGGCGCAGCTCGCGCTGAGCGCCGGCAGCGGGGCCATGGTGGCACTCGCGTCGTTGGGGGTGCAGACGGGGCAGATGCCTCCGTGGGCCGTGGGCGCCGTGGGCGCGGGCATCGCGGTGGCGACGCTGTCCATGCGCCAGCGCCTGCAGCAGAGCGTGGACAACCTGGAGTCCGAGCTGTTCCACCCGTACCGGTGGCTGATGCGCACGGAGGACTTCCTGGGCCTGGGCGTGGCCGCGGCGGCCATCCTCTGGGCGCCGCTGGCCCTGGCGCTCGTGCTGGCCTTCACGCTGGGCGGTGTGGCCGCGGCCATGGTGGCCCGACGGATGGAGGCACGCTCGCGGCGGCCGTGTCCGGCGGGGTGTGGGGCGTCCATCCGTGAAGAGGCCTCGCGCTGCCCGAAGTGCAAGGCGGATGTGCCCGTGGCGGTGAAGCTGGACCTGCGGCTCGGGGGCCGGGCGCGGGACGTGGTTCGCGGGGCGCTGCCCACGCACCTGCCCACCTTCCGCGGCGCGCCAGCGGCGCGAGACGTGCCCGCTGAAGGACTGAGAAGACACGGCGGGCAATGACAACTCACGCTACGGCTTGAAGCCCCCGACGAGGACGTCGCCCCCCAGCGCGGACGGTGTGCAATCAGACACACCCCGCGTTCCAGCCATGGGACGGCACCGTCCCAGAAGTGAGGCATTCCCGGGCCCCCTGCAGGGCGCTGGAGGCGTACGGTTCGTGGCACGCTTCTTCCAGCGCGGCACACGAACGGAGGGCGCACCATGGTGGCAGCCGCGCTGACGACAGTCCTGCAGGACCTGCGCTACGCCGTCCGCGGGCTGCGGCGCTCCCCCGGCTTCACGCTGGTGGCGGTGGTGGTGCTCGCGCTGGGCATCGGCGCGAACGTGAGCCTCTTCTCGGTGCTCCATGCCGTGCTGCTGCGGCCCCTGCCCTTCCCCGAGCCGGAGCGACTGGTCAGCGTGCAGCAGGCGAAGCCCGGGGAGCTGGGCGGAGTCTCGTATCCGAACCTCCTCGACTGGCGCGCGGGCACTACCGCGTTCGAACGCCTCGCCGTGTATCTGCCCACGCAGTTCACACTGAGCGGTGATGGAGATGCGGCACGCGTCACGGGTGTCATTGCCTCGGCGGACCTCTTCCCCCTGCTCGGCACCGCGCCCGCGATGGGACGCACGTTCCTCCCCGAAGAGGACCAGCTCGGCGGCGGCCCCGAGGGCATCCGCCCCGTCGTCCTCAGCCATGCCTTCTGGCAGAAGCGCTTCCCGGGAGCCGGGCATGGCGACCCGGGCGTGCTGGGGCGCGTGGTGCGGCTGGACGACGTGCCCTTCACCGTCGTGGGCATCATGCCCGAGGGCTTCACCTTCCCGCTCCAGCGCGAGCCGGTGGACCTGTGGGTGAGCGTGGCCGTGGACGCGGAGCCCTCCGTGTACGGTGGTACCATTCCGAAGAGCCGCGGCTACATGCGCTACGAGGCGGCCGTGGCCCGCTTGAAGCCCGGCGTCTCCGTGGAGGCCGCCCAGGCGGAGCTGGGTGCGCTCGCGACCGAACTGGGCCGGGCGCATCCAGAAGGCGGCTCCTACACCGAGGTGCGGGTGGTGCCGGGGCTGGAGCGGCTGGTGGGCCCGGTGCGTCCGGTGCTGCTGCTGCTCTTCGCCGCCGTGGCCTGTGTGCTGCTCATCGGCTGCGTCAACGTGGCGAACCTCCTGCTGGCCCGCGCCACCGTGCGGCGGCGTGAGGTGGCCGTGCGGCTCGCGCTGGGCGCCAGCCGGGCCCGCGTGGTGCAACTGCTGCTCACCGAGAGCCTGCTGCTGTCCTGCCTCGGCGGGGCCCTGGGCCTGCTCCTCGCCGTCTGGGGAGTGGACCTCCTCCTCGCCTTCGCTCCGGCGGACGTGCCCCGTCTCGACGAGGTGCACGTGGACGCGGTGGCGGTCGGCTTCACGCTGCTGTTGTCGCTGGGCACGGCGCTCGGCTGCGGGCTGGTGCCGGCACTGAGCAACTCCGAGCCGGGCCTGCGCGAGGCGCTGAAGGACGCGGCACGCGGCACCACCGGAGGCCGGTCCATGCTGCGCCTGCGCGGTGCGCTGGTGGTGGCGCAGACGGCGCTCGCGCTGATGCTGCTCGTGGGCGCGGCGCTGCTGATGAACAGCCTGGTGCGGCTCGCGCGCGTGGACCCGGGCTTCGACTCGCGAGGCCTGCTCGCGGTGAACCTGGACCTGCCCGTGTCCCGCTACCCCATGCGCTCCGCGGAGGTGTCCGGGTTCTACGCGCGGCTGGTGGAGCGGCTGAAAGGCGCCCCCGGAGTCACCGCCGTGAGCACCGCCGAGGGGCTGCCCTTGAGCGGGCTGAACAACGGCACCAGCGTGCAGGTGGAGGGCATGCCAGCCGCGCAGAACGCCGCGCAGCTTCGCTTCGTGGGGCTCGACTACTTCCGCACCCTGGGAATCCCATCCGTCGCGGGGCGCGACTTCGCCGTGAGCGATGACCGGGCGGCGCCTCCAGTGGTGATGGTCAACGAAGCCTTCGTGCGCCGCTTCCTGGACGGCCGGGCCCCGCTGGGGCAGCGGCTGAAGCTCGGCTGGGGCGGCGCCGCGGCGAAGGAGCTTGTCGGCGTGGTGCGGGACGTGCGGCACGAGAGCCTCGGCGCCCCGCCGGAGCCCGAGGTGTACGTCCCCCATGCCCAGTTCCCGCTCAATGCGCTGACCGTGTTCCTGCGGACGTCGGGGGAGCCGATGGCGCTGCTGCCCACCGTCCGCGCCGAGGTCCGCGCGCTGGACGCGGGCGTGCCGCTCGCGGGCGTGAAGACGGTGGAGGGCTTCATCGACGACTCGCTGGTGCCGCAGCGCTTCGTGACGCTGCTGCTGGGCGTGTTCGCGGGAGTGGCGCTGGTGCTGACGCTGCTCGGGCTCTCCAGCGTGATGGCGTACACGGTGGCGCAGCGGACGCATGAGTTCGGCGTGCGCACGGCGCTGGGGGCGCAGGCCTCGGACGTGCTGTGGCTCGTGCTCTGGCAGGGTGTGCGCCGCACCTGCGTGGGCGTGGGGCTGGGCCTGGCGGGCTCGCTCGTGCTCACCCACGTCCTGGAGCGCTGGCTGTATGGCGTCACCGCGACGGACCCGTGGACGATCATCGGCGTCGCACTGCTTCTGACGACCGCGGCGCTCCTCGCCTGCTACGTCCCGGCCCGTCGCGCCACGCGTGTCTCGCCACTGGTGGCCCTTCGCGCGGAGTAGGGCGAAGTACGCCGGCTCCTCCTCCTGCCGGGCAGGCTCATAGCTCCACCTGACCTGCGGCGTATTCGCGGAGTCAGGTAGCCCAAGAAGCCACACGCCCCTCCCCCGGACAGGGCCGCTCCTGGCATGCTGCGCGGACGCCCATGTCCCCGGCCCACGGCACCACGACTCCCGACAGCGGCCCCGTGCTCCGGGTGGCGCAAATCGTCCCGCGCACCGAGGCAGAAGGGCCGGGCGTGCGCTTCTCCATCTGGGTCCAGGGCTGTGCCCTGCGGTGCCCGGGTTGCTGCAATCCGGAGATGTTCGCCTTCGAGCGCGGCACCGTCATGACGGTGGAGTCCCTCGCCGCGCGCATCCTCTCCACCCCGGGCATCGAGGGCCTCAGCCTCCTGGGCGGCGAGCCCACCTCCCAGGCCGGCCCCGCCGCCGACCTCTGCGAGCGCGTCCGCGAGGCGGGCTTGAGCATCATGGTCTTCACCGGCCACACGCTCGCGGAGCTCCAGGCCCAGGCCCGCCCCGACGTGGACCGCCTGCTGCGAACCGTGGACCTGCTGGTGGACGGCCGCTTCGAGCAGGACCAGCCGGAGACGCGGCGACGCTGGATTGGCTCGCGCAACCAGGTCATGCACTTCCTCACCGGGCGCTACTCCCCGGACGAGCCCCGGTTCACCGCCCCCAACACCGCCGAGATGCACCTCGTCGACGGGAAGCTCGTCATCAACGGCTGGCCCGAGCTCGCCAACCGGCTCCGTCCATGATTCGCGTTTCCACCGCCGAGCACGAGTTGCTCACGCTGGCCCGCGCCATCATCGGCCTGGGACAGTACACGCCCGTCGAGGACCTCCTCCGCGACAGGCACACCACCGCCCCCGAGCGCCTCAGCCCCGGCGCCATGCACGCGCTGCGCGACACCTTGTCCAAGGGCGCCGTCCTCACCCTCGCCCGCTGCGGCGGCTGGCGCAGGCAGCGCTACCTCGACGGCGGGCAGGAGCGCTCCGGCCGGCTCTGGGAGCGGCACCCGCCGCCCGCGCTCCACTTCTCCGCCCTGTGCTTCCAGACGCTGCGCTGGCTGCTGGAGCAGCCGCTCGTGAAACACGGGTGCAAGTCGCTCGACGCGGAGAGCGGGCTCACGCTCGCGGACGAGCTCTTCCTCTACCTGTGCGGCCGCCTCGTGGCCGGTACCCCCTGCGCGAAGGCCGTGGGAGAGCAGGCCCTCTTCCGGCGCTCCACCCTCTGCTGGCTCGGCGTCCCCGAGCTGTTCGGCTCCGCGACTCCGAAGCTCACCGCCGCCTCCTTCGCCCCGCTGCTCGCGGACGGCGGCTGGCTGCTGGAGGCCCTGCGCGTGGAGCTCGCGCACCGCTGGCGCCGCCTCGAGGAGTCCAAGCGCTTGCTCCACGAGCCCGAGGCGCTGGTGGCCCGGGGCACCGCGCAGGAGGCCGTGCTGTCCGCGTTCCTCGACGCCGTGGACGCCGCCGGACGTCGGGACCTCGCCGGCTTCCTGCTGGAGGCCGGACGCCCCCTGCTGGAGCAGCCCGCGTCGCGCTGGGTGGAGGGCCTGTCCCTCACCGCGTCCCTGGGTCAGCGCGCCGCCGCCGCCCGCGCGGCGGGAGGCTACCTCCGCGCCCTGGACCGGCTCGCGCGCTGGGACGCGGAGCACCGTGCGGTGCGCTTCTTCGACGACGGCTATGACGCCGCCCAGCTCCTCCTCTCCGAGTGGGGCCCCTTCGGCGAGGCCGGCTTCCGCCGCGCCGCGGACCTGGAGCGGGAGCTGTCCTCGTCCCTCACGACCGCCAGCGCGATTCCAGCTACCCTTCCCCCTTCCTCTCCCGGGAGCGCCCCATGAGCCGCGCCTACCGTGTCTCCGTCTCCGAGTCCCTCAACCGCGTGGTGCAGGCCGAGGACGGCATCTGCTCCAAGCTGGAGCTGCTCCCCCTGCTATCTCGCGAAGAGCTGGCCGGCCTGCTCGCCGCGGAGCTGGAGGGCCGTGGCTTCAGCCGTGACGGTGACGTGGCGGTGCGCACGGAGGCGGACGGCGTGCGCATCGCCGTGGACGTCACCACCGGAGACGTCAGCGTCACCCTCGCCGACCAGGCGGAAGTGGAGCTGACGGCCCGGGGCGAGCTGTCCGTGGCCAATCCCGGTGAGATGAAGGAGGCCGAGGTCCGGGCACGCGAGAAGGCGCGAAGCCGCCTGGAAGACGAGGCGAAGGATGCCTCCGAGCGCCTGCGCGAGCAGGTCACCCGCCGCCTCGAGGGCCGGCTGAGGGACCTCAAGTCGGAGCTGGACGCCGTGTCGAACAAGGTGACCGCCGACGCGCTCAAGGTGCGCGCGAAGCAGCTGGGCACCGTGGAGGAGATTCACGAGGACGCGGCCACAGGCTCGCTCACCATCAAGGTCCGCGTATGAGCCAGCGCATCGCAGAGGACTCGCTCCCCACCGAGCTGTCGCCCTTCGCCGCCGTCGAGGCCGCCTACCCCGCCGAGCTGAACCGCGTCTGCGAGGCGCTGCTGCGCGGCCTGCCGGTGATGATTGAAGCCGACAAGGAGCTGACGCCCTTCTTCTACAAGTGCCTGCGCGACAGGCTGAAGAAGGACGGCAAGCAGTTCCTCTACCTGGACGGCCGCGCCGCGCAGGAGCCGCCTCCGGGCATGCCCGCGCCGAGCATGATGGCCACGCTCATCGGCCAGCTCCGGGACGCGGTGCGCGGCGCGGTGCGCGAGCGCATCGTCGTGCTGCCCCACCTGGACCTGCTCACCACCAGCAGCGGCGGCCTCACTTCCGAGGCGCGCGAAGTCATTCCCCTCCTGTACGAGAACCCGGAGATGCTCTGGGTCGGCTTCAAGGACCCGTCCTTCCCGGTGCCGCGCGTCATCGAGAACCTGTTCCCGCACAAGGAGAGCATCCTCGGCGTGGGCCGCGACAGGCTCCGCTACCTCATCACCCAGCGCGAGTGCCGCAAGTTCGGCCGGGGCCTGCAGCCCTACGCGCTCTACAAGCACGTCTCCGGCGTCAACGCCGTGCGCCTGCGCCGGCTGCTCGGTGCGATTACCGGCGAGGACTACCCCGCGGACCCGAGGCCCGCGTACGCGCAGCTCCGCTCGGCCACGCTCACCGGCAACCTGAGCGTGCCGGACATGGACCTGAACGCGGACATCGGCGGCTACGCCAAGGTGAAGCAGCGCCTCCAGCAGGAAATCCTGGACGTGCTCGCGCACAAGGACACGCTGAATGACCCGGAGGCGGTGAAGCGCGTGGAGGCGCTGCTGCCGCGCGGGATGATTTTCTGGGGCCCTCCCGGCACGGGCAAGACGCTCTTCGCCAAGGCGATGGCGTCGTCGCTCGGCGCGGCGGTGCAGGTGGTGAGCGGCCCGGAGCTGAAGAGTCGCTGGGTGGGCGAGAGCGAGGAGAACCTCCGTCAGATTTTCGTCCGCGCCCGGCAGGCGGCGCCCAGCATCATCGTCTTCGACGAGCTGGACTCGTTCGCGGCGGCGCGCGGCACCTTCACCGGCTCCGGCGTGGAGCACTCCATGGTGAACCAGCTGCTCACGGAGATGGACGGCTTCCGCAAGGAGGAGCTGGTCTTCGTGGTGGGCACCACCAACTTCGTGGAGTCGCTGGACCCGGCGCTGCTGCGCCCCGGCCGGTTCGAGTTCCAGCTGTGCATCCCCTACCCCAACAGCGCGGACCGGCGCGCCATCCTGTCCATCTACGACAAGAAGCTGGGCCTGGAGATGACGGAGCGCGCGCTGGACTACGCGGTGAAGCGCACGGGTGACCTGGTGGAGGGCACCGGCACGCGCTTCTCCGGCGACCACATCCAGGCGCTGTGCCGGGCGCTCGCGCGGCGGCGGCTGCGCGAGGGCTCGCACGCGCCCACCGAAGCGGTGGACGTGGAGAAGGCCCTCAGCGACTTCCTGGACCGGCCGGAGCTCACGCCCACCGAGGAGAAGGTGGTGGCCACGCACGAGGCCGGCCACGCGGTGTGCGCCCTCTTCTGTCCGCACGCGCCCGCCATCGACCGCATCAGCATCCGCGGGGACCTCGCCGGCTCGCTCGGCTTCGTGCAGTACGCGGACCCGGCGCACCGGTACGTCGTCACGCGCGGGCAGATGCTCGACAGCATCTGCATGCTCTTCGGCGGCCGCGAGGCGGAGTCGCTGCTGCTGGACGACCTCTCCATGGGCAGCGCGCATGACCTGCAGCGCGCCACGGAGATGGCCCGCGAGCTGGTGGAGGAGCTGGGCATGGGCGGCGACGGCGTGCCGGTGCGCCGCTTCGACGCCCCGGGGCGCAACGCCGAGCGGCACGCCCTCTCCGACGCCACGCGCGGCACGCTGGAGGCCGCGGTGCAGGAGGTGCTGGAGGTGCAGCGCGCCCGGGCGCGCGACATCCTCCGCCGCGAGAAGGACCGGCTCGTGGCGCTGCGTGACTTGCTCATCGAACGCAAGGTGTTGGACCGCGAGGCCTTCACCCACCTGGCGCCCGCGTCGGCGGCGCCGAAGAAGAAGGAGCCCGCCCTTGGCTAGCCTCATCCTCCGCCTCCAGGTGGACCCCGCGACGGGCCGCAAGGACGTCGTCATCCAGTACGAGAGCGACTCGGACGCGCTGCCCATGGAGCACGAGGAGGAGCACCGCCGCCTCGTGGACAAGCTCATCGCCGGCGGCACGCTCAAGGCCTCCGAGCTGGGCCGGGTCATCGTCCAGCGCGACACCCCGGCCGGGCAAGCCGCGGAGCCCACGTCCTCGGCCGAGGAGACTTCCGGAAAGGTGGGCCAGAAGGCCTGATGTCCACGCTCGTCTTCCCCAGTGAGGAAGCGCTGCAGCTCGCGCTCACCTCCGGCCTCGTCCCTTCCGAAGTACAGGCCTCACCGGCGCGCTACCGCCGCACCGCCGAGGGTGCGCTCCACGTCACCCCGGAGTCGCCCCTCACGAAGGCGGCGCTCAAGGGGCTGACCTCGCTCGGTGTCCGGGTGGAGGACGCGGAGTCCGGCCGCGTGGCCCCGGTGCTCTGCTGGGCGGAGCTGGTCCGCCCGCGCCGCATCCCCGTCGAAGCGGCGCCGGGCGGCCCGGTGCTCTTCCTCCCGGCCAGCGCGGACGCGCTGCTGCCCCTGGCGGGAGAGATGCTGCGGCTGGGCTGTGACAGGCAGGAGGTCTGCCTCGCCGGCAGCGCCCGGGGCGACCAACGGCGGGCCCTGCTGCGCGCGGTGGCGCCGCCGTACTTCACCCTCACCGGCGCGCTGGACCACACGGGGGGCCTGCGCGCCTTCGTGCCCGCGGTGCCCGGACAGCACTCCGTCTGGGTGGAGCTGGGCCACACGCACCCGCTCGCGCGCACGCTCCAGCCCGCGAAGGGGACGCTGCTGCTCATTCCCGGCGACGGGCGCTGGCAGACGGCGCCGGACGGCCCGTGGACGGACCTCTACCAGCTCACGGACCTGCGCCTCCCCGAGCCGGCGGAGGACTGGGAGGCCGTGGCCGCGCCCGGGCGCCTCTCGGTGCCCCTGCGCCTCACCCGCGCGGCGCGCACGGAGCCCGCGAGACTGTGGGTGCTTCGCGACGACGCGCGGGCCCAGGTGGAGTCGCTCGTGCACACGCTGCCCGAGACGCTGCTGGCGCAGCTCCGCTTCGCCGTGGCCGGGCCGCCGGACGCGCCGTGCATCGTCCTGAGGGCGAGGGCGGGCCGGGAGCGGCCCCCGGAGCTGGGCCTGTCCGGCATGGCCTACGCGCCGCTGCCGCAGCTGGCGGACCTGTACCTGCCGTGTGACGGGCTGCTGGAGCCCCCCGTGCGACGGGACAGGCTGCGAGCGCTGCTCACCCCCGAGCGCGACACCGTGACGTGGCTGCACCCCACGGGCAACGGGGCCTTCCGCGCCGAGCGCCTGCCCGAGTCCGCCTTCCATCCGCTCGACGCCTGGGTGGACTACGTGGTGGACACGGGCGCCGCCGCGCTGGTGCCGTGGGTGCGGGGAGCGACGTTCGACTTCGAGGCCTTCGAGGCCGCCGCGGGCGAGTGGCAGTCCGCCGCACCACAGAAGGAGGAAGAGGACGACGAGAAGGACCCGAAGTCGTCCCGTCGCTCGCGCCGCGCCGCCGCGCCGCCGCCGGCCGAAACGTCCGAGCCGGCGACGCGCAACGTGAGGCGTGCCACGGAGGCGGCGCCCCCGGGCGTGCGGCTGGCCCCGCTCACGCCCGCGCAGCTCGGCGCCGCGGAGGAGGAGCTGGCGAAGCTGGAGAAGTCCTTCCTCGCGCTCGACGCCCCGGCGGACTCCGCCGAGCGGCGGCGGCTCTGGGTGCGCATGGCGGAGCTGAATGGTCAGCTCGGGCGCAGGCGCGACGCGGGCCTGTGCTGGACGCGGGCGCTCTGGGAGAGCGCGGGCCCCGAGGCCGCCGAGCTGGCCTCGCGCTGGGCCGAAGCCGAGACGGACGGCGCGCCCTCCACCGCCGAGCTGCTCTCGCGCGCCACGCCCTCGGACGACGACGTGCGGGCGCTCGCCAGCAGCCTGACGCGCGCGGTGCTGGCACCTGACGGGAAGGCGCCCGGTGAAGTGCCCTCGCTCCAGCGCTGGTTGGACCGGCACGACGGGGCGCTCGACGTGCGCTCGCTGTGGCTGGCGCGGGCCTCGCTGGACCGGCTCGCGGGCGGAGACCCGCTCGGACTGGCGCGGGCGGGAGACAGGTTGTTGGAGCTGCTCCAGCGCGGCCTGTCCCTGGCGCGCGACGTGCCCCGCTTCCTGCGGGCCGGCACGGACGCGACGCACGCGCCCCGGCTGGTGGCGCAGCTGGAGGCGATGATGGAGCGCTTCGAGCGCACCACGCGCCGCCGCTCCTCCATCGAGGCCCCGCCCGTCCTCACCCAGGCCTATGTCCGCTTCGTCTTCGCCTGCGGGCTGGCGCGGCTGGGACAGGCGGACCGGGCCCGGGCGCTCGCCGTCTCCGCGACGGAGGCGCTCGACGCGACGGAGCCCATCCACGGCTTCCTCTCGCGAGCCTACGGCGCGCGCGTGGCACAGGCCCTGGAGGGCCAGGCGCCGGAGACGCCGCTGCCGGCGGACGTCGCCTCGGAGCTGAACGCGCTGAACACCTTCCAGCGGTACAAGGTGGACCGGCTGCGGCAGTCCTCCGCGCTGCTGGAGCCGAGCGAGCGGCTGGACCCGGCGCGGGCCTTCGGGCGCGGCGCACGCGACTTGCGGGGCGAGGAGTTCGCGGCGCTGCGGGACATCCGGGACCCGGGCCGGGTGGCCGCCGAGGTGGAGGCACTCACCTCCCGCGCCACCGCGCCGAAGCTGGCCGCGCCGGAGCGCCAGCGGCTGCTGGGAGGACTGCTGGACACGCTCCCCCGGCTGCCCCCGGCGCGCGCGCTGCCGCTGTTGGACAGGCTGGTGGGCGCGCTGGAAGGACTGCCCGGCGAGGTCCAGGGGCAATTGCTGGGCGACGCGCTCACGCTGGCGGCCCTCTTCGGCCGGGCGGACCGGGCGACGGCGCTGGCGACCCGCCTGCGCAAGGTGCTGGCGGGGTTGCCTCCCGAGTCCCTGGCGTGGGGCCAGGGCCTGCTGGGCGTGAGCCTGCGCGGCCTGCGCCGGGTGGGCCTGTCCCGCGAGGCGCGTGAGTTGGTGGACGCGACGCAGGGGCTCCTTGCGAAGCCGAAGACGCCGCTGCCGGCGCAGCTGGGCGTGGCCGCGGGCCTGGCGATGCTGGGACGCACCGATGAGGCCCTGCCCGTGTTCGACCGGGCCTTCGACTCGCTCACCGCGGCAAAGGGTGCGCTGCCGGAGCGACTGGCGCTGACGCGGAGCCTGGCGGGTGCGCTGGCGCACGCGCCGGTGGACGTGGCCCTGCCCGGGCTGGCGAGGCTGTCGGAGCAGCTGCCGAACGTGACGGACAGCTACAACACGAACAGCCACTTCTGCCTCTCCGTGGTGGAGCTCGCGGACGCGCTGGTGCTGGGCCACGTGGAAGTGGGCCAGGGCAGCGGTGAGCGGGCGCGGAGCTGGCTGGACGAGGACGAATTCCTGGTGCGACGGCGCATCCATCGGGAGCTGGAGGAGCGCACAACATGAGCAGTCTGCCCCGGCGCGAAGAGTCACCCGCCGTCGACCCCATCAGCGAGCTGTCCCTGGACGCGCTCTCGCGCGAGGCCCACGCCTTGCGCGAGCGGCTGAACCGCTTCCGGCTGGCGCTGGGCCGGCACTTCGTGGGCAAGCAGGACCTGGTGGACCTGATGACCGTGGCGGCGGTGGCACAGGAGCCGCTGCTGCTCGTGGGCCCTCCGGGCACGGCGAAGTCGGACCTGGTGCTCAAGTTCCGGGACGCGCTGCGCATCCCCAACGAGGACTACTTCGAGTACCTCCTGACGCGCTTCACCGAGCCGTCGGAAGTCCTGGGCCCCATCGACATCAACCTGCTGCGCCAGGGGCGCTACATCCGGCGCGAGGGCGGCAAGCTGCCCACCGCGCGGCTCGTCTTCCTGGACGAGGTCTTCAAGGCCAGCTCCGCCATCCTCAACGCGCTGCTCACCGTCATCAACGAGCGCAAGTTCTACCAGGACGGCGCGCCGCAGCCGGTGCGCCTGAAGGTCCTCTTCGCCGCCACCAACGAGCTGCCCGAGCACGCGGAGCTGGGCGCGCTCAAGGACCGCTTCTGCCTCAAGGCCGCGTGCCGCCCTGTGCAGGACCGCTACTTCCTGGAGCTGCTCGACTCGGGCCTGGACTCGCAGACGCACCGCGAGATGAACCAGAAGCCGTGGGCGGAGGGGCACGCCTCGCTGGACGACGTGCTCAAGGCGCACCGCTACCTGACGCTGATGATGGGCAGGCGCGAGACGGGCCCGGACGGGCGCGAGCTGCGAGACCGCGACCTCTTCTTCCGCGACGAATTGCTGCGCGAGTTCCGCCGCGTGGTGCAGACGCTGACGCGCGAGGACGGCGTCTTCATCAGCGACCGCAAGCTGGTGAAGCTGTACCGGCTGCTGCGCACCCGTGCGTGGATATTCCACGGCGGCGCGGTGGAGCGGCAGGACCTCCAGCTCCTCTCCTACCTGGGCGAGAGCCGCGAGGAGATTGATTTGCTGGAGGAGAAGGTGCCCCGGCTGCTGGGCCTCACCTGACGCCGGAGCCGTCGAGCCTGCTCAGCCGTCGCCAGGCTCGCGCGGGGTCTCGCGGGGCAGCAGGCCGAGGAACTCGTAGATGAAGGCGCCCTGGTCGGTGACGTCGACGGTACAGGCGCCCGCGCGTGAGAGGTCCTCGAGCACCGCCTTGGCTTCGGTGAAGGTGAGGTCGCTCTCGGCCGCCACCTCGGCGATGGTGACGCGGCCGCCATGCTGCTTCGCGCAGGCGAGGACCGCCCGCTCGATGTCGCGAGGGGATTTGGCGGGGAGCTGCGCCACGACGGGCGCCTCCCTCAGCTCGGGCGGCAGCTTCGCTCGCCGTGCGCTGCGGATGAGCGCTCCGCCTCCGAGGGCGGAGATGGTGGCGAGAACGAGCCCCACGCCGGTGTTCTCCGTCGTGCCCTTGCGCAGGTTGTCGATTTCCACGCCGAAGCCGATGAGTCCGAAGATGACGAGAAACCAACCGGCGAAACTCCGCATGCACCCCTCACCGCGACGGGGCGGTTCATCCGGCCCCGCGCCTTTTCATAGCAGAGATTCCGCTCCACTACGGACGCACGGGAGCCCCGCCCACAGCGCACGCGACTTGCCGTGCGAGCCCTCCGCGCCATGCTCCCGGGTGGGCGTGTCCCCGTCCGCTCGCCCTTGCCCCGAAGGCCCGCGAACGGCTGCTAAGCTCCCCGCGACTCCCACGGAGCGTGCGACGGGTCCGGGACCTGCGTCCCCCCGCCATCTGACGAGCCACCCATGAGCGCGGAGCTGCGAGGACCCCAGGATGCGGAGCGCTGGCTGTGCGCGGGGCTGTGCCTTGCCCGGCAGGAGGGCCCCAGCCCGGAGTCGCTGACGGCCTCCGTCCCCTGGCTCCTGGCCACACTCTCGGAGCTCCCGGACCTGCCCCCTCCGGCCCTCGTCGCCGACCTCGGCCGGCTCGTCGCGGGCGTGCCGCTCTCCCCCACCCTGCCCGTCCCGGACACGCTGCCCCGCCTGCGCGCCGCCGTGCGCGCCTACGACGACCATGTGCTGGCGCGGCTCGCCGCTGAGCCCCACCTGGAGGCCGTGTCCTCCGCCCTGGCCCGCCTGCCCGAGCCGCTCCGCCCCCGGGGCGTGGCCTTCCTCGTGGCGCGGGTGCTCACCCGGCTCGGCTTCACGGGCGGCACCGCGCTGAGCCCCGGCCTCGCGCGCCGGGTGCTGGAGAAGCCCCCGGGCGAATTGCTGCACGCGGGCTACACGGCGCTCCGGGAGCCCGGAGCCGGCGCCGCGCTGGAGCGGCTGGCCGAGGGCTACGAGGCGCTGGCGAGCGCGGCCCGCCGGGCGCAGGCGCTCCTCGGCGACACGGAGGCCTTCACGCTGGAGAACCTGGAGCACCTGAAGGGCAAGGCGCAGCGCCTCGCACTGGAGCAGGCGGTGGAGGCCGCGGAGTCGCTGTCCCGCACACTGCCGCCGAAGCTGCGCGCGCGCCCCGTTTCCTCCGGTCCCACCCCGACGACGCTGGAGGACGAGGCCTCCTTCCCGCAGGGTGGCTTCGCGTCCGTGTCCAACGTGGGCAGCCTGGAGAACCTCGTCACCTCCGAGCTGGTCTACATGGAGGACGAGCCCACCCTGGACCTGTTCGACGTGCGCTACGTCGAAGGCGAATTGCTCTACTACACGCGCGACGAGAGCGTCGCGGTGCGCCGTCGCCGGGTCATCACCTTCGCCCTGCTGCCGGGCCTGGTGGACGCGCGGGTAAAGGACGCGGGCGTGCGCTGGCAGCGCGCGGTGGTGGCGCTGGGGCAGGTGCTGTGCCTGGTGCGCCGGCTCTCCACGTGGCTCACCGCCGAGGACCTCCGCTTCCGCGTCGTCTTCGTCCAGGACGACCAGGGCCGCTACCCCCTGGAGGCGGAGCGCGGCCTGTGTGAGTTGCTCCTGCGCGAGTGGCGCGAGCGCGGCACCGCCGAGGTGCTCACCGCCCCCGACCTGGCCACCCTCCTCTCCGAGGCGTCGGCGGCCACGAAGCGCTCCCGGGTCGACGTGCTCCTCGTGGATGCCGCACGTCCTGGCTCGCCCGCGACACCGGAGGCAGACGCCCGGGTGGGCCTCCAGGTGGTGGACCTGAGCGGGCCGTGCCCCCACGTGCACGTCCTGGGCGGCAGGGCCGCCGCGCCCGGGCCCACGGAGGACACCCCGCCCGAGTCCCCATGGGAGGCCTGGACCGGCACGACGCTTGAGCTTGCGCGGAGCCTTCTCTAGCGTCCGGTCCGGGACGCGCCACGATGGCGCGCGGAGGACGTCCATGCCGCGGTACGAGTTCAAGGAAGGCAGCTCCAACAAGTTCTGGGAGATTTCCCTCTCGGGGACCTCCTTCACCACGCGCTGGGGCCGCATCGGCACGGACGGCCAGGAGAAGTCGCAGTCCTTCAGCGACACGGCCACCGCGAAGAAGGAGTACGACAAGCTCGTCCGCGAGAAGGAGAAGAAGGGCTACGAGCTCGTCGGCGACGGCGAGGGCGGGGACGAAGGTGACGGCGAGGCGGGCGAGAGCGCCTCCAACCCGGAGCTGGAGGCCGCCATCTTCTCCAACCCGGACAACGCGGACGCGTACCTCGTCTACGGCGACTGGCTGCAGCGCCAGGGCGACCCGCGCGGCGAGCTCATCGCCCTCCAGCACGCGGCGCTCCAGGCGAGCGGCGACGAGGCCGCCAACCTCAAGAAGCAGATCAACAAGCACCTCAAGAGCTTCAAGGACGCGCTGCTCGGAGACCTGGCCGACGCGCTGGACGAGGAGGAGCTGAAGGTGGAGTGGCACCTGGGCTTCATCCGCTCCGCGCGGCTGGGCCAGAAGGACTACGACTCCGACCGCGACATCGCGGAGCTCTTGAAGGAGCTGCTCGCCCACCCCTCCGCGCGCTTCATCCAGGGACTCACCCTGGGCATGGCGCACTTCGATGACGAGAACGACTACGAAGACGTCATCACGGCCTTCGCCGAAGCGCTGACGGAGCTGGGCGGCTCGAAGACGCTCCAGACACTGTTCATTGGCGACTTCGAGTACCCGGACGACACGGAGATCTCCTGGTCCCACATCCATGACATCTCCGCCCTCTACAAGCTGCTGCCCAACCTGCGCTCGCTGCGCCTGCGCGGCGGCTCCCTGGAGATGGGCAAGGTGGACCTGCCGGAGCTGCGCGAGTTCACCGTGGAGACGGGCGGCCTGACGCTCTCCGCGCTGAAGTCCATCGCCGCCGCGAAGTGGCCGAAGCTGGAGAAGCTGGAGGTCTGGTTCGGTCAGGAGAACTACGGCGGCGAGGGCGGCCTGGACGACATCCAGCCCATCCTCGACGGCAAGGGCCTTCCCCAGCTCAAGTCGCTGGGGCTGTGCAACGCGGAGTTCGTCGACGAGCTCTGCAAGGTCCTGCCGAAGGCGAAGGTGCTGCCGCAGCTGGAGCGGCTGGACCTGTCGAAGGGCACGATGTCCGACGAGGGCGCGCGCATCCTCGCGGAGAACGCGGCGGCCTTCGCCCACCTCAAGCACATGGACTTCACCGAGAACATGCTCACCGACGAGGGCGAGCGCGCGGTGGCGAAGCTGTGCCCCAGCGTGGCGGCGGGCAACCAGCGCGAGTTCGAAGAGGACTACCGCTACTCGGCGGTCGGCGAGTAGCGCCCCATGTCCGCCTCCAACCCGGAGCTCGAAGCCGCCATCCTCCGGGACCCGGAGGACGTGGAAGCGTATCTCATCTACGGCGACTGGCTGCAGGGCCAGGGCGACCCGCGTGGAAGGCTGATGGCCTTCCAACACGCGAGGATGAGCGCCCGGGGCGACGAGGCCCGGGCGCTCGAGATGGATATCGAAGCGCTCTTCAGGGAGCATCGGGACGTGCTGCTCGGGGACCTGGCGGACGCGCTGGACGAGGCCGGGCTCGAGGACGACCTCCAACTCGAGTGGCACCTGGGCTTCATCCGCACCGCGCGGGTGGGCCAGAAGGACCAATACTCCGGCCGGGACATCACCGCGCTGGTGAAGCAGCTGCTCACCCACCCGTCCGCGCGCTTCCTCCAGGGGCTCACCATCGGCCTGGCGAGCTTCGAGCCCCCGAATGACTACAGCGTCATCATCGAGGCCCTCCTCGAAGTCTGGCGCGAGCGGGGCGGCTCGAAGACCTTGCGCAGCCTGTTCGTCGGCGACTTCGAGGACTCGCACGACGTGGAGATCTCCGCGTCCTTCTTCGGCGACGTCTCGCCCCTCTACGCGCTGCTGCCCGGCCTGCGCTCGCTGCGCCTGCGCGGCACGGACTTGCGGCTGGGGAACATCGACCTGCCCGAGCTGCGCGAGTTCACCGTGGAGACGGCCTACCTGCGTCCGCCGGCGCTGGAGTCCATCTTCGCCGCGAAGTGGCCGAAGCTGGAGAAGCTGGAGGTCTGGTTCGGCAGTGGAGGCTACGGCGCCGAGCGTCACCCGGCGGACGTCCAGCCCCTCCTCGACGGCAAGGGTCTGCCCCACCTCGAGTCGCTGGGACTGTGCAACGCGGAGTTCACCGACGAGCTCTGCGAGGTGCTGCCGGGAGCTCCGGTGCTCAAGCAGTTGGCACGGCTGGACCTGTCGAAGGGCACGATGTCCGACGAGGGCGCACGCCTCCTCGCGAAGAACGCCTCGGCCTTCGCGCACCTCGAGCACCTCGACGTCACCGAGAACACGCTCACCGACGAGGGCGCGAGCCTGCTGACGACGCTGTGCCCCAGCGTGAGCGCGGGCAGCCAGCGCGATTCCCACGAGGACTCCCGCTTCGTGGCGGTCAGCGAATAACCACACCATCATCACGCTTCAGGGGGACACACCATGCCGCGCTTCGAAATGAAGGAAGGCACCTCGAACAAGTTCTGGGAAATCACCCAGGACGAAGCCGTCCTCACCACCCGCTGGGGCCGCATCGGCACGGACGGCCAGGAGAAGACCCAGACCTTCAAGTACCCCTACGAAGCGGGGGCCTCCTACCGGAAGCAGATCTCCGAGAAGGAGTCGAAGGGCTACAAGCGCGTGAAGCCGACGGACACCGCCCCCAAGCCCAAGGTCAACAAGGAGCTGGAGGCCGCCATCCTCGAGGCTCCCGAGGCCGCGGAGGGCTACCTCGTCTACGGCGACTGGCTCCAGTCCCAGGGTGACCCTCGCGGCGAGCTCATCGCCCTCCAGCACGCGCTGGCGCAGGCGAAGGGCGCGGAGGCCAGCGCCCTCAAGCGCAAGGCGGCCGCGCTGCTCAAGAAGCACCAGGACGTGCTGCTGGGCGCGCCCCTCCTGAAGATGCTCGAGGACAAGACGCTGACCCTCGGCTGGCACCTGGGCTTCATCCAGAGCGCCCGCGTGGCCGTCGCCCGCTACGGCGAGGACCCGGAGTTCCACATCGACGAGGCGCTGTCGATTCTGCTCGCGCACCCGTCCGCGCGCTTCCTCCAGGAAGTGACGCTCGGCCTGGCGGACAACGAGGGCGAGAACGAGTACACGGACCTCATCCGGCTCGTCGCGAAGTCAGCGCCCAAGTCGGTGCGCAAGGTGTTCATCGGCGACTTCGTGTTCCCGGACGAGACCGAGATTTCGTGGACGCAGGTGGGCAACGTCGCGCCCCTGTACAAGGCCCTGTCCCGGCTGCGCTCGCTCCACCTGCGCGGCGGCGGCGTGAGCCTGGGGAAGATGGACCTGCCGGAGCTGCGCGACTTCACCCTGGAGTCGGGCGGACTGGACCGGAGCTCGGTGAAGTCCATTGCCGCCGCGAACTGGCCCAAGCTGGAGCGGCTGGAGGTCTGGTTCGGCGCCGAGGAGTACGGGGCCGGGGGCAACGTGAAGTACATCCAGCCCATCCTCGACGCGCAGGGCCTGCCGGCGCTCAAGCACCTGGGCCTGTGCAACGCCGAGTTCACCGATGGGCTCGTCGAGGCGCTGCCGAAGTCGAAGGTGCTCGAGCAGCTCGAGACGCTGGACCTGTCCCGGGGCACGCTCACGGACAAGGGGGCGGAGGTGCTGCTGGCGAACGCGGCGGCCTTCAAGCACCTCAAGCGCCTGGACCTCACCCAGAACCTGCTCAGCGCCAAGGTCGCGAAGTCGCTGTCGAAGCTGTGCCCGGACGTGGCGCACGGCCACCAGCGCTACGACGAGTCCGACGAGGACGACGAGCACCGCTACGTCGCGGTGGGCGAGTAGCTTCCGCCGGACTCCCGGAGGCGCCATGGCACGCTATGAGCTCAGACAGGGCGGCTCCGGTGAGGGCGAGTCGCGCCCCGTGGCGATGAGCAGGTGATGGCTCCTCCCTTCATCCTCATCGGCAACGCGGAGAACCGGCGCGTCACCCTCTTCCAGGAAGCGCTGGAGCGACAGGGGCTGCCGCCCGCGCACGTGGTGCCCTGGGTGGACTTCCTCTCCACCCCGGCGCTCCTCGCGGACCTGCCGGACACGGAGGCGCTGGTCCGCATCGACTCCGCCGGTGAGAGCTGGGCGGTGGAGAAGGCGCTGCTCACGCGCGGCTATCCGGATGCGCGGGAGACAGGCTGCTCGCTCCTCACGCCAGCGGAGGTGGACGCCCTGGAGGACGACCACGGGCGCATCCTCTGTCCCCGCCAGTACCACCAGGGCTTCCTGAAGACGCTCGCGGAGCTGCAAGGCCTCTTCGCGGCGCACCCGCGCTGGCGCATCCTCCAGTCGCCCGCGAGCATCGCGGACCTCTTCGACAAGCGCATCACCTCGCGGAGGTACGCGTCGCTCGGCGTGCCCGTGCCCGAGCCGCTGGACGGCGTGACGGACCCGGAGTCGCTGCGCCAGCGGATGCGCGAGCAGGACTGCCGCGAGGTGTTCGTGAAGCTGTCCTGTGGCTCGTCGGCGTCATGCCTGGCCATCTACCGGCGGGGGCGCACGCGGGACACGCTGGTCACCACCATCGAGCAGGCGGCGACGGGCTGGTACAACTCACTGAAGGTGCGCCGCATCGACGAGCCCGCGCGCGTGGACGAGGTGCTGGGCTTCCTCCTCGCCGAGGGCTCGCAGGTGGAGCACTCGATTCCCAAGGCGCGGCTGGGCGGTGACTACTTCGACTGCCGCGTGCTGACGGTGCGCGGCGAGCCGGCCTTCACGGTGGTGAGGCAGAGCCGGCATCCGATTACGAACCTGCACCTGGGCGGCTGGCGTGGGGACCTGGACGAGCTGCGCGCCGCCGTCCCGCCGAACGAGTGGGAAGAAGCCATGGAGAGCTGCCGCACCGTGGCGCGCGCCCATGACTGCCTGCACGTGGGCATCGACCTGATGTTCGAGGACTTCTTCACCGGGCACCGCGTGCTGGAGGCCAACGCCTTCGGCGACCTGCTCCCCAACCTGCGCCGCGACGGCCTCACCGTGTACGAGTGGGAGATTCGCCAGGCACTGCACACCACCTGACACCTTCCGGACCTTTCCGAAGAATTCACGGGGCGCAATTGCAACGAAATGCCGTTGCCTCCAGCCCCTCGGAAACATCCACGCAGGAGGAGGTCGCATGCCTGGCTCCAGAAGACTCTTCGTGTCCGTCCCTGTCGCGCTGCTGCTCGCGGGTTGTGGCGCGGAGGCCCCCGACACCCCGTCCACGCCCGAAGCCCCGGGCGTCAGCCGGGCCGCGGCGGTGCTGTGTCCGGGGGTTCCGGCCTCGCGCCGGGTGAATGACTTCGACGGGGACGGCACCGCGGACCTCGCGGTGTTCAACCGGCCCCTGGGCCTCTGGCGCATCCTCACGGGCCAGGGGGCGAGCTTCAACTTCACCCTGGGCGACAGCAACTCCCGCGTCGTCGCGGCGGACTACGAGGGCAACGACTACACGGCGGTCGCCGTCTGGAATCCCGAAGGCGGCCTCTGGCACGTCCGCGGCAATGACGGCAACGTCCTCACCTTCCAGCTGGGCCAGAGCGGGGACGTGCCCGTCCCCGCCGACTATGACGGCAACAGCAGGGCGGACCTCGCCGTGTTTCGCCCTTCGACCGGGACGTGGCACGTCCGCTACACCTGGTACGGAAGCGACACGGTGACGTCCTGGGGCCAGTCCGGGGACCTGCCGGTGCCCTCCGACTACGACGGCGACGGCAAGGCGGACCTGGCCTTCTTCCGGCCCTCCAACGGTACCTGGCACATCCAGTACAGCACTCCCGGCATGCCCGCGCTCATCCACGCGTTCGGCCAGGCGGGAGACGTGCCCGTGCCCGCCGACTACGACGGAGACGGGAAGACGGACATCGCCGTGTGGCGGCCCTCCAACGGCATCTGGTACATCCTGGACCTCGCCACGAACACGTGGTCCGGCGGGCCCTTCGGCCAGTCCGGAGATGAGCCCGTGCCCGCGGACTACGACTGCGACGGGAGGGCGGACTTCTCGGTGTGGCGGCCCTACATCGCGCCGTCGCCCAGCTCGAGCGTCTGGTACTACCTGCGCAGCTCCGACGGCACGCCCCGGAGCTTCGCGTTCGGCTTCGCGCCCGCGGGCGACATCGCGGTGAAGCTCTACCCCACGCCCTGACGTGGAGGCGGCCCGGGGCTCTCCGCCCCGGGCCCGTCAGGCCCGTGAGCCGGGCGCGGGCCGCACGCCTGCGGCATTCCACAGCGGCGACGCGGGCACTCGCTCCAGGATGCCGGAGCCGAAGACGCGGTCCAGCTCCAGGTACTCCAGGTGCACGTAGCCGATGTGGCACCCGCACGTGGCCTTCGAGCACGCGCGCGGCTTCAGCGCCGCGTCGAAGTCCGGCGAGTAGATGTTCCCAATCGGCTCGTCGATGAAGTGGCACCGGCGCGCGGTGCCCTCGCCGTCCACGGAGATGACGGACTCCCCTCCCCGGCACGCACGGCCCAGGCTGGGGTGGCGCGTGTTGTTGACGGGGAAGAGCGGGTCCACGCGGGTGAAGCGGGCAATGTCCTCGGGCGTGTACGGCTCCTCCTGCCCATCCTTCACCGCGTTGACCCACAGGTACGTGTCCGCGGGCAGCTCGCCGCGCAGGGCTTCCGCTTCCTCGGCGAAGCGGACGAAGCCCACCATGCCGGCGCTGTGCCGCACGCCGAGCGCGGACAGCTTCTCGCACTGGGCCACGAAGCGGCGGCGCTTCATCCACTCGGGGTGGTACGTCGCCCAGATGCCCAGCTTCTCCACATTGCAGCGCTCCACCCAGTCCAGCGTGCAGGAGAGGTTCGTCTGCACGGCGGCCTTCTCCACGTGCGCCAGGTGCGTCAGCCGCGCGAGCGCCTCCTGGTACCAGGGCCAGATGAGCGCCTCGCCCCACGGCGTGAAGAAGACGGAGAGGCGCAGGTCGGTGCGCGACTCCGCCCACGCCATGAAGCGCGCCAGATCCTGGCGGTCCTTGGCGAGCTCTTCCTCGCTCTGCTTCCACTTGCCGAAGGGGCAGTACTCGCAGCCGTAGTTGCAGCTGGACAGCGGGCCCCGGTAGAGCACGGTGAGCTTCATCGCCAGGCGTACTCCTGCATCATGTCCCGCACCCGCTCCGAGTGCAGCCAGGGGCCAATCAGGTCAGAGCGCTCCACGCCCGCGTCGGTGAGCCGCACCATGCCGTCCACCCGCCGCCCCAGCCCGTGCGCCTCCAGCTCCAGCAGCTCGGGGAAGTCCGCCAGCGCGTCGGTGCAGAAGCGCTGCCGGTACGCGGCCAGGTCCACGCCCTCCGCCAGCAGCGACAGGAGCATGTAGCGCCGCCGCCGCTCCTCGGTGTCCAGCCGGAAGCCGTAGCCCACCTCGCCGAAGGACGCCTCGGTGCGCTCGCTGTAGGCGGCGATGATGTTGCGCACCTCGCGCGAGCCCACCGCGTACTCGGACGAGTAGTGCACGCCGCCGGTGTACGAGCGCGCCCCGCAGCCCAGGCCCACCATGCCGTCCTCCTGGCAGCGGTACACCGGGCCGCCCAGGTCCGGCGCGTGCTTCGCGCGGAACATGCGCATGGAGACCTGCGTGTAGCCCTGGGACAGGAGGAACTCGCGGCCGGCGCGGTAGAGCGACAGGCGCAGGTCGTCCCACGCGCGGGCCTTCTTGCCGAGGAACGTCAGCGGCCGCACGTAGAGCGGATAGAGGTACAGCTCCTCGGGGTTGAAGCGCAGGGCGGCGCGCAGCGAGTAGAGGAAGCTCTCCACCGTCTGCCCCTCCATCCCGTAGATGAGGTCGATGTTGAGCGTGGGGAAGCCCGTGGAGCGGATGAGGTCCAGCGCGGCCTCCACCTGCGCCGTCTGCTGGGGCCGCTTCACCGCGGCGACCTCGGCTTCCAGGAAGCTCTGCACGCCGATGCTCACCCGGTCCGTGCCGCGCGAGCGCAGCACGCGCAGCTTCTCCGCGTCCACCGTCTCCGGCGACACCTCCACGCCCACGGGGATGCCCTTCAGGTCCGCGCCCAGGACACCTTCCATGAGGTCGAACACGGTGTTCAGGCCGGCCACGTCGAGCAGCGTCGGTGTACCGCCACCCAGCGCGGCGCGGGCGAAGCTGGCCGTGCCCAGCGCCTCCTTCACCCGGCGCGTCTCGCGGCCGAGCGCGGCGAGGTACCCGTCCACCACGTCCTGCTTCGGGCCGGCGGCGGTGAAGAGGTTGCAGAAGCCGCAGCGCATCTCGCAGAAGGGCACATGGACGTAGAGGAACAGCGCGTCGCGCCGCTCCTCCGCCCAGACGGACTCCAGGGGGAGCGCGGGGGTGAAGGGCCGGTAGGCCGTCTTGTGGGGGTAGCCGTAGAGGTACGCCACGTAGGGCGTCTCCCCCAGCATCTGCTCCAGGCGCGTCATGGTGCGGTGTCTCGATTCAGCGGGAACTCGGCGTAGGGCACGGTCCAGACGACGGGGTGGCCCAGGCGATGGCCGGTATAGCCGTCCTCGCCATAGGCCGTCCCGTGGTCCGAGCAGACGATGCAGAAGGCAGGCCCCCGGCGCCGCAGGGCGGCGAAGAGGGGCGGAAGCTGGCGGTCCACGTACTCCAGCGCCGCGGCGTGCGAGGCGCGAGAGTCCTCTGTGGCGCCGGGCAGGTAGTGCCGGTTGGGCTGGTGCAGCGCGGACACGTTGATGAACAGGAAGACGCGCTGCTCGCGGGGCAGCGCGTCCAGGCGGCGCACCGCGAGGGACACCTGGTGCTCCGTGGAGCGCGGGTCCGTCACGCCCATTTCGCGGCTCCAGTGGCTCTCCGCGAAGAGGCCGGGCAGCACGTTGCCCAGCGGGTTGCGCTTGTTGAAGAAGCCCACGCCGCCGATGCAGACGGTGTGGTACCCGCGCCCGGCCAGTCCGGTGACGAGGTCCGGAGCGTCGAGGACGCAGGTGCCTTCGGCCGTGGTCTCACTGCCCTCGAAGCGCATGGCGAACAGGCGCGGGTGGAGGCCGGGCGTGACGGGGGTGGGCAGGAAGCCGGCGAAGAAGGCGTGGTGCGCGGCGTAGGTGAAGCTGGCGGGCGAGTGGCGCCGCTCCCAGCGTCCCCCGGGCATCAGCGCGGTGAGGTTCGGCGTGCGGCCCCGCGCGGCCACTTCCTCCGCCACGTCGTAGCGGAGGGTGTCCAGCGTGAGGAAGAGCAGGTCGTGCGAGCCGACCACGGCGTTCATGTCCATCGCGCGAGCACCTCCGCGATGGGGCCCGTGTCGCCAGTGATTCGCTCCACCGTGAAGGTGGGCGGAGGCAGCGCCTGGGGCCACCGCCTCCCGTGGGACACCCAGCACGTGGCCAGGCCCAGGCGGGAAGCGCCGGCGATGTCCCGCTCCGGGTCGTCACCGACGTGGAGCACGTCCTCGGGAGCGCGGTCCACGCGGGCGAGCGCCGCCTGGAAGATGCGCGCGTCCGGCTTCTCCGCGCCGACCTCCCCGGAGAGGAAGACGTCCGGAAGGTGCGGGGTGAGACAGGCGCGCTCCAGCTTGGCGCGCTGCACCCGGCCCGAGCCGTTGGACACCACGGCGACAGGGGCGCGCTTCCTCAGGCCCTCCACGAGCGCCAGGGTGTTCATGCTGGGCACGACGAAGTCCGGGAGCAGGGAGGACATGTCGTCCCAGAGCTCCGCGGGAGACAGCCCCAGGCCGGGGAAGGTCTCCGTCACGCGAAGACAGAAGTCGGTGCGGTCCGTGGAGCCGCGCCCGTCGAGCGTGTGCAACTCGGCCACGTCCGCGGCCCGGCGTGACTCCGGGAAGGCGCGCGGGTGGCGGATGATGAGGTCCTCGACGTAGCTGGCGAAGGCACCGGCGCGGTCGATCAACGTGTCATCCAGGTCGAAGAAGACGGCCCGGGGCCGCATCCGGGCACTCCTCCCGAGGGGCCCCGAGGATATGCCGCATCGCCCCCATGGAACAGGGCCCGCGCCCTTCCCCGCCTGCCCGGCGGAACAGGGGCGCGGACGCTCTGGAATTCCGGGGTGCTCGTCAGCCCACGACTCTTCGCAGCAGCGTGGCGATGAGCATGAGGAGGACGGGGCCGAAGAGGAGGAGCAGCACGCCCCAGGCGGCCAGCCTCCGGCGGGTGCTCCGTCGCGTCTCGCCCCCGGCCACCTGCCGCTCCGCGCAGTCCTCGCAGCGGGGCGAGCCCTGGGCGTCCTGCACGTCACAGCTCGCGCAGAGGAAGGTGCCGCAGCGTCCGCACGTCAGGGTGGAGCGCTGGCCATGGACGGGGCACACCGCGTCCTCGGTATCGGTGGCGCCCGGGCCGGGCTGGGGGGCGCGACCCTCGGGGTCCTCCGCGGATGCGTCGAGGAGCGCCTGGGCCCGGTCGAGGTCAGCCGAGGCGACGAGCACGTTGACCTCGATGTACCCACCCATCACGCCCAGCATGGCGCGGTGCTGCTCTCCCTGGACGACGCAGGAGATGCCGTGGGCCTCCAGCAGCGAGCGCAGCATGGCCGCTTCGGCCGAGTCACCACAGCTCTTGAGGACGACGAGATTCGACGAAGATTCCGGCTGGCTCAGGCACTGCCTCCCCTCACGAAGCGCACTCTAGCCGCTCGTGGGGAGCGCCCCCAGCGCCCCTCGGGAAGGCCGCCCGTCCTCTCAGTGCATCCCGAGGCCCGACAGGACTCGCAGCGGGCTCCACCCGAGGTTCGCGTAGGTCCGGGCGGACCTGGGCGACTCGGGCCGGCTCGGTGGGCGGGGACGCTCGGAGGACCAGCACGCCGGCACCATCCAGAGGAGCGCTCCCAGCACGACGCACACCGCGCCAAGCCAGAACGGATTGCTGTGGGACATGACACTCCTCCTCGGCCGGTGGGCCCGCACCGCCCCTCGCGGAACGGATCCGGCGGCGGCGCATATCGGCACGCCCGGCGCGCGTGCATGTCCCCAAACACCCGACCTCGCGAAATATGTCACCGACTCCAGGGCATGAAGGGCGGCCACGTCCTTCCGGCGTGGAGCGACTACACTGCCGCTCCCCCTTGGAGCGGCCCCCCCACATGCCCCAGGACATCATCGCCGACGTTTCCACGGCCGCGGCCCGGACGCCGAGCCGCCAGGACCCGGCGCCGAGCCTCGTCCCCGCGCTGACACTCATCTCCCACCCCAGCATCCACCGTGCGGGTGAGCGGCTCGTCCTGGAGGGACTGGGCGCGGGGCGCGAGGTGGCCCTCTCGCGCAACGGCCCGGACTTCACGCGGCCCGGCAGCGTGCTGGGCCTGCCCCTGGGAGACCCCTTCCTGAGCCGCAAGCCGCTCGTCTTCGCCCCCGCCCCGGGCGGCGGATTGCGACTGCGGGCCGACGAAGGCGGCACGCGTGTCGTGGCGGGCGAGCCCCTGCAGGGCACCTGGGAGCTGGGCCTGGACGCGCTCGCCGCCGGTGTCCCGCTGGAGCTGGCCGAGCGCATGGTGCTGCTGCTCCACCTGGCGCCCCGGGGCCTGGGCCCTTCGGGGGACACGCTGGGGATGGTGGGCGAGAGCGACGGGGTGCGGCGCGTGCGGCAGTACGTGGAGCGCATCGCCGACCTGAGCGTGCCGGTGCTCATCCGGGGCGAGACGGGGACGGGCAAGGAACTGGTGGCACGGGCCATCCACGAGCGCAGCCCCCGGCGCCGGGGCCCCTTCATCAGCGTCAACCTGGGCGCGGTGCCGAAGGAGCTGGCGGCGTCCGAGCTGTTCGGCGCGGAGCGCGGCGCGTACACGGGGGCGACGAAGGACCGCGAGGGCTTCTTCCGCGCGGCGCAGGGCGGCACGCTCTTCCTGGACGAGGTGGGCGAGGCGCCGCCCGAAGTCCAGGTGATGCTGCTGCGGGTGCTGGAGACGGGGGAGATGTTCCCCGTGGGCGCCAGCACGGCCGTGAGGACGGACACGCGCATCATCGCCGCGACGGATGCGAACCTGGAGGACCACATCCGCGAGGGGCGCTTCAAGGCGCCGCTGCTGCACCGGCTGGCGGGGTATGAGATTCGCCTCCCGCCCTTGAGGGAGCGCCGCGAGGACATCGGCGTGCTCTTCCACCACTTCGCCCGGGAGGAATTGGAGGCGATTGGCGGCGCGCACCTGCTGGCACCGACAGACCCGTACATGGAGCCGTGGCTTCCTGCGTCGCTGGCATCGCACCTGGTGCGCTACGCGTGGCCGGGCAACATCCGGCAGCTGCGCAACGTGACGCGTCAGCTCGTGATTGGCAGCCGGGGCCAGCCCGCGCTGCAGGCGGACCCGCAGCTGCTGCGCGAGCTGGAGGCGGCGGCGGTGAAGCTCCCGGGCCGGCCTCTGCCCGTCCCGGTGGTGGAGGAGCAGAAGGCGAAGCCTCCCGCGCCACGACGCAGGCCGTCGGAGGTGACGGAGACGGAATTGCTCGCGGCGCTGCGCGAGTGTGCGTGGGACTTGAAGGCGGCGGGAGACCGGCTGGGCATTCCGCGCTCGTCCATCTACGACCTCATCGACCGCAGCCCGAACATCCGCACCGCGGGAGACCTGGATAACGAGGAGATTGTCCGGTGCTTCGACGCGTGCGGGGGTGAGCTGGACGCCATGGTGCAGCGGCTGGAGGTCTCCAAGCGCGCCCTGGCCCGACGACTCAAGGAGCTGGGACTGAGCGCGAAGGGCGGCTGACGGCCGTCGACGCACGGAAGGCCCCGTCGGCGCGCCGACGTCGATTTCGACGCGCCGACAGCGCAACCCTCCAGGTCGCTTCCACTCTGGGAATCTGTTTCCAAGCCGATGGCACACGCGCTGCTAGGGCATGTGACTGTCTGGCATTCAGCCAGCGTGGGAAGTGATTCCCAGGGAGGGGCGCTCAATGGCTGTCTTTCGCCCGTATATCGTCCGTTGCACCTGTGGTCATGCCTTCGAAACACGCCTTGCCCGGAGCGTGAACGCGGGGCGTACACCAAAGCTACGCGCAGCCATCCTCGATGGCAGCTTCCACCGCGTCCACTGCCCCGTGTGTGGCTACGACTTCACCGTGGAGAAGTCCTTCACCTACGCGGACTTCAAGACGAATACGTTTTTCAGCGTCCACCCCCGGCCGGAGCGGCACCAGTTCCGCGCGGCCTCGAGAGAACTCGCTGATGCAATCCACACGTTGCCGGAGGCGCTGGCCCCCCAGGGCTCGCGCATGGCACGCGTCGTCTTCGGCCTCCAGGAACTACGAGAGAAGCTGGTGATCCAGGACGCCGGAGTGGACGACCGGATCTTGGAACTGCTCAAGATGTACCTTCTCCACGAACACCCGTTCCTGCTGCACAAGCCGCGGCTCCGGCTGCTGCTCGACAGCGTCCGGGATGGCTCCTACGAGTTCATCGCATCGCACGACCACTCGCAGGAGGAGTTCAAACTCACCGTCCCCGAGTTCGCGGTGACGGATCTGGTGAGCCGGCGGGCGGCACTGGAGAAGCTCGTGGAGGAGAGACACTACTCGAGCCTGTTCCATGAAGACGCCCCCTGGGTCAATCTGTGGCGGTACTCTCCGCAGACCGGCGCGATGGCGGAACTCCAGCAGTTTGCCGATCAGATACGCAAGGGCGACACCGTCGACCTCTACTCCCGAGGGTTCAGCGACATGCTGAGCCGGCTGCCCCGGGCCGCTCACCTGTCCAATCGGGCCAAGCAGGACCTGCGCATCCTCGCACGGTATGCCTCCACGCAGCAGAGATGGGACGTGCAGGAAAACCTCTTCAAGCTGCGGTTCGGCTTCCAGGTCGAGGACGACTGGGGAATGAACGCGGACAACGACGACATCGATGTGCTCTGGGACATCCTCAAGGATTTGCCGGATAGTCACGTGGAGGGCTCAACCACCATCAATACCCTGCTCTTGGACGAAGGAAAGCGTGGGGGCAAGTACAGCCCCAGCACGCGGGAGATTTCCATCGGGGAGCGGGAGCTTCCGGACCGTGAGCGCTTCGCGGATGTGGTGCGGCATGAGATTGGCCACGCCGTCCACGAGAAGTACAAGCAAGCCGTCGATACCTGGCTGGAGAAAAAATTCGGGTGGCGGCGGTTCACCTGGTCTGACACGGACATCGACGCCTGGGTCGACCTGATGGGCGGCTGGGGTACCGACCTCACTTCCCACGAGAAGGACCAGGTGCGCCAAGTGCTCAAGAATGCGATGGGCCCCGGAGAGCGTTGGGGCCCGGTGCCCTTCGCCAAGCCGCCTCCAGGCCACCCTTGGTGGAAGGAGGGCCTGACGCCCAGGCTCGCGTATGACCAATCCGGTCCCAACTGGTACCTGAACCACAAGACGTGGTTCCGAGCCAATCGCAAGGTCTTCTTTGTGAACTTCTGGTACGCGGAGCTCCAGGCCGTCGAAGAGAAGACGTGCGATCTCATCGCGACGCAGGTGCTGGACCCGTACGCGGCCATGTCGCCGCTCGAGTTCTTCGCCGAGTTGTACGCGCTCTACTACGACACGAATGCTCCGCAGCGTCAGACCCTTCCGCGGGAACTGCAGGACTGGCTGGACGAGAACATCGGTCTCGCCGAAGTGAGGGCTCCTGTCGCGGCCCCCATTACCTGACCCGTATCGCCTGATATCAAGGAGGATCAAACATGGCAGACATACCTACCATCACCGTGAGCAACTTTCGCTTCACTCCATCTTCCATCAATGTGAAGAATGGCGATTCGGTCATCTTCCAGAAGACAGGCACCAATGTCCTCGGAGTGCAAGTCACTGGGGTCGCCATCAATGGCGAGACCACCTTCAGCAGCGCCGGCGCCGAGCAACTGTTCGGCGAGAACATCGTTTCCATGCCTGATGGGGTAAATACAAACCCCACCACGGTCATGGTCGTCGTGCCGAAGGAAACGTATTACACTTATGCGCTTGCCATCATCTTGAAACCCGGGTCTCCATCCAAGGGCAAGGGCGATGACAACCCGACTGAGCCAGGTAGTATCACCGTCGTCGGGGGGACTGGCCCCAACCCCTTCCCTGATGACAAGTAGGAGGACTGGTAACGGCGTGACTTCCGCCACTACGGTTGATTCACAGGGACCTTGATCGTAGCGCTCCGCCCGCTCCCCGCCTGGAGCGGGCGGAGGCGGGCATGTTCGACGACTGGTTTCCTCAATGCCAGCATCTATGTTTCGAAGAGCTTCATTCCCAGACGGATTCACAACCCCCCAGAGGCACCACGTATGGCGACGCCCAAGCCCCCCTACAAGGTCAAGGTGAAGAAGGATGAGCAGCATGCCCCGCCTGCGGAAAACGTGAGCAGCGGCGATCAGGTCGAGTTCGACAGGGAGCAGGATCGAGAACTCCTGTCCATCGTCGTGCTCAGGGCCGTTCCTCCCCATGGGAGCACCAGAAGCCCCAAGCCTTCCGAGCTGTTCGGCCAGGAGACCCTTCTCTTCGAGGACGGCATTCCCACGCTCACCGCGACTGTCGAGCCGAGCCTGGAGGTTGGGACGACCTTCTTCATGGGCCACGCGCACAAGCGTGGCCCCCTGGGCCCCATCGAGAAGGGAAGCATCACGGTGGTGGCTGGCACCGGGCCGCTCGAGGGCTCGGGTCACGACAAGAAGGACAAGGACAAGGAAAAAAGCGATCCCCAGACAGACCCTGGAAGCGTATCGGGGTCGACGGGAGGCACGAAGCCGCCTCCGCCCGAGGACGAGTCGAAGTAGCGCGAGCCTACCGGGCCGTGACGCGTTCAAGCATCAGCACGTTCTTCCACTCCTGCTCCAGATTGGGATTGGCGGAGAAGGCCCTGCGGAAATCCTCGTCCGCGCGTGTCCGCCAATCCCGTTGCTCGTCCGGCAATTTCGCGGAGCGAGCCAGTTCCTCATGTATCCCTGCCCGCAGCAGCCACGCCTCGGGCCAGCCCGGGCATGTGGCGAGTAGCGCCTCCCCTATCGAGAGCGCTCGCTTCAGGTCCGCTGTCGCCTCCGCAGCCTCCGAGCCTCTGCGCCAGACCGCACGCCAGCGCAGGAAATGCCCAAGCGCGAGTCGCGGCTCCAGCCTGTTCGGCCCCAATTCCACCGCCTTCGAGAACGTCTGCTCTGCCTCATTGAAGAGTTCTGCACCTGCGGCTTCGCCGCTCCGGGCCAGCCACCGGGCTCGCACGGCCTGTGTCTCCGCCAGGTACTGCCAGGCCCGCTCATGCTGGGGGTTGTGCTTCAGGGCACCGGCCAGGGCATCGGAGGCCCGGGTGAGGCTCCGGGACGGGTCCCGTCCATGCTCCAGTTCGAAGGCAGCCATGACCTGGTGGGCTTGGCCCAGGTTTGCCCAGAAACCGGCATGAGCTGGCATCAGAGCAATCGCCTTCCGCAAGACTTCATCCGCAGAACGCAAGCTCGGGCCTGGGTCCTCGCCACGAGCGCGCTGGAACAGAGCCCGCCAGATGAAAACCTCACCCATGTTGCTGTACCCGAATCCCAGCTTGGGCCCGGCGGCGATGGCCCGGGCAAAGGCATCTTGGGAGGCGGTGAGCCGGTCGTCGGGGCTGCCTCCGTGGCCCCAGGACTCCTTCGCCTGCTCAAGCAAGATGGAGCCCACACCGTTGTGCAACGGAGGCAGGTCGGGGCTGATGGCCAGCCCATCGCGATAGGCCTTCAGTGCGGACTCCAGCATGGGCCGTGCATCCTCGCCCCGGTTGCGCTGGCGCTGAGCGAGGAACTCGGCGGTCGCGGCCGCGTAGAAGTAGGGTGCAACATGCGTGGGATTGAGCACAATTGCCTGCGCTAGGGCCTCCCGGGCGCGAGACAGGTCTCCATCCACGTCCTTGTTTCGTGGGTGTGACGCGCGAAGGAAGCAGGCCATGCCCAGATTGATCCACGCCCGAGGCTCCTTGGGGTTGATGCGGATGGCTTCCCTATAGGCCTCCATCTCTTGCTCTCGGTGGCTCCAGGAATCGGCGCCAGTGCTGTCCTCGAAGTCCGCCCACCCCTTGAAGATCAATCCGCGGTCGGAGTGGAACTGGTCGTCCCGCAGCTCCTGAGGCGCACTATCGAAGACCTTTCCGGCCTCGGTGAGCTGCTCGCGGGGGTCCTCACGCCGGCCCAGGCGATACAGCGCCCACTGCAGGTAGCACCGCCCCACCTCCAGCCGCGCATTGGACAACTCAGGGGCGAGCGTCTGGGCCTGGCTTGCCGCCTCGACTGCCTTCGCGAGCAGCGCCTCGACCTCCACGCCCCGGTTCATCTGGTGCTCCGCGAGACGCCGGTAGAAGCGTGCCTGCACCAACCACACCTTCCAGGAGTCCGGGCCCACTCGCAGGGCCCGCGACAGTGCCTCCAGGCCCCGCTGGAAGGGCGCGTCCGCCTTTCCTCCGCCATACACCTCATCCAGCAGGGCCGCGTGCTCCAGGTCCGCCATGGCGCGGTGCACACCCGTCACGCTCTCGCCAATGGCGCCCGCCCGCGCGTAGGCCTTCCGGCCTTCCTCCAGGTCCGCCTGCGCGCCCTCGCGCTCGCCCCGGTTGGAGCGCTCCATGGCCCGAGCCAGGAAGATGTCTCCGCGCAGCTTCGGTGCCTCGTAGAACCAGGGCAGCCGCTCGCCCATCGCGTCGAGCTTTCCGAGCGCCTCCTCATGGCGCCCCTCGTAGAAGGCAATCAGCGCGGACACGTACTCGGTGGAGGGGACCGGGGCCCCTTCGCTCCGCTTCAGATACTCCAGCGCCGGGTCGCGCAGCCTCGAACCAAGGGCCTGTCTCCGCGCATCCCGCTCGGCGCCGGGAAGCCGCTGCGCTTCGATGAGCTGCTCCTGGTAGAGCTGCCCCAGCACCAGGGCCAGCGCGTACGCCACCCGGGGTTCCTGGTAGCCGCCATTCCACGCGGCCTCCAGGTATTCACGCGCCTTCGCCACGTCCTCCAGCGCCAGATACCCGCGTCCGAGCGCATAGCGCCCGGGCCCCACCGCCGCCTCGCCCGCCTGTTCAATCTCCGCCGCGAGCGCCTCCATCCGCGCCCGCAGCTCCCGCCGGTCTGCGCGCGTGTCGTGCATGGGCGCCAGGCCCGAGTAGCGAGACAACGACTCGATGAGCTCCACCTGCTCCGTGAAGCGCCGGGCCAGCCGCTCACGCTCGCCCACCTCGCGGCGCGCGAGGACGGCCTGTCCCAGCGCCAGCCCCACCAGCACCAGCGCCACCGACACTCCCGCCACCGCCCACCGGTGCCGCGCCAGCCGCTTGCGGAGCCGGTACCCGAATCCCGCCGGCCGTGCCCGCACCGGCTCGCCGGAGAGGAACCGGTTCAAATCCTCCGCCAGCGCCCGCGCCGAGTCGTACCTGTCGCTCCGGTCCTTCTCCAGGCACTTGAGGACGATGGCCTCCAGGTCCACGGGCACGTCCGGGTCCACCGCGCGCGGAGGTCGCGGCTCCACGGTGGCGAGGTTGCTCAGCACCTCCAGTCCGTTGCCTCCGGGAATGGGCGCCTGCCCCGTGAGCAGGTGGTACAGCGTGGCCCCCAGGCTGTAGACGTCCGAGCGCCGGTCCAACCGCGCCACCTCGCCCCGGGCCTGCTCGGGGGACATGTACTGCGGCGTGCCCAGCACCGTGCCCGTCGCGGTGACGCCCTCGTTCCAGTCGCGCGCCAGCCCGAAGTCCATGACGTAGGGCCGCAGGCTGCCGTCCTCTCCGCGCTCCACCAGGATGTTGGAGGGCTTGAGGTCCCGGTGCACGAGCCCCGCCCGGTGCGCCTCGTGGACGCCCTCGGCGGCCTCGCGCAGCACCATGGCCTTCTGCTCCACGGTCAGCTCGCGGGACAGCACGTTGAGCGGCCTGCCATCCACGAACTGCATCGCGATGTAGACCTTCCCCTGGACCTCGCCGACCTCGTACACGCGGCACACACGGTCGTGGTTGATGCGGGCCTGGGCGCGCGCCTCCACGAGCGTCCGCCGGGACAGCTCCGGGTCCTCGCCGCGGACGAACTTCAGGGCCACCTGGCGTCGCAGGCGCGGGTCATACGCGAGGAAGACGCGGCCCATGCCGCCCTCGCCCAGGAAGCGCGCGGGCTGGAAGCGCTCCCAGCCGGGCACCGGAAAGGGCGGCTCCTGCCCCTTCGCGTCGGTGCCCGAGGGCGTGGGCGACTCCTGCACCGGAGCGCCGTGCGAGAGCGTCTGCTCCAGCACCGGCTGGGGCCCCGTCGGCCGGCGCACGGGCGCGACGGGGGCGGGCAACTCCACCGTCTCGCCCTTCTTCACGGCCGCCGCGCCGCGCAGCGCGAGGAGCGTCTCCTCGGAGATGCGTCCCCGCGCACGCAGCAACTCCAGGGGGCCGAGCCCGGTGCGCTGGCACTCCTCGCGCAGCACCTCCGCCTCGTCGGGTGAAAGGATTCCCTCGGCCAGCGCCCTGCGGAGCTGCGCGTCGTGGTCGTGCATCGGTCACCGCCCTCCCCTGCCGGTGGCCGCGGGGACTTCACCCCGTGCCGTGATGCGCGGAATCGTAGTCCACCAGCGCCCGGATGACCTCCTCTCGCGAGTCCGTCAGCATCAGGTGGCGCGCGTACTCCTGCCCCTGGGCGAGCTGCGCCAGCAGCGGGTACACGGGGCGCGTGCGCGTCCAGAACTCGGTGCCCAGGAAGATCATCGGGCTGATGACGCCCACCGAGTTGTAGTGGTTCTGGCACGCGTCCTGGAAGATTTCCTGGATGGTGCCCGCGCTGCCCGGCGCGTAGACGATGCCGCCGCGAGCAATCGTGAGCAGGCCGTCCTCGCGCACGCTGTTGGCGAAGTACTTGGCGATGTACGTCGCGAACGGGTTGGGCGGCTCATGCCCGTAGTGCCACGTGGGGATGCCCAGGCTGTCGCAGTAGGGCAGGTCTCCATCCCGGAGCGGAAACGCGCGCCGCACCTCGAAGGCGCGCGCGAGCCACTCGCGGTCCGTGTAACTGGGGGCCTTCGCGAGCATGGCGAGCCCCGCATCCAGCTCCGCCTCGGTGCGCCGGGCGAACCAGGCGCCGACGTGGGTGGCCTCCATGGCGCCCGGGCCGCCGCCACTCACCATGAAGAAGCCCCGCTGGGTCAGCTCACGGGCCAGCGCCGCCACCGCGTGGTAGTCCGGCTGGCCGCGCTTCATGGAGTGGCCGCCCATGATGGCCACCACCTTGCGCTTGCCGCCCCCCGCCGCGAGCACGTCCTCCATGGCATCGGTGACGGCATGGTCATGGAGCCGCTGCGACAGCGTCTCCAGCAGCGTGGGCGGGCTGCCCCGTCCATGCGCGGCCCAGTGCGCGTAGACGCGCGCGTCCAGCGTGTCGGCGTAGGTCTCCGGCCGCGCCGGGTTGAAGCCGGCGTACAGCTCCTCCGGCGAGTAGAGGCTGCCGCGATAGGGCTGGTAGGGCAGCCCGGAGATGGGCGGGAAGACGAGGGCCCCGTGCGCGAGCGCCACGCTCAGGGCCTCCTTCTCCAGCTCACACCCGAGGAAGACGGTGCCCGCCAGCTCGGCGGAGGCCAGCTCGCGGGTGTACCGCCGCAAGTCCAGGCCCTGGATGACGACGTTGGAGAGGTGCGCCCCCGCGCGCAGGTGCCGCTCGAAGGCGTCGATGGTCTCAATCTCGGTCACACCGGGAGGATTCCACGCCTGCCCTCCCCGGCGGTAGGGGTTAGAAGAGGACGACCATGGTCCCCTCGGGCACCTGGTCATACAGCGCGGCGATGTCCGGGGTGTGCATCACCACGCAGCCCCAGGACAGACGCCCGCCGCTCTGCGCCAGCGTCCACTCCCCTGCCCACCCGTGCAGGCCGATGCCGCTGCCCAGGCGCGTGGAGGCCTCCGTGTTCCGCCGCGCCGCCCAGGCGCGGGCAATCCGCTCGCGCGTCTTCGCATCCACGAACCCCGAGGCCACGCCCCGGTCCGCGTCCCAGGGATTCGGATAGTTCACCCGAATCCAGTGCCCGCCATAGAAGGCCGAGTACGGCCCGGGGATGTCCCCTCGCACCTTCTGCGTGACGAAGTACATACCCTTCGGCGTGCGGTTGTCGCCGCGCACCTCCTTGGCGCCCGCCGCCTGGCCGAAGCCCACCTCCTTGCGCGCCACCTCGCGCCCCCGTGCGTACAGCCGGAGCTGGAAGTCCTCGTGCGAGATGAGCAGCAGCGACGGCTCCTCCGCCGGCAGCGGCAGCCGCTCCCGCGTGGCGGTGAAGCGCCGGGCCTCGGCGGCCGAGAGCTTCCGCCCCGCATGCAGCGCCACGACGGGCCGGGCCTTCGCGCCCACCCGCCCCAGGGCCTGTCCCCGCGTGACGAGCGCGCCCACGCGCAGCGCCACCCCCTCCAGCCCCGAGTACTCGGACCGGGCCGGCAGCAGCGCATGGTTCTCGTAGTACAGGTGCTCCAGCACGACGGAGCGTCCACCCTCGCCCACCTCCGCCACCCGGCCATGCGCCAGCGCGCGCACCTCGCTTCCCGGACGCATCGCCGGGCCGTCGGGCACGGGAGCGAAGCCATCGGCGGGCGGGTGCGGAGGACGCAGGTACGCCTCGAACGCATCGGGGGCCGTCGCGGCCCGCGCAGCGGACGAGAGCCCCAGCACACAGACGAGCAGGACGGAGAGGAACAGGGTTGGCACCGAGGGTGGACACTCGGGCCTCGCCCGGGGTTCCGTCAACGCCGCGAGCCGAGCACCCGGAGGGCGGCCTCCGCCTGGAGCAGCTCCGTGCGCGCGCCCACCGCCGCGGCGTCCTGCGCGGCGAGCTGGAGCTGCCTTCCCGCTTCCTCCAGCTCTCCCAGCCGCAGCTGCGCCCGACCGAGCGCGAAGCGCAGCCGCGACTTCAGCTTGCGGTCCCCCAGCATCGAGGCGAGCTGCAGGCCGCGCACGGCATCCGCCTTCGCCAGCTCCGGCGCGTCCGCCTGGGTATGCAGCAGCGCCAGCCCGTGGTGCGTGTGCGCCATGCCCCAGCGGTCCCCGGTGCGCGACTCCAGCTCCAGCGCGAGCTGGAAGAAGTGCGTCGCGCGCTCCCGGTCCCCCGCGCGGGCGTGGGCGTCCCCCAGGTGGAGCAGCGCGGTGGAGCGCTCCCACGTGTCCCCCGACACCTCGCTCCAGCGCAGCACCGCGAGGTACTCCGCGGTTGCCCGCTCCGGCTGGCCCTTCCCCATCAGCACGTTGCCCATGGCCCGGTGCAGGGCGGCCTCCACCGCGGCCCGCGCGGGTCCGCTCTCCGGAGGCGCCAGCCGCAGCCGCTCGCGCGCGATGCGAAGCCGGGTGCTCGCCTGCTCGAAGCGCCCCAGCCCGCACAGGGCGAGCGCGGCATGGGCCTCGAGTCCCGCCGCCGGCGTGGGCATGGCCTGCACGCCCTCGTGCTGCCCCTCTTCCGCCAGCGCCAGCACCTCCTCGAAGCGGCCGAGCGCGAAGAGCACGGAGCCCAGCTTGCAGACGCGCCGCGCCCGGTCCCCGAGCGAGGGCGCGGGCGCCTGCGCGTCGAGCGTGCGGGCCGTGCGCCAGGCGTACTCCGCGTCTTCCCGCGCGCCCGCCAACCCGTGGGCGTCCCCCATGCGCTCCCAGAGCACGCGCTGCCACTCGAGCGACGCCGCGGGCTCCAACCCCAGCGCCAGCCCGAGCGAGAAGCGATACACCCCGAGCGCGAAGCCCGTCTCCAGCGCCGTGCGGTGCCACCCCGCCAGCTCCAGCAGGTGCGGCAGCGCGCACTCCGGCGCCTCGGCGGACAGCCAGTACCGGGAGAGCTCCACGCAGGCCCGGCGCCGCAGCTCCACGGGCAGCGACTCATGGGCCTCCGCGGCCCGGCGGTGCATGGCGTGCGAGTCCGGCGCGACGTCCCCCCAAAAGCCCTCGGGCAGGGAGACGGCCCACGCGTAGCGCCCACCCGCCGCGGCCCGCAACCACCCGCCCGTCTCCAGCGGCGCGAGCACCGCGCAGCCGCCCACCAGCGCCCCCAGCACCGTCCGGGGAAACGAAGGCCCGAGCATCGAGGCCGCCTGGAGCGCCTCGCGCTGCGTGGGCGACAGCGCCTGCAGCCGCGCACCGAGCACGGCCCCACCCGCGCGGGGCACCGGCGCCCCGGGGCGCTCCTCGTGAAGGGTGATGGCATGCAGCAGGTGCAGCGGATGCCCGGCCCCCACCTCCAGGAGGTCGGCCTTCACCTCCGGAGTCACGGGCACCGACGAGGAGCGCACGCGCTGCTCGAGGAACGAGGTGGCCTCGTCGTCGGAGAGCGGCGCCACCGTGAGCACCTCGGCCGACAGTGGCACCGGCGCCGTGCCTCCGGGACGCTGGAGCGCGAGCAGGAACAACGGCGCGTGTGACAGGTGCGACACCAGGACTTCGACGAGCGCATGGCTGAACGGGTCCGCGTGCTGCCAGTCCTCCAGGACGAGCAGCTTCGGGCGGCGGTGGGGCATGAGCGCATGGCAGAGGGCATCGAACAGCGCGGTGCGCTCGGCACCGAGACTCGCCGGCACGCCCTGCCGCTCGCGGCCTTCCAGGAACCGCGCCAGCAGCTCCGCGTCCGCGCTGGACACCCACCCCACCCCCGGCGGCGGCTGCAGGCCCCGGGTGGCCTCGAGCAGCTCGCGGAAGGCACCGCCCGGGATTCCGGGAAGGGCCAGGCCACTGCCCTCCCACACCTCGAAGCCCTCGCTCGCGAGCTGCTCGACGAGCGCGTCCTTCAGCCGCGACTTGCCCAGCCCCGCCTCGCCCACCAGCCACACCGCGCGGCCGAGCCCGCGCCGCACCTCCCCGGAGAAATCCTTCAGCCGGGCCAGGTGCGAGGTGCGCCCCACGAGTGGGGGCTGGCAGGTGGCGGTCATCCACCTGCGCACCGGTGCCCCCTGGAGGACACCGTGCGGAGTCCGTGGGCATGCGAGTGCGCCCACCGGAATTCGTGCCCCACAGGCAACACACATGCCCGAGGACGAGGCCATGGCCACCTCCCAAAACGGATTACCGCGGTGTGGTTGGAGCGCCGAGCCTCGCGTCCTCGGAGCGACCCGGACTTTTTAACGCCGCGGGCGTCCGCCGCGCCTCGCGCCTCGGGGCTGTATGACTGTCTCCTCCACGCCACGCGTGCTGACCCACACGACGGCCAGTGATGCAGCCCGGTCTCAATCGCGGCCCGATACACAATTACAATCAACTTGCATGTAACACGGGGCTACCCTCCCCGCAGGGCAGGCAGGCATGTCCAAGATGTGTTGAGTACGAAATAGTTATCACCGATACTCGTTCTCGTCGCAGTGCGGCGCGCTGGCGCCGCTTCCTTGGAGCAGACCCCACATCTCAAAGCCAAACATCCGCCCGCCCGCTCTCCGCGGCGCGGTCACACTCCCCGTCTGTCTTTGATTCCCCCCCGAGAGCTCACATGAAGAAGACCTTCCTGCTGGTTGGAACCCTGCTGGGTATTGGTGCCGCTGGCTGTGGCGCCTACGAGCCGGCGACTGAAACGGGCGAGGCCCCGGACGGCGACGGCCGGACTGCCGCGGCCGAAGCCCTCACCGCGCAGAACTGCACCCAGCTCGCGGCCTCGTCGGTCATCGCCAGCGGCAATGACGGCAACCTCCCGGCCAACACCCTCGATGACCGGCTCGACACGCGCTGGAGCAACCTCGGCAAGGGCTCGTGGATTGACTACGACCTGGGCGCCACGAAGACGGTGGGCGGCGTCACCGTCGCCTGGCACGGTGGCAACACGCGCGCCAACACCTTCGCGGTGTCCGTCTCTCCGGACGGCATCACCTACACGCCGGTCTACTCCGGCAAGAGCACCGGCACGACGACGGCGGCGGAGACCTATTCCTTCACGCCCGTGTCCGCGCGCCGCGTGCGCATCACCGTCAACGGCAACACCCTGAACGACTGGGCCAGCATCGCCGAGGCGCGCGCCTGCGCCGGCGCCACGACGCCCCCTCCCACCGGCTCCAGCGTCGTCTGGGTGGGTGACTTCGAGACGGGCAGCCGCTCGCAGTGGAGCAGCACGCAGATGGTGAGCGCGGACCGGCTGGCGCTGGTGGCCTCGCCGCTGCGCCAGGGCCGCTACGCCCTCAAGGCCACGGTGAAGCAGGGCGATGACCCCATCAACGCCAGCGGCAACCGCAACGAGCTGGTGCGGATGACGCGCGAGCCGGTGGGCTCCGAGTACTACTACCGCTGGAGCACGATGTTCGACCCCACCTACCCGAGCGCGAGGACGTGGCAGCTCTTCACGCAGTGGCACCACGACGGCAACTCGGGCTCGCCGCCGGTGGAGTTCACCGTCTACGGCGAGGAGATCCGCCTCAACATCGGCGGCAACCCGGGCACCATCGTCTGGCGCACGCCGCTGGTGCGCGGCCAGTGGCTGGACTTCATCTTCCACGTGAAGTGGTCGCCGGACTCCAGCGTGGGCTTCGTGGAGCTGTACCTCAACGGCAAGCTCGTGCTGCCCAAGCGCAACATCGCCACCCAGTTCCCGGGGATGCTCAACTACCTGAAGGTGGGCCTGTACCGGAACGACACCATCGCTCCGGTGGGCATCGTCTACCACGACGGGTGGACCATGGCCCGCAAGCTGGAGGATGTCCTCAGCCCGACGGCGGTCCTCACCGTCCCGTAGCCGCTGCCTGACAGCGAACACGGAGCGCCTCCGGGCCGCAAGGCCGCGCCCCCGCGCGGCCCCGGCCCGGAGTAGCTTCCGGGGCATGTCCCACTCCCTGCTGGTCGTCCATGTCCACGTCCACGTGAAGCCGGAGCACGTGGAGGCCTTTCGCGAGGCCACCCTGGCCAATGCTCGCCAGAGCGTGAAGGAGCCCGGCATCGCCCGCTTCGACGTCATCCAGGACACCGCGGACACGACGCGCTTCGTGCTCGTGGAGGTGTACCGGACGGCGCAGGCCCCGGCCGCGCACAAGGAGACGGCCCACTACCTGCTCTGGCGCGACACGGTGGCGCCGATGATGGCGGAGCCGCGCACCAGCCAGAAGTACATCAACCGCTTCCCCGACGACGCCGGGTGGTGACGTGAGCGGCCTCTCCTTCGAGTTCGCCACCGCCACGCGCATCGTCTTCGGCCCGGGCAGGCTCTCGGAAGCGCCCGAGGTGGTGCGGGGCCTGGGCGGCAGCCGGGTGCTGCTCGTCACCGGGAAACAGTCGGCGCGCGCGCGGCCGCTGCACGAGGCGCTGGAGCGGCTCGGCCTGCCGGTGCGCGTCTTCCCGGTGGACGGCGAGCCCACGGTGGAGCTGGCGCGCGAGGGCACGGCCGTGGCACGCGAGTCCCGCTGCGACGCCGTGGTGGCGTTCGGCGGAGGCAGCGCGCTGGACGCGGGGAAGGCGATTGCGGCGCTGGCCGCGAACGGGGGAGACCCGCTCGACTACCTGGAGGTCATCGGACGGGGCAAGCCGCTCACCCTGGCCTCCCTGCCCTTCGTGGCGATTCCCACGACGGCTGGCACGGGCTCGGAGGTGACGCGCAACGCGGTGCTGGGCTCGAAGGAGGCGAAGGTGAAGGCCAGCCTCCGCAGCCCGCACATGCTGCCGCGCGTGGCGCTGGTGGACCCGGACCTGCTCACCGGGGCACCGGCCGCCGTGCTGGCCTCCAGCGGGCTGGATGCGCTGTCGCAGGTCATCGAGCCGTTCCTCTCCGCGCGCGCCCACCCGCTCACGGACGCCCTGGCACGCGAGGGCATGCGCCGCTCGGCGCGCTCGCTGCGGCGGGCGGTGCTGGAGGGGCCGGACGCGCCCGCGCGCGAGGACCTGGCGCTGGCCAGCCTCTTCGGCGGGCTGTGCCTGGCGAACTCGGGCCTGGGCGCGGTGCACGGCTTCGCGGCGCCGGTGGGCGGCATGTTCGACGCGCCCCATGGCGCGGTGTGCGCGGCGCTGCTGCCGGCGGTGCTGGACGTGAATCTGCGGGCCCTGCGCGCCCGAGCCCCGGAGCACCCGGCGCTGCCTCGCTTCGAGGAGGTGGCGGCGCTCCTGACGGGCCGGCCGGACGCGCGCGCGGAGGAGGCCCTGGCCTGGGTGGAGGAGCTGCGCGCGGCGCTGCGCGTGCCGGGCCTGGGGCGTTATGGGCTGACGGCGGCGGAAGTCCCCTCGCTGGTGGCGAAGGCGAAGGCCGCGAGCAGCATGAAGGCGAACCCCCTGGTGCTCACGGACACGGAGCTCACGGAGATTGCCACCCGTTCGATTTGATTTCCCGGAGGTCACCCCGCGCATGCAGGACGTCGACATCAAGACGGCTGACGGAACGATGGACGCGAAGCTGTTCCAACCCGTGGGCAACGGCCCGTGGCCCGCGGTCATCCTGCTGGTGGATGCGTTTGGCGTCCGCCCCGTGTTCGAGGAGATGGGCCGCCGGCTCGCGAAGGAGGGCTACGTCGTCCTGCTGCCCAACGTCTTCTACCGGGAGGGCCCCGCGTCGAAGCTGGACCTGCACGGCTCCTTCGAGGACGAGGCCTTCAAGAAGCGCATCTACGCGCTCATCGGCGGGCTGACGCCCGAGCGGCTGAAGCTGGACGCAGGCGCGGAGCTGGACTTCCTGGCGCGCCATCCGCACGTGAAGGGGCCGAAGGCCGGGGTGGCCGGGTACTGCATGAGCGGCGGCATCGCGGTGCGCATGGCGGCGGACTTCCCGGACCGCATCGGCGCGGCGGCCTCGTCCCATGGCGGCCGGCTGGCCACGGACGCGCCCGACAGCCCCCACCGCCTCGTCGGCCGGGTGAAGGGCGAGCTGTACTTCGGCCACGCCGACAACGACGGCTCCATGCCGGCCGAGGCCATCCAGAAGCTGGAGGCCGCCCTGAAGGAGTCTGGCGTCAAGCACCGCTCCGAGCTCTACGCGGGCAAGCGCCATGGCTACGCGGTGGCGGGCTCGGCGGCCTTCGACAAGGACGCCGCCGAGCAGCACTGGCAGAGGCTGCTGGAGTTGTTCGGCAGGACGCTGCGGGACTGAGTCCACCAGCGTTCCATTCCCGGCCCCGGGGTGACTGCGTCCGTCCTCTTGTCGACGGTTCGAACCCGGGTCTGGTGAACGCTCGCCTTGTCCCTGGGTGCGAGCATCCGTATCCCATACAGGCATGGGTCCCCAGCGAAAGCTCGAGTGGCTCGCCGGTGGCGGCGAGATGGCGACACTCATCGCGTCGCTGGACTGGTCGAGCTCTCCGCTGGGCCCCATCGACACGTGGCCGCAGAGCCTGCGCACCACCGTAAGTCTGTGTCTCGCCTCGAATTTTCCCATCAACATCATCTGGGGCGACGGCCACAACCAGATCTACAACGAGGGCTATCGCATCGTCTGTGGCGCGGTGCATCCGCGCGCCATGGGCGAGGACTACCGGGTCACCTGGGCGTCCGCCTGGCCAGCCATCGGCGCACCCTTCGAGCGGGCGCTCGCTGGGGAGACGAGCTACCTCGAGAACCAGCGGATGTTCCTCGAGCGCAACGGCTACCCGGAGGAGACCTTCTTCACCTTCTCGCTCAGCCCGATTCGCGACGAAACGGGGAAGGTGGTGGGGCTCTTCCACCCGGTGACCGAGACGACCGCGACGATGCTCGCCCAGCGGCGGACCCGCGCGCTGCGGGACATCGCGGACCGCGCCGGCCGGGCCACGGTCTTCGACGAGGCCTGCGAGCTGCTCCTCGCGTCGCTCGACGAGTACGCCTTCGACGCGCCCTTCGCGCTCCTCTACGTGACGACGCCGGACGGGACGCAGGCCCGGCTCCAGGGGACCTGCCGGACTCCGGCCGGAGGCCCGCTCGCGCCCGAGGTGCTGGAGCTGACGAAGGCGGACGAGGGCGCCGGGTGGCCTCTCTCCCGCGCGGCGCGCAGCGGAAGGGCGGAGCCGGTCCATGACCTGGAGGCCCGGTTCGGGCGCGTGGCCGCGGGCCCCTACCCCGAGCCGCTGGCGACGGCGTTCGTGCTGCCCATCCGGGTGGGTGGCATGGACGCGCCGCTGGGCTTCCTCGTCGTCGGGGCCAGCACGCGGCTGCCGCTCGACGACTCCTACCGGGCCTTCCTGGAGATGCTGGGGGCGGCGGCGAGCGCGGCCCTGGGCAATGCCCGCGCGTACGAGGCGGAGCGGCTCCGGGCCGAGGCGCTCGCGGAGATTGACCAGGCGAAGACGGCCTTCTTCAGCAACGTGAGCCACGAGTTCCGCACGCCGCTCACGCTGCTGCTCGGACCGGTGGAGGACCTGCTGGCCGGGCTGCGTGGGGCGCTGCCGGACGACGCGCGCGGCGACCTGGAGGTGGTGCGCCGCAACGGCCTGCGGCTGCTCAAGCTGGTGAACGCGCTGCTCGACTTCTCCCGCATCGAGGCGGGCCGCGCCCAGGCCTCGGTCGAGCCGACCGACCTGGCCTCGCTCACCCGGGACCTCGCGAGCGCCTTCCGCTCCACCGTCGAGCGCGCGGGCATGCGGTTCGTGGTGGACGTCGAGTCCCTCCCGGACCCGGTGCTCGTGGACCGCGAGATGTGGGAGAAGATCGTCCTCAACCTCGTGTCGAACGCGTTCAAGTTCACCCATGCGGGTGAAATCCGCGTCGAGCTCCGGCGGGAGGGCGGCTTCGCACGGCTGTCGGTGCAGGACTCGGGCATCGGCATTCCCTCGAGCGAGCTCGGGCGCGTGTTCCAGCGCTTCCACCGGGTGCAGGGAGCGAAAGGGCGCACCCACGAGGGCAGCGGCATCGGCCTCGCGCTCGTGCATGAGCTCGCGAAGCTCCATGGCGGCTCGGTCGAGGTGCGCAGCGTCGAGGACGAGGGCTCCACCTTCATCGTCCGCATTCCGCTCGGAAACGCCTACTGGATGGCGAAGCCCGCGCCATTCGATACGCAGCGTCCGCCCTCCACCGCGACGCAGCCCGAGGCCTACGTGGAGGAAACGCTTCGCTGGCTGGAGAACCAGCTCCCCGAGCCGCCGCCCGTGGCGGAGGGTGGGCGCAGGGCAAGGCCTGGCGCGTCCACCGCGGCGAGGCGCGCGGAAGCCCAGGCGGCCGGCGCCCGCCAGCGCATCCTGCTCGCCGACGACAACGCCGACATGCGCGACTATGTCCGGCGCCTCCTCGAGAGCCGCTATCAGGTGACGGTGGCGACGAACGGCGCGGAGGCGCTCCGTGCGGCGCGAGAGTCCCGTCCGGACCTCGTCCTCTCGGACGTGATGATGCCGGTGATGGACGGCATCGAGCTGGTGCAGCGGCTCCGGGCGGACGAGGCGCTGCGCACGCTCCCGGTCATCCTGCTGTCCGCGCGCGCGGGGGAGGAGGCCACGGCGAGCGGGCTCGAGCTCGGCGCGGATGACTACCTGACGAAGCCCTTCTCGACGCGGGAGCTCCTGGCCCGGGTCCAGGCCCAGCTCAGCATGGCGGCGCTGCGCTCGAAGGTGGCGGAGCAGGAGACGCGCGCGGCGAGTCTCGCGCGCCAGCAGGAATGGCTCGAGGCGGTGCTCGACCGTCTGCCGACGCCCACCCTCCTCGTCGACCCGGGCTCGGGCCGGTTCACCTTCGCGAACCGTGCCGCCCAGCAGCTCTCGGAGGGCCCCTTCCCGCCCGACATCGACGCCGCGGAGCGCGGTCGGGAGTTCCGCCTCACCGATGAGGCCGACGCCCCGCTCGCCCCGGAGGAGACCCCGGGGGCCCGGGTCCGCCGCGGGGAGCGCATCCGTGACCTGGAGTCCGTCTGGCACTCGCCCGTCGGGCGGCTCAACATCGTGGTCGACTCCGACATCGTGCCCGCCATCGCCCAGAAGCCCTCGCAGGCCATCATCACCTTCAGGGACATCTCCCGGCTCAAGCGGGTGGAACAGGAGCTGAAGACGCTCCTGGGCGCGCGCGACGAGTTCCTCTCCATCGCCTCGCACGAGCTGAAGACACCCATCACCTCGCTGCGCATGCAGCTGCAGATGACCGAGCGGGCCGTGAGGCCCGAGGAGGGCCGCGTCCCGAGCCCGGAGAAGCTCGCGAGGGCGCTGCGCGTCTCGCTGAAACAGGTGGACCGGCTGACGAGCCTCGTCGAGGACCTCCTCGACGTCGCCCGCATCCGCACGGGCACCTTCGACCTCGCCTTCCAGAAGCTCGACCTCTCCCAGCTCGCCCGCGACGTGCTGGAGCGCCTCTCCGGGCCGCTCGCGCTGGCTGGCTGCAACGTCTACCTGGATGCCCCGCCCGGTCTCCAGGGGGTGTGGGACGGGCGCCGGCTGGAGCAGGTGCTGACGAACCTCCTCTCCAACGCGATGAGGTACGCGCCGGGCGTGCGCCTCGAAGTGCGCCTCACGGCGGCGGGAGAGCTGGCCCGCCTCGAGGTGCGCGACTACGGCCCCGGGGTCGCGGAAGCGCAGCGAGAGAGCATCTTCGAGCGCTTCGACCGGGGCCTCGCCTCACGCAACGACGGAGGGCTCGGCCTGGGACTCTTCATCTCCAAGAAGATCGTGACGGCCCACGGAGGGAGCATCCTGGTGGAAGGCCCACCGGGGGGCGGCGCGAGCTTCATCATCCTGATTCCCCGAGATGCCTCGCACGCGCTGGCCCGTGGCTACACGGCCGCGCCGGGGGGCGCGACATGAGCCGGCGAATCCTCGTCGTGGAGGACGACCTCTACATCCGCGACTCCATCCGCGAGCTGCTCGAGGACGAGGGCCACACCGTGACTTGCGCGGAGAATGGCGCCCAGGCGCTCACCGCGCTGGAGGCGATGCGGCACTCGCCAGACCTCATCCTCCTGGACCTGATGATGCCCGTGAAGGACGGCATCCAGTTCCGCATCGAGCAGCGGGCCGACGCGCGCTTCGCACACATCCCGGTGGTGGTGATGAGCGCCGACCCCCACCTGGAGAGCCGGCGCAGCGTCCTCGACGCCCGCGCCTACCTCCGCAAGCCGGTGGACATCGACCTGCTGCTCTCCGCCGCCGCCGCGTAGACGCCGGAGGGCACTGCCGCGGACGCCCGGGGTGTGCCCCTTGCCAGGAAGCACCGACCTCGTTAACCATGTCGTCATGCACCTCGTGGTGAGCGCTCGTCGATTTAGCCGCCCCCCGGCCCCGTTTGGGAGTCGGGAGGCCGTGCTCTTCGACTGAGCGCACGCCCCTCTCGTTGGTGGAACGCCGTCAGGCGCGACGCCCTCCCGAGCTCGCCGGGGGGACATCCGAAGCCGGCGGCGCAAGGCGGCCTCCCCGCCCGGCGTCCCGGAGACCGCTGCGTCCCATTCCGCCTTCCACCGAGAGGTTTCCCATGTCGTCCGTCTCCGTTTCCATCCTCAGCGCCGAGGAGCTGCGGCGCGCCCTGTCCGTCCGCGACCTCACCGACCCCACCACCGGCCCGCACGCGATGCAGCAGCTCGTGTCCTCCGCGCTGGAGGCGCTGCGCTCCGCCTGGGGCTGCGAGGTCCGCATCCACCGCCAGAGTCCCGTCGTCTCCATCGCCGACAACTACGACCGGCTCCACTACCCGCCCGGCGGCGCCGCCCGGGACGCGCGCTACTCGCGCTACGTCTGTGACACCGCGCTGCTGCGCTCGCAGACCTCGGCCATGATTCCGGGCCTGCTGCGACACGTGGCCTCGGCACCGCCACGGGACGCGCTGCTGGCGTGTCCCGGCCTCGTCTACCGCCGAGACTGCATCGACCGGCTGCACACCGGCGAGCCGCACCAGATGGACCTCTGGCGCATCCGCCGGGGCCCGCCGCTCACGACCGAAGACTTGCGGGAGATGATTGCCACCGTCGTCCGCGCCCTGCTCCCGGGGCGCGAGGTGAAGCTGACGCCCGCCGTCCACCCGTACACCACCGACGGCCTCCAGGTGGACGTGCTCCACGGCACGGAATGGGTGGAGATTGGCGAGTGCGGCCTCGCGCTCCCGGCGCTGCTGGAGGAGAGCGGCCTGGAAGCGGGCACCACCACGGGCCTGGCCATGGGCGTGGGGCTGGACCGCATCCTGATGCTGCGCAAGGGGTTGGACGACATCCGCCTGTTGCGCTCGGCGGATCCGCGGATTGCGTCCCAGCTCCTGGACCTGGAGCCCTACCGCCCCGTGTCCTCCATGCCGGAGGTGCGGAGGGATTTGTCGCTGGTGATGGAGGAACAGCAGACCCCGGAGGAGCTGGGGGACGCCGTGCGCGCGGCGCTGGGCGAGCGCGCGGAGCTGGTGGAGAGCGTGCAGGTGCTCTCGGAAACGCCCTACTCCGGCCTGCCGCCCAGCGCGGTGAAGCGCATGGGCATCGCTCCGGGCCAGAAGAACGTGCTGCTCCGCGTGGTGCTGCGAGCGCTGGACCGCACGCTGACGCATGACGAGTGCAACACGCTCCGGGACGACATCTACGCGGCGCTGCACCGCGGCACCGCGTGGGAGTGGGCGGCACGGCCGCACTGACGCCCATGACGCAATGATGACGGAAGCAACGCGCTCCCGTGGCTCGACGGGGCGCGCCCTTCTCTACCTTGGCGGCCCGCCCGACACCGCCCGTCGGGCGCTCACCGGAAGGGTCCACCCACCATGTCGAACCTCCTCCCCCGTGTCGTGCCGATGGTCGTCGCCGCCTGTGCCCTCGGCGCGTGCTCCAGCGTGCAGCCCGCCACCCGGTCCGCCGAGTCCATCTCGGTGCGCGAAATCAACATCGTCGACGAGAAGGGCCAGGCGCGCATCCGCATCGGCGCGCCGCTGCCCGACCCGCAGGGCCTCAAGCGCGCCGTGAAGGCCTACGGCATCCAGTTCATGAGCCCGGACGGGCAGGAAATCGGAGGGCTCGCCATGCTCGACTCCATCGGCATCCGCGGGCTGTGCTTCGACAGCGAGGAAGGCTACGAGGCGATGTGCGTGGGCCTCATCAAGGGACAGCCCAACATCACCTTCCGCAAGGACTGGAAGGAGCGCATCGTCATCGGCGTGGACAATGGCGTCGCGAGCATCGTCCTCAACGACGCCCAGGAGAAGCCGCACCTGCGCCTCACCGTCGACAAGGACGGCAAGACGCAGGTCGAAGGGGTGACGCCGGCGCCCGCGAGCCGGTAGGCCGCGTCAGACCTTGTAGAGCAGGTCCATGTACTTCTTGAGCAGGTCACTCACGAGCCCTCGGAAGGGGACGCTGGCCGCCATGCCGTAGACGGGCGCCATCGTCCCCTTCTCGCCGGGGTGGGCCTTCACGTGCTCCACCGCGGCGCGCAAGTCGCTCAGGAACCGGTCTGCCACGCCGGGCTGCGCGTGCCGCAGGGTGACGCACAGGTGGACCGCGGCGGGCTTGTGCAGTCCGTTGAGGCTCCACCCGTGCTCGCTCATCTGCTCCATCACCTTGAACACGTCCACCGTCTCCGAGCCGAAGGCGATGACGAACAGCGGGTCCCCCAGCACGTGCAGCTCCGGAATCGCCCGGATGCCCTGCTTGATGGTGACGGCCGTCTCCAGGATGCGGCGGGTGGCCTCCAGGTAGCCCTGCTCGCCCATGCTCACCAGCGACGCCCACGCCGTGGCGATGAGCGCACCGGGCCGGCTGCCGGAGAACGTGGGCGAGAAGTAGATGCCGCCCGGCCAGTCCGTCGCCGTGAAGTACTGGTGCGAGCGCAGCGCCGTCCCCCGGTACAGCACCACGGACGAGCCCTTGGCCGCGTAGCCGAACTTGTGCGTGTCCACGGACATGGACGTGACGCCCGGCAGCCGGAAGTCGAAGGGCGGCACCTCGTAGCCCAGCTTCTTCGCGAAGGGCAGCACGAAGCCGCCCAGACACCCGTCGGTGTGGAAGCCGAGGCGCTTCCTGCGCGCCAGCTCGGACAGCTCGGCGATGGGGTCGATGACGCCGTGGGGGAAGCCCGGCGCGGAGCCAATCAGGACAATCGTATTGCGGGTGATGGCCTTCTTCGTCGCCGCCACGTCCGCGCGGTAGTCCGGCCCCACCGGCACGCGCACCATCTTCACGCCGAAGTAGTGCGCCGCCTTGTCGAAGGCCGGGTGCGCGCTGGACGGCGCCACCATCTCCGGCTTCGTGATTCCCTTCTCCGCCCGCGCCCAATCCCGGTACGTCTTGATGGCGAGCATGATGCTCTCGGTGCCACCGGACGACATGGAGCCGCAGACGTGCTCGCTGGCGGGCTTGCCGGCATTGGCATCATCGGCGCCGAGCATGCTCGCCGTCATGGCCACCACCTCGGCCTCGAACTTGGTGGCGCTGGGCCACAGGTCCGCATGCAGCGGGTTGCTCTGCGAGTGGAGCGCATACACGCGGTTGAGGAAGTCGATGTGGTCCGAGTCCCCGTTGTACACGGCGCCGGACACCCGGCCCTCGCGCCAGCGCGACTCCTCCTGCGACTCCAGCGCCTGCAATTCCTTCAGCACCTCCTCGCGCGGGCGCCCCGTCACCGGAAGATGCTCATACGCGGTCATCTTCCCGCGGTACGGCTTGAGGTCCGCCTCCAGCTCGGACAGCAGCGAGTCCGTCTCCTTCGACAGCAGCTCGCGCACCACCGGCACGGCCTTGAGGTAGCGCTCGGCGGCGGACAGCAGGCGCGGGGGCACGTGGTTCAGCAGGCGCAGTGACTTCGGGTCGGGCAGTGCCATGGGAGGTCCTTTCCGGGCCGTCAGCCGGTCCGGGCGCGGTTGAGGCGCGCGAAGATGGCCTTGTTGGCCTTGTAGAGGTTGACGAACTCGCGGAACAGCTCGTCGTAGAGGGCCCGGTTCTCCGGGTCCGGCTCGTAGGTGCGGGCAATGGGGACGAGCGAGGGAATCTCCTCCACCGTGAGCTGCCCCAGCGCCACCGCCGCCTGGAACGCGGCGCCCCGGGCGTTGGCCAGCACGGGCTCGTCCACCTGCTGGATGGTGCGGCCCAGGACGTCCGCGTGAATCTGGCACCACAGCGGTGAGCGCGCCCCGCCGCCGATGATGCGCAGGGCGTCCAGCCGGCGGCCCACGAACTGCTCCACGTAGGTGAACAGCCAGCGCGAGTTGTAGGCCACACCCTCCATCACCGCGCGGACCATGTGGGCCCGCGTCGTCTTGAGGGACTGGTTGAAGAAGCCGCCGCGCAGCGCCTTGTCGTCCACCGGGCTGCGCTCGCCGTTGAGCCACGGCATGAAGATGAGCCTGTCACTGCCGGCGGGGACGCTGCCGGCCTGGCGCTCCATCAGCTTGTAGACCTCCGCCGAGTCGTCCTCCGCCTCCCCGTCCCCCGGCTTCGTGTCCCGGCCGTAGAGGATGTTGTCCTTGAGGAAGGTGAGGCAGATGCCGGCGGACTCCTGCTCGTTGGCCAGCAGGTAGCGCCCCGGCAGCGCGGAGGGCACGGAGGCCATCTGGTGGAAGAGGTCCGTCTTCTTGTACGGCACGTGGCAGGACAGCCACGAGGACGTGCCCACGCACAGGTGCGGCTCGTTGTCGCGCACCGCGCCGGAGCCCACCGCGGCGGCGAGGATGTCCGGGGCCCCCGTCACCACCTGCACGTCCTCGCGCAGGCCCAGGGCGCGCGCGGCCTCGGGCTGCAGCGGCCCGAGCACCGTGGCGGCGGGCACCAGGTCCGGCAGCTTCTCGCGCGCCAGGCCCGTCATCGCCAGGAGCCGCTCGTCGTAGGCGACGCGGCTGAGCTCGCGGTTGTCCGTCACCCAGTGCAGGGTGATGGAGTCGTACGAGGCGGCGAAGCGGCCGCTCAGCCGCAGGTTGAGCCAGTCCTTCGGCTCCAGGAACTTGTACGTGTTCCGGTAGACCTCCGGCCGCGCGCCCTGGAGGTAGAGGATGTGGCCCACCGGGTCCTTCCCGGACAGGCTCGGCACCCCGCCCGTCAGGCGAATCCAGGTGAGCAGGCGGCGCAGGCCATAGCCCTCGATGGGGATGAGGCCGTGGGCCACGCGCTTCACCTGGGCCGCGCCGCGCGAGTCCATCCAGATGAGCGCGGGGCACAGGGGCCTGCCCGCCGCGTCCACGGCCACGGTGCCGGACCACTGCGAGCTGCAGTTGACGCCGAGGATGTCGTCCGCGCGGACGGCCCCGGACTCCAGCAGCCGCCGCGTGCCGCGGATGATGGCGCGCCACCAGGACTCGGGGTCCTGCTCGGCGCCCCCGTCGGGCAGCAGGGAGAGGTCCAGCGGCTCCACCTCGCCGCCGAGGATGCGTCCCCGCACCGTCACCACCGCGAGCTTCACGGCCGAGGTGCCGAGGTCGATGGCCAGGATGGACTTCTCACCTGCGTGGGACACGCGGCCCTCCATGCGGGGTTCAGGAGCTGGGCGAGGGGCCCTGTCGCCTCCGGACTCTAGGGAGGGCGTAACAGGACTGACCACCGGCGTGCCTGGGAAAGTTGGTTATCTGAAAGCGACCGGCCCGCCCTCCCGCGTGCCGTGCATCGGCAGCGGCAGGAGGGTGCCGTTGTGTCCCGGGGCGCTGCGCGCGAGCACGCGGCCATCCGAGGACACCACCACGGCCACGCCGCCCAGCGAGGCGCGCACGACGGGCACGTGGAGCTCCGCGGCGCGGAGGATGACGGCTCCGATGCTCTGCTGGAGGGCGAAGGTGCTCCCCGCCAGCGGGAAGTCACTGGCGAGCACCGCGACCAGGTCGCCGCCGGCCTCCTGGCCCCGCAGCGCGGTGAGCCGGCTGAAGGCCTCGTAGCAGATGAGCGGCACCACCTTCCGCGCGCCGAGGCTCAGCAGCGGAGGGAGCCGGCTGGGAGTGAAGGGCTCGCTCCGCCCTCGCAGGCCCCAGAACTCCCGCTCGCCGACGGGCACGAGCACGGCCTTCCCGCGCGCCTCCAGCAACCGCCCCTCCGCGTCGACGACACCGGCGGCGTTGAAGTACCCCTCCGGCGTCTTGAGCGTCAGCCCCGCGACGCCGGGGAGGCCGGGGCGGGAGGCGAAGGAGGAGAGCTTCATTGGCGGGGCCACGGCCCCCTCCGGCGCGCGCCAGTTTCCGGGCACCGTGCCCTCGGGCCAGATGAGCAGCGCCGTCCCCGGGGGCGCCTCGGTGGGCAGGTGGGCCAGCGAGGCCACGTGGACCACGCCCACGCCCTGGAGCGCGTCGTCCGAGGCGGGGATGCGCGGCAGCACGCCGAGCGCGACGAGCACGAGCGCGGCGGGGACCAGCAGGCGGCCGCGCCGCAGGGCCACCGCCTCGCCGAAGCTCACCGCGGCGTAGAGGCACAGCAGGAGCGCGGGCACCCACCCCACAAAGGCGAGCGCCCGCAGCAGGGGCGGCGTGGCCCACTGCGAATGCAGCAACTGCGTCATCGAGAAGCCGGCGCCCACCTCCAGCCCCAGCTCGCCCAGGGCCCAGGCGCCCGGAAGCCACCAGCGCACGGGCAGGCGCCGCGCGGGAGTGGCCACCAGCACGAAGAGCGGCACCTGCGACAGCAATCCCGTGCTCACCCAGCCGAGCACCGCCACGGGGGCACCCGACACGAGCGAGCCGTCCGCGTAATGGCGCGCCGTGTCCACCCACCAGTGCAGGGCCACGCACTGCCGCGCCAGCACCGCCAGCGCGAGCGCGCCCAGCGCATGACGCCTGTCGGGAGCGCGGTGGAGCGCCACGGCCAGCAGCGCGACGCCCACCCACGCCCCCGGCTGGGCCTGGGGCCAGAGGAAGGCGGCTCCTTGCAGGAGCCCCGCGGCCAACGCGAGCACCAGGCTCATCGCCTGCGAAACCGCTCGGGGGGGACGGGAGCCAGCGCCACCGAGCCGGAGCCCTGGAGCGGAACGCCCACCAGGTTCGGCAGCTTGCGCACGAGGTGCGCCTCCAGGGCCGCCACGTCCCACGCCTCCAGCCGCGCCTGCGCGTCCTCGAGCGCGGCGGCATCCAGGCGCCAGCGCTCCAGCGCCTTGCCGGAGCGGGTGCGCACGGAGCCCGCGCGCTGCTCCGCGGAGCCGGCCTGGAAGAAGCCGTCCTCGTAGAGCAGCCCATCCACGGGAAGCTTGTAGGTGGCGCCGACCACCAGCGCGGCGGGCACCTCGTCGGCCAGCGCCTCCAGCAGCGGCAGGGAGAAGCCGTAGCAGGTGTCCAGCACGATGAGCCCCGGCCGGTAGCAGCGCGCGACGCGGGCAAGCCGCGCGGGGTCGCCGTTGAGGTACGTCGGCGGCGAGCTGTGGCCGCTGACGATGAGCACCTCGGCCTGCGCGCCCCAGGGGCACGAGAAGTCCTCCAGGGTGACGAGGCCACACCGGCCGTCGGTGCAGGGCGACTGCCGCACCGAGGCCCGGTCGTCCCGGGAGAAGACCGAGACGATGCGCGGGCGCCCGTCGGACTCCGGGCCGGGGGCCTGCCCCGAAGAGCAGGCCCCCAGCAGGAGCGACAGGAGCCAGGAGACGGGAAGCGGGAGCGGGCGCATGTTCGAGAGAGCCACCACCGGACCCGGCACCTGGCTCAGCCAGAGACTACCAGCAGGAGCAACCCACCTGGCTGCAGTAGTCGCGGCAGTACTGGGACATGCTGTTGGTGATCTTGCAGCCGTTGCGCGAGAACTCGCGGCTGCAGAGGTACCAGGAGCCCGTCCACCAGACGACGACGATGACGGTCACCACCACGGTGCCGCGCGCCGTGTCGCTCTCCGGAACGTACTGGGCGACGATGTCGAGCAGCGTCATCAGCGCGGAGTCGGAGACCTCCTCCAGGATGCCCGTCTTGTGGATGAGCTCGGCGGCCTGCTGCTCGTTCTGGGCGAACTGGTCACCGACCTTCACCGTCTTGTCCGGGTTGAAGACCAGCGGCAGCGAGGCCTTCTCGGTGTGGATCCACGCCGCGCCCGACTCGTCGTTGATGACGTAGACGGTGGTCTGGCCGGTCTCCTCATCCTTGATTTCGATACGCGTCTCACCCTCGCCGCGAGCCAGCTGCTGGCTCAGGAAGAACGAGAAGGCGCGGGGCGCCGACTTCGCCGTCTGGACCATCAGCCGGCCGTACCGCTCCAGGTGGCCGTTCACCTCGCGCGCCTCCTCGACCTGCCGCGAGATGATGTTGCCCTTGAGCAGCTTCGCCTGCTCCAGGGACCAGGGTGCGGCCTCCGGCGACCGGCTGCAGCCGAACTGGATGGTGAAGATGCCGAGCATCAGCAGCGTGGTGCCCATGCGCAGGATGTGACGGGCGGGATTCTCGATGTTGCTTCGCGGGGACAAGACGGCCTCCATGGGGTGTGGGAATGCCAGCGCAGGAAACGGCGCCCTGGCACTGTCAAGCCTATTCCGACCGCAGAACCCGCAAAAGGATGGCTCTAGTGGTATCCCGCTAATCCTACGAATTCATGCGAGTCCTGAATGACCCGCTTTCACAACTGGAGCGGCCCCGCCGTCGGATGGGGAATGTGCACGAACCTGATGATCAGCGTCCCCTCCAACCCCGGTGAGCGAGCCCCAGACGCGGCGCGGACGTTCGTGAGCGCGCGAGCGATGGAGATGCCGGGGGTTATCGAGCAGAGCGTCTACGTCATGCCGAGCAGGCATTCCTGGCCGCTGCACCCGGTCACTCCCCATGCGGCGGTCAAGGGCTGGACGACGCTCCATTGGACCAACCGCCATGGCTTCGTGGGTATCGCCCCTTCCGGGAGCACCTGGAGCTCGATGCCGACCTTCAACGACGGCATCAACAGCGAGGGGCTGTCCGTCGGAGCGCTGTGGCTCGCCCCCGGTACCGAGTACGGCCACATCGGGACGCAGCGCAATCAGGTGTCGTTCCTGGATTTTCCCGCGTGGATTCTCGGCAACTTCGCGTCGGTCGAAGACTTCCTGTCGGCCTTCCAGGACATCACCGTCGTGGGGCCGCCGCCGGGAAGTCATTTCTATATCCCGCTGCACTACATCGTGACGGACCGCACCGGCCAGAGCGCCGTCATCGAGTTCATCGGGGGCAAGCCCAGGGTCTACGCGAGCACCAACGGCGTCTTGACCAACTGGCCGACCTACGACTGGCAGCTGACGAACGTCAAAAACTACTTCAACCTGACGCTCGTCGGCAGCGGCACCTCCGCCTCGGGTGCCGGCAATCCCGTCGGAGGCGGCCTGGTCGGACTGCCCGGCGACTCGCTGCCCGCCTCGCGCTTCGTCAGGGCGACGATTCTCTCCCAGGGCATCAGCCAGCTCCCGGCGGATGGGCGGGGGTGGCTGCCGGCGCCTGGCGTCTTCCATACGATGCCGCCGCAGAAGGACCCGCCCGGCTTCGCCGGTCCAGAGCAGACCGCGGTCATGGTCGCCCTGCAGCTCACGCAGATCTGCATGGGGACGCCGTACGGGATGTTGCTGGAGACGGTGAAGAGCTCGCCGTCCACGACGGGAACCCTCGCCACCGAGCCGCCCTCGTATACGACCACGTACGGCGACTACACGATGTGGACGAGCGTGCGCGACCACACGAATCGCAAGTACTACTTCATGTCCGCGTTCAGCGGGCTGCTCACGATGATTGACCTGCGCGCGCTGAACTTCGCCACCACCCGGGCGTACCCGCACGCCGCGAGCATCGCGGTCCTGCCCCAGGGGAACGCGCCGTGGAACGTGGATGCGACGAAGCTGCTCACGCCGGCACGCGTGTGACTCCGACGTCGCGGGTTCATCTCTGGCGGCCGACCAGCTCTTCCTTGAAGGCCTGGGCCACCTCGTCCGCGGTGGGAAAGCCGCCCGCGCGCTGTTGCATGAGGCGGGCGAGAACGGCGACGTAGGCCTCCCCGAACAGGGTGGTGAGGCTGCCGGCCACGGAGGCGGAGATGAGGCCCCCCACCAGGGTGCCGGCCCCCGGCAGCAGCTTGAGCATCCCGGAGACGAGGGACTGGCCCGTGAAGGTGGCGCCCAGTCCCGTGACGGCCGAGCTCACCAGCGTGGTGAGGAACGCCTCGGTGAGGGGCAGGCCGAAGACGCTGCTGATGCCCGCCAGCATCCCCACCTGGAGGGGGACGAGGAGGGCCGCATCAGCAAAAGGGAGGGGGTTGAGCCCTCCTATGGCGGCGGCGGTGGTGGCGGCGCCCAGGACGATGCCGTGGGCGCGCTTGCGCTTCTGCTCGATGCTCACGCGCTGGGCGGCGGCGAAGGCGTTGCGCTGGGCCTCGGGGACCAGCTCCATGGTGATGTCCACCAGCTCGGTCAGCCCGCGCGGCTGGAGCGTATGGCCCTCGTCGTCCGTCTCCGCGAGCGCGCGCACCCGCATGACATTGCGCGCCTGGGGCAGCAGCCGCTGCACCTCGTCACGGAACCCCTGGTCGCTCCGGGCCTTGGTGACCACGGCCACCACGGGGACGTAGCGGGCGAGCATCTCGCACACCTGGATGTCGCCGTCTTCCACGCGCCGGGAGTCCTCGCCGATGCACAGCCAGGCGACATGGACATGGCGTCCCGCGTCCTCATCCCGGGCGCGCGAGCGGACCAACTCCTCGAGCTCCTTCACCGTGTCCCGGAAGCCCGCCATCTCCAGGCCGCGCGTGTCGATGAGGGTGACGGGGACGCCCTCCTTGGTGTACTCGCGCGCCTCCTGGGTGACGGGGCGGCCCTGGCCCGTCTCCGCGATGCGCCCGTGGAAGATGGCGTTGATGAGCGTGCTCTTCCCCACGCCGCTGCGGCCCGCGATGATGAGGGTGACCCGTCCGCGCTTGCGGAAGGCCTCCTCTATCTGCTTGCGCACCTCGTCACCGATGTTGAAGTCCATGGCACGAGTCTACGGGACAGTCGCGCGGGAGCGCTCCGGCGCGTCTACAGTAGGCCTCCGGACCTGGGGGTGGGCATGCACCGGCTCTTCATCAGCGCGCGGCAGCTGTGGACGCGGCACCCGGTGGCCCTGGGTGTCGTGGCGACGTTCGGCCTGAGCCTGCTCCTTCGCTGGCTCTACCTCCAGGCGTCCCCGGACCGGACCTGGCCCTTCTCCATCTTCTTCTACGGCGACTCGCGCTTCTTCCACACGTACGCGGTGGACTGGGCACGGGAGAAGCCGGCGCCGGCCACCCTCCCCTACCACCCGCCCCTGTTCCCCTGGTGCCTGGGGCTGCTCTACCGCGCCATGGGCGAGCCGCAGGGCAGCGCGTACCCGTACAAGCTCGTGCTCGCGGTGCTGAACTCGGCCACGGTGGCCCTCACGTGGGTGTGGTGGCGCCGGGTGCTCGGCACCGGCTGGAGCCTGCTCGGCGCGGCCCTCTTCGCGTCCAGCTTCGGCTGGCTGGTGCTCTCCACCACGTACAGCAACGAAGTCCTCTACGCCCTCTTCCTGTCCGCCACCTGCGCGCTGATGCTGCGGCACCGCGCCGGGCCGTCATGGGGCGGCGCCGTGCTGCTGGGCGCCGTCATGGGGCTGGGCTCGCTCACCCGCGCCGAGCACCTCTACCTCTGGCCCTTCCTGCTCGCGTGGGCGTGGCTGTACCGGGGGAAGACGCCGCTGCCCGCGCTGGCGGTGCGCTGGGGCGCGGCGGTGCTCGTCAGCGCGCTCGTCCTGGCGCCGTGGGCCGTGCGCAACGCGCGCGTGCTGGCGGAAATCAACGCGCGCACGCCGGGACTGGAGCCGCTGCCGGAGCTGGCCCCCGTCACCGTCTACGGCCCCATCAACTTCGCCATGGCCAACCACGCCGGAGCCACGGGCGGCTTCACGCCGGACGCCGTCAACCGGCTCGGCCAGGACGGCAACCTGGACGTGGCCAACCCCGCCCAGCGCCGCCTGCTCCTGCACGGCTACGCGGAGGGGCTGGCGTGGATGCGCGAGCACCCCGCCGACGCGGCCCGCCTGGGCGTGGCCAAGCTCGACCGGTGGCTGGACGGCCTGGGCCTGGGCTTCGGCGCGTCCAACCTGCCCTCGGGACTGAGCGGCAACCGCGCGCCCGTGGACCTCTTCGTCCCCGAGGGCGCCTGGCTGAAGTGGCCGCTGCTCCTGCTGCTCCTCGCCGGCGCCGCGCTGTCGCTCCTGCCCCCGTGGCGCGCGTACGCCCTCTTCACCGCGGTGGTGCTGCACCGCGCCCTCATCACCCTCGCCTTCTTCGGCTACACGCGCGGCCTGCTCGCCATCTTCCCCGCGCTCCTCCCGCTGCTGCTCCTCCCGCTCGTCGCCCTCGCCGCGCGCCGGCCCACGCTGGCCCCGCGGCTGCCCGCCTTCGCCGCCGCCGCGCTGTTGCTGCTGTGGGTGGAGGCCGGCACCCTCGCGCTCGGCGCACCGCGCGGCTTCATGGCCAGCGGCAGCACCGACAGCGCCAGCGGCAAGCTCATCCAGGACGACTGGGTGCGCATCTGGCCGCGCTGACCGCGAAACAAGCAGTCAATAAAAATCCAACACGGCGATAACGATTCATGCTCCGGGGCAGGGCCGGTTTCACAATCCGTCTGGGGAAATGTCCGTGAGTTAACACTCCTACCCCTTGATTTCCTTGGCGTGCGGCTTTTGTAGGTCTACCTGGGAATTACCCGGATTCAGTTTTTGTTTCAGGACCGCTAATGCGTTCTCCGGGCTCCGTCTGTGGAGCCTGCCCGGGCCCGTAACCCCACGGGCCCCGCAGAGGAGAAACGCATGCGCCACACCAAGGTGTCAGCAGCATGTCTCGTCCTGCTCTTGGGAGCAGCGAGCTGGGCGTTCCAGCCCCCGCAGAACGGGCAGAGTGCCGTCGCCGGCAAGGCCTTCTTCAAGCCCGAGCTGTATCTGCCCATCCAGAACGTCCCGTTGGACACGGCGCGCCAGAGCATGAGCGCGACCACGGAGGACGCGTGGGACGCGTTCTTCTCCAAGAACGGGAAGTCCTTCAACATCTACATCGACCCGCGCACCGGCTCCCCCACGGCCGTGCAGGGCTCCATCCCCCTCATCCCGGGTGACGGCTTCAACAACAAGGTGACGATGGACGCGGTGCGCGAGTCCATTGGCCGCTCCGTGGCGGGCGTGGACGCCAGCGTCGTCGAGGACCTGGTCCTCAAGTTCATCGCGGACAACCAGGCCGCCTTCAACATCGACCTGATGCAGCTGGGTCAGCCCAAGGTGACGCAGGTCAGCGAGCACCTGTGGCAGGTGCACATTCCCCAGCAGGTGAACGGCGTCATCGTGCGCCACGCGCGCGTGGCCGCCACCATCAGCCACGGCAACCTCATCCTCCTGGGCACCGAGGCCTGGGCCAACGTGGGCATCGACACCCGCCCCGCCTTCGGCCCCGCAGACGCGCTGTCCGCCGGCAACACCTTCGTCGGCTTCGCCGTCACCCCGCAGGAGCTGTGGCAGCAGCCCACGCTCGAGGTCGCCCCCGTCGCCCGCCAGGGTGAGGCGTTCAACGGCGCCGTCGGCACCGGCTATGAGCACCAGCTCGTCTATGCGTACGGCTTCCAGGACCCCAACGCCCAGCAGCGCTGGAAGGTGACGGTGGACGCGCTCTCCGGCGAGGTCCTGGCCATCGAGGACGACAACCACTACTTCGACGCGCAGTACACCGGCGGCGTCTACCCCTCCACCAACATCGGCACCTGCACCGACAACACGGTGTGCGGCACCATGCAGCCGAACACGCCCATGCCCTGGGCCAACACCGGCCTGGCCTCGCCCAACAACTTCACGGACGGCGCGGGCGTCTACAACTACAGCTCCGGCACCACCACCACCACGCTGGCCGGCAAGTACGTCCGCGTGGCCGACAGCTGCGGCGCGGTGAGCGTCAGCACCAGCACGGGCAACCTCAACCTGGGTGGCGTGAACAACGACCACGACTGCACCGTGCCCGCCGGCACCTCCGCGGGCAACACCGCCGCGGCGCGCTCCAGCTTCTACGAGCTGGGCAAGCTGGCCGAGCAGGCCCGCGGCTGGCTCCCGACCAACACCTGGCTCCAGGGCCAGCTGGTCTCCAACGTCAACATCAACAGCACCTGCAACGCCTTCTGGAACGGCTCCTCCGTCAACTTCTACCGCAGCGGCGGTGGCTGCCGGAACACGGGTGAGATTGGCGCCGTGTTCGACCACGAGTGGGGCCATGGCATCGACGACTTCGACGCCAACGGCACGCTGTCCAACTCCTCCGAGGGCTACGCGGACATCGCGGCCATCTACCGCCTGCAGACGTCCTGCGTGGGCTACGGCTTCTTCCAGACCAGCAACCGCGGCTGCGGCCTGACGCCGGACGGCTCCGGCTACAACCAGCAGGAGGCCCAGGTCTCCGGCCAGTCGTGGTGCAACACCAAGTGCTCCGGCGTGCGCGACGCGGACTGGGCGGCCAGCGTGAACAACGTCCCGGCCACCCCGCAGAACTTCGTGTGCCCCATGTGCAGCTCCAGCACCGGCCCCTGCGGCCGTCAGGTGCACTGCGCCGCGTCCCCCGCGCGCCAGGCCGCCTGGGACCTCGTCACGCGTGATTTGACGGCGGCGCCCTTCAACATGGACTCCAACACGGCGTTCATCACCGCGAACAAGATCTTCTACCAGGGCAGCGGCAACATCGGCACGTGGCACGGCTGCAACTGCACCGCCGGCACCTCCGACGGCTGCGGCGCCACCAACGGCTACATGCAGTGGCTGGCCGCGGACGACGACAACGGCAACCTGGCCGACGGCACGCCGCACATGACGGCCATCTACGCCGCGTACAACCGCCACAACATCGCCTGCTCCACGCCGGCCCCGACGAACGGCGGCTGCGCCGCCGGCCCCACCGCCGCCCCCACGCACACCGCGACGCCGGGCGACGGCCAGGTGTCCCTCAACTGGACGGCGTCCGCGGGCGCCAACCAGTACTGGGTGATGAAGACGGAGGGCTTCGCCGGCTGTGACTTCGGCAAGGCGAAGATTGCCACCGTCACCGGCACCAGCTACGTCGACGGCGAGGTCGCCAACGGCCGGCAGTACTGCTACTCCATCGTCCCGGCCTCCTCCAACGCGTGCTTCGGCCGCGCCAGCACGTGCAGCTGCGCCACGCCGGCCTGCACCGCGCCGGGCGTCGCCACGCTGTCCACCCCCGCCAACGGCGCCACCGGCGTGGAGCCCCTCGCCGTGCTGGACTGGGCCGACGTGTCCGGCGCCTCCACGTACGAGGTCCAGGTGGCCACCGACTCCGCCTTCACCAACGTCGTGGCCACCGCCACCACGCTGGCGACGAGCACCTGGACGGTGTCCCCCGCCCTCAACACCACCACCTCGTACTTCTGGCGCGTCCGCGCGAAGAACTCGTGCGGCGGCACCGGTGCCTGGTCGTCGGCGTTCTCGTTCACCACGCGCGGCTGCGTTGCCCTGGCCGCGCCCACGCTGGTCAGCCCGGCCAACGGGGCCACGGGCGTCGCCACCTCCGCGCCGCTCGACTGGAGCGACGTGACGGGCGCCGCCCGCTACGAGGTGCAGGTCGCCACCGACTCCGCGTTCACCAACGTGGTGCGCTCCAACACCACGCTGTCGTCCAGCAACTGGACGGTGACGGCGGCCCTCTCCAGCTCCACCGTGTACTACTGGCGGGCCCGCGCGGCGGACAGCTGCGGCACGAGCGCCTACAGCGCCACGAACAGCTTCACCACCACCAGCGTCTGCACGCCCGTCACCGCCTCCTATGACAGCACCCGCCGGGCTCCGACCTGCGGCACGGTGTGCGGCTGCGACACCGGCCCCACGCTGGTCAACGGCCGCGGCACGATGTCCGGCGGCGTCGAGCCCAACCAGCCCAACACCATCGGCGCCACGTGCACGGACGGCGCCAGTGGCACGTACCACTCCGACGAGAGCATCGACCGGGTGGTCATCCGGACGGTGGACCAGGGTGCGTTCGCCGTCGGCAAGCAGGTGACGGTGCAGGTGACGGCCTGGTGCTGGGGCACGTCGGACCAGCTCGACCTGTACTACACGACCAACGCCGGGACTCCGGCCTGGACGACGCTCATCACCGCCCAGGCCTGCACGGCGAGCGGCACGCGCACGTTCACGCATACGTTCAACCTGGGCGCGACGACGGGCACGCACGCCATCCGCGCGCAGTTCCGCTACGGCGGCACGGCCAGCAGCGCCTGCGTCACCGGCAGCTACAACGACCATGACGACCTGGTGTTCGGCGTCGGCGCGGCGGTGGCTGCCGGCCCGTCGGGCAAGAAGAACACCTCTCAGGGCCGCGCCGCTCCGGCGGACCGCTGAAGTCGCTTCTTCTTCGCTGACTGAATGAGTGAAGGGCTCCCGGGAAGCGCTCCGGGGGCCCTTTGCTTTTCCAGACGCTCGCGGGCTCAGTGGCGGCCGTGCGCGTCCGGCGTGTCGGCGTGCTCCGGGGGACGCCGTGCCTCCTCCATGGGGCCGCCGAACAAGAGCCCCTCCTCCACCGCGCCGCGGCCCGGCTCGCGCTGCGCCTGCTCGCGCCGGTGCGCCTGCTTCCAGCTGTCGTGGCGGTCCCTGAGAATCTCCTGCACCAGCACCTGCGCCGCGGCGGCCAGCGGCACGGCGAGCACCACGCCGGCCAGGCCCGACAGCGCGCCGCCGCACAGCGCGACGATGGAGATGAGCAGCGGGTTCATCTTGATGGCCCGCCGCTGGATGACGGGCCCGAGCACGTTGGACTCGAGCTGCTGGTACACCATGAACACCGCCAGCGCGATGAGGGCCTGCTTGAGCCCCACCGTGGCGAACGTGACGAGCCCCACCAGCAGCGCGCTGATGACGCTGCCCAGGAAGGGGATGACCCCCAGCATCATCACCACCAGCCCGAGCGCGAGGAAGTACGGCACGCCCTGGATGAGGGCCACGGTGGCGGCCACCGTGCCGCCAATGGTCATCACCAGCAGCGTGCCCGCGAGGTAGTTGCCCACCGCCTCGCGCATCCGCCCCACCAGCTGCCGCACGCGCGGCCGGCGGCGCGGGGACACCCACTGGAGGATGCTCTCGTAGAGGTCCGCGCCGAACAGCAGGCTGAAGACGGTGAGCGCCACCACGGTGATGCCCGCTGCCACCAGCCCCAGCGTGGACGAGAGCACGTCGATGGCCCGGCCCGCGAGGTCCGCGGGCTCGAAGTGCACCAGGTCCTCCGCCTTCACCTGGACGCCGTACTTGCGCCCCAGGTCCTGCACCCACGCCGCCTGCGACAGCTGCTGGAGGCGCTCGGGCATCGTCTGCACGAAGGCCTGGAGCTGCTGCACCAGCATGGGCACCAGCGTGCCCACCAGCACGCCCATCACCCCGAGCAGCATCAGCGCCACCACCGCGACGCCCATTCCGCGCTTCAGCCCCCAGCGCTCCAGGCGCCGCACCAGCGGGTCCAGGGCGATGGACAGCAGCAGCACCACCGCCAGCAGCGTGAGCACGGGGTAGAGCCGACGGATGGCCACCCAACACAGGACGAGCAGCAGGACCTGGAGCCCCACGGCCCACACCGTGCGCGGAGGCACATAGACCGGAAGCTGCCGACGCGAGGACTTCATGCCCCTCAAGGTAGGAAGTGGTGGGCCGCACGGCAGGCGCCCTCTTGAGGTGCGCGCGTGTAGACCTCCCGCAAGGGCCCGGGACTCCTGGCGCTCCATGCCTCCAGGAGTGCAGCAGGCAGGCAACCAGGCGGCAGGTTGTCAGGCCACCTTCCGGGGCGGCAGTCAGGGGCCCTGCGGCTCACCCCTGCCAGCGGGGCCCATCGGCCCCACCCTCCAGGGCGACGAAGACTCCAAGAAACTGGGACACGACCTGTCCGATAATCTTCTATGCCGGTTGTAGCGGTCGCCGCGCGGAGGATGACTCGATGTGGATTGAAGCCATCGTCATGCCCCGGGAGAGTCCCCGAGCGTCACGCTCGGTGTCGCGGCGTGCGCGGGGAACGCGGGCGCCTGCTTCCTCGCCTGCTCCTGACCGTGCTCGCCTCCATGCCGCCGGGTGTGAAGAGGGCCGACGCTTCCGCGATGCGGTGCTGGGCTTTCTGCAGGCGCGCCATCTGATGAGCGCGGTGCGGTGGATCAGCGAGCCGGGCACCCTGCCGCAGGTGACGCTGCACTGTACGCAGGTGGTGCTGGAGCAGCTCCGTCAGGCCCCGGAGTTCGAGGCCGGCGTGTCCATGCACCTGGAGTTTCTCGCCTGAGTGGTGCCGGAGCTCCGGCGCGCCCCTAGCTTCATGGAGTCAACACAGGGGCGCCGCGTGGGCGGCGGCGCGAGGAGTGCCGCCGCCACGGGACGCGGAGGTATGCGTCATGAGTGAGCTCACCATCAAGCACTCCGGGACACCGGACGAGCGCCGGCCCTTCGTGGCGCACGGCCATCTGGACGCCTTCGACTTCGGGGGCGGAAGCATCGTCGGGCGGGGCGTCTTCGAGCCGGGCTGGAAGTGGTCCCAGGACGTGAAGCCCATCGCGGGCACGGACAGCTGCCAGGCCTCCCACGCCTGCTACGTCATCTCCGGCCGGATGGTCATCGCCATGGATGACGGCACGCAGGCGGAGCTTGGCCCGGGCGACATGGTCCTCATCCCACCCGGGCATGACGCCTGGGTCGTCGGCAACGAGCCCTGCGTCCTGGTGGACTTCGAGGGCATGTCCCAGTACGCGCGGCGCGAGGACGCGGGCACGAGGTCCGCGGACACCGAGGAAGTGGCCCCCGGCATCCACTGAGCGGCGGCCGCTACGGCGTGCAGGGCAGGCCGGGCTCGGCCGGGATGTGGCCCTCGTAGGTGAGGCCGGTGGGGCCGTACCAGGGCAGCACCTCGATGGCGAAGCGGCCGGCCTTCACGGCCGGGTCCTGCTGCGAGAGGGCCAGGGCCTCCTCGCGGGTGGCGACGTCGAAGATGAAGATGCCGGCCAGCGCATCCGGCGGCGCGTCGGCCGGGACGTCGAAGGGGCCGGCGATGACCAGCTTCCCGCACTTCGCCAGCCGCTCGATGTTGGCCATGTGCCCCTTGCTCGCCTCGACGGCCTCGGGCGTGCGCTCCTTCGTCCACGCCGGTCCCCGGCGCAGGAAGGCCATGTAGTAGGTGCGCATGGAGAACTTCTTCTCCGGCGCGGGGGCGCGAGGCGCCTCGGCGGTGGGCGCGGCCTCGGGCTTCGGGGTGGTGGCACAGCCCGTGGTGAGGGCGAGCAGGAGGGAAACGGAGAGCACGGTTCGCATCGCGCCTCCTTTAGCATGCGACGCGGACGGGCTCAGTCGTCCCCGGGCCCGCCCAGCTCCCAGCGGCCGTCGTGCCAGAAGGACCCGGAGAGGACGCTCGCCATCTCCCGGAGCCAACCCCGCTATCCCTCGCGGGACAGGTCTCGCGCGTGCTGCACCCACGCCTCCAGCGAGCCGTGCTCCCGCCATCCGCGCAGCAGCTGTGTCCCCACGGAGCGGGCGAGGATGAGGGTGCGCAGCGCCTCGCGTACCTGGACGGCCCCCGGACTCCGGGCCTCGGGCTCCGCGCGGCGGGCATGCTCCACCATGCGCTCCCACCGGCGCTCCGACCAGCGCCGCGCTTCGGGATGGTCGACGTGGAGGGGCTCCCACAGCTCGTGCGCCAGCCCGAAGAGTCCGGCCCGCGCCTCGCGCACGCGGGCCGACGCCTCCAGCCGGGCCTCCGGATTGCGGTCGTGCTCGCAGAGCCAGAACACCACCTCGGGCCATTCGGCGGGTGTCGGCTGGAGGGACGGCAGGCGCTCGCGGAGGATGCCGTCCAGGCGGGCCCGGGCCGTCTGGAACCAGAACTCCGCCTGCGCGAGCCGCTCGGGTCCATCCTGCGGCGCGAGGTGCGGCTCCCGTCCGGCGCGCTTGCGCACCTCTCCGACGACACCGCCCGAGCGGTCCACACCCGTGAGCCGCGCCCAGCACGCGGCGAGCGCGGCCTCGCCCTCCGGCCACCACTGTCGCAACGCCGAGAGGTCTTCTTCTCCCAATGGCAGGGGCCTGCCCGGGTCGAAGGGCGCGGAGAGGGTCCTGCGCAGCAGCGCTCCGAAGGCGGAGACGTTCCGCAGGAGGGGCAGGTCGTCGGGAAGCACCTCGCTGGCCACGGCCTGGCGCCGCGCGGGAGGCACCACCCGCGGTGCACATCGTGCGTGCTCCTCCAGGTCCCACATCCAACCCACGAAGCCTCCGCTTCGCCCAGGCGAAGCGGCGATGTCCCCCTCTGCGCTTCCACCCACCTGGAGCTGCTGGCCGCGGGGCTCGCCACCTCCGGGCACGAGCCGCTCCAGCGGAGGGACTTCCCTCACTCCCACCCCGCCGAGTCGCTCGGCCGCGGTGCGGAAGAAGGCCTCGCGCAGGGCGGAGACCTCGCGAAGCATGCGAACCGTGGGCGAGCTCTCGGGCCAGCCCTCCGCGCGCACCCGGCGGAGCGCCATGGAGAGCGCAGTGTCCACGCGCTCCAGCTCCGCGCCCGACGTGCGCAGCAGCTCCAGCCGGCCGCGCACGCGCTCCTCCCAGTGGGACGCGCGCAGGACGTCCAGCAGCTCCCGGTAGCGAGGCCGGGCGGCCTCCAGCAGCTCCGCGCGTCCTTCCAGCCGTGTGCGATAGACGTCCTGGGCCGGGTCCACCATCAGCGCCTCACCCGGCGGAAGTCACGGACACCCGACATGCGCGCATCCTCCCTCGTCCCATTCGGAGTGCCAATGCCATCGGGTTGCCTTCACGCCAGCAAGGTGTCGAGCGTGCCCCAGGCGAACCCGTTAAAGTATGGGGCCCCCTCGAGCTTCGTTCTTCGCCCGGAGTAGCCCATGACGTTCCCCCGCGCCCTCGCGCCGCTGTGCGTCCTCCTCCTGCTGTCCGCCTGCTCCGAACCCGAGCCCACTCCCGGGCCGGTGGACAGCGGCGTCATCACGGACGCCGGCACCGGCACCGACGCTGGCACGGACGCCGGCACCGACGCTGGCACCGACACCGACGCGGGCACCGACGCCGGCACCGAGACGCCCCTGACCCTCGACACCGAGGCCCTGCCGGAGGCCTATGTGGGCCGGGCGTACGCGGCCACCCTGGTGGCGTCCGGTGGCAGGCCTCCGTACGCATGGTCTCGCGTCAGCGGTGTGCTGCCCGCGGGCCTGTCCCTCTCGGAGGACGGCGTGCTGTCCGGCACTCCGGGGGCGGCCGGCGAGGCCTCCTTCACGCTCAGCGTCAGTGACGCGGCCGGGGTCTCCGTCCAGGCGGCGCTCTCCGTGACGACCTACGAGGCCCCGGTCCTCGCCGAGGTTCCCGCTCCGACGCACAAGGTGGGCGACACCATCACCCAGACGCTCACCGTCACCGGTGGCAAGGCGCCCTACACCTTCACCTCCAACACGCTGCCACCGGGTCTGACGCTGGCGAGCGGCGTCCTCCAGGGCACGCTCAGCCAGGCCGGCACCTTCACCTTCGAGCTCACCGCCACGGACGCGAACGGCGTGGCGGCCACGCGCAGCGTGACCTTCACCGTCCTCGAGCGCTTCGCCATCACCACCGGGGCGCTGCCGCAGGGCACGCGCGGCGAGCCGTACACCTTCACGCTCACTGCGTCGTCCGGCCGCGCCCCCCTCACCTGGAGCATCACCGTCGGCGCACTGCCCTCCGGGCTCACCCTGTCCCCGGCGGGCGTCCTCTCCGGGACACCGACCTCGGCGGGGACGTCCACCTTCACCGTCACCGTGCAGGACGCGGACGGTCAGACGGACGCGCGGGAGCTCTCGCTCGTCGCGAGAGAGCCGGGCGCGCCGGTGTTCACCGTGGGCCAGTTCAACATCACCTACTTCGGCGACAACACGCGCGGCCCCGCGCGCTCCACGTCCGACGGCGGCACGTCCGACGACCTGCAGATTGCCTACGCGCGCGACGTCATGCGCGATGCGGGCGCCAACGTGTGGGGCATGGTGGAGATGGTGGACACGAGCGACTTCGACGTCCTCAAGTCCCAGCTCCCCGGCTTCAGCGGCTTCTTGTCCAACAACGCCGCCTTCGTCTCCGGCGGTACGTCGCCCTACGGTGCCAGCAGCCAGAAGCTCGGCGTGCTCTATGACAGCGCCCTCACCTTCCAGAGCGCCCAGCTCATCCTGAACGACGCCACGCACCTGCCCGACTTCAGCAACCGCCCGCCCCTGCGCGCGGACTTCACGACGGAAATCCAGGGCGTGGAGACGCCGCTCACGGTCATCGTCGTCCACATGCGCGCCGAGAGCGCGGACCCCACGGGCCCCCGCGAGTCGCGCCAGCGCGCGAGCGCCGCGCTGAAGGAGTACCTGGACACGAACCTGCCCACGCGGCACGTCCTCGTGCTCGGCGACTGGAACGACGACGTGGACGAGTCCATCACCCTGGACCCCAACTCCGGCTCGCCGCTGCCCACGCCCTACCAGGACTTCGTCTCGGACCCGGAGCGCTTCACGTTCATCACCCGGGCCCTGTCGCTCGCGGGGGATGACACGTCCATCGGCTTCGAGAACGTGGTCGACCACACGCTGGCCAGCAACGAGGTGGCCTCCCGCTACGTGTCCGGCTCGGCCCGGGTCATCTACGCGGACAACCACGTGCCGGACTATCTGAACACGCTGAGCGACCACCGCCCCATCACCAGCGCGTACGCCTTCAGCGCGGAGACGGGCCCCTTCCTGCGGCTCAAGGCCCCGCAGGGCGGCACGTACCAGGCGGGCAGCGTGCTCGCCATCACCTGGACGTCATGGTCCGTGGGCGAGGTGCGCGTCGAGGCCTCCACCGACAACGGCACGCAGTGGAGCGTGCTCGCCGCGTCCGTGCCGGCGGCGCAGGGCAGCTACCTGTGGACGCTGCCGGACCTCGACTCCAGCAGCGTGCGGGTGCGCGTGGTGGACGTGTCCAACCCGGCGCGCATCGACACGAGCGATGCGGCGCTGACGCTCGTCAAGGGCCCGGGGCGCGTGTTCATCAACGAGGTGCTCGCGTATGAGCCCACCATCAACGGCTCGCTCAATCAGGCCTACGAGTTCGTGGAGCTCGTCAACGCGAGCCCCTTCCCGGTGGACATCTCCGGCTGGGGCGTGTGGGACTCCAGCAACGGCGTCGTGCGCCATGTCTTCCCGGCGGGCCTGAAGCTGGGCGCGGGCAAGGGCTACGTCGTCTTCGGCGGCAGCGCGGGGATTCCCGCCGGCCTGACGAACGCGGCGGCGGCCTCCAGCAACCAGAACACGCTCGGACTGAACAACGTCAGCGACTCCGTGCGGCTCCGGCTGCCGGACGGCGGGGTGGTGGACCAGTACAACTACACGTCCGCCACGCAGAACGTGTCGGTGAATCGCTCGCCGGATGGGGACCCGGCGGCGGGCTTCGTCCCGCACGACACCCTGCCCTCCGGCCTCGGCAGCTCGCCTGGCCGGCGCGCGGACGGGACGGAGTTCTAAACGGCCGATCGCTGTGAAGCGCTATTACCGCAACGACTCCGTCACCCTGTACCTCGGCGACTGCCGCGACCAGCTTCTGGACCTCCCGTCTCATTCCGTGGACCTCCTGCTCACGGACCCGCCCTACGGCATGGCCTACGAGGGGAAGAGTGAGCACGTCGCGCCCATCCGCGCGGACGGTGCGTGCCAGGGCGTGCGCGTGCTTCGGCAGGCACTCACCGCTGCCGGGCCCGCGCGGAAGCTGGACGCGCACGCCTTCTTCTTCTGCCACTGGGCGTCGTGGCCCGACTTCTACGACGCGGTGGCCGCGCACCTGCGCCTCAAGGGGGCCCTGGTGTGGTGGAAGGACCGGGGGCTCCGGCGACTGCGCTGGCTCCTTCGCGCCCGACTACGAGGTGGTGCTGCACGCGTCCGGGGCGAAGCGCCGGCCGCTGGCTGGGAAGCGGCAGGGCGCCGTGCTCGCGGGCTCCCCGCCGGTGCCACCCCAGCAGCGCACGTACCCCACGAGAAGCCGGTGTCGCTGCTGGCCCACCTGATGGAGAAAGCCTGCCCCGAGGGCAGCCTCGTGCTGGACCCTTTCACCGGCATGGACGCCACGCTGATGGCGGCGCAGCAGCTCGGCCGGCGCGCCGTGGGCGTGGAGCTCGAGGAGCGCTACTGCGAGGCGGCGGCCCGCCGGCTTGAGCTGGCGTTGCGTGAGGGCTCGGCGCGCGCGGCCTGAAATCGGTTTGCCCAGAAATTCAATGTTCGCGGCCCTGTGGGACAATGCGCGACGCTGCGGGCATGAGGTCTCCTGCCGCCATGCCCGTCACCATCCGCGGCAGCCGCGTCATGTTCCTCCAGTCCAAGCCCGGCGAAGGGCCCCAGCCCGTGAAGAAGCCACCTTGCGAGTACTGCGGGAAGCCGGGGCATCCCTTCGCTCCGAGGTGGGGAAGCCACCTGGGGAACTCGTGGCTGCTGAGCGAGGCCATCCTGGAAGGGCGCGAAGCGAAGGAGCACCCCTGGTACACGGGTGAGCGCTCCATCGCCGCGCACCACCTCATCTGCTCGGAGGCCATGGCCGACGACGATGGTTGGGCGGGGTACTGCCGGCTGTTCGGCTACGACATCAACCGGCGGGAGAACGGCGTCATGCTTCCATCGAGCATGGACGTCGCGTGCGAGCTGCATGTTCCCCTCCATCGTGGCAACCACGCCGCCGGCTGGGCGCACGACATCAACATGGCGTACCCCAAGGCCGTCACCGCGATGATTGAGAGGGTCGCCGAGTCCACGGAGGCGGGCGCGTTCTGCTCAAATCCAGCAGGCTTCGTGAAGAAGCTGGACAAGATCAGCGCTACCATTCTCAGGAAGGTAGCGCGCTTCACCTGGACGCTTTCGAGCGATGGACTGGACTACCGCGACGGCGGGCCAGGGTGTGGTGGCGTGCGCCATGTCCCCGAGAAGACGCAACGTGAGTGTCCACGAGGCCGCCGGCATGGTGCTGTCCAGGGTGTTACTCGGAAGCCCCTCGCGCGCCGGACGTTGCAGATTGGGGAGTAGCCGTGCAGCACGACTACTTCGTCATCGAGCGTGCCGGGCCAAATAGCTACCCGCTGCTGGGGTGGGACCAGAGCGCGAGCATATTCCGCAAGGGCAGACCCGTAACCGTCGCCGAGCCGATTCGGCTGCGCCTCGCGGAGCCAGTGCCCCCTGCGCCAGTAATGGTTGACCACCACAGCCTGCCGCAACCGGTCGTTTCGCACCGGGTGAAAGAGGTGCTCGCGACCTTTGAATTGCCCGGCGTGCAGTTCGTCCCCGCCGACGTCCGGGTAGGCGATGCGGTGCTGCGTTACTGGCTCGTCCACATGTGGAGGCGCATCCCCTGCGTGGACCGCGTGCGCTCGGCGCTCACAGTCGATGAGGACGATGGGGACGTGCTGGACATCGACTCGCTCGTCCTCGACGAGGAGGTGCTCGGCGCCATGCCACTGGAGGAGCGCCTTGCATTCCGAATGGAGGAGCAGGTCGTCCACGTCTTCCACCGTAGCGTGGTGGACCAGGTGATGGGCCTCACGCCACCGCCGGAGGGACTGCGCTTCATCCGCGTGGACCGGTGGAATGACTCCGCCGGGTTCGGGGCGGACGCTGCGCCTTAGGATTCCCTAGTACGACCTGGTCACGTGTCCCGGGTCGTACAGCGGCTCTGCTCCTGCATCTCGCCAGCGCTTCACTCGAAGACGCGCAGGCGGACGACCTCAGTACTCAGGAAGCTCCACGCGCCAAAGGAGGATGCGCTCCTCGTGGCGTACGAGAACCTTCAGCGGCCCATCCTCGGAGGCGACGAACGCGAACCCACCACTCTGGGAAACGAAAGTGGCCGCAGCCTTGTGCCGCGCCCCATGTTGTTCGAGTGCATACGGCTTCTCGCTGACGCGTTCGCCCTCGGCGTCGAAGGCTTCAAAGATGTCCAGCACCTTTCCCGTTCCGGTGCCCGTCACCATGTAGCCAGCTCCGAGGACGGCGAACTCAGGCCCCATCAGTAGCGCACCATCCGGGGCTGTGAGCCGCGCAATGTCGTCCACTGCCGCCTCGAGGTTTGCTTCGGCGACGTCCTCTCGCTGCTTCCACTCTGCGAACGGAAACTCGTCCAGGTTCGCCGCCCCCCACGCCGCGTCTGTACTCTCAGTGCGGACGTCGACGTACGCTTGGGCTTGTGCGGACAGCACGTCCGGTCGCAGTGGTCGGTACTTCGGCTTCGGTGCCGCATCGCCCTCGGGAATCGCAGGCAGAACGAGCACAGAACCGCCATGTCCTGTCGCCCGCATCCCCCGCACCAAGCGCGAGAAGACGCGCTCTCCAACGTTGTGAGGCGAGATGAAGATGTTCTTCATCCGCGCCAGAAACTCTGGAATTGAGCTGCGGATTGCGCGGGTCACTACCCCAGCCTCCGAGAAGACATCCACCACGGGCGGTACGAGCAGTCCACGCTCGTAGCGCATGATGCGTCGCCCCTCGAAGTAGACGGACACCGCACCCGGTGCCGATGTGGAGACGACGAGCACCCTGCCGCCATTTGTTCGAGGATTGCGTCGTGCAACTCCGACGATCCAGAGCTGGCCATCTTCGTCGCGCTGGTCGAGCACCAAGGCCGTGCGCCCGAACTCCGTAGCCCCTGCGAGTTTCACGAGGGCCTTGGGGTCGACCCGGTGCGGCTCGATCCGCATGACCGTCCAGGCCAGCTCCCGCTCCTGCTCCTGCTCCTGCGGGATGGCGTCAGGCCACGCCGTGTCCGTCACTTCCTCCAACTTCTTCTTGCCTGCGACGACCACATGAAAGCGGAGGTTCTCGCCCTCCTCCGTCGCGAGACTCGCGAAGAAGACTTGGTCCACTAGCTCGCCGAGGTCCTCAAGAAGGTCGCCGTGCTCAAGCCATTCGGGCACAGAGGCTGCCAGGGCAGCGCGGAGGTGCTCCCTTGGGTATTTTGGTTTCTCCATAACGTGGTGGTGTAGCCCGGACACGTCGCTTCGGCGCACCCTAAACGGCCGATCGCGATGTTCGCGCGACCTCAGGCGGTGCGCCTGAGGTCACCTCGGCGCAGGCTTGGACTTGCAGAGCGCTGGGCATTGCGTCCGGCGAGGTACGCATGCACCCGTTCCATGAGCCGAGCCAGGGTGCGGCAGCGGTGATTGCGGGTGACGTTGGCGTGCAGGTCCAGCAACAACCGCTCGATGCGGTTCCCCTCCGGGCAGTACGGCGGCAGGAAGTGGAGCACGATGCGCCCACCGAGCTGCGCGAGGGCCTTGAGTGTCTTCTGGCTACTGTGGACCGAGGCGTTGTCGAGGATGAGGTGGATGCGGCGAGCCCGTCGGTACTCGCCCCCCCAAGCGCCAGCGCAGCAGCGCCTGGCGCTGCCGACGCTTCAACCAGAACCTACCCTTGCCCTTGGGCAGGGCCTTCTCGCTCTCAGGTTTTCTGCGCACACAGAGCCGAACGGGAAGCGTCCCTGCCGCCTCTTCCCGCCCTCTCCGCGCCTGCTCGCCCTCCAACCGCGATCGAAGATCGCGAACGTTGGTTTACAACGGTGCTCGTGGAGGCTGATCGTGCGAAGCAAGTAGCGCAGCCCTGAATCGGTCCGTCCCGTGGCACAGGAGCAAGGCAGTGCGCTGCGGAGCCCACAAATTGGGACTATGGGCACTCCACTGTCGATGGACTTGAGACAACGCATTCTCGAGGCGTACCTGGCGCACGAAGAAACGTGGGAAGAACTTGCCAAGCGGTTTCGGGTAGGGGTCGCGACGGTTGATCGGCTCGTCGGCCGCTGGAAGCGCACCCACTCCATCGCTCCGCTGCGTCCTGGCCCGCGGCCCCACTATCGAATCCCGGATTCGCAACTCGCCAAGGTGAAGCGGCTGCTGGATGCCAGCCCCGACAGCACCACCCAGGAGATTGCGGATGCCTACGCCAAGGCGACAGGCGTACGGGTGAGCCGCCCTACCATGGGACGTGCCTTCCGGCGCCTGGGCTACACGCGTAAAAAAAGTCGCTCCTCGCCTCCGAGCGGCGGCTGGCGAAGAGTCGCCAGGCGCGACGGCGGTACCTGGATAAAGCCTCCGAGCTGAAGCCTTCGCAGCTCCACTTCATCGATGAGACCGCCGCCACCCTCACCATGACTCGCCGCTATGGGCGTGCTCAACGAGGGCAGCGAACACGCGGCTACGTACCGATGGGCCGTCGGCAGGTCCTCACGATGATTGGGGACCTGACGCTCCAGGGGATGGGGCCCGTGCTGACCTTCGAGGGCGCCACCAATAGCGAACGCTTCGAGACCTACGTCCGAGAGGGGCTACTTCCCGTCCTCAAGCCCGGCGACGTCGTTGTCTTGGACAACCTCAGCGCCCATCACCGTCCCGCAGTCGAGTCGCTCGTTCGCAGCCGCAAGGCCCATCTCCTCTTCCTGCCGCCTTACAGCCCCGACCTCAACCCCATCGAGTCGTGCTGGCTGAAGGTGAAGACGCGCCTGCGGGCCATCGGCGCGCGAACCCACGCCGCCCTCATCGAGGCCATGCGCGAGGCGCTCTCCACCGTGCGGCCGCAGGACGCGGCCGCCTGGTTCGCCTACTGCGGCTACCCGCCTCAACCGCCGTGATCACCGTGCTAGGGCCCGGCGTCTATCGGGGAGGTGGCCGGGCCTCGCTCTTGAAGGAGGCCCAGGACAGCGTCACCTCCCTGCCCGACGCATCGCGCCCGTGGAGCAGGTCCAGCACCTGCTTGACGTCGGGCCTCACGTCCGATGGGCGCACCGTGACATGGCCGCGGAAGCCGCCGCGCTCCAGCGCTTCCTCCACGGTGATGACCTCGCGCCACGGGAGCGTGCGGGACTCCACCTGGTCGTCCCAGCTCACGGTGAGCCGCTCGACGCGCTCCCAGGTGACGTCGCCGCCCTCGGGAACGCGGACCGTCACCCCGCTCCGCCAGCCCTCCTCGCCGCCCGGCGCGCGCGCAAGCTCCAGCGTCGCCAGGGGCGGTGCATCCGGAGGCGGTTGCCCACGCACCTGGACGAAGGTGGTGGCGGTCCTCGCCACGCCCGCGCCGTCACGCGCGGAGAGCCTCACCGTGAAGGCGCGCAGTTCCTGGGACCCCAACCCCTGCGTGGCATAGCCGTGCGACGCCGTGGGCTCCTGCGTCACCGTGGAGGCTCCGTCCCCGAAGTCCCACTGGTACGTGGTGAGCGGCGCCGCGTCCGGAGCCACCGCCCGGAAGACGAAGTCCCCTGCCCCTCGCTGGCTGACCTCCAGCCGCAACGACTCCGCTTCCTGCGACGCGCCACACTCGCGCACGTCGATGCCCACCACCTGCTCGGCCAGCACGCCGACACGGCGGCCGCCCAGGTCCCTGCACACCTGGAAGCGCACGAAGTACCGGCCCGCGCGTTCCGGTGCGCGCCACTGGAGCCGGGAGCCGGGCTGAAGCTCCGCGCCCGTCTCGGAGCCCGGCCACACCCAGCGCTGGACGGCGTCCGGCTCCGGCTGTCCCCCCACGCGCGCGGACAGCATCATCGGCTCGCCCGCGCACACCCAGGGGCGGTCCGCGTCGATGCCCTCGATGCGCGCGGTGGACGTGAGGACCACCCGCTCCTCGTTCAACGCCAGGGCGAGCGCCTCCCCCGTCGCCGCTTCGGGAATGGCTGCGGATGCGACGGGCGGCGTCCGCGCAGTCGCCGTGGGGGCGGCGGGCGACTCCATGGCTCGCGGCGCCGTCACCACCACCGTCCCCAGGGTGGTGGGCCGCGGCGGCGCCTCGCCGCCCTCGGGAAGCGTCAGCGCCACGCCGACGAGCACCAGTATGCCGCCCGCCACGAGGACCAGGCGGTTGCGGACACGGGCTGCGCTGCCTCGACCTTCAGGAACGCCGGGAGTCATGTGCGCGCTCGGGCTAGAAGCCGAACTCGACGAGATGCCGGCGGTAGCCCTGGGAGTTGGGCCGGTACCACTGGTCATCCCAGCCCTTGAACTCGACGTCGTCGAGCAGCCGCTCCGTCTTGCCGTTGAGGACCACCTGGTTGATCAACGGCACCGCTGTGGAGCCCACGTTGCGCGAGACGAGCTTGCTGCTCGTGTCGAGGAACTGGGAGGCGTACTTGCTGCAGTAGTCCTGGGCGAAGCAGCCGCTGTCACAGGTTGACAGGTTGTTGTACGTCGCGTGCTTGTCCTCGGCGACGTAGAGCGTGGGCCAGCCACGGTAGGCGTTGCGCGAGTCGCTCGTGTCGTACTCGAGCTGGTCGTAGGAGTACCAGGCCGACGAGTCACACGCGCTCTTGCGGTGCGCGGACAGGTAGACCCAGTCGAGGTACCAGCGGCCTCCGGAGTAGTGCACCTCGAAGAGCTGGAACTCGGGGTCACCGTCGTGGCCGGTGGTGACGCCGGTGTCCTCGAAGAAGGTGTCCAGGTAGAAGATGCGCAGCGTGCGGGTGGCGAAGGCCTCGCTCTTCACCGCGAAATAGGGCCGGCGTCCGTAGCCGCTCTCGCCCGTGTCGAACCAGAGCTTCGGCATGAACGCGAGCGCGAGCTGGTACTCGCAGTCGTCGTTGAGCCCGTCCCGGTCCGCGTCCGTGCCGCTGCCCCAGCAGTTGTCGCCGTAGGGGATGGTGGACAGGCCATCGGCCCGGGCCACGGAGGACGACAGCATCAGGGTGAGACCCAACGACATGACGACGGTGCGGATACCGCGGTTCATGGAGCGCTCCCGGGGGTGGAACGTCGAGGCGGACGGAGGCTAGCCCTCCTCCGCCCCGCAGCTCCACCCTGGTGCGCCGCATATCGTTGAGGTGTAGGAAGTCGGCATGCGCGCGACCTGGCGATACCTGCTCCCCTGCGTTCTGCTGTGTCTGACGTTGCCGCCCCGGACGGGCGTGGCCCAGGCCGTCTCCGCCAGGCCTCGCGCGAGAGACCTGGGCATCACCTTCGGCGGGCAAGCCGGGCCGAACAACGCCATCACCGACGTGGCCGGCGTGGAGGTCGGTCACGTCACGCTCATCTCCGGCGACGGCCGGGGGGAGCCGGGCAAGGGCCCGGTGCGCACCGGCGTCACGGCGGTGCTCCCCCGGGGACGCGACGGCCTCGCCGAGGAGGTCTTCGCCGCCGTGTTCGCCCTCAACGGCAACGGGGAGATGACGGGCACCCACTGGCTCACCGAGTCGGGCCAGCTCGCCGGGCCGCTGATGATCACCAACACCAATGACGTGGGCACGGTGCGCGACGCGGTGATTGCCTGGGCCATGAAGCGCGGGCTCGCGTGGGAGCTGGGCCTGCCCGTGGTGGCGGAGACCTGGGACGGCATGCTGAACGACATCTACGGCTTCCACGTGAAGGGCGCCCATGCCTGGCAGGCGCTGGACACCGCTCGCGTCGGGCCCGTCGCGGAGGGCTCCGTGGGCGGAGGCACGGGCATGATGTGCCACGGCTTCAAGGGCGGCATCGGCACGGCGTCGCGCAGGCTGCCGGATTCGGAAGGCGGCTACACCGTGGGCGTGCTGGTGCAGTGCAACTACGGCGCGCGCCGCCTCCTCTCCGTGGAGGGCGTGCCCGTGGGCGAGGAAATCACCGACCTGCGCCCCTGCTACGTGGGCACCCAGAAGCCGGCCAATGAGATGTTCGGGAAGGTGCCGCCCTGCGCCACCTCGGGCGGCGTCACGAAGCCCACCATGAAGGAGGGCGCAGGCTCCATCATCGTCGCCGTCGCGACGGACGCGCCCCTGCTGCCCCACCAACTCGCGCGGCTGGCGCGGCGCGTCCCCCTGGGCATCGCGAAGATGGGCGGCCTCGGGGAGAACTCCTCGGGCGACATCTTCCTCGCCTTCTCCACCCAGCACCTGAAGGCGCCCGGGGACGCTCCCGTCGCCAGTGTGTCGGTGCTCGACAACGAGCGCATCAACCCGCTCTTCGAGGCCACCGTGCAGGCCACGCAGGAGTCCATCCTCAACGCCATGCTCGCCGCGGACACGATGACGGGCGCGGAGGGCATCCGCGTCTTCGGCATGCCCCACGACAGGCTCGTGAAGGCCATGCGCAAGTACGGGCGGCTGACCTCCGCGCCGGCCCAGGCGCCCCGGAAGGCGGCGCCCGGCGGACGCAAACCCTGAGCGGCGCTACTTCGCCGCCTTCCGCGCGGCCACCCACCCCTGGACCTTCGTCTCCAGCACGTCCAGCGGCAGCGAGCCGTCGAGCAGCACCACGTCGTGGAACTCGCGCACGTCGAAGCGGGGCCCGAGCTCCTTCTCCGCGCGCGTGCGCAGCTCGCGAATCTTGAGCTGCCCCACCTTGTACGCCAGCGCCTGCGCCGGCCAGGCGATGTAGCGGTCAATCTCGTTGGTGGTGTCCAGCTCCTGGCGCGGCGAGTTCTCCATGAAGAAGTCCAGCGCCTGCTGCCGCGTCCAGCGCTTGACGTGCATGCCGGTGTCCACGACGAGCCGGACGGCGCGCCACATGTCGTACGCGAGCTGGCCGAACTTGTCGTACGGGTCCTCGTAGAGGCCCAGCTCGTCGCCCAGCGTCTCGCAGTACAGCGCCCAGCCCTCGCCGTAGGCGACGTGGTAGCCGAAGCGGCGGAAGTCGGGGAGGCCGGTCTGCTCGGCGGCCAGCGACGTCTGGAGGTGGTGGCCGGGCACCGCCTCGTGCAGCGTGAGGGGCACCATCTCCCAGCGCGGCCGCGTCTCCGGACGGTACAGGTTGACGAGGTACGTGCCGGGGCGCGAGCCGTCCGTTGCGCCGGGGTAGTAGAAGCCCGTCGTCGCATCCGGGGCCATGGCCTCGGGCGTGGGCTCGACGCCGTAGGGCTGGCGCGGCAGCGTCTTGAACAGCTTCACCAGCAGCGGGTCGATGCGCTTGGAGAGGCTGCGGTAGCGCATCAGCAGCTCGTCCCCCGTGCGGTAGTAGAAGCGCGAGTCGGTGCGAAGGAAGCGGAAGAAGTCCGCCAGCGAGCCCTTGAAGCCGGCCTTCGCCTTCACCGCCTCCATCTCCGCGCGGATGCGCTTCACCTCGGACAGGCCCAGCGCGTGGATTTCGTCCGGCGTCAGCGACGTCGTCGTGAATCTGCGAGCGAGCAGCGCGTACAGCGCCTCGCCCTCCGGGAGCTGCCAGATGCCGACCTGCTCCAGGCCCTTCGGGAGGTACTCCTCCGTGAGGAACTGGTGGTAGCGCTTCAGCGCGGGCAGCACGCCCTGGGCAATGGCGGCGCGGCCCGCGGCCGTCAGGCGCTGCTGCTCGGCGGTGGGGATGCTGGCGGGAAAGCGCGTGAAGGGGCCGTGGAAGGCGCTCTTCTCGGGCGCGTCCACCAGCTGCTTCTCCACCTGCGGCGGCATGCGCTTGAGGACGACCTGGGGGTGGACGCGTCCCTCGCGCAGGCCCTCGCGCATCAGCGCCATCACCTGGTCCACGTAGGTGCTGAAGCGCTGGAGCCGCGTCACCCACTCCTCGTAGTCCTGGACCGTGTCGAAGCGCAGCGTGTCCGCGAGCTGGTAGGCCGTCTGGACGCCCGGCGGCTGTTTGATGCCCTCGGGCAGGCCCCCCATGTGGTTCGACGGCATCAGGTACGTCTTGAACCGGTGCTCCTCCACCCACAGCTCGTAATCACGGAGGAACAAATCGTAGTTGAGCTGGTCCGCGGCGGAGAGCTTCTTGCGGTCCAGCTTCTTCACCTGCGCGACGACCTGGAGGTTGTGCTGGTGGTCCGCCTCGATGCCCTTCAGGCTCAGGTCATCCCAGCGGTCGTTCCACCGACGGTCTCCCGACACCGACGCGTACGTCGGGTTGTGCTCCAGTTGGTATTGCCACTCGCGCTGGATGAGCGCGTGCAGCGCGGCGGCGGTGGCATCCCGCTTCTCGGCTTCGGCGGTGACAGGCAGCATCGCGATGGACCCCAGGACGACGAGCAGGACTGCACGGAACATCGAACCGCCTCTCTAACGCAAGGAGGGCGTGCCCTCGGGAGCAGGGAGCACCGGCTCCTCCGGGAGCGGGCGCTTCAGGATGACGAGCGCCAGCGTGGTGGCCACCGTGCCCACCGCGATGGCCACGAGGTAGAGCCCCACCGGCTTCACCGCGTTGGGGATGGCGAGCACGAACACGCCGCCGTGCGGCGCGCGCAGCCCGCATCCGAACCACATGGACAGGGCCCCCGTCACCGCGGAGCCGAACATGATGGAGGGGATGACGCGCAGCGGGTCCTTGGCGGCGAAGGGGATGGCGCCCTCGGAGATGAACGCCAGGCCCAGCACCGCGGCGGCCTTTCCGGCCTCGCGTTCCTGGAGCGTGAAGCGGCTGCGGGCCACCACCGTCGCCAGCGCCAGGCCCAGCGGCGGCGTCATGCCCGCGGCCATCACCGCCGCCATCGGCGTGAAGGTGCTGGAGCCCAGCAGCCCCACCGCGAAGGCATAGGCCGCCTTGTTGATGGGCCCGCCCGTGTCGACCGCCATCATGGCGCCGAGCAGCAGTCCCAGCAGGATGGCGTTGGTGCCGCTCATCCCCGTCAGGAAGTCCGTCAGCCCGCGCATGATGGCCGCCACCGGCGCGCCAATCACGTAGACCATCAGCAGGCCGACGACGAGCGACGACAGCAGCGGGAGGATGAGGACGGGCTTGAGCCCCTCGAGGTTGGCCGGCAGGCGGATGTGGTCCCGGAACCAGCGCGCCACGTACCCCGCGAGGAAGCCCGCGGCGATGCCGCCCAGGAAGCCGGCTTCGATGCGGCTCGCCAGCATGCCGCCGATGAAGCCCGGCGCCAGCCCCGGCCGGTCCGCGATGGAATAGGCGATGTAGCCCGCCAGCGCCGGCACCATCAGCGCGAAGGCCGCCTGGCCAATCTGCATCAGCGCCGCGGGCAGCGAGCCCTCCTGCTTGAAGGCGTCGATGCCGAAGACGAACGACAGCGCCATGACGAGCCCGCCCGCCACGACGAACGGGAGCATGAACGACACACCCGTCAGCAGGTGCTTGTAGGGGCCCGTCGGCTCCGCCTTCGCGCGCGCCACCGCCTGCGCGGGAGCCGCCGCGGCGGGAGTCCCGGGAGCCACGACGGGCAGCGCCAGCGCCCGCTCAATCACCGAGTCCGCCTGCTTCAGCGCCTCGCCCACCGAGGTCTTCAACAGCCGCTTGCCCGCGAAGCGCTCGGTGGAGACGTGGGTGTCCGCGCCGATGATGACCGCGTCCGCCGCGGCGATTTCCTCCGGCGTCAGGAGATTCTTGGCGCCCACCGAGCCCTGCGTCTCCACCTTGAGGGTGTAGCCCTTCGCCTTCGCGGCGCGCGTCAGCGCCTCGGCCGCCATGAAGGTGTGGGCGATGCCCGTGGGACAGGCGGTGATGGCCACCAGCCGGCCGGAGCCTCCAGCGGTGGGCGTGGCCACGGGTGTGGCCGTCACCACCGTGACAGGCGGCGTCACCGGCGCCGCGGGCGCTGGCACGACGGAGCGTGCCGGGGACGCCACCGCCTCGTCGATGATGTGCTCCGTCTCCCGGATGGCCAGCGCCGTCGAGGTCCGGATGATGCGCTTGCCCTGGAAGCGCGTCTCGTCGACGGTGATGTCGGACGCGACGATGACCGCGTCCGCCTCCGCGATGGCCGCCGCGTCGAGCGGCGTGCGGGCCCCCTCGGAGCCCAGCGTCTCGACCGCAATCTGATGTCCCTTGAGCGCCGCCACCCGGCGCAGCGCCTCGGCCGCCATGACCGTGTGGGCGATTCCCGTCGGGCAGGCGGTGATGGCTACCAGTTTCGCCATGGTCGTCCGTTCCTCGTCTCTCGCTGCTCAGGCACTGCCCAAAGGATGGATGACGACGTGGGGCATCAGCGCCTCCACCCGCGCCGCGGACGGCGGCACCGGACCGACGCGGACCAGCTTGCCGGCGGCGAAGGCGGTGCCGTACCGCGCACACTCCTCCAGGTTGCGCCCCGAAAGCCGCGCGGCCAGCACTCCGGCCACCATGGAGTCCCCCGCCCCCACCGTGCTGGCGACCTCCACCTTGGGAGGCACTGCCCACAGCGCCCCCTCGTGCCCCACGAAGATGGCGCCGTCCGCGCCCAGCGACACGACCACCAGGGAGATTCCCGTCGCCTGGAGCTGCCGCGCCGCGCGCACCACCGCGTCCCTGTCCGGGAGCGGGCGGCCGAGCAGCTCGGACAGCTCGTGCGCGTTCGGCTTCACGAAGTCCGGCCGCGCCGCCACCGCGTGCTTCAGCGGTGCGCCGCTGGTGTCCACCACCACCAGCGCCCCCCGGGCTCGCAGCCGTTCCGTCAGCATGGCGTAGGTGTCCTCGGGCACGCCGGCCGGCAGGCTGCCGGCGAGCACGAAGCAGCCGTTGTCCGCGGCGAGCGCCTCCAGCTTCTCCGTCAACATCCCCAGGGCCCTGTCCGGGACTCGCAGCCCCGGCAGGTTGAGGTCCGTGACGGTGCCGCCCGCGCGGTCCACCACCTTGATGTTGACGCGGCTGGAGCCGGGCAGCCGCGTGCACCGGTCCTGGATGCCTCGCTCGAGGAACAGCGCCTCGAAGACCTGGGCGTTGTCCGTGCCCAGGAAGCCCGTGGCGGTGACGTGCGCCGGCCCGCCCGCGAGGAAGGCGGCGACGTTGATGGCCTTGCCGCCGGCCGTGCGCGTCTCGGAGACCACGCGGTTGACGGCGCCCGCGGTGAAGCCGGGACAGTCGAGCGTCTGGTCGATGGCGGAGTTGAGGCTCACCGTGACGATGCCGGGCTTCGTCGGCGTCATGCCCCCACCCCCGTCCGGGCCAGCAGGCCCTGCACCAGCGACCGCACGTCCGCCGCGTTGTCACAGGCGAGCGCCCTTCTCGCGAGCGCCTCCAGGTCCTTCATGGACACGCCGCGCAGCAGCGCCTTGATGGCGGGGATGGTGGGAATGGCAACGCTCAGCTCGGTGACTCCGAGCCCGGCCAGCGTCATCGCCCCCGCGGGGTCTCCGGCGACGCCGCCACACGCGCCCACCCAGATGCCGGCCGCGCGGGCGGCCTTCACGGTGAGGTCGACCATGCGGAGCACCGCCGGGTGGACGCCGTCCGCCTGCGACGCGAGGACGGGGTGCTCGCGGTCCATCGCCAGCACGTACTGCGTCAGGTCATTGGTGCCGATGGAGAAGAAGGACACCTCCTTCGCCAGCTGGTCCGCGAGAATCACCGCCGAGGGGACCTCAATCATGATGCCCGTCTCCACCGGCGCCGCGCCCACCTCGCGCCGCACGTCCTCGGTGATGGCCTTGGCCCGGCGCAACTCACCGAGGGTGGCCACCATGGGGAACATGATGCGCACCGGCCCTTCCATGGACGCGCGCATGATGGCGCGAAGCTGCGTGCGGAACAGGTCCTCCCGCTCGAAGCACAGGCGGATGCCGCGCACGCCGAGGAAGGGGTTGGCCTCCGCGGGCAGGGACAGGTACGGCACCTGCTTGTCGCCGCCGATGTCCAGCGTGCGCAGGATGATGGGCAGCCCGTTCAGGGCCCGCACCATGGTGCGGTAGGCCTCGTATTGCTCGTCCTCGCCGGGCGGGTCCTCGCGCTGGAGGAAGAGGAACTCCGTGCGCATCAGCCCCACGCCCTCGCCGCCGGCATTCACGGCCTTCTCCGCGTCCTTCGCCGAGCCGATGTTCGCGGCCACCTCCACGCGGTGTCCGTCGCGGGTGATGGCGGGCTTGTAGCGCTCCAGCTTCTCGGCCTCGCGCTGCTCCCGCACCCGCTCGCGCTGCGTGGCCGCGCGCTCGCGGTCCTTCGCGGACGGGTTGACGACGAGGACGCCCCCGTTGCCGTCGAGGATGCACTCCTGCCCGTTGGCCAGGTCCAGCACCGCCGGCCCCGCGGCGACCACCGCGGGGATGTCCAGCGAGCGGGCGATGATGGCCGTGTGTGACGTGGCCCCGCCTCCGACGGTGCACAGGCCCAGCACCATCGCCGGGTCCAGCTTCGCGGTGTCCGACGGGGCCAGGTCCTCGGCCAGCAGCACCACGGGGTGGTCCGGCAGCGTCGCCACGCCCTCCACCACGTCTGCCAGCAGGCGCAGCACGCGGCGGCCCACGTCGCGCAGGTCTCCCGCGCGCGCGGCGAGCAGCGGGTCCGGAAGGCGCGCGAGCACCCCGGCACGGGCCTCGTAGACGCTGCGCCACGCCCAGCCGGCGCTCGCCCCCGCGTCGATGTGGCCGTGCGCCTCGGACACCATGTCCGGGTCGTCCAGCAACTCCTGGTGGGCCTTGAAGATGGCGGCCCGGGGCGCACCGGCCTTCTTGAGGAACTCCTGGTACAGGTTCTGGAGGTCCGCCGTCGCGCCGGCCAGGGCCTTCTCCAACCTGCGGCGCTCGGCCACCGCGTCCGGCGCCCGCTCCTCCACCTCCAGGCGCTCGTGCTGGAAGGCCCACACCGGCCCGGCGGCGATGCCCGGCGACGCGGAGATGCCGGCCACCAGCGTCCCCTCGTAGTCGAGCCGCGCGGTGGGAAGCGCCACGGGCTCCGGCGCGCCGGGCCGGGGCGCGGCCACCTCCTCGTCGAGCCCCTCGTCGAAGGCCTCGCGGATGGCGGCCAGCGCCGTCGGCGCGTCCTCGCCCACGGCGCTGATGGTCAGCGTGGCCCCGGGCCGGGCGCCGAGCGACAGCAGCGTCACCAGGCTCTTCGCGTTGGCCACCCTCCCCTCGTACCGGACGGAGATGTCACTGCGAAAGCGCTTCGCCACCTCCACGAGCGCGGTGGACGGGCGCGCGTGCAGGCCATGCGGCACGGGCGAGGGCACCTCGATGAAGCAGCCCCCACCGGCCAGCGGCAGTGGAGCCGTCTCGGCGGGCGCGCCAGCGCCGTTGAGGGTGGCGACGACGACGTCCACGTCGGTCGTCCGGGACAGCTCCTCCGCCTTCGCCGCGTCACCGAGCACGCCGGTGAGGTTGGCCAGCACCTGGAGGTGCTCATCCGAGCGCGCGGCGATGCCGACGACGATGCGCGCGTGCCCGTCCCCACCCCAGTCCACGCCGCGGGGGAACTGCACGACGACGACGCCGGTCTGCTTCACCAGCTCCCGCGCGTCGGGCGTGCCGTGGGGAATGGCGATGCCGTGCCCCAGGTACGTCGCGGAGACCTTCTCGCGGCGGAGCATGCTGTCGATGTAGCCGGGCTCGATGAAGCCCTCGTCCACCAGCGTCTGCCCGACGAGGCGAATCGCCTCCGTCTTGCCCGTGGCGCTCTGTCCCAGCCGGACGTGCGTCCTGCGCAGTGTCAGCATCAGCGCTCCTCAGGAGAACAGCTCGAGCAGGTCTTCTCGGGTGATGGCCGTCGCGGCGGAGGCCTCGCTCAGGGCCGCCTCGAAGATGGCGCGCTTCTTCTCCTGGAGTCCCAGGATTCGCTCCTCCACCGTTCCCTGAGAGACGAGCCGGTACACCATCACCGTCCGCTCCTGCCCGATGCGGTGCGCGCGGTCCGCCGCCTGGGCCTCCACCGCCGGGTTCCACCACGGGTCCACCAGGAACACGTGGTCCGCCGCCGTGAGGTTGAGGCCCGTGCCACCCGCCTTGAGCGACATCAGCAGCACCGGCGCGCCGCCGTCCGCCTGGAAGCGCTGCGTGATTTCGCCGCGGTTGGGCGTCGAGCCGTCCAGCCGCTCGAAGGTGATTCCCGTCGCCTTGAGCTGCGGCTCGATGAGGTCCAGCATCGACGTCCACTGCGAGAAGACGAGCGCCTTGTGGCCCTCCGAGACCGCGGTCTCCAGCGCATCCACCAGCGTCTCCACCTTCGACGAGGTGTTGGCCCGCTGGCCCGGGACAAGCGCCGGGTGGCAGGCGGCCTGCCGCAGCCGGAGCAGCGCCTCCAGCGCCTTCAGCACGCTGCCGCCCTCGTTGAGCAGCGCCACGACTTCCTTGCGCGTGGCGGCCATGATGGCGTCGTAGACGGCGCGCTCGCGCTCATCCAGCTGCACGTGCATCACCGACTCGATGCGCGGCGGCAGCTCCGGCGCCACGTCGCGCTTGAGGCGCCGCAGGACGAAGGGGCGAATCTTCCGGCGCAGGCCCTCCGCGGCGTCGGCGCGGCCGTCGGCGATGGGCTGCGCCACCTTGTCCTGGAAGTGCCTGCGTCCCCCGAGCAGGCCCGGGTTGGTGAAGTGCATCAGGCTCCACAGCTCCTCCAGCCGGTTCTCCAGCGGGGTGCCGCTGAGCGCCAGCCGGAAGTTGGCCTTGAGGCCGAAGGCCGCGCGCGCCACCTGGCTCTCCGGGTTCTTGATGGCCTGCGCCTCGTCCAGCACCAGCGCGTCCCAGGTGCGCGCGCCCAGCACGGCCGCGTCCAGGCGCATGATGGAGTACGTGGTGAGCGTGATGTCCGCGGCCGCGTCCAGGGTGCGGCCGGGCCCGTGGTACACGCAGACCTTGAGCGACGGGCGGAAGCGCTTCAGCTCCGCGGCCCAGTTGGGCAGCACGCTGGTGGGGCACACCACGAGCGAGCCCGGCCCCAGCGCGCAAATCGTCTGCAGCGTCTTTCCGAGGCCCATGTCGTCCGCGAGGATTCCGCCCAGGCCCGCGCCGCGCAGGAAGCCCAGCCAGCTCACGCCCTGGAGCTGGTAGGGGCGCAGCGTCGCGTTGAGCTCCGGCGGCAGCACCGGGGCCGGCAGCTTCTCGAAGCCGGAGACGAGCGGCGCCAGCCTGTCGAGTCCCGGCGGGGGCGGCTGCTCCAGCGTCTCGCACAGCGCCGTCAATTCCGGCAGCGCGTGGTTGGACACCTTCCCGTCCGACTGGCGCGCGGCGAGCAGGTCCGCCACGCGCTGGCCGTGTTTGTCCAGCCACGCGCGAGGCAGCGGCGCCCAGCCTCCGCCGTCCAGCGGCACCAGCCCCAGCCCCTCCGTCCACGCGCGGACGACGGCGGCCGCGTCCACGGCCTTCACCTCGCCCTTCGCGCCCTCCACCTGGAACTCCAGCGTGAAGCGCACGTCGGGGACGCCCTGCCCGGTGACGCCGGACTGCACCTGGAGCAGCGGCCGGAGCTTCACGTCCGGGCTCACCAGCCCCGCCGCGTCGCCGGCCAGGTCTCCGCGCCACCGGCGGAGCTTGTCCGCCCAGCGCACCATCTCCGGGCCCTGCACCGTCAGCCGCCGGCCCGGCACCAGGTTCAGCTCGTCGCGGAGCTGGTGGATGAGCCGCTGCTCCGCGGCCTCGTCGCGCAGCGGCACCGCGCCGCGCAGGTACACCATGCGCCCGTTGTCGATGCGCACCGCGGGCGGCGCGCCGTAGACGAGCGTGGGCAGCACGGACAGGCCCGACTCCAGCTGGTTCAGCTCCAGCAGGACGCGGGGGCGCAGCTCCCGGTCCAGCCGAGGCAGGCGGCGGCTGCGCATGTCCACGGGGATGCGACGACCCAGCTCGGGGAGAATCTTCGCGGTCAGCTCGCCCACCTGCTCCACGGAGTAGGTGCGGACGATGGGCAGCGACTGGAGCCACGCGCCCGTCATCTGCGTCTCTCCCAGGCGGGCCAGCGCATCGCCGAACAGCGCCACGCCGGGACTCACGACCTCCGTCACGCGCGGGTCCTTCGTCACCGTCACGGCAATCTGCTGGGCCCGGTCCTCCACCACGGCCCGGGGCAGCACGGGCTCGTCGGACACGGCCACCGGGCGCCCGTCGAGGAGCACGTTGCGCGCGTTTTCCAGCACCTTGAGGATGGCCTCCAGCGTCTCCGGGGCCAACGTGCCGCGCGTGCGGCGCGCTTCCAGGATGCGGTCGGCGAGCAGGTCCGCGTTCTCCACCTGCAGCGTCGCCGCCTTCGCCGGCTGCGCCACCAGCGACGTCAGGCTCCCCTCCAGGGGCTCCTCCCGGCCGTCCGCGTGCGCGAGCGCCCGGTGCAGCTCCAGCCCGCCGTCCGCGCGGGTGAAGTGGTACACGACGCGGGACCAGCGGGCCGCCGCCGTCTCCAGCGGCGTCTCCTGCTTCTCCGCCTGCTGGATGGAGATGGCCGCCGCGACGACGTGCTCGCACGGGTCCACCTGGCTGGGGCAGTCGCACTCCCAGGCGTCGTCGTTCGGATAGAGGACGACCGTGAGGGCGACCGGGCGGCCCTTCGCCCGCACCCGCAGCTCCAGCTCGCCCGCCTTCTGCGACTGGAGCACCACGGCCCCCGAGCGCGCGAGGTTGACGCCATTGGACCAGATGCCCGGCTTCGCTTCCTTCCGGACGGCTTCCAGCAATTGAGCAGTCGCTGACATGGGGCGTGTTTTCCCTACCCCCCATGGATGCGCCGCGCAACGACCATCAGGATGCCCCGACGCCGGACAGGCGCCCCGCGAACAACAGCGGGGCGCGGCGCATGCGCGGAGGACCCCGGCCGGCCTCGAGGGCCGGCCAGGGTTCAATCCCGGGCGCTCAGCGGCAGGACAGCCAGCTGCACGAGCCGGACAGGCATTCCCGGCCGTACAGACAGGAGGCGCCCTTCGGCTTCTTGTTCTGGCACTTCCCCTCGTTGAGGGCGTAGCCGCAGTACCGGCCGGTGCCGCATTCCGCGTCGTTGTTGCAGGTGCAGATGCCGACGGAGCCGCAGTCCCCGGAGCTGCACGTGTTGTTGACGCACTCCTGGTCGAAGCGGCACGCCTGGCCCAGGTCCTTGGACTGCGGCGAGTAGTGCTCACCGCACAGCACGGGATACGCCGCCTCGCGGGTGGCCTTGGCCACGTACGGAGCGACGCCGGTGGTATCGATGTCCGCCGCCGCGTCCGCCATGCCGGTGCGCGGGCCGGACGCGCGCTCCCACACGCGCAGGAAGGACTCCGAGGAGCCGGACAGCGCGGTGGTGTTGGCGCCCACGCGGCCCAAATCCCTCAGGAGGTCCGGCAGCATGCCCACGTGCGCGAGGCCGAACTCGTCGAAGCCGGTGCCCAGGCGCGCCGGGCCGCCCAGCGTCTGCTGACGGGACTGCGCGTCCGCCTCCGCCCTGAAGCCCGCCGAGCACGCGCCGTTGTCACCGAAGCGCGGCCGCGTCTGCTGGATGAAGCCGTTGAGGTCCGCGCCGAAGGCCATGGGCACCTTGAGGCCCTGGCGGCCGAACTCGTACGCCTGCGCCAGCGAGCGCGTGGAGCCCTGGCAGTTGTTGGCCACGCCGGACTTCGTGTACGCGCGCGTCTCGTCGTGCGCGGTGCGCAGGCCGAACATGCCGCCCGTCTGCCGCAGGTAGCGCACCGCCCACGCGGGCGTCGTCTTCTCGTCGTCCGCCAGCTCGGGGTTCATCACCTCGCGGAAGTGGCCGTGGGAGATGACCAGCGGGTAGTACGCGTTCGCCTGGGCGACGGCGTAGGCGTCCTGCAGGCCCTTCTCCGACACGTGCGCCACGTCGATGAGCATGCCCCTGGCCATCATCGCCTGGAGCAGCGCCTTGCCGTCCTCGGTGAGGCCGCGCGTGTTGCGGCAGTTGCCGGCGGCGTCCCGGTACACGTCGAAGCCGAGCGTGAAGGTGTCCGTCGTCACGCCGCAGTCGTAGTCGATGCGGCAGTTCTCCAGGAACTGGGCGGCCTGGAAGATGGGGTTGTGCAGCGCCGCGCCGCCGAAGCGGTTGTCCAGCTGGTGCACCGGCTGGAGCGAGCGGACGCCCAGCGCGTAGAAGCGGTCCAGCTCCGTGCGCCAGTCCTTCGTGCCGAACAGCTTGCTCGCCTCGATGGAGAGCACCATCGCCAGCCGGCCGGAGTTGATGATGTTGCGCGCGTGCGCGGGCGACAGGGCAATCTCCACCCAGTCGTTGCTGGCGTCGAAGGTGCGCGCCATCTGGAGCTGGAGCTCCACGTCCGCCATCTCGTCGCAGGGGCGCTTGAGGTTGTCGTACGGCAGCGCCTTGCAGAGGAACTCGTTGCTGACCAGCGACACCATCACCAGGGACATGCCGCCCTGGTGCGCCTGCCGGAGCCAGCCCTGCCACGACTGCTGGTGCGCAATCGTGTCCCAGCGGGGCCACTGCGTATTCACGGTGGCGCGGCCCAGGTGGACGCCGGTGTCGCCCTCGGTGCCCTCAATCTTGCCGATGTACTCGGAGGCCACCGCGCCGCCGATGCCGAAGAAGGCGGAGAGGATGGGCACGCCGCTCAGGTCCACGCTGCCGGAGTTGGGACACAGGTTGAGCATGTTGCTCAGGTCCATGCGGACGCGGGCATGGTCGCTCTCCGGAAGTCCGCCGTCGCAGCTGGCGAGCGTGCCCAGGTGGCCGCCGTGGAACCAGCCGCCGCCGAAGGCCTCCTCCGCGAACATGTGGTGGTGCAGCTCCGCGAAGCCGGGGACCGCCAGCGCCTGGGTGGCTGCGGCGGTGGGCTCGGGGGCGGCGACGGGGAGGGACAGCTCCTCCTCCACCGGGCCGCAGCCCAGGCCGAGGGTGAAGGACAGGGCGGCCAGCACTCCATGGCTGGCCAGACGGTGATTCACGGGCATGACGAGGCTCCCTTCTCACTCCGAGAGACGAACGGAGCCATCCTCTTAGTGGAATGCGCCTGGAAAGACACGCCAGGCCCGCAAAACGTGTCCAGTTCAGTGGAACAATTTTGCTGTTTTCGTGTGTCGGGCTGCGACATCGGGCGGCCCGTTTCGTTCTGTTGTTGAAGCGTTGGCGGGGGGACTCGGGGCCCAAGGGAGGGCCCTGCGTGAGGCCTCGTCGCGCTCGCTCGAGGGACACATGCACAACCACCGATTCGTCTCGCTCCTCACCGCGGCAGTGCTCGGACTGGGCACGCAGGCCCAGGCCGTTCCCCAGCAGCCCTCTTCCCCGTCCAAGGCGTCCGCCGAGTCCCGCCCGCTGCGCATCCTCCTGACGACGGATGACGGCATCAACGGCGCGGGAATGCGCATCCTGCGGGACACGCTGTGTGCCGCGGGCCATGAGGTGACGGTGGTGGCGCCGTCGGCGGACCGCAGCGGCACCAGCGGCGCGCTCACGCTCAACGCGTTGATGCGCACGACGCGCGGGACGTTCCCCTGCGGGACGGGGACGGGGGCGTCGTGGGCGCTGACGGGGACGCCGGCGGACGCGGTGCTGTTCGGACTGTCCGTGGTGTTCGGCGCGCAGAAGCCGGACCTGGTGATTTCGGGCATGAACTACGGGCAGAACGTGGGCCGTGCGGTGAATCACTCGGGCACGGTGGGCGCGGCGGTGGCGGGGGCGGAGGAAGGGGTTGCGTCCATCGCGGTGAGCATCGGGCTCAACCTGGCGGACTCGGGGACGGGGTTCTCCCAGACGCTGGCGGCGGCGCCCACGGTGGCGACGTACGTGAAGGACCTGGCCGAGCAGCTGCGTGACACGGCGGGCCCGGATGGGCGCCTGCTGCCGGACCGCATCGCGCTCAACGTGAACTACCCGGTGGTGTTGGACGAGGCCGGCAAGTTCGACGCGTCGCAGGTGGACGGGCCGAGCGTGACGTCCATCGGCCACGCGGAGGTGGTGCGCCCGACGTACCTCCCCGTCCCCAACACGCCGGACACGTACATCTCGCAGGGCCCCATCTGCGGGCTGTCCACCACGTGCGCGCCGGAGACGGAAGCGGGCGCGGATACCACCGCGCTGGAAGAGGGGGAGATTTCAATTACCCCCATCGCCGTGGACGGCACCGAGCGCCCGTCGCTGCGGCCCCTGCTGCGCGTGCGGCTGCGCCGGTAGTCACCGCTCCGGACCCGCCGCTCCACTCAGAGGCGGCGGGCCGCCGTCAGCGTGTTGGCAGCTCGCGGAAGGTGATGCCGTCCAGTTCCAGGCGGCGCACCGTCTCCATGAACCGCTCGGTGCCAACAATCACCGTGGAGAAGTTGCCCACGCGGAACAGGTCCAGCTCCGTCGGCAACGACGCCGCGTCCAGGATGGGTTCATCAGGCAGCCGGAAGGCGTGCCGGCCACAGGTCGGGCACGGTGGAGGCACCTCCGGGGGAATGCAGTCCGGGTGGAGCCGGCCCCGTGGCTCAATCTGCAGTTCCAGCAACTCTGGCGGGTCCTTCTGACGGAATCGCAGCTCCGTCCCGCAGCCCAGCAGCCCGCGTACGCCTTCCGCCCGGAGGCGCTCCAGCGTGTCTCGAAGCACCAGCCATGTGATGTCCCCCTGTGAGGTGAAGGGGCCGAACTTGCCGAAGGCGCGACCCACCAGTGGGCCAAAACTCGTTCCAGGAGGAAGGGACGCATTGGGAGGCGAAAGGGGACGTACCAACTCTCGCAGGCGCGCGAACTCGGAGAAGGGCTCGGGCCTTGCCTCCTCGAACTCCTTTCGCTCCGGCAGTTGCGATAGGTCCACGGCGGGATACTGGTGCCCGGCAACTCCCCAAATGGCTCCGCAGGTGTGGCAGCTCGCGCCGGGCAGCTTCCACTTGTGCGCAGCGTCGAACTCCCCGTTGTAACGCCCTCGAATCACTGCTTCGTCCTGTAGCAACTCAAAAAACCGAGCCATCGGTCCTCACGTTCCAGGGCGGGAATAATAGGGCTTGATGGGTCCACCGATGAGCTCGAAGCGGTGAATCAGCTCCCCCGCGTGCTTGTATATCTCCATGGGGGTCGCAATTTCGTTCTGCCTCCTGAACTGTCGCCACGCGTTGTTCCACGGGCCCCCACGCGCGCCGTCGTGAATCCGCCTGTGGACTTCACGCGGAATCGGCATGGTGAAGTCGTGGACGCTGACGCCCCTGATCTTGAACCAGCTCGCAAGGTCTTCAGCCTGGGGAAAGATGTGGTGCTTCTCCCAACGGCCGGGCGTGAGCTGATGTGAAGGAGGGATGACCCGGTCGGGGCCACCGTTCCAGCTGGGGAACACCATGACGGCGCCACGCGGGAGTTCCTGCGCACCACCCCAGTTTCGCCGGGGCCCCATGCCCGGAGCCGCGGCCGCAGCGGGCGGGCGCGAAGGGGGAAACCGCGCCAGCTCGACTTCACCGGGCAGATCCCCGCAGCGATAGAAGCCACAGGTATCCCCCAGACACAGGAGCGCGACGCACTGGTCGTCATCAGGCGCGTGGCACTCCACCTCCCCCTCTGCCCAGGCCTGCTGCATGGGGGACTGGACGGTGGAGCAGCCCAACCAGGACACTGCAAAAACCACCAACCAGAGCGCACGAAGAGTTCGCATAGGGGCCAAACCCTACCACCGCTCCTGCACTCACAATCGACGTCACGCCTGGCGGGCAACGACAACGTCACTGTCTGCCTTTGCCACCCGGAGCGGCAGCTCCACGATGAACGTCGCCCCGCCGCCCGGCGTGTCCTCCACGGAGATGGTGCCTCCGTGCGCCTCCACGATGACCCGCGCCGTCCACAGTCCCAGGCCCAGTCCGCTGTGATGCCGCGTCGACACGGCCCGCTCGAAGCGCTCGAAGATGCGCGCCCGGTCTTCAGGCCGGATGCCCATGCCGTGGTCCACGACGCCCAGCCGCGCCATGTCCCCGCACCGGTCGAGGTGCACCTCCACCGCCCTGCCCTGCCCGTACGCCGCCGCGTTCTGCAACAGCCCCGTGAGCACCTGCCCCAGCCGCGCCGGGTCCACGTGGCCCAGCAGCCCGCGCTCGGCGTGGACCTCCAGCGGAGTCCCCGCGCGCTTCAGCTCGTCGCGCACGTGCGCCACCGTGTCCATCACCAGCGCGCCCAGGTCCGTCTCGCCCAGGGACAACTGGAACCGGCCGGTGGTGATGAGCGTCACGTCGAGCATCCGCTCCAGCAGCACATGCAGCCGCCGCACCTGACGGCCCGCCGCCAGCAGCTTCTCGTGGACGCGGTCGCGCGAGTCCGGGCTGAGCCCCTTGTCGATGAGCTCCAGGTTCAGCCGGAACGCGGCCAGCGGCGTCTTCAGCTCATGGCTCGCGGCGGAGAGGAACTCGTCCCGGGCCCGCACCGCCTCCCGCAGGGACGCCTCGAGCGCCTCGTGGGCCGCCACCTCCTGCCGCACCCGCGACAGCTCCAGCGCGGAGCGCACCCTCGCCCGCAGCTCCCGCGCGCTGAAGGGCTTCACCAGGTAGTCGTCCGCCCCCGCTTCCAGCCCCTCCACCGTCGCGTCCTCGCCCACCCGCGCGGACAGCAGGATGATGGGCAGCGTCCGCGTGCGCGCCTCCGCTCGCAGCTCCCGCACCAGCGCCAGCCCGTCCAGCCCCGGCATCATCACATCCGACAGGATGAGGTCCGGCCGCCACTCGCGCGCCCGCGCCAGCGCCGCGCTCCCGTCTCCCACCACCTCCACCCGTGAGCCATCCTGACGCAGCAACCCGGTGACGTACGCGCGCAGGTCCGCGTTGTCATCCGCCACCAGGATGCGCGCCCCCGCCAGCACCGAGCGCGCCCCGGACAGGGCCTCGACAAGCACCGGCGCGTCGGGCGTCTCCGCCATGGGCAGAGACCAGTGCCGCGCCTCCTCGACGAAGGGCGCCGCCTCGGCGGCGACGGGGAGCAACACCGCCGGCGAGACGCCTTCCCCGAGCCGCTGCGGCTGGGAGCCGGGAAGACGCACCGTGAAGGTGCTGCCCTCGCCCATCCGGCTCGCCGCCGTCACCGTGCCGCCGTGGAGCTTCACCAGCTCCTGCACCAGCGCCAGGCCGATGCCCGTGCCCTCGTGGCTGCGCCCGCGCGTGGCCCGCACGCGGTAGAAGCGCTCGAACAGGCGCGGGAGCGCGTCCTCGGGGATGCCCACGCCGGTGTCCCTCACGGCGAGCACGGCGTGCGCATCCTCCCAGCGCAGCGACACGTGAATCTCTCCCTGGTGCGTGTACTTCACCGCGTTGGAGAGCAGGTTGAACACGACCTTCTCCCACATCTCCGGGTCCACCGGGACGGGGGCGGGAAGCGGCGGGCAGTCCACGCGCAGCCGCAGCCCGGCGTGCTCCGCGGCCGGCAGGAAGGCGCCCGCCAGGCTCGCGGTGAAGGCGGACAGGTCGGTGGGAACGAGGGCGGCCTGCGCCCGTCCCGCCTCCATGCGGGAGAAGTCGAGCAGGCTGTTCACCATCTTCGACAGGCGCAGGACATTGCGCCACATCATCTCCAGTCGCTCGCCCGTGAGCGGCTTCGACGCGTCCGTGCGCGCGTCCTCCACCGGCCCCAGCAGCAGCGTCAGCGGCGTGCGGAACTCGTGGCTGAGGTTGGAGAAGAAGGCCGTCTTCGCCCTATCCAACTCCGCCAGCGCCGAGGCCCGGCGGCGCTCGTCCTCGTAGGCCGTCGCGTTCGCGATGGCCGCCGTCACGTGCTCGCTCACCAGCTCGAAGAAGGCGCGGTACCGCTCGTCGAGCGCCCGCCGCGGGCTGACGCCCGCCACCAGGAAGCCGTGGGCCCGGTCCGTTCCCGCCTTCACCAGCGGGAGCACCACGGCGGTGTGCGCGGGCTCCGGGCACGTGCCGCCCGGCAGCGTACCGAAACGCGGGAGCACGTCCGTCACGACCTCCAACTGCCGCGTGCGCAGCGCCCGCGCGAGCGGCCAGCCCGCCTCGTCGCCGGGCTCCCGCAGGTCGACCTCGGTGGGCGCGCCCGACTGTCCCGGAGACAGTCCGACACACGCGGCGAGCCGCGCGCTCCGCCCGTCTGCCGCGTTGAGGTACAGCAGCGCGAACGGGACGTCGGTGGGGTTCTTGGAACAGATGGCCGCGGCGACCTCGAGCGCCCCGTCCACCGTCCTCGCGTCGGACACCTGCCGCGCCAGCGCGCGCAGCGTCGCGAGCCTCCGCTCCGCCTCCACGCGCACCGTCGTCTCGGCCACCACCGCGAGCATGCCGCCGACGCCACCGGACTCGTCGCGGATGGGGCTGTACGCAATCGTGAACCAGGCGTTCTCCAGGTAGCCGCTCCGGTCCAGCGGGATGAGCAGGTCCTCCAGGCCGACGGACTCGCCCCGCCGCGTCCGCTCGAACAGGGGGCCCACGACGGACCACGACTCGGGGAAGACGTCCCGGGCCGGCGCGCCCAGCGCGGTCGGGTGCTTGTTGCCGATGATGGGCCGGTAGTGGTCGTTGTAGAAGAAGCGGAACTCCGGCCCCCACGCCACCACCATCGCGAACTGCGACGGGAGCATCATGCTGATGGCGGTCCGGAGGCTCTGGGGCCAGGAGGAGACCGGGCCCGCCTCCGTCGTCCCCCAGTCCGTGGAGCGCATCAGCTCCCCGACCTCACCGCCGCCCTGCAGGAACTCCTCGCCCGTCAGTCGCGGAACCTCGGCGCCCGCGACCCGCCGCGGCTGGAGAGGCGCCGGGAGCGACGCCACCGGGAGCCGGAAGGTGAAGCGGCTCCCCTGCCCCGGTGTGCTCTCCACGCGGATGCGTCCACCGTGCGCCTCGACGATGCCGTGGGCAATGGGCAGGCCCAGGCCATGTCCCTCGCGCCCCTTCTGCGTCGTGTGCCAGTGGCGCTCGAAGATGCGGGGCAGCAGGTCGGCGGGGATGCCCGCGCCGGTGTCCTCCACCGCGAAGCACACGCCGCCCTCCCCGTCCGCGGCGGCCCGGAGCGCCACGCGGCCCCCTTCGGGGGTGAACTTGAAGGCGTTGGCCAGCAGGTTGGAGAGCGCCTGGAAGACGCGCTCCCTGTCACAGGCCAGCGCCGGCAGCCCGGGCTCCACGCCGGTGGTGAAGCTGAGCCCCTTCTCCAGGGCCAGCGACTCGAAGGCCTCGCGCGCCTCGCGCACCAGCTCCTCGGGCGCGTGCGGGTGCCGGTCCAGCGACAGCGTCCCGGAGTCGATGCTCGCCAGGTCCAGCAGGTCGCCGATGAGCCGGCGCATGCGCCCGGCCGCGCGCCGGATGGAGGCGGCGTGCCTGCGCGCGGTGGTGTCGCGCCCGTCGCTTCCGAGCGCGCGCTCCAGCAACTCCACCGCCGTGAAGACGGAGGAGAGGGGCGTGCGCAGGTCGTGGCTGACGACGGCGAGCATCTCCTCGCGCGAGCGCGTGGCCCGCTCCGCCTCACGTAGCAGCCGGGTGGCCTCCTCCACGTGCGCGCGCTCCGCGGCGAGCGCCTCCTGCCGCTGGCGGGCCAGGGTCAGCTGTCCATTGACGCGGGCGAGCAGCTCGTTGGCGGAGAACGGCTTGACGAGGTAGTCGTCCGCGCCGGACTTCAGCGCGTCCACCGTGGCCTCCTCGCCGGCCCGGGCGGACAGGAGCACCACCGGCGTGGTGCGGGTGCGCTCGTCCGCGCGCAGCTCGCGCAGGAGGCCCAGCCCGTCGAGCCTCGGCATCATCACGTCGGAGAGGACCAGGTCGGGCGGTCGCGCGCGCGCGGCGGCCAGGGCCTGCACGCCGTCTCCCACCGCCTCCACGTGCCAGTGCGCGGAGAGCAGCCGCACCAGGTAGCCGCGCATGTCCGCGTTGTCGTCCGCCACCAGGATGCGCGCGCCCGCCTGGAGCGCGGACGGCCCCCCGTCCCCGGGAGCACCGTCCGGCGTGGCCGCGGGGAGGCTGCTCCACTGGGTGGCCTCCACGAGGAAGGCCGCGGCGCCGGTGGAGACGAAGGGACGCGCCCCCTCCCCATGCTCCCCCGTGGGCAGGTGCGCCGTGCCCGAGGACAGCGTCACCGTGAAGGTGGTGCCCTGGCCCAGGGTGCTGCGCACTCCCACGGAGCCGCCGTGCAGCTTCACCAGCTCCTGCACCAGCGCCAGGCCGATGCCGGAGCCCTCGTGGCTGCGCCCCAGCGCCCCCTGCACGCGGTGGAAGCGCTCGAAGACGCGAGGCAGCTCGTCGGAGGGGATGCCCGTGCCGGTGTCCTGCACGGACAGCTCCACCCGGTCTCCCAGCCACCGCAGGCACACGCGGACCATGCCCTCCAGGGTGTGCTTGAAGGCGTTGGAGAGGAGGTTGAGGACGACCTTCTCCCATGCGGACGGGTCGACGTGGACGGGCTCCGGCAGCGGCGGGCAGTCCACGACGAACTCCAGCCCGGCCACCTCCATGGCCGAGCGGAACGAGCTGGCCAGGTCCGCGGTGAGCACGGAGAGGTCCGTGGGGACGAAGGTGGCCTGGGCCCGCCCCGCCTCGATTCGCGCGAAGTCCAGCAGGCTGTTGACCAGCTTCTGCAGGCGCAGGCCGTTGCGGCGGACCAGCTCCATGCGCTCGCGCTGCGGCGCGGGCAGCGGGTGGCGCGTGTCCTCCAGGCTGTCGTCCAGCGGCCCCAGCATCAGCGTCAGCGGCGTGCGGAACTCGTGGGAGACATTGCTGAAGAAGAGCGTCTTCGCGCGGTCCGCCTCCGCGAGGGCCTCGGCCCGCTGGCGCTCCTCCTGCCACGCGCGCGCGTTGGCGATGGCCGTCACCACCTGGTCGGCCGCGAGCCGGAAGAAGCCCAGATAGCGCTCGTCGAGCCCGCGCCGCGGGTTGGCGCCACACACGAGGAAGCCATCCACGTGGGGCTGCCCCGGACGCGACAGCGGCAGGCACACGGCCGAGTGCGGGGCGGCGCCGCCTTCCGGCTCCGGAGGCGGCGCGAGCCCCCGGACGACGAGGGGCTGTCCGGTGCGCGCCACCTCGGCAAGTGGCCAGGGCCCGTTGCGCGGCCCGTCCTCCGTCAGGGAGACCCGCTCGGGCGCGCCCGGGTCGTCACTCCCGGAGACGCCCGAGGCAGCCACCTGCCGGGCCTCCGTGCCCCCCTTCTCCGCGAGCAGCAGCCGGCAGAAGGGCACGTCCGCGGCGTTGCCGCCCAGGATGCGCGCGGCCACCGCGCAGGCCTCCTCCGCGGAGCGCGTCTCCGCGAGCGCGGTCCCCAGGTCCCGCAGGGCCCGCAGCTGGCGCTCGTCCTGGACCTGGGCCGTCGTCTCCTGGCACGTCACCAGGACGCCGCCCACCTGGCCCGTCTCGTCCGGCACGGGGCTGTAGGAGAAGGTGAAGTACGTCTCCTCCAGGTAGCCCTTGCGCTGCATGGGCAGCAGCAGGTGCTCGTTCCAGGTGGCCGGGCCTCCCGCGCGGATGGCCTCCGCCTGGGGGCCGACGATGGGCCAGATTTCCGCCCACACCTGCCGGCCGGGCGCGCCCAGCGAGTGGGGGTGCTTGTCCCCCAGGATGGGGCGGTAGGCGTCGTTGTAGAGCTGGATGAGCTCGTCACCCCACCAGAGGAGCATGGGGAAGCGGCCGCCGAGCACGAGTCCCAGCGCGGTGCGCAGGCTGGAGGGCCAGGTCTCCACGGCGCCCAACGCGGTGCGGGACCAGTCGATGGAGCGCATCATCGCCCCCATCTCGCCGCCCACCGCGAAGATGTCCTGGACCGAGTCGTTCTTCATGGGCCCCGACGTGCTCCTGACAGGCGCTGGATGAAGGGCGGGGACTCTCGTCTAACAACCTTGGGCGGGCGGCTGGTTGGCATTCGCCATGCCTGGCGTGAATCGGTGCACTGGCTGACGGCTCGGCCTCCGTGAGGCCGGCCGGGGGCCGTGACGCACGCCCGGTGAAACCAGGGGTATCCTCGTGTTCGCGCTCCGGAGCGCCTCCTTCCCCGGCGCGCCTGCGAGGACGCATGCACCTGGACGATTACAGCCGCTTTGACGCAGTGGGACTGGCGGAGCTGGTCCGCCGCAAGGAAGTGACTCCCGAAGAGCTGTTGCAGGCGACGCTGGAGGCCATCGCACGCGTCAATCCACGAATCAACGCCGTCATCGACGTGCGTGAGGCCGAGGCCCGGAACCTCCTGAAGCAGGGCCTGCCCGAGGGCCCCTTCCGCGGGGTGCCCTTCCTCATCAAGGACCTGGTCCTCCATGCCGCGGGCGTGCCCACGGACCTGGGCAGCCGGCTGGGCAAGGGCGTGGTCTTCCCCCACGACAGCGCGCTGGCGGCGCGCATCAAGCGGGCGGGCCTGGTGATGGTGGGCCGCACCAACACCCCGGAGTTCGGCAACAACGCCACCACCGAGCCCGTCCTCCACGGGCCCACGCGCAACCCGTGGAACCTGGAGTGCAGTCCGGGGGGCTCCAGCGGCGGCTCGGCGGCGGCGGTGGCCGCGGGCATCGTCCCGGTGGCGCACGGCAACGACGGCGGCGGCTCGCTGCGCATCCCCGCGTCCCTGTGCGGCCTCTTCGGCCTGAAGCCCACGCGCGGCCGCATCTCCATCGGCCCGGATGTGGCCGAGGCCCTCAACGGCATGGGCGTGGAGCACGTGGTGTCGCGCACCGTGCGCGACAGCGCGGCGATGATGGACGCCACCTGCGCGCCGGAGCCAGGTGACCCCTACTACGCGCCCCCGCCGGAGCGGCCGTTCCTGGACGAGGTGAAGCACAAGCCGCGCCGCCTGCGCATCGCGCTGTCCCGGACGGCCGCCTCGGGTGTGCCGGTGAGCGCCGACTGTGTCGCCGCCGTCGAGGCCGCGGCGCGACTGTGCGTGGAGCTGGGCCACGAGGTGGTGGAGGCGTCACCGACGTATGACGCCCGGCTGCTGAACTCCGCGATGACGACGGTGTGGGCGGCGGCGCTGGCCAACTGGGCGTATGGGCTCGGGGCGATGATGGGGCGCACGCCGGGGCCTGAGAACATGGAGACCACCTCGTGGGAGGTGGCGCGGTACGGCGCGGCCCTCAAGGTGGTGGACCTCCAGGCGGCGCTCGCCACCTTCAACGCGGTGTCTCGCACGGTGGGCGCCTTCTTCGTCGAGCATGACATGCTGCTGACGCCCACGGTGGCGGTGCCGCCGTACAAGCTCGGGGCGATGAACGCGATGGAGCCGCGGGCGCCCGAGGACTGGTACGCGTACGTCTTCGGCCTGTGCCCGTTCACCGCGCTGTTCAACGTCACCGGCCAGCCGGCCATGTCCGTGCCGCTGCACTGGAACGCGGAGGGCCTGCCCATCGGCGTGCAGTTCGCTGGACGCTTCGCGGACGAGGCCACGCTGTTCCGCCTCGCGGGACAGCTGGAGGAGGCCCGCCCGTGGGCGTCCCGCCGTCCTCCGGTGCACGTCACGGCGGCCTGAGCGCCTCGTTGGTTCGGACGGGTGCTCGCGTGGGTGAGCACCGGCTCGCGCCGTGCTGTCGCCGGACTTCGCGCGCACCTCGTGGATGCGCGGTGCCGCGCGAAGTCTTCTCGGAAGCAGCGGCCTGCGAGCGCGGAGCCGCCTCAGTCGCAGTCGTAGTTGGGAGGCGTTCCCCCATCCGGCACGGGGACGGGTGCTGGCCCGCCCTGCTTCGCCAGCGCCTCGCCGCAGTCCAGTGACGCCTCGCCGGAGAGGGCGCGGTAGAGGACGCACGAGGCGCGCTCGACGAAGAACGCCTGCTTCGGCCAGTCCGGGCCGTGGGCTGCGAGCAGCGCCACGGCGTAGCGACCTCCGTCCGGCAGCCGCACGATGCCGACCTCGTTGAGGATGTTGTAGCGCGCGTCATCCGAACAGCACCCCGGAGGCAGCCAGCCCGCCTTGTGCCGCAGCGTCGCCTTCACCGGGGCCGGCAGCCGCGTGCCGAGCCACCCGCCGCACCCCTCGCGCCGGGGCAACTCCATCCATCCGAGGAGGCGCGAGGTGGGGCCCGGCTTCAGCAGTTCGCCGCCTTCGAGGCGCTGGAGGAAGGACACGGCGTCGGCCGCGCAGAAGTAGTTGTCATTGTCGAGCGCCCGGGGCGAGTTGGTGGCTCGGCGGGGGCGGCCATAGTTCCACTTCGTGATTGCGGTGTTCAGCAGGCCCAGCGAGCGCAGGTAGTCATTGACGGCGTCCGGCCCGCCCACCGCGTCGATGACGAGCCCCGTGGCCTCGTTGTCGGAGGTGCGGAAGACCTTCTCCGCGAGCGGGGCGACCTTGGCCAGGTCGACCTTCTTCAGCGCGGCGGCCACCCAGAACACCTTGGCCGAGCTGGCGGAGACATGCGGCACCGTGTCGTGCGCGCCCGCGTACTCCCCGGTGCGCAGGTCCTTCACGGCGATGGCCACATCGGTGCCCGGCGAGATGCGCGCGGCCTCCTGGACGAGCGAGTCCACCACGGACTGGAGCGGCACACGCGTGCCCGCGTCGGGAGTACCTTGCGCGGCGGCGGTCGCCGCGACGAGCCACGAGACACACAGGAAGGTTCGCATCACCCAGCGGGTTGTAGTGCGGGACGCGCGAAACGTCGATTCCCTAGGCCACGGAGATGCGCGCGAGCGCCTCACGCAATCGCTCCGGCATGGCCACCGCCTTGCGAGTCTGGCGGTCCACGAAGACGTGCACGAAATAACCGTGGGCCGCCGCCTGCGCCTCCCCCTCCTTGAAGATGCCGATGCCGTAGGTGACGGAGCGGGTGCCGAGCCTGTCCACACGCAGCCCCGCGCGGAGCCGGTCCGGGTACGCGAGCGGCGCCCGGTAGGCGCACTTCGACTCCACCACCAGACCGATGATGGACGCGGTGTGGATGTCCAGGCCGCCCTCGTGGATGAGGAAGTGGTTCGCGACCGTGTCGAAGTAGCTGTAGTAGGTGACGTTGTTGATGTGGCCGTACACGTCGTTGTCCATCCACCGCGTGGTGATGGGCAGGAAGTAACGGTAGCGCTCGTCGGACTCGACCTCGGACACGGTGGTGGCCTCCTCCAGGTGGACTACCAGTAGCGCAACGCCTGCCGGAACAGGTCCGTGAGCACCGGCCGGCTCATCTCGCGCGGCGCGTTCTGCAAGAGGCGCTGCTGCGGGAAGGCGCCCTCCGTGAGGGCCGCGACGTCCGCCTCGGTGTAGCCGACCCCGCCCAGCCCGTTCGGCATGCCCACCGCGCGCATGATGCGGATGATTTCCCGCGCGAGCACCTCGCCCGCGTCCTCCGGCCGGGCGCCCCGCGTGTCCGCGCCCAGCCCCCGCGCGGCCTCCAGGTGCCGCTCGGGGCTGACCTCCGCCGTGAAGCGGAACACGGAGGGCGCATTCACGATGACGGCCATGCCATGCGGCACCAGGGGCTCATCGTCGGGATAGCCGGACGGTCGGAAGTCGCGCACCAGCCCGGCCACCGAGTAGGCCATGCCATGCGGCGCATGGACGCCCGCGTTGCCGAAGGCGATGCCTGCGAGCGTGGCGGCCCACATCGTCTGCTCGCGGGCCTCGGCGTCCGAGGCGTCCTTCACCGCGCGCTCCAGGTACAGGCCCATCAGGCGAAGTGCCTCACGGCAGCCCAGGTCGCTCCAGGGGTTGGCGCCCTGGCTCATGGGCCGGAGGCTCGGTCGCGCGGGGGCGGGCCGGCGCACGTAGGGCCGCGCGGTATAGGACTCCAGCGCGTGCGAGAGCACGTCCAGCCCGCTGGCGGCGACGACTTCTCCGGGCAGGCTCGCGGTGCAGTCCGGGTCGATGAGCGCCTCCGTGGGCCTCAGCGCGGGCGACGCGATGCCCGTCTTCGCGGACAGGGAGAGCAAATCGCAGATGGTGATGCCCGTCACCTCGCTGCCCGTGCCCGACGTGGTGGGGCATGCGATGTGCGGCGCGAGCGGGCCGGGCACCGGCTTGCCCGCCCCGACGGGCGCGTTGACGTACGTGAGGAAGTCCGCCGGGTGCGTGGCGTAGAGGTTGGCGGCCTTGCACGTGTCGATGACCGAGCCGCCGCCCAGCGACACGTAGCCGTCCGGCTTCGCCTCCACCGCGAAGCGCACCGCGTCCAGGAAGGACCTGTCCGTGGGCTCGACGTGCACGTCGGTGAAGACGACCACGTCCAGCCCGGCGGCGAGCAGTGACTGGCGGGCCTTCTCGAAGAAGGACAGCCGCGCCACGCGCGCGTCGGAGAACAGCGCCACGCGCTTCATTCCCAGCGCCCGGGCCCGGTCCCCCAGCTCCGCGAGACAGCCCCGTCCGAAGGTGACCCGGGACGTGTCCACGGTGAAGGCGCCGTCGCAGCCCTCGCCGACGGGGTGGTAGTGGCAGCAGCCCATCGCGTCCTCCTGAACCGGTTGCGAGCGCAATGTACAGCGCGCTCCCCGGACCGGGCCGTCGAGATGCGGGGAAAGACACCCGGTCGACTTCCGCCCGTTCCGCCAGGCGGAACGAGGACGGGGTTGCCGGCAACGGAGACCGCGCTCATGTCCGGAGCGCGGCGGGCCCTACACTGCGAGCCTCACGTCGCCCACGGGTTCCCATGAAGAGCGCCTCACGCCACTCCACCCCCCGCGCCCTGTGGCTCTTCCCGGTGGCCCTGACACTCCACAACCTGGAGGAGGCCCTCTGGCTGCCCGGCTGGTCCGCGAGCGCGGGCGCCTTCCATCCGCCCGTGGGGGCCGCGGAATTCCGCTTCGCCGTCGCCGTGCTCACCGTCGCGGGCTACTGGCTGACGTGGATGGCGCTCCGGCGAGGAGGCCGCTGGCTCCAGGCGTTCTTCGCCGCCTCGGCCGCGATGCTCCTCAATGTCTTCTTCCCCCACCTGCTCGCCACGCTGGTGCTCGGACGCTACGCGCCGGGGCTCGGCACCGCGCTGCTCTGCATCCTCCCGGTGACGACCTTCCTGCTCCGCCGCGCGTTTCAGGAAAGCGCGCTGACGTGGAGAGGACTCGCCGGGGGCGCGGTCCGGGTGTTCCCCATCGTGCTCCTCGGAATTCCCCTCCTCTTCTGGCTCGGCCGTCAGCTCTTCCCCGCGTGAGCGCCGAGCGGTCCGGCCCAGATGCCTGGGCCGGACCGGAGACCCGACGTCAGTCGTAGCGGCTGTTGAGCTTCAGCTTCCACGAGCGCAGCGTGCCGCTGCCCACGCCCGAGGGGTTGGTGATGCGCAGCAGCCAGCGCCCGTTGATGGAGGCGTCGCGCGAGATGCCCCGCGTCACGGAGATGAGCGACGGAGGCGTGCCCTCGTTCGGCCCATCCCACAGCAGCGCGGTGTCACCACCCGGGTCCTCCAGCGTCAGCACCAGCCGGTGGGGCGCGGTGTGCACCAGGTCCAGCTCCACGAGGATGTCCTCGGGCACCGTGGCCAGCCCCACCACGGGGACGGTGGACACCACCGGCGCGGTGGTGGACGGCAGCGACACGTCCGCGTACTGGGTGAACTTCCCCGTCATCCACGCGGGCCGGCACCAGCCCTCGGGATAGCCGGACGGGATGGCGCGACAGTCGAGCTTCGCCTGGCACGGCACGAAGACGGAGCAGGTGTCACCGTCCCCGGGGATGGGCGCGGGGTTGATGCAGCGGCCGAAGTTGCTGGAGCCGTCATTCGGCCGGCCCTCGCAGACGAGCCCGGCCTGGCAGGTCCCCGCGCCGGTGCACGGGTCGCCCTCGGGGGCCAGCGCCGTCATCGCCTTGAGGCCCTGGAGCGCGGTGAAGTCCACGTTAGGCAGCCGGGACAGCGTCACCAGGTTGAAGAGCGGGCGCGCGGTCAGGATGTCCTGCACCGCGAGCGCCGGAATGCCGGCGGAGGCCAGCGCGGGGCCGCTCTCGGTGTTGGCCGCCTTCAGTGCACGGCGCGCCTCGGCCACGGTGAAGTCGAGCCCGTCGAAGTTGCCCACCAGCGCGTCCAGCGGCAGTCCCGTCACGCGGCCGGTGCCCTTGGCGTACCACTCCAGGGCCGCGAGCGCGGCCGGGCCCACGTTCGGCACTGCGTCCACCTGGGCGATGGAGACGAAGCGGCGGTCATCCGCAGTGTGCTCGATGCCATCGGGGCCCGTGCGCCAGGCAATCAGCGACTGCGCGGCGAGCACGTTCAGCGGCACGTCGTTGTCCAGCACGCTGACCGTGGTGGAGTGGTCATTGAGGAAGGCCAGCACGCCCGTCGCGGCGGGCGTGCTGTCGGCCAGCGCCTGTGCCTGGGACGACACGATGGTGGAGGCGGTGGACTCGCCACCTGAAGGAGGAGCCCCACAGCTGAACAGGGCGGGAAGCCCCATGGACACGGCGAAGAAGCGGAAGAATCTGGAGGTCATGACCTCCCGTGTATCTCATGACTCCGACAGACCCCAAGGGAGTCCCGCGCGCCGACCAATCGAGCCCCGCGCGGCGCGCACGTCCCGGGTTGGCGGGGGGCCCGTCCGTCCGCACCGTAGACGTTGGGAGGCGACCTCCCGCTCCAACCGCTCCATGGCTCGCCCGCGTGACATTCCCGAGGACCCGGCCTCCATCGACGCGGACTTCCGGAAGCAGGCACGAGTCCTCGAGTCCGTCTTCGCGAGCATCAGCGAAGGGGTGGTGGTGGCGGACGAGCGCGGCTACTTCACGCTCTTCAATCCCATGGCGGAGAGCATCCTGGGCACCGGGATGACGGACGCCGCCCTGCCCCACTGGCCGGCCATCTACGGCTTCTATCTGCCCGACACGCAGACGCCCTACCCCGCCGAGCAGCTGCCCATGGCCCGGGCCATCCGCGGCGAGGACGTCGACCAGGCGGAAATCTACATGCGCAGCCCGGCCAGGCCCGCGGGAGCCTGGCTGCTCGTCAGCGCCCGGCCCGTCCGGGATGGGGCCGGCATGCTCCGGGGCGGCGTCTCCGTCTTCAACGACGTCACCCGCTTCAAGCGGGCCATGGACCGGCTGCGCAAGGGCGAGGAGCAGTACCGCTCCCTCTACAGCAGCACTCCGGTGATGATGCACTCCATCGACCGCGAGGGCCGGCTCATCAGCGTGAGCGACTACTGGCTGTCCACGCTCGGCTACAGGCGGGAGGACGTCATCGGCCGCTCCTCGGTGGAGTTCATGACGCCCGAGTCCCGCCGGTACGCGCGCGACGTCGTGCTGCCCGAGTACTTCAAGACGGGTGCATGCAAGGACGTCCCGTACCGGATGGTGAAGAAGGGAGGAGAGCCCATCGACGTCCTCCTGTCCGCCATCGCGGAGCGCGACGCCGAGGGGAATGTCACCCGCTCCCTCGCCGTGCTCATCGACGTGACGGAGCGCAAGCGGGTGGAGGAGGCCCTGCTGGAGAGCGAGAAGCGGCTGCGGGCCATCCTCGACAACGCGCCCACCGTCTTCTTCCTCCTCGACCCCCGCGAGCGCTACATCTTCGTCAACCGCCAGTGGGAGCGCCTCTTCCACCGCACCCGGCAGGAGGTCGCCGGGAAGTGCGCGTACGACATCCTCCCGAAGGAGCTCGCCGACCCGCTGCACGAGACGAACCAGTCCATCCTCCAGACCGGCGCGTCGCTGGCCCGCGAGGAGCGCATCCCCCAGGAGGACGGGCTCCACACCTTCCTCACGCAGAAGTTCCCCCTCATCGACTCGTCGGGCCACCTGTACGCGCTGTGCGGCATCTCCACCGACATCACCGAGCGCAAGCAGGCGGAGGTGGCGCAGCGCTTCCTGGCCGAGGCCAGCCGCGAGCTGGTGACGTCCCTCGACGTGTCCGCCACGCTCCAGCGCGTCACCGAGCTGGCGGTACCCACGCTCGCGGACCTCTGTGTCGTCTTCATGCCGGGCGAGGACGCGGCGCTGCGGCCCGTGGCCATCGCCGACAGCTCGCCCGAGCTGGCCCTCCAGGTGCGTGAGTTCCTCCAGCTCCACCCTCCGGACCCCTCCGCCGCCCGGGGCCCTCCGTGGGTGATGTCCACCGGCCGCTCGGAGGCGTCGCGTGAGTCGCGGGGAATGCTGTCGCCGGAGGCGCTGGAGGCGCCCCGCTGGCTGGCGCTGCGGCCGCTCCAGGACCGGCCATCCATCAGCGTGCCGCTCCGGGCGCGAGGCCGCATCCTGGGCGTGCTGTCGCTGGTCTCCGCGCAGGCGGGCCTCGCGGATGCGCTGCCGGACCTGTCGCTGGTGGAGGAGCTGGGACGCCGGGCGGCCTTCGCCATCGACAATGCCCAGCTCTACACCAAGGCCCAGGAGTCCATCCGCACGCGTGACGAGTTCCTCTCCATCGCCTCGCACGAGCTGAAGACGCCGCTGACGTCCATGAAGCTGCGGGCCCAGCAGATGGAGCGGACGCTCTCGCGCCCGCATGACGGGCCCCAGCTCGCCCTCAAGGTCTCCGGCATGCTGGAGGTCTTCGACGAGCAGCTGAAGCGGCTGACGCACCTGGTGGAGCACCTGCTCGACGTGTCCCGCATCGACGACAGCCGCATCGCCCTGCGCCTGGAGGAGCTGGACCTGGCCGAGCTGGCCCAGGGCGTCGTGGCGCATGTGCGCGAGCAGTTGAAGCGGACGGACTGCGCGCTCACGCTGGTGGCCGGCGAGCCGGTGGTGGGACTGTGGGACCGGCTCCGGCTGGAGCAGGTGCTGCTGAACCTGCTGACGAACGCGATGAGGTATGGCGCGGGCCGGCCCATCCGCGTGGAGGTGACGCGCGACGCGGAGCGGGCACGGCTGCTCGTCGCGGACCAGGGCGTGGGCATTCCACGCGAGTCCCAGGCGCGCATCTTCGAGCGCTTCGAGCGCGCCGCCTCCCGCAACTTCGGCGGGCTCGGGCTGGGACTCTTCATCACCCGGCAGCTCGTGGAGGCCCACGGCGGAACGATTCGCGTGGAGAGCGAGCCGGACGCGGGCGCGACGTTCATCGTCGAGCTGCCCCGGCGGCCGCCCGAGTAGCCTGGACGCCCCACCCGCCCCCAGCTACCGTCCCGCGCCCTATGTCGTCATCCACGGTGGGCTTCTGGGGCCCGAGCACCTCGACGGTGGACTGGTGCGAGACGAACTACCAGCACCTCTTCCACGTCGGTGAGCTGTTCAACTCCGCCTCCAGCCTGGTGCTGGTGCTCGTGGGCCTGCTCGGAATCGTGCTCCACCGCCACGTGCTGGAGCGCCGCTTCCTCCTCGCCTTCGCGCTGCTCGCCGTCGTCGGCGTGGGCAGCACCGCCTTCCACGCGACGCTGCTGCGCGAGTTCCAGATGCTCGACGAGCTGCCGATGCTCTACCTGGCCATCGTCATCGTCTACATCCTCCTGGAGAACCGGCCCCAGCGGCGCTTCGGGAACTGGCTGCCACTGCTGCTCGTGGGGCATGCCGTGCTGGTGACGTACCTGACGGCCTTCACGCGCGGCACGGCGCAGTTCTTCCTCTTCCAGGTGAGCTTCGCGTCGCTCGAGTTCTACGCGCTCGGCCGCACGTACTTCCTCCAGCGCCGCAGCCCGGACGTGAAGGTGAAGCGCCTGTTCCGGCTCGGCATCGCCGCCTATGCGCTCGCGATTGTCCTCTGGCTGAGCGACATCCAGTTCTGCCCCACGCTCAACGGGACGCTCCCCGCGCACGGCTTCCCCAACCCGCAGTTCCATGCGTGGTGGCACGTGCTCGTCTCGTGCGGCTTCTACGCGCTGCTGCTCGTCATCGCCCATGACCGGCTGGTGACGCTCGGCCGGCAGCCGCGCCTGGCCTCCGCCGCCGGGGGGATTCCGCGCGTCCGGGGCCTGCCCCACACACCTGGAGTCAAGGAAAGCCGTACAGCCACGGCACAATAATGCCATCCAGTTGACGATTCGTCCCCCTGCAACGGAGAGTACGGCTTCGTTCTCCCCACACGAGGCCTTCATTGCTCAAGCGTTATCGGTGGCTCATCGCGACCTCCACGGTCGCGGTGGTCGCGGTCGTGGCCGTGCCCTCCGGCGCCAGCGCGTACAAGCGCTGGAAGAATCGCAACGCGCGCACGACGTTCGCCCAGTTCCTCCATGACCCGCGCGCGGGCGAGGCCACCCCGGAGGTGCTGCGCGAGCTGGCGGCGTCTCGCGGCCAGGCGGAGGCCGAGGAGGGAGAGGCCGAGAGCGATGACCCGCTGCGCCGGCAGCTTGCGGCGCGGATGATGTGGGGCGTACCCACCGCGGAGGTGATGGAGCACCGCGCGCGCGTCGCCCATGCGGAGGCAAAGCGCTGGAGCACCCTGCTGCCCCGCCCGCCCGCGCCATGGGACTGGTTCACTGCGCCGTCCGGTGCCGACAAGGCCGTGGTGTCCGGCCAGTCGTGGGTGAACCTGGGGCCCACCAACGCCACCTTCCAGTACAACGGCACCCTCTACAACGAGGTGGACTCGGGCCGCATCTCCGGCATCGCCGTCCACCCGGTGGACCCGCAGGTGGTGTACCTGGCCACGAGCGGCGGCGGCCTGTGGAAGACGTTCAACTTCGGCGCGGCCACCCCGTCCTGGTACCCGGTGAGCGAGACGCTGGGCAACCTGGCCATCGGCGCCATGGACCTGGACCCCACCAATCCCGAGACGCTCTACGTGGGCGCGGGTGACTTCGTGGACACGCCGGGCGGCCACGTGGTGAAGACGCAGGACGGCGGCGCCACGTGGGGCGTGCCGGTGCGCCTGTCCGGCCAGTACCCCGCGGGCTCCGGCGGCCTGTCCGTCAAGGCGCTGCGCATCCGCGCGGTGAAGGTGGACCCCGCCAACCCCAGCGTCGTGCTGGTGGGCACCGAGGTGGGCCTGTTCCGCTCCACCGACGCGGGCGCGAGCTTCACCCTGGTGGACCTGCCCAACTCGGGCTCCCTCCAGCGCGCGGAGAGCGTGTGGAGCATCGTCTACACGGGCGCCGTCGGCGGCGTGAGCCGCTGGGCCCTGAGCGGCACGTACGCGTGCAGCGCCGCCTCGCTGCCGCCGGAGGCGGGCTACGGCCAGCTGACGAACACGGACTGCGCCGCGGGCAACCCGGGCGACATCTGGACGAGCACCAACGCGGGCGCGACGTGGGCCTCGCGCAAGGCGGCGGGCACCATGCCCACCACCTCCGTGGGCCGCATCACCCTGGCCGCGGGCACGCCGTCCAGCGCCACGCCGCCGGTGACGGTGGTGTACGCGCAGCTCGGCAACCAGGACGAGTACAACGCCCCCGCGGGCGTCGGGTACTGGCGCTCCATCAACTCGGGCGACAACTGGACGGCCGCCACCGGCACGCTGTCCAACCGGACCAACGCCGTGGGCGGTGAGCGCGACTGCGGCACCGTCAACGTGAACGACGCGCAGGCCTGGTACAACGCCGCGCTGGCGGTGGACCCGGGGAACGACAACAACGTCCTCGTGGGCGGCATGTTGTGCGGCCTGCGCACCACCAACGGCCTGGCGGCCTCGCCCCTCTGGGAGAACGTGTCCCACTGGCTGCCCAGCAGCGGCTACGGCAACGTGACGGGCGGCGCGCTGGACTACGTGCACGCGGACTGGCACCGGGCACTCATCGTCCGCACCGCCACCGGGTACGTGGCCATGGCCGGCACGGACGGCGGCCTCTTCGTTTCGCGAAACCTCTTCAACGCCACGCCGCCGCAGGTGGTGTGGGACGGGCAGAACCGCGGCATCGTCACGCACCTGAGCTACTCGGTGGCCTCGGGGGACCCGGCCACGGGCAACCCGTACCTGGCCTACACGGGCCTGCAGGACAACGGCACGCGCTTCAGGGACCCGGCCGCGGGCGCCGCGTCCACCACCTTCAACCAGGTCATCGGTGGTGACGGCTTCGGCGCGGCGGCCTCGAGGGACTCCGCGTCCGGCGCCACCATCTACTGGGCGAGCGTCAACGGCGAGCGCAACTACTGCGTCCCCAGCGCCGCCAACAGCCAATGCAACTCCGGCACGGCGTGGATCGCGAAGGACGCCACGCCCCGCTCCGGCTGTGCCCTCATCGATGACCAGCCGTTCATCATGCGCTACGCGCTCGCGCCGGCCAGCCCGAACGCCAACACGGTGCTCACCGCCACCGACACCGCCGTCCACCGGGTGAGCGGCACGGGCGCGTGGCAGGCCATCAGCCCCTGCCTCAACGGCTACACCCGCCTGCTCTCCGCGTCCGCCAACATCGACGGCCTGTACGGCGTGTCCGTGAGCGGCGGCCGCTTCTACGTCACCGGCAACTGCCAGGGCACCACCACCAGCTGCACCTGGACGCAGAGCAGCGTGCTGGGCTTCGACGTCAACGGCAACGGCACCATCTCCCCCAGCGAGCAGGTCCTCTACACGACGCAGGTGGCCTTCCCGCCCACCACTCCGACGGGGAAGAACCCCGGCGACGTGTACGTGGCGGCGAGCGCGGCGCCCATCACCAACGACAACGTCTCCGTGGTGCCGGACGCCCTGGGCCACCTCTTCCTCACCCAGGACCGAGGCGCCACGTGGGCGCCGCTGCACGGCAACGGCACCGGCTTCGACTTGCCCAACGTGGGCATCGACGTGGTGCGGTACGACCCGTCGGACCTGACCAACAACACGCTCTACGTGGGCACCGAGCTGGGCGTGTACCGCTCCACCGACGCCGGCCAGACGTGGCAGCGCTTCGGCCAGGGCTTCCCGCTCGCGAAGGTGACGGACATGTTCATCAGCCGCACCGGCTCGATGATGCGCGTGTCCACCTTCGGGCGCGGCCTGTGGGAAATCTACCCGTCCGCCACCGCCGAGAAGGGCGTCAACGGCAACGGTGACTGGGACCGGGACCAGCAGCTGGACTTCGTGGACCTCGCGGCCGCCGCCAGCCGCCTGGGCACGAACCCGTCCACCGCGGCCGAGCCCTACTACGACTGGAACACCGACCTGACGGGCACGGTGAACGGCACCGACTCCGCGGACCTCACCGAGCTGCTCAACCGCATCGGAGGCCGCCCGTGAGCCGCGCCTCCCACTCCCCCTTCCTGGAGATGTCTCCCTTGAGCCTGAAGAACCTGGCGCTCGTGCTGTTCACCGGCGCCCTCATCCTGACCGGCTGCGGCGGCTCCAAGCCTCCCGAGCAGCCGGTGGCGAAGCGGCTGGTCTTCACGGTGCAGCCGTCGCAAGCCGTCGCGGGCGCATCCATCGCCCCCGCGGTGAAGGTGTCCGTCGTCACCGCGGAAGGCGCCGTCGTCCCTGGCGCGCAGGTGACGGTGTCGCTGTCGCTGGAGGCCAACCCCTCGGGCGCAGCCCTCTCCGGCGCCACGCCGGCCGCGACGGCCCAGGGCGTGGCCACCTTCTCCACGCTCGCGCTGGACAAGGCGGGCGAGGGCTACACGCTCGTCGCGCGGGCCCAGGGCCTGGAGTCCGCGACGAGCCAGCCCTTCACCGTCACCGCCGCCCCGGTGGTGGCGCATGACCTCGTCTTCACGCAGGAGCCCGGCGAGCTGGAGGCCGGAGGCACCTTTTCCCCGAGCGTACGCGTGACGGTGCGGGACGAGGCCGGCAACCCGGTGTCCCTGAGCATGCCCGTCACGCTGGCGCTGGGCGCCAACCCCGAGGGCGGCACCCTCTCCGGCACCCTCACCGCCAACACCACGGACGGCGTGGCGCTCTTCCCGGAGCTGTCCCTCGACAAGGCCGGTGAGGGCTACACCCTCGTCGCCAGTGCGCCGGGCGTGGCGCCCGTCACCAGCGCCGCGTTCCGCGTGAAGCCGGGCAAGGCGAAGTCGCTGGCCTTCGTCACGCAGCCGGCCTCGGCGGCCGTGGACGCGACGCTCGCCCCGGCGGTACAGGTGCGGCTGGTGGACGCGCACGGCAACGCCGCCGTCAGCGCCACTGACAGCATCACCGTTGCGCTCGGCACCAACGGCACCGGCGCCACGCTGTCCGGCACCGTCACCGTGGCGGCCGTGGCGGGCGTGGCCACCTTCGTGGACCTCTCCGTGGACCGCGTGGGCACGTACACGCTCACCGCGTCCGGCACCTCGCTGGAGGGCGCCACCTCCAGCACCTTCGACATCGTCGGCGGCCCGGCCACGCAGCTCGCCTTCCGCGTACAGCCCGCGAGTGTGGCGGCGGGCGCCAGCATCGCCCCCGAGGTGGAGGTGACGGCGCTCGATGCGAGGGGCAACCTCGCCATCGGCTTCACGGGCCCGGTGGCAGTGGCGCTCGCGGCCAACCCCACCAGTGACACGCTCCAGGGCACCCTCACCACCAGCGCGGTGGCCGGCGTGGCCCGCTTCAGCACGCTGTCCCTGCGCAAGGTGGGCACGGGCTACACCCTGATGGCCTCGTCCGCGGCGCTTGCCTCCGCCACCTCGCAGCCCTTCGACGTGACGGCGGGCGAGCCCCAGGCGCTCGCCTTCGAAACCCAGCCCTCTCAGACGGTAGCGGGCGCCGCCATCACCCCTGCGGTTGCCGTGTCGGTGCGCGATGCCTTCGGCAACACGGTGACGTCCAGCACGGCGACGCTCCAGCTCGCGCTGGCCAACAACCCCACGGGCGCCTCTCTCCTGGGCACGGTGTCGGTGAGCGCCGTCAACGGCATCGCCACCTTCACGGGTGTCGCGGTGGACCGGACGGGGACTGGCTACACGCTGTCCGTCTCCATGCCGGGCCTCTCCACCACCTCCGCCGCCTTCAATATCGTGCCGGGCGCGGCGACGCGGATCGCCTTCGGCGTGCAGCCCTCGAACGTGGCGGCCGGCAGTGCCATCACCCCGGCGGTGCAGGTGCGGCTGGTGGACGCGCACGGCAACGCCGCCACCGGTGCCATCGACAGCGTCACCCTGGCGCTCGGCACCAACGGCACCGGCGCCACGCTGTCCGGTACCGTCACCGTGGCGGCCGTGGCGGGCGTGGCCACCTTCCCGGACCTCTCCGTGGACAAGGTGGGCACGTACACGCTCACCGCGTCCGGCAACGGGCTGGAGGGCGCCAGCTCCGGCTCTTTCGACGTCGTCGCGGGCGCGGCCACGCAGCTCGCCTTCCGCGTGCAGCCCGCGAGCACCGCGGCAGGCAGCAACCTCACCCCCGAGGTGGAGGTGACGGCGCTCGATGCGAAGGGCAACCTCGCCATAGGCTTCACGGGCCCGGTGGCGGTGGCGCTTGCGGCCAACCCCACCAGTGACACGCTCCAGGGCACCCTCACCACCGACGCGGTGGCCGGCGTGGCCCGCTTCAGCACGCTGTCCCTGCGCAAGGTGGGCACGGGCTACACCCTGACGGCCTCGTCCACGGGCCTGACCTCCACCACCTCGCAGCCCTTCGACGTGACGCCGGGCGAGCCCCGGGCACTCACCTTCGAAACCCAGCCCTCCCAGTCGGTGGTGGGCGCCGCTATCAACCCTGCGGTGCGGGTGTCGGTGCGCGATGCCTTCGGCAACACGGTGACGTCCAGCACGGCGACGCTCCAGCTCGCGCTGGCCAACAACCCCACGGGCGCCTCCCTCACTGGCACGGTGTCGGTGAGCGCCGTCAACGGCATCGCCACCTTCACGGGTGTGGCGGTGGACCGGGCGGGGACCGGCTACACGCTGTCCGCCTCCATGCCGGGCCTCACCGCCACCTCCATCGCGTTCAACGTCGTCCCGGGCACGCCCACGCGGCTCGCCTTCGGCGTCCAGCCCTCGGACGTGGCGGCCGGCAGCGCCATCACCCCGGCGGTGACGGTGCGCGTCGTGGATGCAGCGGGCAACACGGTGACCACGGCCACCAACAGCATCACCGTGGCCATCGGCAACAACCCGGGCGTGGGCATCCTCAACGGCACCAAGACGGCGAGCGCGGTGAATGGCGTGGCCACCTTCTCCACCCTGTCCATCACCAAGACGGGCGTTGGCTACACCCTCACGGCGGCCGCCACGGGCCTCACCACCGGCACCAGCGCGGCCTTCAACGTGACGCCGGGCCCGGCCACTTCGATCTCCTTCTATACGAACCCGCCCAACGTGGTGACGGCCGGCGTGGCCATCACCCCCGACGTGAAGGTGGGCGTGCGCGATGCCTACAACAACACCGTGACGAGCTCCACCGCGAGCATCACCGTGTCGCTGTCCATCAACCCCGGAGGCTCCACGCTGGGCGGCACCCTCACCGTCAACGCGGTGGATGGCGTGGCCACCTTCCCGGGCCTCACGCTGAACAAGACCGCCAACAACTACCGCCTGGCCGCCGCCTCCACGGGCCTCACGGGCACCACCTCCGCCCTCTTCAACGTGGCGGCGGGCCCGGCCAGCAAGCTCGCCTTCACCACCCAGCCGGTGAACGTCGCGGCGGGCGCCACCCTCACCGCGGTGCGGGTGACGGTGCAGGACGCCCTGGGCAACACGGTGACGACACCGGCCGTCTCGGTGGGCATGGCCCTGGGCGACAACCCCGGCGGCGCGACGCTGGGCGGCACCACCACCGTGACGACGGTCAGCGGCGTGGCCACCTTCAGCACCCTCACCGTCGACAAGGTGGCCACGGGCTACACGCTGGTGGCCTCCGGGACGTCCCTGACGGGCGCCACGTCCACCGCGTTCAACGTGACGGCGGGCGCGGCCAGCAAGCTCGCCTTCATCGTCCAGCCGGGCAACACCGTCGCGGGCACGGCCATCAACCCGGCCGTGCAGGTGGCGGTGCAGGACGCCGGTGGCAACACGGTGACGACCGCCACCACGAGCATCACCCTGGCCCTGGGCAACAACCCGGGTGGAGGCGCCCTCTCGGGCACCATCGTCGTCAGCGCCGTCAACGGAGTGGCCACCTTCCCGGGTGTGTCGCTGGCCCGCGCGGGCACGGGCTACACCCTCACCGCCAGCGCCACGGGGCTCACCGCCGGCACCAGCACCGCCTTCAACGTCGCGGCGGGCGCGGCGAACCGGCTGGTCTTCACCGTGCAGCCCTCCCGCTCCTCCGTCGCCGTGCCCATCAGCCCGGCGGTGCAGGTGACTGTGCAGGACGACTTCGGCAACACCGTCACCGGCGCCACGGACAGCATCACCGTGGCCCTGGGAAACAACCCGTCCGGCGCCACGCTGGCGGGCACGCTCACCGTGGCCGCCACCAACGGGGTGGCCTTCTTCGAGGACCTCACCGTGAGCGCGGCCGGCAACGGCTATACGCTCACCGCGGGCGCCACGGACCTCACGGGCACCACCAGCGCGGCCTTCGACGCGGTGGTCGCCGGGACGAAGCTCGTCTACGTGGACCCGGCGTCGGCCGGGAGGATTGCCCTGGTACGCAACCCGGCCTCCACGAACACCACCGTGGTGCTCGACCTGGTGGCCAGGGAGCAACTCACCGGCTACTCGGTGGGCATGAATCTGCCGCTGGACCTGGAGCGCGTGCAGGCCGGTGGCTCGCTGATGCTCCCGGGCGCGGCGCTGCCCGCGGGGCAGAACCCCACGGCCGCCTACGGAAAGCTGCCGGCGAGCGGCCCGCTGGCGGGCATGCTCTCCACCGGCCAGAGCCAGAAGGCCGCGGGCGACGGCGCGGTGACGACGGACACGGCCATCCCGGCGGGCTCCGTCCTCTACACGGTGCAGCTCGCCCTCCGGCCCGGTGCCACCTCGGGCGTGGTGTTCGACGGCACGGCGCTCGGGCCGAAGTTCCGCGCGCTGCTGCGTGACAGGCTCGGCACCGACGTCGTGGATGGCAGCGGGTTCGCCATCGGCCGGCTCGAGGTGCAGTAGCGCAGGGTCCCCGTCCCGGAAGCCGCCCACACGGCGGCTCCGGGACGCGGGAAGCGCCCGGATGGGCGGCTTCGTCAGCTTCCACCGTGCGCCTCCGTCTGTTTGCGGAAGAGGACGCGAAATCACGAGGGCCTTCCCGCTGGCGCACACCGTGTGCCTGGGAAGGTCGCGTCAGGTCATGCACGCGGCGCCGTCGGATGAGCCCGCTGTCGCCACCCCTGACGAAAGGCTCGTGGATGTCCTCCTCCCGAAACCCGCGTCGCGCCCATGCCATCCTCTTCGGGCGCAATCCCCACCAGCACGACACGTTCGACGTGGAGGCGGAGGCCGCCGAGGCGCTCGGCATCGACACCTACCAGGTCGACCTCTGGGCCCTGCTGTCCGGCAATGCCTCCCGCGCGCTGGCCGCCGTGCCGGAGCGGGGTGAGCTCCAGTTGCTCTACCGGGGGTGGATGCTCACCGAGGAGGAGTACACCGCGCTCGACGAGGCCGTCTCCGACCTGGGCCACCAGTTGATGACGACGCCGGAGCAGTACGCCGCGGCCCACTACCTGCCGAACTGGTACCCGCGCCTCGCGCCCTATACCGCGCGCTCCGTGTGGACCGAGGGAACGAACGCGACGGAGGCGTGGCATGCCGCACAGTCGCTCGGGCCGGCCCCGTGGATTGTGAAGGACCACGTGAAGTCGGCGAAGGAGCGCTGGGCGGAGGCCTGCTTCGTCCCGGCCGGCGCCACGCGCGAGGACTTCGAGCGCACCTGCGCCAACCTGCTCGAGGAGCGCGGGGACCGCTTCGAGCGCGGCTTCGTGGTGCGCCGCTACCTTCCGCTCAAGACTTTCGGCCGGACGCCCGCTGGCCCCGCGCACCTGGAGTTCCGGCTGTTCTTCGGGCAGGGCCGCCTGCTGGCCGCCGAGCCGTACCATGACTTCGACGTGGAGGTGCCCGACTTCACCGCCTTCGAGCCGCTCGGCCGGCGCGTCGACGCGCGCTTCTTCACCCTGGACGTCGCCATGCTGGAGGACGGCGGCTGGGCCGTCGTCGAAGTGAATGACGGCGGCGTCTCGGGACTGCCTCCCAGCCTGGACCCGCGAGAGCTCTTCGCGGCGCTCCTCCGGGCCGGGTAGCCGGGCACCTACCAGCCTGTCCGAGGGGGACGCTCCTCAGCTTGCATTCGTGATGACCGGGCCCAGGGCGGCGTCGTGCCGTAGCCGCTCGGGGCGCTGATGGTGCTGCACGCCGACACGTTGCCGACGAAGTCGACCACCTCGACCGAGTAGCTGCTCGAAGGGGTGCCCGACAGGTCAATCGGCATGTAGCAGAACGACTCCGAGCCGACGCGCGACTCCGCCACCGGCATGCCCTCGCAATACTCTCCGCTGTAGACGTAGACGAAGTCGTTGACCTCGGAGGTGACCTCCAGGGCCATGCCTCCCGTGGAGTACCCGCCAGACACCCACTTCAGCACCGGCCGGGGCGGTGCGTGGAAGTCCACGCGGAATTTGCCCACCCCCACACGAGAGTTGTTGCCCTCCCGGCCCTCGCTGACCCGCAGGTCCACATCCGCGACCGCGACCAGATGATAGCTCGCATCCGGGACCTCCGGCCTCGGCACCCGCTTGCTCACGTCCTGGCAGCTCCCCGCGGGTACGAAGATCTGCTCGGTCGTGGCCACCGGCTTGTCGAGCGGCTCGAAGGTGTCGTTGTAGGAAAAGAAGAAGGAGACCTCGGTGCTGCCATCGGTATCCCCCCGATTGCAGAGCAGCGCCTGCAGCGGCTCCGTCGCTCTCGGAGACAGCTCGGAGGGGCCCTTCACGGTGGCGAACTCGAAGTCCGGCCGGCCCGGGATGAGCACCTCCTCTTCTGGAGCGCCGGGCTCTTCCGGAGGGGGTGCGTCACCACAACCCACGAGGGCTCCTACGAGCGTACCCAACCACCACCGACCCAGCTTCATGAGAGGCCTGCCTCTTGAGGTGAAGAGCTCCCGGTCCCACCCTGTGTCCCTCGCCCCTCCCGCCCCACGGACCTGACAGGGCTCTGGACGCAGCGCCGGCGAATGAATTCACACCGCCTCACACCGTCTCGAGCCACCGGGGAGCTGCCGGAGCCCCGTGAGGAGAGGTTGGTGCGGCGCCAGGAAGGTGGCGAGCCCCTCGAGCGGCTCGCCAGCAACGCCACCATCCTCATTCGGAGGTGACCTGGACCGTTGCCCAGAGCCGACACCGCCCCCTTGTCACCTTGCACGCCTGACATCAGGCTCTCCGCCCACCTCTCACCGGAGCCCTGCCCCGTGCGCCTCATCGCCCCGCTGTTGGCCCTGCTGGTCTTCGTTCCGCTGCACCCGCACGCCGCCCCGGCGCCGACCCGGCCGGCCGTCCCCGCACCCGGGCGCGCCGCGCAGCGGGCCGAGCCCACCGTGGCGCTCGACCGCGCGCTCGAGCGACGCGTGGACGCCATCCTCACCGAGGAGATGCGGCAGCAGGAGCTGCCCGGCGCCATCGTCGCGGTGGTGCGTGGAGGAACCGTCGTCGTGAAGAAGGGGTACGGCGAGAAGCGCCGGGGCGGCGGCGAGCGGCCGGACCCAGGCACCGTCTTCCACATCGGCTCGCTCTCCAAGGCGCTGGCCGCGGTGGGAGCGCTGACGCTCGTGCAGCGCGGCCAGCTCGGCCTGGACGTGCCTGCCGCGCGCTACCTGCCCGAGCTGCCTCCGGCGTGGCGCGCCATCACCGTGCGCCAACTCCTGGCGCATGCGAGTGGCATCGGGGACAAGGTCGGTCAGCCGGCCACCTGGAAGGAGGCGCTCACCGGCTACGCAGGGGTGCCGCTCGCCTTCGCTCCGGGCACGCGCACCGACTACACCAATTTCAACTACGCGGTGGTCGGCAGGCTGGTGGAGTCGGTCAGCGGCAGGCCCTTCGTCAACTTCATGCGCGAGGACGTCTGGAGCCCCCTGGGCATGGCGGATACGGGCTACCCGGCCACCGCGCGCAACCTCGCCACCGGCCACGAGCGGAAGAAGGGCACCTGGCGGGAGCTGCTCCCCGAGCCCCAGGGCGCCTACGGCGTGCCCTCCGGGTTTCTCTCCACGACGCTGGATGACCTGGTGCGGCTGCACGCCGCCCTCGAGCGCAACGTCGCGCTCGACGCGGCCACGCGCGAGGAGATGCTCACGCCCTACCCGGCGGAGAAGAAGCGCGGCGGCGGCATGGTGCTCGGCTGGAGTGCGAGCCGCGTGGGTGGGCGCAAGGGCGCGCTCGTCGTCAGCAAGAACGGCGCGGCGGACGGCTTCTCCAGCCTCTTCACCTGGCTGCCCGGCCGCGGCGACGCGGTCATCGTGGTGGTCAACCGCAAGGGCGAGGGCGTGGAGACGGCGCGCATCGTGGCGCGGCTGGCCGACGCGGCCTTCGGGCTCGAGCTGCGCGCGCTGGGGGAGGAGGGCTGAGGCCCGGCCCCGACGCGCGACTTCCGGCCTGCCCATCCGCCCCGAGGGAGCCCTAGACTCGGCCTCCTGATGCCCCCGCCCGCTTCGACCTCCCGGACCGTCCCCTCATCGGCCCTCTCCACGCGAGACGCACAGTCGCTCGAACAACTGCGCTGGCTGTCGCACACGCTGGACGCCTCCATTCCCCTGCCCTTCAACATGCGGGTGGGGTGGGACGCGGTGCTCGGACTGATTCCAGGAGCAGGAGACGCGGCGGGGGCGGTGATGTCCGCCTACGTGGTGATGCAGGCGGCGCGGCTGGGGGCGCCTCCCGCGGTGCTGGGACGGATGCTCGGCAACGTGGGCATCGAGGCGCTGGTGGGGTCCGTGCCCTTCCTCGGGGACCTGTTCGACGCGGCCTTCAAGGCGAACCTGCGCAACGTGCGACTGCTGGAGCAGCACCTGGCTGCGCCCCAGAAGGCACGCCGTGCCTCCACGCTGTGGGTGGTGGGCGTGATGCTCGCGCTGGTGCTCATCCTCGGAGCGGGGCTCGTGCTCACCTTCGCGATGCTCGCCGCCTTCGTGGGGCTCTTCACGGAGGGAGGCAGCTAGTCCCACCAGCCGCCTGGGACGAGAAAGGCCTCCTCAATACCGCCCGCGCCGCCGGGGCGCACGCCCCGGAGTGCGCCCATGGCCACCCTCGCCCGCCTGTTCCAGTTCGTCGGGCGTCCAGGGCAGCTCGAGCTGGTCCTGCAGGTCATACAGGGTGTCGCCGAGAACGAAGCCGCGGCGGCCCCGACGCACCCGAAAGCGCACTGGCCTGTCGAACGGGGGAAGCTCCTCCTCCACCAGGGTCCGCGCCAGCTTCTCCGGCAGGTCCAGCCACACCACGCCGTGGGGCACGCCCTCCTCGTCCAACTCCACGTCGTAGACGAGCGGCACCGCCTGCTCCCGCACGAAGGCTCCCGCCGGTAGCGCCATGAACCGAGAGCGCACGTCGGGCGGCACGAGCGACTCCACGTCCAGCACCAGCGGGCGCGCGAGGAATGCGGCCATCGAGTCCACGCCGTCGAGCAGCGCCTCGTAGCGCGCCGTCAGCTCCGGAACCTCGAGCCCCGGCGTCTGCCCTCCCGAGCGCCGCCACACCTCGCGCACCTCCTCGATGCGCGGCTGGTTTCGCTGCACGGCCGGGTGGAGCGCCTCGCCCTTCGCCAGCCCTTCCGCGAGCGCATGCCGGGCACGTCCCGCCAGCTCCGGGCCCCACGCATCCAGCACCTCGACCTCGCGGTCCAGCTCGAAGCCGGAGTGCTCCAGGCTCCGCTCCATCACGAGCGAGCCGTACCTCGCGTCGTAGGCGACCTCCGGCTCACCGCGCCGCGCATACCTGCGCAGCAGGTCCAATGGAACCTGCGTTCCCTCAATGGACGCATGGGGAGTGCCGGAGCGGTCCGCGAAATAGCGGATGGGGCCGGCCACCGCGCCAAAGCTCCCGCACACGCTCGTCTTCGAGATGCGCACGGGCTCGCCCTCCGCCGTCAGCTCGTCGATGGCGACGTCGAACGGCATGAAGCACGCGAGCAAATCCATGAAGCGCAGGAGGACGTCCTCCCCCGCCAGCGGCATCCGAGCGGGCAGCTCCACGCCCACGCTCCGGTAGACGCTGGCCATGGCGAGCGCCGCGTCCTCCACGGCCTTGACCAGCACGCCGCGCCGCTCCGCCCACCGCGCCAGCGTCCCCGCATCGAACACGTGGCGAGGCAGCCCGTACACCTCACCGACGGAGCCCGCCTCCCGGTATGCCTCGGCATACAGGTTGTACGCGGTGAGGTGGTCGCTTCCCGGGATGAGCACCCCGTCCAGGTCGCGCACCTCGCGCGTCATCCGGTGCAGCGACTCGATGGCGCTGCACACCGCGAGGACGGGCAGCAGCGCGTCCTCCGCGTTGACGATGAGCTCCGCCCAGGCGCGCTCCACCGGGAGCGCCTCCACCGCACGTCCGTACGCGGTGAGCCGCCCCTGCGCATCCACGATGTTGCGCGCCTGCAACCGCTGGAGCGCCTGCGCGTAGGCGGCACGGTCCAGCGGCACGGGAAGGTCCAGCGCATCGGCCCGGACGCCCAGGGCCGCGGCGGTGAGCGCGACGCGCTCCGAGTCTCCCGCGAGCTGGAACTCGGGCGTCGTGGGACGGAGCGCGAAGAAGTCGATGTCGCGGTCGCTCAGGATGAAGACGCGCCCGCCCTCCACGCGGCCGTGGACGCGGCCGGCCATCTGGAGGAGCTCGTTGTTGCCCAGGTGGACGCGCGTGAGCACGTTGCGCCCCTGCGCGACGATGTTGGCGAAGCGCGTGTCGTCGATGACGACGGTGTCGAGCCCCGGCACGTTGAGCGCGCTCTGCCCCGCCGCCGTCATGGCGAGCAGGTAGGGCCGGGGCTCCGTCCCCTCCAGGAAGGACCGGATGACCCGGATGGGCTGCCCGCCGTGGTAGTACGCCGCGTGGATGCGCGGCCAGTTCCTGCGCACTTGCGCGGCCACCTGCTCCACGGCCGCGCGCGTGGGGAGGAAGACGCCCACGCCGCGCTGGCCCGCCTCCACCTCCCGGAAGAAGGCCGCATCCAGGAACCCGAGCGGCTCCCGGCGCTCCACCCGGACGCGGGCCGCCTTCGTCGCGTCGTAGGCGGAGACCTCGATGGCCTCGGAGCTGTCCAGGTAGCTCACGTAGAAGGCGGGGTCCACCGTGGCCGACAGCCAGATGAAGCGACAGCCCACGTGCTTGCCCAACGCGAGGCACAGCTCCAGCTCCGCCGACGTCTGGTGGATTTCGTCGATGATGAGCGTGTCCTGGGGCTGGATGTCGCCGTGCTGGAACCAGCGCCGCGCAATCCCCGTCGTCACGATGACCACGTTCCAGCCCGGCGTCTCCGGCGTCGCCTCGCGCTCGCGGTTCACCACGCCGACCTTCAGCGGCGTCTGGCCCCCGTCACCGACGAGCTCTTCGGCGATGGGCCGGATGGCCAGCGTCTTCCCGGTGCCCGTGCCGGCGACGATGCCGAAGCCCTTCCCGGAGCGCGCCAGCTCGCGCACGTGCGCGCCGTGGTGCCGCTCCAGCCACGTCTCCAGCCGCAGCCCCAGGGCCAGCTCGATGGTTTCACAGGCGGCCCGCGTGGGGGCGATGACAATCACCCGCCCCCGGCGCGGTGCCGCCGCGGCCTGGGGCTCCGGCGGGAGGAAGTGGTCGGTGGGAGTCCTCACGACGGACAATCACGCACGGCGCCCCTCAGGGCGCAACCTCGCCGGGAGGGTCTTCGAGGATGGCCTGTTCACTCCCGGCAGTCCCGGGCGCCTCGTCGAGCCGGTGGGCCACTCGCGCCCGGAGGCTGAAGGGAATGCCCCGCGAGCGCGTCAGCCGCTCCGCGCGGGCCTTGAGCGTGCCCCGGCCCGGCTTCTCCGGGTGCGCCAGCGCCACGAGGATGCAGTTGGCCGTCTCCTCCACGTCGAAGGCGTAGAGCTGCGCGAAGCTCGCATGCCAGGTGCGGACCATGGCGTGGAAGAACGGATTCGGGGTGCGGACGACGTTGCTCACCACCGCGCCGCCCGGAGCCAGCCGCGCCCGGGTCGCCAGGAGGAACTCCTGCGTCGCCAGGGGCCCGGGGATGCCGCGCGGGCCGTAGGCGTCCAGGATGATGACGTCGTACGGAGGACCGGGCGTCTCGATGAAGCGCCGCCCGTCGGCCACGTGTGACTGGAGCGCTGAGTCCTCGCGGAAGCCGAAGTAGCGCCGCGCCACGTCCAGCATCCCCGCGTCGCTCTCCACCGCGTCGATGTGGGCCCGAGGCAGCACGGCGCGCAGGAACATGGGAATCGCGCCGCCGCCCACGCCGACAACCAGGAGGCGCCGCGGCGCCTCCACGAAGGCCAGCCCCGCGACCACGGCCTGCGTGTAGGGCAACTCCAGCCGCAACGGGAAGCCCTGCCCCACCACGCTCTGGTACGGGCCGTCCCAATCGAACTGGAGGTAGCGCCGTCCCGCTCCGTCCTGAGTCACGATGACCCGGCTCTCCGCGGACCGGCCCACGTGCAGCACCGTGCGCGGCCGGGAGAGCGCGCGAGCAAAGCGGGACAGGAGCCGCGCCGCGCCTCTCCGCTCCAGGTGTCGTCGACGCGACCAGGCGATTCCAACCCACCCCATGCGCGCATCTTCCTCGAACTACATGAAGGCGAGCACCACGAGAAACGCTCCGTAGCAGACCGCCAGCAGGCCTCCCTCCACGCGGCTGACCAACCGCGCGGTGCGCATGACCACGATGGCCGCGAGGGAGAAGCCGAGAAGCACGCCCACGTCCAGGCGGAGGTCGCGGAGGGAGCCTTCGATGGGACTGGCGACCGCCGCGCCTCCCAGAATCAGCAGGACGTTGAAGATGTTGGAACCGATGACGTTGCCAATGGCGATGGAGGAATGGCCCCGGAGCGCCGCCACCACGGACGCCGCCAGCTCCGGTAACGAGGTTCCAATCGCGACGATGGTGAGCCCCACCACGCGCTCACTCATGCCCAGCGAGAGGGCCAGGGCGCTCGCGCCATCGACAAATACCTTCCCACCCGCTACCAGGGCCACGAGCCCCACGAGCGAGAGCCCCACCAGCTTCCCCTTCGAGCCCGTCGCCGCCTCCGCCTGCACCTCCGCACGCATCTCCTGGCGCAGCTCCGGTGCCTCAACGGGAATCTGCCTGGCCAGGCGCAGCGTGAGCAGCGTGAAGCCCGCCGCGCCAGCCAGCAGGAACACTCCCTCCAACCGGGAGATGACGCCATCCAGCAGCAACAGGGGGACCATCAGCGCGCTGGCCACGAGCACGGGCAGCTCGCGTCGCACGAGGGTGCGCTCCGCGCGGGGCGGAGAGATGAGCGCGGTAACGCCCAGGATGAGTCCGATGTTGGCGATGTTGGAGCCGATGACGTTGCCCAGCGCAATGGCGCCCCGCCCCTCGAGCGAGGCCAGCAGTGACACGACGAGCTCCGGGGCCGAGGTACCGTAGGCCACCACCGTCAGCCCCACCACCAGCGGCCTCACACCCATGGCGCTCGCCAGGCCCGCGGAGCCGTTCACGAGCCACTCCGCTCCGAAGTAGAGCAGGACCACGCCAAGAAGCAGCATCCCGAGCTGAAGCAGCATGACGGTGCATCCTAGACAAGCCGCGTCCTGGTGCAGCCAGGAACCGCCCGAAAATCCGCGCGGAAGGCCAGGACGCCGGGAGCCTCCGGGAGGAGCCTCACGGGGAGCAGGGAGGCATCACTCCTGGCGGAGGACGAGCAGCCGCAGCTCCGTCATGTCCTCCATGGCGTACTTCACGCCCTCGCGTCCCAGCCCGGAGCCCTTCACGCCGCCGTAGGGCATGGTGTCGACGCGGAAGCTCGGCACGTCACCGACGACGACGCCTCCCACCTCCAGCTCGTCCCAGGCCCGCATCGCCCGCGAGAGGTCCTTCGTGAAGATGCCCGCCTGCAGACCGTAGCGGCCGTCGTTCACGAGGCGGAGCGCCTCCTCGAAGTCGCGGAACGGCTGGAGCAGCACGACGGGACCGAAGGCCTCCTCCGCGCACAGCGGCGCGTCCGCGGGGACGCCCTCCAGCACGGTGGCCTCGAGCAGCGCGCCGCGCCGCCCTCCTCCGGCCAGCACCGTGGCGCCCCGCTGCACGGCCTGCTGAATCCACCCCTCCAGCCGCCGCGCGGCGGGCTCGTCAATCATCGGTCCGAGCGTGGTGGCCTCGTCGCGGGGGTTGCCCGCCCGGAGTGCCCTGGCCCGCGCGACGAGCCGCTCCCGCAGGGCGACATACAGCTCCTCGTGCACGAGCACGCGCTGCACGGAGATGCAGCTCTGGCCCGCCTGGAAGAAGGCGCCATGCGCGATGCGGTCCGCGACGAAGTCCAGCTGCCCGCCCTGGTCGCGGTCCACCACGCAGGCCGCGTTGCCGCCCAGCTCCAGCACCACCTTCTTGCGGCCGGCGCGGGCCTTCAAGTCCCAGCCCACCTTCTCCGAGCCGGTGAACGACAGCAGCTTCAGCCGGTCATCCTCGATGAACGGGCCCACGTCCTCCAGACGCGTCGGGAGCACCGAGAAGGCGCCCTCGGGCAGGCCCGTCTCCGCGAGCACCTCCGCCATGAGCAGCGCGCTCACGGGCGTGCGGTCCGACGGCTTGAGCACGAAGGGGCAGCCCGCGGCGATGGCGGGCGCCACCTTGTGCGCCACGAGGTTGAGCGGGAAGTTGAACGGGGTGATGAAGGAGACGGGCCCCACGGGCACGCGCTGCGTGAAGCCCCGGTAGCCCGCCGAGCGCTTCGACACCTCCAGGTTCAGGACGTCCCCCCCGCCGCGCACGGCCTCCTCCGCCGCCGCCTTGAAGGTCTCGATGAGGCGCGTCACCTCTCCCCGCGCGTCGCGCAGCGGCTTGCCCGCCTCGATGCAGAGCGCCAGCGCGAACTCCTCGAAGCGCGCCTGGAAGCGGCGCACGCAGTGCTCCAGCACCTCCTGCCGAGCGTACGGGGCCAGCTTCCGCATGGGCCCCGCGGCGCGCACCGCGGCGGCGATGGCCTCTTCCACGGCGGCCGCGTCGGCGACGGCCACGCGCGTGACGACTTCGCCCGAGTACTTGTCGGTGACGGGCAGCTCCGCGTTGGGTTGCCGCGGCTTGTTGGCCAGGTAGTACGGGTAGCGTTCAGCCAGCATGGTGTTCCCCACTTTCTCTCTCGTGCTCACGATTCCACCGCGCTCTCGACACCGGCGCCGAGCGCCCGCGCGTTGTCCGAGTAGTCGATGGGCAGGTCGATGACGTGCACGCCGCCCGACTCCAGGCAGCGGGCGAGCGTGGCGCCGAACTCCGTGGCGCTCCCCGGGCGGTGTCCGCGTGCGCCGTACGCCTCCGCGTAGCGGACGAAGTCCGGGTTGCCCAGGGCCATGCCGAAGTCGGGCAGGCCCATCTCCCCCTGCTTCCAGCGAATCATCCCGTAGCCGTCGTCACGCACCACGACCACCGTCAGGTCGAGCTTCAGGCGCACCGCCGTCTCCAGCTCCTGCGAGTTCATCATGAACCCGCCGTCGCCGCAGACCGCGAGCACCTTGCGCCGCGGGTGGACGAGCTTCGCGGCAATCGCGGACGGCAGGCCCGCGCCCATGGTCGCGAGCGCGTTGTCCAGCAGCAGCGTGTTGGGCCGGCGGCTGCGGTAGTAGCGGGCGAACCAGAGCTTGTACATGCCGTTGTCCAGGCACACGACGCCGTCATCCGGCATGGCGCGCCGCACCTCCGCGACGAGCCGCGCGGGGTAGATGGGGAAGCGGTCATCCCCCGCGCCGCTCAGCAGCTGCGCGTCGAGCCCGGCGCGGGCGCGCTCGAAGGGCGTGAAGTCCCAGTGCGCGCGGGGGCCGACGCCCTCCGCGATGCGCCACACCGCGTTGGCGATGTCTCCCGTCACCTGCACCTGCGGGAAGTACACGGGGTCGACCTCGGCGGAGGAGAAGTTCAGGTGCACCACGGTGCGGCGGCCGTCGCGCATGACGAACGGGGGCTTCTCGATGACGTCGTGGCCCACGTTGACGATGCAGTCCGACGCCTCGATGGCGCGGTGGACGAAGTCGCCGTCCGACAGCGCGGCGGTGCCCATCCACAGCGGGTGCGTTTCATCCACCACGCCCTTGCCCATCTGCGTGCTGAAGAAGGGCATGCCCACGCGGTCCACGAAGACGCGGAGCATCTCCGAGGTGAGCTTGCGGTTGGCCCCCGCGCCAATCATCAGCAGCGGGCGGCGGGCCGAGGCGATGGCCTCCACCGCCTGGGCGATGGAAGCCTCATCGGCCACGGGCCTGCGGCTCACGCCGGGCGACAGGGGCGTGGCATCGGTGGACTCGCGGGCCACGTCCTCGGGCAGCTCCAGGTGCGTGGCGCCGGGGCGCTCCTCCTCGGCGCGGCGGAAGGCCTCGCGCACGGCCGAGGGGACGTGCTCCGCCGAGACGAGTGTGCGCGTGGACTTGGTGAGCGGCCGCATCATCCCGACGACGTCGACAATCTGGAAGTGGCCCTGCTTGCTGACCTTGATGGGCTTCTGGCCGGTGAGCATCACCATGGGCATGGCGCCGAGCTGCGCGTACGCCGCCGCCGTGACGAGGTTGGTGGCGCCCGGGCCCAGCGTCGCGAGGCACACGCCCGCCCGGCCGGTGAGCCGGCCCTGCGTGGCGGCCATGAACCCGGCCGCCTGCTCATGGCGCGTGACGATGAGCCGCATGCCCGCGGCACGCATGGACTCGAGCAGGTCCAGGTTCTCCTCGCCGGGCAGTCCGTAGATGCAGCGCACGCCCTCGGCTTCGAGCGCTTTGACGAACAGGTCTGATGCCTTCATCGGGTGCCTCTCCTTCGTGACGAGGAAGATGTACCCGTGGGCATCGATTCGTACATTCGTTTGTTCTCATCGTCCCGATAGATGGCATCTATGATGGAGCCATGGAGCTCCGCCACCTCCGCTACTTCTCCGCCGTCGCGGACACGCTGCACTTCGGGCGCGCCGCGCGGCGGGTGCACGTCTCGCAGCCCACGCTGTCGCAGCAGATTCGCCAGCTGGAGGAGGAGCTGGGCACGCCGCTCTTCGAGAGGGCGCGCGCCGGGGTGCGGCTGACACAGGCAGGGGAGTTGTTCCGCACCTACGCGTCCCGCGCGCTGGAGGACGTGAATGCGGGCCTGTCCGCGGTGGGGGCGCTGAGGGGGCTCACCACGGGGGCACTTCGGGTGGGCTACCCGCCGAGCATGCGCGGCATCGTGGTGCCCGCGCTGGCCGCGGTGCTGCGCAGACACCCGGGGCTGGCGCTGAGCGCGGAGGAGGCGGTGGTGCGGCGGCTGGAGCGAAAGCTCGCGGACGGCAAGCTGGACGTGGGGCTGGGTTATGCGCCCGCGCGCCTGTCCGACCTGGATGCGGAGCCCGTCTTCGACAGCCGGCTCGCGCTCGTCGTCGCGAGGGGGCACGCGCTGGCGGGTGTGGAGTCCGTGGGAGTGAAGCTGCTCGTGGAGGAGCCGTTCGCACTGCTGTCACACGGGCTGCGGGTGCGCTCCCGGGTGGACGCGTATTTCGCGGCGATGCGGCTCGCGCCCCGGGTGGCGCTGGAATCGAACGCGGTGGCCACGGTGCTCGCCATCGTCCGCGCGGGGTTGGCCGTCACGGTGCTTCCCGAGCCACGGCTCTCGGACGCCGAGCGCCTGGTGGTGAAGCGGCTGTCTCCGGCGCCGCGCTCCGAGCTGGCGGCGCTCCTGTGGCGCAAGGGCGCGCCCCGCCCGCCCGCGGCGGAGCTGTTCGCGGCGGAGGTGCGTGCACGGGCGAAGGAGGACGCGGGGTGAGGTCGGAGACAGGCGTTTCGTGAGTAGAAGCTCGCGGCGCGCTCCTGCGTGGCGAAGCCCTCCATTTCGGTAATCGATTTACATGAATTACTTGATATCCTGGCATACATGTCGAAGCTGACGTGCACAATCCTGACAGTGCTGACTGTGGTCGGCGCTGGTTGTGGCTCGGCCACGGTGAGCAGCAGCGGGAAACCTGCAGCGGCGAAGTGGGTCGGTCCCACCATGCCGGGCCCCGGAGGTGGCACCGTCAAGACGGTCATCTACTACGGGCCGTGGCAGTGTAATGCCGAGTACATGAATCGGTGCCAACGGCGCTGCGCGTCCGAAGGGCACACGCTGAAGGGGTGCATCTGGCTGGCCGACGTGAAGGGCGACTGGCAGGGGCGCTTCGCATTCCTGCCGGCGGAGGCCGGCGGAAGGCTGGCCATCACACACTGCTGTTGTGACTACCCCACTGTCAGTGACACACAGGCGCGACGGCTCACGTGGAAGAACGCTCGAGAAGGCTTCCGCAACGACTGGGCCCGCGAGTTCGGAGCATGGCCGAAGAGCGGAGGGGACCACTGGCCAGGTCACCACATTTTTGATTTGTGGCACGGTGGCGACCCAACAGCTCCCGGCAACGTCCTTCCGGTTCCTTCTGAAGTGCACAAGGCCATCAACGACGCCTACCCAGCATGCTACGCGGGGGATGCACGATGGACGACCGTCGGGTTCGACAGGCCGTACGTGGACTGAGCATGAGAATGGAGAACCTGCTGGCGGAAATATCGCGTTCTCACTTTCCGAACGCGCCAGCGACGCCCGCGCAAGTTGCGGCGTTCGAGACACGAGTGGGTTGGCAGCTCGACCCCGATCTTCGTGCGTTTTATCTGCATTGTGATGGAGGCACGCTCTTCCGCCCGCGGCCGGAAGCGGACTACCGCATCCTGTCGCTCGCTGAGATCCAACGTGCCCGCGTTGAGCTGCGAGGCGTGGACGACGACTCGAAGGGCCCCGCGTCCTGGTACACGCTGCTGTACCTTCAGGACTCGGACTACGTGCTCGTCGATGTGTCGCGGCAGCAGCAGGGGAGGTACCCGCTGTTGGACGCCTACCATGAGACGTACCCGCTCGAAGTCCACCAGATTGCCGTATCGTTCGGCGAGTTCCTGGAGCGAGCGCTCAGCAGTGGGAATTCGTTCTTCTGGCTGAATGAGTAGAGCGCCAAGGGCCCGGCTTCAACGCCCGAGCTTGCTGAGCACGAACGCGGCGAGGAAGCCGAGGACCGTGATGAGTCCCGTCAGGTTGTGGGTGCCCTCCGTGGCCTCGGGAATCATCGTGTCCGCCAGCATCGCGAGGATGGCGCCGGCGGCGACCGCCGTGGTTCCCGCCACGACTGCTGGCGACAAGTCTCGGAAGACAACGTAGCCGACGAGGGACGCGAGCCCGGAGATGAGCGCGATGCTGCCCCACACTCCGAAGATGTACCCCTTCGAACGTCCTGCCCGCTTCATTCCCGCCGCGGAGGAGAGCCCCTCGGGCACGTTGGAGAGGAAGACGGCGGCGACGGCCACCGTGCTCACCGCGCCACCCGCGATGAGGCTGACGCCGATGACGATGGACTCGGGGATGCCATCGAGGAGCGCGCCCACGGCGATGGCCGTGCCACTCCCTTCCGCGTCGGACTCGGAGGGCTGCTGGCCGGAGCGCTTGCGATGCCTGGCCCCTCGGTTCGCTATCGCGAGATTGGCCACGCTGTAGACCGCGGCGCCGGAGATGAAGCCCAGGGCCGTGGGCACGACGCCTCCCTGGTGGAAGGCCTCATCCATCAAGTCGAAGGAGAGCGCAGAGATGAGCACGCCCGCGCCGAAGGCCATGATTCCAGCGATGAGGCGCACCGGAAGACGGCAGGCATAGCCCACGCCCGCGCCCATCAGCAGCGCGCTCCCCGCGAGCAGTCCCCAGAGACCGGCCTGAAGCCATAGCGGCATCTCCGCTCCTCTCGCGCCCTCGCAAGGGCACGTGAAGCTCCACACCGTAGCGGCCCCGTCCCCTCGTTCGAGGACGTGAATCCTCCTGAGCCAGGCGAGTTGACGGCTGATGGACGAAGCGGGTGGAGCGCCGGCCATTGTAGCTCCCACGTCCACCTGGGAGATTGCTAATCAACCGCCCTACTCCGCGAGTAGTCTCCCGGGGTGAGCGGAGGGAGCGCCCCTCCCCGCGAGGTCATTCATGGAGATGGGCACCCTGAACCCGGCATACCTGCCCCCTGGGACGCAGGTCGGACCGTGGCGAGTATTGGAGCAACGTGGCCGGGGCACCTACGGCGCCGTCTACCGCGCCAAGGGTGTGGACACGGCGGAGGGCGTCGTGGCCCTCAAGCTGGCGCTGTACCCCGCGGATGCACGGTTCGCTCGCGAGGTGGAGCTTCTCTCCCGCGTCCGGCATCCGGCCGTGCCCGCGCTCAGGGACCACGGTCAGTGGCAGCCCCCGGGGGGCCCGCCCTACCCCTGGCTCACGATGGAGTTCGTGGAGGGCATGCCGCTGTATGAGTGGGCGCGGAAGCAGCGGCCCACCTCCCGTCAGGTACTCCTGCTCCTGGCCCGGCTCGCGCGAGCGCTGGAGGCCACCCATGCGGTGGGCGGAATCCACCGGGACGTGAAGGGAAGCAACGTGCTGGTACGGCATGCGGATGGGCACGCCTTCCTGACGGACTTCGGCTCCGGGCACCACCTGGGGGCCGCGACGCTGACCTCTCAGCCGTTCCCTCCAGGGACGCCAGCCTACCGCTCACCCGAGGCGTGGCGGTCCGTGCTCCGCGGCGACAGGAAGACCTGGACAACACCCTACGCGCCCACCGCCACGGATGATGTCTTCGCGCTGGGAGTCACCGCCTACCGGTTGATTGCCCAGCGCTACCCACCCACGCACCCGGAAGACGAGTCGTTGCAACGCGAGCGTCAGGACGACTTCGATTCGCGGTCCCCACAGGCGAGCAACGTCCGTTGTTCTCGGGTGCTGGACTCACTCGTTGCCCGGATGCTCGCGCCGCGTCCGGAGACGCGAGGAAGCGCTCGCGAACTGGCCGAAGCGCTGGAGCAGGCGGCCCGAGCAGCGGGGCCTGATGCGGATGTGCCTCTCTTCACCGGGGACGAGCCTCGGCCCTCTGATACCTGGCCCCCTCATCACGTCGAGCCTCATCCACTTCGAAGGAGAGGGTGGTCCTGGCTCGCGGTGGCGAGTCTGGGTGGGCCGATGGCGCTGGGTTTCGGGTGGACGCTGAACCCATGGCGAGAATTGGTGCGAACCGAGGTACAGGCAGCTGCGGTTACGGAGACACTTGATGCTGGCACAGTGGCCGTGGGGGACTCAGCGCTGACGGCGCCCGTTTCTTCCGTTCAGGCACCGTCCGCGTGGTCCCCCATCGCCCTGGACGTGCCGCCCAAACCATTCCCAGGGCAAAGCCGACCGGATGCCAATGGCCGTTGCTCCAGCAAGCTCCAAGTTCCCATCAATGGTGGATGCTGGGCGAAGCTGGCTGCGGACCCAAAGGAGTGCGACAAGGAGGGCTACGTGTACAAGGGCAACTGCTATCTTCCCGTGTTTCCACCCTCTCGTCCCGCTACCTCAAATCCTGCGGAGCAGCATGAAGCCCGATAGCAGACGCCGCGACATGCTCAGCTCGTGGCACCGATCCTGCGTTTCGAGTCTCGCGGTCGCGACATTGTTCCAATGGGGAGAAATGCAGTTGTCCCCGGGGCAGGCACCATCCGCGGGGTTGACCATCGCAGTCGACCTTCCACCGAGACCGCTTCCGGGGCAGACCCGACCGGATGGTACGGGGCGATGTCCCCATAGGTCCTACGCTCTCATCAATGGCGGGTGTTGGAAGAAGCTAGCAGTGGACGAGAAAGACTGCGTCGACGGGGACTACGTATACAAAGGCGGGTGTTACATGCCCGCATTTCCTCCCCGCCGCCCGCCCGTCTCAAGTCCCATGTTCCCCGCTGAAACTCCATAGCCGCGCAGTGGCAGTTCACTCGAATGTGGGCTCCACCTTCGACAGCACATGGTCCAGCGCCGCGGCATGCATGACGAGGTTCTCGAACCGCTGAAGCACGGCCGGGCTGGAGTCGAACAGCCTCCCCAGTTCATCGGAGTGAGCCCCCGCGATTCCCGTGATGGCGTCGTGGAGCGCCTCCGCATCCTCGTACGCCGGCCGCACTCCATCCCGCGCGGCAATGGCCTGGAGCGCCAGCGCCGCCTTCAGTCGCCACTCTGCATCGAGTCGCGTGGCGGCATCCGTCCTCCACCCCTCCCACGCCTCCGCCAGCTCGTCCGAGTTGAAGTCCTTCTCGACGAGCACCGGGCACTCCACCACGGCCCACCGGTGTCGAATCTCCTCATCGATGAGGCCCTGGGGCACCTCCACCTCCGTCCGCTCCACCAGCGCATCGAGCACCCGCTCCTGGAGCTCCCGCCGCGCCGCCACCTCGCGTTCCTCCACCAACGCCTCCGCGAGGTTCCTCAGGACGTCATCGAGCGTGTCGCCCGAGTCCAACAGTCGCGGGAGCTCATCGGGCCCGGCCTCCAGCGGCGTCACCTCGCGCGCGGCGCGGATGTCGACGATGAACCGCGCGGTGGCCCCACGTAGGGAGGCGACCGCATAGTCCTCCGGAAGCACGAGCTCCACCCCGAGGGACAGGCCCACCACCGCCCCGACCATCGCCTCGAAGAAGCCGGGAAGCAGCGGCTCGGGCGTCACGTCCGCCCACCAGTCCGTGCGGACCGAGAACGGAATGAGCCTGCCGTTGGCATAGCCCACGACGTCCAGCAGCACCTCGTCTCCCGCCGCCACCTCGTCCCCGGGCGCGCGCTCCCGGCGTGGCGCCTTTTCGCGGCACAGCGCATCGAAGCGCTCCAGGATGTCCTCCTCCGTGACAGGCGTCCGCGCGGGCACGACCACCGAGAGCCCCTCCAGTGAAGGCGCCTGCACGGAAGGAAGCCGGACCGCGCTGGCGCCATCCAGCGCCAGCGCGCCCGCGGAGCGCTTCAACAACAGCAACCCCTGGAGCTCTCCCAGGGACGACTCCGCTCCACCCTCAGGGGAGCCAGGCTGCATCGACATGGGACCTCACCAGAACTTGAGCTTGCCGAGCGCCTTCTTCGCGCCGTCCTTCACCGCATTGCCAATCTTCTCCGGGCCCACGGCGCCCACGATGCTCGACACGGTGGAGACCGCGCCGCCCACCTGCGAGACGATGGGGATGTTCGTCGCCGCCAGCGCCGAGCCGGCCGCGGTGATGCCCGCGGTGACCTTCTTGCCCACCGACGCCTTCGGGTCTCTCAGCGTCGAGTAGAACGCTGCACCGTCCGCCGCGGCGATGGCCACGTTGAGCCCGGGGACGAAGCGGCCACCCGCCTTGCCCGCGACCTTCGCGGCGTTCAGGCCCTGGGAGGCCATCGCCTTGGACGCGCCGTTGCCGACGGCCTTCTTCATCTGCGTGTCGGCGACGTGCTTCAGGTCCCTCACCGACACGTCACCGCCCGCCCGCAGGTACTTCTGGGCCATCTGCTTCGCGGTGGCGCCCGCTTTGCGCTGGATGTCGTGGCGGTAGTGAGCGGCGGTGTCCGGGTTCGGGTGCAGCCGCCCCGGCCGGGCCGCCTGCCCGTCGATGGCATCGCGGAAGCCCTTCGTCACGGCCTTCACGTTCCGCCGGGCGTCGCGCAGCTCCGTGAAGCCCTTCACGGTGTTGAGGCCCACGGACGCGAAGCTCGCCGTAGACCCCAGCGCCTTCTCGGCGCGCTCGCGGTTCCAGCCCTGCCGGAAGCCCGCGCGGATGTCGCTGACCATCGACGCCCCGGCGAACGGGAGCTGCGCGACGCCGAGCGTCCCACCCAGGCCCGAGGCGGTCCGCGTGAAGGGACTGTTGCGCGCGGTGACGGTCCGGTGCGCATTCTTCGAGATGTCCCACGGGCCGAACTGGAGCTTCTCGGTCCGTACGTCGCGGCCGCCCTTCGCAATCATCCCGAGGTCGGCCACGCTCTTCACGCCGTTGGCGCGCAGGCCGTTGCCGTCGTTCTTCTCCGCCACGCGGTCGATGACGTCCTTCTTCGGTTCCTTCTTCTTCGGCGCGGGCGGCTTCGGCTCGGCCTTCTTGATGGGAATCCTGGGGGCGTCTCCAATGGGTCGCATGGCGGGGGCTCCGGAAAAGAGGGCTGCCTCATTTCCAGGACACACACCCACGCCAAGTGGCGCACGCGAATCGTCGGAGGCTCGCGCACCACGACATAAGCCCTTGATATCCGTGTGCTTCCGCCGCGCCGGACGCCGTCACTCAGAACGGTGTCGGGTCTTTCATGGCGGTGCGGATGCTCAGGTCGAGCTGGCTCTGGAGCTCGCGCAGCAGGCTGCCGAGCGCGGGCGTGTCCACGCCGATGCGGGCCGCGAGCCGGACGCGGACCTCGTTGCGCAACCACTCACGTGAGTGCGCGAGCCAGCGCTTCACGGTGGAGCGGTCGACACGGTAAGCGCGGGCAATCTGCGCCGTCCCCAGTCCCTCCACCAGGTGCAGCCGCAGCAGCGTCCTGTCTCGCGGCGGCAGCGCCTCGAGCGCCTCCTGGAACACCTCGGTGAAGTCCTTCCGGTAGCGGTCCTTGATGTAGCGCCGGTCCGCCTCGTCGATGGGCGCGGCGACCTCTTCCAATGGGGAGTCGTCCAGGCCGACTGTCCCCTTCCGCTCGCGCAGCATGTTGAGCGCGGTGCGCAGGGCCGCCACGCGCAGCCACGCCAGCAGCGTGCCCTCCCCGGCGTAGTCCAGAATCCGGGGCAGCCGCTCTCCCTCGGGAACGAAGAGCTTCACCCGGAGGAGCTGGAGGGCTTCGTCCGCGGTGGTGACGTCCAGGCCCCGCAGCAGCAGGGACTTCTTGAGTGGAGGAATGAAGCGTGACTCGAACGTGGCGAGCGCCGCCGCGTCGCCCCGAGCACACGCTCGGGCGAGCGCCAGGTCTTCCTGAGGGTCCGTGTCGTTCATCGTCATGACCACCCGCGTCGGCTATCGTTCCCTTGTCATGGACTGCCTCGACACCCCACAACTCTTCGCCTTCGCACGGGGCGAGCTGGGCGCCGGGGAGACCGTGGCCGTGGAGCAGCATCTGGATTCCTGCGCCGTCTGTCGAGCGCTCCTCGCCGAAGCCGCGCGGGCCCAGGACGACGAGGACGCGCACAGCTCCGGCGCCGGGGAGGCCGAAGACCCTTCACCTCCAGTGCGCCCATGGCTCCAGCGGGGGGCCCTGCTGGGGCGCTACGTGGTGCTCGAGCGGCTTGGCGCGGGAGGGATGGGCGTCGTCCACGCGGCGTATGACCCCGAGCTGGACCGCCGGGTCGCACTGAAGCTCATTCGCATCGATGCGGTCCGCCCTGCCCGGCAGGAAGAGGCCCAGGCGCGGCTGTTGCGGGAGGCCCAGGCCACCGCCCGCGTCGTCCACCCCAACGTGATTACGATTCACGACGTGGGCCGCTTCGGGGAGCACGTGTTCCTCGCCATGGAGCTCGTGGATGGCACCACGCTTCGCGAGCACATGCGCCGCGGGGAGGACACGCGGGACTGGCGCGCGCTGCTGGAGCTGTTCCTCCAGGCGGGGCGCGGGCTGGCCGCGGCGCACGCGCAGGGGCTCGTCCACCGCGACTTCAAGCCCGACAACGTCCTGGTGGGCCGGGACGGCCGCGTCCGCATCACCGACTTCGGCCTCGCGCGCATCGTCCAGGGACTCGAGGACGCCCAGGAGCCCGCGTCCGAGCCGCGTCCGAGCGGTCTTCGAACCGGCGCTCTCACGCGCTCGGACCTGCTGCTGGGCACGCCGGCCTACATGGCGCCCGAGCAGACGCGCGGGGCGACACCCGATGCCCGCAGCGACCAGTACAGCTACTGCGTCGCGCTGCATGAAGCGCTGTATGGCAGGCGCCCCTCCGCGTCCGACGTCGCGAGCGGCCTGCGCTCCACGCGCGAGGCGGGCGTGCCGGCCTGGGTGCACAGGGCCCTGCTCCAGGGACTCGCGACCTCGCCGGAGCAGCGCCACGCCTCCATGGACGCGCTGCTCCGGCAACTGGGCCGCGCGCCGGGCGCGACGTGGCGCCGGGTGGGCATCGCCGCGGCCGCGGGGCTGCTCCTCGTCGCCGGGGGCGCGGCGCTCCATCGCTCCACGTCGGGGGACCCGTGCGAAGGCAGTGCGCGGGCCCTCACCGGCGTGTGGGATGCGCCCCGGAAGAGCGCCGTGCGGACCGTCTTCGCGGCGAGTCCCCTCCCCTTCGCGCCGAGCGCCTGGCACGAGGTGGAGCGCACGCTGGATGGCTACTCGCGCGACTGGGTGGCCGCGAGCCACGAGGCCTGTGTCGCCACGCGGGTGACGGGACTCCAGCCGGAGCGGCTGCTGGACAGGCGCGTCATCTGCCTGGACCAGCGCCTCAAGGACCTGTCGGCCGTCGTGGACACGCTGGCGGGCGCGGATGCCCAGGTCATCCAGAACGCGGCGCGCGCGGTCCATGGCCTGGAGAGCCTGGGCCCGTGCGCGGACCTCGCGACGCTCGCCTCGCCGGAGCCTCCGCCCCAGGATGAACCCACGCTGCGCCGGATGGAGGGCATCCGCACCGGGCGCGCGGCGGTGAGGGCGAAGCTCAACGCCGGACAGGTGATGCCCGCGCTGGAGCTCGCGAGCACGGTGGCGTGGGAGGCGCACGAGGTGGGCCATGGCCCGCTGGAGGCCGAGGTCCTCGACCTGCTCGCGGAGGTGCAGGGCCAGGCGAGGAAGTACCGCGACGCCATCCGGACGCTGCACCGGGCCATCCAGGCCGCGGAGTCCAGCCGGCATGACCGGCAGGCGGCGGAGTCCTGGGCCGCGCTGGTGCGCCTGCTCAGCTTCGTGGGCACGGACCTGGACCCGGACGAGGAGACGCCTCGCCACGCGGCGGCGGCGCTCAAGCGCCTGGGAGGCGACGCGCGCATCGAAGCGATGCTCTCGCGCAACCTCGTCAGCCTCCACCGCGCGCGGGGCCGGCTGGTCGAGGCCCTGGAGGAGAGCCACCGCGCGCTCGCGATGGCGCGGAAGACCTTCACGGCGGAGGAGCCGGAGCTCGCCACGGCGCTGCTCGGCGTGGGCCAGACGCTCGGGCTGCTCGGACGCCATGAGGAGGGCCTGCCCTTCCTGCTGGAGGCGGAGTCCATCTACGCCCGGACGTATGGCCCGGAGCACCCCAACCTCGCCGTCGTCCTCGACTCCATCGCCGTGCACCGGGTGCAGGCGGGAGACGCTGCGGGCGCGCTGGAGCACGGCCAGCGCGCCCTGGTCATCTTCCAGCGCGTCCTCGGCGAGGAGCACCTGACGACGGCGAGCACCTTCCACAACCTCGGCGGCTTCCTGCTCGAGCTGGGGCGCGCGGAGGAGTCGCTCCAGTCCTTCGAGCGCGCGGCCCGCATCCGGGAGAAACAGCTGGGCCCGAAGGACACGAAGGTCGCCTCGTCCCTGTCCGGCATGGGACGCGCGCTCGCGAAGCTGGGGCGCTACCCGGAGGCGGCGGAGCACCACGAGCGCGCCCGGGCCATCCGCGAGCAGGCGCTGGGGCCCGGCAGCATCCAGGTGGCCATCGACCTGCTGGGGCTGGGCGTCGACTTCGTGGGAATGGGCGCGCCGCGAAGGGCCCGCGCGCCCCTGGAGCGCGCGGTGGCCATCTTCGAGCGGGAGCCGCCCGAGACGGCGGGGGCCAACCTGGCGGATGCCCGCTTCGCGCTCGCCAGGGCGCTCGCGAGCGAGCCCCGAGAGCTGGAGCGGGCGCGGCGGCTCGCGGGCGCCGCGGGGGACTACTACCGGGGCCTCCCCCGAGGACGCCCCCGGGAGCTCGACGCCATCGAGCAGTGGCTGGCGGCCCGGAGCTCGCCCGCCTCCGCCGCCCGGTGACGAGGCCCCACGCTCACGCGCTGGCCTTGTGCCGCTTCAGCTCCTCCGCGTAGAGCTTCGCCTCCTCCGCGAAGGCCTTCGCGATGCTCGGCCGCTCACGCAGGCGCGTGACGTAGGCGCTGATGGCGGGGTACTTCGTCAGGTCGATGGGCGTCACCACGCACCAGTTCAGCACCGCGAACAGGTACGCGTCGGCGACGCTGAAGCCGTCCAAGAGGAACTCGCGCCCCGTCAGGTGCTTCTCCAGGTAGGCGAGGCGCGAGGCCCCCTTCTCCAGCGCGTAGGCCTTCGCGGCCTGGGGGGCCTTCTCGTCGAGGAGCGGCGCGAAGAGGGCCTTGTGCAGCTCGGTCCCGATGAAGCACAGCCACTGCCGCAGCCGCGCGCGGCCCCTGCTGTCCGTCGGGGCGAGGTTCGCCCGGGGGAAGACCTCGGCCACGTGCTGCAGGATGGCGGCGTTCTCCGTGAGGAGGTCGCCGTCAGCGGTGCGGAGCGTCGGCACGAGGCCGAGCGGGTGGACCTCACGGAAGTCTCCTCCCTCGGACGTGCGCTTCGTCTTCGGGTCGACCTCGATGTACGTCGCCTCCGCGCCGGCGTCGTAGAAGGAGATGCGGGTCGCCAGCGAGCAGGCCAGGGGTGAGAAGTAGAGCTGCATGAGAGTGACTCCGAAGGGTTGGGACTCGTTCCCCGCGTGGGAACGGACGCAACAGTGCGCATTTCGAGTCGATGCATCCAACGCATAGTTGGCATAGGCTCGATGCATGGATGACATCGGCCCTCCCCCCAACCCCCGCCTGGACATCCGAGACTTGCGCGTCGTTCTCGCCCTGGCGTCCGCCGGCACCACCGCGCAGGCGGCCACCGTGCTGCACCTCACGCAGCCCGCGGTGAGCCGCGCGCTCCTGTCGGCGGAGGACAAGCTCGGGGTACGGCTCTTCGACCGCACGCCTCGCGGGCTCGTGCTCACCTCGGCGGGAGAGCAGCTCGTCTCCGGCGCGAAGCGCCTCCTCGTCGAGTGGGGGGACCTGGAGCACCGCGTGCGCACGCCGGTGGCCCCTCCCGTCCGCCTTCGCATCGTCTGCGAGTGCTACACCGCCTACCACTGGCTGCCTTCCGCGCTCGTGAAGCTGCGCCAGAGCCTCCCAGGGCTCCAGCTCGCCCTGGCGGTGGAGCACACGCAGGCCCCGGTCTCCGCGCTCGTGGCGGGAGACATCGACGTCGCGCTCATCACCTCCGCCACCCTGCCGCGCACCGGGCTCGAGGTGCGGCAGGCCTTCTCGGACGAGGTCATCTTCGTCATGTCGGCGACGCACCCACTGGCGGCGCGCAAGACGCTCACGCGGGACGACCTGCGCGAGAGCACCCTGCTGACGGGGCAGACGCCCCCCGAGGAGGTGCACTGGTTCATGACCCGCGCGTTCGGCCGCGAGCGGCCGAGACTTCGCTTCGAGCGGCTGCCGCTCACGGAGGCCATCCTCGACGTGGCCCGCGCGGGCCTGGGCGTCGCGGTGCTCTCCGAGTGGATTGCCGCCCCCCACCTCGGCAAGGGAGACCTGGTCGCGAAGCGGCTCACCTCCGGACCGCTGCGCAGGCCCTGGCGCATCGCCTGGAGGCCCGAGGTCGGCGACGCCGCGCTCCGCCTCGCGGCCGCGCTCGAGCCCACCGTCCCCCGCGCCCTCGCCGTGGGCTGAGCCCCGGCGCATCATTTAAGGTTGCGCTTAATTAGCTCCGGACTTAAATACGGGCCGTGGACGCCTTCATTGCCCTCTCCGACCCCACGCGTCGGCGCATCGTGGAATTGCTCGCCGAGGGTGAGCGCTCGGCCGGCGAGCTGGGAGAGAGCTTCGACATCAGCGCCCCCGCCATCTCCCAGCACCTGAAGGTGCTGAAGGAGGCGCGCCTGGTGCAGGTCCGCGCCGAGGCCCAGCGCCGCATCTACGCGCTGGACGCCGCGGGGCTCGAGGAGCTCGAGGGCTGGGTCGACCGCATCCGAGGCTTCTGGACCGAGCGGCTCGACGTGCTCGAGCAGCGACTGACAGCACACCCCGAAACGAAGAAACGGAGACGTCCGTGAAACCCTCCGCCCCGCCCCCCGAGGCGCGCAGCACGCGTCTGGAACGACTGCTCCCGGGCTCGCTGGAGCGCGTCTGGCGCTACCTGACCGAGCCGGAGCTGCTGGCCGAGTGGCTCGCCGTCTCCCGAATCGAGCTGCGCGAGGGAGGCCGCGTCGAGCTCCAGCCACTCCGCACGGAGGGCGCGGAGCAGCGCCCCACGGAGCGCACCGTGCAGGGCGTGGTGACGCGGTGTGAGCCACCCCGGGTGCTGGCCTTCACCTGGAGCGATGCGGGGACGCCCCACTCGGAGGTCACCTTCGAGCTGACGCCGCAGGGCGAGAAGGTCCGGCTCGTCCTCACGCACTGGCGCGCGCCGGTGTCCGCCGTGGCGCGGGGCTCCGTGCTCGACTCGCTCGCCTCGCGCCTGGGTGGGGAGCGCCTGCCCCGCCGTGCGCGCACGCGGGTGGGCGCGCGGCCCCTCTTCAGGAGACCTTCGCTCCGGGCCGTTCGCCGGGTGCATGCGACAACCCAGGAGGCCGTGCGATGAACATCCCCTACGTCGTCGAGCAGACGCACCGCGGTGAGCGGACGTACGACCTGTACAGCCGGCTGCTCAAGGACCGCATCATCATGCTGGGCACGGAGGTGAACGACGATGTGGCCAACATCATCGTCGCCCAGTTGCTCTTCCTGGAGAGCGAGGACCCGGAGAAGCCCATCAGCCTCTACATCAACTCGCCGGGAGGCAGCGTCACCGCGGGGCTCGCCATCTACGACACCATGCAGTACGTGCGCGCGCCGGTGTCCACCATCTGCGTGGGGCAGGCCGCCAGCTTCGGCGCGATGCTCCTGCTGGCGGGAGCCAAGGGCCGGCGCTACGCCCTGCCGAATGCGCGCATCATGATGCACCAGCCCCACGGAGGGGCGAAGGGTCAGGCCACGGACCTGGAAATCCAGGTGCGGGAGATGCTGCGCCTCAAGCAGCGCCTCAACGAAATCACCCAGAAGCACACCGGCCACGCCCTCGAGCGCATCGAGAAGGACACCGACCGCGACTACTACATGAGCGCCGAGGAGGCCCGTCAGTACGGCATCATCGACGAGGTCGTGGTGCGCCCGCCGTCGTCCAAGGCGCCCGAGGCCCGCTAATCCCCCCACGCGCCGGGGAGCCTGCTCGGCGCCGGGCCCGCTGGCGCGAGGCGGTGGAGCAGGCGCGAGGCCGCGCCCCGTCACAACGGCTGCCATCACAGTCTGCCCTTCTGAACACTCCAGAAGGAGCGCCCTGTGATGCGAGACAGACCCGGACACCGACATTCCCTTCACTGCATCCTCCCGCCGTACCTGACACGTCAGATTGCCCAGAACGGCTCGCCCCAGCAGCGTGCGCGCGTCCTGAGGACGCTCGCCTTGGACACCACCCTCCGGTCCGTGCGGCTGGCGCGGAGCGGGCTGCCCCGGGAGGCGCGCAGGCACATTCCCGGGCCCATGGTCGTCGAGAGCCTGAAGCAGCGGACCGTCTTCGACATGAAGAACTCGCAGGCCCTTCCGGGAACGGTGGCGCGCATCGAGGGACAGGGCGACACCGGAGACATCGCGGTCGACGAGGCCCATGTGGGCCTGGGCGCGACGTATGACCTCTACTGGGAAATCTTCGGCCGCAACTCCATCGACAACAATGGAATGCAGCTGCACGCCCACGTCCACTATGGCGAGGACTACGACAACGCCTTCTGGGACGGCGAGCGCATGGTGTTCGGCGATGGCGATGGAGACCTCTTCAACCGCTTCACCATCGCGGTGGACATCATCGGCCACGAACTGGCGCACGGAGTCACCGAGCACGAAGGCCCCCTCGCCTACTTCCTCCAGGCGGGTGCGCTCAATGAATCGCTCTCCGACGTGTTCGGCTCGCTGGTGCGGCAGCGCCTGCTGAACCAGACGGCGGAACAGGCCGACTGGCTCATCGGCGCGGGCCTCTTCACGGACAACGTCGAGGGCGTGGCGCTGCGTTCCATGAAGGACCCCGGCACCGCGTACGACGACGATGTACTGGGGAAGGACCCGCAGCCGGCCCACATGCAGGACTTCGTGAACACGTGGGAGGACAACGGGGGCGTGCACATCAACTCCGGCATCCCCAACCGGGCCTTCTGCATCGCGGCCACCCAGCTGGGAGGCTACGCGTGGGAGCGGGCCGGCCACATCTGGTACGAGACGCTGAGAGACCCGAGGCTCCGGGCCAACGCGTCCTTCCTCTCCTTCGCGCGGCTCACGGTGATGGCGGCCGGCCGGCTCTACGGCACCGGGCAGGACGAGGAGAAGGCGGTCCGCGACGCCTGGAGTCAGGTGGGCATCCGTGTCTCCCGCGAGCGGGCGGGCGAGCCCGTCCGGGGTCCTGGCGTGCAGCTCCCGCAGCAGCCCTCCGCGCACTAGCGCCCTCGGAGCGAGCGATGCGAATCGAGCTCAAGCGGGAGGGAGGCCTCGCCTTCTTCCCGGGCCTCGCCAGGCCGAAGTCACTGGAGACGGGAGGGCTTCCCCCGGAGACGGCGGAGGCCATCCAGCGCGGCGTGCGCGACGCGCGCTTCTTCGAGCAGCCGGCCATCGTGGGCACGGCCACGCGGGGGGCCGCGGACCAGACGCGCTACACCGTCACCATCGAGGACGAGGGACGGCGGCACACGGTGCAGCTCCTCGAGCCCGTGGAGGAGCCGCACCTGCGCGCCCTGCTGGAGCTGCTCGTGAAGGCGGAGAAGGAGCACCGGGCCTCGGCGCACGCGCATCCGTCGCCCGGTCGCTGACTCAGTAGCTGCCGCCGAACTGCAGCAGGCCCTGATAGCGCCCGTCGAGCACGTCCTCGTTGGTGATGGGGGCGAAGTCCTGGCTGAAGAGGGCGTTGTAGCTGGCCCGGACCTCGGCGGTGATGCCCGGGGTGAGCCGGTAGCGCAGGCCGGCTCCGACGGGGACGTAGCCACCCGTGTCATCGAAGTACCGGAAGGACACACCGCTGCGGATGGAGTAGCGCTCCACGCCGATGCCGGCCAGCACGTAGGGCTGGAGCCGCGAGGTGGGGGTGAGGCCCACGGTGAACGCCGCCTGTCCGCCGTTGCGCACGATGTCCGGGCCGCCAACGCCGTCGCCCGACGTGTCGATGTCGTTGACGCCGCCGCTGTAGCCCACCTCGAAGCCGAGGATGTTGGAGGTGCGGTAGCCGATGATGGCGTCGTAGGAGAGGCCCGGATTGAGGTTGGCGGCGAGCTCGCCGGTGTAGCCCTCCGCGCCGAGCCCCAGCAGGAAATAGGGGCCCTTCCATTCCACGTACGGCGCGCTCGACAGGGAGCCCTCCTGGGCGAGCGCGCTTCCTCCCGCGAGCAACGCGAAGCACAGCCCCATCCGGATGCCTGCCCTCATGTCCGTCCTCCTCCAGGGAAACCTGCCCCAGAAGGTGGGACTGCCGCGGAGAAGACGACAACGGACCGTGGGGAAGCCTGCCGGGCAAAGCGAGCCCACGAGCCCAGGCATGCGTCCATGATTTCCGCGAGCAGGGCGCCCATAAGCCTTGGCGAAACGCGCAGACACGGAGGAAAGATGGTGCGCATCAGATGAGCCGGGGCATTCGAGGCTGGCTGCATGCGCAGAGCGCCCGACGTCCGCATCCACCCAAGCCCGCTTCATTCAGTCATTCGCTTTGGAGCCAAGTCCTTGCTGAACAAACCTGCCACCCACGCGGGCCCGGTGACACACATTTTAATTTCTGCTCAAGGCAATTGTCCCGGAGGGCCACGGCAATGAATGCCTAGCAGTCATTGTCGACCCCATACTTGCTTGCTAATCAGGCATTACGGCTATCTGGGCGAGGTCTGTCTGGGCTGGGGGATTTCGGATGGGTGAATGGCTTTGCTATGAAGGCACCACCTCCCGTCAAAGGCCAGTCCCTCTTGAACCAGCCGAGCCGTTCGGGCCTCAGCCCGGCACTGCTGTCACTCCTGTTCTGTGCCGTCTTCCTGGCGCGCTGCGCCTGCACCGACGTCACACCCCCGGCGCCCCCCCCCGCTTCGGGCTGCGGTGCGAGTTGCCCCCAGGGCCAGACGTGCGTGGCCGACCAGTGCGTGCCGGAAACATGCGCCGGGCAGGTGTGCCGCACCGACGAGGTGTGCCAGGAGGGCCGCTGTCTGTCTCGTGAGTGCGTCGGCGTTCAATGTCCCGGCGCCCAGGTATGCGTGGACGGCAATTGCTACCTCAAGGCCTGTGGCGGCACCGCCTGCGGCGTCAATGAGGCCTGCGTCGACGGCCGCTGCCAGGACGTGCGCTGCGTGGGAGTGGCCTGCCCCACCGGCCAGGACTGCGCCAATGGCACCTGCTACCCGCGCACCTGCGGCACCGTGGCCTGCAACACCGGCGAGGTGTGCGTGGGCAACGCCTGCGCCGAGCGCCGCTGCGTGGGCGTCGCCTGCCCCACCGGTGAGTTCTGCAGCCACGGCTCCTGCAGCAAGTGCCCTCCTGGCTTCTACGCTGAGGGAGAGCAGTGCCTGCCCGAAGTCGCCACCGGCGGCGACTGCACCACCGGACGCCAGTGCGCCTCCAGCCAGTGCACCGACGGGGTGTGCTGCAACGTCGCCTGTGACGGCCCCTGCCAGACGTGCGGCGAGGACGGCGAATGCCGCCCCCTCTCCGCCGGCCAGGCGGATGAGGCCTGCGGCACCTACGCCTGTGGCCCTTCGGGTGTCTGCGAGACGGCGTGCGCCTCGGATGCGCAGTGCCAGCAGGACGCGCGCTGCGTGGAGGGCGAGTGCCGCGCCACCCGTGCCGACGCCACCTCCTGCACCTCCGGGGTGGAGTGCCAGAGCGGCTTCTGTGTGGACGGTGTCTGCTGCGACTCGGCCTGCGCGGGCGGCTGCGACAGCTGCGACCAGCCGGGGAAGCCAGGCGTGTGCTCGCCCCTGGCTTCCGGGACGGCCGGGGTACCCGCCTGCGCCCCCTTCGTCTGCGACGGAGTGAATGGCACCTGCCCACAGTCCTGCGAAGCCCAGGCCGACTGCGCTTCCACTCACTACTGCGAGGAAGGACTCTGCCTTGAGCGCAAGGACGCGGGCGGCACCTGCACCCGCGCCGAGGAGTGCGCCAGCAGCCACTGCGTGGACGGCGTCTGCTGCGACGCGGCCTGCGACGGCGCCTGCGACGCCTGCAACCTGGCCGGCCGCGAGGGCCAGTGCCTTCCGGTGGCGGCAGGTGAAGCGGGCAGCCCCTCCTGCGCCCCGGCGGTGTGCGATGGCACCTCGGCCTCCTGCCCGGGCGGCTGCACCACCGACGCCCAGTGCTCCAGCGGCTACTTCTGCAATGGCAGCGGCCAGTGCGAGGAGAAGAAGGCTCCTGGCACCTCCTGTGGAGCGAGCAACCAATGCTCGGGCGGCAACTGCGTGGACGCAGTCTGCTGCGACGCGGCCTGTGCAGGCGCCTGTGACGCGTGCAACCTGCCCGGCAACGTAGGCACCTGCACCCCGCGTCCAGCCGGTAACGCCGGCACGCCTTCCTGCGCGCCCTACCTGTGCAATGGCAGCTCGGCCTCCTGCGCCACCACCTGCGGCTCCGACGCAGAGTGCATCGCGGGCCACTTCTGCAATGCCGGCACCTGCGCTCCAGCGAAGCAGAATGGAGACACCTGCTCGGCCGCCAACGAGTGCGGCAGCGGCAACTGCGTAGACGGCGTGTGCTGCAACAGCAGTTGCAACGGCGGCGCCTGCGACGCCTGTAACCTGCCCGGCAGCGTGGGCACCTGCAGCCTCGCTCCCGCCACCACCCAGTGCCGCACCTCGGCCGGTGTATGCGACCCGGCGGAGTTCTGCAGCGGCTCCTCCGCCGTCTGCCCCGCCGACACGCTCTCCTCCCCCACCTCCGTCTGCCGCTCGGCCACCGACGCCTGCGATGCGGCCGAGACGTGCACCGGCTCGAGCGCCCTCTGCCCAGCCGACGCCACGGTCACCGCCGGAACGGTGTGCCGAGGCTCCGAGGGCACCTGCGACGTGGCCGAAACCTGTGATGGAACCAGCAAGGCATGCCCCTCCGACGCTGTCGCCACGACCGGCACCGTCTGCCGAGGGGCCACGGACACCTGTGACGCCACGGAGACCTGCAACGGCTCAAGCAAGACGTGCCCCAATGATGCAGTGGTGACAGCGGGTACGGTCTGCCGCTCCGCCTCGGGTATCTGCGACGTGGCCGAGAGCTGCAATGGCAGCAGCAAAGCGTGTCCCAACGATGCCCTGATAGGCTCTGGCACCGTGTGCCGGGCCTCGGCGGGCACCTGCGATGTGGCGGAGACCTGCACGGGTGCGAGCGCCGCCTGCCCAAGCGATGCGCTGGTGAGCGCTGGCACCATCTGTCGCGCCGCCACTGACACCTGCGATGTGGCCGAGTCCTGTACGGGCTCAAGTGTGGCCTGCCCTGCCGACGGAGTGGTGGCTGCCGGGACGGTGTGCCGGGGGGCCTCGGACATCTGCGATGTGGCCGAGTCCTGCAACGGCTCCGCAAAAACCTGTCCGGCCGACAGCGTCGCCACCACCGGCACAGTGTGCCGGAACTCGGCGGGCGCGTGCGACCCGGCCGAGGCCTGCAACGGCTCGGCGAAGAACTGCCCCGCCGACGCGCTGACCAGTGCTGGCACGGTGTGCCGCGCCTCCGCGGGAGCGTGTGACATGGTGGAAACGTGCACGGGTTCCAGCGTCGCATGCCACGGCGATGCGAAGGCTCCTGCGGGCACGGTGTGCCGAAACCAGGCGGGAGCGTGCGACGTGGCCGAGTCCTGCAATGGCTCCAGCAATGACTGCCCCAGTGATGCAAAGGTTGCCGCGGGCACGGTGTGCCGAAGCCAGGCGGGCGCGTGCGACGTAGCCGAGTCCTGCAATGGCTCCAGCAATGCTTGCCCCGCCGACACGAAGGTTGCCGCAGGCACGGTGTGCCGAAGCCAAGCGGGGGCGTGCGACGTCGCGGAGTCATGCAACGGCTCCAGCGATGCATGCCCAGGCGATGCGAAGGTCGCGGCGGGCACGGTCTGCCGCGCCTCAGCAGGAAGCTGCGACCCGGCCGAAGCCTGTAATGGCTCCAGCGTTTCGTGTCCCGCTGACGCCTACACCAGTACAGGCACCGTCTGCCGTGCCGCGACCGGAGTATGCGATGCGACGGAGTCCTGCACCGGCTCGAGCCCTTCGTGCCCGGGCAATGCTTCCGCGCCCAATGGAACTGTGTGTGCTGCTCCAAACCAAGGAGGATGGAGCGCCTGCGGAGGCTTCACCGATACTTGTGACGAGACCGGCACTCAGTCACGCCAGGTGACAGCCTACGCCTGCACCAGCGGAGCCTGCGGCGGCTCTACTTCCAGCGAAACCCAAGCCTGTAGCCGGAGCACCACGGGAGTGGCCTGCGGCACCGCCACCTACGGACCGTGGAGCGCCTGCAACGTATACGACATTTGCGATGGTAGCGGCAGCCAAAGCCGTACTGTCACCGCCTATAAATGCGCTGTCGGAGGCTGCCAAGCGAGTACTTTCGTGGAAACGCAGTCCTGCCAAGTCACAGCTCCCTGCCCGTCGAATTGGAACTGCTGCAGTGGGTATGGGTGCGTGCCACCGGACCAACATTGCCCATAAGGACAAGAGTGAGATGCGTATGACTATTGGTCATTCCCCAACACGAGGGGCCTTCACGTTGAGGCGTCCCTCATCTGAATCAGATGAGCCCAAAGTCTTCCCGGACCACGGTGTGCTCGCGTACGAACCGACCAGAGCGCTTTACCAGCGATCGCAGTCGCCCATGCGTGACATGGCCATGATGTAGTAGTCGTCTTGAGTGAAGAGTGCGTGGGTGCGCTTCTTCGTCGTATTCGCCTTCAGGTGCTTGTCGTAGCAGCACCTGAGCCAAGGCGGAGATAGGAGGATGCCTCTCTGCAAGTCCACTCCCCCGGAGGGCAACGGCAGTTAACGCATAGCGGTCATGAGCGACCTCCTCACGCCTGCCTGAACAGCAAGTAGGCCTCACGGCTACATGCACAGGCCGGCTGGGATGGGGGATTTCGGATTGGCGGGTGGCTTTGCTATGAAGGCGCCACCTCCCGTCAAAGGCCAGTCCCTCTTGAACCAGCCGAGCCGTTCGGGCCTCAGCCCGGCGCTGCTGTCGCTCCTGTTCTGTGCCGTCTTCCTGGCGCGCTGCGCCTGTACGGACGTCACGCCCCCGGCGCCGCCCCCCGCTTCGGGCTGCGGTACCAGTTGCCCCCAGGGCCAGACGTGCGTGGCCGACCAGTGCGTGCCGGTAACGTGCGCTGGGCAGGTGTGCCGCACCGACGAGGTGTGCCAGCAGGGCCGCTGTCTGTCGCGCGAGTGCGTCGGCGTTCAATGTCCCAGCACCCAGGTATGCGTGGACGGCAATTGCTACCTCAAGGCTTGTGGCAACACCGCCTGCGGCGTCAATGAGGCCTGCGTCGACGGCCGCTGCCAGGACGTGCGCTGCGTGGGAGTGGCCTGCCCCACCGGCCAGGACTGCGCCAATGGCACCTGCTACCCGCGCGCCTGCGGCACCGTGGCTTGCGACACCGGCGAGGTCTGCGTGGGCAATGCCTGCGCCGAGCGTCGCTGCGTGGGCGTCGCCTGCCCCACCGGTGAATTCTGCAGCCACGGCTCCTGCAGCAAGTGCCCTCCTGGCTTCTACGCTGAGGGGGACCAGTGCCTGCCCGAGGTGGCCACCGGCGGCGACTGCTCCACCGGACGCCAGTGCGCCTCCAGCCAGTGCACCGACGGGGTGTGCTGCAACGTCGCCTGTGACGGGCCCTGCCAGACGTGCGGCGAGGACGGCGAATGCCGCCCCCTCTCCGCCGGCCAGGCGGATGAGGCCTGCGGCACCTACGCCTGTGGCCCTTCGGGTGTCTGCGAGACGGCGTGCGCCTCGGATGCGCAGTGCCAGCAGGACGCGCGCTGCGTGGAGGGCGAGTGCCGCGCCACCCGTGCCGACGCCACCTCCTGCACCTCCGGGGTGGAGTGCCAGAGCGGCTTCTGTGTGGACGGTGTCTGCTGCGACTCGGCCTGCGCGGGCGGCTGCGACAGCTGCGACCAGCCGGGGAAGCCAGGCGTGTGCTCGCCCCTGGCTTCCGGGACGGCCGGGGTACCCGCCTGCGCCCCCTTCGTCTGCGACGGAGTGAATGGCACCTGCCCACAGTCCTGCGAAGCCCAGGCCGACTGCGCTTCCACTCACTACTGCGAGGAAGGACTCTGCCTTGAGCGCAAGGACGCGGGCGGCACCTGCACCCGCGCCGAGGAGTGCGCCAGCAGCCACTGCGTGGACGGCGTCTGCTGCGACGCGGCCTGCGACGGCGCCTGCGACGCCTGCAACCTGGCCGGCCGCGAGGGCCAGTGCCTTCCGGTGGCAGCCGGTGAAGTGGGCAGCCCCTCCTGCTCGCCCTACCTGTGCAATGGCACGTCGGCCTCCTGCCCGGGCGGCTGCACTGCCGACAGTCAGTGCGTCGAGGACAGCTACTGCAATGCCGGTCGCTGTGAGTCCACCGGAACCAACGGCGACGCCTGCGGCGAGGGCAACGAGTGTGCGAGTGGTCATTGCACGGACGGAGTGTGCTGCGACGCGGCCTGTGCAGGCGCCTGTGACGCGTGCAACCTGCCCGGCAACGTAGGCACCTGCACCCCGCGTCCAGCCGGTAACGCCGGCACGCCTTCCTGCGCGCCCTACCTGTGCAATGGCAGCTCGGCCTCCTGCGCCACCACCTGCGGCTCCGACGCAGAGTGCATCGCGGGCCACTTCTGCAATGCCGGCACCTGCGCTCCAGCGAAGCAGAATGGAGACACCTGCTCGGCCGCCAACGAGTGCGGCAGCGGCAACTGCGTAGACGGCGTGTGCTGCAACAGCAGTTGCAACGGCGGCGCCTGCGACGCCTGTAACCTGCCCGGCAGCGTGGGCACCTGCAGCCTCGCTCCCGCCACCACCCAGTGCCGCACCTCGGCCGGTGTATGCGACCCGGCGGAGTTCTGCAGCGGCTCCTCCGCCGTCTGCCCCGCCGACACGCTCTCCTCCCCCACCTCCGTCTGCCGCTCGGCCACCGACGCCTGCGATGCGGCCGAGACGTGCACCGGCTCGAGCGCCCTCTGCCCAGCCGACGCCACGGTCACCGCCGGAACGGTGTGCCGAGGCTCCGAGGGCACCTGCGACGTAGCCGAAACCTGTGACGGAACCAGCAAGGCCTGCCCCTCCGACGCTGTCGCTACGACCGGCACCGTCTGCCGAGGAGCCACGGACACCTGTGACGCCGCGGAGACCTGCAACGGCACCAGCAAAGCCTGCCCCAACGATGCGGTGGTGACGGCGGGCACGGTCTGCCGCTCCGCCTCGGGCATCTGCGACGTGGCCGAGAGCTGCAATGGCAGTAGCAAGGCGTGTCCCAGTGATGCACTAGTGGGTGCCGGCACCATGTGTCGAAACTCCGCAGGCGCGTGTGACGCGGCCGAGACGTGCACCGGATCAAGCGCAGCCTGTCCTGGGGACACGATGGTGAGCGCAGGCACGGTCTGCCGCTCCTCCTCGGGTGTCTGCGACATTGCGGAGACGTGCACTGGTTCGAGCGCCGCTTGTCCTGGCGACGCGTTCGTGAATGCAGGAACCGTGTGTCGAGGCTCGGCGGGAGCATGTGATGTAGCCGAGACGTGCACCGGCACGAGCGCCGCATGTCCCGGTGATGCGCTCACGAGCGCCGGAACCGTGTGCCGCGCAGCCACCGACACCTGCGATGCGGCCGAGTCCTGTACGGGCTCAAGCGCGGCTTGCCCCAGTGACGGAGTGGTGACTGCCGGAACGATCTGCCGGGGAGCCTCGGACATCTGCGACGTGACCGAGACGTGCAACGGCTCCGCCAAGGCGTGCCCCAGCGACGCGGTTGCAGGGGCGGGCACGGTGTGCCGGGGGGCCTCGGGCGTGTGCGACGTGACCGAGACGTGCAACGGCTCCGTCAAGGCCTGCCCGGCGGACGGCGTCGTCACCGCCGGCACGGTGTGTCGGGGTTCGGCGGGCGCCTGCGACCCGGCGGAAGCCTGCAACGGCACGGCGAAGAGCTGTCCCTCCGACGCGCTGACCAGCGCCGGCACGGTGTGCCGCGCCTCCGCGGGAGCGTGTGACCTGACCGAAGCCTGCACCGGGTCCACCGTCGCGTGCCCCGGCGATGCGAAGGTTGCCGCAGGCACGACGTGCCGCAACGCCGCAGGAGCGTGTGACGTGGCCGAAGCCTGCGATGGCTCCAGCAATGCATGCCCTGGTGATGCGAAGGTTGCCGCGGGCACGGTGTGCCGCTCCTCAGCAGGAAGCTGCGACCCGGCCGAGTCCTGCAATGGCTCCAGCGTCGCTTGCCCTGCCAACGCCTACACCAGCGCGGGAACCATCTGCCGTGCAGCGACCGGGGTATGCGATGCGACGGAGTCCTGCACCGGGTCGAGCCCTTCTTGCCCGGGCGATGCTTCCGTCCCCAATGGGACGGTGTGTGCCGCCCCAAGCCAAGGAGGCTGGAGCGCCTGCGGAGGATACAGCGACACCTGCGACGAGACGGGCACCCAGTCCCGACAAGTGACGAACTACACGTGCACCACCGGCGCCTGTGGTGGTTCCTCCTCCAGCGAGACCCAATCATGCGGCCGGAGCACCACGGGGGTGGCCTGCGGTACCACCACGTACGGACAATGGAGCCAATGCGACGCACCCACCCCATGTGCGACGGGGTCTCAGTACCGCGAGGTCACCAGCTACGCCTGCGCTTCCGGAGGCTGCCAGGCAAGCACCTCCTTCGAAATGCGGGACTGTTTCGGGAACGGCAGTGAGTGCCCTGCCGGTACGTACTGCTTTCAGAATTGCGCTGCCTGCCGGCATCCGGACCAGCAGTGCGAATTTCATCAAGGGTAAGAGTATGGCTGAAATGCCTGACGGTCCCCCCTGCGCGAGCATTCTCCGCGCGAGAGCTTGTTATAGTCGCCGCCCCATGCGTTTCGTCCTGCGCCTGGGGCGAGCCGTTACCGTATTCACCCTCCTGCTCTTCTGCCTTCCCAAGGCAGGACTCGCACAGGGTCCCTCTTCCGAGTCAGCGCCGGAGGGGAGCCCCGAGGTCCAGCGCTATCTCTTCGCCGCCTCGCGCCTCTACGAGAACCTCGAGTACGAGCGAGCGCTCGAGCAGCTCGCGAGCGCCAAACGCTTCGCGCACGGCGTGGAGGACGACGTCAGCATCGCCCTGTACGAGGGCATCATCCTGGCCGACCTCGGCAAGAAGGAAGATTCCAACGCCGCCTTCAAGGCCGCGCTCTTCCTGCAGCCCGAGGCAAAGCTGCCGGTAACAGTGAGTCCCAAGGTGGAGCGAGACTTCGAGGCGGTGCGAGCCAACGTCCGCAAGGAACTGGCGCCCATCATCGCCCGGCAGGAGGCGGAGAAGCAGCGCAAGGAGGAGGAGCGCCATGCCGCCGAGTTGCAGGCACAAGCAGCGGAGAAGCAGCGCAAGGAGGAGGAGGAGCGCCACGCCGCCGAGTTGCAGGCGCAAGCGGCAGAGAAGCAGCGACAGGAAGAGGCGCGCCGCGCCGCCGAACTAACGGCACAGGAAGAGGCAGAGCGCCAGCGTTCCGCCCCCCACCGCCCGGTACTGGAGCCCACGATTCCGGTCGTGACCGCTGGCCCCGACCTCCGCGTGGATCCAATGGTGGAGGCGCCTCGGCGCTCCCGCACGGTCTTCCCCTTCGTTTTGCTCGGCGCGGGCGCGCTCGCCGGTGGAGCGGGCGGATACTTCGGGATTCAGTCGAGGTCGGACATTCAGTCCGCCCGTGAGCCGGGCTTCCAGTCAGTACGTGTCGAGCACCTCGAGAGCGCCCGAAGCAACGCCCTCGTCGCCAACATCCTTCTTGGCACCGCTACCGCAGCTGGCATCGGGGCCCTCATCGGGCTGCTGTCCTCGAGTGGCGACGAGTCCCTGGCCACAGAGGCCTCGCGATGAAGTGGCTCTCGCTGTTCACCCTACTGGTCGCCGGCTGCTTCGTGCCCAGCCTCGAGGAAGTCGAGTCGGAAGGACCTCCGGGCACCTGTGACTCCGATCACTCCTGCTCCGCTGGCTACGTCTGCGTCGAGGGTATCTGTCAGACCAACGCGGGTCCAAGCTGCGAGCCAGGGAACACAGCCCTGTGCGAGTTACAGGCGGGGGTCTGCGAAGGCAAGGCCCGAGCGTGCATCGAGGGCCGCGAGGAATTGGTGTGCACCGCCGCAGCGTACGGCACGGACTATGAGCCGACCGAAACGCGCTGTGACAACAGGGACAACGACTGCGACGGCACCACGGATGAAGCACTCACCCTGGCCTGCTCCAAGCAGCAGGGAGTTTGCGAGGGTAGCGCCCAGGGCTGCACCGAGGGCACCTATCCCGCCTGTGACGACGCGGTGTATCTGGCGCACAACGGCGCCTATCAACCCTTCGAACAGAGCTGCGACGGCCAGGACAACGACTGCGACGGCCAGAAGGATTCCTGGTCGCCCATCAATCTCAGCCGGACCACCCCCACAGACGGCGCACCCGACGCGGTGCGCTCACGCAATGTGGCGGCCCTCGCTGTGTCTCAGGGAGGCCAGGCCCCCGCCCTCCTCGCCCTCTACGAGGAGGGAGACCACATCCTCGCGCGCACCTTCACCCCGGATGGCAGGGTGAGCCAGGGCAAAGCTCCGAGCGCCACCGTCCCTCAGGCCGCCACGGCAACGGGACCGGTGCTTGCCTCAAACGGGCTGGTCCACGTGGGCGCATGGATTGAAGAGCTTCCTCCAGGCAGCGGCTCGGTAACCCACCGGGTGATGGTGGCGCCGCTGGGAATCGACGGCGTGTCCACCATCCCGGACCGGGCAGCCGTTCCCATTTTCGACCAGGGTCAGCCGTTGCGTCTGTCGCTCGCGGTGAGCAACAACCGGGCCCTCGTGGTGGTCGAGCAGGCCCAGGAGTCCGAGGGGCCACGGCTGTGGGCCGTCACAATGCCGCTCAGCTTTCCGCCTCCGAGTGACTCCGTCAAAGTGCAGGAGATCGGCGTCGGCGCCTCGGGCTCCCGTCCCTCCGTCTTCCCGCCCCGTGCTGCGACGGAGACCTTCTTCGTGGCCTACGAGAGCACCACGGGCATCCAGGTCGCCTCGGTGAGGGATGACGCAACCAGGACCCTGCTGACAGGAATTGACCTCGAGGGGGCAAGCCAACCGCAGATATTCAGCGATGAGGCTTCCACGGGCGTACAGGGGTACACCGTGTACTTCGTGCCACCCACGCGCGACCGCATCGCGGTGGCTCACTGCGCCGAAGGAATATGCAGCCCGCAGCCAGACCTGGTCGTCGATTCACTTTCCGGTCCCATCGAGAACGCGAGGCTCGCCGCGCGCTCATTCACATCCAGGGACCCGCTTCTTGCCACCTGGGTTTCCGGCGGCAGGGTCCAGGTCTTCCTTCCGAGCGTCGGGACGGAAGGCTCGCGCCTACAGGCCAACTCCACGGGAAGCGCATTCCGTCCCGTCCCTGTCGTTCTCGAAGCGGGAGATTCCGGAGGCGGCAAGGGGCTCGTGCTCTTCGACACCGAAGGGAACACGTCGGGCGGACTGGACCGCGACGAAATCTTCCTCCTCCCAGTGTGTCTCCCCTGATAGCGAGCCCGGGGCCTTCGGGGAGGAAACCTCCTTGGCGGTGCTACGTACCCACCTACCCGCCCCCGCGTCCCGCCACCTCGGACCCTGCGGATCGCGCCGACGGCGATTAGCAAAACTGGCCCGCAGCGCCGGAGCAGCAACTACCTCGGCGTGAACGAAGCACAGACCCGCACGCCAATCTTCACATCGCGCGCGGTCGGGTCCCCCGGTGAGAGGTCCGCGCTGGCCGCGAGGAAGGCGTCGTAGTACCAGGCTCCCCCCCGGTAGACGACGCGCCCGAACCCCGGTGTCGCGGCGCGCGTGAGCTCGTAGGCGTTGCCGGCCATGTCTTGCAGGCCGAAGGGACTCGCCGAGTCGGGGTGTGAGCCGACCATGTCGGGCCCGAAGGCCGTGGGCTGCCGGTCGTACGTCTCGTCGACGTTGGCGTCGTCGGGCCGCATCTCGTCGCCATGGGGATATCGGCGGCCATCCGCGCCCCGGGCCGCGTACTCCCACTCGTGCTGGCCGCACAGACGTGCGCCAGGCAGACGCTTCGTCTGGTCGAGCCAGTAGAGGTAGCCTTCCAGGTCCTGGGCAGAGACACCGGACAGGGGAAACCTCCTCCAGTCACCGGTGTTTCTCCGGGTCCGCCCCTCGTACACGAAGTCCTCCCCCACCTTCGCCGCGCTGAACTCCTCGCGCGAATGCTGGAAGGAGAAGAGCCACCCCTCCTTCGGGTGCTTCCAGAGTGAGACGGCCCCACCGTCGCCGAAGCGCGGCTGCTCGAGGATGCGCCTCGCGGGTGCGTTCGGCGGCAGGTCTTCCAGGTAGGTCAACCAGTCGCCGAACGTCACCTCCGTCCGGCCAATCAGAAAACCCGCGTTGAGACAGAAGCGATGAATCGGCGGGCTGTACGTGAACCTCCGCACATCCTCCGGCTCGGCGCTGCCCTGGAGAAAGCATCCCTGCGGGACGTAGACGTAGCCGTCAGGCACCGCGGTGGGGAGCGTCAGGCGGACCGTCTCGCGGGCACCGTGCGTGAGAAGCAACGGCTGCTCCACCGGAACCCGTCCTGGATGCGTGACGCGGAGCGAATAGGAGCCCTCGGGAAGGCGGAGGCCGACGATGGGGGTCGTCCCCAGGAAGCCGGCCTCTGGAACGGGCACACGGCGGAGCCTCCCCTCTGACGGGGTGTAGCGCTCGAGCTCGACCTGCGCGCCGGGCGGCGTGGTCACCACCTCGAGCTCGGCCGGAGCCCGAAGCTGTTTCAGCCACTCCGCGCCCTCCTTCGAGGTGTCCATCTCCTGCTCCAGGCGCCGCACCCACTCGTCACGCTCGCGGCGCCGATGGAGGCGCTCGGCGAGGACGACGCGCTCATGGAGGACCTCCGCGGTGAGCCGGCGCGTTTCCCCGTGGTGGCGATCTCTATCCAGCGCCCGCTCGAGGGCCCGGCTGGCGCGGGTATAGGCCGCATCGGCCTGGTCTCGCAGGGTGAGCGTCTCGGTCCATTGCTGATTGGCGGCCCGCCTCTGGCCCGTGGTTTCCCACATCTTCCCGAGGCCCTCGGGCGAAAGCGTGCGTCCGCTGAACAGGGCCAGCGCCTTCTCACGGCTCACACGGACCTGCTGGGCGAGAGCACGCCCCTCCGCGAGCGCCTCCCGCGCGGTGGCGAGCTCGGCGGCGATGAAGCGCGCGTCGCCCAGGTACGCCTGCAGGCGATGCGCGCCATAGGAAGCGAAGATGACGAGCGCGAGGACGAGCACCGCGAGCCGGCGCCCCCAGCGCTCGCGCGCCACCGCGCGGCGCGAAGCCAGGAGAAAGGCCCGCTCACGCGCGCCCAGGGTGGAGGAATCCAGCGGACGCACCTCGTCCAGTTGCCGCTGTCCCCAGAGGGCCTCGCGAGCACGCAAGAGGCGCTCCCACTCGGTACTGGCCACCTCCACCCGCTTGCGCAGCACGCGCTGGCCGATGTCGTCATCCAGCCAGTCGCGAAGCGTGCCCCAGCTCCGGATGAGCGACTCGTGGGCAATCTCCCAGCGCGGCTGTCCCCCCACGGTGCGCGTGTGCAGCAGCCGGCCTTCGACGAGCGCGCGAAGCGCGGCGCGGGAGGCCCCATCCGTGGCCTCGGCAAGCGCCTCCTCTCCCCGCTCGATGCGCGTCCCTTCCGGTGTCACCAACTGGAGCAACAGGCGCCGCGCCGCCGCGTGCTCCGCCGGACTCAGGCGCGCGAGCACCCCATCCGCATGCCGGGACAGCGCTCCGGCCACCCCGCCCATCGCGTCGAGGGCCTCACGCGAGATGCGGCCCTCCGCCGGGTTGCGCCGCTCCCACAGCTCGGCGAGCGCGAACTGGAGCAGCGGCAGGCTGCCCACGCCGTGCGCCGTGGAGTCGACCAGCGTCTGGAGGAGCTCACCGGACTCGAAGACCACGCCCCGGCTGCGCGCCGGACCGACGATGGCCTCACGCACCCCTTCCGGCGACAGGGGGCGGAGGATGTAGAGCCCCCGCTCGGCCTCGTCGCCCAGGCCGGGCAGCGCGCACAGCCGCGTCAGGAAGTCGCCGCGCGCCGCCAGCAGCACGTGGACGCCCGCCGACGGCAGGGCCAGCTCCCCGAGGAGCCGGGCGAAGTGCGCCGCCTGCGCGGGCTCGGACAGGGTGATGAGCTCCTCGAGCTGGTCGATGAAGAGCAGCAGGCCGCGCCCGTGCGAGTGCGCCTCGCGCAGCGCCTGCCCGAGCCAGGCCGGCCTGCCCGCGAGCGCGGTGACGAGCTCCGCCTCCCTCCGTCCGAGCACCGGCGCGAGCGCGGCGGCCAGGGCCTCCAGCGGGCGGGCCCCGGGCCACAGCGTGAGGGCGGTCTGCTCACGGCCGTCGTCCAGCGCGCCGGCGGCCACGCGCGGCAGCACGCCCGCGCGGCACAGCGACGACTTGCCAGCCCCGGAGTCTCCGGCCACGAGCACCAGGGGCCGGGAGCGCAGGCGCTCGAGCACGGCGCGGATGTCCGCCTCGCGCCCGAAGAAGAGCGAGCGGTGCTCGGCCTCGAAGGGCTCCAGGCCGCGGTAGGGATTGCCGACGACCAGCGGCGCGGGTGCGCAGAGCCGCTCGAGCCGCTCCAGCACCTCGCAGAGGGCCTCGGCCGAGACGAAGCGCTCGTGGGGATTGGCCGCGAGGCACCGGGTGATGAGCGCGGCGAAGTCCGGGTCGATGTCCGGCCCGAGCGGGGCACGAGGGGGCGCCTCCCCTGAACCGCGGGGCGGGCGGCTCGGCACCTCGCCCGTGCACAGCTCGTGGAGGATGAGGCCCAGGGCGTAGATGTCGCTCCGAGGCGACGCCGGAGCCCCGGTGAGCAGCTCCGGCGCCATGTAGGGCACCGTGCCGGCGACGAAGCGCGAGCCGGGCGTCGGGGCCGCTCCCGCGTCGAAGCGCTCGGCCAGGCCGAAGTCGAGCAGCTTCACCTCCCCTTCCCGGGTGACCAGGGCGTTGGAGGGCTTGAGGTCGCGGTGGAGCACGCCCTGGCGATGCGCCGCCGTGAGCCCCCGGGCCAGGCCGACGCCCAGGGAGAGGACGCGGCGCCACGGCACCGGCAGGGACAACTCCGCGAGGCTCTGGCCGACGACGTACTCGGAGACGATGTACGGGCGGCCGTCCACCTCTCCGACGCTGAAGACATTGACGATGTTGGCGTGCTGCACGCGCGCCAGGGCCCGCGCCTCGGTCGCGAAGTTCTCACGGACCCAGGCCTCGGGCTGGCTCGCGGCCATGAACTTCACCGCCACGCGCCGGTCCAACGAGGTGTCGTGCGCCAGGAAGACGACGCCCATGCCGCCACGGCCAATGGGTCCTTCCAGGCGGAACTCGTCGAACGCGTCGGGCGGGCTCCAGGACCCTTCCGGCGCCCACTCCGGGTCGCCGTCGTCCGACCCGGGAAGCTTCGGGGTCGGCTCCCCCGACTGTTGAATTCCGGGCGTGAAGGTGACCAGGAGGCCCCGGCACTCGTCGCACGTGGCGGCGTGCTGATGGACGCGGCCAAGCTCCTCGTCCGACAACCGGCGCTCGAGGAGGTCCACCAGTACCTCGTCCGTCAGACAGCTGGAGGAAGGCGGCCGCATGGGGTGGGGAGCGTTCACGTGGGCGATGGGGTGGCGGCCATTCAATGGCACACATTGAAGCGTGGAACGAGCCCCGTAGTATGGGGCTCCACATGGAAAAGGCACCCGAGCTGGTCGCGACGTTTCTCGCGCATACCCCGACGCGCTTCGCGCCCCTCACGGAGCAGGAGTCCGCGGCCCTCGACGCGCTGCTGGCCCGCGCCTGGGAGCAGGCCCACGCGCAGTGGCCGACCATTACACTCCCCGCCACACAGTTCGTGCGCCACCTCGCCGAGCGGCTGACCAAGGTGAGTCCCGATAGCCCCATCGCACCGCTCGTCGCCAGGCTGGCCTTGTCCGACCTCTATCTCGCGTGTGCGTGTCTTCAGGGAATGCCCTCCGCCCATGAGGCTTTCGAGCGGACCCACCTGGCCCGGCTGCCGGGTCTGCTCCGGAGTCTCAAGCAACCTGGCGCGTTGATTGATGACGCCTGCCAGATAACCCGCGTGAAGCTCCTGGTCGCCACGCCCGAGGGTGCACCGAAGATTGGAGACTACACGGGAAGCGGCGCGCTGCTGAGCTGGGTGCAGGTCATCGCCGGACGCGTCGCCAGCAAGCTGCGGGCCGCCGAGAAGCGCGGGCCGGATGACAGCGCGGAGGAGATCATCGGGGCGATACCGGGGCAAGGGATTGACCCGGAGATAGATGTCATGAAGCGCCGCCACGGAGCCGAGTTCCGGCAGGCCTTGCGCGAAGCGGCCGCCACGCTCTCGGCCCATGAGCGCTACCTGCTGCGCCTGCGCTTCGCCGACGGGCTCTCGACGTATGAAATGGCCCCGCTCTTTCGCGTCGATCAATCGACCGTCTCTCGCTGGCTGAAGAGTGCACGGCAGCATGTCTACGAGGAGACCCGGAGCCGCCTTCAGGCGCGGCTGGGACTGTCCACCCCGGGCTTCAAGAGCTTCCTGGCGTTCGTCGGCAGTCAGCTGGACGTGAACATCAGCCAGCTTCTGGCGGAGAAGGGCGTGGTGCCCCCTCCCACGGACGGCTAGCGGTTCGGGGCCGCGAACGTCAGGTTGCGCAGCAACGCGCTGGCGGGACTCACGTCCGCGCGGCGCATCGTGCAGCGCTCCCCCACGCCCAGTTCGACTGCCGCGCCCGTCTGGAACCGGTTGGGGCACTCCTTGAGGACGGTCTCCACCGCGCGGCCGTCACGGGTGCGGGCCAGGCAGGTGGCCCCGTCGGGCGCCCATGCCGCCTCGAAGGAGGCCTTCGCCGGGTCCCACTCCCCCCGCTCGACCATGCCGAAGCGGTCATAGAGGTCGATGACGGTGTTCTGGTGCGTGTGGCTCTGGCCGTTGCCGCAATAGTCCGCGCGCGCCATGCGGGTGCAGGCCTGATGCAGGTCGGCCATCGGCTTCCCGTCGCGGCTGGCCCAGGGCTTGTAGCCCCAGGTGGCGCACTTGGTGATGGCGCCAGTCTCACAGGCGAAGGTGAGCTTGCCCGGGGTCTTCTGGTGGGCGCCGCTGGCGTCCCAGACACCGCCCACCGCGAGGGCGCGGGGGTCCGGCACGCGGTCCACGGCGACGCAGGGGTTCTCCCACTCCTGGGCCACCGCGTTCCAGGCCTCGATGCGGTAGAAGACCATGCCGGAGTCCTCGGGAGAGGGCTCGGCGCCGCAGATGGCCACCTCCACGGGCTTGCCGTCGCTGGAGGTGCCCTGGAGCACGGTGCCGACGACGCCGCCGGGGGCCGCCCCCGCCTCCGGGCCGGAAGAAGCCACCAGGTGCCCTCCCTCGAGCCGCAGGGCCTTCACCCCGTCCACCGCCTGGCGCAGGGGCGCGAGGTCGGCCGAGACGAGCACGCTGCTGAGCTCCGGTGCCACCTTCTCGGTGTTCCAGTCCCGCTTGGTGCCCCACAGCATCGTCCCCTGGGGCCTGCCGATGCGGTGGGCGGACTGGGACTGACACCGGCGCGCATAGCGTTCGGCGTCGGACACGATGCCAGCGGGCCGGGAGGCCGCGGGCTTCGGGGTGGCGGGAGCCGTGTTGGAAGCGGTGGCGCAAGCCACCGCGGGGAACTGAAGGAACAGGCAGACCAGCAGGGACTTCTTCATCGCTTTCTCTCCGGTGGCTTCACCGGGCCTGACAGGTGGCCCGCAACGGTAGAGAGCCCGGGGGCGGAAGAATCATGCACGGAATTTTGTCCGCGGGGCGTTGGCGCGTGCCGAGCCTCGTCATCGCGTGCCCCCACTCCTGGGCCCCCTTCATTGCCATGGGCCGGGAGACGCCGTTGCGATTGCCCGCGTCCAGCGTCCATCCAGCGACGCACCGGCAGTGCAGACGCGGATTTCCTGCATTGTTTGCCACCTCGTTGCCTCCTTCCACTTGAGGGAGACCGCTCGCCGCCACGACGTGAGCGCGGGACGGGCCGCCCCCTCGAGGAGCGGAAACGCAATGATTTGCTACTTTGACTCCCTCAATCTTCTCGCCCTGGTGGACCTGCTTCGCGCGCGGCTGCGGAGGAGATAGCGCGACAACGCCGCAGCGGTTCACGAGTGAAGCGGCGGTGTGGGAGGGGCGCCGACCAGGCGCAACCGCTGGGCATGACTGCCCGCCCCGGAGCCAGCGGTTCGAGCCCCCGGGCCGAGGCGTTCGGGCGAAGTCGTCCAACACGTCATGCCGTCCCTGGCGTATCCTGGTTCATTCCCGCCACTCCGGGGCCCTGCCGAAGAGCGCCACCGCGACGAGCGGACGCGGACGGCAGCCCCTGAAAGACCCACATGCGCGCCGCTGCCGCCCCGACCCTCTTCACGCTCCAGAGCCAACCTGCCTGGGGTCGCGCGACCCTGCTGGACGACAAGGACGGCAAGCTCACCCTCTTCTTCGAGCACGGAGGGCGGCGCGTCTTCGTCAAGGCCCAGGTGAAGGGCCTCGAGGCCGCCACGCTGGGCGAGGACGAGGCCCGAGCGGTGGACGCCCGGCTGCGCGGGAAGCACCCACACGGCGGCGCGGCGAAGAAGCCCACCAAGGCGAAGATGGCGCGCGCCCTCGTCGCGGCCTTCCCCTCCTTCGACGCCCAGGTGCGCTGGTTCGAGACCTTCTTCCCCGGCGGCTTCGAGGGCGAGAAGTTCGTCTCCGAGGAGCGAGGCGCCCCCGAGGCCAAGGGCAAGAAGGGGTACAAGACGGCGGCCATCAAGCTCGCCCAGGCGCAGCTGTCGCCCGAGCAGCTGGCGAGCGCCACGCCGGAGGCGACCTTCGAGGTCTCCAAGAAGCTGCTGGGCTTCACGAACCTCGTGTTCCCCATCGAGGGCCAGATTCCCTTCGCCTCCATGAAGGAGGAGGACCGGGCTGGGTTCGTGGCGGCGCTGGGCGAGCTGCTGCACGGCGAAGGCGAATACGGGCCGCGCTTCGAGAAGTTCGCGGGCTCGGTCCGCATCCAGGACGCGTCGGGACAGGGCCGCAAGGTCACCTGGCCCCTGGCCACGCTGCTGCAGGCGCTGTACGCCCCCGCGCAGCACACCTTCGTGAAGCCCACCGTCTTCGAACAGCAGGCGCTCATCCTGAACCTCACGGCGGACAAGCACGCGTCCGTCACCGGCCCCAACTACGAGCGCTTCCTGGACGTCGCGCGGAAGACGTCGGAGCGGCTCGTGGCCGCCGGGCACACGCCGCGGGACCTGATGGATGTCTATTCGTTCATCTGGCGCTCCCACAAGGAGAAGCCCGCCGCGTAGCCGCGAAAGCCGTGTCCTCGCGAGCCTCGAGGGCCGCGGACATCCGAGCGCCCCGACGGGTTCGACTCCCGTCGGAGACACTTCCCTCCAGGAACGCCGGGCGCGCAGGCGCCCACACGCTTCGTCAGGGGCAGCGCGTGCACTTCGGTGCCAGGCCATGCTGCCATGTCCGGCGACTCACCCCTCCCCACCCCGACGGCTTGCCCACCCTGCACTTCCCTCCCGAACTCCCCAGCTCGAGCCGGGTGGAGGACATCATCGTGCTCGACGAGGCCCACGAGCGCAGCCTCACCATCGACTTCCTGCTCGGGCGGCTCAAGCGCATCCTCCCCAGGCGCCCCGACCTCAAGGTGGTGGTGAGCTCGGCCACCATCGAGACCGAGCGCTGCTCGCGGTTCTTCGGGGGCGCCCCGGTCATCCAGGTGGAGGGCCGCACCTTCCCGGTGGACGTGCTCTACGAGCCGCCCCCCGAGGACGACGAGCTCGCCGAATCCGTCGCCGATGCGGTGGCGAACGTGCTCCCGCTCGACCCGGACGGGGACGTCCTCGTGTTCCTCCCCAGGGAGCGGGAAATCCGCGAGGCCGAGGATGCCTTGAGCGCGCGCGAGTTCCGCGGCACGGTGGTGCAGCCCCTGTATGCGCGCCTGTCGGCCGCCGAGCAGTCGCGCGTCTTCGCCACCATCCCCGAGCGCCGGGCCATCCTCGTCACCAACGTCGCGGAGACGTCCGTCACCATCCCGGGCATCGTGTACGTCGTGGACACGGGGGTGGCGCGCCTGTCGCGCTACGACCCGCGCTCGGGCACCTGTTCCCCGGGAATCTCATCGAGTGGATTCCCTTCGGGCGCCTGCTGAACTACCCGCGCTACCTCCGCACGGCCCAGGCACGGCTGTCGCGTGCGGTGGCGAACCCCGGCAAGGACGCAGGGAAGGCCGAGCCCTTCACCCCCTTGCGGGAGACCTTCCTCGCCAGGCGCGCCACCGTGCATGGCCAGGAGGCGGCGCAGGAGCTGCGGTGGGCCTTCGAGGAGTTCCGCGTGGCCATCTTCGCTCCGGAGGTGACGACGCCCGTGTCGGTGACGGTGGCGAAGGTCGGCGCGGCCCTCGCGGCGCTGCGCTAGAAGCGAGTGGCTGGGCGTCCGCGACGAGAGCATCGGCGTCCTCGAGGTGCTGCCGCCCGACTGCCCACCGCCGGCGGGGGTAGTACGTCCCGCGCTTCCCGGTGACTCCGGCCAGCACCGCGAGAAAAGCAAAAGCCCTGGAGCATCGCCTTGCGTCATCGAAACTCCAGGGCTTTCAATACATCGAAGGTTCCGGGCGAGTTTCACCGCGACTGAAGGTCCAGGCAGCGACGCGCGGAACTGTCGGTCTTGGCGACGGGGAGCGCGTTTCGACGAGGCACCCGGCCAGGAAGCAGCGAACCTGCCCCAGCGTTGACGATACGTCGAGCTGGGCTTTTCCCATCGATGGTCGTTCCTACGACCAATAATGACGTCACGATCCTGTAGCTTAACCGCTTCGCCATTTGCGCGAAGGATACAACCACAGGAAGTGTCGCATGAACGTATTCGTATTTGCTTCCGCTCTAGCGCTCACCGCGCTCGCCGCGCCCGCATCGGCACAGGTAACCCAGACCTATACCTATGACGCCAACGGACGGCTGGTCTCGGTCGCCACGTCCGGGGACGGAACGACGACCACGACCCTCTACACGCTCGACGACGCCAACAACCGCACGGCGCGGACGACGACGGTGACCCATTCCCAGCCAGCCCTCACGCCCGCTCCAGCGTCCGAGCGTGGACCGTCGACGGCCTCCCCCGAGAGCACCCAACAATCAGGCCCCGCCGACGGTGACCGTTGAAAGCCGCGCCGAAGGTCGTTCACCCCAGGTCCAGGACATACCCATGAGAACCATTCTGAAGGCGAGCTCCGCGCTCGTCGCGATCTCCTGCGCCCTGGCTGCGGCAGGCGCCGCCCAGGCCCAGGATATTCTAGGCCCCCCTCCCCCGACTGAATACACGCTGGATGAGCGAGGCGTGGACCTCGTCCAGGGAACCCTGAACATCGGCACCAATGAACTTGCCATTGGCCAGCCGGGCCAGGGCGGCTTCGAGTACAAGCGGAGCGTTCTCGGCCGCGGATGGCGTGACAACTTCACAGGCACCCTGAATGGAGACTCGTCCGTCGTCGTGATGAGCCTCGGGGCGCTTTCGGATGCATTCTCGATTTCGGGAACGACCTACACGCCGCTGTCGCCCCGGGGACAGTCCCTGGTCAAACTCCCGAGTTCCTGGGTCTACACCGCGAGCGACGGCACCAGGATGACCTTCGCTCCGTTCCAGGTCACGACCTCAGGTGTTCTCAGCGTGGAAGCGAACCTCGGTCGCGTCATCGAAGTCCTCAAACCGAACGGCGAGCGGGTCAATTTCCATTATGTGAGGGCGACGCTCACCCTGCCGCCAGATCCGATGCGGCCTCGCCCCACCACCATCACCAACGTGAGGCTGCAATCCGTTACGAACAATCGGGGGTACCACCTCAAGTTCGAATATGACGTGAATAGTCCGCAGACCCAGTTTCAGATGGCCTCGTTCCTGAAGCTGAAAAAGGTGACTGGCCTGAACGGGGCCGTCGATTACTGCGATCCTCTCGCCTCCGCTTGCGCAGCGTTGACGCGAGTATGGCCGAGCATGGCCTATTCCGAGACGTTTCCGGATAGCCAGACCCGGGTAGTCACCGAAACGGACCAGTCAGGCCGGGCGTCGGCGTACCGATACCAGGCCAGCAGCGGAAGGCTGCTGGGCGTGAGGGCGCCGGGTGCGAGCGTGGAGAGCCTGACGGTCGCCTATGATGCCAACCAGCGTGTCCAGTCCGTCACCGCCGCGGGAAGCACCTGGACGTATGCCTATGCAGACGCCGGAGGCAATCGCACGACGACGGTCACCGACCCGAACGCCGGCGCGACAGTCGCCGTCTCCAGTCTCGCGACCCGCCGGTTGTCGACCCTGCGAAATCCTCTCGGTCAAACCACATCATATCAGCACGACCCCGAAGGGCGTCTGACGCGCCTGACCATGCCGGAAGGGAACTCCTCGCAGTTCACATATGACGGCCGGGGCAACCTCACGCAGACGCTCCGGGTGCCCAAATCCGGCTCAGGCCTGGCGAACATCACCACCAGCGCCACCTATCCGTCGGCCTGCACCAGCGTCGTGACGTGCAACAAGCCGACCAGCACGACCGACGCGCGAGGCAATGTCACCCACTACAGCTGGGATTCCACCCACGGCGGCCTGCTCAGTGTCACCCTGCCGGCGCCCGCGCCTGGCGCCGATCGGCCCCAGATCCGCTACACCTATGCCAGCTTCAATGCCTATGCGAAGAACAGCAGCGGCTCCATCGTGGCCCAGGCGCCTGCGGTGAGCCTGCCGACCCAGGTCTCTGCCTGCGCGACTGGAACCAGCTGCGCGGGCGGCGCCAACGAGGTTCTCACCACGGTCGCCTATGGCTCGACCGGCGTGGCCAACAATCTGCTGCCGACCTCGGTCAGCAAGGGTTCGGGCGCCAGCCCGGCGATGGCGGTCACGGCCATGACCTACACCGCCGAGGGTGACGTCGCGACGGTCGACGGGCCGCTGGCCGGCTCAGCCGACACCACCTGGTATCGCCATGACAACGCCCGCCAGGTGGTGGGGGTGGTCGGCCCCGATCCGGACGGCGGCGGCGGCGGGCTGAACCGGGCCGAGCGCCTGACCTACAATCCGCGCGGACAGGTGACCCTGGCCGAGACCGGCACCACGCCGGGCTACACCGAGCTGAACTGGAGCGCTTTCAATCCGCTGGTGCAGACCGCCACGGCCTACGACGCATATGGCCGTCTGACCGAGACCCGCCAGCAGTCGGCGGCGGGCGCCACGGCCAGCGTGCAGCAGGTCAGCTACGACGCCGCCGGCCGGCCGTCCTGCACGGCGTTGAGGATGAATCCGGGGACCTACGGAGGCCTGTCGTCGTCGGCCTGCACCGCCGCGACCCAGGGCGTCTACGGTCCCGACCGGATCACCCAGACGACCTACGACGCCGTGGGCCGGCGCTCGACGACCACGACCGCCCTGGGTCAACCCGAGGCAATCACCCAGGGCGTGGCCTACACCACGAACGGCCGGGTCGCGTCACTCACCGACGGCAACGGCAATGTCTCGATCCAGGAGTACGATGGCTTCGACCGGCCGACCAGGCTGCGCTACCCCAACGCCACGGGTGGCGGGACCTCGACGACGGACTATCAGGAGGCGGGGTACGACGCCGCCGGCAACATGGTCAGCAGTCGCAACCGCGCGGGCCAGACCACGACGATTGCTTACGACAACCTGAACCGTCCCACGAGCATCGACGCCCCGCCGGGGACGATGGACGTGGCCCTGACCTACGACAACCTGGGCCGGACAGTGACCTCGACCGGCAACGGCCAGACCCTGACCAACGTCTGGGATCCGCTGTCGCGGCTGACCTCGGAGACCGGGCCGCTGGGGGCCATGCGCTATCAGTACGACGCCACCGGGGCGCACACTCGCATCACCTGGCCCGACAACAACTACGCCCAATACGACCGCGATCTCTACTCCGCCGTGACGGCGATCCGCGAGAACGGCGCGGGCTCGGGGCCGGGGGTGCTGGCCATCTACGCCTATAACGACCTGGGACAGAGCACGGGCCTCGTCCGCGGCAACGGCGTGACGACGAGCTACGGCTATGACGCCTGGGGCCGGCTGAGCGTCCTGTCGCACGACCTGGCCGGGTCGGGTTCGGACATGGTCTTCGGGTACGCCTGGAACCCCGCCAACCAGCTCACGGCACGGACGGCATCGAACACGGCCTCTGTGTTCGCGGCCTCGGCGGGTGCGGACAGCTACACCATCAACGGCCGCAACCAGGTGACGGCGATCAACGCCAGCCCAGTGAGCCATGACGCCAATCAGAACCTCACGGTGGCGCTGGGCAACAGCTACGCCTTTGACGACGCCGGCCGCCTTACCACCGCGTCTGGAACGACCTACAGCTATGACCCGGCATCACGCCTCTATTCCAACGCCTCCGCCGGCGTGAGATTCCAGTACGCCGGCCAGGAGCTGGTCGGCGCATACGACAGCGGCGGCGCAATGCTGGCGCGCCATGTGCCGGGCCCGGGGCTCGATCAGCCGGTCACCACCTACGCCAGCGCGGGCCTCGCTTCCCGCTACTTCCAGATTGCGGACGAGCGGGGCTCGGTCATCGGGGTGACGGACTCCGCCGGCACGCTGCCCTTCGCCAACATCTATGACGAGTATGGCGTGCCGGGGCCCGGGAATGGTGACCCGTTCCAGTACACTGGCCAGGCCGTGCTACAGCATGGGCTCTACAACTATCGAGCGCGGGCCTACCTGCCGGAGCTGGGCCGGTTTCTGCAAACGGACCCGATCGGGTACGGAGGGGGGCAGAACCTCTATGGATATGTTGGCGGGGATCCGATCAATTTCACCGACCCTCAAGGCCTCCAGGCGGTCTACCAGCTCCCCCCTGTCGACTCTCTTCCCGGGAAGAAGTGCGGCTTTGGCCAAACGATGGTCTCTTTTCAAGAGCGGGTGTTTTGTCTGGGCGGTCCCCTCACCTTCCCAGCGCCTCCCCCCATCGAGCTGAGCAATTCGGTGACGCCAGGCCCGGTCTGGGTTCAAGGACCCACGGAGGAAGTCTGTGAGACGGTCAATGCGGGGGATACCGCGAAGCGGCCTGGCGGCACCTACCGGCTGAGAGCGCGCGGTGGCTCGTGGGCCCGGGAGGAAGCGCCTGGTTCACAGGCTGTGCAGCAGAATCGTGGACCCAATGGCAGGTTCGCCAGCGGTTACGGCCGCGGAGTGGGGCCGATGATGGGTGGCGCCGCAGTGCTCATCCCACAGACGAATGTCGTCTTTGCCTGGGATGATCTATTGGGACGTCGGGGTCCGAGTTCCAGTGGCAATAGAAACCTGAGCACTCTCGCGCGCGGCGACACCTGGGTCGAATTGCCGACCGATACCATGTATGAATTCAAGTTTGGAATCGGCGCGCCCGAGGAAACGACAGACGCGACGGTGACCCTCTGTCGTCAGCCTTGAAATTCGTCCTCGCAGCATGAAGGAGGGCTGACCGGGCGGGCGCCCATCGATAGCGGCGCCGCGCCCGGCCGGCCTGTTCACCGCATCATCGGATGTAGGGTCGGATGGTGAAAACCTGGCTGGGAGAGTCCGTGCAGTTTCCCGCCAGGTCGCACGCCCTCACGAACCAGGTGTGCTCGCCGTAGTCCAGGAACTCCTCCAGGTAGAGCGCCGAGTCCGAACCGGGGACTGCGTACTCCTGGTCATCGATGACCACCGTGTATTGGACGAAGTGCTGGGCGTCGTAGGAGGGCACCCACTCGAAGATGTAGAGAGGATTCTCCCACACGACCTCCTCGGGAGACGGCGCCATGAGGAAGGGCGCGGTCGGCGCCTGGAGGTCCACGGAGAAGGACGCCCAGACGCTGCTCGTGCACTGCGCGCTGGCATCGCAGGCGGTGACCCGCCAGGTGTGGTCGCCCTCGGCGAGGTCCGCCGTGGGCGTGTACCGCGTCACCGTTCCCGCGAGCGTCACCGGCGTGCCCCCGCTCCATTCGACGACATACGACGCGATGCCCAGGTCGTCCGTGGCGGGGGCCCAGGAGAGCTCGGGCCGAGGGGTGGCGACATGGCTGCTTCCCGTGGGAGCCAGGGGCACCGGGGCGGTGGGCTGCGTCCCGACGACCTGGAACGAGCGGACGGGCGACGGCACACAGTGGTCGAAGCGGTCACACGCGGTGACAATCACGAAGTGGACGCCCGGTGACAGGTTGGCAGCCGGGACGTAGGAAGTGACGCTCCCTCCAAGGGTGATGGCGGCGCCGCCGTCGATGCGCAGTTGCTGATACGTGACGCCCGTGGCGTCCTGCGCGGCCTCCCAGGAGAACGTCGGCCGGGCCGAGGTGAGCGCACCTTCCGCGGGAGCCTGAATCGAGAACGCGAGAGGCGGCAAGGTGTCCACCGTGAACGTGCGGGTGCCGGTGGTCGCGCAGTTGCCCGCGGTGTCGCAGGCCTGGACCGTCCAGGAGTGGAGGCCGTCCGACAGGCCCGCCGACGGTGTGTAGGACGTCGAGAAAGTGGTCACGCCTTGCGCGCCGGAGTCGAGGCTCCATCGATACGAGACGGAATTCGCGTCCGTGGACGCGGACCAGGTGAACGTCGGGCGCTCCGTGGCGATGAGGGCGGCATGGGCCGGGCTCGTGAGCGTGGGGTACGTGGGGGCCACGGAGTCCACGTAGAAGCTTCGCGTGGCGGAAGTGGTGCAGTTCTGGTGCGTGTCACATGCCACCACCCGCCAGGTGTGGCGGCCCTCGCTCAGGGCGGTGGGCCAGTTGTATCCCGCGGCGGCACCGATGGAGCCGGTGCTGACGCCGTCCATGATGACCTGATAGCTGGAGATGCCGCTGGCGTCGGTGGCATGCGCCCAGCGCAGCGCGGGGCGCGGGGTGTTCACGTACTGGACGTCCCCTGGCATGGTGAGCAGGGGCGCGGCGGGCGGCACCCGGTCGAGCACGAAGTAGTATTCATGCGTGGAGTTGCGCCAGTTGCCGTAGGAGTCCACCGCGCGCACGTACCAGCGGTGGGTGCCGTCGCTCACGTTCATGAGACTCAGCGCGGTGCCGCTCGTGCGGCCGTAGAAGGCGCCGTCCAGGAACACGTCGTAGTTCACATAGAAGTCCGGGGCCGCCTGCCACGTGAGGTAGGGCGTCTGGTTGAGGCGCGCGTAGTGCGCCGGGCTGACGACATTGAAGACGGGCGGCGGCGTCTGCTCGCCGAGCGTGAGCGCGCAGTCGGCGGCGAGCTTCGCATTGATGACGCCGGGGTAGCGCATCAGCCCATTGAGCTGCGGAGCAATCGTATACCCGAAGCACGATTGATAGACGTACGGCGTGGCCTGCGGCCTCAGGCTCTTGATGAGGCTGGCGACGCCGGCGACGAGCGGCGTGGCCGCGGAGGTCCCATTGAAGGGGGCGAACTGATTGCCAGGAAAGAGGGAGACCAGGTCGCTGCCGCTGCCGGCAAAGGCATCACTGCCGAATGCCGCGGAGTCCACGGAAACCGCGCCGAAGTTGGAGGCATGGACGGTGCCATTGGCCTCCGTGAAGAAGTGGGAGCGGTTGAAGTTGTCATCCGCCGCGGCCACCGTCCACAGGTTGTAGAGCGTCATCCCCGCGGGAGCGACCTGGCAGGAGGAATTTCCACAGTCCAGATTGAGATTGTCATTCATCGCCGCCGCGATGAACTGGATGTCGCGCTCTCCCGCGCGACGGATGGCCGCGTAGAGGGGGTCGTTGTCATTGTTCTGGAAGACGCTCCGGCTGCCTCCGGAATAGTTGATGATGTGCGCGCCGTTGCGGGTGGCGTAGTCGATGGCGTTGAGGACCTGGTAGTAACCGAAGCTCCGCTCGGGATTCGAGGCCAGGGAGACATTCAAGGCGAGGACCCGCGCGGCCCAGTTCACTCCCGACATTCCGTAGCCATTGCCGGCACGTGCGCCGATGAGCCCCGCGACCGCCGTGCCGTGCGTGCGCGCGGTCTCAGGCGGCAGACAGCGCGTGTCGGACCAGGCGTTCGCCAGGGTGCAGGCGCCGACGAAATCCGGCATGTCCGCGTGCCCCAGGTCGACTTGCGTGTCCACCACCGCGACCGTGGAGAAATAGAACTGGCCCCGGCCGTGCGCGGCGAGCGTCACGTCCCAGGCTTCGTCGGCGTCGATGTCGAAGTCATAGGGGCTGCCGGTGATGCCGGTGCGCTGCCCGACGTTGTAGAGGTACCACTGGTTCTGGTGCCAGGACGCGCTCGTCGACAGGAGCGGGTCGTTCCAGATGACTCCGGCCTCGTGGGGCTCGTCCGGGACATAGACGATGTCCGCGTTGACGCCCTGGAGCAGTCCTCGGACCGAGGCCGGGGTGAGCGTCTGGGGCAACTCGAAGAAGTACCAGCCGTAGAAGAGCTCATGCCATGCGACAGCCCCCAGGGTGCGCTGCACGCGCTCCCGCTGGCCGGCGAGGTCGTCTTCCGGAAGCCGGACGAGGGCCATGCGCGACGGACGCTCACGCAGCGACACGCGCAGCTCCTTCTCCCGCTTCATGGGCTGCTGCACCTCCCCCTGGAACGGCGCGACCTTCGGATACGCCACCTCCAGGCCCGGCCCCGAGGAGGGCGCGGCCGAGGGCAGCACGGGCCCCAGCTCATGGGCGGGGACGGGCGGCAGGGCTCGAAGCCAGTCCGTGCTGGTGGCGCCTGGAGCCTCCAACAACTGGTCCGCTCTCAAGGACTGCGCCTGGGCGGGAGCCGCGAACAGCGTGACGAACGCCCCGGCCCACAGGGCCGGAACGAGTCTTCTTCGGACTGCGTGCATGAGTTCCCCTCGAGAAGTCGGCGGAGGTGGGGCTCCGCCACTGCTTTAAGGAATCACGCGGAAAGCAGGTATTACAAGGGCACGAATGTCCGACGGGCGTCCTGCGCCCCAGCTCACTCCGTCGCCTGGGTTTTCGACACACTGGCGAGCACGCTGTCGAGATACGCCTGGACCTCGACTTCGTGCGTCGGGCGGCGATTCGTCGGGGGCCGGTCTTCGCGAAGCTCCAGGTAGAGCTGGAGCGCCTGCCGCAGCGCCGTCGCACAAGCCTCGTGCGAGTGCGCGCCCAGGGTGGTCGCCAGACGTCCGGCGAGCTCGGGTGACAGGGCCTCCAGACGCCTCACGCCGCGCTGGTCGACGCCCATCCGGCGCATCACCATGGGGCCGAGCACCATGCTCCGCAGGGCGGCGAGCAGGTCGATGACCTCGAGCAGCTCACCCCGCCCGAGCTTCGTGGCCCCATAGTGCAGCCAGACCCAGATGCGCTCCTCGAACCACTCGGGCTCCCGGTCGGGCCAGCGCGCCGTGCTCCGGGAGATGTGCTCAGCCATGCTCCCATCGCGGTCCCACAGCACGAGCGGATCCTCGACGCGGTGGGCGAGGTCCGCGAGGGTGATGAACTTCAGGTCGACGTGGAGGAGCGGGCTGCCATAGAGGCAGATCAACAGCCGGGGCTCCCCGACATGCTCCCCGGTGAAGGCATAGAGGAGCGGACCGAGCCGCTCGGCGAGGTCGCGCCGCTGGGCGAGCACCTCGGCGCGGGACTCCTCGCGGACGACGAGGATGAGGTCCAGGTCGGAGTACGCGTCGACATTCCGGGAAATCGCCGAGCCGCCCGCGAGCAATCCCGTGAACCGCGCGTCGGCGGAGAAGAAGGTGACGGCGCGCTCGGCGAACTCGCGCAGGGGTGGATGGGTGAGGACTTTCGGGGAGAGGGGCATCCAGGGGCCTCCAGCGCCTCGACCCAGGACACGGAATCCACGAGGCACTGTCAAGCCGTCGGGGCCCCATCGCCGCCTCAGCGCTGGAGCACGAGGTAGCCCTCGACGGCGTCCGCGATGGCGGCTTCCAGCGCCATTTCACCAGCGGCGGGAGGCTCCATCACCGCCGTGTGCACCAGCGACTCGACCAGCTTCAGCACCATCCAGGTCGCCAGGTCCAGGTCATGCCGGCCGAGCCGCTCGCGGTGCTCGCCCAGCAGGGCCCGGGAGCGCTCGAAGAGGTGCCGCGCGGAGGTGCTGACGCTGGCGGGCCGCTCGAAGAAGGGCAGCTCCACGTGGAGCACGCGCTGCAGGCGTGGCTCCTCCCGGTGGGCCTGGAGCACCGCCGCGACGATTCCTTCGATGGACTCGCGCAGCGTCCGGCCGCGCGCAGCGTCCAGGGCCCGGTCCACGATGGCCTGCATCCGCAGGAGGTGCCGCTCGTGCAGCGCCGTCACCAGGGCAGCCTTGTTCGGGAAGTACTGGTACACCGAGCCGACGCTGACGCCGGCCGTCTCGGCGATGTGGTTGGTGGTGGCCTCCTCGTAGCCATGGCGTTCGAAAACGCGAGCCGCCGCCTCCAGGATGATGTCCACCATCTGCTTCGAGCGGCCCTGTCGCGGCTCCTTCCGAGGGAGCTCCGGCGCCTTCGCTGGCCTGGGGGAACGCGAGTTTCTGGGGGGAAGCCGGGTTCCTACACTTCCGGGCCTCGAACGACCTTCACGGTGACCCGCCATGCAAAGACTCCTTCCTCCGCAACTCATGCTCATTCTCGCCGGGATGATGGTGGCCTTCGACACCTTTCTCCCCGGACCCGAGCTCGTGCCGTCACCCGTCTACTGGCTCGGCATTCCGTTGCTGGCCCTGGGGCTCGCCATCACCGTCGTGGCGCGCTTGCAGTTCGTCCGGGCGCGCACCAACATCTACACCTTCCGCGCACCCGACTGCCTCGTCACGGACGGCGTGTTTCGCTTCACGCGCAACCCCATGTACCTCGGCTTCTCCGCCGCGCTCGCGGGGCTCTCCCTTTTCCTGGGAACGCTCCCGGGGATGCTGCTGACGGTGGCCTTCGTCATCATCTCCGACCGTTGGTACATCGCGTTCGAAGAGGAGATGCTGCGCGCCCAGTTCGGTGAGCAATACCTGCGCTACGCGCAGCGCACGCGCCGCTGGCTCTGAAGCACCGCAGGATTCTCGTAATGCATGGCCCGAAGAACGGGGGCAGATCAATCACCCAGCCTCCGCCACGCGCCCCTGAAGGAGCCGCCGACGCGGGAAACGATGCACGAAATCCGCGCCTTCTCTCTGCCCTGCGCGCTCAAGCGGGTTCTCATCCAGCCCGCCGCCCGAGCCCATCTCGCGGGGCTCCAGCCACACGAGCTGCAGATTTTCTGCATGATTTTCCGGGTCACCGGCTCCATGCGCTGGCAGGGAGTTGTTCGGAGGCTTTTCGCGAGGCCCCACCCGGTGGCTCTTGGCGTGAGGCCCACGGGGCTGGCTGGTCAGGTCTGGTCCGGGGGGGCCTGGCCTGGCCAGTCAGTCCCGGGATGTTGGAGCAGAGGGAAGCGAGCTGGGGATGCGACAGGTTCCGGGTGATGACAAGGCTGACTCGGACCTACTCGTGGGGTAGTGTCCTGGCAAGCAGTGCCCACCGCGTGCCCTCCTCGCGAACCCCACCATGCCGCCTGGCCACCTGAATCCGGCACGCCTTCCCCTGGGAGCCCGGATAGGCCCCTGGCGCGTGGTGGAGCGGCGAGGCCAGGGAGCCTACGGCGCCGTCTACCTCGCCATCGGGAGGGCGGCGCGGGGGCCCGTGGCCCTCAAGCTGGCCCTGCACCCCGGGAATGAGCGCTTCGCACGGGAAGTGGAGCTGCTCTCACGCATCCGCCACCCGAGCGTCCCGAGTCTCGTGGACCACGGGAGCTGGCAGCCCGAGGCGGGCCTCTCCTACCCCTACTTCGTCATGGAGCTCATCGAAGGCGTGTCGCTATACGAGTGGGCGCGAGTGCACGGGCCCACCTCCCGACAGGTGCTCAGGGTCCTCGCCAGCCTCGCGCGGGCCCTGGAGGCCACGCACGCGAAGGGAGGCGTACACCGCGACGTACTACGCATAATGCACCTCATGCTGCATGGGGTTTGAGGAGCCGGTGGAGCTACGGGCCCTGGCAGCGTTCAGTCTCCTGAGCGCCTTGCGGTCGAGCTTGAACCAGCAGACGTGTCCACGTCCGCCCCCCTCTGTCGGTTCGAGCCAGCCTCGCTCCATCCAGTAACGCACCATGGGTTCGGAAACGCCGAAACGCTCGGCGACACCGTGCACGGAATACAGCCCATCAGCTCGGCGAGAAGGTGCCCGCACACACTGGGGAGCCGGGCTCGCACGCTGGAGTCCCCTCTGGTTCAACACCCGGTGCACCGTCTTCGTGTTCCACGGGAGGTTGGCCCCGGAGCGGAGGCCCCGTTGATTGAGCTCGGCAGCGATTTGGGCGTCACTCTTCTGCTGGAACAGTTGAAGGATGAGCTCGATGGCCTCGGGGGGATTGCTCCGCGTCTGGAATCCTGGGCGACGTGGCAGAGCGAAGTCCGTGACGGCCCCGGTCACCCAGACGACCTCGACGCGGACCTGCCGGCTGGGCACTTCGATGGGACTCAGCGCGACTTTCTGCACCAGGATGCGCAGCAGGTTCTTGCGCTCCGCGTTCGTCGTACTCGGCGCGCTCCACACCCGCGGCAAGGACTTGGAGAGCGTCAGGATGCGTGCGCGGTCCTGCTCGGAAACCTCCAGCTTCTGGCGCCGCCGCTCCTGCTGGTACTGGCTCTCCAACTCCTCCAGCTCTCGCAGCTTGTCGTTCCATTCATGCTCGAGAGTGCGGGCGACGACCCGATTGTCCGGGTCCACGGCCTTGTACCGGCGCTCGGCCAGCTGCGCCTCGTAGCGCGTGCGCTCCAGCCGCAGCTTCCATTGCTGATGCAGTTGCTCGGCCTGGCGTTCTACCTCGCGCGCCACCGCGAGTCCGAGCTCGAGTTCCGGAGGATGCACCGCTTCCAGAAAGAGTCGGGCGACGGCCTCATCAATCCTTCGGGCCGCGACCAACCAACACAGCCGCTTGCCTCCCATGGAGCCAGGGGCGTTGGGGCATTCGTAGTAGGGGCTGTGCGTGGCGCCCCGGTAGCGTACCCCCATGGAGTGGCCGCACCGCCCACAGAGCACCAGGCCTTGCAGCAGGGCCGCGCCTTCTCGCGCGGCGCCATGCTGGTGCGGAAGGTGGTGGGTCCGATTGCCCTCGAGCTTCTTCTGGTTGGCCATGAACTCCTCCCAGCTGAGGTAGGCCGGGTGGTGGTCGAAAAGGCATACCTTCCACGACGGCAGGGGCAGCACGGTGGTGTGCCGCTGCTTCACTTGCCCCTCCACCAGCGCCATCCGCACCTCTTTGCGCCCGTAGACGTAGGCGCCGGCGTAGAGAGGGTTGTGGAGCATGTCGAGCACGCTGTCGTAGCGCGGGGGACTCCAATGCACCTGACGCCCACGCAACTGGTGCGTGGGCAGCGTCAGCCCATGCCCGGCGAAGTAGCGCACCACCGCGTAAGCACTGCCCTCCAGCCGGAAGCGCTCGAAAACCAGCCGCACCGCGCGCTGGACCTGCTCGTCCGGGTCCAGGCAGAGCCGACGCGCTGCTTCATTCCATTGGTAACCGACAGGGGGCACGAGGAAGAGTTCCCCGCGCCGGGCCTTGGACAACTTGCCGCCCTGCAGCCTCAGGCGCATCCAGTACTGCTCGGCCTCGCTCATGGTGCCCTTGAGCCCCAGCAAGAGCCGGTCGTTGTAGTCTCGCGGCGTGTAGACGGCCTGCTCGTCCGCGATGAGGACATCGGCCAGAGCGCACAACTCCAGCAGGCGCTGCCAGTCCGCCGAGGAGCGCGCCAGACGCGACACCTCCAGGGCGAGGATGAGACCCACCCGCCCGTGGGCTACCTCTTCGGCCAGTCGCTGGAAGCCAAAGCGCCAGGCGCTCCCCGCGCCGCTCTGTCCCAGGTCTTCGTCAATGACGTCAATGCGCCCGGCTGGCCAGCCAAGCTCCTGCGCGCGCTGCTTCAGGGCATACTGCCGGGCGGTGGACTCATGGTGCTCGTGGACCTGCTTGAGCGTGGACTGCCGGAGGTAGACGACCGCCCGCCGCTCGAGGTGGGTGGCCTGTAGCTTGTCGCTCATGGCTTCGCTCTCCGGCGCCCGCCTCGTCGCGCAGCACTTTGTGCAGCAGACTGGCCCACGCGCTCACCAACTGGCTTCTGGCTGCCTCGGACAGGTGCGACCAGGACAGATCCGCGCGGGGCAGCAGCGGTACTGGCATGATTGAACCTAGACTCCTGCTCTGGTAGCGCAGCAGGCTCTGGAGGGAGGGACCGTTTCAGCCCCTCCTCGACGGCTTCAGCCAGTTTCAGCAAGGCGGGGGCACTCAGACGTACCTGCCGTCCACCGGCTACCGGCGGCACCGTGGGAGTGCAGCGGTCCGTCCACTCGAGCGGCAACCGAATGAACCCACCCCTGGGATGCTCGACATCGACGTACTGCTGCCCACTCTGGCTGCGAACGGTACGCATGACCACCAACTGCAAGCCTCTCAGCGGATGCGCCGGAAACGTGATGCTCACCCTTCCTGAACCGGATGCACCCTGCGGTGCAGTTTGCGGCCTACGTCGCGACGTGAAGGGAGACAACGTGCTGGTGCGCGAGGTGGACGGGCAGGTCTTCCTGACCGACTTCGGCTCCGGGCACTACGCGGGCGCCGCCAGACTGACCTGGAGCGCGTTTCCTCCCGGGACGCCGGCCTACCGCGCACCGGAGGCGTGGCGCGCCGTCCTCGACGCCGCAGTGCCCTACGCGCCCGGACCAGCGGATGACGTCTTTGCCCTCGGCATCACCGCCTGGCGGCTGGTGACTGGCGAGTACCCGCCCGCGACGGCCCCGGGGCATGAGGCTGCCCACATCTGGCGCGTGGGTGGCCCCGGTCCCCGGCCGCCACGAGCCGTCAACGCCCGCTGCTGCACGGAGCTGAGTGCCCTGGTGTCCCGGATGCTCTCCGGGAGCCCGGAGGCACGAGGCAGCGCCCGCGAGCTGGCCGAGGCTCTGGAGCGGGCCGCGCACGAGGCGTCCTCCGAAGCGGATGAGTTCCTCTTCGCTCGGGAGGGGCCAAGGCCCGTGGCCCCGAGACGCCCTCCCCCACCCGCCGTGCCGCGAGCACGTGCGCGCGCGCGGCGGTCCTGGCCCAGGGCGACCAGCCTGGGAGTGACACTGGCCTTCGGAGCCGGCTGGTTGCTGAGCACTCTGATGGAGATGCAGCCAGCGAAGGAGCAGGTGTCGTCGAGCGAGGAGGCGAAGGATGGCGGCACCGTGGCCGTCGGGGACTCGGCGCTGACGGCTCCGGTGGCTCCGTCTCGGACACCCTCCGTATGGACGAGCATTGCCGTCGAGGTACCACCGAAGCCCCTCCCAGGGCAGCGTCGGCCTGATGCCAATGGCCGCTGCCCCGGCAGGTTGCAGGTCCCCATCAACGGCGGCTGCTGGCACCCAGCGGTAGCGGACTCGAAGGGGTGTGACCCGGACGCCTACGCACACAAGGGCGCCTGCTACCTACCCGTCTTCGTCCCCGCTCGCGTTCCCACTTCGGGTCCCGTGGATCCGCGCTGACGGCCGACATCCCTCGGATGTATGTCCAAGAGCGCTGGCCTCATCCCGGCTGACGAATCGGGCCCGGGCCATGCGGACGGTGAACGCACTTGATGACGTGGCAAACGTATTGAGTTTCGGCGACAGCCATTACAACGAGTGACCTGGCCGGCTCCGATCTCAATCACTTGCTGGGAGGGTTGTTTCCCCGGCCACCGCCTGACGGCTTGCCCGTCGTGCTGGGAGCATTGACGGGCCTGCCTCCGCCGCCGCCCTTGCTTCCGGCGCCACTACCGCCACCACTGCCCTGACCACCGCCGCCGCCTTTACTTCCGCCGCTCTGGCTACCGCCACCACCGCCTTGGTTACCACCGCTTCCCTTGCTCATCACTGCCTCCCTGAACTGGTGACAGCCGCGCCTGGCTGGCGGGGCTTCTCAAAAGACAATGAACACAGCGGTTGAATCCAGCCACCGACTTCGCCTGGTGTATGAATCACGACATGGCGGAGCCTCTGAGCGTCACCCGCTTCGGTGGACAGGTTGACTACGCTGCCTGCCGCTGCACCTCAGCCGCACGCTCGTACTCGGCTGGGCTGACGTAGCCGAGTGAGGAGTGACGGCGCTTCCGGTTGTAGAACACCTCGATGTACTCGAACAGCGCCAGCCTCGCCTCTTCGCACGTCCGGAAGCTGCGCGTGTGGACCAACTCCCACTTCAGGCTGCTGAAAAAGCTCTCGACCACCGCGTTGTCCCAACAGTTGCCCTTACGGCTCATCGAGCAGGTGATGCCGTGCTCGGCCAGCCGCTCCCGGTAGTCCTCGCTGGCTGCCTCTGTCGGAGTGATACAGCTCGGGTGCCTCACGCCCCGCGAGCGCCATGTCGAGAGCGCCGAGGACTAGGTGCCGGTCGATTCTCTCGCCCATGCTCCAGCCCACGACGCGGCGGCTGAAGAGGTCGAGCACGACTGCCAGGTAGAGCCAGCCCTCGGCCGTCCAGATATAGGTGATGTCGCCGGCCCAGGTGCAATCGGGACCGGGGGGCTGGAAGTCGCGAGCCACCACGTTGGGTGCGACCGGATGGGCGTGCTTGCTGTCGGTGGTCCGCACGAAGGGACGTTTCCTGCGCGCCGACAGGCCCTCTTGCCGCATGAGGCGGGCCACGCGCTTCTCGGAGACACCGCGGCCCCGCGCACGCAGCTCGGCATGGACGCGAGGACTGCCGTAGGTGCCGCGGCTGTCCCGGTGAATGGCCGCCACCTCCACGGTGAGCTCTCGGTCGCTCTTCTTGCGCTGCGACTCGGGCCTCTTCGCCCAGGCGTAGTAGCCCGAGCGCGAGACGCCCAACTGGCGGCACATGAAGGCCACCGACGTCGAGGCCTTCTTCGCGTGGATGACGCGGAACTGCGCTCATCCGCAAGAAGGGGACGATTTCGCTGTCCAACTCGCGCAGTGAGCGCACGCCGCTGCGGATTCGCCTGACCACGGGAGGAAAGGTGGAGCAGGTCTCGGCAGGCGGGCGCGTGAAGGTGGATGACTTCCGGCTGGAAGACTGGGGCAACAGGGACCTGGCGGCCGTCAACAGCCACAGTGAGATTGAATGGATGCTCACCCTCGAGCCTGGCGAGCGCAAGACGCTCACCTACGAGGTCGGCTTCTGGTAATGACCTGTGGCCGCTCGGGTTCGTTGACACCCTCTCCGGCGCGCGCTCGATTTTCGGGCAGGACGGCCACGGCTTAGAGTCTGGCCGTCCATGTCTTCGTACCCACTGCCCGACGCGCCACCCGAGAACAACCGAGCCACCTTCGCCGATGTGCCGTCCGCGGACGTCGAGCGGGCGCGGGCCCTGCTCGCGAGCGTCCCGAGAGCGCCGCGCGTGCCCTCGAAGGAGGCCCGGCGCCTGGTGCTCGCCTTCGCGGGCCCCCAGCGCGTCATGCTCTACGCCAGCCTCTTCTTCCTGGTTGCTGGTGGGCTCATGAGTGCCTTCCTCGAGTCCCATCTTGCCGTGGGGGACCTGCTGCTGGACCTGAAGTCCTTCGAAGTCCCCGGCGTCGTCGACTCCGTCGACCTGGCGACGCGCAATCGCAAGCCCCGTCATCCCGTGTACTGCGCGCGCTTCCACTCGGAGGACGGCACGGTGGCGGGGCGCAGCTGCGAGCGGAGCGGCCGCTTTCAGCCCGGCCAGCGCGTGGTCCTCGAGCAGCGCGGAGACCAGGCCCGTATCCGCGGCACCACCCTCAATCCCCTCGGGCGCGTGGGAGCGCTCCCGCTGGTGTTCCCTCTCGCGGGCGCCCTGGGCCTGTTGTTCGTCATGCGGGCCAACCACCGTGAGTCTCGCGCGGCCCGCGTGGGCATCCCGATTCTCGCGCGGGTGACGTACTTCGGCTACGGAAAGCCGGTGCGCAAGGAGGGGCCTCCGCCCACGGAGCTGCGCTGGAGCTTCATCGTGCGCGGCGAGCGGTATGAGGGCCTTCTCTCCCTCGACAGCGCGTCCGATTTCGACTTCCTCCCCGGCCGCGACGTCATCGTCGTGCTCTACGACCCGGCGGCGCCGGGCATCAACACCGTCTACGTGCCCTAGCGTGTTCCGGGCGGCACGACCCGCCCCCGCCCTTGGCTAGAGCAGCTTCGCCATGATTTCGCGCTCGCGCTGCTCGAGCGTGATCGAGGCGACCGTCCAGTCGATGAGCGCGCATAGCCTCAAGGTCGGCGTGGTGGGCCTGGCCTCCGAGAAGACGGTCCGCACGGCCATGTCCGGCCGCGCCGAGGGCCTGGAAGTCACCGGCTACGAGGAGGCCCTCTCCGTCGCCGTCCCCGAGGCCCGCAAGGCCGGCGCGGACGTCGTCGTGGTGGTGGCCGACGCGTGTGTCTCCGAGCTACAGCCCGTCGTCGCCAAGCACGCCGACTGGAAGCGCATAACAGAACCTAGAACCGAGGTACCCCGTGCCGATTCAGACCCAGGCCGACATCGGCGGTCGGCGCGGCCCGCTGAGTCCCCCGCTCGCCATCCCGTCATGGCGACCGTCGGCCCGCCCACAAGGCCTCCAGTGGTAACCGCGCCACCGCAGAGGTCGGCTTGACACGCCCTCACGGCCCGTTATTCATCTAGAGCACTAGATTATAGCGAGCTAGACGATGGCATCCGAGCGAGCGAGCGTTGGCCCACAGCTTTCCTTCGCGCTTTACGGCGCGGCGAACCGGATGGTGCGCCTGCACAAGCCCTTCCTTGAGCCGCTGGGGCTGACCTTCCCCCAGTACCTCGCGATCCTTGAGCTGCTGGATGGCGCGCCACTTTCCGTCGGTGCCCTCGGGGCCCGCCTCGACATGGACACGGGCACGATCACGCCGCTGATCAAACGACTCGATGCCGCCGGCCTGGTCACGCGGACGCGCGACCCCGCCGACGAACGCCGCGTGCTGGTCGACCTGACCCCCCGTGGCCGCGCCCTCGAAGCCGAGGTGCGGGGCATCAACGACAAGATCAAGTCGGCCTGCCAGCTCACCGACCAGGGCCTCGACGAGCTTCGTCGCACGCTGGAAGCGCTGGCGCACCCGGCGGCCGAGTAACCCCGCAGGACAACCAGGAGAGCATCCAATGAAGATCGGCATCATGGGCACTGGCCACATCGGGAAGACCCTGGTCCAGAAGTTGAGTGTGGCCGGACATGACGTGAAGGTAGCCAACTCCCGTGGCCCGGAGACGATCGGGGCCGACGTGCTGGCCTTGGGCGGACGCGCGATCTCGGCGGCGGACACGGTGGCGGACGTCGACGCTGTGCTCATCTCGATCCCCCTGAACCGGATTCCCCAGATCGCGCCGCTGATCGCCAGGCTGCCGGCCGATACGGTTGTCATCGACACCTCAAACTACTATCCGTTTCGCGACGGTAAGATCGACGCCATCGAGGCGGGTCAGGTCGAGAGCCTATGGGTGGCCGAGCAGCTGGGCCGGCCGATCGTCAAGGCGTGGAACTCGATCATATCGGACTCCTTCGTCAACAAGGGCCAGCCGGCGGGAGCTCCGGGCCGCATCGCGCTTCCCGTCGCGGCCGACCGCGAACCTGATCGGAAGGTCGGGATGTCGCTGGTCGAAGCGACGGGGTTCGACGCGTTCGATTCCGGCACGCTCGCCGAGTCGTGGCGACTTCAGCCGGGCGCACCCGCCTATTGCACGGACCTCACCCGCAGTGAGCTGTCGGCCGCGCTGGCCGGGGCCGAGCGGGATCGGCTGACGAAGCGGCGCGATCTGGCGACTGCGGTGTTCCGCGAACGCTACGACCTTGGCAGGGAGGTTCCGCCTGCCGATTTCGTCATCCGCGTGCATCGCACGTTGTTCATGTGAGTCCTTACGCGATCCTCGACGTACCTTCGGCGACCACGGGTCGGGCTCACGTCCTACGCCAGCCCCACACGGGCCATGTCACCTTCCGGCGAAGGCCGCAATCCTTTACATGCTCCCTCGTTGTCGTGGCCCTGCTTGAGAATGCAAGATGCCTGAATCCTCACTGTTTCGCGACGTCATCCGCAACCGCCATTCCGTCCGCAGCTTCCTTCCCGACCCGGTGCCGGACGCTGTCATGCGCGCCGTATTGGAAGACGCGCAACTTGCTCCATCGAACTGCAATACCCAACCGTGGCAGGTTCACATCGTTTCCGGTGCAAAACTGGACGCGCTGAGCAGGGCGATCCTCGCGGACGAAGAAGCCGGGCGGCACACGCCCGACTTCAGCTTCGGCCCCTACCCTGGTGTTTACGGTCAGCGCCTCAAAGCGCAGGGAGCCGCCTATTACCAGGCGATTGGGGTCGCCCGCGAAGCGACTGATGAGCGCCGGACTGCTGCACTCTACAACTTGAAATTCTTTGGCGCGCCGCATGTTGCGCTGCTGTTCATGCCAGCCGTTGGTGACAATGTGCGCGTCGCTGGGGACATTGGTATGTACGGCCAGACATTCCTGCTGTCGCTCACCGCTCACGGGCTCGGTGGCATTCCCCAGACGATGCTCGGCACCTACGCCGACACGATCCGCGGGCTGCTCGGCATCGAGCCATCCATGAAGATGCTGTTCGGCATCTCGTTTGGCCACCCTAACGAAACTTCGGCGGCGAATCGGTACCGGATCGGCAAGGCCCCCATCGAAGAGAATGTGATCTTTCACTCCTGATACTGCCAAGGTTCGGGGAGGGCCGCTGACGGGGCGGCCCGAGTGATGCTCCCGTCCGGTGGACAGGCCGCTTGAGCCCCTTTGGGGTACACGCCTGCCCAGGCCGCGCTCCCCTCACTTCACGTACGCCAAGACGCGCCGGCTGCCTCCACACCTCAAGCACGCGAACACATCCAGGGCGAACGTCCTGCGCAGCCGCCGGCGAGAGTCCAAACGGGGGGTGCGCTCCTTCCTCGTCTCCTCCACCGTCGCAGCAAAGGCGGGCTCTCCTCCGCCAGCCCCGGCGCCTCCCCCGCTTGAGGGAGCGCCGTTCGCCACCCGTTACAATAGCGCCTTCAGGCTCGCCAGGTCGCGGCGAGCGGGACCGAAGCGATCAGTTCAGAGTGTAGGAGTTTGCAAATGAAGGCTTGGCGCGCCGAGACATTCGGCAAACCCAGTGATGTCTTGAAGCTGGTCGATATCGACGTTCCTGTTCCAGGACCAGGAGAGGCGCTGCTCAGGGTTTTGGCGACAAATATCGGCCTGCCTGACCGCATGATGCTGGAAGGCCGCTATTTCCTCGTGCCGACGCCGCCGGTGACCCCGGGTCAGGAGGTCGTCGGTATCGTCGAGGCGGCAGGACGCGGCTATCCCTTTCCGATCGGCACGCGGGTGATCGGCGGCACCAATTTCACCAGGGGCTCGGGCGGCCTGGCGGAATATTGCCTGTCCCCGGGCAACGGCGCGGTGCCGGCGTCCGATGACATGCCCGACGAGCAGGCGGCAGCCTTCCTGGGAACGTTCCACGTCGCTTATGTCGGGCTGGTCAATCGCGCCCGTGCAAGGCCGGGCGAGTCGCTGTTGGTGCTTGGCGGATCAGGCGGGACCGGTTCGACCGCGATCCAGCTCGCCAAGGCTTTGGGCCTCACCGTGATCGCCACCGTGCGCGACGGGAAAAAAGCCGCGTACTGCCGTCAGCAAGGCGCCGACCATGTCATCGTCCTTGGGACCGGTTCGCTGGACGAGCAGGTCCGCGCGCTGACCGGAGGCAAAGGCGCCGACATCGTCTATGACACGGTCGGGTCGACATTGGCCGACCAAGCGCTCGACGCGATTGCCATCGGCGGACGTTATATCCTGATTGGCTTTGCCGGCGGTTCGGCTTTCCCCACGGTCGAGCCGTTCAAAATCCTGACGCATGGCATCTCCGTCACCGGCGCTTTGCACAGCGTGCGCACCGCTGAGGAGCGCGATGACGCGATCACCACACTGGGTCGTCTGTTCTCCGAAGGGAAGATCTCCATGCCGATCGACAAGATCATATCGTTCGCGGAAGTCCCCGAGGCTCTCGACCGTCTGGGAGGTGCGGTCAACGGCAAGTTGATCGCCCGTATCGGCGACCAGCGCTCCTGACCGCGTCTGAGAACCTTGTCTACGTCTCATGCTCGCGTTCTGAAAGAGCAAGCCCCCGTGAATGTCCTACGCGTTTCCGATCGTGGACGTCCTGCGTTTCAAGGACGGAAGGAGTGTTGAGGGAGTGGGCTGGAGCAAAGAGGTGTACCCTGCATGCGCAAGCCGGAGGAGCGCATGCCCCGTCACGACCCCGCCGATACCCCTCCCGAAAAGCGCCGCGCAGAGAAAGGCAGCGTGGTGGGGAAGCAACTGGTCCGCCACACCGTGCAGTCATGGGCGGACTTGGAAGAACTGGCGCAGCGCTGGAAGTGCAGTGAGGCCGACGTCGTCCGCCGCGCGCTACGTGAGGCCGCCGAGCGGAGCGAGTAACGCCCCCGACGCGAGGGTCGCACCAGGTGAGCGCCGCCGACGCCACGGACGGCGGCACTCACCGGGCGCTGAACGTCTTTCCGTCTCCGCCGTCACAGGGCCCCCCTCGTGGCCTGGTAACTGGCGCGATCCCCCTGGTAACTGCGGTTACCACCGGGGCGCCTGACGCGAGCTCTCCGGAGCCATTCCATCCCTGAGAAATTCACGGGTTGCGGGGGCCTCCTGGCGCATAAGAGGGATGGGGGCCCTGTTGAGGGGGAGGGAGGGTGCAGAGGGGCCGAGGAGGGCCGCTGACGGGGCCGCCCGAGCGATGCTCCCGGCCGGTGGACAGCACGCGGAATTCCAGGAGCAGCTGATGGGCATCGTCAGCCATGACATCCGCAGCCCGCTGGGCGCCATCATGAACTGGTCCCGCATGCTGGCCGAGGCCGGCACCGCGGAGGAGGCGAAGCAGACCAGCAAGCGCATCGCCACGGCGGCCGTGCGAATCGAGCGCCTCACCCGGCTGCTGCTGGACTTCACCCGCACGCGGCTGGTGGGCGGCGTCGCGATTGAGCCGCGCCCCATGGACCTGAAGGACTTGTCCGCGAAGGTGGCCCACGAGTTCCGCGTGGCCTTCCCACAGCGCGTGGTGGAGGTGGAGCACAAGGGCAACACCGCCGGCACGTGGGACCCGGACCGGCTAGGCCAGGTGGCGTCCAACCTGGTGGAGAACGCGCTGAAGTACAGCCCGGCGGACAGCCCGGTGCGCCTGGCGGTGCGCAGCGTGCGCAACAAGGTGGTGCTCGAGGTGAGCAACGCCGGCCGCCCCATCCCCGACAACCTGCTGCCCCACCTCTTCGAGCCCTTCCGCCGCGGCCCGCAGACGGCCCGCACGCTGAAGATGAGCTACGGGCTGGGGCTCTACATCGTCCGGGAAATCGTCCAGGCCCACGGGGGCACCATCGAGGTGACGTCCGCGGAGACCGAGGGCACCACCTTCACGGTGACACTGCCGCGCCGCTCGGAGCCGACGAAGCCCGGCGGCCCGCCACAAGGCCCCCGCACCTAGCCTCCCGGCGCTCAGTCCATCTGCGTCGCGACGATGGGGTCCTGCTCCGCCGTCTGCCAGGGCAGCTGCGGCCACCAGCGCTCCAACGCGGGCAGGGCCCCGGGCTCGAAGCTCTGGCCCGGCCTGGGCACCACCGCCGTCACGCCGGCCCGCTCGGACGCCGCGAGCACCCGCTCCACCGGCTCCGTCCAGCCGTGGAAGGCCAGGTTGAACAGGCCCCAGTGCACCGGCAGCAGCACGCGGCCGCGCACCAGCTGGTGGGCCCGGACGGCCTGCTCGGGCCCCAGGTGCCAGTCGGGCCAGGCGCTGCCGTAGGCGCCCGCCTCAATCATCGTCAGGTCGAAGGGCCCCAGCTTCTCGCCGATGTCGCGCATGGCCGGGAACAGCCCCGTGTCGCCGGAGAACCAGACGCGGTGCTGCGGCCCGAGCAGCGCATAGCTGGCCCACAGCGTCGCGTCGTTGTCGATGACGAGCCTGCCGGAGGCATGGCGCGCCGGCGTGGCGACAATCTCCAGCCCCTTCACCTTCGTGCGCTCCCACCAGTCCAGCTCGACGATGCGCTCGGCGGGCACGCCCCAGTAGGCCAGGTGCGCCCCCACGCCGAGCGGCACGATGAAGGTGGTGTCCCAGTCCTTCATCGCGGTGATGGTCGGCTCGTCCAGGTGGTCGTAGTGGTCATGGGAGATGAGGACGGCGTCGGGCTTCGGCAGCTCGTCCAGCGCGATGAGCGGCCCGTACCAGCGCTTCGGCCCCACCGTGCTCAGCGGCGACACGCGCTCGCCCCACACCGGGTCCGTGAGGATGCGGTAGCCGTCCACCTCCACCAGCAGCGTGGAGTGCCCCAGCCACGTGACGCGCAGCCCGGTGGCGGGCGGCGTGGCGAAGCGCTCCGGGCCCGCGCGCGCCGTGGGCAGCGGGATGGAGGGGTTCGCATCCGCGCTGGCCTTGAAGGCCCCCGTCACCGAGCCCCAGAAGTCGTTCTTCAGGGGCTGCGGGTTCACGAAGCGCGCGTCGCCGCCCCACTGCGGGGACTTCTCCATGCGCGCGCGCCGCTCCCCGCCCGCCCGGCGGCCGAACGCCCGCCACCCGTCCACCAGCGCGGCCACCACCACCGCGACGAACAGCACGCCCAGCCCCAGGGCCACCCGACGTGGCCAGCTCCGCTGCTTCCCGCTCTTCATGAGGTTTCCCCGAGTGGCACGCACACCGCGCGCACGGCGACCGTCATCCGCTCCACGAAGACATCCCGGCTGGGGCAGCCATGCTTGAGCCCTCGCGCCGTCGCCTGCAGCGTCTCCGCCAGCTGGCGCGCCGTGAGGCCGGAAGCCTTGTAGCCGGCCATCAGCCCGGACGCGCGGAGCGCCTTCGCCACGGCCTCCACGAACTGGCCTTCGAACTGATCCACCAGCGGGAGGATGTCGCCCCCCGCCTCGGCGAGGTCCGACGCGCCCGCGCCCACCATCCCCACGTACCGGCCCGTCGCCTCGTCGAACGCGCGCACCAGCCGCGCCTCCAGCCGGAGCGACGCGTCCCCGAGCGCGGCGGTGGCCGCCTCCAGCGAGCCGTCCAGCGCGTGCTGGACGGTGGCCCGGAACAGCTCCTCCTTCGTCGCGAAGTGCAGGTACAGCCCCTGCCGCGACACCTGCGCGGCGCGCGCCACCTCGTCCATGGACGTCTTGCGGAAGCCGTAGCGCAGGAACACCGTCAGCGCGGCGTCCAGCAGCTTGCGCTGGCGTGCGTCATCGGCCGGCCTGGGCGCAGCGGTGGGGTCGGGAGCCATTCCCGACAGATTTGACAATGTGGACTCAGATTGTCAATCGAGACAGCGGCGCAGCAGGGCGGACAGCTCGGACGCCTCGAAGGGCTTGGCCAGGTAGTCGGTGCACCCACTGTCGAAGCCTGCCTGCACGCTGCGGGACTCGGAGCGCATAAGAGGGGTCGGGTCAGTGCGTCCTGGAGGCGGTCTTGACCGCTCCACTCCGCTCGCGGCCCATGCGGGCCTGCGCGAGGCGATGGAAGGACCGAACGTCGGACGTGTCCGCGGGAGGCACGGCTCGATAGAGCGCCTTCGCCACTTCGGACAGGCCGTAGGCCTCGGCGAGCCGCGCCTTCACGTAGAGGATGCCCGCGTCCAGCCTGTCGGACCGGTCCTGGGCGACCGCTTCGTCCACCAGCGTGCGCGCCTCCTCCAGCTTCCCCGTCTCCACCAGCAGCGTGGCGAGCAGGGCGGTCGACTCCGTGTCACCGTCCCCGCTCAGGTCCACCGCCCGCTGGGCCCGCTCGATTGCCTCGGGCGTCACTCGGCCCTGGTGCAGCGCCGCCCAGGCCAGCGTCCGGTAGGCCTCCGCGCTCGCGGCGCCGCGCTTGAGCAACTCATCGCCTGTTCGCGTCACCTCGGGCCAGTCACCCAGGTTCATGGCCGCGACGATTCGCGTCTCCATGCCCAGGGCATCCGTGTGCAGCAGGCCCAGCCGGCCGTCAGCGGCCTCGCGCAGCGCCGACCACCGGCCCCGCTCTATCAGCAGCTCCCGCTTCAGCCAGAAGGCCTCCGCCGACTGCGGCACGTCCTCGCGCACCTCGTCCAGGATGGCCTCCGCGTCCGGGCTCCGGCCGGCCGCCCTCAGCACCACCGCGAGCGCCATCAGCAGCCGGTGGCGCTCCTCGCCCGACGCGTACTGCGCCTGGGTCCGCAGCGCGGCGAGGACGCGCGCGTCGCCCGTGCTCGCGCCCAGGTAGGCGGACGCGGCACGCAGGTGTGTCACCCCTTCGGCTCCCGAGAAGCCCCGCATCGTGTTCGCGAAGGAGGCCAGGGGCGACAGCCCCTCGGGAGACACGTCGCTCGCATCCGCGACGGCCCAGCCAATCCACAGCAGCGCTTCCTTGAGCTGGCTGGCATCCAGCCACCGCAGCGCCTCCGCCCCGAGCGGGCGCGGGTCCGCCGCCGAGGCCAGCAGCCGGTACTCCTTGTTCTCACGCACCAGGTACCAGACGTCCTCGTACGTTCGCGAGCCGAGGAGCATCTTCATCCGCACGCGGTAGCCGGCCTTCTCCTGGCCCTCGGTCTTCAGGTCGAGCGCCGCCACCGCGAGCTCCGCCATGGACGCCACGCCCACCGTGTCCAGCGAGGTCCTCGCGTAGCGCGAGGTCTGTGCGTACATGAGCTCCAGCTTCCGGCGCAGCTCGCTGTCCTTCCGGTCCCGGGAGGAGAGCAGGGGAAGGAGGGTGGCCTCGAACTCCTTCGCGTCGCGCGACATCCAGGCCGCCTTGATGATGCGGCGCACCAGTGCCTCGGGGCCCTTGTCCTCCTTCGCGCCCTGGCCGTCTCTCGACTTCTTCGCCAGCTCCAGCCGGAGCTGCCGGTCCGGGGCGTAGGCGCCCTTGAGCGATGCCTCGAAGAGCTGCGCCGCCATGTCGGAGCGACCGCGGGTGAGCAGGTGGTTCCCCGCGAGCTCCAGCGCCTCGCGACGGGCCTCCAGCCCCTCGAGCTCGCGCTCCGCCTCGGCGATGGCCTCGGCGGCGCCCTTGACCTCGGCCGCGGAGATGATGAGCACCTGGTCCCGCAGCCGGGACGGCGCGGCGGTGCGCGCGGCCTCCAGTGCGTCGGTCGCGGCGCCCGAGCGGAACAGGGCCGCCAGCAGCCGGTCATCCACGTCGCGGGCCCCGAGGTCGTCACGCAGATGGCGCCAGGTGGCCACCGCCTCGGCCAGCGGGGCGCCCTGGCCGAAGTGCTCTCCCTCCGCGTTGTGCTCCAGCAGCCCCGCGAGGAGCGCGTGCGCGGCGAGGTTCTCCGGCTCCAGCGAGACGGCCTTGCGGCAGGCCGCCACCGCGCCTTTCAGGTCGGCTCCCGGACGGCGTAGCTGGCCGTGCAGGTCATGCTGCAAGACCCACGCGAGGACGTGGTGGACGAGCGGCGAGGTGGGGCGCTGCTCCACCGCGCGGCGGGCCTCGGCGCGGGCCTGCTCGCCAAAGCCCAGACGCAGCAGCGTGCCGGCGTACCGGGCGCGCACCAGCGCCGAGTCCGCGCGGGCCGTGAGCCGCTTCTCGTACACCCCGAGCCCGTCCCGTACCCGCCCACCCGCCACGAGGCGCGCGCCGCGGTCCTCGAACTCCACCACCAGCGGCTCCCGGCGGGCGAGCGCGGCCAGGGCGGTGCGGAACGCCGTCACCTCGTCCGGCGTATAGCGGCGCTTGCCGGTGTCGAAGCGGAAGGTGGCGGTGAGCCCGCCTTCCGACTCTCGCGCGAACCGAAGAGAGAGTGTGGCCGGGCCGAGGGGCAGCGTCTCGTCGCGGGGGACGACGCGCACGCCGAAGCCCGAGGGCGGCCGCAGGCGGTAGCGGGCCTCGGCGCGGTAGGCCACCGGCAGCACCAGGTCGGACTGGCGCTTCGAGGGCGCGGCCGGCTTGCGTCCCAGCTCATCCGGCAGCAGGTCGCGCACATCGTCGAGCGCCTCCGGCAGCCACGCCAGGGGCGAGTCGATGCGCAGCGGCACGCTGGCGCTGCGCCAGCCCGTGGTGGCGAAGCGCGCGGAGGCCACGTCCAGCTCCAGCCGGAACGGGCCGGTGCCGTCGTCCAGCGGCGTGTGCTTCATCCCCTCCAGCGTGCCCTCGTACTGCGCGGTGGCGAGCGCCTCCATGTTGCGGCGGAAGTCGGCCGGACGCACGGCCCGCAGCAGGCGCCGGTACTGCACCGCCAGCGTGCCCTCCAGCTCGCGCGTCTCCCGGACGCGGGCCGGCCCCTCGTCGGACAGCTCCACGGTGCGGGTGAAGACGGCGGTGTTGTGCTCGGGCCGCGACTCGTCGATGAGGGTGAGGCCCTGGGTGTCCGGGGTGGCCACCAGCGCATGGCGCCCCTGCAGCTCGGGGGCGAGCGTGCCGGCCTCCGCGCCCGGGTCCGTGGGGTCCATCCACAGCGCGGGCGAGCCGGGCACATAGACGATGGCGTGGTTGAAGAAGCCCATGCCCGGCAGGTCGGGAACGTCTTCGCGCCCGGAGCGCACCAGGGCCACGTGGGCGGGGATGCCCACGCCGCGCAGCAGGCCCACCAGCAGCGTGGACATCTCCTTGCAGTCCCCATACTGGCGCGCGAGCACCTCCTGGGGGCTGGCGGGGACGATGGCCGCCGCGCCGAACTCCAGGCCCGTGTAGCGCACCGACTCCCGCACGTGCTCCAGCAGGCGCTGCGCGATGGCCCGGCGCTCCTTCGTGCCCTTCACCAGTCCGCGCGCGCGAGCCTGGAGCGACGCGCCCTCCAGCCGGCCCTCGACGATGCGGTGGTAGGCCGTGGCAACCTCGTTCCACGAGCGGCCCGTGGAGAAGGCCACGTGCGGGTGGAAGGCCTGGGCGGCCGGCACGTCCGCCTCCAGCGGCGCCACCGGCGCGTAGGGGCCCCCCTCGAAGGCCAGGCGCTTGCGGTTGGAGTGGTGCTGCGGCAGCGGCTCGAGCGGGAGTCCGCGGACGCGCAGCGTGAGCTGGGTGGACGGAGCCACGTCGATGGCCAGGCGCACCTTGCGGACGGGCACGGGGCTGGCGAAGTAGAAGTGCGTGACGAGGCCCGCCTCGAAGAAGGCCTGCGTGTCCTCCACCACCGACTCCACCTCGACGAGGCTGCCGGGGCGCAGCGCGGGGAGCGGCGCGCGCAGCGCCCGCGTGTCGGTGTAGAGGTCCGGCGCCGCGTCCTCCACCGGCGCGTCATGCAGCGTCCGCTCGTCGAGCGGGTGCTCTTTCCCCTCCGGGGAGATGACGCGGGCGCGCAGGAGCGGCCGCTGCTGGCGCCAGGGGGACCACTCGGCGCGCGCCTCTGCCCACTCGCGCACGCCCGCGGGGGTGAGGATGCGGAAGACGTGCCGGTGGGTGGCCCGCCACTGATGGGGTGCGAGCTCCGTGTAGTGCCCCTCCTTCAGGAGGACCTCCACGTCGGTGCCCTCCGCGGGCGCGGGAAGCTTCGCGGCGGCACGCGACATGGCGGCGGCGGAGGCTTCGAACGCGGGGCCTTCCCAGGGCACCGCGCGCTCGGCGGCGATGGCGGGAAGGGCGACCAGCAGGACGCAGAGCAGCGCGGGTGACTTCATGTTCCAGACTCCATGAGGAAGGAGCCGGGTAGAACATTACAGAGTCCTCGTAGGCCACGTGCTCGGGGTGATGGCCCGGCAAGACACCGTGCGCGGGTCATTTTCACCTGCTTCCCCATATGTAAGTATAGGACGGATAGGAGCCCTTCCATGAGGAGGCCGCTCCGAGTCAAGTCCCAGCACTGCCCCCAAGCCGAGTACCTCTCGAGCTACCGCTCCGCCACGCTTCCATCCGCACTCTCGTAGGGCCCCCTTCGGGGCCCGGTGCACATTGGGGTCCGAACCGACCGGGTGCTGCCATCTGTTGAGCGAGCTCGAAGCTCTCAGGGCCTCAACGCAGTCACCCGGACGGGGCGGTTCGTGGTTTCTCGAGCAGGTACCTGCCCGGGTCAAGGCAGTACCTCAATCCTGATTTTTCCTTCCCGATTGCCCTTGCCAAGCCGGTTCAGGCCGCGGCCTTCCGCTGGTAACCCAGCGGCTGGTACTCCTCCCCCGTCACCCACAAGCGGTGCATGAGCACAGCCAGCTTGCGCATAAGAGGGATGGGGGCCCTGTTGAGGGGGAGGGAGGGTGCACAGGGGCCGAGGAGGGCCGCTGACGGGGCCGCCCGAGCGATGCTCCCGGCCGGTGGACAGGCCGCTTGAGCCCCCGTGGGGCACACGCCTGCCCAGGCCGCGCTCCCATCAGGTGCGTGGCAGGAGCCGCCGGCCTGTTGGCGCCTCTTGAGCCTCAACACCACACGGCCTGGGGTGGCCAGCAGGGGTCCGCGCGATGAGCGCGGTGCCCCACACCCCGTCCGTCACTCATGCGGCGTCACCCGCCGCCGTCATGCCCGGCCGCGCGCTGGAACTGGACGTGCTGCGGGTCCTGTCGCTGGCCGCGATGGTCACCCTGCACCTGCTATCCACCTGGAGGCTGGGCCCGGATGTCGCGCCGGGGGCCAGCGAGGTGGCGCGGGCCCTCCACGATGCCTGTCAGTTCTGCGTCCCCGCCCTCTTCCTCGTGTCGCTGGTGCTGGCGGCCCGGCGCCGGCAGTCCGCGTCCGGCCCCTCCCGCTCCCTGGCGGCCCGCATCGGAGCGCTCGCGAGGTCCACGTTCACCTGGCTCGGGCTGTACTGGCTCGTGGGGCTGGTGCTCCAGTCGCGCGGGCTCCGCTCCCCGTGGCTCTTGCTCATCCCCCTGGGAGAGGGCCTGCTGGCCACGGCGGTGCTGGCCGTGCACCTGTGGTTCATGCTCGTGCTGCTCCAGATGGAGCCCCTCGTCCCGCTGGTCCACCACGCCGTGGAGCGGCTGACGGGCGGCAGGGCGTCCCGGGCCGTGGCGCTGGTCGCCGGGGTGTTCGTGCTCAAGGCCGGGGTGACGGCCGTCATGTTCCAGCCGAGCCGCGCCGCCCTGGCCGGGTGGCTGGGCCTCACGGCGCCCTTCTGGTTGGACCTTCGGGTAGCCACCCGCTCCGAGGCTCGCATTCATGGTGGTGCAGACCTTCGGCGGGACGGCGGGCTTCCTCGCGCTGCTCCGCCGGACGCCGCGCCTGGGGGCGTGGCTGGGCATGAGGTGATGGGACGCGCTCGACCGCGCAAAACAAGACCCCGTGCGCCTCGGCCCCTGCCCGCCCCCCAAGGAAGGGCCGGGTCGTCCCCGCTTCCCTACCTGCTTCCCGAGGCAGCAAGGCATGACCGCAGCGGGACAAAGACGCGCGGTTCAGGCAATCCAACGACGGGCATGAAACAGGAGGTGGCCCTCGGGGCAGTACACGCTGACGTGCCCCGACTCGCCGTAGTGGGTCTCGTTGAAGACAGTGATGGCGCCCGGGGGCAGGTCCGGCTGCCACGTCACGGTGCGGACCTCGCCGTGATGAGGGGCGGAACAGGAGGGGCAGTAGAGGCCGCTGCCTGTCTTGGAGAGGTACTCCGCCGCGCCCACTTCGGTCAGGCCCAGCTCGACCTCGGCGCCGTCGGGGAGCTCGAGGCGCTTCAGCGCGTCCAGCTGCTCGAGCGCCCATTCGTCGAAGTTGTCGCGAACCTCGCGCGAGAGGCGCGCCAGGACGCGCTCGACGTCGAAGAAGAACTTCATCGTGGGCGGGTGACCGGCCCCCGTCCAGACCGGTGCCCTGCGGCGAGCCCGCTCCAGGCCCTGCTCGACCTCCCGTGCGGTGAGGCGGTGATACGTGTCGCGCACCTCGCGCACCTCCGCCCGGGTGAGCTTGAGTATCGGGTGGGTGTAGCCCGGGGCGGGCTTCACGACGCGCTCGTCCGAGGTGCGCGTGTCCTCGGAGAAGAGCCAGGTCTGGATGGTCTGCCGGAAGTGCGGCACCGCGTCGCGCACCCTGCCGGCCTGGAGCAGCGCCTGGGCGAGCTGGACCCGCAGCGGGTCGTCGAAGGCCCGTGCGCGGACGCGCTGCTCGAGCATCTCGATGGACGGCGTCTCGTCGAGCGTCACGTCCTCGCCCGCCAACCAGCGCTGGCGGCGCGCCTCGTCCAACTGCCCCGCCTGCTCCTGGAGCTCGGCGATGCGCTTGCGGATGCGCGGTGGGTCCTGGTGGTGCTCGACCGCCAGCCGCAGCAACTGCAGTGCGTCTTCCGCGCGTCCCTGGCTCGCGTACAGCTCGGCGATGCGCGCCCGGTAGCGAGCCACGGGGGCCGGGAAGCCCTGCTTCTCGTAGACGGAAACGATGGCCCAGAGCACCTCCTCGTGGTCCGGGTCGAGCGCCAGCACCTGAAGCAGCAGCCGGTGGGCGTCGCCAAACATGCCCGAGTCCGCCAGCTCACGCGCTTTCGAAAGAGCGACCTGTCTGTCCATGAATGGATGCGAGCCTACTGAAGCGGGTGTGGCCAGGGCGACCCGCTCGTAGCGTCCATCCATTTTACTGGACACACATCATCCACTATACTGGATGCCATGGACGTCAATGCCCGCATCGCCCGGCGCGTCCGCGCCTTGCGTGACGCCCGGGGCTTCTCGCTCGAAGCCCTGGCCGAGCGCAGCGGCGTGAGCCGCTCCAACATCTCGCTCATCGAGCGCGGTGAGAGCAGCCCCACCGCCGTCGTGCTCGACAAGCTGTCCGCTGCACTCGGCGTCACCCTCGCGTCCCTCTTCGACGGCGAGGCGTCCTCCCCCGCCGAGCCGTCACCCCTGGTTCGCGCGGCGGACCAGCCCCTCTGGACCGACCCCGCCTCCGGCTACGTCCGCCGCAACCTCTCCCCCGCCGTGCGCTCGCCCCTCCAGCTCGTCGAGGTGAGCTTCCCCGCGGGCCAGCGCGTCTCCTACGAGACGGGCGCCCGCGACGCCGACATCCAGCAGCAGGTCTGGCTCATCGACGGCGTCATGGAGATTACCGCCGGCAAGGAGCAGTGGCGCCTCGAGGCCGGCGACTGCCTCTCCATGCGCCTCGACCAGCCCATCTCCTTCCGCAACCCCACCCGCAAGCCGGCTCGCTATCTGGTCGCGCTCGTCACCCTGCCCTTCACGCCCGCCCGGAGGAACGGATGATGGAAGACATACGCATCCGCCGCATCAACGCCCACGAAGCCCACGCGTGCGTGGAGCGGCTCGCGGACGTGCTCCTCGACTGCGTCGAGGGCGGCGCATCCGTGAGCTTCATGCTCCCCCTGCCTCGAGAGAAGGCCCTGACGTTCTGGCGCGGCGTCGCCGACGCCGTCGTGCGCGGAGAGCGCGTGCTGCTCGTCGCCGAAAACGGCGAAGGCCAGCTTGTCGGCACCGTGCAACTCCTCATGGCCATGCCCGACAACGCGCCCCACCGCGCCGAGGTCGCGAAGATGCTCGTCCGCCGCGAGGCTCGCGGTCGCGGCGTCGCACGGCGCCTCATGGCGGCGCTCGACGATGAGGCTCGCAAGGAAGGAAAGACCGTCCTCCTGCTCGACACCGTGACGGGCAGCAACGCGGAGCGGCTCTACACCCGGGCCGGCTGGCAGCGGGTGGGCGACGTTCCCAAGTACGCCCTCATGCCCGACGGCGGGTTCTGCAGCACCACGCTCTTCTACAAGCACCTCTGACACGGCCAGGAGCCTCGCTCCCTGATGGCTTCGAACCCATGTCCGCCTCAGGTCCTCCCCGGGTCTACACCGCCAATGTGGGCGGCGCCCATCCCGCCGCGCGGGACGGGGCCTCGGCGGCGACCTGGCAGGGCGCGCAGCCGCGCGTGATGTTCCCGCGCGGCCCCTGAGACTCCGCTCCTTCCCGCGTGCAGCCGCCGCCCTGGCGGGTCAATCAAGCCAGACATTGCAAACCCATCCACCAAGCGCCATGACCTAGACACCAGGAAAACACCTGAATTGTAATCAATTCTAAACACTCAAACAATGTCAGACATGCACTCTAGAAGTCATGGCCACGCGGCAGCCGGGGCTCCGAGACGGCGCGCGTGTGGTCCCCCAGACGTCTCGCTTCACCAACACGGGGGGACGGGAGCAGCCATGGCGACCAAGGCAGCGACATTCAGCGACAATTTCAACGACAACGCCGTCGACTCCGCGAAGTGGAGCACCTACGGCTCGGGCGTGGCGGAGGTGAACCAGCGCGTCGAAATCCGGCCCGAGCCCAACGTCTCGCAAGACTACGAGGGCTACAACTCCGTTGGCGTCCACGACCTGACCAACTCCTCCGCCCAACTGGAGGTCGTCCAGGTGCTGCGGCAGGTGCCCGGCGCGACGGTCTTCTTCGATGCGGGGAGTGACGACGACAATCGCCTCATCATGAGCGTGAGAGAAGGAGCGTTGATCTGCGACCACGCCGTGGGCGGGAACTACTCCACGCTCGCGACCGTTCCGTACGACGCGCGGCGCCACCGTTGGTGGCGCCTGCGCGAGTCCCGGGGAACGGCCTACTGGGAGACGTCACCCGACGGGGACCAGTGGTCCGTCGTGTTCCACGAACCGACCCCGCTGGACCTCTCGGAGGTCCACCTCGGATTCGGGACGGGGCTGGGCCCTCCCATTCCGTCGCCTGGCCTGGCCATCTTCGACTCGTTCAACGCCCCCGCCAGCGGCCTGGCCCGGCGGGTGGAGGAGCGGCGCCTGTCGGCGGAGCAGGTGCGCGAGAAGGCCGCGGAGCTCGCCGCCCGGCGGCCCCACCTGGAGCACTTCAACAACAACGACGAGACGAACTACCCGGACCGGTCCTTCATCGGGAGCTACTCCAAGTCCCTGCGCCACGACGCGGTGGGAGACCCCGAGCCCATCTCCTACGCCTCCCTGCTGCGGGCCCTGCACAGCCGGGACCCGGGGGACTTCGAGGAGGTCATCCTCGCCTCCAGCACCGCGAAGAAGCTCACCAACCCCCAGTCGGGCCTCGCCTTCGAGGTCTCCGGACCGGACGCGCAAGAGGTGACGCAGCCGCCCGCGCCGCGCTTCGACAGCGCGCAGACGGCGGCGGAGATGGGCGAGCTGTACTGGATGGCGCTCGCGCGCGACGTGCCCTTCATCAACTACGCCACCGAGGCGGGCACCAGCGGCAGCATCCTCAACCGGGCCATCAGCTCGCTCAACAGCGAGTTCCCCACCTTCGGCGGCACAGCGCCCGTCACGGCCCAGAACCTCTTCCGCGGCATCTACGTGGGCGAGCAGGTGGGGCCGTACGTGTCGCAGTTCCTGCTCAAGGGCAACATCGACCCGCGCCAGCCGGATGGGCAGGGCCGCGACGCCGCCGAGGGCTTCGTCGCGTTCGGCACGCGCGTCATCGACCAGCGGCAGCGCACGGTGAAGGGCTTCCCGGAGCTGGGCGCGGCGGCCGACTACCTGACGTCCCACGCCACCTGGCTGGCCGTGCAGAACGGGCGGGACGACCGGGGGCTGGACCAGTTCGACCTGACGCAGCGGCGCTTCATCCGCAACCTGCGCGACGGCGCCAACTTCGTCCACTTCGACCAGGTGGTGGACGTGTGGTGGAACACGGCCTACTACCTGTTCAGCGAGCCGCGCGGGAATCAGAGCATGGGCAACGCCACGGGCACCGGCCGCCCGCTGGTGGACCTGGAGTTCTCCAAGAACGCGGGCAACCCGTATGACCCGCCCGGCACGGCGGGCGACTCGCGCACGCAGGTGGGCTTCACCACCTTCGGCACGGTGCACCTGCTCCAGGCGCTCCTGGAGGTATCGGGCCGCGCCGGGCGCGCGGTGTGGTGGCAGAAGTGGGGCGTGCACCGCCGGCTGCGGCCGGAGGAGTACGGCGGGCGCGTGGACAACCAGCTCAACAACCGGCGCACCTACCCGCTGCACACGTCCATCACCACGTCCCTGTCCACCGGCGGGCTGGCGCCGTACTTCCCGGAGCGCTACGGCTCGTATCTGCTGCCGCAGGCCTACCCGGAGGGCTGCCCCACGCACCCGGCCTACGGCGCGGGGCATGCCACCATCTCCGGCGCATGCGCCACGCTCCTCAAGGCCTTCTTCGACGAGAGCGCGCTCCTCGAGGCCCCGGTGGTACCCAGCGCGGACGGCCTGACGCTGGTGGCCTACACGGGCACCGGCGCCTCGCAACTCACGGTGGGCGGCGAGCTGAACAAGCTGGCGGGCAACATCGCCCTCTTCCGCAACGCGGCCGGCGTGCACTGGCGCAGTGACTACACGGAGTCACTGCTGCTGGGCGAGTCGGTGGCCATCGGCCTGCTCCAGGAGATGAGCCTCACCTTCAACGAGGACGACGCCTTCTTCCAGCTCACCCGGTTCGACGGCACGCGCATCCGCATCCACGACGGCGTCATCCGTCCGGTCCTCGACTGACGAAGGGAAGGACGCCCTGGGAGCCTCGGCCCACCGCCCGGCCCGGCAGGACGGGCGGTGCGGCCCCCGGGGTGGACGGACTGGCCCCGCGCCCATGGGGCTGGAGGCCCCCATCGTCCTCGACAGCTACGTCATGCAGCACGCCTGCCGCTGGGTGGACGCCATGGACGCGCTGAGCCGCGATAAACAAAACCCCGTGGCACCTTGCGGCGCCACGGGGTTCCTTGCTGCTTGGAGGCAGCGGGAATCGAAGCCGCACTAGCAGATTTGGTCCCTACTCGGGCCACAGGCTGCCCGCCCGGTTTCCCCTCTGAAAGAGGGGTGTGGTCTTCCGTCCAGGTGAGTCCAGGGCCGTCCATTGGATTTGGTTCTTTTTTGGTCCCTGCGGGAAACTAAACCAGCCGGAGTGCAGCGCCGGATAGAACCCTGGGCATCGCGCCACCTTCGGGCCGCGGTGCCCGTCCAGCGCGCTGTGGTGGCCAGCATACAAGCCCCGCGCACTCCAAGCCAGGATGCCCGCTTGCACCGATTGCCACCTCGGACCGTGGAGCCTGCCCAGTGAGTGGTGAACGCCACTCGCGCCGAGCACCACCTCGGGGCCGGGGGCCTGCCCGGCGCGCAGCGGCGGCCACGGCGCGTGCCGAGCGCCACCTCGAAACCGTGAAGCCTGCCGGTGCATGGTGGGCTCCACCTGCGCCAAGCACCGACTCGGGCGTATGAAAGCCATCCCCGCCGAGCGTCACCTCGGGGCCGAAGAGATTGCCGGCGTGCATTGGTGGCCTCATGGCGCCGAGCCCCACCAGGGACCGTGGATCCCGTCCGGGGAGTGGTGACGGCCACGGGCCCATGCCGAGCCCCAGCTCAGAACTGTGGAGCTTGCCTGAAGCGGGGTAGACGCTACCGGCGCCGCGCATCGGCACGAGTACCGGGAGGGCCATCCGGACGGGTACCGGCGAACTCGCGCTGCGCCAGCCCGCTCGCTTCGAACTCCTCAGCGACCCGCAGCCACTCCGGCTTCTCGACTTTCTTCGGCATCCGTCGAGGGATGACCGGAACCGCTCAGCTCGGCAATGCCCAAAGCACGGCGTCCGCCGTACGGATACGAGCCACCCACCCCACGGGTGGCCCCGTGCCCCTGGCGATGGCCTGGCCCCATGAGCCTGGAGACCGACACAAACCTCACGAGATTCCACACGCTTTGGGATTATCTCCTACGAACCGGTGGCGGAATTGGTTGCTGCCCCTGTCTCCCAAAAACCAATTTCTGAGTCTGATATAAAAGCTCGGCGACATCCTGAGCCGCAAGAAACAGTTCGAGGCATTTATGAGCGAAGTCAACCAGGAAAACACTTCGTCTATTCGCTTCGTCTTTGAGCCCACCCGTGTAGTAAATCACCCGCTGCTCGACACCCTCGTACTTGTGAAAACCATGGGCGATGCCACTGCAAAGTAACTCATCCCAATAGTTATGCAAAAGACGGTCGAAGACTTCTGAACCGTCCAGATATTGTGCGCGCGCATCTAGCGGCTTGTCTTCATATTGAGAAAGAGTCTGGACATCTTCTCTGCGCGGAGCCATCTGGGACCAGCCTCCGCGATTGCGCACGTTGTTCCAACCGACAATGAGCGTGAGCGATTCAGAAATAATCTCATGGGAGCACAGAAACAACTGCTTAAGATCCTCGAAAGAAGTTGTAGTAACTCCCTTCTGCTCAAGCAAGTTGGGGTCTCTGCTCTGATAATAACGCAGGCCAAACACAGGAATTAAGAATTTAAAACGCTCCACGAACAACTCAGTAAGACAAAGGAGCTTCTCCTCAAGCCGCTGAAGGTAACCCCTCCGAGCCAGCATCTCACCAAAATCCATGAGATCTGCAATTTGGGCTGCCGAAAATTTCTTGATTGCCTTGAATATCAGCTTGGTTATCTCATCAAAGCGCTCGGGATTTCGAATCGGGTCAATAAAGAGCAGATTCAAGCGATGCACAGCCATGAGCGATTGCAATTCATTGTTTATGGACAATTGATTGGGTGCGAGGAACTCCAAGCGCGCCTGCATGGTCAAAATTTCCCGCGCAAGTTGAGGAAGCGCTCTACTGATCCATAGCTGATTTATGCGCTGAATCTGCGGCCAAGACGTCTGAACGATGTGAGAAAACCGCTGTATGTTTCTGCCAAACTCCTCATATCCCTTGTCGCCCATCACAGCGAATGCCTTTATAAATGGACTAAAGTCGAGAGGTGGCGCCCTTCTGTCTAACTTCTGGAGTTTCTCGGTCAGAAATTCCGGCGAGGCCTCGATGTAGAAGTCGCCTGATTCATCATCCACCAGCTTGGCATTTCGATAGTCCACCCAAAAATTGGGCTTGCCTTGGCTGACGAAAGCTGTAGCAGAGATCAAGACGCCGCAGGATCCGCAAGGCACGCGGATCGGATGCTGCTCTAGATAGCCAATTTGGATGCGGATCAATGTTGTGGCTGCACAAGACTCACACTGCACAATTTGTCGGAAGACTGCCATGGCGCTGAGGACTGGCTCGGGTATTGGTTGAGATGATTCTGCCGAAAATAGGGAACTCTAGTACGCAGGAACGCGGAACTCCAAGCCCCTTTGGAGGTCTAGTAGGCAGGCACAGAGGTGCAGCCCTGCTTCCTACCTCAATTGCCTAGGGTCACATTCCTCATAGCTGTAGAATACTGGGCCGCTATGCCGAAGGATATCATCGACTTCCAACTAGAGCGTGGGCGCCACGAACAACTGTTAGGGAGGCGGGATGCGCTGACCACCCTGGATTCGTTCCTGCTAAGCGGAGAATCGGCACGTGGGTGGGTCCTGGTCAAAGGAGGGCCTGGGAGAGGTAAAAGTGCGCTGCTCTCGAGTTGGTTGGGGGCTCAGGAGCGAGCAGGACAGAAAGTTCCGCACCATTTCCTCCGCCGGGGCGTGGAGGACTGGGACCGTCCCGAGGTGGTAGTACGCAACTTAGCGGCACAGGTGGAGGCACTCTATCCCCTGCATGCCGATTTGGAGGGGAAACCCGAGTCGCGGTTGCGAGAGGTGCTGCAGCGGGTATCTACCGCAGTCCTAGTGCCGCAGAGGAAGCAACTCTTGCTGGTAGTCGATGGACTCGACGAGTTGGATGCGAGCGGTCCAAACCCACTGCCGCGCTTCCTACCGCATGCACTGCCTCCAGGGGTGAAGGTCCTGTGCTCTTCTCGCCCTATGTACCCGCACCTGAGTTGGCTAGAGGCTCGGGATAACGTGCGTACCCTCGATCTAGATGGGCAACGATGGGCGGCTTCTAACGAGGAAGTGGTGCGCGAGTACTGGGCGCACGTGGCGCCCAAATTCACACCATCGCTTGAGCCAACCTTAATGGCCCAAGCAATAAAGAATGCACAGGGAAATGTACTTCACGCGGTGAAACTGGCGGAGTGGCTGTTGGAGCAGCCCGCCGAGGAACGGCGGGCGGCGATGCTGCCCAGCGGCCTGGATGCCTTCCTTGAGGATGCTTGGCAACGCATCCAAGAGCAACCCATGGAAGTCCGGGGGATAGTGCTTGAGGGATTGGAGTTGGTGGCGGTAGCCCGCGAGGCACTTCCTTTATCGGTCCTGGCCGATGTCGCAGAGTGGAAGGGTATAAGTGCTAGGGAACAGTTCCTACGCGTGGCGCGGCCGTTCCTACTGGAGGAGTCAGGCCACTGGGGCGGGGAGAAGGCGTGGCGCCTCTTCCACAATGCATTCCATGATTTCATCCTATCGAAGTTAGGAGAGCATGGGGAATTGCAGCAGCACCGCCGGTTGGCGGAGAATCTCTGCAAATGGCCGGTGGATGCGCCTATCAGTGGTTTCCGTAAAAATTATACTTTACGCCATGGCGTGACACACTGGTTGAAGGCACAGGAATGGCAACATGTGCGTAAGCTCTGCATGGATCTAAGTTTCTTGGAGGCAAAGTGCCAGGAGATTGGCATTTTCGCCGTCGAGGAAGACTTGCAGCATGCAGTGAATGGTGTCGGAGAACTCTACAAGACGGCACTGCGGGATCTACACCAAGCTGTTCGAGCAGAATCTCACTGGTTAAGCGAGGACGCAGCGGCCTTCCCGCGATTAATTTACAATCGACTACTCTCCCAAGGGTGGAAAGCTGCACGGATTGCAGAGATGCTGCATTTTCCCGGCGGCTTGCCTGCACTCCGTCTGCGACATCCCGTGAGACTAAGGCGCGGGGAGGTTCGGACACTCAGAGGGCATGATGGGCCGGTCAATGGCTGCACGGTGACACCCAGTGGGTGGGTGGTGTCGGCTTCGGACGACAAGACGCTTCGGGTGTGGGAGTTGGAAACGGGGAAGGAACTGGCACGGATGGAAGGCCATGAAGGTTGGGTGCGAAGCTGCGCAGTAACACCGGATGGGTGGGTGGTGTCGGCTTCGGATGACAAGACGCTTCGGGTGTGGGAGTTGGAAACGGGGAGGGAACTGGCGCGGATGGAAGGCCATAAGGGCCCAGTCTGGGGATGCTCGGTGACACCGGATGGACGGTTGGTGTCGGCTTCATTCGACGAGATGCTCAGGGTGTGGGAACTAAAGACGGGAATCGAACTGGCGCGGTTGAAGGGCCATAAAGGGCCAGTCAATGGCTGCGCGGTGACGGTGGATGGGCGGTTGGTGTCAGCTTCGTCCGACGGGACGCTTCGGGTGTGGGAGTTGGAAACAGGGAAGGAACTGGCGCGGCTGGAGGGCCATGAAGGGCCAGTCAATGGCTGCGCGGTGACTGTGGATGGGCGGTTGGTGTCAGCTTCGTCCGACGGGACACTGAGGGTGTGGGAGTTGGAAACAGGGAAGGAGCTGGCGCGGCTGGAGGGCCATGAAGGGCCGGTCAATGGCTGCGCGGTGACAGCAGATGGCTGGGTCTTGTCGGCCTCGAACGATAAGACTCTTAGGGTATGGGAGCTGGCTACAGGGAGAGAACTAGCGCAGTTGGAAGGCCATGAAGGCCCAGTCAAGAGCTGTGCTGTGACGAAAGATGGATGGGTGGTATCGGCATCGGACGATAAAACACTAAGAGTATGGGAGTTGGAGACGGCTAGACAGTCAGCTCGGCGACAAGACCATAAAGGCTCGGTGTGGGGATGCACAGCAACACCAGATGGGCGGCTATTGTCGGCCTCTTCCGACAAGACGTTGAAGGTATGGGAGTTGAGGACGAAAAAGGAGTTGTCGCGGCTAGAAGGCCATGATGGATGGGTGAGGGGCTGCGCAGTAACAGCGAATGGGCGAATAGTGTCGGCCGCTTCCGACAGGACACTTCGGGTCTGGGATTTGGAGACAGGGACGGAACTGATGCGGCTGGAGGGTCATGACGGGCCGGTTAATGACTGTGCAGTAACGGCACGTGGGCAGGTGGTGTCGGCCTCTTCCGATAGGACACTTCGGGTCTGGGATTTGGAGACAGGGAAGGAACTGCTGCGGCTGGAAGGCCATGACGGGCCAGTGTGGGACTGTGCAGTAACGGCACGTGGGCAGGTGGTGTCGGCCTCTTCCGATAGGACACTTCGGGTCTGGGATTTGGAGACAGGGAAGGAAGTAGCGCGACTGGAGGGCCATGACGGGCCAGTGTTGGGCTGCGCAATGACTGCGGACGGGCGATTGGTGTCGGCCTCATCTGACAAAACTCTGAAAATTTGGGAGCTAACAACAGGCAAGGAACTCGCTCGACTAGAAGGCCATAGAGGATCAGTATGGGATTGCGCGATGACGGCAGATGGAATGGTGATGTCAGCCTCAGACGACAAGACGCTGGGCGTGTGGGATATCGCTTCTGGTCAGCGCATTCATACATTTCATGGGATGAGTGGATTTCGTTCAGTAGCCGTCACTAGGGATACCGTTTGCGCAGGAGATACCCTAGGAAACATCTGGATGATGGAAATAGAACCGGCACGACTCAACCAAGAGCGCAGCCCCAAAGAAAAGCTCGAATCAGGAACTACCGTGAGCGTCAAGATCCCAGCACCCGTTCTCGAAGCATATCGTTCTAATAAACTAGCCCTCTTCGTCGGCTCCGGTCTATCTCTCGGTAAAGACGTTCAAGGCGACTTCCCCACCTGGGGGGCACTCCCTGAACGACTGCTCGATGCTTGCAAGCGCTATGACTCGCTCGATGAAGAAACCATCCGGTTGAAGCACGCGCTATTCAGGAACCGTATGCGGCTCGAATCCATGCTCTCCGAACTGGGGACGCTCCGCACTAGCCTGGGTCGAGATTATCAAAATGCCCTCAATCATATTTTCCGTCCCCCCGATGCGGCTCCGGGCAAAGCACAACATGCCGTGATACAACTCGGCGTCCGCGCCATACTTACGACCAATTACGACCAACTTCTTGAACTGGCTCCAGAAACGCCCCGCAGACAGCCGTATACTTGGAAAGATTCTGATAAGGCGCTCGCCGACCTACGTGCTGGCCGTAAGATCCTACTCAAAGTCCATGGGACGGCGGAACATCACGATACCGTAGTTATGTCGGAAGTTGAGTACCGCGAGGCTCACTCCAACTCGGGTTATCAAGCCGTTCTACGGCATCTACTCCAAGAACATCTTTTTTTGTTTGTAGGCTACGGAATGAATGATCCGCTTGATCTGGATTTGGCGCTCAAAAGCAACGTTGAATCATTCGGAATCACCACGCAGCGCCACTACATTTTGCTAAGAGATGCGGCGGCTAACGACCGTGACCGCATTGAACGTGAATACAATATCCGAGTTATTGACTACAGCCATCATGAGCAAGTTCCCGAGTTCATAGAGAGCCTCGCTGCGGCGAAGGCAATCCCGTGATTGCTTTTGAGTCCCGAGCCGCAATAGCCAAGAGGCCCAGGCCCCTACCTCATGGGAGGGCGGCCGGGGCAGACGTGTGCCCAAAGGGGGATTGCAAGGCTTCTCCATCGTCCTTGCGCACAGCTTGGGCGGCACCCGTTAGGAGTCGCGCAGGAATAAAGTTTCAGTTTGCGGGTGCTCCTCCGCCCCAGGATTTCTTGAGACACCTCTCTGGGGATAGCTTCCCCTCGTGAGGTGGATGTGAAGAAGCAGCAGAAGCAGGACAGGACGGCGGAGCGCGGTCGGTTTTCGGCGAAGCGCAAGAAGGAGGCCGTGCTCCGATTGCTCAAGGGCGAGGAACTCGACGCGCTCTCGCGGGAACTGGGCGTTACCGCGGCGGTGCTGAGCGCGTGGCGGGAGAAGTTCCTGGCGGGGGCCGAGGCCAACCTTAAGAGCCGGGAGCCCGAGCCGGCAGACGACGAGGTGCTGCGGCTCAAGGCCATGGTGGGCGAGCTGATGATGAAGAACGAGCTGCTGGCGGAGAAGGCCCAGCTGCTGGAGGGCCACGCGCCGGGTTTTCCCTGGAGGAAGTCGAGAGGATGAGCGCCACTCTCTCGCCTTCCAGCGGTAAGCCGTACGGCCTGGCGCTCGTGACGGCCACATGGCACGTGCCGCGTGCGACGGTGTACCGGCACCGTGCTCGCCGTCAGGCCGAGGTCCCTCCGCCAGCCCGGCGTGGCCCCAAAGACGGCGTTGACGGACGAGGCGCTCCTGGAGGCCATTCGTGGCGTGCTGGCCACTTCGCCCTTCCTGGGCGAGGGGCACCGCAAGGTGTCGGCGCGGTTGCGCGCCCAGGACGTGCGCACCTCGAAGGCCCGCTGCCTGCGGCTGATGCGCCAGGCGGGGCTGCTGGCACCCGGCCGTGCCCGCCGGGTGCTGGGGCCGCTCAACCATGACGGCACCATTACCACCGACACGCCCGACGTCATGTGGAGCACCGATGCCACCTGCACGGTGACGACGCTGGAGGGCCAGGCCACCGTCTTCATCGCCGTCGACCACGCCACCTCCGAGTGTGTCGGCATCCACGCGGCCAAGGTGGGGAATCGTTTCGAGGCCCTCGAGCCCATTCGCCAGGGCGTCAAGGCTTGCTTCGGTGCGTACGGCCGGGGCGTGGCGACGGGGCTGACCATCCGCCACGACAACGGCAGTCAGTACACTTCCGATGCCTTCCAGCACGAGCTGCGCTTTCTCGGTGCCCAGTCCAGGCCCTCCTTCGTCCGCAGTCCCGAGGGCAACGGCTGTGCCGAGCGCTTCATTCGCACCCTCAAGGAGCAACTATTCTGGGTGCGCACCTTCTCCACCGTGGAGGAACTGCAGCGGGCCCTGCTGGACTGGGCCCACCGCTACAACGAGCACTGGCTGCTGGAGCGTCACGACTTCCTCTCGCCGAGTCAGGCCCGGCGAGAGCTGATGCTGTCGAGGCAAGCGGCCTGATTACGACCAACCTGGTGTCTCAACAATCCGGTGCGGTACAGCGCACAGCACCCGGACAAGGACGCGCAATTTGGCCACATCGCCGAAGAGGTGCAGCGTTTCCAGTCGCGGTGCCAGCCGGTCATTTCTGTGGACACCAAGAAGAAGGAACTGGTGGGCCTCTTCCGGCAAGGCGGAAGGGAGTGGGGGCGGAAGAAGAAGCCCAGGGAGGTTGGCGTCTACGACTTCCCTGACGAAGCGGATGCGTGTTCCGGGGCGCGGCGGGCCACAGCCAGGACCCATCGGATCGGGCATCCCCGAGCGCCACCTTGGGGCGTGGCGCCTCCGCCGAGTCCAGCGGCGGCCAAGGACTATGCCGAGCACCACCTCGGGGCTGAGGAGCCCTCCCCGTGCGTGGTGGCTGCCAGCGCCCGCGCCGAGCACCACCCTGGGGCCGTGGTGCCCACCCCCTGCGTGGTCGCTGCCAGCGCCCGTTTCGAGCACCACCTCGGAGCCCGTGGTGCCCTCCCGGCGCGTGGTGGCTGCCAGTGCCCATTCCGAGCACCACTTCGAAGCCGGGGTGCCGTCCGGTGCGTGGTGGCCGCTAGTGGAGTGTCCACGAAGTTGTTGGACATAGTCCGGAGCGACGTCGGTCACGCGTTCGCACAGGCCCCTGAGTAACGTGGGCGGAAGAACACGGGCCCACGAACTTGGGGAATGCAGATCTCGGGCCCCTCGTCTCGGCGCGGGTCTCCGGTCTCCGACGGATCCTCCCGCACCGGCTGTCCCGCTCTCTCTCGTCACACGGATCCTTGAGGCGACACCGATTCAAGCTGACCCTCACCGCGCGCTCAGGGCGAACCAGTCTCGTTGTCTGACAGGTTTGTGCGAGGTGCCGCCCTTCGGCGCGCGCTGGGCAAACTGGTCTGGTTGTATGACAGGCTGGGACCGACCACCGCCGATAGGGGCTGTTGGCCGGCCCCGCACCAGCATCCTTGCCGCTCAGACGAATGGAGGAGAAAGGGCCAGCGTTGGGGCCGGCTCCAGCAAGCCCGCTGCCTCCACGACTCTGCCCAAGAGCTTGTCCGGCACTCCACTACTTTGTTGTTCGACGAACGATCCGAGGGTGGATGGCGCCCAAGCCTACCTTAGGGGAAGGGGCATGCTGAATGGTCGCAAGCACGTCCTTGTAGATGCAGAGGCAATCTTCGAGTTCACGTGGCCGCAAGACTTGGAAAGGGGCTGGTAATTCCGAGGGATGCAGGGTCTTGCGACCGAGACCAAGGTTCAGTGCCTTGGCTCCCTCCGTCACTCCGGCATGGAGGTAGACCAGTTCCGGCTCCAGACCGAGATGGGCGCCGATGCGGGTCGCGATGTCGTAGACGGCCACATCCCCAACCCCGTGGATGGGCCCGATCAGCCCTGCGATCCGGTCGTGCAGCTCCGCGAAAGAACGGCATCGTGTCAGATCGGCTGCTGTGCTCTGCAGACTCTTCTCAGCTTGAGCGAGCGCCTCGCCAGGGATTCGGCGCTGGTGATCACGGCGCTTCCCATCTAGGCGTATCGAGAGCGCTGCGAACCTGATGGTCGTTCTCAGATCTGGGCAGCGCTCTGTCCGATGCTTGTCCTGGAAGAACGCGAACTCCTCCTCGGCACGAGGACGCTCCTCCTGGAGGTAGGAATCCACCACGTCTTGATACGAGGTGAAGATTCGGTCTGGCGGAGAGGCGCAGGTGTTGCCTGGAGCGTTACAGCCTCGGTGCTTCCTAGACCTGGATCTGCTCATCTCTCCGCCTCCGATGCCGCACCATACCCGGCGGCACCAGAGGGAAGTTGGGACAATTGGAGTGTCCACGAAGTTATTGGACATGGTCACTGAGAGGCCGACACCCAGCGGTCGGCTCAGCGAGATGGCAGCAGTTCATAACTATGTCTACGCACTTCGTAGACAGTCCACTAGCGTCCGTGCCGAGCACTCCCTTGGGGTCGTTACGCCTGCCCGCGCTGCGCGTCACCTCGGGGCGGTGGTGCATGCTCACGCCGAACGCCCCCCGGAGCCGTGGCGGACGTCCGCACCTCGCACTTGCGCGGCCCGAGGTTTCGCCCGCGCTGCGCGCCTCGGGGCCATGGCGCCTGCCGGTGAGCAATGGCCGCCAGCGCCCGTGCCGAGCACCAGCTCGGCGCGTTGGCGTCTGCCCGGTGCAGTGGCGGCCATCCGTGCCGAGCACCACCTCGGAACCGTGGTGCCCTCCCGGTGCGTGGTGGCCAGCCTCCGGTAACTCTTCGCCGTGCCCCGTCCCGGTGCAGGCCTGACCTGGCCGAGGAGTCCGGCGTGCGCGGACGTCAGTCCTGGCGCTCGGGGAGCGTGACGGCTTCTGGGTTCTGAATGGCCGCCAGCGCAGCGCGCCGCAGGTAGTGGCCCGGCTCCTCACCGCGCAGGCGTGCCGTTTCGATGAGCGAGTAGAAGAGCGCGGCCACCTCGGTGCCTCGCTTCGACTTGCTGCCGTAGTGGTTTTTCCTGCCCATCACCATGTCGCGCATCTGCCGCTCGACGTGGTTGTTGTCGATGGGGACCACGGGGTTGTCCAGGAAGACGGTCAGCCCGTCCCACAGCTTCAGCATGTACTCAAGGGCCTTGCGGAACGCGCTGCCCGGGGCCGCTCGCTGCGTCAGGGCCCACTGGCGGATGCGCTCCACCACGGGCGCCGAGTGCTGCTGCCGCGCCGCGCGTCGCTGAGCGAGCACGGCGGGGCGCTCCTCTTCACAGAGGGCGTACCACTCCGGCAGGTCCGCCTCGACGACATACAGCTGGCTGATGAACTCCAGCACCTGCTCGCACGCGGGCGCGAACTGCGCCGCCTCGAAGAATTTGCGGCGCACGTGCGCCCAGCAGAAGGCCAGCGTCGCGGGGACGGGCCCGTCCGCGCCGGACTTCGTCGCCGTCTGGTACGCCGCGTACCCGTCCACCAGGACGACACCCGCGTACTCGCCCAGCACCGTCTTGGCTGTCGCCGCGGAGCGACTGGGGAGGATTCGGTGGAAGACGGTGTCCGGCGAGGCAACCGTCCACGCGTACCATTTGGTGCCCGGGCCCTTTTCCAATAGCAGCCAGTACGTCTCGTCCGCGTGGATGACGGGCGAGGTGAAGACTTCGGCCAGCAACGCCTCGTAGGACTTCTGCAGGTGGCCGGCCAGCGCGTCGAGCTGGTCCCAGAGCGTCTGGGCTTCCACCACCAAGCCCTCGCGCAGGTACAACCGCTGCTGGCGAGCCAGCGGCAGGTGAGTGGCCCGGGGGAATCTCACCCCCGGGCTCTCCCAGAACCGTACGTGAGCCTCTCGACTCATACGGCTCCAATCATCCAGTCGTTGCGGCCTTCGGAAGCAGGTGCCAGTGTGCGAAGAGTTGAGGGTCGCGGCGAACCACTTCCCCCAGCCATGTGAACGCCCTTCTTGGATGCCCACGCAGCCTCTTGTACTTTCGCATCGCCCACTTGACGAGCGCCCGGTCGAGGGGCCCGAACACCGGGTACAGAGCCGAGCGGCAGTAGCTCCCGTAGTAGTGAATCCACCCCCTCAGCTCGGGGTTGAACATCTTCGCCAGGTCGTTCAGACCCTTGTCTGTTCGACGGCGTATCCGCCAATTCCTCCGCATTGTCGCTCGGATGCTCTTCGCCGCCTTCCCGCTGATTGCCGGGCTGAAGCTGACGAAGTACTCACCCTGACGATTGCGTGCTCGACGAGGACGGAACGTGTAGCCAAGGAAATCAAAGCTTTCCTCTGCTTCACCTCCCTGCCGGTTGGAGTCCTTGCAGTACACGAGCTTCGTCTTCTGCGGATGGACCTCCAACCGGCATCGGGTGAGCCGCTCCTTCACGGCTCTCAGCACGGCTTGCGCCTGCTGCCTCGTCTTGCAGTGCACGACCACATCATCTGCATACCTTTCAAACGGCACCCGGGGGAACAACTGCTCCATCCATGTGTCGAACGCAAGGTGCAGGAAAATGTTGGCGAGGAGGGGGCTGATGACACCCCCTTGCGGCGTGCCTGCTGTCCTCTTCTCCTGGACGCCGCTCTCTACCTGAACGGGAGCCTTGAGCCACCGCTCGATGTAGAGCAACACCCAGCGAGACGAGGTGTACTTGCGTACCGCGCGCATGACGAGTTCATGGTCGAGCGAGTCGAAGAACGCCCGGATATCGAGATCGAGCACCCAGTCGTACTTCCAGCACCTCTCTCTCGCCCGGCCTACTGCCTGTGCTGCCGACTTCGCCGGGCGATAGCCGTAGGAGTCCGGATGGAAGTGCGGCTCCACCTGAGGCTCCAAGGCCCTCTTAACGACCATCTGGGCAATCCGATCCGTCACCGTGGGGATACCCAGATTCCTCGTCCCTCCATCTCGCTTCGGAATCGCCACCCTGAGTACGGGCGGCGGGAAGTACGTCCCTGACGACATTCGATTCCAGAGTCGGTAAAGGTTGTTCTTGAGGTCCTTCTCGAACTCCTCGACCGTCTGGCCATCTACCCCAGGAGCCCCTCCGTTGGCCTTGACCCGAAGGTAGGCTTCCCAGACGAGCTTCTTCGGGATGCTGAACGACTTCGCTACGCCCATAGGCTCCTCCCCTGTCGGGTTGACCTGTGACCGCAGCCGGATGACGTGGCCCCTTCGCTCCACACGCTTTCGCGCGCTTCTCCGCTACTACGAGCCACTCCGTCCCTCGACGCCGCTTCGGTACTCTGACTCTCATGGGGGCTACCCACTTGAGCTGCTCCCTTTGCATCGGTGTTCGAGGTTCCCACGTTCCGCACAGCAACCTGGACCAGACTCACGCCGCCTTCCAACCGGACGCCACCCAAGCGGTCAGCACGCATCCCCTGGGCTCCACTCCCGGACCAATCACCCTGCCCGGTTTCGACGTCATCGAAGTACATTTCGGTCCATCTTCAGCGGTTCACTCTCGTTCGTCTTCCTGGTCCCCACCTAACGCGTTTCAACGCGCCTTTTGCCTCGACGCTCACCACCCAGGCTTTTGACCAAGGCAGCTCGAGGTGGTTTGGAGCCTGACCGTGCAGCCCGGCTCCGAGGGGCCCACCCTCATTTGCTGTGCAGCTGGCATCATCAGGTGGCCATCGCGGCCCCCTTTCAGCGCCTTCGTGGCGCACAATGAAAGCCGTACTTCATGAGGGCCACGTAGACGGCGAACTCCAGCGAGTAGCGGCCGCCAGGAATGAGTCGCGGTGCAGAAGGGGCCGTCACCGGCGTGCAGCCATGGTGGCAGCGGTACTTCTGCCGGCGCACACGCCGCAGCACGAAGCTTCGCTCGACGACGGTGATTTCCTCGCAGTCCTCCGTCTGCCCCTCCCACGCGTGCAGGCCCCTGCCGCACTCGCCGCAGACTTTCTCCGCCTCGGCCAGCGGCAGCAGCACTTCCTGCACTTTCAGCTCAGGCTGGGCCGTGGGGCCATGGCCGCGCTGCGGCTTCGCGCGCGGAGGCTTCACTGGCTTCTCCCCGCGCTTCTCGCTGGAGGCGCCGAAGAGGCGCTTGTGCAGCCAGCTGCTCCTTGAGTCCCTCGAGCTCCAACTGGAGCCGCACCTGGGCATCCTCGCCCTTGAGCCAAGCATTCTCCGCGACGAGCGCTTCGAGGCGCTGGTGCAACCGGGCGTTCTCCGCCTCCAGCAGCGAGGCCACCTGCTTCGCCGTCTCCAAGTCTCGCAGTTGCTCGACGCGCGTCATGACTACCTGGCAGGTGCTACAAACCCCCGCCTACCGCAAGGATTTTCTCATCCACCGCTGGCGGCGACAGCTTCCACCGCCCCGCCAGCTCGCAGCCCTCCAGGAAGAGGGACAGCTCGCTCACCGTCAGCTCCACCGCCTGCGCGCCCTCCTCGCACCAAGGCCTGGCGAAGCGCCCCCGGAAGAGTCTCTTGGTGAGAAGCACCAGTCCCGTGCCGTCGAAGTGCAGCACCTTGGCCCGGCGCCGGCACCGGCCGACGAAGAGGAAGACGTCACCCTTGAGCAGCTGCCGTCCCAGTTGCTGCTCAACGAGGGCGCCCAGCCCATCGAAGCCCTTGCGCATGTCCACCGGGGTCGCGTACGCGAAGACGCGCACCGCGCGCGTCGGCGTCAACACGCCAGCTTCTCCAACAGCTGCGCGGCGCTCTCCACGCTGAGGCCTTCGACGCGCCATCCGCTCGGCGACACCAGCGCTACCGGCTGCACTCGGGCCTCCTGGGCCGCGGCGGGACGCACGCCCACGCGCACCGGCACCAGCGCCGCACCCTTCTCGGCGGCCTTCGGATGGCGGTGCCCCGCGGGGCGTCCCTTGCGCCACTCGTAGAGCGTCGGCCCGGACACGCCCAGCTTCTTCGCCGCGTCCGTCACCGTCCCGCCCGCCTCCACGGCGTGCTCGGCGTAGCGCACCGCGAAGGCGCGCAGCGCCTCGGGGAACGGCAGCGAGCCGCTGCGCCGTCCGGCCTTCAGTCGCTGCGCCTCCTGCCGGAACTGCTCCAACTCCTTCTCCAACTCCACAGCTCACCTCCTCGGGTGTGGCCAGTGGAATTCTCACAAGAAGCTGGCGCCCGTCGCGACGGGGCACGGCGAAGACTTACCAAGGGTCTTGGCGTACGTGAAGGGGGCCCCCGGGGTGCGGGCGATTCTGGAGCCCCTGGGCTTGCCCACGGCATGTGCGAGGTGGGCCCCGGCACGAGGGCCACCCCAGGCCGTGGGGTGTTGAGGCTCAAGACAGCCAACAGGCCGGCGGCTCCTGCCACGCACCTGATGGGAGCGCGGCCTGGGCGGGCGTGTGCCCCAAGGGGGCTCAAGCGGCTTGTCCACCGGCGGGGAGCATCGCTCGGGCGGCCCCGTCAGCGGCCCTCCTCAGCCCCTCTGCACCCTCCCTCCCCCACAACAGGGCCCCCATCCCTCTTATGCGCCAACGTCAACGAAGTCGCGACGAACGTTCAGTTTGTCTACGGCGACAGGTTCAATCGGCTTTACGACAACCAAAACAGCCTGCGATTCCTGTACCTGTTGGTTTCGCTGCACAACGCGCACGACGCTAGTGCTGAACGCTGGTTCTATCCCGTCGGTTCATACAACTCCGACATGCAGCGCCTTGCCAGCGGCCCCGGGGGGCTCCGAGCGGGGGCAGTACGGGCGGCGACGAAGACATCGGCACATGTGTTGCCCCGTGGGAATCGGTCATGCTGCACGATGGGGCCGAGCTGCCCGCCGAAATGGTGCGTCCGGGAATGCGTGTGCTCACGATGCACGAGCACGGAAGCGAGGGCGGGGCATTCGAGGTCACGCACGTCGCCCGGCATCAGGCCGCGCGCTTCAAGCTCGTCACCGAAGACGGGCGGGTGCTCGTCGTCACTCCCGATCACCGCTGGCGCACCCGGGAACGCGGTTGGGTTCGCACCGACCGGCTGAATCGCGGCGAAACACTCGACGGCTTCGCGCCCGGCAAGGTGTCGCGCGTCGTGCCGCACGACTTCGGCGACGTGGTGAAGCTGACCGTTCGTTTCGCGAAGACCTTCGTCGTGAAGGGGCTACTCGCCCACAACCTCAAACCTCGTGAATAGGAGTTCCCTAGATGCCACTTACAACCGACCAAATTCACGACCTGAACGCCGTCGAGGCGAAGAAGCGCGAGCTGCGCGTCAAGCTCGCGAAGATTCGCGGCGAGCTTGCCGCTTCGGCTGCCGCGTCGAAGTTCTTCGCACGCATCAATCAGGACACGTAGATCCAGCGCGAGCAGGCCGAAGCCGAGCTTCGCGAGCTGGAAGAGAGCGGCGCGATCGGCATTCTCGACGGCTGGGGAATGTTCACGCCGACCGACCGCGCCGCGAAGAGCGAACGCAAGGCGGGAGCAACGAGGGGGTATGAGTGGCTGCTGCTGAACCCGACCGGCGATCCGCAGGGATTCTCTGACGCTGTGAATTCGGGGATGCAAGAACATGCGACTGCGGCAGGACGCGCGCAGCCGTTGCAGCGCACGGCGCAGCTCGTGCCGCTCTGGATCGGGTTCGCCTTTGCGGCCAAGAAGATCCCTAGCGCCGACTGGCAGTCATTCCGAGGGCTGCTGCTCGCGGCTGTCGACCTCAGCTCGGCCTTGGAAAGCATGGATTAAAATTCAGCCCATATGAAATTGTCTCTTGGGCCAATGCGGAATCATCAGACACCTGTCTGGCTCATTCGTCTCTCGAGAGATTTCGGAAGGTGATTGACGGGTGGAGGCCATTTCCCTCATGAAAATGCCATTTTTCCCCCCAGTCGTGCTCGCGCATCTTTGCGATGACTACAGATGGAGGCAGTGGGGTCCGCTCACCCTTTAGGTACTGTGCTATTTGCTTTTCAAGATCCACGAGCGCCAAGGCGTCTGAGACTTCGTGTTCAGGAATTGGGAGAAGGCTTCCTGCCAGACAGCCGCCGAGCCCGAGGATGGTTCCTTCGCGAACAAATGCGAGCGCGAAGCTAACAACACCTCCAGCAGAATAGCTTGAGTTTGTTACATGAAGGATGGCTGGGAATCGCGGGATTTGACCTGCACGCACAAGCACCCAGAGCTTGGCTATTATCTTGCTGGTTGGATCCAGTGGAAAGGTCAGTCCTTCGCCCGTAAATTCAATCGCGTCCGTAGGAAAGCAAATCTCATCCTCCGGAATGATCCCGTTTGCATATGCGTCTTCAAGAGCTTCTGCATAGGGAATGAGCGTGGCTAGCCACGTTAGAACGCTGGAGAAGCCCTCTAGTTTGACCTCGACAGCTTTCGGGCCGACACGAATCAGGGGCATGCCTAATTTGGCGCAAATGGAGTTTTTTAACTGGTCTCGCCTGCGTGCCTCTTCGTTTGCATGGGAGAGCCCGTCCGCCTCAACCGCGAACAATATGCGGCCATCCTGACGGGCGATGACAAAGTCAAAGCTGGCTTGGAGAGCGTAGGTGTATTCGCCCTTGCTCAGTCCAGAGTTCTTGATGTCGAGGGCTTGAGAGAGCCCCATTTTTGGATGGATAGTGAAGTTGTCCTTCGTCGACCAGCTTGTTAGCTGTTGATAGCTAGACTCCTCCAGTCGATTCACCAGAATCTTTTGTCTTCGGTCCATCTTCGGAACGTTAGAGCGTCTTTGCTCCGTTGTCAGCGCCCCCTGGACCTGAACGGCACCTGCTCCAGTGCCCCGCTAGGTACTACGGGCTGCGCCACCCTAGAACCTTGACCGTCGTGAGCACGTAGGAGTCACCACCCGTCCCCGGGCGCACGGCTTCGACGACGAGCTTCGGGGGCTCGCTCACGGGAAACCAGACCTGAGCGGAAGGGATGCCAACGCGGTCGCAAAGGGGTTCATTGACGCTCAGCTCGCGCCAGCTTGTCGACTCAGGTGTGCGGAAGCGAATTGCGCCGGGTGGCTCGTAGTCGTGCCGGCAAGCGCGAACCTCTACGTAGACCTCCCGGACACCCGAGGGGATCGCGACCTGGCTTTGCAGGTCGAAGGTCCAAGTCGCCGAGTAGCGCGGATCGGTCGACACGAAGCGCTGCGCCTGATTGTCGGGTGCGTTGATGACGGTGCCACCTTGACCCGCGTCGGGCCTGCCGGCGTCCGGGGCTCCCGCGGCAGGTGCTGGGGTTGGTTCCGGCTCGTCGTCGCTACAGCTCCAGACAGTGAGCGCGGCGAGCAACGCGGCTGTTCGTAGTGGCTCCCTCAAGCAGGTGCGGAGGAGGCGAGCGCGGGGATTGAGGCAGCGGCCAGGAAGGAGCGGATGAAGGAGAGGACACCGCGAGTGGACTTACGCCGAGTTGCTCAGGAGGACGTTCGACTTCGACGTGTTCGCCTGCGTGAGGTGTGGAGGCAGGCTCAAGGGTCTTGGCGTACGTGAAGGGGGCCCCCGGGGTGCGGGCGATTCTGGAGCACCTGGGCTTGCCCACGGCATGTGCGAGGTGGGCCCCGGCACGAGGGCCACCCCAGGCCGTGTGGTGTTGAGGCTCAAGACAGCCAACAGGCCGGCGGCTCCTGCCACGCACCTGATGGGAGCGCGGCCTGGGCGGGCGTGTGCCCCAAGGGGGCTCAAGCGGCCTGTCCACCGGCGGGGAGCATCGCTCGGGCGGCCCCGTCAGCGGCCCCCTCCTCAGCCCCTCTGCACCCTCCCTCCCCCTCAACAGGGCCCCCATCCCTCTTATGCGCTTCGCGTTGCAGGAGGGGCACACCCCTCGCCCCTTGCACGAGAAGGCGACGAGCAGTTCGTCCTTACAACTCTCGCAGCGCACCCGCGCGAATCCGTGCACCAGCACGCCGCACTCCAGGTACCTGGCGAAGTCCCGCTCCACGTACCGGGGCAGGCCGCGCCCCACGTCGCTCGCCTCCGCCAGCAGCGTGGCAAGGTTCTCCCTCACCGCCTCGTGCAGCACCGTCCCCGCCGGCTGCCTCCGCCGGTACGCCCACCCCCGCTCCTCCACCTGCCCCTCCCCAGCTCCACCTCGCCAGGGCACACGCTACTGTCAGCCTCCCACGGGCTTCTCGTGAGCCCTGCGAGACTGGGGAGCTCGGGCCGCTCGCGTCCGTGAGCGGGTTGCCCCTGGTGGGCCGCATGTGCCCCCAGTGTGCCCCTCCAGCGGGGCTGAGAACGGGACACGACGGGGCGAGACGGGATGGGGCGGCATGACGAACCGATGTGAGATCAAGGCGATAGCGGGTAACAGCGCGTCCTGCTTGAGGTTTCCTATCGCCCTGCCCACGGGTTCGATTCCCGCCGGGGACGAGGCGCGGGCCTCAAGGCTTCGTCGTGGGCGCGATTCCCTCGGCGGCCCATTCAATGGCGGCTGCGACTATCGGCGGGCGCCCAGCTGGCGCAACGGAGCGTCCTGGCCCAGCGCGATGAAGGGCGCCCAGTCGTGGGGATGCGGCCGGGTGGCCCGTAGCCAGAGCATGGCCTCGCGCAGAGCGGTGGCTCGGCCCTGCCCCGCGAGCAGGTTGCGGTAGTAGGCCTCCATCAACTGCCGGGTGGTGTCGTCGTTCACCTTCCATAGACTCATCACGACTGTCTCCGCCCCCGCCACGAGGAAGGCCCGCCGAAGCCCATACACGCCCTGGCCCAGCTCCACGTCGCCCCGCCCCGTGTCGCACGCGGACAGCACCACCAATTGCGTGCCCCACAGGTTGAGCCCCGCCAACTCCAGCGCCGTCACCAGCGCGCCGTCAGCCGCAGGTGCGCCGGAACTGCTGCTGACGGGCGCCAGAACAGGTGCCTCGGCGAGGACGAGGCCGGAGCGCAACAGCGGGTCCGGAGGGCTCGGGGCCGCGGGGTCCTCACCCAGCGCCCCGAAGTGGACCACGGCGCGAGAAGCCGGGGGCCCAGGCGCGTCCTCCAGGAAGAAGCCATGGGTGGCCAGGTGGAGGATGGCCGGGGGAGGCAGGTGCAGCAGCCGCGCCTTGGTGGCCTCCGCACCCAGGAAGAGCTCGGCCCATGGCAGCAGGCGTTTGATGCTCTCGGCCTCCTGGCGCGTGCCGGGCAAGGGCGTTGGAGCCCACGCGCGTGACGCCAGGTCCGCTCGCAGCGAGGAGGAGATGCGTCCCTCAGGACCGAAGCGCGTGGCCGCCGCGGAGGGGGGCTCCTTCGAGGAAGAGAGCGCGCTGAAGTCCGGGTCGGCGAGGACGACCACGGAGCCAGGGGCGTCGCTCTCGCGGAGACGCGGCAGCAGACTCCTTCCCGAGGGGACGTAGGTGAAGTCGAAGGCGTCCACGAGGAACTGGTGGCCATCGTGCAACGCGGCGAAGGGCACGAGGGCGAGCTGTCCGTCGGGAGAGAGAAAGAGGCGGCGGGTGGTGCCCAGCAGCGGCAGCAGGGGTTGGAAGGCGAGCTGATAGAGCGCCTGGGCGGAGTCCTGGAAGTCGGCGTCACGGTTGGCCAGCGCGTCTCGAAGGCGCGAGGCAGCACGGTCGATGGGCTCGGCGGGGCCCAGGTCCCGGAAGCGGATGGTGGCGTCCGGGAAGAGCACCAGCGCTAGGTAGCGCAGCTGGCCGGGGCGTTGGGGCTCGGGTGCGCCGGGCTCGAGCACCAGCGGGCGGTCCGCGTAGGTGAGGAGCTCGACGTGGGCGCCGTCCTTGGGGAGGGAGACAGCGACACGGTCGACAATCTCCTCGGGAGCCGGCTGGGCGGCCAACGCACGCAGCGGTGCGGAGCGCTGGGCCAGGTCGGCTTCGAGGGCGGCGCTCTGTTCGGAGAGTGATTCGAGGCGCTGTTGGTAGACGGGCAGAGGCAGCGAGCCTGGACCTTGGAGTGACAGCTGCGCCAACCGGGTGCGCAGCCCCCGCAGCCTTTCGAAGGTGTCTCTATCCTGCTCGCCCAGGCCCCGGTAGACGGTGCGGGAGATGGCGGCGCTTTCCTCGACGGAGCGGCCCTTGAGGAGAAGCGCGGCGCCGAGAACCAGGCGCTGCACGCGGACGTCGTCGGGATGAGCGCGCAACAGCGCGTAGAGCCGCTCCTCGTCGGTGCGCAGCAGCTGGAGAAAGCTGGTCAGTCGCGGCTCCGAGAAGACCAGCGCCTCCTGGCGCAGGCGCTGCTCGGCCAGGGCAAAGGCGCGGCTGAACAGCGGCAGGGCGTCGGCGAGGCGATTCCGGGACAAACGGACCACGGCGAGGTGGTTGAGCGTCGCGGCGATACCGGGAGGACTCTTGCCGTAGGTCGATTCCAGAATGGCGAGCGCACGCTCGTGGAGTGGCTGTGCTTGTCCATACAACCCCTGGGCCGAGTAGAGGCCACCCAGGTGGTTGAGCGACTCGGCGACCTCGGGATGGTTCTTGCCGAGGGCCCCTTCTCGAACGGCCAGCGCACGCAGGTGGAGCGGCGCTGCCCGGCCGTACAACCCCTGGGCCTGGTAGACGTTGGCGAGACCGGTGAGTGGCCTGGCGAGGGAGGGATGGCTCTTGCCAAGGGCGGCTTCCAGATTCTCCAGCGCGCGTGCGTAGAGCGGCTCGGCCTGGCCGTACAACCCCTGGAGCTCGTAGATGTTGCCGAGACGGCCGAGCACCCAGCCGACGTAGAAATGCCCCTTGCCGCAGGTGGCTTCCACGACGGACAGCGCGCGCTCATAGAGTGGCTTCGCCTGGCCATACAATCCCTGGACCACGTAGAGGTGCCCCAGCCGGGCGAGCGACAAGCTGACGGAGGGATGGTTCCCGCCGAGGGTCGCTTCCTGAATGGACAGTGCACGCCGCAGGAGCGGCTCGGCCCGGCCGTACAACCCCTCACCCTGGAGTGTATCGGCAAGGTCGCAGAGCAACTCGGCGACGAGGGGGTGGTTCTCGCCGAGGGCCGCTTCCCGAATGGCCAGTGCGCGCATCAGGAGCGACTCGGCACGCGCGTACAGTCCCCGGTCCACGTAGATATTGGCGAGACTGATGAGCGCCTCGGCGACATCGGGAGGGTTGTTTCCGAGGGCGGCTTCCCCCACGGCCATCGCACGCGCGTAGAGCGGCTCGGCTCGAGCGTACAACCCCTGGTTCTGGTAGAGGGCGCCAACCCAGTAGAGCGATCTGGCGACGAGGGGATGGCTCCTGCCAAGTGCCGCTTCCTGGATGGCCAGTGCGCGTGAGTACAGCGGCTCGGCCCGGCCGTACAAGCCCCGATGGTGGTAGAGCCAGGCGAGGTCATAGAGCGTCTGAGCGACCTCCGGATGATGCCTGCCGAGGGTTGCTTCTCTTATCGCAAGCGCGCGCTGCAGGAGCGGCTCGGCACGCCCATGGAGCTCCTGGGCGAGGTGGAGGGCCGCGAGTCCTCCGAGCGACTCAGCGACGAGGGGGTGGCTCTTGCCGAAGGAGGCTTCCCGAATCGCGAGCGCACGCGTGAAGAGCGGCTCGGCGCGAGCAAACAACTTCTGGGCCCTGTAGAGGACTGCGAGCGTGTTGAGCGTTTGCGCGACCTCGGGGTGGTTCTCGCCGAGCGCCGTTTCCCGAATGGCCAGCGCGCGCTGGAGCAGCGGCTCGGCTCGGGCGGCGTTGCCCCGAAGCAGGTGATGCGACCCGAGCCAGTCCAGCTCCCCCGCGACGTCCGGATGGGTGCTCCCCTGCAGGGCCTCCCGCAGCGCCAGAGCACGTTCGCCCCGCTCGATGGCCTCCGCGTACCTGCCCTCCTCCCAGAACGCGCTCGCCTCATCGGCGGCCGTCTGCGCTTCCCTCAGTCGCGAGTCCGCTGGCTCCTCCCCGTCCGCCACTCCCGCCGCGCAGCACAGGAGCACCGCCAGCATCCACCCGTGAACCGGCCTCATGTCCCCCCCATATGCCCGATGAGCAGCCATTGAGCATTCAATGCCCCCCCAGAGAGCCGGGAGCCCGGCGAGTCATGCAGGAAATTCGTATAGGGTCCGCCGGCACCTCCCGTGCGGATTTCCGTGCATCGTTTTCCGCCTCACCGGCTCCCCATGTACGCGGGCAGTTCGTTCGAGCCCGTGCAGTGACTTCGAGGGCGCCCTCCGGGGCGGCCCGTTGCACAGGGGGCAAGTCATGAAGCAGTCCACACGCATCCACACCTATCTTCTCCTGACATTCCTGGGAGCTTCGTTCTTGAGTGCCTGCGGAGGGTCCGCGACTCCGACTCCCAATCCCACTCCAACGCCGCCTCCGAGCGAATGCACGGCGTCGCAGGCGGCTCCCATCGCCCAGGCGGGCGAGGGTCAGCTCGTCATTCCGGGCGCGCTGGTCTCGCTCGACGGTTCGGCGTCCACCGCCCAGGGCTACCGCTGGACGCTGTCCACGATTCCCAATGGCAGCCATGCGGCGCTGTCGGATGCCACCGTGAGCAAGCCCACGTTCACCGCGGACGTGCCGGGCCTCTACGTGGCCACGCTGGTCGTCTCGGACAGCTGCATGGGGAGCCTTCCGGACTCCGTCATCGTGTCGGCCGAGACGCCCGCTCCGCCCCCGCCGCCGGAGAACCTGCGGCCGGTGGCCCGTGCGGGTTCCTCGCGGGAGGTGTTGGTGGGCATGGCCGTGGAGCTCGACGGCAGCGCGAGCACCGACCCGGAGGGCCAGGCACTCGCCTATGCATGGACCGTCGTTTCCGCTCCGCACGGCAGCACGGCCACGCTCTCACAGGCGTCCGCCGCGAAGCCTTCCATCACCCCCGACCTGGGGGGCACCTACGTGCTCCGGCTGGTGGTCCGTGACGGAACGCATGAGTCCGAGCCGGCCTTCATCACGCTCTCCGGAAGGGACACCGCGCCCGTTGCGCGCCCGGGCGTGTCGCGCGCCGTGCTCAGCCGCAGGCCGGTGACCCTGGATGGCAGCGCGAGCTCGGCGTCGACGGGAGGGCCCCTCACCTTCACCTGGAGCCTCGTCTCGGTTCCCACGGGCAGCGCCGCCTCGTTCGAGGACGCCGCCGCCGTGAAGCCCTCCTTCACCCCGGACCTGGAGGGCGACTACGTGGTCGCGCTCGTCGTCAGCGACGGCGTGCGCCCCTCCGCGCCGACAACCGTCACCCTGGTTGCCCAGAACCGGGCGCCCGTGGCCGACGCCGGTGCCGACCGCAGCATCGTCGCGGGCTCGTCCGTGAGCGTGCAGGGACAGGGGCATGACGACAACGGTGACACCCTCACCTTCTCCTGGACCATCACCCGCCGGCCTGGCGGCAGCACCGCCACGCTGCAACAGGCCGACACCCAGAAGCCCACCCTCGCGCTGGACCGGGAAGGAAGCTACGAGCTGGCGCTCGTGGTGGACGACGGCCGGTCCGCGAGCCGTGCGGACACGGTGGTCATCACGGCCCAGGCGCCCTTCGTCAGCGGGCTCGGCCACCGCGTCACCGACGCCGAGTACAGCAAGGCGCTCGACCGGCTGGTGATGGTCTCCACCAACCCCAACGCGCTCTACCTCTACGACCCGGCGACGCAGACGGAGACCCCGGTCGCACTGCCCGCGGCGCCCACCTCCCTCAGCGTGGGACCGGATGGCCTCTTCGCGGCGGTGGGCCATGACTCGAGCATCTCCTACGTCGACCTCGCCACGCAGCAGGTGGTGAAGACGATGACGCTCACGACCGGGGACTTCGACGTCGTCCTCGCCGGGAATGGCTTCGCGTATGCCTTTCCGCGCTCGGACCCGTCATCCTGGGTGTCCATCCACTGCGTCGAGCTGGCGACCGGCGTGGAGACGCTGAGCAGCGGCGACTGGTCGATCTACGGCGGCGTCCGGGCGCGCCTGCATCCCAATGGGACGTCCATCTACGGCGCCAACAACTCCTGGTACGCCTACAGCAACATGGACAAGTACGACATCAGCCGGGGCACCGCCCGGGTGCTCTACAGCGCGCCCTACAACAGCGAACGGAGCGCGTGCGGGGAGCTCTGGTTCTCCGAGGACGGAGGCCGCATCTTCACGGCCTGCGGCAACACCTTCCGGGCCTCCGACGTCAAAGCCGAGGACATGACCTACTCGGGGACGCTCTCCGGAGCGGGGAGCATCCGCCACCTGACCCACTCCACCGCGGCCAGCCGCATCGCGCTGGTGCAGGCGAACACCTGGGAGCCTTCCGCGGGCAAGTCCGTGCGCCTCTACCTGCCCGACGCCCTCGGCTTCGAGCGGAGCATTGCGCTGCCCGCCTTCAAGGCCAACGGCACCGCCTACGACGCCTTCGGCCGCTTCGTCTTCTACTCCGCGGCGGGGGACAAGCTCATCGTGGTGGTGCAGGCCGACCCGAGCTCGGGACTGCTGAACGACTTCGGCATCGTCACGTTCTGACGGTGGGGGCCCCGCTCGCAGCGGATTCCGCGGGCGGGGCCCACGTCACGCCAGCCCGCTCAGTACGGATACAGCTCCGCCGCCGCCTGCGCATCGCAGGACGTCACGGCGGAACCGCACACGGTGGGGCTGGAATACATGATGGAGTTGCAGTCCCGGTGGTGGTTGAAACCGAGGCTGTGCCCGATCTCATGCACCGAGACGGACTTCGCGTGGTACGCGCCCCCGAAGTACGTGTTGTTCAGCTGGATGGTGCTCCGGGTCATGCAGCTGCCCGACCAGTTGTTGTGCGCGTACCCGTACCAGCCGTTGTAGCCATACGCAGCCGCGTAGACCATGACGTCGGAGGCACCGCTGGAGCGCCAGTAGAGATACAGGCTGTTCGAGACGTTCGTGTACATCCACGCCTCCATGGCTGTATCCACGGGCCAGCTCGGGCCCGTGAGGTCCGTGAAGGTGATATTCGCCGGCCGCCGGCACCACCGATAGCCAAAGGTGGGAAGCCCGCACCAGCTCTGGGCGGTCGGCCCCTGGGGCTCTTCCTTCATCACGGGCACCGGGCGCGACTCGGGGCTCACGTACGCAACAGTCCTGGCGCGGGCGGCGACGCGCTCGAGCAGCGCGCTGACCGGCTGGCCCACGTGCGCATCGAGCGCCGCGGCGTGATGCGATGAACTGGCGCCCTGGACGAGGCCGCCTTCCACGAGCACCCGCCCCCGCGGTCCGCCCGTCACGGCGAAGACGCCCGCCATGGAGCTCGCGGCCATCGGCTTCATGCCCCCTTGCGGCGTGAGGAAGAAGACCGACTGCTCGCCCACCTTCGGCAGCGGGTTGTCCGTCGGCGCGAGCGTGCATCCGTCGGCGAGCAGGCCGCCGGGGAACATGACCTCCACGGTGGCGCCCTGAGCGACGACGCCGCCCGAGGCCGTCTTCAGGTCCACCGAGGAGCGCGCGATGTCGCCCACCCTCACGGTGGCGATGGTCACCGGCAGGTCGTTGTAGAGGCCGGTCGCCTCACCGGAGGGCTGCCCCGGCACCTTGGACTGCGCGAAGGTGCGGACGACGTCGAAGCGCGTGGACTCCACCCGGCCGTTGATGATCAACGCGGAGTGGTCCGTCAGCTCATCGACGGAGTCCTCTTCGAGAATCCAGTCGACCATGAGCGCGTGGTCCGTCCCCTCCACATGCGCCTGCTTGGGCAGCGGCGTCCCGGGCACCCAGGCCTTCACCTCGTCGGCCACCGGCGCGAGCTCGACGGGCTCTTCGCCGGCGGTCTTCGCGCATCCCACCATGCCCAGCAGCGCCAGGGGCAGGGCCCAGGCACGCACGGGGTTCTTCGTCACGGTTGCGACTCCACAACGGGCAAAGCTCCAGCGAGTCCACTTCGACATGGGCTTGTTTCCTTTCAGGACACCGACCGCGGGAAACGCAGACCCGTGACGTCGCCTCGCGCCTCGACGCGCGTGACGGCACCGGAGACTTCGCGGGTTGCGGTTCTTCCCATTGGACGAGAGCCTGGGAATTTCGTCCCACGTGGACCGTGATGTCGGGGAGTGAGAGGCCGGAAACGAAAAAAGCCCCCGAGTCTTTCGACTCGGGGGCCTCTTCCGGAGTGCCCAAGGCGGGATTCGAACCCGCACACCTTGCGGCGCCAGCCCCTCAAGCTGGTGTGTCTACCAGTTCCACCACCTGGGCATTTGCTGCGCGCTCCATCTACCGAACCTCACCGACTCACGCAACGACAATCTCAACCGACGCGTGAGCCGGCTTCTTCCTGACAGCTACTGCGCCGGAGCCGGAGCAGGCGCAGGCGCGGGGGCAGGCGTCGCGCCCTGGGGCGCCGGAGCACCCTCGGCGGGAGGAGTCGCCGGCGTCTCGCCCCGCGGCTGCTCCACGCTGCCCGGAGCCGGAGGCGTCGTCGCCCCCGGAGCCGCGGCGCCACCCGGCGTGGCCGGAGCCGTCTGCGCCGGAGGCGTGGCGACCGAGCCACCAGCCGCCACCGAGGAGCGAAGCCCCACGAAGGACAGGCCGAGCGACGTGAAGAAGAAGAGCACGGCGGTGACGCCCGTGAGCTTGCTCAGGAACGTCACCGCGCCGCGGCCGCCGAAAGCGCTCGTGGCCGCGCCGCCGCCCAGTGCCGAGCCCATGCCCGCGTCCTTCCCGGGCTGCAGCAGAATGACGAAGATCATGAACACGCAAACGAGGACGTGCACGACCGTGACGAAAGCGAGCATGGCGATTCTTCCAGACGTTCCGTGAGAAGGAGGCGCACCCTACACAAACTGGCGAACGGGTGACAACTTCTTCCGCCCGCCAGAGCCCGGCAATGCCGATCTAACCGGCCGCCTTGACGATGGCCGCGAAGTCGCCCGCCTTCAGGCTGGCCCCGCCGACGAGCGCTCCGTCCACGTCCGGCTGCCCGAGCAATTCCGCCGCGTTGTCCGGCTTCACGCTGCCGCCGTACTGGATGCGCACCCGCCCGGCCGTCTCCCCGTCATACAGGCGTCCGAGCAGCCCGCGAATGGCCGCGTGGACCTCCTGCGCCTGCGCCGACGTGGCCGTGCGCCCCGTGCCGATGGCCCACACCGGCTCGTACGCCAGGACGAAGGTGCCCACGTCCTTCGCGTCGAAGCCGGAGAGCGCCCCGCGCACCTGGCGCTCCACCACCTCCAGCGTCTGGTTCGCCTCGCGCTCGGCCAGCGTCTCGCCCACGCAGATGATGGGCGTCATGCCCGCCGCCCGCACCGCGCGGGCCCGCTTGTTCACCAGCTCGTCCGTCTCGCCGAAGAACTGCCGGCGCTCCGAGTGCCCCACGATGACGTAGGCGCACCCGAGCTCCGCCAGCATCGGCGCGGACACCTCGCCGGTGAAGGCGCCGGAGGACTCCCAGTGGCAGTTCTGCGCCGCCAGCTGCAGCGGCGCACCCTCCAGCGCCACGTGGAGCGGCTGCAGCGCCACGAAGGGCGGCGCCAGCACCACCTCCACCGCGTCACCCAGCGGAGCCACCATGCTCCGCAGCTCGCGCACGAGGCCCAGCGCCTCGGGCACCGTCTTGTTCATCTTCCAGTTGCCGGCGACGATCTTCCGACGACGAACCGAGGCAGCCATGTGTCCCCCCAGGGGTGTGGAATGCGGGTTGCGTTGCGGGCGCGCAGCCTACCGCGTTTCCAGCGCCTTGATACCCGGCAATTCACGCCCCTCCAGGAACTCCAGGGAGGCGCCGCCGCCGGTGGACACGTGGCTCATCTTGTCCGCGAAGCCCATCTGCTCCACCGCGGCCGCGCTGTCGCCGCCGCCGATGACGGTGGTGGCCTGGGTGTTGATGGCCATGGCGGCGGCCACCGAGCGGGTGCCCTCGGCGAACTTGTTCACCTCGAACAGCCCCATGGGCCCGTTCCACACCACGGTGCGCGCGTCACGGATGTGCTGGGCGTACATGGCGCGCGTCTTGGGACCGATGTCCAGGCCCATCATGTCCACGGGAATGGCGTTGTCCGGCGTCTCCTTCGCGACGCTGTTCTCCGTGAGCTCGGTGCCGACGATGTGGTCCACCGGGAGCACCAGCGGCACCTTCAGCCGCTGCGCCGCCTCCAGCATGCGCGTGGCCAGCGACAGCTTGTCGCCTTCCACGCGGGACTTGCCCACCTCCACGCCCTGCGCCTTGAGGAACGTGTAGGCCATGGCGCCGCCGATGAGCAGCGCGTCCACCTTGGGCAGCAGGCTCTCGATGACCTTGATCTTGTCGCTCACCTTCGAGCCGCCCAGGATGGCCACGAAGGGCTTCTCCGGGTTCTTGAGCACCTTGCCCAGGTACTCGATTTCCTTGCGCATCAGGAAGCCGGCGGCCTTCTCCTTCACGAAGGGCACCATGCCCGCGGTGGAGGCGTGGGCGCGGTGCGCGGTGCCGAAGGCGTCGTTGATGTAGACGTCGGCGTTGGCGGCCAGCTCGCGGGCGAAGGCCTCGTCGTTGGCCTCCTCCTCCTTGTGGAAGCGCAGGTTCTCCAGGAGGACCACCTGGCCCTCCTTGAGCTCCTTCACCTGCTTCTTCACGCCGTCGCCGACGCAGTCGTCCGTGAGGATGACCTCGTGCTTGCCGCCGAGCAGCTCGGCCAGCCGCACGGCGACTGGCTCGAGCGACAGCTTGGGGTCCGGGCCCTTGGGCCGGCCGAGGTGGGAGGCCAGGATGACCTTCCCGCCCATCTCCAGCGCGCGCCGGATGGTGGGCAGCGCCTCGCGGATGCGGGTGTCGTCCGTCACGCGCCGGCCCTCCAGCGGGACGTTGAAGTCCACACGGATGAAGACGCGCTTCCCGGTCAGCTGCAGGTCGTCGATGTAGCGGATCATCTCGGTCCTTCCCTCTCGGTGCCCTTCAACGCCCCTGGAACTAGACGCCCTTGGAGACGAGGAACTTCGCCGTGTCCACCATGCGGTTGGAGAAGCCCCACTCGTTGTCGTACCAGGCCATGACCTTGAGCATGTTGTCGCCCACCACGAAGCAGTTGGTGGAGTCGAAGATGGCCGAGTGCGGGTTGCCGTTGTAGTCCACGGACACCGTCGGCTCGTCGCTGAACTGGAGGATGCCCTTGAGCGCCCCGTCCGCGGCCTTGCGGTACGCCTCGATGACGGCCTCGGCGGTGACGGGCTTCTGGGTGTTCACCGTCAGGTCCACCAGGGACACGTTCGGGGTGGGCACGCGCACGGAGATGCCGTGCATCTTCCCCTTGAGCTGCGGAATCACCTCGCCAATGGCCTTCGCGGCGCCGGTGCTGGAGGGAATCATGGACAGCGCGGCGGCGCGGGCGCGGCGCATGTCGTCATGGGTGAGGTCCAGGATGCGCTGGTCGTTGGTGTAGCTGTGGACCGTGGTCATCAGGCCCTTCTCGATGCCGAAGTTGTCCACCAGCACCTTGGCGATGGGCGCCAGGCAGTTGGTGGTGCACGAGGCGTTCGAGATGACGTGGTGCTTGGCCGGGTCGTACTCGTTGTGGTTGATGCCGTAGGCGATGGTGATGTCCGGGCCCTTGGCCGGGGCGGAGATGATGACCTTCTTCGCGCCCGCCTTCAGGTGCTTCTCCGCGCCCTCGCGCGCGGTGAAGCGGCCGGTGCACTCGAGCACCACGTCCACGTTCATGGACTTCCAGGGCAGCACCGTCGGGTCCTTCTCGGCGGTGACGGCAATCTCCTTGCCGTCCACCACGATGCCCTTCTCGGTGGCCTTCACGGAGCCCGGCCAGGTGCGGTGCACGGAGTCGTACTTGAACAGGTGGGCCAGCGCCGCCGGCTTGTCGAGGTCGTTGATGGCGACAATCTCGAGGTCCTCCTTGCGGCTGAGGGCAGCGCGAAGGATGCAGCGACCGATGCGACCGAAGCCATTGATGGCGATGCGGGTAGCCATGTTCGAGTCTCCTTGCAGGGCGCGGGCGCGAGTGCCCACGCGTGTCGTCACTTCACGTCGAATTCGAGGGCGCCGACCGTAGGCATCCGCACCCTCCGAGTCAACGCTTCGCGTCGCCCTTGCGACGGTGCGCACGCCGAAGCTGAACAATCACCCCGAGCAACAGGCCGATACCGGAGCCCGTTCCCCCTCCAGCCCCACAGCCGCAACCCGCGTCTCCGAGTGGATAGAACTGCGGCAGCTCCTCCAGCACGACGGGCCGGGGCGGCGGCGGAGGGGGAGGCGGCGGGGGCGGATGCGGGTCCACCCCCCGCGCGGCCACGCAGGCGGTGAGCAGGCCGGGGCCCGCGGCGCCAGGGTCCTCGGCGGGCGGAGGAGGCAGCTGCGCGAGCACTCCGACATGCAGCAGGAATGCGGAGAGCAGCTGCGCGCGCCGCACCGGACTGACGATGCCCTCGAAGGGAACCCCCAGCAGCAGCACCTGCCCGCCCGGCGTGGAGGACACGCCCGCCACCCGGTCCGTCCCCAGGTAGCGCAGCACCGCCGCGCCCCCGGAGGCGGGGACGAGCACGTCCGTCACGCCCACCGGGAAGGCCCCGTGCGTCCCGTCATCCAGGAGCCCCGCGGGCAGGCCCGACAGCCAGCCGCCCGCCAGCCCCTCCACCGCGAGCGGCACCGGCCCGGTGCCCGGCGTCGCGCGGAGGATGTCCGCGAGGAAGGCCTGGTCCTCCGCGCCCCCCACGGCGAGCGCGGACGCCACCTGGCTGCCGGACAACATCAGACTTCCCCCGCCGGTGACGAAGGCGCGCAGCGCGTCCTGCTCCTGGCGCGTGGGCCGCGCCCCGTCCCCGCCGCCCCGGCCGGTGAACCAGTCCACCACCGGATACGGGGCCGCCAGCGAGACGAGCCCCTCCTTCAGCGCCGCGCTCGTGGCGCTGTCGAAGGCCGTGCTGGCATGCGCCAGCGCGTCGCCGTGATGGCGCACGTAGGAGCCGTCGTTCATCGCCTCCACCAGCACGCGCACCGGGGCCTGCAAGTCGTAGGCGTCCAGCGCCTCGGCACAGGCCAGCGACGCGTCCAGCCGCTCGAAGGCGTTGACGAGCAGCACGGGCGCCTGGTCCCCGACCGGCGTGCGCACGCCGACGGTGGCGGACGGGAAGCCCTCCCCGCCCGCGCTCACCGCCGCCACGCGGAAGTAGCGCACGGTGCCCGGCGCCAGCGTGGTGGAGAAGGAGGTGCCCGTCACCTCGGTGCCCTCGTCCCAGCCGAGGCCGTCCGCGCTCTGGTAGACGCGGTAGCCCGTGGGCGCGTCGAGGCCCTCCTCGTCCGGGTTGGCGGCGGGCGCCGCCCAGCGCACCTCCACCGCGCCCGCCGCGCCGTTGCGCGCGGCGATGGCACCGGGGACTTCCGGCGGCAGATGCACCGGCCTGCCGTCCCTGGCGGCGAAGTACTTGATGAGGCCCTGGAGGATGGCGCGCGCCGCCACGCGGCGGAAGGCCGGCTCCTTCAGCCGGTTCGAGTCGGTGATGTTGTCGTGGTACGCCATCTCCAGCAGCACGGACGGCATCTCCGGGTTGTGCGTGGGGTTGACCTCGCCCAGGTTGGCCGAGCGCAGGCTGCGCACCCGCCAGTTGGGGTCCACCTCGCGCTTGAGGTCCCTCCCGAGCTCATCCAGCAGCGCGCGGGCCATGACGTCGCTGCCGGCCACGCCGGTGAAGTTGAGCGTGCCGTCCACCGGATTGGGCCCGTACACGTAGGCCTCCGTGCCCGTCACGGTGCCGCTGGTGCCGGCGTTGGTGTGCCAGGCCACGTACACCGCGTCCTCGCCCTCCTCGTGCAGCCAGGCGGCGAAGCGCGGGCGCGCGGTGACGTCCGCGTTGCGCTCGTTGGCCAGCGCGTTGGCCCCGGTGGGCGCGTACACGGTGGCCGGCGCGCCGCTGAACTGCACGTGGTAGCGCGCGGACTCCTCGTAGCGGGGCCTGTCCAGGGCGGCCAGCGCGGCGTCGCCGATGAGGCCGCGGCCCCCGCCGAAGCGCACCGCGTCCAGCGACACCGTGCCGCCCTCCGCCGTGTCGTTCATCGCCACCACCGACGCGGCCTCCGGGTGCCGGCCCGCCTTGAAGTAGAAGCGGCCGAGCAGCACCCACGTGCCGCCGTGGCGCCGCTGGTTGACGCGGAAGTGGCTCTCTCCACCCGCGTGCCGCACCACGTAGTGCGCGTCCGTCGCCCGCGCCGGGTCCGAGCCGTAGGAGACATAGACGTGGTAGTTGCCGTCCGCCGGGACTTCCGGTGCCCACGTCGCGCTCGCGGTGGCGGTGCGCGCGGTGGCCATGACGCGCGTGGTGCCCAGCGTGAAGGGCTCCACCGCGTTGCCCATGGGCAAGGGCGGCGTGCCCCACCCCTTCTGCGTGGAGTCCTGGAAGAGGGCCGCCTCCCCCGTCTCGGTGTAGCCCTCCTGCCCCGCGTCGAGGAGGGCCATGCGCGCGTTGAGGTCCGGCTCGCGCACCGGCACCACCGTGGCCCCCGCCCCCGTCAGCATGGGCAGCAGGTACTGGTTGACGACCTCGGCGGAGATGAGGTCCTCCACCACCGCCCAGGTGTTGGGCCGCTGCGTGGCCCACCTGCCCAGCGGGGCGCTCCGGGTGAAGCCGTGGCCGGGGCTCAGGTACACCACCTTCCCGGACAGCGCCCCGCCGCGCACGCGCGTCTGCGGCACACCGGAGAGCGCCGAGCGCACCGCCCCACCCCGCTCCTCACGCCGCACCACCGGCGGCTCCGCCGCGGACCACCGCCGTGACTCGTGGGCCCGGGGGCCGGGCGCAGGGAGGTACTCCACGCCGGGCGGCTCCAGGCCGCAGGCCCCCTCGTCGAGGTGCGCGTCGGGAGCCGGGGCTTCGGCCCGGGCCAGGGGGGACACCAACAGCAGGGCCAGGGCGGCGCACCCCACGCGCGCCCCGTAACGGTAGTAGGAAGCGGATTTCACGGGGTCAGACCATACCCCTTCAACCCCGAGCGGTAACCGGACCCGTGGGTGCTAGGGTGCCCGGCCCTTCAACCTCCGATGAACGTTCCTGTCCGGCCACCTTCCGCCTTCCCTCCCCGCCGGGGCTCGGGGCTGTTCGCCTCGTTCGGCCACGCGTGGGCGGGGCTCATCCACACCGTCGTCCACCAGCGCAACATGCGCGGGCACCTGATTTCAGGGGTGCTGGTGGGCCTGGTGGGCAGCGGCATCCCCCTGGGGCTCGCGGAGAAGGTGACGCTCATCTTCTGCGTGCTCCTCATCTTCTTCGCGGAAATCCTCAACAGCGCCCTGGAGCACCTGGTGGACCTGGCCGTCCAGCAGTTCGACGAGAAGGCCCGCCTCACGAAGGACGCGGCCGCCGCCGGCGTGCTGGTGCTGGCGCTGGGCACGGTGGTCATCTTCGCCGCCATCCTCGTGCACAACTGGGAGACGGTCCGCACCAGCACCGACGCGATTGCACGTCAGGTGAAGCTCGGGCTGCCCCTCACCGCGTGCGTCATCGTCCTGGTGCTCCCCCACCGCCGCCCCGTCGCGGTGGACGTGGGCGCCTTCGTGGGCGCCTTCGTGCTGCTGGGACTGCTGGCGCTGGGGACGGCCAGCATGGTCTTCAGCGCGCTGACGGGAGGACTGATTGTCGTGGCCGGCGCGGCCGCGTACCAGCGGAGGCGGGAGCAGCGCTCCACCGCCTCCGTGAGGACTGATTCGCCGGTCAGCGGGAACAAAAAAACCGGCTGACGCCGGTTCCGTACTGCCTCCGCGCGGGCGGGAGCCCCGAATCCAGTCCGGAGCCCGCGCGCCCGCGGGGTCGATGGTGCGAAGACTAGGGGCTCAGGCGCGCTGGCGCCACTCGGAGCCCTGCTCCTGTGTTGCCTGGACGGCAACGGACTTGTCGCCTTCCTTGAGGTCCGCGGTCACCAAGTCGAGCAGCTCCGTGGCGATGCCGATGACCTGGTGCGGCGTGTAGCCGCTCGCGCGCAGTTGATTGAAGAAGGTGCGCGCCAGGATACGGGTGCCCTTTTGGTCGGTGCTCACAGTGATTGCCTCCGGGAAGCGGCGAGAAAGAGGGGTCGCCGCATAAGCATGCGGCCTCAACACTTCAACCCCCGTGCCAGACGTTCTCTTCCAAACGGATTCCCCAGCGTTTCCCAGGGGTTGAAAGATTCCGGCGCCCGGCATGGCCTCCCGGAGGGTGCGAAGACTGTTACGCACCTGTCGTGGGCACGGGGGGATGGCGTGGGGGGGTGCATCAGCGGGTTCGCACCCGCGAGGCCTCCGCAGGCTCCGTGGTTTCAAGTGCTTGCAATCTTTCATGGGTGCGGAGAGATACGCGCCCCCACCAGGAGCGAATGGCAATGGCGTATCGGGTGAACAACATCGGGCTGTGGCTGGACGAGCCGGAGGAGCTGCTCGGTCAGCGCGCCGCGGAGAAGCTCGGAGTCACCCGCTCCGACCTCGCCTCCGTGCGCGTGGTGCGCTCGGTGCTGGACGCGCGCAAGAAGGGCAGTCCCCGCTACATCTACACCCTGGAGGTGGAGCTGGCCCCGGGCCGCAAGCCCGCCCGCCTGCCCCCGGACGTGGGCGAGGCGCCGCCGCCGCCGGACGTCCTGCCCCCGGTGAAGGCGCCGGAGCGCTGGCCCATCATCATCGGCACCGGGCCCGCGGGGCTGTTCGCCGCCCTGGGCCTGCTGGAGCGCGGGGTGCGCAGCATCCTGCTGGAGCGCGGCCGCGAGGTGGTGACGCGCCGCAAGGACGTGGCGAAGCTGATGCGCGACGGCTCCCTGGACCCGGAGAGCAACATGAACTTCGGCGAGGGCGGCGCCGGCGCCTACACGGACGGCAAGCTGTCCACGCGCATCAACCACCCCATGGTCCGCAAGGTGATTGAAGCCTTCGCGAAGTACGGCGCGCCGGACCACATCCTCATCGAGGGCAAGCCGCACATCGGCTCGGACCTGCTGCCGGGCGCGGTGGCGAAGCTGCGCGACGAGCTCATCGCGGGCGGGTGCCAGGTGCACTTCGAGCACCGGGTGGAGGACCTGCTGTACCGCGACGGGCGCGTGGCGGGCGTGAAGCTGTCCGACGGGCGCACCCTGGAGAGCGACCGCGTCGTCCTCGCCCCGGGAAACTCCGCGCGTGAATTGTACGAGCGCTTCGCCGCCGACGGCCGGGTGAGCGTGGAGGCCAAGCCCTTCGCGCTCGGCTTCCGCGCCGAGCACCCGCAGGCCCTCATCAACAGCATCCAGTACGGCAGCGCCGCGAAGAATCCCAAGCTGCCCCCGGCCGACTACAAGCTGGCGGAGAACCTGGACGTGGACGGCGAGGTGCGCGGCGTCTACTCGTTCTGCATGTGCCCCGGCGGAATCGTGGTGCCCACGCCGACGCAGGACGGCCTGCAGTGCACCAACGGCATGAGCAACTCGCGCCGCAACGCGAAGTACGCCAACGCTGGCATCGTCGTCTCCGTGTCGGTGGCGGACTTCGAGCGCGAGGGCTTCCGCGGGCCGCTGGCGGGCCTGGAGTTCCAGCGCCACTGGGAGTCCAAGGCGTATGAGCTGGGCGGAGGGCGCTTCTACGCGCCGGCCCAGACGATTCCGGACTACCTGGCGGGCCGCGTGAAGAAGGACCCGGGCGGCACCAGCTACCGGCCGGGCCTGGCGCACACGGACCTGAACCGCCTCTTCCCGGAGCGGCTCACCGAGTCCATCAAGCAGGCGCTGCGCACCTTCGAGCGGAAGATGCGCGGCTTCATCAGCGAGGAGGGCAAGCTCATCGGCATCGAGAGCCGGACCTCGTCGCCCGTGCGAATCACGCGCGGGGAGGACCTGCAGTCGGTGTCGCTCAAGGGGCTCTATCCGGCGGGCGAGGGGTGCGGCTACGCGGGCGGCATCGTATCGTCCGCCATTGATGGTCTGCGCGTCGCTGAGCAGATTGCCACCGAGCTGTCCTAGGACGGGCGGCCCGGGAGGAGGACCCCATGCGCTACGTGGTACGCACGCCGGACGGTGAGCTGGTCTACCCCAGCCTTCTCGACGTCGAGCAGGCCTACCTCCAGGGGCTGGTGGACCCGGAGGACGAGGTGCGCGAGGAGGACTCCTCCAAGTGGCGCAAGGCAGGCAGCCTCCCGACGCTCGTCCAGGCGCGCCGCGCGTCGAACGGGGCCGCCCAGCGGGGGCAGGCGCTGCTGGTGGCGGGCGTGGTGCTGCTGGGCGGGCTGGCCCTGTCGCTGCTGTTCCGCGACAGCTGGAACCTGCGCCTCTTCGGCATCGTCCTCGCCCTGATGGCCAGCTTCCTGCTCACCCGGGTGACGTTCAAGGCGTTCAAGCGCCCGTCGTCCGGAGCCTGATTCGGGCCCGGTTCGCTCCCTCCCCTGCCTGCCCTGCCGCGCGGCGTCCCGGCGCTCGCCGCAAGCTGGCGACCGACGGCCCATGTTCTCCCCTGGGAGGACGCCCGCGGGCACCGGAGCCCGCGGGGAACCGCGAGAGGGAGGACACACCTTGCTCAGCACCTATCTGTCCCGGGACGCCGCGCGCCGGCTCCGCCACGGTGCCCCCTGGCTTCGCCGGGAGGACATCGTCTCGATGGAGGGAACACCCCAGCCCGGGGAGCCCGTACAGCTCCGGGACGAGGATGGCTCGGTGCTGGGCCTGGGGGACGTGGACCTGGAGTCCTCGTTCGCGGTGCGGCGGCTGGGCCAGCCGGACGAGGCCGTGGAGGGGCTCATCCCCCGCCACCTCCGCCACGCCTTCGAGCGGCGCGGCCGGCTGGTGGACGACCCGCGCTTCTGCCGCGTCGTCAACGATGACGGGGACGGGCTGCCCGGCCTCATCGTGGACCGGTACGACACCCACTTCGTGGTGCAGACCTTCACCCGCGCCATGGACGCGCGGCTGACGGAAATCACCCGCGCGCTGGTGGAGGTGACGGGCGCGGGCTCGGTGCTGCTGCGCAACGACTCGCCCCGGCGCAAGGCGCTGGGCCTTCCCACGCAGCGGGCCCACGTCCTCTACGGCACCCCGCCCCGCTGGTGCCGGCTCCTGGAGATGGGCGCGCGCTTCACCGTGGACCTCACCTACGGGCTGGGCACGGGCTACCACTATGACCAGCGCGAGCTGCGCCGCTTCGTGGCGCGCATGGCCAACGGCGGCCGGGTGCTGGACGCGTGCTGCAACGTGGGCGGGCTCTTCGTCCATGCCGGCCTGCACGGGGCGCGGCAGATTCTCGCCTTCGACAAGAGCGCGGACGCGGCGGACCTGGCCCGGGAGAACGCCGAGGCCAACGGCCTGCTGGGCCGGGCCACGGTGGACACGGGCCAGCCCCTGCAGGTGCTCAGGGCCCTGCGGGACACCTTCGACCTGGTCCTCCTGGACACGCCCGGGGTGGCCTCCGAGGAGGAGTTCCTGGAGCAGCTGCGCTACGCCCTGCGGCGCACCCGGCACGGGGGGAAGCTGCTGGTGGCCGGCTACCACCCGCCGCTGGCCCTGGGGGGCTTCGACGAGCTGGTGGCCACCGCCTGCGAGGCGGAGGCCCGCATCGGCACCCGGCTGGTCCGCCTGGGCCTGCCCCCGGACCACCCCACGCTGGTCGGCTCCCCCGGGTCCGACTACCTCGACGCCCTCGCCCTGGAAGTCAGCTGACGCGAGTTCCCCTGGAAGTCCCTTCCTGGTGTTAGTGTCCGCCGCCGAAATGACCAACGAAAACACGCCCGAGACCGCCACCCCCACCGCGGAGGGTTCCGTGGAGACCGTCCGCAAGGTGTACGCGGCGGACCTGCGCGAGAAGGACCGCGTCAACACCGTCTTCCGCGTCACGAAGAAGGAGAAGGTGACCGCGCGCAGTGGCAAGGTGTTCCTCGCCCTCACCCTCGTCGACAAGAGCGGCGAGGTGGACGCCCGCATCTTCGACAAGGTCGACGCCCTGGAGCCCGTGTTCCAGTCCGGCGACTTCGTGCTGGTGCAGGGAAGCGTCATCAGCTTCCACGGCCGCACCCAAGTCGTCGCGGAGGCGGTGGAGCGCCTGGACCCGGAGCCGCTGGACCCCAAGGAGTTCGAGCCCCCGCCGGCCCCGCCTCCCGAGGCGAAGCCCGCCGCCGAGGCCAAGGCTCCCGAGGCCCGTGAGCCGCGCGCCGAGAAGGCCGACCGGGGCGAGGCCCGCGCCGAGCCGAAGGAAGGCAAGGGCCACGAGGGCGCCCGGGACGGCTCGGGGGGCGCGCGCGCCGCCGGCCTCATCCGGGAGATGGTGTCCGAGCGGGTGAATGACCCGCACGTGAAGCAGCTGCTGCTGGCCTTCCTGGACGACCCGCAGATTGCCGCGGGCCTGCCGATTGCGCCCGCGGGCAAGGCCATGCACCACGCGTGGCGCGGCGGGCTGGCCGAGCACCTGCTGTCGGTGATGCGGCTGACGCTGCGGGTGGCGGACCACTACCCCATGGCGGACCGCGACCTGCTGCTGGCCGGCGCGCTGCTGCACGACGTGATGAAGGTGGCGGAAATCTCGCCCGAGAAGGGCTACGACTACACCGACGAGGGGAAGCTCGTCGGCCATCTGGTGATGACGGCGCAGAAGATTCGCGAGAAGACGCTGGCCATCCCCGGCTTCCCGCCGCTCCTGGAGCAGCACCTCACGCACCTGGTCCTCTCCCACCACGGCCAGCTCGAGTACGGCAGCCCCAAGCTGCCGATGACGCTGGAAGCGCACATCGTCCACGCGCTGGACTCGCTGGACTCGCGCATCGCCTCGTGGCTGGAGGCCATGCAGAAGGACCCCAACGACAAGTGGACGGACGTGCTGCGCCACTACGACCGGCAGCTGTGGAAGGCCCCCGCGCCGACCTCACGGGGCCGCGCCCCGGTGGAGGGCGGTGGTGGCCGCCGCAAGTCGCGCGAGGAGAAGCGCAAGGCCCGGGGCGACAGGCCGCGTGAGCAGGGCGGCGACAAGCCCCAGGCCAGCGCGCCCACCGAGGGTGCCGCCCCGGCCGAGGCGGGTGCGCAGCCCCAGCAGCCCCAGCAGCGCCCGCCGCGCCGCGAGCGTCCGCCCCGCGAGGAGCGCGCGCGTGAGGAGCGTCCCCCCCGCGAGGAGCGCCCGCCGCGGCCTCCGCGCGAGGAGCGTCCGCCTCGCGACGCCAACTCCCTGCCCCGCGAGCTGACCTTCAAGCCCTTCAGCGCGCTGACGTCCGTGGCCCCGGCCAAGGACGGCGAGGGTTCCTCGGAGAGCTGAGGGAGCGCTAAGGCCCATGGCGAAGAAGTTGGGAGAGCGCCTCATCGAGGCCGGCCTCGTCAACGCGGGAGCCGTGGAGCAGGCCCTGGAGCACCAGAAGATCACCGGCCACAAGCTGGGGGACTGTCTGGTGGAGCTGGGGCTGCTCCAGGAAGCGGGCCTGCTGCGCTTCCTCGCCGCCGAGTTCCAGACGCGCTTCGTCACCGCGGACAAGCTGGCCAAGGCCCGCATCGCCACCGAGGTGCTCGACAGGCTCCCCGTGCGCCTCGCCGAGGCGCAGAACGTGCTGCCGCTGGCGGTGGACCCGGAGCGCAAGCTGCTCTCCGTGGTCGCCGCCGAGCCGCAGAACAAGGCGCTGATGGACGAGATTGCGCTCGTCACCGGCATGTCCGAGGTCTACGCGTACGTGGGCCTGCGCAGCGCCATCGCCGCGGCCATCCGCAAGCACTACTACGGCGACCCCACCGCCTTCACCGCGCTGCTGGAGGCTCCGGGCGCGTACGCCAGCGCTCCGGCCGCCCCCTCCCGCACGGGGGCCGCGGAGCACAGCCGCACCACCACCTCGGCCCGCAGCACCATGACGGGGCTGAGCAGCCTCCATGGCCGCATGGAGACGGACCCACGCCTGCGCGTGCACCGGCCCAGCGGCGCCACCCCGTCCGCCCGCCCCTCCACCCAGCGGCGCGAGCCGGGCGGGCCCCGCGGCATCGTCAGCGACGCGGACTACGTGGAGACGCTGGGCATCCTCGTGGGCCTCCTGGAGCAGGACCGGCAGCGCCACCGCGGCCACTCCGCGCAGCTGGCGCGCCAGGCGGGCATCGTCGGCCAGCGCATGGGCATGCCGCACAAGGAGCTGGCGGCGCTGTCCATCGCCGCGTACCTCCACGACCTGGGCAAGCCGTCCGAGCGCCACTTCTCCCTGGCCAGCAACGCCGTCAACGCCGACTGGAAGGCCCAGGCGAAGCAGGCGTGCCGCGCGCCCACCAAGCTGTTCGAGACGGTGCACCTGCCCACGCAGACGAACACCATCCTCGCGCAGCTCTATGAGGCGTGGGACGGCTCGGGCACCCCGCAGGGCGCCAAGGGAGAAGACATCACCCTGGGCGCGCGCATCCTCGCCGCGGTGGACAGCTTCCTGGAGCTGACGAAGAACCCGGGCAACGCGCACGGCAAGGCCTTCACCAAGGAGCAGGCGCTGGAGCACCTGCGGAAGAACGCGGGCGTGCTCTATGACCCGGTGGTGGCGGACATCGTCATCCAGCTGCAGAGCGGCGAGCTGCTGCGCCACCGGCTGGAGAGCGATGGCCGGCAGGTGCTCATCGTGGAGCCGGACGAGACGGCGCGCGGCGAGCTGCTGGAGGCGGTGCTGAAGCAGGGGCTGGTGGCCCACGCGCTGTCCACGGTGGAGGGCGCGCAGGACGGCCTGTCCCGGCAGGACTGCGACGTGCTGGTGGTGAGCCTGCGGCTGGGCCAGCAGGAGGTGCTGGACCTGCTCCAGCAGGCGCGCTCGACGCCGGAGACGGCGGGGCTGCCCATCGCCGTGGTGGGTGAGCCGGACGCGGCCACGCGCGAGCGGCTGGTGATGGCCGGCGCCTCGGCGGTGCTGGCCCCCGGTGAGCGGGGCGTGGTCGCCAAGGCGGTGGGCACCCTCCTGGAGGACCGGGTGCTGCACAACGGCCCGGGCCGCGTGGTGCGGGGCAGCTTCGACGAGATGCCGCCGAAGGAGCTGCTGCGCACGCTCGCCGGAGGCTTCAAGAACGGGCGGCTGAACCTGCGCCAGCACACGCTGGAGGGCTACCTCCACCTGGAGCGCGGCCGCGTCGTCTTCGCCTCCTTCGGAGGCATCTCCGGCGAGCCCGCCCTGCAGGCGCTGCTGAAGCTGAAGCAGGCGGACTTCCAGTACGACCCGGACGCGCTGCTGCTGGACGTGCCGCAGATGGACCAGGACCTGCAAGACCTGCTGGCCCTGGCCGGCGCCGTCAGCCCAGGCTGAGCCCGAAGAGGGCGGAGGCGTTGGCGGTGGTGGTGGCCGCCACCTCCTCCAGCGTCACGCCCTTCAGCTCCGCCACCTTGCGCGCCGTCTCCACCACGTGCGCGGGCTGGTTCTTCCGCCCGCGGTGGGGCACCGGCGCGAGGTACGGGCTGTCCGTCTCCACCATCAGCCTGTCCAGCGGCGCGAAGCGCACCGCGTCCTGCAGCGCCTGCGCGTTCTTGTAGGTGACGACGCCGGACAGGGAGAGGAAGAAGCCCAGGTCCAGGTAGCGCCGGGCGGCGGCCGTGTCCCCGGTGAAGCAGTGGATGACGCCGCGGGACAGCCCCACCTCGCGCAGCACTCCCTCGCAGTCGTCGTGGGCGTCGCGCACGTGCACCACCAGCGGCTTGGCCAGCTGGCGGGCCAGGGCGCACTGGCGCCGGAAGACGGTGGCCTGCACCTCCCGGGGCGAGTGGTCGTAGTAGTAGTCCAGGCCCGCCTCCCCCACCGCGCGCACCTCCGGCCGAGCACACGTCGCCTCCAGCGTGGCGAAGTCCGCCTCGGTGGCGCGCGCGGCCTCGTGGGGGTGGATGCCCAGCGTGGGCGACAGGAAGTCCGGGTGTGCGGCGGCCAGCTCCAGCGCGTTGCCCCAGTCGCCCGGCCCCTGGAACTGGCCCACCACAATCGCGTGGACGAGCCCGGCGGCGCGGGCCCCGTCGAGGATGGCGGCCACGTCCGGGTAGTCCTTCACCTCGAGGTGGCAATGGGCGTCGACGAGTCTCATGTCTCCTCCAGCAGCAGCTCTTCCAGCTCCGTGCGCGCCTCGGGTGAGGTGAAGGTGGGGATGGAGGCGCGCACCCGCTCGCGCCCCTCCGGCAGGCCCAGCCGCCAGAGCGCGTCCGCGGCGTCCAGGCGGAAGTCCTCCGCGGCGTCCCGCTCGTCCAGCAGCGCGAGCAGCCAGGGCAGCGCCCGCGCGTCGCCCAGCCGTCCCAGCCCACGCGCCGCGGCCCCGCGACACTCGTCCTTGGCGTCTTCGAGGATTTCCTTCAGCCGCTCCAGCGCTCCGGGCGCCTTCACCGCGCCGCACAGCTCCACGGCCAGCGCGCGGTCCGTGCTCCACTTCTTCCGGGTCCGCTGCAGGAGGTACGTGGCCCCCTCCGGGTCTCCCAGCTGCGCGAGCACCCCCGCGGCCTGCGTCTTGTCGAAGGCGGGTAGCAGCCAGCGACGGAACAGCCGCTTCACCGCGGGCAGGGCGCGCGGGTCCTCCAGCTCGCCAATGGCGCCCAGGGCGCGGAAGCGCAGCAGGTCCGCGTCCAGCGCCTCGATGAGGATGTCCAGGCCGGCGGGATGCCTGAGGGCCGCGATGCCACGCGCGGCCTCGAAGCGGACCTCGGGCATGGGGTCCTCCAGCATGCTCGCCAGCGCCCCGCGCAGCTCCTGCCGCGTCAGGTCCGCGAGCCGGCCGGTGGCCTCCAGGCGCACCATCCACTCGTCGTCGCGCAGCCGGGAGATGAGCGTGCCCGACTGCTCCTCCGGGGGCAGCACCACGGCGGCCAGCCCCACCCCCGAGCGGCGCACCTCCGGCTGCGAGTCCGCCAGCAGCCGGGGGAGCACGTCGGTGAAGTCGGGCGCGCGCGCCGGGGACTCGAGGGCCAGGTGGTAGAGCTGGTCCGCGGCCTCGGCCCGGAGCGCCGGGCGCTTCTCGCGCTCCAGCGTCAGCAGGGCGCGGTCGCGCTCGGCGCGCCAGTCCGTCACGTCACTTCACCTCGCTGCCCGGCGGCATGTCGCCCGGGTCCAGCAGCGACAGGTCCTTGCCGCCGGTGCCGGCCGTCAGGAGCATGCCGCGCGATTCGATGCCCCGCAGCTTGCGCGGCTTGAGGTTGGCCACCACCACCACGCGGCGCCCGGTGAGGGACTCCGGCGCGTACGCCTCCGCGATGCCGGAGACGATGGTGCGCGGGCCCGTGGGCTCGCCCAGGTCCACGGTGAGCTTCAGGAGCTTGTCCGCGTCCTTCACCTTCTCCGCGACGACGACGCGACCCGCCTTGAGCACCACCTTGGCGAAGTCCGCGTACTCGATTTCCCCCGGCGCCTCTCCGGCGCCCGCCCCGGGCGAGGCCTGCGTGGCACCGGCGCCCGCGGGCTGCGGCGCGGCGGCGGGCTTCTTGTCGCTCTCCACCTTCTTCTTCTCCTTGCCCCCGGCGGGCTTCGCGTCCGCGGCCTGCGGAGCGCCTTCCGGGGTCTTGATGATGGCGTTGACGCGCTCCGGCTCCAGCCGGGGCAGCAGCGGCTCCGGGGTGCCGGTGGGACGGCTGCGGTCCAGCAGCGGGTACTTCGCGCCCTCCAGCGCCTGGAACGTCAGCGCCGGCGCGCCCAGCTGCGCGAAGAGCTTCTCCGACAGGCGCGGCGTCACCGGGGCGAGCAGCGCGCCCAGCAGGTACACCACGTCCGCCACGTCGGACAGGTCCGCGCGCGCGCCCTCGGCCGTCTCCGGCTTGCGGACGGCCGCCCACGGCGCCTGCGTCTGGACGAAGGCGTTGGCGGCGGAGGCGATGTCCGTAATCACGCGAATCGCGTTGCGGTACTCGAGCTTGTCGAACGCGGCGCGCACCTCGGGCACGCGGGCGAGCGCGGACTCCACCAGCGCGCGGCCCGGCCCCTCGGCGCGGCCCGGCGCCAGCCGCTTCTCCAGCGGCCCGGCCAGCAGCGACAGGGCGCGGTTGGCCAGGTTGCACACGTTGTTGACCAGCTCGCCGTTCACCCGCTCGCGGAAGTCCTTGAGGCTGAGGTCCAGGTCCTCCACGCCCGCGCCCAGGTTGGCCGCGTAGAAGTAGCGCAGGTAGCTGGGGTCCAGCTGGTCCAGGTAGTCCCGCACCGGCACCATGGTGCCGCGGCTCTTCGACATCTTCTCGCCATTCACCGTGAGGTGGCCGTGCACCTTGATTTCGTTGGGCACGTGCAGGCCCGCGACGTTGAGCACGGCCGGCCAGAACAGGGCGTGGAAGTAGACGATGTCCTTGCCGATGAAGTGGACGATGCGCGACGGGCTGCCCGCGTCCCAGTAGTCCAGCGCGCTCTTCGCCTTCCCCGTCTCCTTCGCCCACTTCTCCGTGGTGGCGATGTAGCCGATGGGCGCGTCCAGCCAGACGTAGAAGAACTTGTCCGTCTCGCCCGGAATCGCGAAGCCGAAGTAGGGCCCGTCGCGGCTGATGTCCCAGTCCGCCAGGCCCTTCTCGAAGAAGCCCTGGAGCTGGGTGGCCAGGCCCGGGTGGATGAAGCCGGGCCGGCGCAGCACGGACTGGAGGAAGTCCGCGTGGCGCGACAGCTTGAAGAACAGGTGCTCGGAGTGCTTGCGCACCGGCGGCGTACCGCACAGGGCACAGCGGGGCTCGATGAGGTCGGTGGGCGCGTAGGCCTTGCCGCACTTCTCGCAGGCGTCGCCGTACTGGTCCGGCGCCTTGCAGTTGGGACAGGTGCCCTTGATGAAGCGGTCCGGCAGGAAGCGGCGGTCCTTCTCGCAGTACGCCTGCTCGATGTTGCGCCGCTCGATGTCGCCCTGCTCCTTCAGCCGCCCGTAGATGAGCTCCGCGTAGTGGCGGTTCTCCGGCGAGTTGGTGGAGTGGAAGTAGTCGAAGCGGATGTCCAGGTCGTGGAAGTCGCGCTGGTGCTCGTCGTGGAAGCGGGCGATGAACTCCTCGGGCTTGAGGCCCTGCTTCGCCGCGTTGATTTCGATGGGGGTGCCGTGGGTGTCGTCCGCGCAGAAATAGACGACGTCCTTGCCGCACGAGCGGAGGAACCGGACGTAGATGTCGGTCTGGACGTACTCGACGGCATGGCCGATGTGGACCGGGCCGTTCGCGTAGGGCAGCGCGCTGGTGACGAGGATTCTCTCAGCCATGGATTCTCCTGAGGGCGGCGGACCTTAGCCGCTCGGGTGGCCCAGGTCATCGACGGCGTGAGGGCCCCGGGCACGAATGCGCCGAGGGGCCGGAGATGTTATCGACCGGATACGCATGTGCACCATCGTCATCCTCAACCAGGTCCACCCGGAGTGGCCGCTGGTGCTCGCGGCCAACCGGGACGAGTTCTACGCCCGCCCCGCCACCGGCCCCCTGGTGCTTCGGGAATCTCCTCGCACCGTCGGCGGGCGCGACGTGGAGCGCGGTGGGACGTGGATGGGTGTAACCCACGAAGGAGTGTTCGTCGGCCTGACGAACCAGAGGGGCGGGCGAGGCCAGGGTCCGGCCCCCCGCTCGCGGGGCGAGGTGGTGCTGCGCGCCCTGGAGGCGGGGAGCGTGGAGGCCATCGAGCGCTATCTGGACACCCTGCCCGGCGACGAGTTCCTCCCCTTCAACCTGCTCTACGGGGACGCGCGACGGCTCCGGGTGGCCTACGCCCGGCCGGGCGAGAAGCGGCTGCGGCGGGAGGACGTGCCCCCCGGCATCCACGTGCTGCCCAATGACGTGATGGACTCCCCTGCCCTGCCCAAGGTGGAGCGCGCCCGGCTGCTCGCGGCGGAGGTGGCGCACCGGCCCTGGCCGGAGCTGGAGGCCGGGCTGAAGGCGCTGCTCGCGGACTCGACGCTGCCGGCGGCCGAGGAGATACCGATGCCGGCCACCGGAGAGGACCTGCCGCGCGACTTCCTCCGGCAGTTGCAGGCGCTGTGCATCCACACGCCCGCGTATGGCACGCGCTCGTCGGCCATCGTCACGCTCACGCCGGGGCGCGTGGGGCACTACCTGGCCACGGAAGCGGCGCCCTGCGTGGGCCCGTGGAAGGACGTCACCGGGCTGCTCGCACCAGCGTCCGAGGCCACCACGGGCTGAAGCGCCGCGGCGGGCGCTCCAAAAAAGAAACCGCCCCCGAGGCACGAGGCCCCGGAGGCGGAATCTGGAGCAGCGGCGGACCGGGCCTTCAACCGCCCGGACCCGCCATGCTTCGCTTCAGGCTAGTAGGTCGCCCGCAGCGAGGTGCCGCTGTAGCTCGTGTAGCCGCGCAGCATGATGTAGAAGCGCTGGTTGGTCGACTGCGCCGCGAGGTTGCACGTCTCGTTGTTGCCGTTGAGGTACGGACGGCAGTTGTACGAGGTGGTCGTCGGGGCCGCGCCGATGCGCACGTACATGTCCGCGTCACCCGTGCCGCCGCTCATGACGAAGGACGAAGCGCGGGCCGCCGGCACGTCGATGCAGAAGTGCTGCTCCGAGCCCGAGGCGCCGGAGATGCCCGTGCGCGTCACGCCGTTGCTCAGCAGGGTGCAGGCCGGAGGAGGCGTCGTCACGCCCACGCCCACCGCTTCCCAGGCCTTGGCCACCGAGTCCTGGATGGCCGCGCTGTAGCCCAGCTGCGAAGCCGCCGTCACGGTGTACGTCTTCGCCTGGGCGAAGGTGGTGGACGCCGTGAAGAGGTCCGTGTTGGCCTTGTAGAAGATGCGGGCGGCCACTTCCACGCCCACGCCGGCCACGTTGATGGTCGTCTTGCTGCGCGGGTGCGTACCACCCGTGGAGAGCAGCTTGAACGCCAGGTTGGCGATGCCCGAGTTCCAGTGCACGCCGCCGTTGTCGGAGGAGCCGACGTAGCGCTCGGGGTAGTAGTCCTTGGACGAGCCGTCCTGCGTGGGGTTGGCCATGTAGCGGAGCGCGTCACCCGAGGTGGCCGGCGTCCAGATGTCCTCGCCAATCTTCCAGACGTCCGCGTCCGTGGCCCAGCTGCGCGTCCAGCTCTCGCACACGGCGGCGAAGATGTCGGACATGCCCTCGTTGAGGGCGCCGGACTCGTTGGAGTACGTGAGGTTGGACTCGGACGACGTCACGGCGTGCGTCAGCTCGTGCACCGTCACGTCCAGGTCGCGGCCCAACGGGCCGGAGTTCACGCCGTCGCCGTCGCCGTACACCATCTGGCTGCCGTTCCAGAAGGCGTTGACGTAGTTGCTGCTGTAGTGGACGGTGCTGCGCAGCTGCGCGCCCGCGTTGTTGTACGAGTCGCGGTTGAACAGCGTCTTGTAGCAGTTGTAGGTGGTGCCCAGGTGGGTGTAATTGTCGTCGATGTGGGTGTCGCCCGTGGCCGCCCCGCCCTCGCTGCGGCGCAGGGTGCCCGGCAGGCTGCTGCCGTTGTTGGCGCTGTACACCGCGCGGTTCATGGCCGCGTGGATGTCGGTGACGCGGTCGGCGACGACGCCGGTGGTGGCGTCCACGAAGACGTGGTCGCGGATGGGCAGCTCGGCGCCCTCACCCGTCACCACCACCTCGTAGGCCAGGGTCAGCTTCTGGGCGTGGCCGGCGCGCAGGTAGACGAGCCGGGGCTGGCCGTCGATCTCGAGGCGCGTGCCCACGGTGTTGCGCAGGGCGGCCGTCATCGCGGACTGGGCGGCGATGCGCGCCCGCGCGGGGACGTTGAACTCGCCGTCACGGGCCGAGCCGTTGGCCATGACGATGTTGCCTTCCGGGTCCAGGTGGATGGCCAGCTCCTGGCCGACCACGGGGAGGCCGTTCTTCAGCTGGTTGTAGCGGATGTGGGTGAAGCCCTGCTCGTCCACGTTGACCCGGCTCACCACCAGGTCCTCGGCGCGCAGGCGGAAGGAGCCGGCGATGCTCGGCAGCATGGCGCTGACGGCGCGCACCGTGTCCGCACCCGCGAAGCCGCGGACGGCGCTGTCCACGGTGCCCAGGCGGCCGCGGATGAGGAAGGGAACACCGTCATCGTGCCGGCCCACCACTTCGGCGCCGGGCATGGAGGCCAGCGAGCTCGTCACATCCGACAGCTCGTCGGTCTTCTGCGAGTCCTGAGACGTCGCGTCACCGCTCATCTCGCAAGCGGTCAGGGGGAGGGCCAGGAGGGCGGCAAGAATACGGGTTCGAACCAAGGGGAATGGCTCCTTTGAACCCGCCTGCGGGGCGCTGGCGGGCGCTTCCCCTTGAGCACGGTTCGGGCCAACGCCTTGAGCCCCAGAGATGCCCTCTATAAGCCCCGCGCCTGCCCACCCTCTGGTGGCACACGGATGTCCCGCACCGCACCGCGCGAATGTATGAGGTATTTACAGAAAAGCCCGGAAAACGAGTTCCGCCTCTCGGGAACTCCAGCTTCCAGTCCTGTCCTGTCAAACGACACACCGTCAGTGAGGGTGTCCATTTTCAGGGCAGGCGCCGATTATAGCCAGAAAGTGCTTTGGATTGCAACTTTACATGGGTGGCAAATGCCCTCAGCCCGACACTGTGGGGCCCGGCTCACCCAGCAGCACGCGGGCGCGCCCGTCCATGGAGAGCTTCACCTCTTCCACAGTGGCGAAGCCGGCGGAGCGGGCCAGCTCGGCGAGGTGCCGCATCCACGGGTTGTAGGGCATGCCGTTGTCCGAGCAGCACGGCACCACGGCGAAGGGCAGCCGGTGCTTCGCCGCGTACTCGATGATGACGCGGGTGGCGCCGTCCGGGTGCATGCCCACCACCAGCTCCGCCTCGCACGGCTCGTCGAGGGTGAAGATGCGCTGGGCGTAGGTGACGGGCAGGTGCTTGTGCCGCAGGTCGAACGTGGTGACGGCGCGGCCGCGCTGGGTCAGCGCCTCGTTGAGACGCCCCTGCCCGCCCGCGACGTCGAAGACGCGAGGGGCCGCGAAGCGCGACACGATGAAGTCCGCGAAGAGGTCGAAGCGACGCTTGTCCGCCATGGCGGGCCTCCTCTACCCGAAGCCGGGCGCCCGCGCACCCGGAAGCACCTGGGCGGGGGCCCGGGCCGGCGCCCCCTCCCCTCCCCGGGGAGCGCTCACGCGGCGCGGATGCACACCGTGGCCAATAGCCGCTCAATCACCAGCCGCCCGTTGGCCGAGGACTTGAGCGCCAGGTCCGCGTCCGCGCAGGCCACCAGCGCGCCCAGCAGCTCCCGCCGCTCGTAGCCGGCTGCGGCCTTCATGCTGAAGGTGAGCGCCCAGGCATTGGGCATCTTCCGCTTCGTGCCCTTCAGCTCCGTCTCCAGCCGGGGCAGCACGCGCGCCTCCACGTCCTTCGCGGTGCGCGGCGGGTTGCCCCCGGCGTAGCGCCACAGCCACTCGTGGCTCTCCAGGAGCGAGCGGACGATGGAGGCCACCGCGCCCAAAAGCTGCAGCGCGTGGGTGCCCTGCCCCATGGCGTCCGTGGCGTAGGCGAGCGCCCCGCCGAAGTCGCGCTTCTGCAGCGCCTCGGACAGCTCGAAGAACTCCTCCTCGCGGGCGTGGTGGACGAGCATCGCCACGTCCGTCTTCTCGATTGCGGGCCCCTCCGAGTAGGTGGCCAGCTTCTCCAGCTCGGACTGGAGCAGGCGGATGTTGCCGCCGATGCGCTCCTTCAGCTCGTCCAGCGCGCCGGGCCCGAGCTTCTTCTTGAAGGGCGCCAGGAACTCCTTCGCGATTTCGGAGAGGTCCAGGTCCTTGTGGCGCGCGGCCACCTTGCGCTCGACGACGTGGCCCTTGTCGTGGGCCAGCTTCACCAGCGGGCTCTTGGCGTCCACCTCGGTGGCGGCCATGACGAGCGCGTGCCCGGACGGCACGCCCTTCTGGATGAGCTCCAGCAGCGCGGACACGTCGCCCTCGGGGGCGGTGATGCGCTCCTCGCGACAGAAGGCGGCCGCCTCGTGCAGGAAGGCGACGTCCGCCTCGGCCAGGTCCACGTTCAGCTCGTCCTTCCACTGCGCCACGGAGGGAGCGCCGGGCGAGCCCGGGTCCAGCTGCTCCACGCCCCAGCCCGCGCGCGCCGCCAGCGCCAGCAGCCGCCGCGCGCCCTCCTTCCGCTTGCCCGCCTTCCACGCCTCGCGGGCCTTGCCCAGCGCGTCCCCGCGGCCCTTCTTCGGCGCGAGGAACTCCGGGTCCCTCACCAGCACCACCTTGCGCCCGGGGAACAGCGGCATGGTGGCCAGCTCCTGCGCCACCTCGCGGGGGCTGCCCGCGTCCAGCACGGCCAGGTTGAGCCCCATGGCCGCGTCCGGCACCAGCTTCTTCACCAGCTCGTCCGCGTCCTTGCGGACCAGGAACTCCTCGCCCCACAGGAGGTACAGCGGCGCCACCTTGCCCGCCTTCACCTCCGCCAGCACGTCATCGAGTTCGGCGCTCACCGTGCGGCCTCCGTGAACAGCTCAATCAGCATGCGCTCGAGTTGCAGCCGCGGCGCGCCGTTGCGGGCGATGGCCGCGCGCGCGCCCTCCAAGAGCGCGTGCCGCCGGTGCAGCAGCGCATCGGAGGAGCGAGCGGCCGCCTCGCGCGCCAGGTCCTTCAAGTCCCGGTTCGCGAGGCCGTCCTCCAGCCCCGCCCGGGCCAGCGCCACGTCGCGCGTCCACAGCACCAGCAGCTCCAGCGCGCCTTCCGCGTCCTCGCGCGAGCCGCCGTGCGCCTCCGCGAAGCGCAGGAGGCCCACCGCGTCCTCGCCGCGCAGGGACTCGAAGGCGGTGACGACGTCCTTGCGCCGGGAGAGCGCGTCCACGTCCAGCGCCAGCGCGCGGCCCAGGCTGCCTCCGGCCATGATGGCCGCGAGCGCGGCGGTGTCCGCGTCCAGCTTGCGCTCCTCCTGCACGCGCCTGGCGACCAGGTCCACCGGCAGCGGGCCGAAGTGCACCTTGCTGCACCGGCTGCGGATGGTGGGCAGCAGCTTGTCCATGGCGCTGGCCACCAGGATGAGCGTGGTCTCCGAGGGCGGCTCCTCCAGCGTCTTCAGGAAGGCGTTCTGCGCCTGCACGTTCATCGCCTGCGCGGAGACGATGATGGCCACCTTGCGCTTCGACTCCAGGCCGCGCAGCGCCAGCCGCTCCTGGAGACCCCGAATCTGCTCCACCCGCAGCTCGCGGCTGGGCGTGCCCGTGAAGTCCGAGCGCCCCGCCAGCCCACGCGACACGCGCTCGTCGTCCGGCATCACCCAGGTGACGTCCGGGTGCAGGCCCTTCGCCACCCGCACGCAAGCCGCGCAGGTGCCACAGCCCACGCCCGGCTGCTCGGGGCAGGTGAGCGCCTGGGCCAGCCCCACCGCGGCCAGCTCCTTGCCCACACCCTCCGGCCCGGCGAAGAGATACGCGTGGTGCACCGCGCCGCCGCGCAATGCCGCCTGGAGTGCATCAATCGCGCGCGGCTGTCCCTGTACCGATGCCAGCGTCATGGGGCGTGTATCCCCGGAGGCGTGTCACCCGTCAACAAGCCTGCCTTGACCCTCCCGTAACGCGCTGGTGACATGCGGACGCCTTGCTTTCCCTCCTCCAGAGCAACCTGTCCCTGGCGCTGGGCGCCCTGCTGGCGGTCATCCTGCTGGCGGTCCGCACGGCGACCGGGGACAAGCACCTGCAGCGTGACTTGAACGGCGCCATCCGGCTGCTCATCGCCTTCCTGGTGCTGAGGACGGTGGCGTGGGCGCTTCCGGACACGGCGCCCAGGCTCCTGAGGCAGGGGGTGCACGTCGGGTGGATGCTGACGTTCGCCTTCGGCGTCATCCGGGCGAGCGTGGGCTTCGGGCTGAAGCTGATGCGGCTGCGCGCGCGCTCGGAGGCGCCGCCGAAAATCCTCCGGGACGTCATCGACTTCACGCTGTACGCGCTGGCCGCGGTGCCCATCCTCAAGACGCAGCTGTCGCTGGACCTCACCGGCGTGGTGGCGACGTCCGCGGTGCTGTCGGTGGTGATGGGCCTCGCGCTCCAGGAGACGCTGGGCAACCTCTTCGCCGGCCTGTCGCTGCAGCTGGACCGGCCCTTCGAGGTGGGGCACATCATCCGCATCGGCAACCATGCGGGGCGCGTGGTGCACATCGGCTGGCGCTCCATCCGCCTGGCCACCTTCCGGCGCGAGCTCATCACCCTGCCCAACAGCATGGTGGCCAAGGAGCTGGTGCAGAACTTCTCCGAGGACCAGGAGCCGGTGGGCGTCGACGTGGAGGTGAGGATTGCCCACGACGCGCCGCCCAACCAGGTGAAGGCGGTGATGATGGAGGTGATGCGGGAGATTCCGCAGATTCTCGTGGAGCCGCCGCCCCTGGCCCGCACGCTGGCGTACGACGAGTCGTGCATCCGCTACATGGCGCGCTTCTTCCTGGCGGACTACGCGCTGGCGGACGCGGTGAAGGAGGACCTGCACACGCGGCTGTGGTACCGGCTGCGCCGGGAGAACATCGACATCCCCTACCCGCAACGCACGGTGCACGTGCGGCAGCAGGTGGCGCGCACGGAGCTGTCCGAGGACACGGTGCGCAGCCTCTTGCGCGCGGTGGACCTCTTCCAGGGGCTGGGCCCGGAGGAGCTGGACAGGCTGCGCCAGGAGGTGGTGGTGCACCGCTTCGGCAAGGGCGAGCGCATCATCCAGGAGGGCGATGACGGCCGCACCTTCTACGTGCTCGCCTCGGGCGAGGTCAGCGTGCGCGCCGGGAAGACGCAGGCCGAGGTGACGCGGCTGGGACGCGGCGGCTACTTCGGAGAGATGTCGCTCTTGACGGGCGAGAAGCGCGCGGCCACGGTGGTGGCGGTGGAGGACTCGCTGCTGCTCGAGGTGGACCGGCCCACCTTCGCGCGCATGTTCGAGCAGTACCCCGGGCTGGCGCGGCAGCTCTCCGCGCTGCTGGCCCAGCGGCGCACCCAGCTTCGCGCCCTGGCCCAGGCCGGCGGCGGAGGCGCGGACCCCATCCCCGCCGAGGTGGGCCGCATCCTCGGAAGGCTGCGGCAGATTTTCGGGCTCAGCGCGACGCAGGACTGAGTGGAGCACGGCGGGGCTCGCGGCACGACAGGCGCCAGCACGGGCTCGCGCGCCTCCCGCGAGCCCGGCGCGCGAAGGGACATGGCGAGGTTTGCCCCTCGCGAGCCACGAGCACGGTGCCTTTCCCGCGAGCGAGCAGGAAGGCAGGCACCGGACGGTGTCCGCCGATGTCACTCGACGCGGCGCGGCAGTCATGCGAGATGCGAGGCGTGCCGGGCGCATGCCCGACGGAGTCGACCCATCCCGATGGAAGTCGCAGTCGCGTCGTCACCCGCTTCGCCGCCGCTGGGCCTGTTCCGCCTCACCTGGCCCATCCTCCTGGAGCTGCTGCTCTTCATGCTGATGGGCACGGCGGACACGCTGATGCTCAGCGGCGTGTCCGACGACGCGGTGTCCGCGGTGGGCGTCGTCAATCAGTACGTCTTCATCTGCATCCTCATCATGGAGGTCATCGGGAACGGCGCGGCCATCGTCGTGTCCCAGTACCTCGGGGCGCGCAGGACGCAGGAGGCCTCGCGCATCTCCGCGCTCGCCATCTCCCTGAACCTGGGGCTCGGCGTCGCGGTCAGCTCGGGCCTCTTGCTGTTCGGAGACCGCATCCTGGGCGGCATGAACCTGCATGGCCCGGTGCTGGCCCATGCGACGACGTACCTGCACCTCGTGGGCGGGTTCCTGTTCCTCCAGGCGCTCATCAACGTCTTCTCCAGCCTCCTCCGGACGTATGGCTTCACGAAGCAGTCGATGTTCGTCTCGCTGGGCATGAACGTGCTGCACGTGGGCGGCAACTTCGCGCTCATCTTCGGCCACTTCGGGCTGCCGGCGCTGGGCGTGTCCGGCGCGGCCATCTCCACCGTGGTGAGCCGCGCCGTCGCGCTCGGCGTCTTCGTGTGGATGCTCTACCGCGTCATCCCCGTGCGGATGGTGCTCCGCGACTACGTGACACTCTCCAGGGAGTACGTCCGCAAGATTCTCAAGGTCGGCGTCCCCTCCGCGGTGGAGCAGCTCACCTATCAGGCCTGCCAGACGGTGTTCCTGTACTACGTGACGTTCCTCGGCCCCGTGGCCCTGGCGTCGCGGCAGTACGCGCACTCCATCTCGCAGTATGTCTTCCTGTGCAGCCTGGCCATTGGCCTGGGCACGTCCATCCTCGTCGGGCGACTGGTGGGCGCCCACCGCACGGAGGACGCGTACCGTCAGGCGCTGAAGGGCCTGAGGTGGGCGCTCGGCATCACCCTGGTGGTGGACGTGGCCGTCATCCTGGTGCGCGTGCCGCTCATCCGCCTGTTCACGGACAACGGCGACATCCTCCAGGTGACGTCGCAGGTCATCGTCCTCGGACTCCTGCTGGAGACGGGGCGGGCCTTCAACCTCGTGCTCATCAACGCGCTGCGCGCCGCGGGCGACGCCACCTTCACCGTCTACATGGGCTTCCTGTCCATGGCCTGCATGAGCCTGCCCCTGGGCTACGTCCTCGTCTTCAAGCTGGGGCTGGGCCTGTCCGGGGTGTGGCTGGCCGTCGCGGCGGACGAGTGGTTGCGCGGCATCACCATGTGGCTGCGCTGGAGAAGCCGGGCCTGGGAGAAGCAGTCGCTCGTGGAGCCGGCGACGCACCCCGAGCCCGCCACGGTGGCCGTCGGCGCCTGAGCGGTGCTCAGGCGGTGATGACGTAGCCGCCCTCGACCTTCACCGGCCAGGGCGTCAGCCGCGCTCCCGCGCACGGACCGCCGACGCAGCGCCCGTCCACGGGCTGGAACAGCGCGCCGTGCCAGGAGCAGACGATGAGCTGCTTGTCGGGGGTGAGGTACTGGTCCAGCTTCTGCGCCAGCGGCAGGCCGGCATGGGGACACCGGTCCACGTAGCCGTGGACTGCGTCGCCCTGGCGCACCAGGAAGCCGTGGAAGTACGCGTCGCCAATCTGCAGCACGAGGTTGCGCGCGCCCGGGTCCTGGAGCGCCGCCAGCGGCAGGAGCTTCACGTTCGGCGGGGTCGCCGTGAGCCGCTCCCGCGGCGGCTGGGGTGCCTCACTCACGGACCGCGCCTCAGGGCAGCTTCGCCTTCTGGAAGCCCGACCAGCAGTGGTCGTAGTCGGACTGCAGCGTCGGCGTCTCCATCGCGAAGCGCGTGGGCCGGATGACCCACCGCGACTCGAACATGAAGGCCAGCGTGTCCTTGATTTTGTGCGGCTTCAGGTCGGCCTTGATGGCGCCCTCGTAGCTCGCCTGGTCCGGCCCGTGCCCGCTCATGCAGTTGTGCAGCGACGCGCCGCCCGGAGCGAAGCCGCCGGCCTTGGCGTCATAGACGCCGTGCACCAGCCCCATGAACTCGCTCATCACGTTGCGGTGGAACCAGGGCGGCCGGAAGGTCTGCTCGGCCACCATCCACCGCGGCGGGAAGATGACGAAGTCGCAGTTGGCCGTGCCGGGCGTTTCACTGGGTGACGTGAGGACCGTGAAGATGGACGGGTCCGGGTGGTCGAAGCTCACCGTGTTGATGGTGTTGAAGCGCGCCAGGTCGTACTTGTACGGCGCGAGGTTGCCGTGCCACGCCACCACGTCCAGCGGGGAGTGGTCGAACTGGGAGGCCCACAGCCGGCCCATGAACTTCTGCACCACCAGCGTCGGCCGGTCCACGTCCTCGTAGGCCGCGACGGGCGTCAGGAAGTCGCGCGGATTGGCCAGCCCGTTGGCGCCGATGGGGCCCAAATCTGGCAGGCGGAAGAACGCGCCGTGGTTCTCACAGACGTAGCCGGAGGCCGGCCCGTCCGGCAGCTCCGCGCGGAAGCGCACGCCGCGGGGCACCACGCCCACCTCGCCCGGCGCCAGGTCCAGCACGCCCATCTCCGTGACGAGCCGCAGCCGCCCTTCCTGAGGCACGAGGAGCAGCTCGCCGTCCGCGTCGTAGAACACGCGGTCCACCATGGACGCGTTGGCGGAGTACAGGTGGATGCTGATGCCCGCGCCCGTGGCCGGGTCGCCGTTGCCGCCGTAGGTGACGAGCCCGTCGACGAAGTCCACCTTTCCGCCGGGCGCCGGCTGCGGATTCCAGCGCAGCCGGTTGGGCGTGACGGGAACCTCGTCGAAGGGGCCGCTGCGCAACAGCCCCTGCGGATGGGGCTGGTACGCGGGGTGGTTGGCGCTGGGGCGGATGCGGTAGAGCCACGAGCGCCGGTTCTCCCGGCGCGGCGCGGTGAAGGCCGCGCCCGACAGCTGCTCGGCGTACAGCCCGTACGGCGCCCGCTGCGGCGAGTTCTGCCCCTGCGGGAGCGCGCCCGGGACGGCCTCGGTCGCGAACTCGTTTCCGAAGCCGGACTGGTAGGCGCGCGGGTGGGCCCCGGGTTGGGTTTCGGTGGTCACCGGTGTCTCCTTCCTCGAGGCCGTGTATGCCGCCTAGCGGCCCGTGTCGACCTTGATGACGCCGCGGCGGATCTGGTCGAGCTCGATGGACTCGAAGAGCGCCTGGAAGTTCCCGTTACCGAACCCCTCGTTGCCCTTGCGCTGGATGATTTCGAAGAAGATGGGCCCGAAGAGATTCTCGGTGAAGATCTGCAGCAGGAGCCCTTCCTGCTCGTTGCCGTCGATGAGGATGCGGTTCTTGCGCATCCGCTCCAGGTCCTCGCCGTGGTTGGGGATGCGCTTGTCGACGAGGTCGTAATAGGTGTCGATGGTGTCCTGCAGGGACACGCCGCGCTGCCGGAGGCGCTCCACGGTGCCGTAGATGTCGCGCGTCGTCAGGGCCAGGTGCTGGATGCCCTCGCCGTTGTACTGGCGGATGAACTCCTCAATCTGGGACTTGTCGTCCTGGCTCTCGTTGAGGGGAATCCGGATGGCCTTGTCCGGGGCAATCATCGCCTGGCTGAACAGGCCCGTCGCCTGGCCCTTGATGTCGAAGTACTTCTGCTCGGTGAAGCCGAAGATGCGGTTGTAGAAGGTGGACCAGGTGCGCATCTGGCCCCGGCGCACGTTGTGCGTCAGGTGGTCCAGCGTCTCCAGGCCGACACTGTTCTTCGCCTCGGCCGCGTCCGCGCCGGGGAACTTCGTCCAGGCGTCATAGATGGAGCCCTTCGCGCCGTAGCGGTCGACGAGATACAGCAGGCTGCCGCCGATGCCCTCCAGCACATAGGAGCCGTCGCCCAGCGCGCCGCGGGCCGGGTCGGCCGCCTTCGCGCCGCGCTCCAGGGCCATCTCGTAGGCCGCGCGCGCGTTGGCCACGCGGAAGGCCATGCCGCTGGCGGACGGGCCGTGGGCCTGGCGGAACTCCGCGGCCTGGCCGGTGGGCTCGCGGTTGACGAGCAGGCTGATGTCGCCCTGCTTGAAGCGGACCAGCTCCTTCGTCGGGTGCTTGGAGTACGCGGTGAAGCCCAGCCGCTCCAGCAGGCCCACCATCACCTCGGGGGCGGGGCTCGTGAACTCCACGAACTCGAAACCATTCAGCCCCAGGGGGTTCTCAGCCGTGTCCACCATTGCACCGCCTCCGCGAGTCGCGTTGGGCGCGGGTACGCCGCGCCAGGTCCGGGAAGCCCCCAGCTGAGGGAGGCTTCTTCGCCGCGAAAGGTAGGAACCGACCTGCTCAGGGAAAAGTACAAAGGACAGGCAGAGACTGTCAGGCCTCCACACAGTGCGATGCGCCATGAAAACGGCCTGTCGTGACGCCGCGCGGCACCCTCTGGAGGGGCCCCGTTCCTACCCCTCAGGGGGGAATCCGGGCCCCCCTGCCCTGCTTCCGGCCCGCCGAGGGAATGTCAGACCCCTCCGGTAGTCTGCATCCATCAACAACGAAGCCGAAAAGGAAGGTCGCCATGACTGCCACCCGTGAGAACCCGCGCGTCTCCGTCAACAAGCTCGGTCAGTACCTCACCGCGACGCCTTCGCTGCGCAAGCGCATCATCCACGGCCAGAAGCACCCGGTGGACCCGCAGTACCTGCGCTACCCCGCCGCCTCGCAGGCCATCGTCGAGTTCCTCTGCGAGGGCCGCGACGAGGTCATCCTCCGCTACCACCAGCGTCGGCTCCTGAACGCCGCGCCGGAGTCGGACTTCGACGCGCACCGCCTCGCGCTGTGCGCCGAGGCCCTGCAGCGCTGCCTCGTCTCCGTGGACGGGCTCGCCTCGCACGCCATCGCCAGCCCGGCGGACGCGGACCTGCCGCCGCTGGAGCTGGCGGGCGTCGCCGTCAACGTGCGGCCGGAGGTGCTGCTGCGCAGCGTGGACGCGCAGGGGCAGATGCGCTCGGGCGTGCTGAAGCTCTACTTCTCCAAGCACACGCCGCTGGACGAGCGCGCCGGGCAGTACATCGCCACCGTGCTCCAGCGCTACGCCGAGCAGCGGCTGGAGCAGCGCGGCCCGGTGGATCCGCGCCTCGTGGGCGTCTTCGACGTCTTCGCCGGCCGGCTGCACTTCGCCCCCCGCGCCCAGCAGCGCCGGATGAACGACGTGAAGCTGGCGTGCGAGGAGATTGCCGCGCGCTGGAACGTGAACTGATTTCTTGAGGACGCGGGCCTCCGGGACATACCGGACGGCCCGCCGCCGGGGGGGACGTGGCCGCGGCCCCGGCCCGTCCTCCCGGCGCACCTGTCCGTTTCCGGGACGCGACTTCCCGCATCCGTGCAGCCCGCCCGGGCCGCGCGGGTGCGCCTGCCCCGCAAAGCCGGGGGGTTGCCCCCTGTCGCGGTGCTGGCATGGCCTTCGCTCTGGCCCCTGGCCATGGATTCGCTCCGACAGGACTTCCGCTACGCGCTGCGCACCCTGCTGCGCACCCCCGGCTTCACGCTGGCGGCCGGCATCACCCTGGCGCTGGCCATCGGGGCGAACACCGTCCTCTTCAGCGCCATCCACGCCATGCTGCTGCGGCCGCTGCCCTTCCCCGAGGCCGGGGAGCTGGTGCGCGTCTGGTGCAAGCAGACGGGGAACATGGACCAGGCGTCGGTGGCGGACCCGGAGCTGCTCGGCTGGCGGGAGCACGGCAAGGGCTTCTCCCAGCTGGCGGGCTTCGGGCTGAGGGACTTGAACCGCACCGGAGGGGAGTCGCCGGAGCGCGTCCGCGCGGGGCTGGTGACGACCAACTTCTTCTCCACGCTGGGGGTGCGGCCCGTCCAGGGCCGCGACTTCACCGACGAGGACGCGCAGGCCGGGCAGCCGGCGTCCGTGGTGGTGGTGAGCCACGGCTTCTGGAAGCGGGCGCTCACGGGCACACCCGGGGTGGGCCAGACGGTGGTGCTGGACGGCCGCAGCTACACCGTGGCGGGCGTGCTCCCGGAGGACTTCACCTTCCCGGAGTTCACCCATGAGGCGGAGGTCTGGCTGCCCCACTGGCTGGACGCGCAACAGCAGGGCAGCCACTACCTGTCCGTGCTGGGCCGGGTGGCCCCCGGCACCTCGCTGGAGGCGGCGCGCGCGGACCTGGCGCGGGTGGCCACGCTCATCGACTCCGCGGATGCCGGCGAGGCGCCGCACGGGGTGACGCTGCTCACCTGGCAGGAGCACCTCACCGGCAACATGCGCCCCATGCTGTGGACGCTGTGGGGGGCGGTGGCCTTCGTGCTGCTCATCGCCTGCGCCAACGTGGCCAACCTCATGCTGGTGCGGGCGCTGGCGCGGCAGCGCGACGGCGCCATCCGCGCGGCGCTGGGGGCCAGCCGGGGCCGGCGCATGCAGCAGGCGCTGGCGGAGAGCCTGCTGCTGGCGCTCTTCGGCGGGGCAATGGGGCTGCTCCTGGTGCTGTGGGGCCTGGAGCTGGTGCGCACCCTGCTGCCCATCAACATGCTGCGGGTGACGCCGGTGGAGCTCAGCGGCCCGGCCCTGGCCTTCAGCGCGGCGCTGTCCGTGGGCGCGGGGCTGCTCTTCGGGCTGGCGCCCGCGCTGCACACCTCGGGCATGGACGTGCTGCCGCTCCTGAAGCAGTCCGGCAGCGCCGCGGGGGCGCGCGCGCACCACCCGCTGCGCAACGCGCTCGTCATGGTGCAACTGGCGCTGGCGCTGGTGCTGCTGGTGGGCACCGGCCTCATGGTGCGCACCCTGCAGAACGTGCAGGCGGTGGACCTGGGCTTCGACCTGGACGGGCTCCTGTCCGCGCGGCTGTCGCTGCCCGCCGCGAAGTACGCGGACGGCCCGCGCAAGGCCGCCTTCTTCGACGAATTGCTGGGCCGCGTGGCGGCGCTCCCCGGGGTGGAGGCGGCGGGGATGATCAACGACGCCCCCCTGGGCAACAGCAACACCAACGGGGACTTCGTCCTCGAGGGCGGCGCGCCGCAGCCCGGTGAGCGGTACCTCGCCGAGTACCGGGTGGCCAGCCCGGACTACTTCCGCGCCATGCGCATCCCCGTCCGGCAGGGCCGGGCGTTCGGCCCGCAGGACACGGGCACGGGCGCCCCCGTCGCCATCGTCAACGAGGCCTTCGTCCGGGCCTACCTCGGCACGGGGGAGGCCCTGGGCCGGCGGGTGAAGCTGGACTGGAACGGGGACTCGGCGTTCCACGACATCGTCGGCGTGGTGGCGGACGTGCGGGCGGACCGGCTCACCCTCCCCGCCCGCCCGGAGGTGTACCTGCCCCTGGCGCAGATGCCCATCCCCTCCGTGACGCTGCTCCTGCGCGGCCGGGGCGCGCAGGCCCCGCTGGTGACGGCCGTGCGCCAGGAGGTGAAGGCGGTGGACGCGGAGCAGCCCGTCTATGACCTGGCCCCCTTCGCGGACCGGGTGGACCGGCAGCTGTTGCGCCCCACGGCGACGGCGCGGCTGCTGGCCGCCTTCGCCCTGCTCGCGGTGGTGCTGGCCGGCGTGGGCGTCTACGGCGTCATGGCCTACACCGTGGGCCAGCGCACGCGGGAGCTGGGCATCCGCCTGGCGCTGGGCGCGCACCCGCGGCAGGTGCTGCGGCTGGTGCTGGGCCAGGGCCTGCGGCTGACGCTGGTGGGCGTGGGCGTGGGGCTGCTGGCCGCCTTCGGCTGCACGCGGCTGCTGGCCTCGCTGCTGTACGGCGTGGACGCCAGCGAGCCCACCATCTTCCTGGGCGTCGCCGGAGTGCTGGCCGGGGTGTCCCTGCTCGCCAGTTGGCTGCCCGCGCTCCGCGCCAGCCGCGTGTCGCCCGCCATCTCCCTGCGCTCGGAGTAGCGCGGCGCCCGCGCCGTGGGTGTCAATCCCCTTCTGGCCGGCCTCTCGCTTTCCAGCTGGCCAGGGGGGCGGGTCCAATCCACCTCCAGTCATTCCGGGGCTCAAGAAAGTCGACCGCGCATCCAGGACCGTTGACCCTTTGACGCTTGGCAAGCGTCGGGTTTAAGAGTCCGCATGCACTTCGACTGGACCTTTCTTGTGCGAGTGAGCGCGCTGGTGCTTCCGGCCATCCTGCTCATGGCCCTGCACGGTGTGGCGAGCGCCGCGACGCCTCCGGCTTCGTCCTCGGGCGGGTCATTGGAGACGCTGTCCCAGCGGCGCATCTTCTTCGGGCACCAGTCGGTGGGCGGCAACATCCTGGACGGCGTCAAGCAGGTGGCCTCCGCCCCGCGCGTGGTGGAGCTGAAGGACCCCGGCCAGCCGGTGGCTCCCGGCACCATCGCCCACGCCATGGTGGGCGAAAACATGAAGCCCGAATCCAAGATTGCGGACTTCGAGCGTCTGATGGATGCGGGCGTCGCGAGGGGGGCGGACGTGGCCTTCTTCAAGTTCTGCTACATCGACTTCAACGGCACCACGGACACCCGCGCTCTCTTCGAGAAGTACCGCGCCACCATGGAAGGCCTGAAGGCGCGCCACCCGGGGACCACCTTCGTGCACGTCACCGTTCCGCTGACCACCGTGCAGCGCGGCGCCAAGGCATGGCTGAAGGAGCTGCTCGGCAAGCCGGTGTGGGGCCTCTCGGAGAACGTGCAGCGCGAGAACTTCAACCAGCTGCTGCGCCAGACGTACGGCGGCAGGGAGCCGCTGTTCGACCTGGCGGTGCTCGAGTCCACCACGGCCGAAGGGACGCCGGAGACGTACGAGCTGAACGGACAGACGTGGCCGGCGATGGTGCCGGCGTACTCGGATGACGGCGGCCACCTCAACGCCGCGGGGCAGGCCCGCATGGCGAAGGAGTTCCTCGCCTTCCTGTCCGCCCTGCCGGCACCGGCCGTGCAGCCTCCCATTCCCCCACAAGCCACACCGTGATGAGCCCGCTCCCCGTTCCCCTGTCGCGCGAGCTGGGAACACTCCTCTCGCGCTTGAAGCTCCGACGCTGCCGGGCGGTAGGGGACGCCCCCACGGTGCTCGGCCGCGTATGGATTCACGGCTCCGGCGAGGTTCGACTGGGCCACCGCGTGGTGCTGGACGGGAGGATGGCTCCCATCGAGCTGCACGCGATGCAGGGCGGCAGCATCGTCCTCGGTGACGACGTCACCATCGACGGAGGCGCCTCGCTGGAGGCACTCCAGTCCATCACCGTGGGCGCGGGCGCCAGGCTGGGCGCCTTCTGCAAGGTGATGGACAACCAGCACCACCCGCTCCGGGGCAACCGGCACGAGCGCCCCCCTTCGGTCCCGCTCTTCATCGAGGACGGGGTGACGGTGGGCAGCCGCGCCATCCTCCTGCCGGGCGCGCACGTGCAGCAGGGCGCCACCGTGGCCCCCGGCACCGTGATTTCCCGCCGCATTCCTCCCCGTGTGACGGTGGGAGGCTCGCCGGCCCGGGTGCTGCGCCGCGAGGTGGCCGGATGAACCCGAGACTCTCCGCCCTGCCGCTGTCCGCGTGGATGAACCACCTCCAGGGGCTGCGCGACACCATGGAGCCCCGCGCCCTGCGCGCGGTGGCCCTGGCGCGCGCGCGCTGGCTGTTCCGCTCGGTGCAGTCGGTGGGCCGCAACGTGGCCGCCTACGGCCCGATGACGGTGAAGAACGAGGGCACGATTCAGCTGGGAGACCGGCTCACCTTCGTGGGCGGGATGATGCCCAGCTCGCTGGTGTGCCACCCGGGGGCGCGGCTCGCCATCGGCTCGGACACGCAGTTCAACTACGGCGTCTCGCTGGAGGCGTGGGAGTCCATCACCCTGGGCGAGCGGTGCATGTTCGCCTCGTTCGTCCGCGTGGGGGACCGCGACGGGCACCGCACCGCGCCCATCGTCATCGAAGACGACGTCTGGGTGGCCCATGGCGCCATCATCATGCCGGGGGTGCGCGTGGGGGCGCGCTCGGTGGTGTCCGCCGGCAGCATCGTCACGCAGGACGTGCCACCGGACTCGCTCGCCATGGGCAACCCCGCCCGCAACATGAGCCTGGAGCTGGTCGCCCGCGAGTCGGGGACCTGAGCGCCCTACCCTCTTCACCCCCGGGGCGGCTGCTCCAGCCCCGGCGCCTTCCATCCACACCTCATTCAGGACAGGACCCAGACAACCATGAGCACTCGTGAGCGCATCCGCAGCTTCATCGTCGACACCTTCTTCGTGGACGAGTTCGCCGACGACGACTCCTTCCTCCGCAAGGGCCTCATCGACTCCACCGGCATGATGGAGCTGGTGGCATTCCTCGAGCAGGACTTCGGCCTCAAGCTGGAGGACCGCGAGCTGGTGCCGGAGAACCTGGACTCGCTGACGCGCGTGGTGGCCTTCGTCGAGAAGAAGCAGCAGCAGCGCCTGCCGCAGGCGGGCTGAGAGAGGGAGCACCACCATGTGTGGCATCGCGGGTTTCACCCTTCCGGCGGGCGGGGGCGCCGGAGCAGCCGCGCGGCAGGAGTCCGCCGAGCGGCTGCGTAGGATGACCGCCAGCATCAGGCACCGCGGCCCCGACGCGCAGCGGGCCCTGCTGCTGGACGGCGTGGGCCTGGGCCACACGCGGCTCTCCATCCTCGATTTGGAGGGCGGCCACCAGCCCATGCGGGACGCCCGCACGGGACTCACCGTCGTCTTCAACGGTGAAATCTACAACTACGTGGAGCTGCGCGAGCAGCTCTCCGCGCACTACGCGTTCCGCACGCGCTCGGACACGGAGGTCATCCTCGCCGCGTTCCTCACGTGGGGCATCGACTGCGTGCGCCGCTTCGAGGGCCAGTGGGCCTTCGCCCTCTGGGACCCGCGCGACAAGACGCTCTGGCTCTCGCGAGACCGCGTGGGCATCTGCCCGCTGTACTACGCGCAGCTTCCGGGCGGGCACCTGGCGTTCGGCTCCGAGGCCAAGGTGCTCTTCGCGGGCGGGCTGGTGACGCCGACGCTGGACGCACGGGGCCTCAAGCAGACCTTCGCGCTCTGGTCGCCCGTGGCACCGCGCACCTCGTTCGAGGGCGTCAGCCTCCTGCCTCCCGCGCACTCGGCCCGCTTCCAGGACGGGAAGCTGGAGGTCTTCCGGTACTGGGACCTGGACTTCGGCGTCACGCCGGAGGCCGCGGATGCGCCGAAGCTGCTGGAGGAGCTGGGCGCGGTGCTGGAGCGCGCGGTGCGGCTGCGACTGCGCGCGGACGTGCCGGTGGCGGCGTACCTGTCGGGCGGGCTGGACTCCAGCCTCCTGTGCGCGCTGGCACAGGAGCAGCTGGGCGGCTCGCTGCGCACCTTCTCCGTGGGCTTCGCGCACGCGCGGTTCGACGAACGCCAGCACCAGACCACCGTGGCGGACGAGCTGCGCACGCAGCACCGCGTGGTGGAGATGCGGGACGGGGACATCGGCAAGCTGGTGCCCGGCGTCATCTTCCACGCCGAGCAGGCGATGATGCGCTCCGCGCCCGCGCCCTTCCTGCGCCTGAGCGAGTGGGTGCGGGAGAACGGCATCCGGGTGGTCCTCACCGGGGAGGGCTCGGACGAGATGTTCCTCGGCTACGACCTCTTCAAGGAGACGAAGGTCCGCCAGTTCTGGGCGCGCCAGCCGGCGTCGAAGTACCGCCCGCTGCTGCTGCGCAGGCTCTACCCCACGCTCTCGGTGAGCCAGCAGAACGTGGAGCTGTTGCGCGAGTTCTTCGGCATGGGGCTGGAGGACCCGGGGAGCCTGGGCTTCTCGCACCTGGTGCGCTGGTCCAACAGCGGCCGGATTGCGCGCTTCCTCGCGCCGGAGTTCGCCGCGCGCGTGGCGGACGAGGACCCGGTGGCGTCGGTGCTCCAGTCGGTGCCGGAGCACGTGGCCCGGTGGCGGCCGCTGGCGCGCGCGCAGTACCTGGAGGCGAAGACGCTGCTGTCCGGCTACCTCCTGTCCGCGCAGGGGGACCGCATGCTGCTGGGCAACGGGGTGGAGGGGCGCTTCCCCTTCCTGGACACGGCGGTGATGGAGTTCGCCGCGCGCGTGCCGGAGCGGCTGCGCCTCAAGGGGCTGGACGAGAAGCACCTCCTCAAGCGCTTCGCGCGGGGCAAGGTGCCCGCCTCCATCCTGGAGCGCAGCAAGTTCCCCTACCGCGCCCCCATCGCCGGAGCGCTGGTGGGCCCCGACGCGCCGGCCTGGGCGCGCGAGCTGCTCGCGCCCGAGGCGGTGGCGAAGGTGGGCGTGTTCGACGCGAAGAAGGCGGAGCGGCTCGTGGCCAAGCTGCGCGCGCCCAACGCCGCGGAGAGCGAGGCGGACACCATGGCGCTGTTCGCCATCGCATCCACGCAGCTGCTGGCCCACCACTTCCTCCACCCGAAGCCGCCCCCCGCGGCGGACGTGGACGCGGTGGTGCTGGAGGCGGCATGAGCGCGACGGATTCCTCGCCGGCCTGGGTGCTCGGCCACGCCAGGCACGCGCCCGAGCTGATGCGGGAGGCGACATGAGCGCAACGGATTCCTCCCCCGCGTGGGTGCTGGGCCACGCCAGGCACGCGCTTGAGCTGATGCGGGAGGCGACATGAGCGCAACGGATTCCTCCCCCGCGTGGGTGCTGGGCCACGCCGAGCGCACGCCGGACGCATCCGCGGTGGACTCGCCGTGGGTGCGGCTCACCTACCGGCAGCTCGCGGAGCGGATGCTGGCCCTGGCCGGCCACCTGCGCGCGACGGGCGTGGGGCCGGGAGACAAGGTGCTCATCGCCCTGCCGCTGGGCTCGGCGGCGGTGGTGGCAGGCCTCGCGGTGCAGGCGCTGGGCGCGTGCGCGGTGGAGCTGGACCGCGAGTCCGGCGCCACGTCGCTGGACGCCATCCTCGCGCAGACGGGCGCGCGGCACGCCTTCCTCTTCGGCCAGGACGCACGCAGGTGGACCGGCAGGACGACGCTGCGCCACTTCTACGTGGTGCACTCCGCGCGCCCGCCGGAGCGCATGCTCCAGGTGCTCGCGCCGGCCGTGTGCACGTGGGTGCAGGAGGACGGCGCGCTGGACGCGGAGGCCAGGGCCGCTCCGCTGGAAGCGCTGCCCTCCACGCCGTCCGACGCGCACGCGGCCATCGTCTACACGTCCGGCAGCACGGGCACGCCCCGCGGCGTCATCCAGACGTTCGGCAACATCGCCGCCAACACGCGCTCCATCGTCGAGTACCTGGGCCTGTCACCGTCGGACAGGGCGCACCTCATCCTCCCGCTGCACTACTGCTACGGGAAGAGCGTGCTGCAGACGCACCTGCTCGCGGGCGGCTCGGTGTTCCTGGACCCGCGCTTCATGTACCCGCAGGTGGTGCTGGAGGCCATGGCCGCCGAGGGCAGCACCGGCTTCGCGGGCGTGCCGCTCACCTTCGAATTGCTCAAGCGTCAGGCCAGCCCGGAGACGCTGTCGAAGCTGAAGCTGCGCTACCTCACCCAGGCGGGCGGAGGCATGGCGCCGGACACGACGCAGTGGACGCGCGAGGCCTTCCACCCGGCGGAGCTGTACGTCATGTACGGCCAGACGGAGGCCACCGCGCGGCTGAGCTACCTGCCGCCGAAGCATGCGCGGGAGAAGGCGGGCTCCATCGGCCTGGGCATTCCCGGCGTGGAGCTGCGCGTGGTGGCGGAGGACGGCACGCCGCTGCCCGTGGGCGAGACGGGCCACCTGGTGGCGAAGGGCGCCAACGTCACGCCGGGCTACCTGGGCGCGCCCGAGGAGACGGCCACCGTGCTGAAGGACGGTTGGCTGTGGACGGGCGACCTGGCCTGGCGCGACGCGGACGGCTTCTTCTTCCTGGTGGGCCGCGCGAAGGAAATCCTCAAGGTGAATGGCCACCGGGTGAGCCCGGCGGAAATCGAGCACCACCTGGCGCGCCACCCGGCGGTCCAGGAGGTGGCGGTGGTGGGCGTGCCGGACGCGCTGGGCGGCGAGGCGGCCTGCGCGGTGGTGGTTCTGCACGCGGGCGCCGAGGTGAAGGAGGACGACTTGCGGCGCTTCTGCCGCGAGTCGCTGCCGGTGCACAAGGTGCCGAAGCACGTGGTGTTCTCGGAGGCGCTTCCGCGCGGGCCCGCGGGCAAGGTGCTCAAGGCGGAGCTGCGCACGCGTTTTTCGTCAGTCGGTTCTTCGTAAGGGATTCCTGAGGGGTGGACACGATGAAGTTCTCGAAGCAGGTGCTGGAGCTGGACTGGGAGGCCAAGGCGGCCGAGCTGTCCGAGGGGCTGCGCGAGGCGGTGCTGAAGAAGCTGCGCAAGCGCGGGCTGGTGGTCGCCATCTCCGGTGGCATCGACTCCGCCTGCGTGGCCGCGCTCGCCGTGCGCGCGCTGGGGCCGGACCGCGTGTTCGGCATCCTCCTGCCGGAGAAGGACTCCAGCGGGTGGAGCTCGCAGCTGGGCCGCAAGCTCTGCGAGAAGCTGGGCATCAAGCACCAGCTCCACGACATCGCCCCCATCCTCGAGGCGGCGGGCTGCTACCGGCAGCGCGACGAGGCGGTGCGCTCGGTGTTCCCCGAGTTCACCCCGGACATGAAGTGGAAGATCGTCATGCACGGCGACCGGCTGAACACGGACGCGGTGAACTTCTTCTACGTGGTGGTGCAGGTGAACGGCGAGGAGCGCCGCTTCCGCCTCTCGCCGCAGGCGTACACGCAGATTGTCGCCGCGACGAACTTCAAGCAGCGCACCCGGAAGATGATGGACTACTTCCACGCGGACCGGCTGAACTTCGCCGTCGCCGGCACGCCGAACCGGCTGGAGTACGACCAGGGCTTCTTCGTGAAGCTCGGTGACGGCGCGGCGGACGTGAAGCCGATTGCCGGCCTCTACAAGACGCAGGTGTACCGGCTGGCGAAGCACCTGGGCGTCATCGACGAAATCACCAGCGGCGAGCCCACCACGGACACGTTCAGCCTTCCGCAGTCGCAGGAGGACTTCTACTTCTCCGTGCACTACTCCCAGTTGGACCTGCTGATGTGGGCGAAGAATCACGGCGTGTCCACGGACGAGGCCGCGCAGGTGATGGGCCTGACGCCCACGCAGGTGCAGCGCGTCTACGACGACATCGACCAGAAGCGCCGCTCCACCGCGTACCTCCACTCCTCCCCGCTGCTGCTGGAGAAGGTGCCGGAGCTGGACGCGTTCAAGCTCGGCTGAGCGTCCTCCGACGCGTCGGGTTGCAAACTCCGACGCGTCGCCCCCACCTCCCGCGTGTCGACGCACGGGAGGACGTCGCGGGACGTGGGATGCGTCGTGCGGGTGACCCTAGTGTTGACGGCGGCACATCGCTTGCTGAAGCGGTGGCCGCCGTTGCCGTTTCCCCCCGGCGTTCCCCGGAGTTCCCATGACGACCCAGCCCACGTCTCCCTCTTCCCTCTCTCCCGCCTGGAAGCTCGCGGGCGTCGCGCTGCTCATCCTCGCCGGCGCGGCCACCGTGCGCTGTCGCACCACGCCCGCTCCGGCGGTGGGCCGCGAACCTGGCACGAGCGCACAGCCCACACGGCTGCGCATCACCAACGGGTGTGACAAACCCATCTGGGTGTTCTCGCTCGTGGGCGCAGGAGGCGGGACGCTCAACGCGCCCAATCAAATCAAGCTCGCGAACAAGGGGGACTCGTACGACTACCCCATCCCGGACATCGGGCTCGCGGCGACGCGGTTCTGGCCTGGCATGGGCTGCGACGAAACCGGCAACAACTGCCAGATTGGCCAGAGCGGCGGCCCTCCCAGCGATGGCTTCACCTGCCCCGACGGCATCGGCTGCGGCCCCGCCGTGGACTCCAAGTTCGAGGGGACCTTCGGCTGTCTGTCCTCGGTGGATGCGGGCGCGTGTCAGGTGAACCCCTCCAACCCGAGCGTCACCGTGGGCACGACGGACAACTGGGACACCAGCATGGTGGACGGCTACACCCTGCCCTACCGCGTGGACGTGAAGGGCGGCTGCTCCGGCGGGCCGGACGGCGGCGTCATCGACTGCTCGGCGCTCACGTTCGACCACTGCCCCACCAGCGAGAACCTGAGCACGAATGGCAACTACCCCAGCCTCGACAGTGAGAACCTGCTCGTCATGCTTCCGTACGCGGATGGCGGCACGAGCAGCACCATCGCTGGCTGTGCCTCGCCCTGCGCGAAGCTGACGGGGTCGCAGTGGCAGAGCCTGCCCAACCCGCCGTTCGACGGGACGACGTACGCCCCCACGGACCCGCAGGCCGCCATGTACTGCTGCCCCACGCCGCCCGTGTCGCCCGGCCAGTGCCGGACCGGCCCCGTCACGACGACGGACTACGTGGAGACCATCCACAAGTACTGCGCGCAGACGTACGCCTATTCGTACGACGACGGGAATGGCCTCTACACGTGCGAGGCGGGCGCGCAGTACGAGGTGACGTTCTTCTGCCCGAACTGACCCCCGAGGTCGGCAAGCGGACAAGCGATGGCCCCCGAGTGGCGGGGTGCCCTCCTGACATGGAGCCCCTACCTCTTCACGGGAAGCAGCCGACATACCCGAGGAGGCAGGATGCCGACACGCTCGACGATACAGGGACGAAGCTCGAGGGCCCGCACGCGCAAGAACCCGAAGGGCGGGCTCACCGCCGCGGGACGCGCCTACTTTCGTGAGAAGGAGGGCGCGAACCTCAAGCCCGGCGTCACGGGCAAGGCCGATACGCCGGAGAAGATGCGGCGCAAGGGAAGCTTCCTGCGCCGCCACTTCGCCCACCCGCGCGGGCCCATGAAGGACGCGAATGGCAAGCCGACGCGGCTGGCCCTGTCGGCCCATGCCTGGGGCGAGCCCGTTCCCCGCGACGCCGCCGGTGCGAAGCGTCTGGCCGCGAAGGGCACCCGCCTGCTGGAGCGCTACCAGGCCACCAAGGAGCGGGGCGCCGCGAAGAAGACGGGCGCCAGAAAGAGCCGGGCCCAGCCGACCAGGGCGACCCGTACGGGCACGAAGAAGACCCGGGCCCGTCCGGCCGCGGCGGCTCGGCGCGCCACGGCGAAGAAGCGCACGGCCACGACGTCACGGAAGAAGACGCCCGCGCGCCGCGCGAAGCGGTAACCCCGGCACGGCGTCACGGAAGAGGACCGCCCCGCCGCGCGCGGCAGTACCCGCGCAGCACGGGCCCCGCGCCATGCGAAGCGGTAACCCCGGCACGGGCGTCACGGAAGAGGAACGCCCCGCCGCGCCCAGCAGTGCCCGCGCGGCACGGGCCCCGCTCCGTGCGCAGCAGGCGCCCTCCGCCACGGTCGCGCGCTCGCCCGTCCTCTGCTCCGAGCGGCTCCGGGAGACACCGCGGCTATTCGTACTCGTCGCACTTCTCGGCGCGCACGGGGATGCCGCCCTTCTTGTCCTCGCGGACGAAGAGCGTGCCGTCGCGGAAGAAGCCGGTGCCGCCCTTGAGACGCACGACGCCCTTCTTCGCGTCCGTCACCGTCCACGCCAGCGTCTGGCGGGCGCCGCTGGCGTCCGTCACCTCCAGCGTGTACGCGCCCGCCGCGCCGGGCTTCGAGCCCGTCACCTTCAGCTGCTCGTCCTCCTGGCCATACTCGGCCTTCATCGCGCCGCTGGCCTCGAGCGTGAAGGCGGGGGTGCCCGACGAGCAGGGCCGCTCGATGACGTACCCCTTGCCCTTGCGCTGCACCTGCACCCAGCGACCAGCGAGGGACTTCACGTCGACCGCTCCGGCGTCGGCCGATGCCGCGCTGCCCTGCGCCTTGCAGTCGAGCTGATCCCGACGCAGCAGGCCCACGGTGGAGCTCTTGGGCCCCACGAAGCGCGCGGGCACCAGGTCCGGCTCCAGGGACGGCACGTAGACCTGCACCGCGTCCCCCGTCACCACGAAGGCCTTGCGCTGCGTGTTCTTCTCGTCCGAGTCGTGGAAGTAAGCGCGCGGCGCCTTCACCTTGCAGCCCTGCAGGGGCGTCATCGCCTTGCGCGCGAAGACGTCCCGGCCCGGCCAGCCCGCGCCGCAGCATCCGGGGCTTCCGTCCTCGAGCACCAGCTCGCCGGACTCCAGCCGCAGCGTCCACGTGTCGTCGGCGTCCGTGCTCTTCAGCGCCCAGCGCGCCGCGGACTCCTTCCGCTGGAGCATCAAGGGGCACTCACACGTCCCCACGCTCTGCCCCTGCGGGAAGCCGGCGCTGTAGTGGAGCAGTGTCTCCTTGTCGCCCTGGAGGACCGCCAGCTCCCCGCCGTCCTTGCGATACACGCCCGTGACATCCCCCGCCGGCTGGGCCACGGCCACCACCGCCCACGCCACCATCACCAGGCCCAGCGACGCTTGCCTGCTCATCGTTGCATCCTCCCCATCTCAATGAATCCGAAGGGTTGCACAGCCCCGACCGCTCGCTCCCGCCCAAGCAACAAACAACAGAACTCCGCGATAATAGAGGGAAATCCTCGACTGCGTGTCGAGTGAGCCGGGGGCCGCAAGTCCCCGCGCGGGGAGCGGACCATGACGAGCGTCAGCAACTACAAGGTGCGGTCGGGCGACACGCTGTCGGCCATCGCCAAGCGCCACAACACCACCGTCGATGCTCTGGCCAAGGCCAACAACATCAAGGACCCGAACCGCATCAACGCGGGTCAGGTCCTGAAGATCACCGACGGCTTCGACGCGAAGCCGACCGAGACCACCAAGGGCAAGACGCAGCCGAAGGTGGACAACTACCAGCCCACCAAGCCGGCCACGAAGCCGGAGACCACCCCCACCACCCAGGGCGCCGCCCCGGCGGACCTGGGCAGCCTGAGCCGCAAGTACGAGGCGACCGGTCCCGGCACCGTCTCCTCCGGCAGTGGTGACGCGGGCGGCGTGTCCTACGGCTCCTACCAGTTCGCCACCAAGACGGGCTCCGCCAAGGAGTTCGTGGACGGGCTGAAGAACACCTACCCCGACTACCACAAGGCCCTGTCCGGCAAGACGCCCGGCAGCCCCGAGTTCACCAAGGCGTGGAAGGACCTGGCCGCGAAGGAGCCGGAGCGCTTCTTCCAGGCCCAGCACGACGCCATCAAGCGCACGCACTACGACCCGGCCGTGGCGGACATCAAGAAGACCACCGGCCTGGACGTCACCACGCGCTCGAAGGCGCTGCAGGACGTGGCCTGGTCCACCTCCGTCCAGCACCGCAACAACTCCGACGACATCTTCAAGGCCGCGCTCAAGGGCAAGGACCCGGCGAAGATGAGCGACGAGGAGATCATCAAGGCGGTCTACGCCGAGCGCGGCCGGAAGAACGACAACGGCGAGCTGGTCCACTTCCGCAAGAACTCCGCGAAGGTGCAGCAGAGCGTCGCCAACCGCTTCGTGAATGAGTCGAAGGACGCCCTCGCCCAGCTCAAGAAGGAGCAGGCGGCAGGCCCGACGACGAACACGGCGAAGCCCGAGACGAAGCCGGAGACCAAGCCCGCCGCGAAGCCGGAGACCAAGCCCGCGACGAAGCCGGAGACCAAGCCCGCCGCGAAGCCCACCGACTCGACGCCTGTCGAGAAGCCGGGCTCGAAGGAAGCGACGAAGGTCAAGGTCCCCTACTACAGCCAGTTCGAGGGCGGCCACGGCTACACCCCGAACGACACCGCGTGCTTCAACGCGGCGGTGGCCATGGCCAAGGCGGCCGGCGCCACCGTGACGGGCCCGGACAAGCGCATCCAGGTGGCCACGAGCGAGAACTCCAAGGGCCAGGTGACGGTGGACCCGAAGAAGGCCGCCGAGGGCCGCAAGTACATCGACTCGCAGCTCGACGCGGGCAAGCCCGTGGTCGTGGGCGTCAGCCACAAGGACGCCAGCTACAACGCGGACGGGCTCACGGACCACTTCGTGGTCATCACCGGCCGCGGCGTCGACGAGAAGGGCCGCACCTACTACACCTTCCACGACCCGGGGACGAAGCAGACGGCCAAGGGCGCCGACACCAACCCGAACAACCGCTTCTACGTGGATGACAACGGGAAGATGTACCGCGCGGGCAGCAAGGCCACCGGCTACGTCACGGACCGTCAGTTCGAGGTCTCCATGGTCCGCCGCAACGCCTAGCCCCACCGCCTGAAGGCCCCGGCTGCGCGCCGGGTGCCCGCGAAGAACGAAGCCGCGCGCCGGCCCGGGAAACGGGACCTGCGCGCGGCTTCTGCTTTTCGGACACGCCGCGCTCCCTCCTCCCGACCTCGGCTCGACGTTCAGCTCCAACGACGACAACGGGATGATCGTGCGCTTCTGGATGTGCGATGACTGCGCCATGAAGTACGGCCCGGGCCAGGGCCCCATCGACATGGACGACCCGACGAAGCCCGCCGAGCGGCGCTGAGGCGGGCGACCCACCCGGACGGTGGGTGGAGCCGGGCGTACGGGCGGGGTATGGAATACGGGCCTCCCTTCCGCGTCGGAGAAGACATGAACAAGCTCCTCGGCATCGCTTCCCTCGTCCTGGCCTCCGCGGCGCTCGCGGTCTCCCTCATGGGCCCCGGTGAGCCCGCGACTCCGCCCCCCTCGCCGGAAGACGCGCCCCCCGCCATGGTCGACGCCGACGTGGAGGACCTGGAGCGGCGCGTGCGGGCGCTGGAGGACACCGCGCTCGGCCTGTCCCGGCGGCTGATGGCGCTGGAGCAGCGGCCCGCTGTCTCCGCGGACGGCGGCATGGTGGCGGCCCCCGCGGCGCTCACCGCGGAGCTGGAGCAGCTGCGCGCCGAGGTGCGCGGCATGGTGGCGGGCGAGGCCCTCAACTCCGAGGGCGGGCGCGCCTACCTGAAGGACGCCGTGCGCGCCGCACAGGAGGAGATGCGCAACGAGCAGCGCGAGGCCCGCCAGCAGGAGTGGGCCCAGGCGCAGGTCCAGGCCCAGTCGCAGCGCGCGGAGCGCCTGCGCCAGTTCGTGAGCGACGCGAAGCTCAACTACAACCAGGAGCAGGCGCTCACCCGCCGCATGCAGGCCGAGGACTCGAAGCGCCAGGCGCTCATGGCCGAGGTGCAGGCCGGCACGAAGAACCCGCGCGACATCCGCCAGGAGCTGCGCGCCGAGCGCCAGCAGACGGACCAGGAGATGAGCGCGCTGCTCAACGAGGAGCAGCAGGCGAAGTACCAGGAGATGCGCCGCGAGGAGGGCGGAGGCGGCGGCCGCCAGCGCGGGCCTCGTGGTGAGCGCGCCGGCGGGCAGCAGCCGTAGCCCGCCTCAGCCCCCCGGGGGCCGCGCGTTGTGGGAGATGATGAGCACCTCCTCCGGCCTGGGCTCCTCGCGCGCCCAGGCCAGCAGCGCGCCCAGGCCATCCGTATCCCGGGGCCTCGCCGTCTCCAGCGCCACCTCTTCCCGGTACGGGAAGAAGAGGTCCTTCTCCCCCAGGCTCTGCTCCACCCAGCGCCGCCAGCCGGGCAGCGAGCGACCCGGGGCGGGCTGCACGCCCACCACCTCGTAGCCCGCCGCCGTGAAGGTCCGGTGCAGCCCCACCACCGTGGCGCCCGTGCCGAAGCCGCACACCACGCTCCTCACCGCGGGGAAGACGTCGCGCACCACCTCGCGCAGCCGCACGGCCCACGACGCCACGCACTCCACCAGCTCCCCGTTGGCCAGCTGCCGCGGCCAGCACCACCCGTCGCGCTCGTAGCCCCGCGCCAGCTCCCAGGCTTCGGCGAGCCCGCGCACGGTGCGCACCTCGCCGCCGAACCCGTTCGTCCGCAGGTAGCCCGTCCCCGCCGCGTCCGTCACCGCCACCACCGGCAGCCCCCGCTCCCGCCCCAGCGCGTCCAGCGCCAGCGCGGTGGCGGCCCCGGACAGCTCCACCAGCCCCCTTGCCCCCTCCGGGAGTGAGGACTCCAGGTACCGCGAGAAGGTGAGGTACTTGAGGCTGCCGGCGGGGAGCGCTCCGCCCCACAGCACCACGGGGCCTCCAGGCCAGGGACGCGACAGCGGAAAGACGACGCGCATGCGGGGCAGCCTCCAGCCCCCAGGCTTTCCCTCGGGAGGCCCGGGCGCCACGGCCCGCCGTCCCACGCTGTCGGCCCGTGGACCGGAAGTCCGCCTGTCCGCCCTCCGAGGACACTCGTCTCCTCCTCCGGGCCCACGCGAAAAGCCTCGGGGGGCTGGAGGCTGTGCGATAGTCGGCGTCGCACTCTCATGCTGCGCCGCCTCCTCCCCACCCTCGTGGCCCTGGGCTGCGGCCTCCTGGCTCTCGGCTGGGGGCTGGTCAGCCTGCAGCGCATCTTCGGCCAGGAGCGCGAGGAGGCCCACGCCCAGGTGCGCCTGCGCCGCGAGGCGCTGGAGCACGCCGCCTCCGAGTCGCTCCGACAGAGCCTGGCCCGGCTGCTCGAGGAGACCATCCCCGCGCTCCACGAGGCGGTGGGTGACCCGCTGGCCCCGGCCGAGGGCTTCTACCTCCTCTTCCGCAACTACCAGTTCCTGCCCCGCCTCACCCGCCCCAGCGCCGGCTACCGGACGCCCGCGCGCGACGCGTACCTCGTCCTCGAGGCACACCTCGCGGACGGCTCGCCCGCGGGCAAGTGGGAGCAGCGCCTGGCGCGGCTGCGCGCGGTGGAGGCGGCGCTCGCGGCCCGCAACACCCGAGGCGTGGGGCGGCTGGTGGAGGACCTGCTGCGCTACCACGCCGCCAACCCGCTGCCCGCGGTGCAGGAGCTCCCCTTCCTGGTGCTGACCCTGGAGCGGCTGCAGCGCGGAAAGGACACGGAGCCGCTGGTGCGGGCGCTGCTGCGCGAGGGCCTGCCGGAGGACTTCGGCGGCTTCGCCCGGGCCTCGGGCCTCCAGCGAGACCTGCTGCGCGAGCGCTCGCGCTTCACCCAGTCGGACTTCGACTTCCTCCACGAGCACATCGTCCGGCTGAGCACCGTGCTGGGCGAGCCCACCCGTGACTTCCTGGACCGCGCGGGCGAGGTGGGCGCCGGCGCGCTGGTGATGCCGGACGGGCTGGTGGAGCCGACGCTGATTGGCGACACGTGGTACGTGGAGCCCAAGAACGAGGAGGCCGTCTATGGCATCGCCGTGGACGTGGTGGCGCTGCTGCGCCCCATCGCGGATGACCTGCGCGCGCGCCGCCTGCTCGACGCGGACGGCACGCTGAGCCTCAAGACGGAACACACCGTGCAGCCCATGCGCACGCTGCGGGTGCGCGCGGAGATGCCGCAGTGGGCGCGGGCGGAGGCGGACATCGAGGCGCGCTACGGCCTGAAGACGGTGCTGGTGGCGTTGTGCGGCGCGCTGGCCATGGCCATCTTCGCGCTGTCCGTGGTGTCACAGCAGCGCAAGTACCGCTTCCTGGAGCTGAAGAGCGACTTCGTGGCCACCGTCTCGCACGAGCTGCGCACGCCGCTGGCCTCCATCCGCCTGCTGGGCGAGACGCTGGAGCGCAAGCTGGCGCACACGCCCGAGGTGCGCGACTACCCGGCGCGCATCGTCCAGGCCGCCGACGGGCTGCACTTCCTCGTGGAGAACATCCTGTCCTTCAACCGCATCGACAAGGGCCGCTGGAAGCTGCGGACTTCGCGGGTGCGCCTGGAGGAGCTGGTCAACCCGCTGCGCGACGACCTGGCCAGCGCCACGACGGTGCCGGTGGACCTGGTGACGGACGTGGGCGACGCGGAGCTGGAGGCGGACCCCTCGCTGCTGCGGCTGCTCTTCGCCAACCTGGGCCGCAACGCGTGCGCCTACAACCGGCGCAGCCCGGTGTGCATCTCCGTCACCGCGCAGACGATTCCCGGCCACGGCTGCACGGTGCTCTTCCGCGACAACGGCGTGGGCATGCCCGAGAACGAATGGGAGAACGTCTTCCAGGACTTCTACCGGCTGACCCAGCCGGGGCCGGAGGTCCACGGCAGTGGCCTGGGGCTGGCGCTCTGCCGGAAGATCATGCGGCTGCATGGAGGCGACATCCAGGTGGCCACCTCCAGTCCTGAAGGCACCACCTTCGCTCTCACCTTTCACGAGTCGTACCGATGACCACCGCCACTCCGAACCCGACCACCCGCCCCTCCGTCCTCATCGTCGAGGATGACGCCCACCTGCGCGTCGGCCTGCGCGACAACCTCCAGGATGAGGGGTACGTGGTGTCCGAGGCCCCCTCCGCCCGCGACGCCGAGCCGCTGCTGCGCGAGCGCGAGTTCGACCTGCTCATCCTGGACGTGATGCTGCCGGGCGAGGACGGCTACTCCTTCTGCCGGCGGCTGCGCTCCCAGGGTGTGAAGAGCATGGTGATGATGCTCACCGCGCGCTCGCTGGAGGACGACATCCTCCGGGGCTTCGAGGCGGGAGCGCAGGACTACCTCACCAAGCCCTACCGGCTGCGGGAATTGCTCGCGCGGGTGCGCGCGCTGGTGCGCCGGGCCGGCACGCCCCCGCCGCAGGTGATGACCTTCAGCGGCTTCACCCTGGACCTGGGCCGGCGCGCGGTGACGAAGCCGGACGGGACGGACGTGGAGCTGACGCGCACCGAGTTCGACCTGCTCGCCTTCCTGCTGCGCCACAAGGACCGGGCCCTGCCGCGAGGGGAAATCCTGGACGCGGTGTGGGGCCGGGACGTGGTGGTGGACCCGCGCACGGTGGACAACTTCGTCTCCAGCCTGAAGAAGAAGCTGGGCTGGACGAGCACGTCGGGTTTCACCATCCACACGATTCGCGGCGTGGGCTACCGGATGGAGCTCTCCGCCCCGTGACAGAACAGTGATGAAGCGATGGCCGGCCCACGGCCATCCCGCTGTCCGCGCCACGTAGGTTGACTCGTGCGTGGACAGGGCGCTCCAGAGCCATCCGCCCACGCCGGTGTCGCCCGCCGCGCGTCAGGCGGTGGGTCCACCGGGAGCGCCCGTCGAGGCGGGAGGCCAGCCGGTATGTTCAAGTCGGTCATCGAGCGGCAGCGGGCGGGGCGACTGGGGACGGGGACGTGGGTGTCCATCGGCGTGCATGCGGCGCTGTTCGCCGCGGTGCTCTTCATCTCCGCGCGGCCTCCGGAGCCGCCGCCCGAGAAGGACCCGTACGACGGCATGCGCATCATCGTGCCGCGGGGCCCGAGCGTGCGCAGGGGCACCCCGGCGCCCGTGCCTCCGAAGCAGGCCCATACCCCTCGCGCCAGGCCCCGGGACAGGAACCGCGCGCCCCGCACGCCCCAGCCGCTGCCCACGGACCCGCGCCCGCCCGAGCCCGACACGACGCCGTCCACGGGCAGGAATGACGCGGTCGCCAACACCGTGGGCACGAGCGGCCCCGTGGGCCACCCGGACGGAGACCCGGACAGCCTGCTCCCCGACGGCCCGCTGCCCACGGGCATCTCCGGGGACCTGGTGCGCAGAGCCACGGACGTGGAGCACCTTCCCTTCGGCGACGGCATGACGCCGCCGGTGATGCTGAGCGGAGCGCCCATCGAATACACGTCCCTGGCGCGCGCGGCCGAGGTGGAAGGCACGCTCATCGCCAAGTGTGTCATCACCCGCGAGGGACGGATGCGGGACTGCCGCGTCCTCAAGGGCCTGGCCTATATGGACGAGGCGGTGGTGGAAGCGCTGGAGACCCGACGCTACCGCCCGGTGACGTTCCAGGGCAGCCCGGTGTCCGTGTCCTATCACGTCACCGTCAGGCTCAAGCTGCCCCGCTAGCGCGCCCTCGCGCATGCGTGATTGCGCCGCCCTCCTCCCCTCTTGGCGGGAAGGAGGGCGGTGCCGTTTCAGGGGTGCGCCAGCACCTGGAGCGAGCGGGCTTTCCCCATGACACAACCGTGACCAAGAGATGGACGGGCCACGGCCATTCCGAGGGGGCGACTGCGTAGTTTGACTCTTGCGTGGTCAGGGCGCTCCAGAAGCAACCGAACACGTCGGCATCCGCCCGTGGGGAGCGGACGGATGCCGGGAGCGCCCGTCCTTGGAGGAGGCCTTCCACCATGTTCCAGTCAGTCATCGAGCGGCAGCGGGCAGGGCGTCTTGGCACGGGCATGTGGCTGTCCATCGCAGCGCACGCGGCGCTGTTCGCCGCGGTGCTCTTCATCTCCGCGAGGCCCGCGGAGCTGCCGCCCGAGCCGGAGAAGGACTACGTCCTCCGGCTGAGCCCGGGCCCCAACCTGGCCAAGGGCTCGCCGGCGCCCGCCGCCCCGAAGCAGGCCGTCGCCCCGAAGCCCCGCCCGCGCAACCCGGACCGCGCCCCCCGCAAGGTGCAGCCGCTGCCGGCGGACCCGCAGCCTCCGGTGGACGACACGCCGCCTTCCGACTCGAGCGACACCGACGAGGTGGCGGACCCGGGCGAGGGCGTGGCCGGCGGCCACCCGGACGGAGACCCGAACAGCACGGTCATCGGGGTGCCGCTCGTCCCCGGCCTCCCGGGAGGCACGGGCCAGGGCCCCACGGGCACGGAGGTCCTCCCCTTCGGCCAGGGCATGACGCCGCCGACGCAGGTGCGCGTCACCCCCATCGACTACACGCCCGCGGCGCGCGCGGCCCAGGTGGAGGGCACGCTCATCGCCAGGTGCGTCATCACGGTGGAGGGCAGCGTGCGCGACTGCCGCGTCATCCGGGGCCTGCCGCACATGAACGAGGTGGTGGTGGACGCGCTGGAGAGCTGGCGCTACCGCCCGGTGACGTACCAGGGCAAGGCGGTCAGCGTGTCCTACGTCTTCACCCTCCGGCTCAAGCTGCCCCGGTAGGGCCTCACAGGTCGACGCCGCCCGCCGGCACCAGCACGTGCTTGAGCACGTAGGCCTTCAGGCGCTGGCGGACGGTGTCATCCTGGGTGAGAGCGATTTGGGGGTGCACGCGGGTGGCCACCTCGAAGAGCACCGCCTCCAGCAGCATGCCGTCCTTCGCAATGACATACAGCCGGTCCAGCGTGGGGTCCGACGCGTCCGTCTTCCCCCGCGCCTTCTGGTCCTCGTGGACGACGAGCGCGACGCCCAGGCACTCCAGTTCCTCCACGGAGGTGAAGTGCTCCTCGGTGGTGCCGGTCATCTCCTTGCGGTGGGAGGGCTCGCCCAGCCACAGCGCCTTGCAGTTGGCGAAGGCGAACCAGCCCAGGTCGTGGTTGGGGTCGAACTGGATGGAGACCTCCTCGCCCACGCGCTCCGCGTAGCCACGGGGGACGATGGCGTCCTCGCGGATGACGAGCCCCAGGTGTGAGTACGTCTGGAAGAACTGGCGGATGACGGGGTAGCGCGGGTTGAGCGTCAGGCACATGCCCCACGCGTCGAGCGCCTCGTCGAAGCGCCCCAGCTTCGCGAGCGCGTTGCCCATGAAGAACCAGGAGCGGTGGTCATCCGGGTTGAGGACGGTGGCCTTGCGGTAGTGCGCCAGCGCGGTGGCCGCGTCATCCGCGAAGAGGGCCGCGTCGCCCCGGAAGTTCCAGGCCATGTAGCAGTCCGGGCACACCTCGGTGGCGCGCGCGTAGAACTTCCCCGCCTCCTCGTACTTCTTCGCCTGGAAGAGGGGCTCGGCCTCGTCGAGCAGCTTGCGCGCCTCCGGGTTCTCCGGCCACTCGCGGACGACGCGCTCGCCCTTCTCCACCACCACGCGGGGGAACTCCACCGCCTGCACGCGCTGGGGCCACAGTTGGTCTCCCCAGCCTCCCGGCGGCGAGTCCTTCCCCTCTACGCGATAGGACACCTCCGACGCCTCCAGCCACTTCGCGATTTCCGACGGAGACAGGTACCGCGGCTGCTCCGGCCGGGGCTTCGTGGCGGCGGAGTGGACTTCCGGCTTCGACACGGGAGCGGGCTTCTGCGACGACGCACAGCCCAGGACGAGCGCACAGCCGGCGGCGATGAGTGAGCGGTTCAAGCGGGCAAGCCCTTTCCGTGGATGCGGCGCACCCAGTCTATGCGCCGGCCACCGGGTCACCGCGCACCCGAAATGAAAAGACATGGTCCTGGCGCGGCGCGCCTCGTTTTCCTCCAGTCCCGGGGAGTACGGTTCTCCCTGGTTCATGACTGACGTTGGGCACACAGGAGGAGACATGCGGATGCAGGGGATGAAGCGAAGCAGCACGCTGGCGCTCGCCGTGGGGGGCCTGTTGGCGTGGGGTTGTGGTGGGACGCTGGAGCCGGTGGAGGAGCCGACCTCCGCCGTAGTGGAAGAGGCGCGGTGTGGCACCGGGGACGCGGACGCGGCGGAGTTGGCGCGCGTGGAGACGCGGCTGGCGGAGCGCGACGTGCGCGCGACGCGGCTGCCGGGCACGGTGCGCGTGCCCACGTACGTGCACGTGCTTCGCTCCGGGACGGCCACGACGCAGGGCAATGTGCCGGACTCGGTGGTGAGCGCGCAGATTGCGGTGCTGAACTCGGCCTACAGCGGCACGCCCTTCTACTTCGACCACGTGCTCACCACGCGGACCACGAATGCCACCTGGTATGCCCTGACACCGGGCGGCTCGGCGGAGCGGATGGCCAAGACGGCGCTGCGCCGGGGCGGCAAGGAGTCGCTCAATTTGTACCTGGCGAACCCCGGCGGCGGGCTGCTCGGCTGGGCGACGTTCCCCTGGAGCCAGGCCTCCAATCCGGTGAACGACGGCGTGGTGATGCTGAACTCGACACTGCCGGGTGGCACGGCGGCGCCGTACAACCAGGGCGACAGCGCCGTGCACGAGGTGGGGCACTGGCTGGGCCTGAATCACACGGTGCAGGGCTGCTCGGCGGATGACGGCGTGGCGGACACGCCGAGGTCCAATGCCACCACGGGCGCCTGCGCGCTGGGGCTGGACACGTGCGTGGCCGACCCCGGGCCGGACCCCGTCCGCAACTACATGGGCTTCACGGATGACGCCTGCATGAACGAGTTCACGCCCGGCCAGGGCGTGCGCATGGACAACATGGCGCTCATGTATCGCTGAGTCGCGGGTGACGTGAGGGAGCCCCCGGGCGGACGGGCCTGCGTGGCCGCCCGCCAGGGAACCGTCCACCCGCGGGTGGATGGGACTGCCGCGTGTCAGGAGCGGACAGGACACGCCGCCCGCCCATCCGGGCGGCTGCCAGGTGGAATGAACGTTCCTTCCAGGACGGCCGGCCTCCGGGCGAGGACTCCACGTGTCCGGTCCGAGCGGCATCGTGAAGCCCTGCGGGAGGAAAGCCTCGCGCGGGGGGCCGGCCCCGGTTAGGAGCGAGGCGCCGCCCCCGGCCAGGGGCGCGGTACCGAAGGCGCACGGGCGAGACCTCCCTGGCTGGAGGCCGACCGGCCCCGGATTCCCGGCATGGACGATGTCGAGCATCGAGTACGACGTGGTGGTGGTGGGCGCGGGCTTCGGCGGGCTCGCCACGGCGCTGGAGCTGACGCGGCGGGGCGCGCGCGTGGCGCTGTGCGAGACGCTGAACTACCCCGGCGGCTGTGCCAGCACCTTCCGGCGGGAAGGTCATGCCTTCGAGGCCGGGGCCACGCTGTTCTCCGGCTTCGAGCCGCACCAGCTCTTCGGCCGCTGGATTCGCGAGCACGGCATGGCCGTGACGGTGGACTGGCTGGACCCGGTGGTGGAGCTGCGCACGCCGGAGCTCCGGCTGCCGGTGCATCGGGACAAGGCACGGTTCATCGAATCGCTGTGCGCCCTGCCCGGCGCGCCCGTCACCGGCATCCGACGCCTGTTCGCGTTGCAGGGCCAGGTGGCCGAGGCGCTGTGGCCGCTGTTCGATGACCCGGGCCTGCTGCCGCCGCTGGACGTGAAGGCGCTGCTGCGCCACTCGGGGCGCGCGCTCCGGTATGCGCCGCTGCTGCGGTGGATGGGCCGGCCGCTGGGCGCGGTGCTGGAGACGCTGGGGCTCACGGGCTTCGCGCCGCTGCGCACTTACCTGGATGCGCTCTGCCAAATCACGGTGCAGTGCAGCGCGGCCGAGGCGGAGGCGCCCTTCGCCCTGGCGGCCATGGACTACTACTGGCGAGGCACGGGCCATGTGAGGGGCGGCATCGGCAAGCTGGCGGAGGCGATGGCGAAGGCGGTGGAGGCGCGCGGCGGCACGGTGCTGCTGGCCAACCGGGTGAAGTCGATTACCCGGATGCCTGGAGGCTGGAGCGTGGCGTCGCGCAAGGGCGAGCTGCGGGCGCGGAACGTCGTGGCCAACCTGCTGCCGCGCGGCGTGCTCCGGCTGCTGGGCCTGCCACCCGAGCAACTCCCCCGGCTGGGAGCGATGTCCGAGCGCATCAGTGAAGGCTGGGGCGCGGCGATGCTCTACCTGGTGGTGAAGGCGCCGGAGCACGAGGGCGGCAGCGCGCACCACCTGGAGTTGGTACGGGACGCGGGCGCGCCGTTCATCGAGGGCAACCACCTGTTCATGTCCATCAGCGGCGCGGCGGACGAGGGCCGCGCGCCAGAAGGGCACCGCACGGTGACGGTGTCCACCCACGTGCCGCTGAAGACGCTGGCGGGCCTGCGGACAGAGGAACAGGGCGCGTATCTGTCGGGCATCCAGGAGCGCATGCGCGCGGGGCTGGAACACCTGGCGCCCGAATGGATGGCCGGGCTCACGCACACGATGACGGCGTCACCGCGCACGTATCAGCGCTTCACGCAGCGGGAGGGCGGCGCGGTGGGCGGAGTGCCCCGGCGCGCGGGGTTCGCGAACTACCGGAACCTGGGCCCCATGCAGGTCATGGACGGGCTTTGGCTCGTCGGGGACTCGGTGTTCCCAGGCCAGAGCACGCTGGCCACGGCGGTGGGCGGCGTGCGCACCGCCGCGAGCATCGCCTCGCGCGGCTAGGCCAGTCGAAGCCAGTTCTGTCAGGGGTGGCCATTGCCGAGGCCGAGAACTCGGGCCACGGCGCGGCTACCCCCTGAACGGCTCAAGAGCTCCTTTCAGAAACCGCATCCGAGGGGATTCTTGAAAGGAACTCCAGGTTCGGCGGGCCTGGCGGAAGGACCGTTCCTTCCGCGCGACAGGCGCCCGCCCTGGGAGCGCGGCGCGCCCCCAGTCAGGCCCTCCGCGCCTCGACGGAGCCATCCAGGGTGGGCGGCTCATTGCGCGCCGACGAGGCCAGCTCCGCGAGGATGCGCACCGCCTCGCGCGCCGCCGACTCGGGCCGTACGCTCGTGTCGGAGATGCCGGCAATCAGTCGCGTGATGTCGTGGTCCACCCTGCCCTGCCGGCCCCACGCCCGCGCCGACGGCGCGCTCAGGTACGCGGAGAAGGCATGGTGTCCGGAGCCGGGCCGCTCGCCGATGACGTGCACCAACGCTCGCGGCGCCGTCTTCTCCGGGTCCCCGAACAGCAGCTCCCCCACCTGGTAGCCCGCGCGCACGCGGCCGTACTTCACCACCAGGTGCTCGGGCGCCACGTGCCAGCCCGCCGCCGCCAGCTCGCGCCGCAGCTCGGCGAGGAACGGCTTCAGGTGCCCCTCGTCCATCAGCGAGCGCGCATCCAGCCCATCCGAGATGACAATCTGCGCGTCCCACTGCCCCGCATGCCGCAGCCGCAGCAGCCGCACCGCCAGCTCGGACGCCGCGTCCAGCCGCTCCCCCGAAGGCGGATGCAGGATGTAGTCGCGCCGGTCCTCCGAGCACGTCCGCAGGGGCACCGCGTCGGGAAGCTGCGCCACCGTCGCCTCGGACAGCTCCGACCAGATGCCCGCCTTCGCGTCCTCGTACAGCGCGCGCAGCTCCCGCTCCAGCGACGGCTCCAGCTCGTACGTCCGCGCCCCGTGCCCCACCGCCAGCGGCACGCTCCGCTCACGCACCGCCGCCATCTCCCGCTTCGCCTCCGCGAGCACCTCCGCGTCCGAGCGCGTGTCTCCCTTGCGCCGCCGGTACTGGAGGTACACCCACGCCGGGTCGCCGAAGTGCTCCGTGGTCCGGCCCTGCGCGTCGATGACACCCAGCTCCTGGAAGAAGGCCCACATCCGGTCATCCACCTTGAGCCCGAACTTCTCCCGCAACCGGACGTGGTCCTGGAACGCCGTCGACAGGTAGCTGAGCATCGGGTCGTTCCGCGTGGGCAGCGCCATGAGGTAGCCGGGGCCCGCCGGGGCCACCTGCTCCAGGCACCAGCCCAGGTCGTCCAGCGTCACGTCCATGTGCAGCGTGGAGCACACGTCCAGGCCAATCATCAGCCCGTGCAGCTTGCCCATGACGATGTCTTCCAGGCAGCAGCGCACCAGCTGCTCACGGGTGCGGAACACCTCCGGCCCGATGAAGCCCGCCACGTCATTCACGTGCACCCACGGCTCCTGCGTCCGCCCCGCCCCGAGCTGCGCCGTCGCCACGCGCGCCTTCAGCGCCCGCGCGAAGCCGTACTTGCGCGACTCGTGGATGAGCATGTCGCAGCCGTGGTGGTGCCCGTTCGTCGCGTCCGCGCCCTGCCCCGTCTCGAAGTAGAGGCCGAACTTCCCGGTGCGGCTCGCCGCGTGCGCCACCATCTTCTCGATGGTGACGTCGAAGGTGCGGTTGGCGGACTCGTTGCCCGCGAGACTCTGGAACCAGATGCCGGTGGTGCCCGGCTGCCGCGCCTCCACCTGCGCCTGCACGTCGATGTGCGACAGCACGCAGTGGGGCATCACCTCCTCCAGCCCGAAGGTGACGAGGATGTCGTGCAGCGCCGCCTCCACCGCCGCCACGGACGCGGGCGCCGAGGACACCGGGTTGGTGCCCAGCACCACGTCCCCCACCGCGAAGGACCAGCCGTTGAAGACCTGCCAGCGGATGTCGTCCGGATGGTCCGTGGGCGAGTTGGGCTGCAGGCGCGCCCCCAGGTAGCCCTTCGCGCCCAGCTTGCTGCCGGGCAGCGGATGGAAGATGCGCGCTCCCACCGCCGTCAGCTCCGCGTCGCTCATCAGCTTCACGACACAGGCGATGACGTCACTGCCCAGCCCGCCGAGGATTTCGTGCACCTCCGCCTCGGGCGCGGAGAGCAGGAAGTGCTTCAGCTGCCCCAGCGTCCACTCGGAGAGGTGGGGCAGCAGCTCCCCGTCCAGTCCCTCCAGCATGAAGGCATGGAGCCGGTCCTCGAAGGGCGGCTGCGAGTGGATGGCGCCCAGCTTCGTGCGGGACAGCAGCGCGCGGGCGTTGGCGCGAGACGTCTCATCCGCGGCGGCGATGCCAATGGCCGCGTCCCCCTCCTTGAACGCGTTGGCCGCGCCAAGAATCTGCTGGTAGAGGCGCGAATCGAAGGAACCCAGAACCCGGTGGATGTAGCCGAAGACGTCCTCGCCGGTGAGGACGTCGCGGAGGCTCACGCTCATGGCGCGGGACAATGTATCCGCCGGCCCAATCGGGAAGCCACGCACGCGCGGCGTTGTCGCCTGCGTGACGCCCGCCGGGCCGCTCCGTATTCATGGAACAGGTTCGTTGCTGTCCCAAGCGCCCGGGTTACTCGTCGAGCAGGCCGGACCAGAAGCCCACCAGCCGCCACACGTCGCCCGCGCCTGCCTGCCGGTCCACCTCCGCGTGGGAGATGAGCGGCGTGGCCAGTGCGTGCACTTCGGTGTGCGGCCGCAGCGCCTTCGCGAGCAGCGCGGCCTCCATGGCGGGAATCACCGTGTCCCCCTCCCCGTGCAGCAGATAGACGGGCGTGGACGGCGGCGGCGAGCGCTCGGGTGACAGCGCCGGGTCCGCGGCGAAGGCCTTCACGTACGGCAGGAGCAGCGGCCCCAGCGCCGCCACGTTGCGCGTGTTGACGTGCTTCATCAGCGTGGAGGCCGGCTCGGGCAGCTCCGCCTGGAGCGTCCGCGCCCGGGCGAAGGTCTGCTCCGCGAGGACCTTGTCGGTGAGCGTCAGGTGCGAGGCGCGCAGGAAGGTGCGGATGCCCGCGCGCAGCGGCTCCACCTGCTCGGGGGGTACCAGCCGGTCCGCCACGTTGAGCAGGATGACCACCACCCCGTAGTCGTGCGGCGCCAGCGCACCGCCGTCCGGGAGCACGCCGGTGCACAGGAAGGCCAGCACGCGCGGCAGGTCGCCGTGCCCGCCGAACGAGAGCGTCGCGGCCACCTTCCCCTTCAGCGCCGGCCGCCCCGAGGCCACCACGGACAGCCCGCCGGAGAAGCTGATGCCGAACAGGTCCACCTTCCCGTCGGGCGCCAGGTCCTTCTGGGACGCGGCCCACGCGGCGGCGTCCTCGATGATGTCCGGCAGGCGCGGGGTGATTTCGTAGCGCAGCAGGTCCGGGGGCTCGGGGGTGAGCACCGCCTGCCCGCCCATGGCCAGGTCTCCGGCCAGCTTCACGAGGCGCGGCTCGTCGATGCCATCCGCGTGGACGCCCGAGGTGAGCACCACCGTGCGCTCCACCCGCCCCTCCAGGGGCCGGTACAGCCGGGCGCGCACCGGGCCGTGGCGCGTGGGCACGCGCAAGTCACTCACGTCGAAGGGCGCCGTGTTCCAGCGCGCGAGCGCCTCGGCCGCCTCGCCCTGCATCCCCGCGGCGCGCAGCACGAAGGACAGGCCGCGCAGCCGGTCCGGCCCCGCCCACAGCGCCAGGGCCAGCAGCGCCGCCAGCGACGCGGCCAGCGCCCCGCGGCCGGCGCGGCTCACTGGAGCAGGTGCTCGACGAACGTGCACAGGCCCTCGCGCTCGAAGGGCTTCTCCAGCAGCCCGCGGGAGTGGCGGCCCACGAACTCGCGCGCCTGCGGGGTGAAGGCGCCGCCCGTCATCAGCCCGGTGCGCAGCACCAGGTCCGGCGCCATCCGCTCCAGCTCCACCACGAAGTCCATCCCGCTCATGCCCGGCATCATCAAGTCACAGAGGATGGCATCGAAGCGCTCGCCGTCCGAGAGCAGCTGGAGCGCCTCGCGCGCACCCTGCACGGCGCGGACCTCGTACACGTCGCGCACCAGCCGGCTCACCGAGCTGCCCACGGAGGGCTCGTCGTCGATGAGCAGCAGCCGCCGGCGGGGCACCACCGGGCGCGGGGCTCGCGGCCTCGCGCTCGCGGCCGCCACGTCCGCCATGGTGGCGGGCAGCACGACACGGAAGGAGCTGCCCCGGCCCGGGGTGCTGGTGACGTCGATGCGCCCGCCCATGGCCTGCACGAGGGTGAGGCAGATGGACAGGCCCAGCCCGGTGCCCTCGCCCACGGGCTTGGTGGTGAAGAAGGGGTCGAAGATGCGGCGCTGCACCTCCGGCGACATGCCATGCCCGTTGTCCGCCACCTCCAGCTCCACCTGGCCGGGGCGGCCGGGGCGCAGGGACACGCGCACCTCGTTCTCCTCCGCGGGCCGCTCCGGCAGCGCCTGCAGCGCATTCACCAGGAGGTTGACGACGACCTGGCTCAGCCGCACGTCGTTGCCATGGACGCGCGGCACGGGCTGCAGCGTGCACACCAGCCGGGCGCGGTGCGACAGCTCGTTGCGCACCAGCCGGAGCGCGCTGTCCACCACGCGCGACACGTCCACCGGCGCCAGCCCGTCCTCGTCCGCGCGGGCGAAGGTGCGCAAATCACGAACGATGGAGACCACCCTCGCCGCGCCCTCCTCCGCCTCCGCGACCACCTCGCGCAGCTCCGGGAGCACGTCCGGGGACAGCGTGGCCTGGGCCAGGCGCTCCTTCAGGAAGGAGAGGTTGGAGCAGACGTAGGCCAGCGGGTTGTTGATTTCGTGCGCGACGCCGGCGGCCAGCGTGCCCACGGAGGCCATGCGCTCGGAGACCATGAGCTGCGACTCCAGCCGCTTGCGGTCCGTGACATCGCGGATGACGGCGACGATGAAGCCCTCTCCGTCCGTGCCGGTGAAGGCGGCCTTCTTCGTCACGATGATGCGCGTCTGCCCGGAGGAGCCGGTGTGCGTCTCCTCGTTCTCGTCACTGCGCCCGGAGCGGAAGACCTGCTCGTCCTTGCGCCAGAAGACGTCCGCCTCGTGGGCGGGGACGAAGTCGTAGTCCGAGCGACCCAGCAGCTCGTCCGCGCTGCGGCCCATGAACTGGCAGAACGCGTTGTTGACGGCCACCCACCGGTGCTGCCGGTCCTTCACGAAGAGCGGGTCGGGCACGCCGTCGAGCGCGCTGCGCAGGAAGTCCGCGGCGCGGCGCACGGACTGGAGGTCGGCGCTCGCGCGCTCCGCCTGCATGCGGCGCTGCAGCGACACGAGCCTCGAGCCCCAGTGCGTGCCCGGCGGCGCCACGCACTCGTCGGCGCCGGCCCTGGCCAGCACCTCGGCCTCTGCGGGCGCCCGCGGCGTCAGCACCACGAACTGCGTGCGCGAGGCCACGCGGGACTCATCCAGCCGCCGGCACCAGTCAGCGACCTCTTCCAGGGGGCCGCCGTCGTCCCAGGCCACGAGCAACCCCTCCGTCACCGAGCCGGGTGCCAGGGCGTCGGACACTCGCAGCACGTGACAGGGGCGGCCCGCCTCGGACCCGCGCAACCCCTGCTCGATTTCCTCCGCCACCGCGAAGGGCACCGCTACCAGCGTCGCGTGCAAACCTGTCGCTCCCCGGCCCCGAACAGGGCCTGTGTCCGGCATGCAAGTTCCGGGGCCACGGACTGATTGCAGCGCTCCCGGGCGAAACGGTCAACGTCGCCGGGAAACCGACACGCCATTGTCGCTCCGCCGGGTGGCCCTGGGGACCCGCCGGGTCGCCGTTGCCACCACGCGGGGGCCCACGCCGCAGGCGGACAAGAGGGGGCAGCGGGCGCAGTTCTCCGGCACCGGCTGCGCGGGACACGCGCCGCTCATGCCGTAGTGGCACAGGGCGAAGTCGTAGCGGACGGGGTCCGCGGCATCGAGGGCGCGCAGGGAGGCCGTGACTTCCTCCGCGGTGCGCCAGGTGAGGTCCTTGCGCCGGGTGAGGCCCAGGTGCTGGGAGATGCGGCCGATGTGGGTGTCCAGCGGGATGAGGAGCGTGGCGGGCGGCACGCGCTTCCAGATGCCGAAGTCCACCGCGTCCGGGCCGCGCACCATCCACCGGAGGAAGAGGTTGAGCCGCTTGGCGGCGCCCGCGCCCAGGGGCGAGGGCAGCAGGTGGTGCAGGCCGCGCTCCGGGCCCAGGGCGGCGCGCAGCTCCTCCATGGGGACCTGGCGCAGGCCGGTGGTGAAGGCGTCGAGCGCGCCGTGCAGCGTGCCGCGCGCTTCGAGGCCCTGGACGAAGAGGGACTCGAGGCTGCCGTGCTCTCGCAGCGCGCGGCCCATGCCGAGCAGCAGCACGGCGACGTCGGTGCCCACGTTGAAGCGGTAGACGAAGCCGGTGAGCAGCGTCCTGGCGCCGGGCACGTCGAGCGCGCGGACGAAGGCGGCCGGAGAAGGCCCCATGCGCTGCAGGAGCGCGTCCACCTTGGGGCGGAACAGGTCCGCGCGCCCGTAGGCGAGCGCGGCGGCGAGCAGCGCGCTGACCTCGATGTCTCGCGGGTCGGTGTAACGGTGGGGGAACTCCACCGGGTCGAAGCCGATGCGGGCTCGCGCGTCCGTGGAGGCCAGGAAGGCTTCCAGCCTCGGGCGCAGGTGCTCGGCCGCCCGGGCGCCCAGCCCGCTGTCACGGTCCGTGCGCTTCGGTGCGCGCGATGTCACGTCGGGGGCTCCCAATGTCACTGGAACGGCGGCCGGAGGGCCGGACTTCCCGACTCTGGCCGGGGATGGGAGCGGAGGCAACGCGCGGTGCGTGCCGTGACCTTCGCCTGGCCTCTAATTATTCGTGCTTTTCGCGTATACGCAGCCTCATCGAAGTCCTCGACGAGCTCGCGGCGGACCTCGCCACCGCGGGAACCCCACTAACAAGCTGGTCACGGACTGAAGGCAGGCAAGCTGGAGCCCCGGATGACGAAGCGCATCCAGGAAGCGTGAGCATCCATGATTGAAGAGGAACTCGCATTGCAGGAGGTCCTCCGGGCCACTGCCTCACCGGACGCCCCCCACTGCTTCCAGCACTACCTCTACTTCGCATCCGGCGACGTCGGAGAGGCCGTCGCGGCTCAACTGCGAGAGCGCGGCTTCACGGTCGAGAGTCGTCCCGGAGCGGACGGCGTGCACTGGCTCGTCCTGGCCTCGCACTTCATCCAGCCGGAGCGAGATGCGGTGGCGGCCGTGCGCCTGTCACTGGAGCAGCTCGCACGCGAGCACGCCGGCGAGTACGACGGCTGGGAAGCCTCCCTCGCGACGGCGCCCACCTGACACAGCTCCCCCTCCCTCCCGGTGGGAGGAAGGGGGAACCGGCTACTGACTACTGGACCGCGAAGACAATGTCGTCGTGGTCGGTGTAGGACCCCGAGCTGCACGAGGCCACGCTCCCGTTGTAACGGAAGACCGCGCGCACCGCCTGCACGGCGCCCGAGGGCAGCGTGTAGTTCGTCGACAGCGTCTGCGCGAACCGGGCCGGCGGCGCCAGCGTGGTGATGTACGTCCACGACGGGCTGGCCGCGTTCGCCGTGTAGTACAGGTCCAGCTTGTCCGCCGTCGCCGAGTAGGCCCAGACCGTGGCTTCGATCTTCACCGTCTTGCCCGCGGCGAAAGGCGTCCCGTCCAGCGTGGACACCTTGAGGCGGTCGTTGGACTCGTCCGAGTGGTAGCTGCCGTTCACACCATCCGCGCACGAGCGGTTGATGGTGTTGGGCGCGTTGGACTCGGGCCCCAGGCCGGCGCGGCCGTTGAGCAGCGTGCCGGAGTCACACGAGGCCGACGCCAGGAAGCACCGGGGCACCCTCAGCGTCGAGTCATAGGTCGCAAGGGTGCTGGTGTTGCTCACCGTCACCGTCACCGCGCTCGACGTCGTCGTGTTGTTGACCGAGTCATACGCCTTCGCGGCAATGGAGTGGCTGCCATTGGCCACGGTCGAGCTGTTCCACACGTAGCTGTACGGCGAAGCCGTCACCGTGCCCACCACCGCCCCGTCCACCAGGAACTCCACCTTGCTGATGCCCGACGCGTCCGAGGCGTTCGCGGACAGCGTCGCCGTGCCCGTCAGCGTGCTGCCCGAAGCGGGAGCCGTGAGGGCCACCGTCGGAGGCGTGGTGTCCGAAATCTTCGTCACCGTCACCGCGCTCGACGTCGTCGTGTTGGCGAACGCGTCGTACGCCTTCGCGGCAATGGAGTGGCTGCCATCGGCCACGGACGCGCTGTTCCACATGTAGTTGTACGGCGAGGCCGTCACCGTGCCCACCACCGCCCCATCCACCAGGAACTCCACCTTGCTGATGCCCGACGCGTCCGAGGCGTTCGCGGACAGCGTCACCGTACCCATCACCGTGCTGCCCGCCGACGGCGCCGTGAGGGCCACCGTCGGAGGCGTGGTCTCCGGCGTCCCAATCGTCCCCTTGGCCAGCTCGGCCACGTACACGGCCGCGACCTTCGCGAACTTGAGCGCGTGCGTCGCCGCGCCGGCGCTCTTGTCCAGTGTGTCGCCCGTCGTGTGGATGTACGGGTTGTACTGGCTCATCAGCGCCTCGAACGGAATCGAGGCCGGGTAGCCCGCGTTCGTCCACGAGGCATGGTCCGAGCACGCATAGCCGCACGTGGACGTGGTCTTGGTGAGCGTGGGCAGGTACGTGCTCATCAGGCCGGTGATGAACGTGTTCTGCGCGGCATTGGTGTAGTCCGACATCAACACCACGTCCCAGCTGGAGCCCTGGTAGTTCGTCATGTCCAGCTGCAGCACGCCGATGACGTTGGCGGGGGGGACCTGGTTCTTGTGGGCATTGGCGATGGCCTTGGAGCCCACCAGGCCCACTTCCTCCGCGGCGTAGGCCATGAACTTCACCGTCTTCGCCGGGCGGTAGCCCTGGAGCATCGCCACGCGGATGACCTCGGTGAGGGTGGCGACGCCGGACGCGTCATCGTCCGCGCCCGGAGCGTTGCTCGTCGGGGAGCTCGTGGAGTCCATGTGCGCGCCCAGGACGACGATCTCCGAAGGCTGCAGCGTGCCTTTGATCTCCATGATGACGGACGGCATCACCGTGGTGGTATGGGTCTCCAGCTTGACCGTCACATCGCTGCGGCCGGCCGCGAAGGTCTGCCACTGATTCCTCACCCAGGTGGCCGCCGTGGTGGCCGTCGTCGACGTGTGGTAGCGCGTCGCGTATTGCGTCGACAGGTGCTGGATGGTGTCCCGGATGTTGGTCGCCACCACCGCGTTCGCCAGTGCGTTGGCCACGGTGGGGTTGTCCGTCGTGTACGTCGTCGCAATCGACGTCATGCCCTTCACCGACGCTCCGCCAGCCAGCGCCTCCAGCGCCTCCGCCTCCGACTCATGGGCGATGAAGCCGCCACAGCGGTGGGCCTTCTCGTGCATCATCCGGGAGATGGTGTTGAGCTGGGACTCGCGCACGCGCAGCGCGGTGACCTCACCCTTCTGGCCCGCCAGCGTCGGCGCCGCGAGGCCCTCGCCGACGAGGGCCGCATTCACGTGCTCCAGCGCGTCCGTACCGATGGTGATGTACACGTCGCGATCCGGAGCCTTCGCGACGGGGGCGCTTGCCGCTGGGGCCTTGGCAAACGCCGAGACACAACCGAGCACCAGGACAACTGAAGCCAGGCGCTTCATGTTCATATGCTTCTCCACTGCTGAGCGGGGGACGGGAGACGGCTGCTGCGGACGTGAAGGCCTGAACTCCCGGCCTTCGCAGTGAGTGTGACATTTTCCGCGATAGCAGGGAATCTACGTCATTCCTGAAACAGTCGCCGTCCACTCCAGAGCAGTGGAAGAGTCATTCATTGAGAAAATGATGAAACAGGCTCAGCGCGTCAGCTCGCGCACCGCGTGGCCCAGCTCGGGGAGGATGAGGGCGTCCAGCGCCAGCCGCACCGCCTGGGGCGAGCCCGGCAGGGCGAAGAGAATCATCCCCTGATACGTGCCCGCGGTGGCCCGAGACATCATCGCCGCGCTGCCAATCTGCCGGTACGACAGCATCCGGAAGATTTCACCGAAGCCCGGCAGCTCCTTCTCGAACAGGGCCCGGAGCGTCTCCACCGTGGTGTCGCGCCGGCCAATGCCCGTGCCGCCGTTGAACAGCACCGCCCGCGCGCCCGCCGCCCGCGCCTGCTCCAGCGCGCCGCGGATGGCCTCCGGGTCGTCCTTCACCACCACGGCTCCGGCGACCTGGTGGCCCGCCGCCTCCAGCCCCTCGCGCAGCACGCGTCCGCTCTCGTCCCGCGCCGCGTCCCGGGTGTCCGAGCACGTCACCACGAAGGCGCTCACGTGAACCGGCGCCCGGGCCTTGTGCTCCGCCGCCACGCCCGGCGCCGCGTGGTCATGCCCGTGCGGGTGATGGTGGTGGTGCTCGTGCCCGTGCTCATGTCCGTGCGCGTGGTCGTGGTGCGGATGCCCCGGCCCGTGCCCGTGCTCATGCCCGTGCCCGTGCCCGTGCTCATGCCCGTGCTCGTGGTCATGCCCGTGCCCGTGCTCATGGGAGTGGCCGTGGGGGTGGGAATGGCCATGACCGTGGTCATGGTCGTGATCGTGCCCGTCGTGTGCCATGGGGATGCTCCGGTGCGCGCGTGGCGCGTCAGGTGTTGTCGGGCAGCTCGACGACGAGCGCGCCGTCCTGGACCTCGACCTGGACTGTCGGCTGGTCGTCACAGACGCCGGGGGAGGTCTCGTTGCGGCCGGTGTCCATGTCGAAGCCGACCTCGTGGCAGGGGCAGACGACCATGTTCTCTTCGATGCGACCACCCGACAGCAGACAGCCCGCGTGGTTGCACCAGTCGTCGAGGCCCTTGTAGCGGCCATGAATCTTCGCGATACACACGTTGCGCTTGCCGACTTCGTAACCGCGCATTTCCCGCTCGGCGAAGTCCGCCGGGCCCAGCTTTATCTTCGTCATCGCGGTCCTTTTTCCCACAATGCGGTGCGCCCTGCACCCCTGTTCCCCGGGCATTACCTTCCCCCCGTGACTCCAGACGTCATCACGCAGACCGTCGACAAGGCGGCAGTCGCCCAGGTCCTCCGGGACATCGGCCTGCTGCTCCAGCTCCAGGGGGAGAGCGGCTTCCGCGTCCGCGCCTACGACATGGGGGCAGACCGCATCGCCGGGCTGCCGCAGGAGCTGGGCCCCCTCGTCGCCGAGGGCCGGCTGGAGAGCCTCCCGGGAATCGGCCCCGCGCTCGCCGAGAAGATCACCGAGCTGGTGACCACCGGACGGATGACCTACTTCGAGGAGCTCAAGGCGAAGTTTCCCCCCGGCCTGCTGGAGATGCTGAAGCTGCCGGACATCGGCCCGAAGAAGGTGGCCGTCCTCTGGCGCGAGCTGGACGTGGGCAGCATCGAGGACCTGGAGCGCGCCTGCCGCGAGGGCCGCGTGCGCCAGCTGCGCGGCTTCGGTGAGAAGAGCGAGGCGAAGATTCTGGAAGGCATCGCCGTGTTCCGGCGCGCGCGAGGCGAGCGCAAGCTGCTGGGCGACGCGCTGCCCCTGGCGGAGGCCCTGCTGGAGCAGGTGAAGGCCAGTCCCGGCGTCGTGCGCGCCAGCCTGGGCGGCAGCGTGCGCCGCCGCGCCGAGACGGTGGCGGACGTGGACATCATCGCCTCCGCGGCGGACCCCGGCCCGGTGCTGGACGCGCTGGCCAACGCCCCGGGCGTGGCGACGGTGCTGGGCAAGGGCGGCAGCAAGTGCTCCGTGCGGATGACGGCGGGCGACCTGCAGGTGGACCTGCGCGTGCTGCCGGACGAGGACTACGCCACCGCGCTGCACCACTTCACCGGCTCCAAGGCCCACCACATCCGCCTGCGCAACCTGGGCCACGAGCGGGGCCTCAAGATTTCCGAGTGGGGCGTGCACCGCGAGGACGGGACGAAGGTGCCCGTCTCGGACGAGGCCGCGCTCTACGCGCTGCTGGACATGCAGTACGTGCCGCCGGAGCTGCGCGAGGACAACGGCGAGGTGGAGGCCGCGCGCGCGGGGAAGCTGCCGGAAGACCTCGTCACGCTGGAGGACGTGCAGGGCGCCGTGCACGCGCACAGCACCTGGTCCGACGGGCGCAACTCGCTGGAGGAGATGGCGCTCGCCGCGAAGGCGCTGGGCCTGAAGTACCTCACCGTCACCGAGCACAGCCAGGCGGCCATCTACGCGGGCGGCATGAAGGTGGAGGACCTCCAGCGCCAGTGGGACGAAATCGACCGCGTCAACGCGGCGGTGCCCGGGATGCGCCTGCTCAAGGGCATCGAGGTGGACATCCTGGAGGACGGCGCGCTCGACTATCCCGACAGCGTGCTGGAGCAGCTCGAGCTGGTCATCGGCTCCATCCACGTGCGGCACGGCATGGACGAGGACCAGATGACGCGCCGGCTGCTCACCGCGATGGACAACCCGCACCTTCACATCCTCGGGCACCTCACCGGCCGCCTCATCCAGAACCGTGAGCCCTACCCCCTGCGCATGGAAGCCATCCTGGAGCGCGCCGCCGAGCGGGGCGTGGCGGTGGAGGTCAACGGCAAGCCGGCGCGGCTGGACATCAAGGCCGAGTACGTCCGCCAGGCCCTCCAGCTCGGCGTGAGACTGGTGGTGAGCTGCGACGCGCACCGGCAGGAGGACCTGCGCAACCTGGCCTATGCCGTGGCCACCGCGCGCCGGGGCTGGGCGCGCAAGGCGGACGTGTTGAACACGCTGCCGGCGGAAGGCTTCCTCTCCGCGCTGCGCGCCCGCCGGTGATAGGCTGCGGCGCGAGCCGATGTCCCGCCTTCCGCCGCTGCTCCTCCTGTGCTGTCTCGCCGCCCTCCCCTCGTTCGCGGGAGAGGGCCGCCCGTCGCGCGCCGACCTGCAGCGGGTGATGGAGCTGCACACGCGCTCGGTGGTGCGGGTGCGCGGGCCGAAGCAGAGCGGCCCCGGCGTCATCGTGGGCGCCGGCGGGCAGGTGCTCACCTCCATGGAGCCGGTGGGCGAGGCCTTCGTGGGGCTGAATGCCGCCACGGTGGAGCACGACGGCAAGGCGCTGCCCGCGAAGGTGGTGCTGGCCAACGCGGCGCTCAAGGTGGCGCTCGTCGCGGCGCCGGACGGCACCTACCCCGCCGTGCCGGTGAAGCTGCTGAAGGAAGGCGACAGCCTCGCGGGCAGATGGGTGGTGGGCGTGCTCCCCGCGACGAAGGGACAGCCCGCGCGGCCCGTGGCGGCGCAGGCCAGCGGCAATGCGCCGGAGCCCTTCTACGACGTGCCCCTGGCCCTGCCCCCGGGAAGCCCCGTGTTCGACGGGGACGGGCGGCTGGTGGCGGTGGTGGTGGAGCGGTACCGGCGCGGCTGCCGGGTGCTGCCGCTGGGTGAGGTGAAGGTCCAGCTCGCGTCGGCGGACACGCCATGAGTCAGGCGACGGTGACGCCCTGGCGCCCGAACGCCGTGCAGGAGGTGCTGGGCCTGTGGGCGCTCGGCTTCCTGGGCATCATCGCCGCCTTCCTCCTCTTCGGCGGCACCAGCGTCCCCAAGCTGGTGGCCACCGTGGGCTTCCTCTACCTGCCGCTCATCCCCATGCGCTGGCGGGACGAGGACTACCGGGACTACGGGCTGACGCTGAGCGCGTGGCGCGAGGACGTGCGCCTGTTCCTCGTGCTGTCCGCCATCATCGGGCCGCTGTTCTTCCTCGCCTTCGCCGGCTTCGCGGAGGTGCTGCCCCACCTGCCCCACTCGCTCGCGCGGTTCCTCACGCCCATGACGGGCGAGGCCCACTTCCGCTTCCGGCTGCCCCCGCGCTTCGGCGAGTGGGTGGTGGACCAGCTCTTCGTCGTCGCGCTGCCCGAGGAGTTCTTCTACCGGGGCTACGTCCAGGCGCGGCTGCGGGACGCGTGGCCCGGGGGCCGGCGCGTGCTGGGCGGCAGGCTGGGCAAGGCCTTCTGGGTGACGGCGGTGCTGTTCGCGCTGGGGCACCTGGCCATCTTCCAGGCCTGGCGCCTGTCCGTGTTCTTCCCCGCGCTCCTCTTCGGGTGGATGCGCGAGCGCACCGGCACCATCATGGGTGCCGCCCTCTTCCACGCTGCGTGCAACCTCTACGTGCGCGTGCTGGAAGTGTCCTTCTTCGGAGGGCCGTGAGACGCGCACCGCGCGTCCGCCCTCCGGTTCCCTGACTTGCGGGGTTGTATCAAATCAATGAATAATTCGACACACAGCGGCAACTTTGGCGACGCTGGACCGACAATACCGTACCCCCGCAGCATCGGAGCCCCCCACCATGAGCGTTCGTCGAACTGATGGTCCGAAGCCGGTCACCGTCCGCCCCACCACCGAGACCCAGCCGAAGAACACGGTGAAGCCCGCGGCGACGCCCAGCCCCCGCGTCGTGCAGGATGGATTCGGTGGCCCGGCCCCGCGCCGCAGCGAGCTGGCCCGCGCGGAGCAGACGCTGGCGTCGCCGCTCAAGCAGGGCCGCATCCCGCTGGAGAGCATGGACGCGCAGACGGCCATCCAGGCCTCGCTGGCGCACATCGCCCCGGGGGGCGAGTCGCTGACGCGGCAGCCCACCGCCTTCGTCCCGAAGAACGTGGAGCGCGACGAGCTGGGCATGGTGCACGTGCGCATGGACCGCGTGCACGAGGGCGTGAAGGTCTTCGGTGAGCAGATCATCTCCCACCTCGACAAGGACGGGAAGGTGTCGAGCATCACCGGCGAGCAGTCCTCCATCCCCGCCGGCCTTGGCAGCGATAAGCCCAAGCTGTCCGCCGCGCAGGCCATCGACGTGGCTCGCAAGGAGTTCGGCGCGAAGCCGGACAAGCAGCCCCACGCGGAGCGAGTCATCTACCGGGACGACGCCGGCAAGTACCACTCGGCGTACCGCGTGGAGATGTCCCAGATTGCCGGCCAGGAGCAGCCGCGCCGCATGAACTACCTGGTGGACGCCAACACCGGGAAGATCTACGACCGCTACAACGAGATTGACGGCTTCTCCGTGTCGAAGGGCACGAAGGCCGGTGCGAAGGCCGCCGCCGCGACGACTCCCGAAGCGAGCGCCACCACCAGCCCCAAGGCCACCATCGGCGACCTGGGCACCGTCACGTCGAAGCTGAAGCTGGACGGGGACGTCACCATCGACAAGCTGAAGCTGGACGTGGACATCAAGCACACGTACCGCGGCGACCTGAGCGTCACGCTGACCAGCCCCTCCGGCAAGAGCGCGGTGGTGCACAACCGCACCGGCGGCAGCACGGATGACCTGAAGGGCTCGTTCGACCTGAGCGCCTTCGCGGGCGAGAAGGCCCAGGGCGAGTGGACGCTCACCGTGAACGACAAGGCGCGCGGTGACACCGGCGTGCTCAACAGCTGGGGCCTGAAGGCCACGGGCAAGCCGGCGCCGACGCCGGGGCCCACCCCGACGCCCACCGGCAAGGTGGACGACACGTCGCTCTACAGCGGCAAGGTGGAGCTCGCGACGAAGAAGAACGCGGACGGCACCTTCAGCCTCCAGGACTCCACGCGCGGCAAGGGCGTCGTCACCTACGACGGACAGAACAAGCCCCGCGCCAGCGGACAGGTGGACTTCAAGGACAACAACGACGTCTGGGGCGAGGCTGGCGACGGGGCCCGCACCAAGGCCGCGGTGGACGCGCACTACGGCGCGGCGATGACGTACGACATGATGAAGAACGTCCTCGGCCGCGACTCGCTCGACGGCGCGGGCGAGAAGCTCGTCTCGTACGTGCACGTCGACAACAACCTGGTCAACGCGTTCTGGGACGGCGAGAAGATGAGCTACGGCGACGGCAACGGGACGGACGCCGGCCCGCTCACCGCGCTGGACATCGCCGGTCACGAGATTGCCCACGGCCTCACCGAGCGCACCGCCGGCCTCATCTACAGCGGCGAGTCCGGTGGCCTCAACGAGGCCATGAGCGACATCATGGGCGCGGGCGTGGAGTGGTACGCCGCGCAGAAGAACCCCGACGTGAAGTTCAACTGGACGGTGGGCGAGACGGCGTGGACCCCGGGCAACAGCAGCGAGGACGGCCTGCGGTACATGAACGACCCGACGAAGGACGGGTACTCCATCGACAACTACAAGAACTACCCGAAGCAGAAGGAGGTCCACGGCTCCAGCGGCATCGCCAACAACGCCTTCTACCTGATGGTGAACGGCGGGACGAACAAGACCTCCGGCGCCGAGGTGAAGGACGGCATCGGGATGGAGAAGGGCCTGAAGATCTACTACCGCGCCCTGGCCCACTACATGACGCCCAGCACCACCTTCGCCCAGGCGCGTGAGGCCTGCATCAAGGCGGCGACCGACCTGCACGGCGCCAACTCGACGGAGGTCCAGAAGGTGAAGGAGAGCTGGTCCGCCGTCGGCGTGAACTAGCGCTCGACGCGCCCAGGCCCCGGCTCTGGAGGAAGGCCTCGCTCAGGGCAGCCCCTCGGCGAGGAGCATCATCGTGTGCGCGCTGGCGTGGCGCAGCGCCTTGGCGGCCGCGTACTCGGGCGAGGCCCACCAGGCGCGGGCCCGCTCGACGCTGGGGAACTCGAGGATGACGAAGCGCGGCGGCTGCCAGGTGCCCTCGAGGACCTCGGTGGCGCCTCCGCGCGCGAGGTAGCGCCCGCCGTAGTGGGCAATCGACGGCGGGGCGAGCTGCTTGTAGCGCTCGTAGGTCTGCGCATCGTGCACCGAGATCTGCACCACCACGTAGGCCGGCATACACGTTCCTCGCGAGCTGCCTAGAACACGAACGGGAAGCGAACCGGGCCTCCCGGCTCCTGGTGCTTGGGGAAGGTCCACGCGTGGACCTTGGACTCGATGCAGCGGGCGAGCGGCGTGCCCTTGAGCGACGGCGTCTCGGTGACGACCTCGTCGACCTTGCCGCTCGGGAGGATGCTCCAGCGCACCACCACCCGGCGTCCCGCGCCTGAAGGCGGAGTCTGCTCCTCGGCGCCACACGCGGAGATGTCCGCCCTGTTCGCGGCCACCACCTCGAAGATGTCGGACTGGGCGAGCGACACGCGCGGCTGCGACGGGTCCGGCGGCACGTAGACGGTGCGCCCCGGGGGCGGATTCGCGTCCCCCGGCGGGTCCAGCAACTCCCGCTCGTAGTCCTCGTCCGGGCCCAGGTCCGACTTGGGCGCCTCCTTCGCGGCGGGAGCGGCCTCGGCGTTCAGCTTCGCGTCCGCCGGGGCGACGCCCACGGGAGCTTCCGCCGCGCGCTTCGCGAGCGTGGCACCGGGTGCGAGCGACTGGGAGGACTGCGCCCGCTCGGGCGGACTGTCCGTGGTCAGCGAGGAGTCCAGCAGGGAGTCCGGCGTGCTGTCGGTGGCCTTCCTGGAGTCTCCACGTGAGGCCGCCAGCACAGGCACGCTGCCACCCCGGTCGATGCCGACGGCCCCCGGCGACGTGAACGGGGAGCCCGTCCCCGCTCCGGAGGCAACGGGTGGAGCCGCGGCGACACTGGCCGCGAGGCCCGCTCCCGAAGTGGCCGCCGGAGTCCCGGCACCGGTCACCGCCATGGAGGAGGTAGCTGGAACACTGGCGCTCGCGCCCGGCTCCAGGCCTGACGCCCCCGCCGCCATGCCATCCGCATTCACGGCGCCAGCGGACGGGGCCCCGTCCGTGCCCGGAACAACGGACGCGGAAGCCACGCGCTCCGGGACGACCGTCGAGGAGGAATCCACGGCGGGCGCGGCCTCGAGGAAGCCCAGGCGCGCCGCGAGCGCACGGCCATCCACGTGGCCCAGCAGCCCCAGGGCCACGGCGACCGTCAAGCCACCCACGACGCCGCCCACCGCCACGAACCACATGGCGCCACGCCACCGCGAAGGCTCCCGGCCCGCCTGCGACCCGCCAGCCAGGACGGCGTGCGTCCCCGCTGGGTCCACGGAGGTGCTCCCCTCCATGTTGGAGCCTTCCGCCCGTGCATGCGTCCCCGCGGAGCCGGCAGGCGTTTCCGGATGCCCGACTCCGTGAGCAGGCGCGCCTACGGAGCCCGTGAGCGCCTCCGGCTGAGAAGGCGCGGCTCCGGGAACCTGCGCCCCCGCGAAGCCCGTGAGCGACTCCTGCTGCGAAGACGCGGCTCCGGGAGCCTGCGCGCCCGCGAAGCCCGTGAGCGCCCCTGGCGGAGAAGACACAGCTCCGGGAGCCTGCGCTCCCGCAGAGCCCGTGAGCGCCTCTGGCTGCGAAGGCGCGCCTCCGGGAGCCTGCGCTCCCGCGGAGCCCGCGAGCGACTCCAGCCGAGAAGGCACGGCGGCAGCGCCAGCCCCCTGCCCCATGAGCGAAGGCGCTGCGGGAGCACTCCCGGCGAGCGCCCTCAGCGCCTCAGCCCCCCTCAGCGCGAAGCCCGGAACATCCGCGCGGGCCGCCGCGGGCAGCTCCTCCACCGAGGGGACCTTCTCCTGCGGCAGCGGGACGAGCGCCTCGGCCAGCTCCGGCACCTGGGACAGCGGCAGCCACTCGCGGAAGCCCTCCCGCCAGCACAGCGAATCCGGCCCCAGCTCTCCCCGCTCCCACTGCGCCTTCAGCGCCTCGATATCGTGCGGCCCCGAGGCCTTCGCGCCTGGCGCGACGTACCACCCGTGAGTCGGCACCGCCTCGCGAACGGAGGACACCAGCGGGCGCCCGCGGTGCAGGCGCTCGCCCATCATCTCCCCGCGCGAGCGCGACTGCGTCGCCTTCGTGACGGTGCGGCTCTTGTCCGTGCGCAGCTTGCCAACGAAGGCGTCGAGCTCCGCGTCGGACACGCCGTCCAGCACCGGAGAGGTGTCGGTGTCCTGCTCGTCCGAGGGCACACTCCGGGAGCCGTCCAGGTTGGCGCTCCCATCCCCTGAATTGCCCACCATGCACCCGCTCCTTGCCAGAATCCCATCGACGACCCGCACCACCACCCTCTGACCTCCCCAATGGAATGCCCGCGAGCGGATTCGTCAACGGAGAGCGCCTGCGCGAAGGTGAACGGCGGGCCCACTCTAATCGGACCCTCAGCGGAAATGTCCGTCCCCAGCCCGGCGCCTCCACCCCGCTGTGCGGCGCTCGCCCACAATGGCCGCGTCAGGCCTCCAGCGGCACCAGGCGGGCAGGCACGGCTGGCGGGCCCCCCGCGGCGCCCGTGACACGAGGCTCAGAGCGGCTTCTGGAGCACGACGAAGGTGGGGGCGGAGTAGCCCGCGTGGGTGCCGTAGCTGTGGAACACGTAGCCCTGGCGCGCGTACCAGGCCCGGTGGTCCTCGAGCGCGAGCCGCACGTTGAGCCGCACGGGGGCAGGCCCGAGCTCCCGGGCCCGTGACTCCACGGCCGCCATCAGCGCACGGGCCACACCCCGGCCCCGGTAGGGCGGGAGCACGGCCAGCCGGTCCAGGTACACATGGTCCGGCTTGACGTGGAAGAAGACGCAGCCCTCCGCGCCCGAGGGTGACTCGGAGATGAGGGCGCCTCCGTCCTTCAGCTCGCGCAGCACGACGGCTTCCGTCTTGTCGTGCGCGCTGGAGGGCGGGTCCAACCGCCCCCGGTACTCCTCGAAGGCCTCCCGGAGCAGGCGGGCCAGCAACGGGGCATCCGCCGGAGCCGCTTCGCGAATCATCGTCCGGACTACTCCTTCAACGCGGCGGTGAACTGGGTGATTGTCTTCTTCGCGTCCCCCAGCACCATCATCGTATTCGAGCGGACGAACAACTCGTTTTCGATGCCCGCGAAGCCGGCGTTGAGCGAGCGCTTCAGCACCAGGCACGTCTTCGCCAGGTCCGCCGAGAGAATCGGCATGCCGTAGATGGGGCTGCTCTGGTTGTTGCGCGCGGCGGGGTTCACCACGTCGTTCGCCCCCACCACCAGCGCCACGTCGGTGGCGGAGAAGTCGTCGTTGATGACGTCCAGGTCGAAGAGGTGGTCGTACGGGACGTTCGCCTCGGCGAGCAGCACGTTCATGTGGCCGGGCATGCGGCCCGCCACCGGGTGGATGGCGTAGCGCACGTCGCAGCCGTTGGCCTGGAGCGCGTTGGCCAGGTCTCTCACCGCGTGCTGCGCCTGGGACACGGCCATGCCGTAGCCCGGCACCACGATGACGGAGCGCGCGGCGCGGAGCACCTCGGCCGCCTCCTCCACGGAGCCCACGTTGGGCGCGGGCCCGGCGGGCGTCGCCCCCGCCGTCACCGCCTTCGCCTCCGGCGCCGCGCCGAACGCGCCGAACAGCACGTTGGCGAACGAGCGGTTCATCGCCTTGGACATCATCATGCCCAGCAGGAAGCCGGAGAAGCCGTCCAGCGCGCCGCAGATGATGAGGACGTTGTTGCCCAGCGCGAAGCCCGTGGCCGCCGCCGCGAGGCCCGCGTACGAGTTGAGGAGGCAGATGACCACCGGCATGTCCGCGCCGCCGATGGGCAGCACCAGCAACACGCCCAGCAGCACGCCCAGCACCGCCACGGCGTAGAAGGCCCAGGACGCCTCCGGCATGAACACGAGCAGGCCAATCAGCCCCAGCGTGCCGGCAATCATCAGCACGTTGGACGCGTTCTGCCCCGGGTAGGTGACGGGCCTGCCGGTGATGAAGCCCTGCAGCTTGCCGAAGGCCATGAGGCTGCCGGTGAAGGTGAGCGCGCCGAGCGCCACCTCCAGGCCGGTGGCGGTGACCTGGAGCGTGCTCATGTGCGGGCCGCCATGCTCCAGGTACTCGACGACGCCGACGAGGCCCACCGCGAGACCACCGAAGGCGTGCGACAGGGCGATGCGCTCGGGCATCTTCGTCATCGGAATCCACAGGCCCATGCCCGTGCCCACCGCCGACCCGATGACGATGGCGAGGATGATCCACTCCCACCGGATGATGACGCCGGACACCGCCACGCCGTACAGCAGCGTGCCGACGACGGCGGCCACCATGCCCACCTCCGCCAGCAGCACGCCCCGGCGCGCCGTCTGCGCATCGCCCAGATCCTTCAGGCCCAGCACGAAGAGGATGGAGGCGGCGAGGTACAGCAACTGGACGAACGTCTCCGTCATCGAGAGCGTCATCGCGCGCCTCCCTTCTTCTTGAACATGCGCAGCATGCGGTCGGTGATGAGGAAGCCGCCCACCACGTTGATGGTGGCGGCGAGCACCGCCACCGCGCCCAGCACCGTGGACACCGTCCCGTAGTGCCCGCCCGCCGCCAGCAGCGAGCCCACCAGGGAGATGCCGGAGATGGCGTTGGTGAAGGCCATCAGCGGCGTGTGCAACAGGTGCGGCACCTTGGAGATGACCTGGTAGCCCGTGAAGGCCGCCAGGAAGAAGACGTACAGGCCGAAGATGAGCGTCAGTGACATGTCAGGCGACCTCCTTCAACGCCACGTCCGCCACGGCGGGATGGACGATGTCCCCGCCGCGGGTGATGAGCATCCCCTTCACGATTTCGTCAGCCGTATCCAGCTTCAGCGCACCGTCCTTGTCGGTGACGTGCGCGAGCAGCTTCTCCAGGTTGCGCGAGAACATGGCGCTGGCGTGCACCGCGAGCTGGCTGGGCAGGTTCTTCTCGCCGATGACGGTGACGCCGTTCTCCGTGCGGTAGCGCTCGCCGGGCCGGGTCAGCTCGCAGTTGCCGCCCTGCTCCGCCGCGATGTCCACCACCACCGAGCCGCTCCTCATGCGCCGCACCATGTCCGCGGGCAGCAGCACCGGGGCACGCCGGCCGGGCACGAGCGCCGTGGTGATGACGGCGTCGGACTTCGCCACGTGCACCGCGAGCGCCTCGGCCTGCTTCTTCTTCGCCTCCTCGCTCAGCTCCTTCGCGTACCCGCCGGAGCCCGCCGCGTCCTCGATGTCGATGTTGACGAAGCGGGCGCCCAGGCTCTCCACCTGCTCCTTCACCACCTTGCGCACGTCGTACGCCTCCACCACCGCGCCCAGGCGGCGCGCCGTGGCGATGGCCTGCAGGCCGGCGACGCCCGCGCCCAGCACCAGCACCTTCGCCGGGGGAATCGTCCCGGCGGCCGTCATCAGCATGGGGAACAGCTTCGGCATCGCCTCCGCCGCGAGCAGCACCGCGCGGTAGCCGGCAATCGTCGCCTGCGAGCTGAGCACGTCCATCATCTGCGCCAGCGTGGTGCGCGGCACCATGTCCATGGCCAGCAGCGTCACCTGCCGCTCGGCGATGGCACGCGCCAGCTTCGGGTTGGACATGGGGTACGCCAGGCTCACCAGCACCGAGCCGGGCTTCAGGAGCGGCAGCTCCTCCGGCCCCGGCGGCTGGACCTTGAGCAGCACGTCCGCGGCGGCCCAGACGGCGGCGGCGCTCGGCTCGAGGCGTGCTCCGGCGGCGCGCAGCTCCTCGTCGGAGCACTCCGCGCCCTGGCCCGCGCCGCTCTCAATCACCACTTCGTGCTTCCTGCCGACGAGGCGCTTCACGCTCTCAGTCACGAGCGCGATCCGCTTCTCGCCCGGCACCGTTTCACGGGGGATGGCGATGATCATGCCGGGCAGCATAGGCCAACACGCCCGGTGACAAGTCCCACCCACCCGTGGTGCGGCTCCCAGCGGCCGGCGCAATCACCCGCCGGTGCGAGGAGACGTCGCGGAGGCGACGCTTCAGGGCGTCTTCGACTTCGCGGCCTCGCGCTGCGCGACGACCCAGGCCTTCGCCTCTTCCTCGGTGCCCACCATGGCGAAGGCGATGTCCGACTTGCGGCCCAGCAGCTCCCCCGCCCGGATCATCATGTTGACCATGGTCCGCATGGCGAAGCTGGTGCCGAACATCACCGAGCCCGCATAGGGCATCAGGTCCGGGCGCTCTCCCAGCGCCTTGCGCACCTCCGCGGACATGCCGGTGCCCTGGCGCGTATCCGAGATGAGATAGAGCGTGGGGTGGTTCTTCTTCAGCTCGCGGACCAGCGCGTTCGACTCCTCCAGCAGCTTCATGTCGTAGATGCCGACGGTGACGAGCCGCACCGTGTCCGGCTCCTCGAACCACATCTTGTGCGGGCCCAACGTCCAGACTGCTCCCATCGCTTTTGCTCCTTGTCGCGGAATTGCCGGGGGTGTGGTTCAGCGCGGCTGCGTCGGCGTCCCGCCGTGGTTCTTGCGCAGGTGGAGGAAGCACTCGCGCAGGCCTTCCTTCAGGCTGCTGAGCGTCTTCACCTCACGGAGGTCCACGCCAATCTGGACCAGCGTCTGGGCGATGAGCGGGCTGATGCCCGTCACCACGCAGTACGCGCCCAAGAGCCGCGCGGCGTTGACCATCTTGATGAAGTGGTTGGCCGTCATCGTGTCCACCACCTCCACGCCGGTGATGTCGATGATGACGCAGCGGGCCTTCCCCTGGACGATGCGGTGCAGGAGCCGCTCGGTCATCTCCACCGAGCGCTGCGTGTCCACCACGCCGACGATGGGCAGCGTGAGGATGTCCTCCCACAGCTCGATGATGGGCGTGGACAAATCCCGGATGGCCTCGCGCTGCCGCTCAATCATGGCGAGCTTCTCCTCCATCTCCCGGTGGCTCGTCGCCAGGCGCGTCACCGCCTCCTCGTGCTCGCGGCGCGTGGTGGCCAGCTCGCGCACGAAGACGTTGAGCGTCTCCTCCAGCGCGGCCAGCTCATCCAGCTCGCTGATGGGGATGGTGGTCCGCGACGGGTCGAACTCACCCACGGAAATCATCGACAGCACGTCGATGATGCGGCCGATGCGCTCGGGGTTGATGGTGAGGCTGTCCTGCGGCTTGGGAAGGGCGCTCATGGGGTGGGGGGTCCTCAGGCGGTAGGCTTGGAAAGGAGGGACGGCGACAGGCCGAGCATCTCGTCGGCCAGGGCAAGGGAGGCCTCGCGCTCGGAGGAGGCGCTGCGGCCGCCCACCACCTGGACGCCGAGCAGCACCAGCCCCTCCTCCAGCCCCAGCGCCGTCTCCACGCCCTCGAGCTGGATGCCCATGCTCTGCAGGGTGAGCGCCACGTCCGCGCCCATGCCGCACAGCACGGTGCGGGTGCCCATCAGCCGCGCCGAGGCCGCCAGCCTCGCGAGCACCGCGCACAGGTGGCTGTCCACCAGCCAGAGCCCGGAGATGTCCACCACCATGCCGCGCGCGCCGATGCGCTGGATGTCGCGCAGCACGTCCGAGCACAGCTGCGCGGCCTGCGCGTCGGTGATGTCCCCCTGCAGCGGGACGATGAGGTTGCCCCACAGGGGGATGATGGGGATGCGGGAAGTCTCCCGTTCAGGGCGGGAGGCCCCAGGGAAGTCGGGCTGGCTCATGATGTCTCCACGTCCGCCACCATCACGGTGGCATCGTCCGAAGGTCGGGCGTAGCGCTCCATCAGCAGCAGGCACGCCTCGTTGGGGGGAAGCTTCCGCGCGTACTCCAGGTCCAGCCGGAAGCTCAGGCCGTCGCTGAACAGGACCAGCCGGTCTCCGGGCGACAGCGCCGTGGAGGCGGTGCGCGGCGAGCGCATGGACTGACCGACGATGCCGGGCGTGGGGACGACGGGCACCCGGGTGCCCCGCGTGCGCAGCTCCACGTTGCCCACGCCGCCGCACTGGAGCGTCCTGCCGTCGAACAGGCCGAGCATGATGGCCGCGCCCCGGCTGTTGCGCAGGGCCGCATGCACCGCGCCCAGGAGCAGGTCCACGCCGGCGTCCAGCGGCTGCTGCTCCAGGCAGCGGGCCGCGTCGGCCGCCACCGCCGCCGCCACCGGGCCGTGGCCCAGCGCATCCACCACCGCCAGCAGCGTGTGCCCGCCCTGGCTGCGCACCAGCGCCAGGTCACCGTTGCGGACCTCACCCGGCTTGGGGCGCGAGTGGTGGGAGACGGCCAACCTCACAACCACACCTCGAAGTCCACCTGCGTGCCCGCGGGGCCGGTGCGCACGTCGAACCGGTCCGCCAGCCGCTTCACGCCCAGCAGACCCAGGCCCATGCCCGTCTTGCTGCGGTAGGTGCCGGACAGCACGCGCTCCAGGTCCGGGATGCCGCGGCCCTGGTCCTCGGCGCGCACGCGCAGCAGGCGCCGCGGCGACTGCTCGGGGGCGAGCTGGATGGTGCCTCCGCCGGCATAGGCAATCTGGTTGCGCGCCAGCTCGCTCACCGCCGTGGCCACCTTCTGGCACTCGTAGCCGCGCCCGCCCAGCGTCTCGCACATCATCCGCGCCGCGAGCCGCGCGTGGCTCGCGTCCGACTCCGTGCGCACCAGATAGGTGGTGGCGCGGACGTCGGGCCCCGCGGCGGCGGGCGCCACGACGGGGGTGCCCTGCGGAGGGGTGGGAGTCGGCTTCGGCGCGGGCGCCGCGGCGGCGTACAGCGACGACATCGCGGAGGCCGCGGGCGTGGCCAGCGTGCGCAGCTGCGCGGCCAGCTGCGGCCGGCGCGCGGGGTCCACGAAGTGACGGGTCGCCGGCTCCAGCGCCTCGATGACGCGCGGCAGCTCCGCCGAGCCCACGGACTCGAGCGACAGCCGCAACGGCTCCAGCGTCCCGCGCAACACCAGCCGCGCCGCCGTCTCGGACATGAACTGCTGCAGCACCCGCAACAGCTCCGTGCACATCGAGCCCCGGCTCACCGGTGCCTCCTGTTCTCGAGAATCATCCGCTTGCGAGCCACCACCTCGAGCCCCCCGCCCACGCGGTTGGAGACGTGGACCCCGTCCGTCAGCCGCATCACCGCCGCGCCGCCCTCGCCCAGGCTCTCACCGGGCAGCGGGCCGGGACGTCCCTCACCCCGGCCCATGAAGAGCCGCGCCGGGTCCGCCATGCCGGGGCCGCGATCTCGCGAGCGGATGAAGAGCCACCCGTCCTCGCACCACAGCTCCACCGTGCCGCCCGCGCCGGCATGACGCACCAGGTTGGTGGCCAGCTCACTCACCACCACCGCCACCTCCGCGCTGGCCGGGGCCGTCAGCCCTGCCAGCCGCGCGAACCGCCGCCCCAGCGCCGCCGCCACCACGGCGTCCGACTTCAGTTGGACCTCCACGGACAGGGGAGCCTCAGAATCTGAGAATTGGGGGAGAGGGGCCGGCAAAAAATCATCCCAGGTGGAAAATTTCGATGAATTGAGCAACAAAATGCCGAATATGTAAAGTGGTGCACAACGCACCCACCGATGCCCGCTTCCATTCCTGGGAGGCACAGGCTAGAACCGGTAATTTTGGCCGTTAAAAACCCGGCTTCACCGGATTCCTCCGGGAAGCGTCAGGTTCGCGGGATTGAGGAGGGAGCAAGCGCTCCCCGCCCGTCAGCTCCCGTTCAGGTGCATGAGTCGGAGGTCCGGCCCCACCGCCAGCGTGGTGCCCGGGGCCAGCTCCACCCACCCCGCGGTGCGCTTCACGTGGCTGGCCACCACCACGGTGCGGCGGCGCCGGTGCGCGCCCACCGCGGGCTGGGTCTCCGGGGTGCCGGGCGTGACACCGCACGGCTCGCACTCGGCGGAGCCCTCCAGCCGCGTATAGAAGAGCGGCTCCTCGCCGAAGCGGCACGCCACCAGGAGCGAGCCGTTGGTGGCCACCAGGTTGAGCGTGGAGGTGCGGGGGATGCCCGCGTCCGCGCCGGCCTTCGCCACCTCGCGCGCGGTGTCCGCCAGCATGCGCCCGGCGAGCGACGCCTCCAGCCTGGGGTCATCCGTGCGGCCCACGTCGCGCAGGTGGCGCAGGAACAACGCGAAGAGCAGCTCGCTGTCGGTGGCGCCCCGCACCTGCCGCTGGAGGTGCTCGGGCAGCGAGTCCATCAACCCCGGGCGCAGCTGCGCGAAGCCGTTGACGGCGCCCTGGTGCGCGAACAGCCAGCGGCGCGCCCGGAACGGCTGCGTGTTGTCCTCCAGCGAGAGCCCCACCGGCAGCCTGCCTCCGTGGAACAGCAGCGCCTCGGACTCGTGCGGTGGAGCGAGCAGGTCCAGCGAGAGCTCGCCGTCGCTCGCGAAGCGGCGCAGCAACACCTCGTCCTGGGCGTAGGCGCCCACCCCCACGGCGTTGGAACGCTGCTCTCCCTGGAGGAGCACCTGGCCGGACAGCCGGTGGAGCTCGCACCGAAGCAGGTTCGGGTCGGACGTCAGGGCGGCGAGGACGACGGACATGGATGAAGACCCCCTTCCCAGGGATAGATAATGACGCCAGTCTCCCCCCTCAAGCCAGCAGGCGCGTCCCCTCGCCCCCTCGCTAAGTGCTTGAAATGGCTGGACTTTACTGGACTTGAAACGTTGACAGGCCGGGGCGGGAGACCTAACCTCCCTGCCCTTCACCGACGGACCTCGCGTGACGGGTCTTCACCGGAGACGGAATGGCGGACGACATCGCAATCGGCATCGACCTGGGCACGTCCTATTCATGCGTGGCGGTGGTCCAGGACGGCCAGCCCGTGGTCATCCCCAACGAGTGGGGAGAGACGACGCATGCCTCCTGCGTGTCCTTCCTCGAGGACGGCTCGGTGCTGGTGGGCAACGCGGCCAAGAAGAACATCATCACCAGCCCCGAGCAGACCGTCTATTCCGCGAAGCGGCTCATTGGCCGGTACTACTTCTCCGACGAGGTGAAGAAGGCGCAGGCGGTGATGCCGTACCGCATCGTCGAGGGCGACAACAACTCGGTGCGCATCGCCGTGGGGCCGCGGACGTACTCGCTGCCGGAGATCAGCGCGCTCGTCCTCAAGGAGATGAAGGCGGTGGCGGAGACGTACCTCGGGCGCGAGGTGACGAAGGCCGTCGTCACGGTGCCGGCGTACTTCAACGACAACCAGCGGCAGGCCACCAAGGACGCGGGCCGCATCGCCGGGCTGGAAGTCCTGCGCATCCTCAACGAGCCCACCGCGGCGGCGCTGGCGTACGGCTTCGGCCGGGACGTCAACCAGCGCATCGTCGTCTACGATTTGGGCGGCGGCACGTTCGACGTGTCCATCCTGGAGATTGGCAAGGACGTCTTCGAGGTGCTGGCCACCGCGGGTGACACGTACCTGGGCGGCGACGACTTCGACGACCGCATCATGACGTGGCTGGCGGACGACTTCCTGGCGAAGACGCGGCTGGACGTGCGGCAGAACAAGTACTGCCTGCAGATGCTGAAGGAGGCCGCGGAGAAGGCGAAGATCGACGTGGGGCAGACGGGCTCGGCGGAAATCCTCTGCCAGGGCATCTGCCAGGACGCGCAGGGCAACATCATGGACCTGCGCGGCACGCTCAACCAGGACCAGTTCAACCGGATGGTGATGGACCTGGTGCAGCGCACGTTCAAGGTCTGCGACGAGGCGCTGCAGAGCGCGCGGCTGACGGCGGCGGACATCGACGCGGTCATCCTGGTGGGCGGGCCCACGCGGCTGCCCATCATCCGCAACTCGGTGAAGCACTACTTCCAGAAGGACCCGCTGGAGGGCATCAACCCGGACCAGGTCGTCGCCATGGGCGCGGCGCTCCAGTCGCACGCGCTGCTGGACAGCAAGACGGAGACGTTCCTGGTGGACGTCACGCCGCTGACGCTGCGCATCGGCACGGTGGGCGGGTACACCGAGAAGATCATCGACAAGAACACGCCGGTGCCCATCGACCGCTCGAAGACCTTCACCACCAGCCGTGACGGCCAGGAGAAGGTGAAGATTCGCGTGTACCAGGGCGAGTCCAACCGCGCCGACGAGTGCGAGATGCTGGGCGAGTTCGAGTTCTCCGGCTTCCGCATCGGGTACCGGGGCGAGGTGAAGATTGAAGTCACGTTCGAGATCAACACGGACGGACTGGTGAACGTGTCCGCATGCGACACGGAGACGGGACAGAAGACGTCGACGACCATCACCCTGTCGTCCGGCATGACCGAGGCCGACATCCAGAAGTCCATCCAGTCGAACCGTGACACGCGGCTGGCGGGACACAACACCAACGACCTGCCCGCCGTGGCCCAGTAGCGGGCCCCTGGACGCCGAAGATGTCCCAGCCTTCTGACCCCAGCACCGGCAAGCCGCCGGGAGCCCCGCCCGGGACGCCGGCGGCTCCTGCTCGCCCCGCCGTCCCCCGGGTGACCGCCACGGTTCCCGCCGTGCCGTCCGCGCCCGTCGCGGGTGCGCCTCCTCGTCCACCACCGGCCCCGGGCGCGGTGCCCGCCACGCAGGCCCCGCCCCCGAAGGCTCCCGGTGCGACGGCGCCTGGAGCGCCCCGCCCCGTCGTGACGGCGCCCATGGCTCCGCAGCGGCCCACCGTCCCCGGCATTCCCGCCGTGGGGGCTCCGGCCGCGACTCAGCAGCCCGCCGTTCCTGGCACTGCCGCCGTGGGCGCTCCGGCCGCGTCGCAGCGGCCCACCGTTCCCGGCATCCCCGCCGTGGGCGCTCCGGCCGCGTCGCAGCGTCCCACCGTGCCCGGCATCCCCGCCGTGGGCGCTCCGGCCGCGTCTCAGCGGCCCACCGTGCCTGGAATTCCCGCCGTGGGCGCTCCCGCTCCGGGCGTGGCGCCCGTGGCTCCGCAGCGGGCGACCGTCACCAGCATCCCCAGCGTGGGAGCGCCGGGCGCCGTGCCTCCTTCCGCGCGTCCCACGGCCCCCGCCGTGGCCCCGGGACAGGGAACTCCGGCGGCTCGCGCCGTGACGAATCCGGGGGCGGTGCCTTCGCAGACGGCGCAGCCCGCGACCGGCCCCGCGCCTCGTGGAACTCCGGCGGCCCTGCCGTCCATCACCCCCGCCGTGGGTGGTGCATCCGGCCCCGCGCCTCGCGGGACTCCGTCGGCGCTGCCGTCCATCACGCCCGCCGTGGGCGGTGTGCCGGGCCCCGCGACGGCCAGCCCCCAGGGGCAGGCGCCTCGGGCGACTCCGGGTGCGCCGCCGGCCGTGGCTGGCATGCAGCCACCTCCGCCCCCTTCGGTGGCCACCGCCGCGCAGCGTCCGGCGTCGGGCTCCGTGCCCGGCGTGCCGCCCGTTGCCGCGCAGCGCCCTCCTTCTGGCAGCGTGCCCTCCGTTGCGCCGGCAGCCGGCCTCACGGGTGCTGTAGCCCCCACCGCCGCGCCGCGCGCTCCTTCCGGCACTGCTCCCACTGTCGCGCAAGGAGCCGGCCCCACTGGCGCCGTGCCTCCCAGTGCCGCGCAGCGCCCTCCCTCGGGCGCCGTCCTCTCCGTCGCGCCGGCAATCGGACCCGCAGCCCCAGGCGCCGTGCCGCCCGTGGCCGCGCAGCGCCCTCTCGCGGGCCCCGTGCCCTCCGTCGCACCGACAGCCGGCCCCATGGCCTCGGGCGCCGTTCCTTCCGTCGCACCGGCAACCGGCCCCGTGCCCTCCGTCGCACCGGCAGCCGCGCCACGTCCGCCCTCGGGCGCCGGCCCCGCCGTGCCACCCGCCGCGGGCGCTGGTGCCGCCGTGCGCGCACCCGTCGTCGCCGCGGGCGCACCGCGTCCCCCGCCCACGCTCGCCGTGGGACAGGTGGCACCGCCCGTGGCCCCGGCCACCGCGCCCCAGCCGCGTCCGGGAGCACGCCCCACCGTCTCCCTTCCCGCCCTGGCGTCCGCGGGCTCCCCGCCCCGGCCTCCGCCCGTCGCGGGCAGCGCGGTGCCGCCTGTGGCCCCGGCCACGTCCACCGCCGCCGCGCGCGTGACGGCCATTCCTCCCGTGCCCTCCGTGGCCCCCAGCGTCCCCGGCATCCCGCCCGTGGGCGCGGCCCCGCGCGGGCCCGCCGTTCCCTCGATGGCGCCCGTGGTGCCGCCCATCGCCCCGGCCATCCCGTCCGTGGCGCAGCGGGTGCCACCGCCGCCTCCCGCCGCCGCCATGGCGCCGCCGCCCCCTCCCTCCGACGCGAAGGGGCCGGGCCTGGACGCGCAGCAGCTCGCGGACCTGGAGGCGCGCTGCGCGAAGCTGGAGCAGATGGACTACTTCGAGGTGCTCCTCCTCGAGCGGACCGCCGCTCCGGCGGACATCAAGAAGGCCTTCTACCGCGAGAGCCGCACCTACCACCCCGACCGCTTCTTCCACGTCGACGCGAAGGAGCTGAAGGAGCGCGTCCACGAGCTCTACAAGCGCGTCACCGAGGCCTACTACGTCCTGCGCGACGACACGAAGCGCAAGAAGTACCTCGCCGACGTGACGGGCCCCGAGCGCGCCCAGAAGCTGCGCTTCACCGATGCCTCCGAGGCGGAGACCAAGGCCGCCGTCAAGAAGGAGCAGGAGGAGCAGATCGGCACCCACCCCAAGGGGCGCCAGTTCTACGCGCAGGCCCAGAAGGACAGCGACGGCGGCAACCTGTCCGCCGCCGAGCGCAACCTCAAGATGGCCCTCACCTACGAGCCCTCCAACGCCCGCTACAAGGAGCGCCTGGCCGAGGTGCAGAAGCAGCTGCAGGACGAAGCGAAGGGCAAGGGCGACTCGTCGTTCAAGATCCGCTGAAGGCCCCCGGAGGGCACCATGGTCATCGACCTCATCATCCTCGGCCTGGTGCTCTTCTTCGCCCTCATCGGCGCCGTCACCGGCGCCTCGCGCCAGGTGGCGAACCTCGTGGGGCTGGCGGCGGGCTACTTCGCCTCCAGCCGCCTGGGCCCCCTGGTCGGCCCCAAGCTGGCGGCCTCACTCGGCAGCCCGCTGTTCCTCGGCATCATCCTGGGCTCGGTGCTCGTCTACCTCGTCGTGTGGCTGGCCGTGCGCTACGCGCTGGGCGCGCTGCTCCTGCGCTTCCTCAGCACCGGCCGGCACAACGAGGAGCGCGGCGTGGACCGCTTCCTCGGCTTCGTGCTCGGCGCCGCGAAGATGGGCCTCATCGCCTGGGTGGCCTTGAGCGCCATCACCTTCTTCGAGCAGCACGTGGTGGTGGCCGGCCGGCGCATCGGCTTCGCGCCCCAGGAGTCGCTAACCCTCCAGGCCGCGCGCCGCTTCAACCTGTTCGAGATGACGCAGTTCTCCCAGGTGGGCAACCTGGTGCAGGTGGCGAAGGCGTCCACGGACCCGAAGATGGCGGGCCGCCTCCAGGAGGACCCCGCCTACAAGGCGCTGCGCAAGGACGCGCGCTTCCAGCGCCTGCTCCAGGACGACAAGCTGAAGCAGGCGCTCGCCCGGGGAGACACCGCCGCCCTGCTGCGCAATGACCTGGTCCTCCAGCTCATCCAGGACCCGGACGTGGCCGCCCGACTGCGAGCGGCCGTCCGGGCCTCGGAGCGCGGGGACTGACTCACACGCCAATCTGCGCGGAGTCCAGGCCCACCAGCCGCTGGCGAACGAAGTCCGCGTCCACCTCCACGCGGCGGCGCCGGTGCTCGGGCGCCTCGAACATGACGTCCGCCATGACGAACTCCAGGATGGAGCGCAGCCCGCGCGCGCCCAGCCCCCGGTCCACCGAATAGCGCACCACCTCGCGCAGTCCGCCCTCGGCGAAGTCCAGCTCGATGTCGTCCATGGCCAGCAGCTCGCGGAACTCGCGGATGATGGAGTCGGGCGGCTCGGTCAGCACGCGGATGAGCTCCGGCTCCCCCAGCTTCTCCAGCTGCACCACCACCGGCAGGCGTCCGAGGAACTCGGCCATCATCCCGAAGTCCACGAGCTGCTTGGTGCTGATGCGCTTCTTGGAGCGCTTCGCCGCCTCCTCCGCCCCGAAGCCCAGCGCCCGGCCGCCCTCGTCGCCGTAGTCGTGCAAGTCGCTGAACGTGCCCGCGCAGATGAAGAGGATGTCGCGCGTGTCCACCTGCACGAAGTCGCTCTTGTTCCACGCCTGGGTGACGTTGAGAGGCACGTACACCTCACGGCCCTCGAGCAGCTTCAGGAGCGCCTGCTGGACGCCCTCACCGCCGATGTCCCGGCTGCCCGCGCCGTTGCGCGCGCCCTGCGAGCGGCGGGCAATCTTGTCCACCTCGTCCACGAAGATGATGCCCCGCTGGGTGTCCTCCACCGAATGGTTCGCCTTGAACAGGAGGTCCGAAATCATCACCTCCACGTCCTTCCCGTAATAACCCGCCTCCGTGTACTCGGTGGCGTCCACGGTGGTGAACGGGACGTGGAGGATTTCGGCCAGGTTCCGGGCGATGTGCGTCTTGCCGCTGCCGGTGGGGCCAATCAGCAGGATGTTCGATTTCTTGATGAGCGACGTCCTGCGCAGCCGCCGCGCCTGCACGCGCTTGAGGTGATTGTGGGCGGCGATGGCCACCGCCCGCTTGGCGGCCTCCTGCCCGATGACGAAGTGGTCCAACCTGTCGAAGATCTCCCTCGGGGTCAGCACCGCTGCTTCATCCCTGCGTGCGGACGACTCCATGTACCCTCCCCTTCTATCCACGCGTCCTCCCGGACTTCCTTGCGAAGGGTAGGAATTGAAACGAAGGCCGGCCCGTGGGACTACAGGGGCGGGAACGTGACGGAGCCCGCTCGCCTGCCCCACCGGCAGGCGACTGTTGAATACGGTGGTGCTTTCCTATAGTTCCCGCGCCCTTCCGTTGTTCACGGGAGTCACCCCCTTTTTCCCAGGGAGCCTCGAGACGCCGATGCCCGCAAACGCCCCTCCGCACCGCTGGACCCTTGCCGACGCTCACGAGCTCTACGGAATCCGCAACTGGGGCAACCCCTACTTCGGCATCAATGAAAAGGGCCACGTGTGCGTCCACCCGGACGGGCCGCAGGCGCCCAACATGGACCTCAAGGAGCTGGTGGACGAGGTGCGCCGCCGGGGCATCGGGCTGCCGCTGCTCCTGCGCTTCACGGACGTGCTGCGCCACCGCGTGGTGCACCTCAACGAGGCGTTCAAGAAGGCCATCACCGACCAGGGCTACAAGGGCGGCTACCGGGGCGTGTACCCCATCAAGGTGAACCAGCACCGCTACGTGGTGGAGACCATCATCGAGGCGGGCAAGGGCTACAACTACGGCCTGGAGGCCGGTAGCAAGCCGGAGCTGCTCGCGGTGATGGCGCTGCTCGACAACGAGGACGCGCTCGTCATCTGCAACGGCTACAAGGACGAGGAGTACATCGAGACGGCGCTCTTCTACTCGCGCCTGGGCCGCAACGTCATCCTCGTGGTGGAGAAGCCCAGCGAGCTGCCCCTCATCGCGGAAGTCGCCCGCCGCACGGGCATTGCCCCGCGGCTGGGCATGCGCGTGAAGCTGTCCACGCGCGGCGCCGGCAAGTGGGAGGCCAGCGGCGGAGACCGCTCCAAGTTCGGCCTGTCGTCCTCGGAGCTGATGAACTGCATCGGCTTCATGAAGGAGACGGGCATGCTCGCCTCCTTCGAGCTGCTGCACTTCCACCTGGGCAGCCAGATCTCCAACATCCGCAACGTGAAGAACGCGCTGCGCGAGGTGGGCTGCTTCTACGTGGAGGTGGCCCGCCAGGGCGCGCCGCTGAAGTACCTGGACGTGGGCGGCGGCCTGGGCGTGGACTACGACGGCTCACAGACGAACTTCGCCTCCTCCATGAACTACACCACGGAGGAGTACGCCAACGACGTGGTGTTCGGCGTCATGGAGGCGTGTGACAGGGCCGGCGTGCCGCACCCCACCCTCGTGTCCGAGTCCGGCCGCGCCGTCGTCGCCCACCACGCGGTGCTGGTGGTGGACGTGCTGGGCACCAGCGAGTTCGACCCGGCTCAAGTCCCCGAGAAGGTGGACGACAAGGCCCCGTCGGTGGTGCGCAACCTCATGTCCACCTTCAAGGAGGTCACCAACAAGAACCTCCTGGAGGCGTGGCACGACGCGCAGGACGCCAAGGAGGAGAGCCTCACCCTCTTCTCCCTGGGCCACCTGACGCTCGAGCAGCGCGTGGCGGCCGAGAACATCTACTGGGCCACCTGCCACAAGATCATGCGCATCGCGAAGGAGGCGGGCGAGATTCCCGAGGAGCTGGACTCGCTGGAGAAGGCGCTCAGCGACACCTACTTCTGCAACTTCTCCGTGTTCCAGTCGCTGCCGGACTCGTGGGCGATTGATCAGCTCTTCCCGATGATGCCCATCCACCGGCTGGCGGAGAAGCCGACGCGCCGGGCGACGCTCGCGGACATCACCTGCGACTCGGACGGCAAGATTGAGCACTTCATCGACAAGCGCGAGGTGAAGGACGCGCTGGAGCTGCACGCGCTCAACGACGACGACTACTACCTGGGCATCTTCCTGGTGGGCGCGTACCAGGAGATTCTCGGCGACTTGCACAACCTGTTCGGCGACACGCACGCCGTGCAGGTGTCGCTGGGGCCCAACGGCGGCTACCTCATCGACAACGTGGTGGCGGGCGACACGGTGACGGAAGTCCTGAACTACGTCAGCTACACCAAGGACGACCTCGTCGCGAAGCTGCGCAAGTTCACCGAGCTGGCGCTGCGCAACGGCCGCATCACCCTGGACGAGTCCCGCAGCCTGCTGCGCATGTACGAGGACGGCCTGTCCGGCTACACGTACCTGGAGCGCGAGGTGGACGCGAGCTTCGCCAGCAGCGCCAACCAGCTGCGCCTGGTGCCCCAGCCCAGCACCACCCCGGGCCAGCGCAACACGCTGCCCCCGTCGGGCACGTGACGGCGCTGAAGCCCTGAGCCGCTGAAGCAGTCACAAGAAGCCCCCTGCCGCGGACGTCGCGCCAGGGGGCTTCGTGCGTCTTCAGAGGTTGGCGATGACGGGCTCGCTGGAGCCGAAGGGCACGGGCTCGTCGGCGAAGGCCACGTCGGCGGCGCGGGCGCGCAGGTGCTGGAGGGCCTGCTGCTGCGACTCGCCGCGGGCGATGAGGGCCTCGAAGTCGAAGCCGGCCAGGCGCGTGTCCTTCGCGGACAGCCGCGCCAGCGTGCGCCACAGGGACAGCCGACCTTCCGTGGCCACGCACAGCCCCTCCAGCTCCACCAGCCGGCTCAGCGGGGAGTAGCGCACCAGCGAGCCATTCAGCTTGAGCCGCCCGAGCTTCTCGGAGACCCACGCCCCGCGCTTCTTGAGCGGGTCCTCCTTCAGCTCCAAGGCCTGCATGACGGACCTGAGGATGGACTGGTCATGCCGCAGCTCGGGGATGAACGCCGCCAGGTAGCGCCCCACCGGGTTGCTCCGGTTCTCCGTCTCCGTCCGGAGCGCCAGCTCGATGCCCCCCACCGAGCCCGCCAGGTGGTCGTTGAGGTAGATGCCCAGCCGCTTCGCGTCCATGCCATGCCCTCCGGTTACGCACTCCCGCAGCCCGGGAGATTGGACATGGCCTGCCCCCCTGGCAGGGCCGGCCAGGGGGGTCGCCTGGAGGGCAGGCAGGCATCCTGCCCGTCCGGGCCGCGAGCGCATGAACTCCCGCGAACAAGTCCTCGAAACACGTTTTGCGTAACGAAACACTTGCGGCGAAGGGTTGTCGCATGGCCCCGGAGTCCCGGGGCGGCGGAAGGAACACGACGTGTCCGAGGCACCCAGGCCCGAGCAGGGCGACGCGACCGAGCGGCACCGGGAGACGGAGGAGCGCTATCGCGCGCTCTTCGAGTCCATCGACGACGGGTTCTGCCTCATGCAGCTGCTCTTCGACGCCGAGGAGCGGCCCGTCGACTACCGGTTCCTGGAGGTCAACGCCACGTTCGAGGAGCAGACGGGGTTGCGGAACGCCCGGGGCCGGACGGCGCGCGAGCTGGTCCCCGAGCTGGACGAGTCCTGGTTCCGGCTCTACGGGAAGGTGGCGCTCACCGGAGAGACGGTCCGCTTCGAGAACCACGCGCCGGCGATGGGGCGCTGGTTCGAGGTGTATGCCAGCCGCGTGGGCCGGCCCGAGCTGCGGCAGGTGGCGCTCGTCTTCAAGAACATCACCGAGCGCAAGCTGGCGGAGGCGAAGCTGCAGGAGAGCGAGGAGCGCTTCCGCAACATGTCGGACCATGCGCCCTTCATGCTCTGGGTGACGGATGCCCAGGCCCGCTGCATCCACCTGAACCAGCGCTGGTACGACTTCACCGGGCAGACCGAGGAGACGGGACTGGGCATGGGGTGGCTCACGGCCGTCCACCCGGAGGACTCGAAACGCGCGGGGGACATCTTCCTCGAGGCCAACAGCCGGCAGGAGTCGTTCCGCCTCGAGTATCGCCTCCGGCGCCACGACGGCGAGTACCGCTGGGCCATCGACGCGGCCAGCCCCCGCTTCGGGCCGGGCGGAGAGTTCCTGGGCTACATCGGCAGCGTCATCGACATCACCGAGCGACGGCAGGTCGAGGAGCAACGGGAGGCCCTGCTGGCGCGCGAGCAACTGGCTCGCGCCCAGGCCGAGGAGGCCAACCGCCTCAAGGACGAGTTCCTCGCCACCGTGTCGCACGAGCTGCGCACGCCCCTGTCCGCCATGCTCGGCTGGGTGCAGATCCTGCGCGGCGGCACGCTCTCTCCCGAGCGGAGCGCGCGCGCCCTGGAGACGGTGGAGCGCAACGCCCGCGCCCAGGCCCAGCTCATCGAGGACCTGCTCGACGTCAGCCGCATCCTGTCCGGGAAGCTCCATCTCACGGTGCAGCCCATCAACGTCGGGGCCGCCGTGGAGCAGGCGCTCGAGACGGTGCGGCCCGCGGCCGAGGCCCGGAACATCCGCCTGCAGTCCGCCATCGACTCCACGAGCAGCATCATGGGCGACGCCATGCGGCTGCAGCAGGTGGTGTGGAACCTGCTGTCCAACGCGGTGAAGTTCACCCCCAAGGGCGGCCGGGTGCAGGTCTTCGTGGAGCGGCGTGACTCCTCGGTGGACATCACCGTCGCGGACACCGGCCAGGGCATCCCCCGCGACTTCCTCCCGCATGTCTTCGAGCGCTTCCGGCAGGCGGAAGGGGGGACCACGCGGAGCGTGGGAGGACTCGGGCTCGGCCTGTCCATCGTCAAGCACCTGGTGGAGGCACACGGGGGGACGATCACCGTCTCCAGCGAGGGCGAAGGCCAGGGCTCCACCTTCGTCGTGAGCCTGCCGCTCTCGGTGGCCGTGCGGCGCGAGGCCACCGTGCCGCGAGCCCTGCAGGAGGAGGCCCGGGAGCGCGGCTTCCTCTGCCCGCCGGAGCTCGACGGCCTGCGCATCCTCGTCGTCGACGACGAGGACGACAGCCGCGAGCTGCTCCGGACCCTGCTGGAGGGCTGCGGGGCGCGGGTGAGGCTGGCCAGCTCCGCGGCCGGGGGGCTGCGCGCCGTGGAGGAGGAGACCCCGGACATCCTCCTCTCGGACATCGGCATGCCGGAGGAGGACGGCTACACCTTCATCCGCCGGGTCCGGGCGCTCCCGGGGAAAGACCCGGGCCGGCTGCCCGCGGTGGCCCTGACCGCGTATGCGCGCATGGAGGACCGGGCGCGCGTGCTGTTCGCCGGCTTCCAGAACCACCTGCCCAAGCCCGTGGAGCCGATGGAGCTTCTGGCGGTGCTGAGCTCGCTCGCGCAGCGGCACCGGAGCGGGGGCTGAGACAGCCCCCTGCTCCGGCCCTTTCAGTCCGGGTAGCTGAACGTCAGCGGCAGCTTCACGTCCGGGTGGAGGCTGCGGGCCACGGGGCAGCCGTGGGCCGTCTCCTCCATGCGCTTGCGCTGCTCGGCGGTGAGGCCCGCCGGCATCTGGAGCTCCAGCACCAGCTCGCCAATGCGGCGCGGCGGCGGGGTCATCCGCTTCTCCACCCGGCCGCGCACCTCGCCCAGGGAGATGCCCTCGCGCGAGGCGACCAGGTGCATCGTCGTCACCGCGCAGGACAGCAGCGCCGCGCCCACCATGTCCGTGGGCGAGAAGCTGCCGCCGGTGCCGCCGTTGTCACGCGGCGCCTCGGTGACGGCCACCGTGCCGGACGGGCCGTGGGTGAGCTGCGTCTTGAACTGGGGCTGGCTGACCAGGGTCATCACCACGCCCGTGGCGGGAGTCTGCGGCTGGCTCATGTCGGCGCTCCTGAAGGGTGAGTCGGTGGGTCAGCGGACGAAGGCCTCGTGCTTCTTGGCATCGTCCTCGGTGGAGGGCTCGGCGTCCTCGACGCTCCAGTCCAGCGTCTTCATCAGCGACTTGCGGCGCTTCTGCACGTCCGCGTCGAGGAACTTCACCGCGTCCGCCATCCGGTCCATCAGCCGCATCGGCTTGCGCTTGTTCTTCGGCTCGTTGAGCAGCGCGTGCGTCAGCCAGGGGAACACCGCCGTCACGTCGCAGTGCACGTAGACGGAGCCGGTCTCCACCGCCTCCACCGACACCTTGCCCCAGGTGTGGCCCTCGCCGGCGGGGCAGCTGGACAGCGCGCCGTTGTCCACCGGGTCCACGCAGAACTGCACGTCGATGTCGAAGCCCGTCGTGGGGACGTTGAGGATCTGGTCCAGCAGCGGCTCGCCCTGCAGCGTGTAGTTCTTCGGCACGCCGCCGCCCAGAATCCAGATGGCCAGCCGCTTGCTGCCGTTGTGCCGGCAGAAGTGCTGCATGGCCGCCATGGAGTAGACGTCGTCGTTGATGTCGAGCTCGAACTTGAACTCGTCGCCGAGCAGCCGCTTGAGCTTCACGACGTTGAGGAAGATGGAGCCGTCCTGCACCGCGCCCACCCAGATGGGCACCGCGTGCTTGTAGGCCGTGGCCAGAAGCGACGGCTGCTTCACGCCGAGCTTCTTCTCGATCTGGTAGATGGCCTTGCCGAGCAGGTAGTGGAACTCGGGCGTGGTCATCTTCTTCTGGAACTCGGGGCCGCGGATGATGGCGGAGAAGAGCCGGTCCGTGTCGAGCAGCGCCTCCTCCCAGAAGCCCAGGTCGTAGATGCGGATGATGCGCGCCAGGCGGTACTGGAGGTCGCCCGCGTTGGGGTTCACCTCGCGGATGGCGTGGCCGATGATGCGGTGCGCGTCGTGGTAGAGGTTGGCGCCCGTCGTCGTGATGGCGGAGATGACGCCCTTCTCGATGAGGGGAATCAGGCAGCTCTGGTGCAGGCCCGCGGGCGTCATGGCGCCGGAGAGCGTGAGGAAGATGGAGGCGTCCTGCTCCATCGACTGGGACATCAGCTCGAAGGCCGTGCGCTCCTGGCGGCCCACGTAGGCGCTGAAGGCGTGCGCGAGCAGCTCCGCGGGCTTCTCCTTGCCGGTGATGGGGCGGGGGTCTGCCTTGCGCGCCCCGGAGTACGCGGCGCGAAGGGACTTCTTCGGGTTCGAGGAGGTCTTGGCCATGGCGCGGCGACATAGCACCCCGCGCCCCCCATGGGGAGCGCCGGGTGTTCCGCTCTGCTACTTGCCGCGCTTCTTGCCCCCGTCGTCGTTGTCGACGTCATCGCGCGTGGCCTCGCCCGGCGCGTCCTCCGGTTCCGGCAGACCCAGCACCCGGTCCCTCACCTGCTCGGCGGACAGGTGTGCCGTGTCGGACACCACGCAGGACACGTAGGCCAGCTCCGCCAGGGCCCGCCGCGAGCGCTCGCGGACGGCGGGGTCGTCCGAGCCGAGCTCCTCGGACGCGGCGGAGACGTAGCTGCTGGCCAGTGATTCGAAGAGGTACACCCGGTTCTCGATGGTCGTGTCGTTCTTCTTGCCCATGGGGTGGCCACTCTAGGCACCGGCGAAAAGCCCCGGGAGGTGGACTTCGACGCGCCGCGCGGTAGCGAACATCGCTGCGGCGGAAGGCCCACCGCCTTAAGTTGGTGTGCAAGAGCGCACGCTTCACGTAGGTGTGACGTGCACCACCTGCCCGGGGAGCCCCGCCTTGATTGACTTGCACTCGCACACCACCGCCAGCGACGGCCAGTACCCGCCGTCGGAGCTGCTCGCGCGGGCGGCGGCGGCCGGGGTGACGGTGCTGGCGGTGACGGACCACGACACGGTGGCGGGGCTGGCGGAGGCGGCGGAGGCGGCGCGCGCGCACGGCGTGGAGCTGGTGCCGGGCATCGAGCTGTCCGCGTTCATCCACGGGCGCGAGGTGCACATCCTCGGGCACTTCCTGCGGCCGGACGACGAGGACATCGCCCGCTTCTCCGAGCGGCTGCGCCATGAGCGCGACACGCGCATGGAGGCGATGCTGGAGCGCATGCGGCAGCTCGGCTACCCCGTGCGGATGGAGCACGTGCGCGAGGTGGCGGGCAACGCGCAGCTGGGCCGGCCCCACCTGGCGCGGGTGCTGGTGGAGAAGGGCTGGGCGGTGGACGTGAAGGCGGCCTTCGACCGCTTCCTGGGCACGCGGGGCGCGGCCTGGGTGGACCGGTACAAGCTGGAGGGCACGGAGGCCATCCGCCTCATCCGCAAGGCCGGCGGCACCGCCACCCTGGCCCACCCGGGCTCCTCGCGCATGGAGCGGCAGGAGATTCGCGCGCTGGCCAAGGCCGGGCTGGCCGGGCTGGAGGTGCTCCACTCGGACCACAACCCCAGCGTGAAGCAGAAGTACCTCGGGCTGGCGAAGGAGCTGGACCTGGTGCCCACCTCCGGCAGCGACTTCCACGGCGAGGCCGTCTCCCCCGACCACAAGCTGGGTGACGCCGCCATGCCGCCAGAGCTGTTCGCGAAGCTCCGGGCCCGGGCCGCCGCCTGAGCGGTGGGGTGTCCGCCACCCCCACTCCCCAAATCTGGGAAAAAGAGAGGAACGCGGATTTTTTGGTACGCTTCCCCTCTCCATGGAGTGCCCGAGCGAGACGACGCTGAGCGACTTCCTCGAAGGCCTGCTCCCAGAGGAGCAGCGCGTGCGCGTGCTGGCGCACGTGGAGGGCTGCGAGGGCTGCCAGGAGCACGTGGCGATGGGGGCCAGCTCCACGGTGGCCCTGCCGGAGGTGCTGGCGGAGCGGCCCGCGCTGGCCCAGGGCTCCACGCTGGCGCGGTACGTGGTGCTGGAGCGCATTGGCCGGGGCGCCATGGGCGAGGTCTACGCGGCCTATGACCCGGAGCTGGACCGGCAGGTGGCCCTCAAGCTGCTGCGTCCGGAGGGCCGCCACCTGGAGGAGCTGCGCGTGCGGCTGCTGCGCGAGGCCCAGGCCCTGGCGCGCCTGGCGCACCCGCACGTCGTCACCGTGCACGACGTGGGCGTGGCCGGGGACTGCCTCTTCCTGGCGCTGGAATTGGTGGAGGGCACCACCCTCTCCGAGTGGCTGAAGCAGCCCCGCCCGCTGAAGGAGGTGCTGCGCGTCTTCCGTGACGCCGGACGCGGGCTGGCGGCCGCGCACGCGGCGGGCCTGGTGCACCGCGACTTCAAGCCGAGCAACGTCCTCGTCGGGCAGGACGGCCGGGTGCGGGTGACGGACTTCGGCCTCGCCCGTCCCTCCAACCGGTGGCTCCGCGCGCCGGGGGCTCCCGCGCCCGTCGCGGACAGGCCCGGCCCGGCGCCCCTCACCCGCACGGGCGTGCTGGTGGGCACGCCGGCGTACATGGCGCCCGAGCAGCAACGGGGCCACGGCGTGGATGCGCGCTCGGACCAGTTCAGCTTCTGCGTCGCGCTCTATGAAGCCCTCCACGGCGTGCGCCCCTTCGAGGGCCACAGCCTGGAGGAGCTGGCCCGCGCGGCGCGCGAGGGACGCGTGCGAGCGCCGGAGCGCGAGTCGAAGGTGCCCGCGCGGGTGCGGCGCGCGGTGCTGCGCGGCCTGCGCGCGCGGCCCGAGGAGCGCTTCCCCTCCATGGACGCGCTGCTGGCGGAGCTGGCGCCGAGGGCCCTGCGCATCCGCACCTGGATGGCGGCCTCCGCGGGTGTGGCCAGCATGCTGGGGCTGACGGTGGGCTACGTGGTGGCGCACCGGGACGAGGCGCGCTGCGCCCAGGACGCGGACAAGCTCACCACCGTCTGGAGCCCCGAGCGCCGCGAGCGCATCCGCGAGGCCTTCCTCGCCACCGGCAAGCCCTACGCGGCGTCCGCGTGGGAGACCGTCGCGACCACGATGGACGCGCAGGCCGACGCGTGGCGCTCGCTGCGCACCGTCTCCTGCCTCGCCGCGCGCGATGACTCCAACGTTTCCTGGCAGACGGCGGCGTGCCTGGACGCGCGGCTGTGGCACCTGGCCGCCATCACCGACGTGCTGGAGAAGGCCGACGCGCAGACGGTGCAGAACGCGCCGCAGCTGATGGCCTCGCTGGAGGGGCTCTCCGGGTGTGTGGACGCGTCCGCGCTCGCCACCCGCCCGCAGCCCGCGGAGGCGCTGCGCCCGCGCGTGGACTCCGTGCGCCGCCGGCTGGCCGACGTCCGCGCCCGCATGGAGGTGGGCAACCACACCTCGGCGCTCGAGGTCACCACGGCCCTGCTCGAGGAGATGAAGGGGCTCGACTACCGCCCGCTGGAGGCCGAGGTGCTCGCGCAGCACGGGTACTTGAAAAGCCTCACCGGCAAGCCGAAAGACGCCGAGGACATCCTCTACAAGGCCCTGTGGGCGGCCGAGGCCGGGCGCGACGACGAGACGGTGGCCCGCGTCTGGACTCTCCTCTTGTGGGTGGTGGGGGACCAGCTGGCGCGGATGGACGAGGCCAACCGGATCGTCCACCACGCACGCGCCGCGGTGGAGCGGCTGGGCCGCGAGCGCTTCCCCGCCATCGCCATGGACCTGCACCTGCGCATGGGCGGGCTGCGGCTCGTGCAGGGCAAGCTGGACGAGGCGGAGACGGAGTACACGCAGGGACTGGAGCTGTCTCGCAAGGCCACCGGCCCCGAGCGGCTTCGCACCACGTACTTCCTCTCCGGACTGGGCCGGGTGCGCTCGCGCCAGCTGCGCGCGGAGGAGTCGCTGGACCTGTACCGCCAGGCGCAGGCCCACGCGCTGAAGGAGCGGCAGTGGAGCCCCGAGCACCCGGTGCTCGCGGTCAACCTCAACAACATCGCCACGGAGCTGCTCGCCCTGGGCCGCACCGGTGAGGCGCTCGCCACGTTCCAGCGCTCGCTCGCGTTGCTGGAGGCGGCGCGCTCGAAGGAGCACCCGAGCCTCGCCGCGCCGCTCAACAACCTCGCCGTGCTCCTGCGGCGCGAGGGCCGGCTGGACGAGGCGCGGCAGTCCTACCAGCGCGCGCTCGCCCTCTTCGAGCGCAGCAAGGGCCCGGACCACCCCAGCACCGCCACCGCGCTCGCGGGGCTGGGGATGGTGGCCTATGACTCGCAGCAGCTCGACGAGGCGCTCACGTACAACCAGCAGGCGCTGGAGCGACTCCACCGGGGCCTGGGGCCGGACACGCCGCGCGCGGAGCAGCCGCTGCGCAATCTGGCCCTCATCCACCTGCGCGCGGGCCGCCCCGACGAGGCACGCAAGAGCCTGCTTCGCGCGCTGACGATGCTGGAGAAGGAGAACGGCCCGGACACCGCGGTGACCACCGGCGTGCTGCGAGACCTCGCCCGGGTGGACCTGACGGCGGGCGGGTGGAAGGCCGCGCTCGCGCACTGCCAGCGGACGCTGAAGCTCGACGAGGCGACGCAGGGGGCGGAGAGCCCGGACGCCGCGCTGGACCTCTCGTGCCTCGGTGAGGCGCAGCTGGGCCTGGGCGCGCATGAGGAAGCCGTGCGGCTGCTGGAGCGCGCGCGGCGCATCGACGCGAAGGCGCAGCTGGACCGGCGGGACGCGGCGCGGGTGTCGTTCCTGCTGGCCCGCGCCCTGTGGGAGCGACGCTCGCCCGAGGCACGGACGCGCGCCATGACGCTGGCCCAGGAGGCCCGGCGCTGGCTGGAGGCCCAGGGGATTCGCGCCCGCCCGGAGCTGCGCGAGGTGGTGGCCTGGCAGGCGCGGCATCCCCTTTCCGTGAGCGAGGCCACCCGATGACGGCGCGTGCCCTCACGGCGCCGCCGCATGCGCGGACGCCCGCCGAGCAGCGGAATGCACTGCCCGCGAGCGAGGCCACCCGATGACACCCGGGCCCCTCACGGAGCTGCTACTGGCGCACGCGCCGCCCGAGCGGCGGGATGCGCTGAGCACCGTGCCCGGACTGGAGGCACTGCTGGAGGAGCACCTCACGAAGGGCCGGGAGGCCTGGCCCGACGTGACGCTCGCGCCGGAGCACTTCCTCCGTCACCTGGCGCGGCACCTGTCCCCGGAAGGTGCTCCCGACGACGGGCTCCGCGCCTTGCACGCCACCGACCTGTACCTCGCGTGCGCATGCGCCGCGGGCGAACCCCAGGCCCTGCGGCACTTCGAGCGTCACGTCCTGGCGAAGGTGGCCACGCGCCTGGGCCAGCCGCCCGGCGTCACGCTGGACGAGGTCCTCCAGGTGGCACGCCAGCGGCTGCTGCTGGGCGTGGCGGGGACACCGCCGAAGATTGCCGAGTACTCCGGCCGGGGCGCGCTGGGAGGCTGGGTGCGCATCGTCGCCTCGCGCATCGCCCGTGAGCTGCGCAGCCAGGCCGGCCGTCAGGAGTTGCTCTCCGACACGCCCCAGGCGCTGGAGCGCCTGCTGTCGGGAGGGGACCCGGAGCGCGAATTGCTCCAGGCCCACTCGCGCCAGGTGCTCACCGAGTCCCTCCAGGCCGCGCTCGCGGAGCTCACCGAGCGCGAGCGCGCCCTGCTCCGCCTGCACCACCTGCACGGCCTCACCATGGACCGCATCGCGACGATGTACGGCGAGCCCCGCTCCAGCGTCGCGCGCCACGTCGTCCAGGCCCGCGAGAAGCTCCTCAAGCTCACCCACCGCGAGCTGGCCACGCGGCTGAAACTGAATGGGAAGGAACTGGAGAGTCTCCTGGGATTGGTGCAGAGCCGGCTGGACCTCAGCCTCCACCGGTTGATGGACCAGGGCTGATACGCTGCGGGGCCATGGACTCGACAGACCCTGAAGTGACGACGCTCGTCCAGAACCTCTTCAACGGGGTGCTCCTGGGCGCGCTCGCCTATCTCTTCGTGCGCTACGTGCTGGGCGGCCTCTTCACCGTGGACCAGAACGTGCGCGCGGTAAAGGTGCGGCTGGGCCGCGCCGAGCGCCTCTCCGCCAACCTCACCAACCGCGACGGCCCGCTCTCCGAGGGGCTCGCCCGCACCGACGAGGAGCGCTACGTCTACCCGCAGCTGCGCGTCATCTCCTCCGGCGGCCCGTACTTCAAGTGGCCCTGGGAGCAGGTGCGGAAGATCTCCGTGGCCACGCAGACGCTCAACATGGCCTTCGACCCGGAGGCACCGGAAGCCAACCAGGGCGGCACCATGGTGGACGCCGTCACCAAGGACCAGCTCAACACCGGCCTCACCGGGCAGATTCGCTACCGCGTCTCGGAGAAGAACCTCTACGCCTTCCTCTTCGGCGTGAAGAACCCGGTGGCCCACGTCATGGGCTTCTTCATCTCCATCCTCCGCCAGCGCATCGCCAACTTCGAGGCCCCCCCCACCGCGCGCGAGCCGGACAGCCTGGAGGCCGCCGTCGTGTCAGGTGTGTCCATCAACGACCTGCGAAAGAACCTGAGAGACCTCAACGAGCACATGGACCACGAGTGCCGCGGCAGCGAGGCGCGCTACGGCGTGGTGCTGGAGGCGTCACTCATCACCGGCATCGACCCGCCGCAGGAGGTGGAGAGCGCGCTGGCCGCCATCAACACCGCGCACAACCACGTCTCCAGCGACATCAGCCTCGCGCAGGCCGCCGCGGACCAGAAAATCGTCCAGAGCCGCCGCGCGGTGGAAATCGAGACGCTCAAGGCCCAGGCGGAGGTGGAGCCTCTCGTCGCCCTCTCCAACGAGCTCTCGATGCTCAAGCGCAGCGGCCCGGGCGCGCTCCAGGCGTACCTGCGCAACATCCGGCTGGGGCTGTACCAGAAGGCGCAGGCGGTGGTGCTGGGGGTGAAGAATGGTTAGCACGCTCGTGGGCGCCATCGTCGGCTTCTTCGGCATGGCCATCGGCATCCCCATCTTCTTCGCCCTCCTCCGCCTGTTCGGCTTCTACGCCATCGTCCAGGAGCGCACCTGCCGGGTGTACGTGCTCTTCGGCTCGGTGGTGTGCACGCTGGACGAGCCCGGCTTCCACTTCCTCTGGCCGAAGCTGGGGTGGAAGGCGCTCATCGTGAACCTGGTGGGCCGCTGCCAGGTGGTCGACCTGCGGTTGGACCAGCAGTACCTGCGCAGCCAGGCGGTGAACTCCGAGGAGGGCGCGCCGATGGGCATCGGCATCTGGTACGAGATGTACGTCTCGGACCCGAAGCGCTTCCTCTTCGAGAACGCGGACCCGCGCGGCAGCCTCGCCGCCAACGTGAGCAACGCGGCCGTGCGCTGCCTGTCCAACATGAAGCTGGCCGCCATGCTGGAGACGCGGCACGAGATGAGCCGCACCGTGCGCGCGGAGGTCAGCCCCCAGAGCCACGAGTGGGGCTACAAGCTGGGCAGCGTCTACGTGCGCAAGGTCCACTTCCGCGACGCGAACATGATTCGCCAGATTGAAGAGAAGGTCGTCAACCGGCTGCGCCAGGTGACGAGCGCCATCCGCCAGGACGGCGCCAACCAGGTGAGCATCATCACCAGCACCGCCGAGCGGCAGAGCGCGGTGGAGTTCGCCCGCGCCGCCGCACTGCGGCCCCAGATTGTCGGCTCCGCGCTGCGGAAGATTGGCGAGGACCCCGAGGTGCTGGAGGCCACCTTCTCGCTGCTGGAGACACAGCGGCTGCTGGAGAGCGGCGCGAAGCTCACCCTGGTGCCCGAAGGTGAGCGCGGGGAGCTGCTCTCGCAGCTGCTGACGGCGCGCACGCTGTCCCGCACGTAGGTCCGGGCCGGAAGCCCGCGAGCATCCTGGCTCGCGGGCTCCCCCCTGACGGACAGGCCGCGGTCCACCGAGAGGCTCAGGCAAGCTCCGCGGCGGCGGCGAGCACCTCCGCCACCACCGTGTCCACGTCCTCGGGCGAGGTGCGGTGATTGACGAAGCATGCGCGCAGCACGAAGCGTCCGTGCAGCGTGGCGTTGGAGAGATAGGCGCGCCCGCGCGCGTTGATGCGGGCCATCAGCCGGGCGTTGAAGGCGTCACGCTCCGCCTCGGGGAGGCTCCCCGCGTAGCGGAAGCACACCGCGCTCAGCGTCGCGGGGGCGAGCAGCTCCAGCGCGGGCGCGGCGCGGACGAGGGCCTCCATGCGACGCGCGTTCTCCACGTCGCGGCGCATGGCCTCCCGGAAGGCCGCGAGGCCGTGGTAGCGCACGGAGAGCCACACCTTCAGCGCGCGGGCGCGGCGGGACAGCTCCATGGACTCGTCGAAGAAAGCGAAGCCCTCCACCGAGTCCGCCGTCATGGTGCGCACGTAGTCGCCGCTGAAGGAGAAGGCCTTGCGCGCGGCGCCCGCGTCGCGGAACAGCAGCACGCCGCAGTCCGCCGGCTGGTAGAGCCACTTGTGCGCGTCCATGGACAGCGAGTCCGCCAGCGACAGGCCCTCGAATTGCTCCGGCAGGGCCATGGCGGCGAGCGCCCCGTAGGCGCCGTCCACGTGCATCCACAGGCCGTGCGCGCGGGCGATGCGGGACACGGCGGGCAGCGGGTCCACCGCGCCGGTGTTGACGGTGCCCGCGGTGGCCACCACCGCCAGCGGGCGCCGTCCGGCCGCGACGTCCTCGGCGATGGCGCGCTCGAGCAACTCGGGGCGCAGGCGCCACGCCGAGTCCGTGGGAATGAGCCGCAGGTTCTTCCGCCCCAGGCCCAGCAGCGCCATCGCCTTGGGGATGGACATGTGGACCTCCGACGAGGCGTACACCACGCCGGAGGGAGCGCCCTCGTCGTTGGCGGGAGCCAGGGCCTCGCGAGCCATCGCCAGCCCCATGAGGTTCGCCGCCGAGCCTCCGCCCGCGAAGCTCCCGGTGAAGCCGTCGCAGCCCACCGCGCGCGCGAGGCTCCGCACCACCGCGCGCTCCAGGCTCACCACCGTGGGCGCGGAGCGCCACGCGGTGACGTTCTGGTTGATGACGCTGGCCACGTAGTCGCCCAGCACGCCCACCGGCTCTCCCGAGCCGAACACGTACGCCAGGAAGCGCGCGTTGCCCGCGCGGGAGCCGTCCATCAGCGGCTTCAGCGCCTCCAGCGCCGCGTCCTTCATCCCCTCTTCCGGCAGGCCGTCCGCGAACAGCGCGTCCGTGGCGGCGCCCGTGGTGGCGGGGGCGATGCGCCGCGAGTCCAGCTCCTCGAGCCACTGCTCCGCCAGCGAGGAGATGCGGTCGGCGAGACGGCGGAACTGCGCGGGAGTCACATCCAGAGCGCTCATGGGGCGCGCACGCTAACGCACGAGCGCCCCACCTGGAGCCCCTTCGCTGGCAGGATGGGCCCTTCCTCCTTCCACCCGGTGGGTGAAGCCATGGCGAAGAAGCGCCCCGACAGAGACCTGGAGAAGACCTACCCGCGCAAGGACTTCGTCGCGAAGCTGAGGCGGCTGGCGGATGCGATTGAAGCAGGCAAGGCGTTCAGCATCCAGGTCGCCGGAGAGCGCCTGCGCATCCCCGCCGACGCGCTCTTCAACATCGAGCACGAGCGCGAGGGCGGCGTGGACGAGGTGGAGTTCCAGCTCCGCTGGGAGCGCTAGCTCCGCGTCGTCTTGAAGCGGCTGGTGACGGCGGTAAGCCCCTCGGCCACCGCCTGCAGGTCCTGGGCGATGCGGGTGGTGCGCCCGGTGGCGTCCACGCCCTGCTTCACCAGCTCCGCCACGTTGCGAGCCCCCTGCACGGCCTGCTCGCTGGACTGGCGCTGCTGGCGCGTGGCGATGGTGATCTGCCGCGCCGCCTCGCTGGTGCCGCGCGCCAGCTCGACGATGCGCTGGAACACGGAGGAGGCCTGCTCGGCCACCTCCACGCCGCGGTCGCTGGTGGCCATGCCCACGCGCGCCTTGGACGCCGCCTCCTCGCCGGAGTCCTGCACCTTCTCGACGATGCGGGCGATGTCGCGCGCGGACGCGGACACGTTCTCCGCCAGCTTGCGCATCTCCGCGGCCACCAGCGAGAAGCCGCGTCCCACCTCGCCCGCCTTGGTGCCCTCCAGCGCCGCGTTCAGCGCGAGCAGGTCCGAGCGCTCCGCCACCTGGTTGATGACCTGGGCAATCTTGGAGACCTGCTGGAGGTCCTGGTTCAGCCCGACGATGGCGTCCGCCACGCCCTTGGACTCGGTGCGGATGTCGTTGATGCCGGCGACCACCTGGGCCACCACGGCCATGGCCTCGGCCACCGCCTCGTGCGTGCGGCGCGCGGCGGACTCCACCACCTCGGTGGAGCTGGAGATCTGCTCCGCCGTGCGGCTCAGCTCCTCGAACGTCGCGGCAATCTGCTGCGCGTAGGCGGCCTGCTGGCTGATGACGTGCTCCTGGTCCGCGGACGCGCCCAGCAGCCCGCGCGAGGCGCCGGAGAGCTGCTCCGTCCGGGACATCAGCTCCATCACCGTGGAGCGCAGCGTGCCGAGCATCTGGTTGAACGACTGCGCCATGAGCCGCACCTCGCCCGTGGCCGGCACGTCCAGCTCCCCGCGCGACATGTCCCCGCGCGTCACGTCCCGCACCACCTCCGTCACGCGCGACACGGGCTCGACGATGTTGCGGCTGATGAGGAACGCCAAAATCAGGCCCAAAAGCAGCGCGCCCGCCAGTCCCGCCACCGCGGACCCGTGCAGGTCCACCAGCGAGAACGCCGCGCCCTCCACACCGAAGACCGCCACGTAGGTGAGGCGACCGGCCGCGCAGTGCACCGCCACCGCCGTCACCTCGCCGCGCGCCGGCGAGCGGGACGTCTCACACGTCCCCTCCGAGAGCGCACCGGCGCTCTTCACCTGGACGTCCCTGGGCCGGGTGCCTTGTCCGTACACCGCCTCGCCTTCCGGACCGAGCAGCGCCTGGTAGAGCACGGTGAAGCCGCGGCTCCCGTCCGGCGAGACAGGCGACTCGAGCCGGCTGAACACCGCGGCCAGCTCCTTCCTGTCCGGCTCCGGAGCGCGCTCCGCCGCCAGCAGCGCGGGGTGCTGCGCCATCAGCAGCCCCACCACGCGCACCCGCTTCTCCAGCAGGTCCAGGCTGACTTGCCGCTGCCGGGAGGGGAAGTACACCGCCGAGAAGACGGCCACCGCCAGGCAGGGCACCAGCACCGCGATGGCCACCTGCATCCGCAAGCTGAGCCGGCCCCACATGCCTGTCTTCTCCCCGCCAGAGGTCATCCCCAGCTGATCCACGCCGCTGCCGACGTCCGGCGACGCTAGGCGTCCCTCCGCGGAGCGTCAAACGCGCCCCCCGCCACCCCCACACCCGAGCCGACGGGCGCCGGCAGGCCGGGACGGGGGGCCCGGAGGGTGGGCCGACAAGCTCCGCTTTTCGTCGTCATCTCAAGGGGTTGCAGCGGCGACCGAGGGGACTTTCCCTTTGACATGGCGCGGGCGGTGTCATTAGGTTCCGCGCGCGATGACTCCCACTCCACTCTCGCCCTACCTGCCGCTGGCAGTGGTCCTGCTGCTGGCCGGCGGCATGGCGATGCTCATTCCCCAGATCACCACCCGCCTGGGGCCCCGGCGTCCGAGCGCCATCAAGTCCACCAGCTTCGAGGCCGGCTCCGAGTCGACCGGCCCGGCGCGCCAGCGCTTCGCGGTGAAGTTCTACGTGGTGGCCCTGTTGTTCATCGTGTTCGACGTCGAAGCGGTGTTCCTGTACCCCTGGGCGGTCAACTTCAAGGCGCTCGGCTGGTTCGGCTACATCGAGATGCTCATCTTCGCGGTGACGCTCGTGGTGGGCCTCATCTACATCTGGAAGAAGGGCGCCCTGGACTGGGAGAGCTGAGACAACATGGCTGACACCGACATTGCTCCTGTTCTGGCCACCCGCCGCGATGAGGCCATGGGCTTCTTCCAGCGGATGGTCTCCAAGGGTCTGGGCTGGGCCCGCAAGTACTCGCTGTTCACCTACCCGTACGCCACCGCCTGCTGCGGCATGGAGTACATGTCCGTGGCGGCCAGCCGTCACGACATCTCGCGCTTCGGCGCCGAGTTCCCCCGCTTCTCGCCGCGCCAGGCGGACCTGCTGATGGTGGTGGGCACCATCAACCTGAAGCAGGCCCCCATCCTCAAGCGCGTCTACGAGCAGATGGCCGAGCCCAAGTGGGTGGTGGCCTTCGGCGTCTGCGCGTCGTCGGGCGGCTTCTACGACAACTACGCGGTGCTCCAGGGCATCGACCGCATCATCCCGGTGGACGTCTACATCCCCGGCTGCCCGCCGCGCCCGGAGCAGGTGCTGGACGGCCTGATGCTGCTCCAGGACAAGATTGGCAACCAGGTGCACCGCATCGCGGACCGCGAGCAGCCGAACCCCACGGCCGCGCGGCACGACCTGCTGCTGTCCATGGGCAAGTAGCGACTTTCACGCGCCCCACGCGCGGTAGTGACAGGGCCCCGACCGCCTCCCCTCGAAAGAGCGAAGGCGCCGGGGCCCTGGCTTTTGGCGGCTACCAGCGGTGGTACGCGGGGTGGCCCGGCTTCACCGCGACGAAGGTGCCCCGGCAGAGGGCCGTCACCTTCCCGCCCGCGACGAGCGTGCCCTCAATCACGGCGCGGTCGCCCTGAATCTCCACCGGCTTCGCCTCCAGGTGCACCGGCCCGGACATGGGCGTGGGGCGCTTGAGGGTGATGCTGTAGTCGGCGGTGACGGTGCACGGCGGCGACTCCGCGCCCTGCGCCTTCATGAGGTGGTACGCGGCCGTCCAGTTGCAGTGGCAGTCCAGCAGCGCGCCGATGATGCCGCCGTTGAGGACGCCGGGGAATGCCTGGTGGTGCTCCAGGGGCGTCCAGTCCGCGACGACGAGGTCACCCTCCACGCGGCTGCGGATTCGCAGGCCCATTGGATTGGCCGGCCCGCAGCCGAAGCAGCTGTTGTGGGGTGCGTAGCGTTCCTGGAGGCAGGGAGCGTCTGGGGTCGTCGACATGGCCCGCCACCTTACGCCAGCCGCCCTCCGGCGTAAGGCCCTGCACGGTGTCCAGCCACGCCTCCAGCGCGTACGCGTCCGGGCCTGCACAGTCGCCCTCGCACGTGCGCAGGACGCTTCCGTCCGCGCGTGGACTGTCCCGCATCCAGCGCCGCCCGTCGAAGGCGGCCGTGTCCTTCTCGCGGAGGATGGCCGCGTGGGCCTCCTCGCCCATCTCCACCACGCCGTCGGGGCGGATGCGGTACGCGTCGAAGGCGCGCGGCGCGCCGGGCCAGTGCCCCGCGTCGAAGACCTCCGGCAGCACGTGGGTGAAGCCCGTCTCCGCGTACAGCGGCAGGGGCTCGCGCGTGCCGCCGCGCAACAGCGGCGCCAGCGTGGCGCCGTCCGCCTGCGGCAGCGCGGGCAGGCCGGACAAGTCGAGCAGCGTGGGCCCCACGTCCACCAGGCGCACCAGCGCGTCCACCTCCGCCGGCCCGCGCCCCCGCCCCTTCGGAGGCTTCACCGCCAGCAGCACCCGGTACTCCTCGTCGGACAGCCGCGCGCCGTGCACCGGCGTGGCGCCCGCCAGGTCCGGCCGGTCCGCGTGGAAACTCTCGCCGTGGTCCGACAGCAGGACGATGAGCGCGTCGTCGTAGCGCCCGGTGCGCTTCAGCGCGTCCAGCACCTCGCCCACCTGCGCGTCCGCCTGCGCGAGCAATTCGTCGTAGAGCGCCTCCGCGCCCTCGCGGCTCCACCCGCCCTTCGCGCCCGGCGTCACCGGGGCGAAGTGCATGCGCAGCCGGCGCTCCAGCGGCTCGGTGGGCGGCACGAAGCGCCGGTAGAACGGGTGCACCGGGTCCCCGGGGAAGTGCGCCGCCGTGGCGTGGAAGGCGAACAGCGTGGGGCCCTGGCGGGACTCGTCCACCAGCCGGGACGCCAGCCGCTCCGCGTAGCCCATGGGGTCATGGATGCCGGCCAGCGCGCGGTTGTCGATGAACTCGGGCACCCAGGCCGCCCCGAGCGCGTGGTCCGCGAAGACGCCCAGCGCCCGGTAGCGCAGCTTCTCCAGCAGGAAGTTCACCGCGCCGCGCGGCGGCTGCAGGCGGGTGGCGAAGCCGGACGCCGGGCCCTCGAAGTGGAAGCGTGAGCAGTCCGTGGCGAACACCGTGCGCCAGCCCGCCTGGGCGAAGGACTGGGGGAACGTCGGCTGCAGGCGCAGCCGTGAGTCCGCCGTCAGCGCGTAGCGCACGCCCGTCGTGTGCGGCCACCGCGCGGTGAGCAGCGAGCGCCACGCCGGCTCCGTCTGGGCCACGGACGTGTACGCGCGGGTGAAGAGCGTCGCGTCCTCCAGGAAGCGCTCCACGTTCGGCGCCACCTCGCCCGTGCCGCCCTGCGACTTCAGCCGGTCCGGACGGAAGGCATCGATGCCGATGACCACCACCAGCGGCCGCGGAAGCCCTTCCCCGGGCCACCGCCACCCGCCCACCAGCAGGAGCGCAAGGACGCCCGCCACCGCCGCGCCCAGCGACAGCGTCCGCCGGGGCACTCCGGAGCGCGTCACGTACAGCGCGCCATGCAGCAAGAGCCACGCCCCCGCCGCCGCGCGCGGATGCCAGGGCTGTCCGTGCTCCACCAGCCACGCCAGCAGCGGCCGCACCGCGGGCAAATCATCGAAGAGGGCGGGACGGGAGATGGCATGTCCCCACGCCAACAGCCCGAGCAGCACCGCGCCCCCGGCGAGCTCCCGCGGCACGCTCCGCCCCGGCCCCCACGCCCGCGCCAGCACGGCGGCCGCCAGCGCGAGCACCGCGCCCGCCACCGCGTACACCGCCGCGACGCGCAGCAGCAGGCCCGGCACCACGGGGCGCACCGCCGCCGCCAGCGCCGCGTACGGGCCGTCCACCGGGATGTCCACGCCCACCAGCCCGGAGCCCACGAGCAGCCACGACTCCGCGCCGAACAACACCAGGCCCAGGGCCGCACCGGACAGCAGGCGCCACAGCAGGGGACGGAGGATGCCGGACAGGGAGGGGGCGGACATGGGCCCGCGTCTACACCCGATGACCAGATTGCAACAACAACGCTACGGTTGGAGCACCAAGGGTCACGAAACGTGCGTGTCCCCGGGGAGCGAAGCAAGATGAAGGGACTTGAGTGACCTACCCATGAGGCCGGGCACGGTGGGGAAGGCCGTGCAGTCCCGACAGCTCGAGGGCGGCCAGGACTCGGTGAGCCGCGCGCTGGACGCCGAGCGCCTGCGCAACGCCCGGCAGATGGCGGCCATCCGCTTCGTGGCCGTCACCCTCCTCTTCGCCGTGTCGGCCTATATGGGGCTCTTCCTGGGCCTGGGGGACTGGGAGGTGTACCTCCAGACCTTCGCCCTCTACTGGCTGCTCACCACGGGGGTGGCCGTGGCCGTCGTCGCCGCCCCCCGCGCGGCCCGGTGGGCGGGCCTGACGCTGGCCTTCGTGGACGTGCCGGCGGTGTTCTGGCTCCAGCACGTGGCCATCCCCGTGTCGCCCTCTCCCGGAGGGGTGGCGGGCTTCACGCTGGGCATCTACGCCGTGCTGGTGGTGCTGGCCGCCCTGTCCCTGCGCCGCTCGGTGACGCTGGTGGTGACGGCCATCGCCGCCATCGCCGAGGTGCGACTCCAGCAGGAGGCCGACATCGGCGTGGGCGCCCAGGTGGCGGCGCTGGTGGTGCTGGGCGTGGCCGCCGCCGGGGCCAGCCGCCTGCTCAACCGCATCCGCGCCCTGTCCGCCGCCGTCTCCGAGGAGACGCTCAAGCGCGCCCGCCTCGGCCGCTACTTCTCCCCGTGGGTGGCCGAGCACCTCCAGCACCAGGCCTCGCTCGCCCCGGAGCTGCGCGAGGTGACGGTCCTCTTCGCGGACATCCGCGACTTCACGGCCCTGAGCGAGCGCCTGCCCCCCGAGCAGGTGGTGGACATCCTCAACGAGTACTACGGCCGCATGGTGGAGGTGGTGTTCCGCAATGGCGGAACGCTCGACAAGTTCATCGGGGACGCGCTGATGGTGTACTTCGGCGCCCCGCTGGATGACGCGGACCATGCCGCCCACGCCGTCCGGTGCGCCCTGGAGATGGTGGCCGAGCTGGAGGCCGTCAACGCCGAGCGCGCCGCCCGGGGCGCCCCCGGCCTGCGCATGGGGGTGGGCGTCCACACCGGCCCGGCCGTCCTCGGCAACATCGGCTCCATCACCCGGCGCCTGGAGTACACCGCCATCGGTGACACGGTGAACCTGGCCAGCCGGATTGAAGGGCTGACCAAGAAGGCCGGCGTCCCGGTCCTCGTCTCCCAGGCCACCCGGGAGCGCGCGGGCACGGGCTTCCAGTGGGAGCCCGTCACCCACGCCCAGGTGCCCGGCAAGAGCCAGCCGGTGGCCACCTTCGTCCCCATCCGGACCCCCGCCGCCCTGGTCGGCACGGTGGGTGCGGGGTCGTGATCCATTCCCCGTGCCCGGGGTGCGCATGGCCCCCCGGCCCCCGCTCGCCCAACTCGGGCTTCTGGGGCTCCTAAGTGGCCTACATGGTTGAGGGTTTACGTTGACGCCCCCCTCCGGGGGTCCTTATAACGCCGCGAATTCTTCTCCCTTCAGTCATTGGGTTCCCCTTGAGCACTTTCGCGTTGGACAGGGTCTCCGCCCAGCTCCCAGAGGCGGTGGCGGATCGCTACGTGGACCGGGCTGGCGGCGCCTGGGCCGTGATCCATGCCGACTCTCTTCCGAAGGTCGCCGCCTTCCTGAAGAACGACCCGGAGCTGGAGTTCAAGCTCTTCGGCTCCATCGACGCGGTGGACCGCCTGCACCTGGCGGAGAACGACCCGCGCTTCGAGGTCGTCTACTTCCTCTATTCGCTCAAGCGGCACGAGCACGTGCGCCTCAAGGTGCGCGTGAGCGAGGCCCAGCCGGTGGTTCCCTCCCTGACGTCGCTCTTCAAGGGCGCCAACTGGTGGGAGCGCCTGACGTACGACTTCTACGGCATCCGCTTCGACGGGCACCCGGACCTGCGCCGCATCCTCCTCTACGAGGAGTTCCAGGGTCACCCGCTGCGCAAGGACTACGCGCTGCGCGACAGGCAGCCGCTCATCCCCGAGCGCCCCATCAAGGACATCTTCCGCGGCCCCGGCACCAGCGGGCTCTCCTGATCTGCTGAGGACACCATGGCTGACCACGCCAAGCCCCACGCCCCCGAAACGCCCAATCCGGACACCGACGCGTACGCCCACGAGTCGGAGCTGGAGGCCCACCTCCAGACCAAGCGCATGGTCATCAACATGGGCCCCTCGCACCCCGCCACGCACGGCACCGTGCGGCTGAAGGTGGAGCTCGAGGGGGAGACCATCGTCAAGATCGACCCGGAGATTGGCTTCCTCCACCGCGGCTTCCAGAAGAGCTGCGAGAACGTCACGTGGACGCAGTGCCTGCCCTACACGGACCGGCTCAACTACCTGTCCGCGATGATGAACAACTTCGGGTTCCTCAACGCCGTGGAGAAGCTCATCGGCCTGGAGATTCCCGAGCGCGCCCAGTACATCCGCGTCATCGGCTCCGAGCTGCACCGGCTGACGGACCACCTGACGTGCGTGGGCGCCACCGGCCTGGAGATGGGCGGCTTCGCGCCGTTCCTCTTCGCCATGGAGTTCCGCGAGCTGCTCCATGACCGCACCGCCGAGCTGACGGGCGCCCGCCTCACCACCAGCTTCGGCCGCGTGGGCGGCATCAACCGCGACCTGCCCGAGGGCTGGATCCAGAAGGTCCACAAGTCGCTGGACCGCGGCCTGGAGCTCATCGACGAGATGGACGGGCTGCTCACGCGCAACCGCATCTTCGTGGACCGCACCAAGGGCACCGGCGTCATCAGCGCCGAGGACGCCATCGACTTCGGCTACACCGGCCCGGCCCTGCGCGCGTGCGGCATCGACTACGACATCCGCAAGGCGAAGCCGTACTGGGTCTATGACCGGTTCGACTTCAAGGTGCCGGTCGGCGAGCACGGCGACAACTACGACCGCTACCTCGTCCGCCTGGAGGAGATGCGGCAGTCCATCCACATCCTGCGCCAGGCGATGGACACCATCCCCGCCGGCCCCATCATCGTGGATGACTGGCGCATCGCCCTGCCGCCCAAGCCGGAGGTGTACGGCACCATCGAGGGCGTGATGTCGCACTTCAAGCTGGTGATGGAGGGCATCCAGGTGCCCGCCGGCGAGGTCTACGACTCCACCGAGGCGTCCAACGGTGAGCTGGGCTGGTACATCGTGAGCGACGGCCGCGGCCGCCCGTACAAGGTGCACGTGCGCGCCCCGGGCTTCCCCGTCCTGGCCGCGGTGCCGCACATCATCGAGGGCAAGATGCTGGCGGACCTCATCCCCACTTTCGACACCATCAACATGATCGGCGGCGAGGTCGAGCAGTGAGCGACAACGACACGAAGAAGCCCACCGGTGACGCGCAGACGCCTCCCAAGGGCGCGCCCACCGACACGCCCGCGGCGAAGATTGGCCCCGAGCCGTCCAACCCTCCGGCCGGAGCGAAGCTGGACACGCCCCCCGCCGCGGCCAGCGGCCCCACCGGCACGCCCAAGCCGCCGCCCCCCGCGGGCCCGCCGCCCAAGCCCGCGCCGAAGAACCCGGGCTTCGTCACCTGCACCATCGACGGCCGCGAAGTCGTCGTGAAGCCGGGGACGAACATGATCGAGGCGGCCAAGCTGGTCGGCTCGGAGATTCCCTACTACTGCTACCACCCGCGGCTCTCCATCGCCGCCAACTGCCGCATCTGCCTCATCGAGGCGTCCAACGCGCCCAAGCTGGTGCCCGCGTGCCAGACGCCGCTCGCCGAGGGCGTGGTCATCAAGACCACGACGCCCAAGGTGAAGGAGCAGCAGCGCGCGGTGATGGAGTTCCTGCTGCTCAACCACCCGGTCGACTGCTCCATCTGCGACCAGGCCGGTGAGTGCAAGCTGCAGGACTACTACATGAAGTACGACTACCGCCCCTCGCGCCTGGAGGGCGGCAAGACGCTCAAGAACAAGCGCAAGGTGCTGGGGCCCCGCGTCGTCCTGGACCAGGAGCGCTGCATCATGTGCACCCGCTGCGTGCGGGTGATGAATGAAGTGGCCCAGGAGCCGCAGCTGGGCGTGTTCGGCCGCGGCAGCCACGAGCGCATCGACGTGTTCCCCGGCAGCGAGCTGGACAGCAACTACTCGCTGAACACCGTGGACGTGTGCCCGGTGGGCGCGCTGCTCAGCCGCGACTTCCGCTTCAAGGCCCGCTCCTGGTTCCTGTCCGCCACCCCGTCGGTGTGCACCGGCTGCTCGCGCGGCTGCACCACCTACGCGGACTGGATGTCGCAGGACACCTACCGCTACCGCCCGCGTGAGAACGAGGCCGTCAACAAGTCCTGGATGTGCGACCAGGGCCGGCTCTCGTACAAGTACCTCAACCTGGAGCGCGCGCTGAGGCCGCAGGTGGGCCGCCGCGCGGGCAGCGCCAGCGAGGCCGAGCCGGTGGTGACGCGCAAGGAGGCGGTGCAGGCCGCCGCCAGGGCGCTCAAGCCGCTGGTGGGCAGCACGCAGCTGGCGGTGCTGGCGTCGCCGGTGGCCTCCAACGAGGACCTCTTGGCGGGCCTCACCTTCGCCAGGGCCACGCTGGGCGTGTCCACGGTGTACGTGGGCGGCCGTCCGCAGGGCGCCGCGGACCACTTCCTGATGACGGCGGACAAGAACCCCAACCGCAAGGGCCTGGAGCTGATTGCCCAGGGGCTGGGGCTGAAGCTCGAGTCCTTCGACGCGCTGTCCACCGCGATGGGCGCGGGCCGGGTGAAGGCGCTGTACGCCATTGGCACCGAGGTGCCGGGTGACGCGGCGGCCTTCGCGCAGGCGGCGGGCCGGCTGGACGTCTTCGTGGCGCAGTCCTTCAACGAGTCCCCCGTGACGGCGCAGGCCACGGTGCTGCTGCCGGCCTCGGTCCACGTGGAGGACGAGGGCTCGTTCGTGAACCTGGACGGCATCATCCAGCGCTTCCGCAAGGCCTACCCGCCCAAGGGCGACGTGGTGCCCCACTGGCGCTGGGCGGCGGAGCTTGTGCGCGAGTTGGGCGGCGAGGCCGCCTGGGCGTCCGCGCGCGACGTGTGGCGCGAGCTGGCCGGCAAGGTGGCCGCGTTCGCCGAGTTCAACTGGGACAAGGCCTCTCCGCCGGACCGGGAGAAGCCGGGCATCAATCCGCTGCCTGCGGGCGCCGACGGGCGTCCTCCGGGGTACCGTGAGTTCGGTACGCCCCGGGTGAGGGGTATCTAGCCATGAGCCGCGTACTGACCATCCTCACCGCCTGCGTCACCATCGTCGTCACCATCTTCGGGGTGGCGGCGGCGGCGTACGTCGTGGGCGGCCTGGTGGAGGAGCACGGGTTCGCCGGTGCCAGCCGGCTGACCAACATCCTCTTCCTCATCCTCGTCTTCGTGATGATCATCGCCACGCTCCTGACGATGGCGGAGCGCAAGTGGAGCGCGTTCATCCAGGACCGCGTGGGCCCCAACCGCGCGCGCATCGCCCTGCCCGGCCTGAAGAACCGCGCGCTGGGCGGCCTGCCGCACATCCTCACCGACGTCCTCAAGATGCTGACGAAGGAGGACTTCATCCCGGGGACGGCCAACCGCTTCCTGTTCAACCTGGGCCCCATCCTCGCCTTCGCCCCGGTCTTCGCGCTGTTCGCCGTGGTGCCCGCCGGCCCGTCCGTGAATGTCTTCGGGCAGCGGGTGGACATGGTGGTGGCCACGCCGGACTTCGGCATGCTGTACGTGCTCGCCATCGCCTCGCTGGCCGTCTACGGCACCGCGCTGGCGGGCTGGGCCTCCAACAACAAGTTCGCGCTGCTGGGCGGCGTGCGCGCCACGTCGCAGATGATTTCGTACGAGGTGGCGCTGGGCCTGTCGCTGGTGGGCCTGTTCCTCGCCTTCTCCTCCGTGCAGCTGCCCGCCATCGTCGGGGAGCTGGGCTCGGCCGTCGCCGGCGGCACCGGCCAGGCGGCGTACCTGTGGCGCACCGACGGGGCCTTCGACCTGGGCCTGCCGGCGTGGGGCATCCTCCTGCAGCCGCTGGGCTTCCTCGGCTTCTTCGCCGCGTCCTTCGCGGAGACCAAGCGCGCCCCGTTCGACCTGCCCGAGGGCGAGTCGGAAATCATCGGCTACTTCGTCGAGTACTCCGGCATGAAGTTCGGCCTCTTCATGATCTCCGAGTTCGTGGAAGTGGTCGTGCTGGCCGGCGTGACGACGGCGCTGTTCCTCGGCGGCCACCACCTGCCCTTCGGCGGCGAGTGGCTGGCGAGCCAGCCGCTGATGCAGGAGCAGGGCTGGCTGTACGGGGCCATCCTCGGCACGGTGTTCTGGCTGAAGGTCGTCTTCCTCATCTGGGTGCAGCTGCTCATCCGCTGGACGTTCCCCCGCTTCCGCTATGACCAGATCCAGTCGCTGGGCTGGAAGATCCTCCTGCCCATGGGCCTGGTGAACGTGTTCCTCAGCGGCGCGCTGGTGCTGTGGGATCCGTCCCTGCGGGCGCTGGCGGTGGTGGGCATGCTGGAGATTGCCTTCATCGTGGTGCTGACGCTGACGACCAAGGAACCGGCGGAGGGCGGGGCGCACGGCGGCGCCCATGGCGCCCACGGCCATGACGACCACGGGCACGGACTGCCCGCCGGCGCGCACGCGGCCCACGGCCTTCCGGCCCACGGCGCGGCCCCGGCCTCCACGCACTAGCTTCCCACCGGCGCTCCAGGCACACCGGGAATCGAGAACACCATCATGGCCTACAATGTGAGCAAGGACCCCCGCACGGACATCCGCGAGCGGGCGTACGTGCCCGAGCTGTTGCGCGGGCTGGCCATCACCACGAAGCACTTCTTCCGCAACCTCTTCGGGACGCGTGACACCAACACGTCGGTGGTGGACCGCACGGGCACCAGCCTGATGACGACGGTGGAGTACCCCGAGGAGAAGCCCATCTACCCCGAGGGCTACCGCGGGCTGCACCGGCTGGTTCCGCGCGAGGACGGCAAGCCGCGCTGCGTGGCCTGCTACATGTGCGCCACCATCTGCCCGGCGCAGTGCATCTACATCGAGGCGGGTGAGTACGAGGAGACGTCCGCCGAGGGCGAGTCCCGCGTCATCGAGAAGTTCCCCACCCAGTTCGTCATCGACGAGCTGCGCTGCATCGTGTGCGGCCTGTGCGTGGACGCGTGCCCCAAGGACGCCATCCGCATGGACACGTACACGCACACCCCTCCGGAGTACACGCGGCAGAACTTCGTGTACGACATCCCCAAGCTGCTGAAGGGGCCGGCGGTGTCCCACCCGTCGGACCCGTGGAACAAGCGCGAGGGCTCCGAGGAGCCGCACCACGCCCACAAGGAGGCCCACACCCGCATCGGCGAGGGCCTGGTGGAGCTGAAGCTGCCGCAGCACGGCAACATCGGCGCGGGCCACGGCCACGGCGGCCACGGCAAGGCCACGCCGGGCGCCCAGACGGGCGCGCATGGCGGACAGACGGTGGTGACGCAGCAGGGCCCCATCCAGGTGACGAAGTTCCTCAAGTAGATCCGTCCTCCTCACGGGCCCGTAGGGCTTCGTGACTGCCGGCCCGCCCCCCGCTCTCGCAGCGGTCGGCGGGCCGGTGCCTTTTCGGGGTGCAGGTGGTGACGATGAAGCTCTTCAATGGCCCTGGCGCCACGCACCAGGACGGCCGTCTTCCAGGCCCGTGCGGAGTGCAGGCGGCCGTCGTGTGTCCGCGCTCGTCTGCTTCCACACACTTCGGGGACTCCGTAGGGTGGGTGCACCCATGAAGCGCTACCGCCTCTCCGTGTGCAAGGGCTCCACCTGTAGGGAAGGTGGTGCGGACGCCGTGTACGCGGCGGCGAGGGACACGCTGTCCGCCCAGAAGCTGGTGCCGCGCTGCGAGCTGTACCGCGGCGGCTGCTACGGCTTCTGCCACATGGGGCCCAACGTCGTCGTGCGCGAGGACACCGGCCGCAAGAGAGACCCTCTGTCCCCGGAGGACTACCAGCTCATGGGCTGGCCGGGCGAGGTGTACTACTCCCACATGACGCCGGAGAAGATGGGGCGCGTGGTGGAGGAGCACATCGCGAAGGACGCGCCGGTGAAGGAGCTGTTCGGCCAGCCGGACTCCGACGACGACTGACTCACGCGGCGGCGGCGGTGGGCCCCGCGTCCTCCAGGCCGTGCACGCCGTCCCAGTCCGCGGGCGGAGGCGTGACGAGGTAGCGGGCGCAGCGGCCCACGTACACGGCGGCGACGGTGTCGTGGAAGTCCATGCTGGCGCGCTCGAAGAGGGCGTGGGCCTCGGCGAAGCGGCGCTGGTGGTAGGCGGTGAGGGCCTGCTCGTGGAGGGCCAGCTGCTCCTGCATGCGCGGGGTGATTTCGCCGCGGCGCCCCAGCAGCTCGTGGACGCGCACCGGCTGCGGGCGGCCCTTGAAGCGCACGTGGTCCACCATGCGGAAGACGTAGCTGTCGCTGGCCAGCTGCGCGGCGGCGTCCCCCACCAGCACCCAGGTGCCGTACACCTTGTTGACGGACTCCAGCCGTGCGGCGAGCCCCACCGCGTCCCCCAGCACCGTGTAGTTGGACTTGAGCTGGCTGCCCATGTCCCCCACCACCACCTCGCCGGTGTCGATGCCGGCGCGGAAGCTCAGGCGGCGGCCGAACTTCTTCTCCCAGCCGTCCTGCTTGTCGGCGAGCACCGCGCGCAGCTTCAGCGCGGCCTCGCAGGCCAGGTGCGCGTGCCTGTCGGTGCGCACGGGCGCGCCCCAGAAGGCCATGACGGAGTCGCCGATGTACTTGTCCACCTGCCCCGCCGTGGAGCGCACCACCGCGGCCATCTCCGTGAGGTACTCGTTGAAGAGGCCCACGAGCTGCTCGGGGGACAGGCCCTCCGACAGGCGGGTGAAGCCCTCGATGTCGCAGACGTACACGGACATCTTCCGGCGCTCGGGGCGCATCAGGTTCAAGTCACGCGCCACCAGCCGGGCCACGTCCGGGCTGACGTAGCGGCCGAGCGCGTTGTGGACGAAGTCGCGCACCTCGCGCTCGGTGTTGAAGGCGTAGAGGAGCGTGACGGCGAAGGCGCCCACCATGGCCATCAGCGGGCCGGCCATGGCAATCCACAGTCGCTGCTCGATGAAGACGTAGGCGGACACCGCCGCGTAGCCCGCGCCGGCCGCGACGAGCATGCCGACGTAGAGCACCGCGCCGCGCACCGAGCGCAGCAGGAAGCTGAGCGACAGCGCGAGGAAGGCCCCGGAGAAGGCCAGGCCCACGGTGAGCATCAGGTCCAGGTCCGGCGGCGCGCGGGTGATGCCCTCCGAGCGGAGGATGTTGGCCAGCGCCTGCCCGAGGATGGCGCCCCCGGGCGTCTCCGGGCCGATGGGCGTGGAGCGCAGGTGGCCGCCCTCCCCCGCCGTGCGGGTGAGGACGACGGTGCGGCCCTCCAAATCATTGTCGAAGCGCGCGGGGCGCTCGCCCGCGACGTCGAAGACGTTGAGCAGCACGTTCCACGCGCGGATGGAGCGGGCGAGCGAGCCGCGAGAGCCCCGCCCCGCGGTGGGCGCGTCCCAGCGCAGCAGGCTGAAGCCCGAGGCGTCCATGGGCACCGAGTACGCATCCCCCACGTGCAGCCGGCCGTCCGCGTAGCGCAGCGTGCGCGTGCCGGCCAGGCGCATGGCCGCGGCCAGCGGCAGCGAGGGCAGCACGTGCCGCTGCCCGCGCACCGTGTAGGCCACCAGCTGGGGGACGGCGCGCACCACGCCGTCCGGGTCCGCCGGGAGGGTGACGGAGCCGTAGCCGCTGCCACCGCCCAGCAGCGGGGCCACGGGGTGCTGGAGGTGGCGCACCTCCACCAGCTTCGCGGCGTCCAGCCCCTCCACCTGCACCTCCGCCAGCGACACGAAGAGGTCCGTGGGGCCCACGCGGTAGGTGTCGTCCGCGGCGCGGCGCTCTTCCGTCGCGGCCGAGGCCACGCCCAGCCGCGTGCCCAGGCCGTGCCCGTCCGCCTCGTCGGTGGCGCCGCCCCACACCTCCACCTGGTTGCCGGCGGGGATGAGGAACGCGGGCCGCTGCACGGCGAGCACGGCCTGCGCGCGGGCGCGGGCCTCGCCGGGGGTGGCGTAGGTGCCCAGCTTCACGCGGTACGGCCACAGGCGGCTGGCGGGCGGCAGCACGCGGGGCCCCTGGGCCTCCCAGGAGAAGGACAGCAGCGCGCGGCCGGGCTCGCGGTCCAGCAGCGCCCGGAAGGCGCCGTCGTCGCTGGAGGGCGTCTGGGGGGACAGCTTCGGGTCCACGCAGGCGCTGGGGCTCAGCTCCGGGAAGGGCAGGTCCACCAGCACCAGCAGGGCGCCCTCCTCCACCAGCCGGTGCACCATGCCGCCCACCAGCTGGCGCGGCCACGGCTGCGTGGCGACGCCCGGCCGGTCGTCCTGGCGGGCCTCGGCGAGCGTCTCGTCGTCGATGGCGACGACCACCGCCTCGTCCGGCCGCTCGGAGCGCTCGCCCAGCTCGCGCACGCGCCAGTCGTAGGAGACGCGCTCCCACCCGTCCAGCCACGCCTGGGCGGTGTCGAAGACGGCGGAGGGGGCCCAGCCGGACGCCTCGTCCTTCGGCTCCGCCAGCCCGGGCGCGCGCAGGTAGACGAGCAGGCCCAGCACACAGCCGAAGCTGATGGCCATCAGGAGCGAGACGCCGAGCCTCTTGAGGAAGCGCCGGCCTGCGGAGTGGACGCGGTGACCTTGCACGGGAGCCCGGAGGATACCCCGAGTCCGGCCCCGGCGCGGGCGCCGTCGTGCGCGCCTGCTATGCTCGGCCAACTCGCGGTACCTCTGGAAACCACCGATGAAACGCCTCCTGCTCTCCCTCGCCCTCGCCGCTTCCTCCCTCGCTCCCCTGGCCTGCGACCTGGAGAAGACGGGGAACCAGCTCGCCGCCGACCACGTCATGGTCGGCACCCTGCTCTCCACCCCGCAGGTGGACGTGTCCGCCTCCGCGCTGGCCGGCTACGACGCCGGCACGTTCAGCCCGGACGGGGGTGACGTCCTCTCGCTGCCGGCGCAGACGGCGGCCGTCGTGTTCCTGGGCACGCGCTCCGGGGAGAACTCGCAGCCGACGGGGGTGGCGGGCGCGTCCGTCACCGTGCAGCCGGTGGACGGACAGGCCACGCCGCTGACGGAGGACGGCGCGGGCAGCTACAGCCGCACCAGCGTGGGCGAGGAGGGCTTCCAGTACCAGTCCGGCGCGACGTACCAGTTCATCGCCTCGCAGGGCGGCACGCGCTACGTGGGCCAGGTGGACAATGCGCCGGTGAAGGAGACCATCGCCGCCTTCCACCCGCCCGAGGGCTTCCTGCGCATCGACGCGAAGACGGCGCTGGCGTTCGACCGGGTGGCCGTGGCCGAGGGCCAGGACCGCACGCTGGGCTTCGTCACGGTGGTGCCGCTGAGCGCGAGCGGCGCGCAGGGCGAGCCGACGTACACCAACGTGCCCACGACGCCCCTGCAGTTCCTCCAGCTCGTGGGCCTGCCCGGCCCGTACCGCGAGGCCCGCGTGACGATTCCGGCCACCGCCTTCCCCCAGGCGAACCAGACGTACCTCGTCATCTTCCAGGCCGTGCGCATGGGCGGCGCGGAGTCCGACAACCTCTTCCTCGGCAGCGCGCTCCTGGCGGGCACCGCCGAGGTCGGCGTGGTGCGCACGCGCTGAAGCCCCGCGCCGGAGTCAGCCCGCCTCGAGCTCCAGGTCGATTCGCCCTTCGAGCTTGAGGCGCAGCAGGTGCCCCGCGAAGCGCTCCGCCTCCTCGCGGGTGAGGACGTTGCGGAAGGCCGTCCCTTCCGCGACCTCCACCTCCAGCACCGCCCCGCGCTGCAGGAGGCGGAAGAAGTCCTCGCCTCCGCCGGGGCGCGGGACGAACAGGGGCAGGAAGCCCTTCAGCGGCAGCACCTCCCCCGCCCCGCGCACCCGCGCCTGGAGCCCCGCCGCGTCCGGACGGACGTCGGTTGGGGCCACGCCCTCGTCGGGGTAGAGCGGCGCGGGCGACAGCGCCACGTCCTCCGTGGAGTCGTCCAGGAGGAAGCCGTGGCGCGAGGGAATCCGCCCGCTGAAGAGGAAGCACAGCAGCACCGGCGCATCCCCCGACACGCGCTCCACGTGGAGGATGGAGCGCTCCGCCCCCACGCGGCGCAGGAGCAGCGTCAGGCGCGGGCGGCTCGCGGAGAGGTGGCGCTGGACGCGGTCCTTCAGCGTGGTGCGCAGCTCCGTGAAGGCCGCGTCGTAGCGGGCCTCGCCCTCCGCCTCGCGCTGGGACAGGGCCTCGCGGGCCGCGGCCAGCTTCGCCTCGGCGTCCCGCATGAAGTCACCCGCGGACGGCGCGGACGGCACCAGCCCGGGCCCCTCCGGAGCCGGCGGCGACGCCAGCCCCGCGGCGCGCACCGCGCCCAGGAGGAAGGAGCCCTGCTGGTCCAGCCGCTCACGCTCCTCGCGCAGGCGCGCGCGGAAGGCGGCGTGGTCCAGCTTCAGCTCCAGCCACGCCTCGTAGCCGGACTCGAGCGTCTCCAGCGCACGCAGCCGCGCCAGCGCGGCGTCCGGCCCCGCGCCGGCCGCGGACTCCATGCCGGGCAGCCGTGACATCCCGCCCTGATTCGTCTCACTCACACGTCGACTCTAACCGCCCCGCGAGGCGAAGGCGCCACGCGATGCCACCTCCGGCCCCCGGAGCGCCCTCGTGACTGGGTGCCCGGCCGCCCCGCAACGAGAAGGCCCCCATCCGGTGCCGGCATCGGCACGAATGGAGGCCCTCGCGTGAAAGCGGCTGCTCGCCTGGAATCAGGTGTTGCGCGTCGGCGACGGCGTGCCCGACTGCTGGACCGTCTCGCTGACGCGGCCCACGGTGTTGTTCAGGTACTCCTGGCCGCTCGCCAGCCGCTGCTTCAGGTCATCCCGGAGCTGGTTGCCCGGCTTCGGCGCCAGCAGCAGTCCCAGGCCCGCGCCCACCAGGATGCCCGCCGCGAAGGCGCCCAGCACCGGCAGGAGCGTCTCCGTCGTGTCGCGGCGGGTCTCCAGGCCGATGAGGTGCAGCAGGTCGTCCTTGTCCATCTTCTTGAGGGTGTTGAGGTTCACCATTCTGTACTCCAGGGGTGGGTACTGCGACGGCAAGTGGGTAAGGCGCCAAAAGCCTAGTAGCTGGGAGGGCGCGGAGTGCCAGCGTTCGTGGCATTCGTCGCGGCGGAGCTCTCCGAGCGCCCCCCGCCGGCCATGTCACGGCCCGCCTGGTAGCCATTGAAGGCCTGCTCGGCCATGCCCATCAGCTCGTCCTTGACGAGCGGCAGCGCGGCCAGCCGCACGCCCAGGCGGATGATGCGCGCCGTCAGGGGCGTGAAGAGGCCACCGCCCAGCACGTAGCCCACGCCCAGCGCGGCCGCCATCATCCCGTACGGGTTGCGCTCCACGCGGCCCTTCAAATCCAGCGTCTGGCCCAGGTCGGTCACCGCGCTGCGCGCGTCCGTCCAGAGCTGCTGCGCCTCCGAGCCAATCTGGTCCACCCGCTGCCCGAAGCCCGCGTCGGAGCCGTTGTTCTGCGACTGGGGCGTGCCGTTGCCCGTTGCACCTGGATAGGTCGTCATGAATGCCCTCTCGTGTCCTTCGGAAAGCGCTTAGCGGCGCGAGGCGATGCGGCCGACGAGGAAGCCAACGGCCACCGCGCCCAGCAGGCACGTACCCGGGTTGGCCCGGATGAAGCTGACCACCCGGTTGTTCATGTCCACCAGGTTCTGCCGGGCCTCGTCGAGCTGCGGCACCACGCGGTCCTGGAGCTGCCGGGCCCTGTCGGCCATCTGCTGCGGATTCATCTCCATCGAAGCCATCTCCTCTTTCAGGGGGTGAAACGTAGAGTGTCCCGCGCGCTACCGGCGCGAGCCCAGCCAGAAGCCCACGACGAAGGCCGCGCCGATGCACGCGTGCGGATGACGGCGCACCCACTGGCGCCAGTCGGCGGCCACGGCCACCTCCTCGCGCAGGGCACTCACGGACGTGGCCAGCTCGGCGCGCGTGCGCTCGATTTCCGCTCGAAGCGCGGCGGCGCTCTGGGGGCTGGCGGACTTGGGCAGTCCATTGCTAGCGGCCATTCTGCGGCTCCTTGAAGAATTCGCTGTTGGCGCCCCGGAGCGTATTCACGGAGGCGTCCGGCGCGGAGTGGGTCAGCGCCGCCATGCTGCGCGACAGCTCGCTCGTGCTGTCATCCATCATCCGGCGCGCCTGCAGCCGCTTCACCGCCCAGAGCGCGCCACCGATGCCGCCGACGAGGTTGATGAAGCCCACCCCACCGAGCGCCCCGGCCCAGCCGAGCCACGTCGACAGCACCGCGGCCAGCGCCCCGCACACGAAGGCATAGCCCACGAGGATGAAGGGCACGAAGGCGGCAATCATCGCCACGTCCAGGCCGGTGGCCTTCACGTCCTCCGCGAGCTCCAGCCGTGCCAGCTGCAGGTGCTGTGTCACCAGGCGGCTGAAGCCGTCCGCCATGCGCCCGACGAGCGCGGAGATTCCGCGCTCGGTCTGTTCACTGCCCACGTGCATTTGCTTCTCCGGCCGGCGCCCACGTCCTCACGGGTGGGGGCCAACCTAGGCACCCCACCTCCGCGCGACAACCACGTCACGGCGGATCTGTCCGGCGTTCGCAAGCGTCGGCCATTGAACGCGCCCACCGGCACCCGCAAGGCTAGCCGATGAGCTGCACGGGCGGAGAGAGGGGGGTCTCCACGGCGATGGGCGCCTCGAAGCGGAACACCAGCGGCAGGTGGTCCGACGCCACCCTGCTCATCTGGGTGCGGTGCGGGTGGACGTCCACCGGGCGCACCCCCGCGTCCACGTAGATGCGGTCCAACCGCAGCATGGGCATGCGGGTGGGATACGTGCGAGCCGCCGCCCCCAGCTCCAGGGCCACGTCGCGGATGGCCTGGCGCACCAGCGACGGCACCGGCCCGTTGCCCAGGTAGTTGAAGTCCCCGCACACCACGAGCGGGTCCTTGCGCGCGGCCTCGCGGAGGATGTCCGCGGAGAGGAGCAGCGCCTCCTGCCGGCGCCGCTCCCCCAGCCGCAAGCCCAGGTGCAGGCTGAAGACGTGGAGCTGGCTGCCGTCGCCCAGGTCCAGGTCGCACCGCAGCGCCCCGCGCGGCTCGCGGCGTCCCACGCTCAAGTCATAGTTCTTCGACTTGACGATGGGCAGCCGCGAGAGAATCGCGTTGCCGTAGCGCCGGCCGTTGCGCACCACGTTGGGGCCGAACGCCATGTGCATGCCGAGCAGGTCCGCCAGGTGCTCGGGCTGGTCCTCCCGCGGGGTGACGTTGCGGAAGTCCCCCACCTCCTGGAGCGCGATGATGTCCGCGTCCACCTCGCGGAGCACCGAGCCCACCCGGCCCAGGTCGAACCGGCCGTCCGTCCCGATGCCGCTGTGGATGTTGTACGAAACGAGGGTGAGCTCCACGCGCGCGGCTCACCCGTTGACGAGGTGGAACCGCCGCGCCGCGAGCCGTGCCACCTCCAGGGGCAGCGACGCCAGCCGCGTCATCGCCTTGGCCGCGTCTCCCAGCCCGCCCTGGATGGCCTGCAGCTGACGCTGCGCCTCGTCCATCAAGTCCCCCAGCCGCCCGCGCGGAGGCAGCTCCTTCGTGGGAGGCAGCGCGCCGATGGGCGCCGTGCCCCCGATGACGGGCGCCTGGTCCCTCAGGGTGGCCGCGCGCTTCTTCCCCTTGCGCGGGGTGAAGGCCGGGCCATGCGAGAACTTGGCGTCCGGCTCCGGGCGGGCCAGCTCCTCCAGCTGCGCCTCCATCTGGTGCGCCTGGTAGAGCTCCTCCGTCTGCGCGTGGGCCTTCCCGTAGTGCACGCCCTCATGGCTGCCCATGCGCTCCGGATGGGCGCCCGTCTTCTTCAAGCTCGCCTTGTCCTCATGGCGCAGGCTGCGCTTCTGCGCGGGCAGCGTCTTCGGGACCTGGAAGTGGTCGTAGCTATAGGTACGGGGCATCCGCGAATCTCCAATAATCGAGTCCGTCCAGAAGCTAGGGAGCGCGCTGGTCCCCGGGTACGCCTTGACGGCACATGCCCCGCCCGCTCGCTCCCCCTCCGTCCTTCCGGGCGGCACAGGTGGCGTCCCCCTTCGTCCAAGTGCCGACAATGTCAGGCAGATGGCGGTCCGTCGCCGGGCAGCCAGCGGGGCGCAGGGCGGCAGGCGACACGGCGAGCGCTTTCGGGGGGAGGAGCAGGCGTGCGGCGACTTCTCTTGCAACCGCGGGAAGAGGATGCGCTCGCGTGGTGTAAGAACGGCCCATGCCTCCGCTCCCCGCTGGCCGGAAGTATTCCACCTCTCCCTACCTGCTGCTCGCCCTGCTCGCCCTCGGTGCGAAGGCGCAGGCCGCCGCGCCGTCCCCGGCGCCCGTGCCTGTGGCCGCCGCGCCCGAGTCGCAGCCGCTCGCCGAGGGCCGGCCCCTGCTGTCCCTGCAGCCCGGGGCGGCCAAGCCCGGAGACCCGGTGATGGTGATGGTGCGGGGAATGGCGGAGCTTCCGTCGGGCACGCTGGCGGGCCGTCCCCTGCGCTTCTTCCCGTGGGGCGAGGGCTTCCTGGCCGTGACGGGCCTGCCGGTGGAGCTGGCCCCGGGCACGGCGGCCGTGAAGGTGCTGGGCCCCGCCGCGCCGGGCGCCGCGCCGCTGGAATTGACGGGCACGCTGGACGTGGTGGAGCCGGGCTACCCCGCGCGCGAGCTGAAGGTGTCCGGCAAGTACGTGGAGCCGCCCGCGAGCGTGAAGGCCCGCATGGCCGCGGACCGGCGCGCCTTCGCGCAGGCCTTCGCCCAGCCCTTCGCCGCGCCCATCTTCGAGCAGAACTTCGCCTGGCCGCGGCAGGACCGCATCACCGCGCCCTTCGGCGACCGCCGCACCTTCAACGGCAAGCTGTCCAGCCAGCACTTCGGCGTGGACATCGACGGGGACCCGGGCACGCCCATCCTCGCCGCCAACGACGGCGTCGTGGTGATGAGCCGCGACAACTACGGCGCCGGGAAGACGGTCATCGTCCACCACGGCGCGGGCCTCTACACCTCGTACTTCCACATGTCCCGCATCGGCGTAAAGAACGGCACTCGCGTGAAGCAGGGCCAGAAGCTGGGCCAGGTGGGCAGCACCGGCCGCGTCACCGGCCCGCACCTCCACTGGGGCGTGAAGGTGGATGACCTCTGGGTGGACGGCGAGCAGCTCCTGCGCCTGGACTTCTTCCCGCCCGCCACGCCCGGCATGGCCTCCGGGTCCACGCAGCTGGACGCGCCGTAGCGCGCGGGGCTCCGCTCAGCGGTCGTTCCACTTCGGCGGGCGCTTCTCCAGGAACGCGGAGATGCCCTCGCCCGCGTCGTCCGCGAGCACGTTGAGCGACAGCTGCGAGGCCAGGAACTCCAGCGCGGCGGGCAGCGGCAGGTCCTCCGCGGTGAAGAAGGCGCGGCGCCCCAGCGCCAGCACCGCCTGGCTCTTGCCGGCCAGCTTCCCCGCCAGCGTGCCCACCGCGGCGTCCAGCTCCGCCGCCGGCACCACCCGGTTGACGAGCCCCAGCGCCAGCGCCTCGCGCGCCGGCAGCCGGTCCCCGGTGAGCACCAGCTCCAGCGCGCGCTTGCGGCCCACGTGCCGCTGCAGCAGCGCCATCATCATCATCGGGAACAGGCCCACGTCGATTTCGGGCGTGCCGAAGTCCGCGCCCTCCACCGCGACGGCCAGGTCACACGCGAGCACCAGCCCCAGCCCGCCCGCCAGCGCGTGGCCGTTGACGCGCGCCACCGTGGGCTTGCGCGCCTCCTGGAAGCGCGCCAGGAGCTTCCCGTAGGAGCGCCGGCCCTCGTGCGTGGACAGGAAGCCCTCGTCCCCGGCCATCTGTCCCAAATCTCCGCCCGCGCAGAACACCTTCTCGCCCGCGCCGGTGAGCACCACCACGCGCACCGCGGCGTCCGCGTCCGCGCGCTCGAGGCCGGAGATGAGGCCCCGCACCACCGCGGGAGACAGGGCGTTGCGGGCCTTCGGCCGGTCGATGGTCAGGTGCGCTTGGGCGCCCTGGACTTCGTAGCGGACTTCTCCGGCGGCTTCTCCGACGACTTCCATGCGGGCACCTCTTCACCGTGGGCGCCCTTGAGGACGCCGTGGAGGAAGGAGTCGGCAATCTGCGCCTTGGCCCGCTCCAGCGCGGCGACGTCGCGCGAGTCGGTCAGCCCCACCACGAAGGCGGTGAGCCCCATCTCGATGTTGCCGAACAGGAGCGCGGAGGCCAGCTGCGGGTCCATGTCCGCGCGCAGCTCCCCGGACTCCTGCGCCTGGGCGAACAGCCCCGAGCTCAGGCGGATGGCGTCCACGAAGGCCGTCTGCCGGTTGATGCGGGAGCCGGCCGGGCTGCGGGCAATCTCCAGGATGAGCACCTTCACCGCGCGCGGGTCCACGCGGTAGGCCTCGAAGGCCACGTCCACGATTCCGCGCACCTTCTCCGCGAGCGTGCCTTCCGTCTCCACCACCGCGCGCACGCGCGTGACGAAGCCGCTCCAGCCGGTGTCGAACACCGTCTCCAGCAGCTCGTCCTTGTTCTTGAAGTAGTGGTAGACGAGCCCGTACGCGACGCCCGCCTCCTTGGCGACGTCAGCAATCCGGCACCCGTGGTAGCCCTTGCGGGCGAACACGTCGATGGCCGCGCGCAGGATGGTGCGGCGCCGCTCGCTCTCGCGCGAGCCGTTCTCCGCCGCCGTCTTGCTCTGCTGACCCACGACGTCCTCCCCCGGGGTGTTGATTCGCCAATCGGCCGGGGGGCCGACCCTACGGAGGGAGGGGCCCCGGGGTCAATGCCTTGTTGCGGCGTGCCCCGGGCCCCCGTGTGCGTTACGCGCGGCTACTTCACGCGGCCTTCGACGGTGGGCCCGGTGATGCCCACCACGTGCCCCTCCTGCTGGGCGGCGGTGTAGTAGCACGTCGGCGACACCACCCAGCGTACGGGCGGGTTGCTCTCGGGCGGCGGGGTGCCTTCGGAGGGCTGCTCGTGGACGTCCTGCACGGAGTAGCTCTCGAAGTTGTAGGCGGGGTACGTCAGCGCGATGCCGGTGGTGGTGGGCGCCACCTTCACGGGGCCGGACGCGCCGCCGGTGCAGCCGTCATCATCCGCGTTCTGCGCGATGCGGTTGTACCAGGGGTCCGACACGAGGAAGTTGATCGTCTGGGCGCCGAAGTGCTCGACGATGAAGGTCGCCGGGTCCGTGCCGGGCGCCGGGTTGATCTGCCGGAAGACGTCCGTCGCATCCAGCTGGTGCGGCCAGCCCGTCCAGAGGATGCGCTCCTGCACCCAGATGAGCGTGCTGGCGTCGAACTGGTTGTTCTTGCCGGTCCACTTCCCGTCGCCGTTGGCATCCACGTAGCGCTCGTGCGGGTCCCACGTGCCGTTGTCGTTGTTGTCGACGAAGGGCTCCGTCAGGTCCACGAAGGGCTCGCCCGTGTCCCACGTGCCGTTGTTGTTGTTGTCGTCGTACGCCTCCTCACCGCTGGTGATGGCGATGAGGGAGACGAGGTTGTCGCGCGGGTTGTTGACGATGTTCGGCCGGATGGGGTCATTGCGGCGCGGCTCGGAGCGCGGCTCGTAGGGCCGGGCCGGGGTGCCGAAGGCCGCCAGGGGGTTCTCCTCCCAGAGGAAGGGGTGCATCCACAGCGGGGCGAGGTACTCACCCGTGTGGGTGGCGTCGTTCTGCGGCGTCCAGGAGAAGACGCCGGGCGCCACGTCCTCCGGCAGCGGATACGAGGTCTTGTAGAGGGCCTCGGCGTTGCCGACCACGTCCGTGGAGGACACCGCGCTGGGAGCGATGGTGCCCGCCTCCGTGAGGAAGGACACCTGCGCCCCGACGATGCCGTCGCCGTTGCGGTCACCCACATGGGCGATGCAGCGCAGCTTGACGCCGGCGATGAGGGCCCGCGTGTTGTCCCACGCGCCAATGGCGTGGTGCAGGCCGGAGCCGGCACCGGAGAACGAGCCGCACTGGAAGGTCAGCTGACGGGAGCTGGAGTTGGAGCCGGCGAAGCTCACCACCGGGCTGACGGCCGTCTTCGTCTCCTCGCCACCGGTGGACGTGGCCACCACCACGACGGAGGACACGCGGCCCCCCCGGGCCACCACCTGCACCGAGACGACACCGTCCCCGGAGTTGGTGGTGCCCTCCTGGGGCGACAGCTCCACGCCGGGCACGTCCGACTGCAGCGAGAAGGAGACCTTCGTGCCCGCCTGGGGCTGGCCACGGGAATCCACCGCCCGGAAGCGCAGCGTGGTGATTTCTCCCAGTCGCGGCTGGGCCGGTGACTGGTCCACGAACTCAAGTGTGGCGGGGGCCGGCGGCGAGCACGCCACGAACACCACGCTCGCGAAGGCCACCCATGGGGCCAGACCCGGACGCATCAGCGGAGACTCCTTGAAGATGATGGAGAAGCACGCTGTACGAACGCGTCGCACAGCGAATCCCCTGCATCTTCCCGGGCGACCTGCCGTCCAGTCAAGGACAGGACAGGAAGACCGGAGTCCCATTGCGAGCCGGGCCTGGCCTCAGTGGGGGGATGTCAGGCGGCGGAACCGCTGAACATCACCCGCGCGACCCCGAGCAGGCGGTCCACGTCCCGGGCCGTGAGGCCGCGGGCGCGCGCGAAGTCAGACAGGGGACGCAGCAGGTCCTCCGTCTGAGCAAGGGTCTGTTCCGTTCCCGTGAAGAGCTCACCGAGGCTCACGCCCAACGCGTTGGCCAGGGCGGCCAGCGTCTCCACGTGGGGGACACGCTCACCGCGCTCGATCATGGAAAGGAAGGAGACGCTGATCTGGGCCCGCTCCGCGAGCTCTTCCTGCGTCCACCGCTCCGGTCGCTGCGTGCGAAGCTCGCGGATGCGTTGGCCGATTCGTTTTCCGAGGTCCGACACGAAATTACATCTCCTGGCTGATTCGAGGTTGGTGGAACCACCACGCACGGCGGGTGATTCCTAGCCGCCGGAACCGAAGGACCCGAACCCTGCGACGCTGAGATTGATGCCGCCGAATTCCAGCGTCGAATCCCGGCGAAGGACCATCACCCCTTCAAGCCGCCAGCAGTCACACGCAGGCCCGTACGAGAGGCCGAGAGTCTGCTGGTAGAGGGGTTTTGACTCTTTTGAGGTTGGATCTTCGTACAACGGCTGCACATAGGCTTCGTACCGCACTCCCAGCCCAAATCCGAGCTTCAAACGCGTACCCGCAATGAGGGTCTGAACCCGTTCGGCCGGAGGGAGACCGGGCGCTTCGAACGATGCGCTGCCTACCAGGGTGTCCAGGCGCCGCCGGACGGCGTCCGGCCCGACGGCGAGCGGATCAGCGCCCGCGTCGATGGCCAGCCCCGAGGAGGCGAGGAAGTCGTCGAACCGGGCGTACAGGCCCGCACCCTTGCCGTTGTCGATGTTGAAGTCCGCGCTGAGCTGGGTGATGCGGCCCGTGTTCGGGTCCATGCGGATCTGCCCGCCCGCCGTGAGGACGCCCGCGCCGGCGCTCAGGCGCGCGAAGGTGTCCCGCAGCAGGGTCCCCTTCTCGTCCGGGTTGGCGGGGTTGGAGCCCTGACGGGTCAGGTCGAACCCCTGACCGATGCGCAGGCGCACGGGCTCCTGCGTGTTGGTGCCCCGCTTGAAGCGCAGCGTCTGGTCCACGGCGAGCACGGCGTGCAGGAAGCCGCGCGTGCGCCCGTCCGGCCGCAGGGGGACCGCGGCGTCCACCTCGTCGTAGAGCTGCGGCGGGCCTTCCTTGGAGCCCCCCACCGTGGGCACCCGCCCCCAGCCGCCGGGGACGTAGCGCACCTCCAGCGAGGGGGAGAGGGCGTGCCGGTACTTCGCGTCCGCCCTGCCCGACCAGGTGGTGGCGAGCTGCGAGTCCACCAGCAGCCCGGCAATGGGGTAGCCGCGCTGGAAGGTCCGCCCGGAGACCTCCCCCACCCAGAAGTCCTGGCGCAGCCCGAGCGAGGGCGTCACGCGCGCGTAGTTGCCCAGGCCGAAGGAGGTGGACAGCCGGGGAGAGAAGTCCACGCGGTCTCTCGCCTCGCGGTCCGCCGAGTCGAAGGTGCCATTGGACTGGAAGGTGTCCTGCGGCCGCGTGCCGGCCTCCGGCGAGTACCACGTGGGGATGTACGTGGCGTCCGGGCGGAAGACGCCGTCGGCGCCCTCGTCCCCGAACCGGTCCAGCATCGGGGACAGGCGCGAGTACTCCATCCTCAGGCCGCCGGTGAGTCCTCCCAGCAACGGCAGCGGACGCTCGGGCAGGGCCACGGTGATGCCGGGCAGCCGCTGGAAGCTGATGGGCGCGGGCCGGTCCGGCTGGGCCGGGTCCAGGACGGCCGGCACGTGGTTGTCCTGGAAGAAGCGGTAGGGCCAGCGGATGTCCTGGCGCAGCGACACGTCCATGCCCGCGTAGAGGTCATCCTGGCGCTTGTAGAGCGCGGCGGTGCTGCGCAGGTACTGGAACTCGCGGGCGATGATGTCCGCGGTGAGGTCCCGGGTGTACTTGCCGTCGGAGACGATGGACGCGTCCACCCGGTCGAACCAGTTGTTGCCCAGCTCCTGCGTGTGCTGCCAGGACGCCTCGCCGCGCAGGCCGCGCGCCTCCTCCACCACCAGCGACGGCACCGGGGCCGCGGACGGGTAGCGGAAGAAGTCATAGGCCTTGGGGTCCACCCGGGGACGGGAGTCGTAGAGCAGGCCCAGGGTGACGCGGCCGCGCGCGCGCTCGCTGGGGACGTAGCGGAACTCCGTGAGGAGGCGGGGCCCCTCGACGCCGAAGAGGCCCGGCTCCTTGTGGGTGACGTTGTCGTCCGGGTCCGCGGTGCCGAAGGTCTCCAGCCGCTCCACGTCCCCGCCGCCGGTGAAGTACCCCGGGGTGAAGGTGATGTCGTAGCTGCGGCCCAGGGTGAAGAAGACGGGCTGCTCCAGGGCGAAGCCATTCAGGCTGGAGGTGCTGGGCTTGGGGATGAGCAGGCCCGAGCGCCGCTCCGCCAGCGGAAGGTAGAGCCAGGGCAGCGCGAAGACGGGCACGGAGCGCACATAGACGACGGGCCAGCTCAGCGTGGCGCGCTCGCCGAGGACGACGTTGGCGGCGCTGGCCTCCACGCGCCAGCTGGGCTCGCCGGGCCCGCACTCGCACGGGGTGAAGGCCAGGTCGTCCACGACGAAGGAGTTGGGCCCGGTGCGGCGGATGCGCGTCCCGCTGATGATGACGGGCGTCTCCCCCATGGCGCGCAGCTCCTGCGGCGTCTTCGCCGAGAGCATGGCCTCCAGGGTGACGCCCCGCTTCTGCATGAAGAGGCCGCCCTGCAGGTTGGCCTCGAAGGAGCGGATGTCCACGCGCACGGAGTCGGCGACGGCGGCCATGCCGCCAGGGCCCACGAACATGACGTTGCCGGAGGCGGTGGCCACCTGGCCGGCCTCGTCGTACGTCACCTCGTCGGCGCGCAGCAGCATGTCCCCGGTGCGCAGCTCACAGTGGCCGCGCGCGGTGAGGACCTGCTTGTCGGCCTCGTAGGCGACGAAGTCCGCCGCCAGCTCCACCGTCTCGCCGGTGGGCAGCTGCACCTGCGTGGCGAGCGGAATCTGCGCCGACGACACGAGCAGCGCGGCGGCGAGCGGGACGAGGATGCTCATTCAGGGGTGCAGGGTATGCCGCGCCCGGGCCGCGCGGCGTTCCCTTTTCAGCGCCCCGTGCGCTGGAAGTCCAACGAAATGACATTGCCTTCCTGGCGGGCCTGGAAGGGCACCTGCTCACGCAGGTTGATGGTGACGCGCACCGCGCGGCCGGACGAGTCCGCCTCCACCCGCGTCACGGGGGAGCTGAAGAAGGACGTGTCCAGCGGGCGGGTGTTGTTGCTCAGGTCGATGCGGGTGTTCTCCAGCTCCACCACCACCGAGCGGCCATCCTCGCTCGCCGAGTAGCGCACCGGCTCGTTGGTGCGGATGAACACGCGGGACGCGCCGGACTGCTGCTGGAAGCCGACCAGCGTCATCGTCTTGCGGCGCGAGGACACCTCCACCGAGGCGTCGGAGCCGCTGGAGACCGCGCGGCTGGAGCGCTCACGCGGCTCCGCCATGGCGAGCTTCTCCTGCTTCGTGCTCTCGCGGGAGGCGCGGGCCTCTTCCTGGCGCTGGCGGCGCTCCTCGGCGGCGGCCTCCTGCTGGGCGCGGCGCTCGTCCGCGGCGGCCTGGGCCTGGGCCTGGCGCTCCTCGGCGGCGGCCTGGGCCTGACGCTTCTTCTCGTCGGCGGCGGCCTGCGCGGCGGCGCGGCGCTCCTCCTCCGAGCTCTTCGCGGCGGTCCGGGCCTCCTCCTGCTGGCGCTTCTTCTCGTCGGCGGCGGCCTGGGCCTGGGCCTTTCGCTCCTCCTCGGCGCTCTTCGCGGAGGCGCGGGCCTCCTCTTCCTGGCGCTTGCGCTCGTCGGCGGCGGCCTGGGCGGAGGCGCGGGCCGCCTCCTCCTGACGCTTCCTCTCGTCGGCGGCGGCCTGGGCGGAGGCGCGGGCCTCCTCCTCCTGGCGCAGGGACGCGGCGCGGGCCTCTTCCTGGCGCTTCTTCTCGGCGTCGGCGTCCGCCTGGGCGCGAGCGGCGGCCTCGGCGGCGGCCTTCTCCTGGGCCTGGCGGTCGGCCTCGGCGGCGGCGGCGGCCTGGGCGGCGGCCTTCTCCTGGGCCTGACGGTCGGCCTGGGCGGCGGCGGCGGCCTGGGCGGCGGAGCCGTCCCCGGCGGGCTGCGCGGCGGGCTCGGCGGCGGCCGGGGCTTCCGCGGGCGCCTGCGCGACGGCCTGGCCTCCCCCGCCCGCCACCTTCACGACGAGCTGGTTGCCGTTGGCCTGGATGTCCGTCTCCACCTCGCGCTCGTAGCCGATGAGCACGCGGGCGATGGCGGACGCGTCCGAGCCGTAGCTGGCCGTGCGGATGCCCGTCACGGTGCCGTTGCCCACCTGGACCTCCTCCGGCACGCCGGAGAAGACGGCCTCGGAGATGTCGATGACGAGCCTGGGCGGGTCCGTCATGGTGAAGGTGGTGAAGTTGGGCTTCTTCGTGCCGGTGATGGACACGGTGCCGCCATTCACCTGCACGCCGGTGATGGTGTTCACGTCCGCCGCCGGAGCTTGCGCGAGCGCCATCACTGGCACGAGCACGACACCGAGCAGCCACACCGCAGAGGCCTTCATCGCCTACTCCCGTTCACGTTGACAAAGCCCGGGGATGCTAGCACGCGTCCCCTTCCCTCCAACTTTCCGTCCGGGTGGTGACGCCCTGCTACTTCCGCAGGCGCGGGAGGCTGGGCGTGCGGCTGCGATGCGTCCGGGCGTACTCGATGAGGTTCTTGATGTCGTAGCAGATCTGCCGGATGTCGTGGCCCATCGTCAGCTCGATGTGGCTGTTTCCCTTCACCGGCCGCCAGAGGAGGTACTCGCTCTTCGCCGCGCGGTACACGCTCCGGGTGGACTCCAGCGAGGCGAGCGGGTCCAGGTCCCCGAAGATGATGGCCATGGGCACTTCGATGCGGCCGAAGCCGCGCTTGAAGTCGAAGCCCGTCCGATAGCAGACCATTTCGCCGCGGCGAATCCACCGCGCGAACTGCTCCAGCACCTTGCGCGGCTCGCGCTCGCCGCCCTCGCGCAGGAGCCAGCGGATGTCCTCCGCGCTCACCCGCTCCGGGTTGATGAGCCGGTTCAGCCGGGTGGTCAGCTGCTGGTACAGGGGCGAGTCCTCCGCCTTGCCCAGCTGCCGCTCCACGAACTTGAGGATGAGGTCCACCGGCATCGCGTTGAAGCGCAGCGCCCGGCGCTCCTCGGGCTGCAGCTTGCGGCCCAGCCCCGCGTTCAGGGCCCCCACCCCTCGCGCCAGCAGCCTGCGGCCGGCGCCTTCCACCTTGCCGCTCACGTTCAGCCCGGCGAGCGTCAGGTCAATCATGCCGCCCAGGAGCGGCGTGCCGTGCGCCAGCAGGCGCAGCAGCATGAAGCCCCGGCCCAGGTCCGCCGGGGAGCCGATGGTCATCAGCCCCTCGAAGTCGTTGTGGATGCCGGCGTAGCCGTAGCCCAGCATGCCGCCCATCGAGTGGCCGCAGTAGAAGATGCGCTCGCGGCGGGTGATGCGCTTCACGCCGGAGACGGCCGCCGGCAGGTCGTAGAGGAAGTAGCTGTCGATGTCCCAGCCGTAGTCCAGGTCCGGAGGCAGCGGGCGCTTGAAGCGCTCGGCGCGCTCCCGCTGGAAGGCGATGGAGCTCTTGCCGTGGCCGCGCAGCTCCAGGATGTGGATGTCCACCCCGAAGAAGAGCAGGTTCTTCACGAACTGGCCGCTCGTCCACGTGTGCCGGTTCTGCGAGAAGCCGTGCACCAGCAGCAGCGGCTCACCGAACAGCGGCTGCGGGAAGGGCTGCTTCACCGGACGGTAGCGGGTGATGACCAGCGACCAACCGTCCGCGGTCTCCACGACGTACTTCGTCTTCGAGTAAAGCGCCCGGAAGTCGACTTCGTCGATGGTGGGGAAGTGCGGCCCTGGGGTCGCGGCTCTCCAGTCCGGCAGGCGCATGCCTAGAATCTACGGCCGCTGATGCATTGCGCCAAGGTTTCAGACCAGGCGGGCCTTCACCATGCCGACCAGGAACAGTGAGCCTGTGCAGAGCACGACGTCGCCCTGCCCCGCCTTGCGTCGCGCGGCGGCCAGCGCCGAGTCGATATCAGGCCAGGCCGTCACGTCCGCGCAGAGCGCGCGGGCCTCGTCCACGTAGTCCGCGGGTGCGAGCGAGCGCGGTGTAGCAAGCGGCGTGAGTTGTACCGAAGTACACTTGGGAAACAGCGCGCGGATCATCGGTCCGCGGTCCTTGTCGCCCACCACGCCGAACACGAGGTGGATGCGGCGGTCCGGATACAGCGCGCGCAGCGAGGCGAGGAGCACCTCCACCCCCGCCGGGTTGTGGGCGCCGTCGAGCAGGAGGGGAGGCGGCCCGGCCACCTCCTCCAGGCGCCCCGGCCAGCGCGCCGAGGCCAGCCCCGCCCGCGCGGCCTCCGGGGGAACGGCCACGCCTCGCGCATGGAGGGCCTCCAGGCAGGCGAGCGCTACCGCGGCGTTCTGCCGCTGGTGGGGCCCGCGCAGGGACACCGCCAGCCCCTCCAGCGACCAGGAGGGCCCCCGGTAGGACAGGGTCCCATCCGGGTGCGGCTCCCCCACGAAGTCCCGGCCCTCCACCCACAGGGGGACGCCCAGAGACTCGGCCTTCCGGGCAATCGCCTCCAGGGCCTCCGGCTCCTGCCGGGACACGACACAGGGGATGCCGGGCTTGAGGATGCCGGCCTTCTCCCCGGCGATGGCCCCGAGCGTGTGGCCCAGGTACTCCATGTGGTCGAAGGACACGGGCGTAATCGCCGTCACCACCGGGCTGGCGGCGGTGGTGGCATCCAGCCGGCCACCGAGGCCCGTCTCCAGCACGGCCACGTCCACGCCCACCCGGGCGAAGTGCCAGAGGGCCACCACGGTGCCGAACTCGAAGTACGTCATCGGCTCGGTGACGGCGGACGGGTAGCGCTCCAGCACCTCGAGGATGGCGCGGCCGAAGTCCTCGTCGGAGATGTCCGCGCCGTCCACGCGGATGCGCTCGTTGACGCGCACCAGGTGCGGGGACGTGTAGAGGCCCACGCGGTGCCCGGCGGCCTGGAGCGCGGCGGCGGTGAAGGCGCAGGTGCTGCCCTTGCCGTTGGTGCCCGCCACGTGCAGCGCCGGGTAGCGCCGCTCCGGGTGGCCCAGCGCCTCCAGCGCCTCGCGCACGCGCTCCAGCCCCAGCTTGATGCCGGAGGGGTTGAGCTTCGCGAAGAAGGCCAGCGCCTCCTGTGGCGTCCGCGGGGCGCTCATGCCGGTGGAGGCCCTGGAGCGCGCTCAGCCCAGCAGGCCGAGAATCGTCCCCAGCTTCGTGCGCAGCTCCTTGCGGTGGACGATGCTGTCGATCATCCCGTGCTCCAGCAGGAACTCCGAGCGCTGGAAGCCCTCGGGGAGCTTCTGGCGGATGGTCTGCTCGATGACGCGCGGGCCGGCGAAGCCGATGAGGGCCTTGGGCTCGGCGAGCATGACGTCACCCAGCCACGAGAAGGACGCGGCGACGCCGCCGGTGGTGGGGTTGAGCAGCACGGAGATGTACGGCCGCGTGCCGGTGCGGAAGCGGGCAATGGCCGCGGACGTCTTCGCCATCTGCATGAGGGAGAAGATGCCCTCCTGCATGCGCGCGCCGCCGGAGGCGGAGAAGATGATGGCGGAGCACTTCAGCTCATGCGCCCGCTCGAAGACGCGCGCCACCTTCTCGCCCACCACCGAGCCCATGGAGCCGCCCATGAACTCGAAGACGAAGCAGCCCACGGAGACCTGGTGGCCCTCGATGCGGCCCATGCCGGACACGAAGGCGTCCGCCTCGCCCAGGCTCTTGCGCGAGGCCTTGATGCGGTCCTTGTACTTCTTCGAGTCGCTGAACCCGAGCGGGTCCTGCGGCTCCAGCTCCTTGTCGAACTCCTCGAAGCTGTCCGGATCCAGCAGCGCGGCCAGCCGGGCGCGGGCGGGCCAGTAGTGGTGGTGCTCGCAGTGCGGGCACACCATCCAGTTCTTCTCCAGGTCCTGCCGATAGAGGATTTCGTCGCAGGTCTCGCACTTCGCCCACAGCCCCTCCATGCGGGACGGGCGGGACTCGGTGGGCTGCTCGGCTTCTGAGGGGGTGGAGATGCGGGGCTTCTTGGAGAACCAGGCCATGACGAGGGCCGGGTTAATCCCGCCTGCCCCCGGCCGTCAACCGTTCCGTGTGGCGCGGCGCGTTGACGCTCCGCGCGCGGCTACAGCTCGAAGGTGTCGCCCAGCTCGAGCACGTCCACCGGCAGCGGCGCCAGCTCCTTCTTGAGCTGCGCCACGAAGGCCGGCTTCAGGTGGTAGAGCATCACCGAGGCCCCGTTGCGGTGGAACTTCTTCAGCTCCTGCTCCAGCGTGTGGGGCGTCAGGTGGCCGGAGATGTCCGCGAGCGACTGGAGCTTGTTGGGGAACGACGTCTCCAGCAGCAGCGCCTTGAGGTTCTTCGTCTCGTTGAGCGCCTTCCAGAGCTTGTCGGTGGGCCCGGTGTCGCCGCTCATGGCGAGGGTGCTCTTCCCGTTGGAGATGATGAAGCCGCAGGACTCCACCGGGTGGCTCACCGGCACGCTGCGCACGGTGTAGGGGCCCACCTGGAAGGTGCTGCCCGCGCGGAAGGGCTTGAGCTGGAGGACGGGGTTGGCGCGCGTGGGGATGCGCGTGAAGTCCGGCCACAGCGCGTTGTTGAACATGTTGTCGCGCAGCGCCTTGGTGCACTCGCGCGACGCGTGGATGGTGACCGGCTTGTCCCTGCGGCCGATGACCAGGTCCGCCATCAGCGGCAAATCCTTCACGTGGTCGAAGTGGCTGTGGCCCACGAGGATGTGATCCACGCGGCACAGCTCCTCGAGCGTGAGCGAGCCCGTCAGCGCCCCCGCGTCGAGCGCGAGCACGTCATCGACGAGGAAGCACGTGCTCTTGCAGGTGGGCAGCTCGCCGCCGTGGCACCCGAGGACTCGCAGCTTCACGCTAGAGGTCTCCGAACTTCCACTTCATCTCCAGGTATTGGAGATAGTCGTGGAGTCTGGCCGTGTCATACACGGTCAGTCTGTCAGGGCCGCGCTCGATGAGCCCGGCCCTCTCCAGCTTGTCCAGCATGCTTCGCACCGCGGGCTCCCCCACACCGAGCTGCCGGGGCATCTCGCGCACCATGAAGTCGATCTCCACGCCCTCGTCCTGCTGGCGCCCGCGCGTCAGCGCGGCCTGGAGGATCTGGTGCACGACGCGGCTGGCGGGGTCGTGGTGGAGCAGGTTCTCGATCTGGGCGTCGGCCTCGGAGAGGCGCTCGGCCAGCTTCTTGATCATCCGGACGGCGATTTCGGCGTTGCCGCGGATCATCCCCTCGAACGTCTTCGGGTCGATGACCAGCAGCCGCGCGTCCTCCTGCACCATGGCGGACGCGTTGCGGGGCTTGTTGGAGATGATGGCCATCTCCCCGAAGAACTCCCCGGGGCCGAGCACCGCGAGGACCTTCTCCACGTCGCGCACGCGCTTGGAGATGGACACCTTGCCCGCCTGGATGACGAACATTTCCTTCCCGGTCTCTCCCTCGCGGAAGAGCTCGGTACCTTTGGGGAATTCCTTCCCGAAGCGTTGAAAGAGTGTTTCCTCGGCGCCCATCCTGCGAGGAGTCAATCAGCCCCCACCCCCCCGGTCAAATATCCTTGCTGTGCGCCGCGTGTGGGACAGCGCGTACGACCTATTTGGTCGTGGCCGTGAAGACGCCGTCCCAGTCCGGGCCCGGGGGCAGCATGCGGTAGGCGGCGGCGGCTTCCGCATAGCGGAGCGAGGGGACATCGTCCGGCCAGAGCTCGAGGGTGCGCCGGAAGAGGACCTGCGCGGTCTCCCAGTCGCGGGAGATGAAGCGGTCCACCCCCTCCTCGAAGAGACGGATGGCCTCCGCGTCCGTGCCGGTGGCGCGGCCCATGGCGCGCAGCTCGTAGATGGCCCCGGGCTCCTGCTTCCCCTTCACGCGCACGGCGCCGAGGCGGCGGGCGATGACGTGCTCCTTCACCTGGAGGTACGTGCCCTCGGAGACGAGGACGCGGGTGCCGTACTCCTTGTTGAGCCCCTCCAGGCGCGAGGCGAGATTCACCGCGTCGCCCATGACGGTGTAGTTGAAGCGGGACTCGGTGCCCATGTGGCCCACGTTCATCGGCCCGGTGTTGATGCCCACGCCGATGTCCACCTCGGGCAGGCCGGCGGCGCGCCAGCCGACCTTGAGCGCCTGGAGCTTCTCGAGGAACCCCAGCGCCGCGCGGCAGGCGCGCAGCGCGTGGTCGGGCTGGTCCACCGGCGCGCCCCAGAAGGCCATGATGGCGTCGCCGATGTACTTGTCGAGCGTGCCCCCGTGCGCGAACACCACGCCCGTCATCGGCGTGAGGTACTGGTTGATGAAGGTGACCAGGCCCTCGGGGGACATGCGCTCGGACAGCGACGTGAAGCCGCGGATGTCGGAGAAGAGGACGGTGAGCTCCTTGCGCTCGCCGCCGAGCTTGAGCCGCTCGGGGTGCTCCAGCACCTGCTGCATGACGCTGGCGTCCAGGTAGTGCTGGAAGGTGTGGCGCAGGCGCGCCTTCTCCTGGTCCACGGTGCGGTAGCCCAAAAAGAGGACGCCGAACGAGGACGTGAAGAGCGACAGCATGGGCACCACGGTGGCCACCTGGATGCCCCGGACGAAGAGGACCTGGTCCACGGTGAGCCACGCGGCGGCCAATAGCGCCACCGTGCCCAGCTTCCAGGTGTAGCGCACGCGTGGCAGCAGCCGGGCCAGCAGCACCGCCGCGCCCACCATGAAGAGCATCTCCAGGCTGATGAGCCCCTCGGGCCGGGTGAGGTAGTCCTGCGAGAGGATGTTGGAGAGGAACGCGGCGTGGACGTAGACGCCGGGCTCGAACTCGCGGAACGGGGTGACGCGCTGGTCGTAGTTGCCCAGCAGCGTGACGCCCACCAGCACCGCCTTGCCCTTCACGGCGGCCTTGTCGAACGTCCCGTCCAGCACGTCCGCCATGCTCAGCGTCGTGAAGCTGCTGGCGGGGCCGGGGTAGTTGATGAGGGCGAAGGGCTCGGACAGGGGCGTGGGGACGAAGTGCGAAGCGCCCTGCGCGGGGCGCAGGCGGGCCCCGGCGAGCCGGCCCGTTTCCGGGTCGAACACCGGCTCCACGGCGGCGTCCAGGGCCGCGGCGGCCGTCTGCACGCTGAGCGCGGGGAGGAAGCCACCCGGGCCCTCCAGCTTCGCGAAGACGGGCATGCGGCGCAGCGTGCCGTCCAGGTCCATGACCGCGCTGAAGTGACCGAAGCGCGAGCTGGCCCGCGCCAGCTCCGGCAGCGACAGCAGGGCGGAGTGATTGCTCCAGCCCGGCACCGAGGCCACGGCCACGTCGAAGACGGAGCCGGGCACGACACCGGAGAAGCGGCGCAGGAGATGCGGCTCCAGCAGCGCGGCCCACTCCGCCTCGCGCGAGGCGAACTCGTCGCGGTCCATGGACGGGTACACCATGACGCCCTGGACGACCTTCGGCGAGGCGGCCAGGGCGGCGGCGAGCACGCTGTCCCGCGAGGGAGGCGCTCCGGCGGCGAGCTTCGCGCGCAGCTCGGCGAGGGTGGCGGCGGGGTCGGGCGAGTCCTGGAGGGCCTGGAGGATGACGCGGGCATCCGCGTCCCCGGCGCGGACACGGTCGTCGGGGTCCGCATCGGCGAAGACCATGTCCAGGCCCACCGCGGCGGCCTTGGCCTCGCGCAGCTGGTTGATGGCCTTGGCGATGCGGTCCCGGGGCCAGGGCCAGCGCCCGTGGGCCCGGGCGCTCTTCTCGTCCACGGCCACCACGACGACCTGCGAGTCGGCGGGCCGGGTGCGCCGCAGGCGGAACTGGAGGTCCGTGGCCTTGCCCTCCAGGATGTGGATGCCCCGGACCAGCAGCGGCGGCTCCGCGTCGACCCCGGCGGTGAGCCCCACGGCGGGAGTGCGCTCCACCCACACGTGGAGGGCGCAGGAGGCGGCGGCGAGCGCCAGGGCGAGCAGCTCGAAGCGGTGGCGCGAGAGGAAGGAGGTCATCCCGGAGGGCATCGTAGCCGCAAAGACGACACCCCCGCTTCGAGGCCCGAGACACCGGCGCCCCGGCCGGGTAGAAGGCCGCCCGTGGGAACGACCTACAAGCAGTCCGGAGTGGACATCGAGGCCGGCGACGCGTTCGTCGAGCGAATCAAACCCCATGCCGCGCGCACCATGCGCCCCGAGGTGTTGGCCGGGGTGGGTGGCTTCGGCGGCCTGTTCGCCCTGCCACCGGGCAAGTACAAGGAGCCGGTGCTGGTGGCCGGCACGGACGGGGTGGGCACCAAGCTGAAGGTGGCCTTCGCCGCGGGGCGCCACGGCACGGTGGGCATCGACCTGGTCGCCATGTCGGTGAACGACATCCTCACCTGCGGCGCCGAGCCCCTGTTCTTCCTCGACTACTTCGCCACCGGCCGCCTGGAGGTGGACGCGGCCGCCGAGGTGGTGAAGGGCATCGCCCAGGGCTGCGAGCAGGCCGGGTGTGCGCTGCTGGGCGGAGAGACGGCGGAGATGCCGGGCTTCTACGCGCGGGGCGAGTACGACCTGGCGGGCTTCTGCGTGGGTGTGGTGGAGCGCTCGGCCATCATCGACGGCAAGAGCGTGAAGCCCGGTGACGCGCTCATCGGCCTCACCTCCTCCGGCCTGCACAGCAACGGCTACTCGCTGGCGCGCAAGGTGCTGCTGGACGACGCGAAGCTGCCGCTGGACGCGACGCCCGAGGGCCTGGACCGGCCGCTGGGCGACGCGCTGCTGGAGCCCACGCGCATCTACGTGAAGGACGCGCTCGCGCTCTGCCAGGCGGTGAAGGTGAAGGGCATGGCCCACATCACCGGCAGCGGCATCCCCGGCAACCTGCCCCGGTGCCTGCCGGACGGCACGCGCGCGGTGCTGAGCGAGAAGACGTGGACGAAGCCGCCCATCTTCGACCTCATCGCGAAGCGCGGCGGCGTGGCCCGGGACGAGATGTTCAACACGTTCAACATGGGCCTGGGCCTCATCGTCGTGGTGGCGAAGGAGGACGTGGCGCAGGCGCTGGGCGTGCTGAAGGCGCGCGGCGTGGAGGCCACCGAGGTGGGCCGCATCGAGGCCGGTGAGGGCGAGGCCACGGCGGTCATCGAGCCATGAGCGCCCCGCGGGCGCGGCTGGGAGTCCTCGTCAGCGGCGGCGGCAGCAACCTGCAGGCGTTGCTGGACGCGTGCGCGCAGGAGGGCTACCCGGCCGAGGTGGCCTGCGTGGTGTCCAACGTGCCCACCGCCTTCGCGCTGGAGCGGGCGCGCAAGGCCGGCGTGCCCGCGGTGGTCGTGGACCACAAGGCGCACGCATCGAAGGCGGACTTCGAGAAGGCCCTGCTCGCGGCGCTGCGAGAGGCGGGCGTGGAGTGGGTGTGCCTGGCGGGGTTCATGCGCCTGTTGAGCGCGGACTTCCTGGGGAACTTCACGGGGCGGGTGCTGAACATCCACCCGTCCCTGCTCCCGTCCTTCCCCGGGCTGCATGCGCAGCGGCAGGCGCTGGAGCGCGGGGTGAAGGTCGCCGGCTGCACCGTGCACTTCGTGGACGCGGGCACGGACACCGGCCCCATCATCGCGCAGGCCGCCGTGCCGGTGCTGCCGGACGACGACGAGAAGAGCCTGAGCGCGCGCATCCTCACCGAGGAGCACCGGCTCTACCCGCTGGCCGTGCGGCTGGCGGTGACGGGCAGGGTGGCGCTGGACGGGGCGCGCACCCGCGTGGACGCCCAGGCCACGGTGGGTGAGGCATCCCTGCGCAGCCCGGGAGCGCCGAAGTAATGAAGGACGCAGCACCACCCGATGCGAACTCGCCCAACGGCAGCCCCAGCGTCCCAGCGAAGCTGGATGCCACGGCACCGGACGCAGGGGCCACGAGCAGGTCCGGCGGCAGCGCGAGCGACACCGCGACGCCGGACGGCGGAGTGACCGCCCCCACCCCGGACGCCTCCTCGCGTGAGGAGCGCGTGGCCGCGATGCGCGAGGCCCGCGTGGTGCTGGTGAGCGCGTGCCTGCTTGGCGAGGCGTGCCGCTTCGACGGGCGGTCCAAGCGCTCGGAGCGGGTGCTGGCGGCCCTGGAGGGCAAGGAAATCGTCCCGGTATGCCCGGAGGTGGGCGGAGGGCTGCCGATACCACGTGCCCCGGTGGAATTGAGCGGCGGCACGGGCGTGGACGTCTGGGCGGGCCGCGCGCGGGCGCTGGAGCGCGAGGCCGGCGTGGACCGGACGGACTCCTTCCTGCGCGGCGCGCAGCTGGCGCTGGAGGCGGCGCGGAAGTTCGGTGCCACGGTGGCCCTGCTGAAGGAGAAGAGCCCTTCGTGCGGAACCCAACGCGTGTACGAGGCCGGAGTGCTGCGGCCCGGTGAGGGCATCACCGCCGCGCTCCTGCGCTCCGAAGGACTCACCGTCCTCAGCGACGAAGACCTCTGATTCCCCACAGCCCTCGGGCGGCCGTGACGTCCACTCCCGGACGGCCCCCCCGCCTTCGAATCCATTGACAGACATCCTCCCGACGCAGGTGTCGCCAGGAGGCGTCCGTTCTCACAATCCGAGACATTCTCAGACACCAAGCAGGCGGGGCGCCTTGCTTCGCACCTGAATGACAGACAGGCTTCAACACTACAGCCCGGCTCGACAGGGCTCGTCGTGGGGAGTCGCGAATGATTGATTTCAGATACGACCCGGTGAACGACATCGTCATCGCGAATGTTCAATGGACGCTGAGGACCCGGGAGGACGTGCTCGCCTGGTATCAGGAATGGAGATACGGGCTCGCGCAATTCACGCTGGAGCACAAACCAGACGTGGTCATCGTGCTCGATGACTTCCATGTCCGGGACGAAGCCCAGTCCCTCTGGGGTGAGTACCGGGCCGACCTCACCCACAAATATATGCGCATCACCTACCGGGTCCGGGGGGATACCGCCGTGCGAGTCGCCATCATCACCAGCGGCGTGCGCTTCAATGCCCCGACGGCCGAGGCCAACAGCGTGGAAGAGGCCGTCGAGTCCATCAAGGCCATCCGCCGCCGCGCCCAGCTCTCGCAGCGACGCGTGGTGGCCGCCGTGGGGTGAGGGCCCGGCGGCGCTACGCGCGGGGCGCCCAGTCGTCCCCGTCGAGCGGGGCGAAACACGCCTCCACGTCCGCGTCGGACACCTCGGACAGGGTGGCCGGCTGCCAGCGCGGCTTGTTGTCCTTGTCCACCAGCACCGCGCGGATGCCCTCACGGAAGTCCGCGCGGGCCGTCATCGACTGGCTCAGCCGGTACTCCACCGCCACCATCTCGTCGTAGTCGCGCGTGCGGCCCATGCGCAGCTGGTGCAGCGTCACCTTGAGGCTCGCGGGGCACATGCGCATCAGCGTGGCCCAGGTCTCCTGGGCCCACGGCGTGCCCTCCAGCTCGAGCGCCTGCAGGATGTCGTCCACCCGCTCCGCCGCGAAGCACCGGTCGATGCCCGCGTGCTGCACGGCCAGCGCGGACGTCCCGGGGTCCGCGTGGAAGCCGGCGAGCACGCGCTCCACCACCGCGCTCGCCGGGCCGCTTCCCCACTCCGCGCCGGCCAGGGCCTCCATGACCGCGTCCAGCCGCGCGGACTCCACGTGGTGCGTCGCGTAGCCGAGCCACAGGGCGTCCGCCGCGCTGACCCGCGCGCCCGTGAGCCCCAGGTACGTGCCCGACTCGCCTGGGAAGCGCGGGAGGAACCAGCCTCCGCCCACGTCGGGGAACAGGCCAATCGCCGTCTCCGGCATGGCCAGCACCAGCTTCTCGGTGACGACGCGGTACGCGCCGTGGATGGACAGCCCCAGCCCGCCACCCATGCAGATGCCGTCCACCAGCGCGACGAACGGCTTGCCGAAGTGGTGGATGCGGTGGTTCAGCGCGTACTCGGCGCGGAAGAACTCCCGTGACAACCGCTCCCCGCCCGTCACCGTGCCCTGCGAGGCGGCGACCGCGCGCACGTCACCTCCCGCGCAGAAGGCCCGACCTCCCGCGCCCCGGATGACCACCGCCTTCACGGCCGGGTCCGCCGCCCAGGCCTCCAGCCGGGGGTGCAGCGCACGGCACATCCCCAGGTCCAGCGCGTTCAGGGCCTTCGGACGGTTCAGCGTCACCACGCCCACCGCCCCCCGCATCTCCAGGAGCACGTCATCACTCATGCTCGGAGGGGATATCAGGCGGACGGCCGCCGTGCGCGGATTCCGTGGCCCACCGCACGGCCGGAAGCGCTATGGGGGACACCATGACTTCCTCCATGGCTCCCCTGCGCGCGGTCGTCTTCGACATGGACGGCACGCTCGTCGACAACATGGTGTTCCACAACCAGGCCTGGGTGGCGCTCGCCCGGAAGCTCGGGCTGTCGCTGACGGCCGACGACTTCCAGACGCACTACGCCGGCAAGAAGAACGAGGAAATCCTCCCCGCGCTCCTGGGCCGGCCGCTGGACTCCGAGGAGCTGCACCGGCTCGCCGAGGAGAAGGAGAACCACTACCGCGGCCTCTACCGGCCCCACCTGAGGCTGCACCGGGGCGCGGAGGCGTTCATCGCCCGCCTGCGCGAGGCCCGCATCGCGACGGCCATTGCCACCGCCGCGCCGCAAGGCAACCGCGAGCTGGTGCTGGACGGGCTCGGCATCCGCCCCCTGTTCAACCGCGTGGTGGGCGCCGAGGAGGTGACGCGGGGCAAGCCCGCGCCCGACATCTTCCTCGCCGCCGCGCAGGCGCTGGGCGTGGAGCCCTCGGCGTGCCTCGCGTTCGAGGACGCGGTGCTGGGCGTCATGTCCGCGCGGGACGCGGGGATGACGGTGGTGGGCATCACCACCGCGGCCCCCGCCGAGCAGCTTCGCGAGGCCGGTGCCGGGTGGACCGTTCCGGACTTCATGACGCTGCCGCCAGAGGTGGAGGCGCGACTCTTCGGCGCGACCACCTGAGCGGACACCCCGGAGCACGGGGCCACGCATGGCCCGCGCTCCGTCCTTCACAACTCCGGAGTCACCCGGAGGATGCCGGCGGGATACGGACTCTTCTCCTGGAAGAAGTAGAACGGAGCCTTGCGCTTCGCGCCCTCCCTCTGCGTGCCACGCGGGGCATCCCACCGCTGCTGTGACTCCGCCCACGCCTTCATCAGGAGGGTCAACGCCTTCATGCGCTCCTCGGCCTGGATGAACCAGGGCAGGTTCTTGTCGGGGTCGACGGGGCGGTACCACTTCTCGTCCTCGTTCCCGTAGGCGGCCTTCTGTGCTTCCAACAGCTCGCGGAAGTCCTGATTGAGCGCCTCGAGGCCCTCGTCGGTCGCTCCCCGGACTTCACAGATGCGCCCGAGCTCGCGCTCCAGCAATGACATGAGCGTCAGCATCCGCACCCACTGATGCTCACGGAAGCTGAACTTCTTCGGGTCCATGAAGTACCGCGCCACTTTCTTCCCCCTGCGGGCAATGTCGTCGACGACGTCCTTGTCCATGTTGAGGTTGAGCCCACCCTCCCCCTTCCGCAGATAGACGTGGGCAATGCGCTCCCGGTAGCCGGGGAGCGCCGCCTGGCTGTTGTCGCGGAAGTTCTGCGCCGTCTCGAACATGGCGCCCAGGAACTGGGGGAAGCTCTCGATTTTCGTGGGCGGAGCGTGGGCCTTGCTGAAGTCCCGGGGCCGGACCAGCACCACGTCGTCCTCTTGCTGCACTGCATTCACGCCCTCCTCGGAGGGCATCCCTTCCGGCGACGCCTCGTGCCGCAGTTGCAGCGGCGAATCCCGGAGGTTGATGGCGAAGGTGGGGCGGACGGGCATCCAGGAGTCGAAGAGGTGGATGGGGAAGTTGCTCGCGATGCCACCGTCGCTGAACCAATGCGGCTCCAGGTCGGCCACGGTGAGCGCCGTCAACGGAAGGTCCTTCGTCTTCGCCTTCGCCTTCCGCCGCTCCGCGAACACCGTCCCGGGCACGATATAGAGCCGCAAGGCGCTGAGCAGCACGGGGAAGCTCAGGCTCATGCGCATGGCCACGATGACCGGCAGGTCGTCGCCCGTGGGGAAGATGTGGAAGCCCGCGGGGAGCTGGAGCTGCGCGTGCGGAATCGATTTCTTCACCATCCATTCCACCACGTCGCCCGGGAAGAGCCGGCGCAGCTCCTCGGCGTTGAAGACGTAGGAACGGGTCTCCCGGCGCTCATCCATGGGAAGCGCGACGGGCTGCCCCTGGGTGAGGTCGGTGGTGACGGCCTTGAAGGCGATGCCTCTGCTGCGCAGGTGCCCGACGGTCAGGGGCTCGACCTCCTTCGCGTTCAGCGGCAGCCCCGCCATCTTCTGCATATAGGTATGCATCCAGGCCGTCAGTGATTCTCCAGAGCTCCCCTCCGTGGCGAAGCCCGTGCAGATGCTGAACAGGCTGTCCGCGGAGGTGACACTCCGGACACCGTGGAGGAGCGGTTGGACGACACCGCCCAGGACGGAGCCCACCCAGAACAGGGTCAGCGTCAGCGCCACGAACAGCACCATGCTGACCACCTGACCCCAGAGCGAGGACACCCACAGCATTGCCACGATGGCCCAGGGCAGCAGGCACAACAGGACCAGCAGCGCGGCCACGGCGACCCCGCGCTCTCGGCCTACGTGGCAGCCTCCATCCGGGCACTTGTCGAAGATGTCCTGCATCTTCTTCTCGCGCCAGGCCCGCCGCAGGGCCAACACCTGACCCAGCCGAGACTTCTTGTCGGTCCGCTGCGCCCACAAGCCCTTGAAGAAGAGGAGGCCCTCGAAGAGGGGACGCGTGGCGGGCGTCGGCTGGAAGAGCGACAACAGGAAACCCGGCTTCGCCAGGTCATCCTTCATCTTCTCCAGTGTGGCGAAGCCTCCCCCCGTGTCACGGCCATACTCCGCCGCGGCGGTGGCTGCCGCGGCGATGGCTCCGGCAGACGCCCCACCAATGGAATGGAAACGGAACTTCTCCGCGAGCTCGAGGATGGCCGGCGGGTAGACCACGCCGCTGGTGATTCCCCCCTTCATGATGAGGTCGCACTGTGACGATTCAGGCACCTTCCTGAATGTTTCATTCGGGTCCGCTGCGCCCGGCTGGGTCTCCGACATGGCTTCCCCCCTGCGAGAAGGCCCAATTATTTGCATTGCCAGACGACGCTGTCCAAGCTCGCGCCTCGAGCTCACATCCCCCTCCGAGCGGAGTCGGGCACGCCCCGCGAAAGGCAGACACTCATGCACTGGCTGCCGCGGCTGATGGAGTTCCCTTCCAGGGCCGTGCTCATCGCGCTCACGGCGGTGGCGGCCCTCGGCTTCGTCATCATTGGAGGGCGGATGCGGGCGCTGGGCGTCGACATCGTCGCCCTCGAGTTCGTCTGGACGCCCGAGCGGACCCGGGCGCTGCTCGACGCCTGGGGGCCGGAGAAGCACGAGGCCGCGCGAAAGTCGCTGTGGCTCGACTTCCCATTCATCGTCACCTACGGGCTGCTGCTGATGGGGCTGGTCCTGTTCGCGGCGCGTGGGAGCAGCGGGTGGTGCCAGGGGCTGGGGCTCGGCCTGGCGCTGGTGCCCTGGCTGGCGGGACTGCTCGATGTCGTCGAGAACGCGTGCCTGCTGCGCGTCCTCGCCAGGCCGGACGAGCCCCCCAGCGCGCTCCTGGTCGGCCTCGCGGGGGCCTGCGCCACGGTCAAGTTCGCCCTGGTCCTGGGCTGCGCGCTCTACGTGCTGCTGGTGGGCGGAGCCTGGCTGGTGGGGCTCGTTCGCGGGCGGTAGGCCCCTGGCCCTCCACCCCATGGCCCCTGGTGGGACACGGACCTCCCGGGCCCCCACTGTCCCGAATCACCAAAAGGGCGCCAGCGGCGAGCGCGTTGTGTAGTGTTGCGCGCCTCATGGCGACGTCCTCAGCCAAACTCAAGCTTCCCTCGGGCCCGTCCCGGCACGTGTATGACGTCATCGTGCTCGGCAGTCAGCTGGGCGGTGCGCTCGCGGCCGCGCTGCTCGCGAAGCGCAACCACCGCGTCCTGCTGGTGGAGCACGACGGCATGGGCCCCGGCTACGAGCACGGCGGCTACGTGCTCCCCTACGCCCCCTTCGTCGCGCCCCCGCTGAAGACGATGCCCGTGGTGGAGGAGGCCCTCACCGAGCTGGGCCTCACCGCCACCGTGCAGCGCTCGCTGCGGCCCCATGTCCCGGAGCTGCAGCTGCTGCTCCCGAAGAACCGCCTGGACCTGCACGCCGACGCCGCCCGCCGCAAGGCGGAGGCCACGCGCGAGCTGGGCGAAGAGGGCGAGGCGCTCCTGGGCGCCCTGGCCGGCGCCGCCGCCCAGCACGAGTCCACCGACGCCTTCTTCAAGGAAGTGCCCGCCCTCCCCCCGGACGGCTTCTTCGAGAAGTGGGGCCTGAACAAGCTCATCAAGGCCCACCCCGGCCTGGAGGCGGCGCCCCGACTGACGGGGGACTCCCCCGCGCAGAAGCTGGTGCGCGGGCTGCTGCCCTTCGTCAGCCATCTGGAGCACCCCGAGTCGCCGCTGGCCCGCTCGCGCCCCCTCTCCCAGGTGCTGTCGTCCCCCTCCTGCTTCAACGGCGGGCGCGAGGGCGTGCGCGAGCTGCTCACCCGGCGCGTCATGGAGCTGGGCGGCGACGTGCTCGGCCGCGACAGCCCGTCGGGCTTCATCGTCGAGGAGCTCACCTTCGACGGCAGCAAATTCGCGGGCATGAAGCTCCTGCGCTCGGACACCGTGTACCGGGCCGCGTGCCTCGTGGCGGCCACGGACGCCGGCGCGCTGCGGCGGCTGGTGACGGACAAAAAGCACAACCGCGGCCTGCTGGAGCACCTGGACCAGTCCGCGCCCAAGTCCCTCCTCTTCACCGTGAACTGGGTGGTGCCGGAGTCGGCCCTCCCGCGCGGCCTGGGCGAGCTGTCCCTGGTGGACACCGGGGACCAGGAGTTGGGCCCGCTGCTGGTGCAGGTGCACCAGGCGCGCACCGCCCCGGGCCCTGGCGGCAAGGAGGGCAAGGAGGCGGAAGGGCTGCGCGTGGTGTGCGTGGGCGCCTTCGTCCCCGCCTCGTACCGCGACCTCGGCGAGGAGCACCTCCAGGGCGTCGCCAACCGCATCGACGAGCACCTGGACGCGCTGATGCCCTTCACGGCCCAGCACCGCCTGCTGCGCTCGGCGCCCTACCTGGACGCCGGAGGAGTGCGCGGCAGCCGGCTCATGCCCCATCCACTCTACAGCTTCGAGTCGGAAGCCTTCCTGGGCGTCACGGGTTTGAGCCAGCGCACGCCGGCGAAGAACATCCTCCTCGCCGGGCGCGAGGTGCTGCCCGGCCTCGGACTGGAGGGCGAATTGCTCGCCGGCATCCGGGCCGCGCGGATGGTTCAGGACATGTTGAAGAAGAAGGATCCGCTCAAGGGCTGATCCTCCGGCGGTATGGGCTGGATTTCCGGGTCGGCTTCTGGCAGGTTCCGCCGCTCTTTTAATGGCAGGCGTCCGACGCCCCAGTTTTCAAGGAGTTAGAAGTCATGGCGTGGAAGTGTGACATCTGTGGGAAGCGTCCGCTGGTGGGTAACAACGTCAGCCACGCGAACAACAAGACCAAGAAGCGCACCCTCCCGAACCTCCAGAAGGTCCGGGCGAACGTCGAGGGCACCACGACGCGCGTGCTGGCGTGCACCCGCTGCATCAAGGCGGGCAAGGTGACCAAGGCCGCCTGAGGCCTGGGCGCTCGAGGGTGGGCACGACACGCGCCTCACCGCCGTCACTGCCCCCCACCGAGCGGCTTCATCCCCGCGCGGACGACCTGGATCTGCTTTCCATCAGGTCGGTCGTCCGCCGGTTACATGACGAAGACCTGACCGCCGTCCGAGCGGTTCGTGCCGCGCTTCCCGCCATCTCGGAAGCGGCGCGGGCCGTCGCGGACGCGTTGCGGGCAGGCGGCCGGCTCCTCTACGTCGGGGCCGGCACCAGCGGGCGGCTCGGCGTGCTGGACGCGAGCGAGTGCCCGCCCACCTTCGGAGTCCCTCCGTCCCGGGTCCGCGCCGCCATCGCCGGGGGCCGCCGGGCGCTGACGCAGGCCGTGGAGGGCGCCGAGGACGACGTCGAGGCCGGAGCCACCGCGGTGCGCGCCTTCCGGGCGGGCCCGAAGGACGTGGTGTGCGGCATCTCCGCAAGCGCCTCCACGCCGTACGTCCTGGGCGCGCTGCGCGAGGCGAAGCGGCGCGGCGCCCATACGGTGCTGGTGTGCTGCAACCCTCCTGGCCCGAAGGCGGACGCGGACACGGTGGTGCTGGCGCGCACGGGGCCGGAGCTGGTGGCGGGCTCCACGCGGCTGAAGGCCGGCACGGCGACGAAGCTCATCCTCAACGCGGTGACGACGGCGGCCTTCGTCTCCCTGGGCAAGGTGTACCGGGGGCGCATGGTGGACGTGCGCCCCGCCAACGCGAAGCTGCGCATGCGCGCGGCGCGCATGGTGGCGGAGTTGACGGACCTGCCCGCGGCCCAGGCTGCGAAGCTGCTGGCGGCCGCAGGCGGCGAGGTGAAGCTGGCCCTGGCCATGCATTTCACGGGGCTGGACGCGAAGGCGGCCCGGAAGCGGCTCCAGGCGGAGGGCCTGCGTGCCCTGTCGCCGGGCAGGCGGAGGAGCGCAAAGCCCCGGAAGCCCCGGTGAGCAGCGGGGCGTGGCCCCCGGGGCTTACACTCCCGGTATGCGCCTGCACCCACCCCTCTCCGACGCGCGCCAGCCCCGCCTCTGCGTGGGCCTGCTGTCCGGCACCAGCGTGGACGCCGTGGAGGCGGCGCTGTGCGAGGTGACGGGGACGGGTGGGGACGTGCGGCTGAAGCTGCTGGCCCATGTGTCCGTGCCCTTCCCGCGCGACGTGGTGGCGCGGGTGCTGGGGCCCCAGGACGCGGGCTCGCTGAGCCGGCTCAACTTCGAGCTGGCCGAGCACTTCGCGGACGCCGCCCGGCAGGTCATGGCGCGCGCCGGGGTGTCACCGGAGCAGGTGGCCGCCATCGGCTCGCACGGCCAGACGATGGCGCACGTGCCGCCGGGCGGGGACGGGACGCCCTCCACCCTGCAGATTGGCGAGCCCGCCGTCATCGCCGAGCGCACCGGCGTGCCCGTCATCAGCGACTTCCGCACGCGGGACGTGGCTGCCGGAGGCCACGGCGCCCCGCTGGTGCCCTACCTCGACTGGGCCGTCTTCCGCGGCCGAGACGCGCCGCGCGCCCTCCTCAACCTCGGCGGCATCGCCAACGTCAGCGTCGTCGGCGCCAGGCTCGAGGATACCATCGCCTTCGACACCGGCCCCGCCAACATGGTGCTGGACGGACTGGCCCGGCATGTCACACAGGGGCGGCTGACCTGCGACCTGGACGGTACCCTGTCCCGCCAGGGCCGGGTGATTCCGGAGGTGCTCGCGGAATTGCTCGCGCACCCCTTCCTGACCCGGCCCCCGCCCCGGAGCGCCGGGCGGGAGAGCTTCGGCGCGGTGCTGGTGGACGGGCTGTGGGCGCGGCACGCGCAGCAGCCCCATGACTTGATGGCCACGGCGCTGGAGCTCACCGTGGAGAGCATCGCCCGGGCCTGCGAGACGTGGCTCCTCCCGCGCTTCCCGGGGATGGAGGGGATGTACGCCTCGGGGGGAGGGACGCGGAATCCGGCCCTGATGGAGCGGCTGCGCGCCCGGCTGGCCCCCCTGCCCGTCCACACCCTGGAGGCTCTTGGTTTCCCCGAAGGGGCGAAAGAGGCGGCCCTCTTCGCCCTCCTGGCGGCCGAGCACCTGGTGGGGACGGCGGCGAATGTTCCGTCCGCAACTGGCGCGAGGCGTCGAGTCGTTCTAGGTAAGCTGACACCGTGAGCAGCGTGAACCTGATGGCCCGCGAGGTGGCCGCGAAAATCGTCTTCTACGGGCCTGGCCTGTCGGGGAAGACGACCACCTTGCGGAAGATCTACGAGACGGTCCGCCCTGCGCACCGCGGCGAGATGATGTCCATCGCCACGGAGGGAGACCGGACCCTCTTCTTCGACTTCCTCCCCGTGAAGGTGGAGCGCGTGGGCGACTGCTCCGTGCGGCTCGCGCTCTACACCGTGCCGGGCCAGGTCTTCTACAACGCCACCCGCAAGCTGGTGCTCCAGGGCGCCGACGGCGTGGTCTTCGTGGCGGACTCGCAGCCGGAGGCGATGGACGCCAACCGCGAGTCGCTCGCCAACCTGGAGGAGAACCTCTTCGAGCACGGCATCCGCCTGGACCGCTTCCCGCTGGTGATGCAGTGGAACAAGCGGGATTTGGAGGGCGTGCTGCCGGTGGAGGAGCTCCGCAGGGAGCTCAACCCGCGCGGCGTGCCCGAGTTCGAAACGGCCGCCGCCAACGGGCGCGGGGTGCTGGACACGCTGAAGGCGATTACGCGGCTGGTCATCAAGGACCTGCGCTCCAAGCGCATCGTCCCGCCGCCGCGCCCCGCGACGCCGACGGGCGGGCCGCAGCCCGCGGGCCTGGAGGCGCAGCTCACGCAGCACCTGCAGAACCGGCAGCAGCCGCAGCACCCGGGACAGCCCCAGCCCCCCGGACAGCAGCACCCGGCCATGGCCTTCGGTGGAGGCCCCGCGCCCGCCCTGGCCCCGACGCCGGTGCCGCGCGTGGCGCCCGTGGCCGTGGTGGCGCCGCGAAGCGAGGCGGCGTCCGTCGTCGCGCCCCAGTCGGGCCCGAAGCTCCTGGGCGCGGCGAGCGCACTGGCCTCCGGGGACATGTTCGACCATGCCCGCGCCGCCGAGGCCGCGTTCATGTCGGGCGACTACACGACGTGCGTCACCGCGTGCTCGGACGCCATCCGCCGCGCCCTGGCCTACGCCGGTGAGGGTCCGCTGGCGCAGCAGGCGTTCCTGCTCCGCGTGGACGGCGCGGACCTGCTCCGCTTCCAGGGCCTGGCCACGCAGCAGCACATCCGCGTGGACGACGCCGCCTTCGCCCTCTACGTGCTGATGCAGGTGTTCGTCCGGCTCAATGCAGTAGGGCTGCCGAACGCGGAGTAACGGAGCACGGCTCCGGGAGACGCGGCCCGCGCCTCTCGGAGTCCGCCGACTTCAGCGCGGGTACGTGAGCTGCAACAGCCCCATCCGCAACAGCTTCGCCAGCGTCTTGAGCGTCTCCAGCTCGCGCGCGGGGCTCGCCAGCACGAGCGTGGACACGTCCCACGTCCCGCTCACGAGCCCGACAATCTGCCGCTCCTCCGGCTTGAGCAGCGAGAAGCCCTGCGGGTCATGCACCAGCACCGGCACCACCAGCGGCGGCATGTCCGTGTAGAGCGCCGCCACGTGCTCGCGCTGCACCAGCCGGGCGAACTCGCGCACGCGCCGGTCCGCGGGGTCGCTGGCCAGCAGCGACGCGCAGACGATGCCCGCCGCGTCGAACTGGCCCTCGCGCATCAGCACCGCGCCCTTCTCCAGCATCTCCGCCACCGGGTCCGCCTCCACCTGCGGCGCCCCGTCCACCTCCACCAGCTTCGCCCGCAGGAGCTCGTACACCCGCCGCGTCACCGACGAGCGCGACACGCCCATCGACAGGCGCAGCCGCCCCAGGTTCTGCGGTGACGAGCACAGCCCCAGAATCAGCCGGTGCATCAGCGGCTGGCTCGGGCTCGGCGGCGCCAGCGCCTTCACGCTCAAGGCGTCAATCGGCAGCGCCTTGTCCACGTCCGGCTGCTCATCCACCCAGCGCAAGGACTCGAAGAGCAGCTCGCGGATGCTCATGTCCGACGGCACCCAGTCCTCGCCCGAGCGGTCCGCGTCCTCCGTCCAGTGGAAACTGCCCCGCGCGGCGATGGTCAGGTCCGTCATCGCCGCGAACAACTCCTCGCGGCCCAGGTCCCGGATCCACCGCGCCTGCAGGCCATGCGAGTCGAACGCCGCATCCACGTCCGGGTTGCGCGCCAGCTCGTCGAAGGCCGCCAGCACCTTCGTCCCCGACGCCAGCTTCCCCAGCGTCAGGAGCCGCGCCACCCTCCCCCGCAGGCCCTCGGAGGCCGTGGCGCTGACCTGCCCGGAGAGCACGAAGAGCTTCCGCTCTCCGGCCTCCCAGGAGAGCTGGAGCGTTCCCGTCTTGCGGGAGCCGTCCAACCATTGAAGGAACTCGGGAAGCGGATAGCTGAAGAGGTCGCCGTGGAGGGCCATGCTGTCAGATTCGAGGATACAGTCGACTTCAGTGCGCGTCGCGGTCCTGTTCATCGATGGCGTGGGCATCGGCCGGAAGGACCCGGCCATCAACCCGCTTGCCCACCGGGAGCACCTGCTTTCCTGCTTCCAGGACGCCCCGGGCCCCTTGCTCCCCGAGGGCGGCCGCTACATCCCCGTGGACACCACCTTCGGCGTGGCCGGCCGTCCCCAGTCGGCCTCCAACCAGACGGCCATCCTCACCGGAGACCCGGCCCCCGCCCTGCTCGGCCAGCACGTCCTCGGCTACCCCAACGCCCCCCTGCGCGGGCTGATGGCGGACCGCTCCATCGTGAAGCGCCTGGGCGCGGCCGGCCGCACCGCCACCTTCGCCAACGCCTACCCCGCCCCGTACCTGGACGCGATGGGCGTCCCCCGGCGCGCGAGCACCTCGCCGCCCGAGTTCACCATCCCCCCCGAGGCGCGGCGCAAGGTGAAGCCCTCCGCCGCCAAGCTGGCCTTCGTCGCGGGCGGCGTTCCCTTGCGGACACTGGACGACGCGCGCACCGGGGACGGCCTCACCCCCGACATCACCGGCGCCGCCGCCCGCGCCCACGGCCTGTCCGTGCCCGAGCGCACGCCCGAGGAGGCCGCCCGCGTCCTCTGGCACGTCGCCTCCGGCGCGGACTTCACCTACTTCGAGCACTACCTCGCGGACGAGGCCGGACATGCGCAGGATTTGACAGCCGCCCTGTCCGCGCTGGACACCTTCGACGCCTTCGCACGGGCCGTGGTGGCCACCCGCCCGGCGGACGCCCGCGTGCTCGTTTGTAGTGACCACGGCAATGTGGAGGACCTCTCCACGCGAGGCCACACCCTCCACCACGTGCCCGTGCTCTACTTCGGGCCTCCCGCGCCGGAGGTGGAGACCTTCTCCACCGTCGCCGACGTGGGGCGCGCGGTGCTGCGCTGGCTCGGGGCGGAGTGAGACACGTGAAGCGGGGAAGGACGCAGCGCGAGTGGAGTCCCGGCCGGGTGGCGGCGCTGCTGCTCGCCGGCTGGCTCACGGGCTGCGCCAGCACCCGCAGCACCAGCGTGCCCGCCGAGGCCCCTTCCGCGGACGCCGAGGGCGGCGTGGCCATGAAGACGCCCGCCGGTCCCCGCATCGAGGTCGAGTACCGCGAGAAGGACACCTCCGCCGCCGGCCAGGTGCGGCTCGCCGTGGAGCGCGCCCTCCCCAGGCTGGCCCGCTGGGGCAGCTTCGACGACTCCGTCACCATCGTCATCCACCCCAACCACGCCGCCCTCGAGCGCGCCGCCAACCGCTCCGGCTACGACTTCCTCCGCGCGTGGGCCCGCTACGAGCAGATTGAGCTCCAGAGCCCCCGCACCTGGACGCTGCTCGGCGCCAGCCAGTCCCAGGTGGATGAATTGCTGCTGCACGAGCTCACCCACAGCCTCATGTACCAGGTGGCCTCGGACAGGCTGGGTTGGACGCGCAAGGGCATCCCCCTCTGGTTCCGCGAGGGCATGGCCTCGTACACCGCCGAGCAGGGCTACCGCGTCCCCAGCCTGGATGACCTGGAGCGCTTCTGGCGCACCCACCCCACCGCGGACCCGCTGTCCCAGGCGGACACGCTGTACCAGGGCCAGAGCGACATCGTGTACGCCGCCGCCCACCACGCCTTCACCTTCCTGGTGCGCCGCTACGGCGAGCCCACCGTGCGCGGCGTCCTCCACGCCATGAGCCGCGGCCCCGACTTCTCCACCGCCTTCACCCAGGCCGTGGGCCTGCGGCCCGAGCTGTTCCTCCAGGACTTCCGGAACTACGTGCGCTGGCGCGGCTTCAAGGGCGGCCGGAAGCTCGCCCCCCAGCGCCCGGCCCCCACCGCCCCGCCCCCCACCGCCCCCTGATATTTCAGCCGCTTGCACTTTTTAAAAGCGCACACTGGATGCTGGTAACAAGTTAATGACATTATTCTCACCGCGTTGGAATCCAGGAGACACTTGGGGAAGTGCCGCCCGGACCCGAGGGGTGAGTTCATGGTCGAGCAGCCAGGCGCACGGCAGGACGCGTCCAGCGAGGTCTCTGAATCGCGGACGCTGCTGGAGCGCCTCCAGCAGTCGGAAGCCGTCCTCGAGCGCCTGTGCGCGTCGGACGCCTCCGGCGTGGGTGAAGAGGCCCACCTCGCCCTGCGCCGTGAGGTGAGTGCGCTGCGTCAGATGCGCGGCGAGCTGGGGAAGCTGCTGGAGCGCAGCGCGCTGATCGCCGACACCTCCCACCGACTGCTCAACCTTCCGCCCGAGGAGATGGAGTCGGGCATCCGCGCCGCGCTCGAGCTGCTCGGTCAGCACGTGCGCGCGCAGCGCTGCTACGTGGGCCTGCTGTCCGAGGACGCGGACCTGGTGACGGACGCGTACGAGTGGTGCGCGCCGGGCACGGAGCCCTTCGGCCTGGAGGACAAGCGCGGCAGCTCCACCGCGGACCACGCGTGGACGATGCGGCAGTTCCAGGCGGGCCGGACGGTGATTGTCTCGGACCCGTCCATGCTCCCGCCCGAGGCCGTCGCCGAGCGTGACTCCTTCGCCGCGCGGCGCGTGCGCGCGTACGTCAACACGCCGGTGTCGCTCGGGGGCCGGCTCGTCGGGTGGATGGGCTTCGACTCGGTGGGCGCGCCCCGCAGCTGGACGCCGGAGGAGCTGCACCTGCTGGGGATGACGGGCAGCGCGCTGGTGACGGCGCTGGAGCGCAAGCGGCGCGACGTGCTGCTGCTCCAGGAGAAGGAGGGCGAGCAGCGCGCCCGCTCGCTGGGCATCATCGCCGCGGGGCTCGCGCACGAAATCAACAACCCGCTCGCGTATACGACGGGCAACCTGGAGTTCCTCAAGCAGCAGCTGCCCTGCCCCCCGTCTCCGGGCGGCGCGGACGAGTGCCACCAGGTGCTGGACGAGGCCCTGGAGGGCGCGCGGCGCATCCGGCGCATCGTGGCGGACCTCGGGGCCTTCTCGCGCGGGGACACCGGCGAGGAAGAGGCGGTGGACCTCAAGGCCGTCGTCGAGAGCACCCTGCGCATGGCCGCCAACCAGCTGCGCCACCGCGCGCAGGTGGTGCGCGAGTACGACGCGGAGCTTCCCCACGTGCGCGGCACCACGACGAAGCTGGGCCAGGTGGTGCTCAACCTCGTGCTCAACTCGGCGCAGGCCATTCCCGAGGGGCGCTACTCGGAGAACCGCCTCACGGTTTCGCTGCGCAGCTCGGTGGGCGGGGTGGTGCTCGCCATCACCGACACGGGCCGCGGCATCCCCCCGGAGGTGCTGCCCCGCATCTTCGACCCCTTCTTCACCACGCGCCGCATGGGCGGGGGCATGGGCCTGGGGTTGGCCATCTGCCGCGACATCGTCAACGCGCTGGGCGGCGGGATGATGGTGCGCAGCGAGCCCGGCCAGGGCACCACCGTGGAGGTGCGCCTGCCACGGCTCGAGCTCGCCCCGACGAAGGACGCCGCCGAGGAGCGGGTGCCGCCCTCCAGCGGCCGGCGCGTGCTGGCGGTGGACGACGAGCCGCGCGTGCTGGACCTGCTGCGCCGGATGCTGCGCGGGCACGAGCTGGTCACCGCCGCCAATGGCCGCGAGGCCCTGGAGCGGCTGCGCACCGACCGGGCCTTCGACCTCATCCTCTGTGACTTGATGATGCCGGAGCTGACGGGCATCGACGTGTACCAGGCCGTCCGCGAGGCGTGGCCGGGCCTGCACGAGCGCATCGCCTTCATCACCGGCGGCGCCTTTACCCCCGACACGCAGCGCTTCGTCGAGCAGGTGGGCAACCCGCTGCTCACCAAGCCCTTCCAGCCCGCGCACGTCCACGGCCTGCTCGCGGCCCCCGGCGCGCGCGTTTAGGACTGAAGCTCCTTCAGGGGCCCGAGGGCTCGACAAGCGGCTCCACGCGGCTGCCGCGCGGGAAGCACTCGCGGAACCGAAGCCGACTCAGGGGCCCGAGGGCTCCGCGACAGCTCCACGCGGCGGCTCTTCGCGAAGCACTCGCGGAAGCGAAGCCGACTCAGGGGCCCGAGGGCTCCGCGACCAGCTCCACGCGGCGGCTCTTCGCGAAACACTCGGGCGTGGACTCGGTGCATGGCGGCCGCGCGTCGCCCTGTGATTCCAGCACCAGCCGGGCGCGCTCCACGCCGAGCGACAGGAGATAGGCGGCCACGGACTGCGCGCGGCCCTGGCCCAGCGACGCGTTGACGGACTCGGGCCCGCTCGCGTCGGCGTGCCCTTGCAGGCGCACGCGCAGCGCCGGCTGCTGGAGCAGACACTCCGCCGAGCGCCGCAGCACGGCTTCCGCCTCGGGGCTGAGCCGCGTGTCGAAGTAGCGGAAGAAGACGGGCGCCATCGCACAGGAGGCGGAGACCTCCGCCCGGGCCGGGGACGCGGGCACACGGCGCCGGGCCTCGGCGAGCACCTCGTCCACGGCGCGCAGGGCGGCGGCCTCCGCGAGCGGCAGGTTCTCCACCGGCCCGTACTCGATGCCCACCACGGCTTCCCTCGGCTGGCCCTCGAGCACGAAGGCCGGGCGCTGCTGCCACTGCACCGTGACGCCCTCGCGCGCGAAGGCGGTGGAGGTGATTCGCACCGCCATCCCGGGCCGCGCGTCCAGCGTGACGCGGCCCCTCATCACGAAGCGGTAGCCGTCCACGTACGAGAAGACCGGCGAGCGCCCTTCGTACACCACGCGCACGTCCAGCTCATGAATGCCAGGCGCGAGCGGCAACCGCCCACCTTCCCCCGGCAGCACCAGGGGCTGGCCATCCAGCGCGTACACCAGCGCGCGCAGCTCGAAGCCCCCTTCCGCGCCCAGTCGGTCCTCATGGCCCAGCTCCAGCGAGGCCGGAGCGGAGGACGCGGCCTGGGCGCGCGCGGCAGAGGCCACTGTGAGCACGAGCAGCGCGAGGAAGCGGACGGAACGCATCACCCTCATGAAACGCAGTCGCGGGGCGGCACACAAGTGCCCCCGAGCGCAGAGTCAGGCACACCGCGAGCCCGGGGAAGGACGCCCCCTTCCCCGGAAGACACGGCCGTGCCGCGCACGAGCTACGGCGTGACCTTCTGCACCGCCGGCTCCTTCAGGGCCGCGGGGCTGGAGAGGATGGGCGGACGGTCCTTGCCCTCCATCGCGCGCTGCAGCTCCATTTCCTGGAGGAGAATCGCGGGCGCCACGGTGGACACCGGCACGTTGCCGCTCTCCGCGCCGCAGAAGCCGTTGAAGATGCCCTGCTTCTGTCCGGACGCGAGGATGCGGTTCACCGCCGACAGCGGCGTGCCGACGATTTCCACGCCGCGCACCAGCGACTCCTGCCCCGTCTTCACGTCCACCCGGTACACCATGCGCGGCACGCCCTTGAAAGCCTGATAGCCATAGCTGGACGTATTCGTATTGCCGCCGGTGATGTCGCGGATGATGAGGCCATACGGCTTGCCCTGCCGCTTCGCCTCGTTGATGAGCAGCCGCTTCAGCTCCGCGTCGCTCACCGCCTTGGTGCTCTCCACGATGAGGTTCGCCATGCGCGCCACGGGCTTCAGCGTGCCCTGGCTGCGTCCGTGTCCGTTGGACTGGAGGAACCCTTCCGCGGGCCGGCGTCCCAGGAGGTAGTTGCGCAGCACCCCCTTCTCCACCAGCGTCACGCGCTGCCCCTTCACGCCCTCCTCGTCGAACTGGTAGTAGCCGTTGAGCGGCTCCCCGTTGAGCACCCGCAGCGACGGGTCGTCGTGGATGGAGAGGAACGTGGGCAGCACCACCTTGCCCACCTGGCCCTTGAACGTCTTGCCCTCGTTGTCCCCGTCCTGCCTGTCCCCCTCCAGCCGGTGCCCCACCGTTTCGTGGAAGAGCACGCCGGAGGCCTCGGGCGCGAGGATGGCCGGGCCCGTGTACGGGTCGATGGCTGGCGCCGCGCGCAGCGCGAGCAGCTCCTCGATGACCTTCGCCGCCGCCTGGCGCACCTTCGCGTCGTCCGGCAGCCCCGCCTCCGTGGGCGAGTAGAAGTCGCGCGAGTCGTCCAGGAGCTGCCCGTCCGGCGCCCGCGTCACCGCGGACACGTGCAGGCCGTACAGCACCTCCTCGGAGATGATGCGGCTGCCCTCGGTGGACACGAACAGCCGCGTCACCTTGTCCGCGGTGACGCGCACCTCCGAGTCGAACAGCTCCGGGTGGGCGTTGAACAGGCCGGACACCTCGCGCGACAGCTTCACCCAGCGCTCCCGGTTGAACGGGGCGGGCACGGCTGGCTGCACGAGCGTGCTCGGCTTCTCCTTCGTGAAGGACGGAGGCCGCTTCGGGTCCTCCACCGAGTAGACGTCCTCGCCCTTCTTCTTCAGGTACTGGAAGAGCGCCGACTTGTACTTCTCGTCGGTGATGAGCCACAGCGCGGTGCGCAGCGCCAGCGGCGAGTCATCCAGCGGCCCTTCCTTGCGCGCGATGTAGCTGGTGCCCTTGGTGGAGAAGCTGAACTCGAAGCCCTCCGGCACGGAGCTGTCGAAGTCGTAGCTGCCCACCCGCACGTCGACGTACAGCTTCCGCTCGCGGTAGCTGTCGTCCATGAAGATGGCGCCATAACGCGCCGCGACGGCGGTCTGCTCGTAGTCCTTGAGCTGGTAGCTCATGAAGTACGGCGGCTCATGGCTCTGCATCTTCAGTTGCTGCTGGTTGCGCGCCAGCTCGCTCGCCATGGCGTCGAGCAGCGTCACGCGGGCGTCCGGCGCGGGCGCCGCCGCCATCAATACCGCCGAGGCCACCAGCAGGGGGAGTACGGGACGAAAGAAGGTTCGCACCGCCCCACTCTATCCAACCCCTGTCACAACACGAGCAGGTCCTCGCCTCCAGACGCCCCTCCCGACGTCTGGAGACGAGGACCCTTGCCCGGAGGGTCGGTATCCGGGCAACTCCTCGTCAGAAGCTCAGGCCTTCGTCACCTTCTCGCGGCCCTTGCTGACGTTCTTCGTCGCGTTGCGCGTGTCGATGACGATGTTCGAGTTCGCCACCACCGCGCTGTAGTCGATGTTCGAGTGGTCCGTGAGGATGAGGACCGCGTCGTACTCGCCCAGGTTGTCCGTGTTCAGCGGGACCGACTTCATCTCCATGTTGAAGCCGTGGCCCTTGTGGAGCTCGGGGACGTACGGGTCATGGTACTCGAGCTCCGCGCCCTTCTCCTTGAGCAGCGTCATGACGCGCAGAGACGGGCTCTCGCGCATGTCGTCGATGTCCTTCTTGTACGCCGCGCCGATGCAGAGAATCTTGGCGCCGTTGAGCGTCTTGCGGTTGTTGTTGAGCGCCTCCATGGTGCGCTGCACCACGTAGTAGGGCATCTGCCAGTTCACCTCGCCGGCCAGCTCGATGAACTTGGTGTGGAACTCGAACTCGCGCGCCTTCCACGTCAGGTAGAACGGGTCGATGGGGATGCAATGCCCACCGAGGCCGGGGCCCGGGAAGAAGGGCATGAAGCCGAAGGGCTTGGTGCTGGCGGCCTGGATGACCTCCCACACGTCCACGTTCATGCGGTCGCAGAGCATCTTCATCTCGTTGACCATGGCGATGTTGACGCAGCGGAAGATGTTCTCCAGCAGCTTGGACAGCTCCGCCACGCGGGTGGAGGAGACCGGCACCACTTCCTTCAGCGCGCTGCCGTAGAGGGCGCAGGCCACCTCGGCGCACTCGGGAGAGTAGCCGCCGACAATCTTCGGAATCGTCTTGGTGTTGAAGCTCTTGTTGCCCGGGTCCTCGCGCTCGGGGCTGAAGGCCAGGTAGAAGTCCACGCCCGCCTTGAGGCCGTTCTTCTCGAGCAGCGGCTTGAGCACTTCCTCGGTCGTCCCAGGGTAGGTGGTGGACTCGAGGATGAAGAGCTGACCGCGGCGCACGTGCGGCGCCAGGGCCTCACCCGTCTGGATGATGTAGCTCATGTCCGGCTCACGGGAGGCGGTGAGCGGCGTCGGGACGCAGATGATGACGCAATCCATGTCCTTCGACTTCGCGAAGTCCGACGTCGCCTTCAGCTTGCCCGACTTGCTCAGCTCCGCCAGCGGCGCGCTGGGGATGTGCTTGATGTAGCTCTCGCCCTTTTCAATCTTGTCGATCTTCCGCTTGTCGATGTCGAGCCCCATCACCGGGAAGCCCGCCTCCGCGAAAGCCATGCCCAGCGGAAGACCCACGTAACCCAGACCCACGACCCCGACCTTCGCGTCCCGCGCCTTGATCCGCTCGAGCAGCGGGCTGCCAACCATCACCCTCATCGTCCTCACCTCTCCTGATGCGACGCGCCGTCAATGACGGTCACGCCCCGACCCAACACTCACCTGAAGACAACCACCCACCTCAGCCACACCGGAGGAGTCACCTGCCCCCGGAACTCCACCGCCAGCGCCGACACCACCCGGCCATACCCTGGCGAATACCGCGACGGCGCCAGCTTCAGCGCCAGGCCCTTCTCCACCACCACCCACGCGTGGGGAGCCCCTTCCGGGCCCAGCTCCACCGCGAGTGACTCGAACTCGACCGGCCCTTCCGCCACACGGCGCGCTCGGGCCAACACCTGCACATCCGGCGCCACCATCCGCGCCTGCTCGTCCGGCAGGTGGAACCGGCCCACCACGTCGTGCCGGCCCATGCCAATGAACCTGTCGCGCCCCGACAACGCGCGCTCGAACCTGTCGAGCCGGAACGTGCGCTCGATGCCCACCGGCGCCGGCAGCATGCGGTAGCCGTCGTGGCGGACCAGCAGCCTGTCCACGGTGCCCCCGGGAAGGAAGGCCACCACGCGAGCCCGGGCCTCTTCCGGCAGCGCGAACAGCCGCGCCGGGTCGAGGGTGGACTGCTCCGCGCCATCCACCTGCACCGTGTTGTGCGCCGAGGTACCGCGGAACCAGTTCCGCGTGGCCGGGTCTCGCGTGTACGTGCCCGTGCCCGGGTCCACGATGACGGGACGCCCGTCGAGGTGGAGCTCGAAAGAAAGTTTGTCGTTGTGGCTGTGGCCTCCGACTCCGCCCTGCCCCTGCTTGCCCGCGCAGACAGTGATAACTGCACCCGCGCCGCGCAAGATGTGAAAACCACCTTCCGGAAAACTCACCGACACCGGCGCGCCAGCGGCAGGAAGCGCGCGGAAGCGCTCCACGCCCGCACGGCCCAGCAGCCACGCCGCCTCGTCCGGAAGCTCGCCACCGCCCAGGCCCGCGTCGCCGAAGAGCGCCGCGCCCAGCCCCACCAGGTAGCCGTGCTCGTTGTCCTCGCGCTCCCGCAGCGGGAAGACGCGCCCGGAGTCGTTGTCGCCAATCTGCGGCGCCAGCCCCTTCTCCGAGCACCACGCGCGCACGGCGTGGAACATGCGGCGCAGCCGTGAATCGTACGCCGGCCCCAGTGGCACGCCCGCGCCCCGGGCCGCGAGGTACGCCAGGGCGAACAGCTCCACCGACAGCCGGTGATAGGGAATGGAGCCCTCGAAGGACGTGCCCTCGAGGTGCACCTGCGCCACCATCTGCTCGCGCAGGCCTCCCACCGCGAGCGCCACCTGCTGCGGCGCGCCCGGCAGCTCCGGGAAGAGCAGCCCCACCACCAACAGGCCCACGTAGTTGGAGACCAGGTGGTTGTTGGGCACCGCGCCCTTGTTCTCGAGGTGGGCCTCCACCCACGCGGTGTGCTCGGCGAGCGCGCCCAGCACCGGCACCAGGAACTCCGGCCGGCGCACCTCGGGTGCGTCGGAGAACATGGCCAGCGCCTGCGCGACGTTGGCCGCGCGCAGCGCAATCTCCATGGGGCACGTCCAGTGGACGCCCATGCCCACGGGGTTGGCCTGCAGGAAGTCCAGCGTCTGCGCCACGAAGGCGGTGGCGAAGCGCGAGCGCTCCTCGCGCGTCGTCGAAATCCAGTACCCCTGCGCCAGCGCCACCGCGCTGTCGAGCCGGCCCATCACCCACGGGTACTTCGGGTCCTTCCCCGTCGAGTGCAGCGGCATCCGCTCCACCGGCTCCACCGGGTAGCGGTGGCCGCTGATGGGGTCCAGGGACCAGTCCACCGGACGGCCCTCACCAAAGGAAACGCGCGTGCCGAAGACGTCCCACTCCTGACGGAGCGCGGCGTGCGCGTGGGCCCGGGCGCGCTCGGTGGCCCCGGGGAGCGCGGCAAGCGCCTCGAGCACCGAGGCCCGATGAGAGATTTCGCACCAGATGCGCGAGGAGCGCTGGCCCAGGGCCAGGTCCCCCAGCTCGTCGGCGCTCGTCGCGCCGAAGGCCTGGAGGAGCTGGAGCTCGTCGGCGCGCTCCCGCCGGCGATACAGCGCCTGCCTGGCCACGCCTTGAACCCGCCGCACCGCGCTCCGCGCCAACCCCGCCGGGGCCAGTCGTGCGATCGCCGCGTAGTAGTCGAGAGTCCCCATCCGTCCCTTCCGCCGCCCGTCGCGATGCCTGTTAGCAAACGCCCGGCCAGTGGGTACTTCCGAGGAGTTGAAGGGGTTTGCGCGATCACCTTGCCCTGGAGGGCAGTAAAAATTCAGGAGGTGCGGGGTACGGTGAGGGTAAAGGATTTCCGATCCGCGCCCATTCTCTTCTCAAGGTGGGCAGTGTTGCGTCCCGGCCGCACCATGCCCATACCTTGGCGCGTGCTGGCGGGTGCTTGGATGGGGCGGCGCGTCGGGGACAACCCCGACGCAAGGGTGGAGAGGGTGCTCGCGGCGGTGGCCGAGCGGGCGCTGCGGTGTGGCACGCGCGCGGGGCTGGACGCCCTGGTGCGCGAGGCACTGCGGCTGACCGGCGCTTCCGGGGCGGCTCTCTATGATGGGCGCACGTGTGTCGCGAGGGCCGGCCGAGCCGCACCCGCGCGGACGTGTGCCACGACGGCGCGGCGGCAGGCGCTGGTGGTGTGGCCCGAGCCTCTCGGTGCCACGGACCAGGAGGTGCTTGCGCGACTCGCGCGCTTCGGAGGCGCATTGATGGCGGCGCACGCGCGGGAGGTGGACGCGGGGGCGCGGCAGGCGCGACTGCTGGAGTCGAAGCAGCGGCTGGAGCGCGCGGTGTCCCAGGCGGAGCGGCGGCGCTCCCGGGCGTCGCATGACCTGCGCACACCGCTGATGGTGATGAAGGGCTACGTGGACATGATGGTGAAGGGCACCGCCGGCCCGCTGACGCCGCCCATGCAGCGCTACCTGGACCGGATGCAGCGCGTGGCGAACGACCAGGGCGCGCTCATCGAGCGGCGCCTGGCGAAGGTGGTGGACGAGGGCGTGGAGGACTTGCGTCCGCTCCTGCGCTCCGCGTTCCTCTCGTCGGCGCGCGGAGGCCGCACCGCGGACGTGACGATGACGCTGCCGGACCGGCCCGTGGCGCTCAAGGGCCCGAAGGCCTCGGTGGACCTGCTGGTGCGCACGCTGGCGCGTGTGGTGGCGGCGTCCGGCACGGCGGTGACGGTGCGCGTGGAGCCCGCGGACGACCTGGGCATGTGGCGGCTGCGCGTGGACGTGCGCGGAGGCAGGGCGCTGCCGGAGAAGACGGCGGCCGTGCTGCGGCACCTCGCGCAGCGGCTGCGCGGCGGACTGTCACTGCCCACGGAGGACGAAGGCGGGCTGGTCGTGCACCTGCCCGCGGACGACACCGTGCCCGCGTCGCTCGCGGCTCACGGCGGCTGAAGCACCGTTACCCGACTCATGCATGAGTCACGGGCCCAGCCGACTCATGCATGAGTCACGCGCTGGCCCCATGAAGAGGCGCATGGAGCGCCGGCACCGTACCGGCGCATGCCTCAGGACGCGGGCAGCAGCTGCCGCACCAACTCCAGCAGCTTTCCGCGCTCCACCTCGCGCTTGACGAGGTAGCCATCCGCGCCCGCCTCCAGGCCCGCGGCCCGGTCCTCCGGGCTGTCGAGCGAGGTGACGAGGATGATGGGCGTGCGGTGCAGCGTCGGGTGCGCCTTGATGCGCCGGGCGAGCCCCACTCCGTCCAGCCGGGGCATCTGCCAGTCACTCACCACGAGCTGGCAGGACGAGCGCTCCAGCACGCCCCACGCCTCCTCGCCGTCCGCCGCCGTCACCACCGGATAGCCGGCGATTTCGAGCAGCGACTTCATGGCGAAGCGCGTGGTGAGCGCGTCGTCGCACACCAGGATGCGCGGCCGCGCGGCCTGCACCACCGGCGAGGAGCGCGTCTCCGGCCGGGCCGCCCGCACCAGCTCCGTCGCGTTGAGCACCGGCACCACGCGGCCGTCGTCCAGCACCGCCGCGCCCGCCAGGTGCCGCACACCCCGCACGTGCCGCCCGAGCGAGCGGACGACGATTTCCTGCTGCCCCACCACCTCGTCGATGGCGAACAGCACCTTGTCGTCGCCCACGGACAGCAGCGCCGCCGTCTGCAGCTTCCCCGTGTCCATCGCCATGGGCAGCCGCGGCAGGCCGATGGACTCCGCCAGCGGCAGGAAGGTGAGCTGCTCGCCGTCCACACGCGCCACCACGCGGCCCGCCACCGTGCCCACGTCCTCCGGCGTCAGCCGCAGCACGCGCTTCACGCTGTCGGAGGGAATCGCGGACACCGTCGTGCCCGTGCGCACCAGCAGCCCCAGCGCCGCGGCCAGCGTCAGCGGCAGGTCCACCGTGAAGCGCGTCCCCTTCCCCGCCGTGAAGTCCACGTCCACCGAGCCCTGCAGCCGCTGCGCGGTGGCCTGCACCACGTCCAGCCCCACGCCCCGCCCGGAGGTGGCCGTCACCTGCTCGCGCGTGGAGAAGCCGGGCTGGAACACCAGCCGCGCCGCCTGCGCGTCCGTCAGCTTCTCCGCGGCCTCCTCGGTGAGAAGCCCCCGGCGCACCGCCGTGGCCCGCACCCGCTCCGGAGACAGGCCCGAGCCGTCGTCCTCCACCACCACCGCGATGCGCGTGCCCCGCGGCTCCACCCGCACCGACAGCCGCCCCGTCTCCGACTTGCCCGCCGCGCGGCGGTCCGCCGTGGACTCGAGCCCGTGGTCGATGGCGTTGCGCACCAGGTGCAGCAGCGGGTCCTTCAGCGCGTCGAGGATGCGCCGGTCCAACCGCACGTCCCCGCCCACCAGGTCCAGCGACACGTCCTTGTTCAGCCGCGCGGACACCTCGCGCACCGTGCGCCGCAGCGGCTCCAGCACCGTCGACGCCGGCACCATGCGCAAGTCCCGCAGGTCATCGCGCGCCACCTGCACCACCAGCGAGAGCTGCTCGCCGTCGCGGTGCGACTCCTTCGTCAGCTCCAGCAGGCGCTTCTGCAGGCCGCGCATCAACGTCACGCCCGAGCGCAGCGGCTCCAGCGCCGGACCGCCGCCCGCCATGGTGAGCTGCGACGACGCGCGCTCCAGGTGCAGCAGCACCTCGTGCATGCCGTCCATCAGCGTGCGGTGCGCCTCGCCGCGCCGGGTCTGCTGCGCCCGGCCCGCCATCAGGAGCTCCACCTGCAGCGCGAGCGACTCCAGCGTCTTCACCGACACGCGCACCGTGCGGTCCGCCGTGCCGCCCCCCGTCTGCGAGGCCCCGGCCGCGGCCTGCACGCCCGAGCCCTCCGCCGACGAGGGCGCCGGCACCGAGCGCAGCGCCTCCACGGCGCGCTCCACCGCGCCCGCCCCGCCCGAGGCCTCCAGCGCGGCCCGCAGGTCCACCAGCGTGCCCGCCACGTCGGAGGCGGCCATGCCCGCGGCGTCGCCGCCGGGCTCCATGCGCGTGAAGGCCAGCGCCGCGGCCTCCGCCAGCGAGGCCACCTTCTCCGCCCCGGACTCCTCGGCCGTGCTCCTCAGCGCGCGCGCCCGCTCCACCGCCGTGCGCACCACCGCCGCGCGGTCCGGCACGTCCGGCGAGCACAGCGCCCCCAGCGCCGCTTCCAGCGACTCCAGCGCGTCCAGCCCCTTCGCCACGCCGCTCGCGCCGCCCGGGGGCGCCGTCACCGCGCCCTCGCGTCCCAGCGCCGACAGCACCGCGCCCAGCCCGTCCACCACGGGGGACTGGCCCGCATCGCCGCGGCCCATGGCCGTTTCGATGGCGGACAGGCCGCGCAGCATGGACTCCACCGCGGTGCGTGGCAGTCGCTCCTGCGGATTGAAGGTGGAGAGCCCGTCTTCAATCGCGTGCACCACCTGCTCGATGTCGTCCAGCCCCAGGCTGGCCGCCGAGCCCTTGAGGCTGTGCACCAGGCGCTTGAGGGACGGCAGCAGGTCCGGCTCACGCTCCTGCGCGGGGCCCTCCAGGCCCAGCACCTTCGACCCGATGGCCTGGATCTGCTCGCGCGTCTCCGCGGAGAACACCGGCCAGATGCTGCGCAAGAGCTGTGCGTCCATGGCGCGCCTCTATTCCCCCTCTGGCAGCGCGCCCGAGGGCCCCCCGAGCTGCTCCAGGTCCAGCACCGTCAACCGGTCCTGCGTGAGGAACAGGAAGGGCCCCGGCGGCGGCTGCGACAGCTCCGTCCTCGGCAGCTCCTTGCGCCCCTCCACACCTTCCGCCGCGAGCCCGAAGCACTCCTCGCCCAGTTCCACCACCACCACCTTGCCCAGGTCCGACATGCCGCCGCCCTCCAGCCCCAGCAACTGGCGCAGGTCCAGCACCGGCACCACGCGCGAGCGGCTCACCAGCGCGCCCAGCACGTGCCCCGGCGCCCCCGGCAGGGCCGCGATTCCGCGCGCCTCCAGCACGTGGTCCACGTGCTCGATGCGGACGGCGTAGCGCTCGCCTCCCACCTGGAAGGCCAGCACGGAGAGCACCTCCTGTCGCTCCTCGTGGCGCGACTCGGCCAGCGCCCGCGCGCGCGCGCCGAGCACCTCGCGCCGCCGCTCCGGGCTCACCTTCTGCGTGCCCTCGAGCAGGGCGTTCGCCTCGTCGAGCTGCCGCCGCAGCGCGGAATAGTCTATCTCCACCTTCGCGTCGTCGCCGGGCATGGGCCTAGTACCGGGTGGCGGGCAGCTTCAGGATGTCGCGCACCTTCGAGCGCAGGTCATCCACGGACACCGGCTTGTTGAGGAAGGCGCTGGCCCCCACCAGCTTGCCCTTCTGCCGGCTCGCGTCGTCCTTCAGCGAGGTGAGCATCATGAAGGGCGTGCCGTGGAGGCTCGGGTCCGCCCGCACCGCCGCGCAGAGGGCGAAGCCGTCCATCTCCGGCATCTGCACGTCGGAGATGATGAGGTCCGGCTTCAAGTCACGCGCCCGCGTGAGCCCCAGCGCGCCGTTGGGTGCGTCGAAGAACTCCAGGCCCCACCCCATCAGGTACACCTGGAGCAGGTTGGTGATGGTCTTCGTGTCCTCGACGATGAGCACCTTCATGGCTCGCCGTCCTGCCGCCACCGTATTCGTCATAACTGGTACCTACCCACCAGGTCCGAGAACCGCCTGGAAAGATTCGTCAGGTTGCCTGCCACCTGCTCGATGCGCCGGGTCTGCTCCACCGCGTCGCCCATGGCGGAGGTCAGCTCGCCCATGGCCGCGGAGATCTGCTCCACGCCAATGGTCTGCTGGCGCGTGTTGCCGGCAATCTGCCGCGCCGCGCCCGAAGACTCCCGGATGACCTCCGACAGGCCGAGGATGGTGTTGCCCGCGCCGCGCGCCAGCTCCATGGCCGCCTGCGCCCGCCGGCTGCCCTCCTCGGTGGCGCTGACGGCCGCGCGGGTGCCCTTCTGCACCTCGTTGAGCAGCCCGCGCACCTGGTCCGCGGCGATGCGTGACTGCTCGGCCAGCGTGCGCATCTCCGTGGCCACCACCGCGAAGCCGCGGCCGTGCTCGCCCGCCTTGGCCGCCTCGATGGAGGCGTTGAGCGCCAGCAGGTTCGACTGCTCGGCCACGTCCTTCACCGTGCTGATGATGTCGCCAATCTGCAGCGTGCGCTCGCTCAGGTCCGTAATCGACAGGGCGATGGCCTTCACCTGGTCGCCCAGCTTCTCCATGCCGGACACGCTCTCCGCGACGACCTTCTGGCCCTCCGTGCTGAGCGACTCCGACTTCTGCGTCTGGGAGATGACCGAGTCCGCGTACGCGGTGGCCTGCTTGGACGTCTGGGCAATCTCCGCCACCGTGGTGCTGGTCTCGTTGATGGCGGAGGCCTGCTGGTGCGCCATGGCCGACTGCTGGGTGGACGTGGACAGCACGCCCGCCGCCTCGCGCTCCATCTCCGCCGCGGCGCCGCGCAAGTCCTGGAGCAGGTGCGAGAGCGCCTCCGCCATGACGGCGAAGCTGCGCGCCACGTCGCCAATCTCGTCCCGGCCCCGGGTGTCGACCTCCTGGCGCAGGTTGCCCGCGGCGATGCCGGCGGCCGCGTGCGCCAGCCGCTCCAGCGGGACGACGAGCAGGCCCGACATCAGCCAGGACGCCAGCAGACAGCCCGCGAGGATGAGCACGCCAATCACCAGCGTGAAGCGCGTGGTGTCGCGCAGCGCGTCGGACAGCGCCTCTTCGTGGAGCGCCACCTGCACGCTGCCCACCCGCTGGGGCGTGGCGCCCGCCGTGGCGGACGCGGTGAGGATGGGCGTCGTGGACTCCACCACGTTCTGCCCGTTGACGAGCAGCCGGCGGTCCACCGGCGCGTCGCCCTCGGGCGCCGCCGTGTCCTCGCCCGCGAAGCGCTCCGCGGCCACCTCGGCCACCAGCTCGCCCCGCCCGTCGCGCACCAGCACGTAGGCCACGTCCGGCACGTGGCGCAGCACGCCGTGCGCCGAGGCCTGGAGCTTGCCCGGGTCGGTGCTCGTCACCAGCATGGGCGTGAGCGTCTTCGCCAGCTCCTCGCTCACCATGTGGGAGCGGCGGGACAGGTCATCACGCTGCGCGGCGCCCATCTGCACCCAGAACGCCAGGATGAGGATGCCGGCCACCAGCAGCCCCGTCATTCCAGTGACGGCGAGGATCTTGACCCTCAGGCTGAGCCGTCCCACCGCGCCCTGTCCCGGCAGTGTCAGCTTCGTCCCTTTGACGTCCACGTTGCCTCCCACCTACACGCGGGCGCGAGCCACCTCAGCGCGCGCCCTGCCATCCAACCTGCGTCCTCGGCACCAGGGCCTGTCGCAGGCCTCCGGCGGTCATCGTCTCCACCCCGCGCAGCGGCTGCTCGTCGTCCAGCCCGTCCAGCGCGCGCAGGGCATTCTGCCTCGCCCGCTCCGCGTCCTCGCGGCGGTCCATGCGCCCGTACAGCGCCACCAGCGTCGCGTGCCCGAGCGCCAGTTGCGGCTCCAGGTACAGCGCCTTGCGCACCGCCTCCACCGCCCCGTTCAGGTCGCCCCGCCCCTCCGCCACCATCGCCAGCAGCAGGTACGCCTCGGGCACCAGCCCCTTCGCCGCCTCGCGCGCCAGCACCTCGGCCTCCTCGAAGCGGCCCGCGCGAGCGGCGTCCAGCGCGCGCTCCAGCGGCTCCGGCGAGGCGGGCGCCGCCTCCACGCGCGCGACGGGCGGCGCGGGCGCGGGCTCCGGCGGGGGCAGCCTCGGCGCGGGCACGAGCCGCCGCGGCGGCATTGGCACGGGGCGGGGGCGCTCCAGCCGGGCGACGGCCGCGGCGGCGGGGCGCATCCCCCCCTGCGTCGGCACGCGCAGCGCCACGCTGCCCTCGGCGTCCACCGTCTCCAGGCCCAGGCCGTTGGCGAGGGGCACCTCGGCGGGCGACACGAAGAGCAGCCCGCCCGGGGCGAGCGCCTCGATGAAGCGCGTCAGCACCTCGCGCACCAGCTCCGGCGGGAAGTAGATGAGGACGTTGCGGCAGAAGATGGCGGCGAGCCCCTGCACGGGCGGCACGTCCACCGCGAGGTTGTGGCGCCGGAAGTCCACGGTGCGACGCACCAGCGGCACCACGGAGAGCTGATCGCCCCGTGCCACGAGGAAGCGCTTCTCCAGCTCCGGCTCGATCCTGCGCAGGGACCACGTCCCGTAGGCGCCCTCGCGCGCACGCTGCAGTGCCCGGCCGGACACGTCGGTGGCCAGCACGCGGAAGCGCCCCTCGGGCATGCCCGACGCCAGCAGCGCCATGGCGATGCTGTAGGGCTCCTCGCCGCTCGCGCAGCCCGCGCTCCACACGTGGAAGAAGGGGCCGGCGTGCGCCTGCGCCAGCCGCGCCAGGGCGCGCAGGTGCTCGGGGTGACGGAAGAAGTACGTCTCGCCGATGACGGCGTGCTCGATGAAGCTCTCCACCGCCGTGGACTCGCGCAGCAGGAGCTGTCGCAGGAAGGCGTCCGGCTCCAGCCCGCGCGACTCGGAGGCCCGCGTCAGCGCCGTCTCCAGCGAGCGGCGCAGGCTGCGCGCCAGCGTCAGGCCACAGGCCGCCCGGAGCACCTCCTCGACGCGGACGAGCGTCGCATCGTCGAGCACCGCCTCGCTCACGACCCCTCCGACCCCACCAGCACCGCCGAGGTGCGCAGCAGCGGGCGCACTCCCTCCGGCGTGCGGCACAGCCCCGCCATCAGCCCCGTGGCATCCCAGGGCAGGGCCTGCGTCCCATCGGGCGTCCCGTCCACCAGGACGGGCGCCTCCACCAGGTCCCTCACCCGGTCCACCAGCACCGCCACCGTGCGCGCGCCCTTGCAGATGACCAGGTGCGCGTCCATGTCCGGCACCCGGCGCACGCCCAAGAGCGCCGCCAGGTCCACCACCACCGCCGGGCTGCCCCGGTAGACGAACGTCCCCGCGATGTGCGGCGGCGCGCCCGGCAACGGCTCCATCTCCACCAGCCGCACCACCTCCTGCACCGAGTCCGCGGCCAGCAGCGCGCTGGTGCTCGCCGCGTCGATGGTGAGGTACATGCCCGGCAGGCGCAGCTCGCCCGCGAGCGACACGAGCTCCCGGCGCAGCAGGGCCTGCTCGGCCTCCAGCTCACTCAGCCGTTCCTGGACCGAGAGCCGGCGCACCTGGGCGTTCATGGGATGATTGGGGGTATCGGACATCTGCGCTTCCGGCGTGCTTCAGCCCTGAAGCGCCGGACGCAACACGCTAGTCCGGAGGGCAAAGAAGCGTCAAAGGGGGCCGCGCCCTCCATCCGCCCACACCGCCCTCCAGGGTTGGGCGGGGCTTCGCGAGCAACCAGACGTGCTCAAGAGGACATCGCAGGGCTGCGTCTCGTCGGGAATTTGTGGTTTGATGCCGAGTCGCCACACTCCTGGAGAATCCATGTTGCTTGCTGTCAGGGGCTACGAATGATCAAGGGCGACGCGTCGAACCCCGAGGCACCAGCTGGCACGGGCGCTGATCCGCTCATCGGACGGACCCTCAACGGCCGCTTCAGCATCCTGGAGCCGCTTGGCGTCGGAGGCATGGGCAAGGTGTACCGCGCCCTGCAGGCTCCGCTGGAGCGCGTGGTGGCGCTCAAGGTGCTCAACCCCAGCTTCCAGAGCAGCAAGGACCCGGGGTTCCAGAAGCGCTTCCTGCGTGAGGCCTCGCTCACCTCCAAGCTGCGCCACCCCAATACCGTCACCGTCATCGACTACGGGCAGACGGACGACGGCATCTACTACATCGCCATGGAGTACCTGGACGGCCGCACGCTGGCCCAGGTGCTCGGTCAGGCGGGGCCGCTGACATGGCAGCGCTCCATCTCCGTGGCGCAGCAGATCTGCCGCTCGCTGCGCGAGGCGCACAGCCTGGGCATCGTCCACCGGGACTTGAAGCCCGCCAACATCATGCTCCTGAACGAGTCGGATCAGGACCTGGTGAAGGTGCTGGACTTCGGCCTCGTGAAGTCGGTGGCGGCGCCGCAGGAGGGGCAGATCTCCCCGGAGATCACCCAGAACGGCACCTTCCTCGGCTCGCCGCAGTACATGGCGCCCGAGCAGGCGCGCAACGTCACCGACGCGCGCAGCGACGTGTACTCGCTGGGCATCGTCCTCTTCCAGATGCTGATGGGCCGCCCGCCGTTCATCGCGAGGGACCACATCGAGCTCATCTTCGCCCATTACAAGGAAGCCCCGCCCACCTTCCAGCAGGTGCGGCCGGACCTCCACGTGCCGCCGGAAATCGAGGCGGTGGTGCGGCGCTGCCTGGAGAAGGACCCGGCCAAGCGCTTCCAGACCATGGACGAGGTGCTGGAGGGGCTGCGCGACGCCAGCATGGCCGCGGGCGGCAACAGCGGCATCTTCAAGCGCCCGGGTGGCGCGACGACGACGGGCCCCTACCCGTCTCCGGCGCTGTTCGCGAGCTCGGGCAACACCGCGGAGTCCTCTGGCGACACGCTGGCGGTGGACATCAGCGTGGAGGTGCCCCAGGAGGTGAAGCGCGCGCGGCAGCGCACGCTGCTCACCGGAGGCCTGGTCGGCATCGTGGTGGCGGGCCTCATCGCCGGCGGCGCGGTGCTCTTCATGATGAAGGGCAAGGGTGACGAGCCGAAGCCGGAGCCGGTGGCCCAGGCGCCCGCCGCTCCGACCGCGCCCGCCGCCGCCGCGCAGGAGCCGGCCGCGGCGGTTGGCAACGGCAAGGTGCGCTTCAAGCTGATGAGCCAGCCGAGCGGCGCGCGCGTCTTCTACCGGGGCAAGGAGCGGGGCACCACGCCCTTCACCCTGGAGATTCCCCAGGGCCAGGACGGCTCCGTCACGGTGGAGCTGACCTTCGCGCTGGAGGGCTACCAGATGGAGACCGTCGTCGCGGGCGGCTCCGGCGAGGTGGTGCTGTCCCAGAAGCTGCAGAAGCGCCGGGGCGGTGGTGGCGGCCGCAACATGGAGGTGGCCTCGGCCTCCTCCGCCACGGACGAGGTGGAGGCCGCCGAGCCGGTGGCCACGCCCGGCGGCATGTCCGCCCCGGTGATGCTGGCCCCCTCGTCCCCGCCTCCTCCCGAGCCGGCGGCCGCGAGCGCGGTGGGCTCCACCGCGGCGGCCACTCCGGCCAAGGGCGTGGCCGGCGGCCTGGCGGTGCCGGTGCTGCCCACGGCGGCCCTGGCCTCCGCGCGGGGCGACGTGCTGCCCTACAGCGATGAGATGCCCCGCCTGGAGATGCTCGACCAGACGAAGGACATCATCTACACGCGCGAGGCGATGGCCGCGAAGGCCGAGGGCGCGATGATTGTCCGCTGCACCATCACCCAGAAGGGCCGCGTGGAGAGGTGCCGCACCATCAAGGCGGTGCCCTACATGGAGAAGCCGGTGCTGGAGGCGCTGCAGTCGCGCACCTACAAGCCCATCGTCTACCAGGGCCACCCGGTGAACGTGGACTACACCTTCACCATGCGGCTCGTGGCGCCCCGCCGCTAGACGCAGCACCCGCCGCGCCGAGAGGTCAGGGCCCCGTGGAGGGGACCACCGGCGGCGCGGGCGGTGCGACCGGGGTGCCGCCCGGGGGCACGCCCCAGCTCACCACCGGCCAGCCGCGCCTTCGGGCCTCGCGCTTGAGCCGGTGGTCCGGGTGCACGGCCACTGGCCGCCCCACCACCTCCATCACCGGCAGGTCCGAGTACGAGTCCGTGTAGAAGGCGCACGTGGACAGCGCCACGCCGGCCTCGCGCGCGTAGGCCTCGGCGACGGTGCGCTTGCCCTCGCCGAAGCAGATGACGCCCAGCGGCCGCCCGGTGTGCCGGCCCGCGTCGTCCACCTCGAAGCGGTTGCACAACACCGCGTCCAGTCCCAGCTCCCGCGCCACCAGCTCCGACAGGTAGCCCGAGGACGACGTGAGCAGCACCCGCCGGTCTCCCGCCCGGCGGTGCTCCTCCAGCGCCAGCAGGCCGCCGGGCCGGTAGAGGGGGCGCACCTGCTCCTCGTAGAAGACGGCGGTGCGCTCCTGGATGGGCCGGGCCTCCGAGCCCGCGAGCTGGGCGATGGCGCGCGCCACCGCGTCCTGCATGGAGACGAAGCCCAGGTGGTAGCGGGCAATCCACAGGCTGGCGCGCAGCGCCTGCAGGCGGGTGATGTGCCCCAGCTCCAGCTCGCGGCGCACCCACAGCGAGCCGGAGTTGGCCGCGATGAGCGTCTTGTCCAGGTCGAAGAAGGCGACGGCCACGTTCTGGACCTCTAACCCCGCCCGCGCGGGGCCGCAGCGCCGTCCCGCGTCCCCGGCCGCCCGGCCGCCCTGCGCCGCGCCAGCACCAGGGCGGCCAGCACCGCGCCCAGCGCCAGCGGACCGGGCGCCGCCGCGCAGCCGGTGCCGCGGCCCTCGGCCTGCAGCGTGAGGCCCGCGCCCGGACGGGAGGAGCACTGGTTGGGCGGCAGGCCGCGCGGGTAGATGGAGCAGAAGCCGGCGCCGGAGCCGGGGTCGATGACGCGCTTGCCCGTCTCCCCATCCGGCGCGGTGGCCTCCATGGTGGAGCCCGGGACGAAGACGTGGTCCAGCCCCACCACGTGGCCAATCTCGTGCGTCATGGTGTTCTGGAGGTCCGTGGCCACGCAGTCCGTCGCCGGCACGCCCTCGCACACCGGGGAGTCCACCGTGGTGAAGAGGAAGCCGACGCGGCCGCCGGGCCGCGAGCCGTTCAGCTCGATGTCCGCGTCCAGCACCCGGCCGTCACGGAAGCTGAAGGTGGAGGTGGTGAGGCCGATGGTGCCCTCGCCGTGCTCCCAGCACGCGTACACGTTACCGCACGTCTCCTCCGCCCAGCACGGGTCCTCCACGGGGACCACGTCCGGGCACGACTTCTCCCGGAAGGTGACGATGTTGTAGTTGTTATACGGTTGCCCCTGGTCGTAGCCCACCTTCACCGGCAGGCTCCAGTCCTCGCCGCGGCGGAAGTTGTAGTCGCTGCACGTCTTCGACTGCGTGCGCCAGGAGTCGAAGGAGGCCTCGATGGCGGCCACCTCGGTGTCGCCCGGGGTGCGCGCGCTGCCGGCCGCGTCCAGGTGGTAGACGTAGTCGCGCCCCGGCCACAGCAGGCACAACGGCCGTCCCGGCACCACGGTGCGCCGGAAGGGCGCGTCCTCGTCCTGCGCCAGCGCGGGAGCGGCCGAAAGCAGCGCGGCCGCGAGCACCAGGAGCGCCCTGCTCACCGGGAGGCCTCCTCGCGGCGGCGGCGGGCCAGCCACAGCGCCCACGCGGCCAGCGCGGGCAGGAGCGCGCCGGGGCCGGTAGCGGCGCAGCCGGTGCTCGCCCTGGGGCCCAGCTCCTGTTCGACCGCGGGGTGGAGGCAGGCCTGGCTCGCCTGCCCCCTGGGGTACACCGCGCAGACGAAGTCGTGCGAGCCGGTGTCGATGGTGCGCTTGGACACCTCACCCGGCGGAGCGCTCGGGTTCATGGTGGAGCCCGTCGCGCGCGTGTGGTCCAGGCCGATGAAGTGGCCAATCTCGTGCGTGGCCGTGTTCTGCACGTCCGTGGCCACGCAGTTGGTCGTCACCGGCGGGAAGCAGGTGTTCCCATCCGCGGTGGTGAACGCGAAGCGCGCCGCGTTGAAGGAGATGTCCGAGTCGTAGATGATGCCCGAGCGCTCGTCGTACGTGGTGAGGGTGATGGCGATGGTGTTGTCGTCGTCCTCCCAGCAGTCGAACTTGTTGGCGCAGGTGTCGTCGTCCCAGCACGCGTCCGTCGAGGCCACCACCGCGTTGCAGTCCCTGTCGCGGAAGAGCACCAGGTTGCGGTTGGCCCCCTCGCGCTTGTAGCCGACCTCGCGGTCCGCGACGCGGGGGCCTTCTTCCAGGGCGAGGTTGCCGCACTGGGCGAAGATGTCCTGCCAGCTCTGGAAGGAGCGGCGCATCGCATCGAACTCCGACTCCCCTGGCGTGGCCGGGTTGCCGTAGGTGCTCTGGTGCCAGGTGACGCGTGTGGCCGTCCAGTAGAGGCACTGGGTGCGCGTGTCGCCCGCGTCCACGCGGCTGCGCACGTACGGGTCCGTCTGGCCCAGCGCCAGGGCCAGCATCAAGGGTGCGAGCGGAATCACGGCGTCTGTCCCTTCGGCGCGGAGTCCACCGCGGCGCGCACGGCGGCCTTGAGCGCCTCCAGCGTCAGCGGCTGGAGCGCGCTCGCGGTGGGCTTGCGGGTGACGGGGTCCAGCAGCAGGGCCTCCGAGGGCTCCGGCACCGCGAGGGCCGTCTTCCCGTCGGCGTCGCGCTTCACCTGGTACTTGCCCTGGGCCATCGAGGACACGCGGAAGGCGCGCGCGCCGCGCTTCTCCAGGAACACCACCACCTCCTCGCCCGCGGCGAAGGAGGCCAGGCCGTGCACCACCTGCCCCACGTCGCCCACGCGGCCACCGGGCTGGGTGACGAGCACCGTTCCGCCCGGCTGCCCCTTGAGGGACTCCGTCACCTGGATTTCCACGTCGGTGACGATGCGCATCTTGTCCCCGCTCCAGCGGCTCTCCACCCGCCGGACGACGCCGTGGACGACGGCGTCCGCGCCGCGCGCGAGCTCGGGCAGCTCCACCTTGAGCTGGGTGGTGGCGCTCGCCGGAAGGGCGCCCAGGAAGGCCGCCAGCAGCAACGTGCGAAATACCTGACGAATCGACATACGTGTTCTCCCTGGCGCACGAGCTTACCCCAGCGGCCCGGGGCCGTACGGCTTCCGAAACGGCCGTGCGCGTTGACCCCCTACCCTCCTCCTGCTAATCCGCGCGCCCGTATGCCTTCCGCCCCTCGCGTCCGCTTCGCTCCCTCGCCTACCGGCTACCTCCACATCGGCGGTGCCCGCACGGCGCTGATGAACTACCTCCAGGCCCGGCGCCAGGGCGGCACCTTCATCCTCCGCGTCGAGGACACGGACCAGGGCCGCTCCACGCCCGAGTCGGTGCAGGCCATCCTCGACGGGCTCAACTGGCTGGGCCTGGAGTGGGACGAAGGCCCCGGCAAGGAGGGCCCCTACGCGCCCTACTTCCAGATGCAGCGGCTGGACACCTACCGCGAGCACGCGGACAAGCTCATCGCCGACGGCAAGGCCTACCGCTGCTACTGCACCCGCGAGGAGCTGGACGTGCAGCGCCAGGCCGCGGAGAAGACGGGCGGCGCCTTCAAGTACCCGGGCACCTGCCGCGAGCTGAAGGCCCCGCCGGCGGGCAAGCGCGCGGAGGACGCGGTCCTCCGCTTCAAGATGCCGTCGGGCGAGGGCTCCGTGTCCTTCGACGACAAGGCGCTGGGCGTCATCACCAAGCCGTACTCGGACCTGGATGACTGGGTCATGATGCGCGCGGACGGCATCCCCCTCTACAACTACGGCTGCGTCATCGACGACCACCTGATGGACATCACCCTGGTGGCGCGCGGGCAGGAGCACGTCAACTCCACCTTCCCGCAGCTGATGCTCTACAAGGCGCTGGGCTGGCAGCCGCCGGACTTCGCCCACCTGCCGCTCATCCTCGGGCCGGACCGCGAGAAGCTGTCCAAGCGCAAGCACCCGGAAGCGGACGTGATGTTGCACAAGCGCAACGGCATCCTCCCGGAGGCGCTGCTCAACTTCGTCATCCGCCTGGGCTGGAGCCACGGCAACGACGAGGTCATCTCCCGCGAGCAGATGCTCCAGTGGTTCGACTTCTCCGACGTGGGCACCACCTCCGGCGTGTGGAACCCGGAGAAGCTGCTGTGGCTCAACCAGCAGTGGATGAAGCTGCTCCCGGAGTCCGACATCGCCGAGCGGCTCCTGCCCTTCCTCGAGGCCAAGGGCGTCCACGCGAAGGGCGACGCGCGCCTGGAGCCGCTGGTGCGCGCCCTGCGCGAGCGCTCCAACACGCTGGAGGAGATGGCCACCACGGCGGCCAACGTCTACTTCCGCACCGGCGTCACCCTGGACGAGAAGGCCGCGGCCAAGCACCTCGCCGGTGAGTCGCTCAACCTGCTGCGCAAGGCGCGCGAGGCGCTCGCCGCCCTGCCCGAGTGGAAGGTGGAGGCGCTGGACGGCGTGGTGAAGACGGTGAGCGAGGCGGCGAGCGTGGGCATGGGCAAGATTGCGCAGCCCATCCGCGTGGCCGTCACCGGCAACACCACCAGCCCCGGCATCGGCGAGACGCTGCTCCTGGTGGGCCGTGACGAGGCCCTGCGCCGCATCGACGCGGCGCTCGCTCGCGGCTGAACGTCAGGACCTGGAATCGGTAGACGTCTGCGGAGGCGGAACCTAATCTTGGGCCCATGTTCATGACGCGAGCGCTTGACAGCCTGAAACGCCATTTCTATAAGGCGCGCCCGCTCGGGACGGCGCTGTTCGCCCTCTGGGCAACCGTGGCGGGCGCCGAGGTGGTCAGCGGCGCGCAGCTCCCGGACGGCTCGCAGAAGGTCGGCGAGAACCGCTACCGGGCGCCCAGGGACTTCGAGGCGACGGTCGACTACTACAAGAACGTGTATTCGACCTCGAACTACCCTCGCCGGCAGATCGTCAACCAGCCGGGCGTGAAGGCGGTCCACATCATCAATCCCTCGGGGAAGAACTTCGCGGGCTTGAACATTTACGAGGCGAACGACGAGGTTCGCATCTACATCGTCCCGACGCAGCAGGCAGCCAGGACGGTGAAGAAGCCGGAGAATCCGAAGCCGGCGAAGAAGAAGTAGCAGCAGGCAGGCAGCAGCAAACACCGCCTCTAAGTTGTTGCAGTCGAGAGGCGGTGTTGGTAGAGAAGCGCCGCAGTTGGTCCTTGGGGAATCGTCTAACGGCAGGACAGCAGACTCTGACTCTGCTTATCTAGGTTCGAATCCTAGTTCCCCAGCTCGCAGCACCCGGCAGTCCGAAGCAACCAGCAGCACGAAGGAATGGTTGACGAGGGCGGACGGAAAATGTAGGAAGCACCAGCAGTTAGCACCGGTTGAAACAGTGTCTGGCCCTGTCGTCTAGTGGTTAGGACGGAGCCCTCTCACGGCTCAAACTCGGGTTCGAATCCCGGCAGGGTCACTAAGACGCCCACCTTCTGAAAAGAAGGTGGGCGTTTTGCTTTTGCGGGCCACGGCGACGCGGCGCCCCCAGGCAGGGAGCGCCGCCCCGGGCCTTCAGGCCCGCGGCGGGGTGATGCTCTGGCGGAAGGCCGCGAGCGCGGTGGCGAGCCGGTCCTGCGCCCGCTCGACGCCCCGGCGCAGCAGCAGCATCCGCACCTTCTCCGGCAGCGCGCTGGCGCCGTGGGTGCTGCCGAAGCCCACCAGGTCCATGCGGAGGGTAATCGCCTCCAGCAGGTCTCCCAGGTCGGCCTGGGGGCTGGCCAGCAGCAGCACGTCCGGCGGCCGGCGCTGGAGCCGCTCGGCCAGCGTGCGCCACTGCGGGTCGCCCGTCTCCACGACGACGACGTCCACCTTCTGCAGCTCCGGCGCGTAGGGCGCCAGCTCCAGCGTCTCGAAGCCGTGCTCCTTCAGCACGGCCACCGCCTCGGCGCTGCCCACCACCGCCACCCGGCCGTTGAGGCCCACGCGCACCGCCTCTTCGTAGGCGCGCAGCTCCTCCTCCAGCGCCTCGTGGGCGGGCTCGGGCGCGTCCTGCCCGGCGGCCAGCAGCACGGCGGCCTCGCGGGCGACTTCGCGCGACTGCTCGCGCACGCGCCCGCCGGAGCTGCCGCGCTCCAGGGCGGCGCGCACCTTGGCGCGCAGCACGCGCAAGTCATCGAAGGGCTTGAGGATGTAGTCGCTGGCACCGGCCGCGAAGGCGGCGACGACGGACTCGGAGCTGGCGTAGGCGGTAATCATCAGCGCCTCCAGCGAGGGCTGCAGGCGCCGCGCCTCGGCGATGAGCTCCACCCCACCCATGCCGGGCAGGTTCTTGTCCGTCACCAGCACGTCGAAGCGCTGCTCCGCCAGCAGCGGCAGCGCCTCCTCGGCGCTCTGCGCCAGCGTCACCGCCAGGTCAGGCTCGCGCTCCAAGAGGCGCGCGCAGATGTCCAGGACGACGGGCTCGTCGTCCACCACCAACACCGTCGAAGCGAGTGTTCCCCCCTCGCCACCCTCGCCGTCCCCGGTCTCGAACGGGAGTTCCATATCCGCGGAGATTCTCACAGCTCCCTTCCAACTTCGAGGCTCCGCTTCGGGGCCCGCTATGCTGCCTGCGTGGCGAGCTTCGAGGACGCATTGCTGGACAACCGGGTGCCCTCCCTGCTGGGTGACGTGAGGCTGCGCTACGACGGCGGCCGCCTGGTGGGCGAGTCCCTGCCTCCCCCATGGGACAGGCGCATCCTGCCGGGATTGTGCGTGGGGGTGGCACTGGGGTGCACCGTGGGCGCGGCCGTCATGGTGGGGCTGGAGGGTGGCACGCTGCCCGTGGCGGCCGTCGCCCTGGCCCTGACGGCGGCGGTGCTGGTGGGACTGGCGCTGCGGCTGGAGTCGCGGCTGGGCCGGCGGCGCTTCGTGCTGCACTTCCGCTCGGAGTCCCTGCGCGTGGAGCACCTGGCGTGGACGCCCGGGGGCACGCGCGCGGAGCTGGTGCCCTTCGACGCGGTGAAGGCCGTGCACATGGTGGAGCGGCCGGGCCCGCGCTACGCGCTGGTGGTGGAGTACGTGCTGGAGGACGAGGCGCCGCGCCGCGCGGTGCTGGTGGAGGGCGTGCGTCCCGCCGAGGGCGAGACGCTGCACCGCGTGTGGCGCATGCTGAGCAACGCCTTCGGGCTCAGGGGTGCGGGGCTCGCCGGAGGGTGATTTCGATTTCCGTCCCCTCGCCCGGCGTGGAGGACAGGCGCAGGTTGCCGCCGAACTGCGTCACCAGCTCCTTGCAGATGGACAGCCCCAGCCCGGTGCCGATGCCCACCGGCTTGGTGGTGAAGAGCGGCTGGAAGACGCGCTCCTGCAGCTCCAGGGGGATGCCGCAGCCGTTGTCCGCCACGGTGAGCACCACCTCTTCGGGGCGCGCCGTCCACCGCACCTCGATGCGGCCCTGCCGGCCCGTGCCCGTCATGGCCTGCGACGCGTTGACGATGAGGTTGAGCACCACCTGGCACAGCTTCACCGGCCCGAAGGTGACGCGCACCGGCTCGCCGTTGCTCGTCAGCCGGGCCTTGTCCCGCACCTCCGCGCGCGCCAGCTTCACCGCGAAGGATACGACTTCCGCCACGTCCGCCGTCGCCTCGTGGTCCTCGCCGCGCGCCTGCGCGCGCAGGCCCAGCGCCACCTGCCGCAGGTGCTCGGCGCCGTCCGCCAGGTCCTTGATGAGCGCGGGCAAATCTTCCACCGTCTCCGCCACCTGCGCGTTCGGGTCCGTCTGCAGGTGCCGCGACACGTACTGGATGACGCTCGCGAGGTCTCTCTGCAGCGACACCACGTTCTGCGAGAGGTAGCCCACCGGCCCCATCAGCTCGTGGGCGATGCCCGCCGTCACCTGCCCCAGCGTGGCCAGACGCTCGGACTTGAGCATCCGCCCTTCCACCTCGCGGATGCGCAGCTCCAGCCGCGCAATCTTCAGCGCGTCGTCCAGCGCGGACTGCAGCTCCGCGCGGTCCCACGGCTTGACGAAGTAGCGCGTCACCTGGCCGCGGTTCACCGCGTCGATGACGGCCTGCATGTCCGCGTACGCCGTGACGAGCATGCGCTTGGCGTCGGGCGCAATCGTGCGCGCACGCTCCAGCAGCTCCACGCCCGTCATGCCCGGCATGCGCTGGTCGGAGAGGATGACGCCAATCTCGCCCCGCCGCTGCTCCAGCAGCGCCAGCGCCTCGTTGGGCGAGGAGCTGCGGAAGATGCGGAAGCGCTGCCCGAAGTTCGCGTCGAAGACCCGCAGGTTCAGGGCGTCGTCATCGACGTACAGCACCGCGGGGAGTTCAGACGGATTCATGACGCTCCTCCTGGCCGGGGTTCCCGAAGGGGGCCAGGCTGGTAGGGCCTAGGATAGCGCCTCCTCCCGCTTGCGTTCTCCGGGTGCGGCGCGCACCAGGCAGCATACGAGGAGACCCTGACACGTCATATCCCCCCAGGCCCTCTTCCCGCTCCGGGGAGTTCCCGAGGAAATCCTGCAGTGACAGTGAAGGCGGCGGCAATCGCGGGGATTGCGTGCCTGTCCGCCTCACTTCACGTGCAGCGTGGATCAGCGCGTGGACGTAACAGGAGGCTGTGAGTCGGAGGCCTCGTCTCCGGACAGCGTGCCCTCCAGCGCCACGGCCACCGCGTCCGCGGAGGCGAAGCGGCCGCGGGGAAGTCCTCCCAGCAGCGAGAGCACCGTGGGCGGGGCCTCGTTCTCCCGGGCCACCAGGGTCAGCTCCTCGGCGGTGAGCGGGAACACCGCGCCGAGGAGGGCCTCGTGCAGCGCTCGAGCAAGTGGCAGCGGCTGTCCCACGCGTGCCTCCAACTCCGACACACCCTGGGCAAGCCGTTCGCGTGTCATGTCGTCGTTCATTGGAGCGAAGTTAAGCAGCGAACGTGCCCGGCTGCCGTCCTTTTTTCCATGCCTGCCCAGCAGGCGGGGGAGCGAGCCGTCCCGCCTGCTCGCGGGTGGTCAGCCCGCCCGAGGCGTCCCACCGTTACCGCCACGGAGCACGGCGGATTCATTCCAACGAGGGAGGACAGCGCCATGGCGAAGAAGGACAAGCCGGACGAGAACAAGCGCAATGCGGGCGGCGAGAAGGGTTACGCCGAGCACATCGAGCATGTGCAGGCCACGCGGCCGGAGCCCTGGCCCGGAATCGAGGGCCGCTCCAAGGGGGAGGAGCATGAGCTGCCCACCGGCACCTCACGCGAGCAGCAGGCGAGCGTGACGGACGCCCAGCGCAAGCTCGAGGAGGACATGGAGGACTCGAAGGAGCCGACGCGCGAGTAGCCAGGCCGGCCCCGCCCCGCCTCCGTGCGCCCCGGTGAGGGAGCACGGGGCGGGCGCGCTGCCCGCGGCCTAGAAGAGCAGCCGCGTGGGGTGCTCCAGGAGGCCGCGCAGCTCGCGCAGGAACTCCGCGCCGATGGCGCCGTCGATGACGCGGTGGTCACACGACAGCGTGGCCGTCATCATCTTGCGCACCGCGAGTTGGCCGTTGATGACCACGGCCTTGTCGGCCACCGCGCCCACCGCGAGGATGGACGCCTGCGGCGGGTTGATGACGGCGACGAACTGGTCGATGCCGTACATGCCCAGGTTGCTGACGGTGATGGAGCCGCCGGTGTACTCGTCCGGCTTGAGGGCGCGCTTGCGGGCGCGCTCCGCCAACTCCCGCACCTCGGTGGCGATGGCCTGCAGGCCCTTCTGGTCCGCGTCGCGGAGGATGGGCGTAATCAGCCCCTCCTCCAGTGCCACGGCGATGCCCACGTCCACGGTGTTGAACTGGACCACCTGGTCGCCCTGGAGCGACACGTTGATGCGCGGGTAGCGGCGCACCGCCATGGCCACGGCCTTCACGATGAGGTCGTTGACGGAGACCTTGAGCTCCATCGCCTTCGCCTCTTCGCGGACCTTCACCGCGGCGTCCATGTCCACCTCGATGGTGAGGTAGAAGTGCGGGACGCCGGGCTTCACCTCCGTCATCCGCTGCGCGATGACCTTGCGCATGGACGTGAGGGGCACCACGGTCGGCTCGGGCCGGACACCCGCCGCCGGACGCGCGCCGGGCGCCGGGGCCTTCTTCGCCGCGGCCGCCGGAGCCGCCACGCCCTTCGCGAGCGCCTCCTCGATGTCGCGCTTCACGATGCGACCCGAGGGACCGGAGCCCTGCACCTGGTGGATGTCCAGGCCGCGCTCGCGGGCAATCTTCTTCGCCAGGGGGCTGGCGCGCAGGCGCCGTCCACCGGCCGGGGCCGGCTCCTCGCGGCGCAGCGGCACCACCTGGCCCCCGGCCGGAGCCTGGGGCGCGGCGGAAGCCGGAGCCGAGGGCGCGGACGCCGCCGGCTTCGGAGCCGGAGCGGCCGGGGCCGCCTTGGCACCCTTGCCGGTGAGGTACGCGATGGGCGCGCCCACGGCGGCCATCTGGTTCTCACCCACCACGATTTCGGCCAGCGTGCCGTCGTCGTAGGCCTCGATTTCGAGGTTGGACTTGTCCGTCTCCAGCTCAGCGATGGCGTCGCCGGAGGAGACCTTGTCGCCCACCTTCTTGAGCCACTTGACGATCTTCCCCTCCTTCATCGTCGGGGAGAGGCTCGGCATCGCCACGGCGATGCGATTGCCACCACCACCGCCACCACCGCCGCTGGCGGCGGGCGCGGAGGGAGGCGGCGGCGCGGCGGGGGCCTGGGGCGCCGGAGCCTTCGCGGCGGCCGGGGCCTCCGCGGGCCTGGCGGCGGGAGCGGCGGCGGCCTTGCCGGCCTCCACCTTCTCGCCCTTGGCGCCGAGGAACGCGATGGGCGCGCCCACGGCGGCCGTCTGGTCCTCGCCGACGACAATCTGCAGGAGGTAGCCGTCGTCGAAGGCTTCAATCTCGAGGTTGGACTTGTCCGTCTCCACCTCGGCGACAGCCTCGCCGGAGGAGACCTTGTCGCCCACCTTCTTGAGCCACTTGACGATCTTCCCCTCCTTCATCGTCGGGGAAAGGCTGGGCATCTGGATGGGAGTGGCCATACGCGTTCAGGCTCCCTCGCGGTACAGCACCTTCTTCACCGCGTCGATGATCTTGGGCGCGTCCGGCTGGGTCGCGTTCTCGAGATTCGCCGCGTAGGACATGTTCACGTCGAGCCCCGTCACGCGCGCCACCGGCGCGTCCAGGTCGTCGAACGCCTTCGACTGGATGATGTCCACCACCGAGGCGCCCACGCCCGCCAGGGCCCAGCCCTCCTCGACGATGACCACCCGGTTCGTCTTGCGCACGCTGGCGAGGATGGCTTCCTCGTCCAGGGGCCGCAGCGTGCGCAGGTCCAGCACCTCCGCGGAGATGCCCTCCTTCGCCAGCTGCTCGGCCGCCTCCATGCAGAAGTAGTACATGCGCGACCAGGTGATGATGGTGACGTCGGTGCCCTCGCGCTTGATGTCCGCCTTGCCCAGCGGCACCACGTGCTCGCCCTCGGGCACCTCACCCTTGAGGGCGTACAGGCGCTCGCCCTCGAACATGATGACCGGGTTCTCGTCCCGGATGGCCGCCTTGAGCATGCCCTTGGCGTCCGCGGGCGTCGCCGGGGCAATCACCTTCAGACCCGGGAAGTGCGCGTAGTTGGCCTCGAGCGCCTGGCTGTGCTGGCTGGACAGCCGGCCGCCGGCGCCACCGGGGCCGCGGAAGACAATCGGGCAGCGCAGCTGGCCGCCGGACATGTGCCGCAGCTTGGCCGCGTTGTTGACGATCTGGTCCATCGCGAGAATCGCGAAGTTCCAGGTCATCATCTCCACCACGGGGCGCAGGCCCACCATGGCGGCGCCCACGCTCATGCCGGTGAAGCCCAGCTCGGAGATGGGCGCGTCGATGATGCGCGCGCTCCCGAACTTGTCCAGCAGGCCCTGCGACACCTTGAAGGCGCCGTTGTAGCGGCCGACCTCCTCGCCAATCAGGAAGACGTTGGCGTCGCGCTCCATCTCCTCGGCGAGCGCCTGGTTCAGCGCCTCGCGGTACATCAACTCGGGCATCGTCAGCTCCGAAGGGAATCGAAAAAGGGTTGGGTGGAGGGGCTCGTCGCTTTGGCTAGCGGCTCAGGCCCGCCTTCTTGTCAGCCTGCTCGGCCTGCTCGCGGGGCTCGAGGTCCCACGTCACCTTCAGCTCCTGGCCGCTCGGGTACTTCGGCCAGTTGGTCACCTTCACGCCCAGCACGCGCTCGCGGGGGCGCACGTCCTCCTCGCCCTCCTCGACAATGGTGTCCCGCCACAGCTCTTCCAGGCTGGGCTCCGGGGACTCGTCCGCGAACTTCACCGCCGCGTCCACCTGCGCCTTCACTTCCTCTTCGATGGCCTCGAAGTCGGCGTCGGCGGCGAGCTTCTCCTTGAGGGCAAGGGCCCGCAGCTTGGGGATGGGGTCGTTCTTGCTGCGCTCCTCCTCCACCTCCGTCTTGCTGCGGTAGGTGGCGGGGTCCGCCATGGAGTGGCCGCGGAAGCGGTAGGTGTTGGCCTCCAGCAGCACCGGGCCCTTGCCGGCGCGGCAGTACGCGGCGGCGTCCTTCACCGCCTCGTACATCTTCAGGCAGTCCATGCCGTCCACCGGCTCGCCGCGCATCCCGTAGGCCGCCGCGCGCTTGTAGATTTCAGGCACCGCGGACGTGCGGGCAATGGCCGTGCCCATGCCGTAGCGGTTGTTCTCGCAGATGTAGATGACCGGCAGCTTCCACTTGGACGCCATGTTGAACGTCTCGTGGAAGGCGCCCTGGTTGGCCGCCGCGTCGCCGAAGTAGCAGACCGTGACGCGGTCCTCGTTCCGGTAGCGGCTGGCGAAGGCCATGCCCGCCGCGAGCGGAATCTGCCCGCCGACGATGCCGTAGCCTCCGTAGAAGTGGTGCTCGATGTCGAAGATGTGCATCGAGCCGCCCTTGCCCTTGCTGTAGCCGGTGCCGCGGCCGAACAGCTCCGCCATCACCATGCCCGCGTCGGAGCCACGCGCCAGCGGCTGGCCATGGTCCCGGTACGCGCTGAGCATGTAGTCGTCCGGACGGATGGCTTCGATGGGGCCCACCGCCACGGCCTCCTGGCCGATGTAGAGGTGGCAGAAGCCGGCGATCTTCCCCAGCGTGTACTGCTGACCCGCGCGCTCCTCGAAGCGACGGATGAGGTACATCTTCCGGTACATCGTCAACAGCTGTTCCTTCGAGTACGGGCTGGCCACCGCGGGTGCCTCCATGCAGGCCGTCCCCGGCTCTTGCGGGACGGCGGACGCCGAGCGCCTCATAGCGCGCGGCAGGGGGACTTCAAAGCCCAACGAACCGTCGGGCACCTCGACTGTCTTTCAGCCGCGCTGCGTCAGGATTCGAGCGCGAAGTGCGGGACGGAGATGACGCCCTCCAACAACTCCACCGGGCGGCCCGAATGGTCCGTGGCCAGATGGATGACGGTGGCCTCGGGGAACTTGCGCCGGTAGTCATTGGCGTGGGTGGGCTCGTTGTCGAAGGCGGCCACCACGCTGCCCAGCCGGCCCAGCTTCGCGTGGGCCTCCCGCTTGAAGGCGTCATCGTCCTCCTGGAGCGTGGGCTTCATGAAGAGGTGCACCTGAGTGTCGTCCGGGATGGCCAGCTCATGCCGGCGCATGCACGAGACGGAGCCCTCGCGCATGCCCTCGTGCCGGCCGGTGACGTAGACGAGCAGCGCGCCCGTCGCCACCACGGCGTGGGTGAAGGCGGCCGCGCCCTCGATCGCCACGTCGTCCGCGCAGTAGTCGCTGGTGAAGAAGCGCTCCCCCCAGAAGCGGCGGGCGTCCGGGAAGTGAGCCTCCACCTGGGCGTCCTCCAGGCCGCAGGCCTTCATGGCCTCGCGCATGTCCCAGCCCGTCACCCAATGGTGGGGCGCGCAGGCGGCCAGGGCGGCGAGCGAGCGCGCGGCGCCGAACTCGCGGAGGATGCGGGCCTGCCGGGGGCGGTTGTCGAAGAGGGTGGAGTCCAGGTCGAACGCCAGCACCGCCCGGGGGCCGAGCGAGCGGGCGCGGGTCAGGATGCCCCGCAGGGTGTCCCGCCAGTCGTCTCGGATGCGTTTCTTGAAGTCGTCGTAGGCCATGAGCGCGGGGCAGATTACCCGCGCTCGCGCCAGGGCGCCGCCGAAACCGTGCCGCTCAGGCGGCTGACTGCCAGGGAACGGTGCCGGGAGGCGACCCGGGAGACGAGGGCTCCGGGAAGTGCTGCATGCGCTGGATGCCGTTGCGGTCCAGCACCAGCCGGACGAACTGCGTCGTCTCCTGGCGCCGGTCCGTCTCCTCCTCCTCCACGGTGAAGCGGAACACCACGTCCACCGGGTAGCGCTTGGCGCCGCGGATGTGCCCCACGGACAGGTCCGCCAGGTCCACGTACTCCAGCGCCAGCTCCGGCTCGTCCATGTCGCGCAGGAAGCGCTCCACGTTGAGCCGGAGGATGTCGGTGACGCCCGTCAGGCCCCGCTCCGTGCGCGGCATCAGGCGCGCGTCCAGGTCGATGTGCTTGCGGTAGCGGATGACCGTCTCGGACAGCTCGCCCTGGGACGCGGTGAGGAAGTCGTCGCGGTGGCGCAGCGCGGACACCGCTGGCGGCACCTTCAGGGCCGGGCCGTAGTCCACCCGCTCCTCGCACGTGCCAATGGCCCGGCCGGTGACGGGGTCCACCAGGTCCGCCGTCCGGTCCGCCAGGTGCGTGGCCGCAACCCGGCTGAGCATCTTGCGCAGGCCTTCCTTGATGCGGTCCTTCACCATGTAGCCGACGACGAGGATGAGGAAGAAGTTGAGGCTCGCCTGCGCGAAGCGCGCCTGCGCCCAGAAGGCCACCGCGGTGGCGAACGTCATCGCCACGCCCGCCGCCAGCGCGAAGAGCATCTCCTCGAAGCCCTGCCGCTTCTGCTTCCGCTTCGAGGACAGGAAGAGCACGTTCATGCAGAACTTCTTCAGGAAGCCCAGCCGCTGGATGTACTCCTCGTTGTCCCCGGTGGGGCTCAGCACGCTGCGCAGCCGGTGCTCCTTGCGGTACGCCTCCTCGCGCAGCACCGCCTCCATCAGCCCCTTGCGCAGCCCCACCCACGGCTCCGTGCGCGGCAGCGCCTTCATGTCCGCCACCGAGCGCCGGAAGCCGCCCTCCACGAGGAGGCTGACGTACTCGTCCACCAGCCGCAGCGCCGCCCGCGGCCGCTCCTGCAGCCGCAGCTCCCCCGCCGAGCGCAGCCACGCGCGGAAGCGCTCCAGCACCCGCGTCACGCCGGCCTGCATGGCCAGGATGTCCGCCTCCAGCCCCGCGCAGGCGTCCTGGGGCAGCCCGCCCGTGCCCTCGCAGCGCGCCTCCACGCCGATGGCGAAGCGGCGCAGCGCCCCGCGCAGCACGCAGGACAGCAGCTTCGCCTGGTAGACGATGTCGCTCTCGGTGCCCATCCCCGTGCGCAGCCACGCCTCCAGCCGCACCAGCGGCGAGGCATCCGACGACAGCAGCTCCTCCACCGCCATCACCGGCGTCTTGAAGCGCACGTAGTTGTGGATGTCCGCGTAGAAGTCGGCGCGGGGGTACGTCTCGGCGTCGATGTTCAGGCTTCCGGGCAGGAAGAGGTACGCCTCCACGAGGTAGCGCGTCTCCTCCGTACCGGTGGGCTGGTACTCGAGCTTTATCTCGAACTGCTTCCGGTCATGGACCTCGAAGCGGCTATGCAGCGGTGCGGGTGCCTGGGACACACCCGCACTCTACGTTACCTCCCTGTCACGCGGGAGTGACCCGGGCGTGACACGTCCGTTGAAGCACGAACGAGCTACCCTCCGGTACCAGTCCGGGAGGCCGGGGCGGCCGGGGGCACGGGCAGGGTGGCGGGCACCGGCGTGGACTTCGGCTGGGGCTTCGCGTTCCACACCCGGGTGGCCAGCACCAGCCCCAGGAACGACAGCGGGAGCATGGCCAGCGGCCAGTTGCCCCAGTTGCCCGGCGTCTTCGCCAGGTCGCCCGCGGGGAGGATGGAGCCCAGCAGAATCGACTGGAGGGCGGTGCCCGCGTACACGGCGCCGTCGATGATGCCCACCGCGAGGCCCGCGTTCTTCTTGCCGCCGAAGTCCATGCTGGCCGTGCCGGACAGCATGCCGTGCACGCCGATGACGCACAGGGACATGAAGATGACCGTCCACCCCAGGGCGATGCTGTCCAGGAGGAACAGGGTGGCCACCGCGCCCAGGGACATGCCCGCGTAGAGCACCGCGGAGACGGGGCCCCGGCGCGAGTCGAAGACGCGGTCGCTGATGACGCCGGCGAACATGCCGCCGGTGATGCCGGCCACGCACAGCAGCATGCCCCAGTTGGCCGCCACGAAGGCCTCACCGATGCCGGTGGACTTCGCGAACTTGGGGTACCACTGCATGATGGCGTTGCGCATGAAGCCGCTGCAGAACTCGATGCAGAGGATGACGATGATGGTGCGGTTGCTCATCATCCGCTTGAAGACGGGCCACACGCCCAGCGGGGCGCCGGTGTCCCCGGAGGACGCGTCCGCGGTGTCGAAGTCCGGGTGGCCCGTGTGGCCGGGCGTGTCGCGGATGACGAAGAAGTCCAGCACCAGGAAGGCCGCGAGGATGGCGGCGGGCACGAAGAACGCCCAGTACACCGGCGCCGCCTTCACGATGAGCCGGCTCCAGTCGTAGGCGAAGTAGACGCCCAGCGAGATGAGGATGCCGAAGACGCCGCCCAGCTGGCCGCGCTCGCGCACGTGGAACCAGGACGCGTTCACCTTGACGATGGAGACCGCGCCGAAGCTCTGGAAGTACATGTTGACGGCGTAGAGGAACGACAGCGTCGCGACGAGGCCGCCGGGCGGCTGCCAGTCCTGCGTCACCACCGCGTACACCACCGCGCCCATGGCGACGTTGGCCAGCGACGAGCCGGCCGCCGATATCAGGATGGTCTTCCGTCCCCCGAGCCGGTCCGTCAGCGGGCCGTTGAGGAGGAAGGCGAAGCCGTAGACCAGCGTGCCCCAGAAGAAGATGGTGCCGAAGTCCGCGTTGGTGGTGCGGCTGCCCAGCGCGCTGGTGGCCACGTTGACGTTGTAGCGCCCCATGTAGAGGAACGCGTACGTCATGCCCAGCGGGAACCAGTTGAAGAAGCGGCGGCGCCGGAACGCGTCCGTGTGCCCCAGCTCCACCTTGGGCAGGCGCGCCAGGACGAGGGCGATGGCCCCCAGCAGGATGAGGATGGGCAGCAGCTGGGCCAGCCAGGGGGGCAGCGACGACATGCAGCGACCTCGGCAGTGGGTGACTCGACGCCGCGCACCCTACCCCGGTCCGCGCCCCGGAGGAACCGGGGCGCCGCGTTTCGCCCCCCACCCGCGCGGTCAGGGCTGGCGGGCAAGCAGCCGCGTCAGCGCCACCTCCGTCTTCGCATCCGGGATGTCCCCGCGGCGGCACGCCTCCAGCACCTCCGCGAGCGGCCGCCAGTGCAGCTGCGTGCCCTCTTCCAGCGGCGTGCCGTCCCCTTCCGGCTCCACCGGCTCCAGGCCCGTCACGTCCACGGCCGCGGGGAACACCTTCTCCGAGAGGATGCCCGGCGCGAGGAAGAAGGCGCCGCCCAAAAGCTGGATGTCCTCGGGCTTCACCGCGTAGCCCGCCTCCTCGCGCACCTCCTCCGCCGCGCGCCGCTTCAGGCCCTCCTCGCCCTTGTCCTCCGGCTCCAGGAGCCCCGCGACGATTTCCTCCACGCGCAGGTAGCCGGCCGCCGGGTCCGGCACCGTCATGGCCCCCCGGTTGTCCTTCCGGAAGTACGCCGCGGGCCGCAGGTTCATCCGCGTCAGCACCTCGATGGAGCCGGGGGAGCCCGACGCGCCGCGTCGGAAGACGAGCACCGCGACGGCGTCCAGCCGGGGCCGGTCCACCACGTCCACCCGGTACACGGACGAGGACGAGCCGTCCGAGCGCCGGTTGCGGCAGCGCAGCCGCCGCACCCGCAGGAAGCCTTCGTCACAGCGCGCCGTGGACGAGAAATCCTCGATGATCTCGATGTCAGTCACACTGGAATGACCGGGCTTCATGTCTGCCTGCTCTCCTGGGGAGTAGGACCGCAAGGGTGATGGAGTAGGAATGTGATGCCTGCGTTGCTTGCCGGACAGGGCCTGATCCCGTACGGTGCGCCGGCTTTACCGTCGTCCTCCCCCTGAAACACGGAATCTCTCTTGATGCGTCGCGTCCTGCTCGGCCTCTCCTGCGCCCTGGCCACTGCTTCGTGCATGCCGGTGGTGGAAGGCCAGGATTACAACCTCGCGGGGCAGGAGGTGCGCCTCACGCTCCTGCATACCTCGGACATCCACTCGCGCCTCATCCCCTATGACTTCGCACCGCTGAAGACGGACCAGGACCTGGGGCTCATCCCGGAGGCCGGTCCTTTCGGTGGCGCGACGCGCATGGCGGCGCTCCTCAAGCGCGAGCGGGAGAAGGGCGACCGGGTCATCCACGTGGACTCGGGTGACTGCTTCCAGGGCGCGCCCATCTTCAACATCAACACCGGCGAGGTGGAATTCAAGTTCCTCTCGCAGAGCCGCCTGGACGCGGCCGTGGTGGGCAACCACGAGTTCGACGCGGGGGCGCTCAACTTCGTCCAGCGCGCGCGGGACAACGCGACCTTCCCGCTGCTGGCCGCCAACTACCTGTGGAACGACTGGCGCCAGGTGGGCAGCAACCAGGCCGCGCTGGAGACCGAGCCGTACACCATCCGCAACGTCAAGGGCGTGCGGGTGGGCATCATCGGCATGGCCAACATCTCCTCGCTCAACTCCATCGTCGAGGGTGGCAACAGCCTGCAGGTCACCCCGATGGAGCAGAACGAGGTGGTGCGCGCCTACGTGGAGCTGCTGCGCCCGGTGACGGACCTGCTCGTCATCGTCAGCCACCTGGGCCTCACCGAGGACCAGGACGTCATCCAGGGCTACGAGGCCTACTACGAGTACGGCCGCGCGAAGTCCTTCATCCAGCGCGTCAAGAACCCGTGGCAGGTGCTGGAGTGGTTCGGCCCCGAGGGTGACGAGAAGTCGGTGGTGCGCGTGCTCATCCCCGGCGTGTCCGGACTGGACGCGGTGATGGGCGGCCACCTGCACGTGGTGCTCAACCCGCCGCAGCTGCTCTCGGACCCCAGCGGCCGCAAGGTGGTGCTCGCGCACTCGGGCGCTTTCGCCAAGTACGTGGGCCGGCTGGAGCTGGTGGTGAAGATGCCGGAGGTGTCCGGCGAGGGCGAGGGCGCCGAAATCCTCAGCCAGGACTACCGCGCCTTCCCCCTGGACGCGCTCTGGTGCAACGACGCCATGCGCCGCTACCGGTATGACCCGGACATCTTCTGGACGGAGGGCCAGTTCATCCAGAACCCGGACGTGCGCGCGGCCATCCAGGACTGCCGCAACAAGGAGGACCGGGACACGACGCAGCTGCTCCAGCCCTACATCCTGGGCATGGACTTCAAGCTGCAGCTGACCAACATCTTCTCCTACGCCCCGCGCGACGTGCAGCGCCGCAACAACTCCACCGGCGGTGACTCGCCGCTGGGCAACGTGGCCGCCGAGTCCATGCGCAAGCGCCGCCGCGTCGAGGCGGAGATGGCGCTCACCAACTCGCTGGGCATCCGCGACAACCTCTACGCGGGCGTGGTGACGCAGGAGTCGATGTTCAACGTGTTCCCCTTCGAGAACACCATCAACATCATGTACCTCTCCGGCAAGGAGATGCAGGAGATGTTCAACTTCGTGGCCGAGCGCTCCGCGGAGCGCGGCTGCGTCAGCCAGGCCCAGATTTCCGGCGCGCGCTTCACCATGGACTGCGCCCAGGTGCAGCTCAACGACCTGCGCATCCCCTGCGAGCGGGCGAAGAACGCCACGGACTGCCCCACGGAGAACCGCGCGGGCCATGCCCCCTGGCAGTGCCTCGAGGACGAGGCCTCGGCCGCCGGAGAGGGCCGCTGCTACGCGAACCCCGGCACGGACATCCAGATCAACAGCAAGCCGCTGGACCCCAACGGCACGTACAAGATCGCCGTCAACGACTACATCGCCAAGGGCGGCTCGGGCTTCAACGTGCTCAAGCGCAACACCACGCGCATCGAGACGGGCATCTCCCTGCGCGACTCGCTCATCGGCTACATGCAGGGCTTCTGCACCTGCGACGACATCCTCGAAGGCAGGCCGACGTCCAAGTCGGGCGCCCGCTGCGGCACCCTCATCAACGGCCAGTGGACGGTGGACGAGCAGGTGGTGGGCTTCTGCCGCTCGGCGAAGGACTTCAAGACGGCGCTGGACCGCACGGTGGGCAGCTGCAAGTGCCAGGACCTGCTCTCCTTCCCCACGGACGCCGCGGCGCGCTGCGGCGTGGCGGACCTGACGCCGGACACCATCCAGGCGCAGTGCCAGGTTCCGGCGGGCCCCTACACGGGCCGCTGCAGCTGCCGCGACGTGCTGGCGGGCGGCAACCCCATCTGCGGCACCGTGACTCCGGAGCTGCGCTCCTTCTGTGAGAACCCCACGTCCATGTCCGTCGCGGACGCGGTGGAAGACGGCCGCATCGGCCGGAGGGTGAAGTGATGAAGCGACTCATGCTCCTGTCGGCCTTCGCCCTGGCCGGCTGCTACACCGAGGACGCCGTGCAGCCCCAGGGCGTCGGCACCTTCGACGTGCAGGTCAAGGGCCTCTACGTCGCCAACAGCAACCCCCGCACGGCGCTGGCGGTGGTGAACGAGTGCGCCGCCCGCTACGGCTCGCAGGCGCAGGTGCCCGCGGAGGTCCGCGGCGGCAAGGACTGCCGCTACGCAATCCCGCGCACCGCGGTGGACATCGACCTGGACATCACCGCCATCGACGTGAGGGGCCAGCCGCTGGAGTCCTTCAACGGCCCGGTGTCCTTCCGCGTCGTCCCGGGCAACCTCTCCGGCGCGTATACCTACCGCTGGTCGAACCTGACCAACGGCAAGGGCACCGGCACCGTGCGCGCCTCGCAGCTGTACGGCGAGCTGCACGTGTGGGTGGAGGACGAGCCGCCCGAGGTGGACTACTCCGAGGGCCAGGTGGCCGAGGGGGACCTGCCCGAGGAGCCCGCGACGCGCAGCTACGCCACGGGCCTGTCCAAGGCGCTCCTGTTCGAGGAGCCCACGCTGTCCACGGTGCAGATTCCGCAGAACAGCGACCAGCTCACCGCGTACAACGGCACGTACATGCGCATCGGCAGCACCCCCGAGTCCGGGGCCGTGCTGCGCCAGAACTGCCCCGAGGGCGACCCGAACAACGGCCAGCCGGTGACGCTGCTGGTGACGGGCACGGACCCGGGCGGCTTCTTCGTGACGGACCTGACGGCCTGCCGCGTGAAGGAGGGCAGCATCCAGGGTGCCAACACCCAGACGGCCGAGCCGAGCGGCTACTACCCGGGCCGCTTCAACTCCATCTACATCTACAACTACTCCTTCCCCGAGGGGCTGGACCCGGGCGACCTGCTCTGGACGGTGGCCGGCTCGGTGCAGGAGTTCACCGCCACCACGCAGCTCACCTTCCCGTCGTGGACCGTGCGCGAGCACGTCCGCCTGCTGCCGCAGAGCGAGTGGAACAAGTACCTGGACCTGGCCCCGCCGGTGGAGATCAACGGCCGGCTGTGCGGCTACAGCGCCTCGCTGTACATGACCGACCCGCTGTGCGGTTACAGCTACGGCAACTACAAGATGGAGGGCCTGGAGTCCTCGCTGGTGAAGATCCGCCGCGTGCGCTTCCCCGAGGTCATCCACAGCTGCGACGCCAACGGCAACGGCACGGTGCCCTTCTTCTGCCCCGACACGCGCGCGGGCACGTGGGGCTCCTGCGGCGGCACGGACAACCCGGCGGACCCGGACCTGCCGGAGCGCCAGTGCAACATCAACTGCACCCTGGGCATGGGGCCGTTCGCCGGGAAGATCTGCAGCGAGAAGAACACGTACGACACCTTCGGTCAGTTCGTGGTGGAGATGAACCCCTCCGGCGCGCCCGAGGCGGGCCTGGACGGCTCCGTTCCCGGCCGCATCGAGCGCGTCAGCGCGCAGGTGGACGCAGACCCGGAGACCACCACCTGGGCCAGCACCCGGGAGCTCACCCCGGGCCGCAAGGTGCACGTCTGGTGTGACAAGGCCGCGTTCCTGCGCTTCGGCGGGGCCACCCTGCCCGGCGGCGACAGCACGCCGGTGGAGGCGGGCACCCTGCTCACGCGGACGCTGTCGAACGCCGAGTTCGTGATGTGGGCCAGCGCGCAGGACGAGTCCAAGGGCACCGTGACGTGCCAGGTGGGCACGAATGCGCACACCCGCATCAACCTGGTGACGAAGGACGCGGTTCCGGACCTCGTGGTGAACTGCCGCGAGGACGACCCGGACACCAACCGCGCGCAGCAGTGCCGCTTCCTGCACGCGGCCACCTTCGACATCGTCGGTCACCTGCGCCAGGTGAGCGCCGCGCGGCCCCGGTGGATGGTGCTGCCGCGCGACCAGGACGACCTCTGCTGCTACCCGGGCCCGGACATGCAGTGCCCGAAGCCCATCAAGCCTTGCGCCAATCCGTAGTCGTTTGACGAAGTTCGCGCCCTGGTGAAAGCCGGGGCGCGGGGAGGAGCGGCTCCCCCCGGGCCGCTTCGTGGAGAGGGACATTGAAAACGCTGCAGACGCTGGCCCTGACCGGGCTGCTATCCCTGAGTGTGCCCGCCTGGGCCGGTGATTTCGTGGACACGCGCCTGTCGTTCGTCTTCGCGGACGACAACGTGCTGGCGGGCGCGGGTGAAACGACGCCCAACAGCCCGAACGCGCGCTTTGGCGCGGGCAACCAGAACACCCAGTTCTACGACAACTTCAACACCCGGTTCTCCGGCTTCGAGTCGCTGTCGAACGTGGTGCTCTACAAGCGCGCGCCCGCGTTCTTCGAGGGGCTCACCACGGAAGCGGCGCTGACGCTGCTGGTGCTGGAGCGCCCCGCGGGCGGCGTCGACATCCGCGACAACTCCAGCTACATCCGGCTCAACTACCAGCCGCCGGGCTGGAGCGAGAAGGAGGGCATCTCCCTCGTCGGCTTCCCGGTGTCCGCGGACCGCTTCCGCCTGGGCTATGCGTACCGCATCTCCTGGGGCGGCAGCGGCGTGTTCACCACCCGCTCCCAGGCCAACGGCGTGCCGGGCGCCAAGCTGCAGATTACGCGCGACAACTGGTACGCGTACGTCGGCGGCAAGACGGCGCTCGTGCAGAACGAGCTCATCCTCGAGGAGGAGACGCTCTACGGCGCGATGGCCGGCGCGGGCTGGGACATCCTGGAGACGCTGCGCGTCGAGGCCGGCGTGGGCTACTTCCAGAAGGGCCTGGTGCCGGGCCTCGCGACGCTGGGTGTGGAGGCGCCGGTGAATGCCGCGGGCGTGTCCGGCCAGGTCGTCTACCACGTGGGCGTGCCGGTGGGCACGAGCGTGGACTTCCGGCTCTACAAGAACGACCCGGACATCTACCAGCGCTTCTTCGCGCCGGAGCAGTACCCGGGCGGCCTGTCCTACTCCGTGTCGCTCGAGGGCAGCTACCTCTCGCAGACGCTGGAGAAGCCGGACGAGTTCGGCGCCACGCAGCCCCAGGGCGCCACCGCGCTGGCGCTCCAGGCGCGCGCGAAGATCGACTACCTGCGCCTCAGCGTGCTGGGCCTGTACCGCAGCCTCTCGTACATCCAGTTCGACGTGCCGGGCTTCCCCCCGTTCCAGGACTTCCCCGAGGGCACGGACCTGAACCCGGAGATGTTCCTGGCGGTGGGCGCGGACTACCACTTCCCCGCGATGCACTTCACGCCGGGCTTCATCCTCGGCGTGCAGCAGCCGGCCTCGTTCCGCAGCCCCACCCCGCTGCTGGGTGGCAACAACCCGCCGGAGAACCTCATCAGCACGCGCACCGTGGTGGTGCGTGACGTGAATCAGCTGAGCATCCTCCCCGAGGTGTGCGGCCAGTCGAACGCGGTCTGCAAGGCGGAGCCCATCTACTCGGCCAAGGCCACCTTCCGGTGGGACCTCTCCGACTCCGTCGCCGCCGTGGGCGAGCTGTACTACACGTACGACAACAACCGGACCACGTTCCGGGACGACATCACCGGCGTGGCCCAGCCCACGTTCGAGGACCCGCACGCGCTGGGCTTCAACACCCTGCTGCAGGCGCGCTTCTAGCCCCGGCCGGGACGCCCGTGAAACACCGCGGCCCGACTCCTCCTCGTGGGGAGCCGGGCCGTGTCATGTCCGGGGCCTGCCGGGCGCGGCTTCAGGCGGACGTCATCCGCACCACCTCGTCGAAGGCGGTGAGGCCCTGGGCCAGCTTGCGCACGGCGGCCTCGCGCAGGGTGCGCATGCCCGAGCGGCGGGCCGCCTCCACCAGCGCGTCATAGGGCGCCTCGCGGGAGACCAGGTCCCTCAACTCACCGCCGCAGGTGACGATTTCGAAGACGCCGGTGCGCCCCACGAAGCCGGTGCCCCGGCAGCGCACGCAGCCGGCGCCCTTGAGCAGCCGCACCCCGCCCGGCAGGAGCGGAAGCGGCGCCTGGAGCGCCAGCACCTCGTCCGGGGTGAGCGTCGTCTCCTCCGCGCAGTGGCTGCACACCCGCCGCAAGAGGCGCTGGGCCATGACGCCCAGGAGGCTCTGCGCGAGGAGGAAGGAGGGCACGCCCAAGTCCCGCATGCGCGCCACCGCGCCCAGCGCGTCGTTGGTGTGCAGCGTGGAGAGCACGAGGTGGCCGGTGAGCGCGGCCTGAATCGCGTTCTCCGCCGTCTCCGCATCGCGGATTTCGCCCACCATGATGACGTCCGGGTCCTGGCGGAGGATGTGGCGCAGCGCCCCGGCGAAGTCGAGCCCCACCTTGGGCTGCACCTGCACCTGGTTGAAGGCGTCCCACACCATTTCAATGGGGTCTTCAATGGTGGTGACGTTGACGTCCGGCCCGGCCAGCGCCTTGAGCGCGGAGTAGAGCGTCGTCGTCTTGCCGCTGCCCGTGGGGCCGGTGACGAGGATGAGGCCGTGGGGCCTGTCAATCCACGACTCGAAGGCGCCCTTCTCGTCCTGCTCGAAGCCGAGCTGGGCGATGTCCTGCACCAGCGTCTCCGGGTCGAAGATGCGGATGACCACCTTCTCGCCGAAGGCGGTGGGCAGCGTGGACACGCGAAGCTCCACCTCGCGGCCGTCGCGCTCCGTCTTGATGCGGCCGTCCTGCGGCTTGCGCTTCTCGGAGATGTCGATGCGCGCCAGCATCTTCACGCGCGAGACGATGGGCGCGTGCACCTGCGCCGGCAGCGTGTACACGGGGTGCAGCACACCGTCGATGCGCAGGCGCACCAGGCTGGTGCCGCGCTTGGGCTCCAGGTGGATGTCCGACGCGCGGTTGTCGAAGGCGTAGCGCAAGAGGTAGTCCACCGCCTGCACCACCGGCTTGTCGGACGCCTCCAGCTCCTGCGTGCCGCTGAGCGACACCAGCTGCTCGAAGTTGGAGACCTGCGCCCCCACGGTGGCGCCGAAGTCGTCGGCGGCGCGCGCCAGCGTCTTGTTGAAGCCGTAGATGTGGGCAATGGACTTGAGGATGTCCGACTTGGCGCACAGCACCGGCTCCACCGACATCCCGGTGAGGCGGTGGAGGTTCTCGAAGAGCTCGCCGTCGAAGGGGTTGGCCACGGCCACCAGCAGCCGGCCCTGCTCGGTGCGCTCCAGCGGCAGCAGCACGTGCTTCTGCGCGTAGGGCCGGGACACGGTGCGCGTGGCCATGGCCATGTCCAGCTTCAGCGGGTCTATCTTCCGGTAGGCGCAGCCCGCGGCGCGCGCGGCGACCTCGGTGACGCGGTCCTCGTCCAGCACGCCGCGGCCGTTGGCCAGGGGCACCTGGAAGACGGCCACCACCTCCACCGGCGACACGTCATAGCGCGCGGCTTCCTTGCCATTGCCGCCCTGCGCCTTGAGGACGCGGGCCCGCGCGGCCGTCTCCCGGGCGAGGATTTCCTGCGCCTGCTGGGGGGCCAGCAGCCCCTGGGCCACCAGCGCCTCCAGCACGAAGAGCGTGGTGAAGTCATCGCGTCCCCTGGAGGGGATGCCGCCCGCGCCGCTCAGTGCCTGTGCCAAGCCCGTCTCCTTCCCTTCAGCCGCCGCAGTACACCACCCTCCGTACCGGAGCGCGCGCCGGGGGAGAGCAGCCTAGCCGCGAACCGCCCGGACGGCGGCATCCACCAGCGCCTCCGGCGTGGGGCGCTCCGCGACGGCGGCCGGGGGCACGCCCAGGCGCTCCAGGGCGGCGGCCGTGGTGGGGCCAATCGCCACCACGCGCGCGGTGCCCAGCTTCTCGCGGCCCACCTCCTCCACGAACACCTCCGCGGTGCGCGGCGAGGCGAAGAGCGCCACCTGCAGCGGCGCTTCCTCCAGCAGCGCCAGGGCCTCGGGAGGCAGCGGCGCGGGCGTGGAGCGGTAGGCCGTCACGCGGGTGACGAGCACGCCCATCTCCCGCAGCCCGTCCTCCAGCTCGCGCCGGCCCTCCTCGGCGGCGGGCAGCAGCACCTCGTCACCGGGCTGGAGCCCCTCCTTGATGGCGTGGAAGAGGGCCTCGCCGGTGCCCTCCTCCGGCTCCGCCGCCACCTCCAGGCCGAAGCCCTCGCAGGTGCGCGCGGTGCGGGGGCCCACCGCGGCCACCTTCACGCGGCGCAGCCGCTCCACCGTCCCGGCCTCGCGCAGCGCCTCCATCAGCGCCTCCACCGCGGACGGGCTGGCGAACACCACCCAGCGGTAGCGCTGAATCTGCTCCGCCGCGGACGCCAGCGGACGCGGGTCCTCCGGGGGCCGCAGCTCCAGCAGGGGCACGCTGAGCACCTCCGCGCCCTCGTCCTCGAGGAGGAAGCACAGCTCCTCGGCCCGCTCACGCGGGCGCGTCACCAACACTCGGATGCCTTCCAGTCGCCGTTCCACGCGCGCGGCAGTCTAGGACTCCCGGGCCTCCGCGCGGCGAGCGAAATCACGCAGGATGTCCGCCGCGCCACGCGACAGCAGGTCGTCCGCCAGGGACTCGCCCAGCTCGCGGGCGCGCTCCACCGGCCCCCGCACCTCGCCGCGCACCACGTGGGTGCCGTCCGGCCGGCCCACCAGCCCGCGCAGGTGCACGGCGCCGCCGGACACGGTGGCGTGCCCGGCCAGCGGCACGGTGCAGCCGCCCTCCAGCTTCGCCAGCAGCGCGCGCTCGGCCGTCACCGCGATGCGCGTGGTGGCGTCCTCCAGTGGCGAGAGCAGCTCGCGCACGCGCGCGTCATCCGTGCGGCATTGGATGGCCAGCACCCCCTGCCCCACCGCGGGCAGGCTCACCTCGGTGGGCAGCACCTGGGTGACGACGCCCTCCAGGCCCAGCCGCTTCAGTCCCGCGTACGCGAGCACCGCGCCCGCGAGCCCCAGCTCCTTCGTCTTCGCCAGGCGCGTCTGCACGTTGCCGCGCAGGCTGACGATGTCCAGGTCCGGCCGTCCCGAGCGAAGCACACAGCTGCGGCGCAGCGACGACGTGCCCACGCGCGCGCCCTGGGGCAGCGTGTCCAGCGTCAGCCCGCCCAGGCCGCAGAAGGCGTCGCGCGGGTCCTCACGCACCGGCACCGCCGCGAGCATCAGCCCCTCCGGCAGCACGGACGTCATGTCCTTCAGGCTGTGCACGGCCAGGTCCGCGCGGCCGTCGAGCAGGGCCTGCTCGATTTCCTTCACGAACAGCCCCTTGCCGCCGACGGCGGACAGCGGCGCGCCCAGGAAGCGGTCGCCCTCGGTGGTCATCTCCACCAGGGACACCTCGAGCCCGGGGTGGCGCGCCGTCAGGAGCGCGCCCACGTGGCGGGCCTGCCAGAGCGCCAGCGGGCTCTGGCGGGTGGCGATGCGCACGGCCTTCATCGCTTGGCCCCCGTGGCGGCCACCTGGGGAGACTGCGCCACGACGGGAGCGGCGGCCGCGTCGTCGGGCGCCTCGCCCTCCAGCAGGCCGAACAGCTCGGCGGCGGCGCCGGCCAGCCGGTTGCCCTCGCCCTCCGGGCCCACGGCGCGCAGGCGCGAGGTGGGCTCATGCAGCAGCTTGTTGACGATGGCGCGTCCCATGGCCTCGATGCTCTTGCGTTGCTTGTCGTTGAGGCCGTCGCCCAACGCGCCCAGCGTGCGCTCCACCTCGGCGCGGGCAATGGCCTCCGCGCGCTGGCGCAGGCGGGCCAGTACCGGCGTGCCCTCGCGCAGGGCGCGCTCCTTGACGAAGCGGGCCACCTCCTGCGCCACCAGCACGCCCGCCTTCTGCGCCTCCTCGGCGCGCGCCGCGGCGTTGTCCGCGACGAACTTCTGGATGTCGTCCACGTCGTACGCGTGCACGAAGTCCAGCTGGCCCACGGCCGGGTCGATGTCGCGAGGCACCGCCAGGTCCACCATGAACAGCGGCCGGTGCTTGCGCGCCTTGCCCACCGCTCCGACGTTCTCCTTCGTGAAGAGGGGCACCGGCGACGCCGTGCTGCACACCACCACGTCCGCCGCGGCGAGCAGGGCGAACAGCTCCTCGAAGGGCCGCGCCGTGCCGCCCACCTCCAAAGCCAGCGCCTCCGCGCGGGCCAGGGTGCGGTTGGTGATGAACAGCTTCGTGGCGCCCGCGCCCTTCAGGTGGCGCGCGGCCAGCTCGCCCATCTCCCCCGCCCCCACCACCAGCACCGTCTTGCCGGCCAGGCCGTCGAACACCTTGCTCGCCAGCTGCACCGCCGCGGCCGCCATGGACGTGGACGCGCGGCCAATGGCCGTCTCCGTGCGCACGCGCTTGGCGCAGCTGAAGGCCGCCGCGCACGCGCGCGTCAGCTCGCCGCGCACCGCGCCCGCGCCCTGGCCGCGCTCGAAGGCATCCTTCACCTGGCCGAGGATCTGCGCCTCGCCCAGCACCATGGAGTCCAGGCTGCCGGCGACGCGGAACAGGTGCACCAGCGCGTTCTCCCCGCGGTGCTCGTACAGGTGCTCCAGCGCCTCCGGGCCGCCCAGCGCCTGCAGCTCCGCCACCACGCGCTGGTGCGCGAGCGCGACGTCCGGCGCGGAGAGGTACACCTCCACGCGGTTGCAGGTGGACACCCAGAGCGCCTCCACGGGCGCCTGGGCCAGCCGTTGGACGACCTCCACCTGCCGGGACTCGGACAGGGCCAGCCGCTCACGGACCGCCAGGGGCGCCGTGCGGTGGGACAGGCCGATGCAGATGAGCTCCATACTCAGGGCAACCTCATGGCCGCGGCCGTCGGCGCCGCCAGGTCATAGGAGGACAGGAAGGACACCAGCACCAGGCAGAAGCCCGCCATGGTGAGCAGCGCCACGCGGCGCCCGCGCCACCCCGCGAAGATGCGCGCATTCACCAGCGCGGCGAACACGCCCCACGCCACCACCGTCGCAATCGACTTGCCGTCCCAGTGCCAGCCCAGGTCCGTGGTGGTGACGAAGAAGGCCCCCGTGGCCAGCGTCACCGACAGCGCGATGAAGCCCCAGACGACGAGGCGCCGGTTGAGCGTGTCCAGGAACTCCAGCGAGGGCAGGCGCGAGAAGAGCAGCCCGAAGCGCTTGGCCTTCACCTGCCGCTCCATGAGGATGTACATGACGCCCACGCCCGCGGCCACGGCGAACGCCGCCAGCCCCAGCAGCGCCAGGGTGATGTGCAGCGGCAGCAGCGGCTGGCGGACGCCCGGCGGCAGCGGTGACTGGCCGCCCTGGAGCAACAGGCCCGGTATCAACACCGTCACCGCGAGCGGCGTGAGGAACGCGCCGATGACGGGCCGCTTGTAGCGCACGTCCAGCGCCAGGAAGATGGCGAGCAGCAGGAAGGCGAGCGCGGAGAAGCCCTGGGCCAGTCCCACCGGCCGGCCCTCCTGGACGCCGAGCAGCTCGAAGAGGGCCACGCCGTGCAGCGCCAGCCCGCCGCCCACCAGCACGCGGCCGACGGTGGCCAGCACCTCCTTCTGGCGGACCAGATAGGCGAGGTAGACCACGGCGGCGATGCCATAGGCGTGGCAGGCGAGCGAGACGAGCGTATGGCTCATGGGCACAGGCTCTTAACCACCGGAGCCGGGGAATTCAGCCCGGCTTCTCGTGTCTGGAGACGGGCGGTATCAGCCCATCTTGTTGAGGATGAAGGCGGCGAGCAGATCCGCCTCGGAGTCGGGCTTCTTCGCTCCTCCTTCCGGACGGGGCGCCGAGGCGACCTCCGTGACATACCCCGGGACGACCTCGTAGGCGTTGTCCCCCACCAGCACCGAGTCGGCCATCTGCTCGGCCCCCAGGCGGGCGAGCTGCTCCTCGGTCTTCACCCGGGCCACCAGCCCCTGGCTGTCCTCACCCGACACGAGCTGGACGAAGTGCACCGCGGGGGTGACGGGGAAGGTCACACCTCCCTCCGCCATCACCACCAGCTTGCCCTCGCGCAGGTCTGCTTTGTCCGCCAGTGCCCACTCCTCGAGCTGGGTCTGGGGCAGGAAGAGCTTCGTCACGCCCGCCATCTTACACCACCTCCCCTGTCGCGGGGGGCCGTTCGGGGAATTGGGTTGAAACGCCCCTGTTCCATCCGCATCTGTCCGGCCAGATGGGCTGATGCCCGGCCCGTTCTTGCAGGGCCAACGGGCGCGTACTAGACGACGCGCCGAATGGCCGGAAGTGGGCCCGGAGGAGACATCATGGCAGGCGACAATGTGACGAACGTCGGGGACGGTGACTTCACGAAGCAGGTGCTGGAATCCCAGCAGCCCGTGCTGGTGGACTTCTGGGCCACCTGGTGCGCGCCGTGCCGGGCCATTGCCCCGGCCATCGACGCCCTGGCCACCCAGTTCCAGGGGCAGGTGAAGTTCACCAAGCTCAACATCGACGACAACCAGGACACCCCGCAGCAGTACGGCGTCCGCTCCATCCCCACCCTGCTCATCTTCAAGGGCGGCAAGGTGGTGGACCAGATTGTCGGCGCGGTGCCCAAGGCCCGCATCGAGGCGGCCCTCCAGAAGGCGCTGTAGTCGGCGCCCGGGAACGTGCGCGCGGGAGGGCCCCTGCCCGCCCGCGCGCCGCCCCTACTCCTCCAGCAACTCCACGCAGCGGCGCAGCACCTCCAGCCGCGCGAAGCGCTTGTCGTTGCCGGGCACCACGTGCCACGGCGCGTCCGGCCGGTGGGTGTGGTCCAGCATGTCCTGGATGGCGCCCTGGTACTTCCCCCACCTCGAGCGGTTGCGCCAGTCGTCCGGGCCCAGCTTGTAGCGCCGCGTGGGGTCCTTCTCCCGAGCGCGAAAGCGCTTGAGCTGCGTCTGCTTGTCGATGTGGATGAAGAACTTCGCCATGCGCACGCCGTCGTCGGTGAGCATCCGCTCGAAGGCATTGATTTCCGCGTAGGCGCGCCGCCACTCGGCCGGCCGGGCGAAGCCCTCCACCCGCTCCACCAGCACCCGGCCGTACCAGCTCCGGTCGAACACGCAGACCTCGCCCGCCCCCGGCGTCTTCGCCCAGAAGCGCCAGAGGTAGTGGTGCCGCTTCTCCTCTTCCGACGGCGCACCGATGGGCCACACCTTGTAGCCGCGCGGGTCCATCAGCGACGTCAGCCGGCGGATGGCGCCCCCCTTGCCCGAGGCGTCCCAGCCCTCGAAGACGAGCACCGCCCGCCGCTTCGCCAGGTACGTCTGGATCTGCAGCTGGAAGGCGCGCTGCTGGAGCACCGCCAGCTCCTTCTCGTAGGACTCGTCGTCCTCCACCGAGACGCCCAAATCCACCGCGCTCAGTGACAACGTGCCCGGCGGACTTACGGGAAATACGTATCCGTGTTCAGTCTTGTCATCAATTTTTTGAAAACGTTTACGAGTCACGACAGACCCCTCCAAGGTTGTATTGACAGCGATGACCTCAACCGCCAAATAGGCACATAGCAGTGTTTGTCTTCACCAACTGTTTTCACTTGGAGTATTCATGGCACGTCCACGCAAAGAATTGTCCAACGTCCCGCTGACGCCAGCCATGGTGAACTGGGCGGAGGCGCTGGGAGACGCCATCGGCCGGGGCATGCTGCGCGCGCTGAACACCGGCATGCCGTCACTGGGTGGCAATGGCGCAAGCCACAACACGATGACGGCAAGCCGCCGTCGCGGCCGTCCGCCCAAGGTGCTGGCGGGCGGAAACATGGTTCCGGCGGACCGCCGCTGCACCGTGGATGGTTGCACGCGGGAGCAGCGCTCGAAGGGGCTGTGCTCGGCGCACTACCAGGCGGAGCGTCGCAAGCAGCTGTCGGGTGGCAAGTCGGCCTGATTCATGACGCGAGCGGTTCACGCCCACGGCCCTGGGCGAGCCGCATGTGTCACGCCCCCGGCGCTCCCCACACCCCTTGTGTGCGCCAGGGAATCACAGACGCCAATACCTGTATCACTGTCCGTTTCCACGCTCACCGGAGTGATGCGCTCGGCGCTACCCGCCCTGCCAGGGGTCCACGGCGGAAGTGGTGGCCTTGAGCAATTCCCAGGCGGCGAGCACATCCACCACGCGTTCCAATTCATTGGGAAGTGAGCGAGCCCGCTGAGACTTCAGATATTCCTCGGCGAAGGCGCGCAGCCGCATGCCCACGAAGAGGCGGGCCAGCGCCACCTCCGTCTGCCCGCTGAAGTCCATGAAGCGGATGCCGAAGCCGGTGCGGCCGTCCGGCCCGTCGTCGCGCTCCTCGCGGACGATTTCCGCCCGCGCCAGCACCGGCGGGGCGCCCGGCTCCAGTGAGAAGCGCACCCCCAGCACCGTGCCCAGCGGCAGGTAGAAGGTGCTCTCCAGGAAGGCCCCGCTGACGCTCACGTTGATGGACGTGAAGCTCGCGGCGAAGCGCCGCCCGCCCTCCCCGTCCACCCAGACCTCGAAGCGCGTGGCCAACTGGGCGCGGGGGAACTGCCGGTGCTCGGCCTCCCCCTGGTTCATTTCAATGAGGGGCGCGGCCGAGCCGCGCGCGTCCGGGGCGCCCGCCACGGGGCGCCCCGCCTTCGCCACTTCCGGCGCCTCGGCCACCGGCGCGCGAACCGTCACACTGCTCTTCTGGGCGGCTTTCCGCTGCATGCACGACCTCCACCTGCCCCGGAACGCTACCCCCATCCCGCCGGGAAGTTGAATTTCAGGCGGGCCATGCACCGGCCGCGGCAAGCCGCGGCCGCACGGCTCAGAACATGTGTCGGCGCATGCTGATGTTCACCAGCAGGCCGATGCTGAGCATCACGGACATCATGGAGGAGCCGCCGTAGCTCATCAGCGGGAGGGTGATTCCCGTCACCGGCAACAGGCCAATCACCATGCCGATGTTCTCGAAGACCTGCCAGAACAGCATGGCCACCACGCCCACCGCCACGAAGGCTCCGAACCTGTCGCGGGCGCTGAACCCCACGCCCAGGCCGAAGATGAAGATGGCGCCATAGAGCAGCAGGAGCAACACGCACATCACGAAGCCGTGCTCCTCCGCCCACACGGAGAAGATGAAGTCCGTGTGCTGCTCGGGCAGGAAGCGCAGGCCCGTCTGGGTGCCCTCGCGCCAGCCCTTGCCGGAGACGCCGCCGGAGCCCACCGCGATTTTCGACTGCGCCGCGTGGTAGCCGCTGCCGCGCAGGTCCGCCTCCGGGTCCAACCACCCGGAGATGCGCTGGCTCTGGTGCTTCTTCAGGTAGTGCCGGACGATGGTGGGCCGCGGCTCCGGCACCTCGCGGATGTAGTCGTTCCAGATGACGATGGCGCCCGCGAGGATGCCCGCCACCAGCGTGGCCACGAGGTACCAGCGCACCTTCCCGAACAGGATGACGGTGAGCGAGGACAGGCCAATCATCAGCGCGGTGCCCAGGTCCGGCTGCACCAGCACCAGCACGAAGGGCACGGCGACGACGAGCAGCGGCTTCCACAGCCGCACCAGTCCATAGGACGGCTCGTTGGGCCGGAAGTCGTCGTGGTAGACCTTGGCCAGCATCAGCACCACGCCAATCTTCATGAACTCCGCGGGCTGGATGCGCAACGAGCCAATGGCGAACCAGCTCTCGGCGCCCTTGGCGGTGTGGCCGATGACGCGCAGGGCGAGCAGCGCCACGATGTTGGCGACGTAGATGGGCAGCGCCATGCGCTGAATCCAGCGGTAGTCCACCAGGCACACCACCAGCACCGCCACCATGCCCAGGCCCAGGAACAGCGTCTGGGCGGACCAGACGGGCGCGTGCGGCGGGCGCGAGGCCGAGGCCAGGTTCCAGATGCCCAGCAGGCACACCCCCAGCACGCAGATGATGAGGCCCCAGGGGATGTGGGGCACCATCCGCCGCTCAATCCGCAGTTGCACGTGTCTCGTCCTCGTCGTCACCCGGCAGGTCGGCCGGCGGTCGCACGCCCCGCGTCAGCGCCGCTTCGTCAGGACTCGGCGCGCGCGACAGGGACGGGGTGTAGGGCTGGTTGGGACGCGGCGGCGGCGCCGTCGCGTCCTGCTTCTTCAACTCGAAGTACTTCTGGATGACGGCCATGGCCGTGGGCGCCGCGTCCGCGCCGCCGTGGCCGCCGTGCTCGTTGAGGACGACAATCGCCAGCTCGGGCTTGTCCGCCGGAGCGAAGCCCGCGAACCAGGCGTGGTCGCGCTCGAAGAAGCTCATCTGATGCGTCTTCAGGCGCACCGTCCCCAGCCGGGCCACCTGCGCGGTGCCCGTCTTGGCCGCCACCTGCATGTCCTTGTCCTGGATGCCCGCCATGCGCGCGCGGTACGCGGTGCCGCCCGGCTCCTGGGCCACCTTCACCAGGCCCTCAATCACGGCCTTGCGGTGCGCGGCCGGGATGTCCACCCGGCGCACCACCTCGGGCTTGAACTCCTCGACGACTTCACCGTCCAGGTTCTCCAGCCGCTGCACCATCTGCGGCTTGAACAGCGTGCCGCCGTTGGCGATGGCCGCGTACACGAGCGCCAGCTGCAGCGGCGTGACGTTGTCGTCGCCCTGGCCGATGGCGCTGTTGAGCGCCATGCCCTTGGTGTAGCCGCCGGGCGACGCCTTGTCGTGGTACGCGCTGGTCGGCATGATGCCCGGCACCTCGGCCACCACGTCGATGCCCGTGGGCGCGCCCAGGCCCAGCGCCTTGCCCATCTCTCCGATGGGGTCCAGGCCGATGGTGTCCGCCACCTTGTAGAACCAGGTGTCGCAGGACGTCTTCATCGCGTTGTAGCCGTCCATGTGCCCGTGGCCGCTGTCCTTGTGGCAGCGCCACACGCGCGCGCCCAGCCGGTAGCCGCCGGGGCAGGACACGGACGTCTCCGGGCGGAACGCGCCCGACTTGTAGGCGGCCAGCTGGGTGACGACCTTGAAGGTGGAGCCCGGGCTGTAGTGCTCGGCCGCCACGCGGTTGATCATCGGCTCCAGCGGGTCCCTGGACAGCAGGGCCATCTGCGCCGGCGTCACGCGGCCGGTGAGCAGGTTGGGGTCGAAGCCCGGGCGGGACACCAGCGCCTTGATGAAGCCGGTGTTGACGTCGATGGCCACCACCGCGCCCGTCACGCCCGGGAAGGCCCGCTCCGCCTCCTCCTGGAGGCGCATGTCGATGGAGAGCACCAGGTTGCTGCCCGCGCGGGGCTGCACCACGGCGTTGTCGCCGAGCTTGATGTTGAGCTCTTCAATCGTCTGGCCGCGCGCGTTCACCACTTCCTTGCGCACGCCGTCCGTGCCGCGCAGCCGCTTCTCGAAGTAGCGCTCCAGGCCGCGCCGGCCGATGTAGTCCCCCAGGGCGTACTTCACGCCGTCGGCGCCCAGCCGCTCCAGCTCCTCCTGGGTGATTTCGTTCATGTAGCCCAGCACGTGCGACAGCACCGTGTTGGTCCGGTAGAAGCGGTGCGGGACGGGCGCCACCTCGACGCCGTCGAGGATGTCCCGGCGGGCGGCGAGCCGGTCGTACTCGTCACGCGTGAGGTCCACGCGCACCGGCACCGGCTGGAAGGGCGCGTTGCGCCGCCCCATGCGCACCATGTCCTCCACCTTCTTGCGCTGGTCGGCGTCCCACTGGAGCAACTCCGCGAGGCGCGGAATCACCTGCTCGAAGCAGTCCGTGCAGAAGGCCGGCGTGACGAAGGCGTCGAAGGACGGACGGCTGTCCACGAGGATGGTGCCGCGCGCGTCCTTGATGACGCCGCGGTCGGCGCGCAGCCGCACCTCCTTCACGAAGTTGGCCACGCTCTTGGCGGAGTACTCCTCGCCCCGGGTGATCTGCAGCCGGTAGAGCTGGATGGACAGCAGGACCAGGCCCGCGGACATGGCGAGGCCCAGCCACAGGAAGCGCCGCTTCAGCTCGCGGCCCGGCGTCGTATTGCCCAGCGTGGGAGGCGTCACCGCAGCAACCCCATCTGACGGTCCTGGCTCGCCTCGAAGCGACGCAGCAGGGGGAAGAGCGCCAGCGCCGCGGCCCCCGTCAGCACCACCTGGAGCGGCAGGCCCGACAAGAGCGAGCCCGTGCTGCCGTCCTTCACCGTCAGCCACGTGAAGAAGGTGGACAGCAGCGAGTGCCCCACGTCCGCGCCCATGGCGAACAGGGCGAAGGACAGGGCGCCGCGCACGTCCACGAAGGTGGAGACCAGCCGGCCCACCAGGAAGGTGAACACGGCGAGGAACGTGAAGAGGCCCGTGGGCTGGCCGCTCATGAGGTCCAGCAGGTAGCCCACCGCGAACGCGGAGAAGGCCCCCTCCAGCAGCGTGGCGCGCAGGGCCAGGAACGCCACCAGCACCACGGTGACGTCAATGCGGCCGAGCACCAGGCCCGCCTGCTTCACCACCACCGACTCCAACGTGAGCAACGCCAGCGCGAGGCCCACCGTCACCAGGAACTTCATTTCGACGCGCCCTCCGCGGTGCTGCCCGGCGCCATGGCGCTGTAGGGACTGCCCACCACCAACACCTCTTCCAGCTTGCTCGTATCCACCGCCGGGACGATGTCCGCGCCCTGGAACATGCCGTGCTCCTTCTTCTCCAGGTTCGTCACCTTGCCCACCACCACGCCCGGAGGATAGATGCCATCCGTGCCCGCGGTGATGATGAGGTCACCGTCCTCGACGTCCTCGGTGCGCAGCATGTTCTCCAGCTTGAGCGGACCCGCGCCCGTGCCCGACGCCGTGCCCCGCGCCCGCGAGCGCTGCACCCGCACCGCCACCCGGCTCTGCGGGTCCGTCACCAGCGCCACGTCCGCGTAGCCGCCCGTGGCGCGGATGACCTGCCCCACGATTCCGTCCGGCGTCACCACGGACATGCCGCGGAACACGCCGTCCTTCTCACCGCTGCTGATACGCACCGACAGGAGCTTCGCCACCGGATTGACTCCCACCACCCGCGCCGGAATCTCCGGCCCGGACTCCGCCTCCGCGTAGCCGAGCAGCTTGCGCAGCCGCTCGTTCTCCGCGCGCGACTCGCCCAACGACTGCACCGCCGCCCGCAACTGGAGGTTCTCCAACCGCAGCGCGTCATTCTCCTGCCGCACCCCGCGCAAGTCGAGGTACCCGCGCACCGCCGCCACCGAGCCCTCGATGGAGGTGGTGAGCACCTGCTGCACGGGTGACGACAGGGCGATGACGGCCCGGTCGATGGGATTGGGGTCCCTGCCCTTCCGCCCGCTCAGCAGGAAGGCGAGGAGCGGGTAGAGCAGCAGGACGCCCACGATGAGGGGGCGGCGGTACCGCTTGAGGAGCGACAGCAAGGGGCAGTAATCCCTGGGTGGGAGGGTGGGGCTGGTGGGGTCGGGGGTGGGCTAAACTCTCTAAATCGCTTGCATTTTCCGGTGCGTTGTCCTAGGCAGTCAAGGCCTTGCGTCGGGGGTGATTGAAGCTCCACCACCCACCGGCCGGGCTACCAACAACACCGCGTCGCGAGTCCTTCCGCACGGCTTTTCTCGGCGCGTTTGCCCCTGAAGTGACGACAATGGACGGTCTGAATCCCCGGAAGGTCTTCTCCCTGGTGTTCATCATCGGCATCGCGGTGGTGTTCACGCTGTCGTTCGGGCCGGGCAGCAGCGGCTTCGGCGGCACCGGCGCGGCGACGACGGCCCCCGGCTCGGTGGCCACGGTGAACGGCAAGGAAATCCCCATGCGCGACTTCGCCACCGCGTGGGCCCGGCAGATGAACTTCCTGCGCTCGCAGGGCAGCCCCATCCCGGAATCCGTCGCCCGCCAGTTCGGCATGCACAACCAGGTGCTCGACCGCCTGGTGAACACCGAGCTGCTCGCCCAGGCGGCCGAGCGCCACGGCATCACCGCCTCCGACGACGAGCTGCGCAAGCTCATCCATCAGAACCCGGACTTCCAGAAGGACGGCGTGTTCGACATGGAGCGCTACAAGCAGGTGCTGCGCGACTTCTACCGGAAGACGGCGCCGGACTTCGAGGGTGAGCTGCGCCGCCAGATGGCCGCGCAGAAGATGGTGGACGTGGTGCGCGCCAATGCGGTGGTGTCGGACGACGAGGTCCGCGCCCGCTTCGAGAAGCAGGGCAACCAGGCGAAGGTCGTCTTCGCGCGCTTCCTGCCCACCATGTACGCGGAGAAGGTGCCCGCCCCCACGGCCGCCCAGCTGGCGGAGTGGAAGAAGGCGCACGAGAAGGAGATCAAGGACTACTTCGAGGCCAACCGCTTCGTGTACCAGCAGCCCGAGCGCATCCACGCCCGCCAGGTCCTGGTGAAGCTGGCCCCGGACGCCACCGCCGAGCAGAAGGCCCAGGCGAAGGCGAAGGCCGAGGCGCTGCGCAAGGAGATTGAGGGCGGCAAGGACTTCGCCGCCGTGGCGAAGGAGAGCAGCGAGGACCCGGGCAGCAAGGCGCGCGGGGGAGACCTCGGCTGGGTGGAGCGCGGCAGCTGGGAGCCGTCGCTGGCGGACGCGGCCTTCGCGCTGAAGGCGGGCGAGGTGACGCAGCCGGTGGAGACGAAGTTCGGCGTGCACCTGGTGAAGGTGGAGGAGAAGCAGGCGGCCCAGGACAAGAAGCTCGAGGACGTCCAGGACGAGATTGCCACCACGCTCTACAAGCAGGACCGCGCCAAGGAGCAGGCCCGCGCCGAGGCCGAGAAGGCGCTGGCCTCCGTCAAGGGCGGCAAGACGCTCAAGGAGCTCTTCCCCGCGGAGAAGGAGCAGCCGGCGCTGCTGCGCTTCGAGACGGAGACGCGTCCGGAGGCGGTGGAGACGGACAGCTTCACGGCCGAGGGTGAGGCCGTGCCGCACCTGGGCCCCGCGCCCGAGCTGGTGAAGGCCGTGTTCGCGGCCAGCGCCCCGCAGCCGCTGGACCGGGTCTTCCCGGTGGGCGAGGGCTTCGTGGTGACGCAGGTGGTGGAGCGCCAGAAGCCGGACACCGCCGGCTTCGAGAAGCGCAAGGACGAGCTGCGCGCCCAGGCCCAGCAGGCCAAGCAGATCGAGCTGACCGAGTCCTTCCTCAAGTCCCTGAAGAAGACGGGCACGGTGGTGACGAACACCGAGGCCATCGACTCGGTGGTGGGCGCGGGCTAGCCGCCCGTCGCCTTCACCTGGAAGTCCCCACGAGGGCCGGCTGGAGGGAGCTTCCCTCCCCGGCCCTCTGGCTTTTTCAGCGCGCGGGGAAGTCCGAGGAGCCGGTGTCCGGCGTGGTGGGCACGGCGATGCAGACGCCGTCGCGGCCGCGGGCCTTGGCCGCGTACATGGCGAAGTCCGCGGCGCGGATGAGGTCCAGCGCGGACATGGCGTGGTCCGGGAAGGTGGCCACGCCGACGCTGGCGGTGAGGCGCGCGTCCAGGCCGTGCTCCTGGAGGAAGGGGCGGCCGCGGAAGGCCTCGCAGATGCGCTGGCCGATGTGGGTGGCCCCGTCCAGGTCGGTCTCCACCAGCAGCATGGCGAACTCGTCGCCGCCGTAGCGGAAGACGGAGTCCACGTTCTGCCGGCCCAGGGCGATGAGCATGTCGCCCACCTCCTTGAGGGCGGCGCTGCCCATCAGGTGGCCGTGGCTGTCGTTGATGCTCTTGAAGTGGTCCAGGTCCAGGAAGACGAGCGACAGCGGATGGCGGAAGCGCGCGGCGCGCTTCACCTCGTGGTCCAGCAGCGCGCGCAGGTGCCGGGCGTTGTAGCAGCCGGTGTGCTCGTCGGTAATCGTGAGCTCCTGCACCCGGCGGAAGTTGCGCGCGTTCTCGATGGCAATCGCCGCGTAGTCCGCGATGGCGGTGAGGGTGGTGAGGTCCTCGTTGGTAAAGGGCGGGTCCGTGGGGCCGTTGACGAGCTCGATGATGCCCAGCACCCGGCCGCGGGCGAGCAGCGGCACCGCGAGGATGGAGCGGGTGTGGAAGGCGGAGGCCTCGTCGAAGCGGGGGGAGAAGCTGGGGTCTCCCCCCACGTCGTGGACGAGCCGGGCGACGCCGGAGCTGAAGACGGCGCCGGCGATGCCCTCGCCGGGGTTGAGCTGGAGGCCCTTGAGGACCTCGGCGCCGTCACCCACCGCGATTTCGAAGTAGAGCTTCCCGGTGCGTTCGTCTTGAAGGATGAGAGACCAGTTGCGGGGCAGCAGCAGGCTGCTGACCTTCTGCATGACGAGCGCGAGCACCTCGCGCAGCTCCAGCGTGGAGGTCAACGCCTTGGCCATCTCGTTGAAGGCGGCCAGTTGCTCCACCGTCCGCTTCATGGCCGACAGGAGGTCTGCGGGCTTCATCCGTAGAGTCCACTCCGAGGCGCAAGTCTGGTAAGGCCGACCCGAGCCGTAACATGCACTCGAACGCGGAGCAAACGTTGCTAATCCTGGCCTCTGCCTCGCCCCGGCGCAGGGAGCTGCTGTCACAACTGGGACTCAGCTTCACCGTGTCGGCGGCGGATATCGACGAAACACCCCGCCCGGGCGAGCCCCCCGAGGCCTACGTGCTGCGTCTGGCCCGGGAGAAGGCCGGGGCGGTGGCCACCCGGCACCCCGGGGCCTGGGTGCTGGCCGCGGACACCACCGTGGTGCTGGGCCCGGAGCTGTTGGGCAAGCCCCGGGACGCCGAGGAGGCGAAGGCCATGCTCGGCCGCCTCTCCGGCCGCACCCACGAGGTGCACACCGGCGTGGCGCTGGCCGGCCGGCACGCGGAAGCACTCGTCGTGCGCACCCGCGTCACCTTCCGGGCCCTCACCCCGGGGGAGATTGCCTGGTACGCGGGCACCGGCGAGCCGCTGGACAAGGCGGGCGCCTACGCCGTCCAGGGCAAGGGAGGCTTCCTCGTGGCGGCGGTGGACGGCAGCCCCACCAACGTCATCGGCCTGCCGCTGGGCGAGACGTTGGCGCTGCTGGAGCGCGCCGGGGTGCCGCTGCCGTGGAGGGCCGCGCCGTGAGCGACAGCGTGGCGCAGCGGCTGGCGGCGGTGCGCGAGCGGGTGGCGGCGGCGTGCGCGCGCGCCGGGAGGCCGGTGGAGTCGGTGACGCTGGTGGCGGTGTCCAAGCTGAAGCCGGCGGCGCTCATCCGCGAGGCCTGGGCCGCGGGCCAGCGCGACTTCGGGGAGAACTACGCGCAGGAGCTGCGGGACAAGGCCGCGGAGCTGGCGGACCTGGAGGGCCTGCGGTGGCACGCCATTGGCGCGCTGCAGACGAACAAGGTGAAGTACGTGGCGCGCGTGGCCGGCGCCTTCCACGCGCTGGACAGGCTGGAGGTGGCGCGCGAGCTGTCCAAGCGCCGCGAGGGCGCGCCTGCCCTGCCCTGCTACGTGGAGGTCAACGTGGGCGGCGAGGCCACCAAGAGCGGGCTCGAGCCCGCGGCGCTGGGGACGTTCCTCGCGGAAGCGCGCGCCCTGCCCGGGCTCCAGCTGGTGGGGCTGATGTCGCTGCCACCCCCCACGGACGACGAGGCGCAAGCGCGCGGCTACTTCCAGGCGCTGCGCGAGCTGGCGCGGACGCACGGCCTGCCGGGCCTGTCCATGGGCACCACGCACGACTTCGAGCTGGCCATCCAGGAGGGGGCCAGCGTGGTCCGCGTGGGCACCGCCATCTTCGGCGAGCGGGCGTGACGCCGGCGGGGCGCCGGCCTCACAGCTCCTTGAACTTCACCCGGCCCTCGCCGCTGACGGTGACGCGGAACTCGGTGCCGCAGTAGTTGCAGCGCACCTCGTCCTGATCGCCGAACGTGTCATGCACGGGGTTGTTGGCGTTGCAGTCCGGACAGTCGAACTCCTTGAACTTGCCGCCGGCGGACGCCTTCAGGTCCTTGTCGTCATCGTCGAAGTCGTAGTTGCTGGCCATGGTGCCTCCTGGCGCCGCGGGCGCCGCCCTGGGCGAAGGCTACCAGAGCGGTGTCGGCGGGTGGACACCGCAAGCCGCATGGAGGGCGACCGGGCTCAAGGGCGGAAGAGGCGCCCCGTGGGCCGGGCATGAGAGAGTGTGCCCCCCGTGAGGTTTCCGCAGGCCCCCTGTGGAGCGAGCGAGCACCCGTTGAATGCCTGGCCTCCAGGCACGTCAGTGGAAATGCGGCACGGCGGGGACGGTTGGGGGCGGGTCTGGCGGATAGGGTCCAGGCTACTTAACTTCCAAGCGAGGGAGCTCACTCGATGCGTGCGCAGTCCAGATGGGGATTCGCGGCGGTGCTGGCGGGACTGGTGTGGTCGGCGACGGCCACGGCCCAGGACACTTCCGCCAACCCGGCCTTCGGCCCCGGTGAGCAGTCCCAGTATCGGGTGAAGTACCTCGGCGTGACGGCCGGCACCGCGCAGGTGACGGTGGGCGCGCCCATGAAGCAGTTCGGCGAAGAGGTGTGGCCCATCATCGCCCTGGCGCGCTCGCAGGACGTCATCGGCGTGTGGCCCATCAAGGACAAGTTCGTCTCGTACTGGCAGGCCGGCGGGCAGCGCGTGCTGGGCAGTGACCTGCACGCGGACGAGAACGGCAAGCGCCGCCGCATGCGCATCAAGATGCATGCGGACGGCAAGGGCGCCCTCGTCGTGAAGCAGAAGGAGGGCGAGCAGCCGCGCGAGTCCACGCGGGAGCTGGAGCAGGGCACGCTGGACGTCACGGGTGCCACCTTCGCGCTGCGCAACCGCGAGCTGGAGGTGGGCAGGGAGTACGCCTACCCCGTCTTCACGGGCAGCAAGACCTTCACCATGCGCGCGAAGGTGGAAGCGCGAGAGATGATGAACACGGAGCTGGGACCCAGGGAGGTCTTCAAGCTGCGCGTGCAGGCGGAGTTCGGCGGCAGCCTGACGTCGAAGCGGGACATGTTCGTGTACCTCACCACCGACCCCAACCACGTGCCGGTGCGCGTGGAGGCGGAGTTCGCGCTGGGGACGATGGTGGCTGAAATCACCGACTACAAGCCGGGCCGCAACATGGAGCTGGCCCGGGCCGGGAACGACGGGTAGCACCCGACGACCAGCGGCGAAGGGGGCGGATGGGCGGGGCATGGACGTGGGCGGTGATGGCGGCGGTGGCCGCGACGCCGGGGGCGCAGGTGGTGTCGCCCCTGGTGAAGGTTCGTCCGGGTGAAGCGGTGCAGGGTCGCCGCGACGCCCGGCTCAGCGTGGCCCGCGGCGAGTGCGAGGCCACGCAGGTGGTGCTGCCCGCGCACGCGGCGCGCCCGAAGGTGGAGGCGCTGTCGCTGTCGGGGCCCGGCGCCGCGCTGAAGGCCGCCGTATGGCGCCAGGTCTTCGTGGACGTGAAGACGCCGTCCAACGGAGAGGGCAAGCCCGGTCCCTGGCCGGACGCGCTGGTGCCCGTGGAAGCGCCGCTCCAGTCAGCCGACGCGAAGCTGCCCACCGTCCTCTACGTGGAGGTGTGCGCGCCGGAGAAGCAGGCGCCGGGCACGTACAAGGGCGAGCTGCGCGTGAAGACGGAGGGCGCGGCTCCCGCGCCGGTGCCCTTCACCGTGGAGGTGCAGCCCTTCGCGCTGCCGGCCACGTCGTCACTGCCCACCAGCTTCGGCGTGTCGCTGTACAGCATCGCCCGCGGGCACGGCGTGTCGCCGGAGTCCCCCGAGGCGAAGGAATTGCTGCGCGCGTACGGCCGCGCCCTGCTGGAGCACCGGGTGAGCGCGCATGGCATGAGCATGTCGCCGCCGCCGGTGCGCTTCGAAGGTGGCAAGCCGGTGGTGGACTGGCGCGCGTACGACGCGGAGATGGGGCCCTTCCTCGACGGCAGCCTGCTGCCCTCGGGGGCGCGCTTCACCACCGCCGAGGTGCGCGACAACAAGCAGGCCAGCACCGACGCGGAGAAGGCGGCGTACTACCGCACCTTCGTCGAGCACTTCCGGCAGAAGGGCTGGCCGGCGCAGCTCTTCTTCTACGCCAAGGACGAGCCGAAGCCGGAGGACGTGCCGCTGGTGCACGCCCAGGCGAAGCGCGTGCGCGCCGCCGGGGGCATCCCCGTGCTCGTCACCAGCCCGCTGGATGACGCGCTGCGCGGCGCGACGGACATCCTCACGCCCACCCTCAACTGCTTCTATCCGCGCCCCGGGCCGCAGACGTGCCGCAACGTGGTGGCGTCCCGCACGCTGCGCGGCCGCCTGCCGAAGGGCGCGAAGGTGTGGTGGTACCAGAGCTGCAACTCGCACGGCTGCAACGGCGGCCCGCCCGAGGACAAGGCTGTGGATGCTGCCTACAGCGGCTGGGCCTCCTACATGGTGGACCACCCGGCCCCGCTCAACCGGGCCATGGGCGTGCTCGCCTGGTCCTCCGGGGTGGACGGCGAGCTCTATTTCGACACCGTCTTCGCCTACAACACGAAGAAGGACCCGTGGACGGACGTCTTCGAGTTCGGCGGCAACGGCGACGGCACCCTCTTCTACCCGGGCACGCCGGCCCGCCTCGGCACGCCGGGCCACCAGCCCGTCGTCAGTTTGCGCCTCAAGCATCTGCGGGACGGGCTGGAGGACTACGAGTACCTCCGGCTGCTGACGGCGCTCGGCGAGGGTGACTTCGCCCAGGCGGCCGCGCGGAGGCTGGCCCGCTCGGGTTGGGACATCACCCGGGATGCGGGAGAATGGGAAGCGGTCCGTCAGGAAGTCACGGCCCGGCTGCGCAAGCGGTGGGCGGGTTCCGAATATGCGAAGCGCTCGGGCCGTCAAACGCCCGACAGCACCCCGTAGTCTCTCTGGAAGGAAAAGGATGAGCTCCATGCGCACCCTCCTCGCGGCCTGGCTGACGCTGTCCACCGCCACCGCCTGGGCCCAGCTGCCGGACGCGGACGCCGACAAGCCCGAGGCCGAGAAGGCCGAAGCAGCGGACAAGGACAAGAAGGTCCCCATCACCGTGGCGCCGTGCGCGGAGGCGCTGCCCGCGCTGCGCACGCCCATGGCCTTCATGCCCGGCGAGGTGCTCGAGTTCGACCTGGACGCCATGGGCGCCCAGGCCGGGAAGATGACGATGCGCGTCCAGAAGCAGAAGGACGGGCACCTGCCGGTGGAGGTGGAGGCGCAGACGAACTCCTTCTTCTCCAAGGTGCGGCGCGTGAAGGGCAGCGCCACCACGTACCTGCACCCGCGCACGCTGCGCCCCAAGCGCTACATCGAGGACACCACGGAGAACGAGCAGCGCCGCAAGGTGGAGGTGGCCTTCGGCGCGAAGGACCGCTCCGTGAAGGTGGACTACCAGGTGGGCAAGCGCCCCAAGGGCCAGTTCAACTACACCTACGACAAGGACGGCCTGGACGTGGCCGGCTCCATCTACCTGCTGCGCCAGCTGCCGCTGCAGGAGAACCTCCAGGTGTGCTTCGACGTGTACGGCGTGCGCCGGCTGTGGCGCATGCAGGGCGCGGTGGTGAAGCGCGAGCAGGTGACGACGCCGCTGGGCCAGTTCAACGCCTGGCACATGCAGGGCATGGCCATCCGCCTCGACAGGCCCTCGCAGAAGCGCGAGGTCCACGTGTGGATTTCCGACGATGCCCGCCGCCTGCCCCTGGCCGCCGTGGGCACCCTGGACCTGGGCGCCGTGCGCGCCACCCTCACCTCCGTCTCCCGCCCCGGCGAGAAGCGCCAGGAGGCCGGCGGCGAGGAGGACATGAAGTGGTGAGCCGCTGACGCGCGGTGGCTGAAGGACTCGCGGGGGGCGCGCGGCCGGAAAATTGACGGGGTGCTACCGGCCTGTAGCGTCCCGGGCATGCCCCCTCCGGCCCTCGCCCTCGCCGCCTCCGCGCAACCGCGCCGCGCCGACCCGGTCCGCGTGGCCATGGAGCGCCTCGCCCACTCCCTTCCTGCCCGCACGGACGCCAAGGTCCTCGTGGACCTGCTGGAGGATGACCTGCGCGAGGGGCTCGACGCGCTCGGGGACGTGGGCGCTCACTTCAACGAGCTGCTGGACACGCTGCGCACCGAGGAGCTGTCCCCGGTGACGTTGCTGGACGCGGGCGAGGACCTCCGCGTCCTCCAGCGGGTGGACCACCTGCACCACGTCATCGTCCAGCTGCGCAAGCGCCTGTCCCAGGCCGCGGCCATGCAGCGCCAGGGCTACGTGCCCACCCGCCTGCGCTGAAAGCCGCCGCGGACACGCGCTCGCAGCCAACCCGCTCGACCTGACGCGCCTCCCGAGAAGCAACGGCCCCGCATCGCCTCGAGGCGATGGGGGCCGTGGCATTTTGGGGCGTCCGCGAACGAAGGGCGGCGCCCTTTTCGTCAGATGCTGGGCGGAACCCCCGTCCCGCCGGGCGAGGTCGCCGGCGCCGCGGGGGCCGCCGGGCTTGCCGGGGTGGTGCTCGGCCCGGGTGTCACGTTGGCCGGCGAAGGCGTGGCCGGAAGGGGCGTGGCCGGGGCGGCGGTGAGCGGCGCGGGCGTGCCCAGCAGCGGTGGCGCCTGGCCCGCGGTGAGCGGCGCGGGCGAGCCCAGGAGCGCGGACGGAGGCGTCGCCGTGTCCGAGTTCAGCGGCGGCGGCGTCGCGAGGATGCCCGTGCTCGACTGGGCCGTCCCGAGGAACGCGTCGAAGGTGCCCGGCGTCGTCCCCTGTACCGAGAAGGTGCCCAGGGTGGACACGCCGCCCGGGGCGGTGGTGAACGCGCTCGTCGCCGGCCCGAAGCCCGACGCCGTCCCCGGCGGCGCCGTCCCCGGCACCACCGCGCCGTTGGCGGCCGACTGCGAGCCCGGCGCGGGCGTGCCCGGCAGGGAGCCGGAGATGTTCACCGGCGGATTCGGCGCCCCCGTGACGGGGAACGTGCCGCTCGTCACGTCTGGCGTCACCGGAAGCCCCGGGACTTCGGAGCCCGGCAGCGACGGCCCCACCGTGGAGCCGGGCGGCGTCACCAGCGCGCCACCCGCCACGCCCGCCACCGACGGCTGCCCCGTCCCGCCCAGCGCCCCGGAGCCCGCCGCGGGCGCCGACGTCGTCGACGTCAACGGTCCACCTACCACCCCGGTGTCCGCGTTCGGCAGGGGTGCCCCCGTCGTCGTCGAGCCGCCGCCGGCCACGCTCGTCCCCAGGGCCGACCCCGTGCCCACGGAGTCACCTTCCAGCGTCCCGGTGCCGTCTCCAGTCCCCGTCCCCGAGCCCCCGGTGCCGGTGGTGGACCCGCCCACGGCCACGATGCCGCCGCCCTCGGTGGCGACGATGTCCCGGCCCCCACCCGCCACGCCCACGTCCGTCGAGGCCCCGGGCGTCGTCTCCGGGCTGCCGCCGCGAGCGGTGGCCAGGTCCGTCGAAGAGGTGCCGCTGCCACCCACGCCCGTCGCGGGCGCGGGCTCGGGCGAGCCGGTGAGCGGCGCCCCGAGGATGGTGGTGGGCGGCGTGGGCGTCAGCGTGCGCCAGTCCGCCGGCGGGTTGCCCGTGTTCTCCACCACGGCCTGCGAAGGCACGGACGTGCCGTCCACGGTGATGGCCACGTCCTCGAGCACGAACTGGATGAAGCCGCGCGGCTCCACCGACGTGGGCAGGTTCCACGCCACCACCACGAGCTCCGTGTCCCCGAAGCGCGCCTGGCGCAGCAGCCGGTGCGTGTCGTCGTCCGAGTACGTGCCCGCGTCCAGCGCCGCCGCGTGCACGAGGGCCGCGTCGGTGAGCAATTGCCCGTTGCGCCACACGCTGCCCACGCCCCACACGGCCGCCGCCGCATGCGTGCGCGTCATCGCCGCCCAGCCCAGCCCGCTGTCGCCGTAGAGCGGCACGCCCAGCAGCACCCCGCCGCCAATGGCGTGGGGAGGCGGGCGGGGAAGCGGGCCCGAGGCGGCCTGTCCCCTCACCTGCGGCGGTGGGAAGCCGGGCCGCGTCAGCTCCACGCGGTACTCCACGATGCCCAGCCGGAAGGTGGCCGACAGCTGCCCCAGGTCGCCGTACGTGGCGCCGGGCAGGGACACCCTGTCCTCCACGGACAGGGAGGCGCTACCCGTGCCTCGCTCGGCCAGGTCGGTGAAGGGCAGTGGTCCTTGGGTGAAGAAGCCGTCCGGCCGCTCGGTCCTCGCGCTGGCCTCTCGGCCCTCGAACGTGAACCCGCCTGGCGCGGAAGCCAGGAAACCGGACAGAAGAAACGTGGTGAAGGGTCCCGCCATCGACGCTGCCTCCTTGTCTCACAAGGTAGGCAGCGGAGCGGGGAACGGCAGTCCCCTCTCCTGAAGGCTAGATGAGGCCCCGGGCGCGGCGGATCTGCTCCACGGTCTTGTTGTACTCGATGTCGAAGGCGCTGGTGCCCTCCTGCAGGTGCTTCAGCCGGGAGCGGGCCTCCTTGTCGATTTCGTCGTCCACGTCCAGGTGCCGCTTCATCACCGCGAAGATCTTCTGACGCAGCACGTTGTCGGCGGCGTACACCTCTTCGACGTTCCGGCTGATGAGGAGGAACTCAATCATCTGGTTGATGACGTACTCGATGCCCTCGTCGCCCATCTTGAAGCCGCGGACGTCCGCCATCTCGCGCTTCACCTGGTTGAACTTCGAGTAGTCATATCCGCGACGCTCCAGCGCCTCACGCGTCGCCTGGTTCACACGTTCCTCGTTGGCGAGGTACTCGCGCATGATGGCGGACAGGTCCATCTCGGCGTCAGCCACGCGCATCGGCTCCACCTCGATGTCCCCGTCCTGCATGAGCTGCTGAATTCCCTCGCGCGAGATGATCGGGATCACCTTCGGATACAGCCTCATGTCGGTCCCTCGCCCTCTCTAAAACATGCTCGGAATCGTGAACCGCTATAAATCAGCGCCGAGCCCAGTCGCAATGAAAAACCCCGGGAACTTCGCGGTTCCAGCGCGCTTCCCCCTCGGTTCTGCAGCGGAAATTAATCACGCCGCACCGGGTGGCGACCCTCCTTGTGATTTTTCGTTCACCGGTTCGCTGGCGTCGTCCAGGGACGCCTGACGTACGGGGTCCTCCGCGTCCTCCTCCGGATTCCCGTGGAGGCCCGCGTGGACGCGCTCGGCCACGGCGGGCCCCACCACCTCCGCCAGCTCCTCGATGGTGGCATCACCCACCCGTTTGAGCGAACCAAAGTGGCGCAGCAACATCTTCCGCCGCGCCTCCCCCACCCCGGGAATGTCCTCCAGCGCCGAGCGCACCCGGCTCTTTCGCAGCACCTGCTTCTGGAAGGTGATTGCAAAGCGGTGCGCCTCGTCCCGCATCCGCGTGAGCATGAACATCTCCGCGGAGTTCTGCTGGAGGACGATGGGGTCCTTCCGCCCCACCGTGAAGACGCGCTCGGGGCTCTTCGCGCTCTCCGCGTCCCGGTCGAAGACCTCCAGATCACGACTCTTGGCGAGGCCCACCACGTCCACCGTGTCCACGCCCAGGTCCTTCATGGCCGCATGGGCGCTGGCGAGCTGGCCCTTGCCGCCGTCGATGACGAGCAGGTCCGGCAAATCGTTGTCCTCCAGCCCTCGCTTGAGCCGGCGCGTCACCACCTCGTACATGCTGGCGAAGTCGTCCTGCTTCTCCAGCGTCTTGATCTTGTACTTGCGGTAGCGCGACTTGTCCGTCTCGCCGTCCGTCACCGCCACCTGCGACGCGACGATGGCGGAGCCCTGGAAGTGCGAGATGTCGAAGCACTCCATGCGGCGCGGGAAGTTGCGCAGGCCCAGCCGCTGCTGGAGGCGGGAGAGCACGCCGTCCGTCTCGTCCTTGGTGCGGCGGCGCTCCAGGAAGGCCTGCTCGGCGTTCTTCGCCGCCATCAGCACCAGGTCGTGCTTCTCGCCGCGCTTGGGCACAGCGAGCCGCACGCGCTCGCCCTTGCGCTCGGTGAGCAGGGCCTCCAGGCCTTCGGTGCCGTCGTCGGGCTCCAGCGGCAGCAGCACCTCCTCCGGCACGAAGCTGCCCTGGTCGTAGTACATGTTCACGAACGAGGAGAGCAGCTCCGCGTCGGGGAACTCCTGGCTGCCGAAGGGGAAGGCCTGCCCGCCGTTGAGCCGGCCCTGCCGCACCCAGAGGACGTAGAACAGGATGCGGTCCCCCTCGCGGTGGAGGGCGAAGACGTCCTGGTCCTTGAAGTCGGTGGTGGCCACCTTCTGCCGCTCCAGGCTGCGCTCAATGGCGTTCAGCTGATCCCTCAGCCGCGCGGCCTCCTCGAACTTCAGCTCCTGGGACGCGCGCTTCATGCGCAGGCGCAGGCCCTCCACCAGCTCGCTGGCCTTGCCCTCGAGGAACATCGTCACCTCGTCCACGCTGCGGCGGTAGTCCTCCTCGGGGACGGGGTGCACACACGGCGCGGGGCAGCGGCCAATCTGATACAGCAGGCAGGGCCGTTTGCGATTGGCCAGCACGTGGTCCGTGCAGGTGCGCAGCCGGAAGTAGCGGTTGATGATGCGCAGCGTCTCGCGGATGGCGCCCGCGCTGGAGTACGGGCCGAAGTAGCGCGCGCCGTCCTTCTCGTACTTGCGCACCACCTCCAGGCGCGGGTACGCCTGCGTCCTGTCCAGCCTCAAGGAGATGAACTGCTTGTCGTCCTTGAGCATCACGTTGAAGCGCGGCTTGTGCTTCTTGATCAGCTCGTTCTCGAGGAGCAGCGCCTCCTTCTCGTTGTGGACGAGCACCGTCTCCAGGTCGCCCAGCAGCTGATCCAACAGTGACACGAAGACGCGCGTGTCCCCGGTGCGCGTGAAGTACGAGCGCACGCGGTTGCGCAGGTTCACCGCCTTGCCCACGTAGATGACCGTGCCCCGGCGGTCCTTCATCAGGTACACGCCGGGCTCGGTGGGAAGGGCGTCCAGCTTCTCCTGGAGCTTCACGTCCATGTTCGCGCGGTCTCCCGACGACTACCGACGGCCCCGAGCCCGTGCCCCGGCTCCACCGCCTCCGCGCCCCCGACCCTTGCCGCGGCCGCGCGCCGGCTCGTCCTCCGCCTTCTTCGCGGGCGCCTTCAAGAGCGAGCGCGAGGCGGGCTTGAGCCCCAGGTCCATGTCCTTGAGCAGCTGCACCCTGTCGCGGTACTCGGCGGCCTTCTCGAACTGCATCTCGTCCGCGGCGGCGAGCATGTCCTTGGTGAACTCCTCGATGAGCCGCTTGATCTCCTTCGGCTGGAGCAGGTCGTCCTCGCCCTCGGCGGCCATGGGCAGGGCGCCCGCGTCCCCCGCGTCGTAGGCAGAGTGCTCGGACAGGTCGGTGATGTTGCTCTTGACGGAGCGCGGGGTGACGCCGTGGTCCTGGTTGTACTTCTTCTGGATGTCGCGGCGGCGCGTCGTCTCGTCGAGCGCCTTCTTCATGGAGTCGGTGATGCTGTCCGAGTACATGATGACGCGGCCGTTGAGGTTTCGGGCCGCGCGGCCGATGGTCTGGATGAGCGACACGTGGCTGCGCAGGAAGCCCTCCTTGTCCGCGTCGAGGATGGCCACCAGTGACACCTCGGGGATGTCCAGGCCCTCGCGCAGCAGGTTGATGCCCACCAGCACGTCGAACTCGCCTTTGCGCAAATCCCGGATGATGGCCATGCGCTCGATGGCGTCGATGTCCGAGTGCAGGTAGCGCACGCGCACGCCCACGTCGGCGTAGTACTCGGTGAGGTCCTCCGCCATGCGCTTGGTGAGCGTCGTCACCAGGACGCGCTCGCTGCGGGCCACGCGCAGGCGCACCTCCTCCAGCAGGTCGTCCACCTGGTTGCCCACGGGACGCGTCTCCACCTCCGGGTCGATGAGGCCCGTGGGGCGGATGATCTGCTCCACCACCACGCCCTGGGACTTCTGCAGCTCGTACTCGGACGGCGTCGCGGAGACGAAGAGGACCTGGGGCACCAGCTCCTCGAACTCGCCGAACTTCAGCGGGCGGTTGTCCAGGGCGCTGGGCATGCGGAAGCCGAAGCTGACCAGCGTCTCCTTTCGCGCGCGGTCTCCCCGGTACATGGCGCCAATCTGCGGCACCGTCTGGTGGCTCTCGTCGATGAAGACCATCAGGTTGCGCGGGAAGTAGTCGATGAGGCACGGGGGCGGCTCACCCGGGGCCCGGCCGGAGAAGTGGCGCGAGTAGTTCTCGATGCCGCTGCAGTAGCCGACCTGTTCAATCATCTCGAGGTCGAACATCGTGCGCTGCTCCAGCCGCTGCGCCTCCAGCAGCTTGCCCTCCTTCTTGAAGAGCTGGAGCTGCTCGGTCAGCTCGTCGCGGATGGTCGTCAGGGCGCGCTTGCGCACGTCCTCGCCGGCCACGTAGTGGCTCGCGGGGAAGATGACGATCTTGTCCAGCGCGCCAATCGTCACGCCGCGCAGCGGGTCGAACTCGGTGATCTTCTCCACCTCGTCGCCGAAGAAGGAGACGCGCACGGCGCGCTCCTCCTCGTAGGCGGGGAACACCTCGACGGTGTCGCCGCGGGCGCGGAAGGTGCCGCGGTGGAAGTCGAGGTCATTGCGCTCGTACTGGGCTTCCACCAGCCGGCGCATGAAGGTGTCGCGGCCCATCTCCTCGCCCACGCCGGCGCGCACCGCCAGGTCCACGTAGCTGCGGGCCGCGCCGAGGCCGTAGATGCAGGACACGGAGGCGACGATGATGACGTCGTCGCGCGTGCGCAGCGAGTGGGTGGCCGAGTGGCGCATCCGCTCGATGTTGTCGTTGATGGACGAGTCCTTCTCGATGAAGGTGTCCGTCGACGGGACGTAGGCCTCGGGCTGGTAGTAGTCGTAGTACGAGACGAAGTACTCGACGGCGTTGTTCGGGAAGAGCGCCTTGAACTCGCCGTAGAGCTGGGCGGCCAGCGTCTTGTTGTGCGCGATGACCAGCGACGGGCGCTTCACGTTGGCGATGACGTTCGCCATGGTGAAGGTCTTGCCCGAACCCGTGACGCCCAGGAGGGTCTGGTAGCGGTCGCCCCGCAGGACGCCCTCCGTGAGCTCTCCAATGGCCCTCGGCTGGTCGCCCTCGGGCTTGTGGTCACTGACGATCTGGAAGTCCGGCATATCCGTGAGGTTTAACACCGCACGGAGGGGAAGGCCGCTCGTTCGTGCCTGCTCGTCGGACGGAGGACGAAGCGCGTGCCTACTTCGGCGCGCCGGGTTTCAACGCCTCCAGGGACTCCAGGCGGGCGGCTTCGAATTCGTCGCCCTTGTTCCAGCGCGGCAGCTCCGGAGCCCGGGCGACATGGGCGCCCAGCAGGAAGAAGAGGCGCACGTCCTCCACCGCGCCGGTGAGGTCCCACTCCGGGCGCAGCTCGTCGGAGGGCTGGTGGTAGTGCTTCGCCTCCCACGCCTCGCGCTGCTGCTTGCCCCACCCTTCCGGCCGCCCCACGAAGTCCATGCCGCTGCCGAAGTAGGCGGCGGGGATGCCCAGCTTGGCGAAGTTGAATTGGTCCGAGCGGTAGAAGAAGCCCCGGTCGGAGAGCTGGTCCGCCTTCACCACCCGCCCCTGCGTTTTCGCCAGGGCGGTGATGGTGGCGTCCAGGTTGGACTTGCCCAGGCCGATGACGGTGAGGTCCTTCGTGCGGCCGTGGATGTTGGCGCCGTCGATGTTGATGTTGGCGGCGACGCGGCCGGCCGGCACGGGCGGGTGCGCGGCGAGGTACTGCGAGCCCAGCAGGCCCTGCTCCTCCGCGGCCACGGCGGCGAAGAGGATGGAGCGGCGCGGAGGCTGCGGCAGCTCGCGGAAGGCCTTCGCCACCGACAGCATCGCCGCCACGCCGGCCGCGTTGTCGAGCGCGCCGTTGTAGATGGTGTCCTCGCCCGGCCGCCCGCCCTGCTTCACGCCCAGGTGGTCATGGTGCGCGCTGTAGAGCACCACCTGCTGGGCCAGCTTCGGGTCGCTGCCGGGCAGCATCGCCAGCACGTTGGCGGTGGGCCGGCGGAGCACCTCGCTGGTGAAGCGCGCGGACACCTTCACGCCGAGCGGCACCGGCTGGAAGTCGCGCTTCTGCGCGGCGGCCCGGAGCGCGTCCAAATCCCTGCCCACGAGCTGCAACACGCGGCGCGTGGCGGCCTCGGTGGTCCACGCCTTGACCTGCGTGCGCGGCCCGTCGGCGGCGGGCAGCTCGAACTGCTCGCCCGTCCACGACGCCTGCACCACCTGCCACGGATAGCCCGCGCTGGGGGTGGTGTGGATGATGATGGCGCCCGCCGCGCCCACCCTGGCGGCCTGCTCGTACTTGTAATCCCAGCGGCCGTACCAGAGCCGCGTGCGGCCGGCGAAGAGCTTGGGGTCGTCCTCGGGGTCGTTGTTGAGGATGAGCAGCGTCTTGCCGCGCAGGTCCATCCCCTTGAAGTCGTCCCACTCGTACTCGGGGGCCTGGATGCCGTAGCCCACGAAGACGAGCTCGGAGTCCTCCAGCTTCGCCTCGGGCGCCTGCACACCGGAGACGGCGATGAAGTCCTCGTGGAACTTCAGCTCCGCCGTGCCCTGCGGCGCGCGGAACGTCATGCCCTTCGGATGGCTGGTGATGCCCACCAGGTCGAACTGCTGGAAGTACGAGCCGTCCGTGCCCGCGGGCTGCAGGCCCAGCGCCTCGAACTGCGAGGCGATGTACGCCTGCCCCAGCGCGTCTCCGCGGGTGCCGGGGCCCCGGCCCTCGAGCAGGTCGTGAGCGAGGAAGCGCACGTGCGCGCGCAGCACGTCCGGGACGATGACCGCGGACGCGGCCTTCTCCGCGGGCGTGACGAGCGGCGTGCGCTGCGCGAGCGCGGGGACGGCACAGAGGGCGAGGAGCAGGGACACCAGGTGCTTCATGGTGCCCGGAGCCCTAACACGAAGCTCCGGGCCCATGCAGCAGCCACGTCAGCCCTGCGCCGGGGCCACCTTCCACGTCGTCCCGGCAGGCGTGTCCATGATCTCCACGCCCTTCTCCTTCAGCGTCCCGCGCACCCGGTCCGCCGCCGCGAAGTCCTTCGCGGCGCGCGCGGCGGTCCGCTCGCCGAGCAGGCGCTCGACTTCCGCCACGTCGATGCCCCGCTCGCGCACCGCCCTGTCACGGCGGCGCAGGAGCCACTGGCTCGCTTCGTCCTCGAAGATTCCGAGGATGCCGGACACCCGGCGCACGTCCTCGCGCAGGGCCTGGAGCGTGCGCCCCACCAGCGCCTTGTCCTTCACCGGCGGCTTGTCGACCAGTTCGTTCATCAGCACGAAGAGGCCGGACAGCACGCCGAGCGCACCCGCGCTGTTGAAGTCGTCGTCCATGGCGGACTCGAACTCGGTGAAGAAGCGGTGCGGCTCGCCGTGGAGCGGGCCCTTGCCGAAGTCCTTGCCCGCCACGCGGTCGTCCACCTTGCGCAGCGTTTCGTAGAAGTACTCCAGGCGCGCTTCGGCATCCGCCAGCGCCTTGTCGGCGAAGTTCAGCGGGTGGCGGTAGTGCGTGGAGAGGAAGAAGAAGCGCAGGGCCTCCGGGTCCACCTTGGCCAGGGCGTCGCGCAGGCGCACCACGTTGCCCAGCGACTTGGACATCTTCGCGCCTTCGAGGTCCAGGAAGCCGCAGTGCATCCAGTACTTCGCGAAGGGCTTGTTGTTGGCGGACTCGCTCTGGGCAATCTCGTTCTCGTGGTGGGGGAAGATGAGGTCCAGCGCCCCGCCATGGATGTCGAACGTCTCGCCCAGGTACTTCGCGCTCATCGCCGAGCACTCGATGTGCCAGCCCGGCCGTCCCGGCCCCCAGGGACTGTCCCAGGCGGGCTCGCCCGGCTTGGCGGCCTTCCACAGCGCGAAGTCCAACGGCTCGCGCTTCTGCTCGCCCGGCTGGACGCGCTCGCCCACGCACAGGTCGTCCAGGTTGCGCTTGGAGAGCTTCGCGTAGTCCGCGTCACTGCTCACCGAGAAGTACACGTCGCCCTGGGACGCGTACGCATGGCCGTTGTCGACGAGCTTCTGGATGATGCCGATGATTTCGGGGATGTGCTCGCTCACCTTCGGCGAGACGTCCGGCTCCAGCAGGTGCAGCCCCCGCGCGTCCTCGCGGAAGATCTCCACGTAGCGGTTCGACAATTCCACCGCCGTCTCGCCCGTCTCCGCGGCGGCCTTGATGATCTTGTCGTCCACGTCGGTGTAGTTGCGCACGTAGCGCACCTTGAACCCCCGGTGGCGGAGGTAGCGCACCACCACGTCGAAGGAGGTGAAGGTGCGCGCATTGCCGATGTGGATGTAGCTATACGTGGTAGGACCACACACATAGACCCCGACCTCGCCAGGGGTGGCGGGCTCCAGCAGCTCCTTCTGCATGGTCATCGTGTTGAAGAGCCGGATGGCTGGCGAGGTCACGTGCGGCAATCCTCCGTGTGTCCGTAGTCGTGGGTGTGGCCGTCACTCTAGGATCGCGGTCCCCAGACAGGCCAGCATTCACGGGGGATTCGCGGGTTTTGGGCGGCGTTGCGCAGTAGCGTGCACTGCCGCCGGGAAACTTCGGATGCTTGGAACGGACAACGCTTCACGCCGCCCCCAATCAGGGAGAATGGCCGTATGGCTCCACCCAATCCCAAGCGCCCGCCCCGCCCTCCCCGCCCGCCGGGTACGCAGGCGCCGAAGGACTCCGACGTGGAGCTGCCCTTCGATGATGACGAAGTAGACCCCCTGAGGGCTGACGACCCGCGCCCGCAGCGCGTGCCCCAGTATCCCGCCGGCTCCCGCCGCAGCCGCCGCCAGGGCAGCGGGCGCGAGAGCCATGACCGGGAGCTCGCGCCGCGGTTCGACTGGACGCACGAGTACTCGGACCCGGGCCATCCGCCCGCCTTCCTGTACGTCGAACGGGGGCCCGGCCTTGGCCAGCTCGTGCCGGTGAAGCAGGGGCCGCTGGTGATGGGGCGCTCGTCCTCGTCGGACCTGCGGCTGCAGCACCCGTCCATCAGCCGCCGCCACGCGCAGCTCACGCGGCGCGCGGACCGCTTCTACCTGAAGGACCTGAGCAGCCAGAACGGCACCTTCCTCAACCGGAACAGAGTCACCGCCGAGTCGGAAGTGATGCCGGGTGACGAGATTTCCATGGGCAACGCGCTGCTGCGGCTGCGCGGCCCGGGCAGCACGCCCGCCCTGGGCGTTCCCATCGTCACCGCCACCAACACCCTCCCGGACGGAGGCAAGAGGAAGGGCTTTGGCACCCTCGGCATCGCGCTCATCGCGGCGGCGCTGGGCTCGGCCGTGGCGGCGCTCGTCACCGTCATCGCGGTGAACTTCGGAGGCAGCGACACCGACCTTCCTCCCACGCCCGGCGGCCGCTCGAATCCCTCGACGCCCGTCACGCAGCTGGCCGGCATGGAGGCACGGCCGGAGACCAGCGGCACGGAGTTCCAGGCGAAGCGCGGCCTCGGCTCCGCAGCCACGGCGGCGGACCACGTCGCGGAGGCGTCCGGCGAGGCACCGCGAAACGGCGTCACCGGGGCAGAGGGACTGGCGGCGCGCGACGAGTCCCTTCGAAACGCCGCACCCGGGACCCAGGCTGCGACGGCTGGCGAGGCACCTCGAAACGCCGCCGGGGCCCAGGCCGCGACGGATGACGAGGCACCTCGAAACGCCGCTGCCGGGGCCCAGGCCGCGACGGCTGGCGAGGCACTTCGAAACGCCGCTCCCGGAGCTCGCACTCCAGCGTCCGGCGAGGCGCCTGGAAGCTCCGCGACCGAGGACGAGGAAATGGCGGAGCAGCCCATGGCTTCCGGGCGCCCGACCGCCGAGGCCCGCACTCCTGCGGTGCGCATCGAGGTGTCCCCCGGGCCCAGCGCCATGGACGTGGCGCGCGGACTGGCGGGCGCGTCGGCGGCGAAGCAGGGCGCCTCTTCCGCCCACGTGACGGCGGGAGGCACGAAGGGACGTACCGGCGCGGCCTCCCGAGCGGAGGCGGAGGTGCTGAAGCGCTACGAGGCGGGCGAGGTGTCCGCGGCGCACGAGCGGGCCCGGGCGGCGAAGCTCACGGCCCTGTCCAACCAGCTCGCCCGCTTCGAGCACGCCGAGGCCGAGTACCGCAAGGCGCTGTCGAAGCGCGATTTGCCGCGCGCCATCACCCACCTCACCACCGCGGTGACGGTGGACGAAACGCTCGCGTCGGGCCGGAGCCAGCACGGCCCGCAGCTGCGCAAGCAGCTGGCGGACCTGCACGTGAAGGCGGGCACCGAGCATGGCGCGGCGGGCCGGGTGGACGCGGCGCGCACCGCCTTCGAGCAGGCGCTGAAGTACGACGCCAACCACCGCGAGGCCCGCGAGCTGCTCGCACGGCTCAGCTCCGCCGCAGTCCCTTGACCAGCAGCACCGCGTTGAGGGCGATGAAGGCGACGAGCGCCAGGGACACCAGCACGAGTCCCCGGTCCGCTCCCGGCTGATCCCCTTCGATGAGCAGCCACAGCCGGCCTTCGTGGGGCTGCACCTCGCCCATGCTCCGCAGCAGGGCGAGCGCGTCGCGGTAGCGCGGCGCGTCCTCCTCCGACAGGAGCCTCCCGCGCACGGCGAAGGGCCGCTGGTCCGGCTGCGGCGGCGGCCGTCCCTCCGTCCACTGCTCCCCGTCCAGCGCGCCCCGGCGCACGACGAAGGGCGACTCGCGCAGCCCCACCAGCACGTAGAGGCCGCCGTCGGCGCGCTCGTAGGCGCCTCGCGCCGTGGGGATGCCGTGCACCTGGGCGTAGCGGTTGGAGGTGAGCGCCTCGTACCGGTACGCGCCCTCCGTGCCCAGCGTCAGCGGCGCCCTCGGGGAGAAGAAGTACGCCAGGTCCCGGCGCTGCATGGCCAGCAGCACGCCGGCCACGATGATGGCCAGCACCGCCGCCAGCGGCTTCACCCCCACGCGGCGGCGCGCCAGCCGCGCCTCCAGCTCGGCGATGCGGCGGTCCCGCTCCTCCTGCTCCGTCGATGTGGGCAGCGGCTCGCTCATGGCGTTGACATGAACATGGCGTGGAAAGACGAAGCCCCGAGCTCCCATCAAGGGAACCCGGGGCGGAGAGTCTCGGGCGTGGGCCCGACGGCTCAGGCGAGGTTGAAGATCTTCTTCAGGTCCGACTCGATCTCTTCCTCGGAGCAGTCCTTGGCCAGCGACAGCTCCTTGATGAGCAGCGAGCGCGCCGTGTCGAGCATCTTCCGCTCGCCGAAGGACAGGTCCTTGTCACCCTTGAGGAGGTAGAGGTCGCGCAGCACTTCGGCGATCTCGAAGACGGAGCCCGTCTTGATCTTCTCCATGTACTCCCGGTAGCGACGGTTCCACGTCGTGGAGTCGACCGAGATGTCCTTCTCCTTGAGGATGGAGTAGACCTGCTTGACGTCCTCCTCGCTGATGATCTCCCGGAGGCCGACCGACCCGACCTTGTTGATCGGGATCATGATCCGCATCCCGTTCTCGAGGATGCGCAGCACGTAGAAGGACTGGCGCTGCCCGGCCACCTCGGTGTGCTCGATACCCATTACCTCACCGACGCCCTGGCCCGGATAAACCGCCTTGTCACCAGTCTTGAAGCTGGTCTGCACTAACTGCCTCCTTGAAAGACTCGATGCCGGCCTTTCAGCCGGGCACTACTACCACAAACCACATCCACGGGCAACGATAACGCCTTGACCACCCCTTACGGCCCCGACTACGTTGTCGGTTTTCGTACGCGGTGTCGCCAGGTGTGCGAGCCCGCGTGGCGACGGTGGCGGGTGGGGGTCGGGTGGATCGTCATGCGTGGCGCGACCTGGGGACGCGTCCTCTCTTCTTTCCCGCGCTGAGCCTCACGCTCGGCGCCCTCTGCGCACCAGCAACACCGCTGGAGCCGCTGCCATTTCTGGTTTGCGCGGCTTTGCTGGGAGCGCTCGGACTGACGCTCGCTCGCCTGCCTGGTGCCCATCTGGCGGTGCTCGGGGCGCTGGGGGCGGCGGGAGCGGGGCTCGCCTGCTGGGAGGCGCGAGTCGAGGTGCCGGAGGGACTCGCGGCCGGCGGCCCGGTGGTGCTGGAGGGCGAGGCGGAGCGCGTGGAGCGCTTCGACGGGGCCAGCCGGGTGCGCCTGGCGGTGGCTCGCGCCGGGGCGCCGGACGGGCCGCTGGAGCCGGCGCGCTTCCGGGTGAGCCTGTCGCTGCGCGGTGCGCCCGTGGCCCTGCTGCCGGGGCAGCGCGTGCGGGTGGAGACGCGGCTCGCGCCGGATGCGCCGCCCGGCAACCCGGGGGAGAAGGACTTCGGCGGCGCGCGGCGGCGGCAGGGCGTGGCCTTCACCGGCGGGGCGGACGCGGGGCGCGTGCTGGTGCTCTCCCCTGCCCCGGGGTGGCGGAGCACGCTGGAGGAGACTCGCGCGCGGCTGGCGGTGGCGGTGCATGCGGTGGCGCCGTCGAAGGACGCGGCGGCGCTGTTCCTCACGCTGGCCGCGGGACAGCGCGCGGAGCTGGATGACGCCTGGGAGGACGCGTTCTCCCGCGCGGGGCTGGCGCACGTGCTGAGCGTCAGCGGGCTGCACGTGGCGGCGCTGGCGCTGATGACACTGGCGCTGCTGCGGCGTGGGCTGGTTCGCGCCGGAGCCCGGTGGCGGAAGCTGGATGCACGGCGGGTGGCGGCGCCCGCCGCGGTGCCCTTCGTCTGGGCCTATGTACTCTTCACCGGCAACCAGCCGCCCGCGGTGCGCTCGGCGGTGATGGCCACGGTGGTGCTGCTGGGGCTGGCCCTGTGGCGGCGCGCGGATGGGCTCAACGGGCTGGCCGCCGCGGCGGTGGTGCTGGTGGCCTGGGCGCCATCCAGCGTGATGGATTTGTCGCTGCGCCTGTCGTTCCTCGCGGTGCTGGGGCTGGTGCTGCTGTCACCTCCGCTGCGCGAGGCCCTGCCCCTGGCCCCGCCGGACCCGAGCGAGCCCCGGCGCGTGCTGCGGTGGTGGGGACAGGCGCGCGAGGCGGTGGCGCAGACCCTGAGCGCGAGCGCCGCCGCCACGCTGGCGGGACTGCCCGTGGTGGCCGCGGCCTTCGGGCGCGTGAGCCTGGCGGGGCTCGTGTCCAACGTCGTCGCCCTGCCCCTGTGCGGGCTGCTCACGGGCCTGGCCGCGGGTGGGGCCGCGCTCTTCGTGGTGGCGCCCTTCCTCGCCACGCCGGTGCTGTGGGCCGGCGCGTGGGCATCCGAGCTGCTGCTGGCCATCACCCGCCTCTTCGCCGCCGCGCCCCTGGCCGCTGTGGAGGTGCCCGCGCTGGGAGGGCTGGCGGCGGCGCTGTACGCCGTGGGGCTGCTGACGTGGTCGCTCGGCACGGGGCGGTGGCGGCTGGGCGGGTGGCTGGCGCCCGTGGCGCTCGTGGGGACGGTGCTGGCGCCAGGGCTTTTGCCGGAGCCGGGCCTGCGCGTCACCTTCCTCTCGGTGGGCCAGGGCGACGCGGTGGTGCTCAGCTCCCGGGGACACCATGCGTTGGTGGACGGCGGCGGCGTGCCCGGGGGCATGGACACCGGCGCGCGCTTCGTCGTGCCCTATCTCGAGCAGGCGGGCATCTCCCGGTTGGACCTGGCGGTGTTGTCCCATCCGCACCCGGACCATGCGCTGGGCCTGGCCTCGGCGCTGACGCAGGTGCCCACCGAGCGGCTGTGGATGCCCGCGGGGGATGGGGACGGCCCGCTGTCGCGGCAGGTGGTGGCCGCGGCGCGCGACGCACGCGTGGAGGAGGTGGAGGCCGGCCACCCGGCGCTTCACCTGGGAGAGGCGACGGTGGAGGTGCTGGGGCCGCCCGGGGCCCTGGAGCGCGAGCTGCTGGAAGGCGTGAATGACCGGAGCGTGGTGCTGCGGGTGCGGCATGGCGCCGTCACCGTGCTGCTCGCGGGCGACGTGGAGGAGGACGGCGAGGCCGCGCTGCTCGAGCAGGTCGGCGCGGTGACGGTGATGAAGGCGCCGCACCATGGCTCCCGGACCTCGTCCACGCAGGCCCTGCTCGCGAAGGCGCGGCCCCGGCACGTCGTCTTCTGCGTGGGACGGCGCAACCGCTATGGCTTCCCCCACCCCGAGGTGGAGGCGCGCTACCGGGCCATGGGCAGTGAGTGCTGGCGGACGGACCTGGACGGAGCCGTCACCGTGGAGAGCGATGGGCAGGACGTCCGGCTGGTCTCCTTCCTGCCGCGCAAGCCTCCGCCGGAGAAGCCCCGGGTTGCCGTCGGGAAGGAGCATCAACAACCTTCGGACGATGATTTCAGAGGATCTCGATCTCCAGCAGTTGACCGCCGAGCTGAAGCGGACGCTCGGCCCCGGTGAGCCCGTCGGCTATCTGCGCGGCAAGGCGCTCATGCGGGACGTGCTCGTGCACCTGAAGGGCTTCTCGGAGCTCGAGGCCGAGGAGCTCGTCGACACGTTGGAGCTTCGCGGCTTCCTGCGCTTCCTGGGCGACCCGTCCGAGCGTTCGGTGGCGGACGCCCACTGGGACATCACTCCGCACGCCTGAGCGCGGGCACCTTCGCTACTGGAAGGTCAGCCAGCCGAAGCGCGGCAGCGCGTGGAAGTCACCCACGTAGAGCGGTGAGAAGGCCTGCCCTTCCACCGAGCGGCGTCCGTGGTGCTCCAGCCGGTAGAGGTTGAAGCGCCAGCGGTCGCCCTTGCGCGGTGGCACCTGCGGGACTTCGGCCAGGCGCGCGAAGGGAATCTGCATCTCCACCGTCCAGCCCTGGTCCTTGTCGGACGCGTCGTCCAGCGTGCCGCGCACCTTCACCGCCGACTTCATCCCGGAGTCCCAGGTGCGGTCCATGCCCTGCCGGCGCGCGGGGAAATAGGCGTCGAAGATGACGTTGTGCGGGGACACCTGCAGCTCGTTGTACGTGCGCCCGTCCGCGTTGGCGTCGAGGAAGATTTCCACCACCTCCTCCTCGTAGATGGAGTCATCGCGGTTGCGCAGCGTGCCCCAGATGTCCGGGTCCTCGCTGTCGAAGGCCACGTACAGGTTGGCGTCGTCGTAGGCGAGGCGGGCCTCGGTGCGCAGCTGCGCGGGCCGCCCGTCGAAGCTGCCGCGCAGCACCACGGGCCGGGCGTCCTTCCACGCGGCGTCGTCGAGCACTCCGTCGATGGTGGGAGCCTTCGTCACGCGGCCGACGGTGTACTCCGGCAGCTCGGGAGCGGCGCCGCCGAGCTGCGGCCCCAGCATCCGCTGGGCGCCGTCCTGGGCGCGGGCGTCGTCCACGGGCAGGCGCTCGTCGCCGCGCCAGAAGCCGAGCACCACGCGCGCGGGCATGTTGGGCATGGGGACGGCGTGGACGTCCTCGATGACCTTGCCCACCGGCCACGACGCGAGCGGCGCGGCGCCGCCCTGCACCTCGTGGTCGGCGTTGAAGAGCATGCCCCCGCTGGCGACGTCCACCACGTGGACGAAGAAGCCGTAGCCCTTCGGCGGTGGGCGCGTGGCCTGGAAGTAGTGGGCGAGGCGCACCTGCTCGCCGGGCGCGGCGTTCTCCGGCGTCACCTTCGTCCCCAGGTACACCACCGTGCCGCCGGCGAAGGTGGCCCCGCTGCGGAAGGTGAGGTCCGAGGGCGCTGCGTCCAGGGCCCGCGCCTGGGCCGGCGCGGGCAGGCGGGGCGCGCGCTGGTGCGGGCCGGCCTGCTCGTCGCGGCAGGCGGCGAGGCACATGAGCGTCAGGAGCGGGAGGAGGACTTTGGGCGGGAGGCGCATCGGGGCCGGGCATCCTAGCGGGCTTCGCGAAGGTTGGGTCGGACTGCTGACGAGGCAGGCCCGTGCGGTGCGAAGCGCGGGGGCGGACGGGCCGGCAAGGGAGCAGCGCCGCGGGACGGGAACGAACAGCCTGGACGCTGCATCCCATCAGCCCTGGACACGGGTGCATCCGGCCGGGTTGGACGAGCGGACACGGCGCGCGCTACGACAGGTGCATGCGCCCCTTCCTGACGGCCACGTGGCGGTATCTCGTCATGCTCAACTACGAGGTGGACCCGGAGGTGCTTCGGCCTCTCGTACCTCGCGGGACGGAGCTGGACACGTGGCAGGGCAAGGCCTTCGCCAGCATGGTGGGCTTCCGCTTCCTGGACACGCGCGTGCGCGGCCTGCCCGTGCCGTTCCACCAGAACTTCGACGAGGTCAACCTGCGCTACTACGTGCGCCACCGCGGCCCCGAGGGCTGGCGGCGCGGCGTGGCGTTCGTGAAGGAAATCGTCCCGCGACTCGCCATCGCCACGGTGGCGCGCGTGCTCTACAACGAGCCGTACATCGCGCTGCCCATGCGGCACACGGTGGAGATGCACGGCGCGGAGCAGGGCACGCCGGGCCGGCTGGAATACGCGTGGAAGGCCGGTGGACGCTGGCAGCACCTGGCGGCGCGCACGCGCGGCGCGCCCCAGGCCAGCGCGCCCGGCTCGGAGGAGGAGTTCATCACCGAGCACTACTGGGGCTACACGCCACAGCGGGACGGTGGCTGCGCGGAGTACCGCGTGGAGCACCCGCGCTGGTCCGTGTGGCAGGCGGACGGCTTGGAGTTGGACTGCGACGTGCGCGGGCTGTACGGCGCGCGCTTCGAGCCCTTCCTGCGAGGAAGGCCGAGCTCGGCGTTCGTCGCGGATGGCTCGGAGGTGTCCGTCTACCCCGGCACGCGACTGCCGGCCGGAGCTCCGGACGCGGCGGCTCCCGGTGTCGACCAGGCGGCGTGAGCTCCGCCCTTCCGGGTGACCCGGGCTGACGAACGTCCCGGGGCATGGACGGCCTTCGCCGGGCGTGGACGGCCCCGTCGGGCAACCGCGCGGAAACCGGAGGCCTCTCGCCGGCCCGGCCGTTGCTCCAGCGCCGGCCCATGCGCTTCGAATTCGAGCACCTGGGCACCACCACGCCCTTCGAGCTGTCCGACGGACAGCACCTGCTGGGCGGCGGCTCCGAGGACCACGTCCGGCTGGACGGACTGCCCCCCAGGCTGCTGACCCTCCACATCGAAGCGCAGCGGCTCATGGTGGAGGCGGCGCGCACGTTCTCCGTGAATGGCGTCCTCGCCCCTCCCGGTGTTTCCCGGCTGGTGATGCCCGGAGAGGTGCTCGGCCTTCCGGAGGAGATGTGCCTGCGGGTCCTCCAGGAGTCCGCGACGGAGCGCGGCGTGGGCACGGTGGCCGTGCTCAAGGGCCTGCTCACCGGCGCGGAGGAACCGGGCCCGTCCCGCGCGGCCACCCTCACCTGCCTCACGGGCCTGGACGTGGGCCGCACGCATGCGCTCGCGGAGGCGTGCACGGAGCTGGGCCGGGGCAGCGAGGTGGCCCTCCGCCTGCGCGACCGGGCCGTGTCCCGGACCCATGCGCGCATCCTTCACGGCGAGGCGGGCTTCACGCTGGAGGACCTGGACAGCCCCAACGGGGTCTTCATCAACGGCCAGCGCGTGCACGGACGCGCCCCGCTGGCGGATGGAGATGTCATCGAGCTGGGACGCTCGCTGCTGCGCTTCCAGGCGCCCGTGGAGGAGCCGCCGCCCCCACCGCCGGACGCCATCCCCGCCCCCGAGGGAATCGGGGAGCAGGCACCAGGAGCCCCAGCTCCCGCCACCGCGGCGGAGACCGGGGCACAGGCGCCCTCCGGCCCGGACGGGGCCACGGCACAGCCACCGCCAACGAAGGCCCGGGGCGAATGGTGGCTCATCGGGCTCGGCGCCCTCGCGGCGCTTGCTGGCCTCGTCGTCACCTATGCCCTGGCGGGAAGTGGCTGAGTCGCTGGAACGCTCGCCGGCCCCGCCGTCACCTGCGTGCTGGCAGGAAGTCGCCGAGTCGCCGCGACACTCACGTGGCGCACCTCGTTGCCTTCACGCGGACCGGGAGTCAGCAGGCGCTCACGTCGGTGCGAGGCCGGCGCGCTCCACGAGAATCCGGGCGAGCCGCTGGTGGTGCTGGAAGAAGCTGGTGAAGTGGACGAAGCCCCACTGGCCGCGGATGGCGTAGACCGTCACGGGGCCGGGCAGCACGTCCAGCTTGCGGATGTCCGCGAACGAGAAATGCCGGGTGCGGACCATGCCCCGGTAGGTGATGCCCCCGGAGTCCACGACGATGCGTGTGCGCGCGTAGTAGGTGAGCGACACGCCGAAGAAGAGGACGAAGAACCCCGCTGAGAGGAAGGTCTTCAGCGGTACCCCGTCGAAACGGAACAGGTACAGCAGCACCCCCACCCAGAGCAGCCCCGCCACGGCCATCGAGGCCGCCAGCACCCTGCGGGGTCTGAAGACCTGCCCTCGGTCCACATCCGCGTCGCGCCCGGTCATACCTCCAAATTAATGCTTGGAGCTGACACGGTCCACCTGCCCCCCTGCCCCCCTGGCAGGCGGTCAACGCAGCTTCGCGGCCTTCTGTCGGGATTCCTCCTGGAGCTGCGACCGGACGTCGGTTGCGGACGAGGCCGCATAGCGCTCATAGAGGCCCCGCGCCTCCGCGTTGCGCCCCAGCGCCCGGTACGACTCGGCCAGCCCGTACAGCGGTGAGGCCGCGCCGGGCTCCAATTCCAGCGCGTACTGGTAGTCCGCCGCCGCCTCCGCGTAGCGCCGCAGTCCGATGTTCGCGCTGCCGCGCGCGGTGTAGGCGACCGCCAGCATCGGCTCCAACTGGATGGCCTGCGTGAGGCTGGTCAGCGCGCCGCCGTAGTCCCGGCTGCCGATGCGCTGCACGCCCTGCTCGTACGCGCGGCGGGCCTGCGCTCGCGTGGTGTCCCCCACCGGTCCGGAGCCCGGGGGCTGACCGGCCGCCTGGGGTGACGTCCCCGCCTGCGCCATCTTCGCCCGTGCCCGGGCCACATTGTCCTGCGCGCTCTGGCGGATGGCGGCGTCCTGGGTGAGCTTCGCCGCGCGCTCCCACTTCTCCACCGCCTGCCCGTAGTAGCCGAGCACCGCCATCGCATTGCCCAGCTTGAAGAGGGCCTCCACGTGGCCGGCGTCGGCGTGCGTCGCGTCCAGGAAGGCGAAGGCCGCCTCGCGGTAGCGGCGCTCCTTCATCAGCGCATCCCCGTCCCGGATGCGCGCCGCAGCGAGCGCCGGGTTCGGCGTGCGCTCCGGCTCGGCCGCCGGGGCGGCAGTCACCGGCCGGGACTCCGGGAACGGCGCCGGCTGCTCCACCACCGGAGCCGCGGCGGCCGACTGCGTGGAGGCGGAAGCCGCGGCCGGCACCGGCGCGGCGGCGGGCACGGGCTCGGCGCCCATGGCCGCGAGGTACTCACGGGCCTTGCGCACCCAGACCTGCTCGCCCGGGCGCTTCTCCCGCGCGATGTACGCCTGGTACGCGGGCACCGCCTTGTCCTTCTGGCCGAGCTGCCGATAGCTCTCTCCGAGCCCGTAGTAGCCGTCCGCGTCGCTCGGCTCGAGCTGCGTGTAGCGCTCGTACGCCTGGGCCGCGGTGGCGGCGTCGCCGGCCTTGCGCGCGGCGTAGCCCAGGTTGAAGAACGCCATCTTGAAGCCGGGGTCCGCCTGCGTGGCCTCGCGGAAGCGGGCGATGGCGTCGGCCACCTGGCCCTTGCGGAAGAGCACGCTGCCCAGCCCGTTGAGCGCCGCGGCGTACCCGGGCGTGGCGGCCAGGGCCTCGCGGTAGGCCGCGCCCGCCTCGTCCATCCTCCCGGCCGACAGCGCCGCCTCACCGCGCTCGAAGGCGGCGCGCGCCGGGGCCGAGGGCTCCGCGGCGCCCAGCAGCAACGTCGCGGACATGGCGATGACGAACCTGCGCACGACAACCATGACGGCCCCCTGGGGTGACGACCCGGATGCCGTAGCAGAAACCCCGGGCCCGTGTCAGCCCACCTCGGACGGGCCCGTGTCAGCCCACCTCGGGCGGGGCCCGCCAGGCCCCCGCCCCAGGGTCAGCTCCGGAACGGGTTCTGGAGGAGCACCGTCTCGCCGCGGTCCGCGCCCACGGAGACGCACACCACGGGGACGCCGCTGACCTCTTCCACCCGGCGCACGTAGCGCTTGGCGTTCTCCGGCAGCTCGTCGAAGGTCCGCACGCCGGCAATCTTCTCGTCCCAGCCCGGCAGCGACTCGTAGATGGGCTTGACGCGGGCAAGGTCCTCGTAGTCGCCGGGCAGCTCGGTGATCTTCTGGCCGTCCAGCTCGTACGCGGTGCAGATGCTCAGCGTCTTGAGGCCGCTCAGCACATCCAGCTTGGTGAGCGCCATGCCCCACAGGCCGTTGACGCGCGCGGCGTAGCGCAGCACCACGCCGTCCAGCCAGCCGCAGCGGCGAGGGCGGCCGGTGGTGGCGCCGAACTCGTCACCCACCTTGCGCAACTGCTCGCCCAGCGCGTCGTTCAGCTCGGTGGGGAACGGGCCGCCACCCACGCGGGTGGTGTACGCCTTGCTGATGCCCATCACCTTGTCGATGGCCGTGGGCCCCAGGCCCGAGCCCACCGCGGCGTTGCCCGCCACGCAGTTGGACGAGGTGACGAAGGGATAGGTGCCGTGGTCCACGTCCAGCAGCGTGCCCTGCGCGCCCTCGAAGAGGATGCGCGCGCCGCGGCGCACCTGCTCGGAGAGGAACAGCGAGGCGTCGTGCACGTAGGGCTTGAGCCGCTCGCCCAGGGCGGAGAACTCGGCCAGCACCTGCGGCACCTCGAGCTGCGGCACCGGGTCTCCGGCCTTCGCGCACAGCTCCCTCAGCTCCTCCAGTGCCTGCGGGAGGCGCTCCTCGATGCGCTTGCGCAGCCGCTCCGCGTTGAGCAAATCGCGCACGCGGATGCCGCGGCGGGCGACCTTGTCCTCGTAGGACGGGCCGATGCCCCGGCCCGTGGTGCCGATGGCGCTGCCGCCGCGCGCCTTCTCGCGGAAGCTGTCCAGCAGCTTGTGCCACGGGAAGATGACGTGGGCATTGTCGGAGATGATGAGCTGCGAGTCCTCCTTGAGGAAGCCGCGCGCCTTGAGCGCGTCGATTTCCCCGACGAGGACCGCGGGGTCCACCACCACTCCGTTGCCAATGACACACGTCTTGCCCGGGTGGAGGATGCCCGAGGGAATCAGGTGCAGCACCGTCTTCTGCCCGCCCACCACGAGCGTATGGCCCGCGTTGTTGCCGCCCTGGAAACGGACGACCAACTGGGCGTGCTCGGTAAGCAGGTCAACGACCTTGCCCTTACCCTCATCTCCCCACTGCGCTCCGATGACGACGACGTTCGGCATGGTGCCCGCCGCTTAGCACGCGCCGGGGGCCGGGTGACAGTGTTCCGAGAAGCCACAATGAAGAGCCTGGCAGGCCGCCCTCTCGCGGCCGGGCCAGTCGCCCCGGACCTCCCCCCGGGCCAGTGCCCTGACGGCCCCCGCCAGCCTCCCGGCGGCCGCCTCCAGCCCCTTCGCCCCGGACAGCCACTCCGGCTCCGGGTGTGGCTCTCCCAGGAAGACCACTCCCACCCGCACCGGCACCCCTTCACGCACCATCCGCCGGGCAACCAGGGCCAGCGCCGCCATTTCATGCGTGTAGGCCGCCGCGCCCACCGGGTGTCGCCCGCCGGACTTGAGGGACAGGACCACCGCCTCGCCCTCGGGTGACTCCCAGAGGATGTCCACCTCACCCTCCAGGGCAGCCCCGTCCTCCAGCGCGAGGTGGAAGGGCAGGCCCCGGTGGACGGCCTGCGCGGGCGACGCCGCCATGCGCCGGGCCAGCTCCGTGCCGAGGAAGCGCTCCACCGCGCCCAGCACCCCCTCCATGCCCTCGTCGTCCGGGAGCGCGCCCGCGTCGCGCAGCAGCGCCTCCAGGTGGGCACGCCGCTCGGCGGGCTCCACGTCCGGGGCCGCGGCGAGCCGCAGGTCCACGCTTCGCAGCAGGCGCAGCGTCAGCCCCTCCGGGCTCTCGGCGGGCAGCCATCCGTCGGGCTCCACCAGCGGCGGAGCGCCCCGGGGAGCGACCTCCCAGGGCCACGCCGCGCCGCGAAGGCCCAGCCGGTGCAGGTAGTGGAAGCGCCGGGGGCAGGCCAGGAAGTCCTGCACCGCGCCCACGGAGGCCACCGCCGTGCCCTGTGCCTCACCGTCCTCCGCGAGCCCACCGCGCACGCGCAGCAGCGCGGCCTCCACGCGGGCCGCCGCGCGCGCCATCGCCTCCGGGCCCGGCGGCTCGGGGTCCGCGGGCGGCGGGAGCGAGTCCACGTCCAGGTCGTCCACCAGCGCGCGCAGCTCCGCGTCGACGTCCAGGCGCGCGTCGATGAGGTGCCACCACGAGTCCTTGCCCCCGCGAGGCTCCGCGCCGCCCGACAGCACCAGCATGTCCCGGGCGCGGGTGAGGGCCACGTAGAGCAGGCGGCGGTACTCGGCGTCCTCGCGCGCCTTCAGCTCCGCCCTCACCGCGTCGAAGCGCGTGGAGGTGTAGTCGTCGTCCAGCGAGTCCGGCACCCAGGGGCGCAGGGAGATGCCGTGCGAGCGCTCGAAGTGGGCGCGGCCGCTGGTGGAGCGCCGCCGCCCGCCGAGGGCCGGCACCACGACGATGGGCCACTCCAGGCCCTTGGCGCGGTGGATGGTGAGCAGCTGCACCGCGCGCGGGTCTCCCGCGTCCAGCAGGTCCGCCTGCGCCTCGGTGGGGTCGTTCTCCGCCAGCATGCGCAGCTCGCGCGCGAAGGCCACGCACCCGCCCGTGCCGCGCTCGTCCCGCCGCGACGCCAGCGCCAGCAACTTCTCCACGTTGGCGCTCGCCTGCTCCGCGTAGGGCGAGCCCGCCAGCGCCTCGCGGTAGCCCGTCACGTCCAGCGCGGACAGCAACAGTTCCCGCACACCCAGCCGGTCCCGCTCGCGCCGCAGCGCGGGCAGCGCGCCCAGGAAGCGCTCCAGCCGCAGCCGCTCGCGCTCGGGGATGTCCTCCAGCACCTTCGGGTCCGTCAGCCGCGGCGACGCCAGCGACAGCGGCTGGTCCCCCGCGAGGAGGAACAGCGACGCGTCCGACAGGCCCACCAGCGGCGAGCGCAGCACCGCCGCGAAGCCGAGCGAGTCCTCCGCGTCCGCCAGCAGCGCCAGCAGCGAGGCCAGGTCCAGCACCTCCTGCGCGCCGTAGAAGCCCCGCCCGCGCAGCACCCGGTGCGGCACCCCGTGGCGGATGAGCGCCTGCCGGTACACCTCCAGGTGCGTGAACGTCCGGAAGAGCATGGCCACGTCGCCACCGCGCGCCGGGCGCAGCCCCTCGCCGTCCTCGCGCTCCACGGTGGCGGGGGCGCCGGGCGCCAGCAGGCACCGCAGCCGCCGGGCCACCGAGTCCGCGTCCAGCCAGCGCAGGTCCGCCGCCGTGTCCGCCTCGTCCAGCTGAAGCCGCTCCACCACCGGCGACTCGGTGAGGGACGGGCGCACCGCGGCCAGGTCGTCCTCCTCGGGGACGTAGACCACCTCGAAGGGGCGCGGCGCCTGCGCATCCGCGGCGACGAGCACGCCGGCGAACGTCCGGTTGAAGAAGGACAGCAGCCCCGGCACCGAGCGGCGGTTGTGCTGGAGGAAGCCGCGCGTGCCGCCCTCGTCTTCAATCTTCTTCGCCAGCACGGAGAAGACGGAGACGTCCGCGCCGCGGAACTCGTAGATGGACTGCTTGCGGTCTCCCACCGCGCAGAGGAAGGCGGGCTCCAGCGGCAGCGCCGACGCCAGGTCCGCGTCCTTCGGCAGCTCGCGCGGGCCGCCCTCGCGCGCTTCCGCGAGCAGCAGCACCAGCTCCAGCTGGAGGCGGTTGGTATCCTGGAACTCGTCCACCAGCAGCGCGCCGATGCGCTCCTGCACCTGGCGGCGGAACTCCGGGAAGTCTCGCAGCAAGTCACGCGACTTCACGAGCAGCGAGGTGAAGTCGAACACGTTGCGCCGGGACAGCTCCGTGTCGTGGCGCTCCTCCACCTGCGTGAGCAAGTCCCGGAAGGTGGCCTCGAAGGGGGCGGTGCGCCACGCGGCCCAGGCGTCGTCGATGCGCGGCACGGAGCGGTCGCTCTTGCCGAAGACGCGCCAGTACACCTCGCGGATGGGGGCCGCGGCGCCCTTGCTCAGCCGCGCGTGGTTGCGGCCGTCCGCCTTGAAGCAGGCGCGCATCCACGGGAAGCGCTCGCCCGTGCCGAAGTTCTCCGCCGTCATCCCGTTGAGCGCGCGCTCCAGCCCGCCGAGCAGCCGGCTCCACTCGCCCTTCACGTCCAGCCCCCGCGCCTCGGCGCACAGCTGGACGCACTTCTGGATGGACGCCTCCAGCTCCACGCGGGCCTCGGCCGCGTCCCCCACGGCGGCGGTGGCGGCGCGCAGGCCCTCCTCGCGCAGCTTGCGGTAGACGGACACCAGCGCGGCCACCAGCCCGTCGGAGAAGCCCGAGCCGGAGAAGCCCAGCTCCTGGCACAGCTCGCGCACCTGCGCGTCGCCCTCCTCCAGCGCATCCAGCACCACGCGCTCGCACACGTCCTGCACCAGGCCCGTGGCCTCCAGCTCGTCCAGCACCTCGAAGTTCGGGTCGATGCCCACCGCCGGAGGCGCGCGGCGCAAGAGCTGCCCGCAGAGCGAGTGGAAGGTGCCCACCGTGGCCCCGCCCAATTCCTCGCGCAATTGCCGCCACGCGTCCGGCAGCGGGAAGGGCTTGTCCACCCGCGCCAGCGACGCGCGCAGCTCCGTCTCCTGGTCCTGCCGCGTGTCCCCCTGCGCCAGCCCGTCCAGGCGCTGCCGCACGCGCGAGCGCATCTCCGCGGCGGCCTTGTCCGTGAAGGTGAGCATGCACAGGCGCGACGGGCGCACCGCGGCGCCGGCCTCGCGCGCGCCCGCCAGCAGGTGCAGCGTCATCGTCACCAGGCTGTACGTCTTGCCCGCGCCCGCGCCGGCCATCAGGGCCAGGTTGCGCTCCAGCGCGAAGAGGGACGGCGTGTCGCTCATCCGCCCTCCTCCGCCATCTGTCGATCCGTAATCCGGCACACGGAGCGGAAGCCACACGCGCCACAGTCCTGGGGCCGCGCGGCGAACTGCCCATCCCGCAGGGTCTTCACCAGCGACTCCACCGCATTGGGAAGATTGAGGCCGTCCTTCTCGGCAACCCTGGCGCGCACCTCCGGGTCCGTGGACAGCATTTCGTCCATCTCCTGCGCGGAGACGACCTCGGAGAGGTGGATGGTGGCGCCGGTGCGCAGCGAGAACCACGCCGCCTGCTTCGCCTCCTTGTGGCCGCTCTCCCGCGCCGCGTAGAGGTACAGCGGGAGCTGGAAGTCCGACGTGAGCAGCTTCTCCTTCAGCGCGCGCTTGTCCAGCCGGCCGGACTTGTAGTCGATGACGCCCACGTCACCGCCCGCCATGTCGAGCCTGTCTATCTTCCCCTCGAAGACGATGGCGTCGCCGCCGATGGGGAGGATGACGTTGCGCCACTTGTCGTCCACGGCGGCGGGGCCGAACTGGAGCTCGAAGCCCTGCGGCACCATCTTGTCGAAGGGCAGCCCGCGCCGCTCGTCCACGAGGATGCGGCGGGCCATGGCGCGGGCGCGCTCGTGCGCCAGCTTCCACAGCGCGGGGTGGCCCACGTGGTGGAACTTCTCGAAGTGCTTGATGGCGGACTTGAGCGCCGCGTCCAGCACCTCTTCCGGCACGTCCTCGGGCGCCTTGCCCAGCAGGTCGCGCTCCTTGAGCGACTTGAACACCTCCTCCACCACGCGGTGCCAGAAGGTGCCGCGGCCCCGCGCGTCGAACTCCTCGCCCGGCACGTCGGGCTCCGACACCTTCAGCCCGTACGTGAGGAAGCCCTGGAAGCCGCAGTTGCCGAAGCGCGCCAGCGCGGACGCGGACAGCGGGCGCGTGAGGTCGAAGCGGAACGTCTCCCGCAGCGACTCGCGCAGCGTGTTGGCATCCACCGAGCCGGAGTACTTCCCGGGAGACGTGTTCGGGTAGGTGAAGAAGAGCAGCCGCTCCCGTTCGACCTCCGCCAGGTCCTTCGCGCCCGTGAACCAGGCTTCCTTCTCGAACTGGCGCCTGAGCAGCGGGGCCGCCGCGTCCGGCTCGGTGACGCGCAGCTTCGGGTGGGCCAGCGCCTCCAGCGCGACGCAGTGTCGCAGCTCGGCCTCGGTAAGCACCTCGTCCAGGGGAGGAATGGGCGGCAGCGAGCGCGGCGTCCACTTCAGCGCGGTGAGCCGGCGCACCTCCTCCAGGAAGGCGGACGGCACCTGCTCCTGCCCGCCCGCGGCCTCCATGGCGAAGGACAGGCTCAGCGTTTCCTCCGCGACGGCCAGCGCGCTGGCGAACAGCAGCCGGTCCTCGGTGAGGCGCCACGCCGCGCGGTCCTCGAACTCGCCGCCGGTGAGGCGGAACACGTCGCGGCCCAGGTGCTGGTTGAGCGCCGAGCGCTCCGCGTCCCCCAGCAGCGGATTGGGCGCGTCCCGTCCGGGGAAGCGGCCCTCCGTCAGGCCCGCGAGGAAGAGGTGGCGGAAGGTGCGGCCCGGCAGCTCCGCCACGTCGAGCACCTCCACCGCGCCGCCGCGAGGCCCGCGCGGCGGCAGGTGCGCGTCCGCCATGGCGTCGCGCAGCCACCGGCCGAAGGTGCGCCGCCGCAGCTTCGGCCCGCCGCCCACGGCCTTCATCGTCCGCAGCAGGCCCTGCACGCGCTGGCGGAGCGCCTCGCGCGCGGCCTCGTCCCGCGCCCGCGCGTCCACGGACCGGGCGCCCAGGCCGCCTTCCTCGCGCGACTCCAGCGGCCCTTCCGTGTCCACCAGGCCCAGCCGCTCCACCGCGTGCCACCATGCGGTGAGCAGCTCCCCGGCGGTGCCCTCCTCGGGAATGCGGCGGCAGAAGTCCATCAGCAGCATGCAGCGCTCGCGCAGCACCTGCACGGCGTGGACGCGGTTGCCGGCTTCCTTCTTCTGCGCCCCGTAGAGCGCGAGCAACCGCCGGGCGAGCCCCTCCAGGCGCACGTCATACGCGCCGCGGTTTCGCAGCGCGCCCAGCTTGTCGTCGCGCACGGCGGCGAGGGCGAATAGGCTCGCGGGCGCGTCCGGGCCTCCGCGCGACAGCGTGGGCGCGTAGCGGCTGCCCACCAGCTCCGCGACGCGCTCGGAGGGGAAGCCGTCCTCCACCAGCGTCGGCAGCTCCAGCGCGAGCCGCACCGGGCCGGCCAGGGCCAGCGGCTCGCCCCAGGGCAGGCGCACCGGCACGCCCAGCTCGCCCAGCGTCTCCGCGAGCCACCCGGCCTCCGGCCCCGGCTCGCGCCAGGCAATGGCGATGTCCCCGGGCGAGACGCCTTCCGCGACGAGCCGCCGCACGTCGCGGGCCACGAGGCGCGCTTCCTCACGGGCCGTGGCCGCGCTCCACACGCGCAGGGCGGGCACGGCGTCCTTCAGCACGTCGCGCGGGGAGCGCGGCGAGAAGAGGTGGCGGCCCAGGTCGATGAAGGGCCGGCCCTCGAAGGTGACGTCCGCTTTGAAGAGGTCCACGTGCGGCAGCGTCTCGCCGCGGTTCTCGAAGGCGCGGAAGAGGGCCGCCAGCGCCGCGTCCGCCGCGGGCGAGCCTCCCACCGGCGTCTCCACCCGCAGCGTCACCCGCCGCGACTCGCACGCCGCCACCAGCGCCAGCAGCAGCTCCAGGCCGGAGGGCCGCACGTCGTAGATGCCGTGCAGCACGAGCGCGCCCACGCCCTCCCAGCCCACCGGCCAGGCGCCCCGGGCCAGGGCCTCGCGAGCCCCGCGCATCACGTCCTCGCGGTCCGCCAGCCCCAGCTCCGCCATCTTCTGCTCGTACAGGTGATACAGGCGGGCGAGCACCCGGCCCCTCTTCTGCCTGTCTGGCGGCAGCACCTCCACCGCGTCCTGCAGCTCGCGCGCGGTGAGGCGGCCGGCCTTCAGGTCTAGCACCATGTCCAGCGCGGCGCGGGCGAAGGCGGGCTCGCGCACGTACTCGCCGAAGGGCGTGGGCCCCAGGGCGGGCCCCAGCGAGGCCACCACCGTGCGCGCGGCCACCGCCGGGCACGGGCGCCGGTTCAGCTCACGCGCGCCCCCCAGGGCGTGCAGCAGCTCGTCCCAGGTGAGCAGGTGTGCCCCCACCGACAGCCCGCTCGCATCCCCCCCGGCACGCAGCGCTGCCTGGCGCCGGCCGGCATCGGGGTACACGTGGAGGGTGCGGCCAGGACGGGGGGGCATTCGAGAGCGGATTGTAGAACGACCGGGCGGGTGGCTTTCATGCTCCTTTACGAGCCCGCCGCCCAGGTTCTTTCAACGCTCGCCCGTCTGCCCTGCTCGGGAAGAAGACTTCCCGGACTCCTGACACACCTGGAAGAATGTCGGCATGACGAGAGCGCGGCGATTCCTTCTGGGTATTCCGGTGGGAGCCCTCCTGCTGATGCTCGTGTGGGCTGTCCCGGGACGGCGTTCGAGCCAGCTCGTGCTGGGAGACCTCGCCGTCGCGGCGGAGCCGGGAGAGGAGCTCTCGGGGGGAGCCACGACGGTGGCGACCGCGGGGAATCTCGCGTTCGGGCGCCCGCTCATGAACATGTACCGGGCGCGATGGCCCTACTTCCACAAGGGCAAGGGCGTGTTCGACCGTGACTGGCTCGACCCGCGGTTCGCGCCCGTCCGGGTGGGCCCGCTCTTCAGCGCCGACTCCTGCACGACGTGTCACGAGAGGGATGGGCGCGGGCGCCCTCCCGCCTCGCCGGAGGAGGCGTCCGTCTCGCTGGTCTTCCAGCTGAGCGGTGCGGAAGGGCAAGGAGCGCATCCGCTGTACGGCGTGCAGCTCGACCCGCGAGGCGTGGAGGGGACGCCGGCGGAGGGTCAGGTCGCGGTGACCTACGACGAGGTGCCTGGCGAGTTCGCGGATGGAGCACCGTTCGCCCTGCTGCGACCGCGCTACACGTTCAAGGAGCTGTCGCGGGGACCGCTGGGTGACGGGGCTCGTTACTCTCCGCGGGTATCTCCAGCGGCCTTCGGGCTGGGATTGCTCGAGGCGATACCGGAGCAGACCCTCCTCGCCCTGGCGGATCCGGAGGACGTGAATCAAGACGGAATCTCGGGACGGGCCAACTTCGTCGAGGACAACGTGGACCGCCGCCCGAGGCTGGGCCGCTTCGGGTGGAAGGCCAACCAGCCTTCCATCCACCAGCAGGTGGTGCACGCGCTCTTCGCGGACATGGGGCTGACCACGCGCCTGCTGCGGGACGGGCCCGGGGAGCCCGAGCTGAGCCAGGAAGAGCTGGATGCGCTGGTGTTCTACATGCGGCTGCTCGCCGTGCCGAAGCGGAGGAACTGGGACGCGCCCCAGGTCCTGCGGGGCAAGGCGGTCTTCCGCGCCATCGGGTGCACCGGATGCCACGTCTCCGGGCCGCTGGAGACCGGAGACGTGCCCGAGTTCCCGGAGCTGTCTCGGCAGAACATCTACCCGTACACGGACCTGCTGCTGCACGACCTGGGCGAGGGGCTCGCGGACGGCCGTCCGGACGGGCTCGCCAGCGGGAGGGAGTGGCGCACGCCGCCCCTGTGGGGAATCGGGCTGGTGGAGGTCGTGAACGGACACTCACGCTTCCTGCACGACGGGCGGGCACGGAACCTCGAAGAGGCGGTGCTGTGGCACGGAGGTGAGGCCGCGCCCGCGCAGGAGCGCTACGTGCGACTGACCCTCGAGGACCGCCAGGCGCTGCTCGCGTTCCTCCAGTCGCTCTGAGGCGCGCAAGCGGTGAGGCTCATCCCGGCCCGTGACGATGAATTTATTCATTGAACTGGCAATGAATTTCTCAATTTCTGATTTTCTGGCTTATTCACATCAGTCTCGGTTGCTACGGTTCGCCTGGCCTCACCGGCGTGGGCCTCCGGGAGAGTGAGGCGCGGTTGGCGGAGGCCTCCCACCCCCAACCCAGAGGAGCAGATGAGAACGAACATCCTGAAGTGGATGACGCTGGCGGCGTGCTTCAGCGGCACGGTGGCCACGGCACGAGACTCCACCGAGGTCTACGTCTGGCATTCGCTCAACGGTCCGGCGGAGCAGGCCTTCGTGGAGGCGGTAGACGCGTACCAGGGCAACACCGGCAACGCGGTGGTGGTCTCCCAGTTCCCCTCCCAGCAGGAGCTCTACGAGGCGCTGGCGGTGGCGCGCGGTTCCGGCACGCTCCCGGACGTGCTGCTGGGCAACCACACCATGGTGCCCGGGCTGCTGGAGGACGGGCTCATCAACGCCTACTGCCTGCCGGGCGAGTGCCCCGAGTGCGAGTCGGACAACCCGCCGCGCTGGTGCGCCTATGCCTCCAACGGCTTCTACGGCGACTACGAGGGGAGCTTCGAGGCGACGATGATTCCCGAGCTGGAGATGTCGTCCGAGCGCTGCCTGGAGGACGGGTGCGGCGAGTGCGAGCGAGGGGACATCTTCCGCCCGTCGTACTGCGACTACGCGATGGAGAGCGGCGGTGCGCGGCTCGACATGATCCAGGCGAGCTTCTCCATGTGGCACCACGGGTGGCGGTGGCCCTTCCCGCTGGGCATCCCCTGGTGGTGGGAGTACCTCTCGGTGGGCTTTGACCGCCACCGCCTGGAAATGAACGGCTGGGAGCTCCCCACCCACGTCACCGCGGCGCAGGAAATCCTGTCCATCAATCAGGCCGGCTATCTGATGGACTACGACGGTGAATTCTGCGGCACGCCTCCGCGCCGCATCAAGGTGCCCGGCTGGGTGAACGAGGTGATGGGCTCCTCGCCCGACCCCATCCCCGCGCATGAGGCGGATCTCTTCGTCGTCCCCTCGTCCCAGCTCGCTTCGCTGCTGAACGAGGTGCCGGGACTGGAGGTCGCCGCCCTCGAAGACCACCGTCCGGAAATCATCGTGGATGGCGCGTTCGTGCTGTCCACGACGGAGAACCGGAGTGCCGCGCTCGACTTCGCATACGAGCTGGCCAACCCGGAGTTCCAGCTCCGCGGCATCGAAGGGACCAGCCTCCTGCCCGCGCACGGCCAGGCCTTCGGCGCGACGGAGGGCCTGGTGCCCGGGCTTCGCGAGGCGGCCCTGACGGGCGCGCTCGCCCCGACGTACCGCCAGGAGCAGTAGCTCGCGGCGGACCTCCGCCCCGCCGTCTCCGCACGGCTCCGGGGCGGAGGTCCCTGGCGATGCTCGGATTCTGGGCGGTTCAGGCGGGACTCAGCCGTGGGCGGGCGCCGCGGCGTCCACGTAGAACAGCATCCGCGTGACGAACCGGAAGCCGACGCGCTCGTAGAGGCGGCCGGCCTCCTCGGTGATGGTGCTCAGGAACAGCACCTCCACGCCTCGCGAGAAGGCCTCCTCGGCCGCGCGCGAGACGAGCGCCGCGCCGATGCCGCGTCCCCGCCACTCCTGGAGCGTCGCCACGCCCGCGAGCTCGGAGGTGCCTTGATGGGGTGAGGAGAACTGCCCGCCCGACACCGGGCGCCCGTCCATCCTCGCGAGGAACGCGCGGCCGTCCTTCAGGTCCTCGAGCGTCTTCGAGACCTCGTCGTCGCCCACCGTCACCGTCTCACCCGGGCCGAAGCCCTGGCGCGTGGTGACGCAGAAGTCGCGGACCTCCTCGCGAGGCGAGTCCGGCGAGAGCACCGTGAGCGTGAGCCCCTCCGGCCCCTTGAACGGGACGTAGGTGTCTCGCGTGCAGACCATCAGCCGGGCCTCGGCCTCCTGGCGGTAGCCGGCATCGCGCAGCATGCCGGCCAGCTCGGGGGCCAGCGCGTCGACGTACTCGAAGCGGGGCACGCGCTGGCGTGCCTCGAACTCCGTGCGGAGCTTGCGCAGCGCCTCGCGCGTGTCACCTGTCACCGGCCCGTCGGGGATGGCGTAGTTCAGGTAGACCATCGCGTCGAACGGATGGAAGTAGGCGGTGAAGGGCGGAAAGGGGACGGAGGTGTAGCGCTCCCTCGCGGCGTGGCGCATCGACTCCTGCAGGCGTTCGATGAGGTTCATGGCCGCGCACCGTAACAGGGCGGTGGCGAGCCCACGCTACGGATTGAAGCGATGGACGAGCTCCCATTGTGAGAGCGCCGGATGCGCGAATCCCTCGCCGAGGAAGAAGCGGTCGCACAGGCCCTCCGGGATGATGGCGCTCGCCGCGAGGGGCCTGCCCGGCCACGCCGCCGCCAGCGCGCGAAGCAGCCTGCGTCCGTACCCCTTCCCCCGCGACTCCGGTTCCACGGCGATGGCGCGCAGCGCGAGCGTGGGCGCGGAGACATCCCCGAGCACCGCCACCGCCGGCCCCAGCCGGAACGCCCGCGCGGGAAGCGCCAGCCCCGCCACGGTGGCCGGCGCCATCTGCCAGGGCACGTCATCGGGAAGCAGCCGCGCACAGTCCAGGGGCTCGACCTCCTCCAGGGCGGCCGGCTCCGCTGACGGCGTCCCCACGAAGCCCACCAGCCGGCGCACGCGCTGGAAGCCCAGGCGCTCGTAGAGCTTCACCGCGGGAGCGTTCTGCTCGATGACCTCCAGCACCATCCGCGTGTCACCGCGGGCGCGGGCCTCCTCCAGCAGCGGCAACAGCATGGACGCGCCCAGCTTGCGCTGGCGGTGCGCGGGCACGATGCCCATGCCGGCGACGCGGCTCACCCTGCCCCGCCGGGCCATCAGCACCAGGCCCACCGGCTCGCCGTCCACCCGCGCGACGCGGCTGTCCGCCAGCGAGATGTGCTCGGTCCGCACGCGCGCGTCGAACAGCGCGGGCGCATCGGGGACGGTGACGAAGTAGCCCTCGAACGAGCGGGCGAAGAGCGTGGAGAGGGCGCGCGGCGAGAGGTCCGAAGCGGGACTGAGGTCCATGAAGTCCTTCCGGGCGTGAGGCAGCGGGTGTCTATCAAATCCTCACGCCCCCGAGCGACGCGTCCCCATCCGCTCCCACGGAGGCGTGCCCGCGTAGCGCTCCGCGAGGAAGGAGACGAAGGCCTTCACCTTCGACGGCACCAATCGCCCCGGCGGGTGCACCGCGAAGATGCCGGTGTCCGGCACCGACCAGCCCTCCAGCACCCTCACGAGCCGCCCGGCGCGCAGGTCCTCCGCGATGAGGAACGTGGCGAGCATGGTGACGCCACAGCCCGCCACCGCCGCCAGCCGCAGCGCCTCGGCGTTGTCCGCGACGAGCACCGGACGGCCTCGCGCCGACACCTTCTCCTCCCCCCGGTGGAGGTTCCACACCTGCCCGTCCGAGAGCGGGCTGAAGTAGAGGCAGGGATGGTGGGCGAGGTCCTCGGGCTTCGCCAGCGGCCGGCGGCCCCGGAGGTAGGACGGGGCCGCGCAGAGGAGGCGGTGGTTCGTCGCGAGCCGGCGCACGACGAGGCTCGAATCCGTGAGCGCGCCGATGCGGATGGCCACGTCGAAGCCCTCCTGCACGAGGTCCACGTAGCGGTCCATGAACGAGAACTCCAGCCCGATGCGCGGGTAGCGGCGCAAGAAGTCCGGCAGCAGCGGGGCCACCTGGAGCTGGCCGAACAGGTTGGGCACGGCCACGCGCAGCCGGCCCCGGGGCTCGCCCGCCAGACCCGACACGAGCGCCTCCGCGTCCTCGACGCGGGTGAGCACGTCGCCGCACCGCTCCAGGTACAGCATCCCCGCCTCCGTCAGCGACACCTGGCGCGTGGTGCGCCGCAGGAGCGCGGTGCCCAGCGCGTCCTCCAGCCTCGCGATGCGCCGGCTCAAGGCGGAGGCGCTGATGCCGAGCTCCCGCGCCGCCGCCGCGAAGCTCAAGGCCCGCGCCACCGCCGTGAAGCTGAGCATGTCCTCCAGCCGGTCCCTCAGTGCCGCGCGCTCCATCCCCTGCCCTCCGCATTGTTGCGTGCCATGCATGAGTGTAGTGCGGCGTCCCCCGATGATGGGGACCCGCGTCGTGGGCTACTGATGCACGGCACGCACCGGAAGCACGAGGGCCCTTCGAGGCCCCTCCCATCCCCACGGCCCGCCATGACCTGCCTTCCCCTTCTCGCCGCCCTCGCAACGGCCCTTCTCGCCGCCACACCCGAGGGAGCGCCCCCAGCCCCCGAGCGCCTGTCCCTGCCCCCGGGCTTCACGTACCCCAACGGCATCACCCACGCGGAGGACGGGACGCTCTACGTGGGCTCGGTGTCGAGCGGGCGCATCCTGCGCCGGACTCCGGGAGCCGGATGGACGGTGCTGTTCCCCGGCTCCGAGGAGGTCTTCGCCGTGACGAGCCTGCGGCTGGATGCGCCGCGTGGCCTGCTCTGGGGGACTTCTCCCGACGTCATGGGGCTGATGCGCCCGGATGGCTCGCTGGGGAGGCGTGCGCACCGGCTCTTCGCGGTGGATGCACGCACCGGCGCGGTGCGACGCATCATCCCCGTGCCCGAGGGAGGCCTGGGCAATGACCTCACCGTCGCACCGGATGGCGGGCTGTTCGTGACGGACAGCACGCGAGCCGCCGTCCTCTACCTGCGGCCCGGAGGCGAGCACCTGGAGACGTACGTGTCCGACGCGCGCTTCGCGTCGAAGGCCCCGGGGCTCTCCGGCATCGGGCCCGCGGGCATCGCCCTGGCGAGAGATGGGAAGACGCTCGCCATCAACACGTATGGGCCCGGCCGGCTCTACCTCGTGCGCCCGGGAGCAGAAGGGGCACCTCCCGTCGTGAGCGAGGTGGAGCTGCCGCGCAGGCTGGAGAATCCGGATGGAATGCGCTTCGCACCGGATGGCCGGCTGCTCGTGCTGGAGGGGGCGGCCCAGAGCGGCGATGGACGCGTGGTCCGCATCGACGTGCTCGGGAAGTCCTCCGGTCCGAGGCGCCTCGAGGTGCTGGCCTCCGGAATGGAGTCCCCCGTCAACCTCACGGTGGAAGCGAACGGCCGCGTCTGGGTCACCGAGGCCCGGCTGCGTGAGCGGTTGCTGAAGGGAGCGGCGGCGAAGGTGCCGGACGCGTTCTGGGTGACGGCGCTGTCGCCCGGGAACTGAGCGGCGTCCGTGCTCACGCGGCCTGGCTGTCTCCGGCCGCGCGCGCCACCGTGAAGAGTCGCATCGGCTCCGCGACACCCTTGAGGGTGACGGCCTCCACCTCCCGCACGTCGAGCCTCCCCGCGAGCCGGCGGGCGACTTCGTCGCTGAAGAGGAGCGCGGGCCGCGGCTCGCGGGCATGGCTCTCGATGCGGGCGGCCACGTTGACGGCGTGGCCGATGACGGTGAACTCCAGCCGCTCCGCGCTGCCGAGATATCCCGCGACGACCTCGCCCGCGTGCACGCCGATGCCCGACCTCAAGCACAGCCCGCGTGCGGCGAGCCGCGCGTTGTAGTCCGCCAGCCGCTGGTGCATCTCCCGCGCGGCGGACACGGCGGCGGCGGCCGGGTTGTCCGTGCCCTCGGTGAGGCCGAAGACCGCGAGCACCGCGTCGCCGATGAACTTGTCCACCATGCCCCCGTGCTTCTGGATGGCGGCCACCATCTCCCCGAAGTAGCCGTTGAGCACCTCGATGAGGTCCTCGGGGGAGAGCGACTCGGACAGCGGGGTGAAGTCGCGCAAGTCGCTGAAGAGGAGGACCACGTCACGCCGGCGACCTCCCAGCTCGGCGGTGCGTCCCGGGCGGGCGTATTTCTCGATGAACTCGTTGGCCACCTGCGGTGAGACGAAGCGGCCGAAGGCCTCGCGGATGCGCTCACGGAGGCGGAGCCCGTCGGCCATGTCGTTGATGCCCAGGGCGACGAGCCCCAATTCGTCGGGGCGGCTCGTGGAGGCGGCGGGATGGAGGTCCCCGCTGCCAACGCGGCGCACCGCCTCCAGCAGTCGCTCCGAGTCGCGCCGCAGGCTCCGCCCGTAGGCCATGGCCGCGACGAGCGCGGCGGAGGTGATGAGGGCGGCGAGGAGCGCGGCTTCAATCAGGGACTGCTGGGTGCCGTGGAACTCGCCCACCATGCGCACCAGGACGAGCATCAGCACCAGCACGGGGATGGTGGTGAAGATGGCGTAGCCCTCCATGAGGCGGTGGCCCAACCGCTCGCGCAACTGCGCCGCGGGCGAGGACGTGGAGGGGTGGAGCTGCTCGAAGAGGAGGTACTCCACCTGGGCGACGATGCCGCCGCCGAGCAGCCAGTACCCGACGGCGAGCTTCACGTGGCTGAGGAACGGGAAGTCCGAGTAGCGCACGAGGTGCCACGTGAAGGCCACGAAGCCCATCACCACCCAGGTGCCAACCGAGAGCAGATAGGCATGGCGGGCCGGGGTGCGGCTCCCATCCGGCTCGGGTGCGAACCGGAACACCGCCTCCCGAAGAACCATGTGGACCGCGGAGAGCCCGAGCACGGTGCGCAGCAGCGCGGGAGGTGACAGGGAACAGAGATAGGTGCAGACGAGCCGCGCGTAGAGATACGTGAACGCGCCCACCAGGAGCGTGCCTCCGTGCAGCGCGAGGCGGGCCTTGAGCGGGAACCGGGTGGCGAAGGAGGTCTTCATGTCGTGTTCGCCTCGAGACTCTAGGTCATCCATCGCCGGAGCGTTCATCTCGGCCCGGCTCCAGCGAGCGGGCAGGCAGGAGGGCCCCACGGGAGGATGCGTCACGCCCCCGGCGCCAAGGGCCTGAAGTTCAAGGAGGGACAAGCCGCCGGAAGGTGGCACGGTGACGTGGGAGCCCCCTATGCTCCGCTCCGTGCGCCCTGCTCCCACCGCCGTCGTGTTTGCCCTCCTGCTGGCCCTCGCACCACTCTCTCCCGCCTCCGCGCAGGAGGACTCGGACCCCCAGCTCAACGAGCTTCGCTTCGACTGGACCCGCGACGCCATCATCACCGGCACCGCTGGCGCGCTCTGGATTTCCAGCGAGGCCTTCTTCAAGGACGACCTCGCTCCCGCGCAGTGCCGCTGGTGCGACCGCGCCCCCGACGGCACCGACACCCTCAACCGGCTGGACCGCTGGGGACGCGGGCTCGCGGGCGAAACAGAGCAGTCCCGCCAGCGCGCCAACACCTGGAGCAACATCCTCGGCTTCGCCGTGGTGCCCGCCAGCGTCCTCGGCGTCCAGTACGCCGTGGGCCGCGGCTCCGGCATGCCCGATCGCTTCTTCGCCGAGGACGCCACCATCATCATCCAGAGCGCCGTGCTCGCGTCCGTGGCCAACCAGACGGTGAAGTTCATCGTCGGCCGCGAGCGCCCCTTCGTTCACCAGCTCCCCGAAGACCAGAAGGGCCTCACCGCCCACCCGAGCGACAACAACCTCTCCTTCTACAGCGGCCACACCAACCTCATGTTCTCCATGGTGGTGTCCGCGGGCACCGTGGCCGCGCTGCGCGGCTATGAGCACAAGGGATGGATATGGGCCGTGGGCCTGCCGCTCGCCACCTCCGTGGGCCTGCTGCGCATGGGCGCCGACAAGCACTACCTCACCGACGTCGTCACCGGCGCCGTGCTGGGCTCGGCCTTCGGCGTCGCCGTCCCCCTGCTGCTGCACAAGCGCACCGGAGCCACCACCAGCCCGGACCGTCCGGGCGCCGTGCGGATGATGCCCATGGCCGGCGCGCACATGGCGGGAGTCTCGGGCACCTTCTGATGCACACGCGCGCGCTCCAGGCCTGGCTGCTCGCGCTGTCCGTCCTCACCGGCTGCCAGGCGGCCACACCCGCGCCCGTGGTCCGTCCCCTGCTGGCACCGATGCCCGCGAGCACCGCGCCCGCGCTCTGGGGCCCGCTCCGCATGGGCCCCCATGGCGTGGGACTGCGCGTGCTGGCCATCCCCGCCGGCAAGGACACCGCCGACGCGCGCACGCTCCAGCTCACCGTCTGGTATCCCGCGCGCGCCGCGGCCTCCGCCGCACGCCTGCACTACCGCGACTACGTGGGCCTCACCGGCTCCGAGCAGCATCCGGAGTCCTGGGAGGACCTGGCCCTCTCCGGGGCCGCGGTGGCGCGCTACCAGCAAGGCGTCACGGAAATGGGCCTGCCCGAAGCGGACGTGTCGGCCTGGCTGGGCACGGAGGTCGCCGCCGTGCGCGGAGCCACGCCGGCCCCGGGCCGCTACCCGCTGGTGCTCGTGGCGCAGGGGCGCTTCCACTCCGCGCACCACCAGGCGGTGCTGGCCGAGTTCCTCGCGAGCCACGGCTACGTCGTGGCCACCACGCCCTTCCCCGCGCACCTCGCGCCCCCGTCGGAGGACGAGGACGTCCTCGCCATCGCACGGGGACAGGCGCGGGAGCTCGCTCGCGCGTTCGAGGTCATGAAGGCGGACGCGAGCGTGGCCCCCTCCCACGTGGCCCTGGTGGCGCACAGCTTCGGGGCCCGCGCCGCGTTCCTCTTCGCGCGCGAGCACCCGGAGACCGCGGCCCTCGTCAGCCTGGACGGCGGCATCGCCAACCGCCTGGGCCGGGAGTGGCTCACCAGCCTCCCCGACTTCCGCCCGGAAGACTTCCACGTGCCGCTGCTCCACCTCTACCAGGAGGGCGACGCGGTGGTGGTGCCCGACTTCGACCTCGTGCGCTCGCTGCGCGGCGTGGACCGGTGGCTCGTGCGCGTCGCGGGGCTGCGACACCTCGACTTCACCAGCGTCGGCGCGGCCTCCGCCGTGGCCCCGGCCCTGGCGCCCGAGGGCCGCTCCACCGCCACGTCCCGAGGCTGGGCCGCCTGTGCCCATGCCACGCGCCTCTTCCTGGACGCGAAGGTCCGCCAGCAGGCGCACGCACTCGACTCGCTCGCCCGGCCACCGGGCCCGTCCGGCGGCACGCCCGCGCTCACCGTGACGCACCTGGAACCGGGCCAGCCCTGAGGACACCGGGCCCTTCGCCCGCACCGGAGCCTCGGGACGCGCAAGGCCCACGCGCGCCGCACCCGGGCCGCCGCGTCGTGAATCAGTACCCCGCGCCCGCCGGAGCGCCTTCTCCGTCACCGGCCTGTGGTGGCAGCGAGGACAAATCCCAGCGCTGCCCGGACTCCCATGACACGTCGCCGGACGTGCCCCAGCCCGCGCGCACCGCCTCGCGCCCCTGGTACTCCAGCCAGAAGACGGACTCCTGGGCCCGGGCCGCCTGGTCCAGGCAGGCAATGCGCGTGGCGGGCCGGCCCGGCCCCTCCAGCGTCACCGCGAAGGCCTTGTGCGAGTGGCCGCACAGCACCCACCGCGGATGCAGCGTGTCCACCAGCCGCCGCGTCACCGGGTTGCCAATCCAGTACGAGGGCAGCGGCCTGGGCGGGAGGGGATTCTCCTCGCGCGCCCGCTGAACGATGCCTCGCGGCCACTCGTGGACCAGCAGCAGGTCCACGTCCCGCAGCGCGGACACCTGCTCCACCTCCGCCGTGCGGAAGTAGCCGGCCTGCTTCATCGTGTCCTGCGTGGTGGGCCGCTTCAGCGGCTGCTCGATGAAGCGCGGCGCGTGGATGCCCGACAGGTACGCCACCCGCAGCCCGTGCAGCTCCCGCAGGCCCGCGCGCCCCAGGTAGCAGACGCCCGGGGCCAGCTCGCCGCCGGCCTGCAAGTCGTGCAGCGCCTCGAAGTCCTCGTTGTTGCCGCCAATGAAGTACAGCGGCCGCTTCACCCGGCGCACGCCGTCCGCGTACTCCGCGAACTCCGCCGGCATGGTGCGCTTGGCCGCCTTGCGCCGGTGGTCGTCCGCGCGGCGGAAGGCCTCCACGTCCCCCACCGCCAGCACCAGGTCCACGCGGCGGCCACGCGCCTGCTCCAGCGCGTCCAGCCACGTTTCCACGCGGTGGAAGCGGCCGTGGATGTCACCCAGGGCGGCGACAAGAAGGGATTCCGGCATCTCGCCCGGAAGGCTGCACGCCCCTGCCCCGCCCTGTCGAGTCATCTTTGTCACCTGGGGGTCAATGGCTGACAGATAGCCACCGGGCCCGGGGCGGGACAAAGCACAGGGGCGCCCCCACCTCGCGGTGGGAGCGCCCCGGAAACAATCAGGAATTCCCGCGTCGGCTAGTTGCAACCCAGCGGGTACGTCACTTCCACCATGGCGCCGGGGGCGGGGGCCGCGTCGCGCTCGAAGAGGATGGAGTTGGTGCCGGCGTCGTACTGCCAGCCCTCCGTCACCTGGACGCCATCCACCTCGACGACGATGCGCTCCGGGTCCGCCGGCTCCTCGGTCAGCTTGAAGCGGCGGTTGGGGCCGAAGGCGCTGTTGGACAGCTTCTCCAGGGACGCGGCCCAGTTGGGCGTGCAGATGCTCTCCACCGCGCCGCCCGTGGCCTGGGCCAGCTGGATGTAGCGGCTGCCGGAGCTGCTGGAGGTGGGGCAGGTGCCCAGGTCCGCCGGCCCGACGATGGCGTTGATGCTCAGCTTCGTCTTGTCATTGCCCTTGAGCGCCAGGAAGTACGTCTCGTAGAAGGACACCGGCTGCGAGCTGAAGTCCTCCTCGTCCGACAGGAAGATGATGGCCAGCTTCGCATCCTCGCGCAGGAAGCCGCCGTTGCCGTCGTTGACCAGCGGAGTGCGCGGGTCGTCCTCCTGGTAGAGCAGCGGGTCCGACAGCGCGCGGTGGGCCGCGTCCAGGCCCTGCTCGTTCCAGTGGCACACGCCCACGCGGGTGTTGTTGGCGAAGACAGTCGCCGCGTTGGGCGTGGCAGGGGTGATGATGCGCGGCCGCGAGCCATCCACCGGGAACAGGCGACCGTTCTCACCGCCCTGCGCGCCACCCGGGCACTCGGACCAGCCGCCCGGAGACGGGTCCAGGCCCGTGGTGGTGACGCCGATGCGGTAGTCCACCGCCGCCTGGTTCGCCGCACTCAGGAAGGCCGCGAAGTTCTGCCCCAGGCTCTGCTGCTCCTCCATCATGGAGCCGGAGTTATCCACCACGAAGAGCACGTCCACCTTCGCCTCGGACTCCTGGAAGAAGCGGTCGGTCTGCTCCGCCTTCGTCACCCCGCGGCCGATGAAGCCCGCGGTGAATACGGACCCGTCATCCAGCGTGAAGCGCAGCGCCGCCGTGTCGTCGCCGTCATCCTCCGGCGTGTAGGTGGCGAGCACCCGCACCCGGCCGCCCTGGGGCAGCGAGTGGGGGAAGGGCGTCAGGGAGGCCACGCTGAACTCATTGCCCACCTGCTCCAGCGCCATGCCGGCCAGCTGCACCTGGCCCAGGCAGTTGTTGATGGCGAGCACCTCGCGGACGCGGGGCCCGCAGGACAGCTTGGCGATGCCGAAGTCCACCGTGGTGGGCTGCACCGCGAAGCAGTGCTTCACGCCCTCGCCGGTGATTTGCACCAGCGGGTGGCCCGCCGTCGGGTGGTTCACCCACGCCTCGGCCATGCCGGAGAAGACGCCCTCCGACTCCGGCTTGAAGCTCACCACCAGCGTCGCCTTCTGACCCGGCGCCAGCACGCGGTTCTCCACCTGCAGCGAGCTGAAGGCCTCGTCCGAGCCCTGCGCCAGCTGCATGGAGGCCAGGTAGCACGCCTCCGCGCCGGTGTTGCGCACCGACACGCCCAGCGCCACCGACGCGCCCACCGGCACCTTCCCGAAGCTCAGGGTCTGCGGCATGTCGTACTGGCAGGGCTTGAAGACGCGGCCCTCGCCCGTCAGCGTCACCGACTCCGTGGCGGAGGTGGTGCTGGTGCGCACCGTCACCGCGAGCTGCCCGGCGCTGGCGGCCGTCAGGCCCACGCGCGGGCTGAACGTCACCCCGACCTTCGCCGTCTCACCGGCCGGCACCGTCACGCTCGCGGGCGCCTGCGCCAGGGTGAAGTAGCCGCCCTGGGCCGTGTCCAGCTGCAGGTTGCTCACCAGCACGTTGTCCCGGCAGCGGTTGATGATCTGCACCTCCCGCGTGGCCGTCATGCCCTCGGCCACCACGCCGAAGTCCACCTTGCGCGGCAGCACCGTGACGCACGAGGCGCCGCCCTCGCCCGCCAGCGACACCTTGGGACCCGGCGCGCTCGAGCCCTGGTTGCGCACGCCAATCTCCACCCGGCCGTCGCGCACGCGCCCCAGCGCCACCGGCGTGAAGGCCACGCGCAGCTCCACCGTCGCGCCCGCGGCCAGCACCCCGCCGCCCACCAGCGGCTCATTCACCACCTTGAAGACGCCGCCCGGGTTGTCCAGCAGCTGCACTCCGGAATAGCTCAGCGGCTCCGTGCCCTGGTTGCGCACGGTGATGGACTGCTCCGCCGTGGCGCCCAGCGCCACGCGGCCGAAGTCCAGGCGCAGCGGCGTCACCTCCAGCTTGGAGGCGATGCCCAGGCCGTGCAGCGGAATCACCGCCGGCTCGCAGCCCTCGCACACCACCACGTGCAGCGCGGCCTCCGCCGAGCCCAGGCGGCCGGGCGAGAAGGCCACCGGCACCACGCGCTCCTCGCCCGCCGCCAGCGTCTGGGACTGGCCGGAGCCGGCCGTGAACTGGTCCGCGTCCGAGCCCTGGAGGGTCAGCACCAGCGGGCTCTCCACGTCGGAGGGATTGCGCACCGTCACCTCGCGCATCTCCACCATGCCCATGGCCACGTTGCCGAAGTCGAGCGCCGTCTCCGGCACCTCGACGAAGGCCTTCACGCCGCGGCCGTTGACGGGCACCAGCCCCTCCGACTCGGCGTCGCTGATGATTTCCACCATGCCCTGCACCACGCCCTCCACCTGCGGCGTGAAGCGGACCTCAATCTCCTGCTCGCCGCCGGCGGACAGGACGAAGGGCTCGAAGGGAGGAATCTCCACGTTGGGCACGCTGGAGACGGCGCCCTCCACGCGGTACGAGGCGCGGCCCCCGTTGGCGATCTTCAGCTTGAAGCTCTTGGTGCGTCCCAGCGCCGCGGGGCCGAACTCAATCGTCTCCGGGCGAACCAGGAAGGCGCTCTTCGCCTTCTGGGACGACGGCTGCTCACATCCCACCCCCACCAACACCGCCGCCGCCACCCACGCCACCCACAGCGCCCTTCTCATAACGACCTCCCGCCACGCCCTGGGACCACGAATTTCGCGAGCCGCGGTGATCCACGGCTCCGGCGGAGGGCTCTCTGCAACCCGGGTGCCCAGGCGCTACAGGGGGAAGACGTCGGCAGGCCGACGCGGCAAACCTCTGGCCTCTATGGGAAAGGACCCGCACCGCGCGTGGAACAACATTTCCCATTCGGGCCGGAGGACTGAAATTCCTTCAGGAAATGCGATTACCACACGGACGAATCCAACGTCCGGGAGGGGCTGCCGGGTTCAGCGGGCGACGTTTCAGCCCGTGGGACGGGATGCCGGTGCCAGCAGCCGACCCACCACGCCGGTGCCCCACAACACGCCGCCCACGCACACCAGCGCGCCGGTGACGGCGATGGGCGACACGGGCTCGCCCAGGAGCAGCGCGCCCATCACCCACGAGAAGGCCGGCGTCAGCTGCGTGGCCACGCCGCCCGCCACCGCGGTGACGTAGCCAAAGGCATACGTGAAGGTCATCTGCGCGGCGACGGAGGTGAGCCCCACGCCCAGCAGCGGCAGCACCACGTCCCACCCCAGCGGCCGCCAGTCCTGGAGCGCGAAGGGCAGGCTGAACAGGAGGCCGAAGAGGCAGAAGGAGAAGAAGACGGTGGCCGAGTCCGTGTCATGCCGCAGCGCGCGCACCACCACCACCGCCGCGCCGCCCAGCACCGCCGAGCCCATGCCCGCCCACGCCCCCAGGCCCAGCGACAGCGACGCGCCGCCCGCCATGCTGCTCCACATCACCAGGCCCGCCCCCAGCGTGGTGAGCGCCAGCCCGCCGAGGAGCGAGCCCGTGACGCGCTCGCGCAGGAAGAACCAGCCGATGATGGCCGCGTAGATGGGCCAGCACGCGTTGAGCAGCACCGCCGGCCCCATCGTCATCCGGTCGATGGCGATGAAGTACAGGTAGACGGCCGCCCCGCCGAAGATGCCGCGCAGCACCCACAAGGGCAGCCGCCCGTAGCGCGGCTTGCGCCCCAACATGGGGAAGTAGATGGCCAGGAACACCAGCCCGATGAGGAAGCGGCCGGACGCCACCTGCCCGGGGGACAGCCGGCCCGCCAACATCCGCGTGCACAGCGCCATCACCGCGAAGAGGAAGCTCGAGAAGACGAGCAGGGGGATGCCGCGGTAGCGCTCGGGGAGGACCCAGCCGTTCATGGACGCGCGCACCCTACAGGGAAACCCGTACGGCGGCAGCCGGCCCTGCCCGCCCGGCCGGGGACCTGGCACATGTGGGATGGGCATTGAAACCCGGCGCGTTGGCCGTCATTCACTCCACCCGTGCGAGTTTCCTCGCACCGGAACACCCATTCAGTGGTAAACGCCCGCCCATCATGTCCGAGCCCGACGTCATCTCCCTCCGAGGCGCCAAGGAGCACAACCTCAAGAACGTCTCCCTGGACATCCCCAAGAAGAAGCTCGTCGTCTTCACGGGGGTTTCGGGGTCCGGCAAGAGCTCGCTCGCCTTCGACACGCTCTATGCGGAAGGCCAGCGCCGCTACGTGGAGAGCCTCTCCGCCTATGCCCGCCAGTTCCTCGGGCAGATGGAGAAGCCGAAGTACGACACCATCCGCGGCCTGTCGCCCACCATCTCCATCGAGCAGAAGGCGGCCAGCAACAACCCGCGCTCCACGGTGGGCACCGTCACCGAGGTGCACGACTACCTGCGCGTGCTCTACGCCACCATCGGCGTGCAGCACTGCCCCAACTGCGGGCGCAAGGTGGGCAAGCAGAGCGCGCAGCAGATTGTCGACGAAATCCTGAAGATGCCCGCGGGCAGCAAGATTCAAGTGCTCGCGCCGCTCGTCACCAGCCGCAAGGGCGAGCACAAGGATTTGCTCACCGAGGCGCAGAAGCGCGGCTTCTCTCGCGCGCGCATCGACGGGGCGCTCAAGAGCCTGGAGGAGCGCATCGAGCTGGACAAGAAGTCCAAGCACGACATCGCGCTCGTCATCGACCGGCTCGTGCTCAAGCCCGACCTCAAGACGCGCCTCACGGACTCCGTGGAGACGGCGCTGCGCGAGGGCAAGGGCACCCTCATCGTCACCGACGAGAAGGGTACCCCGGCCTCGGACCGTGTGATGTCCGAGCTCAACGCGTGCCCCACCTGCGGCCTGTCCTTCGGCGACCTCACGCCCGCGTCCTTCTCCTTCAACAACCCGCTGGGCATGTGCACGGACTGCAACGGCCTGGGCACCAAGCCGGAGATGGACCCGGACCTCATCGTCCCGGACCCGTCCCGCAGCATCCGCGACGGCGCGATTGAGCCATGGGCCACCGGCATGAATCGCGGCGAGGGCTGGACGGCGGACTTCGTGGAGAGCCTGGCCAAGGCGTTCAAGATCGACCTCGACGTGCCCTACGCGAAGCTGTCCAAGCGCGAGAAGGACACGCTGATGTACGGCTCGAACGGCAAGAGCTTCACCGTCGAGTGGGGCGAGGGCGGCCAGTACAAGATGGAGTGGGAGGGCCTGGTCGAGCGCATGATGCGCAACTTCAAGACCACCACCTCCGAGGCCCGCCGCACCGAGCTGCAGAAGTACTTCAGCAGCAAGCCCTGCCCCTCCTGCAAGGGCGAGCGCCTGAAGCCGGAGAGCCGCGCGGTGAAGGTCCACGGCCAGACGATTGTGCAGCTGAGCCGGCTGACCATCTCCGACGCGCTGGGCTTCCTCGGGGAGATGGGCCTGTCCGCGCACGAGCGGAAGATCGCCACCGAGCTGTTGAAGGAGATTCGCAGCCGCCTGTCCTTCCTGGTGGACGTGGGCCTGGGCTACCTGATGCTGGACCGCACCGCGTCCACGCTGTCCGGCGGCGAGAGCCAGCGCATCCGCCTGGCGTCGCAGATGGGCAGCGAGCTGACGGGCGTCATCTACATCCTGGACGAGCCCTCCATCGGCCTGCACCAGCGCGACAACGGCAAGCTGCTGACGACGCTCAAGCGCCTGCGGGATCTGGGCAACTCCGTCCTCGTGGTGGAGCACGACGAGGAGACGATGGAGGAGGCGGACTGGCTGGTGGACTTCGGCCCGGGCGCGGGGGAGCTGGGCGGCCAGGTGGTGGCCCAGGGCACGCCCGCGCAGGTGATGGCGAACGAGGACAGCGAGACGGGCGCGTACCTCTCCGGGCGCAAGGAGATTGAAATCCCCCAGACGCGCCGCAAGCCGGACCCCAAGAAGAAGCTCGTCATCCAGGGCGCGACGGAGAACAACCTCAAGAACGTGGACGCGGAGATTCCGCTCGGCGTCTTCAGCGCGATTACCGGCGTGTCCGGCGCGGGCAAGTCCACGCTCATCAACGAAATCCTCTACCCCGCCCTGGCGCGGCACCTCTACGAGAGCCGCGAGTCGCCCGGCAAGCACAAGTCCATTCAGGGCTTCGAGCACCTGGACAAGGTCATCGACATCGACCAGCGCCCCATCGGCCGCACCCCGCGCAGCAACCCGGCCACGTACACCAAGCTGTTCGACAACATCCGCGAGGTGTTCGCGATGACGCCGGAGGCGCGCGCCTTCGGCTACGGGCCGGGCCGCTTCAGCTTCAACATCAAGGGCGGCCGCTGCGAGTCGTGCGAGGGCGACGGCGTGAAGCTGGTGGAGATGCACTTCCTGGCGGACGTGTACGTGCCCTGCGAGGTGTGCGCCGGCAAGCGCTTCAACGAGGCCACGCTGCGCGTGCGCTACAAGGGGAAGAACATCGCCGAGGTGCTCGACATGAGCGTGCGCGAGGCGATGGAGCACTTCGGCGCGCACAAGGACATCATGCGCGTGCTGCAGACGCTGCATGACGTGGGCCTGAGCTACATCCGCCTGGGCCAGCCCTCCCCCACCCTGTCCGGCGGAGAGGCCCAGCGCATCAAGCTGGCGCGTGAGTTGGCGCGCGTGGCCACCGGCCGCACGCTCTACATCCTCGACGAGCCCACCACGGGCCTGCACTTCGAGGACATCCGCAAGCTGCTGTCCGTGCTCAACCGGCTGGTGGAGGCGGGCAACAGCGTGCTCGTCATCGAGCACAACCTGGATGTCATCAAGAGCGCGGACTGGGTGATTGACCTGGGCCCCGAGGGCGGCGCGGGCGGCGGCAGGATTCTGGCCACCGGCACGCCCGAGCAGGTGGCGCGCGTGGAGGGCAGTCACACCGGCCGCTACCTGGGGCACGTGCTGTCCAAGGCGCGCCGGGCCCGCGTGGGCAAGCGGGTGGACGGCCCCGCGGTCACCTTGCAGGAAGCCAGCTGACGTCCCACCGCACCGGCCGCCGCTTCCGTGACAATGGAGCGGGGGGCGGGGGTGCCTTCATTCACCCCCAACCCCCCGTCCACCTTGGAGGAATGGTGTCACGGGAGGGGTGTGGTTCAAGAAGTGAGACGGACTGCGAGTCACATGATAGGGAGGTCTCAATCCCTGTCAAACGCGACACAACTAATCGAGTTGTATCGTGAAACAGCATCTGTATCGGAATTGCACGCCCATACTCGCGGGAGAATTCCGGTGGGAGTGCGGCCGGGCGGTGCCGGGGCGCCCCTCGGGCGGGCGGGGTGAGGCGGGCTCGTAGCGGTCGCCCGGTGGAGTCCGGGCCCCGCGTTGGGTAGGGTGGGCCTCTCGCTTTCTTGGAACCCCCACCTTTCGCCACGAGGGAGCACCCCGTCGCATGGCCCCGACTGTCGCCGCGCAGAACAACCGGTTCCCGCCGCAAATCCCCTTCATCATTGGCAACGAGGCGTGTGAGCGCTTCAGCTTCTACGGGATGCGGAACATCCTCACGGTGTTCCTCATCGACTACCTGCTGCGCAACGCGGTGCCGGAGAACGGCCTGCGGGAGGCGGAAGCCAAGAGCCTGATGCACACCTTCATGGCGGGCGTGTACTTCTTCCCGCTCATCGGTGGCTACCTCGCGGACCGCTTCTTCGGGAAGTACCGCATCATCCTCGGGCTGAGCCTCGTGTACTGCGTGGGGCACGCGTGCCTGGCGCTGTTCGAGAACAACGCCACCGGCTTCTTCACGGGCCTGGCGCTCATCGCCATTGGCAGTGGCGGCATCAAGCCGTGCGTGGCGGCCATGGTGGGAGACCAGTTCAACGAGACGAACAGCCACCTGGTGAAGAAGGTCTTCGCCATCTTCTACTGGACCATCAACTTCGGCTCGTTCTTCGCGTCGCTCTTCATCCCGCTCATCCTCAAGCACTACGGCCCGGCGTGGGCGTTCGGCATCCCCGGGGTGCTGATGTTCATCGCGACCGTCATCTTCTGGGCGGGCCGCAACAAGTACGTCCGGGTGCCGCCCACGGGGGCCAACCCGCACTCGTTCTTCAAGGTGGTGGGCAGCGCGCTGCGCAACCGCGGGCAGGGCGGCGGCTGGCTGGAGGGCGCGAAGCGCGAGCACCCGGCGGAGGCGGTGGAGGGCGTCAAGGCGGTGTTCCGCGTCAGCACGCTGCTGCTGCCCTTCGTCCCCTTCTTCTGGATGCTGTTCGACCAGAAGGCGTCCACGTGGGTGGTGCAGGCGCGCTCCATGGACCCGAATGTCGGCGGGTTCGTCTTCCAGCCCAGCCAGATGCAGTTCGTGAACCCGATGCTGGTGATGCTCCTCATCCCGCTGCTGACGGCCGTCGTCTACCCGGCGTTCCAGCGCGGGGGCTGGGAGCTGACGCCGCTGCGGCGCATGCCGCTGGGCCTGGCCATTGGCGCCATGTCCTTCATCATCGCCGGCGTCTTCCAGGTGCGGATGGAGGGCGGCACGACGATGAACATCGCCTGGCAGCTGCTGCCGTACGTCGTGCTGACGCTGGCGGAAATCCTGGTGTCCACCACGGGCCTGGAGTTCGCGTACACGCAGGCGCCGCGTGAGATGAAGGGCACCATCCAGAGCCTCTGGCTGCTGACGACGACGCTGGCGAACGTGGCGGTGGCCATCGCCTCCAAGCTCAACGTCTTCTCCGGCTCCGGCCAGTTCTTCTTCTACGCCGGCTTCGCGCTGGTGGCCGCCGTGGGCATGGCCCTGGTGGCGCGCCGCTACGTGGTGCGCGACTACTACCAGACGTCGGCGCCCATCCCCACCGAGGAGCGCACCGCGGCCGGGGTGACGGCGAAGACGGCGTAGTCCCCGTTCGGCCTCCCCGCCCCCCGGAAACGAGGAGCGGGTGGCGCCGGGCCGCTGACGCACGGACGCCCGAAAAGAGAAACGCCGGAGCCCCCTCGCGGGTGCTCCGGCGTTTTCATTTGCGCCCGAAAAGAGAAACGCCGGAGCCCCTCGCGGGTGCTCCGGCGTTTTCGTTTCAACGGGGAGGCGGAGCGCCTGGCGCCCCACTCCTCAGGCATGGCTCAGGCCGCGGCCACGGAGCCACCCTGCGACGTGGTGGGGGGCGCGGCGGGCTTCACCTCGTCCGTGCCGTGCATCATCTTCTTCAGGATGGGGGCCACGCCCAGGAGGATGACGCCGGCGATGCCGGTGCCGACGGTGATGTAGAGGAACACGTCGAACTCGCCCATCTTCTCCGAGTAGCCGCCGATGACGCCGGACAGCTTGTTGGCCGCCGCGTTCGCCAGGAACCACACGCCCATCATCGCCGAGACGATGCGCGCGGGGGCCACCTTGGTCACCATGGAGAGACCCACCGGCGACAGGCACAGCTCGCCCATGGTGTGGAACAGGTAGGCCATGATGACCCACCACGCGGCCGCCTTGCCCATGGACGCGCTCTCCTTGGACGCGCCCAGCATGAAGAGGAAGCCGATGGAGAGGAACAGGAGCCCCAGGCCCATCTTCACCGGGATGCTCGGGTCCTTGCCGCGCGCCGCGAGGAAGCCCCACAGCCCGGCGAACACCGGCGCCAGCAGGACGATGAACGCCGAGTTGAAGTTCTGGAACCAGGTGGTGGGCACCTCCCAGCCGAACATGCCGCGGTCCACCTTCTGGTCCGTGTAGAGGTTCATCAGGCCGCCGGCCTGCTCGAAGCCCGTCCAGAACGCGACGACGAAGAGGGCGATGATGAAGATGACGACGATGCGGTCGATTTCGTCGCGGCTGAAGCCCTTCTTCTCGCCGGACTCCTGCGCCACCATGGCGCTGCTCGCCGCGGGCTTCACGGGCGTCAGGCCCACCTTGCCCAGCAGCTTGCCCGACAGCGCCAGGAAGGCGACGAGGCCCAGGAACATGCCCACGCCCGCGGCGCCGAAGCCGTAGTGCCAGCCCACCCGCTCACCCAGGGTGCCGCAGATGAAGTTGCCCAGCACCGCGCCCAGGTTGATGCCCATGTAGAAGATGGTGAAGGCGCCGTCGCGGCGGCCGTCACCCGGCTCGTACAGGCCGCCCACCATGGTGGAGATGTTGGGCTTGAAGAAGCCGTTGCCGATGATGAGGAAGCCCAGGCCCGCGTAGAACATCGCCACCGTGGGGACGGCCAATAGCAGGTGGCCAATCATCATCAGGGTGCCGCCGAGCACCACCGCCTTGCGCTGCCCGATGAACCGGTCCGCGATGTACCCGCCGAGGATGGGCGTCAGGTACACGAGGCCGGTGTACGTGCCGTAGAGGCTGAGCGCGTCACTCGTGGACCAGCCGAAGCCGCCGGCAGTCTTGCTGGTGAGGAAGAGCACCAGCAGGCCGCGCATGCCGTAATAGGACATGCGCTCCCACATCTCGGTGAAGAACAGGAGGTAGAGCCCTCGGGGGTGGCCCTTGCGGGCGGCGCCCGCGGCGTCGGTGGCTTGCATGCCGTGGTTTCCTTGAAAGGAGGGGTGTAACGGAAAAGAGGCGTGACTGTAGCAGACACGCCGGCCGTGCCCAGGAGGACACCTGGGGGCACGGAGAATTCCCTACTCACTGAATGGGCAGTCCTACTCCGAGTCCTGGCGGACGGGCGGGGCCTGGCGCGTGAAAAGGGCTCAGCCCAGGCGCCCGACGCGGGGCTCCGGGGGCGGCTCGGCGTGCCCGCTCGGAGCGACGGACGGGGGACGCAGCGGCAGGCGGACCTCCACCTGGGTGCCCTCTCCGGGCACGCTGGTGAGGGAGATGTGCCCGCCATGACGCAGGATGATGCGGCGGCTGAGCGCCAGCCCCAGGCCGGTGCCCTCCCCCGCCGCGCGGGTGGAGAAGAAGGGCTGGAAGAGGCGCTCCATGTCCTCCTTGCGGATGCCTACCCCGTCGTCGCTGATGATGACGACCGCCTCGTCGCCGCGGCACGCCGTGGACACCTTCACCCGGCCCCGCTCGCCCACGGCCTTCAGGGCGTTGTCGAGCAGGTTGAGCCACACCTGGTTGAGGGTGCCCGGGTCTCCCAGCAGCATCTCCGTGCACTGGTAGGCGCGCTCCACCGTCACGCCGGAGGGCACCTTCCACGCCAGCACGCTCAGCGTGGACTCCAGCGACGCGTCCAGGGACAGCGCCACCGGCGTGTCGCTGGTGCGGGTGAAGGAGAGCAGGGACTCGGCCAGGTGGCGGATGCGCTGGCCGCACTCCTCCACCACCTCCAGCATGGCCTTGCCCAGGTCCGCTTCCGCGGGCGCGCCGGCCATCATGTCCTTGAGCGGCTGCAGCGCGTTCATCAGCCCGTTGAGCGGGTTGCGCACCTCGTGCGCGAAGCCGGAGGTGAGCAGGCCGATGGCCGCCAGCCGCTCGTTCTCCGCGGCGCGCACCGCCGCCTCGCGCAGGCGCAACTGGGTGTCGATGCGCGCCAGCAACTCGCGCGGGCTGAAGGGCTTGCCCAGGTAGTCGTTGGCGCCGGTGCCCAGGGCCTCCACCTTCGCGGACACCTCCTGCCGCGCGGTGAGCAGGATGATGGGGATGTCCACCGTGCGCGAGTCGGCGCGCAGCGCCACCAGCATCTGCAGGCCGGAGAGCACGGGCATCATCACGTCGGACACGATGAGGTGCGGCCGCTCCGTCAGCGCGCGCTGCCGGCCCTCCTCGCCGTTGACGGCCTCCAGCACCTGGTAGTGCTGGGACAGCAGGCCGGTGACGAAGCGGCGGATTTCGGCGTCGTCCTCCACCACCAGCACGCGGGGCGCGTCGGGCCGGGGGCCCGCGTGGTCTCTTCCGGGCGCGGACGCGGAGACGGTGCCGGCCGGGCCGCCCGTCTCCAGCGCGGGGAAGGCCCCGGACGTGCGGCGGTCCCTTCGCACCGGGACGACGGCATCCGCCCGGCGCCGCTCGCGCAAATCCTCGCGGATGTGGGCCGAGCCCTTGGGCAGCCGGACGTGGAAGGTGGAGCCCTTGCCCAGCTCGCTCTTCACGGTGATGCCGCCCGAGTGCAGCTCCAGCGTCTCCTTCACCAGCGCCAGGCCGATGCCGGTGCCGCCGAAGCGCCGGGTGCCGCTGTTGTCCGCCTGGGCGAAGCGGTCGAAGATGACGGCGCAGTCCTGCGGGGAGATGCCCTGGCCGGTGTCCTCCACCTCCACGTGCACGTCCGACGCGTCCTCGCTCACGCGCACCGTCACCCCGCCCTTCTGGGTGAACTTGAGCGCGTTGGACAGCAGGTTCTGGAAGACGATGTCGATGCGCTCGTGGTCCACCTGGACGGGCGTCAGCGCCTGGCCCTCCAGCCTCAGCCACACGCCCTGCCGCTCCGCCATGGTGAAGAAGGGCGGCAGCACCGAGCTCAAGAAGCCGTGCAGCTCCAGCGGCTGGTAGCGCAGCCGCGCCTTGCCGGACTCCAGCTGGGCCAGGTCCAGCAGGTTGTTGATGAGGCGCAAGAGGCGCTGGGCGCTGCGCTCCATGGTGGACACGTGCTGCTCCACCACCGCCGGCAGCCCCTCCGCGCGCTTCTCCAGCGACTCCAGCGTCAGCAGGATGAGGGTGAGCGGCGTGCGCAGCTCATGGCTGACGTTGTCGAAGAACTCGCTCTTGAGCCGGTCCAGCTCCTGCTGCCGGGACAGCGACAGCTCCAGCTTGGCGTTGGCCTCGGACAGCGCCTGGGTGCGCTCGGCGACGCGGTCCTCCAGGGCCACGTTGGCGCGGAAGATCTCCTCGTTGCGCCGCTGCAGGTCTTCCAGCGAGGTGCGCAGGCCCTGGTGCTGCTCGGACAGCAGCGCGTCCTTGCGCAGGAGCGCTCCGCGCGTGTCCAGCCACATCCCCACGGCGACGCCCGCCATGCCCAGGGCGGAGACGGCGAAGACGGGCGGCGCCCAGTCCAGCGCCCCGCAGGCCAGGCCGCCCAGCATCCCCACCAGGCCGCCCGCGGCGAAGCGCCAGGCCAGCGGCGGCAGGTTCTGCCAGTGGCACTCGTACTCGCAGCAGGGCGCCCCCTCCACCTGGCACTGGAGCTCCTTCACGTCCGCGAGGGGCAGGTTCCAGACGGTGGGGAACGCGGCGAGGTTGGCCTGGCGGGTGCGGCAGAGGTTGCGGTTGCTCTCGCGGATGCGGCTGGAGTACTGCACCTTCACCCACGAGTCGGCCATGTGCAGGATGCGGAAGCCGCCCACGCGGTTGTAGGTGTGGTCCAGCTCCAGCGCGCGCTCGTAGACGCTGCGCGGGGTGGCCACCGCCCGCATCATGTAGAAGAGGAAGCCCACCGCCTCCGGGCTGGCGATGCGGCGGCCCGCCTTGGTGATGAAGTCCGGGTCCCCCGAGTCCTTGTCCAGCACGTCGAAGAGGCGCTCGGTGAAGTCCAGCGAGACGAAGTTGGTGAGCGTCTCCACGTAATCCAGCGACAGCGGCAGTCCCTCGCGGCGCCAGACGCGCTGCAGCCGCTCGCGCCCGTACGTCCGCTCGTAGTGCAGCAGCAGGGCGCGGAACGTCCTGACGCTGATCTCGGGCGTGTCGGGGGCTGGCGGTGCGCTCGCCAGGTCCGCGGGGACGGTCAACGCTTCACTCCTTCCGTGGTCAACACCATCGCATATTTGAGGGTGTCGGGGTCGTCCAGGAGGGCGAGGAAGCGCTGGCAGAAGGAGTCATACGCCTGTGCGCCGCCGAAGAACCGCTCCGCCAGCGGGCGCAGGGTGCGGAAGCGGATGACCCAGTCCTCGTGCAGCCGCGCGTCCACCGGGCCCGCCGCCACGTAGAAGGGCGAGACATGGACGCGCAGGTCCGCCAGCCCCGCCTTGCGGAAGAGGTGGAACATCTTCCGCCCGGCGTGCAGGTCGAAGCGGGCCTCGCGCAGCGCCAGGAGCAGCTTCTGGCTCTCCTGTTCCAGGTCTTCCGGGTAAGGCCAGTTCCACAGCCCCACCCCGTCGATGTCGGCCACCACCACCCGGCCGCCGGGCCTGGCCACCCGAATCAGCTCCTCCAGGGCGGGCATGGGCTCGTGCAGGTACTCGAAGACGTACTGGCACCAGACGTAGTCGAAGTGGTTGGAGGGCAGCTTCGTGTCCGGCAGCGCGCCCTGGAGCACCTCCACGTTGGGGCGACCCGTGAGTAGCGCGCGCGCCGCCTCGAAGTGCGCGGCGAGCGGCTCCATGGCCACCACCCGCCCGGAGGGGCCCACCACGTCCAGCATCTGCGCGGTGATGATGCCCGGGCCGCAGCCGGCGTCGAGCGCCACCTGCCCCTCCCCCAGTCCCGTCAGCCGCAGCCGGTCCGTATAGGAGTTGGCGCTCGCCTGGGCCTCCAGGCGCCGCACCTCCTCGTCCGACTGCATGAGGTAGGTCATGCCGCGATGTCCTTGTCGTCCAGCTTCACGGTGCCGCGGGGGTTGGCGGCCAGCCGCTCGAAGACGGCGAGCAGGTAGGCGTTCCAGTCGCGCACCAGCCGGCGGTGCGCGGTGAACTCCATCACCTTGCCGAGGTTGTGGAAGCCCATTGCGTCCAGCGCGGGCAGGTCCGCGTCCGTGGCCAGGCACTCCGCCGTGGAGCGGCCGCGCCGGGCCGAGTCCGCCACCGCGTGCGTCACCAGGGCGCGGCGCACCGCGTCCGCCTCCTGGGCGTCCTTCTCCACCATGACGAGCGAGAAGGCGTTGTACCACTCGGCCCAGAACAGGCCCGGCGTGGAGTCCTCCATGAGGACGAAGCCCTGGGGGCCCTCGCGGCCTTCCACCATGGCGATGGAGCGCGAGCGGCGCAGGCCCGCGTCGGTGTAGCGGCCGCCGAGCGTGCCCAGCGACATCTCCCCCTCCACCAGGTCCGAGCTGCGCAGGCGCACCACGTCCTCCGTCTCGCGCAGGTGCTGCTCCAGCCAGCGCAAATCGGAGGTGCTCGCCGGGCGCACCCGGAGGTCCTCTCGCGGCGGCGGCAGCGCCGCGTCCACCGGCAGGCGGCAGGGAGTGAAGGCGTGCAGGCAGCTCAGACCCGGGCGCTCCAGCCGGCTGGCGATGGCGCCGTAGATGCGCGACGTCCACCGGTTGCGGCAGCGCCAGAGGGCCCGCAGGTATTCCACATCCTCCAGGCTTTCCGCGTAGTCAGCCGCCAGGGCCACCAGCTCCTGGGAGATGGACTCGTGGCGGTGGTAGCCCGGGCGCACCACCAGGTGCTGCGACAGCCAGGTGCGCGAGTAGATGCGCAGGCCGGAGATGTGGCCATAGAGCCGGCCCTCGCGCTGGTAGACGATGGCCTTGGACAGCCCGTGGGTGCCGTTGCCCAGCGCCTTGTGGGACGACAGCAGCGCCTCCTGCGGCGGGCCGTCATGGTACGGGTAGTCCGGGAAGCGCACCTCGGCCGCGCGGAACAAATCCCAGATGTCCGGGAAGTCCAGCTCCGAGCCGTCGCGTGCGTCGGGGCAGCGCGCCTGGATGAAGGCGTCCAGGATGGCGGTGCGCGCCTCCGGGGCCAGCTCGAGGATGCGCACGCCGCAGCGGCGGGGGCGGCTCATGCCGCCATTCTCGTCGGTGACGGTGAGCTGTCCGGTGTCCTGCACCTGGGCGCGGCAGCGCGAGCGCGAGCCGTCCGGCAGGTGCAGCGTCACCTCGTCCAGCACCAGCCCGGGCGGGAAGACCTCGTGGCCGGCGTCGAAGGGGAAGGCGAAGCCGCCGGTGTGCAAATCCAGCAGCGGACGGTAGAGCGACTCCCCGGTGAAGGGCGAGTCGAAGGACACCGCGAAGGGCCGCTCCGCGGTGGAACGGAAGCGCAGGCTGTTGCGGCGGTGGTGCAGGCTCAGCGAGCGCGGCAGGGCCACCTCCACGTGGTGCTCCTCCACGGCGAGCACCGCCGTGGTGCCCACGTGGCAGACGCCGCCGAAGTCCAGGCACAGCTGCACCACGTCCCCGGGGTGGAACAGCCCGCCGGGCCGCGTCTGCTCGCGCAGCACCAGCCGCGACGCCTCCGGGTGCACCTCCGCGCTGGCGAAGTCCACCAGCCGGTTGCCCTCGTGCGTGCGCAGGCCGAAGCCCACGCCCGCGCGCACCGCCCGGCGCAGCAGGCCGCGGATGCGCACCGCGTCCTGGAGCAGCGGCGCGGGCGAGGTGCGCGTGTGCTCCATGGGCTTCTCCAGGGACACGCCCAGCTGGAAGCCGCCGCCCTCCTGCGCCCGCAGCGGCCGCACCATGCGCACCGTGGCGTGGCCGGCGCGCAGCACCAGCGCGCTGCCCCGGAACACCTGGAGGCCCTCCAGCTCGGTGCCCGGCGTCAGGCGCTCAATCCGGACGCTGGGCTCCAGCCGCAGGCCGAGGCCGCCGGTGGCCACGTCGAGCAGCTCGGCGCGGAAGGCGGTGCCGTCCGCCACGAAGCGCGCCTCCAGGGTGCCCTGCGGCACGCGGCGCTCGGACCCGCGCAGCTCCAGAAGCTCCAGCACGGCGCGGCGCAGCGCGGGCGAGGGCTCGTCGTCGAGGGTGAAGAACATGTGGCCCGCGGCCGCCACGTCCACGAGGCTGTGGTGGGTGCGGACGTTGTCCCGGGGACACAGCACGGCGCGGATGGCCCGGGGCGCGTGGCGCTCCAGGTCCTTCAGCAGCCGGGGGAAGGGGTCCGGATGGGTGAGCACCAGCACAGGTGTGCTCTTCTTGAGGAATTCGACCGCTTCCTCGCGGTTGGAGGCCTCGAGCATCTCGTAGCCCGCCAGCACGGACCGAAGCTGCGTACGACGCTCCGCTTCCGGGTGCACGACCAGCACTGCGCGCGTCGTCACGGTCATATGTCCTCCTCCACCGGGCGTCATCAGACTGTCTCGCGGAAAAGCGACCTCTCAGGTCCGGGGATGGGAATTGCTCACTGCGACCCCGTCGGGATCCCGACGGCGCCCGCTCACATCCCCCGCTTTCCGAAAGCCCCAGTCGCAGTGGCGTGAAGCCCATGCGATGCGTCCGGCTCAGGCGGCCATCTTAACGAACCTCTCAGGGAAGGGAGTGCCCTGCATGAGGACAGGGGCGATGTTCGATAAGGGCCGGCAGCCTGCGTCACGACCGCCCGGCCATTCGGGGAGTGGGGTAAACCGCACCCTGGCCTGCCTTCGCGGACCCGGTTAAATGTCAGGTCCAGGGAGGTGCCATGCGCGCCGAGGTGGACTACGCGAAGGAAATCCAGGAGTTCAAGCGTTCCATGAACGCGGTCATCCTGGCGCATTACTACCAGGAGAGTGAGGTCCAGGACCTGGCGGACTTCGTGGGGGACAGCCTCGCGTTGGCGCAGGCGGCCGCGACGACGCAGGCGGACGTCATCGTCTTCTGCGGCGTGCACTTCATGGCGGAGACGGCCAAAATCCTCAACCCAGCGCGTCAGGTGCTGCTCCCGGACCTGAAGGCCGGCTGCTCGCTGTCCGACCGGTGCCCGCCGGCGGCCTTCAAGGCCTTCAAGGACAAGCACCCGGGCGCCTTCGTGGTGAGCTACGTGAACAGCTCCGCGGCGGTGAAGGCGATGAGCGACGTCATCTGCACGTCCTCCAACGCGGTGAAAATCGTCAACCAGGTGCCGAAGGACCGGCAGGTGCTCTTCGCGCCGGACCAGCACCTGGGGCGCTACGTGATGAAACAGACCGGTCGCGACATGGTGCTGTGGCCGGGCAGCTGCATCGTCCATGAAATCTTCAGCGAGAAGAAGCTGGTGCAGCTGAAGGTGGAGCACCCGGAGGCGGAGGTGGTGGCGCATCCGGAGTGCGAGGCGGCGGTGCTGCGCCACGCGGACTTCATCGGGTCCACCAAGGGGCTGCTGGACTACGTGCTCAAGAGCCCGAAGGAGAAGTTCATCGTGGTGACGGAGGCGGGCATCCTCCACCAGATGAAGAAGGGGGCGCCGCACAAGACATTCATCCCCGCCCCTCCGGACAATGGCTGCGCGTGCAACGAGTGCCCGTACATGCGGCTGAACACGCTGGAGAAGCTGTGGCGCTGCATGAAGGACCGGTCGCCGGAGCTGGTGATGCCGGAGGACCTGCGCGAGGCCGCGCGGGCGCCGCTGCAGCGCATGCTGGAGTGGTCGGTTTAAGGGCGGGCAGGAGAACTCGCGGCAGCGGACATTTGCCAACTCGCGCCTTGCGCCGGAAACGGCAGGGTGCAATGGAGCAGGCGTGGCCTTCCGATTCCTCGCAGTCCCCGCGCACCGTCTGGTGAACTACCCCCAGTCGCTGCCGGACGATGAGCGCCTCGAGCCGGAGCTGCCTCCGGTGCATGAGGCGGTGGAGCGCGCCCTGACGGGCGCCGAGTTCCGCGACGTGCGCGCCCGGGACAGGATGCGCGCCCTGCTGCAGGGGGACCGTCCCCCCACGCTGGGCGCTCCCGAGGCGGGCTTCGGCCCGTCCGCCATCTTCGCGCAGCCGCCGGGGGATTTGCCGGCGCTCTTGCGGCTGGCGGACGAGCTGGAGAACCTGGCGAAGCGCGAGGCCGGCGAGCGCGCCCTGGTGTGGAAGTGCGCCGAGTGCGGGGCCCGCTACGCGGTGCCGGTGGCGCTGGTGCGCCAGGTGTCCATCCGCTGCGAGCGGTGCGGCAACCCGGTGGAGCTGACGTCCCCGCGCAGCCTGGGCGAGGAGGCGCTCATCGACCCGTTCCTGGGCGCGGTGAACCACAGCCGGCGCGAGCTGGCGGCCTTCTTCCGCGAGGCCATGGCGCGCGGCTGGCCGGTGCTGGTGGCCGAGGACAAGCGCGTCGCGCGCGCTCCGCCGTCCGCCTGAAGCGGCCGGCGCGTGTCCTGAAAGCGGTTCTCGTGTGGGGCCGGGGGCGGTAGCCTCGCCGGCTCCATGCGTCGCGCGCTCGTTCCCCTCCTGCGGTGTCCCCGGTGCCGGCGTGGCGGCCTCCAGCCGGAGGCGGACGCCGCGGTGCTGCTCTTCGGCCCGCTGCGCTGCGGCGAGTGCCGCGCGACGTACCCCGTGGCGGAAGGGGTGGCGGACCTCGTGGTGGAGCACTCCGCCGCGGGCACGGTGCAGCGCGGCCTGGAGAACCGCTGGGTGGCGCGCTCCTACGAGCGCTACGTGCGCCCCGTGCTGGAGCGCACCCTCACCCGCCAGGAGTTGGACCGCGACAGCGAGTACCTCCTCTACCGCAGCCTGCTGGGCCGCCCGGAGGCGCCGGTGCTGGACGTGGGCTGCGGCACGGGGCTGCTGGCGCGGCGGCTGGCGCGCGAGCCGGACTTCCCCGCCGTGGCGGCGATGGACGTGGCCCGCGCCATGCTGGAGGAGGGCGTGGCCCAGGCGCGCGAGGCCGGCGCCACGGTGGACTTCCTCCGCGCCGAGGCCCCCCACCTCCCCTTCCAAGACGGTTCGCTGGGGGCGGTGCTGATGGCCGGCACGCTGCACTTCGTGGCGGACCTGGGCCGGATGATGCTGGAGGTGGCGCGGGTGCTGCGCCCCGGCGGCCGCTGGGTGGCCAGCACCTACGTGCCCCCGGGCGCGGCCGCGGCGCTCGTGCACCGGCGGCTGGGACTGCACCCGCGCGCGGAGGCGCTGCTGCGGGCGGAGGCGTCCGCGGCGGGGCTGGTGCGCTTCGAGCGCGTGGCGCTGCCGCCGCTGCTGGTGCTCAAGGCGGAGAAGGGCTCCGCCGACGCCCTCAGATGAAGATGCCGGCGGAGGCGTCGTAGCGCGCCTCCTCGAGCTTCAGCCCGGCGGGACGGCCGCGGAGCGCGTCCATCACCTGGTGCTTGGGCTTCTGGCACTTGGCGCAGTTGCACGAGCCCTTCTTGCAGGTGCAGTCCGCCTTGCTGCCGCAGTCGCACTTGCCGGCCACGAGCGAGTCCAGCGCGTCCAGCGGGCGCTCCACCTCGCCGCGCGCGGGCGACGGCTTCGCGTCCACCGCGCCGTCCGCCTTCTTCGCGTCGGGCTGGGAGGCGTCCGCCTTCTTCGCGTCGGGCCTGGAAGCCTCCGCCTTCGCTTCGGCCCTGACGGCCTCCGCCTTCTTCGCCTCGGCGGCGGCCCGTGCGTGGGCCTCGCACGCGTGCGCCGGGTTCGGCGCCAGCAGCAGCCCTCCGGCCATCAGCCCCGCGGCCACCAGCGTCGCGATGCGTGTCATGTCCGTTCTCCTTCGGGATACCGCCACGGCACCCACTCGCCGCGCTCATACCGCAGCCCCCGCCCCCTGCCAAGGATGAAGGCCGCACCTTTGTCTACCCCCGGAGGCCGGCTGGCTGCTCTCACGGGTTGCTCGCGGGGGCGGGAGGTGGCGCATACAGTCCGCGCCCTCCGTGACGAACCGAACCGACCGACTCGTCTACGCCGCGGCCCTGGTGCTGGGCGCCCTGCCCCTCTGGGCTTCGCGCTACCTGCCCATGGCGGACCTGCCGCAGCACCTGTACCTCATCTCCGTCCTGCACCGGCTGGATGACGCCACCACGCTGTACCCGCAGCTGTTCGCCGCGCGGCACGCGCTGACGCCGTACCTCGGCTACTACTACCTCGTCAGCGCCCTCAACTGGCTCTTGCCGCTGGAGGCCGCCAACCGAGTCTTCCTCACCGCGTACGTGGTGGGACTGCCGCTGGGGCTGGGCTTCCTCCTGCGCAGCCTGGGCCGGCCGGTGTGGCCGTCGCTGCTGGCCCTGCCCTTCGCGTATGGCGACAGCTTCGGCTGGGGCTTCGTCAACTACTGCGCGGCGCTGCCGCTGACGCTTCTGTGCTGCGGCCTCTTCGTGCGCGCGCTGGAGGACGCACCCCGCCGCCGCGCGTGGGCCGTGGGGCTGGCCGTGTGCCTCGTCGCGGTGCTGCTCTTCCACGTGCAGGCCTTCGGCTTCCTCGCCTTCGGGCTGCCGTGGCTGCTCTTCACCACGGCGGTGCCGGAGGACGCGGGGGCGAAGGGCGTGGCCGCGCGGCTTGCGCCCCGCGTGCCGGCCCTGCTGGGCGTGGTGCCCGGCGTGGCGCTCTTTTTGGGCTGGGTGGTGCTGCGCTTCGGCGAGCCGCCGGACATCCAGCCCGGGGCGCCCTGGAAGGCGTGGGGGCCCACCTTCTCGCCGCAGAACCTGGCGTGGAAGAGCTTCGAGCAGAACCGGGCCGAGTTCCTCGACGTGCTCGCCAACACCTTCCGGGACGGCTCGGACCGGTGGGCGCTGTACGCGGTGGGCGCGGTGGCGGTGGCCGGGTGGCTGGCGGGCCTGGCGCGGCCGGAGCGCCCGGCGTCGCGAGGGCGGGTGGCCGGCGCGCGGCTGCTGGGGCTGGGCGTGCTGGCGCTCGCGCTCTACTTCCTGCTGCCCTTCGACATCCGCGGCTACGTCTACTACCTCAACACGCGCTACTCGCACCTGGCCGCGGCCCTGCTGGTGGCCACCATGCCCGCCACCGTGCAGGCGTGGCGGCGCCCCCTGGGGCTGGCGGCCGCGGCGTGCGCGCTGGTGCTGGCCTTCGTGATGACGCGAGGCTACCGCGACTTCTCGCGCGAGGCCGCCGCCGAGTGGGAGCCGCCCGTCGCCGCCACCGCGCCGAGGCCGCGCGTCATGGGGCTCATCTTCGACTCCCAGTCGCGCGTGGTGCGCTTCCCCGTCTTCATCCACGGCGCCGCCGTGCTGGCCCGCGCGCGCGGCGGCGTGCCCAACTTCACCTTCGCCTCCACGCCCCACTCGCCCCTGCGCTACCCCGGCGAGGTGCCCCCCACCTTCCCCTCCGAGTGGCAGCCGCAGCAGCTGGACTACGCCACGCAGGGCGTCTGGTACGACCACTTCCTCGTGCGCGGCGTGCACCCCTCGCGCGTGTTCGGCGAGCGGCTCCAGTCGGAGCTGGTGGTGGTGGCCGAGTCCGGGCGGAGCTGGCTGGTGCGCCGCCGCTGAAGCCCCCCGAGGCGCGCGAGTGTGGGCCAGTGGGCGCACGTCCCTCACGTCCCGTCCCCCGCGCCGGGCCGCGTGCAGTAGAAGGCGCGGGCATGAGCCCCACCGAGCCCCGCCCCCTGCTGGACGCGCTGCGCGCCGGCACCCCGCTGCCCGCCTTTCCCGCCGACGCGGTGGAGTCCGCCCGGGCGCTCGCGCGGGACGTGCGCGCGGCCACGCCCGCCGCCGTGGAGCCCCTGCCGGAGGCCCTCGCCGCCGCCGTGCTGGAGGCCGCCGTCCTGGAAGGCCTGCCCGCCCTGCCCGAGGCCCTGTCCGCCTCGGCCGTGAAGCCGCTGGCCAAGGCGGCGAAGAAGGCGCTGTACCGGCTGCGCTCGCGCGGCGTCGCCGTGGCCGAGGCGCCCCGCCCCGCCGCCTCGGAGGCCCCTCGCCCCGCCGCGCCCGCGCCGGACACCCTGCCGGCGATGGCCTCCACCATCACCAGCGCGGGCGAGCGGGCGCTCGTCATGGCCCGCCCGCTGAAGGGCGGCGGCGTGGAGATGGTGCAGGCCCTCATCACCGAGACGGAGGGCGTGCTGGAGCTGCGCGTGGGCGAGAAGAGCCGCGGCAACTGGCGGCGCATCCTCAAGGAGGCCCAGGAGAAGGGCGGCACGGTGGAGCTGTCCCAGCAGGAGGCCGCCGTCCTGCTCGCCGAGGCCGCCGGCACCAACCTGCGCTCGCGCACGCCCTTCCCGCCCGACCTGGACCTGGCGCTGCGCCACTTCGGCGTGCAGCCCCAGGTCGAGCCCACCGCCCTGCCCCCGCCCGAGCCCGAGGACGTGCGCCGCGTCCTGGAGGGCGACGTGCTCCACGCGACGCCGGAGATGGCCACCTGGCTGCCCCCGGAGTCCGAGGTGAAGCGGCTGCTGCAGAAGATGGACGAGGTGATGCACAGCCCGCTGGCCCTCAGCGACGTGCAGCGCCAGGAGCAGCTCCAGGCGGCGGTGCGCACCGTGGCGCGCGACTTCTTCGCCACCCCGGAGGCCCGCCAGCGCTACGCCCTGCGGCTGTGGCGCATGGCCGACTTCTTCGAGCGCACCCGCCGGGCGCACGAGGCGGAGGTGGCCCGGGGCGAGGCCCGGCGCCTCTTCCACGGCGCCGAGGAGCCCTTCTCGCGCTTCGTGGAGCGGCTCTTCGAGAAGGTGCTCGCCCTCGTGGCCGCTGCCGGCGCGCGGGCCGGAGCCCAGGGGGCCGCGACGACCCAGCCCCCCGGTACGAATCCGGATGCGGCCCCCGCGGCCGCGCCTGCTCCCAGTCTGGAGCGGCGCAGCCCCGGCGGCCTCATCCTCCCCTGAAGCGCGGGGGAGGACGCGTGGGCGCTCACGTCGAGGTGACGCGGGCGCGCAGGAGCAGGTCCAGGTTCTCCCGCTCCCAGGCCTGGGCGCGGGAGAAGTCGTGGAAGCGCCGCTCGTGCTCCATCATCTCGGGCGGGTGGATGCAGCGCCGCCCGTCGTCGCCCCGCCGCGTCCGGTACACGTGGTGGAGCATCTCGTGGAAGACAATCCACTCCACGAAGTAGCGGGGCACCACCGGCTGGTCCAGCGCCGGGTGGATGCGGATGACCTTCGAGTCCGCCGAGTACGAGCCCATCTTGATGCTCTTGCGAGGCCCCTTCACCCGCGGCGCCGGGCCGTAGGTAATCGCCGCGTCGATGCGGCTGCTGAAGTAGCGCTCGTTGAGCCGGGCGAAGATGCGCTCCAGGTCATGGTGCTGGCCCTCCGGCTCCAGGCGGATGCGCTTGCGCATCTGCGCCGGGGACAGCCGGCGGATGTAGGCGCGGTTGCGCTCGATGTAGCGGTCCAACATCACGCTCGCATCCGGGTCGCCCTTGCGAACGAAGCTGGCGAGCGCCTGCACCACGTCATCCGGCGCGGCGAGGAACATGTGGTGCAGCCGCAGCCGCCACATGGAGCGCTGGCGCTGGAACGTCAGCATGGTGTGCGTGTTGTCGTGGATCTCCAACGCGACCTTCGCGCGCAACCGCGTGCGTAGGCGGCGTTCGAGCACGCGCCGCCACACCTTGAGAAGCCTGTTGGGCTCCGGTGCGACGGGAAGCTGCCGGGCCACCCGGCCGGCCGTGTAACTCCTCTTCGTGACTACGCTTTTCTGACTCTTCGGGCGCGCCATAAGGGTCACGGATTCTACGGACCCGTCTGACATGTATCAATGCGCTCAGAACGATGAAAATCTAGGAATTCCAACGAGTTAAGGCCACTCAAGCCCACCCGGTCCCACGTGTCCGCCCCGGGGGCAGGATGCCGCATACGGGCCAAGTACCCGACACGACTAGCGGCGGCTCCGGCACGGAATCGAGAAGACCAGCGGCCCCTCGCCCGCCGCCTCCACGAGGTAGGGTTTTGTACCCCTGGGAGCCCGACGTCCTGGGCAGGCGTAGCGCACCTTGAGGGCGCCGGGCGGCAGGGAGATGACCTTGTTGACGGGCAGCCGCTCGCCCCCCTCCTGTCTCAGGATGGTGCGGGCCGGCGCCTCGAAGCGCACCGCCACCAGGGTGGGCTCCGGCGCGGGCTCGGGCGTGCCCGCGTCGGCGGTGGCAACGGGGGCTTCGGGCTCCGGCGCGTCTTCAGCGGTGGGCGCGACGCTCACGCTGCCCGCGTCCGGGACCAGCGCCTTCACGCTCGCCTCGTCCCCCCCCGGCGAGGGCGTCTCCACGGTGGGCGGCGGAGTCGCGGGCCCGGGCGGCGGCGCGACGGGCTTCGGAGTGGCGGGCGGCTGCAGGGCGGTGGCGGAGAGGTCCGGCTGCGTCACCGCCACCTGGGGCGTGCGCAGGGCCCAGATGACGCCGGCACCGAGCGTGAGCAGCAGCGCGCCGCCAGCGGCCACCAGCAGCGCCACGGGGAAGCGGCGCCGCGGGAGGTTCGCATTCGTGCTCCCGTACAGCGCCTCCGAGTCCAGGTCGCCCGCGTAGCTGTCGTAGCCCGCGGTGGACTCATCGTCGTCCGGGTCCGGCCGCAGCGTGGGCGTCGGGTCCGTGTACTCCACCGTGGACAGGCCCGAGTCGGTGGGGAAGTAGTCGTCCTCCTCGTCCGGCGCGGCCAGCCGCGAGGCCGCCAGGCCGGGGCGCGACGCGGCCCGCTGATTCACGGTGGCCGGGGTGATGGAGACGGACTGCGACGCCTCCTCGTCCTCCGCCGGGGCACGGCGTGGCGCCGCGGGCGGCGTGACGGAGACGGACTGCGAGGCCTCCTCGTCCGGGCGGGGCGTGCGGCGGGGCGGCGCCGTCACCGGGGCCGGCGAGACGCGGCGCGAGCGCGGCCCCTCCGAGACGCTGGAGGGACGCGGCGGCGGGGGCGGCTCGGCGTGGTGGGGGCCGGAGCGGCGCGTGGGCACCGGCGGCGTGGAGGGCGTGCGGGGGCGCTCGTCGCGGAGGCGGCCGCGCTGCGGCACCGTGTGCTCGGCCTCCTCGGCGTCGTCCGCCTCCAGCTCCGCCGCCACCTCGGCCGCGAGCTGGTAGCCGGTGGGCGTGGTGTTGATGGCGGTGGACACGTCCGCGGCGTCCTCGTCGTCCCGGCCGCCGGTGGGCAGCTCCCGCGGGCGCGCCATCTGCGTCGCGGGCTCCGGCTCGTCGACGTAGGCGGGCACCGGCAGCGAGTCCCCCGAGACGCGGCGCAGGGGCCGGGCGGTGAGGCCCGGGGTGAAATGCGCCGGGGCTTCCGAGGCGGGCGTGGTGGACGACAGCGTGGGGGCGGTGCTCTCCAGGAGCGAGGGGCGCTCGGACGGCTCGGGCACCGGTGGCCGCGTGGCCGGCAGTGGAACGGTGGCGTCGCGGCGCCCGGCGCCCCGGGCCACGGGGATGTGGAGGACGGTGCGCTCCTCCTCCGCGCCCAGCAGCCGGGCGATGTACTCCGACACGTCCAGGCTCTGCCGCAGCACGCCCGAGTCGAGGAACGACTCCAGGTCCGCGCGCACCGCCGAGGCCCGCTGGTAGCGCTGTCCCCGGTCCTTGGTGAGGCAGCGCATGATGATGCGCGACAGCGCCTCCGGGTAGTCGTCGCGCAGCAGGTGCGGCGGGGCCGGGTCCTCGTAGCGGATGGCGTAGAGGATGCCCTCGGTGGTGGGCTTGGAGAAGGGCTGCCGGCCGGTGGTGATTTCGTACAGCATGGTGCCCAGCGCGAAGATGTCCGCGCGGTGGTCCAGCCGCTCCTGCGACACCTGCTCCGGCGCCAGGTAGAGGAACTTGCCCTTGATGACGCCCGGCTTGCTGCGCTCCATGAACGCGCCGGCCTTGGCGATGCCGAAGTCGACGAGCTTGATGCGCCCGTCGTAGGCAATCATCACGTTCTGCGGGCTGACGTCGCGGTGGATGAGCTCCAGCGGGCGCCCGTCCACCCCCCGGCTGTGGTGCGCGTAGTCCAGGCCCGCTGCCACGCTCGCGCAGATGCGCGCCGCCACGCCGTAGGGCACCGTGGCGCCGTACTTGGCCTCCTCGGCGACCACGCGCCGCAGGTCCACGCCCTCCACGTACTCCATGGCGATGAAGATGTTGTCGTCCCAGTTCCCCAGCTCGGACACCTGCACGATGTTGGGGTGGTGCAGCTGCGCGGCGATGCGCGCCTCGTCCAGGAACATCTGGACGAACTCCGGCTCCTCCGACAGGTACGGGAGGATCCGCTTCAGCACCACCAGCTCCGGATCCGGCGGACGCTGCGCCAGGAACAGCTCCGCCATGCCGCCCACGGCGAGCCGCTTGATCAGCAGGTAGTTTCCGAACGGAATGGCCGTCTGGGGCGAGCTCACGGAAGGCAACGCAGTCTGTCTGGGGGTGGGTGAGGCGTACTTTTCCTGAGCTTACCCACAATCACAGGGTTGGCGAAGTCAGCGCCCCCACCCACTTCGGTAGGTACCTGACAGGTGCGCTGCCGGTGCCTCCGTCCACGCATGGAGCGTGCGGGGAAGAGGGGTTTTCCCGAGAGGGAAATCAAGGGCTTGTCACGGATCCGTGGCCGATGGCTCCTCGAATGGACGCCCCCCCGGGCAGCGGTGTAAGAGCGGGGCCACCTACACGCATCCTGGAGGCATGACCCGATGGTATTTCGCAATGGGCGGTTGGTGCTGGTGGCTGGTCTCACCGCGCTCGCCGCGGTGGGCTGCTCTGACCGAGACAACGAGTGTGACAGCAACGTCGACTGCGCCAGCGGGCAGGTCTGCACCGGGAATGTCTGTGTGAGCCCGACCCCGGTGGATGCCGGAACGGATGCCGGGACGGATGCCGGCGTCGACGCGGGCACGGATGCCGGACCGTCGACGACGGACATCCCCGCGGACCTGACCAGCCCCGAGAACACGCAGATCAACGCGTTCCTCGCGGCGAACGCCAACACCAACGGCACCGCGACGCCGGTGAGCCCGCCGCTGCCCATCACCAACGTGTTCGTCACGTACATCGCGCCCGCGTTCGGCTCCACGCCGACGGGCTTCTACGTGCAGGCGACCGCGCCGGGCCCCTCCTTCTTCGTGAAGCTGGACGCCGCCGCCCAGACGCCCGCGCTCGCGGTGGGTGACAAGATCTCCTTCAACGTGACGGAGAAGACGCTCTTCAACGGCCTCAACCAGGCGAGCGCCATCACCGGCCTCACCCGCGCGAGCCAGGGCGCCGCCGTGCAGAACCTGGTGGACGCCGGCGTCCCGGGCCTCACCGTGGACATCAGCAGCCGCTCGGACGTGAGGAGCCCCGCGGCGCTCGCGGCCTATGAGTCGGACCTCGTGCAGGTGCGCGGCACGGTGGCCGGCCCCGCCACCGCCTCCGGCAGCAGCTTCACCACCTTCACCTTCACCACCGAGGGCGCGCCCGCGCCGTCGAGCAGCTTCATCCTGCGCATCCCCAACACCGTGGTGACGGCCTCGGGCATCAACCAGCAGTGCAACTTCACCGCGGTGGCCGTGCCCTACGGCCGCTTCGGCACCACGGCGCAGATCTCCCCGTTCCGCGCCAACGACCTCATCGTGGCCTGCCCCGTCATCGTGACGGGTGGGCGCTCGCTGGGCCCGACCACGGCCGAGGTGCTCTTCAACGTGAGCGTGGACGCGGCCACCGTGGCGGCCTCTGACTTCACCATCACCCCGGCGCTCGCCGTCAGCGCGGTGGAAGTCACGGGCAACAAGGTGAAGCTCACCACCGCGGCCCAGACCGAGGGCACCCGCTACACCGTGGTGGCGGCGGGCCTGAGCGGCACCAACGGGGCGCCCGTGAGCACCACCGCGGCGACGACCAGCTTCTGGGGCGCCAGCGACACGGCCCCCGCCGGCCTCATCATCAACGAGGTGGAGTCGGACAACGTCGCGGCCACGCAGGGCGCCGTGGATGACAAGGAGTTCGTCGAGCTCATCAACAACTCCGACGCGCCCGTGCACGTGGGCAACATGGTGGTCGTGCTCGTCAACGCGAGCCCCAGCGGCAACCCGCCCAGCGCGCCCGCCGCCAACCGCCAGGAGTACCGCCGCTTCGAGCTGTCCTCCGTGACGGATGGCACCACCGCCACCGACACGCTCGCCCCCGGCGCCGTGCTGGTGCTCGGTCCCGCCACCGTGACGAACGCGCTGCCCGCGGGCACCCTGCGCGTCACCATCACCAACCCGCTCACGGACATCATCCAGAACGGCGCGGACGACTCGGTCGGCCTGCTCTACTACCCCACCGGCGTGCTGACCGACGCGCTCTGGTACGAGGCCTCCAAGGATGCCGCCGCCCCCACCGTCTTCACGGGGACCATCGCGACGGGCGCGGGTGACAAGGAGTTCTCCTTCGCCGAGGGCGCCCCGACGGAGCTCTTCGAGAGCAACGCCAGCGACGTGTCCTTCCAGCGCAAGGTGAACCTCGACGTGGCCGGCGCGGTGCTGGACACGAACGACAACAAGGCCGACTTCGAAATCGCGCTGCCCACCCCGGGCGCCAAGCGCTAGTCGCGGACGACGCCTGAAGGACCGGGCCGCAGCCTCCCACCGGGGGCTGCGGCCTTCGTCTTTTCCGGCCGCCGCTGCCGCTACAATGGCGGCATGTCCCCTCCCCTCCTCCCCTTCCTCCGGGGCCTGCGGCCCACGCTGCACATCTCCCACCGCGGTGGCGCGGCGCTGGCGCCGGAGAACACGCTGGACGCCTTCCGCCAGGCGGTGGAGCGCTACCGCACGGACATGCTGGAGCTGGACGTGCACCTCACCCGCGACGGCGAGGTGGTGGTGGCCCATGACGCCACCCTGGAGCGCTGCACCGACGGCACCGGGCCGCTGGCCGCCCTCACCCTGGCGGAGCTGCGGCGGCTGGACGCGGGCTTCCACTTCAGCCCGGACGAGGGCCGCACCTTCCCCTTCCGGGGACGGGGCGTCCGCATCCCCACCCTGCGCGAGGTGCTGCGCGCCTTCCCCGCGCTGCGCCTCAACATCGAGCTGAAGCCGGACGTGCCCGGCATCGAGGACGCCTTCGCCGGGCTGCTGAAGGAGGAAGGCGCCCTGGAGCGGGTGTGCATGGGCAGCGAGCAGGACGCCGTGGGTGAGCGGCTCGCCGCGCGGCTCCCGGACGCCTGCCACTTCTACCCGCGTGATGCGCTGGCCGCCTTCGTCATCGCCCTGCGCGGCGGGGACGCGCCGCCGGAGGACCCGCGCTTCACCGTGCTCGACATGCCCCTGTACTTCGGGGACATCCGGCTGGTGGACCCGGCCTTCCTCCGCGAGTGCGCCACCCGCGGCAAGTGGGTCAATGTCTGGACGGTGGATGACGCGGCGGAGATGCAGCAGCTGCTACAGGAAGGGGTCGGCGGCATCATGACCGACCGGCCAGACCTGCTGAGGCAGCGAATGGACGCCTCCACGAAGCCGGGTTAAGCCGAAGGTTCCATGCCCCGCACCACCTCGCGCCAGCGCCCGTCCGCCGCACCGGCCGCCCCCGCAGGGGACGAAGCCGAACCCGCCTCCCGCCCCCGCAACACGCTGAAGGTGAAGGTGCCCAGGGCCCGGCGCTTCGTGGCGCTGGCGGGCAACATCGGCGCGGGCAAGACGACGGCCGCCAAGCTCATCTGCCAGAGCTTCGGCTACCAGCTCTTCGACGAGCCCGTCATCGACAACCGCTTCCTGCGTGACTACTACGCGGACATGTCGCGCTGGTCCTTCACGCTCCAGCTCGAGTTCCTCATCCGCCGCGTGGAGCACCACGAGCTCATCCACTCGTACAAGCGCAGCTGCGTGCAGGACCGCACGCTGTACGAGGACCCGGAAATCTTCGCCAAGTACCTCCACGGCCTGGGGCACATGACGAACGCGGAGCTGGACCTGTACTACGAGTACTTCCAGCGCCTGTCGCGCCACATCATCCGCCCCGACAAGGTCATCTGCTTCGAGGTCGGCAGCGTGGACGTGCTCCTGCAGCGCATCCGCACCCGCGGCCGCGAGGAGGAGAAGGGCATCCGCCACCAGTTCCTGCGAGGCCTCAACGGCTACTACGCCAGCTTCCCCCTGGTGCTGCAGGAGAAGTACGGCGTGGACTGCCTGGTGATGGACGTGTCCACCCAGGACATCCGCCGCGGGAAGGGACGCGAGGAGTTCCTCGACCGCGTCTCCACCTTCCTGGCCTGAGGCGCGCGAGGCCGCGCGCCCTGGGCCCGCGCTACTTCGCCGACGGCGGCGGCGTCACCGACTGCTGCGACACCAGGACCCAGACGCTGTCCGTCTTGTCGCTGTACATCATGGTGATGGCCACGTTGCGCCAGCCGTGGTCGAACTTGAAGACGAAGCCGAACGTCTCGTAGAGGTTGCGCTTCGCGAGCCCATCCTGGAAGCGGCCGTAGAACTCGCGCACCTTGGTGCACGGCGCCACCTCGTCGAAGAAGCTCCTGCCAATCTGCCGGTCCCGGTTGATGCGGGCCATGCGGGCTTCGGTCTGGTTGAACTTGAGGATGCGGCCGGTCCGGTCCAGCTGAATCATCCCGAACGGCAGCACGTCCAGATCCGAGCCTTGCAGGTCATCCGCCTGACGGAGGAGCTCATCGGCCGACGCCCCCAGGGGCAGCACGGCACGCGCGGAAACAGGGAGGGCGGACACGGGAGTTCTCCGGGGATTGGGGGGTTGCTTCCGGAGTGGAAAGCAATGGCCACACTGATAGGGACAGCCCCCATGAACCGCAACCGGATTGTCCGTGCTTCCGCGCGTTGAACCCCTGAGCCATTCACGGGATGACACAGTCCCTGTCCCTCCAGACACCCGCCCTCCAACCCCAGGTGAGACATGCCCGACTTGAGCCCGAAGAACCCGAAGGACACGGAGGTGGTGATGACCCAGCTCATCCTCCCTCCGGACGCCAACAACCTGGACGCCGCCTTCGGTGGGAAGGTGATGGAGTGGATCGACATCTGCGGCGCGGTGGCGGCGCAGCGTCACTGCCGGCAGGTGGTCGTCACCGCGTCCATGGATGACCTGCACTTCCACGCCCCCATCAAGGTGGGCTGGGTGGCGCTGCTGCACGCGCGGGTGCTGGCCGCCTTCCGCACGTCCATGGAGGTGGGGGTGACGGTGCACGCGGAGAACCCGCTCACCGGGGAGCGCTTCCTCACCACCAGCGCGCTGCTCACCTTCGTGGCCATCGACAAGGACGGAGGCCGGGTGCCGGTGCCGCCGGTGAAGATGGAGACGGACGCGGAGCGCGAGGCCTTCCGCGAGGCGGAGGCCCGCCGCACCCAGCGCCTGGCACGCCAGAAGGAGAACCAGAACTGGCTGAAGGTGATGAAGCCCCTCGCCGGGGCCTGAGGGCCCGCCAGCGAAGGCAACGACAAGGCCGGGGAGGGCAGGCGCCCTACCCCGGTCCTTCAGGGCGCGCCGCTCAGGTGGTGAACGACGTGCCGCAGCCGCAGGAAGACTTCGCGTTCGGGTTGTTGAACTTGAAGCCCGAGCCGGTGATGGCGGAGACGTAGTCAATCTCCGTGCCCGCGAGGTACTGGGCGCTCATCGCGTCGGTGGCAATCATCACGCCGTCCTGCTCCCACACGGCGTCGCCGGCCTTGGTCTCCTTGACCAGGTTCAGGTCATACCCCAGGCCGCTGCAGCCGGCGGGGACGACGCGGATGGAGAAGAAGTAGCCCTCGAAGCCCTGGGCCTTGGTGACCGCCTTCACCTGGTTGATGGCGGCCTCCGTCAGGCGCACGGCCACGCCCGAGGTGGCCTGGGGGGCCGTCGCGGTACCGGGGGCGGACGTCGTCGTGGTGCTTTCCATGTCGGTTGCTCTCCTATGACGGGCCTTATAACGCCCGGGCCGGGAAAATCCATGGGGCCGGCCGTCCGTCCGCCCGGAGGCCCACATCCGGACGGACGAACCGGGGACCGTCGGGTTATACCCGGCGTCATGGCCCCCACCTTCCAAGAGCTGCTGGCCGGAGTGAAGCAGGAGATCCGCGAGGTCTCCGTGGACGACGTGAAGCGCCTGCTGGACGCACGGGCGCCCGTGAAGCTCGTGGACGTGCGGGAGGCGGACGAGTACGCGGGCGGCCGGCTGCCCGGCGCCCTGCACATCCCCCGGGGCTACCTGGAGCTGCGAATCGAGAACCAGGCCAGCCGGGACGAGGACGTCGTCCTCTACTGCGCGGGTGGCACCCGCTCCGCGCTGGCCGCGAAGACGCTGAAGGAGCTGGGCTACACACGCGTGGCGTCCATGGCGGGCGGCTACAACCGCTGGAGCGACGCGGCCCACCCGGTGGAGAAGCCCTTCGTCCTCACCGCCGAGCAGAAGGAGCGCTACCGCCGCCACCTCATCCTCCCGGAGGTGGGCGAGGAGGGCCAGGCGAAGCTCCTGAAGTCGCGCGTGCTGCTCCTGGGGGCCGGAGGGCTGGGCTCGCCCGCGGCGCTGTACCTCGCCGCGGCCGGCGTGGGCACGCTGGGCATCGTCGACTCGGACGTGGTGGACCTGAGCAACCTCCAGCGCCAGGTCATCCACACGCGCGAGTTCCAGGGCCAGCCCAAGGTGGTCAGCGCCCGCGCGGCGATTGAAGCGCTCAACCCGGACGTGAAGGTGGTGCCGTTCCAGGAGCGGCTCACGTCGGACAACGTGCTGCGCGTGCTCGAGGGCTTCGACCTGGTGCTGGACGGAGGGGACAACTTCCCCACCCGCTACCTGCTCAACGACGCGTGTGTGATGCGGGGCACGCCCAACATCCATGGCTCCATCTTCCGCTTCGAGGGGCAGGTGACGTCCTTCGTCCCCGGCCAGGGCCCCTGCTACCGCTGCCTCTACCCCGCCCCGCCGCCGCCGGAGCTGGCCCCCTCGTGCGCGGAGGCCGGCGTGCTGGGCGTGCTGCCCGGGCTCATCGGCCTGCTCCAGGCCAACGAGGCCCTCAAGCTCATCCTCGGCCGGGGCGAGCCCCTCATCGGCCGGCTCGTGACGTTCGACGCGCTGGGCACCCGCTTCCAGGAGCTGAAGCTGCGCAGGGACCCGAAGTGCCCGGTGTGCGCGCCGGGCGCGAAGGTGGAGCTCATCGACTACGAGCAGTTCTGCTCCGCCCCCACCGCCGCCTGAGGCCCGTCCCGCGATGCCCATCCCCGAAATCCTCCCCACCCGCCTCGCCGAGCTGCTCGCCGGGCCTCCCGAGTCCCGGCCCGCGCTGCTGGACGTGCGCTTCCCGGACGAGCACGCGTGGGTGGCGCTCCCGGACTCGGTGCTCATCCCCCTGCCGGAGCTGGACGAGCGCGCCGACGAGCTGGAGGCCCTGCGCGGCCGTCCCGTCGTCGTCTACTGCCACCACGGCGTGCGCAGCCTGGACGGCGCGGCCTACCTGATAGCGAAGGGACTGGAGGCCGTGTCGCTCAAGGGCGGCATCGACCTGTACTCGCGGCAGGTGGACCCCACCCTGCCCCGCTACTGACACGGGCCGCTAGCCGACGAAGGCGCTGAGGTCCTGCGTCTCCTTGTTGATGACGCCGGGCTTGATGTCGACCTCGAAGAAGAAGGGCTCCTTGAGGGGGCCGCCGTTGAGCTCCAGCTTGTGGCGGCCCTCCATCAGCTCCATCTTCAGGCCCTTGCCGCCCGAGTAGCTGCCCACGTCCTGGCCGTTGCGCCGCACGGTGATGCCGCGCATGCCTTCCGGCTTCAGCGTGAGCTGGAGGTGGCCGCGCTTGAACTCGTACGTGACGACCTTGGGCTGGCCGGGCTCGCCGAAGGCCAGCGCTTCGCTGTCCTCGCGGTAGATGCCCTGCTGCTCGTTCTCCAGGATGAGCGTGTCCTGCAGGTGCGCGCCCGGCGTCAGCGTCAGCGGCGTGTAGCCCAGCTCCGTCACCGGCTGGTCGCTGGGGCACTTGGGGGTGTGCTTCACCGACACCTTCACCCGCTCGTTGGTGTTGACGGTGACGTGCACGCCCTGTCCGTCCTGCGCCGTGCCGTTGAGCACCGAGAGGATGGGCTTGTGGAAGACGGCGATGACGATGAGCAGGCCCACGATGAAGCCCGCCGTGGCCACGTTGCGCGTGGCCATGTTGCGGCGCGTGCGCTGGGCGGACTCCGCGAGGGCGCGGTCCACCGCGTCGTCGTCGTCGTCACGGCGCACCGCCGGGGCGGGGCCCGAGGAGCGGCGGGGCGGCGGCGGATCCGGCATCTCCGCGCGGCTGTCCACGCGGCTGTTGGTGCGACGGCGCGGCGCCTCCACGGCGGACTGCATGCCGGTGCGGCGGCGCGGCGGCGGCGCGGGCTCCGGCGGAGGCGGCAGCATCGTGCGCTCGTCGTCCTCCTCGTCGTCCACGCGGCCGCGCTCGTCCACCTGCGGGAGGTTGGCGCGCGAGCGGGACGGCGGCGGCGGCGGCAGCGTCTCCACGTCCTCGTCCGCCAGCGCGGGGGCGCGCGTGCTGGAGCGGCGCGGCGGCAGCGGCTGCTCGCCCGTGGGCGTGCGGCGCAGATCCGCGCGGGAGTTGGTGCGCGCCACCTGCGTGGCGTTGGGGTTGGACTGGCGGCGCGCCCCTTCGGACGTGCGGCGGGGCGGGTGCTCGCCCGTGCCCGACGGCGCCTCCCACTCGCCCGGGTCCTCCGGCTCCACCGCCGGGGCGATGGCCGAGGCGCGGCGCGACGGGGGCGGCACCGAGGCGCGGGCCGACGAGGCGCGCGGGCGCACCGGGTGGGAGGCCTCGCCCGGGGGCGCCTCCCAGCTCATGTCCGCCGCGGCGGAAGACCGGCTCCGGCCCTTGTCCTGGGGCGGCGGGGGCGGCTGCGGCGTGCCGGAGTTGTTGGAGTCCTCGCCCACCGGGACGACCTGGCCCTGGGCCTTCTCGTCGGCCAGGCGGTCCGCGAAGAGCGTCTCCATCAGCTCGGAGATCTGCACCGAGCCGGCCACCCAGCGCTGCCCGACGAGGATTTCCTCGAGCGCCATCTGGAACTGGCGCGCGTCCCGGTAGCGGTCGTCCGCGTTCTTGGCGATGGCCCGCATCACCACCGGGTCCATCTCCTCCGGCACGTCCGCCACCTGCGAGGGCGCGTTGATGGCGCACTCCATGGCGGCCTGCAGCGTCGCCAGCTCGGAGTCCCGCTTGAGGGGCCGCACGCCGGTGAGCAATTCGTAGAGGACCAGGCCGATGGCGAAGATGTCCGCGCGCCCGTCCAGCGGCTTGCCGGCGGCCTGCTCCGGGGCCATGTACGCGAACTTGCCCTTGATGGCGCCGGACTTCGTCAGCGACGCCTGGTCCGCCGCCTTGGCGATGCCGAAGTCCACCAGCTTCACCGAGCCGTCGAAGCTGATGAGGATGTTCTGCGGCGAGATGTCGCGGTGCACCACGCGCAGCGGGCGGCCCGCGTCGTCCGTGCGGCTGTGGGCGTAGTGCAGGCCCTCGCACGCGGCGGCGACGATGCGGATGGCCAGCGGCCGGGCCACCCACTGCCCGGAGCCCGCCGCCTTGCGCATGACCCGGCCCAGGTCCTCGCCGTGGATGAACTCCATGGCGATGTAGTAGGTGCCGTTGGCCTCGCCGAACTCGTAGACCTGGGCGATGTTCGGGTGGTTGAAGCGCGCCGCGATCAGCGCCTCGTTCCGGAACATCTCCACGAACTCACGGTCCTCCGCGAGGTGCGGAAGGATGCGCTTCACGACGAGGTTCTTTTGGAACCCCTCGATGCCCATCTGGCGCGCAAGCCAGACTTCGGCCATGCCGCCCGTGGCGAGCTTCTTCAGAAGCTGGTATTTCCCGAATGATTGAGGGTTCATCCCGGGACTCTGGCCGCAGGGAGCAGCTCAGGTGGAATGCGTCAGGGCACGGCATACTAGAGGACCGCCGCCTCCATGGCAAAGGCAGGTCTCAAGGAAATCCGGATGGGCGCTGGCCGCCTGCCTGGTGCTGGCCGGCATGGCGGCCGCCGCGCCCTCTAATGATCAGATCCGCGTGGAGCGCCGGGGGGACCTGCTGGAGCTGCGCTGGGCGGACGCCGAGGAGCGCCTCCAGGGCACGCTGCACCCCGCCCTGCCCCGAGCGGGCGAGCCCGTCACCCTGTCGCTGCATGTGGGCAACTTCCAGGGCCCCGAGTTCGACGGCCCCATCACCCTCACCTTCCAGCAGGCCGGCGCCCCCGCCCAGGTGACGCGGACCCTGACCCGGCAGGGGGTCAACTGGCACACCGTGCTCACGCCGGATGACTCGGGCATGTGGGAGCTGGAGGTCCGCTACCGGAACACGCACCTGAAGGTGCTCACGGCCCGGTTCACGGTGACGGATCCACCCCTGCCGCGCGGCCTGGGCTGGGGGTTGATCAGCGTGGCGGCCGCGACGGCGCTGGTGCTCGGCATGCGCGGCGTGCTGCACCGCATCCGCGCGTCGGCGCCGGAGGGGACCGGCGGATCCGCGGCCGCGCCCCCGCCTGTGGGCACCGATACCGCTGCGGCATCGTCTGGGGTCACCACGCCGCCGGCCTCGGAGCCGCGGGCCGCGCCCGCCGTCGCACCGCCAGCTCCGGAGTTCCGGGCCGATCCCGCCGTCGCACCGCCGGCTCCCGAGTCCCTGACCGCGCCCGCCGTCGCATCGCCAGCTCCCGAGCCCCGGGCCGAGCCCGCCGTCGCATCGCCGGCTCCGGAGCCCCGGGCCGCTCCCGCCGCCGCACCGGACCCGCACGGGGATCCCGCCCCGCCGCCGGATCCGTCGTCCACCCGGTAACTCCTTCCATCCGACGGGCATTCGTACAGGCCCGCTTGCCCGGGGCGTGGGAACTTTCGTTCCCAGTCACGGGCATGTGAACGCCCTGTGACGCCCGATTCTGGACGCATCCCCCGTCCATCGCGCTCGCATCCGTCCGCCACCTGACGACCCGCTCACGGGCACCGGTGTTGCACAGGGAGCCCTCCGACTGCGGCGGGGAGGCGAGGGACATGGGTGGGTGGCGGTTGGATGAACGGGCGAGGCGGGGTCTGCTCGCCGCAGTCCTCCTGGGCATGCCCGCGCTTGCGAGCGCGGGAGCGACTGCCCCGGAGGAAGTGGCTTCCAGCACGGATGCCGCGGAAGACACGCTCTCGGGCGGTGTGGTGGATGGCGTGGAGGGGACCGGGGGCGGTGAGCCGGCGGGTGCGGCCACGGAGGGGCCCACGGGTGACGACTCGGGCGGGGTGATGGAGGGGGCACTGGCGGAAGCGGTGCCAGCGCAGGGGAAGCCCGAGACGCAGGTGTCACCCGTGGGCCCGGTGCCGGGCAAGTCCGAGCCGGTGTCGGAGAAGCAGGGCAAGAAGAAGAAGAAGGTGAAGCCCGGCGAGCCGCAGGACGACTCCCTGGGTGAGAACCCCGACGCCGTGGACGACACGGCCGCGGAGGACAAGGAGAACCTGCGCGTCTTCGGCCGCGTGTTCGCCCGGGCCCGCGCGGACGAGCGCCAGAAGTACCAGCGCTCGCTGAGCATCCCTTCCGCGCGCGTGGGCGTCAGCACGTCGCTGTCCAACCTCGAGGCCGAGGTGACGGCGGACCTCGCGGACGAGTCGATTCTGAAGGACGCCTTCGTGCGCCTCGCGGACGACTCGAAGCGCTTCCGGCTGTACGGCGGTCAGTTCAAGTCGCCCTTCCTCCAGCGCTCGCTGGAGTCTGCGTGGGATTTGCCCGTGGTGCGCCGCGGGCTCGTGGAGGACTACCTCACCGAGGTGCACCAGCTCGGCGGCCGCCGGCTGGGACTCATGGGTGAAGTCCGGCTGAAGGAGACCTGGGGCCTCAAGCTGTCCGCGGGCGTCTTCGAGGGTGCCAAGGACGAGGCGGGCGTGCGCATGAAGGAGGACGCCGCCGCGCGGCTGAGCCTCCGCCCGTTCAAGGCGCTCACCGTGGGCGTGAGCACCTATATCGCGGAGGCGCTGGAGGTCGTGCGCAAGCACGCCGTGGCCGCCGACGCGGAGCTGCGCCTGGGCGCGCTGTCGCTCACCGGCGAGGCCGTCACGGGCCGGCTGCCGCTGGGCCCCTTCACCGCGCAGCTGCTGCTGGCGCACTACACGCTGCCCCTGGGCGGCGACGAGTGGGCGCTCCAGCCCCTCGCGGGCTTCGAGGCGCTCCAGCTTCGCGGCGACGTGGAGGGCAAGGGCCACGCCCTGGTGGGCGGGCTCAACGTCCTGTTGGGAGACCGCTTCAAGGCGATGTTCCAGGCGGAGCGCGCGCTGCGTCCAGGGGACGAGGCCGCCGCGCTCGAATACTCACTGCAGCTCGCCGCCCGTTTCTGAGCACGGAGACACGACACCATGCTCTCGTTCGCGGAAGGTGAAGTCACCAGGCTCCGGCGTGAGTTCAAGCTCGTGCTGGGGGAGAAAGAAGCGCCCGCCTTCTGTGGGCGCCTGTCGCGCGAGCTGGGGGGGCACCTGCCTCCGCCCACGCGCATCGTTTCCGTCTACTTCGACCGGCCGGGCTGCCCGCTGGCGGAGCGCGCGCTGCGCACGCCGGACGACTGCCTCAAGGTCCGCACCAAGGAGTACTCGCCGGACCTGGGCGCGGGTGGCCAGCAGCGGGTGGTGCTGGAGGTGAAGCGCGAGCGGCATGGCCTGACGCAGAAGCGCAGGGTGTGGGTGCCGCGCGCGGACCTGGGTCGCGTGCTGCGCGGCGGCGCCGGCCTGCTGCCGCTCATCGCGGGAGGCAGCCTCGTGCCGGTGCTGGCCGTCACGTACAAGCGGCACGTGTACCAGGCCACGCAGGAGTGGCGGGTGACGGTGGACCGGGACATCGCCTTCCACACGATTTCGCCGGAGCTGGCGCTGTCGCAGCTGTCGCTGACGGCGGAGCGGTTGGGTCCGCCCCAGTCCATGGATGGGCGGGTGGTGGTGGAGGTGAAGCACCTCGGGTGTGAGTTGCCCGAGTGGCTGGCGTCGCTCAATCCGGGCGGAGCGCCGGCCTACAGCAAGTTCGCGGAAGGGATGGCGAGGGTCTACTCCTTCGCCACGGATGGGGTCGTAGGGGGATAGGGCACCGTGTTCATCGACTTCGAGGGGATTGACGGCAGCGGGAAGACCACACTGTCCAACCTGCTGGCCGCGCGGCTGAAGAAGCTGGGCTACCGGGTGGCACATGCGCGGGAGGGGGGCGAGCTGCAGGCGCCCGCCGCGCGGCGCGTACGGGAGCTGACGCGTGACTCACGGCTCCTGGAGATGTCTCCACGGACCGAGTTCTTCCTCAACCTGGCCAGGGATGCGCAGCAACTGGAAGAGGTGATTGCCCCCGCGCTGCGGCGGGGCGAGGTGTGCATCACCGACCGCTACCTGTACTCGCAGCTGGCGCTGAGCGGCGGCGGGCGCGGGCTGCCCATGGCCGAGCTGAAGCCGGCGTGCGAGCTGGCGTCGCAGGGACTGTGGCCGGACCTGGTCATCCTGGTGGACGTGGACCCGGACCTGGCGCGGTGGCGCAAGCGCCTGGGCAAGGTGCAGAGCGCGCGCGTGTCGGACGGTGACAGCCGCAAGGGGCTGGCCGGCGCGGGCCTGGCGGTGCGGGTGCGCGAGTCCTTCCTGGAGATGGCGCGCAAGGACCCGCAGCGCTGGCTCATCCTGGAGAACAACGACGTGCCGCTGCGCGTGCTGGAGCAGCGGCTGGTGGACGCGGTGGTGGCGCGGCTGGAGGGGCGGGAGATGCCGGTGCAGCGCATCGTCCCCGCGTCGGCCGCCCTGCCCCCGGGCCCGACGACGGTGGAGAACGCGGAGGAGCGCTTCTTCCACGCGCTGGACTCGGTGGAGGTGCGCGAGCCCGCGCTGGCGGCGTGGATGGTGGGCGGCATGCCCGGCCTGCCCGCGCACCAGCGGCGGCTGGGCCATGCGGAGCGCTTCCCCACCCTCACCGCGCGCGGCCTGGGCGGGCTGGACGACGAGCCGGCCTGGACGCTGCGCGAGGTGCTGGCGACGACGGCGCCCGCGGAGGTGGCCACCAGCCTGGTCGGCGTGACGGGCCCGCGGGCGATGATGCTGCGCGAGCGCCTGTACGCGCAGGCCCCCACGGAGGTGCTGTCCGGCCTCAAGCGGGACAGCTCGCCCCAGGCCTGGGCCCTGCGCGAGCGCGGCATGAAGGACGGCCGGCTGGCGGACGTGCTCTCCGGGCTCGCGGGGGTGGACGGCGACGAGTCCTGGGTGGTGCGCGAGGCCGGGGTGCAGCGCAAGCTGTACGCGGAAGTCGCGCGCAGCCTGGGCGGGCTCACCACGGCGCGCGCGGATGCGCTGCGCGAGGTGCTGCTGCCGCAGGACCGGCTGGCGGTGCTGCGCAGCACCAACGGCCTGGACACGCCGGTGGCGCGCGGCCTGCGCGAGGCGCTGGCGGACAAGGCGCTGAAGCTGGTGCTGCGCTCGCTCACCGGCCTCACCACGGAAGAGGCCTGGGCGCTGCGCGAGAAGGGCGCACCGCTGACGAAGGAGGCGCTGGACTCGGTGGACGGGCTGGACGACCCGCGCGCGTGGAAGCTGCGCGTGACGTACGCCAACCGCTGGCCCTCCACGGTGCTGTCGTCCCTCAAGGGGCTGCCGCTCGGGCCGCATGCCCGCGCGCTCATCGACCGCGTGCTGGAGGCGAACCCGGGCCGGCTGCCGGTGCTGCGCAACGCGTACGCCGTCATCGCCACCGCTCGCGGCCTCGCGGCCGCGCCCACCCGTACGGCCCGCCCCGAGGCGGACGTCGCGGCGCGTGCGGAAGTGCAGGGATAGCCGCACATGGACCCGTTCTCATCGTTGCTCGAAGGCGCGAAGTCGGAGCTGGGCACGATTCACGCGGGGGCCATGTTCCCCCGCATGCTGGCGGCGACGCTCATCGGCGCGCTGCTGTCGCTGCGGCCCTGGCGCCTGCTGATGAAGCGCTCGCTGCCGAAGGCGGAGATGATTCAGGCGCAGGTGCTGCTGTGCGCCGCGGCGGCGGTGATTACCGCCGTCATCGGCGACAGCGTGGCCAAGGCCTTCGGCCTCGTGGGCCTGGGCGGCTTCGTGCGCTTCCGCTCGGGGCTGAAGGACCCGCGCGACGCGGCCATCCTCTTCCTGATGATTGGCCTGGGCATGGCGTGTGGCCACGGCAGCCTGGGGCTGGCGGGCATGGGCACGCTGTTCGTCGCCGGGCTGCTGTGGGTGCTGGACCTGTTCAACCGCGAGGAGAAGAGCGCGCCGAAGCAGCGGCTGCTGGTGTCCGCGCAGGCGGATGACCTGGTGGGCGCGGAAGCCACGCTGCGGACGGCGCTGCGCGAGCGGAACGTGCTGGTGAAGAGCTGCGCGCTCGACTTCGACGGGCGGCGCGTGGAGTTGGAAGTGGAGGAGCCGGAGCCGGGCTCCCTCGCGGCGGCGCTGGGCCGCACCGAGGGGACGCCGTTGAGGGGGCTGCGGTGGACGGCGGTGAGCCCGAAAGGGGCACGGGAGGACATGGTATGACGCGCAGGTGGATGGCCGCGCTCGCGGCGGGCTGGGTGCTGGTGGCGTGTGGTGGCGGGAGCAGCCTTCCTCCGGGACCGGGGGACGACGCGCAGAATCCCCCCATCGGCAACCCGGACGGCAGCATCGACCTGCCGGGTGAAGTGAAGAACCCGGACGGCAACAATCCGAACCCGACGCCCGAGGAGCCGACCTCGCTGTGGCCGCTGGCGACGGGCTCCACGTGGGTCTACGACATCAAGGACCCCGTGCAGGGCCAGTTCAAGAAGACGGTGACGGTGCTGGGCCCGCGCGAAGTCCCCGACACGCAGGGGAAGATGACGGCGGTGCTGGTGCACAGCCGCCAGGACCGCACGCAGAACGGGATGGTCTACGAGGAGTACTCGTGGCAGCTCGAGCTGACCAACGGCCTGGTGGTGCGCCTGCGCGAGGAGGACCACAAGGACGGCGTGCAGATTCGCTCCACCGTCTGGGCTCCGGCCACCGTGAAGTCCCTGGCCCGCGCGCCCGAGTCCCTGCCCTGGTCCTACCAGAGCGCGGTGCTGGAGCAGACGGTGCTGGGCGACGGGACGAAGGAGGACAGCGACCCGACGTACAACTGGCGCGTGGTGGAGAAGGGCCTGACGCTGCAGACGAAGGCGGGCACCTTCACCAACGTCATCAAGGTCCAGCGCGACAAGCTCAACGACGCGGGCGAGGTGAAGGAAGGCAAGGAGCGCACGTACTGGCTCGCGCCCGGCGTGGGGAAGATTCGCGAGGAAGGCGAGCGCACCGAGGAGCTCGTCTCCTACGACGTGAAGAGGTAGCGCCCGTCCGTGGAGGCGGCGGACGCGAGAGGGCTCGCTCCGCCGCCTGCCCGTCACACGGCGATGGTTGGATGAAGGTTGGTGAATGAACGGTTGGGCTTCCGCCCCGAGTTGGTTCGGGAGGAGGCCTCATGCACCGGACGTCCACCTTGACCTTCGCGCCCCTGGTGGCGGCGCTGATGCTCGTGACAGGCGTCGCCTGCGCGGGCGTGCTGCCTCGCGACCCGTTCCTCCAGAAGGTAGGACCGGACACCGCCACGGTGGCGTTCCGCCTCGCGGCCGACTGCTCGCCCTCCGTGCGGTATGGCGTGGGCACGACCGACCAGACGGTCGCCTCCGCGGCCAAGGGGCGCATCCACGCGGTGGTGCTGACGGGGCTCAAGCCCGCCACCGAGTACACCTACGTGGTGGACGCCTGCGGCAAGACGACGCCCGCGAAGCGCTTCCGCACCGCGCCCGTGCCCGGCACCCGCAACGTGCACTTCACCGCGGTGGGTGACTTCGGCACCGGCGGCACGGACCAGAAGCTGGTGGCCGCGGCCATGCTCAAGGTGAAGCCGGAGCTGTTCGTGGCGCTGGGCGACAACGCCTACTCGTCCGGCACCGAGTCCGAAATCCAGAACAACCTCTTCACGCCCATGGCCGAGCTGCTGGCCGAGGTGCCCCTGTTCGCGTCGCTGGGCAACCACGAGTACGTGACGAACCAGGGGCAGCCGTACCTGGACAACCTCTACCTGCCCTCCAACAACCCGGCGAACAGCGAGCGCTACTACTCGTTCGACTGGGGCCACGTGCACTTCGTGGCGCTCGACTCCAACTGCGCCATCGGCCTGGCGTCGGCGGACCGCTGCGCGCTGGCCGCGCAGAAGGCGTGGCTGGAGAAGGACCTGGCCGCCACCACGCAGCCGTGGAAGGTCGTCTTCTTCCACCACCCGCCCTGGTCCAGCGGCGAGCACGGCTCGCAGCTCGCGATGCGCCGCAACTTCGCGCCCATCTTCGAGAAGTATGGCGTGGACCTGGTGCTGACCGGGCATGACCACAACTACGAGCGCAGCAAGCCGATGCAGGGCGACGCCGTGGCGGCCGCGGGCAAGGGCGTCCCCTATCTGGTGGTGGGCGGCGGCGGCGCGTCCCTGCGCCGCTTCGCCACGTCCCGGCCGGACTGGAGCGTCATCCGCGACGACCAGGCCCACGGCTTCCTCGACGTGAAGGTCGTCGACGGCACGCTCACCGCGAACCTCATCGAGACCGACGGCAGGGTGCTGGACAGCTTCACGCTGAAGAAGGACCTGCCCCCGCTGGAGCCGCCGCCCGTCGGCACGCTGACCGTCACGGTGGAGGGCGAGCGCGGCGTGGCCCCGCACCAGGCGCTCTTCCGCGCCACCCCGCCCGTGGCGGGCGCGAAGGTGACGTGGGACTTCGGCGACGGCGGCACCGCCGAGGGCGAGTCGGTGACGCACACCTACGAGAAGGCCGGCCAGTACACTGCGACGGCCACGGCCACGCAGGGCACGCAGTTGCTGACGGCCACCGCCGTGGTGCAGGTGACGGCCGCCTCGGGGGGCCCGGGTGAGACGCCCGCGGACCCGGAGCCGACGGACCCCGGCACGGACACGCCGGTGGAGGACCGCCCGGGCCTGCCCGCGGACCCGCCGGACACCACGGACGCGACGGATGACGGCATGGGTCCCGGGGGTGGCGGCTGCGCCGCGAGCCCCACGGCGACGCTGATTCCCGCCCTGGGCCTGCTGGTGGCCGGGCTGGCCCGCCGTCGCCGCCGCAAGTAGGAACGTGAACCCAGGCCCTCGCCCGGAGCACCGGGCGGGGCCTCCACTCCCCTCTGAAACGAGGGGTCCCGCGCCCCTCCGGGGAGACAGCGGCCCGTCCGGGTGGTTGGTGGACTCGCGTCCGCCGGCCACCCGGTTTTGCTTTCCGGGCTTGTCAACCCGGCCCGGGGAATGCAAAGGCCCATTCCGCCATGGCAATCAAACGCAAGTCCCGCCCGGACTCCCGGCCGGCCCCGAAGAAGTTCTCCGCCGAAGGGTCCGGGAAGAAGCCCGCGTCCACCGAGCGCCCCCGGCGCTCCGAGGACGCGCGCCACGCCGAGCGCCCGGAGCGTTCCGAGCGCCCTCCCCGCGCCGAGCGCTCCGAGCATCCGCGCGACAATGAGCGCCCCGCCCGCGCCGAGCGCTCCGAGCGTCCACGCGACAATGAGCGCCCCGCCCGCGCCGAGCGGTCCGAGCGCCCCGCCCGTACCGAGCGCTCCGAGCGCCCGCGCGACAATGAGCGCCCCGCTCGCGCCGAGGGGTCCGAGCGCCCGCGCGACACCGAGCGTCCGCGCCGCTCCGAGCACCCACGCACCGAACGGTCCGAGCGTCCACGCCGCGACGAGCAGACCCGTGGCGCCGAGCGTCCACGCCGCGACGAGCAGACCCGTGGCGCCGAGCGTCCGCGCCGCGACGAGCAGCCCCGTGGCGCCGAGCGCTCGGGCCGCCCCGACCGTGGCGAAGGCGCCGGCCGCCCCGAGCGCGCCTGGCGCTCGGACGGCGCCGGCCGCTTCGGCCACTCCAAGCGCGCCGACCGCGGCGAGCGCCCCGAGCGCGTCTCCCCCGCCGAGCGCGCCAGGAACCCCGAGCGCTACGAGCGCCCCGTGCGCGAGGACCTCGTCCTCCAGGCGTGCCTCGAGGCCTACGGCTCCGTCCGCCACGAGGGCCGCCTGTCCGACCGCGCCCTCGACTTCGTCCTGCGCCACAAGAAGAACCTCTACTCCAACGAGCGCCGCGCCGTGGCCGAGCGCGTCTACGGCCTGCTGCGCCGCCAGCGCACGGTGGACTTCCTCCTGTCCCGCGCGCACCCGCGCTTCGACGCGCTCGACAAGACGCGCCAGGACGTGCTGCGCCTGGCCACCTCGCGCGTCCTCTACGGTGAGTCCGTCGACACCGTGGTGCGCACCAGCGCCCTGGGCCCCGCGGATGCCGCGGCCCTCGGCTCGCTTCCGGAAGCCGCCGCCGTGCTGGAGGCCCTGCCGGAGCGCGAGCGCTTCCCCATCGCCGCCTCGCTGCCGGACTTCCTCGCCGACCTCTTCCGCAAGCAGTTCGGCCGCGACGCCGCCCGCGCCGCCGAGGCGATGAACGAGCGCGCCCCCCTCACCGGCCGCGCCAACCTCCTCAAGGGCGACCGCGACGCCCTGGCACAGCGCCTCAAGGCCGAGGGCGTGGACACCAGCCCCACCCCGCTGTCGCCCATGGGCCTGCACCTGGAGTCGCGCCTCAACGTCTTCGCGCTGGAGAGCTTCCGCGAGGGCTTCCTGGAGCTGCAGGACGAGGGCAGCCAGCTGCTCGGCATGCTGGTGGACGCGCCGCCCACGCGCGTGGTGGACGCGTGCGCGGGCGCCGGCGGCAAGACGCTGCAGCTCGCCGCGCAGATGAAGAACCGGGGAGACCTGCACGCGCTGGACGTGGACGAGCGCCGCATGGAGGACCTCAAGAAGCGCGCCCGCCGCGCCGGGGTGCACAACGTGCGCACCCAGCTCATCCCCCATGAGGGCCCGGAGGCGGACGCCGCGCTGGAGCCGCTCAAGGGCAAGGCGGACCGCGTGCTCGTGGACGCGCCGTGCAGCGGCACCGGCACCTTCCGCCGCAAGCCGGACGCGCGCTACCGCCTCACGCCCGAGGACCTGGAGATGCACGTGGGCCGGCAGAAGGCCCTGCTCGCGCGCTTCGCCCTGCTGGTGAAGCCCGGCGGCCGCCTCATCTACGGCACGTGCAGCGTGCTCCACGCGGAGAACGAGGGCGTCATCGAGGACTTCCTGTCCAAGCACCCCGACTTCACCGCGCGCCCGGTGGCGGAGCTGCTGGGCCCGGAGCTGGGCGCGAAGGTGGGCCCCGGCCCCTACCTGCGGCTGGCGCCGCACACGCACGGCACGGACGGCTTCTTCGGCGCCGTGCTCGTCCGCGCGAAGTAGCCTTCCCGAGGAGAGAGACTCCGGCCATGCCCCACGCCGTCCGCTACCGCGTTTCCATGCCCCGGCCGCACTCGCACCTCCTGGAGGTGGAGGCCACCTTCCCGGAGGGGCCCGACGTGCTCGACGCGGTGCTGCCGGTGTGGACGCCCGGCAGCTACCTGGTGCGCGAGTTCGCCCGGCACGTGCAGGACCTGTCCGCGGCGGGCCCGGACGGCGCGACGCTGCCGGTGCGGCGGGTGGACAAGCGCACCTGGCGCGTGCAGGCGGGCGGCCGCGCCGTCACCCTGCGCTACCGCGTCTACGCCAACGAGCTCACGGTGCGCACCAGCCACCTGGACGGCACCCACGCCTTCTTCAACGGCGCCTGTGTCTTCCTCTACACGGAGGCCACGCGCGGCCTGGAGCACCACGTCACCGTGGACGCGCCCCAGGGCTGGCGGACGTTCTGCGCGCTGGGGCAGCGCGAGGACGCCTTCATCGCGGCGGACTACGACATGCTGGTGGACAGCCCCTTCGAGGTGGGGCCCCACACGCCGCTCTCCTTCACCGCCGCGGGCGTGCCGCACGACGTGGTGGTGTGGGGCGACACCGTGACGGACGCGGAGCGGCTGTGCGCGGACCTGCAGCGCATCTGCGAGGCCCAGGCGCGCCTGTACGGCGGGCTGCCCGTCCCCCGCTACCTCTTCCTGCTGTACCTGACGGACAAGGGCCGCGGAGGGCTGGAGCACCAGGCCAGCACCGCCCTGCTCTTCCCGCGCGCGGGGCTGTCCAGCTCGCGCGGCTGGGAGGACCTGCTCACGCTGGCCGCGCACGAGTACTTCCACCTGTGGAACATCAAGCGGGTGAAGCCCCGGGCGCTGGTGCCCTTCGACTACTCGCAGGAGAACTACACCTCGCTCCTGTGGGCCTTCGAGGGCTCCACCGCGTACTACGACAACCTCTTCGTGCGCCGCGCGGGGCTGATGTCCGCGCAGCGCTACGTCACCCGCCTGGGCGAGGCGCTCACCGCGCTCCACTCCACCCCGGGACGCCGCGTGCAGACGCTGGCCGAGGCGTCGCTGGTGAGCTGGGTGAAGCACTACCGCCCCGACGAGCACTCGCCCAACAGCGCCATCTCCTACTACCTGAAGGGCGAAATCGTCTCGGCGCTGCTGGACCTCGAAATCCGCCGCGCCACCGGCGACGCGAAGAGCCTGGACGACGTGATGCGCCTGTTGTGGGAGCGCTACGGCGACGGCTCCGGCGTGCCCGAGGACGGCGTGGAGGCGGCGGCGAGCGAGGTGGCCGGCATGGACTTGACGCCCTTCTTCGACCGGGCGCTGCGCACCACGGAGGAACTGGACTACTCCGTCTTCTCGCACGTGGGCCTGGAGCCCGCCTTCCGGCAGCGCGAGTCCACCAGTGACAAGGGCGGCACCCCGCCCCCCAAGGGCAAGGCCGGCGAGGGCCGTCCGAAGGGCTGGCTGGGCCTCACCACGAAGGGGAGCTCCACGGTGGCCCTGGTGCTGGAGGGCTCGCCCGCGCAGGAGGCCGGCCTCTACGGGGAGGACGACGTGGTGGCGCTGGACGGGTGGAAGGTGGACGGCGCGGGCCTGCTCGGCCGGTGCGAGGACAAGCGGCCCGGAGAGACGGTGCGGGTGACGGTGTTCCGCCGGGACAGGCTGCTGGAGGTGCCGGTGGTGCTGGGCCAGAAGCCCGCCGAGGCCGTGTGGCTGTCCCGGGTGGAGCGTCCCACGGACGCGCAGAAGGCGGCATTCCAGGCGTGGCTCGGCGCCCCCTGGGACGAGGCCCCCGGCCCGTCATAGGCTCCGGGGCGATGAACGCCCTGCCCCCGGATGCCGTGGACGCGGACTCGCCCCAGCCCTTCTGCCAGCAACATCCGCGCGAGCCCGCCGGCTGGCGCTGCCAGACGTGCGAGGCGGCGCTGTGTCCCGACTGCGCGGTGGGGCGGCGCGCGCAGACGGTGGAGCTGGTGGCGTGCGGCCTGTGCGGAGGCGGAGCCCAGCCCATCCTCGCCCACCGCCGCCGCGTGCCGCTGGCCCGGAGGCTGGCGGGCGCCTGGCGCTATGTCTTCACCGCGTCCGGGCTCCAGGTGCTGACGGCGGTGAGCCTGGTGCTGGCCGTGCTCGGGTGGTTGCTGGAGATGACCGTCCCCTTCCTGAAGGTGCTGCCCCTGGCGCTGTACGGCAGCATGTTCTGGGCCACCTTCTTCACCCTGGTGCGGGACTCCTCCCGGGGCGACACGGAGCTGGACACGCCGGAGTTCACCGACTTCTTCAACGACGGCGTCGTCCCCGGCATCCGCGGGCTGACCGCCTTCGCCGCGGTGTGGATGCCGGCCATCGTCTACACGGCCTTCCTGCGCCCGGGGAGCACCGGCTGGTTCGGGCTCGGCGTCATCCTGACGGGGGAGAACGTCCCGCCCGACCTGCTGAGAGACCCGGTGCTCTGGGGCCTGCTGCTGCTGGGCGTGGTGTGGCAGCCCCAGGCGCTCCTCGTCACGGCGGCCGGCATGCCGCCCACGGCCATCTACAACGTGCCGGCCGTGCTGCGGATGGTGCGCACCCTGGGCCGCGACTACCTGCTCACCGCGGGCGCGCTCGTGCTCCTGGGCGCGCTGCACCTGGCGGCGCATGGCATCGCACACGCCCTGCGGTGGGTGGACCTCGTCTTCATCTCGCGCGTGCTGGCGGAGGCCGTCACCCTCGTCGTGCCCTTCACCGCGGCGCACGTGCTGGGGCTCCTGCTGTACGTCCGCGGTGACGCGCTGGGGTACGGCGTGACGCGGGACTACTGGGCCCCCATCCTCGGAGACACCCGGCCGCGCCTGCAGGCCCCGCCCCTGCGCGACGAGGGGCTGCTGCCCGCCCTCCCCGAAGGGGTGGAATCGTTCACCGAGGTGAAGGACGCGGCGCGGCAGGCCGCGAGCGACGGGCTGTCCGCGCTGGCGTCCGCCGTGGAGGCGCGCGACGTGCCCGGGGCAATGGCTCTGTACACGACACTGCGGGCGCAGCCGGCGGTGAAGGTACCCCCGGCGCACCACCTGTTCGTCGGACAGGCCGCGGCCGTGGAAGGAAACTTCCCACTGGCGGTAGCGGCGTTGGAGTCCGCGGCAGATGTGGCGCCAGATGCCCCCACCGCGCCCCGTGCGTTGGTACTTCTGGCGCGCGTGTTGGGCGAGCGGATGCGCGAAACGGCGCGCGCGGAGGAAGTCTATCGCTACGTGCTGCACCGCTATCCGGACTCGAGCGCGGCGCGCTTCGCGCGAGAGCGCGTGGCTCCGTCTTCCGACTGACAACGGCGTTGCCGCGCGCTCCGTGCGGCACCACCTTGAAGCGCATCATGGTTCGGGTGCGTGGATGGTGGTGGCTCATCGGTTTGTCTCTCCTCGCCGGATGCGACGAGGCGCCGCGTGTCGAGCGCGCGGAGGATGATTGCCAGGCGGAGTTGGTGGCCTTGAGGGTGGAGGTGGTGACGGCGGAGGGGGCTCGCGTCCGGGGCGCCACCGTGACAGCCACCAACGTGACGTCGAACGTGAGCATCACCGGGGTGACGGACGAGCAGGGCGTCACCACCGCCATCAACGAGTCGCTCGCCCCCAGTCCGGTGCGCGTGGTGGCCAGCGCCGGCTCCAAGGTGTCGTCCGCCTGGCGCGTCGAGTGGACGTGTGACTCCTGCAACTGCGTTCCAGAGCCGGGCACGCTGCAGCTCGAGCTGAACCCGTAGGGCCGGGAGCCCGGCCCCTCCCTGCTCGCGGGACTTCCGGGCTTCGCACCGGAGAGGTTGTGCTGCCCCCTTCGCCTGGGGTACGGCTAACGCCGTGCGCAACGCCCGCCTGCCCTCCCAGCGTCCCACCTCTTTCGCCCCCAGGGCGGCCCGCCAGCCGGGCGCCGCCCCGGGCGCGGCTGGGGGAACGTGTCCGGGTGCAGGGCGGGTTTCCCCTCCACGAGGTCATGCCGGCGCGCTACCTCTCGGGTAGGCATCACCGGTCACCATCATGTCCGCAGACAGCGTGGAACAGCTTCTCCAGTGCGCGCTCTCCGAGCTGACGGAGCGCTACGTCACCCACTCCCACCCCGTGCCCGCCGGCCTCCTGGAGGCCTTGGACGGGGACGCGCGGCGGGGCGCGCGGGAGCTTGCCCGCCGCATCCGGGCGCGGCAGGAGCGCAACCGCTCCGAGGGCCAGCGCCTGCGCCACCTGCTGAAGTTCGAGGTGGAGCTCTGGGAGCAGGGCCTGACGCACGTGGCGGGCGTGGACGAGGCGGGCATGGCGCCGCTGGCCGGCCCGGTGGTGGCCGCCGCGGCGGTGCTGCCGAAGGGCTACCGGCTCAAGGGGCTGGACGACTCGAAGAAGATTCTCGACGCGGAGCGGCGCGAGGAGCTCGCGGTGGCCATCAAACGCGACGCGGTGGCGTGGGCCGTGGGGCGGGCGGAGGTGGAGGAAATCGACCGCATCAACATCTACCACGCGGGCCTGCTGGCCATGCGCCGCGCGGTGGAGGGGCTGGGGCTGAAGCCGGACTACGTGCTGGTGGACGCGCGGAAGATTCCGGAGTGCCCCTCGCCCCAGCGCGGCATCATCAAGGGTGACACGCTCTCCATGAGCATCGCCGCGGCCTCCATCCTCGCGAAGACGACGCGAGACAGGCTGATGGCGGAGCTGGACACGCAGTACCCGGGCTACGGGCTGGCCGCCCACAAGGGCTACCCGACGCCGCAGCACGTGCAGGCGCTGAAGGAGCGGGGCGTGCTGCCCATCCACCGCCGGAGCTTCGCGCCGGTGCGCGAGGCGCTCGGACTGGGGCCCGCCTCCATGCCCTCCTCGGTGCAGACGGAGCTGTTCCCCGCTATGCCTTCCCCGACGACGACGAAATCGTGAGCTCGGACCAGGACATCGACGCATGGATGGCGGCGCGGGGCATCACCCTACCCGACTCCCGCGTCCGCGCCCGCGCCGTGCTGGTGGAGGCGGGGCTCACGCGCGACGGCAAGCAGCGCATGAGCGAGCCGAAGCTGCTCAAGGCCGCCGAGCTGCTGGACGGCCGCTTCTTCTTCGTGTGCGCGGACACGGCGTGTCTCAAGGTGGCCCAGGCGAGCGGCAAGGAGCCGCTGCGCGTGGAGCCGCGCAGTCACTGCGCGCGCTGCGGAGGCTCGGCCAACCGGCGCGCGGAGGTGGCCTTCCTGGAGAGCTGCCGGCGCCACGGCGTGGGCAAGGTGGTCATCGTCGGTGGCTCGCCCGCGGTGCGCGAGGAGCTGGCGGAGAAGCTCGGGGACCAGATTGACCTGCGCATGGTGGACGGCACCGAGCGGCGCACGTCGGACCGGGCGCGCAGTGACTTGGACTGGGCGGACCTGGTGCTGGTGTGGGGCGCCACGGAGCTGCACCACAAGGTGAGCGGGCACTACACGCACGGGGGCCCGGCCTACAGCCACAAGGTGGTGCACGTGGTGCGCCGGGGCGTGGCCGCCCTGCTGGAAGAGGCCATGACACACCTGGAGCGGGCGCGTTGAAGACCGAGCTCATTCTCATCCGACACGGCGAGACGGAGTGGAACTCACAGAACCGGCTGCAGGGTCACCGGGACAGCGCGCTGAGCCGCGAGGGGCTGCGCCAGGCGGGCGCGCTCGCCGCGCGGCTCGCGGCGGTGCGCTTCCAGGCGCTCTACAGCAGTGACCTCGGCCGGGCCCTGGAGACGGCCCGGTGCATCGCCGCGCGCACGGGGCACGCCGTCGTCCCGGACACGCGCCTGCGCGAGCGGGGCCTGGGCATCCTCGAGGGGCTGACGCGGGAAGAGGCGAGCCAGCGCCACCCTGAGGTGTTCGAGCGCTACTCGAATGGCGGGCCGGACTACGTCGTCCCCGAGGGAGAGAGCACGGGGCAGCGGCTGGCGCACGCGGTGGAGTGCCTGCGGGAGCTGGGCAGGCGCCACCGGGGAGAGCGGGTGGTGGCGGTGACTCACGGCGGCGTGCTGAGCCTGCTGTTCCGCCACAGCCTGGGGATTCCGCACAACACGCCCCGCGCCTTCTCCGTGCTCAACGCGGGGTGGAACCAGTTCGACGACCACGACGGCACGCTGCGGCTGGTGACGTGGGGCGACGTCACCCACCTGCAGGACGTCAGCCGCGACGACACCTGAAGCGCGCCCCGCTTTTCGTGAAGCGGGCGGGGCGCCCGCGGGCACTGGCTACAGCTCGACTCCGAGTTGCCCTACCTGTGAGGCCATTGCGGCAGAAGGCAACCCGGTAGGGCGGCCAATCGACAGTACTTGACCTGGCAGACTTGCCTCGATGGCAGACAGTCTGGCCAGCTATCTTGAACTCACCGAGAGAGACGCCCGCGCGCAATGGCTGCGTGTGAAAGAGCGCGACCTGAAGCCCCGGCAGGAGCGTTTCCAGCCGGTCGAAGTCCTGCTCTGCTACGCCCTCTTCTTCATCCTCAACCCGCATTCCTATGGCGGGGGGAACATCGGCAGCGTCCCTGAGCCGGTGAAGCGTCTAGCGAAAACGTTTCGCCGCAGCCCCGGCTCCCTGACGAGCAAGATGCTGAACCTGGATGGCTCTCGGAAGAACAGCGGGCGCTTGGAGCCTGAACTCTTCTTGGAACTGGCTCGGTCGCCCGACCACTTCGCTGAATTGTACGAGCGAACGATTCGTACTGCGCGGAGCGTGGGGTTTGGACCGGAACTGGTGCCAGACGTCTTGGGGACGATCCAGGAGAAGCGAGTCGAGTTGCTGGGGCAGGAGGAGCTGGGAAGTGCCGAAATAGGCGCGGTCCTTGAGGAGCAGAAGCAGGAACTGAAACGGTTGAAGGAGGATCTCCATCTCCGTGAACGGGAGACCACGCGACTCGTGGAGCAGCGGGTCCGACTCGGTCAGCACCGATTCGCTTCACGCGTGCTCGACGACTACGAGCATCGCTGTGGGTTCTGCGGCTTCGCCCCTCACCGACTCAGCCATCATCGGCTGCTCATCGCCTCGCACATCAAGCCGTGGGCACGCTCGACAGACAAGGAGCGGCTCGACCCACGCAACGGTATCGCCGCATGCCCAACGCACGACGCGGCCTTCGATACTGGTCTACTCACCGTCAATGGTGGACTGCGAATCCACCGCGCGGAGCACCTGAAGGCCAGCTTGGCCGCTGGCGAGGGCCCCACCCTATACTTCAGCGAGCAGATCCTCGGAGAGCGCCTCATGCTCCGAAAGGGTAGGGTCGGGCCCGCACCAAAGTACCTGCGCTACCACAACGAACACGTGTTCCTGAATCAGCTGGGCGGAAGCTGACCTCGTAGGAGGAATGCCCGGACCGCCTCCAGTCCAGGCATCCTCTCCTCGGCCAACCGTTACAGCTCGACCTGGATGCGCTCCTCGCGCGTCGCCGCGCGGGAGGGCCGGGACTGCGACTTCACCAGCCGGCGGGCCTCTTCAATCGCGCCGGACACCACCTCGGCGGCGTGGCGCGCCTGCTCGGGCGTGTGCGTCGCCATCACCTGCATGCGGAAGCGCGTCTCGCGCAGGCGCACCGCGGGGTACTCCACCAGGTTGGAGAAGATGCCGCGCTCGAAGACGAGCTTCGCGGCGAGGCGGGCCACCTTCGGGTCCCCCACCGGCACCGGCACCACGTTGGAGGGCTCGCCGAGGCACTCGATGCCGCGCTCGGAGAACGCGGTGCGCAGCGCCACGCTGTTCTCCCGCGCCTTCGTGCGCAGCGCCTCGCCCTCTTCCGAGCGGACGATGCGCAGCGCCTCCAGCACCACCGCCGCCTGGATGGGCAGCAGCGCGTTGGAGAAGATGTGCGGCCCGCCCATGACGCGGACGTACTGGCGCACCGCCGGGTTGCGCGTCGCCATGAAGCCGCCGTTGGAGGCGAACGTCTTGGAGAAGGCGCCCACCACCAGGTCCACCTTCCCGAGCAGCCCCTGCGCGCCCAGGCTGCCCGTGCCGCGAGGCCCCAGCGCGCCCAAATCGTGGGCCACGTCCACCAGCAGCGTGGCACTGAACTCGCGGCAGATGGCCTGCAGCTCCTCCAGCCGCGGCACGTCCGAGTCCATGGAGAACAGGCCCTCGGTGACGACGAGCACGCCGTTGCGCGTGTCCCGGGCGCGAATCTCCTGCAGCTTGCGGCGCATGGCGCGGTTGCTCAGGTGCGGCACGCGGCTCACGTTCTGCGTGGCGGCGGCGGCCCCCTGCTGCAGGCACTGGTGCGACAGCGCATCCATCACCACGTGGTCATCCGGGCGCACGAGCCCGACGATGGTGCCGAAGCCCGCGCCCCAGCCCGTGGAGAACAGCGCCACGTGCGGCATCTGCAGGTGCTCCGCCAGCGCCTTCTCCAGCATCAGCGACGGCGCGGTGTTGCCCCCCAGCATCGCCGAGCCCGCGCTGTGCAGTCCGTACTGCTCGATGGCCCTGTGCGCCGTGGCCACCACTTCCGGATGCGTGGAGAGCCCCAGGTAGTCCTGCGAGCCGAAGTTCAGCCCCACCTGCGACGCGCCCGTCTCCGCCCGCACGCCGCACTCCGCGGTGGGCGCCGCCTCCAGGCTCCGCGAGTACGGCCACAGCCCCGTCTGGCGCCTCGCCTCCTGCCACTGGAAGAACTCTTCCGTCCGCCCCAGCAGGTCCGGTCCCGTCGGCTGCGCGTAGTTGGAGATGAAGTGGGTGAAGAGCGGAGAGTCCAGCTGATCGCGCAGGTCCATGAAGCACTTCCGGGGGAGGAGGGGGGCATCGCTGGGACGAGAGCCAAGGCGCTTGGGGGGCGAGCCGGGTTGCATTTAATGCCTTTGCATCTTTCCAGTGTCAACCGGGCTACTTAGACGGCCGGGCTGTATTCGTTTGCCCTGATTCAAGGGAATGTGAGGAACAGAGCGAAAGCCTGCCCTTGCATGCGACTCGGGCAAGTCCAGCAAGCGCTTGATGTGGGAATGCCGGTCGCCGTCTGTCCTGGAGCATTCAAGAGGGAGGACCCGGCAGGTGGGGTGGCCCTGCCCCTCGGGAACCCGCACATGCGAAGGCCCCGGAGCCGCCGTGCGTTGCAGGCGACTCCGGGGCCTTGAGTGCCCCTACCCCGCGGTGCGAGCCCGCGTGCGCTACTCGTCGTTCTGGCGCAGCGCCGCGAGGACGTTGAGGTCCTCCAGCGTGGTGGTGTCCTGCGTGGACTGCTTGCCCGAGGCCACGTCGCGCAAGAGCCGGCGCATGATCTTCCCGGAGCGCGTCTTCGGCAGCGCCTCCGCGAAGCGGATTTCATCCGGCCGGGCAATGGCGCCAATCTCCTTGCCCACGTGCGCCGCCAGTTCCTTCTTCAGCTCGGGCGACGGCGCGTTGCCCTGCTTCAGCGTGACGAAGGCCACCAGCGCGGTGCCCTTCAACTCGTCCGGGCGGCCCACCACGGCGGCCTCGGCGATGCGCGGGTGCGCCACCAGCGCGCTCTCCACCTCCGCGGTGCCCAGGCGGTGGCCGGCCACGTTGACGACGTCGTCCACGCGGCCCATCAGCCAGAAGTACCCGTCCGCATCCGTGCGCGCGCCGTCGCCGGTGAAGTACTTCCCCGGCAGCTCGCTGAAGTACGTGCGCACGTAGCGCTCCGGGTCGCCGTACACGGTGCGCAGCATGGAGGGCCACGGCCGGGTGATGAACAGCAGGCCGCCCTGCCCCTTCGGCACCGGGTTGCCCTGCCGGTCCAGGATTTCCGCGTGGATGCCGGGCAGGGGCAGCGTGGCCGAGCCGGGCTTCGTCGGCGTGGCGCCCGGCAGCGGCGAAATCATGATGGCGCCCGTCTCCGTCTGCCACCACGTGTCCACCACGGGGCACCGGTTGCCGCCGATGACGTCGCGGTACCACATCCAGGCCTCGGGGTTGATGGGCTCGCCCACGCTGCCCAGCAGGCGCAGCGAGGACAAATCATGCTTGCGCGGGTGGTCCTCGCCCAGGCGCATGAAGGCGCGGATGGCGGTGGGCGCGGTGTAGAGGATGGTGGCCTTGTAGCGCGCGATGATTTCCCAGAAGCGGTCCGGCCCCGGCTGCGTGGGCGCGCCCTCGTAGAGGACGGTGGAGACGCCGTTCATCAGCGGGCCATAGACGACGTAGCTGTGCCCCGTCACCCAGCCCACGTCCGCGGTGCACCAGTAGACGTCGTCCTCGCGCAGGTCGAACACCCAGCGCATGGTGAGCGACGACATGACGGCGTAGCCGCCGGTGGTGTGCAGCACGCCCTTGGGCTTCCCGGTGGAGCCGGACGTGTAGAGGATGAACAGCGGGTGCTCGCTCTCCACCCACTCCGGCTCGCACACGTCGGACTGGGCCTTCACCAGCGCGTCCCACGCCAGCATCTTCGGCCCGGACAGCGCCAGCGAGTCCCCCGTGCGCCGCAGCACCACCACCTTCTCCACGGTGGGCATGTTGGGGACCGCGGCCTCCACGTTCTTCAAGAGCGGCACCACCGCGCCCTTGCGCCAGCCGCCGTCGGCGGTGAGCAGGAGCCGCGCGCCCATGTCGTTCATGCGCTCCTGGAGCGCCTCGGCGGAGAAGCCGCCGAACACCACCGAGTGCACCGCGCCGATGCGGGCACAGGCCAGCATGGCCACCGCCGCCTCGGGAATCATGGGCAGGTAGATGCCCACGCGGTCTCCCTTGCGGATGCCCAGCGACTTGAGCCCGTTGGCCAGGCGGTTCACCTCCGCGGACAGCTCGCCGTAGGTGATGCGGCGGCGGTCACCGGGCTCGCCCTCGAAGAGGATGGCGGGCTTGTCGCGGCGCTTGTCCAGGTGCCGGTCCAGGCAGTTGTAGGACAGGTTGGTGCGACCCTCGACGAACCAGCGCGCGTGCGGCGGCTTCCAGTCGAGCACCGTGCGGAAGGGTTCCTTCCAGAACAGCTCCTCGCGGGCCCGGTCTCCCCAATACTTGTCCGGGTCCTTCGCGGCCTCGTCCCAGAGGCGCTGGTAGTCCGCCATGCTGCGCACGTGGGCCTGCCGCGCGAAGGCCTCGGGCGGGGGGAAGACGCGTGTCTCCGTCAGGACCGACTGGATTTCGTGCTGCGTTTCCGCCATGGGCTCCTCCGCAGAATGGGCAACCGCCCCTCTGTTCTAGGAACCCACGGGGAAAGGCTCAAGCGAACTAGTCGCAGCGCTTCGAATCCTTGACGGCTTCGTACTTCAGCCACAGCTCGCACACGCACGTGTCCGGGCGCTGGGCCTCGTAGCGCACGCGCAGCACGCCGTTGAACTGCGTCTCACAGCGCGTCGTGCCCTCCAGGTGGAGGTTGACCTGGTCGAGCAGACATTCCTCGCCATTCACCTCGGCGACGGCGTTCACCACGCTCCCGTCGATGGCGAAGTCGTCCCCGTTCTCCAGGAAGTAGCCCGTGAGCCGGCTGTCCAGCAGGCTGAAGTCCAGGCTGACGACGCGGCCGGTGATCTGGAGCGTCCCCGTGAGCCTGTCCTCATTGGACGCCACCAGCCCGCATTCGTCGCGGAAGACCTCGACGGGGATGAAGTCATAGTTGCCCTGCTCCTGGGCGTAGGGCAGGCAGCCGGCCATGCAGACCACGAGGAGGGCGGGAACGAGGAGCTGGAAGCGTCTCGAGGTGGACACGGCGCGCACCATACCCCACGGGGCGCATTGGGTGCAGTGCGCAGTGGCGGGGGCGGTTAGACTCACGCGCATGAAAGACGGCTGCTTCGACCACGCAACCACCCTCTCCGACGCCCGGGCCAGCAAGCGGACCGGGCCGCGTCGGAAGCTGTAGGGACGCGGCGCCCGGCGGATGCACTACGCGCTCGTCCTCCTGGCCCTCGGGGCCCTGCTGGCCCTGCATGAGCTGGGGCACCTCGTCGCCGCGCGCCTGCTCGGCGTGAAGGTGCCGCGCTTCGTGTTCGGCTTCGGCCCGCCCCTGGTGTCCTTCCGGCTGTGGGGGACGCAGTACGTGTTCGCCGCGGTGCCGCTGGGCGCCACCGCGCACGTGCAGGGCATGAACCCGCACCGCGCGGACGCGGAGGAGCCGGCCAGCTTCCGCGCGCTGGGGCCGCTGCGGCGGGCGCTCATCATCCTGGCGGGGCCGCTGGCCAACGCGGCGCTGGCGCTGGGCATCCTCTTCGCGCTGTACACGTCGGGCACGCACGTGGTGGTGCCGCTGACGGTGGGCACGGTGCAGCCCGGCTCGGAGGCGGCGCGGGCGCAGCTGGTGCCGGGAGACCGCATCGTCAGCGTGGCCGGGCAGCCGCTGAAGAGCTGGACGGACTTCGTGCAGAAGGTGGCCGAGGCGCCGGGCCGCACGCTGGAGCTGGGCGTGGACCGGCATGGCGAGCAGCGCACGGTGCAGGTGCGCCCGCGTCCGGACGAGCGGGGCACGGGCCGCATCGGCGTGAGCCAGCAGTACGTGTACCGGACGCACGGCTCCGGTGAGGCGCTGGGGCACTCGTTCGCGCACATGGGCAGCGTGGCCACCGAGGGTGTGGCGATGCTCGGCCGGCTGGTGCAGGGGCCGCGGCACGCGGGCACGGTGGAGCCCGGGGCGCTGATGCGGCAGGAGTCGTCGGACGCGGCGGCCTCCGGGGCGGACGCGCTGCTGCGGGCGCTGGTGGCCGCCTCGGTGGCGCTGGCGCTCCTGACGATGCTCCCCGTGCCGGGGCTGGATGGCGGCCGGGTGGTGCTGCTCCTGGTGGAGGCGGCGAGCGGACGCAGGCTGCCCGCGCGCGTGGAGACGGTGGCGCAGACGGTGGGCTTTCTCGGCATCGCCGCGGCGATTGTCGCGATGGCGGGCGCGGAGATTCGCCGGGCGCTTCCGGAGCCGGCACCGCCTCCCGCTCCGGGCGTGGCGGGCGCGGCGGCTCCACCGGGAGCGCCCGTGCCGGCGGCGGTGACAGCGGCTCCGTCCGGCGGAGCGCCCGTGGCACGGCCGGCAACAGTCGTTCCCTCGGATGCGGGCGCGGTCGCCGGGAGCGCGGCCGGCCTGGATGCGTCGACCCCGACGCAGGGCGCGACGGTGGCCACCGGGACGCTGCCCGCTCCGGCGGCATCGACCGACGCGGGTACGACGGCCGCGGTTGCCGTGACTGGGAGCGCTTCCTCCGCCATGGCACCGGATGCGGGCCTGCTCCCCGCCCCTGCCGCGCCCACCGTCTCGTCCGGCAATGGCGCTGCCGCCGGCGGAGCGACGCTACCGCCCGCTGGAGCCGCACTGGGGACGCAGGACGCCTCGCCCCCGGCTTCGCCAGGGACGGACGGAGCCAGGGAAACTCCGCCCGCCCCGGGGCCACCCGCGACGCCCCCAGCGTCCCCGGGGGGAACCGCTCGCGTGGAGGCCGGGCAGACTCCGGCGCCGACGTCCGCCCCCACGGGCCCGGCGCCAGCGCAGGTCAGCCAGCCCACGCCGCCCTCGACTGCCGCCGGCACCCCTCCGTGACGGCCCGCCGCCCCAGCAGCCCCCACCCCAGCAAGCCCGCCCCGTGGAACCTGCGCCCCGTCCCGGCTGTCCAGGGACCTGGCAGGCGGCGGACGTCGCCTGCGGGACGTCCCGGGACACTTCGGGGAGCCGAGGAGTGGTGAAGGACCTATGCTTCAGCGCGCGATGAGCACCAAGCCGAGCGGAGGGCTGTACTGCGAGCTGTATTGGGGCACCAACCTGTCCGAGGCGTGGAGTTATGGCCCCGAGCAGGCCCAGGTCCACGCCGCTCCGGATGAGAAGGCCGCCCTGCCCCTCTACGGCTTCACGCTCCCGGAAGAGCCCTTCCTCCTGGCCGAGCGCACCGAGCGCGGCTGGCGCATCCACCTGCCGCCCGCGGTGCGCACCGAGCGCCGGGTGCGCGGGGACGCCTTCGGCACCGTGCCGGACACGGAGCTGCGCCGGGACGACGGCCGCACGTCCGTGGAGCTGTCCGAGGGCACGACGCTGCGCCTCTCCGAGGGTCAGCTCCACCTGGTGGTGCAGAGCTCCGTGGTGAAGGAGCGCGTCGGCCGCCTCCAGCTGAAGGACTTCGGCTGGCTGATGGTGGTCAGCGCCCTCTTCCTCAGCCTGCCGGTGGGCTTCCTCATCGCCGGCCCCACCCCGGAGCGCGCCGCCGAGTCCAACGCGCGCGCGCTGAAGGCCGCCGCCGAGCAGGAAGCCTCGCGCCGCAAGGCCATGGGCCTGAGCACCCCGCTGCGCCCGCTCACCGAGGGCGAGCGTGCCCAGCAGACCGACGGTGGCACCGGCGTCAACGTCCCCGGCTTCTTCCGCGTCCGCTGAAGCGTCAGGGCCCCAGGCCCACCCAGACGTCGCCGTCCTCGAAGAACTCCTTCTTCCAGATGGGCACGTCCTGCTTGAGCCGCTCAATCGCGTGCTCACAGCCCCGGAAGGCCTCCTTCCGGTGGGGCGCCGCCGCGGCGATGACCACCGCCAGCTCCCCCGGCACCAGCGTGCCCACGCGGTGGACGATGGCCAGCCGCGTCCCGGGCCACTGCACCGCGGCCTCCGCGCCAATCTCCGCCAGCTTCTTCTCCGCCATGGGCGCGTAGGCCTCGTACTCCAGCCGCAGCACGCGCCGGCCCTTCGTCTGGTTGCGCACGGAGCCGCTGAACGTCACCAGCCCGCCGAAGGCCTCGCCGCCCACCGCCTCCACCACCTCTTCCAGGCGCAGCGGCCGGTCCACCACCGAGAACAGTCCCGGCGAGCCCCCCGCCACCGGCGGAATCAACGCCACCTCCGCGCCGCCGCGCACCGGCGCCTCCGGGCCCACGAACTCCTGGTCCACCGCCACGCGCAGGTGCGGCAGCAGCGGCGCCAGCGCCGGGTGCCGCTCGGTGATGAGGCGCAGCACGTCGCGCACCAGCGCGCCCTCGGGCACCTCCAGCGCCTCGCGCGCCCCGCCCGCGCGCTCCCGGGCCGCGGCGAAGTAGAGGACGGTGACGCGCCCGCTCAACGCGAGCCCTCCCGCCCGTCACGCAGGGAGACGCGCCCCTTGAGCCGCGCCCCGCCCTCCGCCAGCGAGAAGTCCAGGAAGGCCGAGTCCAGCGGCGTGAGCTGCTCCAGCAGCGCCCCGGTGAAGGCCTGCGCCGCGTCGAGCTGCCCCGACGGCACGCCCGGCACCTCCTCCGGCGCCTGCAGGTCCGCGCGCAGCCGGCCCAGGTCCACCATCACCGATACGTGCCCCGCGTCGAACGCCGCGCCACCGAAGCGCTCGCGCAGCGCCGCGCCCACGTCCCCGCGCGCGCGCCCTTCCAGCACCTCGCCCGCCAGCAGCGTGGCGCGCTGCGGGGTGATGCGCAGCTCCACGGGCTGCTCGCGCACCTGCGTGCGGTACAGCACCCCGTCCGGCAGGGGCTGCGTGGTGTAGCGCAGCGACGTGTCCTGGAGCTGCTGGTCGATGAGCTTGCGCACGGCCTGCGCGGAGGTGAGCCCCGCCTCCAGCACCACGGTGCCCTTCGGCTCCGGCCGCTTGTTGCGGATGAAGTTGCGGAAGAAGGCGGGCGCGTCGAAGTACACCAGCATCGCCACGTCGCCGCGCAGCGCCTTCAGGAGCGCCTCCGCGTCCAGGCCCTGCTGGCGCCACCGCTCCAGCGTGCGCTCGCGGCGGGAAGAGCCCGGCGCGCCGAAGGCCAGCTTCGCCAGCTCCTCGGGCGGCACCGACAGCTGCGCGGCCGCCATGGGCCCCAGCGCCGCCTGCTCCAGCAGCGCGGACGCCGGCGCGCCCGTGCTCTGGAACAGCGGCCGCGACGAGGCCAGAAAGCCATCCAGCTCCATCGCCTCGGCGCCCTCCCCCACGCGCAGCGACGCGAAGAAGCCTCTCACCGGGCCCGGCTCCTCCTCCACCTCCCGCGGCTCCGGCCGCGCGCCTGAGTACAGGTACACGCTGCCCTCGGCCACCTTCCCGCGCAGCTCGCCCAGCAGCGGCTCCTCGGACAGGCCCGCTCCGGTGAGGCCCTTCACCTGGCGCCGCACCACCTCGGGGTCCGGGGACACCACGAGCTGCGCCTGCACGGGCTCGCCCTCCTCCGGCGCGTCGGGGCTCTCCGGCACGACGAGGTAGACGTAGCCCCGGTCCTCGAACAGCAGCATCGGCGGGCCGTTGTCCCCGGGCACCACCCGCGCCGAGCCGTCCTCCTGCCGCAGCACCGTGTGGCCCGCCTCCTCCAGCTCGCGCCCCACGGCGTCCAGGGCCTCGGCGGGCTCGTGCACGCCCAGCAGCGCCACCACGCCGTCGAAGTCGGGCGTGAGGAAGAAGCCGAAGCCCTCGTCCGGGTCCACCACGCCGCCGGGCCCGCCGTACAGGCCGCGAAGCAGCAGCGACACCAGCGGGGCCTCCTCCAGCGAGCGCCGCGCATTCTCCGGGCCGATGAGCCGCTCGTAGAAGTCCACCAGCGGCTCCACGCTGCCGCGCAGCCGGGGCACCCACAGCACCGTCTGCGCGCCCGCGGGCACCGCGCGCAGCACCGGCCGCGGCACCACGGTGAGCTGCACGCGGCCCACCTCCTGGCCCTCGTGCAGCGCCCGCACGGTGTACGTGCCCGGCCGCGCGAAGGCATGGGACAGGCGCGCGGCCTGCCGGGTGGCGGTGCCATCACCCAATTCCCAGGTGACGGCGGCGGCGCCCTCCTCGCGCGAGCCGAGCTCCACCGGCACGCCCGCCTCCACCGTGCGGTCCTGCCCCAGGTCCGGCCGCACCGCGCGGCGGCAGCCGGCCCCCGTGGAGGCCACGGCGGCCGTCAGCAGCAGGAGCGAGAGCAGCGAGGCGGCGCGGCGCGGGGAAAGCGGCATGAGCCGCTTAGTAGTCCAGCGCCAGTCCGAACATCCAGCGCCGGCTGGACAGGTTGAGCCCGCCGCCGCCGAAATCGTTCACATCCGCGTAGATGTACTCGGCGAACAGGTAGGAGTGGTTCACCCCCAGGTCCGAGTCGAAGTCGCGCGCGAAACGCGGCTCCAGCACGTCGAGCATGAAGGCCAGGCCGCCGGTGGCGCCCCAGCCCCACTTGCCGCCGGAGCCCTGGTTGCCACCCACCGACTCGGTGCCGCTGCCCTTGGTAATCCACCACGGCGTGTAGATGAGGCCCAGCTTGCCGTACGGCACCAGGGGGATGCCCCACTCGAAGGCCGCGTAGTCGAACTTGTAGAAGACGTTGGCGGCCAGCGGAATCACCCGCAGCGCCGTCTGCTCACCCGCCTTGCCACCGCCCGCCAACCTCGCGGCCGCGTACTTCTCCCCGTAGCCGGCGGACAGGCCGATGCCCGCCGTGCCGATGCCCTGGTAGAAGAAGCGCTGCAGCTCCGCCTCGAACAGCAGCAACGAGGCGTCACCGAAGGTGTCCTTGTACGGCGTCGCTCCGTTGAGCGCCGCCTCCTCGTCGATGAGGGGCTTGTAGCCGCCCAGACGGAAGCTGACGCCGCCGGTGCGCGGCGAGCTCAGCGACACCTCCGCCTCCGTCACCGTTACCGAATCCTGTCCCCATGCCGGAAGCGCGGCCAGCAGCGCCGCGAAGCCGAGGGCCGTTGCCCGCCTCATGACTGCTTCCTCCTCGACAGCCAGAATCCCAGGGCGGCCAGCACCGCGCCACCCGCCAGACCACCACCGGCCGCGCCGCAACCGCCCGTCTCCTCGCCGCCCGCCCCCTTGTAGGCCGCGAAGAAACCGTTGCTCTGGATGGGCGTGCCCTCGGACGGGTCCGAGTCGGTGGAGTTGCCCGCGACGTCCGTCGCCCTGGCGGTCACCTGGTAGGTCACCCCGTTCTCCAGGCCCTCCAGGTTCGCGAGGCCCTCGACGGCCGTCGTCTCGTCCGAGGCCACCACCGTCCCCGTGCCGCCATCCGCCTCCATGAGGGTGGCGGTGACGAGCACGGTGGCGTCCTCCTCGGCCGACACCGTGACACCCAGCGCGGAGTCGCGAGGCGTCACCGCGGTGATGGTGGGCTTGGGCGGGGGCTGGGTGTCGAAGCGCACCAGCACGGGCGTCGTCACCCGGATGACGGTGTCACACTGGAGCGTGACATTCTGCACCTTGGTGGAAGCGCACACGCGCATCGTCTGCTCCACCTGGGCCGTGGAGCACGTGCCCGCGCCGCCGTCCGTCGCCGTGAAGACGGGCAGGTTGTTCACAGGGACTTCGCGGAACAGGTTGCCCGGGTTGTTGACGCTGTTGACGGACACCGCCTGCAGCTCCTGGTCCCCTGCCCCCGGCTCGTCCTTGCAGGAGCCGCTCGTGGTGACCCACAGCTGCATGTCCTGACAGGCAACGCCCCCGGTGAAGGACCAGCGGACCTGCAGCGTGTCGCCGCAATCCTCGCCGTTGAGCCCGATGACCCTGGCGGTATCGGTGATGTTGTCGACCGTCAGGGAAAGGGTCTGTCCCAGGGCGGTCGATGCGAAGAGCAGGAGACCAACGAATAGGAAACGCATGGGTACGCGCACGCTAGCAAGCGGGAGGCCACCCACAACCCCCATTGTACCGGCGCACTTCCCCCGGGGCGGACAGCCGCCCCGCGCCAAACAGGCAGGGGGCGGCCGGGGGCGGTCTGCCAAATTGTCAGGCGGGGCGCTCGGCCAGCTTGAAGCCGGCCTCCACCAGGTTGAGGGCGGCCCCCCGGCTGGCGTTGTCCACGGCGGCGAAGAGCGTCACCCACTCCGGGGCCTGGGGGAAGGCGCGCACCCGGCCCACGTGCACGGCGGGGTCCGACATGACGAGCATGGGCATGGGGTAGATGCGCTCCCCGGGGGTGTCCAGCACCTTGAGCACCGGCGACGTCTTGAGGGCGGCGCGCACCTGCTCCACCGGGCCCGCCTTCTTGAGCTGCACGTTGAGGGTGATTCCGTGGCCGTAGAAGGTGGGCACCTGCACGGCGGTGCCGGCGATGACGGGCACGTCGCCGCGCGCGGAGAACAGCCGGGCGCCCTCCAGCGTCCAGCCGCCCTCCTCCTCCGTCCACGGCGAGTTGACCATGAAGCCGCCCACCTGCGGGACGAGGTTGAAGCCCACGCGGTGGGGGAAGACCTGGGGCTCCGGCTCGCGGCCGGACAGCAGGTCCGCCGTCTGCTTCTCCAGCTCCGCCACGCCGCGCACGCCCGCGCTGGACACGCCCATCATCGCCGTCACCTGGGCGCGCACCACGCCGAAGGCCCGGCGCAGCGGCTCCACCATGTGCACCACGGCGGTGGTGACGGCGCCCGGCAGGCACACCACGCGGCCCTTGAAGGTGAAGCCCGGGCCCAGCGCCTCGGTGTTGAAGCCGGGCAGCACCAGGGGCACGTTGCCGTCGCTCCGGAAGGCGGGGCTGGCGTCCACCACCCAGGCGCCCGCCGCCTGCGCGGCCGGGGCCAGCGTGCGGGACGCCTCGGCCGGCGTGGCCAGCAGCACCACGCCCACGCCCCGGAAGGCCTCCGGCGTGGCGCGCTCCACCTCGAGCGAGTCCTCGCCGTACTCCACCTCCAGCCCCTTCGAGCGCTCCGAGCCGAAGGCGCGCACCCTCTCGGCGGGCACGTCCTGGGCGTACAGCGCGGCCAGCACCTCACGGCCCACCGCGCCGGTGGCACCCACCACGGCGATACTGAAGTCGTTTTTCATGGCGCGTCCTTTACGTCACCGCGCACGCGCGCGGCGAGCGCCGCGCGCGTTGCGCTTTTCAGTCTTCCTTCAGCCGCGCCGTGGGCACGGGCCCCGGCAGCGGGGGGAACTTCGGATTGCGCTCCGGCTCGGAGGCGCGCACGTAGTGCGGCTCCAGCGCGAAGAGCGCCTGCAGCGAGCGCTCCTCCGGGAAGCGCACCAGCCGCGCCAGCTCCACCGCCGACGGGAAGGCCGGCCCGGCCAGCAGCCGCTCGGGCGCCACGCCGTGTGACTGCAGCGCGGCGCGGTAGTCCGTCAGCGCGGGGCCCAGCGCCACCGCGCGAGGCTCGGCCAGAAGCCGCGCCGCCACCTCCCGCGGCGACATGGCCGTCTCCGGCTCCAGCGCCTCCACGGTGGTGCCCGTGCGCTGGTACGCGCCCAGGTACAGGTCGTCCTTGCGCGCCACCGCGAGGCAGTAGAGCGGCACGCCCTCCGGCCCCTCCAGCGCCACCGCCGCCAGCGACGACGCCCCGGCCACCTTGAGGCCCGTCGCGTACGCCAGCGACTTCACCGTGGCCAGGCCGATGCGCAGCCCCGTGAAGGAGCCCGGCCCCAGCCCCACCGCCAGCCCCTCCAGCTCCGCCAGCTTCACGCCGTGCCGCGAGAGCAATTCGCCCACCACGCCGGGCAGCAGCTCGCTCTGCTTCTGGGGCGGGGGCACCACCACGTGCTCCAGGGCGCGCAGGGCCCCGGAGGGCTCGCGCTCCACCAGGGCGAGCGACAGCGTCATCGTGGAGGTGTCCAGCGAGAGGAACATGGGGCCGCTCCCTACACCGGCGCGGCCCACGACGCCCGGGGAATCTCCGAGACGGGCTTCTCGCAGCGGTACAGCCGCACGCGCGTCACGCCCTTGTCAATCATGTCCAGCTTCTGCGCGGCCGCCTTGGACAGGTCGATGATGCGGCCCTCCACGAAGGGCCCGCGGTCATTCACCCGCACCTCCACCTGCTTGCCGTTCTCCATGTTCACCACGCGCAGGCACGAGCCGAAGCGCTCCTTGCGGTGCGCGGCGGTGAGGGCGTTCTGGTTGAAGCGCTCGCCGCTGGCGGTGGGCCGGCCGTGCAGGCCCGGGCCGTAGAAGGACGCCAGCCCCTCGCCCAGGTACGTGCGCGGCATCTGCTCGCGCGTCGTCACGCGCGGCGAGCCGGAGGACTTCGGCTCCTGCCGCGAGGCCGTCGTCTCCGGCGGCTGTGGCTTCGCGGCGCGCTGGGCGCACGCCGCGAGGAGGCTCAACCCGAGGACGGCGGAGACGGAGACAACTCGCATGGCACCCCTAGCGCATGATGTCGTTCTTGACGGCCAGCAGCATCAGCATGATGAGCAGCGCCAGGCCGACCATGTTGGCCACCTCGCGCACGCGCACCGGAATGGGACGGCGGCGCACGCCCTCCCACGCGGCGGACAGCAGGTGGAAGCCGTCCAGCACGGGGATGGGCAGCAGGTTCATCACGCCCAGGTTGATGGAGATGAGCGCCATCAGGTTGAGGAAGCTGTCCAGGCCCTGCTCGGCCGTCTTGGACGCCATCTGGTACATCATGATGGGCCCGCCCACCGTGTTCAGGGGCACCGTGCCCACGAACAGGCCGCCGATGACCTTCACCATCTGCCCGACGATTTTCGGGACGATGAGCGCCGCCTCGCGCAGCGCCTCGCCCGGCCCGATGTAGACAGTCACCTCATCCGCCGGGGGCACGTCCGAGACGTTGATGACCCAGCCGCGCACGCCGAGCGCCAGCGGCGCGGAGCCCATTCCGTCCTCGATGGGCAGCGGCGCCTGCGCCAGCTTCTCCGTGCGCTCGCCGTCCGCGCCGCGCCACACGAGCGTGAAGGGCTGGTCCTTCAGCTTGTTGAGCTTCAGCGCGAGCTTCTGGAAGGACTCAATCTTCTCGCCGTCGAGCGACACGACGCGGTCTCCCGGGCGGATGCCGGCCTTGTCCGCCGCGCTGCCCGGGGCGACGATGGCCAGGTACAGGTCCGCCGTCTCGGCGCCCAGCGCCGCCATCCCCGCGCCCGCCTGCTTCGGCACGGTGATGTTCACCACGCTGGGAAGGCGGCCCATCACCGGCCCCACGTCCACCGGGGCCAGCCGGCGCACGGCCAATTGCAGCGGCGTCCCCTCGGGGAACTTCTCCAGGGCCTGCTCGAGCTGCCCCTCGTCCTCCACCTTGACGCCATTGACGGACAGGACGCGGTCGAACGTCTTCAGCCCGGCCTGCTCGGCGGCGGAGCCCCGGGGCACGCCCACCAGGGCCGGCCGGGACGCGGCGCCAATGCCGATGGAGCCCTTCTCCACCGTTTCAATGGGGTTCGACTCCACCAGCTTCTGCGGCGTCACCTCCAGCGTGACGCGCTGCCCGCCGCGGTCCACCACCACCGGCATGGGGCGCTCGAAGCGGCCGATGAAGGCCTCCGAGATGTCGTTGAAGGTGCGCACCGGCACGCCATCCACGGACACCAGCCTGTCGCCCGGGCGGATGCCAGCGGCGGCCGCGGGCAGGCCCGGGCTGACGGTGCGAATCAGGGTGGACGTGGCCTGGTGCGGGCCGACGTAGACGAAGAAGTAGATGAGGATGGGGAAGATGAGGTTGAACGCCGGCCCCGCCAGGACGATGAGGCCGCGCTTCCAGGGCGGCTGCGCCAGGAAGCCCCGGCTGGCCTCCTCCGGGCTGAGCTCCTCGTGGGGCATGTCGCCCGCCATCTTCACGAAGCCGCCCAGGGGCAGCAGGGCAATCTGGTACTCCGTCTCGCCCTTGGTGAAGCCAATCAGCTTCGGTCCGAAGCCGATGGAGAACTTGAGGACCTTCACCCCACAGGCCTTGGCCACGAGGAAGTGGCCGAGCTCGTGCACCGTCACGAGCACGCCCAACAACAGGATGAACAACCCGGCGTTCTGGAGCATGGGCGCAACAGTAATCTTGGGCGCCCGGGCGGACAACGCACATCGGGGCCCGCCAGGCAGGCGGGCAGGCGAAATCGCGCGCGGTTACGGGAGGAGGCCGCGGACGAATTGCACGTAGACGAACACCAGGGGGGCGTTGAACAACAGCGCGTCGATGCGGTCCAGGACGCCGCCGTGCCCGGGGATGAGGAACCCCGAGTCCTTCACGCCGTACGCCCGCTTGAGCATGGACTCGCACAGGTCGCCGATGGGCCCCAGGATTCCGCCCGCCACGCCCAAGAGCACGCAGTCCCACACGGTGAAGACGGGGAAGAAGAAGGCCCGGGCGATGAACATGCCGCCCACCGAGCCCACCATTCCGCCGAAGAAGCCCTCCCACGTCTTGTTCGGGCTCACCTCGGGGTAGAGCTTGTGCTTCCCCAGGAAGCGGCCGAAGAAGTAGGCGGCGGTGTCGTTGGCCCAGGTGATGACCAGCGCACAGATGACCCACGCCAGGCCGTCCCCGGGCAACAGCCGCAGGGCGGACAGGGCGGTGAGGCCCACCGCGCCGTACAGGAAGCCGTTGACGAGGTGCGCGGTGCGCGTGGGGGCCTCGGCCAGCGGGCCCTTGAAGAGGTGGTAGATCCACGCGAAGAACGCGAAGACGATGGTCAGCCAGAAGGCCGTCTCACCGGTGCGCGCGGCGTCCTTCAGCGGCAGGAAGGGCAGCACCGCGGCGAAGAGCATGCCCACCCAGGCGGCCACCGTCAGCCGCTTCTGGACGATGAGGTAGTACTCCCCCACGCAGGCGGCGGCGGCCACGGCGAGCAGTCCGGCGCTCCAGATGCCGCCCAGGAACAGGAGCAGCAGCACCAGCGGCAGCAGCGTCACGGCCGAGACGATGCGGATGACGAGGTTTCGGTTCTTGTCGTTCACGCCTTGGCCCGCTGGGGAGGATCCTCCCGCTTCACCTGGGCGGAAGTGAGTCCGAAGCGCCGCTCGCGCTGCTGGTACTGAGCCACGCAGCGGAGGAACTCATCGGTGCGGAAGTCCGGCCACAGGGCGTCCGTGAAGCACAGCTCCGCGTACGCCACCTGCCAGAGCAGGAAGTTGGACACGCGCAGCTCGCCGCTGGTGCGCACCACCAGGTCCAGCGGGGGCAGCCCGTTCGTCCAGAGAAACTGCTCGAAGTCCTTCTCCTCGACAGGGCCCGCCGCCGGCAGGTCGCCCCGGGCGATGGCCTCCGCCATGCGCCGGGCGGCGTGGAGGATTTCCTCCCGCCCGCCGTAGGACAGCGCCAGCGACAGCACCATGCCGGTGTTGTGCGCGGAGTCGGCGATCAGCCGCTCCAACGGATCACGCACGTAGCGGGGCAGCCGCTCCACGTCGCCAATGGCGTTGAGGCGGATGCCGTTGTCGAGGATTTCGGGGCGCTCGCGCTCGAGGTAGTCGCGCAGCAACTCCATGAGGCCGGCGACCTCCTCGGCGGGCCGGGCCCAGTTCTGCGAGGAGAAGGCGTACAGCGTGAGGGCCTGGATGCCCAGCCGGCGCGCGGTGCGCGTCACGTCGCGCACACTGGAGCTTCCCTCGCGATGGCCCTCCAACCGGGGCAGGCCCCGGGACTCCGCCCAGCGACCGTTGCCATCCATGATGATACCCACGTGGCGAGGCACGGGACGGGCCTTCACCTGAAGCTCGAGGGCGGAAACCAAGGGGCGTTCCATTGAGCCGCGCACCCTATCCACGCCGCCGCGCTGCGTCCACGGGCGCGTGGCTCAACCGTCACCCGTGGGCCCCGGCCGGTCGCCCGGCCGGGCTGAGCGGCCGCGGCGGATTCAGCATGTGAGGCGGAGTAGGCATGCTGGGCTCGCATGCCTGCTCGCTGGTTCAGTAGACGGGCCAGTTGGGCCGCACGGTCTCGATGGAGCCGTTGAGCCATGACGCGTACGCGGCCTCGTCGGCGATTTTGTACGGGGTGCGGTAGGTGCGCTCGAAGTGCTCGGCCCAGTGCGGCTGGGCGCCGTCGAGGTCCGTGAAGCCGTACTCGCGCGCGAGGTCCCAGGAGGAGAAGACGCGGCCGGCCTTGGTGCCGACGTTCGGGTCCGCGGCGAGCGCGGCGACGGCGCGGCCCACGAAGAAGGGAGACTCCGAGCAGATGAAGTCCGGCTCCACCTTCGCGCCGTCGCGCCAGTTGGCCTCGGTGACGCCGAAGGCCTCGAGCATCTCCTCCGAGCGCAGGAAGCCCGGCGTCAGGGCGAGCGCCGTGACTTTCGTGCGGCGCAAGTCGCGAGACATGCCGAAGGCCAGGCGGATGGCGGTCATCTTCACCAGGTCGTACCAGAGGCTGCCGCGGTAGCCGAAGATGTTGCCGTCGGTGACTTCGACGATGAGGCCGCGGTCCTGCTCCACCATGAGCGGCACGGCGTAGCGGCTCGTGAGGAGGTGCGTGAAGACGGCGCGCTCGAACATGAGCTGCCCCTTCGCGGGGGACTGCTTCCAGAACGGCGGGCCGAACTCGACGAGCTGCTCGCCGCCCCAGATGTCGTTGACGAGGACGTCGAGCCGGCCCTGCTCGCGGCGGATGCGCTCGCAGAGGGCGATGACTTCTTCCTCCACGGAGTGGTCCACGCGGACGGCGATGCCCTTGCCTCCGCGCGCGTCGACCAGCTCGGCGGTTTCTTCGATGGTCTCCGGACGCTTGGGGCCGGAGGCGGGCTGGCCGCGGACGCTGCGGCCGGTGCAGTACACGGTGGCCCCGGCCTCCCCGAGCATGGCGGCGATGCCGCGCCCCGCCCCGCGCGTGGCGCCTGCGACGAGTGCGATGCGTCCTTCGAGTGGCTTCATGGCTGGGCTCTCCTTGAGGACCGGGATGGTGGAGGCATTCGCGAGCTTCGCCGGTCGTTCTGACGGGCACCCTAGTGAGGGAATCCTGACACCTGTTGTCATGATTCCGCGCGTACAGTCCGCGCCTGAATGAGAGCTGACCGACTCGTCAGGTTGACGTTGTTGCTGCAGACGCGCCCGAAGATGACGGCGGGCGAGCTGGCGCGTGAGCTCCAGGTGTCCGAGCGGACGATTCACCGCGATGTGGAGGCGCTCTCCGGCGCGGGCGTGCCGGTGTATGCGCTGCGCGGGGCGGAGGGTGGCGTGGCGCTGCTGGAAGGCTGGCGCACGCAGCTCACCGGGCTGACGCGGGCGGAGCTGCATGCGCTGGCGACCGTGGGGGCGCCTGGGGCTCTGGAGGATTTGGGGTTGTCGGCGCCGCTGCGCACGGGGCTGGTGAAGCTCGCGGCGGCGCTGCCGGCGATTCAACAGCCCGCGCTGGAGTACGCACGGCAGCGGCTGCATGTGGACGCGTCCTCGTGGTTCGCCGAGCGGGAGCCCGTTCCGTACCTGGCCGTGCTGCGGGATGCCGTGTGGCAGGACCACCGCGTGTCGCTGGTGTACCGGGACTTCGATGGGAAGCAGAGTCAGCGAGAGGTGGACCCGTACGCGCTCGTCATCAAGGCGGACCGCTGGTACCTCGTCGCGGGGAAGGAAGGCGAGCCGCGTGTGTACCGGGGCTCTCGGGTGGAGGGGGCGCGGATGCTGGCGGAGACGTTCGTCCGGCCGGCGCGCTTTGACTTGCCGTCGTTCTGGAGGGAGTGGTGCAAGCGCTTCGGCGAGAAGCGGGCGACTTTCGAGGTCACGCTGCGGCTCACGGAGGAGGCGGCGGAGAAGCTGCGGCAGATACGGCCGCGGACGGAGCATGCGCGCTTCGATGCGGCGCCGAAATCACGGGATGGGTTCAAGAACGTCACCGTGGACTTCGAGCGGGAGAGCATCGCTGTCGGCCAGCTCTGTGAGGTGAGCGGCGGCTTCGAGGTGCTCGCGCCGGAGGGACTGCGGAACCGGCTGCTTGGCCTGGCGAATGGGATTCTGGCGGCGCATGGCCACGCGGCTCCGCGACGAGGTGTTTCCCGGAAGAAGAAGCGCTGACGGACCTCGGTCGGATACCAGATGCCCCAGATTCGCCGTGGTACGGTCGGTTTCCATGGAAAGCCTTTCTTTCTGGGGGACGTCTGTCCGGGGCCTGTTCTTGAGCCTGCTCCTGGTCATGCCAGGGCTGGCGCTCGCACAACGCTCGTCACCTGCCGTGACGAAGCAGACAGAGGGGTTCCAGGCGCAGTTGAAGGAGGCGGCGCGCCTCTACGAAGAACTGGAGTACGAACAGGCTCTCGACGCGCTGACCCAGGCCAGGGCCCTGGCGAAGACCGACGACGAGCGGACCCGGGTGGCACTGTACGAAGGCATCGTGCTGGCGGACCTCGGCCAGCGGCCCGGGTCTCTCGCTGCGTTCCGTGAGGCGCTGTCCCTGAAACTGGAGGCCCAGCTTCCGGTGAAGGTGTCCCCCAAGGTGGCTCGAGACTTCGAGACCGTGCGTTCGGAAGTTAAGGCCGAGCACGCGGCACTGGCGCGTGCGAAGCCACCGCCTTCCCAGCCGCCTCCGGCGACGACGGACCGCCCGACGCGGCCTGCCGATAAGGTCCCGGGACTCGTCGCGACGCCGACGCCTGAAGCTTCCGAGCCTGCGCCTGCCGGAGACCTGGGCGCGACGTCGCTGGTTGAGAAACCCTCTCGCCGAATCCGGCCGCTCCCGGTGGCATTGCTCGGCGCGGGCGTATTGGCCGGAGGCGTGGGGAGCTACCTCGGCCTGCAGTCCAAGGGCAACATCCAGGACGCGCGCGAGGGCAGCCGCATTGGCTACCAGGTTGCGCGTCTGGACGAAGCCAGAGGACAGGCGCTCGCAGCCAATATCCTCTTCGGCGTCGCCGTTACCGCGACGGCAGGTGCTGTCATCACCTGGTTCACTGGCGACGGCAAGGCGAACGAGAATGAGGTGCTTCAATGACTCGCGCGGGACTCGTCGTGCTGTTGCTCTGTGCTTCCTGCACGGTTCCGAGCCTCAAGGAATTCCAGTGCGATGGCGAGGCCCCTCTCAGCGTGAATGAGATCACGAATGGACCAGCCGACGCGGTTCTCGGCGGCGATACCGAGGCATGCAGAGCGATAAAGGTCACCGTGAGCTACGACGGCTTCAAGCCTGGCTGCGTGCGAATGAGGGCACGCGACGTGGAAGGTAGCGTCGAGTGGCTCTCGCTGATCTCAAAGGACGTGGAGGCTGAGAGCCTCAGCGGCGATGCCTCTGGCGGCAGCATCGTCGTGGGAGTGCTTTATCCCGACATCTGGGGCAGCAATGTGGAGGTGGAGGCGCAAGCTTACGAGCGCGCCTGCACCGGCGAGCCGGTGGTGACGCACTCGCGGCAGGTCAAGTTGACGCGGGGCCAGACGACGGACACGACGCTATCGTTGCTCGCAATAGACGCGGACGCGGACGGCTACGTGTCCCGGCTTTCGGGCGGCACGGACTGCAATGATAACCAGGTCTTCATCAATCCCGGTGTGACCGAGTGGTGCAACGGCGTGGACGACAACTGCAATGACCAGTCGGATGAGGTGGAGTTCCAACTGGGACAGCCATGCAACGCGGGCGCCAGCTGCCAGGGCACGCGCGCCTGTGGCAACAACGGCAAGGTTTTCTGCAACGTGCCGATCACCGCCATGGCGTACCCGGACATGGACCGGGATGGACACGGCGACAAGAACGCGACTGCCACGGCCCTTTTTTGCAATGACATGCCGGCGGGCTACGTCACCAGCCCGAACGACTGCGACGACAGCATCGCCACCGTGTTTCCCGGCGCCCAGGAGTTCTGCGACGGCCGGGACAATGATTGCGACGGCCCGAGTGACGAGGACTTCCCTGAGCTGGGTGCCGCCTGCACTACGCCTGAACAAACCACCGGGACAAACGTGTGCGCATCCGACCGCAGTGACGTCGTTTGCCAGGCCCAGTAACCACTCACCCGGCGGCCTGGGCCGCCCCTACTCCGCTTCCAGGTTGAGCTTGAACACGTTGGGCTGGTCCGCCTTCACCTCAATGGACCTCACCACGTCCTTGCCCAGCTCCTTGTTCACGAGCCGCAGGGTGTGCTTGCCCACGGGCACCTCGACAGCCCCGAGCGGTGTCTGACCAAGCACCTTCCCATCGAGTGACACGACGGCATACGGCCGGATGCGGAACTCCAGCGTGCCCTTGGCAACCACGGCAACCGGGCGCGCAGCCGGTCGCGGACGCGCCGGAGCCTGAGTCACAGCCTTCTTCTCCACGACGGGTTCAGCCACCGGCGTCGAAGGCGCGACCATCGAAGGAGGAGCCCCCGACGGAGCGCCCGTCCGCGGCGGCGCCTCCACCACCGGCTGCCGCGCCGCGGTCTCCGCCACACCGTTCCCCGAGGTCTGAGCCACAGGAGCCGCCACAGCCTGCGGAGTCGGAGTCGCGGGAACCCGCGCAACCTCCTCGGCAACCGGAGGCGTCTGCTCCGGCAGCGGCTGGATGGTCACCGGCACCGCGCGCTCCGAGCCCGAGCCGAACAGCACGACGGCTCCGCCCAGCGCGAGCAGCACCCCGCCCACCGCCACCGCGACGAGCTTCCGGGAGCCCTTCGGCTCCTGCCGGGGCGCGGCGAACTCCGAGCTCCGGGTATGCACCGCATCGTCCGCGTCCACCTTCGCGGCAACCTCCGCGCGCACCGGCGGCGACGGCATCGAGGACAGCGGAGCCTCCATCACCACGGCCACCGGCGGCTTCCACGATTCGCCGACGCGACCTCTAGCCACCCCAATTCCGAGCGCGGGACGCACTTCCGTCCGGGGCCGCGAAGACGACGGCTCGCGGCCGGACGCGGAAATTGCCCGCTCCTGGACCGTGGCGCGCGCCGCGGGTCCGAGCGCCGGGAGATCCTCGACCGTCGACCTCACATCGGCCCCCGGCACGGAGCGCAACGCCGGAAGCTCCTCGGTCGTCGCCCGCGCCACCTCACGCACCGCCGAGCGCATCGAAATCGGCATCGGCGTCGTGGGCGACGTGGAATCCACGGGCGACTCCACCGGAGCCACCATGGACCTCGGCGCCGTCGGCGGCTTCGGCCCCGTCTGCACGCGTGGCGCCACCGCCTGCGGCGCCACCGCCTGCGGCGTCACGCCCACGGGCCCGCCCACCCCATCCGCCAGCAACTGCGCCATGAACTGCGCAATCTGGTACGCGCCCACCGACTCACCGGTGGACATCACGAACCGCTCCAAATCCGCCTGCAGCGCCCGGCAGTCCGGATACCGCTTGTCCCGGTCCTTCGCGAGCGCCCGCTCCAGCACCTGCACCAGTGCCGCCGGCAAGTCCGGCCGCCGCTGCGTCGCGGGAATGAACGCCTCGAAGAGAATCGCCTGCATCACGCTCACGTCCGTCGTCGCGTCGAACGGCCGCTTCCCCGTGAGCAGCTCGTACAGCACCACCCCGAGCGCATAGACGTCCACCCGCCTGTCCAGCGGCTTCGTCTGCAGCTGCTCGGGTGGCATGTACGCCACCTTCCCCTTCACCACACCGGTCTGCGTGCGGTGCCCCTGCCCCGCCACCTTGGCGATGCCGAAGTCCACCACCTTCACCGCGCCCTGCCGCGACACCAGGATGTTGTCCGGGCTCACGTCCCGGTGAATCAGCCCCAGCGGCTCGCCCGTGGCCGGGTCCCTGAACTCGTGCGCGTACGCCAGGCCCTCGGCCGCGGACGCCACCAGCTTCGCGCACAGGGCGGGCGGCAGGGGCACCTCCTGCGCGCGCTTCACCAGCTTTCGCAGGTTGGGCCCGTCGATGAGCTCCATCGCCAGGAAGAAGCTGCCCTCGGCTTCACCGAAGTCGAAGATCTGCACCACGTTCGGGTGCTCGAGCTGGGCCGCCAGCTTGGCCTCGCCGAGGAACATCTCCACGAAGGCCGGGTCCTCCGCCAGGTGCGGGAGGATGCGCTTGAGCACGAGCGTCTTCTCGAAGCCCATGGGCCCGGCGGCCTTCGCGAGGAAGACCTCCGCCATGCCTCCCGTGGCGAGCTTGCGAACGAGCTGGTACTTCCCTAATTGCATTTGAAACCGGGTTCTCCCAGGTTTGGCGGAAAAGTAAAACCCCGCCCCGGCTCGCTCTGCCCAACTCCAGGCAAACGGGCGTGAATCGCGTTTGACCCTGACCCGACGCGGTCCGTAGGATCTCCGCACCCCATGCCCCCGAAGGTCATTGGTCCCTACCGCGTCCTGGAGACGCTTGGCAGTGGCGGGGCCGGGACCGTGTACCGGGCCCTGGACCGCCGAACCAACGACGAGGTCGCGCTGAAGCTGCTCTCAGCCGGCCCCGCGCTGGACGCTCGTGCCGCGCGCAGGCTCGCCCGCGAGTTCGACACGCTCGCGGACCTGTCCCACCCCAACGTGGTGAAGGTCTTCGAGTCCGGCGTCCACCAGGGCTGGCCGTACCTCGCCATGGAGCTCATCGAGGGGCTCACCCTCCGTCACTACCTGGACATGAGCGGCGAGGACCTGCTCTCCAACGCCACCGGCCTGACGCCGCGCAGCCCCCTGTCCATCCGGCGCACCGCGGACGACGACTTCGGCACCGGCAGCGACAGCCTCTCCGAGTCCCAGGAGAGCGGCGAGGCCGTCTTCGGACTGGCCGCCTTCGCCGACGAGGCGCCCAGCGAGGACGTCGCCAGCTTCGCGGGCGGAGGCCTCGGCGGCGGCATGTCCGCCGGGTACGACTCGGACGACTCGATGGAGGGCCTCGCCCCACCGCCCCCCGCGCCCCGCAAGCCCGAGGTGGAGGACCGCGGCCACGTGATTCGCGTGGAGGAGCTCAACCGGCCGGAGCGCATGGGGCGCCTCAAGGACGCGATGCTCCAGGTCTGCGAGGCGCTGGCCTACATCCACGGCCACGGGCTCGTGCACCGGGACCTCAAGCCCTCCAACATCATGGTGGACGAGGACCGGCAGGTGCGGCTGATGGACTTCGGCCTCGCCAAGTTCCTCGCGGACGACGTGGCGATTACCGAGGCCGGCAAGCTGGTGGGCACCTACCGCTACATGGCGCCGGAGCAGATTCTGGGCGAGCCGCTGGATGGACGCTCCGACCTGTACAGCCTCGGGGTCATCCTCTATGAGTTGCTGAGCGGGCGGCCCCCCTTCGACGCGAAGACGCCGCACGAGCTCTGGCGCCAGGTGCTGGAGATGGAGCCGCCACCGGTGCTGGCGCTGAACCTTCACGGGGACCCGCAGCTGGCGCGCGTGGCCCACCGCCTCATCCGCAAGGAGCCGGACGACCGGTTCCAGACGGCCGAGGAAGTCTACGAGGCACTTTCCGAGTGAATGCCCCCAAGCTGCACACCCTCACCGTGGACGCCGACAAGGCGGGCCAGCGGGTGGACCTCTTCATCGGCGAAGCGCTCGGCCTGTCGCGCGCGCGGCTCAAGCGCCTCTTCGAGGCCGGCGCGGTGAAGGTGAATGGCCGCACCGCGAAGAAGGGCCTCACGCTGGAGGCCGGGCAGCGCATCGCCGTGGAGGTGGAAGAGGAGTCGCGCGAGGCCGTCCCCGACACCGACTTCCCGCTGGCGGTGCTGCACGAGGACGCGGCACTGGTGTTCGTGGACAAGCCCGCGGGCCGTCCCTCGCACCCCCTGCAGCCCGGTGAGACGGGCACGGTGGCCAACGCGCTGGTGGCGCGCTACCCCGAGTGCGCGCAGGCCTCCGTGGACCCTCGCGAGGGCGGGCTGTGCCACCGGCTGGACGTGGAGACGTCCGGCGTCCTCGTGGCGGCGCGTACGCGCGAGGCGTGGACCACGGTGCGCGAGGCCTTCGGCGGGCGCACGGTGGACAAGCGCTACGTGGCGCTGGTGACGGGGCCGCTGACGGACGAGGGCGACATCGACGTGCCCCTGCGCCACCACCCGCGCCACCCGGACCGCGTGGAGCCCGCGCCCTTCGGGGCCGAGGATGCGCGCGAGGCGCAGTCCCGCTTCAAGGTGCTGGCCCGCACGGGGGACTACAGCCTCGTGGAGGTGCAGATTCTCACCGGCGTGCTGCACCAGGTGCGCGCGCACCTGGCGGGCGTGGGTGCCCCCATCGTCGGGGACACGCTGTACGGCGGCCGCGAGGCGCCGGGCCTGGGCCGCTTCTTCCTGCACGCGCGCTCGCTGTCGCTGCCCCACCCCCAGACGCAGCAGCAACTGCGCGTGAGCAGCCCCCTGCCCCCGGAACTGCGCGCGGAGCTGGAGCGCCTGGGCCTGCCGCTGCCGGGCGAGCGCCAGGACTGATTCAGCACCGCCGACCCTACCCTCTACATCCTCCCCGAGGACACGCCCCTTCAGGGTGTAGCCCTACGCGCCCATCACCTTCACGATGACGCGCTTTCGGCGCTGTCCGTCGAACTCGGCGTAGAACACCTGCTGCCATGGCCCCAGGTCCAGCTTCCCCGCGGTGACGGGGATGATGACCTGGTGGTGCACGAGCATGGACTTGAGGTGGGCGTCGCCGTTGTCCTCGCCGGTGCGGTGGTGGCGGTAGTCGGGACCGAAGGGCGCCAGCGTCTGGAGCCACTCCCAGATGTCTTCATGGAGGCCGGACTCGTCGTCGTTGACGAAGACCCCGGCGGTGATGTGCATGGCCGAGACGAGGACCATCCCTTCCTGGATGCCGCTCTTGCGGACCAGCCCCGCCACCGTGTCGGTGAGCCGGACGAGCTCGCGCCGCTCCTTGGTTTCGAACCACAGGTACTCGGTCAGGGTCTTCATGTCGGCGGCCATGGAGCGTCAGAGGGGCCCACTACAGTGACTCACGCCATGCGAGCCATCATCCACGTGGACATGGACGCCTTCTATGCGTCCGTGGAGCAGCGCGACAACCCCGCCCTGCGCGGCAAGCCGATCATTGTCGGCGGGCACGCACAGCGAGGGGTGGTCGTCGCCGCGTCCTATGAGGTCCGTCCCTTCGGGGTGCGCAGCGCCATGCCCATGGCTCGCGCCATGAAGGCCGCGCCCCATGCGATTGTCGTGAAGCCGCGCTTCTCCGCGTACGCCGAGGCCAGCGAGCACGTCTTCGCCATCTTCGAGCGCTACACGCCCCTCATCGAGCCGCTCTCGCTCGACGAGGCCTTCCTCGACGTGACGGCGTCGGTGGGCCTGTTCGGCTCGCCCGCGGACATCGCCCGGCGCATCCGCAAGGAGATTGCGGACGAGCTGTCCCTGCCGGCCTCGGCGGGCATCGCCACGGTGAAGTTCGTGGCGAAGATTGCCTCGGACCTGGCGAAGCCCAACGGCCAGCGCGAGGTGCGGCCGGAGGAGACGGTGGCCTTCCTCGCGGCGCTGCCGGTGTCGCGGCTGTGGGGCGTGGGGCCGAAGACGGAGGAGGCGCTCAAGCTCGCCGGACTGCGCACCATCGGCGACGTGGCGGCGCGGGAGCCGGAGTGGCTGGAGGAGCGGCTGGGCTCCAGCGGCCGGCACCTGTGGGAATTGTCCCAGGGCATCGACGTGCGCGAGGTGGTGCCGGACCGCGCCGCCAAGAGCGTGGGCGCGGAGGACACCTTCGAGGAGGACCTCACCGGAGTGGACGCGCTGAAGCCGCACGTGCACTCGCAGGCGCTGCGGGTGGGGCGCCGGCTGCGACGGGCCGGAGTGAAGGGCCGCGTGGTGCAGCTCAAGCTGAAGTTCTCGGACTTCACGCTCATCACCCGGCGCACCACGCTGCGCGAGGCCACGGACGACGGGCAGGCCATCTACCGCACGGCGCTGGAGCTGATGGAGCGCTCGCACGAGGGCAAACCGATTCGGCTTACCGGAGTGAGTGTGCAGTTGGACGAGGTGCCGCCGCAGCTCGGCCTCTTCCCCGCGGCGCCGCCGCGCACCGCGAAGCTCAACGCCGCGCTGGACAAGATTGCCGAGCGCTTCGGCAGCAAGGCGATAACGACGGCGGACATCGCCGGGAGCGAGGCCCCCGCCGACGACGAGCACCGCTCCGAGCGCCCGGTGGACAAGCCGAAGCGCTGACGCGCTCCCCAGCCGCTGTTCACGCGGGCCCTTCATCGCGGCCACGCGCCCTCGATGCGAGCCACCGGCCCGGCGCCGCGACGTCAGTCCGCCGCCGGCACCATGTCCGGCGGCGGGGGCTGGCGCAGGGCCTCTTCGCGGGCCATCAGCACCACGCCCACCAGGGCCATGCCTCCGCCGAGCACCTGCACCCAGTCGGGTGTCTCGCCCAGCAGGGGCACGGCCCACAGCGTGGCCAGCACCGGCTCGCCGAGGGCCGCCACCGAGACGAAGGGCGCGGACAGGTGGCGCACGGAGGCGTTGAGCATCGAGTGGCCGATGAGCTGCGGCACCACGGCCAGCCCCACGAGCACCCACCAGGTGCGCGGCGTGAAGCCCGTGAGCGGCGAGTCCACGAAGGCGTGCGTCACCATCAGCGCCACCGCGGCCACCGAGTACACGACGCCCACGTAGGTGCCCAGGGACATCGCCTCGCGCACGCGCCGGCCGATGACGAAGTACGCCGCGGCCAGGATCGCGCCCAGCACCGCGAGCATGTCGCCCCAGAGTGCCTGTCCGCCCAGCGCGAAGTCCCGCGCGCCGATGAGCACGCTGCCCGCGAGGCACAGGCCGATGGCGCCGAGCCCGCGCGGGCCCACGCGCTCGGACAGGGACATCCAGGCGAACAGCATCACCCAGACGGGCGTCGTGGTGACGAGCGCCACCGAGCTGGCCACGGTGGTGTACTGCAGGGACGCAATCCACGTCGCGAAGTGCAGCGCCAGGGCCAGCCCGGACAGCACCAGCCAGCCCCACGTGCGTGCGTTGAGCGAGGCCAGCTCGGAGCGGCCCCGCAGCAGCGCCAGGAGCAGCAGCGGCACGGAAGCGAAGGTGAGGCGCCACGCGGAGATGGCCAGCGACGGCGCCTCCGCGAAGCGGATGAGCGGGGCGGCCCAGGACACGGCCACCACGCCCAGCACCAGCCCTCCGTAGACCCGCGTACGAGATGGGCTCGGCGACCTCGAAACCGAAGGGCTCACGACACCCGCCTTCCGTAGACCCGCGTACGCAATGGGCCCGGAGCCCGCCTTCTGTAGACCCACGTTCGCGATGGGCTTGGAGACCTCGAAACCGGAGGGCTCAAGCGTCGCCCGCGTCGGAGCCCGACGCGGACGAACCGGAGGAAGCCCCCTCACCGGAGGCCCCGCCCCCGGAGGGACGGCGACGGCGGCGACGGCGGCGGCGCTTGCGCTGGCCTCCTGCGTCGGAGCCCTCGCTGTCGGAGGCATCCGCGCGCGGCGGCGGCACCTCGCCGGACTTCCACGCGTCCAGCTGCTCACGCCCCTCGCCGGTGGCCTCCACCGTCATCTCGAAGACGGTGAGGGCCTCGCTGAAGAGCGGGTGGCGCTTGAAGGCGGCGCTGCGGCGGCGGCGCTCGCCGGACAGCGTGCGCTGGGCCAGCAGCAGCATGCGGCAGCGCTCGGCGATGCGGCGGGGCAGGCGCGCGGACTGCACGAAGCCCGCGAGCAGGTCCTCCACCACGTGCGACACCGACGGGCGGCCACCCTCCTGCGACGAGCCCTGGGCCTGCTGCGCCTCGTCCTGTCCCGGCGAGCGGCTGATGGGCATCAGCAGCATGGCCAGGAGGATGGCGTCGTCCAGCGGCTCACCCGAGGTGACGCGCCGGTCCAGCGACTCGGCGAAGGCGTAGAAGGTCTTCTCGCCCTCCTTGCCGTGCTGCTTGAGGTACGCGTTCACCGGCGGCAGCAAAATCTTCAGCGCGTCCAGCGCGTCCAGCAGCTTGAGCGCCGGGGCGGACACGCCGCCGCGGATGAGGCGGAAGGTCTCCTCCAGCAGGCGCGCGGGGGCGCAGCGCGGCAGGTCCTCCACCGCGCCCTCCATGGCCGCGTAGGTGCGCGACTCGATGTCCAGGCCCAGCTTCGCGGCGAAGCGCACGGCGCGCAGGATGCGCACCGGGTCCTCGCGCATGCGAATCTCCGGGTCGCCAATCGTCCGGATGAAGCGCTCGTCCAGGTCCCGGCGGCCGCGGACGTAGTCAATGACCCGTCCCTCGGCCACGTCGTAGAAGAGGCCGTTGATGGTGAAGTCGCGGCGGCGCGCGTCCTGCTGCGCGGTGCCGAAGACGTTGTCGTGGGTGATGAGCAGGTCCTCACCGGACGACTCGCCCTCGTCCTCGCCACTGGGGGCCGGCTCCAGCTCCGTCGGGTTGGCGCGGAAGGTGGAGACCTCGATGATCTTCCCGCCCTTGAAGTAGACGTGCGCCAGCCGGAAGCGCCGGCCGATGAGGCGGCAGTTGCGGAAGATGCCGCGCACCTCGTTGGGCGTCGCGCTGGTGGCGATGTCGAAGTCCTTCGGCTTGCGGCCCAGGAGCAAATCCCGGACGCAGCCGCCGACCATGTACGCCTGATGGCCGTGCTGGTGCAGGCGCAGCACCACCTTGAGGGCGTCCGGGTCCAGCTCGTCCGGGTCGATTTCCGCCGGCTCACCGGTGGGGCGGACGTGGGGCGCGTGCAACTCGCGCTCGTAGGGGGTCGGCTCGGGCTCGGGCTCGAGGACGGCGGGGACCTGCTCCACCTCCTCGTCGCCACGCTCCGCGGCGTCCGCGGCCTCGGCGGCGGCGAGCACGGCCTCGGCGGACAGGCCGGCCTCGTCGAAGACGCCCTCGGCATCTTCGTCGTCGGCTTCGTCGTCGTCGGCCTCGTCATCCACGCGGGCGGCCTGGAGGGGCGGCTCGGACGACTCGGGGGTGGGGCTGCGGGGAATTTCGGTTTCGGAAGGGGCCGCATCGGCGGCCACGGGCTCGGAGGCGCTGGCCCGCTCAGGGGGCGCCGACAGCTCCGGGTTTGAACTCATGGGAACCTCTTGTGCGCCGCGCTCGGAAGTCGCTGCCGCCTCGAAGGAGGCAACCTCGCGCGCGTCAGTTTCGGGCGCAGGTGGCAGCGTCATGCCGGCAGGCGGCGTTTCAGTCGAATCTCGCGTCATCGCCAATAGACGCCCCCCAGGGGGCGCTTCAAGGGCAGCCGTCTATACCGCATCCACCCGGCCTGGGAGTAGCGAGTGAAGACAATGTTGACCGGCGTCACCGGGCCGGAGGGGGCCAACGGGCCCTCGCCGCTCCGTCCTCCCCGGGGGGTAGGTTCTTCCCCGCCCTCCCACGGGCGGACGGGCGGAGAATCCCTTCGCGGTGGAACATTCGGGGAGACGTGAAAGGTCATCCTGCTCCGGGCTCGCTCCGGGTACGTCGAAGGGTGTCGCGCACGTGGCTGACTGGCCTGAAACGCGTGGAAACACCCGTTCTTCCGGGGCACTTTGTCCCGTATCAACACGCCACGCACGTGAAACGTTCTGGAGGCCGCCCGGGGAGCGGGCAGCGGGGCCGCTCGGGCAGGAGCCGGGCGGGAAATGCCGCATGCCCGGTGAGCGGGCGGGCAGGCGTGAAGGCCGTGGTGGCCCCCGGGTGCGGCCACGAGGCTGACACGGCGCGGCGCCCGGGTATCGTGGGCCCCTGGCCCTGATGCGTCCTCCTCGTCCCGCCTCTTCCGTGCGCTCCGCCCTCTTCGCCCCTGGCCTGGCGTTGGGACTGCTATGCGGCGCGCCGGGATGGGCACAGGCGCCGGAGGATGCGCCCATCCAGGCTCCGGTGTCGCCGGAGGAGCCCGTTCCGCCGCGAAGCCCGGCACCGGAGCACGGCCGCGTCCAGGCCCCAGCGCCCGAGGCGGCGCCCTCCTCCCGGGAGACGGTCATCTCCGGCCAGGCGGCGGAGGAGGACGCGCCCGAAGGCCGCGCCTCGAGCACCGTCACCCGCGCGGACCTGGAGCGCCGGCTGCCCCGCTCCGCTCCCGATGCGCTGCGCTGGGAGCCGGGCGTCTTCGTACAGCAGACGGCGCACGCGCAGGGCTCGGCCTTCGTGCGCGGACTCACCGGGCAGCAGACGCTGGCGCTGTTCGACGGCGTCCGCCTCAACACGAGCACCTGGCGCCAGGGGCCCAACCAGTACTTCTTCACGCTCGACTCGCGCACGCTGGACTCGGTGGAGGTGCTGCGCGGCGGAGCCTCCACGCCCTACGGCTCGGACGCGCTGGGCGGCGTGCTGCTGGCCCACCCGCAGGAGCCCCCCCGGCAGCCCACGCCCTTGCGCCCCACCTTCTTCCTGCGCGGCGCCACGGCGGACAGCGAGCGCGGCGGGCGCGTGCAGGTGCAGGGCGCCACCGAGCGGCTCGGCTTCATCGGCGGCGTGGGCGGCCGGCGCGTGGGCCTGCTGGAGGGCGGCGGCCCGGTGCGCAACCTCTCGGATGGACAACTGCCGGAGGTGCCCCGCTTCGACGAGGACGGCCGCACGCAGCTCGGCACGGGCTTCGATGAATTGACGGCGGACGGGCGCCTCGTGTGGCGGGCCAGCGCCACGGACTCGCTGACGGCGGCGGCGTACCTCTATCGCCAGTACGACGCCCCACGCACGGACCAGTGCGCGCCGCCCTTCTCGCGCTTCGACGAGTGCCTCCAGTACGACGCGCAGCTCCGGACGCTCGCGTATGCGGCCTGGTCCCGCGCGGAGCCCGGCGGCCTCACCGCCCGCGCCACCCTGTCCTGGCAGCAGCAGCACGAGCAGCGCACGTTCAACCGGCCTGCCTTCGCCGTGGTGGACCGGGGCACGGACACCGTGGACACGCTGGGCGCCACGCTGCGCGTGTCTCCCGCGCCGTACACCGTGGCCTCGCGGCCCCTGCGGCTCACCTTCGGCGCGGACGGGGCGCAGGACTTCGTCCGCTCCAAAGCGCGCACCACCTTCACCGCCCTCGCCGTGGAATTGGTGCGCAGCCGCGGCCAGTACCTCCAGGGCTCGCGCTACTTCACGGGTGGCGCCTTCGTGGACGCGGAGTGGGCCGTCCACCCGGACGTCACCACGCGCGCCGGCACCCGGCTGGGCCTCGCGTCCGCCCGGGCTCCGGCGGACGTCGAGTCCGGCACGCTCGCCGTCAGCAACACCTGGGTGCCCTGGGTGGGCCACGCGGGCGTCGAGTGGCGGGCCGCACCGCGCCTCACGCTGCTGGCGCACGTGGACCGCTCCTTCCGCGCGCCCAACCTGGACGACCTCAGCTCGCGGCAGCAGACGGGCCCGGGCTTCCAGTTCGAGAACGCGGCGCTGTCCCCCGAGCACGCCACCACGCTGGACCTGGGCTCACGCGTGCACACCCGCCACGTCACGCTGGAGGGCTGGGGCTTCGCCACCCGGCTGGACGGTGCCATCGGCCGGCGGCCTCGCGACGTCACGGACTGCCCGCCGTCGACACCGCAGTGCAATGCCTCCTGGTCGCGCTTCCAGCTCGTCAACGCGCGCGAGCGGAGCATGCTCTACGGCCTGGAGGGCAGCGCGCGCGTGCGCCTGCCGGCGGCCTTCACCGCGCAGGCGGGCATCGCCTGGACCTGGGGCGAGGGCCCCAACCTCGCGGACCGTCCCAGCAACCCCGACGTGCCCTACTCGCCGCGGGTGCCACTGTCGCGCGTGCCTCCGCTCAACGGCACCGTGGAGCTGCTCTGGGCGCACCCCTCCGGCCTCTCCGCCAGCACCGGACTGCGCTGGGCGAGGGAGCAGACACGGCTGGCCGTGTCGGACCGCTCGGACGCGAGAATTCCGCTCGGAGGGACACCGGGCTACGCGGTGCTCGAAGCGCGAGCCGCGTGGCGACTGGGGACGCGGTTCGTCGTGGCGGCGGTTCTGGAGAACGTGACGGACGTGGCCTACCGTTCCCACGGTTCGAGTGTGAATGGCCCGGGTCGAGGACTCGTGGTTTCCCTGGAGGCGACTCCCTTCTGAGCGCCTCCCCCCGTAGGAGAAACAACCCATGAAGCGCATCTTCCTCTCGCTGGCCGCGGTGGCCCTGCTGTCCACCGCCTGCAACGACGACGACCCGAAGCCCACGGACCCGCCCGACGCCGGCGGCAACGAGGTCGACTGTCCGAACCCGCCGCGATACACGGAGAACGTCACCGCCTGTCAGCCGGCGGCCACGGACTACCAGCCGCGCAACGCCGCCGTGAACAACAGCGCCACGGACGCGTGGCCCGCGTGCATCTCGGACGAGAACACGTACTCGCCCATCGACCCCAACATCACCACCGTGGCGCGCGTGGCGGCGTTCGACGAAATCGCAACGAAGTTGTGGAAGGACGGCAAGGTCCCCACGTCGCAGGAGTTCGTGGAGGCGTACGACCTGTACACGCAGCTGGAGGGCCTCGGCTCGCGTGTGCAGCGCCGCGAGGACGTGCACTACCCGCCGGCGCCAAACGGCAAGAAGTGCAGGGAAGAGGGCGTGCCGGAGACGGCGCCGGACCGCTGCGTGGGTCCGGCGAAGCTGCTGCCCATCATCACCGATGCCTTCACCCGGGGCGGCAAGGGCGAGGCGCCGCGCGTGCAGGCCGCGCGCATCGAGGCGGCGCTGCTCTGGTTCCTCTACGTCTCCCCACTGTCCGAGGTGACGAGCTGCGCCGACGCGCCGAAGGACTGCGACAGCGCATGGGCCTACTACACGGGCGGCACGGCGCGCGGGGAGCCCAAGGGGCTGGCGCGCTACGTGCGGGAGCTGGGCCCGGAGACGCACGAGCGCGCCTATGACGCCGCGCTCGCGGTGCGCTGCTGGCGCAACCTGGACAACGAGGGCGGCAAGGCGGCGAACACGGAGCTGCAGCAGCGCGCGCTGCGCCAGTACGACGTCGCGCTCATTCGCGGCACCGCGCTCATCCTCCGCCAGCGCCTGACGGAGCTGACGTGCGGCAACGAGGAGGGCACGCAGGCGCGCATGACCTTCATCAACACCCTGGGCCCGTTCTTCGACCGCGCGGCCCGCGAAATCAACGCGGCGCAGGCCGACGTGCTGAAGGCCCAGGTGACGAAGACGGACGCGGAAGACGTGGACGTGGACGCCGCCGTGGCCGCCATCGACGCGCTGTTCCCCTGCCCGTAGTCACGCCGCCGGCACGGTACCCATCCGACGCGGGTACCGTGCCTGGCGAATCGTCGCTACGGACAGCCCGGCCAGAACCGGGGACACGAGGCCGCTATCTCGAAGGCCCTGAAATACAGCGTCGCATCGTAGCCGGCCGGAATCGCTCCATCCCGGTAGATGCCCGTCTTCAGATACGTGGGATGCGGCGACCCGTTCGTGGCCCCGGAGAGGTTGCAGCCCGGCTCATACGTCCACAGCGTCTGCCGGGTCTGCGAGGTCTTCTGGACGCCATCAATCCACAGCTCGATTTTTCCCACGGCGGGATTGGTGGACCACTTCACGTGCAGCAGGAAGCGGATCCACTTCCCGCGCGGATAGGTGGAGCCTCCCAGCACGTCGGTGCCCGATGACCAGATGCGGGTGTTGGTGTCGCTATAGGTCTGCTTCGCGTAGAGCGCGAACTGGTAGCTGTTGCCCTGCTCGGTTCCCGGGCCGTCCGTGCGGCTCAACCCGAAGGTCAGCGGAGGGCTGCCCCCGCAGTCATCCTGCTGATGGAATTGGTAGATGACGTTCCAGGCGGGGACGGGGGCCGAGCTGTCGTAGGTGGGCGGATTGGGAAAGCTGCCGGGGATGGGGAAGGCACCCGTCGGGAACCAGGTCTCCCAGGTGTAGTACCGGTCATCGCCCTCGCCGTAGCGGATCTTCGCTCCGCAGTCCTCCTTCGCGGTGACCAACTCGTTGCGGACGTGGGTCTGGGACAGGAAGACGTCACCGGACTTCACCTTCATCCGGAGGATGTTCCAACGGCTGGCGTCGTAGTCCGTGGTGTACGGGGGCCACGGATAGGTGGAGGGGTTGCTGACGGTCTGCCAGAGCGAGATGGCGTACCTGCACCCCAGAGCATCCACGGAGGGGTTCGGGCAGCTGTAGCCCGCCTCCGGGAAGCCGTAGGGAACCTCTCCATCCTGCGCGTTGGTCGTGCTGAAGTTGCCGCGCTTGCCGTAGATGTACCGGGGGCACGTGCCATCCGGTCCCCCGCAGTGCACCCTGTCGAAGGACCGGATTCCAATCCTGAAATACGGCGACGTGGTGTCGTCCGACTCCAGCTGCGCCTGCCACGAGGAGGGAATGGCCTCGCTCACCCATCCCGAGCTCGTGCAGACGCTCCGGAAGGCCTGTCCGCAGGCGTTCGCGCTCGCGGAGCTGAGCGTGTAGTGCCCCCGGCCCTTGTCATTGTCGACGGCGCCGTCCGCGTCGTCATCGATGCCGTTGCAGGTTTCCGGAGCTGCTTCCGAGACACCTGCCAATGCAAGGAAGACGGCCGCTGCCCAGCCAAAGCCCGCTGAATGTGCACCCATGGGTGGTCCTGATGTTGGGCGGCCCCTGCCCCCCATCTATCCAGAACCCGCAGGCGCATCCGAGTTGCATCAGCCGGAAACTTCCGTTTTGCAACAGAAGCAACAACGCAGGCGGCCCTCGAGCGGCCTGGCGCCGGAAGGCTTCACGCCGGCGGTTCCCGCGCCCTACTCCTCCGTCGGCTTGCCCCGGCCCTTGTGGGTGCGCGGCAGCGCGTGGTGGATGAGCTTCACGTAGTCCACCGCCTGCACCGGTGGTGGCGGCGGCGGCGTGCCCAGCGCGGCCAGGCGCTTGCTGAACGCGGCGAGGATGTCCGGCATGGGCCGCATCGCCGCCAGGAGCTTGTTGGGCCCCTCCAGCGCCTGTGACAGCGCGATGGCCGCTTGCTGCAAGGGCAGGCCGCGCCGCAGCAAATCCTGGAAGGAGTTCGACAGGGTGATGATGTTGTGCCCCGCCGTCTGCACCATCTCCACGGCGATTTTGAGCACCTGCGGCGCCGTCAGGTGCCCGTCCGCCAGCAGCACCAGCGCGGCCTGGAAGTAGTTGAAGATGGGCACCACGCGCGGGCCATAGGCGGAGAACTGCGCGGGCGGCGTCAGCCGGTCCAGGTGGATGAAGATGCGCCGCACCGGGTCCGACACGGGAATCTTCTTCCACGCCTCGCGCACCCGCACCTGGTCGTCCGGGTACACCCCGCCCGCCTCCAGCACCTGCGACAGCACCCGCTCGTCCACGCGTCCGGCAATCAGGTCCGCGAACAGCGAGTAGATGAACGCGTCCGCCTCCGCGTCGTCGCCGAAGAGCACCTCCTCGGCCTCCACCGGCGCGTGCACCCGGCTCTCCAGAATCGCCGGCAGCTTGTAGCCCACCTGCCCGCGCAGGGCCCGGAAGCGGCCTCGCAAGAGGTTGCCCACGTTGTCCTTGAGGACGAACTCGTCCCACTTCACGCCGTCCAGCTTGAGCTTCTCCTCCAGCACCGCCCGCATCTGCTTGGGGCTGCCGGAGACGATGCACAGCCGCGAGTCACCCTGCTCCGACAGCTCGCGGATGAGCGCGCTCGCGCCCGGCACAGCCACCTTCTCGTGCGCCTTCTGGAAGGCCGTGCGCACCAGGTCCCGGAGCGAGTCGAACTCCGTCTGGAGGTACGTCTTGTCCAGGTCCCACCGGTAGATGCGCCGCGGGGGACGCGGGTCGATGCGGTCCGGCAGACTCACTTCTTCAGGCCTTCCCGGATGGCGGTGGTCAGGTTGTTCGCCACCACCTTCGCCGCCACCTTTCCCGCGTTGGCGATGGCCCGCGACTTCGAGCGCCCGTGCGCCTTGATGAAGATTTTATCGAACCCCAGAATCGGCGCGCCGCCGTACTGGTTCCAGTCGGTGATGTCCTTGATGCGCTGGATGCCGCTGGACAGCATGGCCAGGCCCGCGCGCCAGCGCAGGCTCTCCTTGTAGGCGTACTGGGCCAGCTCCACCACCGTGTCGTGGACGCCTTCCAGCATCTTCAGGCACACGTTGCCCACGAAGCCGTCGGTGACAATGACGTCCGCGGTGCCCTTCGGGATGTCGATGCCCTCCACGTTGCCGATGAAGTTGATGGCCTGCATCTCCGACAGCCGCGCGTGCGCCTCCACCACCCGCGGCGGGCCCTTCTGCGGCTCCACGCCGTTGGACAGGAGCGCCACCTTCGGCCGGTCGTTCTTGGAGATGATGCGCGCATAGGCCGAGCCCATGACGGCGAACGTCACCAGGTCCTCCGCGTTGGCCTCCACCGTGGCCCCCACGTCGAGGATGAGGGAGAACGGGTCCTCCTTCGCGCCACGCACCGAGCGCGTCGGGTACACCGTGGCCAGCGCGGCGCGCCGCACCCCGGGGATGAGCTGGAAGTGCCGGGCACACGCCAGCACGCCCGCGCCGGTGTTGCCGGCGGACACCAGCGCCTGTGCCTCGCCCTCGGCCACCAGCCGCGCGGCCACCGCCACGGAGGCGTTCGGCTTGCGCGCCAGCGCCTCGCCCGGCTTCTCGTCCATGCCGACGAAGTCCGCCGCGTGCTGCACGGAGATGCGCTCGCCGTTGTGCTTCACCTCGGCCAGCGCCTCGTCGATGAGGGTGCGGTCCCCCACCAGGAGCGTGTGGATGTGGGGGGACTCCAGCGACAGCATCGCCGCGCCCCGGACCACTTCCGCGGGACCGTGGTCCGTCCCCATGACATCGAAGGCAATCGTCACCGGCTGCGGCTGCGTCCCCACCATGGCCTCCATCTTAGGACCTTTGCTCGGCCCCCGCGCCTGCCATTCTCGCCTGGGCCACCAGCGACAGCGCCAGCAGTCCCGCTCCCGCCACCATCACCGCCGCCGTCCCGTACGGCGCCCCCGGCCCCAGCCGGGTGAAGAGCCACCCGCCCAGCGCCGGCCCCACAATCCGCCCCAGCGAGCCGAAGGCCTGGTACGCCCCCAGCACCGCGCCCAGCCGCTCCGGCGGGGCATGAAGAGATACCAGGGCGGACAGACATGGGTTCACCAGCGCCGAGCCCACCGCCAACAGCCCCATGACGGGGAAGAGCCACGCATAACTCGGGGCCATGGGCATCAGCGCCAGCCCCGCGGCCGTGAGCCCGAAGCCCACCGCGACCACCGGGGCCTCGCGCCCGGGCCTGCCCTCTCCCCCGCCCACCAGCCGTCGCACCAGGCCGCCCTGCACCACCGCCGACAGCACCCCCACCACGGCGAACAGCCAGCCGGCCCGCAGGCTCGCCTCGCGCAGCACCGCCGCGTCCGGCAGCGCCGCCTGGAGGAACAGCCCGCCCTGCAGCGGCACCGGCCCCGACGAGAGGAAGCGCGTCAGGAGGTACACGGAGAACGTCCCCTCCATCTGCGCGAAGGCGGTGGTGAACACCAGCACCAGCACCAGGCACCGCCCCACCACCGGCAGGTGCATGGCCAGCGAGGCGCCCTTCAGCGTGCGCGCGTGCCCCTGCGGGGCGCCCGGGGCCCGCGACTCGGGCAGGAAGAAGAAGGTGCACACGAGGTTGAGCGCCACCAGCCCCGCCGCGAACAGGCCGATGGCGAGGTTGCCGCCCCATGCCCCCAGGAAGCCGCCCAGCGCCGGCCCCAGCACGAAGCCCAGCCCGAAGGCCGCGCCGATGACGCCCATGCCCCGGGCCCGGTCCTTCGGCGGGGTGATGTCCGCCACCACCGCCTGCGCGGTGGAGATGTTGCCCCCGGATATCCCGTCGATGACGCGCGCCAGGAACAGCAGCGGCAGCGAGTCCGCGAAGGCGAACAACACGTAGCCCGCCAGCGAGCCCACCTGGCTGAGCAGCAGCACCGGCCTGCGGCCGTACCTGTCGCTCAGGCGGCCCAGCACCGGGGCGGCCACCAGCTGCATCAACGAAAAGATGGAGATCAGCAGCCCCACCGTGAACGGTGAGGCGCCGAACTTCACCCCGTACACGCCCAGCTGCGGAATCAGGATGCCGAACCCGATGAGGTCCAGCGTGACGATTCCGAAGACGACGCGCAGTGACGCCGCCCGCCTCACCACCAGGAACACCTTCCTTCCAAAATGAAACCGCCGGGAGCGCGGAACATAGCGCCCCCGGCGGTGGGTGGGGTGGAGAAGTACCCGATGTGAAGCCGGCTACATCGCCTCGGCGGACTGGACGTTCCGGTTCGCCGTGTCGCGCTCGATGCAGCCCTTCGTCAGCGTGTACTGGTACGTGCCCAGCTCGTCGCGCCAGTACTCGCCCTCGTACGGCCAGTAGAGCTGGTCGTCCGAGACGGCCACCGAGTACTTGTACTTCTTGACGATGGCCGTGCGGCCGCCCGCCTTGAGCTGCTCCTCGAGGAACTCCTTCTCCTTCGTCGTCGTCTCGAACTTGATGCGCAGGCCGTTGGCCAGCAGCTGCTTGAGCGCGACGAGCTCCGTCTCCAGCTTGCCCTTGGCCATGATGCCGGCCTTGGAGATGAGCCCGGTGCGCTGGACCTTGAGGTCCTCCAGGAGCGTCTTGCTCAGGTCCGAGTACTTGAAGGTGTCCGCCCGGTTCGCGAAGGCGTCCATCTCCCCCTCCAGCTCGAGGATGGAGTCGTTCGTCTTGCGCAGGTCCTGGTCCGTCAGCGCCAGCCGGAGGATGCGCTCCAGGATGACGTCCGTCTCGTTCTTCTCCAGGCCTTCCTTGTTCTTCTTCTGCACCTCGGCGAGCACCGAGTAGTACTCCCCGGCGTCCATGTTCTTCTTCACGAGCGCCTCGAGCTGGTCATGCACCGGCAGGTACGTGCGCTCGAAGTCCTGGAGGATGAGGGTGGACTCCCGGTAGCGGCAGTTCTCGTAATAGATGACCGCCTTCAGGATGAGCGCCTCGGGGAAGTACTCCTCGCGGAAGAAGGGCGAGGACAACGTAATCAGGTTGCCCAGCGCCTGCTCGTACTGGCCCACGCGGTAGTTGGCCCAGGAGGCCTCGAAGAGGGACTCCAGCCACTGCGTGTTCCCGCGCTCCACCTTGCCCAGGTAGAAGAGGGCGTAGCGGTTCTGCTGCATGCCGTAGTGCGTGCGGGCCAGCTGCATGAAGGCCAGCTCACGCAGGGACTTGTCCAGCTTCGCCTGCTCGGCGGACTTGCCGGCCACCGGGCGGGTGAGGCGGATGACCTCCTTCATCGCTTCCACGGAGGCCAGCATGTCCCCGTTGCCGCGCTTGGCCGCCGCGTCCTTCTGGCGGCTGCCGTTGCGGAAGGAGGACAGGCCCTCCAGGTACTTCGCGCGCGGGAAGAACGGGTCATTGCGGGGGATGCTCAGCGCCAGGCGCTTCACTTCCTCGAAGCTCTTGTCCGCGTCCGCCGGCTGGCCCACCTGGTCCAGCGCGCGGCCGCGCACGAAGTGGTAGCGCGCCAGGAGGTAGCGGAACTCGTTGCGGTACTTCTCCGGGAACTCCTGGTTCGCGTGGCGGGCAATCTCGTCGAGGATGACCGTCTCGTTCTTCGTCTTGCGGCTGATGAAGAAGAGCCACTCCAGGCTCGTCTTGAAGAACTTGGTGGACGGGCCCAGGGCGAGCAGCTTGGAGAACTCACCCAGGGACGAGTGGTACATGCCCATGCGGTAGAGCGACTTGGCGAGCACGTAGCGCGCCTCGGTGTGCAGGCCCGCCAGCTTCGCGTCCGCGAGCAGCTCGTGCGCGGACATGGCGGCCTTCTCGTACTCGTCGTTCTTGAAGAGGTTGACCGCGATGTCCAGGCGCTGGCGGTCCGCCGTCTTGCCGGACACGTCCACCGCGTCGAAGGACATGGTGGGCGCCGTCGGCTTGGGCGCCTCCTGCGTCAGGTCCAGCCCCAGCCCGCCGGTGGAGGCACCGGAGGACGCGGGGGAGGACGCGGAGGCCGGCGGCGTGGCCGGGGTGGGCGCGGGCGCGGACGCCGCGGGCGCTGCGGCGGGCGCGGCCGGGGTGGCCACGGCGGGCGCGGACTCGGCGGCCGGCGTCTCGGTGGCCGCGGCGGCGTCCTCCTCCGGCGGAGGCGTCTTGGTCGCCTTGCCACCGCGCGTCTTGCGCGAGGTGGGGGTCTTCTTCTTCTTGCTGGTGGTGGAGCCGCGCTTCTTCTTCTTGGACTGGGCGCCGAGGTCCAGGCCCTCGAAGCTCTGGGCGAAGCTGGGGGCCGTCCAGGCGAGCGCGAGCCCGAGGACGGCGACACGGATGAGCCGGAAGGAGCGGATCATGACTCGGAGCCGTTGAGGAAGAAGAAGGACACGCCCAGCTCGAACATCAGCTGGTTGCGCAGGTAGTTGTCGGTGGTGCGGCTCTTCTCCACGTAGATGAGGTCACGCACCTCGGTGCGCAGCGTCACCCAGCGGTTGAAGAAGAAGCGCGCGCCGACGCCCAGGTTGCCACCGCCGGTCATGTAGTTCTTCGCGCCGGTGGGCGTGGACAGGTCCGGGCCGCGGTACTGCACCGCGGAGGCGCCCACGACGCCGTACAGGTCGAAGCTGATGAACTTCTCCGCCAAGAGCGACAGCTTCCCGTAGATGGGCGCCCACTGGACGTCCGCGCCGGCCAGCAGCTTGAGCTGCCCGGGGGCCTGACCGTCGAGCTGGTTCATGGTGGGCGAGCCGCAGCCGCGCGTGGCGCCGCCGTCGGTGCCGTCGGTGAAGGTGCAGATCTGCGCCGCGCCGGCCACCGTGTTGAGCGCGTAGCCCAGGCGCAGGCCGACGCCCAGCGTCTCCATGGGGTGGTAGGTGAGCGTGCCGCCGAAGATGTACTTGCTGAAGAAGGCGTCGCGCAGCGACACCGAGGCGGACGGGCTGAACTCGAAGCGCCCCTTCTTGAGGAAGAGGTGCCCGGAGACGGGGCGCACGCGCTCGCGCAGCGGCCCGAGCCGGTCCTTGTCCACCTCGGAGACGTCGCCGGCCTCCTCCTCCTCCTTGGAGGAGGACTGGGCGTGGCCCAGCGCGGGCACCACGAGGCACAGGGCCAGGAGCAGACGAAGGGTCCACTTCATTCCGCGTCCCTCCCCGTCGAGCTGAACGGCAGGAACAGCGAGATGCCGGCGTTGAGGGTCATCATGTTCTGGATGGCGCCCTTGCTGCTGCCCAGGGGCTGATCCACATAGGAGGTGTTGATGAGGGCCACGTTCACGGCCAGGTAGTCCTTGGCGACGAAGCGCATGCCCAGGCCCAGGTCGGCGGCCGGGTTGAGGCCGCGGTCGGGCAGCGCGGACGTCTCCGTGCGCACCACGCCGGCGCCTGCCAGCAGGTAGCCGTCGAAGTGGAGGATGGAGTTGAGGAACGCCACCTTGCCGTACAGGGGGCTCCATTCCAGGTCGCCCATCGCGGACCACTCGGGCACCGAGTTGTAGATCTTGCTGTTGAAGGTGCGCTTGGCCGTCCGCACGTCGTCGGACGGCACCACCTGCATCAGCGACGCGCGACCGGCGATGGCGAGCGTGTCCGCCAGGTACCAGGCGCCGCGCAGCGACGCGCCGACCTTGGAGTAGAACGGATCATTCACCGAGATGCTGACGAGCGGCGTCAGCTCGAAGCGACCCTTCTTTCGGTAGACCTTGCGCTGGACGCTCTTCACCCGGTCCTCCTGGGTGATGTCGGTCAGCGGTGCGATGGCCTCGGGCTCTGGAGTCTCCTCCACGGTGGCGGCCACGGCGGGCGTGGCCTCCTCCGCGGGCGGTGCAGTGGGGGTGTCCTCGGTGGAAGGGGACGACTCGGCTTGGGACTCTTCCTTCGTCAGGTCGAGTCCCATGCCTTCCTGGCTCTGGGCGGGCGCCAGGGAGGGCACCAGACACAGGGCGAGCAGCAACGTGGGGCGGTTCAAATCCGGAGGCTCCGTGAATGGAGGGGGGGCGTAACTGCCACCGGGGGTACAGCGCGACTCTCGGTTTCCCCATCCTATCGGTCGCATTCCCAACCATCAACCACGCCGCGCAAGCCTGGTTACCCTGTATCCCTCCGGTATTCCTTCACAATTCCACTGGCTCATACCGTGGTACGGGGGCGTTGGCGTCCGAGGGTGCTGTGCTACCCTTCCCGGTGACGTCGCGGGTCCAGAGGTCCCGCGTCCCCTCCCCCCTTTTTAGAGGTGTCATGAAGATGTCCGTGCGAACCGCCCTCCTGATGTCCGCCGCGCTGCTGCTGGGTGGCTGCGAGGTCAGCAGCGAAATCGGCAAGGAGTGCACCCTGGTGCGCAAGGCGTCCCCCGACGAGGAACAGGAGTTCGGCCGCAAGTTCATGCCCATCCTCGAGAAGGAGGTGGCGCCGAAGCAGGACTTCATCTCCTTCGGCTCCATCGAGTGCGAGGACCTCGTCTGCGTGCGCGATGCGGCCTTCCCCCGGGCCACCAACGAGGACGGCACGGTGAACCAGAACGCCGAGGCCAAGGGCTACTGCAGCAAGGAGTGCGTGGAAGGCTCCAACGCGTGCGAGGTGAAGGACACCAGCGGCGTGCTGGAGGGGCTGCCGGAGCGCATGGGCTGCCGCGCCCTCCTGCTGGACCAGGACACGCTGGAGGCCCTGCGCTCCTCGGACGAGGCCTTCTACCGGCGCACGTTCGGCGAGAACAACTCGCCCTTCTTCTGCGCGGGCGCCCCGGTGGCGCAGTCCGGCAACTGAACTTTTTCCGGCGCGGGGGGTAGACCTTTTCCCCCGCTTCGTTCGTAAAGGCAGGGCCCGCGTCGTTTGCGCCAGGAGCCCTGCCCATGAACCGAACGGTCCTCTTCCTCAGCCTCGCCGGTGGCCTCGCCCTCACCGCCCTGGTGCTGGGGCTGCCGCAGCTGGGGATGGTGAAGCCCCCGCCGCCTCCCGTCCCCGTGGTGGTGGTGGCGCCGCCGGTGCCCCCCACCCCGCCCCCGCCCGTGCTCGCGACGCCCGGCTCGCTCACCATGACGAGCCGCCTGTCGCACCCCTACATCCCCACGGGCACCTCTGAAGTCTTCGCCACGGTGGACCTGATGGGCGCCGAGGTGCCGGGGGCGAAGCGCAGCGCGGTGAACCTGGCGCTGGTCATCGACCGCTCGGGCTCCATGAGCGGCTACAAGCTGGCCCAGGCGAAGCAGGCCGCGCGGCACCTCGTGAGCCTCCTGCGGGACGAGGACCGGTTGGCCATCGTCCACTATGGCTCGGACGTGAAGAGCCTGCCGTCGCTGCCGGCCACGCCCGGCAACCGGGAGCGGATGCTCCAGTACGTGGACGGCATCTGGGACGAGGGCGGCACGAACATCGGCGCGGGCCTGTCCGCCGGCCGCTACCAGCTGTCCGGGGCGCAGGGGCAGTTCCACGTCAACCGCCTCATCCTCATGAGCGACGGCCAGCCCACCGAGGGAATCACGGACGACGAGGGGCTGACGCAGCAGGCGCGGGAGCTGCGCGCCTCCGGAATCACGCTGAGCTCCATCGGCGTGGGCACCGACTTCAACGAGGACCTGATGCAGGCGTTCGCCGAGTACGGCGCGGGCGCGTACGGCTTCCTCGAGGACGCGGGGCAGCTGGCCACGCTCTTCCAGAAGGACTTGCAGCAGGCCACGACGTCCGTGGCGCGCGACGTGACGCTGACCTTCACCCTGCCCCCGGGCACGTCCCTGGGCGAGGTGATGGGCTACCGCGCCAGCCAGTCCGGCAACGTCGTCAGGGTGTCGCTGCCGGACTTCTCCGCCGGCCAGCTGGAGCGCCTGGTGGTGCGGCTGAACGTCACGGATGACACGGTGGGCCGCACGGTGCGCGTGACGGATTTGAAGCTGGCCTACACCGACCTCATCCGCAACGTGGGCGTGGAGAACGCGGCCACGCTGTCCTCGGTGGTGACGGACCGCCGCGAGGAGGTGCTGGCCCGCCAGGACAAGGAGGCCACGGTGTACGCGGCCCGGGCGCGCAGCGCGGTCAACATGCAGAAGGCCGCCGAGGCCCTGCGCGGGGGCCGCAAGGACGAGGCGAAGGGCTACCTCCAGCAGAACCAGGCCCTCTTCCACGAGGCCAGCGCCGTGTCCGGCGCCGCCGCGGTGGCCGCCGACGTGGCCGAGCAGCAGGCGACCCTGGACGAGTACGACAGCGCGGACAACGACGAGGAGACGCGCTCGGCCGTCAAGCGCAGCAAGGTCAAGGCCCTCAAGAGCTTTGGCAAGGTGGGCTCGACGTACTGAAGCCCCACGCCAGTGGGGCGCGGCTCTGGAGCCCCCGCGCGCAGGGCGGGCAGGGAGCGGGGCGGGCGTCCACTGGACGACCGCCTCACCTTCCGTGTTGACCGACGGAATCCCCCCGCCCTATCTCCGCGTTTCCTCCGCCTTCGGTCGGAGAGAGCGCACGGAGGCGCGCACACCACATGGCGAGTACGATTCCCCCCTGGGTCGGGGTCATCATGGGCGGCAGGAGCGATTTGGAGTACCTCCAGCCCGCCGTGGACATCCTCAAGGAGCTGGGAATCCCCCATGAGGTGCGCGTGGTGTCCGCCCACCGGACGCCGGACTGGATGATGGAGTACGCGTCCACCGCGGAGTCGCGCGGCCTGTCCGTCATCATCGCCGCCGCGGGAGGGGCCGCCCACCTGCCCGGCATGGTGTCCAGCAAGACGCTGCTGCCCGTCATCGGCGTGCCCATGCCCACCACGCTGCTCAGCGGGCTGGATGCGCTGCTCTCCATCGTCCAGATGCCCAAGGGCGTGCCCGTCGGGACGCAGGCCATCGGCAAGCCGGGCGCCGCCAACGCGGCCCTGCACGCCGCCGCCATCCTCTGCCTGAAGTACCCGGAGCTGCGCGAGCGGCTCGCGGCCTGGCGCAAGGCACGCACCGACGAGGTGCTGGCGCACCGGGAGATTTCATGAAGTCGCGCGTGGTGCTGCCCGGCGGGACGATTGGCATCCTCGGGGGTGGCCAGCTCGGGCGGATGATGGCGCTGGCGGCGCGCACGCTGGGCTTCCAGGTGCAGGCGTTGGACCCGGACGCCACCTGCCCCGCCCTCTCCGTGGTGGACCGCTGCATCACCGCGTCCTTCTCCGACACCGCCGCCGCGGAGGAGCTGGCGCGCGGCTGTGACACGGTGACGCTCGAAATCGAGAAGGTCTCCCTCGCCACGCTGGAGGCGGTGGCCCGCCACGCGCCCATGCGCCCGGGCGCGGACGTGCTGCGCATCGTCCAGCACCGCGGCCGGCAGAAGGGCTGGCTCGCGAAGGGCGGCTTCCCGCTGGGCCCCTGGCGCGAGGCGCACTCCGAGCAGGAGCTGTCCGAGGCGATTGGGGCGCTGGGCGGCCGCTGCTTCGTGAAGTCCAGCGAGGGCGGCTACGACGGCCGGGGCCAGTGGGAGGTGAAGTCCGCCTCCGAGGCCGCGACGGCGTGGAAGGAGCTGGGCGAGCGCTCCGTGGTGGTGGAGGCCGCGCTGGACTTGAAGTCCGAGCTGTCCGTGCTGGTGGCGCGCAGCCCGAAGGGCGAGACGGCGGTGTACCCGCCCGCGTACAACCACCACGAGGAGCGCATCCTCGCGTGGTCGCTGTTGCCCGGCCCGCTGCCGCCGCAGGTGTCGGCCCAGGCGACGGAGCTGGCGCGTGCCATCACCGAGTCGCTCCAGGTGGAGGGGCTGCTGGTGGTGGAGATGTTCCTGCTGGGGGATGGCAGCCTGCTCGTCAACGAGGTGGCGCCGCGCCCGCACAACAGCTTCCACTCCACGGAAGTCGCGTGCCTCACCTCGCAGTTCGAGCAGGCGGTGCGCGCGGCGTGCAACCTGCCGCTGGGCTCGGTGGAGGTGGTGCGCCCCGCGGCCATCGTCAACCTGCTGGGTGACTTGTGGCTGAAGGAGGGCGGCCCGCGCTTCGAGGACGTGCTGGCCATGCCCGGCGTCCGGCTGCACCTGTACGGCAAGAAGGACGCGCGCAAGGGCCGGAAGATGGGGCACCTGTCCGCGGTGGGCACCACGCCCGAGGACGCGCTCGCTCGCGTGAAGGCCGCGGCCACCGCCCTGGGGGTGTGACGCCGTGAAGACGAACGCCGCCCGCATCCTGGACTCGCTCGGCGTGAAGTACGAGCTGCGCGACTACGAGGTGGACCCGGACGACTTGTCCGCGGAGTCTGTCGCCGCGAAGGTGGGCATGCCCGCCGAGCAGGTCTTCAAGACGCTGGTGGCGCGCGGCGACCGCACCGGCGTGCTGATGGCGGTGGTGCCGGGCAACGGGGAGTTGGACTTGAAGGCGCTGGCGCGGCTCACCGGGGACCGCAAGGTGGACACCGTGCCGCTCAAGGAATTGCAGCCGCTCACCGGCTACGTGCGCGGCGGCTGCACGGCCATTGGCGGCAAGAAGGACTACCCCGTCTTCGTCGACGAGACGCTGGAGCTGTTCGACGTGGTGGCGGTGTCTGCGGGCGTGCGCGGCACGCAGCTCGTCCTGTCGCCCGCGGACTACCTGCGGGTGACGAAGGGGAAGACAGGGCCCATCTCCCGCGACAAGGCCTGACGCCCGCGCTACGCGGCGGCGCCCTGCCCCGGCACGAAGAGCACCTTGCCGGACGTCATGTCCGTGGAGGCGATGCGCACCGCGTCGCCCGCGGACTCCAGCGGCAGGCGCGCGCGCACCGGCGTCTCCAGTACGCGGCCCACCAGCGCGGGCACGGCCATGCTCGCCTTGAGCTTCTCGCGCCCGAAGCCCTGGCGCCCCCAGCGCTCCATCCAGAAGCCCTCCACCTTCTTGCCGCCGAAGATGAGCTCGCCGGGGTGGATGCGGCACTCCTGCTCGGACAGCAGGCCGTGGACGATGAGCGTGCCGCCGTCGGGCATCGCGTGCAGCACCTGACCGGTGAGCTTGCCGCCCACCGCGTCGAAGGCGAGCGACACCTTCAGCTCGTGGCAGATGAGGCGCAGCCGCTCCTCGAACTCGGGCTCGTGGCTGCTCAGCACGTGCTCGGCGCCGAGCTTCTTCAACAGCTCCACCTGCTCCGGCCGCCCCACCACGTGCACCATGGTTACCTTCGCGCGCAGCGACAGCGCGAGCAGCATGCGCCCCATCGAGCTCGCGGCCGCCGTCTGCGCCAGCGCCGTGTGCCCGCCCTCCCTCGCGCGCTCCATCAGCGCCCACGCGGTGAAGGGGTTGACGAAGAGGCTCGCGCCCTGCTCGTCGGTGATGTGCGAGCGCAGGGGCATGCACTGCGGCAGCCCCACCACCGCGTACTCCGCCCACAGCCCGTCGCCCTCCGCCGGGGCCACACACGCCACGCGCCGGCCCACCAGCAGCCTGCCGGTGACACCGCCCGCGGCCACCACCGTGCCGCTGCCCTCGAAGCCCGGCACCGTGGGCAAGGGCTTCTTCACCCCGTACAGGCCCCGGACGAACATCATGTCCGACGGGTTGATGGGGGATGCCGCCACGCGCACCAGCACCTGGCTGGACGTGGGCTTCGGCACGGGGCGTGTCTGCACCTGGAGCGACGTCGGCCGCCCGTCGTAGGCGGTGAGGACCAACGCTCGCATCGTCTGGGGAACGGGAGGGGTGCTCATCCGGAAGACCTTTTTATTCTCCCGCGCGTGAAAGGGGGAATTCCCAGCCTGACGCCACGCCGTGGGGAGTCGATGAGCGCCACCATTCTACAATTCCACCATCGTGAGGCCTTCGAACGGACCGTCACGCGCGCCCTCGCCGCGGGCGCCGGGGCGGGACTGATGCACCTGGTCACCCTTCGCGTGGGGCTGCCGCTGCCGCTGGCGTGGCTGGTGCCCGCCGCCGTGGTGCTGGCGTGCGCGCAGGGAGACCGGTGGGACCGCGTCCTCCTGGGGGGCCTGGGACTGCTGCTCACCGCGATTCCGTACGCGCTGGGCATGGCGCCCGGGTGGACGGTGGCGTGCAGCGCGGCGGCGGCGGGGGCGCTGCTGGTGCGCGCGCGGCTCAGCGAGCGCGGTGAGAAGGGACAGGTGGCGGAGGCGCGCCCCACCCTCGTGCACTTTGGCCTGGGCGCGGGACTGAGCGTGGGGCTCACCCTGGCCGGCCTGGAGGTGGCGCGCGTCTTCTCGGCCCGCCTGGCGGACCTGGCCACGCCGGCGCTGCTGGGGGCGGGCGTGACGGGCGGCATCCTCGGCCTGTTCGTGGGCCTGAGCGCGGTGGCCGCCCACCTGGGGCTGTCCGCGGACCCAGTGGAGGCGCGCGCGGAGGAGCTGCTCCCGAAGCTGGCAGGGGACTTCCGCACCCTGTCCGAGCGGGCCCTGTCGCTGTACCGGCAATGCGGCCAGTCCCTGGCCCTGCTGCCGCGAGAGCCCGCTCGCGAGGAGCTGGCCCGCACGCTGGCGCGCATCACCCGCGACGCGGTGGAGCTGGCGTCCGAGTGGGCCGGCGTGGAGGCGCAGCTGGAGGAGCGCGCGCAGGCGGAGCTCCAGGCCGAGCGCGAGGACTTGGAGCGCAGTGCCCGCGCCAGCACGGACGCGGTGGCGCGGCGACAGCTGGAGCTGGCCGCGGCGTCGCTGGCGGAGGAAGTCGCGCACCTGGGGGAGCTGAAGGGGCGCCGCGAGCGCATCCTCGCCCGGCTGCGCGCCGAGGTGGCCCTGCTGGAGCGGGCCCGCGTGGCGCTGCTGTCGCTGCGCAGCGGTCAGGCCCAGCTCAAGGCCGCGGAGCTGTCCGCGCTGGCCCGCCGCTTCCGCTCGCTCTCCTCCGTTCAATGGGAGGAAGGCCAGGCCCTGGACGCCGTCGCCACCCAGGCCGCGCTGTCGGTGACGGCTCCACTGTCCACTACCGGGGGCGAGCCGATTCCGGCGGTTTCCCCCCTGCCCTCGGCGGAAGAACCCTCGAATTCCGGGGGGTTGGAGCGAATCCGGGAGTCTTGAGGGGAGCCTGGCTGGCCGGGGAGGCGGGGACGAGGGGGCCCCGCGTTACCCGGCCGCCACGGCATTCTCACGGGGGTGGCCTGAAGCCGTGGGCCCTTTGGGCTACACTTTCCCCACATGAGCCCCTCCTCGGCTTCCACCCAGGCCCCCGCCTGGCTGTGGAACGGTGATGAACCCAACCTGACGTCGGTGTTCCAGCCCATCGTGGACCTGCTGCACGGCAAGGTCATCGGGCATGAGGTCCTGTCGCGGGGGCCCGGACAGTGGAGGGAGCCGCAGGTGCTCTTCACCCAGGCGCGGGCGGAGGGCTTCACGTGGGAGCTGGAGCGCGCGTGCTGGACGTCCGCGCTGCAGTGCATCTCCACGCTGCGCGACGAGCAGCGCCGCGCGCCCTTCTTCTTCAACGTCAGCCCGGACGTGCTGAGCGACCCGCGCTTCGGGGACGGCTCCACCGTGGCGCTGCTGGCCCGGTACGGCCTCACGCCCCGCCACCTCGTGCTCGAAATCACCGAGAAGGCGGCGTTCGAGGACAACGCGCTCATCCAGCGGCTGACGCGCCAGTGCGCGGCGGAGGGCTTCGGCATCGCCCTGGATGACTTCGGCGCGGGGCACTCGGGGCTGGTGACGCTGGTGCACAGCGCGCCGCAGTTCATCAAGCTGGACCAGGCGCTGGTGCGCGACATCCACCGCTACAGCTACCAGCAGCACCTGGTGAAGTCGCTGGTGGCCTTCGCCGCGAGCGTGGACGCCGTGCTCATCGCCGAGGGCGTGGAGACCTGGGACGAGCTGGCCGTGCTGCTGCGGCTGGGCATCCGCCACGTGCAGGGCTACCTCATCGCCCGCCCGTCCCCGGAGCCCGTGCTCCCCACCGGAGAGTTCGAGGCGCAGCGCCACCAGGCCATGCGCGCGCTCGACTTCCGCGAGCGCGAGGACGACGAGACGGTGGGCAGCATGATCATCCGCCGCCTGTGCGTGGACGAGACGCTGCCCGCCGAGGAGCTGCACAGCCTCTTCCGCGAGGCGCCCCAGCTGGACCACGTCGTCCTGCTGGAGGGCGACCACCCGAAGGCGCTGGTGACGCGGCAGCGCCTGACGGCACGTGACGAGCGCCCGCTGGTGGTGGAAGACCGCATGGCGATTACCACGCTGGCCCGCGTGGCGATGAAGCGCGGGGCGGAGACGCTCTATGACCCGGTGGTGGTCGTGGACGCGCAGAGCCGCTTCCTGGGCACCGTGACGATGCGTCAGCTCATCCACCGGGCCACGGAGCTGCTGGAGCGCCGCACGTCGCGTTGAGCCGAGCTGCTTCCAGTCAGTCCGCGGTACGGCATGACCAACCGCATGAAGCGGCTGCTCGGCCGTAATTCATCGCTCCGTGGCTGTGAAGCCACTGCAAGTTCCAAATCACAGCCGGAGCTCGCCACAGAGAGTGGAATCCACCAACATCCATTGGAGGAATGACAGGGCTCACCTAAGTTCCGGATTTTGTAGGAACAACTGAACTCCAAGGTGCTTGGCCGAGTCGGTCCGGGCAATGCACGAGGATGCCTGGGAATGGAGCCCTCTGTTGCTGCCGCTGGCCGCCCGACACTGCTCACCCTGCTCGAGGAACGCACGGAGCAGAATCCCACCGCGCCCCTGTTCACCTTCGTCGGGGACGAGGACAGCGCGCAGGAGTCGATGGACAGGGCCACGCTCCTGCTGCGGGCACGGGCCATCGGCGCGGACCTCCAGCAGCACGCAAAGCCAGGCGCGCGCGCGGTGCTCATCTACCCTCCCGGATTGGAGTACGTAGCCGGCTTCTTCGGCTGCCTGGCGGCGGGCATGGTGGCAGTGCCAGCCTATCCACCGGATCCGCTCCGGCTCGAACGCACGCTGCCACGACTGCAAGCCCTCATCCAGGATGCCCAGGCCACGGTGGTGCTCACCACCTCCTTCATCGCATCCATGGCGGAGTCCCTCTGCGAGCTGGCGCCGGAGCTGCGGGCGCTGCGCTGGGTCGCCACCGACGCGCTACCGGCGGGAGCGGAGACAGGCTGGCGGCGGCCGCCGCCGCAGGCGGACTCGCTGGCCTTCCTGCAGTACACCTCCGGCTCCACCGGGACGCCCAAGGGAGTGGAGCTCACCCACGCCAACCTCCTCCACAACCTCGGCCTCATCCACGGTGCGTTCCGCATGCGCGAGGACAGCGCGGGCGTCATCTGGCTGCCGCCCTACCATGACATGGGGCTCATCGGCGGCATCCTCGGCACGCTGTACGGAGGCTTCGCCACCACCCTCATGTCGCCGCTGACCTTCCTGCGGCGGCCGATGCGCTGGCTGGAGGTGCTCTCTCGCACCCACGGCACCATCAGCGGCGGGCCCAACTTCGCCTTCGACCTGTGCGTGCGCAAGACCACCGAGGCCGAGCGTGCCGCCCTCGACCTGAGCCACTGGGAAGTGGCCTTCTGCGGCGCCGAGCCCATCCGCCCGGAGACGCTGGAGCGCTTCGCCCAGGCCTTCGCCCCCAGCGGCTTCCGCCGCGAGGCCTTCTACCCCTGCTATGGCCTGGCCGAGGGCACCCTCATCGTCTCTGGCGGCGAGGTGAGCGCGCTCCCCGTGCAGCAGGCCCTGGACACGCGCCGGCTGCGCGAGGGCCGTGCCGAGCCGGCCCAGGCCGGGCAGCCGCACAGCCAGACGCTGGTGGGCTGCGGGCACTCGCTCCAGGAGCAGGAAGTGCGCGTGGTGCATCCGGAGACGCTCGTCCCATGCGCTTCCGGCGAGGTGGGCGAGGTGTGGGTGAAGGGCCCGAGCGTGGCCCTGGGCTATTGGGGCCGTCCCGAAGACACCGCGCGCGACTTCCAGGCGCGCACCTCCGACGGCGCCGGGCCCTTCCTGCGCACCGGGGACCAGGGCTTCCTCCAGGGCCAGGAGCTCTTCATCACCGGCCGCATCAAGGACCTCATCATCGTCCGCGGCCGCAACCACCACCCCCAGGACCTCGAGCTGACTGCGGAGCGGGCTCACGCCGCGCTGAGGCCGGGGTGTGGTGCGGCCTTCTCGGTGGAGGTGGAGGGAGAAGAGCGGCTGGTGCTCGTGTGCGAGGTGGACACGCGCCGGCAGCCCGTGGCGGTGGAGGAGGTTGCGCGCGCCATCAGCCAGCAGGTGGCCATGGAGCATGAGCTGCGGCTGCATGCGCTCACCCTCATCGTTCCTGGCAGCCTGCCCAAGACTTCCAGCGGCAAGATTCAGCGCCGGGCGAGCCGCGCGGCCTTCCTCGCGGGCGAGCTGCAGGAGGTGGCCTCCTGGCGCGAGCAGCAGGCCGACGGGCCCGAGGTGCCGCCCAACCCCCGCACGTCACTCGCCACCGAGCCCGAGGTGCTCCCGGCGACGCCGGAGGCCCTGGAAGAGTGGTTGCGGATCCGGCTGGCCCGCCAGCTGAAGGTGGCCCCTCGGGAGGTGAAGCGCGATGAGCCGCTCACCCGCTACGGCATGGATTCGCTGGCGGCGGTGGAGCTGACGTACGAGGTGGAGAAGGGCCTCGGTGTGGCGCTGCCCCTGCATGTCCTGCTGAGCGGGGCCACACTGGCCGAGCTGACATGGCGGCTCGCTGGCGCGCGCCGGGACTCATCCGGCCCCCTGCCTCGTGCCTCCCGCGAGCAGTCCCTGCCCCTGTCCTTCGCCCAGCAGAGGCTGTGGTTCCTCGACGAGCTGGAGCCGGGCAGCGCGCTCTACAACATCTCCGCGGCGGTGCGGCTGCGCGGCGTGCTGGACACCTCCGCCCTGGAGCGCACCATCGCCGAGCTGGTCCGCCGTCACGAGTCGCTTCGCACCACCCTCCACTCCGAGCAGGGACTTGCCTCCCAGCTCATCCACCCCGAAGCCCCCGTGGCGCTGGCCCGGGAAGACCTGGGCGCGCTTGCGCCCCAGCAGCGGGAGGCCGAGGTGCTGCGCCGGGCCTACGAGGAGGCCCTGCGCCCCTTCGCGCTGACGCGCGGCCCGCTGCTGCGCACCACCCTGCTCCGCCTGTCGGACACCGAGCACGTGCTGGTGCTGTGCATGCACCACATCGTCTCCGACGGCTGGTCCATGGGCGTGCTGGTGCGCGAAGTCGCCGCACTCTACGCCGCCTTCTGCCAGGGCCTTCCCTCGCCCCTGCCCCCGCTGCCCGTCCAGTACGCCGACTACGCCCTGTGGCAGCGCCAGTGGCTGCAGGGTGAGGAGCTCGAGCGCCAGCTGTCCTGGTGGAAGCAGCAGCTGGCCGGCGCTTCCGCTCACCTGGACCTGCCCACCGACAAGCCGCGGCCGCCCGTGCGCGACCACCGCGGCGCCAGCGTCCCGGTGCGACTGCCCGCCGCCACGTGGGAGGCGCTCAAGGCCCTGGCCCAGCAGGAGGGCGTCACCCCCTTCATGGTCCTGCTCGCCGCCTTCCAGGTGGTGCTGCACCGCTACTCCGGGGAGGAGGACCTCAGCGTCGGCTCGCCCATCGCGGGCCGCTCCCGTCCCGAGACGCAGGGCCTCATCGGCTTCTTCGTCAACACGCTCGTGCTGCGCACGCGACTGGAGGGCAACCCCTCCTTCCGCGAGCTGCTGCAGCGGGTGCGCGAGACGACGCTGGGCGCATTCGCGCACCAGGATGTGCCCTTCGAGAAGCTGGTGGAGCAGCTTCGGCCCGCGCGCGACCTGGGCCGCAGCCCGCTGTTCCAGGTCCTGCTCGTGCTCCAGCCCGACCCTCTGCCGGCCCTCTCTCTCCCCGGACTGACGCTGGCCCCCGTGGAGCTGGAGAGCCGCACCTCCAGGTTCGACCTCAACCTCTCCCTCGCCGAGTCCGCGCAGGGACTGGCGGGCTCCCTGGAGTACGCCACCGACCTCTTCGAGCCCGCCACCATGGTGCGCCTCGTGGGCCACCTGCGGCAGGTGCTGGAGGGCGTCCTCGCCCGGCCCGAGCAGCGCATCGCCGAGCTGCCCCTGCTCACCGAGGCCGAGCGCCACCAGGTGCTGGTGGAGTGGAACGACACCCGCGCGCCCCTGGCCTCCGACACCTGCATCCACCACCTCTTCGAGGCCCAGGTGGCTCGCACGCCTGAAGCCCCGGCCCTGGGCTTCGAGGGCGCCTGGCTCTCCTACCGGGAGCTGGAGGAGCACTCCAACCAGCTGGCCTGGCACCTGCGCTCGCTCGGCGTCGGCCCCGAGGTGCGCGTCGGTCTGTGCTCGGAGCGCTCCCTCGAGTTGGTGGTGGGCCTCCTCGCCATCCTCAAGGCTGGCGGTGCCTACGTCCCCCTCGACCCCTCCTACCCCCGCCAGCGCCTGGAGTGGATGCTGGAGGACGCGCGACCCGCCGTCGTGCTGGCCCAGCCCGCCCTGATGGCCCACCTGCCGGAGGCGCCGGGGGCCTCCGTGGTGTCCCTGGCCCTCGGGGACGCGTCGCTGCGCGGCCTGCCCACGCACCCGCCCGCCGCCCTGGCCACTCCCGACAACCTCGCCTACGTCATCTTCACCTCGGGCTCCACCGGCCGCCCCAAGGGCGCCATGAATGCCCACCGCCCCGTCTGCAACCGCCTGCTCTGGTTGCAGCAGGTCGATGCGCTGGGCACCGACGACGTCGTGCTGCAGAAGACGCCCTACAGCTTCGACATCTCCGTCTGGGAGTTCTTCTGGCCGCTCATCGTGGGCGCGCGCCTCGTGGTGGCCCGCCCCGGCGGCCACCAGGAGCCCGACTACCTGCTGCACCTCATCCGCGAGCAGCGCATCACCACCGTGCACTTCGTGCCCTCCATGCTCCAGCCCTTCCTGGAGCAGCCCGGCCTGGAGGGCTGCTCCAGCCTGCGCCGGGTGGTGTGCAGCGGTGAGGCGCTCTCCCCCGAGCTCACGCAGCGGTGCCTGCAGCGGCTGCCCTTCGCCTGGCTGTACAACCTCTACGGTCCCACCGAGGCCGCCGTCGAGGTCACCTTCTTCCACTGCCAGCCCCAGCACGGCCTCCGCTCCATCCCCATCGGCCGCCCCATCTCCAATACCCTCATGCGCATCCTCGATGCGCACCTGCAGCCGGTGCCCGCAGGCGTGCCCGGCGAGCTCTTCATCGGCGGCATCCCGGTGGGCCGCGGCTACATCTCCCGCCCCGAGCTCACCGCCGAGCGCTTCATCCCCGACTCCTTCTCCTCCGAGCCGGGTGCCCGCCTCTACCGCACCGGCGACAAGGCGCGCTGGCTGGCCGACGGCAACATCGAGTACCTGGGCCGGCTGGATTTCCAGGTGAAGGTGCGCGGACTGCGCATCGAGCTGGGGGAAATCGAAGCGGCCCTGGAGCAGCACCCCCAGGTGCGCCAGGCCGTGGTGGCGGTGCATGAGGGCGCCTCGGGCGACAAGCGTCTGGTGGCCTACGTGGTGCTTCCCCCGGGTGAGCAGCCGCCCTCCACCACCGACGTGCGCGACTTCCTCAAGAGGAAGCTGCCCGAGTACATGGTTCCCTCGGCCTTCGTGGCCCTGGAGGCCCTGCCCCTGACCGTCAGCGGCAAGGTGAACAGGAAGGCCCTGCCCGCTCCGGACCTGTCCCGCTCCGAGCCGCGCTCCGCCTACGTCGCGCCTCGCAATGACGTGGAGCAGCGGCTGTGTGACAGCTGGGCCCAGGTGCTCGGGCTGAAGCAGGTGGGCATCCACGACAACTTCTTCGAGCTGGGTGGCGACTCCATCATCAGCCTCCAGGTCGTCGCGCGTGCTCGCCAGGCCGGCCTCGCCCTCTCCGCCCGCCAGCTCTTCCAGCATCAGACGGTGGCGCAGCTCGCGCGGGTGGTGACGTCCGCCTCCGAGGCGCTCAGCGAGCAGGGCCCCATCACCGGCCCGGTGTCACTCACGCCCGTCCAGCTCCAGCTGCTGCGGCACGACGCGGCCCACGCCCACCACTTCAACCAGGCCGTGCTCCTGGCCTCGCGTGAGCCGCTGGAGCCCGCTCGCCTGCGCAGGGCACTCGCGCAGGTGGTGGCCCACCACGATGCCCTGCGCCTGCGCTTGCGTCAGCACGAGGGCGAGTGGCTGCAGGACCACGCCGCCCCCGACGAGGCGTCCGTCCACCTGCTCCAGGTGGACCTCTCCTCCACTCCCGCCGCCGAGCAGCCCGCCGCGCTCGAAGCCGAGGCCTCGCGCCTGCAGGCCAGCTTCGTCCTGGCGCAGCCGCCCCTGCTGCGCGCCGCCCTCTTCCAGCTCGGCAACGGCCAGCAGCGCCTGCTCCTGGTCGCGAATCACCTGGTGGTGGATGCCGTCTCCTGGCGCGTGATTGTCGAGGACCTCGAGTCCGCCTATCTCCAGGCGGTGCTCCCCCCCAAGAGCACCTCGTTCCAGGCCTGGGCTCGCCGCCTGCAGGCCCATGCCCACTCCGACGCCCTGCGGGCCGAGGCGCCGCTGTGGCTGGACGAGGCCCGCACCCGGGTGGCCCCGCTGCCCACCGACGCCTCCGGCCCCAATACCCACGCCTCCGAGCGCTCCGTCTCCATCCGCCTCGATGCCGAGGAGACGAAGCTGCTGCTCCAGGAGGTGCCCTCCGCCTGGCGCGCCCACATCAACGACGTGCTGCTCACCGCCCTGGCCCGCGCCCTGGGCGAGTGGACCGGCCAGTCCCAGGTGCTCATCCACCTGGAGGGCCACGGCCGCGAGGAGCTCTTCGACGGCGTGGACCTGTCACGCACCGTGGGCTGGTTCACCTCCTTCACGCCCGTGCTGCTGCCCGTGCCCGCGGGCGACTCGGCCGGTGAGTGCCTGCGTGCCGTGCGCGACTCGCTGCGCCGCCTGCCCCACCATGGCATCGGCTCCGGCCTGCTGAAGTGGCTCGGCCCGCACGACATCGCCCAACGACTCCAGGCCCTGCCCGTGCCTCAGGTCGCCTTCAACTACCTCGGGCAGCTCGATGCCGCGGCCGCCTCCAGCCGCCTTTTCTCCCTGAGCAACGAGCCCTCGGGTCCTTCCGCCGCTGCCTCGGGCACGCGCCTGCATGCCCTGGAGATCAACGGCTCGGTGCTCGGAGGACAGCTGCAGCTCGCTTTCGGCTACAGCACCCACCTGCACCACGCGGCCACCATCGAGTCGCTGGCCGGGCGCTTCCTGCACCACCTGCGCGCCCTCATCGCCCTGCGCACCTCCGAGGAGGCCCGCCGCTTCTCCCCGGGCGACTTCCCCCTCGCGGGCCTCTCCCAACAGTCGCTCGACTCGCTGCTGCGGCAGACCGGGCCCGACATCGAGGACCTCTACCCGCTGTCGCCCACCCAGCAGGGCATGCTCTTCCACGCCCTGCTCTCTCCAGAGTCCACCGTCTATTTCATGCAGCACTCCTGGGCCATCCACTCCAGCCTGGACTCCGCTGCCCTCCAACAGGCCTGGCAGTCCACCTGCGAGCGCCTTCCCGTCCTGCGCACCTCCTTCCACTGGCAGGGCCTCGACGCCCCCCTCCAGGTGGTCCACTCGCGCCCCCCCAGCGCCTTCGAGGTGCTCGACTGGCGCGCCCTCCGGGCCGCCGAGCAACACGAGCGCTACCAGCACTTCCTCCTCGAGGAGAGACAGCGCGGCTTCGAGCTGCGGCGCGCGCCCCTCATGGGCCTGGTGGCCTTCCACCTCCAGCAAGACGTCTGGCGCCTTCACTGGAGCCACTCCCACCTGCTGCTGGACGGCTGGAGCCTCGGCCTGGTGCTCCAGGAGTTCTTCTCCCTCTACGACGCCTGCCGCTCCGCCCGGTCCGCGCCTCCCGCCGCGCGCCCGCCCTTCCGCGACTACATCGCCTGGCTGCGCCAGCGTGACGACTCCGCCGACGCCTCCTTCTGGCGCGACTACCTCTCCGGTTTCTCCTCGCCCACGCCCCTCCCGGCCGACACCCATGCCTCGCCCCCGCCGGGACAGGCCCCCTCCCACCCCTTCCACGAGCTGCTCCTGTCCGCCGAGGCCACCGCCTCCCTGAAGGACTTCTCACGCCAGCACCAGCTCACCCTCAATACGCTGGCCCTCGCGGCGTGGGCCCTCGTCCTCTCGCGCTACTGCGGCGAGCACGACATCGTCTTCGGCACCACCTTCGCCGGCCGTCCTCCAGAGCTGCCCGGCTCCGACTCCATGGTGGGCATCTTCATCAACTCGCTGCCCACCCGCGTCCGCGTCCCCTCGGGCAGCTCGCCCCTGCTGCCCTGGCTCCAGTCGCTCCAGGCCCAGCAGCTCGAGCTGCGCCAGTACGAGCACTCTCCGCTCGTCCAGGTCCAGTCCCTCAGCCAGCTGCCTCGCGGCGCGCCCCTCTTCGAGTCCCTGCTCGTCGTCGAGAACTACCCCATCGACGCCTCGCTGCGTGAGCGCACCGCCTTCCTCGACGTGCGCGACGCCATCGCCGCCGAGCGCTCCAACTATCCGCTCGCCCTCGCCGTCATCCCCGGCACCTCGACGGTGCGGCTGCTGCTCTCCCACGACGAGCCCCGCTTCCCCGCCCCCGCCATGCAGCGGCTGCTGTCGCACTGGCGCACCGTCCTGGAGCGCCTCGTGGCCCGCCCCCAGGCCCGCCTGGACGACGTCTCCCTGCTCTCCGACGCCGAGCGCCTCCTCCTGCTGGAGCAGTGGAGCCACACGCCCGGCCCCCTCCCCCAGCAGCCCGTCCACCGTCTCATCGAGGCCCACGCGCGTCTCACCCCGGACGCCCCCGCCGTCTGCTTCGGCGAGCAGACCCTCTCCTACGGCGAGCTCAACTCCCGCGCCAACCAGCTCGCACGCCACCTGCGCCGCCTCGGTGTCGGCCCCGAGGTCCGCGTCTCCCTCTGCCTCGAGCGCTCCGTCGAGCTCGTCGTCTCCATGCTCGCCACCCTCAAGGCCGGTGGCGCCTGGCTCTCGCTCGACCCGGCGCTTCCCTCCGAGCGCCTGGACTTCATCGCCTCCGACGTCCTCGCCCCCGTCCTCCTCACCCATTCTTCCCTGGAGCACCTGCTCGACCGCCGGGGCTACGTCTTCCTCGTCGACGAGCACTCCGAGCGCCTGGAGCGCGAGTCCACCGACAACCTCGACTCCGAGGCGGACTCCAGCGCCCTCGCCTACGTCATCTACACCTCCGGCTCCACCGGCCGCCCCAAGGGCACCCTGCTCACCCACGGCGGCCTGGCCAATACCGCCTTCCAGGCGGCCCGGGCTCACGGCTACCGGTCCGACAGCCGCGTGCTCCAGTTCGCCAGCACCAGCTTCGATGCCTCCGTCTGCGAGGTGTTCTCCACCCTCGTCGCCGGCGCCTGCCTCGTGCTGGCCTCCCAGCAGCAACTGCTCCCCAACGAGCCCCTGCGCTCGCTGCTGCTCGAGCAGTCCATCTCCGCCGTCACCCTCACCCCTTCGGTCCTGGCCCAGTTGGAGCCCGAAGGCCTTCCCCTGCTGCGCACCGTCATCTCCGCCGGTGAGGCCCTCTCGCCCGAGCTGGCGCGGCAGTGGAGCAGGGCGCGCACGCTGCTCAATGCCTACGGCCCCACCGAAGTCACCATCTGCGCCACCATTGGCGGCCCGGTGGACGCGCAGCGGCTGAGCATCGGCCGTGCCCTGCCCAACGCCCAGGTGTACGTGCTCGATGAGCGCATGCGGCCGGTGGCCGTGGGAGTTGCCGGGGAGCTGTACGTGGGCGGCGCGGGCCTGGCGCGCGGCTACCTCGGCCTGCCCGCACTCACCGCGGAGCGCTTCGTCCCCCACCCCTTCGCCACCCACCCTGGCCAGCGCCTCTACCGCACCGGCGACAAGGTGCGCTGGCTGCCCCACGGCGAGCTGGAGTTCCTCGGCCGCCTGGACGAGCAGCTGAAGCTGCGCGGCTTCCGCATCGAGGCGGGCGAAGTGGAGGCGGTGCTGCGCGAGCAGCGCTCCGTGCGCGAGGCCCTCGTGGTGCTGCGCGAGGACGTGCCCGGCGACAAGCGCCTGGTGGCCTACGTGCTGTCCCAGCCCGAAACCCCGCTGGAGCCCCAGGCCCTGCGCTCCGCCCTGCTCTCGCGGCTGCCCGAGTACATGGTGCCCTCGGCCTTCGTCCTCCTGGAGGCCCTGCCCCTCAACTCCAGCGGCAAGGTGGACAAGCGGGCCCTGCCGGCCCCCTCTGGCGCCGCCACCGCCTCGGCCTCCGAGTACGTTCCTCCTCACACCAATACCCAGGTGCGCCTGGCCTCCATCTGGCGCGAGGTGCTCCACGTCGAGCAGGTGGGCCTGCACGACGAGTTCATGGACCTGGGCGGCCACTCGCTGCTGGCCACCCAGGTCGCCTCCCGCATCCGCACCACCTTCGGTGTGGAGCTGCCCCTGCGCACCCTCTTCGAGGCCACCGCCCTCGAAGCGCTCGCCCGGGTCATCGACGCCTCCCGCGCCACTCCAGCGTCTGTTTTGCCGCCTTTGCGGCCCGCCTCCCGCGAGCAGTCCCTGCCCCTGTCCTTCGCCCAGCAGAGGCTGTGGTTCCTCGACGAGCTGGAGCCGGGCAGCGCGCTCTTCAACATCCGCGCGGCGGTGCGGCTGCGCGGCGTGCTGGACACCTCCGCCCTGGAGCGCACCTTCGCCGAGCTGGTCCGCCGTCACGAGTCACTTCGCACCACCATCCACTCCGAGCAGGGACTTGCCTCCCAGCTCATCCACCCCGAAGCCCCCGTGGCGCTGGCCCGGGAAGACCTGGGCGCGCTTGCGCCCCAGCAGCGGGAGGCCGAGGTGCTGCGCCGGGCCTACGAGGAGGCCCTGCGCCCCTTCGCGCTGACGCGCGGCCCGCTGCTGCGCACCACCCTGCTCCGCCTGTCGGACACCGAGCACGTGCTGGTGCTGTGCATGCACCACATCGTCTCCGACGGCTGGTCCATGGGCGTGCTGGTGCGCGAAGTCGCCGCACTCTACGCCGCCTTCTGCCAGGGCCTTCCCTCGCCCCTGCCCCCGCTGCCCGTCCAGTACGCCGACTACGCCCTGTGGCAGCGCCAGTGGCTGCAGGGTGAGGAGCTCGAGCGCCAGTTGTCCTGGTGGAAGCAGCAGCTGGCCGGCGCTCCCGCTCACCTGGACCTGCCCACCGACAAGCCGCGGCCGCCCGTGCGCGACCACCGCGGCGCCAGCGTCTCGGCGCACCTGCCCGCCGCCACGTGGGAGGCGCTCAAGGCCCTGGCCTGGCAGGAGGGCGTCACCCCCTTCATGGTCCTGCTGGCCGCCTTCCAGGTGGTGCTGCACCGCTACTCCGGGGAGGAGGACATCAGCGTCGGCTCGCCCATCGCGGGCCGCCGTCTCGCCGAGCTCGAAGGCCTCATCGGCTTCTTCGTCAACACGCTCGTGCTGCGCACGCGACTGGACGGCAACCCCTCCTTCCGCGAGCTGCTGCAGCGGGTGCGCGAGACGACGCTGGGCGCGTTCGCGCACCAGGATGTGCCCTTCGAGAAGCTGGTGGAGCAGCTTCGGCCCGCGCGCGACCTGGGCCGCAGCCCGCTGTTCCAGGTCCTGCTCGCGTTCCAGTCCCATCCCCTGCCCGGCCACTCCCTGCCCGGGCTGACGCTGGACCCCGTGGAGCTGGAGAGCCGCACCTCCCAATTCGACCTCGCGCTCACCATCAACGAGACGCCCGAGGGCCTGGGCTGGATCTGCGAGTACAGCGCCGAGCTGTACGAAGCCGACACCATGGTCCGGATGCTCGAGCACCTGAGGGTGCTGCTGGAGGGCGTCCTCGCCCGGCCCGAGCAACGCATCGCCGAGCTGCCCCTGCTCACCGAGGCCGAGCGCCAGCAGGTGCTCGTGGCGTGGAATGACACGGCCGCCGGTTTCCCGGCCGACGCCTGCATCCACCACCTCTTCGAGCAGCAGGTGGCCCTGCGCCCCGAGGCCATCGCCCTGGAGTTCGGTGAGCAGCGCCTCACCTACCGGCAGCTGGACGCCCGCGCCAACCAGCTCGCGCACCTGCTGCGCGCGCATGGCGTCGGGCCGGATGACCTCGTCGCGCTCTGCCTGGAGCGCTCCGTGGAGCTCATCGTCTCGCTCCTCGCCATCCTCAAGGCGGGCGGGGCCTACCTGCCGTTGGACGCCGCCTACCCGGCGGAGCGCCTGGCCTTCATGCTGGAGGATGCGCCCCCCCGGCTGCTGCTCACCTCGCGCGCGCTGAGCACCCAGCTCCCCGTCTCCGCGCAGCTTCCCCGCCTGCTCGTGGAGGAGCTGGCGCTGGAGGGCCAGCCCACCACGGCACCGGACCCGGGCGTCTCCTCTCGCCATCTGGCCTACGTCGACTTCACCTCCGGCACCACCGGCCGCCCCAAGGGCGTTGCCATCGAGCACCGCTCCGTCCTGCGCCTCTTCCACGGCATCCACTACGCCCACTTCGGCCCCGAGGAGACCTTCCTCCTCATTGCCCCCATCTCCTTCGACGCCTCCACGCTCGAGGTCTGGGGCCCGCTGCTCTTCGGCGGCAGGCTCGTCGTCTTCCCGCCCCAGTCCCCGGGCGACCTGAAGCTGCTCGCCCACGTGCTGCGCCACCACCGTGTCACCACCCTGCACCTCACCGCCGGACTCCTCGCGCAGGTGGTGGACCTCGAGTTCGACAGCCTGCGGGGCCTGCGGCAGCTGCTGACTGGCGGCGACGTCGTCTCCGCGCCCCACGTCCGCCGCGCCGTCGAGGAGCTGGGCATCCCCGTCACCGCCTGCTACGGCCCCACGGAGAGCACGCTCTTCACCTCCTGTTTCCGCATGACGCGGCCGGAGCAGGTGGGCTCCTCGGTGCCCATCGGCCACCCCATCGCCAACACCCGGGTGTACCTGCTCGACGCGCGGCTGCAGCCCGTGCCCGTGGGCGTGCCCGGTGAGCTCTTCATCGGTGGCGACGGCCTGGCGCGCGGCTACCTCTCCCGCCCGGAGCTGACCGCGGAGCGCTTCATCCCCGACCCCATCTCCTCGTCGCCTGGAGAGCGCCTCTACCGCACAGGAGACCTGGCGCGCTGGCGGCCGGACGGGGTGCTCGAGTTCCTCGGCCGCATCGACAACCAGGTCAAGGTGCGCGGCTTCCGCATCGAGCTGGCCGAGGTGGAGGCCGCGCTGCGCGCCCACCCGGCCCTCCGCGAGGCCGTGGCCCTGGTGCGCGAGGACGTTCCGGGCGACAAGCGGCTGGTGGCCTACGGCGTGCCCCACCCGGGTCAGCCGGCCCCGGAGGCGGAAGCGCTGCGCGCCTTCATCGCGCAGCGGCTGCCTGAATTCATGGTGCCCTCGGCCTTCGTGGCGCTGGAGGCCATGCCGCTCACCCCGAACGGCAAGGTGGACCGGAAGGCCCTGGCGGCGCCGCAGTCCTTGCGCAGCGAGGAAGGCTATGTGGCTCCCCGCACGCCCCTGGAGCAGGAGCTCGCTGCCATCTGGGCGGAGGTCCTTGGCGTGGACAAGGTCGGCCTCCACGACAACTTCTTCAGCCTCGGCGGCCACTCGCTGCTGGCGACCCAGGCGATCTCCAGACTGCGCGCGCGCTTCGTGGAGCAATTGCCGCTGCAGGCGCTGTTCGAGGCTCCAACCGTGGCGAAGATGAGCCAGCGAATCGAACAGCTGTCAGCCCCAGCACCGCAACCCGAGGAGCAGGCGGGGGAGACCCCGGAGTGGATCGAGGAGCTTCTCTAGCGCCCTCCCTCGCCCTAACCTGATTGCCTCTCACGAAAGACTTCTCCGTGTCATCGTCCGATACCGCTCCCCGCACCCCGATCGACGACATCCTGACCGAGCTCGCCGAGGTCGGCGCAACGATTGCGGTCGATGGCTCGAATCTCAGGCTCGGCTCGCCCAAAGGCAGAATCAGCAGCGAGCTGCGCGAGCGCATTCGCGCGAACCGCGATGCGCTGATTGCCTTTCTGGGCGCGCGCAACGCGAAGAGCGGGGAGCGGGCGCCACTGGTGCGCGTCGCGCGCGACAAGCCGCTTCCGCTCTCGTTCTCCCAGCAGCGGCTGTGGTTCTTGAATGAGCTGGAGCCTGGAAACCCGTTCTACAACATCCCGCTGACCGTGCGGATGCGCGGCCTGCTCGATATCGCGGCGCTGCATGCAAGCCTGAATGAAGTCGTGCGGCGCCATGAAGCCCTGCGCACCCGCTTCGTCATGATTGACGGCACGCCATTCCAGCAGATCGTGCCGCACCTGACGCTGACACTGGCGCAGGAGGACCTGAGCGCGCTGCCAGGCGACCAGCGGGAAACCCAGGCCCTGGCGCGAATGCAGGAAGAGGCGCGCACGCCGTTCGACCTGGTCGAAGGACCGCCGATCCGCGTCAGGCTGCTGCGGCTGGAAGCAGGCGAACATCTGGTGCTGCTCACGCTGCATCACATCGTCGCCGACGGCTGGTCGATGGGCGTGCTGATGCGTGAGATGGGCATGCTCTACGCGGCGTTCGCGCAGAAGAGCCCTTCGCCCCTTCCCGAGCTGCAAATCCAGTATGCGGATTTTGCCCAGTGGCAGCGCCAGGTGCTGTCCGGCGAGGAGCTGGACAGGCAGGTGTCGTACTGGAAGGCAAAGCTGGACGGCGCGCCCACGCTGCTTGCACTGCCCACCGACCGGCCCCGGCCGGCGACGCAGAGCTACCGTGGCGACACGCATTCCTTCGAGGTGCCGCCCTCGGTCACCGCGGGCTTGCGCGCACTGGGCCTGCGCTCCGGCGGCACGCTTTTCATGCCGCTGGCCGCCGCGCTCAATGTCCTGCTGGCGCGCTATAGCGGCCAGCGCGACGTCTGCATCGGAACGGCCATTGCCAACCGCACGCGCGGCGAAATCGAGCCCCTGATTGGCTTCTTCGTCAACACCCTGGTGCTGCGCACGCGCATGGAGGCCGACCCGAGCTTCCTGGACCTCGTGGAGCAGGTGCGGCGCACGGCGATGGAGGCCTATGCCCACCAGGACCTGCCCTTCGAGCAGCTGGTGGACGTATTGGCGCCGGAGCGGCATCTGAGCCACACGCCGCTGTTCCAGGTGATGCTGGGCCTGCAGAACGCGCCCATGGGCCGGCTGTCCCTGTCGAATCTGGTGTTGGAGCTCGACGGGGCGCACAGCAAGACCGCCAAGTTCGACCTCACCTTCTTCTTCACGGAGGAGGGCGAGCGGCTGCGGTCCATCATCGAATACAGCACCGACCTGTTCGACCGCTCGACCATCGAACGCATGGCGCGGCACTTCCTGGTGCTGGTGGAGGCCGCGGTCGCGCGGCCTCAGACGCCCATCTCGCGTCTGCCATTGCTGGATGGCGAGGAGCGCAAGGCGCTGCTGGCGGCGTGCAACGCGGCGTCGCGCTACGAGGTGGAAGGCACGCTGCACGGGCTGTTCGAGGCGCAGGCGGCCCGAAGGCCCCAGGCGGTGGCCCTCACCCACGAGGGCCGCTCGCTGGGCTACGGCGAGCTCAACGCCCGCTCCAACCGGCTGGCCCACCACCTGCGCTCCCAGGGCGTCGGGCCCGACGTGCTCGTCGGCCTGTGCGCCTCGCGCGGCATCGACATGCTGGTCGCCATGCTGGCCATCCTCAAGGCCGGCGGTGCCTACCTCCCGCTGGACCCGGACTACCCGGCCCAGCGTCTGCTGGGCATGCTGGACGACGCCCGGCCCGCCCTGGTGCTCACCCAGCAGGCCTTCCTGGAGCGGCTGGCCGGCGCGCGCCAGCCGCTGTGGTGCCTGGACCGCGACTGGGACTCGGTGGCGCGGTTGCCCGACGCCAACCCCGAGCCGCTCAGCGGTCCGCAGCACCTGGCCTACGTCATCTACACCTCCGGCTCCACGGGCCGGCCCAAGGGCGCGCTGCTGCAGCACGGCAACGTGCTGCGCCTGTTCCAGGCGACGCAGCCATTCGGCTTCAGCGAGCGCGACGTGTGGACCTTCTTCCACTCGCTCGCCTTCGACTTCTCCGTGTGGGAAATCTGGGGCGCGCTGCTGTATGGCGGGCGGGTCGTCATCGTGCCCGACGCGGTGAGGCGCTCGCCGCCTGCCTTCCTGGAGCTGCTCTCCAACGAAGGCGTCACGGTGCTCAACCAGACGCCCTCGGCCTTCTACCAACTGCTCGAGGCGGACGGGCAGCGGCCGCAGCCGCTGGCGCTCCGCAGCGTGGTGTTCGGCGGCGAGCGGCTGGACTTCCAGCGGCTCAAGCCCTGGTACGAGCGGCACGCGGCGGACAAGCCGCTGCTGGTGAATATGTACGGCATCACCGAGACCACGGTGCATGTGACGTACTACGCGGTGGGCCCCCAGGACGCGCAGAAGAGCGCGAGCCTGATTGGCGTGCCCATTGGAGACCTGCGCGCATACGTGCTGGACGCGCGCTTGGAGCCGGTACCGCCGGGGGTGGCGGGAGAGCTGTACGTGGCCGGGGCCGGGCTGGCGCGCGGCTATTTGAGGCGGCCGGAGCTGACGGCGGAGCGCTTCATCCCCAATCCGCACGCGGAAGCCGGCGAGCGGATGTACCGCACGGGAGACGCGGCGCGGCGGCTGGCGGGCGGGGGGCTGGAGTACCTGGGGCGGTTGGACGAGCAGGTCAAGGTGCGCGGCTACCGCATCGAGCTGGGGGAGATTGAGGCGGCGCTGTCCTCGGTGCCCGGTGTACGGCAGGCGCTGGTGATGGCTCGCGAGGACCGCCCCGGCGACAAGCGGCTGGTCGCCTACGTGGTGCCGAGCGCGCAGGAGGAGGACGCGCGGGACCGCTACGAGCTGCCCAACGGCATCCGCATCGCCCACCTCAACCAGCACGAGACGCGTGCCGTGTTCGAGGAGATCTTCGAGGAGGAGGTCTACCTGCAGAACGGCATCACGCTGGAGGACGACTGCGTGGTGTTCGACGTCGGCGCCAACATCGGCCTGTTCACGCTGTTCGTGCACGACCGCTGTGCCCGCCCCCGCGTCTACTCCTTCGAGCCGGTGCCGCCGGTGTTCGACGTGATGGCCCGCAACGTGGCGCTCCACGCGCCGGGCGCCACCGCGATGCCTTTCGGCCTGTCCAACCGGGAGCAGACCACCCAGATCCACTACTACCGCAACATGTCCGTCAACTCGGGCCTGTACGCGGATGCCCGGACCGAACGGGCGCTCACCGAGCGGTTCCTGAAGAACCAGTCGGCGGAGGCTGGCTCCTATCTGGACGAGCTGCTGGAGGGCAAGTTCGAGGCCGAGGTCTATCCCTGCCGTATCATCACGCTGTCGCAGGCCATCCGCGACACCGGCGTGGAGCGCATCGACCTGTTGAAGCTCGATGTCGAGAAGAGCGAGCTCGACGTGCTGTCGGGTATCGAGCCCGGCGACTGGCAGAAGATCCGCCAGCTGGTCATCGAGACGCACGACATCGACGGCCGCGTCGACACCATCCGCCGACTGCTGGCGGGCCACGGCTTCGGCTGCGTGGTGCACCAGAAGCGCGCCATGCAGGGCACGGGCGTCTACCAGCTCTATGCCGTGCGCGAGCGCGACGCGCAGGCACACGCGAACGGGCGTGCCACGCCACACGTGGGCCTGCTCCAACGCCGCGCGGAGGCGCCGTTCGCCGAGGCCGAGCAGGTCGCCGGCATGAACCAGGTGTTCGACCAGATCTACGGCCAGACGGCCACGCCGGACGACCTGACCTTCGACCTCTCGGGCTGGACCAGCAGCTACGACCGCCAGCCCATCCCGGCCGCGCAGATGCACGAGTGGGTGGACCAGACGGTGGCGCGCATCCGCGCGCTCGAACCCGAGCGGGTGTTGGAGCTCGGCTGCGGTACCGGCCTGCTGCTGCACCGGCTCGCGCCGTCGTGCACGCGGTACTGCGGCACCGACCTCTCTGGCGTGGTGCTGGACAAGGTGCGCCGCGGACTGGCCGCGCGCGAGCCCCTGCCCTGTGAAATCTCGCTGTTGCAGCGCCCGGCGGATGCGCTGAGCGACCTGCCCGGCGGGCCCTTCGACACCGTGGTGCTCAACTCGGTGGCGCAGTACTTCCCGAGCCTGGCCTACCTGACCACCGTGCTGGAGGGCGCGCTCGGACAGCTCGGCACGTCCGGCCACGTGTTCGTGGGCGACCTCCGACACGCCGGGCTGCTGGAGCTGCTCCACGCCTCCATGGCCCTGCACCAGGCCGAGCCGGACGCCCGCGTCGGCGAGCTGCGGCAGCTCGCGACGCAGAACGCGCGCCGCGAGGCCGAGCTGCTGGTCGACCCGGCGTACTTCTTCGCGCTGCGCCGACGCTTCCCGCGCATCAGCGGCGTCACGGTGCTGCCCAAGCGCGGCCAGGTGGACAACGAGCTGACGCGCTTCCGCTACGACGTGGTCATCTCCGTCGGCCAGGCGGCAGCCGGGCTCGCGCCGGACTGGCAGGGCTGGGAGAGCGAGGAGGCCGTGCGCCAGCGACTCGCGCGCGAGGCGCCGCCCTGCCTGGCCGTGCGCGACATCCCGCAGGCGCGGCTCGCCTCGATGCGCGCGGCGCAGGGCCTGCTGCACCGGATGGCCGACGAGGCGACGGCGGCCGAGCTCGCGCGCGAGCTGGACACCCAGCCCCTGCCGGGTGTGGACCCGGCACGTCTGGAGGCGCTGGCCGCGGAGCGGGGCTACACCGTGCGTTTCGCGCTCGCCTCGGGCGGCGAGGGAGGGCTGCACGCGGTGTTCCTGCGCGCGCCGCGCGCCATCGACTGGTCGGCGCTGTACCCGGTGGCGGGCGCGGACGACGCGTCGCTGCGCGCGCTGGCGCACGAGCCGTACTCGGAGGAGCGGCAGGCCGGGTTGCAGCACACGGTGCTGGAGCGGCTGCGCGAGCAGCTGCCGGCGTACATGGTGCCGGCGCACGTGGTCGTGCTGGACGCGCTGCCGCTCACGCCCAATGGCAAGGTGAACAAGAAGGCGCTGCCCGCACCCGACCTCACGCGGGGCGAGGCAGGCTACGTCGCGCCGCGCACCCCCATGGAGGAGGCCACCGCGCGCATCTGGGCGGAAGTGCTGGGCCTGGACCGCGTGGGCATCCACGACAACTTCTTCGACCTGGGCGGCCATTCGCTGCTGGCCACGCGCGTGATTTCCAAGGTGCGCGCGCAGCTGGAGGTGGAGCTGCAGCTCCGTGCCCTGTTCGAGGCGCCCAGCGTGGCCGAGCTGGCCGCGCGCATCGAGGCCGGGCGCGGCACGCGCAAGCGGGTGACGGCGCGCATCGAACCGGTGCCGCGCCAGGGCACGGCGCCGCTGTCCTACGCGCAGAACCGCTTCTGGTTCCTGGAGCAGTACCAGCCCGGTGTCCTGTCCTACAGCATGCCGGCGGCGCTCACGCTGTCCGGTGCCTGGGACGCACGGCGCCTCGCGCGCGCCTTCGACATGCTGGTGGCGCGCCACGAGCCGCTGCGCACCACCTTCACCCACCGCTCCGGCGTACCCGAGCAGGTGATTGCGCCGCCAGCGCCCCTGCGCATGGCGGTGGAGGACTTCAGCGGGCTCGGCGCGGCGCAGGCGAACGACGCCGTCGCGCGCGCGATTCGCGAGGAAGCGGCCACGCCCTTCCACCTGGAGCAGGGGCCACTGTTCCGCGTGCGCCTGCTCAAGGCCTCCGAGGGTGCGCACGTGCTGCTGCTCACGCTGCACCACATCCTCTACGACGGCTGGTCGCTCCGGGTGCTGCTGGAGGAGGTGATGCGGCTCTACGACGGCCTGCCGCTCGCGCCGCTGCCCATCCAGTACGCCGACTACTGCGATTGGGAGCGCCGACAGCTCACGGGCCCGGTGCTGCGCGAGCAACTCGACTACTGGAAGGAGCAGCTCGCGGGCGTCCCCGACCTGATGCCGCTGCCGACCGACCGGCCGCGTCCGGCGGCCATGACCTACCGCGGGCGGACGCACCGCGCCGCGCTGTCGCCCGCGCTGACCCGGCGCCTCACGGCCCTGGGCGGCGCCTCGCGCGCGACCCTGTTCATGGTCATGGCGGCGGCGTTCAAGGCGCTGTTCCACCGCCTGACGGGGCAGAACGACCTGAGCCTGGGCAGCCTGTCGGCCAATCGGCCCTACGGCACGGAGAACCTGATCGGCATCTTCGCGAACATCGTCACGCTGCGCAGCACCGTCGGCGAGGACAGCTCGTTCGCCGACGTGCTGGCCGCCACCGCGCGACAGGTGCTCTCGGTGCACGACTATCCGCTGCCGTTCGAGCTGGTGCTCACGCATCTCGTGGCCAGCCGCGACGCCTCGTACCTGCCCTACGCACAGGTGGTGCTCAACTTCTTCGACGACGCGGAGCTGGGCGGCGCACTCGAGGAGGTCACCTCGGCCGAGGGCCTGCGCATCGCCAACCGGCCGAGCGACCTGGGCGTGCAGGCCGACTTCGAAATCAAGGTCGAGATGCGACTGACGGGCGACCGGCTCCTGGTCGACTACGTCTACAACACCGACCTGTTCGACGCGGCGACCCTCGCGCGCTGGCACCACCACCTGGAGTGCCTGGCCGAGGCCGCCTGCGACGCGCCGGCTACGCGCATCTCGCGCCTGCCATTGCTGGATGGCGAGGAGCGCAAGGCACTGCTGGCGGCGTGCAACGCGGCGTCACGTTACGAGGTGGAAGGCACGCTGCACGGGCTGTTCGAGGCGCAGGCGGCCCGAAGGCCCCAGGCGGTGGCCCTCACCCACGAGGGCCGCTCGCTGGGCTACGGCGAGCTCAACGCCCGCTCCAACCGGCTGGCTCACCACCTGCGCTCCCAGGGCGTCGGGCCCGACGTGCTCGTCGGCCTGTGCGCCTCGCGCGGCATCGACATGCTGGTCGCCATGCTGGCCATCCTCAAGGCCGGCGGTGCCTACCTCCCGCTGGACCCGGACTACCCGGCCCAGCGTCTGCTGGGCATGCTGGACGACGCCCGGCCCGCCCTGGTGCTCACCCAGCAGGCCTTCCTGGAGCGGCTGGCCGGCGCGCGCCAGCCGCTGTGGTGTCTGGACCGTGATTGGGACTCGGTGGCGCGGTTGCCCGACGCCAACCCCGAGCCGCTCAGCGGTCCGCACCACCTGGCCTACGTCATCTACACCTCCGGCTCCACGGGCCGGCCCAAGGGCGCGCTGCTGCAGCACGGCAACGTGCTGCGCCTGTTCCAGGCGACGCAGCCATTCGGCTTCAGCGAGCGCGACGTGTGGACCTTCTTCCACTCGCTCGCCTTCGACTTCTCCGTGTGGGAAATCTGGGGCGCGCTGCTGTATGGCGGGCGGGTCGTCATCGTCCCCGACGCCGTGAGGCGCTCGCCGCCTGCCTTCCTGGAGCTGCTCTCCAACGAAGGCGTCACGGTGCTCAACCAGACGCCCTCGGCATTCTACCAACTGCTCGAGGCGGATGGGCAGCGGCCGCAGCCGCTGGCGCTCCGAAGCGTGGTGTTCGGCGGCGAGCGACTGGACTTCCAGCGGCTCAAGCCCTGGTACGAGCGGCACGCGGCGGACAAGCCGCTGCTGGTGAATATGTACGGCATCACCGAGACCACGGTGCATGTGACGTACTACGCGGTGGGCCCCCAGGACGCGGAGAAGAGCGCGAGCCTGATTGGCGTACCCATTGGAGACCTGCGCGCGTACGTGCTGGACGCGCGCTTGGAGCCGGTACCGCCGGGGGTGGCGGGAGAGCTGTACGTGGCCGGGGCCGGGCTGGCGCGCGGCTATTTGCGGCGGCCGGAGCTGACGGCGGAGCGCTTCATCCCCAATCCGCACGCGGAAGCGGGCGAGCGCATGTACCGCACGGGAGATGCGGCCCGGCGGCTGGAGGGCGGAGGGCTGGAGTACCTGGGGCGCTTGGACGAGCAGGTCAAGGTGCGCGGCTACCGCATCGAGCTGGGGGAGATTGAGGCGGCGCTGTCCTCGGTGCCCGGTGTACGGCAGGCGCTGGTGATGGCTCGCGAGGACCGCCCCGGCGACAAACGACTGGTCGCCTACGCGGTCTGCGAGCCCGAGGCGCGCGACGCGGCGCAGCTGCGCGTGGCGCTGCAGGGAACGCTTCCGCACTACATGCTGCCCTCGCACATCGTGCTGCTGGAGCGCCTGCCGCTCACGCCCAACGGCAAGATCGACCGCAAGGCGCTGCCAGCGCCCGACATCTCGGGTGAGGAGCGCGTCTACGTCGCGCCTCGCACGCCCACCGAGGAGGCCGTGGCCGCCATCTGGTCGGACGTGCTCCAGGTCGCGCGGGTGGGCGCAGGGGACAACTTCTTCGAGCTGGGTGGCCATTCGCTGCTGGCGACGCAGGTGGCGGCGCGGCTGCGCGACACCTTCGGCGTCGAGCTGCCGCTGCGCACCCTGTTCGAGACGCCGCACCTGGGTGCACTCAGCGCGGCCCTGAACGCGGCCCTGCGCGAGGGCCAGGGGCTGGACGTGCCACCGCTCGCGGTGCAGCGCCGCCCTACCCGCCTGCCGTTGTCCTATGCGCAGGAGCGGCTGTGGCTGCTGGAGCAGATCGAGTCGCTGGGCGCGGCCTACAACATCACGGGCGCCGTGCGCTTCGTCGGCGCGCTGGACGGCCAGGCCTTCGCGAGCACGCTGGCGGAGATCGTGCGACGCCACGAGGCGTTGCGCACGCGCTTCGCGGCCGACGACGAGACCATCGAGCAGCTCATCGAGCCGCCCGGCCGCTTCGCGCTGGAGCGCATCGACCTGTCCTCGCTGCCGGCGGCCGCACGCAAGGAGGAGGCGCAGCGCGCCATACACGCGGCGGTGGGCAGGCGCTTCGACCTCGCCAAGGGGTCGCTCTTCCATGCCGCGCTGCTGCGCCTGGCGCCGGAGGAGCACATCGTCGTGGTGGTGATGCACCACATCGTCAGCGACGGCTGGTCGCTGGGGGTGCTGATCCGCGAGCTGGGCGCGCTGTACACCGCGTATTCGCAGGGCCGGGAGTCGCCGCTGCCGGAGCTGCCGGTGCAGTACGCCGACTACGCCCTGTGGCAGCGCGGCTGGCTGCAGGGCGAGTCGCTGGAGAAGCAGGTCACCTACTGGAAGCAGCGGCTCGCGGGCGCTCCCGCCGCGTTGGACCTGCCGCTGGACCATCCACGCCCGCCGGTGCAGAGCTTCCGGGGCGCGAGCGCGTCGTTCGCGCTGCCCAGGGCGCTGACCGGGCAGCTGCAGGCGCTGGCGCGCGCGGAAGGGGCGACGCTGTTCATGGTGCTGCTGGCGGGCTTCCAGCACCTGCTTGCCCGCTGGAGCGGGCAGGAAGACATCGTGATTGGCACACCGGTGGCCGGCCGCACGGACCGGCGCACCGAAGGGCTGATTGGCTTCTTCGTGAACATGCTGGTGCTGCGCACCGACGTGTCGGGAGACCCGGCGTTCCGCACGCTGGTGGCGCGGGCGAAGGAGACTGCGCTGCAGGCCTACGCGCACCAGGACCTGCCGTTCGAGAAGCTGGTGGAGGAGCTCAACCCCGTGCGCGACCTCTCGCGCCCTCCCCTCTTCCAGGTGATGATCAACTCCTTCCTCACCGAGAACCAGCCGGGCTTCCTGGAGCTGCCGGGCCTGCGCGCCGAGGTCCTGGGCAGTGACGAGGTGAGCGCGCGGTTCGAGCTGATGCTGCGGCTGAACGGGCATGACGACGACGTCGTCTGCCAGTTCGAATACGCCACCGACCTGTTCGACCGCGCGACCATCGAGCGCTTCGGCACGCACTACGTCGCGCTGCTCTCGGAGGCCGTGGCCGAGCCAGACCAGCCGGTGTCCGGCTTCGCGCTTCTGAGCGCCGAGGAGCGGCACCAGCTGCTGGTCGGATGGAACGCCACCGCGTCCGGGCCGGAAGCCGACTGCATCCACCGGCTGGTTGCGCGGCATGCCCCGGACGCCGTCGCCCTGGTCTGGGACGACGAAACCCTGGGCTACGGCGCGCTGGACGCGTGGTCGAACCGGCTGGCCCGGTACCTGGGCACGCTGGGCCTCGAGCCCGAAACCGTGGTGGGTCTGGTGATGCAGCGGTCGCCGGCCACGCTCGCGGCGTGCCTGGGCATCTTGAAGGCAGGCCTGGCCTGCCTTCCGTTGGACCCGGCCCACCCACCCGAGCACCTGCGCGACCTGCTGGCCGACGGCGCGGCGGCGCTCGTGCTCGGCACGGACGGCTACGCCGATGCACTGGCGCGAGACGGCTGCCCAGCGCTGGACCTGACCGGGCTGGCGGAGCGCATCGCGGCCTTGCCGGACACGCCCGTGGACCGGGTGACGGGCCCCGACCACCTCGCCTGCCTGGTCGTGGCCTGGGATGCGTCCGCCACGGCGGGCATGGTGATGCTCACGCACCGCGGGCTGGCGAACCAGCTGGCCATGATGGCGCGGCACCGTGGCGCCGCGGGCGAGCCACTCCAACAGGCCTTCGGCTTCGAGCCGTCCGTGCAGGGCCTGCTGCAGCCTCTCGCCGCCGGTGCCCGGCTGCTGCTGGCGCCGCAGGAGGCGGAGGCGGCCGTGCCCGAGGACGTGAGCCTGTACGGCATGGCCAGGCTGCCGGCCGACCCGCAGGGGGCGCGGCTCGGACTGTCCGCGCCGGGCCTGCGCGCCTACGTGCTGGACCGGCGGTTGAGGCCACTGCCGGCGGGCGTGTACGGCGAGCTGTACATGGGCGGTGCCGAATGGGCGCGCGGCTACGCGGCACGGCCGGACCGCACGGCACGAGACTTCCTGCCGTCGCCCTTCGTGGAGGGCGAGCGCCTCTACCGCACGGGGGAGCTGGCACGGCGGCGTGCCGACGGTGCCCTGGAGTTCCTGGAGCCGCCGCGTCGGACGCGCATCGCCCGCAGCTGGGTGGAGCTCGGCGAGGTCGAGGCGGCGCTGCGACTGCATCCGCGCGTCGCGGAGGCGGTGGTGGCCGTGAGCGCGGACGCGCAGGGCCAGCCGCGGCTGACCGCCTACGTGGTGGCGGATGCCGCCGTGCCCGGCGGCGCGGCGGAGGGCGACGCCGAATGGAGCGCCTCGCTCATGCGACGGCTGCCGCGGCACATGCTGCCGTCCGCGGTGGTGGTGCTGGAGGCACTGCCGCGCACGCCGCGCGGCACCGTTGACTGGAAGGCCCTGCCAGCGCCGGGCGGCGGCGCGGCGGAGTACGTGGCACCGCGCACACCCGAGGAGCAAAGCCTGGCTGCGATCTGGGCCGAGGTGCTGGGCGTGGAGCGCGTGGGCGCGTTCGACAGCTTCTTCGACCTGGGCGGCCATTCGTTGCTGGCCACGCTGATGGTGGCGCGGCTGCGCGAGCTGTTTGGCATCGACCTGCCGCTGCGCACCCTGTTCGAGCTCCGCACGCTCGCGGCGCTGGCCGAATACGTCGCCAACGTGCGCTGGTCCGTCCAGGGTGGGCCGCCGCCGGGCGCCGCCGCGCAGGACGCGGACGACGAGGAGACGGGCGTCATATGACCCTTGGAGAAACGCAATGCCGGGAGGCAACCCCATGAGCGATGCCGAATCGGCCATCCCGCCGCTGTCGCGCCACGCCGCCGCGCGCGGCTACCGCGGCCGCGGCCCCGAAGACCGGTTGATCGAGAGGACCACCCTTCCCCAGGTGCTGGCGGGCGTGCCGGCACACGGTGGGGCGGCGCTCACGTGGTACGAGGCGGAACGGCGCGTGCTGCACTTCGACGCCGCCGAGCTGCTGCGCCAGGTCCGCGCGCTCGCGCACTGGTTCGCGCGTGGGCACGGCATCAAGCGCGGCGACCGCGTCATCGTGCTGTCCGCCAACAGCCCGGAGGCCTTCGCCGCGCACCTGGCGCTGATGTCGCTGGGCGCGGTGACCGTGCCCGTGAGCAACACCGAATCGCCGCGCGTGCTGCAGCTCATCGCCGACAAGGTCAGCTCCCGGCTCATGGTCACCGGCCGCGAGGTGTCGCAGGAGCTGCTCGCGGCCAGGCCGGGCGGCATGGTGCCGCTGCCGGCCCTGCCGCTCGCGGCCGACGGCGACGCGGGCTTCGAGTGGCCGGCGCGCGACGTGATGCCCGACGACCCGGCGGTCATCCTGTTCACGTCCGGCACCACCTCCGCGCCCAAGGGCGTGTGCCTGAGCCACTACAACCTGCTGGTCAACGCGGAGGGCCTGGCGCGGGTGCATGACCTGGCGCGGCGCCGGGTGCACATGTGCGTGCTGCCGCTGTTCCACGCCAACGCCTTCGGCTTCTCCATGGTGGCCTCGCTCTACGCGGGCAGCCATGTCGTGCTCAGCGCCGGCCTGCCGGGCGCGGCGGTCTGGGACATCCTCCGCTCGGAGCGCGTGGACGTCATCTCGCTCGTGCCGGAGATCATCCGCGTGCTCTCGCGCATGCCGGTGCCTCGCAATACGCTGCCCGACCTCAAGTACGTGACCTCGGCCGCCGCGCCGCTGCCCAAGACGGTGGCGCGCGAGTTCGTCGACAAGACGGGCATCCCCATCCACCAGGGCTACGGCCTGAGCGAATGCGTGAACTTCGCCGCCACCCTTCCCTGGGATATCCCGGACGCCGACCGGGAGCGCTCCATGGGCCACTGGGCGGTGCCGAGCATCGGCCCGGCCCTGTTCGGCTGTGACATCGGCATCCGCCGCGCGGACGGCTCGCCCGCCGGCGCCGAGGAGGAGGGCGAGATCGTGGTGACAGGCCACACCCTGATGCGCGGCTACTGGGATGCCGAGGATGCGACCGAGGCGGCCCTGGGCGAGGGCGCGCTGCGCACCGGAGATCTGGGTTTCTTCGCCCTGGTCGGCGGCGAGCGCTACATCTTCGTCACCGGCCGCAAGAAGGAGATCGTCATCCGCTACGGCGAGAACCTCTCGCCGCTGGCCATCGAGGCCGAGCTGGAGGTGCTGCGCGCCGTCGGCCGCTTCGCCGTGACGGGTTTTCCCAACGAGGCGGCGGGCGAGGAGATTGGCCTGTACCTCGTGGTGCCCCGCACGCCCGACAACGAAAGAAAGGTACTGGACGCGGTGAAGTCCTGCTCCGTCCGCTACCGGCCGCGCGTGGTCCTGTTCGGCGCCGACCCCATCCCGGCGACGCCCACTGGCAAGATCAAGCGCGCCGTGCTGGCGCAGCGATTCCAGGCCTACGCCAGGCGCAACTTTGGCAACGACCCCGTCGTAGGCACCTGACACTCCCCAGGCCATCCCGGCCGATCCCGGCGCGGTCCGAAGCACCGCCCCCGTGTCTCAACCGGAGCACCACCTCATGCACGCCATCCACCAAGACAGTTTCATTCCCTTTCCGCTTGCACACGGCCTGCTGTCGGACATGAAGGACGACACCTTCTCCACCCAGCTGTGGGCCTGGTCGGAAGACCGGCTGCAGCTGCCGTCCGGCGCCACGCACATCGGCTACGTCTACGACGGCACGGTGACGCTGGAGCATGCCGCCGGCACCTTCAAGCTGCGCGGCGGCATGTATTTCTCCGCGCCCGGCGAGGCCGTGGTGCACGGCACCGGCCGGGGCATTGCCATCTCCCGGCTGGGCTATGACGGCTTCTTCCAGGTGGGCGGTCCGGTGGAGGCGCGCGGACGGCTCAAGTACATCGACGGCTGCACCGACTCGCTGCTGATTCCGCCGGTAATGATGGGCGATGCCTGCTTCAACCTGCTGTACTTCCCGCCCGGAATCGACCAGACGCAGCACACGCATCCGTCGATGCGCGTGGGCATGGTGATTCGCGGGCATGGCGAATGCGTCACGCCCACGGAGGTCATCCCGCTCATGCCGGGCCGCGTGTTCGTCATTCGCGCGGAAGGCCCGCACTCCTTCCGCACCACGGACTCCGAAATGTCCGTGGTCGCCTACCACCCGGACAGCGACTTCGGCCCCACGCACGAAGCGCACCCGATGATCAACAGGACCATGGTCAACGGCCTGTCGGCCCGGCTGATCGACGAGATCCGGACCAAATGACACACGTGGTCCCTGGGGCAGACATGAGCGCGGTCCAATCCCTGCTGGCCGCGCTGCGGCAGGACGGCGTGCGGCTGTGGCTGGAAGGTGGCGAGCTGCGCTACCAGGCGCCCAGGGGCGCGATGACGCAGGAACGCCTCGCGCAGCTGCGCGCGCGGAAGGCCGAGCTGGTGGACTTCCTGCGGCAGGCGGCGGGCGCGCAGGCGGCCCCGTTGGTGACCGCGCGGCCACGGCCCGAGCACCTGCCGCTGTCGTACGCGCAGGAGCGCCTGTGGCTGCTGGACCGCCTCGAGAACCTGGGCACGGCCTACCACATCGCCAGCGGCCTGCGGCTGGACGGCCACTGCGACGACAGCGCCTTCGAGCGGGCACTCACGGAAATCGTGCGCCGGCACGAGGCCCTGCGCACGCGCTTCGCGGTCGCTCAGGACACGGTCGTGCAGGTGATCGACGCCCCCGGCGGTTTCGTGCTGCGGCGACAGGACCTGTCCTCCCTGGATGAGGCGGAACGCGAGCGGGCTGCATTGGAACAGGCGGGCGCCTTCATGCGCCAGCGCTTCGACCTGGCGCAAGGGCCCCTGTTCCGAGCGCTGCTGCTGCGGCTGACGCCGGAGAAGCATGTGGCGGTGGTGGTGATGCACCACATCGTCAGCGACGGCTGGTCACTGGGCGTGTTGGTCCGTGAGCTGGGCGCGCTGTACACCGCGTATTCCCAGGGCCGGGAGTCGCCGCTGCCGGAGCTGCCGGTGCAGTACGCCGACTACGCCCTGTGGCAGCGAGACTGGCTTCAGGGCGAGTCGCTGGAGAAGCAGGTCACCTACTGGAAGCAGCGGCTCGCGGGCGCTCCCGCCGCGCTGGACCTGCCGCTGGACCATCCGCGCCCGCCGGTGCAGAGCTTCCGGGGCGCGAGCGCGTCGTTCACCCTGCCCAGGGCGCTGACCGAGCAACTGCAGGCGCTGGCGCGCGCGGAGGGGGCGACGCTGTTCATGGTGCTGCTGGCGGGCTTCCAGCACCTGCTTGCCCGATGGAGCGGGCAGGAGGACATCGTGATTGGCACGCCGGTGGCCGGCCGCACGGACCGGCGCACCGAAGGGCTGATCGGCTTCTTCGTGAACATGCTGGTGCTGCGCACCGACGTGTCGGGCGCCCCCACGTTCCGCACGCTGGTGGCGCGGGCGAAGGAGACGGCACTCCAGGCCTACGCGCACCAGGACCTGCCGTTCGAGAAGCTGGTGGAGGCGCTCAATCCGGCGCGCGACCTCTCGCGCCCGCCCGTCTTCCAGGTGCAGTTCGCGCTTCAGAACTATCCCGAGGAGGGCTTGCGGCTGCCGGGCCTGCAATTGAGCCGGCTGGACGGCGGTGCCGTCGCGTCCCGTGCCTCCAAGCTGGACTTGTCGCTGTTCCTGCTGGAGAGCGCCGGGGGGCTCGAGGCCGTGGTCGAGTACGCCAGCGACCTGTTCGAGGCCGGCACCATCGACCAGCTCGCCAGCCACTACCGTGCGCTGCTCGAAGCGGCGGCGGCCGAGCCGGACCGGCCGCTGGCGGACATCTCGCTGCTGAGCGAGGCGCAGCGCCACCGCATCCTGTTCGATTGGAACGCCACCGAACGCGACTATCCGCGAGGCGGCACGCTGGCGCAGTTGTTCGAGGAGCAGGTGAAGCTCACGCCCGAGCGCGTGGCGCTCGTCTTCGAGAACAGCACCCTGACGTATGCCCAGCTCGATGGGCGCGCCAACCAGCTGGCCCGTGTGCTGCGCGCGCACGGCGTCGGCCCGGACAGCCGGGTCGCGCTGTGCGTGGAGCGCGGCCTCGAGATGGTGGTGGGGCTGCTCGGCATCCTCAAGGCCGGCGGCGCCTATGTGCCGCTGGACCCCGGATACCCGGCCGAGCGGCTGGCCTTCATGCTGGACGATTGCGGTGCGCGGCTCGTCCTGACGCAGGCGAGCCTGCGCGACGCGTTGCCCGCGACCGCCATCCCCCGGCTCCTGCTGGATGCCGACTGGCCACGCATCGCGCAAGAACCGGCCACGCCCCTGGCGTCCGGCGCCGGCCCGTTGCACCTGGCCTACGTCATCTACACCTCCGGCTCCACGGGCCGGCCCAAGGGCGTGGGCATCCCGCACGCCGGCATCGTCAACCGCCTGCAGTGGATGCAGGAGGCCTACGGGCTCGGCGCCGACGACCGTGTGCTGCAGAAGACGCCGTTCAGCTTCGACGTGTCGGTATGGGAGTTCTTCTGGCCGCTGTTGTATGGCGCGCGGCTGGTGATGGCCCGGCCCGGCGGCCACCAGGACTCGGCCTATCTCTGCGAGGTGATTGCGAGCGAGGCGATCACCACCCTGCATTTCGTGCCACCGATGCTGGAGGTGTTCCTGGGCCAGGCCCGCGCCGCGCATTGCGCCAGCCTGCGCCGCGTGGTCTGCAGCGGTCAGGCCCTGCCCAGGGAGCTGCAGGAGCGCTTCTTCCGGTTGCTGCCGGGGGTGGAGCTGCACAACCTCTACGGCCCCACCGAGGCCTCGGTGGACGTGACCTTCTGGGCCTGCCGGCCTGGCTCTCCGCTGGCCAGCGTGCCCATCGGCCGGCCCATCGCGAACACGCAGATGCACGTGCTGGACCGGCACCTGAACCCGGTGCCGCCGGGGGTGGCGGGCGAGCTCTACATCGCCGGCATCGGCCTGGCGCGCGGCTACTTGAGCCGGCCGGACCTCACGGCCGAGCGTTTCATCCCCAACCCCTTCGGCGCGCCCGGCAGTCGCCTGTACCGCACCGGGGACCTGGCGCGCTACCTGCCCGACGGCAGCATCGACTACCTGGGGCGCATCGACCACCAGGTGAAGCTCCGGGGCTTTCGCATCGAGCTGGGCGAGATTGAAGCCGCACTGGCCACCCAGCCGGGCGTGCGTGACGCGGTGGTGCTGGCGCGCGAGGACTCCCCCGGCGACCAGCGCCTGGTCGCCTACGTGCTGGCGCAGCCGGGAGCGCGTCCAGCGCCGGCGGAGCTGCGTGACGCGCTGGCGAGCCGCCTGCCGGAGTACATGGTGCCGGCGCACTACGTGCTGCTGGAGGCCCTGCCCCTGAGCCCGAACGGCAAGGTGGACCGCAAGGCCCTGCCGGCACCCGATACCGGCACCGTGTCGCGCCGTGCCTACGAGGCACCGCGCGGGGAGGTGGAGGAGAAGATCGCCGCCGTCTGGTCCCGGTTGCTGGGCATGGAGCGCATCGGCCGCGAGGACAACTTCTTCGCGCTGGGCGGCCATTCCCTGCTGGCGGTGCGCATGATCGATGCGCTGCGGCGCGACGGACTGGCGGTGGACGTGCGCGGCATCTTCGCCTCGGCCACGCTCGCGCAGCTGGCCGCGCGGGCGAGCGCGGAAGGCGGCGGCGACAACGTTCCGCCGAACCTCATCACGCCGGACAGCGAGGCCATCACGCCGCGGATGCTGCCCCTGGTGTCCCTGTCACAAGGCGAGATCGACGCCATCGTGGCGCGCGTGCCGGGCGGGGTGACCAACGTTCAGGACATCTATCCGCTGGCTCCGCTGCAGGAAGGCCTGCTGTTCCATCACCTGATGGCACAGCAGGGGGACGCCTACCTGCAGCAGGCCATGCTGGCCTTCGCGGAGCGCAAGGAGCTGGACCGCTTTCTGGCGGCGTTCCAGGAGGTCGTGGACCGGCAGGACATCCTGCGCACCGCGGTGCTGTGGCAGGGCTTGCGCGAGCCGGTGCAGGTGGTGTGGCGGCGCGCGCGCCTCGTCGTGGACGAGCTGGAGCTTTCGGGCGCTGACGGCGATATCGCCGGGCTGATGCGTGCGCGGCATGATCCACGGCACTACCGGATCGACCTCCAGCAGGCACCGCTCCTGCGCTGCGTGGTCGCCCATGATGCGGCGAACGGACGCTGGCTGTTGCAGGTGCTGTTCCACCACCTGGTCGATGACGCCACGTCGCTGCGGCTGCTGGTGGCGCAGATACAGCTCATCCTGGCAGGCCAGCGCGAGCGGCTGGCGCCGCCAGTGCCCTTTCGCAACTACGTGGCCCTGGCGCGGCGCGTGCCGCAAGCCGAACACGAGGCGTTCTTCAAGGCCATGCTGGGGGATGTGGAGGAGCCCACGGTGCCGTTTGGCCTCGTCGGCACGCAAGGCGAGGGTGTCGGCATCAGCGAAGCGCGCCTGATGCTGGAGCCGGGCCTGGCGCAGCGGGTGCGGCGGCAGGCGCGGCTCGTGGGAGTCAGCGCCGCCAGCCTGATGCACCTGGCATGGGCCCAGGTGCTGGCGCGCAGCTCGGGGCGAAGCGCCGACGTGGTGTTCGGCACGGTGCTCTTCGGGCGCATGCAAGGAGGCGCGGGCGCCGAGCAGGCCCTGGGCCCGTTCATCAACACCTTGCCAATCCGCATCACGCTGGGCACGCAAGGCGTGCGCGAGAGCCTGCTGAGCGCGCACCGCGGTCTCTCCCTCCTGCTGGAGCATGAGCACGCCTCCCTGGCGCTGGCTCAGCGGTGCAGCGCACTGCCGGCGCAGGCGCCCCTGTTCACGGCGCTCATGAACTACCGGCACAACGTGATTCAGGACGGTGCTGGCCCGGCGAACGAAGGTGGGCTGCAGGTCCAGGTGCTGGGGACCGAGGAGCGCACCAACTATCCGTTGACCCTGGGGGTCGATGACCTGGGCGAAGACTTCGGCCTGACCGCGCAGGTGGCGGGAGGGGCGGTGCTGCCGCAGCGCCTCTGCGAGTCCATGCAGATGGCCGTGCGGAGCCTGGTGGAATTGCTGGAGGCCCGCCCGGAAACGCCCATCCACCGGGTGGAGGTGCTGCCCGCGCGGGAACGCGAGCGGCTCCTGGTGGAGTGGAACGCCACCGCCACCGAGTACCCGCGCGCATCCACCCTCCCCCAGGTCTTCTCCCGGGTGGTGGCACTCCACGCGGACAGGGTGGCCGTGGAATTCGGTGACGTGAAGCTCACCTACCGGCAGCTCGACGCGCGCGCCAACCAACTCGCGCACCACCTGCGCGGCCTGGGGGTGTCCACGGACTCGCGCGTGGCCCTGGCGCTGGAGCGCTCGGTGGAGCTCATCGTCTCGCTGCTGGCCATCCTCAAGGCTGGCGGCGCCTACGTGCCGCTGGATACCGCCTACCCGCGTGAGCGGCTGGCGGCCATGGTGGAGGACTCGCGCCCGCGCGTGCTCCTCACCACCCGCGCGCTGCTGGAGAAGCTCCCCACCGAGGGCCTGGCCACCGTAGTCTTGGACGAGGTCTCCCTCGCGGGTGAGCCGGTGCACGCGCCGCCCCTGGTGGCCCTGCCCCAGAGCCTCGCGTACATCGACTTCACCTCGGGCAGCACGGGCCGGCCCAAGGGCGTGGGCACTCCCCAGGCCTCCGTGCTTCGCACCCTCTTCGGTGTCGACTACGCGCACCTGGGGCCCGACGAGACGTTCCTGCTCATCGCCCCCATCTCCTTCGACGCCTCCACCCTGGAGCTCTGGGGTCCGCTGCTGCATGGCGGCCGCCTCGTCGTCTTCCCGCCGCACTCGCCCTCCGACGTGCGGGAGCTGGAGTCGGTGCTGGTGAAGCACGGGGTGACGACGCTGCACCTGACGGCGGGCCTCTTCACCCAGGTGGTGGACAACCACCTGGAGGCCCTTCGCGGCGTGCGCCAGCTGCTCACCGGCGGCGACGTCGTCTCCGCCCCGCACGTCAAGCGGGTGCTGGAGGCGCTGCGCATTCCCGTCACCGCCTGCTACGGCCCCACCGAGACCACCCTCTTCGCCTCCTGCCACCGCATGACGGACGTGGCCCACGTGGGCGCATCCGTCCCCATCGGCCGCCCCATCGGCAATACCCAGGTGTACGTGCTGGACGCCGCCGGCCAGCCCGTGCCCGCCGGGGTCATCGGGGAGCTGTTCATCGGTGGCGATGGCGTGGCCCGTGGCTACGTGGAGCAGCCCGCCCTCACCGCCGAGCGCTTCGTCCCCGACGCCTTCTCCAGCATCCCCGGCGCCCGCCTCTACCGCACGGGCGACCTCGCCCGCTGGCGCAACGACGGCGTGCTGGAGTTCCTCGGCCGCGCCGACGCCCAGGTGAAGGTGCGCGGCTTCCGCATCGAGCTGGCCGAAGTCGAGGCCTCGCTGCGTGCGCACGCGTCCGTGAAGGACGTGGTGGTGACGGTGCGCGAGGACGTGCCCGGTGACAAGCGCCTGGTGGCCTACGTGGTGGCGGCCGGCACTTCCATGCCGGACACCGCCGCGCTGCGGGTGCACGTGCAGCAGCGCCTGCCCGAGTACATGGTCCCAGGGGCCTTCGTGGCGCTGCCCGCGCTGCCGCTGACGCCCACCGGCAAGGTGGACCGCAAGGCCCTGCCCGCACCGGAGGCCGCGCAGCCCGCTGCGCCCTCGCGAGACGCGGAGCTGCCGGTCAATCCCATGGAGCAGCGGCTGGCGGAGCTGTGGCGTGACGTCCTGCGCGTGCGGACCGTGGGCCGGCGAGACAACTTCTTCGAGCTGGGAGGCCACTCGCTGCTGGCCACGCAGCTGGTGTCGCGCATCCGTGGCGCCTTCGACGTGGAGCTCCACGTGCGCACCCTCTTCGAGGCGCCCACCGTGGCCGCCCTCGCGGAGCGTCTCCAGGGCGCCACCTCGGGCAGCCGCGTGCCCGCGCTGGTGCGGGCCCGCCGGGAGGGTCCGCTGCCGCTGTCCTTCGCGCAGCAGCGCCTGTGGTTCCTCGACCGGCTGGAGCCGGGGAGCCCCTTCTACAACATGCCCGCCGCGCTCTGGCTGGAGGGCACGCTGGACGTGGGCGCGCTGGAGCACGCGCTGACGGAGCTGCTGCGCCGCCATGAGGTGCTGCGCACCACCTTCCAGACGGAGGCCAGCGGTCCCGTCCAGGTCATCCATCCTCCCGCGCCGTTCCACCTGCCGGTGGTGGACGTGTCCGCGCTCCCCGAGGATTTACGCGAGGCCGAGGCCCGACGGCTGGCCCACCAGGAGGCCCGGCGTCCCTTCGACCTCGAGCGGGGCCCGCTGCTGCGCGCCATGCTGCTGCGGGTCTTCGAGTCGCGGCACCTGCTGCTGCTCAACCTGCACCACATCGCCTCGGACGGCTGGTCCATGGGCGTGCTGGTGCGCGAGCTCGCGTCGCTCTACGCGGCCTTCCAGGAGGGCACACCGTCCCCGCTGCCCGAGCTTCCCGTGCAGTACGCGGACTACGCGGTGTGGCAGCGCGGCTGGCTGCGCGACGAGGCGATGGAGGCGCAGCTGTGCTGGTGGCGCGAGCACCTCACCGGCGCGGCCCCCATGCTGGAGCTGCCCACCGACTTCCCACGGCCCGCGGTGGCGAGCCTGCGGGGCGCCATCCACCGGCGCGTGCTGCCGCGCGAGCTGGCCGGGGCGCTCCATGCGCTGTGCCGCCACGAGGGCACCACCCTCTTCATGGCCCTGCTCGCGGGCTTCCAGGTGGTGCTGTCGCGCTACTCGGGTCAGGACGACTTCGTCGTCGGCACCGACATCGCCAACCGCAACCGGGCGGAGACCGAGGGCCTCATCGGCTTCTTCATCAACCAGCTCGCCCTGCGCGCGCGGGTGGGCGGCAACCCGTCCTTCCGCGAGCTGCTGGGCCGCGTCCGGGAGGCCACGCTCGACGCGTACGCGCACCAGGACCTCCCCTTCGAGGAGCTGGTCAAGGCGCTCAACCCCAGGCGCGGCCAGGCAGCCGCCCCGCTGTTCCAGGTGAAGCTGGTGCTGCAGAACCAGCCCGCCACCGAGCTGACGGTGCCCGGCCTCACCCTGCGCGGTGAGTCCGTGGACGCGGGCACCTCCCGCCTGGACCTCACCCTGAGCGTCTCGGAGACGGCCCGGGGCCTGGAGTGCGGCTGCGAGTACCGCACGGACCTGTTCGAGGCGGCCACCATCGACCGGCTGGTGCGGCACCTGGGCACGGTGCTCCAGGCCGCCGCGGCCTCGCCCGAGGCCCCGCTGTCCGCGCTGCGCCTCATGAGCGAGGCCGAGCAACACCAGGTCCTGGTCGACTGGAACGCCACCTCGCGCGACTTCCCGCATGAGGCATGCGCGCACCAGCTCTTCGAGGCCCAGGTGGCTCGCACCCCGCACGCCACCGCCGTGTGCTTCGAGGGCACGGCGCTCACCTACGCGCAGCTCGACACCCGCGCCAACCGGCTCGCGCACCACCTGCGCGCGCTGGGCGTACGGCCCGAGGTGCCCGTGGCGCTCTGCGTGGAGCGCTCGCTGGAAACGGCGGTGGCCATCGTCGGCATCCTCAAGGCCGGCGGGGCCTATGTCCCCCTGGACCCGAGCTACCCGGTGGAGCGGCTGACGTACATGCTGCGCGACTGTGCCGCGCCAGTGCTCGTCACCACCGAGGCCCTCGCGGACGAGCTGCCCTCCGGCGGCGGGCAGCTCGTGCTGCTGGACGCGGACGCGCCTCTCATCGAGGCGCAGCCAGGCACCACGCCCGAGCGCCTCACCCACGCCGACAACCTGGCCTACGTCATCTACACCTCGGGGAGCACGGGCCGGCCCAAGGGCACGCTGTTGCAGCACCGGGGCCTGTGCAACACGGCGCTCAACGCCGCGCGCGAGCAGGGCTTCCACTCCGCCAGCCGTGTCCTCCAGTACGCCGCCTTCGGCTTCGATGCCTCGGTGTTCGAGCTCTTCGGCGCGCTGCTGGCCGGAGCCACGCTGGTGCTCGCGCCGCGCGAGCGGCTGATGCCCGGCGCCCCCCTGCACGGGCTGCTGCGGGAGGAGGCCATCACCGCCGTCACCCTCACGCCCTCGGTGCTGGCGCAGCTGGTGCCCGAGGACTCCCCCGCCCTGGAGACGCTCGTCTCCGCGGGTGAGGCCTGCACGCCGGAGCTGGTGCAGCGCTGGGGCCCCCGGGTGCGGATGCTCAACGCCTACGGCCCCACGGAGGTCACCGTGTGCGCCACCATCTCCGAGCCGCTGCGGCCCGGGGAGCGGCTCACCATCGGCCGGCCGTGGGCCAACGTGCGGGCGTACGTGCTGGACGTGGCGCTGCGGCCGGTGCCTCCCGGCATCCCTGGCGAGCTGTGCGTGGGCGGCGTGGGCGTGGCCCGGGGCTACCTGGGCCAGCCGGCGCTGACGGCGGAGAAGTTCGCTCCCGACCCGTTCAGCCCCGAGCCCGGCGCCCGCCTGTACCGCACCGGGGACCGGGTGCGGTGGCTGGCGGACGGCACGCTGGAGTACCTCGGCCGCCTGGACGCGCAGGTGAAGCTGCGCGGCTTCCGGATTGAGCTGGGCGAGGTCGAGTCCGCGCTCCTCCAGCACCCGTCGGTGCGCGAGGCCGTGGCCACCGTGCGCGAGGATGCGCCCGGGGACAAGCGGCTGGTGGCCTATGTGGTCGCCGAAGAGGGCGACACGCTGGACGTGGCCGCGCTGCGCCAGGCCCTCAAGCAGCGGCTGCCCGAGCACATGGTGCCCGCGGCCATCGCCGTGCTCCCCGGCCTGCCCCTGACGCCCAACGGCAAGGTGGACCGCCAGGCCCTGCCCGCGCCGGAGGTCTCACGGCTCCAGTCCGGGCAGGGCCATGCGCCTCCAGCGACTCCCGTGGAGGCGCAGCTGGCGGAGCTGTGGCGCGAAGTCCTGCACGTGCCCACCGTGGGCCGGCTCGACGACTTCTTCGACCAGGGAGGTCACTCCCTGCTGGCCACGCAGCTGCTCTCCCGCCTGGGTGCCACCTTCGGCGTGGAGCTGCCCCTGCGCGCCCTCTTCGAGGCCCCCACCCTCGCCGCCCTGGCCGAGCGGGTGGAGGCCGCGCTCCAAGCCCACGGACCGCTGCGCGTCCCGGAGCTCGTTCCCGCGCCCCACCAGGACGAGTACCCGCTGTCGTTCGCCCAGCAGCGGCTGTGGTTCATCGACCAGTTCGAGCCCGGCAGCCCCCTGTACAACATGCCCGTCGCGCTGCGCATGGAGGGTGCGCTGGACGTGGCCGCACTGGAGTACGCCGTTGGCCAGGTGGTGACGCGCCACCAGGCCCTGCGCACCACCTTCGCCTCGCGCGAGGGCCAGCCCGTCCAGCGCATCCATCCGCCCCCGAGCCTCCCGCTGCCCGTGGTGGACCTGGAGACGCTGCCCGCCGCCGAGCGCCAGGACGAGGCCCTGCGGCGGGTCCAGGAGGAAGGGGTGCGCCCCTTCGACCTGTCCACGGGCCCGCTCTTCCGCGTCATGCTGTTCCGGCTCGGGGAGCAGGAGCACGTGCTGCTGGCGGCGATGCACCACATCGTCTCCGACGGCTGGTCCCTGAGCGTGCTGGTGCGCGAGCTGGGAGCGCTGTACTCGGCACGCGTCATGGGCACGCAGGCGCACCTGCCTCCGCTGCCCGTGCAGTACGCCGACTACGCGGCCTGGCAGCGAGGCTGGCTGCGGGGTGAGGCGCTCACGCTGCGGCTGGACTACTGGAAGCGCCAGCTCGGCGGCGCCCCGGCCCTGCTGGAGCTGCCCACCGACAGGCCCCGCCCCTCCGTCCAGTCGCGCAACGCGGGCTCGCGGCCCGTCGCCCTCCCCGCGGAGCTCTCCGAGTCGCTCAAGGCCCTCTCACGGCAGCATGGCGCCACGCCCTTCATGACGCTGCTGGCCGCCTTCCAGGCCCTGCTCTCCCGCTACTCCGGCCAGGACGACGTCGTCATCGGCTCTCCCCTCGCCGGCCGCAACCGCGCGGAGACGGAGGGCCTCATCGGCTTCTTCGTCAACACCCTGGCCCTGCGCTCGCGAATCGATCCGCGTGCCTCCTTCGCCACGCTGCTCCGGGACGTGAAGGAAACGACGCTGGCGGCCTACGAGCACCAGGACATCCCCTTCGAGAAGCTGGTGGAGGAGCTCAAGCCCGAGCGCAGCCTGAGCTACTCCCCGCTCTTCCAGGTCATGTTCTCCCTCCAGAACCTGCCCGAGGGACCGCTGGAGCTTCCGGGCCTGCGGCTGCGGCCGTTCGAGGCCGCCAGCCTGCCGCTCAAGTTCGACCTGGACCTCACCCTGGTGGAGAGCCCCGAGGGCTTCGTGGGAAGCCTCACCTTCAACTCGGACCTGTTCGAGGCGACCACCATCGACCGGATGGTGCGGCACCTGGGCGTCCTGCTCCAGGCGGCGGTGTCCCGGCCGGAGCAGCCGCTCGCCGCGCTGCCGCTGATGGGTGAAGCCGAGCAGCACCGGGTGCTGGTGGAGTGGAACGCCACCGCCGCGGACTTCCCGTCGGACACCTGCATCCACCACCTCTTCTCCGCCCAGGCCACGCGGACTCCGGAGGTGCCTGCCGCCGTCTTCGGCCCGGCCTCCCTCACCTTCGCGGAGCTGGACTCGCGCTCCAGCCTGCTGGCCGCGCACCTGGCCTCGCTGGGCGTGTGCCCCGGCTCGCGGGTCGCGGTATGCATGGAGCGCTCGCTGGAGCTGCCGGTGGCCCTGCTTGGCGCGCTCAAGGCCGGCGCGGCCTACGTGCCGCTGGACCCGGCCTGGCCGCGCGAGCGCCTGGCCTTCATGCTCCAGGATGCCGCCGCTCCCGTGCTGCTCACCCAGCGGCACCTGCGCGGGCTGCTGCCGGAAGGGCCCACGGAGCTCTACCTCGACTCCGGGTGGGAGGCCCCCTCCAGCGGGAGCGCGCTGAGCGTCCCCGTCCCTCCGGAGAGCGCCGCCTACGTCATCTACACCTCCGGCAGCACCGGCCAGCCCAAGGGCACCGTCATCTCCCACCGCTCGCTGGCCAACCACGCCACGTGGCTGGGCGCCACCTTCGCGCTGGGCCCTGGCGAGCGGGTGCTCCAGCTCACCTCCCTCAGCTTCGATGCCTCCGTCGCGGAGCTCTTCGGCACGCTGCTTTCCGGCGCCACCCTGGTGCTGGCTCCGGCCGACGCCCAGCGCCATCCGCCCGCGCTGGTGGAGTGCCTGGTGCGCGACGGCATCACCGCCCTCAACGTGGTGCCCTCGCTGCTGCGTGTGCTTCTGGACGAGCCCGCCCTGGGCAGGGCGACGCGCCTGCGCTGGCTCACCGTCGGTGGAGAGGCGCTGCCTGCGGACCTGCCTCCGCGAGTGCGTCAGGTGCTGCCCCACGTGCGGCTGGTCAACTGCTACGGCCCCACCGAGACCACCATCGACGCCACCTCGTGGCGGGTGGAGGGCGCGGTCTCCGGGTCAACGGCGCCCATCGGCCGGCCCATGGCCAACACGCAGGCGTACGTGCTGGACACGCACCTGCGGCCGGTGCCCACGGGCGTGCCGGGCGAGCTGTACGTGGGCGGTGAGGGCCTGGCCTGGGGCTACCTGGGCCGGCCGCACCTCACCGCGGAGCGCTTCATCCCCAACCCCTTCAGCGCCACGCCGGGCACGCGCCTCTACCGCACGGGAGACAAGGTGCGGTGGCTGGAAGGCGCCGTGCTGGAGTACCTGGGCCGCACCGACTTCCAGGTGAAGCTGCGCGGCCTGCGCATCGAGCCAGGCGAAATCGAGTCCGCCCTCCAGCAGCAGCCCGGCGTGCGCGAGGTGGCCGTGCTGGTGCGCGAGGACGTGCCCGGCAACCAACGGCTGGTGGCCTATGCCGTCGCGGCCACGCCGGGCGGGCTCGACACCCAGGCCCTGCGGGCCGCGCTCGCCGAGCGGCTGCCCGGGTTCATGGTGCCCGCCGCCTTCGTCGAGCTGGAGGCCCTGCCCCTCACGCCCAGCGGCAAGCTGGACCGCAAGGCGCTGCCCGCGCCGGACGCTGGCGCCGGGAGGCCAGCCCACGACCCGGCGCCCCGGACGCCCACCGAGGAGCGATTGGCCGGCCTCTTCGCCCAGCTGCTGCGCGTGGAGCGCGTGGGCGTGGAGGACAGCTTCTTCGCCCTGGGCGGCCACTCGCTGCTGGTCACCCAGCTGGCCTCCCGCATCCGCTCCACCTTCGGGGTGGAGCTGCCCCTGCGCACCCTCTTCCAGGAGCCCACCCTGGCGGGACTGGCCCGCAGCGTCGACGCCGCACTGCGCGCGGAGGGGCCTCGGGCGTCCGCCATCGTCCCCGTGCCCCGCACGGGCCCGCTGCCCCTGTCGTTCGCCCAGCAGCGGCTGTGGCTCATCGACCAGCTCGAGCCGGGCAGCCCCGTCTACAACCTTCCCACCGTCCTGGGCATCCGCGGGGAGCTGGACGTGAAAGCGCTGGAGAAGGCCTTCACCGCGCTCACGGAGCGCCACGAGTCGCTGCGCACCGTCTTCGCCGCTCACGACGGCGAGCCCGTGCAGCACATCCTCCCGGCGCTGGACGTCCCGCTGCGGGTGGTGGACCTGGGCTCCGTGCCCCCCGGGGAGCGTGAGGCCGAGGCCCGGCGTCTGGCTTCCGAGGAGGCCCAGCGCCCGTTCGACCTGACGAACGGGCCGCTGCTGCGTGCCGTGCTGTTCCGGCTGGACGCGCGGGAGCACGTGCTGGTGCTGACGATGCACCACATCGCCTCGGACGGCTGGTCCATGGGCGTGCTGGTGCGCGAAGTGGCCGCGCTGTATGGCGCCTTCACCTCCGGGAGCGAGCCCCGGCTGCCGTCCCTGCCCATCCAGTACGCGGACTTCGCGGTGTGGCAGCGCGGCTGGCTGAAGGGCGCGGTGCTGGAGCAGCAGCTCGGCTACTGGCGCCAGAACCTCTCCGACACCGCGCCCGTGCTGGAGCTGCCCACCGACAAACCGCGTCCGGCCGTCCAGTCGTCCCGCGGGGCCTACCAGCCGGTGATGCTGTCCGGAGCATTGACGCAGGCGCTCCTGGACCTGTGCCAGCGCGAGGGACTCACGCCCTTCATGGCCCTGCTCGCCGTCTGGCAGGTGCTGCTGGCGCGCTACTCGGGACAGGACGACTTCGCCATCGGCTCGCCCATCGCCGGCCGCACGCGTGGCGAGACGGAAGGCCTCATCGGCTTCTTCGTCAACACGCTGGTGCTGCGCGCGCGCGTGGCACCCCAGGCCACCTTCCGGGAGCTGCTGGCCCAGGTGCGCGCCACCACCCTGGCCGCCTACGAGCACCAGGACGTCCCCTTCGAGAAGCTGGTGGAGGAGCTGCAGCCCCGGCGCACCCTGAGCCACTCGCCGCTGTTCCAGGTGATGTTCTCCCTGCAGAACACGCCGGACGAGGCCGTGCGAGTGGAGGGAGGACCGGGCAGCACCGCGCCGCTGGAGCTGCGCCCGGTGGTGGCGGACCTCCAGACGGTGAAGTTCGACCTCAATCTCTCCCTGGCCCAGACGCCGCAGGGGCTGGCCGGTACGCTCGCCTACCGCACGGACCTGTTCGAGCAGCCCACCATCGTCCGGCTGGTCGAGCACCTGCGCACGCTGCTGGAGGCCGCCGTCTCCGCGCCCGGCACCCGCGTGGGGGACTTGCCCCTGCTGCCCGCCTCCGAGCGCGAGCAGTTGCTGGTGCAGTGGAACGACACGCGCCGTGAGCGGCCCTGGGACGGCGCCATGCATGAGCGCTTCGAGGCCCAGGCGGCCCTCACGCCGGACGCGCTCGCGGTCCTTGATGACACGGCCTCGCTCTCCTTCGGCCTGCTCAACCGCCGCGCCAACCTGCTCGCTCACTGGCTGCGCTCGCGCGGCGTCGGCCCGGAGGTGCGAGTCGCCCTGTGCCTGGAGCGCGGCGTCGACATGGTGGTGGCCGTGCTCGCCATCCTGAAGGCGGGCGGCGCCTACGTCCCCATGGACCCGGTCTGGCCCCGCGAGCGCCTGGGCTTCATGCTCCAGGACTGTGGCGCCAGCCTCGTGCTCGCCCAGCGCCACCTGTCGGCCCAGGTCGACGGCGCCGGCGTGGAAGCCGTGTTCCTCGACGACTCGCGCATGGGTGCCGAGCTCGCGCGCGGGTCCGAGGCCAACCCGCCCCACGTCTCCGAGCCGCAACACCTGGCCTACGTCATCTACACCTCCGGCAGCACCGGCCGGCCCAAGGGCGTCATGGTGCAGCACGCCTCGGTGATGAACCTGCGTGCCGCACTGGCTTCCGCCGTGTACGCGGGCGCGGAAGGCGCGCTGCGCGTCAGCCTCAATGCGCCCCTGTCCTTCGACGCCTCAGTGAAGCAGCTCATCCAGGTGGCGGATGGCCATGCGCTGTGCGTGGTGCCCCAAGCGGCGCGCGAGGACGTGGCGCTGCTCGAGGCGTGGGTGCGGCGGCATGGTGTGGATGTGCTGGACTGCTCGCCCTCGCACCTGCGCCTGCTGCTGGAAGAGGGCCTGGGCGAAGGCCGCCTCCTGCGCGTGCTGGTGGGTGGCGAGGCGGTGGACGAAGCGATGTGGGCGAAGCTGTCGGCCCACCCGTTCATCCGCTGCTTCAACGTGTATGGCCCCACCGAGTGCACCGTGGACACCACGGCGCGTGCGGTGCACGGCGCTCCGGGCCAGCCCACCCTGGGTGGCCCGCTGGCCAACGTGCAGGTGTACGTGGTGGACGAGCGCTTGCAGCCGGTGCCCACCGGTGTCCCCGGTGAGCTGCTCATCGGCGGCGCCGGCGTGGCTCGCGGCTACCTCCGTCGTCCCGAGCTCACGGCGGAGAAGTTCATCCCCCACCCCTTCAGCTCCACCCCGGGAGAGCGCCTGTACCGCACCGGCGACAAGGTGCGCTGGCTGGCCCATGGCGAGCTGGAGTACCTGGGCCGCATCGACTTCCAGGTGAAGCTGCGCGGCTTCCGGATTGAGCCAGGTGAAATCGAGTCCGCGCTGGAGGAGGTGGCCGGAATCCGCCGCGCCGTCGTGCTGGCGCGCGAGGACGTGCCCGGCCACAAGCGACTGGTGGCCTGGCTCGTCACGGCCGCGGCGCAACCCGTGGACACGGCGGCCCTGCGCACCACCCTGCTGGGCAAGCTGCCCGAGTACATGGTGCCCTCCGCCTTCGTCACCCTGGAGGCCCTGCCCCTCAACACCCACGGCAAGGTGGACCGGAAGGCCCTGCCCGCCCCGGACACCTCCGCGGAGTCCGCCGCCGCCTTCGTGGCCCCGCGCACTCCCACCGAGGCTGCGCTGGCCTCCATCTGGGCCGAGGCGCTGCGGCTTCAGAAGGTCAGCGTCGAGGAGGACTTCTTCGCGCTGGGTGGCCACTCGCTGCTGGCCACGCAGGTGGTCTCCCGCGTGCGCAAGGCCTTCTCGGTGGAGCTGCCCGTGCGCGCCCTCTTCGAGGCGCCCACCATCGCCGCGCTCGCGCCTCGCATCGACTCCGCCCAGCGCGTGCAGCTCCCGCCGCTGGTGCCCGTGCCTCGCACCGGCCCGCTCCCGCTCTCCTTCGCCCAGCAGCGCCTGTGGCTCATCGACCAGCTCCAGCCGGGCTCCTCCGCCTACAACATCCCCACCGCCCTGCGCCTGGAGGGCACCCTCGAGCTGTCAGCGCTCCAGCGCGCGTTCGAGGCGCTGGTGCTCCGCCATGAGGCGCTGCGCACCACCTTCCAGTCCGAAGGCGGCGAGCCCCGGCAGGTCTTCCACCCCACCGCGCCGCGGCCCATGCAGGTGGTGGACCTGAGCGCGCTGCCCTCCGAGCAGCAAGAATCCCAGGCCCGGCGCCTGGCCACCGAAGACGCCCTGCGCCCCTTCGACCTGGCAGCGGGCCCGCTGCTGCGCGCCACGGTGCTGAGACTGGCGCCTGTCAGGCACGTGCTGCTGCTGTGCATGCACCACGGCATCTCCGACGGCTGGTCCATGGGCGTGCTGGTGCGTGAGCTGACGGCCCTGTACGCGGCCTTCCTCGACGGCCAGCCCTCGCCGCTGCCCCCGCTGCCCGTGCAGTACGCCGACTACGCGGTCTGGCAGCGCTCGTGGCTGCAAGGCGAGACGCTCCAGGCGCAGCTGGGCTGGTGGAAGGAGCGGCTCGCTGGCGCTCCTCACGCGCTGGAGCTGCCCACCGACAAGCCGAGGCCCGCGGTCCTTTCGAACCTGGGTGCCTCCGTGCCGGTGGCGCTGCCGCCCGGCCTCAGCGAAGCGCTGGAGGCCCTGGCGAAGCGCGAGGGCGTCACGCCCTTCATGGTGCTGCTGGCCGCCTTCCAGGCCCTCCTGCAGCGCTACTCGGGCCAGGAGGACGTGCTGGTGGGCTCGCCCATCGCCGGCCGCCGTCACGCGGAGACCGAGGGCCTCATCGGCGTCTTCGTCAACACGCTGGTGCTGCGCGCCCGCTTCACCCCGGAGCTCACCTTCCGCCAGCTGCTGGCCCAGGTGCGTGACACCACGCTCGGCGCCTACGAGCACCAGGACGTGCCGTTCGAGAAGCTGGTGGAAGCGCTGCAGCCAGCGCGAGACCTGAGCCGCACGCCGCTGTTCCAGGCGATGTTCGTCCTGCAGAACACGCCGCGCACGGAGCTGGCCCTGCCCGGCCTCACGCTGAGCGGCGTGGAGGTCGATGCCGAGTCCGCCAAGTTCGAGCTGAGCCTGAGCCTGACGCGGACGCCGGACGGCTACCGCGGCGGGCTCGTCTTCAGCACCGAGCTGTTCGAGCGCTCCACCGCCGAGCGCCTCATGGCGCACCTCCAGCGCCTGCTGGAGGGGAGCCTGGCCTCACCGGACATGGCGCTGTCCGCCCTTGACCTGTTGACGGCCGAGGAGCACCAACGGCTGCGGGTGGAGTGGAACAGCGCCACGGCCAGCTTCCCGCGCGAGGCCTGCCTCCACACCCTCTTCGAGCAGCAGGCGGTTCGCACGCCGCGGGCCCCGGCCGTGCAGCTTGGAGACCTGGCGCTGTCCTTCCACGAGCTCAACGCCCGTGCGAATCAGCTCGCCTGTCACCTGCGCTCACTGGGGGTCGGCCCCGACGTGCGGGTGGGCCTGTGCCTGGAGCGCACGCCGGACGCCATCATCGCCCTGCTCGCGGTGCTCAAGGCCGGTGGCGCCTTCGTGCCCATCGACCCGGCGGCGCCCGCGCAACGCAGGTCCTTCGTCCTCGAGGACTGCGGAGCCTCCGTGCTGCTCACCGTGCAGTCCCTGGCCGACGCATGGCAGCCCCAGGTGAAGCACCGGGTGTGCCTCGACACGCAGGCGGCAACGCTGGCGGCCCTGCCCCGGGACAACGTCCCCGCGTCGGCCACCGCGGACAACCTCGCCTACGTCATCTACACCTCGGGCTCCACCGGCAGGCCCAAGGGCGTCATGGTGCAGCACCGCGCGTGGCTGCACCTGCGAGCGGCCACCGCCCAGGCCCTCCATGCAGGCCAGACGGGGACGCTGCGCTTCAGCGTCAACGCACCGCTCTTCTTCGACGTCTCCATGGAGCAGCTCCTCCACGTGGTGGACGGCCACTGCCTGTGCCTGGTGCCCGAGGACACCCGCAAGGACCCGGAGGCGATGCTGGCGTGGCTGGGGCAGCAGCAGGTGGACGTGCTGGACTGCACGCCCGCCCAGCTGACGCTGCTGCTGCAGGCGGGCCTGCTGGAGAAGCCGCATGTGCCGCGCATGGTGGTATGCGCGGGCGAGGCCATGGGCGAGGGACTGTGGCAGCCGCTGTCGCGCACGGCCCGCACGAAGACCTTCAACGCCTACGGCCCCACCGAGTGCACGGTGTACGCAACCAGCTGGTGCGTGCAGCAGTCCGCGGTGCCGGTGCCCGTCATCGGCCGGCCGCTGCCCAACCTCCAGGCGTACGTGCTGGACGAGCGGATGCAACTGGCGCCGCCAGGCGTGCCGGGAGAGCTGTACCTCGCGGGGGAAGGCCTCGCGCGGGGCTACCTGGGCCAGCCGGACCTCACCGCCGAGCGCTTCGTGCCCAACCCCTTCAGCACCGAGCCCGGCGCACGGCTGTACGGCACCGGAGACAAGGCGCGCTGGAGGCAGGACGGCACGCTCGAGTACCTGGGCCGGCTGGACTTCCAGGTGAAGGTGCGCGGCTACCGCATCGAGCCAGGCGAAATCGAAGCCGCCCTACGCGCGCACGCGCCGGTGAAGGACGCGGTGGTGATGGCACGCGAGGACGTGCCGGGCGACAAGCGACTGGTGGCGTACATCGTGGCCTCCGGCACGTCCGAGCTGGACCCCTCCGCCCTGCGCGCGGCCCTCAAGGAGCGGCTGCCGGAGTACATGGTGCCCTCGGCCCTGGTGGTGCTGCCGGCCCTGCCGCTGAATGCCAACGGCAAGGTGGACCGCAAGGCACTGCCCACGCCACAGCGGGCCGAAGCGCCGAGCGCGGCCCTGCTGGCGCCCCGAGATGCACTGGAGCTGCAGCTGGTGCGGCTGTGGGAGTCGGTGCTGGGCGTGCAGCCGGTGGGCGTGCGCGACAACTTCTTCGAGCTGGGAGGCCACTCGCTGCTGGCCGTGCGGCTGATGGCCACGGTGCGGGAGGCGACGGGCCGCCACCTGCCGCTGGCCGCGCTCTTCCAGGCGCCCACGGTGGAGCAGCTCGCCGCGCTGCTGCGCCGGGAGGACCCGGGGGCCTTCTCGCCCCTGGTGCCCTTCGGAGTGCCAGCCACCGGTGACGCCAGGCCCTTCTTCTGCGTGCACCCGGTGGGAGGCAACGTGCTGTGCTACGCCGAGCTGGCTCGGCTGCTGGGGCGGCAACAGCCCTTCTACGGCCTGCAGGCGCGAGGTGTGGATGGCGGCAGCCAGCCGTTGGGCTCCATCGAAGAGATGGCCTCCGAGTATGTGAAGGCCATCCGCGCGGTGCAGCCGTCCGGGCCCTATCACCTGGGTGGCTGGTCCATGGGTGGCGTCATCGCCTACGAGATGGCGCGACAGCTGCGCGAGCGCGGCGAGCAGGTGGCCCTGCTGGTTCTCATCGACTCCTACGTCCCGACGGCAACGGTGGCGAAGGAGCCAGCGCCGGACCGGGTGCGGTTGGCGGCGATGTTCGCGAGAGACCTGCTCGGTACCTCCCTGGCTGAGCTGAGCGTGGACCTGACGCCGCTGGCGGGCCTGGAGCCGGAGGCGCTGCTGGAGCGGCTGCTGGAGCTGGCGGCGGGCGCGGGGCTCCTGCCTCCTGGAAGGAGCTCCGAGCACGTGAGGGCGCTGTTCCGGGTATTCGAGAGCAACCTGCACGCCTCGCGGCACTACACGGCTCCAACCAGCGAAGACCGGACGGTGCTCTTCAAGGCAACGGACAGCGCGGAGGGGTTGCCTAAGGACGGTGGCTGGACGGACCTGGTGGGTGACGCCCTGGAGCGGCACCTTCTGCCCGGCGACCATTACAGCCTGCTGCGGGCGCCGGCGGTGCGGGAGCTGGCCGGGTGGCTCCGCGATGCGCTGAAGTCCTCGCGATAGACAACCGCGTAGGGAGGAAGGCCGCGGGCCTCACTCCCACGTCAGGTGCAGCCGGCCGTCCTCGAAGATGAGGCCCGCGTCCTCCAGGCCCGTGGAGCCGTTCTCCACGCTCGCCAGCACGTTCCTCGGCGGCGCGAGCAGCGTGTCCCGCCCCTTCGTGAAGCCCTGCTCGCGCACCAACGCGAGATACGACCGGTCCAGCGCCAGCGCCCGCTCGCGTGACGGTGTCAGCAGCCAGGCGAGGTCCCTGTCTCCCCCCTTCGCGGCGCGGCGCACGGCGGTGGCGTCCAGCACCCCGTGCGGGAAGAAGCGCGAGAGCAATTCGTCATTCGCGCGGAACTCGTCCCCGCCCTTCACGCGCTCGAAGTACGTCAGCACTTCCGGCTTCGCATGGCCTGCCTGAGGCACGTCGGGAATGCCGCGCAAATCTTGATGCCGCCACCCTTCCCTGCCCGGCACCTTGCGCGGGAAGCCGAAGGTCTGGTCCACCGTCACGCCCAGGTTGGTGTGACACCCCATGCAGAAGGCGTGCTCCTCCATCGTCTGCACGCGCAGCCTCCCACGCGCGTCCTCGATGAACCCCTGCAGGCGCCAGCCGAACTCGTTCACCAGCCCCAGCTCCGGCGTGCCGGGAAAGACGGGCAGGCGCCCCTGGAGCTTCTTCTCCTGCTCCTCGGCGTAGAAGGTCCGCACGCGCAGGCCCTCGTGCTCCTCGTCCTTGCGCGAGTAGCGGACCTCCTTCATGCGCGTGGACAGCAACGAGGGTGCGTCCGGGTCCACGTAGCGCACGGTGTGCAGGAACTCCGTGCCACGCGGGTAGTAGTGCTGGCGCACGGCCACCTTCGCCGCGCCGCCCACGTAGCGCGCCGGCAGCCCGCGCACCTCTTCCACCACGGGCTCCAGCACCCCATCCCCGTCCAGGTCCACGCCGCCCACGCGCTCGTCCACCGGCTCCACGCGGCGCACGGCCTGCGTCACGTCGCGCAGCGCCGGGTCCACCGTCATCGCCGCCTCGAGGATGGCGAGGTTGAGCCGGTACACCTCCCGCGACGGCCGGCCCTCCGCGTCCTGCTGGAAGGCGGCCGGCAGGCGGATGAAGACGTCATCGGTGCTGCCATTGGTGGGCCAGAAGGTGCCCAGGAACGGCTTGTAGCGCACCGCCCGCCAGCCGCTGCCGTCGCGGGCGAAGCCGTCGTCATCGAAACCGCGAGCCAGGTCCAGGTCCGGCACCCAGCCCTTGAACCCACCAGGGCGCCCCAGCAACGCGGCTCGCAGCGGCGTGTAGTTGTCCTGACGGATGTACTCCAGGACCTCGTCGTCGGAGATGCGCGCCTGGGCAGCGGAGCGGTCCGCGAAGAGGTTGGACCACTGGTTCGTCTGCCCCACGTCGCTGAAGGCGTACTCGGCCTGCAGGGCCTCGTCCTCCATGACGTTGTCGCCGACGCCCCCCGTGTGACACGTCCAGCACGGGTTGGAGACGCCTTCCGTCTTCGTGTAGCACATGGACGGAATGGGGGCCTCGCGGTTGACCACGCGGCTGCCGCTCGCCAGTGCCTGCGCGAGCGGGTCGAAGGGAGGCTCATCCGCCGGACGCTGACGGGCCCTCCACACGCCGACGGCGGAGAGCACGCATCCCAGCGCGAGGAGCCCGATGAAGGCTCCTCGCACGAATCCCTTCGACACCGCGGACATCCGATTCGACCTCCGAGCCTGCGAGGAACGCGCGACTACGGCCAGACGCTGAAGTTGTCCTCGCCCGGGTGCTGGACACTGACGAAGAGGGTCTTCATGTCCGCGCTGAAGGCGGGGCCGGTGGCCTCCGCGTCGCTCGGGACGGAGAGCACGCGGAACGCCTTGCGGAAGTAGTCACTGCCACGGTGGGCCGGGCTCTGGTCCAGGTAGTAGACGCTGTCGGCCACCTTGTTGACGCCGAAGTTGCCGTCGGTGCCGAACCACACGCCGCCGTCACGGTCGATGACGATGTTGTCCGGCTTGGCCGCCGAGTACTCCGGCGCCGCGCTCAACGAAGCCGTCTCGCCCTTCCACACGCGGAAGTAGGTGAACGTCTTCGAGCCACCGGGCGCCGAGGTGCTCGACTCACGGATGCCGAAGATGGAGCCCACACGGTCCCCGGCGCGGTTGTCCGTGGCGGCGCGGGCCTTCTTCACCCAGACACCCTGCCCATTGCGCTCAGCCGTGGCGACGCGGCCCTGCTGGTCCAGCGACGTGGGGTCGCCGTGCTCGGTGAAGGCCACGTAGAGCAGCGGCGCGCCGCTCGGGTCCTTTGGGTTCCACTCCAGGTCCTCGGGGCGGTTGAGCTCCATCACGCCCACCTTGTTGGCGGCGGTGAAGAGCACCTTGCGCACCTGGTCGTTGGTGGTGAAGCCGCCCAGGGCGTTGTAGCTGGCGTCGCGCAGCGCGGCGCCCACCGTCAGCGTGGGCTGGCCGAAGGCCTCGCCGTTGGGCGCCAGGTCCTGGCTGTCTACGCTCAGCTCCACCCAGCGGCCCTGGCCCGGCGCCTGCTCGGTGGGAATCGCGCCGCCCACCAGCGTGTCACCCGTGCCGTTGTCCAGGCCCGCGAAGTGCGCGGCGTACAGCGTGCCGTCGTCAAGCAGGTCGCGAACCTGCTTCTTCGTCATGCCCTCGGTGTAGTGGCCGCGGGAGACGAACTTGAAGATGCGGCCGCCCCGGCGGTCATCACCGCCGTAGATGACGATGGGCTGGCCACTCAGCAGCTTCCAATTGGCGTCCACCACGAAGGCGGCGTTCTCCCAGCGCGCGCGGCCCATGAGGCCCAGCTTGCGGTGGCCCGCGCCCGGCTTCGTCGCGTCCTTGTCGTACCAGAGGTCCGCGGGCTGGCCCGGGTCCAGCTCCGCCAGGTAGCCGTACCCGTCCTTGAGGTGGCTGGAGTTGACGTCGGAGCTGACGAAGTCACCGGACGTCGGCGCGGAGAAGTTCGGCGCCACCGGAGCGCCGGGTGCGAAGCCCGCGGCGTTCTCAATCCAGTCGTTCTTGCTCGTCCACAGCCCCCCCTCCGGGTCGCCGTAGGCGCCCTGGACGTTCTCCTCACCCACGAAGATGGTGCCCCACGGCGTCTGCCCGCCGGAGCAGTTGGAGTGCGTCCCGGGCACCACGCCCTCGGGCAGCGCGGCGCCGCTGTCGTCGCGCTCGGTGCCGGACAGGGTGATTCCCGTCACCTTCGCCAGCGTGGCGCTGGTGGCGTCATAGCGCCTGTTGGCCGCGGTGCGGTCCACGGCCCACTCGCCGGTGGCCGGGTCCTGCACCACGCGAAGCCACGAGCCGCCCACCTGCTTCTTCCATTCCTTGTTGTACGTAATCAGCGCGTCCGCCTGCCACGTGGTGCCGTCCGTCACGTTGTTGGACAGCACGCCCGTGTTGCGGAGGAACTTCGCGAAGTCCAGGTGCTGGCCGAGCGGCGCCGTGCCCGTGGTCGGCTTCGAGCCGGAGACGTACTCGTGGTTCACCCACAGCCAGCCCGCGGTGTCGTTGCCTTTGAACTGGGGCGCGCTGCCGCCGGAGGACCAGCCGTCACCGAAGAACGCGATGTAGTCCGCGTTGCCGCCGAAGCGCGGGCTCGCCTTCGCGAAGCCGATGGGGTCCATCCACTTGATGACGGTGGTGGAGAACAGGCCCGGCACCGTGCGCACCGTATCCGTCGCGGCCGACGGCAGCGGGAAGACCATGGGCGTCGGCATCTTCCCGGCAACCACCTGGTCCACGCGCGCCTTCACGTACTCGGCCAGGTTGCCGGCGCCGGTGCCCAGGTCGCCGCGGAAGGTAATCGCAATCACCGACGACAGCGGCGTGCCCGCCTCGACACCGGGCGCGCGGGTGATGGCACCCGGACCGGGCTGGCCATACGAGCCCGGACCCGCGGGCCCCTGCGCGCCATCCTGCCCGTCCTGCCCATTCTGTCCCGGGGCGCCGTCATCGCCGTCCTGGCCATTCTGTCCCGGGGCGCCGTCATCGCCGTCCTGCCCGGGGGTGCCGTTGGAGCCATCACGGCCGGGCGCGCCGTCCTGTCCATCCTGCCCCGCCGGGCCCTGCGCTCCGGCGGGACCCTGCTCACCTTCACAGCCGACGACGGCCACGGTGCTGCCGAGGAGCATCGCGCTGGTGGCGAGCCCCATGAGACGAGAAGACATTGAGTAACCCCTCCAAGGTGATTCACGGGCCCGAGGACGCGCGAACGCGAGCGCATCCTGCGCAGGCCGTGTGGCAACCACTTGGAAGGTGCGTCACTTCTTCATGACGCGAAGCAGCCCGAAAGACTCAGGGGACGATGCGCACCGCGGACACGCCCTCGAACTCCACGGTGGTGCCCTTCTTCACGCCCACCTTCTCCGTCCAGCCGCCGGGCACCTCCAGCACGTACTGGCTGGGCAGCCCCACCGAGCGCGAGGTGAGCGTCTTCGGCTCCGCGCGCGAGACGATGCCGACGATGCGCAGGTCCGAGGAGATGAAGAGCATGTCCAGCGGGATGAGCGTGTTGCGCATCCAGAAGCCCTGGACGTCCTCGATGGGGAACAGGAAGAGCATGCCCTTGCCGTCCGCCAGTTCCTTGCGCCACATCATGCCCCGGGTGCGCGCGTCGGGCGTGGCGGCAATCTCCACCTCCACCCGGTGCACGCCGCCGTAGGCGTCCTTGAGACGCACGAAGCCCCGAGGCAGCGGCTGCATGGCGTAGTCCTCCGCGGTGATGTCCGTGGACGGCGGCTTCGCGGGCTTCCCGGCGCGGGGCGTGCTGCCCTGGGCCTCCTGCTGGCAGCCGGCCACGAGCAGCACCGCGGCCAGCGCCGCGCCCCGGAAGAACGGCCTCATGGGTGCGGGTGCAGCGGCTTGTTGAGGAGCTTCTCCGTCAGCTCGGAGCCGAGGCTGTCCGACATCAGCCGCTCGACCACGGTCTCGAACTCCACCCGCTGGCCCTCGCTGCTGTAGATGAACCGGATGCCCATGCCGGGCTCCTCCGCGTCCGCCTTGGACCAGACCACCTCGCCCAGCAGCTCGAAGGGCGCCTCGCGGTGGGGCACCGTCAGCTTGAAGAGGAAGCGCGTGCCGATGGGCAGGGGCTTCTTCGTCTTGATGAAGGTGCCGCCCTTGCTGATGTTCTTCGTGTAGTCCGCGAAGAACGAGTTGAGCTTCTTGTAGTCGACCTTCAGCTCGATGGGCGCGCGCCCGTGCTGGCGGGCCTCGGGACCTGTCTTCTGTTCGGACATGCTGGGCGGGAGTATAGGGGAGGCCATGCGGCAAGTCCTCACCCGTGCCCTGGGCCTCTTGCGCCGCCCGGCAGTCCTGACCACCGTCCTCGTCCTGGCGGGCGGTGGCTCGGCGCTCGTCCTCGTCCCCCTCTTCGGCGTCCCCGGTTTCGAGCTGGGGCTCGCCCTCTCCATCGCCATGGGCCTGCTCGGCGGGGGGACGGGCATCGCCGCCGCCGCCCAGGAGCGCCGCCTGCTCCTGGGGGTGGACCCCCGCCCCTCCGGCGCCACCCGGGAGCAGGCGCCCGGCACCGCCGTGGGCCGCGCCCTGGGGGCCTCCCTCGTCCTCAACGTGGGCGTGCTGGTGCCCCCCTTCCTCGCGGCCACCCTCTTCGCCGTGCTGCGCACCGCGTGTGACCCCTTCGCCCTGGTGGGCTTCTACCCCCTGCTCACCCTCCCCTCGGCCGTGCTGGCGTCCGCGGCGGGCGTCTTCTGCGGCTTCAAGGCGGAGCGGCCGGGCCGGGCGGTGGCCCTGTATGCGCTGCTGGTGCTGGTGTCGGCCGTGCCCACCGTGTGGCCCATCCTCCTGGGGCCACAGGTGTTCGCCTTCAACCACTTCCTGGGGCACGTGCCCGGCCCGCTGTACGACGAGGCCCTGGCGGTGACGCCCGCCCTGGCCTGGTTCCGGCTGGAGACGCTGCTGTGGGCCTGGGTGCTGGCGGGTCTGACTGCCGCGCTGCTCGACACCGGCTCCGGCCGCCTGGGCCGCTCCGGCCTGCGCCCCGGGCTGCTGGCCCTGCTGACGCTGCCGCTCACGGCCATCGTCCTCCTGGAGACGCGCGGCCCGGAGTTCGGCCTGCGGATGACGGACGAATACGTCGCGGAGACGCTGGGCGGCTTCCGCGAGACGGAGCACTTCCGCCTCTACTACCCCCGGGGCAAGCCTCGCGAGGACGTGGACCGCATGACGCGGGACATGGAGTTCCGGTGGATGCAGACGCAGCGCTTCCTCGGCGTGGCCCCCACCGAGCGCATCGACGTGTGGCTCTACAAGGACGAGAAGCAGAAGCAGCAGCTGGTGGGCGCCGGCCGCACCCAGTTCGCCAAGCCGTGGCTGCACGCGCTGCACATCCAGGACAAGGCCTTCCCCCACTCCACGCTGCACCACGAACTGGCGCACGTCATGGCGGCCCCCGCGGGCGGCGGCCCCTTCCGCGTCACCACCCGGCTGGGCGTCTGGCCGCTGATGGGGCTGATCGAGGGCCTGGCCGTCGCGGCGGATGGCCCCGTGCAGGGCGACCTCACGCTGCACCAGTGGGCCGCGGGCATGCGCCGGCAGAAGCTGGCCCCGGACATGCGCAAGCTGATGGGGCCGGAGGGCTTCTACCAGTCCGCGCCCTCGCGCGCGTACACCGTGGCCGGCTCGTTCCTGCTGTACCTGGCGGAGACGTATGGCGCGCCGAAGCTGCGCACCGTCTACGCGCACGGGGACTTCGGCGAGGCCTATGGCCGGCCGCTGGAGGAGCTCGTCTCGGAGTGGGAGCGCCACGTGGACGCGCTGCCCCTGGACGACGCCGCCGTGGCGCGCGCCTTCGCCCGCTTCCGCACCGGCAGCCTCTTCACCCGCGCCTGCGCGCGCGAGGTGGCGAAGCTGTCCGAGTCCGCCCGCGAAGCGCTCGCCAGCGACCCCGAGGACGCGCTGGAGCGCTACCGCCGCGCCGCGGACCTTCAGCCGGACGAGCCCGCCTTCCGCATCGGCCAGGCCTCCGCGCTGTCCGCCCTCGAACGTTACGATGACGCGGCCGCCGTGCTCGCCACGCTGGCGGACGCCGAGCGCGTGAAGGGCCAGGCCGTGCTGGAGGCCGAGGTCGCCATGGCGCGCGCGGACGTCGAGCTGCGTCGCGAGCAGGCCGGGCCCGCCCGCCAGTTCCTCGACACCGTGCTGGCGAAGGACGCGGGGCCGGACCTGACGCGCACCGCGCAGGTGAAGCTCGCCGCGTTGGACTCGCCCGGGCGCAAGCGCCCCATCGAGGCCTTCTTCCGCGCCACCCACGAGGAATTGCGGCTGGTGCTGCTCGACCGCGCCCTCACCGCGCTGCCCGGGGACCCGTACCTCAGCTACCTGCTGGGCCGGCGGTTGAGCCAGGTGGGCGCCCCGGTGCTCGCGGGGGAGCAGCTGCAGCGGGCGCTCTCCGCCGAGGGGCTGCCGGACGCCCTGCGCCGCGAGGCCCAGCGCCTGCGGGTGGAGTCCGCCTACCTGGCCGGCGACTGCGGCGCGGTGCGCCACGAGGTGGGTGCACTGCCAGACTTCGGCGCCGCCTTCCGGGCCACCGCCGACGAGTGGCGCGAGCGGTGTGATTTCGAGGAGAAGACCTTCCGAGGCCCACTCGTGCCACGTCAGGCTTTTCGCTAGGCGGGGATTCCGCTAGGCAGGGGGCCCTGACAGCGGAGACGCAAGGCAGCTCCCAGCCAAGGAGGACGCGGATGCGGTTCGAGACGAGGCAGCGAATCCAGGGGACGGTGGACGAGGTGGAGCGCGCGCTCCTCGACGAGCGGTACTTCGAGTTCCTCCTCAAGCACCACGGCGTGCTGCTGGAGCTGCAGCCCCTGGAGGTGAAGAGCGAGGGGGACCTGGTGAAGCGCCGCGTGCGCTACCGCCCCAAGCCCGTCATCCAGAGCATCGGCCCCAAGCAGGTGCCGCCCGAGTACTTCGCCTTCATCGAGACGTCCACGTACGACAAGCGCCGCAAGGAGCTGACCTTCAGCAACGTGCCCACGTCGCACACCATCTCCAAGATGCTGGTGAACACGGGCAAGCTGACCCTGAGGGACCTCGGCGGCGGCCAGACGGAGCGCTCGCTGGACGGTGAAATCACCCTCAAGCTGCCGTTCCTGATGAAGCCCCTGGCCATGATTGGCGAGAAGATCATCCAGAGCGAGGGCCTCAAGATTCTCGACAACGAGGTGCCGGTGCTCAACCGGTTCATCGCCGAGGTCGTCCGCAAGGCCTAGCCCCAAGGCCCGGGCCACCAGGCCGGGCCGTGACGGCTGGCCTCGTGCCCGCCCGCCTGGCGGGGCCAGGGAATGGGTTGACTTCCTCTCGGTTGTCCTCGTAAGGCCCCGCCATGCTCAACCGCTTCCTCGCCCTCAGCGTCCTGTCCCTCCTGGTCGCCTGCGCCCCGAAGCGCATCCCCGGCACCGAAATCCAGGACACCCACGAAACGCGCGACATCCTCAAGGTGATGGAGCTGTACCGCTCCGCCGTGGAGGCCCGGGATGCCGCGGCCATCCAGGCCCTGCTCACCAAGGACTTCCGCGAGGACGCGGGCACTCCGTCCGACCCCGACGACGACCTCACCGCCGCCAACGTCGGCCCCTACCTGGAGAACCTCTTCAAGGCCCTCCAGTCGCCCACGGTGGAGATGGAGGTGCGCCGGGTGGAGGTGGGGGAGAATGTCGCCGCCGCCATCTACTACTGGAAGGCGACCTGGCGCATGCCGGGGCTCAACCCGAAGCCCCAGCGCGACGCCGAGCTGGAGCAGATGGTGCTCCGCCGTGAGGACGGCGCCTGGAAGATTGCCTCCGGCATCTGAAGGCCCGGCCGGCCCCTACAGCCCCAGCAGCTCGAACAGCCCCTGGGGCCCCATGGCGGCCAGCGCCCGCGCCCGGTGGAGGTAGGTGCGGTAGTCCTTCTTCGTGAGCTTGTCGGCCGGCAGCGGCGACAGGTGGTAGTCGCGGATGCGGCTGGACGTGAAGCGCACCGCCCCGAAGAGCGCGTGGCCGAAGAGGTTGCCGCGCTCCACGGCGGACAGGGGCCGCACGTCCTGGTAGCCGCGAATGAAGGCGCGGCACAGCTCGGGCAGGTACTGGCCGCCGTCGAAGCACCAGGCGTTGAGCGTAATCACCACGTCCAGGCCGTACGCCTCCCGGCACGCCATCTCGAAGTCGAAGAAGGCACCCACGCGCTCCGCCAGCCACTTCACGTTGTCCATGAAGAGGTCCGCGTGGATGACGCCGCGCGGCTCCAGCCCCTGGCGCACCGCCTCCGCCTTGTCCAGGTAGCGCTCCAGCTCGCCGGCCACGGACGCCAGCTCCGCGTCCGGGTGGCGTGACAGGCCCACCAGCCACTGGCGCACCGTCTCCGGGCCGTAGGGGTTGTCGCGCGAGCCGGAGAAGGACTGCGTGTCCCGGTGCAGCTTCCCCAGCTCCGTGCCCAGCGACTCCAGGTGGTCGGCGGTGAGGCGCGGGTGGCGCAGCTCCTCGCCCGGCAGCCAGCGGAAGACGCTGACGCGCCCGCCCTCCAGCTCCAGGAAGGGCGCGCCGGTGCGCGGGGTGAGCAGCACGGGCCCGGGGAAGTGGTACTCCGTCAGGTGCGCGAGCAGCGCGGACTCGAAGCGCAAATCGTCCGCGGAGCGCACGGTGGTGTGGCGCATGAAGAAGCGCCCGGCGTCCGTCTCCAGCCGGTGGTTGGTGTTGATGGAGCCCTGGGGAATGGGCGTCACCTCGCGCACCTGCCCCAACCCATACGCCTCCGCCACCCGGGTGAAGGCTTCCGGTGACAGGGCCGTGTGTACCGCCATGGCGCACCTCCGAAGGGCAGTATGCACCAGCCCCACCCGGAGGCTGACGCCCCGTGTCGTGTGGCCTGCACGCCTTCGGGCTCCCACCGTTGACACCCGGCGGGGGCGTTCCTATCTGTGCGCGGCCCCTATACTCGGCAAGAGGGCGAAACCGTCCGGAAACACTCATTCCCAGCGGGGGAGGCAGGTCCAATGGCCACGGAAGGGCGCGGGGACTGGAAGCGGCGCGAGAGCTTCGCGAGCGCGCTGATGCAGGTGGGGGTCGTCGCCCTGCTTTTGGTGGGCGCGGTGGCGTACTTCGTCCACCGGGGCGGCGTCCGGAAGGAGACCGAGGAGCGCATGCGCGCGGCCCGCGCCGCCGCCCAGCGCGGCAACCCGGCCGACCTCGCCCAGGCCATGAAGGAGCTGGAGGCCCTCCTCCAGCTCAACGACAAGGCCCGGGACGCCCAGGCCCTGGCCGCCGACATCCAGACAGTGCTGTGGCTGGAGCACCACCAGCCCGGCGCGGACGCGCGGGCCCGTGAGTACCTCGCCCGCGCGGAGGAGCAGGACTCCCGCTCCGGCGAGCGCTTCGGCGCGCGCGCCCTGCACCTCCTCGCGGAGGGCAAGGCCCCGGAGGCGGAGAAGTACCTCGAGGAGCTCAAGACGCAGGGCGCGAGCAGCCCGAAGCTGACGCTGGCCCTGGGCCTGGCCCTCCAGGCCCGCGGAGATCTGCCCGGCGCCCGCCAGGCCTTCGCCCGCGCCGCGGAGGCCGCGTATCGAGATCCGCGCTTCACCACCGCCCAGGGCGAGGCCCTGCTGGACGAGGGCCAGTACGGCCCGGCGATGGAGGCCTTCGCCAAGGCCACCACCGTCAACCCGGACCACCTGCTGGCGCGCGTGTCCCTGGCGCTGGCCCAGGCGTACCAGGGCCGCAGGCTGGAGGAGGCGCAGAAGACGCTGGCCGACCTCCAGGCCCACGACGCGGAATTGACGCCGGTGGTGAAGTCCCGCGCCGGAGCGCTGAAGGCGGAGCTGGCCCTGGCGCGCGGCGCGGCGGACGAGGCCGTACAGGCCGCGGACGAGGCGCTGAAAATCACCCCGGATGACCACTACGCCCTCTTCGCCCGCGCCCGCGCGCTGGCGGTGAGGAAGGCCCCGGAAGCCCGCGCCGCCTTCGAGGCCGCCGTGGCGAAGCGCCGCAACGCGCCCCTGCTCTACCTGGACGGCGCGCGCGCCCTGCAAGGCGCTGGCGACGGCACCGGCGCGCTGGCGCTGCTGGATGCGTACGAGGCCACCTTCAAGCCCGTGCAGGTGACGACGGCCGACGGCAAGCAGGTCAGCCTGCTGGAGCAGGACGGCCGCTACTGGCTCGCCCGGGGCGGCGTACTGGAGGCGGCGGGCCGCCAGGACGAGGCCCTGACGGCGTACGACAAGGCCATCACCGCGCGCGGCGTGGGGCTGGCCCGCGCGCAGTACGCCAAGGGCGCGCTGCTGCTGGCCCGCAAGGACTACGCGGGCGCCAGGGCGCTGCTCACCACGGTGGCCCCGGACACCGGCGCCGGCACGCTGGCGGAGGCCTACGCCGCCATGGGCGACCTGCTCTTCGCCCAGAGCGAGTACGCCGCCGGCTGCCAGCACTACTACTTCGGCCTCGTGCGCGCCCGCGCGCAGGGCACCCCGCGCGAGGAGCTCTCCGCGCGCATCGACGGCATCAAGAAGAGCCTGGAATCCGCGGGCCAGGGCGCCATGGCCAAGGCCTGGGTGAACGAGACGGGCGCCCTGCTCCAGTAGCTACAGCAGCTGCGTCGGGTCCAGCGGTTGGTACTTCGCGCGCACCACCCGCCACTCGCCGTCGGCCTCCTTCTCGAACGTGCCCTCGATGAGGTACGCGTTCAGGATGCTGGTCGCGGCGAGGTCGTGCACCGAGTCCGCCTGCGAGCGGCCGAAGATGAAGCGCGCCTGGAAGTCACCCTGCGAGGGGGACACCTCGTGGACCTCCAGGTCGGTCATGAAGATGCGCACCCACTGACCGCGCAGCACCTGCGCCGTCAGCACGCCGCGCACCTCCTTCTTCGACCAGCCGCTCCCGTCGCTCTTGAAGCGCTCGGACACGGACTTCAGCACCTCGCCCACGTCCTTCTCCTCCGCGGCGCGAGTCATGGCCACCACCTGGCGGGTGATGGCCTCCTGCACGCCGGGCTCCGAGCGCGGCCAGAAGTACAGCACCGCCCCGGCGACGAGCAGCGCCACCCCCACTCCCAGGACCCGCGAGCGCGACAACGTCACCATGGATGCCTCATGCCGCCTCGGGTTCGAGCACCAGCTCGTCCGCGTCGATGATTTCCGCCGGGCGCAGCGCCTCGCCAATCTGCTTCAGGCGCCGGTCCGACAGCTGCTCCAGGTACGTGCGGATGTGCGGGAAGGTCTTCACCAGCTGATGGAACGCGGCGCGCTCCAGGAAGGCCGCCGCCGTCTTGCGCGTGGCCTCCACCGTGGCCGAGGCGCGCAGGCCCGTCAGCAGGGAAATCTCCCCCGCCACGTCGCCCTCGCGCAGCACGCCCAGCGTCACCACGCCGCCCGCCGGGTCCTCCTTCTGCACCACCAGCTCGCCGGCCAGCACCAGGAACAGGCCCGGGGAGTGCTCGCCCTCCACCAGCGCCTTCTCCCGCGGCTGGAGCGCCCGGAAGCCGAAGCGCTGCAGCATGGCGCCGCGCTCCGACTCCGGCAGCGTCTGGAACATGGGCGAGGTGGCCATGAGGTTTCGCGCCATGCGCTGCTGCGCGAAGTCCGCCAGCACCTGCGGCACCGCCGGGTGATTCTTGGCCACGGCGTTGAGGTGCTCGCGGCGAATCTCGAACACCTCCGTGTCCGACACCGCCGTCACCGTCGCCGTGGGCGTCGCGCCCGTCAGGAGCGCAATCTCCCCGAAGATGGAGCCGCCGCCGAGGAAGCCCAGCGTGCGCGCCTCGCCGTCCATCTGCCGCGTCACCTCCGCCTTGCCCGCGACGAGCACGTAGAGGTGGTCCGTGGGCTCGCCCTCGCGGCTCACCACGTCGTCCGGCTTCACCCGGCGCCACGCCATGCGGCCCACCAGGTCCAGGAAGGCCTCCCGGTCCAGCTCCGCGAACAGCGGCAGCGGCGGCCGGCTGTTCGGGTCCGCCGAGCCGCCCGGGTCCGGCGCGGCCAGCACCTCGATCGCGCGGTTGGACAGCTCCTCGCCCTGCAGGCCCATCAGGTCCGTGTCCACCTTGCCGTCGTAGAGGACCTCTGGCGGCAGGGGCGGCGGCACCGCGGCGCGGCCCGGCGCGTTGCGCACCGCGCGCGCGTGCACGCGGATGAGCGTGTCCTTCAGCCGCCGCTCGTTCGGGGACAGGTCCAGCGCCAGCTTGCACGCGGCCATCGCGGACAGCAGGTAGTCGCGCCGCAGCAGGCCCTCCGCGCACGCGTGGTAGGCGGTGACGGCGCGCTCGCGCTCCCCCAGCTCCGCCAGGCTCCGGGCCGCCAGCATCCGGGAGCGGTGGTCCGCGGGCACGCGGCGCACCGCCTCGGCGAAGACGGCGAGGGCGCGCTCGAACTGGCGCTCCTCGATGAGGTCCATCCCGAGCTCACGCAGCGACGACTCGTTCATCCCATCTCTCCCAACACCCTCGGCGTTTGCCCGCCGCGGCTCACTTCTGCACCTCGCCCAGGTACATCTCCGCCTTGCGCTTCACTTCCGAGCCCTCGGAGGCCGTCTCGATGATGACCTTGAACTTCTCCGCGGCCGCCTGCGGGTCCCTGTCGCGCTGGATATAGGCCTGGAGGTAGAGCTCCTCCACCTTCTTCTGCAGGGCCTCCAGTCCATCCCTCGCGCGGCCGTCGCCGGGGTTGAGCCGCATCGCCTCGCGGAAGCTGGAGCCCGCCGCCGCCAGGTCCCCCTTCTTGAGGGCCGCCTGCCCCGCCGCCACGGACGAGGACGCGAGCTGCTCGTCCAGGGTGTTGCCCAGCGAGCCCCCGAAGCCAATCTGGCGGTACAGCTCCGCCGCCCGGCGCAGCGGCTTCGCCGCGGCCTCCAGCGCGTTGGCGTCCATCTTCTTCTGGCCCTCCTCCAGCACGCGCGCGAACTGGGGGATGAGGCGCTTGAGGGACATGGCCCGGTCCTTGACCTCCTTGTCCCCCTTGTAGCGGTCCACCACCCGGTCGCACTCCAGCACCGCGCGCGCGTAGTCGCCGCCGTTGAAGCGGCGCTCCACGTCGACGAAGGCCTCCTGGATGAACTGGCGGCGCTGCTCCTTCGCGTTCGCCGCGGCGCGATCCCTCGCGTTGCGGTTGCGGCGCGCCACGTCGGCGGACTCCTTCGCCAGCTCCGCCTCGATTTCCGCCAGCTTCCCCTCGTACAGCTGCCGGTTCTGCGCGGGCAGCGTGTCCAGCAGCGGGCGGATGACCTCCGGGTCTCTCGTCGCGAGCGCCTCGTCCACCTGCTGGATGCGCCAGGCCAGCTGCTTCTCCTCCAGCTCCGCCGCCAGCTTGCGCTGCTCCTCGTCCGTCTTCGCCGTGCCCTCCGGGGCGCTGGCCAGCTTCTCGCGCGCCTCGTCGAACTTCTTCTCGTCGATGAGGTCTCGCACCTTCTGCAGCGCGTCCAGCACGTCCTGCTGCTTGCGCGCCGCGCGGGCCAGGCCCTCCTCGTCCACGCCGGGCAACAGCTTCTCCGCCTCCTCCACCAGCCGCACCGCGTTGGCGAAGTCGTCCGCGCGCACGGACTCGCGCGCCTTCTGCATCAAGAACTTCGCGCGCTCCACGCCCGGGTCCACGGGCGGCGGAGGCGGCGGCCCCTTCTTGGCGAAGACGAGCCCCACCACCAGCATCACCATCACGAAGCCGGCCAGGCCGATGAGGCCCTTCTGCTTGCCCGTCATCCCACCAAAGCCCGACTTCGAGCCGGCGCCGCGCGTGGGCGGGCGGACGGGGCGGGACACCACGGCGGTGCCCTTGTTCTTGCCCTCGTCGCGGAGGACGTCCGCCAGCTTGTAGTTGGCGTTGGTGGCCTCGTTGAGGCGCGGGTCGCCCGGGTCCAGGTCGCCGCCGCGCGCGGCGCCTTGCGACTTGCGGCCCTCCTGCGCCTCCCTGGCGGCCTCCTCGCGCTCGCGCTTCTCCTCGGCCTCCCGCTGCTCGACCTGGGCGCGCAGCTCCTTGATCTGCTCCGCCTCGTCCACGAAGCGCAGGCGCGTCTTGCCCACCGACAGCTCGTCGCCGTGCTTCAGCACGCACTCGTCCACGCGCTGGTCGTTGACCTGCGTGCCGGAGACGCTGCCCAGGTCCCGCATCACCACGCCGCCCTCGCCGTACACCAGCTCCAGGTGACGGCGGGAGACGGACTGGTCCTCCAGCGCGAAGTCGCAGTCCTTGCCGCGGCCGATGACCATCCGCACGCTCTGGAAGCGCTTCTTCCGGCCCCGGTCCGGGCCGGCCAGCACCAGCATCTGCACCGGCGGGCCGGCGCGCGTGGCGTCCGGGTTGTCGTCCTCCTGCTCGCCCGTGGACCCCTCTTCGTCGATGTCCTGGACGGAGGCCACGCGCGTCATGTCGCGGCGCGAGCCGCCCGAGCCGCTGGCGTCGCCGTACAGCTCCGGGTTGGGAGGCCCGTCTTCCGGGTAGCCCTCCTCGCCCGTCAATGGCGCGGAGAAGTCCTCGTCCTCGGACGAGGGCGTGCCGCGGGCGGGCCGGCCACGGCTGGCGTTGGGGGAGTCCGCCCCCGAGCCACCGCCGGAACGGCCGGCGCCAGCGCGGGAGGAGGGAGGAGGACGAGGAGGCATGGGGTGGGTTCCAGTCTCGAAGCGGCGGGCATCTTAGAGCGCCGTCCCCACGGTGGGAATGCGGACAGGACGGGAGGCCGGGAAAGAAGGGCGGGCATTGAGCGTTGCTCCGGGCGGCGCCGCCTCCTATGTAGGTGCCCACATCCCATCAACGGCTTCTTCACTCAGGGAGTCCCCCACCATGCCCCGAGCCTCTGCGTCCACGCGACGCGCCTCCGCCTCCCAGCTTGCTCCCCCGGTGGCCCGGGGGCCCTCGTCCGCCCCGCTGCTGCCCCAGCCGCTCGTCGAGCGCCTGCTCGCCGTCGCCATGGAGCGGGGCGGCGACTTCGCGGAAGTCTACGTGGAGCGCACGCTCACCACGGCGATGATGCTGGAGGAGTCACGCATCAAGAGCGCGCAGACGGGCCTCATCCAGGGCGTCGGCGTGCGCGTCATCTCCGGCGGCAAGGTGGGCTACGCCTACTCCGACGACTGGGACGAGGCGGCGCTCGTGCGCGCGGCCTCCACCTCCGCGATGATTGCCCAGGGCGGCGGCGCCGAGCGCAGCTTCCCGGTGCGCCGCGCCGCGGTGCCCAGCCACTACCACGTCGCCACCCCGCTGATGGACGTGGACGTGGCGCTGAAGACGGGCCTGCTGCTGCGCGCGGACAAGGCCGCCCGCGCGTTCGACGCGCGGGTGAAGCAGGTGAATGCCTCGTACGTGGACCAGACGCGCCGCATCGCCGTGGCCAACACCGAGGGGCGCTACACCGAGGACACCCAGGACTTGTGCCGCATGGCGGTTCAAGTCGTGGCGCAGGGGAAGAATGGCGAGCAGCGCACCGGCATGTTCGGCGGGGGCGGCCGGGTGTCCTTCACCCACTGGGACACCTTCCCGCCGGAGCACGTGGCGCGCGAGGCGGCGCGGCAGGCGGTGGCCACGCTGGGCGCGGTGGACTGCGCGGCCGGCCCGCAGACGGTGGTGCTGGCGCCGGGCTGGAGCGGCATCCTCCTGCACGAGGCGGTGGGCCACGGCCTGGAGGCGGACTTCATCCGGAAGGGCACCTCGCTGTTCGCCGGCAAACTCGGGGAGAAGGTGGCGTCAGACCTGGTCACCGTCATCGACGACGGCACCGTGTCCAGCGGCCGCGGCTCCATCAACATCGACGACGAGGGCAACCCCGGCGAGCGCAAGGTCCTCATCGAGAACGGCGTCCTCAAGAACTACCTCTATGACGGCCTCAACGCGAAGCTGATGGGCCAGCGCACCACCGGCAGCGGGCGGCGCGAGTCCTTCAAGCACCTGCCGCTGCCGCGCATGACGAACACCTTCCTCGCCCCCGGCGACCACGCCCCGGAGGACATCCTCAAGGAGGTGAAGCGCGGCCTGTACTGCGCGACGTTCGGCGGCGGGCAGGTGGACATCACCAACGGCAACTTCGTCTTCGAGGTGAGCGAGGCGTACCAGATTGAGGACGGCAAGCTGGGCCGCCCGGTGAAGAACGCCATGCTCATCGGCGTGGGGCCGGAGGCGCTGAAGAACGTGTCGCGCGTGGGGACGGACCCGCTGCCGGACCCGGGCATGGGCGTGTGCATGAAGGACGGGCAGATGCTGCCGGTGGGCGTGGGCCTGCCCACGCTGCGCATCGACAACGTCACCGTCGGCGGAACCAAGGTCGCCTGAGAGAGGGAGCGCCAACCGTGGACTACCAGCAGCTCGCGAAGAAAATCGTCCAGCGCGCGAAGAAGAAGGGCGCCCAGCAGGCGGAGGCCTTCCTGGAGGTGGGCCGCCAGGGCAGCGTGCGCGTGCACCAGGGACAAATCGAGGACCTCACCCAGTCCACCAGCAAGGGCGTGGGCGTGCGCGTGCTCGTGAAGGGCCGGCTCGGCTTCGCCTATACGTCGGACTTCGAGCCCGCCGCCCTGGACCACATCATCGACCAGGCGCTGAAGCTCGCCGGGGCCGCCGCGCCCAACAAGCTCAACGGCCTGCCCTCCGGCAAGGACCTGGGCCGCTTCGGGGACACCGGCCTGCTCTTCGACACGAAGGTGTCCGAGCTGCCCGGTGACTGGAAGATAAAGGCCGCGCTGGAGGTGGAGAAGGCCGCGCGCGCCGAGGACTCGCGCGTCGTCGCCTTCAACGCGGTGGGCGCCGGGGACTTCGTCTCCGAGGTGTACATGGCCTCCACGGAGGGCATGACGGGCGCCTACTCCGGCACGTACGTGTTCCTCTACGCCATGCCGGTGGCCTCGGACGGCAAGGGCCTGCAGACGGGCTACTGGGTGGACTACAAGCGCTTCCTGGACGACCTGGACTCGCCGGAGTCCATCGGCCGCGAGGCCACGCGCCGCGCGGTGCGCATGCTGGGCGCGAAGCGCGTGAAGACGCAGCAGGTGCCGGTGGTGTTGGACCCGCTCGTGGCCTCCAGCTTCGTCTCGGACCTGGCGTCCGCGGCCAACGGCAACGCCGTGTACCAGGGGGCCAGCGTGCTGGCGCCCCTCAAGGGCAAGAAGCTGGCGGGCCCGCACGTGACGCTGGTGGATGACGGCCTGCTGCCGCGCGGCCTCGCCACCGCGCCCTTCGACGGCGAGGGCGTGCCCACGCGGCGCACCCCCATCCTGGACCAGGGCGTGCTGTCGGGCTTCCTCTACGACGCCTTCACCGCGCGCAAGGCGAAGGCGCGCACCACGGGCAACGCGTCGCGCGGCTACAACGCCCTGCCCTCCATCGGCACCACCAACCTCTACCTGGAGGCCGGCACGAAGGCGCCCCAGGAGTTGCTGCGCGAGGTGGACAGCGGCTTCTACGTGACGGCGCTGCTCGGCCACGGCACCGACCCGGTGACGGGCGAGCTGTCCGCCGGCGCCAACGGCCTCTGGATTGAGAAGGGCGAGCTGACGCACCCGGTGCAGGAGGTGACGGTGGCGGGCAACCTCCTCCAGATGCTGAAGGATTTGGACGGCATCGGGAGTGACTTGCAATTCCGTGGCGGCTCGGTGGGCGCACCCACTGTCCGCTTCCGGCAGCTCACCGTCTCGGGAGAGTAGCCCTACCCTCCGCGTCACCCTAGCGTGGACCTACGCGCGGGCCCTGCCATGTCAGGGTCCGCGCGTACAACCCGAGGCAGCGCAAGGAGGGCTCGGCCCATGGCAGCAGCGAAGTCCGCACGGAAGACCGCCACCGCGAAGAAGCCGACGACGGCCCGCAAGCCGCGTCGCAAGAAGGCGGAACCGAAGTCCAAGGGCCTCTCCCCCGCGGAGGTGGCCAGCGACTCGGTGGAGTACCCCACGGAGCTGCTCGAGGCCGTCCGCACCGACGGCGGCGAGGTGCTCGGCGTCTACCGAGAGCCCCTGGGCGGCCACCCCGTCATCTTCGCCGTGCTCCCCATCGACAAGGTGGAGCCCACCCCGTACCAGCGGGACCTGTCCGAGCCCCACGTGAAGCGGCTGGCCAACGCCATGGAGCGGCTGGACCGCTTCCTGGACCCCGTCATCGCCGTGCGCAAGGACGGCAGGTACTGGACGCCCAACGGCAACCACCGGCTCCACGCCAGCAAACTCTTGGGGGCGAAGTCGATTGTCGCCCTGGTGCTGCCGGACGAGGACGTGGCCTATCAAATCCTCGCCCTCAACACGGAGAAGGCGCACAACCTGAAGGAGCGCTCGCTGGAGGTCATCCGCATGTACCGCGGCCTCGTGGGCGCGGACCGCAAGGGCCCCGAGACGGCCTTCGCGCACCTCTTCGAGGAGCCCTCCTTCGTCACCCTCGGCGCCGCCTACGAGAAGCGGCCCCGCTACTCCGCGGGCGCCTACCACCCCTTCGTCAAGGTGCTGGAGGAGTTCCAGGAGCTGCCCCTGGCGGAGGCCCTGGCCCTGCGCGAGGCCCGCGCGGACCGGCTGCTGGAGCTGGATGACGCCGTGGTGGGCGTCGTCAACACCCTCAAGGAGCGCGGCCTCCAGAGCCCCTACCTCAAGAACTTCGTCGTCGCCCGCATCAACTTCCTCCGCTTCCGCAAGGACGGCGGCAAGCCGGACTTCAACGCCACCCTGGACCGGATGCTGGCCAGCGCCCGCAAGTTCAACGTGGACAAGGTGAAGCGCGAGGACATCGGCCGGATGGGCGGCGGTCCCCTGGAGCCGGACGAGGAGCACGCATAGGGGAACGCCACTTGCAGGAGCGCGGCCCCCCAGGAGAGCCTTCACACGCCATGACATCCCCCACGGTCCTGGTCGTCGACGACGACCGCGCCAACCTCGATTCCGTCACCCGCATCTTCCAGCGTGAAGGCATGGCCACCCTGGCCGCCGCCAACGGCACGGAGGCGCTGGAGCTGCTGCGCCGCCCCGAGGTCGCCGCCATGGTGACGGACCTGATGATGCCCAACATGGACGGGCAGGAGCTGCTGCGCGCCGCGCGCGCCATCCGCCCGGACGTGGAGGTGGTGCTGATGACCGCCTACGGCACGGTGGAGACGGCCGTGGCGGCCATGAAGGACGGCGCCTACGACTTCATCACCAAGCCCCTCAAGCGCCACTCCCTGGTGAAGGCCGTGCAGAAGGCGCTGGAGAAGCGCTCGCTGGTGGCGGAGAACCAGTCCCTCAAGGCGAAGCTGGCGGAGATGAACGCCGCCGGCGGGCGCTCCATGGTGGGCCAGTCCCCCGCCTTCCGCGCCATGCTGGACACCATCCGCCAGGCGGCCCCCTCCACCGCCACCATCCTGCTCTTGGGCGAGTCCGGCACCGGCAAGGAGCTGGCCGCGCGCTCGGTGCACGAGTACTCCAACCGCGCGAAGGGCCCCTTCGTCGCCGTCAACTGCGGCGCGCTGCCGGAGAACATCCTGGAGGCGGAGCTGTTCGGCGTGGAGCGCGGCGCCTTCACCGGCGCGGTGGCCCGCCGCGAGGGCCGCTTCGAGCGCGCCAGCGGCGGCACCCTCTTCCTCGACGAGGTCGGCGAGATGCCGCTGTCCGCGCAGGTGAAGCTCCTGCGCGCGCTGGCCGAGGGCGAAATCGAGCGCCTGGGCGGCACGCAGACGGTGAAGGTGGACGTGCGGCTGGTCGCCGCCACCAACAAGGACCTCCAGAAGGAGGTGGCGGAAGGGCGCTTCCGCGAGGACCTCTACTACCGCCTCAACGTGGTGGAGATTCGCGTGCCGGCGCTGGCCTCGCGCCGCGAGGACATCCCCCTGCTGGCGGACGCCTTCCTGCGCCGCTTCGCCGCGAAGAATGGCAAGGTGCTGCGCGGCTTCTCCCAGGACGCGCAGAACGTGCTGGAGAACTACGCCTGGCCGGGCAACGTGCGCGAACTGGAGCACGCCGTGGAGCGCGCGGTGGTGCTCGCCCGCGGTGAGGTCCTCGAGGCCAGCGACTTGCCCGAGTCGGTGCGCAAGGGCCCGCTGGGCTCGGCCGGACAGCTCGTCATCCCCATCGGCACGCCCATGGAGGAAGTGGAGCGGCGGGTGATCCACGAGACGCTGCGCCACACGCGCGGCGACAAGACGCTGGCGGCCCGCCTGCTGGGCATCGCCGCGCGCACCATCTACCGCAAGCTGGAGCGCGAGCAGACCTCGGGAGAGCCCGCCTCCAGCCCCCCCACCGCCCCCGCCGCCGACACGGACGACTGACAGGGCGTCACACGAGGCCCTGCCCCCTTTTGACAATTTGTCCGGCGGGGTTCCGAAGGCCGCCACCCGCCCCGGGGCCGCCCGTCATTCCGGAATAATTCCGCGCCCTTGGCCCGTTGGGCCTGGATTGTCCGCCTGGCACGCGGTGGCACCTGACTTGCTCACCGTGAGGCCGGCTTACTACCGGAAGCGTGATGGAACTCTTCTTTCGAAAATACTTCTGGACGGTGAACCTGGTGTTCATCCTGCTCGTGGCCCTGCTGGCGGCGCGCACGGTGAACCTGTTCGTCGAATCCGCCATCGCACCGGTTCCGTCCGGAACGGCGACGCGCGCTCCGACCCAGGCGCGGAGGCCGGCGACGGCGCTCGCGTCGCTCGACATGAACCGGCTGTCGCGGCTCACCGGCATCAAGATTCCGGAGCTCGAGGTCGCGGTGCAGGAGCCGCAGGCGCCCGAGGTGGACCCCAACGCGGCGCCGGTGAAGAGTGGCCTGCGGGTGAAGCTCTTGGGCACGCTCGTCGCGGCCAACGCCGACTGGTCCTTCGCGTCCATCCAGGACATGGTGACCCAGCGCTCGCAGACGTACATGGTGGGCAACGCCCTCCAGGGCGCCACCGTGCAGGAAATCGAGCGCGAGCGCGTCATCATCCTCAACAACGGCCGCCGCGAGTTCATCGACGGGCAGCCCGGTGACGGCGCCTTCGTCCCGCCCTCCCCGCCCGTGGCCGTGGCGACCACCCCGCCCCCGAACAGCGGCAGCGGCATCCGCGCCACCAGCGACAACGAGTACGAAGTGCCGCGCGCGGAAATCGACAAGACGCTCAACAACCTCAACGACGTGGCCATGCAGGCCCGCATCGTTCCCGCCTTCAAGGACGGTCAGGCGGTGGGCTTCAAGCTCTTCTCCATCCGCCCGGACTCCATCTACTCCAAGATTGGCGTCCAGAACGGCGACGTCATCCGTCGCATCAACGGGTTCGACCTCAACAGCCCCGAGAAGGCGCTGGAGGTCTATTCGAAGATGAAGGACGCATCCCGCATCGAGATCGAGATCGAGCGCAACGGAGCGCCGATCAAGAAGTCGTACAACGTCCGTTAATCACTCCCGCATCGCCCGCTCTCCATGAAGACGCTCCCGTCCTGGATGCTCTGCCTGTGCCTTGCGCTCGCCGTCCCCGCGCAGGCACAGCGCCGCCCCCCTCCGCCCGGTACCACCGCGCCCGCCACGCCGGGTGATCGGACGATCACCCCGCAGGCCTCCGCCGAAGGCGAGGAGGCGAACCAGGGCCCCCGCCGCACGCCCACGTGCGAGGAGGCCCGGCGCAATGCCCGCTACGGCATCTACTTCGACAAGGTGGAGATCGAGAAGCTCGTCCAGACGGTGGCGGATGCCACCTGCCGCACCTTCATCCTCCCGGAGAACGTGCGCGGGAAGATCTCCATCATCGGCCCGGAGAACGGCCGCGTGGAGGTCAACGCGGATGCCTTCTACTCCGCCTTCCTCGCCGCGCTCGACGCCAACGGCCTGTCCGTCTACCAGCACGGCCGCTTCCTGAAGATTGTCGACAAGCGCTCGGCGAAGCAGAACCCCATCCCCACCATCGTCGACGAGAACGAGCCGTACACCACCAACGAGCAGATGGTGACGAAGCTGTTCCGCATCAAGAACGTGGAAGTGGAGCCGCTGCGCGGCGTGCTCCAGCAGCTGGTGTCCAAGGACGGCGACACGATTCCGTACCCGCCGGACACCATCATCGTCAACGACGTGGGCTCCAACATCCACCGCCTGGAGCGCATCATCGACCAGCTGGACAGCCGCTCCGCCAGCGACGAGCTGCGCATCATCCAGATCCAGTACGCCACCGCGGGTGACGTGGCCACCACGGTGCAGCGCCTCTTCGAGGCGAAGGGCGCCCGCTCCGGCCAGCGCCCCGGCGGCTTCCAGTCCAACGTGTCCCCCGGCGCCCCGCCGGCCGAGGTCGCCGCCGCCCAGGCCGCCCAGGGCCAGGACGGCGCCTCCGGCCCGGTGACGCTGTCGCAGATCATCCCGGACGAGCGCACCAACAAGCTCATCATCGTCGCCAGCCCCGCCGCCTTCGACCGCATCCAGGAGCTGGTGGGCCAGCTGGACATCCCCACCACCAGCGGCGGCCGCATCAACGTCTACCCGCTGGAGAACGCCAACGCGGAGGAGCTGGCCAGCACGCTCCAGTCGCTGGCCCAGGGCACCGCCAACCGCCCGCGCAGCCCCACCCCGCAGCCGCCGGGCATCCCCCGGCCCGGCGCCGGCTCCACGCAGGCCGCGGAGCTGTTCAGCGGTGAGGTGAAGATTTCGGCCGACAAGGGCACCAACTCGCTGGTCATCGTCGCCAGCGCGGCGGACTACAAGAACATCGTCCAGATCATCCAGCAGCTGGACACGCCGCGCCGCCAGGTCTTCGTGGAGGCCGTCATCATGGAGGTCAACCTGAACCGCGACGCCGCGTTCGGCATCAACCTCCACAGCGGCTTCAGCCTGAAGACGGACGACGGCGCGGTGCCGGGCATCATCGGCACCAACAACACCGGCAACGGCCTGCCCCCGTCGCTGTCCCTGGGCAGCCTCGCGCAGTTCGGCGGCTTCCTCGCCGGCCTCCAGGGCCCCGTCATCCCCGCGCTGGAGAAGCTCGGCCTGGACATCCCCGCCTTCGGCATCATCCTGCACGCGATGCAGCAGAGCTCGGACGTCAACGTGCTCTCCACGCCGCACATCCTCACCAGCGACAACGAGGAGGCGGAAATCACGGTGGGCCAGAACGTGCCCTTCCAGTCCGGCTTCAACCCCTCGTCGCTGGGCTCCTCGGTGACGGGCGGCACCGGCAACGGCGGCGTCACCGGCGGCCTCGGCGGCATCCTGGGCGGCCTGGGTGGCCTGAGCTCGCTGTACGCGCCGATTACGCGCCAGAACGTGGAGCTGAAGCTCACCGTCAAGCCGCAGATCAACGAGAGCGACTACATCCGCCTCGTCATCAGCGAGCAGACGGAGGAGATTGCCTCGTCGGACCCGGTGCTCGGCCCCACCACCTCGCGCCGCAGCGCGAAGACGACGGTGATTGCCAAGGACCAGGAGACGGTGGTGCTGGGCGGCATCATGCAGGACCGCACCCTGGAGTCCGTCTCCAAGGTGCCGGTGCTGGGTGACATCCCCATCATCGGCCACCTCTTCCGCGAGACGACGCGCAAGAAGACCAAGACGAACCTGCTCCTGTTCCTGACGCCCTACATCATCCGGGGCCCCGAGGACTTCCGCATCATCTTCGAGCGCAAGATGAAGGAGCGGCAGCAGTTCGTGGAGCAGTTCTACGGCCAGGTGCCCGGGTACGACGTGGCGGTGGACTTCAGCCGCAAGCCCGGCCCGCTGTCGCGCATGAACCAGGCCGTCATGAAGGAGCAGCAGCGCGCGGAGAACGGCGGCCCGGGTGCCAACGGCGAGCGCATCATCGCCCCCGCCAGCCAGTCCCCCGCGCGGACGAACGGGCGCACGGCGCCCGCCCCCTCGCCGGCCCCCGCCCAGGGGCTGCCCCCGGGTGAACCGCCGGTACGGGAAGTCGAGCCGCCTCCGGGTGGTTCCGATCAGCCAGTGCCTGGAGCACCGGCCCAGCCCTCCGAACCGACCGCCCCCGAGAACCCGGAGAGCCTGCGCGTCCAGCCGGACCAGGGGGAACAGATTCCATGAACGTGACCGCCGACCCCACCTTGAACGCCACGGACGCCGTGGTGCCCGCCCGCAACGACGCCACCCAGGTCGTCGCGCACGGGCAGGCCTTCCTCTGCGGCCGGCCGCTGGGGGAGATCCTCCGCGCGCTCGTCCCCTCGCTCACCGAGGAGAAGATCCAGGAGGCCCTCACCGTCCAGGCGGAGAAGGGTCAGCGCATCGGCGAGGCGCTGGTGGGCATGCGGGCGGTCACCCACGAGGACGTGGCCAAGGCGCTCGGCCACCAGCTGGACCTGCCCTACCTGGCGCGCATCTTCACCGAAGAGGTGGACGCCGAGCTGGTCAAGCGCATCCCCATCAACTTCGCCAAGCAGTCGCACATCCTCCCGCTGTCCATGGAGGGTGACGCCGTCGTCGTCGCCGTGGCGGACCCGCTGGACACGTCCGCGCTGGACCACGTGCGCCTGCTCCTGGGGCAGAGCATCACCCCGCGCATTGCCCTGGCCGACACCATCACCGACGCCATCAACAGCGTCTATGACCGCTCCGTCAACGAGGCCGAGCAGCTCGTGGACGAGATGGAGACGCAGGACCTGGACGCCATCGCCCACGAGCTGGACGAGCCCGCGGACCTGCTGGACGTCAACGACGAGGCGCCCGTCATCCGGCTGGTGAACTCGGTGCTGTTCCGCGCCGCCAAGGAGCGCGCGAGCGACATCCACATCGAGCCCATGGAGCGCGAGCTGCTCGTGCGCTTCCGCGTGGACGGCGTGCTCCAGGAGGTCATCAAGCCGCCCAAGCGCTACCAGAACGCGATTGTGTCCCGCGTGAAGGTGATGGGGCAGCTCAACATCGCGGAGAAGCGCCTGCCGCAGGACGGCCGCATCCGCATCAAGCTGGCCGGTCGCGACATCGACATCCGTCTGTCCACCATCCCCACGTCCTTCGGCGAGCGCATCGTCATGCGTCTGCTCGACAAGACGGCGACGCTGCTGGACCTGGCGGAAATCGGCATGAGCCAGGCGACGCTCCACTCGATGGAAGCCGTCATCAAGCGCTCGCACGGCATCATCCTCGTCACCGGCCCCACGGGCTCCGGCAAGACGACGACGCTCTACGGCGCCCTGTCGAAGATCAACACCCCGGACCTCAACATCCTCACCGTCGAGGACCCGGTCGAGTACCAGCTCAAGGGCATTGGCCAGATGGCCATCAACCCGAAGATTGGCCTCACCTTCGCGCAGGGGCTGCGCTCCTTCCTCCGCCAGGACCCCGACGTCATCATGGTCGGCGAAATCCGCGACAAGGAGACGGCGGAAATCGCCATCCAGGCCTCCCTCACGGGCCACCTGGTGCTCTCCACGGTGCACACCAACGACGCGGCTGGCGCCGTGACGCGACTGGTGGACATGGGCGTGGAGCCCTTCCTCGTGGCGTCCTCGCTCACCGGCATCCTCGCCCAGCGCCTCGTGCGCCGCGTGTGCCCGGACTGCCGCGTGGCCTACAAGCCCACGAACGAGGAGATCAAGGAGCTGGGCCTCAGCCTCGAGACGTTCAAGGAGCGCTACGGCACGGACCGCATCTACAAGGCCACCGGCTGCCCGTCCTGCAACCGCAACGGCTACCGCGGCCGCACCGGCATCTACGAGTTCCTCCCCGTGGATGACGACGTGCGCCAGCTCGTCCTGAAGAACGTGGACGCTTCCACCATCAAGCGCTCCGCCACCAGCAAGGGCATGACGACCCTGCTGGACGACGGCGCTCGCAAGATTGCCCTCGGCGAGACGACCATCGCGGAAGTGCTGAGCATCACCCAGGAGGACATGTAACCGACAGCTCCTCCCTGGGAGGGGCCGGGGTAACGAGCCATGCCGGTCTTCGAGTACAGAGGTCTCAATTCTTCGGGCAAGCAGGTCAAGGGCCTGCTGGAAGCAGATTCGCCCAAGACGCTGCGCTCCAAGCTGCGCACCGACGGCATCTTCCTCACGGACGTGCTGGCGCAGGCGGAGGGCAGCCGCGCCGCTGTGTCCAAGGGCGCCAACGCGTCGCTCGTGGCGCGCGACATCGACCTGCGCAAGCTGGGCCGGGGCCGCGTCAACACGGACGACGTCGCCATCTTCACCCGGCAGCTGTCCACGCTGCTGCACGCGGGCGTCACCCTGGTGGAGTCCCTGAGCGCGCTGGTGGACCAGGTGGAGAAGGAGCGCTTCAAGCGCGCCCTCTCCGACATCAAGCAGCGCGTGAACGAGGGCTCGTCGCTGGCGGACGCCATGGGCGCCCACCCCAAGATCTTCCCCAGCATCTACGTGAACATGGTGCGCGCGGGCGAGGCCTCGGGCGCGCTCGACGCGGTGCTCACGCGCCTGGCGGACTTCACGGAGAACCAGGCCCGCCTGCAGCAGAAGATTCTCAGCACCATGCTCTACCCGGCCATCATGATGGTGGTGGGCGGCGGCATCCTCGTGGCGCTGATGGTCTTCGTGGTGCCCAAGGTCACGAAGATCTTCGAGACCATGAAGGCCACGCTGCCGCTGAACACGCGCATCCTCATCGCCAGCAGCAACTTCTTCCAGAGCTGGTGGTTCATCATCCTCCCGCTGATGGTGCTGGGAGGCTTCATGTTCATGCGCTGGACGAAGAGCCCCAAGGGCAAGCCGAAGTGGGACCGCTTCACGCTCAAGGCGCCCGTGGTGGGCACCCTCGTGCGCCTGTTGGCCATCTCCCGCTTCGCCCGCACGCTGTCCACCCTGCTCAAGAGCGGCGTCCCGCTCCTGGCGGCCATGGACATCGTCAAGGCCGTGATGACCAACAACGTCCTCGCGGAGGTGGTGGAGAAGGCCCGCGACTCCATCCGCGAGGGAGAGAGCATCGCCAACCCGCTCAAGCGCTCCGGCGAGTTCCCTCCCCTCGTGTACCACATGGTCGCCATCGGCGAGCGCTCCGGCCAGCTGGAGGAGATGCTCACCAACGTGGCGGACAACTACGAGACGCAGGTGAATGTGCGCATCGGCGCCCTCACCTCGCTCCTCGAGCCGATGCTCATCGTGGTGATGGGCGCGGTGATTGCATTCGTCGCACTCAGCATCCTGATGCCGATTCTGCAGGTGAACTCGGCCATCCACTGAGGAGTGACGAAGCCATGAACGACACGATGGACCGCTGGATCCAACGCGTCACCCTGGCGGCGATGATTGCCGTGGCGGCGGCGCTGTTGACGGTGGGGGCCCGGCTGTACGGCCCCCAGCCAGCGCGTCCGGAGGCGGGAGTGGCGGACGGCGCCCGGACGCCCTGACAGGACGACACGCAAACCCCACGGTGGCTTGCCAGAAAGTCACCCCAGACTGAGAGCAGACATGAGCCAGAACCCCCAGAAGCAGCAGCGCCGCCGTCGCAACCGCGGCATGACCCTCATCGAAATCATGGTGGTCATCACCATCCTCGGCCTCATCGCCGCCGCGGTGGGCGTCGCCGTGATTCCGCAGCTGGAGGCGGCCCGTCGCGACCGCGCCTCGCTGGACATCAAGAACATCCAGGGCGCGATGAAGCTGTACTACACGAAGAAGGGGAAGTACCCGGACACGGCCTCGGGCCTGGGCGCGCTGGTAGAGGCGCAGGCGCTCGAGCAGATGCCCAAGGACCCCTGGAACAACGACTACGTGTACATCAACGAGGGCGGCAAGCCCGTCATCATCTCCTACGGCGCGGACGGCACCGCCGGTGGCGAGGGCAACGACGCGGACATCTCCTCCGCGGACGCGGCCGCCGCCAACAAGTGAAGAAGTAGCACACCGCGCGTGTTGAACAGGGCCTTGGGTATGAACGAGCACGCCTCCACCACATCCCCGATGCCCTCGACGCCAGGGCTGGACCGTCCGCAGCGGATGGGGCGGCTCGTCCTGGCCCTCGTCGTCTCGGTCGCCACGGCCCTGGCCTTCTTCCTGGTCTGGCTGACCCATGACCCGTCGCTGACGAGCGAGCAGCGCCGCGCCCGCGCGGAGATTCGCAAGCTGGAGGGGCTCTTCAAGTCGCACCACCGGCTGATGGGCCGCTTCCCCTCGAGGGAAGAGGGCTTCACCCCGCTCATCCAGGCCCGCCTGCTGGAGGGCCCGCCGGTGGACCCCTGGGGCCACCCGTACGTGTACTGGATGGATGGGAGCAGCGGCGCCGTCGTCTCCTACGGGGCGGACGGCAAGCCGGGCGGCCGGGGCCCGGACGCGGACCTGAGCAGCGGCGGCACGCTGGCCGCGAACTGGGAGCAGCCATGACGCAAGCCACCCCGTTGCGTCGCCGCGCGGACCTCCGCACGCGGCGCGGGCCGACGCCCGCGCGCCACCGGGCCCAGCGCGGCCTGACGCTCATCGAAATCTCCATCGCCATCATCATCGTCGCGATGCTCTTCTCCGCGGCGGTGATGGGCATCGGCTCCATCACCGGCGCCAAGGCGAAGGGCTCCGCGGGGGAGATGGCGGGCCTCATCCGCTCGCTCTACGACTCGGCCGCGCTGCGCGGCAAGACGTGCCGCCTGGTGTTCGAGATTCCGGACCCGAAGTCCGAGGAGCCCACCCGCTACCACGCCGAGTGCGCCGAGGGCGGCGTGACGACGTCGCGGGACAGGGACAACGCGCTGCGCGACGAGAACAGCGAGCGCGAGCGCAACCAGCGCGCGGGCGGCAAGGCCCCGCCCGGCGAGACGCGCCGCAACTACATGGTGTCCAGCGGTGACGCGCCGAGCGCGACGGAGCTGATGGAGGGCGAGAAGCAGCGCGTGGAGAACGCGGCCCGCTTCTCGTCGTACACGTCGGAAGAGGTGCCCGCGCGCGAGCTGCCGGCGGACGTGAAGGTGTCCGTGTGGACGCGCCAGCAGCGCGAGCCGGTGGAGAGCGGCGTGGCCTATCTCTACTTCTTCCCGCAGGGCTACACGGAGAAGGCGTACGTGTACCTGAAGCAGGGAGAGAACGTCTGGACGCTGGACGTGTCACCCCTCACCGGCAAGGTGCAGGTGGTGGCCGAGGCGCTGGAGGTGCCGCGATGAGACGCGACAAGGGCTTCACCCTGCTGGAAGTCGTCGTGGCGCTCGCCATCCTCGCGATGGCGCTGATGGCCATCTTCGACCTGAACTCGGGCGCCATCGCCAACCACGTCTACACCAAGCGGCTCACCGTGGCGTCGCTGCTGGCCCGCTCGAAGATGACGGACCTGGAGCAGAAGCTCTACGACGACGGCTTCTCCAACGACGACGACGAGGAGTCCGGTGACTTCTCCGACGACGGCTGGCCCCAGTTCAAGTGGCGCGCGCGCATCATCGCCCCCAAGACGGAGGGCGTGACGCCGGACCAGCTCATCGGCGCCATCTTCAACCTGCCCATCGGCGACAGCGGCGGCGGCGACGACCCCATGTCCGGCCTCGCCGGCCTCTTCGGCGGCGGCGGCGGGGCGGGCGGCGGCAAGGACGGCTCCGGCGGTCCCCAGCCCGCGGGCATGGGCGGCATGGGCGGCGCGGCCATGGGCATGGCGCAGCCCATGTTCACGCAGATGGTGCAGCAGATCACCCAGACGGTGCGCGAGGTGCACCTCACCGTCTTCTGGCAGGAAGGCACGCAGCTGGAGAGCATCGACCTGGTGACGCACGTGGTGTCCCTGGGGCCGGGCTCGGACCGCAACGGCGGCGCGGCCTTCAACCAGCAGCAGGGCAACCAGCCCCCCGGCCAGCAGAACAACTGGGTGGACCCGAACACGGGCATCATCGTCCCCAACCCCATGCCCGGCCCCAACGGCACCATGCTGCACCCGCAGACGCGCGCGCCGCTCGTGCGCCAGGACGTCTTCAACAACCAGCGCAACGGCGGCGCCGGCCAGCAGCCCGGCAACGGCGGCATCGTCCCGGGCCAGGGCGGCAACAACCCGCTGGGCAACATCAAGATCCCCGGCTTCCCGAGGAGGAACACCCAGTGATGAGGCGCCACGCGCGAGGCTTCACGCTGATGGAGGTCATGGTGGCCGTCGCCATCACCGCCCTGATGGGCACGGTGGTGGCCATGGCCTTCCAGACGGGAATCACCGCCAAGGACACGGTGGAGACGGACGCGGACCGCTACCGCCAGGTGCGCGTGGCCATGAACCGCATGGGGCGCGAAATCGGCTCCGCGTACGTGAGCGACCGCTTCGACCTCAAGCGCTTCAGGGACCAGAATGACCGGCCCACCAACTTCGTGGGCGAGCGCGACAAGCTGATGTTCACGACCTTCTCCCACCAGCGCCTGTACACGGACGTGAAGGAGTCCGACCAGGCGGTGGTGGAGTACTTCGTGGAGGCGTCCACGGACCGCGAGGCGCGCGGGCGGCAGGACCTCAAGCGCCGCGTCAACCCCAACGTGGATGACCGGATGGACCGCGGCGGCACCACGGACACCCTCTTCGAGGGCGTCAAGGGCGTGGAGTTCGCGTACTGGAATTCGGAGAAGAAGGAGTGGGACGACGAGTGGGACACGCGGCGCACGGAGCTCAAGGCCCTGCTGCCCACCCGCGTGCGCGTCACCGTCACGGCCGTGGACGAGACCGGGAAGGAAGCGAAGTACACCACCCAGGCCCGAATCATGCTCAACACGGAGCTCCCGAGGTACTGATGCCCCGCTCCTTCTTCAGACTGACGCCCCGGCGCCGCCGCCCGTCTCCGGGCACGCCTGGCGCCCCGGGGGCTCCGGCGGCCCCCGCGGGCTCCGGTGGCAAGCGCGAGCGGGGCGTGGCGCTCATCATCGCCATCGTCTCCATCGCCATCCTCACGGTGATTGCCACCGAGTTCGCGTACAACAGCCGGGTGGACCTGCAGCTGGCGGCCAACCAACGGGACGAGGTGCGCGCGTACTACATGGCGCGCTCGGGCATTGCCCTGTCCCGGCTGCTCCTGCGCTTCCAGAAGCAGGTGGACCAGACGCCCATCCCCAACCCGGCGTCCATCCTCGCGCAGCTGGGCATCGGCGGGACTCCGCCGCAGGGCGGCCAGCAGACGCCGCAGCCGACGTCGCTCAACATCCAGCTCTACAAGATGGCGCGTGTGGACTGCCACATGCTCAAGGGGCTGGTGAAGAGCGAAGAGGGCGGCGAGACGTCCGCCCTGGAGCCGGCGGAGGACGACCCCAACTTCAAGATGGACGACGCGGAAGCGGACCCGGCCTCGCAGGAGGTGGCGTCGCAGATGACGCAGCGCTCCTTCGGCGGCTTCGAGGGCTGCTTCCTCGCCACGATTACGGACGAGGAGGAGAAGCTCAACGTCCACCGCCTGATGGCTGGCGCCGGCGACGCGTACCCCACCATGCTGCGCATGCTGGACATGTTCAACGACAAGCGCTTCGAGTTCCTCTGGGAGCGCGACGACGCGAACAAGGTCCGCAGCACGTCACAGGACGTGGTGATTGCCATCAAGGACTGGGCGGACGACGACGAGGTGGGCTCGGCCATCAACCTGGTGGACGCGACCAACCCCATGCCCTCCGGCTTCTCCGACGAGGGCTCGCCCTACAGCCGCTACGAGCCCTCCTACGAGCCGAAGAACGCGCGCTTCGACAGCCTGGACGAGCTGTACCGGGTGCACGGGGTGAATGACCAGTTCATGTCCGCGTTCCGCGACAGGCTCACGGTGTACCCGGACATCAACCGCCGGCCCAACATCAACACGGACGACCCGGTGATGATGGGGCTGGCCATCATGTCCGTCGCGGACCCGGCGCACCCGGACCCGCGGCTGACGGACCCGGTGTTCCTCAACGAGCTCATCAACCGCGTCCGTTCCGCGCGCATGTTCAGCTTCTTCGGCATGTCGGTGCAGGACTTCGTCGCCGTCGTCGAGTCGGCGGGAATCCCCATCAACCCGGCCGTGAAGTCCAACGTGGCGGGCAACCGCCTCGTGGGCGACAAGAGTCAGACGTTCACCATCAAATCCGTGGGAGAGGCGGGCAGCGTGCAGAAGACGCTCACCGCCGTGGTCCGGCTGGACGACACGCTGGGACGCCTCCTGTACTGGAGAGAGGAATAGCATGGCCCGCATTCTTGGCCTGGACCTGGGCAGCCACTCCGTCAAGGGAGTGGTGCTGGAGTCCAAGACGAAGGGACACGGAGTCCGGGGGTTCGCCGAGGTGCGGCGCGCCGCCGAGGGAGAGCGCGCGGACACCCTGCGCGCCGCGGTGCAGGAGCTGCTCGGCCAGCTCCCGCCGGGGCACGCCGACCAGGTCGTCATCGCCCTGCCTGGCCCGTCGCTGATTACGCACGCGCTGGGCCTGCCCTACTCCGACGGCAAGAAGATTGAAGCGACGCTGCCCTTCGAGATTGGCAGCCAGCTGCCCTTCGACATCTCCGAGGTGGTCTACGACTACCAGGTGGTGGCGCTGAAGGACACGGACGGCAAGGAGAAGGCCAGCGAGCTGCTGGTGGGCGTGGTGCGCAAGGAGGAGCTGCAGTCGCTCCTCGCGCTGCTCGAAGAGCTGAAGGTGGACCCGCGCATCGTCACGCACCCGGGCCTCGCCTACCAGAACCTGCTCCAGCAGCACCCGGGCCTCTTCGAGGGCACGGGCGAGGGCGGCGCGGTGGCGGTGGTGGACATCGGCCACGAGCGCACCTCGGTGTCCTTCGGCAAGCCGGGCATGGGCGTGCTGTTCGCGCGCACCTTCGCGGGCGGTGGCCGGGACTTGTCCAAGGCGCTGGCCACCGAGTTCCAGACGTCGCTGGCGGAGGCGCACCACTGGAAGGAGCAGCACGGGGCCATGGCCAGCGCGGCGCAGGGCCCGGACGCGGAGCGCGCGGCGGCGGCCTTCGTGCGCGGCCTGCAGCCGGTGCTGCGCGAGCTGCGCCCCACCCTCAAGGCCTTCACCGCCCGCACCCGCCAGCAGGTGGGCGCGGTGGTGCTGTGCGGCGGCACCGCGCGCATGCCCGGCCTGGCCGAGCAGCTCTCCCGGGACCTGAACCTGCCCGTGCGGGTGCTGGCGCTGCCCGCGGACGCGGCGGAGGCCATCCCCGCGGCGACGCAGCCGGCGGCGGCCCAGGCGTACGCGCTGGCGCTGCGGGGCAACGCGACGGGGGCGAAGGCGCCTCGCTTCAACTTCCGTCGGGGCGACCTCGGCTTCAAGGGCGACTTCGACTACATGAAGGACAAGCTGGGGTTGCTGGCCTCGTTCGCGGCCACGCTCCTCCTGCTCCTCATCGCCTTCGGCGTGGTGCGCAACTCGGTGCTGTCGCGCCGCGAGGCGCAGGTGGATGCCGTGCTGTGTGACACCACCCAGCGCATCCTCGGCAAGTGCGAGAAGGACTACAACCGGGCGCTCAGCATGCTCAAGGGCGTGGAGAGCCCCGCGGCGGCGCTGCCCCAAATCACGGCGGTCAACCTGCTCGCGGAGGTGACGCAGCGGGTGCCGGAGAGCGTCCCGGTGAAGTTCGACCGGATTCAAATCGACCTGGACCGGGTCATCCTCCAGGGGGAGACGGACTCCTCGAAGATGGTGGACACCCTGTCCAACGCGCTCAAGGGCCACGCCTGCTTCAAGGACGTGAGGCAGGGCAAGGTGGAGCGCACGCGCGACGGGACGAAGGTGACGTTCCGGCTGGACGTCCAGGTCCAGTGCCCGGGTGACATGGGCGGGGAGAGCTAGTCATGGCAAAGGTTTCCGAGGTCTTCGCGCCGGTGACGACGTGGTTCGAGCGGCTGAGCGACCGCGAGCGGCGCATGGTGTCCATCGCCGGCGCGGCGCTGCTGGTGTTCATCCTCTTCGCGGTGCTGGTGGGCTTCGCCAACAGCGCGTCCGGCTACCGCAAGCGCACGCAGGACAAGCTGGCGAAGCTGCAGGAGGTGCAGGCGCTCGCGGCCAGCTTCCGCGAGGCGCAGGCGGCCCGGCAGTCCGTGGAGCAGCAGCTCACGTCCAGCAACGTGCAGCTCATCAGCTACATCGAGGACAAGGCCACGGCGGCCGGCCTCCAGGCTCCCAACATGACGCCCAAGGGAGACGTGGGCGTGGGTGACGGGAAGATCATCGAGAGCACCGTGGAGCTGAACTTCACGGACGTGGACCTGCGCAAGCTGACGGACTTCCTTCGCACGGTGGAGAGCGGGCCGGGCGTGGTGAAGGTGAAGTACCTGCGCATCGAGCCGAGGCCCGCCTCGGACACGCTGGCGGCGTGGACCACCGTCGCCACCTACCGGATGAAGCAATAGCCCATGCCTCCTGAAACCAAGCCCGCTCGCTGGAAGGTCTTCCTCGGCTACGCCGCGTTCGCGGTGGTGGCCTTCGTCCTCGGCCTGTTCATCACCTTCCCGTACGACGCCATCCGTGGCCGCATCGTCACGGAGGCGGCGCAGGCGGGGCTCGCCGTGCGCATCGGCTCGCTGCGTCCGGGGCTGGCGGGCGTCACCGCCACCCAGGTGCGCGTGAGCAAGCCGCCGCAGCCGTTGAGCGCGGAAGTCGTGGCGGCCCTGGCCACCGGCGAGGGCAACGTGCCGGGCGCCCTGGAGCTGGGCGAGCCGCTGCTGTTCGACTCGGTGGCGGTGCGCCCCACCCTCTTCCCGCCCGGCGTGGCGGTGCGCGCCAGCGTCATGGGCGGCACGCTGACCGCGTCCGTCGGTGGCCTGGGTGACGTGAAGGTGCGCGCGGAGGCGGACGGGCTGAAGGCGTCCGGCGGCAACCTGCCGGCCTTCACCGGCATGGACATGGAGGGCGAAATCAACGGCGCCCTCTCGCTGACGCTGCCCAAGGGCAAGAGCAGCGCGGACGCGGACCTGTCCCAGGCGGACGGCGAGCTGACGCTGGACACCCAGGGGCTGGTCATCAAGAGCGGCAAGGTGTCGCTGCCCATGGGCGGCGGCCAGGCGGTGCCCATGGATTTGCCGCGCGTCGCGCTGGGCGCGCTCACCGGCCGCATCCAGTTCGAGAAGGGGCTGGGCACCGTGCAGACGCTGCGCCTCAAGAGCGAGGACCTGGAGGCGCTGGCCACCGGCACGCTGAAGCTGGGTAAGAAGCTGGAGTACAGCGAGCCGGGCATGGACGTGAACATCAAGCTGGACCCCGACTTCCAGAAGCGCCTGGGCCTCATCGGCGCGGGTGTCACCATCCTCCCGCCGGACAAGAAGGACCCCAGCTTCCGCGCCGCGCGCCTCGCCGGCTTCCTCAACCGGCCCACCTTCCTGCCCCGCCGGTAGTGTCCGCCCGGCCCCGCGCCCTACCCGGGGCGTGGGGTTGAAAGGGGGGCACCCGCCGTGTAAAGCCCCAGGCCTACCGACCTGTCGGGAGGGGCTGGGATGCCGGAGCTGGTGTTCTTTCGTCGTGGCGAGGAGGTGTTGAGGGTGGCGGTGGACCGGGCCCGGCTGGTGCTCGGTCGCGGCGAGCAGAGCGACGTCGCCATCCCCGACCCGGAGGTGAGCCGCCAGCAGGTGGCCCTCCTGTGGGATGGCGAGCGCTGCCAGGTGGAGGACTTGTCCGGCAAGGGCACCACCGTCGCCGGGCAATCCGTCACCCGGGGTGAGCTGCCCGACGGCGCGGACCTGGCGCTGGGCCAGTGGCGCGCGGTGTTCCGCCTGCGCGCAGGCGGCGACGGCGCGGACGTCACCACCGAGGTGGGGCACACCACGTCCGTGCAGGCCCCGGACGCGAAGGCCGCGCGCTGGCAGCCGGCGCAGGTGCGCGTGAAGCAGGGGCTCAACGAGTCCGTGCACCGCTTCACGGGCGAGGGCTTCACCGCGGGCAAGGATGCCGCGTGTGATTTGGTGCTCACCGACCGCTTCGCGTCCAGCCGGCACCTCAAGGTGAGCCGGCGCGACGGCGCCTTCCACGTCGTGGACCTGCGCTCCACCAACGGCACCTGGCTGGGCCCGGTGCGCGTCTTCGAGGCGGAGGTGCCGCTGCCCACCGTGCTGCGCGTGGGCGAGACGGAGCTGGTGCTCGAGCCCGCGGCCTCGGCGGCACGCAAGGAGGTGGCGGACTTCCACGGCATCATCGGCTCGGACCCGTCGGTGCGGCAGCTGGCGGAGCTGATTGAGCGCGTGGCGCCGTCGTCCGCGGCGGTGACGGTGCTGGGCGAGTCCGGCACGGGCAAGGAGCTGGTGGCGCGCGCCATCCACGGCTGCTCGCAGCGGGCCAACCGGCCGCTCATCCCCGTCAACTGCGCGGCCATCTCCAAGGAGCTCATCGAGAGCGAGCTGTTCGGCCACGAGAAGGGCTCCTTCACCGGCGCGGCCACCGCGCGCAAGGGCGCCTTCGAGGAGGCGGACGGGGGCACGCTCTTCCTCGACGAGATTGGCGAGCTGCCGCTGGACTTGCAGGCCAAGCTGCTGCGCGCGCTGGAGGGCGGGGAAATCAAGCGCGTGGGCGCCAGCCGCCCGCTGCAGGTGGACGTGCGGGTGGTGGCGGCCACCAACCGGGATTTGCTCGCGGCCGCGCGCGAGGGCCGCTTCCGTGAGGACTTGTACTACCGGCTCTGCGTCATTCCCCTGCACCTGCCGCCGCTGCGCAGCCGCAAGGGCGACCTGCCCATGCTGGCCGAGCACTTCCTGCGCACCTATGCGCCGCGCGGGCAGGCCCTGCGCTTCACCCCGGCGGCCCTGGAGCGGCTGCAGCAGCACGCGTGGCCGGGCAACATCCGCGAGCTGCGCAACGTGGTGCACCGCGCGCTGCTGCTGCGCAAGGGGCCCGTCATCGACGCGAGCGACGTGTCCTTCGACCAGGAGCTGAACCGCGACACGGGCATCTCCGTGCCGGAGATTCCGCCCGGCATGACGCTGGAGCAGATGCTGGAGAAGCTGGAGCGGCAGATTGTTGAAGCCGCGCTGAAGCGCTGCAACAACAACCGCGAGCGCGTGGCGCGCGAGCTGGGCGTGGCGCGCTCCACCCTCTTCAAGCGGCTGAAGGACTGGGGCCTGACGAAGCAGGACGAGCAGGAGTAGCCCTGCGGGGAGGCGCGTGTCGCGCCCCAGGGAGGTGTGCGTGTCGGCCTTCCGACACGCGGGGTGAAGAAGCCCTTTTCCGGCGGGGCGATAGACCTTTCTGGCGGCTGGTGCGTTCCCACTCCTGGCAGTCCCCACCCGGGGTGTTCCAGGAGACCACCCGTCATGCACGCCGCCTTCATCTCGCTCCCTCCTCTCTCGCAGCTCTACCTGGAGCACCGTCCCCGCGCGCTGGCCATTGCCCGGCGCATCGTCGGCGACACCGACGACGCCGAGGACGTGGTGCAGGACGTCTTCGCCCGGCTGGCCCGCAGGGCCCCGGGCTTCGGTGGCCGGGCCGCGTGGACCACGTGGCTGCACAGGGTCATGGTGAACAGCAGCATCAACTGGCTGCGCGCGCGCAAGCGCCGCGAGCGGCTGAGCCATGAGCCCCAGGAGCCGCTGTCCCCCGAGCTGCTCGCGGTGGGCGCGGAGATGGAGCGCCACTTCGGCGAGGCCCTGGACGACATCAACGAGCAGCAGCGCCAGGTGCTCTACCTGCGCGAGGTGCGCGGCCTGAGCTACCCGGAGATTGCGCGCCTCCTGCGCATCCCCGAGGGCACGGTGAAGAGCACCCTGCACCGCGCCCGGCAGCGCGCGCTGACGCTCATGGAGGCCCGGGGCCAGCAGCCCTGACGCCACGTGAAGTGGGCCCCTCCTGCTAAGCAAGGAGCCGGAGGGCCCGCAGTGGGAAGCCGGGCCTTCCCGCCCTCCCGGCCCGGGGGGCTCCCGGACGGGCCCGCACCCCTGCTTCCCCAGGAGTCTCGCTTCATGCGTCGCACCTCCCTGTACCTGCTCCCGCTGCTGCTCCTCGGCACGGCGGCGGTGGCCCAGACGTCCATCCCCACCCTCACCTTCAACGACGGCGCGCTCAACTGGAGCGTCGTCCAGTCCGCGCCGCTGGTGCCCGGCGGGCAGGTGAAGATTGTCTATGACACGGACCGGCTGCCGGACTGCCGCGGCAACGCCAACGACGGCGGCCCGGGCTGGGCCGTCACCGGCTACTACCAGCTCAACGACGGCACGGTGGGCAGCTTCTTCGCCGGCGGGCGGCCGTCGTTCCCCGGCCAGTCACCGGAGGCCGTGCTGGACCTGCCCGAGGACGGCAGCCTGGCGCTGTGGTTCCAGATTTCCAGCATGTGGGGCTGCAGTGCGTGGGACTCGAACTACGGCAACAACTTCCGCTTCGACGTGGGCAGCCCGCGCATCGTCTTCAGCGGCACCTGGACGACCACCGTCTACGGGACGCTGAAGAAGGGCGGCAACGTGGTGGTGGACTACGACATCACCCGGCTGCCCTCGTGCCGCCAGACGTACAACGGCGCCCAGACGTGGGGCGTGGAGGCGCAGTACCGCTTCGACGGGGGCAGCGTGCAGGCGGCGCCGCTGACGCAGGTGGTGGGCAGCTTCGGCCGCGAGCAGGTGCCGGCCGTCATCGCCGCGCCGGCCACCGCGAACCACCTGGAATTGTGGTTCCGCAACTGGGACCGCACCTCGTGCGTGACGTGGGACTCGGCGTACGGGCAGAACTACCACTTCAACCTGGTGCCCTGAGGCACCGGTCCGGGCCGCGGGAAGCGCCTTCCGCGGCCCGGCCGGGCGTGGCTACTCGTCGCCCTTGGCGCCGACGAACTGGTCCGACTTGTCCTTGAAGAGGACGTTGAAGCTGGTGAGCGAGCCGTAGACGCGGGTGATGTAGCTCTGCATCTCCACCTTCTCCGCGTCCGACAGCTTGGGGTGCGCGTTGAGCTTCTGCTCCAGCACCCGCAGCCTGTCTCGCACCATGACGACCTTGTGGAACAGGTTGTCGATGGGCAGGTCCCGGGCCTGGAGCTCCGGGTTGCCGGGGACGAGCCGCAGCGTGCCGCCCTCCCACTTGTTGGCCAGGGGCGGCGCCTCACCCATGCCGGACGCCTCCCGGAAGATTTCCATCAGCTCTTCACGCGTCATGCTCAGCCCTTCCAGGTCCACTTCTTCTTGAGGGTCCACGCGGCGCCGCACCACCACCGGCGCCACGCTGCGCACGGAGCGCTCGCGCGAGGAGACCGCCGTCGGCAGGGGCGCGGCGCTCCCCTTGGGCACGTACTTGTCGCAGATGGGAGCGGAGGGCGGAAACATGCCGCGCCACGAGTGCAGGCGGCACGTCCCCACCCAGCCCCGCCGCTCCTCGACGGAGTGCGGGCTGAACAGCTTGCAGTTGGCGCACACCCGCTCGTCCGGCTTGAAGACGGGCAGGGGCAGCGAGCCGCTCTCCGCGTCCGCCATCAGCGCGACTCCCGCACCACGGGCGGGCCCTTGCGCACGCCCAGCTCGCGCAGCAGCGCGTCCGCGTCCTCCACCTGGTCCAGCGTCCAGAGGATGTAGCGCACGTCCACGCTGACGTTGCGGGCCACGTCCGGGTTGTAGCCGAAGTCGTTGGCCACGTTCTCCCAGACGCGGTCGAAATTCACACCGACGAGCTGGCCCTTGCCATTCACGGTGGGGCTGCCCGAGTTGCCGCCCGTGGTGTCCGCGTCCGACAGGAAGTCCACCGGCACGTCCTTCAGGCGCGGGTCCATCCAGTTGCCGTAGCGCTTCGCCTCGGCCGTCTTGGAGAACTTCTCCGGCACGTCGAAGGGCTCCTCGCCGGTGTGCTTGGCCAGCATGCCCGACAGCGTCGTCTGCGGCGTGTACACGGCGCCGTCGCGCGGCGAGTAGCCCTGCACCTTCGCGAAGGACACGCGCAGGGTGCCGTTGGCGTCCGGGGCCACCGGCTTGCCCGCGTGGGCCAGCACGGCCTTGCGCCACTCCGGCCGCAGGCGCAGCGTGGCGCCCTCGCGGCGGTCCTCCACCTCGTCCAGCGCGGTCAGCTCCTTCGCCAGGTCCAGGCCGAAGGCGAGCAGCGGGTCCTTGCGGCCCTGGAGCTGCGCCACCGTCTCGCCCGCCATCTTCATGCGCTCCGCGAGCGTCAGCACCTTGGTGCCGGCGTACATGGCATCAATCTTCGCGGCGGCGTCCTTCTCGGAGAACGTCTTGCCGAAGTGCGCGTCCACGGCGGCGATGCGCTCGTCCGGGCCCAGCGCCTGCGCGCGCCGGACGAAGGCCAGCAGCAGGCGCTTGTCCGCGGTGGGGAAGAGGTTCTTCTGCTCGCGCTCCAGCCGGTCCTTGAGGCGCGGCAGCTCGCGGTCCATGTACTCCGGACGGCGCTCCAGGTCCGGCTTCGCGTGCTCCGCGGCGAGGCGGGACAGCGTGACCGCCAGCGCCGGGCCGCGCGCCAGGCGCATCATGGAGCCCAGGAGGAACTCGCGCTCGAACACCTTCGCGTTGGCGGCCTCCTCGGCCAGCAGCGCGTCGCGCGCCTTGAGCGCCTCCGCCCACTTCGCGCCGCCCTTCTTCGCCCAGGCGGCCACCGCGGCCTCCGCCGCGTGCTGCTTCTCCACGATGCGGCCGCGCTTGAGCCCCTCGAGCTGGCCGCCCGCGTTCTTGTAGACGTTGTGCAGGCTCTTGAGCTGCGAGGCGACGGCAATCTTCCCGGCGGCGTCCTTCGCGCCCTCCTCCTCGAGGATACGGATGGCCTCGCCGAACACGTCGCGCATGCGCGGGTAGACGCGCGACTGGCGCGACGCCATCTCCTCGGCGAGCAGCGCGCGGTAGGTGCGGCCCGGGTAGCCCAGCACCATGACGAAGTCGTTGGGCTTCACGCCCTCGGTGGCCAGGGGGAAGAAGAACTCCGCCTTGTAGGGGACGTTCTTGTCGCTGTAGGGGGCGGACGTCCCGTCCGGCGCGGTGTACGCGCGGAGGATGGCGAAGTCACCGGTGTGGCGCGGCCACATCCAGTTGTCCTCCTCGCCGCCGTACTCACCCACCGCGCGGGGCGGGGCGTAGACGAGCCGCACGTCGGACAGCTCCACCGCGTCCACCAGCGTGTAGTTGAGGCCGCCGTCGAACGTCGCCACCTGGCAGCGGGTGGCGGGGCGCTTCTCGCACTCGGCGACCAGCTCCTTCTGCTTGCGCTCGATGGCGTTGTAGCGCGCGAGGTCGTCCGCGCCGGCGGGCACCGCGGCGAGCACGTCCTTCGTGACGTCCTTGAAGCTGCGCGGCACCTGCACGCGAGAGCCCTTGCCGGGCAGCTCGTCCTCGCGCTTGGACGCGAGGAAGCCGTCGGTGATGAGGTCGCGCTTCGGGGTGCTGTGCTCCTGGATGACGCCGAAGGCACAGTGGTGGTTGGTGATGACGAGGCCGGAGGAGGCAATGAAGGCGCCGGTGCAGCCCCCGACGTTGACCGCGCCCGCGAGCAGGCCGGTACCACGCTGGGGGTCCCATAGCTTCTTGGGAGGCACCTGGAGACCCTGGGCGCGAAGCCACGCGGGGTCCAGCTCCAGGACCTGCTGGGGAGTCCACTTGCCTTCACCGGCCAGGGCCGGGGCAGCCACGAGCGACAGGAGGAGAAGCGTCTTCTTCATGGTGCCTCTTCCCTACCCCGTCCGGCGCCCGCACGCGACCCCCCTTTCTTCAACGCCTTGCGGCAGGGATTTTCCAGGAACAGGGACCGGGCTTATGTGTTGGGGTGTCCCACGGGAGGGGTGCGCGCAATGAGGACCGCCAGCGGAGCACAGCTTGATTTCGGCCGGTTGGCCCTCCTCGTCCTGATGCTGGGGGTGGGATGGTACTTCTGGTACTCGCCCGTCTTCTGGCCGCTGAAGGTGCTGGTGGTGATGATGCACGAGAGCGGGCATGCGCTGGCCACGCTGCTCGTGGGGGGCTCGGTGGACCGCATCCACCTGGCGGCCAACGAGTCCGGCTCCTGCCTGTCCCGCCTGCCTCCGGGCTTCCTGGCGAAGGTGGCCGTCTACTCGGGCGGCTACCTGGGCAGCGCGGTGGCGGGCGCGGGGCTGCTGCTGGCCACGTTCCGCTTCCAGCTGCGGCGCTGGGTGCTGGGCGCGGCGTGCGTCTGGCTCACTTTGATGGGCGTGTTCTACGCGGGGGACGGCTTCACGCTGGCGTTCTGCCTGGGCACGGCGCTGGCAATGGGACTGGGCGCGAAGTTCCTGCCCGACGGCGCGGTGGACGTGCTGAACCTGTTCATCGCGGCGTTCACCGCGCTCTACGCCGTGTTCGACCTGCGGGATGACCTGTGGAACAGCGCGGTGCGCTCGCAGAGCGATGCGGCGCTGCTGGCGGACCTGACGTGGGTGCCCGCGCTGGTGTGGGCCGTGCTGTGGACCTTGCTGGCCGTGGGACTGCTGGGCGTGGCCGCCTACTGGTCCATGCACGCGAAGCCCAGGGGCCTGCAGATGCCGTCCGTGGGCGCGCGGGCGCGGCGGGTGTAGCCGAAGTCGTCGAAGGGCGCGTCCGCGGCACGGACGACGCACCCACCCGCGGATATGAATCCGCGGGCGGGCGCGGCGACAGGGACTCAGAAATCCGCGCAGATGTTCCGCACGCAGCAATTCCAACACACGGTGTGGGAACCGCCAGCGGCCTCACAGTCAGAGACACACCGGGCCATTTCCTCCGTGATGCCAGGAGTGGCAGTTACCGAAGCAACGCTGGACGCAGCGGCCGCCGCGCCTCCGATTCCCAGACCGAACAGAAACACGCTCGCGGCGATCAGGTTCTTCTTCATCTCGGACTCCTCCGGGCAGTGCACCCCACCGTGGGGCACCTGAGAAGCATACCTCGCCAAACAAGCCCCCCGAGCAACCCACAACAGACGTGCACAATTACAGAACCGAGTGAGGCTTTTTCCAACAGCCCTGCGCAAATGCCAGCTCAGACGGCATGGACCTCAATGCGTCAGGGAGGCAACACCGGCGCTCTCGGGGTGCACGTCCAGCCGCTCCAGGAGGCGTGAGAGGTCGGTGAGGTGACGGGGGCCCGTGTACTGGGCGAGCACGTCCTGATGGGCCCGTGTTCCCAGGCGCGCCGCCAGCTCGCCGTCACACAGCAGCCTGCGCACCGCGCCGGCGAACCCCGACAAGTCACCCGCGTCCTGCACCAGCAGGCCATTCACCCCGTCGACGACCTGGTCCTGGATGCCGCCCACCGCGCTGGCCACCACGGGGCGCTCCTTCCACATCGCCTCGGTGACGGTGAGCCCGAAGCCCTCCTGCAGGCTCTTCTGCACCACCACCGCCGCGTGGCGCTGGAGCGCGTTGACGATGGCGGCGTTCTCCTCCAAATCCCGCATGGGCAGACACGCCAGGTGCACGCGCTGGCGGACCGAGTGCGGCTGCTGCCGCCACAGCGCGATGACGTCGTTGAGCGTGGACGCCGCCTCGGGGTCATCCGCGACGGACGTCACCGCGGGGCCGGCGAGGACCAGGTCCGCGCGCAGGCCCGGAGCGGCGCGCGCGAGCAGCGCGAAGCCCCGCAGCACGCCCGCGGGGTCCTTCAGCGGGTCCCACCGCCCCACCTGCACCACCAGCGGCGTGTCCCCCGCCGGCGCGCAGCCCAGCCGCACGATGTCCGCCCCGCGCGCCACCCGGGCCGGCAGCCCGTCGCCCCGGGTGAAGAGGGGCTCGGGCGCGCCGGGCTCCTCCCGCAGCAGCCCCGCATGGGCGAGGATGGCGCGCGCGACGTCCGGCGCCAGGGGCTGGTTCTTCACCGCGAAGATGTCGATGGAGGGCCGGACGATGAGCGCGCGGTCCGCGCACTGCGGCGGCACGTAGGACGCGCGGGAGAAGATGGCGAGCCGCGCGGCGGAGAGCCCCGGGGCGAGGAACTCCCAGGCGCGCGCCACCTCCTCGTTGGGCGTGTCGCAGCCCACGTGGCAGCGCCACACCACGTGGGCCCCCACCGCCGCGCACGCGGGCGCGAGGCCCGCGGTCTGCGGGTCGTGCAGCAGCACCACGTCCCCGGGCCGCACCAGCGCGAGCAACTCCTCCGCGTTGTCGCGCAGCACCTCGTCGTAGAGGGCGCGCTCGACGGCCCCCAGCGACGAGCCGTCCCCGCGAGAGCCGTGCAGCGCGTGGTGCAGCCGCTTCGTCACCCGGAAGAAGTCCGGCGTGCCCTCCAGCACCATCCACCGCGCGTCCACGCCCGCCCCGCGCGCGTAGGCGAGCAGCCGGGGGAGCATCTCCGCCACGCCCCCGCCCCGGGCGGTGGAGTTCACGTTCCAGAGGGTGCGGCCCGCCATGCGGGCCCGGGCCTGCTCGACGCGCGTTTGAAGCAACTGCCAGCCCACCTCGCCGAGCAGCGGCGCGAAGCACGTCAGGGGCTCGGCACGGATGTGCACCTCGGTGGGCGCCAACATGCCGGTCGGCGTCAACATGGCGGCGAATCCCTTCCTGGCGACCACGGTGCAGGTGGAACGGAGCTTCCATTCCGCCGCACCCGCGCGCCCGAGCACCGGGGCCTCCCCAGGGGGCCCCGTGAGGGGAAGGTGGGCGCGAGAGGCGGGGCGCGGCACTGCGCCCGGAATCAGGCACCGGGAGGGCGGATTGACTGGCCCCTTCCCGGCGGAACGGATTGACGGCCGGCAGCCCGGGCGCCCATAGTTCCAGGTGAATGTCGCTCCCGCTCCCCACGACTGGCGCTCAGTGCTGCTGCTGCTGCCGCGTGGCGTGTGCCTGCTGCTGTCTGGCGGGCCCCGAGCACTGGGAGAGCGCGTAGAGCGTTCCTGAAATCTCTCCCGTCGCTCGCGCGGCCCGCCCTCCAAAGAGGTGTCGGGCCGCTTCCATTTTCACGTCCCCGTTGTCCCTTCCCACCTGGAGGCAGACCCCATGAAGGCAGCCAACATCCTGCAGACCATCGGCAACACCCCGCACGTGCGGCTCAACCGCCTCTTCTCCCCGCGCGTGGAGGTGTGGGTGAAGCTGGAGCGCGCCAACCCGGGCGGCAGCATCAAGGACCGCATCGCCCTGTCGATGATTGAGGACGCCGAGTCCCGCGGCGTGCTCACGAAGGAGAGCGTCATCATCGAGCCGACCTCCGGCAACACGGGCATCGGCCTGGCCGTGGTCGCCGCGGTGAAGGGCTATCCGCTCACCCTCGTCATGCCCGAGTCGATGAGCATCGAGCGGCGCCGGCTCATGGCGGCCTACGGCGCCAAGCTGGAGCTCACCCCGCGCGCGCAGGGCATGAAGGGCGCGATTGCCAGGGCGCAGGAATTGGTGGCGCAGACGCCCCACGCGTGGATGCCGCAGCAGTTCGAGAACGCCGCCAACGTGGAGGTGCACAAGCGCACCACCGCGCGCGAAATCCTCCAGGACTTCCCCGAGGGCCTCGACTACCTGATTACGGGCGTGGGCACGGGCGGCCACATCACCGGCGTGGCCGAGGTGCTCAAGGACCGCTTCCCGAAGCTGAAGGTCTTCGCCGTGGAGCCGGTGAAGTCCCCGGTGCTCAGCGGCGGCCAGCCGGGCCCGCACCCCATCCAGGGCATCGGCGCGGGCTTCATCCCGAAAATCCTCCGCACCGAGGTGCTCGACGGCATCATCCAGATTCCCGAGGAGGAGGCCTTCGACTACGCGCGGCGGGCCGCGAAGGAGGAGGGCATCTTCCTCGGCATCTCCTCGGGCGCGTCGCTCGCGGCCGTGCAGCGCAAGCTGGCGGAGGTGCCGGACGGCAGCCGCGTGCTGACGTTCAACTACGACACCGGCGAGCGCTACCTCTCCATCGAGAACCTGTTCGCCTGACGTCGCGAAGGCCCCACGCGCCCGGGGAGTCCCCCCGGGCGCCGGGCGCTACTTCCTCGGCCGCATCCGGAACGCCACGAACGACGCCACGTCGTCGAAAGCGAAGTACGGGTTCTTCTTGCGCACCTCGGCCATGGACGTCACCGGCACGTCCGCGTAGTCGTGCCCCGGCCACAGCTTCGCGGTGTCCGGCACCTTCAGGAGCACCTGGGACAGCGAGCGGTACATCTCCTCCGGGTTGCCGCCGCTCATGTCGCACCGGCCGCAGCCGTTGATGAACACCGTGTCCCCGGACACCAGCGCGTCCCCCGCCAGCAGGCAGTGCGAGCCCGGCGTGTGCCCCGGCGTGTGCAGCGCCTGGAAGTCCTCCGGCCCCACCTTCACCACGTCCCCCGGCCCCACCGGACGCAGCGCGTCACCCAGCTCACGCAGCTCGGCGGAGAACTCCAGCTCCTCGCGCTGCGCGTACACGGGCACGTCATGCCGCGTCAGCAAATCTGGCAGCCCGTTGATGTGGTCGAAGTGACAGTGCGAGACGAAGGCGCCGACGAGCCGCTTCCCCTCCTCCTGCACCACCCGTTCAATCGCCTCCACGTCCCACGCCGGGTCCACCACCAGCACCTCGTTCGAGTGGGCCGGCCCCACCAGGTACACGAAGTTGTCCATGGGCCCGAGCTTGAGCTGCCGCACATACGGATTGCGCATCGCGTTCCTCCTCCACCCGCCCACTCTAACGTCGGGACTTGATGCCGCGGTCCCCTTCCCACTTGAATACGCCCCCCGGCTCCCGAGGAGGTCCCCCCCGTGAAGCGCCCGCTGCCGCTGCTCGTCTGCACCCTGCTCGCCAGCACCAGCGTCGCGGCGAAGGAGAAGCCGACCTTCCGCTACACCGCCCCGCCGGATGGCGAGCGGCCCGTCATCGTCGACGCCACCGTCGGCCCCCAGGGCAGCGACTTCGCCATGCGCCTGCGCTTCGACCGCGAGCCCTGGGGCGAGGCCTGCAAGAACCGCTGCGCCAACGCCACCCTCCTGCTGGACACGGACTCCAGCAAGCAGACGGGCCTGCAACTGACGCAACCCGGCCCCGCCAACGGCGCCGACGTGGCCATCGTCATCCAGGGCGTCCGCGAGGCCGCGGACGAGGACGGCACCCCGCCGGAGACCTGGCTGCGCGTGAAGGTCCGCCTGCTCGCCAACGACGCGCGCTCCGCGGATGACGGCGAATTGCTCGCCGAGCTCAACCACCGCCAGGACACCGAGCGGCTCCACGTGGACGACAAGACGGTCTACCTCCTCATGGACGCCACCAGCCCCGCGATTCCGTCCGCCCGCAAGGTGCGCGTCGTGTACCAGCCGCCGGGGGCCAAGGCCGTCCAGGCCACCATCCCCGGGATGATCGGCGGCGGGGGCAGCCGCGGCGTCCGCATCTTCAAGGACGGAAGCTGGGGCCGGGCCCGCGACGCGGACCCCCGCAAGCCCAAGCCGCCCGCCTCCCCTACCGGCGACAACGGCTAGCTCGCCGTCCGGACGCCCCCGGCCAGGTCGCCTTCGGGCGGCCACGCCGGGTCCGGTACTCCCCACACCCACCGTCCCGTCCCCACAGCGACCAGTCAGGCCCACAACCTCGGAATTTCGCGGGGTTGGCGGTGGGTTCTACTGGAGCGCAGGACTATACGGACGTATAGGTGGGCGTACCCTGAGCGTGCGCAACCCCCCGAATTCGTTCCCAATGTCAGGGGGCCATGGTAGTCCCGCCGCCCTGTTACATACCTTCCGGACCCGGAAGTGAGGAGTGCGCGGGCCGCGCGCCGCGTTCGGGTACGAGGCGTTCTCACCTGGATTGATGACCATGCTCGCAGAAGCCGAAACGAAGACGCGAAAGAAGCAGGGGGCCGGGGGTGGCGGCGGCGGTGGCGGTGGCTCCGCGGCCGGTGGCGGCGGTGGGGAGAACTCCGTCCCGGCCTCGCTGGCTGACGAGGCGCGTCGCCGGTACATCAACTACGCCCTCTCCGTCATCACCTCGCGCGCCCTGCCGGACGTGCGGGACGGCCTCAAGCCGGTGCAGCGCCGCATCCTCTTCGGCATGTACCACGACCACCACCTCACCCATGACGCGAAGTACCAGAAGTCCGCCAAGGTGGTGGGCAGCGTCATGGGCCAGTACCACCCGCACGGCGACGCCTCCATCTACGAGGCCCTCGTGCGCATGGCGCAGGACTTCTCCCTGCGCTACCCGCTGGTGGACGGCCACGGCAACTTCGGCTCCATGGACGGCGATGGCGCCGCGGCCATGCGCTACACCGAGTGCCGCCTGGCGACCCTGGCCAGCGAGCTGCTCAAGGAGCTGGGCCGCAAGACGGTGGCCTTCCGGCCCACCTATGACGGCTCGCTGCAGGAGCCCGTCGTCATCCCCGCCCGCGTGCCGCAGCTGCTCATGAACGGCACCACCGGCATCGCCGTGGGCATGGCCACCAACATCCCGCCCCACCACCTGGGCGAGCTGGTGGACGCGCTGGTGGCGCTGATCGAGGACCCGAAGCTCGTCACCAAGGACCTGATGAAGTGGGTCAAGGGGCCGGACTTCCCCACGGGCGCGCAGGTGCTCAACAGCAAGCCCGAGCTGCGGGAAATCTACGAGACGGGCCAGGGCAGCATCCGCATCCGCGGCGAGTACAAGCTGGAGGACCTGAAGCGCGGCGGCCAGCAGATCATCGTCACCTCCATCCCCTACACGGTGAACAAGTCCACCCTCGTGGCCAAGATTGGCGAGCTGGTGCGCGAGCGGAAGATGCCGCTCATCACCGACGTGCGCGACGAGTCCACCAAGGACGTGCGCATCGTCCTGGAGCTGAAGAAGGACGCCAACGCCGAGCTGGTGATGGCGTACCTCTACAAGCAGACGGCGCTGCAGACGAACTTCGGCGTCAACATGACGTGCCTCGTCCCCAACAAGGACAACCCCGAGGTCTGCACCCCGGAGCGGCTGGACCTCAAGTCCATCCTCCAGTACTTCCTCGACTTCCGCTTCGACGTCGTGACGAAGCGCTTCCAGCACGAGCTGGGGGAGCTGCAGCGGCGCGTCCACATCCTCGAGGGCTTCGAGAAGGTCTACGACGCGCTCGACGAGATGATTCGCATCATCCGCGCGTCCGAGGGCAAGCAGGACGCGGCGAAGAAGCTCATCGCCCGCTTCAAGCTGGACGAGCTCCAGGTGGACGCCATCCTGGAGATGAAGCTCTACAAGCTGGCCCGCCTGGAAATCCTCGTCGTGGAGAAGGAGCTCAAGGAGAAGCGCGCGGAGATCAAGCGCATCGAGGCCATCCTCCGGGACAAGAAGAAGGTCTGGGGCACCGTCAAGGACGAGCTGACGGAGCTCAAGACGCAGTACAACGACAAGCGCCGCACCCGCATCGGCGGCGCGGGCTCCGAGGAGATTGAGTTCAGCGAGGAGGCCCTCATCGCCGACGAGGACGCCCACGTGGTCCTCACCCGCGATGGCTGGGTCAAGCGCATGCGCGAGGTGAAGGACCCGTCCTCCACCCGCCTGCGCGAGGGCGACGCCGTCATGGCGGTGCTCGCCGGCAGCCTCAAGGCCAACCTGGTGCTGTTCAGCAACTTCGGCACCGCGTACGTCACCCGCTTCAACGACGTGCCCGCCTCCTCGGGCTACGGCGAGCCGGTGCAGAAGTTCTTCAAGTTCGACGACGGCGAGCGCGTCGTGGCCGCCCTGTCACTGGACGCGCGGCTGCCCCGCACGGAGAAGCTCATCGGCGTGACGAAGCACGGCCTGGGCATGCGCTTCCTGCTGGAGCCGCACCTGGAGGTGTCCACGCGCGCCGGCCGCCGCTACGCGAAGACGGGCGAGGGCGACGAAATCATCGGCGTGCAGCCGGTGGGTGAGAAGGACCTGCTGGCGGTGCTCACGCGCAAGACGAATGCGCTGGTGTGCAAGGTGGCCGAGGTGAACGAGCTGGCGGGGCCCGGCAAGGGCGTCACCGTCATCAAGGTGGACGATTCCGACGGCGTGGTGGACTTCCTCGTCGCCCCGCCGAGCCAGAAGGACGCGAAGCTCGAGTTCGAGACGCAGAAGGGCCGCCAGCTGCACCTGTCCCCGGCGAAGTACGAGGTGACGGGCCGCGGCGGCAAGGGCCACGAGATGTCGCGGAAGGACGCGGTGGAGAAGGTGGCGAAGCCCATCGCCTTCATCCAACTGCCCGAGAAGAAGGACTAGCCAGAGGAAGCCATGGCGACGAAGAAGGAAAGCTACACAGGCGCGGACATCCAGGTCCTCGAGGGCCTGGAGCCCGTGCGCAAGCGCCCCGCGATGTACATCGGCGGCACCGACAGCACCGGCTATCACCACCTGCTGTGGGAAATCCTCGACAACTCGGTGGACGAGGTCATCAACGGCTTCGCGACCACCGTGGAAGTGACGCTCCACAAGGACGGGCGCAGCATCACCGTGGTGGACAACGGGCGCGGCATCCCCGTGGACATCATGCCCAAGCACAAGAAGCCGGCCGTGGAGGTCATCCTCACGACGCTCCACGCGGGCGGCAAGTTCGAGCAGGGCAACTACATCCACTCGGGCGGTCTGCACGGCGTGGGCAGCTCGGTGGTGAACGCGCTCGCGCGCAAGCTCGTCGTGGAGATCAAGCGCGACGGCAAGAAGCACGTGCAGAACTACGCGCGCGGCCGGGCCACCACCCCGCTGAAGGTGGAGGGCCCCTGCCGCGGCACGGGCACGTCCGTCACCTTCGAGCCGGACCCGGAGATTTTCGGCGAGAAGCTGAAGTTCGACGCGGAGACGGTGCGCGAGCGGCTGGAGGCCAAGAGCTACCTGCACAAGGGCATGACCGTCATCTGGCGGGACGACACGGCCCACCCGCACACGCACGTGACGTACAAGCACGACGGCGGCATCGCCGAGTACCTCACGAAGGTGGTGGCGGAGCGGCAGAAGCCGCTGGTGCCTCCGGGCAGCGCGACGTTCTACCACTCGCGTGACAACGGGGTGCGGCTGGAGGCCTCGCTGGCGTGGACGGAGGCCACGGACGAGCACATCCGCTCGTACGTCAACGGCATCCCCACCAACCTGGGCGGCACGCACGAAGGCGGCCTGCGCGCCGCCGTCGTCAAGGCGGTGCGCAACTACATCGAGACGCACAACCTGACGCCCAAGGGCGTGACACTCACCGCGGAGGACATCCGCGAGGGCATGGTGGCCATTCTGTCCACCTACGTGGTGGAGCCCCAGTTCCAGGGCCAGACGAAGGGCCGCCTCAACAACCCCGAAGTCACCGCCCAGGTGGACGGCGTGCTGCGTCCGGCGCTGGAGAAGTGGCTCAACGACAACAAGTCCATCGCCGAGGCGGTGGTGGCCCGCATCATCCTCGCCGCCCGCGCGCGCGAGGCCAGCCGCGCCGCGTCCCAGGCCATCAGCCGCAAGACGGCCGTCAGCCACCGGCTCAACCTGCCGGGCAAGCTGGCGGACTGCTCCTCGACCGACCCGGGCCTGAGCGAGCTGTTCATCGTGGAAGGTGACTCCGCAGGCGGCTCCGCGAAGCAGGGCCGCGACAGGCGCACCCAGGCCATCCTCCCGCTGCGCGGAAAGGTGCTCAACGCGGAGCAGGCGTCCACGGACAAGGTGACGACGAACAAGGAGCTGCAGGACATCGTCTCCGCGCTGGGCTGCGGCATCGGCTCGGACTTCGACGTCACCAAGCTGCGCTACGGGCGCGTCTTCCTGCTCATGGACGCGGACAGCGACGGCCACCACATCGCCACGCTGCTGCTCACCTTCTTCTACCGGCACCTGCGCCCGCTGATTGAAGGCGGCACCATCCACATCGCCCAGCCGCCCCTGTACCGGGTGGACATCGGCAAGGAGACGTACTGGGCGCTGGACGAGGCCGACCGGGACCGCATCATCCGGGAGAAGACCAAGGGCAACGCGAAGCCGAACATCATGCGCTTCAAGGGCCTGGGTGAGATGACGCCGGACGAGCTGAAGGAGACGACGCTCGACCCCAAGAATCGGATGAGCCTGCGCGTCACCATCGACAACCCGCTCGACACGGACCGCCTCATCAACGACCTGATGGGTAAGGACGTGAGCGCCCGCTTCAAGTTCATCATGGAGCGCGCCAGCGAGGTCCAGGACCTGGACGTCTAGGCCCCTTCGGGCCCGGCAGGACGGCCCGCGCCCAAGGGGTGCGGGTCGTTCTCCACCCCGGGAGGGTCCCCAAGACGGGCCGGGACTTGTGAGGAAGCCCCCCTGCTCGGCTAGGCTCCGGCGCCGTGAACACGTTCCGCCGATTCGCCCTGCTCCTCGCGCTGCTCCTGGCCGTCCTCCCCGCGCATGCCCAGACCACCCGGAAGAAGGCCAGCAAGAAGAGGCCGGCCGTCACCAAGTCGGTGAAGAAGAAGGCACCGCCCAAGAAGAAGAAGGTGCCGGTCACCGAGGAGACCAACACGGCGGACACCGGGGACGTGACGCCGACGGAGCCCATGGTCTTCGGCGAGCCCGACGCGAAGCCCGCGGAGAACGAGACGCCGGTGACGCCGCTGGAGAAGCCGGCGACGCCCGCCGTGGCCACCCCGGTGGTGCCGGAGCCCGCGCCCGCCGTGGCGAAGCCCGTCCTGGAGAAGCCGGCCCTGCTGACGGCCTCCGGCACGGTGGCGCTGTTCGCCGTGGCGCGCACGCCCGCGGCGGAGGACGCGGCGGTGAAGCTGGAGGGTGAGCTGCTGCGCCACCTGGGCACCGGCGTGGAGCTGGTGGACCTGGGGGCGGCCTTCCCGCCGCCGTCGCCCGTGCCGCTGACGAAGGCGGACACCCTCTTCGAGGAGGGCCGCACCGCCTACGACAACCTGGACCCCGAGGCCGCGGAGGCGAAGTTCAAGGCGGCGGCGGAGGCCTACACCCAGGCCCCGGCGGAGCTGAGCACGGAGCGGCTGGCGCAGGCCTACATCTTCCTGGGCGCCTCGCGGCAGCTCAACGGGGACATGATGGGCGCCAAGGAGGCCTTCACCCACGCCGCGGTGGCCGAGCCCTCCGCCCGTCCGGACAGCGCCCTCTTCAGCCAGGAGGTGCAGAAGGCCTACGACGAGGCTCGCACCGCCGTGAGGGGACTGCCCGCGGGCACGCTGGCGGTGGAGTCGCAGCCGGCTGGCGCCGAGGTGCGGGTGCGCGGCCAGAAGCTGGGCGTCACGCCCCTGAGGGCGGTGGAGGTGCCCGCCGGCCAGCACCCGGTGATGGTGCAGCTGCCCGGCTATGCGCCGTACGCCACCTACGCGGAGGTGAAGTCCTCCGCCCCCACCCAGCTGAAGGCGAAGCTGGAGCCCGCGCCGGGCCTGTCCGCCGTGCGTGACGCCGCCGCCAAGGCGGCGACCGAGCGCGCCTTCGACCAGGACGTCGTCCCCGCCGAGGCGCGCGCGATTGGCGAGCGGCTGGGCGCCCGCTACGTGGTGCTGGCCGCGGTGTCCCGCGACAAGAAGGGCCGCGCCGAGGCGGAGCTGCAGGCGTGGGACCTGAAGTCCAAGGCGCGGCTGCGCGGCGTGGAAATCGAGCTGGCGTCGCGCGACGCGAAGCAAGGCACGGCCGCCGCGGCGGACCAGGTGCGCGACTTCGTCACCGGCTCCACGGCGCCCCGCGTCTCGGAGCGCGGCGGCAGCTCGGGCAACTCGCTGCTGAAGCGGCCCGCCTTCTGGGCCGTGGTGGGCGGCGTGGCCGCGGTGACGGCGGGCGCGGTGTTCGTGGCCACCCAGGACAAGGGCCGCGGCTGGCACCCCGTGAGTGGCGGCGTCGGCTTCTAGAGGCGCAGGGATTGAATGAATGGCGGGCGGCTCGCGTCGCCCGTGTCGAGGTACCCCATGAAAGCCCTTCTCCTCGCCCTCCTCCCGACGCTGGCCCTGGCCGCCCCGCCTTCCGCGCCGCGCATCTCCAGCCTCGTCGTGCCCATGGACCCGGCCTCCGAGTCCGCGAGCGTGCAGATGGAGGGCTACATGAATGACGCCCTCGGCAACTTCGCCGGCTTCACCGTGCGCAAGCCCGAGGCGCTGTTCGGCATGCCGGAGGACACGGCGGCCAAGGCGGCCCTGGACAAGGCGCGCAAGGGCCTGTCGGAGAGCGTCGCCGCCTTCGACAAGAAGGAGTACGAGGACGCGGAGAAGAAGGTCCGCGCCACCCTCAAGACGCTGGACGCCGCGGCGGGCGCCATGCGCGGCTGCTCGCCCTTGTGTGAGTCGCTGGCCCTCTACGGCGCGCTGCTGCAACTGCGCGGCGACGTGGAGGAGGCGAAGCTGGTGCTGATTGACCTGATTGCCCTCAACCCCAACTTCGAGCTGAACCCCAAGCGCTTCGGCCGCGACTACCTCGCCCTGCGCGTGCAGGTGGCCACCGGCCGCACCTCGCAGCTGCGCGGCGGCGCCACGGTGAAGTCGCGGCCCGCGGGCGCGCGGGTGTACCTGGACGGCGAGCTGGTGGGCCACACCCCGGTGACGCTGTCCACGCTGCCCATCGGCAAGCACCTCTTGCGGCTGGAGCGCCCCGGCTTCCGCCAGCACGGGCAGCTCCTGGAGGTGACGCCGGACGACGTGGAGGTGAGCGCGGACCTGGTGCCCACGCCCGAGTACAAGGCCTATGACGTGCAGCTGGACCGCGTGGCCGGCGAGGTGATTCGCGGCGCGGCGAAGGCCTCCGGGGTGACGGCCATGGGCCAGTCGCTGGGGCTGGAGCGCGCCATGGTGGGCACGCTGAAGGCGCTGGAGGACGGCTCGGAGCTGTCCCTGGGCTACTACGACGTCAAGAGCGGCAAGCGGATTGGCGGCCGGCGCGTGGTGCTCCAGGGTGATGAGTTCGGCCAGCTGAAGAACGAGCTGGAGCGCATGGTGAATCAGCTGGTGAACACGACCGGCGAGAAGGTGTCGCGCAGCTCGGACCCCCTGGACAACCGCGGCGGCACCGAGGACTGGAGCGCCGAGGACCGCGGCGGCAAGACGAAGGCCTCGGAGAAGAAGAAGAAAGGCGACGACCCGCTGGACGGGGTGTCCGGAACCGAGGATTGGTGACGCGCGGCGCTTGTCCCGGGGCGCTCGGCGCCTAGAGTCCCGGGGCGTATGCGCCTGCTCGCCCTCCTGCTGCTCCCCTCCCTCGCGGCCGCCCAGACGGGCGCCATCGACAGCGCCCCCCTCCCCTCCCGGGGCGTGACGCTGCCGCCCACCGGCGCGGCGCTGGTGGACGAGGCCACCGCCCTCTCCCTCAACCCGGCGGGCCTCGGCTTCGTCGGGGGCAGCCAGCTGTTCTACCTGCACGAGCGCAACCTCGTCCGGGACGGCGTGGGCGACGGCGTCTTCCTGGCCTCGCGCTTCCTGGGGCTGGGCGCGGGCCTCTCCATGGAGTGGGTGCGCGGCCGCGCGGAGCCGGACTACCGCAAGACGTCGCTGGGCCTGTCCGTGGGCACGCGCACGCTGCAGCTGGGCGGCTCGTGGCACACCTTCAGCTCGGACGACGGCGACCTCGATGATTTGTCCGGCTTCGACCTGGGCCTCACCGCGCGGCCGGCGCGCGCGCTGTCGCTGGCGGCGGTGGTGAAGGACCTCAACGCCCCCGAGGAGGGCCGCTTCGAGGTGAAGCGCCAGTACAACCTGGGCCTGGGGGTGCGGCCGCTGGACGAGCGCTACACCCTGGGCGTGGACTGGCTCTTCTCCGAGGGGGCCTTCCGGCAGGGGCAGGCCACGTACACGCTGAACGCGGAGGTGATTCCGGGCCTGCGCCTGGGCGCGGGCGTGTCCCACGGCTTCGTCAGCGGCGTGCCGCTGGCGCTCCAGGTGGCGGCCACGGTGGACACGTCCGGCATCGGTCTCACGTATGCGGCGGGCGGCACGGAGGACGGGACGGACCACGTGGTGGCGCTGCGCCTGTCCAGCGAGAGCTACCGCTCGCTGCGTCCGCCCGGCGGCGTGGTGGCCATGCTGGACCTCAACGACGAGCTGGCCGGCGGCACCAACCCGCTGCTCGCGATGCTGGGGGCGAGCGGCACGGACCCCTACCTGAAGCTGACGCGGTGGCTGGACCTGGCGGCGAAGGACGAGCGGCTGACGGGCGTGGTGCTGAAGATGGAGGGGCTGCCCGGCGTCAACTGGGGCAAGGCGGAGGAGCTGCGCCAGGCGGTGCTGCGGCTGCGCGCGTCGGGCAAGCGGGTGATGGCGGTGCTGCTGTCGGCGGACGACGAGGGGTACTTCGTGGCCTCGGCGGCGGACCGCGTCTACGCGGTGCCGGAGGCGATGCTGCCCATCAACGGGCTGGTGGCGCACCTGAACACCGTCGGCGGGACGTTCCAGAAGCTGGGCGTGCACTGGGACGTGGCGCGCGTGGGCAAGTACAAGTCGGCCACGGAGCAGATTGCCAACACGGAGCCCAGCGACGCGTGGCGCGAGACGGTGAACGCGTACCTGGACACGCAGACGGCCTGGTACGAGAAGGGCGTGGCGGAGTCGCGCAAGCAGCCGCCCGGGCGGCTCAAGGAGCTGTGGGCCACGGGGCTCGCCACGGCGAAGAAGGCCCACGAGCTGGGCTTCCTCGACGGCGTCATCCTCCCCACCGAGCTGGACGCGAAGGTGAAGGAGCTGGTGCCGGGCGGCCGCTTCAGCACCACCTACGCGCCCAGGGACGAGCGCGAGGGCCGCTGGGGCCAGCGGCGCCGCATCGCCGTGGTGCCGGTGCTGGGCACCATCTCCGGAGGCCGCAGCCGCGAGGACCCGCTGGGCTTCAGCCAGATTGCCGGCGCGGAGACCGTGATTCGCGCGCTGGAGCGCGCGCAGGCGGATGCGTCCGTGGCGGCCATCGTCGTGCGCGTGGACTCGGGCGGCGGGGACGTGCTGGCCTCGCACCTGATGTACCAGGCGGTGGTGGAGGCGGCGAAGCACAAGCCCGTCATCGCCTCCATGGGCGACGTCGCCGGCTCGGGCGGCTACTACGCGGCCATGGGCGCCCACGAGGTGCTCGCCCTCGCCCCCACCATCACCGGCAGCATCGGCGTCTACTACGTCAAGCCCGCCTTCCAGGGGCTGCTGGGCGGAGTGCTCGGCGTCAGCCAGGAGAGCATCACCCGCGCGCCGCTCGCGGACATGTTCGACACGTGGAGGCCGTGGACGCCGGAGGAGCAGACGGCGGCACAGGCGTGGGTGGATGCCTCGTACGACATCTTCATCACCGAGGTGGCCCTGCGGCGGAAGCTGGACAAGGCGAAGGTGGACGAGCTGGCGCGGGGCCGCGTGTGGAGCGGGCAGGACGCGCTGGCGCGCGGACTGGTGGACCGGCTGGGCGGCCTGCCCGAGGCGGTGGAGTCCGCGCGCAAGCGGGCCGGTGTGCCCGTGGACGAGGACCTGGACGTGGTCGTCATGGGCGAGGCGCGGGGCTTCTTCTCCGGGCTGGGCGGGGAGCCGGGCGTGCGCGCGGCGCTCGCCCTCCTGCCCGAGCCGCCTCCGGCCATTCCCGAGCCCCTCCGGATGCTGGCGCGCTCCGCGGGGCTCGACCTGGAGCTGCTCCAGCCGGGGATGAAGGCGATGATGCCCTTCACCCTCACGGTGGAGTGAGGTCGGCCGCAGAACACCGGAGTGGAATGGGGGTGAAAAAAGCGGCGGCGCCGCCCCCGGCCTCTGTTAGTGTTACCCATGCACCCCGGACGGCCTCGGGCCGCCAGGGTGCTTCAGGGACCGGCGGTTCGGCCTGCTCGTCTCAAGGCCCCGCGTCCGGCTCCCTGTCCCACAGCCTGAGTCACCCTGCGTCTCCGCCTCCTCCGGGATGGCCAGCATGGGACGCGCGCCGTCTGGAAACCCCATGAGCGAAAACCCCGATAACAGCGACCCCCGAGATGCCTCCCCGATGCCCGTGGCCGCCCGCCCGGCACCCCCGCCCGAAGCGGATGACGACGGCGGCGACGACGGGGACGACGAGGGTCCCGACGACGGCGATGCCGCGGGCGCGGGTGGCCCGTCCCAGGGAGGCGCCCCCGGGCAGCCCGGCCAGGCAGGCGGCCGCCGCCGCCGCCGTCGCCGCCGCCGTCGTGGCGCGCAGGTCCTCTTCACCCCGGACGGCCAGGCCTACCGGATGCAGCCCGGCGCGGACGGGCAGCAGGTCCAGGTCTTCCTGACGCCGCAGGAACTGGAGCAGTACCGCCAGCGCCAGGCGCAGCAGCAGCAACAGCAGCAGGGCCAGGGCGGCCCGCAGGCCCAGCAGCAGCAGCAACACCAGCACCACCACCCGCAGCGGCAGCAGCACGGCGGCGGTCAGCAGCGCGAGGCCGCGCAGCAGCCCAACCTGGCGCCGGTGGAAGGCGTGCTGGACACGGAGGCCAAGGGCCCCAACGCCTTCTTGCGGCAGCTCAAGCGCAACCTGCTGGCGGCGCCGGACGACCCGGAGCTGCCGAAGAACCTGGTGCAGAAGCTGAAGCTGCGCAACGGCCAGTACCTCACGGCCTTCGCGCAGATGCGCGGCAACAAGGGCATCATCCAGAAGGTGGACACCGTGGACGGCCGGCCGCTGGAAGGCGCGCCCAGGCTGCCGCACTTCGCGGACCTGACGTCGGTGGACCCCACCGAGCGGCTCAAGCTGGAGAACGGCCACAAGGAGCTGGTGACGCGGGTGCTGGACCTGATTGCCCCCATCGGCAAGGGCCAGCGCGCGCTCATCGTCGCCCCGCCGAAGACGGGTAAGACCATCATGCTCCAGCGCATCGCCCAGGCGGTGCTCTCCAACCACCCCGAGTGTCACGTGATGGTGGTGCTCATCGACGAGCGTCCCGAGGAAGTCACGGACATGCGTCGGAGCATCAAGGCCGAGGTGCTGGCGTCCAGCTCGGACCGGCCCACGGTGGACCACCTCAAGGTGGCGGAGCTGGCGCTGGAGCGCGCCCGCCGGCTGGTGGAGAACGGCAAGGACGTGGTCATCCTGCTCGACTCGATTACCCGCCTGGCGCGCGCCTTCAACAAGGAGATCGACAACTCCGGCCGCACCATGTCCGGCGGCGTGGACAGCCGCGCGCTGGAGCGCCCCAAGCGCATCTTCGGCGCCGCGCGTGCGACGGAGGAGGCCGGCTCGCTGACCATCATCGGCACCGCCCTCATCGACACCGGCAGCCGCATGGACGAGGTCATCTTCGAGGAGTTCAAGGGCACCGGTAACTCGGAAGTCACCCTGGACCGCCTGCTCGCGGAGAAGCGCGTCTTCCCGGCCGTCAACATCGCCCAGTCCGGCACGCGCAAGGAGGAGAAGCTCTTCACCCTGCGCGAGTACGAGAAGGTGAAGAAGCTGCGGCAGATGCTCCACTCGGTGAAGCCGGTGGAGGCCATGGAGGCGCTCGTCAAGCGGCTGTCGCGCTACACGTACAACGACGAGTTCCTCGACGAGCTCTAGTCGTCCTCTCAGGGGGTGGTGTGGCGGGCCCGGGTTTGCGTAAGGTGGCGGCATGATTCAGGGCTCGGGCCGCTGCCACTACCACCCGGAGCGCGCCGGCCTCGGCGTCTGCGTGGAGTGCCGGCGCGTCATCTGCCGGGAATGCACCACGCAGTTCGAGGGCATCAACCGCTGCGCGAGCTGCCTGGAGAAGCGCCTCAAGGCGCTGGAAGGCCCGGGCGAGCGGCGCGAGTGGACCGCGGGCAACGTGGTGCTGGGACTGGTGGGGGTGGCGCTCGTCTGGGGCGCCATCCTGCTGGTGGCCCAGGCGGTGGCGAGCTAACGCATGGCCGTTTCGGCACTCGAGCTGCGCCCCCGAGGCGCGGTGGCCTTGATGGACGCCGCGCTGCGGCTGTGCGCGCGCAACACGGGCGTCTGGGCCCTCACCCTGCCCGGCGGCGCGGCCGTCGTCGCCGCGGTGCTGTACCTGGCCGAGGCGGTGCGCATGGGCCGGCCGCTCGCCCTGCCCTCGCTGGCGCTCACCCTGGCGTGGTTCCTGCGCGGCCTGTGCCAGGGCGCGGCCTGCCACTACACGCAGGAGGTGCTGCTGGGCACGAAGGCCGAGCCCTCCGCGTGGGCCTCGATGCGCGCCGCGCTGGGCCGCGCGCCCGGCCTGTTCATCGCCGTGGCGTACCTCTTCGTCTTCAACACCCTGGTGATGACGCTGACTTTGGGCATCGGCTTCTTCGTGCTGGCCGCGCAGAGCGTGGGCTACGCGACGATGATGCAGGGCAGGGGCAGCCCGCTGAAGCTGTACGGCCTGTGCTCGCGGCTGCTCGGCCCGGCGCGCGGCACCGCCGTGGTGGTGCGCATCCTCATGGGCGTGCAGCTGCTCGCCTTCTTCAACCTGCACATCGCCGCCAACTTCGCGCTGTTCCTCGGCCGCAAGCTGGTGGGCATCGACCTGACGTTCGCCGAGCGCTTCGCCTCGCTGGACACGCCGCCGTGGCTGCTGTTCCTGGCGGCCACGACGTTCGCCCTCTTCGAGCCGGTGCGCGCCGCCGCGGCCACGCTGCTGCTGGTGGACGGGCGCGTGCGGCAGGAGGGGTTGGACCTGCTCGCCGCCGTGCAGCAACTCCCCGCGAGGAACACGGGCCGGGCCCTGGGCCCCCGGAGCGCGGCGGTGCTGGCGGCGGTGCTCGGCGCGGGGCTGTTGCTGACGGGAAGCCCGGCCTGGGCGGAGACGGCTCCCGAGCGCCCCGTCACCTCCGCCCGTGACGCCGTGACGCGGCTGGGCGCCGTGGCCGAGGCCTGCGAGGCCAGCGGCCCCGCGGAGGACGCGCGCTTCGAGTCGCTGGGCGCGCTGGGCCCCGCCGAGACGGGCAAGCTGGAGCGGCTGGTGCGCACCGTGGAGCGCCAGGCCTGGGACGAGGAGGACTGCGACACCGCCATGGCCTCGCTGGAGCGGGGGCTCGCGCAGGCCTCCGGGACGCTCGAAGCCCAGACGCGCGCGGATGCGCGGGTGGCCTCGGCGCGGGCGAAGGACATCCTCGCGCGGCCGGAGTTCGCGGTGGCGCCGCCGAAGGCGGAGAAGGACGCCGCCGAGGAAGCGGTGCCCCCGGAAGCGCCGGGCTGGTGGCGGCGGTTCATCGACTGGCTGGGGGAGTTCCTCAAGAAGCTCTTCGAGCGGGAGCCGGCGCCGCCGCCGAGGCAGGCCTCGCAGCTGGTCAGCGGCGCCACCGTGGCCAACGTGCTCGTCGTGGTGCTGGTGGCGGTGACGGTGGTGGTGCTGGCCGGGCTGCTCATCATGTTCCTGAACAAGGGGAAGAAGCACGCGGACGGGGCCGGGCTGGAGGTGTCCACGGTGGACGCCGCGGCGCTGGCGGGTGACCCGGCGCATGCGCTGTCCCGTCCGCCCGAGGGCTGGGCGCACCTGGCCGACGAACTGGCCGCCCGGGGCGAGTACCGCGAGGCGGTGCGCAGCCTCTACCTGGCGCTGCTGTCCCGGCTGCACCGCGACGGGGCCATCCTCTACGACGTGACGCTGAGCAACTGGGACTACCTGCGCCAGTTCCGGGGCCGCTCGGAGTGGAAGCCGCCCTTCCGCGAGCTGACGCGCCGCTTCGACTTCGCCTGGTACGGCAACGTGCCGGTGGGCGCGGAGGGCTACCGCGAGTTCCGCGCCCTCACCCAGCCGCTGCTGGCCGCGCCCGCGCCGACGGAGGCCGCCGGTGCGTGACCGCTTCCCGCTGATGGTGGTGGGTGGCCTCGTGCTCACCGTCGTGCTCGGCGCCTTCCTCGTGAAGAGCGCCCAGCGCGGCGAGTTCGCCGACACGCTGTCCACCTTCCGCGCCCAGGAGGACGGCGCGCGCGCCCTCTTCCTGCTCGCCCAGGAGAGCGGCCTGCCCGTGGTCCGCCGCATGTCGGACCTGCGCGTCGTCACCGGGCCGCTGACGCCCGTGCTGCTGGCGGTGGAGGTGGAGGGCGCCTACGAGGAGGACCCGGACCAGACGCGGCTCGCCGCCGAGCCCGACGCCGGCCTCGCCGACGAGGACGTCCCCCGCACCGGCTTCAACGCCTTCCGCGCCGCCGCGCTGGACGACACCGAGTACGAGAAGCTGCTGGAGCACGTGAAGGAGGGCGGCACGCTGGTGTACGTGCCCTGGGGCTCGCGGGAGAACCCGCTGCTGGACGCGCTGTCGGTGAAGCTCACCAAGGCGGACACGACGCTGCCCATGCGCACGCTGGTGCCGCCGCTGCCCACGCCGTACACGCTGGGCGTGGAGCGCGTGGAGGCGAAGGTGCAGGCCTACCTGACGCTGCCGGAGGGCGCGGTGCCGGTGCTGGAGGACGACCGGCTGGGCCAGGTGGTGGCCGCGGTGGTGCCGCACGGCCAGGGCCGGGTGCTGGTGGTGGGCGCGCCGGAACTGGCCATGAACCGGGCCCTGGCGCGCGCGGACAACGCGCAGTTCTGGCTGAGCGCGCTGGCGGGCCTGGGCCCCGGCCCCTACGAGTTCGACGAGTTCCACCACGGCTTCACCAACGAGCGCTCGGTGGTGGACTTCGCGCGGCGCTACGGCCTGCACTTCGCGGTGGTGCAATTGCTGCTCGGCGTGGCGCTGTGGTCCGTGTCCCTGCGCCGCTTCGGCCGGCCGCACCCGCCGCCCGAGGCCGCCCGCGTGGGCGCCACCGACGCCCTCTTCGCCATGGGCCGGCTGTACCGCGAGGGCCGACACCACGGCTTCGCTGCCGGCCTCATCGCCAGGGGACTCACCCAGGAATTGGCCCTGCATGCGGGCCTGCCCGCGCACTCGCCCGCCGCCTCGGTGGCGCAGGGGCTGCGCGAGCGCGGCCGTGATGATCTGGCCAAGGGACTCCAGGCCGTGGCCGCCGAGGCGGACACGGTGGGCAGCGACGCCGACCTCCAGCAGCTCGCGGCCCATGCGGCCAGGCTGCGTCAACGACTCCACACCGCCGGCACGGGCCGGCGCAGCACTCCCGGAACGACATGAACGTCACCGATACCGCCCCCACCCTCGCCTCCAACGGCGCCGCCGTGCAGGCCGCCCACGCCATCCGCGAGGGCGTGCTGTACGAGGTGCGCAAGGCCGTGGTCGGCCAGGACGAGGCGCTCGAGCTGATGCTGTGCGGCCTCATCGCCGGCGGCCACGTGCTGCTGGAGGGCGTGCCCGGCGTGGCGAAGACGCTGATGGCCAAGGCGCTGTCGCGCAGCATCGGCGCGGACTTCAAGCGCATCCAGTTCACCCCGGACCTGATGCCCGCGGACATCCTGGGCACCAGCGTCTTCGACCTGAAGTCCCAGTCCTTCGTGCTGGTGAAGGGCCCCATCTTCACGGACCTGCTGCTGGCGGACGAAATCAACCGCGCCCCCGCCAAGACGCAGTCCGCGCTGCTGGAGGCCATGCAGGAGCGCGGCGTGTCGCTGGAGGGCCGCAACCTGGTGCTCTCGCCCCTCTTCACGGTGTTCGCCACGCAGAACCCGGTGGAGTCCGAGGGCACGTACCCGCTGCCCGAGGCGCAGCTGGACCGCTTCCTGCTGAAGATTGAGGTGGGCTACCCGGCGCCGGAGGAGGAGGACGCGATTCTGGCCGCGGTGCACCGCGGCTTCGACTCGGGCGACCTCACGCGCGCGGGCGTCAACGCGGCGGTGGCGAAGGACGGCCTGCTGGCGGCGCGGGCGGCGCTCAACGAGGTGACGGTGGAGCCGCCGGTGCTCGCGTACGTCCGCAAGCTGGTGGCGGCCACGCGCACGTCCAGCCGCATCCGCCTGGGAGCGGGCCCGCGCGCGGGCGTGCACCTGCTGCTGGCGTCCAAGGCGCTGGCGGCGCTGCGGGGGCGCGGCTTCGTCACGCCGGACGACGTGCGCTTCCTGGCCGGCCCGGTGCTGAAGCACCGCCTGCTGCTGTCGCCGGACGCGGAGCTGGACGGGGCCACGCCCTCGGACGTGCTGCGCGAGGTGGTGCAGGGGGTGGAGGTCCCGCGTTGATTCCCACCCCGCGCCTCTGGGTGCTGCTGGCGCTGCTGGCGCTGCCGATGATGGCCGCGGGGTTCTTTCCCGGCCTCGGCGGCGCCGTGCTGGTGCTGGACGCGCTGGCGCTGGTGCTGGCCGGAGTGGACCTGCTCGCCGCGCGGCGGGTGCGGCTGGAGGTGCGCCGCGTGCTGCCGCAGCGGCTCAACGTCGGCGTGCCCAACAAGGTGGAGCTGCGGCTGGTGCACCGGGGCGCGGGCACGGTGGACGCGCGCGTGAAGGACGACGTGCCGGAGTCCTTCACCGCCACGCCCGACGAGGCACCGCTCGCCCTGCCGCCGGACAGCGAGGCGCGCTGGGTGTACCGGGTGACGCCCGCGAAGCGCGGCCGCTTCGAGTTCGGCGACGTGCACGTGCGGGTGCGAGGGCCGCTGGGGCTCGTCTTCCACGAGAGGGCGTATCCCTCCGCGACGTCCATCTCCGTGTATCCGGACCTGCGCGGGGCCAGCCGGCTGCTGCTGTCCGGCGCGGCGCTGGACCTGGTGAATCTGGGCCTGCGCAAGCTCCGGCGGGACGGGCGTGGCAGCGAGTTCGCCCGGCTGCGTGACTACGCGCAGGGCGACAGCGTGCGGGACGTGGACTGGAAGGCCACCGCGCGGCGCGGCCGGCCGGTGACGCGCGTGCTGGAGTCGGAGCGCTCGCAGTCCATCCTCATCTGCGTGGACGCGGGCCGCTCCATGGCGGCGCACGTGGATGGCCTCACCAAGCTGGACCATGCCGTCAATGCGGCCCTCTTCCTCGCCTTCGTGGCGGTGCGCAATGGGGACAGGGTGGGGCTGGCCGTCTTCGCGGACGGGGTGAAGGCGTACCTGCCGCCGGCGGCCGGGCGCGGGCAGTACCGGAAGATGGTGGACGCGCTCTACTCCACGACGCCGAGCCTCACGTACGTGGACTACCTGGCCCTCTTCAAGGAGCTGAACGTCCGCCTCACGCGCCGCAGCCTGCTGTGCGTCTTCACGGACTTCCTCGACGAGGAGCAGGCCTCCACCATGGTGGCTCCGCTGCACCGGCTGGCGCGGCGGCACGTGCCCCTCTGCCTGTCGGTGAAGGACACCGCGCTGCAGAAGCTCTTGCGCACGCCGCCGCCGGGGCCGGAGGAGGCGTTCCAGCAGGCGGTGGCCTCGGAGCTGCTCACGGACCGCGAGGTACTGAAGGCCCGGGTGAGCCAGGGCGGCGTGCAGATGATGGACGTACAGCCGGATGAATTGAGCCTCGCGGCCGTCAACCGCTACCTGGACATCAAGGCGCGCGGAGTGCTGTAGCGACCACGACATGGCCCCGCTCTTCCAGGCCGCCGACCTCACCGCCGAGCATGTGGCCGACGCGGACGTCGACGTGTTCCAGCCGCTGCTGGAGCGCTGCGAGGACTTCTACCAGCGCTGCTACGGAAGGCCCGCGCGGCCCGATGAGGCGAAGCAGATGCCCGGGGAGCGCCCTCCGGGGCTGGGCCCGGAGCGGGGGCACCTCGTGGCGCTGCGGGACGCGGGCGGCGCGCTGGTGGGCATCCTCGAGTCCGTGAGCGACTTCCCCTCACCGGGGGAGTGGTACCTGGGACTGATGCTGCTGGCGCCGGAGGTGCGCGGACACGGGCGCGGCGAGGCCGTCATCCGCGCGTATGAGGACTGGCTGCGAGGCCGGGGCGTCCAACTGCTGCGGCTCGGGGTGGCCGAGCCCAACCCCGCGGCCCTGCGCTTCTGGACGCGCATGGGCTTCCGCGAGGAGAAGTGGGTGGGGCCGCTGGAGCAGGGCCTGCTCACGTACCGCGTGCTGCGGATGTCGAAGCCGCTGACGTAACCCGCCCCTTCAGCGGGCCCCGGTGTCTCCGGCCCCGGCACCGAGCGTCGGCAGCCAGCCCACGAAGCGCGTGTCCGGCACGTTGCCGCGCACCCGGTGCAGGCCGCGCTTGAAGAAGGCGTAGATGCGGAAGAAGTGCTCCAGCCCGGCGCGCTCGAAGGCGCTCAAGGGGCGGGCGCTGCACACCACCTTCGGGTCGCCCTTCCCCTCGTCGATGAAGCCGAGCACCGCCACCACGGGCACGCGCACCCGCTGCCCGCGTGGAAGCCGCGCCCCCATCACCACCGCGTCGAGCGGGTCCCCATCATCGGACATCAGGCCGGGGATGCTGCCGTAGTTGTACGGGCACGGCAGCGGCGACACGAAGTCCACCGTCCCGTCCGCGCGCCGCTTCACGAAGGAGAAGCGCGGGCACTCGATGAGGACCTCCGGCTCGGGCGGCAGCGGAGGCAGGGCGAGGCGGTCAGTCACGCGGGCGGTGTATCACGGCGTCGCGACGGGCTCGCGGGCGCCGTCCTCGGTGCCCGCCTTCCCGCCCCGCAGCCAGTCCGACAGGAGGTACGCGTACACGCCCGCGCCCACGGTGAGCGCGAAGGACACCTTGAAGGCCACCGACAGCTTCGGCGGGTGGATTTGGGAAATCGTCCCCTCGATGAAGCCCGCCAGCACGAACAGCGCGAGCGTGCCGAACAGCAGCTTCACCGCCGTCACCGCCTCCTGGCGCAGCGCCTGTCCCCGGCGCAGGCCGCGCGGCGCCACCATCCCGCGCGCAATCACCAGGCCCGCCGCGCCCGCGATGCAGATGGCCGTTATCTCCGGGATGCCATGCGGAAGAATCCACGCCCAGAACCAGCCCGCCATGCCCTTCGCCGTGTACACCTGCGCCAGCGCGCCCAGGAACAGGCCGTTGCTGAAGAGCATCACCGCCGTGCCCAGCCCCATCGTGATTCCCAGCGCGAAGGCCAGGAAGGCCACCTGGATGTTGTGGGTGAAGAGGAAGGTGGTGAACTGGGCCTGCTGCCCCGCCGTCATCCCCTCCCCCGCCGCCTCGTCCGCGGCGCGCTTCACCGGGTCCAGGTCCAGGTGCTCGGCGGGCACCAGGTAGTGCGCGGCGTCCGGGTCCACCAGCATCCCCAGGTAGCCGAAGCCCGTGCCCGCCAGCAGCAGCAGCGCGGAGGCGACGTACATGCGCCACTCCCGGCGCATCAGCGCGGGGAAGCCCCGCGCCACGAAGCCCCACACGTCCGCGAAGCGCGGGCGGCGCCCCGGGTACGTCAGCGCGTAGGCCCGCCCCACCAGGTCGTTGAGATAGGCGCTCACGTCCGCCGAGCCGCTGCGCGCACGCACCCACAGCAAGTCACTGGAGACGGCCCGGTACAGCTTGCCCAGCGAGCGGGCCTCCTCCAGGCTCAGCCCGCGAAGGCCGTGGGACTCGGACCTGTCCAGCAGCGCCTCGAGCTGCTCCCAGCGCGGCCGGCGCGATTCGATGAACTCCGCCATCTCCATGGCTGGACACTCTAGCCCAGGCGTCGGGGCCCCTCCCTGCCCTCGCGGCGCGGGTTGTGGGAAAACTCGGGGCATGACGTGTCGGATGTCGGTCCCTGTCCTGGGCCTGGTGCTGACCCTGCTCTCGGGGTGCACCACCTTGCGTGCCGTGTGCCCCGCCGAGGGCGGGCGCCCCTGGGTCGAGGTGCGCAGCCCCCACTTCAGCGTCCGCACCCACCTGGACGCGGAGACCGCGCAGGAGGCCACGCGGGAGCTGGAATTGCTCCGGCAGGGCCTGCTCCAGGCCTGGGCCGGCACCTTCGACCCGCCGGGCACGGTGGAGGTCATCGTCCTCGCCAACCACACCACGCTGGAGGAGTTCACCAACGTCCGCATCGAGGGCTTCTCCGCCACCACCTCGGACGGCCCGGTGCTGGTGCTGGCCGGCAACGCGTACGCCCTCAGCGAAGCCCCCGCCGACGTGGGCACCCAGGCCCACGAGCTGACGCACTACCTCTCCGAGTTCGCCCTGGTGCGCCAGCCGCGCTGGCTGTCCGAGGGGCTCGCCGCCTACCTGGAGTCCATCATCCTGCGCCCGGAGCGAAACGAGGTCATCCTCGGGGGCCTGCACTCCGCCTTCCTCAACCACGTGCAGCGCAGCGGCTGGCGCACACTGGACGAGCTGTGGGAGTGGGACGGAAAGGGCCTGCTCGGCACCGCCGAGTCGCGCAACTACTACGCGTCCTCCTGGCTGTGGGTGCACTTCTTCATCAGCCGGCACCCCGCGCGCTTCGACGAATTCCAGACGCGGCTCATGAGCGGCGAGGAGCCCCGCCACGCCTGGGAGGAGTCCTTCCGCGGCGAGAAGGACCTCGCCGGGCAGCTGCACGCCTATGTCCACGGCGGCCGCCACGTCACCTACCCCACCGTCACCGCCCCGCTGCCGCCGGTGAAGAGTCCCCTCCAGATGCGCGCGCTGGAGCCCGCGGAGGTGCACGCCATCCGCGCCCAGCTCTTCCTCATGACGCCCGGCGCGGCGTCCCCGGAGGAGCGCCTCCATCGCGCGGAGCAGGAGATGGCGCAGGCCCTGAAGGAGGACCCGGGCAACGTCGCCGCCACCCTGCTGCGCATCCGCTCCACGGTGGACCCGTCCCGCCGGCTGGAGCTCGCGCGGCAACTGGTGGAGCGGCACCCGGACAGCGGGCAGGCCTGGGACGCGCTGGCCCAGGCGCTGGACGCGGCGGGCAACACCTCCGAGGAGCAGGAGGCCGCGCGGCTGCGCGCCGTGGAGCTGCTGCCCGACAGCGTGAGCGCGCAGAACGGACTGGCGGGCTTCTACGCGCGCACGTCGCAGCCGGAGAAGGGCCTGACGGCGGCCCGGCGCGCCGTGGCGCTGTCGCCCGGCAACGCGGCGGTGCTCGACACCTGGTCGACGATTCTCTTCCAGCTCGGCCGCTGCCCGGAGGCCCTCTCCGCGCAGCAGCTCGCGGCGGACATGCTCCACGAGAGCACCCCGGAGCGGCTGCGGCGCACGGTGCACGACACCCTGGCCCGCTACGAGGCCGTGTGCGGCGCGGCCTCGGCCACCCCGACGGCGGCGCCCGGCGTCCCGACGGCGCCGGGCCCCTCGGGGCTCTGAAACGGCGAAGCGCCGGGGGACTCATGCGAGTCCCTCCGGCGCCTCGGGTGAAGCGAAGGAAGCGGGCGGCCTACTTGACCAGCTTCTCCAGCGGCTTCTTCTCGCTGGACTCCTTGCCCTTCGTCCAGTCCACCACCGGCGTCTGCCAGGCCATGCCCGTCTCGGTGGGCTCGGGGGCGAACTTCTCGAACTCGAAGCCGTCACCGCCGAAGTAGAGGTACTCGATGGTGGCCACCGAGTACTCCTTCTTCGGGTCCAGCGCCTTGCCCTTGGCGTCCTTGAACTTGCCCTTCCCGGCGGAGGTGAAGCCGGCGATGAGCGCGTTGGGGTTGGCCAGCTGCTTCGCCAGGTCCTCGCCCTTGAGCTTCACCACCAGGAGGGTGTTCTCGAAGGGCATCACCGTGTAGATGCTGCCGCGGGTAATCGCGCCGGCCGGAAGGTCGCCGCGGATGCCGCCCTTGTTGAGGATGGCGCCGTCCGTGGTGAGCACCTCGCGCACCGCGCCCCCCACCCACTTCGCCATCTGCGGCGAGTTCTGGGGGATGCCCGCCTTGGTGAAGCCAATCTGCTGGCCCAGCACCTCGTCGAGCTGCGCCTTCCACTTGGTGATGAGCTGCGCCGTCTCGGTGTCCGGGGTGCCGCCCGCCACGTCGACGAGCTTCGTGTCCATGGCCGTCACCTTCTCGCCCGCCGGCTTCGACGGGTCGAACTTCAGGTGCGCGCGCAGGTACTTGTTGAAGCCGCGGTCCAGCGACACGAAGGTGGTGTTGCCCTCCTTGGTGTCCACCGGCTGCGGGCAGCGGCCACCGGCCACCAGCGCCAGCTTCCAGTCGGCGTGCTTGGCGACGACGGGCTGCAGCTCGGTGACGCAGGTGTCGGCGACCACCACCACCACGTCCGCGCCGGCCTTGCGGGCCTCGGGGACGGCGACGCTGAGCGCGTCCTCGTAGCCCGTCACCTCCAGGCCCTCCGCGCGGCCGGACATGGCCGTGCGCACCGTCTTCTCCGAGGCCAGGCCCACCACGCCAATCTTGAGGCCGCGGCGCTCGAACACCTGGAACGCGGGCAGGGACAGGTCGCCCGCGAGCGCGGGGTCTTTCACCTTGAGGTTGGCGGCGAGGAACGGGAAGCCACCCGCGGCGCGGTTCTTGAGGAAGGCCTCCTTGCCGAAGGCCAGCTCGTGGTTGCCCATGGCGGAGGCCGCGTAGCCCATGCGGCCCATGACCTCGGCGGTGGGCGTGCCCAGGAAGAAGGAGGAGATGGCCGGGCCGTTCCAGTGGTCACCGGTGGCGAGCGCCAGCGTGCCGGAGTCGGGGCAGGAGGCCTGGCCCTCCTTCACGGGGCCTGGGCAGTGCTTCTCCTCGGCCACCCAGCGGCCGAGCAGCTCCGCCGCGCCGCCCTTGCCCTCGACGGGCTGCAATTGGCCGAAGGCGCCGCCCGTAACCAGCAGCGTGACTTCATGGGGAACGGCGGGAGCCGCGGGGGCCTGGGCCGCCGCGGGCGGCTCCGCCGGCGCGGGCGGAGGCGTGGGGTTGCTCTTCTCGCAGCCGGCGAGGGCGCCAAGCGCGAGGACCAGCACGCCGGACAGCCGCGGCTGGCGGAGGAAACTCGGACGGAAGGCAGGAGGGGTCGGTCTCACAACCGGCGCCTTTAGCACAACTCGGCGCATGCTACGGTGGAACGCGTGTCGGACCACAAGGGTCAACAGGGCCCGCCTTCACCGGAAGACCCGGGGAATAACCCCGAGGCCCCGGAAATCAACGGCCAGGGTGAAGCGCTGAGCCGGAAGCTCTGGGAAGAGGTGCGAGGGGGTGTGGAGCACTTCCACCTCCAGGGGCGTCCGCGTCCCAAGGGGCCGCTGCGGCAGTTCTTCTACGGAATGAGCCTGCCGTTCCACCTGGCCCGGGCGCTGCTGAAGGACCCGCCTGCGCGGCGGACGTACCTGCGCGTGGGGCTGCTGCAGACGGTGGCGGCGCTGGCGCTGGCGGTGACCTGCATCGTCCCCGGCAAGCAGGCCGCGGAGAACGCGAGCCGGCAGGAGACCCGCGAGGAGGCCGAGGCCCAGGCGAAGGCCGTCCGGAAGGTGGCCGCGGAGCTGGCGGACCGGCATCTGCGGGAGGCCGACGCCAAGGCCGCCAGGCGCATCCTCGAAGGAGGCGGCCCGGCGTCGCGGCAGCGGAACAGGGATTCCCGCCGGGAGGACGCCGCTGCCCGCGAGCAGGTCCCGGAAGCGTCCGCTTCCGGACGAACCGATGCGCGGGCCGCACCCACGCTCCAGGACGCGGAGGGCGACGCGGGTTCATCCCCCTCTTCGAGCAGGACCGCCGCGGCCGCGGCCACCGAAGGCGCGGACGCGAACGAGAAGGCTTCCCAGGACGCCGAGGACGGCCTTGCCCGGCAGGCCACTGCCGGGGACGCGACTGGCGCCGGAAACCAGAAGGCAGAGGACGGCCCTGGCCGGCAAGCCGCTGCCGGGAACGCGCCCGGCACCGGAAACCAGAAGACAGAGGACGGCCCTGCCCGGCAGGCCACTGCCGGGGACGCGCCCGGCACCGGAAGCCAGAAGGCAGAGGACGGCCCTGCCCGGCAGGCCACTGCCGGGGATGCGCCCGATGCGGGCACCCAGCGGCCCCGCTCGCGCGAGGAGCGCCGGGCCGAGGCGCAGGAGCGCCTCCAGCAGCGGGTCCGGGACGTCGAAGCAGCGGCGCAGGGGCGCGATGCCGGCACCTCCCTCGTCGGGGCCATCACCGCCCTGGCGCTCGAGGCGGCGCGCACGTCGGAGACCGAAGCGGACGAAGCCTCCTCCGCCGGTGACGAGGACGAAGAAGAAGCCACCGACGAAGAAGCCACCGACGCGAGCCAGGCCGAGCCCGAATCCGGGGACGGCGACACGGTCGTGGCCGCCCAGGGAAGCCTGCCCCCGAAGGGCGAAGGGGCCCCACGGGGCCGCATCCGCGTGAAGGTCGACGGCGAGGACTCCTGGTGGTCGGTGCGAGGCCTCTCCCTCTGGGACCTGGCCTTCTGGGCGGCACTGTTCGCGGCGCTGAACCTGACCCAGTGGGTGGTCATCGCGCTGTCGCGGGACTACCACGACGTCATCTCCCGCGACGCCAGCCTCCTCACCGGCGTGAAGCCGGAGGACGACGAGATTACGCCGCGCGTGCGCCTCGACGTGCAGTGGCTCCGCAAGAAGGTGCGGCGGCGCTGGCGGGCGGCGCTGCTGTTCGCGGTGGGCGTGCCGGCCCTGTGGGTGCTCACGGTGCCCTTCCTGTGCTTCAGCACCACCGTCTTCACCGTGCTCAGCACGGCCTGGGGCGCGTGGTGGCTGGTGGTGTTCACCGCCGCCAAGAGCGAGCACGCCTGGGTGCCCAACGCGGAGGCTCGCGCCCCCTGGTTCCTGCGCGCCTGGACCTGGCTCACCACGCGGGTGCCCGGGCTGCGCTGGGGCATGCTCCAGCGCTACGGCGCGTTCTGGACGCGCAGGACACAGGAGGTGTTCGCCCCGGTGTCGACGGTGGAGCGCCACCCCTGGGCCTTCGCGGGGCTGGCGCTGGTGCGCTTCGTCTGCGCCCTCCCGCCGCTGAAGTTCTTCTGCCGGCCGCTCATCCCCGTCGCCTCGGCGCACCTGCTCGCGGAGGAAGCCGCCGCGCGCGCCGCGGCCGTCCCTCCCCCGCCCAGCCCCACGATTCCAGCGGGCGAGACGGGCGCCTGACGGGGACGGCCGTCACCGCTCGTCGCGCCTGCGCTCCTCCTCCTCCTCGCCGGAGGACATGATGACCTCGTTGCGCCCGGAGGGCTCCGGGGCCGGGCCGGTGGGCAGCGGCGGCACCTCCAGCGGCTGCGGGCCGGTCAGCTCCAGGCGCTGGCCCGCCTCGCGCGAGTCGGGCAGACCCATGAGCTTCTGGAGCTGCAGGCCCACCGCCCGGAAGAAGCCGGTGAGCAGCTCCGGACGGTCCGCGAGCAGGTCGAGGAAGTCGCGCCGGTCGATGATGAGCAAGCGCGTGTCCACCGCGGCCACCATGTCCGTGGGGCGGGGCGCGCCGTCCAGGAGGCTGATTTCGCCGAAGGCCTGCTTGCCCTGGAAGCGCAGCACGTGCTCGCCGTCGTGGAAGGCATCCACCGCGCCCTCGACGATGACGTAGAGCGCGTCGCCCGGGTCGCCCTGCGCGTAGATGCGCTCACCGGCCTTGAAGGAGGCCTCGCGGGCCACGGCGGCGATGGCCGCCAGGTCATCCACGTCACTCTGGGAGAAGACGCTCACGCCCTCCAGCGCGAACATCCGTTGGACAGTGCGGTCGCTCAAGTCACCCTCCTGCGGGAGCACGTTCAGCCCGTTCACCCGCGCCACGTGGCGGGCGCACGCGCGCAGCACCACGTCCTCGCTCTGCACCAGCGCGGCCAGCCGCCGCCACAGGCGGCCGGGCGCCCCCGGGGGCAGCTCGCGGTGGTGGGCCTCCACCTGCTCCGTCACCAGCTCCCGGTCCTCTTCTGAGACCAGGTTCTCCAGCAGCTCCAGCGCCAGCGCCCGGCGCCGCGCGTCCTGCCCCACCAGGTTGTAGTGGATGCCGCGCATCACCTGCGACGGGTGCAGGAGGCCCAGCAGGAAGAAGGACAGCTCCAGCGCCTGGTCCAGCCGGTCTCCCACCGCGCGGGTGAGCAGCGAGCCGTCCCCCAGCGCCGCGCGCACGTCGCGGAAGGCGCCCACCAGCGCGCGGTACACGTCCCGCCGCCGTCCCAGGGCCTCGCGCACGCGCTCCGCGTCCACCGGGTGCTCGGGGTGCTCGTCGCGCAGGCGCGTCAGCTGCGCGCCGATGCGGAAGTGCAGTGACGCGTCGTCCTTCACGTTGGAGAACAGCAGCGCGTCCAGCGCCGCGGGCGTGCCGATGCCGCGCAGCACGCGGGGCAGCTGCAGCCGCATGGCCAGGGGCGCGCCCTTGTTGTTGAGCTGCTCCTCCACCAGCGGCGTCACCGCGTCGCCGAGCGCCACCAGCGCCTCGCGCGCCGTCTTGCGCTCCTCGCGCCAGGTGAGGAAGGGCAACAGGCGCGGGGCCAATTCCACGTAGCCGCCCTCGCCCACCGCGGCCAGCGCCACGCGCCGCACCGTGGGGTCCGTGTCCTCCAGGTAGCGCGCCAGCGCCCCGGCGAAGCGCGTGTCCTGGAGCCGGCCCAACAGCCGCGCCACCTCGCGCCGCTCGGGCTCCTGCGCGGCGTCGCCCCGGGCCAGCAACTCCTGGAGCGAGGACAGCGCCACCGAGTTCCCCGTGGACTTGAGCAGCGCGCCAATGGCCGCGCAGCGCAGCCCGATGTCCGGGTGGTTGAGCAGCGCGGGCAGCAGCCGCTCCGCGCGCTCCGGCGACAGGCGCGCCAGCGCCCACACGGCCTGGTCCCTGGGACGCCGGGGCCCCTCTTCCACCAGTCGCTCCAGCACGGGCGCCAATTCGTGCGCCTCCAGCGTCAGCGCCAGGGACACGCCTCGCTCCAGCACGCGCTCGTTCGGGTGGCGCAGGAGCGCGGCCAGGTGCGGCCGCAGCGGCACCTCCGCCTGCTCCATCATGTCCACCGCGCGCAGCACCCGCTCCGGCGAGGGCGCCGCCAGCGCCTCGGCCAGCAGCCGCTGCTCCTCCTCCCCCTCCAGCTCCACCTCCTCCTCTTCGGGCGCGCCCACCTGCTCGCCCAGCGCCGCTACGTACGCGGGCTTGAGGCGCACCAGCAGCACGCCCAGCGCGGCGCACATGCCCACCACCGCCACCGCCATGGTGTCGCCCGTGGCGCCGCGTCCCGCGCCGATGAGCAGCAGGCCCGCCAGCACCACGCCGCCCTTGCGCAGCAGGCCCTCCACCATCGCGCGCAGTCCCTCGCGCTGGTCGTCCGGCACCGCCGCGTACAGGAGCTGGATGCCCACCGGGAGGATGGAGTAGCTCACCGCCGTCTCCACCAGCCGCAGCAGGTGCACCGGCCACATCACCGGCGTGACGAGCGCCGCGCCCGCCAGGGGCGCCAGCACCAGCGGCACCATCGCCACGTAGCGCAGCAGGCCCAGCCGCTTCAGCAGCCGCTGCGCCACGAGCAGCTGGAAGGCCACGCAGAACAGGCCAATCCACAGCTGCAGCGAGCCGAAGAGCTCCGCGAGGGCGTCCTCGCTCATGGTGCCTTCCAGCCGCAGCCGGAAGAAGTAGTCCACGAAGGAGGACAGCACCGCGAAGGCGATGCCCAGCGCCGCCAGCACCTGCGCGTAGGGGCTCTCCGCCAGGTAGCTCCACCCCATCCACGACGCGGCGGCGGGCCGGCTGCTCGGCGGAGGCGCCGGGGCGCCCTTGTAGAGGTGATGAAAAATCGCGCCCGCGGCCAGCAGGCTCAGCGCGCCGCTCACCACCATGGCCGGCGTGCCCAGCCGGACGGCGAAGCCCTGCACCAGCAGTCCGCCGGCGATGCCTCCGCCCATGGCGAAGCCGTTGAGGAAGGTGAAGGCCCGCCGCGCCTCGCGCGCGTCGAACGCCGACGCCATCCGCCCCCAGAAGCGGAAGGACACGAACGTGGAGAAGGTGTCCGCGAAGAGGTACAGCGCCAGCGCCGGCATCCGCTGCCCCGCCGACAGCGCGCCCGCCAGCCCCAGCGCCACCACGCCGCCCAGCCCCGTCAGCACGCTGGGCGACTCCAGCGGCGAGCCCCGGCGGCCCCGGGGCAGCACCGTCAGCGCCGCCGTCATCAGCGCGCCCAGCAGGTACAGGTACGGCAGCGCCTGCGACTCGAAGCGCGACAGCACGAGCGCGTTCGCCGTCGTCTTCAGCTGCGTCACCCCGGCGATGAGCGCGAACTGGAAGGCGGCCGCCGGCCACAGTCGGCGGTTCCAGGATGAGGAGTCGGAGGCGGCCACGGTGAAAGAGCGCCGGAGATTAACCCAGGCCCAGGACAACCACGAATAACCCCGCGAGCCCCCGGCCTCCCGCCTGCCAGGCGGCCGGCGCCGCCCACGCTCCGTCACACCCCTGCTCCACTTCCGCCACCGCCGGTGGAATCCACGGGCGCCCGCCCGCCTCCCGAGGGGCTAGACTGGCCACGTGACGACCGCCTCCGACACGCTGCTGGACGGCACCCACACGGTGCTCACCCCCGAGTACGTGGAGTTCCGCTTCACGCTCGCGGGCCTCTACTCACGCTTCCTGGCGTGGCTGGTGGATGGGCTCATCGTCGCCGCGCTCACCGTGAGCATCATGCTCGCGCTCAGCGTGGTGATGATGGCCTTCCCCGGCTTCGGAAGCGCGCTCCTGGCCGTCGTCTTCTTCCTCGTGGAGTGGGGCTACTCCATCTTCCTGGAGACGGTGTGGAGCGGCCGCACGGTGGGAAAGCGGGTGCTCTCCCTGCGCGTCATCCAGGAGAGCGGCGTGCGCATCGGCTTCTACCACGCGGCGCTGCGCAACCTGACGCGACCGGTGGACCGGCTCCCCCTCTTCTACCTGGTGGGTGGGGTGACGGCGCTCGTCTCCGGCTCCCACCAGCGGCTGGGGGATTTGCTGGCCGGCACCATCGTCGTGCGGGAGCGCCGCCTCAAGGTGCCGTCCGCCCTGGGCGCCAGCGGCGAGGAGGGCCTGCTGGCGGACCCGCTCTTCGTGTCGCGGGTGAAGCGGCTGTCCACCGAGGAGCGGGAGCTGGTGCTGTCCGCCGCCCTGCGCCGCGAGGAATTGCGGCTGGAGGCGCGGCTGCGGCTGTTCTCCGCCCTGGGGGCCCGGCTGCAGGACGCGCTGGCCATGGAGAAGCCGGCCCACCTCTCCGACGAGAAGTGGACCCTGCTGGTGGCCGCCGCCCTGCTGCCGTCCAACGAGGGCGCGTCTAGAAGTAGGCCGCCGCGCCGGCCGACAGCGTCAGCGACGTCTGCGTCTTCTCGTTGAGCGCGATGTAGAAGTTGTACTGGCCGCGCAGTCCCACGCTCACCGAGTCCGACACGAAGAAGTCGATGCCCACGTTGGGGCCGATGCCCACGAAGTTGCTGACGCTCTCCTTGAAGATGATGAGGTAGCTCACGTCCGTGCCGAGGTACGGGCGGATGGACTCCTCGGAGAACAGGTAGCGCAGGCCCAGCGAGGGGGCGAGCCCCACCACCCGCTTCTCGTCCGGGTCCGTGGTGTCCTTGGGGAAGGCAATCTTCGACAGGGAGACCACCTCGAAGCCGTTCTCGATGTAGAGGCTGGCGTCGACGCCCAGGAAGAACGCGTCGTCCAGGCCTTTGGTCTTGTTGAAGTCCATGTACCCCAGCGACAGGCCCAGGCTGCGGTTGGCGAACTGGGCATGCGCGGGAGCGGCCCCGAGGAGGGCCAGGGCGAATCCGAGGGAGCAGAGCAGGGTACGCATGGGCCGCCACTCTAACGGCGCAACCTGCGGAAAACAGCCCGGATTCGGCCCCTCCGGGGCGTTGATTCGGACGCGGCCGCTCTCCTACACTCGGCGGGCCATGCGTCTGAGCCGACTCGTTACCGCGTTGTCCCTGGTCTCCACCCTCCCCCTCGCCGCCTGCGTCAGCACCCCGGCGCCCCACGAGCGCGCCCTCATCAACAATGAGCTGTGCGTGCAGGAGATCAACAAGGGGGACCTGGTCCGCGCGGACGTCTACTGCGACCTCGGCCTGGAGTTCTCTCCCCAGTACGCCGACCTGTGGGCGAACAAGGGCATCATCGCCATGGGCAACGGCCGGAAGGACGAGGCCAAGAAGCACTTCATCAAGGCCCTGCGCTTCAACCAGGAGCACCTCCAGGCGTACCAGAACCTCGGCATCATCTACCTGGAGGAAGGCGCGTACGGGAAGGCGCACGACAACTTCCGCCGGGCCCTGAAGGTGAACCCGGACAACCTCGAGACGCGCTACAACCTCTCCCTCACCCTGATGAAGATGAAGAAGATGGAGGAGGCGAAGAAGGAGCTGCGCACGCTGCTCGCGGTGAACCCCGGCCTGTCGGACGCGCACCACACCCTGGGTGTCATCGCCTACGCGGAGAACGAGTTCGACGAGGCGGTGGACCACATCTCCCAGTCGGTCCAGCTCACCCCGGACGCCCCCCAGAAGTGGCATGACCTGGGCACCGCCCTGATGGAGGTCAGCCGCTTCCCCGAGGCGCGCGAGGCCTTCGCCAACTGCGCCCAGCTGGACCCGCAGAACAGCAGCTGCATCAACAACCTGTCGCTGGCCCAGCGCAAGGCGGCCCTCACCGACGCCGCCTTCAAGGAGCTGAAGGACACCCAGCAGGCGGAGAACTCCGCCCCCGCCCTCTACATGCTCGCCCGCCAGTACCGCGAGAAGGGCCTGCTCGCCGAGGAGGAGTCCACGTACCGCAAGTGCGTGAAGCTCGACGCGAAGTTCGCCCCCTGCCACTTCGGCCTCTTCCAGCTCTTCTCCGACGCGCGCAAGCAGGAGCATGCCCAGGTGGCATGCAAGAACTTCTTGAAGTATGGGACGTCCGAGGAATTCCCTACCGAGTACCAGACGTGCGAGAAGTTCATCAGCGACGCCACCTTCTGAACTCCTGCATCCCTCCGTACGTGCACCCTCCGCGATGAGCGTCCGTCTCACCGTCACGCAGCGCAGCGAGGCCGGCGCTGCCCCGAGCACCGAGGTCGTCCTCGACGACGCGGTCATCACCCTGGGTCGGGACAAGTCCTGTCAGGTGGTGCTCCCCCAGCAGGCCGTGTCGCGCAGCCACGCGCGCATCTGCCAGGAGGGCACCCTCTTCTTCCTGGAGGACCTGGGCAGTGCCTACGGCACCCAGGTCAACGGCAAGCCGCTGCCCAAGGGCGAGAAGCGGCTCATGCGCAACGGCGACGTCATCGCCATTGCCCAGTACGACGTGCGCTTCGAGCGGATGACGGAGCTCAACGCGGACGTCAACTCGGAGAAGACGTCCTTCATCGCCCGCGGCATGGTGAAGGACGCCATGCGCGGGCTCGCCTCCGGCGAGGAGCGCTACCTGCGCTTCATGAACGGCCCGCGCGAGGGCCAGCGCATCGAGATTGGCGACGCGCAGGAGGTCGTCTTCGGCCGTGACGAGAAGGAGGTGGACGTCGTCCTCAAGGATGACCTCGTCTCCCGCAAGCACGCCAAGATTCGCCGCGACTGGTCCGGCACCCACGTCGAGGACCTGGGAAGCCGCAATGGCATCAAGGTCAACAAGAAGCGGGTGAACCGCAAGGCGCTCAAGGACAGCGACGAGCTGGAGGTGGGCGCCACCCGCTTCCTCTACGTGGACCCCTCCGAGCCGGCCGAGGAGCCCGTCCAGCTCTCCACGGACGTGAAGGCTCCGCCGCCCTCGCCGCAGCGCCCGGGCCCCTCCCGCCAGATGAAGGCCGTGGAGGAGCCGGCCGAGGAGCCCGCGCCGCCAGTCGAGGAGCCCGCCGCCGAGCCCGCGGAAGCCGCCGCATCCCCGGACGCCGCGTCCTCGGAAGAGGCCGGCGCGAGCTCGGAGTCCGCGTCCGCCGAGGAGCCCGCCTCCCTGTCCTCGGAGATGCCCGTCCCGGACGAGTCCCGCGACGAGGCTGGCGCCTCCATGTCCTCCTTCAAGGACAAGCAGAAGCTCGTCCCGCTCGTGGTGATGGGCGTGGTGGGGCTGCTCATCCTAGTGTTGATGATTGCCATGCTCGCCGGCGCCTGAGCGGGCGTCACGGCCACGGCGCCCGCTCCAGCAGGACGCCGGCCTGGGGCGGCTCCGGGTGAAGGGTGAGGGCCCGGCCTGCTTCCGGCGCCACCGGGCACCGCCCGAAGGAGCTCCCGGGGCGACGGGCCCCGAGGGGAGCCCGCCCCGCCGCCGGCGCTACCGCGTGGAGATGCGGGCCACGGGCTGGATGTTCAGCTCGGGCGACAGCTCCTGGTAGCTGAGCACGGAGAACGAGGGGTTGAACTCGTACTCCAGCAGCTTGCGCACGTAGCGGCGGATGTCCATGGCGGTGAGGATGACGGGGCGCTGCGCGCTGGGCGGCAGGTGGCCGCACTCCGAGCGCACGGCCTGGACGATTTCCTGCGCCAGCTCCGGCTCCAGCGCCAGGTGCGCGCCCGCCGAGGTCCGCTTCACGGAGCCGCGGATGGCCTCCTCGATGTTCGGGTCCAGCAGGTACACCACGAGGGTGCCGGTGCCGCGCGCGTACTTGTGCGAGATGTAGCGGCGCTGGGCGGCGCGCACGTGCTCGGTGAGCATGACGTTGTCCGCCTCCACCTGCCCGTACTCGGCCAGGGCCTGGAGGATGCCGCGCAGGTCACGCACGGAGATTTCCTCCTCCACGAGGCGCTGCAGGATGTCCGTCAGCTTCAGCACGTTGACGACCTTCGGCACCACCTCCTTGACGATGGCGGGGAAGGCCTTCTCCAGCTGCTCCAGCATCGTCTGCGTCTCCTGCACGCCGACGAACTCACGGGCGTTGCGCCGCAGCACCGCGGCCGTGTGCAGGATGATGTAGCCGGGCACGTCCCAGGTGGTGAGGCCCGCGGCCTCCAGCGTGTCGCGGTGCTGCTCGGGCACCCACGCGGCCGGCTGGCGGGTGGCGGGGTTGATGGCCTCGAAGCCCTGGATGTTCATCAGCTTGAGGCGGTCCACCGTGTCGTTGACGAGGATGTGCCCCAGCGTGGCCTGGCCGGTGACGACGGGCACCTCGTTGATTTGAATCTGGTACGCGCCCGGCGGCAGGGACGCGTTGCCGCGGGCGCGCACGCCCGGGAAGCGCACGCCCAGCTCCACGAAGAGGCCGTCGCGCATGAAGGGGATGAGCTCGAAGAGGAACTTCCCGTTGTCCTGGCGCGAGTCCACGTAGGGCACCAGCGCGTCGGAGACCTCCAGGACGATGGGCGTGACGACGGGGATGAAGAGCTCGGAGTCCGGGTTCATCGGCTCCTTGGGCGCGGGCTCGGTCGCCATGGGCGTGCCGTTCTCCGTCTCCAGGGCCGGGCCCGACTCCTCCACCACCTCCGCCATCTTCTGCTTCTTGAGCATCGTATAGGCGCCGAAGCCGGCGCCCGCGCCCAGGAGGAAGAAGGGAATCTTCGGCAGGCCGGGGACCAGGCCGAGCACGATGAGCATGCCCGCGGCGATGGCGATGGCCTTCGGGTAGGCGGTGAGCTGGGTGCCCACGTCGATGCCGAGGTGGGCGCCCTCCTCCTCGCCGCCCACGCGCGTCACGATGATGCCGGCGCAGGTGGAGATGAGGATGGCGGGAATCATGCTCACCAGGCCGTCACCGATGGTGAGCAGCGTGTACTTCTGCGCCGCGTCGGCCGCGGACATCCCCTTCTGCGTCACGCCGATGATGAGGCCACCGACGATGTTCACCACGGTGATGATGATGCTGGCGATGGCGTCGCCCTTCACGAACTTCATGGCGCCGTCCATGGCGCCGAACAGCTGGCTCTCACGCTCCAAATCACGGCGCTTCTTCTTGCCCTGGTCCTGGTCGATAGAGCCCGCGCGCAGGTCCGCGTCGATGGACATCTGCTTGCCCGGCATCGCGTCCAGGGTGAAGCGCGCGGCCACTTCCGCGACGCGCTCCGAGCCCTTGGAGATGACGATGAAGTTCACGATGACGAGGATGACGAAGAGGATGGCGCCGACGACGAAGTTGCCCTGCACCACGAAGTTGCCGAACGCGATGACAACCTCACCCGGGTCACCCGTCAGCAGGATGAGTCGCGTGGTGGAGATGGTCAGCGACAGCCGGAACATCGTGGTGATGAGCAGCAGTGTCGGGAACACCGTGAGGTGCAGCGCCGCTGGCACGTAGAGCGACACCAGCAGCAACACCACCGAGATGCTGATGTTCAGCGTCAGCAGCACGTCCAGCAGCAGCGTGGGCAGCGGGACGATCATCATCCCGACGATGCACACGACCACCAACGCCAGGACGATGTCGGAGTACTTCGAGAGGAAGCTGTTCGGATTGGAGGCGGCCATCAGCGGTCAGGCATCCTAGGCCAACCTGGGTCGGTTCTGTCAGGGGGGCCCCCCCCGCCCTGCAACTTTCCCGTGCCACCGCGCCCTCCTCCAGAGGGAAGCAAGCAGCCAGCCGACCTTCGCGAGCAATACTGCTTGCGCGGCGTCGGGCCTCGCGGATTCATGACCCCTTGACGTGCCCTGTCACCCCCGGGCCGGGACAGGGTGTCTGGACGCGAGGAGAGACACGATGCGACTGAAGGGTGCCGTGAGCCGGAGTCTGCCGCTGTTGCTGCTGGGTTCGACCCTTGCCTGCTCAGCCTGCTCGAGCAACGGGGGCGACAAGGAGGACGCCGGACAGAACACGCCCCCGGGCCAGGTGGAGACCAACATCGTGAAGGGCAAGGTGGTGGACACCGCGGGCAAGCCGCTCGCCGGGGCCGAGGTCGTCGCCGACAACGAGTTCCTCTACGACTCCAACGTGGTGGGCACGACGGGCGCGGACGGCACCTACCGCCTGCCGCTGGGCAGTGCGGCCAGCACGTGGAATGCCACCGCCCAGGTCAAGCGGCAGTACAACGGCAAGTCGTACACGTTCAACCTGCACCCCGCCAACCCGGCCTCCTTCGCCACGAACACCGGCGCCATCCGCGACTTCTCGTGGAAGCTCACCGGCGAGAAGCCGGGAGGGGGCCAATACGGCGGCAACGTCCTCTTCAACATGGTTGCGTACGAGGACCCGCAGGACCCGGACGCGCCGCTCGACCACCTCAATGTCGAGCTGACGCTGACGCCGGACGGTCCGCTGGTGGATGGCAGCACGGGCGCTCCCGTGACGGCGCGCGCCACCCGCGACGGCAATGGCACCGGCCTGCATGACATCGCCGTGGGCCGCTACACCATCACCGCGCGCTATGCGCCGGCGGGAAGGACGGCCCAACCGCTGCTCGTCCGGGTGAACAACACGGGGAGCTACGCCAGCTCGGTGACCACGGACTTCCAGACTGTCACCGACACGGTGCACCGCATCGACCTGGACCTGGACTTCCCCAAGTGAAGCGGGCGTGAGCGCCCGGGCCCGGAGAGCGTGACTACACGGGGTTCTCGCTCCCCGGCCCGGAGTGCTGGGCGTCCTCCACGCTCTCCAGCGCCGCCGCGGCGAGCATCCGTGCCCGGGCGCTGAGCGGATCCTGCCCTTGCGGATCCAGGCTCACGGCGTGGTTGAAGTCGCGAGCGGCCTCCATGACCTTGCCCAGGCGCAGGTGCACCTCGCCCCGGTTGACGAACGGGGTGAGGTCCGTGGGGTCCAGCTCGATGGCGCGGTTGAAGTAGGACTCCGCGACGTCCAGGTCCTCGAGGGCCAGGTGGCAGGCGCCCAGGGCCGTCTGGAAGTACGGCTCCGAGGGGTCCCTGGCGGCCAGGGCCTCGAAGATGGCCAGCGACTCGCGGAAGCGCCCGTCCTGGAACAGGGTGAAGCCTTCGGTGGCCCGCTCGAGCATCTCCGGGCCGGAGAGCGGCTTCGCGTCGTTCTTGGACACCGTGGCCTTGGATTCGGTCGTCATCTGCACACATCCCTTATGAGGGCGGGAGGACGGCCCCGGGTACCGGCAAGGGCAGTCGGTACCGGGCGCCGGGAGCTTAGACTGTTATCGGGGCATCCAACAACGCGGTGCACTCCCAAGAGCACGCGCGCGCCGCCGGGCGGAGAAAAATGGATCAGAAAATCCCGAGGAAACTTTCGCCCCCCTCCGACCCATAATCCTTTTGTAAGCAGCGCCGCAGCAAACCACCTGCTCCCAACCTCACTGGAGAACGCCATGTCCATCAACGCCACCAACACTGCCGCCCAGGTCACCACCGCCCTCAACCAGAGCCAGGGCCTCAGCGACCTCGAGAACCAGTCCCTGGCCGGCCTGAAGGGCCCGGACCTGGAGCGCGCCAAGGCGCAGCTGATGCTCCAGAAGCAGCAGGAGGCCACCGCGTTCGCCTCCAACATCATCAAGAAGCTCAACGAGATCGCGATGTCCGTCATCGGCAACATGAAGTAATTCCGGACCGCTTTCGCAATCTCCAGGAGCCGGCTTCCCTTTCGGGAGGCCGGCTTTTTGCTTTTCTGGCGCCCGCGCGTCCCGACGCACGCCGCGGGCGGCCTTCCGGGGCCAGCGCGCCCCCTTCTCCGGCCAGGCCGCGAGCTCGCGGCCCGCCCCGCTCACGCCCAAAAGGAAGGGGCCCGGTGCCGCGCGTTGTCCGCGCCGCCCGGGCCCCGAGGAGACACCTGTGGAAAGCCGCTACTTGGCCTTGTTCGCCTGCTCCGCCTGCTGCTTCAGCGCGAGCAGCGTCCCGTGGGCGCGCTGCGTCGTCCGGCGCGAGAGGGACGGATCCTTCTGGATGGCGGCGCTGAGGTCGGCGAGCGCCTCGGGCACCAGCCCGCGGCGCAGGTAGATCTCTCCGCGCCCCGCGAGCGCATCCACGTGGCCCTTGTTGTACTTGAGGGCCTCGTTGAACTCGTCGAAGGCTTCGTCGAAGCGCTCCAGCGTCATGAACGTCGCCGCGAGCTGCGCATGGAACACCGCGTCCATGGGCGAAGCGGCCACCAGGCCCTGGAAGATGGTCAGTGCCTGCTGGGTGCTGCCCGCCTGCAGGAGCTGGTGCGCGGTGTTCGCCCAGCGGTAGAGGTCCTCGTTGGTGGCCCCCACGAACCGCGCGAGCGACATCTCACCACGAATCACCGCCTCGGCGACGGGCTCCGGGACGGTGGCCTTCTTCTTCTCTCCAGCAGGGGGCGTGTCACTCACGACGACCTCGAGGAGGGCCAGGCGGGTCCCCGCCTGGCCCGATGGGATGGTTCCAGCGCTCAGAACATCTGGGTGCCGCGGAAGCGCACCATATCATTGAGCTTGGAGACCTGCTCCAGGGCCCGGAACATGTCGCCCATCGCCTTGAAGGCCTGGGTCATCCCGCTGCGGTGCTGGTTCTTGTCGTAGCGGCCGAAGATGTCGTCCGTCTTGCGGAACGGGTTGAAGCCGTTCGAGCGGGTGTTCTTCAGCTGGTCGAACATCTTGGTGAGGGCGTCGAAGCGCTCACCCAGCTTGCCCAGGTCCGCCCAGGCCGGCTGCTTCTTCACGCTGGGGAGGTTCTGCGAGTTGCCCGTGGGGATGCTCGACTTGAACTTGTAGTCCTCGTCCTTCGTCTTGATCTTGTCGCCGCCGCCCTCGGAGCCGATGACCTCGCTGCCGTTGTAGACCCAGTCGTCCGACTCGTTGCCCATCTGGAAGTTGTCGATGTTGCCCTGCGCGGCGAACTTGACGGCCGCACCGAAGCCATCGTTCGTGGGCTGGCCGACCTTGCCCTTGCCCTTGTCGATGTCCGTCACCTTCACGTGGCTGTCGCCGGAGATGATGTCCAGCTCGCCCGTCACCGTCATGCCGTTGCCCCACGGCTTGGTGGTGACGTTGATCATCGTTCCGTCGCCCAGGGTGAAGGTCGAGTTCTTCTTGAAGTCGAACTTGCCACCGTCGCTCTCATCCACGTGCGGGTCGCCCCAGACGCGGGTGCTCTTGCCGTCCGGACCGGTCACCGTCCACTCGAACTGGCCCTTCTGCTCGATCTTGTAGCCGCCCGGGGTGGTGATCACGCCGTTGTTGTCCACCTTCAGGGCGTCCCGCTCACCCACGGCGTCCACGGGGTTCGGCTTCTCGGAGGGGAAGCACCCGCCCGGACCCGCCGCGATGCCCGGGCCCTTGGTGTCGATGGCCTTGGACATCTGGTCCACGACCTTGTTGGCCAGGTCCAGCGTCTTCTGCACCAGGCTCAGCGTGGACTCGATGAGCTGCGCGTTGCGCGCGATCGTCTTGGGGTTGACGCCCCCGAAGGACATGAGCGCCGCGGGGTTGTTGAGCTGCCGGTTGCCACCGATGCCACCGATGTTGTTCGACATGATTGGGTACCCCCAGAATTCGAAATAAATGGGTGAGCTGTGCCGCTACACATTTATTTTCGGAGATGACGGGCCGGAGTTTCGCGCCAATTCGCCATCTTTCCAAAGGGGCCGGACTTCCCCCCTTTCATAGGGGCCAGGCGGCCTCCCTCCATATAGGGGCCAGGCCTCCCCCTCTATATAGGGGCCGGGCTTCCCCCCCTTGCCAGGGCGGGAAAAAGAATCGGAAAATCCCGAGGAAACTTTCGCCCCCCTCCGACCCATAATCCTTTTGTAAGCAGCGCCGCAGCAAACCACCTGCTCCCAACCTCACTGGAGAACGCCATGTCCATCAACGCCACCAACACTGCCGCCCAGGTCACCACCGCCCTCAACCAGAGCCAGGGCCTCAGCGACCTCGAGAACCAGTCCCTGGCCGGCCTGAAGGGCCCGGACCTGGAGCGCGCCAAGGCGCAGCTGATGCTCCAGAAGCAGCAGGAGGCCACCGCGTTCGCCTCCAACATCATCAAGAAGCTCAACGAGATCGCGATGTCCGTCATCGGCAACATGAAGTAATTCCGGACCGCTTTCGCAATCTCCAGGAGCCGGCTTCCCTTTCGGGAGGCCGGCTTTTTGCTTTTCTGGCGCCCGCGCGTCCCGACGCACGCCGCGGGCGGCCTTCCGGGGCAGCGCGCCCCCTTCCCCGTCCGGGACGCGAGCTCCCGACGGCTGCGCCTGGCCCCAAAAAGGAAACCGCCCGGTTCCGTCCTCTTTCGAGGGGAGCCGGGCGGCGGGGTGCAGCCAGAAGAAGTGCGTGGGTTGCCGGAAGCCGGCTCAGCCCCACATGTCCTTGAGCAGCTCCTTGCGGCGGTCCATCAGCTTCTTGAAGAAGTTGTCGTCCCGCATCTTCTCGAGGACGCCGTTCGTCTGGTGCTTGGACGTGACCTCCTCCGCCTTCTCCTTGATCTCCTCGGGAGTGGCGTTCGGGTTGGCACGGATGAAGGCCTCCATCTCCTCCTTCACCTGATCCTTCATCTTGTCGATGCGGCCGTCGCCCAGGTGGCTCAGGGAGCCAACGAGGTCCGGAGCGTTCAGGCGGTTGACGGCGCCGTCCAGCACGCCCTGCCAGGCCTGGGTCTTCTCGGCGGCGGTGGCCTGGTTGTTGCTGGTGCGCGCGGCGCCAGTCGTCGCGGCGGGCTTGTTCGCAATGGTGTTGCCCATGAGGAATGCTCCTTGGGAAGTCAGTCTCGAAGGAGTTATCGCGGACAGGGCGCGGAAGTTGCGTTCCGCGCCCCCGCCCCGGGACGGAAAAAACCTAGCCCTTGAGCTTGCCCAGGCTGGGGTTCTTCATCCAGGCCTTGAAGGACTCCAGCTCCTTCTGCTCCTTCTGGACGTCGAGCGGCGCCGCGGGCGGCGGAGGCACGTCGCCGGTGAGGGCCGCGTGCTTCTTGCTGCTGGTCTCGAAGGCATCCTTCGGGCCCGACGCGGCGGGAGCCTTGCCGGCGGGAGCCTTCGCGGGAGCGGCGGCCGGCGTCGCCGTGGACGCGCTCTCGGGGGAGAAGCCGCGGGCGTTGAGGTACGCCTGCATCCACTCGACGGACTCCACCAGGATGGGAGGCATGGCCGCGAGGGCCGGGTTCTTCTCCGCCTCGGACAGGTGGCGCGAGAAGGCGTCCTTCACGTCCTGGTAGAGCCGGCCATCCAGCGCCGCGCCCGGCTTGGTGTTGCTGATCAGCGCGCCCATCTTCCGCATGACCTGCTGGAGCGTGCCCGTCGCGGACTTCGCCTGCTTCTCGAGCTCGGGGATGATGCGGTCGCGCTTGGCAACCAGGTCCGCCGGCGCATCCGGCGGCATCTCAGCGGGGGCTCGCGGATCAGGATTCGGGTTCGACATGTCGACGACCTCCATGACGACGAAAAAGGGAACGTCCGTCAGCCTAGCAGACTCCCGGTATTTCTCTTCATTCCGGAAGTATTCGTTGACTCTCCCGTCACCTGCGCCCGAGCGCCGTGAGCATGGCTCCGGCCTTGCGGACGACGGGGTCATCCTCGGGCGTCATCGCCGCGGCGCGGCGCAGGTCCTCCACCGCCTGGGGCTTCTGGCCGAGCGCGAGCTTCACCTCGGCGCGGCCGACATAGACGGACGGGTCCTGAGGGGACAGCTTGGCGGCCACGTCGAAGGCGGCGAGTGCGCCCTGCCCGTTGCCGGCGGCCATCTCCACCACGCCCAGCGCCTTGGCGAAGTACCCATCCGTGGGGTTCACCGCGTACAGCCCCTGGAAGAGGGTGCGCGCCTCGCTGATCCGGCCCTGGTAGAAGAAGAAGTAGGCCGTCTTGGCAATCGCGTACAGCTCGTCGTCCGAGTAGCCGCGCACGTCCTTCAGCGTGGCCTTGCCCTCCGCCCAGCGCTGCAGCGTGGCCGCGAGCTTCGCCTCGTCCTGCGGGTCCTCCGGGTCCAGCACGGCCATGGCGCTAGATGCCCTCGTCCTTCTGCGCCGCCCACATCTGGCGGATGATTTCCTTCGTCTCCTCGTTGACCTGGTCGACGAGCGTCAACATGGCGGACTCGCGCGAGAGCAACGCCTTGAGGCGCTCCAGCCGCTCCGGGGGCGCATTCACCCGGGCCAGGCCACGCTCCAGCATGCGGCGCTGATCCTCGTCCCCGCGGCCGGCGACACTGGCCAGGTGGGGCCTGTCACTGAAGCCCTCGAGGTCCGCGTCGTGCCCGCCGGGGTGCGGGGGCAGCGGCAGGCGCAGCTCCTCCGAGGAGTGCGCCGGACCGATGAAGTCCAGCAGCGCGGACGAGGCGAGCGCCGGGTTCTTCGGGTTGCCCGTCTTGCGGAGCTTCTTGCGGTCGACCTGGGACGGGTCGACGAGCCGCTCACGGACGCTTCGGGGTCCCCCCCAGGGCCATACGGGCGTCTTGGGGGGCTGGTTGTTGATTCTGGCCATCGTGATTCCGAACCTCACTCCAGGTGGGTGGGGGCCGTCCAGCCCCCCTAGCGCTTACCGTTGGCGGCTGCCTGCTCGCGCTGCAGCTCGTAGATGAAGTTGAGGACCTCGGCGACCGCGTCGTACAGCTCCTCTGGAACCTCCTGCCCCACCTCGACGCGGTACAGCGCGTTGGCCAGGTTGACGTTCCGCATGAAGGGGATGCCGTGCTCCTTCGCGATGGCGCGAATCTTCTCCGCCTTGAGCCGCATGCCCTTGGCCACCACGCGCGGCGCGCCGTCCTTCTCCTTGTCGTACTTCAGCGCGATGGCGATTTCGGCTTCGTCGTCACTCATGGCAGCTCCGCGATGTCCTCATCATAGCCGCTCCCCTGCCCCTCAGGCGCGCGCCCCCCGGCTTCCGGGCGCGGGGGCGGCCTGGGCGGCCTTCAGGCCGTAGACGAAGTTGAGGACCTCGGCGACGGCGTCGAAGAGCTCCTCGGGCACCTCGTTGCCCACCTCCACGCGCAGGAGCGCGTGGGCCAGGGGCACGTTGCGCAGCGTGGGCACGTCCGTTTCGCGGGCAATGGCCTTGATGCGCTCGGCCTTGTGGTCGATGCCGCGGGCCAGCACGCGGGGCGCGCCGTCCTTCTCGCGGTCGTACTTCAGCGCCACGGCCACGTGGTCCGGGTTGGTGACGATGACGTCCGCCTCGCGCACGGCCTCCATCTGCGCACCCTCCATGATTTCGTGGTGGAGTTCCTTGCGCTTGGCCTTGTGGTGGGGGTCGCCCTCGCTCTCCTTGTACTCCTTCTTCACCTCCTCCTTCGTCATCATCATGTCCTTCATGAAGGACTTGCGCTGCCACCACACGTCGAAGATGGCGAAGAGGACGAAGAGGAGCGCGACGCGGGTGGCCACGCGCGTCACCAGCTCGCCCATGATGATCATGATGCCGCGCGTGTCCTGGCGCACCGTCTCCGCGACCAGGGGCATGGCGTCGCGCACCACGCCGTAGACGACGTAGGCGGTGACGGAAATCTTGATGAGGTTCTTGAGCAGCTCGACGAACGCCTTCTTGGTGAACAGGTTCTTCAACCCGGCAATCGGGTTGAGCTTGTCGAGCTTGGGAATCAGCGGGTCGATGGTGAAGAGCGAGCCGACCTGGACGTACTCCAGCAGGGCGCCCATCAGCGCGCCGCCGGCCAGCACCGGCAGCGACACCAGCAGCATGGTCTTCAGGGCGATGTAGAGCGCCTGCCCGGTGACGACGTCCAGGTTGTCCGGGTGCGCCACGTGGTCGAAGGTGAACCGGAACAGCGTGGAGATTTCGTGCTCCAGCGAGTCCCAGGTGCCCTTCACGGCGCCCAGGCCCACCATCAGCACGCCCATGCCGCTCAGGTCCTTGCTCTTCCAGACCTGGCCCTTCTTGCGAGAGTCATCCAGCTTCTTCTGTGATGGCTCTTCTGTTTTTTCTCCGCTCTCGTCCGACATGGCGTGCGTCCGGGGGGAAGGAGGTCAGGTCAGGAACCGCAGGGCGCTGTTGATCATCACCAGCATCGCCCGCAGCTCGTCCTGCATGCGCGTCAGCAGCGCGCCGAGGACGAGGAAGGCCATCAGCACGCTCACCAGCGGCTTGATGGCCATGGAGATGAAGAAGACCTGGATCTGCGGGGCCACGCGGTTGATGGCGCCCATGGCCACGTCCGTGAGGAAGGTGGCCAGCATGGCGGGCGCGGCCAGCGCCAGGCTGATGCGCAGCATGTCCGCGAAGACGCGGATGAGCAGGTCGAAGAACGGCCACGGCCCCTGGCTGAAGCTGGGGAAGGCGTCCAGCGGGACGAAGACGAGGCTGTCGGCCAGGGCCTGGATGATGATGTGGTGCCCGTCCAGCGTGAGGAACAGCACCACCACGAGCTGCACCTTGAGGTTGGAGAAGAGGGACACCTGCTGTCCCAGCTGCGGCACGTAGAGCTGGGCGTTGTTGCTGCCCGCCATGGTGTCCACCAGCGTGCCGGCCACACGCGCCGCCTCGAAGACGGAGCTGACGATGAAGGCCAGCGAGAAGCCGATGAAGACCTCCTTGGCCATCAGCGCGATGTAGGGCAGCGCGCTCAGCGGAATCGTCTTCACGGAGCCTTCGATGACCGGGAACAGCACGATGGACAGCGTCAGGCCGACGCCCATCTTCAGCTCGGTGGGCACGACCTCGCCGCCGAGGAACGGGCTGAAGATGAGCACGGGCATCACCCGGCACATCAGCAGCGCCACCGTGAAGATGACGGCGGAGAAATTGGCCCGTGCGGCCAGCTCCGAGACGAGGTCCGCGACGTTCATCGAATCAGCGCGGGGAACCTGTCGAAGACGTGGAAGGTGAAGCGCAGCAGCTGGCTGCCAATCCACGGCCCTGTCAGGGCCAGCACGCCGAAGACGATGACGACCTTGGGCGCGAAGGTGAGCGTCTGCTCCTGGATCTGCGTGGTGGCCTGGAACAGGGAGATGAGGAAACCCACCAGGAGGCTCGTGAGGACCGGCGGCGCCGACACGACGAGCACCAGGAACAGGGCCTCCTGGGTGATGAACGTGAGCTGATTCATGGGGGCGCCTTCCTACAGGTAGCCGACGACCAGGCCCTTGGCGATGAGGTACCAGCCGTCCACGAGCACGAAGAGGAGCAGCTTGAAGGGCATGGAGATGGTGGTGGGCGACAGCATGTGCATGCCGAGCGCCAGCAGGATGTTGGCCACCACCATGTCGATGACGATGAACGGGACGAAGAGGAGGAAGCCTATTTGAAAGGCCTCCTTCAATTCGGACACCACGAACGCCGGGACGATGACCATGAAGTCATCGTTCTGCACCGCGTCGCGGTCCTCGCCCTTGCGCATCTTCTTGGCGAGGTTGAAGAAGAGCGAGCGGTCCTTGGTGGTGACCTTCTTCATCAGCCACGCGCGCAGGGGCTCCTTGGACTTGCCGGCCGCGCCGAGCATCGTCCCCACCGTCTCCGAGGAGAACACGCCGGGCCCCTTGGACCAGATGTCCACGCCCGCCGCCCGGTACATCTCCTGGCCCACGGGGGCCATGATGTAGACGGTGAGGATGACCGCCAGGCCCGTAATCACCTGGGTGGGCGGAATCTGCTGGGTGCCCAGCGCCGAGCGGACGATGGAGAGCACCACCGAAATCTTCACGAAGCTCGTCACCATCATCAGCGCGAAGGGCACCAGGCCCATGGCGGCGAGCGCGAGGATGAGGATGAGCGGGCGCGAGGTGAACGAGTCGCTGTTCACCGCCTCGTTGGCCACGGCGTCGGGAAGGGCGGCGCCGCCCTTCTTCGGCGCGGCGAGCGCGACGAGGGGATTGAGCGAGACCGCGGCCGCGAACAGCCAGGGCGGGATGCGCGGAAGGAGGGGGCGGGCGGAGAGCGGGGTGTGCACGGGAAGGTCTTCAGGCGCCGGGGGGCTGGGAGGGCGAACCGCCGGAGCGGCGGGAGAGGAGCTTCTGGAGGAAGGGGCTCATGGGGACCACGTTCGTCTGCGGGCGCTGCGCACGGATGCGCTCCACCGCTTCCGCATCCAGCTTCGACAGCAACTGCAGGCCGGCCTCGCCGCCACCCACCAGGAGATACTCGTCCGCGGCCTTCACCACGAAGAGGCTGCGGCGCTGGTCCAACGGCAGCCGCTCCACCACGGAGACCAGCGGCTGACGGCCCGCGGCCACCGCCTGCAGCCCCATCAACCGGCGCAGGCCCACGTTCAGCGTGAGGTAGATGGACGCCACCACCGCGCCCAGCACCAGCAACGTCCGGATGAGCGTCCAGCCCAGGCTCTCCGGCTCCTCCCCTGCCCCTTCCGGCGCGTCGATGGACGGGTCGTCCCACACGTCGGCGGGCTCGGCCTTCGCGGCCTGCGCCTCCGGGGTGGGCGCGCCCGTCACGGCGGCGGGCGCGGCCTTCACGGGCTCGGAGGTGGCAGGCACCGCCCCCGCGGAGGGAGCCGTCGCGGCAGCGGGCTGCGCGGACGGCGCCGTCGCGGCGGGCGTGGCCTTCTCGGCAGGGGACGCTACGACGGGCGCCGCCTTCGCGGACTCCGCGACGGGCGCGTTGCCACCGGGCGGCACGGGCGCGGACGGAGCCTGCGCCAGGACGGCGGGCGCCGTGAGAACCAGCGCGGCACCGAGCAGCAGGCGCATGAGAGGGGGGCGGAGGACTGCCATGGTTGGGAGCGAGGCTAGTTCATCGGCCGGAGGACCGCCACGGGCCCCGCCCGACTGCCTGCCTGCTCTCTCCGAGGAAGGGGCGCGTCACCCGGCCAGGGCGATGATGCGCACGCCGAGCTGGCCTTCCACTTCCACCAGCTCGCCCCGGGCCACCACCTTGCCGTTGACGGACAGCTCCACCGGCTCACCCGGGCCGCGGTTCAGCTCGAGCACCTGGCCCGTCCGCATCCCTACCACCTGCTGCGCCGTGACGGGCACGCGCGCCAGCTCCACGGCAATCTGCAGGGGCACGTCGCCGAGCAGGTCGCTTCCGTCCGGCTTGTTCAACTCGTCCAAGGCCGCCCCTTCCAGTTCCGGAGGCATGTCCAGCTCCGGGTTGGTGAAGTCCTCTGGTTCTTCCGCCGCACCCTCTTCCCCCGCCGAGCGCGGGTGGCCCGGCTCCCCGGCGACGAGCTCGGTGATGCGCGCCCGGTAGCGTCCATTCTCGATGAACACCTCCGCGTCCGCGCGGCCCGCCCGCCCCGAGCCCACCCGGAGCTGCGCCGTGCCAGGCTCGCCCCGGTCGGGCCGCGCCGACAGCGCGTCCACCAGCAGCACGTCCTTCACGCGCAGGCTCGACAGGTCCTGCGCTGAAATCTCCGCCGAGCCAATCTCCGCCCGCAGCCAGCTGCGCACCGCGGACAGTCGGCTGGCATTCGCCTCCAGGTCCGCCTGCAGCCGGGCGCGCCGCTGGGCGCTCTCCACCACCGGCTCGGCCGCCTCCAGCACCGCCGCGGGCACCACCAGCCGCACCATGCCGCCATGCGGACCCAGCGTGGCGTGCAGGTGCACCGCCAGCATGGGCCCGTCGTCGCCCAGGCGCGCGGACACCTCGTCCACGCCTCGCGCCACGCCGTCCAGCCGGGGCCGGGGCACCGCCTGCTGCAGCGTGGGCACCAGCACCTTGAGGGCCTCGAGGACGACGTAGCCCATCACGCCCTCCTCGATGTCCGTCAGCGGCCTCAGGCCCACCATCTCACCCGCGCCGCCCAGCAGCATGTCCACCGCCGCGTGCGCGAGCGCCAGCTCCACCTCCAGCACCGCCCGCCCCTGGAGCGCGCCCGGCGCCAGCACCGCCAGGAACGTGGGGTCGCCCAGGAAGCGCCGCAGCTCAGCCATGGGCCGCACCTGGACGGACTCCAGCCTCAGGCCGACCGGAGCGTCGAAGAGCTCCTTGAGCCGCGTGGCCACCCCGGAGAGCGCCCCCTGCTCCGGCGTCAGCCAGCGCAGCCGCTCCGCGAGCATGCCCTGGGCCCGGGAGACCTTCTCCAGGTTGCGGAACGTGAACGGACGCCAGGGCCGCTCCGGCTTCGGGGGCCGCTCCGGCAGCTGGCGCTCGTACCGCGACGGCTCGCGCTCGTACCGGGAAGGCTCCCGCTCGTACCGCGACGGCTCGCGCTCCTGACGCTCGGGCACGCGCTCGTACCGCGAGGGCTCGCGCTCCTGACGCTCGGGTGCGCGCTCCGGACGCTCCGGCGCGCGCTCCGGACGCTCGGGGGGACGCTCCGGGCGGATCCGCAGCTCGCGGACGTCCACCAGCATCGTCCGCTCGTGCGGTGCGGGCCCGTCGTCGTCGGGCTCCATGCTCATGTCTTCGCCTCGAACTTCAGGTCCTCCAACCGCAGGCCGCGGCCGCCCAGGGCGGTGCGCAGGCCGTCACTGTGCTCCTCCAGCTGCTTGAGCACCTCGCGGTTGGAGCCGCTGAAGGTGGCGGAAATCTTCCCGTTCCTCGCGCTGACCTTGATGGACATCCCGCCCATGACGTCGCCGCGCAGGTCGATCTGGAACTCCGCGTTGCCGGCGGCGTTGGTGCCCACCCGGATGCGGTCGACAATCTTCTGCGCAATCTCGCTGGCCAGGGCGCGCAGCCGCTCGGAGCCCGCCATGTCCTTGGGCTTGGCCACCGGCACCGGCGCCATCAGCGCGGGGTTGAAGCGGAAGCCGGGGCCCATCTCCGTCCCCCCGCCCTCCTTCTTGTCCTTCCCGCCCCCGCCGCCGCTGCCCTTGCCACCGCCCGCGTCGGCGTCCGCCCGGATGGCGGCGCCCCGCTCCGAGTTGACCTGCCCCAGGGCGGACTCCGCGCTGCTCAGGTCCTTGTCGCGAAGCTCCGAGGAGCGCTTGGTCTCCTTCGCGTCCGACGCGCGCGAGCCGGAGCGGGCCTCCGTCGCGCCCGCGTCCGCGCGCCGGCCCGCCTGGCCCGCCGCCTCACCGCCCGTGGACGGCTGCTGCAGCTTCTCGCCGAAGGTCTTCCCCTGCTGCATCGCCTTGGCCAGCACGGAGCGGCCCAGGTTGCCCTGGGGCTGCGCGGGCGTCTGGGGCCCCGCGGGCGTCTGCGCCTGCGGCTGCTGCATCAGCTTCTGGAAGGCGGTGGCACCCTCCTGACGCTTCTTCGCCTGGCCCTCGGCGAGCTTCTTCTCCTGCATGATGCGCTCGGCCAGGCGCGCTGCTTCGCGGTCGTCGTCGACTCGGCTCATGACGTCTTTCCCGAGGGGTGGGGTGGCGGCAGGTTACTTGCGCTGCCGAGCCAGGAACAAGGCGTTGCCAATCTCCTCCTGGTTCAGCTCCTCGCGCTGTTGGCGCTCGTACTTCACCTGCTTCTGCCAGTTCTCCTTGTGCTTCTCGATGGCCTTGAGCTCCATGGCCGCGTCCGCCATCTCCTGGCGCCGCTTCTCCACCAGCTTCTCGGCCACCTTCACCGACTCCTTCTGGCGCTCCACCTCCAGGGCCACCTGCGCCTCCTCGTCCTTCAGGCGCTCCTCGAAGCGGCTCATCATGTTCATGCCGTTGATGCCGGCGCCCTTGGCCATGACCTCCTTGAGGTAGGCGGCCACCTTCGCCTTGCGCTCGCGCTTGCGCCGCTCCAGCTCGTCGATGAGCCGCTGGAGCTCCGCCTTCTCCTTCTCCAGGGCCTTGATGGCGGCGGAGAAGGCCTGCTCCGCCTCCTCCTTGGCCCGGGCGCGAATGTCCTGCAGGGCTTGCAACCGATACGGGGGCATTGTGCCCCCATCCTAACCCGGAATTCCCGCCGCGCACCCCTGCCCCGGGGCCTGCCCCCGGCTCACTCCTCGAAGAGGGCGATGAGCTGCGCCACCGTGTCCTCGAATTCGGAGTTCGAGTGGGTGTCCTGCTTGAGGAAGTCGATGATGGCGTCGTACTTGTCGATGGCCCGGTCCGTGCGGGGGTCCGTCCCGTACTGGTAGGCGCCCAGGAGGATGAGGTCTCGCTGCTTCTCGTACGTGGAGAGCAGCTCGCGCAGCGTGCCGGCGGCCTTCTTGTGCTCCTTGCTGACGATGCCGCTCATCACGCGGCTGAGGCTGGCGAGCACGTCCATGGCGGGCCACTGGTTGCGCTCGCCGAGGGCGCGGTTGAGGATGAAGTGGCCGTCGAGAATACCGCGGACCTCGTCGGCGATGGGCTCTTCCATGTCACCGCCGGCCACGAGGCAGGTGTAGATGGCGGTGCACTTGCCCTTCTGCGAGTTGCCCGTGCGCTCCAGGATGCGCGGCAGCATGGAGAACACGCTGGGCGGGTAGCCCTGGCGGGCCGGGGGCTCACCGACGGCGAGGCCAATCTCACGCTGGGCACGGGCCAGACGCGTCACCGTGTCGAGCATGAAGAGCACGTTGCCGCCGCGCTCGCGGAAGTACTCGGCGATGGCCGTGGCCACGTAGGCGGCGCGCAGACGCACGAGGCTGGGCTGGTCCGAGGTGGCGCACACCAGCACGGAGCGCTTCATGCCCTCCTCGCCCATGGCGTCCTCGATGAACTCGCGCACCTCGCGGCCACGCTCGCCGATGAGGGCCACGACGCACAGGTCCGCCTTGGTGTTGCGCGCTATCTGCCCCATCAGCGTGGACTTGCCGACGCCGGAGCCTGCGAAGAGGCCCACGCGCTGGCCCTCGCCCACCGTGAGCAGCCCGTCGATGCAGCGCACGCCCAGGGGCAGCGGCCGCTCGATTCGCTGGCGGGTGAAGGGGTCCGGGCAGTCGCGGTCCACGGACCAGTCGATGAGCCCGTCGGTCGGCAACGGGCTGCCGTCCATGGGCTCACCGATGCCGTTGAGGACGCGGCCCAGCAGCGCCTCGCCGCACTTGATGCTCAGCGGCTTGCCGGTGGGCACCACCTCGCTGTCCGGACCGATGCCGTGCAGCTCACCCAGGGGCATGAGCATGACCTCGTCGCCCTGGAAGCCCACCACCTCCGCCTTCACCGCGGTGCGGTTGCGCGTCTTGATGAGCACCAGCTCGCCCACGCGGACGTTGGGCACGCTGGCCTTGATGATGAGGCCGGTCAGCTCGGTGACACGGCCCCGGACGCGCACCAGCTGCGCTTCCTTGATGAGGTCGAAGTAGCGCGAAAGGTCGATGGCCATGGTCGCCCCTGCCCTCTCAGGCCGGCCCTTCCTTCCGGCCGTTCGGGTCCGGAAGGAGGATGTTCTGGAGCATCTCGAGCTGGGTGGGCAGCTGCGCGTCCACCGTGCCGAACTCCGTCTGGACGATGCAGCCCACCGGCGCCACCTCGGGGTCCTCCTTGATGGCCAGGTCCACCGCGCGGCCGATGAGCTCCATCAGCACGGGCTTCTTGGCGCGCAGCACCGCCGCCGTCTTCGGGTGCACCCGCAGCACCATGGCCCGCGCGCTGCGCAGGTTCTCGATGGCGGACGCGCACAGCTCCACCATCAGGTCCGGGTCCTTCTCCAGGCTCCGGCCGATGATCTTCTCCGCCATCCGCAAGGACAGCGCGACGACGTCCTTCTCGTGGTCGCCGAGCATCTCGCCGGCCTGCATCTTCGCGCGGAGGATGATTTCGGTGGCCTGCGCCAGGCCCTCCTGGCGGCCCTGCTCGCGCGCCTTCGCCCGCTGGTCCTCGCAGTCGCGCTGGGCCTCGGCGAGGATGCGCTCCTTCTCGCGCTGGGCATCCTCGAGGATGGCCTGCGCGCCCTGCCGGGCCTCGAAGACCTCGGCGTTCATCACGCCGGCGCGCGGCGGCCTCAGCGCGGGCCGCTCCGACGCGAGGCCCGGCTCCGCCGTCCCGTCACCTTTGATCACCTTGCCGATCGCCATGGGCTGCTCCTTGGGGCCCGGATGCTAGCGCGTTCCGCCCTTGGGTCCACGCCCGCCCGCGCCCGGAGGCACCGGACGGTCGGTTCCGGACGGGGAGCGGGGCCGGCGCTGCACCGACGTCCCCTCACCCCGGGGGGCGGACGCGGCCCCCTGGCCGGGAGACGTGGTCGCCCGCCCGGCCAGCACCCGGGGAGGCCGCTCCGGCGCCGACTCCTCCGGGCCTCCCCCGCCCCGCGCCCGGGGCACGGAGCCCCGCGAGCGGAACACCCGCGAGACTTCCGGATCATCTCCCACGTCCCGGGAGCGGCGCGGCTCGGGCTCCGGCTCCGCACGGGGCCGCATCCGCGAGGCCCGGGACAGCTCTTCCTGGGGCTGGGGCCGCGCCTGCACCCGCGACTCGCCGCCCGCGACGCGGGAGCGCTCGCGCCCGGGCTCGGGGCTCGTCTCCGGGTCCTCGGAGCGCCGGGCGTCCCGCTGGCCCAGGCGCGAGGGCGGCGGGCCGATGCGGGCGCCCTCCGGGTCCGCCCGCGCGGCGCGCGACGGCCGGGGCTCCGGCGCGCCGGGCTCGCGACGGCCCGCGGGGGTGGCAATGGAGGACTCGCGGCGGGGCGGCACCCGGTGCACGGCCGAGCCGCCCGGCTCCCCGGGCTTCTTCGGCCCGGGCGCCACGCGCGACGCCTCGCGGTTGGAGAGCGCCCCCGCGTTCCGGGCGGCGCGCTCGGCCATGATGTCGCGGCGCACGGCGGGCCCCTGCCGGGACACGGCGGGGCTGGCCATGGAGGCACGCGGCGACGGGCGGGCCTCGGGCTCGGCGGCCGGGGCCGCCCGGGAGGGCGCCCCCGCGGCCTTGCGCGCACCGGGCGGCGGCGGAAGCATCGCGGACTGGCGCGGAGGAGGCTGGGACGCTAGGCGCACGGGCCGCTCGATGAGGCCGCGCGTGGCCAGCCGCTCCAGGTCCATGACGATGTCGGTGCGGCCGCCGTCACCCCGGGCCGTGGGGCGGATGCGCTCCTCGCGCACCCACTTGGCGATGAGGGCGCCGAACTCGCCGCGGTACTTCTCCAGCATGCGCGCGGCGAACTCCGGGGACTGCGCCACGCACGCGCGCGCCAGCCGCTGCACGCCCGCGCTGCGGATGGCCCCCGCGAGGCTCTTCAGCCCCTCGTGCACCTCCAGCTGCGCGCGGGCGTCCTCCTCCGGCAGCTTGCGCGGGGCGTTGGCCGCCACGGACTTGTTCGCCAGCAGCCGCAGGTCCGGCGGCAGCGGCTCGACCAGGGCCTCGCGCTCCGCGTCCGGCAGGCCCGCCATGGCCGGCCCCAGCACGCGCGCGCCCAGCCTGTCGCAGACGGTGAGCAGCTCACGCTGCTGGAGCTGGAGCACGTCGGAGAACTTGAAGCCCGCAGCCTGCTGCGCCGCCGCCTCGCGCGCCAGCACCTCCTCCAGCTTCCACCGGACGATGTCCAGCACCTGGGGCCGCACCTCGCGGGTGAGCTTCACGCGCGCGGGCGGCAGGTGCGTGCGCACCGCGTCCGCCAGCGTGCCCGGCAGCGCGCGCAGCACCACCTCCACCAGGGCCCCACGCTCGCGCTGCAGCAGCGCCGCCAGCCGCTCCGGCTCGGCGCTCCACAGCTGCCCGCGCCGGTCCTTCACCAGCCGCTTGATTTCCTGCACCAGCGCGGGGATGCGCTTCTCACGCGGAATCTGGAGGATTTCCTGCGCGCGGTGACGCAGCAGCGCGGACTCCTCTTCCGGGAGGTGCTCCAACGCGCCGAGGCTGTCCTGACCGCCGAACGTCACGGCCGTCAGGAGCAGCATGCTCTGGCGCTTGTTGAGCGAGGTGAAGAACGAGTCCAAACGTCACCTCGCGGGCTCACGGCCGCCCGCTGGGAGGGGGGAGGAAGCCTTCCGCCACGAGGGCCGGACTTCAGGCCTCCGGAGGCCGGCCGCGGCCGCGGGCCCCGGCGCGCGCCGCGGGGGCGCTGGAGCCGGAGCGCATGAAGGTCCACGCCGCCAGCCCCATCATCACCAGCACCAGGCCGAAGGCCCCGGCGAACATCACCTTGAACTGGCCCGCGCTGGACGCCGTCATCCGCAGCCCCAGCACGTCCTGCAGCCGGCTCTCCGAGTCCGTCTCCGCCGAGGGCGGCAGGGCCTGCGTCATCAGCACCGTCACCGCCTCCGGCTTCAGCTCCGGCACCGCGGTGGCCGCGAACTTCTGCACGACAGCCTCGGCGATGGGCGGCTTGCCGCCCTCCTGGGGCCGGTACTTGATGAACACCGACGCGGACGGCATCGGCTTGTTCTCCGGCTGCGTCAGGTCGTTGTTCTCCGGAATCATCACGATGGCGCGCGCCTCCAGCACGCCGTCGATCTGATTGAGCGCGTTGGACACCTCACCCGCCAGCGCCTTGAGCAGCATCGCGCGCTCCTCGGTGGCGGTGGGCACCATGCTGCCCTTGGCGAAGTGGGCCAGGCCCTTCTCCACCGGACGCGGCAGCGAGTTGAGCTTGAGCAGCTCCGCGGCCTGCGCGGCGTCCGCCTTGGGGACGGTGATCATGAACCGGACTTCGTTGCCACCCTCCTCCTTCTCCTTCTTGGCGTTGATGCCGTTCTTGCTGAGCAGGACGTAGATTTCATTGGCGTCCGACTCAGTCAGCTCGTGCTGGAGCTCGATGTGGCAGCCCGTCGTGAACACGAGGGCGAGGAGCAGGGCGGCAAACGCGTGCGGTCGGCGATTCATGGGCGCGGTGAGCTTACTAGGCCCCCGGAAAACGCGGAAGGGCGCCCCCTCCCGGGGGGAGGAGCCGCCCTTCACAGGCGCCGCCAGGCTGGCCGGTGGGTAACTAGACCTGCGTCTTGACGACGTCCTTGAGGCCGGTGGTGGCCTTCTCCACCACCTTGCTCGTCAGGTCCAGCTGCTGCGTGTACTGGTACATGGAGGCCTGGAGGGACAGCAGCTCCGCGTTGGAGAACTGCTTCCCGCTGGAGGCCTGGGAGATGATCTTCTCCAGGTTGCCCTGGCCCTTCTCCAGGTCGCCAATCACCTGCGTCATCATGTCGCCGGCCTTGGACGTCTTGGCCGTCTCGGGCTTGGCCGCCACGGCCTCGGCGCCCTTGGCCGTCATCGGCTCCTGGCCCGCGCCGCTCACCTTGTTCATGGCGGCCTTCTCCGTCTTGTTGACGGTCTCCACCTGGCGGACGGCGTCCGCCTTCTGGGTGGCCTGCGCCGCCTGGGCCTTGTTCACGCCCTGGGCCTGGTCCACCTGGCCCGCGCCCTGCGCCTTGTCAGCGAGAACTCCGTCGAACTTCGACGCGCCCTGCTTGTTCGTCTGCTGGGCGCCCTGGTCCTGCAGCTTTTGCTGCGCCACCTGTGCCGCGGAGACCCCGGTCATCGGACCCGCCATGTGAGACCCTCCTTGCATCCGTCGGGGAAGGAGGCAGTTCCTCCTCCTCGTTCAAAAGTTCCTTGAGCCGGTCGATGGCGCGCGCGTGCAGCCGCGACGCCCAGCTCTTCGACTGCCCTATTTCCGCCCCCGCCTCTTCCAGCGTCCTGCCCTGGAAGTAGTAGCCCTGGAGGAGCTTCTTCTCCTTCTCCGGGAGCTTCTCTATCGCCGCCCGCACCCTGTTCTTCGTCTGCTCCAGCTCCATCCGGACGTCCACCGGCAGGGATTCGTCGGTGTAGCCCGCCGTGTCCGCCCCTTCCATGCTCGACGCGAACACCATCGCGAGCCCGGCCACCGCATCCGAGATGTCATTGACATCATCGTCGAAGGAGCTGCCCCGGTTGCTTGTCCCCGACTCGCGGTCGGCGAGGTTGCCCAGGTATGCCGCCGCCCGCTCCCCCGCGAACGCCGTCCGCGCGTCCGAGCCCCGCAACACCCCCATCTTCCTCAGCCCGTCGAAGATGGCGCCCTTGATGCGGTAGTGCGCGAAGGTGAGGAAGTTGGCTCCCACCTTCGGGTCGAACCGCTCCGCGGCCTCCAGGAGCCCTATCTGCCCGTAGGCCACCAGCTCATCGAGCTCGAGCTGGGCGTTGAACTGCTTGCGGACGGTCGCCGCCAGCGAGCGCACGTAGGGCCCGTACTTCTCGAGGATGACCTTCCTGTCGTCGCCCAGAGCCAAGCGCAGCTCACTCGGCCTTGGACCACAGCCGCTCGAGAACCTGGTTCAGCCGCGGATCATCCTGCAGCGCGTCCGAAATCTTGCTCGTGAGAGAGGAGGACTTCATGCGGAGCTTCTCCTTCAGGATTTCGGCGACGAGGGCTTTCGTCGCCTCTTCCTTGCTCTTGAAGCCCCCCTGCTTCAGCTTCCGGGCGATGGCCACCGCCTGCGCGGCAACCGGGTCCGCCGCCTGGGGGCCCTGGACATTGCTGGAGCCTACCAGACCCGAGGGCCCGACAAGAGACTCGGCCTTGTCCACCTTGCCGCCAAAGCTGGAGCCCGCCGCCGGCGCGGCGCCAGCAGCGCCCTTCGCGCCACCGGCACGCCCCTTACCTCCCCCTCGTCCCACACCACCGACAGCCATCGCCTTCTCCTCCCGTCGTCTACTTCTTCGCAGGAGGCAGGACACCCGCCTCCTTCGCCTGGATGAGCGACTGGGCCAGCTTCGCGCCATCACCGTCCGGCTCCAGGTCCATGGCCGCCTTCAGCTCCTTGAGGGCCTCGGGCACCTTTCCCATGAACAGTAGCGCCTCGCCCGCGTGGGCGCGAGGCAGCGCGGACTGCGGCGCCAGCCGCTGCGCCGAGCGGTAGGCCTGCAGCGCCTTGTCGTGGCGGCCCTGCGCGAACTCCAGCGCGCCCAGCCCCAGCTGCGGCACCTCGCTCTTCGGCATCAGCGCCGCGGCCCCGGCGAAGACCTCCCGAGCCTTGTCGAAGTGGCCCATGTCGAGCCACAGGTAGCCGACCTCCAGCAGGACCATGGCCTGCTGACGCCCGACCGGGACGAGGCTGTTCGCAATCTCCGAGCTCTCCGCCATGGACTTCGCTCTTCCTTTCCGCGTCCGGCGGGAACGGGAGCGGCGCCGCTCCCGAAAGCCCGCCGGCTGGTGCCCGCCGTGATTAGCGGACGTTGCCGATGGAGTTCTTGATGCAATCGTGCCGCGACTTCATCACGTTGGAAATCGCGGTGAAGGTCTGCGACTCCTGCTGGATGGCGGCCTGCAGGTTGAGGAGCTTGCTGTTCTCCTCGGCCATCTTGTTCAGCGAGAAGTTGCCGTTCACGGTGTCCGTGGCGCTCGCGTTGGCGCCGGCGCCCGCGGCCGGGGAGCCAATGCCACCGCCCACGCCGCCCGCCACGCCACCGCCGACGCCGGCCACGCCGGACATCATCGACGCCGAGCCGCCGCCCATGGGCGACACCGCCGTGCCCATCACACCGGCGTACGGCGCGCCGGCCATGCCGGAGCCGCTGGTGCTGGAGAAGGTGTGCATGGACGAGACCGCGGCGGAGACGATCTGCCCGCCCGGAATCATGCCGGCCACCGCGCCCACGCCCGTGCCCACCGCGCTCGCCGCGCTGTTGAGCCCGTTCTGCAGCCGCGCTCCAAAGCCCGTCTGCGGCGTCTGCCGCGCCGTCGTCACGTTGGTCGAGAGACGCACGTTCGGGCCCATCATGTTGTCGATCTTCGCCATTGCTTCCTCCAGGCGCTGCTGCCAGCGGAAAGGTCAGAGATCCCCGATGTTCCGGATGCTCTCCTACGTATTATCGGCCCAGGGGCCCGGCGGTTTCCTGATCCACCCAAATAAAGCGGCGTGGCCTGGGAACCCCCGTCATTCCGGGTGCTTAGCGCCTGCCCTTGCCGGCCTTGGCCTCGGCGAGCATCCGCTCGCGGGTGTCCACCAGCAGCGCCAGCAATTCCTCCGCATGGCCGATGGCGGCCTGAACCTTCTTGCCCTGGTCCACCTTGGGGCCCTTGAGGTCGGCGAGGCCGGCCTTCACGGGGGCGAAGAAGGCGCGCACCTCCTCCGCCGGGGTCGCCTCGAGCAGGGACTCGACGGCGGGATAGGAGGGCGCGGGCAGCTCCTGGGCCGGCGCGGGCGTGGACGGCTTGGCGGACGGGGGCATTGCGGAGGAGGTCTCCTGTCGGGCCAGCGGCTGGACGGCCGTTGGGCACTTGGAACGTGACGGTAGGGGAAAAGCCCTGCCCCCTTCAAGCCGCCCCCCTTCTTCCCCTGGGGATAATACCCCACGTCCCACAGGCCGAGGAGGGAACGGGCACTCCACCGGACTGCCCCGCAAGCCCTGTGCACGTCCACCAGCGCACCTAGGTTTTCGGCAACGGAGTGGCGCCGCATGCCCTCCGCCGCACTCACACAGGAGAATCTCCATGAAGAAGCTGGTTGGGGTTATTGCAACCGTCGCCCTGTTCGGCTCGGGCGCCGCCTTCGCGCAGGACACCACGGCTCCGCAGCAGGGCACCGAGGCTCCGCAGCAGGACAGCAGCATGCAGCAGGACAGCGCCACGCAGAGCGACCCGGCCATTGGAGGTTCGGGCTCCATGCAGAGCGACCCGGCCATGGGTGGCTCGGGCAGCACCATGAGCGGCCAGAGCGCCATGGGCCAGAAGGAGCTGACGGGCAAGGTCGTCAAGGCCGACTCGAAGACCATCTACGTGGACATGCAGGGCGCGGTGGTGCCGCTGAAGGTGGACAAGAGCACCCAGTTCAATGATCCCAGCCTCAAGAAGGCCAAGGACCTGCAGGCGGGCCAGGAGATTCGCGCCAGCTACGAGGTGAAGGAGACGGACAACGTCGCCAAGAGCATCTCCATGTCCGGCACCGGCGGCTCCGGCTCCGGGGACATGATGTCGCCCGACTCGTCCATCAACGAGGGCACCGGCGGCTCCGGGATGGAGCAGGACAAGGACGTGGACATGAACACCGGTGGCTCCGGCCTGGAGACGCCGCCCCCGGGCGAGAACATGGACAACCACGAGGGCAGCAGCACGATGAACCCCGACAGCGCCGGCACCAATCCGCAGTAGCCGCCACGCCTCTGCCACGGACACCTGCCCGTGACATTGACAGCATTGCCAACCCCCACCAGCGGGGACCCCGAGGGCCCACGGCCACGCATGGCCGCGGGCCCCTTCCCTTTCCCACGCGGCCGGAGTACGCCCACATCCATGCCCCCAGGTTTCAGTTCATTCAGTATTGACTGAATGAACTGAACGAATTACATGCCGGCACGCCTTCCTGGGCCTGCTCGCGCGACTGGCGCGCGGCCCGGTTGGAAGGCACGGAGGCCGGGCATGACGGAGTTGGGCGCCGCGGAGCTTCGCTTCATCGAAGCGATGGCTCTGCACTTCGAACGGCAGGGCGGCACGCGCATCGGCGGGCGCATCCACGCGCTGCTGATGCTGGCGGACGAGCCGCTGTCGCTCAAGCGCATCGCCGAGCTGCTCAAGGTGAGCGCCGCCTCCGTGTCCACCAACATCCGCGCCTGCACGGCCATGGGCCTGGTGGAGCCGGTCAGCGTGCCGGGCGACCGGCAGCACTACTACGTCATCAGCCACGAGGGCTGGGAGAGCCGGTTGCACACCGCGGAGGAGGCGATGAAGGCCTTCGTGCGGGTGTGCCGCAGCGCCCTCGCCGCGCCGCAGCTCGCCGACAAGCCGCACCTGCGCGAGGCCGCGGACTTCTGCGACTTCTACCTCACCGAGATGGCCGGCATCGCCGAGCGCTGGCGCGTCATGCGCACCGCGCGCGCCACCGGCCGCACCCCCAAGGCTTCGAAAGGACGCACCGCATGAACCCCGCAGCGAAGTCCCCCATCGTTTCCATCACGAACGTGACCAAGGACTACAACCTGGGCAAGGTCGTCGTCCCGGCGCTCCGGGGCGTGGACCTGCAGGTCCACCCGGGTGAGTTCATCTCCATCGCCGGGCCGTCCGGCAGCGGCAAGACGACGCTGCTCAACCTCATCGGCTGCGTGGACACCGCCACCACCGGCGTGGTCAGCGTCGCCGGGCAGGACACCAAGCAGCTCAGTGAGCGCCAGCTCACCGACCTGCGCCTGCACACCATCGGCTTCATCTTCCAGAGCTTCAACCTGGTGTCGGTGCTCACCGTCTTCCAGAACGTGGAGTTCCCCCTGCTGCTCCAGCGCAAGCTGGACAAGGCCCAGCGCCGCGAGCGCGTCATGCAGCTGTTGGAGCAGGTGGGCCTGGCCAACCACGCCAAGCACCGCCCCAACGAGCTGTCCGGCGGCCAGCGCCAGCGCGTGGCCGTGGCGCGCGCGCTCGTCACCCGACCCCAGCTGGTGCTGGCGGACGAGCCCACCGCCAACCTGGACTCGGTGACGGGCCAGCACATCATCGACCTGATGAAGGAGCTCAACCAGAAGGAGGGCACCACCTTCATCTTCTCCACCCACGACGCCAAGGTGATGAACCACGCGAACGCCGTGTGGCGCCTGGCGGACGGCAAGATTCTCGACCGGCTCAGCGCCTCCGAGGCGCAGCGGGCCATGGCCGCGGGGAGTCACTGACATGGGAGGGTATTTCCGTCTGCTGATGCAGGTGGCGTTCCGCAACCTGTTCACCAGCAAGATCAACCTGCTCATCGGCGGCATCATCTTCTTCGGCACCCTGCTCGTCGTGGTGGGCGGGGCGCTCCTGGACAGCATGGACAGCGCCATGAGCCGCAGCATCGTCGGCAGCGTGGCGGGGCACCTCCAGGTGTACTCGGACGAGTCCAAGGACGAGCTGGCCCTCTACGGCGGCATGAGCGGCGAGCCGGACCTGGCGGCGCTCGACGACTTCAGCCGCATCAAGCCGGTGCTGGAGAAGCACCCCAACGTGAAGACGGTGGTGCCCATGGGCACCAGCGGCGCGCTCATCACCTCCGGCAACACGGTGGACCTGACGCTCGCCCGCATGCGCGACCTCTACAAGCAGCGCGCGGAGAAGGGCGAGACGCCCGAGCTCAAGGAGAACATCGACAGCGTCAAGGCCCACGTGCGGCAGATGCTGGTGCTCATCGAGGAGCAGAACACCAAGAGCCAGGCGCTGTTGAGCGCCGCCGCCAAGGACCCGGCCGAGGTGGAGTCGCTTGCCCGCGCCCGGACGGACGCGTTCTGGGACACCTTCGACCAGGACCCGTTCGGCTCGCTGGAGTTTCTGGAGAACCGCATCGCCCCGCAGATTCCGGACGGGGACATGCTCGACATGCGCTACGCGGGCACGGACCTGGACGCCTTCCAGCGCACCTTCGACCGCATGGAGCTGGTGGACGGGCAGATGGTGCCCCAGGGCAAGCGCGGCATGCTGCTGTCCAAGTTCTTCTACGAGAACTTCCTCAAGCTGAAGTCGGCGCTGCGGATGGACAACATCAAGCAGGAGCGGGACGTCAACCAGAAGCGCATCGCCACCGACCCGCAGATGCAGCGCTGGGTGAAGGAGAACCAGACGCAGACGCGCGAAATCCTCTTCCAGCTGGACCCCATCAAGACGCGCCTGGCCACCGAGCGGCTGCAGAAGGCCCTGGGCAGCCAGGAGCCAAAGCTGGAGAAGCTGCTGGTGGAGTTCTTCGACACGAACGACGACAACTTCGACACCCGCTACGCGCAGTTCTACTCGGAGCTGGCGCCCCTCCTGGAGCTGTACCGCCTGCGCATGGGGGACAGCCTCACCATCACCGCCTTCACGCGCAGCGGCTACGTGCAGAGCGTCAACGTGAAGATCTGGGGCACCTACCGCTTCAAGGGCCTGGAGAAGTCCGCCATGGCCGGCGCCATCAACCTGATGGACCTGATGTCCTTCCGGGACTTGTACGGCTACCTCACCGCGGACAAGAAGGAGGAGATCTCCGAGCTGCAGAAGCTGAACGCGGTGAAGGCGGTGGCCCGGGAGGATGCCGAGGAGGCCCTCTTCGGCGAGGACAGCGGCAACACGCTGGTGGCCAATGCCACGCCGGGGCTCATCGACGAGAAGGATGCCTTCGACGGCTCGCTGGGCTCGCTTCGCCGGGACGACCTGGCGGCGCGCGTCTACTCCCAGGAGGAAATCGAGAAGGGCGTGGCGCTCAGCGCGGCGGTGATGCTGAAGGACCCGGAGAAGCTCCAGCAGACGATGGCCGAACTGAAGCAGTCGGCCACGGACGCGGGGCTGAAGCTGCGGGTGGTGTCCTGGCAGCAGGCGGCGGGCATCATCGGCCAGTTCGTGCTGATGGCGAAGCTGGTGCTCTACTTCGTGGTCTTCATCATCTTCGTGGTGGCGCTGGTCATCATCAACAACGCGATGATGATGGCCACGCTGCAGCGGGTGCGCGAGGTGGGCACCATGCGCGCGATTGGAGCGCAGCGCTCCTTCGTGCTGGGCATGGTGCTGGTGGAGACCTTGCTCCTGGGGCTCGTCTTCGGCGCGGGCGGCGCGCTGGTGGGCAGCGGCATCATGGCCGCCCTGGGCAGCGCCGGCATCCCCGCGGCCAACGAGTGGGCGTACTTCTTCTTCTCCGGCCCGCGGCTCTACCCCACGCTGAGCGCGGGCAACCTGGTGGCGGCCTTCGTCATCGTCCTCGTCGTTTCGGCCATTTCCACCCTCTATCCCGCGTTCCTCGCGACGCGGGTCTCGCCCCTCCAGGCGATGCAGACGGACGAGTAACGACATGTTCCAGCTCTTCCTCATCGCATTCCGCAACCTCGGCACCCACCGCCGCCGCACGCTGCTCCTGGGCGGGGCCATCGCCGGCGTCACCGCGCTGCTCGTCATCCTGATGGGGCTGTCCACCGGGATGAAGGACACGATGTTGCGCTCGGCCACCACGCTGTCCACCGGCCACGTCAACGTGGCCGGCTTCTTCAAGGTGTCGGCCGGACAGGGCGTCCCCGTCGTGACGGGCTATCCGAAAATCCTCGAGCAGATCCGCAAGGACGTGCCGGAGGTGGACTACATCGTCCACCGCGGGCGCGGCTGGGCGAAGGTCGTGAGCGAGGCCAGCTCCATGCAGCTGGGCGTGGGCGGCATCGACATCGACGCCGAGCCCGGCTTCCGCCAGGTCATCCAGGTGCGCGAGGGCTCGCTGGACGGACTCTCCAAGCCCAACTCCGTGCTGCTCTTCGAGAAGCAGGCGAAGCGGCTGGAGGTCAAGGTGGGCGACACGCTGACCGTCGCCGCGCCCACCATGCGTGGCACCAGCAACACGGTGGACGTGCAGGTGGCGGCCATCGCGGCCAACGTGGGCATGATGAGCGACTTCAACGTCTACGTGCCCTCCGGCACGCTGCGCTCGCTCTACCAGCTGCGCGACGACACCACGGGCGCCATCCAGGTGTACCTCAAGGACGTGGCGCAGGTGCCCGAGGTCCAGGCCCGGCTGCGCAAGACGCTGGCCGAGGCGGGCCACGAAATCATGGACAACGACCCGCGGGCGTTCTTCTTCAAGTTCGAGGTGGTCAACCGCGAGCCGTGGACGGGCCAGAAGCTGGACATCACCAACTGGGAGGACGAAATCAACTTCATCAGCTGGACGCTCGCCGCGCTCAACTTCCTCACCGGCGCCCTCACCTTCGTCCTGCTGGTCATCATCTGCGTGGGCATCATGAACACGCTGTGGATTGCCATCCGGGAGCGCACGCGGGAGATTGGCACGCTGCGCGCCATTGGCATGCAGCGCCGGCGGGTGGTGCTGATGTTCGTCTGTGAGGCGCTGACGCTGGGCGCGCTGGGGACGCTGGCGGGCGCCGTGGTGGGGCTCGCGGTGTGCCTGGGCGTCAACGCGGCGGGCATGGCCGTCCCCGAAGTGGTGGCCATGTTCATCATGTCGGAGACGCTGAAGCTGGCGGTCAACCCCGGGGCCGTGGTGGGCGCCATGGTGTTCATCACCGCGTGCACCACGCTCATCTCACTCATTCCCTCCTTCCTCGCCGCGCGGATGAAGCCCGTCACGGCGATGCACCACATCGGGTGAACCCTCCATGAGCCTCAAAAGTGTGATGACCGCCGCGGTGCTCACCGCGGCCCTGCTGTCCGCCCCGGCGGCGCTGGCCCTGGAGCCGGCGGAGCTGGTGAAGCTGCTGGCCACCATCGACGACCGGCAGCGCAATGGCGGCGACTACAAGGCGCTCGTCTACCTGGAGCAGAAGGAGAAGGACAAGACGGACACCGTGCGCGAGGCGTTCGTCTACCGGCGCGACGCGGACGACAAGCTGATGATTCTCTTCAGCCGTCCCAAGACGGAGGCCGGCAAGGGCTACCTGCGCCTGGACAAGAACCTCTGGAGCTATGACCCCAACGTGGGCAAGTGGGAGCGGCGCACGGAGCGCGAGCGCATCGCCGGCACCGACAGCCGCCGCGCCGACTTCGACGAGTCCCGCCTGGCCGAGGAGTATGACCCGTCGTTCGAAGGCGAGGGGAAGCTGGGCAAGTACACGGCCAACATGCTGACGCTCAAGGGCAAGCAGGGCGTGGACGTGGCCTACCCCGTCATCAAGCTGTGGGTGGACAAGGACTCGACCAACGTCCTCAAGCGCGAGGAGTACGCGCTGTCCGGCCGGAAGATGCGCACCCTGCTCTACCCTCGCTGGAAGAAGCTGTTCAGCGAGTCCAAGGGCGCCGACGTCTGGTTCCCCGAGGAGATTCGCATCTACGACGAGGTGGAGAAGGCCAACTCCACCGTCATCCTCATCAAGTCCATCGACCTGCGCTCGCTGGAAGCCAACCTCTTCACCAAGGCGTGGCTCGAGAGCAAGAGCCGATGAGCCCTAAGACTCTCACCGTGGCCGCGGCGCTGTCCGCGGCCCTCGTCGGCGCCCCCGCGCTCGCCCAGTCGGCCGGCGCGGACGGCGCAGGCGACCGGCCCGACGAGAATGCCCTCTTCGGCGGAGAGTCCGAGCAGCCCGCCGAGGCCACGCCCTCCCCTTCCCAGGAGGAGGCCCCGGCGGACCGTCCCAGCGAGGACGCCATCTTCGGCGGGGACGACAGCGCGGCGGCGGACCCGACGTCGGCCGGCGAGGCGACGTCACGGCAGCCCTCGCTCACCGAGCCCTCCGCGGCCCCCGGTGACAGGGACTCGGACGCGCTGGACGGCCCGGCGACGCGCAGCGCCTTCGACTCCGAGGAGGCGGTGGATGACCCGCTGAAGATTGGCGGCCAGTTCTACCTGCGCGCCAACGTGGCGGCGAACGAGGGCGTGTCCTTCGGCAACACCTCGTTCACCGCGCCCACGCTGGTGGATGGCTACTTCGACGCGCGTCCCACGGACCGGCTGCGCGGCTTCGTGGTGGGGCGGTTGAGCTACGACCCCACCCTCTCCACCCAGACGGCGGAGGGCGCGCCGTCCAACCCTCGCGTCCTGCTGGACCAGGCGTGGCTGCGCTTCGACCTGGCGCGCACGGTGTTCTTCACCGTGGGCAAGCAGCACGTGAAGTGGGGCACGGGGCAGATCTGGAACCCCACCGACTTCCTGTCCCCCCAGCGGCGGAACCCGCTGGCCTTCGTGGACCTGCGCACCGGCGTGTCCATGGTGAAGCTGCACGTGCCGTGGGAGGCGCGGGGCTGGAACTTCTACGGCATCGCCGTGGTGGACGACCTGGGCACCGACGCGGGCGCCGTCACCGACGCCACCGGCGGCCCCACGCGGCCCGGCGGCGAGGACCCGGTCAACCGGCTCAGCCGCATCGGCGGCGCGCTGCGCGCCGAGGTGGTGCTGGGCCCCGCGGAGGTGGGCGTCAGCGCAGTGGCCCAGCGCGGCCGCAAGCCCCGCTTCGGCCTGGACCTGTCCTCCGCCCTGGGCCCCATCGACGTCTACGGCGAGCTGGGCATCAAGAAGGGCACGGACCGGCCCCTCTACCGGGTGCCCGAGGGCACCACGCTGGAAGACATCTTCCAGGATGGCATCCAGGTGGAGTCGTACGTCCCCGGGGGCCTCACGCCCCAGGTGACGGGCGGCGCCAACTACACCTTCCCCTACGGGGCGAACGACCTGGCCGTGGTGGGCGTGGAGTACTTCTACAACTCGACGGGCTACACCAGCTCCGTGGGGTACCCGTACCTCATTGCCCAGAGCGCCTTCCAGCCGCTGTACGTGGGCCGCCACTACGGCGCGGCGTACCTGTTCCTGAACCAGCCCTTCGACTGGGACCACACGGCCTTCAACTTCTTCACGCTGGGCAACCTGTCCGACCGCTCCTTCACGAGCCGGCTCAACATGACGTACCGCGCGCTCACCTACCTCACGGTGGAGGCGTTCGGCGCCGTGCACTACGGCCGCAAGGGCGGTGAGCTGCGGCTCGGCTTCACCGTGCCCGACGTCACCGTCAACGGCGAGGACATCCAGGGCTTCAGCGTGGCCGCGCCCACCTTCGAGCTGGGAGCCGGCCTGCGCATCAGCCTCTGACGCACGCGCAAGCCTTCCCTCCCCGGGCCGCGTCTCCGTCACTGGAGGCGCGGCCCTTCGCGTCTTCCGGGCCGTGAGTGTCTCGCGCGTGACGGCGGGCGCGAGGGGGGCTGCTGTCGCGCCCGGGCATGGCTACTGGTGCGACATGGAACTCCTCTCGGATGTCGTCATCCTGGGCGCGGGCGCCTCGGGGCTCGCCGCCGCCGCCTTGCTGCGTCGAGCGGGGCTGCGCGTCACGGTGCTGGAGGCTCGCGAGCGGTGGGGCGGACGCGTGGCCACCCTGCGGGACCCCGTCACGGAGGTTCCGCTGGAACTGGGGGCGGAGTTCGTCCATGGCGAGCCGGAGTCGCTGCGGAAGCTGGCGCGCGGGGCCCGGCTGTCCATCCGCGCGTGCAATGACACGCATGCGCTGTCGTGGAAGGGACGCTTCGGAGAGGGCGAGGAGTCCTTCCGCTTCCTGGACGCGCTCGCCTCCGCGAAGCCTCCGGACCGGCCCGTGGCGGAGCTGCTGCGGGAGCGGGCGAAGGCCGAGCGATGGCCCGCGCTCCAGGTGGCCATGGGCCGGGCCTACGTGGAGGGCTTCTACGCGGCGAACCCGGACACCGCGAGCACGCTGGCCATCACCCGGATGGAGACGGCCGCGGAGGAGCTGGGCGGCACCACGCCGTCGCGGGTGATGGAGGGGTATGACCGGGTGCTGGGCGCGCTGGCCCGGCCGCTGATGGAGCGTCCGGGGACGGTGTTCCTCAACGCGGTGGCGGAGGAGGTCCGCTGGGCGGCCGGTGAGGTGCGGGTGCGCGTGCGCACGCGGCAGGGGGTGGCGCTCGGACAGGTGCGGGCGAAGCAGGCCGTGGTGACGCTTCCGCTGGGCGTGCTGCGGGCGCGGCCTCCGGAGCCCGGCGCGGTGCGCTTCGTTCCTGCGCTGCCGGAGAAGGCGCGGGCCTGGGGCCGGCTGGAGATGGGCGCGCTGGTGAAGGTGCTGCTGCGCTTCCGCACCGCGTTCTGGAGCGAGCGCGAGGACACCCGGCGGTTCGGCTTCTTCCACGGTCCGTCGCTGCCGGTGCCCACGTGGTGGACGCTGTCGCCTCGCGAGTCCCGGCACCTGGTGGGCTGGGCCGGCGGCCCGGGGGCGGAGGCGCTGTCCGGGCTCCAGGAGGAGGAGGTGCTGGCGAGCGCGGTGGAGTCGCTCGCGCGCATCTTCCGGCTGCCCCGGCAGGCGCTGCACGAGCTGCTCGAGGCGTGGCACGTGCAGGACTGGCAGCGCGAGCCATTCACCCGGGGCGGCTATGCCGTCATTCCGGTGGGCGCGATGGACGCGATGGAGGCGCTCGCCGCTCCCGTGGACGGCACCCTGTTCTTCGCGGGCGAGGCCACGAATACCGACGGGGAGGAAGGCACCGTGCATGGCGCCATCGCGACCGGGGAGCGCGCGGCGCGCGAGGTGCTGGCACTGGCCCGGCGGAGGAAGTGAGCGCTGGTGACGGCGGCGTGGGTCCGGCGCTCGGTGGAACGCGTGCACGGCGGAGTCCTTCCGGAGGCGGTCGGAAGGCGTCCTGTTCGGAAATGTCGGGGGTTCTGCGGCGTGAAATGTCCCGACATTTCCGAACAGGGAGCTCGGTGGGGCGCCGCCCGGGCGGCCTGTCGGGCGCAGCTTCGCTGGCAGGGCTGAAGGGACATCCACTGGTGGACACCTTTCAGGCATGCGCCTGTGGATTGCCCTCGCCGCTGGATTGAGCCTTGGTCAGACGCCGGAGGTGACGCCGGTGCCGCCTCCGCAAGACCCGTTGGTCGATGACCCCGCCGCGGAAGCTCTGGAGGATGCCTACGAGGAGGCCGCCAGGCTGGCGGAGGGCGCTCGGCCTCCTGAAGGCTACGTGGTTCAGCAACCCGTCGACGTGGACTCCGCTCCCCCGCAGATCGTGCCGGTCCTTCCCAATGGCTACGGCCCCGTGTCGCCGGGCCAGATGGCCAACGAGGAGGCCGCACAGTCGTATCAGCCCCTGCCCTCGCCCTGGGCCCCCCCGGCACAGGATGAGTCGGGCACGGGCGGGAGTGGCGGCGCGACTTCGTCGGACACGGAGGCCGCGCCCGAGAGCACTTCCGGCGAGGGAGGTCAGACCTCCGCCGCGGGCGCGACGCCCCAGACGACGGGCACGCGGAGCGGAAGCACCGCGGGCGCCGCGACCCGGGAGGCCACGGGTGGCGCGGGCACCGCTGGAGGCTCGGCGGCAACGAGCCAGGGCGCAGCCGGAAGCGCGGGCACCGGCGGGAGCGGGAATCAGGGCGCGACCGGTGGCGCGGGCACCGCTGGAGGTTCAGCGGCGACGACCCAGGATGCGACTGGTGGCGCGGGCAGCAGTGCCGGAGCGACGGCACAGGACGCAACCGGTGGCTCGGGCACCGCTGGAGGCTCAGCGGCAACGGCCCAGGACGCGACCGGTGGCGCGGGCACCGTGGACGGTCCGGGTGTGACGACCCAGGACGCGACCGGCGGCGCAGGAGCGACGACCCAGGACGCCACCGGTGGCGCGGGCAGCAGCGCGGGAGCGACGACCCAGGACGCGACCGGCGGCGCGGGCACCGTGGACGGTCCGGGCGCGACGACCCAGGACGCGACCGGTGGCGCGGGAGCGACGGAGCAGGGCTCGACCGGCGGCGCATTCATCGGCGGGCGCTCAGTTGTCACGGGGCGGCCTCCCGAGGTCATCGGGGGGCGCTCGGTCGTCACCGGCCAGGGGGACACGAGCAGCGCCGAAACTCCGGAGGTCAGAGAACCGGATGCGGCCGGAGGTGCGGGCACGGGCGACAGCCCGGGCGTGACGAGTCAGGGCGCGACCGACCTCACGGGCACCGAGGGTGGCCCGGGAGCAACGACCGAGGACGCAACTGGAAGTGCGAGCACGGCCGGCAGCCTGGACTCGACGGGCCAGGACGGAACCGGTGGCTCGGGCACCATGGATGGCGCGGGAGCACCGGGTCCAAGCGGGATGGAAGGCTCGGGTACCAGCGGCAGCCTGGACACGATGGGGGTCCAGAGCGCGAACGGTACTGCGGGCACCGTGGACGACCCGGCTGCGTCCGGAGGCACCGGCGGCGCCGCCAGCACGGGGACACCCGGCCAGGACACGACGGGCTCGGAAGCGGCCATCCAGGATGGAACGGGCGGCTCGGGCGCCGCGCCGGCAGGCCAGCAAGCCGCTCCGTCCGCCGGAGCGCCCGCCGTTGGCTTCGGTGGCGGTGCCGCGCCCGCCGGCCAGGACGCGACGGGTGGCGCGGGCACGACGGGGACGGGCGCGGTGCCGGGAACTCCTGGCACCAACGCGGCCAGCCCCCTCACCCCGCAGCAGCAACTCATTCAGCTCCAGGCCCGACTCCAGCAACTCGAAGCCGAGCTGAAGACGCGCGACGAAGCGCTGGAGAAACGCGACGACGCGCTCGCCGCCGAAACCACCGTCGTGCAGGAGCACATCGACGGCACCGGTGAGCGCGCCGCCGACGTGGAGCAGTCGCGTCAGCAGCGCCTGACCGACATCCAGACCGCCGGCCAGTGGCTGCTCGCCGCGGACCAGGCACTGGAGGAGGGCGAGCTGGCCGTGGACAACGCCCTGAACCTCGCGGACCGCGCCTTCGAGAACGTGCGCATCACCGCGGAGGCCTCCGGCCAGGGCAACGTCGTCGTCCACGCGGAGCGGGCCCGCGCCCACATCAACCGCGCCCGGGATGCCGCCAGCAACCGCGACGTCTACGGCGCCCGCCTCGCCCTCTCGGATGCTGGCATCGAGCTTCACATCGCCCGAGAGGCCAGCCTGGAGCGCCAGTCCACCGGCAACCTCCTGCTCAGCCCGTGAAGAACGGCTTCGCCTCCACGGGCACGCCCCGCGGGCGGAGGGCGAAGCCGTGCCCCCGCGGGCCCCCCGGGAACAGACACCCCGCGCCCTCCAGCTACGCCGGTGGCTGCAGCCACCGGCCGCACGGCCGCGTCGGGGTGCCGCCTACGCGCGCCCTCGCCTACTCCGTCTCGCGGAAGATGAGCAGCCCGCGCGCCGTCTCCGTCGCGTAGATGAAGCCGTCACCCGGCACGCGCAGGGTATTCAACCCGTCGAAGAAGGTGACGCCGCGGCCCACGTCCGACTCGCGCCAGCTGTTGTAGTAGGCCACCTGGCGCGGCTCGCCCGGCACCGAGACGTCCAGCACGCGCAGGCCGTCCTGGTAGTAGGCCACGTACAGCTTCGTGCCGGCCAGCACCACCGAGCGGATGGACACCTCGTTGCGCAGGCGGAACTCGCCCATCTGCTCGGGCGCCTGCGGCACCGTCACGTTCAGCACGCTCAGGTGCGCGCCCCAGTCCTCGCCCGCGTCGAAGGCCACCGTCCGGCTGCCCACCACGCCCACCGCCGTGGTGCGCGAGGTGGCGCCCCCGAAGCGCCCCAGCAGCTTCGGCTTCGCAGGGGTGGTGACGTCCGACACCGTCATGCCGTAGGTCCAGTGGCTCACGTACAGCCTGCCATCCAGGGCCGTCACGTCCAGCGGGAGCTCGCCCACGGTGGGCTCGGCGCCCTCGACGAAGTAGCGCGTGAGCTGCTTGGGCGCGGTGGGCGTGGTGATGTCGTAGACGAGCACCTCGGCGTTGGGGGACGGCGACGCCGCGTAGAGGGTGTTCCCGTCCACCGCCAGCGCCGTCACCTCCACGGCCGTCTCCGGCACGGAGCGCACGCGGGCGGGCGCCGCCGGGTTCGTCAGGTCGAACACCGCGATGCCGCTGTTCTTGGTGGCCAGGTACAGCGTCGTGCCATTCACCAGGACGTCGTTGTAGACGTCGTCGGACGGCTTGGACTCGGCCGCCTTGCGCGGCGCGTCGGGCTTGCTTACGTCGTAGATGAAGAGCCCCTCCCGACCGGCGGTGACGTACGCATGGCCGTGGGCCACCGCCAGCTCCGTGGCGCTGCCGCGAGGCAGCGCGATTTCTCCGACGAGCTGCACCTTGTCGGAGTCCGCCTCGCCCGAGCGGCGCGCCACGCGCGCGGCCTCGAAGGTACCCTGCAGGTCGAGCTGACCGTTCTGGCAACGACGGAACACTCCCGCCAGCTGCCCCGGCCCCGTCGACGCACAGCCCGCGAGGGCGAAGCGCAGCTTGACGTCGTCCGTGCCCTCCACGTCGCTGGCCAGATAGAAGGTGTCACCGGAGACCTGCCGCTCCGTCACCGTGAACCCGAGCATCGTCGCGCCACTGGTCGCGCCCGACAGCCGCATGGCGCTGGCGGCACCCGTACCGTCATTCAGTTGGACGTTGAGATTCCATACGCCCTCGGGTTGGAGCCCCGCGAGGCTGGATCGCTGACAGGATGACAGGTCGATGGCTTCGAGATGACACTCGGCCTTGGCATTGGACGTACCGTCCTTGCCGCAACCGAGGGCGAGGACCAGCGTGGAGGACAGTGCAATAAGGCGTCTCATGCCCCCATCCATATCACCGGGCGCCAGCACCCGAATAAGGTCCCCTGTCCCACGCACGCCCGAGTGCAAGACGCTCACTGTCCGGCAAGTAAACGGAAAGAAATAATCCAGGCGCTTGTATACCCGGGCCCCTGGGAGGGAACCTCCCAGGTCTCTGCCCTCTCGCCTGTTCCCCATTCGAAGAGGTGGCCCCCTGTGAATCCCCGTCCTCTAGCAGCCGCCCTGCTGGCACTGCTCCTCCCCGGGCTGGCGCTCGCCCAGTTCTACGTGGTGCCCCGACGGCCGGGGAAATCGCCGGTGAACAGCTACGAGTTCGAGTGGCGGCACGTGGACATCCTCGTGGGGCCCAATGCCGCGGGCCTGGCCAAGCCCCCGGAGCACACCGCGCACGACCAGCCGCCCGGCACCCAGGGGGGGGCCAACCCGGACGCGCCCACCACGTCCCCCGAGACGAGTGACCCTCGGGAGATGCCGAGCGGCCCGGCGCCGGAGACCAGCCAGCAGACCTCCGAGCCTTCCTCCAGCTCGGGCGCGCCCGTCCCGCCCCCGGTGGCGGGGGCGGAGCCCTCCGACGGAGGGGTGCCACCTCCGGCCACCGCGGGGACTCCGGGCGCCGGTGATGGGGGAACCCTGGTGAGCGCCGCGGGCGCGGCGGACGGCGGCATGGCGGACGGCGGAGGCGTGGCGTCGCTGGGGCTGGGAAGCGCCGACGGCGGCTTCAACTACACCTACGCGAAGACGCTCGGGGACAAGACGGGCGGCGTGCGCTTCTACTTCTACGAGCGCGAGCGCGCCGTGGCCGAGCGGGCCGCGCCCGTCATCGAGGAGGCGTACCGCTACCTCGTGGACACGTTCCAGTACGTCCCCACCCAGACGTTCCCGTACATCCTCTACAGCAGCTACCAGGAGTTCCTGCAGACCAACCTCTTCCAGGTGTCCGAGGGCACGCTGGGCCTCACCAGCACCGGCGAGGACCTGAAGCTGACGCTGCCGTACCTCGGTGACCACCGCCTCTTCGACGAGATCTCCACCCACGAGCTGGCGCACCAGTTCACCATCCAGAAGGTGCGCACCGTGGCCGAGCAGGCGAAGGTGTTCGGCGACCCGCTGGCGGGCATCCCGCTGTGGTTCATCGAAGGCCTGGCCGAGTTCTACGCCAAGCGCGGCATGGACCCGGAAGCGGAGATGCTGGTGCGGGACCTGCTGGTGAACCCGGACCTGTACAAGGGCTACGCGTTCCTCGACTTCTTCTCGCCCGGGCCCTACGGCTACCTGTGGATCTACAAGGTGGGCCAGGTCCGCGTGGCCTTCCTGGAGGAGGAGTACGGCAAGGGCTTCATCCAGCGCGTGCTGGAGGAGTCGCCCAGGCTGGTGGGCGGCTCGCGCGACTCGCCGTCGCTCAAGTTCGAGGAGCTGCTGGAGCGGCTCACCGGGGATGACCCGAAGCGGCTGGCGGCGCGGTTCGAGAACTGGCTGAAGCGCCGGGCCTTCAAGACGTACCTGAGCTCGGAGCAGGCCGCGCCGGTGATGGACCTGCTGGACAAGTCGCCCGGCTACATCACCTCCATGACCAGCTCGCCGGACGGGAGCGTGCTGGCGCTGCGCACCATTGTCCCGGAGACGGGCGAGAGCCGACTGTACCTGGTGGACCCGCGGGCGCCGGAGAGGACGTTGAGGGTGACCAGCGACGGCGCGCCGGGCGTGGAGTCCCTGCACCCCATCTCCGGGCGCAGCTTCGCGCTGACCGGGAACAAGCTGGCCTTCATCGCGGAGATGATTGGCCGCGACGTCATCTACGTGCAGGACTACACGCACGTGGTGGAGAAGCGCGCCTCGGACGTGCTGGTGCGCCGCACGCCCATCCGCACCGGCATCGACCGGGAGGTGGGCACCACGGTGAGGCTGGACGTGGGCGGGCGCGTGGCGTACCGCATCGACAAGCATGGCCTGCTGGCGGCGTACTCGCCGGCCTTCTCTCCGGACGGGCGGTGGGTGGCCTTCATCGGCATCAACGACGGCGGCCTGCGTGACCTGTACGCCATCGACCTGCAGGCGGGCCCGGACGCGAAGCCGCTGCAGCTCACCGACGACGTGTTCTCCGAGCGGCAGCTCACGTGGGGCCCGTCCGGCATCGTCTTCACGTCCGACGCCACGTCCCACCGCAAGTACAACCTCTTCCGCGTGCGGGTGGACGCGCCCCGCCAGGTGGAGCGGCTCACCAGCGAGGACAGGGACCACGCGGACCCGACGGCGCTCGCGGACGGCCGGGTCTTCTTCACGGCCTTCAACAACAGCAGCTCGGACCTGCACGAGCTGATGGCGGATGGCCGCCTCGTGCGGCGCACGGACCTGACGACGGGCGTGTTCGAGCCCGGCCCCGGCCCGGACGGCAGCCTGTGGATGCTGTTCCACATGTCCGGCGAGCGCCGGCCCGCGCTGCTGCGGCCGCCGCGCATGCTGGCGGTGGACGTGCCGGCCGCGCCCGCGCCGGAGCCGCCCGCGCCAGTCGCGGTGCGCTCGCTGACGGACGCGCAGGCCTACCAGCCCTTCAACCGGCAGAACCTGGAGTTCGGCCCCATCTTCGGCTTCGCGGGCGCGGGCGGCGGCGGCTTCGTGGGCCAGCTGTTCGCCGCGGCCAGTGACCGCATGAAGGACCACCAGTTCCTGCTCACCCTGTCGGTGTACGGCAGCTTCGATTTGACGGACGGCTACCTGCTGTACATCAACGACGAGAGCCGCACGACGTGGGGCGGCGGCCTCTTCCAGTCCCTGCGCTTCCGCGTGGACCAGACCTTCGAGGACCTGCCCGTGTTCTTCACGTCGGGCGAGCGGTTCTTCGGCGTGCTCGGCAGCCTGCGCTACCCGCTGAGCACCTTCTTCTACCTGCAAGGTGACCTGAGCCTCGGCGGGACGAAGTACTTCCTGGACGACCCCACCGAGTTCTACCTGTTCTTCGCGGACCGCAACGAGGCGAACCAGGAGCTGCTGTCGCAGTGGAGGGCGCGCAACCAGGACATCCGCTTCCAGACGGAGGTCAGCGGGCAGGTGGGCTACGACACGCTGAAGTACCACTACGCCACCGGCCCGCTGTCGGGCAGCTCCGCGCTGCTGGAGACGACGGTGGGCGTGCAGCCCTTCGACAACGAGGCCTACAGCAACGTCCGCCTGGACGCGGAGCGGTACTTCCCCATCTACGGCCGCACCAACCTCTTCGTGCGCGGCGGTACGGGCACCACGCTGGGAGGCCGCTACGCCCGCTCCTACTTCCTGTCCTCCTTCGACACGCTGCGCGGCGTGAACTTCGGAGACGAGCAGTGGCTGCTGGGCCGCCACTTCTTCTACTCCACGATGGAGATGCAGCTTCCGCTGAACGACATCGTCCGGGTGGCCTTCCTCAGTGATTTGGAGGCCATCGCGGCCATGGACTTCGGCGGCGTGGGCGAGAACTGGGACGACTTCTGGGGCCACCGCGTGCTGAACGCCGTCGTCGGCGTCAACCTGGCGCTGGGGCCCCTGCTGATGCGCCTGCACTTCGCGAAGCCGTTCGACATCGGCGCGGCGGCCGGCAAGCCGGACGCGGGCTGGGTGACGAACTTCTCGCTGGGCATCGCCGGCCTCAACGGCTTCTTCGACCAGGGCAACACCGGGGCGAAGAACAACGGCCCGCCGATGCCCACGTCCCCGGCGCTGATGCCGTCGGTGGGCGGCGGCTACACCGGCCCCAGGCACTGACGAAAGCAACGGGGGCGGGCCAAGCCTGGCCCGCCTCCGGAAGAAGCGCGGGATGCTCCCGCTAGGACTGCGCGGCGACGAGGGCGGCGTTGGCCTTCGCGAGCGGCCCCCCGTCATTGGGGATGCGCTCGAAGTCGCCGCGCAGCGCCTTGATGGCGAACTTCTCCAGGTCGATTTCCCGGCGGGTGCGCACGCCCAGCATGCGCAGCAGCCCGGACATGGGCCCGAAGCCGAAGAGCCCGTGCTGGAGCAGCACCCCGGCGGCCACGGCACTGAGCACGCGCCAGCGGCCGCCATCCCTGCGACCCAGCAGCAGGCCGAGCGCCGACGCGGCGGAGGCACCGACGGACAGGGCCCGGCTGATGTCCCACTCGCGCTCCAGCCGCTCGAGGTAGCGGCTCATCTCCGCGCGGTCGCCCTTCTGCGCCATGTACCGCACGCAGGACTCCACGTGTTCGTCGATGCGCCGGTTCACCAGCAATGGCGTATGGCTGCGGACGGCATCGGACGAAGTCTGGTTCCAGGTCTCCATGCGGTCTCTCTCCCCTGACGCGGCGCACCCTGCTTCCTCGTGAAGCTAGGACTGGCACCACGAGGCGGGCACCACATACCCATCAGAGTTCCACCCCAAGCCGCCCGGCCGCCTGCCCCTCCGGGGAAGAACGGGCCCGCTCGGGTCCCCCCTCCCTTCCGGACGAGGCGAGCAGGCAGCCCCAGCGTGGGTAATCCGTTTCCTACCAGTGAGGCGTCCGGGGGCGTTGCCCACATCCGCACCGTCCATTCCCGGCCAGCCGCACCCCTTTCTGAGGAGGGCATGCCCCTTGCTCACGGGGGGCAGGATGAATCGCGTACGACTGCTGATCTGCCTTCCGTTGCTGTGCCTGTGGGCCTGCGGTCCTGACACGCCGTCCGTCGAGGTACCGGCGCATCCCGTGGGCGAGTCTCCGCAGACGACTCCTCCCGAGGACGAGACACCCACGCCCGTCCCGCGGCCCCAGCCCGAGCCCGAGCCACAACCCGAGCCCCAGCCCCAGCCACAGCCCGAGCCGCAGCCGCCGCCCGAGCCGCCGCCTCCGCCGCCGGTGCCGGAGACGCAGTTGCCGTTCAAGCTGCCAGCCCCGCAGGCCTCCGTGCAGGAGTACGAGCTGCTCATCCCCGCCGAGGCGATGGCGAAGTTCGCGGCGGACCCGTGGACGCCCGAGCAGGACGCCGTCTTCAAGGCGAACGGCACGACGTACGCGGTGCAGGTGCGCCTGCGCGGCGCCTCCGCGCGCTACTTCGAGAAGAAGAGCTGGAACGTGAGCTTCGCGGACAAGGTGAAGTTCGAGGGGCGCACCTCGCTCAACCTCGTGGCCGAGTACGCGGACGCGACGATGCTGGCGGAGAAGCTCGCCTACGACTTGCTGGAGGCGATGCGGGTGCCCGCGTCGAAGGCGAAGTTCGTTCGGCTGAAGGTGAATGGCGCGTACGAGGGCGTCTTCCTGGACATCGAGCAGGTGAACAAGGCCTTCCTCAAGGCGCATGACTTCGCCGACACCGACGGGGACATCTACCGGTGCGGCTGGAAGGACTGCGAGTTCAAGACGTGGAAGGTGCCCTACCAGGGCAAGTGGCTGAAGAAGACCAACGAGTCGCAGCCGGACGACAAGCTCTGGGCGATGATGGGCGTCATCAACCACACGCCCGAGCCGCAGCTGGTGACGGCGCTGGAGAAGAGCTTCCAGCTCGAGCACTACCTGCGCTCCATGGTGTTGGACGTGCTGATGTCCAACAACTACGTGGAGGACTCGGAGAGCTACTTCATCTACGACCGGGCGACGGCGAAGTGGTCCTACGTGCCGTGGGACTTGAACAACGTGGACGCACGCTGGTGGTACCCCATCAGCGTGGAGGACATGCGCACCAGCAGCAACAACATGCGCCACCCGCTGTTCAACTTCACCCTCACCGACGCATGGGTGGAGAAGATGTACCAGCAGCGCAAGCTGGAGACGCAGGCCTACCCGGGCTACCTGCCGGTGTTCTCCAACCTGGGCACGCGCGTGCTGATGAACCCCGAGCTGCGCGAGCGGCTGGAGGCGCGGCTGGACAAGGCGCTGGAGGAGCTGTTCTCCGACAAGGTGATGAACCCGTACATAGACGCGCTGCACGCGCTCATCACCCCCCACATGAAGGATGACCCGTACATGGACCAAGGCCGCTTCCAGGCGGGCCGGGACTACATGAAGCGCTTCGTCAAGGAGCGCCGGGCCTTCATCCTCGCGGAGCTGACGCGGTACTCGAAGCAGAAGCCGACGCTGGTGTTCGAGGCGTTCGACCCGCGCGAGGGCTGGGTGGAGGTGGGCAACCGGACGGCGGCGGCGGTGTCGCTGAAGGGCATGGTGCTGACCACCAACCTGCGCGTGAGCTTGGCGCAGAGCGACCACCCTCCCACGCAGGTGAGCAACCCCACGGGCGCGGTGCTGCCGGACGTGACGGTGGCCCCGGGCGAGCGCGTGCGGCTGGACATCTCGGACCTGGGCATCCAGCTGCCGTCCAAGGGCGAGATTGGCCTCTTCGACGGGAAGTCCGTGGTGGGGGTGAAGGACCTGCTCTTCTACGGCGAGCTGTCCGCGGGCAAGCGCTACGAGCGCGGGACGAAGGGGTGGGAGGTGAAGTGAGCGGGCGTCCCGGTGCGCGGGGCGGGCTATCCTGCGGGGCATGCTCCGCGTCTCCGCCTCGCAGCCCGCCCGCGCCACGCTCGACACCGAGCGGTTGAGACTCCACCGCGTCACCTCCGAGCACACCGACGGCTTCGCGGCACTGTACGCGAGGCCGGAGGTGATGCGGTTCCTGACGGGCAGGCCTCGCAGCCGCGAGGAAACGGTGGCCCATGTGGCGAAGATGATGGGCCACTGGGAGGTGCACGGCTTCGGGCTGTTCGCCGTGACGCTTCGAGAGGCCCCAGGTGTCATGGGCCGCGCGGGCCTGTGCTACCTGGAGGACACGGGCCTGGTGGAGATTGCCTACCTGTTCGACACGCCCTACTGGGGCCAGGGGCTCGCCACCGAGGTGGGCCGTGAGTTGCTGCGCTGGGGCTTCGAGGAGTTGGGACTGGAGCGCGTCGTTGGCGTGGCGGACCTGGAGAACGTCGCCTCGCAGGGCGTGCTGCGGAAGCTGGGCATGGCGCACGAGGGACGCGCCCACCACTACGGCAATGAGATGGAGCGCTTCCACCGCTCAGCGGGACCCTGGCGGGCGGGGCAGCACGGGTAGCGCCGTGCGGCGCGCCCGTGCGCGGATTAGGAGGTAGGGCATGACCACCCGGTTGAGCCCTCTCGAGGGCCTGCTCCCGAAGCGCACCGGCCCCAGGCCGTCCATGGCGGTGATTGGCGCGGGCTTGTCCGGAGTGACGGCGGCCCGCGCCCTGCACGCGGCTGGGTATCCAGTGGTGGTATTCGAGAAGAGCCGGGGGCCAGGGGGACGCATGGCCACGCGAAGGACTCCGGCGGGCGACACCTTCGACCACGGGGCGCAGTACTTCACCGCGCGAGACTCACTCTTTCAGGAGCAGGTCCGCTGGTGGATGGACGCGGGCGTGGTCGCCGAATGGCACGGCGTCATCGGCACGCTGGAGCACGGCCGGGTGACGCGGTCCGAGCGCGAGCAGGTGCGCTACGTGGGCGTGCCGGCGATGGGCTCGGGGGTGCGCGGGTACGCCGAGACACTTCACACGCGCTACGAAGTCCGCGTGGAGCGCGTGGAGCGCGCCGGTTCGGCGTGGAGGCTCACGACGGAGTCGGGTGAGCAGCTCGGGCCGTATGACGGGGTGATTGTGGCCGTGCCCGCCCCCCAGGCCGTGCCGCTGCTGGCCGGTGCGCCGGAGCTGGCGGCGCGCGCGGCGACGGTGCGGATGGAGCCGTGCCAGGCGGTGATGGCCCGCTTCGGGTCGCGCGTGCCGCTGGAGGTGGATGGAGCCTTCGTCCATGACTCGCCCCTGTCGTGGATTGCGCGGGACGCGAGCAAGCCAGGGCGGGAAAAGGGAGAGCGCTGGGTGCTGCATGGCTCGCCCGAGGCCAGCCGCGAATACCTGGAGTCCGCTCCGGACGTCGTGGCGGCGCGGTGGGTGGAGGCCTTCACCCAGGCAACGGGGCTGGAGATACGGCCGGTGGAGGTGGTGGCCCACCGGTGGCGCTACGCCCTGCCATCTCCGGCGCTGGAGGAGACGTCGCTGCTCGACGCGTCCCTGGGAATCGGGGCCTGCGGGGACTGGTGCGGAGGGCCCCGGGTAGAAGGGGCCTTCCTCAGCAGCGTGGCACTGGCGCGGCGGCTGGCGGCTGTGCTTTGAGGCGCATGCACGGACGCCAGCAGCGCGTTACTTAAAGGGGGGAGGTCCGGAATGAGCGAGGCGAAGCAGGACGCGGCGGTGGTGCTGTTCGACGGCGTCTGCAATCTCTGCAACGGGGCGGTGAACTTCATCATCGACCGGGACCCGTCCGCGCGCTTCCGCTTCGCGGCGCTCCAGTCCACGCAGGCAGCTTCGCTGCTCGCGCCCCTGGGCCGCGTGCCCGAGGCCGAGCCCCAGAGCTTCATCCTCGTGGAGAACGGGCGCGTGTACGAGCGCTCCAGCGCGGCGCTACGCGTGGCCCGCAAGCTGCCCGGCGCGTGGAAGCTGTTCTACGCCTTCGTCGTCATTCCCACGCCCATCCGCGACGTCGTCTACCGCCTCATCGCGCGCAACCGCTACCGCTGGTTCGGCAAGGCGGAGGCGTGCCGCATGCCCACGCCCGAGCTGCGCGCGCGGTTCCTCTGAGCCGCGGTCCGCCGGCCGACAAGGGGGCTCCGGACTCCCGAGAGGCGCGCTCGCCCGGGTGTCCGGGCTACCGCCGCTCCCGCACCACCAGCGTCCGCTTCGCGGTGAGCCCCCGGTCATCGGTGACGAGGATTTCGTGCGACCCCACCGAGGGCGTCCACCACACGCGCTCGTCCGCGCGTGCCGTGCCCAGCAGCGCTCCGTCCACGAACCACGTCAGCGCACGCTCGTGTGACGCCTCCGCCTCCAGCGGCATCTCCTGCTGCTCCGCGGGCACGCCTGGAATCAGCATCGCCACCTGACCGTCCGCTGGCGACACAATCATCGGCGCCGCGCGCGCGCCTCCGGGCTCGCAGCCGGGCGCGGCCGAGGGCGGCTCCGGCAACCTCCGGTGCTGCTCCTCCAGCCAGCGGCGAATCGTCGCGGGCCACGTGAGGAACACCCGCTCCTCCGTCATCCGCCCCGCCCTGCACGTGGGCCCCACCGCCAGCCCCGTGGCCACGTCCACCTCCACCTTCTGGTGGTACGGACAGCGCCCCGTGGGCACCGCCGAGCGCCGCGCCAGCACCGTCTTGCGCTGCGCGCACGCGTCCGTCGGCAGGTGCCCCGAGTACGCGCACACCTCCACGCGCATCAAGTCCGCGGGCGGCTCCACCTCCTCGTCCGGCACCGCCTTCCCGCGTGGCCCCACGCCCTCCAGGATGTCGAACAGCAGCGGCCCGGCCGCGTCCGCGCCCACCAGGTGCACACTGGGCGTGTGGTCGAAGTTCCCCAGCCACACCACCGCCGTGTGCCGTGGCCCCGAGCCCGCCGCCCACGCGTCCCGGTGCCCGAAGCTTGTCCCCGTCTTCCAGTGCACCCGCGCCGGCAGGCCCGTCAGCCGCCGCCGCTCGGGAAAGTCCGGCCTGTCCCGCAGCGCCAGCGCCCGCCGCGTCAGCCACGCCGCTCCCGGGGACATCACCTCCGTCGGCGCACCCAGGGGCCGCCCGTCCTCCAGCAGCCGCGGCGTCGGCGCACGCCCGTCCCCCGCCAGCGCCACGTACACGCCCGCCAATTCCAGCGGCGTCAGCTCGATGCCACCCACCGCCGCGGACAGGCCGTAGTACCCCGGCTCCGTCTCCAGGCTGTTGACGCCCGCCGCGCGCAGCGTGCCCAGGAAGCGCTCCACGCCCACGCGCTCCAACAGCCGCACGAAGGGCATGTTGAGCGACTGCGACAGCGCGTACTCCAGCCGCACGAGCCCCTGGAAGCGGCCATCGAAGTTGCGGGGCGCATACCCTCCGTAGGCTGTGGGGACGTCCGCCACGAGCTGCTCCGGGCCGACGAGCCCCAGGTCGATGCCCATCGCATACAGCAGCGGCTTGAGCGCCGAGCCCGGCGAGCGCGGCGTGGCGAAGCCGGCAATCTGCCCGCCATGCTCCGCGTCGAAGAAGTCGAAGTTGCCCACCAGCGCGAGCACCTCCGCGCGCTCGCGCTCCACCACCACCGCCGTCCCGTTGTGGATGCCGCGAGACGCCAGCCCGCCCGCCGCGTCCCGCATCAGCCGCTCCACCATCCGCTGCGTGCCCGCGTCCAGCGTGGTGCGCAGCCGCGCCGACTCCGGGTGCTGTGTCCGCAGCCACACCGCCACGTGCGGCGCCTCGCGGGGGAACGGCCTGAGGCTCGCGGGCACCGGTGTGGCGCGGACCTCGGCCAGCACCGCCTCGGGCGGCACCGTGGCGCCCTCCGGCCCCCTGGGGAGCGCCTCTTCGAACAGCAGGCGCTGCGCCACCCCGTTCCTCGCCGCCTCGAGCCGCGCCGCGTTCTCCGCCGAGGGGAAGCGGCGGTTGGGGTTCTGCGGCACCGCCAGCAGCGTGGAGATCTCCGCCGGGCTCAGGTGCGACGCCGTGTGGCCGAAGTACGCGAGCGCCGCAGCCTCCACGCCCTCCACGTTGCGCCCGTACGGGACGAACTGGAGGTAGGCCGCGAGCACCTCCTGCTTCGTCAGCCGCAGCTCCAGTTGCACCGCGCGGAAGGACTCGATGAGCTTCGAGGTGAAGGTGCGCGGCCGGGGCTCCAGCACGCGCACCAGCTGCATCGTGAGCGTGGACGCGCCCGATACCCGCCGGCCCCGTGTCACGTTGCGCACGGCGGCCCGCAGCACGGCCAGCGGGTCCACGCCCGGGTGGTGGAAGAAGCGCTTGTCCTCCAGCGCCACCAGCGCGCGGAGGTAGGCCGGGTCCACGCGCTCGGGGGACGTGGGGATGCGCCAGCGCTCATCCGGCGCGAGGAAGACGTGGGCCGGCGTGCCGTCCCGGTACTCCATCACCACCGAAGCCGGCGCGGAGAGCCGGGACGGCAGCGGCACCCACCATGCGGCCCACACGCCCACGCCGCCGAGGACGAGCAAGAGCCCGGCCGTCAGCGCGAGCCGCCGGACGATGCGGACGCGGCGCCGGGAGCCCCCACCGCCTCGGACGCGAGACACCCCGGCGGCGAGCACCCGGACGATGTGACGGATGCCGCTCATGGGACGCCGGCTCCCCGAGGCGCCTCACCGAGGGAGCAGCTTCCCTCTATGCTACGTGCGTCCCCACCAGGAGCCCCGCCCCCATGGACCCCGTCGACGTCGACGCCATCCTCGCCTCCATCATCGATGACCGGAGGCTGACACCCACCGAGAGAAAGGCGCTCCAGGCGGTGCTGGTGGAGCGGCGCGCGGGAGAGGCCCTGCTCGACGTCTTCCGCACGCGGGCCTTCGCCCTGGCACGCGCCTCCGTGAAGGAGCCGCGTTCGCGCGAGGTCATCTCCTGGCTGGAGGAGATGGTGGACGCCCTGCACGCCCCGAGGACCGTGGAGTCCTCCCGCATGGAGGCGCACTTCACGCCGGGAGACGGCCCACTCAACGCCATCATCCAGCAGATACAGCGCGCGCGCGGCTCCATCGACGTGTGCGTCTTCACCGTGACGGATGACCGCATCACCCGCGCGCTGCTGGAGACCCACCGCCGCGGCGTGCGGGTGCGCGTCGTCGGAGACGACGACAAGGCGCTCGACGCGGGCTCCGACATGGAGCGGCTGAGCGACGCGGGCGTGCCGGTGCGTCTGGACAGGAGCGTGGCCCATATGCATCACAAGTTCGCGGTGTTCGACCGGCTGCGCCTGGTTACGGGGAGCTACAACTGGACGCGCTCCGCGGCGGAGCACAACCATGAGAACGTGCTCGTCTGCGACGACGCGCGGCTGGTGCAGCCCTTCAGCCGCGCGTTCGACGCGCTCTGGGACACGCTGGCCTAGAGCAGGCTGTCCTTCCAGGGGCCGGACACCTGCACCGTGCCGGCCGACTCGCGCGCCCAGAGACGGGGGTCATACATGGCCTCCGCCTCCGCCGACGGCAGGGTGAAGGCACCCGCCGTCACCGCGCGCACCGCGTAGACCACCTTCTTCGACTCGCCCGCCGCCAGGCTGCCGAACACCTCCATGCGGTCATCGCGGATGTTCACGTAGTCCGCCGTCCACAGCGCGTCGGCGTCAATCCACGCCGCGCTGCCGCCGCGTCCCAGCCGCGCGTTCTCGATTTCCCAGCCCGCCGGCAGCCGGTCCACCAGGGCGATGTTCTGCACGCGCTCGGCGGTGGTGTTGCGCACCGTCAGCTCCACGTAGACCAGGTCCGCCAGCGACACCGGCCCCGAGCGAAGGTCCAGCTCCGTGCCGTCCAGCTTGCGCCACGTGCGGGTCAGCGTGAGCCCCTGCCCGCCCGTCTTCACCTGACCGTCCGAGCGCACGCCTTCGCTGCTGAGCACGAGGTACAGCTTCCCCTCGTCCTTGGTCTTCACCTCCAGCTGGAGCCCCTGCCGCTCGCTGGCGCGGGCCAGGGCCCACGTGCGGTCGGACGCGCGCGCGTTCTTGTCCTGCGTCGGCGCCACCACCTTGCCGTCCGCCATGAGCACCGGCGGAGTGAACTTCGTGGCCGTGCCCTGCAGCCGCTTGCCCAGGCCGGTGATGCCCCAGACCAGCTCCTGCGTCGTGTACCAGCCGCTGGGGTGCGACTGGAGCGACTCGGCCACCATGCGCGCGAGCGGCTCGCCCGCGGCGTCGTTGCCGAAGAGGTCCTGGAAGGTGCTCAGCATGAAGCCGCGGCGGCGCCGGTCCGAGTAGAAGGACCAGTTGTTCTTGCGCTCGTCGGTGACGGGCGACAGGTCCGGGCTGCGCAGCTCCTTCTCGTAGCGGCGGTCCCCCGCGAGCCACAGCGCGGCCTTGAGCATGTAGTCCTGCTCGCGGTCCTCGCCCGACAGCGCGCCCCTCTTCGCGCGCTCGGCCAGCGTCTCCACCATCTTCTGCATGCGCGCCTTGCGCCCCTTGCCGCCCAGCGCCAGCACGTAGTGCATGTACGCCTCGGAGCTCTCGCTGTAGCCGCCGTGCCGGTTCGTCCCGCCCTCGTTGTTGTTCAGCGCGTTGCCCATCCACGTGAGGGCGTCATCCAGCCGGTCCTGCGGCACGGGGTACTTCAGCTTCTGCGCGTCCAGCAGCATGTGCGTGGCGTAGGCGGTGCCCCACTCCACCGGCTGCGTCTGGCCCGGCCAGTACGCGAAGCCGCCCGACGGCGTCTGCATGGAGAGCACGCGGTTGACGCCCGCCAGCACCATGTCGCTCACGTCCCGGCCCTGCTTCAGCGTCGGGTCCACGTCGTCCAGCAGCTCCGACACGTACAGCAGCGGCCGCGTGGAGGACGTCGTCTGCTCCACGCACCCGTACGGGTACTGCACCAGGTACGAGAGGTGCTGGAGCGACTGCGCATACGGATTCGCCGTCACCCACAGCGTGGAGCGCTCCGTGGTGGGCACCCAGCCCTGGAGGAACTTCGAGACGTCCGTCGTCCCCTGCGCCAGCTCGATTCGCTGCACGCGCCGCTCACGCGGGCCCGCAGGCGACAGCGGCACGTCCAGCGACTCGCGCGAGGTGTAGCCGCCGCCCTCCACCGTCACCGTCATCCGCGCCGCGCCCACCGCCTGCACCGCCTTCGCCTGGAAGACGAAGGTGGAGGACTTGCCGTCCTCCAGTCGGGCACGCCCCTCGCTCTTGCCCAGCAGCTGGAGGGGCGAGGCCGCCGTCGTGGCAATCAACCCCGGCACCGGCAGGGCCTCCGTGAGCAGCGTCACCTTCACGTCCTGCGCCTTGCCGGACAGGTTGGTGACGAAGACGGGCACCTGGATTTCGTCGTTCTGCGTGAGGAAGCGCGGCAGCGTGGCCTGGAGCACCAGCGGGTCTCTCACCAGCACCTGCGCGCTCGCGTGGCCGATGCGCTTCGCGCCCGCCGTCACCGCCATCACCCGCACCGCGCCCCGGTACTGCGGCAGCTTGAAGGGCACGCGCAGCTTGCCGTTGGCCGGCACCTGCACCACACCGCTCCACAGCGCCACCGGCTTGACGGGCTGCACGCGGCCGGAGGCATCCCCCTCGCCGTCACCACCCGTGGAGCGCGAGTTGCCCCCCGGCGGCACCAGCAGCGTCCAGCCGATGGTTTCATACGTGTCCACGCCGAGCGCGCGCTTGGTGAAGAGCTGCTTCAGCGGGTCCGGGCTCTGGAAGCGCGTGAGGGAGAGGATGCCCTCGTCCACGACGGCCACCGTGGCGAAGGTGGGCCCCTCCACGGCGCCCAGGTCCAGGTCCACCGTGAGCGTGTCGTTGGAGCGGACCTCCGTGGGCACGTTCAGCTTCACGGCCTGGGTGAAGTCCACCGGCTCCAGCGGCACGCTGCCCACGCCGAAGGCGCGGTCCGGCATGAAGGCCTCGGCGGACTCCAGGTGCGGGTCCTTCACCAGGAAGGCGCTCACGTAGACGTTGGGCGCGAAGCCCTTCGGCGTGAAGGTCCACGTCACCTCGCCGGGCTCCACCGCCTTCCACTCGGTGGCCAGCACGCGGTCCGTCTCCGCGGTGAAGAGCACCCGGCCCTTGTACGGGGCCTTCAGCTTGACGTTGATGGGCTGCCCCACGCGAGCCAGCGCCGGCAGCGCCACGTCCAGCGACGTGGGCTTGAGCGGGCGCGGCGTCTGGTCCACGCGCGAGCCCTCGCCCCACCAGTAGTAGCGGCCCTCGCCCTCCAGCTCGAGGTCCGTCTGGGTGGCGCCGGAGCGCACGCGCACCAGGTAGCCGGCGGCGTCCTCGCCCGGCGTCACCTGCAGGGAGAAGCGGCCGTTCTGCACCTGCGCCGTGGTGCGGCCCTCGCGCAGCGGGCGCAGGTAGCGCTGGTAGCGCTCATAGCCCTCCGACTCGTCGTAGTGGAGGCCGTACTCCTCCTCCAGGCGCAGGTACTCCACCTCCACCGTCTTCGGCGCCTTGCCCGAGGTGAGCAGCTTCCCGTCCCAGTCCACCACCACGCCATTCACGGTGAAGGGCTTGCCGGCCTTCACCTTGCGCGTCGTGGCCTGGAGGCCCACGTAGTACGCCTCCGGGTGCACCGGCGTGGACGCGTCGCCCACGCTGGAGCGGCCGCTGCCGGACTCGAAGACGCTGGCCAGCGCCGTCAGCCGCGCCGCGCCCCGCAGCCCGCCCGTGGCCGCCTGCGCCGGGCAGCGCAGCAGCGCCTGGCCCTTCGCGTCGAGCGCGCCCTTCACCTGCCCCAGCGTGGCGGCGCGCAGCGGCCCACCGTCCTGGCGCCACACCCCGTAGGCGTACTGCGCGTTCTCCTTCGGCTTGAACTCGGCGGGCACCAGCCGGCACGTCACCTCCACCGGGCTGCCCTCCGCCGAGCCGCCGAAGAGGTACGCGGCCTCCACCGCCACCGGCACCTCCTCGCCCTGGACGTAGCCCTCCTTCTCCGTGCGCGCCGTCACCTTCATGCGCTCGGGGACGAACTCCTCCACGCTCAAGCCGTAGGTGGCCACGTCGCGGTCCGCCACCTTCAGCGTCACCCGGTAGCGGCCCGTGTCCTGGAAGGCCTCGAAGGGGATGTCCAGCGCCACCAGGCCCGCCTCGTTCGTCTTGAGCGACACCTTCTTCAATTCGCGCTCGCGCGGGTCCACCACCACCAGCTCCACGGGCATGCCCGCGGGAGGCGCCACGTCGTCCTGCCCGCGCAGCACCGCGGCCACGTGCGCCGTGTCGCCCGGGCGGTACACGCCCCGGTCCGACCAGAGCGAGCCCCGGTAGGCCTTCTCCGAGCGGTACGGCTCGCCCTGCACGTCCGAGTTGGCAATCTCCGTCTTCAGCTCGCTGTACTTGAGGTACGTCAGCTCCTCGCCGTCGCGGGCGATGAGGGCGAAGGGCTCCGACTCATCCACGCCGGGCGGGGGCACCTTGAGCTGGCAGCCATCCGTCGCCACCGTGGTGCAGCGGGCCACCGTCTGGCCGCTCTTCTTCACCAGCGACACCTCGACACCCGACAGCGGCTCGGTGTTCTCCATGCCGAGCGCCCACACCCAGACCTCGCCCTTGTCGGTGGAGTCGGGCGCCGGCCCGCCGCGCTTGGCCACGAGGCTCAGGTCCGTGAGGAGGATGCGGGTGGCGGCCTGCCAGTCGCCCTTGCGCGCGGAGACCTCCACCAGGCCCCGCGTGTTGGCGGGCACGAGGTTGGCCACGTCCACGTAGGTGGTGGTCAGCGTGTCCGGCTCCGACTTGAGGGCCAGCTTGCGCTTCGCCACCACGTTGGAGGTGCGCTCGTCCACCGTCTCCGTGTTGTCGTCGCTCATCCAGAAGACGAGGTTCTCCGGCGGCACATGGCGGACGGTCAGCTCCACCTCGTCCAGGTTGAGGTGCTGCAACGGGAGGTTGCGCCACGCGCTGCGCGGCAGGTAGCGGCCGGACGTTGCGAAGGAGACCTGCGGCTTGCGCGCGGGCACCGAGACGACATTCACGTACGGAGACAGCAGCACGCCGCCGCCCACCGAGGGCGTGCCCGCGTCGATGCGCAGCGAGTAGGGCCCGCGCTTGAAGTCACCGAAGATGCGGAAGCCGCGGCGGGACGGCGCAATCGAGAACTTCACCGCGGGCGTCAGGTGGATGGCATCCGCTGCCACGCCGTCGTCCAGCAGGCAGCCCTTGTTGTTGTTGTCCCAGTAGTACTCGTCGTACTCCTCGGACTCGCGTGGGCTGGCGGGGGCGTCGGCCGCCACGTCACGGCAGCTCACTTCAAGATAGTGGCCGGTGGAGCCCTCGCCCAGCGAGACACGGGTGAAGTCCAGGCGCTTTCCGGCGCGCAGCTCGGCGGTGCTCTGGGCGGCGGGGGCGGTGGCCTTCGCGCCGCCCACGGCGGCGAGCCCCGCCTTCAAGTCGAAGCGCAGCTTCGCGGCGGGCTTGAGGCGCGGGTGCCCGAGCTGCGCGCTGACGACGTTGCGCATCTCGGGGACGGTGCGCCACTTCACGTCGGAGATGGGCTCACCCTCCACCTGGAAGGTGCCCCGCGAGCGGACGGCATTGAGCTCCACCGGGCCGGAGAAGACGACGTCCACCTCCACGCGGCCCTTGAGCAGGTCCAGCTGCCGGGGCGCGAGGCGGACCAGCTGGAAGGCCGGGGTGGTGAAGCGGTGGGACCAGGCGCCCTCGGAGGGCGCCTTCACCACGCCGGTGCCCGTCTCCACGGACTCGAGGGTGACGGTGTACGCGGTGTCGAAGCGGAAGCCGTCGCCCGCCGACGGGGTGAAGGCGAGCGTGGACGGGGTGGGCCAGGAGAAGCTGCCGACCACGCGAGGCACCATCGCGACGACGGTGCCCGCCTTCACCTCGCGGTCCTCGGGCGCCACGGGGCGAGGGAACTCGATGACGATGCCCCGGGGGAGCGCGTCCTCGGTGGCCAGCTCGCGGATGACGGGCGTCAGGGACTCGGGCGTGGGCGGCGTGACGGCCGCGCTCGTGGCCGTGCCAGCGTCGGTACCGGCCGCGGGGACGGGCGTGGTCGCCGTGACGGGCGCCGAGCCAGGAGTGCCGGGCTGCTGCGGCGCCGGCTCCTGCTTGCAGCCCGCGAGCGTGGCGCCGACCAGCAGCGCGACGAGGGGCCAGCTCGTGCGAGGCGCTCTCTGCGTGACGACGGACCGCGAACCCATGGTTCCTCCGGAAGTGCCTGCGGTACTTCATGCGGCGTGCCGGGGATGCGCATACCGCACGAGGGAGGACTGTGGTCGGTCGCCCGCGGCCCGTGCGCGTCCCCCATGCGTCACCGGGCCCGCAGGGTGTCCGGTGGACCACAGTGCTGCCGTGGCCCCGGGCGCCCGCGAAGACGTCGATGGCCAGAGGCTATAGGGGGGCGGAGGGCTCACGGTCAACGGGCGAGGAGCCGAATCGCGAAGGCGGTAAGGTGCGCGCCCCATGGTGCTGCCCGTCCGTTTCGTCCTCATGCGCCCGCGCAACGCGGAGAACCTTGGTGCCGCCGCGCGCGCCTTGAAGAACTGCGGCCTGTCCGACTGGGTCTGGGTGACGCCGGAGGTGGAGGATTTCGGGCCCGCGCGCCGGCTCGCCGTCCATGCCGAGGACGTGCTGGATGCGGCGCGGCGCGAGGACACGCTGGAGGCCGCCGTGGCCGACTGCGTGTGGGTGGTGGGCACCAGCTCGCGAAAGGTGGAGGGAAAGCGCCGCCTGCCGCCGCGCGCCGTGGGCGAGGAGCTCGTCGCGCGCGCGCCGCAGGGGCCGGTGGCCATCGTCTTCGGAGACGAGCGCAGCGGGCTCACCAACGCGGAGGTGGAGCGCTGCCACGACCTCTCCGCCGTCCCCACCGCGCCCGAGCAGCCCTCCATCAACCTGGCGCAGGCGGTGCTGCTCTACGCCTATGAGGTACGCGTGGCGACGCTGGAGGCCAGCGCGCCGCCCCCGGGCCCGCTTCCCGCCGCGGCCACGGACGCGGAGCTGGCGCAGGTGGAGTCCGCGCTCGACACGATGCTCGGCGCGGGAGGCTTCCTCGTGGATGAGCAGCCGGGGCGCACCGCGGTGCGGGACTTGTTCGCGCCGCTGCGTCGCTCACGGCTGACACGAAAGGAGGCGCGACTCTGGCTCGCCGCGCTCCACACCGTGCGCAAGAAGCTGACGTCATCCAAGTGAAACGTCTGAACGCCCGACCAACAACGCAACTCGCTCAATCCCGTCCACACACACCGGCCCGCTCACCCAAATCGACCGCCGATCACCCATCAATCCGCAGTACCCTGAACCATCTTCAGCGAGTTTCGATATAGAAATGGAACTCTGAATTCCGGTGCGTCTTTTGTTCCCTTCCGCTCAAAAAAACCAATCTCCACCAATTCACTGGCAATGCGCTGCGCTTCCGGGCTTTCAACCCCCCATACTCTACTTAGCGTCTCTAACGTGTGGTGCGTCTTCTCCTCCGCAAGACGCTCAAGATATGGGCGCAGCCGCGGGTACTCAGCATATAGAGTCTGCTCCAAGCGTACCTGTGACACCTCGGGCAGCGCGTCTCGAATAGCGGAGCGCGAGAATAACAACACACCCTCCGGCTCAGCCTCACCCAGTTCAAACTTTCTCAACTGCTGATCGCGTGCCGAGTTGAGAAAATGAATCACCTCACGAGGCGCACTAAGCCCAAGACCGTCTTTCGTGCGCCCCAAAATCCAATCAAATGTCCCAGGCTTGTTCGGACCAACATCCACTTGGTCTGGGAAAAGCTTATAAAATAGTTCCTCCTGCTTGGCCCACGACTGAAGAACCTGCTCCGACTCGACACCATAGGCCTTCTTCAGATTGTCATTCTGAAGAATACGACGCACTACCAAGTTCAACAGTGAAGCCCTATCCCACTTAATTGTCGTGTGCCTAGTTATGTGGCTTGCTTCACGAAAGCCGCTATTCGTTATTCTCTTCCAAATATCAGTTCTCAGGAAAATCTTAAGCCTAATATTGCTTGTACTCAAAAGATCAAGATAAACCTTAAAAAGCGCTCGCAATGCATTCTCTTCCAACTCATTCGCATCGGCAAAGGCAACATCAAGCCGATCCAGCAAAATCCATGCGGAAAATCCCAAACTTCCAAGCGCATTGTCTGCCAAGTCAAACAACTTCTGAACCGAAACGAGCCCCTGCTTCTCACCGTCTAGGCCGGGTTCGCGGAACGTGATCTTACCTGTTACCCCAGCTGGAAGTCCGGAAACAGGATCTAGCTTGAGTCCACCCTCAAGCGACTCTGCACGACTAAATTGCCGAACATATTCCACTACTGACATCAGGAGACTTTTCAGTGTCCGATCCTGCCGCAGGAGCCCTGCCGACTGAAGGGCTTTTAGTACCACTTTAGCTGCATCATTATCGCTGGCGTGCCGCCCCAGCAGTTCACCAATTAAAGAAAGAAAATAAAGATACCAAAGCCTAGTCAGCTCGCGCTCGCTCGCAGGCGGATCGTTTACGACGTCCTTGAATGCTGGCGCCCCACGCGGGTTTTCTGCTGGGACGAGCAAAATTCCCCGACTACGCAGTGCTTCGGACCTCTCGATAAGTAACGCGTGAAGAGCACTCTTACCGGAGCCCTTAGGCCCATAAACAATGTCTACATCGCCAGCGAAAATTCGCTTCCACTGATCGGTTTCGACGAAGTAGCGCGCCAACTCATGACTTTCTTCCTCGGCGACACGCTTACCGAAATTTAGCCCGCTAAGAGTTTCTGCCTTGTTCACGTACACCCCCATCGCCTTCAATAGTCTTGCTACCAGGGTACCAGCCGACAGGCAGTCCGCCCGCCTGCTTGCCTCAATATAGTTGACCTACTTCCGGAGTAGCACTTGAAAGCCATAGTCCTCCTCTAGACGGTGCGGGTCCTGCGAGGACCGCGACCGGCGCCCGGGCCGGTGCCTGGCGGAGGCCCACGGCGTTTGCGGGAGATGAGCACCGCGCTCCAGGCGAAGGCGAGCACCGCCAGCGCGAGCAGCACCACCCAGAACCAGAACGTGGGGCTGCGGGAGGCTTCCCGCTCGATGGGACCCGGCAGGGGCGCCTGGGCGAGTGCCACAACGGGAGCGAGCGACGTGAGCAACGGGGCCAGGGTCGTGCGCATGGTCATCCTCTCCAGGGAACGTCTCCATTCCGGCGGATGTCCACAAGCGCACCACCCCGCCGTCCGGGCCGGCGACGGAGGCGGGCACGGACCGCCTGCCTCCCCGGTCGTCCTGCGTCTGCGTGTTACTTCGCGGGCTTCGCGCCCGTCAGCCGGTGGATGAGCTTCGGGTCATCCGGGAGCAGCCCCGCCCTGGGCAGCCGGGTGAGCAGCTCGCGCCAGCGCGGGTCGGCCTTGTACGTGCGCTGAAGCAGGGGAATGGCCTCGTCGACGCGGCCCACGCCCACCAGCGAGATGGCGTGCCAGAAGACCATCTCCGCGTTGTCCGGCACGAGCTTCTCCGCCGAGGCGTACGCCTTCAGCGCGCCGTCGGTGTCCTTGCGCTCAATCGCGAGGTCACCCTCGTTCATGAAGTTGTAGGCGCGCTGGAGGGTGACGAGCCGGCGCAACTCCTTGAGGGGCTCGGCGGCGTCGTCCACGCGCAGGTCGAACCTGCGGTCCATCCACGGCCGGCCGGAGGGCTTCGCGGACACGACGATGAGGGCGGCGGACTGCTTGCCGCGGATGTCCCCGCCCTGCGCCTGCGCGGCCTCGAGCGCGGCCAGCATGCGCTCCGCCAGGTCTCCCTTCGACTCGCGGTAGGCCTTCGCCATGGCGGGCCACACGGTGTCCTTCTCCATCATGTTCGCCTGGACGGCGAAGCCCTCGCCGACGATGTGGCCGGCGGCGGCGATGCAGCTGTCACCGGTGTGGGCGGTGACGCGTCCCTGGGCGTCAATCATCCCCACCTGCCGCACGTTGCTGGCGCTGTCGGCGGCGAGCAGGCCCTTGAGCGCGTCCGGGGCGGAGCGGCCCGCGCGCATCAACTCCAGGCCCAGCTTGCCGTAGGACGGGTCCACGAAGGACTGGGTGGCGATGGCGCCCACGCCGGCCTCGGCCCAGGGGACGGTGGAGCCCACGGAGAACCAGTGGGACTGCACGGCGACACCCAGCTCTCCCGTCGCCGCGTCTCGGGCGACGATGGAGTACGTGTGCACGGGACGGCGGGGAACCGCGGCCGGCTCCGCGGCCAGGGCAGGCAGCGCGAGCAGGACGAGGCAGGCGGCAAGACGCGACATGAGACCTCCGCAGCGAGGGGCCTGGAGGGTGAGCGAGCAGGCGTCCGGCCGCAAGGCCCAAGGCGCCACGAGTCGGAAGCGTCACTACCTTCCCCGGGTCGCCAGGCAATGGCGACACACTCTCACGAAGGGAACATCCGCATGGACCACATGCCCTACGAGTCGATGGAGGTGGGCGGCGAGGAGCCCGGCCGCGGCAACCGTCGCCAGGCCCCGTCCGAGGACGAGCCGAAGCGCACGCCGAGGACGGCGGAGGGTGGCGGGCTCGACGAGGAGCGCCGGATGCCCCAGGAAGAGCCCGGGAAGACGCCCGGCTCCGCCGAGGGTGAGGACCCGGACCGGCCGGCGCGCAAGTAGCGCTGTGCCGCCCGGCCCGGGCAGGTACAGTGCCGCGCCCATGCCCCGCAAGCCCGACAAGCCGAAGATACCGACGCACAAGCGCTGGGAGGGCAAGGAGAAGCCGGACTGGCTTTCGCGCGCGCTCTCCCGGGCCGGCGTGTTTCCCCAGGAAGAGGCGGAGCACGCCATCGCCGCCGGCCGCGTCAGCATCAACGGCCGCGTGGCGAAGATGGCGCTCACCCCCGTGCCTCCGGGCTCCGTGGTGAAGGTGGACGGCCTGGTGGTGCAGCTGGGCGCACCGGCCACGCGCGTGCTCGCCTTCCACAAGCCCGCGGGCGTGTTGTCCTCCACCGCGCGCCAGCACCGCACCGGCACCGTGTTCGAGGTGCTGCTGCCCCAGCTCCCGCCAGAGCTGGCCGGCTACACGTGGCACGCGGTGGGCCGGCTGGACGTGGAGTCCACCGGCCTCTTGCTCTTCACCAACGACGACAAGCTGGTGGCCCACGCGACGTCTCCGGACACGCGCCTGCCCAAGCGCTACGTGGCCACGGTGTTCAGCACCGCGAGCGACGAGAAGGTGGAGCCCCTGCGCAAGGGGATGACGCTCGACGACGGGCCCGCGCGGCCCGCGAAGGTGGTGGTCCGCGACGAGCACACCGTGGAGGTCACCATCACCGAGGGCCGCAACCACCAGGTGAAGCGGATGCTCGGCGCCGTGGGCCTGCCCGTGCGCGCGCTCCACCGCGAGGCCGTGGGCGACATCGTCCTGGACAACCTCCCCGAGGGCACCTTCCGCCTCCTCACGGACGAGGAGGTCCACGAGGGGCTGAAGTACGAGGGACGCGGCGCGGCGGAGCCCTGAGTCGTACGAAGCTTGCGGAATGGGCGGAATCGCACTGAGTTGAAGGCCGGGCCGCCCTGACGGCGCGCCCCCACCGAGGCGTTCCCCATGACCCGGCTTCGCCCCCTGCTGCTCGCGCTCGTCGTCGCCCTGCCCGCCCTCGCTGCGGAGCCCCCCGCGCCCGCGGCCCCCACGGACCCGAAGCTCACCGAATTGCGCCGGGTGACGGCCTATGACGCCAAGGCCCCGCTGGACGTGAAGACGGTGCGCACGCAGCAGCGCGGCGACGTCACCGTGACGGAGCTCACCTACGCCAGCCCCAAGGGCGGCCCGGTGCCCGCGTACCTCGTCATGCCTCCGGGCAAGGGCCCCTTCCCCGCCGTCCTCTTCCAGCACTGGGGCCAGAGCACCAAGACGGAGTTCCTCGACGAGGCGCTCTCCCTCGCGCGCTCGGGCGTGGTGTCCCTGCTGGTGGACGCGCCCCACGTGCGCCCGGAGCCGTGGCGCCGCGCCGTCTCCGGCCCCACCATCTACGACACCTTCGTGCAGATACAGGTGGACCTGCGGCGCGGCGTGGACCTGCTCGCCTCGCGCCCGGAGGTGGACGGGCAGCGCCTGGCCTACGTGGGCCACAGCCTCGGCGCCACGGTGGGCGGCGCGCTCGCGGGCGCCGAGCCGCGCCTGCGCGCCTTCGTGCTGATGACGGGCCTCGGCAACTTCTCCGAGGCCGTCCGGCAGATGGAGGGGCCCAACGAGAAGAAGCTCCACGACAGCGTCACCCAGGAGCGCTTCGAGACGCTGGTGCGCAACATGGAGTCCATCGACGGCGCGGTGGGCGTGCGCAACGCCGCGCCCGCGGCCTTCTTCTTCCAGTATGGCCGCTCCGACGAGTGGGTGACCTACGCCGAGGCCCGCGCCTACATCGACGCGGCCGGCGAGCCCAAGCTCTTCAAGTTCTACGAGGGCGGCCACGAGCTGAGCGAGGCCTCGCGAAGAGACCGCGCCCAGTGGCTGCGCGCGCACCTGGGCTTCGGTGAAGTCCCCGGCTACGGCATGCCCGTCATCGCCAACCCCGCCGCCCCGGAGCTGAAGGGCGCGCCCCTTCCCGAGTGGACGAAGCTGCGGCCCGTCCTCTCCATGCCCGGCATGGAGGAGGTGCAGGCGCGCCGCGGCCTCACGTACACGCGCGCGGGAGGACGCGAGTACAAGCTGGACCTCTACATCCCCGACGTCGCCTCCCGCGAGCCCGTGCCGGTGGTGGTGCTCGTCCACGGCCTGCTGCACCCGGCCCTCGCGCCCTACGTCCGGGAGCTGCCCGCCTTCTCCGGCCAGGCGCGCTGGCTCGCGGCGATGGGCTACGCGGTGGCGGTGCCCGAGCTGGGCTCGCCCGCTACCGGCCCCGCCCGGGAGCAGTGGCTGACGGACGTGCCGGCCCTGCAACAGCGCGTGGAGGCCACGCTCGCCTTCCTCCGCAAGGAGTCCAGGGCGAACCGCCTGGACACGAGCCGGATGTGCCTGCTGGTCATGTCCGGCGGCGGCCTGTGGGGTGTGACGCCCGCGCTGAAGAAGCAGCCGCCCGCGGGGCTCAAGTGCGTGGCGGCCTGGTACCCCATGCTCGACGGGCCGGGCCTGCCGAAGGGCAAGGGCGCCCGCGAGGCGCTGGGGACCGTGGACGCGAAGAAGCTGCCGCCGCTGCTGGTGCTGCGCGCCGGCCGGGACGCGCCGGAGCTCAACGCCGCGCTGGACGCCTTCGTCCAGGACGCGAAGGGCCGGGGCGCGCCCCTCACCCTGGTGGATTTGCCGGAGGCCCACCACGCCTTCGACCTGGTGGACGACGTGGAGCCCTCTCGCGCGGCCATGCGACAGACGGCGCTCTTCTTCGAGCAATACCTCACGCCGTGACTTCAAAGCCCTCCCGGGCTCGTTTAGGGTCGCCGCCCATGGCGGACTTCGACCTGGTAGTCATCGGCTCCGGACCGGCCGGAGAGTGGGGCGCGGTGCAGGCCGCGCTCGCGGGCAAGCGCGTGGTGGTGGTGGAGCGCGAGCCGGTGCTGGGTGGCACGGCGGCCAACACCGGCACCCTCCCCTCCAAGACGCTGCGCGAGACGGCGCTCCACCTCTCCGGCCTCAAGGCCCGCGGCCTCTACAGCGTGGAGACCACGCTGCGCCACGAGGCCACCGTCTCCGACTTCCTCTACCGCGAGCGCCGCGTGAAGGGCATGGAGCGCGAGCGCATCCTCCAGAACCTCACGCGCCACGGCGTGCAGGTGGTGCGGGGCACCGGCTCGCTCGCGGACCCGCACACCGTGCTGGTGCGGAGCCAGGACGGAGCGGAGCGCCGGCTCACCGGCGACTTCATCCTCGTGGCCACCGGCTCGTCCCCGTACCGGCCGCCGCAGTACCCCTTCGGCGACGCGCGGGTGCACGACTCGGATGAAATCCTCGACATCGGCCGGCTGCCGCGCTCGCTGGTGGTGGTGGGAGCGGGCGTCATCGGCTGCGAGTACGCGTGCATGTTCGCCGCGCTCGGCATCCCCGTGACGCTGGTGGACCTGAAGCACGAGGTGCTGCCCTTCCTCGACGCAGAAATCTCCGCGCTGCTCGGCCAGCGCCTGAGGGCGCTCGGCATCCACCTGTGCTTCGGGCAGAGCGTGAGCACGGTGGAGGTGCCCGTGGACCCGGAGCAGCCCATCCGCCTGACGCTCTCCACCGGAGAGGTGGTGGACACGGACCAGGTGCTGGTGGCCTCCGGCCGCACCGCCAACACGGCGGGCCTGGGACTGGAGGCGCTGGGCGTGAAGCTGAGCAAGCGCGGCCAGGTGGAGGTGGGCCCGGACTTCCAGACGGCCGTCCCGCACCTCTACGCGGTGGGCGACGTCATCGGCTTTCCCGCGCTGGCGTCCACCTCCATGGACCAGGCGCGCATCGCCGTGGAGCACGCCTTCGACCTGACCGGCGCGCGCACCCTGGCGCCGATACTCCCGTACGGCATCTACACCATCCCCGAGGTCTCCATGGCCGGGGAGACGGAGGAGTGCCTGCGCGAGAAGGGCATCCCCTACGTCGTCGGCCGCGCCACCTTCGCCAGCAACCCGCGCGGTCAAATCATCGGAGAGATGCACGGCCTCCTGAAGCTGCTCTTCCACCGCGAGAGCCTCAAGCTGCTGGGCGTGCACGTGCTGGGCGAGCAGGCCTCGGAGCTGGTGCACATCGGCCTCACGGCCCTGCTCACCGGCTCCAGCGCGCGCCTCTTCGTGGAGACGTGCTTCAACTACCCCACGCTGTCGGAGGCCTACAAGACGGCCACCTTCGACGCGCTGGACTACCTGAAGCGCGTCGGCGGCTGACGCTTCAGCGCGTGCCCTTGAGGCTGCCCACCGTGAGGCCCGCGGACGTGGGCGCCACGCGGTGCACGCCGTCCGCCGAGGCGCGCGCCAGGGACGGCGCCCCCGTGCGGCCCGAGGCCTGGGTGGACGTCGGCGCCGCCGCGCGTCCCCCGGCGCCGCCGAGCAGCTCCTTGATGCGCTGCCAGCGGACCTTCTCCTCGGCCATCAGCCGCGTGAGCTCCTCGCGGGCCGCGGCGTCCTGGAGCTCGGCGGCGGCAGAAGCCACCTTGTCCATGAAGGGCAACAGGTAGCCGAAGTCCCTATCGAAGGTGCTGGTGGGAGAGCTGGTGGAGCTGGGATTCTTCGCCACGGCCGTCCTCCTCGTCGTCACGTCACCCTAGCCCAACCCCACCCGCCCGTCCGTTCTCTCAGCCGTGGTAGACGCGCGAGGCGACAATCCGCCCCCCGCGCACGTCCAGCACCTCGGCCACCGGCATGGGGGCCTCCCCCGGGGCATGGCGCAGGTACTCCATGAAGACCCGGTCCTGATCCGCGGTGAGGGCCGTCTCCTCGTAGCGGATGCCCGGCAGCCGGGCGATGGCCTCGCGCCACCACTTCGCCAGCGCCGGGCGGCCCAGCAGGCGACCGCCCGTCTCCGGGTGGAGCACCCGAATCTTCGGGGAGGTGTGGGTGCAGTCCTCCGCGTAGAGCGCCACCAGGGCGTCCACGTCGTGGGAATTGAAAGCGTGCAGCCAGGCTTGGGCGAGGGAGAAGTTTTCGGATGCGCTCATGGTTAGGAGACCTCGGAAAGCATTGCCCGGGTCGCTTCCAGCAGCGACTCGGGCCTCATCTATATAGAGGTGGGATACACGCCTGGTAGGCGGAGGTGGGTGTAGGCAAGCCCACCGTCATGCGGATTTGGCTGGAAACTCAGTCCTGTGGGAAGTAAGGGCCCCGCCTGCTCTGTTCCCTCAGGCACTTTTCAAATCAAGAAGGACCGGATCGTGGCCGCCAACGTACCCATCGAGAAGATTCGCAACATCGGTATCTCCGCCCATATCGACTCGGGCAAGACGACGCTCTCCGAGCGCATCCTGTTCTATACGGGCCGGATCCATGAGATCCACGAAGTCCGCGGCAAGGACGGCGTGGGCGCGATCATGGACTCGATGGACCTGGAGCGTGAGAAGGGCATCACCATCCAGTCCGCCGCCACGTTCGCGATGTGGGGCGAGCACAACATCAACCTCATCGACACCCCGGGACACGTGGACTTCACCATCGAGGTGGAGCGCTCCCTGCGCGTCCTCGACGGCGCCATCCTCGTGCTCTGCTCGGTGTCCGGCGTGCAGTCCCAGTCCATCACCGTGGACCGGCAGATGAAGCGCTACCGCGTTCCGCGCATCGCGTTCGTCAACAAGATGGACCGCGCCGGCGCGAACTATGACCGCGTGGCCGCGCAGCTGAAGGAGAAGCTGAACCACCACCCGGTGAAGCTCCAGCTGCCCATCGGCGCCGAGGACCGCTTCAAGGGCCTCATCGACCTGGTCACCATGAAGGCGTTCTACTTCGATGGTGAGAACGGCGAGAACGTGCGCGAGGAGGAGATTCCCGCGGACATGCTCGAGGACGCCAAGACGCGCCGCCAGCAGATGATTGAAGGCGTGGCCGAGGTGGACGACCAGCTCGGCGAGCTGTTCCTGGCCGACTCCGCCATCACCAACGAGCAGATCACCGCCGCCATCCGCCGGGCCACCATCGCCCTGAAGATGACGCCGGTCATGTGCGGCTCCGCCTACAAGAACAAGGGCGTGCAGCTGCTGCTCAACGCCGTGTGTGGCTACCTCCCGAACCCCAAGGAGGCGACCAACGAGGCGCTGGACCAGAAGAACAACGAGGCGAAGGTCATCCTCGAGTCGGACCCGGAGAAGCCGTTCGTGGGTCTGGCGTTCAAGCTGGAGGATGGGCGCTACGGGCAGCTGACGTACATGCGCATCTACCAGGGCCGGGTGGCGAAGGGTGACTTCATCGTCAACCAGTCGAACCAGAAGAAGGTCAAGGTGCCGCGCATCGTGCGCATGCACTCCAGCCAGATGAACGACATCAACGATGCCACGGCGGGCGACATCGTCGCGCTGTTCGGCATCGAGTGCGCCTCCGGCGACACGTTCACCGACGGCACCGTGAGCTACACGATGACGTCCATGCACGTGCCGGACGCCGTCATCTCGCTGGCCGTGTCCCCCAAGGACCGCGGCGCGCTGGCCAACTTCTCCAAGGCGCTCAACCGGTTCACCAAGGAAGACCCCACCTTCCGCGTGCACCGCGACGAGGAGTCCGGGCAGACCATCATCCGCGGCATGGGTGAGCTGCACCTGGAGATCTACATCGAGCGCATGAAGCGCGAGTACAACTGCGAGGTCCAGGCCGGTAAGCCGCAGGTGGCGTACCGTGAGACCATCAGCCAGAAGGGCGAGTTCGCCTACACGCACAAGAAGCAGACCGGTGGTTCCGGTCAGTTCGCGCGCGTGTGCGGCTACCTCGAGCCGCTGCCGGCGGACGCGGTGCAGCAGTACGAGTTCGTGGATGACATCGTCGGTGGCTCCATCCCCCGCGAGTTCATCCCGGCCTGCGACAAGGGCTTCACCGAGGCCGTGAAGAAGGGCAGCCTCATCGGCTTCCCCGTGGTGGGTGTGCGCGTGGTCATCAACGACGGCGCCTTCCACGCGGTGGACTCGTCCGAAATGGCGTTCAAGACGGCCGCCATCATGGGCTTCCGCGAGGGCTACGCCGCCGCCAAGCCCATCATCCTCGAGCCGATGATGAAGGTGGAGGTCCAGGCTCCCGAGGACTTCCAGGGCTCGGTGGTGGGTCAGCTGAACCAGCGCCGTGGCACCATCCTCAACACGGAGACCGCCGAGGGCTACGTGACGGCGGTGGCCGAGGTGCCGCTGAACACCATGTTCGGCTACTCCACGGACCTGCGCTCCGCCACCCAGGGCAAGGGCGAGTTCACGATGGAGTTCGCTCGCTACACCCCGGTGCCGCGCAACGAGTCCGAGGCCCTGATGGCCGCGTACAAGGAGAAGCAGGCCGCGGAGCAGGCGGCCCGCAAGTAGTCCACGCATCCGCCGCACTCTGGCGGTAAGGAAGGCGCTCCTCTTCAGTGAGGGGCGCCTTTCGCCTTTTCAGGAGTCCACACACCGTGACGCTGCTTCGTGCCGCCAACGTCCAGCTCAGCTTCGGAAGCCGCACCGTCTTCCAGGGCCTCACCTTCACCATTGAAGAGGGCGAGCGCGTGGGCCTGGTGGGCGTCAACGGCTCCGGCAAGTCGTCGCTGATGAAGATTCTCGCCGGCGCGGCGAAGCCGGACACGGGCGAGTTGCAGCTGCGGCGCGGCGCCCGCGTCACCTACCTGCCCCAGGAGCCGGAGTTCCCCGAGGGCGCCACGGTGGCCTCGGAGCTGTCCGTGTCCGAGGCCCCGCTGAAGGAGGCCCTGGCCGCGCACGCCGAGCTGGCGAAGCGGCTGGAGGCCGCCCCGCCCGAGGAGCACGAGAAGCTGCTGGAGCAGTTCTCCGCGCTCAGCGACCGGATTGAGCAGATGGGCGGCTGGGGCACCGAGCACCACGCGAAGACGCTGCTGGACAGGCTGGGCGTGAAGGACTGGGACCGGCCGGTGGCGCAGCTGTCCGGCGGCCTGCGCAAGCGGGTGTCCATTGCCCGGGCGCTGCTGACACGGCCGGACTTGCTGCTGCTCGACGAGCCCACCAACCACCTGGACGCGGACACGACGGACTGGCTGGAGGAGGAGCTGGACAAGCTGCCCGGCGCGCTGCTGCTCGTCACGCACGACCGCTACTTCCTGGACGGGCTGGTGGACCGCATCGTCGAAATCCAGCCCGGCGAGGGCGTGACGTCCTACCCCGGCAACTACCAGGCCTACCTGGAGCAGAAGCTGGTGGCGCAGGAGAACGCCGAAGTGGCGCAGCACAAGCGCGAGCGCTGGATTGCGCAGGAAGTGGCGTGGCTGCGCCGGGGCCCGGAGGCGCGCCGCACCAAGAGCAAGGCGCGCATCGACCGGGCGCAGAAGCTGATGGCGGAGAAGGGCTTCCAGCGGCCCAAGGTGGCGGACCTGCGCGTGGCCGCGGCGCCCCGGCTGGGCCACACCGTCATCGAGGCGGAGGGGCTCCAGAAGTCCTTCGGCGACCGCAAGGTGCTCAGCAACGTGGACTTCCGGCTCCAGCGCGGCGAGCGCGTGGGCCTGGTGGGGCCCAACGGCGTGGGCAAGACGACCTTCCTGCGCGTGCTGCTCGGAGAGACGCCTCCGGACGGCGGCAAGCTCGTCATCGGGAAGAACACCAAGGTCGCGTACTACGACCAGCAGCGTGCGCAGCTGGACCTGGAGTCCACCGTGTACGAGTCCGCCTCGCAGGGCGAGGACTGGGTCATCCTGGGCGACCAGAAGGTGGCGCTGCGCGACTACCTGGACGACCTGCTCTTCCCGGTGCCCATGCAGCGCATGAAGGTAAAGGCCCTGTCGGGCGGCGAGCGCAACCGGCTGCTGCTGGCGCGGCTGTTCCTGGAGGGCGCCAACGTGCTGGTGCTGGACGAGCCCACCAACGACCTGGACATCGTCACGCTCAACATCCTGGAGCGGCTGCTCCTGGACTTCGGCGGCAGCACGCTGCTCGTCACGCACGACCGGTACTTCCTCGACAAGGTGGCCACCAGCATCCTCACCTTCGAGGGTGGCGGCCGCGTCACCCGCTACGAGGGCAACTACGCGATGTACCGGCGGCTGAAGGAGCAGTCGGAGGCGCAGGCGGCCACGAAGCCCGTGCCGAAGAAGGAGGAGCCGCCCGCCGCCGCCCCCGCCGCGAAGGCCGTGCGCAAGCCGGGGAAGCTCTCCTACAAGGACCAGCGCGAGCTGGACGGCATGGAGGCCACCATCGAAGCGGCCGAGACGAAGAAGGCGGCGCTGGAGGCGCAGCTCGCCGACCCGGCCGTGTACAGCAACGGCTCCAAGGTGGCGGAGGTGAACAAGGAACTGGAGGCCACCGCCGCCGAGGTGGACCGGCTCTACGCGCGCTGGCAGGAGCTGCAGGATCTGGCGGCTGGAGGGGCATAGCCCGGCACGGGCGCCTCACGAAGAGGCGCCCGCCCTGCCCCGTCGTCAGTCGTACTTCAGCGCGATGATGGGGTCCACGCGCGAGGCGCGCAGCGCGGGCACCCACGTGGCCACCAGCCCCACGCCCAGCAGCACCAGCGGCGCGGCGGAGAAGGCCAGCGGGTCCAGGGCGCTCACCCCGTGCACCATGCCCTCCACCACGCGCGTCAGCCCCCACGCGCCCGCCACCCCCAGCGCCACGCCCAGCCCCACCGAGCCCAGGCCCTGGAGGAGCACCAGCCGCACCACCTCGCCGCGCGGCGCGCCCAGCGCCAGCCGCACGCCCATCTCCCGCGTCCGCTGGCTCACCAGGTAGGACAGCACGCCGTAGATGCCGACGGCCGCGAGCACCAGCGCGAGCGCCGCCATCAACCCCAGCAGCACCATGTTGAAGCGCTCCGAGCCCAGGGAGCGCGCCACGTGCTCCTCCAGCTTCAGCGTCTCCGTCACCGGCTGCTGCGCGTCCACCGCCCACAGCTCGCGCTGCACGCTGGACACCAGCGCCGCGTGCCCGCCCGGGGCGCGGACCATCAGGTTCTGCGGCAGCATGCGCACCAGCATCCGGTTCATCTGCGGGCTCGTCTGGCCCAGGGCGGTGTAGAGAATCACCGGCGTGTCCTCGCCCAATCCGTTCTCACGCACGTCCCGCACCACGCCCACCACGGTGCGCGGCACCGTGTCGCCGATGGAGGGCACCGACGGGCCCACCCGGATGCGCTGGCCAAGGGGCTCCTCGCCCGGCCAGTACTTGCGCGCCGCCGCCTCGTTGATGACCACCACGGGCTCCGAGCCCGCCACGTCCGTCTCCGCCAGCAGCCGTCCACGCACCAGGCGGATGTCGAGGGCCCGGAAGTACGCCGGCCCCACCGGGCGGAACTGCCCGCCGCCCAGGCCGGGGCCGTCATGGCGGCCCTCGTACCTGCCTTCAATCGCGAACTCCATGCTGGGGCCCAGGCCCATGGGGAGCGACGACGCGAAGGCCGCCGCCTCCACGCCCGGCACCGCCGCCACGCGCTCCACCACCTGCTTCGCGAAGCGCTCCAGGGCCGCCGGCTCGCCGTAGCGCCCCTCCGGCAGCGACAGGCGCAGCACGTGGACGTCGTGCGGGTCGAACCCCGGGGCCGTGTTGCTCAGCGCCGCGAAGCCGCGGATGAGCAGCGCCGCGCCCACCAGCAGCACCACCGCCAGCGCCACCTGCCCCACCACCAGCAGCCGCCGCGTGCGCCCGCCGCCGGGGCCGGAGGTGGACCGCTGCGCGCCCTCTCGCAGCGCCGCCTGCAAGTCAGGGCTCGAGGCCTGCCACGCGGGGAGCAGCCCGAAGAGGAGCCCCGTCACCAGGGAAGCGCCCAGGGTGAAGAGCAGCACCACGCCGTTGACCTCCACCGGCGCGCCTCCCAGCCCGCCGCCCCCCAGAACCGGCGCTCCCTGGGGGGCCAGCGCCAGCAGCGCCGGCAGCGCCGCGGTCGCCAGCAGCAGCCCCAGCCCGCCGCCCGCGAGCGACAGCAGCAGGCTCTCCGTGAGGAGCTGGCGCACCAGCCGCCCCGGCGCCGCGCCCAGGGCGGCGCGCACCACCAGCTCCCGCTGCCGGGCCGCCGCCCGCGCGAGCTGGAGGTTGGCCAGGTTGACGCACGCGATGAGCAGCACCAGGGCTACCGCCCCCAGCAGCACCCAGAGCGCCAGCCGCAAATCACCGGCGAGGAACACGCGCAGGTCCTGCGCGTGGAACAGCTCGCCCTCGTCGATGAGGATGGGCTTCTCCGTGCGCATGCGCTTGCTGAGCGTGGCCAGCGTCGCGTCCACCGCCTCGGGGGACACGCCCGCCTTCAGCCGTCCCGTCATGAAGAGGAAGTTGGCGTTCTCCTCGTTGGTGAGGTCCAGCTGCAGCGGCGTCCACAGCTGCACGCCATTCGGATACTGGAAGCCCGCGGGCGCGACGCCCACCACCGTGTAGGGCTGGTCATTCAGGTTGAGGGACTGGCCGATGACATCGGCGGCCCCGCCGAAGCGCCGCAGCCAGAGCCCGTGGCTGATGACCACCGCGTGGCCGCCGCCCGGCACGTCCTCCTCCGGCAGGAAGCCACGCCCCAGCTCCGGCCGCACGCCGAACGTGTCGAAGAAAGACCCCGTCACGCGCATGCCGGACAGCCGCTCCGGCATCCCGTCCCCCACCAGGTTGAAGCCGCTGGGGAGCACCTCGTAGGCCGTGACGTGGGAGAAGACGGGGGACGCGCCCGACAGCCACGCGTAGTGCGCGATGCTCTGCGAAGAGCTCTCGCCATCCGACTCCTGGCGGACGAGCTGCACCAGCTGCTCCGGCTCCGGGTACGGCAGCGGGCGCAGCAACACCCCGTGCACCACACTGAAGATGGCCGTGTTCGCCCCGATGGCCAGGGCGAGCGTCAACACGGAGACGAGCGTGAAGCTCCGGTTCTTGAGCAACAACCGGAGCGAGAAGCGGAGGTCATCAACCAGGACGGACACGGGGACACCCCTTGCGGTGTCTGCCGTACGCCCCGCCCGCGCCGCCATTGCCCCCCGCCCTCCACGCGGATTCCGTGCATCATTTTTCGACTCGCCGACTCTCCGCCTGCGAGGAGGAGAACGACTCGCACCGGCTCCGTGCGGGCACGTCCAGAGAAGGTGACTTCACCGCAAGCCAGGGAGAATCCGGATGGAGCCGTCGTCAAGGGGACCTCCCCTTCGCCGCGGAATACTTGCCCCGTGTGGGGCAACCGGAGCTGCCCTTGCGCTCCCATTCCAAGCATGCGACTGCTCCCAGGTTTCGGGGCCGTCTTTCGCGCTGACATTCATCGAAGGAGTCGTCGTGCCTTCCCGGCCTTCGCTCGCCCTGCTCTCTGCTGTGTCGTCCCTCGCGCTGCTCCTCGGCCCCGCCTCCGCGCGGGCGCAGGACGCGCGGCTTCCCCACTTCAACCTCCAGCGGCTGGAGCTGGACCCGGCGGCGCTGGGTTCACTGGTGGTGGGCACCGGCCGCACGCTCCCGCAGGGCATGCTGCGAGTGGCGGTGCAGGGCCACTATGAGAATCTGCCCTTCCACTTCCAGACGCGCTGGGAGCCGGGTGGCGGCACGGGGCTGGTGGAGAACCGCTTCACCATGGACGTGACGGCCGCCTTCGGCGTGCTGTCGTGGCTCCAGGTGGCGGCGGAGGTGCCCTACATCGTCCAGCAGGGCGGCGAGCCCCACATGGGCGTGTCACCGCCCTCGGGCCAGGGCATGGGGACACCGTGGGTGGGCGCGCGCGCGGCGCTGCTGCGCCAGGACTTCGGCCTCCAGGTGGCGGCGGACGTCAGCGCCGCGGTGCCGGTGGGCAGCGTGGAGTTGCTGGCGCGCGACGACTACGCGGTCCACCCGAAGCTCCAGCTGGGCTTCCTCGCCGAGGGCTGGCAGGTGGGCGGCGAGGCCGGCGTGCTGCTGCGCGAGAAGCGGGAGCTGGGCGCGCTGTCGGGCGAGGCCAAGGACATCGTCGGCAGCGAGCTGCGGCTGGCGGGCACCGTGACGTCCCGCGCCGGCGAGTCCACGCGCGGCGAGGTGAGCGTGCTGCTGGGCGTGCCGCTGCAGGGCGGCCGCGTGGGCGCCGAGCTGCTGCTGGCCATCCGCAAGCACGCCCTGTCCTTCATGGACCTCTACGTCATGGGCGGGCCGGGCGTCGGCGCCGGCCTGGACACGCCCACCTTCCGCTTCATCGGGGGCGTGTCCTTCTCCACGTCCAAGGTGGACTGAGGCTACTTCGGCATCACCCCGAAGGCCTTGGCCATCGCGAGGCCGATGCCCAGCAGGCTCTCTCCGGCGATGAAGCCCGAGGACACCGGCAGCACCATGTCCTCGGCCAGCTTCGGCTTCGCGCGGCGCAGGCCCTCCGCCAGGGCCGAGCCGAGGAAGAAGGCGATGGAGCTGGAGCCGGGGATGACGATGGCCAGGCCGAAGCCCGCGGCGGACGGCACGTAGGCCTTCGCCTTCGCCGGGGCGAACTTCTCCAGCAGCACCAGGAGGATGCCCAGCGTCGCGCCGCACAGCGCGCCCATGCGGGCCGTCTGGGGCAGCGCGGCCACGCCCGAGGCCAGCAGCTTCGACACGCCGGCCCACACCATGGACGCGGGCGCAGGGAATTCCTCCGTGCCGAGCACGTCCGCGCTGGGCACGAGGATGCGGAACACCGGCACCACCACCGCCGCGCCCGCCACCACGCCGAACAGCTGCGCCACGAACTGCTGGCGCGGGTTGGCACCCAGGAGCCACCCGGACTTCAAGTCGGTCAGCAGGTCCGCCGAGTGCAACCCCACGCCGCCCGTGGCGTTGGCGCTCATCACGTTGGCGGGGATGTTGCCCGGCGCCAGGCCGCCGAAGATGAGCTGGGTGACGGGGCCCAGCGCCTTGGTGGGCGTGGTGTCCGTCTCACCCGTCACGCGGCTGGCGATGACGCCCATGACGACGGCCAGCGGCATGGCCAGCACGCCGGCCCACCACGGAATCTGGAAGAGGTACGCCATCAGGAAGACGGCGATGGGACCCAGCACCGCGAAGCCCAGGGGGAACCAGGCCGGCGGGCACTCGATGCCGGCCAGCGGGTCCTGCTCGTCCTGCGCGCTCTTGCCGCCGAACAGTCCGGACAGCGCCTTGAAGGAGCGCGCCACGCTGCGCCACTGGAAGGCGAAGGACAGCAGGCCCGAGGACACCAGCACCGCCGAGCCCGTCCACACCATCCAGCTGTTGATGGCCTTGTACGTCACCTCGGGGATGGCGCCCTGGCTCACCATGGCCGGCGCCAGGAAGCCGTAGGTGAGCACCGCGCCCAGCAGCATGGACCAGCCCGTCTTGAAGCTCACCAGCGCGCCCGCGCCCACCAGCAGCAGGCTGAAGTCGAACGACAGCGACCAGGCCGACGCCTTCTTCCCCAGCATGGTGAAGGGCAGGCTCATCTTCTCCGGGATGTTCGTCAGCCACGTGAAGCGCGCGTCCCGGATGAAGACGAGCGCCGCGCCCACCAGCCCCGACAGGCCCAGGAGCCGCGACTTGCGGCGGGCCACCTCGCCATGGCCGTGCAGCGCGCGGATGGTCTCCGCGGTGGCCGTGCCAGTGGGGAACGGCAGCGCCTCGATGTTGATGAGCTGGCGCTTGATGGGGATGGCCGCGAAGACGCCCAGCGCGGAGATGACGGCGAACCACACCATCAGCCAGCCGGCTGACGGCAGCGCGCCGGTGAGCATCAGCAGCGCGGGCACCGCCGCCATGTTGCCGCCGCCCGTCATGTAGCCGGCGGCCGAGGCCACCGAGCCCATGGCGTTGTTCTCCAGGTCGGTGAACTCCTTCTTCAACAGCCGCAGCGAGCGCAGCGTGCCGAACACCGCGAAGGCGAGGATGCAGGCGGTAATCGTGACGCCCAGGCTCCAGCCCGTCTTGAGGATGACGTACAGGTTGGACAGGCACATCACCGCGCCGATGAGCATGCCCGCGATGACGGCGCGCACGGTGAGCTGGCGGCTGCCGCCCTGGTAGACGTGCTCGAGCCAGTAGCGCTCCGGGTCCTTCGCCGCGGACGCCCCCGGGTCGCCGTGCGGCGGTGTGTCGGAGGGGTGGATGCGCAGCTCGCTCGGGGACGGAGACGGAGAGGAGGGACTCATTGGGGCGCCGACGATAGTGCACCGCCCCCGGCCCCGCGAAATGCTTGTTCCACCCGAAGGGTGGGGCCCGGACGCCCCCACCCCGCGAGTGGCCGCGATGCGTCAGCGCGTCTCAGCCGTGGTCATGGCCGCCCGCGCCATGGACGTGGCCGTGGGTGAGCTCTTCCTGGGTGGCGGCGCGCACCTCGCGCACGGTGACGTCGAAGTGGAGCGTCTTGCCGGCCAGCGGGTGGTTGAGGTCCACGACGACGGCGTCGTCGCGCACCTCCTGGATGCGCAGGGGGATGTCGCCCTGGTCCGTCTGCGCCATCAGCGTCTGCCCGGGCTGCGGGTTGAAGCCGGGCGGCAGCATGTTGCGCGGCACGGTGCGCACGCCTTCCGGGTCGTGCTCGCCGTAGCCCTGGCCGGCGGCCACCACCACCTGCTTGCTCTCGCCAGCGGACATGCCTTCGATGGCGCCCTCCAGGCCCGGGACAATCTGCCGGTGGCCGTGCAGGTAGGCGAGCGGCTGTCCGGGCGCGCTCTGGTCGATGACCTGCTCATCTCCCAGGTGCAGCCGGTACTCCAGCGAGACGACGGAATCCTTGGCGACCCTCATACGGGCTCCTTGGTGCTGCGGGATGACTGCTCTCGTGGTGAAGGATGGGCTGCGAAATGCCGGGTGTCAGGACGCGGAAGGGTCTGCCGCCCCCTCCTCGGCCGGGCGGTCGAGCGGCTCCCCCCGGGCCACGTACACCGCGGCCGCGAGGTCCCCGGTGACGTTGAGGGTGGTGCGGCACATGTCCAGGAAGCGGTCCACGCCGAGGATGAGGCCCAGCCCCTCCACCGGAATCTTGAACATGCCCAGAATCATCGCGATGACGGGGATGGAGCCCGCCGGCACCCCCGCGGTGCCGATGCCCGCCAGAATGCAGATGAACATGATGAGCCCCTGGTCCGGCAGGCTGAGCTGCACGCCGTAGACCTGGGCGAGGAAGAGCACGGTGACGCCCTCGAAGAGCGCGGTGCCGTTCTGGTTCATGGCCGAGCCCGCGGTGAGCACGAAGCGGGCCACGGTGCGCGGCAGCTTGAGGTTCTCCTCGGCCACCTTGAGCGCGGTGGGCAGCGTGGCGCTGGAGGAGGCCGTGGAGAAGGCGGTCGCCATCACCAGCCGGACGTCGCGGAAGAACGTGATGGGGTTGCGCCCGCCCAGGAAGCGCACGGACAGCGAGTAGACGATGAACATGTGGATGCCCAGCGCCAGCAGCACCGTGGCCACGTACGCGGCGAGCTGCGCGAGGATGCCCAGCCCCAGCCGGGCCGTCATCGCGTACAGCAGCGCGGCCACGCCGAAGGGCGCCAGCCGCAGCACGCCGTCGATGAGCTTCATCATCACGTCGTAGAGGCCCTGGATGATTTCGCGCAGCCGTCTGGCGGGCTCGCCCGGGGTGAGCGCCAGGCCCATGCCGAAGATGAGCGAGAAGACGATGAGGCCGATGAAGTCCCCGTCGGCGGCGGCCTTGAGGGGGTTGGTGGGCACCATGGAGACGAGCACGGCGCCGAACGACGTGGCCTCCGGCGGAGGCGCGGCCTTCACCGTGGCGGCGCCCCGGGCCAGGGCGCGCGCCTCCTCGCTCAGGCCCGTGCCCGGCTGGATGGCATTGACGAGCAGGAGGCCGATGAGCACGGAGATGGCGGAGAAGACGACGGTGTAGCCCAGCGTCCGCAGGCCCAGGCGGCCCACCTGCTTCAAGTCCAGCTCCGCCACGCCCACGACGAGGGCGGAGAAGAGCATGGGCACCACGAGCATGAGGAGCAGGCGGATGAATATCTGCCCCAGGGGCGAGGCCACGTTGTCCACGCTCCACGTCAGCCAGGGCGCGTGCTGGGCGATGACGTCGGCGGGGACCGGCCCCTCGGCGATGCCGGCCGCCTTCCGGGCGATGGCGGTGGCGATGGCGTTGACGGTGAGGCCCGTCACCGCGCCAGCGACAATGCCGATGAGCATCTTCTGGTGCGCCTTCATCCGGTGTCTCCGCGCCCTCCTGGCCGGAGGGGAATGGGCCGCGCAGCCTAGCGGCAAAGGAAGGTGGCGCCCACCCTCGCGGTAGGACAATGCTCGGTGGACCCGTGGAAACCCTCGTCCAGCTCACCGAAGGCGCCGTGTCCGCTCCCCTCTTCCGCCGCCTGCTGCGGTGCGTGGGAGCCCTGGGGACGGAGCGCCTGCGTCAGACGTACCAGACGACCTTCTGGTACGACTTCGGCCCTCCCGCCAACGTGGTGGAGGAGGTCATCCTCGCGCTGCGCCCGGAGGTGACGGGGCGGCGGCGCATCGCGGGGGTGGAGTGGTGGCTGTCGCGCATGTACCCCACGGACGTGCGCGTGGACTTCCACCAGGACCGGGACGAGAAGTTGGCGTTGCGCACGGGGGAACTGGTGCACCCGCGCATCTCCTCGGTGCTGTTCCTCAACCGCGTGCGCGGGGGGGCGCTGGTGGTGACGCGAGAGATGCCCGAGCCGGAGAACCCCTCGCTGGCCCCGGCGCGGCTGGACACCGCGGATTTGGTGGCGCCGCGTCCCAACCGGCTGGTTCGCTTCGACGGGACGCTGACGCACGGCGTGCTGGACGCGGAGAATCAAATTCCGGATGGGAAGCTGCCGGGGCGCTCGCGGCAGCGTCGCACGCTGGTGATGAACTGGTGGGGGCACCGGCCCACGGAGATTCCCACGTGGGCGGAGACGCGGCTCTATCGGGCGCTGGCGCGATAGGGCGCTACGGCGCGCTGGCCAGCCGGGCTGCTACGGCGTGCTGACGCGCTGAGCCGCTTCCGCCGCTGTCTCCCGGAGACGGCGGGTGACGCGCTCGGCCCACTCGGGTTCGACTTCGAGGCACGCGGGCCGGCGGCCGAGCCGCAGCGCCGCAGCGGGCATGGAGCCGCTGCCGGCGAACGGGTCCAGCACCGTGTCCCCGGGGCGACTGTAGGTACGGACCAGGGGCTCGAGGACGGAGAAGGGCTTGTGGTGCGGGTGGCCGCCCCAGCGCGCGGCCTCGCCTTCGTCGTCGTAGCCGCCGACGACGGCCCAGACGGTGGGCAGGTCTCCGGGCGCGAGCGGCGGCGCGGGCGTGCGGGCGATGACGAGGGCGACCTCGTAGACGCGCAGGGTCTGCTCGTTGGCGTTCTTGTCGGTGGTGCGCTTGCCCCAGACGTACTCACCGCGCAGGTGCGGGTAGCCCAGGCCGCGGGCGGCGGTGAGGATGGGCTCCTTGCCGAGCAGGTTGGTCCAGATGATGAGCGGCGCGTCCGGCGTGAGGTGCGCGACGGCGCGGGACAGCCAGGCTTCGGAGAAGGTGCGGTAGTCGCGCACCGTCTCGAAGCGGACAATGGGGTTCTGGTCGATCTTCTTGTGGGCCCGGGTGTCGCGCAGGTCCCCGCCCTTCCGGCGCCGCGTCAGGAGGCAGTAGGGCGGGTCCGTGTGGAGCAGGGCCGCGCGGGTATCGCCGAGGGCGGCGCGGTAGCCCTGCGGCTCGCGCGAGTCGGCGTTGATGCAGCGAAGGGAGTCTGCCGGAGGAAGGGAGGTCATCGTCCTGGGCGGCACCCTACACGGCGGCGCGCGAGGCTCAAGAGGGCTCGCGGGTGACGGAGAGGATGTCCCCGACGGGAACCCGGGCATGCGAGCGGAAGACGGCGAAGTCGTCCCCCTGCTCGGTGACGACGTCGGTGACGACGTCCGCGAAGGACTCCCCGGCGCGGAGCTCCACGGCCACGGGGCGGCGACGGAGGACAGCCTCTTCGAGCACGTCGATGAAGTCACAGCGGCCCACGTCGTCCTGGCACATCCGGGCCATGGCTTGCCTGCCTCCTCGCGCCCGCGCTGGGGCGTGTGCGGGGAATGTAATGGCGGGCGGGTTCGGCGGCTCGGGTAGCGTCAGGACGTAGGCGTGGGAGGGAGGCCCGATGAGACGGAGTCCGGCTGTTGTGGTTGCCATGGGAGTCCTGATGTTCACCGTGGGGTGTGGGCCGGGAGCCCTTCCCGGCGAGGGACGGGGAGCTATGCGCAGGCAGTGGACTCGGTGAGCGCGACGTGCCAGCGCGACCCGGCCTATTGCGCCGCGCTGGCCGGAAAGGAGCCCGGCGCTTCGCTGGCGGTGCGGGCCGCCCAGGTGGCAACCGCGGGCAAGGCGTGGGAAGCCGCCGATGAACTGGTCCGGAAAACCGTCGAGGACATGCTGGTGGAGTGCGCGAAACTGGCGGATGCGGAGGTGAACCGGAAGGAGTTTGGAGGGCGGCCTCCGACAGCAGAGGAATGCGAACAACAGGTGGGCGGCACGCGCGAGAATCCCGTGACCCGGGCCATGAGGTTGGGAGGTGCGAAGCACAAGCTCGCCGCCCAGTGTACGGAGCAGAGGCTGGGCCGAGCGCACCCCGGACGCTTCATCCTGGAGCAGCGCTACCGCATCAATCCCGAGACGCGACAACTGGAGATGATCAGCCCCGAAACAGAATTGGCGATGCTTCGCAACGGAGGAAGGGAACTGGCCGGCTCCGTGGTACCCGACGTCGTCATCCACACGGGCAACCCACTTCAGGCCCAGCTCGTCTACGACTTCAAGTTCCCCTGTCCCGAGACCAATGAAGGCGACTGGCGAACCTATCCGCCTGGGAATGCGCTCAGGGTCAGGAACCAGCGGGAAGCCTACTTGAAGGTTCTGGATGCAACTCCGGCTCGTGTCACCCCCAAAGGGGTCTTCAAATGAGCGAACGGTTTCCTGGAGTCCGTATCTCCACCGTGGACGGCGCTCAGTTCAGCGGGATTGGGCTCATCATTCGATTCTTCATGCACCGCTCCCACGCAGGCCTTGCCCCCTGCGTGATGCGCGCACTGGACACATACAGACAGACAGTGGGGCCAGACACCCTTGCCTGGTATCCGGATGCGGAGGGCGATTGGCGGCGTCTGGACGACTCGGCCTGGGAGCGGACACGGCAGGCACTGCTCGACACCAGCACGCACGCCTTCGCGACCTTGGTGGACCAGCCCACGCGCAACGTTGATTTTCGATTCGAGTACGAGGGGGTGTCGCTCGAAGACCCGGGCCTGTTTGACGATCCCAGGCGTGCCTGTGTGGCCAGCTTCTGGCTGCCCTCGACATTCCTGGAGAAGTCGGGGCCAGGGAACGCACGTGAGCTCGCGTTGCAACTGGCGGCTCACCTGCCCTTCAACTCTGGGTACGCCAGCCTCGTCTTCAACAGGTCCGAGCAACCTGTGGACGTCGTTCGTCAGCTCAGCAAGTTGTGCTTCCGCTACCCAGGCGTCGACATGCTCGAGCACCCGGCTTCCTGGGACATCGGCACGCGAATCCCTGGCGCCTACTGGCTGACGTTCCTTGGGCAGCCCGTGTTGGGCGAACTGGGCGGCGCCGACGGTCTACGTGCGCGTCTGACAGCTCCCGCTACCACCGTGCAGCAACTTCCGGGAGACCGCGCCGTCGTCACACTTGATCAATGGCCCGAGACGGGTGATGTGGAAGCAGGAGAAAACCTGCCCGCCTACCGGGAACTTTCGCGCGTGCTGGAGCCGTGGCTCTACCACGACGCAGGAACCCGCTTCGATCCGGACTTCACACCGGAAGACAAGCGCCGCTGGGAGCGCCGCTTCCTGGATTGAGCACCGCACTCAAGGCACCAGGAGCCCTTCGAGCGTTACAGACGTACCGCCGCCCTCGTCCCACAGCTTCAGGGTGTAACGCCCCGCTTGAAATGCAGCCGCGTCCTCGATTGCAATCACGACATCCTGATCCGTCCGACGATTCGCGGGGCCCTCCTGCCACGGACGCAGCACCTTCACTGCCTGCCCCTGAGCATCCCGGAGCGACGCCGTAGCCGCCGTCCATCCCCCATCCCCTCCATGCCACCGCAGCGTCACGCGTAGGGCCGTCCAGCGTTTCAACAGTCGGACAAGACGCGCCTCGTCGACGGCAATCGGAACAGAGCTCTCCTCCCGTCCGTAGGTCAGCGACTTTTGCTCGATGCGCGGCATCAGGGTGATGGTCGCGAGCAGGGAATCGTCGCCGACAGACGGAGCGTTCGACGGCTGAAGCCTCCCGACCTCCTGACGAAGCCGCGCCATTCCACTCTTCAGTTCCTCGACTTCCTGACGATAGGACTCCGCAGTGCGGGGCTGTCGGTAGAGCTCGACCTGCCGCTCGACCCGGGCGGCATCCACCACCAGTCTGAATGCGGCTCGCTCCGGAGCCGCACCGTCCCGGAATCGAACTTCCAGCCGCAGGTGCTCACCGCGTCGGAAGGTGCTCGAAGGAACGAGCACCAGGTGGTCCTCCGACATGCCCAGCCGCTGGAAGCGCTCGCGTCCTTCGAGCACCACCTCATCGGGACGGATCGGTGAATCGAAGAGCACCGTGGTGGACAGTCCCGGGCCGATATGGATTTCAGGAAGCGACGCCCCCGTTTCCTTGAGGTCGATGCGGCGGACGTCGGCGGGCATCTCCGCGGCTCCGAGGTCGGCGGCATCCGCGACAGGTGCCAGCAACAGCCCCCACGCGAGCACGATGAAGGAATACGAAGCGAACAAGGCCGGAAGACCTCCTGGTGGCAGCGCCCATATCCCATCGGGCTCGCGGCTCTCGCTACGGGTACTTGGTGAGCCTTCCGAGGTACGTCGACGTCGCCAGGTTCACGAACGGGGACACCATCGGCTTCTCGGGTGTACTCCGGCGCGAATAGAGATGTCCCAGCTCCCATCGAGACCTGTCGGTCACGAGGTTGGCGCACACGGCGTAGTGCTTGCCGTCCGGCGTTTCTACATCTGTTATCCACCCATAGACACGGTCCTTCCCGCGAAAGAGCTGTCCGTGCATACGGCTCCCATCCGGGATGGTGAACTTCCCGCCGGTTCCGTCAATATTATCATGCACGGTCATGGTGAAGGGACCGTCTGGCGGAACGGGAGCATCCACGGTTTTGTCCGGTTCCCCGTCGGTGAACCAGACTTGCTTGTCGTCTCCGAAATAGTAGCCCACCGGGAAGCCCATCTTCTCCATCCCCTCGATGACCTCCGGCGCGCACGGCTTCTCTGGAGATGCAGTACGCACCTGGGGACCGCTCGCGCAGGCAGCCCCGAGCCCCATGCAGGCCGCAGCCGCCGCCTTCGCGGCGCGACTCATGGCGGGCCGCTTTGGCGCTGACGGCGCGGGAGCTCCACTGTCGGGAGTTTCCGTCACCCGCGCGGAGGCCAGCATCCCCGCGTCCAGGGAAGCACCGGCATCGGCGGAGGGCGGCACCGCCGCCAGGGAGTTTGTATCGGGAAGACTCGGAGGACGGCTCGTCACAGCGGGATTTCCTTTCTCGGAAGAGGGCGGAGGAACAGGCGGCGCCGCCGTGCCTCCAGGGGATTGCGACAGGCGTGGCAGCGCGAAGGCCACGAAGCCAAGGACGAGGAGCACGCCCAACCCGAACCCAGCCACGGCCCGACTCCTCCTCCGCGGCGAGGACGGCGACGTCACCTCCTCGCCCTTCATCGGTTGCCGCGGAAGCTCGGGGCCGCGCACGGGCGCCGCCGCGAGCGGCTCCAGCGCGGCGGGCACGGGAGCAGGCTCGGGCTCCGTGGTCTCGGAGGACTCCGGCGGCTTCAACGCCTCCAGCGGCGCGCGCCCCAGCTCCGGCATCATCCGCACACGCGGCGTTTCCGAGCCCGCGCCCTGTGAATCCATCTCGGGAGGCCGGTCCAGCGACACCCGCCACGCGGGCTGCCGCTTCTCCTTGGCCACGTCCCAGAGCGCCTGCAGCAGCGCCTCCGTGCCCGGATAGCGGTCCTCGGGACGCTTCTCCAGCAAGCGCATCGCGACGTCGCCCAGGGCGCGTGGCACCTTCGGATTCACGACGTGCGGCGCGCGCGGCGTCACCGTTTCGATGGCGGGCAGCAGCCGGTCGTAGGGCAGCTTCGGGTCGAACGCGTAGCCGTCCGTGAGCGCCTCGTACAGCAGCGCTCCCAGCGCGTAGAGGTCTCCCGGCACGCCCGCGTCGAAGTGCGCGCCCTGCTGCCATGTGCCCTCGCGGAGGAAGGCCACGCACTCCGGCGGCAGCAGGTGCGGCGAGGCCGGAGCCACCCCCACCGTCAGCGTCGTCGCCCCCGGCATCCGCACGGTGCCCAGGTCGATGAGGAAGGGGCGCTCGTCCTCGCGGCGGATGAGCAGGTTGTCGCCCTTCAAGTCCCGGAGATGCATGCCGCGCCGGTGCAGGTCCGCCACCACGCGCACCACCTCCGTGAACACGGAGAGCAGGTGCGCCGCCGTGGGCTTCACCCGCCAGCGCCACTCGTGGAACGTCTCGCCGTCCACGTAGTCGGTGACGAAGTACAGGTAGCCGTCGGGCGGCTCGGGCCAGCGGTCCACCGCGTGGAGCCGGGGAAGGTTCGGGTGCGGCGCGCAGGCCAGCAGCGCGGCCACCTCGTGCGCCAGCCGCCCGTTGACGTCCTCCTCCTCCGCGGCATGCGACCCCGCCGGACGGAGCGCCATCTTCAGCGAGTAGAACCGTCCGCCCCGCTCCACCTTGAAGACCCGCCCGAAGCCTCCGGCCCCCAGCGACGCCACCACGCGCCACGGGCCGACCTCGCTGTCGGGGACGAGCTGGTCCGGGTGGAAGGGCGGCGACCTCACGGACACGCCTCCACCACCCGCCAGGTCGGCCCCTGCTCCGCTCCCGGCGCCCCCACGCGCACGGCACCACGTGACGGCGAGGCCATCACCGGCGCGTGTTGCACGAGAGGCTCGGGAACCACCCAGGAAGCGGGGCTGAACAAGGGCAACCTCCAGGGTTGACCTTACCCTCTCCCGTGGGTCTGTCACAGAATTTCCCACCCGCGAGGTGGGTGCCCCTCTTCACTCCGACCCGACGTCCCCCGTCGGGTCCTCGGAGTCCTCCCTCGCCACCTCCCTGGCCGTCCGGGCCCAGCGCCCGCGCAGGCGGGACTCGGAGGCCAGGGCTTCGTCCCAGGACGGCCCGTCGGGCAGCAGGCGCGGCGCGTGCGCCAGGACGAGCCGCTCCAGCGCCAGGTCCTCGCACAGCCTTCGCAGCCCCACCGTGTCCAGCCCGCACGCGGTGAGGTACGCCTCACGCCGTCCGGGCGCGACACCGCGCGCGTCCCACCACGCGGCCTCCTCCGCATCCACCTCGTCGGAGGTCGCCGTCAGCCCCAGCGTCCGCGCCTGGCCCGCGAGCAGCTCCCGGCGCAGGCCCGCCTCGGCCATCTCCACCGCGTCGGGAGCTTCACGCAGCGCCTCCAGCACGCGCCCCGACGGCACCGCGCCGCCGCGCACCTGCGTCACGTCGTCCACCAACCGGCGGCGACGCACGAGCGATGAGGGCGACTGCCACGCCCCCACCGGAGCCGGAGTCCCCGAGGCAGCCCACTCCGCCGCGGCCTGGACGCAGGCGATGGCGTCCAGCCGCTTCAGGTCCTCACCACCGTTCGGGAACCACGACTCCCAGGCGGCGCGGGTGGACTCCGTCCAGCTCGGACGCACGCGCTCCAACACGCGGGGCCAGGTGCGCTCCTGGTAGAAGAGGTCGTCGGCTGCCTGCACCAGCGCGCTCGCCGCGTCGCGTCCGAGCACCCGCGCCGCCCTCGCGCGCTCCGCCACGTGCCGCACGTTGACGAGCGGCACGGTGAGCGGCTTCCAGCCATGCTCCGCGTCGGCATGCAGCAGGGCGACCTCGGAGTCGTCCACCACCACGCCGTCCCGGTACCACGCGAAGATGCGCCCCACGCCCACCATGCCGTGCGGGGCCAACTCCGCCGCGCGCAGGGCGCCCATGCTCGCGCCTCCGAAGACGGCGACGCCCGCCTCCAGCGCCGCCAGGATTTCGTGGTGCCACACGGAAGGCTGCGCCTCGAAGACGCCGTCCACCAGGGCGATGGCCCGGGGCCGGAGGCTCAGCGCCCGCCACACGTCCCCCTGCCTCGCCGGAGGCAGCACCGTGCACGGCGCCAGCCGCCGCGCCTCGTCCGCCGACAGCGAGGGCCCCAGGAAGACCACCAGCGCGTCCGTCCGCCGCGTCATAGGAGCTCCGAGATGCGCATGCCCGGCACCACCACCCGCCGCACGTGCAGGCCCGTGACGGGCGAATCCAGCTCCACCGCGGCCGCTCGCGCGAAGCCGGCGCGCTTCAGCAATTCCAGCACGCGCCTCACCCTTCGCGCGGCCGGGGCCTTCGCGTGAGCGCCCAGGTCGGGCATGTCCTCGGCCCGTCTTCTCGGACGCACCTGCGCGCAGGCGTCCGCGAAGCCGCGCGCGGCCTCGCGGTCCGACGAGGCCACGTCCTCGCGCGCGCCGTGGATGTCCGTCAGCCGCGACTGGGCCGCCTCCAGCAGGGCCTTCAGCAGCGCCTCGTCCCGGCTCAGTGCACAGGCATAGCCCGCGGTGAGGGGGACGGGCCCTTCCTCCATGTCCACCAGCACCGCTGCCCCCACCGGCAGGCCCACCGCGCCGGGCGTGCGCTTGGAAGGCGTGACGTCGAAGAGGTACACGCCGAAGCCCCGCTCCCGCAGCGTGTCCGCCAGCTTCGACGTGCGGGGCGCTGCCTCCAGCAGCTCCGAGGGCCGCAGCAGGCGCTGCCGCACGCCCTCCTCCGTCCACCCCTCGGGCAGGGTCCGGGAGAGCTGGTCCCGCTCCGTCGCCTCCAGCAACGCGTGCAGCAGGGCCAGCCCCGCGTCCGGATGCGCCCCGGAGCCGTTGCTCGTCCAGGCCGCCGCCACCGGCCCCAGTGAGGGCCCTTCCGGAGGGGGTACGTGGATGCCCTGCGCGGGCACCCACACCGAGCGCCCCGAGTTCAGCTCGGTGGCCTCACGCCAGGCGCAGCGCACCTCGTCTCCCCATATGCGCGGGGCCACGAGCGCGCCCGCGGACCCGAGCGACTCCGCGTCCCACAGGGAGCCCAGCCGGCCGTCCAGCTCCGCCCGAGAGCCCCACATGAGCCGGCCCGGCATCACCGTCTCCGCCGCCCACAGCTCCGCCGTCTCCAGCAGCGCGCCCCACGAGGCGTCGGCGTACGTGAGGCCCTTGCCGTTGCACACCTGGAGCACGTGGCCGCCAGGCCGCACGGCGCACGCCACTTCGACGCCGGTCCGGTCCAGTCCTGTGACACGCGCCACTCGCGTCACGCCCATGGCCCGGGCCAGCCGTCGGGGAAATTCCTGCGAGGAAAAGACGTCCTGGGTCGACCGCACGGGCGCGGACCTTAACCTGAACCCTCCAGACGATGTCGACGCGCTCACACCACGGGCTTGCGCCATGAGCGGGACAGGTGCGGCGCGTCGCTCTCTCTGGCGAAGCGGTGTGCCAGCTCGGCCGGCCCCCTGCGCCCCTGCTCCAGCATGAACTCGAGCTCCGACGGCAGGAGGGCCTTGATGGTGACGAGCAGCACCTCGCCGGCGGGCGTGGGGAAGCGCCGGGGGAGCGTGCTCGACTCCATCCCCAGCAGCACGGCGACGCGGCCTTCGCTCGTGACGAGCGGCTCGGGCATCGCGTCCCCGGAGACCTCCATCGACATGAGCCCCCGGTGCAGCCAGGTGCGCACATTCTCGTGCTCCGCCACCTCGTCGGCCACCTCGCGCAGCAGGCGCAACTGCCAGCTCGCCCGAGGCTCGGGGAGCGGCTCGTTGGTTTCGATGGCGAGCTCGAGCCCGAATCCCGTCGTGAGCTCGTCACGGTCGATGAAGGGGTCCGACAGGCCGTCGGTGACCAGGAGCGTGCTTCCTGACTCGCGGTGGATGACCCGCCAGGCCTGTCGATGCCCCGGCCAGTCCGGGCCGCTCGGGATGATGGGGATGATGGCCGCTTCTTCCATCCGTCCCATCGAGCTCCATGCCGCATCGCGCGCCGTGTCCATCTGCCTCAGGCGGGCGCGATGTCTGCGCTCCCAGGTGTCCTTCTCGCTCGCGGCGGAGGAATCAGGGCCGGTGACGTCCTCGAACTTCAGACCCGTGACGCCTGCTCGCTCCAGTGCGTTCTTGATGTCCTCGGAGACGATGAGAGCCACCGGCCACCCCCAGGGCCGGAAGACCTTCGCATCTCCGACCTGCGTAGGGTCGATGCGCATGCCGTGCACCGCGCTGTACTCCCCCACCCGCTCGGGCTCATCGTCTTCCGGAGTCCAGTGTTGCACTTCCGCGGACGCCTTCTCATCGATGCACTTCACGACGCGAGTGGTATTGAGAATGAAGTGCGGCCCAGATTGGGCATCGATTTCAACCGGAACGAGCTGCAAATCATCCGGAGCCAACTCGCGCATGAGCACAGCAACCCGGGCATTGACGATAGGGATGTCGAATGCCGCGAAGGTAAAATCCAGCGACCTTCCCGCAGCCCGAACGTCAACATTGAGCCGTCCTGAGGACGTCGCGGGCCTACCGCTCAGAAACAGCCCAGGAACAACCGTCTTGCCGCCCTCATCGAGAACCTTTCCCAGCGACCAGCGTCCGGAGAGGTAGAGGTCATCGAGCACATCAAAGTATCGATTCGCCATGGAGGGGACCGGCATCATTCGCTTCGGGTGACCAGCTTGTTGAGCGTACTTCCAGGTGTAGTGATTTCCCTGGCCAGCTTCTGAAGTTCCTTGATGAGCGCACTCCGACATTGCTGCAGGGTGTCGCAGTGCAGCGTCTTGAGATTGAGACGTCTGAACACCTCGCGATGGTACTGCTCGGGATGAGGGCCCTGATGCCCGGGAACCTGGACCCGGTTCGCCACGTCATCCAGTGACATGCCGGCGCGGTCGAATATCTCCTGGAACCGGGGCGTCCATGGCCCGCCTCGGACATCCGACTCGGAGTTCTTGTTCGTGGCGATGTGATGCTCGGGCCCCAGCGCCACGACCCCCGAGGCCGCGACCCCACCCGCCTCCTGCGCGGCCATCGCTACCGCGCCCGGTGCCAGCGCGATGCTCACCGCGCCACTCGATGACACCGCCACCGCTTCCACCTGTGCAGCCGCCCCCAGCCGAACCCCCGTCTGCGCCGCGACCACCAGCGCCGCCTGCCCGGAGCCCGGCAGCGTGGTGATTCGTGTGGCCAGCGACTCCGCCGTGCCACCCATCGCCGCCATCGCCAGCATGACGAAAGCCCGCGCGGCATTCCTTCCCATCACCGCGCCGTACTTCTCACCCGCCTCCCGCACCTCATCGAACGTGGTGGCCATCGCCACCTCCGCCGCCAGCACCCTCCAGCCCTGGACCAGGCTCCACACCGTGTCCCAGCCCAGGTAGCCGATGAGCGCCACCGTCAGCGTCGCGGCGATGCCCTTGGACAGCAGCGGCTCCGGCACCAGCCACAGCCCGAAGTAGACAACTCCGGTGGTGACGAGCATCGTCACCATGGCCTCCCGGTCCGTCAGCTCCTCCAACGCTTCGGCCGTCTCGTCCCACACCACCTCGAGCCCGAGCCGGAAGGCCAACGTCCGCTTGCCCTCCTCGTCCAGCGTGACGCCCTCCTCCAGCAGGTGCAGGCAGTCACCGGGCAGCTTCTTGCGTTGGCACCACTGCCCATAGCCACGCTCCAATTCCGTGCCCTGCTCGGACAAACTCAGCCGGCCCCGCCCCGGCTCCTCCACCGAAACGAGCCCCAGCCGCCCTCGCACCCGGGCCTCCGGCCGCACGAACAGCCGCAGCGCCGCGTCACGCGGCCGAAAGGACACATGCTCCGTGTCTACCAGCCCTCGAACGGACGACTGGAACGCCCTCCCTTCGAGAGGCACGGGCGCGACGTCCGTGCGCGGCGTATGAACACGGACGCTTCCATCGCCCGTCTCCAGGCGCACGGCACGTCCAGTCGCGCAGCCCGTACCCAGCACCACCAGCAGCAGTACGGCCCATCGGTTCCGCGGCATGCACTCCTCCCGGAGCCCCTCTCGGGTCGGCGGCGCACTATCCGCCAGCACAGCGAGCACTGCCACACAGGCCCCCATGTGCAGCAACCGGGGCAGCAGCGTCCCCACCGAAACGTGGTAGGGGTGGACCAGGACTGGCCCCCAGGAAGAGGACCTACCGGAATGCTTGCCGTCGGAGACTCCGCGCCGGACTTCACCGCCACCGACTGTCACGGTGCGTCCCTGAGCCTGTCCTCGCTGCGCGGCCGGCGCGTGGTCCTCTTCTTCTTCCCCAAGGCCTTCACCGTCGGCTGCACCATCGAGAACCGGGCGTTCCGGGACAACCACCAGCTCGTCAAGTCACTCGGCGCGGAGCTCGTAGGCGTGTCCGTGGACACCCAGCGCACGCAGTGCGAGTTCGCCGCGAAGGAGGACATCCACTTCGCCCTGCTCGGTGACGAGAACCGCGACATCAGCCGCGCCTACGACGTGCTCTGGCCCGTGCTCAACATCGACCGGCGCGTCACCTTCATCATCGCCCCCGACGGCCGCGTCGAGCACATCATCCGTCACGAGGTGCGCGTTTACCGCCACCTCGACGACGTGCTCCGCTACCTGCGCGCCAACCCGCCCGTCCCTCCAGCCTGAGGGCCGCGACGCGGCGCCTCACTCCCAGGCGAAGTGGTACTCGCAGTGCGGCGCGCCCCGGGCCCGGCACAGCGGGTGGGTGGCGTTCACCGAGCGGCCGCCGGACAGCTCGATGGCCCGCTCGTGCCAGCCGATAATCGTGAGGCAGTCCGTCTCCGTGACGTTCTCCGCCCCGAAGGTACGCAGCACCGCGCCGTGGGCGCCCGCCTGCTCGTACGTGCGCGAGCCCACCGCGTAATAGAAGCGGTAGATCTGCGGCGCCTGGCTGAGCAAAAACTGCGGGTCCCCGGGCCGCACGAAGACGTGCTGCGCGCCGTGGAGCGCCTCCTCGGCGGACGCGCGCCCCATGTCGATGAAGGCCCTGCGCTTGTCCTCCGGCGACATCACCTCCGCGATGGCCGAGTCCAGCCGCAGGTTCAGCTCCAGCGGATACCAGGCGATGGGAAGAATCATCTTCCGCAACAGCGCCTGGTCCTCCGGCGGAAGCCGCCGCAGCACCTCGTCCACCCGAACCTGCCCGCCGTGGTGGCGCAGCATGTTCAGCCGGGAGATGAGCACTCCACCCTTGATGCGAGAGCTAGAGCCTTCCGTCACCATGCCCCGTCCGTGGTTACGAGCAGTCAGGCATTCTGGCAGCGGGCCAGCACCCCCAGCAACCCGACACGTCACGATAACCCACTCAACGTGCTGCAACTCCTGCACAATCAGTAAATCCTGACGGGCGACCGTATCGAAAATAACCTTCTGGCGGCCCGGGGGTTGGAGGGGTGTGAGTCCGGGAGACACAGGCGGGCGGGTGGTGGCGATGCCCTCGCGCGGGGCGCGGCCGGGGCTGGAGCGGGCCTCGGACGAGGCCTTGTGCCGCGCCTTCCTGGAGGGCGAGCCGGCGGCCTTCGAGGTGCTGGTGAAGCGGCACCGCTCGCTCGTCTTCTCGCTGGTGCGGCGCTACGTGTCGCGCCCCGAGGACGCGGCGGACCTGGTGCAGGCGGCCTTCCTGCGGGCGCTGGAGGCGTCGCGCCGCGTCTTCTCGCGCTTCACGCCGGCGGGCCCCGCGCCCTTCCGCGCGTGGCTGGTGCGCATCGCCCTCAACCTGGCGAAGAACCATGCGCGTCAGGGCCAGCGGTGGCGGCCGGTGCTGGTGGAGGCGGGGCCGGAAGCGGTGGCGGTGGACCCGACGGAGTCGGCGCAGGAGGGGCTGGAGCGCGGTGAGCGCGAGCGCCAGGTGCGCGCCGCGGTGCTGGCCCTGCCCCGCCGCCAGCGCGAGGTGCTGACGTTGCGAATCGATGGCGGGCTGTCCTTCAAGGACATCGCCCAGACACTGCGAATCACGGAGAACAACGCGAAGGTGCAGTTCCACCACGCGGTGAAGCGATTGAAGGCGCAGGTGGGCGCGCCCGGGGAGACGAACTGATGGCCGCGTGCCCTGAATACGAGGTACTGCTGGACGTGCACGCCACGGGAGGCCTGGAGACGGACGAGGCCGCCCGCGTCCACGCCCACGTGAAGACGTGCGACGGGTGCCGGGACGCGCTCGCGTCCACGGTGGGCGTGCTCATGCTGGCGGAGCTGCCGCCCCTCACCCCCGAGGAGAAGGCCGAGGTGCAGGAGCTGCCCCGGCGCACGCTGTCCGCGTGGCGGCGCGACGCACAGCACCGGGGCTTGAGGCGGCGGACGCTGGGCTCGGTGGCGGCCGCGGCGGCGGTGGTGGCCCTGATGCTGCTGGTGCCGGGCCGGCTCCAGGGCTCCCGGAACGGCTCCGGCACCGTGACGGCACCGAGCGCTCCCGCGGCGACCGTGGACGCCGAGGAAGTGGACGCGGAGACGATGGCCGCCATCGAGGCATGGGCCGGCCTGGAGCCGCTCGAAGAGGACCCGGACGCGCTGGAGGACGGCGACGCCGTGGACGAGGACTTCGACTTCGACCTGGGAGAGACACTTTGAAGACGATGAAGCGGACGCGGAGGGTGGCGCTGGCGCTGGTGCTGCTGCCCTGGGTGGCGCTGGCCCAGCCCGGCCGGGAGGACAAGGACAAGGACAGGGGCGCCCGCGACGCGGAGCGCATCGAGCGCGTGGAGAAGCGCCAGCGGCTGCGACAGGTGCTGGAGCTGTCCGACGCGCTGGAGCTGGACAACGCGCAGGCGCTGAAGCTGGAGGAGACGCTGCGCCGGTTCGACGAGCGGCGCCGTCCGCTGCGCGAGCAGGTGAGAGATGCCGTGCGCACCCTCCATATGGCCGCCCGGGGAGACGCCTCGGCCCAGCCGCAGGTGGACGCGGCCGCCCAGCGCGCCTTCGAGGCACGGGAGCGCATCGCCGCGCTCGACAAGGAGATGTACCAGGCGCTGGCGAAGGAGCTGCCGCCGGCCAAGCGCGCGATGCTCGCCCTCACCCTCGCGCGCAGCGAGGGGAAGATGAAGCTTGGTAAGTGGAAGCGCAACGGCGTCGTCCCGGAGCTGCCGCTCACCGAGTGAGCCGTCCCTCAGGGCGCGGGCTGCTCCGGGAGCGTGGCCGAGGCCGCCGGGGCACGGCTCACGCTCGGGCGCTCGGGGAGGTACAGGGGCCGCTCCAGGTTCCCCCGGTCCCACCCTCCGAGGTCCGCGCAGGCGTCGTAGGTGCTCTGGAGGAAGTCGAGCAGGAAGTCCCTCGGATTCCCCGCGCGCCGGACGTCGTCGTAGGCCAGCAGGTACTCCTTGAAGCCCGTGTCATAGCGGGCCGCGGCGGGACGGACGCTCGCGGTGGAGAAGCCCTCCGGCTCCGGTGCGGCGTAGCAGTAGAAGGCCGCGCCCTTCGTCTCCGGGGTGCCCGGCCAGAAGCCGGCGCTGCATACCTCCTCGCAGTACGCCTCGCGGGTGATGACGTCCGCGCCGGGGCGCTCCGGCGCGGGGCGGCCGGAGAAGCGCGTCACCGCCAGGTCGAAGCTCCCCCAGAAGAAGTGGACCGGGCTGCACTTGCCGGTGAAGCGCGCCCGGAACTCCTCGAGGACGAGCTGGGACTGGAGCAGCGCCCGCCACCAGCGCTGCACGTACTCGGGCTGGTAGGTGGCGTGGTGCCGGTCCTCGCTGAAGCGGGTGGTGTCGTCGGGAATCTCGACGGGCACGTCCCAGATGCGCACCTCGACGCCGAGCGAGCGCAGCGTCGCCATGACGTCCCGGTAGAACTCCGCGACGGGCCGGGCCTCCAGCCCGAGCACCCGCGTCTCGCCCCCGCTCGTCCGGAACAGCAGCTCGTGCTCGAGGAAGTCGAAGTCCACCTCGAAGCCGCCGTTTCCGTAGGGGATGAGCCCCGTCGTCAGCCCACGCGCCGTCACCCGGAACGTGATGTTCCACCAGTGGTTCTGCGGCGGCGTGAGCGCGAGCTTCACCTTCCCCAGGATTTGCGTGTACCGGTGCAGCGTGGCCTGGCTGTCCCGCCAGGCCTCCAGCGGCAGTTCCGGCCACGCTGCTTCGCGCGTGTCCATGAAGCCCCTCCACAGGCCAGGTTCGCCTTGAGGATGGGGGCCGGGCCCGCGCCAGTGCCACGCGGCCGGCGCAGGCCGCACGGCATGAGGACGGGAAGCGGAGCGGCAGGCCCCGCGAGCCCCCATGCGCGTGCGGCCGGGTGCAGCCAGCGGACGGCTCCTCGCCGCCCGTGTCCGGCAACCGGCTACTTCTGCGAGAGCGCGCCGTCGATGGCCGTCTTCAACTCGGCGCTGTCGGGCGTCACCGCGCTCGGGAAGGCGGCCTTCACCTGGCCGTCCTTGCCCACCACGTACTTGTGGAAGTTCCACTTGGGCGCGGGGTGGTTGCGCGAGAGGAACTCGTAGACGGGGGACTGGCCCTCGCCCTTCGTCTTCACCTTCTCGAACATGGGGAAGGTGATTTTGTAGCGCAGCTCGCAGAACTTCTTGATCTCCGCCGCGCTGCCCGGCTCCTGGCCGCCGAAGTCGTTGGAGGGGAAGCCCACCACCACGACGCCCTTGTCCTTGTACTCCTGGTACAGCTTCTCCAGGCCCGCGTACTGCGGCGTGTAGCCGCACTCGGAGGCGGTGTTCACCACCAGGACGACCTTGCCCTGGAAGCCGGACAGCTTCTCGGACGTGCCATCGAGGCGGTTGGCGGAGAGGTCATGGAAAGACATGGGCTTCTTCTCGCTCTGGGGCTCGGCCTTGGCGGCGGGGGCCGGGGGGGAGGACTTCGCGGGCTTGTTCGCGGCGAGCGCCGGGGTGACGGCGAGCGCGGCGACAAGGGACAGGGTGGGCAGGGTTCGCATGCGTCCAAGAGGATGCCGGAACCCCGCCCGGGTTTCACGCCCTCCGCGCGGCGGCCCTCGGCCGGGTGTCCTCACCGGAAAAGAGCGACTTGAGCACCCGTCCGGTCGGCGTCTTCAGCTTCGCCACGTCACGGGGCGTGCCAGTCGCCACGATGTGGCCGCCCTCCTCACCCCCCTCGGGCCCCAGCTCCACCACGTGTTCCGCCGCGCCGATGACGGACGGGTGGTGCTCGATGACCACCAGCGTGTCGCCGCGGTCCACCAGCCGGCCCATGAAGGTGATCAGCTTCTCCACGTCGCCCAGGTGCAGGCCGGTGGTGGGCTCGTCCAGCACGTACAGCGTGGGCTCGTGCCGCGCGGTGGCCGTCAGCTCCGCGGCCAGCTTCAGCCGCTGCGCCTCGCCGCCGGACAGGGTGTTGGAGCCCTGGCCCAGCTGCAGGTAGCCCACGCCCAGGTCCGCCAGGCACTCCAGCGGCGCGGCTACCCGGGGCAGCGCGCGGAAGACGTCCTTCGCCTCGTCGGCGGACAGCCGGAGCACGTCGCCGATGGACAGCCCGTTGTAGCGGACCTCCAGCGTGGCCGCGTCGAAGCGCGCGCCGTTGCACGCCTCGCACGGCGTCACCACGTCCGGGAGGAAGGACATCTCATGGGAGATGGCGCCCTGCCCTTCGCACGCGGTGCACCGGCCACCCTGGGCCGAGTTGAACGAGAAGCGCGTGGCCGTGAAGCCCCGAATCTTCGCCTCGGGCGTGGCCGCGAATACGCGGCGCAATTCGTCCCAGATGCCCAGGAACGTCGCCGGCACGGAGCGCGGCGTGCGGCCGATGGGCGACTGGTCCACCGACAGCACGCGCTTGATGGACTCCACCCCGCGCAGCGAGTCGAAGGCCCCCGGCTTCGTGGTGACGAGCTCCAGCTTCTCGCGCAGCGCCGGGTACAGCACCTGGCGAATCAGCGTGCTCTTCCCCGAGCCGGACACGCCGGAGACGACGTTGAGCCGTCCCACCGGCAGCTTCAGGTCCACGCGCTTGAGGTTGTTGGCGCGCGCGCCCTTCAGCTCCAGCCACTGCTTCGGCTCGCCGCGTCCGGAGGGAGGCCGCACCTGCGCCGCCTTCAGCGCGCGGGCCGTGGGCGAGTCCCCCTCCAGCACCACGTCCGGCGCACCCTCCGCGAGGATGTGCCCGCCGCCGCGCCCGCCCGTGGGCCCGAGGTCCAGCAGGTGGTCCGCCGCGCGGATGGTGTCCGAGTCGTGCTCCACCACCAGCACCGTGGAGCCCGTGGCCACCAGGGCGCGCAGGTTGTCCAGGAGCCGGTGCGTGTCGCGCGGGTGCAGGCCGATGGTGGGCTCGTCCAGCACGTACATGGCACCGGTGAGGCCCGCGCCCAATTGCGCGGACAGCCGCAGCCGCTGCATCTCCCCGCCCGAGAGGGACGCCGCGTTGCGGTCCAGCGAGAGGTAGCCCAGGCCCACGCGCTCCAGGAACTCCAGGCGCCGCAGCAGCTCCTGGCGGGACTGCTCGCCAATCAGCGCCCGGTCTCCCTTGAACTTCCACGTGCGCACGCGCGCCAGCGCCGAGGCGACGGACTGCTGCACCACCTCGTGGTAGCGCGCGGACTCCAGCCGCACGCCACGCGGCACCGGAGCCAGACGGCTGCCGTCGCACGTGCTGCACGGCGCCGTCTCCCCCTCGGCCATGGCCTCGGCGCCGCCCTCCACGCCGGTGCCCTCGCACGACTCGCAGCGGCCCTGCTTGGTGTTGAAGGAGAACCAGCGCGGGTCCAGCTCCGGCACGGCGGTGCCGCACTTCGGACAGGTGCGCTCGGTGGACAGCAGCGTCTCACCCTTCCCTCCGCCCACCTTCAGCGCGCCCTGGCCCCAGCCCAGCGCCTTGTCGAACACGTCGCGCGGCAGCTTCGCCAGCTTGCCCTCGTACATGACGAGGTCGATGTCGTGCTCGCGCGTCTTCGTCAGGCGCGGCGGGTCGTCCGTGGAGGACAGCTTCCCGTCGACAATTGCCTGCGTGATTCCCCCGCGCGCCGCGGCGGCGAAGACGTCCAGGTAGGTGCCCTTGCGCGCGCGCACCGCCGGCGCCAGCACCGTGCCCTCGCCCTTCATCGCCGTGAGCTGCGCGTAGAGCACGTCCGGCGTGGTGGAGGCGATGGGCGAGTCGTCGCGCGGGCAGTGCGGCTCGCCCAGCTTGGCGAAGAGGAGGCGCAGGTAGTGCGCCACCTCGGTGACGGTGGCCACGGTGCTGGTGGCACCCGCGCGCGAGGTGCGCTGCTCCAGCGCCACGGAGGGCGGCAGCGAGCCGATGCGCTCCACGTCCGGGCGCGGCATGGTGGGGAGGAACTGGCGCGCGTACGGGCTCAGCGTCTCCAGGAAGCGCCGCTGTCCCTCCGCGAACACCACGTCGAACACCAGCGAGCTCTTGCCCGAGCCGCTGGGCCCCGTCACCACCGTCATCTTCCCGAGCGGAATCCGGCAGGACACGTCCTGCAGGTTGTGCTCGCGCGCGTGCTCCACTTCAATCGCGGGCACCGCGTCCTTCCCCGGCCGGCGCAGCTTCACGGAGCGGCCCAGCGGGCGGTGCTCGCCGCGCAGCGCCTTCGCGGTGGCGCCGTTCGCGCGGGCCACATCGTCGGGGGTGCCCTCGGCCACCAGCCGGCCGCCGTCGCGACCGCCCACCGGCCCCAGGTCGATGACCCAGTCCGAGCCCTTCATCACCGACACGTCGTGGTCCACGACGATGACGCTCGCGCCCCGGTCCACCAATTCGTGCAGCGCGGCGATGACGTGGCGCACGTCCTCCGCGTGCAGGCCGGCGCTGGGCTCGTCGATGAGGAAGAGCGTGCCCTTCGCATTGCTGGCCAGCGCGCGCGCCAGCTTCAGCCGCTGCGCCTCGCCGCCGGACAGTGTGGACAGGGGCTGGCCCAGCGGCAGGTAGCCCAGGCCCAGCCGCGCCGCCGGCCCCAGCGTGCGCTGGAGGGCCGCGTCGTCACCGAAGTGCTGGAGCACCTCCGCCACCGTCATCTCCAGCACCTGCGCCACGCTGAAGCCCTGGTGGCGGACGGCGAGCACGTCCTCCTTGAAGCGGCGGCCCCGGCACGCCGCGCACAAGAGCGCCACGTCCGCGAGGAACTGCATCTCCACCGTTTCGTAGCCCTCGCCCGAGCACGCCTCGCACCGGCCCTTGTCCACGTTGAAGGAGAAGTGCGCCGCGGTGAGGCCGCGCACCTCCGCGTCCGGCTCCGCGGCGAAGCGCTCGCGCAGCCGGTCCCACGCCTTGGTGTACGTGGCCGCGTTGCCGCGCGACGTGCGCCCCAACGGGGACTGGTCCACGAAGGTGACGTCCTCCACCGCCTCCATCCCCTCCAGCGCGTCCACCGCGCCCGGGGCCTCCACGTCCTTCACGCCCAGCCGCCGCGCCAGGTGCCGGTACAGCACCTCGTCCATCAGCGTGCTCTTGCCCGAGCCGCTCGGCCCCGTAATCGCGCACAGCACGCCCAGCGGCACGCGCACGGAGAGGTCCTTCAGGTTGTGCTCGCGCGCGCCCTTCACCCCCAGCTCGCCCTTGCGCTGGCGCGGCGTGCGCTTCGTCTCACCGGTGCCCGCGAGCATCCGGCCGGTGGGCAACTCGGCCTTCTTCGCCAGCGCCTCGGGGGTGCCGTCGAAGCACAGCTTCCCGCCCTGCTTCCCCGCCCCGGGGCCCAGCTCCAGCACGCGGTGCGCGGAGCGGATGACCAGCGGGTCATGCTCGATGACCAGCGCGATGTTGCCCCGCTCCGCCAGCTCGGCGATGGCCTCCGTCAGGGGCGGCACGTCCCCCGGGTGCAGGCCCACGGTGGGCTCGTCCAGCACGAAGAGCGCGCCCGTCAGCGACGTGCCCAGCGCCGCGGTGAGGGACACGCGCTGCGCCTCGCCGCCCGACAGCGTGCGCGCCTGCCGGTCCAACGTCAGGTAGCCCAGGCCCACCCGCTGCAGGTAGCGCAGGCGTCCGGCCAGCTCGCGCCGGGCCAGGTCCCCCTGCCCGGTGGTGGTCTTCAGCGCCTCCAGCCGCGCCAGCGCGTCCGTCAGCTCCAGCCCGTGCCACGAGGGCAAATCCAGCCCGCCCACGCGGTACGCACGGGCCTGCTCGTTGAGCCGCGCGCCGCCACAGTCCTTGCACAGCGAGTAGGCGCGGTAGCGGGCCAGCAGCACGCGCACGTGCATCTTGTACGTGCGGCCCTCCATCCACCGGAACCACGCGCGCACGCCCGGGTAGGCGCGGCCATCGCGGTAGTCCCCCTCACCCTCCAGCACCAGCTCCTGCTGCTCCGGCGTCAGCTCCGCCCAGGGCTTGTCCATGGAGATGCCCCGCGCCTTGCACCAGCGCTGGAGCATGCTGCGCTCCCACGACGTGGACTGGCCGGACCACGGGCGGATGGCGCCCTTCGACAGGCTCAGCGCGGGGTTGGGAATCACCTTCCCCCAGTCGATGCCGATGGTGCGCCCGAAGCCGCGGCACGCCGCGCACGCGCCCACCGGGGACTGGTAGCTGAACAGGCCGGGCCGCGCGGGCTCGAACTCCTTCGCGCACTTCGGACACACCAGGCCGCGCCGCAGCCGGTGGGGCGCCTGGCCGGGGATGAAGGCCAGCGCCTCGCCATCCGCGCGCGCCCACGCGTCCTCCAGCGCCTGCGTCACGCGCGACAGCTGCGCGTCCGTCAGCTTCACCCGGTCCACCACCACGCGCGCCACGCCCGCCGGGTCCGTGGCCTCGGAGGGCTTCAGCGACTCCAGCTCCTTCACCTCACCCTGCACCATCAGCCGGTGGTAGCCGTCCTTCAGCAGCCGCGCCCGCGTGTCGAGGAACGCCGACGTGTCGGGGATGCGCACCGGGAAGGTGATGACGGCCTGCGCGTCCGGGTGCTCGCGGATGACGGCGGCCGCCGCCACGCGCGCGTCCGTGCGCACCGCCTCCACGCCGCACGTGGGGCACACCGGCACGGCCTCGCGCGTGAAGAGCGCGGAGAGGTACGGCTCCACGTCCGCCAGCGTCGCCACCGTCGAGCGCGAGCTCTTCACCGGGGCCCGCCGGTCCACCGCCACCCCGGCGGCCACGGGCTCGAGCGCGTCCATGGGCGGCCGCTCCAGCCGCTCGAGGAACTGCCGGGCGTACGGGCTGAAGCTCTCCACGAAGCGCCGCTGCCCCTCGGCATACAGGGTGTCCAGCGCCAGGCTGGACTTCCCCGCCCCGGACACGCCGGTGATGCAGACGAACTCCCCTTCCGCGAGGTCCACGGAGAGGTCCTTCAGGTTGTGCGTGCGCGCGCCTACGAGGTGGGTCTTATGCATGGAGGTCGCAGGTTTAACGACCGGACACTTCTTCGCCAATGCCAAGTAGGACCTTGGTGCAGTCGGCCTTCTCCCGGGTTGGGTGCCAGGCGAGCGGCTGCTAGAAGTAGGGCTTTCCGTGGCACCGGAGGTCCCCATGTCCGAAGGCCCCGATAGGACGCCTCCCCGGGACGCGCTGGTCCAGGCCTCCCCCTCCCTGGTGATGCTGGAGGTGGACGGCCGCACCGCGTCCGGCTTCGTGGCCACGGCCGAGGGGCACCTCGTCACCAGCCTCCATGCGGTGGCCGGAGCGCGCAGCATCGGCGCGGTGATGTCGGATGGCATGCGCACGGAGGTGGTGCAGGTGGTGGCCCTGGACGAGCGCAGGGACCTGGCCATCCTCCGCCTGCCCCTGCCGGACATGGTGCCCGCGCTCGCGCTGTCCCCGACTCCGCTGCCCGCGGAGGGAGAGAGCGTCTACGTCCTGCGCGCGGTGGGCGGCCCCGCCCCGGAGGTGCGGACGCTGGAGGTGCGCGCGGTGCAGGTGCTGGGCGACTGGCTCACCCTGCTGGAGCTGACGCGCACGCTCGCCGAGGAGTCCTCGGGTGGCCCGGTGCTGGACGCGCGCGGCGCCGTGGTGGGCGTGGCCACCGCGGCGCTGGCCAATGGCCGCTCGCTGGGGCTCGTCATCCCCACCCGCTATGTGACGCCCCTCTTGCGCGGCACCGCGTCGGCGCCGCTGGCCGCGCTGGAGGCCCCCCGGCGCAGGGCGAGCCGCGTGCGCCAGGTGCCCCAACACCCGGTGAGCATGCTGGAGGGCGCCACCAGCAGCGCGGTGGAGTCCATCGCCAGCACCCTGGGCCAGGCCATCAACGTGGGCGCCCCCGCCTACAACCGCGGCGACGTGGAGGGCTGCTACCGGCTCTACGCCCGCACCGCCGAGCAGCTCATCGACGAGCGCGGCGACTGCCCCGGCGCCCAGCGCGCCCTGCGCGACGGGCTCCTGCGCTGCGTGGACCTGAGCGACGCGGATGACCGGGCCTGGGCCCTGCGCGACACCTTCGACGGGCTCCTGGACGTCATCCAGCGCTGGCTCGCGGCCCGGCCCGCGGCGGCTCCCGGACGCAAGCCGCCGCCGAAGCGGTTCCTCAACTGAAGCGCCGGGCGCGCTGCCGCCGGGAGAGGAGCCCGGCCAGCAGCAGCCCCGCGAACAGCCACGCCGCATCTCCCGAGCCCGCCGCGCAGCCACACCCGCCTCCCGAGTCCGGACGCTCCGGAGGCTCCTGGCTCAGCTCCACGGTGAAGGTCACCGGGGCACTGGTGGGGCTGGTGCCGCCCACGTCGGCCGCCATGGCGCTGGCGGTGTGCCGCCCCACGCCGAGGGACGTCGGGAAGGACCAGCGCCCCGCATCGTCGGTGGAGGCGGTGCCCGCCGCCACGCCATCCAGGATGACGGTGATGGTGCTGCCGGGCTGGGCCGTCCCGGAGATGGGGGGTGAGACGTCCCGGGTGACGCTGCCCTCGGTGGGCGAGGTGATGACCGGCGCGGCCGGAGCCGTCCGGTCAATCCGCCACGTGCGACGGGCGGGAGTGGGGTCCACGTTGCCGACCGCGTCTCGCGCACGCACCTCGAAGATGTGCTCTCCCTCCGCGAGGCCCGACAAGGTCGTGGGCGAGGTGCAGATGACAGGTTCCCCGCCGTTCAGGAGGCACTCGAAGGTGGCGCCGCCACCCGTGGAGGAGAAGGCGAAGGTGGCCTCCTGCTGACCCGTGACGGCCTCCGGCGCGGAGGTGATGGCGGTGTCCGGAGGCATCAGGTCCACCACCCATTCGTGGGAGGCGGGCGTGGCGTCCACCTCGCCCTGTACGTTGCGCGCCCGGACCGCGAAGGTGTGGGGACCGTCCTGGAGCGAAGCGTAGGTGGCCGGCGAGACGCAGGGGCTGAAGGCCGCGCCATCCAGGCTGCACTCGAAGTCCGCCGCGAACCCGAGGGCGGTGAAGGCGAAGGTAGCCGTGGTCTCCCGCGTGACGCGGGCCGGAGCGGAGGTGAGCTCGGTGTCCGGCACCGCCGTGCCGTTCGCGATGCCGACCACCGTGCCGGCGCTCATCCCGTTGACGGTGGCCGTGAGGACGTAGTGGCCGGGGGGCGTGTTCGGCACGGTGGCGGTGAAGCGCGTGGAGGAGAAGTCCCGCACCGGCACCGTGAACAGCCGCTCCCGGTCGAGGTCCAGCAGCGTCACCCACGGGAAGTCGGACGGGCTGGAGCGCCCGTCGCCGCCGCTGGCCTCCGACACGCCTCGCAGGCGCGTGCCGCCGAAGGTGAAGGCCGCACCGGGGAACAGCGGGCCCGGGGGCGCCACGCGCTCGCCGAGCGTGGGGAGCCACTCGGGACGCGCGCCGGTGCTCTCGTAGACCTCCGGGGTAGCGTTTCGGAAAGGGGTGGCGAGCACGTCGCTGATGCCGCCCACCAGGAGCACCTCGCCCGAGGGCAGGAGCGTCGCCGTGTGGAGGAGGCGCATCTGGGGGGACGGCGTTTCGGCGCTCCAGGTGCCGGTCGCCGGGTCATACACCTCGGCGTCCGGGGAGAGGGTGTTCCCGACCCCGCCCGTCACCAGCACCCGGCCGGTGGGCAGCAGCGTCGCCCGGTGGTACACCCGAGGCGCGGTGAGCGAGCCGGTGGGGCTCCAGGTTCCCGTGTCCGGGTCATACAGCTCGGCGAGGGCGGTGACGATGCCGTCGGGCCTCACCCCACTCGCCACCAGCACCTTTCCTGAAGGAAGCAGCGTCGCCGTGAAGGAGGCACGGGACGTGGGGGCCGCGACGCGGGTCCAGGTGTTGGTGGTGGGGTCGTACACCTCCGCGCCAGAGGGGCCGCCATTCTCGGCGTACCCTCCCACCACGAGCACCTTCCCCGACGGCAGCAGCGTCGCCGTGTGGAAGTCGTGGGCCAGCAGGCGCGCTCCCGTGGGAGTCCACCGGCCGGTCTCCGGGTCATACACCTCGGCACTGGCGGGCGGAGCCCCCGTGCGCGTCCCGCCCACCACCAGCACCTTGCCCGAGGCCAGCAGCGTCGCCGTGTGGAAGCTGCTGGCCTGCGAGCGCGCGGTGACGCTGGTCCACGTCTCCGTCACCGGGTCGTACATCTCGGCGGTGGGGAGGAGCTCCTCGTCGGGGCCCTGTCCGCCCACGACGAGCACCCGTCCCGACGGCAACAGCGTCGCCGTGTGGGTGGCGCGGATCTGCAGCATGGGCTCGGTGGCGGACCAGGAGCGGGTGACCGGGTCATACAGCTCCGCGGTGGAGAGCAGCACCGTGTCGAGGGCGCCTCCCGCCACGAGCACCTTGCCCGAGGGCAGCACCGTCGCCGTGTGCCCGTAGCGAGGCTGGTGGATGAACGCGGTGGGGCGCCAGTCATTGGCCACCGCGTCATAGAGCTCGGCGTTGTCCAGTCCGCCATTCCTTCCCGTCCCTCCCACGATGAGCACCCGCCCCGACGGCAGCAGCGTCGCCGTATGGCGGATGCGGGCCTGGGCGGGCGGAAGCGTGAAGCTCCACGCGCCGGTGGCCGGGTCATACACCTGCGCGGCGGAGTGGCGGTCGGACAGGTCCTGAATGCCCACCACCAGCACCTTGCCCGACGGCAGCAGCGTCGCCGTATGGTCCCCGGCGGAGGCCCCGAGCGACTGGGCGAAACCCCAGGTGCCCGTGGCCACGTCGTACAGCTCGGCGGTGCCCGGGGCGTGGTCGCCGCTGAAGCCCGCCACCACGAGCACCTTGCCCGACGGCAGCAACGTCGCCGAGTGACGGGAGCGGCCCTGGGTGAGCGCACCGGTGGGGCTCCAGGTGCCAGTGGCCACGTCGTAGACCTCGGCGCTCGCCAGGGAGTCGGAGCCCGACTCGCCCCCCGCCACGAGCACCTTCCCCGAGGACAGCAGCGTCGCCGTATGGCCCTGGCGGGCCGCCTGGAGCGGCGCGGCCGCGCTCCACACCCCGGAGGCCGGGTCATACAGCTCCGCGCTGGCGAGGGGCTCGAAGCCGTCATCAGCCCCCACGAAGCCGAGCCCCCCCACCACGAGCACCCGGCCATCCGGCAACAGGGTCGCCGTGTGGCCCAGGCGGGCCCTGGCGAGCGGCGCGGCCGGGCTCCACATCCCGGAGGCCGGGTCATACAGCTCCACGCTGGCCAGCGGGATGGAGTAGACGACGCCCCCGTCCACCACCTGGCTCCGCGCCCCACCCACGACCAGGACGCGGCCATCCTTCAGCAGGGTCGCCGTGTGCTCCTGGCGCGCCTGCGCGAGCGGCTGCGTGGCGGACCAGGTGAGGGAGGCGGGGTCATACACCTCGGCGCTGGCCAGGGTGTCGCTGCTCTTCGCGCCGTAGCCTCCGGCCACGAGCACCCTGCCCGACGGCAGCAGCGTCGCCGTGTGCTTGCGGCGTGGATGGGGCCGGGTGGCGGGAGTCCCGAAGACCGCGGCCGGCGCGTACAGCTCGGCGCTGGCGAGCGCCCCGCTTGCGTCACTCCCTCCCACCACGAGCACCCGCCCCGTGGGCAGCAGCGTCGCCGTGTGGCCCCGCCGGGCCTCTGCGAACGCGCCGGGCACGTCCGTGAAACCGGTGGCCGCGCTCCAGAGCTCCGTGCTGTTCAGCGCACCGTCGGCGCCCTGGCCTCTGGTGACCATCACCTCGCCCGAGGGAAGCAGTGTCGCCGTGTGGCCGGAGCGCACGTCATCGAGGGCGCCCGCGGCGCTCCACGTACCGGAAGCCGGCGCGTACAGCTCGGCGCTGGCGAGGCTCGACCCACCGCCGGTGCCCCCCACCACGAGCACGTCACCCGAGGGCAGCAGCGTCGCCGTGTGGCGGGAGCGCGCCTGCGACAGCGCGCCGGTGGCCGCCCAGGTGCCGGTGGCCGCGTCGTAGACCTCCGCCTGCGCCAGCGCACCGTCGTCATCGGCGCCGCCCACCACCAGCACGCGCCCCGAGGACAGCAGCGTCGCCGTGTGCCCGGAGCGGGCCCGCGGGAGCGCGCCGGTGGAGGACCACGTGCCCGTCGCCGGGTCATACAGCTCCGCGCTGACCAGGGGCCCGCCGCTCCCCTGCCCCGCCACCACCAGCACGCGGCCCGAAGACAGCAGCGTCGCCGTGTGCCCGGAGCGCGCCTGCGACAGCGCGCCGGTGGCGGCCCACGTGCCCGTGAGCGGGTCATACAGCTCCGCGCTCGCAAGCGGCCCGCCGTCGCCAGTCCCACCCACCACGAGCACCCTGCCCGACGGCAGCAGCGTCGCCGTGTGGCCCTGGCGGGCCGAGGCCAGCGGCGCGGTGGCCGTCCAGGCGCCGGTGGCCGGGTCGAACGACTCGGCGCTGGCGAGCGCTCCGCCCGCGTCACTTCCGCCGGTCACCAGCACCCGGCCCGTGGGCAGCAATGTCGCCGTGTGGCCGCTCCGCGCCGCGCCTGGCGACGCCACGTTGCTCCACGCCGAAGCCGCGAGCGACGCCCGCGCCTCCGGGGTCTTCGCCCGCGCGGGAGCGGGCTCCGAGGTCTGCGTGCAGGCGGAGAGGAACCCCAACACCACGCATGCCAGCGCCACCGCGCCGCGCCCCAGCCGACCTGCCGAATCCCGTCGAGACATGAACCCCTCGTCACGAAGCGAAGCCGCTTCGAGGCGAAGACGAGCATCCCCCATCCGGTCCTGTCCAAGAAAAGCGCGCGCACGGGCCCGTGGGCCCGTGGGTTCCGGAAGACCTCCCGGCGGGACGCGGCGCGCTCAGCGCTCGTCCCACTCCACGCGCAGGACGTAGCCGGTGGGCTGGCGCTCCAGCACCTCCACCCGCGGCATCACCCGGGTGCGGCGCAGCACGCCCTCCACCACGCCGGCCACGAAGTCCGGCAGCGGGTCCGGGTCCACCACGCGCACGCGCCACTCGCGCGACTGCACGGGCTCCAGCAGCATCCGCATGTCCTCGCGCCCCGCCTTGAGGTACGTCGGCAGCCGCGTCAGGCACCGCTCCGTGCCCAACAGCGGCGCCGCCGTGGCGAAGATGCGCCCCACCAGCGTCTGCGCGAAGCCCTCCACGTACTTGTGCCCCAGCGCCCGGTTGGCGACGTCCGCCGGCTCCCCGGCGAAGGCGTAGCGCCGGGCCACCCCGAGCGCCGCCCGCCACACCGACAGCGGGTAGTACTCCTGCGCGGCCTCCCCGTCATAGCCGATGTCACGCAGCGACTGGGCGAAGCCCCCCGTGGGCTTCAGTGCATGGACGAACAGCCCCTCGAAATTGCGCCGCGGCACCTGCACGGGCATGGGAAGAGGCCTCCGCGGCTCCAGGGCCGGCTCGCTCAGTCCCCTCCGTTCCATCTGTGTCCCCCCTCCATCTGCACCGGGATGACCCGGTCCGTCCCACAGTGTACCAGCCCGGTGATTCCGTGCCCTCCGGTCTCCGGCTTTCGCTAAGGACACCACACTTTTACAACCCTAAGGCTCGTGCAACGATGAATGTTTGTTTGCGAGGAGTCCGATGCGGGTCCTGATCGTCACCCAGGCCGGGGTGGACCTGGCGCCACTGGAGTCCCGGCTGCGGGCACGAGGCCATATGGTGGTCACCGCCGCGCGTGACGCCGAGGTGCCGGCCGTCTGGCGCTCGGGTGCCTGTGCGCTCGTGGTGGTGGACGCCCATGGTCCGGCGTCGCCCGTGCCCCTCTTGCGCGCCCTGCGCAGCCTCCCCGGCGGAGTGGAGGCGGTGGTGCTGCTTCTGGGGCCGCGCTCGGCGCTGGGGATGCTGCACTCCGCCGTCGAGGCCGGCGCGGACGAGGTGCTGACGTGGCCCGTCGACGCGGCGGAGCTGGAGCTGCGGCTGGAGCTGGCCGAGCGCCGCTTCGCCCGGCGCCAGAGCCGCACGAGCGTGCCGTACGGGGACGAGCTGCGCGACAGCCTGCTGTCGGTGTCCCCCGTCCCCACGTCCATCACCACCCTGACGGACGGCCGCATCGTCGCGGCGAACGACGCGTACTTCCAGGCCTTCGGCTACACGCGCGACGAGGTCATCGGCCGCACCACGGTGGACTTGCGCCTGTGGGAGCGCCCCTTCGACCGGGCCCAGGTGGTGGAGCGGCTGCGGCGGCACGGGGCGGTGCGCGGGGTGGACGCGCAGTACCACACGCGCTCGGGCGAGCTGCGGCACACGCTCCTGTTCATGGGGCTGGTGCCCTACGCGGGCTCGCCGCACATCATCTCCTTCTTCCCGGACATCACCCCGCTGAAGCGGGCCGAGGAGGAGCTGCGCCGCTCCGAGGTGAGCTTCCGCACCCTCATCGAGAGCCTGCCGGACCTGATGGCCGTCTTCGACAAGCACGCGCGCGTGCGCTACGCCAACCTCAAGGTCGCCACGGCGCTGGGCTACACGGACGTGCGCGAGCTGATTGGCAAGCACATCTCCGACATCATCCCCGCGGAGGACTTCAAGTCGGCGGACGCGCGCATGCACGAGGCGCTGCGCACCGGCCGCGCCGCGCTCCAGGAGCGCCGGCTCCTGCGCAAGGACGGCACCATCCTCCACGTGGAGTCCACCACCTTCCCCCTGCCCTTCGACGGCGAGGACGCCATCGTCTCCGTGTCGCACGACCTCACCGAGCGCCACCAGATGCAGGCGCGGCTCCTGCTCGCGGAGCGGATGGCGTCGGTGGGCACGCTGGCGGCGGGCGTGGCGCATGAAATCAACAACCCGCTGGCCTACCTCACCGCCAACCTCGCCTTCGCGCGCGAGGAGTTGAGCAACCTCCTGGCGAACGGGGCGGGCGAGCTGGAGCCGAAGCTGGCGGGCTCGGTGGCGGACGCGCGGTCCGCGCTCGCCGAGGCGCAGCAGGGCGCGGAGCGGGTGCGCACCATCGTCCGTGACTTGAAGACGTTCAGCCGGGTGGACTCGGCGGACAACACGGATGTGGACGTGCGGCAGGTGCTGGAGTCCACGCTGAACCTGGCGACCACCGAAATCCGCCACCGCGCGCGGCTCTCGAAGCAGTTCGACGAGGTGCCCCGGGTGCGCGCCAACGAGTCGCGCCTGGGCCAGGTGTTCCTCAACCTGCTCGTCAACGCCGCGCAGGCCATTCCGGGCGGCACGCCGGACCTGCACGAAATCCGGGTGGCCACGCGCGTGGGCAGCGGCGGCCGGGTGGTGGTGGAGGTGGCGGACACCGGCATGGGCATCGCCTCCGAGCACCTGCCGCGCCTGTTCGACCCCTTCTTCACGACGAAGGAGCCGGGCGTGGGCACCGGGCTCGGGCTGTCCATCTGTCACAGCCTCGTCGCGTCGCTGGGCGGCGAAATCCACGTGGAGAGCGAGCCGGGCAAGGGCTCCACCTTCCGCGTCCTCCTGCCCGCCTCGAAGCCGGCGGAGGCCGCCCCGGAGGCCCCGGTGTCCCCACCGCCCTCCTCGGAGAAGCGGGGCCGGCTGCTGGTGGTGGACGACGAGCCCCTGGTGTGCACCGCGCTGGGGCGCACGCTGCGGCCCCACCACGACGTGACGCTGTCCACGCGCGCCCAGGAGGCCCTGGAGCGAATCGAGGGCGGCGAGCGCTTCGACGTCGTCTTCTGTGACTTGATGATGCCGGGCATGAGCGGCATGGAGTTCTACTCGGCCCTGAAGGAGCGCTACCCGGAGCAGGCCCGGTGCGTGGTGTTCCTCACCGGCGGCGCCGTGACGCAGCAGGCACGCGCCTTCCTGGAGTCCGTCCCCAGCCCCCACATCGAGAAGCCCTTCGCCGGGCGGGAGCTGCTCTCCCTCGTGCAGGAGCGCCTGGGCCGCGCGACGACGTAGCACCCGCAGTCACCCCGAGTCCGGGTCCTCATGTGGAAGATTTGGACAGCCCTGTTCCCGGGCTGTCCCTCTTCTCCCCAGGCCCCTCGCCGGGTGGCCGGGGAGCGCGCCCCTCATTCCTCTTCAATCCCGAGACTCCTTGGAGTTGCAACCGGACTGCGTTTGCAGATCCTGGAAATCCCTTGGGTTCTGCCCCGAGCGGATTGGGAGCTGACGCGCTGGTACGCGGGTTGCTCAGGCCCTGACGCGCTGCACCGCCAGTGTGGTGCGGCATGAGGTCGGGCGAAGTGTCCGAAGGACCGGGGGGTCGTTCGACGTACCGGTTCATTCGGAGGCACCAGGTCGTGAAGTCGTTGGGGCACAAGACATGGAGCGCGTGGCTGTGCGCGGCGATGGTGGCCTCCAGTGGAGCCGCCAGCGCGAAGGCGCCTTCCGCCCCCACGAAGTCCGGAGTGCGGATGCAGGCGTTCACCGCCGCCACCGTGGTGGAGCGGGCCCGCGCCCTGGCGACGCGCCCCTACCAGGAGCCCCGCCAGTCGCTGCCCGAGGCGTACGCGCAGCTCTCGTATGACGCGTACCGGGACATCCGCTACCGCAACGACAGGGCGCTGTGGCGCGAGGCCGGCCTGCCCTTCCAGGCGCAGTTCTTCCACCCCGGCTTCCTCTACCCCGTCCCCGTCGTGGTGAATGTGGTGGAGGGCGGCCGCGCGGAGCCGGTGCGCTTCTCGCCGGACCTCTACACGTACGGCTCGCTGGTGCCGGCGCCCCCGCTGGCGAAGGCGGACGGCTTCGCGGGCCTGCGGCTCACCCACCCGCTCAACCGGAAGGAGCACTTCGACGAGGTGGTGTCCTTCCTGGGCGCCAGCTACTTCCGCGCGCTGGGCCAGGGCAACGTGTACGGGCTGTCCGCGCGCGGCCTCGCCATCGACACCGCGCTGCCGCGCCCCGAGGAGTTCCCCTCGTTCCGCGAGCTGTGGCTGGAGCGCCCGGCCCCCGGCGCGGACCGCGTGGTGGTGCACGCGCTGCTGGACGGGCCGAGTGTCACCGGCGCGTATCGCTTCACGCTCGTCCCCGGCGCGCGCACGGTGATGGAGGTGGAAGTCACCCTCTTCGCGCGCAAGGCCGTGGAGCAGCTCGGCCTCGCCCCGCTGACGAGCATGTACATGTTCGGGGAGAACGACCGGGGCACCTTCGACGACTTCCGCCCCGAGGTGCACGACTCGGACGGCCTCTTCGTCTGGTCCCAGGACGGCGAGCAGCTCTTTCGCCCCCTGCAGAACCCCGCGCGGCTGAACGTCTCCGGCTTTCGCGTCCAGGGCCTGCGCGCCTTCGCGCTGCTTCAGCGGGACACCGCCTTCTCCTCCTACGAGGACCTGGAGGCCCGCTACGAGCGCCGCCCCAGCGCGTGGGTGGAGCCCGTGGGCAACTGGGGCCCGGGCACGGTGAAGCTGGTGGAGATTCCCACGGCGCAGGAGGTGCACGACAACATCGTCGCCCTCTGGGTGCCGGACGCGCCGCTGACGCCGGCCGCGCCGCTGCGCGTGGCGTACCGTCTGCACTGGGGCTCCGAGTCCCCGTGGGCCGCGACGGGCTCCGTCGTCACCGCCACGCGCGTGGCCGCGGGCGACACGGCGGGCGCGCGGCGCTTCGTGCTCGACTTCTCGCGCTCCCCCAGGGCGGGCGACGGGCCGGTGGAGGCCGTCATCACCGCCTCCTCGGGGCAGGTGCTGCGCCCCACGGTGCGCGGCCATGAGCCCTCCGGCGGCTGGCGCGCCACCTTCGAGCTGGTGCCCGACGGCACCGCTCCCATCGAACTTCGCGCGTACCTGAGACGCGGTTCAGAGACCCTCACCGAGACCTGGAGCTACCTGTGGACACCGTGACGCTGCCGACCTCCCGCCCCTCCGTCCCGCCCTCCAGCTGGGTGCGCCCCGAGACGTGCGCGGCGATGGACGCCTTCTTCCACGGCTTCGGCTTCACCGTCCGCGAGGACCTGGACGTGCTCGCCGCCTGGGTGCTGGAGGGCTCCACCGCGCACCGCGAGGAGCCCCGGGCCGCGCTGTCCCTGGCGCGCGCGCGGATGGAGCAGTGGTTCTCGAAGGTGCTCGGCCAGGAGCTGGAGGGCTCGCTGCTGGCCCGGGGCCGCGCGGCCTTCGTGCTGTGCGACGGGGCGCGGCTGGGAGCCCGCGCGCTGACGCGTGAGCCGCTGTCGCAGGACTTCGCGCGGATGCTGCGCGCGGCGGTGCCGGTGCCGGCCCCGGCGCAGGTGGCGGCGGTGATGCCCGAGCAGCAGCTGGTGCTCTGGCCCTTCGGTGAGGTGCTCCGCCGCTGGTGGCGCGGGGCGCAGGCCGACGTGTCCATCTCCGGCTGAGCGCACCGTCCCCTTCGGAGCCCTTCATGCACGCCCATTCGTTCTCACCCGAGAGCGCCGGGCCGAGGCGCGCTTGCGTCCTGGGCCTGGCCGCCGCGTCCACCCTGCTGGGGACGTGGGAGATGCACCGCCTCTTGAGCGTGCGCGGCACCACCGCGCCGGAGGTGGTGCTGGTGGCCCTCTTCGCCCTGTGCTTCGGGTGGATTGCCCTGTCCTTCTGGACGGCGGTGGCGGGCTTCCTCCAGCTCGCCCTGGGCGGACGGATGCCGGGCCTGCGCTGGCCCACGGCGGAGGAGGAGTCCACGCGGCTGACGTCGCGCACCTCGGTGGTGATGCCCATCCACAACGAGGACCCGGCCGCCGTGTTCGCCAACGTGCAGGCCACCTATGAGTCCGTGGTGGCCACGGGGCACCTGGAGTCCTTCGACTTCTACGTGCTGAGCGACTCCACGCGTCCCGAGGCCTGGGTGGCCGAGGAGCTGGCGTGGGCGGACCTGTGCCGCCGGGTGGGTGGGCAGGGGCGCATCTTCTACCGGCGCCGCACGGACAACACGGGGAAGAAGGCCGGCAACCTCCAGGACTTCTGCGAGCGCTGGGGCCGGCACTACGACAACACGGTGGTGCTGGACGCGGACAGCCTGATGGACGGCCGCACGCTGGTGAAGATGGCGCGGCTGATGGAGCTGAACCCGCGCACGGGCATCATCCAGGCGCCGCCCCTGTGCGTGGGGCGCAGCACGCTGTTCGCTCGGCTGCAGCAGTTCGCGGGCCGGGTGTACGGGCCGGTGGTGGCGGCGGGCGCGGCGGCGTGGCAGCTCGGCGAGTCCAACTACTGGGGCCACAACGCCATCATCCGCACCTCGGCGTTCATCGAGCACTGCGGGCTGCCGGTGCTGCCGGGACAGCAGCCCTTCGGCGGGCACATCCTCAGTCACGACTTCGTGGAGGCCGCGCTGATGCGGCGCGCGGGGTACACGGTGTGGCTGGTGCCGGAACTGGGCGGCAGCTACGAGCAGCCGCCGCCGAACCTGCTCGCGTACGCGCAGCGCGACAGGCGCTGGTGCCAGGGCAACCTCCAGCACCTGAGCCTCGTCATGGCGGGCGGGCTGCACCCCATCAGCCGGGGGCACTTCCTGATGGGCGTGATGTCCTACGTGGCGTCACCGCTGTGGCTGCTGTTCCTGGTGGCGGGGCTGGTGGCGGCGCTGCATGACGGGTGGGTTTCCCTCTCGCATCTGCCCGAGCACGCGGCCCTGGGTTTCGACTCCGACGGTGCGCTGCGGCTGTTCAGCGTGTCCATGGGGATGCTGTTCGCGCCGAAGGTGCTGGGGCTGACGCTGGCCCTGGCGCGGGGGGAGGATGCGGCGCGCATGGGCGGCCGGGCGCGGCTGGTGGCGAGCGTGCTGCTGGAGAGCGTGCTGGCCACGCTGCTGGCGCCGGTGATGATGCTGTTCCAGTCGCACTTCGTCTTCGGGACGCTCTTGGGCTACCGGGTGACGTGGTCCAGCCAGCAGCGCGAGGACGCGGACCTGCCCTGGTCCGAGGCCGCGCGCCGGCACGCGGTGCACACGGCCTTCGGCATGGCGCTGGCGGTGGGCGCGTTCCTGCTGTCCCCGGGACTGCTGGCGTGGATGGCGCCGGTGGTGGCGGGGCTGCTGCTGTCGATTCCGCTCTCCGTGCTCACCGCACGCGCGTCGCTGGGCACGTGGGCGGAGCGCATGGGCCTGTTCCTCATGCCCGAGGAGACAGAGCCTCCCGCGGTGCTGTCGCGGGCGCGGGAAGTCACGGAGGAGCACGCGGTGGCGCCGGTGGCGGACGCGGTGGACCACGTGCTCACGGATGCACGGGCGCACGCGCTGCACCTGGCGCTGCTGGAGTCGCAGCCGGGCCTGGAGACGGCGCCGGTGGCGCTGGCGTCCGCGCGGCAGAAGCTGCTGGGCGGTGCAATGGAGCCGCTGTCCGCGCCGGAGAAGACGGCCGTGCTGCTGGACGCGGGCACGCTGGCGGAGGCACGGGAGCGGCGGCTGTCCCGGCGGGCCTCGTAGTCACCGCCAGAAGTGCAGGACGAGCGGCAGCACGCCGAAGTGGCACCACGCCACGGTGAATATCCAGGGCGCGTGCTTCGCGAACACGGTGCCCTGCTTGAACCAGTCCCTCATCTCCGCGCCCATCTCCCGGTCCTCCGCCGTCGGAGACAGGGCCTTGCGGTACTCGTGCAGCTCCTCGGCCCGGGCGAGCAACTCGCGCTGCCGCAGGTGCCACTCCTGGATGACCGCGTGGGCCGCTCGGATGCCCGGTAGGGATTGCAGCGCGAGCACCAGCCCCAGCAGCGCCAGCGACGGCGGCAGCACGAGGATGAGCGGGTTGTGCCAGTCGCGCGCGAGCGCGCCCATGGAGCTCGCGTACGCGATGACCAGGAACGCCTGCGAAGCGATGAAGGCGTTGAGGCGGCTGGAGAGCATGTCGCTCTCGAACTTGATTTCACTCCTGTAGAACTGGAGGAGCTCCAGGTTCGGGCCGGGCACGGCCCCACCCTTACACCAGCCCGGCCCCGTGACTCATGGCGGGGGCCGGGCCAATGTCCTGCGGACTACTTGAACAACTGCCGCAGCAGGCCAAGGAGGGCTTCGCGTGGGACAGCGGACATACGTGACAGCTTGGACACCCAGGAGAACCATACACAGAAGCAAGAAAAGCAACTCACCAAGCGCGAAAACACGACCTGAAAGCACGATTCACGGATTATTCACAAACAACCAGAACGACCCACAGACATCGTCCTACAGAAGCGCTCAACCCCTCTCCGAACACGCATTTGCTTCCCGCAAGACATCTGATCGGTTCGTATAGAGGCGCTCTCGCGAGCATTCGTCTGCTTTCAAATCCCAGACTCAAATATAGGCAATCAACCTCCGCCCCCACGACACTGATGCACCAACGACGGCGTTATCAAAGGCAATGCCTGGGCTGACGCGCCTCTTCCATGTCCTCCCACCGTGTCCGGGCAGCTCCCACATCCCCGGAGTTTCCATGGAAGCGCCATCTCGCGTCCGTCTTCTGCTGTTTGCCTTGCTCCTCGCTCCACCGGCGCAGGCGCAGCTCACGGGTACCGCACAGGCAGACAGAAACCAGCAAGTCCGCATCGACGCAGCCACGTTCCAGCGCAGCCAGCCCCTGCCCACCCACACTAACAATGGAGACGAGGCGCTCTACCCCACCCGCTTCGCCAGCTACTCCAAGGGCCTGCCGCACAACCAGTTCGGAGAGCCTGACCTGGTGCAGTACGGCCAATTGCTCCAGGCCCTCATGACAGGCAACCCAGCGGACTTCGAGGCCATCGTCCTCGGTGGTACACGACAATTCGTCAATCCGCAGGGGGGGTACTCGCTCGTACTTGAAGGTGCCAGTCCGCAGGCCATCACCATGCGGCCCGCGCCCACCTTCACAAGTGCCGAGGTGGCAGGAGAGATGGATGAACTCTACTGGATGGCGCTCGTTCGAGATGTGACCTTCGACCAGTACGCCTATAACTCAACCATTTCCCAGGCCGCCACCCGCCTAAGCCAGCTTCGAGAATACAGAGGTGCACGAGCTAGCAATGGCTTGGTGACGCCCGCGACTCTTTTTCGTGCAGACCTCGCGGGCGCCATCCCTGGTCCTTTCCTCTCCCAGTTTCTGATAAAAGACATACCATACGGCGGCGGCCCTTCCACAAACACCTCGGAGGTCAATCCTCCCCCCGGATACGCCGAACCGTCCGCACACCAAGTCATCACCCAGCGCATCTTCATCAGGCCCAATGGAGATGATCGAATCACCACATACAATGAATGGCTGAGCATTCAGAACGGTGCGGCACCGGCCGACCCGACCGACACACGGGCAGATTTTCTCTCCTCACCGAGCTACATCCGGAAGGGAAGAGACCTCGCTGAGTACGTGCATTTTGACTACCCCATCCAGGCCAGCCTGAACGCAGCGCTGCTGGTGGCCAGACAGGGCGATTTCTTACCAAGTGGGCAGTACGACCCCGACCCAAAGTCTTCGCCGCGTGCGAATGATCCGAACAATCCCTACCGGAACTATACCAAGCAGGAGCCCTTCGTCACGTTTGGCAACAGCGAAGCACAGACAATCACTGCATTGGTGACGAACACCGTGTTGCGCGCTCAGTGGTTCCAAAAGTGGAGTGTGCACCGCAGGCTGCGTCCCGAAGAATACGGCGGACGTGTGCACAACACCCTAACGGGTGCACGCGTCTACCCCGTTCCAGCGGAACTGCTTGCATCTCCGGCACTGCCGCTGATCTTCGCGCGTAGCAGTGGCGACAATGATCTCCTTCCACTCGCGACGAACACATACCTGCTTCCTCAAGCATTCCCTGAAGGCGCCCCCTTACATCCAGCTTACGGCTCAGGTCACTCGACCTACATCGGCGCGGGCGTAACGGTCATCAAGGCGTTCTACGCGGATTTTCCCATCATCAACCCTGAAGTAGCGAGTTCGAACGCCTCACGCTCTCCGTATTCTGGCGGCACGCTGATGATGTTCGACGAACTCGACAAGCTGGCGTCGAACATTGGCGTCGGACGCCTCTTCGCGGGGGTCCACTACCGCAGCGACCACGACCACGCGGTACGCCTGGGCGAGTTGATGGCGCTGCGAACCCTGCAGGACTGGTCGCGCCTCTACAACGAGCCCTTCCAGGGCTTCCAGGTCCGTACCTTCGGCGGCAACACGTTGACGGTGACTCCGACGGGCCCGGCGCTGCCCAACTTCGTGAGCGCCACCAACAGCTTCACGCTCATCAACGCGGCCAACGACCAGCCCGTGCCCGGCTACGACCCGCTCTACAACAACGCGGTCATCGACCGGAGTGACCTCGCGGCACAGGGCATCACCCAGCTCACCATCCGCGCCAGCACCTTCCAGCCCACCGTCGGCAGCGTCCGCTTCGCCTACGACAGCACGACGCCCGTGAACGACAGCACCTTCCCCTACTCACTCGCCGGGGAAGCCACGCCCACCGACTACAACCCCTTCACCTTCACCACGGGTACGCACGTGCTGAGAGCCACGCCGTACAGCGCGGCCAATGGTGACGGCGTGGGCGGCGTGCCTCTGGTCATCCGCTTCACCGTGCAGAACTGACGCGCCACACCGGCCCGGCCCCGCGACTCATGGCGGGGGCCGGGCCCATGTCCTGCGGACTACTTGAACAACTGCCGCAGCACCGCGACCATCTGCCCCACGTCCGTCGCGCAGGCCATCTCGCGAATGGAGTGCATGGACAGCATGGGGTTGCCCACGTCCACCGTGCGAATCCCGAGCTGCCCTGCCGAAATCGGCCCAATCGTGCTGCCGCACCCCAGGTCCGTGCGGGTGACGAAGTGCTGCGGCGTCACCCCGGCCTCGCGGCACAGCGACGTGAAGAACGCCCACGACTCGCCGTCCGTCGCGTACGACTGGTTGACGTTGGACTTGATGACCGGCCCCGCGCCCATGTGCGGCTGGTGCTTCGGCTCGTGCAGGGACGCGTAGTTGGGGTGCACCGCGTGCGCCATGTCCGCGCTCACCAGGAACGAATGGGCAATCGCCCGGTGGAACGCGTCCGGCCGCCCGTCCGAGTGCGCCAGCGTGAAGCGCTCCAGCAGCGTGCGCAGGAACGGCGACGCCGCGCCCTGCGCGCTCCGGCTGCCCACCTCCTCGTGGTCGAACAGGATGACGCCGCTGGTGGCCTCGCCCGGCTCACTGCTCGACAGCAGCGCGGACAGCGCCGCGTGGCAGCTCGCCAGGTTGTCCAGGCGCGGCGCGTGGAGGAACTCCCCGTGCGCCCCCGAGCGGATGGACGGCTGCAAGTCGTAGAGGCACAGGTCATAGCCGAGGATGTCCCCCGCCTCCGCCTTCACCCCGCCCTTTGCCAGCTCCTGCAACAGCAGCGCGCGCAGCTCCACCGGGCCCGCGCTCTCCAGGCCCAGCACCGGCACCATGTGGTCCTGCGCGTTCAGCTTCAGCCCGTCCGAGTTGACGCTCCGGTTCAGGTGGATGGCCAGGTTGGGCACGCGCAGCAGCGGCCGGGCGAAGTCCACCAGGTACCCCTGCGGCTTGCCCCCCACCATCACCATGACGCGGCCGGCGAGCGACAAGTCCCGGTCCGTCCAGGTGTGCAGCAGCACGCCACCGTAGATTTCGACGCCGAGCTGCTGGTAGCCGTTCTTCGTCACCGCCGCGTTCGGCTTCAGCCGCAGGTTGGGCGAGTCCGTGTGGGAGCCGACCAGCCGGAAGCCCGCCCGGTCCACCGGCGCAGAGCCGAGCTGGAAGGCGGCGATGCTGGTGTCTCCACGGGTGACGAAGACGCGCTCGCCGGGCTTCAGCGTCCAGGACTCGCGCTCGTCCAGCTCGCGGTAGCCCGCCTGCGTCAGGCGGCGGGCCGTCTCGCGCACCGCATGGTACGGCGTCGGCGAGGCGTCGATGTACTCCAGGAGGTCTCGGGCCAGGGCGTCGGTGTCGATAGGGCTCATAGGGCGCCCCAAGCTAACGCCGTCCGGCCCCTCCGCCACTCCCGAAAGTCGCCTCCCTGGCGGGCGGGCGGCCCTCCGGAGCCCCCGCCGGGAGCACCGTGGAGCCGGCCCTCGCCCCCGGCGCCGCGTCCAGGAACGTGCCCAGCAGCACCCAGCGGCGGGACGAGTCCTCCGCGCCCTTCTTCGCCAGGAGCGGCGTCGTGTAGTGCCAGAAGGGCAGCCGGTACACGGTGATGCCGCCCACGGTGCTCACCCGCGTCATCTCGCTGAAGTGCCCGTCCTTCGCGTAGACGAGGTACTGGTGGTCCACCCCCGGCATCGTGAGGCTGACGTGCATGTCCACGTAGCCGTCGCGGGCCTCGGGCTCCTCGGGGTGGTGGTCGTTGTGGGGCCCCGAGTAGTCCCCCGGGCCGTAGCACAGCACCTGGATGCCCCAGCGGCGGCGCAGGGCGCGCCCCGTCACCGCGGCGGCGAAGGCGGCGAAGCTGTCCGAGCGCATCATGTCCGTCAGGCCCACCGCCTCGGCCGCGCGGTAGGAGCGGGAGCGGCGGTTCTCCAGCAGCGCCGTGCGGTTGCGCACCGTCTTGGGCAGCAGCTCCATGTAGTTCATGGTCATGCCGGAGATGGAGTCATGGGGGATGGGGTCCTCCATGGGCACCAGCGTGTCCCGCAGCGCGGCGTCGAGGGCATCCCGGCAGGCGGCGGCCCTGCGCGCGTCGATGACGCCCTGGAGCGCCACGAAGGGCCGCTCCGGGTCCAGCAGGGCCCCCGTCACCTCCCGGTCCTTCCCCTCCAGGATGCGGCGGCCCTTGGGGGTGAGCAGGTCGGCGAAGTCAGCGGGAAAGGTCTTCTTCATGAGCGGGAACATAGCGGTCCCGCCCGGGAGTGCACGGGCCTTGGGAGCGGCCGGACGCAACCTTCGCCGGGGCACCTGCGATAATCCTTTAATCAGCCGAATTGCCGGAGCCTCGTCCATGGACCCCATCCGCAGCCGCCCCCGAGCCCTCTCCACCCCGACGCCGGCGGCCCAGCCCCAGACGACGCAGCAGGCCGCGCGCACGGCGAAGACCAACGAGGTCGGGCACACGGGGCTGAGCACCTTCAAGGGCGCGGCGGCGGTCCGCGTGGCGGCCCAGCCGACGCCGGGCTCCTGGCGCGGCGGCCCGGACACCGAGGTGGGCAAGGCCGTCCAGGCCATGTGGGCGCGGATGCAGCAGATGCCGGGCAAGGACATCAGCATCAAGGGTGACACCCCGGCGAGCCTGTTCGGCCGCGCCATCCTCGACAGCAAGCACATCACCAATGACCAGCTCATCGCGATGTCCAAGGTGACGCTGGACCAGCTCGCCACGGACCCGAAGACGCGGCAGAAGGTGCTGGACAAGGTGCCCAACGCGCGCGAGCTGCCGGTGCACAAGTTCACGGTGGCCATGCTGGCGTCCGCCACGGGCATCGACCCGCAGAAGCTCTCCGAGGCCTGCCCGGACCTGGGCCTGACGGGCGCGCCCAACACGCCGCTGCTCTACGCGGCCAAGGGCGAGGGCATGCAGCGCTCCACCGCGCTGCACGACTTCACGGACTACCTGCGCGGCGCCGGCGTCAAGGGCGTGAACAAGGCCGTGTGGGGCGTGGAGAACCGCATCCTCTCCGCCCTCGTCTCCGCCGTGGGCGGCGGGCGCTACTGAGCGGCACTCCACCTCACGGTGGGCCTTGACGGGCCGTGACCTCGCAATGGGGTCACGGCCCTTCTCTTGTCGGGCGTGGCCCCGCCGAGAGCCTCTCCTCCCGCCTCGAGCCTCCCGGCCTCTTCGCGATGTGCATGCGGGTCCCGCGCTTCCGCACCCGTGCTCATTCGCCGCCAGCCGCCGCGCCTCCCACCACCCGCTGCCGCGCCGTTTCCAGCCGCTTCGCGCGCACCTTGCCGGCCACGTCCAGCAGCTTCCTGTCGCGAGCCCAGCGCTCACGGGTGGCCGCGTCCGTCCGCTCCCACAGCGGCTCGCACGCCTCCACGGTGCGCTTCGCCAGCGCCAGTGCGCCGCCGAGCGCCAGGTGCGTGGTGGCCTCCGACGGGTCCGCCTGGGCCAGCCCGCGCATCATCACCGCCAGGGAGAGCAGCTCCTCGCGCACGGGCTCCGGCCAGCCGCTCCGGCGCGCCACCTGGAGGAGCCACCCGAGCAGCGCCAGGTGGACATGGCAGTCCTCCACCGTGCGGAACGGCTTGAGATAACGCGCGTAGCCATCCCCGGGCAGCACCTCGTCCGGGGCCACGGCCACGTCCTCGAGTGCCAATTCCGCATGCGGAACCTCGGGGATGAAGTGCAATTCTGGCAGTGCCGTGACGCGGATACCCGGCCGCTTCGCATCGACGGCCACCATGCGCAGCCGGTTGCGGCCCTGGGCATCCTGGCCCTCGCTGGCCACCACCAGCAGCAGCTCCGCGCGAGTCCCCAGCGTGACGAACGTCTTCTCGCCACGGAGCGTCAGCCCGGAGCCCGTGTCCGTCAGCCGCGTCTGGATGGAGGAAGGGTGCGCGCCGCCCGGCTCGGTGGCGCACAGCGCGCACGGCCGGTCCGCGGGGAGCATGGGGAACAGGGAGCGGTGCGCGGCGTGGTAGCCGGAGGCAAACGCATACCCAAGCCTGTCCGCGAGGAAGCCACCGGCCAGCGCCAGGTCCGCGGGCGCCGGGAAGCGTGGCAGCAGCGCCTGGTGGCGCGTCCACCACGCGTCGACGGAGTCGAGGGGAAGCGGCTCGGGAGACTCGGAAAGGACGAAGCGGAGGACGTCGTTCACGTCCTCCACTCTATGTCAGGGGATGCGCCCTCCCACCGCCTCAAGAGGCGGGGACGGGCGCTGTCTCGGGGGAGGCCGGAGCGGCCACCCTGTCGGATGCGGAGCCCAGCGCCTCCGTGCATTCGGACCGCTCATCGACACGGCTGCAGAAGAACCGGTGCCCGTTGCACACCGCCTCCCAGCTCATGCCCTCCACCCCGGACCGTTCATTGAGGATCTGGATCTGCTCGGGCGCACAACCCACGAAGCCGGAGGAGACCGTCTGGTACCGCGCATGGAAGGGGAAACAACCCACGGCCATCGTGGACAGCGGGAAGAGCACGAGGAACGCAAGGACACGGGAGCGCATGGCAGGACTCCGGGGGCAGGGGTGAGAGCTGCCCTGAGCCCGATTGCAAAGCCCCTGCCGTGAGCCGACTCACCCCGCGCGCTTGCGGCCCGCCGTCTTCGTCCGCTTCGTGGACTTGCTGGACGAGGCGCCCTTCTTCCCCGCGCCCTTCTTGGCCCGCGTGTCCGAGCCCCGGGCCTTCGACTGGGACTTCGTCTTCGCCTTCGAGGTCGCCTTCTTCGGCGCGCGCTCCTTCTTCAGCGGCGCGAGGATGGTGCCCCGGCACTTCGGCGCGCCGCACCTGCAGACGTAGAGCGCCTCGGAGTCCGGGCCCATGCCCTCGGTGCGCTCGTAGGCGTAGTCGTAGACCAGCTCCTCGCCGGGCTCGATGTTGCGCAGGGCGTAGATGTAGATGTGGCCCTTGTCGATGAGGGCCTCGCAGTTCGGCTCACACGAGTGGTTGATGTAGCGCGACTCGTTGTGGACGGTGCCCGCGTCCAGCACGTGATGGCCCTTGTCGTCCAGGTTGAACAGGAACGTGTGGTGGCGCTCCATGGCCTCGTCGTCGTAGCGGCGGTCGGCCTCTTCCTGGGTGATGCGCTCGCCGATGTACTCGATGATGCGAGCCCCCTTGCGGATGCGGCGCGTGGCGAAGGCACCCGTGCCCTGGATGGAGGACGGGCGCAGCTCGAAGGGAATCGGCTTCGGGGAGGGAATCAGTGTGGGTGAGGTCATTCGAATGGGTGCGTCCCCGGGAGTTCACGTCGGCCAGGACGCTCCGTCAGCGGCGGTGTAGCGTGCCCCAGACGGAGTTGCGATGAAAGGCGATCGATGATGCGGATGTGGCTGGTCCTCGGTGCGGTGAACGCTTTCCTGTCCGTGGCGGCGGGAGCCTTCGGCGCGCATGCGCTCAAGGCCCGGCTTCCGCAGGACCTCCAGGTCATCTTCGAGACTGGAGCGCGCTACCACATGTACCACGCGCTCGGACTCGTGGCCGTGGGCCTGCTGGGGCACTTCCGCCCCTCCCCGCTGCTGTCAGGCGCGGGCTGGGCGATGCTCGCGGGCATCGTCCTCTTCTCCGGCAGCCTCTACGCGCTCGCCCTGTCCGGCGTCCGCGTGCTGGGCGCCATCACCCCGCTGGGCGGACTGGGCTTCCTCGCCGGGTGGCTGCTCTTCGCCATCGCCGCGTGGCGCACCACGGCCTGAGGACGGCGCGCCACCGCGGTCACTCCTTCAACGGCGGTGGCATCGGGTAGAGGATGTCGAGCTCCCTGTGGTTGCGCAGGCCACAGGCCTCGCGCTGCACCATGAAGTTCCACCGCTGCTTCTCGGCCTCCAGGCGCACCGCCCGGTAGCGGGTGAAGAGCGCCGCGCGGCCGGGGCCCGAGTGCGCGCGCACCTCGCGCTCGGCCCGGGCCAGCTCCGACAGCAACTCCTCCAGCTTTTCGCCCGTCCGGCGCAGGCCCGAGGCCTTCTCCTTCTGGAACTCGACCTCGACGGGCAGCAGGGCATTCACGCGGTCATCGCGAGCCATGGCGTCGAATTAACAACCGCTCCCGCGCCGTGCTCGCCTGGAGAGCGTGGCCTGCCTCCCTGCCCCCGAAACGACGGAGTGGCCGCCGCCCCGCCCGCGCGCCATCATCCGCCGCCATGCGCGTCCTGCCCCTCCTTGCCGCCCTGGCGTTCTCGTCCGCTTCCGCACAGACCACCACTCCGGCGCCCGCCGCGCCGAAGTCGTACCTGCTGCGGCCCGCGCGCGTCTTCGACGGCGTCACCGCGAAGCCCCAGGCGGGCTGGGTGGTGCTCGTCACGGGAGACCGCATCACCGCGGCCGGCCCGGAGGCGCAGGTGAAGGCGCCCGCGGACGCGGAGGTGGTGGACCTGTCCGGCACCACGCTGCTGCCGGGCCTCATCGAGGGCCACTCCCACCTGCTGCTGCACCCGTACAACGAAACGTCGTGGAACGACCAGGTGCTGAAGGAGTCGCTCGCGCTGCGGGTCGCCCGCGCGACGAACCACGCGCGCGCCACGTTGCTGGCGGGCTTCACCACCGCGAGGGATTTGGGCACCGAGGGCGCCGCGGACGCGGACGTGGGGCTCAAGCAGGCCATCGACCAGGGCATCATCCCCGGGCCCCGGCTGGTGGTGACGACGCGCGCCATCGTCGCCACCGGCAGCTACGGCCCCAAGGGCTTCGCCGCCGAGTGGCATGTGCCGCAGGGCGCCGAGGAGGCCGACGGCGTGGACTCGCTGGTGCGCGTGGTGCGCAGCCAGATTGGCCACGGCGCGGATTGGATCAAGGTCTACGGCGACTACCGCTGGGGCCCCCATGGCGAGGCGCGCCCCACCTTCTCCCAGGCGGAGCTGAAGCTCATCGTCGACACGGCGAAGGACAGCGGCCGGCCGGTGGTGGTCCACGCCAGCTCGGCAGAGGGCATGCGCCGCGCGGTGCTGGCGGGCGTGGAGAGCATCGAGCACGGCGACGACGGCACGCCCGAGGTCTTCAAGCTCATGGCCGAGCGGCGCGTCTTCTTCTGCCCCACCCTGGCGGCGGGGGACGCCGTCCTCCAGTACCGCGGCTGGAAGAAGGGCGTGGACCCGGAGCCCGCCTCCATCGCCGCCAAGCGCGCCAGCTTCCGCGCGGCGCTGGCCGCCGGAGTGCCCATGTGCGTGGGCGGTGACTCGGGCGTCTTCGCGCACGGAGAGAACGCGCGCGAGCTGGAGCTGATGGTGGAATACGGGATGAAGCCCGTGCAGGTGCTCCAGGCGGCGACGTCCGGCAACGCGCGCATGCTTCACCGCGAGGACCGGCTCGGACAGGTGAAGGCGGGGCTGCTCGCGGACCTCGTCGCCGTGGACGGGGACCCGACGCAGGACATCACCGCGCTGCGCAAGGTGCGGTTCGTGATGAAGGGCGGCACCGTCCACCGCCGCTGATACAGGGACTCGGCGCCAGGCGGCGGGAACACGGAGTGAACCCGCCGGGGCCGCCCCGCCCGGAGCCCGGCAGCCGCGGAAGGAACGCTCATTCCGCGAGTCCTCCGCCCGACGGGAGGGGCGGAGTGCGCGGGGCCTGCCGTGTCCCGCCTCAGCTCCGCGCTTCGGGGCGCACGGTGGCCTGCTCCGCTCCAGCCGCGCTCCGCCACGCCTCGCGCACCAGCGTGATGCCCGCGAACAGCAGCAGGCCGTTGCGCACGAGCAGCAGCACCTCGTGCGGAGCACCGATGCCCGTGTTGTACGTGCTGCCCGCGAAGATGCCCCGGGTCATGACCGCGGCGATGAAGACGGCGACGGGCGCCGCGCGCGGGCCGGACAGCAGCGCCAGCGCCGCCGCGCCCGTGAGCCAGACGAGGTACTGCGGGCTGAGCACCGGGTTGAGGACGACGAAGGCGATGAGCGGCCCCAAGGCCAGCCGTGCCAGGTCCTCCACCCGCTCGGGCGCACGGCGGCGCACGGCCCACAGCCCCACGGCCGCCGAGCCCAGCGAGCCCGCCACCCACAGCCACCGCGACACGCCCCGCACCCACTCCGCCGCCGCGCCGTGCAACTCATAAGCGGCCGGCGCATGCACCCACGCCACGTCCGGCACCCAGCCCAGCAGGTGCGCGCCCCACAGCAGTGAAGCCCCGAGCGACTCCACCTGGAGCCCCCGCGCGACATGGAAGGACGCGAAGCCCCACCAGGGCCAGAAGGCACTCAGCGGCAGCAGCGGCAGCGCGCCCAGCACCAGTCCCAGCACCAGCCGCCGTGCCGAAGGCCACGAGCCCCGCCGCCAGCACACGGCCAGCGCGAGCGGCACCAGCACCACGGGGTACAGCTTCGTGACGATGCCCACCGACAGCGCCAGCCCCGCGAGCACGTCCCGCCGCCGGGACAGCGCCACCAGCGCGGCGAGGGTGAAGGTGGCGGGGATGAGGTCATACCGCTTGAGGTAGTGGACGCTCATCACCCAGCTCGCCACCGAGTACACCGCGAAGGGCACCCAGGCCCGGCGCGAGTGCCCCCAGCGCCGCACGCCCTCGGACAAGAGCAGCCACTTGCTGGCGGCATCGAAGAGCGTGAGCTGCAGTCCGAAGAGGAGCACGAAGGACTTCAGCGTCCCGCCCAGCCATGCCGCGGGGACGAACCACAGCAGCGCATAGGGCGGGTACTCGAAGCGGAAGTCCTGATTGGGCGTGGCCCCGCCGAGGAAGGCCCGCGCCGTGTTGAAGTACAGCTCCAGGTCCTTCACCCGCGACGAGAAGGCATAGAGCGCCAGGGGCGCCACGCTCACCGCCAGCCCGAGCCAGTGCCAGGACGTGAAGCGAGACGGCGAGGACGGCGAAGGACTCGGAGGGGACACGCGCGGGGCTCTCGAAGGCGGGCTACGCCGGGACCACGGGCACCGTCTGGACCTGGGTGAACAGGCGCTCGACGTCGGCGCGGTGGCACAGGTCCGTGCCCTGCGAGAGGAGCGCTCCCGTGCCGGAGGCGATGCCCCAGCGCAGGGCCTCCTCGGGCGACCTGCCGCGGGCCAGGGCCAGCGTCAGGCCGGCCACGAAGCTGTCACCCGCGCCCACCGAGCTGTGCGTCTCCACCGGCGGCGGCGTCGCGCGGAACTGCGCCTCGCGCGTCGTCAGCAGCGCTCCGTCCGCGCCCATGGACACGGCGAGCAATTCCGCGCGCCCCCTGGCCACCAGCTCGCGGGCGGCGGCGGCCTGGGTGGCCAGGTCCTCCGTCTTCATGCCGGTGAGGTCCCTCAGCTCGCGGCGGTTGGGCTTCGCCAGGTACACGCCCTCCTCCAGGGCCGCGCGCAGGGGAGGCCCGTTGGTGTCCACCACCACGCGCACGCCCTGCGTCCGCCCCAGGCGCGCCACGCGGGCATAGAAGTCCTCGGGGGCGCCCGGCGGGAGGCTGCCGCTGGCCACGATGAAGGCGGCGCCGACGGCCACTTCGGACACCGCGTCCAGGCAGCGCTGCCACTCGCGCTCCGACAGCGAGGGGCCGGGGAGGATGAAGCGGTATTCGCGCGCGCTGCTGCCCTCGGCCACCGTGAAGCTCTCGCGGGTATAGCCCTCGATGGGGATGGAGCGGCGCAGCAGGCCCTTCTCCTCCAGCAGGTGCTCCAGCATGAGCCCGGTGGGGCCGCCGCGGGTATAGACGGCGATGGACTCTCCGCCCAGCTCGCGGACGACGCGGGCCACGTTGATGCCGCCGCCTCCCGGGTCTCGACGGGCGGGGCCGCAGCGCAGCTTGTGCTCGGGCGTCACCTCCGGTACCGACGTGGCCACGTCGATGGCCGGGTTGAGCGTCAGCGTCACGATGTGGGGCATCTCGAGCGTTCTCCTGGCGCTGTGCGCCGCCGGGGTTGAGAGATAGCGGGAGCGCGCGGAGCCTGCCCCACCCGGGGCCGCGCCGCCAGCCGGGCGAGCGTCCGTCAGACACGATGTCCGGCGGCCGCCCCACCCGGGACGTCGCGTCGCTTCTCGTTGCCTTCGGGGGTAGGACGGCGAATATCCCTCCTCGCATGATGACACCGCCACGCAAGCCCACGCGCGAGGAGCTGGACGCCGCCACCGGTCGGAAGATGCCGGACCTCATCCAGCGCGGACTGCGCGTCCTCTTCTGCGGCATCAACCCCAGCCTCTACTCGGTGGTGGTGGGCGTCCACTTCGCGCGGCCGGGCAACCGCTTCTGGCCCACGCTGCACGCGGCGGGCATCACCCCGCGCCGGCTTCAGCCCTTCGAGCAGGAGGAGCTGCTCCCTCTGGGCTACGGCATCACCAACGTGGTGGACCGGGCCACGGCCACCGCGGACCTGCTGGAGGACGCAGAGCTGCGCGAGGGCGCGAAGTCGCTGGAGGCCAAGGTGCGAAAGTACCGCCCGGGAATCCTCGCGGTGCTGGGCGTGAGCGCGTACCGCACCGCCTTCGGCCGCCCCAAGGCGCAGCCCGGTCTCCAGCCGGAGACGCTGGGCACGGCGCGCCTGTGGGTGCTTCCCAACCCGAGCGGGCTCAACGCGCACTATCAGCTCGCGGACCTGGCGCGCCTGTTCTCCGAGCTGCGCCGCGCGGCGGACGCGGGCTGAGTCGAGGCGCGAAAGCGCCCTGCACCGCACTCCGCCCTTCCGGTTGGAGGTCTGGGCGCGGAGCCCCGGTGCTCGCAGCGTCAGGGAATGATGCTGGCCTCGCGCGCGAAGCGGGCCACCACCGGCTGCACGTGCGGGAAGGCCGCGGCGTTGCACGCGAGCAGGCCGCGGTGGTTCTGCAGCTCCGAGCCGTCATATGAGTACGGCGTGCCGCCCAGGTCCGTGAGGATGCCCCCGGCCGAGCGCAGCACGGCCTCCGGCGCGCAGTTGTCCCAGCGGTAGCTCTTGCCGCTGGTGTGGATGTAGATGTCGGCGGTGGCCTCGGCGAGCAGACCGCACTTGAGGCCCACTGAGCCGGACTCCTTCTCGCGGGTGATGCCCAGCTGCTTCGCCACCGCGTCCGTCAGCTTCGAGCGGTGCGAGCGCGACACCACGAGCCGCAGCGACGCCGGCTCCGCCACGTCCGAGACGCGCAGCGCCCGGCGCCCGCCCTCGTCCTCCACGAAGCCGCCCTGCCCCACCACGCCGGAGAACAGCTTGTTGCCCACCGGGCGGAAGACGGCGCCCACCGTCGCCTGCCCGCCCACGGCGAGGCCGATGTGGATGGCGAACTCGCCGTTGCGGTTGACGAACTCCTGGGTGCCGTCGAGCGGGTCCACGTACCAGCAGCGCTCGCGCTTCCCTTCCGAGCCGTTATCGGACTCCTCGGCGACCACGCCGTCGCCGGGGAAGGCCTTGCGCAGCTCGGCGACGATGAAGGCGTTGGCCTGCTCGTCAGCCGCGGTGACGGGGCCCATGCCGCCGGCCTTGTCCTGGACGGAGAAGTCGGTGGCGTAGATGCGCAGGAGGATGTCGCCAGCCTGGCGGGCGATGCGGCGGGCGGTATCGAGCTCGGTGTCGAAGGAGGGCATGGTGAGGGAACAGTCTGCCCCGCTCCCGCCTGCCCCGGGAGGCCAAAGTGGGGTGACACCGAGGCGAAATGCCCCATCCGGGGCGGATTGCCCCACGGGGACGGCGCTCGAAGGGGTCCTCCCAGGGGCGGCCCCTGGCGTGTCCCATGCAGTGCACGACACGAACCACGCGTCGGCCGGGAAGGCTCGCGCGGCGGGCCACCAGGCAGACGAGGGCAGACCGAGATGATGAAGGTGATGATGGCGGGAGTGATGATGCTGCTGGGGGCGATGCTGGCCTTCGGAGGCGCGCGGACGGTGGTGCGGGCGTACCAGAGCGCGAACTGGCCCACGGCGGATGCCACCATCACCTCCTCGTCGGTGGAGACGATTCGCAGCCGTCGCGGAGGCACCCGCTTCCACCCGGAGGTGCGCTACCAGTACTCGGTGGCCGGCACGCCCTACTCGGCCAGCACGATTTCGTTCGGCGGCAATGATGCGGGCTCGCTGCCGGACGCGCAGCGCGTGACGCACCACTACGCCTCGGGCAGCCACGTGCCGGTGCACTACGAGCCGGCGGACCCGGCCGTGGCCACCCTCGAGGTGGGGAATGCCGGCGCCCCCAGCTACGTGCTGGCGCTCGGCGGGGTGGCGCTGGCGGTCATCAGCGGCTGGGGCATGTGGGACATGCTCCGCGCCGAGCGCCGTGCGCGGGCGCGCCGCCAGCGCCCTCAACCGGCGTAGGCGGCGCGCAAGGCCTTGGCCAGACTCAAGGGCCTTCACCCGCGAAGCGCCTGGTCAATCCATCCACTCCCTCCGGCTGAAGTACGGCCCATTCCCGCCGGGCAGCTCGTGGGTGAAGGCCATCGTCCACGCGAGGTCGGGTGGCCAGATGTAGAGGTCCTGCCGAAGCAGACTGAAGTCCGGCAGGCGCTCGGCTTCGAGCCTCACGGCGGGCAGGGCTTCGCTCTCCGGAACCACCAGCAGTGCCCCCGGTGGCTCGAGAGAATAGGCATGCTGCGCCTTGGAGCCGCGCAGTGCTCGCGCGTACCCAAAGCTGAACACGTGCCAGTCGAGCGCCCCATGCTTCCATGCCCCCGTTTCGGCATGGAGCGACGCCGCGTAGACGTCGCGCCAGGCCTGCATCCACTGCCAGCGCTCACGGCGCGACAGCTCGCGGAAGGTGCCACCGCAACGGGACAAGCCTTCAATGTAATCAGCCGTGGTCATTCTCCCGAGCCACCTACACCGAGGACATCACTCCCCTTCGCCGCGGGAGGGCGTCACGATGATGTCAGCGGACGGGTGCTCCTTGCTCCATCCTGGATTCATCGTCGTCAGGTGGCGATGCGCATTCGGGCCTCGCAGGGTGCCCCTTTCCATCTCGTCCGCCATCTCCAGCAGGAAACCGGCCACCTGCCTGAGTTGAGCGGGCGTCATGGCGAGCGTGACCTCTCGCAACTCCTGGAGCCCATACTCATTGATCGTCCTGTTTGCGTAACCATAGATCATGCGTCTCTCGCTCAACGGCTGAGTGTTCCGAGCGACCGGGCAGAAACGTCTTCCCGGCCGCTCTCGTGGGCACGCCCTAATACAGGACGTGTCCGCCTACCCGTTCGCCATTCGGTCCCAGGGGATGGTAGTGCGGCAATTGCTGGTCTCCATGTGGCGGATCCCAGACAGCCCTGCCGTTGCCGGCCTGTTCGGCGATCGATCTCGCGGTGCTCTTGTCCGGAGCAATGACGTCACCTCCATTCCGCACGTGGTCGACAGCCTCTTCGACGGACAGGCGCCCCTCTGTGGAGTGGTGCTTCCCGGGCTGGATTTCAGCGTCTCTTATCGGCTTCTGTGCATCCTGGTCGGTTCGTCCCGAGCTTCCACTCGCGGCCGTGCCGGACTGGTTGGCCATCTGCACGGCGTGCGCCGCGGCGACCACGTTGGCGATGCCCAGCACCGCATAGGCGGCCCCGACGGTGGCGATGCTGACGCCCAGCGCTGTCGCCGGAGCGCCGACCACCACACCGACCCCCGTGGCGTTGGCCGCCATGCCGCCAGCGCCAATGGTGCCGCCGCCTCCCAGCGCCACCGCCGCGAGCCCGAGTTCGATGCCTCCCGCGATGCCCAGGGCCGTGGCATAGCCCAGGTAGAAGTGCCGCGACTGCCCTTCCGGCGGCTTCACGAAGAGGCTGAACAGGGGAATGGGCGCGGCCAGGCCTCCCAGCAGGAAGCCCTTTCCGAACTCCAGCGTCTGGAGCTGCCAGTCCGACCAGCCGAGCCAGCTGCGCGACAACAGGTAGCTGAACTCCTGCGACGGCCGCCAGACGCCCTGGATGTTCATGCCCACATCACACGTCTTCGACGACTCCGTGATGTTGCAGCTGCCCCAGGTGTGGGTGACGGTGCTGTAGGAGCCTCCTGCGGGGGCATAGCCGCCGTACCAGCTGTCGTAGATGATGACGGGCAGCTCGTTCGTTTCGAAGCCCGTCGGGTCGGTGTAGCGCAGCGGGTTGTTGAGCACGTAGCTGTAGCGGTTCAGCGCCTGGCTCTTCCTCGGTCCAACCATCAACGGGTCCGCACTCAGGAACCGCCCCAGCGTCGGGTCGTAGATGCGACCCTTCATGTCGATGAGGCCCAGCTCCTCGTCGTGCGCGTGTCCGGTGAAGCCCTCGCGCACCCGGGGGTTGCTGCGCGAGCGGGGACTGTCCAGGTCATGCGCATACCGCCGCCCGCCGAAGGGCTCGTACCGCAGGCGCTCGAAGACGCCTCCGGCCGCGTCGGTAATCGTCTCCACCGAGCCCAGGTGGTCCGTGTGGACGTAGAGGACCTTCTGCGCCGTCACCGTGCCCGCCGTGTCCGCGGCCCAGGACACCTGCGCCACCGGCCGCTCCGCGCCATGCACGGTGAAGGCATGCACCGACGTCCCCGCCGCCGTCCGCCGCACCTCGTACAGCCCGCCGATGGAAACTGTCACGTCCCCGTTCGAGGAGCGCTTCACGGTGCGCCGGTTCATCGCGTCGTAGCGGAACGTCACGCTCTGCCCGCCCTGGACGACGCGGGAGGGCAGGTCGAACGTGGTGTAGTCCACCGCGCGGCCCGGAGCGGTGCGCTGGTTGCCCTTGCTGTCGTAGGTGTAGGCCCCCAGCGAGGAGCGGGTGACCGCGTGCGGCCCCGCACCTCCCGTCCCCTCGTAGAAGTACGAGAGGCTGTCGCCCGGACCCTGCAGCACCGAGCGGCCCAGCAGGTTGCCCAGGTCGTCATAGCTGTAGTCGACCACCGTCGAGCCGCAGTTCTGGAACGACGTCCACGTCTTCAGCCGGTCCAGCGTGTCGTAGCTGAAGTCCTCCGTGGTCTGTGACACCCGGTCATGCCGGCTGCGCATGTTGTTGTTGGCCTCGTACTCGTAGGCCAGGGCCTGACGGGGCTGGGTGCCCGCCTGGGTGTCGATGAAGGTGAGCCGGCCTCGCGTGTCGTACCGGCGCTGGCTCACCACGCCGTTGCCAAACCACTCGGAGGTGGACTGGCCCAGCCCGTTGCGGCCCTGGACTCGCCAGTAGACGGTCGGACTGAACGCGTCCTTGACCGACTCCAGCTCCCCCCAGTCCTTGTACTCGAGGTCCACGGCGAACGACTGCGTTCCCAGCCCCGGGTACGTCACCCGCCGGAGCAGGCCATAGACGTCATATGTCCAGCCCAGAGCGTAGTCCTGCCCCTCGACGTTCCACTTCTCACCCTGGGGCCTGCCCTTGCTGTCGTACGTGTAGTCGATGGCGATGTCGTCGAGCACGTTCGCGGGGTCGCCTTCCTGGACGCTGCGCAGCAGCTTCCCGGTGAACGCGTAGGGCGTCCCTCCCTGCGTCGCGGTGTCCCAGAAGAAGCGCGACACCCCGTCCCGGCTCGTCTCGGTGACGATGCGGCCCAGCGCGTCCCGCACGAGCTCCTTCACGTCGTTGTTCGCGTCCGTCACCCGGGTGACTTCACCGAACGGGTTGTACGCGGTGAGGGTGAGGCCGGAGTCCGGGTCGTCGCGCCGCGTCTGACGTCCGCGCCGGTCATACTGATAGTGGGGACCCTGGCCGTAGCCATTGGTCACCGACTCGAGCAGCCCGAAGGGGCCGTACGCATGGTGTGTCACCACGCGCCCCGTGCCCAGCTGGTCCTCCGTCGTCAGGGTGCGCCCATAGGCATCCAGCGTCGTCACCACGGCGTTGCCCTTCTCGTCCCAGGACGTCACCTTGCCGGTTTCGTACTTCCAGGCGCGGAACGCGCCGCCCGTGTACGTCGCGCGGAGCGGGCGACCGAGGTTGTCGTAGATGAAGGACGTATAGACCTGCGCCCCACCCGAGGGAGAGGGCAGGTATTGCACCGCCAGGCGGCCCAACCCGTCGTACTCGTTCGACGTGATGACCTGCCCCCCATTGAACCCGGGCGTCTGGTTGCTCTTGGGCCGCCCCAGCCGGTCCAACGTGGAGACCATGTCATAGGAGCCCTCCCCTGCCGGGGACGTGTACCGCGAGCTGGACACCTTCAGCGCGCAGGGCTCGCCTTGCGCGCATGCGGAGTAGCCGAGGTAGGACGCCCCCATGTCCGGAGGCGCCACGACGCGCGGCCGCCCGAAGCCGTCGTACTTCCAGAAGGTGGACAGCCCGGCCTCGTCCATCTTCGCCGCGGGCAGGCCCAGTCCGCCGTGGTACGCGAAGCTGACCACGTGGTCGGGCCCCCCCGCGACGTGCGTCGTCAGCACCGTCGGGTAGGTCCGGTCCACCGTGTCGTAGGTGATGTCGATGGGCCTGTCGGGGACACCCGCCCCCTTGCGCGTCACCGTCGTGGCCAGGCCGTTCGCGTCGCGCAGGTACGTCGTCACCGACTCCAGCACCGGGTCGCCCGGCTCCACCGTCTCGCTCGCCAGCAGCGCCGTTCCCGGCTCATAGGCAAACGTCCGGGTGCGCGTCACCGCGACGCCATTGACGGTGCTCGTCTCGCGCTCGGTCTTCGTCAGGCCCACCAGCCAGGTGACCGGGTCGTTCTGATACTCCGCCGTCCAGAGCAGGACGTCGGAGCCCGTCGTCTGCCGGCGGCGGGTGACACTCCCGTAGACCTCGTCGTAGTCCCAGTCGGTCTCCACGCGGCGCAGCAGCCCGGCTGTCTCGGGGTCGGTCTCCAGCCGGTCATACACCTCCTCCGTCGCCAGGTTGGGCAGGACGGACAGGATGTTGCCGCCGCTGGACGTGCTCCGGAGGCTGTAGCTGTAGGAGATGGTTCGCGTCTGCAGGTGCAGACGCCCCTCCGAGGTAATCCGGGCCACTTCCTTGCGGGGCCGCATCGCGTAGGGGTAGTGCGTTCCCACGCGCGTCTGGTTGTCGAACTCGGCGCGGACCTCCGTTCCGGCCTCCACCTCGCGCACCGTCATCGCGGCGAAGCCCAGCCACCCGCGCCCGCTCACGTCCGAGCGCCCATCTTCGTAGGTGAACTCGCGAGTCCGCATCGGGTGTATTGCACCGGCGTCCAGGCGCTGCTCCGAAACCAGCCACCGGCCCTTGCGCATGCAGACCTGGGGCTGGGTGCACGTGGTGCCCGGCGTGTAGACGGACGCGTCCGACATCGGCTTGTAGGAGAACTCCGCCCGGGAGCCGAACGAGTCCGTGACGCTCGTCAGCAGGCCCGGAGCCTGACCCTTGCGCACGTACAGCCGCAGCGTGCCGTTGACGACCTGGGCCAGGTCCGTCAGCCCGTCGCCATTGACGTCCAGCACCTGCGACATCTTGTAGCCGCGCAGCGTCTTCTGGCCCACGGGGATGGGCAGCACGCGAGGAACGAAGCCCGTGCCGTTCGACTGGAGCACCACCAGGTTCGCGCGGGTGAGGCCCGCGTCATCCATCAGCAGCAGGTCCTGCCGCCCGTCTCCGTTGAAGTCGAGCACCCGGATGCCGTTGTCCTTGCTGAAGGAGCCCGGCTTCGGCGCGTCCTGCGCCAGCCCGGAGCCGTGCGGCGGGGCGAACCCATCCCCGGTGTTGGTCTGGATTTCCAGGTCACCGCCGTCCTTGTGCGCGCGAACCGCCTCGGGCAGCCCGTCTCCGTTGACGTCGACGAAGAGGTACTGCATCTGCGACACATCCGTGCGCACGAGCGTCGTCTCCTTCTTCTCGAAGGCGCCGTTGCGCAGGGTCAACGCCCAGTAGCGCTGCCCCACCGTCTCGTAGTGTCCGGGAAGGCCCGGGTAGTTGCGCTTCTCGATGATGAGCAGGCTCGTCTTGCTGGTGCCCTCGAGGTTGACCACCATCCGCGCGTTGTCGTTGCGGTCCGACACGTTGATGGCCTGGAAGGGCTGCAGGCTTCCCGCGGCATTGAGGCGGTAGCCCAGCTGCGCCGAGCCGTTTGTCACGGCCACTCGCGCCAGGTCCTGCAGCCCGTCGCCGTTGAGGTCGGTGAACCAGAAGTCGCTGCCCTGGTTGCCGTCGTCCTCCACCTCCGAGAACACGTTGTAGGAGGGCGGCGGGTAGTTCGTCCGCAGGAAGTGCTTCAGCCGGTTGGAGGGGCCGGGGCCACACGATGTCCACTCCAGGAGGCTGACGTCCATGACGCCATCCAGGTTGACGTCCGCCCAGCGGCCGTCGTGCCCGGACCTCGCGTCCCAGCAGAGCACCGGCAGGTGGACGGCGTCATCCCCCGTAATCTGCCCGGAGGGAGACACGAACCGCATGGTCCACTTGTAGCGGAGGGTGGTGCTGCTGTCGTAGGGCTTGCGGTACACCAGGTCGTCGCGGCCATTGCCATCGACGTCCACGGGGTTGAGGGTCCAGAAGGTCGAGTTCCCCTGGGTCGCGTCGGTGATTCCGGTATCCACCTCCTCGAAGTCGTTGCTTCCGGGTGTCCACCCGAAGGAGACGGGACGCATGCAGGCCCCGGCCCCATCACACATCTGGAAGGTGTCCAGCAGGCTGACGCCACTGATGGCGTGCTCGACGTACTTCAGCTTGTAGGAACGCACGGGGCCCACGGTGATGGGATTGGGAGCCCTCACCCGGATTTCGTTCAGCCGCTGGCTCGTCACCGTGTGGAAGCCGTTCACGTAGGCATGGTGTGCGTCGCCCCGGGGCTCGTACCCGAACTCGACGAAGCGGGTGGCCGGCATTCCCGCGCCCACCGACGACACGGTGTATTCGATGCGGTCCAGCGTCTGCTCGTAGCTCAGCGTCGTCGGGTTGTGCTGCACCGAGTAGTGGTACTCGATGGAGTTGCCGCTGCGGTCCTCCACCTTCGCCAGGGCCCAGGACATCCGGTGCAGCTGGCCGTCCCCGGTGACGGTGATGCCGGTGTCTCCGTCGGGCCGGGCCCGCGTACGGACGCCTTCCAGCGTGGAGCCATGGAGCAGGCCGTACGTCAGCTTCCGTCCGTTCTTCGTGAAGACCTGGAACTGCTTCGGCCCCAGGCTGTCGGAGTCCTTGGAGATGATCTTCGTGTAGTTCTCCAGCTCGGTCCGGTACTCGGTATTCGCCGCGCCGTACACCCCCACCAGGCCCGCCAGGCGCGTCCCGTCGATGCAGAAGGCGTCCGCATCCGTGAAGGTGACGGGCTCCGTCCTTCCGTCCTGCGCCTGGCTCCTGCCGCAGCGGAAGATGCGTGACACCCCCGCCAGGCTCCAGCCGACCCCCAGCAGCCCGTTGCCCTTGTCGCTCCGGTACGCCAGCGCCAGCTCGGGCTGCATGCCCGCGCGGCCGGCCGGCAGCCAGAGCGGAAGCGAATAGGTTGCCGCACCATCCGGAGTGACTCCGGACTGGCCGGTGACCTGGCCCGCCACCAGGCCATCCGAGCCCTTCTGGCTGGGCACGAGGACTTCCGCGGGCATGGTCGCGAGCCGGGCCTCCGCGGAACGCGGCTCCAGCGCCCCGCTCCCACTCCAGGGGCCCTCGTCGGAAGGACCACACGAGACGGCGGCGAGGACCATCCCCCACAACACGAACAGGCTCCGCTTCACGCTGCGTCCCTCTCCCCGATGACTGATCTTGGAACCACTGCAACCCGATTGCGACCTTCGAGATGTCTTCATGGCGAGGACTCCAGGAGCTCCTCGGTGCTGGAGTCGCGCAGGGTTTCGACGTTGCCCGAGCAGACTCCGGCCTTGCAGCTCGTCCCCGTCGGACACGTGCCACAGCTCACCGACCCACCGCAGCCCGTCGAGGCGCTGCCACACTGCCGTTCCGCCGCCGCACAGGCCTGGGCCTTGGTCATTGGCGTGCAGCCGCACACGTTGGCCGTGCCGCCGCCGCCGCACGAGCTGTAGCCGCTGCACGAGCCGCAGTTGTAGGTGCCACCACAGCCGTTGGACACGGTGCCGCAGTCCTTGCCCGCACAGGCCTGGGCCTGGGTCAGCGGCGTGCAACCACAGACGTTGGCCGTGCCACCGCCGCCGCACGAGTCGTAGCCGCTGCAGGTGCCGCAGTTGTAGGTGCCACCACAGGCATTGGACACGGTGCCGCAGTTCTTGCCCGCACAGGCCTGGGTCTGGGTCAGCGCCGTGCAACCACAGACGTTGGCCGTGCCGCCGCCACCGCACGAGTTGTAGCCGCTGCAGGTGCCGCAGTTGTAGGTGTCACCACAGCCATTGGACACGGTGCCACAGTTTCTTCCCGTGCACGCGGCCTGGTTCGTCAGCGGGGAGCACCCACATTGATTGGGCACTCCACCGCCGCCACATGAATTGAAACCCGAGCAGGTGCCACAGCTGTACGTCCCAGCGCACCCATCTGGCACCGAACCACAGCTCTTCCCGGAGCACGCGGTGGCCTTCGGGAAGGGAATGCAGCCGTCCCCGTTGCCACAGACGTTGGGAGCGCCACTCGCGCCACACGACTGCCCGGCGGGACAGACGCCACAATCGAGCGTCCCGCCGCAGCCGTCAGGAGCGCTACCGCAGTCGAAGCCGACGCCCGCGCACGTCAACGGCTGGCATTGGCAGGTCAGCGAGTCCGAGCGACAGACGCCGTCCTCATCGAACAGGCCATCACAGTCGTCATCCAGGCCGTTGCATGTCTCGACAGAGCTGGGAGTCCCTGGAGCACACGAGGCCTCTGCCACATCGGCGCTCAGCACGCCGAGGAGGAACAGCCCCACCATCCCCAGATGGATGGAGCGAGAAATCTGACACCACATCTAGACGAGTCCCGTCGAAAGCGTCCGCGACGAAGGAGGCCCCTGAGACCCTCGCCGCCGAATGCTTGTCGAGCGCGCGCATACAAAGCATATCCCGTTGAACTTGTCAGGCCCTTGTGGGGTTTCTTTCACACCCCCCACCCGCCGCATCGCATTCCGAGGCGTCACGCCATAGAAGCCACGCCATGCCCGTCACCCTCCGCCCCGCGAAGCCTTCCGACGAATCCGCCCTGGGCCGCATGGGCGCGGCGCTCGCGCGCCTGCACCATGACTTCGACTCGCAGCGCTTCATGCTCCCGGAGGACGTGGAGTCCGGCTACCGCTGGTGGCTGGGCAAGGAGGCGAAGAACAAGAAGGCCGTCGTCATCGTCGCGGAGCTGGACGGTGAAGTCGTCGGCTACGCCTACGGCCGCGTGGAGGACGTGGACTGGAATGCCCTGCTGGACCGCTGCGGCGGCTTCCACGACATCTGGGTGGACGAGAAGGCCCGCCGCGCCGGCGTGGGCCCGCTGCTCGCCGAGGAGCTCATGAAGCGCCTCACCGCGCTCGGCGTGCCCCGTGTCGTCCTCCACGTCGCCGCGAAGAACGAGGCCGCCCAGCGCATGTTCGCCAGGCTCGGCTGGCGCCCCACCATGGTGGAGATGACGCGCGAGGCCCCCACCGGCACCGGTGAGCCCTCATAACCTTCCGTGCGGCACCCGCCCCGCCTGGAACGCGTCCACCTGGAGGAAGGTGAAGGGCTGGTCATACAGGAGCCGGTCCTGCTGCCGCGTGCGGAACAGGTCCACGATGAGGTTCATCCGGTCCCCCAGGCTCCCCCAGTCCCGCGCCGCGCTGCCCGCCGTGTCGTCCGGGGTGCGGTCCAGCTCGGCCATCAGCGCCACCAGGTCCGGGTGCTCCAGCCGCACCAGCAGCGGCGGGAAGTCCCGCTCGGAAGCAAGCGCGGGGATGTCCTCGCCCAGCCGCAGCGTCATGTCCGGCAGCTCCAGCCGCATCAGCGTGCGCGTCTCCAGCTCGCGCCAGATGCGCTCCAGCCGCGTGGCCAGCGGCGTGAAGGCCCCGCGCAAGCCCCACTCGGGCATGCCCCGCATGCGCCGGTTCGAGTCCGCCCGGGCGAACTCCACCAGGTTGTCCAGGAACACCTCGCGCAGCGGCGCGTTCAGCGCGGCCAGCACGGGCCCCTGCAGCCGCGTCTGCTCGTGGTACCCCACCAGCGCGTTGCCCAGGAACATCAGCTCCGCGCGGGCCTTCCTGTCCCGGGTGAACATGGCCTCGTAGTACGCCTTCACCGCGCGGATGAGCAGGTCCTGCCCGCCCTCCTCCACCGGCCCCGGCGACAGCCGCGACAGCACCTGCTCCAGCCGTGACGGGTCCGGCCCGTCCAGGCCGGCGAAGGTCTCCAGCAGGTCCACGTAGAGCGGGCCCAGCTCCTCGAAGACGATGAAGTTGCCGCGCGCCGCATGGCGGGCGACCTCGTCGGTGATGTCCTCCAGCGTCCGCGCCAGCACGAACTGGATGCCCACCGACGCGCCCCACGCACCGAGCAGCCGGTCCTGCAGCTCGGCGATGCTTCGCGTCACCGCGTCGGCGCGGTCCAGCAAGTCGGCCAGCAGCCCGGGCAGCACGTCCTTGCGGATGAAGGCGCCCGCCGTCTTGGACGCCCAGGTGGCGAAGCCGCACCAGTTGACGTCCTCTTCACCGAAGACGTCGGTGAGGGCCACCTTCAGCACGTGGTACGTCTGGGTGATGTGGAGGTTGCGGAGGACCGGGTCCTCCATGCGGATGATGGCGTCCACCTGGGCCTGCGTCGGCGGGGGCCACAAGCGTGGGAGCGTGCCACAGGCCATGACGCGCGAGCCTCCTCGATGGTCCGGGCGGAATGTCCAGAGCCTCATGGGAGGAGTGGCCTCCGGGCGGCTGTGATTCAACCACCCCTCGCGTGCCTGCCTCGTCCCCCGGTCCGGGGCGCCCGGTGGAGCAGACGCCCGGCCGCCCGCGCTATGCTGCCGGCATGGTGCCCCTGAAGGACTCCTCCGGACTGCCCGCCGAGCAGCGCGCCGCGCTGGAGCGGGAGCTCGCGCCGCTCACCCTGCTCCAGGACGTGGTGCGCTGGGGCTTCGCGCACACGCCGCCCCGCGACGTGGCGGAAGTCGTGGTCCAGGACGAGTTCACCCACGACGTGGTGATGCCCTGGGAGAACGGGCGCTACCTCGTCTTCGACACCACCTGACTGGGCGGTGTGACTGCGGTCTCCGTGTGGGACCACCAACCGAAGGCCGATGAGCTGCTCGACGCCCGGCTCGCCGCGGGGTGGACGCCCACGCCGACGAGCACCGTCGACGGGGACGTCATCCTCGGCCATGCCGCGTGCCGGGTGCCACCGAAGCCGGCGGCCCCCTGAGGCCCCGCGACTACTTCCCCTTCACCTGCTCCTTCACCCACGAGTCCTTCAGCGTCACCGTGCGGTTGAAAACGGGCTTGCCGGGCTTCGAGTCCTTCGGGTCCACGTAGAAGTAGCCCTGGCGCTCGAACTGGAAGCGGGACTCCGCGGCGGCGTCCGCCAGCATGGGCTCCACGCGCGCGTCCCGGAGCACCTGGAGGCTGCTCGGGTTGAGGAAGGTGGTGAAGTCCGTCTCGTCGTCCGCGCCCGGGTTCTCCACGGAGAAGAGCCTGTCGTACAGGCGCACCTCGGCGGTGGGCGCGTTGCCCGGCACCCAGTGCAGCGTGCCCTTCACCTTGCGGCCATCCGGCGCGTTGCCCCCGCGCGTCGCGGCGTCATACGTGCAGCGCAGCTCCACCACGTGGCCCGCGGCGTCCTTGATGACCTTCTCGCACTTGATGAAGTACGCCGAGCGCAGGCGCACCTCCTTGCCGGGCGCGAGCCGGAAGAAGCCCTTCGGCGGGTCCTCCATGAAGTCGTCCGCCTCGATGTACAGCTCGCGCATGAAGGGCACCTGGCGCGTCCCCATCTCCGGCTTCTGCGGATGGTTCTGCACCTCCAGGCTCTCCACCTGGCCCTCCGGGTAGTTCTCCAGCACCACCTTCAGCGGGCGCAGCACGCCCATGGCGCGGGGGGCCGTCTCGTTGAGGTCCTCGCGGATGCACAGCTCCAAGAGCCCCATGTCGATGAGCTGCTGCGTCTTGCTCACCCCCACGCGCGTCGCGAAGTCGCGGATGGACGCCGGGGTGAAGCCGCGCCGGCGCAGGCCGGAGATGGTCATCATGCGCGGGTCGTCCCAGCCGGACACCATCCCCTCGTTCACCAGCTTGAGCAGCTTGCGCTTGCTCATCACCGTGTAGTTGAGGTTCAGCCGGGAGAACTCGTACTGGTACGGCCGGTCCCCCTGGATGAGGGCGTCGACAATCCAGTCGTACAGCACGCGCCGGTTCTCGAACTCCAGCGTGCAGACGGAGTGCGTAATCCCCTCAATCGCATCCGACAGGCAGTGCGCGAAGTCGTAGAGCGGGTAGATGGGCCACGCGTCGCCGGTGCGGTGGTGGTGCGCGTGACGGATGCGGTAGATGGGCGGGTCTCTCAGCACCGGGTTGGGCGACGTCATGTCGATTTTCGCCCGCAGGGTGTGCTTGCCGTCGGAGAACTCGCCCGCGCGCATGCGGTGGAAGAGGTCCAGGTTCTCGTCCACGGAGCGGTTGCGGTACGGGCTGTCACGGCCCGGCGTGGTGAAGTCGCCGCGGTACTCGCGAATCTCGTCCGCCGACAGGCTGCACACGTACGCCTTGCCCTGCTTGATGAGCTCCACGGCGAAGTCATACAGCTTCGGGAAGTAGTCGGACGCGAAGTACTTGCGGTCCTCCCAGTCGAAGCCGAGCCACTTCACGTCCTTCTGGATGGACTCGACGTAGTCGGTGTCCTCGGTGACGGGGTTGGTGTCGTCGAAGCGCAGGTTGCACTTGCCCCCGTATTGGTTCGCCAGCCCGAAGTTGAGGCAGATGGACTTGGCGTGGCCGATGTGGAGGTAGCCGTTGGGCTCGGGCGGGAAGCGGGTGTGCACGCGTCCGCCGTGCTTCCCGGTGCGCCGGTCTTCCTCGATGATTTCCTGGAGGAAGTTCAGGCCCTGCGTCTCGTTCGTCGTCGTCATGATGGGGGCGAATCCTGTTGAAGCCGCCCGGGGCCGGCAAGGGTTTCCTTGCGCCTCGGAGCCGTTCAACAACGCCGGGGCCCCCATTCCATCCCCCAGCCAGGGGGTCAGACGGACGAGAGCAGGCTCTCCCAGGCGCCCAGGGCCCGCTCGGCGGAGAGCTCCTCCGCGCGCCTGCGGGCCCGGTCGGACAGGTCCTGCCGGAAGGCCGTGTCACCCACGACGCGCTCCAGCGCGGTCGCCAGGGCCTGGGGGTCCTCCATGGGCACCATCAAGCCGTGCTTGCCGTGCTCCAGCACCTCCGCCGGCCCGGAGGGGCAGTCCGTGCTGACGACGGGGCAGCCCAGGGCGAGCGCCTCCAGCAGCACCATGGGAAGCCCCTCGAAGCGCGAGGACATGGCGAAGACGGCCGCCCGGCGCATGAAGGCGTGGGGGTTGGAGACGAAGCCCGGAAAGAAGACGGACGACTCCACGCCCAGCGACTTCACCAGCGCCTTGAGCTCCTCCGTGAGCGAGCCATCTCCCACGAGGAGCAGGTGGTGGTCCGAGCCCGCCGCGCGCTGGAGCGCATGGGCGCGGATGAGCACGTCGAAGGCCTTCTGGGCCTCCATCCGCCCCACCCCGACGACCACGGGCTTCTGGTAGATGGGCTCGGCCCAGTCGGGCAGCGGCGCCTCGCCGGCCGCCCGCACCTTGTCGCCGTCCACGAAGTTGGGGATGACCTGGAGCTGCCCGGGCTTCATGGGCACCAGCGCCTGGAAGGCCTTCGCCGTGTCGTGGCCGCACGCGACGACGCGCTGCATGCGCGGGTAGAGCAGGCGCAGGCCCCAGAGCTGCCGCCGGGGCTGCTCGTGGCTGAAGGCGCCCCAGTCGAAGTGGATCATCCCCACCACGGGCTTGCGCAACAGCTTCCCGGCGAGCCAGGCAATCAGCGCGGCCCGGCCCTCCTGGCCGGCGACGATGACGTCCGCGTCGCGGGCCTCCTGCATGAGCCGCCAGAAGAAGCGCGGGAGCATCGTGCGCTGATAGGAGAAGGCCTCCGTGCCCCAGGCGACCTCGGTGTGTTCGGGGATGCGGTCCGTCGGGCTGTCCGGATGCGGCTGGTGGTGGAAGAACATCTTGGTGGCGAACCGCTTCGGGTTCAGCCCCGCCAGCACGTTGCACACCGCGCGCTCGATGCCGCCTCCCGCCAGGAACACCAGCGTGAAGAGCACACGCTTCCTCGTGGAGGTGGAGGCCTCGGTTGCTTCAACCTGTTGCTGCACGAGCATCAGCCTCACTCCCAGAAGGCAGGCGGCACCGTAGCCCAAGGATATTTGGGCGCCAAGGTAACCCCTAGCGTCCGGCCTCTCGTGAAGCAACCGAGCTTGATGGGAGGAATCACGGACCCGCTCGGCTAGTCTCCCTTTTCGGCTCCTACCTGACGCCCACCGTGCACACCCGTCTCCGCCCGCTCCTCCTCGTCCTGCTGGTGCCCCTGCTGGGGGCGCTCGCCGCCGGTGGCTACCTCGCCTTCAACGGGTACCGCATCGGCCAGGGTCTGCTGCACCCACCCCGCGTGCCGGCGGAGCGCCCGGCGGCCACGGGCGAGCTGGCGGGGCTGGAGGACGTGGCCTTCACCACGGTGGACGGCTTGACGCTGCGTGGCTGGTACGTGCCGTCGCGAAACCGGGCGGCGGTGGTGCTCGTGCACGGCTTCGCGGGCAACCGCGCGCAGCTGCTCTTCGAGGCGCGCGTGCTCACCCGGGCGGGCTTCGGCGTCCTCGTCTTCGATTCGCGCGCGCACGGCGAGAGCGACGGCGAGCGCGTGACGTGGGGTGACGGCGAGCGGCGCGACGTGACGGCGGCGCTGGACTTCGTCTCCGCGCGCCCGGACGTGGACCCGGCCCGGGTGGGGCTGTTCGGCTTCTCCATGGGCGGCACCACCGCGCTGCTGGTGGCCAGCACCGACGCGCGCGTGAAGGCGGTGGCCGCGGCGGGGGCCTTTCCCGCGCTCGAGGCGGACGTGTACTCGGGCTACGGCCGCTGGGGCGCGCTGAGCGCGGAGCCGGTGCTGTGGACGCTGCGCCAGGCGGGCGTGGACGTGCAGGCGGTGCGCCCCATCGACGGCATGTGCCGGCTCCAGGGGCGCCCCCTGCTGCTCATCAACGGGGACGTGGACCCGGACGCACCGGCCAAGCTCCAGGCCAGCCTCTTCCGCGCGGCCTGTGAGCCCAAGGCCCTGTGGGTGGTACAGGGTGCCGGCCACGGACAGTACGCAAAGGTGGCACCCACGGAGTATGAGCGCCGGCTGCGCCAGCACTTCACCCAGGCGCTGCTGGACGGGGGCTGAGCCTCACGGCTCGTCGGAAGGCACCGGCGCCGGCACCCACGGGGGCGGCGCATCCAGCGCGGGCCGCTCCCGCAGCAACTCGTGCGGACGGAACCCGCCCTTGTAGCGCAGCGACGCGCACGCCATCACCCGGTAGCCCAGGTACACGTGGGGGATGCCGCGCTCGCGGGCCAGGTCCACCTGGCGCACCACGTTGGCGGTGCCGAGCGACAGGTGCGCGTAGGCCGGGTCATAGAAGAAGTACACCGCGCTCCAGGCGCGGGGCGTCTCGTCGCACAGGCCCACGCCCACCAGCTTCGGGCCTCCTTCCGCGCCGTCGTCGTACCAGGCCAGCTCGCGCGCGGACGGGTGCGGGAAGGAGAACTGGAGCGAGTAGTCGCGCGCGGTGATGGGCGACGGGTTCCACTCGCGCGCGGCCTCGCGCTCCGCGTGCCACGCCCGGTACAGGGCCAGCCGGGACGGGTCCACCCGGGGCGTGCCCACCTCCACCCGCAGGTGGGCGCACGCGGCGCGCGCCCGGCGCTGGCTGCGGTTGGGGCGGAAGCCCTCCACGGGGATGCGCAGCGAGACGCACTCGTTGCAGGCCGAGCAGGCGGGCCGGAAGTACACCGGCCCGAAGCGGCGCCACCCGCGCACCAGCAGGTGCTCGTACTCCTCCGCCGTGACGTCCTGCATCAGGAGATTTTCCAGGGAGGCCTCCTGCTCCGGCAGGTAGCTGCAGGGGCGGGGAGCCTCGACGTCGTGAGCCAGGAGCAGGGCCATGTGCGTCCTCGTTCCTGTCCGGCGGACCTCCCGGCGTCAAGTCGCACACGCAGGCCCGGGTGCCGTGCGTCCGGAGGGCCTCGCGCGGCCCACCGGCCGCGACCTCCATGCCGCGACGGGGGCATCCCCTCCCTGGGGGACGGACTGGCATGCCAACTGCAGAACATCCACACGCCGCCCGTGGGGGGGCAGGAGGAAGCATATGGCCCGCGACAGCATGCAGCCCTGGCTGGACCGCGTTTCGTACGGGGAGCTCGAAGTCTCTGGCCTCTCGGCACGCTCGGCGCTGGGCTCTCGGGACTGGGATGGCACCGACGCCTCCATCGTGTCCCGCTCGTTCGTCCGCCCCGCAAACCCCGACATCTCTGCCCTACCTGTCACGGTTTCCCCAGAGGTCGGGGACGACACCGTAGGGGGTTACGACGACTTCGACTTCCCGGTCGCCAGCTACTGAGCGGCCCGGCGACGCGTCCGCCCGCGACGGCGGCGCGTCAGCAATGAACGCGTGCCCGCCTGCCCTGGACGCAGTTCCTGCGCGGGCCGCGGGTACGCGGTGATTCCCAGAACATCAGCATCCAGGCAGGCAGCCGGGAACGCGCGCGGAAGCAAACAGGCACGCGTGTCCCACAGGTGGGAAGGCGTCTTCCCGGCCGTGGGCGCCACCGCATATAAGTCCCGGCATGTCAGCGATTGATGTCTCGGTGGTGATGCCCACCCACAAGAGAGAGAAGGAAGTGGTGGAGGCCATCCGCTCCGTGCTCCGCCAGGAGGGGGTGAGCGTGGAGGTCATCGTCCTGGATGACACGCCCGAGGGCACCGCGCGCGCGACGGTGGAGGGGCTGGGGGACGCGCGGGTGCGCTACCTCGTGAATGACCCGCCCTCCAAGGGCCGCCCGGCGGTGGTGCGCAACCACGGGGCCACCCTGGCGAAGGGCCGCTACCTGCACTTCCTCGACGACGACGACATGCTCGCGGAGGGCTCGCTGCACGCCATGGTGAGCGCGCTGGACGCCCGGCCGGACGCCGGTGTCGCGGTGGGCTGGGTGGTGCCCTTCGGCGACGACGCGGACTGGCTGAAGGACAAGAGCGAGTACTTCGAGCGGGCGGCGAAGGTGGGCGCCAGCACGCCCAACAGCGCATGGACGGTGGCGCACATCCTCTTCCGCGGCACGCTGTATGTGAATTCCGCGTGCATGGTGCGCCGCGAGCACTTCGCGCCGCTGGGCGGCTTCGACGCCTCCATCCCCGTCTACGAGGACGTGGACTTCTACCTGCGCGGCATCCGCGCCTACGGCCACGTGTACGTCGACCGCCCCATCCTGCACTACCGCACGGGCCGGCCCTCGCTGATGCACAACCTGGGCAAGGACGGCACGCTGGTCATGCAGTCCAACGAGATGATTCACGGCAAGTACCGCAAGACGAACGGCATGCTGGAGTACCGCGCCCTGCAGCTGCTGATGCGTGCCCTGCCCTTCGACGTCGCCAAGAAGCTGCCGCTGCGGCTGCCGAAGCAGGGGCGGGCCTCGTGAGCCTCAAGAGCCGCATCCTCGGCACCGCGAAGCGCCAGGTGAAGGAGACGCTGCGCCCGGTGCTGCAGCGGGCCATGGCGCCCGCGCGCACCGCCATCCCCGCTTCGCACTGGGGGCTGGAGCACCGTCCCGGCCAGGGGCTGTGCCTGGAGGGCGTGCCCCTCAAGGAGCTGACGGCCCGCTGGGGCTCGCCGCTGCACGTGGTGCACCTGGCCGCGCTCGGCCGCAACGTGGAGCGCTTCCTCGCGGTGCCTCCCGGCCGCGCGGGCGGCGCCGAAGTCTATTACTCGTACAAGACGAACCCCATCCCGGGCGTGCTGTCCTTCATGCACGAGCGGGGCGTGGGCGCGGAGGTCATCTCCGCCTATGAGCTGTGGCTGGCGCTGAAGCTGGGCGTGGCCCCGGAGCGCATCGTCTACAACGGCCCGGCGAAGTCCGAGGCCTCCGTGCGCGAGGCCATCTCCCTCGGCATCCAGCTGCTCGCCGCCAACCACACCGAGGAGCTGGCCGTCTTCTCGCGCCTCGCCGCGGAAGCGGGCCGCCGCCCGCGCGTGGCGGTGCGGGTGAGCACGGACAGCGGCTGGTCCGCGCAGTTCGGCACGCCCATCGCCGGAGGCGCCGCGCTGCGCGCCTACCAGCAGGCGCGGGCCTCCAAGCACCTGGACGTGGTGGGGCTGCACGCCCACCGCGGCGCCACCATCCGCACCGAGGGCGAGCTCACCGGCTTCGTGGAGTCGGTGCTCGCCTTCACGGACACGCTGCACCAGGAGCTGGGGCTGGACTTGGAGGTGCTGGACCTCGGCGGCAGCCTGTGCACGCCGACGACGGAGCACATCGCCGAGCGCGACTGGCGCCTCAACCTCACCTTCTTCCGCGACGTGCCCGCGCCGGACCCGGCCGCGTCGCTCTCCATCGAGCGCTACGTGGCGCTGGTGGTGGAAATGGTGGAGTCGCACTACGCGCGCCGGGGCCGAGCGCGCCCGCGCATCTTCCTGGAGCCGGGCCGCGCCATGACGGGCGACACGCAGCTGCTGCTGGCCAACGTCCACGCCCTCAAGCAGGGCGAGGACCGCACCTGGGCCGTCCTGGACGCCGGCGTCAACCATGCCGAGTGCGTGCGCAACGAGTACCACCAGCTCTTCCACGTGGAGCGGCCGGACGCCGAGGCCTCGCGCGTGTACACGGTGGTGGGCCCCATCTGCACCCCGGGCGACACGCTCTACTACGCCAAGCGGCTGCCGGAGCTGTCCGTGGGGGACACGCTGGCCATCATGGACGCGGGGGCGTACTTCGTGCCCTTCGCCACGTCCTTCTCCTTCCCCCAGCCGGCCATCATCGCGCTGGACGGTGGCAAGGAGCGGCTGCTGCGCCGCGCCGAGACGTTCGATGACCTGGTGACGTTCGACGCGGCGCCCGCGGAGCCGGCCCGGCTCAGCGGTTGAGCACCATGGAGCGCACGAAGGCGCGGGGGTGGCGCGCGGAGACGTAGAGAATCTGCGCCACCTCCACCGCCGTGGGCACCAGGTCATCCGAGTCGATGAGGGGGTCCACCGCCAGCCCCCGGTGCGAGTCCAGCCAGTTGCGCCACTGGCGCGCCTCCTCCCCCGGGAGCGCGCCGGACAGCCGCTGGAGGTTGAGCAGCATCTCCAGTGCAATCCGGTTGCAGAACACCTCGCCCCGTCCCTGCCACTCGCGCGCGGCCTTCACCTCGCGCATGAGCGAGTCCCTGTCACCGAGCGCGGCGTGGTACGCCAGCAGCGGCAGCGGCAGGCCCCGGGCGATGTCGAAGCCCATCTGCCCGTAGTAGCGGGGGTTGAAGTCGATGAGGAGGAAGTCGTCCTTCGTCTGGATGAACTCCACCTCGAAGACGCCGTGGTAGCCCAGGCGCTTGCACAGCCGCTTCAGCCCGTCGGCCAGGTCCTCGCGCACCGGGGCGGACTCGAAGCACACGCCCACGCCCAGGCGGCGGGGACGCTGGAGCACCTTCATGGCGCCGCGCACCTCGAACAGCTCGCCCGTCTCGTCCACGAAGCCGGACAGGCTGTAGATGCCCTGCGCCGCCTCGGGGTGGAACTCCTGCACCATGGGACGGGCCACCGCCGGGTCGAACTTCACCAGCATGTCCGCGTACCCGTCGCGCGAGAAGGCGCGGTACTCCTCCGCCAGCTGCGCGGGCTCCGAGACGGGGTGGCCCTTGCGGTGGGTGGAGTAGAGAATCTGGGTGGTGGGCTTGATGAGGACGGGGAAGCGCGCCTCGCGGGAAATCGCGTCCAGGTCCGCCTCGGACTCGGGGAACCAGGTGCGCGGCAGCCGCAGGCCGACTTCCTGGCCCACCTCGAAGAGCTTGCGCTTGTTGAGCAGGCCGTAGACGGCGTCCACGCCCGGGTCATAGAGGTGGAAGTACCGCGAGAGCGCCTCGCTGTGGACGGACACCAGCCACGCCAGCTCGTCGCTCGTCGGGTAGAGCACGTGCCGCATCGGCTCGCGCCGGCCGAAGTCCAGCAGCCACGCGACGAAGTCCTCGGCGCGGGACTCGGGAGGACACTGGACGCGGCGCCCGACATAGCGGGACCAGCTCGCGGGCCCCAGCTTCGCGGGGTCCGCCACCGTGACGTCGATACCGTTGCGCCCGAAACAGCGCGCGGCCGCGAGCGTGCCGTAGAAGCTCGCGGAGAAGAGCAGCACGGACGGCCGGCCCTCCACACGCGCCTGGGGTGCCTGCTCCACCATTGCGTCCTCAATCTCCTGCTGCGATTCCGGCCCCCCCGACTCCCTACCCCGCCGCGAGCGCGACGTCCCCGCGCGGACCGAGGAGAGGACCTGCGAGGCCAGACCGGAGGTCGTGCCTCGCGGGGGCATGCTGGCGCCAGAGGTGGCCGCCGCGAGCCCCGCGGTGATGAGGGAAAGGAAGTGCCGTTTCATGAAGGTCTGGAGGGCTCGCGCCCCGGGAAATCAGGCGCGCAGAATAGCCGCCCGCGCCGCACTTTGCCCCTCCCCTCTGTCATTCAGCTTCTCTCAGCGAGGAAGAAACGTGCAGCCCGGCTGCCTGCCCGCCGTGAATGACGGGGGCGTCGCGTCATCGCTGGAGCTCCATGGTTCACAGGCTGACGCCGCCATCCGGCTTCCAGACGAGGAAGCCGCGCTCGAGAAGCCACGCGTCGGTCTGCACCCCACCGGTGCGGGCGGCGAGTCGCGGGGCCGTCTCACGGAAGGCGTCCGGGGGCGCGGAGTGGCCGGCGGCACGGGCCTCGCGCCAGGCGGCGTCCCACTCGGAGAAGAAGGCGTGGATGGGCTCGCCCGGTCGCACGCGGCGGCGCAAGTCCCGGGGCAGCCAGTCGCGGAACAGCAGCGGCGCGAAGCCATGGCGGAAGTCCGTGTGGAAGAGGAGGGCCTCGCGGAGGGGCGGCGCCCCGGCGTCGGGTCCGCGGCGCAGCAGGTGGGCGGTAAGAATCGCCCCCTCCGGGTCCGCGCTGCCCTCCACCAGCAGGCCGGCTGGCAGCAGGTAGCGGCCGAGCGTCCGGTGGACCTCGGGGACGCGCTCGGGCGGGCCCTGCCGCAGCAGGTTCATGGCGCGCACGAGGCGGGCGGGCTCGTCCTCGCCGAGCGGCAGCTCGAAGCCGCCCTCGCGAAAGTGTGTGCGGGCGTCCGCGTGGGCGCAGGCGGCGCGGGCGCGCTCCGCGTCCAGCTCCACGCCGATGACGGTCAGCTCCGGCTGGAGGGCCCGGAAGGCCTCGGCGCTCTCCAGCGTCGTCCACGGGTGCTCGCCGAAGCCCACGTCGACGAAGACGGCGCGCGCCCATGGGCCGTCGCGGCGGGAGAGCAGCTCGCGCTCGGCGTGGCACAGGTACGCGTCCAGCGCGCGCAGGCGGCCGCGCGAGGTCCGTCCGCGCGTCTGGGTGTCCAGCGACGACATGGCCCCGCTCATGCGCTGGGCGGTGCTCCGTCGTCAAGCGTCCCCGGTCCGGGGCGACCTGCACCCGGACGCCCTGAACGCGCGGGTACAGCGTGGGGTGCGCCGGCCGATTCAAGCGCCCCCCATGCAGGGAGACCTGCGTCCCGGGCGCACGGGCGCGACGAGCGGTGCGCGGTTGGACGCGTGTCCCCGCGATGCGACAGGCGGCCCGGGTTCCCTCCAGCCGACAGAGGCCGGTAGGCTGTCGGGCACCGTGGACCCATCCCCCACCTGTCCCCGCTGTCAGTCGCCGCGCGCCGCGGGGCCGGAGTGCCCCCGGTGCGGCGTCATCTACGCCCGGGCGGATGCTCGCGCCGCCCGCGAGGCCGCCGCGAAGCACGCCGCGCCCCCGCCGGCCGAAGCGGCGGCGCTGGCACCCGAGGAGCCACCCCTCATCGACCCGGCCTGGCTGGTGCGGCCCGGGGAGCTGCGCTCGGACGTCCTCCCCGAGCCGACGCCGGACCTGGACGCCGAGGCCGAGGACGCCGCCTGGGAGCTGAAGATTCACACCTGGGTCCTCCCGGTGGTGCTGCTGGTGTCCTACGGGGCCGCCGCGGGGCCGACCGCGTTCATCGTGCGGCTGTTCACCATGCCGCTCCACGAGCTGGGCCATGCCATCACCGGGTGGCTGTGTGGCTACGTCTCCATCCCCACGCTGTGGAAGACGCTCAACCTCGGGCGCTCGTACACCCTGGCGGCGCTGGCGGCCGCGGCGCTCGGGTACTGGACCTGGCGCGGGTGGAAGCAGCGCCGCACCTGGCAGGTGGCCACGGGCGGAGGACTCCTCTTCACCCAGCTCGTCGGGACACTGCTCCTGTCTGAGAAGACGACGCTGATGCTCATCACCTTCAACGGAGATGGGGGGATGATGGTGCTGGGCACCGCGCTGATGGCCACGATGTACGCGCGTGCGGGCAGCTACATCCACGAGCATGGCCTGCGCTGGGGCTTCGCCGTCATCGGCGGCACCAGCTTCATGGACGGCTTCATCACCTGGTGGAAGGCCCGGAAGGACTTCGCCGAAATCCCCTTCGGCCAGAACGAGGGCGTGGGCCTGAGCGATGCGAGCCGCCTCGTGGACGAGCACGGCTGGGCCGAGGCAGACCTCATCCGCCGCTTCGTGGCGCTGGGCGTGACGTGCCTCGTCTTCCTCGCCGTCCTCTACGCCGTGAAGCTCGTCCAGGGCCGGCGGCGCCTCGCCGCGCGGACGCGTGCGTCGCCCTCCAGTGTCGGGTGAGCCATTCCGGCAGTGACGACCCAGCTGACGGTGACGGAGGGCTCCGGCACCGGGGTGGGAACGCAGAGCGTCGCCGCCCACCTCGACTCCGAGCCCGGCTTCCGGCCCCTCACCCCGCCAGGCCGAACGGCCAGGTGAAGCCGGGGTAGCGCAACACCTCCGGCTTCTTCCGTCCCTTCCACGCCAGCGCCTCGCCGGGCCGCAGGAGCAGCGACTGCGGCCCGTGCCCCACCGCGCGGCGCACCTCCGCGAGCCGCTCCGGGTAGGGGTCCGCGTCCGGATTCTCGTCCAGCTGGCTCGCCCCGCTCACCGGCTGTCCCGGGTAGCCCTCGTAGCGGGGCCCCATGCCCTCGCGCCAGTACCAGGGCGCCCCGCCGTCCGCGCACGGCACCACGTAGCGCGCGCCCAGCAATTCGCCGTAGTGCAGGGCCTCCTCTGGCCCGGCCATGAGCTGCTGCGGCTTCGTCAGCGCGCCGCGCGGCACGTTGACGAGGAAGGCATCCAGCGTGCTGAAGCCGAAGAAGATGGGCGCCAGCCGGAAGCCGCGCACGCCGCAGAAGAGCACGTCCACCGGCCCCTCCTCGCGCAGCACCCGCCGGCACACCGCGCCCATGTCCCCGCGCACGTCGTGCCCGGAGTCCGCGAAGAAGGCGGAGGAGAAGCCCGGCGCGCGCACCAGCCACGCGTTGCCCTCGTTGAAGAGGTCCGGGTAGGGCCCCGCCTCGTCCGTGGGCTGCTCGCCGTGGAAGGGCAGCGCGCGCACGGTGACGTCGCCCACCTGCCGGGACTCGCCCCAGCGCAGCAGCTCCACGCGCGTGAAGCCGAGCTGCGAGAGCCTGAGCGCGCAGTCGGTGGAGAAGAGGCTCTCGCGCTCCACCGCGGGCACGAAGATGCGCGTGTCGCGGGGCAGGGGCAGCAGCGAGCCCAGGTGGAAGTGGTCCCCATGCGAGTGGGTGATGACCACCGCGTCCACGCGCCCCACGTCCCGGGGCTGCATGGGCGCGTAGCCGCGCGAGTCCACCAGGCCCGCGGGCCGGAAGTACGGGTCCACCAGCACGCGCGCCTCGCGGCCGGACACCAGCACCGTGTTGTGCCCCACGAAGAGGGCACCGGGCGCGGGCACCTCCACGGGCGCCTCGTGTTTCACCAGCCAGCCGGCCTGCCCCAGGTCCGCCAGCAGCCCCGCCACCACGGGGGCCACGGCGAGTGCGCGCAACTCCGCGCGGGTGGCGCCCCTGGCCAGCGAGGCGAAGAGGTCCGCCACCACGGGCCACTCGGACGCGCGCACGGGGACGTCCAGGCCCAGGGACTCCTGGCGCAGGTGCAGCACGCGCGGACGGTGTCGGTGGGCCTCCGGGAAGAGCACTTCGCGCCGCAGCACGCGCCGGCCCCGGCGCCTCCGGCCGTCCTCGCACAGGGCCGCATAGCGGGGCGTCTCCTCGAGCCAGCGCACCAGCGCGTCCGCCTCGCGCAGCGCGCCCTCGCGGCCGAGCATGGCGATGTGGCGCTTGAGCGGCAGGTGGGCCCGGCGCACGGGGCGCGCGGTGGGGCCCTGGATACTGCAGCCCAGGTCCTCGTGGTGGTCGGCCTCCGTCCGGGCCGAGGCGAGCACGGCCAGGCTGACGCCCCGGTGCAGGGTGAATCTCATGGCGGGGATGTTAATGCCGCGCCGCGTGAGCGGGGGGCCTGGATGACTCGGGGTGCGCGTGGGCCGTCCCCGCGACAGCCCTGGCGAACGCCGCTACCCTGTGGGCCGCATGGCACAACCCGCCCCCCAGCGTCCCCTGCCCCCTTCCGCTCCCGACGTGTCCTCCTCCTCGGAGCTCGTCCAGCCCCGCTTCGGCTGGCTGCCCGAGGTGGGCACGTGGAAGTACCACGCGCTGCTGAGCGCGGTGGCGCTCCTCGTCCTCGGCCCGCTGGGCGGCATCGCCGCCTCGTACATGAACTTCAGCGTGGGCTTCTTCGTCGGCGGCCAGGTGCTGGCGGGAATCCTCGGCAGCGCCGTCACCTACGGCTACGGCGCGGAGGGCAAGCACGGCGCCAACTACATGCAGACGATGGCCGCGTCGGTGGCCTCGCTGTGCGCCATGTCCGTGCTCATCCAGTCCATGGTGTGGCTGGGCATGGAGATGCCGCCCGCCTGGCACCTCATCCTCTTCGTCGGCTGCGTGGGCATGTTCGCCGTGGGCGTGGGCATGCTCTACACGCCGCTGCTCGTGGACAAGCTGCAGCTCGACTACCCGTCGGGGCTCGCCGTCGCGAACATCCTCCGCGCGCTCACCGACAAGCGGCTGCTCAAGGTGTCCATCTCCAAGCTGGGCGGCGGCACGCTGCTGGGCGCGGTGACGGCGTGGCTGACGGAGAAGGTGGCCGTCGTGGGCGCCATCGGCACCAGCGCCGCCACGGTGGGCGCCGGCATGATTGTCGGCAGCCGCATCACCGTGCCCGCCATCGTCATGGCCGTCATCGGCGCGGCGCTGCTGCCCACCTTCCGGGAGCTGGGCTGGCTCGGGCCCACGGAGCCGTTCCGCAAGATTGGCTTCCTGCTGGGGCTGGCCATGATTTGCGGCGCGGCGGCGGTGGACCTGTCGCTGCTGGCCGTCCAGGCGACGGCCCGCATCCGGGCCCGTACCTCGGCGGCGGCGGAAGAGGCGGGGGAAGAGGCCTGGAAGAAGGTCAACATGGGCCGGCTGATGGCCTGGGTCCTGGGCTGGGGCGCGGCGACGCTGCTGGTGGGGACGCTGGTGCTGGGTCAGCCGCTGGGCTGGCTCCTGCTGGGGCTCGGCCTGGCGCTGCTGTTCGTGCTCATCAACGGCATCTCCTACGGCATCACCGACCAGAACCCCATCTCCAGCGCGTTCGTCATCTCCGTCATGCTGATGTCGCTGATGGGGTTGAAGAACCCGCTGGTGGGGCTCATGGGCGCCACGATTCTCCTCGTCTCCACCTCGGTGGGCGTGGACATGCAGCAGGACCGCTCCACCGGCTGGCGCCTGGGCACCAACCGCGTCCTCCAGTTCCGCTACCAGGTGCTCGGCGTCATCATGGGCGCGCTGCTGTGCGTGGGCCTGGCGCGCGTGTTCATGGCGGCCTACCCCGCGCTCACCATCAACCAGTTGGACAACCCCAAGGCCGAGGTGGGCCAGTGGGGCTCGGCCATGACGTACAAGCTGGTGGGCGCCATCCGCGGGCTGGGCACGCTGTCGGACGCCACGGTGAAGCTGCTGCTCATCGGCCTGGCCATCGGCTTCGTCATCCAGGCGGTGCGCAAGGGCGTGCTGAGCCGCCCGGGCTACCAGCGCTTCATCAAGGGTTCGCGCCTGGGCTTCGCGGTGGGGTGGTCCATGGACTCGCTGCTGCTGGCCAGTCCCTATGCCTCGTCGTTCGGCGGCTTCGTGAACTTCCCGGTGGCGCTGTGGTTCGGCGCGGGTGGCATCTTCACCTCGCTGTGGAACACGCTGGCGCAGCGCGGCCAGAAGTCCCACGCCGCGGGCAGCCCCGGCGAGGGCGAGGCCCTCCCCGAGGACATGAGCAGCATGTCCCTGGTGGGCGGCGGGCTCATCGCCGGTGAGTCGCTCTTCTTCCTCATCGCCGGGATGATTGGCCTGGTGTCGCTGCTGGCGTGAGCGTCAGCGCGCGACCAGCGCCTGGATGTACTGCTCGAGCGTGGTAGCGCCGCGCTCGGGCGTGCCCGGCACTTCATACGCCTTTTCGAGTGTCACGCGCGTCATCGCGGCCATGGACTGCGCGGCGGGCTTCGAGAAGCCCAGCCCCACCAGCGCGTCCTCCCACTGCTCGGGAGGGATGGGCTCGGCGCGGACGGGCCGCCCCAGCGCGCGGGCGAAGGTGGCGGCGACGTCGCCCGCGGAGTAGCGCTCCGGCCCCTCGACGTGGAGCGTGGGGGTCTGCTCGGCGGGCCCGGTGAGCAGGCGCGCGGCAACCCGGGCGATGTCCTCCGGGGCCACCATGGGCAGCGTGAAGTCGACGGGGAAGAACGTGTGCACGCGGCCTTCGTTCCGGGCCGACTCCAGCGACATCTCCCAATTGCTCATGTAGTACGCGCCCCGGAGGATGGTCGCGGGGATGGGCTGGCGATGGAGTGCCTGCTCGAAGTCATGGAGCACGCCCAGGTCTCCGATGTTGCGGCCCGGCTGCGCCCCGTAGGTGGACTGCGCGACGACCTTCTCCAGGCCCGAGCCCTCGAGCGCGGCGACGATGCACTCCACCGTCTTGCGCTCCTCGGCGGCGGTGTCCGTGGAGGGGGCGGCGGGAGGGTTGAGCAGGAAGGCGCGCCGGCCCTGAGAGAGCACGCGGCGCAGCGCCTCGACGTCGTGCACGTCCACCACGGCCACCCGCGCGCCCCGGGCCTCCCAGGCGCGGCGCTTTTCTTCCGAGCGCATGACAACCGTCACGCGCTCGCCCCTGTCGAGCAGGAGCCGCGAGAGCGCGGAGCCGATGTGGCCCGTTCCTCCGAGGATGATGAACATGGGACACCGTAGTGACGCGATTGCATGGCGGCCACCGTGGGCGAGGCCGCACCGACCCGGATTTTCCACGGTGCCGGCCTGCCTGCCCGCGGGGCAGAGGTGCCACTCCCGCCCGGACCCGAAGACGGTGCCCGGGAGGGCGAGTTGACATTTTCCCGCGCAGCCCTCAGTTTTATCTTCGTGAGCTTCGTCATCTTCACCACCACGACCACCACCACGACTCGCTTCGGCGGGCGCGGAACGGTGTGCGTCGCGTGGTGAGCTGACGAACGCACGGTTCCCTGCCCCGCCTTCTCCGGCCGGGGCAACCGTGCGCTCACTTCAGCGCTCCGACCGGATGGGCTTTTCACCACTTCCGAAACGGAGTTGCACATGCTTGACGAACACGACCACCGCTCGCTGGGCCAGCGCCTGGACCTCTTCCACCTGCAGGAGGAGGCCCCGGGCATGGTGTTCTGGCACCCGCGCGGGTTGATGCTGTACCGGCTGCTGGAGGACCACGTCCGCCGGCGCATGCAGGCGGAGGGCTACAACGAAGTCCGTACGCCCCAGGTCTACGCGCAGCCCTTGTGGGAGCGCAGCGGCCACTGGGAGAACTTCCGCGAGAACATGTTCCTGGTGGAGGACGGCGAGCGGCACCTCGCCATGAAGCCGGTGAGCTGCCCGGGCCACATCGAGCTCGTGCAGCGCATGGCGCCCAGCTACCGGGATTTGCCGCTGCGGCTGGGTGAGTTCGGCCTCGTCCACCGCAGCGAGCCGGGCGGCGCGCTGCACGGCCTGTTCCGCCTGCGCCAGTTCACGCAGGACGACGGCCACATCTTCTGCGCCGAGGACCAGGTGCAGCAGGAGGTGGTGCGCTTCGCGCGCTCTCTGAAGGACTTCTACGCGGGCTTCGGCTTCGACGAGGTGCAGGTGGCCTTCTCCAGCCGTCCGGCCCAGCGCGCCGGCAGCGACGACAACTGGGACAAGGCCGAGGCCTGGCTCCTGTCCGCGGCGAAGGACGCCGGGCTGGAGTGCCTCATGCAGCCGGGCCAGGGCGCCTTCTACGGGCCGAAGCTGGAGTTCGTGCTGAAGGACAGGCTGGGGCGCGCATGGCAGTGCGGGACGATTCAGCTCGACCTGGTGCTGCCCGAGCGCTTCGACCTGCGCTACGTGGACGCGTCGGGAGCGCGAGTGCGCCCGGTGATGCTTCACCGTGCGCTACTGGGCAGCCTGGAGCGCTTCATCGGCGTGCTCCTGGAGCACCACGGCGGCGCGCTGCCGGCGTGGCTCGCCCCGGAGCAGGTGGTGGTGGCGTCCGTGGGTGAGGCGGCCCGTGACTACGCGGAGCGCTTCGCCGCCCGGCTGCGCGAGGCGGGCTGTCGCGCCCGCGCGGACGTCCGGGGTGAGTCGCTGTCGAGGAAGATTGTCGACGCGCACGGAGCCGGCGCGCCGTGGCTGGTGGTGGTGGGCGCTCGCGAGGTGGAGGCCGGCGGCGTCCGCCTGCGCCAGCGCGACGGCGCCCAGAAGGACCTGCGCTGGGACGACGCGGTCGCGGAGTTGGTGGCCGCGTGCCGTCCGGCGGCGGACGCCTGACGACGGTGACGGCCCGCCCCTTTCACATGGAAGGGGCGGGCTGTCCGGGTGTCAGCTCTCCGCGGACGGAGCGTCCTCCCGCGCGGGCTCGCGGCAGACGAGCTCCGAGTCATCCGCGGGCGCCTGGACGGACTCCGCCGACGCCTCGAATTCTCCGGGCGAGGCCTGGAGCCCGAACGGGCAGAACTCCCAGTACTCGCCACAGGTGATGACCGTGGATCCATCGACACAGACGCTGTCGCACCGCGCAGTGGAGGTGCACTTCTTGAAACAGTCAGGCGGCAGGGCCAGCGCGGACAGGGGTGCGAGAGCAAGGACTGCGACGAGCAGGGACTTCGAGAAGCGCTTCATGGCGACCTCACAGTTGCGGGGGAACTGCGCATGCCACGGTAGGACCGTGGCCAGTCACCGTGAATACGGGCCATCCACGATGGACAGCCCGCCCCACCGCTTCCGCGAGGCGCGCTCCGTTCAGTAGAAGAGCAACTCCGGCTGGGCCGCCTGGACTTTGATGATGTCTCCCGCGGTGCCCGGCTTGGAGGCGCCAGCGGCCACCGTCGAGCTCGTGCCCTCTCCGCCATTGCCCGCGGAGGCGCCGCCGCCGCCGCCGGCCTGCGACAGGACGCTGGCCGTACCCGCGACGGCCGCGTTGCCCGCCGTGCCACCGTTCACCTGGACGTTGGCGGCATTCACGATGACGGGCGCGTTCGCACTGAGGAACTGGATGATGCCGCCGCCGCCTCCTCCACCGCCGCCGTACATCTGCCCCGCTACCGGGCTGGAGCCATTCCAGCCAACAGCCCCGTTGCCGCCATTCGCGTAGATCTTGCCGGTGGTGTCCACGGTGATGGTGCCTCGGGAGATGAGGCTGACGACCCCGCCACCACCGCCTCCGCCGCCCGCCACGGGTGTCGGCGAGCCGGCGGGCCGGTTGATGGTGGGAATGCTGTTGTTGATGCCCTGGCGGCCGTTCGCGTCGATGTAGCCGCGGATGATGATGTTGCCCTTGGCGGCAAGGATGAGCCGCCCGCCACCGTCGCCGCCGAGGATGTCGGGGTTCGTCGTCGAGCGGTAGCCACTGCCGCCCCCCAGCAGGTCGGCGCGGGAGACCAATGCCGTGCGCCCCGCGTCCAGCCCCCTTCCCCCCAGGTGCTCGAAGGCGGCGGACATGGCGATGCCCTTCTGCGACGGGTTGAGGGTCTGAATATGGAAGTCGGGGCTGACGATGATGGCCCCCTGCGGGCCGATGGTGATGTCGCCCGTGGCGCGAATCATCGTCCCGCTCGACACGATGAGCGTGCCGTCGATGGTCACGTTGTGGAACATCAGGTTGGCGCCAGCGGGCTGGGGATAGTTCCCGGCCTGGAAGTAGCGTGGATTCGCGAAGGAGGAGAGGTTGAAGTCCCCCGCGGAGCCATCGCCGTAGGCGACCGCGAGCGCCCCGGACTCACCCTGGGCCCCTTGCGTGCCCGTGTCGCCCTTGGGGCCCTGCGGGCCCACCGGCCCCGTGTCACCGGTGTCGCCCTTGGGGCCCTGGGGCCCCACCGCCCCCACCGCACCGGTGTCGCCCATGGGGCCCTGCGGGCCTACCGGCCCCGTGTCGCCGGTGTCGCCCTTGGGACCCTGGAGCCCCATCGCCCCCACCGCGCCGGTGTCGCCCTTGGGACCCTGCGGCCCCATCGGCCCCACCTCGCCGGTGTCTCCCCGGGGACCCTGCGGGCCCACCAGGCCCATCTCACCCCTGAGACCCTGCGCGCCGTTGCAGAGGTACTTCGTGGCCGACGCGTTCACCTCGTCTTCAGCCAGCTCGCCGTCGCCGTTCCGGTCGATGCCGGTCTCCATCCGGACGCCGCCGAAACCGCAGTTGGCACCCACGGGCTCGGGCGTGGTGACCAGCAGGGCGCTCAGTCCCTGTGGACCTTGCGGTCCTCCCGCGGGGCCCGCGGGCCCCTGAGGCCCCTGCGGACCTTGAGGGCCCTGGGCACCCTGCGGGCCCTGGGGTCCGGCCGGGCCCTCAGAGCCATCGGCCCCCGTCGAACCCTTGCAGGCGGCGACGCCGAGAAGCCCCGCCGAGAACACGGCTCGCAACACATTTGATTGAAGAAGCACTGTCAGAAGAGGGACGCGCATGACAACCCCCAGGAGGAAGAGGCGTGCAGCCCGGGCGCGGTCCCTGGACGGCACGACGCAACAGGGTGCGGGGCCGCGCACACCGGAAGATGGCGAACGCGCATTCTGGCCCCATCGGCCTGCCGTTCGCCAGTGGTCGCGGGTCCGCTGTCGGGCCCGCCCCGCGACAGACGTCACGGGTGGCCTGTCCGGCTGCCCTCCCGGCAGGTCCCCTGCCCCTCGCGGCGAAGGGCCCGGAAGGGGGTTAGGAGTACGGGCATGGACCGCACGGGAAGCGCGCTGCTGCCACTGCACTCCGGCAGGGTGCCGGACTGGCTCCACACGCGCATGGCCCGGCTGAGCCGCGTCATCGTGGAGGCCATCGTCCTGCACTACGGCCGGGACGAGGTGCTCCGGCGGCTCTCCCACCCCTTCTGGTTCCAGGCGCTGGGCGCCGTCATGGGGATGGACTGGCACTCCTCCGGCATCACCACCTCGGTGCTCGGCGCGCTGAAGAAGGGCCTGGGCCCGGTGGAGGACGAGCTGGGCCTGTACGTGTGCGGGGGCAAGGGTGCGCAGTCGCGGCACACGCCGACGGAGCTGGAGGCGCTGGGCCTGCGGCGCGGCCTGGACGCCGGCACGCTGGTGCGCGCCAGCCGCCTCACCGCGAAGGTGGACAGCGCGGCGGTGCAGGACGGCTTCGAAATCTATCTCCACGGCTTCATCGCCGCGGCGGACGGCAAGTGGACGGTGGTGCAGCAGGGCATGAACGTGGAGTCCCAGCAGGCGCGCCGCTACCACTGGCTCTCCGAGGGACTCACCAGCTTCGTGGACGCCCCGCACACGGCCATCGACGGGCCGGCGCAGGGCATCATCGTCAACCTCACGGACCCCCGCGCCGCCCCCTCGCGCGAGGCGCAAGTCATGCTCGCGGCGGACGGGCCGGCGGTGGTGGTGGACACGCTGCGCAGGCTGCGCGAGGCGCCGCTCCCGCACCTGCAGATGCCCATGGGCCACGCGGTGAGCCCCAGCGACATCCTCCTGCGCCGCATCCACGGCACGCTGGCCGCCGCGGCCGAGCAGGGGCCGAAGGACTTCCCGGAGCTGCTGCTCACCCCGGGCGTGGGCGCGCGCACGGTGGCGGCGCTGGCGCACGTGGCGGAGGTCATCCACGGGGCGCCCTACCGCTTCAGCGACCCGGCGCGCTTCTCCTTCGCGCAGGGCGGCAAGGACCGGCACCCCTACCCCGTGAAGCTCGACGTGTACGAAGACACGCTGCGCGTACTGCGCGGCGCGGTGGACACGGCGAAGCTGGGCAACGACGAGAAGCTCTCCGCGATTCGCGAGCTGGACCGGCAGGCCCGCCGGCTGGAGGCCACCGCCACCGGCCCGGACTTCGCGCAGCTCATCCAGGAAGGCTGGGCGGCGGTGGAGGGCGAGGAGTTGCTCCCCACCTGTGCCCCCGGGAAGACGACGGCGAAGCGCCCTGCCCCCCGCAAGCTCCGAGCGCGTCTTGCGACTCAGCAGGAGCTGCCCGGGCTGGAGGTGGACGCGCCGCGCCCGCCCGCGCGGAAGGCAGGCGGGCGGAAGTGAGCGTCAGGCCTGGTGGAGGCGCTCCAGCACCTCACCGGCATGCAGCACCTCCTCGGGGACGGTGGCCAGGTCATCCAGGCTCAGGATGCCCACCGGCCTCCGCTCCGCGTCCACCACGACGAGGCGGCGCACCATCTTGTCCTCCATCAACTGCTCCGCCACGTCGAGCGTCGCGTCCGCGTCGCAGGTGATGACGATGGACGTCATCACCTCGCGCACGGGGGTGGTGTTCGGGTCCTGGCCGAGCGCGGAAGAGCGGACGGTGATGTCCCGGTCCGTCAGCATGCCCACGAGCTGCCCGCCCTCCACGACGGGGAGGGAGCCGATGTTGCAGGTCCGCATCCTCAGGGCCGCGGTGCGCACGGGCTCGCCCGCCTCGATGGTCTCCAGGTTCTTGGTCATCAACTCGCCAATCCGCATCGGTGGTGCCTCCTCCGCGAGATGTCCCTCGTCCCTAGGCTGGGTGCCCTCGGGAGTCCCCGCTGGACGGCGGCCGGGGCATGGACGCGGAGCGAGCCAGTGGACAACGCGCCGCACTCCTGGCTGCCCTCCAGGCGCGACGGCGGGGCAGGATGCGCATCTGAGTATTTCCCCGGCCCTTCCCCGGGCCCCGAAAAGGAGCATGACGGCATGGCGGACAAGCTCATCCTCAGCGACGACGAGTGGCGCAAGCGCCTCAACCCGGAGGAGTACGACGTCCTGCGCCGTCACGGCACGGAGCGCCCGGGCTCGGGCTGCTTCCTGGGGACGAAGACGCCTGGCACGTACGTGTGCGCCGGCTGCGGCAACCCGCTGTTCAAGGCGGGCACCAAGTTCGAGTCCGGCACCGGGTGGCCGTCCTTCACCCAGCCGCTGACCGCGGACTCGGTGACGGAGATACAGGACCGCTCGTACGGCATGGTGCGCACCGAGGTCCGCTGCGCGCGGTGCGACGGCCACCTGGGCCACGTCTTCCCGGACGGCCCGCCGCCCACGGGGCTGCGCTACTGCATGAACTCCGTGGCCATGAAGCACGTGCCGGAAGGCCAGCCGCTGGAGCTGGTGAAGGCGTAGCCGCGCGGACCCGCGACCACCGAGGTGCCCTGCTCCGCCATGGGCAGGGCCCCCGGGGCCTGACGAAGCTCAGCCCAGCCAGGCGCGGGCGTTGCGGAACATGCGCATCCACGGCCCGTCGTCGCCCCACTCGCGCGGCCGCCACGAGTGCTGCACGGAGCGGTGCACGCGCTCGGGGTGCGGCATGGTGATGGAGAAGCGCCCGTCGCGGGTGGTGAGCCCGGCGATGCCGTGGGGCGAGCCGTTGGGATTCGCCGGGTACGTCGCCGTCACCCTGCCGTGGTTGTCCACGTAGCGCGTGGTGACGAAGCCCAGCCCGTTGACGCGCGCGGCCTCCGCGTCGCTGGGGAACTCCGCGCGGCCCTCGCCGTGCGAGGAGACGATGAGCATCCGGCTGCCAACCATGCCCCGGTAGAAAAGGGACGGCGTGTCCGCCACCTCCACCATCACCAGGCGCGCCTCGAACTGCTCCGAGGCGTTGCGCACGAAGCGGGGGAAGTGCTCGGCGCCCGGAATCATGTCCTTGAGCTGGGACATCATCTGGCAGCCGTTGCACGCGCCCAGGCCGAAGCTGTCCGGCCGCGCGAAGAACTCCGCGAACGCGTCGCGCGCCCGCGGGTTGAACAGGATGGACTTGGCCCACCCGCCGCCCGCGCCCATGACGTCTCCGTAGGAGAAGCCGCCGCAGGCCATGATGCCCTGGAAGTCCTTCAGCGACACCCGCCCGGCGAGGATGTCGCTCATGTGGACGTCCACCGCCGAGAAGCCGGCGCGGGTGAAGGCCGCCGCCATCTCCTGCTGGCTGTTGACGCCCTGCTCGCGCAGCACCGCCACGCGAGGCCTCGCGCCCTTCGCGATGAACGGCGCCGCCACGTCCTGCGCCGGGTCGAAGCCCAGCTTCGGCGAGAGGCCCGGGTCCGCCGGGTCGCACTTCGCGGCGTACTCCTGCTCCGCGCAGACGGGGTTGTCTCGCAGCAGCTGCATCTCGTAGCTGACGCGGGACCACGTCCGGCGCAGGGCCATGGTGCCCTCCGCCAGCCGCGCGTCGCCGTGGCGCACCCGCACCTCCAGCGCCGCCGTGGGCCGGCCCACCTCATGGCAGTGCGCCGCCAGGCCGTGCTGCCCCAGCACCTCGCGCACGCGCGCCATGTCGGCGGTGCGGACCTGCACCACCGCGCCCAGCTCCTCGTTGAAGAGGGCCGCCACCGCGTCGCCGCCCAGCGCGGACAGGTCCACGTCCAGGCCGCAGTGGCCCGCGAAGGCCATCTCGCACAGCGTGGCCCACAGGCCGCCGTCGGAGCGGTCGTGGTAGGCCAGCAGCCGGCCTTCCGCGTTGAGCGCCTGCACCGCCGCGAAGAAGCCCTTCAGCAGCGCCGCGTCCTCCACGTCGGGGCACTCGGGGCCCACCTGGTTGTAGACGTGCGCCGCCACCGAGCCGCCCAGCCGCTGCCTGCCGCGCGCCAGGTCCAGGAACACCAGCCGCGTGTCCTGCTCCACGTCCACCAGCTGCGGCGTGAGCGACTGGCGCACGTCCAGCACCGGGGCGAAGGCGGAGATGATGAGCGACACCGGCGCCGTCACCGCCTTGCGCGCGCCGTCCTCCTCCCAGACGGTGCGCATGGACATGGAGTCCTTGCCCACGGGGATGGTGAGCCCCAGGGCCGGGCACAGCTCCATGCCCACGGCCTGCACGGCGGCGAAGAGGTTGGCGTCCTCGCCGGGGCTGCCCGCCGCCGCCATCCAGTTGGCGGAGAGCTTCACGTCGGACAGCTTGTCGATGCGCGCGGCGGCGATGTTGGTGATGGCCTCGCCCACGGCCATGCGCGCGGAGGCCGCCGCGTTGACGATGGCGAGCGGCGTGCGCTCGCCCATGGACATGGCCTCGCCCGTGGTGCTCGTCACGGTGGACAGCGTCACGGCGCAGTCCGCCACCGGCACCTGCCACGGGCCCACCATCTGGTCCCGGGCGACGTGGCCGGACACCGTGCGGTCGCCAATGGTGATGAGGAAGCTCTTGTCCGCCACCGTCGGGTGGCCCAGCACGCGCTCGGACAGGTCCTTCAGTGACACGTCCAGCTTCAGCGGCGGCAGCGCCAGTGGGCGGGACGTCACGTCGCGGTGCATGCGCGGCGGCTTGCCGAACAGCACGTCCATGGGCAGGTCGATGGGCGCGGCGCCCAGCTGCGAGTCCCCGAGCTTCAGCACCTGCTCACCGGTGGCGTCACCCAGCACCGCGAAGGGGGCGCGCTCGCGCTCGCACAGGGCGGCGAAGCGGGCCAGGTCCTCCGGGGCCACGCCGAGCACGTAGCGCTCCTGCGCCTCGTTGCACCAGATCTCCACCGGGGCCATGCCGGGCTCGGCGTTGGGCACGTTGCGCAGCTCCAGGCGGCCGCCCAGGTCGTTGTCGTGGGCCAGCTCCGGCACCGCGTTGGACAGGCCGCCCGCGCCCACGTCGTGGATGGAGCGGATGGGGTTGGTGTCGCCCATGGCCCAGCAGCGGTCGATGACCTCCTGGCAGCGCCGCTCCATCTCCGCGTTGTCCCGCTGCACGGAGGCGAAGTCGAGGTCCGCCGCGCTCGCGCCCTGCGCCATGGAGGACGCGGCGCCGCCGCCCAGGCCGATGAGCATGGCCGGCCCGCCCAGGACGATGAGCTTGTCCCCCGGCTGGAGGCGGCCCTTCTGCACGTGCGGCGCGCGGATGTTGCCCAGGCCGCCGGCAATCATGATGGGCTTGTGGTAGCCCTTCACCTCCACGCCCTGCGGCGTGGGCACCTGCGCCTCGAAGCTGCGGAAGTAGCCGGCGAGGTTGGGACGGCCGAACTCGTTGTTGAAGGCGGCGCCGCCGAGCGGGCCGTCAATCATGATGTCCAGCGCGGAGACGATGCGGTCCGGCTTGCCGTAGGGCTGCTCCCACGGGCGCTCGAAGCCGGGGATGCGCAGGTGGCTGACGGTGAAGCCGGTGAGGCCCGCCTTCGGCTTCGCGCCGCGGCCGGTGGCGCCCTCGTCGCGAATCTCCCCGCCCGCGCCGGTGGCGGCGCCCGGGTACGGAGAAATCGCCGTCGGGTGGTTGTGCGTCTCCACCTTGATCATGATGTGGGCCGGCTCGCGCACCGCGCCCCACTCCCCCGTCTCCGGGTGGGGGAAGAAGCGGTCCACCTCGAAGCCCTCGATGACGGCCGCGTTGTCCTTGTACGCGGAGAGCACGCCCTCCTTGTTGAGGGCGTAGGTGTTCTTGATGGCCTGGAAGAGCGAGCGCTCCTGCGGCTTCCCGTCGATGCTCCACGACGCGTTGAAGATCTTGTGCCGGCAGTGCTCGCTGTTGGCCTGCGCGAACATCATCAGCTCGACATCGGTGGGGTTGCGCTTCAGCTCGCCGAAGCGCGCCACCAGGTAGTCGATTTCGTCGTCGGCCAGCGCGAGGCCCAGCTCGCGATTGGCGTTTGCCAGCGCCGCGCGCCCACCGCCGAGCACGTCCACGGTGGTGAGGGGCCGGGGCGTGTGCGCCTCGAAGAGGACGGCGGCGTCCTCCAGGCGGCCCATCACCGCCTGCGTCATCCGGTCGTGCAGCACCGGCGACAGGCGGGACAGCTCCTCGGGCTGGAGCGCACGCCCGTCGGGGCCGGCGACGTAGAACGCGGTGCCGCGCTCCATGCGGCGGACCTTGTCGCCCAGGCCGCAGTTGTGGGCGATGTCGGTGGCCTTGGAGGACCAGGGGGAGATGGTGCCCGGGCGCGGCACCACCAGCAGCAGGCTGCCCTTGCGCTCGCCGGCGGCCACGCGGGGGCCGTACTCGAGGAGGCGGCCGAGGGTGGCCTGCTCTCCCTCGGAGAAGGCGGCCGGGGCGTCGATGAAGTGCACGAACTCCGCGTAGACGGACGACACGGAGGGCACCTGCTCGCGGCACCGGGCGAGGAGCTTGGCGAGCCGGAATTCAGAGAGGGCCGGAGCCCCACGCAGGATGTGCATGCTGGACATGGGAATGGGAGTGGCTCTGGGTAACAGCCGGGGCGTCCTTATCACCGTGCGTCGGGGTGGTGAGGGAAGAGTTGCCCCGGGGTCGCCCGCTGCACGGACGGACAGGCGTCACGGTGGGAGCCCCCCGCACGTCGGCGCCTGCACGGCGCACGCGACAGTCCGGGAAAGCGCCGTGAGCAGGCCCCCGCCATTCCCATGACCGGGGGCCCGCCCGTCCTGCTCGCGACGCGCCCTACCCGCCCTTGCCGCCGGAAGCCGCCGGAGCCGGCGGCGTGGCGGGCGTGGCCGGAGCCGCCTTCCCGTCCTTCGCCTTGGCCCACAGCGCGAGCAATTCCGCCTCACGCTCCGGAGGCAGCCCCGCGCGCATCTTGGCCCGGCGCTCCTCGGGCAGGCCCTTGAAGTACGCCAGCGTGTCGCGGACGGTGACGTCCACCGGGCGGAACTTGAGGCCCGTCTTCACGGCCTTCGCGTTGCTGCGCAGGTGCGTGCCCGCGCTGTTGCCCGTCGGCGGCATGTAGATGGGCAGGCGCATGTCGCCCGTCTCACCCTGCTTCTCCAGCCAGTCCGCGGGCACCCACGTCACCTTCGTGTCCTTGCCGGACACCTTGCGGCACGTGTCGAGCATGGCGCCCATCGTCCACGCATGTCCCGGGCCCACGGCGTTGAAGACGCCGTGGGTGTTGCCCTCGATGAGCAGCACCAGCCACTCGGCCAGGTCCCTCACGTCGATGATTTGCAGCGGGTCGTTCGGCGTGCCCGGCGCGAGCATCTCCCCGCCCTTGTCGAAGCGCACCGGCCAGTACGTGAAGCGGTCCGAGCGGTCCTCGGGGCCGACGATGTAGCCCGGCCGGACATTGGCGACGCGGCCCGGCAGCGCGGCCTCGGCGGCCTCCTCGCACAGTCGCTTGAGGGCGCCGTAGTACTCGTACTCCTTGCCCATCGTCTCCAGCGTGGGGTCGGCCATCGTCGCGGTGGGGCCGCTCTCGTCCTCGTGGGGCGTCTTGTCGCTGGCGTACGCGGAGACGCTGGAGATGAAGATGTATTGCTTCACGTTGGGCGCGAGCAGCTCCGCGGACGCCTTGACCATGCGCGGGTAGTAGCCGGACGTGTCCACCACCGCGTCGAACTTGCGGCCCTTGAGCGCCTTGAGTCCCTCGTCCTTGTTCGGGTCTCTGTCTCCGCGCAGCTTCTCCACGTTGGGGAAGAGCTCCGGGCGCGTCTTGCCGCGGTTGAACAGCGTCAGCGAGTGCCCGCGCGCCTGCGCCGCCTGCACCACGGCGGGGCCCAGGAAGCCGGTGCCTCCGAGGATGAGGATCTTCTTCTTCGCGCCCTTCTTCGGGGCAGCGCCCTTGCTACCGGGCGCGGCCAGGGCCTCGGGGCCGAGCGCGAGCAGGGACGCGCCCGCGAGGGAGTACTGCAGGAACTTCCTGCGAGACGAGGTCATGTGTGGCGGCTCCAGGGGGACTTGGAAGCGCTCGGGGGGAGCAGGCAGGGAACCGTGCGCCGGAAATTCCATTCCCGGCGCCGCGGGCCTTCCCCCTACCTGTCCCCCAGCGCCATCCCGAGGCCCACCGTCCAGGTGACGCCATGCCCCCAGGCCGCGCCGGGGGGACGCAGGCCCTGGTAGAGCACCTCGGTGCTGGCGACGAAGGGCCCGCCGAGGGACATGTGGGCCCGCAGCCCCACCGGCACGCCGAGCCGCGAGCCGCCCTCCCAGGAGAGCAGCCCCACGCCCACGGTGGCCCGCAGGTCCACGCCGAGCGAGTACCCCGGCCGCCACGCCCACAGCGGAGGCGACTGTACCGCCAGCGTCCAGCCGCCGGAGGGGCGGGGCCGCGCTCCGCCCGCAAGCCCGTGCATCCAGTCCACCGACAGCGTCAGCGCATGGGGCAGCGGGAGCGAGGCGCGAAGGCCCGCGACGGGCGCCGTGCCGCGAGCGTCGCGGGAGACGCCCCCCAGCGCCTGCAGCGACAGCTCGGGCGGGGGCCGGAAGCCGAGCAGCGACAGGCCCGGCGCGTCCGGGGCGGACGCCTCCTCGAACCGCGCCGCCGCCCACTCGAGGAAGGCCCGCGCGTACGCCACCGCCGCGGCGGCCCGGGCCTCCACGAAGGCCTCGGTGGTGGCGGCGTCCACCTGGCGCACGCGGCCCCGCCAGCGGACCTCCTTGCGGCCGAAGGCATTGCCCACCGCGCCATAGACGCCGAACGTCCCCGGGCTCCGCGAGTCCGGCTCGGACCAGAAGGCGCTCCACGGAATCACCGTGCCATCCCGGGCCGTCAGGGACTGCGAGCGCACGGCCTCCAGCGTCTCGCGCGCGAGGGCCACGTGCGCCTCGACGCCGGAGAGCGGCGCCACCTGGCGCGGGGCCATCCGCGCCAGCGCGGCGCCGAGCCCATGGTCCTCGAAGCCATCCCCGAGCCCGTGCATCACCGGCACCACGTGCGGCGGGGACGCCATGTCCTCGATGTGGTGCGCCAGGTGTCCCGCCCGGTCCCACGCACGCGCCATGTCTCCATGGCGCGCGGCCTCCAGCGCCTCGTCCCACAGGGCCCGCACGCGCGCGTCCGAGCCCTGGCGCAGCGCCGAGTGCAGCGGCCCCTCCGGCCGGTAGAAGTGGTGCCAGCCTGTCCACTTCACGTGGAGGTTGAGGTCCTCCGCGGTGGCCCCGTGCAGGACCCAGGTCCGGTGCTCCGCGAGCCCCGCGCCGCTGCCCTGCGCGACGGCCGCGTCGAGCGCGGCCTCGGTGAGCGCGCGGTGGTCCTCCACGGAGAAGGCCTCCGCGCGCGGCGAGAGGCCCACGGCCAGAAGCAGCACGGAGGCAAGGAGGGCCCGAGTCACACAGCGCATCGTAGGGCATCCCAACCCGCGCCAGCGTCCCGGCGTTCCCACGGGGCCCGCCTGCACGCCGTCCCGGCCGCCGGGCCCTACGCCGCCTCCGCCCCGGGCGCGTCGAAGCGCGACAGGTGGGCCCGCGCCAGGTGCAGGTTGTCGTCCTGCAGCGGGTGGAAGGACGGGCGCAGGTACTGCTTCAGCCCCTTCCACAACACGCGCACGAGCACCGGGTCCTTCTGGTGTCCCCGCCACAGCTCGCGCAGCACGCCGCCCCAGCCCAGCCCGGGCTCCTGCCGCAGCAACGTCACCGAGGCGGCGAACCACAGGCCGAAGAGGGCCATCGTGCCCATGAACAGCCCCGCCACGCGCAGCGCGTAGCCCGGGGCCACCTTCCGCAGCACGTCGAAGGCCACGGACTTGTGCTCGATTTCCTCCGCCGCATGCCACTCGATGAGCTGCCGCATCGCGGGGTGGCCGTCCGCGAACACGCCCAGCGTCAGCGTCTGCTCGCTCATGACGGCGGTGTAGTGCTCCAGCGCGGCCGTCATGGCCAGGCGCAGCGGGGGCGGGAAATGCGGGTCGATGAAGCCCCAGACGATGCGCTGGTACGCCGCCATGTAGCCGGAGAGCTTGTAGCCCTGTGACTCCAGCAGCTCGATGTACGCCTGGTGCTCGCGGGCGTGTTTGCCCTCCTGGGCGAAGAACGCCTTCACCTGGGCGCGCAGCTCCGGCGCGTCCTCCAGGCGGCCCAGGTAGTGGTTGACGCTGCGGACGAAGAAGCGCTCGCCCTGGGGGAAGAGCATGTTGAGCCCGTTCCACAGGTGCGTGGAGCCCAGGCCGTGGTGGTGCCACTGGCGGGGGAAGCTCGCGTCGAAGGGGAACTTGAGGTGGGTGCGCGGGCGGATGCGTCCGGCGTCGTACGGGGAGAGCATGGTGGACTCGTGCGTCGGGAGACCGGAAGGGTTCAAGGGAGGGCCGGGGCCGCGGGTCGTGCCCGACGGGCCGCCTCCAGCGCGAGCGCGGCCCGGAAGGCGGTGAGCCGCTCACGCGAGTTGAAGGGGCCGCTGCCCGCGAGCGTGGCGAAGAAGCGCTTGCGCACGCCCGAGGGCGTCGCGCACAGCACCTCCGTCACGCAGAGGGCCACGCCGCCCCCCACCGCGGGGAGCGGCCGCATGGTGTTGAAGTACAGCGGCAGGTGCCGCGCCAGCGCCGCCTCGTCGTCCACCGCGAGCGTCAGCTTGGACACGAGCGCGTTGCCGCACATCGCCGTGGCGACCTGCCGGAGCACGGGGGTGTACGCGAAGCCATGCGTGGTGAGCGACGGCATCCACCAGGGCAGCGACGGCGAGTAGAGCGTGGAGAAGACGTCCTCCAGCATGCCTCCCTCCCGCCGCGTCCGGGCCAGCAGCGCGGCCACGTGCTCCGGCGTCACCGGCCCCTCGCGCGTGCGCGCCGGCACCACGGCGATGCGGATGCGCCGCCACTCCCGCTCCACCGAGGCCGGCGCGTCCGGCAGCACGGGCACCAGCAGCGTGGGGTTGTCACCCGGCACCCGGCCCGGCCCGGCCTGGCGCAGCGCCTCCAGCGTGGCGCAGCAGAGGTTGCGGAAGTCGAGCCGCTCCGGCAACTCCACGCGCAGCAGCGGCGTGGGCTCATCCGGGCCGGTGAGCCAGTCTCCCGGGTCCGCACCCGGCCCCCGCCGGGGCAGCGCCGACGCGAGGGCGAGGGACACGTCGAACATGGCCGTGCCGTCCATCACCAGGTGGTCGAAGCTCAGCTCCAGCGAGCCCGTCGTCTCCTCCACCCGCGCCCCCAGCCACGCGCCCGAGGCCAGCAGGTGGGACGTCCAGGCACTGCCGCCTCGCGAGGCGCGGTCCACCAGCACCTGGGCACGCAGGCCCGCGCGCCGCGCCTCCGCCAGCGTACACAGGGGGGCCCGTGCCAGCCGCGCGGCCACCGCCTCCTGCGTCAGCTCCGCGTCGTCCAGGGGCAGCCGCAGCACCTGGAAGCCGCCTGCCTCGTGGGTGACGGCGGCGGTGAGCGTGCTCCGGTCGGACGCGGGCTGGCGCGCGTCGAAGCCCTCGCGGCCGAGCCCCGCCACCCAGACGTGCGTGGGCTGGTTGTGCCCCCGGCCCTGGCTGTCCCGGTGCCAGCGGGCCAGCCGGGCCAGCAGCGCCGCGGCCCAGGCGCCTCGAGTGGTGTCCACGCCCAGCGGCTGGAGCGTCACCATGGCGCGGCGCGAGCGGGGCTCGGTGGACAAAAACCGCTCCCACGTCGTCAGCGCCGGCACCACGTCGGACTCCCGCCGCGCGGGGAACAGCCGCTGCAAGCCGCCGCACAGCCGCACCAGGGCGGACAGCGCCTGGCGGGCCACCGGGTGGAAGTGCGGGAACTTGTACGCCATGGCCGCGTGCACCCGCGCGGTGACGTCCTCGTCACGAGGCACAGCCAGGAGGGGGTGGGGGCCGGAACCGTCCATGTCGCACGTCCGCGAGGGTCAGCGGGGGATGACCCAATGCATCGGTTCCGGACTCTACCGGACAGGAGACCTGTCCGGTCGCGTCAATTCACGATTTCTCTGTCAGGGCATGTCGGTGAAGCGGCCCCGTGCGAGGAAGACGTGGCCGTCGTCGATGACGATGTCGGCGCCCTCCGTGGCGCGCCACCGGGCGACGAGCGACGCGAGGTGCTCGGGAGTCACGGGCAGGACGTTGCCCCGCGGAGGCACCTCCACCAGCACCCAGTCGTAGACGAGCCCGCCCCTGGGCTGGGGCCCGCCCACGGCGTACACCTCGTCGCGCGAGGCCAGCGGCGTGACGAGGTTGCCCCCCAGCAGCGCCCGGCCCTCCGGGTGCCTGGAGAGGAAGTCCACCGCGTGCGCCACGCTGGCCAGCCGGGCCTCGTCTCCCGGGCACATGGGGGGATACGTCGACGGTGAGTCGAGCGTGCGCACCAGCTGGCGGAGGTTGGATTCGTTGGTGGTGACCAGCAGCAGGCCCGTCGCCCCCAGCACCCACGCGGGGAGGCGGCGAGAGAGCAACAGCGGCACCAGCGCCACCACCAGGGCGGCGATGACGGGCGCGCCGTACTGGTGGCGCCACGCCATGCCCAGGAAGCGGATGCCGAGCAGGGGCAGCAGCACCAGCAACCACTTCCAGTCGGGCTTCAGGCGCTCGCGCCAGGCCCAGATGCCGAAGGGGACGAACAGCAGCAGCAGCGTGCCCACGCGCGAGAACTGGCGCGGCGCGAAGCGCTCGGCGAGGAATGGGACGAGCCCCGCCTGAAGGCCCTTCTGGAGCCGCTCGCCATAGTCCATCACGGGGCCGAAGCGGGGCCGCACGCCGAAGACGAAGCCGAGCCACGCCACCGCCAGCAGCGCCACGCCCACCGCCAGCCGCCGCTCCCCGCGCAGCCACAGCGCCACCGCGAGCATGATGCCCACGTAGGGGAACTCCTCCTTGCAGGCGAACAGCAGCACCAGCGACGCCACCAGCAGCGCGTTCTTCCGGAAGTGGAAGGCGAGGCCCAGCAGGATGAACGGCAGCATGGACCACGTGGTGGGGTGGACGGGGAACATCACCGCGTCCACGCTGCTCGGGCTCAGGAGCAGCAGCATGCACAGCAGGGCCGTGGACAGGCGGTCCAACCGGCCGCGCGCGTGGAGCCACAGGAGCGGCGCCGTGGCGAGCAGCACGAACAGGACCTCCGCCACGAGCGCGGCCCACATGGGCGACAGCACCTCCACCAGCGGCCGGGCCAGCCACAGCACCGGGTCGAAGTGGTCATTGAAGATGCGAATCTGCCGCGCGCTGAGCCACGGGTTCGGGTCGTCGAGCGACAGCCGCGCCAGCGCCTGGGTGTAGATGCCCAGGTCGTAGTGGGAGAAGCAGCCGTGCACGGCCTGGAGCCAGATGGGCGCCACGACGAGCACGCCCCACACGATGAAGGGGAGGGACAACCCGAGCAGACCGGCGACGCGGCGCGCTCGCCCGGCTCCGGGTTCAGCTTCTGTCGGGGTCATGAGTCAACGGTCGACGGGTGGGCCACGGGCGGGGCCGCTCCTACCACGCGCGGGGAGCCCCACGCAGCCCCGGGGACGTGCGTCAGCCCGTCGCGCGGCGCGCGGCCAGTGCGCCCTGGACGCCCAGGCCCAGCAATTCGGAGTAGCGGGACAGGCGCGCCTGGAAGCGGCGCTCGCTGCGGCCCCAGTACAGGAGGACGGAGCGCGAGGCGTCCTCGGCGTGGCACAGGTGGATGCCGAACTCGTCCTTGGCGCCAATCCAGTCCGGGTGGTGGCGGCGCTCGACGCGCAGGGAGGTGTAGCGCGCCAGGGGCTCGTCCCACGTCTTGTCGCGCAGGACCCCGCCGCCGAGCTGGCGGACCTGCGAGGACGTCACCTCCACCTCCAGCCGCGTCACGATGCAGTTCAGGGTGCCGACCACGCTGAACAGGCCACCGAGGAGGAACACGATGGAGAACCACCAGTTCTCCAGCATGGCGGTGAATGACAACCCCTGGTCCAGCACGTACGCGGCGGGGATGACACAGAACCAGGTGCCGAGGAGGACCGCGTAGACCACCTCCCCGAGCAGCGGCCGCCAGATGAAACGCAGTGGCAGCTGGCCGCCCATGTCGACACTCGGAGGAACCTGGGTGTTCACCTCGAAGAATCGCATGGGGCGGCGCCTCCTCGGGACTTCAGGGGGTGAAGGGTCGGCCTCACCCGAAAGGGGAGCATGCGCGCGGGGGCGGTGTCCAGTCGGGGCCCGATGCCTCTCCGCATTCCTGTTAGCGTGGAGAACCTCGCCGTCACGGATACGGGGATGCCCTTACACGGAAGCAAGCTCGGGGAGTGCATGCGTCAGTCCCTCCTGGTGTCGAGCGCTCTGTGGTTCGGCTGCGCCAGCTCGCCGCACCCGAACACCACCCCACCGGACGCCAGGGTGGCGCGGGGGCCATGGGCGGAAGTACCCACCGTGGAAATGCCCACAGGAGACACCTCCATTCCCATCCACCTGCTGCGGGACGTGGCGGACGCGCTCCTCAATCGCCCGGGAGCCCGGGTGTGTGACCCGATGACGAAGCGCCCCATCGCGGGCCTGTCCACGGAGTATTGCGCAACGGTCTACGTCGCTGGAGATGCGAACGCGATGTCCTGGCGGGTGACCGAGCCCTCCCGGGGAAACCACGAGTCCTGCCGCCCATTCTTCGAGGTTCAGGACGACGACTACCCTGCCGCCCGCGTGTGGGTCGTCGGGTACATTCACAACCATCCGTGTGGAGCCGCGCCCTCGTCGCTGGACCTCAGGGCCTGGCCGACGGATACGTTCAAACCCCATGTCGCCATGGCCGAGGTCCGCCTCATTCCCGGCAATCCTGCCCCAGCCGTCTACAAGGGCGAGGGCATCGAGATGACCTCGGCCCTCGTGGCGGAACGACAAGACGGGGCGCGCGTCTTCCTGCGCTACTTTCCCACGGGCGAAGTACAGCAATGGAGTGTCATCAAGGATGACTGGGTGACGCTCAGCCATTGCGTCCCCCAAAGGACTGACCGCGCGCCACAATGCAACCCACCCCTGCGGCTGCTGAGCGAATAGGCACGGCGCTCCATCCAGGAACGGGCCAGGAGGAAGAGATGCTCAAGGTGTGTGTGTGCACGGCCCTCGCGGCAATGCTTGGAGGGTGTATCCCGCCCGCCACTGCATGGAAGGGCCGCGTCGAGTGGCCGGACGCCGGCACGCGCACGAACATCGTGCCGTTCGCGGAGGCGGGAGCTGCAATCGCAGCGGCCGCGGCCGTCAAGGCGATGGTGAAGGAGAATCCCCATCCGAACCTGTTCTCGGGATGTGCCAGCCCTGAGCAGGGACTGGACGTCGCCGTCTTCACGGGACCGACCGCGGGCATCTACTACGTACTCGTCGATCAGCGCTTCGACAGGTGCGGAGGCCCGAGCGTACGCGTCCTCGATGGCTGGTACGAGTACGCCGTCACGCCCCAGGGCGAGGTGGTCGGTCATGCCCCTCCGCCCCCCGCTGAAGATGCCCCGCCTCCCATCGAGCCTCCCGCTGAAGCACCTCCGCCGGCCGAGCCAACGCAGCCGCCCGCCTCCGACACCACCCCGACATCCCCCCCGTCCCCGGACAAGGGGTGAAGCAGCCGCCAGCGCCTGTCCAACCACCCGACAGGACACACGCGGGGGACTGGCCTCGGGAGGTGGGCTCTGGAAAGAATGCGCGCCCCATGAGCGACGAGCGCGTCATCTTCGGCAACACGGTGGACAGCCTCTACCGCAGGACGCTCGATGCGGACCTGCCTCCGGAGCTGCGGGCGCGGCTCAAGGCGCTGGGCATGGACCTGGACGCGCCGCTGCTCGCGGCCTACCCCCATGCCGTCTGGGTGCGCTGCCTCGACGAGGTGGGCAGCACCCTCCACCCGGACGCGCCACTCGACGAGGCCCGCCGCCGGCTCGCCCGGCGCATGATTGAGGGCTACGCCCAGACGCTCATGGGCGCCGCCGTGCTCGCCATGGCGCGGGTGCTCGGGCCCATGCGCTCGCTGGCGCGGATGACGCACAACTTCCGCAGCGGCAACAACTTCACCGAGACGCGCCTCACCGTCGTGGGCCCCGCCTCCGCCGAGCTCTGGTTCAACGAGCCCGAGGTCACCGAGGGCTTCGTCGAGGGCGTCCTCGAGGAGGGCCTCCACCGCATCGGCGTGCAGGGCCTCACCATCTCCAGGCAGCGCCATGACTCCGAGTCGTGCACCTACCGCGTCCGGTGGGACGAGCCCTCCGCGCGCTGACCCTTCCCCACCGAAAAAGCCCTCACGCCATGCCCCGCCTCCTCGACACCCTCCCCGCGCTCTACCGGGACCTCCTCCCCGCATTCTTCCGCCAGGACGTCCCCGACGAGACGAAGGCCACCTGCTCCCACTGCGCCATGTGCAAGGAGAACGCGCCGGGCGCCGTCGACGCCGTGGACGGGGTGAGCCGCTTCTTCCGGCCCGACACCAAGTGCTGCACCTACTCGCCGCGCCTGCCCAACTACCTCGTGGGCGCGCTGCTCTCCGACGAGCGCCCGGAACTGTCCGAGGGCCGGCGCCGCATGGAGGAGAAGCTCGCCAGCCGCATCGGCGTGACGCCGCAGTGGGTGCGGCCACCGGCGAAGTTCCACTTCCTCTACAAGAACGGACACCAGTTCTTCGGCCGGGCCGCGTCGCTGCGCTGCCCCTACTTCGCCGTGGACACCGGCGGCTGCACCATCTGGCCCTACCGCGAGGCCGTCTGCTCCACCTTCTTCTGCAAGTACGTGGCGGGCGCCGACGGCCGCAAGTTCTACATGTCCATGAAGACGTACCTCACGCTGGCGGAAATCCAGCTCTCGCGCTGGGCCGCGTTCCAGCTGCTGCCGGACTACGTCCTCACCGGGAAGGACCGCGCGGAAACCCAGGCCGTGCCCCTGAGCGTGGAGGACCTGGACGACACCGCGCCGCCCGCGAAGGCCTACGCGGAGCTGTGGAAGGGGTACGTCGGCCTCGAGGCGGACTACTACCGTGAATGCTACCGCCTGGTGCGCGAGCTGCCCGCGGACGGGCTGGAGCGGCTGCTCGGCCTGGACGGCACGATTGAGCTGAAGACGCTGGAGACGCTCCACGACACCGCCGTGTCTCCGAAGCTGCCGCGCACCCTCAAGTTCAACCCCGACGCCACCGTGCAGTGGATGCAGGACGGCAGCGTCGCCCTGGGCGCGTACAGCGACTTCGACGCCCTGGCCCTGCCCGGCGAGGCGTACGGCCTGCTGGTGGAGTTCACCGGCCGCGAGCCCGTGGACGCCGTGCGCCGCCACCTGCGCGAGCACAAGCAGGCGGACCTCTCCGAGGACGTGCTGCTGGAGCTGTACCGCCACCGCATCCTCGTGGAGGCGTGAGCCGACCCGGAGCTACGGCTGTCCGGCCAGCGCGCCCAGCTCGCGCAGCAGCCGGACGGACGCGTGCGTCTGGCGCCAGGCGAAGACGGTGTCGGAGAGGTGCTCGGCCAGCCACGTGCAGAAGCCCGGGTCGCCCGCGCCCAGCCACGCGGCCCACTCGGACAGCTCGGCCTCCGTGGACTCCCAGGCGCGGCGGTAGGCGCTGGCCGCGGCCATGACCTCCGACACCGCGTGGGTGAAGGCGTCCAGCACGGCCCGCAGCTCCAGCGGCGCGCCCGGCTCGCTGCCGCGCGACTCGCGCAGCCGCCCCACGTGGACCAGCAGGCCCTGCTCCAGCGCGGCGGCGGTGCCCAGCCGGGCCTGCGCGCCGCGCAGCAACAACTGGAGGTCCTCGCCCAGCTCGCGCAGCAACTCCTCGTTGGAGCGGGCCACGGGGCGGCCCAGCCGCGTGCAGACGGCCTGCCACAGGTTGCTGTAGCCCAAAAGCTCCGCCACGCTCCGGCGCACGTGCGGCGGGACGCGGTCGAGGAAGTCGAGCGCGCACGTGCGGGCCGCCCCCACCAGGGCTCCCGCCTCGGAGCCGCCCTTCGTCAGCTGGAGCAGCCGCCATGCCCACTGGAGCGCCTGCTCGGTGGAGCGGAACAGCGCCTCACAGCCCACGCCGAGCGCCCCCGCGTGGCTCGTGTCCACGAACGGAGAGGCGATGACGGCGGGGGTGGGGGTGGCCGGCGTGGGCGACGGCTCGCTCTCACCGGGAGTCGCGGTCTCGGCGCCGCGGTCGTCCGTGCGCCGGTCCGGCCCGGAGCCCGAATCGCGTCCCGACGAACCGCTGTCCAGCCACATACCGCGCCTCCCGAAGCTCAAATGGCGGACTCCTGGTATCTCATGTCGCACCCACAACCTCCAGACCCCCTCCCCGCGCGGACAGGTCCGGACGGGAGGGGGCCCCCGAGGCCGGGGACGGCGAGGGTACGGGCTCCCGACGCCGCCCGGCCCGGCGGATTCAATGCCGCCTGGCGCCGGAGAAGGCGTGCGGGCGCCAGCGCCCCCGGCGCGGGAGGCACCAGGGGGCCGCGTACCCGACGCGACAGGTCGTCCCCGCGTCAGTGCAGGGTGCGCTTCAGGCGGCTGAGCCGCTCGTGGGTCCGCTTCTGGGCGGGCAGCAGCTCCATGCGCACGAAGCGCCGGGCCTCGCCGTGCACCTGGTCCAGGTCCCGCTGGTAGTCGTTGAGGCCGTGATCCTCCCCTTCCTCCAGCGCCTGGATGGCGGCCTTCTCTCCGAGCAGGTCCGCGCCCCCCTGGACGAGCTTCGCGAAGCCGCCCCACACGCCCGAGCCCTCCGCGGGCTCGCCACCCATCTTCCGGATGCGGTCCTTCAGCTCCTCCACCCGGTGCTCGTGGTCATGCTGACAGTCCTCCAGCGCGCCCCGGAGCCGGTCATCCGACACGTGCCCCAGCGCCTGGCGGTACGTCTCCACCGCGGAGATTTCCCCTCGAAGGAAGGAATTGAGCGTGTCGACATCCTTGCCGATGTTCGCCATGGACGGCCTCCTCGTGTGAGCGTGGTACCGCGCCAAGGTGGTATCGCCCCTGCCCGACGACGAGGCCCGCTCCCTCGCACGCCCAACCCCATGGGGCGGGTGGCACGCACGGCCGGCTGTCCTATTTGCAAGAATGCGCTCGGACTGTGAATATGGCCGCTCGCGACGTCACGCGTGACCCACACCCCGGCCATGATTCGACAGCCAGAATCCCTTCCCTGCGCGGCCCGGTGCCGTGTGACCCCTCCCTCACTCCGCGTCGCAGCCCCATTCCGGAGTCCGCGCACCCGCGCTGGGATGGAGTGCTGTCAGGGGTGACATGCAGGCTTCACCCGTCGTTACTCCCCTTGAGCCTGTTTCATCTGTTCTAAACGCCCTGTCTCAATTATCGGGCCCTCACGAGAAGGCCCTTCACCGGGGCTTCTCGAACAGCCCGTGTCTCCCCGGGAAACACGGCGCTGCTACCGCGATACATCTCTAGGAGGCGTCGTGCCCACCGGTCTTCCTTCGGACCTGGATTCCCGCTGTGACACGCTCGTGGAGCTGCTGCGCTTCCGCGCGGAGCGACAGCCGAACCAGCGTGGCTTCACCTTCCTCGTCGACGGCGACGAGGAGGAAGCGCACCTCACGTACGCGGAGCTGGACCGGAAGGCGCGCGCCATCGCCGCCGCCCTGCAGGCGCGCGGCGCGCAGGGCCAGCGGGCCCTGCTGCTGTACCCGCCCGGGCTGGACTACATCGCCGGCTTCTTCGGCTGCCTCTACGCGGGCGTCATCGCCGTCCCCATCTACCCGCCGGACCCGATGCGCCTGGGCCGCACCCTGCCCCGCCTCCTGGCCATCAGCCAGGACGCGCAGGCCACCGTCGCGCTCACCACCGACTTCATCCTCGGCATGGGAGAGATGCTCTTCGAGCAGGCGCCGGAGCTGCGCGAGCTGCACTGGCTGGCCACGGACACGCTGGACGAGTCCACCGGCGAGGCGTGGAAGCACCCGGGCGCCACCGCCGGCACCACCGTCTTCCTCCAGTACACCTCCGGCTCCACGTCGTCGCCCAAGGGCGTGGTGCTCAGCCACGCCAACCTGATGCACAACCTGGGGCTCATCTACGGGTGCTTCGGGCACTCGAAGGACAGCCAGGGCGTCATCTGGCTGCCGCCGTACCACGACATGGGCCTCATCGGCGGCATCCTCCAGCCGCTCTACGGTGGCTTCCCGGTGGTGCTGATGTCGCCGGTGGACTTCCTCAAGCGTCCGCTGCGCTGGCTGAAGGCGGTGTCGCGCTACGGGGCCACCACCAGCGGCGGTCCGAACTTCGCCTACGACTTGTGCATCCGGAAGGTGACGCCGGAGGAGCGCGCCGCGCTCGACCTGAGCAAGTGGGACCTGGCCTTCAACGGCGCCGAGCCGCTCCAGCCGGAGACGCTGCGCCGCTTCGCGGAGGTGTTCGGTCCGAGCGGCTTCAAGATGGAAGCCTTCTACCCCTGCTACGGCCTGGCGGAGGGCACCCTCATCGCGTCGGGCGGCCTCAAGCCGGAGGCGCCGGTGCTGCGCACCGTGGACGCCGCCGCGCTGAAGGGCCACCGCGTCCAGCTGTCCCAGCCGGAGCGCCCGGGCGCGCAGACGCTGGTGGGCTCGGGGCGCAACCTGGACGGACAGAAGCTCCTCATCGCCCACCCGGAGACGGGGGCGCCGCTGGCGCCGGGGCAGGTGGGTGAGGTCTGGGTGTCCGGCCCCAGCGTGGCGCAGGGCTACTGGAACCGTCCGGAGCAGACGGCGGCGGCCTTCGGCGCGAAGGTGCCCGGGGACGACGCGCGCTACCTGCGCACGGGCGACCTGGGCTTCCTGGACGGCGGCGAGCTGTACGTCACCGGCCGCATGAAGGACCTCATCATCATCCGCGGCCGCAACCACTACCCGCACGACATCGAGCGCACGGTGGAGCCGGTGCACCCCGCGCTGCGGCCGGGCTGCGGCGCCACCTTCTCCATCGACAAGGACGGTGAGGAGCGGCTCGTGGTGGTGCAGGAGGTGGACCGCCGCGCCGTGGAGTCGGGCAGCGTGGACCTGGATGCCGTCTCCACGTCCATCCGCCAGGCCGTCGCGGAGGCGCACGAGCTCCAGGTGTACGCGGTGGTGCTCATCCAGGGCGGCAGCCTGCCCAAGACGTCCAGCGGCAAGATTCAGCGCTTCGCCACCCGCGCGGACTTCCTGTCCGGCGGCCTGGAGGTGCTGCACCAGAGCGTGCTGGACGCGCCGGCCGCGGCCCCTGTCGCGCCGGCCCGCACGGAGCAGGCCGCGCCCGCCCACGCGGCCCCGGCCGCCGCCGCCGCCCCCGCGAGCGAGCCCAGCTTCATCCAGAAGGCGCTGACGGCCGTGACGGACCCGGGGGCGCGCCGCGCGCTCCTGTCGGTGTTCCTCCAGGAGCAGGCCGCCGCGGTGCTGCGCCTGCCCGCGTCGCAGGTGGACGCGAAGAGCCCGCTCCACGTGTACGGCGTGGACTCGCTGATGGCCATCGACTTCAAGAGCGCGCTCGACGCGGGCCTCGGCATCGACGTCCCGCTGGGCGGCATCCTCCAGGGCGACTCGCTGGAGAAGCTGGCGGACACCGTGCTGGCGCTGCTCGCCGCGCCGAAGACGCAGGCCTCGGGCCCCGCCGTCGCCGCGCACGAGGCCACCGGTGACGCCCCGCTGTCCGGCGGCCAGCAGGCGCTCTGGTTCCTGAACCAGCTCGCGCCCGGCAGCGCCGCGTACCACGTGCCCGTCGCGGTGCGCGTGAAGGCCGCGCTGGACGTGGAGTCCCTGCGCCGCGCCTTCGACACGCTCGTCGCCCGCCACCCCGCGCTGCGCACCACCTTCGCCATGACGGCGTCCGGCCCGGTGCAGCGCATCCACGCCGAGCTGCCGCTGGACTTCGAGGCGGTGGACGCCAAGGGCTGGGACGACGCGGCCCTGCGCGAGCGCCTGTCCTCCGAGGCCCGCCGCCCGTTCGACCTGGAGGCCGGACCGCTGCTGCGCGTGCGCCTGTACTCGCGCGCGGCGGACGACCACGCGCTGCTCCTGGCGATGCACCACATCGTCACCGACTTCGGCTCGCTGGCCGTCATCGCGGAGGAGCTGGAGACGCTCTACCCCGCCCTGCGCGCCGGGAAGAACCTCGCGCTGCCGAAGCCCTCGCGCACCTACGCGGACTTCGCGCGCTGGCAGGCGGAGCTGCTGGCCAGCCCTCGCGGCACGACGCTGGAGCGCTACTGGCGCGAGCAGCTCGCCGGCCCGCCGCCGGTGCTGGATTTGCCCACCGACCACCCGCGTCCGCCCGTGCAGACGTACGCCGGCCGCGTCCACACCGAGAGCCTGGACGCGCAGCTCACCGCGTCCCTCAAGGCGCTGGCGCGCGAGCAGGGCGCCACGCTGAACATGCTCCTGCAGGCCGCCTTCCAGGTGCTGCTGCACCGCTACACCGGCCAGGACGACTTCACGGTGGGCGTGGTGAGCGCCGGCCGCCACCGCTCGGAGCTGGCCTCCGTGGCGGGCTACTTCGTCAACCCGCTGGTGGTGCGCACGCGGCCGTCCGCAGCGCTGCCCTTCACGGACTACCTGGCCAGCACGCGGCGCACGGTGCTGGAGGCGCTGGAGCACCAGGACCAGCCCTTCAACGTGCTGGTGGACAAGCTCCAGCCGGTGCGGGACCACAGCCGCTCGCCGCTGTTCCAGGTCATGTTCGTGTACCAGCGCGCCGCGCGCCTGGACGAGCGCGGCCTGACGGCCTTCGCGTTGGACTTGCCGGGCGCGCGCGCCGAGCTGGCCGGGCTGCCGCTGGAGTCGCTGCCGCTGGACCACGGCGGCGCGCAGTTCGACCTCACGCTCACCATGGGTGAGGCCGCCAACGCGCTGGTGGCGTCCTTCGAGTACAACACCGACCTCTTCGAGGCGGGCACCATCGCCCGCATGGCCGGCCACCTGCGCACGCTGCTCGCCGGCCTCGTGGCCGACCCGCGCCGCGCGCTGGCGGACCTGCCGCTGATGCCGGAGGCGGAGGCGCAGCAGCTCCTGAAGATGCAGGCCGGCCCGCGCGTGTCGCTGGACGGCTCTCTGCTCCCCGCCCTCTTCGCCTCGCAGGCGGCGCGCACGCCGGATGCGGCGGCGGTGATGTTCCGCGAGGAGCAGCTCAGCTACCGCGAGCTGCGCCAGCGCGCGGGCTTCCTCTCCGCGTGGCTGCGCGAGCAGGGCGTGGGCCCGGGCTCCATCGTGGGCCTGTGCCTGGAGCGCTCGGTGGAGATGGTGGCCGCGGTGCTGGGCGTGCTCTCCACGGGCGCGGCCTACGTGCCCATCGACCCGGCGTACCCGGTGGAGCGGCTGGCCTTCATCCTCTCCGACGCGGGCACCCCGCTCCTGCTCACCCAGTCCACGCTGCACGGCCAGCTCGCATCGCACGCGGGCAGCGGCGCGGTGCGCGTGGTGAGCCTGGACACCGAGCTGGACTGGAGCGCGGCGGCGTCCGCCACGGTGCCGGAGCCGGTGGCGGTGCGCGCGGAGGACCTGGCGTGCCTCGTGTACACGTCCGGCTCCACCGGCCAGCCCAAGGGCGTGATGCTGGAGCACGGCGGGCTCGCCAACCTCGTGCGCTCCTTCGTGGAGTCCTACGCGCCGGGTGAGAAGGACCGGATGCTGCCGCTCACCTCGGTGGCGTCGGCCAGCTTCGTGGGCGAGGTGCTGCCGCCCCTGTGCACGGGCGCGGCGCTGGTGCTGCCCACCGAGGAAGAGGTGCTGGACGCGGAGCTGCTGCTGGGCCTCATCGCCCGGCACCACATCAGCATCGTCAGCACGGTGCCCGCCGTCATCGCCGGCCTCAACGCGCGCAAGGACACGCTGCCGCCCGTGCGGCTGGTGCTCAGCGGCGGCGAGGCGCTGGTGGCTCGCGACGTGGAGGCGCTGCTGGACACCACCACGGTGGTCAACGGCTACGGCCTCACGGAGACGACGGTCTGCACCACGTACCACCACCTGCGCCCGGAGGACCTCGAGGGCCGCGCGTGGATGCCCATCGGCAAGCCCATCATCAACACGGACGTGTACGTGCTGGACGCGCGGCGCAAGCCCGTGCCGGTGGGCTGCGCGGGTGAGCTGTACGTGGGCGGCCTGGGCGTGGCGCGCGGCTACTGGCGCCGCCCGGAGCTGACGGCGGAGCGCTTCGTCGCCAACCCCTTCCGTCCCGGTGAGCGCATGTACCGCACCGGCGACGTGGCCCGGTGGCTGCCGGACGGCGTGCTGGAGTACCTGCACCGCGCCGACGACCAGGTGAAGATTCGCGGCTTCCGCATCGAGCTGGGCGAGGTGGAGGCCGCCGTGCGCCGCCACCCCGCCGTGCGCGACGCCTTCGTCATGGCGCGCGAGGACTCCCCGGGAGACCGGCGCCTCGTGGCCTACGTGGTGCTCACCGAGCCCGCGCCCACCAGCAGCGACCTCCACGGCTTCCTCTCGGAGTCGCTGCCGCCGTACATGGTGCCGTCCGCCTTCATGGTGCTGCCGGTGCTGCCGCTGTCGCCCAACGGCAAGGTGGACACGCGCGCCCTGCCGGTGCCGGAGGGCGAGCGTCCCGCGCTGGCCGCCGCCTACGCCCCGCCGGAGAGCGAGCTGGAGCGGCGCATCGCCACCATCTGGGCGCAGGTGCTCAAGGTGAGCGACGTGGGACTCCACGACAACTTCTTCGAGCTGGGTGGCAACTCCATGCTCATCGCCCAGGCGCACCGCCGCCTTCGCGAGGAGCTGGGGGCGAACCTGGCCCTCGTGGACCTCTTCAAGCTCACCACCGTCAACGCGCTGGCCCGCCACCTCGGCAACGCGGAAGGCGGCGCCGCGGACGCGAAGGAGCAGGCCCAGTCCATCAAGGACGAGGCCGAGCGGCGCAGGGCCGCCATGGGCCGCCGGCAGCAGGCCGCGCGGGGACGTGGGCCCCGTAAGTAAGAATTCAGGCACTGACTTCCACGCCGCGTCATGCGGCCAGCAGGGACGACTTCATGAGCACCGAGATTGAGACAGAGGGCGGGGGCTTGGAGGGCATTGCCGTCATCGGCATGGGGGCCCGGCTTCCAGGCGCGAAGACGGTGGCGGACTTCTGGAAGAACCTCTGTGGGGGCGTGGAGGGAATCTCCTTCTTCACGGAGGAGGAGCTCATCGCCGAGGGCATCGACCCGGCCATCGTGAGGGCGCCCAACTACGTGAAGGCGGGCGGCGTGCTCGGCGACGCGGAGATGTTCGACGCGGCCTTCTTCGGGCTCAACCCCCGCGAGGCCGCGCTGATGGACCCGCAGCACCGCGTCTTCCTGGAGTGCGCGTGGGAGGCCATGGAGGGCGCGGGCTACAGCCCGGAGCGCCAGCCCGGCCGCGTGGGCGTGTTCGGCGGCATGAGCATGAACACGTACCTGCTCAACAACATCTACGCGCACCTGGCCCATGTCGCGTCGCTGGAGAGCCTCCAGGCGTCCATCGGCAACGACAAGGACAGCCTCACCACCGAGGTCGCCTACCGGCTCAACCTCAAGGGCCCGGCCGTCACGGTGCAGTCGTCCTCGTCCACGTCCCTCACCTGCATCCACTTCGCCTGCCAGAGCCTGCTGTCGTACGAGTGTGACGCGGCGCTGGCCGGCGGCGTGTCCATCCACTTCCCGGAGAAGGCGGGCTACCTCTACTACGAGGGCGGAACCACGGCGCCGGACGGGCACTGCCACACCTTCGACGCCAAGGCCCAGGGCTTCGTCGCGGGCCACGGCGCGGCCGTCCTCATGCTCAAGCGCCTGGAAGACGCGGTGCGCGACGGCGACACCATCTACGCGGTGGTGAAGGGCTCGGCCTGCAACAACGACGGCTCCCACAAGGTCAGCTACATGGCCCCCAGCGTGGACGGCCACGCGGAGGCGATTGCCCTCGCGCAGGCGGTGGCGGGCGTGACGCCGGACACCATCAGCTACGTGGAGGCGCACGGCACCGCCACGCAGGTGGGTGACCCGATTGAAGTGGCGGCGCTGACGCAGGCCTTCCGCCAGGGCACGGACGCGAAGCAGTTCTGCGCGCTGGGCTCGGCGAAGACGAACGTCGGCCACCTGGACTCGGCGGCCGGCGCGGTGGGCTTCATGAAGGTGGCGCTGTCGCTGCACCACAAGAAGCTGGTGCCCCACCTCAACTACGACACGCCCAACCCCGCCATCGACTTCGCCAACAGCCCCTTCTTCGTGAACACGCAGCTGCGCGACTGGCCGGAGGGCGCCACGCCCCGCCGCGCGGGCGTCAGCTCGCTGGGCATGGGCGGCACCAACGCCCACGCCATCCTCGAAGAGGCCCCGCCGCTGCCGGCCACGGACGCGCCCCGCCGCCCCGCGCAGGTGCTGCTCCTGTCGGCCCGCACGGACACCGCGCTGGAGGCCGCCACGGACCGGCTGGTGTCTCATCTGAAGGCCAACCCCGACGTGTCCCTGGCGGACGTGGCCTTCACGCTCCAGGTGGGCCGCAAGCGCTTCGGCAAGCGCCGCGCGCTGGTGTGCCGCTCGGTGGCGGACGCGGTGGAGGCGCTGGGCTCCAGGGATCCGCAGCGCGTGCTCTCCGGCGTGCAGGACTCCGCGGGCCGGCCGGTGATGTTCCTCTTCTCCGGCCAGGGCGCGCAGTACGTGGACATGGGCCGGCAGCTCTACGAGACGGAAGCCGGCTTCCGCGCGGACGTGGACGCGTGCGCGGAGAAGCTCAAGCCGCACCTCGGGCTGGATTTGCGCACGGTGCTCTACCCGCCCGCGGGCCAGACGGAGGCCGCGGCCGAGCGCCTGAAGCAGACGGCGCTCACCCAGCCGGCCCTCTTCGTCATCGAGTACGCGCTGGCGCGCCGGTGGATGGCGTGGGGCGTGAAGCCGCGCGCCATGCTGGGGCACAGCATTGGCGAGTACGTGGCCGCCTGCCTCGCGGGCGTCTTCTCGCTGGACGACGCGCTGTCGCTGGTGGCGGCGCGCGGCCGGCTGATGCAGGGCATGCCGGCGGGCACCATGCTGGCCGTGTCCCTGCCGGAGTCCGAGGTGACGGGGATGCTGCCCGCGACGCTGTCGGTGGCGGCCGTGAACAGCCCCGGCACCTGCGTGGTGGCGGGGCCGGTGGACGCGGTGGAGGCCTTCGCCGCGCAGCTCGCGTCCCGGAGCGTGGCCACCTCGCGGCTGCACACCTCGCACGCGTTCCACTCGTCCATGATGGACCCCATCCTGGACGCCTTCCGCGAGGCCGTGCGCAAGGTGAAGCGCAACGCGCCCACGGTGCCCTACCTGTCCAACGTGACGGGCAAGTGGGTGACCACCGAGGAGGCCACGAGCCCTGACTACTGGGCGAAGCACCTGCGCGGCGCGGTGCGCTTCGCGGACGGCGTGGGCGAGCTGCTGAAGGACGCGGACGCCATCCTCCTCGAGGTGGGCCCCGGCAACACGCTGGCCACGCTGTCGCGCCAGCACCCGGCGAAGGGCGCGCAGCACGCCTTCGTCACCTCGCTGCGCCACCCGAAGGAGACCCACTCCGACGCGGAGTTCCTGCTCAACGCCCTGGGCCGGATGTGGCTGGCGGGCGTGGAGCCGGACTGGGACGCGTTCGTCGACGGCGAGCGCCGCCGCCGCATCCCCCTGCCCACCGCGCCCTTCGAGCGCCAGAAGTTCTGGGTGGAGCCGAAGAAGATTTCCCACGCCACGGCGGCCCAGGTGGACGACACGGCGGGCGCGGACCAGAAGCAGGACGTGTCGCGCTGGTTCTACCTGCCCACGTGGAAGCGCACGCTGCCGCTCGCCTCCGGTGAGTGGGCGAAGACGAAGGCCTGCTGGTGGCTCTTCACCCCGGGCCCGGACGGCCTGGGTGGGCAGCTGGCGAAGCGGCTGGCCGACGTGGGCCAGGACGTCATCACCCTCACGCCGGGCCCGCGCACCGCGCAGGTGGCCGCGCGTCAGTGGACGGTGGACCCGAAGGACGCCGCGGGCTACGCGTCGCTGCTGGAGGCCCTCACCGCGGACGGCTTCGCGCCGGACCGCATCCTCCACCTGTGGAGCGCGGAGCCGGAGCAGTCCTCCGGAGAGACGGCGCTCGACACGGCGCTGGAGCGGGGCTTCTCCAGCCTGCTCTTCCTGGCGCAGGCGCTGGGCCGTCAGGGCGGCGCGAAGCCGGTGTCGGTGGTGGCCGTCACCCACCGCATGCAGGCGCTCGCGGACGAGCAGCCCCGGCCGGAGTGGGCCACGGTGCTCGGCCCCTGCCGCGTGATTCCGCAGGAGTACCCGCACCTGTCCTGCCGCTCGGTGGACGTCGTCCTCCCGCTGGCGGGGAGCTGGCAGGAGGCCGCGCTGGCGGACGTGCTCCTCGCCGAGTGCGCCGCCGCCTCCCGCGCGGAGGCCGCCGTCGCGTACCGCGGCGGTCAGCGTCACGTGCAGGCCTTCGAGCCCGTGCCCCAGGGCGCCTCGAAGCCGGAGTCCCTGCCGCTGCGCGAGGGCGGCGTGTACCTGCTGCTCGGCGGCTTCGGCACGCTGGGCACCGCGCACGCGAAGGCCATTGCCCGCAAGGTGAAGGCGAAGCTGGTGCTGGCCAGCCGCACCGCGCTGCCGGAGCGCTCCGGCTGGGACGCGTGGCTCGCCTCGCACGGTGAGGCGGACGCGGTCAGCCGCCGCATCCAGAAGGTGCGGGCGCTGGAGGCCCAGGGCTCCGAGGTGCACGTGGTGGCCGCGGACGTGGCCGACCGGGCGCAGCTCAAGGCCGCGGTGGACGCGGCGGTGTCGCGCTTCGGCGCGCTGAATGGCGTGGTGTACGCGGCGGGCGACGTGGACCCGGCCCTCTTCCGCGCCATCCCGGACACGCGCCCGGAGGACGTGCGCAACCACTTCCGCAGCCGCATCCAGGGCCTGTACGCGCTGGAGGAGGCGCTGGCGGGCAGGACGCTGGACTTCTGCCACCTGGCCTCGTCGCTGGCGGCGGTGCTGGGCGGCCTGGGGCTCGCTTCGTACACGGCGGCCACGGGCTTCATGGACGCGTTCGCCGCGAAGCACACGCAGCAGTCCCCGGTGCCGTGGACGAGCGTGGGCTGGGACGCGTGGCGCTTCGAGGAGGGCTCGGCCTCGCCGCTGGCGGCGGCCACGCCGTTCGGCGCGCTGGCCATCTCCGCGGACGAGGGCGCGCTGGCCTTCGAGCACCTGCTCTCGCTGGGCCCGGTGGGCCACGTGGCGGTGTCCACCAGCTCCCTGTCCGCCCGCGCCGCGCGCTGGACGCGGCCGGAGCAGAAGGAGGAGAAGGCCCAGGGCGCGCTGGTGCAGCAGGACGCCGGAGCCGAGGACCGCACCCCGCGCCCCTCGCTGCAGAACCCGTACGTGGCGCCCCGCGACGAGCTGGAGGAGTCGATTGCGCGCCTGTGGGAGTCCACGCTGGGCATCTCCCAGGTGGGCGTCCACGACAGCTTCTTCGAGCTGGGCGGCAACTCGCTGGTGGGCGTGAAGCTCATCGCCCGCGTGCGTGAGCAGTTCAAGGTCTCCATCCCCGCCGTCAGCCTCTACGAGGGCCCGACGGTGCACGCACTGGCGAAGCTCATCAAGGCGGCCACCCTGCCGCCCGACGTGGCCACTGCCGAGGAGGACGAGTCCAGCATGGACCGGGGCGCGCGCCGCCGTGCCCGCCGCGCCCGCCGGGGTGAGTCCTCCGAGGATGCATCCGAAGACGAGACCTGAGCCGTAGCAACCCGACGGACCCCACACCCGAAGAGTCAGTGCCCATGCCCAACGACATCGCCGCCGACGAGCAGGACATCGCCATCATCGGCATGACCGGGCGCTTCCCTGGAGCGCCCGACCTCGAAGCCTTCTGGCGCAACCTGCGCGAGGGTGTGGAGTCCATCCACCCCGTACAGGACGCGGAGCTGGAGGCGCTGGGCGTGGACGCGTCCCTGCGCAAGGACGCGTCGTGGGTGAAGGCGTCCGCGGCGCTGGAGGGCATGGAGCTCTTCGACGCGGGATTCTTCGGCTACACGCCCCGCGAGGCGGAGCTGATGGACCCGCAGCACCGCGTCTTCCTGGAGAGCTGCTGGGAGGCGCTGGAGCGCGCGGGCTACGCGCCCGAGGGCTTCAAGGGCGCCATCGGCGTCTTCGGCGGCGCGCCGACGAACACGTACCTGCTGCACAACCTGGTGCCCAACGCCGACCAGCTCAGCATGCTGGACCAGGTGCAGATTGACGTCGCCAACGGCGGCGACTTCCTGGGCACCCGCGTCGCGTACAAGCTCAACCTGCGCGGGCCCAGCTACTCCATCTCCAGTGCGTGCTCCACGTCGCTGGTGGCCACGCACGTCGCCGTCCAGAGCCTCCTCAACGAGGAGTGTGACATCGCCCTGGCCGGCGGCGTGTCCGTGCACGTGAAGCACCCGGAGGGCTACCGCTACCTGCCCGGCGGCATCGTCTCGCCGGACGGGCACTGCCGCGCCTTCGACGCGAAGGCGGACGGCACGGTGTTCGGCAGCGGCGCGGGCGTGGTGGTGCTCAAGCGCCTGAAGGACGCGCTGGAGGACGGCGACTTCATCCACGCCGTCATCAAGGGCTCCGCCATCAACAACGACGGCTCGGCGAAGGTGGGCTACACCGCGCCGAGCGTCGAGGGCCAGGCCGCCGTCATCGCCGAGGCCCTGGGCGCCGCGGGCGTGGAGCCGGAGAGCATCGGCTACGTGGAGGCGCACGGCACCGGCACGAAGATGGGTGACCCCATCGAGGTGCGCGCGCTCACCAAGGCGTTCCGTCCGCGCAAGGCCAGCGCCGCGGCCCCGGCCACCACCGCGCGCAGGATTCCCATTGGCTCGGTGAAGACGAACATCGGCCACCTGGCGAACGCGGCCGGAGTGTCCAGCCTCATCAAGGCGGTGCTGTCGCTCCAGCACCGCGAGCTGGTGCCCAGCCTCCACTTCGAGCAGCCCAGCCCGGAGATTGATTTCGAGGCCAGCCCCTTCTACGTCAACGCGAAGCTGGAGCCCTGGCCGGCGCACCCGAAGCACCCGCGCCGCGCGGGCGTCAGCTCCTTCGGCGTGGGCGGCACCAACGCGCACATCGTCCTCCAGGAGGCCCCCGCCCTGCCCCCGTCCGGGCCGTCCCGGAAGGCGCAGGTGCTGGTGCTGTCGGCCCGCTCCGCCACCGCGCTGGACGCCGCCACGCAGCGGCTGACGAAGCACCTGCGCGAGCACCCCGAGCAGTCGCTCGCGGACGTGGCGTACACGCTCCAGGTGGGGCGCCAGCCCATGTCGCACCGCCGCGTGCTGGTGTGCACGGACCGGGACGACGCGCTCGCCGCGCTCGAAGCCGAGGGCACGCCGCGCTGCCTGACGGACGCGCCCCAGGTGCAGGACCGGCCGGTGGCCTTCCTCTTCCCGGGCCAGGGCTCGCAGTACGTGGGCATGGCGCGCGGGCTGTACGACGCCGAGCCCGTCTTCCGCGAGCACCTGGACGCCTGCGCCACGCACCTGCTCCCGCACCTGGGGCTGGATTTGCGCACGGTGCTGTACCCGGACGCCGCGGGCGCGGAGGAAGCGGCGAAGAAGCTGGGCCAGACGGCCCTGACGCAGCCGGCCCTCTTCGCGGTGGAGTACGCGCTGGCGCGGCTGTGGATGTCCTGGGGCGTGAAGCCGCAGGCCATGCTGGGGCACAGCGTGGGCGAGTATGTCGCCGCGTGCCTCGCGGGCGTCTTCGACTTGAAGGACGCGCTCGCGCTGGTGGCCAAGCGCGGGCAGCTCATGCAGTCGCTCCCCGCCGGCGCCATGGTGAGCGTGCAGCTCTCCGAGGATGCGCTGCGGCCGTACCTGACGCCGGAGCTGTCCCTGGCCGCCGTCAACGGGCCGCGCCTCACGGTGGTGGCCGGGCCGACGGAGGCGATTGCCGCGCTCCAGGCGAGGCTGGAGGCCCAGGCCATTGGCGTGGCGAAGCTGCACACGTCGCACGCGTTCCACTCGGCGATGATGGACCCCATCCTCCCGGCCTTCATGGACGCGGTGCGCGCGGTGAAGCGCAACGCGCCGAAGCTCCCGTTCCTCTCCAACGTGACGGGCACGTGGATTGACGCCGCGCAGGCCACGGACCCGGCGTACTGGGCGCAGCACCTGCGCCAGGCCGTGCGCTTCGACGCGGGCCTGCGCACGCTGGCGCAGAAGCCGCAGCTCGCGTTGCTGGAGGTGGGCCCGGGCACGACGCTCGCCTCGCTGGCGCGGCAGCAGCCCGGCGCCGAGACGCGCGTGGCCGTCTCCTGCACGCGGCACCCGCGCGAGACGACCGCCGACGACGTGACGGTGCTCGTGACGGCGCTGGGGAAGCTGTGGCTCAACGGCGTCCACCCGGACTGGGCGGGCTTCACGAAGAAGGAGCAGCGGCGCCGGCTGCCGCTGCCCACCTACCCCTTCGAGCGGCAGCGCTACTGGATTGATGCGCGTCCCGGCACCGGCCTGGGCACGGCGCGTCCGGCGGCGGCCGCCCCCACCGCGTCGCCGGAGAAGAACAGCAACCCGGCGGACTGGTTCTACGTGCCGTCGTGGAAGCGCGCGCCGCTGTCGCGTGCGGCCGTGGCCACCGGGCCCGCGGCCGGCGTGCGCAGCTGGCTGGTGTTCGCGGACGCCGTGGGCGTGGCGGACGCGCTCGTCGCGAAGCTGGTGGCGGCGGGCCATGCCGTGGCGCGCGTCGTCCCCGGCACGGGCTTCAGCCCGTTGAACGACGGCAGCTTCACGGTGGACCCGAATCGGCGCGAGGACTACGCCGCGCTGCTGGACGCGCTCCAGCAGCAGGGCCACACCGTCGGCGGCGTCGTGCACCTGTGGGGCGTGACGGCGGGCAACGTGCTGCGCGAGCTGGCGCTGGACACGGGCCTGCACAGCCTCCTGTCGCTCGCGCAGGCGCTGGGCGCGAAGGGACAGACGGAGAAGCAGCCCTGGTTCGTGGCGACCAGCGGGGCCGCGAAGGTGGAGCGCGCGGACGCCCTGGTGCCCGAGCTGGCCGCGCTGCTGGGCCCCTGCCGCGTGATTCCGCAGGAGTACCCGCACGTCACCTGCCGGCTGGTGGACGTGGCCCCGGCGGGCCGCATCGAGGACGCCGCCGTGCTGGCGGAGCAGCTGCTGTCGGAGCTCTTCACGGGCGCGGCGGAGCCGGTGGTCGCCTGGCGCGGGCGCCAGCGCTGGGTGCAGACCTTCGAGCCGCTGCCGCTGGCGCACGACGCCGCGTCCAGCCGCCCGCTGCGTGAGCAGGGCGTGTACCTCATCACCGACGGCCTGGAGGGCCCGGGCAACGTGCTGGCCTCCGACCTGGCGAGGACGCTCCAGGCGCGCCTCGCGCTGGTGGAGGCGCCGGGCTTCCCGGACCGCGACCAGTGGGAGCAGTGGCTGGCCACCCACGAGCCGACGGACGCCATGCGCCGCAAGGTGGAGGCCGCGCAGGCGCTGCAGTCCTTCGGAGCCGAGGTGCTGGTGCTCGGCGTGGACGCGACGGACGAGGCGCAACTCCAGGGCGCGGTGACGCGCACGCGGGAGCGCTTCGGCCGCCTCGACGGCGTCATCCACGCCGCGAGCGGGCTGCGGGGCGCCATGCTGGGGGCCATCCAGGACCTCGGCCCCGAGCAGCGCGCCGCGTGCTTCGACCCCGGCGTGAATGGCCTGCGGGCCCTGGCCACCGCGCTGCCGGCAGAGGGCCTGGACTTCGTGCTGCTCATGTCGTCGCTGTCCTCGGTGTTGGGCGGCCTGGGACAGGTGGCGCACGCGGCGTCCAGCGCATACCTGGACGCCTTCGCCGAGGCGCGCTCCGACGCGGGTACCGTGCCCTGGCACAGCGTGGGCTGGGACGCGTGGAAGCTGGATGACACCGCCGCGCTGGGGGCGCTCGCGAAGTTCGCGCTCAGTCCCTCCGAGGGAGTGGACGCCACGCGCCGCATCCTCTCGGGCGCCTCGGGCGGGCCCATCGCCGTGTGCACGGCGGACCTCGCCTCGCGGCGGCGCCAGTCGGCGCGCTCCACGTCGCAGGCCCAGGCGGGCACCGCGACGGGCGGCCGGAAGAACCACCCGCGCCCCACGCTCGCCACGGCCTACGTGGCGCCGCGCAATGAGCTGGAGCGCACGCTCGCCACGGTGCTGCAGGGGGTGCTGGGCATCGACCCGCTGGGCATCGACGACAACTTCTTCGAGCTGGGCGCGGACTCGCTCCTCGCGGTGCAAGCGTCCGCACAGCTCCGGCAGGCCCTCCAGGTGGAGGTGCCGGCCGCCACCCTGTACCAGCGCCCCACGGCGCGCTCGCTCGCGGAGTTGCTGGGCGAGGGCGACGCGGCGGCCCGCGAGCGCGCGGAGAAGCTGGCGAAGCGCAAGGAAGAACTGAGCCGCCGCAACCAGTGGCTCCACCGCAAGCAGCGGTAGCAGCGCGCGAGCGCGCACCGCCCACACCCCACGAGAAATACCCCCATGGCAGACATCAACGAGACCGACGAGTCCTCCTACGAGGGACTGGCCATTGCCGTCATCGGCATGGCCGGACGCTTCCCCGGTGCGAAGGACGTGGAGCAGTTCTGGAAGAACCTGTGCGCGGGCGTGGAGTCCATCGTCCCCCTCACCGACGACGAGCTCCGCGCCGCGGGTGTGCCCGCCGACGAAATGGGCAACGGCCGCTACGTGAAGGCGGCGCCGGTGCTGGACGGCGTGGAGAACTTCGACGCGGACTTCTTCGGCTACACGCCGCTGGAGGCGCGCGTCATGGACCCGCAGCAGCGCCTGCTGCTGGAGTGCGCGTGGGAGGCGCTGGAGCACGCGGGCTATGACCCGGACAAGCACCCGGGCGAGCGCGTCTCCGTCTTCGCTGGCACCCGCACCAGCACGTACCTCTTCCACGTGCTGGCCAACCGCGCCTCGCTCCAGCCGCAGGACCGCCTGCTGGTGGAGCTGGGCAACGACATGTCGTCGCTGGCCACTCGCGTCTCGTACAAGCTCAACCTCACCGGCCCCAGCACCATGGTGCAGACGGCGTGCTCCACGTCGCTCGTCGCCATCCACCTGGCCTGCCAGAGCCTGCTGATGGGCGAGTGCCGCATGGCCCTGGCCGCGGCCACCGCCGTCAACGTGCCGCACCGCGCGGGCTACACCTACGAGCCGGGCAGCATGCTGTCCCCGGACGGGCACGTGCGCCCCTTCGACGCGAAGGCGGAGGGCACCGTCTTCGGCAGCGGCGCGGGCGTGGTGGTGCTCAAGCGCCTGCAGGACGCGATTGCCGACGGCGACAACGTCCTGGCCGTGGTGCGCGGCTCGGCGGTGAACAACGACGGCTCGCACAAGGCGTCCTTCACCGCGCCCAGCGTGGAAGGCCAGACGGAGGTGCTGCTGGAGTCGCTGGCGTGCGCCGGGCTGGACGCGGACGCCATCAGCTACCTGGAGGCCCACGGCACCGGCACCTCGCTGGGAGACCCCATTGAAATCCTCGCGCTCAACAACGCGTGGCGCGCGAGCACGGACAAGAAGGGCTTCTGCAAGCTGGGCACGGCCAAGGGCAACGTGGGCCACCTGGACGTGGCCGCGGGCATGGCGGGCTTCATCAAGACGGTGATGCAGCTGCAGCACCGCAAGCTGCCGCCGATGCTGAACTTCACGGCGCCCAACCCGCAGATCGACTTCGGCAACAGCCCCTTCACCGTCAACACGAAGCTGACGGACTGGATGGGCACGGGCCCGCTGCGCGCGGGTGTCAGCTCGTTCGGCTTCGGCGGCACCAACGCCCACGTCATCCTCGAGGAGGCCCCGAAGGCCGAGGCCTCCGGCCCCTCCCGCCCCGCGCAGCTGCTGCTGGTGTCGGCCCGGAGCGAGGCCGCGCTGGACACGGCCACCGACAACCTGGCGGCGTGGCTGAAGGAGCACCCGGGCGCGTCGCTGGCGGACGTGGCCTTCACGCTCCAGGTGGGCCGCAAGGACTTCGACCACCGCCGCGTGCTGGTGGCCCGCACCACGCAGGACGCCGCGGAGGCGCTGGCCTCCCGCGCGCCCGCGCGCGTCCTCACGGGCCTGCGCGAGGTGGGTGACCGGCCGGTGGTCTTCATGTTCCCCGGCCAGGGCGCGCAGCACGTCAACATGGCGCGCGAGCTGTATGACAGCGAGCCCGCCTTCCGCGCCGAGGTGGACACCTGCGCGGAGAAGCTCAAGCCGCACCTCGGTCTGGACCTGCGCACCGTCCTCTACCCCGCCCCCGCCGGCGAGGCCGAGGCCACGAAGAAGCTGGAGGGCACCGCGCTCACCCAGCCGGCGCTGTTCGTCATCGAGTACGCGCTGGCGAAGCTGTGGATGGCCTGGGGCGTGGAGCCGCGCGCCATGGTGGGCCACAGCATCGGCGAGTACGTGGCCGCCTGCCTCGCGGGCGTCTTCACGCTGGACGACGCGCTGGCGTTGGTGGCCACGCGCGGCCGGCTGATGCAGTCGCTGCCCGCGGGCTCCATGCTCGCCGTGCCGCTGCCGGAGGCCGAAGTCACCGCGCTGCTGGAGGGGAAGCTGGACCTCGCGGCCGTCAACGGCCCGGCGATGTGCGTGGTGGCCGGCCCCACGGAGGCGGTGGATGCGCTGGAGGCGAAGCTCTCCGCGCGCGGCGTCCAGGCGCGGCGGCTGCACACGTCGCACGCCTTCCACTCCGCGATGATGGACTCCATCCTCGCGCCCTTCACGGACGCGGTCCGCCGCGTGCGCCTGCAGGCGCCGAAGCTGCCGTACGTGTCCAACGTGACGGGCACGTGGATTGACGCCGCGCAGGCCACGGACCCGGCGTACTGGGCCCGCCACCTGCGCTCGCCCGTGCGCTTCGCCCAGGGGCTGCGCGAGCTGCTGAAGGACGCCTCCGACGTGCTGCTGGAGGTGGGCCCCGGGCAGACGCTGGGCAGCCTCGCCAAGGCGCAGCCGGAGACGGCCGGGCGCACGGTGCTCTCGTCGTCCCGCCACCCGCAGAAGCCCGAGTCCGACGCCGCGAAGCTGATGGGCGTGCTCGGCGAGCTGTGGCTGGCCGGCGTGCCGGTGGACTGGAAGGGCCTCTACACCGCGCAGAAGCGCCACCGCGTGCCGCTGCCGGGCTACCCCTTCGAGCGCGAGCGTTACTGGGTGGACGCCGTGGAGGGCGCCGCCGCGCAGGCGCAGTCGCGCGCGCCCACGGGCAAGCACGCGGACGTGGCGGACTGGTTCCACGTCCCCGCGTGGAAGCCCGCGGCCCCGCCCGCGCTGGACGCCGAGGCGCTGGCGAAGTCGCGCTGCTGGGTGTTGCTGGAGGACGGGCTCGGCGTGGGCGAGGCGCTGGCCCGCCGCCTGAAGGCGGAAGGCCGTGACGTCGTCACCGTGAAGGCGGGCAAGGCGTACGCCCGCGAGGACGCGCGTCGCTACACCGCCGCGCCGGACAGCAAGACGGACCTGCAGGCGGTGTTCGAGGACCTGGAGAAGCAGGGCCTGCCCGCCGACGTCGTCGTCCACCTGTGGAGCCTCACCGCGCCGGACGTGACGGGCTCCGGCCCGGAGCTGTTCCGCAAGGTGCAGGACGGCGGCTACTACAGCCTGCTCGCGCTGGGTCAGGCGCTCGCGAAGGGCACCCGGCCGGTGCGCGTGGAGGTGGTCTCCAACCGCCTCCATGACTTGGAGGGCGAGCACCAGGCGCTGGCGGAGAAGTCCCCGCTGCTCACCGCCTGCAAGGTGATTCCGCAGGAGCTCCAGCACGTCACCGCCCGCTGCGTGGAGGTGGAGGTGCCGGTGCCGTCCAGCCCCCGCGCGGAGCGGCTGGCCGGGCTGCTGGTGTCGGAGTTCAGCGCCCGCGGCTCCGAGCTGCTGGTGGTGCTGCGCGGCACCCGCCGCTACGTCCAGGCCTACACCCCCGTGCGGCTGGAGGCGAAGGGCGCGCCCCTGGCGCCGATGCGCGAGGGCGGCGTGTACCTCATCACCGGCGGCATGGGCGCGGTGGGCCTCATGCTGGCGGACCACCTGGCGGAGACCTTCAAGGCGAAGCTGGCGCTGCTCGGCCGTACGCCGCTGCCGGAGCGGAGCACGTGGGACGCGTGGCTTTCCAGCCATGCCGAGGACGACACGACGAGCCGCCGCATCCGCCGCGTGAAGGAGCTGGAGGCGAAGGGCGCCGAGGTGCTGGTGCTCGACGCCGACGTGGCGGACGCCGCGAAGCTCAAGGCGGCGGTGGCCAAGGCGGAGGCCCGCTTCGGCGCGCTGCACGGCGTGCTGCACACGGCGGGCGTCACCCGCGGTGACTCGCCGTACATGGCGCTGACGGACGTGCGCCGCGACGCGGCCGAGACGCAGTTCGGCCCCAAGGTGTACGGCACCTACGCGCTGGAGGAGGCGCTGCGCGGGCACGCGGTGGACTTCGTGCTGCTCTTCTCGTCCAGCTCGTCGGTGCTGGGAGGCTTGGCGCACTTCACCTACGCGGCGGGCAACCAGTTCCTGGACGCCTTCGCGGAGAGCCGGCGGGGCCTCGAGTCGCCGCGCTGGGTGAGCGCCTCCTGGGACCCGTGGCCCGAGGAGACGAAGCACACCTCGCTGCGCACGGCGATGGACCAGTACACCATGTCGATTCCGGAGGGCACCCAGGCGCTGCGCCGCGTGGTGCAGGCCGGGCTCGACGGCCAGGTGGTGGTCATCACCGGCGACCTGGAGCAGCGCGTGCGCCTGTGGGTCAACCGCGAGGCGAAGGCGCCGGGCACGCCGCAGAAGAAGGCCGCCAACCGCGTGCGCCGGGGCAAGACGGCCTTCGTCGCGCCGGGCACCGACTTGGAGAAGGCCGTGGCCGCGCTGTGGAGCGAGCTGCTCGGCGTGGCCGAGGTGGGCCTGCACGACGACTTCTTCGACCTGGGCGGGCACTCGCTGCTGGCCACGCAGCTGCGCAACCAGCTCCAGGCCACCTTCAAGGTGGAGCCGCCGCTGCGCAGCCTCTTCGAGAACCCCACCGTGGCCGGCCTCTCCGGCCTCATCGCGAAGGAGCTGGCGGCGCGCGAGGCCGTGCCGTCCAAGCCCCTGGCCGAGGCCCTGCGCACGGCCTTCCCCACCGAGCGCCCGTCGCTCCTGGAGGACTGGCTGCGCCGCAAGGTGGCCAAGGTGACCAACCGCGCCGTGAAGGACCTGCCCGCCAACGGCAGCCTCGCGGGGTTGGATTTGGACGCCATCGGCTCCGAGCTGGAGTTCGACCTGAAGAAGGAGCTCAAGTTCCAGCTCTACCCGCATGAGCTGCGCGAGCACGCCACGCTGCCCGAGCTGTCGCGCTACCTGCTGGCGGAGATGGAGCGCCAGTCGGACCCGGGCCGCTTCGCCACGGACCTGCCGCTGTCGGCCCTGTCGCTGCGCCCCTACCGCCGGCAGGCCTCCGGCCCCAAGGTGCGCGCCGCGAAGAAGAACCCGAGCATGGTCTTCGTGCACTCCACGCCGCGCGCGGGCTCCACGCTCTTCCGCGTCATGCTCGCCGGCCACCCGCGCCTGTTCTGCCCGCCCGAGCTGAACCTCCTCTTCTTCGAGACGATGAAGGAGTGGAAGCAGAACGTGGGCTTCGGCCACGAGATGGAGTGGACCGAGCGCGGCCTCCTGTGGGCCTTCATGGAGATGCTCAAGGTCGACTCCACCGCGGGCCAGCAGTTCCTGGACAAGCTGGTGGCGGACGACGTCTCCGCGCAGGCCGTCTACGGGCGGCTGCAGGAGCTGTCCGGCCCGCGCCTGCTGGTGGACAAGACGCCGCCGTACGCCATGGACCCGGAGACGCTGCAACGGGGCGAGGAGCTGTTCGACAAGCCGAAGTACCTCTTCCTCATCCGCCACCCGCTGCCCGTCATGGAGTCGCTGGTGCGCATGCGCTTCGACCGGCTCTTCGGCCCCAGCCTCTTCGGCTCGGCGGACGTGGACCCCTACGCCGTCGCGGAGACGGTGTGGGCCATGCCCAACCAGAACCTGCTCGACTTCTACGCGCGCATCGGCTCCGAGCGCGTGCACTGGGTCCGCTACGAGGAGCTGGTGAGCGAGCCGGAGCGGGTGATGAAGGGCGTCAGCGACTTCCTCGAGCTGCCCTACGACGCCGGCATGGTGCAGCCGTACGACGGCAAGCGCGAGCGCATGCTGGGTGGCCTCGGCGACCCGAACATCCTCCAGCACACCCGCATCGAGGGTGAGCGCAGCGACTCCTGGAAGCGCATCCAGTGGCCCCGCGCGCTGGACGCGTCCACGCGCGCGCTGGCCACCCGCCTGGGCTACGAGCTGCCCGAGGCCGCGCCCCTGCCGAAGAAGGCCGCGGGTGGCGGGGCCGAGCAGCTGCTGGAGAACCTGGACAACCTCTCCGACGAGCAGGTCGCCGCGCTGCTGGCGGAGATGGAGGGTGACGCGGACAAGGTCGCCTGACCATGGCGCTCACGCCCGAGCAGAAGCGCGCGCGGCTCGCCGAGCTGCTGCGCGAGCGCGCACGTGCCCGCCGCGAGCCCGTGTCGTTCGCGCAGGAAGGCTTCTGGCTCCAGGAGCGGCTCAACGCCGGGGGGACGGTCTTCAACATCCCCACGGCCGTGCGCCTCTCGGGCACGCTGGACGCGGACGTCCTGCGCCGTGCGCTCGACGAGGTGATTCGCCGGCACGAGGCGCTGCGGACCACCTTCGTCGAGCAGGACGGCCAGCCGCGCCAGCTCATCTCCCCCGCCGCGGAGGCCGCCCTCCCGGTGGTGGAGCTGGGCGAGGTCCCCGAGGACGCCGTGTGGCGCGCGCTGCACGACGAGGCGCGCCGCCCCTTCGACGTGGAGCAGGGGCCGCTGCTGCGGGCGGTGCTCTACCGGATGAGCGCCACCGAGCACCTGTTGCTGCTCAACGTGCACCACCTCGTCTCGGACGCCTGGTCCCTGGGAGTGCTGGTGCGGGAGCTGGGCGTGCTCTACCCGGCGCTCGCCGAGGGTCGTGCGTCGCCCCTGCCTCCGCTGCCCATGCAGTACGCGGACTACGCGACGTGGCAGCGCGGCTGGCTCCAGGGAGAGGTGCTGGACTCGCGGCTCGCCTGGTGGCGAGAGCGGCTGGACGCGGATGCGGTGCTGGAGCTGCCCACGGACCGGCCCCGGACCCCGTTGGCCTCCACGCGTGGCGCGCGGCAGACGGTGGTGCTGCCCCTGGCGTTGCTCGACTCGCTCCGCACGCTGGCCCGCCACGAGGGCTGTACCCTCTTCTCGCTCCTGATGGCCGCGTACGGCGTGCTGCTGTCCCGCTACAGCGGGCAGCCGGACGTCGTCGTGGGCACGCCGGTGGCCGGGCGCTCCCGCGCGGAGCTGGAGGGACTGGTCGGGCTGTTCGTCAATGCCCTGCCCCTGCCGCTGGACCTGTCTGGGGACCCGTCCTTCCTGGAGCTGCTGGGCCGCGTGCACGAGGGCGTCCTCGGGGCCATGGCCCACCAGGACGTGCCCTTCGAGACGCTGGTGGAGGCACTCCGTCCCGAGCGGCGGCCGGGAATCACACCCCTGTTCCAGGTGTCGCTGACCCTCCAGAACGCGCCCCTGCCTCCGCTGGAGCTGCCGGGGTTGCGCATGGAGGCGCAGCCTGTCGACAGCGGCGCCAGCCAGCAGGACGTGTCCCTCCTGTTCACCGAGCTGGAGCAGGGGCTGCGCGTCGCGGTGGTGTACCGCACCGACCTCTTCGAGCCCGAGCGCATCTCCCGCATGCTGGGGCACCTGCACACGCTGCTGGAGGGCATCATCGCCGCCCCCGGCAGGCGCCTGAGCGAGCTGCCCCTGCTGTCCGCCGAGGAGCAGCGGCAGGTGCTCGTGGACTGGAGTGGCCGGACCGAGCCCTTCCCCGACGGAGCCTGCATCCACGAGTTGTTCGAGGCGCAGGCACGGCACACGCCCGACGCGGAGGCGGTGCGGTTCGAAGCCACGGTGCTCACGTACGCGCAGCTCGACGCTCGCGCCAACGCGCTGGCGCACCTGCTGCATGCCTATGGTGTGAGCGCGGAGACTCGCGTGGCGCTGTGCCTGCCGCGCTCGCCCGAGTGGCTGGTGGCGGTGCTCGCCGTGCTCAAAGCCGGTGGGGCCTTCGTCCCCATGGACCCCGCCTATCCCTCGGAACGGCTGGAGTTCATGCTGGAGGACTGCGGCGCGCCGCTGCTGCTGACGCACTCGTCGCTCGATGTGCCGACGCCTCCTGGCGTGTTGGCGCTGGCCATGGACGCGCTGGAGCCCCGCCTGGCCGGCCAGCCGACGACTCCGCTTGCATCGCAGACCCTGGCCGATGGGCTCGCGTACGTCATCTACACGTCCGGCAGCACCGGCCAGCCCAAGGGCGTCATGGTGCCCCACCGGGGCGTGCTCAACCTCGTGCGCAGCCAGGTGCGGCCGCAGGGGCTGGGGCCCGGCACGCGCGTGCTCCAGTTCGCCTCGCCCGGCTTCGACGCCTTCATCTGGGAGACCCTTCCCCCGCTGCTCTCAGGAGCCACGGTGTGCCTGGCCTCCGACGAGGCCGTGCAGCCCGGCCCCGCGCTGGCCCGCCTGCTCCAGCAACACGACGTCCACGTCCTGTCCCTGACGCCCTCCGCCCTCAACGCCCTGCCAGCCGACGGACTGCCCTCGCTGCGCACCGTCGTCTCCGCGGGCGAGGCCTGCTCCCCGGAGCTGGTGGCCCGGTGGGCCCCCGGCCGCACCTTCTTCAACGCCTACGGCCCCACCGAAGCCACCGTCTGTGCCTCCGTGGCCACGTGTGTGCCCGACGGCCAGAAGCCCTCCATCGGCGCGCCCCTGCCCAACGTGCGCGTCTTCGTCCTCGACGCCCACCTGCAGCCCGTCCCCGTCGGCGTCCCCGGTGAGCTCTTCATCGGCGGTGTCGGCGTGGCGCGCGGCTACCTGCACCGGCCCTCGCTCACCGCGGAGCGCTTCGTCCCGGACGCCTTCAGCGGCACTTCCGGCGCGCGCCTCTACCGCACGGGCGACCGCGTGCGCTGGAACTCCGACGGCACGCTGGACTACCTGGGCCGCACCGACTTCCAGGTGAAGCTGCGCGGCTTCCGCATCGAGCTGGGCGAAGTCGAAGCCGTCCTGCGCTCCCATCCGGACGTCTCCGAGGCCGTGGCCCTGGTGCGCGACGACGGCCCCACCGGGCCCCGCCTCGTCGCCTACGTCGTGCCCTCGCCCACGGCCTCCGCCCTGGACTCGCAGGCGCTGCGCGACTTCGCCTCCACGCTCCTTCCGGAGCACATGCTGCCCTCGGCGCTGGTGCCGCTGCCGACGCTGCCGCTGACAGCCAACGGCAAGGTGGACCGGAAGGCCCTGCCCGCTCCGGACCTGGGCGGCACCGGCGCGGCCTCCGCCGGCTACGCGCCCCCGAGCACGCCCACCGAGGAACTGCTCGCGGATATCTGGGCCCAGGTGCTGGGTGTCTCGCGCGTGGGCACGGGCGACAACTTCTTCGAGCTCGGCGGCCACTCGCTGCTGGCCACCCAGGTCGTCTCCCGCATCCGCGCCGTCTTCGGCACGGAGCTCCCCGTGCGGGAGCTCTTCTCCGCCCCGACGCTGGGCGCGCTGGCCCGGCAGGTGGACGTGGCTCGCGGGGCCACAGGAGGACTCACGCTTCCGCCGCTCGTCCCCATGCCTCGCACGGGCGAGCTGCCGCTGTCCTTCGCGCAGCAGCGGCTGTGGTTCATCGACCAGCTCGAGCCGGGCAACTCGACGTACAACATGCCCGCCGCCCTCCGCCTGGAGGGCACGCTGGACGCCGGAGCACTGGAGGCCGCGCTGGCCGAGGTGGTGCGCCGCCACGAGGCCCTGCGCACCACCTTCGTCTCGCGCGAGGGCCAGCCCGTCCAGTGCATCCAGCCGGACCCGACGTTCCACCTGCCCCAGGTGGACCTGACGTCAGGCTCCGACTCCGGACAGGAGGCCCGGCGCCTCGCGCGCGAAGAAGCCCTGCGTCCCTTCGACCTCGCCGCAGGCCCCCTGCTGCGCGCCGTGCTGCTGCGCCTCGGTGACACCGAGCACGTGCTGCTGCTCACGCTGCACCACATCGTCTTCGACGGCTGGTCCCTGGGCGTGCTGGTGCGCGAAGTCGCGGCGCTCTACGACGCCTTCCTGCGGGGCCAGCCTTCGCCGCTCCCGCCCCTCCCGGTCCAGTACGCGGACTACTCCGTCTGGCAGCGTGGCTGGCTCGAAGGCGAGGTGCTGGAAGGGCAGCTCTCCTGGTGGAGACAGCGGCTCGACGGCGTGCCGCACTCGCTGGAGCTGCCCACCGACAAGCCGCGTCCCGCCGTGCCGTCCTCGCGGGGCGCCTTCGTGCCCGTGCGAATCCCCACGGACCTCTCCGAGCACCTCAAGGCCCTCTCGCGGCGGCAGGGCGCGACGCCGTTCATGACGCTGCTGGCGGCCTTCCAGGTGCTGCTGCACCGCTACTCCGGACAGGACGACCTCGTCGTCGGCTCGCCCATCGCAGGCAGGAACGACGCGGGGACCGAAGGGCTCATCGGCTTCTTCGTCAACAACCTGGCCCTGCGCGCGCGCATCGCCCCGCGTGCTTCGTTCCTCGTGCTGCTGGAGCAGGTGCGGGAGACCACGCTCGCCGCCTACGAGCACCAGGACGTGCCCTTCGCGAAGCTCGTCGAGGAGCTCCGCCCGCAGCGAAGCCTCAACCAGGCGCCGCTGTACCAGACCAGCTTCAGCCTGCTGAACACGCCCATGCCCGCGCTGGAGCTCCCCGGGCTGCGGCTGCTCCCGCTCCTTCCGGACACCGTGCCGGCGCGGTTCGACCTGAACCTCGCGCTGGAGGAGACGGCGGAGGGCTTCAGCGGCAGCCTCCACTACGCCACCGACCTGTTCGACGCCTCCACCATCGAGCGCATGGCGGGGCACCTCCGGACTCTGCTCGCGGCCATCTGCCAGGACTCCACCCGGCCGGTGGCGATGCTGCCGCTGCTGTCCGCCGAGGAGCAGCGGCAGGTGCTCGTGGACTGGAGCGGCCGGACCGAGCCCTTCCCGGACGGAGCCTGCATCCACGAGTTGTTCGAGGCGCAGGCACGGCACACGCCCGACGCGGAGGCGGTGCGCTTCGAAGCCACGGTGCTCACGTACGCGCAGCTCGACGCTCGCGCCAACGCGCTGGCCCACGTGCTGCGCGCGCATGGCGTGCGCGCGGAGACGCGGGTCGCCCTGTGCCTGCCGCGCTCGCCCGAGTGGGTGGTGGCGGTGCTCGCCGTGCTCAAGGCCGGTGGCGCCTTCGTCCCCATGGACCCCGCCTATCCCTCGGGACGGCTGGCCTTCATGCTGGAGGACTGTGCCGCGCCGCTGCTGCTGACGCATTCGTCGCTCGATGTGCCAGCGCCGCACGGCGTGCTGGTGCTGGAGGTGGATGCACTCACGCAGCAGCTCTCCGGTCAGCCCTCCACGCCGCCTGATCCGCTGGCCACCGCCGACGGGCTCGCGTACGTCATCTACACCTCCGGCAGCACCGGACAGCCCAAGGGCGTCATGGTGCCCCACCGGGGCGTGCCCAACCTGGCGCGAAGCCAGGTGCAGCCGCAGGGGCTGGGGCCCGGCACGCGCGTGCTCCAGTTCGCCTCGCCCGGCTTCGACGCCTTCGTCTGGGAGGCTATTCCCGCGCTGCTCTCCGGCGCCACGGTGTGCCTGGCCTCCGACGAGGCCGTGCAGCCCGGCCCCGCGCTGGCCCGCCTGCTCCAGCAGCACGACGTCCACGTCCTCTCCCTGACGCCCTCCGCCCTCAACGCCCTGCCAGCCGATGGATTGCCCTCGCTGCGCACCATCGTCTCCGGCGGCGAGGCCTGCTTCCCGGAGCTGGTGGCCCGGTGGGCCCCCGGCCGCACCTTCCTCAACGTCTACGGCCCCACCGAAGCCACCGTCTGCGCCTCCATGGCCGCGTGCGTGGCGGACGGCTCCACACCTCCTCTCGGACGCCCGCTGCCCAACGTGCGCGTCTTCGTCCTCGACGCCCACCTGCAGCCCGTCCCCGTCGGCGTCCCCGGCGAGCTCTTCATCGGCGGCGTCGGCGTGGCGCGCGGATACCTGCACCGGCCCTCGCTCACCGCGGAGCGCTTCGTCCCGGACGCCTTCAGCGGAGTGCCCGGTGAGCGCCTCTACCGCACCGGAGACCGCGTGCGCTGGAGGCCCGACGGCCAACTCGAGTACCTGGGCCGCACCGACTTCCAGGTGAAGCTGCGCGGCTTCCGCATCGAGCTGGGCGAAGTCGAAGCCGTCCTGCGCTCCCATCCGGACGTCTCCGAGGCCGTCGCCCTGGTGCGCGACGACGGCCCCACCGGGCCCCGCCTCGTCGCCTACGTCGTGCCCGCGCCCACGGCCTCCGTCCTGGACACGCAGGGGCTGCGCACGCTCCTCGCCCAGCAGCTTCCCGAGCACATGGTGCCCTCGGCGCTCATGGCGCTCCCGGCGCTGCCTGTCAGTCCCAACGGCAAGGTGGACAGGGCAGCGCTTCCCTCACCCGACTCCGCCACGGTCACCGCGAAGCACCTCGCGCCGCGCACGCCCACGGAGGTGTTGCTCGCGGATATCTGGACCCAGGTGCTCGGCGTCTCGCGCGTCGGAGTCGATGACAACTTCTTCGAGCTCGGCGGCCACTCGCTGCTGGCCACCCAGGTCGTCTCCCGCATCCGCGCCGTCTTCGGTACCGACTTCGCCGTGCGCGAGGTCTTCTCCGCCCCGACGCTGGGCGAGCTGGCCCGGCAGGTGGACGCGGCCCGGAGCGAGACACGGGGCCTGACACTTCCGCCGCTCGTCCCCGTGCCGCGCACGGGCGAGCTGCCGCTGTCCTTCGCGCAGCAGCGGCTGTGGTTCATCGATCAGCTAGAGCCGGGCATGGCGACGTACAACATGCCCACCGCCCTCCGGCTGGACGGCACCCTGGTCCCGGAGGCCCTGGAGGCCACGCTGAAGGAAGTGGTGCGCCGCCATGAGGCCCTGCGCACCACCTTCGTCTCGCGCGAAGGCCAGCCCGTGCAGTGCATCCACCCCGAGGGCACCCTCCACCTGACCCAGGTGGACCTGACGCCGCTGCCCGACTCGCAGCGCGAGGACGAGGCCCGGCGCCTCGCGAGAGAAGAGGCCCTGCGCCCCTTCGACTTGGCCACCGGTCCGCTGCTGCGCGCCGTCCTGCTGCGCCTCGGCGAAGACGTGCACGTCCTGCTGCTCACCCTCCACCACATCGTCTCCGACGGCTGGTCCATGGGCGTGCTGGTGCGCGAAGTCGCCGCCCTCTACGAGGCCTTCTCCCAGCACCTGCCCTCGCCCCTTCCTCCTCTGCCCCTTCAGTACGCCGACTTCTCCGGCTGGCAGCGCCAGTGGCTGCAGGGCCCCGTCCTCGATGAGCACCTGGCCTGGTGGCGTCAGCACCTCGCTGACGTCCCCCACGCCCTCGAGCTGCCCACCGACAAGCCCCGCCCCGCCGTCCAGTCCTCTCGCGGTGCTTCCGTCCCCGTCCTCCTGCCTCCTCACCTCGCGGACGCTCTCGACTCCCTCTGCCGCCAGCACGCCGTCACCCCCTTCATGGCCCTGCTGGCCTCCTACTCCCTCCTTCTGCACCGCTACTCCGGCCAGTCCGAAGTCCTCGTCGCCTCCCCTCTCGCCGGCCGCGACGCCCCGGAGCTCGAAGCCCTCATCGGCTTCTTCGTCCGCACCCTCCCCCTCCGCTCCCGCCTCTACCCCTCCGACTCCTTCCTCGCTCTCCTCTCCCAGGTGCGCGACACCACCCTCGACGCCTTCGCTCACCAGTCCCTCCCCTTCGAGCGCATCGTCGACTCCCTCCACCTCCAGCGCGACCTCAGCCGTCCGCCCCTCGTCCAGGTCCTCTTCGCTCTCCAGAATGCGCCCCTGCCTCCACTCTCCCTCCCCGGCCTCGCCCTCCGGCCGCTGGAGGGCCCCGGCAGCGAGGTCATCAAGCTGGAGCTGGAGCTGTACCTGTGGCGGACGTCCGGGGGCTACGCGGGGCAGCTCGCCTACAACGTGGACCTCTTCGAGCGCTCCACGGCCGAGCGCCTCGCCGCGCACTTCCGCCAGTTGGTGGAGGCGCTGGTGGCCCGGCCCGAGGCGTCGCTCGCGTCGGCCTCCATCCTCACCGACTCCGAGCGCCAGCGGATGCTCGTGGACTGGAACGCGACGGCCACCGACTACCCTCGCGACGTCACCCTTCCCGAGGGCTTCGCCCGGGCCGCGGCCCGCTACCCCGACGCCATCGCCGTGCAGCTCGGCGGGACGCGCCTCACATACCGGCAGCTCGATGAGCGCTCAAGCCAGCTCGCGCACCACCTGCGCGCCCTGGGTGTGACCACCGATGACAGGGTGGCGCTCGGGCTGGAGCGCTCGCTGGAGCTCATCGTCTGCATCGTCGCGGTCGCCAAGGCGGGCGGCGCGTACGTCCCGCTGGACGTCAACTCTCCCGCCGCGCGGCTCGCTAACATGGTGGAGGACGCACGCCCTCGCGTCTTCATCACCCGGCGCGCGCTCGTGTCCCGGCTGCCCACCGAGGGCCTGTCCACCGTGGTGTTGGAGGACATGCCCCTGGACGGCCTGCCCACCACCGCGCCGCCGTCGACGGCCACGCCCGGCAGCCTCGCGTACATCATCTTCACCTCCGGCAGCACCGGCCGCCCCAAGGGCGTCGCCATCGAGCACCGGACCGTGCAGCGCACCGTCTTCGGAGTCGACTACCTCGACTACGGCCCCGAGGAGTCCATTCTCCAGACAGCCCCCGTCTCCTTCGACGTCTCGGTCGCCGAGGTCTGGGGAGCGCTGCTGCACGGGGCCCGGCTCGTACTGCTGCCACCTCACACGCCGTCGCTCGAGGAGCTGGCGACGCTGGTGCGCCGCGAGCGCATCTCCACGCTCTGGCTCGCCTCCGGCCTCTTCAGCCAGATGGTGGAGTTCGAGTTCGAGTCGCTGCGCACCGTGAAGCAGATCATCTCGGGCGGTGACGTGGTGAGCGCGCTCCACGCGCGGCAGGTGCTGGAGCAACTGCCGGGCTCGCTCACCAACGGCTACGGCCCCACCGAGACCACCGTCTACGCCGTCTGCAACCGCATGACGGAGCCCTCGCAGGTCAGCACGACGGTCCCCATCGGCCGGCCCATCGGCAACACGCGCGTGTACGCGCTGGACACGGGCGGGCAGCCGGTGCCCGTGGGAGTGGTGGGGGAGCTGTTCATCGGCGGAGAGTGCGTGGGCCGCGGCTACGTGGAGCAGCCGGCCCTCACCGCCGAGCGCTTCGTCCCGGACCCGTTCTCCACCGTGCCCGGCGCGCGCCTCTACCGCACGGGAGACCGCGTGCGCTGGCGCGAGGATGGAATCCTCGAGTACCTCGGCCGCGGCGACAGCCAGGTGAAGGTGCGCGGCTTCCGCATCGAGCTGGGAGAGGTCGAGGCCGCGCTGCTCGCCCACCCGCGAGTGCGCGAGGCCGTGGCGCTGGTGCGCGAGGACCTCCCCGGGGACAAGCGCCTCGCGGGCTACGTCGTGGCGGCGCCCGCGGAAGCCCAGGGCGACCTGCAGCCGTCCGAGCTGCGCGCCTTCCTCCAGCAGCGCCTGCCCGAGTACATGGTGCCCTCGGCACTCGTGGTGCTCCCGGCCCTGCCGCTGACGGCGAACGGCAAGGTGGACCGGAGAGCGCTCCCCGCGCCGGGCGCGCCGTCCTCGGCCGCCAGCGGCGCAGCGCCACGCACGCCCACGGAGACGCTGCTCGCGGACATCTGGGCCCGGCTGCTGGGCGTGTCGCGTGTCGGGTTCGACGACAACTTCTTCGATTTGGGAGGCCACTCGCTGCTGGCCACCCAGGTCGTCTCCCGCATCCGCTCCGCCCTGGGCGCCGAGCTCTCCCTGCGGGAGTTCTTCTCCACGCCGACGCTGGGCGCGCTGGCCCGGAAGGTGGACGCGGCCCGGCAGCCCGCCTCCGGCTTCGCGCGACCGCCGCTGGTGCCAGTGCCGCGCACGGGTGAGCTGTCGCTGTCCCTCGCGCAGCAGCGACTGTGGTTCATCGACCAGCTCGAACCCGGCAGCCCGCTCTACAACATCCCCATCTCCCTGCGCCTGGAAGGGGCGCTGGATGCGGACGTCCTGGAGGCCGCGCTGAAGGAAGTGGTGCGCCGCCACGAGGCCCTGCGCACCACCTTCGTCTCGCGCGAAGGCCAGCCCGTGCAGTGCATCCACGAGGACGGAGGCTTCGGCCTCACGCGAGAGTCGCTGGAGGAGTTGTCAGAGTCACGCCGTGCGGAAGAAGTGCGGCGCCTCGCGCGAGAAGAGGCCCTGCGCCCCTTCGAGCTGGCCACCGGCCCTCTGCTGCGCGCCGTCCTGCTGCGCCTCGGCGAAGACGTGCACGTGCTGCTGCTCACCCTCCACCACATCGTCTCCGACGGCTGGTCCATGGGCGTGCTGGTGCGTGAAGTCGCCGCCCTCTACGAGGCCTTCTCCCAGCACCGGCCCTCGCCCCTTCCTCCTCTGCCCCTGCAGTACGCCGACTTCTCCGGCTGGCAGCGCCAGTGGCTGCAGGGCCCCGTCCTCGACGAGCACCTGGCCTGGTGGCGCCAGCACCTCGCTGACGTCCCCCACGCCCTCGAGCTGCCCACCGACAAGCCCCGCCCCGCCGTCCAGTCCTCTCGCGGTGCTTCCGTCCCCGTCCTCCTCCCCCCTCACCTCGCGGACGCTCTCGACTCCCTCTGCCGCCAGCACGCCGTCACCCCCTTCATGGCCCTGCTGGCCTCCTACTCCTTCCTTCTCCACCGCTACTCCGGCCAGTCCGAAGTCCTCGTCGCCTCTCCTCTCGCGGGCCGCGACGCCCCGGAGCTCGAAGCCCTCATCGGCTTCTTCGTCCGCACCCTCCCCCTCCGCTCCCGCCTCTCCCCCTCCGACTCCTTCCTCGCTCTCCTCTCCCAGGTGCGCGACACCACCCTCGACGCCTTCGCTCACCAGTCCCTCCCCTTCGAGCGCATCGTCGACTCTCTCCACCTCCAGCGCGACCTCAGCCGCCCTCCCCTCGTCCAGGTCCTCTTCGCCCTCCAGAACGCGCCCCTGCCTCCGCTCTCCCTCCCCGGCCTCGCCCTCCGGCCGCTCAACGAGGCCGAGGGCACGGTGACGCGCTTCGAGCTGGAGCTGAGCATGGCGCGCATGTCCGCGGGCTACGTCGGCCAGCTCACCTTCAACACCGACCTGTTCGAGCACGCCACGGCCCTGCGGCTGGCGGAACACTTCCACACGCTGACGCAATCCCTCGTGAGTCAGCCCGAGGCGCCGCTGGCTTCGGCCTCCATGCTGCCGGAGGCGGAGCGGCGGAAGCTGCTGGTGGACTGGAACGCCACCGCCACCGAATACCCGCGCGGCCTCACCGTGCCCGAGGTGTTCTCTCAGGTGGTGGCCCGGTACGCGGACAAGGTCGCCGTCGAACTCGGTGAAGCGACACTCACCTACCGGCAGCTGGATGAGCGCGCGAATCAGCTCGCGCATCACCTGCGCGGCCTGGGCGTGTCCACCGACTCGCGCGTGGCGATTGCGCTGGAGCGCTCGCTGGAGCTGGTTGTCGCCCTCGTCGCCATCCTCAAGGCCGGTGGCGCCTACGTCCCGCTGGACCCGGCGTACCCGCGCGAGCGCCTCGAGGCCATGGTGGAGGACGCACGGCCTCGCGTGCTCCTCACCTCACGTGAGCTGCTGGCGAAGCTGCCCACGAAGCGACTCGTCACGCTGGTGCTGGAGGACCTGCCGGCGCAGGGCACGCCGCGACATGCGCCGCCCTGCACGGCCTGGCCTGACAGCCTCGCGTACATCGACTTCACCTCCGGCTCCACGGGCCGGCCCAAGGGTGTCGGCACTCCGCAATCCGCAGTGCTGCGCACCCTCTTCGGCAACGACTACGCGCAGCTCGGCCCGGAGGAGACCTTCCTCCTCATCGCCCCCATCTCCTTCGACGCGTCCACGCTGGAGCTGTGGGGCCCGCTGCTCCATGGCGCGAAGCTCGTCGTCTTCCCGCCGCACCCGCCCTCCGACGTGAAGGAACTGGAGGCCATCCTCACGAAGCACGGCGTGACGACGCTGCACCTCACCGCCGGCCTCTTCACCCAGGTGGTGGACCAGAACCTCGCCGCGCTGAAGAACGTGAAGCAACTGCTCACCGGGGGTGACGTGGTGAGCGCGCCGCACGTGCGCCGCGTGCTGGAGGAGCTGCGCATCCCGGTGACGGCCTGCTACGGCCCCACGGAGACGACACTCTTCGCCTCCACCCATCGCATGACGGGCGTCGAGCAGGTGGGCACCTCCGTCCCCATCGGCCGTCCCATCGGCAATACCCAGGTGTACGTGCTGGATGCCTCCCGCCAGCCCGTGCCCTCCGGCATCACCGGCGAGCTGTTCATCGGCGGTGACGGCGTGGCGCGTGGCTACCTGGAGCAGCCCGCCCTCACCGCGGAGCGCTTCGTCCCCGATGCCTTCTCCCGTGTCCCGGGCGCGCGCCTGTACCGCACGGGAGACCTCGCGCGCTGGCGCCATGACGGGGTGCTGGAGTTCCTCGGCCGCGCCGACGCACAGGTGAAGGTGCGCGGCTACCGCATCGAGCTCGCCGAAGTCGAAGCCGCGCTGCTGGCACACGGCGACGTGCGCGAGGCCGTCGCCCTGGCGAGAGAGGATGCACCCGGCGACAAGCGGCTGGTGGGCTACGTCGTCGCGCCACCGTCGCTGGACACCGCGGGCCTGCGCGACTTCCTCCTCCAGCGTCTGCCCGAGTACATGGTGCCCACGTCGCTGGTGGTGCTCGACGCGCTGCCGCTCACGGCCCGGGGCAAGGTGGACCGGGGGGCCCTGCCCGCGCCCGGCTCGGTGCGCTCCGGGACCGAGGCTTCGTACGTCGCTCCGAGAACCCCGACGGAACAGTCGCTCGCGGAGCTCATGGCCGCGCTGCTTCAGGTGCAGCGAGTGGGGCTGCACGACAGCTTCTTCGCCCTGGGCGGACACTCGCTGCTGGCGACGCAGCTCGTCTCCCGGCTCCGCACCGCCTTCGCGGTGGAGCTCCCTCTGCGCGCGCTCTTCGAGCACCCCACCGTGGAGGCCCTGGCCCGGCGCATCGAAGAGGCCCGGGCCACTTCCGAGCAGGGTGACGCGCCCGCCCTCGTCCCGGTCCCGCGCACGGGACCGCTGCCGGTGTCCTTCGCGCAGCAGCGCCTGTGGTTCATCGACCAGCTCGAGCCCGGCCTCGCCACGTACAACATGCCCGCCGCCCTGCGCCTGGAGGGGCCGCTGGACGACACCGCGCTCCAGCGCGCCCTGTCCGAGCTGGTCCACCGGCACGAGGCGCTGCGCACCGTCTTCACTCAAGAGGCGGGCCAGCCCCTCCAGGTCATCCTCCCTCACGCCGAGCTTCCGCTGCACCGCGTGGACCTGAGCGGCCTGACACCGGAAGCCGAGCAGGAAGCGCTGCGACAGCAGCTCCGGGCGGAGCTCCAGCGCCCGTTCGACCTCGCCACCGGTCCGCTCATCCGCGCGGGGCTGTGGAAGCTGGGCCCCACCGAGCACGTGTTCGCGCTCGACATGCACCACATCGTCTCCGACGGCTGGTCCATGGAGGTGCTGGTGCACGAGGTCGCCGCGCTCTACGACGCCTTCTCGCGGGGCCGCCCGTCTCCGCTGACGCCGCTGCCATTGCAGTACGCGGACCATGCCGTCTGGCAGCGCCAGTGGCTCCAGGGCGCGGTGCTGGACTCGCAGCTGTCCTGGTGGCGCGAGCAGCTCGCCGGCGTCTCCAAGCTGGCGCTGCCCACGGACCGGCCGTATCCGCCCATGCAGACCTTCCGCGGGGCGCAGGTGACCTTCGAGCTCTCACGTCCCGTCTCGGAGGCGCTCCAGGCGCTGTGCCAACGGGAGGGCCTCACGCCATTCATGGCGCTGCTCGCGGCCTGGCAGGCGCTCATGTCGCACGTCTGCCGGCAGCAGGACATCGCCGTGGGCACGCCCATCGCCGGCCGGCGGCATGCAGACCTGGAAGGCCTCATCGGCTTCTTCCTCAACACGCTGGTGTTCCGCGCGCGGGTGGACGGGCGCGACTCGTTCCTGGCCCTGCTGCGGCAGGTGCGCGAGACGACGCTGGGGGCCTACGCGCACCAGGACGTGCCCTTCGAGAAGCTGGTGGAGGCGCTGCGGCCACCGCGAGATTTGCGCCGCACGCCGCTGTTCCAGGTCATCTTCGCCTTCCAGAACGCGCCCACGCCGCCGCCTCAAGGCGGAGCGCTCACCTTGCAACCGCTGGAGCTGGACACGCCCGCCGTGCGCTTCGAGCTGGAGATGAGCCTCCGGGAGTCGGCGGAGGGCTACCAGGGCGCTCTCAGCTACAACACCGACCTGTTCGATGCGAGCACGGTGGCGCGGCTGGTGGAGCACTACCGCATGCTGGTGGAGGCCCTGCTCGCACGGCCCGAGGCCCCCCTGGCCCTCACCACCAGCGAGGTCCTCCCTCCGCCGCCTGTGCCCAGGAGGGAGGCGGAAGTCACGGCACCTCCCGCGCCGCCTCCCGCCGAGCCCGACCATGTCGCCCCCCGCACGCCGCTGGAGGCACGGCTCGCGGACGCCTTCGCCAGCGTGCTCCAGGCGCCTCAGGTGGGTGTCACCGACGACTTCTTCGCGCTGGGCGGCCACTCGCTGCTCGCGGTGCGCCTGGTGGCGCGCGTGCGAGAGAGCACCGGCCATTCCATTCCGGTGTCGGCCCTCTTCCAGTCCGCCACCGTGGAGCGGCTGGCGCAGTGGCTGGAGCAGCGGAGCGAAGCCACGGGCGCCACGCCCAACCTGACACGGCTGGACCCGGGCGGGACGTCCGGGCGTCCGCTCTTCCTCGTCCATGGCGGCGGCGGCGGAGTGCTGGGCTACGCGGAGCTGGTCCGCCATTGTGGCGCGGAGCTGCCCGTGTACGGACTGCAGGCCTCCGGCCTGGAGGGTGGAGAGCTACCTCCCGCGTCCGTGGAGACCCTCGCGTCCAGGTACCTGACCCAGGTGCGCGCCGTGCAACCGCACGGGCCCTACCTGCTGGGAGGCTGGTCCTTCGGCGGACTCGTGGCCTACGAGATGGCACGCCAGCTCCAGGACGTGGGGGAGCGGGTGGAGCTGCTCGCGCTGCTCGACACGCCCGCCCCCGCGCTCCAGCCGCCACCGGATGCCCTCACCGAGCTGGCCACCTTCGGCGCGGTGCTGGGCCTGCCGTGGCGGGAGCTGCCGCTGGACCTGGAGCAGCTCCTCCACCTGCAAGGTCCCGAGCAGCGGGCCTACCTGTTGGAACAGGTCCGGCGCTGGAGGCCGGGCGCGCTGGAGCTGGACGCCGAGGCCCTGGAGCGCCTCTTCGGCGTCTTCCAGCGCCTCTTCGAGGCACGCCGCACCTACCTGCCAGGTCCCTACGCGGGGCCCACGGTGCTCATCCGGGCCGCCACGTCCGTCCAGGGTGAGCCTCGCGCCGCAGACCTGGGCTGGGGCCCCTGGCTCACCGGTGAGTGCACTGTGGTTGAAACACCGGGCGACCACTTCTCGCTGCTCAATGCCTCTCACGCCCCCTACGTGGCGGAGTGGCTGATTCACCGCCTGAGGAGTCTGGACCACGGAGCCGCGTGACAGGCTCGTGCCGCACTCTCACGGGGAGTGCTGGCAGGCGTGCGTGGGGGGGATGGTGTAGAGGCCAGGGTGTCTACGTCATATGGCCGTTGGCGAACCGGACAGGGTACTTCCCACGTACTCACCACGATAATTTTTCCGGCTCGCGCTGACTTCTGGATTTGGAGTACCGCAATGGCGCTCACCCCTGAGCAGAAGCGCGCACGGCTCGCCGAGCTGCTGCGCGACAAGGCCCGTCACTCCCGGCGGGCGCCCGTGTCCTTCTCGCAGGAGCGGATGTGGCTCCAGGAGCGGCTGGACCCGGGGAGTGCCGCCCTCAACAGCCCCAGCGCGGTGCGGCTGTCCGGCGAGCTGGACGTGGAGGCCCTGCGCCTCGCGCTCCAGGAACTGGTGCAGCGCCACGAGGCGCTGCGCACCACCTTCCTCGAGCAGAACGGCCGGGTGCTCCAGCACATCGCCCCCGCGACGGACGTCGAGCTGCCGGTGGTGGACCTCCGCGACGGGCAGGAGGCGGAGGCGTGGCGCCGCCTGCACGCGGACGCGAAGCAGCCCTTCGAGCTGGAGCACGGCCCGCTGCTGCGCGCCGTGCTGTACCGCTGGGACGCGCGCGAGCACCTGCTGCTGCTCAACGTGCACCACATCGTCTCCGACGGCTGGACGATGGGCGTGCTGGTGCGGGAGCTGGGCGCGCTCTACCCCGCGCTCGCCGCGGGCCGGCCCGCGTCCCTGCCGCCGCTGCCGTTGCAGTATGCGGACTTCGCCGCCTGGCAGCGCGACTGGCTCCGGGGTGAGACGCTGGACACGCAGCTCGGCTACTGGCGCCGCGAGCTGGATGCGAACGCGGTGCTGGAGCTGCCCACGGACCGGCCCCGCACCGCGGACACCCGCTCACGGGGAGCGCGGCAGACGAGGCTGCTGCCGCCCGAGCTGCTCGAGTCGCTGCGCGCCCTGGCCCTGCGCGAGGGCCGCACCCTCTTCACGGTGCTGCTGTCCGCCTGGCAGGTGCTGCTGTCGCGCTACAGCGGCCAGGTGGACGTGGTGGTGGGCTCGCCCGTGGCGGGCCGCAACCGCGCGGAGCTGGAAGGGCTCGTCGGCCTGTTCGTCAACACGCTGGCGCTGCGCGCGGACCTGTCCGGAGACCCATCCTTCCGGGCGCTGCTGGGCCGCGTCCACGAGAAGGTGCTGGGCGCCTTCGCGCACCAGGACCTGCCCTTCGAGAAGGTGGTGGAGGCGCTGAAGCCGGAGCGGCAGGTCGGTGTCACGCCGCTGTACCAGGTGATGTTCGCGCTGCAGAACGCGCCCATGCCGCCGCTGGAGGCCCCCGGGCTGCGGATGGAAGCCCAGCCCGTGGACAGCGGCGCGGCCCAGGTGGACCTCATGCTGCTGGCCACCGAGCTGCCCCAGGGCCTGCGCACCGCCATCGTGTACCGCACGGACCTGTTCGACGGCGCGACGGTGACGCGGCTGCTCACGCACTTCGAGCGGCTGCTGGAGGGCATCGTCGCGCATCCGGAGCACCGCCTGTCCGAGCTGCCCCTGCTCTCCCGCGCCGAGCGCCAGCAGGTCCTCGTCGACTGGAACGCCACCTCCGCCGGGTACCCGCGCGGCTCCACGCTGCCGGAGGTCTTCGCGTCCGTGGTGGCGCGCTTCCCCGACGCGGTGGCCGTCGAGTCCGGCGACTCGAAGCTCACCTACCGCCAGCTCGATGAGCGCGCCAACCAGCTCGCGCACCACCTGCGCGAGCTGGGCGTGACGACGGACTCGCGCGTGGCCATCGCCGTGGAGCGCTCCGTGGAGCTGGTGGTGGCGCTGGTCGCCATCCTCAAGGCCGGCGGCGCCTACGTCCCGCTGGACCCGGCGTACCCGCGTGAGCGCCTCGCGGCCATGGTGGAGGACGCGCGCCCGGGCGTGCTCCTCACCTCGTGGGAGCTGCTGCAGAAGCTGCCCTCCGCGGGCCTGAGCACCCTGTTGCTGGAGGACGTGGAGTACGCCTCGCGGCCCGCCACCCCGCCCGCGCCGGCCGCGCTGCCCGACAGCCTGGCGTACATCGACTTCACCTCCGGCTCCACCGGCCGGCCCAAGGGCGTGGGCACGCCGCACGCGGCCGTACTGCGCACGGTGTTCGGCGTCGACTTCGCCCGCTTCGGACCGGAGGAAACGTTCCTCCTCCTCGCTCCCGTCGCCTTCGACGCGTCCACGCTGGAGCTGTGGGGTGCGCTGCTGCACGGCTCACGGCTGGTGGTGATGCCTCCGCAGGCGCCCTCGCTGGAGGAGCTGGGCGAGGTGCTCCAGCGCACCGGCGTGACGACGCTGTGGCTCACCGCGGGCCTCTTCACGCAGATGGTGGACGGGCACCTGGAGGGCCTGCGCACGGTGAAGCAGCTGCTCACCGGCGGCGACGTCGTCTCCGCGCCCCATGCCCGCCGCGTGCTGGAGACGCTGCGCATTCCCGTCACCAACGGCTACGGCCCCACGGAGAGCACCGTCTTCGCCACCACCTTCCGCATGACGGATGCGGCGCAGGTGGGCGCGGTGCTGCCCATCGGCCGGCCGCTGGCCAACACGCGCGTCTACGTGCTGGACGCGCACGGCCAGCCCGTGCCCGTGGGAGTCCCGGGCGAGCTGTTCATCGGCGGTGACGGCCTGGCCCGCGGCTACGTGGAGCAGCCGGCCCTCACCGCCGAGCGCTTCGTCCCCGACGCCTTCAGCGGCCTTCCCGGCGCGCGCCTCTACCGCACGGGAGACCGCGTCCGCTGGAGCGCGGAAGGCACGCTGGAGTTCCTCGGCCGCCTGGACGCGCAGGTGAAGCTGCGCGGCTTCCGCATCGAGCTGCCCGAAATCGAGGCGGCGCTCGCGAGCCACCCCGACGTGCGCGAGGCCGTGGCGCTGGTCCGCGAGGACGTGCCCGGCGACAAGCGCCTCGTCGGCTACGTCGTGGCCCCCGAGCCGCTCGACCTCGCCGAGCTGCGCGCGCACCTCAAGCAGCGGCTGCCCGAGTACATGGTGCCCTCCGCGCTGGTGCGGCTGGAGGCCTTCCCGCTCACGGCCAACGCCAAGGTGAACCGCAAGGCCCTTCCTCCGCCGGACGCGGTGTCGTCCGGCGCGGCCGCGGGCTACGTCGCGCCGCGCACGCCCACCGAGGAGCGGCTCGCCGCCCTCTGGGCGGAGGTGCTCCGGGTGCCCCGCGTGGGCGTGCACGACGACTTCTTCGAGCTGGGCGGCCACTCGCTGCTGGCCACCCAGGTGGCCTCGCGCATCCGCTCCACCTTCGGCGTGGAGCTGTCGCTGCGCGAGCTGTTCGCCGCGTCGACGCTCGAGGAGCTCTCCGCGAGCATCGATGCGGCCCGAGGCTCCGAAACGGACAGCCGCGTCCCCGCCCTCGTCCCCGTGCCGCGCACGGGCTCGCTGCCGCTGTCCTTCGCGCAGCAGCGCCTGTGGTTCATCGACCAGCTCGAGCCTGGCGGCGCCACCTACAGCATGCCCATCTTCGTGCGGCTGGCGGGGACGCTGGAGGTGTCCGCGCTCCAGCACGGCCTCACGGAGCTGGTGCGGCGCCATGAGGCCCTGCGCACCGTCTTCCGCGAGGAGGAAGGGCAGCCCCGCCAGCGCATCCTCCCCGACGTGGCGCTGCCGCTGAGCCTCGTGGACCTGAGCGGCCTGACGCCCGAGGCCGCCCGGAAGGCGCTGGAGCAGCAGATCCGCGAGCACACGCTGCGGCCCTTCGACCTCGTCAACGGCCCGCTCCTGCGCGCGAGCCTGTGGCGGCTGGCTCCGGACGAGCACGTGTTCGAGCTGAACATGCACCACATCGTCTCGGACGGCTGGTCCATGGGCGTGCTGGTGCGTGAAGTCGCCGCGCTCTATGAAGCGTGCCGCCAGGGCCAGCCCTCGCCGCTGTCGCCCCTGCCGTTGCAGTACGCGGACTACGCGGTGTGGCAGCGCGAGTGGCTCCAGGGCCCGGTGCTGGAGGAGCAGCTCGCGTGGTGGCGCCGGCAGCTCGCCGGCGCGCCGCTGGCGCTGGAGCTGCCCACGGACAAGCCGCGCCCCGCGGTGCCGGCCTACAGGGGCGCCCAGGTGCCCGTGCACGTCCCGGCGGACGTCGCCAGCCGCATCAAGGCCCTGTGCCAGCAGGAGGGCGCCACGCCCTTCATGGCGCTGCTGGCCACCTTCCAGGTGCTGCTGTCGCGCTACTCCGGCCAGGACGACATCGTCGTGGGCTCGCCCATCGCCGGCCGCCAGCGCGGCGAGCTGGAGGGCCTCATCGGCTTCTTCGTCAACACGCTGGTGATGCGCGCGAAGCTGGCGGAGTCCGCCTCCTTCCGCGGCCTGCTGCGCCAGGTGAAGGAGATGGCGCTGGGGGCGTACGCGCACCAGGACGTCCCCTTCGAGCGGCTGGTGGAGGAGCTGCAGCCCACGCGTGACTTGAGCCGCACGCCGCTGTTCCAGGCCCTCTTCGCCCTGCAGAACGCGCCCGCGACGTCGCCCCTCATGCAGGGGCTGACGATGCACATGTTCGAGGTGGAGCTCTCCACCGCCAAGTTCGAGCTGGAGCTCATCCTCTCCGAGTCCGCGGACGGCTATCGCGGCACCCTGCGCTACGACACCGACCTCTTCGAGGCCGTCACCATCCAGCGCATGCTGGGCAACTTCCGCGCGCTGGTGGACGGCCTCGCCTCCCTGCCCGACGCGCCGCTGAGCTCCGTCTCGCTGCTCTCCAGCGCCGAGCGCCGGCAGGTGCTCGTGGACTGGAACGCCACGTCCACCGCGTACCCGCGCGCCTCCACCCTGCCCGACGTCTTCGCGCAGGTGGTGGCCCGCTTCCCCGACAAGGTCGCCGTCGAGTTCGAGGGGACGCAGCTGACCTACCGCGAGCTCGACGCACGCGCCAACCCGCTCGCGCACCACCTGCGCGGCCTGGGTGTGTCCACCGACTCGCGCGTGGCCACGTGTGTCGAGCGCTCGCTGGAGCTGGTGGTGACGCTGGTCGCCGTCCTCAAGGCCGGTGGCGCCTACGTGCCGCTGGACGCGTCGTACCCGCGCGAGCGCCTGACGGGCATGGTGCAGGACGCCCGCCCGCGCGTGCTCGTCACCACGCGAGCGCTGCTGCAGAAGCTGCCGCTGGAGGGCCTGACGCCGGTGGTGTTGGAGGACGCGCCGCTCTCCACGCAGCCCACCACCGCGCCCGCGCTGGCCGCCATGCCGGACAGCCTCGCGTACATCGACTTCACCTCCGGCAGCACGGGCCGTCCCAAGGGCGTCGCCATTACGCACAGCGCGGTGCTGCGCACCGTGTTCGGCGTGGACTACGCCCACCTCGGCCCGGACGAGACGCTGCTCCAGCTCGCGCCCATCTCCTTCGACGCCTCCACCTTCGAAATCTGGGGCGCGCTGCTGCACGGCGCCCGCCTCGTCGTCTTCCCGCCGCACCCGCCCTCGGTGGAGGAGTTGGGCCAGGTGGTGCGCGACGCGGGCGTTTCCACGCTGTGGCTGACGGCCGGCCTGTTCACCCAGGTGGTGGAGTCCGGCCTGGAGGCGCTGCGCCCCCTGAAGCAGCTCTTGACGGGTGGCGACGTGGTGCCCGCGCCGCAGGCGCGCCGCGTCCTGGAGGAGCTGGGCATCTCCGTCACCAACGCCTACGGCCCCACGGAGAGCACCGTCTTCGCCACCACCTTCCGGATGACGGAGCCCTCGCAGCCGGGCACGGCGGTGCCCATTGGCCGGCCGATGGGCAACACGCGCGTCTACGTGCTGGACGCGCACGGTCAGCCGGTGCCGGTGGGCGTCACCGGAGAGCTGTACATCGGCGGTGAGGGCCTCGCCCGGGGCTACGTGGAGCAGCCCGCGCTCACCGCCGAGCGCTTCGTCCCCGACGCCTTCAGCGGCGTGCCCGGAGAGCGGCTCTACCGCACCGGAGACCTGGTGCGCTGGCGCAAGGACGGCCTGCTCGACTTCGTGGGCCGCGCGGATGCGCAGGTGAAGGTGCGCGGCTACCGCATCGAGCTGGCCGAAATCGAGACCGCCCTGCTGGCTTGGCCCGGCGTGGGCAAGGCGGTGGCCCTCGCGCGCGAGGACCGGCCCGGCGACAAGCGGCTGGTGGGCTACGTGGTGCCCGCTCCCGCGGCCGGGGATGCGCCCCGGGCGCTGGACACCGCGGCGCTGCGCGCCTTCGTGGCGGAGCGGCTGCCGGACTACATGGTGCCGTCGGCGCTGGTGGTGCTGGACGCGCTGCCGCTGACGTCCAACGGCAAGGTGGACCGCAAGGCCCTGCCCGCGCCGGACGCCCTGACGCTCTCGCCGGAGCACGTCCACGTCGCCCCGCGCACGCCCACCGAGGAGCTGCTCGCCAACCTCTGGGCGCAGGTGCTGGGCGTCCCGCGCGTGGGCGCCGAGGACGACTTCTTCGCCCTGGGCGGACACTCGCTGCTGGCCACGCAGGTGGCCTCGCGCATCCGCTCCACCTTCGGCGTGGCGCTGCCGCTGCGCGAGCTGTTCAAGGCGCCGGTCCTCTCCGCGCTGGCCCGGACGGTGGACGCGGCGCGCCTGGCGAGCCAGGGCCTGGAGGCGCCGGAGCTCGTCCCCACGCCGCGCACGGGGGCACTGCCGCTGTCCTTCGCGCAGCAGCGCCTGTGGTTCATCGACCAGCTCGAGCCGGGCACGGCGTCCTACAACATGCCCTTCGCGCTGCGCCTGGAGGGAGTGCCGGACGTGGCCGGACTCCAGCAGTCCCTCTCCGAGGTGGTGCGGCGCCACGAGTCGCTGCGCACCACCTTCGCCTCGCGCGACGGCGAGCCCGTGCAGTTCATCCACCCGCCCACGCCCCTGCCGCTCCCGGTGGTGGACCTGCGGGCCCTGCCCGAGTCCGAGCGCCGGGAAGAAGCCCGGAGGCTGGCCGCCGAAGAGGCCCTGCGCCCCTTCGACCTGTCCACGGGCCCGCTGCTGCGCACGGTGCTGCTAAGCCTGGGAGAGCAGGAGCATCTGCTGCTCCTGACGATGCACCACATCGTCTCGGATGGCTGGTCCATGGGCGTGCTGGTGCGCGAGATGGGTCTGCTGTACGCGGCGCACGTCAACGGCACGGAGGCCGGCGTGCCGCCGCTGCCCGTGCAGTACGCCGACTTCGCCGTGTGGCAGCGGGGCTGGCTGCAGGGGGAGGCGCTGGCGACGCGGCTGGACTACTGGAAGCGCCAGCTCGCCGGAGCGCCCGCGCTGCTGGAGCTGCCCACGGACAGGCCCCGTCCTTCCGTCCCGAAGTACCACGGCGCCCGGAAGCCCTTCGCCCTGGGCGCGGCGCTCTCCGACGGCATCAAGGCCCTCTCACGTCGCGAGGGCGTCACGCCCTTCATGACGCTGCTGGCGGCGTTCCAGGTGCTGCTGTCGCGCTACTCGGGACAGGACGACCTCGTGGTGGGCTCGCCCATCGCCGGCCGCAATAGCGCGGAAACGGAAGGCCTCATCGGCTTCTTCGCCAACACGCTGGTCCTGCGCTCGCGCATCGACCGGCACGCCTCCTTCGCCACCCTGCTGCAGGGCGTGAAGGAGACCACGCTGGCGGCGTACGAGCACCAGGATGTCCCCTTCGAGAAGCTGGTGGAGGAGCTCAAGCCCGAGCGCAGCCTCAGCTATTCGCCCATCTTCCAGGTGATGTTCGCCCTGCGGAACATGCCCATGGGCCGGCTGGAGCTGCCGGGGTTGCACCTACAGTCCGTTCCCGAGGAGAACATCCACGCGCGGTTCGACCTGGACCTCTTCATGACGGACGGGCCCACAGGCCTCGTGGGAGCGCTCGACTACGACACCGGCCTGTTCGACGCCGCCACTGCCGCGCGCCTGCTGGAGCACTACCAGGTGCTGCTGGAGGGAATCGTGGCCCGGCCGGAGCAGTCCGTGGCCTCGCTCCCGCTGCTCAGCGCCGAGGAGCGCCGCCAGCTGCTCGTCGACTTCCAGGGCAAGCCCGAGGCCTACCCGCGCGACGTCTGCCTGCACTCCCTCATCGAGGCCCAGGTGCGCCGCACCCCCGACGCAGAGGCCGTGCGCTTCGAGGACCAGGCCCTCACCTACGCTCAGCTCGATGCCCGCGCCAACCAGCTCGCCTCCTACCTGCGCCTCCTCGGCGTCGGCCCGGAGATTCTCGTCGGCGTCTGCCTGGAGCGCTCGCTCGACATGATGGTGGCGCTGCTGGCCATCCTGAAGTCCGGCGCCGCCTACGTCCCGCTCGACCCGGCCTACCCTCGTGAGCGCCTGGCCGGAATGCTGGAGGACGCCGCCGCTCCGGTGCTCCTCACCCACCGGCGCTTCGTCGACGTGCTGCCTCCGCACTCCTCGCGCACCGTCTGCCTCGATGAGGACTGGGCTTCTTCCGTGCCCGCCGCTTCCGAGCTGCCCGCGCTCCAGGCCAGCCCCGACGCGCTCGCCTACGTCATCTTCACCTCCGGCTCCACCGGCCGCCCCAAGGGCGCCACCAATGCCCACACCGGCATCGTCAACCGCCTCCTCTGGATGCAGCAGGAGTACGGCCTCACCCCGGCCGACACCGTGCTGCAGAAGACGCCCTTCTCCTTCGACGTCTCCGTCTGGGAGTTCTTCTGGCCCCTCATGACGGGCGCCCGCCTCGTCTTCGCCAGGCCCGGCGGCCACCAGGACCCCGCCTACCTCGCGAAGCTCATGGCCGACGAGCGCGTCACCACCGTGCACTTCGTCCCCTCCATGCTCCAGGCCTTCGTCGAGGAGCCCGGCCTGGAGGGCCTCACCCACCTGCGCCGCCTCATCTGCAGCGGCGAAGCCCTGCCCGCCGAGCTGGTGCGCCGCGCCCACCAGCGCCTGCCCGCCACCGAGGTGCACAACCTCTACGGCCCCACCGAGGCCGCCGTCGACGTCACCTACTTCGCCTGCCCCCGCGACGAGCTGGCCCGAGGCGTGCCCATCGGCCGCCCCGTCGCCAACACGCAAATCCTCATCCTCGACGCCTCAGGCCAGCCGGTCCCCGTGGGCGTCGCCGGAGAGCTCTTCATCGCCGGCATCCAGGTGGGCCGCGGCTACTGGCGCAGGCCGGAGCTGACGGCCGAGCGCTTCACCCCCAACCCTTTCAGCACCACCCCGGGCGCGCGCATGTACCGCACCGGCGACGTGGCCCGCTGGAGGCTGGACGGCACGGTGGAGTACCTGGGCCGCGCCGACTTCCAGGTGAAGGTGCGCGGCCTGCGCATCGAGCTGGGCGAAATCGAGTCCGCCCTGCGCCAGCAGCCGCAGGTGCACGACACGGTGGTGGTGGCACGCGAGGACCGACCCGGCGACAAGCGCCTGGTGGCCTACGTCGTAGCCCGCGAGGGCACCAAGGTGGACACGGCCGCGCTGCGCACCGCGCTGCTCGAGACGCTGCCCGAGTTCATGGTGCCCACCGCCATGGTGGTGCTGCCCGCCCTGCCCCTGAACCCCAGCGGCAAGGTGGACCGCAAGGCCCTGCCCGCTCCGACCCTGGATACCGTGGGGAAGGAGTACGTCGCTCCGAGGTCGCCCATCGAGGAGCGGCTGGCCGAGCTCTTCCAACAGGTCCTGGGCCTGGACCGCGTGGGAGTCACCGAAAGCTTCTTCGAGCTGGGAGGCCACTCACTGCTGGCCACGCAGCTCGCGTCCCGCGTGCGCACCGCGTTCAACGTAGAACTGCCCCTGCGCACCCTCTTCGAGGCGCCCACCGTGGCCATGCTGGCCGCGCGCGTCGGGTCCGCCGCGAACGAGCAGGGCTCCGAGACTCCGTCGCTGGTGCCGGTGCCACGCACCGGGGGGATGCCGCTGTCCTTCGCACAGCAGCGGCTGTGGTTCATCGACCAGCTCGAACCCGACAGCGCCACCTACAACATGCCCACCTTCGTGCGGTTGGAGGGGGTACTGGACGTGGCCGCGCTCCAGCGGAGTCTCGTGGAGCTGGTCCAGCGTCATGAGGCGCTGCGCACCGTCTTCACCCAGCGGGAGGGCCAGCCGCTCCAGGTTGTCCTTCCGCCCACCACGCTGCCGCTGAACGCGGTGGACCTGGGGGACCTGACGCCGGAAGCCGCGCGGGAAGCGCTGGAGCAACAGCTGCGCGAGGACGCACTGCGTCCCTTCAATCTCGCCACCGGCCCGCTCATCCGCGCGGGGCTGTGGAAGCTGGGCGACGCCGAGCACGTGCTGTCGCTCAACATGCACCACATCGTCTCCGACGGCTGGTCCCTGGGCGTGCTGATTCAGGAAGTCGCCACGCTGTACGAGGCCTTCTCCCAGGGCAGGCCCTCGCCGCTGCCGGCGCTGCCGCTCCAGTACGCGGACTACGCCGTCTGGCAGCGCAAGTGGCTGCAGGGCGCGGTCCTCGAGGAGCAGCTCACGTGGTGGCGCCAGCACCTGTCAGGCCTCTCCACGCTGGAGCTGCCCACGGACAGGCCGCGCCCGCCCGTGCAGACCTACCGCGGCGCCGAGATTCCCGTTGCCCTCTCCAGCTCGGTCGCCGACTCGGTGAAGGCCTTGTGCAAGCAGGAAGGCGTCACGCCCTTCATGGTGCTGCTGGCCGCCTTCCAGGTGCTGCTGTCGCGCTACTCCGGGCAGGACGACATCACCGTCGGCTCTCCCATCGCCGGCCGCCAGCGTGGTGAGCTCGAAGGCCTCATCGGCTTCTTCGTCAACACCCTGGCCCTGCGCGCCAGGGTGGAGGGCCGTGCCTCGTTCCTCCAGTTGCTGCGGCAGGTGAAGGAGACGGCCCTGGGCGCCTATGCCCACCAGGACGTGCCCTTCGAGCGGCTGGTGGAAGAGCTGCAGCCCACGCGGGACCTGAGCCGCAGTCCCCTCTTCCAGGTGCTCTTCGCCCTGCAGAATGCGCCCGTGGCCGAGGTACGGCTTTCGGGACTGGCGCTGCGCCCGCAGGAAGTGGCGAGCGCCACGGCGAAGTTCGAGCTGTCGCTGACGCTGGGAGAGTCGCCGGACGGCTTCCGGGGCACCCTGCTCTACAACTCGGACCTCTTCGAGCAGGGCACGGCCGCACGCATCGCGGAGCATTACCGGGTGCTTCTGGAGGGACTGCTGGCGCGGGCCGACCAGCCCGTCGAGTCCATTGCGCTGCTCATGCCCGAGGAGCGCCACCGGCTGCTGGTGGAGTTCAACGACACGCGCACCGTCCTGCAGCGCGCTGTCATCCCGCAGCTCCTCTCCGCCCAGGTGGCCCGCACCCCCGACGCCACCGCCCTCGTCGTGGGCACCGAGCGCCTCACCTACTCGCAGCTCGACGCGCGCGCCAACCGCCTCGCCTGGCACCTCCAATCCCTCGGCGTCGCGCCCGAGGTGCGCGTCGCCGTCTGCATGGAGCGCACCGCGGACCTCGTCGTCTCCCTGCTCGCCGTCCTCAAGGCCGGCGGCGCCTACGTCCCGCTCGACCCCGCCTACCCCCGCGGCCGCCTCGACTACACCCTCTCCGACTCCGGCGCCCAGCTGCTGCTGTCCCACCAGCGCCTGCTCGCCTCGCTCCAGCTCGACACCCAGGGCCTGCGCACCGTCTGCCTGGACGCGCTGCCGGAGGCGTTCTCCCAGGCGCCCGCGTCCACCCCGCCCTGCCTTGCCGTGCCCGACAACCTCTCGCACGTCATCTACACCTCGGGCTCGACGGGCAAGCCCAAGGGCGTGGCCATCTCCCACGCCAGCGCCACCGCCTTCCTCGACTGGTCGCTGCGCACGTTCTCGCGCGAGCAGCTCGCCGGCACCCTGGCCGCCACCTCCATCTGCTTCGACCTGTCCGTCTTCGAGCTCTTCGCGCCCCTGTCCTGCGGCGGCACCGTGCTGCTCGCCGCCAACGCGCTGGAGCTCGCTTCGCTGCCCGCCGCCGCCGAGGTGACGCTCGTCAACACCGTGCCCTCCGCCGTCGCGGAGCTGCTGCGGATGGACGCCATTCCTCCTTCCGTCACCACCGTCAACCTCGCCGGCGAAGCCCTGCCCGGCACGCTGGTGCGCGGCCTGTACGCCACCGGCACCGTCCAGCACGTCTTCAACCTCTACGGCCCCACCGAGGACACCACCTACTCCACCTTCACCCGCGTCCCCGAAGGCCCCGGCGAGCCCACCATCGGCGTCCCCCTGCCCGAGACGTCCGGCTACATCCTCTCCCCCAGCTTCCAGCTGCAGCCCATCGGGGTGCCGGGTGAGCTGTACCTGGCCGGTGCCGGACTGGCTCGCGGCTACCTCGGCAGGCCCGACCTCTCCGCCGAGCGCTTCATGGCGGACCCCTTCAGCTCGACGCCCGGCGCGCGCATGTACCGCACCGGAGACCTGGTGCGCTGGCGCGCCGACGGGCAGCTCGACTACCTGGGCCGCATCGACCACCAGGTGAAGGTGCGCGGCTTCCGCATCGAGCTGGGCGAAATCGAGTCCGCCCTGCGCCAGCATTCCACCGTGAATGGCGCGGTCGTCATGGCGCGCCAGGACTCTCCCGGCGGCGACAAGCGCCTGGTGGCGTACGTCGTCCCCGCGGCGGGCGAGAAGATTGAAGTGCAGGCACTGCGCCGCCACCTGCGCCAGCACGTGCCCGAGTTCATGGTGCCCTCGGCCTTCGTGCCGATGGACGCCTTCCCGCTCAATCCCAACGGCAAGGTGGACCGCCAGCGCCTGCCCGCTCCGGAGTCGTCGTCGTCCACCTCCGACGAGGCCTACGTCGCGCCGCGCACGCCCACCGAGGAGCAGCTGGCCGGGCTCTTCGCCCAGGTGCTTCGGGTGCAGCGCGTGGGCGCCACCGACAACTTCTTCTCACTGGGTGGGCACTCGCTGCTCGCCACCCAGCTCATCTCCCGCATCCGCTCCACCCTCGGCGTGGAGCTGCCCCTGAGGGCGCTCTTCGATGCGCCCACGGTGGCCACGCTCGCGGAGCGCGTCCTGACCGCCCAGAGCGCGCACGGCTCGACGGCGCCCACTCTCGCCGCCGTGGGCCGCGACGGCGAGTGGCCGCTGTCGTTCGCACAGCAGCGGCTCTGGCTCATCACGCAGCTGGACCCCGACAGCCCCGCCTATGCGCTCCCCGCCGTCCTGCGCATCCGCGGCGCGCTGACGGTCCCCGCCCTGTCCCGGGCCTTCGTCACCCTCGTCGAGCGCCACGAGTCACTGCGCACCGTCTTCACCTCGCGCGACGGCGAGCCGATGCAGCGCATCCTCATGTCCGCGGACTTCCCGCTGCCCGTGGTGGACATGGGCGGAGTGCCGGCGGGAGAGCGGGAGGCCCGGGCCCGGAAGCTCATCTCCGAGGAGACGCTGCGCCCGTTCGACCTGGCACGCGGGCCGCTGCTGCGCGCCCTGCTGTTCCAGCTGGACGCGCGGGAACACCTGCTGCTGGTGACGATGCACCACATCGTCTCGGACCGCTGGTCTCTCGGCGTGCTGGTCCGGGAAGTCGCCACGCTGTACGGCGCCTTCGTCGCCGGGCTCGAGCCCCAGCTGCCCCCGCTGCCCCTGCAGTACGCGGACTTCGCCCTCTGGCAGCGCAAGTCGCTGCAGGGCGAGGTGCTGGAGAAGCAGCTCGGGTACTGGCGCGAGCAGCTCTCCGGCGCGCCTCCCGTGCTGGAGCTGCCCACGGACAAGCCCCGCCCCCCGCGCCAGACGTTCCGGGGCGCGTATGTGCCGGTCCGCGTGCCGAAGCCGCGGTTCGAAGCGCTCCTGGAGCTGAGCCAGCGCGAGGGGGGAACCCCCTTCATGGCGCTGCTCGCCGCGTGGCAGGTGCTGCTCTCGCGCTACTCCGGCCAGGACGACATCGTGGTGGGCTCGCCGATTGCCGGCCGCACCCGCGCGGAGACGGAGGGCCTCATCGGCTTCTTCGTCAACACGCTGGTGCTGCGCACGCGCATCCGGCCCCAGGCCACCTTCCGCGAGCTGCTCGCCCAGGTGCGCGCCACCACCCTGGGCGCCTACGAGTACCAGGACATCCCCTTCGAGAAGCTGGTGGAGGAGCTGCAGCCGCAGCGGAACATGAGTCACTCGCCGCTGTTCCAGGTGATGTTCGGCCTGCAGAACACGCCGGACGCACCCGTGGAGATTCCCGCGGGACCGGGAGGCTCCGAGCCGCTGGAGCTGCGCGCGGTGAACATGGACTTCGACTCGGCGAAGTTCGACCTGAGCCTGGACCTGGCCCAGACTTCCGAGGGGCTGTCCGGCGTACTCGTCTACAACACGGACCTGTTCGAGCCATCCACCGTCACGCGCATGGTGGAGCACTTCCTGGTGCTGCTGGAGGGCCTGCTGTCCCGGCCCGAGCAGCCCGTCGCCTCACTCTCCCTGCTCAGTGCCGAGGAGCGCCGCCAGCTGCTCGTCGACTTCCAGGGCAGGCCCGAGGCCTACCCGCGCGACGTCTGCCTGCACTCCCTCATCGAAGCCCAGGTGCGCCGCACGCCCGACGCAGAGGCCGTGCGCTTCGAGGACCGGGCCCTCTCCTACGCTCAGCTCGATGCCCGCGCCGACACCCTCGCCTCCTACCTGCGCCTCCTCGGCGTCGGCCCGGAGATGCTCGTCGGCGTCTGCCTGGAGCGCTCGCTCGACATGATGGTGGCGCTGCTGGCCATCCTGAAGTCCGGCGCCGCCTACATCCCGCTCGACCCGGCCTACCCTCGTGAGCGCCTTGCCGGAATGCTGGAGGACGCCGCCGCTCCGGTGCTCCTCACCCACCGGCGCTTCGTCGACGTGCTGCCTCCGCACTCCTCGCGCACCGTCTGCCTCGATGAGGACTGGGCCTCCTCGCTGCCCCCGGCTTCGGAGATTCCGGCAGCTACCTCCAGCCCCGACGCGCTCGCCTACGTCATCTTCACCTCCGGCTCCACCGGCCGCCCCAAGGGCGCCACCAATGCCCACACCGGCATCGTCAACCGCCTCCTCTGGATGCAGCAGGAGTACGGCCTCACCTCCGCCGACACGGTGCTGCAGAAGACGCCCTTCTCCTTCGACGTTTCCGTCTGGGAGTTCTTCTGGCCTCTCATGACGGGCGCCCGCCTCGTCTTCGCCAGGCCCGGCGGCCACCAGGACCCCGCCTACCTCGCGAAGCTCATGGCCGACGAGCGCGTCACCACCGTGCACTTCGTCCCCTCCATGCTCCAGGCCTTCGTCGAGGAGCCCGGCCTGGAGGGCCTCACCCACCTGCGCCGCCTCATCTGCAGCGGCGAAGCCCTGCCCGCCGAGCTGGTGCGCCGCGCCCACCAGCGCCTGCCCGCCACCGAGGTGCACAACCTCTACGGCCCCACCGAGGCCGCCGTCGACGTCACCTACTTCGCCTGCCCCCGCGACGAGCTGGCCCGAGGCGTGCCCATCGGCCGCCCCGTCGCCAACACGCAAATCCTCATCCTCGACGCCTCAGGCCAGCCGGTCCCCGTGGGCGTCGCCGGAGAGCTCTTCATCGCCGGCATCCAGGTGGGCCGCGGCTACTGGCGCAGGCCGGAGCTGACGGCCGAGCGCTTCACCCCCAACCCTTTCAGCACCACCCCGGGCGCGCGCATGTACCGCACCGGCGACGTGGCCCGCTGGAGGCTGGACGGCACGGTGGAGTACCTGGGCCGCGCCGACTTCCAGGTGAAGGTGCGCGGCCTGCGCATCGAGCTGGGCGAAATCGAGTCCGCCCTGCGCCAGCAGCCTCAGGTGCACGACACGGTGGTGGTGGCACGCGAGGACCGACCCGGTGACAAGCGCCTGGTGGCCTACGTCGTGGCCCGTGAGGGCACCAGGGTGGACACGGCCGCGCTGCGCACCGCGCTGCTCGAGACGCTGCCCGAGTTCATGGTGCCCACCGCCATGGTGGTGCTGCCCGCCCTGCCGCTGAATCCCAGCGGCAAGGTGGACCGCAAGGCCCTGCCTGCTCCGGACGCCCGCGTCGGCGTGGTCACGCCCTGGGTCGCTCCGCGCACTCCGGCCGAGCAGCTGATTGCGGGGCTCATGAGCCAGTTCCTGCGCGTCGAGCGCGTGGGCGCGGACGACAGCTTCTTCGCCCTCGGGGGGCACTCGCTGCTCGCCACCCAGCTTGCCTCCCGCATCCGCGCCACCTTCTCCGTGGAGCTGCCCCTGCGTGCCCTCTTCGAGGAGCCCACGCCCGCGGGGCTGGCACGGCGCATCGAGGCCATCCAGCAGGCAAAGCGGTCCGAGGTTCCCGACCTCGTCCCCGTGCCGCGCACGGGCCCGATGCCCCTGTCCTTCTCACAGCAGCGGCTGTGGTTCATCGACCAGCTGGAGCCCGGCAGCGCCAACTACAACATGCCCGCCTTCGTGCGGCTGGAAGGGACGCTGGACGTGGCCGCGCTCCAGCGGGTGCTCACCGAGCTGGTGCAGCGCCATGAAGCGCTGCGCACCCTCTTCATCCAGCAGGAAGGCCAGCCGCTCCAGTTCATCCTCCCATATGCCGAGCTGCCGCTGAACGTGGTGGACCTGAGCGGCCTGACGCCCGAAGCCGCCCGCGAAGCGCTGGACACGCAACTGCTCGAGGACGCGCTGCGCCCCTTCAACCTCGCCACCGGCCCGCTCATCCGCGCCGGACTGTGGAAACTGGGCCCCACCGAGCATGTGCTGTCGCTCATCCTCCACCACATCGTCTCGGACGGCTGGTCCAACGGGGTGCTGGTGCGCGAGGTCGCCGCCCTCTACGAGGCGTTCCTGCACGGCCGTCCCTCGCCATTGCCGCCCCTGCCGCTCCAGTACGCGGACTACGCCGTCTGGCAGCGCAAGTGGATGCAGGGTGACGTCCTGAAGGAGAACCTCGCGTGGTGGCGTCAGAAGCTCGTGGGTGCGCCCCGTGCGCTGGAGCTGCCCACGGACAAGCCGCGCCCGGCGGTGCAGACCGTCCGCGGCGCACAGGTGCCGGTCTTCATCCCGGCGGCCATCTCCAACCGGCTCAAGGCGTTGAGCCAGCAGGAAGGCGTCACGCCCTTCATGGTGCTGCTGGCCGCCTTCCAGGTGCTGCTGTCGCGCTACTCCGGGCAGGACGACATCACCGTCGGCTCGCCCATCGCCGGCCGCCAGCGCGGTGAGCTCGAAGGCCTCATCGGCTTCTTCGTCAACACCCTGGCCCTGCGAGCCCGAATCGACGCACGCGCGCCGTTCCTCCAGCTGCTGCGGCAGGTGAAGGAGACGGCCCTGGGCGCCTATGAGCACCAGGACGTGCCCTTCGAGCGGCTGGTGGAAGAGCTGCAGCCCACGCGGGACATGAGCCGCAGCCCCCTGTTCCAGGTGCTCTTCGTCCTGCAGAACGCGCCCACGTCCACGGCGCGCGTCTCGGGCTTGGTGCTGCGCCCACAGGAGGTGGACGGCGTCACGGCGAAGTTCGAGCTCGAGCTGGGGCTGGGAGAGGCGCCGGACGGTTTCCAGGGCACACTGCTCTACAACTCGGACCTCTTCGAGGAGGGCACCGCCCTGCGCATGGCGGAGCACCTGCGCACCCTGCTCCGCGCGGTCGTGGACCATCCGGAGCTGCCCGTCTCGTCGCTGCCACTGATGGACGAGGCCGAGCAGCGCCGGGTGCTGGTGGAGTGGAATGCCACCGCCGCGGACTTCCCGTCCGACGCCTGCGTCCACCACCTCTTCTCCGCCCAGGCCGCGCGCATGCCGGACGCGCTCGCCGTCCTCTCCGACGCGGGCTCGCTCACGTATGCGGAGCTCGACGCGCGCTCCGGCGTGCTGGCCGCGCACCTGCGCCAGCTCGGCGTGCGCCCGAACACCCTCGTGGCGCTGTGCATGGAGCGCTCGCTGGACGTGCTGGTCGCGGTGCTCGGGGTGCTCAAGGCCGGCGGCGCCTACGTGCCGCTGGACCCGCTCTACCCGCGCGAGCGACTGGCCTTCATGCTCCAGGACACCGCGGCCCCGGTGCTGCTCACCCAGCAGCACCTGCGCGGCCTGCTGCCCCAGGGGCCCGCCGTGGTGTGCCTCGACGAGGACTGGGACGCCATCTCGCGCGCCGGAGCCACCCCGGTGAGCGTCCCGGTGCCGCCGGAGAGCGCCGCCTACGTCATCTACACGTCGGGCAGCACCGGCACGCCCAAGGGCGTCGTCATCTCCCACCGCTCGCTCGCCAACCACGCCCGGTGGATGCACACCACGTTCGACCTGGGCCCGGCCGACCGGGCCCTCCAGCTCGCGTCCCTGAGCTTCGACACCTCCGTCGCGGAGCTCTTCTCCTCCATTCTCACCGGAACCCCGCTCGTGCTGGCGCCGCCGGACGCGCAGCGCGACCCGGGCATCCTGCTCGACTGCCTCGTGCGTCATGGCATCACCGTGCTCCAGCTGGTGCCTTCGCTCCTGCGCGTGCTGCTGGACGAGCCCGGCCTGCGCGCCGCCACCCGGCTGCGCCACATCCTCGTCGGAGGAGAGGCGCTTCCGCCGGAGCTGCCGCCACGCGTGCGCGAGGCCCTGCCCCAGGTGCACCTGACCAACAGCTACGGCCCCACCGAGTCCACCATCGACGCCGCCGTCTGGCGGTTGGATGGCGAGCCTTCCGGGCTGGTGGTCCCCATCGGCCGGCCCATCGCGAACACCCGGGCCTACGTGCTGGACGAGCACCTGCGGCCCGTCCCCACGGGCGTGCCCGGTGAGCTGTACGTGGGCGGAGAAGGCCTGGCGCGCGGCTACCTGAACCGCCCGCACCTCACCGCCGAGCGCTTCATCCCCGACGCCTTCGGTACCGAGCCCGGTGCGCGCCTGTACCGCACCGGAGACAAGGTGCGGTGGAGGGGGGATGGCACGCTCGACTACCTGGGCCGCATCGACTTCCAGGTGAAGCTGCGCGGCCAGCGCATCGAGCTGGGCGAAATCGAGGCAGCCCTCAAGCAGCACCCCGGGGTGCGCGACGCCACCGTGCTGGTGCGCGAGGACGTGCCCGGCAACCAGCGCCTCGTCGGCTACGTCGTCCCCGCCGCTTCGGGCCAGGTGCTGGACGCGGGCGCATTGCGCGCCGCCCTCCAGAAGCACCTGCCCGAGTACATGGTGCCCTCCGCCTTCGTCACCCTGGAGACACTACCCCTCACGCCCAACGGCAAGCTGGACCGCAAGGCCCTGCCCGTCCCGGAGTCGGGCGCCACCGCGGAGGCCTTCCTGCCTCCGCGCACGCCCACCGAGAAGGCGTTGGCGGACCTCATGGCCGCGCTGCTGAAGGTGGAGCGCGTGGGAGTGAACGACAGCTTCTTCTCCCTGGGAGGCCACTCGCTGCTGGCCACGCAGCTCGTCTCGCGCATCCGCGCCACCTTCCGCATCGAGCTGCCGCTGCGCACCGTGTTCGAGGCCCCCACCCTCTCCGGCCTCGCGCAGCGGATTGCCTCGCTCCAGCAGGCCAGCACGCCGGAGCACCAGGCGCCGCCCCTGCGGCCCGCGCCGCGCACCCAGGCCCTCCCGCTCTCCTTCGCCCAGCAGCGCCTGTGGTTCATCGACCAGCTGGAGCCCGGCAGCGCCGCCTACAACCTGCCCACCGCCGTGCGTTTGTCCGGCAAGCTGGACGTGCCCGCCCTGGAGCAGGCCCTGAATGCGCTCATCGAGCGCCACGAGTCGCTGCGCACCACCTTCGCCTCGCGCGACGGCGAGGCCGAGCAGCGCATCCACCCCGCCTCGGCGACGGCGCTGCCGGTGGTGGACCTGAGCACCCTGCCCACCGAGGCCCGTGAGGCCGGCGCCCGGCGACTGGCCATCTCCGAGGCGGGAGAGCCGTTCGACCTCGTCCGGGGGCCCCTCTTCCGCTTCACCCTGGCGCGGCTGGCGTCCGACGAGCACGTGCTGCTCCTGACGATGCACCACATCATCTCGGACGGCTGGTCCATGAACGTGCTCATCCGCGAGCTGGCCGCGCTGTACCAGGCGTCCGCGTCCGGAGAGCCGCCCCGCCTCGCGCCCCTCCCCGTCCAGTACGCCGACTACACGGTGTGGCAGCGCGACTGGCTGCGGGGAGACGTGCTCGAGGCGTGGCTCGGCTACTGGAAGCAGCAGCTCGGCGGGGCGCCGCATGCCCTCGAGCTGCCCACCGACCGGCCGCATCCCGCCGTGCAGACGTTCCACGGCGCGGCGCACGCCTTCACCCTGTCGCCCGAGCTGTCGGGGCAGCTCGAAGCGCTCGGCCGCCAAAACAACGCCACCCTCTTCATGGTGCTGCTCGCCGCCTGGCAGACGCTGCTCTCCCGCTACTCGGGACAGGACGACATCGTCGTGGGCTCGCCCATCGCCGGTCGCAACCGCGCGGAGACGGAAGGGCTCATCGGCTTCTTCGTCAACACGCTCGCCCTGCGCACCCGGTTCTCCGGAGAGGACACCTTCCTGTCCCTGCTGGAGCGCGTGCGCGAGACGACACTGGGCGCCTATGCCCACCAGGAGGTGCCGTTCGAGAAGCTGGTGGAGGTGCTCCAGCCGGAGCGGAACCTGAGCCGCCCGCCGCTCTTCCAGGTGATGTTCGTCCTGCAGAACCTGCCCGACTCCGAGCTGCGCCTGCCCGGCCTGAGGCTCGCCACGCTGGAAGCGGAGAACAGCACCGCCAAGTTCGAGCTGACGCTGGCGCTGACGAACACCGCCCAGGGGCTGGCCGGAGTGCTGGAGTACAACACCGACCTGTTCAACGCCGCCACCGCGGCGCGCCTCGTCGAGCACTTCCGCACGCTGCTGGGAGCCATCACCACCCGCCCGCGGCAGAACCTCGCGGCGCTGCCACTGATGAGCGGGACGGAACAGCGCAAGCTGCTGCGGGAGTGGAGCACCACCGCCTCCGACTACCCGCGTGAGTCCACACTGCCTGACGTCTTCGCCGGGGTGGTGGCCCGCTTCCCGGACCACATCGCCGTGGAGTTCGGCGACTCTCGCCTCACCTACCGGCAACTCGACGAGCGTTCCAACCCGCTCGCACATCACCTGCGCCGCCTCGGCGTGGGGGCCGACTCCCGCGTCGCCCTCGCCGTCGAGCGCTCGCTGGAGCTCATCGTTTCGCTGGTAGCCATCCTCAAGGCCGGCGGCGCCTACGTCCCCCTGGACCCGTCCTACCCGCGCGAGCGACTGGCCGGCATGCTCGAGGACACCCGTCCCCAGGCCCTCGTCACCACCCGAGCGCTGTCGCCCCGCCTCCCGGTGGAGGGCCTCTCCACCGTCGTGCTGGAGGACGCCGCCCTCGCTTCCGAGCCGACTCAGGCGCTGTCACCCGCCGCCCTGCCCGACTCGCTGGCCTACGTGGACTTCACCTCCGGCTCCACCGGCAGGCCCAAGGGCGTGGGCACCACCCACCGAAACGTCCTGCGCACCCTGCTGGGCGTCGACTTCGCCCACTTCGGACCCGACGAAACGCTGCTGCAACTGGCCCCCATCTCCTTCGATGCCTCCACGCTCGAAATCTGGGGCGCGCTGCTGCACGGCGCCCGCCTCGTCGTCATGCCGCCCCAGACTCCTTCTCTGGAAGAGCTGGGCCAGGTGCTCCGTGAGGCGCGTGTCACCACGCTGTGGTTGACGGCCGGCCTCTTCGCGCAGGTGGTGGAAGGCAACCTGGACGTGCTGCGCCCGGTGAAGCAGCTGCTCGCCGGTGGCGACGTCGTGCCCGCGCCTCACGCGCGCCGCGTGCTCGAGGAGCTGGGCATCCCCGTCACCAACGGCTACGGCCCCACGGAGACCACCGTCTTCGCCGCCTGCTTCCGCATGACGGACCCGGCCCAGGCGGACGCTTCCGTCCCCATCGGCCGGCCCATCGGCGGCACGCGGCTGTACGTGCTCGACGCCCAGGGTCGGCCCGTGCCCGAGGGCATCGTCGGGGAGCTGTTCGTGGGCGGAGACGGACTGGCCCGCGGCTACATCGGCCAGCCCGCGCTCACCGCGGAGCGCTTCATTCCCGACGCCTTCAGCAGCGTCCCGGGCGCGCGGCTCTACCGCACCGGAGACCTGGTGCGCTGGCTGGAGGACGGCACGCTCGACTTCATCGGCCGCGCGGATGCGCAGGTGAAGCTGCGCGGCTTCCGCATCGAGCTGGGTGAGGTGCGCGCCGTCCTCGCCAGCCACCCCGAAGTCCACGAGGCCGTCGTCCTCGCCCGCGAGGACCGGCCCGGAGACAAGCGCCTCGTCGGCTACGTCGCCGCCGCCGACTCCCTCGACCTCGCCGCCCTGCGCGACTTCCTCAAGCAGCGGCTGCCCGAGTACATGGTGCCCTCCGCGCTGGTGCGGCTGGACGCCCTGCCCCTCACGCCCAACGGCAAGGTGGACCGCAAGGCCCTGCCCGCGCCGGACGCGTCCTCCACCGGCGCTGGCCAGTACGTCGCCCCGCGCACGCCCGCCGAGGAACAGCTCGCCGCGCTCTGGGCGGACGTGCTCGGCCTGCCGCGCGTGGGCGCCGAGGACAACTTCTTCGACCTCGGTGGCCACTCCCTCCTGGCGGCGCGCATGGTGTCCCGCCTCCAGAAGACGGTGCGGACACGCGTGTCGCTGGCCACCCTCTTCCAGCACCCCACCGTCGCGGCCCTGGCCGCCGTCCTGGACGCGCAGCGGGAGGAGGCGACACCCGCCTCCAACCTGGTGCGCCTCAAGCAAGGACAGGACGGGCGCCGCCCGCTGTTCCTCGTGCACGGCGGTGGCGGCGGCGTGGATGCCTACGCCGACCTCGCGCGGCTCCTCCCCACGGACCGGCCCCTCTACGCCTTCCGTGCGCCCGGACTGGACGGCGGGGCGCTGCCTCCCTCCTCCGTCGAGGCCCTGGCCGCGCATTACCTCCCCCAGCTCCGCGCGGTGCAGCCTCGCGGCCCCTACCTGCTGGGGGGCTGGTCCTTCGGCGGGCTCGTCGCCCACGAACTGGCCCGCCAGCTCCAGTCGCAGGGCGAGGTGGTGGAGCTGCTGGTGATGCTCGACACGCCCGCCCCCAGCGCCCGGCCCGCGACCGAGCCGGACGTCCTCGAAGAGCTCGCCACCTTCGGCCAGCTCCTCAACCTGCCCTGGCGCGCCCTCACGCTGGACGTGGAGAAGCTGCGGCAGCTGGAGGGCCGGGAGCGCCTGGCGTGGCTGCTGGAGCAGGTCCGGCGACTGCCCACGGGTGCGCCCGACCTGGACCTGGATGAGACGGAGCGCCTCTTCCACGTCTTCCAGCGGCTCTACGCGGCCCAGCGGCACCACGTCCCGGGGCGGCTCACCGGCTCCGCCGTGCTCCTCCTGGCCACCGAGGGACTCACACCCCCGGTCACCACGGGGTGGACAGCGTGGCTGACCCAGGAGCCCCGGACGCTGCCCGTGCCGGGAGACCACTTCACGATGCTCCAGCCGCCCCACCTTTCCGCCTCGGCGGAACGGCTCGCGGAGCTGCTGCGGGCCCTGGAACGCGATGCCGCCTGATCGCTTGCTGGGCTAGCAACAGGACCAACGTGAATTGCCTGGAAAAGGGCGCGAGTGCGTCAGCTCCGCCCTTCTGAACCCGGCCAACGGGATTGGAGAATGGCTCGCCTCCGGGGCTATTCTCGCTCTCGCGGACTTGTTTCATCCCACTGTCCTCCCGCTGGAGATTCTCGTGGTTTCGCGTTCAACCCGGCCTGGCTGGTGTCGCTTGCAGTGGAGCAGACGCCCCGAGGCCGGCAGCACGCGCGACTCACTGGAATACGCATAACCCTATGTCGCTGACCCCTGAACAGAAGCGCGCGCGGCTCGCGGAGCTGCTGCGCGAGAAGAACCGTCAGTCCCGTCGTGCGCCCGTGTCCTTCGCGCAAGAGCGGATGTGGTTCCAGGAGCGGCTCAACCCGGGCAGCGCCGCCTTCAACGTCCCCATCGCCGTGCGCCTGTCCGGCGAGCTGAACGTCGACGCCCTCCGCCGCGCACTCCAGGAGTTGGTGCAGCGCCACGAGGCGCTTCGCACCACCTTCGTCGAGCAGGACGGTCGCGTGTTGCAGCACATCGCCCCCTCGCTCGACGTCGCCCTGCCCGTCATCGACGTGAGGGACGGCGCTCCCTCCGAGCGTGAGGCCGAGGCGTGGCGCCGCCTGCACCTCCAGGCGCAGCAGCCCTTCGACGTGGAGAAGGGCCCGCTGCTGCGCACGGTGCTCTACCACTGGGACGCCAGCGAGCACCTGCTGCTCGTCGACGTGCACCACATCGTCTCCGACGGCTGGTCCCTGGGTGTGCTGGTGCGTGAGCTGGGCGCGCTCTACCCCGCGCTCGCCTCGGGTCAGCCGTCCCCGCTGCCACCGCTGCGCATGCAGTACGCAGAGTTCGCGACGTGGCAGCGCGACTGGCTCAAGGGCGAGACGCTGGACACGCAGCTCGCGTACTGGCGCAAGCAGCTGAATCCGAATGCCGTGCTGGAGCTGCCCACCGACAAGCCGCGGCCCTCCATCGCGAGCACGCGTGGAGCCCGTCTCACGGTGATGCTGCCTCCCGCGCTGCTCCAGTCCCTCAAGGACCTGGCCCGGCGCGAGGGCCGTACCCTCTTCCCGCTGTTGCTCGCCGCGTACCAGGTGCTCCTGTCGCGCTACAGCGGCCAGGACGACGTCGTCGTCGGCACGCCCGTGGCCGGCCGCAACCGCTCCGAGCTGGAAGGCCTCATCGGCCTGTTCGTCAACACGCTCGCCCTGCGCACGGACCTCTCAGGAGACCCGACCTTCCTGGAGCTGATGACGCGGGTGCATGAGATGTCGCTGGGCGCCTTCGCGCACCAGGATGTGCCCTTCGAGAAGCTGGTGGAGGCGCTCCAGCCCGAGCGCAGCCTGAGCACCGCGCCGCTGTTCCAGGTCAGCTTCACGCTGCAGAACGCGCCCCTGCCGCCGCTGCACGTGCCCGGCATGGTGCTGGACGCGCAGCCGGTGGACAGCGGCACCAGCCAGGCGGACCTGTCGTTCTTCGCCGCCGAGCTGCCGCAAGGCCTGCGCCTCGTCATGCTGTACCGCACCGACCTCTTCGTGGAGGCGACGGTGCGGCGGGTGCTGGCGCACTTCCAGACGCTGCTGGAGGGCATCGCCGCGCGTCCAGAAGCGCGCCTGTCCGAGCTGCCCTTGATGGACGCCGCCGAGCGCCAGCGCGTGCTGGTGGAGTGGAACGCCACCGCGACGGACGCCCCTAGTGACGTGTGCATCCACCAGCTCTTCGAACGGCAGGCCACGCTCACCCCCGACGCCACGGCGCTGGAGTTCGAGAACCAGCGCCTCACCTACGCGCAGCTCGACGCGAGGGCGAACCAGCTCGCCTGGCACCTGCGCTCGCTGGGCGTGGGCCTGGACACCCTCGTCGCGCTCCACCTGGAGCGCTCCGTCGACCTCGTCGTCTCCATGCTCGGCGTCCTCAAGGCTGGCGGCGCCTTCGTCCCGCTGGACCCCAGCTACCCCGCCGACCGCCTGGGCTACATGCTCACCGACTCGGCGGTTCCGGTCATCATCACCCTGGAGCAGTTCGCGGACGCGCTGCGCTCCCGCGGCGGGCAGTTCGTCCTGCTGGACGCGGACGCGCACCAGCTCGAGCGGCAGCCCCGCACGCCTCCCGTGTCAGGCGTGCTGGCCGAGCACCTCGCCTACGTCATCTACACCTCCGGCTCCACCGGCCGGCCCAAGGGCGTCACGGTGACCCACCGGGGCGTGCCCAACCTGGTGCGGAGCCAGGTGGCGCCCCAGGGCCTGGGACCGGGCACGCGCGTGCTCCAGTTCGCCTCGCCCAGCTTTGATGCCACCGTCTGGGAGGTCTTCACCGCGCTGCTGTCGGGCTCCACGCTGTGCCTGCCGACGAGCGAGGAGCGCATGCCCGGCCCCGCGCTGGCGGAGATGCTGCGCACCCGTCGAATCAACGTCGCCACGCTGCCTCCCACCGCGCTCTCCGTCATGGAGCCCGAGGGACTGGAGAGCCTGCGCACCCTCGTCTCCGCGGGCGAGGCCTGCTCCGCCGAGCTGGTGGCGAAGTGGGCCCCGGGCCGCCGCTTCATCAATGCCTACGGCCCCACCGAGGCCACCGTCTGCGCCTCCATGGACGTCTGCGCGCCCGACGGCCAGAAGCCCTCCATCGGCGGGCCCCTGGCCAACATGCGCCTCTACGTCCTCGACGCGCACCTGCGCCCGGTGCCCACCGGCGTGCCAGGAGAGTTGTTCATCGGCGGCGTGGGCCTGGCGCGCGGCTACTTGCGCCGCCCGGAGCTCACCGCCGAGCGCTTCATCCCCGACGCCTTCAGTGGCGTGCCCGGGGAGCGGCTGTACCGCACGGGCGACCTCGTGCGCTGGATGCCCGACGGTACGCTGGACTACCTGGGCCGCACCGACTTCCAGGTGAAGCTGCGCGGCTTCCGCATCGAGCTGGGTGAAATCGAAGCCGCCCTGCGTGCCCACCCGTCCGTCGAGGACGCGGTGGCCGTGGTGCGAGACGACGGAGCCGTCGGCCCCAGGCTCGTTGCCTACGTCGTGTCTGCGGACGCGGAGGACGAGAGCCCCGCGCCGGACGCCCAGGTCCTCCGGAGCTTCCTCGCCGGACGGCTGCCCGAGTTCATGGTGCCCTCGGCCTTCATGGTGCTGAAGGCCCTGCCCCTGACGCCCAACGGCAAGGTGGACCGCAAGGCCCTGCCCGCGCCGGACGCGTCGGACCTGCAGCGCCAGGAGTACGTGGCGCCGAGGACGCCGCTGGAGGAGCGCATCGCCGCGCTCTTCTCCGAGCTGCTGGGCACGCCGCGCGTGGGCGCCACCGACAGCTTCTTCAACCTGGGGGGACACTCGCTGCTGGCCACGCAGCTCGCCTCCCGGCTGAACGCCGCGTTCCACGTGAACCTGGCCCTGCGAGAGGTGTTCGAAGGCCCCACGGTGGAAGCGCTTGCCCGCCGTGTCGACACGGCCACCCGGGCCGGAGCGGTTGCCGCGGCACCACCGCTGGTGCGCGTGTCCCGCGAGCAGAAGCTGCCCCTGTCGTACTCGCAGCAGCGCGTGTGGTTCCTGTACCAGCTGGAGCCCGATAGCGCCGCCTTCAACATCCCCGTCGCGCTGGAGCTGTCCGGCACGCTGGACGTGGAGGCACTGCGCCGCAGCCTGGAAGCCCTGTTGCACCGGCACGAAGCCCTGCGCACCACCTTCCGAGCCGAGGCCGACGGCGCCGTGCAGGTCATCCAGCCGCCCGCCCCGCTGACGCTGCCCGTCGTCGACCTGGGCGGCCTGCCGACCGAGCAGCGCAAGGAGGAAGCGCGGCGCCGCGCCTCCGACGAGGCCCTGTTCCCGTTCGACCTGAAGAATGGCCCGCTGCTGCGCGCTTCCCTGTTGAGGCTGGACGAGCGCGAGCACCTCCTGCTGCTGACGATGCACCACATCGTCGCCGATGGTTGGTCCGCCAGCGTCCTCATGCGCGAGCTGACCGCGCTCTACCCGGCCTTCACCGCCGGGCGCCCCTCGCCCCTGCCCGAGCTGCCGTTGCAGTACGCGGACTACGCGGCGTGGCAGCGCCAGTGGCTGGACGGCGAAGCACTGGAGGAGCAGCTCTCCTGGTGGCGGAAGCAGCTCGACGGCGCGCCGCAGGACCTGGAGCTGCCCACCGACAGGCCGCGCAACTCCAACACCGAGCCTCAGTGCATCCGCACGCCCGTGGTGCTGTCGCCCGAGCTGGCCCGCGCGGTGGAGACGTTCTGCAACCGTGAAGGTGTCACGCCCTTCATGTTCCTGCTCTCCGCCTTCCAGCTGCTGCTGTCGCGCTACTCGGGGCAGGACGACATCTCCGTCGGCTCGCCCGTGGCCGGACGCAACCAGCCCGAGCTGGAAGGCCTCGTCGGCTTCTTCCTCAACACCCTGGTGATGCGCACCCGCCTGGACGGCGACCCCACCGTGCGCGAGCTGCTGGGACGCGTGCGCGACATGGCCCTGGGCGCGTATGCGCACCAGAACCTGCCCTTCGAGCAGCTGCGGCCCATGCGCGACCTGCACCAGGCGCCGCTGTTCCGGGTGATGTTCATCCTGCAGAACATGCCGCCCGCGAAGCTGGCCCTGCCAGGGCTCGCGATGCGCAGCCTGCCGGTGGAGGACGTCGCCGCCAAGTTCGACCTGACCCTGGCGCTGACGCGCACGAGCGAGGGTTTCGTCGGCGACCTGGACTACCGGGCCGACCTCTTCGACGCCTCCACGGCGGAGCGCATGGTGCGCCACCTGCACACGCTGGTGGAGGCCCTGATGGCCGATGCAGGCCGCCGTCTGTCCGCGGTGTCCATGCTCTCCAGCGAGGAGCGCCAGCGCATCCTCGGGCACTGGAGCGCCAATCCCGCGCCCTTCCCGGACGTGTGTCTGCACTCGCTCTTCGAGGAGCAGGTGCGCCGCGCGCCCGACGCGCTCGCCGCCTCCTTCGAGGGACAGCAGCTCACCTACGCGCAGCTCGACGCCAAGGCCAACCAGCTCGCGCACGCGCTGCGCCGCCGGGGCGTCGGGCCCGAGGTGCGTGTCGCGCTCAGCGTGGAGCGCTCGCTGGACATCGTCGTCGGCCTGTTCGGCATCCTCAAGGCAGGCGGCGCGTGGGTGCCCGTGGATCCGCTGCTGCCGCGCGAGCGCCTGGCCTTCATGCTGGAGGACAGCGGCGCGGTGGTGCTGGTGACACAGGCTCCGCTGCTGGAGCGCTTCCCCGAAGCGCACCGTGCCCACGCCCTCTGCCTGGACTCCGAGAAGGACGCCCTCTCGCGTGAGAGCACCGAGGCGCCGGTGACGGGCGTGGCCCCGTACCACCTGGCCTACCTGCTCTACACCTCCGGCAGCACCGGCACGCCCAAGGGCACCGCCGTCGAGCACCGCGGCGTCACCAACCTCGTCACCCAGGAGAAGGGCGTCTACGAGATTGGCCCGGGCAGCCGCGTGTTGCAGTTCGCCAGCCTCTCCTTCGACCTGTCGGTGGAGGAAGTCTTCACCACGCTGTGCTCCGGAGGCGCGCTGGTGCTGGCGCCCATGGAGAAGTTGATGCCGGGCGCGCCGCTGCAGAAGCTGATGCGCGACGAGGCCCTCACGGTCATCAGCGTCACCCCGGCCACGCTGGCGGCCACGCCCGCCGAGGACTACCCCGCCCTGCGCACCGTCATCTCTGGCGGTGAGGCCGTCTCCGCCGAGGTGGTGGGCCGTTGGGCACCGGGCCGCACGTTCCACAACGGCTACGGTCCCACGGAGGCCACGGTGGTGGTCACGCTGACCGTCTGCGAGCCGGACGGGCGCGTGCCCTCCATCGGCCGTCCCATCGGCAACATGCGCACGTACGTGCTGGACGCGCGCGGTGAGCCGGTCGCCGTGGGCGTGAAGGGCGAGCTGTACGTAGGCGGCGTGGGCGTGGCGCGCGGCTACGCGGGCCGCCCCGCCCTCACCGCCGAGCGTTTCCTCCCGGACCCGTTCTCCGGAGTCCCCGGCGCCCGGCTGTACCGCACGGGGGACGTGGTGCGCTGGCGTGAGGACGGCTCGCTTGAGTTCGTCGGCCGCGCGGACGCACAGGTCAAGGTGCGTGGCTTCCGCATCGAGCTGGGCGAGGTGGAGTCCGCGCTGGCGAAGCTGCCTGCGGTGCGAGAGGCCGTCGTACTGGCGCGTGAGGACGGCCCCGGGGGCAAGCGCCTCGTGGGCTACGCCGTGGCGCACGAGGGCGCCCAGGTGGACGGTGCCACGCTGCGCGCGGCCCTGAAGGAGACGCTGCCCGAGTACATGGTGCCGTCGGCCATCGTGGTGCTGCCGGCGATGCCGCTCACGTCCAACGGCAAGGTGGACCGCAAGGCCCTGCCCGCGCCGGACTTCGCGAGCGACGCCCGCGACTACGTCGCACCGCGCACGCCTACCGAGCAGCGCCTCGCGGAGCAGTGGTGCCAGCTCCTCGGCGTCGAGCGCGTGGGCGCCACCGACAGCTTCTTCGAGCTGGGTGGCCACTCGCTGCTGGCCACCCAGGCCATCAGCCGCATCCGCGCTGACTTCAGCGTGGAACTGCCCCTGCGTGAGCTGTTCGTCGGCCCCACCCTCGAAGGGGTGGCCCTGCTGATTGACGCCGCGCTCGCGGGAGGGAGCACGCCCACCGCGCCCCGGCAGCGCGACGCCCTCGCGCTGTCACTGCCCGTCCTTCCCCTGGAAGAAGTCGCCGCGCGTGCTCAGGCGCGTCCGCGTTCCGAGACGCAGGTCAGCGACGCCACCGGGAGCCCTGTACTGTCCGCCGAGGAGCGGCAGCGGGTGCTGGTGGAGTGGAACGCGACTTCCACCGAGTACCCGCGCGGTTCCACCCTGCCCGAGGTCTTCGCGCAGGTGGTCGCCCGCTTCCCCGAAAAGGTCGCCGTCGAGTTCGGGGATTCGAAGCTCACCTACCGGCAGTTGGATGAGCGCGCCAACTCCCTCGCGTGGCACCTGCGCGGCCTGGGCGTGTCCACCGACTCGCGCGTGGCCCTTGCCGTGGACCGCTCGCTGGAGCTGGTGGTGGCTCTGGTCGCCATCCTCAAGGCCGGTGGTGCCTACGTGCCGCTGGACTCCTCGTACCCGCGCGAGCGCCTCGCGGCCATGCTGGAGGACTCCGCCCCCAGCGTGCTCGTCACCACGCGCGCCCTGCTGCCCAAGCTGCCTTCCCACGGGCTCGCCACCGTCGTGTTGGAGGACGTGGCGCTCTCAGGCCTGCCCACGCACGCACCGCCTTCCTCCGCCCTGCCCGACAGCCTCGCGTACATCGACTTCACCTCCGGCTCCACAGGCCGCCCCAAGGGCGTCGGCACCCTCCAGTCCGCCGTGCTGCGCACCGTCTTCGGCGTCGACTACGCCCACCTGGGCCCGGACGAAACCTTCCTCCTGCTCGCCCCCATCTCCTTCGACGCCTCCACCCTGGAGCTGTGGGGCCCGCTGCTTCATGGCGCACGGCTGGCCGTCTTCCCGCCCCACTCTCCCTCGGACCTGCTCGAGCTGGAGTCGGTGCTGCAGAAGCACGGCGTCACCACCCTTCACCTCACCGCCGGCCTCTTCACCCAGGTGGTGGACCACAACTTCTCCGCCCTTCGTGGCGTGAAGCAGCTGCTCACCGGTGGCGACGTGGTGAGCGCGCCCCACGTGCGCCGGGTGCTGGAAGGAATGTCCATTCCGGTGACGGCCTGCTACGGCCCCACCGAAGGCACCCTCTTCACCTCCTGCCACCGCATGACGGACGTCGCCCACGTCGGCACCTCCGTCCCCATCGGCCGGCCCATCGGCAACACCCAGGTGTACGTCCTCGACGCCTCCGGTCAGCCCGTGGCTCCGGGCGTCATCGGTGAGCTTCTCATCGGCGGCGACGGCCTCGCCCGTGGCTATGTCGGCCAGCCTGCTCTCACCGCCGAGCGCTTCGTCCCCAACCCCTTCTCCTCCTCTCCCGGCGCCCGCCTCTACCGCACCGGAGATTTGGCCCGCTGGCGGCAGGACGGCGTGTTGGAGTTCCTCGGCCGCGCCGACGCGCAGGTGAAGGTGCGTGGCTACCGCATCGAGCTGGCCGAAGTCGAAGCCGCCCTGCTCGCCTTCCCCGACGTGCGCGAGGCCGTCGTCGTGGCCCGCGAGGACTCGCCCGGCGACAAGCGCCTCGTCGGCTACGTCGTCGCGCCCGCGTCCCTGGACATGGGCGGCCTGCGCTCGGCCCTCAAGGAAGCACTGCCCGAGTACATGGTGCCCTCCGTCCTCACCCGGCTGGAGGCACTCCCCCTCACCGCCAACGGCAAGGTGGACCGCAAGGCACTGCCAGCCCCCTCGGCCTTCCAGGACCGCGTCCCCACCCGCGCGCCCCGCACCGACTGCGAGCGCGAACTGGCCACGCTCTGGGCCCGCGTCCTCCACCTGGACACCGTGGGCGCGGAGGACAACTTCTTCGAGCTGGGCGGCCACTCGCTGACGGCCACCCAGGTGCTCTCGCGCATCCGTCAGCACTTCGGCGTGGAGCTGTCCTTCCGCGACTTCTTCGCCGCACCCACCATCGCGGCTCTGGCCGAACGCATTGAGGCGCAGGCCGGCACGCGGGCCTCCACCTCCCAGCCCCTGCTCCGTCCTCGGAAGGACGGCGGGCCCCTGCCGCTCTCCTTCGCGCAGCAGCGCCTGTGGTTCTTCGCGAAGCTCGACCCCGAGAGCGCCGCCTACAACCTCCCCTTCGCCGTGCGCCTGGAAGGCGCGCTCGACGTGCCCGCGCTCGCCACCAGCCTGCGGGAGCTCCTCCAGCGTCACGAGTCCCTGCGCACCACCTTCCACGAGCACGAGCACCAGCCCGTGCAGGTCATCGACGCCGGGGCCGTGCTGCCCGCGGGCTTCGTGGACCTGGAGGCCCTGCCCGAGGACGAGCGCGAAGCCTCGCTCCAGCGCGCCCTCGAATACGAGGCCGGCCAGCCCTTCAACCTGGAGACGGGCCCGCTCTGGCGCGTGCTCCTGGTGCGTCTGTCGGCGGAGCAGCACGTCCTGCTGCTCACCCTGCACCATGTCATCGCGGACGGCTGGTCCATGGGCGTGCTCGTCCAGGAGCTGGCCACGCTGTACACGGCCCACTCCGAGGGCCGGCCCGCGCGCCTGGAGCCACTGCCGGTGCAGTACGCCGACTTCGCGCTCTGGCAGCGCGACTGGCTGCGTGACGAGGCACTGGATGCCCAGCTCGGCTGGTGGCGCCAGCAACTCCAGGGCGCCCCCAGGGCCCTGGCCCTGCCCACCGACAAGCCACGTCCCACGACGCAGTCGACTCGCGGTGCCGGGCACCCGTTCCATTTCCCCCGTGAGCTGTCGGATGCGCTCGACGCGCTCTGCCGCCAGGAGGGCGCCACGCCCTCCATGGTGGTGCTCGCCGCCTTCCAGGCGTTGCTGGCCCGCTACTCCGGCCAGGACGACGTCAGCGTCGGCATGCCCATCGCCGGCCGCACGCACGCGGAGCTGGAGGGGCTCATCGGCTTCTTCGTCAACACGCTGGTGCTGCGCACGAAGCTGGACGGAGACCCCAGCTTCCGCACGCTGCTCGGCCGCGTGCGCGACATGATGCTCGGCGCGTATGCCCACCAGGACGTCCCCTTCGAGAAGCTGGTGGAAGCCCTGCGCCCCGAGCGCGAGGCCGGACGCCCCCCGCTCTTCCAGGTCATGCTCGCGTTCCAGAACGCGCCCATGCCGGAGATGATGGGCGCGGGGCTGAAGCTGAGCCCGCTCACGGCCGAGCACCGCACCGCGAAGTTCGACCTCACCCTGGCCCTCACCGACCGGGGCGAGGGGCTGAAGGGGCAGCTCGAGTACAGCACCGACCTGTTCAACGCCGCGACGGCGGCGCGGATGGTGGGGCACCTGAGAGCGCTGCTGGAGTCGGCGCTGGCGAATCCGGACCGCCCACTCTCCACGGTGTCCTTCCTCACCGAAGACGAGCGACAGTTGCTGTTCCACGCCTGGAAGCAGCCGGACGCCGCTGCGGACGCCAGCCTGCACCGGCTCGTCCAGGCGCAGGCGAGTCTCACGCCCGACGCGGTGGCCGCGGAGCATGATGGCCAGACGCTCACCTGGCGCGAGCTTCACCAGCGCGCCCGCGAGGTCCACCGGGGCCTGCGCGCGCGCGGACTCGCGGAGCTGCCCGAGCCGCCTCCGCTCGTACCCGTGCCGCGCATGGGGCCACTGCCTCTCTCCTTCGCGCAGCAGCGGCTGTGGTTCATCGACCAGCTCGAACCCGGCACGCCCGCGTACAACATTCCCATCGGCGTGCGCCTGGAGGGCGCGCTCCACGTGGACGCACTCCAGCGCGCCCTCACCGAGCTGGTGCGCCGCCACGAGTCGCTTCGCACCACGTTCCGCGAGCACGAGGGCCAGCCCGTCCAGCACATCGCCCCGGCGTTCGAGCTGCCGCTGCCCATGGTGGACCTGAGTGCCCACGGTGCGTCCGCATCCGATGAGGCGAAGCGACTGCTGGCACGTGAAAGCGCCCACCGCTTCGACCTGACCACCGGCCCGCTGCTGCACACCCTGCTGCTGCGGCTGGCCCCGACCGAGCACGTGTTGGTGCTCAACCTGCACCACATCGTCTCGGACGGCTGGTCCATGGGCGTGCTGGTGCGCGAGGTGGCCGCGCTCTACGTCGCCTTCCGCCACGGCCGGCCCTCACCGCTGCCCGAGCTGCCCGTGCAGTACGCCGACTACGCCGTCTGGCAGCGCCAGTGGCTCCAGGTGGAGGTGCTCGAAGCGCAGCTCGGCTACTGGCGCCGCCACCTCTCGGGCGCCGCGACGCTGCAACTGTCCACCGACAAGCCCCGCCCACCGGTGCAGTCCTTCCGTGGCGACCAGCTTCCCGTCCACCTGCCGCGAGCCCTGGCCCAGACGCTCAAGGCACTCTGTCAGCGCGAGGGCGTCACCCCGTTCATGCTGCTGCTGGCCGCATGGCAGGCCCTGCTCGCGCGCTACTCGGGACAGGAGGACATCAGCGTCGGCTCGCCCATCGCCGGCCGTCAGCGTGGGGAGACGGAGGGCCTCATCGGCTTCTTCGTCAACACGCTGGTGCTGCGTACCCAGGTGCGCGGCGACGCTTCCTTCCGCCACCTGCTCCAGCAGGTGAGGGAGACAGCCCTGGGTGCCTACGCCCACCAGGACGTGCCCTTCGAGCGACTGGTGGAGGAGCTGCGCCCCGAGCGCGACAGGAGTCGCGCCCCGCTCTTCCAGGTCCTCTTCGCCCTGCAGAACGCGCAGGCCAGCGGCACCGCGCAGCCGGGCGCCTCCGAGCTCAACCTGCATCCGCTGGAGGTGGAAGGCCGCGCCGTCAAGTTCGACCTGGAGCTGGGCCTGACGGACTCCCCGGAGGGCTATCAGGGCTCGCTGGGCTACAACATCGACCTGTTCGAGCCGACGACCATCGGCCGGATGGCGGAGCACTTCCGCACGCTCGTGGAAGCGCTCGTGGCCCGGCCCGAGGCCCCCCTCGCCTCCGTGTCCATGCTGTCCGAGGCCGAGCGGCGGCAGGTGCTGGTGGAGTGGAACGACACCACCACTGAGTACCCGCGCGCCTCCACCCTGCCCGAGGTCTTCTCGCAGGTGGTCGCCCGTCATGCCGACAAGGTCGCCGTCGAGTTCGGTGAGGAGAAGCTCACCTACCGGCAGCTCGATGCGCGTGCCAACCAGCTCGCGCACCATCTGCGCGGCCTGGGTGTGTCCACCGACTCGCGCGTGGCCATTGCCCTGGACCGTTCGCTGGAGCTGATTGTCTCCCTCCTCGCCATCCTCAAGGCCGGTGGCGCCTACGTCCCGCTGGACCCGAGCTACCCGCGTGAGCGCCTCGCCGCCATGGTGGAGGACGCTCGCCCCACCGTGCTCATCACCTCGCGGGAGCTGCTCGCGAAGCTGCCGGTGGAAGGCCTGTCCACCGTCGTGCTGGGAGAAGTGTCTCTGGAGTCCCAGCCCACGTCGGCACCGCCCTCGGCCGCGCTGCCCCAGAGCCTGGCGTACATCGACTTCACCTCCGGCTCCACCGGCCGCCCCAAGGGCGTCGGCACTCCGCAGGCCGCCGTGCTGCGCACCGTCTTCGGCAACGACTACGCGCACCTGGGCCCGGACGAAACCTTCCTCCTGCTCGCCCCCATCTCCTTCGATGCCTCCACCCTGGAGCTGTGGGGGCCGCTGCTCCATGGCGCGCGGCTCGTCGTCTTCCCGCCCCACTCGCCTTCTGACTTGAAGGAGCTGGAGTCGGTGCTGGTGAAGCACGGCGTGACGACGCTCCACCTCACCGCCGGCCTCTTCACCCAGGTGGTGGACCACAACCTCGCCGCGCTGAGGAACGTGAAGCAGCTCCTCACGGGTGGTGACGTGGTGAGTGCCCCCCACGTCCGGCGAGTGGTGGAAGGAATGTTCATTCCGGTGACGGCCTGCTACGGCCCCACCGAGAGCACCCTCTTCGCGTCCACCCATCGGATGACCTCGGCGGAGCAGGTGGGCACCTCCGTGCCCATTGGCCGGCCCATCGGGAACACGCGCGTGTATCTGCTGGATGCCTCCAGCCAGCCGGTGCCCGTGGGCGTCGTGGGTGAGCTGTTCATCGGCGGCGACGGCGTGGCCCGCGGCTATGTCGGCCAGCCCGCGCTCACCGCCGAGCGCTTCGTCCCCGACGCCTTCTCCGGCATCCCCGGCACCCGCCTCTACCGCACGGGCGACCTGGCTCGCTGGCGCAATGACGGCGTGCTGGAGTTCCTCGGCCGCGCCGATGCCCAGGTGAAGGTGCGCGGCTACCGCATCGAGCTGGCCGAAGTCGAAGCCGCACTGATTGCTTTCCCCGAGGTGGTCCAGGCCGTGGCCCTGGTGCGTGAAGACGTGCCCGGCGACAAACGCCTCGTCGGCTACATCGCCGCGCCCGAGTCCCTCGACCTCGCCGCGCTGCGCACCGCCCTCAAGCAGCGGCTGCCCGAGTACATGGTGCCCTCCGCCCTCGTGCGCCTGGATGCCCTGCCCCTCACCGCCAACGCCAAGGTGGACCGCAGGGCACTTCCCCCGCCGGACGCCGCGCTGACCTCCACCGAGGACTTCGTCGCCCCGCGCACGCCCACCGAGGAGAAGCTGGCGGAGTTGTTCGCCGCCGTCCTCCGGCTGCCCAGGGTCAGCGCCACCGGCAACTTCTTCGAGCTGGGCGGCCACTCCCTGCTGGCCACGCAGCTCATCTCCCGCATCCGCTCCACTCTGGGCATCGAGCTCCCCCTTCGGGCCCTCTTCGAGGCGTCCTCCGTCGCCGCCCTCGCCCAGCGCATCAGCGCATCGGAGGCCTCTACCCAGGGAGCGGCACCTCCGCTCGTCCCGGTGCCGCGCGCGGACCAGCTGCCGCTGTCCTTCGCCCAGCAGCGCCTGTGGTTCATCGACCAGCTCGAGCCGGGCAGCGCCTCCTACAACATGCCCACCTTCGTGCGCCTGGAGGGCACACTCGACACGGACGCCCTGCGCCGCGCCCTGGCGGAGCTGGCTCACCGCCACGAGGCCCTGCGCACCACCTTCACCCAGCAGGAAGGGCAGCCCTTCCAGCGCATCTCCCCTCACGGTGAGCTGCCGCTGGAGCTCATGGACCTCAGCGGCCTGGAGCCCCAGGCCGCCCGTGCCGAGCTGAAGCGACGGCTGCGCGAGGAGGCACTGCGCCCCTTCAACCTCGCCACCGGTCCGCTGATCCGTGCGGGGTTGCTGAAGCTGGGCGACGCCGAGCACGTGCTCGCCCTCAACATGCACCACATCGTCTCGGACGGCTGGTCCATGGGCGTGCTGGTGCGCGAAGTCGCCGCCCTCTACGACGCCTTCTCGCAAGGTCGACCTTCGCCGCTCCCGCCGCTGCCCATCCAGTACGCCGACTACGCTGCCTGGCAGCGCCAGTGGCTCCAGGGCACGGTGCTGGAGGCGCAGCTCGGCTACTGGAAGCAGCACCTCTCGGGCGCCTCGACCCTGGAGTTGCCCACCGACAAGCCTCGCCCGCCCGTCCAGACGTTCAACGGTGCGCACCTGCCGGTGGTCCTGTCGCGCTCCGCGTCCGAGGCGCTCAAGGCGCTCTGTCAGAGAGAGGGCGCCACGCCGTTCATGGTCCTGCTGGGCGCCGTCCAGGTGCTCCTCTCCCGCTACTCCGGCCAGCGGGACATCTCCGTCGGCTCGCCCATCGCGGGCCGTCAGCGCGGCGAACTGGAAGGCCTCATCGGCTTCTTCGTCAACACGCTGGTGCTGCGCTCCCAGGTGGAGGACGCCGCCTCCTTCGTCCACCAGCTGCGACAGGTGAAGGAGTCCTCGCTGGGCGCCTTCGCTCATCAGGACGTGCCTTTCGAGCGACTGGTGGAGGAACTGCAGCCCACGCGCGACATGAGCCGCAGTCCGCTCTTCCAGGTCATCTTCGCCCTGCAGAACGCACCCTTGCCCACGCTGAGCAAGCAGGGCCTGGCGCTGAGCGCAGTGGAGGTGGATGACCCCACCGCCAAGTTCGAGCTGCAGCTCAACCTCTCGGAGTCCCCAGAGGGCTACCGGGGCACGCTGAGCTACAACACCGACCTCTTCGAGCCCACCACCGCGCTGCGCATGGTGAGCCACTTCCAGGTGCTGGTGGAGTCCCTGGTCGTCCGGCCCGAAGAACCCATCTCCTCCGTCTCCATGCTGTCGCAGATGGAGCGCCAGCAGGTGCTGCGAGACTGGAGCGCCAGGTCCTCCGACTTCCCACGAGAGGCCACGCTGCCCGAGGTCTTCGCGCAGGCCGTGGCCCGCTACCCGGACCATGTCGCCGTGGAGTTCGGCGACTCACGCCTCACCTACCGCCAGCTCGACGAGCGCTCCAATCAGCTCGCGCACCACCTGCGCCGCCTGGGAGTCGGCGTGGATACCTGCGTCGCGCTCGCCGTGGAGCGCTCGCTGGAGCTCATCGTCTCCCTCGTCGCCATCCTCAAGGCCGGCGGCGCCTACGTCCCCCTGGACCCGTCCTACCCGCGTGAGCGTCTGGCCGGCATGGTGGAGGACACCGCTCCCCAGGCCCTCATCACCACGCGCGCCTTCCTCTCCAAGCTGCCTGCTGACGGACTCTCCACCGTCGTGTTGGACGACGCCGCCCTCGCTTCCGAGCCGACGCATGCGCCGTCGCCGGTAGCCCTGCCCGACTCGCTCGCCTATGTGGACTTCACCTCCGGCTCCACCGGCCGCCCCAAGGGCGTGGGCTCCACCCACCGCGGCGTGCTGCGCACCCTCCTCGGCGTCGACTACGCACGCTTCGGGCCCGAGGAAGTCCTCCTCCAGTTCGCTCCCATCCACTTCGACGCCTCCACCTTCGAAATCTGGGGCGCGCTGCTGCACGGTGCGCGACTCGTCGTCATGCCTCCCCAGGCCGCGTCCCTGGAGGAACTGGGCCGTGTCATCCAGTCCTCGGGCGTCACCACGCTGTGGGCCACCATCGGCCTGTTCACCCAGCTGGTGGACAACCCTCCTCCAGGGCTGAGCACGGTGAAGCACGTCATGACAGGCGGCGACGTGGTGTCGCCCGCCCACGTGCGCCGCGCCGTGGATGACCTGCGCATCCCCGTCACCGCCTTCTACGGCCCCACCGAGACCACCGTCTTCGCCACCTCCTACCCGGTGACTCGCGCCGAGCAGGTGGGCACCTCCGTGCCCATCGGCCGCCCCATCAGTGGCACCCGGCTGTACGTGCTGGACGCTCACGGCCAGCCCGTTCCCGTCGGCGTCACCGGCGAGCTGTTCATCGGCGGCGACGGCGTGGCCCGAGGCTATGTCGGCCAGCCCGCGCTCACTGCCGAGCGCTTCATCCCTGACGCCTTCGGCAGCGAGCCCGGCTCCCGCCTCTACCGCACCGGCGACCTGGTCCGCTGGCGGGGTGACGGCACGCTGGACTTCGTCGGCCGCGCCGATGCCCAGGTGAAGCTGCGTGGCTTCCGCATCGAGCTGGGCGAAGTCGAAACCGCCCTCCGGGCACTCCCCCTGGTGCGCGAGGCCGTGGCCCTGGTGCGCGAGGACGTGCCCGGCGACAAACGCCTCGTCGGCTACATCGCCGCGCCCGAGTCCCTCGACCTCGCCGCGCTGCGCACCGCCCTCAAGCAGCGGCTGCCCGAGTACATGGTGCCCTCCGCCCTCGTGCGCCTGGACGCCCTGCCCCTCACCGCCAACGCCAAGGTCGACCGCAGGGCACTTCCCCCGCCGGACGCCGCGCTGACCTCCGCCGAGGACTTCGTCGCCCCGCGCACGCCCACCGAGGAGAAGCTGGCGGAACTCTTCGCGGCCGTCCTGCGCGTGCCCCAGGTGAGCGTCACCGGCAACTTCTTCGAGCTGGGCGGCCACTCCCTGCTCGCCACGCAGCTCATCTCCCGCATCCGCTCCACTCTGGGCATCGAGCTCCCTCTACGGGCCCTCTTCGAGGCGCCTACCGTCGCCGCCCTCGCCCAGCGCATCAGCACCGCGGGAGCCCGTCACCACAGGACAGCGCCGCCGCTCATCCCCGTGCCGCGCACTGGTGAGCTCCCGCTGTCCTTCGCCCAGCAGCGCCTGTGGTTCATCGACCAGCTCGAGCCAGGCAGCGCCACCTACAGCATTCCTTCCGTCGTCCGCATGAAGGGGACGCTCGACGCGGACGCCCTGCGCCGTGCCCTGGCGGAGCTGGCTCACCGCCACGAGGCCCTGCGCACCACCTTCACCCAGCAGGAAGGGCAGCCCTTCCAGCTCATCGCTCCTCACGGGGAGTTGCCGCTGGAGATCGTGGACCTCAGCGGCCTGGAGCCCCAGGCCGCACACGCCGAGCTGGAGCGACGGCTGCGCGCCGAGCTCCTCCGCCCCTTCAACCTCGCCACCGGTCCGCTGGTGCGCGCGCAGTTGCTGAAGCTGGGCTCCACCGAGCACGTGTTCGCGCTGAACATGCACCACATCGTCTCGGACGGCTGGTCCATGGGCGTGCTGGTGCGCGAAGTCGCCGCCCTCTACGGGGCGTTCTCCCAGGGCAGGCCTTCGCCGCTCCCGCCGCTGCCCATCCAATACGCCGACTACGCCGCCTGGCAGCGCCAGTGGCTGCAAGGCGCCGTGCTGGAAGAGCAGCTCGGCTACTGGAAGCAGCACCTCGCCGGCGTCGCAACCCTGGAGCTGCCCACCGACAGACCCCGCCCGCCAGTCCAGACCTTCAACGGCGCCTACGTGCCGGTGACCCTGTCGCGCTCCACCTCCGAGGGACTCAAGGCGCTCTGTCAGCGCGAGGAGGCCACGCCCTTCATGGCCCTGCTCGCCCTCTGGCAGGTGCTGCTGGCCCGCTACTCCGGCCAGGACGACATCTCCGTCGGCTCACCCATCGCCGGCCGCACTCGCGGGGAGACGGAAGGCCTCATCGGCTTCTTCGTCAACACGCTGGTGCTGCGCTCCCAGGTGGACGCACGCGTTACCTTCCGAGAGCTGCTCGCGAAGGTGCGCGCCACCACGCTCGGCGCTTACGAGCACCAGGACGTCCCCTTCGAGAAGCTCGTCGAGGAGCTGCGCCCCGAGCGCAGCCTCAGTCACTCGCCCCTCTTCCAGGTGATGCTCGTCCTGCAGAACGCTCCGACGACCACCCTGGAGGTGCAGGGTAGTGCGGAGAACGGACGCACGCCTCTGCGCCTGGAGCCTTTCGAGTCCGGCGCGCAGGCCACCAAGTTCGACCTGACGCTGTCCCTCGGAGAAACGCCGGAAGGACTGTCCGGCACGCTCAGGTACCGCACGGACCTCTTCGACCAGGGCACCATCGCCCGCATGGTGGAGCACTTCTCCACCCTGGTGCAGGCCGCCGTGTCCGCACCGGAAACGCGCGTGGGCGAGCTGCCGCTGCTGTCCGCGGCCGAGCGCACCCTGCTGCTCGAGTCCTTCAACGCCACCGCGACGGGGCCCGCGCCTCACCTGTCCGTGCCCGCCCTCTTCGAGGCCCAGGCCGCGCTTCACCCCTCTCGGCCCGCCGTGGCTTGCGAGGGCGACGTCCTCACCTACGCGCAGCTCAATGCCCGCGCCAACCAACTCGCCTGGCACCTGCGCTCACTCGGCGTCGGCGCCGACTCCTGCGTCGCACTCTGCCTCGAGCGCGGCGTGGACATGGTGGTTGCACTGCTCGCCGTCTGGAAGGCCGGCGGCGCCTACGTCCCGCTGGACTCGGCCCAGCCCGCGCTGCGCCTCCAGTCGCTGGTGCAGGAAGTGGCCGCCCCCGTGGTGGTGACGCATGCGCGGCATGCCGCCTCCTTCTCCGCCCTGCCCGTCGCCGTGGTGCGCCTGGACGAGGACGCCTCCCTGCTGGAGCGGCTGAGCACCGAAGCGCCCTCCTGCGCGCCGCACCCGGAACACCTCGCCTACGTCCTCTTCACCTCCGGCAGCACTGGCAGGCCCAAGGGTGTCGCCGTCGCCCATGGCCACCTGCTCACCTACGTCCACTCCGTCACCGAGAGACTCGGCCTCGCTGACTGCTCCAGCTTCGCCCTCGTCTCCACCTTCGCTGCGGACCTGGGCAACACCGTCCTCTTCCCCGCCCTGTGCACTGGTGGCCTCCTCCACGTCCTCACCCAGGAGCGTGTCGGCAGTCCCTCCGCAGTCGTCGAGTACTTCGCGCGTCACCCCATCGACTGCGTCAAAATCGTCCCCTCCCACCTGGCCGCGCTGCTGACGGCGGCGGAGCCCCACCTCGTGCTGCCTCGCAAGCGCCTGGTGCTCGGCGGCGAGTCCTCCACACCCGCTCTGCTCCAGACGGTGCGCTCGCTGGCGCCCGAGTGCGAAATCCACAACCACTACGGCCCCACCGAGACGACCGTCGGCGTCCTCGCCGGTCGGCTGGAAGCGCCCGCGGCTGGCGTGACTCCGGCCTCGGCGCCGCTGGGCCGGCCCCTGGCCCACACGCGCCTGTACGTCCTGGACGAGGCCCTGCAGCCCGTACCCCTCGGCGTGCCTGGAGAGCTCTACGTCGGCGGCGCCCAGGTGACTCGCGGCTACCTGCACCGGCCCGAGTTGACTGCCGAGCGCTACCTCCCCGACGCCTTCTCCCCCCTCCCCGGCGCCCGCATGTACCGCACCGGAGACCGCGTGCGCTGGCTCGCCGACGGCCGCGTCGACTTCCTCGGCCGCGCCGACTTCCAGGTGAAGGTGCGTGGCTTCCGCGTCGAGCCCGCCGAAGTCGCCTCCGTCCTGCGCGAGCACCCCTCCGTCCACGAAGCCCTCGTCGTCGCTCGCGAGGACGTGCCCGGTGACAAGCGCCTGGTCGCCTACGTCACTCCCGCTTCCGGCCCTCGCCCCGAGGCAGAGCTCCTGCGCTCCTTCCTCCAGCAGCGCCTGCCCGCGTACATGGTGCCCTCCGCCTTCGTCGTCCTGGAGGCCCTCCCTCTCACTCCCAACGGCAAGGTGGACCGCAAGGCCCTCCCCGCTCCGGATGCCTCCGCGCCGCGGGACAGCTACCTCGCCCCTCGCTCCCCAGTCGAAGAGCAGCTCGCCTCCCTCTGGGCCGACGTCCTCCGCCTGCCTCGCGTGGGTGCCACCGACAACTTCTTCGAGCTGGGCGGCCACTCCCTGCTGGCCACGCAGCTCGTCTCCCGCATCCGCGCCTCCTTCGGCGTGGAGCTGCCCCTGCGCGCCCTCTTCGAAGCCCCGACTCTGGAGGCACTCGCCACGCGCATCGAGTCCGCCCGGATGGCGGGACTTCCCAGCCAGGCCCCCGGCCTCGTCGCCCTGGCGCGCGAGGGCGCTCTGCCCGTCTCCTTCGCCCAGCAGCGGCTGTGGCTCATCGACCAGCTCCAGCCCGGCAGCCCCGCCTACAACATGCCCGTCTTCGTGCGCATGGACGGCCTGCTCGACCTGGCGGCTCTCCAGCGTAGCTTCGACGAGCTGGTGCACCGCCACGAAGCCCTGCGCACCTCCTTCACCCAGCAGGAGGGCCAGCCCTTCCAGCTCATCGCTCCTCGCGGTGAGCTGCCGCTGCAGTTCGTGGACCTCAGTGCCCTGGAGCCCCAGGCCGCTCGCGCCGAGCTGGAGCGACGCCTGCGCGAGGAGGCCCTGCGCCCCTTCAACCTCGCCACCGGTCCGCTGGTGCGCGCGGGGTTGCTGAAGCTGGGCCCCACCGAGCACGTGCTCGCCCTCAACATGCACCACGTCGTCTCGGACGGCTGGTCCATGGGCGTGCTGGTACGTGAAGTCGCCGCCCTCTACGAGGCCTTCTCGCAAGGCAGGCCCTCGCCGCTGCCGCCGCTGCCCATCCAGTACGTCGACTACGCCGCCTGGCAGCGCCAGTGGCTTCAGGGCGCGGTGCTGGAGGAGCAACTCAACTACTGGAAGCAGCACCTCTCGGGCGCCTCCACCCTGGAGCTGCCCACCGACAAGCCTCGCCCGCCCGTCCAGACGTTCAACGGCGCGGACGTGCCCGTTTCGCTCTCGCTCGCCGCCTCCGAGCAGCTCAAGGCCCTCTGCCAGCAGGAGGGCGCCACGCCCTTCATGGCCCTGCTCGCCGCCTTCCAGGTGCTCCTCTCCCGCTACTCCGGCCAGCGGGACATCTCCGTCGGCTCGCCCATCGCGGGACGCAACCGGGGTGAGCTGGAAGGCCTTATCGGCTTCTTCGTCAACACGCTGGTACTGCGCTCCCAGGTGGAGGACGCCGCTTCCTTCGTCCATCTGCTGCGGCAGGTGAAGGAGTCCTCACTGGGCGCCTACGCCCATCAGGACGTCCCCTTCGAGCGACTGGTGGAGGAGCTCCAGTCCACGCGTGACCTGAGCCGCAGCCCGCTCTTCCAGGTCATCTTCTCCTTGCGGAACACGCCCACGGCGTCGGCCCAGGGCAGGGGGCTGGCGCTGCGCCCGCTGGAAGTCGACAACCCCTCCATCAAGTTCGAGCTCCAGCTCACCCTGGCGGAGTCCGCGAGCGGCTACCAGGGGGTGCTGGGCTACAACACCGACCTGTTCGAGCACGCCACCGCGCTGCGCATGGCGAGCCACTTCCAGAGCCTGGTGGAAGCGCTCGTGGCCCGGCCCGAGGCATCTCTCGGCTCGTTCTCCCTGCTGTCCACCATGGAGCGTCAACAGGTGCTGGTGGAGTGGAACGCCACCGCCACCGAGTACCCGCGCGAATCCACCCTGCCCGAGGTCTTCTCGCAGGTGGTCGCCCGTCATGCCGACAAGGTCGCCGTCGAGTTCGGTGACTCCAAGCTCACCTACCGGCAGCTCGACGTGCGCGCCAACCAGCTTGCGCACCATCTGCGCGGCCTGGGCGTGTCCACCGACTCGCGCGTGGCCATTGCCCTGGAGCGCTCGCTGGAGCTGATTGTCTCCCTCCTCGCCATCCTCAAGGCCGGCGGCGCCTACGTCCCGCTGGACCCGAGCTACCCGCGTGAGCGCCTCGCCGCCATGGTGGAGGACGCGCGTCCCGGCGTCCTTGTGACTTCGCGCGAGCTGCTGGCGAAGCTGCCGGTGGAAGGCCTGTCCGCCGTCGTGCTGGGAGAGGTGTCCCTGGAGTCCCAGCCCACTTCGGCACCGCCTTCGGCCGCGCTGCCCCAGAGCCTGGCGTACATCGACTTCACCTCCGGCTCCACCGGCCGCCCCAAGGGCGTCGGCACGCCCCAGGCCGCCGTGCTGCGCACCGTCTTCGGCAACGACTACGCGCACCTCGGCCCGGATGAGACCTTCCTCCTCATCGCGCCCGTCTCCTTCGACGCCTCCACCCTGGAGCTGTGGGGGCCGCTGCTCCATGGTGCCCGCCTCGTCGTCTTCCCGCCCCACTCTCCTTCCGACTTGAAGGAGCTGGAGTCGGTGCTGGTGAAGCACGGCGTCACGACGCTCCATCTCACCGCCGGCCTCTTCACCCAGGTGGTGGACCACAACTTCCCCGCCCTTCGTGGCGTGAAGCAGTTGCTCACCGGTGGTGACGTCGTCAGCGCACCGCACGTGCGCCGTGTCTTGGAGGAGCTGCACATCCCGGTGACGGCCTGCTACGGCCCCACCGAAACCACTCTCTTCGCCTCCACCCACCGCATGACTTCGGTGGAGCACGTCGGCTCCTCCGTCCCCATCGGCCGTCCCATCGGCAATACGCAGGTGTACCTGCTGGATACCTCCGGGCAGCCGGTGCCCGCTGGCGTCGTGGGGGAGTTGTTCATCGGCGGCGACGGCGTGGCCCGCGGCTACGTCGGCCAGCCCGCCCTCACCGCAGAGCGCTTCGTCCCAGACTCCTTCTCCGGCACGCCCGGCGCCCGCCTCTACCGCACCGGCGACCTCGCCCGCTGGCGGGGTGACGGCGTGCTGGAGTTCCTCGGTCGCGCAGACGCGCAGGTGAAGGTGCGCGGCTACCGCATCGAGTTGGCCGAAGTCGAAGCCGCGCTGCTCGCCTTCCCGGACGTGGCCCAGGCCGTGGCCCTGGTGCGTGAGGACGTCCCCGGCGACAAGCGCCTCGTCGGCTACGTCGCCGCTCCCGAGTCCCTCGACACGGCTGAGTTGCGTGCCGCCCTCAAGCAGCGGCTGCCCGAGTACATGGTGCCCTCCGCCCTCGTGCGCCTGGACGCCCTGCCCCTCACCTCCAACGCCAAGGTCGACCGCAAGGCACTACCCCCTCCCGACTCGGCGCTGATGTCTTCCGCCGAGGCGTACGTGGCGCCGCGCAACGCCACCGAGGAGAAGCTGGCGGAGCTCTTCGCGGCCGTCCTGCGCGTGCCCCAGGTGAGCGTCACCGGCAACTTCTTCGAGCTGGGCGGCCACTCCCTGCTGGCCACTCAGGTCATCTCCCGCATCCGCTCCCAGCTCAGCGTGGAGCTGCCCCTGCGCGCCCTCTTCGAGGCGCCCACTGTCGCCGCCCTCGCCCAGCGCATCGAGGCCGCCCGGCAGTCCATCGCTGGCCCCCAGGCGCCCGCCATCGTCGCCGTGCCGCGTAACGGGCCGCTGCCGCTCTCCTTCGCCCAGCAGCGCCTGTGGTTCATCGACCAGCTCCAGCCCGGCAGCGCCTCCTACAACATGCCCACCTTCGTGCGCATGGAGGGGACGCTCGACGTCGAAGCCCTGCGCCGCGGCTTCGACGCGCTGGCGCACCGGCATGAAGCCCTGCGCACCACCTTCACCCAACAGGAGGGACAGCCCCTCCAGCTCATCTCCCCCGTGGGCCAGCTGCCTCTGGAGGTGACGGACCTCAGCGGTCTGGAGCCCTCCGCCGCCCGCGCCGAGCTGGAACGCCGCCTGCGCGAGGAGCTGCTGACGCCCTTCAACCTCTCCACCGGTCCGTTGATGCGCGCCCGACTGCTGAAGCTGGGGCCCACGGACCACGTGCTCGCACTGAACATGCACCACATCGTCTCGGACGGCTGGTCCATGGGCGTGCTGGTGCGTGAAGTCGCGGCCCTCTACGACGCCTTCTCACAGGGCCGGCCCTCTCCCCTGCCGCCGCTGCCGCTCCAGTACGCGGATTACGCCGTCTGGCAGCGCCAGTGGCTGCAGGGCGCGGTGCTGGACGAGCAGCTCGGCTGGTGGCGCAAGCAGCTCTCCGGCCTCTCGACGCTGGAGCTGCCCACCGACAAGCCCCGTCCTCCCGTGCAGACCTTCCGGGGAGCGGACGTGCCCGTGGTGCTGTCGCGAGCCGCTTCGGAGAAGCTCAAGGCGCTATGTCAGCAGGAGGGCCTCACGCCCTTCATGGCACTGCTCGCCGCCTTCCAGGTGCTGCTGTCCCGTTACACTGGCCAGCCGGACGTCTCGGTGGGCTCGCCCATCGCGGGCCGCCAGCGTGGCGAGCTGGAGGGCCTCATCGGCATCTTCATCAACACGCTGGTGATGCGAGCCCGGGTGGACGACCAGTCCTCGTACCTGCACCTGCTGCGCGGGGTGAAGGAGACGGCGCTGGGTGCGTACGCCCACCAGGACGTGCCCTTCGAGCGGCTGGTGGAAGAGCTCCAGCCCGCTCGCGACATGAGCCGCAGCCCGCTGTTCCAGGTCCTCTTCGCCCTGCAGAACGCGCACACGGCCGCGTCAATGCAGGGCCCGGAGCAGGCTCGGAAGCCGGCACTGGCGCTGCGCCCGCTGGACGAGGTGAACAACCCCAACGTCCGGTTCGAGCTGGAGCTGAGCCTTTCTGAAACGTCCGAAGGCTTCCAGGGCCCCCTGCGGTACAACGCCGACCTGTTCGAGCCCGCCACCGCCGCGCGGATGGCCGAGCACTTCCAGGTGCTGGTGGAAGCCCTCGTCGCCCGGCCGAACGCGCCCCTGGCCACCCTCTCCATGCTCACCGAGGCGGAGCGCCGGCAGGTGCTGGTGGAGTGGAACGCCACCGCCACCGAGTACCCGCGCGCCTCCACCCTGCCCGAGGTCTTCTCGCAGGTGGTGGCCCGTCATGCCGACAAGGTCGCCGTCGAGTTCGGTGAGCAGAAGCTCACCTACCCGCAGCTCGACGCGCGCGCCAACCAGCTCGCGCACCATCTGCGCGGCCTGGGCGTGTCCACCGACTCGCGCGTGGCCATTGCCCTGGACCGCTCACTGGAGCTGATTGTCTCCCTCCTCGCCATCCTCAAGGCCGGCGGCGCCTACGTCCCGCTGGACCCGAGCTACCCGCGTGAGCGCCTCGCCGCCATGGTGGAGGACGCGCGTCCCACCGTGCTCATCACCTCGCGCGAGCTGCTCGCGAAGCTGCCTTCCGAAGGCCTGTCCACCGTCGTGCTGGGAGAAGTGTCTCTGGAGTCCCAGCCCACTTCGGCACCGCCCTCGGCCGCGCTGCCCCAGAGCCTGGCGTACATCGACTTCACCTCCGGCTCCACCGGCCGCCCCAAGGGCGTCGGCACTCCGCAGGCCGCCGTGCTGCGCACCGTCTTCGGCAACGACTACGCGCACCTGGGCCCGGACGAAACCTTCCTCCTGCTCGCCCCCATCTCCTTCGATGCCTCCACCCTGGAGCTGTGGGGGCCGCTGCTCCATGGCGCGCGGCTCGTCGTCTTCCCGCCCCACTCGCCTTCCGACTTGAAGGAGCTGGAGTCGGTGCTGGTGAAGCACGGCGTCACGACGCTCCATCTCACCGCCGGCCTCTTCACCCAGGTGGTGGACCACAACTTCCCCGCCCTTCGTGGCGTGAAGCAGTTGCTCACCGGTGGTGACGTCGTCAGCGCACCGCACGTGCGCCGTGTCTTGGAGGAGCTGCACATCCCGGTGACGGCCTGCTACGGCCCCACCGAAACCACTCTCTTCGCCTCCACCCACCGCATGACTTCGGTGGAGCACGTCGGCTCCTCCGTCCCCATCGGCCGTCCCATCGGCAATACGCAGGTGTACCTGCTGGATACCTCCGGGCAGCCCGTGCCCGCGGGCGTCGTGGGCGAGTTGTTCATCGGCGGCGACGGCGTGGCCCGCGGCTACGTCGGCCAGCCCGCCCTCACCGCAGAGCGCTTCGTCCCAGACTCCTTCTCCGGCACGCCCGGCGCCCGCCTCTACCGCACCGGCGACCTCGCCCGCTGGCGGGGTGACGGCGTGCTGGAGTTCCTCGGTCGCGCAGACGCGCAGGTGAAGGTGCGCGGCTACCGCATCGAGTTGGCCGAAGTCGAAGCCGCGCTGCTCGCCTTCCCGGACGTGGCCCAGGCCGTGGCCCTGGTGCGTGAGGACGTCCCCGGCGACAAGCGCCTCGTCGGCTACGTCGCCGCTCCCGAGTCCCTCGACACGGCTGAGTTGCGTGCCGCCCTCAAGCAGCGGTTGCCCGAGTACATGGTGCCCTCCGCCCTCGTGCGCCTGGACGCCCTGCCCCTCACCTCCAACGCCAAGGTCGACCGCAAGGCACTACCCCCTCCCGACTCGGCGCTGATGTCTTCCGCCGAGGCGTACGTCGCCCCGCGCAACGCCACCGAGGAGAAGCTGGCGGAGCTCTTCGCGGCCGTCCTGCGCGTGCCCCAGGTGAGCGTCACCGGCAACTTCTTCGAGCTGGGCGGCCACTCCCTGCTCGCCACTCAGGTCATCTCCCGCATCCGCTCCCAGCTCGGCGTGGAGCTGCCCCTACGCGCCCTCTTCGAGGCGCCCACTGTCGCCGCCCTCGCCGAGCGCATCGAGGCCACGCGCCTGATGGGTGGCTCGCTCCAGGCGCCTGCCCTCGTGCGCCGTGCCTCCTCCTCCGACGCGCTGCCCCTGTCCTTCGCGCAGCAGCGCCTGTGGTTCATCGACCAGCTCCAGCCCGGCAGCTCCGCCTACAACATGCCCTCGCCGGTGCGCCTCACCGGAGCCCTGGACCTCGCGGCCCTGGAGCGCAGCCTTGGCGCACTCGTCGAGCGTCACGAGTCGCTGCGCACCACCTTCGCCTCCAGCAATGGCGAGCCCGTGCAGGTCATCCACCCCGTCTCGGACTTCCAGCTTCCCGTCGTCGACCTGGGCGCACTGCCCACCGACGAGCGTGAGGCCGAGTCCCGCCGGCTGGCCACCGAGGAGGGTGTCCGCCCGTTCGACCTCTCCCAGGGGCCGCTGTTCCGCGCTTCGCTGCTGAGGCTGGCGCCCGACGAGCATGTGCTGCTCCTCAACCTGCACCACATCATCTCCGACGGTTGGTCTCTCAGCGTGCTCGTGCGCGAGCTGGCCGCCCTCTACAAGGACCACGCCTCGGGCCAGCAGCCCCTCCTCGCGCCGCTGCCGATTCAGTACGCCGACTACTCGGTGTGGCAGCGCAACTGGCTGAAGGGTGAAGTGCTGGAAGCGCAGCTCGGCTACTGGAAGCAGCAGCTCGGAGGCGCCCCGCAGGCACTGGAGCTGCCCACCGACAGGCCGCGCCCGCCCGTGCAGACGTTCCACGGCGCGGCGCACCCCTTCGCGCTTCCCGCGGAGCTGGGGCAGCAACTGGAGGCGCTCGCCCGCCAGCACCACGCCACCCTCTTCATGGTGCTGCTCGCCGGCTGGCAGACGCTGCTCTCCCGCTACTCGGGGCAGGACGACATCGTCGTCGGCTCACCCATCGCCGGTCGCAACCGCACGGAAACGGAGGGCCTCATCGGCTTCTTCGTCAACTCACTCGCCCTGCGCGCCCGCGTCTCCGACGAGGACACCTTCGCCTCCCTGCTTGGGCGGGTGCGTGAGTCCACGCTGGGCGCCTATGCCCACCAGGAAGTGCCCTTCGAGAAGTTGGTGGAGGTGCTCCAGCACGAGCGCGACCTGAGCCGCTCGCCGCTCTTCCAGGTCATGTTCTCGCTGCAGAACCTGCCTGACTCCTCCATCTCCCTGCCGGGCCTGAAGCTGTCCACGGTGGAGGCTCCCACCCACGTCGCCAAGTTCGAGCTGACGCTGACGATGACGGCGGGCCCGCGGGGGCTGTATGGCTCGCTGAACTACAACACCGACCTGTTCGACGCCCCCACCGTCGCACGCATGGCAGGCCACCTGCACACCCTGCTGGAGGCCATCGCCGCCAACCCCCGCCAGCGCCTGTCCGAGCTGCCACTGATGCGCGAGGACGAGCGCCGTCAGGTCGTCGAGCAGTGGAACGACACGGCCGCCCCCTTCGCGGACGGCGCACTCTTCCACGAGATGTTCGAGGCGCAGGTGCAGCGCACGCCCGACGCCGCGGCCCTCCGCTTCGGCGAGCGCACGATGAGCTACCGGGAGCTGGACGCACGGGCCAATCAGCTCGCCCATGAGCTGCGCGCCCGGGGAGTGCGCCCCGACACGCGGGTGGCGCTGTGCCTGGAGCGCTCGTTCGACGTGGTGGTGGGGCTGCTCGGCGTACTCAAGGCCGGCGGTGCCTACGTCCCCATGGACCCCGCCTACCCCCGCGAGCGCCTGGACTTCATGCTCCAGGACTGCGGCGCGTCGGTGCTCCTCACCCACTCGCACTTGTCTGTCTTCTCCGGTGACGTGCTTGCGCTCGACACCGCTGAGGCCGTCCTCTCGCGCCACCCGGTCACCGCGCCGGTACGCGTCTGCACCGCCGACGACCTGGCGTACGTCATCTACACCTCGGGCAGCACCGGCCGCCCCAAGGGCGTCATGGTGAGCCACCGCGGCGTGCCCAACCTCGCGGCGGACATCGCACGCGTCACCGGCCTGCGTGCTGGCCAGCGCGTGCTCCAGTTCGCCTCCTCCAGCTTCGACGCCGCCGTGTACGAGGTGACGCTGGCCCTGTTCCACGGCGCCACCCTGGTGATGGCGCCGCGCGAGGACCTGATGCCGGGCCAGCCACTGATGGACGTGCTGCGCGGTCAGGCCATCGACCAGGTGCTGCTGCCGCCCTCCGTCCTGGCGCTGCTGCCCACGGAGGGATTGGAGACGCTGGGCACCATTCTCTCTGGCGGCGAGGCCTGCTCGTCCGAGCTGGTGGAGAAGTGGGCTCCTGGCCGTCGGTTCTTCAATGCGTACGGCCCCACCGAGGGCACCGTCATCGCCAACATGTACCTCTGTGCCCCGGACGGGCAGCGTCCGCCCCTGGGCCGGAGCCTCGCCAACACGCGGCAATACGTCTTGGACCGCCACCTGCGCCCGGTACCCGTGGGCGTTGCTGGCGAGCTGTGCATCGGCGGCGTGGGACTGGCTCGCGGCTACCTCAACCGGCCCGAGCTGACGGCCGAGAAGTTCATTCCGGACCCGTTCGCCACCGAGCCCGGTACGCGCCTCTACCGCACGGGAGACCTCGTGCGCGCCAGGGCGGACGGCACGCTGGACTACGTCGGCCGCATCGACTTCCAGGTGAAGCTGCGCGGCTTCCGGATTGAATTGGGCGAAATCGAAGCCGTGCTGGCCTCGCACACTGGAGTGCGGCAGGCCCTGGTACTGGTGCGAGAGGACCGCCCCGGCGACAAGCGACTGGCCGCATACGTGGTGCCCGCCCAGGGCATGTCCGTCGACGTCGAGTCGCTCCGGAATGCCGCGAAGCAGCGGCTGCCCGAGCACATGGTGCCCTCCGCCTTCGCCGTGCTGGAGGCCCTGCCGCTGACGCCCAACGGCAAGGTGGACCGCAAGGCCCTGCCCGTGCCCGAAGCCCCGGCTTCCACGGTGGAGCACGTCGCCCCGCGCACGCCCACCGAGGAGCTGCTCGCGGGCCTGTGGGCCCAGGTGCTGGGTCTGGAGCGCGTGGGCGCGGAAGCGCAGTTCTTCGAGCTGGGTGGCCACTCACTGCTGGCCACGCAGGTCATCTCCCGCATCCGCTCCACCTTCGGCGTGGAACTGCCCCTGCGTGCCCTCTTCGAGGCGCCCACCGTCGCCGCGCTCGCGAGGCGGGTGGACGCAGCGGTGCACTCGCGCTCAACCCAGGCTCCGCCCCTGCTGCCCGTGCCGCGCACCGGGGAGCTGCCGCTGTCCTTCGCCCAGCAGCGGCTGTGGTTCATCGACCAGCTCCAGCCCGGCGGCTCCGCGTACAACATCCCCACCGCGCTTCGCATGCGCGGGCCGCTGGACGTGGGCGCGCTGGAGAAGGCCTTCGTTTCGCTCGCCGAGCGCCACGAGGCACTGCGCACCACCTTCGGCGTCCATGACGGCGAGCCCGTCCAGGTCATCCACCCGCTGGCGCACTTCCCGCTGCCCGTGGTGGACCTGAGCGAATTGCCCGCAGCGGAGTGCGAGGCTGAGGCCCGCCGCCTGGCAGCCCAGGAGGCCCAGCGTCCCTTCGACCTGGCGCGAGGGCCCGTCTTCCGCGCGCTGCTGCTGCGCCTGGGCGCGCAGGACCACGTCCTCATCGGGACGATGCACCACATCGTCTCCGACGGCTGGTCCATGGGCGTGCTGGTGCGCGAGCTGACCCAGCTCTACTCGGCGCACTCCAGCGGCCTTGAGGCGCGTCTGCTCGCCCTGCCGGTGCAGTACGCGGACTTCGCCGCGTGGCAGCGCTCGTGGCTGCGGGGCGAGGCACTGGAGAAGCAGCTGGAGTACTGGCGCGCGCAGCTCTCCGGTGCGGCGCCCGTACTGGAGCTGCCCACCGACAAGCCCCGTCCCGCCGTCCAGTCCCATCGCGGCGCATTGCAGCCCGTGCAGCTCCCCGCGCACGTGAGCGAGGCACTCCTGGCCCTGTGCCAGCGCGAGGGCACCACGCCCTTCATGGCGCTGCTGGCGCTCTGGCAGGTGCTGCTGGCCCGCTACTCCGGCCAGGACGACATCTCCGTCGGCTCACCCATCGCCGGCCGCACTCGCGCGGAAACGGAGGGACTCATCGGCTTCTTCGTCAACACGCTGGTGCTGCGCACCCTGGTGGACCCGCGCGCCACCTTCCGCGAGCTGCTCGCCCGCGTGCGCTCCACCACGCTTGGCGCCTACGAGCACCAGGACGTGCCCTTCGAGAAGCTCGTCGAGGAACTGCGGCCTCAGCGCAGCTTGAGCCACTCGCCTCTCTTCCAGGTGATGCTCGTCCTGCAGAACGCTCCGACGGCCACCCTGGAGGTGAAGGGCGGCACGAGGGACAGCGCCCCACTGAGCGTGGAGGCCTTCGAGTCCGGCACGCAGGCCACCAAGTTCGACCTGACGCTCTCGCTGACCCAGCGGCCCGATGGCTTCGGAGGAGTGCTGAGCTACCGCACGGACCTGTTCGAGCCGGGCACCATCGTCCGCATGGTGGAACACTTCACCACGTTGGTGCAGGCCGCCGTGTCCGCACCACAGACGCGCGTGGGTGAGTTGCCCCTGCTGCCCGCTTCCGAGCGCCAGCAGGTGCTCACGAGCTGGAACGACACGCACCAGGAACTGGGCTGGGACGGCGCGCTGCACGAGCGGTTCGAGGTGCAGGCGGCTCGTACGCCCGACGCCGTCGCGGTGCTCGATGACTCCGCTTCGCTGTCCTTCGCTCAGGTCAACCGCCGCGCCAATCAACTGGCGCATGTCCTGCGCCAGCGCGGTGTCGGCCCCGAGGTGCGCGTCGCCCTCTGCATGGAGCGCGGCGTGGACATGGTGGTCGCAGTCCTCGCCATCCTCAAGGCTGGCGGCGCCTACGTCCCCATGGACCCCGCCTATCCCCGCGAGCGCCTGGCCTTCATGCTCCAGGACTGCGGTGCTCGGCTCGCCCTCACCCAGCACCACTTGAAGCCGCGGCTCGAAGGCGCGTCCGCGGAAGCGGTGTACCTGGACGACGCTTCCTTTGCACAGACGCTCTCTCGCGAGTCCGAGGCCAACCCGCCTCGCCTCTCCTCTCCCGAGCACCTCGCCTACGTCATCTACACCTCCGGCTCCACCGGCCGCCCCAAGGGCGTCATGGTTCAGCACGCTTCCGTGATGAACCTGCGCTCAGCCCTGGCTTCGGCTGTGTATGCCGGAGCCGAGGGCGCGCTGCGCGTCAGCCTCAACGCGCCTCTCGCCTTCGACGCCTCGGTGAAGCAACTCATCCAGGTGGCCGACGGCCATGCCCTCTGCATCGTTCCCCAGGCCGCTCGCGAGGACGTCGCCCTGCTCAAGGCGTGGGTGGAGAAGCACCAGCTCGACGTCCTCGACTGCTCTCCTTCTCACCTGCGCCTGCTGCTGGAAGAGGGACTGGCCTCCTCACGCCCCTTGCGCGTGCTGGTGGGCGGAGAGGCCGTGGATGAAGCCCTCTGGGCAAAGCTGGCGGCCCACCCCTTCATCCACTGCTTCAACGTCTACGGCCCCACCGAGTGCACCGTCGACACCACCGCCCGTGCCATTCGCGGCGCCTCACGGCCCACCCTCGGCGGCCCCCTGGCCAACGTGCAGGTGTACGTCCTCGACGAGCGCATGCAGCCAGTGCCCACCGGCGCCCCTGGTGAGCTCTTCATCGGCGGCGCGGGCGTCGCTCGCGGCTACCTCGGCAGGCCCGAGCTCTCCGCCGAGAAGTTCATCCCGGACCCGTTCGGCACCACGCCCGGCGGCCGCCTCTACCGCACCGGAGACAAGGTGCGCTGGCTGGCCAATGGCGAGCTGGACTACCTGGGCCGCATCGACTTCCAGGTGAAGCTGCGCGGCTTCCGCATTGAGCTGGGCGAAATCGAAGCCGCCCTGGAGCAGGAGGCCGCCGTCAGCCGCGCCGTGGTGCTCGCGCGTGAGGACGTCCCTGGCAACGCGCGCCTCGTCGCGTACGTGGTACCCATCTCCATGGACAACACGCCGTCCACCACGGAGCTGCGCGCCGCCATCGGCAAGCACCTGCCCGATTACATGGTGCCTTCCGCCTTCGTCTTCCTACCGGCACTGCCCCTCAACACCCACGGAAAGGTCGACCGCAAGGCCCTGCCCGCTCCCGACGCTTCCGCCACGGGCGCCGCCTACGTCGCCCCGCGCACGCCCACCGAGGAGGCCGTCGCCGCCGTCTGGGCCGAGGTGCTCCACCTGGAGAAGGTCGGCGCCACCGACGACTTCTTCGCCCTCGGCGGCCACTCCCTCCTCGCCGTGCGCCTCATGGCGCGACTCCGCGAGCGCACTGGAGTTGCACTCCCCGTGTCGGCCCTCTTCCAGGGCTCCACCGTCGAGCGCCTCGCCCTTCGCCTGGAGCACCGCGACGACGCCACTCGCTCCACCTCCAACCTCTCCCGTCTGGATGGGGGCACCGCCACCGGCCGGCCGCTCTTCCTCGTCCACGGCGGCGGCGGCAGCGTGCTGGGCTACACCGAGCTCGTCCGCCACCTGGGCACCGACAGGCCCCTCTACGGCCTGTCCGCCTCTGGCCTCGATGGGGGCGAGCTGCCCCCTGCCTCCGTTGAAGCCCTCGCCCGCGACTACCTCACCCAGCTGCGCGCCGTGCAGCCCCAGGGGCCCTACCTCCTGGGAGGCTGGTCCTTCGGCGGACTCGTCGCCTACGAGATGGCCCGGCTCCTCCAGTCCTCGGGAGAGAAGGTGGAGCTGCTGGCCCTCCTGGACAGCCACGCCCCAGAGGCCCAACCCCGGCCCGAGCCGGACGCCCTCATGCAGCTGGCCGGCTTCGGCCGGGTGCTCGGGCTGCCGTGGCAGTCGCTGCCGCTGGACGTGGAGCACCTGCGGCGGCTGGACGTGCGCGGCGCGCTGGCCTACGTGCTGGAGCTGGCCCGGCGCTCTCCCTCGGGCGGGCTCGACCTGGACGTCGACGCCGCCGAGCGCCTGTTCCGTGTGTATCAGCGGCTCAGCCACGCCCAGCGAAACTACGTGCCCGCGGGGGCCTACATGGGCCCGGCCGTCCTCCTCCGGGCCGCCACGCCCCCGAGCGGGGCGCCTCGCGCACAGGACCTGGGCTGGAGCGCGTGGCTCCCAGACGCACTCACCGTGCACGAGGTTCCCGGTGACCACTTCACCTTGCTGACCGCACCCCACGTCACTTCCGTGGTGGAGCGGCTGGCCCACCACCTGCGACTGCTCGCGCAAGGCGCCGCATGAGCGCCAAGAGCAGCGCACGCTGACGCTTGAACGCCGGAAGAAGTTCCCGCCGTGGGCGGGCCGCGCCACACCGGGCGCGGCTCGCCCGTGGACTCGGCCCTGGCGGCAACTCAGTGAGCGGCACCTGGCTGTTGCACCACGACGGCATGCGCGTCAGCCCCTCTTGGCGGCGCGGCTCGTGGGGTTTCCGATGGGCCCGAAACGCGACGACGCCTGATCGCTCGCACGGGGGGCGACTGGACCTTCTTGATTTGCTTGCTTGGGACGAGAGCGCGTCAGCTTCGCCCTTCTGACTCCCCCCGACGGCGATTGGAGAATGGCTCGCCTCCGGGTCTATTCTCGCTTTCGCGGACTTGTTTCATCCCACTGTCCCCCTCGCTGGAGATTCTCGTGTTTTCGCGTTCAACCCGGCCTGGCTGGTGTCGCTTGCAGTGGAGCAGACGCCCCGAGGCCGGCACGCGCGACTCACTGGAATACGCATAACCCTATGGCGTTGACCCCAGATCAGAAGCGCGCGCGGCTCGCGGAGCTGCTGCGCGAGAAGAACCGTCAGTCCCGTCGTGCGCCGGTGTCCTTCGCGCAAGAGCGGATGTGGTTCCAGGAGCGGCTCAACCCGGGCAGCGCCGCCTTCAACATCCCCACCGCCGTGCGCCTGTCCGGCGAGCTCAACGTCGACGCACTCCGCCGCTCACTTCAGGAACTGGTGCAGCGTCACGAGGCGCTTCGCACCACCTTCGTCGAGCAGGACGGGCGCGTGTTGCAGCACATCGCCCCCTCGCTCGACGTCGCCCTGCCCGTGGTGGAGGTGCAGGACGGCGCTCCCTCCGAGCGTGAGGCCGAGGCCTGGAGCCTCCTGCACGCCGACGCACGGAAGCCCTTCGACGTGGAGAAAGGTCCGCTGCTTCGCACGCTGCTCTACCGCTGGGGCCCAGGCGAATACCTGCTGCTTCTCAACGTGCACCACATCGTCTCCGACGGGTGGACGATGGGCGTGCTGGTACGGGAGTTGGGGGCGCTCTACCCCTCTCTCGCCGCGGGTCAACCCTCCCCGCTGCCACCGCTGCCCATGCAGTACGCGGACTTCGCGACGTGGCAGCGCGACTGGCTCAAGGGCGAGACGCTGGACTCGCAGCTCGCGTACTGGCGCGACCAGCTGGACGCCGACGCCATGCTGGAGCTGCCCACGGACAAGCCCCGTCCTCCCGTGGCCAGCACCGACGGTGCTCGTCTCACGGTGGTGCTGCCTCCCGCGCTGCTCCAGTCGCTCAAGGAGCTGGCCGGACGCGAGGGCCGCACCCTCTTCACCCTCCTGCTGTCCGCCTACCAGGCGCTGCTGTCTCGCTACTGCTGCCAGGACGACGTCGTCGTCGGCACTCCCATCGCCGGCCGCAACCGCTCCGAGCTCGAAGGCCTCATCGGCCTTTTCGTCAACACCCTCGCCCTTCGCGCCGACCTCTCCGCGGACCCGTCCTTCCTCGCCTTGATGGCCCGGGTGCATGAGGTGTCGCTGGGCGCCTTCGCCCACCAGGAAGTCCCCTTCGAGAAGCTGGTGGAGGCGCTCCAGCCCGAGCGCAAGCTGAGCAGTACGCCGCTTTTCCAGGTGATGTTCGCCCTGCAGAACGCGCCCCTGCCTCCGCTGCGGGTGCCGGGGCTGACGTTGGAAATGCAGCCGGTGGACAGCGGCACCAGCCAGGTGGACCTGACGCTGCTGGCCACCGAGCTGCCCCAGGGCCTGCGCCTCGCCGCGGTGTACCGCACGGACCTCTTCGAGGAGCCGACGGTGCGAAGGCTGCTGGCGCACTTCCAGACGCTGCTGGAGGGCATCGCCGCGCACCCAGAAGCGCGCCTGTCCGAGCTGCCGCTGATGGACGCCGCCGAGCAGCGGCAGCTACTGCGCGACTGGAGCACCACCGCCTCCGACTACCCGCGCGAGGCCACGCTGCCTGACGTCTTCGCCGGGGTGGTGGCCCGCTACCCGGACCATGTCGCCGTGGAGTTCGGCGACTCTCGCCTCACCTATCGCCAGCTCGACGAGCGCTCCAACCAACTCGCACACCACCTGCGCGGATTGGGCGTGGGTGCCGACTCCCGCGTCGCGCTCGCCGTCGAGCGCTCGGTGGAGCTCATCGTCTCCCTCGTCGCCATCCTTAAGGCCGGCGGCGCCTACGTCCCCCTGGACCCGTCCTACCCGCGTCAGCGACTGGCCGGCATGGTGGAGGACGCGGCACCCCAGACGCTCGTCACCACGCGCGCCTTCCTCTCCAAGCTGCCCGTGGAAGGCCTCTCCACCGTCGTGCTGGAGGATGCCGCCTTCGCCTCCGAGCCGACGCATGCGCCGCCCCCCGTCGCCCTGCCCGACTCGCTGGCGTACGTGGACTTCACCTCCGGCTCCACCGGCAGGCCCAAGGGCGTGGGCTCCACCCACCGCGGCGTGCTGCGCACCCTCCTCGGCGTCGACTACGCACGCTTCGGGCCTGACGAAGTCCTCCTCCAGTTCGCCCCCATCTCCTTCGACGCCTCCACCTTCGAAATCTGGGGCGCGCTGCTGCACGGCGCTCGGCTCGTCGTCATGCCTCCCCAGGCCGCGTCCCTGGAGGAGCTGGGCCACGCCATCCAGTCCTCGGGCGTCACCACGCTGTGGGCCACCATTGGCCTGTTCACCCAATTGGTGGACAACCCTCCGCCAGGGCTGAGCACGGTGAAGCACCTCATGACGGGCGGTGACGTCGTGTCGCCCGCCCACGTGCGCCGCGCCGTGGAAGGGCTGCGCATCCCCGTCACCGCCTTCTACGGCCCCACCGAGACCACCGTCTTCGCCACGTCCTACCCGGTGACTCGCGCAGAGCAGGTGGGCACCACCGTCCCCATCGGCCGGCCCATCGGCAGCACGCGCCTGTACGTGCTGGACACGCACGGCCAGCCCGTTCCCGTCGGCGTCGCCGGCGAGCTGTTCATCGGCGGCGACGGCGTGGCCCGCGGCTACGTCGGCCAGCCCGCCCTCACCGCCGAGCGATTCATCCCCGACGCCTTCTCCAGCATCCCAGGCGCCCGCCTCTATCGCACGGGAGACCGGGCTCGCTGGCTTGCCGGCGGCGTGCTGGACTTCGTCGGACGCGCGGACACGCAGGTGAAGCTGCGTGGCTTCCGCATTGAGCCGGGCGAAATCGAGTCCGCGCTCTCCGCGCACCCCGGCGTGCTGCAAGCCCTGGTGCTCGTGCGCGAGGACCAGCCCGGTGACAAGCGGCTGGTGGCCTATGTGGTGCCCTCTCCGGGTCAGTCGGTGGACACCGAAGCGCTCCGGGAGGCCCTCAAGCAGCGGCTGCCCGACTACATGGTGCCCTCCGCCCTGGTGCGACTGGACGCCTTCCCGCTGACAGCCAACGGAAAGGTGGACCGCAAGGCCTTGCCGGCTCCCGAGCTGGGCTCCGCTCCTGACCGGTACGTCGCCCCGCGCACGCCCACTGAAGAGACTCTCGCGGCGCTCTGGGTCGAGGTGCTCCGCGTGCCGCGCGTGGGCGCCGAGGACCACTTCTTCGAGCTGGGTGGCCACTCCCTGCTGGCCACCCAGGTGGTCTCCCGCATCCGCGTCAGCCTGGGCGTGGAGCTGCCCCTGCGCGAGCTGTTCCGGCTCCCGGTCCTCTCCGCGCTGGCCCGCCACATGGACTCGGTGCTCCAGGCCCGGCAGCAGGCGCGGGCCACCCCGGAAGTCCTCGTCGCACCGTCCCAGGACTCGCTGCCCCTGTCCTTCGCGCAGCAGCGGTTGTGGTTCATCGACCAGCTCCAGCCCGGCGGCGCCGTCTACAACATGCCCTTCGCGCTGCGGTTGGAGGGCTCGCTGGACGTGGTCGCGCTGGAGGCGTCGCTCACCCAGGTGGTGGAACGCCACGAGTCGCTGCGCACCACCTTCGCCGCGCGCGAAGGCCAGCCCGTGCAGCACATCCACCCGCCCGCGCCCTTCTGCCTCTCCATGAGGGACCTGCGTGGAGTGCCCGCCTCCGAGCGTCAAACCGAGGCCCGCCGCCAGGCTGTCGCCGAGGCCACCCGTCCCTTCGACCTGGGGAAGGGGCCACTGCTGCGTGCAGTCCTGCTGCGGCTCGACGACTCCGAGCACCTGCTGCTGCTGACCCTGCACCACATCGTCTCCGACGGCTGGTCCATGGGTGTCCTCGTACGGGAGCTTGGAGCCCTGTACGCGGCGCGCATCTCCGGCGTGCCCGCGGCCCTGCCGCCCCTGCCCATGCAATACGCCGGCTTCGCGAGCTGGCAGCGCAGCTGGCTGCAGGGCGAGGTGCTCTCGCGGCAGCTCGACTACTGGAGGCAGCAGCTCTCCGGGGCCCCCGCCCTGCTGGAGCTGCCCACCGACAGGCCTCGTCCCTCCGTGCCGACCTACCGCGGCGCGAAGCAGTCCCTTCTCCTCCCGGCGGACCTGAGCGCCTTCATCCAGGCGCTATCGAAGCGCCACGGCGTGACGCCGTTCATGACGCTGCTGGCGGCCTTCCAGACGCTGCTGCACCGATACTCCGGGCAGGATGACCTCGTCGTCGGCTCGCCCATCGCCGGCCGTAACCGCGCGGAGACCGAAGGGCTCATCGGCTTCTTCGTCAACACCCTGGTGCTGCGCGCGCGGGTGACTGCGAGCACCACCTTCGCCCAGCTGCTGGAGCAGGTGAAGGAGACCACCCTGGGCGGCTACGAGCACCAGGACGTCCCCTTCGAGAAGCTCGTCGAGGAGCTGCGTCCTCCGCGCGACGCGAGCTACTCGCCGCTCTTCCAGGTCATCTTCGCCCTGCAGAACATGCCCATGGGGGCGCTGGAGCTGCCGGGGCTTCGTCTGGAGCCGCTCGAAGCGGGCGAGGCCGGCTCCAAGTTCGACCTGGAGCTCACCTTCACGGAGACACCCCTGGGCTACCAGGGTGCGCTCCGCTACAGCACAGACCTGTTCGACGACGCGACGGCGACGCGACTGCTGGCGCACTTCCGGACGCTGCTGGAGGGCATCGCCGCGCATCCGCAAGCGCGGCTGTCCGAGCTGCCGCTGATGGACGAAGCCGAGCAGCGGCAGCTACTGCGCGACTGGAGCACCACCGCCTCCGACTACCCGCGCGAGTCCACACTGCCTGACGTCTTCGCCGGGGTGGTGGCCCGCTTCCCGGACCATGTCGCCGTGGAGTTCGGCGACTCTCGCCTCACCTATCGCCAGCTCGATGAGCGCTCCAACCGGCTCGCGCACCACCTGCGCGGATTGGGCGTGGGTGCCGACTCTCGCGTCGCGCTCGCCGTCGAGCGCTCGCTGGAGCTCGTCGTTTCGCTGGTGGCCATCCTCAAGGCTGGTGGCGCCTACGTCCCCTTGGACCCGTCCTATCCGCGTCAGCGACTGACCGGCATGGTGGAGGATGCGGCACCCCAGACGCTCGTCACCACGCGCGCCTTCCTCTCCAAGCTGCCCGTGGAAGGCCTCTCCACCGTCGTGTTGGAGGATGCCGCCTTCGCTTCCGAGCCGACGCATGCGCCGACCCCCGTCGCCCTGCCCGACTCGCTGGCGTACGTGGACTTCACCTCCGGCTCCACCGGCCGCCCCAAGGGCGTGGGTACCACCCACCGCGGCGTGCTGCGCACCCTCCTTGGCGTCGACTACGCACGCTTCGGACCCGACGAAGTCCTCCTCCAGTTCGCCCCCATCTCCTTCGACGCCTCCACCTTTGAAATCTGGGGCGCGCTGCTGCACGGCGCTCGGCTCGTCGTCATGCCTCCGCAGGCCGCGTCCCTGGAGGAGCTGGGCCGCGCCATCCAGTCCTCGGGCGTCACCACGCTGTGGGCCACCATTGGCCTGTTCACCCAATTGGTGGACAACCCTCCGCCAGGGCTGAGCACGGTGAAGCACCTCATGACGGGCGGTGACGTCGTGTCGCCCGCTCACGTGCGCCGCGCCGTGGAAGGGCTGCGCATCCCCGTCACCGCCTTCTACGGCCCCACCGAGACCACCGTCTTCGCCACGTCCTACCCGGTGACTCGCGCAGAGCAGGTGGGCACCTCCGTGCCCATCGGCCGGCCCATCGGCAGCACGCGCCTGTACGTGCTGGACACGCACGGCCAGCCGGTGCCCGTGGGTGTCGTCGGTGAGCTCTACATCGGCGGCGACGGCCTCGCGCGCGGCTACCTGGGCCAGCCCGCCCTCACCGCCGAGCGCTTCATCCCCGACACCTTCTCTGGCAGCCCCGGCGCCCGCCTCTACCGCACCGGAGACCTGGTGCGCTGGCTTGCCGGCGGCGTGCTGGACTTCGTCGGACGCGCGGACACGCAGGTCAAGGTGCGCGGCTTCCGCATCGAGCTGGGCGAAGTACAGGCCGTCATCTCCACCTTCCCGAGCGTCCGCGAAGCCGTGGTGGTGCCCCGCTCGGATGTGCACGGCGGCAAGCGCCTCGTCGGCTACATCGCGGCCCCCGAGTCCCTCGATGTCGCCGCGCTGCGCGCCTTCCTGGTCGAGCGACTGCCCGACTACATGGTGCCGTCCGCACTGGTGCGGCTGGACGCTCTCCCTCTCACCGCCAACGGGAAGGTCGACCGCAAGGCCCTGCCCGCTCCGGAGTCGACGGCCTCGACCGCCACCGCCGCCTACGTCGCTCCGCGCACCCCCACCGAGGAGCTGCTCGCCGGCCTCTGGGCCGAGGTGCTCGGCCTGCCGCGTGTCGGTGCCGAGGACGACTTCTTCGAGGTGGGCGGCCACTCCCTGCTCGCCACCCGTGTCGTCTCCCGCATTCGCGCCTCCTTCGGCGTGGAGCTCCCGCTGCGCGAGCTCTTCCGGGCGCCCACCGTCGCCGCGCTCGCCGCGCTCATTGATGCCGCCGTGCGTGCCGGTGACACCGGAGCACTTCCTCCCATTGAGCGTGTGCCGCGCGAGCAGAAGCTGCCCCTCTCGTACTCGCAGCAGCGCGTGTGGTTCCTGGACCAGCTCGAGCCCGGCAGCGCGGCCTTCAACATGCCGTTCACCCTGGAGCTGGCCGGCACCCTCGACGCCGAGGCACTGCGGCGGTCCCTGGAAGCCCTGCTGCACCGCCACGAGTCCCTGCGCACCACCTTCCACGGTGACGCCGAGGGCCCCGTGCAGCGCATCCACGCTCCCGCTCCGCTGGAGATGGCCCTCATCGACCTGAGCGGCCTTCCTCCTGAACAGCGCCAGGCGGAAGCCCGGCGGCGCATCAACGCGGACTCCCTGCGCCCCTTCGACCTCGCCACCGGTCCGCTGCTGCGCGCCATGCTCCTGAAGCTCGGGGCGCAGTCGCACGTGCTGCTGCTCAACGTCCACCACATCGCGGCGGACGGCTGGTCCATGAGCGTCCTGGTGCGGGAGCTCGGCGTCATCTACCCCGCCCTCACCGCGAGTCTTCCCTTCGTCCTGCCAGCGCTCCCACTCCAATACGCGGACTACGCCGCCTGGCAGCGCAAGTGGCTGGAGGGGGCGGAGCTGGAGAAGCAGCTCACCTGGTGGCGCCGCCAGCTCGACGGAGCGGCGCAGGACTTGGAGCTGCCCACCGACAGGCCGCGCAACCACGACGCCTCCCCTCCGGGGGCCCTGGCGCCCGTCCTACTCCCCCGCGAGCTGGCCACGGCGGTGGAGGCCTTCTGCAACCGCGAGGGCCTCACGCCCTTCATGCTCTTCCTGGCCGCCTTCCAGCTGCTGCTGTCGCGCTACTCCGGCCAGGACGACATCTCCGTCGGCTCGCCCGTCGCAGGACGCAACCGCATCGAACTGGAGGGCCTCGTCGGCTTCTTCCTCAACACCCTGGTGATGCGCACCCGCCTGGACGGCGACCCCACCGTGCGCGAGCTGCTGGGCCGCGCGCGGGAGATGGCGCTGGGCGCCTACGCCCATCAGCACGTCCCCTTCGAGCGCCTCCAGCCGATGCGCGACTTGCGTCAGGCGCCGCTGTTCCGGGTGATGTTCATCCTGCAGAACATGCCGACCACGGAACTGGCCCTGCCAGGGCTGGTGATGCGCAGCGCGCCCCTGGGAGACCACACCGCCAAGTTCGACCTGACGCTGACGCTGACGCGCAGCCAGGAGGGCTTCGAGGGCGCGCTGGACTACCGCGCCGACCTGTTCGAGGCGTCCACCATGGAGCGGATGGCTCGCCACCTGCGCACGCTCGTGGAGGCCCTGGTGGCCTCCCCGGGGAAGCGCCTGTCCGAGCTGTCGCTGCTCTCCAGCGAGGAACGGCAGCGGCTGCTGGTCGACTGGAACGCCACCCGGGCGGACTTCCCGGAGGCGTGCGTCCACTCGCTCTTCGAGGCCCAGGTGCGCCGCGCGCCGGATGCGCGGGCTGCCTCCTTCGAGGGACAGCACCTCACCTACGCGCAGCTTGATGCCAAGGCCAACCAGCTCGCGCACGCGCTGCGCCGCCGGGGCGTCGGGCCCGAGGTCCGCGTCGCGCTCAGCGTGGAGCGTTCGCTGGACATCGTCGTGGGCCTGCTCGGCATCCTCAAGGCCGGTGGCGCCTGGGTGCCTGTGGATCCACTGCTGCCGCGTGAGCGCCTGGCCTTCATGCTGGAGGACAGCGGCGCGGTGGTGCTGGTGACTCAGTCCGTACTGGTGGAGCGCTTCCCCGAGGCACACCGTGCCCGCGCCCTCTGCCTGGACTCCGAGAAGGACGCGCTCTCGCGTGAGAGCACCGAAGCGCCGGTGACGGGCGTGGCCCCGTACCACCTGGCCTACCTGCTCTACACCTCCGGCAGCACCGGCACGCCCAAGGGCACCGCCGTCGAGCACCGCAGTGTCGCCAACCTCGTCACCCATGAGGCGGTGGCGTACGGCATCGGCCCCGGCAGCCGCGTGTTGCAGTTCGCCAGCCTCTCCTTCGACCTGTCGGTGGAAGAAGTCTTCACCACGCTGTGCTCCGGGGCCTCGCTGGTGCTGGCGCCCCTGGAGAAGCTGATGCCGGGCGCGCCGCTGCAGAAGCTGCTGCGCGAAGAAGCCCTCTCCGTCATCAGCCTCACGCCCGCGGCGCTGGCGGCCACGTCGGCGGAAGGACTGCCCGAGCTGCGCACCGTCATCTCCGGTGGCGAAGCCCTGCCCGCGGACGTGGTGGCGCGCTGGGCTCCGGGCCGGCGCCTGCTCAACACCTATGGCCCCACAGAGGCCACGGTGATTGCCACGCTCGCCGAGTGCCTCGCGGACGGGCGCGTCCCGTCCATCGGCCGGCCCCTGGCCAACGTGCGCGCGTACGTGCTGGACGTGCGTGGAGAGCCAGTGCCCGTGGGCGTGAAGGGCGAGCTGTACGTGGGCGGAGTCGGCGTGGCGCGCGGCTACGCGGGCCGCCCCGCCCTCACCGCCGAGCGCTTCCTCCCGGACCCGTTCTCCGGCGAGGCCGGTGCCCGGCTGTACCGCACGGGCGACGTGGTGCGTTGGCGCCAGGACGGCACGCTCGACTTCGTCGGCCGCGCGGATGCACAGGTCAAGGTGCGTGGCTTCCGCATCGAGCTGGGCGAGGTGGAGTCCGCCCTGGCGAAGCTGCCGGGGGTGCGAGAGGCCGTCGTCGTCGCACGTGAGGACGGCCCCGCTGGCAAGCGGCTGGTGGGCTACGTCGTGGCACACGAGGGCACGCAGACGGACGGCGCCGCACTGCGCACCGCGCTAAAGGACGTCCTGCCCGAGTACATGGTGCCGTCGGCCATGGTGGTGCTGCCGGCGATGCCGCTGACGTCCAACGGCAAGGTGGACCGCAAGGCCCTGCCTGCGCCGGACTTCGCGAGCGACGCCCGGGACTACGTCGCGCCCCGCACGCCCACCGAGCAGCGCCTCGCGGAGCAGTGGTGCCAGCTCCTCGGTCTCGAGCGCGTGGGCGTCAGCGACAACTTCTTCGACCTCGGCGGACACTCGCTGCTGGCCACCCAGGCCGTCAGTCGTATCCGCCAGGGCTTCGGCGTGGAGCTGCCGCTTCGCGAGCTGTTCGTGGGACCCACCCTCGAAGGGGTGGCTCGCCTGATTGACGCCGCGGTCGCGGGAGGCGGTGCGCCCACGGCGCCACGGCAGCGTGAGGCCCTCGCGCTGTCACTGCCTGTCCTCCCCCTGGAGGAAGTCGCCGCACGAGAGAAGGCGAAGCCCCTTGCCGAGCCGCAGGCCGTGCTGTCCGCCGAGGAGCGGCAGCGGGTACTGGTGGAGTGGAACGCGACTTCTACCGAGTACCCCCGCGGCTCCACCCTGCCCGAGGTCTTCGCGCAGGTGGTGGCCCGCTTCCCCGAAAAGGTCGCCGTCGAGTTCGGGGATTCGAAGCTCACCTACCGGCAGTTGGATGAGCGAGCCAACGCGCTCGCCTGGCACCTGCGCGGCCTGGGCGTGTCCACCGACTCGCGCGTGGCCCTCGCCGTGGACCGCTCGCTGGAGCTGGTGGTGGCCCTGGTCGCCATCCTCAAGGCTGGCGGCGCCTACGTGCCGCTGGACTCCTCGTACCCGCGCGAGCGCCTCGCGGCCATGCTGGAGGACTCCGCCCCCAGCGTGCTCGTCACCACGCGCGCCCTGCTGCCCAAGCTGCCTTCCCACGGGCTCGCCACCGTCGTGCTGGAGGACGTGGCGCTCTCAGGCCTGCCCACGCACGCGCCGCCTTCCTCCGCCCTGTCCGACAGCCTCGCGTACATCGACTTCACCTCCGGCTCCACCGGCCGCCCCAAGGGCGTCGGCACCCTCCAGTCCGCCGTGCTGCGCACCGTCTTCGGCGTCGACTACGCCCACCTCGGACCGGACGAGACGTTCCTCCTGCTCGCCCCCATCTCCTTCGACGCCTCCACCCTGGAGCTGTGGGGCCCGCTGCTTCATGGCGCACGGCTGGCCATCTTCCCGCCCCACTCTCCCTCGGACCTGCTCGAGCTGGAGTCCGTGCTGCAGAAGCACGCCGTCACCACCCTGCACCTCACCGCCGGCCTCTTCACCCAGGTGGTGGACCACAACTTCCCCGCCCTTCGTGGCGTGAAGCAGTTGCTCACCGGTGGCGACGTCGTCAGTGCACCCCATGTCCGCCGGGTGCTGGAAGGAATGTCCATTCCGGTGACGGCCTGCTACGGCCCCACCGAGGGCACCCTCTTCACCTCCTGCCACCGCATGACGGACGTCGCCCACGTCGGCACCTCCGTCCCCATCGGCCGGCCCATCGGCAACACCCAGGTATACGTCCTGGACGCCTCCGGTCAGCCCGTGGCTCCGGGCGTCATCGGTGAGCTTCTCATCGGCGGCGACGGCCTCGCCCGTGGCTACGTCGGCCAGCCCTCCCTCACCGCAGAGCGCTTCGTCCCCAACCCCTTCTCCTCCTCTCCCGGCGCCCGCCTCTACCGCACCGGGGACCTCGCCCGCTGGCGCACCGACGGCGTGCTGGAGTTCCTCGGCCGAGCGGACGCGCAGGTGAAGGTGCGCGGCTACCGCATCGAGCTGGCCGAAGTCGAAGCCGCCCTGCTCGCCTTCCCCGAGGTGCGCGAGGCCGTCGTCGTGGCCCGCGAGGACTCGCCCGGCGACAAGCGCCTCGTCGGCTACGTCGTCGCGCCCGCGTCCCTGGACATGGGCGGCCTGCGCTCGGCCCTCAAGGAAGCACTGCCCGAGTACATGGTGCCCTCCGTCCTCACCCGGCTGGAGGCACTGCCCCTCACCGCCAACGGCAAGGTGGACCGCAAGGCACTGCCAGCCCCTTCGGCCTTCCAGGACCGCGTCCCCACCCGTGCACCTCGCACCGACTGCGAGCGCGAACTGGCCACGCTCTGGGCTCGCGTCCTCCACCTGGACACCGTGGGCGCGGAGGACAACTTCTTCGAACTGGGCGGCCACTCGCTGACGGCCACCCAGGTGCTCTCGCGCATCCGCCAGCACTTCGGCGTGGAGCTGTCCTTCCGCGACTTCTTCGCCGCACCCACCATCGCGGCGCTGGCGGAACACATCGAGACCCTGGCCGGCTCGCGTACCGTTTCGTCCCAGCCGCTGCTCCGACCCCGGACGCAGAGCGGCCCGCAGCCGCTCTCCTTCGCGCAGCAGAGGCTCTGGTTCTTCGCGAAGCTCGACCCGGACAGCCCCGCCTACAACCTTCCCTTCGCCGTGCGCCTGGAGGGCGTGCTCGACGTGCCCGCGCTCGCCAGCGGCCTGCGTGCGCTTCTCCAGCGTCACGAGTCCCTGCGCACCACCTTCCACGAGCACGAGCACCAGCCCGTGCAGGTCATCGACGCCGGGGCCGTGCTACCCGCGGGCTTTGTGGACCTGGAAGCCCTGCCTGAGGACGAGCGCGAGGACTCGCTCCAGCGCGCCCTCGAGTACGAGACCGGCCAGCCCTTCAACCTGGAGACGGGCCCGCTCTGGCGCGTGCTCCTGGTGCGCCTGTCCGCGGAGCAGCACGTCCTGCTGCTCACCCTGCACCACGTCATCGCGGACGGCTGGTCCATGGGTGTATTCGTCCAGGAGTTGGCCACGCTCTACACGGCCCATGCCGAGGGCCTGCCCGCGCGCCTGGAGCCACTGCCGGTGCAGTACGCCGACTTCGCGCTCTGGCAGCGAGACTGGCTGCGCGATGAAGCACTGGACGCCCAGCTCGGCTGGTGGCGCCAGCAACTCCAGGGCGCGCCCCGTGCCCTTGCCCTGCCTACCGACAAGCCGCGTCCCACGACGCAGTCGACTCGCGGCGCCGGGCACCCGTTCCACCTCCCTCGCGAGCTCTCCGACGCCCTCGACGCGCTCTGCCGCCAGGAAGGGGCGACTCCCACCATGGTGGTGCTCGCCGCCTTCCAGGCGCTGCTGGCCCGCTACTCCGGCCAGGACGACGTCGCCGTCGGCATGCCCATCGCCGGCCGCACGCACGCGGAGCTGGAAGGGCTCATCGGCTTCTTCGTCAACACGCTGGTGCTGCGCACGAAGCTGGACGGAGACCCCAGCTTCCGCACGCTGCTCGGCCGCGTGCGCGACATGACGCTCGGCGCCTACGCCCACCAGGACGTCCCCTTCGAGAAGCTGGTGGAAGCCCTGCGCCCCGAGCGCGAGGCCGGACGTACCCCGCTCTTCCAGGTCATGCTCGCGTTCCAGAACGCGCCCATGCCGAAGATGATGGGCGCGGGACTGAGGCTGAGCCCGCTCACGGCCGAACACCGCTCGGCGAAGTTCGACCTCACCCTGGCCCTCACCGACCGTAGCGAGGGCATCAAGGGCCAGCTCGAGTACAGCACCGACCTGTTCAACGCCGCGACGGCAGCGCGGATGGTGGGGCACCTGCGCGTGCTGCTGGAAGGCGCGCTGGCGAATCCGGACCGCCCACTCTCCACGGTGTCCTTCCTCACCGAAGAGGAGCGGCACCTGCTGTTCCACGCCTGGAAGGAGCCCGGCGCCACCACGGCCGCGGACGCCAGCCTGCACCGTCTCCTCCAGGCGCAGGCGCGACTCACGCCCGACGCGGTGGCCGCGGAGCATGACGGCCAGACGCTCACCTGGCGCGAGCTTCACCAGCGCGCCCGCGAGGTCCACCGGGTGCTGTTCAAGCACGGGCTGGCCGAGCTGCCCGAGCCGCCTCCGCTCACGCCTGTTTCGCGCACGGACGCACTGCCGCTGTCCTTCGCGCAGCACCGACTGTGGTTCATCGACCAGCTCGAACCCGGCACGCCCGCGTACAACATCCCCCTCGGCGTGCGCATGGAGGGCCTGCTCCATGTGAATGCGCTCCAGCACGCGCTCACCGAGCTGGTGCGCCGCCACGAGTCGCTGCGCACCACCTTCCACGAGCACGAGGGCCATCCCGTCCAGCACATCGCTCCGGCGTATGAGCTGTCGCTGCCCGTGGTCGACCTGACCACTCACGGCCCGGCCGCCCTCGACGAGGCGAAGCGCCTCGTGTCCCAGGAAGGCGCCCACCGCTTCAACCTGGCCAAGGGGCCGCTGCTGCGCGCCCTGCTGCTACGGCTGGCCCCGGCCGAGCACGTGCTGGTGCTCAACCTGCACCACATCGTCTCGGACGGCTGGTCCATGGGCGTGCTGGTGCGTGAAGTCGCCGCCAACTACGAAGCCTTCCGCCATGGCCGGCCCTCACCGCTGCCCGAGCTTCCCGTGCAGTACGCCGACTACGCCGTCTGGCAGCGCGAGTGGCTCCAGGCGGAGGTGCTCGATACGCAGCTCGGCTACTGGCGCCGCCACCTCTCGGGCGCCGCGACGCTGCAACTGCCCACCGACAAGCCCCGCCCGCCGGTGCAGACCTTCCATGGCGGCCAGCTCCCCGTCCACCTGCCGCGGGCCCTGACCCAGACGCTCAAGGCGCTCTGTCAGCGCGAGGGCGTCACCCCGTTCATGCTCCTGCTGGCCTCCTGGCAGGCCCTGCTCGCGCGCTACTCGGGACAGGAGGACATCAGCGTCGGCTCGCCCATCGCCGGCCGTCAGCGCGGCGAGCTGGAAGGCCTCATCGGTTTCTTCGTCAACACGCTGGTGCTCCGTACCCAGGTGCGCGGCGGCGAGTCCTTCCGCCACCTGCTTCAGCAGGTGAGGGAGACGGCCCTGGGCGCCTACGCCCACCAGGACGTGCCCTTCGAGCGACTGGTGGAAGAGCTGCGCCCCGAGCGCGACAGGAGCCGCGCTCCGCTCTTCCAGGTCAGCTTCGCGTTGCAGAACGTCTTGACCGCCAGCTCCCAGCCGCATTCCGAGCTCGCCTTGCGCCCGTTGGAGGTGGAGGGGCGTGCCGTCAAGTTCGACCTGGAGCTGAGCCTGGCGGAATTCCCGGACGGCTACCGGGGAGAGCTCGGCTACAACACCGACCTGTTCGACGGTGCCACCGTCGAACGGCTGGCCGGGCACTTCCGCGTGCTGGTGGAAGCACTGGCCGCCCGTCCCGAGGCCCCGCTGGATTCCGTCTCCCTGCTGACGGAGGCCGAGCGGCACCAGGTCCTGGTGGAGTGGAATGCCACCGCCACCCGATTCTCCGGCGACGCGAGCATCCACCAGCGCGTCGAGGCACAGGCACGGCGCACCCCGGATGCGCTGGCCGTGGAGTCCGACGACGCGCGACTCACCTACCGTGAGCTGGATTCGCGCGCCAACCACCTCGCCCATGCGCTGCTCGCCCGGGGCGTTCGCACCGGCGACCGCGTCGCGCTGTGCGTGCAGCGCTCCCCCGACATGGTGGTGGGCCTGCTGGGCATCCTCAAGGCCGGCGCCGCCTACGTGCCGCTGGCGCCGGACTACCCACGCGAGCGCCTGGCCTTCATGCTCCAGGACTGCGGCGCCCGCGTGCTGCTCACCCAGTCCTCGCTGCTCGGCCTGCTGCCCGAGGGCACCGACGTCGTGTGCCTCGACTCCGACGCCTTCTCCTCTCACGAGCACAAGGGCGCACCGGCCGTCTCCGTCTCCGCGGACGACGTCGCCTACGTCATCTACACCTCGGGCAGCACCGGACAGCCCAAGGGCGTGCTCATCCCGCATGGCGCCCTCGTCAACCACATGGCGTGGTTCCTCTCCTCCTTCGGCCTCTCCTCCGAAGACAGGGTGCTTCAGAAGACGCCGCTGAGCTTCGACGCCTCCGTCTGGGAGTGCTGGGCCTCGCTCCTGGTGGGCGCGCCCCTCGTGCTCGCACCACCCGAAGCCCATCGCGACCCGGCCGCCCTGGTCGCCTGCGTGGTGCGCCAGCGCGTCACCGTCCTCCAGGTGGTCCCCTCCATGCTCCGCTTCATGCTGGAGGAGGAAGCGCTGCGCGGCGCCACGCACCTGCGCTGGCTGTTCTGCGGCGGCGAGGCCCTGGCCTCCGAGCTGGCCCCGCGCCTGCGGGCGCTCCTCCCGGAGACACGGCTCGTCAACCTGTACGGCCCCACTGAAACCACCATCGACGCCACGTCCGCGCTGGCCACGGGCCAGGAGCGCGGCACCACCGTGCCCATCGGCCGGCCGGTGGCCAACACCCGCCTCTACGTGCTCGACGGGCAGCTGCGCCCCGTGCCGCCGGGCGTCCCGGGGGAGTTGTTCATCGGCGGGGCACAGCTCGCCCTGGGCTACCTGGACCGGCCCGCCCTCACCGCCGAGCGCTTCGTCCCCGACGCATTCGCCTCCTCGCCGGGCGCGCGCCTGTACCGCACCGGGGACCAGGTGCGCTGGCTGCGCGACGGCTCGCTGGAGTACCTCGGCCGCGCCGATGCGCAGGTGAAGCTGCGTGGCTTCCGCATCGAGCCGGGCGAAGTCGAAGCCGCGCTGCTCGCCTTCCCCCAGGTGACCCAGGCCGTGGCCCTGGTGCGCGAGGACGTCGCTGGCAACCAGCGCCTCGTCGGCTACGTCGCCGCGCCCGCGTCGCTCGACATGGCCGCGCTGCGTACCTTCCTCGTGCAGCGGCTGCCCGAGTACATGGTGCCCTCCGCCTTCATGGTGCTGGAGGCGCTGCCGCTGACGCCCAATGGCAAGGTGGACAGGAAGGCCCTGCCCGTCCCCGAAGCGGCCTCGTCCGCCGGGTCCTTCGTCGCCCCGCGCACCCCCACCGAGGAGAAGCTGGCGTCGGTCTTCGCGGCCATCCTCCGGCTGCCCCAGGTGAGCGTCACCGGGAACTTCTTCGAGCTGGGCGGCCACTCCCTGCTGGCCACACAGGTCATCTCCCGCATCCGTTCCCAGCTCGGCGTGGACCTGCCCCTGCGCGCTCTCTTCGAGGCGCCCACCGTCGCCGCGCTCGCCGAGCGCATCGACTCCACGGGAGCCTCCCACCCGGAAACGGCGCCCGCGCTCATCCCCGTACCGCGCACGGGCCCGCTGCCGCTGTCCTTCGCCCAGCAGCGCCTGTGGTTCCTGGACCAGTTCCAGCCCGGCAGCTCCACGTACAGCATGCCGGCCTTCGTGCGCATGGAGGGACAGCTCGACACGGACGCCCTGCGCCGTGCGCTTTCCGAGCTGGCCCACCGCCACGAAGCCCTGCGCACCACCTTCGCCCAGCAGGAGGGCCAGCCCTTCCAGCGCATCGCTCCTCACGGCGAGCTGTCGCTGGAGACGGTGGACCTCAGCGCCGTTCAGCCCGAAGCCGCCCGCGCCGAGCTGGAGCGACGCCTGCGGGACGAAGCCCTCCGTCCCTTCGACCTCGGCACCGGCCCGCTGGTCCGTGCGCAGTTGCTGAAGCTGGGGGCCACCGAGCACGTGTTCGCGCTGAACATGCACCACATCGTCTCGGACGGCTGGTCCATGGGCGTGCTGGTGCGCGAAGTCGCCGCCCTCTACGAGGCCTTCTCCCAGGGCAGGCCTTCACCGCTGCCGCCGCTGCCCATCCAGTACGCCGACTACGCCGTCTGGCAGCGTCAGTGGCTCCAGGGCGCGGTGCTCGATGAGCAGCTCGCCTGGTGGAAGCAGCACCTCTCCGGCGTCTCCACCCTGGAGCTGCCCACCGACAAGCCCCGCCCGCCCGTGCAGACCTTCCATGGCGCACACGTGCCCGTGGTCCTGTCGCGGTCCACATCCGAGCAGCTCAAGGCGCTCTGCCAGCAACAGGGCGCCACGCCCTTCATGGCCCTGCTCGCCGCCTTCCAGGTGCTCCTCTCCCGCTACTCCGGGCAGCAGGACATCACCGTGGGCTCGCCCATCGCGGGCCGTCAGCGAGGCGAGCTGGAAGGCCTCATCGGCTTCTTCGTCAACACCCTGGTGCTGCGCTCCCGCGTGGAGGCCCCGTCCTCCTTCGTCCACCTGCTGCGACAGGTGAAGGAGTCGGCGCTCGGTGCCTACGCCCACCAGGACGTGCCCTTCGAGCGGCTGGTGGAGGAATTGAAGCTCGTGCGGGACACGAGCCGCAGTCCGCTCTTCCAGGTGTTCTTCGCACTGCAGAACACGCCCACCGCCTCGGCTCAGGGCAAGGGGCTGACGCTGCGCCCGGTCGAGGTGGACAACCCGACCATCAAGTTCGAGCTGCAGCTCGACCTGCTGGAGTCCCCGGAGGGCTACCAGGGAGCGCTGAGCTACAACACCGACCTGTTCGAGCCGGCGACCATCGCCCGCATGGCGGGACACTTCCGCGTGCTCTTGGAGGCGCTCGTCGCCCGGCCTGCGGCCCCCCTCGCCTCCGTGTCCATGCTGTCCGAGACCGAGCGCCGGCAGGTGCTGGTGGAGTGGAACGCGACTTCCACCGACTACCCGCGCGCCTCCACCCTTCCCGAGGTCTTCTCGCAGGTGGTCGCCCGCCATGCCGACAAGGTCGCCGTCGAGTTCGGTGAGCAGAAGCTCACCTACCGGCAGTTGGACGAGCGCGCCAACCCGCTCGCCTGGCACCTGCGCAGCCTGGGTGTGTCCACCGACTCGCGCGTGGCCATTGCCCTGGACCGCTCGCTGGAGCTGATTGTCTCTCTCGTCGCCATCCTCAAGGCCGGCGGCGCCTACGTACCGCTCGACTCGTCGTATCCCCGTGAGCGCCTCGCCGCCATGGTGGAGGATGCCCGTCCGCGCGTGCTCATCACCTCGCGTGAGTTGCTCGCGAAGCTGCCCACCGAGGGGCTGGCCACCGTGGTGTTGGGGGACGTGTCCCTGGAAGCCTGGCCGACGTCGGCGCCTCCGATGGCGGCACTGCCCCAGAGCCTCGCGTACATCGACTTCACCTCCGGCTCCACGGGCCGGCCCAAAGGTGTCGGCACTCCACAGGCCGCCGTGCTGCGCACCGTCTTCGGCAACGACTACGCGCACCTCGGCCCGGATGAGACCTTCCTCCTCATCGCGCCCGTCTCCTTCGATGCTTCTACCCTGGAGCTGTGGGGCCCGCTGCTCCATGGCGCACGGCTCGTCGTCTTCCCGCCCCACTCGCCTTCCGACTTGAAGGAACTGGAGTCGGTGTTGGTGAAGCACGGCGTGACGACGCTGCACCTCACCGCCGGCCTCTTCACCCAGGTCGTCGACCACAACTTCCTCAGCCTGCGCTCCCTTCGCCAGGTGCTGACGGGGGGTGACGTGGTGAGCGCGCCGCACGTGCACCGCGTCCTTGAAGAGCTGAACATTCCCGTCACGGCCTGCTACGGCCCCACCGAAACCACACTCTTCGCCTCCACCCACCGCATGACGGACGTGGCCCAGGTGGGCACGTCCGTGCCCATCGGCAAGCCCATCGGGAACACGCGCGTGTACCTGCTGGATGCCTCCGGCCAGCCCGTACCCGTGGGCGTCGTGGGTGAGCTGTTCATCGGCGGCGACGGCGTGGCCCGCAGCTACGTCGGCCAGCCCGCCCTCACCGCAGAGCGCTTCATCCCCGACTCCTTCTCCGATGTGCCCGGAGCCCGCCTCTACCGCACGGGAGACCTGGCCCGTTGGCGCAACGACGGCGTGTTGGAGTTCCTCGGCCGTGCGGATGCGCAGGTGAAGGTGCGTGGCTTCCGCGTCGAGTTGGCCGAGGTGGAAGCCGCCCTCCACGCCTTCACTGGCGTGGGGGAGGCCCTGGCGCTGGTGCGCGAGGACGTGCCCGGCGACAAGCGCATCATCGGCTACGTCGCCGCGCCCGAGTCACTCGACGTCACCGCGCTGCGCGCCTGGCTGAAGCAACGGCTGCCCGAGTACATGGTGCCCTCCGCCCTTGTGCGCCTGGACGCCTTCCCGCTGACGGCCAACGCCAAGGTGGACCGCAAGGCGCTGCCCGCGCCGGAGGCGGTGTCGTCCGCTCCGGACGGGGCCCACGTCGCCCCGAGGACGCCCACCGAGGAGCTGCTGGCCGGACTCTTCGCCCAGGTGCTGCGCGTGCCCCGCGTGGGCGTGTCCGACAACTTCTTCGAGATGGGTGGACACTCGCTGCTCGCGACGCAGCTCATCTCTCGCGTGCGCGCCACCTTCGGCGTGGAGCTGCCCCTGCGCGTGCTCTTCGAGGCTCCGACGCTCGAAGCGCTCGCCGCGCGTGTCGATTCCTCACGGGAGTCCTCTTCGGGGAGCCTGGCGCCCGCCATCGTCCCCGTGCCCCGCACGGGCGCACTGACCCTGTCCTTCGCGCAGCAGCGGCTGTGGCTCATCGACCAGCTCGAGCCCGGCAGCCCCGCCTACAACATGCCCGCCTTCGTGCGCATGGACGGCCTGCTCGACCTGGCGGCCCTCCAGCGCAGCTTCGATGAGCTGGTGCACCGCCACGAAGCCCTGCGCACCTCCTTCACCCAGCAGGAGGGCCAGCCCTTTCAGCTCATCGCTCCTCGCGGTGAGCTGCCTCTGAAGCTCGTGGACCTCAGTGCCCTGGAGCCCCAGGCCGCCCGCGCCGAGCTGGAGCGCCGGCTTCGCGAGGAGGCCCTGCGCCCCTTCAACCTCGCCACCGGTCCGCTGGTCCGCGCGGGGGTGCTGAAGCTGGGCCCCACCGAGCACGTGCTCGCCCTCAACATGCACCACGTCGTTTCGGACGGCTGGTCCATGGGCGTGCTGGTGCGCGAAGTCGCCGCTCTCTACGAGGCCTTCTCCCAGGGCAGGCCCTCGCCGCTGCCGCTGCTGCCCATCCAGTACGCCGACTACGCCGCCTGGCAGCGCCAGTGGCTTCAGGGCGCGGTGCTGGAGGAGCAGCTCGGCTACTGGAAGCAGCAGCTCTCCGGCCTCACCACCCTGGAGCTGCCCACCGACAAACCCCGCCCGCCCGTCCAGACCTTCAACGGCGCGGACGTGCCCATTGCGCTCTCGCTCGCCGCCTCCGAGCAGCTCAAGGCCCTCTGCCAGCAGGAGGGCGCCACGCCCTTCATGGCCCTGCTCGCCGCCTTCCAGGTGCTCCTCTCCCGCTACTCCGGCCAGCGGGACATCACCGTCGGCTCGCCCATCGCAGGACGGCAGCGTGGCGAACTGGAAGGCCTCATCGGCTTCTTCGTCAACACGCTGGTGCTGCGCACCCAGGTGGAGGACGCCACTTCCTTCACCCACCTGCTGCGGCAGGTGAAGGAGTCGGCGCTCGGTGCCTACGCCCACCAGGACGTGCCCTTCGAGCGACTGGTGGAGGAGCTCCAGTCGACGCGTGACCTGAGCCGTAGCCCACTCTTCCAGGTCATCTTCGCCCTGCATAACGCGCCCACCGCCTCGGCTCAGGGCAAGGGGCTGACGCTGCGTCCGATAGAGGTGGGCAACCCGGCCATCAAGTTCGACCTGGAGCTGGGCCTTATGGACTCCCCAGAGGGCTACCAGGGCTCGCTGGGCTACAACACCGACCTGTTCAAGCCGGCGACCATCGGCCGGATGGCGGAGCACTTCCGCACGCTCGTGGAAGCGCTCGTCGCCCGGCCCGCGGCCCCCCTCGCCTCCGTGTCCATGCTGTCCGAGGCCGAGCGCCGACAGGTGCTGGTGGAGTGGAACGCGACTTCCACCGACTACCCGCGCGCCTCTACCCTGCCCGAGGTCTTCGCGCAGGTGGTCGCTCGTCATGCCGACAAGGTCGCGGTCGAGTTCGGTGAAGAGAAGCTCACCTACCGGCAGCTCGACGCGCGCGCCAACCAGCTTGCGCACCATCTGCGCGGCCTGGGCGTGTCCACCGACTCGCGCGTGGCCATTGCCCTGGACCGCTCGCTGGAGCTGATTGTCTCCCTCCTCGCCATCCTCAAGGCCGGCGGTGCCTACGTCCCGCTGGACCCGTCCTACCCGCGTGAGCGCCTCGCCGCCATGGTGGAGGATGCCCGTCCGCGCGTGCTCATCACCTCGCGCGAGCTGCTCACGAAGCTGTCCACCGAGGGCCTGTCTCCCGTGGTGCTGGAAGACGTGTCACTGGAGGCGCAGCCGACTTCGGCGCCTCCGATGGCCGCGCTGCCCCAGAGCCTCGCGTACATCGACTTCACCTCCGGCTCCACCGGCCGCCCCAAGGGCGTTGGCACTCCGCAGGCCGCGGTGCTGCGCACCGTCTTTGGCAACGACTACGCGCACCTCGGGCCGGATGAGACCTTCCTCCTCATCGCGCCCGTCTCCTTCGACGCCTCCACCTTGGAGCTGTGGGGCCCGCTGCTCCACGGCGCACGACTCGTCGTCTTCCCACCGCACTCGCCTTCCGACTTGAAGGAACTGGAGTCGGTGCTGGTGAAGCACGGCGTCACCACGCTGCACCTCACCGCCGGCCTCTTCACCCAGGTGGTGGACCACAACTTCCCCGCCCTCCGCGGCGTGAGGCAGCTGCTCACCGGTGGTGACGTCGTCAGCGCCCCGCACGTGCGCCGTGTCCTCGAAGAGCTGAACATCCCCGTCACTGCCTGCTACGGCCCCACGGAGACCACGCTCTTCGCCTCCACCCATCGCATGACTTCCGTGGAGCACGTCGGTACGTCCGTGCCCATCGGCAGGCCCATTGGGAACACGCGCGTGTACCTGCTGGATGCCTCCGGGCAGCCCGTGCCTGTGGGCGTCGTGGGAGAGCTGGTCATCGGCGGTGACGGCGTGGCCCGGGGCTACGTCGAGCAGCCCGCCCTCACCGCCGAGCGCTTCGTCCCCGACGCCTTCTCCAGCATCCCTGGCGCCCGCCTCTACCGCACGGGAGACCTCGCCCGCTGGCGCAACGACGGCGTTCTGGACTTCCTCGGCCGCGCCGATGCCCAGGTGAAGGTGCGCGGCTACCGCATCGAGCTCGCAGAGGTTGAAGCCGCGCTGCTCGCCTTCGACAACGTCGGTCAGGCCGTGGCCCTGGTGCGTGAGGACGTGCCCGGCGACAAGCGCCTCGTCGGCTACGTCGCCGCGCCCGAGTCGCTCGACATTGCAGGGCTGCGTGCCTCTCTCAAGCAACGGCTGCCCGAGTACATGGTGCCCTCCGCCCTCGTGCGTCTGGACACCCTGCCTCTCACCGCCAACGCCAAGGTCGACCGCAAGGCCCTGCCTGCGCCCGACTCCGCGGGGATGTCACCCGCCGAGACGTACGTCGCCCCACGCACTCCCACCGAGGAGAAGCTGGCAGAGCTGTTCGCGGCCGTCCTGCGCCTGCCCCAGGTGAGCGTTACCGGGAACTTCTTCGAGCTGGGCGGCCACTCCCTGCTGGCCACGCAGGTCATCTCCCGCATCCGCTCCACTCTTGGCATCGAGTTCCCCCTGCGCGCCCTCTTCGAGGCGCCTACCGTCGCCGCCCTCGCCCAGCGCCTCAGCGCCGCGGGAGCTCTCCACCACAGGACGGCGCCGCCGCTCATCCCCGTGCCGCGCACAGGCCCGCTGCCGCTGTCCTTCGCCCAGCAGCGCCTGTGGGTCATCGACCAGCTCGAGCCGGGTGGCGCCACCTACAGCATGCCCACCTTCGTGCGCATGGAGGGCACGCTCGACGAGGACGCCCTGCGCCTCGCGCTTTCCGCGTTGGCCCACCGCCACGAAGCCCTGCGCACCACCTTCACCCAGCATGAGGGCCAGCCCTTCCAGCGCATCGCCCCTCACGGTGAGCTACCGCTGCAGCTCGTGGACCTCAGCAGCCTGGAGCCCCAGGCCGCCCGCGCCGAGCTGGAGCGACGGCTACGAGACGAAGCCCTGCGCCCCTTCAACCTCGCCACCGGCCCGCTGGTGCGCGCGCAATTGCTGAAGCTGGGCCCCACCGAGCACGTGTTCGCGCTCAACATGCACCACATCGTCTCGGACGGCTGGTCCATGGGCGTGCTGGTGCGTGAGGTCGCCGCGCTCTACGGAGCCTTCTCGCAGGGCCGGCCCTCGCCCCTGCCGCCGCTGCCCGTCCAGTACGCCGACTACGCCGTCTGGCAGCGCCAGTGGCTGCAAGGCGCCGTGCTGGAAGAGCAGCTCGGCTATTGGAAGCAGCACCTCGCCGGCGTCGCCACCCTGGAGCTGCCCACCGACAGACCCCGTCCGCCCATCCAGACCTTCAACGGCGCCTATGTACCGGTGGCCCTCTCCCGGACGGTGTCCGAGCAACTCCAGGCCCTGTGCCAGCGCGAGGGCATCACGCCCTTCATGGCACTGCTCGCACTCTGGCAGGTGCTGCTGGCCCGCTACTCCGGCCAGGACGACATCTCTGTCGGCTCCCCCATCGCCGGCCGTACTCGCGCGGAGACTGAAGGCCTCATTGGCTTCTTCCTCAACACGCTGGTGCTGCGCTCCCAGGTGGACGCGCGCGTTACCTTCCGAGAGTTGCTCGCGAAGGTGCGCGCCACCACGCTCGGCGCCTACGAGCACCAGGACGTCCCCTTCGAGAAGCTCGTCGAGGAACTGCGCCCCGAGCGCAGCCTCAGCCACTCGCCCCTCTTCCAGGTGATGCTCGTCCTGCAGAACGCTCCGACGGCCCCCCTGGAGGTGCAGCAGGGTTCCGAAGGCAGCACCCCGTTGAAGCTGGCGCCGTTCGACTCAGGCGCGCAGGCCACCAAGTTCGACCTGACGCTGTCCCTCGGAGAAACGCCGGAAGGACTGTCCGGCACGCTCAGGTACCGCACGGACCTCTTCGACCAGGGCACCATCGCCCGCATGGTGGAGCACTTCTCCACCCTGGTGCAGGCCGCCGTGTCCGCGCCGGAAACCCGCGTGGGCGAGCTGCCGCTGCTGTCCGCGGCCGAGCGCACCCTGCTGCTCGAGTCCTTCAACGCCACCGCGACGGGGCCCGCGCCCCACGTCTCCGTGCCCGCTCTCTTCGAGGCCCAGGCCGCGCTTCACCCCTCTCGGCCCGCCGTGGCGTGCGAGGGCGACGTCCTCACCTACGCGCAGCTCAATGCCCGCGCCAACCAACTCGCCTGGCACCTGCGCTCACTCGGCGTCGGCGCCGACTCCTGCGTCGCACTCTGCCTCGAGCGCGGCGTGGACATGGTGGTTGCACTGCTCGCCGTCTGGAAGGCCGGCGGCGCCTACGTCCCGCTGGACTCGGCCCAGCCCGCGCTGCGCCTCCAGTCGCTGGTGCAGGAAGTGGCCGCCCCCGTGGTGGTGACGCATGCGCGGCATGCCGCCTCCTTCTCCGCCCTGCCCGTCGCCGTGGTGCGCCTGGACGAGGACGCCTCCCTGCTGGAGCGGCTGAGCACCGAAGCGCCCTCCTGCGCGCCCCACCCGGAGCACCTCGCCTACGTCCTCTTCACCTCCGGCAGCACTGGCAGGCCCAAGGGTGTCGCCGTCGCCCATGGCCACCTGCTCACCTACGTCCACTCCGTCACCGAAAGACTCGGCCTCGCTGACTGCTCCAGCTTCGCCCTCGTCTCCACCTTCGCCGCGGACCTGGGCAACACCGTCCTCTTCCCCGCCCTGTGCACCGGCGGCCTCCTGCACGTCCTCACCCAGGAGCGTGTCGGCAGTCCCTCCGCCGTCGCCGAGTACTTCGCGCGTCACCCCATCGACTGCGTCAAAATCGTTCCCTCCCACCTGGCCGCGCTGCTGACGGCGGCGGAGCCCCACCTCGTGCTGCCTCGCAAGCGCCTGGTGCTGGGCGGTGAGTCCTCCACACCCGCTCTGCTCCAGACCGTGCGCACGCTGGCCCCCGGGTGCGAAATCCACAACCACTACGGCCCCACCGAGACGACCGTCGGCGTCCTCGCCGGCCGGCTGCATGGGCCCGGCGCCGCGCCGGCTCCAGGTGCCTTGCAGGCCGAAGGAGCGGCTCCGCTCTCCGGCAATGTCTCTGCGTCGACCTCGAGCGACGCAGCCACCTCGGCGCCGCTGGGCCGGCCCCTGGCCCACACGCGCCTGTATGTCCTGGACGAGGCCCTTCAACCCGTACCCCTCGGCGTGCCCGGAGAGCTGTACGTCGGCGGCGCCCAGGTGACTCGCGGCTACCTGCACCGGCCTGAGTTGACTGCCGAGCGCTACCTCCCCGACGCCTTCTCTCCCCTCCCCGGCGCTCGCATGTACCGCACCGGAGACCGCGTGCGCTGGCTGGCTGACGGCCGCGTCGACTTCCTCGGTCGCGCCGACTTCCAGGTGAAGGTGCGTGGCTTCCGCGTCGAGCCCGCCGAAGTCGCCTCCGTCCTGCGCGAGCACCCCTCCGTCCACGAAGCCCTCGTCGTCGCTCGCGAGGACGTGCCCGGTGACAAGCGCCTGGTCGCCTACGTCACTCCCGCTTCCGGCCCTCGCCCCGAGGCAGAGCTCCTGCGCTCCTTCCTCCAGCAGCGCCTGCCCGCGTACATGGTGCCCTCCGCCTTCGTCGTCCTGGAGGCCCTCCCTCTCACTCCCAACGGCAAGGTGGACCGCAAGGCCCTCCCCGCTCCGGATGCCTCCGCGCCGCGGGACAGCTACCTCGCCCCTCGCTCCCCAGTCGAAGAGCAGCTCGCCTCCCTCTGGGCCGAAGTCCTCCGCCTGCCTCGCGTGGGTGCCACCGACAACTTCTTCGAGCTGGGCGGCCACTCCCTGCTGGCCACGCAGCTCGTCTCCCGCATCCGCGCCTCCTTCGGCGTGGAGCTGCCCCTGCGCGCCCTCTTCGAAGCCCCGACTCTGGAGGCACTCGCCACGCGCATCGAGTCCGTCCGCCTCACGGGTCTTCCCAGCCAGGCCCCCGGCCTCGTCGCCCTGTCGCGCGAGGGCGCACTGCCCGTCTCCTTCGCACAGCAGCGGCTGTGGCTCATCGACCAACTGGAGCCCGGCAGCCCCGCCTACAACATGCCCACCTTCGTGCGCATGGACGGCCTGCTCGACCTGGCGGCCCTCCAGCGCAGCTTCGACGAGTTGGTGCATCGCCACGAGGCCCTGCGCACCACGTTCACCCAGCAGGAGGGCCAGCCCTTCCAGCTCATCGCCCCTCGCGGTGAGTTGCCTCTGCAGCTCGTGGACCTCAGTGCCCTGGAGCCCCAGGCCGCCCGCGCCGAGCTGGAGCGCCGGCTGCGCGAGGAGGCCCTGCGCCCCTTCAACCTCGCCACCGGTCCGCTGGTGCGCGCGGGGGTGCTGAAGCTGGGCCCCACCGAGCACGTGCTCGCCCTCAACATGCACCACGTCGTCTCGGACGGCTGGTCCATGGGCGTGCTGGTGCGCGAAGTCGCCGCCCTCTACGAGGCCTTCTCGCAAGGCAGGCCCTCGCCCCTGCCGCCGCTGCCCATCCAGTACGCCGACTACGCCGCCTGGCAGCGTCAGTGGCTTCAGGGCGAGGTGCTGGAGGCGCAACTCAACTACTGGAAGCAGCAGCTCTCCGGCCTCACCACGCTGGAGCTGCCCACCGACAAACCCCGCCCTCCCGTCCAGACGTTCAACGGCGCGGATGTGCCCATTGCGCTCTCGCTCGCCGCCTCCGAGCAGCTCAAGGCCCTCTGTCAGCAGGAGGGCGCCACGCCCTTCATGGCCCTGCTCGCCGCCTTCCAGGTGCTCCTCTCCCGCTACTCCGGCCAGCGGGACATCACCGTCGGCTCGCCCATCGCAGGACGTCAGCGTGGCGAGCTGGAAGGCCTCATCGGCTTCTTCGTCAACACGCTGGTCCTGCGCACCCAGGTGGAGGACGCCACTTCCTTCACCCACCTGCTGCGGCAGGTGAAGGAGTCGGCGCTCGGTGCCTATGCCCACCAGGACGTCCCCTTCGAGCGACTGGTGGAGGAGCTTCAGGCCACGCGTGACCTGAGCCGCAGCCCGCTCTTCCAGGTCATCTTCTCCTTGCGGAACACGCCCACGGCATCCGCCCAGGGCAAGGGGCTGGCGCTGCGCCCGCTGGAAGTCGACAACCCCTCCATCAAGTTCGAGCTGCAGCTCCACCTGTCGGAGACCCCGGGCGGCTACCAGGGGGCTCTGGGCTACAACACCGATCTCTTCGAGCCGGCAACCATCGGTCGGATGGCGGAGCACTTCCGCACGCTCGTGGAAGCGCTCGTCGCCCGGCCCGAGGCACCTCTGGCCTCCGTCTCCATGCTGTCCCCGGTGGAGCGCCAGCAGGTGCTTCGAGACTGGAGCACCACCACTTCCGACTACCCGCGTGAAGCCACGCTGCCCGAGGTCTTCGCGCAGGCCGTGGCTCGCTACCCGGACCATGTCGCCGTGGAGTTCGAAGACTCGCGTCTCACCTACCGCCAGCTCGATGAGCGCTCCAACCAGCTCGCGCACCACCTGCGCGGATTGGGCGTGGGTGCCGACTCTCGCGTCGCGCTCGCCGTCGAGCGCTCGCTGGAGCTCGTCGTTTCGCTGGTGGCCATCCTCAAGGCCGGCGGCGCCTACGTGCCGCTGGACCCGTCCTACCCGCGTGAGCGCCTGGCCGGCATGGTGGAGGACGCGGCACCTCAGACACTCGTCACCACGCGCGCCTTCCTCTCCAAGCTGCCCGTGGAAGGCCTCTCCACCGTCGTGCTGGACGACGCCGCCCTCTCTTCCGAGCCAACGCATGCGCCGACTTCCGTCGCCCTGCCCGACTCGCTCGCCTACGTCGACTTCACCTCCGGCTCCACCGGCCGCCCCAAGGGCGTGGGCTCCACCCACCGCGGCGTGCTGCGCACCCTCCTCGGCGTCGACTACACCCGCTTCGGGCCCGACGAAGTCCTCCTCCAGTTCGCCCCCATCTCCTTCGACGCCTCCACCTTCGAAATCTGGGGCGCGCTGCTGCACGGCTCGCGCCTGGTGGTGATGCCTCCACAGGCCGCGTCCCTGGAGGAATTGGGCCGCGTCATCCAGTCCTCGGGCGTCACCACGCTGTGGGCCACCATTGGCCTGTTCACCCAAATGGTGGACAACCCTCCGCCAGGGCTGAGCACGGTGAAGCACGTCATGACGGGCGGCGACGTCGTGTCGCCCACCCATGTGCGCCGCGCAGTGGAAGGGCTGCGCATCCCCGTCACTGCCCTGTACGGCCCCACCGAGACGACGGTGTTCGCCACGTCCTACCCGGTGACTCGCGCCGAGCAGGTGGGCACCACCGTGCCCATCGGCCGGCCCATCGGCAGCACGCGCCTGTACGTCCTGGATGCTCACGGCCAGCCGGTGCCCGTGGGTGTCGTCGGTGAGCTCTACATCGGTGGCGACGGCCTCGCGCGAGGCTACCTGGGCCAGCCCGCCCTCACCGCCGAGCGCTTCGTCCCTGACACCTTCTCCGGCGTCCCCGGCGCCCGCCTCTACCGCACCGGAGACCTGGTGCGCTGGCTTGCCGGCGGCGTGCTGGACTTCGTCGGACGTGCCGACGCGCAGGTGAAGCTGCGCGGCTTCCGCATCGAGCTGGGGGAAGTCGAAGCGGCCCTGCTTGCCTTCGCCGACGTGGCCCAGGCCGTGGCCCTGGTGCGTGAGGACGTCCCCGGCGATAAGCGCCTCGTCGGCTATGTCGCCGCTCCCGAGTCCCTCGACATGGCCGCGCTGCGCGCCTCACTCAAGCAGCGGCTGCCCGAATACATGGTGCCCTCCGCCCTCGTGCGCCTGGACGCCCTGCCCCTCACCGCCAACGCCAAGGTCGACCGCAAGGCCCTTCCTCCTCCGGACGCCTCGCTGACCACTTCAGAGGACTTCGTCGCCCCGCGCACACCTACCGAGGAGACGCTGGCGGAGATGTTCGCGGATGTCCTGCGACTCCCGCAGGTGAGCATCACCGGCAACTTCTTCGAGCTGGGCGGCCACTCCCTGCTGGCCACGCAGGTCATCTCGCGCATCCGCTCCGGGCTCGCCGTGGAGTTGCCCCTGCGCGCCCTCTTCGAGGCGCCCACCGTCGCCGCCCTCGCCGAGCGCATCGAGTCCAGCCGACTGAAGGGGCAGCAGAGCCAGGCGCCCGAGCTCGTCGCCCTGTCGATGTCGCGCGAGGGCGCGCTGCCCGTGTCCTTCGCACAGCAGCGCCTGTGGTTCATCGACCAGCTCCAGCCCGGCAGCCCCGCCTACAACATGCCCACCTTCGTGCGCATGGACGGCCTGCTCGACCTGGCAGCCCTCCAGCGTAGCTTCGACGAGCTGGTGCACCGCCACGAAGCCCTGCGCACCTCCTTCACCCAGCAGGAGGGCCAACCCTTCCAGCTCATCGCTCCTCGCGGTGAGCTACCGCTGCAGTTCGTGGACCTCAGTGCCCTGGAGCCCCAGGCCGCTCGCGCCGAGCTGGAGCGACGCCTGCGCGAGGAGGCCCTGCGCCCCTTCAACCTCGCCACCGGTCCGCTGGTCCGCGCGGGGTTGCTGAAGCTGGGCCCCTCCGAGCATGTGCTCGCCCTCAACATGCACCACGTCGTCTCGGACGGCTGGTCCATGGGCGTGCTGGTGCGCGAAGTCGCCGCCCTCTACGAGGCCTTCTCGCAAGGCAGGCCCTCGCCCCTGCCGCCGCTGCCCATCCAGTACGCCGACTACGCCGCCTGGCAGCGTCAGTGGCTTCAGGGCGAGGTGCTGGAGGCGCAACTCAACTACTGGAAGCAGCAGCTCTCCGGCCTCACCACGCTGGAGCTGCCCACCGACAAACCCCGCCCTCCCGTCCAGACGTTCAACGGCGCGGATGTGCCCATTGCGCTCTCGCTCGCCGCCTCCGAGCAGCTCAAGGCCCTCTGTCAGCAGGAGGGCGCCACGCCCTTCATGGCCCTGCTCGCCGCCTTCCAGGTGCTCCTCTCCCGCTACTCCGGCCAGCGGGACATCACCGTCGGCTCGCCCATCGCAGGACGTCAGCGTGGCGAGCTGGAAGGCCTCATCGGCTTCTTCGTCAACACGCTGGTGCTGCGCACCCAGGTCGAGGACGCCACTTCCTTTACCCACCTGCTGCGGCAGGTGAAGGAGTCGGCGCTCGGTGCCTATGCCCACCAGGACGTGCCCTTCGAGCGACTGGTGGAGGAGCTTCAGGCCACGCGTGACGTGAGTCGCAGCCCGCTCTTCCAGGTTCTCTTCTCCCTACAGAACACGCCCGCGGCGGCAGCGCAGGGCAAGGGGCTGGTGCTGAGCGCTGTGGAGCGGAACAACCCCACCATCAAGTACGAGCTCCAGGTCACCCTGTCGGAGTCCCCGAGCGGCTACCAGGGGGTGCTGGGCTACAACACCGACCTCTTCCAGCACGCCACCGCGCTGCGCATGGCCAGCCACTTCCAGGTGCTGGTGGAGGCCCTCGCGGCCCGACCCGAGGCGCCCCTCGCGTCTGCCTCCCTCCTATCCTCGGCGGAGCGCCAGCAGGTGCTGGTGGAGTGGAACGACACCGCTTCCGCCTACCCGCGCGAGGCCACGCTCCCTGACGTCTTCGCCCAGGTGGTGGACCGCTTCCCGGACCACGTGGCGGTGGAGTTCGACTCCGCGCACCTCACATACCAGCAGCTCGATGAGCGCTCCAACCAGCTCGCGCACCACCTGCGCCGCCTCGGCGTGGGGGCCGACTCCCGCGTCGCGCTCGCCATCGAGCGCTCGCTGGAGCTGATTGTCTCCCTCGTCGCCATCCTCAAGGCCGGTGGCGCCTACGTGCCGCTGGACCCGTCCTACCCACGCGAGCGGTTGGCCGGCATGGTGGAGGACACCGCTCCCCAGGCACTCGTCACCACGCGCGCATTCCTCTCCAAGCTGCCCGTGGAAGGCCTCTCCACTGTCGTGCTGGAGGACGCCGCCCTCGCTTCCGAGCCGACGCATGCGCCGACGTCAGCGGCCCTGCCCGACTCGCTCGCCTACGTCGACTTCACCTCCGGCTCCACCGGCCGCCCCAAGGGCGTCGGCACCACCCACCGCAACGTGCTGCGCACGCTGCTGGGCGCAAACTTCGCCCATTTCGGCCCCAAAGAGACGCTGCTGCAACTGGCTCCCATCTCCTTCGATGCCTCCACCCTCGAAATCTGGGGTGCGTTGCTGCACGGCGCCCGCCTCGTGGTCATGCCTCCCCAGCCGCCTTCCCTGGAGGAGCTGGGCCAGGTGCTCCGGGACTCCAAGGTGACGACGCTCTGGTTGACGGCCGGCCTCTTCACCCAGGTGGTGGAGTCCCACCTCCAAGCGCTGAGCCCGGTGAACCAACTCCTCTCCGGTGGCGACGTGGTGCCTCCCGCGCACGCGCGCCGCGTGCTCGAGGAGCTGGGCATCTCCCTCACCAACGGCTACGGCCCCACCGAGACCACCGTCTTCGCCGCCTGCTTCCGCATGACGGAGCCAGCACAGGTGGGGACTTCCGTGCCCATCGGTCGGCCCATCGGCAGCACGCAGCTGTACGTGCTCGATGCTCACGGCCAGCCCGTTCCCCCGGGAATCACCGGGGAGCTGTTCATCGGCGGAGACGGACTGGCCCGTGGCTACATCGGCCAGCCCGCCCTCACCGCCGAGCGCTTCATCCCCGACGCCTTCACCGGCGTGCCGGGTGCCCGCCTCTACCGCACCGGAGACCTGGTGCGCTGGCGCGGTGACGGCGTGCTGGACTTCGTCGGCCGCGCGGACGCCCAGGTGAAGCTGCGCGGCTACCGCATCGAGCTGGCCGAAGTCGAAGCGGCCCTGCTCGCCTTCCCGGACGTGGCCCAGGCCGTGGCGCTGGTGCGCCAGGACGTGCCGGGCGACAAGCGCCTCGTCGGCTACGTCGCCGCGCCCGAGTCCCTCGACATGGCCGCGCTGCGCGCCTCACTCAAGCAGCGGCTGCCCGAATACATGGTGCCCTCCGCGCTGGTGCGCCTGTACACCCTGCCGCTCACCTCCAACGCCAAGGTCGACCGCAAGGCCCTCCCCCCTCCGGATGCAACGCTGACCACCACCGAGGATTTCGTCGCGCCGCGCAACGACCTCGAGGAGACGCTGGCGAAGGCGTTCGCGACCGTCCTGGGCCTCCCGCAGGTGAGCATCACCGGCAACTTCTTCGAGCTGGGCGGCCACTCCCTGCTGGCCACGCAGGTCATCTCGCGCATCCGCTCCGAGCTCGCCGTGGAGTTGCCCCTGCGTGCCCTCTTCGAGGCGTCCACCGTCGCCGCCCTCGCCGAGCACATCGAGACCACACGCTCGACGGGTGGCGCGCCCCAGGCGCCCGCACTCCTGCGCAGGGCTGCCTCTTCCAACGCGCTGCCGCTCTCCTTCGCTCAGCAGCGCCTGTGGTTCATCGACCAGCTCCAGCCTGGCAGCCCCGCCTACAACATGCCCTCGCCGGTGCGCCTCACCGGCACGCTGGACACCACGGCCCTGGAGCGCAGCCTTGGCGCACTCGTCGAGCGTCACGAGTCACTGCGCACCACCTTCGCCTCCAGCAATGGCGAGCCCGTGCAGGTCATCCACCCCGTCTCGGACTTCCGACTCCCCCTGGTGGACCTGGGCGCACTGCCCACCGACGAGCGCGAGGCCGAGGCCCGGCGACTGGCCACCGAGGACGGCGTCCGCCCGTTCGACCTCTCCCAGGGGCCGCTGTTCCGCGCTTCGCTACTGAGACTCGCGCCCGATGAGCACGTGCTGCTCCTCAACCTGCACCACATCATCTCCGACGGCTGGTCTCTCAGCGTGCTCGTGCGCGAGCTGGGCGCCCTGTACGAGGCCTACGCCTCGGGCCGGACGCCGTGCCTCGCGCCACTGCCGACGCAGTACGCCGACTACGCGCTGTGGCAGCGGAGCTGGCTGAGCGGCGAGGTGCTTGAGACGCAGCTCGGCTACTGGAAGAAGCAGCTCGGAGGCGCACCGCGGGCACTGGAGCTGCCCACCGACAGGCCCCGCCCTCCCGTCCAGACGTTCCACGGCGCGACGCACCCCTTCGCGCTTCCCGCGGAGCTGGGGCAGCAACTGGAGGCGCTCGCCCTCCAGCGCCACTCCACCCTCTTCATGGTGCTGCTCGCCGGCTGGCAGACGCTGCTCTCCCGCTACTCGGGACAGGATGTCGTCGTCGTGGGCTCGCCCATCGCCGGTCGCAACCGCACGGAGACGGAGGGCCTCATCGGCTTCTTCGTCAACTCGCTCGCCCTGCGCGCCCGAGTGCTCGACGAGGACACCTTCGCGTCCCTGCTGGGACGGGTGCGTGAGTCCACGCTGGGCGCGTACGCCCACCAGGAAGTGCCCTTCGAGAAGCTGGTGGAGGTGCTCCAGCCCGAGCGCGACCTGAGCCGCTCGCCGCTCTTCCAGGTCATGTTCTCGCTGCAGAACCTGCCCGACTCCTCCATCTCCCTGCCGGGCCTGAAGCTCTCCACCGTGGAGACTCCCGCCAACATCTCCAAGTTCGAGCTGACGCTGACGATGACGCCGAGCCCTCAGGGGCTGTACGGCTCGCTGAGCTACAACACCGACCTGTTCGACGCCTCCACCATCGCGCGCATGGCGGGCCACCTGCACACCCTGCTGGAGGCCATCGCCGCCAACCCGCGCCAGCGCCTGTCCGACGTGCAGCTGATGCGCGAGGACGAGCGCCGTCAGGTCATCGAGCAGTGGAACGACACGGCCGCCCCCTTCGCGGACGGCGCACTCTTCCACGAGATGTTCGAAGCCCAGGTGCAGCGCACACCCGACGCCACGGCCCTCCGCTTCGGCGAGCGCACGATGAGCTACCGGGAGCTGGACGCACGGGCCAATCAGCTCGCCCATGAGCTGCGCGCCCGGGGCGTGCGCTCCGATACTCGGGTGGCGCTGTGCCTGGAGCGTTCGTTCGACGTGGTGGTGGGGCTGCTCGGCGTGCTCAAGGCCGGCGGCGCCTACGTGCCCATGGACCCCGCCTACCCCCGCGAGCGCCTGGACTTCATGCTCCAGGACTGCGGCGCGTCAGTGCTCCTCACCCACTCGCACCTGCGCGAAACGCTGCCCTCCTTCTCCGGCGAAGTGCTCGCGCTCGATGCCGTCGAGTCCATCCTCTCGCGGCACCCCGTCACCGCGCCGGCGCGCGTCGGCACGACGGACAACCTCGCGTACGTCATCTACACCTCGGGCAGCACCGGCCGCCCCAAGGGCGTCATGGTGAGCCACCGCGGCGTGCCCAACCTCGCGGCGCACATGGCGCGCGCCACGGGCCTGTGTGCTGGCCAGCGCGTGCTCCAGTTCGCCTCCTCCAGCTTCGACGCCGCCGTGTACGAAGTGACGCTGGCCCTGTTCCACGGCGCCACCCTGGTAATCGCCTCGCGCGAGGACCTGATGCCCGGCCAGCCGCTGATGGACCTGCTGCGCGGTCAGTCCATCGACCAGGTGCTGCTGCCGCCCTCCGTCCTGGCGCTGCTGCCCACCGAGGGATTGGAAACGCTGGGCACCATCATCTCGGGCGGTGAGGCCTGCACGGCCGAGCTGGTGGAGAAGTGGGCGCCTGGCCGGCAGTTCTTCAATGCGTACGGCCCCACCGAGGGCACCGTCATCGCCAACCTGCACCTCTGCGTCCCGGACGGACAGCGTCCGCCCCTGGGGCGGAGCCTCGCCAACACGCGGCAATACGTCCTGGACCGGCGCCTGCGCCCGGTGCCCATCGGCGTTGCCGGCGAGCTGTGCATCGGCGGCGTGGGCCTGGCTCGCGGCTACCTCAACCGGCCGGAGCTGACGGCCGAGAAGTTCATTCCGGACCCGTTCGCCACCGAGCCCGGTGCGCGCCTCTACCGCACGGGAGACCTCGTGCGTTGGCGGGCGGACGGCACGCTGGACTACGTCGGCCGCATCGACTTCCAGGTGAAGCTGCGCGGCTTCCGGATTGAATTGGGCGAAATCGAAGCCGTGCTGGCCTCGCACACTGGAGTGCGGCAGGCGCTGGTGCTGGTGCGCGAGGACCGCCCCGGCGACAAGCGCCTGGTGGCGTATGCAGTCCCTGCTCCCGGCGTTTCGCTGGACGCGGAGTCGCTGCGGGCCACCGCGAAGCAGCGGCTGCCCGAGCACATGGTGCCCTCCGCCTTCGTCGTGCTGGAAGCGCTGCCACTGACGCCCAACGGCAAGGTGGACCGCAAGGCCCTGCCCGTGCCCGAGGCTCAGGCCTCCACGGTGGAGCACGTCGCCCCGCGCACGCCCACCGAGGAGCTGCTCGCGGGCCTGTGGGCCCAGGTGCTGGGCCTGGAGCGTGTGGGCGCGGAGGCGCAGTTCTTCGAGCTGGGTGGCCACTCGCTGCTGGCCACGCAGGTCATCTCTCGCATCCGCTCCACCTTCGGCGTGGAGCTGCCCTTGCGTGCCCTCTTCGAGGCGCCCACCGTCGCCGCGCTCGCGAGGCGGGTGGACGCGGCGGTGCACTCGCGCTCAACCCAAGCTCCGCCCCTGCTGCCCGTGCCGCGCACCGGGGAGCTGCCGCTGTCCTTCGCCCAGCAGCGGCTGTGGTTCATCGACCAGCTCCAGCCCGGCGGCTCCGCGTACAACATCCCCACCGCGCTGCGCATGCGCGGGCCGCTGGACGTGGGCGCGCTGGAGAAGGCCTTCGTTTCGCTCGCCGAGCGCCACGAGGCGCTGCGCACCACCTTCGGCGTCCATGACGGCGAGCCCGTCCAGGTCATCCACCCCGTGCCGCACTTCCCTCTGCCCGTGGTGGACCTGAGCGAATTGCCCGCAGCGGAGTGCGAGGCCGAGGCCCGCCGCCTGGCAGCCCAGGAGGCCCAGCGTCCCTTCGACCTGGCGCGAGGGCCCGTCTTCCGCGCCCTGCTGCTGCGCCTGGGCGCGCGGGACCACGTCCTCATCGGAACGATGCACCACATCGTCTCCGACGGCTGGTCCATGGGAGTGCTGGTGCGCGAGCTGACCCAGCTCTACTCGGCGCACTCCAGCGGCCGTGAGGCGCGTCTGCCCGCCCTGCCGGTGCAGTACGCGGACTTCGCCGCGTGGCAGCGCTCGTGGCTGCGGGGCGAGGCACTGGAGAAGCAGCTGGGGTACTGGCGCGCGCAGCTCTCCGGTGCGGCGCCCGTGCTGGAGCTGCCCACCGACAAGCCTCGGCCCGCCGTCCAGTCCCACCGTGGCGCATTGCAGCCCGTGCAGCTCCCCGCGCACGTGAGTGAGGCGCTCCTGGCCCTGTGCCAGCGCGAGGGCACCACGCCCTTCATGGCGCTGCTCGCACTCTGGCAGGTGCTGCTGGCGCGCTACTCCGGCCAGGACGACATCTCCGTCGGCTCTCCCATCGCCGGCCGTACCCGCGCGGAGACGGAAGGGCTCATCGGCTTCTTCGTCAACACGCTGGTGCTGCGCACCCTGGTGGACCCGCGCGCCACCTTCCGCGAGCTGCTCGCCCTCGTGCGCGCCACCACGCTTGGCGCCTACGAGCACCAGGACGTGCCCTTCGAGAAGCTCGTCGAGGAACTGCGGCCTCAGCGCAGCTTGAGCCACTCGCCTCTCTTCCAGGTGATGCTCGTCCTGCAGAACGCTCCGACGGCCACCCTGGAGGTGAAGGGCGGCGCGCGGGACAGCGCCCCACTGAGCGTGGAGTCCTTCGAGTCCGGCACGCAGGCGACCAAGTTCGACCTGACGCTCTCGCTGACCCAGCGGCGCGAGGGCTTCGGGGGCGCGCTGAGCTACCGCACGGACCTGTTCGAGCAGAGCACCATCTCCCGCCTGGTGGAGTACTTCTCCACGATGGTGGAAGCCGCCGTGTCCGCGCCTGAGACGCGCGTGGGGGAGCTGCCCCTGCTGCCCGCGTCCGAGCGTCAGCAGGTGTTGGTGCGCTGGAACGACACGCGCCAGGAGGCCAGCTGGGACGGCGCGCTGCACGAGCGCTTCGAGGTGCAGGCGGCTCGTACGCCTGACGCCGTCGCGGTGCTCGATGACTCCGCTTCGCTGTCCTTCGCGCAGGTCAACCGCCGCGCCAATCAGCTGGCGCATGTCCTGCGCCAGCGCGGTGTCGGCCCCGAGGTGCGCGTCGCCCTCTGCATGGAGCGCGGCGTCGACATGGTGGTCGCCGTCCTCGCCATCCTCAAGGCTGGCGGCGCCTACGTCCCCATGGACCCCGCCTATCCCCGCGAGCGCTTGGCCTTCATGCTCCAGGACTGCGGTGCACGGCTCGCCCTCACCCAGCGCCACCTGTCCGAGCGCATGGAGGGCTCCGGCGTGGAGCCCCTCTACATGGACGACTCGGCCACCACGCAGGCGCTCGCTCGCGAGTCCGAGGCCAACCCGCCTCGCCTCACCTCGCCCGAGCATCTCGCCTACGTCATCTACACCTCCGGCTCCACCGGCCGCCCCAAGGGCGTCATGGTTCAGCACGCTTCCGTGATGAACCTGCGCTCAGCCCTGGCTTCGGCTGTGTATGCCGGAGCCGAAGGCGCGCTGCGCGTCAGCCTCAACGCGCCTCTCGCCTTCGACGCCTCGGTGAAGCAACTCATCCAGGTGGCCGACGGCCATGCCCTCTGCGTCGTTCCCCAGGCCGCTCGCGAGGACGTCGCCCTGCTCAAGGCGTGGGTGGAGAAGCACCAGCTCGACGTCCTCGACTGCTCTCCTTCTCACCTGCGCCTGCTGCTGGAAGAGGGACTGGCCTCTTCGCGCCCCTTGCGCGTGCTGGTGGGCGGCGAAGCCGTGGACGAAGCCCTCTGGGCGAAGCTGGCGGCCCACCCCTTCATCCACTGCTTCAACGTCTACGGCCCCACCGAGTGCACCGTCGACACCACCGCCCGCTCCATTCGCGGCGCCTCCCGTCCCACCCTCGGCGGCCCCCTCGCCAACGTGCAGGTCTACGTCCTCGACGAGCGCATGCAGCCGGTGCCCACCGGCGTCCCCGGTGAGCTCTTCATCGGCGGTGCGGGCGTCGCTCGCGGCTACCTCGGCAGGCCCGAGCTCTCCGCCGAGAAGTTCATCCCGGACCCGTTCGGCACCACTGCCGGCGGCCGCCTCTACCGCACCGGAGACAAGGTGCGCTGGCTGGCCAATGGCGAGCTGGACTACCTGGGCCGCATCGACTTCCAGGTGAAGCTGCGCGGCTTCCGCATTGAGCTGGGCGAAATCGAAGCCGCCCTGGAGCAGGAGGCCGCCGTCAGCCGCGCCGTGGTGCTCGCGCGTGAGGACATCCCTGGCAACGCACGCCTCGTCGCCTACCTCGTCACGCCCGAAGGCCGCACCCTCGACACGGCCGCGCTGCGCTCCTCTCTGCTGCGCTCGCTGCCCGAGTACATGGTGCCTTCCGCCTTCGTCTTCCTGGAGGCACTGCCCCTCAACACCCACGGAAAGGTCGACCGCAAGGCGCTGCCCGCTCCGGACGCTTCCGCCACGGGCGCCGCCTACGTCGCCCCGCGCACCCCCACCGAGGAGGCCGTCGCCGCCGTCTGGGCCGAAGTGCTCCACCTGGAGAAGGTCGGCGCCACCGACGACTTCTTCGCCCTCGGCGGCCACTCCCTCCTCGCCGTGCGCCTCATGGCACGACTCCGCGAGCGCACCGGAGTCGCACTCCCTGTCTCGGCCCTCTTCCAGGGCTCCACCGTCGAGCGCCTCGCCCTGCGGCTGGCGCAGCGCGACGACGCCCCCCGCTCCACCTCCAACCTCTCCCGTCTGGATGGGGGCACCGCCACCGGTAGGCCCCTCTTCTTCGTCCACGGCGGCGGCGGCAGCGTGCTGGGCTACACCGAGCTCGTCCGCCACCTGGGCACCGACAGGCCCCTCTATGGCCTGTCCGCCTCTGGCCTCGACGGGGGCGAGCTGCCCCCTGCCTCCGTTGAAGCCCTCGCCCGCGACTACCTCACCCAAGTCCGCGCCGTGCAGCCTCAGGGGCCCTACCTCCTCGGAGGCTGGTCCTTCGGTGGACTCGTCGCCTACGAGATGGCCCGGCTCCTCCAGGCCGCGGGGGAGAGCGTGGAGCTGCTAGCCCTGCTCGACAGCCACGCTCCCGAGACGCAGCCCCGGCCCGAGCCGGACGCCCTCATGCAGCTGGCCGGCTTCGGCCGGGTGCTCGGGCTGCCCTGGCAGTCACTGCCTCTGGACGTGGAGCACCTGCGGCGGCTGGACGTGCGCGGCGCGCTGGCCTACGTGCTGGAGCTGGCCCGACGCTCTCCCTCGGGCGGACTCGACCTGGACGTCGACGCGGCCGAGCGTCTGTTCCGCGTGTATCAGCGGCTCAGCCACGCCCAGCGAAACTACGTGCCCGCGGGGGCCTACATGGGCCCGGCCCTCCTCCTCCGGGCCGCCACGCCCCCGAGTGGGTCGCCTCGCGCCGAGGACCTGGGCTGGGGCGCGTGGCTCCCAGACGCACTCACCGTGCACGAGGTCCCCGGTGACCACTTCACCTTGCTGACCGCACCCCACGTCACTTCCGTGGTGGAGCGGCTGGCCCACCACCTGCGACTGCTCGCGCAAGGCGCCGCATGAGCGCCAAGAGCAGCGCACGCTGACGCTTGAACGCCGGAAGAAGTCCCCACCGCGGGCGGGCCGCGCCACACCGGGCGCGGCTCGCCCGTGGACTCGGCCCTGGCGGAAACCCGGTGAGCAGCACCTGGCTGTTGCACCACGCATGCATGTGCGTTGGCCCGACCTGGCGGCGCGGCGCACTGCGCTTCCGTGAAGCCTGGAAAGCAGCTCCGCCTGCTCGCCCGCATGGGGGCCGACTTGACCTTCCTGAATTGCTTGCTTGGGAAGAAAGAGCGTCGGCTCAGCCTCCGGGACTCCAGTGAACGGGAGATTGGAGAAAGGCTCGCTTCCGGGTCTATTCTCGCTCTCGCGGACTTGTTTCATCCCACTGTCCGCTGGAGATTCTCGTGTTTTCGCGTTCAAGCCGGACGGGCTGGTGTCGCTTGCTGTGGAGCAGACGCCCCGACGCCGGCACACGCGACTCACTGGAATACGCATAGCCCATGTCGCTGACCCCTGAACAGAAGCGCGCGCGGCTCGCGGAGCTGCTGCGCGAGAAGAGCCGTCAATCCCGCCGTGCGCCCGTGTCCTTCGCGCAAGAGCGGATGTGGTTCCAGGAGCGGCTCAATCCGGGCAGCGCCGCCTTCAACGTCCCCATCGCCGTGCGCCTGTCCGGCGAGCTGAACGTCGACGCCCTCCGCCGCGCGCTCCAGGAGTTGGTGCAGCGCCACGAAGCACTGCGTACCACCTTCGTGGAGCAGGACGGGCGCGCGGCCCAGCACATCGCTCCCTCGCTCGACGTCGCTCTGCCCGTGGTGGACGTGGCGGACGGCACGCCTTCCGAGCGCGAGACCGAAGCGTGGCGCCGCCTGCACCTCCAGGCGCAGCAGCCCTTCGACGTGGAGAAGGGCCCACTGCTGCGCACGGTCCTCTACCGCTGGGACGCCAGCGAGCACCTGCTGCTCGTCGACGTGCACCACATCGTCTCCGACGGCTGGTCCCTGGGTGTGCTGGTGCGCGAGCTGAGCGCGCTCTACCCCGCGCTCGCCGCGGGTCGGCCCTCCCCGCTGCCACCGCTGCCCATGCAGTACGCCGAGTTCGCGACGTGGCAGCGCAACTGGCTCAAGGGTGAGACGCTGGACGCGCAGCTCGCGTACTGGCGCAACCAGCTCGACCCCAATGCCGTGCTGGAGCTGCCCACCGACAAGCCGCGCCCCTCCGTCGCCAGCACGCGCGGCGCCCGCCTGACGGTGATGCTGCCCCCCGCGCTGCTCCAGTCCCTCAAGGACCTGGCCCGGCGCGAGGGCCGCACCCTCTTCCCGCTGTTGCTCGCCGCGTTCCAGGTGCTCCTGTCGCGCTACAGCGGCCAGGACGACGTCGTCGTCGGCACCCCCGTGGCTGGCCGCAACCGCTCCGAGCTGGAAGGCCTCATCGGCCTGTTCGTCAACACGCTCGCCCTGCGCACGGACCTCTCAGGAGACCCGACCTTCCTGGAGCTGATGACGCGGGTGCATGAGATGTCGCTGGGCGCCTTCGCGCACCAGGACATGCCCTTCGAGAAGCTGGTGGAGGCGCTCCAGCCGGAGCGCAGCCTGAGCACCGCGCCGCTCTACCAGGTCAGCTTCACGCTGCAGAACGCGCCCCTGCCGCCGCTGCACGTGCCCGGCATGGTGCTGGACGCGCAGCCGGTGGACAGCGGCACCAGCCAGGCGGACCTGTCGTTCTTCGCCGCCGAGCTGCCGCAAGGCCTGCGCCTCGTCATGCTGTACCGCACGGACCTCTTCGTGGAGGCCACGGTGCGGCGGATACTGGCGCACTTCCAGACGCTGCTGGAGGGCATCGCCGCGCGTCCAGAAGCGCGCCTGTCCGAGCTGCCGTTGATGGACGCCGCCGAGCGCCAGCGCGTGCTGGTGGAGTGGAACGGCAAGCCCATGCCGTTCCCGGACGGCGTCACCGTCCACGCGTGCATCGAGGCCCAGGTCCGAAGCACTCCCGATGCCACCGCCCTCCTCTACGGCGACACGTCGCTCACGTTTGCCGAGCTGGACGCGCGCGCGAACCAGCTCGCCTGGCACCTGCGCTCACTGGGCATCGGCCCGGAGATCCTCGTCGGCATCCACCTGGAGCGCTCCGTCGACCTCGTCGTCGCCATGCTCGGCGTGCTCAAGGCCGGCGGCGCCTTCGTCCCGCTGGACCCCGGCTATCCCGCGGACCGGCTGGGCTACATGCTCGAAGACTCGGCCGCCCGGGTGGTCATCACCCTGAAGCCCCTGGCGGACAAGCTGTCCTCGCGCGGCGAGCAGTTCGTGCTCATGGACACGGACGCGGCACTGCTCGCGCGGCAGCCCACCACTCCGCCCGCTTCTTCTGGCGTGTCGGCCGAGCACCTCGCCTACGTCATCTACACGTCTGGCAGCACCGGGCGTCCCAAGGGCGTGGCGGTGACCCACCGGGGCATGCCCAACCTCGCCCTGGCCGAGTCGCGCACCATGGACATCGGGCCCGGCACGCGCGTCCTCCAGTTCGCCTCCCCCAGCTTCGACGCCGCCATCGCCGAGGTCTTCGACACCCTCCTCGTCGGCGGCACGCTGTACCTCCCGTCGAGCGAGGAGCGGATGCCCGGCCCCGCGCTGGCGGAGATGCTGCGCACCCGTCGAATCAACGTCGCCACGCTGCCGCCCACCGCGCTCGCCATCCTGGAACCCGAGGGCCTGGAATGCCTGCACACCATCGTCTCCGCGGGCGAGGCGTGCTCCGCGGAGATGGTGGCGAAGTGGGCTCCCGGGCGCCGCTTCGTCAACGCCTATGGCCCCACCGAGGCCACCGTGTGCGCCTCGATGGCCACCTGCGCGCCCGACGGCCAGAAGCCCTCTATCGGCGAGCCCGTGGCCAACTTTCGCCTCTACGTCCTCGACGCGCACCTGCGCCCGGTGCCCACCGGCGTGCCCGGGGAGCTGTTCATCGGCGGCGTGGGCCTGGCGCGCGGCTACCTCGGCCGCCCGGAGCTCACCGCCGAGCGCTTCATTCCGGACGCCTTCAGCGGCGTGCCCGGTGAGCGCCTCTACCGCACCGGAGACAAGGTGCGGTGGCTGGCCAATGGCGAGCTGGACTACCTGGGCCGCATCGACTTCCAGGTGAAGCTGCGCGGCTTCCGGATTGAATTGGGCGAGGTCGAGTCCGCCCTGCGCGCCCACCCGTCCGTCGAGGACGCCGTGGCCGTGGTGCGCTCGGACGGCCCCGCGGGTTCGCGCCTCGTCGCCTACGTCGTCTCTTCCCAGGCGGAGGAGGAGAAGCCCGCGCCGGAGCTGCGCGCCTTCCTCACCGAGCGGCTGCCCGAGTTCATGGTGCCCTCGGCCTTCGTCATGCTGAAGAGCCTGCCGCTGACGCCCAACGGGAAGGTGAACCGCAAGGCCCTGCCCGCACCGGACGCGTCGGACCTGCAGCGCCAGGAGTACGTGGCGCCGAGGACGCCCCTGGAGGAGCGGGTCGCGGCGATCTTCTCCGAGGTCCTGGGCGTGCCGCGCGTGGGCGCCACCGACAACTTCTTCGAGCTGGGAGGGCACTCGCTGCTGGCCACGCAGGTCATCTCGCGGCTGAACGCCGCGTTCCGCGTGAACCTGGCCCTGCGTGAGCTGTTCCAGGCCCCCACGGTGGAGGCCCTCGCCGGGCGAGTCGACACCGCGACCCGGGCGGGAGCGGTTGCCGTCGCACCGCCGCTGGTGCGCGTGTCCCGCGAGCAGAAGCTGCCCCTGTCGTACTCGCAGCAGCGCGTGTGGTTCCTGTACCAACTGGAGCCCGACAGCACGGCCTTCAACATCCCCGTCGTGCTGGAGCTGTCCGGCACGTTGGACGTCGAGGCCCTGCGCCGCAGCCTGGAAGCCCAGGTTCACCGCCACGAGGCCCTGCGCACCACCTTCCGGGGAGAGACCGACGGCCCGGTGCAGATCATCCACCCGCCCGCCCCGCTGGCGTTGCCCGTCATCGACCTGGGCGGCCTCCCAACCGAGCAGCGCAAGGAGGAAGCGCGGCGCCGCGCCTCCGACGAGGCCCTGTGCCCGTTCGACCTGAAGAATGGCCCGCTGCTGCGCGCCTCACTGCTGAGGATGGGCGAGCGCGAGCACCTCCTGCTGCTGACGATGCACCACATCATCTCCGATGGTTGGTCCGCCAGCGTCCTGGTGCGCGAGCTGACCGCGCTCTACCCGGCCTTCATCGCCGGGCGCCCCTCGCCCCTGCCCGAGCTGCCGTTCCAGTACGCGGACTACGCGGCGTGGCAGCGCCAGTGGCTGGATGGCGCGGAGCTGGAGCAGCAGCTCACCTGGTGGAGGAAGCAGCTCGACGGCGCGCCGCAGGACCTGGAGCTGCCCACCGACAGGCCCCGCAACTCCGACCCGAAGCCCCTGGGCATCCGCGCACCCGTGGTGCTGCCGCCCGAGCTGGCCCGCGCGGTGGAGACGTTCTGCAACCGTGAAGGTGTCACGCCCTTCATGCTCCTGCTCTCCGCCTTCCAGCTGCTGCTGTCGCGCTACTCGGGGCAGGACGACATCTCCGTCGGCTCGCCCGTGGCCGGACGCAACCAGCCCGAGCTGGAAGGCCTCGTCGGCTTCTTCCTCAACACCCTGGTGATGCGCACCCGCCTGGATGGCGACCCCACCGTGCGCGAGCTGCTGGGCCGCGTGCGCGACATGGCCCTGGGCGCGTATGCGCACCAGAACCTGCCCTTCGAGCAGCTGCGGCCCATGCGCGACCTGAACCAGGCGCCGCTGTTCCGGGTGATGTTCATCCTCCAGAACACGCCGCGCCTGGACCTGTCGCTGCCCGGGCTGACGATGCGCAGCCTCCCGCTGGAGGACCTCACCGCCAAGTTCGACCTGACGCTGACGCTGACGCGCACGAGCGAGGGATTCGTAGGCGACCTGGACTACCGGGCCGACCTCTTCGACACCTCCACGGCGGAGCGCATGGTGCGCCACCTGCACACGCTGGTGGAGGCCCTGGTGGCCGATGCAGGCCGCCGTCTGTCCGCGGTGTCCATGCTCTCCGGCGAGGAGCGCCAGCGCATCCTCGGGGACTGGAGCGCCAACCCGGCGCCCTTCCCGGACGTGTGCGTGCACTCCCTCTTCGAGGAGCAGGTGCGCCGAGCGCCCGACGCGCTCGCCGCCTCCTTCGAGGGACAGCAGCTCACCTACGCGCAGCTCGACGCCAAGGCCAACCAGCTCGCGCACGCGCTGCGCCGCCAGGGCGTCGGGCCCGAGGTGCGCGTGGCGCTCAGCGTGGAGCGCTCGCTGGACATCGTCGTCGGCCTGTTCGGCATCCTCAAGGCCGGCGGCGCCTGGGTGCCCGTGGATCCACTGCTGCCGCGCGAACGCCTGGCCTTCATGCTGGAGGACAGCGGCGCGGTGATGCTGGTGACCCAGGCACCGCTGCTGGAGCGCTTCCCCGCGTCCTTCCACGCACGAGCGCTCTGCCTGGACACCGGGCGGGAGACGCTGTCGCGCGAGAGCACTGAAGCGCCGGTGACGGGCGTGGCCCCGTACCACCTGGCCTACCTGCTCTACACCTCCGGCAGCACCGGCACGCCCAAGGGCACCGCCGTCGAGCACCGCGGTGTCACCAACCTCGTCACCCAGGAGAAGGGCGTCTACGAGATTGGCCCGGGCAGCCGCGTGTTGCAGTTCGCCAGCCTCTCCTTCGACCTGTCGGTGGAGGAGATCTTCACCACGCTGTGCTCCGGAGGCGCGCTGGTGCTGGCGCCGATGGAGAAGCTGATGCCGGGCGCGCCGCTGCAGAAGCTGATGCGCGACGAGGCCCTCACGGTCATCAGCGTCACCCCGGCCACGCTGGCGGCCACGCCCGCCGAGGACTACCCCGCCCTGCGCACCGTCATCTCCGGCGGCGAAGCCGTCTCCGCCGAGGTGGTGGGCCGCTGGGCGCCGGGCCGCACGTTCCACAACGGCTATGGACCCACCGAGACGACGGTGGTGGCCACGCTGGCCATCTGCAAGCCGGACGGGAGCGCGCCTTCCATCGGCCGCCCCATGGGCAACATGCTCACCTACGTGCTGGACGCACGCGGCGAGCCGGTCGCCGTGGGCGTGAAGGGCGAGCTGTATGTGGGCGGCGTGGGCGTGGCGCGCGGCTACGCGGGCCGGCCGGGCCTCACCGCCGAGCGCTTCCTGCCGGACCCGTTCTCCGGAGTGCCCGGCGCCCGCCTGTACCGCACGGGAGACGTGGTGCGCTGGCGCGAGGACGGGACGCTGGACTACCTCGGCCGTGCGGATGCACAGGTCAAGGTGCGTGGCTTCCGCATCGAGCTGGGTGAAGTGGAATCCGCGCTGGCGAAGCTGCCTGCGGTGCGAGAGGCCGTCGTACTGGTGCGTGAGGACGGCCCCGGCGGCAAGCGCCTCGTGGGCTACGTGGTGGCAAACGAGGGTGTCCTGGTTGACGGCGCCTCCCTGCGCGCAACCCTGAAGGACACGCTGCCCGAGTACATGGTGCCCTCCGCCGTGGTGGTGCTGCCGGCGATGCCGCTCACGCCCAACGGCAAGGTGGACCGCAAGGCCCTGCCTGCCCCGGACTTCGCGAGCGACGCCCGGGATTACGTCGCGCCCCGCACATCCACCGAGCAGCGCCTCGCGGAGCAGTGGTGCCAGCTCCTCGGCGTCGAGCGCGCGGGCGCTACCGACAACTTCTTCGACCTGGGCGGCCACTCGCTGCTGGCCACCCAGGCCATCAGCCGCATCCGCGCTGCCTTCGGCGTGGAACTGCCCCTGCGCGACCTGTTCGTGGCCCCCACCCTCGAAGGGGTGGCCCGCCTGATTGACGCCGCCGTCGCGGGAGGCAGCACTCCCACCGCGCCCCGGCAGCGTGAGGCCCTCGCGCTGTCACTGCCGGTCCTCCCCTTGGAGGAAGTCGCCGCGCGCGAGCAGGCGAAGCCCCGGTCCGTGGAGCCGCAAGGCGATACCTCCGTGGTCTCACTGACGCCCGAGGTGCGCCAACGGGTGCTGGTGGAGTGGAACGCCACCTCCGCCGAGTACCCGCGCGGTTCCACCCTGCCCGAGGTCTTCGCGCAGGTGGTGGCGCGATACGGCGACAAAGTCGCCGTCGAGTTCGGGGACTCGAAGCTCACGTATCGCGAGCTCGACGCTCGTGCCAACGCGCTCGCGTGGCACCTGCGTGGGTTGGGCGTGTCCACCGACTCGCGCGTGGCCCTCGCCGTGGACCGCTCGCTGGAGCTGGTGGTGGCTCTGGTCGCCATCCTCAAGGCCGGTGGTGCCTACGTGCCGCTGGACTCCTCGTACCCGCGCGAGCGCCTCGCGGCCATGCTGGAGGACTCCGCCCCCAGCGTGCTCGTCACCACACGCGCCCTGCTGCCCAAGCTGCCTTCCCACGGGCTCGCCACGGTGGTGCTGGAGGACGTGGCGCTCTCAGGCCTGCCCACGCACGCACCGCCTTCCTCCGCCCTGCCCGACAGCCTCGCGTACATCGACTTCACCTCCGGCTCCACCGGCCGCCCCAAGGGCGTCGGCACCCTCCAGTCCGCCGTGCTGCGCACCGTCTTCGGCGTCGACTACGCCCACCTGGGCCCGGACGAAACCTTCCTCCTGCTCGCCCCCATCTCCTTCGACGCCTCCACCCTGGAGCTGTGGGGCCCGCTGCTTCATGGCGCACGGCTGGCCGTCTTCCCGCCCCACTCTCCCTCGGACCTGCTCGAGCTGGAGTCGGTGCTGCAGAAGCACGGCGTCACCACCCTTCACCTCACCGCCGGCCTCTTCACCCAGGTGGTGGACCACAACTTCTCCGCCCTTCGTGGCGTGAAGCAGCTGCTCACCGGTGGCGACGTGGTGAGCGCGCCCCACGTGCGCCGGGTGCTGGAAGGAATGTCCATTCCGGTGACGGCCTGCTACGGCCCCACCGAGGGCACCCTCTTCACCTCCTGCCACCGCATGACGGACGTCGCCCACGTGGGCACCTCCGTCCCCATCGGCCGGCCCATCGGCAACACCCAGGTGTACGTCCTCGACGCCTCCGGCCAGCCCGTGGCTCCGGGCGTCATCGGTGAGCTTCTCATCGGCGGCGACGGCCTCGCCCGTGGCTACGTCGGCCAGCCCTCACTCACCGCAGAGCGCTTCGTCCCCAACCCCTTCTCCTCCTCTCCCGGCGCCCGCCTCTACCGCACCGGAGATTTGGCCCGCTGGCGGCAGGACGGCGTGTTGGAGTTCCTCGGCCGCGCCGACGCGCAGGTGAAGGTGCGCGGCTACCGCATCGAGCTGGCCGAAGTCGAAGCCGCACTGCTCGCCTTCCCCGAGGTGCGCGAGGCCGTCGTCGTGGCCCGCGAGGACTCGCCCGGCGACAAGCGTCTCGTCGGCTACGTCGTCGCGCCCTCGTCCCTGGACTTGGGCGGCCTGCGCGCGGCCCTCAAGGAAGCACTGCCCGAGTACATGGTGCCCTCCGTCCTCACCCGGCTGGAGGCGCTGCCCCTCACCTCCAACGGCAAGGTGGACCGCAAGGCACTGCCAGCCCCTTCGGCCTTCCAGGACCGCGTCCCCACCCGTGCACCTCACACCGACTGCGAGCGCGAACTGGCGGCGCTCTGGGCTCGCGTCCTCCACCTGGACACCGTCGGCGCGGAGGACAACTTCTTCGAGCTGGGCGGCCACTCGCTGACGGCCACCCAGGTGCTCTCGCGCATCCGTCAGCACTTCGGCGTGGAGCTGTCCTTCCGCGACTTCTTCGCCGCACCCACCATCGCGGCTCTGGCCGAACGCATCGAGGCGCAGGCCGGCACGCGGGCCTCCACCTCCCAGCCCCTGCTCCGTCCCCGCAAGGACGGCGGGCCCCTGCCGCTCTCCTTCGCGCAGCAGCGCCTGTGGTTCTTCGCGAAGCTCGACCCCGAGAGCGCCGCCTACAACCTCCCCTTTGCCGTGCGCCTGGAGGGCGCGCTCGACGTGCCCGCGCTCGCCACCAGCCTGCGGGAGCTCCTCCAGCGTCACGAGTCCCTGCGCACCACCTTCCACGAGCACGAGCACCAGCCCGTGCAGGTCATCGACACCGGGGCCGTGCTGCCCGCGGGCTGGGTGGACCTCGGGGCCCTGCCCGAGGACGAGCGCGAAGCCTCGCTCCAGCGCGCCCTCGAATACGAGGCCGGCCAGCCCTTCAACCTGGAGACGGGCCCGCTCTGGCGCGTGCTCCTGGCGCGGCTGACGGAGCAGCACCACGTGCTGCTGCTCACCCTGCACCATGTCATCGCGGACGGCTGGTCCATGGGAGTCCTCGTCCAGGAGTTGGCCACGCTCTACACGGCCCACGCCGAGGGACGGACCGCGCGACTGGAGCCACTGCCGGTGCAGTACGCCGACTTCGCGCTCTGGCAACGCGACTGGCTGCGAGATGAAGCACTGGACGCTCAGCTCAGCTGGTGGCGCGAGCAACTCCAAGGCGCCCCCAGGGCACTGGCCCTGCCCACCGACAAGCCGCGTCCCACGACGCAGTCGACTCGCGGAGCCGGACATCCGTTCCATTTCCCCCGTGAGCTGTCGGATTCACTCGAAGCACTGTGCCACCAGGAAGGGGCGACTCCCTCCATGGTGGTTCTCGCCACCTTCCAGGCGCTGCTGGCCCGCTACTCCGGCCAGGACGACGTCAGCGTCGGCATGCCCATCGCCGGCCGCACGCACGCGGAGCTGGAGGGGCTCATCGGCTTCTTCGTCAACACGCTGGTGCTGCGCACGAAGCTGGACGGAGACCCCAGCTTCCGCACGCTGCTCGGCCGCGTGCGCGACATGACGCTCGGCGCGTACGCCCACCAGGACGTCCCCTTCGAGAAGCTGGTGGAAGCCCTGCGCCCCGAGCGCGAGGCCGGACGCACCCCGCTCTTCCAGGTCATGCTCGCGTTCCAGAACGCGCCCATGCCGGAGATGATGGGCGCGGGGCTGAAGCTGAGCCCCCTCACGGCCGAGCACCGCACCGCGAAGTTCGACCTCACCCTGGCCCTCACCGACCGGGGCGAGGGGCTCAGGGGGCAGCTCGAGTACAGCACCGACCTGTTCAACGCCGCCACCGCGGCGCGGATGGTGGGGCACCTGAGAGCACTGCTGGAGTCGGCGCTGGCGAATCCCGACCGCCCGCTCTCCCACATTTCCTTCCTCACGCCTGAGGAGCGGAACCTGCTGTTCCACGCCTGGAAGCAGCCGGACGCCGCCACGGCCGCGGACGCCAGCCTGCACCGCCTCGTCCAGGAGCAGGCGCGTCTCACGCCCGACGCGGTGGCCGCGGAGCATGACGGCCAGACGCTCACCTGGCGCGAGCTTCACCAGCGCGCCCGCCAGGTCTACCGAGGCCTGCTCGCGCGAGGGCTGGCGGAGCTGCCCGAGCCGCCTCCGCTCGTACCCGTGCCGCGCATGGGGCCACTGCCGCTGTCCTTCGCGCAGCAGCGGCTGTGGTTCATCGACCAGCTCGAGCCCGGCAGCTCCGCGTACAGCATCCCCATCGCACTGCGCGCCCAGGGGGCGCTGGATACCGAGGCCCTGCGCCGGAGCATCGAAGCCCTCGTGCACCGTCACGAGTCCCTGCGCACCACCTTCCGGGAGGACTCGGGGAGCGTGGTCCAGTTCATCGCTCCGCCCGCAGCCCTGGGACTGGAGGTCGTCGACCTGCGCTCCGTTGCCGCCGAGCAACGTGAGTCGGAAACGCAGCGGCTCGTGTCCGCCGAGGCGATGAAGCCCTTCGACCTCGCCTCGGGCCCGCTGCTGCGCGCCTCGCTGCTGGTGACGGGAGAGCGGGAGCACGTGCTGCTGCTGACGGTGCACCACATCGTCTCGGATGGTTGGTCCACCGGGGTGCTGATTCGGGAGCTGGTCTCCTTCTACGCCGCCTTCGCCTCGGGCAAGCCGCCCCACCTGGCGTCCCTGCCCATCCAGTACGCGGACTTCGCCGCGTGGCAGCGTGCGTGGTTGCAGGACGAGGTCCTCCAGAGCCAGGTCGACTACTGGAAGCAGCAGCTCTCGGGCGCGCCCGCGCTGCTGGAGCTGCCCACCGACAGGCCTCGCCCCGCCGTTCAGTCCCAACGGGGTGCCCTGCTTCCCGTCCAGCTGTCGCCTTCGCTGGACGCTCCGCTCGCCGCCTTCTGCCAGCGCGAGGGCGTGACGCCCTTCATGGTCCTGCTGGCTGCGTGGCAGGTGTTGCTTGCGCGCTACGCCGGGCAGGAGGACGTCAGCGTCGGCTCGCCCATCGCGGGACGAACCCGCGAGGAGACCGAGGGCCTCATCGGCCTCTTCGTCAACACGCTGGTGCTGCGCTCGCGCGTGCAGCCTCGGGCCACCTTCCGCGAGCTTGTCGGCCAGGTGCGCACCACCACGCTTGCCGCGTACGAGCACCAGCATGTTCCCTTCGAGAAGCTCGTGGAAGAGCTGCAGCCGCAGCGGAGCCTCAGCCACTCGCCCCTCTTCCAGGTCATGCTGGTAATCAACAACGCTCCCACGGCCGCGCTGTCGCTGCCTGGACTGTCCTTCATCGGGATGGAGCGTGAGACTGAGGCGACGAAGTTCGACCTGAGCCTGTCGCTGGGCCAGACGCGAGAGGGACTGTCCGGCACGCTGAGCTACCGCACGGACCTGTTCGAGCGGTCCACCATCTCCCGGATGGTGGAGCACCTGAGCACGCTCCTGGAGGCCGCGATCTCCACGCCGGATACGCGCGTGGGCGAGCTACCCCTACTGCCCGCCTCCGAGCGTCAGCAGGTGATCGCGAGCTGGAACGACACGCGCCGGGAGCTGGGCTGGGACGGCGCGCTGCATGAGCGCTTCGAGGTGCAGGCGGCACGCACGCCGGATGCACTGGCCGTCCTTGATGACTCCGCTTCGCTGTCCTTCGCGCAGGTCAACCGCCGTGCCAACCAGCTTTCCCGCTGGCTGCGCTCCCGCGGTGTCGGCCCCGAGGTGCGCGTCGCGCTCTGCATGGAGCGCGGCGTGGACATGGTGGTCGCAGTCCTCGCCATCCTCAAGGCCGGCGGCGCCTACGTCCCCATGGACCCCGCCTACCCCCGCGAGCGCCTGGCCTTCATGCTCCAGGACTGCGGTGCCCGGCTCGCCCTCACCCAGCGTCACCTGTCCGAACGCATGGACGGCTCCGGCGTGGAGCCCCTCTACCTCGACGATTCGGCGGTGCGCGAGCAGCTCTCTCACGAGTCCGACGTCAACCCGCCTCGCCTCACTTCACCCGAGCATCTCGCCTACGTCATCTACACCTCCGGCTCCACCGGCCGCCCCAAGGGCGTCATGGTTCAGCACGCTTCCGTGATGAACCTGCGTGCCGCGCTCGCTTCCGCCGTCTACGCGGGGGCCGAGGGTGCACTGCGCGTCAGCCTCAACGCGCCTCTCGCCTTCGACGCCTCGGTGAAGCAACTCATCCAGGTGGCCGACGGCCATGCCCTCTGCGTCGTGCCCCAGACTGCTCGCGAGGACGTCGCCCTGCTCAAGGCGTGGGTGGAGAAGCACCAGTTCGACGTGCTCGACTGCTCTCCTTCTCACCTGCGCCTGCTGCTGGAGGAAGGTCTGGCTGCCTCCAGGCCGCTTCGCGTGCTGGTGGGCGGCGAGGCCGTGGACGAAGTCCTCTGGGCGAAGCTGGCGGCCCACCCCTTCATCCACTGCTTCAACGTCTACGGCCCCACCGAGTGCACCGTCGACACCACCGCTCGCTCCATTCGCGGCGCCTCACGGCCCACGCTGGGCGGGCCGCTCGCCAACGTGCAGGTCTACGTCCTCGACGAGCGCATGCAGCCGGTGCCCACTGGCGTCCCCGGTGAGCTCTTCATCGGCGGCGCAGGCGTCGCTCGCGGCTACCTCGGCAGGCCCGAGCTCTCCGCCGAGAAGTTCATCCCGGACCCGTTCGGCACCACTGCCGGCGGCCGCCTCTACCGCACCGGCGACAAGGTGCGCTGGCTGGCCTCCGGCGAGCTGGACTACCTGGGCCGCATCGACTTCCAGGTGAAGCTGCGCGGCTTCCGCATTGAGCTGGGCGAAATCGAAACCGCCCTGGAGCAGGAGGCCAGCGTCAGTCGCGCCGTGGTGCTCGCTCGCGAGGACGTCCCCGGCAACGCGCGCCTCGTCGCCTACCTCGTCACGCCTGAAGGCCACCCCCTCGACTCGGCCGCGCTGCGCTCCTCGCTGCTGCGCTCGCTGCCCGAGTACATGGTGCCTTCCGCCTTCGTCTTCCTGCCGGCGCTGCCCCTCAACACCCACGGCAAGGTCGACCGCAAGGCCCTGCCCGCTCCGGACGCTTCCGCCACCAGCGCCGCCTACGTCGCCCCGCGCACTCCCACCGAGACGCAGCTCGCCGCCATCTGGGCCGACGTGCTTCACCTGGAGAAGGTCGGCGTCACCGACGACTTCTTCTCCCTCGGCGGACACTCGCTGCTGGCCACCCAGGTCATCTCCCGAGTGCGCCGGGCCTTCGAGGTGGAGCTGCCCATCCGCGCCCTCTTCGAAGCGCCCACCGTCGCAGCCCTCGCCGCGCGCATCAGTTCCGCAGGAGCCTCCGTCCAGGTATCGGCGCCCGCGATTGTCCCGGCCCCTCGCACCGAGCCGCTGCCGCTGTCCTTCGCCCAGCAGCGCCTCTGGTTCCTCGACCAGCTCCAGCCCGGCAGCGCCTTCTACAGCATGCCGGCCTTCGTGCGCATGGAGGGGACGCTCGAAGCGGACGCCCTGCGCCGTGCCCTCTCGGAGCTGGCGAACCGCCACGAAGCCCTGCGCACCACCTTCACCCAGCAGGGAGACCAGCCCCTCCAGCTCATCGCTCCTCGCGGTGAGCTGCCGCTGCAGCTCGTAGACCTCAGTGGACTGAAGCCCGAAGCCGCCCACGCGGAGCTGGTGCGACGGCTGCGCGAGGAGGCTCTCCGGCCCTTCAACCTCGCCACCGGTCCGCTGGTCCGTGCCCAGTTGCTGAAGATGGGCCCCACCGAGCACGTGCTTGCCCTCAACATGCACCACATCGTCTCGGACGGCTGGTCCATGGGCGTGCTGGTGCGTGAAGTCGCCGCCCTCTACGAGGCCTTCGTCCAGGGCCGGCCCTCGCCACTGCCGCCCCTGCCCATCCAGTACGCCGACTACGCCGTCTGGCAGCGCCAGTGGCTCCAGGGCGCCGTGCTCGACGCGCAGCTCGGCTTCTGGAAGCAGCGCCTCTCCGGCCTCACCACGATGGAGCTGCCCACCGACAAGCCCCGCCCTCCCGTCCAGACCTTCAACGGCGCCCACCTCCCAGTGGTCCTGTCCCGCTCGGCCTCCGAGGCGCTCAAGGCGCTCTGCCAGAGAGAGGGCGCCACGCCCTTCATGGCCCTGCTGGGCGCCTTCCAGGTGCTCCTCTCCCGCTACTCCGGCCAGCAGGACATCTCTGTCGGCTCGCCCATCGCGGGCCGTCAGCGCGGCGAGCTGGAAGGCCTCATCGGCTTCTTCGTCAACACGCTGGTGCTGCGCTCCCACGTGGAGGACTCCGCGTCCTTCATCCACCTGCTGCGTCAGGTGAAGGAAGCCTCGCTGGGCGCCTTCGCCCACCAGGACGTGCCTTTCGAGCGGCTGGTGGAGGAGCTGCAGCCCACGCGCGACATGAGCCGCAGCCCGCTCTTCCAGGTCATCTTCTCCTTGCAGAACACGCCTACGGCCTCGGCCCAGGGCAAGGGGCTGGTGCTGAGCGCGGTGGAGGTGGACAACCCCATCTCCAAGTTCGAGCTGCAGCTCACCCTGTCGGAGACCCCGGACGGCTACCAGGGCGCGCTGAGCTACAACACCGACCTCTTCGAGCCCGCCACCGCGCTGCGCATGGCGAGCCACTTCCAGGCCCTGGTGGAAGCCCTCGTGGCCCGGCCCGAAGTGCCCCTCACGACGGTCTCCCTGTTGTCCGCAGTGGAGCGCCGGCAGGTGCTGGTGGAGTGGAACGCCACCTCCACCGAATACCCGCGCGCCTCCACCCTGCCCGAGGTCTTCTCGCAGGTCGTCGCTCGGCATGCCGACAAGGTCGCCGTCGAGTTCGGCAACTCGAAGCTCACCTACCGGCAGTTGGACGCGCGCGCCAACCAGCTTGCGCATCATCTGCGCGACCTGGGCGTCTCCACCGACTCGCGCGTGGCCATTGCCCTGGACCGCTCGCTGGAGCTCATCGTCTCCCTCGTCGCCATCCTCAAGGCAGGCGGCGCCTACGTCCCGCTCGACCCGTCGTATCCGCGTGAGCGCCTCGCCGCCATGGTGGAGGACGCGAGTCCCACCGTGCTCATCACCTCGCGTGAGCTGCTCGCGAAGCTGCCGGTGGAAGGCCTGCCCACCGTCGTGCTGGGAGAAGTGTCTCTGGAGTCCCAGCCCACTTCAGCACCTCCCTCGGCTGCGCTGCCCCAGAGCCTCGCGTACATCGACTTCACCTCCGGCTCCACCGGCCGACCCAAGGGCGTCGGCACGCCGCAGGCCGCTGTGCTGCGCACCATCTTCGGCAATGACTACGCGCACCTGGGCCCGGACGAAACCTTCCTCCTCATCGCGCCGGTGTCCTTCGACGCCTCCACCCTGGAGCTGTGGGGCCCGCTACTCCATGGCGCGCGGCTCGTCGTCTTCCCGCCCCACTCTCCTTCCGACTTGAAGGAACTGGAGGCCGTCCTCACGAAGCATGGCGTGACGACGCTGCACCTCACCGCCGGCCTCTTCACCCAGGTGGTGGACCACAACTTCCCTGCCCTTCGTGGCGTGAAGCAGCTGCTCACAGGTGGTGACGTCGTCAGCGCCTCGCACGTGCGCCGCGTCCTGGAAGAGCTGCGCATCCCGGTGACAGCCTGCTACGGCCCCACGGAAACCACGCTCTTCGCCTCCACCTACCGAATGACGAACGCGGCCCAGGTGGGCACCTCCGTGCCCATTGGCCGTCCCATCGGCAACACGCGCGTGTATCTGCTGGACGCCTCCGGTCAGCCGGTGCCCGTCGGCGTCGTGGGAGAGCTGTTCATCGGCGGCGACGGCGTGGCCCGCGGCTACGTCGAGCAGCCGGCCCTCACCGCCGAGCGCTTCGTCCCTGACTCTTTCTCCGGCACGCCCGGCGCCCGCCTCTACCGCACGGGCGACCTCGCCCGCTGGCGCAAGGACGGCGTGCTGGAGTTCCTCGGCCGTGCGGACGCCCAGGTGAAGGTGCGTGGCTACCGCATCGAGCTGGCCGAAGTCGAAGCCGCCCTGCTCGCCTTCCCCGACGTGGCCCAGGCCGTGGCCCTCGTGCGTGAAGACGTGCCCGGCGACAAGCGCCTCGTCGGCTACGTCGCCGCTCCCGAGTCCCTCGACACCGCCGCCCTGCGCGCAGCACTCAAGCAGCGGCTGCCCGAGTACATGGTGCCCTCCGCCCTCGTGCGCCTGGACGCCCTGCCTCTCACTTCCAACGCCAAGGTCGACCGCAAGGCCCTGCCCGCTCCCGACTCCGAGATGTTGTCGTCCGCCGAGGCGTACGTCGCACCACGCAACGCCGCCGAGGAGAAGCTGGCCGCGCTGTTCGCGGGAGTCCTGCACCTGCAGAAGGTGAGCGTTACGGATGACTTCTTCGAGCTGGGCGGCCACTCACTGCTGGCCACGCAGCTCGTCTCCCGCATCCGCACCGCGCTGGGCGTGGAGCTGCCTCTGCGCGCCTTCTTCGAGGCGCCCACCGTCGCCGCCCTCGCCGCGCGCATCAGCTCCGAGGGTGCCTCCTTCCAGGGGACGGCGCCCGCGCTCGTTCCGGTATCGCGCGCCGAGCCGCTGCCGCTGTCCTTCGCCCAGCAGCGCCTCTGGTTCCTCGACCAGCTCGAGCCCGACAGTGCCTCCTACAGCATGCCCACCTTCGTGCGCATGGCAGGGGCGCTCGACGCGGACGCCTTGCGCCGTGCCCTCTCGGAGCTGGCGAGCCGCCACGAAGCCCTGCGCACCACCTTCACCCAGCAGGGTGACCAGCCCCTCCAGCTCATCGCCCCTCACGGCGAGTTGCCACTGGAGCTCGTGGACCTCAGCGGCCTGGAGCCCCAGGCCGCTCGCGCCGAGCTCGACCGACGGCTGCGTGAGGAAGTCCTCCGCCCCTTCAACCTCGCCACCGGTCCGCTGGTCCGTGCCCGGTTGCTGAAGTTGGGCGCCTCCGAGCATGTGCTGGCGCTCAACCTCCACCACATCGTTTCGGATGGCTGGTCCATGGGCGTGCTGGTGCGTGAAGTCACCGCCCTCTACGAGGCCTTCGTCCAGGGCCGGCCGTCGCCCCTGCCGCCACTGCCCATCCAGTACGCTGACTACGCCGTCTGGCAGCGCCAGTGGCTCCAGGGCGCGGTGCTCGACGCGCAGCTCGGCTACTGGAAGCAGCAGCTCTCCGGCGCCTCCACCCTGGAGCTGCCCACCGACAAGCCCCGCCCGCCCGTGCAGACCTTCAATGGCTCACACGTGCCCGTTTCGCTGTCGCTCGCCACTTCGGAGCAGCTCAAGGCGCTGGGCCAGAAAGAGGGCGCGACGCCCTTCATGGCCCTGCTCGCCGCCTTCCAGGTGCTGCTCTCCCGCTACTCCAGGCAGCAGGACATCTCCGTCGGCTCGCCCATCGCCGGCCGCCAGCGCGGCGAGCTGGAGGGCCTCATCGGCTTCTTCGTCAACACGCTGGTGCTGCGTACCCACGTGGAGGACCACGCCTCCTTCATCCACCTGCTGCGACAGGTGAAGGAAGCTTCGCTGGGCGCCTATGCCCACCAGGACGTGCCTTTCGAGCGGCTGGTGGAGGCAGTGCAGTCCACCCGCGACCTGAGCCGCAGCCCCCTCTTCCAGGTCCTCTTCGCCCTGCAGAACACGCCCATGCCCGCGGTGCGGCAGCAGGGACTGGCGCTGAGCGCGGTGGAGGTGGACAACCCCATCTCCAAGTTCGAGCTCCAGCTCAACCTCGCGGAAACGCCGGACGGCTACCAGGGCACGCTGGGCTTCAACACCGACCTGTTCGAGCACGCCACCGCGCTGCGTATGGCGAGCCACTTCCAGGTCCTGGTGGAAGCCATCGTGGCCCGACCCGAGGCATCTCTCGGTTCGTTCTCCCTGCTGTCCACCCTGGAGCGCCAGCAGGTGCTGGTGGAGTGGAATGCCACCACCACCGAATACCCGCGCGCCTCTACCCTGCCCGAGGTCTTCGCGCAGGTGGTGGCACGTCATGCCGACAAGGTCGCCGTCGAGTTCGGCAACTCGAAGCTCACCTACCGGCAGTTGGACGAGCGCGCCAACCAGCTCGCATGGCATCTGCGCGGCCTGGGCGTGTCCACCGACTCGCACGTGGCCATTGCTCTGGACCGCTCGCTGGAGCTGATTGTCTCCCTCGTCGCCATCCTCAAGGCCGGCGGCGCCTACGTCCCGCTGGACCCCTCGTATCCGCGTGAGCGCCTCGCAGCCATGGTGGAGGATGCGCGTCCCGGCGTCCTCGTCACCTCGCGCGAGCTGCGGGCGAAGCTGCCCGTGGAAGGACTGTCCACGGTTGTGCTGGAAGAAGTGTCCCTGGAGAGCCAGCCCACGTCGGCGCCTCCGATTGCCGCTCTGCCCCAGAGCCTCGCGTACATCGACTTCACCTCCGGCTCCACCGGCCGTCCCAAGGGTGTCGGCACGCCGCAGGCCGCCGTGCTGCGCACCGTCTTCGGCAACGACTACGCGCACCTCGGGCCGGATGAGACGTTCCTCCTCATCGCGCCGGTGTCCTTCGACGCCTCCACCCTGGAGCTGTGGGGCCCGCTGCTCCATGGCGCGCGGCTCGTCGTCTTCCCGCCACACTCGCCTTCTGACTTGATGGAGCTGGAGTCGGTGCTGGTGAAGCACGGCGTCACCACGCTGCACCTCACCGCCGGCCTCTTCACCCAGGTGGTGGACAACAACTTCCCGGCACTGCGAAACGTGAAGCAGTTGCTCACCGGTGGTGACGTCGTCAGCGCGCCTCACGTCCGCCGTGTCATCGAAGAGCTGAACATCCCCGTCACGGCCTGCTACGGCCCCACGGAGACCACGCTCTTCGCCTCCACCCACCGCATGACTTCGGTGGAGCACATCGGCACGTCCGTGCCTATCGGCAAGCCCCTCGGCAATACGCAGGTGTACCTGCTGGGCGCCTCCGGTCAGCCCGTGCCCGTCGGCGTCGTGGGAGAGCTGTTCATCGGCGGCGACGGCGTGGCCCGGGGCTACGTCGAGCAGCCCGCCCTCACCGCCGAGCGATTCATCCCCGACTCCTTCTCCAGCGTCGCGGGTGCTCGCCTCTACCGCACGGGCGACCTCGCCCGCTGGCGCAAGGACGGCGTGCTGGAGTTCCTCGGCCGTGCGGACGCCCAGGTGAAGGTGCGTGGCTTCCGCATCGAGCTGGCCGAAGTCGAAGCCGCCCTGCTCGCCTTCCCCGAGGTGGTGCAGGCCGTGGCCCTGGTGCGAGAGGACGTGCCCGGCGACAAGCGCCTCGTCGGCTACGTCGCCGCTCCCGAGTCCCTCGACACCGCCGCCCTGCGCGCCGCACTCAAGCAGCGGCTGCCCGAGTACATGGTGCCCTCCGCCCTCGTGCGCCTGGACACCCTGCCTCTCACTTCCAACGCCAAGGTCGACCGCAAGGCCCTGCCCGCTCCCGATGCGGGCCAGGCTTCCCCGCTCGAGGCCTTCGTGGCCCCGCGCAACCCCTCCGAGGAGAAGCTGGCGGAGCTGTTCGCGGCTGTCCTGCGCGTGCCCCAGGTGAGCGTCACCGGCAACTTCTTCGAGCTGGGCGGCCACTCGCTGCTGGCCACGCAGCTCGTCTCCCGCATCCGCTCCGCGTTGGGCGTGGAACTGCCCCTGCGGACCCTCTTCGAAGCGCCCACCGTCGCCGCCCTCGCCGAGCGCATCCTGTCCGCGAGTGGCGCCACCCCGGGAACGGCTCCCCCGATCGTCCCGGTACCGCGCACCGAACCGCTGCCGCTGTCCTTCGCGCAGCAGCGACTGTGGTTCATCGACCAGCTCGAGCCCGGCAGCGCTTCCTACAGCATGCCCACCTTCGTGCGCATGGAGGGGTCGCTCGACGTGGACGCCCTGCGCCGCGCCCTCACGGAGCTGGCCAGCCGCCACGAAGCCCTGCGCACCACCTTCACCCAGCGGGAGGACCAACCGCTCCAGCTCATCGCCCCTCACGGCGAGCTGCCGCTGGACTTCGTGGACCTCAGCGGCCTGGAGCCCCAGGTCGCTCGCGCCGAGCTGGACCGACAGCTGCGCGCCGAGCTGCTCCGGCCCTTCAACCTTGCCACCGGTCCGCTGGTCCGTGCCCAGTTGCTGAAGATGGGCCCCACCGAGCACGTGCTCGCCCTCAACCTCCACCACATCGTCTCGGACGGCTGGTCCATGGGCGTGCTGGTGCGCGAAGTCGCCGCTCTCTACGAGGCCTTCGTCCAGGGACAGTCCTCGCCCCTGCCGCCCCTGCCCGTCCAGTACGCCGACTACGCCGTCTGGCAGCGCCGGTGGCTCCAGGGCGCGGTGCTCGACGCGCAGCTTGGCTACTGGAAGCAGCGCCTCTCCGGCCTCGCCACGCTGGAGCTGCCCACCGACAAGCCCCGCCCGCCCGTCCAGACCTTCAACGGCGCCCACCTCCCAGTGGCCCTGTCCCGCTCGGCATCCGAGGCGCTCAAGGCGTTCAGCCAGAAGGAGGGCGCCACGCCCTTCATGGCCCTGCTCGCCGCCTTCCAGGTGCTCCTCTCGCGCTACTCCGGCCAGCAGGACATCTCCGTCGGCTCGCCCATTGCGGGCCGCCAGCGCGGCGAGCTGGAGGGCCTCATCGGCTTCTTCGTCAACACGCTGGTGCTGCGCACCCACGTGGAGGACAGCGCCTCCTTCGTCCACCTGCTGCGTCAGGTGAAGGAAGCCTCACTGAGCGCCTTCGCCCACCAGGACGTGCCTTTCGAGCGTCTGGTGGAGGAGCTGCAGCCCACGCGCGACATGAGCCGCAGCCCGCTCTTCCAGGTCATCTTCTCCTTGCAGAACACGCCCACGGCCTCGGCCCAGGGCAAGGGGCTCGTGCTGAGCGCGGTGGAGGTGGACAACCCCACCACCAAGTTCGAGCTCCAGCTCAACCTCGCGGAGACGCCGGACGGCTACCAGGGCGCGCTGAGCTACAACACCGACCTCTTCGAGCCCGCCACCGCACTGCGCATGGCGAGCCACTTCCAGGTCCTCGTGGAGGCGCTCGCCGCACGGCCCGAGGCGCCGCTCGCCTCCGTCTCCATGCTGTCTCCGGTGGAGCGCCGGCAGGTGCTGCGCGACTGGAGCGCCAGGGCATCCCACTGCCCACGCGAGTCCACACTGCCCGAGGTCTTCTCCCAGGTGGTGGCCCGCTATCCGGACCACGTCGCCGTGGAGTTCGGCTCTTCGCGCCTCACCTATCGCCAGCTCGATGAGCGCGCCAACCAGCTCGCGCACCACCTGCGCCGCCTCGGCGTGGGGGCCGACTCCCGCGTCGCGCTCGCCGTCGAGCGCTCGCTGGAGCTGATTGTCTCCCTCGTCGCCATCCTCAAGGCCGGCGGTGCCTACGTCCCGCTCGACCCGTCCTACCCGCGTGAGCGTCTGGCCGGCATGGTGGAAGACACCGCTCCCCAGGCCCTCATCACCACGCGCGTCAATCGCTCCAAGCTGCCTGCTGACGGACTCTCCACCCTCGTGCTGGAGGACGTCGCGCTCGACTCCGAGCCGACGCATGCGCCGTCGCCGGCCGCCCTGCCCGACTCACTGGCGTACGTGGACTTCACCTCCGGCTCCACCGGCCGCCCCAAGGGCGTGGGCTCCACCCACCGCGGCGTGCTGCGCACCCTCCTCGGTGTCGACTACGCACGCTTCGGACCCGATGAAGTCCTCCTCCAGTTCGCCCCCATCTCCTTCGACGCCTCCACCTTCGAAATCTGGGGTGCGCTGCTGCACGGCGCTCGGCTCGTCGTCATGCCTCCGCAGGCCGCGTCCCTGGAGGAACTGGGCCGCGTCATCCAGTCCTCGGGCGTCACCACGCTGTGGGCCACCATTGGTCTGTTCACCCAATTGGTGGACAACCCTCCGCCCGGGCTGAGCACGGTGAAGCACGTCATGACGGGCGGTGACGTCGTGTCGCCCGCTCACGTGCGCCGTGCCGTGGAAGGGCTGCGCATCCCCGTCACCGCCTTCTACGGCCCCACCGAGACCACCGTCTTCGCCACGTCCTACCCGGTGACTCGCGCCGACCAGGTGGGCACCACCGTACCCATCGGCCGGCCCATCAGTGGCACCCGGCTGTACGTGCTGGACGCTCACGGCCAGCCCGTTCCCGTCGGCATCACCGGCGAGCTGTTCATCGGCGGCGACGGTGTGGCCCGCGGATACGTCGGCCAGCCCGCCCTCACCGCTGAGCGCTTCATCCCTGACGCCTTCGGCAGCGAGCCCGGCGCCCGCCTCTACCGCACCGGCGACCTGGTCCGCTGGCGCAGTGACGGCGCGCTGGACTTCGTCGGCCGTGTCGACGCGCAGGTGAAGCTGCGCGGCTTCCGCATCGAGCTGGGCGAAGTCGAAACCGCCCTCCGCGCGCTCCCCCAGGTGCGCGAGGCCGTGGCCCTGGTGCGTGAGGACGCGCCCGGCGACAAGCGGCTCGTCGGCTACGTCGTCGGGCCAGAGTCCCTCGACCTCGCCGCGCTGCGCACCGCCCTCAAGCAGCGGCTGCCCGAGTACATGGTGCCCTCCGCCCTCGTGCGCCTGGACGCCGTGCCCCTCACGTCCAACGGCAAGTTGGACCGCAAGGCCCTGCCCGTTCCCGATGCGGCGCAGCTCGCCTCTGCCAGGGACTACGTCGCGCCTTCCAATCCCACCGAGGAGCGGCTCGCCGCGCTCTGGGTCGACGTCCTGCGCGTCTCGCGCGTCGGCGCATACGACAACTTCTTCGAGCTGGGCGGCCACTCGCTGCTGGCCACGCAGCTCATCTCGCGCATCCGTTCCACCTTCAGCGTGGAGCTGCCCCTGCGCGCCCTCTTCGAGGCGCCCACCGTCGCCGCCCTTGCCTCTCGCATGGAGGCCAGTCGGCTCGAGGGGCAATCGCGACAGGCGCCCGAGCTCGTCGCGTTGTCGCGCGAAGGGGCGCTGCCCGTGTCCTTCGCTCAGCAGCGCCTGTGGTTCATCGACCAGCTCGAGCCCGGCAGTCCCGCCTACAACATGCCCATCTTCGTGCGCATGGAAGGCGTGCTCGACGTGGCGGCGCTCCAGCGCGGCTTCGATGAGCTGGTGCGCCGCCATGAAGCCCTGCGCACCACCTTCACCCAGCAGGAGGGCCAACCCCTCCAGCTCATCGCGCCCGCGGGCCACCTGCCCCTGGAGATGACGGACCTCAGCGACCTGGAGCCGCGGGCCGCTCGCACGGAGCTGGAGCGCCGGCTGCGCGAGGACACCCTTCATCCCTTCAACCTCGCCACCGGTCCGCTGGTGCGCGCGCAGTTGCTGAAGCTGGGGTCCGCCGAGCACGTGCTCGCCCTCAACATGCACCACATCGTCTCGGACGGCTGGTCCCTGGGTGTGCTGGTGCGCGAGGTCGCCGCCCTCTACGAGGCCTTCTCACAAGGCCGGCCGTCGCCCCTGCCTTCGCTGCCACTCCAGTACCCCGACTACGCCGTCTGGCAGCGCCAGTGGTTGCAGGGCGCGGTGCTGGAGGAGCAGCTCGGCTTCTGGAAGCAGCAGCTCTCGGGTGCTTCCGCCCTGGAGCTGCCCACCGACAGGCCCCGTCCGGCCGTGCAGAGCTTCAACGGTTCGCACGTGCCCGTCTCGCTGTCGCTCGCCACCTCGGAGCAGCTCAGGGCACTCTGCCAGCAGGAGGGCGCCACGCCCTTCATGGCCCTGCTCGCCGCCTTCCAGGTCCTCCTCTCCCGCTACTCCAGGCAGCAGGACATCTCCGTCGGCTCGCCCATTGCCGGCCGCCAGCGCGGCGAGCTGGAGGGCCTCATCGGCTTCTTCGTCAACACGCTGGTGCTGCGTACCCAGGTGGAGGACTCCGCGTCCTTCATCCACCTGCTCCGTCAGGTGAAGGAAGCAGCGCTGGGCGCATTCGCACACCAGGACGTGCCCTTCGAGCGTCTGGTGGAGGAGCTCCAGCCCACGCGGGACATGAGCCGCAGCCCGCTCTTCCAGGTCGTCTTCTCCCTGCAGAACACGCCCACGGCCTCGGCCCAGGGCAGGGGGCTGGCGCTGCGTCCACTGGAGGTGGACAACCCCACCATCAAGTTCGAGCTCCAGCTCACCCTGTCGGAGACACCGGAGGGCTACCAGGGCTCGCTGGGCTACATGACCGACCTGTTCGAGCACGCCACCGTGCTGCGCATGGCGAGCCACTTCCAGGTCCTCGTGGAGGCGCTCGCCTCACGGCCGGAGCTGCCCCTGGCTTCCGCTTCCTTGCTATCGGCGGCGGAGCGCCAGCAGGTGCTGGGAGACTGGAGCGCCAGGGCTTCCGACTTCCCGCGAGAGGCCACGCTGCCCGAGGTCTTCTCCCAGGTGGTGGCCCGCTTCCCGAACCACGTCGCCGTGGAGTTCGGGTCCTCGCGCCTCACCTATCGCCAGCTCGACGAGCGCTCCAATCAGCTCGCGCACCACCTGCGCCGCCTGGGAGTCGGCGCGGATACATGCGTCGCCCTCGCCGTCGAGCGCTCGCTGGAGCTCATCGTTTCCCTCGTCGCCATCCTCAAGGCCGGCGGTGCCTACGTCCCGCTCGACCCGTCCTACCCGCGCGAGCGTCTGGCCGGCATGGTGGAGGACACCGCTCCCCAGGCCCTCATCACCCTGCGTGCCTTCCTGTCCAAGCTGCCTTCCGGCGACTTCGCCACCGTCGTGCTGGAGGACGCCGCGCTCGACTCCGAGCCAACGCACGCGCCGTCCCCGGCCGCCCTGCCCGACTCGCTGGCGTACGTGGATTTCACCTCCGGCTCCACTGGCCGCCCCAAGGGCGTGGGCACCACCCACCGCGGCGTGCTGCGCACCCTCCTCGGCGTCGACTACGCACGCTTCGGACCCGACGAAGTCCTCCTCCAGTTCGCCCCCATCTCCTTCGACGCCTCCACCTTCGAAATCTGGGGCGCGCTGCTGCACGGCGCTCGGCTCGTCGTCATGCCTCCCCAGGCCGCGTCCCTGGAGGAATTGGGCCACGCCATCCAGTCCTCGGGCGTCACCACGCTGTGGGCCACCATTGGCCTGTTCACCCAGCTGGTGGACAACCCTCCGCCCGGGCTGAGCACGGTGAAGCACCTCATGACGGGCGGCGACGTGGTGTCGCCCGCCCACGTGCGCCGCGCCGTGGACGGGCTGCGCATCCCCGTCACCGCCTTCTACGGCCCCACCGAAACGACGGTGTTCGCCACGTCCTACCCGGTGACTCGCGCAGAGCAGGTGGGTACCACCGTCCCCATCGGCCGCCCCATCAGTGGCACCCGGCTGTACGTGCTGGACGCTCACGGCCAGCCCGTTCCCGTCGGCATCACCGGCGAGCTGTTCATCGGCGGCGACGGCGTGGCGCGAGGCTACGTCGGCCAGCCCGCGCTCACCGCTGAGCGCTTCATCCCTGACGCCTTCGGCAACGAGCCCGGCGCCCGCCTCTACCGCACCGGGGACCTGGTCCGCTGGCGCGGTGACGGCACGCTGGACTTCGTCGGCCGCGCCGATTCCCAGGTGAAGCTGCGCGGCTTCCGCGTGGAGCTGGGCGAAGTCGAAGCCGCCCTGCTCACGCATGCCGAGGTGGCCCAGGCCGTGGCGCTGGTGAGAGAAGATGCTCCCGGCGACAAGCGCCTCGTCGGCTACGTCGTCGCGCCCGAGTCGCTGGACGCGGCCGCCTTGCGCGCCTGGCTCAAGCAGCGGCTGCCCGAGCACATGCTGCCCTCCGCCCTGGTACGACTGGAGGCCCTGCCGCTCACCGCCAACGGCAAGCTGGACCGCAAGGCACTGCCCGCCCCGGATGCGGTGGCCTCGGCCCGGAGCGAGACCTACGTCGCGCCTCGAACCTCCACCGAGGAGAAGCTGACGGAGCTGTTCGCCACCATCCTGCGAGTGCCGCAGGTGAGCATCACCGGCAACTTCTTCGAGCTGGGCGGCCACTCGCTGCTGGCCACACAGGTCATCTCCCGCATCCGCTCCAACCTGCACGTGGAGCTGCCCCTGCGCGCCCTCTTCGAGGCGCCCACCGTCGCGGCCCTCGCCGAGCGCATCAGCGCCATGGGAGCCTCCGGCCAGGGGACGGCCCCCGCGCTCGTCCCGGTGCCGCGCACGGGGCCGCTGCCGGTGTCCTTCGCGCAGCAGCGCCTCTGGTTCATCGACCAGTTCGAGCCCGGCAGCCCCGCGTACAACATCCCCACCGCGCTGCGCATGCGCGGGCCGCTGGACGCAGGCGCGCTGGAGCAGGCCTTCGTTTCGCTCGCCGAGCGCCACGAGGCGCTGCGCACCACCTTCGGCGTCCATGACGGCGAGCCCGTCCAGGTCATCCACCCCGTGCCGCACTTCCCGCTGCCCGTGGTGGACCTGAGCACACTGCCCGCCGCCGAGCGCGAGGCCGAGTCCCACCGGCTGGCCGCGCAGGAAGCCCATCGCCCCTTCGACCTGGCGCGCGGGCCCGTCTTCCGCGCCCTGCTGCTGCGCCTGGGCGCGCAGGACCATGTCCTCATCGGGACGATGCACCACATCGTCTCCGACGGCTGGTCCATGGGCGTACTGGTGCGCGAGCTGGCGGAGCTCTACGCGGCGCATTCCAACGGCCGTGAGGCGCGTCTGCCCGTCCTGCCGGTGCAGTACGCGGACTTCGCCGCCTGGCAGCGCTCGTGGCTGCGGGGTGAAGCGCTGGAGAAGCAGCTGGAGTACTGGCGCGCGCAGCTCTCCGGCGCGGCGCCCGTGCTGGAGCTGCCCACCGACAAGCCTCGTCCCGCCGTCCAGTCCCATCGCGGCGCGTGGCTGCCGGTGCAGCTGTCTGGGTCCGTCACCGACGCGCTCCTGGCCCTGTGCCAGCGCGAGGGCACCACGCCCTTCATGGCGCTGCTCGCCCTCTGGCAGGTGCTGCTGGCCCGCTACTCCGGCCAGGACGACATCTCCGTCGGCTCCCCCATCGCCGGCCGCACCCGCGCGGAAACGGAGGGCCTCATCGGCTTCTTCGTCAACACGCTGGTGCTGCGCACCCTGGTGGACCCGCGCGCCACCTTCCGCGAGCTGCTCGCCCGCGTGCGCTCCACCACGCTTGGCGCCTACGAGCACCAGGATGTGCCCTTCGAGAAGCTCGTCGAGGAGCTGCGGCCCCAGCGCAGCCTGAGCCACTCGCCTCTCTTCCAGGTGATGCTCGTCCTGCAGAACGCTCCGACGGCCGCCCTGGAGGTGAGGGGCGGTGCGCAGGACAGCACTCCGCTGACCCTGGAGTCCTTCGAGTCCGGCGCGCAGTCCACCAAGTTCGACCTGAACCTCTCGCTGACCCAACGGCCCGAGGGTCTCGGTGGCGCACTGAGCTACCGCACGGACCTGTTCGAGCAGGGCACCATCGCTCGTATGGTGGAGCACTTCACCACGCTGGTAGAGGCGGCCGTGTCCGCCCCGGAGACGCGCGTGGGTGAGTTGCCCCTGCTGCCCGCCTCCGAACGCCAGCAGGTGCTGGCGCGCTGGAATGACACGCGCCAGGAGGCCAGCTGGGACGGCGCGCTGCATGAGCGCTTCGAGGTGCAGGCGGCTCGCACGCCGGATGCGCTGGCCGTCCTTGATGACTCCGCTTCGCTGTCCTTCGCACAGGTCAACTGCCGCGCCAACCAGCTCTCCCGCTGGCTGCGCTCCCGCGGTGTCGGCCCCGAGGTGCGCGTCGCGCTCTGCATGGAGCGCGGCGTGGACATGGTGGTCGCCGTCCTCGCCATCCTCAAGGCTGGCGGCGCCTACGTCCCCATGGACCCCGCCTACCCCCGCGAGCGCCTGGCCTTCATGCTCCAGGACTGCGGTGCCCGCCTCGCCCTCACCCAGCGTCACCTGTCCGAGCGCATGGAGGGCTCCGGCGTGGAGCCCCTCTACCTCGACGATTCGGCGGTGCGCGAGCAGCTCTCTCGCGAGTCCGAGGCCAACCCGCCTCGCCTCACCTCTCCCGAGCACCTCGCCTACGTCATCTACACCTCCGGCTCCACCGGCCGCCCTAAGGGCGTCATGGTTCAGCACGCTTCCGTGATGAACCTGCGCTCAGCCCTGGCTTCGGCTGTGTATGCCGGAGCCGAGGGCGCGCTGCGCGTCAGCCTCAACGCGCCTCTCGCCTTCGACGCCTCGGTGAAGCAACTCATCCAGGTCGCCGACGGCCATGCCCTCTGCGTCGTTCCCCAGGCTGCTCGCGAGGACGTCGCCCTGCTCAAGGCGTGGGTGGAGAAGCACCAGCTCGACGTCCTCGACTGCTCTCCTTCTCACCTGCGCCTGCTGCTGGAGGAAGGACTGGCTGCCTCCAGGCCGCTTCGCGTGCTGGTAGGCGGCGAGGCCGTGGACGAAGTCCTCTGGGCGAAGCTGGCGGCCCACCCCTTCATCCTCTGCTTCAACGTCTACGGCCCCACCGAGTGCACCGTCGACACCACCGCTCGCTCCATTCGTGGCGCCTCACGCCCCACCCTGGGCGGCCCCCTGGCCAACGTGCAGGTGTACGTCCTCGACGAGCGCATGCAGCCAGTGCCCACCGGCGTCCCAGGCGAGCTCTTCATCGGCGGCGCAGGCGTCGCTCGCGGCTACCTCGGCAGGCCCGAGCTCTCCGCCGAGAAGTTCATCCCGGACCCGTTCGGCACCACGCCCGGCGGCCGCCTCTACCGCACCGGCGACAAGGTGCGCTGGCTTGCCACCGGAGAGCTGGACTACCTGGGCCGCATCGACTTCCAGGTGAAGCTGCGCGGCTTCCGGATTGAGCTGGGCGAAATCGAAACCGCCCTGGAGCAGGAGGCCAGCGTCAGCCGCGCCGTGGTGCTCGCTCGTGAGGACGTCCCTGGCAACGCACGCCTCGTCGCGTACGTGGTGCCCATCTCCATGGACAACACGCCGTCCACCACGGAGCTGCGCGCCTCCATCGGCAAGCACCTGCCCGAGTACATGGTGCCTTCCGCCTTCGTCTTCCTGCCGGCTCTGCCCCTCAACACCCACGGCAAGGTCGACCGCAAGGCCCTGCCCGCTCCCGAGGCGGACACCAGCGCCACCTTCGTCGCCCCGCGCACTCCCACCGAGACGCAGCTCGCCGCCATCTGGGCCGAGGTGCTGCATCTGGAAACCGTCGGCGTCACCGACGACTTCTTCTCTCTCGGCGGCCACTCGCTGCTGGCCACGCAGGTCATCTCCCGCGTGCGCAAGGCCTTCGACGTGGAGCTGCCCATCCGCGCCCTCTTCGAGGCGCCCACCGTGGCGAGCCTTGCGACCCGCCTGGACTCCGCCCGCCGCGTCCGCGAAGGCGTGCAGCTTCCGCCGCTGGTGCCCGTGTCCCACGCTGGCCCGCTGCCGCTGTCCTTCGCCCAGCAGCGGCTGTGGTTCCTCGACCAGCTCCAGCCCGGCAGCGCCTTCTACAACATCCCCACCGCGCTCCAGCTCACGGGGTCGCTCGATGTCACCGTCCTGGAGCGCTCAATCCAGGAGCTCGTCCGCCGGCACGGTGCCCTGCGCACCTGCTTCAGCACCAGCGCTGACGGCGAGCCCGTGCAGCACGTCCAGGAGGATGCAGAGCTGTCCCTGCGGGTGGTGGACCTGAGCCACCTGCCAGAGGCAGAGAGAGAAGAAGAGGCCCTGCGGCGGGCGGCGGCGGAAGGCCAGACGCCCTTCGACCTGACCCGCGCGCCCCTGCTGCGCGCCGCCCTGCTGCGCCTGTCCGAGCAGCGGCACGTGTTGTTCGTGACGGTGCATCACATCGTCTCGGACGGCTGGTCCAACGGCATCCTCATGAACGAGGTGAGCGCCCTCTACGGCGCCTTCTCGCGCAAGCTGCCCTCGCCACTCGCGCCCCTGCGGTTCCAGTACGCCGACTACGCCGTGTGGCAGCGTGGCTGGCTCAAGGACGAAGTGCTGGCCCGGCAGGTGGGCTGGTGGAAGCAGCACCTCGCCGGCGCCCCGCATGCGCTGGAGCTGCCCACCGACAGGCCTCGCCCCCCGGTGCAGACCTTCCGGGGCGCCAGCCTCCCGGTGCACCTGGACTCGCGGCTCACTTCCGCCCTCATCGCGCTGTGCCGCAAGGAAGGTGTCACGCCGTTCATGGTGCTGCTGTCCGCCTACGACGTGTTGCTGTCCCGCTACTCGGGCCAGGACGACATCGTGGTGGGCTCACCCATCGCCAACCGCCAGCAGACGGAGCTGGAGGGCATCGTCGGCTTCTTCGTCAACACCCTGGCGTTCCGCACCCGGCTGACGCCCGGCCTCACCTTCCGCGAGCTGCTCGCCCAGGTGCGGGAGACCACCCTCGGGGCCTACTCCCACCAGGACGTCCCCTTCGAGCGGTTGGTGGACGAGCTCCAGCCCGAGCGCGACCTGAGCCGCTCGCCGTTGTTCCAGGTGATGCTCGCCCTGCAGAACACCCCGCGGCAGCAGGCCCGAGAAGAAGGCGCCACCGACGGAGCCCTCTCGTTGAGCGGGCTGAAGGTGGACAGCGCCACCGCCAAGTTCGACCTCTCACTGCTGCTCAACGACCATGGCGGAGAGATCTCCGGCCAGTTCGAGTACAACACCGACCTCTTCGACGCGCGGACGGCCCGGCGCATGGCGGACCACCTGACGCGGCTGCTGGAAGCCGCCGTGGCGGACCCGGGCCAGCGGCTCTCCGAGTTGCCGCTGATGGGCGCGGCCGAGCAGCGCCGGGTGCTCGTGGAGTGGAACGACACCGCCTCGCCCTTCCCCGCCGACGCCGGCCTCCATTCCCTCTTCGAAGCACAGGCACGGCGCACGCCGGAGGCCGTGGCCCTGCGCTTCGGACAGGACACCCTGAGCTACCGCGAGCTGGACGCACGAGCCAACCAACTCGCGCACCACCTACGCGCGCTGGACGTGCGTCCGGACGCGTGCGTCGGCCTGTGCGTGGAGCGCTCGCTGGAGTGGGTCATCGGCATGCTCGGCATCCTCAAGGCCGGCGCGGCCTACGTGCCGGTGGAGGCGAACCAGCCCGCGGAGCGTCTCGCCTGGATGCTGCGCGAGTCGGGCGCCCGCGTGCTCCTCACGCAGCAGTCCCTGCCGAGCACGGCATTCGAAGGACGCCGCGTCCTGCTGGACGCCGAGTGGAGCGCCATCGCCTCGCACCCCGCCTCGCCCCTCGCCGTGGAGACCGGCGCGGACGCGCTGGCGTACGTCATGTTCACCTCGGGCAGCACCGGCCGGCCCAAGGGCGTCTGCGTGCCGCACCGGGGCGTGACGCGACTGGTGCTCGGCAGCGACTTCATGCGCTTCGGCTCCGATGAAGTCGTGCTCCAGCTCGCCCCGGCGGCCTTCGATGCCTCCACGCTGGAAGTCTGGGGCGCGCTGCTCCACGGCGCGAAGCTGGTGCTCGCGCCTCCGGGGGCGCTCTCCCTCGACGACATCGGCGGGTTGCTGTCGCGCGAGGGCATCACCACCCTGTGGCTGACGGCAGCCCTCTTCGAGCAGATGGTGCTGCACCAGGGCGAGGCGCTGGCCAGGGTCCGCCAGGTGCTGGCGGGCGGCGACGTGCTGCCCGTGCAGCGCGTGCGCGAGCACCTCGCCCGGCTGCCTTCGGGCGCCGTGCTCATCAACGGCTACGGCCCCACGGAGAACACCACCTTCTCCGCCACGCACACGATGCGGGCCGGGGGGGAGGCGGGCCGCTCGGTGCCCATCGGCCGGCCGCTGTCCAACTCCACCACCTACGTGCTGGACGCATCGCTCCAGCCGGTGCCTCCGGGCGTGCCCGGCGAGCTGTACGTGGGCGGAGCCGGGTTGGCCTGGGGCTACCTCCACCGCGCGGACCTCACGGCCGAGCGCTTCGTGCCCCACCCCTTCGCCACCACCCCCGGCGCGCGGCTGTACCGCACCGGCGACAAGGTGCGCTGGAGCGAGGACGGCACCCTCGAGTTCCTGGGCCGCATCGACTTCCAGGTGAAGCTGCGCGGCTTCCGCATCGAGCCGGGCGAGGTGGAGGCGGTGCTGCGCCAGGCCCCGGACGTCGACGAGGCCGTGGTGGTGGTGCGCGAGGACGTGCCCGGCGACAAGCGCCTGGTGGCGTACGTGGCGGCCACCCCTGGCAGCCTGGACGCCGCGTCCCTGCGCCCCTTCGCCCAGCGGATGCTGCCGGACTACATGGTGCCCTCCGCCTTCGTGGTGCTGGACGCCCTGCCCCTCAACGCCAACGGCAAGGTGGACCGCAAGGCACTGCCCGCGCCGGACGCGCCCATGTCCACCTCCGAGTACGTGGCCCCGCGCACCCCGCTGGAGGCGCAGCTCGCGGAGTGCTTCGCCAGCGTCCTGCGCGTGCCGCGCGTGGGCGTCACCGATGACTTCTTCGCGCTGGGGGGCCACTCCCTGCTGGCGGTGCGGTTGATGGTCCGCATCCGTGAAGTCACGGGGCGCTCCCTCCCGGTGTCGGCCCTCTTCCAGGCGTCCACCGTGGAGCGGCTCGCGGAGCTGGCCCTGCGCGCTCAGGACCCGGCCCGCGCGACGCCCAACCTGGTGCGGCTGGACGCGGGCACCGCCACCGGACGTCCCCTGTTCCTGGTCCATGGCGGCGGCGGCAGCGTGCTGGGCTACACCGAGCTGGTCCGCCAGCTCGGACACGACAGGCCCCTCTACGGACTGCATGCCTCCGGCCTGGAGGGCGGCGAGCTGCCTCCCGCGTCCGTCGAAGCGCTCGCGCGCGACTACCTCGCGCAGGTGCGCGCGGTGCAACCCCAGGGGCCCTACCTGTTGGGTGGCTGGTCCTTCGGTGGACTCGTGGCCTATGAGATGGCCCGCCAGCTCCAGGCCGCGGGTGAGACGGTGGACCTGCTCGCGATGCTGGACACCACCGCCCCCACGGACACGCCGCCTCCCGAGCCCGACGCGCTCGGTCTGCTGGCCACCTTCGGACGGGTGCTCGGCCTGCCCTGGCACACCCTGCCGATGGACCTGGACACGCTGCGGGCACTGAGTGGCCGCGAGCAACTGGCCCACGTGCTGGAGGCGGCGCGGCGCGCTGCTCCTGGCACCCTGGAGCTGGACCTCGACAGCGCGGAGCGGCTGTTCTCGCTCTTCCGCCGGCTCTACGAGGCCCAGCGTGGCTACCGGCCCGGTGGCACCTGGGCAGGGCCCACCCTCCTCTTCCGCGCGGCCATCTCCGCCAGTGGGCGGACCCGCGCCGAGGACCTGGGCTGGGGCGCGTGGCTGCCCGGCGCACTCACGGTGTACGAGGCGCCCGGCGACCACTACAGCCTGCTCAACGCCCCCCATGCCGCCTCGGTGGCGGAGCGGCTCGCCCACCACCTGCGGCTGCTTGAGCGGGACGCAGCGTGAACGCGGCAGGAAGCACCCGCTGATTCTTGGAATCCCCGGGCGAAACCCCGCCCGGGAATTCAAGGCTTCATGGCAATTCGGCAGGCGATCCACTGTCACTGGATTGAGCCTGCCTGCCCGTTGCCCCGCCGTGGCGACGGACGAGTGCGCCAAGTTCGAGCCGGTCGGCCCGTAGAGGTAGGCTCTCTCCCCACGAGGGCCTCTCTGCTTATTCGACCTTTGACGAAAAACCTCGCGAGGCCATGGCCTGGCCAGCAGTCCGGCGTCCTCTCTCTGGAGCGCTCCTCTGTGTCCCCGGTGCGAACCGGCGGTGACCAGAAGCCCCGGAGCGGAGACCGGTCCGTCTCTCCAGGCTCCCAGGAGCACGCATAACCATGTCGCTGACCCCTGAACAGAAGCGCGCGCGGCTCGCCGAGCTGCTGCGCGAGAAGAACCGTCAGTCCCGTCGTGCGCCGGTGTCCTTCGCGCAGGAGCGGATGTGGTTCCAGGAGCGGCTCAACCCGGGCAGCGCCGCCTTCAACATCCCCACCGCCGTGCGCCTGTCCGGCGAGCTCAACGTCGACGCCCTCCGTCGCTCACTTCAGGAACTGGTGCAGCGCCACGAGGCGCTTCGCACCACCTTCGTCGAGCAGGACGGGCGCGTGTTGCAGCACATCGCCCCCTCGCTCGACGTCACCCTGCCCGTGGTGGAGGTGCAGGACGGCGCTCCCTCCGAGCGTGAGGCCGAGGCCTGGAGCCTCCTGCACGCCGACGCGCGGAAGCCCTTCGACGTGGAAAAGGGCCCGCTGCTTCGCACGGTGCTCTACCGCTGGGGCCCAGGCGAATACCTGCTGCTTCTCAACGTTCACCACATCGTCTCCGACGGGTGGACGATGGGCGTGCTGGTACGGGAGTTGGGGGCGCTCTACCCCTCTCTCGCCGCGGGTCAACCCTCCCCGCTGCCACCGCTGCCCATGCAGTACGCGGACTTCGCGACATGGCAGCGCGACTGGCTCAAGGGCGAGACGCTGGACTCACAGCTCGCGTACTGGCGCAACCAGCTGGACGCCGACGCCATGCTGGAGCTGCCCACGGACAAACCCCGTCCTCCCGTGGCCAGCACCGACGGGGCTCGCCTCACGGTGGTGCTGCCTCCCGCGCTGCTCCAGTCGCTCAAGCAACTGGCCGGACGCGAGGGCCGCACCCTCTTCACCCTCCTGCTGTCCGCCTACCAGGCGCTGCTGTCTCGCTACTGCGGCCAGGACGACGTCGTCGTCGGCACTCCCATCGCCGGCCGCAACCGCTCCGAGCTCGAAGGCCTCATCGGCCTTTTCGTCAACACCCTCGCCCTTCGCGCCGACCTCTCCGCGGACCCGTCCTTCCTCGCCTTGATGGCCCGGGTGCATGAGGTGTCGCTGGGCGCCTTCGCCCACCAGGAAGTCCCCTTCGAGAAGCTGGTGGAGGCGCTCCAGCCCGAGCGCAAGCTGAGCAGCACGCCGCTTTTCCAGGTGATGTTCGCCCTGCAGAACGCGCCCCTGCCTCCGCTGCGGGTGCCGGGGCTGACGTTGGAAATGCAGCCGGTGGACAGCGGCACCAGCCAGGTGGACCTGACGCTGCTGGCCACCGAGCTGCCCCAGGGCCTGCGCCTCGCCGCGGTGTACCGCACGGACCTCTTCGAGGAGCCGACGGTGCGGCGGCTGCTCGCGCATTTCCAGACGCTGCTGGAGGGCATCGCCGCGCACCCAGAAGCGCGGCTGTCCGAGCTGCCGCTGATGGACGCCGCCGAGCAGCGGCAGGTGCTGCGGGAGTGGAGCACCACCGCGTCCAGCTACGCGCGAGAGTCCTCGCTGCCCGAGGTTTTCTCTCAGGTAGTGGCCCGCTTCCCGGACCATGTCGCCGTGGAATTCGGCGACGCGCGCCTCACCTACCGCCAGCTCGACGAACGCTCCAATCAGCTCGCGCACCACCTGCGCCGCCTCGGCGTGGGTGCCGACTCCCGCGTCGCGCTCGCCGTCGAGCGGTCGCTGGAGCTCATCATTTCCCTCGTCGCCATCCTCAAGGCTGGCGGCGCCTACGTCCCCCTGGACCCGTCCTATCCACGTGAGCGTCTGGCCGGCATGGTGGAGGACACCCGTCCCCAGGCGCTCGTCACCACGCGAGCGCTGTTGTCCCGCATCCCGGTGGAGGGCCTCTCCACCGTCGTGCTGGAGGACGCCGCGCTCGCTTCTGAGCCGACGCATGCGCTGTCGCCGACGGCCCTGCCCGACTCGCTGGCGTACGTCGACTTCACCTCCGGCTCCACCGGCCGCCCCAAGGGCGTGGGCACCACCCACCGCAACGTCCTGCGCACCCTGCTCGACGTCGACTTCGCCCACTTCGGCCCCGAAGAAACGCTGCTGCAACTGGCTCCCATCTCCTTCGACGCCTCCACGCTCGAAATCTGGGGCGCGCTGCTGCACGGCGCTCGCCTCGTCGTCATGTCTCCCCAGACTCCTTCTCTGGAAGAGCTGGGCCAGGTGCTTCGTGATTCGAAGGTGACGACGCTCTGGCTGACCGCTGGCCTCTTCACCCAGGTGGTGGAGTCCCACCTCCAAGCGCTGAGCCCGGTGAAGCAACTGCTCGCCGGTGGCGACGTGGTGCCTGCCGCGCACGCACGCCGCGTGCTCGAAGAACTCGGCATCTCCCTCACCAACGGCTACGGCCCCACTGAGACCACCGTCTTCGCCGCCTGCTTCCGCATGACGGACGCAGCGCAGGTGGGCGCCTCCGTTCCCATTGGCCGGCCCATTGGAAGCACCCAGCTGTACGTGCTGGATGCTCACGGCCAGCCGGTACCCCTGGGCGTCGTGGGGGAGCTGTTCATCGGCGGCGACGGATTGGCCCGTGGATACATCGGCCAACCCGCCCTCACCGCCGAGCGCTTCATCCCTGACGCCTTCTCCGGCATCCCGGGTGCCCGCCTCTATCGCACGGGAGACCGGGCTCGCTGGCGGGCGGACGGGCTGATGGACTTCCTCGGCCGCGCCGACTCGCAGGTGAAGCTGCGTGGCTTCCGCATCGAGCCAGGCGAAATCGAGTCCGCGCTCTCCGCGCACCCCGGTGTGCTACAGGCCCTGGTGCTCGTGCGCGAGGACCAGCCCGGTGACAAGCGGCTGGTGGCCTACGTGGTGCCCTCCCCGGGTCAGTCGCTGGACACCGAGGCGCTCCGGGATGCGCTCAAGCAGCGGCTGCCCGACTACATGGTGCCCTCGGCGTTCGTCTCGCTAGAGGTGCTGCCCCTCACTGCCAACGGCAAGGTGGACCGCAAGGCCCTGCCGGCTCCCGAGCTGGGCTCCGCTCCTGACCGGTACGTCGCCCCGCGCACGCCCACAGAAGAGACTCTCGCGGCGCTCTGGGTCGAGGTGCTCCGCGTGCCGCGCGTGGGCGCCGAGGACCACTTCTTCGACCTGGGCGGCCACTCCCTGCTGGCCACTCAGGTGGTCTCCCGAATCCGCGTCAGCCTGGGCGTGGAGCTGCCCCTGCGCGAGTTGTTCCGGCTCCCGGTCCTCTCCGCGCTGGCCCGCCACGTGGACTCGGTGCTCCAGGCCCGGCAGCAGGCGCGGGCCACCCCGGAAGTCCTCGTCGCAGCGCCCCAGGACTTGCAGCCCCTGTCCTTCGCGCAGCAGCGGCTGTGGTTCATCGACCAGCTCCAGCCCGGTAGCGCCGTCTACAACATGCCCTTCGCGCTGCGGCTGGAGGGCTCGCTGGACGTGGGCGCGCTGGAGGCGTCGCTCACCCAGGTGGTGGAACGCCACGAGTCGCTGCGCACCACCTTCGCCGCACGCGAAGGCCAGCCCGTGCAGCGCATCCATCCGCCCGCGCCCTTCAGCCTCTCCATGATGGACCTGCGTGGCGTGCCTGCCTCCGAGCGTCAAACCGAGGCCCGCCGCCACGCTGTCGTCGAGGCCACCCGTCCCTTCGACCTGGGCAAGGGGCCACTGCTGCGTGCAGTCCTGCTGCGGCTCGACGACTCCGAGCACCTGCTGCTGCTGACCCTGCACCACATCGTCTCCGATGGCTGGTCCATGGGTGTCCTCGTACGGGAGCTTGGAGCCCTGTACGCGGCGCGCATCTCCGGAGTGCCCGCGGCCCTGCGGCCCCTGCCCATGCAGTACGCCGGCTTCGCGAGCTGGCAGCGCAACTGGCTCCAGGGCGAGGTGCTCTCGCGGCAGCTCGACTACTGGAAGCAGCAGCTCTCCGGGGCACCCGCCCTGCTGGAGCTGCCCACCGACAGGCCTCGTCCCTCCGTGCCGACCTACCGCGGCGCGAAGCAGTCCCTTCTCCTCCCGGCGGACCTGAGTGCGTCCATCCAGGCGCTCTCGAAGCGCCACGGCGTGACGCCGTTCATGACGTTGCTGGCGGCCTTCCAGACGCTGCTGCACCGATACTCGGGGCAGGATGACCTCGTCGTCGGCTCGCCCATCGCCGGCCGCAACCGCGCGGAGACCGAAGGGCTCATCGGCTTCTTCGTCAACACCCTGGTGCTGCGCGCGCGGGTGACTGCGAGCACCACCTTCACCCAGATGCTGGAGCAGGTGAGGGAGACCACCCTGGGCGGCTACGAGCACCAGGACGTCCCCTTCGAGAAGCTCGTCGAGGAGCTGCGTCCTCCGCGCGACGCGAGCTACTCGCCGCTCTTCCAGGTCATCTTCGCCCTGCAGAACATGCCCATGGGGGCGTTGGAGTTGCCGGGGCTCCGTCTGGAGCCGCTCGAAGCGGGCGAGGCCGGCTCCAAGTTCGACCTGGAGCTCACCTTCACGGAGACACCGCTGGGCTACCAGGGTGCGCTCCGCTACAGCACGGACCTGTTCGACGACGCGACGGCGACGCGACTGCTGACGCACTTCCGAACGCTCGTGGAAGCACTCGTCGCCCGGCCCGAGGCACCTCTCGCCTCCGTCTCCCTGCTGTCCCCGGTGGAGCGCGAGCAGGTGCTTCGAGACTGGAGCACCACCACTTCCGACTACCCGCGTGAAGCCACGTTGCCCGAGGTCTTCTCGCAGGCCGTGGCTCGCTACCCGGACCATGTCGCCGTGGAGTTCGGCGTCTCTCGCCTCACCTACCGCCAGCTCGACGAACGCTCCAATCAGCTCGCGCACCACCTGCGCCGTCTGGGAGTCGGCGCAGATACGTGCGTCGCTCTCGCCGTCGAGCGCTCGCTGGAGCTCATCGTCTCCCTCGTCGCCATCCTCAAGGCCGGCGGCGCCTACGTCCCCCTGGACCCGTCCTACCCGCGGGAGCGCCTGGCCGGCATGGTGGAGGACGTGGCACCCCAGACACTCGTCACCACGCGTGCCTTCCTCTCCAAGCTGCCCGTGGAAGGCCTCTCCACCGTCGTGTTGGAGGATGCCGCCTTCGCTTCCGAGCCGATGCATGCGCCGACCACCGTCGCCCTGCCCGACTCACTGGCGTACGTGGACTTCACCTCCGGCTCCACCGGCCGCCCCAAGGGCGTGGGTACCACCCACCGCGGCGTGCTGCGCACCCTCCTCGGCGCCGACTACAACCGCTTCGGACCCGACGAAGTCCTCCTCCAGTTCGCCCCCATCTCCTTCGACGCCTCCACCTTCGAAATCTGGGGCGCGCTGCTGCACGGCTCGCGCCTGGTGGTCATGCCTCCACAGGCCGCGTCCCTGGAGGAGCTGGGCCGCGTCATCCAGTCCTCGGGCGTCACCACGCTGTGGGCCACCATTGGCCTGTTCACCCAAATGGTGGACAACCCTCCGCCAGGGCTGAGCACGGTGAAGCACCTCATGACGGGCGGCGACGTGGTGTCGCCCGCTCACGTGCGCCGCGCCGTGGAAGGGCTGCACATCCCCGTCACCGCCTTCTACGGCCCCACCGAGACCACCGTCTTCGCCACCTCCTACCCGGTGACTCGCGCCGAGCAGGTGGGCACCTCCGTGCCCATCGGCCGGCCCATCGGTAGCACGCGCATGTATGTCCTGGATGCTCACGGCCAGCCGGTGCCCGTGGGTGTCGTCGGTGAGCTCTACATCGGTGGCGACGGCCTCGCGCGCGGCTACCTCGGCCAGCCCGCCCTCACCGCCGAGCGCTTCGTCCCTGACACCTTCTCCGGCATCCCCGGCGCCCGCCTCTACCGCACCGGAGACCTGGTGCGCTGGCTTGCCGGCGGCGTGCTGGACTTCGTCGGCCGTGCCGACGCGCAGGTGAAGCTGCGCGGCTTCCGCATCGAGCTGGGGGAAGTCGAAGCGGCCCTGCTTGCCTTCGCAGACGTGGCCCAGGCCGTGGCCCTGGTGCGCGAGGACGTGCCCGGCGACAAGCGCCTCGTCGGCTATGTCGCCGCTCCTGAGTCCCTCGACATGGCCGCGCTGCGTGTCTCACTCAAGCAGAGGCTGCCCGAATACATGGTGCCGTCCGCGCTGGTGCGGCTGGACACCCTCCCCCTCACCGCCAACGGGAAGGTCGACCGCAAGGCCCTGCCCGCTCCGGATTCGACGAACTCGACCGCCACCGCCGCCTACGTCGCTCCGCGCACTCCTACCGAAGAAAAGCTCGCGGCGCTCTGGGCCGAGGTGCTCGGCCTGCCGCGCGTCGGTGCCGAGGACGACTTCTTCGAGGTGGGCGGCCACTCCCTGCTCGCCACCCGTGTCGTCTCCCGCATCCGCGCCTCCTTCGGCGTGGAGCTTCCGCTGCGCGAGTTCTTCCGGGCGCCCACCGTCGCCGCGCTCGCCGTGCTCATCGATGCCGCCGTGCGTGCCGGTGACACCGGAACACTTCCGCCGATTGAGCGTGTGCCGCGCGAGCAGAAGTTGCCCCTCTCGTACTCGCAGCAGCGCGTGTGGTTCCTGGACCAGCTCGAGCCCGGCAGCGCGGCCTTCAACATGCCGTTCACCCTGGAGCTGGCCGGCACCCTCGACGCCGAGGCACTGCGGCGGTCCCTGGAAGCCCTGCTGCACCGCCACGAGTCCCTGCGCACCACCTTCCACGGTGAGGCCCAGGGCCCCGTGCAGCGCATCCACGCTCCCGCTCCGTTGGAGATGGCCCTCATCGACCTGAGCGGCCTTCCTCCTGAACAGCGCCAGGCGGAGGCCCGGCGGCGCATCAACGCGGACTCCCTGCGCCCCTTCGACCTCGCCACCGGTCCACTGCTGCGCGCCATGCTCCTGAAGCTCGGGGAGCAGTCGCACGTGCTGCTGCTCAACGTCCACCACATCGCGGCGGACGGCTGGTCCATGAGCGTCCTGGTGCGGGAGCTCGGCGTCATCTACCCCGCCCTCACCGCGAGTCTTCCCTTCGTCCTGCCAGCGCTCCCACTCCAGTACGCGGACTACGCCGCCTGGCAGCGCAAGTGGCTGGAGGGGGCGGAGCTGCAAAAGCAGCTCACCTGGTGGCGCCGCCAGCTCGACGGAGCGGCGCAGGACTTGGAGCTGCCCACCGACAGGCCGCGCAACCACGTCGCTTCCCCTCCGGGGGCCCTGGCGCCCGTCCACCTCCCCCGCGAGCTGGCCACGGCGGTGGAGGCCTTCTGCAACCGCGAGGGCCTCACGCCCTTCATGCTCTTCCTGGCGGCCTTCCAGCTGCTGCTGTCGCGCTACTCCGGCCAGGACGACATCTCCGTCGGCTCGCCCGTCGCGGGACGCAACCGCATCGAGCTGGAGGGCCTCGTCGGCTTTTTCCTCAATACCCTGGTGATGCGCACCCGCCTGGACGGAGACCCCACCGTGCGCGAGCTGCTGGGCCGCGCGCGGGAGATGGCGCTGGGCGCCTACGCCCATCAGCACGTCCCCTTCGAGCGCCTCCAGCCGATGCGCGACTTGCGTCAGGCGCCGCTGTTCCGGGTGATGTTCATCCTGCAGAACATGCCGACCATGGAGCTGGCCCTGCCAGGGCTGGTGATGCGCAGCGCGCCCCTGGGAGACCACACCGCCAAGTTCGACCTGACGCTGACGCTGACGCGCAGCCAGGAGGGCTTCGAGGGCGCGCTGGACTACCGCGCCGACCTGTTCGAGGCGTCCACCATGGAGCGGATGGCACGCCACCTGCGCACGCTCGTGGAGTCCCTGGTGGCCGCCCCGGGAAAGCGCCTGTCCGAGCTGTCGCTGATCTCCAGCGAGGAGCGGCAGCGGCTGCTGGTGGACTGGAACGCCACCCGGGCGGACTTCCCGGAGGCGTGCGTCCACTCGCTCTTCGAGGCCCAGGCGCGCCGCGCTCCCGACGCGCTCGCCGCCTCCTTTGAGGGACAGCAGCTCACCTACGCGCAGCTCGACGCCAAGGCCAACCAGCTCGCGCATGCGCTGCGCCGCCGGGGCGTCGGGCCCGAGGTCCGCGTGGCGCTCAGCGTGGAGCGCTCGCTGGACATCGTCGTGGGCCTGCTCGGCATCCTCAAGGCCGGCGGCGCCTGGGTACCCGTGGATCCACTGCTGCCGCGTGAGCGCCTCGCCTTCATGCTGGAGGACAGCGGCGCGGCGGTGCTGGTGACTCAGTCCCCGCTGCTGGAGCGCTTCTCCGAGGCACACCACTCGCGCGCGTTCTGCCTGGACTCCGAGAAGGACGCGCTCTCGCGTGAGAGCACCGAAGCGCCGGTGACGGGCGTGGCCCCGTACCACCTGGCCTACCTGCTCTACACGTCCGGCAGCACCGGCACGCCCAAGGGCACCGCCGTGGAACACCGCAGTGTCGCCAACCTGGTGACGCATGAAGCGGTGGCGTACGGCATCGGCCCCGGCAGCCGCGTGTTGCAGTTCGCCAGCCTCTCCTTCGACCTGTCGGTGGAAGAAGTCTTCACCACGCTGTGCTCCGGGGCCTCGCTGGTGCTGGCGCCCCTGGAGAAGCTGATGCCGGGCGCGCCGCTGCAGAAGCTGCTGCGCGAAGAAGCCCTCTCCGTCATCAGCCTCACGCCCGCGGCGCTGGCGGCCACGTCGGCGGAAGGACTGCCCGAGCTGCGCACCGTCATCTCCGGTGGCGAAGCCCTGCCCGCGGACGTGGTGGCGCGCTGGGCTCCGGGCCGGCGCCTGCTCAATACCTATGGCCCCACAGAGGCCACGGTGATTGCCACGCTCGCCGAGTGCCTCGCGGACGGGCGCGTCCCGTCCATCGGCCGGCCCCTGGCCAACGTGCGCGCGTACGTGCTGGACGTGCGTGGAGAGCCAGTGCCCGTGGGCGTGAAGGGCGAGCTGTACGTGGGCGGAGTCGGCGTGGCGCGCGGCTACGCGGGCCGCCCCGCCCTCACCGCCGAGCGCTTCCTCCCGGACCGTTTCTCGGGCGAGGCCGGTGCCCGGCTGTACCGCACGGGCGACGTGGTGCGTTGGCGCGAAGACGGAACGCTCGACTTCGTCGGCCGCGCGGATGCACAGGTCAAGGTGCGTGGCTTCCGCATCGAGCTGGGCGAGGTGGAGTCCGCCCTGGCGAAGCTGCCGGGGGTGCGCGAGGCCGTCGTCGTCGCACGTGAGGACGGCCCCGCTGGCAAGCGGCTGGTGGGCTACGTCGTGGCGCACGAGGGCACGCAGACGGACAGCGCCGCGCTGCGCGCCGCCCTGAAGGAGACGCTGCCCGAGTACATGGTGCCGTTGGCCGTGGTGGTGCTGCCGGCGATGCCGCTGACGTCCAACGGCAAGGTGGACCGCAAGGCCCTGCCGGCGCCGGACCTCGCCGCCGCCGGCGGGCGTCCGCACTTCGTCGCCCCGCGTACGGAGACGCAGACCCTGCTGGCCGGAATCTGGAGCACGGTGCTCGGCGTGGAGCCGGTGGGCCTGTCCGACAACTTCTTCGAGCTGGGTGGACACTCCCTGCTGGCCACCCAGGCCATCAGTCGCATGCGCGCCGCCTTCGGCGTGGAGTTGCCGCTACGAGAGTTGTTCGACGCCACGACGCTCGCCGAGCTGGCGATGCGGGTAGACCGGGCGGTGCAGGCCGGCCACGGTCAGCAGGTGCCGCCGCTGGTGCCGGTGCCGCGCACGGGCGACCTGCCGGCGTCCATGGCGCAGCAGCGCCTGTGGTTCCTGGACCAGCTCGACCCGGACAGCCCGCTCTACAACCTGCCGTTCGCCCTCGTCCTCGAGGGTACGGTGGACGTGGACGCCCTGGAGCGCAGCCTGACGGAGCTGGTGCGCCGCCAGGAGGCGCTGCGCACCACCTTCCGTGAGACCCCGAAGGGGCCCGTGCAGGTCGTCCATCCGGCCGCGCCCGTTCCTGTGCCGGTGGTGGACCTGACCTCCGTGCCCGCGGACCAGCGCCGGCAGGAGGCGCGGCGGCGTGTGCGGGAGGAGGCGCTGCGCCCCTTCAGCGTGTCGCGTGGACCGCTACTGCGCTCGGCGATTCTGAAGCTGTCCGAGCGCGAGCACGTGCTGGTCTTCAACGTGCACCACATCGTCTCCGACGGCTGGTCGATGGGCGTCATGGTGCGGGAGCTGGCCGCGCTCTACGTGGCCTTCTCCGGTGGCCAGCCCTCGCCGCTGCCGGAGCTGCCGGTGCAGTACGCGGACTTCGCGGCGTGGCAGCGCGGCTGGCTGCGGGACGAGGTGCTGGAGGAGCAGCTCGGCTGGTGGCGCAAGCAGCTCGAGGGCGTGCCTCGGACGCTGGAGCTGCCCACGGACCGGCCCCGGCCGGCCGTGCAGACCTCGCGCGGCTCCTCGACGATGGTGCGGCTGCCGGTGCAACTGGCCGAGGCGCTGGAGGCGCTCTGCCGCCGCGAGGGCGTGACGCCGTTCATGGCGTTGCTCGGCGCGTTCCAGTTCCTGATGGCCCGCTACTCCGGCCAGTCGGAGGTCCTGGTCGGCTCCGTGGTGGCCGGAAGAGACCGGGGTGAGCTGGAAGCGCTCGTCGGCTTCTTCGTCAACACGCTGCCGCTGTATGCGCGCCTGAGTCCCTCGGAAAGCTACCGCTCACTGCTGGCGCAGGTGCGGGACACGACGCTCGGTGCCTTCGCGCACCAGTCCGTGCCCTTCGAGCGCATGGTGGAGGCGCTCCGGATGGAGCGGAACCTGAGCCGCCCGCCGCTGGTGCAGGTGATGTTCGTGCTCCAGAACGCGCCCATGCCGACGCTGCGGCTGCCGGGCCTGTCCCTGAGCGCGATGCCGGTGGAGGACAAGCCGGTCAAGTTCGAGCTGGAGCTGAACCTGTTCCGCACGGCCGACGGCTACACGGGACCGCTCGAATACAACGCGGACCTCTTCGACCCGGCCACCGCCGAGCGCATGGCGGAGCACTTCCGCGCCCTCGTGCAGGCGCTGGTGTCGCGCCCCGAGGCGGCCCTGGGCTCCCTGTCCATGCTGTCCGAGGCCGAGCAGCGTCAGGTGCTGGTGGAGTGGAACGCCACCGCCACCGAGTACCCGCGCAGCTCCACCCTGCCCGAGGTCTTCTCGCAAGTGGTGGCACGGTACGCGGACAAGGTCGCCGTCGAGTTCGGTGAGGCGAAGCTGACGTACCGGCAGCTGGATGAGCGGGCCAACCAGCTCGCGCATCACCTGCGCGGCCTGGGCGTGTCCACCGACTCTCGCGTGGCCATCGCGCTCGACCGCTCGCTGGAGCTGATTGTCTCCCTCGTCGCCATCCTCAAGGCCGGCGGCGCCTACGTCCCGCTGGACCCGTCGTACCCGCGCGAGCGGCTCGCCGCCATGGTGGAGGACGCGCGTCCCGGCGTCCTCGTGACTTCACGCGAGCTGCTGGCGAAGCTGCCCACCGAGGGCCTGTCCACCGTGGTGCTGGAGGAGACTCCACTCTCCGCTCAGCCCTCGTCCACGCCAGCACGGGTCTCTCAGCCCAACAGCCTCGCGTACATCGACTTCACGTCCGGCTCGACGGGCCGCCCCAAGGGCGTCGGCACTCCGCAGGCCGCCGTGCTGCGCACCGTCTTCGGCAACGACTACGCGCACCTGGGCGCGGATGAGACGTTCCTCCTCATCGCGCCGGTGTCCTTCGACGCCTCCTCCCTGGAGCTGTGGGCACCGCTGCTCCATGGCGCCCGTCTCGTCGTCTTCCCGCCCCACTCACCCTCCGACCTGAAGGAGTTGGAATCGGTGCTGGTGAAGCACGGTGTCACCACCCTGCACCTCACCGCCGGCCTCTTCACCCAGGTCGTAGACAACAACCTCGCGGCGCTTCGCGGGGTGAAGCAGTTGCTCACCGGTGGTGACGTGGTGAGCCCGCCTCACGTGCGCCGTGTCCTCGAAGAGCTGCGCATCCCCGTCACGGCCTGCTACGGCCCGACGGAGACCACGCTCTTCGCCTCCACCCACCGCATGACTTCGGTGGAGCACGTCGGCACGTCCGTGCCCATCGGCAAGCCCCTCGGGAATACGCGTGTGTACCTGCTGGACGCCTCCGGGCAGCCGGTGCCCGTGGGCGTCGTGGGCGAGCTGTTCATCGGTGGCGACGGCGTGGCCCGCGGCTATGTCGGCCAGCCTTCGCTCACCGCCGAGCGCTTCGTTCCCGACTCCTTCTCTGGCATTCCCGGCGTCCGCCTCTACCGCACGGGCGACCTGGCCCGCTGGCGGGGTGACGGCGTGCTGGAGTTCTTCGGCCGCGCCGACGCCCAGGTGAAGGTGCGTGGCTTCCGCATCGAGCTGTCCGAGGTCGAAGAGGCGCTGCTGGCCCATTCCGGCGTGGCCCAGGCCGCGGTGCTGGCACGTGAGGACGTACCCGGCGACAAGCGCCTGGTGGCCTACGTCGTGGCTGCGCCCAAGGCGGAGGAGGGCTCCACGAGCGCCTCGGAGCTGCGCGCCTTCCTGGCGAAGCGCCTGCCCGAGTACATGGTGCCCTCCGCCGTGGTGCGGCTGGACGCCCTGCCCCTCACGGCCAACGGCAAGGTGGACCGCAAGGCCCTGCCCGCGCCGGATGCGGACAGCCTGCGCGGCGAGGCACCGTTCATCGCGCCTCGCACGCCACTGGAGCAGACGCTGGCGGAGCACTTCGCCCAGGTGCTCGGCGTTCAGCACGTGAGCGTCACCGACGACTTCTTCGCCATGGGCGGCCATTCGCTGCTGGCCACCCGGCTCGCAACCAGCCTCCGCGAGACACTTGGCATCGACCTTCCCCTGCGAATCTTCTTCGAGTCCCCCACCGTGGAATCACTCGCCGCACGTCTCGAGAAAGCCCGGCAGGCCGCACAGCCCGCCGCTGCCGTCGCCCCCAAGGCGGAGCCGAAGCCGTGGTCTCCGCTCGTGCCGATGCGCGCGGGAGAAGGCGCGCGCCGCCCGCTCTACCTCGTCCACCCGATGGACGGCCGCCTGCACTGCTACGCGGGGCTGGTGGAGCACGCCCCCAAGGGGCAGCCCATCCTGGGCTTCCAGGCGCGAGGCCTCGACGACGGCCGCGCGCCCCTGGAGTCCGTGGACGCCATGGCCGCGTTCTATGTGGAGGCCCTCCGCGCGGCCCAGCCCGAAGGCCCGTACCTGCTCGCCGGCTGGGCCCTGGGCGGCGTCGTGGCCTGGGAGATGGCGCAGCAACTCCAGCGCGAGGGACTGGAGGCGAAGGTGGTGCTCCTCGAGCCCGCCCCCACCACTCCGGATGCCGCCACCAAGGCCAACGCCGCGGCGGCCCAGGCCGCCCTCTTCGCCCGTGAGCTGGCTCGGCAGGCCGGCGGGGACGAGCTCCCGCTGCCCGCCAGCCTCACCACGGGCAAGGACCCCGAGCCGCTGCTCCAGCACCTGCACGCCGAGGGCGTGAAGGCCGGACTGCTGCCCGAAGACCTCTCGCTGGACGAGCTGCGCGCGCGGTTCAAGATGTTCACCAGCCACCTGCGCGCGGCGCGGCGCTACGTCCCGGAGCCGTACTCCGGCCCGGTGCGCATGGTGCGAGCCAGCGAGGCTCCGGACCTGGAGGACGGCGAGGCGGACCGCGGCTGGGGCGAACTGGCCGAGGCCGGCGTCGAGGTGGAGCAGACGCCGGGTGACGGCTACTCGCTGCTGCGCGAGCCGCACGTGAAGGCCCTGGCGGAGCTGCTTTTCGGCACCCCGGGCTCGGAGCCAACGACTCCGGGCGGTGACGGCGACGACAAGCCGCTGTCCTTCGCCCAGCAGCGCCTGTGGTTCATCGACCAGTTCCAGCCCGGCAGCCCCGCCTACAACATCTTCTACGGGCTGCGCTTCACCGGCCCCATGAACGCCACCGTGCTGGAGCGCGCCTTCGCGGAGCTGGTGCGCCGCCACCACGCACTGCGCACGCACTTCCGTGACACCGAGCACGGCCCGGTGCAGGTCGTCACCGAGCCCGGACCGTTCTCCATTCCCCACGAGGACCTGCGTGCCCTCCCCGCCGAGCAGCGGGAGGCCGAGGCCCGACGGCGGGCGGAGGCGGATGCGCGACAGCCCTTCGAGCTCGCGAAGGGTCCGATGATGCGCGCCCGGCTGCTGACGCTGGATGCGCAGGACCATGTGCTGGTGCTGGTCATCCACCACATCGTCTCCGACGGCTGGTCCATGGGCATCCTGGTCCGGGAGATGACGGCGCTGTACCTGTCGTTCCTGATGGGCCAGCCCTCGCCGCTGCCCGAGCTTCCGGTGCAGTACCCGGACTATGCGGTGTGGCAGCGCGAGTGGCTCCAGGGCGAGGTGCTGGAGAAGCAGCTCGCGTACTGGCGCCAGCAGCTCGCGGGGGCGCCCGAGGTGCTGGAGCTGCCCACGGACAAGCCACGTCCGGCGGTGCAGACGAACAACGGCGCCCTGCGCGCCATCAAGCTGTCCCGGACGCTGTCCGACGCCGTCAACGCGCTCTGCCGCCGCGAGGGCACCACGCCCTTCATGGCGCTGCTGGCCGCGTTCCAGGTGCTCCTGTCCCGCTACTCGCGGCAGGACGACGTGGTGGTGGGCTCCCCCATCGCCGGCCGCTCGAAGCGCGAGCACGAGGACCTCATCGGCTTCTTCGTCAACACGCTGGTGATGCGCGCGCGGCTGGAGGGACAGCGCTCCTTCCGAGACCTGCTGGAGCAGGTGAAGGAGTCGGCGCTCGGCGCCTTCGCCCACCAGGACGTGCCGTTCGAGAAGCTGGTGGACGAGCTGAAGCTCGCGCGCGACACGAGCCGCAGCCCGCTGTTCCAGGTCCTCTTCGCCCTGCAGAACGCGCCCACGGCGGGCCTGAAGCTGCCGGGGCTGGCGCTGCGCCCGCTGGAGGTGACCAACGCCACGGTGAAGCTCGAGCTGGAGCTGAACCTCTCGGACTCGCCGGAGGGCTACCAGGGCTCGCTGGGCTACAACACCGACCTCTTCGAGCCGGCGACCATCGACCGGATGGCCGAACACTTCCGTTGCCTCGTGGAAGCGCTCGTGGCCTGGCCCGACGCGCCCCTCGCGTCCGTGTCCATGATGACGCAGGCGGAGCGCCGGCAGGTGCTGGTGAAGTGGAATGACACCGCCACCGAGTACCCGCGCGGCTCCACCCTGCCCGAGGTGTTCTCGCAGGTGGTCGCCCGTCATGCCGACAAGGTCGCCGTCGAGTTCGGTGAGGCGAAGCTGACGTACCGGCAGTTGGATGAGCGGGCCAACCAGCTCGCGCATCACCTGCGCGGCCTGGGCGTGTCCACCGACTCGCGCGTGGCCATTGCCCTGGACCGCTCGCTGGAGCTCGTCGTCTCCCTCGTCGCCATCCTCAAGGCTGGCGGCGCTTACGTCCCGCTGGACCCGTCGTACCCGCGCGAGCGACTCGCGGCCATGGTGGAAGACGCGCGTCCCGGCGTCCTCGTGACTTCGCGCGAGCTGCTGGCGAAGCTTCCAGTGGAAGGGCTGTCCACCGTGGTGCTGGGCGAAGTGTCTCTGGAAGCCCAGCCGAACTCCGCTCCTGTCGTGGCGGCCCTGCCCCAGAGCCTGGCGTACATCGACTTCACGTCCGGCTCCACGGGCCGCCCCAAGGGCGTCGGCACGCCGCAGGCCGCCGTGCTGCGCACCCTCTTCGGCAACGACTACGCGCACCTCGGGCCGGATGAGACGTTCCTCCTCATCGCGCCTGTCTCCTTCGATGCGTCCACCCTGGAGCTGTGGGGCCCCCTGCTCCACGGCGCACGGCTCGTCGTCTTCCCGCCCCACTCGCCTTCCGACTTGAAGGAGCTGGAGTCGGTGCTGGTGAAGCACGGCGTCACCACCCTGCACCTCACCGCCGGCCTCTTCACCCAGGTGGTGGACCACAACTTCCCCGCCCTTCGTGGCGTGAAGCAGTTGCTTACCGGTGGTGACGTCGTCAGCGCGCCTCACGTGCGCCGTGTCCTCGAAGAGCTGAACATCCCCGTCACCGCCTGCTACGGCCCCACGGAAACGACGCTCTTCGCCTCCACCCACCGCATGACTTCGGTGGAGCACGTCGGCACGTCCGTGCCCATCGGCAAGCCCCTCGGAAATACGCGTGTGTACGTGCTGGATGCCTCCAGCCGGCCGGTGCCCGTGGGCGTCGTGGGAGAGCTGTTCATCGGCGGCGACGGCGTGGCGCGGGGCTACGTCGGCCAGCCTTCCCTGACCGCCGAGCGCTTCGTCCCCGACGCATTCTCGGCTGCTCCGGGCGCCCGCCTCTACCGCACCGGCGACCTCGCCCGTTGGCGGGGTGACGGCGTGCTGGAGTTCCTCGGCCGCGCCGATGCCCAGGTGAAGGTGCGCGGCTACCGCATCGAGCTGGCCGAAGTCGAAGCGGCCCTGCTCGCCTTCCCCGACGTGGCCCAGGCCGTGGCCCTGGTGCGTGAGGATGTCCCCGGCGACAAGCGCCTCGTCGGCTACGTCGCCGCTCCCGAGTCCCTCGACACCGCCGCCCTGCGCGCGGCCCTCAAGCAGCGGCTGCCCGAGTACATGGTGCCTTCGGCCCTCGTGCGCCTGGACGCCCTGCCCCTCACCGCCAACGCCAAGGTCGACCGCAAGGCACTGCCCGCGCCCGACTCGGCACTGATGTCTTCCGCCGAGGCATACGTCGCCCCGCGCAACGCCACCGAGGAGAAGCTGGCGGAGCTGTTCTCGGCCGTCCTGCGCGTGCCCCAGGTGAGCATCACCGGCAACTTCTTCGAGCTGGGCGGCCACTCCCTGCTGGCCACGCAGGTCATCTCCCGCGTGCGCAGGACTTTCGAGGTGGAGCTGCCCCTGCGCGCTCTCTTCGAGGCCCCCACCGTCGCGGCTCTCGCCGAGCGCATTCTCTCCACGAGTGGCGCAAGCCAGGCCGCAGCGCCCGCGCTCGTCCCCGTGCCGCGCTCCGAGCCGCTGCCGCTCTCCTTTGCTCAGCAGCGCCTGTGGTTCATCGACCAGCTCGAGCCCGGCAGCGCTTCCTACAGCATGCCCTCCTTCGTGCGCATGGAGGGGTCGCTCGACGCGGACGCCCTGCGCCGCGCCCTCGCGGAGCTGGCCAGCCGCCACGAAGCCCTGCGCACCACCTTCACCCAGCAGGGAGACCAGCCCCTTCAGCTCATCGCTCCCCACGGCGAGCTGCCGCTGGACTTCGTGGACCTCAGCGGCCTGGAGCCCCAGGCCGCTCGCGCCGAGCTGGACCGACAGCTGCGCGCCGAGCTGCTCCGGCCCTTCAACCTCGCCACCGGTCCGCTGGTGCGCGCCCTGTTGCTCAAGCTGGGTGCCGCCGAGCACGTGCTGGCGCTCAACCTCCACCACATCGTCTCGGACGGCTGGTCCATGGGCGTGCTGGTGCGGGAAGTCGCCGCTCTCTACGACGCCTTCGTCCAGGGCCGGCCCTCGCCCCTGCCGCCCCTGCCCGTCCAGTACGCCGACTACGCCGTCTGGCAGCGCCAGTGGTTGCAGGGCGCGGTGCTGGAGGAGCAGCTCGGCTTCTGGAAGCAGCGCCTCTCCGGCCTCACCACGCTGGAGCTGCCCACCGACAAGCCCCGCCCTCCCGTCCAGACCTTCAACGGCGCCCACCTCCCAGTGGCCCTGTCCCGCTCGGCCTCCGAGGCGCTCAAGGCGCTCTGCCAGAGGGAAGGCGCGACGCCGTTCATGGCCCTGCTGGGCGCCTTCCAGGTGCTCCTCTCCCGCTACTCCGGCCAGCAGGACATCTCCGTGGGCTCGCCCATCGCCGGCCGCCAGCGCGGCGAGCTGGAGGGCCTCATCGGCTTCTTCGTCAACACGCTGGTGCTGCGCTCCCACGTGGAGGACTCCGCGTCCTTCATCCACCTGCTCCGTCAGGTGAAGGAGGCCTCGCTGGGCGCCTTCGCCCACCAGGACGTGCCCTTCGAGCGGCTGGTGGAGGAGCTGCAGCCCACGCGTGACATGAGCCGCAGCCCGCTCTTCCAGGTCATCTTCTCCCTGCAGAACGCGCCCATGCCCGCGCTTCGAAAGCAGGACCTGGCGCTGAGCATGGTGGAGGTGGACAACCCCACCATCAAGTTCGAGCTCCAGCTCACCCTGTCGGAAACGCCGGACGGCTACCGGGGCGCGCTGAGCTACAACACCGACCTGTTCGAGCACGCCACCGCGCTGCGCATGGCGGGCCACTTCCAGGTGCTGGTGGAAGCCCTCGCGGCCCGGCCCGAGGCGCCGCTTGCCTCCGTGTCCATGTTGTCCCCGGTGGAGCGCCGACAGGTGCTGGGAGACTGGAGCGCCAGGGCTTCCAACTACCCGCGCGAGTCCACGCTGCCCGAGGTCTTCTCCCAGGTGGTGGCCCGCTTCCCGGACCACGTCGCCGTCGAGTTCGGCTCTTCGCGCCTCACCTATCGCCAGCTCGATGAGCGCGCCAACCAGCTCGCGCACCACCTGCGCCGCTTCGGCGTGGGAGCCGACTCCCGCGTCGCGCTCGCCGTCGAGCGCTCGCTGGAGCTGATTGTCTCCCTCGTCGCCATCCTCAAGGCCGGCGGTGCCTACGTCCCCCTGGACCCGTCCTACCCGCGGGAGCGCCTGGCCGGCATGGTGGAGGACACCGCGCCCCAGGCCCTCATCACCACGCGCGTCAATCGCGCCAAGCTGCCTGCTGACGGGCTCTCCACCCTCGTGCTGGAGGACGTCGCGCTCGACTCCGAGCCGACGCATGCGCCGACTCCCGTCGCCCTGCCCGACTCGCTGGCGTACGTGGACTTCACCTCCGGCTCCACCGGCCGCCCCAAGGGCGTGGGCACCACCCACAGCGGCGTGCTGCGCACCCTCCTCGGCGTCGACTACGCACGCTTCGGGCCCGACGAAGTCCTCCTCCAGTTCGCCCCCATCTCCTTCGACGCCTCCACCTTCGAAATCTGGGGCGCGCTGCTGCACGGCGCTCGGCTCGTCGTCATGCCTCCCCAGGCCGCGTCCCTGGAGGAGTTGGGCCACGCCATCCAGTCCTCGGGCGTCACCACGCTGTGGGCCACCATTGGCCTGTTCACCCAGCTGGTGGACAACCCTCCGCCCGGGCTGAGCACGGTGAAGCACGTCATGACGGGCGGCGACGTGGTGTCGCCCGCCCACGTGCGCCGCGCCGTGGAAGGGCTGCGCATCCCCGTCACCGCCTTCTACGGCCCCACCGAGACGACGGTGTTCGCCACCTCCTACCCGGTGACTCGCGCCGACCAGGTGAGCACCACCGTCCCCATCGGCCGTCCCATCAGTGGCACCCGGCTGTACGTATTGGACGCGCACGGCCAGCCCGTGCCCGCCGGTGTGGTGGGTGAGCTGTTCATCGGCGGCGATGGCGTGGCCCGGGGTTATATCGGCCAGCCCGCGCTCACCGCCGAGCGCTTCATCCCTGACGCCTTCGGCGGCGAGCCCGGCGCCCGCCTCTACCGCACCGGAGACCTCGTCCGCTGGCGCAGTGAAGGCGCGCTGGACTTCGTTGGCCGCGCCGACGCCCAGGTGAAGCTGCGCGGCTTCCGTATCGAGCTGGGTGAGGTCGAATCCGCCCTGCGCGCGCACCCGGACGTCACCCAGGCCGTGGCCCTGGTGCGCGAGGACGTGCCCGGCGACAAGCGCCTCGTCGGCTACGTCGCGGCGCCGGAGTCCCTCGACCTGGCCGCCCTGCGCACCACCCTCAAGCAGCGGCTGCCGGAGTACATGGTGCCCTCCGCACTCGTGCGCCTGGACGCCGTGCCCCTCACGTCCAACGGCAAGTTGGACCGCAAGGCCCTGCCCGTCCCCGATGCGGCGCAGCTCGCCTCCGCCAGGGACTACGTCGCGCCCGCCAATCCCACCGAGGAAGCGCTCGCCGCGCTCTGGGCCGACGTCCTGCGTGTCTCGCGCGTGGGTGCGTACGACAACTTCTTCGAGCTGGGTGGCCACTCCCTGCTGGCCACGCAGGTCATCTCCCGAATCCGCTCCACCTTCGGCGTGGAGCTGCCCCTGCGCGCGCTCTTCGAGGCGCCCACCGTCGCCGCCCTCGCCGCACGCATCGCGTCCGGCCGGATGACGGGACAGCCGCGACAGGCGCCCGAGCTCGTCGCCACGTCGCGCGAGGGCGCACTGCCCGTGTCCTTCGCGCAGCAGCGCCTGTGGTTCATCGACCAGCTCGAGCCCGGCAGCCCCGCCTACAACATGCCCGCCTTCGTGAGCATGGAAGGCGCGCTCGACGTGGCCGCCCTGCAGCGGGGCTTCGATGAGCTGGTGCGCCGCCACGAGGCCCTGCGCACCACCTTCACCCAGCAGGAGGGCCAGCCCTTCCAGCGCATCGCCCCCGGCGGCGAGCTGCCGCTGGAGCTCGTGGACCTCAGTGCCATGGAGCCCCAGGCCGCTCGCGCGGAGCTGGAGCGACGCATGCACGAGGACATCCTCCGCCCGTTCGACCTCGCCGCCGGCCCGCTGGTGCGCGCACAGTTGCTGAAGCTGGGCGCCACCCGGCACGTGCTCGCGCTGAACATGCACCACATCGTCTCGGACGGCTGGTCCATGGGCGTGCTGGTGCGTGAGGTCGCCGCCCTCTACGAGGCCTTCTCCCAGGGCCGGCCGTCGCCCCTGCCGCCGCTGCCGCTCCAGTACCCCGACTACGCCGTCTGGCAGCGCCAGTGGTTGCAGGGCGCGGTGCTCGACGAGCAGCTCGGCTACTGGAAACAGCAGCTCTCCGGTGTCTCCGCCCTGGAGCTGCCCACCGACAAGCCCCGCCCGCCCGCGCAGACGTTCCGCGGCGCGCATGTGCCCGTCACGTTGTCGCTCGCCACCTCCGAGCAGCTCAAGGCGCTCTGCCAGCAGGAGGGCGCCACGCCCTTCATGGCCCTGCTCGCCGCGTTCCAGGTGCTGCTGTCGCGGTACTCCGGGCAGCAGGACATCTCCGTGGGCTCGCCCATCGCCGGCCGCCCGCGTGGGGAGCTGGAAGGCCTCATCGGCTTCTTCGTCAACACCCTGGTGCTGCGCGCACAGGTGGAGGACGGCGCATCCTTCCTCCAGCTGCTCCGTCAGGTGAAGGAGTCCTCGCTGGGCGCCTATGCCCACCAGGACGTGCCCTTCGAGCGACTGGTGGAGGAGGTGCAGTCCACCCGGGACATGAGCCGCAGTCCGCTCTTCCAGGTGACGTTCTCGCTGCAGAACACGCCCGCGGCCTCGGCCCAGGGCAGAGGGCTGGCGCTACGCCCGCTGGAAATCGAGAACCCCACCATCAAGTTCGAGCTGGAGCTCATCCTCGAGGAGAAGCCGGAGGGCATACTCGGCACGCTGCGGTACAACACCGACCTGTTCGACAGCGCCACCGCCGCGCGGATGGCCGAGCACTACCGCGTGCTGGTGGAGGCCCTGGTCTCCCGGCCCGAGGCCCCGCTGGGCTCCGTCTCCCTGCTGACGAAGGCCGAGCGGCACCAGGTCCTGGTGGACTGGAACGCCACCACGGCGGACTTCGCGGGTGAAGCCTGCGTCCACCAGCGCGTCGAGGCCCAGGCACGGCGCACCCCGGATGCGCTGGCCGTGGAGTCCGACGACGCGCGACTCACCTACCGCGAGCTGGACTCGCGCGCCAACCACCTCGCGCATGCGCTGCTCGCCCGGGGCGTTCGCACCGGCGACCGCGTCGCGCTGTGCGTGCAGCGCTCCCCCGACATGGTGGTAGGCCTGCTGGGCATCCTCAAGGCCGGCGCCGCCTACGTGCCGCTGGCCCCGGACTACCCACGCGAGCGCCTGGCCTTCATGCTCCAGGACTGCGGCGCCCGCGTGCTGCTCACCCAGTCCTCGCTGCTCGGCCTGCTGCCCGAGGGCACCGACGTCGTGTGCCTCGACTCCGACGCCTTCTCCTCTCACGAGCACAAGGGCGCACCGGCCGTCTCCGTCTCCGCGGACGACGTCGCCTACGTCATCTACACCTCGGGCAGCACCGGACAGCCCAAGGGCGTGCTCATCCCGCATGGCGCCCTCGTCAACCACATGGCGTGGTTCCTCTCCTCCTTCGGCCTCTCCTCCGAAGACAGGGTGCTTCAGAAGACGCCGCTGAGCTTCGACGCCTCCGTCTGGGAGTGCTGGGCCTCGCTCCTGGTGGGCGCGCCCCTCGTGCTCGCACCACCCGAAGCCCATCGCGACCCGGCCGCCCTGGTCGCCTGCGTGGTGCGCCAGCGCGTCACCGTCCTCCAGGTGGTCCCCTCCATGCTCCGCTTCATGCTGGAGGAGGAAGCGCTGCGCGGCGCCACGCACCTGCGCTGGCTGTTCTGCGGCGGCGAGGCCCTGGCCTCCGAGCTGGCCCCGCGCCTGCGGGCGCTCCTCCCGGAGACACGGCTCGTCAACCTGTACGGCCCCACTGAAACCACCATCGACGCCACGTCCGCGCTGGCCACGGGCCAGGAGCGCGGCACCACCGTGCCCATCGGCCGGCCGGTGGCCAACACCCGCCTCTACGTGCTCGACGGGCAGCTGCGCCCCGTGCCGCCGGGAGTCCCGGGGGAGTTGTTCATCGGCGGCGCGCAGCTCGCCCTCGGCTACCTGGACAGGCCCGCCCTCACCGCCGAGCGCTTCGTCCCCGACGCGTTCGCCTCCTCGCCGGGAGCGCGCCTGTACCGCACCGGGGACCAGGTGCGTTGGCTGCGCGACGGCTCGCTGGAGTACCTGGGGCGCCAGGACTCGCAGGTGAAGGTGCGCGGCTTCCGTATCGAGCCGGGCGAAGTCGAGGCCGCTGTGCGTGCACACGCAGGCGTCCACGACGCGGTGGTGATGGCTCGCGAGGATGTGCCGGGCCAGAAGCGACTGGTGGCCTATGTCGTCCCCGCCACGGTGGAGGTTGCCGGCCTGCGGGCTTCGCTGCGCGAGGCCATGCCCGAGTACATGGTGCCCTCCGCCTTCGTGCCGCTGGACTCGCTGCCGCTGACGCCCAACGGCAAGGTGGACCGCAAGGCGCTGCCCGTACCGGAGGCGGCCCTCTCGAACGAGGACACCTCGGTGGCGCCGAGGGACCCGACGGAGGAGGTGCTGGCCGGCTTCTTCGCCGGACTGCTGAGACAGGAGCGCGTGGGCATCCACGACAACTTCTTCGAGCTGGGTGGCCACTCCCTGCTCGTCACGCAGCTGGCCTCCCGCGTGCGCAACGCCTTTGGCGTGGAGCTGCCGCTGCGCGCCTACTTCGAGGCGCCTACCGTGGCCTCGCTCGCCCTGCGCATCGCGACCGCCCGGAGCGAGCACAAGCCGGGCGTTCCGCCCCTCACGCCGATGCCGCGCACCGGTGAGCTGCCGCTGTCCTTCGCGCAGCAGCGACTGTGGGTCATCGACCAGATCGAGCCCGGCAACACGGCCTACAACCTGCCCACCGTCATCCGCCTCCGGGGGAGCCTGGACGTGGGCGCGCTGGAGAAGTCCTTCACCGCGCTCGTCGCGCGGCATGAATCGCTGCGCACCCTGTTCACCGCGCAGGAAGACGAGCCCACACAGCGCATCCTCGCGCCGTCGACATTCCCGCTGACGGTGGTGGACCTGAGCACCGTGCCGGCGGGCGAGCGTGAGGCACAGGCGGAGCGGCTGGCCGCCGAGGAGACGCAGCGCCCGTTCGACCTGGCACGAGGGCCGTTGCTGCGCGCCCTGCTGCTCCGGATGGATGCGGGAGACCATGTGCTCGCGGCGACGATGCACCACATCGTTTCCGACGGCTGGTCCATGGGTGTACTCATGCGCGAGGTGGCCGTGTTCTACGGCGCCTTCGCGTCCGGGCATGAGCCGAGGCTCCCGCCGCTGCCCATCCAATACGCGGACTACGCCGCGTGGCAGCGGGGGTGGCTGCGGGGCGAGGCACTGGAGAAGCAGCTCGGCTACTGGCGGCAGCAGCTCTCCGGTGCGCCCCCCGTGCTGGAGCTGCCCACGGACAAGCCGCGTCCCGCCGTGCAGTCCATCCGCGGCGTCCACCTGCCGGTCCAGGTGCCAGCCGCGCTGATGCGGCGCCTGGAGGCGCTCTGCCAGCGCGAGGGTGTCACGCCCTTCATGGGGCTGCTCGCCGTATGGCAGGTGCTGCTCGCGCGCTACTCGGGACAGGACGACATCAGCGTCGGCTCGCCCATCGCGGGCCGCACCCGCTCGGAGACCGAAGGCCTCATCGGGTTCTTCGTCAACACGCTGGTGCTGCGCACCCAGGTGGACCCGCGTGCCACCTTCCGTGAGCTGCTCGCCAGGGTGCGGTCCACCACCCTGGGGGCCTATGAGCACCAGGACGTCCCCTTCGAGAAGCTCGTCGAGGAGCTGCGGCCCCAGCGCAGCCTGAGTCACTCGCCGCTGTTCCAGGTGATGCTCGTCCTGCAGAACACCCCGACAGCCGCCCTGGAGGTGCCGGGCGGCGCGGGCGGCGCGGCTCCGCTGGAGCTGCGCCCGGTGAACTCGGAGATCCAGACAGCCAAGTTCGACCTGACGCTGTCCCTGAGCCAGACGCCGGAGGGGCTGGCCGGAACGCTGAGCTACCGCACGGACCTGTTCGAGCGGCCCACCATCTCCCGGATGGTGGAGCACCTGAGCACGCTCCTGGAGGCCGCGGTCTCCACGCCGGATTCACGCGTGGGGGAGCTGCCCCTGCTGCCCGCCTCCGAGCGTCAGCAGGTGATCGCGAGCTGGAATGACACGCGCCAGGAGCTGGGATGGGACGGTGCGCTGCACGAGCGGTTCGAAGTGCAGGCGGCTCGTACGCCTGACGCGCTGGCCGTCCTCGATGACTCCGCTTCGCTGTCCTTCGCGCAGGTCAACCGCCGCGCCAACCAGCTGGCGCATGTCCTGCGCCAGCGCGGCGTGGGGCCCGAGGTGCGCGTCGCCCTCTGCATGGAGCGCGGCGTGGACATGGTGGTCGCCGTCCTCGCCATCCTCAAGGCTGGCGGCGCCTACGTCCCCATGGACCCCGCCTACCCCCGCGAGCGCCTGGCCTTCATGCTCCAGGACTGCGGTGCCCGCCTCACCCTCACCCAGCGTCACCTGTCCGAGCGCATGGAGGGCTCCGGCGTGGAGCCCCTCTACCTCGATGATGCGGCGGTGCGCGAGCAGCTCGCTCGCGAGTCCGAGGCCAACCCGCCTCGCCTCACCTCTCCCGAGCATCTCGCCTATGTCATCTACACCTCCGGCTCCACCGGTCGCCCCAAGGGCGTCATGGTTCAGCACGCTTCCGTGATGAACCTGCGCGCTGCCCTGGCTTCGGCTGTGTATGCCGGAGCCGAAGGCGCGCTGCGCGTCAGCCTCAACGCGCCTCTCGCCTTCGACGCCTCGGTGAAGCAACTCATCCAGGTGGCCGATGGCCATGCCCTGTGCGTCGTGCCCCAGGCGGCGCGCGAGGACGTCGCCCTGCTCAAGGCGTGGGTGGAGAAGCACCAGCTCGACGTCCTCGACTGCTCGCCCTCGCACCTGCGCCTGCTGCTGGAAGAGGGACTGGCCTCCTCACGCCCCTTGCGCGTGCTGGTGGGCGGCGAGGCCGTGGACGAAGCACTCTGGGCGAAGCTGGCGGCCCACCCCTTCATCCACTGCTTCAACGTCTACGGCCCCACCGAGTGCACCGTCGACACCACCGCTCGCTCCATTCGCGGCGCCTCACGGCCCACCCTCGGCGGCCCCCTGGCCAACGTGCAGGTCTACGTCCTCGACGAGCGCATGCAGCCGGTGCCCACTGGCGTCCCCGGTGAGCTCTTCATCGGCGGCGCAGGCGTCGCTCGCGGCTACCTCGGCAGGCCCGAGCTCTCCGCCGAGAAGTTCATCCCGGACCCGTTCGGCACCACACCCGGCGGCCGCCTCTACCGCACCGGCGACAAGGTGCGCTGGCTCGCCGACGGTGAGCTGGACTACCTGGGCCGCATCGACTTCCAGGTGAAGCTGCGCGGCTTCCGCATCGAGCTGGGCGAAATCGAAGCTGCCCTGGAGCAGGAGTCCGCCGTCAGCCGCGCCGTGGTGCTCGCTCGCGAGGACGTCCCTGGCAACGCGCGCCTCGTCGCATACCTCGTCACGCCTGAAGGCCACCCCCTCGACACGGCCGCGCTGCGTTCCTCGCTGCTGCGCTCGCTGCCCGAGTACATGGTGCCTTCCGCCTTCGTCTTCCTGGAGGCACTGCCCCTCAACACCCACGGCAAGGTCGACCGCAAGGCCCTGCCCGCTCCCGAGGCGGAAGCCAGCGCCACCTTCGTCGCCCCGCGCACGCCCACCGAGACGCAGCTCGCCGCCATCTGGGCCGACGTGCTTCACCTGGAGAAGGTCGGAGTCACCGACGACTTCTTCTCCCTCGGCGGCCACTCGCTGCTGGCCACCCAGGTCATCTCCCGCATGCGCCGGGCCTTCGAGGTGGAGCTGCCCGTGCGCGCCCTCTTCGAAGCGCCCACCATCGCCGCGCTCGCTCCGCGAGTGGAGTCCGCCCGCCAGTTCCAGGCCGGCGAGAAGCTCCCTCCGCTGGTGCCCGTGTCGCGCACCAACGCGCTGCCGCTGTCCTTCGCTCAGCAGCGCCTCTGGTTCCTCGACAGGCTCCAGCCCGGCAGCGCCTTCTACAACATCCCCTTCGCCGCCCGGATTGATGGCCCGCTGCACCGCGAGGCGCTTACCCGCACCCTCCAGGAACTGGTCCGCCGCCACGAGGCGCTCCGCACCACCTTCCACACCCAGGACGAGGGCGAGCCCGTCCAGCAGGTCCACCCGGACGCGGAGCTCACGCTGTCCTTCGTGGACCTTGGCGGCATCCCCGAGGCCCGGCGTGACGATGCTGCCCGGCGCCAGGCGTTCGAGGAGGCGCAGAAGCCCTTCGACCTGACGCTCGCGCCACTGCTCCGCGCCACGCTGGTGCGGCTGTCGGACGAGTCCCATGTGCTGCTCGTCACCGTCCATCACATCGTGACGGACGGCTGGTCCAACGGCATCCTCATGCGCGAGGTGGGGGCGCTCTACCCGGCCTTCTCGCGCGGCCTGCCGTCTCCGCTGCCGCCGCTGCCGCTCCAGTACGCGGACTACGCGGCCTGGCAGCGCGGCTGGCTCCGCGACGAGGCGCTGGAGCGGCAGGTGGCCTGGTGGCGCAACAACCTCCACGGCGTGCCGCAGGCGCTGGAGCTGCCCACCGACAGACCCCGCCCGCCCGTGCAGACGGACCGTGGCGGCGTCGTCCACGTGAATCTGGGGCAGACGCTCTCGGCCGCGCTCCAGCAACTGTGCGAGCGCGAGGGCGTCACGCCCTTCATGGCCCTGCTGGCAACCTTCCAGGTGCTGCTGTCGCGCTACTCGGGCCAGGACGACATCGTGGTGGGCTCGCCCATCGCCAACCGCCAGCGCACCGAGCTGGAGGGCATCGTCGGCTTCTTCGTCAACACGCTCGCCCTGCGCGGACGGCTGTCGCCCGAGATGCGCTTCCGGGAGCTGCTCGCCCAGGTGAAGGAGACGACGCTCGGCGCGTACTCGCACCAGGACGTCCCCTTCGAGAAGCTGGTGGACGAGCTGAAGCTGGAGCGGGACCTGAGCCGCTCCCCGCTGTTCCAGGTGATGCTCGCGCTGCAGAACACCCCGCGCCAGCAGGCGCGCGAAGGTGGAGGCGGCGTGGGCACCGTGCGCCCGCTGGAGGTGGACAGCGGCACGGCCAAGTTCGACCTGGCGCTGCTGCTCGCGAGCTCGGATGGCGAGATTTCCGGAGGGCTCGAGTACAACTCCGACCTCTTCGACGAGGCGACGGCGCGGCGCATGGGCAGCCACCTGGTGCGGCTGCTGGAGTCGGCCGTGGCCGATGCGGGCCAGCCCATCTCCCGCCTGCGGCTGCTCGGCGAGGACGAGCGGCGCCAGCTCCTGTTGGACTTCAACGACACCTCACGCGGGCCCCACACGCCCGTGCTGGTGCACCGTCCGGTGGAGGCCCAGGCCCGGCGTACGCCGCATGCCATCGCCATCAGTGACGGCACGCACTCGCTCACCTACGCGGAGCTGGATGCGCGGGCCAACCAGATGGCCCACCACCTGGTACACCTGGGCGTACCCGCCGGAGGCACGGTCGGCATCTGCGTGGACAAGAGCCTGGACATGGCCGTCGCCGTCCTGGCCACTCACAAGGCCGGCGCGGCGTACCTGCCGCTGGACCCCACCTACCCCGCCGACCGGCTCGCCTTCATGCTGGACGACGCGAAGGCTCCGGTCGTCCTTACCCAGTCACACCTGCTCTCCGCGGTGCCCGCCAACTCGGGCGCGCTTCGCGTGTGCGTGGACACCGAGGCCGAGCTGCTCTCTCGCCTGCCGACGCACGCGCCAGACCGCGACGTGTCGCCGGAGTCCAACTGCTACTTCATCTACACGTCCGGCAGCACCGGCCGGCCCAAGGGCATCGTCATGCCCCACCGGGCCATCAGCTACATGCTGGAGTGGCAGAACGCGCAGTCCGTCCACCCGGCGGGAGTCACACTGCAGTTCGCCTCGCTCAACTTCGACGTGTCCGTCCAGGAGCTGTTCAGCACCTGGTGGATGGGCGGCACGGTGCTGCTACCCACGGGTGGCCTGCGCCAGGACATCCCCGCGCTGCTCGAGTACATGGACCGGCACGCGGTGGAACGACTGTTCCTTCCGTTCGTCGCGCTCCAGGCCATGGCGGATGCCGTCTCGCACGGGGCCAGGCCGCCGCGCGCGCTCATCGAGGTGGTGACGGCGGGCGAGCAGCTCCAGGTGACGCCGGCCCTGGTGGCCTTCTTCGAGAAGCTGCCCGGGTGCGTGCTGGAGAACCAGTACGGCCCCTCCGAGGCGCACGTCGTTTCCGCGTACCGGCTGCAGGGGCCTCCGTCCACATGGCCCCGGCTGCCGTGCATCGGCTCGACCATCGCGGACACGCAGCTCTACGTGCTGGATACCCACGGGCAGCCCTGCCCGGTGGGCGTGCCCGGTGAGGTGTTCGTCGGGGGCACGCACCTGGCGCATGGCTACCTGGCGAGGCCGGACCTGACGGCGAAGGCCTTCGTGCCCAACCCGTTCAGCGCCGAGCCGGGAGCGCGGATGTACCGCACCGGCGACGCGGCGAGGTGGAAGCCGGACGGCAACCTGGACTTCCTCGGCCGCCTGGATGGCCAGGTGAAGCTGCGCGGCTACCGCGTGGAGCTGGGCGAGGTGGAGTCCGTCCTGCGCGAGGCGTCCGGCGTGCGCGACGCGGCCGTCGTGGTTCGCGAGGTCGCGGGCGACAAGCGGCTGGTGGCCTACGTGGTCCCCACGGGCCCGATGGAAGCCGAGAGCCTGCGCGGCTTCCTCCAGCAGCGGCTGCCCGAATACATGGTGCCCTCCGCCTTCGTCATGATGGAGGTGCTGCCACTGACGCCCAGCGGGAAGCTGGCGCGCAACCTGCTCCCCGCGCCCGATGTGGAGAGCCTGCGCGGCAGCGCGCCCTTCACGGCCCCGCGCACCCCGATGGAGGAGAAGCTCGCGGAGCTGTTCTCCGCCATCCTGCGCCTGCCCCAGGTGAGCGTCACCGACAGCTTCTTCGAGCTGGGCGGCCACTCGCTGCTGGCCACGCAGGTCATCTCGCGCATCCGCTCCCAGCTCGGCGTGGAGCTGCCCCTGCGCGCCCTCTTCGAGGCGCCCACCGTGGCCGCCCTCGCCTCGCGCATCGAGTCCGCCCGGCAGTCCGCCACCGGCCCCCAGGCGCCCGCCATCGTCCCCGTGCCTCGCACCGGGCCGCTGCCGCTCTCCTTCGCCCAGCAGCGCCTGTGGTTCATCGACCAGCTCCAGCCCGGCAGCGCCTCCTACAACATGCCCACCTTCGTGCGCATGGACGGGCCGCTCGACGTCGAAGCCCTGCGCCGCGGCTTCGAGGCGCTGGTGCACCGGCATGAGGCCCTGCGCACCACCTTCACCCAGCAGGAGGGACAGCCCCTCCAGCTCATCTCCTCCGTGGGCGAGCTGCCCCTTCAGATGGTGGACCTGAGCAATCTGGAGCCGCAGGCCGCCCACGCCAAGCTGGAGCGCCGCCTGCGCGAGGAGCTGCTGACGCCCTTCAACCTCTCCACCGGTCCGCTGCTGCGCGCCCAACTGCTGAAGCTGGGACCCACGGACCACGTGCTCGCGCTGAACATGCACCACATCGTCTCGGACGGTTGGTCCATGGGCGTGCTGGTGCGCGAGGTGGCAGCCCTCTACGACGCCTTCTCGCAAGGCAGGCCCTCGCCGCTGCCTCCGCTGCCGCTCCAGTACGCGGACTACTCCGTCTGGCAGCGCAACTGGCTGCAGGGCGTGGTGCTCGACGAGCAGCTCGGCTGGTGGAAGCAGCACCTCTCCGGCGCCGCCACCCTGGAGCTGCCCACCGACAAGCCCCGTCCTCCCGTGCAGACCTTCCGTGGGGCACACGTGCCCCTGGCACTGTCCCGGGCCGCTTCGGACAAGCTCAATGCGCTGTGCCAGCAGGAGGGCGCCACGCCCTTCATGGCCCTGACGGCTGCGTTCCAGGTGCTGCTGTCCCGGTACACCGGTCAGCAGGACATCTCCGTCGGCTCGCCCATCGCCGGGCGCAACCGGGGTGAGCTGGAAGGCCTCATCGGCTTCTTCGTCAACACGCTGGTGATGCGGACGCAGCTGGACGCTCGCCGCTCCTTCCGCGAGGTGCTGCGGCAGGTGAAGGACGCGGCCCTGGGCGCCTATGCGCACCAGGACGTGCCCTTCGAGCGGCTGGTGGAGGAGCTGCAGCGGACTCGCGACATGAGCCGCAGCCCGCTGTTCCAGGTGTTCATCGCCCTGCAGAACACGCCCATGCCCCAGGGGCCCGCCCAGAAGATGGCCGTGGCGCTGCGCCCGCTGGAGATGGTGGAGAATCCCACCATCAAGTTCGAGCTCCAGCTCAACGTGTCGGAGACCTCCGACGGCTACCAGGGCTCGCTGGGCTACAACACCGACCTGTTCGAGAGCACGACGGCCCAGCGGATGGCGGAGCACTTCCGCGTCCTCGTGGAGGCCCTCGTCACCCGGACCGATGCGCCCCTCGCGTCCCTCTCCATGCTCACCGAGGCGGAGCGCCGGCAGGTGCTGGTGGAGTGGAACGCCACCGCCACCGACTACCCGCGCGGCTCCACCCTGCCCGAGGTCTTCTCGCAGGTGGTGGCGAGGTACGCGGACAAGGTCGCCGTCGAGTTCGGTGACTCCAAGCTCACCTATCGGCAGCTGGACGCGCGCGCCAACCAGCTCGCGCACCATCTGCGCGACCTGGGTGTATCCACCGACTCGCGCGTGGCCATTGCGCTCGACCGCTCGCTGGAGCTGATTGTCTCTCTCGTCGCCATCCTCAAGGCTGGCGGCGCCTACGTCCCGCTGGACCCGTCCTATCCGCTTGAGCGCCTCGCCGCCATGGTGGAGGACGCGCGTCCCGGCGTCCTCCTCACCTCGCGTGAGTTGCTGGCGAAGCTGCCGGTGGAAGGCCTGTCCACCGTCGTGCTGGGCGAAGTGTCTCTGGAAGCCCAGCCGACTTCGGCGCCTCCCATGGCCGCTCTGCCCCAGAGCCTCGCGTACATCGACTTCACCTCCGGCTCCACCGGCCGTCCCAAGGGCGTCGGGACTCCCCAGGCCGCCGTGCTGCGCACCGTCTTCGGCAACGACTACGCGCACCTGGGCCCGGACGAGACGTTCCTCCTCATCGCGCCCGTCTCCTTCGATGCGTCCACCCTGGAGCTGTGGGGGCCGCTGCTCCACGGTGCCCGCCTCGTCGTCTTCCCGCCCCACTCGCCTTCCGACCTGAAGGAGCTGGAGTCGGTGTTGGTGAAGCACGGCGTGACGACGCTGCACCTCACCGCCGGCCTCTTCACCCAGGTGGTGGACAACAACTTCTTCAGCCTGCGCTCCATCCGTCAGGTGCTGACGGGCGGTGACGTGGTGAGCGCGCCGCACGTGCGCCGCGTGCTGGAGGAGCTGCGCATCCCGGTGACGGCCTGCTACGGCCCCACGGAGACGACGCTCTTCGCATCCACCCACCGCATGACGGGCGTCGAGCAGGTGGGCACTTCCGTCCCCATCGGCAAGCCCATGGGGAACACGTGCGTGTACCTGGTGGACGCCTCCGGTCAGCCGGTGCCCGTCGGCGTGGTGGGTGAGCTGCTCATCGGCGGTGACGGCGTGGCCCGGGGCTACGTCGAGCAGCCTTCCCTGACCGCCGAGCGCTTCATCCCTGACGCTTTCTCCGGTGTGCCCGGTGCGCGGCTCTATCGCACGGGCGACCTGGCCCGCTGGCGGGGTGACGGCGTGCTGGAGTTCCTCGGCCGCGCCGACGCGCAGGTGAAGGTGCGCGGCTACCGCATCGAACTGGCCGAAGTCGAAGCCGCCCTGCTCGCCTTCCCCGAGGTGGGTCAGGCCGTGGCCCTGGTGCGCGAGGACGTGCCCGGCGACAAGCGCCTCGTCGGCTACGTCGCTGCTCCCGAGTCCCTCGACACCGCTGCCCTGCGCGCCGCGCTCAAGCAGCGGCTGCCCGAGTACATGGTGCCCTCCGCCCTCGTGCGGCTGGACATCCTGCCCCTCACCTCCAACGCCAAGGTCGACCGCAAGGCCCTGCCCGCTCCCGACTCGGCGCTGATCTCCAAGGCGGAGTCCTTCGTCGCGCCTCGTACCATCACCGAGGAGCAACTCGCCGCTCTCTGGACCCAGGTGCTCCGCGTGCAGCGCATCGGCGTCCACGACAACTTCTTCGAGCTGGGCGGACACTCGCTGGTGGCCACGCAGGTCATCTCGCGCATCCGCTCGACGTTCGAAGTGGAGCTACCGCTGCGTGCCCTCTTCGAGGCACCCACCGTGGCCGCCCTCGCCTTGCGCATCGAGTCCGCCCGGCAGTCCGCCGCTGGCCCCCAGGCGCCCGCCATCGTCCCCGTGCTGCGTAACGGGCCGCTGCCGCTCTCCTTCGCACAGCAGCGCCTGTGGTTCATCGACCAGCTCCAGCCCGGCAGCGCCTCCTACAACATGCCCACCTTCGTGCGCATGGACGGGCCGCTCGACGTCGAAGCCCTGCGCCGCGGCTTCGAGGCGCTGGTGCACCGGCATGAGGCCCTGCGCACCACCTTCACCCAGCAGGAGGGACAGCCCCTCCAGCTCATCTCCTCCGTGGGCGAGCTGCCCCTTCAGATGGTGGACCTGAGCACTCTGGAGCCGCAGGCCGCTCGCGCCGAGCTGGAGCGCCGCCTGCGCGAGGAGCTGCTGACGCCCTTCAACCTCTCCGCCGGTCCGCTGCTGCGCGCCCAACTGCTGAAGCTGGGCCCCACGGACCACGTGCTCGCGCTGAACATGCACCACATCGTCTCGGACGGTTGGTCCATGGGCGTGCTGGTGCGCGAGGTGGCGGCCCTCTACGACGCCTTCGCGCAGGGCCGGCCCTCACCGCTGCCGCCACTGCCGCTCCAGTACGCGGACTACGCCGTCTGGCAGCGCAACTGGCTGCAGGGCGCGGTGCTCGACGAGCAGCTCGGTTGGTGGCGCAAGCAGCTCTCCGGCCTCTCGACGCTGGAGCTGCCCACCGACAAGCCCCGTCCTCCCGTGCAGACCTTCCGTGGTGCGCATGTGCCGGTGGTCTTGTCTCGGGCGGCGTCGGAGAAGCTCAAGGCGCTGTGTCAGCAGGAGGGCCTCACGCCCTTCATGGCACTGCTCGCCGCGTTCCAGGTGCTGCTGTCGCGCTACACCGGCCAGCCGGACGTCGCGGTGGGCTCGCCCATCGCGGGCCGCCAGCGTGGCGAGCTGGAGGGCCTCATCGGCTTCTTCATCAACACGCTGGTGATGCGGGCCTGGGTGGATGACCAGTCCTCGTACTTGCACCTGCTGCGCCGGGTGAAGGAAACGGCGTTGGGCGCATACGCCCATCAGGACGTGCCCTTCGAGCGGCTGGTGGAAGAACTCCAGCCCGCTCGCGACATGAGCCGCAGCCCGCTATTCCAGGTCATCTTCGCCCTGCAGAACGCACCCACGGCCGCTTCGATGCAGGGCCCGGAGCAGGCTCGGAAGCCGGCACTGGCACTGCGCCCGCTGGACGAAGTGAACAACCCCACGGTCCGGTTCGAGCTGGAGCTGAGCCTCTCCGAAACGGCTGAAGGCTTCCAGGGCCCCCTGCGGTACAACACCGACCTGTTCGCGCCCGCCACCGCCGCGCGGATGGCCGAGCACTTCCAGGTGCTGGTGGAAGCCCTCGTCGCCCGGCCGAACGCGCCCCTGGCCACCCGCTCCATGCTCACCGAGGCGGAGCGCCGGCAGGTGCTGGTGGAGTGGAACGCCACCGCCACCGAGTACCCGCGCGGCTCCACCCTGCCCGAGGTCTTCTCGCAGGTGGTGGCGAGGTACGCGGACAAGGTCGCCGTCGAGTTCGGTGACTCCAAGCTCACCTATCGGCAGCTGGACGCGCGCGCCAACCAGCTCGCGCACCATCTGCGCAACCTGGGTGTGTCCACCGACTCGCGCGTGGCCATTGCGCTCGACCGCTCGCTGGAGCTGATTGTCTCTCTCGTCGCCATCCTCAAGGCTGGCGGCGCCTACGTCCCGCTGGACCCGTCCTATCCGCGTGAGCGCCTCGCCGCCATGGTGGAGGACGCGCGTCCCGGCGTCCTCCTCACCTCGCGTGAGTTGCTGGCGAAGCTGCCAGTGGAAGGATTGTCCACCGTCGTGCTGGGAGAGGTGTCCCTGGAGGCACAGGCAACTTCGGCGCCTCCCATGGCCGCTCTGCCCCAGAGTCTCGCGTACATCGACTTCACCTCCGGCTCCACGGGTCGCCCCAAGGGTGTCGGGACTCCCCAGGCCGCCGTGCTGCGCACCGTCTTCGGCAACGATTACGCGCACCTGGGCCCGGACGAGACCTTCCTCCTCATCGCGCCTGTGTCCTTCGATGCCTCCACCCTGGAGCTGTGGGGGCCGCTGCTCCATGGCGCAAGGCTCGTCGTCTTCCCGCCCCACTCGCCTTCCGACTTGAAGGAATTGGAGGCCGTCCTCACGAAGCACGGAGTGACGACGCTGCACCTCACCGCCGGCCTCTTCACCCAGGTGGTGGACCACAACTTCCCCGCCCTTCGCGGCGTGAAGCAGTTGCTCACCGGGGGTGACGTGGTGAGCGCGCCTCACGTCCGCCGCGTGTTGGAGGAGCTGCGCATCCCGGTGACGGCCTGCTACGGCCCCACGGAGACGACGCTCTTCGCCTCCACCCACCGCATGACCTCGGTGGAGCACGTGGGCTCATCCGTGCCCATCGGCCGGCCCATCGGTAATACGCAGGTGTACCTGCTGGATGCCGCCGGGCAGCCCGTGCCCGTCGGCGTCGTTGGGGAGCTGTTCATCGGCGGCGACGGTGTGGCCCGAGGCTACGTCGAGCAGCCCGCCCTCACCGCCGAGCGATTCGTCCCAGACTCCTTCTCGGGTGTTCCGGGTGCTCGCCTCTACCGCACGGGCGACCTCGCTCGTCGGCGCAATGATGGCGTACTGGAGTTCCTCGGCCGTGCGGACGCGCAGGTCAAGGTCCGCGGCTACCGCATCGAGCTGGCCGAAGTCGAAGCCGCGCTGCTCGCCTTCCCGGACGTGGCCCAGGCCTTGGCCCTGGTGCGAGAGGACGTGCCCGGCGACAAGCGCCTCGTTGGCTACGTCGCCGCGCCCGAGTCCCTCGACACGGCTGAGTTGCGCGCCGCCCTCAAGCAGCAACTGCCCGAGTACATGGTGCCCTCTGCCCTCGTGCGCCTGGACACCCTGCCCCTCACCTCCAACGCCAAGGTCGACCGCAAGGCCCTCCCTCCTCCAGACGCCGTCCAGGCCTCGCCCACCGAGGCCTTCGTCGTCCCGCGGACTCCCACCGAAGAGAAGCTGGCGGAGGTGTTCGCGACCGTCCTGCGCGTGCCCCAGGTGAGCATCACCGGCAACTTCTTCGAGCTGGGCGGTCACTCGTTGCTCGCCACGCAGGTCATCTCCCGCATCCGCTCCGAGCTCGGCGTGGAGCTGCCCCTGCGCGCCCTCTTCGAGGCGCCCACCGTCGCCGCCCTCGCCGAGCGCATCGAGTCCACGCGTCAGACGGGTGATTCGCTCCAGGCACCTGCCCTCGTGCGACGTGCAGCCTCCTCCGACGCGCTGCCGCTCTCCTTCGCTCAGCAGCGCCTGTGGTTCATCGACCAGCTCCAGCCCGGCAGCTCCGCCTACAACATGCCCTCGCCGGTGCGCCTCACCGGAGCCCTGGACCTCGCGGCCCTGGAGCGCAGCCTTGGCGCACTCGTCGAGCGTCACGAGTCACTGCGCACCACCTTTGCCTCCAGCAATGGCGAGCCCGTGCAGGTCATCCACCCCGTCTCGGACTTCCAGCTTCCCGTCGTCGACCTGGGCGCACTGCCCACCGACGAACGCGAATCCGAGGCCCGGCGTCTGGCCACCGAGGAGGGCGTCCGCCCGTTCGACCTCTCCAGGGGGCCGCTCTTCCGCGCGTCGCTGCTGAAACTGGCGCCCGATGAGCACGTGCTGCTCCTCAACCTGCACCACATCGTCTCCGACGGCTGGTCTCTCAGCGTGCTCGTGCGCGAACTGGCCGCCCTCTACGAGGCCCATGCCTCGGGACGGACGCCTCGCCTCGCGCCACTGCCGACGCAGTACGCCGACTACGCGGTGTGGCAGCGCAACTGGCTGAGCGGAGCGGTGCTGGAGGCACAGCTCGGATACTGGAAGCAGCAGCTCGGCAGCGCCCCGCAGGCACTGGAGCTGCCCACCGACAGGCCCCGTCCGCCCGTGCAGACGTTCCACGGCGCGACGCACCCCTTCGCGCTTCCCGCGGAGCTGGGGCAGCAGCTGGAGGCGCTCGCCCGCCAGCACAATGCCACCCTCTTCATGGTGCTGCTCGCCGGCTGGCAGACGCTGCTCTCCCGCTACTCGGGGCAGGACGACATCGTCGTCGGCTCGCCCATCGCCGGCCGCAACCGCACGGAGACGGAGGGCCTCATCGGCTTCTTCGTCAACTCGCTCGCCCTGCGCGCCCGCGTCTCCGACGAGGACACCTTCGCGTCCCTGCTGGGCAGGGTGCGTGAGGCCACGCTGGGCGCCTATGCCCACCAGGAAGTGCCCTTCGAGAAGCTGGTGGAGGTGCTCCAGCACGAGCGCGACCTGAGCCGCTCGCCGCTCTTCCAGGTCATGTTCTCGCTGCAGAACCTGCCGGCTTCCTCCATCTCCCTGCCGGGCTTGAAGCTCTCCACCGTGGAGGCTCCCACCCACGTCGCCAAGTTCGAGCTGACGCTGACGGTGACGCCGGGCCCGCGGGGGCTATATGGCTCGCTGAACTACAACACCGACCTGTTCGACGCCCCCACCGTCGCGCGCATGGCGGGCCACCTGCACACCCTGCTGGAGGCCATCGCCGCCAACCCCCGCCAGCGCCTGTCCGAGCTGCCACTGATGCGCGAGGACGAGCGCCGGCAGGTCGTCGAGCAGTGGAACGACACGGCAGCCCCCTTCGCGGACGGCGCACTCTTCCACGAGCAGTTCGAGGCCCAGGTGCAGCGCACGCCCGACGCCGCGGCACTCCGCTTCGGCGAGCGCACGATGAGCTACCGCGAGCTGGATGCGCGGGCCAACCAGCTCGCCCATGAGCTGCGCGCCCGGGGCGTGCGCCCCGATACTCGGGTGGCGCTGTGCGTGGAGCGCTCGTTCGACGTGGTGGTGGGGCTGCTCGGCGTGCTCAAGGCCGGCGGCGCCTACGTGCCCATGGACCCCGCCTACCCCCGCGAGCGCCTGGACTTCATGCTCCAGGACTGCGGCGCGTCGGTGCTCCTCACCCACTCACACCTGAGCGACACGCTTCCCTCCTTCTCGGGTGACGTGCTTGCACTCGATGCCCTCGCGCCCGTTCTCTCGCGCCACCCAGCCACAACACCGGCGCGAGTGGGCACGACGGACAACCTCGCGTACGTCATCTACACCTCGGGCAGCACTGGCCGTCCCAAGGGCGTCATGGTGAGCCACCGCGGCGTGCCCAACCTAGCGGCGGACATCGCCCGCGTCACCGGCCTGCGTGCTGGACAGCGCGTGCTCCAGTTCGCGTCCCCCAGCTTCGACGCCTCCGTGTACGAGGTGACGCTGGCCCTGTTCCACGGCGCCACCCTGGTGATGGCGCCGCGCGAGGACCTGATGCCGGGCCAGCCGCTGATGGACGTGCTGCGCGGTCAGGCCATCGACCAGGTGCTGCTGCCGCCCTCCGTGCTGGCCATCCTGCCGACCCAGGGGCTGGAGACGCTGGGCACGATTCTCTCCGGCGGCGAGGCCTGCACGGCCGAGCTGGTGGAGAAGTGGGCGACTGGCCGGCAGTTCTTCAATGCGTATGGCCCTACCGAAACCACCGTCATCGCCAACCTGTACCTCTGTGCCCCGAACGGACAGCGTCCGCCCCTGGGCCGGGGCCTGGCCAACACGCGGCAATACGTGCTGGACCGCCACCTGCGCCCGGTACCCGTGGGCGTTGCTGGCGAGCTGTGCATCGGCGGCGTGGGCGTGACGCGCGGCTACCTCAATCGGCCCGAGCTGACGGCCGAGAAGTTCATTCCGGACCCGTTCGCCACCGAGCCCGGTGCACGCCTCTACCGCACGGGAGACCTCGTGCGCGCCAGGGCGGACGGCACACTGGACTACGTCGGCCGCACCGACTTCCAGGTGAAGCTGCGCGGCTTCCGCATCGAGCTCGGTGAAATCGAGGCCGTGCTGGCCTCGCACGTCAACGTGCGGCAGGCGCTGGTGCTGGTGCGCGAGGACCGCCCCGGCGACAAGCGACTGGCCGCGTACGTGGTGCCCGCCCAGGGCATGTCCGTCGACGTCGAGTCGCTGCGGGCCACCGCGAAGCAGCGGCTGCCCGAGCACATGGTGCCCTCCGCCTTCGTCGTGCTGGAGGCGCTGCCGCTGACGGCCAACGGCAAGGTGGACCGCAAGGCCCTGCCCGTGCCCGAAGCCCCGGCCTCCACGGCGGAGCACGTCGCCCCGCGCACGCCCACCGAGGAGCTGCTCGCGGGCCTGTGGGCCCAGGTGCTGGGCCTGGAGCGCGTAGGCGCGGAGGCGCAGTTCTTCGAGCTGGGCGGCCACTCACTGCTGGCCACGCAGGTCATCTCCCGCATCCGCTCCACCTTCGGCGTGGAACTGCCCCTGCGTGCCCTCTTCGAGGCCCCCGTCCTCTCCGCGCTCGCGCAGCGGGTGGATGCGGCGGTGCACTCGCGCACCGTCCAGGCTCCGCCCCTGCTGCCCGTGCCGCGCACCGGTGAGCTGCCGCTGTCCTTCGCCCAGCAGCGACTGTGGGTCATCGACCAGCTCGAGCCTGGCAGCTCCGCGTACAACATCCCCACCGCGCTGCGCATGCGCGGGCCGCTGGACGTGGGTGCGATGGAGAAGGCCTTCCTCTCGCTCATCGAGCGCCACGAGGCGCTCCGCACCACCTTCGGCGCCCATGACGGCGAGCCCGTCCAGGTCATCCACCCCGTGCCGCATTTCCCGCTGCCCGTGGTGGACCTGAGCGCGCTGTCCGCCGCGAAGTGCGAGGCCGAGGCCCGCAGGCTGACAGCACAGGAGGCCCAGCGCCCCTTCGACCTGGCGCGAGGGCCCGTCTTCCGCGCCCTGCTGCTGCGCCTGGGTGAGCAGGACCACGTCCTCATCGGGACAATGCACCACATCGTCTCCGACGGCTGGTCCATGGGCGTGCTGGTGCGCGAGCTGACCCAGCTCTACTCGGCGCACTCCAGCGGCCGTGAGGCGCGACTGCCCGCCCTGCCGGTGCAGTACGCGGACTTCGCAGCGTGGCAGCGCGCATGGCTGCGGGGCGAGGCGCTGGAGAAGCAGCTGGGGTACTGGCGTGCGCAGCTCTCCGGCGCGGCGCCCGTGCTGGAGCTGCCCACCGACAAGCCTCGGCCCGCCGTCCAGTCCCACCGGGGTGCATGGCAGCCCGTGCAGCTGTCCGCCCCCGTCACCGACGCGCTCCTGGCCTTGTGCCAGCGCGAGGGCACCACGCCCTTCATGGCCCTGCTGGCGCTCTGGCAGGTGCTGCTGGCCCGCTACTCCGGCCAGGACGACATCTCCGTCGGCTCACCCATCGCCGGCCGCACCCGCGCGGAAACGGAGGGCCTCATCGGCTTCTTCGTCAACACGCTGGTGCTGCGCACCCTGGTGGACCCGCGCGCCACCTTCCGCGAGCTGCTCGCCCGCGTGCGCTCCACCACGCTTGGCGCCTACGAGCACCAGGACGTGCCCTTCGAGAAGCTCGTCGAGGAGCTGCGGCCTCAGCGCAGCCTGAGCCACTCGCCTCTCTTCCAGGTGATGCTCGTCCTGCAGAACGCTCCGACGGCCACCCTGGAGGTGAAGGGTGGCGCGCAGGACAGCACTCCGCTGACCCTGGAGTCCTTCGAGTCCGGCGCTCAGGCCACCAAGTTCGACCTGACGCTCTCGCTGACCCAGGGCTCCGACGGTCTCGGCGGCGCACTGAGCTACCGCACGGACCTGTTCGAGAAGGACACCATCTCCCGCATGGTGGAGCACTTCACCACGTTGGTGCAGGCCGCCGTGTCCGCGCCGCAGACGCGCGTGGGGGAGCTGCCCCTGCTGCCCGCCTCCGAACGCCAGCAGGTGCTGGCGCGATGGAATGACACGCGCCAGGAGCTGGGCTGGGACGGCGCGCTGCATGAGCGCTTCGAGGTGCAGGCGGCACGCACGCCGGATTCACTGGCCGTCCTCGATGACTCCGCTTCGCTGTCCTTCGCGCAGGTCAACCGCCGCGCCAACCAGCTCTCCCGCTGGCTGCGCTTCCGCGGTGTCGGCCCCGAGGTGCGCGTCGCGCTCTGCATGGAGCGCGGCGTGGACATGGTGGTCGCCGTCCTCGCCATCCTCAAGGCCGGCGGCGCCTACGTCCCCATGGACCCCGCCTACCCCCGCGAGCGCCTGGCCTTCATGCTCCAGGACTGCGGTGCACGGCTCGCCCTCACCCAGCGTCACCTGTCCGAGCGCATGGAGGGCTCCGGCGTGGAGCCCCTCTACCTCGACGATTCGGCGGTGCGCGAGCAGCTCTCTCGCGAGTCCGAGGCCAACCCGCCTCGCCTCACCTCGCCCGAGCACCTCGCCTACGTCATCTACACCTCCGGCTCCACCGGCCGCCCCAAGGGCGTCATGGTTCAGCACGCTTCCGTGATGAACCTGCGCTCAGCCCTGGCTTCGGCTGTGTATGCCGGAGCCGAAGGCGCGCTGCGTGTCAGCCTCAACGCGCCTCTCGCCTTCGACGCCTCGGTGAAGCAACTCATCCAGGTGGCCGACGGCCATGCCCTCTGCGTCGTGCCCCAGACTGCTCGCGAGGACGTCGCCCTGCTCAAGGCGTGGGTGGAGAAGCACCAGCTCGACGTCCTCGACTGCTCTCCTTCTCACCTGCGCCTGCTGCTGGAGGAAGGTCTGGCTGCCTCCAGGCCGCTTCGCGTGCTGGTGGGCGGCGAGGCCGTGGACGAAGTCCTCTGGGCGAAGCTGGCGGCCCACCCCTTCATCCACTGCTTCAACGTCTACGGCCCCACCGAGTGCACCGTCGACACCACCGCTCGCTCCATTCGCGGCGCCTCACGGCCCACCCTCGGCGGGCCGCTCGCCAACGTGCAGGTATACGTCCTCGACGAGCGCATGCAGCCGGTGCCCACCGGCGTCCCCGGCGAGCTCTTCATCGGCGGCGCGGGCGTCGCTCGCGGCTACCATGGCAGGCCCGAGCTCTCCGCCGAGAAGTTCATCCCGGACCCGTTCGGCACCACACCCGGCGGCCGCCTCTACCGCACCGGCGACAAGGTGCGCTGGCTGGCCGACGGTGAGCTGGACTACCTGGGCCGCATCGACTTCCAGGTGAAGCTGCGCGGCTTCCGGATTGAACTGGGCGAAATCGAAGCCGCCCTGGAGCAGGAGGCCAGTATCAGCCGCGCCGTGGTACTCGCTCGCGAGGACATCCCCGGCAACGCGCGCCTTGTCGCCTACCTCGTCACGCCTGAGGGCAACCCCCTCGACACGGCCGCGCTGCGCTCCTCGCTGCTGCGCTCGCTGCCCGAGTACATGGTGCCTTCCGCCTTCGTCTTCCTGCCGTCGCTGCCCCTCAACACCCACGGCAAGGTCGACCGCAAGGCGCTGCCCGCTCCGGACGCTTCCGCCACCAGCGCCGCCTACGTCGCCCCGCGCACTCCCACCGAGGAGGCCGTCGCCGCCGTCTGGGCCGAGGTGCTCCACCTGGAGAAGGTCGGCGCCACCGACGACTTCTTCGCCCTCGGCGGCCACTCCCTCCTCGCCGTGCGCCTCATGGCACGACTCCGCGAGCGCACCGGAGTCGCACTCCCTGTCTCGGCCCTCTTCCAGGGCTCCACCGTCGAGCGCCTCGCCCTTCGCCTGGAGCACCGCGACGACGCCCCCCGCTCCACCTCCAACCTCTCCCGTCTGGATGGGGGCACCGCCACCGGCAGGCCTCTCTTCCTCGTCCACGGCGGCGGTGGCAGCGTGCTGGGCTACACCGAGCTCGTCCGCCTGCTCGGCAGTGACAGGCCTCTCTACGGCCTGTCCGCCTCTGGCCTCGACGGGGGCGAGCTGCCCCCTGCCTCCGTTGAAGCCCTCGCCCGCGACTACCTCACCCAAGTCCGCGCCGTGCAGCCCCAGGGGCCCTACCTCCTGGGAGGCTGGTCCTTCGGCGGACTCGTCGCCTACGAGATGGCCCGGCTCCTCCAGGGAGCAGGCGAGCAGGTGGAGCTGCTGGCCCTCCTGGACAGCCACGCTCCCGAGGCCCAGCCCCGGCCCGAGCCGGACGCCCTCATGCAGCTGGCCGGCTTCGGCCGGGTGCTCGGGCTGCCGTGGCAGTCGCTGCCCCTGGACGTGGAGCACCTGCGGCGGCTGGACGTGCGCGGCGCGCTGGCCTACGTGCTGGAGCTGGCCCGGCGCTCTCCCTCGGGCGGGCTCGACCTGGACGTCGACGCGGCCGAGCGCCTGTTCCGTGTGTATCAGCGGCTCAGCCACGCCCAGAGAAACTACGTGCCCGCGGGGGCCTACATGGGCCCGGCCGTCCTCCTCCGGGCCGCCACACCCCCGAGCGGGGCGCCTCGCGCTCAGGACCTGGGCTGGAGTGCGTGGCTCGGCGGCACGCTCACGGTGTATGAAGTGCCGGGCGACCACTTCACCCTGCTAACCGCACCCAACGCCCCCCATGTGGCGGAGCGGCTCGTCAATCACCTGGACTCTCTGGAGCGCGACGCCTCATGACACCCCAAGCCCCTCCTTCACCGGGCTACTCGATGCGGACCTTCGTGACGGTCTGGTTCGGGCAGTTCCTCTCCATGCTGGGCTCGTCGCTGACGACGTTCGCGCTCGGGGCGTACGTCTACGAGACGTCCGGGTCTGTCACGGGCTTCGCCCTCGTCGGCTTCTTCGGCACGCTGCCCATGGTGCTGCTGTCGCCCCTGGCGGGCGTGCTCGCGGACCGGTGGGACCGGCGCAAGCTCATGCTCGTGGGCGACCTGGGCGCGGCGCTGGGCATCTTCCTCATCTGGGGCCTGTTCGCTGGCCAGGACGCGGGGTGGTGGACCATCAAGGTCTGGTACTTCTACGGCCCGCTCCTGATTGGCTCGGCCTTCGTCACGATGTGCTTCCCGGCCTGGACCTCCACCGTGCCGCTGCTCGTCCCCCGCCAGCACCTGGGCCGCGCCAGCGGGATGACGGAGTTGAGCGCCGCCATCGCCCAGATTGCCGGCCCGCTCATCGCCAGCGCGCTGCTGGGCGCCATCGGCCTGCGCGGCATCCTCCTCGTCGATGCCATCTCCTACATCTTCGCCATCGGGGCGCTCATCCTCGTGCGCTTCCCCATGCCGCCCCGCGACGCCACGAAGAAGGCCGGTCAGCGCTCCCTGAAGGCGGACCTGGTGGAGGGTTGGCAGTTCATCCGTGAGCGGCGGGGCCTCTTCGGACTGATGATCTTCATCACCACCGGCGGCTTCATCACCGGCATGGTGCTGCTGCTCATCAATCCGCTGGTGCTGGCCTTCACGGACATCAACCACCTGAAGTGGATTGCCTCCATTGCCGGCATGGGTGGACTGGCGGGCGGCATCATCACCAGCATCTGGGGCGGCCCCCAGCGCCGCATCCTCGGCATCGTGGGCTTCTCCATCGTGTCCGCGCTCATCCTCCCGCTGGCGGCCCTGCCGCCCAACGTGCCGCTCATCGCCGTGTCGGCCGCCATCTTCGTCTCCACGTTCCCGCTCACCTCGGCCTGCAACCAGTTCATCTGGCAGACGAAGGTGCCTCCCGAGCTGCAGGGGCGCGTCGCCTCCCTGCGCCGGGTGGTGTTCCAGAGCATGGGGCTGCTGGTGACCCTGCTGGGCGGCGTCATGGCGGACAACGTCTTCGAGCCCCTGATGGCCAAGGACGGTGCGCTCGCCTCCAGCGTCGGCCGGGTGATTGGCACCGGCCAGGGCCGCGGCGTCGCACTCATGTTCGTCATGCTCAGCCTGCTGATGCTGGCGAACGTCCTCGTGCTGTGGATGTCGCCCCGCACACGCAACGTGGAGTCCGAGCTGCCGGACGCCCTGCCCACCCCTCCTCGCAATCCCCCAGTGCCCACACCCATGCCCGCGGACATCGCGGCGGACGTCGGAGCCGCACCGCGCCTCGCGACCGGGAGCACCGAGACATGAGCACCTTCAACCGCTGGCTCCAGTTGCTTCGCAAGCTGCCCCCCGCGCTGGCCATTGCCACGCCCGGCCTGGGCCCCTGGCTCGCTCGCCGCCGCTGGCCCCGCGCGCAGGGCACGTTCCAGGTGGACGGGCTGCACGGTCCGGTGGAAATCATCCGCGACACCTGGGGCACCCCGCACATCTACGCGCAGGACGAGCACGACCTGTTCTTCGCCCAGGGCTACGTGCACGCGCAGGACCGGATGTGGCAGCTCGAGTTCGGCCGCCTCACCGGCAACGGCCTGCTGGGCTCCGTGCTCGGCCCCCAGGTCGTCCCGATGGACCACATCATGCGCACGCTGGGACTGCGCCGCATGGCGGAGAAGACGCTGCCCCAGGTGACGGCGGAGTCGCGCGTCATCCTGGACGCGTACGCCGCGGGCGTGAATGCGCGCATCGCCAACGAGCCGCTGCCGCTGGAGTTCACCGTGCTGGGGACCAGACCGGCCCCCTGGACGCCGCTGGACACGCTGGTGCGCGGCAACCTGCTGGCGATGATGCTGGGCGGCAACCACCGGCTGGAAATCCTGCGGGCCCGGCTGGTGGCCGAGGCGGGCGAGGAGGTCGCCGCGCTGCTGTTGCCCCTGCACGCGCCGCAGACGCCGCTCATCGTCCCCCCGGAGGCGATGTACAAGGACCTGCGTGGCGTGAAGACGATGGAGGGGCTGGACGCCACGGACGCGGTGCTCGGCGACCCGAACATCGTCACCGGCAGCAACAACTGGGTGGTGCACGGCAAGCGCACCGCCAGCGGCAAGCCGCTGCTCGCCAACGACATTCACATGGGCCTGGGCATGCCGTCGCCCTGGTACGAGAACGGCCTGCACGGCGGCCGCTTCAACCACGTGGGCTTCTCGCTACCGGGCGTGCCGCTGGTGGTCATCGGCCACAACGGCAAGGCCGCCTGGGGCATGTCCAACCTGGGGCCGGACACCCAGGACTTCTACATCGAGAAGCTGGACGACCCGAAGGCGCCCAAGCGCTACGAGTACCAGGGCACCTGGCATGACCTGGAGGTCATCCGCGAGGAGTTCCCCGTGCGCGGCGGCCCGAACGCGGCGGTGGTCATCCGCAGCACCCGGCACGGGCCGCTGCTCAACAGGGCGCTGAGCCGCTCGCTCGGGGACGCCGAGCCGATGGCGCTCTGCTGGGCCCACGCGCAGTGCCGGCCGCTCATCGACGCGCTGGTGAGCATGAACCTGGCGAAGAGCTGGGACGAGTTCCGCGCGGCCTGCAAGCTGTGGGAGAGCCCGGGGCAGAACTTCGTGTATGCGGACTCGGACGGCAACGTGGGCTACCAGTCCACCGGCCGCATCCCCATCCGCGCGCCGGGGCACCAGGGCACGGTGCCTGTGCCGGGCTGGACGGGCGAGTACGAGTGGCAGGGCTTCATCCCCTTCGAAGACCTGCCCTCCTCCCTCAACCCTCCCGCGGGCTTCGCCGCCACGGCCAACAACAAGATCACGTCCGACGAGTACCCGTACGCCATCGCCAGCAACTGGTTCCCGGGCTACCGCGCCCGGCGGATTACCGACCTGCTGGCCGAGGGCACGAAGCACACGGTGGAGGACATGCGCCGCATCCAGGCGGAGACGTACTCCATTCCCGCCGAGCTGCTGCGCCCGCACCTGCTGTCGATGAAGCCCGCGGACGACGCGCAGGCGAAGGCGCTGGCGGAGCTGGCCGCGTGGGACTTGCGCTTCGAGGTGGACCGCGTGGGCGCCACCGTCTTCCACGCCTGGTACATCCAGGTGCTGCGCGCCCTCTTGCGCCACAAGCTGGGGCCGAAGCTGGTGGAGCGCTACCTGGACAGCGACTACGAGCGGCACGGCAGCATGCACATGCCCCTCGTCGTCGACATGATGGGGAAGCCCGACGATGCGTGGTGGGACGACCCGACGACGCCGGAGCGCGAGACGCGCGACGACATCCTCCGGCGCGCGCTCACGGCGGCGATGCAGTGGCTGTCCGAGCGCTTCGGCCCCGAGCTGAAGGGCTGGACGTGGGGCCGCGTCCACACGGTGATGTACCAGCACGCGGTGCTGGGCGGGCCGGGCAGCCCGAAGCCGCTGCGCAAGGCCTTCAACACCCGGACGCTGGCGGCGCGCGGGGACACCTACTCGGTGGACGGCGCCTCCTTCATCTGGAGCCGGCCCTTCGACGTGGTCCATGGCACCGCGCTGCGCGTGGTCATCGACCTGGGAGATGTGACGAAGTCGGTGGCCATTCACGCACCCGGGCAGACTGAGCACCTACACCACCCGCACCGGGATGACCTGATGGACATGAGCCAGAAGGTCGAGTGCCATCCGCTGCTGTACACGCGGGAGGCAGTCGAGTCCCAGGCGAAGAGCACGCTGACACTCCAGCCCGCCACGAAGCGCCTGGGATGAGCGTGCAGCCCTGAGCCGTTGCGTCGTTGTTGCCACGGCTCCAACTTCGAGCAGTCGTTCTTCTTGAGCGCGCGCAGCGGACCGCCGGCCGGCGACGGCCGTGCCGTGGCCGCATGCGCGCGCTCAGGGAAAGGTAGTCGGTCATGGCCCTGACCCCCGAACAGAAGCGCGCGCGGCTCGCCGAGCTGCTGCGCGAGAAGAACCGTCAGTCCCGTCGTGCGCCGGTGTCCTTCGCGCAGGAGCGGATGTGGTTCCAGGAGCGGCTCAACCCGGGCAGCGCCGCCTTCAACATCCCCACCGCCGTGCGCCTGTCCGGCGAGCTCAACGTCGACGCCCTCCGCCGCGCGCTCCAGGAGTTGGTGCAGCGCCACGAGGCGCTGCGCACCACCTTCGTCGAGCAGGACGGGCGCGTGTTGCAGCACATCGCCCCCTCGCTCGACGTCGCCCTGCCCGTGGTGGAGGTGCAGGACGGCGCTCCCTCCGAGCGTGAGGCCGAGGCCTGGAGCCTCCTGCACGCCGACGCACGGAAGCCCTTCGACGTGGAAAAGGGCCCGCTGCTTCGCACGGTGCTCTACCGCTGGGGCCCAGGCGAATACCTGCTGCTTCTCAACGTGCACCACATCGTCTCCGACGGATGGACGATGGGCGTGCTGGTACGGGAGTTGGGGGCGCTCTATCCCTCTCTCGCCGCGGGTCAACCCTCCCCGCTGCCACCGCTGCCCATGCAGTACGCGGACTTCGCGACATGGCAGCGCGACTGGCTCAAGGGCGAGACGCTGGACTCACAGCTCGCGTACTGGCGCAACCAGCTGGACGCCGACGCCATGCTGGAGCTGCCCACGGACAAACCCCGTCCTCCCGTGGCCAGCACCGACGGGGCTCGCCTCACGGTGGTGCTGCCTCCCGCGCTGCTCCAGTCGCTCAAGCAACTGGCCGGACGCGAGGGCCGCACCCTCTTCACCCTCCTGCTCTCCGCCTACCAGGCGCTGCTGTCTCGCTACTGCGGCCAGGACGACGTCGTCGTCGGCACTCCCATCGCCGGCCGCAACCGCTCCGAGCTCGAAGGCCTCATCGGCCTTTTCGTCAACACCCTCGCCCTTCGCGCCGACCTCTCCGCGGACCCGTCCTTCCTCGCCTTGATGGCCCGGGTGCATGAGGTGTCGCTGGGCGCCTTCGCCCACCAGGAAGTCCCCTTCGAGAAGCTGGTGGAGGCGCTCCAGCCCGAGCGCAAGCTGAGCAGCACGCCGCTTTTCCAGGTGATGTTCGCCCTGCAGAACGCGCCCCTGCCTCCGCTGCGGGTGCCGGGGCTGACGTTGGAAATGCAGCCGGTGGACAGCGGCACCAGCCAGGTGGACCTGACGCTGCTGGCCACCGAGCTGCCCCAGGGCCTGCGCCTCGCCGCGGTGTACCGCACGGACCTCTTCGAGGAGCCGACGGTGCGGAGGCTGCTGGCGCACTTCCAGACGCTGCTGGAGGGCATCGCCGCGCGTCCGCAAGCGCGGCTGTCCGAGCTGCCGCTGATGGACGCCGCCGAGCAGCGGCAGGTGCTGCGGGACTGGAGCACCACCGCCTCCGACTACCCGCGCGAGGCCACGCTGCCTGACGTCTTCGCCGGGGTGGTGGCCCGCTTCCCGGACCATGTCGCCGTGGAGTTCGGCGACTCTCGCCTCACCTATCGCCAGCTCGACGAGCGCTCCAACCCACTCGCACACCACCTGCGCCGCCTCGGTGTGGGTGCCGACTCCCGCGTCGCGCTCGCCGTCGAGCGCTCGCTGGAGCTCATCGTCTCCCTCGTCGCCATCCTCAAGGCCGGCGGCGCCTACGTCCCCCTGGACCCGTCCTACCCGCGTGAGCGACTGGCTGGCATGGTGGAGGACACCCGCCCCCAGGCCCTCGTCACCACACGAGCGCTGTTGTCCCGCCTCCCGGTAGAGGGCCTCTCCACCGTCGTGCTGGAGGACGCAGCGCTCGCTTCTGGGCCGACGCATGCGCTGTCGCCGGCGGCCCTGCCCGATTCGCTGGCCTACGTGGACTTCACCTCCGGCTCCACCGGCAGGCCCAAGGGCGTGGGCACCACCCACCGAAACGTCCTGCGCACCCTGCTGGGCGTCGACTTCGCCCACTTCGGCCCCGACGAGACGCTGCTGCAACTGGCTCCCATCTCTTTCGACGCCTCCACGCTCGAAATCTGGGGCGCGCTGCTGCACGGCGCCCGTCTCGTCGTCATGCCTCCCCAGCCTCCTTCCCTGGAGGAGTTGGGCCAGGTGCTCCGTGAGGCGCGCGTCACCACCTTGTGGTTGACGGCCGGCCTCTTCACCCAGGTGGTGGAAGGCAACCTGGACGTGCTGCGCCCGGTGAAGCAACTCCTCGCGGGAGGCGACGTGGTGCCTCCCACGCATGCGCGCCGCGTGCTCGAAGAGTTGGGCATCCCCGTCACCAACGGCTACGGCCCCACCGAGACCACCGTCTTCGCCGCCTGCTTCCGCATGACGGACGCAGCCCAGGTGGGCGCCTCCGTCCCCATCGGCCGGCCCATCGGCAGCACCCGGCTGTACGTGCTCGACGCTCACGGCCAGCCGGTGCCCGTGGGTGTCGTCGGAGAGCTCTACATCGGCGGCGACGGCCTCGCGCGCGGCTACCTCGGCCAGCCCGCGCTCACCGCCGAGCGCTTCATCCCCGACACCTTCTCTGGCATCCCCGGCGCCCGCCTCTACCGCACCGGAGACCTGGTGCGCTGGCTTGCCGGCGGCGCGCTGGACTTCGTCGGACGCGCGGACACGCAGGTCAAGGTGCGCGGCTTCCGCATCGAGCCAGGCGAAGTACAGGCCGTCATCTCCACCTTCCCGAGCGTCCGCGAAGCCGTGGTGGTGTCCCGCACGGACGTACACGGCGGCAAGCGCCTCGTCGGCTACATCGCAGCCCCCGAGTCGCTCGATGTCGCCGCGCTGCGCGCCTCCCTGGCGGAGCGACTGCCCGACTACATGGTGCCGTCCGCCCTGGTGCGGCTGGACGCCCTTCCCCTCACCGCCAATGGGAAGGTCGACCGCAAGGCCCTGCCCGCTCCGGAGCCGACGGCCTCGGCCGCCTACGTCGCGCCGCGCACTCCTACCGAAGAAAAGCTCGCTGCGCTGTGGACCGAGGTGCTCGGCCTGCCCCGCGTGGGTGCCGAGGACCACTTCTTCGAGCTGGGCGGCCACTCCCTGCTGGCCACCCGCGTCGTCTCCCGCATCCGCGCCTCCTTCGGCGTGGAGCTTCCGCTGCGCGAGCTCTTCCGGGCGCCCACCGTCGCCGCGCTCGCCGCGCTCGTCGATGCCGCCGTGAGTGCAGGTGAGGTGCAAAGGCTTCCGCCCATCGAGCGTGTACCGCGAACGGAGCGGCTTCCGGTCTCGTACTCGCAGCAGCGCGTGTGGTTCCTGGACCAGCTCGAGCCCGGCAGTGCGGCCTTCAACATGCCGTTCACCCTGGAGCTGACAGGCGCCCTCGACGCCGAGGCACTGCGGCGGGCCCTGGAGGCCCTGCTGCACCGCCACGAGTCCCTGCGCACCACGTTCCACGGTGAGGCCGAGGGCCCCGTGCAACGCATCGCCGAGCCCGCTCCGCTGGAGATGGCCCTCGTCGACCTGAGCGGCCTTCCTCCTGAACAGCGCCAGGCGGAGGCGCGGCGGCGCATCAACGCGGACTCCCTGCGCCCTTTTGACCTCGCTACCCGCCCGCTGCTGCGCGCCATGCTCCTGAAGCTCGGGGAGCAGTCGCACGTGCTGCTGCTCAACGTCCACCACATCGTGGCGGACGGCTGGTCCATGAGCGTCCTGGTGCGAGAGCTCGGCGTCGTCTACTCCGCGCTCGCCTCGGGCCAGTCCTTCGTCCTGCCGGCGCTTCCGCTGCAGTACGCGGACTACGCGGCGTGGCAGCGGAAGTGGTTGGAGGGGGCGGAGCTGGAGAAGCAGCTCACCTGGTGGCGCCGCCAGCTCGACGGAGCGGCGCAGGATTTGGAGCTGCCCACCGACAGGCCGCGCACCCTCCACCCTTCGCCGCCGGGGGCCCTTGCACCGGTGTTGCTCCCGCGCGAGCTGGCGGCGGCGGTGGAAGCCTTCTGCAATCGCGAGGGCCTCACGCCCTTCATGCTCTTCCTGGCGGCCTTCCAGCTCTTGCTGTCGCGCTACTCCGGCCAGGACGACATCTCCGTCGGCTCGCCCGTGGCCGGCCGAAATCGCGCCGAGCTGGAGGGTATCGTCGGCTTCTTCCTCAACACGCTGGTCATGCGCACCCGCCTGGATGGCGACCCCACCGTGCGCGAGCTGCTCGGCCGCGTGCGTGAGATGGCGCTGGGCGCCTATGCCCATCAGCACGTTCCGTTCGAGCGCCTCCAGCCGATGCGGGATTTGCGGCAGGCCCCCCTGTTCAGGGTGATGTTCATCCTGCAGAACACGCCGCCCGCGGAGCTGGCCCTGCCGGGGCTGGCGATGCGCAGCGCTCCCGTGGGTGACCACGTCGCGAAGTTCGACCTGACGCTGACGCTGACACGCACCCAGGAGGGCTTCGAGGGCGCGCTGGACTACCGCGCCGACCTGTTCGACGCGTCCACCGCAGGGCAGTGGGTGCGGCACCTGCGCACGCTCGTGGAGGCCCTGGTGGCCGCCCCGGGGAAGCGCCTGTCCGAGCTGTCACTGCTCTCCAGCGAGGACCGGCAACGGCTGCTGGTCGACTGGAACGCCACCCGGGCGGACTTCCCGGAGGCGTGCGTCCATTCGCTCTTCGAGGCCCAGGCGCGCCGCGCGCCGGATGCGCGGGCGGCCTCCTTCGAGGGACAGCACCTCACCTACGCGCAGCTCGATGCGAAGGCCAACCAGCTCGCGCACGCGCTGCGCCGCCAGGGCGTCGGGCCCGAGGTCCGCGTCGCGCTCAGCGTGGAGCGCTCGCTGGACATCGTCGTGGGCCTGCTCGGCATCCTCAAGGCAGGCGGTGCCTGGGTGCCTGTGGATCCACTGCTGCCGCGTGAGCGCCTGGCCTTCATGATGGAGGACAGCGGCGCCACGGTGCTGGTGACTCAGTCCGTACTGGTGGAGCGATTCCCCGAGGCACACCGTGCCCGCGCCCTCTCCCTGGACTCCGAGAAGGACGCGCTCTCGCGTGAGAGCACCGAAGCGCCGGTGACGGGCGTGGCCCCGTACCACCTGGCCTACCTGCTCTACACGTCCGGCAGCACCGGCACGCCCAAGGGCACCGCCGTGGAGCACCGCAGTGTCGCCAACCTGGTGACTCATGAAGCGGTGGCGTACGGCATCGGCCCCGGCAGCCGCGTGTTGCAGTTCGCCAGCCTCTCCTTCGACCTGTCGGTGGAAGAAGTCTTCACCACGCTGTGCTCCGGGGCCTCGCTGGTACTGGCGCCCCTGGAGAAGCTGATGCCGGGCGCGCCGCTGCAGAAGCTGCTGCGCGAAGAAGCCCTCACCGTCATCAGCCTCACGCCCGCGGCGCTGGCGGCCACCTCGGCGGAAGGCCTGCCCGAACTGCGCACCGTCATCTCCGGTGGCGAAGCCCTGCCTTCCGAAGTCGTTGCGCGCTGGGCTCCAGGCCGGCGCCTGCTCAATACCTATGGCCCCACAGAGGCCACGGTGATTGCCACGCTCACCGAGTGCGTCGCGGACGGGCGCGTCCCGTCCATCGGCCGCCCGCTGGCAAACGTGCGGGTCTACGTCCTGGACGTGCGTGGAGAGCCGGTGCCCGTGGGCGTGAAGGGCGAGCTGTGCGTGGGCGGAGTCGGCGTGGCGCGCGGCTACGCGGGCCGCCCCGCGCTCACCGCCGAGCGCTTCGTGCCGGACCGTTTCTCGGGCGAGGCCGGAGCCCGGCTGTACCGCACGGGCGACGTGGTGCGTTGGCGCGAGGACGGAACGCTCGACTTCGTCGGCCGCGCGGATGCACAGGTCAAGGTGCGTGGCTTCCGCATCGAGCTGGGTGAGGTGGAGTCCGCCCTGGCGAAGTTGCCGGGGGTGCGCGAGGCCGTCGTCGTCGCACGTGAGGACGGCCCCGCTGGCAAGCGGCTGGTGGGCTACGTCGTGGCGCACGAGGGCACGCAGACGGACAGCGCCGCGCTGCGCGCCGCCCTGAAGGAAACGTTGCCCGAATACATGGTGCCGTCGGCCGTGGTGGTGCTGCCGGCGATGCCGCTCACGTCCAACGGCAAGGTGGACCGCAAGGCCCTGCCCGCCCCGGCTCTCGCGGCAGCCAGCGGACGTCCGGAATACATCGCGCCGCGCACTCCGACGGAAACGCTGCTGGCTGGCGTCTGGAGCGCGGTGCTCGGCGTGGAGCCGGTGGGCCTGTCCGACAACTTCTTCGAGCTGGGTGGACACTCCCTGCTGGCCACCCAGGCCATCAGCCGCATGCGTGCCGCCTTCGGCGTGGAGTTGCCGCTGCGAGAACTGTTCGACGCCATCACGCTCGCGGGCCTCGCGCTGCGGGTGGAGCGGGCAGTGCTGGCGGGCCAGGGCCCGCAGCTTCCTCCGCTGGTGGCGGTGCCGCGCACGGGCGAGCTACCGGTGTCGCTGGCGCAGCAACGCCTGTGGTTCCTGGACCGCCTCGAGCCGGGCAGTGCCTTCTACAACCTGCCCGGCACACTCCACCTGGAGGGCGCGCTGGACGTCAGCGCCCTGCAGCACGGCCTGACGGAGTTGGTGCGCCGGCACGAGGCGCTGCGCACCACCTTCCGTGAGGGCCAGCACGGGCCCGTGCAGGTCATCCACTCCGCCGCGCCCGTTCCGCTGCCGGTGACCGACCTGTCCGAGCATCCCGATGCGCGCGGTAGCATCGCGGGTTGGGTGCGGGACGAGGCACTGCGTCCCTTCGACCTGACACGGGGCCCGCTGCTGCGGGCCGCCCTGCTCCGGCTCGGGGCCCAGGAGCACGTGCTGGTGCTCACTCAGCACCACATCGTGTCGGACGGCTGGTCCATGGGCGTGGTGGTACGGGAACTGGCCGCGCTCTATCTCGCCTTCTCCGAGGGCCGGCCCTCGCCGCTGCCGGAGCTGTCGGTACAGTACGCGGACTTCGCGGCCTGGCAGCGGAGTTGGCTGCGGGACGAGGTGATGGGGGAGCAGCTCCGCTGGTGGCGCGAGCGGCTCGACGGTGCGCCCCTGGCGCTGGAGCTTCCCACGGACAAGCCGCGTCCGGCGGTGCAGTCGTCCCACGGCGCCGCGCACCCGGTGCTCCTGCCCGTGCCACTGGCCGAGGCACTGGAAACGTTCTGCCGCCGCGAGGGTGTCACACCCTTCATGGCGCTGCTCGGCACCTTCCACCTCCTGCTCAGCCGCTACACCGGCCAGGAAGACCTGCTCGTCGGCTCCGTGCTAGCGGGCCGGGACCGCAGTGAGCTGGAGTCGCTCGTCGGCTTCTTCGTCAACACGCTGCCCCTGCGGGCCCGCGTGTCCGGCTCGGACTCCGTCCGCGCGCTGCTGGCGCAAGAGCGGGAGAGCGTGCTCGGAGCATTCCCCTACCAGTCCGTGCCCTTCGAGCGACTGGTGGAGACGCTCAAGGTGGAGCGCGACTCGAGCCGTCCGCCCCTGGTGCAGGCGACGTTCGTCCTCCAGAACGCCCCCGTGCCCGAGCTGTCGCTGCCGGGGCTGACGCTGCGTGCGCAGCCGGTGGAGGACAATCCGGTCCGCTTCGAGCTGGAGCTCGGCCTGTGGCGCACCGTCGATGGCTTCTCCGGTCAACTCTCCTACAACGCGGACCTCTTCGCGCCGGAGACCATCTCCCGGATGGCGACGCACTTCCGCGTCCTCGTAGAGGGGCTCATCGCAAACCCCGAGGCGCCGCTGTCGTCCCTGTCCATGCTGACGGAGGCCGAGCGTCGTCAGGTCCTGGTGGACTGGAACGCCACCACCACGGACTACCCGCGTGACACGCCCATCCACGCGCTGTTCGCCCGGCAGGCAGCCCTCACGCCGGATGCGGTGGCCGTCGTCTTCGGAGACACGCAGCTGACCTATGGGGAGCTGGACCGGCGCGCCAACCAGCTCGCGCACCATTTGCGTGCCAGCGGAGTCTCGCCGGGCGCGCGCGTGGGCGTGTGCCTGGAGCGCTCGCTGGAATTGGTGGTGGCGCTCGTGGGCGTGCTCAAGGCGGGCGGCGCCTACGTACCGGTGGACCGGAGCCAACCCACCGAGCGCCTCACCTTCCTGCTCCAGCAGTCGGGCGTCGGCGTGCTGCTGACTCAGGAGCACGTCGCGGATGAGTTGCCCGCGCTCGGCCAGCTCCTCGTGTGCCTGGACACCGAGTGGGCCCAGGTGGCCCGCTGGCCGGAGTCGGCGCCCGCGGTGGACGTCGCCTCCGAGGCACTGGCCTACGTCATGTTCACCTCGGGCAGCACCGGCCAGCCCAAGGGCGTCTGCGTGCCTCACCGGGCCGTGGTGCGCCTGGTGTGTGGCTCCACGTTCATCGACTTCGGCCCGCAGCACACCTTCGCGCAGCTGGCCCCGGTGGCCTTTGACGCCTCCACGCTGGAGGTGTGGGGTGCGCTGCTCAACGGCGGTCGGCTCGTGGTGGCTCCGCCGCACAAGCTGTCCCTGGAGGAGATGGGCGCACTGCTCGTCACCCAGGGCGTCACCACGCTGTGGCTGACGGCGGCCCTCTTCGAGCAGGTGGTGCTGCACCAGGGTGAGGCCCTGACCCGCGTGCGGCAGGTGCTCGCCGGTGGTGACGTGCTTCCCGCCGAGCGTGTGCGCCAGCACCTCGCGCGTCTCCCCGAAGGCTCCGTCCTCGTCAACGGCTATGGCCCCACGGAGAACACCACCTTCTCCGCCACGCACTCGATGCGGCCCGGAGACGCCGTAGGGATTTCGGTGCCCATCGGCCGCCCGCTGTCCAACTCCACCACCTACGTACTGGACGCCGCCCTGCAGCTGGTACCCGTGGGAGTCCCCGGCGAGCTGTACGTCGGCGGTGACGGCCTGGCGTGGGGCTACCTCGGGCGTCCGGAGCTGACCGCGGAGCGCTTCGTCCCCCACCCCTTCAGTGCCGAGCCCGGCGCGCGGCTGTACCGCACCGGAGACCGGGTGCGGTGGCTCGAGGATGGGACCCTCCAGTTCCTCGGCCGCACCGACTTCCAGGTGAAGGTGCGCGGCTTCCGCATCGAGCCGGGCGAGGTGGAGGCCGGGGTACGCCGCTTCGCTGGCGTGCGCGAGGCCGTGGTGGTGGTGCGCGAGGACGTCCCGGGCGACAAGCGACTCGTCGCCTACGTCGTGGCTGCAGACGAGGCGGTGCTGGAGCCGCACGCCGTGCGCGCCTTCCTCCAGCTGAAGCTTCCCGAGTACATGGTGCCCTCCGCCGTGGTGGTGCTGCCGGCGCTGCCGCTGTCTCCCAACGGCAAGGTGGACCGCAAGGCGCTGCCCGCCCCCGAGGCCCCGGCCGGCGGCGACGGCGTGGAGTACCTCGAGCCCCGCACCGACACAGAGCGCCAGCTCGCGCGCTTCTTCTCGGAATTGCTGCACGCCGAGCGCGTGGGCGCTCATGACAACTTCTTCGACATGGGCGGCCACTCGCTGCTGGCCACGCAGCTGGTGTCGCGCGTTCGCGCCACGTTCGGCTTCGACATGCCCCTGCGGGACCTCTTCGAGGCCCCCACCGTGGCCGAGCTGGCCACCCGCATCGACGCCGCGCGGAGCACCCACGCAGGCCCGGCGCGTCCGCCCCTGGTCCCCGTGCCTCGCACCGGCCCGCTGCCGCTGTCCTTCGCGCAGCAGCGCCTGTGGTTCCTCGACCAGCTGGAGCCCGGCAGCGCCTTCTACAACATCCCCGCCGCCGTCCGGCTCGAAGGCCCGCTGGACGCGGGCGCGTTGGAGCGGGCGCTCCAGGAGCTCGTCCGCCGGCATGAATCGCTGCGCACCACCTTCCGTCAGGAGGCAGGTGGCACCGTGCAGGTCATCGCTCCCAGCGCGGAGCTGCCGCTGCGCGTGGTGGAACTGGGCGGGCTCGACGGCGACGCCGCCGAGGCGGAGACCCGGCGTCTGTTGGAGGAAGACGCTCAGCGTCCGTTCTCCCTGGGCACGGGCCCGCTGATTCGCGCGCTGCTGGTGAAGCGCGGCGCCGCGGACCATGTGCTGCTGCTCAACCTGCACCACATCGTCACGGACGGCTGGTCCTCCGGCGTGCTCGTCCGCGAGGTGGCCGCGCTCTACGAGGCTTTTTCCGAGGGCCAGCCCTCGCCCCTGCCCGAGCTGCCGGTGCAGTACGCCGACTACGCCGTCTGGCAGCGCGGGTGGCTGCAGGGCGAGACGCTGGATGCGCAGCTCGCCTACTGGCGCAAGCAGCTCGCGGGTGCCCCCAGCGCCCTGGAGCTTCCCACCGACAAGCCGCGTCCGCCCGCGCAGTTGTTCCGCGGCGGCGTCCAGCAGCACGCGTGGGCGAAGTCCCTCTGGGACGGCGCGAAGGCCCTGGCGCAGCGTGAGGGCGCCACGCCCTTCATGGTGGTGCTGGCGGCATACCAGGCGGTGCTGGCCCGCCATGCGGGCCAGGAGGACATCTGCGTCGGCTCGCCCATCGCCGGACGCACGCACGCGGAGACGGAGGGGCTCATCGGCTTCTTCGTCAACACGCTGGTGTTCAGGGCGCACGTCTCGCCCATGGCCACCTTCCGGGAGCTGCTGGCGCAGGTGCGCGAGGTGACGCTCGGGGCGTATGCGCACCAGGACGTCCCCTTCGAGAAGCTGGTGGAGGAGTTGCAGCCCCGGCGGGACTTGAGCCGCAATCCCCTCTTCCAGGTGGCGCTGACGCTGCAGAACACCCCGATGACGGAGGTGAAGCTGCGACGGGGGATGACGCTCAAGGGCCAGGAGGCCGGCAACCTCACCTCGAAGTTCGACCTGTCCCTCCTCATCTGGGAGACGGCCGAGGGCGCCTCGGTGGTGCTCAATTACGACAGTGACTTGTTCGAACCGGGCTCGGCAAGGCGGCTGCTGGAGCACGTGACGGTGCTGCTGGAGGCCGCTGTCGCCGAGCCGGAGAAGCGGCTGCGCGAGCTGCCGCTGATGGGCGAGGAGGAGCGACGCCGGCTGGTGGAGCAGTGGAGCGGGACGGCCGCGAAGTACCCGCGCAACGCCTCGCTGCCGGAGCTGTTCGAGGCCCAGGTGCTGAAGTCGCCGCACTCGGTGGCCGTCGAGTACGAAGGCCAGAGACTGACGTACGAGCAGCTGAACCGCCGCGCCAACCAACTGGCGCATCACCTGAGGACCCTGGGCGTAGGCCCGGAGGTGCGGGTCGCCCTGTGCGTGGAGCGCTCCCTGGAGCTGGTGGTCAGCATCCTGGGCATCCTCAAGGCTGGTGGCGCCTACGTCCCCCTGGACGCCAACTACCCGCTGGAACGGCTGCGGTGGATGAAGCGCGAGGCCAGCGTCTCGTTGCTCGTCGCGCAGGAGAAGCTGGCCGGGGCGGTGTCCGAGGCCGGCGAACCGGTGGTGCTGCTGGACACCGGGCGGAGCGAGCTCGCTCGCCAACCGGAGAGCAATCCGCCCGCCCAGGCCAGCGGCGGCCACCTGGCGTATGTGATGTTCACCTCGGGCAGCACGGGCAAGCCGAAGGGCGTGGGCGTGCCACACCGGGCGGTGTCGCGCCTCGTGCTGGAGACGGACTTCGCGCGCTTCGGGCCGGAGCAGGTGTGGCTGCAGCTCGCGCCCATCTCCTTCGATGCCTCCACGCTGGAGCTGTGGGGTGCGCTGCTGCACGGCTCCAAGCTCGTCGTATTCCCGGCGGGCACGCCCTCGCTGGAGGAGCTGGGTCGCTCGTTGGAGTCCTACGGCATCACCTCGCTGTGGATAACCACGGCTTTCTTCGACCAGATGCAGGCACGGCAGCCGGAAGCGCTGGCCCGGGTGCCTCAGGTGATGACCGGTGGTGAGGTCCTCCCCATGGAGCGTGCCCGCGAGCGGCTCGCCTCGGGGCGCAAGTTGGTCAACGCCTACGGCCCGACGGAGAACACCACCTTCTCCACCTGCCACCAGCTGGAGCGGTTGGAGCAGGTGAATGCCCGCTCGGTGCCCATCGGCCGGCCCATCCGCAACACGACCACCTATGTGCTGGATGAGGCGATGCAGCTCGTCCCCGTGGGCGTGCCGGGCGAGCTGTACGTGGGCGGCGACGGACTGGCGGTGGGCTACCTCGGCCGGCCGGACCTGACGGCGGAGCGCTTCGTGCCCCATCCCTTCGCGGACGGGGAGCGCCTGTACCGCACGGGCGACGGGGTGAGATGGCTGGCGGACGGGACGCTCGAGTTCCTCGGCCGCAAGGACGGCCAGGTGAAGCTGCGTGGCTTCCGCATCGAGCTGGGCGAGGTGGAAGCGGCCCTGACGCAACACCCCCGGGTGAAGGAGGCCGTGGCGCTGGTGCGCGAGGACACGGCTGGCGACAGGCGACTGGTGGCCTACGTCGTGGCGCAGGGCGTGGAGGCCCAGGCGCTCAAGGAGCACCTGCGCACGAAGCTGCCCGAGTACATGGTGCCCTCGGTGGTGGTGCCACTGGACACGTTGCCGCTGACGCCCGCCGGCAAGGTCGACCGACGCGCCCTGCCCGCTCCGATCGCGCTCAGCTCCGAGCAGCGCGAGTACGTCGCCCCCCGCACGGAGACGGAGCAGCGCCTGGCGGTCCTCTGGAGCGACGTGCTGGGCCGCACGCAGGTCGGTGCTGGCGACGACTTCTTCGAGCTAGGCGGCCACTCGCTGCTCGCCACGCAGCTCGTGTCCCACGTCCGGGCGTCCTTCGGCGTGGAGCTGCCGCTTCGCGCGCTCTTCGAGGCATCCACGCTCGAAGCGCTCGCGCTCCGTGTCGAGGCCGCACGGCGTGACGGCGCGGCACCCGAGGCCCCGCCTCCCGTGCCCGTACCGCGTGACGGCGCGCTGCCGCTGTCCTTCGCCCAGCAGCGCCTGTGGTTCATCGACCAGCTCGAGCCCGGCAGCGCCGCCTACAACATCCCTGTCGTCCTGCGCATGGAGGGTGCCCTCCACGTGGACGCGCTCCAGCGGGCCTTCTCCGCTCTCGTCGAGCGCCACGAGGCACTGCGCACCACCTTCGCCTCTCACGAGGGCCAGCCCACCCAGGTCATCCACCCACCCTCGGAGTTCTCACTCACGGTGGAGGACGTGTCAGCGCTGCCGGAGTCCGAGCGCTGGGAGAAAGCCCGCCGCCGCGCCATGCGAGAGGCGGCGATTCCCTTCTCGCTCGGCGCCGGTCCCCTGCTGCGCGCCACGCTGCTGCGGCTGGCGCCCGAGGAGCACGTGCTGGTGCTGGTGATGCACCACATCGTCTCCGATGGCTGGTCCATGGGAGTGCTCGTGCGCGACATGGAAGCGCTGTACTCGGCATTCTCCCAGGGCCGACCGCCCGCGCTGCCAGCGCTCCCGGTGCAGTACGCGGATTACGCCGTCTGGCAGCGCCAGTGGCTGAGCGGCGAGACGCTGGAGGCGCAGCTGGGCTGGTGGAAGCGACAGCTGGCCGGAGCGCCCTCGCAGCTGGAGCTGCCCACGGACAAGCCCCGGCCCGCGGTGATGTCGAACCAGGGCGGCACGGTGCCGGTGCTGCTGTCACGGGAGAGCAGCGAGTCCCTGGAAGCCCTCGCCAAGCGGGAAGGGGCCACGCCCTTCATGGTCCTGCTCGCGGCCTTCCAGGTGCTGCTGTCTCGCTACTCCGGCCAGGAGGACGTGCTGGTGGGCTCGCCCATCGCGGGCCGCCGGTATGCGGAGACAGAGGGGCTCATCGGCTTCTTCGTCAACACGCTGGTACTGCGCAGCCGGGTGAATGCGCGGACCTCCTTCCGGACGCTGCTGGCCCAGGTGCGCGAGACGACGCTGGGCGGCTATGCCCACCAGGACGTGCCCTTCGAGAAGCTGGTGGAGGAGCTGCGGCTGGAGCGGGACCTCAGCCGCCCCGCGCTCTTCCAGGTCCTCTTCGCCCTGCAGAACGCGACCCGGGTGACGCCGCGAAGCTCCTCCCTGGTCCTGCGGCAGGTGGAGGTGGACAACCCCACCAACCGGTTCGAGCTGGAGCTCAACCTCGCGCAGTCGGAGCAGGGCTACGAGGGCGTGCTGAGCTACAACACGGGCCTCTTCGAGGCCGGCACGGCACAGCGGATGGCGGAGCACTTCCGCCTGCTCGTGGAAGCACTCGTAGCTCGGCCCGAGGCGCCCCTCTCCTCCGTGTCCATGCTCTCCGAAGCGGAGCGCCGGCAGGTGCTCGTGGAGTGGAATGCCACCACGCAGGCGGAGACCCGGTACGGGGACACCGTCGCCGTCGAGATGGGCAACACACGCGTGTACCTGCTGGATGCCTTCGGCCAGCCCGTGCCCGTGAATGTCACCGGTGAGCTGTTCATCGGCGGCGTGGCGCGTGGCGACGTGGAGCATCCCGCGCGCACCGCGGAGCGCTTCGTCCCCGACGCGTTCTCCGGTGTCCCCAGTGCTCGCCTCTACCGCACGGGTGACGTTGCCCGTTGGCGCCATGACGGCGTGCTGGAGTTCCTTGGCCGTGCCGATGTCCAGAAGGTGCGCGGCTACCGCATCGCGCTCGCCGAAGCGGACGGTGCGCCGGCCTCCACGGCGGACTTCGTCGCCCCACGCACGCCCACCGAAGAGAAGCTGACGGAGCTGTTCACCGAGCTCCTGCGCCTGCGAAGGGTGAGCGTCACCGGCAGCTTCTTCGAGCTGGGCGGACACTCGCTGCTGGCCACCCAGCTCATCTCGCGCATCCGCTCCACGTTCGAAGTGGAGTTGCCACTGCGCGCGCTCTTCGAGGCCCCCACCGTGGCCGCGCTCGCCGCGCGCATCGAGGCCGCCCGGCAGTCCTCTTCCGGCCCTCGTGCACCCGCCATCGTCCCCGTGCCTCGCACGGGCGCTCTTCCGCTGTCCTTCGCCCAGCAGCGCCTGTGGTTCACCGACCAGCTCGACCCCGGCAATGCCTCCTACAACATGCCCACCTTCGTGCGCATGGAGGGGCGGCTCGACGTAGGCGCCTTGCGACAGGCCTTCGACGAGCTGGTCCGCCGGCATGAAGCCCTGCGCACCACCTTCGTCCAGCACGAGGGCCAACCCGTCCAGCATGTCTCTCCCACGGGCCGGCTACCGCTGGAGACCATCGACCTTGGCGCGCTGACTCCCCAGGCCGCGCGCGAGGAACTGGAGCGACACCTCCGCGCGGACATGCTTCGTCCGTTCGACCTCACCACGAGTCCACTGCTGCGCGCACAGCTGCTGAAGCTGGGAACCACCGAGCACGTGCTGTCGCTCACCATGCACCACATCGTCTCGGACGGCTGGTCCCTGGGCGTGCTGGTGCGGGAAGTAGCGGACCTCTACGAGGCCTTCTCGCAAGGCAGGCCCTCGCCCCTGCCGCCCCTGTCCATCCAGTACCCCGACTACGCCGTCTGGCAGCGCCAGTGGCTCCAGGGCGCAGTGCTGGACGAGCAGCTCGACTGGTGGCGCCGGCAGCTCTCGGGCAGCGCCCCGCTGGGGCTGCCCACAGACAAGATCCGCCCGCCGGTGCAGACCTTCCGCGGCGCGCAGGTGCCGGTGGTCCTGTCGCCCGCGACGTCCGAGCCCCTCAAGGCGCTGTGCCAACAGGAGGGCGCTACACCCTTCATGGTGCTGCTCGCCGCCTTCCAGGTGCTCCTGTCCCGCTACTCCGGGCAGCAAGACGTCTCCGTCGGCTCGCCCATCGCGGGTCGCCAGCGTGGGGAGACGGAGGGCCTCATCGGCTTCTTCGTCAACACGTTGGTACTGCGCTCCCAGGTAGACCCGAGCACTTCCTTCCGCCTCCTGCTGCGCCAGGTGCGCGAGACGGCGCTGGGAGCGTACGCGCATCAGGACGTGCCCTTCGAGCGACTGGTGGAAGAGCTCCAGTCCACGCGCGACCTGAGCCGCAGCCCGCTGTTCCAGGTGCTCTTCGCCTTGCAGAACACGTTCATGCCCTCGCTCGACATGAACGGGATGAAGCTGCGCCCGCTGGAGGTGGACAACCCCTCGGCCCGCTTCGAGCTGGAGCTGAACCTGGGCGAGACGGCGAAGGGCATCCAGGGCTCGCTGACCTACAACACCGACCTGTTCGAGCCCGCCACGGCCAACCGCATCGCGGAGCACTTCCGGGTGCTGGTGGAGGCGCTCGTGGCTCGGCCCGAGGTCCCCCTCGCATTCGTGTCCATGATGTCCGAGGAGGAACGCCGGCAGGTGCTCGTGGAATGGAATGCCACCACCACCGAGTACCCGCTCGCTTCCACCCTGCCCGAGGTCTTCTCGCAGGTGGTCGCCCGCCATGCCGACAAGGTCGCCGTCGAGTTCGGTGAGGAGATGCTCACCTACCGGCAGCTCGACGCGCGCGCCAACCCGCTCGCCTGGCATCTGCGCGGCCTGGGCGTGTCCACCGACTCGCGCGTGGCCATTGCCCTGGACCGCTCGCTGGAGCTGATTGTCGCCCTCGTCGCCATCCTCAAGGCCGGCGGCGCCTACGTCCCGCTCGACCCGTCCTACCCGCGTGAGCGCCTCGCAGCCATGGTGGAGGATGCGCGTCCCGGCGTCCTCGTCACCTCGCGCGAGCTGCGGGCGAAGCTGCCCGTGGAAGGACTGTCCACGGTTGTGCTGGAAGAAGTGTCCCTGGAGAGCCAGCCCACGTCGGCGCCTCCGATGGCGGCACTGCCTCAGAGCCTCGCGTACATCGACTTCACCTCCGGCTCCACCGGCCGTCCCAAGGGTGTCGGCACGCCGCAGGCCGCTGTGCTGCGCACCGTCTTCGGCAACGACTACGCGCACCTCGGGCCGGATGAGACGTTCCTCCTCATCGCGCCCGTTTCCTTCGACGCCTCCACCCTGGAGCTGTGGGGCCCGCTGCTCCATGGCGCCCGTCTCGTCGTCTTCCCGCCCCATTCGCCCTCCGACTTGAAGGAGCTGGAGTCGGTGCTGGTGAAGCACGGCGTCACCACGCTGCACCTCACCGCCGGCCTCTTCACCCAGGTGGTGGACCACAACTTCCCGGCACTGCGGAACGTGAAGCAACTGCTCACCGGGGGTGATGTCGTCAGTGCCCCTCACGTCCGCCGCGTATTGGAGGAACTGCGCATCCCGGTGACGGCCTGCTACGGCCCCACCGAAACCACGCTCTTCGCCTCCACCCACCGCATGACTTCGGTGGAGCACGTCGGCGCGTCCGTGCCCATTGGCAGGCCCCTCGGAAACACACGCGTGTACCTGCTGGACGCCTCCGGGCAGCCCGTACCCGTCGGCGTGATGGGGGAGCTGTTCATCGGCGGCGACGGCGTGGCTCGCGGCTACGTCGGTCAGCCTTCCCTCACCGCAGAGCGCTTCGTCCCAGACTCCTTCTCCGCCAGTCCCGGCGCCCGCATCTACCGCACGGGCGACCTCGCCCGCTGGCGCGGTGACGGCGTGCTGGAGTTCCTCGGCCGCGCCGACGCCCAGGTGAAGGTCCGTGGCTATCGCATCGAGCTCGCGGAAGTCGAAGCGGCCCTGCTCGCCTTCCCTGATGTGGCGCAGGCCGTGGCCCTGGTGCGCGAGGACGTGCCCGGCGACAAGCGCCTCGTCGGCTACGTTGCCGCTCCCGAGTCGCTCGACCTGGCTGCACTGCGCTCCGCCCTCAAGCAGCGGCTGCCCGAGTACATGGTGCCCTCCGCGCTGGTGCGCCTGGACTCCCTGCCCCTCACCGCCAACGCCAAGGTCGACCGCAAGGCCCTGCCTGCGCCCGACTCCAGCGCTGCCTCGCGAGGTGAGACGTACGTCGCCCCGCGCACTCTCACCGAGCAGCGACTGGCCGAGGTCTTCTCCCAGGTGCTGCGCGTGCAACGCGTGGGCGTCCAGGACGACTTCTTCGAGCTGGGCGGCCACTCGCTGCTGGCCACGCAGGTCATCTCCCGCGTCCGCGCCACTCTCGGGGTGGAGTTGCCCCTGCGCGCCCTCTTCGAGGCGTCCACTGTCGCCGCGCTCGCCGCGCGAGTGGAGACGCCTGTGTCTTCGCGTGCCCTCCAGGCGCCACCCCTGCTGCCCGTGTCCCGCACGGGCCCGTTGCCGCTCTCCTTCGCCCAGCAGCGCCTGTGGTTCATCGACCAGCTCGAGCCGGGTGGCACCGCGTACAACATGCCCACCGTGCTGCGGCTGCAAGGGCCCCTGCACGTGGCCGCGCTGGAGAAGTCCTTCACCGCGCTCGTCGAGCGGCACGAGTCGCTCCGCACCACCTTCGGTGTTCTCGACGGCGAGCCCGTCCAGGTCATCGACGCCCAGGCACGCTTCACGCTGTCGGTGGTGGACCTGGGCGCGCTGCCCGCCGACGAGCGCGCGGCAGAAGCCCTGCGACAGACACAGCTCGAAACGCAGCGCCCCTTCGACCTTGCGCGAGGGCCCGTGTTCCGCGCCCTCCTGCTGCGCCTGGGCGAACAGGACCACCTGCTCATCGGGACGATGCACCACATCGTCTCCGACGGTTGGTCCATGGGCGTCATGGTGCGCGAACTGGAAGAGCTCTACACCGCGCATGCCCTCGGCCGTGAGACCCGCCTACCTGCCCTGCCGGTGCAGTACGCGGACTTCGCCGCCTGGCAGCGCTCGTGGCTGCGGGGCGAGGCGCTGGAGCGGCAGCTGGGCTACTGGCGCGCGCAGCTCTCCGGCGCGGCCCCCGTGCTGGAGCTGCCCACCGACAGGCCGCGTCCTTCGGTCCAGTCCTCGCGCGGAGCCTGGCTCCCCGTCCACCTGTCGCGTGAGCTGACCGAACGGTTGATGACGCTGTGCCAGCAGGAAGGCACCACGCCCTTCATGGCCCTGCTCGCCGTGTGGCAGGTGCTGCTGTCGCGCTACTCCGGCCAGGACGACATCGTCGTGGGTTCGCCCATCGCCGGCCGCACCCGCGCGGAGACGGAAGGGCTCATCGGCTTCTTCGTCAACACGCTCGTACTCCGCACCCGGGTGGAGGCAGGTGCCACCTTCCGCGAGCTGCTCGCGAAGGTGCGCGCCACCACGCTCGGCGCCTACGAGCACCAGGACGTCCCCTTCGAGAAGCTCGTCGAGGAGCTTCAGCCCCAGCGCAGCATCAGCCACTCTCCCCTGTTCCAGGTGATGCTCGTCCTGCTGAACACGCCCACGGCGTCCCTCGAAGTGGCCGGCGTCCCTGGAGGCGCCGAGCCACTACGGATGCAGCCGGTGGACGTCGAGCTCCAGGCCGTGAAGTTCGACCTCACGCTGTCACTGGCACAGACGCAGGACGGACTGTCCGGCACGCTGGCCTACCGCACGGACCTGTTCGAGCGGTCGACCATCTCCCGCATGGCGGAGCATCTCGCCATCCTGCTGGAGGCCGCGGTGTCCTCGCCCGAAAGTCGCGCCGGGGAGCTGTCCCTGCTGCGCGACACCGAGCGCCACCAGGTGCTGGAGGCCTTCAATGCCTCACCGGCTTCTTTCGCCGCAGAAGGCCCCCTGCACGCGCTCATCGAGGCACAGGCCGCGCGCCACCCGTCGAGGCCCGCGGTGGCCTGCGAGGGACAGGTGCTCACCTACGGGGAGCTGGACCGGCGGGCCAACCAGCTTGCCTGGCACCTACGCTCGCTGGGCGTGGGGCCCGAGACGTGTGTAGCACTGTGTTTGGAGCGCTCCGTGGACACCGTGGTGGCGCTGCTGGGCGTCTGGAAGGCGGGCGGCGCCTACGTCCCGTTGGACCCGGCGCAGCCCGCCCTGCGCCTCCTCGCGCTGGTGCAAGAAGTCGCCGCCCCGGTGGTGGTGACGCAGTCGCGCCATGCGGACGCCTTCACGGGGGCTTCCGTCCGGCCGGTGTTGCTGGACACGCAGGCCGAGCTGCTCGCGGCCGGGCGGGGGGATGCGCCGCCTCGCGAGGTGTCCTCGGACCACCTGGCCTACGTCCTCTTCACCTCGGGCAGCACCGGACGCCCCAAGGGCGTGGCCGTGGCCCACGGGCAGCTCGTCCACTACGTGCGCGCCGCCACCGAGCGGCTGGGCCTCACCGACTGCGCGAGCTTCGCCCTGGTGTCCACCTTCGTGGCGGACCTGGGCAACACCGTGCTCTTCCCGGCGCTTTGCACCGGCGGCCTGCTGCACGTGCTCACCCAGGAGCGCGCCAGCAGCCCGGAGGGCGTGGCCGAGTACTTCCAGCGCCACGCGGTGGAGTGCGTGAAGCTCGTCCCCTCTCACCTGTCCGCGCTGCTCACGGCGGCCGAGCCCCGGCTCGTGCTGCCTCGCAAGAAGCTGGTGCTCGGCGGCGAGTCCTCCACCTGGGCCCTCATGGAGCAGGTGCGCGCGCTGGCTCCCGAGTGCGAGGTGTTCAACCACTACGGCCCCACGGAGACCACCGTGGGCGTGCTCGCGGGACGGGTGGAAGCGCCCGCTCCGGACTCGGCACCGGCCACGGTGCCGCTGGGCCGGCCCCTGGCCGGGGCGCGGCTGTACGTCCTGGACGAGGCCCTCCGTCCGGTGCCCGTGGGCGTGCCCGGCGAGCTGTACATCGGCGGCGCCCAGGTGACGCGCGGCTACCTGCACCGGCCGGAGCTGACGGCGGAGCGCTACCTGCCAGACCCCTACTCGCCCGTGCCGGGCGCGCGCATGTATCGCAGCGGGGACAAGGTGCGCTGGCGCGAGGACGGACGCGTGGAGTTCATCGGCCGCGCCGACTTTCAGGTGAAGGTGCGCGGCTTCCGCGTGGAGCCGGGTGAAATCGCCACCGTGCTGCGCGAGCACCCCGAGGTGCGCGACGCGGTGGTGCTGGCTCGCGAGGACGTCCCCGGCGACAAGCGCCTGGTGGCCTACGTCGTCCCCTCCCTGGACGTCACCGGCCTGCGCTCCTGGCTGCGCGAGCGCCTGCCCGAGCACATGGTGCCCTCCGCCTTCGTGCCACTGGAGGCGCTGCCGCTGACGCCCAACGGCAAGGTGGACCGCAAGGCCCTGCCCGCCCCCGCGATGAACACGGACGCGAGTGCCACCTTCGTGGCCCCGCGCACTCCCACGGAGACGCAGCTCGCCGCCATCTGGGCCGAGGTGCTGCATCTGGAGACAGTCAGCGTCACCGACGACTTCTTCAACCTCGGCGGTCACTCACTGCTGGCGACGCAGGTCGTTTCCCGCGTGCGCCGCGCCTTTGGCGTGGAGCTGCCCCTGCGCGCACTCTTCGAGGCGCCCACCCTCGCCGCGCTCGCCTCGCGCGTGGAGTCCGCGCGGCGGTCTCACGCCGGCGAGCAGCTCCCGCCGTTGGTATCCGTGCCGCGCACCGGCCCGCTGCCCCTGTCCTTCTCGCAGCAGCGCGTCTGGTTCCTCGACCAGCTCCAGCCCGGCAGCGCCTTCTACAACATCCCCTTCGCCGTGAGCATCGACGGCCCCCTGCACCGCGAGGCCCTCACCCGCACCCTCCAGGAACTGGTCCGCCGGCATGAGGTGCTCCGCACCAGCTTCCACACCCTGGAGGATGGCGAGCCCTTCCAGCGCGTCCACCCGGATGCGGAGCTCACGCTGTCCTTCGTGGACCTGGGCGAGCTTCCCGCGTCCCAGCTCGACGAGGCGGCCCGGCGCGAGGCGCTCGCGGAGGCACAGAAGCCCTTCGACCTGACGCAGGCGCCGCTGCTGCGCGCCACGCTGGTGCGACTGTCAGACGAGCGCCACGTGCTGCTCGTCACCGTCCACCACATCGTCTCGGACGGCTGGACCAGCGGCATCCTCTTGCGAGAGGTGGGGCTGCTCTACCCGGTCTTCGTTCGCGGGCGACCGTCGCCGCTGCCGCCGCTGCCGTTCCAGTACGCGGACTACGCGGCCTGGCAACGCGGCTGGCTGCGCGGCGAAACGCTGGAGCGGCAGGTGGCCTGGTGGCGCCACCAGCTCCATGGCGTTCCGCATGCGCTGGAGCTGCCCACCGACAGGCCCCGCCCCCCCGTGCAGACGGACCGCGGCGGCACCATCCCGGTGCGCCTGGGGGTGACCCTCACGGCCACCTTCAAGCAGTGGTGCGAGCGCGAGGGCGTCACGCCCTTCATGGGCCTGCTCGCCACCTTCCAGGTGCTGCTGTCGCGCTACTCGGGTCAGGACGACATCGTGGTGGGCTCGCCCATCGCCAACCGCCAGCACGCCGAGCTGGAGGGAATCGTCGGCTTCTTCGTCAACACGCTCGCCCTGCGCGGGCGGCTGGCGCCCGGAATGAGCCTGCGCGAGCTGCTCGCCCAGGTGAAGGAGACCACGCTGGGCGCATACGCCCACCAGGATGTCCCCTTCGAGAAGCTGGTGGACGCGCTGAAGCTGGAGCGGGATTTGAGCCGCACTCCGCTGTTCCAGGTGATGCTCGGGCTGACGAACACCCCGCACCAGCGGGCGCCAGAGGCCCAAGGCGCTGGCGGCGACGGTGCCAGCGTCGTGCGACCGATGGAGGTGGACAGCGGCACGTCCAAGTTCGACCTGGCGCTGTTGCTCGCGGACCTCGAAGACGGCATCTCCGGATGGCTCGAATACAGCACCGACCTCTTCGACGAGGCGACGGCGCGGCGCATGGGCCGCCACATGGTGCGGCTGCTGGAGTCGGCCGTGGCCGATGCGGGTCAGCCCATCTCCCGCCTGACGCTGCTGGATGAGGACGAGAAGCGCCAGCTGCTGGTGGACTTCAACGACACCTCGCACACGCCCCACACGCCCGTGCTGTTGCACCGGCCGGTGGAGGAACAGGCCCGGCGTACGCCGCATGCGGTCGCCGTCAGCGACGGCACGCGCTCGCTCACCTACGCGGAGCTGGACATGCGCGCCAACCAGGTGGCGCACCACCTGGTACAGCTGGGCGTGCCCGCCGGAGGCACGGTGGGCCTGTGCCTGGACAAGAGCCTGGACATGGCGGTCGCCGTGCTGGCCACGCTCAAGGCCGGCGCCGCGTACCTGCCGCTGGACCCTACCTACCCCGCGGACCGGCTCGCCTTCATGCTGGAGGACGCGCAGGCCCCGGTCCTCCTCACGCAGTCCCACCTGCGCTCCTCGCTGCCCGCCCACTCGGGCGCGCTCCGCGTGAGCCTGGACACCGAGGCCGAGCTGCTCGCGCGCCTGCCGACGCACGCGCCGGCCCGCGACGTGTCGCCGGAGTCCAACTGCTACTTCATCTACACGTCCGGCAGCACGGGCCGGCCCAAGGGCATCGTCATGCCCCACCGGGCCATCAGCCATCTGCTGGCGTGGCAGAACCCGCGCTCCGTGGCGCGCCCGGAGGGCGTCACGCTGCAGTTCGCCTCGCTCAACTTCGACGTGTCTCTCCAGGAGCTGTTCGGCACCTGGTGGTGCGGCGGTACGGTGCTGCTGCCCACCGGTGGCCTGCGCCAGGACATCCCCGCGCTGCTCGAGTTCATGGACCGGCACGCGGTGGAACGACTGTTCCTTCCGTTCGTCGCGCTCCAGGCCATGGCGGACGCCGTGTCCCATGGCTCTCCGGTGCCGCACGCGCTCGTCGAGGTGGTGACGGCGGGTGAGCAACTCCAGGTGACGCCGGCCCTGGTGGCCTTCTTCGAGAAGCTGCCCGGGTGCGTGCTGGAGAACCAGTACGGCCCTTCGGAGGCGCACGTTGTCTCCGCGTACCGGCTGGAGGGCCCTCCGTCCACGTGGCCGAAGCTGCCGTGCATTGGCGCGCCGGTGGGCCATACGCAGCTCTACGTCCTGGATGCGCACGGGCAGCCCTGCCCGGTAGGCGTGCCCGGCGAGGTGTTCGTCGGAGGCACGCACCTGGCGCACGGCTACCTGGCGCGCCCTGACCTGACGGCGAAGTCCTTCGTGCCGGACCCGTTCAGCCCCGAGCCGGGAGCACGGCTGTACCGCACCGGCGACGCGGCGAAGTGGAGGGCGGACGGCACCCTGGACTTCCTCGGCCGCCTGGATGGACAGGTGAAGCTGCGCGGCTACCGCGTGGAGCTGGGCGAGGTGGAGTCCGTCCTGCGCGCCGCGCCCGGAGTCCGCGACGCGGCCGCCGTGGTGCGCGAAGTCGTAGCGGGAGACAAGCGGCTGGTGGCCTACGTCGTCGCGGAGGGCGCGGCGGATGCGGAGGGCCTGCGCGGTTACCTCCAGCAGCGGCTGCCCGAATACATGGTGCCCTCCGCCTTCGTCATGTTGGAGGCCCTGCCGCTGACGCCCAGCGGGAAGCTGGCGCGCAACCTGCTGCCCGCGCCCGACGCGGAGAGCCTGCGTGGCGACGCGCCCTTCACCCCTCCGCGAACCCCGATGGAGGCGAAGCTCGCGGAGCTGTTCTCCACCATCCTGCGCCTGCCCCAGGTGAGCGTCACCGACAGCTTCTTCGAGCTGGGCGGTCACTCGCTGCTGGCCACGCAGGTCATCTCGCGCATCCGCTCCCAGCTTGGCGTGGAGTTGCCGCTGCGTGTCCTCTTCGAGGCGCCCACCGTCGAAGGGCTTGCCGCACGTATCGGGTCGGCGCTCCCGTCCGCGACCGGCGCTCGAGCTCCGGCCATCGTCCCCGCGCCGCGCACCGGGCCACTGCCACTCTCCTTCGCCCAGCAGCGCCTATGGTTCATCGACCAGCTCCAGCCCGGCAGCGCCTCCTACAACATGCCCACCTTCGTGCGCATGGACGGGCCGCTCGACACGGACGCACTGCGGCGTGCGTTCGCGGAACTGGTGCACCGGCACGAGGCCCTGCGCACCTCCTTCACCCAGCAGGAAGGCCAGCCCCTTCAGCTCATCGCTCCCCAGGGCCAGTTGCCCCTGGAGGTGACGGACCTCAGTGGCCTGGAGCCCCAAGCGGCCCGCACCGAGCTGGAGCGGCGCCTGCGCGAGGAGCTGCTGACTCCGTTCAACCTCTCCACCGGCCCCCTGCTGCGCGCGCAGTTGCTGAAGCTGGGGCCCACGGACCACGTGCTCGCGCTGAACATGCACCACATCGTCTCGGACGGTTGGTCCATGGGCGTGCTGGTGCGCGAAGTGGCCGCGCTCTACACGGCCTTTGCCGAAGGCCGGTCGTCACCGCTGCGTCCGATGCCGCTCCAATACGCGGACTACGCGGTGTGGCAGCGCAGCTGGCTGCAGGGCGCGGTACTCGATGCGCAGCTCGCGTATTGGAAGCAGCACCTCTCCGGCGCCGCCACCCTGGAGCTGCCCACCGACAAGCCGCGTCCGCCCGTGCAGACCTTCCGTGGCGCGCATGCGCCCCTGGCGTTGTCCCGGGCCGCTTCAGAGAAGCTCAATGCGCTGTGCCAGCAGGAGGGCGTCACTCCCTTCATGGCGCTGCTCGCTGCGTTCCAGGTGCTGCTGTCGCGCTACTCCGGACAGCAGGACATCTCTGTCGGCTCTCCCATCGCCGGCCGGAATCGGGGCGAGCTGGAAGGCCTCATCGGCTTCTTCGTCAACACGCTCGTGCTGCGCACGCAGCTCGATGCACGCCACTCCTTCCGCGACGTACTACAGCAAGTGAGGGAAGCAGCCCTGGGCGCCTATGCGCACCAGGACGTGCCCTTCGAGCGGCTGGTGGAAGAGCTCCAGTCCACCCGTGACCTGAGCCGCAGTCCGCTGTTCCAGGTGTTCTTCGCCCTGCAGAACACGCCCGTGCCCGAGGGACAGGGGCAGAAGACGGCCCTGACGCTGCGCCCGGTGGAGATGGTGGACAACCCCACCATCAAGTTCGAGCTCCAGCTCAACCTCACGGAGAGCCCGAACGGCTACCAGGGCTCGCTGGGCTACAACACCGACCTGTTCGAGAGCACGACGGCACAGCGGATGGTGGAGCACTTCCGTGTCCTCGTGGAGGCCCTTGTCACCCAGCCTCTGGCGCCGCTCGCATCTCTGTCCATGTTGACGCAGGCAGAGCGCCGGCAGGTGCTCGTGGAGTGGAACGCCACCACCTCCGAGTACCCGCGAGACTCCACCCTGCCCGAAGTGTTCGCACAGGTCGTTGCGCGGTACGGAGACAAGGTCGCCGTGGAGTCTGGCGAGGAGAAGCTCACCTACCGGCAGCTCGATGCACGTGCCAATCAGCTCGCCTGGCACCTGCGTGGCCTGGGCGTGTCCACCGACTCGCGCGTGGCCATTGCCCTGGACCGCTCGCTGGAGCTGATTGTCTCGCTGGTCGCCATCCTCAAGGCTGGCGGCGCCTACGTCCCGCTGGACCCGTCGTATCCCCGTGAGCGCCTCGCGGCCATGGTGGAGGACGCGCGTCCCGGAGTGCTCATCACCTCACGCGCGCTACTGGAGAAGCTGCCTGGCGAAGGCCTGTCCACCGTGGTGCTGGAGGAGGTGTCCCTGGAGAGCCAGCCCACGTCGGCGCCTCCGCTGGCAGCACTGCCCCAGAGCCTCGCCTATATCGACTTCACCTCCGGCTCCACCGGCCGGCCCAAGGGTGTTGGGACGCCCCAGGCCGCCGTACTGCGCACCGTCTTCGGCAACGACTACGCGCACCTGGGCCCGGAGGAAACGTTCCTTCTCATCGCTCCGGTCTCCTTCGACGCCTCCACCCTGGAGCTATGGGGCTCGATTCTCCATGGCGCCCGTCTCGTCGTCTTCCCGCCCCACTCGCCCTCCGACTTGAAGGAACTGGAGTCGGTGCTGGCGAAGCACGGCGTGACGACGCTGCACCTCACCTCGGGACTCTTCACCCAGGTCGTGGACAACAACCTCCCGGCCCTGCGCGGGGTGAAGCAACTGCTCACCGGGGGTGACGTGGTGAGCGCGCCTCACGTCCGCCGCGTGTTGGAGGAGCTGCGCATTCCGGTGACGGCCTGCTACGGCCCCACGGAAACCACGCTCTTCGCCTCCACCCACCGCATGACTTCGGTGGAACACGTCGGCACGTCAGTGCCCATTGGCAGGCCTCTCGGCAATACGCAGGTGTACGTGCTGGACGCGCACAGCCAGCCGGTGCCCGTGGGCGTCGTGGGGGAGCTGTTCATCGGCGGCGACGGCGTGGCTCGCGGCTACGTCGGCCAGCCCGCCCTCACCGCCGAGCGCTTCATCCCCGACTCCTTCTCCGGCGTCGCGGGTGCTCGCCTCTACCGCACGGGCGACTTGGCCCGCTGGAGGTGCAACGGCGTGCTGGAGTTCCTCGGCCGTGCGGACGCGCAGGTGAAGGTGCGCGGCTACCGCATCGAGCTGGCCGAAGTCGAAGCCGCCTTGCTCGCCTTCCCCGAGGTGGCGCAGGCCGTGGCCCTGGTGCGTGAGGACATGCCCGGCGACAAGCGCCTCGTCGGCTACGTTGCCGCTCCCGAGTCGCTCGATGTGACCCATCTGCGCACCTCCCTCAAGCAGCGGTTGCCCGACTACATGGTGCCCTCCGCGCTGGTGCGCCTGGGCACCCTGCCCCTCACCTCCAATGCCAAGGTGGACCGCAAGGCGCTCCCTTCTCCGGACGCGAGCGTTTCCGCCGAAGCCTTCGTCGCTCCGCGTACTGCCACCGAGGAGAAGCTCGCGGAGCTGTTCGCGGCCGTGCTGCGCGTGCAGAAGGTGAGCGTCACCGGCAACTTCTTCGAGTTGGGTGGCCACTCGCTGCTCGCCACGCAACTCGTCTCACGCATCCGCGCCACCTTCGGCGTGGAGCTCCCCCTGCGTGCCCTCTTCGAAGCGGCCACCGTGGCAGCCCTCGCCACGCGCATCGGCTCCGCGTCCGGGACCCAGGCGTCCGCCATCGTCCCCGCGCCGCGCACGGGGCCGCTGCCGCTCTCCTTCGCTCAGCAGCGCCTGTGGTTCATCGACCAGCTCCAGCCCGGCAGTGCCTCCTACAACATGCCCACCTTCGTGCGCATGGACGGGCCGCTCGACACGGACGCACTGCGGCGTGCATTCGCGGAACTGGTGCACCGGCACGAGGCCCTGCGCACCTCCTTCACCCAACAGGAGGGACAGCCCCTCCAGCTCATCGCTCCCCAGGGCCAGTTGCCCCTGGAGGTGACGGACCTCAGTGGCATGGAGCCCGCCGCCGCCCGCACCGAGCTGGAGCGGCGCCTGCGCGAGGAGCTGCTGACTCCGTTCAACCTCTCCACCGGCCCGCTCATTCGTGCCCGGCTCCTGAAGCTGGGGCCCACGGACCACGTGCTCGCGCTGAACATGCACCACATCGTCTCGGACGGTTGGTCCATGGGCGTGCTGGTGCGTGAAGTCGCCGCCCTCTACGAGGCCTTCTCCCAGGGGCACCCTTCGCCTCTGCCGCCCCTTCCCATCCAATACGCCGACTACGCCGCCTGGCAGCGTCAGTCGCTCCAGGGAGAGGCGCTGGAGGCGCAGCTCGGCTGGTGGCGCAAGCAGCTCTCCGGCCTCACGACGCTGGAGCTGCCCACCGACAAGCCCCGTCCTTCTGTACAGACCTTCCGGGGCGCGGACGTGCCCGTGGCACTTTCGCGCGCCGCGTCGGAGAAGCTCAAGGCGCTCTGTCAGCAGGAGCGCCTCACGCCCTTCATGGCGCTGCTCGCCGCGTTCCAGGTGCTGCTGTCACGCTACTCCGGGCAGCCGGACGTCTCGGTGGGCTCGCCCATCGCCGGCCGACAGCGCGGCGAGCTGGAGGGCCTCATCGGCTTCTTCGTCAACACGCTGGTGCTGCGCACCCAGGTGGAGGACTCCGCTTCCTTCGTCCACCTGCTGCGTCAGGTGAAGGAGTCCTCGCTGGGCGCCTACGCCCACCAGGATGTGCCCTTCGAGCGGCTGGTCGAGGAGCTCCAGCCCACACGCGACCTGAGCCGCAGCCCGCTGTTCCAAGTGCTCTTCGCTCTGCAGAACGCGCCCACCGCCTCGGCGGTGCAGGCTCGGAAGCCGGCGCTCGCGCTGCGCCAATTGGAGGGGGTGGAAAACCCCACGGTCCGGTTCGAGCTGGAGCTGAGCCTGTCCGAAACGCCGGAAGGCTTCCAGGGTCCCCTTCGCTACAACACCGACCTGTTCGAGCCCGCCACAGCCGCACGCATGGCGGAGCACTTCCAGGTGCTGGTGGAGGCGCTCGTGGCTCGGCCCGAGGTGCCCCTCGCCTCCATCTCCATGCTCACCGAGGCGGAGCGGAAGCAGGTGCTGCTGGAGTGGAATGCCACCACCGCTGAGTACCCGCGTGCTTCCACCCTGCCTGAGGTCTTCTCGCAGGTCGTGGCACGGTACGCGGACAAGGTCGCCGTCGAGTTCGGTGACTCCAAGCTCACCTACCGGCAGCTCGATGCACGTGCCAATCAGCTCGCGCATCATCTGCGCGGCCTGGGTGTGTCCACCGACTCACGCGTGGCCATTGCCCTGGACCGCTCGCTGGAGCTGATTGTCTCGCTGGTCGCCATCCTCAAGGCTGGCGGCGCCTACGTCCCGCTGGACCCGTCGTATCCCCGTGAGCGCCTCGCGGCCATGGTGGAGGACGCGCGTCCCGGAGTGCTCATCACCTCACGCGTGCTACTGGAGAAGCTGCCCGGCGAAGGCCTGTCCACCGTGGTGCTGGAGGAGGTGTCCCTGGAGGCGCAGCCGACTTCGGCACCTGCGCTGGCCGCCATGCCGCAAAGCCTTGCGTATATCGACTTCACCTCCGGCTCCACCGGCCGGCCCAAGGGTGTTGGGACTCCCCAGGCCGCCGTGCTGCGCACCCTCTTCGGGAACGACTATGCGCACCTGGGTCCGGATGAGACGTTCCTCCTCATCGCGCCCGTGTCCTTCGACGCTTCCACCCTGGAGCTATGGGGCCCGTTGCTCCATGGCGCACGGCTCGTCGTCTTCCCGCCCCATTCGCCCTCCGACTTGAAGGAACTGGAGTCGGTGCTGACGAAGCACGGCGTGACGACACTCCACCTCACCGCAGGCCTCTTCACCCAGGTCGTGGACTACAACTTCCCGGCCCTTCGCGGCGTGAAGCAGTTGCTCACCGGTGGTGACGTGGTGAGCGCGCCTCACGTCCGCCGCGTGTTGGAGGAACTGCGCATCCCCGTCACCGCCTGCTACGGCCCCACGGAAACCACGCTCTTCGCCTCCACCCACCGCATGACTTCGGTGGAGCACGTCGGCACGTCCGTGCCCATTGGCAGGCCCCTCGGCAATACGCAGGTGTACGTGCTGGACGCGCACGGCCAGCCGGTACCCGTGGGCGTCGTGGGAGAGCTGCTCGTCGGCGGCGACGGCGTGGCTCGCGGCTACGTCGGCCAGCCCGCCCTCACCGCGGAGCGCTTCGTCCCGGATGCGTTCTCCGGCACGCTCGGCGCCCGCCTCTACCGCACGGGCGACCTCGCCCGCTGGCGCAAGGACGGCGTGCTGGAGTTCCTCGGCCGTGCGGACGCCCAGGTGAAGGTGCGCGGCTACCGCATCGAGCTGGCCGAAGTCGAAGCCGCGCTGCTCGCCTTCCCCGACGTGGAGCAGGCCGTGGCCCTGGTGCGCGAGGACGTGCCCGGTGACAAGCGCCTCGTCGGCTACGTCGCCGCTCCCGAGTCGCTCGACCTGGCTGCACTCCGCGCTTCGCTCAAGCAGCGGCTGCCCGAATACATGGTGCCCTCTGCCCTCGTGCGCCTGGACACCCTGCCCCTCACCGCCAACGCCAAGCTGGACCGCAAGGCCCTGCCCGCTCCGGACGCATCCGCCACCAGCGCGGCCTATGTCGCCCCGCGCACCCCCACCGAGGAGGCCGTCGCCGCCGTCTGGGCCGAGGTGCTCCATGTCGAAAAGGTCGGCGCTACCGACGACTTCTTCGCCCTCGGCGGCCACTCTCTCCTCGCCGTGCGCCTCATGGCGCGACTCCGCGAGCGCACTGGAGTTGCACTCCCTGTCTCGGCTCTCTTCCAGGGCTCCACCGTCGAGCGCCTCGCCCTTCGCCTGGAACAGCGCGACGACGCCTCCCGCTCCAACCTCTCCCGTCTGGATGGGGGCACCTCCACCGACAGGCCCCTCTTCCTCGTCCATGGCGGCGGCGGCAGCGTGCTGGGCTACACCGAGCTCGTCCGCCTGCTCGGCAGTGAAAGGCCCCTCTACGGCCTGTCCGCCTCCGGCCTCGACGGGGGCGAGCTTCCCCCAGCCTCCGTTGAAGTCCTCGCTCGCGACTACCTTGCCCAGGTCCGCGCCGTGCAGCCTCGAGGACCCTACCTCCTGGGAGGCTGGTCCTTCGGTGGACTCGTCGCCTTCGAGATGGCCCGGCTCCTTCAAGGAGCAGGCGAGCAGGTGGAGTTGCTGGCCCTCCTCGACAGCCCCGCCCCTGAGACGCAGCCCCGGCCCGAGCCGGACGTCCTCATGCAGCTGGCCGGCTTCGGCCGGGTGCTCGGGCTGCCGTGGCAGTCGCTGCCCCTGGACGTGGAGCACCTGCGGCGGCTGGACGTGCGCGGCGCGCTGGCCTACGTGCTGGAGCAGGCTCGGCGCTCTTCCTCGGACGGGCTCAACCTGGAGCTCGACGCGGCCGAGCGCCTGTTCGGCGTGTATCAGCGGCTCAGTCACGCCCAGCGAAATTACGTGCCCGCGGGCGCCTACATGGGCCCGGCCCTCCTGCTTCGGGCGGCCACATCTCCGAGCGGGGCGCCTCGTGCCGAGGACCTGGGTTGGAGTGCGTGGCTCGGTGACAGGCTCACGGTGTATGAAGTGCCGGGCGACCACTTCACCCTGCTAACCGCGCCCAACGCCTTCCGTGTGGCGGAGCGGCTCGTCAATCACCTGGATTCTCTGGAGCGCGACGCCTCATGACCCTCCCTTCACCGGGCTCCACGATGCGGACCTTCGGGTTTCGTCGTTGTGCTCGCGATTCCAACTTCGAGTAGTCGTTCTTTGTGAGCGTGCGCAGCGGACCGCCGGCCAATGACGGCCGTGCCGTGGCCGCGTGCGCGCGCAGGGAAAGGTAGTCGGTCATGGCCCTGACCTCCGAACAGAAGCGCACGCGGCTCGCCGAGCTGCTGCGCGACAAGGCCCGCCAGTCCCGGCGCGCCCCGCTGTCCTTCGCGCAAGAGCGCCTGTGGTTCCTCGACCAGCTCGAGCTTGGCAGCACGGCCTTCAACATGCCGTTCACGCTGGAGCTGACCGGCGACATCGACGCCGAAGCCTTGCGGCGCGGCCTGGAGGCGCTCGTGCACCGACACGAGTCGCTCCGCACCACGTTCCACGGCGAGCCCGAGGGCCCGGTGCAGCGCGTCTCCGCGCCCGCCCCGATGGAGCTTCCCGTCGTCGACCTGAGCGACGTCGCGTCCGCGCAGCGACAGTCCGAGGCGCGCCGCCGGCTGCAGGCGGAGGCCCTGCGCCCGTTCAACCTCGCCACCGGTCCGCTGCTACGCGCCCTGCTGCTGAAGCTCGACGCCCGGGAGCACGTGCTGCTCCTCAACGTGCACCACATCGTTTCGGACGGCTGGTCCATGACGGTGCTGGTGCGTGAGCTGACCGCGCTCTACCAGGCCTTCGCCACGGGTCAGGCTGCTGCGCTGCCACCACTGCCGCTCCAGTACGCGGATTATGCGGAGTGGCAGCGCCGGTGGCTGAATGGCGAGGAGCTGGAGAAGCAGCTCACCTGGTGGCGGCGGCAGCTCGACGGCGCGCCGCAGTACCTGGAGCTGCCCACCGACAGGCCCCGCGGTCCCCAGGCTTCGCCCCCGGGAGACCTGGCGCACGTCCTGCTCCCCCAGGAGCTGGCGGAGGCCGTGGAGACCTTCTGCCTCCGTGAAGGTGTCACGCCCTTCATGCTCTTCCTGGCGGCATTCCAGGTGCTGCTGTCCCGCTATTCGGGGCAGGACGACATCTCCGTCGGCTCGCCCGTGGCGGGACGCAACCGCGCCGACCTGGAGGGGCTCGTCGGCTTCTTCCTCAACACCCTGGTGATGCGCACCCGCCTGGACGGCGACCCCACCGTGCGCGAGCTGCTCGGCCGGGTACGCGACATGGCCCTGGGCGCCTATGCCCATGAGCACGTCCCCTTCGAGCGGCTCCAGCCCATGCGCGACTTGCGCCAGGCGCCGCTGTTCCGGGTGATGTTCATCCTGCAGAACATGCCGCCCCCCGAGCTGTCTCTGCCGGGGCTGACCATGCGCGGCGCGCCCCTGGCGGACTCGGTCGCGAAGTTCGACCTGACGCTGACGCTGAGGCGTACGGAGGACGGCTACAAGGGCCGGCTCGATTACCGCGCGGACCTGTTCGAAGCGTCCACGGCCGAGCGTATGGTGCGGCACCTGCGCACGCTGGTGGAGGCCCTGGTGGCCTCGCCCGACATGCGCCTGTCCGCGCTCCCGCTGCTCTCCAGCGAGGAGCGGCGCCGCGTCCTCACGGACTGGAATGCGACCCGGGCGGACTTCCCGGAGGCCTGTGTCCACTCGCTCTTCGAGGAGCAGGTACGACGCGCGCCGGATGCGCGGGCGGCCTCCTTCGAGGGACAGCACCTCACCTACGCGCAGCTCGATGCCAAGGCCAACCAGCTCGCACACGCGCTGCGCCGCCGGGGCGTCGGGCCTGAGGTCCGCGTCGCGCTCAGCGTGGAGCGCTCGCTGGATGTCGTCGTGGGCCTGCTCGGCATCCTCAAGGCCGGCGGCGCCTGGGTGCCCGTGGATCCACTGCTGCCGCGTGAGCGATTGGCCTTCATGCTGGAGGACAGCGGCGCGGCGGTGCTGGTGACCCAGTCCGCGCTGGTGGGCCGCTTCTCCGAGGCACACCACTCGCGCGCGTTCTGTCTGGACTCCGAGAAGGACGCGCTCGCGCGTGAGAGCACGGAGGCGCCGGTGACGGGCGTGGCCCCGTCGCACCTGGCCTACCTGCTCTACACTTCCGGCAGCACCGGCACGCCCAAGGGCACCGCCGTCGAGCACCGCAGCGTCGCCAACCTGGTGACGCATGAAGCGGTGGCGTACGGCATCGGCCCGGGCAGCCGCGTGTTGCAGTTCGCCAGCCTTTCCTTCGACCTGTCGGTGGAAGAAGTCTTCACCACGCTGTGCTCCGGGGCTTCGCTGGTGCTCTCGCCCCTGGAGAAGTTGATGCCGGGTGCGCCGCTGCAGAAGCTGCTGCGCGAGGAGTCCCTTACTGTCATCAGCCTCACGCCCGCGGCGCTGGCGGCCACGTCGGCGGAAGGCCTGCCCGAGCTGCGCACCGTCATCTCCGGTGGCGAAGCCCTGCCTTCCGAAGTCGTTGCGCGCTGGGCTCCGGGCCGGCGCCTGCTCAATACCTATGGCCCTACAGAGGCCACGGTGATTGCCACGCTCACCGAGTGCGTCGCGGACGGGCGCGTCCCTTCCATCGGGCGCCCCCTGGCCAACGTGCGCGCGTACGTGCTGGACGTACGCGGCGAGCCGGTGCCCGTGGGCGTGAAGGGCGAGCTGTACGTGGGCGGCGTCGGCGTGGCGCGCGGCTACGCGGGCCGCCCCGTGCTCACCGCCGAGCGCTTCGTGCCGGACCCGTTCTCCGGCGAGGCCGGTGCCCGGCTGTACCGCACGGGCGATGTGGTGCGCTGGCGCGAGGACGGCACGCTCGACTTCGTCGGCCGCGCGGACGCGCAAGTGAAGGTGCGTGGCTTCCGCATCGAGCTGGGTGAGGTGGAGTCCGCCCTGGCGAAGCTGCCGGGGGTGCGCGAGGCCGTCGTCGTCGCACGTGAGGGCGGCCCCGCTGGCAAGCGCCTTGTGGGCTACGTCGTGGCGCACGAGGGCACGCAGATGGACGGCGCCGCACTGCGCGCCACGCTGAAGGGGACCCTGCCCGAGTACATGGTGCCCTCGGCCGTGGTGGTGCTACCGGCGATGCCGCTCACGTCCAATGGCAAGGTGGACCGCAAGGCCCTGCCTGCACCGGACCTCGCCGCCTCCACCGGCCGCCCGGACTTCGTGGCGCCCCGGACGCCGACGGAAACTCAGCTCGCCGGAATCTGGAGCGCGGTGCTCGGTGTGGAGCCGGTGGGCCTGTCCGACAACTTCTTCGAGCTGGGTGGACACTCCCTGCTGGCCACCCAGGCCATCAGCCGCATGCGCGCCGCCTTTGGCGTGGAGTTGCCGCTGCGAGAGTTGTTCGACTCCACCACGCTCGCGGACCTCGCGATGCGGGTGGACCGGGCGGTGCTCGCCGGTCAGGGCCCCCAGGCGCCCGCGCTGGTGCCGGTGCCGCGCACGGGCGAGCTGCCGGTGTCGCTGTCGCAGCAGCGCATGTGGTTCCTCGACCAGCTCGAGCCGGGCAGCGCGTTCTACAACCTGCCCGTGGCCCTGAGCATGACGGGCGCGCTCGACGTGAGCGCCCTGCAGCGCGGCCTGACGGAGCTGGTGCGCCGACACGAAATCCTGCGCACCACCTTCCGGGAGGGAGTGAATGGGGCCGTGCAGGTCATCCACCCCGCCGCGCCCGTTCCGCTGCCGGTGACCGACCTGTCCGGACATCCCGAAGCGCACCAGGGCATCGGACGCTGGGTGCGCGAAGAGGGGCTGCGTCCCTTCGACCTGACGCGCGGCCCGCTGCTGCGCGCCGCCCTGCTCCGGCTCGGGGCCCAGGAGCACGTGCTGGTGCTCACCCAGCACCACATCGTGTCGGACGGCTGGTCCATGGGTGTCGTCGTACGCGAGCTGGCCGCGCTCTACCGGGCCTTCATCGAGGACCGCCCCGCGCTGCTCCCGGAGCTTCCGTTGCAGTACGCGGACTTCGCGTCCTGGCAGCGAAACTGGCTGCGCGGCGACGTGCTCGACGGCCAGCTGCGCTGGTGGCGCGAACGGCTCGACGGTGCGCCCCTGGCGCTGGAGCTGCCCACGGACAAGCCGCGTCCGGCGGTGCAGACGTCGCGCGGCGCCGCGCGCCCGGTGCTCCTGCCCGTGCCCCTCGCCGAAGCGCTGGAGTCCTTCTGCCGCCGCGAGGGAATCACTCCCTTCATGGCGCTGCTCGGCACCTTCCACCTCCTGCTCAGCCGCTACACCGGCCAGGAGGACCTGCTCGTCGGCTCCGTGCTGGCGGGCCGGGAGCGTGGAGAGCTGGAGGGCCTTGTCGGCTTCTTCGTCAACACGCTGCCCCTGCGGGCCCGCGTGTCCGGCTCGGACTCCGTCCGTGCGCTGCTGGCCCAGGAGCGGGAGAGCGTGCTCGGTGCGTTCACCTACCAGTCCGTGCCCTTCGAGCGACTGGTGGAGACGCTCAAGGTGGAGCGCGACTCGAGCCGCCCTCCCCTGGTGCAGACGACGTTCGTCCTCCAGAACGCCCCCGTGCCCGAGCTGTCACTACCGGGGCTGACGCTGCGCCCGCGGCCAGTGGAGGAGAGCCCGGTCCGCTTCGAGCTGGAGCTCGGCCTGTGGCGCACCACCGACGGCTACTCGGGGTATCTCTCCTACAACGCGGACCTCTTCGCGCCGGAGACCATCTCCCGGATGGGGGCGCACTTCCGCGTGCTCGTAGCGGGGCTCATCGCAAACCCCGAAGCGCCGCTGTCGTCCCTGTCCATGCTGACGGAGGCCGAGCGTCGCCAGGTCCTGGTCGACTGGAACGCCACCACCACGGACTACCCGCGTGACACGCCCATCCACGCGCTGTTCGCCCGGCAGGCAGCCCTCACTCCGGATGCGGTGGCCGTCGCCTTCGGAGACACGCAGCTCACCTATGGGGAGCTGGACCGGCGCGCCAATCAGCTCGCGCACCATTTGCGTGCCAGCGGAGTCTCGCCGGGCGCGCGCGTGGGCGTGTGCCTGGAGCGCTCGCTGGAATTGGTGGTGGCACTCGTGGGCGTGCTCAAGGCGGGCGGCGCCTACGTACCGGTAGACCGGAGCCAACCCACCGAGCGCATCTCCTTCCTGCTCCAGCAGGCGGGCGTCGGCGTGCTGCTGACTCAGGAGCACGTCGCGGATGAGTTGCCCGCGCTCGGCCAGCTCCTCGTGTGCCTGGACACCGAGTGGGCCCAGGTGGCCCGCTGGCCGGAGACGGCGCCGCAGGTGGACGTCTCCTCCGAGGCACTGGCCTACGTCATGTTCACCTCGGGCAGCACGGGCCTGCCCAAGGGCGTCTGCGTGCCTCACCGGGCCGTGGTGCGCCTGGTGCGCGGCTCGACGTTCATCGACTTCGGCCCGCGGCACACCTTCGCGCAGCTGGCCCCGGTAGCCTTTGACGCCTCCACGCTGGAGGTGTGGGGTGCGCTGCTCAACGGCGGTCGGCTCGTGGTGGCTCCGCCTCACAAGCTGTCCCTGGAGGAGATGGGCGCACTGCTCGTCACCCAGGACGTCACCACGCTGTGGCTGACGGCGGCCCTCTTCGAGCAGGTGGTGCTTCACCAGGGTGAGGCCCTGACCCGCGTGCGGCAGGTGCTCGCCGGTGGTGACGTGCTTCCCGCCGAGCGTGTGCGCCAGCATCTCGCGCGTCTCCCCGCGGGCTCCGCCCTCGTCAACGGCTATGGGCCCACGGAGAACACCACCTTCTCCGCCACGCACTCGATGCGGCCCGGCGACACGGTGGGCGCGTCGGTGCCCATCGGCCGCCCGCTGTCCAACTCCACCGCGTACGTGTTGGATGTTTCGCTCCAGCCGGTGCCGGTGGGCGTGCCCGGGGAGCTGTACGTCGGCGGTGACGGCCTGGCGTGGGGCTACCTGGGCCGCCCGGAGCTGACCGCGGAGCGCTTCGTCCCCCACCCCTTCAGTGCCGAGCCCGGCGCGCGGCTGTACCGCACCGGAGACCGGGTGCGGTGGCTCGAGGATGGGACGCTCCAGTTCCTCGGCCGCACCGACTTCCAGGTGAAGGTGCGCGGCTTCCGCATCGAGCCGGGCGAGGTGGAGGCCGGGGTACGCCGCTTCGCTGGCGTGCGCGAGGCCGTGGTGGTGGTGCGCGAGGACGTCCCAGGTGACAAGCGACTCGTCGCCTACGTCGTGGCTGAAGAGGAGGCGGTGCTGGAGCCGCACGCCGTGCGCGCCTTCCTCCAGCTGAAGCTTCCCGAGTACATGGTGCCCTCCGCCGTGGTGGTGCTGCCGGCGCTGCCGCTGTCTCCCAACGGCAAGGTGGACCGCAAGGCGCTGCCCGCCCCCGAGGCCCCGGCCGGCGGCGACGGCGTGGAGTACCTCGAGCCCCGCACCGACACGGAGCGCCAGCTCGCGCGCTTCTTCTCGGAATTGCTGCACGCAGAGCGCGTGGGCGCTCATGACAACTTCTTCGACCTGGGCGGCCACTCGCTGCTGGCCACGCAGCTGGTGTCGCGCGTGCGCGCCACGTTCGGCTTCGACATGCCCCTTCGGGACCTCTTCGAGGCCCCCACAGTGGCCGAGCTGGCCGCCCGCATCGACGCCGCGCGGGGCACCCACGCAGGCCCGACGCGTCCGCCCCTGGTGCCCGTGCCTCGCACCGGCCCGCTGCCGCTGTCCTTCGCGCAGCAGCGCCTGTGGTTCCTCGACCAGCTGGAGCCCGGCAGCGCCTTCTACAACATCCCCGCCGCCGTGCGGCTCGAAGGCCCGCTGGACGCGGGCGCGTTGGAGCGAGCACTCCAGGAGCTCGTCCGCCGGCATGAGGCGCTGCGCACCACCTTCCGTCAGGAGGCACGTGGCACCGTGCAGGTCATCGCTCCCAGCGCGGAGCTGCCGCTGCGCGTGGTGGACCTGGGCGGGCTCGACGGCGACGCCGCCGAGGCGGAGACCCGGCGCCTGTTAGAGGAAGACGCTCAGCGTCCGTTCTCCCTGGGCACGGGCCCGCTGATTCGCGCGCTGCTGGTGAAGCGCGGCGCGGACGACCACGTTCTGCTGCTCAACCTGCACCACATCGTCACGGACGGCTGGTCCTCCGGCGTGCTCGTCCGCGAGGTGGCCGCGCTCTACGAGGCTTTCTCGGAGGGCCGTCCCTCGCCCCTGGCCGAGCTGCCGGTGCAGTACGCCGACTACGCCGTCTGGCAGCGCGGGTGGCTGCAGGGCGAGACGCTGGACGCACAGCTCGCCTATTGGCGCCAGCAGCTCGCGGGTGCTCCCAGCGCGCTGGAGCTTCCCACCGACAGGCCACGTCCGCCCGCACAGCTGTTCCGCGGTGGTGTGCGGCAACAGACATGGTCGAAGGCGCTGTGGGAGGGCGTGAAGGCCGCGGCGCAGCGTGAGGGAGTCACGCCCTTCATGGTGCTGCTGGCGGCGTACCAGGCGGTGCTGGCGCGCCATGCGGGCCAGGAGGACATCTCGGTCGGCTCGCCCATCGCCGGACGCACGCACGCGGAGACGGAGGGCCTCATCGGCTTCTTCGTCAACACGCTGGTGCTGCGAGCGCGCGTTTCTCAGCGCGCCACCTTCCGCGAGCTGCTGGCGCAGGTGCGCGAGGTGACACTCGGGGCGTACGCGCACCAGGACGTCCCCTTCGAGAAGCTGGTGGAGGAGCTGCAGCCCCGGCGGGACTTGAGCCGCAATCCCCTCTTCCAGGTGGCGCTGACGCTGCAGAACACCCCGATGACGGAGGTGAAGCTGCGGCGGGGGATGACGCTCAAGGGCCAAGAGGCCGGCAACCTCACTTCGAAGTTCGACCTGTCGCTCCTCGTCTGGGAGATGGCCGAGGGCGCCACGGTGTCGCTCAACTACGACAGTGACCTGTTCGAGCCGGACTCGGCCGGGCGGCTGTTGGAGCACGTGAGGGTCCTGCTGGAGGCCGCTGTCGCCGAGCCCGGGAAGCAACTGCGCGAGCTGCCGCTCATGGGCGAGGAGGAGCGGCGGCGGCTGGTGGAGCGGTGGAGCGGGACGGCCGCGAAGTACCCGCGCGAGGCGTCGCTGCAGGAGGTGTTCGAGGCCCAGGCGCTGAAGACGCCGCACGCGGTGGCGGTGGAGTACGCGGGTCAGCCGTTGACGTATGACGCGCTGAACCGCCGCGCCAACCAACTGGCGCACCACCTGGGCGCCATGGGAGTCGGCCCCGAGGCGCGGGTGGGCTTGTGCATGGAGCGCTCGCTGGAGCTGGTGGTCAGCATCCTGGGCATCCTCAAGGCCGGTGGCGCCTACGTCCCCCTGGACGCCAGCTACCCGCGAGAGCGCTTGCAGTGGATGAAGCGCGAGGCCGGCGTCACGGTGCTCGTAGCCCAGGAGAAGCTGGCCGGAGCCGTAGCGGAGGACGGAGAGCCGGTGGTGCTCGTCGACGCCGGGCGGAGCGAGCTCGCGCGCCAGCCGGAGAGCAATCCGCCGGCCCGGGTCGGCGGCGGCCACCTTGCGTACGTGATGTTCACCTCGGGCAGCACGGGCAGGCCGAAGGGCGTGGGCGTACCGCACCGGGCGGTGTCGCGCCTCGTGCTGGAGACAGACTTCGCGCGCTTCGGACCGGAGGAGGTGTGGCTGCAGCTCGCGCCCAGCTCCTTCGATGCCTCTACGTTGGAGTTGTGGGGCGCGCTGCTGCACGGCGCGAAGCTGGTGGTGTACCCGGCGGGCGCACCGTCGCTGGAGGAGCTGGGCCGCACGCTGGTGGCCTCCGGCATCACCTCTCTGTGGCTCACGGCGGCCCTCTTCGAGCAGATGCAAGCCCGGCAGCCGGAGTCGCTGGCCCAGGTGACGCAAGTGCTGGCCGGAGGTGATGTCCTTCCCGTGGGGCGCGTTCGCGAGCGGCTCGCCGCAGGTGGGACGCTGGTCAACGGCTACGGCCCGACGGAGAACACCACGTTCTCCACCTGCCACCGGATGGAGCGGGTGGAGCAGGTGGGCGCCCGCTCGGTGTCCATTGGCCGCCCCATCCGCAATACGACGGCGTATGTGCTGGATGAAGCGATGCAGCCCGTCCCCGTGGGCGTGCCCGGCGAGCTGTACGTAGGCGGAGACGGCCTGGCCCTCGGCTACGTCGGCCGGCCGGAGCTGACGGCCGAGCGCTTCGTCCCCCATCCCTTCGCGGATGGGGAGCGCCTGTACCGCACGGGCGACGGAGTGCGCTGGCTCGCGGAGGGGACGCTCGAATTCCTCGGCCGAAAGGACGGCCAGGTGAAGCTGCGCGGCTTCCGCATCGAGCCGGGCGAGGTGGAAGCCGCCCTGACGCAGCACCCGCGGGTGAGGGAAGCCGTGGCAGTGGTGCGGGAGGACACGGCCGGTGACAAGCGGCTGGTGGCCTACGTCGTGGCGCCGGGCGTGGAGGTCCAGACGCTCAAGGAGCACCTGCGCACGAAGCTCCCCGAGTACATGGTGCCCTCGGTGCTGGTGCCGATGGACGCACTGCCGCTGACGCCCAACGGCAAGGTGGACCGGCGCGCCCTGCCGGCTCCGGAGTCTCTCGTGTCCGAGCAGCGCGAGTACGTCGCGCCCCGCACGGAGACGGAGCAGCACCTGGCCACGCTCTGGGCAGAGGTCCTGGGCCGCGCCCAGGTCGGCGCCACCGACGACTTCTTCGAGCTGGGCGGCCACTCGCTGCTCGCCACAAAGCTCGTGTCCCAGCTGCGTGCGTCCATGGGCGTGGAGCTGCCCCTGCGCGCGCTGTTCGAGGCCCCCACGCTCGAAGCGCTCGCGCTGCGCGTCGAGGCCGCGCGGCGCGACGGCGCGGCACCCGAGGCCCCGCCTCCCGTGCCCGTGCCGCGTGATGGTGCGCTGCCGCTGTCCTTCGCCCAGCAGCGCCTGTGGTTCATCGACCAGCTCGAGCCCGGCAGCGCCGCCTACAACATCCCCGTCCTCCTGCGCATCGAGGGCGCCCTCCACGTGGACGCGCTCCAGCGGGCCTTCTCCGCCCTCGTCGAGCGCCATGAGGCCCTGCGCACCACCTTCGCCTCTCACGAGGGCCAGCCCACCCAGGTCATCCACCCGCCCTCGGAGTTCTCGCTCACGGTGGAGAGTCTGTCCGACCTGCCCGAGGGCGAGCGCTGGGAAGAGGCCCGCCGCCGCGCCATGCTGGAGGCTGCGATTCCCTTCTCGCTCGGCGCCGGCCCGCTGCTGCGCGCCACGCTGCTGCGGCTGGCGCCCGAGCAGCACGTGCTGGTGCTGGTGATGCACCACATCGTCTCCGATGGCTGGTCCATGGGCGTGCTCGTGCGCGACATGGAAGCGCTGTACTCGGCATTCTCCCAGGGCCGACCGCCCTCGTTGCCAGCGCTACCGGTGCAGTACGCGGATTACGCCGTCTGGCAGCGCCAGTGGCTGAGCGGCGAGACGTTGGAGGCGCAGCTGGGCTGGTGGAAGCAGCACCTGTCCGGAGCGCCCTCGCACCTGGAGCTGCCCACGGACAAGCCCCGGCCCGCGGTGCTATCGAACCAGGGCGGCACGGTGCCGGTGCGGCTGTCGCGGGAGCTCGGCACGTCGCTGGCGGCCCTGGCGCAGCGGGAGGGGGCCACGCCCTTCATGGTCCTGCTCGCGGCCTTCCAGGTGTTGCTGTCTCGCTACTCCGGCCAGGAGGACGTGTTGGTGGGCTCGCCCATCGCGGGCCGCCGGTACGCGGAGACCGAGGGGCTCATCGGCTTCTTCGTCAACACGTTGGTGCTGCGCAGCCGCGTGAATGCGCGCACCTCCTTCCGGACGCTGCTGGCCCAGGTGAGGGAGACGACGCTGGGCAGCTATGCCCACCAGGACGTGCCCTTCGAGAAGCTGGTGGAGGAGCTGCGGCTGGAGCGGGACCTCAGCCGCCCCGCGCTCTTCCAGGTCCTCTTCGCCCTGCAGAACGCGAACCGGCCGGCGCCGCGGAAGTCCTCGCTGGGCCTGCGGCCGGTGGAGCTGGACAACCCCACCCAGCGGTTCGAGCTGGAGCTCAACCTCGCACAGTCGGAGCAGGGCTACGAAGGCGTGCTGAGCTACAACACGGGCCTGTTCGAGGCCGGCACGGCACAGCGAATGGCGGAGCACTTCCGCCTGCTCGTGGAAGCGCTCGTTGCCCGGCCCGAGGCGCCCCTCGCGTCCGTGTCCATGATGTCCGAGGCGGAGCAGCGACAGGTGCTGGTGGAGTGGAATGCCACCGCCTCCGAGTACCCGCGCGGCTCCACCCTGCCCGAGGTCTTTTCGCAGGTGGTGGCTCGCTTCCCGGACAAGGTCGCCGTCGAGTTCGGTGACTCGCGCCTCACGTATCGGCAATTGGATGAACGGGCGAACCCGCTCGCCTGGCACCTGCGCGGGCTGGGTGTGTCCACCGACGCGCGCGTGGCCATTGCCCTGGACCGCTCGCTGGAGCTGATTGTCTCCCTCGTCGCCATCCTCAAGGCCGGCGGCGCCTACGTCCCGCTGGACCCGAGCTACCCGCGTGAGCGCCTCGCCGCCATGGTGGAGGACGCGCGTCCCACCGTGCTCATCACTTCGCGAGAGGTGCTCGCGAAGCTGCCCACGGAAGGCCTGTCCACCGTGGTGCTGGAGGACGTGTCACTGGAGGCGCAGCCGACTTCGGCGCCGCCAATGGCCGCGCTGCCCCAGAGCCTCGCGTATATCGACTTCACCTCCGGCTCCACCGGCCGGCCCAAGGGCGTCGGTACTCCTCAGGCCGCCGTGCTCCGCACCGTCTTCGGCAACGACTACGCGCACCTGGGTCCGGATGAGACGTTCCTCCTCATCGCGCCCGTTTCCTTCGACGCCTCCACCCTGGAGCTGTGGGGTTCGCTGCTTCATGGCGCGCGGCTCGTCGTCTTCCCGCCGCGCTCGCCCTCCGACTTGAAGGAGCTGGAGTCGGTGCTGGTGAAGCACGGCGTCACGACGCTGCACCTCACCGCCGGCCTCTTCACCCAGGTGGTGGACAACCAGCCCTCCGCCCTTCGCCACGTGAAGCAATTGCTCACCGGAGGTGACGTGGTGAGCGCGTCTCACGTCCGGCGCGTGCTGGAAGGAATGTTCATTCCGGTGACGGCCTGCTACGGCCCCACCGAGTCCACGCTCTTCGCCTCGTGCCACCGCATGACGGATGTGGCCCAGGTGGGCACCTCCGTGCCCATTGGCCGTCCCATCGGCAATACGCAGGTGTACCTGCTCGACGCGTCCGGACAGCCCGTGCCCGTCGGCGCCGTCGGTGAGCTGTTCATCGGCGGCGACGGCGTGGCCCGGGGTTATGTTGGCCAGCCCGCGCTCACCGCCGAGCGCTTCGTCCCAGACTCCTTCTCCGGCATCCCTGGCGCCCGCCTCTACCGCACGGGCGACCTCGCCCGTTGGCGGGGTGACGGCGTGCTGGAGTTCCTCGGTCGCGCCGATGCCCAGGTGAAGGTGCGCGGCTACCGCATCGAGCTGGCCGAAGTCGAAGCCGCCCTGCGCGCCTTCCCCGACGTCGGTCAGGCCGTGGCCCTGGTGAGCGACGACGTGCCCGGCGACAAGCGCCTCGTTGGCTACGTCGCCGCTCCCGCGTCCCTCGACATGGCCGCCCTGCGCGCCGCCCTCAAGCAGCGGCTGCCCGAGTACATGGTGCCTTCCGTCCTCGTGCGGCTGGACACCCTGCCCCTCACCTCCAACGCCAAGGTCGACCGCAAGGCCCTTCCCCCTCCGGATGCCGCGCTGACTTCCACCCAGGACTTCGTCGCCCCATGCACTCCCACCGAGGAGAAGCTGGCGGAGCTGTTCGCGGGCGTCCTTCGGCTGTCGAGGGTGAGCGTCACCGGCAACTTCTTCGAGCTGGGCGGCCACTCCCTGATGGCCACGCAGGTCATCTCGCGCATCCGCTCGGCGTTCGAAGTGGAACTGCCGCTGCGTGCCCTCTTCGAGGCGCCCACCGTGGCCGCCCTCGCCTCGCGCATCGAGTCCGCCCGGCAATCCACGCCCGGCAGCCTGGCGCCCGCCATCGTCCCCGTGCCCCGCACGGGGCCGATGCCTCTCTCCTTCGCCCAGCAACGCCTGTGGTTCATCGACCAGCTCCAGCCCGGCAGCGCCTCCTACAACATGCCCACCTTCGTGCGCATGGACGGGCCGCTGGACGTGGAGTCCCTGCGCCGAGGCTTCGAGGCCCTGGTGCACCGGCATGAGGCCCTGCGCACCACCTTCACCCAGCAGGAGGGCCAGCCCCGTCAGCTCATCTCGCCCCAGGGTCAACTGTCCCTGGAAGTGACGGACCTCAGTGGACTGGAGCCTTCCGCCGCGCGCGCCGAGCTGGAGCGCCGCCTGCGCGAGGAGCTGCTGACGCCCTTCAACCTCTCCACCGGCCCGCTGCTGCGCGCCCGACTGCTGAAGCTGGGGCCCACGGACCACGTGCTCGCGCTGAACATGCACCACATCGTCTCGGACGGTTGGTCCATGGGCGTGCTGGTGCGTGAAGTCGCCGCACTCTACGACGCCTTCTCGCAAGGCCGGCCCTCACCGCTGCCGCCGCTGCTGCTCCAGTACGCGGACTACGCCGTCTGGCAGCGCAACTGGCTTCAGGGCGCGGTGCTCGACGAGCAGCTCGGCTGGTGGCGCAAGCAGCTCTCCGGCCTCTCGACGCTGGAGCTGCCCACCGACAAGCCCCGTCCTCCCGTGCAGACTTTTCGCGGCGCGCACGTACCCGTGGCGCTGTCGAAAGCCGCGTCCGAGGCCCTGGAGGCGCTGTGCCTCCAGGAGGGCGCCACACCCTTCATGGCGTTGCTCGCCGCCTTCCAGGTGTTGCTGTCGCGCTACTCGGGCCAGCAGGACATCACCGTCGGCTCGCCCATCGCCGGGCGCCAGCAAGGGACGACGGAGGGCCTCATCGGCTTCTTCGTCAACACCTTGGTGCTGCGCGCCCAGGTGGACCCGAGCGCCTCGTTCCTCCACCTGCTGCGTCAGATACGGGAGACGGCACTGGGCGCGTACGCCCGCCAGGACGTGCCCTTCGAACGACTCGTCGCGGAGCTGCAGCCCACGCGAGACCTGAGCCGCAGTCCGCTCTTCCAGGTGTTCTTCGCCTTGCAGAACGCGTCCATGCCCTCGGTCGGCGCGAACGGGCTGACGCTGCGCCCGGTGGAGCTGGACAACCCCTCGATCCGGTTCGAGCTGGAGCTGAACCTGGGCGAGACCTCCGACGGCTTCCGGGGCTCCCTTGGCTACAACGCCGACCTGTTCGAGGCTGGCACGGTACAGCGCATGGCGGAGCACTTCCGCCTGCTGGTCGAGGCCCTCGTCTCGAAGCCGAAGTCGTCCCTGGCGTCCCTGACCATGCTGTCCGAGGCCGAGCGCCGGCAGGTGCTGGTGGAGTGGAATGCCACCGCCACCGAGTACCCGCGCGCCTCCACCCTGCCCGAGGTCTTCTCGCAGGTCGTGGCCCGGTACGCGGACAAGGTCGCCGTCGAGTTCGGTGAGGAGAAGCTCACCTACCGGCAGCTCGACGTGCGTGCGAATCAGCTCGCCTGGCATCTGCGCGGGCTGGGCGTGTCGACCGATTCGCGCGTGGCCATTGCCCTGGAGCGCTCGCTGGAGCTGATTGTCTCCCTCCTCGCCATCCTCAAGGCCGGCGGCGCCTACGTCCCGCTCGACCCGGCGTATCCGCGCGAGCGCCTCGTAGCCATGGTGGAGGACGCATGCCCGCGGGTGCTCATCACCACGCCTGCGCTGCTGGCGAAGCTCCCGACGGATGGCCTGTCCACCGTGGTGCTGGAAGACGTGTCACTGGAGGCGCAGCCAACTTCGGCGCCTCCGATGGCCGCGCTGCCCCAGAGCCTCGCGTACATCGACTTCACCTCTGGCTCCACAGGCCGGCCCAAAGGCGTCGGCACTCCGCAGTCCGCCGTGCTTCGCACCATCTTCGGCAATGACTACGCGCACCTGGGCCCGGAGGAGACGTTCCTCCTCATCGCGCCCGTGTCCTTCGATGCGTCCACCCTGGAGCTGTGGGGGCCGCTGCTTCATGGCGCGCGGCTCGTCGTCTTCCCGCCCCACTCGCCCTCCGACCTGAAAGAATTGGAGTCGGTGCTGGTGAAGCACGGCGTCACCACGCTGCACCTCACCGCCGGCCTCTTCACCCAGGTGGTGGACAACAACTTCCCGGCACTGCGAAACGTGAAGCAGTTGCTCACCGGGGGGGACGTGGTCAGCGCGCCGCATGTCCGCCGCGTGTTGGAAGAGCTGCGCATCCCCGTCACGGCCTGCTACGGCCCCACGGAAACCACACTCTTCGCCTCCACCCACCGCATGACGGATGTCGAGCACGTGGGTGCCTCCGTGCCCATTGGCCGTCCCATCGGCAATACGCAGGTGTACGTGCTGGATGCGCACGGCCAGCCGGTGCCCACTGGAGTCGTGGGTGAGCTGTTCATCGGCGGCGACGGCGTGGCCCGGGGCTACGTCGAGCAGCCCGCCCTCACCGCCGAGCGCTTCGTCCCCGACGCCTTCTCGGGTGTTCCGGGTGCCCGCCTCTACCGCACGGGCGACCTGGCTCGTCGGCGGAGGGATGGCGTGCTGGAGTTCCTCGGCCGCGCCGATGCGCAGGTGAAGGTGCGCGGCTACCGCATCGAGCTCGCCGAAGTCGAAGCGGCCCTGCTCGCCTTCCCCGACGTGGCGCAGGCCGTGGCCCTGGTGCGTGAGGACGTGCCCGGTGACAAGCGCCTCGTCGGCTACGTCGCCGCTCCCGAGTCCCTCGACGTGGCCGCCCTGCGCGCCGCCCTCAAGCAGCGGCTGCCCGAGTACATGGTGCCCTCCGCCCTCGTGCGGCTGGACTCCCTGCCCCTCACCTCCAACGCCAAGGTGGACCGCAAGGCCCTTCCTGCTCCGGACTCGGTCAGCAGCTCGGCGGACGAGACCTACCTGGCGCCAAGGGCGCCTATCGAGCAGCGACTGGCCGAGGTCTTCGCCCAGGTCCTGCGCGTGCAGCGCGTGGGAATCCACGACAACTTCTTCGAGCGTGGTGGCCACTCCCTGCTGGCCACGCAGGTCATCTCCCGCATCCGCGCCGTCTTCGACGTGGAGCTGCCCCTGCGCGCCCTCTTCGAGGCGCCCACCGTCGCCGCGCTCGCCGCGCGCATCGACGCGGCCGTCCACTCGCACGCCGTCCAGGCGCCCCCCCTGGTGGCCATGCCCCGCACGGGCCTGCTGCCGCTGTCCTTCGCGCAGCAGCGCCTGTGGGTCATCGACCAGCTCGAGCCCGGCAACGCCGCCTACAACATGCCCACCGTGCTGCGGCTGCGCGGTCCGCTGGACGTGGCCGCGCTGGGGAAGTCCTTCACCTCGCTCGTCGAGCGGCACGAATCACTGCGCACCATCTTCAGCCTGCACGACGGCCAGCCCATCCAGGTCATCCACCCCCACCCGCGATTCCCGCTGCCCGTGGTGGACCTGAGCGCGCTGCCCGCCGACGAGCGCGAGGCCGAAGCCCGGCGACAGACGCGGCTCGAGACGCAGCGGCCCTTCGACCTGGCGCGCGGTCCCCTCCTGCGCGCCCTGCTCCTGCGCCTGGACACACAGGACCACCTGCTCATCGGGACGATGCACCACATCGTCTCCGACGGCTGGTCCATGGGCGTCATGGTGCGCGAGCTGACGGAGCTCTACGCGGCGAACGCCACGGGCCAGAAGGCCCGCCTGCCTGCCATGCCGGTGCAGTACGCGGACTTCGCCGCCTGGCAGCGCTCGTGGCTGCGAGGCGAGGCGCTGGAGCGTCAGCTGGGCTACTGGCGCGCGCAGCTCTCCGGCGCGGCCCCCGTGCTGGAGCTGCCCACCGACAGGCCGCGTCCTCCAGTCCAGTCCTCGCGCGGAGCCTGGCTCCCCGTCCACCTGTCGCGTGAGCTGACCGAACGGCTAGTGGCGCTGTGCCAGCAGGAAGGCACCACGCCCTTCATGGCCCTGCTCGCCGTGTGGCAGGTGCTGCTGTCGCGCTACTCCGGCCAGGACGACATCTCCGTCGGCTCCCCCATCGCCGGCCGCACCCGCGCGGAGACGGAAGGGCTCATCGGCTTCTTCGTCAACACGCTCGTGCTCCGTACCCGGGTGGAGGCAGGTGCCACCTTCCGCGAGCTGCTCGCGAAGGTGCGCGCCACCACGCTCGGCGCCTACGAGCACCAGGACGTCCCCTTCGAGAAGCTCGTCGAGGAGCTGCAACCCCAGCGCAGCCTCAGCCACTCCCCCCTGTTCCAGGTGATGCTCGTCCTGCTGAACACGCCCACGGCGTCCCCCGAGGTGGCCGGCGGTCCGGGAAGCACGTCACCCCTGAGAGTGGACGCGGTGGACCTCGATTTGCCGGGCACCAAGTTCGACCTGACGCTGTCACTGGCACAGACGCAGGACGGACTGTCCGGCACGCTGGCCTACCGCACGGACCTGTTCGAGCGGTCGACCATCTCCCGCATGGCGGAGCATCTCGCCACCCTGCTGGAGGCCGCGGTGTCCTCGCCCGAAAGTCGCGTCGGGGAGCTGTCCCTGCTGCGCGACACCGAGCGCCACCAGGTGCTGGAGGCCTTCAATGCCTCACCGGCCCCCTCTGTCGCAGAAGGCCCGCTCCACGCGCTCATCGAGGCACAGGCCACGCGCCACCCGTCGAAGCCCGCGGTGGCCTGCGAGGGACAGGTGCTCACCTACGGGGAGCTGGACCGGCGGGCCAACCAGCTCGCCTGGCACCTGCGCTCGCTGGGTGTGGGGTCCGACACGTGTGTAGCACTGTGCCTGGAGCGCTCCGTGGACACCGTGGTGGCGCTGCTGGGCGTCTGGAAGGCGGGCGGCGCCTACGTCCCGCTGGACCCGGCGCAGCCCCCCCTGCGCCTGCGGACGCTGGTGGAAGAAGTCGCCGCCCCGGTGGTGGTGACGGAGTCGCGCCATGCGGACGCCTTCACGGGGGCTTCCGTCCGGCCGGTGTTGCTGGACACGCAGGCCGAGCTGCTCGCGGCCGGGCGGGGGGATGCGCCGCCTCGCGAGGTGTCCGTGGACCACCTGGCCTACGTCCTCTTCACCTCGGGCAGCACCGGCCGGCCCAAGGGCGTGGCCGTGGCCCACGGGCAGCTCGTCCACTACGTGCGCGCCGCCACCGAGCGGCTGGGCCTCACCGACTGCGCGAGCTTCGCCCTGGTGTCCACCTTCGTGGCGGACCTGGGCAACACCGTGCTCTTCCCGGCGCTTTGCACCGGCGGCCTGCTGCACGTGCTCACCCAGGAGCGCGCCAGCAGCCCGGAGGGCGTGGCCGAGTACTTCCAGCGCCACGCGGTGGACTGCGTGAAGCTCGTCCCCTCTCACCTGTCCGCGCTGCTCACGGCGACCGAGCCCCGGCTCGTGCTGCCTCGCAAGAAGCTGGTGCTCGGCGGCGAGTCCTCCACCTGGGCCCTCATGGAGCAGGTGCGCGCGCTGGCTCCCGAGTGCGAGGTGTTCAACCACTACGGCCCCACGGAGACCACCGTGGGCGTGCTCGCCGGCCCGGTGGACACGCCCGCCCCGGGCTCCGCTCCGGCCACGGTGCCGCTGGGCCGTCCCCTGGACTGCTCGCGAGTGTACGTGCTCGACGCGGCCTTCCAGCCCGTGCCCGTGGGCGTACCCGGCGAGCTGTTCATCGGCGGCGCGCAGGTGACGCGCGGCTACCTGCACCGGCCGGAGCTGACGGCGGAGCGCTACCTGCCGGACCCCTACTCGCCCGTGCCGGGCGCACGCATGTACCGCAGCGGGGACAAGGTGCGCTGGCGCGAGGACGGGCGCGTGGAGTTCATCGGCCGCGCGGACTTCCAGGTGAAGGTGCGCGGCTTCCGCGTGGAGCCGGGTGAAATCGCCACCGTGCTGCGCGAGCACCCCGAGGTGCGCGACGCGCTGGTGCTGGCTCGCGAGGACGTCCCCGGCGACAAGCGCCTAGTGGCCTACGTCGTCCCCACCCTGGACGTCACCGGCCTGCGCGCCTGGTTGCGCGAGCGGCTGCCCGAGCACATGGTGCCCTCCGCCTTCGTGCCACTGGAGGCGCTGCCGCTGACGCCCAACGGCAAGGTGGACCGCAAGGCCCTGCCCGCCCCGGAGGCCCCCACCAGTGGGGCCGGCTACGTCGCTCCGCGTACACCCATGGAGCAGACCCTGGCGGCGCTGTGGGCCGAGGTGCTCCGCGTGGAGAAGGTGGGCGTCACGGACAACTTCTTCGCCCTCGGTGGCCACTCGCTGCTCGCCGTGCGACTCATGGCCCGGCTGCGCGAGCGCACGGGGATGACGCCGCCACTGTCGGCCCTGTTCCAGGCGCCCACGGTGGAGGGGCTGGCGAAGTGGGCGGAGCCGCGCAAGGCTCTCGCCGTCCCCACGCCCAACCTCATGCCGCTCGCCGCGGGCATGCCCACGCGCCGGCCCCTCTTCCTCGTCCACGGCGGCGGTGGCAGCGCGATGGCCTACACAGAGCTCGCTTGCCAGCTCGGCGGTGGCAGGCCCATCCATGGCCTGTTCGCCTCCGGCCTCGACGGGGGCGAGCCTCCCGCCGCCTCCGTCGAGGCACTGGCCCGCGACTACCTCGCACAGGTCCGTGCCGTGCAGCCTCAGGGGCCCTACCTCCTGGGAGGCTGGTCCTTCGGTGGACTCGTGGCCTACGAGATGGCCCGCCTGCTCCAGGCCCTGGGCGAGCGCGTGGAGGCGCTCGCCATCATCGACAGCCCCGCGCCCACGGGCCAGCCGCGCCCCGAGCCAGACACCCTCGCGCGCCTGGTGGGCTTTGGCCGGGTGCTCGGGCTGCCGTGGCAGGCCCTGCCGCTGGACGTGGAGCACCTGCGGCGCCTGGACATCCGGAGCGCGCTGGCCTACGTGCTGAAGCAGGCCCGACACTCCCCCACGAGCGCGCCTGTGCTGGAACCCGACGCGGCCGAGCGCCTCCTGGACGTCCACCTGCGGCTCAACGAGGCGCAACGGACCTACGTCCCGAGCGGCACCTACACGGGCCCCACCTGGCTCTTCAAGGCCGCCACGGCCCTGGAGGGACACGCACTCCCCGCGGACCTGGGCTGGGGGCCCTGGCTCACCGAGCCGCCCACGGTCCACGAAGTGCCGGGCGACCACTACGCCCTGATGCGCGCACCCTACGTCCGCGCGCTGGCACAGACGCTGGCCGGACTCCTGGCCGACCTGGAGCGCGACGGCGTATGAGCCCAACTTCTGGAGGGGCCCGGCGCCACGCCCGGCGGGACTGCTATCCTCGCGCGGGCCAGGGGCCGGGCCGCCGCACTCCGGGACTTCCCTCCCTGCTGGAGCACGCATCGTGATCGTCAACATCGAGGACCTCCGTCAGCGCGCGCGCAAGCGGCTCCCCAAGGCCGTGTTCGACTACGTGGAGGGCGCTGCCGAGGACGGCTTCACGGTGGGCGCCAACCGGCGCGGCTTCGACCGCTACCTCTTCCGGGCACGCTCTCTGGTGGACGTGAGCGTGGTGGACCGCTCCACCACGGTGCTCGGCGAGAAGCTGGCGACGCCGCTCATCCTGGGCCCGACGGGACTGGCGGGACTGCTCGCACCCCGGGGCGAGGAGCTGGCCGCGAAGGGCGCGGCGAGCCGTGGGGCCCTGTTCACGCTGAGCACCATGTCCATCGGCACCATTGAAGAGGTGGCCGCCGCGGCGCCCTCGCCGCTGTGGTTCCAGCTCTACGTGTGGAGGGACCGCGGCGTCACGCGCTCGCTGGTGGAGCGGGCGAAGGCGGCGGGCTACCGCGCGCTGTGCCTCACGGTGGACGTGCCGGCCATGGGCAACCGGGAGAATGACAAGCGCAACGGCTTCACCATTCCTCCGCGCATCACCTTCACCAACCTGCTGGACGTTTTCCGGCACCTGGGGTGGGTGCTCCGGATGTCCTCGAGCCCTCGCGCGACGTTCGGCAACTTCGTGGACGTGCCGGAGCTCAAGCGCACGGACGCGGTCTCCGTGGCGCAGTTCACCAACAGCCAGTTCGACGCGTCCGTGACGTGGAAGGACGTGGAGTGGCTGCGCTCGGTCTGGAAGGGGCCGCTGGTGCTCAAGGGCATCTCCTGCGCCGAGGACGCGCGGCGCGCGGTGGAACTGGGCGTGGAGGCGCTCATCGTCTCCAACCATGGAGGCAGACAGCTCGACTTCCTCCCCGGCGCCGTGGACGTGCTGCCGGAGGTGGTGGACGCGGTGGAGGGACGCAGCGAGGTCATCCTCGATGGCGGCATCCGCCGGGGCTCGGACGTGGTGAAGGCGATTGCCATGGGGGCGCGGGCCTGCATGATTGGCCGGCCGTTCCTGTATGGACTGGCCGCCAATGGACAGGCCGGCGTGGAGCTGGCGCTGGACATCCTGTCGAAGGAAATCGACAAGACACTGGCGCTGCTGGGCCGGCCGCGGCTGGCGGACCTGGACCGCTCGGCGCTCCGTGTGGATGCGCCCGCGCTGCTGGATGCTCCGGGCTCGGCGCTGCGGCTGGTGGAAGGGGCCCGCCGGCTACCGGCGGATGGCACCCAGGCGGGCTGAGGGGTTGCTTCCCGCCGCGACCGGGGACAACCTTCCAGGGTGGTAACAACCGTGCCACCCTGGCACGTCAGACCCGGTTGATATGCCGTCCCCATGGAACTGGAAGTGGGCGGCGGGGAACATGGGGCGGTCATGGAACGGAAACAGGCCACGTACGCGGACCTGGTGGCACTTCCCGACAACGTGGTCGGGGAGCTGATTGGCGGAGTGCTGCACGCCAGCCCCAGGCCAGCAGGGGCGCACGGGATCGCGGCCTTCAATCTGGGGTCCGAGCTGGGGCCGCCATTCGTCAAGGGCAATGGCGGTCCCGGTGGCTGGGTCATCATGGGCGAACCCGAGCTGCACCTGGGCGAGGACGTGCTGGTCCCCGATGTGGCAGGGTGGCACCGCGAGCGGATGCCGAACGCGCGAGAGGTGGTCGCATTCACGGTGGTGCCGGACTGGGTCTGCGAGGTGCTCTCCCCCTCCACGAAGGCGCTGGACCGTCAGGAGAAGCTGCCCATCTACGCGCGCGAGGGTGTGCGGCACGTCTGGCTGGTGGACCCGCGTGCCCGCGTGCTGGAGGTGTTCAGGCTGGAGGGAGCGGACTACTCGCTGCTCGCCACGCACTCCGGCGGGGTCCACGTTCGCGCCGAGCCCTTCGAGGTAATCGAGTTGGAACTGGCTTTTGTCTGGGGCGAAACGTAGTCGGTGGCGGTCATTTCGCCCTGGTAGGGTTCAGGCATGAGCACGACCCGCATCAGCCGCCATGTGAATGCGCCTCGCGCGAGTGTCTATCGCGCGCTTCTTGATGCACGCGCGGTGCAGACGTGGATGGTGCCGGACGGCATGACCAGCCACGTGCATGCGTTCGACCCCCGTGAGGGCGGCACGTTCCGAATCTCGCTCTCGTATGACGCGCCGACAGGGACCGGCAAGACGACCGCGCACACCGACACGCACCATGGCCGCTTCGTGAGGCTCGTGCCGGATGAGCAGGTGGTCCAGGTGGTCGAGTTCGAGACGGACGACCCGTCGATGCGCGGCGAGATGACGATTACCTACTCACTCACCGATGCGGACGGCGGCACCGATATCCACGCCGTGCACGAGGGGCTCCCGAGCGGCGTGCCCCCCGCCGACAACGAGCTTGGCTGGCAGATGTCTCTCGCGAAGCTCGCGGCGCTGGTCGAGGCGGGCTCGCCGTAGGTGGAGTTCTGACAGCGCGCTCCGGTTCAGCGTGGTGCGCCCCGGGCGAGCCACTGCTGGAGCTCGTCCTGGAGACGCGCGAGGCGCGCGCCGAACCACTGCCGGAAGTCGACGGACGCGTCGTACAGCGCGTCCGGCTCATCGTGGAAGCGCATGAACACGGGGGCTTCACCGGAAGCGGAACGCTGCGAGCAGAGGATGAAGACCGCTTCCCCGTTTCTGTCGTCGCACACGTGCAGCAGCCGCCGGGGTGCGTTCGGGTCCAGCGTCACGCCTTCACACTTCGCGGCCTGGACGAAGCGCTCGGCGGTCAAGGCGACATCGGCGTCGAGCGAGGCGCTCGCGGCCACCAACCGCTCCACGGGGGTCGTACCGTCACGCCATGGGCCGAGAAAGGAGACCGAGCCCACCTCGAGAAGAAAGGCCTCGAAGGATGGAGGGAGCGTGAAGCCCAGGGCCTGTTCAGCGGCGCTCACCTGCGCCCGTGTCGCCGGTGAACCTTCGAGGGCCACGGCCTGGGTCCGCTCGCCCGTCATCCGCGCGGAGAGGGCCGGCTCACGCTGGAGCTGCTCGGCGAACCACGCGTTGACCGAGGCCAGCTGCTCCCGGTAGCTGCCTGTGACTCCGGCGGAGGTTTCGCCAAGGACTGGTGAAGCGCGGTAGGCCGCCAGGGCACCCGCCCGCTTCTCGGCTTCGATGCGCTCAGTCTGTTCCTTCGTGGCGAGGCCCGCCTTCTGGAGGGCCGCGGCGAGTCCTCCGAGCGCTGGCTTCTTGTCCTTTCCACCCATGACTCGCTCCCGCGACGCCTGTCTTCGGTTCAACGACGTTGTAGCCGGATGACGTCACCTCAACCGGGTTCTTGCACATCACGCCCCACGGGCTTGCATGACGTCGGCGCTGGGGACAACCTCTTGGGGAGGACGAAGGCGCGCCACCCTGGCACGTCAGACCCGGCTGTTATGCCCGCCCCATGGAATTGGAGACGGGCGGCGGGGAATATGGGGCAGCGATGGAACGGAAACCGGCCACGTATGCGGACCTGGAGGCGCTCCCCGACAACGTGGTCGGAGAGCTCATCGGTGGAGTGCTGCACGCCAGCCCCCGTCCGTCCGGGCCACATTCGGTTGCGGCGTCACGGCTGGAAATCGAGCTGGGAGGCCCGTTCGACCGGGGAAGGAATGGGCCGGGAGGATGGATTCTCCTCGTCGAGCAGGAGTTGCATCTGGGAGAGGACGTGCTCGTCCCCGACCTGGTTGGCTGGCGCCGCGAACGGATGCCCAGGCCTCCGAGAACCGCGGCCTATACGCTCGCGCCGGACTGGGTCTGTGAGGTGCTCTCTCCTTCCACGAAGGCCCTGGACCGCAAGGTGAAGCTGCCCGTGTACGCGCGCGAGGGCGTGCGGCACGTCTGGCTGATGGACCCCGAGGCGCGCACGCTGGAGGTGTTCCGGCTGGAGGGCGCGGATTACTCCCTGCTCGGCACGTACTCCGGCGCGGCACTCGTTCGCGCAGAGCCCTTCGAGGCCGCCGAGCTGGAGCTCGCCTACCTCTGGGGCGACGTGTAGTGCGTGACACGCCCACCCCGGGATTCCAGGACAGGTTGACGCCGGCCCCTGTCCGCCGTTACTTTGGAAACTCCTCCGCTACGTTGGATGCCCCGGTTGACGCCCTTCACCCCGACTGCCGCGCTGTTCCGCTGCCGCTGCTGTCGGTCGTGTGCCTGTTGTGCCCTGTCGGGCCTGGGCTGTTGACGCGCGCACCGGACCTCTTCTGAGTCCACGCGTTTCCTCCCGGCCCGGCCTCCTCTCGAAGGAGCCGGGCCGCTCGCTTTCCAGACTCCTGCTCTCCCACCGCCGCACCCGCGCCACATGTCCTCCTCCTCCGCTTCCCGCACCGCTCCGAAGTCCCTCGCGCTGACCGGCGCGAGCGGAGCGTCGTGCGCCGGGAGCGAGTGCGGCGCGTGCTGTCTGGCGTGTGCGTGTCCCGTGTGTCCGCCTCCCGGCGGGTGCCGAGCAGCGAGGAGTGGCTAGCAGTCCCTTCTCGTCCTTCCCTGCTCGCGCGGCCCGCCCTCGAAAGAGGCGCGGGCCGTTTTCGTTTCCACCCTCGGAGTCCTCCATGCCGCCCCCGCTGTCCGCCACCGCCCTCGCTGTCTCCACCCCTGCACCGCTCGATGAGGCGCGCGCCCTGAAGGACGCGCCCGTGGAGGAGGTGCTCGCCTGGGTGGAGCGGCGGTTCGGCGCGCGCGCGGCCCTCGCCTCCAGCTTCGGCGTGGAGGACATGGTCCTCATCGACCTGGCCCGCCAGCACGCACCGAGCCTCCGCGTCTTCACGCTCGACACCGGTCGCCTGCCCCCGGAGACGTACGAGCTCATCGAGGTGACGCGCAACCGCTACGGCGTCACGGTGGAGACCTTCTTCCCCGAGCGCACGCGCGTGGAGGCGCTGGAGTCCACGCTGGGCTACTTCTCCTTCCGCAAGAACCTGGAGGCGCGCAAGGAGTGCTGCGCCATCCGCAAGGTGGAGCCGCTGCGCCGCGCCCTCGCCGGCCGCGAGGCGTGGCTGACGGGCCTGCGCCGCGAGCAGTCCATCACCCGCACCGCCGTGGAAATCGCCGAGGTCGACGCCGAGCACGGCGGCCTCCTCAAGCTCAACCCGCTGGCCTCCTGGACCCGCCAGGAGGTGTGGGCCTACGTGAAGGCGAACGCCGTCCCCTACAACGCGCTCCATGACCGCGGCTACCCGTCCATCGGCTGCGCGCCCTGCACCCGCGCGGTGAAGCCGTACGAGGACGAGCGCGCCGGCCGCTGGTGGTGGGAAGCGCGCGAGCACAGCGAGTGCGGCCTGCACCCGGTCCGCTGAGCACGCCATGAGCCCCTTTCCGACCAGCCCATCTGCCTCCGCCTGGAGGGACGCCGCATGAGCCACCCCGTCGACTACCCCGTCTGCCTCCGCCTGGAGGGACGCCGCGTCCTCCTCGTGGGAGGCGGCACCATCGCCGAGGGCCGTGCCCTCGCCGCGCTCGAGGCCGGTGCCCGGCTGCGCGTCGTCGCCCCCGAGGCCACCGCCACCCTGCGCACCCTGGCCACCGAGGGCCGCATCGAATGGCTCGCCCGCCCCTATGCCTCCGGCGACGTGCGCGGGCATGACCTCGTCCTCGCCGCCGCGGACGACGCGAGCGTGGGCCCTCGCGTGGCACAGGAGGCGCGTGCGCTCGGCATCTGGGTGAACACGGCGGACGTGCCGGAGCTGTGCGACTTCACGCTGCCCTCCGTCGGACGCCGAGGCCCCATCACCGTGGCCATCTCCACCGCCGGCCAGGCGCCCGCCGTGGCCCGGGTGCTGCGCCGTGAGCTGACGGCGCGGGTGGCACCGCACCACGTGTGGCTGGCGCGGCTCAGCGGATGGCTGCGCCGCCGCCTGCCCGCGGGCGTGGAGCGCCAGCGGCTCTTGAAGGGGCTGGTGGAGGGAGACGTCGGCGCGCTGCTGGCACGAGGCGAGCGAAAGGCCGCGGGAGTCCAGCTCCGCGCGGCGCTGAAGACCTTGAAGTCATCGGGAGAAGCGACATGAGAGAGCAGGTTCAGGGACGCGTGTACCTGGTGGGAGCAGGCCCGGGAGACCCGGAGCTGCTCACGCTGCGCGCGGCACGGTTGCTGAGAGAAGCGGACACCGTGGTGCACGACAGGCTCGTGCACCCCGCCGTGCTGGAGCACGCGCGCCCCCACGCCCGCCTCATCTACGTGGGCAAGGAGGGCGGCGGCGAGTCCGTGCGGCAGGAGGACATCCACTCCGTGCTCATCGCCCAGGCCCGGCTGGGCCGTCAGGTGGTGCGCCTCAAGGGCGGAGACCCGTTCGTCTTCGGGCGCGGCGCGGAAGAAGCGCTCGCGCTGGAGGAGGCCGGCATTCCCTACGAGGTGGTGCCCGGCCTGTCCGCGGGCATCGCCGCGACGGCCTCGGCGGCCATCCCCGTCACCCACCGGGGCGTGTCCGGCGAGGTGACGTTCGCCACCGCGCACCGCGCGGGCGGCGCGCCGGACTGGGACTTCCTCGCGCGGGCCCAGACGTTGGTGCTCTTCATGGCCGGAGACCGACTGGAGGAGACGGTGCGCGCACTGGTGACAGCGGGCCGCGCCGCTGCGACGCCCGCCGCCATCGTGGAGGCGGGCACGTGGGAGCACCAGCGGGTGGTGGAGGCCACGCTGGGCAACATCGCACTCGAGGCGCGACGGGCGGCCATCGGCTCCCCGGCGCTGCTCGTGGTGGGCGAGGTGGTGGCGCTGCGCTCCCAACTGCCGTCGCTGGTGGCACGCGGTTCAACGATGAATGGGCACGCCGTGCCCCTGAAGGCGGAGGGTGGCCATGAGTGAGAACACGCTGGCGAGGACCACGCACCTGGCGGAGCTGGAAGCCGAGAGCATCCACATCCTGCGAGAAACGGTGGCCGAGTTCGCCAACCCGGTGATGCTCTACAGCATCGGCAAGGACTCGCAGGTGCTGCTGCACCTGGCGCGCAAGGCCTTCCACCCCGCGCCCCTGCCCTTCCCGCTCCTCCACGTGGACACCACCTGGAAGTTCCGGGACATGTACACCTTCCGCGACGCCTTCGTGGCGCGGCACGGGCTGAAGCTGCTGGTGCACCAGAACCGCCGCGCGCTCGCCGAGGGCATCAACCCCTTCGACCACGGCAGCCAGAAGTACACCCACGCCATGAAGACGCAGGCGCTGCTGGAGGCGCTGGCGCAGCACGGCTTCGACGCGGCCTTCGGCGGCGCGCGCCGCGACGAGGAGAAGTCCCGCGCGAAGGAGCGCGTGTTCTCCTTCCGCGACAGGCACGGCCAGTGGGACCCGCGCCGGCAGCGGCCGGAGTTGTGGAACCTCTACAACGGCCGCGTGGACGCCGGGGAGAGCATGCGCGTCTTCCCCCTCTCCAACTGGACCGAGCTGGACGTGTGGCACTACGTGCTGCGCGAGCGGATTCCCGTGGTGCCGCTCTACTTCGCCGCCGAGCGCCCCGTCATCGACCGCAACGGCACGCTGCTGATGGTGGACGACGAGCGCATGCGCCTGCGTCCAGGCGAGAAGCCCACGCTGCGGCGGGTTCGCTTCCGCACGCTCGGCTGCTACCCGCTGAGCGGCGCCATCGAATCCTCCGCCACCACGGTGGAGGCCGTCATCCACGAGATGGTCAACGCCCGCCAGTCCGAGCGCCAGGGCCGTCTCATCGACCACGACGAAGAGGGCTCCATGGAGCTCAAGAAGCGCGAGGGCTACTTCTAATGGATACCGCACTGCAGACACCTCCCCAGCCCGACGTGCAGCGGCTCCTCGACGAGCACTCCAGCCGCGAGCTGCTGCGGCTCGTCGTCGTGGGCTCCGTGGACGACGGGAAGTCCACGCTCATCGGCCGGCTCCTCTACGAGTGCGACGGCCTCTTCGAGGACCAGATTTCCGCCGTGAAGAAGGCCAGCGCGAAGCGCGCCGCCGCCCGCACCGAGGTACCGACGGAGGTGCTCGCCCAGGGCCTCAAGGTCGCGGCCGGCGCCGAGGAGGAGGAGCTCGACTTCTCCCTCTTCACCGACGGCCTGAAGGCCGAGCGCGAGCAGGGCATCACCATCGACGTGGCCTACCGCTACCTGTCCACGGGGAAGCGCAAGGTCATCATCGCGGACACGCCGGGGCACATCCAGTACACGCGCAACATGGCCACCGGCGCCTCCACGGCGGACGCGGCGGTCATCCTGGTGGACGCGCGCCTGGGCGTGCTGCCGCAGACGCGCCGGCACGCGTACATCGCCTCGCTGCTGGGCATCCCCTACCTGGCCGTCGCGGTGAACAAGATGGACCTGGTGGGCTTCGACCGCGCCACCTTCGAGCGCATCGGCCAGGAGCTGGCGGACTTCGCGTACACGCTCGGCTTCGAGGGCGTGCGCCTCTTCCCCGTCAGCGCGAGTCGTGGCGACAACATCACCCGCGCCAGCGCGCGCACGCCGTGGCACGAGGGCGGCACGCTGCTCGGGTGGCTGGAGTCGCTGCCCCACCAGCGCCGGCTCGACAACGCCGCATTCCGCTTCCCCGTCCAGTACGTGCTCCGTCCGCACCAGGACTACCGCGGGCTTGCGGGCCAGGTGGCCTCCGGCACCGTGCGCGTGGGTGACGAGGTGCAGGTGCTCCCCTCCGGGCGCCGCACGCGCGTGGCCGGCATCGACACCTTCGACGGGCCGCTGGAGGAGGCGTCCGCGCCCGCCTCCGTGACGCTGCGGCTGGCGGACGAGGTGGACGCCAGCCGGGGTGACATGTTGTCCCACGTGGACGAGCCGCCGCTCGCGCTCCACCAGCTCGACGCGATGCTGGTGTGGTTCGGGGAGCAGCCGCTGGACCTCTCGCGCCGCTACCTGGTGAAGCAGGCCACCCGCACCGCGCCCGCGCAGGTGGAGCGCATCCTGTGGCGCAAGGAACTGGAGGACCTGTCCGAGGTGCCCGCGGAGTCGCTGTCCCTCAACGACATCGGCAAGGTGCGGCTGGTGTGCCGCCGGCCGCTGCTGGCCGACCCCTACCGCGACAACCGGCGCACCGGCGCCTTCATCATCATCGATGCCCTCACGCACGACACGGTGGGCGCGGGCATGGTGCTGGGGGCGGCGGACTCGGGGGCTCGCGGCGCGGTGGAGGCGTCCCTCGTCTCCGCGGCCGAGCGTCGCGCGCGGCTGGGGCAGCCCGGGGCCATCGTGCTGCTGCCGTCCTCGCCGGAGGCCGCGTCGCGCGCCTTCGAGCTGGAGCGGAGCCTGTTCGACCAGGGCCGTCACGTGGTCACCGTCGCGGGGGACGTGGAGGTGGCCCTCGCGCTGGCCGGCGCGGGGCTGGTGGCGCTGGTGCACACCGAGGCACCCCAGACGCGGCGCGTCCTCCGCGCGGAGGCTCGCGACTCGGGCGTGGCGTGGCTGGAGCTGGATGCGGCCGAGGACTCGAAGCAGCAGGTGGAGCGCGTCCTCGCGCTCGGGGAGAACGTGAAGTGAGTCCGTCGACAGGAGGGGCCTCGCGCCCCGTGGCGCCGCCCTTCGTCACCACGCTGCTGGGTGACGAGAAGGGCGCGCTGCTGCTCAAGCTGGTTGAGGGGCTGGATGCGGCGTCCCTGCACTGGCTGAGCGGCTATGCGGCGGGACTGGCCTCGCGGCCCGGCTCCGCTCCGGTCTCCGTGGCGGCGCCCGTGTCCGCCACGCCCGCGGTTGCTCCGGCGGTGCCGCTCACCATCGTCTACGGGACGCAGACGGGAAACAGCCGGCTGCTGGCGGAGCGACTCAAGCACCAGGTGGAGTCCTCCGGACTGCCTGCGCGCCTCTTCCGCGCCAGCGACTACCCCGTGCGGGAGCTGGCGAAGGAGAAGCTGCTCTGCGTGGTCATCAGCACGCAGGGGGATGGAGACCCGCCGGACGACTCGCGCGGCTTCTGCGAGCACGTGCTGGGCAAGCGGGCCCCCAGGCTGGAGGGGCTTCGCTTCGCGGTGCTGGGGCTGGGTGACTCCAGCTACCCGAAGTTCTGCGAGGTGGGCCGCGCGCTCGACGCGCGCTTCACGGAGCTGGGCGCCACCCGGCTGCTGGAGCGCGCCGACTGCGACGTGGACTTCGAGCCCGTGGCCACGGGCTGGCTCGACCAGGCCTTTGCCCGGGCACGCGAGGCGCTGGAGCCCCAGGCGCCCTCCATCGCGGCCGTCGTCCTTCTGCGAGGGGCGACGGCTCCCGCGCCGACGTTCAGCAAGGAGGCGCCCTTCGCCGCCGAGGTGCTGGTCAACCAGCGCATCACCGGACGGGGCGCGCTCAAGGACGTGCGGCACGTGGAGGTGTCGCTCGAAGGCTCCGGCCTGGAGTACGCGCCGGGCGACGCGCTCGGCGTGTGGCCGCACAACCCTCCCGAGCTGGTGGACGCCTTCCTGTCCGAGCTGAAGCTGGACGGGGGCACGGAGGTGAAGCGGGACGGGCGCACGCTGCCGCTGGTGAAGTGGCTGGGCGAGGAGCTGGAGCTGACGAAGCTCAACCGGCCCTTCCTGGAGCGCCACGCCGCGCTGGCGGGCAGCGCGGAGCTGAAGCGGCTGCTGGAGCCATCAGGCGCGGAGGCCTTCCGCGCGCTGCTGGCGAGCCACCAGGTCATCGACCTGCTGCGCACGCACCGGGCGCCGTGGGGCGCGGCGGAGCTCGTCGCGGCGCTGCGCAAGCTGGCGCCCCGGCTGTACTCGATTGCATCCAGCCCGAAGCGCGTGGGCGCCGAGGCGCACCTGACGGTGTCGGTGGTGGACTACACGGCCTTCGGCACGCGGCACCTCGGCGCCGCGTCGTCCTACCTCGCCGCGCGGTCGGCAGGGGTGGATGGGGTCCGCGTCTTCATCGAGCCCAACGAGCGCTTCCGCCTGCCGGAGGATGGGGACAAGGACGTGCTGATGATTGGCCCCGGCACGGGTGTGGCGCCCTTCCGCGCCTTCGTGCAGGAGCGCGCGGAGGTGGGGGCCCGGGGCCGCAACTGGCTCTTCTTCGGCGAGCAGCACTTCCGCACGCAGTTCCTCTACCAGGTGGAGTGGCAGGAGGCCCTGAAGAAGAAGACGCTGCACCGGCTGTCCCTCGCCTTCTCCAGAGACCGCGCGGAGAAGGTCTACGTGCAGCACCGCCTGCGCGAGGCCGGACGCGATGTCTATGAGTGGCTGGACGGCGGCGCGCACCTCTACGTCTGCGGTGACGCCCAGCGCATGGCCCCGGACGTCCACGCCGCGCTGCTGGACATCGTCTCCACCCACGGCGGGAAGAGCCGTGAGGACGCGGAGGCCTGGCTCCAGGGCCTGCGCGAGCAGCGGCGCTACCTGCGCGACGTCTACTGACCTTCTACCCATGAGCACGATGACATGAGTCACCCGTCCAAGCCTCTGTCCGAGGTGGAGCACATCAAGACGCAGAGCCGCCTGCTTCGCGGCACGCTGGCGGAGAGCCTGGTGGACCCGGTGACGGGCAGCATCGCCACGCCGGACACCAGCCTCATCAAGTTCCACGGCAGCTACCAGCAGGACGACAGGGATATCCGTGAGGAGCGCCGGCAGCAGAAGCTGGAGCCGGCCTACAGCTTGATGCTCCGCACGCGCCTGCCCGGCGGCGTGTGCACGCCGGCCCAGTGGCTGGCCATGGACGCACTGGCCCGGGAGTTCGCCAACCACACGCTGCGCATCACCACGCGGCAGGCGTTCCAGCTCCACGGCGTCATCAAGGACGACCTCAAGCCCACCATCGCCCGCATCAACCAGGCGTTGATGGACACGCTGGCCGCCTGCGGCGACGTGAATCGCAACGTGCTGTGCAACCCGAACCCGGTGGACTCGCGCGTCCACGAGACGGTGTACCAGTGGGCGGTGCGCATCTCCGAGCACCTGCTGCCGAAGACGCGCGCCTACTACGAGGTCTGGCTGGACGCGGAGAAGGTGGCCGGCGGAGAGGACGAGCCCATCTACGGCGCCACCTACCTGCCCCGGAAGTTCAAGACCGCCGTCGCGGTGCCGCCCCTCAACGACGTGGACGTCTTCGCTCAGGACCTGGGCTTCATCGCCATCCTCGAAGGCGGCGAGCTGGCCGGCTTCAACGTCTCCGTGGGCGGCGGAATGGGCGCCACCCACGGTGACGCGGCCACGTATCCGCGGCTGGCGGACGTGGTCGGCTTCATCCCTCCAGAGAAGACGCTCGCCGTCGCGGAGGAGGTGGTGAAGATTCACCGCGACTTCGGGGACCGCGGCAACCGCAAGCACGCGCGGCTCAAGTACGTCCTGGAGGAGCGCGGGGTGGCGTGGTTCACGTCAGAACTGGAGCGGCGGCTTGGCTTCGCGCTGCAGCCCGCTCGCCCGTTCGCCTTCGAGCACAACGGGGACCGCTTCGGCTGGGTGGAGGGACATGACGGGAAGTGGCACCTGACGCTGCACCTGGACAGCGGCCGCGTGGCGGACCGCCCCGGAGCGGAGCACCTCACCGGCCTGCGGGAGCTTGCCCGCTTCCACCAGGGCGACTTCCGGCTCACCGCGAACCAGAACCTCGTCATCGCGAACGTGAGCGCCGAGGCGAAGGAGGCCGTCGACGCGCTGGTGGCCCGGTATGGGTTGGACGGCTTCCGGAGCGCCAGCCCCCTGCGCAGGAATGCGCTGGCGTGCGTGGCGCTGCCCACCTGCGGCCTGGCCATGGCCGAGGCGGAGCGCTACCTGCCCGCGTTCGTGGAGAGATTGGAGGCGCGGCTGGTGGCGCATGGCCTGCGGGACGCCAACCTCCTGCTGCGCATCACCGGCTGCCCGAATGGCTGCGCGCGGCCCTACCTCGCGGAGGTGGGACTCGTGGGCAAGGCGCCGGGCCGCTACAACCTCCACCTCGGGGGCGACGCTCGCGGCCAGCGGCTGAACCGGCTGTACAGGGAGAACATCGACGAGGACGGCATCCTCGGTGCGCTGGAGCCGCTGTTCGCGGAGTACGCGCGCGAGCGGAAGCCGGGCGAGGGCTTCGGTGACTTCGTGGTGCGTGCGGGCCATGTGTCGGCGGCACCCTCAAAGGTGACGCCCGGCGCCGCGGCCTGAGCCTCACCTCCGTGACGGTGGGAGGCAGGCCTGCGGCAGGGCCGACAGCGCCTCCCCCGTCACGGTGTCGTCCAACACCTCCGCGAGGACACTCCGGGCACGACGCGTGCCCGCCTCCGACCTTCAATCCAGGGCCTCGCCGTCCGCCCGGCCTTGACTGGCGCCGCCTCGCACCGCCGTGAGCAGCAGGTCGTACTTCCCGCCGAGGAAGGTGCGGAAGCCGTGCTGGTGCAGGTAGCGCCGGTAGAAGGAGAGGTCCTTCACCAGCAGCGACAGGTCCGGCTCGCGCAGGTTGCGCACGCGCGCGCCGTAGACCACCTCTCCGTCCCGGAAGCGTGAGTTGGGGAAGCCGAGCAGGAGCGTGGCCCTCGGCTCCAGGTGCTGCTGCACCAGCCGGCGCAGCAGCGCGTGGTCGTCCACACCGGGGCTCTGCAACGTGCCCACCGACACCACGAGGCTGAAGCGGCCCAGGTCCTCGGGCAGCGCGTTGAGGTCCGCGAGGACGAAGCGGTGGCGTGGGTCGGGGAAGCGGGCGCGCGCCTCTTCGAGCGCGCTGGCGCCGTGGTCCACGCCGACGAAGCTGACGTCCGGTGCGCCTTCGAGCCACGCGAAGGCCGCGAGCTCGTCGCCCCGATTCACCCCGAGGTCGAGCACCCTCGCGCCCGGGGGCAGGTGGATGCGCCCGAGCGCCTCCAGCCACGGCAGGAGGAAGCCCGCGTCCTCCAGCTTGCGCACCCGTGCGAACTCGGACCCCGTCCCGTACCGCTCCCGGGGCTCGAGCGATTCTTCGGCCTCCTCACCTCCCGCGTGCCACGACGCTTCGGAGCCGAGCCGCTCGAAGGTGAGCGCCACGTGCGTGCCGTCCACCGGGCGAGGCGTGAGCAGCCGGCACGAGAGCCCGTCGGCCAGGTCGCACCAGCTTCGCAGCGGCCGGTGGATGAGCCCCTCCCCCGGCCCCACGCGCTCCCCCGGATAGCACCCACGGCCCAGGTCCGGGTCGGGGACCTCGATGCGGACGCTCCCCGCCCCGAGAGCCCCTCGCAGATGACGGACGATGACGATGAGCGGCTCGTCGTGGAAGCGGCGGGGGAACTCGGCGGGGCTCGACATGGCGCCCCCAGCCTACCGCCCGGACTTCACGCCAGACGCGGGAAGACGCGACTCCTTCCGGGCGGCCAGCGGGCGGAATGAACGTTCCTTCCGGTCAGTGGGCGGCCGGGCGGCCGGGGCTCGGCGCTCACGGCTCGGGCCGAGGCCAGGGGGGGTTGACGCCGAACCCGTCAGGGCCATAAATAACCTTCAGGTTATGAAACCAAAAAGTCATGGACAGTTGACGTCCGCGCGTCTCGACGCGACCTTCGCCGCGCTCGCGGACCCCACGCGGCGGGCCATCCTCGCCCGGCTGTCTTCGGGTGAGGCGTCGGTGGCGGAGCTGGCCGAGCCGTTCGCGATGAGCCAGCCCGCCATCTCCAAGCACCTCAAGGTGCTCGAGCGCGCGGGGTTGATTTCCAGCGGCATCGACGCGCAGCGACGGCCCCGCCGGCTGGAGGCCGCACCGCTCGCGGAGGCCAACGCCTGGCTGGAGAACTACCGCCGGTACTGGGAGGCGAACTTCGAGCGCCTCGATGCCGTGCTGGAGGAACTGAAGACCCTGGAAGCAACAGAGCCCCACAAACGGAGGAAGAAGAAATGACCCCCAGAAACGTAGGGAAGCTGAGTCTCGCGACCGAAGGCGACCGCGACCTGGTGATGACCCGTGTCTTCAACGCACCTCGCAGGCTGGTCTTCGACGCCTGGACCCGGCCCGAGCTGCTCAAGCGCTGGCTCGGAATCCAGAACGGCTGGTCGATGACCGTCTGCGAGGTCGACCTGAAGGTGGGCGGAGACTACCGCTTCGTCTGGAGCCGTCAGGGCGTGAGCGACATGGGAATGCGCGGCGTCTACCGCGAAATCGTCCCCGGCGAGCGCATCGTGAGCACCGAGGTGTTCGACGATGCCTGGTACCCGGGTGAAGCGGTGGGCACCCTCACCTTCGTCGAGCAGGACGGGAAGACCACCGTCACCAGCAAGACGCGCTACGCCTCGAAGGAGGCGCTCGAAGCGGTCCTCAAGACGCCGATGGAGCGCGGCGTGGCGGCGAGCTACGACAAGCTCGAGGAACTGCTGGTCTCACAGGCAGCCGCATAGTGGAGGATGACGGAACGACAACGGCCCGGCCACGTGAGGTGACCGGGCCGCAAGTGCATCGTCCGCCCACCTTGGCACCCAGCGTCTCGAAGGCCGCGCGGGTCAGCGGGCCGTAGTAGCCGGTGCTCTTCACGCCATTCGCCTTCTGGAAATCCTTTGCGGAAGTCAGCGCAAGGACGCCGGGTACTTCGCGGCCCACCACTGGTGGACCGCGCTCAAGTCGTGGAACGCAGCGCTGCGGTGTTCGGGGTGCGCGTCCTTCGCCAGGGCTTCGAGGAGCGGGCCCGCTCGCGCCTGGAGGTGCACCGCGGCCAGCCGCGCGAGTACGGCGAGCAGCCTGGGCGCCGCGCGCGCATGCGAGGGGTGGAGGCGGGGCACCCGCTCGGCCAGCTCGGAGATGGACAGGGGGGCCTGCCGCCACCGCTCCACCTGCTGCATGAGGCTGACGGGCGACGGCGAGGCGAGCCCGGTGATGAACACCTGGAGCAACATCCGCGCGGCGTCATCCGTGAGGGGCGGCCTGGCGCCTTCCACGCTCCACCGGGACATGAGGCCGCGCTCGTAGAGGTCGTTGATGACGGTGGTGAGGCTGGGGAGGCGGAACCCGTGGTGGTCCATGCGCCCGAGGACGGACGCCACCTCGTCCGCGCTGGTGGTGGGGCAGAGCTGCTCCGGAATGTACGGGAAGCTCATAGCCCCCCGCTGCCACGCCCCGAACTGCTGCTGGTCGGACAGGTCCGAGAACAGGCCCAGGAGCGCACCCGTCACCGTGCGTGCCCAGAGGCTTCCGTCTCCCCCGTGCGCGGACAGGCTCACGGCGAAGCGGTGGTGCTTCGGTGTCAGCTCCAGCGCCTTCAGCTCGAAGCAGGTGCCCGTGGAGCGAGCGACGTCGTTCGCCAGGCGCACCCGCTCCAGGAAGCACCTGCGCAGCTCGCGCGAGTCGTCGGGGAGCAGGCGTGACACCTCGGACGGCGCGTCCGTCTCCGCGTCGAAGAAGAAGAGGCTCTCGGCATGCCAGGGGAGGAAGGCGGTGACGTCGCCGCTGGCGATGGGCGTCCCCGGGCCGTGGGGCACCAGCCCCGTCTCGCGCCCCGTGGCGGGGAGCCGGAGCGTGCGGGACGTGCCGTCGCGAAGCTCCAGCCGCTGGAGCGCATCGGCGGCCACCTGGGTGAGCAGCACGTCCTGGGTGGCGAAGGCCGGCATCGTGAGGGCGGGCAGCCCCTTGCGCTCGAAGACGTCGCGGCCGGACACGCGCCACACGGTGGCCGTCCCGTGCACGACGTCGTGGGCGGCGATGCCGAGCGCATCCTCGAAGGGCGTGAGCCGCACGTCCCACGTGGGAGGCACCCACAGCCGGGCCGAGGCCACCACCCGGGGCGCGTCGAAGTCGCGGAAGTCCGCCAGCAGCGCGCGCCCGTCCGCGCCGACGGTGGCCACGAGCCCGGCCCGGCCAGCGCACCGGGGACGGGACCAGAGAGGCGCGTTCCACTCCGCGGACAGCGGCACCGGCTCTTCCTCCGGAAATGGGAGCGGCCGCGAGCCCTCGGGCTCTCCCTTCAGGGTGAGGCGCTCCAGCATCGAGGGAGCGCCGAGGTCCATCACCCGCAGCAGCGTCTCGCCCGAGGCGTCGAGCAACGAGGGCTTGAGCTGGAAGCGGGCGTAGCGACGCTCGCGCTTCAGCGTGTCCACCGCGACGAGGTGGCTGCGGTCGTGGCTGTCGTCCCAGGCGAGCACGAGCCTGCCCGCTCCATCGGTGCTCAGCAGGCCCGCGCTCGACGCGTGGATGTCCAGGTCCGAGACCACCTCGTCGGGCAGGCACCACGACGACAGCGCGAGCCCGTCCAGCACCACCACGTAGTCCAGCCCGTCGACCTTCGAGACGAAGTGCATGACGCTCCCCCATCCACACCGCGAGCGGGTCTGCCCGGCTGCCCTCCAGGCAGAACGGCGGCAGGGCGCATCATGCCCGGCCCCGGGGGCGATGGGCCGATAACAATTGCCGTCACGCTCTGTCTTAAAGCGCGCTCTCCCCCCTTCCGGGCCGTGACGCTCCCGCGTCCGTCGGCTTTCCTGGTCCCCATGAGCACACACATCGTCGACAACCCGTACACCGGCGACGTCGCCGCCTCGGTGGAGCCCACCTCTCCCACCCAGCTGGACGCCGTGCTGGAGCGCGCCCGGAGCGCGTCACGCGCGCTGCGTGCCATGAGCGTGGAGGAGCGCGTGAAGCTGGTGCTGCGCGCCTGCGAGGCGATGGAGAAGCGCGCCGACGCCATCGCCCGCGACATCACCCGACAGATGGGCAAGCCGCTCTCGCAGGCCCGGGGCGAGGTGGGAGGCATGGCGGGACGGCTGCGCCACATGGCGTCGATTGCCGCCGAGTCGCTCGCGGACATCGTCCTGCCGCCCAAGGATGGCTTCGAGCGGAGGATTGCCAAGGAGCCGCTCGGCGTGGTGCTGGATCTACCCGCGTGGAACTACCCGCTGCTCACCGCGGTGAATGCCGTGGCGCCGGCCGTGCTGGCGGGCAACGCCGTGGTGGTGAAGCACTCGCCGCGCACGCCCCTGTGCGGCGAGCACTTCGCCCGCGCCTTCGCCGAGGCGGGCGCGCCCGAGGGCACGGTGCAGGCCATCTTCCTGGACTACGCCGCGACGGAGAAGCTCGTCGGGGACGCTCGGGTGGACCACGTGCTGTTCACCGGCTCGGTGCTCGGCGGGCACAAGATGCAGGCGGCGGCGAAGGACCGGTTCCTGCACATCGGCCTGGAGCTGGGCGGCAATGACCCGGCCTACGTCGCGCCGGACTGCGACTTCGACAAGACGGTGGAGAACATCGTCGACGGCGCCATGTACAACGCCGGCCAGAGCTGCTGCGCGGTGGAGCGCGTGTACGTGCACCAGTCGCTGTACGCGCGCTTCGTGGACGCGGTGGAGCCGCTGGTGCGCGCGTACGTGCTGGGCGACCCGGAGTCCGACACGACGACGCTCGGCCCCATTGCCCAGCCGTGGCACCCGGCGGAGCTGGAGGCGTTCGTCCAGGACGCCACCCGCCGGGGCGCGAAGCTCGTCCGCGGCGGCCGCCCCACGCAGGTGAACGGCAAGGGCCGCTTCTTCGAGCCGACGCTGCTCAAGGACGTGAGCGCCGACGCGAAGGTGATGCGCGAGGAGTCCTTCGGGCCGCTGCTGCCCATCGCCTCCGTCAGCTCCGACGAGGAGGCCCTGGCCCGGATGAACGCGTCCAGCCTGGGGCTCACCGCGAGCGTGTGGACGTCCGACCGCGAGCGCGCGGACCGGATGGCGCGCCAGCTGGAGGCGGGCACCGTCTACATGAACCGCTGCGACTCGCTGGACCCCGCGCTGCCGTGGAGCGGCGTGAAGGACTCCGGGCGCGGGGTGACGCTGAGTGCGCTCGGCTTCGACTCGCTGACACGGCCGAAGTCCCTGCACTACCGGCTGCGGTTCTGACCCGCGGCGCCGGGCCCGCCATCCACGCGGGCCCCTCCGGCGCTTCCGAGCCGCCCGGGTGAGTCACCCCCGCGCCAGCGCCTCCGCGAGCCGGGGCAGCACGTCTCCGGCTCGCGCCTCCACGCGCACGTCCGCCAGCTCCACGCCCCGGCACTCGCCGATGTTGAGGATGGCGATGGGCATGCGGCGCTCGGAGGCGCGCACGAGGAAGCGGTAGCCGGAGAAGATGGCCAGCGACGAGCCCACCACCAGCAGCGCGTCGCCCTCCTCCACCAGCGAGAAAGCCGCCTCCACCGTGGGCGCCGGCACGTTGTCCCCGAAGAACACCACGTCCGGCTTCAGCGTCCCGCCACATTGCAGGCACGCGGGGACGTGGAAGGACTGGAGCAGCTCCGAGGACAGCTCCGCGTCACCGTCCGGCCGCAGCTCCAGCACGTGGTGGGCGAAGTCGGGATTGAGCGCCAGCAGCCGCTCCTGCAGGTCCACCCGCGCCTCCTGCGCGCCACAGTCCAGGCAGCGCACCCGCGCCAGCGCCCCGTGCAGCTCGATGACGCGCGAGCTGCCGGCCGCGTGGTGCAGCCGGTCCACGTTCTGGGTGATGAGCCCCGGCACCAGGCCGTCGAGCTCCATCCGTGCCAGCGCGTGGTGCGCGGCGTTCGGCTGCGCGGAGGAGAAGCGCGGCCAGCCGAGCAGGCTGCGCGCCCAGTAGCGCGCGCGAATCTCCGGCCGGGTGAGGTACTCGCGGTGCTGGATGGGGTTGCGCGCGCGGGCGCGCGTCCCCGGCCCCCGGTAGTCCGGGATGCCGGACTCGGTGCTGCACCCGGCGCCGGTGAGCACCACCGTGCGACGGCCTCGCAGCAGCCGCGCCAGGGTTTCCACGCCTTCGGTCGCTTCGGGGGCAGGCAGGGCATCGAGCGAAGAGGTCATCGCGCGACACATATAATGATGCGGGCCTTCCGGCGCTGGACGCTCGCCTCCCCCCACGTCGTGAGAGGAGGGCCGCCGGAGCCCTGGCCGTGCTACACGCGGGCCCCATGCTGCGCTGGCAATGGAAGACCTTCTCGGAGCTGACGCTCGACGAGCTGTATGCGCTGCTCGCCCTGCGCCAGGAAGTGTTCGTGGTGGAGCAGCGCTCCATCTACCAGGACGTGGACGGGCTGGACGGCGCGTCGCTCCACCTGCTCGCGCACGAGGACGTGGCGGGGACGCCCTTCCTCGCCGCCTACCTGCGCATCCTGCCCCCCGGGGTGAAGTTCCCTGGCGCGAGCAGCCTCGGCCGCGTGGTGACGTCGCCCCGGGCGCGCGGGCGCGGGCTGGGGCGTGAGGGGGTGGCGCGCGGCCTCGCCCGGCTGGACTCGGACTTCCCGGCGGCGGACGTCCGCATCTCCGCCCAGCACTACCTCCAGCGCTTCTACGAGGGCTTCGGCTTCCACGCGGAAGGCGACGTGTACGACGAGGACGGCATCCCCCACATCGAGATGCTCCGCGCCGCCCGTCGCTGAAGGTCCTCGACCGATAACGCATGGACGGAGGGCGCATATCGTCTGCACGCATGCCCCGTGTCGTGCTTGTGGGAGAACGGCAGTCGCGTCAGGCTCTCGCTCCCAACCCGACGGACCGGGGCCCTCATGCCCTGGCGGAGAAGAGAGAGCCCGACGTGCGTCACGGCCTCGCGATGGGAGCGCTGCTCGCCGTCCTCGCCTCGTCCCAGCTCGCCTGCGTGGTGGGCCCCCGCTTCACGCGCTGCCCCGCCGAGGGAGGCCGCGCGTGGGTGCGGCTGGACAGCGACCACTACACGCTGGAGACGGACCTGCCACCCGAGGAGGCGCGCAAGGCGATGGGCGCGCTGGAGCGCACGCGCGTCGCCATCCTCGCAGCGATGTGGCCCGACGCGCTGAGCCGGCCGATGCCGAAGGTGCGTGTCTACGTCCTCGCGGACCCCGACGAGTTCGAAGGCCTCTACCCCCGGCGCGTGCGCGCCTTCTTCTTCCGCTCGGAGACCGAGGCCCTCATCGTCCTGCCGGGCCCGCCGGACTCGTGGCAGCAGCGCTTCACGGGGCTGTCGAAGGCCTCGTCCTCGCGGCTCAACCACGAGCTGGCCCACTTCCTGAGCACCTACGCCCTGCTGCGCCAGCCCCGGTGGCTCTCCGAGGGCATGGCCGAGTTCCTGGAGACGCTGCGCCTGTCGGAGGACGGGAAGACGGCGGTGGTGGGCGCGCCGCACATCGAGGCCATCCAGGACATGGCGGTGCTGCTCAACCGGGTGGTGCGCACGCGCCCGGAGAAGCGCAACTGGACCATGCAGCGCGTCTTCTCGTGGGAGCCGTCGCTGGAGTCGAGCGAGGACGACCGGCAGGTGGGCGCCATGTACGCGGCGAGCTGGCTGCTCGTGCACTGGCTCTACAACGAGCGCCCCCGCGAGCTCGCCGCGTACCAGGCCCTGCTCGCCAGGGGCGTCGCGCCCGACGAGGCCGAGCGGCAGGCGCTGCCCGAGCTGCGCTCCGCCACGCTCGACGCCGTGCTGCTCGACTACCTGAGGAACCGCCGCTACCGCGAGCACACGGTGCCGGTGCCCACCGTGGGCACGGCCTTCCTGGAGGAGGTCGTCGAGCACGCGGACGTGCACGCCATCCGCGCGAAGCTGGCGGCGCTGGGGGCCCACATGGCCCACCGGGAGCCCTTCATCCACAACCGGCGCAAGCTGTCGCAGGACGAGCTGGACGAGGCGCTCCGGTTGGACCCGAAGGGGCTGCCCGCCCTCTCCACCCAGCTGCGCGCGGCCCCCGAGGCCGAGCGGCCCGCCATCGCCCGCGAGGCGGTGGCCGCCCACCCGGACGAGGGCGAGGCCTGGCTGCTCCTGGCCTCCGCGCTGAAGGCGGACGCGGCGGCGAAGGCGGAGCAGGAGGCGGCCTACAAGAAGGCGCTGGAGCTGGAGCCGCGCAGCGCCCCGGCGGCGACGGGGCTGGCCTGGCTCTACGTCAACCAGGGCCGTCTGGCGGAGGCGCTCCCGCTGGTGCAGTGGGCCGTCACGCTCGCCCCGTGGAGCACGCAGGCCCTGGACACCTTCGCCATGGTGCTGGCGGGCGGCGGCGCCTGCGACGAGGCCATCCAGACGGAAGAGCGCGCCCTGGAGCTGATTCAGGACGAGGGCAATCCCGAAGTGGAGAAGGTGCTGAGGGAGCGGCTGGCGGGCCTCACCAACGGCACGCTCTGCACGCCGGCCGCGCCGCGCCCCGACGCGCCCCGCTGACCCGCCAGCGGCCCGCTGCCTCGCGAGGCGGGGGCCCATGCGGCCAGGGCAGCCACCCTCCAGGACAGCTCGCCAATGCTCCGCATCACCGCCAGCGTGCCAATGCGGGCGCAGGTGCTTGCGACTGGGGGGCCCGATGGCAGAGCAGGACAGGACGGTCCTTCCGACGGCGCGCGCCGAGGCGCAGCCCTTCCGCTGGAGCGAGCTGGACCAGGAGCAGCGGAGGGTGGCCAGCCTCATCCACCAATGGGTGGTCCGGTTCGTCGATAAGACCCCCATCGGCCTCCCCTCGCAGGGCCCCTTCACCTGGCAGGCGGCGGACCTCCAGCGCCCCTCCAACGTCCTGCTCATCCACGGCGGGCGCGGCAGCGGGAAGACGAGCGTGATGCTCACGGTGCTCGAAATCTGGCGCCGCTCCCTCATGGAGGGACTCGAATGCCCAAGTGCCGACAGGCCCGCTTGCAGGGACGGCCCGAGCGAAGCGGCCGAAAAGGAGAAGGAGCGCTCGCTCAAGTACCTCCTCGCGGGGACGCCCTTCGACGAGGCGCTGGGCGTGGGCGCGCACCCCGGGTGGATCATCCCCCTCAAGCCCCTGGACCTGCAGCCGCTCCCGCAGAGCGCGTCCCTGCTGACCTGGATTGCCAGCCGCATCTTCGAGTTCGCGAGCCTGCTCGAACAGCTCGCGACGGGGACGCTGGAGGGGGCGGCGCCCCAGCCCATCGCGAGCTGGCATCCCGAGTCCCGGAACGAGGCGCCGTGGCGCAAGCCGTGGCGCGAGCTCGCCACGGCGGCGGCCTATGGGTGGGAGAGCAACCTCGACCAGCGCCGGGGGGGCCTGGACCCGGAGTCCTTCGCGGAGGAGCTCACCCAGGCCGAGCGCTCCCGGCACGACGTGGTCGTCAAGTGGCGGGCCTTCGTGAGCGCGGTCGTCAAGTACGCCTGCCAGCAGTTCCCCCGCACCATCCATGGCAAGGCGCGGCTGGTGCTGCCCATCGACGACGTGGACATGAACCCCAACCGCTGCGTGGAGGTGCTGGAGCTGGTGCGCTTCCTCTGGCACCCGCAGCTCGTGTTCATGCTGACGGGCCAGTCCCGCCTGTTCGTCAAGATGCTCCGGGTCTCCTGCCACGGGCAGATGCGCGGAGGGCTCGGCAGCGGCGGCGTCAACCGGAGCGAGTTCCAGTCGCTGGACGCGCGCCCCTCCGCGCACGAGCTCGCCGTGCAGGCGTATGACCGGGTCATCCCTCCCGGCCAGCGCTTCTCGCTCCAGCCCCTGGAGCCGGACGTGCGCCTGCATCACCTCCTCCGCCTCCTCCACGCGACGCTGCTCGAAGCGGAGCCGACCTCCATCGAGAAGCCCGGCGAGAAGCCGCTCGTGGAGCAATGGCTGGAAAAGCTGGGGGGCAAGGACCCGCACCTCGGCGCCTTCCTGGGCCGCTTCCACGCCCATCCCCACCTGCAGGTGGCGCTTCCCCAGTACTTCCGGCGCCTGCGCAACCTCGAGCAGGCCCTGGTGCGGGAGACCGCCAGGAGCGAGAAGCCAACGCAGCCGGGGCTGGCCTATGTCCTCTGGCACGACGCCATCGAGAACCAGGCCTTCTCCCGCATGTCCGACCGGGGCCTGCGGCATGCCGTCCAGTTCCCGCTCGTCAGCGACGATGGCCGCACCTGGAAGCACAAGCTGCGGGTGGCGTTGAACGCTCCCATCCGGCAGCGAGGCCACCTCCACTCCCGTCACCTCCGCCCGCTGCGGGACATCAACCTGCGCTACGAGCTCAGCACCGCCACCGACTTCGCCTGGAAGGTCCGCGGAGACTTCCCACGCGAAGTCCCGGACCACCTGACGGCGTTGCTCCTCCTGGCCATCGACGTCGCGGCCGATGCGGAGGACACGGTGGAGTGCCGGCCCGAGCTGGAAGGGCGGTTCCAGCTGGATGGGCTCGTCGCCCCGCACGTGCGGGTCCTCGTTCCGGTGGAGTTCGCCTTCGGAGTGCTGCACGTGCCGTTCAGCTGGCCCATGCCGGACTGGGTGGGCGCCAGACATGCCGCGTACTTCAACGCGTACTGGAACCAGGGGCTGGGCGCCGCGCTGGCCCGGGGAAAGGAGCAGCGGAAGAAGCAGAGGAAGGAGCAGGGGCAGGAGCTGGAGGAGCTGCTCGCCCTCTTCCTGCGCGGCATCCTGTGGGCACACCAGGACCTCCGCGAGCCGGATGCGACGCCCGGCTCCTGGCGGACGCGGCTGAAGGACTGCGTCAGCACGCACGAGCGCCTCGAGTCGAACGCGTCGCGGACCCTGCATGAGCAGGCGTTCCTGGAGTGGTTCGACGAGCGGCTGCCCCTCCTGGCGGAGCCTGAATCGGGGCTTCCCCCTCACATCGTCGCCGAGCTCCGGCGCACGGTGCTCAAGACGCGGAAGCAGCAGGCCCCGGCGCTCAAGCTGAAGGCCGCCCGGCTGACGCGCGCCGAGCGGGCCCTGGAGGAAGTCAAGCCGCCAGACGTTAAGCTCAGCGCGAAGCGGCTCCTGCGGAGGGTCGACGCGCAGCTGCGGCGAGCGGAAACGCCGCGGAGCACGGGAGCGCGAAAGCACGCAGCAGCGCGGCAGCCCTCCCGTCGCCAGCCACCGTCCACCCACGCCCCCCACTAGCGACGGGCCCGGGGCATGACCACCGTCGCGAATACGCCCCACCTCGAAGCGGAGGTCCTGTCCTGGCCCTTCGCGTCCGCGCTGTCCTTCGAGCTGTCGCTGTCCGTGCTGGAGCGCAACGCGCACGGGCTCTATGTCGGTGACTCGAAGCGAATCGCGGACACCCTCATCGACCGGCTGCGGCCCATCTCGCGGGGGCTGTCCCTGGAGGTGCTCCGGCAGATTCGCGAGCACGCCTGGTTCGAGCTGTCGGTGCGGGTCTCCGCGGACGGGGCCCGGAAGATTCCCCTGGAGGCCATCCTGATCCACATCGCGCGCAAGCACCTGCTCGCGCTCGGGCACCAGGTGACGCTGATTCACGGCGACGAGAAGTCCGTCGAGCGGCTGGCGGAGCGCTGGCGCTGGATTTCCCTCGTGCTCCCGCCGGACCTGTTCATCGCCGCCATCGCCGCGGCGGGCCGGACCGAGCCCACGACGGACTTCATCAGCCTGGGCACGGCCCACCTGGGGCACTTCTTCCAGGAAGAGGGAATCGCCCAGGCCCACCTGCACCTGGGCGCGGCCGTGCCCTTCGAATGGCTGTGGACCCACCTCATGGCCCGCATCGGCCCTCGCGCGCCCCCGGCCTCGAAGCTCGGCTCCCGGGGCGGCGTCCCCTTCGGCTCTCCGCGGAGCTTCCTGGACTGGCTCGTCACCGCGGCGCTGGCGCGGCTCACCCTGGCCTCCTTCCTCTGGCACCTGGACCTGGGGCTGGTGGAGCAGGACGGAGTGCCCGCCTTCATCCCCTTCGTGAGGAAGCTCGCCGCGAGGGGCCAGGATGCCACGCTGCACCTGAAGGCGCTGGCCGCGCTGGCGGAGGGACGGGGCCCCGTGGGCAGCACGCAATTGCGCCCCGTGCTCCGCCGGCTGCAGCAGCCGCTGGCGCCTGGCCCGCATGCCAGCGCACGGCGCCCCCAGAGCCTGGAGGACATCCGGAGCGCGGACCCGCTCCACGCCTGGTTCAGCATGGGACAGGGGGCGCTGCCGGAGACGCGGCTGGCGGCCCGGGCGCTGGGCTTCATCCTGGACCACCCGGGCGAGGAACACTTCGCGCGGCTCTTCTGGCAGTACGAGCGCATCCGCAACCTCACCTACCGCCACCTCGTCCAGGAGCCGGGGACGGCCGGGCTGGACTGGTTCACCATCCACTACGCGCGCATCTCCGCGCTGCGCCTGGACATGGACACGCGGGTGTTGATGAGCTCGGCGCTCGCCCTGGAGTCGCGCGGGCTGCCGCTCAAGTCGCTCGAGGTGCGCACCGCGCCGGAGCGGCTCTGGCACCTGAACCGCCAGCTCATCCGGGACATCGCCACCGCCCCGGGCCCGGTCCACGGCGCGCCCGAGCGGGGCATGATGCTGCACTTCGTGAAGCTGGAGGACCGGGAAGCACGGGGCAGCGGAAGGATGCGCCACGCGGACCCGACCGACATGGTCTACGGCTGCCGCTTCGGCAGCTACTACCGGCGGCGCCACCACGAGATGGTGGCCATCGAGCGCGCCCTGCGCCGCCATCCGGAGCTGCTCATCTACCTGCGCGGCATGGACACCTGCAACCTGGAGCTGGCCATCCCCACCTGGGTCTTCCTGCCGCTCTTCGAGCGCCTGCGCGAGGCCTCTCGCGAGACGGCCCGGCTGCTGGCTCCCCATGCGCGCATCCCGCCCTTCCGGCTGACGCTGCACGCGGGCGAGGACTTCCGGCGGCTGGCGGAGGGGCTGCGCCGCATGCACGAGCCGCTCGAGTTCGGCGCGCTCCAGCCGGGAGACCGGATGGGCCATGCCTTCGCGCTCGCGCTGGACCCCGAGCAGTGGGCCCTGACGGCGCCCTCCATCTGGCAGCCCCGCGAGGAGCTCCTGGACGACCTGCTCTGGGAGCTGTCCCGCTACCGCGCCGGGGACATGCAGGGCGAGGCGGGGCGGGTGGACTGGCTGCACGGCCGCATCGACCGGCTGGCCCGCGCCATCTACGGCGACGCGTACCGGAACGTGGAGGAGCTCATCATCTCCCGCCAGCTGCGCCACAGCCCCGGGTTCCTCCTGGACACGATGCGCTTCCCGTTCATGCTCGACGCCTCGCGCCCACGTGCCACGGGGAGCGCGAGGGAGCTGCTCTTCCTCTACCTCACGGACCCGGGCATCTACGTCCGGGGACAGTTCCCCGAGGAGGTGGCGGTGGACGCCGCCGAGCGCCGGATGCTGCACGAGGCGCAGCGCTTCCTGCGGCGGCTCTTCTCACGGCTGGGCATCACCGTGGAGGCCAACCCCTCCAGCAACATGCTCATCGGAGACGTCTCCCTCGAGGAGCACCCCCTCTTCCGCCTGCAGCCGCTGCCGGGCCAGCCCATGCCGGAGGGCGGCCCCGTGCTGGTGGCGATTGGCGACGACGACCCGGTGACGTTCGCCAACAGCCTGCCGGACGAGTTCTGCCACCTCTTCTTCACCCTCCTGCGCCGGGGCCTGGGCGTGCAGGAGGCCCGTGCGTGGCTGGACCAGATTCGGATGAACGGCCTGCGCGCGCGCTTCACCGTGCCGGAGTCGGTGCTGGGCCCCCCGTCCACGCGGTAGCGCTGCAGGTGCTACTGCTTGCGCAGCCGCACGCGCTTCACCTTGTGGTCCGGCCCCTTGGTGAGGATGAGCCGCGCGCGCGAGCGGGTGGGGGCGATGTTCTGCGCCAGGTTGGGCCCGTTGATTTCCGACCACACGGACTCGGCGAGCGCCACGGCCTGCTCCTTCGTGAGCTCGGAGAAGCGGCGGAAGTAGCTGCGCTCGTCGCGGAACGCCGTCTGCTGGAGCTGGAGGAAGCGATTCACGTACCAGTGACGGATGTCCTGCTCGTGTGCGTCCACGTAAATGGAGAAGTCGAAGAAGTCGGAGAGGAACGTGCCCGGCATCCGGTTGCCCTCGACGCGGCCGGACTGCAGGACGTTGAGCCCCTCCAGGATGAGGATGTCCGGCTGGCGGATGATTTTGGCCTCGTCGGGGACCACGTCGTAGACGAGGTGCGAGTACACCGGCGCCGTCACCTCCGCGCGCCCCGCCTTCAGCTCCGCGAGGAAGCGCACCAGCCCGCGCCGGTCATAGCTCTCCGGGAAGCCCTTGCGCTTCATCAGCCCGCGCTCGGTGAGGACGCGGTTGGGGAACAGGAACCCGTCCGTCGTCACCAGCTCCACGCGCGGGTGGTCCGGCCAGCGCCCCAGGAGCGCCTGGAGGATGCGGGCCGTCGTGCTCTTGCCCACCGCCACGCTCCCGGCGATGGCGATGATGAACGGCACCTTCCGCGCCGAGCCTCCGAGGAACGCCTGCTGGTCCGCCCACAGGCGCTGGGCCGCGGCCACCTGGAGGTTGAGCAGCCGGGAGAGCGGCAGGTAGACGTCCACCACCTCCTCCAGGTCCAGCTGCTCGCCCAGGCCGCGCAGGCCCTCGAGGTCGGCCGACGCGAGCGGCAGCGGTGTCGAGGCGCGCAGCGCCCGCCACGCCTCGCGCTCCAGGTCGATGAACATGGAAGCAGCCGTGCTGCCGGGTGCGGACATGTTGAGGTGCTCCTCCAGGAGAATGTTCACACCGCTGTCCGCCGCCTACCACAGGCCGGCGAGCCGCGCGCGGGGCTTCAGGTGCCCGTGGCCGGGTCCCAACCGTAGAAGCGCTTCAGCTCCTCGTACAACTCCGGCGTCTTGTCCCGCATCTGCCGGGGCTTCTCGAAGAAGGACTCGGTGGCCACGGCGAAGAACTCCGCCTCGTTGAGGCCGCCGTAGTCGTCCAGCACCTGCCGCTGCTGGCGGCTTCCGTCCTGGAGCTTGCGGAAGTGCTCGCTCATCACCACGGCCCACGCCTGGTAGTGCGAGTACGCCCGCAGCTTCGGCGTCCCGTCGAAGGCGCCGTCCGCGCGGTCCAGCACGTGGGCGAACTCGTGCGCGGCGGTGTCGTGGCCGTCGTCCGGGTTGCGCAGGCCGGCCAGCACCGCCTGCCACGAGAGGATGACGGAGCCCCAGTGCTTCGCCTCGCCCAGGACGATGCCGGTGCGGTCCGGCAGCTTGAAGGCGTCCGGATAGACGATGACCTCGCGGAGCCCGTCGTAATACGACAGGTCCAGGTGCACCACGAGCTGCACCGCCGTGGCGGAGACCACCACGCGAATCTCGTCGGTGATGGTGAGCCCCCCGGCCCCGATGAACTCCTTCTCCCAGGCGAAGAGCTTGAGCTTGTCCAGGAACGTCTCGCGCAGCGCGGGCGACAGCGTGCGGAAGAAGGGCACCCGGGCGTCGAGCCAGGCCAGCCACTGTGCCGGGAAGGGCCGGCGCAGCAGGCTCCGGCGCCGGAGGTGGCGTAGGAGTGAAATCATGACGGAGGGCATAGCAGATGTCCGGCGGAACGGCGTCTGGAGGTAGGGTGGAGGCCGTGGCGAGAGACCTGAGCGGAAGAGTGGTGGCGTGGTGCGTGGCCCTGGTGCTGGGGCTCGTGGCACCACGCGCGGGAGCGCAGGACACGGGGCCGGTGCAGGTGGTGGACGAGGTGGTGGTGCGCGGCCCGGAGAAGACGAAGCCGGAGACCGTGCAGGCGTACTCGCGCATCGACGCGGGCGACACCCTCACCCCCGAGGAGCTGACGCGGGTGGAGCGGCGCCTGGTGGCGACGGGCCTGTTCCAGGAGGTGCGCGTGAGCACCGAGCCCACAGGGCCGGACCGCGTACGCCTCATCCTGGAGGTGGAGGACAAGGCGTCCTGGGTGGTGGCGCCCACCTTCGCGCTGTCCGCGGCCAACGTCGGCGGCGGGGTGCTGTACGCGGAGAACAACCTGTGGGGCCGCAGCAAGAAGTTCGCGGCGGCGGCGCAGGTGAGCACCGCGGAGAGCGGGCTGTTCGCCGGCTACCTGGACCCGAACCTCTTCGGCCTGCCGCAGCTGAAGCTGAGCCTGGAGGGGCAGCTGCGCAGTGACCGCGTGGACGAGTACGAGCCCGGCGCGGGCCAGGAGGACCCGGAGGTGGTGCGCAGCACGCGCCTCAACTCGGCGTCCATCGCCGGCGAGCTGGGGGTGATGCTCTTCGAGCGCGTGCGCGCGACCGCGAAGTACCGGCTGATGAGCATCGACGCGAAGTCTCCGAGCGAAGACGAGGAAGTCACGGAGGAGGCCTTCTCCACGGGCCCGTCCCAGCGGGACACGTCGCTGCGGCTGATGGTGGGCGTGGACACGCGGCAGAACCTGCACGCGGTGATGGAGGGCCTCAACATCGAGGCCTCGTACGAGGTCTCCAGCCCCGGCGTGTGGAGCGAGTTCACCTACCGGCGCTTCGGTCTCCTCTACCGGCAGGGCCTGCGGCTGATGGGCGAGCACAACCTGGTGCTGCGGGGCGAGGCCGTCGCCGGCATGGACCTGCCCTTCCACCAGGAGCTGACGATGGGCGGCAACTCGCTGCGCGGCTTCTTGCACCGCCAGTTCCGCGGCGACACGCGGGTCTCCTTCACCGCCGAGTACCACTTCCCCCTCTTCACGGTGCGCTCGCTGTCCTTCCGGGGCGTCGGGTTCACCGACACGGGGCTGATGCTGTGGCGGGACATCCCCGAGGACCGCCAGCTCCGGGACGTCAACGGGCGCGTGGTGCGCGGCTTCCTGCCGGGCGCACAGGAGGGGCTCGAGGGCGCCACGCTGGCCCAGGGCGTGGGCGCCGGGCTGCGCCTGTACCTGCGCAACGTCATCCTGCCGCTGGTGGGCGTGGACGCGGCGTACGGGGTGAACTCGGGCGAGTTCCGCTTCTACCTCGTGGCGGGCGTGAATCCGTCCTGAGCCTCGCGGGCGGGTTGTCGCGCGTTGACGCCATGGCCATGTGTTGGACATGGCGGTCACCGACGCCTCGCCTCCGGAGAACCCGCTGCCCGCTCTCCTGAGTCTCGTCGGCCTGCGAAGGCGGCGGAGCAGGCACGGCTCGGCCACCCAGCTGCTCTGGAACAAGCTGGAGAGCAACGCCTCGCTCTACAAGCTGTGTCAGGCGCGCGCAGATTTGACGCCCGAGGACCGGGCCACCCTGGAGCAGTGCCGCCAGAAGCTGGAGGTGGCGCGGCGCTGCATCGACAAGTCCCTCTGGCGCTGGTCCTTCTCCTTCTGGGAGGTCATCCACGAGGTGGACGGCCTGCTGCTGCTCGTCATGCCCCCGGCCATGCTGCTGCCGCAGGCGCTGGAGATTCAGCACCAGTTCGAGCGGAGGGTGACGGACGCCGGAAGCCGCACGCTCTGGCTGGGCGCGGATGGCACGAGCGGCCCCCTGCCCCAGAGCACCCGCCTGCTCTCCCGCCCGGCCCGTCCGAGGGAAGACGGTGGCGTCTTCCCGGCCCCTGAGCCGGAGCAACTGACGCGCTGCCGCCACGTCCTGCGGGGTGCGCTGGGCGTGGTCAACGGGAAGGTGGACAAGACGTTCTGGCAGCTCTCCATCAACGTCGCCATCCAGGTCCTCAGCACGGTACTGCTGCTCGTGTTCTTCATCCTCGCGTTCCAGGGCTTCCGCTCGGACGTGGTGGAAACGTGGCCCGCGCAGGTCATCCCCACGGGGATGCTCCTGCTCAGCCTCGCCGGGGCCGCGGGAGCCGTCCTCTCCAACATGCTCTCGAAGGAGCGCTTCGTCGTCGCGACGGGGGCGACGAGCCGGTACTTCGCCTACCACCTGCTGGTGAAGCCCGTCATCGGTGGCTTCGCGGCGCTGATGCTCCTCTTCCTCGAGCAGTCCAACCTGCTGCTCGCGGTGATTCCGCGCGAGGCCTCAGCCCCCGCGAGCGTCGAGGCTCCCGCGGCGCAGCCCGATGAGGCCCGCCCCCCGGCACCTTCCGGTGCTCGCGGGTCCGCCAAGGCCGAGCGCTCCGCCAGCGACTCCGCTCCCGCCGATACCGGACCTCCCGCCAGCGGCACGGGGGAGGAAGCCACCGACACGAACAACCCCGCCATCCTCCACCTCCTGGTGAGCACCCGGAAGGCCGCGTTCTTCACCATGGTGGCGCTGGCGATTGCCGCCGGGTTCTCCGCGGACCGGCTGCTGAGCTCGGTGATGGACAACGTGCTCGGCAGGCTCCTCCGGCAGTCCGAGAAGGTGCTGCCTCCCGCCACCCCGCCAGTGGCCGGCACGCCGCCGGGACCGGGCCAGGCGGAGCAGCGCTGACAGGCGGGCGGCGCCTGTCAGCCCGGGTGGGGGACCGGCGTCAGGTGCCACCACGCGAGGGGCTCGGATTCCGTGCGGCCCGTGCGTGTACGCTTCCCTGACTCCTCACTCCGGTGGCCGCCATGTCCCAGGAACGCTTCACGACCAGCCGAGAGGTGTACCACCGCGTCCGCTGGGACCCGCGGCTCGACGCGCGCGAGTTCTCCATCGGCTACGACGCGCACCTCGAACAACTGGAGGAGATGCCCTTCGAGGCCTTCGTCCCCGACGGGGAGATTCCCTGGCACCGCGTCTGGTACTTCAAGCGCGGCCGCCAGGTGGTGTGGGACCGCAGGCAGCGCATCGACCTGCTCGACTCCCTCACCCCGCCCGCGCCGGTGACGCCTCCGGCGCGGGAGGCCGTGGCGCCCGCTCCGGCGGCCCCGCCGGCCAACGCGGGGGCCGCGCCCGAGGCAGCACACCGCTTCACGCCCCTCACCGCCTACCGCTTCGATGCCGAGACTCGCGCGTGGGTGGCCTCCCCGCCCGTGACGACCGTCCCCCCTCCCACCCCCGAGCGGCTCACCGTCACCACGCTCAACGTCCTCTTCGATGTGTACGACGGGGAGATGCTCGCCACGGAGCGGAGGACGCCCGCGGCGCTCACCCTGCTGCGCGACACCGACGCGGACGTCATCGCGCTGCAGGAGGTCACCCCGCCCTTCCTCCGCGCGCTGCTCGAGGCCCCCTGGGTGCGCGAGCGCTACTGGCTCTCGGAAGGCCCGGGCGCGGCGACGGTGACGCCCTCCGGGCAGCTGCTCCTGTCGCGGCGGCCCTTCGCCTCGCTGAGCCAGCGCGTCTTCTCGCGCGACAAGCGGGTCATCGCGGGCGAGCTGTCCCTGAGCGGCGGCTCGCTGTGGGTGGCCACGCAGCACCTGACGAGCAACCGCACGGCCGCGGGAAGCGCGGCACGGGCAGCCCAGGTCCGGGCGCTCACCGAGTGGACCCGCTCGCTCGCCACCCCGGGCCAGGACGTGGTGCTCGCGGGCGACTTCAACTTCGGCGACGGAGACCCCGAGTTCGACGCCTTCGCACAGGCGGGCTTCGTGGATGCGTGGCCGGCGCTGCGGCCCGCGGAGGGCGGAGAGACCTATGCGCCTTCCCGGAACGCGCTCGCCCGGTTCACGACCACGTCGGGCCGGAACCAGCGGCTGGACCGGGTGCTGGTGTGCTCTCCCTCGGGGCGGCTCGTTCCGGAAGCCGTGGGCCTCTTCGGCGAGGCTCCGCTGGAAGGGCCTCCGGGACCGACCGGGGACGCGCTCCATCCCTCGGACCACTTCGGCGTGCGCTGTGTCCTGCGCCGGGGCGCCCTGCCACGGGCTCCCACCCCTCCGGCACCTGCCCGCGCGCACAAGGCGCCGCTCGTGCACCACACGGCGGTGGTGCTCATCCCACCCGACGCGGTGTGGGAGCCCATCCAGGCGCTGCGCCGGAAACATGACTCCAAGTTCAACCGGTGGATGCCACACGTCACCCTGCTCTACCCCTTCCTGCCGGAGGAGTACTTCGACGAGGCGGAGGCCCTGCTCGCGGAGGCGCTGCGGGGCGTGAAGCCCTTCGAGGTGACGCTCACCGGGTTCCACCACTTCGAGCACCGCGCCAACGTCACGGCCTGGCTCCGCCCGGAGGACCGGCCCCACGGAGCGCTGAAGGCCCTGCACACGGCGCTGGAGCAGGCGATGCCCGAGTGCGACGAGCAGGGCCGCAAGTCGGCGCGTGGCTTCACGCCACACCTGTCCGTCGGACAGCTTCCGCGCTCCGGCGCGGCGGACATCGCTCGCACGCTCGCCGGGTGGGAGAAGCACTGGCGCCCGCTCACCTTCGAGGCCCGCGACGTCTGCATCATCCGCAGAAAGGGCGACACCCCCTTCGAAGTCGTGCGGAGGCTTCCGCTCGGAGGCCCCCTGGCCGCGAGCAGGGGCGGTGCGGCCGCACCGACCCAGGCTGCCAGCAGCCCCGCAAGGGAGTCCGGCCATGCGCGGCCCGCGCCCCAGCCCCGGGACGACGAAGCCCTCCATGCCGTGCTGTCCACCCACGCGGCCACAGGCTCCCCAGAGGACCGGCAGGCACGCACCGCCGCGGTCGACCGGCTCCAGGCGCTCTGCGCACGCGTGGGGACGGAGCTGCACCCCTACGGCTCGTACCTGCTCGGAACGGACGGCGCGGGCAGCGACGTGGACGCGGTGGCCATCGGGCCCTCGCAGCTGTCACGCGAGGACTTCGCGAAGGCGCTCCTCGGGGAGCTGGCCCATGCGCCCTCCATCTCCGGACGCTTCGTGGCGGATGCCGCCATTCCCCTGGTGAAGCTGTCGGTGGACAGCGTGAGCTTCGACCTCTCCTACGCGAGCCGCCCGGACGGCGTGGCGCCCTGCCCCCCCGACACGCTGGTCTCCCAGCATGGCGACGCCCTGGACATCTCGGGACTGCGCTCCGTGCTCGGCCTGCTGGACACGCAGCGCCTGCTCGACGAGGTGACGCGAGCGGACGCCGGCCCCGAGCGCTTCCGCACGCTGCTGCGCACCGTGAAGGCGTGGGCCCGGGCCCGTGGCATCTACTCACACGCCCTGGGCTACCTGGGTGGGCTGTCCTGGTCGGTGCTCGCGGCCTGGGCCTGCATGCGGGCTCCCCGGGAGGACGCGGCCACGGACGTGTCGCTGCTCTCTTGGTTCTTCGAGACGTTCTCCCATTGGCCCTGGCCGCAGCCGGTGTCGCTCACCTCCGAGACGGCGCGCTACCGGCCCGATGGCAAGCGGGACCTGCTGCCCGTCATCGCGCCCGCGCCGCCGGTGCGCAACACCGCGCGGAACGTGTCGCGCTCGACGTCCCGCGTGGTGCGCGACGAGCTGGCACGGGCCGCGCGGCTCGTGGAGAGGGCCCGCGCCGAAGGGACGCGGAGCGCCTGGGAGGCGCTCTTCGAGCCCCTGTCCGAGAAGCTGCCCATGCAGCTGGAGCTGCGCGTCGGCACCGTCCACGGGGAAGGCCATGAGGTCGCGGCGGGCTGGGTGCTCGGGCATCTCACCGCGCTGGTGTACCGGCTGGAGAGCGACCGCCGCGTCTTCGCCCGCCCCCTGCCTCCGGCCTCGCCCGACGGCCCTTTCGTCATCGGCCTGGACGCCAGGTCCACCCCGCGCGGAGCCCTCCTGGAGACGGTCGAGGAGTTCCGCCAGGCCTTCCACGCCTGGGAACACCGTCCCGAGCGGGCCGCGCTCATCGTGGAGTTGACGCCCTGACCCACGCGGGAGCCCGGGTCATCGCAGGTCCGACGGCAGCCGGGGCGAGGCGAGCAGGTCGCGGAACACCTCCCAGCGACGCGCCGGCGTGGCGCCCGGGCCTGCCCGGCGCTCTACGTACTCCTTCACCAGGTCGCGACCCAGGTTGTAGTTGATGACATACGAGCGGGAGCCCTCGATGCTCTTCATGACGAGTTCGGCGCGCTCGGGGGTCATCATCGCGTAGCGCGTCAGCCAGTCACGGGCCGCCTCCCGGCTGAGCCTGCCGTCGAGGTAGCCGCGCGCGGCCTCGTTGTTCGCATAGGAGAGCTTCTGAAGCAGCGCCTCCACCCGCATGTAGCCGGCGGCGTGCTTCGGGTCGAGCCCCGCGAGAGGGAAGAGCTCGTCACGCAGGTACGCTTCCGCGTCGGGGAAGACCAGCTCGACGCCATGGTCGGCGCTGCCCTCGGCGATGAGCGACATGGGGGAGTAGAGCGGGTACACCGTGAACTCCACCCACCCGCGCTCTCGCACCAGGTGCTGCTCCAGCAGCGTGTTGTAGACGTGATGGCCGGGGTAGCCCTCGTGCGCGGCAATCACGACGGCGCGCCAGATGTAGTCGGGCAGGTCGGTGTTGAGCTGGATGACGCTGGTCGCCTGACCCTTGAACCAGTTGTAGCCACCCCAGGGCTTGTCCGTGACGTACTCCAGCGTGAAGCCCTCATGGGCCGGCAGCGTCACATGCTGGAGCGTGCGACGGCGGGCCTCGTCGATGGCGGCACGGTAGACGGCATCGCGCCTGTCGTCGGGGATGAGGAAGCGCTTGCGGAAGCGCTCGACCCGCTCGCCCAGGGAGCCCGGACCGGGGACTTGCCGGTCGAGCTGGGCGAGCACGGCCTCGAGCTCCGCTTCCGTGTGGCTCGGTGCCCGGGCGTTGTAGAGGGCCTGGCTCTCCTCGTCGAACGGCAGCTGCTCACCCGACAGCATCCGCACCCGCGTGGACACGGCGAAGAGCTGGGCGAGCAGGAAGCGGCGGCGCAGCGCCACGAGCGCATCGGAGGGCACGGGCACGGCCTCCACGCTCTTCGCCACCGCGGCGGCCCGCCGCCCTATCTCCGGCAGGGGCAGCGGTGTCGCTCGGGCCTCCTGCGCCCAGGCCTCCGGCCCGTAATAGGCGTCCACGTCGTTCTCGCCATGCTGGCCCAGCGCGAGGACGAGTTTCACATACTGCTCGGCTGCGACGTCTAATGGAGACAGGGGCTTCAGGGGCTCATCTCCTGGGCGCGGAGACGTGGGCGCCGCGCCTCGGGTGGTACAGGCGAGCAGCACGGAGGTCAGTGCGATGACCTGCAGCAAGGGAAAGCGCATGGGCACGGTGAGCTCCGAGGTTGTGAGCGACCCACATACGGGTGGACAGTCATCGGATTGCGACACCGTGCAATGATGCCCGGTGCACGTCTACACGGGGGAATTCATGGCGGACACCTATCGCGTCGCACGGCTGCCCATCCGCTTGCGCGGCTTCGTCCGCCCGGACACGGCATCGCAGTTCGAGGGCTACGTCGAGCCGGGCAGCTACCATGTGCTCGAGGAGCGGCGGGGCTTCCCGACGCCTGACTCCGACTACGCGCGGCTGGAGGTGCCCACCCTGGGCGCGCTCGACACGTGGGTCTGCACGCGCTGGCGCACCCAGCAGTACGCCCAGCTCCTGGACCTGGACAAGCCTCCGCCCGTGGCGCGGCTGTCATTCAGCGTCGAGCCCCTCGCCGTGGACGAGGCGCGGCTGACGACGCTGCTCAAGTCGTTCACCGACTTCCGCTACGAGCTGGACCAGGCGCGCTACCCATGGGTGCTGCCGGGCGTCGTCCTCCCCCTGGCGCCGCCCGCGGTGAACAACTGCTGCACCTTCGTGGAGGCCCTGACGGTGAAGGCCTTCTCCGACGCGCACGGCAGCGCCTTCGAGTGGGACTCGCGCCGCCACCGGCAGATGATGATTGCCTCCTCGGAGGACTACTTCTCGCCCGTGACGGCCGCCGTGGAGAGCGGCATGGGGATTCCCGCGCCGTCCCCGGACGTGCCGCCCCATCCGTGGACGCTGGTGCAGGGCTGGCGCAACCAGTGGCGTTCGGGGCACACCTTCCTCGTCGTGGACCACCACGCCTCCACAGACAAGGTCCTCATGCTGGAGTCCAACAGCGCCTACGGGCTGGATGGTGTGGGCTACCGCGGCATTGGAAACCTCCGCGACAAGGGGCTCAAGCCGCCCGCCCGGTGGTGGGAGCTGCCCGACGTGTGGACCTGGCGCCGCGTCACCTCCACCTACCTCTTCCGGCAGCAGGCGTGGCTGAAGGTGCGCAAGCGCACGCTGTCCGGGCTCGAGAACGCTTCCTCCTGAAGCGCTCAAGCCTTTCTGGTATTCCAGCTCTAGCGCGAGTGCATCTGCCTTTCATCCTCGCGCCAGGAAAGGGAGCCGGACATGCGAGAGCGTCGGCAGGACTGGAGCTGGGGAGCGGTGTTCCTGGGACTGGCTACGGCCCTGGCGGGCTGTGCGCCGGACCTGGGAGAAGCCGAGGCGCTTCCGCACACGGAGCAGCAGGCGCTGGCCGCCTGCTCATACGTCATCACCACGAACACGTACGTGGGCGCGGACTGGTGGGGCACCATCGTCTTCAAGAACACCGGCACGGCGGCCATGACGAGCCCCACCATTTCCTTCGGTGTCCCCAGCGGCATCGTCTGTGATTACGACGAGCCGGGCTGGACGCACACGCAGAGCGGCACGACGTGTACGTACTCGAGGACCTCGGCGCTGACCGTCGGCGTGAATGCGTCCTACACGTTCTATTACTCCACGACGTCGAACACCTCGTTCACCGCGTCCAACGTGAGCATCAGCGACCCGAGCTGCGGCAGCACTCCGCCTCCCACGGGCACGGGGCTGAGCGCCAACCAGAAGAAGGTGTCGGAGGACCTGACGAGCATCTGGGAGAACGACACGCCCACCATCGACTACGCGTACTCGGAGAACATCCAGGACGGGCGCGGGTACACCAATGGGCGCGCGGGCTTCTGCACGGGGACGGGCGACGCCATCCAGGTCATCCAGTGCTACGTCAACCTGCGCAGCGCGGCCAACGGCAACCTGATGGCGAAGTACATGTCGGGGCTCACCACCATCAACAACCGTTTCCTGTCCACGGGACAGTCGCAGGCCTCCACGTCCGAGCTCGACTCGGTGGGCAACTGGCGGGCCGACTGGGCGACCAGCTACAACAACACCACCACCCGCGCCGACTTCAAGAGCTGCCAGGACCAGGTGAACGACAAGCTCTATTACACGCCGGCGATGAACGAGGCCGCGAAGTGGGGCCTCACCCAGGCGCTCTCGAAGGCGGCGCTGTACGACGCCTTCATCAACCACGGCGAGTCCGGCGCGCGGAGCATGATTCGCTCCGCCAACACGGCGCTGGGCAACTCGGGGCAGGTGGCGCCGGTCATCGGGTACAACGGCATCACCGAGAATGCGTGGCTGCAGAAGTTCCTGGAGAAGCGCCGCGACGTGCTCGCCGCGGACTCGACGTGGATTGAGGCCGTGGACCGCGTGGCCGCGTACGAGAAGCTGCGCCGCAGGAGCAACTGGGACCTGGGCACGGCCTTCCGGAACGACGTGCGCGCCCGCGACTGCTGGGGGACGAGCTACCCCGCCAGCGGCTACACGGTGCGCGCCATCAACCCGGATGGCACGTGGAGCACGCCGTCCTCGTACACGTACTCCTGCCAGTGACGGGCTGACGCGTCACCGCCGGAGCGCCCCAGTCTCGGGTGCGCTCTGGCGAGCGGACGACTCACGCGGTGAATCGCCGCCGACGCAGGTCCAGCATCCACGCCTCCAGGGCGTCGACGGCGGCCTCGGGCGGGTCCTCCGGCAGCACCGACTCCGCCAGGGCCGCGTCGAGCACCTCGAAGGAGCGCGACACCTCGGCGCGCCACTTCTGGCTCAGCTCGTCCGGCAGCTCGCTCTTCTCCCCGCGCGTCTTCTGCTCCACCAGCGCGTGCGCCTCCGAGAAGCCATACAGGTCGAGCAGCTCGGTGACGTCCGTCTCCACCACGCCGGTGCGCAGCGCATGCGTGCCCGTCAGCGTGGTGCGCAGGACGTAGAGCAGCTTCTTGGCGGACTTGAAGCCGGTCTTCTCCCACTCGCGCAGCTGGCCGTAGGCGAAGCCCCGGTAGTGCCGGTGCACCCGGCGCGACAGCACGGCGCGCACGTGGGGCTTGAGCCCCTCCAGCTCGGGCGAGGCGCGCACACAAATGGCGCCCAGCACGCGCTCGATGTAGTTGCCGTTGCCTTGCAGGATGCCCTGGAGCACCGGCTGCAGCTCGTTGGACGAGTAGTCCACCTCGACGCCGTCCACCACCTGGAGCCGCTCGGCGGTGATGTGCTTCGGCTGGAGGCCGAGCAGCGTCGCGGTGGGCACCACGTGGATGGACTTCAGGTCCAGGTCACTGTCCGGCGAGGGGAAGCCATACGCATGCGCCCCGGACAGGGCGATGACGAGGTGCTCGCGCTTCGCCGACTCCTCGTCGAGCACCCGGTCCGCCACCACCCGCTCATGTTCCTTCAGCGTGCCCTTCATTCCGGCTCCCTCCACTCCATGGCCGGGGCCTCCGGCGCCTCACGTCCCAGCGGGCCGGGCTCCTTCAGCACCCAGCGCCGCGCCACTTCGTCTCCCACGCGCCGCAAGAGCCGGTCCGCCCGCTCGTAGTCCGGGTGCTCCGGCAGCTTGCTCTCGCGGTGCGCCGCCTCCAGGTCCGGCGCCATGGCCTCCGCGTCCCGCAGCACGTCCTCCAGCGGCACGCGGCCGGCCTTGATGTCCAGCAGCCGCGTCTTCAGCGCGCCCGACGCCTCGAACGTGGGCGTGCCCTCCCGCAGCCACCCGGCGGCGGTGGCCACCAGTCGAAGCAGATTGTAGGCGTTCTTCGGCCGCAGCTCACGCGCGGACGGAGGCCGCTGCCCGCCGCCCCGCGCGTACGTGGTGAGCGCCGCGAAGTCGTTGGCCGTCAGCAGGCCCTGGTCCCACAGCGAGCGGTAGAGCTGCTTCACGTACGTCTTCGCCGCCAGCAGCGCGTCCTGCTGCGTCGGCGCGCTGCGCGGAGACACCGCGGCCAGCCGCTTCGCCACCTCGTCCAGGTCCGGGGCGGGCTCCTCGCACAGCCACTCCAGGAGCAAATCGCGGTGCTCGGCCAGCCGCTGGCTGCGGGTGAGCTTGTCGAGCTGGCTCATGGCGTACCGGCCGAAGCTGCCGAAGATGGCTTTGGACACGAAGGCCTCGCGCTCCGCCAGCAGCCACTCACCGAGCACGTCCGTGGCCTTCGCGCCGGGGACGAAGAGCGTCTCCAGCGTGTTCGGGTCCGCGCGCAGGGCCTGCTCCACCGCCTTGCGCACCTCCCAGTAGGTGGTGCTGCCGTCGGCGCTGACCAGGTCCATCGGCGCCTCCACCAGGCCGAAGGTCCACGCCAGCGGCAGGGCGAACACGCCGCGCACGTCCACGTCCGAGTTCTCGTTGGCCAGGCCCCACGCATGGCTGCCCACACGCGTCTCCAGCACCACGCAGGGCGTCAGCGCGCTCCACGCGGCCTCGCGGCGCCGGGCGAAGTTCACCTGGCCCGCGCGCCGGGGCACCAATTCCTCGCGGGCGAACCAGACCTCGCCGACGCCGACAATCTGCACGTCGAAGCCGCCGTCATGGGCGCGGACCACGCGGCCCACCACGCCCTGGGGGATGCGGCGCCCGCCCGAGGCCACGCGCTCCACGCGCGTCGTCACCTCGGTGCCGTGCGGCAGGGGCACCGACAGCCGGTCCACCTGCTCCAGGCCCCGGATGCGACCGGCGCCCGTGCGTGGAGAATCCGTCGGAGAATCACTCATGGCTCACCTCCCGATGCGATACGGGGTCATCGTAGACGGAGGAGCCCGCGCGGACCTGACCGGCCGGACGCCGCCAGCCCGATACGCATGGCCTCTTCCCACACGGCTGCTCAGGGCGTCTCCGGCTCCTTCGCGGGCCGCTTCGACCTGAACGGTGCAACGAGCTCTTCATAGGTCGGCAGGTTGGCGATCTTCTCGAGGGCCTCGCGATAGGCGTCCTCGAGCTCGCAGGCTGCCTTCCAGTAGCTCAGGCTGAGCAACTGGAGGTCCGGGGCCGCATCATCGCCCGCCGCCGTGATTTCAGCCTCCAGCCGCTCGATTTCCGCTTCCACCGCCTGGATGGCCATCATCAGCGCGCGTCCACTCACCTCGGGCATGTCCGACCTCGCTCGTACAGCGCGGCCCCATCCTCCCGCCTCAGTGCGTCCCCGTCACCCCGGCGTCGTGCCCACGCTCGGCGGCCAGCGTCACCTCGGGGTCCGGCCGCTTGTCGCGCAGGGTGACGAACTCCTCGGCCGCGGTGGGGTGGATGCCCACGGTGGCGTCGAACTGCGCCTTGGTGGCCCCGCACTTCACCGCCACCGCCAGGCCCTGGATGATTTCGGGCGCGTCCGCCCCCACCATGTGGCAGCCCAGCACCTTGTTGGAGGTGCGCTCCACCACGAGCTTCATCATCGTCCGCTCGTTGCGCCCGCTGAGCGTGTGCTTCATCGGTTTGAAGTTGGCGACGTACACGTCCACCTGCCCGTGGCGCTCGCGCGCCTCCAGCTCCGACAGCCCCACGCACGCCACCGGCGGCTGGCTGAAGACGGCGGACGGCACGTTGGTGTGGTCCATCTTCATCGGGTTGTCGTGGAACAGCGTCTCCGCCAGCGCGCGCCCCTCCGCAATCGCCACCGGGGTGAGGTTGATGCGGTCCGTCACATCCCCCACCGCGTAGATGTTCTCCACCGACGTGCGGGACCACTCGTCCACCATGATGGCGCCGCGCGGGTCCAGCTTCACGCCCACCTCCTCCAGCCCCACCCCACCCGTGTTGGGCACCCGGCCGGTGGCGTACAGCACCGCGTCCGCCTCCACCGTCTCGCCCGCCTTCGTCAGCAGGCTCACCCCGCCGTCCGCACGCTTCTCGATGTCCCGGATGAAGGTGTCCACCAGCAGCTCGATGCCCTTCTTGCGCATCTCCTCCGTGAGGACCGCGCGCACGTCCCCGTCGAACCCGCCGAGCACCGTGGGGCCGCGGATGATGACCGTCACCTTGGCGCCCAGCCCGTGGAACACCCCCGCCAGCTCCACGCCGATGTACCCGCCCCCGACAATCACCAGCCGCTTCGGCAGCGAGGGGAAGGACAGCGCGTCATCCGAGGTGAGCGCGTGCTCGATGCCCGTCACGTCCGGAGGCAGGTACGGCCGCGAGCCCGTGGCCACCAGGATGCGCTCGGCCGTGTACCGCTTGCCGGCCACCTCCACCGTGTGCGGGTCCACCAGCCGCCCGCGCCCCTCCACCGCCGTCACGCCCGAGTCGCGCAACAGCCGCGCGTACACCCCGCCCAGCCGCGCCAGCTCCTTGTCCTTGGCGTCGCGCAGCCGCGCCCAGTCGAACGTGGGCTCCTGCACCGTCCACCCGTACCCGGCCGCGTCTTGGAAGTCCTCGTGGAAGTGCGAGCCGTACACCAGCAGCTTCTTGGGCACGCAGCCCCGGTGCACGCAGGTGCCGCCCAAGTCCCTGTCCTCGCACAGCCCCACGCGCGCCCCGTAGGAGCCCGCCCGGCGGCTGGCCGCCACGCCTCCGGAGCCTCCGCCAATGGTGAACAGGTCGAAGTCGTAACGGGCCATGGTCCTCTCTCCTCCAGGTGCGCCGCGCGTGTCCCCCACAGATAGCCCCTGGAGGGTGCACGCCGCACCCGAAGTGTGGGGCCGGAGTGCCCGAAACCCGCGACAGCGGACACTGGACGTCAGGCCCCGAGCGCGGCGAACGCCATGATGCGCTCGCGCAGCTGTGCCAGCAGCCGCCGCGTCCCCTCCAGCTCCGCCTTGCAGCGCTCCAGCCGCTCCGCCATGCCCTCCATGCTGCCCGAGTCGGCGCGCAGCTCGATGTCGCGGCAGTGCGCCTCCAGGGCCGTGGCCCCGAACCAGGCGGCGTTGGACTTGAGCGTGTGGGCCGCGCGGCCCAGGTCGTCCATCCGTCCCCGCCCCATGGCGGTGTACGCGTCGTCCAGCAGGGCCGGCATGCTGTGCAGGGCGGTCTCGATGAGCTCGGGCAGAATCTGCCCCGACTGCGCGCCCAGCTCCCGCCACAGCCGCGCGAGCGCGGAGGGCTCCAGGCCGGGGATGCGCACCATCTCGGGCAGCTCGCCCACGGGCGAGGGCGGTGGCGCATCCGGGGGCGCGGCCGGCCGGCGGATGGAGACGGCCTCGGAGCGGCGCGGCTGGCAGCGCAGCAGCGACGCGGCCAGCGCATCCACGCGGATGGGCTTGCCCAGGAAGTCGTCCATGCCCGCCGCGAAGCACTGGTCCCGGTCGGAGTCCATGGCGTTGGCCGTCATGGCGATGATCCACGGCTGCGCGTGGGGCGGCACCTCCGCGCGGATGCGGCGGGTGGCCTCCAGCCCGTCCATCTCCGGCATCTGCAGGTCCATGAAGACGACGTCGAAGCGCTGCTGGGAGACGGACTTCAGCGCCTCCACGCCGTTGAAGGCCACCTGTGCGCGGTAGCCCAGCTTCTCCAGCACGAGCAGCGCCAGCTTCTGGTTGGTGGGGTTGTCCTCCACCAGGAGGATGTCCAGCGGCAGCCGGTCTCCCGGGCGCTCTCCGGGCGAGGGCGCCCGGCGCGGCGGGGCGCGGTCCACGCGGGCCGCGTGCGCCTGCTTCGCCACGTCATGGGAGAAGCACGCCATCAGCGCGTCGTGGAGCTGCGAGGCCTTCACCGGGCGGGACAGCACCCCGGAGAACAGCCCCTCGGGCGTGATGCCCCGGCGGCCGGGCGAGGTGAGCAGCAGCAGCGGCAGCGTCCGCATGTCGCCCCACTGGCGGATGCGCGCCGCCAGCGCGGGCCCGTCCAGCCCCGGCATCTGGTGGTCGATGAGGGCCACGTCGAAGCGCGCGCCGGCCTGCAGGCTCGCCAGCGCCTCCGCCCCCGAGGCCGTCTCCACGAAGTCCAGCCCCCAGGACTGGAGCTGCCGGCCCAGCAGCCGCCGGTTGATGGCGTTGTCGTCGACGATGAGCACGCGCCGCCCCTGCAGCAGGGGCTGCTCCGGCAGCAGGTGCACCGCGGGCTGCTGCGCCGCGGCCCGCGCGCTCAGGGAGAAGCGGAAGGTGGTGCCGCTGCCGCGCTCGCCCTCGGTCTCCACCCAGATGCGGCCACCCATGGCCTCCACCAGCCGCTTGGAGATGGCCAGCCCCAGTCCCGTGCCCCCGAAGCGGCGGGCCACGGACGCATCCAGCTGGTTGAAGGGCTGGAAGAGCCCCGCCCGCATCTGCTCGGGGATGCCCGGCCCGGTGTCCTGCACGGCGAACGTCAGCTCCCACGGACTGTCCGCCGACTCGGTGGCCCGCACGGCGTCCACCGCCACCACCGCGCCGCCCCGCTCGGTGAACTTGAGCGCGTTGCCCACCAGGTTGAGCAGCACCTGACGCAGGCGCGTCGCGTCGCCCACCAGCATCTGCGGCACATGCGGGGCGATGTCGCAGCCCAGGTCCAGCCCCTTCTCGCTGGCGCGCACGGCCAGCAGGTCCAGCACCGACTCCACGCACTGGCGCAAGTCGAACGGGTGCAGCTCTGTCTCGAAGCGCCCGGCTTCAATCTTGGAGAAGTCCAGCACGTCGTTGAGCAGCGTGAGCAGCGCCTCGCTGCTCTGGCGGATGACGGAGACGAAGTCCCGCTGCTCGTCGGACAGCGAGGTGTCGAGCAACAGCCCCGTCATGCCGATGATGGCGTTCATCGGCGTGCGGATTTCGTGGCTCATCGTCGCCAGGAAGAGGCTCTTGGCCTGGTTGGCGGCCTCGGACGCCTGGCGCGCTTTCTGGAGGTCGGTGATGTCGTGGTAGATGGCGATGTAGCCCAGCTGCCGCCCGCCCACCGACACCGGCAGCGCCAGCAGCTCCACGTCCACCACGCTGCCATTCTTCCGCACGCGCCGGGTGACGGAGTGGACGCGGCCCCGCGCCACCACCTCGCGGCTGGCCCGCTCCGCATCCGGGAGCACGGTCTGCTCGGTGGCGACGAGCTCGAAGATGTGCCGCCCCAGCGCCTCCTGCGGCGTGTACCCGAAGAGCCGCTCCGCCTCCGGGTTCCACGACAGCACGCGGAACTGGCGGGTGATGGTGACGATGGCCACGGGGCTGTTGCGCACCACCGCCTCGAAGAACTCCTTCTGCTGGCGGATGGACGCCTCCACCTCCAGGCTCCCCGTCATGTCCTGGAGCTGCAGCACCCAGCCCCCGCCGGCGCCGTCGGCGACGGGCAGGGGCAGCGTCAGCACGCGCAGGTAGTACACGGTGCCCCCGCTCCCCGGACGATGGCCGGCGAGCTCCGTCTCCTGCGGGGCCTCGGTGGAGGCGCGGGAGTCGGGCGGACGCCACCCGGGGAGGACCTGCGACACCGGGCTGCCCACGAGCCCGGCGCGCGGCCCGAAGAACCGCTCCGCGGCGCGGTTGAGCTCCAGGATGCGCTGCCCGGAGTCGAGCACGAGCACTGCGTCACGCGAGTGCTCGAACACGGCGGAATGTGCGCTGGACGCCAGGTCGGACACCCTTCCCCCTACCTCCTAGAGTAGGTCGGCCCATCCGTCCGCCACCACTCGGCGGACGACATTCTTCGGAGCCCGCATCATGCCAGACAGGCGAGCGGTGCAGCAGTGGACGACGCCTTCCGGCAAGGAAACCGGAAAGCCCGGAGGCGCACCGAGCAGGGAAGAGACGTCGCCCCGCGTCAGGGGGCGGGCCCCTCCCACGCCAGGGGAGTGTTCCCTGCCGCTCGGGAGTCAACGAAGATGGGCGGACAGGAGCCTCCCCCATGCGCCCCATCGCCCTTCTGCTGGGCCTCGCCGCCACGCTCGCGAGCGCCCAACAGCCGGCAGCCGCCGACTCTCCCCAGGACCCGCTCCCCCCGCCTCCCCTCACGTCCTCGCCCGCGTCTCCGGACGAGCCCGAGTGGGCCACGCCCCCGGCCTTCACGCCCTCCGCCGCGTCCGGAACGGAACACCCGGAGGCGCCTGGCGCCACCGCGAGCCCGGCCGCGGAGCCCCTGCGTGAGCCGCGCCCGCCGGCCCCCGTCGCGGAGCCCGGCCGGGAGCCGGCCCCGTCGGCGCCGCTGCGGGCCCTGGAGCCGCCGCCGAAGCGCGCCGTGCGCTACAGCCGCCTCTCCGCCGAGTCGGGCGGCCCCACGCTGGTCCTCTCGGAGGCGCTGGGCGGCATGGTCCTCGGCGCCATGCTGGGCGACAGCTACGACACCCCGGGGGGGCGCAGCGACAACGCGTACATGGGAGCGATGGTGGGCGCGCTCACCCTGGGCACGGCGAGCACCCTCTACCAGTACTTCATCCCCGTGAAGCGCAACGAGTCGATGCTCGCCGCGGGCGCCGCGACGCTGGGCTTCACGGCCGGGGTGAGCGCCGCCAACGGGTGGGACTTGAACAGCCGGCAGCGGGCGCTGCTCGCCCTGGGCACCTCCCAGGTCGGCGTCGCCAGCGTGCTGCTGCTCACCGCGGGCGGCGAGGACGTGAGCGACGGCGACGCGGGGCTGGTGGGCATGACGTCCTTCTATGCCCTCGTCACCACCGGGCTCGTCGAGTACATCGGCTCGCGCCAGTCCGGGGACTCCTTCCGCTACACGCCGCTGCTGATTGCCCCCGCGGCGGGGATGCTCGTGGGCGGGCTGCTGGCCATTCCGCTGGAAATCGAGCCCTCCTCCGTCCGCGACGTCACCCTGTTCCCCATGGGCATGGGGCTGACGGCGTTGCTGGTCGGCTCGCGGCTGGACGTCAGCAACGTCACGGTGGCGAAGACGGTGCTGGGCACGGTGGCGGGGACGTTCGCCATCACCGTGCTGCTCTCCGCGCTGGCACCGGACGGGCCCACGCAGCGGGAGCGCCGGGCGGATGGCTCGTTCCAGCCCGTGCCCGTGCCGGTGGTGGTGCCGGCGGGCCGGGGCAACGACGCGGTCGCTGCCGGCCCCGGGCTGTTCATGCGCTTCTAACGACTGGTCCACCAGGCCTTGAAGGCCTTCCAGGAAATCTTCCCGGTGCGCTCGGTGTCGACGCTGTCGACGGCGATGTCCAGCTCCTCGTCGTTGACGGGCTGCCCGAGCGCCTCCAGCAACCGAGCGAAGCCGGCGCGGTCGATGGAGCCGGTGCGGTGGCGGTCATAGCGCTGGAAGATGTCGAGCAGCTCGTTGCCGGAGCTGGTCAGCTCGTCCACCGCCGCGTGCTCGGGCGCGAGCGGCTGGATGCCGGCGGACGAGGTCTCCACCTGCTCCACGAAGGGAGAGCCCGTGGCCGGCCGCTCGCTCGGGGCCGGAGGCGCGGTGCGCTCCTCGCTCGGGGACACGGGCGGTGCCGCCGTCGTCGGCTCGCTCGGGGCGGAGGGCGCCGCGGGCCTGCGCGTGCGCGCCGCCGGAGTGGCGGGCGTCCGGGCACCGGCCGACTTCGTGGCGGGCTTCCCGGCACCGGCCGGCTTCGCGGCGGGCTTCCCGGCAGCGGCCGGCTTCGCGGCGGGCTTCCGGGCACCGGCCGACTTCGTGGCGGTCTTCCGGGCACCCGCGGGCTTGCGCGCAGCGGCCGGCTTCGCGGCGGGCTTCCGGGCACCCGCGGCCTTCGTGGCGGCCTTCCGGGCACCGGCGCTCTTCGCCGCCGACTTCCGCGCGCCCCCCGCCTTCTTCGCCGCGCCTCGCTTCGGGGCGGACTTCCTCGCGCCGGCCTTCTTCGCGGGGGCCTTCTTCGTGGCCGCCTTCTTCGTTGTGGGGGCACGCCGGGATGACTTCTTCGCAGCACTCGTCTTGCGTGACTTCGTTGCCATGATGAGCCCCTCCCTGGGCGACACTCATCGTAACGCTGTTGCGGTGCGGGTCAGCAGCCTTGTGTCGCGCGGCCCCGCCCCTGGCCCCGCCATGTCACCTGGGAAGCGCTGCGTTGGAGTCCATGCCCGGGGCGCCACGAGGCCGTGACGGCGGCGGGGGCCCGGGCCCGGTGTCCGGAAACGCGTTGGGTCCTCCCCCAGGCCGAACGACGACAACCGCACGGGGCGGCGTCCCGTTGCTGCTACGTTTCATGCACTCCGCGCCCGAATCGCACGCGGCCCCTGGCGCCCTGCCACGTGCCACTCCAAATCTGCGGAATCGGAGAATGAGAGGACGCGTGCGACCGAAGGACTGGACGTTGTCTGGCATCTGCCTGGTGGTGCTGCTCGGCCAGGCGCCGGTGGACGCGGGGCCTCCGGCCCAGGGCGCCCCGGCGGGAAAGAAGATGTTGCCGGCCCGGACCGCGGACTCCGCCTTCTTCATCGCCCGGAGCACCAACCGGAACCAGGTCCACTACGGCGTCCGTGTCGACTCGGACTGCCGCCCCCAGGGGGCGCAGCCGGTGCATGCCTACTGGCGGATGCTGGAGAAGGGCGAGAAGAGCACCGAGCCGCTGCTCGGCCGTGAAGGGCCCGCCTATGGGCTGGGAGACGTGCAGCAGGTGGAGGCCACCTCCACCGGCTGGCGGGTCCACGTCCGGCTGCGGGCCTGGCCGGACCGCGCCATCGACCTGGACGTCTTCCGGGAGAACGGCCACTGCGCCGCCCGGGCGTACACCGTCATGGAAGGCAGGGTGGCGCAGATTGAGCGCATCTTCGTGAAGACGGCCTGGCCCACGGGGGTCGACTATGTCCTGCTCAGCGGGACTGGGGTGGATGGCCGCTCGGCCCGGGAGGTCATCAAGAAGTAGGCGCCCTGGGGCCTCAGGAGCGAGCCGCCGGGCAGGCGCCTGCCTGCCGGGTGCGGTCCCGAAAGACCCCCCCACCGGCAGCAAGCCCTGGCTATCCTGGAACCCCGGCGTGCAAACTGGTAGCAGGCCGTGCGCTGGTCCTCATGGCAGCTTGGCGTCGGATGGCGGTAGCAAGAGGGACCTGCGAGATGTTCACATGCCGCCACGCGCAGCGAACAGGGCCGCCCGCGCTCCCATGCGAGACACCCGCCCGGACCCCACTGGACTTCCGCGTCTGAATGAATGACTCACTAGAGACTCTCCTCGCCGACGGCATCATCGAAGCCGTCATCGGACAGCTGAAGACCGGCAAGGAGGCGGAGGTGTGGCTGGTCCAGCACGCCGGGCAGGTGGTCGCGGCCAAGCTGTACAAGGAGCGCCACGAGCGCAACTTCCGCAACAACGTGGGCTACCGCGAGGGGCGCGAGGTGCGCAACTCGCGTACCCGCCGCGCCATGGAGAAGGGCAGCCGCTTCGGTCAGGCCGCCGCCGAGGAGGCGTGGAAGAGCGCCGAGTCGGACTCGCTCTACAAGCTGCACGCCCAGGGCGTGCGCGTGCCCCAGCCGGTGCTGTTCTACGAAGGCATCCTGCTCATGGAGGTGGTGCTCGACGCCCAGGGCCACCCCGCCCCGCGGCTGGTGGAGGCCCCGCCGGCCACGCCCGAGGAGGCCCAGGCCCTGTACGTGGACCTGCGCTCCCAGGTCGTGAACATGCTGTGCGCCGACCTCATCCACGGGGACCTGTCCCCGTTCAACATCCTGATGAGCTGGCAGGGCGCCATCATCATCGACTTCCCGCAGACGGTGGCGGCGGCGCGCAACAACCGCGCGGAGTTCTACTTCCGGCGGGATTTGGACAACGTCCGCAACTTCCTCGCGGGCATCGCCCCCCGGCTGTACGACGCCGCGGGCGACACGGGTGAAATCTGGAATGCCTACGTGCGCCGGGAGCTGACCCCGGACTTCACGCCCCGGGGCAACTTCCGCGAGGCGCCCCGCCGCAACGGCGCGCCGGGCCGGGGAGGCTTCAAGGGTCCGCGTGACGGGGGCCAGGGGTTCAATCCGGAGCGCGCCGGAGGCAATGGCTTCCGCGCGGAGCCGGCTCCGGTGGAGCTGGTGCCGGTGGCGGCCCAGTCCACGATGACGCCCGAGGAAGCGGCCGAGGCCGAGCTGCGCGAGCTGGAGGCCCTGGTGTTGAAGCAGGGGGGCGGCGAGCGCGGCAAGCCCGCGGCGGCGCCTCCTCCGCGTGGGGGACGCAATCGCTCGGGGGGCGGCCGGCCGCCGCCGCGCTCGGGTGGCAATGGTGCGCGTCCGCCCATGGGTGGAAACGGCGCCCGTCCGCAGAACGGGCAGCGCGTGGCGAACGCGGCGCAGCCCGCCGCCGGTGGACCTCGCGGGGGTGGCAACGGTCGTCCCGCGGCGAACGAGCAGCGCGGTGGAGGCACCCCGGGCGCGCGCTTCAGCGAACCGCGCGGCGGGCCTCCGGGTACGCAAGTCGAGCAGCGTGCGGGCGGCAACCCGGGTACGCGCTTCAGCGAACCGCGCGGCGGGCCTCCGGGTACGCAAGTCGGGGAGCGTGCGGGCGGCAACCCGGGTGCGCGCGTCAACGAGCCGCGCGGACGTGGCACCCCGGGCACGCGAACCAACGAGCGTTCCGGAAACAACCGGGGCGCTCGCTTCTCCGAGCCGCAGGCGGGCGGAAGCCCTGGCGCGCAGCCCCAGGAGCAGCGCGGCAACGGACGTCCGGGTGCGCGCCTCAGCGAGCAACGCGCGGACATGCCCGTGTGGAACGAGCCGCGTGGCGCCGCCGCGCCGGTCGGGTCCTCGCCTTCGAGCGAGCCACGCTCGGCGGATGGCCGCCCCGCCCGGAACGAGCAGCAGCCCGGCAACAACGGGCGTCCGCCTCGGAACGAGCAGCGGCCCGGCCGCAATGGCCGCCCGCCGAGGAACGACTCGCAGACCGGTGCCAATGGCTTCGCCTCGGCGAGCGAGCCGCGCAACGAGCAGCGTGGCAACGGCGCTCCTCCGAGGGGCGAGCGGCGCGGAGGTCCTGGCCGCTCGCAGCCCGTGGTGGAGACGCGGCCCGCGAGCAGCGGGGCCGCTACCGGCCCGGGGACCAACAACCTCCGCGAGGCGCGTCCGTCGGGTCCGGGTAACGGCCCGGGTCCCAGGCAGCAGCGGCAGGGACCGAACCGTGGGGGCCCCCGGCCCGCGCGGGCCTCGGCGCCCCAGGTCTCGTTCGTCGGCCGTCCGGCCCCGTCTTCAGACCCGGGGCCTCACGAGACGGGCTCCTGAGCGAAGCGGGCCTCTCTCAGGAGAGGCTCAGGCGCGTACGACGGAGATATCGCGGCCCGCGGGCGTTCGCGCGCGGGTCGCAACGGTGCGCTCGGCAATGGGGGGCTGCCCGCTGCGCCGGTCGAAGATGACCAGCCAGCCGGTGTCGAGCCCCAGTCCCGCCAGATACCTGTCGAGCTGGGCGAGCCCGTCGTCCAGCGGATCCTTCTCCTCGTCGCGCCACACCTTCAGCTCCATGGCGAGCGTGTCGGAGCCGTAGCGCAGGCACAGGTCCATGCGTCCCGTGCCGATGGCGTATTCGCGCTCCAGCGTGCCTCCGCCATTGGCGACCCGGTGCAGGAAGGCCATCAGCACCAGGTGCGGTGCAATCTCATGGTAGGGCGCGGTCCCCAGCAGGGGTTGGCCGTGCTGTCGCCAGAAGGCGAGGAAGGCCTCCATGAGGCGCTCCATGTCGAGCCGCCCGTCCGCGCGCAACCACGGAGGCGCGGACTGCATCGGCGGCAGGGACGCGAAGGCCGTGTTCGCGAGGACCCGGAGGATGACCTCCCGGTAGAGCGGATTGGCCATCTCCACGCCGCCCGTGGAGCCCATGCGCACCAGCCCCAGGTCCTGGACGAAGCGCAGGTCGTCCTGGGGAATGTCACCCAACGCGAGGCCCGCGAGCATGGGCTCGAGGATGCGCCGCACCCGTGTTTCACGCAGGCGCTCGGCGAGACTGTCCAGGTGCGTGTCCTGCCGCTTGAGGAGGATTTCCTTCGCGGCATCCACATGGGCTGCCGTCAGGGACTGGCTCCGGTCCGCCACGAGCTCCTGCACCATCTGCCGGGCCAGCGCATTGACCAGCCAGGGCTGCCCCTGGGTCCAATAGAAGGCGCGGTCCACGGCCTCAGGCAGGAAGCGCTGTCCCGTGTCATCGGTGTGCTGTTGATAGAGCTCCGCCACCTCGTCCTGGGTGAAGTTGCGCAGGGTGAGCGACTCCACCTTGATGTTGAAGGGGCTGGAGGTCCCCAGGTGGCCCTGGCCGCCAGAGGCAATCTTGTAGTCGCGGACGTCCCGCAGGCCGCACAGGACCACGGAGGAAGGAAAGCCCTCGGGCCTGTCGTGGAAGCCGCCACGCAGTTGACGCAGTACACTCAGCAGGCTCTGGCCTCGAAGCGCGTCGATCTCATCGAAGAAGAGCACCAATGGGCGGGGGCATTCCCGCGCCCAGCGACCGAGGGCCGCGCCCAGGAGCTGCAGGCCGGGGGCGTCGGGAAAGGAAGGGGGTTGCAGCTCCGTGGGCAGATAGAGCTCGGCACTCCTGCGGATACGCGACAGCAGCGTCCGCTGTGCCTCCGCGAAGTCGTCACCCGCGACCTCACCTTCTTCACAGGAAAAGTGAAGCGCGGCGTAACGCCCGGATGCGGTGAGTTGCCCAGCCAGGGACCGGAGCGCCGTCGTCTTGCCCACCTGCCGGGGCGCGTGAAGGACGAAATAGCTCCTCTGGTCGAAGAGCTGCTGGACCTGGGGCAGGCGCCGTAACGCCGGCAGCATGTAGTGGTCCGTCGGATTGCACGGACCCGCAGTGTTGAACCAGCGAGGCATGCAGCGAAGGTAACACCTTCCCGCGCCGTGTCCCCCGAGACCTGACTGCCCGCCCGCCTCGCCGCTCGGAGCCGGCCCGGCGCCGCCTTCACCCCACCCGGATGACCACCTTCCCGAAGTGCGCCCCGCTCTTGAGGTACTCGAAGGCGGCGCGCGCCTCGGCGAAGGGGAACACGCGGTCCACCACGGGCCGCACCCCGTGCAGCGTCAGCGCGCGATTCATCGCCTCGAAGCCCTGACGGTGGCCCACGAGGATGCCCTGCACGCGCAGGTTCTGCATCAGGATGGGCGTGAGCGGCACCGTGCCCGCGCCGCCGCTGAGCACGCCGATGACGGACACCGTGCCGCCGACGCGCACCGCGCGCAGTGACTTCTCGAACGTGCCCGCCCCGCCCACCTCCACGACGTGGTCCACGCCCACGCCACCCGTCAGCGCCCGCGCCGCCTTGTCCCAGTCCGCCGTCGTCGCGTAGTTGATGCCCTCGTGCGCGCCCAGCGCGCGGGCCTTCTCCAGCTTCTCGTCCTTGCTGGAGGTCAGGATGACGCGCGCCCCCAGCATCCGCGCAATCTGGAGCGCGAAGATGGAGACGCCGCCGGTGCCCTGCACCAGCACCGAGTCCCCCGCCTTCAGCCCGCCGTACGTGACGAGCGCGCTCCACGCCGTGAGGGCCGCGCAAGGCAGCGTCGCGGCCTCCTCGTCGGACAGGTGCGCGGGCGTGAGCACCACGCCGTCCTCGTGCAGCAGCATCGTGTCCGCGAGCGCGCCATCCAGCGGCCCGCCCAGCGTGCTCGTCTGCGCCGCACGGCTCGGCTCCCCGGCGAGCCAGGCCTGCGAGAAGATGCCCATCACCCTGTCACCGGGCTTCACCCGCGTGACACCCGGGCCCACCGCGTCCACCACGCCCGCGCCATCCGAGTTCGGAATCAGCGGCAGCTTCTGACGCGGGTTGTAGCGGCCCTCCACCATCATCAGGTCGCGCTGGTTGAGGCTCGTGGCCTTCACCCGCACGCGCACCTGGAACGGCCCGGGCGTCGGGTCCGGCCGCTCGCACGCCACCAGCTTGTCCAATCCGAAACCGTCTCGAATCTCGTAGGCCTTCATGGGGGCCGTTCTAGCCCGCCGCCCCGGGGAGGGGTCGCCCTTTCACCACCCGCGCGCCTACACTGTGTCGCCAACAGTGCACGCCCTCCTCCTCACCCTCTCGCTGCTCGCCGCCGCGCCCACGCCGCGCTTCCCGCAGGGCACGGCGCGGATGGAGCCGGGGCCCGCGCCGCACGGCCTGCCCGACTGGGACGTGAAGCGCTGCGAGGAGTGCCACCCGGCCCAGGTGGAGTCGTGGCGGAACAGCGGCCACGCCAACGCGCGCATCGACGACGTCTTCCAGGTCGCCATCACCGAGGACCGTCCCGCCTGGTGCGTGCAGTGCCACGCCCCGCTCGCGCGCAACCTGGAGCGCGGCGCCCTTCCCCCCGGCAGCTCCACCGAGGAGCACGGAGTCACCTGCGCCGGCTGTCACGCCGCGCTCGGCGAGGCCCGCGCCACGCCGGGCATGCCCTGCGCGGGCTGCCACCAGTTCGGCTTCCCGGTGCTGGACGGAGGAGGCCGGCGGGTGCACCTCTCCTCCACCCAGTGGCAGCAGGACACGGTGGGCGAGTGGACCCGCTGGCGCGAGCAGTCCCGCGACACACGCCACTGCACGGCCTGCCACATGCCACGCGGAGACCACGGCCTCGGCGGCACGCGGCGCACGGAGTCCCTCAAGGCCGCGCTCGTGGTGGCGCAGGACCGCGGCGCGCTCCGAATCTCCACGCGCGAGGTGGGCCACGCCTTCCCCACCGGCGACGTCATGCGATGGGTGAGCGTGGAGGTGGCGGACGAGCCCCTCTTCGAGTCCCCCCGCACGGTGGCCACCTTCGGCCGTCGGCTCGAAGTCCGCGCCTGGCCGGGAGAGCCGCTGCCGCACCTGGGCGCGGTGGAGGACACCCGCCTGCTGCCCGGCGAGACACGCCGCGTGCCCCTGCCCGTGGGCGCCCGCTACGCCCGCATCGTCTATCACCTCGTGTCCCGGGAGCAGGAAGACTCGGGGCTGTACCCCGCGGGACTGTCGCGGCTGGTGCTATGGGCCGCGCCAGTGCAGACCCGCCCGCCGTCCAAGGACAAGGAGCACGAACCATGATTCTCCTCTCGCTCATCCTCGCCGCCGCGCCGCCGGTGATGCTCGAACCCGACGCGGGTGGAGCGCACCGGCTGCACCCGCGCCGGGTGACGGCGTCCTCCTTCCTGGAGAACGGCTGGAACAAGCACGCGCAGAACTACCTGCCCCTCTACGTGGCGGACGACGACCCGACCACCGCGTGGGTGGAGGGCGCCAAGGGGCGCGGCGAGGGCGAGGCCATCGAGTGGTGGGGCCCCGCGCTGACGAAGGCGAAGTCCTTCCGCGTCTTCGTACGCAACGGCTTCCAGAAGTCCGACAAGCTCTTCCGCGCCAACGCGCGCCCGCGCAAGGTGAAGCTGGAGCCGCTCGTCCAGGCCGAGACGGGCGCGCAGGTGACGGGCACCGCGCTGGAGACGGAGCTCAAGGACGTGCAGGGCTGGCAGGAGGTGCGCCTGCCCGTGCCGGCGCAGGTGGCGGGCGTGCGGCTCACGCTCGTGTCCACGTACCCGGGCACCGCGTACGACGACACCTGCCTCAGTGACTTGCGCGTCTACGTGGACGGCGAGGACCCCTACAAGCCGGAAGCGGAGGCCGCCGCCTACGAGCAGGTGCGCGCCTTCGCCTACGAGCGGAAGCAGGCCGCCGAGCGCAACGACACCCAGGCGAAGCTGGAGTGGGCGCCGCGCTACAAGGCGGAGAAGCTGCTGTCGCTCAAGCGCACCTGGGAGCAGGGCGCCATTCCCGAGGGCCAGTCCGGAGCGGTCGGCATCCTCGCCACCGTCCCCGAGAAGGAGGCCTACCGCGAGGCGCTCGCCCGCGCGCGCGAGGTGGCCGCACTGTTCGACCGCGCGGACCTGGAGCGCGGGGGCCAGGCCTCGGAGGCCCGGGCGAAGTGGACGCGCGTGAAGCCCGCCCAGCTCCGGCCCCAGCGAGCCGCCGCGCGCTCCGCGCTCTCCGTCATGGATGACGACGGCCTCGTGCGCGTCGCGGGGTTGCTGCACCAGGGGGACGCCTCCTTCTTCGAGGCCGATGCCACCCAGGCGCAGATGCGGGCCACCATCGCGAAGACGAAGAAGAAGGAAGCCCAGGCACAGAAGGTCTGCACGGCGCAATGCGTGGAGCGCCGCAAGACGGAAGCCCAGCCCGAGGACAGCTACGACTGCAGCTGCGAAGAGGAGTGCATGGGCTGCTTCGACGGCCCGCTGAGCAGCAAGGAGGAGCAACTCAAGCACCAGCTCACCGGCGGCGAGTTCATCGTCGGCCCCCTCGCGCGTCCCACCGCCTTCCTGCGCGGGCTGACCGAGGAGTCCGGAAGCCGCGAGTCCTGGCTCACCTTCCGCCAGACGCTCGTCAGCTACGCGGGGGACAAGGCCAGCGTGGTGCTCGTGCGCGCGCACGCGGAGGAGAACCTGGAGGTCGGCGAGCCCCTGCGCATCCACGTGCTCGAGTGGACCGATGCGGGCGGCAAGTCGCGCGTGTCCTCCATCACCTCGTTCATCGTCAATGACCTCTCCGTGCGCGTGGTGCGCTACCGCCCCGCCACCAATGCCTGAAGGCGCTCCACGGCCTGGCGGACGGTGAGGATGGTGAAGGGCAGTCCGCTCCGGCCGGCCATGGACAGCACGCGCTTGTCCTTGCTCACCAGCCACGCGGCCCCGGCGCGGGCGGCCAGGAGGAGGAACTTCTGGTCGTCCCGGTCGCGGCAGCGGGGCAGCTCCGGCGCGGGCGTCCCCTCCCCCGCCGGCACCACGCGTGCCAGGGCGCGGTAGCGCTCCTGCGTCACCTGCCGCGCCGCCGCGTCCCACCCCGGACGGAAGTTGCGCGACGCGAGCACGTAGCCCAGTTCCGCCAGCGTGTCCGCGTCCGCCCAGGCCGTGAGCGTCCCCGCGTCGAGGGCCTCGGCCAGGGGGCGGGCGTGCACGTCGTCGAAGGCGAAGAGGTCCAGCACGACATTGGTGTCGAGGACGACGGGGAGTGTGGAGGGCATGCGGGATTCCGGGGAGGGTGCGCTATGTTCGCCCCGGAGAACACGAGGGCGGGATGGAATTACAGCTCCTGAAGTGTCCTGGCTGCGGCGCGAAGCTGCCACCGCCTTCTTCACCCAACGGCATCCTCGACTGCGAGTACTGCGGCGCCATGGTGTCCGCGTCCGGCGCGGCGGTGTGGCCCAGGCCCGCGCGCCCCGCGGACGACCCGCCCTTCGCGCCGGACCGCCCCCGCGTCACCGTCGCGGGCACGCGCTACGTGCTGCTCGGCAGGCTGGGACGCGGGGACAGCAGCGATGTCTTCCTCGCGCGGCGCGACGCGCGCATCACCGAGATGGTGGTGCTCAAGGTGGTCCGGGCCCTCTCGGACGCGGACCTCGTCGCGCGCGAGTACGAGATTCTCGAAGAGCTCCACGGCAGCAGGGCCCAGGGCGCCGAGCACTTCACCCGGCTCCTCCCGCAGCCAGTGGCGCGGGGCCCCGTGAAGGACCCGGAGGGCACGCCTCGCGCGGCGGCGGTGTACCGGTGGAACAGCGGTTTCCAGCACTCGCTCACCGACGTGCGCGACGAGTACTCCAGCGGCGTGGACCCGCGCGCGGCGGTGTGGATGTGGAAGCGCCTGCTGGAGGCGCTCGGCTTCGTGCACCGCAACGGCTACGTGCATGGCGCCGTGCTGCCACCGCACCTGCTCATCCACCCGAGGGACCACGGCCTCATGCTGGTGGGCTGGTCCAGCGCCGTGCGCTTCGCCTCGCGCCAGTCACTTCCCTGCACCAGCGCGCGTCACCGGGACTTCTACCCGGAGGCCCTCTGGAAGGGCGATGCGCCCACGCCCACCACCGACCTGGTGATGGCCGCGCGGAGCATCGCCTGGGTGCTGGGAGGAGATGCCGCCACGGGCTCGACGCCGGGAGCGGTGCCGCCTCCGCTGGCGGACCTCTTGAAGCAGCAGTGTGACGTGGACCACCGAGAGGTGGCCCACGACGCGTGGCAGCTCAAGGAGCGCGTGTCCCAGGCGGCGCGCGAGTCCTTCGGGGAGCCGAAGTTCATCCCCTTCTCGATGCCGGGGTGGCGCTGATGGGACACGGAAGCTACAGCTACGAGGCCCACGAGACGATGACCCGGGCGCGGGCGGAACTCCCACGCCAGGAGGTCTTCCGGCAGGAGCGCTGCCATCCGCTGATGGAGCCGCACGGCGTGAAGTGGCGCGAGAGCCGCGACAGCGAGGCCCATCCACAGTCGCTCGGCATCATCTTCTCGCTCGACGTCACCGGCTCCATGGGGGAAATCCCCGACCTGCTGGCGCGGCACCGGCTGCCGGCCTTCATGAAAGCACTGCTGGACGCGGGCATCCCCGACCCGCAGGTGCTCTTCATGGCGGTGGGTGACGCGGACGGTGACCGGGCGCCGCTCCAGGTGGGCCAGTTCGAGTCCTCCGAGCGGCAGATGGACCAGTGGCTCACGTGGAGCTACCTGGAAGGCGGAGGCGGCGCGGCGGGAACGGAGTCCTACGAGCTGGGCATGTACTTCGCGGCCCGTCACACGGACCTGGACTGCTGGCGCAAGCGCAAGCGCCGGGGCTACTTCTTCATGACGGGCGACGAGCGGCCCTACGGCTATGTCTCGCGCAAGCAGGTGAAGCAGCTCATCGGCGACACGCTGGAGCAGGACCTGCCGGTGAAGCAGGTGGTGGACGAGCTGCAGCACACCTACGAGCCGTTCTTCCTCATCCCGGACCTCGCGCGGCGGCGCAACTGCGAGCGCGACTGGCGGGAGCTGCTCGGCGACCGCGTCATCTGCATGGAGGACCCCACCGACACCGTGGAGGTGGCGGCGGGGCTGGTGGGACTGTGCGAGGGCGCGTTCTCCGACCTGGATGCGCTCGCCCGGCACTTGAAGCAGCAGGACCTGACGCGGCAGCGGCTGGGCGCCGTCATCCGTGCGCTGACGCCCTTCGCGGCGACGCTGGGACGGGATGGCATCCCCCGGCCCGAGCTGGAGGACGAGCACCTGCCCACGAACGACGACAACTCGGGGCACCGGCGCCTTCGCTGATTCGCACGTCGTGGAGCAGGGTCAGCGCCCGGGCACGACCAGACTCGTGCCCCCATTGCGAATACGTCGTCAGGACGTCCGACCTCTCCGCGACTGGTGCCGCATGCCTCTCCCCAGACTGACCCTGCTTTCCGCCGTTCTGCTCACTGGCTGTGCGACCAGCCCCGCCGCGAGCCGCACTGAATCCACGCCCACGCCCGCTCCCGCGGCGTCAGCGCCCGCCGCGCCTCGCACCGTCCGTGAAGCGCTCGCCCGGGAAATCACCGCGCCGTTGCCGAGCAAGCCCGTGGAGGCCGAGGGAGTCCTCTTCCGGGGCAAGGTGCTGGCCGCGGGTACGCCGGAGCTGATGAAGCGCCCCAATGGGGTGACCCTCCTCACCCTCCCGATTGGGACCTCCGAGCCGGTCATCTGTCTCTTCTATACAAGCCCCATCGACGCCGGAGCCGCGACGCGGGGCCTGCTCGAGGCCATCCTCGATGACGTCACCGTGGAGCGGGTGCGAGCCACGGAGGTCAAGAGCTTCACGGGCAGCCCCGCCATGTACCTCGAGGGTGACTACTCGCGAGGCACCGCTCCGGCCGTGCAGGTGGGCCGCATCAAGGTGATGGTGCACGCGGACCCCGTGCTCCCCAAGACGTGCTTCCACAACGAGCTGGGCTACACGCGCACCTTCCTCGACGTCACCGAGTCCATCGCCACGGGCCTCACCTCCACGGCGCCGGAGCAGCCGGTGTTGCCCTACTACAGCGACGTGCAGGTGATGCGGCTGGGCGAATTGACGCTGGGCTTCCAGTACACCGCGCTCTTCGGCTCCAAGGCGGGCGGGAGCATCCTCGAGGTCAGCACCACGATGGTGCGTCCCGGAGCCCCGGCCCAGCTCCAGTTCCAGGACACCAACGTCACGGAGCAGGCGGACACCTCGGGAGTGCTCGTCGCCAAGAGCTATACCAAGCGGGTCAACGACACGGTCGCCGCGAATGTGCGCCTGCGCCGGGAGCAGGACGGGAGCTACGGCGTCTCGGGCCAGCTGGGGTCCAAGGAGCTGCAGGCGAAGCTGGGGGGCGAGCTCATCGGTGAGGTGGGGCTCGCCGCGCGGCTCCGCGAAGGCCTGCTGAAGGGCCAGGGCGGGGCGCTGGAGGCCATGCTGTGGGTGCCGCCCGCCGACGCGTCCGCGCCGACGAAGGTGGTGGTGCGCCCCCGCGCGGAGGCGGGAGCTGGCGCCGCCACGATGGAGCTGGGACCGACGTCCGTGAAGCTGGAGCTCGACGCCCACGGCTTCCCCCAGCGGATGGAGATTCCCTCGGGAAGCGCCACCGTCGTCCAGGAGCGGCTGTCCCAGAAGGGCGAGCCGTAGCGGCAGGCGGGCGTCGAACACGAAAGGGGCCGCGTCCGGGCTCGACGCGGCCCCGGGCGCGAGCGGTTGTCCGAGGCCAGGAGGGAGTCCGCCGCCAGAGCACACCGTGCGATGCTGTGGGCCGGCCCTCGTGTCACGCCCTGCCCATGAGTCCCTCCCGCACAGCCCACCTCGTCGTCGACCTCGGCTTCGGAGACGCCGGGAAGGGCACGCTCACCGACTGGCTGGTGCGCCGCCACGGTGCGCGGCTCGTGGTGCGCTTCAACGGCGGAGCCCAGGCGGGCCACAACGTCGTCACCGATGACGGGCGGCACCACACCTTCTCTCAGTTCGGCGCGGGCACCTTCGTCCCGGGCGTGCGCACGCACCTGGCCCGGACCACGGTGCTCCATCCCCTGGCCATGCGGGTGGAGGCCCGCTACCTCTCGGAACGCGGCGTGCCGGACGCGCTGGAGCGGACCACCGTGAGCGAGGGCGCGCGGGTCATCACGCCCTTCCACCAGGCCGCAGGCAGGTTGCGCGAGCTGGCGCGAGGCACGGGACGCCACGGCACCTGCGGTGTCGGCGTGGGAGAGACGGTGCGGGATGCGCTCGCGCACCCGAAGGACGCGCTCCATGCTGGAGACCTGAGCCAACCCGTGTCGCTCGCGCGCAAGGCCCGCGCCGCCCAGGAGCGGCTGCGCTCGGAGCTGGCGGACGTGCTACGCGCCGCGAGGAAGCATCCCCAGGCCGAGCCCGAGCTGGCGCTCATGGATGACGTGGACGTCGCCGAGCGCTGGGCGGAAGCCGTGCAGGCCCTGCGTCCCCGTGAGCGCGTGGTGGGCGACGACTGGCTGGGCACACAGCTCCGCGAGGGCCCCACCGTCTTCGAGGGCGCGCAGGGCGTGCTGCTGGACGAGTGGCGTGGCTTCCACCCGCACACCACCTGGAGCACCTGCACCTTCGACCTCGCCCTGGAGCTGCTTCGAGAGCAGGACTTCGACGGCGAGGTCCACCGGCTCGGCGTGCTGCGCGCCTATGCCACCCGCCACGGCGAAGGCCCCTTTCCCACCGAGGAGCCCGCCCTCGCCCCCGCCCTGCCCGAGCCGCACAACGGCGCCGCGGGCTGGCAGGGAGGTTTCCGCGTGGGCGCCTTCGATGCCGTGCTCGCGCGTTACGCCCTGGCCGCCTGTGGTGGCGTGGATTCCCTGGCCCTCACCCACCTGGACCGGCTCGCGGCCCGCTGGCCCGTGTGCGCGGCCTGGCGTGCGCCGCCGATGGCTGACGACGTGCTCGTCCGGGACGCGGAGGACGCAACCCGGGTGACGGCGCCGCGCCTGGGCCCGCACCAGGACCTCGCCCACCAGGAGCGCCTCACCCAGGCGCTGACCACGTGCACGCCCCTCCGAGAGGAGCTGGACCTGGGAGCGCCTCCCATCGGCCGAGCAGACCGCTTCGTCGCATGGGTCGAGTCCACGCTGGGCGCCCGGGTGTCGGTGACGTCCCACGGCCCCGCCGCGCGCGACAAGCGGGAGCGGGGGCTGACGGCGCGCACGGCTCCGGGCTAGCCTCGGGCCCACACACGAGGGGGTCGTGACATGGGGTACGGCAGCTACAGCTACGAAGCGCACGAGGCGATGACGAAGGCGCGCAAGGAACTTCCGCAGCAGGAGGTCTTCCGGCAGCGCGAGTGTCATCCAAGGATGGACCCCTACGGCGTGAAGTTCCGCGAGAGCCGGGACAGTGAGGCGCACCCCAACTCGCTGTCCGTCGTCATGGCGCTCGACGTGACGGGCTCCATGGGCAACATCCCCGAAATCCTCGCGCGTCAGACGCTGCCGTCCTTCATGAAGGACCTGATGGAAGCGGGCATCCCCGACCCACAGGTGATGTTCATGGCGGTGGGCGATGCGTACATGGACCGCGCGCCGCTCCAGGTGGGCCAGTTCGAGTCCTCCGAGCAGCAGATGGACCAGTGGCTCACGTGGATGTTCCTGGAGCGCGGCGGCGGCAACAACCCGGGTGAGACGTACGAGCTGGGCATGTACTTCGCCGCCGAGCACACCTTGATGGACTGCTACGAGAAGCGCGGGAAGAAGGGCTACTTCTTCATGACGGGCGACGAGCCCGCCTTCCCTCACGTGGCGAAGGAGCACATCACCCGGCACATCGGGCCCGCCCCTCGGGACGTGCCCATGGAAGAGGTCATCAGCCGGCTGGACAAGACCTTCCACCCGTTCTTCCTCATCCCCGACCAGAACCGCCGGGGCCGCTGCGAGAAGTTCTGGCGCGGGTACATGGGCGACAGGGTCATCTGCATGGATGACCCGGCGGACACCTGCGACGTGGCCGCCGCGCTGGTGGCCCTCACCGAGCGCGCCGTCCCCAGCGTCGACGCCGTCGCCGAGCGGCTGCTCGCCTCGGGCACGCCGAAGGAGCGCGTGAAGGGCATCGTCCGGGCCATCGAGCCCTGGGCCCACGTCCTCCGGCGCGCGGCGTAGGACAGAGACACGCAAGGGCTCTCCCACGGGGCCTCGCGCCGTGGTAGCCCAAGGGCGTGAGCGACTCCTTCGAAACACTCGGCCTCTCGCGGGAGACGCTCGGCGCCCTGCGCCGGGCGCGCTTCACCCGGCCCACTCCCATCCAGGAGCAGGCCATTCCTCCCGCCCTCGAAGGGCGGGACATCATCGGCTGCGCCGCCACCGGCACCGGCAAGACGGCCGCGTACGTGGTGCCCCTGGTGGAGCGCTTCGCCAGGAGGAAGGGCACGCTCGCCCTGGTGCTCGCCCCCACGCGCGAGCTCGTGCTGCAAATCGCGGAGCCGGTGCGCTTCTTCGCCGAGCCGCTCGGCCTCACCCACGCGGTGGTCATCGGCGGGGAGGACATGGGGGCCCAGGTCAATGCGCTGAAGGAGCGCCCCACCTTCGTGCTCGCCACGCCGGGGCGGCTGGTGGACCTGCTGGAGAACGATGCCGCCGCCTTCCCGCACCTGGAGGCGCTCGTGCTCGACGAGGCGGACCGGATGCTGGACATGGGCTTCCTGCCGCAGCTCGAGCGCATCTTCGCCGCCCTCCCCCACCGCCGGCAGACGCTCCTGTTCTCCGCGACGCTGGGCCCGGACGTGAGCCGCTTCGCGCGCCAGCGCCTCTACAACCCCGTGCGCGTGGAGGTGACCCGCAGCGGCACCCCCGCCGAGCGCGCGGAGCAGCGGCTGTACTTCGTGAGGGCGGAGGAGAAGACGCCGCTCCTGCTCACGCTGCTCGCCAGCGAGGAGAAGACGACGCTCGTGTTCGCCCGGGCGAAGGAGCGCGTGGAGAAGGTGCACAAGGCGCTCCAGAAGGCCGGCTACCGCGCCGCCCTGCTGCACGCGGACCGCACGCAGAACCAGCGGCGGCAGGCGATGGACGGCTTCCGCGACGGCACGTACCGCGTCCTCGTGGCCACGGACATCGCCGCGCGCGGCCTGGACGTGGAGGACGTGGGGCACGTCATCAACTACGACCTGCCGCACGCGCCCGAGGACTACGTCCACCGCATCGGCCGCACCGCGCGCGCCGCGGCGAGTGGCGTGGCGTCCACCTTCGCGATGACCCGGGAGGGACAGGTCGTCACGAGGATTGAGAGCATCATGCGCGCGGAGATTCCCCGCGTGCCCGTGCCGCGCGAGGACCCCGTGTTCAAGGAGCACTGGGAGAACTTCCTCGCCGCGCAGAGGGACCCGGGGCCGCCACAGCAGGGAGCGAGCCAGCCGAAGCGCTCACCCGAGCAGGGCCCCGGACGGCACGCGCGGACGCACAAGAAGCGCGGACGCTGAGCGCTCGCAGCGTCGGCCCCCGGACACCTCGGGCCGCCCGGGAGCATTGACCTGGAGGCGCGGCTCGGGAGAGCCGGCCACGCGCACCTGCGCACGGCGCGGCGCCGTCAGGGCGACGCCTGCCGCTCCTTCTCCAGCTCCGCCCGGAAGAACGCACTGCCCTTCGCGAGCTCCGCCATGTACGGCCGCACGTCCTCGCGGGCCTCGGGAGACAGCTTCGCGAAGGGAATCACGTGCTCGTCGGGCACGTAGCGGAACGTGAGGTTGATGCGGCGGGTGCGGAAGTCCGGCAGCTCCGGCGGCATCTCGTGGCCGGCGCGCGTGTCCACCCGCTGCACCCGGTGGAACGTCTGTTCCTTCCACCTCGCACCGCCGAAGAGCTGGAGCGAGCCGTCATCCAGCCACTGCTCCAGCACCACCTCGTCGCGCTCACCCGGGCGGGTGGAGGTGACGAACTGGATGAGGGCCCGCTCACCGAAGGACAGCGAGGCCACCGGCCCCGGCTCGAAGTCCTTGTGCTCGCCCACCCGCGCGGTGTCCACCCAGCGCCCGTCCTCCAGACGGCTGCCGTAGAAGTTCACCAGGCACGTGTTGAGGTGCCAGCCCTTCGGCATGTCTGGCCCGCGGAACATCCGCCTCGCCAGCTCCTCGATCTTCGTCACCTGGCGCTGGAGCACCGCCGGGAAGGGCTCCGCCTTCACGCACCGGTTCAGCAGGCCCTTCGGCGGGCGGTAGTAGTCGAGGCACGCGAACTGCCAGTTGCCCAGCCAGTACACCGGCCGCAAGAGCCGCCGCTGCGACTGCCCGGGCGGTGGCGGGAAGTGCTTCGAGTAGCGCTCCTCCCACAGCGGGTGGAGCGTGCCGAGCCACGCGACGGCCTCCGCCTTGTCAGCGGCGGACAGGAAGCTCGCGTTGTAATGGTGGCCCGGGGTGCGCTGCCGGACCTTGTGGGCCAGCGGGCGCCCCCGGTGGGGAGGAAAGGCCATGGGCGCCTCAGCGCCCGTGCGAGATGCCGGCGGAAGCCCCTTCAGCGGCGGCCCCCGTACCCACGGCGGGCACGGCCACCGCGGCATTCCCCTCGGACGAGGAGGACGCGGCGGGCACCACGGCGTTGCCCTCGGAAGAAGCCGCCACGGCCGGCACGGCGGCGGCCGGAGCCGGCTTCGCGCAGTCCGAAGCGGCCGGGGCCTTCTCGGCGACGAGCGCGGGCGCCAGGGCCTCGGGCGGCAGGCGGCGCGGAGGCAGCAGGAACGGCGGCGGCACGGGGCAATGCGTGCAGGGCCCGCGCAGCGGCACGGACAGCCGCTGCCCGGCGCGCAGGAAGTTGCTGCGCATCCGGTTGGCCTTCTTGATCATCGACACCGTCGACCCGTACCTCAGCGCGATGCCACCCAGCGTGTCACCGTTGCGAATCCGGTGCGTGGTGACGTTGTACTCGGGCTGGAGCGCCAGGAGCGGCTGCACCCGACGGCCCAGCTCCTGCGCGCGCGGGTTGTGGAAGCGCACGTGGAAGTGGTCGCGGTGCCGGCGCGCGTGGCGCACGACGCCCGTGGGGCCGTCGTTGAAGAGCGAGTCGAGCCACGCCTTGTCCTCACCGATGGACAGCGCGTAGTTGTAGATGACCTGCCGCACGCGCCGGTCCACGAGGACCATCTGCACGTCCGTCTTCGTGATGAGCGCGCGAACGAAGGCCCAGTTGAGCGGCACGTTGATGTACTTCTCGCGCTCGCGCTCACGGATGGGGTCCACCGTCGGGTAGTAGAAGCCGACGTCCACGTCCCGGCCGTTCTGGTGGCTCTTGTGGGGGCGCAGGTAGCCGCCCTCCTTGTTGCTGATGCCGTTGACCCGCAGCGGCGGCGCTTCCGGGAACTTCGCGCGCACCTCGCGGATGGCCTCGGTGAGGTAGTTGACCGTCTCCTCGGTGGCATAGGCCACCTCGGGGGAGACGACAATCCACTCCGGCCCCTGCGGGAAGCGCTTCGCGTTCACCAGCCGGCCGCTGTGCACGAAGCCCACCGCCATGGACCCGAGCGAGGCAATCTCGTCCTTCCACTTCTTCGCCAGGTCCTCGTCGGAGATGTCCGCCGAGTACAGCGGCCCCGTCGGCACGTCGCCCGTGGCCACGGCCTCCGGGGACTCGCCGTCGTCACCCGCCTCGCCGTCGGCGACCTCCGCCTCGTCGTCCTCGCCCTCCTGGTCCTCGGCGGACAGCGCGCAGTCCCCCTCGGGGGCAGCGGGAGCCGCGGCCACCGCTTCAGCGGCAATCACGGCGGGCGCCGGTGTCGGGGCGGCAGCCGGCGGCGCCTCGGAGCGCGGCGCGTCCGAGACCTCCGGACGCACGGCGGCGAGGGCCGGCGCAGTGCCAGCGGTGGGAGCCACGCGCGCGGCACAGCCGGCGCAAACGAGCAGGAGCCAGATTGGGTAACGCACCGGGGCGAAGGATGACCCGGAATCCGTCCGGGCTCCAAGTACCTGCCTCGGATTTGTGAACGCCTCCCTGCCCCCGGGGGCAGGCCGGGCCCGCCCACCCCACAGTTTCAGAGGGAAGCGCTCCACCCCACCACCCTGCCCGGCTGCTGTCCGGCGAGGCGCGGCGCGGCCGGTTGACGCCCGCATCCCGCTCCGCGTGGGACTCGCGCGGAGGCAGGACGCGGCAGGGGACTTCAGCCCGCCTTCGGGGCGGGGGCCGCGGGCGGGGGCTCGGCGATGGCGACGTCCAGCGCCAGCTCGATCATCTCGTCGAACGAGGTCTGCCGCTCGTGCGGGCTGAGCGCCTCGTGCGTCAGGAGGTGGTCGGACACGGTGAGCAGCGCGAGCGCACGGGTCCCCGTCTCGGCGGCAATGCCGTAGAGCCCGGCGACCTCCATCTCCACGGCGAGGATGCCCATGCGCCCCAGCGTGGCGTTGAGCTGCTCCTGCGGGTGGTAGAAGAGGTCCGAGGAGAAGACGGGGCCGGCGCGCACCGGCCGGCCGCGCTTCTCGGCCGCCTCCACCGCGCGCCTCGCCAGGGTGAAGTCCGGCACCGCGGGGAAGTCGTGGTCCAGCAGCCGCATCCGGTTCACCTTGGAGTCGGTGCCGGCGCCGGTGGCGACGATGACGTCGCGCAGCTTCACGTCCGGGCGCAGGGCGCCGCAGCTGCCCACGCGGATGAGGACGCGCGCGCCATACGTCTTGATGAGCTCGGTGGCGTAGATGGAGACGGAGGGGATGCCCATGCCGTGCCCCATCACCGAAATCCGGCGGCCCCGGAACGTCCCGGTGAAGCCGTACATGTTGCGCACGGAGGTGACCCCACGGGCCTCCTCCAGGAAGCGCTCGGAGATATGACGGGCCCGCAGGGGGTCGCCGGGCATCAGCACCACGTCGGCGAAGTCACCGGGTGCGGCGGAGATATGAGGAGTTGCCATGGCCGCGCACCATACCCTACGGGCCGGCCACCCAGGACACGTGGAAGTGAGCGTCCAGCGTGGACTGCGTGTAGCTGGCCGGGAGCGCCGGGAAGGGCGCGGCCTGCTTCACGGCCGCCAGCGCGGCGGCATCCCACGCCTTGGAGCCCGACGGCGTCGTCACGGTAGCGGACACGAGCTTCCCGTCCCGGCCAATCACCGCCTGCACCACCGCCTTCTTCCCCAGGGCCGGTGTGCCCTTCGGCTGCCGCCACTTCCCGGCCACGCGGGAGTAGACCTTCTGCTGGTAGTCAGCACTCTTCAGCTCGTTCTGGAAGAAGGCCTCCAGGCGCGGGCTGCCGGCGGCGGCCAGGGCTACGGGGGCCACGGCCAGTGCGAGCAGCGTCACGAGGGTCAGGCGGCGGGTGCGGAACAGGGTGTCCATGGTGCGCGCGAGGCTACCTCCGCGCCCGCCAGGGAGCACGAACCCCTATCGTCCGCGCCAGCGCGGGTCGACAATGGGACACCCGCCCGCCAGGGGATTGCACCCGCCATGTCCTCCACCGTCGTCGCCCCGCCGTCCATCGCCCCGCTCCCGCCTCCCGGACCTCGCGGTGAGCCGCTGCTGGGCAACCTGCGCGCCCTGCGGAAGGACCCGCTCACCTACTTCCCCGCGCAGGTGCGCGAGTACGGGGACGTGGTGCGCATCCGCGTCGGCCCGGTGTACGTGACGCTGCTGGCCCACGCGGACTCCGTGCGCCACGTGCTCCAGGACAACGCGCGCAACTACAACAAGCAGACGCGCGGCTTCGCGGTGATTCGCGAGCTGCTCGGGCAGGGGCTGCTCACCAGCGAGGGAGACTTCTGGTTGCGCCAGCGCCGGCTGGCCCAGCCCGCCTTCCACCGCCAGCGGCTCGCCGGCTTCGCCAGCACCATGGTGGACGCGACGGCGGACCTGGCCCGAGCGCTCGAAGCGCGCATCGCCAGCGGCGAGCCCTTCGACGTGGCCGAGGACCTCACCCACCTGACGCTGCGCATCGCCGGCCTCACCCTCTTCGGCACCGAGGTGGGCGACGAGTCGCGCGCCGTGGGCGACGCCCTGGGCCGCGTGCAGACGTTCGCCAACGCGCGCCTCACCCAGCTCATCCCGCTGCCGCGCGCCCTGCCCCTCCCCTCGCACCGGCGCTTCGCGAAGGACGCGGGCACGCTGGACCGCGTGGTGCGCACCATCGTCGAGCGCCGCCGCCGCGAGGGCGGTGAGCACCACGACCTCTTGCAGATGCTGATGGACGCGCGCGACGAGGACACCGGCGAGCGCATGAGCGACACGCAGCTGCGCGACGAGGTGATGACGCTGCTGCTGGCCGGGCACGAGACGACGGCCAGCGCGCTCGCGTGGACGGTGATGCTGCTGTCCCAGCACCCCGACGTGCGCGGCAAGCTGGAGGCCGAGCTGGCGCGAGAGCTGTCGGGCCGCACGCCCACGGTGGAGGACCTGCCGAAGCTCGCGCTCACCCGCCGCGTGGTGGACGAGTCGCTGCGCCTCTACCCGCCCGCGTGGATTTTCTCGCGCGCCGCTATCCAGGACGACGTCGTGGGAGGCTTCCGCGTCCCCAAGGGCTCGTATGTGCTCATCGTCCCGTGGGTGCTGCACCGTCACCCGAAGCTCTGGGACAACCCCGACGCCTTCGACCCGGACCGCTTCCTCCCCGAGCGCGAGCGGGAGCGTCCGCGCTTCACCTTCTTCCCCTTCGGCGGCGGGCCGCGCCAGTGCATCGGCAACCAGTTCGCACTGATGGAGTTGGTGCTCGTGCTGGCCACGCTGCTCCAGCGCGTGCGGCTGGACCTGGCGCCGGGGCACCCCATCGCTCCGGCGCCCGCCATCACCCTGCGCCCCAGGCCCGGTGTCTGGGTGACGGCCCGCCGGCCCTGAAATCTGGGCCGGGGCGCGCAGGCCGAATCAGGCCGTCAGGGCCGGGTAGTCCGTGTAGCCGCGCGCGTCGCCGCCGTAGAAGGTGGACGGGTCCGGCGTGTTGAGCGGCGCGCCCTTCCGCAGCCGCTCCGGCAGGTCCGGGTTGGCCAGGTACGGCGAGCCGAAGGACACCAGGTCCGCCAGCCCGTCCCCCAGCACGGCATTGGCGCTCTGGAGCGAGTGGCCGCCATTCACCATCAGCGGGCCGCGGAAGCGCTCGCGGATGAGCGGCAGCAGGCGGGGCGTCTCCGGAGCCGCGACGGGCGCCATGACGTGCAGGTACGCCAGCCCGAGCTTGTCGAGCGCGCCCGCCGCGTAGCCGAACGTCCCCGCCGGGTCCGAGTCCGACATGCTGTTGAACGCGTTCATCGGCGACAGCCGCACGCCCGTCCTGTCCGCGCCGATGGCGCCCGCCACCGCCTCCGTCGCCTCCACCAAGAGGCGCGCACGGTTCTCCACACTGCCGCCGTACGCGTCCGTGCGGCGGTTGCTGCCGTCACGCAGGAACTGGTCCAGGAGGTAGCCGTTGGCGCCGTGCACCTCCACGCCGTCGAAGCCCGCCTCCTTCGCCCGGCGCGCGCCCTCGGCGAAGCCCTGGACGATGCCCGGCAGCTCATTCAACTCCAGCGCACGCGGCGTGACGAACGCCTTGGGGCCCTGGATGGTGTAGAGCGTGCCCTCGGCGGCGATGGCGGACGGCGCCACCGGCAGCGCCCCGTCCTGCTGCATCACCGGATGGGAGATGCGCCCCACGTGCCATATCTGCAGGTAGATGCGCCCACCGCGCGCGTGCACGGCGTCCGTGACGCGGCGCCAGCCCTCCACCTGCGCGTCGGTGTGGATGCCCGGCGTGTTCGGATAGCCGTAGCCCTGGAGCGAGAACTGGGTGGCCTCGGTGATGAGCAGGCCCGCCGACGCGCGCTGCGCGTAGTACTCCGCCATCAGCGGCGTGGGCACCTGCCCCTCCCCGGCGCGGTTGCGCGTCATCGGCGCCATGGCGATGCGGTTGGGGAGCTTCAGGGAACCGAGGGTGACGGGCGTGAACAGGGGCTGCTGCGACATGGTGCGCCTCCGCGAGGAACTCGATGGCGCATCGAAGTAATGGGCACCCCTCAAACAATCAAATGAATGTTTGATTGCCCCTTGGCGGCGGTGCTCAGTCCAGCAGGTCCTTGAAGGCCTTGGCGAGCAGCTCGCGGTTGAGGACGCAGTAGGCGTGGGGGCCGTCCTTGCGCTTCGTGATGATGCCCGCGCCCTCCAGCACCTTGCCGTGGTGGGACAGCAGGGCCCCGCTCACCCCGAGCGCTGCCGCCAGCTCGATGCCGCACATGTCCCCCCGCCGCGCCAGCATCTCGACGATGCGGACGCGGCACGGGTCGGCGAGCGCCTTGAAGACCTTCGCCCGCTGCGCGGTGCAGGCCTGGTCGGAGAGCTGGGGAGCGGGAGATGCCACGAGGCAACCCTAACCAGCGCGGCCCGTGTGTCGCAACGCGATGGGCTCCGGCCACGGCGTGTGAGTCCCGCCTCCACGCCTGGGGGTGGGACGGAGAACAGGGCCCGGCCCGGCCGCACGCACGGCGAGCGGGCACGGAGCGCCACCGACCCTTCGGGTTGCATCCCCTCCCCCCGTCCAGGACATTACCGGGGAGGTAGGGTCATGCTCGGCTATCAGGCCAACTCACAGTGGCGGGACATGTCCGACTTCGTGGTGCACTTCACGAAGCCGGGAGCGCCCTACCATGACTCCTACCAGAACATGATGAGCATCCTGGGTTCGCGGACGCTCATCCCCGGCGCGGAGGGCTTCGGCATGGCCCGGAAGGAGCCCACCGTCGCCGACCGCCACCGCTCGGTGTGCTTCAGCGAGATTCCGCTGGACCAGCTCTCGCGGCTCGTCCAGCGCCGCAGCCTGTACGGCATCGCCTTCAGCAAGAGCTACATCCTGTCCCAGGGCGGCGGCCCCGTCTGGTACGTCCAGTACGGCTCGCCCGCGCACCTCGCGCTGAAGCACCAGGTGCAGCAGGCGCTGGCGGCGAGAAAGCCGCAGCGCGAGCCCATCTGGTCCATGACGCCCTTCGTGGACATCCAGGGCGACACCCACAACGCGCCCTACAGCTACCGCTTCGACTGGGAGCGCGAGTGGCGCGCGCCAGGGCTCCTGCGCTTCACCGAGTACGACGTCGCCGCCCTCCTCCTCCCCGAGGAATTGCACGCCACCGCGCGCGGCTTCTTCGAGTGGGCCGTGAAGGAGAAGGCGGGCCCGGGCTACTTCTGCCCGTGCCTGGACCCGCTGTGGACGTCCGCTCAGATTGCGGAGGCCCTGGCGAAGCACGCCGAGCAGTCCGCGCGCCTCAAGACGGGGTAGCGCGCCTACTCGAACAGGGACACCTCGGCGAGGATGGGGATGCTCCTGCCGACGCCGTTGTTCCCGTTGGCGTACGACGTCCCGGTGAGCCGAACGTAGCGGACCGGCCCCACGTCCTCCAGCGGCGTCTCCCCGAAGAGGCCGGCTTCATCGAGCCGGCGGAGCCCCTCATCGAACGGGCTGTCCCACTCGGTCTGGTCCGCGAGCATCCGGCGGCTCGGGTCCGTGAGGTCCTCGGACAGCAGGAGGGGGGTGAGGGCCAGACGCGTCCACTGCTCGCCGTCCACGCTGCCTTCGAGGATGAAGAAGCTGCCGTTCGTACCGGGCATGCCCCTCACCACGGCGTGCCTCAAGCGGGTGGGCCCGGGCAGCGTGAGGGTGAGCCACTGGCCCCCCTGCGTGGGAATGCCGACCGCCGGCACCTTCACCTGCTCCAGGCGCCCATCCGTCCACGGACAGGGGCCCTCGGGCGCGGGCGTGCACGACACGCCCCGGCTGACGGGCTTGAGGGTGCCGGCGGGCATCGGCATGGGCGCCGTGCGCCACTCCTGGCGGAACGTCAGCGGAGAGTGCTTCGCCCCCAGCGGGTAGAACCACCACTCGCCAAGGCTCATGGCCCGCAGCTGCACCTCGGGGCTGGCGAAGTCCTCCAGCACATAGGGGCTCGCCGTCCATGGCGAGGGAGCGCCCCACCAGCGGAACACCGGCTGCCCGCCGCTCGTGACGAGGAGCACCGGCTCGGGCACCGACGGCGGGCCGCGCACCACCTCGTTCTCTAGCGTGACGGTATAGGCCACCTCGCCGGTGACGGGCACCTCTGATGGGGGGGGCGCCGGCGCGTAGGACACGACGGTACCCTCGGGCCCCGGCGTCAGCGTCAGGCGCGCGTTCCAGGTCTTCAGCAGCGGCAATTCCACGTCGTCCCTGAACTCGAAGGACACGAAGGTGCCCGCACCATCCTCCTCCAGCCGGGAGACGCGGTAGCGATAGGAGGTGGGGGCCTCGGGCTGGAGGGGGTTCTCCGCCTGCACGTCGCCGAAGCGCATCTCCAGGAAGTAGTCCCCGGTGGCCTCGGTGGTGGCCGTCCCGTAGGGGGTGAATTTCGGCTTGGGCCAGGGCTCCGGCACACCCGAGTTGGTGGGGTACTCCACCCTCGCCCGCTCGTAGGAAAGCGTCGCGCCCACCAGCGGCGAGCCGTCCCGCTGCTCGGCGCGGCCATAGGCGAAGATGGGGTCGTCCTGTAGCCGGTCGCACCCGGTGGAGGCGAGGACGAGCAGTCCCAGCAGCTGGAATGGATGGCGCATCTCAGTAGCTCCCCTTCAGTCCGAGCAGTGGAACGATGACGGGAATCCCCAGGGACTCGCGCTGCAGCTTGCCGCCCTTGCGCGTGTACTCGTAGGCGAACACCTCCTTCTGGAGGGACAGGTTGAGGACATCCAGCGAGGCCTCCAGGTTGAAGTCCTCCAGCGCCCAGGACTTCGCCACGCGGAAGTCCACGCGGAAGAAGGGCGCCAGCCGGTCCACCTGGTCCGCGTCCTCGCGCACCCACGCGAAGAAGTTGTCCGCGGTGCGCACCTCGCGCTGGGTGACGGAGGAAATCTCCCCGGACTCCGGACGGCCGGTGTTGAAGTGCACCACCGTGCCCAGCGTCCAGTTGTTGCGCAGCTTGTAGCTGAGCGCCGCGTTGAAGACGTGCGCCTGCTCGAAGGCGAAGGGCACGTCCGCCTCGGCCATCTCCCGGACGCTGGTGTCGTCGTTGTACCGGGCGAAGCGCTTGTGCCGCTTGCTCTGGAGGAAGCTGTACGACACCCAGCCGAACCAGTTGCGGCCCAGCGGGTGGCGCGCCATCAGGTCGAGGCCGTACGCGTAGCCGCTCGCGGCCGGGTCCCCGCGCAGGAGGCCCCGGCGCTGCCGGTTCTCCAGCACCTGCTTCACGTCGAACTCCACCGTGCGCCACAGCGGGTTGAAGTAGGCGTCCGCGCTCAGCTCCAACCCTTGCGCCGCCTTCCACTCGGCGCCCACGTCGAACTGGGCCCCCTGCTGCAGGCCGTAGCGCAGGCCGGAGATGTCCATGGCGGGCAGGTGGAGCAGGATGGTGGGCGGCTGGTGGAAGAGGCCCGCGCCGCCCTTGAGGGTGAGCGTGTCGCTGAAGGCGTGGCGCACGCTGAGGCGCGGCTCCACGGCGACGTGGTTGATGCCGGGCACCAGGTGGTACGAGTCCACGCGCGCGCCGGGCACCACCAGCCACTTCTCCGCGGGCCGCCACGTCGCCGTGGCGTACGCGCCAGCGAGGGTGCCCAGCGACGAGGGCTGCTTGAGCGGGTGCGCGTCGTCCGTGGGCCGCCAGCCCGGGGGCCGCGCGGCGCCGGTGATGGTGGTGGCCACGCGCCGGTGCTCCACATCCCCACCGAGCTGCACCTCCAGCGCGTCCGAGAACCGCCGCTTCCAGCCCGCACGGGCCGAGAAGGACAGCTGGTCCAGTCCGTACTCGCCCGAGTTGAGCTGCCTGAGGCCCTCCCCCGGACGCAGCTCCAGCGTCCGCTGCCCCTGAATCCCCACCTTGTCGAGGCCCACCGTGAGGCCCACTTCGCCCTCGCCGCCCGCCAGCGGGTGCGTGCCGCGCAGGTCCACGCGGTGGAAGCGGGAGATGATGGTGCCGCCCAGGCCGCCCTCGTAGTTGCCCGAGTCCTCACCGACGGCATCCGAGCTGCCCAGCGCGAACAGCCGCAGCCGGCCCTCGCCGACCTTCTGCTCCACGCGGAGCTGGTAGTCCCAGAAGCCGGCATGGATGGGGTTCTCCTCCTCGTCGTTGAAGATGGCGTAGACCACGGGGATGAGCAGCCCGGTGTAGCTGTAGCGGCCGGCCACGGTGACGGAGGTGCCCGTCTTCTCGAAGGGCACCTCGACGAAGCCTCCCGCGTTGATGAGGTCCGCGTAGGCGGTGGCGTGCAGCCGGTCCTCATGGGGCCGCGACAGCCGCCCCTCCACCGCGCCGCCCAGCACGCGCCCGTACTGCACCGGCGGCGAGCCCGGATAGAAGTCGATGGTGTCGATGAAGTCCGGGTGGATGACCGCGGGCCCCAGCAGCAGGTGGTACAGCATGGGGACGCGCACGCCGTCGAGGAAGTAGCCGGTGGCGGCGGGCTGGCCCCCGCGCACCACCGGGTAGCCCAGGCCGGAGGCGACGCTGGCCACGCCGGGCATCAGCATGATGACGCGGAACGGGTCCCCCTGCGTGCCGGGCACCTCGCGAATCTCCTGCTCGTGCAGGCTGATGCGGGTGACTTCCGTGCGCGGCCGCTCGTCTCTCACCACCGTCTCGTAGGGGTTCACCACGGTGGGCTGGAGCCGGTACACCACCGCGAGCGTCTGTCCCTCCACCACCGTCTCCTCGAAGGTGATGGGCTGGTGGCCCGGCGCGCGGACCTCCAGGCGGTGCGCGCCCGGGGGCACCTCCACCTCGAAGCGGCCCTGCTCGTCCACCTGCGCGGCCGGCTCCGGGCTCCCGTCGACGAAGAGCGCGGCCTCCACCAGCGGGCGCCGTGTGCCCCGGGCGCGCACCTCGCCCTGGATGCGGGCCTGGGTGAAGACAAGGTCGGCGGGAGGCTCGAAGCGGTAGCTGTAGTTGATGCGCACCCCCACGGGCTTGCCGGCCATGAGCGCGGGGGTGAAGCGCAGGCCGGAGGCGGCCTTCACCGCGGCCTCGGTGAGCGCCTCGTTGGGGGCGGGCTGCGCCACCTTCACCTCCGTGACGGCGCCGTGCTCGTCCACGAGCAGCACCAGCTTCACCTCCGACGCGGCGCCCTTCACCCCCTCGGGCCACGCGGCGGGGGAGTCGGCGACGAGCGCGGGCGGCTGCAGCCACACCGCGCCGCCGTCGGCGGCCAGTCCCAGGCGGGACGCGTCGTCGGAGGAGACGGCCGTGCCGGCGTCCGTGGCCTGGACGTCCACCTCCACCGCGCGGGGCTCGCCGGTGGCGGTGGGCGGGGCCTGGGCCCCCACGACACCTGGGAGGGTGGTCAGCGCGAACAGGAACACTGCGAGTCGTTGGGGGATATTCATCACCTGATCGGGATACGCGGCCAAGTCTGCCCGCTGGCTCCCCATGGCCTCCGTGCCCCCGGACCTGCATGCGCGAGCGAAACTGTCTACCCCTCGCGGCGGGTCGGATGCCCCATCCGGGACACCGGGCGCCAGGCCCGCAACCATCCGGGAACCGGAGCGAAAGGCGCTTGACCCTGCACCTTGGTGCAGACCGTAGCCTCCTTCGCATGAACCGACCCGAAGCCCTCCGAGCCACGTCCCGCGTCGTCCGCGCCAGCGCCCTCTACGACCTGGTCGTCACCCTTCCCTTCGCCACGCCCTTCACGGGGGGCTGGCTCCTCGAGCAGCTGCACGGGCTGCACGTGGGGCTCGGCCTGTCCGGCGCCACCCCGCCCGACTTCGGGCCGATGCACCTGCTGTTCGTGAGCCTCATGGGCACCATCGTCACGCTGTGGGCGGTGCTGCGCCTCTGGCGCCCCGAGCCCCTCTTCGGCGCGGTGGACACGGCGGGGCGCGCCTTCTTCTCCCTGTGGATGGCCTGGGCGCTGTGGAGGGGCCAGTCGTCCCTGCTCGCCGTCATGCTCACCCTGGAGCTGGCATGGTTCTTCGTGCAGGGCGGTGCCATCCTGTGGTGGAGGAACCTCCATGAGCCCGCGCGCCTCTCCCCAGCGCTCTGACGTCCCCACCACCCTGCGCATCAGCGAGCTGGCCACCGCCGCGGGCGTCGGCATCCCCACGCTGCGCTTCTACGAGCGCAAGAAGCTCCTGCCCGCCCCCCGCCGCACGGCGAGCGGCTACCGCGTCTACGAGCCCCGGCACGTCACCCGCGTGCGCTTCATCCGCCGGGCGCAGGAGCTGGGCTTCTCGCTGCGCGAGGTGGGCGCGCTGCTGGCCGTGTCCGATAGGAAGGTGCCCTCCTCCACCGAGGTGGAGCGCTTCGCGGCGGCGAAGCTGGAGGCCATCGACGCGCGGGTGAAGGACCTCCAGCGCATGAAGCGCGCCATCCTCAAGCTGCTCGCGGAGGGCGTCTGCGACGAGGAGGCCGAGTGCCCCGTCCTCGCGTCCCTGGGGAGTCTGCCTCCGGCCCGGCGCGCGAGGGGCTGAGTCCCGCCCGGGCGCTGGCCGTGGGAACGCTCGTCATTTGATGCGGGCCAGCTCCGTCCGTAGGGTAACGCCTCGCAACACCCACCCGGCGGCACGCATCCACCATGGACCTTCCCCTCTGGGCCACCTTCGCGCTGACGATGTTCGTCCTCTCCATCACCCCGGGACCGGCGGTTCTCCTCGTCATCTCCCAGGCGATGTCGCGCGGCTTCCGCGCGGGAATGGGCGCGGCGCTCGGTGTGCAAGCGGGGAACGCGGTCTACTTCTTCATCTCCGCCGCCGGGCTGGGCGCGGCGCTGGCCACCTCCCCCATCGCGTTCAACGTCATCCGCTACGCGGGCGCGACGTACCTCGTCTACCTCGGGGTCCGCACCCTCCTGAACGCCCGGTCGAGCCTGTCCCTGGAGCAGCGGCCCCGACCCGCGCTGTGGGACAGCGGCTTCGCCCAGGGCTTCATCAAGCAGCTGGCCAACCCCAAGTCCATCCTGTCCTTCGGCGCGCTGCTCCCCCAGTTCATCCACCCCGGCAGGAGCGCCGTCACGCAGTTCGCCGTGTACGGCCTCACCTGCGTCGTGGTGGAGGTGCCGGTGCTGGCCGTCTACGCGTGGCTCGGCGTCGCCGGGGGACGGCTGTCCAGCTCCGCGCGGGGCATCATCTGGCGCGAGCGGCTGGCCGGCGTCGCCCTGGTCTCCGTGGGCGCGGTGCTGGCCACGATGCACGGCGCCGTCTGACACGCCTGCCCGGCTGCTCCTTCCCGTCCGCGGGCTGACAGTGACACGTCCGGGCTGACTCCCCGCGCCGTCACCGGATGGTTACTCCTCTGGCCCTGAAGGCGGAACGGGCGAGGGGGAGGACTCAGGTGGCGGGGAAACGCTTTGCGGGCGTCTTGCTGGCATGTGTCACGGGCCTGATGGTGGCCTGTGGAGGCTCCAGCGCGGACAACGGTGGACCGGACGCACCCGGGCCGGGGGACGAAGCCCCGGGTCCCAGCCCCTCTCCCACTCCAGACGGCGGGCAGACCGACGCGGGCCTGCCGCCCCCGGGAGACACCGACGGCGGGACGCCGGACGCGGGCCCGCCTCCCGTCGAGACGGACGCCGGCACTCCGGACGCGGGGACTCCGCCGCCGAAGCCCACCGTGTGCGCGCCCACCGCGGGTGAAGCGCGCTGGGTGCAGGAAGGCGAGCCGGTGACGGCCACCGTGACGTGCGGCACGGGCCACAAGGCCACGGACGTGCGCTTCACCGTGGACGACCTGCCGCAGGGCGCGAGCTTCGACGAGCCCACCGCCACGCTGCGCTGGACGCCCACGCGGGCCCAGTCGGCGGTGTGGAACCTCGTCCTGCGCGAGCGGAGCACCGGCGAGACGGGCACGCTCAAGGTGGGCGTGGCGCCGAACATCGTGGCCTCGGACAAGGTCGAGTTCGCGGACCCGGCGAAGTACACGGAGGAGTACGGGCTGCCCGTGTTCCACCTGTCCTTCGAGGGCACCCTCACCTCGGGCGGCTACCGGCCCGCGCAGCTCGTCTACCGGGGGCGCCGCTTCGAGATGGAAGCGCAGTACCGCGGGGCCACCTCCAGCGTGTTCCCCAAGCGCAGCCTCACCTTCAAGTTCAAGGACGAGGACCTCTTCAGCGAGCCCGTCTTCGGCGGGGACTTCAAGGACAAGAAGCGCGTGGTGCTCATCACCACGTTCAATGACAACTCCTACGTCCGCGCGCGCCTGGCCTTCGACCTGTGGAACCGGATGGCGCCGGACCACGTGAAGGTTCGCACCTACAGCGCGGTGCTCTACATGAACAACCGCTTCATGGGCGTCTACACGGTGGCGGACCACGTGGACAAACGCCTCATGGCCGCGCACGGCATCTCCAAGGACGCGGACCTCTTCAAGGCCGTGGACAACAACGCCAACTTCTCGCGCCTGGCGAACGACGGCACGCCCAAGTCGCGGCTCAGCCTGGGCTTCGAGAAGAAGGAGGGCACGCCCGAGGAGGGCAAGCCCCACGACTTCGACACGCTGAACGACTTCGTCGCCTTCGTGGCCGACTCGGACGCGGCGGCCTTCCGCACGGGCTTCCCGCAGCGGGCGAAGGCGAGCGACTACGAGGACTGGTGGATCTTCAACACGCTCATCCTCGGTACGGACTCGCAGGGGAAGAACTCCTACCACGCCTATGACCCGGCCACTGGTGGGCCGTGGCGCTTCATCCCGTGGGACCTGGACGCGAGCCTGGGCCAGAACTTCGACACCACCCGCTCGTCCCCCACCGCGCGCCCCACCTTCGAGGGCGACAACCTGCTCTTCAAGCGGATGCTGGACGAGCCGACCATCGCCGGGCCGATGCGCGAGCGCTACCGCAAGCTGCTGCGCGAGGAACTGAAGCTGGAGACGGCGCTCTCCCTCATCGACGGCTACGTGAAGGAGACGGCGCCCGCCGCGAAGCGCGACTGGGCGAAGTGGGGGCCGAAGTACAAGAGCTTCGCCCCGCCGCCGCCAGCGCCGCCGGAGCACGGCTACGGCAACTTCCCCGCCTGGCATGCCCGCCAGGACTTCAACGAGTACGAGGGGGAAGTCGAGTACGTGCGCCAGTGGGTGAAGGCGCGCTGGCCCGCGCTGCAGGAGCGGCTGCCGTAGAGGGGCGCAGCCGCTCAACGATTACTGCCGCCGCTGGCTCTCGAGGTTCTCCGTTTCATTCTGCGAGCCTCATTTGCGAGCTACCGCGACTTCGCGGGCCAGTGCGACGAACGCCGTGTGAGCGGCCGAGGAATTGCGCCGGCCAGGGTAGTAGAGGCAGAGCCGAGCGAGCTCCGGTGTCCAGTCCTCGAGCACGCGAACGAGGCGTCCCGCTTCGATGTCGCCTCGCACGTCCGGCTCCATGAAGAAGCCGAGTCCGATGCCCTCCAGGACTGCGATCCGCGAGAGGCTGGCCTCGTCCAGCGTGATGGGCCCCGTCACATCGATCAGGGCCGTCTGCCCCCGCTTACGGAACTCCCACCGGAAGAGGCTGCCGTTCGGCAATCGCACCCGGATACACCGATGACGGAAGAGGTCCGATGGGACGCGCGGCCGACCGTGCTTCTTCAGGTACGCCGGCGAAGCGACGATGGCATGGCGTTGGGGCTCTCCAAGCGGAATTGCAATCATGTCGGTGGGCACGAGGTTCGCCATCCGCACGCCGAAGTCGAACCCCTCGGCGACGACGTCGACCAGCCGGCCTTCGGTCACGACGTCGACATGCACGTCCGGATGGCGGCGGAGGTACTCCAGCACCAGCGGCGCGAGGATCTCGCGCGCCGCTGTCGCAAATGTGTTGATGCGCAGCATGCCGGACGGCTTTGCCTGCTGGGAGCGAGCCGCGTCCATCGCGCCGCGGATGTCCGCGAGTCCCGGAGCCACTTGTTCGACGAACGCTCTGCCGGCGTCGGTCAGCGAGACGCTGCGCGTCGTGCGGTTGAAGAGGCGGACGCCAAGATGTGCTTCGAGCTTCGCGATCGCGCTGCTCATCGCCGTCGTCGACATCCCGAGATCGAGGGCCGCGCCGCGAAACGAGCTCCTGCGAGCGACGGCGAGGACGGCATCGAGATCATTCAGTCCGGGTTGATACATCGATAGTCCTGTAAGTCGGGATGTCACATCCTACTTTGTCCCTATTGAGCGGGCAATCGCGCGGGCTTACGTCTTGGGTCATGACAATGCCCCCATCAATACGAGCCTATTTCGACGCGGACAGTGCCACGCCGCTCCACGCCTTCGCGCCTGATGCCGTTGTCGAGGATGAGGGACATCGGCATGTCGGGCATGCGGCCATCGACGAATGGTGGCGTGACTCCCAGGTGAAGTATCAGGCCGTCGCGCAGCCGCTCGAGGTGAACGCGAAGGACGATGCCTGCGAGGTTCGCGCGAAGGTGACGGGCCAGTTTCCCGGCAGCCCCATCACGCTCACCTTTGCGTTCCGGATGAAGGGCGATCGGATTTCGGCTTTGAGCATCGGCGCGTGAGCCGCGCTGTCCATTTCAACCCTGCGGAAGGAGATGACGTGATGAGAGAGCTAAACGGCCGATCGCGATGTTCGCACGACCTCAGGCGGTGCGCCTGAGGTCCCCTCGGCGCAGGCTTGGACTGGCAGAGCGCTGGGCGTTGCGTCCGGAGAGGTAGGCCTGCACCCGCTCCATGAGGCGGGCCAGGGTGCGGCAGCGGTGATTGCGGGTGACGTTGGCGTGCAGGTCCAGCCACACCCTCTCGATGCGGTTGCCCTCCGGGCAGTACGGCGGCAGGAAGTGGAGCACGATGCGCCCGCCCAGCTGCGCGAGCGCCTTGAGCGTCTTCTTGCTGCTGTGGACCGAGGCGTTGTCGAGGATGAGGTGGATGCGACGAGCCCGTCGGTACTCGCCCGCCAGGCGCCAGAGCAGCTGGATGAAGAGGTCACTGGCCTTGGACTTGCCCTCGACCCACGTCAGCTTCCCCGTCCTCGCATTCAGAGCTCCGGCCAGATAGCGCTTCTGGTTGTTGCCGGGCGTCACCACCACCCGGCGCTGACCGGGCAGGCACCAGTCGCGTCCCACCTTGGGATTGAGGTGGATGTCCACCTCGTCCACGTAGAGCACCGGCTCCTCGGGCGGGGTGTACCTCTCCAGGCACTTCAACTCGTAGAGCCGGCGGCGGCGCTTCCACCCCGGCCAGGGGCACTGGACGATGGGTTTGGCTGCCTTGAGCCGCGCGCCGAGTGAGGCCAGAGCCCGGCCCATGGTCGCCACGGACACGCGCGGCATGCCTCGGCGCTCCAGCTCCAGGCACAGCAACTCCCGCGTCCAGGTGGGCCGGCACCAACCCCAGTCCTCGGGCGTGCCCACCAGCACGCGCGAGAGCTTCTCGCGGAATCGGTCATCGACCTTGGGCTGGCCGTTGCCCTTTCGCCTGTCCCGGAGGGCTTCGCGCCCGCCTTCCCGGTAGCGACGCACGGCGCACACGACGGTGGAGGTGGCGCACCCCAGGAAGTGAGCCGCAGCGCTGCACGACTCGCCGCGCGCCACGGCGGCCACCGCCATGCACCGCCGCAGGGTGAGCGGGCAGCCGCTCAGCTCGCCCCAGCGTAGCAGCGCCTGGCGCTGCCGACGCTTCAACCAGAACCTACCCTTGCCCTTGGGCAGGGCCTTCTCGCTCTCAGGTTTTCTGCGCACACAGAGCCGAACGGGAAGTGCCCCTGCCGCCTCTTCCCGTCTGCTCCGCGCCTGCTCGCTCTCCAACCGCGATCGACGATCGCGAACGTTGGTTTACAACGGTGCTCGTGGAGGCTGATCGTGCGAAGCAAGTAGCGCAGCCCTGAATCGGTCCGTCCCGTGGCACAGGAGCAAGGCAGTGCGCTGCGGAGCCCACAAATTGGGACTATGGGCACTCCACTGTCGATGGACTTGAGACAACGCATTCTCGAGGCGTACCTGGCGCACGAAGAAACGTGGGAAGAACTTGCCAAGCGGTTTCGGGTAGGGGTCGCGACGGTTGATCGGCTCGTCGGCCGCTGGAAGCGCACCCACTCCATCGCTCCGCTGCGTCCTGGCCCGCGGCCCCACTATCGAATCCCGGATTCGCAACTCGCCAAGGTGAAGCGGCTGCTGGATGCCAGCCCCGACAGCACCACCCAGGAGATTGCGGATGCCTACGCCAAGGCGACAGGCGTACGGGTGAGCCGCCCTACCATGGGACGTGCCTTCCGGCGCCTGGGCTACACGCGTAAAAAAAGTCGCTCCTCGCCTCCGAGCGGCGGCTGGCGAAGAGTCGCCAGGCGCGACGGCGGTACCTGGATAAAGCCTCCGAGCTGAAGCCTTCGCAGCTCCACTTCATCGATGAGACCGCCGCCACCCTCACCATGACTCGCCGCTATGGGCGTGCTCAACGAGGGCAGCGAACACGCGGCTACGTACCGATGGGCCGTCGGCAGGTCCTCACGATGATTGGGGACCTGACGCTCCAGGGGATGGGGCCCGTGCTGACCTTCGAGGGCGCCACCAATAGCGAACGCTTCGAGACCTACGTCCGAGAGGGGCTACTTCCCGTCCTCAAGCCCGGCGACGTCGTTGTCTTGGACAACCTCAGCGCCCATCACCGTCCCGCAGTCGAGTCGCTCGTTCGCAGCCGCAAGGCCCATCTCCTCTTCCTGCCGCCTTACAGCCCCGACCTCAACCCCATCGAGTCGTGCTGGCTGAAGGTGAAGACGCGCCTGCGGGCCATCGGCGCGCGAACCCACGCCGCCCTCATCGAGGCCATGCGCGAGGCGCTCTCCACCGTGCGGCCGCAGGACGCGGCCGCCTGGTTCGCCTACTGCGGCTACCCGCCTCAACCGCCGTGATCACCGTGCTAGAGGGTAAGCGCGCGCTCGTGACGGGCGGAACGAAGGGCATCGGCAAGGCGGTGGTCGCATGGCTGCGCGCGGCCGGCGCGACGGTGCTGACGACCGCGCGGGAGGGAACGGGCGAGGGCTTCATCGCCGCCGATGTCGCCACGGCCGAGGGCTGCGCGCGCGTCGTGAAGGCCGCCGGAGCAATAGACATCCTGGTCCACGTCGTGGGTGGAACGTCGGCGCCGGCGGGCGGTTTCTCCGTCCTCGACGACGACGCGTGGCAGAAGACGATCGACCTGAACCTGATGGCGGCGGTGCGTCTCGACCGGGCACTGGTCCCCGGAATGCTCGAGCGCCGGAACGGTGCGGTCGTGCACGTGACGTCGATCCAGCGGCAGATGCCGCTTCATGATGCGACGACCGCGTACGCCTCGGCCAAGGCCGCACTCTCGAACTACAGCAAGGCCCTCTCGAAGGAGGTCGCGCCGCAGGGCGTGCGCGTGAATCGCGTGTCACCGGGCTGGGTCGAGACCGAGGCCTCCGTCGGATTCATGAGCGAGATCGCGGCGAAGCACGGCACCGACGAGGCGGGCGCGAAGGAGCTCGTGATGCGCTCGCTCGGCGGAATTCCTCTCGGGCGCCCCGCGCGTCCGGCCGAGGTCGCCGAGCTGATCGGGTTTCTCGTCTCGGACCGAGCGAGCGCGATCACCGGGGCGGAGTACGTGATCGACGGCGGGACGGTGCCCGTGAGCTAAGTAGGTCGCCAGAAGTTCCGAGACAAATTCCGGCCGCATGCACAGCTTCCGGGGCATGCGACCGGCAAGGAGCCCTGCCGAACTGGGGCTGACAGCATACGACAGGCGGAAGCTGGAGCGGGCGCTGCGGCAGGCACGCGATGCCCGCCACTTCCGTCGCCTTCTGGCCATCAAGCTCATCGCCGAGGGCAAAAGCCCTGGCGAAGCTGCCGCACTTGGCGGCCTTGAGTCGGCCAGCTGTCTACTTCTGGTTGGAGCGCTACCTGAAAGGGCGCACTCCCTCAGCACTGGTGGATGCCCCGCGCTCAGGTCGGCCCAGAGCAGCCCCGCGTCTGTCCTCCAAGCGTCTGCGCAGGGTAGTACGCGCCAGTCCAGAGAAGGCAGGCTGGGCGAGCCATGGTTGGACGGTGCCGTTGCTATGCACTCACCTCCAGCGCAAGGGTTCGAGGTGTCGCCCCGCACGCTGCGCCGACGGTTGCATGCGGCAGGCCTGGCGTGGAAGCGGCCGCGGTACGTGTACGCGACAGCGGCGCCTCACCCGGGGCAGAAAAAGGGGGTCTTGTTCGCCGTCTGAAGCGGCTCAAGCGCCAGTGGCCCCGCGCGGTGCTGCTCGTCACGGACAGCACCGTGCTGCGCTGGTTTCCGCCGCTGCGCGCGGTGTGGGCTCCGATGGGCGAGCAGCCGCTGGTGAAGATTACCGGCGAAAATGCCAAGCGCACTCTGTGGGGCGCCATCAATCCGCGTACCGGCAGGCGTGTCGTCATGGCGACCCGGCGCGGCAGACAGGAGGACTTCATGGTCTTCCTGCGTGCACTGCGCGCTGCCTATCCCGGTCGCCCCCTGCTGCAGGTGCTCGACAGAGCCAGCTGTCACACCGCCCAGAAGTCTCAGCGGCTCGCCGCTCGTCTTGGTATCCACCTCGTGCTGCTGCCCAAGCAGCGCTCGGACCTCAACTGCATGGACCACCTTTGGCGTCCGCTCAAGCAGCGCGTGTCGGCCAACCGGCAGTACCCGACGGTGGAGCAGCACGTCGACGCCGCCATCCAGTGGGTGCTGGGCCTCTCGCCCCAGGACGCCCTCCGCAAGGCAGGTTGCCTCGCCGAGGGCTTCTGGCTGCGCGATTTGTTAGAGAACTTCTGGCGACCTACTTAGAACTGCGCCCAGCCCGGCACGCGCGGGTAGGGAATGGCGTCGCGGATGTTCTGCAGGCCGCACATGTAGACGATGAGCCGCTCGAACCCGAGCCCGAAGCCCGCGTGCGGCACCGAGCCGTAGCGGCGCAGGTCGCGGTACCACTGGTAGTGCTCGGGCTGCAGGCCGAACTTCTTCATGCGCGCGTCGAGCACGTCCAGCCGCTCCTCGCGCTGGCTACCGCCGATGATTTCGCCGATGCCGGGGGCGAGCACGTCCATCGCGGCCACCGTCTTCCCGTCCTCGTTGATGCGCATGTAGAAGGCCTTGATGGCTTCCGGGTAGTTCATCACCACCACCGGCCGGCCCACGTGCTCCTCGGTGAGGTAGCGCTCGTGCTCCGTCTGCAAGTCCTTGCCCCACTCGGGCGTGTACTCGAACTTCTTCTTGGCCTTCTTCAGGATTTCGATGGCCTCGGTGTAGTCGATGCGCTCGAAGCTGGAGTTGATGAACTTCTCCATGCGCTCGATGACGCCCTTCTGCACGCGCTCCTCGAAGAACTTGAAGTCCGGCGCACACTCGGTGAGCACGGACTTGAAGACGGACTTGAGGAAGCGCTCCGCCAGGTTCGCGTCCTCGTTGAGGTCCGCGAAGGCGATCTCCGGCTCGATCATCCAGAACTCGGCCAGGTGGCGCGTGGTGTTGGAGTTCTCCGCGCGGAAGGTGGGGCCGAAGGTGTAGACCTTCGACATCGCCATGGCGTAGGCCTCCACGTTGAGCTGGCCGGAGACGGTGAGGTACGCCTCCTTGCCGAAGAAGTCCTTGTGCCAGTCAATCTTGCCTTCCGGCGTGCGGGGCGGATTCACTGCGTCCAGCGTGGAGACGCGGAACATCTGCCCGGCGCCCTCCGCGTCGCTGGCGGTGATGATGGGCGTGTTGACCCAGAAGAAGCCCTCTTCGTCGAAGAAGCGGTGGACGGCCTGGGCCGCCTTGTGGCGCACGCGCGTAATCGCGCCGAAGGTGTTGGTGCGCACGCGCAGGTGGGCCACGTCGCGCAGGAACTCCAGCGTGTGCTGCTTGGGCTGGATGGGGTAGGTGTCCGGGTCGTCCACGAAGCCCAGCACCTGGACCTCGTCGGCCTGCACCTCGAAGGCCTGCCCCTTGCCCTGGGACTTCACCAGCGTGCCCCGGGCGACGACGGAGCAGCCCGCGGTGAGGTGGAGGATCTCCTTCTCGTAATTGGATAGCGTGGCCGGGGCGACGACCTGGATGGGGTCGAAGGTGGAACCGTCGCTGACGTTGACGAAGCTGATGCCCGCCTTCGAGTCGCGCCGGGTGCGCACCCAGCCGCGGACCTCGACCTTCGCCCCCTCCTCCACCGCGCCCGCGAGGACCTTCTTCACACTGACGACCTGCATTGACGCTCTCCCTTGAGCCGATTCAGGGAGGCGAGTTAGCCGTGGGCCGGGCCAGAGGACAAGGGCGGAGAGGACCCGAAGCGCCCGGAAACCCCGTCCGGCAGGCTGTCCCCCGGCCTGGAACCGGCGGCGCCAGGGGCCTCACCACGGGCCGGAAACCGGGGGGCCCTGGACTCCCCCCTTCCCCACCCCACCCGGAGGCCCTCCCGGGGGCTTCCAGGGGCCCTGGCGGGTGCCTGGACGGCCACCGAGCATGTCAGACCCCACGGGTATCTTCTTCCCATGGCCGCCAGAAAGGGGCCTCGCACTTCCCGCAGAACTTCCACGCCATTCGCGGGCCCCCTGGGCCTGCCCTGGCCTTGCCATACCTGGAGAGTCACATGACCACTCGCACCAAGTCCAAGCGCAACGTCGTCGCCCGCAACCGCTCCGCCGAGGCCACCAAGGCCGCCTTCGACGACCTCGCCCGCAAGGCCCGCAACAAGCCCGTCGTCGTTTCCAAGGAGCAGGAGGCGCGCGACACCCACGCCAAGAATGTCCTCGCCGACGTTTCCGGCCTCACCGCCGAGACGGCCGTGAAGAAGGTGACCGAGGCGGGCCTCACCATCAACAAGACGCTGGCCGGCATCAACGAGCAGGTCATCTCGCTGGTGGAGGAGCTGAAGCAGCTCGACGAGGCCATCCAGCTCAAGACGGAGGAGCTCAACGGCCTGCACGGCAAGGACGTGGCCGCGAGCGCCATCGACGTGCTGGTGGCCGAGTACGACAAGAAGAAGGCGGAGCTCGAGGCGGAGATGGAGCGCCTCCAGAAGGACATCGAGGACACCCGCGCGAAGGCCGCCGCGGAGCTGGCCACCGAGCGCGAGGCCGCGGAGCTGGCCCGCAAGCGCGCCGAGGAGGCGTATTCCTACGACACCCAGCAGCTGCGCAAGAAGGAGCAGGACGCCTTCGCCGAGGGGCTGCGCCAGCAGGCCGCCACCGAGCGCGACCGCAAGGAGAAGCTGGAGAAGGAGTGGGCCACGCGTGAGGAGGCCCTGAAGCTGCGCGAGAACGAGCTGGAGACCCTGCGCAAGCAGGTGTCCGAGTTCCCGCTGGTGCTGAAGAAGGAGACGGACACGGCGTCCGCGATCGTGGGCAACCGCGTGAAGTCGGAGTGGGAGCTGAAGCTGACGCTCGCCACGAAGGACGCGGAGACGGCGCAGCGCGTGGCCAGCATGGAGATTGCCTCGCTGAAGGACACCACCGCGAAGCAGGCGCAGGCCATCCAGACGCTCCAGGCGGAGCTGAACGAGGCGAAGCGCCAGGTGCAGGCGATTGCCGAGAAGGCCCTCGAGTCCGCCTCCGGCGCCCGCGCGCTGGCCGAGGTGCAGGGCGTCATCCAGAGCCGCGAGTACAACAAGGGCAAGTAGTCACGGACAGCCGTCCTGGGTGCACCGGACCCCGCGCTCTCCTCCCACGTGGGAGGAGAACGCGGGGCGCCGTGCTTGCACGTGGCGGATGCTCCACCCGGGTGACTGAGGCAATCCGATGACGCACTCGGAGGGCCCTGGGTTTCACCCGTGGAAGGTGGAGGTCTGCTCGTCGCTCGCGTCGGCAGGCGCGGGGCGACTGCGCGAGCGGCGCGTCACGGGATGTCCGGGTTGTGACATAGGATGCGCGGCTCATCCGGAGACTTCATGGCTCGCGCTGAACGCCGTTCGCGTCTGTTGTTGCTCGTACCCATCCTCGCATTGCTCTCGCCGGTGGCCTGCGGCGACGACCCATCGAACAACACGCCGGACAGCGGGACGCAGGTGACGGACTCCGGCACGCGTCCCGGCGACAACGACGCCGGCACGACGGACTCGGGCACCGGGGGTACGGACAGCGGCACGGGAGAGACGGACTCGGGCACGGGGACGGACGACGCAGGCACGGGCGCGGACGACGCGGGCACGGATGACGCAGGCTCCGGCCCGGTCGACAGCGGCACGGGTAATACGGACGCGGGCTCCGGCTCGGTCGACAGCGGCACCGGCAACACGGACGCAGGCTCCGGCCCGGTCGACAGCGGCACGGGTGATACGGACGCGGGCTCCGGCCCGGTCGACAGCGGCACGGGTGATACGGACGCGGGCTCCGGCCCGGTCGACAGCGGTACGGGTGACACGGACGCGGGCTCCGGCCCGGTCGACAGCGGTACGGGCGACACGGACGCAGGCTCCGGCCCGGTCGACAGCGGCACGGGCGACACGGACGCAGGCTCCGGCCCGGTCGACAGTGGCACGGGTGACGTGGACAGTGGCACCGGCGACATCGACGCGGGCCCTGGCGACACGGACGCCGGCACCGACCTCGACGCTGGCACCGGCGACACGGACGCAGGCACGGGCAACACGGACGCCGGCACCGACGGCGGCGTGGCCTGCATCCCCAGCGGCTATGACCCGGGCCCGGGCAACCCGGACGTGGTCGCCGACCCGACGGTGGACATCCTCGTCCGCCTGCGCGCCATCCCCGGACTCACCGTCCAGGAGAACCCCAACGGCAACAATCTCCCCTCGGGCTACCGCTTCTTCATCATGCGGTACAACCAGCCCGCGGACCACGCCCACCCGGAGTGCCAGCGCTTCGAGCAGCGTCTGACGCTGCTGCACACCTCGGCCACGAGGCCCATGGTGCTCTCGACGGGCGGCTACTACGTCTCCCAGTCTCCCGGCCGCTCGGAGCCCACGCAGCTGCTCGGCGCCAACCAGGTCTCGGTGGAGCACCGCTTCTTCCCGCCCAGCATCCCGGAACCCGCGGACTGGAGCCAGCTCACCATCCGCCAGTCCGCGGATGACTTCCACCGCATCGTCCAGGCGCTCAAGCCCATCTACACCGGCAAGTGGGTCTCCACCGGCGGCAGCAAGGGCGGCGAGACGGTGGTGTTCTTCCGCCGCTTCTACCCGGACGACGTGGACGCCACCGTGGCGTACGTGGCGCCCATTGCCCGCCGCGACGACGAGCGCTTCCCGGCCTTCCAGGCCGGAGTCGGTGGGGATGCCCAGGTGGTCTGCCGTGAGCGGATCTGGGCCTTCCAGCGCGAGGTGCTCTCGCGCCGGGAGCGGATGCTCGCCCTGCTGCAGGCCTATGCCCAGGACACGGGCCTGACCTACACGCACCTCGGCTTCGAGCGGGCGCTGGAGCACGCCGTCATCGAGACCTACTTCGCCTTCTGGCAGTACGACGCCCCGTCGCGCTGCAGCCAGAACATCGCCGGAACCACCGCCTCGGACGAGGCGCTGCTGGCGACGATGGACAGCGAGGTCGGCCTGAGCAGCTTCTCCGACCAGGGCATCAGCGGCTACTGGGCCTACTACTACCAGGCGGCGCTGGAGCTGGGCTGGCCCCAGCCCTACGAGGCGCACCTCGGCTCGCTCATCCACTACCCCGGCACGGACACCGGCGACGTGTACTCGCCGCCCGGCATCCCCTTCGTCCACCGGCCCCAGGCCATGGTGGACATCCAGGACTGGGTGTCCTTCCACGGCCAGCGCCTGATGTTCATCTACGGCGGCCTGGACCCGTGGACGGCCGCGGCCTACTCGCTGGGCAACGCGCAGGACTCGTACTTCTACCTCGTCCCCGGCGGCAACCACGGGGCGCGCATCGTCCAGCTCCCGTCGGACCAGCAGCAGGCCGCGAGGGCCACCCTCAACCGCTGGATGGGGCTGTCCACCCTGAAGTACGCCCCGCCGGTGACGCTCGAGGAGGAGCCGCCCCTCTACGGGCCACGCCTGCCGCCGCGGCTGCGCGTGGACGAGCTCCCCTGAGCGGAGCCTGATGCAGGTGAGGGCCGTCCCGGGGCTTCCGGGACGGCCCGGGCCGCTAGAGCTGGCCCACCTTCACGGCCTGGAGGATGGCGGCCGCGGCGTCCTTGCCGGACAGCGCGGCGCCCTCCATGAAGCCCTGCCACCAGTAGAACGAGTTGGCGTGCTCGCCGGCGAAGTAGAGGTTGCCCACGGGCTTGCCCTCGTTGCCGCAGATGCTGGTGAACTGGCCGGGCTTGTAGGCGGTGTAGCTGCCCTTCGTGTTGGGGTTGCTCGGCCAGTGCTCCAGGTGCGCGAGGATGCGGCCGCCCGCGCCGCGCTTCACCGACGCGGCCGTGCCCGGAACCACCCGGTCCAGCGCCGCCACGAAGCGCTCCGCCTCGCGCGGCACGTTGTTCGGGTCCAGCGAGGCCCCGCGCGCGCCGCTGGAGTAGTCCGTAATGACCGCGTCCTGCGCCGTCGCCCGGCCCGGGTTCGTCTCCCACGTGCACTGGTGGTCCGCCAGGTCCGAGTACGTCGCGCCGTCGCAGCCCTGCCCGCTCCAGGCGGGCCCCTGGAAGCCCACCATCATCTTCGCGTTGGTGCCGTAGCCGAGCTGCTGAATCGCCAGCGTCTTCCACGCCGGCAGCGCCAGCGACGTGCTCAGCGAGACGCCGCGCAGCACGGTGAAGGGCACCGCGAACACCACCGCGTCGTACGTGGCGGTGACGGCCGTGCTCCCGCGCTGGAAGGTCAGCTCCACCGCGCCGGCCGCCGTCTTGCGCGCCGCTTCCAGCCGCTCACCGTAGCGAAGCTGCCCGGGCAGCCGCGCCGCCAGCTCGCGCGGCACCTGCTGGTTGCCGCCCACCAGGTGGTAGCGCTCGTCGCTGACGCCGAAGGGCTCGAAGCGCGAGCGCCGGTTGGCGCGGATGAAGAAGAGGAAGTTGAGGCAGCTCTGCTGGTGCGCCGCCAGCCCGTACTCGCTCTCGTACGCGGCGATGATGGCCGCCTTCACCACCGGGCCCGCGCCGCGCGTCTCCAGGTAGGTGACCAGGTCCATCAAGTCGTATTGCCGGTCCACGGGCGTGTGCACGTCCGCCGTCGGCGCACCCGAGAGCGCCTGGAGGTCCGGGCGCATGGCGGCGACAAAGGCGCGGTACTCGTCCACGACGGCGGACTCGGGGTGGCGCTGGCCGCCGAAGTAATAGAAGACCTCGCCGGGGCCCTTCGTGACGTCCTCCTTCGCGAGGTTGAACTCCTGCGCGTAGGCCAGCATCGTCTTGTGCCCGGTGTCGATGAACTCGGCGCCGCGCTCCACCACCTGCCCGGGGAAGCTCACCGGCCCGCTGAAGGTCCCTCCCAGCGAGAAGACGCGCCCGCCCGGCCTGTCATTCGCCTCGTGCACGGTGGCGAGGATGCCCGCGCGCTTCAAGTCGTACGCGCACGCCAGTCCCGCCAGGCCCGCGCCGACGATGCCCACGCGCAGCGAGGGGGGCGGCGGCTTCGCGGTCTGCGCTTCGGCCCGGGCCCCCGCCAGCCCCACGCCCACCGCCGTCAGGCCCTTGAGCACCTGGCGGCGGTCCATCCGCATCCACTGCGTCGCCTCACGACTGGGAGCGCCCCGCTGCTCGGAGGCCAGCGCGACACGGGTGGTCTGACGGAACAGCTCGAACAGGGGGGAACGAGCCACAGGGGCCTCCAGGAAGAGTGGAGGCCCCTATTTCTCATATTCCTCGAATAAACCACAGATGCACTTTTGAAGTATGTCTTGAATCCCAAGCTGGCATTCAAGGGTTCCCCAGGCCGTACCCCAGCAGCTCGAGCGGGGTGGCGAAGTAGATCCACCCGAAGAAGCCGCCCACCGCCGACACGGCCGGCGGCTCGAACCACGCCTTGTTCCGCACCCCCGCCAGGGCCAGCCACCAGCCGAACAGCAGCGTCCAGACAACCTGGATGGTGCCGGTGACGATGTACGAGGCCACGACGAAGGGCATGTAGAAGGGCCCGAGGATGCGCGCCTGCAACAGGTGCTGCCGCTCATGCTGGCCCGCGCCGCCGAGGTTCACCGTCCCCAGCGTCTGGAGCACATTGCTGCCGAAGCCACTCGAGCCCCTCGGGGAGAAGCTGATCCACGCCTGCCCCTCGGAGTCGGTTCGCGAGGGTGTGCCGAAGAAGATGTAGATGATGTTGCCGACCACGAAGCCGAACATCGTGTTGGGCAGGCTCCAGGTCAGGTCGACAATCATCTCGAACCACCCGAGCGGCGACTCCAAGTCGTAGATGTTCAGGATGGCCGCCTCCAGGCCATACAGCAGGCCGAAGCCTCCGCCGATGGCGAGGGCAATCAGTGGCGGGATGCCCCCCTTCGTCACGTCCAGCTGGCTGATGACCAGCATCACGACGGAAGGGAACACGAGACAGAAGACGAAGGTGATGATGCCTTGAACGAACTTGGACATGAGACCTCCCTGAAGAGGTCCCCCTGAGCACACCCACGGGGCGGGGGACGGACGCCCGCGGCGGTCAGGCCCTGGGGGGCGCCCCGGGCCTTTCCCTCGCGAGAGAGTCCGCCGCCGCAGTCCGTGACGCGCCGGCCGGTGTGCCGGCGGTCCGCCCGTCCACCGGGCGCACCGCCGAGCCCCAGAGCCTCAGGCCGTCAGTGCACCGTCGAGGATGCCGAGGGCCTCGGCGAAGACGGCGTCCGGAATCGTGAGCGGGAAGAGGAAGCGGATGACGTTGGCGTGGACGCCGCAGGTGAGGAGCATGAGCCCGCGCTCCAGCGCCCGCGCGCGCACCTGCTGTGTGAAGTCCGGGTCCGGGGTGTTGCCTCCCGGCTGGCAGAACTCCACCGCGAGCATGGCGCCCAGGCCGCGCACCTCGGCCATCCGCGGCTGGCGGGCCTTGAGCGACACGAGCCGCTCGCGAAGCCGCGCGCCGAGGGCATCACCCCGCTCCACCAGCTTCTCCTCCTGCATGACGTCCAGCACCGCGTGCGCGGCGGCGATGGCCATGGGGCTGCCGGCGTAGGTGCCGCCCAGCGCTCCCGGTGCCGGCGCGTCCATGACGTCCGCCCGCCCCGTCACCGCGGACAGCGGGAAACCTCCAGCCAGCGACTTCGCCAGCGTCATCAAGTCGGGCGCCACGTCGTGGTGGTTCATCGCGAACCAGCGGCCGGTGCGGCCGAAGCCCGTCTGGATTTCGTCGGCGATGAGGAGGATGCCGTGCTCGTCGCACACCTTGCGCAGCGCGCGCATCAGCTCCGGCGGCGCCACGTAGAAGCCACCCTCGCCCTGCACGGGCTCGATGATGATGGCGGCCACGCGCTTCGGCTCGATGTCGGCCTTGAAGAGATACTGCAGTGCCTTCAGCGAGTCCTCCACGGCCACCCCGTGCAGCGGCATGGGGAAGGGCACGTGGAAGACTTCACCCGGGAAGGGGCCGAAGCCCGTCTTGTAGGGCACCACCTTGCCGGTGAGCGCCATGCCCATCATCGTCCGCCCGTGGAAGGCGCCGGTGAAGGCGATGACGCCGCTGCGGCCCGTGGCGGCGCGGGCAATCTTCACCGCGTTCTCCACCGCCTCCGCGCCCGTGGAGAAGAACGTCGTCTTCTTCGGGTGCGCGCCGGGCACGAGCTGGTTCAGCCGCTCGGCGAGCGCGACGTAGCTCTCGTAGGGAACGATTTGATAGGCGGTGTGGGTGAAGGAGTCGAGCTGCGCGCGCACCGCCTCCACCACGCGCGGGTGGCGGTGGCCGGTGTTGAGCACGGCGATGCCGCCGGCGAAGTCGATGTACCGGCGGCCCTCCACGTCCCACAGCTCGCTGTTCTCCGCGCGGGCCACGAAGAAGGGGGCCATGACGCCCACGCCTCGCGGGGTGGCGGCGTCCTTGCGGCGCAACAGGTTGGCGTTGTCCTTCATGTCCATTCCCTCCCGGCTCAGAACTTCACCATGACGTGGCGGACGGCGGTGTAGTCCTCCAGGGCATACATGGACAAATCCTTGCCGTAGCCGGAGCGCTTCACCCCGCCGTGGGGCATCTCGCTCACCAGCATGAAGTGCGAGTTCACCCACGTGCAGCCGTACTGGAGCTGCGACGCCACGCGCATCGCCTTGGAGAGGTCCTTCGTCCACACCGACGACGCGAGGCCGTAGTCCGAGTCATTGGCCCACGCAATCGCCTGCTCCTCGTCCTCGAAGCGCGTCACCGACACCACCGGGCCGAACACCTCGCGCCGGACGATTTCGTCCTCCTGGCGGGCGCCGGCCACCACGGTGGGCTCGAAGAAGAAGCCCTTCGTCCCGCGCGCCTTGCCGCCCACGGTGACTTCCACGTGCTTCAGGTCCGCGGCGCGCTCCACGAAGCCCGCCACGCGCTGGCGCTGCTTCTCGGTGATGAGGGGGCCCATCTCCACGCCCGGCGCCTCCTGCTCGCCCACCTTGAGGGACGCCACGGCGCTGGACAGGTCCGCCACCAGCCTGTCGTAGACCTTCCGGCCCGCGTAGATGCGGCACGCCGCCGTGCAGTCCTGCCCCGCGTTGTAGAAGCCGAAGGTGCGGATGCCGGACACCACCGACTCCAGGTCCACGTCGTCGAAGACGATGACGGGCGCCTTGCCGCCCAGCTCCAGGTGCGTGCGCTTGACGCCCTGGGACGCCGCCTCCAGCACCTTCTGGCCGGTGGCCACGTCACCCGTCAGCGACACCATGCGCACCTGGGGCTGGCGGATGAGCGGCGCGCCCACGGACTCGCCGCGCCCCGTCACGACGTTGACGACACCGGGCGGGAAGAGGCCGGCCATGAGCGTCGCCAGCTTCAGCGTGGTCAGCGGCGTCTGCTCGGACGGCTTGAGCACCACGGTGTTGCCCGCGGCCAGCGCGGGGCCCAGCTTCCACGCCGCCATCATCAGCGGGTAGTTCCACGGGGCGATGGAGGCCACCACCCCCAGCGCGTCGCGGCGAATCATGCTCGTGTAGCCGGCGGCGTACTCGCCGGCCACCGCGCCCTGCATGGTGCGCACCGCGCCCGCGAAGAAGCGGAACACGTCCGCCACCGCGGGAATCTCGTCCGCCAGCGCCAGCGCGTAGGGCTTGCCGCAGTTGAGCGACTCCAGCCGGGCCAGCTCCGCGCCCTGCGCCTCGATGGCATCCGCCAGCTTCAGCAGCACCGCGGCGCGGTCCTTCGGCGGCGTGCGGGACCAGGCGGGGAAGGCCTGCTCCGCCGCGCGCACCGCCGCCTGGATTTGCGGGAGGGACGCCTCGGGGACGCGGGCCAGCACCTCGCCCGTCGCCGGGTTGAGGACGTCCTCCGCCGGGCCCTCGCCTGCCACCAGCTCGCCACCAATCAACAGCTTGCCGTCCATGCGGTCCTCCCTGGGCGCGGTCTTCGTGGCCGCCCCGATTCACGTCACTTGCTGCTGCCGGCCACGTCCTCCGTGCCGCGCGTCAGGCGCCAGGCCACGAGGATGGGGACGGCGGTGATGAGCATCACCCACAGCGCCACCACGTTCGTCACCGGCACGTCGCGCGGCCGGCCCAGCTGGTCCAACAGCCAGATGGGCAGCGTCTTCTCCTGCCCGGCGGTGAAGGTGGTGACGATGAGCTCGTCGAAGCTGAGGGCGAAGGCGAGGATGCCGCCGGCCAACAGCGAGGTGGCCATCTGCGGCAGCGCCACGTGGCGGAACGTCTGGAAGCCGTCGGCGCCCAGGTCCGCGGAGGCCTCCAGCAGGCTGTGCGGCATGCGCCGCAGCCGGGCCACCACGTTGTTGTAGACCATGACCACGCAGAACGTGGCGTGGCCCACGGCGATGGTCCAGAAGTTGGGGGACACGTCGGCCAGACGGAAGGCGGACAGCAGGGCGATGCCGGTGATGATGCCGGGGAGCGCAATCGGCAGGATGACCATCAGGTTGATGGCCTCCTTGCCGAAGAAGCGGCGGCGGTAGAGCGCCCCCGCCAGCAGCGTGCCCAGCACCAGCGCCACCGCCGTGGACGCCAGCGCCACGCGCAGGGACAGGGCGATGGCGGCCAGCACGTCCTCGCGCTCGGCGGCGGCCTGGAACCAGCGCAGGGTGAGGCCCTTCAGCGGGAAGCTGAACGCGCTCTCCTCGGTGTTGAAGGCGTAGAGCGCCACCATGAGGATGGGGAAGTGCAGGAACACGAGGCCCCCATAGGCCAGCACGCGCAGCCACACCGGGGCCCTGGGGCCGTCATCCCCGCGCGCCTCAGAGCGCATCGAAGGCTCCCAGCCGGCGGGCCACCGCGAGGTACAGCCCGACGATGACGATGGGCACCACCGTGAAGGACGCCGCCATGGGCATGTTCCCGATGGAGCCCTGCATCGTGTAGACCATGTTGCCGATGAAGAGGCCGGGCGGGCCCACCAGCTGGGGAATGATGTAGTCCCCCAGCGTGAGCGAGAAGGTGAAGATGGAGCCCGCCACCACGCCCGGGAAGGCCAGCGGCAGGAGCACCGTGCGGAACGACTGCGCGGGCCGAGCCCCCAGGTCCGCCGCCGCCTGGAGCAGGTTGCCCGGCACGCGCTCAATCGCCGCCTGGATGGGCAGAATCATGAACGGCAGCCACACGTAGGTGAAGACGAGGAAGCGGCCCAGGTTCGACGTGGACAGCGACGAGCCGCCCACGCCCGGCAGCGCCAGCGCCCACTCCAGCGCGGGCATCAGGTGCAGCCGCTCCACCAGCCAGTAGACGATGCCGCCCCTGGAGAGGAGCACCGTCCACGAGTAGGCCTTGACGATGTAGCTGGCCCACATGGGGAGCATGACGGCGATGTAGAAGAAGCCCTTGCGCCAGCCGGTGGCGTAGCGGGCCATGTAGTAGGCCACGGGGAAGCCCAGCAGCGCGGAGGCCACCGTCACCGCGGCCGCCATGCCCAGCGTGCGCAGGACGATGTCGTGGTTGGCCGCGTCCAGCAGCGCGGCGTAGTTGGCCCACGTGAAGTCGGGCGTCACGCCCATGGTGAAGTCGTCGAAGGTGTAGAAGCTCTGCACCAGCAGCGACAGCAGCGAGCCCAGGTACACCACGCCGAACCAGAGCAGCGGCGGCGTCAGCAGCAGCAGCAGGTACAGCGTGCCGTGGCGGTAGAGCACGTTGGCCACCAGCCGCGACAGCCGGTTGCGGGGCCGGTCGGGCGCGGGCAGGGCCATGGGAGACGAGGTGCCCATCCCTATCCTCCCCCCGGCTCCAGCCGCACCATCGCCTCGCGGGCCCAGGCCACGCGCACCGTGTCACCCCGGCGCGGCAGGGCCGCCTCGTCCGCCTCGCCGTTGAGCAGGCTGAGCGTGAGCACCTGGTGGCCCTCCACCTGCACCTCATAGCGGCTGGTGGCGCCGTGGTACTGCACCTCCACCAGCCGGCCCTCCACGCTCACCCGGTGGCCTTCCGCCGCCTGGGTGAAGCGCACGTGCTCGGGGCGCACGGAGAAGGGCTGCTCGCTGCCGGTGAGCCGGCGCGCCAGCTCGCCCGTCACCACGTTGGCCGTGCCCACGAAGCCCGCGACGAAGACGGTGCGCGGCCGCGCGTAGAGGTTGCGCGGCGTCTCCACCTGCTCAATCCGCCCCTGGTTGAAGACGGCCACCCGGTCCGACATGGACAGGGCCTCGCCCTGGTCGTGGGTGACGTAGACGAAGGTGATGCCCAACCGGCGCTGGAGCGACTTCAATTCCGCCTGCATCTGCTCGCGCAGCTTGAGGTCCAGCGCGCCCAGCGGCTCGTCCAGCAGCAGCACGCGAGGCTTGTTGATGAGGGCGCGCGCCAGCGCCACGCGCTGGCGCTGGCCTCCGGAGAGCTGTCCCGGCCGGCGCGCGCCGAAGCCGCCGAGCGCCACCAGGTCCAGCGCTTCTTCCGCCTCGCGGTGGCGCACCGCCTTCGCCACGCCCTTCACCATCCGCCCGTAGGCCACGTTGTCCAGCACGCTCATGTGCGGGAACAGCGCGTAGTCCTGGAAGACGGTGTTGACGTCGCGCTCGTAGGGCGGAAGGCCGGCGGCCTCCTGGCCGTGCAGGAGGATGCTGCCCGAGGTGGGCTGCTCGAAGCCGGCGATGAGGCGCAGGCAGGTGGTCTTCCCCGAGCCGGAGGGGCCCAACATGGAGAAGAACTCACCGTCCTGGATGGACAGGGACACGCCATCCACGGCGCGGACTCCACCGTAGTGACGACAGACATTGCGAAGCTCGACGGCGGTGCTGCTCATGGCGTGTCCCTCGCCCCTCGACTACCGGCCGCCCATGATGGCGATGTAGTCCTGCGTCCAGCGGCTGTAGGGCACGCAGGTGCCCTGGCTGGCGCACTTGGCCACCGGCGTCTTCCAGAAGTGCACCTGCGAGAAGCGCTCGAAGCCGTTCGTCTTGCAGAAGTCCGTGCCGCCCGGCGCCTTCGTCTTGCACGCCTCGGGCACCACCGGGTTGGAGCCGAACCACTCGGCGAGCGAGGCCTGCAGGTCCTTGTTGAGCGAGTGCTCCATCCACTTGTACGCGCACACCGGGTTCTTCGCGTTGGCGTGCAGCATGGTGGTGTCCGCCCAGCCGGTGGAGCCCTCCCGCGGAATCACCGAGTCGATGGGCTGCTTCTCGCCCTTGAGCGCGTTGACCTGGTAGCCCCAGGCGCTGGAGGCGACGACGCCCTCGTTCTTGAAGTCGCTCATCTGCACCGTGGTGTCGTGCCAGTAGCGGTGCGCCAGCGCCTTCTGGTTCCGCAGCAGCGCCACCGCGGCGGCGTACTGCTTGTCATTGAGCTCGAACGGGTCCTTGATGCCCAATTCCGGCTGCTTCTTCATCAGGTACAGCGCGGCGTCCGCGACGTAGATGGGGCCGTCGTACGCCTGCACGCGCCCCTTGTTGGACTTGCCGTCCGGCAGCTTCTGCTCCTCGAACACCACGGCCCACGACGTGGGCGGCGTCTTGAAGACAGAGGTGTTGTACATCAGCACGTTGGGGCCCCACTGGTAGGGCACGCCGTAGTGCTTGCCCTCCACCGTGTGCCAGGGCGCGTCCTTCAGCCGCGAGTCCACGGTGTTCCACGAGGGAATCAGCGCGGTGTTGATTTCCTGCACCTTCTTGCCGTGCACCAGTCGCAGGCTCGCGTCACCGGAGGCGGTGACGAGGTCATAGCCCCCCTGGTTCATCAGGGAGACCATCTCGTCCGAGGTGGCGGCCGTCTTGACGTTGACCTTGCACCCGGTGTCCTTCTCGAACTTCGTCACCCAGTCGTACTTCTTGTCCGTCGCACCGCGCTCGATGTAACCGGGCCACGCGATGATGTTGAGCTGCCCCTCGGGCTTGCCGAGCTTCTGCGGAGGCGCCGCCAGCGTCTGGGTCGCCAAGACCATCACTGCACCCACTGCGAAGTGCTTCAGCATGCGGATTTCCCTCCCCGTTGGTGATGGTGCTGCGGGTCGACTCTAGAGGAGCGCCCCGGAGCGGCAAAGGGGCGCGCTGCCATTCCAGCAACGCAGCGGGTCGTTCGTCCACGGTGTGACTTCCGGCGTCCCCGCCCGGAACGCCCTGCCGGCAGCCTGCACGCGGTCCAGGTGACACGGCCAGCGTGGCCGGCAGGACGCACGAGCGCCCGTTTCGGGTGCCGGGGCCACCCCGTGGCCGCGTTTTCCCACTGGTACGGCGGTTGCTCTGCGGCAGCCGGCAAGGTCCTCGCCGCCCGCTGTCTCCCCCACGGAGCCCTTCATGTCTTCTCCCTGCCGATTCCCGCTCATCGGGTGGGTGCTCGTCACCGCCCTGCTCGTCGCCGCGTGTCAGCGCGGCGCCGAACCCGCCCCCGCCTCGCCCGAGACGGGCCCCGGTGGAGCTCCGGTGGTCAGCGCCCCCGAGGGCGCCCGCACGGAGCCATCGGTCAGCCTGCCTCCCCCCGTGGAGCCTCCGCCGCTCCCACCGCCCGACCCACCCCGGGACACCGCCGAGGCCGCCACCGGAGAGGGCGTGGAGGGGCTCTCCATCCAACGAAGCGCCTGCGAGAAGGCCGGCTGTGAGCTGGTGCTCACCTTCGGCGCGCCCGTGGAGGCGAAGTCGGTGTCCGTCCACCTGACGCCGCCGCAGAAGGGCACCTGGGCGTGGCGCTCGCCCACGGAGCACGTCTTCACGCCCGCGCCCGGAGCGCTGGGCTGGGGCCACACGGTGACGGTGCGCGTGGACCGGGCCGTGCCCGTCGCGGACGCGGGGCCGGTGCTCGCCTCGGCGTGGGAGGACACCTTCCAGGTGCCCTTCTTCCAGGCGGCGGGAAAGGTGGCCGCGTGGCCCGTCATCCCGGGCCGGCCGCGCTTCATCGCCTTCCTCAATGACTTCACGGACCAGGTGGGCAACGGGCCGCTGCTCGCGCTCTACGACCAGCCCGTCTCCGTCAAGGCGCTGGGCCGGCGCATCCAGGCCGAGGACGGCGACGGCAAGGCCGTGCCCGTGAAGGTGTCCGCGCTGGCCGACGGCGAGGGCCCCACCAGCGTGACGGTGGACCCGAAGCACGTGCTCGTGCTGCGACTCCCTCGACTGCCGGAGCATGGGAGCACGCTGCGCGTCGTCATGCCTGGCTACGGCGAGGAGGACTCGAAAGAGCCCGCCGCCGTCGCCCTGCCGCTCACCGTCAACCGCAGCCTGACGGTGGTGGAGGGGCCCTACCTCGCCTACGACGCGCCCGACCCGCAGCGCGTGCCGCACACCGCCCGATGGGAGCTGAGCTTCAACAACCCCGTGGACGCGGAGGCGCTGAGGGCGCACGTGTCCGTGAAGCCCGCACCCGAGTCCCTGGACGTGTCCGGCTGGGGCCGCGGCGCGGCGCTGACGATGACGCTGTCCCCCGGCCAGCAGTATCGCGCGTCAATCACCCGCGGGCTGGTGGACGTGCTGGGCAACCCGCTGGAGGGCGGCCTGAAGTGGACGTTCCGCGCTCAGGACCTGCCGCCCCAGCTCCAGCTTCCGACGCAGCAATTGACGCTGGAGCGCACCAGCGCGCGCCTGCCCTTCCAGGCGCGCAACGTGGGAGCCCTCCAGGCGAACGTGTACCGCATCAACGCACCGGACGCGTTCGTGCGCGCCTCGTCCCACGAGCGGCAGACCCACTGCGCGGGCTACGGCGAGCCGCTGGGCCCGGCGAAGACGTTCGGCGCGCCCCGGCCGAAGGTGCTCAACACGCTCGAGCCGCTGGAGGTGTCGCTCGAGGGCAGCAAGGCCAGCCTGTACTGCGTGGAGCTCAGCGGGAAGGGCCGGGGCAGCGAGGCGGTCGAGGACGCAGTCCAGGACGCGGTGCTGGTGCAGCTCTCCGACCTGGGCCTCACCGCGAAGCTGTACGGCGGCGGCGTCCTCGTGTGGCTCACCCGCCTGACCGACGCGACGCCCGTGGCACAGGGCCAGGTGGCGCTGCTGGACGCGGCGGGCGCGCGCCTCGCCTCCGCGGAGACGGGCCCGGACGGGGTGGCGCTGCTGCGCGCGCCGGGCCTCACCTCCGCCAGCAGCCTGGAGGGGCGCTTCTTCCTCTCCGCGCGCAAGGACGATGACCGGCTGGTGGCGGAGGTGAGCGAGGAGCGGCTGTCCTCGGCGTGGCAATTCGCCCTGCCCGGCGAGGTGAAGGGTGCCGAGCGGCTGCCCTCGCTCGTCTTCACCGACCGGGGCGTGTACCGGCCGGAGGAGACGGTCCACATCAAGGCGCTGGTGAAGGACGCGGGGCGGCTGCCTCGGGGCAAGCGCGCGGTGCAGGTGCAGGTGCAGGACCCGCGCGGCCAGGGCGTGCTGGACACGCAGCTGACGCTGGACGCCTTCGGCACGGCGGACGTCGACCTGAAGCTGAAGGCGGGGGCGGCGGTGGGCGAGTACTCGCTGCGCCTCACGCATGGAGAACGCGCGGTGGCGCATACCTTCCGCGTAGAGGAGTACCGCGTGCCCACCTTCGAGGTGAAGGTGTCCAGCGCGCAGAAGGAGTGGCCCCCGGGCACGGACGTGGAGGCGGTGGTGGAGGCGCGCTACCTGCACGGCGGCGAGCTGTCCGGCCGCGAGGTGCGCTACCAGGTGTGGCGGGCCCGCGAGCCCTTCGCGCCCGCCGGCTTCACGCAGTACGCCTTCGGGCTGCCGGAGGACGGCTCGGGGGGCGCGGGGCTCCTCTCCAGCGCGGACGAGCGCCTGGACGGCCAGGGCCGCGCCCACGTCCGCTTCAAGGCGGACCACCCGTCCCATGCCGGCCCCCAGCGCTACACCGTGGAGGCGAGCGTCACCGACGTGGACCGCCAGGCCTATGCCGGGCGGCTGTCGCGCGTGGTGCACCCCGCCGCCTTCTACGTGGGCGTGCTGCCCCCCGCGCGCGCCGTGGTGCGCGCCGGCGAGGTGCTGGAGGTGCCCGTCATCGCCGTGCGGCCGGACGGCGTGGTGCAGGAGGGCGTGCGGGTGCGCGCGCAGTTGGAGCGCGTGGACACCCACACCTATGCGCGGCTGAGCGGAACCCACGCGCAGCTCGTCAACCGCGAGGAGAAGGTGGAGGCGGGCCAGTGCCTCGTCACCACGGAGAAGACGGCCGTCACGTGCCGGCTCACCGTCCCCGAGGCGGGCGCGTACCAGCTGCGGGCCTGGGCGCAGGACACGGCGCAGCGGGTGGTGCAGACGGGCTTCCGCGTGTCGGCGACGGGAGACACCCAGGTGGCCTGGCCCCGCTTCGACCAGGACCGCATCCAGGTGGTGGCGGACAAGCCGCGCTACCTGCCGGGCGACACGGCGCGGCTGGTGGTGCAGACGCCCTTCGCCCAGGCGCGCGGGCTGCTCACCGTGGAGCGCGGCGGGGTGCTGGAGCACCGCCTCTTCGAAATCCACGGCGACACGCCGACGCTGGAGATTCCGCTCACCGACGCGCACGTGCCCAACGTGTATGCCTCGGTGGTGCTGCTGCGCGGGCGCATCCACGCGGAGAAGGACGCCACGGGCTTCGAGACGGGCGCGCCCGCCTTCAAGCTGGGCTACGTGCAGCTCCAGGTCGAGCCGCGAAACCAGCGCCTCGCGGTGGACGTCACGCCGGAGAAGCCGGTGGCACGTCCGGGCGGCACGGTGCGCGTGGACGTCACGGTGCGGGACGGCGCGGGACACCCCGCCGCGGGGCAGGCCACGGTGATGGTGGTGGACGAGGCCGTGCTGGGGCTCACCGGCTACCGGACGCCGGACCCGGTGCCGGCGCTCTACGCGGCGCAGGCGCTGGGCGTGCGCACCGCGGAGAGCCGGCTGGAGCTGCCGCACTCCCGGCGGGTGCGGCACGAGGTGCTCTTCCCGGGCGGTGACGGCGGCGAGGGCTTCGCGCTGGGAGACTTCCCGGCCGACCTGCGCACCCTCTTCCAGAGCACCGCGTACTGGAACCCGCGCGTCGCGGTGGGGCCGGACGGGCGGGCCAGCGTGAGCGTGAAGCTGCCGGACAACCTCACCCGCTACCGCATCATGGCGGTGGTGGTGGACGAGGCGGGCCGCGCCGGCTCCGGGGAGCGGGCGCTGGTGGTGAAGAAGCCGCTGATGTTGCAGCCCGTGCTCCCGCGCTTCGCCTATCCCGGCGACGCGCTGCGCGTGGAGGTGCTCGCCTTCAACGGCCAGGCGGAGGCGGGCCCGGTGCAGGTCACCGCGTCGTTCGACGGGCTGGAGCTGAAGCAGGGGGCGGACCTCACGCCGCCCGCCCGGACGGTGAAGCCGGGCGAGTCCGCGGCCTTCGGCTTCCCGGTGAAGGTGGCCGGCCGAGGCGCCGCGAAGGTGCGCTTCGCCGCGCGCCTGGGCGAGGAGACGGACTCGGTGGAGGTGACGCTGCCCGTGCGCAACCCCGGCTCGCGCCGCGTCCGGGTGACGAGCGCGCAAGTCTCGGGCGAGCAGGGCCTGGAGCTGGCGCTGCCCGCGGACCGGCAGCCCGGCAGCGTGGAGCTGGAGGTGACGGTGTCCGGCACCGCGCTCAGTGAGCTGAAGGACGCGGTGGGATACCTCATGGACTATCCCAACGGCTGCATCGAGCAGACCACCAGCACGGCCTACCCGCTGGTGGTGCTGAAGGAGCTGTTGCCGGAGATGGGCGTGACGGTGAACGAGGCGGACCTGCAGAAGTTCTCCGAGGCCGGAATCAAACGCATCCTCTCCTTCCAGACGACGGAGGGCGGGCTGTCCTACTGGCCCGGCGGCACGGAGCCGCACGCCTTCGCCACGGCCTTCGGCCTCACCGCGCTCATCGAGGGCAAGAAGCGTGGCTACGACGTGCCGGACGAGTCCCTCGCGCGGATGGGGGATTACCTGGAGACGCGGCTGCGCGACGGCAACATCACCGAGTCCATTCCCCACGGCGGCATGGCGGACGCGGACACGCGGGCCTTCTTCGTGATGACGCTGGGGCGCCTGGGCCGGCCGCAGCCCGCGTACGTGTCCACGCTGTGGCGCGAGAAGGCGAAGCTGACGCCCTTCGGCCTGTCCTTCCTCGCCGTGGCGGTGAGTGAAATGAAGGGCCAGGACACGTCGCTGCTCCAGCCCATCCTCGCGGAGGTGGAGAAGGCGGCGAGCCAGTCCACGCAGGAGGCCTGGTTCGACGGGAAGCCGCAGGGGGGCTGGTCCATGGACTCTCCGCTGCGCACGCACGCCACCGCGCTGCTGGCCTCCGCTTCCGCGGGTGGGGCCTCCGCGCAGCTCGGGGGCAAGCTGCTGACGGGCCTGCTCAAGCGGCAGCGGTACGGGCTGTGGGGCAACACGCAGGAGAACGTCTTCGGCATCATGGGCGTGGCCCGCCTGGCGCAGTCGGCGCAGACGGGAACCGCGCCGCGCATGTCGCTCACCCTCGATGGCAGGCCGGTGAAGGACGGGGACCTGGAGGTGGTCAGCCAGCGCGTGCGCCGGCTGCGGCTGTCGGAGGCGGACCTGGGGCTGAAGGCGGGACAGGCCCACACGCACCGGGTGCTGCTCACCAACCGGGGCCCGGGCCCCGCCATCCTCCGCGTCCGCGCGCAGTACGAGGCGGAGCTGAACGCGCAGAATCGCGCCCCGCGCGAGGAGGGCTTCCGGGTGGAGCGCGCGTACGAGACGGTGTCCGGCGAGCCGCTGAGCGGCGCCATTCCCCTGGGCTCGCTGGTGCGCGTGCGGCTGAAGGTGCGGGCGGACAGCCACCAGAACTACGTGGCCATCGACGACAAGCTGCCCGCCGGCCTGGAGCCGATGAACACGAGCCTCGCCACCACGGAGAAGGTGTCCCAGGGCCCGCTCACCGCGGCGCTCCAGCGGGGACTGGCCTCGCTGTCCTACAGTGAGATGAGGGACCACCGCGTGGCCTTCTACGTGGATGACATGAACGCGGGCGACTACGAGTTCAGCTACCTCGCCCGCGCCACCACGCCCGGCACCTTCCTGCGTCCCGCCGCCGGCGCCGAGGCGATGTACGCGCCCGAGGTGACGGGCACCACCGCCATCGACGAGGTCACGGTGCAATGAGCGGCCCCTCCTCCAAGTCCTGCGGGGAGGACGCGGCAGGGCCCGGAGGGCACGCCCCGTCCCCGGATGGGGCGACGCCCGATGCGGCCTCCGACACCGCGGCCTCCACCGACGCCTCGGGGCGGCCCACCTCGTTCCCGGATGGAGCGACGCCCGAAGCCACTGCGAAGCCCGAGGTGGCCTCCGACGCCGCGGGACGGCCTCCCCTCGCGGCCAGGCTTCGCACGCCCGTCCGCCACACGAAGCCGCGAGGCCGGGCCCGCCGCTTCTTCGTGATGCTCGCGGGAGCCCTGGCCCTTGGCGCCTCCGCCAGCGCCGTGGCCCTGTGGGCGGCGGTGGTCCTCCGTCCCTTCCCGGTGGAAGACCTCCACGTGCGCAGCGGGGACTCCCTGCGCATCCACGACTCGCGGGGCCGGCTGCTGCGCGAGGTGGTGAACGCGGACGGAGAGCGCGTGCGGTGGCGCGCCCTGGAGGACCTCTCCCCGCTGGTGGTGCAGGCGACGCTCGCCGTGGAGGACGCGCGCTTCCATGAGCATGCGGGCGTGGATGCGCTCTCCGTGGCGCGTGCGGTGGCGCAGGCGGTGCGCTACCGGCGCGTGGTGTCCGGGGCCTCCACCCTGACGATGCAGCTCTCCCGGCGCATCCACCCGCACCCGCGCACGCTGCGGGGGAAGCTCGGGGAGATGGTGGACGCGCTGCGCCTGGAGCGCGCGGTGGACAAGCACACCGTGCTGGAGCAGTACCTCAACCGCGCGCCGTACGGCGCCGGCGCCGTGGGCGTGGAGGCCGCCAGCCAGCGCTACTTCGGCAAGCCCGGCCTGCACCTCAGCCTGGCGGAGGCGGCGCTGCTCGCCGGGCTTCCCCAGGCCCCCACCACCCTCAACCCGCTGAAGGACTTGGAGCGGGCCCGCGCCCGCCAGCGCACGGTGCTCGCGCGCATGCGGGCCACCGGCGCCATCTCCGACGAGGAGCACGCGCGCGCCCTCGCCGAGCCCCTGCGCCTCGCCGGCCGGGACGCGCCGCCCGCCGCCCGCCCGGACACGGCGCTCCACTTCACCGACTACGTCGTGTCCCTGCACCCCGCGCCGGGCGAGGTGCGCACCACGCTGGACGGAGACCTCCAGCAGGAGCTGGAGTCCCTGGTGCGCGGCCACGTGGCCTCGCTCGCCGCGGGGGGCGTGACGAACGCGGCGGTGGTGGTGCTGGACAACGAGGCGTGCCACCTCCTGGCCATGGTGGGCTCCGCCCGCTACGGGGACGCGGCGGCCTCGGGCGCGGTGAACGGCGCGCTGGCGCGGCGTCAGCCGGGCTCCGCGCTCAAGCCCTTCACCTACGCGCTCGCCTTCGAGCACGGCGACACGCCCGCCTCCGTGGTGGCGGACGTGGAGACGCGCTACGGCGAGGCGGACGGCGACCTCTTCGTCCCGAAGAACTACTCGGGCGACTACTCCGGCCCGGTGCTGATGGGCGAGGCGCTGGGCCGCAGCCTCAACGTGCCCGCCATCCGCGTGGCCCGGCGCGTGGGCCTGGAGCCCCTGCTCACCCGGCTGCGCGAGGTGGGCTTCACCTCGCTGGACGCGCCCGCCTCGCACTACGGCCTGGGCCTCACCCTGGGCAATGGCGAGGTGACACTGCTGGAGCTGGCCCAGGCCTACGCGATGTTCGCCCGCGGCGGCCTCACCTGCCGAGCCACGCCCTTCTCCGGCCCGCCCCGGGAGGGGGACACGCCGCGTCGCTCCTTCTCCGAGGAGGTGGCGTGGCAAATCACCGACGTGCTCGGCGACGAGTCCCTCCGCATGCGTGCCTTCGGCGCGGGCAACGCGCTGATGCTGGGCTTCCCCGTCGCGGTGAAGACGGGCACCAGCACCAACTGGCGTGACAACTGGGCCGTGGGCTACACGCCGCGCTTCACCGTCGCGGTGTGGACGGGAGACTTCTCCAACCGCCCACTGCACGGGATGACCGGGGCCACGGGCGCCGGCCCCCTCTTCCACAAGGTGATGAAGCGCGTGGTGCAGCGCGCGGGGCCCTCCGCCCTGCCCGCTCGCGCCTCGATTCCGGACGGCCTGGTGGAGGGCACGGTGTGCGCGCACTCGGGCCAGGTGCCCACGCCCCTGTGCCCCGTGCGGCGGCGCGTGCGCCTGTCGGCGGTGCGTGCGCCGGGCCAGCCCTGCCCCTGGCACCGCGAGGTGCGCCTGGACGCACGCAACGGCCTGCTCGCCGGGGACACGTGCCCGTCCGAGCACGTCGTCAAGCGCGTCTTCACCTTCCTCCCGCCCGCGTATGCCGCCTGGCAGGCCACGCACGGCGAGGCGGCGCCCGCCGCCCCCACGCGCTACTCCCCGCTGTGTCCCCAGAAGGGGCCCGTCCCGGGAGCGGTGGTCATCACCTGGCCGCGCCAGGGCGAGGTGTTCCTCATCGAGCCCGGTTATGCGCGGCGGACGCAGACGCTGCGGCTGAGCGCGGAGGTGGAGCCCCGGCTGGAGGGGGTGACGTGGCTCGTGGACGGCCGGCCGGTGGGCCGGGCGGCGTGGCCCTATGACGCCTCGTGGGCCCTCCAGCCCGGCCGGCACCGGCTGGAGGTGCTCGCCCAGGGGTTGAGAAGCGAGCCAGTGGAAATCGAGGTGCGGTGAGCGCCGGGAGACGTACGATGGAGGTCCCCCCTTCCGCCCCCCGGAGACCCCACCACCACCATGGATTCCAACGAACTGGCCCGCGTGCCGGGCATCAACCCGAACGTCCCGGACGCGTCCCGCGTCTATGACTACGCCCTGGGCGGCACGACCAACTTCGAGGCGGACCGCCAGGCGGCGGAGTACATGTTCTCGATGGTGCCCTCCACCCAGAAGTGGCTGCGGATGCTGCGCGCCTGCCTCCAGACGGCCGCCCGGCGCATGGCCACGGACGGCTTCAAGCACTGGGTGGACTTCGCCTCCGGCCTGCCTACCGCCGACCACGTCCACTCGGTGATGCCGGACGCCCGCGTGCTCTACAGCGACATCAACCCGCTGACCATCGACTCGGCCCGGCACCTGCTCGGGGACAACCCGCGCGTGAAGTACATGGAGTGCGACATCCGCGGCGCGGGCGAGTTCCTCCGCCGGCCCGACGTGGAGACGTTCCTGGAGGGACAGCGCAAGGTCGCCCTGGGCGCCAACGCCATCACCGTGTTCCTCTCCGCCGAGGAGAACCGGAAGTTCTTCCGGGACCTCTACGACTGGGCCGCGCCGGGCTCCAAGCTCTTCACCACCTTCGAGACGAAGGAAGCGGGCCTCACCACGCCCAAGTGGGAGCAGTTCGTCGGCATGTTCCAGAAGATGGGCGAGGCCTTCCACCTCTACTCGCTCCCCGAGTACCTGGACCTGTGCGGCCCCTGGGCCCAGGACCGCATGGGCGTGCTGCCCGTCAGCGAGTTCCTCGGCCTGCCCCCCGGGCACATCACCGAGGAGGACCGCGAGGGCATCGGCATCGAGTTCTACGCCGTCATCCTCGAGAAGCGTTAGGCAGGAGCCAGGCCGCCTGCCCTCCTGGCGGCCCTTCGCTCCTGGCCGTGGGGCAGCCGTGCGGGCATCCCACCGCACGGCCCCCGTCGCGTGACTACCGTGTCCTTCAGGTAACGCGCGCAACGGCAAGGAGAGACAAGCATGTTCCAGGCGAGAAGGCGTCGGGTCCTCATGGGCGTGGTGATGGGAGCGGCCCTGAGCGTGTTGAGCACCGGCTGCGGGTCCACCCGCTCGGCGAAGGTGGACGAGTCATGGCTGGCCCGCGTCCCCGAGGACCAGCTCGGAGACGTGCGGGGCGCCCAGTCCGAGCGCCGCAAGGCCCAGGACGAGGTCACCCGGGCGGACGTGGCGCTGAAGGACGCGGAGCGGGCGATGCAGGTGGCCCGCCGCAACGCGGACGCGTCCAAGCTGCGCCGGGACGCCAACAAGGCCGCGCTGGAGGCGGCCGAGGCCACCGGCCAGCGCGCGGACATCGAGCGGGCCAGGGCCGAGCTGATGAACTCGGAGACGGGCGTCACCGCGTCCGAGGCCCAGGTGAACTGGCGCCAGCAGTCCATTGAGGCGCTGGAGGCCCGCAAGCAGCTGCGCGAGCGGGAGCTGGAGGTGGCCGAGGCGCGGCTCAACCAGGCCGAGTACCAGGCCCTGAAGGCGAATGGCGACGTGCGCGCCGAGAAGCTCTCCGAGGCGGACTTCGCCTCCGCCCTGGCGGACGCCCAGCGCCGGGTGGAGGACGCCCGCAAGCGCGTGGACTCGCAGTCGCAGGAGGAGCAGCAGGCCCGCGTCCAGTGGGAGCGGCTGCGCAGCCAGGCCCAGGGCTACGGCGGCAGCGGCGCCCCCGTGGAGGAGTGACGCGGCGGTCGTTCGAAAGCGGCTCGGGGCCGGGCCGTCCCCTTTGGACGGCCTTCCCCGCCGCGCCCGCGCATGCGAGGGTGCCGCCGCCACGCGCGCCTCCGGGCGCGCAAACGGCCGGTGCGGAATGGGCCGCACCCGAGACAGGCGGGCCCCAGACCGTGACGCCCTACGAGCAGATTTTCGAGAACAACCGTCGCTGGGCAGAAGAGCAGCTGCGGACGGACCCGGAGTACTTCGCCCGGCTCTCCGTCGAGCAGCGCCCGGACTTCCTCTACATCGGCTGCTCGGACAGCCGCGTGCCGGCGAATCAAATCATGGGCCTGTCGCCCGGGGACGTCTTCGTCCACCGCAACGTCGCCAACCTCGTCAACAACGTCGACCTCAACGTGATGTCCGTCATCAACTACGGCGTCCGGCACCTCGAGGTGAAGCACATCATCCTGTGCGGCCACTACGGGTGCGGCGGCGTGAAGGCCGCCATGATTCCCAGGGATTTGGGCATCCTCAACCCCTGGCTGCGCAACATCCGCGACGTGTACCGCATGCACAAGGCGGAGCTGGACGGCATCAAGGACGAGGCGCTCCGCTACGACAGGCTGGTGGAGCTCAACGTCCTGGAGCAGAGCATCAACGTCATCAAGACGGCCGCCGTGCAGCAGGCCTATCTCAAGCGCGGCTTCCCCACCGTCCACGCCTGGGTGTTCGACCTGCGCAACGGCCGCATCAAGGATTTGCAGCTCGACTTCCAGAAGACGCTGCGCGACATCCAGCAAATCTACGACCTGACGGGCGTCTGAGCGGGCCGTCGCCGTGAGGCCGGCCCCGGCCGGCCCTCACTTCGGCGGGCGGAAGACGTACTGGAAGACGGGCGCGTCCTCACCGGGCGGGTACTGCGCGTCCAGGAAGGCGAAGTGCGCGTGGCCGGCGATGAACGCGTCCTTGAGGCTGTCGTAGAGGACGGCCACCTGCGTGGCACGCCCGGACGCGTCCACCTGGACGCGCACCTTGAGGTTGCCCTTGAGCTCCGGCACCTCCTTGAGCCGCTCCATGTAGAGCGCCACCAGCCCCAGTGACACGCGGTTGTATATCTGGTCCGCCGTCCCCTTCGCCGGGGTGGCGGGCAGGCGGAAGCGCTTCACGAGCGCGGCGGCCTCGGCTTCCGCCTCGGGCACCCGCCGCTCCGGAGCCGCGAGCGCCGCGCGGTACGCCCCCAGCGCGTCCTGGAACCGCTCCTGCTTCAGCACCAGCCGGGCCCGGCGCACGTGGACGTCGGAGCGCGCCGGCGCCCGCTCGGACGCCTTCGCCAGGAAGCCCTCTGACGCCGCCATGTCCCCCCGGGCCTCGGCCAGCTCCGCCAGTCGGAGCGCCGCTTCCGCGTCCTTGACGTCCGCCTCCATGAGGCGTCCCAGGGCCTTCTCCTCGTCGGCGGCCCGGCCGGCGTCCGCGTACAGCCGCGCCAGCTGCCAGAGCGACGCGGGCTCCGCGCCGCCCAGCGCCACGTAACGCTCCAGCGACGCCGCGGCCTTGTCCTTCTCCGCCGCCGCCAGCCACAGCCCGGCCTGGAGCCGGTGGGCCTCCTTGTCGCGCGGCTTGAGTGCGACGAGCTTGTCCCCGGCCACGGCGGCGGCGCGCACGTCGTTGCCCGCCTGGGCCAGCCGCGCCAGCGTCTTGAGGGCCTCGGGCTGCTCGGGCCAGGCCTCCACGGCGCGCGTCAGCTCCGCGCGCGCGTCGGCCTCGCGGCCCGGCTGCTGGGCGAGCAGCAGCCCCAGCGCCGTGCGAATCTGCGGCGCGTCCAGCTTCGCGAGCGCCTCGCGGAAGCGGGCCTCGGCCTGAGCCGGCTTGCGCTCCGCCTGCAGCAGCACCGCCTCGCCCCACAGCGCGGGCGCGAAGCCGGGCGCCTCGCGCAGCGCGGTGGTGAACGCCCCGCGGGCCTCCGCCAGCATCCCCCAGCGCACGTAGATGAGCCCCATGCCCACGAAGGGCCAGGGGTTCTCCGGGTAGAGGGTGGAGAGCGCCTTCAGCTCGTTCCAGCACGCGTCCGTGGGGAACAGCAGCCACGCCCGGTACACGCGGGGCATGGCGTCGCGCGGCCGCGCCCGGGCCTGCTCGTCGAAGTCGTCCTCCAGCGCGCGGGCCCTGCCCTGCACGCGGGCCGTCTCGAGCTGGCGCAGCACCCCCATCACCTCCGCCTCCGGAGGCAGCGCCCGCCGCGAGGCCGCACCCCAGGCGGGGGCGGCCAGCACGAGCCACACGAGGGCCGATAGACGCAGGTACGGACGGGAGGCCATCAAAGCGCGGGGACCATACCAGACGGTCCCCGCGCCACGACTGCTCCCTTGCTCGCCGGTCCTACATGACCCGGCCGTCAGCCCCTCCGGCCGTCAGCCAATCTCGATTTTGCAGGTCGAGCTGCAGCCATCGCGGCTGTTGGTGTTGCCGTCATCGCACTCCTCGCCGCCCTCGGCCTGGGTGGCACCGTCGCCGCAGCGCGGGCCCCACACGCAGCCGCGGGCGCACTGGCCGTAGCCGCCGTCGTTCACCCCGTCATCGCACTCCTCGCCCTTCGTCTTGTCGACGATGCTGTCGCCACAGGTGGCGGTGCACACGGTGCGGCGGGTGACGAAGTTGTTGAGGGTGAGCTTGTAGGACGAGGCGGTGGTGTGGCGCTCGGCCTGGAACACCACCACTTCGTAGATGCCGCCCACGCGCAGCTTCAGGTCGGTGGCCATCTCCGACAGGGTGATGCTCTCCTCCAGCGCGCCGTGCACGCCGCCCAGGTCCAGCGCCAGCTTCCCGTTGACGAACACCCACACGTCGTCGTCGCCGCGGAAGGTGAGCACCTCGGTGCCCTTGTACTCGAACCAGTAGCGGGCCTCGCTGGTGAAGCTGAAGTTGTGGCCGTTGTTGCGGGTGGGCTCGTTGCCGGACGCCACCCAGCCCTTGTCGTCGAGCGGGAAGAAGTTCGGGTTGTCGTACACGTACGAGCCGTTGGCCTGGCGGTTCAGCTCCAGCGTCCCGACGAGGGGCTTGTTGACGTTCTCCACGTCCTTGTACCACTGGGCGAACGTCTCCTTGCCCGCGGTGGAGGCGGAGCCGCCCGTCGTCCGCGCGTACTGGGGCTTGCCGTCGGCGCCCAGGTCCACGGCGACGATGCCCTTCTCCGAGACGTTCTTGTTCTCGAAGTCGATGTGGCCGCGCGGCAGGGCCCCCGCCGCCGGCAGGTCATAGCCGCGGAAGTCGCGGTAGACGGTGGGGATGGTGACCTTCGCCGGCGGGTCCTGCGTCACGACGGTGCAGGCGAAGCCCTCCTCCAGGCGGCACGTCGGCGAGCAGCCGTCATTGGCGCGGGTGTTGCCGTCATCGCACTGCTCGGCCGTGCTGTTGGGCAGCATCACGCCATCGCCGCACACGGACGTGCAGTTGCCTTCGGCGTTGCAGTCCGGCTCCTTCTTGCACTGGGGCGAGCAGCCGTCGCCCATGTCGTGGACCTTGGTGGGGCCGTCGTCGCACTGCTCGGTGCCCTCGGTTTTGCCGTCGCCGCAGACGGTGGTCTGGCAGACCTGGCCCAGGTTGGGGCACTTGTAGCCCTCCTCCAGGCGGCACAGCGTGCTGCAGCCGTCGCCCGCGGCGGCGTTGCCGTCCTCGCACTCCTCGTCACCGGCGATGATGCCGTCGCCGCACCTCGCCGCGCGGCAGCGGCCGCCGGACTGCGGGCAGTTGTAGCCGGGCTCCACGGTGCAGGTGGCGCTGCAGCCGTCGCCCGAGGAGATGTTGCGGTCGTCGCACGCCTCGGGCGTCTCGACCTTGCCGTTGCCACAGCCCTCGGTGCGCACACAGGGCTGGCCGGCCGTGTCGCAGGACCAGCCGGGCTCCACCTCGCTGCACGCCGCGCTGCAGCCGTCGCCGCTCACCGTGTTGCCGTCGTCACAGGCCTCGGTGGACTGGCGCTCGTAATCACCACACGTGAGGGGGATGTCACCCCCGTCCACGCCGGAGTCCACGTCCGGATTGGAGCCGCCATCCGGCTTGCCGGAGCCACCATCACCGCCACAGGCGGCGAGCGCGAAGAGGAAAGAGGCGAGCACGAGTCTCGCGAGTCGGGGAGTAGGCCTGAGGGGGGTCAGCATGACCACAGATGCTGAAAGTGCTTGAAGCATGTGTCAATCCATCCATGAGGCCCGGCCTTCCGGTGCCCCGGAGCCGTGCAGGATTCACACACATGTGCAGGACGAGCGGACTTTCGCTCGGAACACGGGACTCGCGCCCACATGCACATCCATGCCGGGAGAGCAGCCATTCACGGCTTCCTCGCCGGGCTCCCAGGCATGGCGGTAACTCCGGAACATCTGTATTCGCGTGTTTTCAGTCCGCCGCGTTGCGCAGGTACTGCGCGTAGAAGCGCACGGCGCCCGCGTAGCCCTGCACGGACACGCGCTCGTCGCGGCCGTGGAGGCGCGCCAGGTCGGCGCGCTCCAGGCGCAGGGGCATGAAGCGGTAGACGCTGTCGCTCAGGCCCGTGAAGTAGCGCGCGTCCGCGGCGCCCACCATGAGGTACGGCGCCACCAGGGACTCGGGGAACACCTGGCGGATGCTCCGCTGCAGCACGCGCCAGCCCTCCGAGTCCGTCCGCGACACCGGCGAGGGCTCGCTCTGGAAGGCCAGCGTGCCCGCCTTCACCCGCGAGTCGTCCACCACGCGGCGCACGTGCTCGAGCACGCCCTCCACGGAGTCCCCGGGGAGGATGCGGAAGTTCACCACCGCGCGGGCGCGGGCCGGCAGCACGTTGTCCTTCACGCTGCCCTCGAACATGGTGGCCGCGGTGGTGGTGCGCACCGCCGCGTTGGTGGAGGGCTGGGCGCTCAACTGGCGCACCACGAGCGGCTCGAAGAGCCACAGGTTGGCGAACACCAGCCGCATGCCGAAGGGCATCTCCGGCCCCATGAAGTCGAAGAGGGCGCGGCTGCCGCCCCGCAGCCGCGCCGGCATCGGCTGCTCCTCCAGGCGCGTGACGGCGCGGCTGAGCACGCCCACCGCCGTCTGCTTCGGAGGCATGGACGAGTGGCCCCCCTCCCCCTCCACCACCAACTCCACGCTGACGAAGCCCTTCTCCGCCACGCCCACCAGGGCCACCGGCGCCGTCACGCCCGGCACGGTGCCCGTGAGCATCATCCCCCCCTCGTCCAGCACGGACTCCAGCGTCACGCCGCGCTCGCCGAGCAGCCGCGCCACGGCTTCCGCGCCCTCGTGGCCGCCCACCTCCTCGTCCCCACCGAAGGCGAGCAGCACCGTGCGCTTCGGCGCGTGCCCCGCCTCGAGCAGCGCCTCCACCGCCTCCAGGATGGCCAGCACGCTGCCCTTGTCGTCCAGCGCGCCCCGGCCCCAGACGTAGCCGTCCGCCACGTCGCCGCTGAACGGCGGGCGCGTCCAGGCGCCCTCCGTGCCGGGCTCCACCGGCACCACGTCCAGGTGCCCCACCAGCAACACCGGGCGCAGCGAGGCGTCCGTCCCCGGCCACGTGTAGAGGGCGGAGTGGCGCCCCACGGCCTCGCGCTTCAGCGACGCGTGGACGCGGGGGAAGTGCTCCCGCAGGTAGTCGTGGAGCGCGGTGAAGGCGGCGTCATTGGCGGGCGCCCCGTCCGTCGCGGCCACCGTCTTCAGCCGCAGCGCCCCCGCGAGCCGCGCCGCCGCCGCGTCCACGTCCACGGAGAACGGCGCCGCGGCCTCCGGGGCCACCTGTCGGGAGGAGACGGACAGCGTCCTCGTCACCAAGACGCCGGCCAGCAGGCAGAGGCCGAGGAGCAGCAGCAGCAGGAGGCGTTTCATCGGAAGGGCTCGCGAAGGGGGCGCCCCACGCTAACAGACCGGGAATTCCCCCCTTCGCGCCCTCCGACGCCTCACACTCCGCGAGGAATGCGGCGGGCTCAGCCCGGGAAGCCCGGAGAGAGCCTGATATTGAATTTTCCGCTGGGAGTGTCAGGGAGTCCTCATATATACGGGCCTTCTCCGAGGGGGTGGGTCCATGAAGAATCAGTCCATGACGAACCGGTGGGTCGTCCTCGCGCTCATGGCGGGGACGCTGCTGGTGGGGTGTGGTGGGAAGGCCGACGACACCGGGCTTCCCGGTGCGCCGTCCGACGTGGAGGCCGACGCGGCGGACACCCAGGCCCTGGTGAAGTGGATGCCGCCGACGACGGACGGCGGCAACCCGCTCATGTACTACGTGGTCCGCTGCGAGCCGGCGTGCGGCGGCGCCATCGTCGCCGCGGACGAGATGCAGGCCACGGTGCGCGGCCTCAACAACGGCTTCCCCTACCTCTTCAAGGTGTCGGCGGTGAATGCGAAGGGCGAGGGCCCGGCCTCCATCCCCTCGGAGTCCGTGACACCCCTGGCCGGCGTCGAGGTGGCCACTCCCACCGTCCCGGGCCAGCCCCGCTCGGTGCGCGCGACGGCGGGCAACGGCGAGGCGTACGTGAGCTGGCTGGCGCCGGCCAGCTTCGGCGGGCGGCCCCTGCGCACCTACCGCGTCACCGCGGAGCCCGGGGGCGCCACGGTGACGGTGGACGCGCCGGCCGCGAGCGTCACCCTTCCCGGCCTCCTCAACGGCGTGCCCTACCGCTTCACGGTGGTGGCCACCAACGCGGTGGGGGACGGCCCGGTGGCCACCACCTCCCGGGTGCAGCCGCGCTCGGGGGGCGCGCCGGCCAGCTGGGTGACGGGCTACTACGTCGGCTACCAGCGCTCGTTGCTTCCGGTGGAGTCCGTGGACCTGTCGGGCATCACCCACCTCGTCGTCGGCCGCTTCAAGCCGGGCCACTTCGGCACGGTGAGCGCGGACCTGGACATCACCGACTACGAGGGCCCGGCCCTGGCGAAGGCGCTCGCGGAGCGCGCCCACGCGCACGGGCGCAAGGCGCTGATGATGCTGGGCGGCTTCGGGGAGCATGAGCGCTTCCAGACGGCCACGTCCGACGAGTCGCGCCCCATCCTCGTGAAGAACCTCATCAAGCTCATGGACGAGCTGGGCTACGACGGCATCGACGTGGACTGGGAGCCCATCATCCTGGCCGCGGAGACTCCGCCGGGGGTGCCGCCCCCGCCGGATGACGGCGAGAAGCTCCTGGCGCTGCTGGACGACCTGCGCGCCGCGCGGCCGGACATCCTCCTCACCATCCCGGTGGACTGGCTGAACACCAACTTCGGGATGAGCCGGGCCCGGGCGGAGTTCATGGGGCGGCTGGCGGCGCGCGTCGACCAGATGAACATCATGTCCTACAAGATGAGCGGCCACTGGGGCAGCTGGGAGAGCTGGCACTCCAGCCCGCTCTCGGATGACGCCCCCAACCGGCCCACCTCCGTGGCCAGCTCCATCCAGGGCTACCTGGCGGCGGGCGTCCCCGCGGGGCGCCTGGGCATGGGCATCGGCTTCTTCGGCACGTGCTGGCAGGGCGTGACGGAGCCGCGCACGCCGCTCGACGGCCGCAGGGACGTCGTCGAGGGACAGAGCGACAACGCCATGAGCTACACCAACATCATGACGGAGTACTACGAGCCCGAGGCGTACCGCTGGGACGGGCAGGCGAAGGCTCCGTACCTGTCCTTCCCGTCCGTATACGGCCCCGGGCACTGCAACTACATCTCCTACGAGGACGTGCAGTCCATTGCCGCCAAGGGGCGCTACGCGCGCGAGCAGGGACTGGGGGGCACCATCCTGTGGACCATCAACCAGGGCCACCTGCCCCGGGCCGCGCCAGGGGAGAAGGACCCGCTCCTTCAGGCCGTGAAGCGCGCGTTCCTGGACCCGTGAGCCCGAGGGCGCCTCAGCGCTCGAGGCAGATTTCCCCGCTCGCCTCGTTGGTGAAGGTGGACGTTCCGGTGCCCTGGAAGAGGATGTAGCCGGTGGCCCCGGCGAAGATGCCGGTGCCGCTCACGATGACGTCCCTCGCACCGATGAGCCCGTTCGCCGTGTCCAGGATGCCCGTGTCGCGCGTCGTCAGCGTGCCGGCCTTCGTCTGGATGGTCAGCAGCCCGGAGTAGACCAGCGTCGAGGGCGCCTCGGTGGCCGCCGCCGGCTGGAGCGAGTCGGCCACGAAGCGGGTGCGCCCCTTGAGCAGCCCGTCCCCCCTGAACTCCCCCGTGGTGCAGATGCCCACCGGGCTCTCACAGGCCCCGGTGCTGAGGGTGCTCGTCAAGGTGCCGGAGATTTTCACGCACCTGGGCCGGGGACGCTCCCGGGCGGACGCGGACAGCCCCACCACCGCGCCTACCAACAGGACCGACACCGCGAACCTGCGAGCACGCTTCAGCATATCGCCTCCTCCTGTGAGGCCGAAAAGCTACAGCATGTCTGGCTTAATGGGAGTGCCTTGGAGGCCGATGTCTGTGTGGCCCCCTCCTGGGAGCCTTTGCACCCACCTCCTGAAATGATGCCGCCCGGACACCCGGCGCCGGGCGCGAAGTGCTGGCTCCAACGGGGACGCTGCCCCACCATGCCCCCATGGAAACCCACAGGCCCGTCACAGCGCTCACCATCGCCGGCTCGGACAGCGGGGGTGGCGCTGGCATCCAGGCCGACCTGAGCACCTTCGCGTTCCACCGCGTCCACGGCACCAGCGCCCTGACGGCCGTCACCGCGCAGAACACGCGCGGCGTCACCCGTGTGGACGTGCTGCCCGCGGCGTCCGTCATCGCGCAAATCGACGCGGTGGCGACGGACATCGGCGCGGGCGCGGTGAAGACGGGCATGCTCGTCAACCCGGACATCATCACCGCGGTGGCCGGGAGGCTGCGCGAGCTGAAGCTGGGGCCGCTGGTGGTGGACCCCGTCATGGTGTCCCGGGCCGGCGCGCGGCTCATCGACGACGCGGCGGTGGGGGCGCTCAAGGCCCTGCTGCTGCCGCTGGCCGCGGTGGCCACGCCCAACCGCCACGAGGCGGAGCTGCTCGCGGGCCTGGAGCTGCACACGCTGGAGGACATGCGCGAGGCCGCGCGCCGCATCCACCGGCTCGGCCCCCGGGCGGTGCTCGTCAAGGGCGGCGGCATGACGGGCGCGCTGCGCGGCACGGACGTCTGGTTCGACGGGGAGCGCCTGGAGACGCTGCACCTGCGCTCGGTGGAGACGCGCAACACCCACGGCACCGGGTGCACGCTGTCGGCGGCCATCGCCGCGCACCTGGCGCTGGGGCGCGACGCGCTGGACGCCACCCGGCGCGCCAAGGCGTATGTCACCGCCGCGCTCGAGCACCCGCTGGCGCTGGGCAGCGGTCCCGGGCCCTTCAGCCACTTCTTCCCGCTGGACGGGTAGGGCCCTCCCCTGGCCCTTCCGGGGAGGTGCTCCCCGGAAGGGCCGGTAGGCGCGGGCCGAGCTACTTCGCGTCCTTCGCCTGCGCCGCCGCGCCCGGGACGGGGAAGCCGCGCTTGCGCATCAGCGCGTCGATGCCCGCGTCACGGCCGCGGAAGCCCCGGTAGCCCTCGGCCGGGTCCAGCGTGTTGCCCACGGAGAAGACATTCTTGCGCAGCCGCTCGGCCACGGCCCTGTCGTAGGCGCCCTTGCCCGCGGTGAAGGCCTCGAAGGCGTCCGCCGTCAGCGTGTCGGACCACAGGTAGCTGTAGTAGCCCGCCGAGTACCCGTCACCTGCGAAGACGTGGCCGAACTGCGGCGTGCGGTGCCGCATCACGATTTGCTTCGGCATGCCCAGCGACGTCAGCGTGTCGCGCTCGAAGGCATCCGGGTCGATGGGCTTGTCCCCCGCCAGGTGCAGCTTCATGTCGATGAGCGCGCTGGACAGGTACTCCACCGTGCCGAAGCCCTGGTTGAACGTCGCGGCCTTCTCGATGCGGGCCACCAGCGCCTTCGGAATGGGCTTCCCCGTCTGGTAGTGCAGCGCGTAGGTGTTGAGCACCTCGGGCGTGGACAACCAGTGCTCCAACAGCTGCGAGGGGAACTCCACGTAGTCGCGCGCCACGGAGGTGCCCGCCAGCGACGGGTACGTCACGTTGGAGCTGAGCCCGTGCAGCGCGTGGCCGAACTCGTGGAACAGCGTGGACGCGTCCTCCCAGCTGATGAGCACCGCCTCCCCGGGCGCGCCCTTCACGAAGTTGGAGTTGTTGGAAACGATGGTCGTGACTTCGCCGCGGAACCGCTCCTGGTTGCGGTACGCGTTCATCCACGCGCCGGAGCGCTTGCCGGGCCGCGCGTACGGGTCGAAGTACCAGAGCCCCACGTGGCGGCCGCTGGCCTTGTCCTTCACCTCCCAGACGCGCACGTCGGGGTGGTGGACGGGCACGTCGTTGACCTGCGTGAAGGCGAAGCCGAGCAGCTCGCCCGCCACCCAGAACATGCCCTCGCGCAGCTTCTCCAGCTGCAGGTACGGCTTCACCTCGTTCTGGTCCAAATCATACTTCGCCTTGCGGACCTTCTCCGCGTAGTAGCGGTAGTCCCAGGGCTCAATCTTGAGCTTCGCGCCCTCCTTGTCCGCCACGGCCTGCATGTCCCGGACTTCCTCGTGGACGCGGGCCACCGCGGGCTTCCAGACGGCCTCCATCAGCTCCATGGCGCGCTCGGGCGTCTTCGCCATGGTGTTCTCCAGCCGCCAGTGCGCGTGCGTCGCGTAGCCCAGCAGCTTCGCGCGCTCGGCGCGCAGCTTCAGCACCTCGGCGATGATGGCGTTGTTGTCGCGCGCGTCGCCGTTGTCGCCGCGGTTGACGTAGTTGCGCCAGACCTTCTCGCGCAAGTCTCGCCGGGCCGAGTACGTGAGGAACGGCTCCATGGACGAGCGCGTGTTGGTGATGACCCACTTGCCCTTCAAGCCCCGCGACTCGGCGGCGGCCGCCGCGCCGGCGCGCACGGAGTCGGGCAGCCCCGCGAGGTCGGCCTCGGACTCGAGGACGACGGTGTAGCCCTCCTCCTCGGCGAGCACATTCTGGCTGAAGGACGTGTAGAGCGACGCGAGCCGCTGGTTGATGGCGGCCAGCTTCTGCTTCGCCGCCGCGTCCAGCTTCGCGCCCGAGCGGGCGAAGCGCGTGTAGTACAGCCACGTGAGCCGCTGCTGCTCGGGCGTCAGCTTCGCCTTGTCGGGCGAGTTGTAGACGGCCTCGATGCGCTTGAAGAGCCCTGCGTTCTGGTAGATTTCATCGTCGAAGGCCGCGAGCTTCGGCGCCATCTCCCGCTGGAGCGCCTGGAAGTCCGGGGTGGCCATCGTCGAGCTCCACACGCCGTAGAGCGTCTCCACGTCGGAGAACGTCTTGCCGGCCGCCTCCAGCGCGACGATGGTGTTCTCGAAGGTCGGCGGGGCGGCCGTGTCGACGATGGCGGCGATTTCCCGGCGGTTCTCCTCCATGGCCGCCTCGAGCGCCGGCTTGAACTGCGCCACCTGGACCTGGGCGAAGGGCGGCAACCCACCGTACGGCCCGGCCCACTTCGCGAGCAGCGGGTTCGACGGCGTGGCGGCGGGCGCCGCGGGGGCGGCTGGAGCGTCGGAGGCAGACGGGGCGGAAGCCATGTTCTGGGACTCCTGGGCGGGCGGGGTCGTCGTGGCGCAACCGGCGGATGCGAGCACGGCCATGCCCGCGCCGGCGAAGAGGAGCTTACGCATGAGAAGGGGGTCTCCCAACGAAAGGGTGGCTGTCTGGTAGGGCCGGAGCCTGGCGGCGGCCCGCCGCGAACCGTAGGACGGAATCGCGGCGCCCCCAACACGCCCGCCTGCCCGCCTCTTCCCGAGCCCCCACGCCTCGTCGCGCCAAGTCCCATCCACGCCGGCCCCGCCTCGAGTCCCCCACGCCTCGCGGGGCTAGCACGGTGATCACGGCGGTTGAGGCGGGTAGCCGCAGTAGGCGAACCAGGCGGCCGCGTCCTGCGGCCGCACGGTGGAGAGCGCCTCGCGCATGGCCTCGATGAGGGCGGCGTGGGTTCGCGCGCCGATGGCCCGCAGGCGCGTCTTCACCTTCAGCCAGCACGACTCGATGGGGTTGAGGTCGGGGCTGTAAGGCGGCAGGAAGAGGAGATGGGCCTTGCGGCTGCGAACGAGCGACTCGACTGCGGGACGGTGATGGGCGCTGAGGTTGTCCAAGACAACGACGTCGCCGGGCTTGAGGACGGGAAGTAGCCCCTCTCGGACGTAGGTCTCGAAGCGTTCGCTATTGGTGGCGCCCTCGAAGGTCAGCACGGGCCCCATCCCCTGGAGCGTCAGGTCCCCAATCATCGTGAGGACCTGCCGACGGCCCATCGGTACGTAGCCGCGTGTTCGCTGCCCTCGTTGAGCACGCCCATAGCGGCGAGTCATGGTGAGGGTGGCGGCGGTCTCATCGATGAAGTGGAGCTGCGAAGGCTTCAGCTCGGAGGCTTTATCCAGGTACCGCCGTCGCGCCTGGCGACTCTTCGCCAGCCGCCGCTCGGAGGCGAGGAGCGACTTTTTTTACGCGTGTAGCCCAGGCGCCGGAAGGCACGTCCCATGGTAGGGCGGCTCACCCGTACGCCTGTCGCCTTGGCGTAGGCATCCGCAATCTCCTGGGTGGTGCTGTCGGGGCTGGCATCCAGCAGCCGCTTCACCTTGGCGAGTTGCGAATCCGGGATTCGATAGTGGGGCCGCGGGCCAGGACGCAGCGGAGCGATGGAGTGGGTGCGCTTCCAGCGGCCGACGAGCCGATCAACCGTCGCGACCCCTACCCGAAACCGCTTGGCAAGTTCTTCCCACGTTTCTTCGTGCGCCAGGTACGCCTCGAGAATGCGTTGTCTCAAGTCCATCGACAGTGGAGTGCCCATAGTCCCAATTTGTGGGCTCCGCAGCGCACTGCCTTGCTCCTGTGCCACGGGACGGACCGATTCAGGGCTGCGCTACTTGCTTCGCACGATCAGCCTCCACGAGCACCGTTGTAAACCAACGTTCGCGATCGTCGATCGCGGTTGGAGAGCGAGCAGGCGCGGAGCAGACGGGAAGAGGCGGCAGGGGCACTTCCCGTTCGGCTCTGTGTGCGCAGAAAACCTGAGAGCGAGAAGGCCCTGCCCAAGGGCAAGGGTAGGTTCTGGTTGAAGCGTCGGCAGCGCCAGGCGCTGCTACGCTGGGGCGAGCTGAGCGGCTGCCCGCTCACCCTGCGGCGGTGCATGGCGGTGGCCGCCGTGGCGCGCGGCGAGTCGTGCAGCGCTGCGGCTCACTTCCTGGGGTGCGCCACCTCCACCGTCGTGTGCGCCGTGCGTCGCTACCGGGAAGGCGGGCGCGAAGCCCTCCGGGACAGGCGAAAGGGCAACGGCCAGCCCAAGGTCGATGACCGATTCCGCGAGAAGCTCTCGCGCGTGCTGGTGGGCACGCCCGAGGACTGGGGTTGGTGCCGGCCCACCTGGACGCGGGAGTTGCTGTGCCTGGAGCTGGAGCGCCGAGGCATGCCGCGCGTGTCCGTGGCGACCATGGGCCGGGCTCTGGCCTCACTCGGCGCGCGGCTCAAGGCAGCCAAACCCATCGTCCAGTGCCCCTGGCCGGGGTGGAAGCGCCGCCGCCGGCTCTACGAGTTGAAGTGCCTGGAGAGGTACACCCCGCCCGAGGAGCCGGTGCTCTACGTGGACGAGGTGGACATCCACCTCAATCCCAAGGTGGGACGCGACTGGTGCCTGCCCGGTCAGCGCCGGGTGGTGGTGACGCCCGGCAACAACCAGAAGCGCTATCTGGCCGGAGCTCTGAATGCGAGGACGGGGAAGCTGACGTGGGTCGAGGGCAAGTCCAAGGCCAGTGACCTCTTCATCCAGCTGCTCTGGCGCCTGGCGGGCGAGTACCGACGGGCTCGTCGCATCCACCTCATCCTCGACAACGCCTCGGTCCACAGCAGCAAGAAGACGCTCAAGGCGCTCGCGCAGCTGGGCGGGCGCATCGTGCTCCACTTCCTGCCGCCGTACTGCCCGGAGGGCAACCGCATCGAGAGGGTGTGGCTGGACCTGCACGCCAACGTCACCCGCAATCACCGCTGCCGCACCCTGGCCCGCCTCATGGAGCGGGTGCAGGCCTACCTCTCCGGACGCAACGCCCAGCGCTCTGCCAGTCCAAGCCTGCGCCGAGGGGACCTCAGGCGCACCGCCTGAGGTCGTGCGAACATCGCGATCGGCCGTTTAGAATGGCGGGGGCTCGCCCTCCACCTCGCCCCCCGGAGGAGCACGCGGTGTGTCATCTTTCCGGAGGCGCGAACGACCCTCCCCTCCCGGCCGTTCTCCCCACAGCCATGACCGTGACGAGCTCCCTGAAGGACCGCATCGAGAACCCGGAGTTGCTGGCCCGGGTCGTCCCCGTCGAGGAGGCCGTGAAGCACGTGGCCGACGGCAGCACGGTGGCCATCAGCGGCTTCACCAAGTCGGGCGAGCCGAAGACCTTCCTCCCGGCGCTGGCCTGGTACTTCTCGCAGCAGCTGCCGCAGGCGGGCATCACCCTGCTTTCAGGCGCCTCGCTGTCGGAGAACGTGGAGGGCCCCCTGGCGCCCTTCATCCGCAAGCGCGGTCCGTACATGTCGTCGACCGCGTCGCGCCAGCGCATCCACGCCGGGGAGATGGACTTCACGGACGTCCACCTCTCCGCCTTCGCGCGCAACCTGATGTACGGCTTCTATGGCGACATCGACGTGGCCGTGGTGGAGGTGTCGCGCATCCGGCCCAACGGGAGCGTCATCCTCACCTCCTCGGTGGGCATCAGCGTGGAGGCGCTCGCCCGCGCGAAGAAGATTGTCCTCGAGGTGAACACGGCGGTGCCGGACTACACGGGCTTCCACGACATCGTCCCGCCCGCGGTGCACCCGCACGTGGGCTGGCCGCTGCCGGTGGTGAACGTGAGGGACCGCATCGGCACGCCGTACGTGGAGTTCGACTTGAGCAAGGTGGTGGCGGTGGTGGAGTCCCGCACGCCCGACCACCCGGTGCCCTTCAAGGCGGCGGACGACACGGACAAGCGCATCGCCCGCAACGTGGTCGACTTCCTGCTCCAGTGCCGCGAGCAGTTCCACTGGGGCAAGCGCCTGCCGCCCATCCAGTCCGGCGTGGGCAACGTGGCCAACGCCATCATCGGCGAGCTCTACGACTCACCCTTCCAGAAGATTCGATTCTGGACCGAGGTGTTCCAGGACGGGATGCTGCGCTACGTGGAGGATGACGCGAAGTTCGAGTACGCGTCGTCCACCGCGGTGTCCTTCTCCACCGAGGGGCGCCAGCGCTTCATGCAGCTGTTCGAGCGGTGCCGCGACAGGCTGGTGCTGCGGCCCATGTGGCTGTCCAACAGCCCGGAAATCATCTCCCGGCTGTTCGTCATCGCGATGAACACGCCCATCGAGGTGGACATCTACGGGCACGTCAACTCCACGCACATCGACGGCTCGCGCATCGTCAACGGACTGGGCGGCTCGGGAGACTTCTTCCGCAACGCATACCTCAGCATCGTCCACACGCCGTCCACGCGCCGGCTGAAGGACGGGCGGACGGTGAGCTGTGTAATGCCGTACGTGCGGCACATCGACCACACCGAGCACGACATCAAGTGCGTCGTCACCGAGCAGGGCTACGCGCTCAACATGGACATCCGCTCTCCGAAGCGGCGGGCGCAGGACATCATCGAGCGCTGTGCCCACCCGCACTTCCGGCCGCTGCTGCACGCGTACCTGGACATGGCGGGGGCAGGCGACGAGCCCCGCGCCACGGACATGAAGGCGCTGAACGGCTGGTGGCAGGACTACGACGCCGCGTGCCGCGCCTTTCCGGCGGGCCGGTGATGGTGGAGCGCAACGGACGCGAGGCCTGGCCTCCCGAGGTGTCCGAGCAGATGCGTGAAGTGGACCGGCTGCGGAGGAGCGGCCGGTACGCGTCGGCGCTCGCGCTCATCCGCCAGCTCGCGGAGGCGCACCCGAAACAAGTGCGCATCCTGAGCGAGCTGGGGCAGACGCTCGGCATCTGGGGTGGAGCGCCGGCGGAGGCGCTCGTCTGGTACGAGCGCGTGCTGGAGCTGGCGCCCGGGCACAACACCACGCGGATGCACCGCGCGCTCTCGCTGGCCCGGCTGGGGCGACATGCGGAGGCGGTGGCGGACTTCGATGCGCTGGTGGCCGGCGGGTACCGCAAGGCGCTCGTCATCCACATGAAGCGCGCGGAGTCGCTGGAGGCGCTGGGCCGGGACGTGGAGGCGGAGGGCGACTGGACGCTGGCGCTCGAGGAGGACCCCGCCAATCCGTGGCTGCTCCAGCAGCGCGCCAACGTGAGGGCACGCCTGGGGCGGTTGACGGAGGCGGTGGGGGACCTCACGGCGGCACTTGCCACGCAGGAGGGTGAGGACGTGGACCCGGAGCTGCTGCGGGAGCGGGGTGTCCTCCGTGCACAGCTGGGAGACGTGGAGGGTGCGCGAGCCGACTTCGAGGCCGGGCTCACCGCGTTTCGGGAGGGTGACCCGCCGGGCCTGGTGGATGCGCTGCGATGGGGACTCGTGGACTCCACGCGTCGCTGACGCGAGCTGGCTCCATTCGAGAGGGCAGCTCCAGCGGCGTCCGGAGGCGCGTCCAGCGGCTCGGGCGAAGAAGCCGCGGCGAGGCTGCCAGGAATCATGGATGGAGGATGGGTCGCGCCTGAGGGAGGTGTGTCCATCCCATGGGGCCCCGAGTCCTTGACGAGCGCCAGGGCGCGCCAGAGCACCTCGGCCGAGGCGAGGACTGCGTCTTCAGTCATCAGCGCACCCTCCTCGGCCGGCGCGCGGACCAGTTCCACCAACGCACCCCATACCAGCCCCTCGCCCACGCAGGCGCTCCCCGGTGCCAGCGCCCCTTCACGCTCGCCTTGCTCCAGAACCTCGCGCACCAACGCCCGCGCCGCCCTGCCGTGCGACTGCTGTCCCAGGGCTCGCGGCGCACGCGGCCCGGAGGACTGGAGCTCATGCGGCCCCAGGTCATCTGCCCAGGATGCGTCCGACTCGTGCGGCCCCAGGTCATCCGCCCCGGCCGCCTGGAGCTCATGCGGCCCCGGGTCGTCTGCCCCGGCAGCGTCCGTTTCGCGTAGCCCCGGCGCACCGTCTCTGGTGGCGACTGACGCAGATGGCTCGAGCGCGTGCGCCGGGAGCGGCCCGAGGCCACGTGGCATGTACGGCTTCAACGCGTAGCGCGCATGGGGTCCAGGCGAATACGGATGCCAGTGCAAGAAGGTGAAGGCGAAGAGGCCGGGCTCCTCCAGGGCCGTACTGGCCAACTCCCACCAGAAGGAGAAGAAGGCCTGGCGGAAGTCGACGCCCTCCCTGCCGTGCTCACATTCGAAACCGCTGCGCGCCCGGATGCACAGGGTGTTCTCGGCGAAGTCCCGCACCGCCAGCGCGAAGCCGTGCTTGCTGCCGTAGCGCCGGTAGAGCGTGCCCACCGACATGCGCAGCGCCCGGGCCAGCTCCGAGGCCTGCACGTTGTCGTACCCCCGAAGCGCCAACAACCCCGCCGCCTCGCACATGGCGTCGACGCGCATCTGCTCCAGAATTCCCATGCCCCGTCCCCGTCCCCTGCCCCGCCCCTCCGGGCGACTCACGCCTGGAAGGAACGTTCCTTCCACCGGAACCTGTCTACCGGGTGGGTCTGACATGGGGTGAGCAACCGGTGGCGGAGGTCCGGGTGGGACGGCCCGCGGCGCTCGCCAAGGCTTGGCGCGTTCCGCTCCCGCCGCCCAGGTGGAATGGACCTGTAGCCCTGCGAACTCCGGTCCTCGCGAGGTCCGGGGATCCCTCGGGAGTGCCTTCGCGGCGGTGGCCACCGCACAGCGGGACGGCCGCTGGGAGCGGCTCAAGGTCTGCACCGCCGGGAACCGCCTGCGCGCATTCCATGACACGTCGAAGAACCGCTTCGGGCGCTGGTACAGCATGCGCATGTGCGGCAACCGGATGAAGGTCCAGCGCTACTGCACTGGCGACAAGCGCCGGGCACGGAGAGGAGACGCCCCTTCAGCCCGGGCCCGCCGTCCCGGAAGGAACGCCACCGTCCCGGAAGGAACGCCACCGTCCCGGTGGACACGCCGCCGTCCCGGGTGGACGCGCCGCCGTCTCGGGGGACGACGCCACCGTTTTGGTGGACGCGCCGCCATCCCGGGGGACATCCCGGGGGACACGCCGCCGTCCCGGTGGACGGCGCCACCGTTTCGGTGGACACGCCGCCGTGCCGATGGACAGCGACACCATCGAGGCGGACGGCGCCACCGTTTCGGTGGACACGCCGCCGTGCCAATGGACGGCGACACCATCACGGCGGACGACGCCTCCGTTCCCGTGGACACGCCGCCGTGCCGATGGGCGGCGACACCATCGCGGCGGACGACGCCTCCGTTCCAGCGGACACGCCGCCGTGCCAATGGACGGCGACACCATCGCGGCGGACGACGCCTCCGTCGCGGTGGGCGGCGGTCAACGCGCCCAGGCGGCTACGACTGACGTGCGACACCTCGGACGAAGGGTCCGAGCGCTACGCCGCGACGTCCGCCTCGGGCGAGCGGCGCACCTTCGCGAGCGCGGCGATGAGCACCTCCGGACCGGCACCCGACTTGTGCGCGTTCTCACTCAGGTGCCTGCGCCACGCGCGCGCACCGGGCAGCCCCTGGAAGAGCCCGAGCATGTGCCGGGTGATGGCGCCCAGCGGAGCCCCCTGCCCCATGCGCCGCTCGACATACGGGAGCATCGCCTCCACGACGGCATGCCGCTCGGGCGGGGCCTCCTCGGCGCCGAAGAAGCGGCGGTCGGCCTCGGCCAGCAGATAGGGGTTCTCATAGACGGCGCGGCCCAGCATCACCCCGTCCACGTGCTTCAGGTGGTCGGCGGCGGCGTCCATCGTCTTGATGCCACCGTTGATGCTGATGTCCAGGTGGGGGAACTCGGACTTGAGCCGGTAGACGAGCTCGTAGCGCAGCGGTGGCACGTCCCGGTTCTCCTTCGGGCTCAGCCCCTGCAGCCACGCCTTGCGCGCGTGCACGATGAAGCGCGTGCACCCCGCGGCGGAGACCTTGCGAACGAAGTCCACCAGCGTCGGCCACTCGTCCAGGTCGTCAATGGCGATGCGCGACTTCACCGTCACCGGGATGCTGACGGCCTCACGCATGGCGCCCACGAGGCGCGCGACGAGGTCCGGCTCCGCCATCAGGCACGCGCCGAAACGGCCGGACTGGACGCGGTCGCTCGGGCAGCCGCAGTTGAGGTTGATTTCGTCGTAGCCCCACTCCTGGCCGATGCGCGCCGATTCGGCGAGCGCGGCGGGCTCGGAGCCTCCCAACTGGAGCGCCACGGGGTGCTCCGCGGGCTCGTAGCCCAGCAGTCGCTCCCGGTCGCCGTGGATGACGGCGCCGGTGGTCACCATCTCCGTGTAGAGGAGCGTGTGTCGGCTGAGCAGCCGGTGGAAGTACCGGCAGTTCCGGTCCGTCCAGTCCATCATCGGCGCAACACACAGCGGCATGGGGCGAGGCGGCATCATGGAAGAACCCGGGGAAGCACCTGGAGCGTCCCTCGAAGCAGGCCGCTCCCCTGGCGGGTGCATCTACCCGGCTTTAACGCCCCTGCCCACCCCTCTTTGCCGCCTGGACGCATGGAGAGCGAGGAGGCGGACACCCGTCCCCTGTAGGCTAGGTGCCTGTGTCCCCGAGCCCACCCCTCCTGGATGACATGCTGCTCTTCGTCGAGGTCGTGGCGACGGGTGGCATCACCGCCGCCGCCGAGCGGCTCGGCCTGCGCAAGTCCACGGTGAGCCGCCGCCTCGCCGCGCTGGAGGAGCGACTGGGCATCCGCCTGCTCGAGCGCAACACGCGCCGGCTGCGGCTCACCGAGGCGGGCCGCGACTATCACGCGCACTGCGCGCGGCTCGTCTCAGAAGCCCGCGAGGTCAACCGCGCGGTGAGCGAGTCGCGCGGCACACCCCAGGGCACGCTGCGCATCGCCACGCTGTCCCTGCTCGGCGAGCTGCTCACGCCCCTCATCTCCGAGTTCCTCCTGCGCCAGCCGCGAATGCGCGTGGAGGTGTCGCTCGCCGAGGCCCATGTGGACCTCATCGCCGAGGAGTATGACCTGGCGCTGCGCACCGGGCCGCTCGCGGACTCCTCGCTGGTGGCCCGCCGGCTGGGGCGCCTGCGCACGGGCTACTACGCCAGTCCCTCGTACCTGAGCCGCCACGGCACCCCGCACACGGCCGACGAGCTGCTGGGCCACGAGTGTGTCCTCCTCGCCGAGCCGGGCACGGACGAGGTCTGGTACTTCGGCGAGGGCCGGCGCGCGAAGACGGTGCCCGTGGCGGGCCGGCTGCGCGTGCCGAGCGTGCGCGCCGGACAGGCCGCCGCGCGAGCGGGGCTGGGCGTGGTGCGGCTCCCGGCGTCGCTCGTCGTGGACGACGTGCGCGGGGGGTTGCTCGTCCCCGTGCTGGAAGACGTGACGCCTCCGGGCATCCCCGTGTTCGCCGTCTACCCCAGCAGCCGCCAGCTCCCGCCCAAGGTGCGTGCCTTCCTCACGCTGCTGTCCGAGCGCAGCGCCACTCTGCCCTGGGAGCCAGAAGGTTAGGGCGCGGGGCGCTTCGCGGAACAATGCGTTGCGCCAGGGGCTCTCGTCCCCGCCCTCCTCCGCCATTACACCTTCCTCCACACCCGAGGCGCGCACCGTGCGGGCCGCGCCTCCCGAGGAGGAAACGTCATGGCGGGGAATGTCATCGAGCTGGCGGATGCGGACTTCCGGCGCGAGGTGCTCGAAGCGGAGGAGCCGGTGGTGGTGGACTTCACGGCCGCCTGGTGCCCGCCGTGCCGCATCATCGCGCCCATGCTGGACGCGCTGTCCACGGAGTGGCGGGGACGGATGAAGTTCACGAAAATCTCCACCGACTCGCACATGGAGACGGCGCAGCAGTACGGCATCCGCGCCATGCCCACCCTGCTCGTCTTCAAGAACGGCAAGGTGTTGAAGCAGCTCGTCGGGGCCATGCCGCGCAAGCGCCTGGAGGAGGAGCTGCGCCCGTTCCTCGGGGAAGTCACGCTCACGGAGGCGTTCTGAAGCGCCCGGGGCCGGGTTCGCGTGGCATTCCCACGCACTCATGACTAGTCATGCGCGCATGCGCGCAATCGAACTCCAGAAGACGGGCAGCATCGAGGGCTGGGTGCAGGTGGAGCGGCCGGAGCCGAAGCCGGGCCCGGGGCAGGCCCTGGTGCGAATCCGGGCGGTGTCGCTCAACTACCGGGACCTGTTCATCGCGCTGGGCAGGTATCCGGGCAACCGCCCGCCCCGGCTCATCCCCGCCTCGGACGGCGCTGGCGAGGTGGTGGCCGTGGGGGCCGGCGTCACGCGGGTGAAGCCCGGAGACCGCGTGGCCCCGACGTTCTTCCAGACGTGGACGGACGGCCCGAGGACGCCGGAGAAGGTGGCCCACGCGCTGGGCGGCAGCGTGGACGGCGTGCTCGCGGAGTACGTCGCCGTGGACGCCGAGGGCCTGGTGCACCTGCCGGAGCACCTCTCCTTCGAGGACGGCGCCACGCTGCCGTGCGCGGCCGTGACGGCGTGGAACTCACTGGTGTCCGAGGGCGGGCTCAAGCCGGGACAGACGGTGCTGGCGCAGGGCACCGGCGGCGTCTCCATCTTCGCCCTCCAGCTCGCCCGGGCGCTGGGCGCGCGCGTGCTCATCACCTCCAGCCAGGACGCGAAGCTGGAGCGTGCGAAGGGGCTGGGGGCGGACGGCACCGTCAACTACAAGCAGCACCCGAACTGGGAGGAGCCGGTGCTGGCGCTGACGGGTGGGCAGGGCGTGGACCACGTCCTGGAGGTGGGCGGCGCCGGGACGCTGCCCCACTCCCTGCGCGCCACGCGCCCTGGCGGGCACATCTCCCTCATCGGCATGCTCAGCGGTGACTTCGCGAAGCCGGACCCCGCCGCCGTCGAGGCGAAGAAGCTGAACGTGCAGAACACCTACGTGGGCAGCCGCGCCATGTTCGAGGACATGAACCGCGTCCTCTCCCAGCACCGGCTGAAGCCCGTCATCGACCGGGTCTTCCCCTTCGAGCAGGCGCGCGAGGCGCTGCGGCACATGGAGGCGGGCGCCCACTTCGGGAAGATTGTCATCACGCTCTGAGCTGGCGCGGCGGAGGAAGGCCGGGCCCCCGCAGCGCGCCGGGCGCCGCGCGAGGCTCACCTCGGGTTGAAGCGGGAGAAGTCGAGGAAGCGCCAGCGCAGCGGGGTGACGCCTCGCAGCTCGCGGACCTCCTCCACGTGGAAGTCCACCACCCGCTTCGCCCCGGCGTGCCGCGCCAGCCGCTCCGGCGCCCAGGTGGCCTGGGCCGTCCCGGTGAGCTGGAGCGTACCGCCGCCCTCGAAGTCGATGAAGAGCAGCCCCGCGCGCGCGTCGAGCGCGAGGTTGCCCAGCGTGTTGAACATGTTGTTGCCCGCGTAGTCCGGAAACTCCAACGCCTGCGCGCCGTGCACGAGCACGAAGCCCGGGTTGCCGCCCCGGTGCGAGGCGTCCGCGCCCCCTTCCGCCGTGTGCGTGGCGATGAAGAAGGTGTCCGCCCGCTCGAGCCACCGCCGCTGTGCCTCCGTCAGCGCCGGACCGGCATGCACCACCTCCGCCCGCGGAGCGGGCGGTGTGCCCGGCGGCGGCTCCACCTCCCGCGCCTGGATGTACTTGGGGCACAGCGCGTAGACGCTGCGCGGCCACAGGAGGAAGCCCCCCTCGGACAGGGGCTCGGAGCGGCCCCTCGCCTTCATGCGCCGCCGCGTGGCCAGCTCGATTCCCAGCAGCCCGACGTCGGTCTCCTCGCGCAGCACGGGCCGGAGCGGGTCTCCCGGCACCGGCTCCGCGCGCACGACGAGCGAGTACGCGTCCCGCACCGATGCGAAGCCGGGCTCCCCCGTGAGCAGCGAGGCCCACACCTGCCCCGTGTCCGGCACCCGGGAGGCCACCACCACCATCCGCTGCGCGCGCAGGAAGTCGCGCGCGGGCGGCGGAAATTCCGAGCCGATGGAGCGGCCCACGCGCTCCGCCTCGCGGACGGTGCCCTCGCGCGCCTGGACGGCCAGCTCGCCTCGATGAAAGGGAGAACCCATGACGTGCCTCGTAAAGTGTGTGCGCCCAAGCCACCTGGCTTTCCGGCCCTGCCAGGGGGCATCACTGGCCGGGCCGGAAGGCCGGGATTCTGCGCTGCCTTCCCTGAACGGACCTGGTGCCGATGGCCTGACTAGAAGAAGCCGCAGGAGGGAGCTCCGGGCGTCGGGGCGGCGTGCCCCTCCGCGCCGGTGGGCGCGTAGATTTCAAGCCGCGTGCCGTCCGGGTCCTCGAAGAAGATGCCGCCGGAGCGCGTGCCCTCGCCATGCGGCACGACGCCGTCGTGAAGGCAGGGCACACCGAGCGCCTTGAGCCTCCGCTCCGCCTCCTTCACCTCGAACATGCCCTCCACCTGGAAGGACAGGTGGTGCAGCCCAGCGCGCGCCCGGTCGAAGCGCGCGGTGCCCTGCTGCCACAGGGTGAGCACCAGCCGCGAGCCCTGGCCGAGGAAGGCGAACTCGCGCCCCGGCTCCTTCGACTCCGCGGTGACGTCGAAGCCGAAGACGTCGCGGTAGAAGCGGGTGGAGCGCTCAAGGTCGGTGACGTTGATGCCGATGTGGCCCGGCTGGAAGCCGGGGCCGTGGGATGCCGCGCTGCTCATGAAGGACTCCTGGAAGGTGCTCGGGTTGCCCCGCCCTCCATTGCAGCCCGCCGGCCAACGCCGCGCCGCGCACGAAGCCCAGGGACTTCAGGCGCTTCCACCCGCCCCCCCTCCTTCGGCACCACCACGAGGTCTCGTGGTCCACGACTTCTCGTGGCCGGGGCGGCGCGGGATTCCGGTGCGCCCGCGCCCGTTCAGCGGACCTTGATGCCCAGCGCCTTGAGGCGAGAGGCCAGCGTGGTGGGCGCGAGGCCCAGCAGCTCGGCGGCACCTCCGGGGCCGTACACCTTGCCTCCCGCCGCGGCGAGCGCCGCCTCCAGGTTCTTCCGCTCCCGCTGGCGCCACTGCCTCTCGGTGATGAAGGGCGCGGCGGGCGCGGGCTCCCGGCGCTCCCGCGGCGGCGGCGTGACAGGCGCTCCGGGCAGGGCCCCATCCAGCCGCAGCCGTCCGCCTCGCGAGAGGATGACCGCGCGCTCCAGGACGTTCTCCAGCTCACGCACGTTGCCGGGCCAGTCGTAGCGCTGGAGCGCCTGCACGTGGGCCTGGGACAGGCGCGGCGGTGGAAGCTTGAGCTTCGCGGAGACGCGCCGGAGGAGGTGCTCGGCGAGCAGGGGGATGTCCTCCCGGCGCTCGCGCAGCGGGGGCACCTCGATGGGAAAGACGCTGAGCCGGTAGTAGAGGTCCTCGCGAAAGCGCCCCGCGGCGACTTCGGCCTTCAAGTCGCGGTTGGTGGCGGCGAGGATTCGCACGTCCACCTTGCGCGTGACGTCCTCTCCCACCCGCTCGAAGGTGCCCTCCTGCAGCACGCGGAGCAGCTTGCCCTGCAGCTCCAGGGGAATCTCCCCCACCTCGTCGAGGAAGAGCGTGCCCCCTTCCGCCGCCTGGAAGCGCCCGGCCCTGTCCCGGAGCGCGCCGGTGAAGGCGCCCTTCACGTGGCCGAAGAACTCGCTCTCGAACAGCTCGCGGGGAATGGAGGCACAGTTGACGCGGATGAGGGGCCGCTCGCGGCGCGGGCTCTCGTCGTGGATGGCGCGGGCGATGAGCTCCTTGCCCACGCCGGACTCGCCGAGGATGAGCACGCTGGCGGTGGTGGCGGCCACCGGCCGGAGCTGCTGGAGCACCCGCTGCAGCGCGGCGCCGTGGCCCACCAGCTCGCCGAAGGCCCCCGCATCCTTCACCTCCTCGCGCAGGTAGTCGCGCTCCAGCTCCAGCTGCCCGCGCAGCCGCGCCACCTCCTCGAAGGCGCGCGCGTTGGCCAGCGCCACCGCCGCATGGTCCGCGAAGGTGCGCAGCCAGGAGAACTCCTGGGCCCCGAGCACGCGCCGGCTGAACACCGCGAGCACGCCCAGCACGTCTCCCCGGAAGACGAGCGGCTGCCCCGCGAAGCTCTGGATGCCCTCGCGCCGCGCCCACTCGCCATGCACCAGCCAGTCCGCCTGTCCGCCCACGCTTTGCAGGAGCACGGGCTCCCCCGTCGCGCCGACGTGGCCCACCTTGCGCACGCCCAGCGGGAAGCGGCGGAACGCCCCATCCAGCCGCGCCCATTCCTCCTCCGGCTCCTCCCGCGAGCCTCCCGCGCTCGCCGCCAGGTGCAGGCAGCGCGAGCGGTCCGGGCACTCGCCGCGCATGGGGCACTCGCCGCAGATGTCGCCCGGAGCGATGAGCCACAGCCGTGCCAGCGCCACGTCCGGCTGCGCGGCGAGGCCATGGACGATGCGCGCCAGCACCAGGTCCACCGAGCGGACCTGGGCCACGGCCAGGGCGATGGACTGGAGCGCGTCCGCGTACATGGCCCTTCCCTAACCCGGGAGACATCCGGCGCTCCACGAATTCTCGTGGTGCCGGCCGCGAGGGCTCTCCCAGGGAGCGCGGGGCATGCGCGGTGCAACGGGCCGGGGCGTCCCTCTCACGCAGCCACAGGATCCACCCCGATGACGTCTCCCCTTCGCCCTCCCTTCACCCCCGACACCGCGCGCGCCAAGGTCCAGGCGGCCGAGGACGCCTGGAACAGCCGCGACGCGGAGCGCGTGGCGCTCGCGTACACGGAGGACTGCGAGTGGCGCAACCGCACCGAGTTCTTCCGGGGCCGCGAGGCCATCAAGGCCTTCCTCCGCCGCAAGTGGGAGAAGGAGCTGGACTACCGGCTCATGAAGGAACTGTGGTGCTTCACGGATGACCGCATCTCCGTCCGCTTCGAGTACGAGTGGCACGACGCCACCGGCCAGTGGTTCCGCACCCATGGCAACGAGCACTGGGAGTTCGACGCCACCGGGCTCATGCGCCGCCGGGACATGAGCGCCAACGACGTCCCCATCACCGGGAGTGAGCGTCGCTACCGCTGACGGCTGCTGGCCCGCCTGCCCTGCGGGCCCGCCGTCCGGCACCCGCAGTGAAATAAAACGAAGTGTGGAGATTCTCTCCAGGTAGGGTAGTCACGGGCGCGCCACGGGAACGTCACGAACAGATGACGGCTCCCGGGCAAGCCTCGCCCGGACCTCCGGGCGACCTGGAGGGACGGATGCTCGAGAAGCTGATGCCCAAGTCGGACGAGTTCTTCGACGACTTCGACGCGCAGTGTGCCGTCACCGTGCAGGGCGCGAAGATGCTGCACGAGCTGCTGGTGGACTACCGGGACGTGTCGGAGCGTGTTCGAGCGCTGAAGGAGGTGGAGCACCGGGGTGACGAAGTCACGCACACCGCCTTCAACCGCCTGCACCAGCAGTTCATCACCCCGTTCGACCGCGGGCAGATTCACACGCTGCTGTCGCGCATCGACGACGTGCTGGACCTGACGAACGCGGCGGCGGCGCGGCTGCACTACTACGAAATCCAGACCAGCCTGCCGGACGCCACGGAGCTGGCGCGGCTGCTGGTGCTGAGCACGCAGAAGGTGCAGGAGGTGGTGGCGGCGCTGCGGCTCATCAAGAAGCCGGAGCAGATTCTCGCCGGCTGCAAGGAAATCAAGCGGCTGGAGTCCCAGGCGGACGAGGCGCTGCGCTCGGGCGTCGGCCGGCTCTTCAAGAGCGGCGTGGACACGTTGACGGTCATCAAGTGGAAGGAAATCTACGACCTCATCGAGACGGCGACGGACAAGTGCCAGGGCGTGGCCAACATCATCGAAGGCGTGGTGCTGGAGCACTCCTGAGATGCTACTCACCGCCGTCATCCTCATCGTCGCCGTTGCCCTGATTTTCGACTTCATCAACGGCTTCCACGACGCGGCGAACTCCATCGCCACCGTGGTGTCCACGCGCGTGCTGTCGCCCAATCTGGCCGTGGCCTGGGCCGCGTTCTTCAACTTCATCGCGGCGTTCGCCGGTGGCGTCCACGTGGCGAACACCATGGGCAAGGGCATCATCAACTTCGACATGCTCCGCGCCGAGGGCTCGTCCGCGGTGCTCGCGGTCATCTTCTCCGCGCTGATGGGCGCCATCGCCTGGAACCTGCTGACGTGGTGGTGGGGGCTGCCGTCCTCGTCCTCGCACGCGCTGGCGGGAGGCATGATTGGCGCCACGCTGCCGGTGCTCGGCGTCAAGGGGCTGGTGGGCTCGGGCATCGCGAAGATTGCGTCCTTCATCGTGCTCTCGCCGCTCATCGGCATGTTCCTGGGAATCACGCTGATGCTGGCGAGCACGTGGTCGGTGCACAAGCAGACACCGCTGCGGGTGGATGCCTGGTTCCGCCGGCTGCAGCTGGTGTCGTCCGCCATCTTCTCCTTCAGCCACGGCACCAACGACGCGCAGAAGGTGATGGGCATCATCGCGGTGGTGCTCTTCGGCACCATCTGGAAGGACCGGCCGTTCCACATCGACTGGTGGATGATCATCTCCTGCCACGCGGCCATCGCCCTGGGGACCTTCTTCGGCGGCTGGCGAATCGTCCGCACCATGGGGCACAGCCTCACCAAGCTGGCGCCCATCGGCGGCTTCAGCGCGGAGACGGGCGGCGGCGTCACCATCATCGCGCTGGCGCACTGGGGCATCCCCGTGTCCACCACGCACACGATTACGGGCGCCATCGTCGGCGTGGGCTCCACCAAGGGCTGGCGCGCCGTGAAGTGGGGCGTGGCAGGTCGCATCCTCTGGGCGTGGGTGTTCACCATCCCCGCCGCCGCGCTCATGGCGGTGCTGGTCTACGGGCTGACCCAGGTGGTCGTGCGCCTGGTGGGCTGAGTTTCCCCGGAGGGGCCTCGTGCGGCGTCGCGAGGCCCCTGTCCTGTCCGTGTCTACGAACCTGGAGGGCCCACCTTCACTACCCGGTAGCGACACGGGCGGAGGGCTGGCGGCGAGCTGGGAGTCGCACGGTGAAGCAGGCGAACTGCCCCGGCTCGCTCTCCACCGTCAGACTTCCGCCGTGCATCGTCACGATGATGTCGTAACTCAGAGAAAGCCCCAGTCCCGTGTTGCCCGCGCCAGGGGGCTTGGTGGTGAAGAAGGGCTCGAAGATACGTCCCTGAAGCTCCGCCGGGATGCCCAGCCCGTTGTCCCTCACCTGGACCACGACATTGTCACCGTCCTGGAGCGTTCGGACAATGATGGTAGGGACATAGCCACTCGTGGATTTCCGCTGCTTCGCGGCCACGGAGTAGAGAGAGTTCTGGAGCAGGTTCTGCAACACGCGCCCCAGTTCCTCGACGGCAGCGGAGATGGAGGCCAGCCCCGGCTCAAGCTCCTGCACGAACGTCACCTGCAGCTCCGGGTCCCGGGCCCGCTCGCCGTGGTAGGTCAGCCGGACATACTCTGACACGAGCAGGTTGACGTCCAGGGGATGGAACTCCCCGGACCTGCCCCGGGCATGGTCCATCATGCTGCGGATGATGCGGTCCGCACGTTCACCATGCTGCTGGACGACGAGTGCGTTCTGCTTCAGGTCCTCGATGACATCTTCCACCTCGCGCAGGAGGGCTCGAGGCCGCTCCCGCAGGGTAGCGGCCAGCTCGGTGGAGAGCTCGACATTCACCTCGGACAGGTTGTTGATGAGGTTGAGCGGGTTCTTGATTTCGTGTGCGATGCCGGCGGTGAGCTGCCCCATGGAGGCCAGCTTCTCTGACTCGATGAGCTGCCGCTGCGTGCGCTGCAATTGCTGGATGAGCGCCTGTCTGGCCACGTTCTCTTCTTGGAGCGAGCGATTGGCCTGCTCCAGCTCGCTCGTGCGCTCGTGGATGCGCAACTCCAAATCCTGATTGAGCTCTTCCAGGCTCTTCCGGGTCTCCTGCAGGGCCGCGTTGCTCTGCCCCAGGACCATTCCCATGTGCACCAGTCCCTCGCCGGTACGCTGCAGCTCAAGGACGGGATAGTCGGGCTTCGGCTGTTCGTAGTTGCCTTGAGCAATCCGACGCATCATCCCTTCCAGCGACACCAGGGGCGTTGCCAGCAGGGCGCTCACCTTACGCACCCTGTTGTACAGCCAGACGGAGAACAGCGCGTAGAAGAGGCCGAGCCCGACGAGCATCCCCAACCCCACCCGGTTGATACGCGCGCTCAGCGTCTGCGCCTCCGCGAAGATGTCGGCCTCATCCACGATGACCAGCAGCTTCCAGCCCGTCCCCGCGACGGTGGACCAGGCCACCTGTTTGTGGTGCCCCTCGAGCGTCACCGTGGCCACCCCCTCCTGTCTGGACATCATCGTCCTGCCCAGTCCTCGGCTGTCCTCGCGCTTGAGCAGGTTGAAGGAGTCCGGCTTGAAGGTGTCCTGCTGGATGGACTCAGCATAGGAGTACTGGGTGAGCTCCTTCAGCTTCCAGTCGCGCTCCCCCAGCGAAGGTAACGCGAGGATGGTGCCGTCCTTGCCCACCAGCATTCCATAGCCATTCCAGGGCAGGCGCAGCTTGAGGACCTGCTGGACGAAGGTATCCACCGTGATGTCCAGCCCCACCACCGCTTCCAGGCGCGAGCCGTCGCCGGGATAGACCGGAGCAATGGCCGACGCTATCCAGCCACGACCCGCCGGGTCGATGTACACGTCGGTCCACACCACCTTGCGGTCGGGGTTATGGGCGGCATCCGCCTCGTAATAGAAGTTGAAGGCCGTGGCATCGAAGTCCGCGCTGACCAGTTCGAGCAAATCCACGTAGGGGTAGATTCGGCAAGAGGTCCTCCCGCTGTTGATATAGGCCTGCACCACGAGCGGCTGGGTCTTGACGAGACTCTCCAGCAGGGGGTCCAACTGGCTGAGCCGCAACCCCATCTCCCGGGCAGCCTCGGCGGTGCAGGACGTCCTGAAGCAGATGAAGGCCGCCCGGCCCGGGAGGTCCCGGACCGTGCGAAAGACGCCGTCCTCACGGAGCGAGTAGCGAGAGCGCTCCTCTGCGTCTGGGACGAACGGAGTGACGAAGGCGCGCGCGGTGTGCCTTCGGAGCATCTCGGTGTTCTGGGCCACGGCTGACAGTTGCGAGCCAATTCCATCCGCCTGGCGCTGGGCGGTGTCCTGGAGCTGCTCGGTGGCCAGCCGCTGCATGGTGGAGATGTTCTGTTCCCGGATGATGCCGTTGGTCCCCAGATAGACTGCAATCAGGGCCAGTTCGATGAAGAAGACCGGGACCAGCGCGCTCCGGAAATACGAACTCCAGATGAGCTGCAGCAGGGACACCGGACCAGCGGCTCCGTGTCTTGGCAATCCACGCAAGGCGCACTGCTCCCTTTGTGCTGAGAGGGACACGCGCGGTTGAGAGTCGTGTCCCCTGGCGCTTCGAGCGCGCTCCCATCATGAGTAAATCACCGCCACCCATGCCAGTGCAGCCAGCCAGACGAGCGATAGGGCCCCGCTGACCCATGTGAAACCCGCGAAATGGTATGCGAGCCTGGACCCGCGCCAACACAGGACACGGGGTTCAACCACGGCCGGGGCGGGGCCGTGCATTCCAAGTGTGTAATCATGTCCGGACACGCGATTGCTGGCAGGTATGTGCTGGAGCGCAGGATTGGCAGCGGTGGCATGGGCGCCATCTGGCTGGCACGGGACTCCCAGCTTCAGCGGTGCGTGGCCCTCAAGCTGATGGCGTCAACCACCGCGCCGCTGTCCTCTTCAGCCCTCCTGCGCTTCGAGCAGGAAGCCAAGGCCATCGCCCAGCTCCGCCACCCGAACGTGGTGCAGATTCATGACTACGGCGTGGATGGGGATACGCCATACATCGTCATGGAGCTGTTGGAGGGAGAGGACCTGGAGAAGCGCCTGGAGCGGACCGGCCGACTGTGTCCGACGGCCGTGGCGGCGCTTCTCAAGCCCGTGGCGAGAGCGCTGACTGCCGCGCACGCGGCGGGAATCGTCCACCGGGACCTCAAGCCCGCCAACCTCTTCCTCGCTCGCGTCGACGGTGAGGAGGTGGTGAAGGTGTTGGACTTCGGGTTGGCGCGCAGGATGCTCCAATCCCGGGAGACCTCGGAGAACCTCCCCGGCGAGCAGGTGGTGGGGACGCTGCGCTACATGAGCCCGGAGCAGCTCCGGAGCGACCCGGCCCTGGACCATCGCAGCGATTTGTGGTCGCTGGCGGTCGTGTTGTACCGGGCGCTCACCGGCCAGTTTACCTACTCCGTGGACTCGATTCACGCGCTGCTCCAAGGGCAATTCCAACCGCCTTCGGAGCCAGCCTCCAGCCTGGTGGCCGAGCTGGGCGCGGAGGTGGACGCATTCTTCGACCGCGCCCTGAACCTGGCCCCCGCGCGACGCTTCGCCTCGTCGCGGGAGCTGTCCGCGGCCTTCGCCTCGCTGGTGGAAGAAAAGCAGCCAGCCCGGGCGGCCAAGATCCTGGTGGTAGACGATGAGCCCGACGTGCAAATCCTGATGCGGCAGCGCCTGCGCCGGCAGATTCGCGACTCGGTCTATCAGCTGGTCTTCGCAACGGATGGTGAGGACGCGCTCGAGAAGCTGCGGCAGCACCCTGATACGGATGTCGTCCTGTGTGACATCAACATGCCGCGCATGGACGGGCTCACGTTCCTCACCCGGGTGGGAGAGGTCAACCCGCTCGTCAAGGTGGTCATCGTCTCCGCGTACAGCGACATGAGCAACATCCGCACGGCGATGAACCGTGGCGCCTTCGACTTCCTGGTCAAACCCATCAACATCCAGGATTTGCAGTCCACCCTGAGCAAATCGGTGAGACACGTGTCGGAGCTGCGGCGAGCAGTGCGTTCCACCGAGGAGAATCAGGTGCTTCGCATGTTCGTCCACGGCGGCATCCTGGAGCGCGTCCTGCCGCTGGTGCGCGGCTCGGAGGCAGTGGCTGGCGAGCGGATGGATGCCACGGTCGCCTTCATCGACGTGGACGGCTTCACGCCCGTGACACGTCGGGAGTCGCCCGAGGCCGTGGTAGGCCTCTTGAACTCCATCTTCGAGATCATCGTTCCAGAAGTGACGGCACGCGCAGGCGTCGTCGAAAAGTTCGTGGGAGACGCCGTCATGGCGGTCTTCCGTGGCGCGGGGCATGCCATCCGCGCGCTCGAGGCGTGCCTGGCACTCCGTCAGCAACTCCAAGCCGTGGCCCTCCGTGGCGGCGACGGCTCTCCCTATGCACATGGCGTCTGCATCGGGCTCGACTCGGGTGAACTGGTGTCCGGGAGCGTGGGCGCACCTGGAATGGGCCGCCTGGATTACACGGTGCTGGGCGACGTGGTGAACACCGCCGCACGGCTCGCCATGGTTGCCTCGGGCGAGCAGGTCCTCATCGGCGAGGGCCTGTACCGCCGGATGCAGGACGAGTTCGAGTGCCAACGTGTGCAGGACTCGCATCTGCCGGGAATGACCGCTCCGCTTGCCGTCTACAACGTGGTGGCCCGCCGCAGCAGGCAAGCGTCCCCTTCAGAGGAGACCGACTCCGTCGTCCTGCACGGAGTGCCGGACGCCCGGGAGCCGGGCCCTCTCGCAACCAACTCCGCGCGATAGACACACACCACACGAGCAGCCGACGCTCAGGGTGGCTGGCTTGACTTGCATCCGCGAGTTCAGCCAGCCTTCCACTTCATGAGCGGCCTCCACGGGAGCACTGCGCCGGGCCAGGGACACCAGTCCCCCGCCTGCGTGCGCCCGGAGACCGCCACCTCGACGACGACCACCACTACCACCACGACTCCCCGCGGAGCGCGGGCGGTCTAGCGCGGGACACCTTCCGGTCTCCCAGCTCGGCCCCGCGCTCCCCGGCGCGGGGCTTTTTTCGTTTTCACACCCTTCACACCCCAGGAGTCCCGTCCCCATGCAGCCCACCCCGCAGACGCCCTCCCCGCTGGCCCGCCCCTCCTCGTCGCTGAAGCCCGGGGTGCCGCCGTGCGCGTGATGAAATTCGGTGGCACCAGCGTGGGCGGCGCGCCGCAGCTGCGCCGCGTGGTGGACCTGGTGGCGGCGGCACGCCAGGAGACGCGCGTCATGCTGGTGGCCTCGGCCGTGTCCGGCATCACCAACCTCCTCGTGGAGGCCGCGCGGGTGGCCCAGGAGCGCGGCGCGGTGGACGGGCTGAGCGCCCGCTTCGAGGACACCCACGCCGCCATCACCCGCGAGCTGGAGGGCGAGCTGGGAGCGGCCCGCCAGCGCCCGCTGGAAGAAGGACTCGCCGCCCTCGGCGCGGAGCTGCGCGGCCTGCTCCAGGGCGTGGGGCTGCTGCGCGAGTGCTCGCCCTCCGTGCTCGCGCACCTGTCGGGCCTGGGCGAGCGCGCCGCGTGCCTCATCCTGGAGGCGCTGCTGGAGGCACGGGGCCTGGCGCCGCGGGCGGTGGACCCGCGCGAGGTGCTCATCTGCTCGGGGGACCCGCTCCAGGCCACGCCGAGGACGGATGAGATTCGCGCGCGCTTCGCCCCGCTGCGCGAGGGCGGCCCGGGGCTGCTGCTGATGCCGGGCTTCTTCGGCGGCGACGGCCGGGGCAAGACGCTGTCGCTCGGACGCGGCGGCTCGGACTACTCGGCGGCGCTGGCGGCTGCGGCGCTGGACGCCGAGCTGCTGGAAATCTGGACGGACGTGGACGGCATCTTCAGCGCGGACCCGCGCCTGGTGCCCGAGGCCTTCCCGCTGCCGGAGGTGAGCTTCGAGGAGGCGATGGAGCTGGCGTACTTCGGCGCGAAGGTGCTCCACCCGAAGACGATTGCCCCGGCCCGCGAGCGCGGCATCCCCGTGCGCGTCTGCAACAGCTTCCGCCCCGAGCAGCCCGGCACCCGCGTGACGGCCGCCGCCGCGCCGCCCCAGCACCCGGTGCGCGGCCTGTCCTTCCTGCGGGACATCGCCCTCGTCAACATCGCCGGCGCGGGCCTCAAGGGCGTGCCGGGCACCGCCGCCCGCGTCTTCGAAGCCATGGCCCACGCCAGCATCTCCGTGGTGCTCATCACCCAGGGCTCCAGCGAGTGCTCCATCAGCTTCTGCGTCCAGCAGGCCGAGGCCCGGGGCGCCGTGGAGGCGCTCGAAGTGGCCTTCGAGGTGGAGCGCGAGGCCGGCAAGGTGGACACGATTGAGTGCCAGGACGGGCTCGCGGTGCTCAGCATCGTCGGCGACGGCATGCGCCACCGCGTGGGCGTGGCGGGGACGTTCTTCAGCGCCCTGGCCGACGTGGGGTGCAGCATCGCCGCGATTGCGCAGGGCTCCAGCGAGCGCAGCATCTCCGCCGTCATCTCCGAGACGGACGGCCCGCGCGCCATGGCCCACGTCCACGGCCGGTGCTTCGGCACCATCGAGGTGGTGGAATTGCTCGTGGCGGGCGTGGGCAGCGTGGGCGGCGAGCTGCTCCGGCAGGTGCGCCAGCAGGCCCCCAAGCTGCGCGCGCACGGCGTGGACCTGCGGGTGTGCGCCATCGCCAACAGCCGGCACTGCGTGGCCTCTGGCGAGGGCATCGCCCTGGAGGGCTGGGAGGCGCGGCTCGCCGCGGGCGGGGACGGCCCCGCGCTGGACACCTTCCGCGACTGGGCCCGCGCCAAGCGCCCCGGCCGTCCCATCTTCGTGGACTGCACCAGCAGCGAGGACGTCGCGCTCGCCTACCCGTCACTCATGGAGGCCGGGCTCCATGTCGTCACCGCCAACAAGAAGGCCAACGCCGGCCGGTGGAGCCACTGGCGCGCGCTGCGCGAGACGGCGTCCCGGCACCAGCGCCGCTTCCTCTACGAGACGAACGTCGGCGCGGCCCTGCCCGTCATCGACACGCTGAAGAACATGGTGCGCACGGGCGACCAGGTGCTGCGAATCGAGGGCATCCTCTCCGGCTCGCTCTCCTTCATCCTCGGGCTCGTCGAGGAGGGCGTGCCGCTCTCCCAGGCGGTGAGCACCGCGATGGAGCGGCGCTTCACGGAGCCGGACCCGCGCGACGACCTGCAGGGCACGGACGTGGCGCGCAAGGTGCTCATCCTCGCCCGCGAATTGGGGCGCACGGTGGAGCTGGAGGGCGTGAAGCTGGAGTCCCTCCTCCCCGAGGACTTCGATGCGTCCGGTCCGCTCGACGCCTTCCTCGCCCGGCTGCCGAAGGTGGATGCCCACTTCCAGCGCCGCGCGGAGGCACTCCGCAAGGAGGGCAAGGTGCTGCGCTACGTGGGCAGCGTCACGCCGGAGGGAATCTCCGTGGGGCTGGTGCCCGTCCCCCTGGAGCACCCGCTGGCGGCCGTGAAGGGCGGCGAGAATGCGCTCAGCTTCCTGTCCGAGCGCTACAGCCCCACCCCGCTGGTGATTCGCGGCTACGGCGCGGGCGCGGCGGTGACGGCGGCCGGCGTGCTCGCGGACGTGCTGCGCCTGGTGGAGGGGCCGCTGCCCTGACGCAGTCCCCGGAGCGCGGCACGGGTGCGCCCAGCAGCTACCGCCGGAAGAGCGCCTTCCGGCGGCGGCGCTCCAGCGCCAGCATCGGCAGCCCCACGAGCACGGCCAGGGCCTGCCCGCCGCCACAGCCCGTCGCGGCGTCCCCGGCGGAGGGCTTCGGGACGGACGCGAGCGGCGCCACCACGCCAGCGGGCCCGTCCAGGTCCACCATCACCGTGCCCTCGTCGCCGGGGGCCTCGGCGGTGGCGACGGCGCCTTCCGCAGACGTCTTGCTGTTGCCACTGGAGGGCGCGAAGACGACGGCCAGCCGGTCCGAGCCGCCCTTCGGCTCCACCCCGAAGAGGCAGGGGATGCGCGCGCCGGAGGGCAGCACGGCGACGCTGGCGGGGTAGCCCGCGAAGCCGGAGATGGAGGCCACCTCGCGCGCCGGGCCCAGGCTGCGGCCATTCAGCCTGCGCACGACCAAATCGTATCCCCGGCCGTCACGGTGGGGCCGGTTGTAGAAGATGTGCACCGTGCCGCCCACGCGGGTGATGGCGGGCTGGAGCGCCCAGTCCCCGTCGTCGTGCACCACGAGTGACGCGCCGAAGCGCTGGCCATTGAAGTGCCGGTACCGCAGCCGCTCCGCGTTGTCCTTGTAGACCAGGTGCATGCCGCCCTTGCCGTCCGCCACCGCGCTCAGCGCGGCGCCGTGGTAGATGCCCTCGGAGAAGGCGGTGCGCACGGAGGACCACGAGGACAGCGGTGCGCCGTCGTCCCGCACCCGGTAGCGCGCGGCCATGCCCCCCGAGTGCGAGCCGTAGACGACGACGAGCTTCCCTCCGAGGTGCAGCAGCCGCCCGCCCCCGCGCTTCGAGAGGTGGCGGTCCAGCGCCGGCATCTCGCGGAACGTGGAGCCGTTGTCCGTGCTCACGGCGATGACGAGGGTGGAGCTTCCGTCCGACTCGCGCTTGAAGGCCTGCACCCAGATGCGGCCCCGCGAGTCGCGCGCCAATTCCGCCCGGTAGTACGCCGTGCTGGAGCTGCGCGAGTCGAAGACCTTGAGCGTCCGCCCGGCCACCCACCGGTCCGTGGAGGACTGGTAGCGCCACCATTGGAAGACGACGTCGCGCGACGTCGAGCCGCCGATGCCCTGGCTGTCCGGCGTCTCCACCGAGTACACGAGCGCCACGTCGCGGCCCACCGCGAGCAGGTCCGCGCGGTCCTGGCGGGAGCCGTCATGGACGGGCCCCTCGTACTTCCAGGAGCGGCCGCTGTCGTGGCTCCGGTACAGGCCCAGCCCGCGTCCCCCGCTCCCCCCGCGCTGCACCGCCAGCAGCAGCACCGCGCCCCGGCCGCCGCCCCGGTCCACGCGCACCAGGTGCCGGTGCGCCGGAAGCGTCAGGGCATTGCCCCCCTCCACCGGCAGCGCTGTTGGTGGTGTCGCGGCTGCGAGGCTCATGAACACGCCCGCCCACAAGGCCAACCCCATCCCTGGCTCCCTCCCGTGTCGGGAAATTCCCAACCATCCCTCACACCAGGGTGGGGCGGACGAGTGCTCGCTGGAAGACGGAAAAGCCTTGGCATGCCCGGCTGCATGCCCTCCAGGCCGGCGTCAGGACGGGGGCTTCTGGGGCGCGCCCGTGAAGCGCCGCGGCAGGGACACCGTGAAGGTGGAGCCCTCTCCGGGCCGGCTCTTCACGCCGATGGTGCCGCCATGGGCCTCGACAATCTGCCGGGTGATGAAGAGGCCCAGCCCCAGCCCGCCATAGTGGCGCGGGGACACGGCGCGCTCGAAGCGGCCGAAGATGCGCGAGACGTCCTTCTCCGGGATGCCGATGCCCCCATCCTGGACGATGAGCCGGGCCTCGTCGCCCCCGTCCTCCACGGCCACCACCACGGGCCGGCCCGAGGCGTACTTGATGGCATTGGAGAGCAGGTTGGCCAGCACCTGCTCCAACCGGAGCCTGTCGTACCGCCCCGTCACCGGCCCCTCCACGCGCAGCACCAGCTCGCAGTGCGCGCGCGCGGCCTCCGCCTGGAACTGCTCCACCCCCTCGGCGGCGAGCTGGCTCAGGTCCAGCTCCTCCAGGTTGAAGCGCAGCTGGCCCGTGCTGATGCGCGACACGTCGAGCAGCCCGTCGATGAGCTTGTCGAGCCGGTGAATCTGCTTCGTGGAGACCTCGAGCTTCTGGCACAGCGTCCGCTCCTGCGTCTTCGAGCACAGGCGCTGCAGGTGCTGGAGCTGCAGGTGCAGCGTGGTGATGGGCGTGCGCAGCTCGTGCGAGGCGATGGAGAGGAACTCGTCCCGCAGGCTGATGGCCTTCTGCGCCTCCTGGTAGAGCCGCGAGTTGTCCACCGCGTAGGCGGTGCGGCGGGCGAGCTCCTCGGCCAGGGCCTGGTCCTCGCGGGTGTAGGGGTTGCCGGGCTCGTCGCGCAGGAGGGTGAGCGCGCCCAGCGTCCTGCCCCGGGCGATGAGGGGCACCATCAACGCCGACGTGGGGCGCAGCTGCTGGAGCAGCCGGAAGCGGCCGGCGTCCGCCGCGCCGAGCCGGCGCAGCAGCTTCGCGGTGTCCGGGAGGAAGCGCGAGCGGCCCGTGCGCAGCACCCGGTCCAGCTCCGGCGGCGGACGCGTGCTCTCCACGGGGCCGAGCGCGTCCGCGCACAGCGGCTCCAGCTGGCTGCCGGGCGCATGCTCACAGGCCACCCGCCGCAGGACGCCGTCCTCCAGGAGGTGGATGAGGCTGGTGTCCCCCAGCAGGGGGACGACCCGGTGGGCCACGGCCGTCAGCGCCGCCTCCGCGTCCAACGAGGACACCAGCGCCGCGCTCGCCTCGGCCAGCAGGCGCTGCCGCTGCACCGCGGCGCCCGCCTCGGCCAGCAGGCGCTGCTGCTGCTCGGCCCGCCGGCGCTCCGTCATGTCGCGGCTGACCTCGGCGAAGCCGCGCAGCCGGCCCTCCCCGTCGTGCAGCGCGGTGAGCACCACGCCGGCCCAGAAGCGCGAGCCGTCCCTGCGCAGCCGCCACCCCTCCACCTCCACCCGCCCCCGCTCCGCCGCGCCCCGCAGCTGCGCTTCCGGGCGTCCCCGCTCCACGCTGTCCGGAGGATGGAACTCCGAGAAGTGCCTGCCGAGGGCCTCCGCATTCTCATAGCCGAGGATGCGCTGCGCGCCCGCGTTCCAGCTCACGACGTACCCGCCCGGGTCCAGCATGATGAGGGCCTGGTCCTTCACCCCGTCCACCAGCAGCCGGAAGCGCTCCTCGCTCTGCCGCAGCGACTCCTCCGCGCGGCGCCGCTCCGCCGTCTCCAGCGCCATGGACACCACGTGGCCGATGGAGCGGGCGAAGGCCTGCTCCTCCGCCTTCCAGGGCCTGGGCGGGCCCACGTGCTCGTGGCACACCACGCCGCCCAGCCTGCCGCGGACCCAGACGGGGACGTCCAGCATCGAGGTGATGCCCCGGGGCTTCAGGTAGGACTCGGTGAACTCGCACGTGCGCGCATCCCGGTGCGCGTCGGCCGCGTCGATGTACAGCTCGTCCACCAGGGCCTGGAAGTAGCGGGGGAAGTCGCTCCTGCGCAGCTCGACGCCGTGCTCGAAGGTGTCCGTGTCGCGCAGGTACAGGACGTCGCAGTGGAGGGCTTCTGCTTCCGCCTGGAGCGACCAGTAGCTCACCCGCGCCACGCCCAGCTGCTCGGCGTCGCTCTTGAGAATCTGCCGCAGGCTCGCCTGGAAGTCGGGCGCCTGGGCCGCCGCCAGCTCGAGCAGCACGGACTGCTCCAGGAGCACGGACTGGCGATGGAGCATCCGCTCCCTCTCCGCCCGGGCCGTCGCCCCCTCCTGGCCCATGTCCTCTCCCGTGCCCTCGCGCGCAGTCACCCGGGAAAGGTGCTGCCGGAAGGTGGACACACCAAGCAGCCCGTCCCCCCCACCGTCACGCCGCTCGCCCGCTCGGGACACACAACGGATGCTCACGCGGGACGGCGTTCCAGAATCTCCTCCTCTGAGAACATTCCGGAGAACGTCCCGCCCGGGCCCGGCGCATTTGAAGTTGCCAGGAGAACTGCCCAGAATGCCCCGCTGCCCTCGACTCGCGAGCGGCAGGGGGAGAACGGAATGTTCGTGTCTCGCAGGTCAGACTGGGGCTTCACCGGAAAGGTGCTGGCGCTCACGCTCACGCTCGCGCTGGTGGGGTGCGGCGACGATGATGATGACGATGATGACGAGGACTGCACGGGCGGCGCCGGCAGCCCGGTGACACTGAGCGGCAAGGTGACCTACGACTTCATCCCGGCCACCTACTCGACGAGCACGAAGACTGGCACGCTGGGCTTCGCGCAGGCGGCCGAGCGGCCGGTGCGCAGCGCGGTCGTCCAGGTGCGCCAGGGGACGAACACCCTCACCACCGGGACGACGGACGACCAGGGCAACTACCAGCTCAACTTCACCCCGAGCACCTGCGGCACGCTGACGCTCGTCGCGCTCGCGAAGTCCACGAACCCGGAAATCCAGGTCGAGGACAACACGGACGACAACGCCATCTGGGCGGTGGGTGACACCATCACCGCCACCACCACGACGAAGAACCTGCGTGCGACGCACGGCTGGAATGGGACGGCCTACACCGCCAACGCGCGCACCGCGGCGCCCTTCGCCATCCTGGACAGCATGTACACCGCGTCCAAGGCCTTCATGGCGGTGCGCCCCGCCACCTTCCCCGCGCTCAAGGTGAACTGGAGCCCGGACAACGTGCCCCAGAACGGGAACAAGGCGAACGGCGAAATCAGCACGTCGCACTTCTCCTTCACGGAGAACGAAATCTACATCCTCGGCAAGGCGGGCGTGGACACGGACGAGTACGACTCGCACGTCATCGTCCACGAGTGGGGGCACTACTTCGAGGCCAACCTGTCGCGCTCGGACAGCCCCGGCGGCCCGCACAGCTCGGGCGACGTGCTGGACCCGCGCCTGTCCTTCGGCGAGGGCTACGGCAATGCGCTCGCCGCCATGCTCCTGCCGGAGTCCATGTACGTCGACACCCTGTGGGCGAGCTCGCCCAGCGGCCCGCCGACGGCCTTCGGCTTCGACGCGGAGACGGCGCCCACCAGCCCCACGGATGACCCGACGCCGAGCGTGTTCTCCGAGTCCAGCGTGATGCGCGCGCTCTATGACCTCTACGACTCCGGCTCCAACGAGGGGTACGACGGCGTGGCGCTGGGCCTGGGGCCCATCTACGACGTGCTGGTGGGGCCGCAGCGGTCGACGGACGCGCTGACCACCATCGGCTCCTTCATCACCGGCCTCAAGGCGCAGCCGGGGGTGAACGAGGCGGCGGTGAACACGCTGATGGCCCACTACGGAATCGGCGCGGTGACGTCGCCGTTCGGCGAGGGGGACTCGAAGCTGCGGGCCATGTACACGTTCGTGCCCAACTCGTACCCGTACAGCGCCACTGCCACCCTGCACGGCAAGGTCGACTACAACAAGCAGCAGCAGAACCGCTACTTCGTGTTCTCGGGCACCGGCCGGACGATGAACATCTCCGCGGCGAATGCGTCGGAAGACGTGGGTATCGAAATCTACAAGCGCGGCGAGCTGGTGGGCTCCGCGGACGAGTCGTACCAGGGCACCGAGTCGGTCAGCATCCCCAGCACGAGCGGCACGCAGTACGTGCTGGTGGTGACGGGCTTCAGTGCCAGGGACCAGGACTACTCCGCCAACGTCTCCATCACCAGCCCCTGAACGAGGAGCACACATGAATCGCAAGGCACTCGCAGTCCTCTCGGGCCTCCTCGCGCTGACGGCGCCGGTGGCCTGCAGCTCCCAGGCGAAGTCCACGACGCCCCCGGCCAGCACGGACACCGCCAAGGTGGCCGCCCCCGTGGCGGTGGAGGCGAAGGTGGACGACACGCAGGCGCACGTCACCCTCCGCTTCGACTCCGCGGCCAGCGACGTCCAGGTGAATGTCTCGGGCGTGGACGGCCTGGCGGTGAAGAGCGCCGGCTCGCCCGTGAAGGGCGGCAGCTTCGCGCGCGCGGACGAGACGTCCTTCGACGTGGACTTCACGCCCGGCCCCGGCCGCTCGCTGCTGGTGGTGGCCGTCACCGGCACCTTCCAGGGCGCCCCCATGTCGAAGGTGGTGAGCTTCTCGGTGGGCACGCCCACCAAGGAGCAGCAGAAGTCGTCCGGCACCACCGTCACCGGCAGCGACGGTGAGCGCATCAAGGTCATGCCCTCGGGCGGCCAGTAGGCCTCACGTCGGGCAGTCCACGAGACACACGGCGGGGCGAGCGGGGATTCCTGCTCGCCCCGTTGCTCGTTTCGGGCCCGCGGAAGGCGTCCGGGTGCGGCGGCGGAACGCGCGGAGCCCTGAAAAAACACAGCGGGAAGCGCGCCCCCCGACGCACTTCCCGCCGTATGAGCCACCTTGACGGGGCTCCAGGACTTCAGACTCCAGAAAAAAAGCATTGGGAGCACGCCCCCTCGACGTGCTCCCAATGACCACGCGCCCCCACTCTGGGGCGCCCCCTACACCGTTTGAAGCCAGCCCCCCCGGGCCAGCCTCCCCCCACCCTCAGACGCAAAGCGTCCGAAACCTTGAGTGCCGTCAACCGCCCGGGCACCCTCCCCGCCCACCTTTCGGAACGCTCTGCGTCCGAAGCCCTTGGGCTCCGAGGCTCTGCCCCGGCGCCCCCACCTTTCGAAAATAAATACGCACGGGGCCCGAATTCTTGAGCGTGGCCCTATTTATTTTTTCAGGCCCACAGGGAACCACACCCCACCGACGCGTCAGCCCACCGCCTTCGCCTCGTGCGCCAGGGGCGCCGGGGCGTCCGCGAGCCGGCGCAGCAGCCGCCGGCGGACGACTTCGATGTGCTCGCGGAAGTAGTAGAGGTTCTCCGAGTAGGAGAGCGGCATGGGGATGCGGTTGACCTCGCGCTCGGCCTCGTCGAGCCGGCGCAGCATGTCCCCCAGCGTCTCCCGGTCCGGATTCTCGTCGAGCTGGAGCTCGACTTCCTTCAGGCGCGCGTACCAGCGGACGATGCGCGAGCGCACCCGCCAGAGGAAGAGCGCCGGCACGGCGCGCCCGAGGGGGACCACCACGGCGATGATGGGCACGAGCATGACCCAGAGCCTGTCCACCAGGTTGGCGGCCCAGAACGGCAGGTAGCGCTGGAGCAGCGGCACGCCGGACTCGTAGTAGCGGCGGGCCTCGCTGCTCAAGGGGAAGCCCGTCTCCAGTGGCGCGGGGAACTCGCCCGTCCTGTCCAGCATGCCGGCGCTGCCGTGGACCTCGCTGGCGGCGCGCAGGAGCAGGTACGCGAGCGCGGGGTGCAGGGAGTCCTTCGCCACGAGGTTGGCGGTGGGCGTCAGCACCGTCACGTCCTGCGCGGGGACGTCCGCCGCGAGGTCGAACACGCCGCGCGGCAGCACGTGCCGGGTGAGGTAGGTGAAGCGGCGGGTATAGGCGTCCGCGCGGGCGAAGCTGAGCATGTGGATGCCCGGTACCGCCGCCAGCTTCTGGATGGCCGGGGACTCCGCGGGAGCGACGAGGAACACCGCGTCGAGCTTCTCCTGCTTGAGCTGTTCGATGGACTCCTCGCGGCCGAGGGCGACCAGCTGCGTCGGCGCCTCGTCCGCCTTGTTGGCCTTGAGCAGGGTGAGGGCGAGCGAGCGCGTGCCGCTCTCCTCCGGCCCCACGGAGATGCGCCGGCCGCGCAGCGCGCGGACGTCCTCGATGGGCTCGCCCCGGTAGAAGACCCAGAGCGGCACGTAGGAGAGGCTGCCCAGCGAGACGACGCTCGCGGCCTTCTCCGCGCTGACGGTGCCGCTCTGCACGAAGGCGACGTCCACGCCCGAGCTCTCGTCGGCGAGCATCTCGATGCTGGTGACGGAGCCCTTCGTGGGGCGCACGTCCAGCTTGATGCCGTCTCGCGCGAGGATGGCCTCGTACTTGCGCGCGTAGTACCGGAAGCCGCCCTCGTCCTGCGGTGTCGCGATGACGAGCGTCTTCGGGGGGGCGGGCTTGACGAAGTAGAACGTCACGGCGAACGCGACGCTGATGAGGACGAGCGCGGGGCCGAGGGTCAGCCACAGGTCGCGGCGCAGCGTGCGCCGGAGCTGGGCCTTGATGAGGTCCGTCTTCTTCATGGTGGGGGCGGAGTATAGACGCCGCCCGCCCTTCCCCGCCGGACAAGGCCGGACGGAGCCCGGGCAGGCATGCGCCCCGGGACGGCGGTGGCGCCGCCCTGGCGGCGGTGGGGGCGCCACCGCCGCCAGTCAGGCGCCGGGCTTCAGGTCAGCTGTCGCCGCGCCGCTTGGCCTTCCCCCGCTCCCAGCCGGCCTGGGTGAGGCTGCTCACGTGGCGCCGGTGCTCGCGCCGCGCGACGGCGTCCGTCTGGCGCGCCTGGTGGGCCTGCTCGCGCCGCAGCTTCTCGAAGCTGGCGAGCCGCGCGGCCTCGAGCCCGCCCTTCGCCACGGCTTCCCGCACCGCGCAGCCCGGCTCGCTCCGGTGCTGGCAGTCGGTGAAGCGGCACCCTTCGGCGAGCGCGAGGATGTCCGCGAAGGCCTGGTCCACGCCCTCCTCGTCACCCCACACGCCCAGCTCGCGCATGCCCGGGCCGTCGATGAGGAGCCCGCCGCCGGGGAGCGCGAACAGCTCGCGGTGGGTGGTGGTGTGGCGGCCGCGGCTGTCGTCCTCGCGGACCGGCTGCGTGGCCAGGCGCTCCTCGCCCAGCAGCCGGTTGACGAGCGTGGACTTGCCCACGCCCGAGGAGCCGAGCAGCGCGCCCGTCTTCCCGGCGGGCAGCCACGCGCACAGCGCCTCCACGCCTTCTCCGGTGTGCGCGCTCAGGGCCAGCACGGGCACGCCGGGGGCGAGCGCCTCCACGTCCTGGACGCGCGCCTCCACGTCGCCCAGGAGGTCCGCCTTGCTGAGCACCACCACGGGCGCCGCGCCGCTGTTCCACGCCAGGGCGAGCGCCCGCTCGAGGCGGCGGGGGTTGAAGTCGTCATCCTGCCCGGCCACCAGGAACACCACGTCCAGGTTGGCCGCGAGCAACTGGCCCTCGCGCTCGCGGCCCGCCTCGCGGCGCATGAGGACCCCGCGGCGCGGGAGCACGGCGTGCAGCAGCGCCTCGCCGTCCCCGCTGGCGGGGAGCTGGAGCGCCACCCAGTCGCCGATGGTGGGCAGCGCCTCGGCGTCGGGCGCGTCGTGGAGGAGCCGTCCGGCGGTGCGCGCGAGGAGGACGCGCTCGGAGGTCTGGACGGAGAGCAGCCCTCGCGCCTGGCGCACCACGCGGCCGGGGACGAGGGGAAGGGAGGACTGCGAGAGGACGTCGGAGAAGGCGAGAGCGAAAGCGGGATTCCAGCCGAGAGACTCGAGGGACACGGGAAGCAACTCCGGACACGGCGGTGCCGACAGGCGCACCTGGTTCGTCAGGGCACCCGGAGGGGAGCGGACCGCGCGTTGCGCCGGACCTTCGTGGCCGCCTAGGCGGCCCGCACCCTCGGGGCGGACAGGGCATTCACCGTCAGGACAAGGTCCGCGTTCATGGTGCCTCCCAGGTACGTGGGGCGGAACGTCCATCGCCGCCCTTCGCGTCCCTTCATAACAACTCCTCCGCCCGCGTCCAACGTCCAGAACCGGGCACTCCACCCCGCCGGGCCATTGGCACCCGCACGAGGAACGTCAGGTGGGACTGGCATGAGCGGGGACATGCGCCCATGTTGCCGCCGGAACGAGCGCCCCCCTCCGATGTCCCACATCAGGTCGCTCGCCTGTACCCATCTTCCTGGAGGGCCCCCTTGAGTGCCGCAATCGACGTGCGCGGCGTGACAGCTTCCGAGACCCGCCCCGCGGTCCTCCTGGTGGAGGACTCGGCGGCGGACGCCGTCGCGCTCCAGCGGGCGCTGCAGCCGCTCGGCGTCGCGCTCGTGTGCGTGGCGTCGGGCGAGGAGGCCGTCCAGGCCCTGGAGCGGCAGGACTTCGTGGCGGTGCTGCTGGACGTCTACCTGGCGGGGGCGTGGGACGGCTTCGAGACGGCCCGGCGCATTCGCGAGCTGCCGGGCCACCAGGCCGTGCCGCTGCTCTTCATGACGGGCGCGGCGCAGGACGCGCTGCTGTCCGCGCGCGCCTACCGCGCGGGCGCGGTGGACTTCCTCCACAAGCCCCTCTTCGCGGAGCAGCTCACCGCCAAGGTCGCCGTGTTCCTGGAGCTATGGCACGCGCGGGAGCGGGAGCGCAGCGACCTGCGCGCCCGCGAGGCGCGGGCGCTGCGGCTCGCGGAGGCGGACCGCCAGCGGGTGGATGCCCTCAACGCGACGCTGGGGGCCCACCAGGAGTGGCTCCAGTCCGTCCTGCAGTGGCTGCCCGTGCCCCTCATCCTGGTGGAGCGCGACACGGCCCGCATCCTCTTCGCCAACACGAGGGCCGACGAATACTGGGGCGCCACCTTCCCCCGGGCGATGTCGGAGGACGACTACGCGCGGGCCTTCCGCCTGGTGGACATGACGGGCCGCGAGCTCGCCTCGTCGGAGTACCCCGCCATGCGCGCCGCGCGCGGGGAGAGCATCTCCGGGCTCCAGCTCCTCGCGCGCACGCCCCGGGGACAGCGGGCCGTGATGGTGGACACCGCGCAGGTGCCCGCCCTGGGCGAGCGTCCCGCCTGCGCGGTGGTGACCTTCCAGGACATCACCCTCCTGAAGGAAGCCGAGCACGCGCTGCGCCGGCGCGAAGAGGCGCAGCGCTTCCTCGCCGAGGCGAGCGCCCTGCTGGGCAACTCGCTGGACAGCCACGCCACCCTCCAGCAACTGGCGCGGCTCACCGTGCCCACGCTCGCGGACTGGTGCGCGGTGGACGTGCTCGATGAGCGCGGCCGCGTCGAGCACCTCGTCGTCATCCATGAGCACCCGGAGAAGGCGCGGCACCTCGAGGAGTACCTCCGTCGCCATCCGCGTCCCCCGGACGCCCTCCGGGGCGTTGACCAGGTGCTGCGCACGGGCGAGCCCGACTGGATGGCCCACATCCCGGAGGACGCGCTCCGGGGAGCGGCGTGGGGAGGCGGGGAGCGGCTGGACCTGCTGGGGCGGCTGGGCATCCGCTCCTACGTCATCGTTCCGCTCATCGCGGGCGGCCGGGTGCTGGGCACCCTCTCGCTGATGCAGGCCGAGTCGGGCCGCCACTACACGGAGGCGGACGTGCGCCTCGCCGAGGACCTCGCGCGGCGCGCGGCGCTCGCGGTGGACAACGCCCGTCTGTACCAGGCCTCGCAGCAGGCCGTGCGCCTGCGCGACGAGTTCCTGTCGGTGGCCAGCCACGAACTGCGCACGCCCCTGACGCCCATCCGCATCAAGGTCCAGGCACTGCAGCGCCAGACACAGCTCGCGCCCGGAGGCATGCTCCCCGTGGACAAGGTCGCCTCCGTGCTGGACACGGTGAGCACCCAGACACGGCGGCTCGGCCGGCTCGTGGACGGCCTGCTGGACGTGTCGCAGTTCAGCGCCGGACGGCTGGAGCTGCACCGCGAGCCGGTGGACCTCGCCGGCCTGCTGCACGAGGTGGGCACGGCCTTCGAGGTGGACTGCGCGAAGGCGGGCTGCCGCCTGGACCTGCACGCGCCGGAGGCGGTGGTGGGCGCGTTCGACCGGCAGCGGATGGAGCAGGTCGTCTCCCACCTGCTGTCCAACGCCGTGAAGTACGGCGCGGGCCGGCCCGTCCAGCTGCGCCTGGCGGCGGACGGCGGGCGCGCGCGAATCACCGTGAGGGACGAGGGCATCGGCATCTCCCCCGAGGCGCTGCCGCGCCTGTTCGGCAAGTTCGAGCGCGCGGTGTCCGAGCGCCACTACGGGGGCCTGGGCCTGGGCCTCTACCTCGCCCGGCAAATCGTCGAGGCCCACGGCGGCACCATCCACCTGGAGAGCCAGCCCGGTCAGGGGGCCTGCTTCGAGGTGAGCCTGCCGCTCGGCTTGAATCCGGCCTGACGGGAATTCCGGGTACAGCGGGAGGCGGCTCCGACTATCGTCCCCCGGCATGACGACCCCTCCTTCCGCGCCCCCCGCGGACCTCGGCATGAAGCGCGCGGTCTCCCGCTGGGAAATCGTGGGCTTCTCCATCAATGACGTCATCGGCAGCGGCGTGTACCTGCTGCCCGCGGCGGCGGCGGCGAACCTCGGCTCGGCGAGCGTGGGCGCCATCGTCCTCGCGGGGCTGGGCGTCTTCCTGCTGGTGCTGTGCTTCGCGGAGGCGGCGAGCTACTTCGACCGGCCCGGCAGCGCCTACGTCTACACGCGCGAGGCCTTCGGCGACCTGGTGGGGTTCGAGGTGGGGTGGATGACGTGGCTTGCCCGCGTGTCCTCGGTGGCGTCGCTCTCCGCGGGCTTCGCGCGGGCGCTGGGCTACCTGTGGCCGCAGGCCAATGACGGCGTGGGGCGGGCGCTCGCCATCGCCCTGCCCCTGCTGCTGCTCACCGCCATCAACGTCGTGGGCGTGAAGTCCGGGGCGCGCACGGCCGTCTTCCTGGCGATTACGAAGACGGTGCCGCTCCTGCTCTTCATCGGCGCGGGGCTGTTCGCCATGTCCTGGGAGCAGGCGGCGTCGGTGGTGCCGAAGACGGAGGGCAGCCTGGGCGCGGCGGTGCTGCTGCTCCTCTTCGCCTACGCGGGCTTCGAGAACACGGCCGCGCCGGCGGGTGAGTTCAAGAATCCGAAGCGCGACGTGCCCTTCGCGCTGGTGGTGCAGATTGGCGTCGTCACCTTCATCTACACCGCGGTGCAGTGGGTGGCGCTGGGCACGCTGCCGGGCGTGGTGGACGCGAAGACGCCGCTGGCGGACGCGGCCGCGCGCTTCCTCGGAGGCTGGGGCGGGCTGCTGATGACGGTGGGGGCGGTGCTCTCCATCCTGGGCACCAACAGCAACACGGTGCTCGCGGGGCCGCGCTACCTCTACGCACTGGCGCGCGACGGCTTCGGCCCCGCGCCGCTCGCGTCCCTGCACCCGCGCTTCCGTACGCCCATGGTGGCCATCCTCACCCAGACGGCCATCGCCCTGCCGCTGGCCTTCTCGGGCTCGTTCGAGGTGCTCGCCACCCTGTCGGTGGTGGCGCGGCTGGCCACCTACTTCGGCACCGCCATGGCCATCCCCGTGCTGCGGCGCAAGCTGCCCCAGCAGCCGGGCGCCTTCCGCATTCCCGGCGGGCCGGTGGTGCCCATCGCCGCCGCCGGGCTGTGCGTCGTCTTCGCCCTCAGCGCGCAGCCGCGCAACCTCATCGCCGGGGCCATTGCCCTCGCGGTGGGCGGCGCGCTGTACGCGCTGCGCAGCCCGGCGCGAACGGCGGCGCCGGAGTAGCCGCGGGCGCCGCTCAGCGCCCCTTCCACCGCACGTCCTGCTTCTCCACGGTGAGGAGGATGCGGATGGCGGTGATGGCGGACTCCACGTCCACCGGGTCTCCCGTAATCGCGTCCCGGTAGAGGAAGGACTCGCCGATGCGGATGATGACGTAGGCCAGCGCGTCCAGGTCCATCACCGGCCTCAGGTGGCCCTGCTTCACGGCTTCCTCCAGGGACGCGCGGATACAGGCGGCGCAGCGCTGCTCCACCGTGCTGCTGCGCGACATCAGGATGCGCATGGCGTACTCGGCGTCCTGCTGGACGAAGCGGCGCAGCGGCGCGTCCGTCACCAGCAGCTCGAACAGCCGCCGGGTGACGTCCGCGACCAGCTCCGGCCCCTCGCCGCGCGCGCCTTCCCGGGCGGTGGCGAGGGCCGCCTCGAACAGCGAGGAGATGACCTCGCCGTAGAGCAGCTCGCGGCTGCCCACCCACCGGAACACCGTGGCGCGGCTGACGCCCAGCGCCTGCGCCATGCGGCCGATGTCGAAGCGCTCGCCCTGCCTCCACCAGGCCAGCGCCAGCGCGAAGAGGTCCTGGGGCGTGGCCTTCGAGGGCGCCTCCAGCCGCCGCGCCAGCGGGGTGGGCCGGACGGGCGCTCGCGCGCGGCGGGACGGCGGGGCCGGGTGCTCCGGGGCCTCGGGCGCGGCGCGGCGCTTGAGGGCACGGGGGGGCTTCACGTGGCGCTCTCCAGCAGCTTGCGCCGCCGGCGCCGGGCCCCCGCGACCACCAGGCGCTGGTACAGCGTGGGCAGCATCCGCTGCATGAGGTCGATGAAGACGGCGTCCCCGCCGATGAGCTGGCGCCGCCGGTTCTTCAGGATGGCGGAGAGGATGTCCGAGGCGGCCTTCTCCGGCGTGGTGGAGAAGGACTTCTCGAAGTCACGGGTGGAGCGCTCGTCCGTCCAGCCCTTGCGGTGCGTCACCCGCGCGCTGCGGGCGATGTTCGTCTTGATGCCGCCGGGGTGCACGCAGGTGACGCCGATGGGGACGGCCTCCACCTCCAGCTCCTGGCGCAGCGCCTCCGTGAAGCCCTTCACCGCGAACTTGGCGGCGTTGTACGCGCCCTGCGTGGGCACGCCGATGAGGCCGAACACGCTGGAGACGTTGACGATGTGGCCCTCGCCCGCCGCGCGCAGGTGCGGGAGGAAGGCCTTGGTGCCGTGCACCACGCCCCAGAAGTTGATGTTCATCAGCCACTCGAAGTCCTCGTACCGGGTGTCCTCGATGGTGGCGCCCAGGGCGACGCCCGCGTTGTTGACGACGACGTGGACGGCGCCCAGCGTCTGCGCCACCGCGTCCGCCCAGGCATGCACGGCCTCGCGCTGCGCCACGTCCACCCGCGCCGCGTCCACCCGCACCCCGTGCGCGCGGCACTGGTCCGCCGTCTCCCGCAGGCCCTGCTCATTCACGTCGGACAGCGCGACATCACAGCCGCTGCGCGCCAGCAGCACCGCCGTCGCCCGGCCAATGCCCGAGCCCGCGCCGGTAATCGCGGCGACTCTGTTCTTCACCGTCTTCATGGGGTGCCTCCCGTGACTGGCGTGGGGATTCGCATGGACACCGGGGACGCTCGCTCGGGCAGGGGCCCCGGCGCGGGGAGCGCGGCGGGCTTGCGGCGATGCGGGAAGATGGCGACGTACTCGGAGGGCTCGAAGCGCTCCACGCGGCGTCGGAAGGTGAAGGTGAAGCCCGGCCAGAGGGTGGAGTTGCGCCCCGTGGCGTCGAGGTACCAGCTCACGCAGCCGCCCCGCATCCACACCGTCCCGGCCATGCGCGTGTCGAGCTGCTGGATGAAGTCGGCCTGGGCCTCGGGCGTGGGCTCCACCGCGGCCAGCCCCCGGCCCTCCAGGTAGCGCAGCGCGCCGAGGACATGGTCAATCTGGCTCTCGATCATCAGGATGACGGAGGTGTGGCCCAGCCCCGTGTTGGGCCCCAGCAGCATGAAGAGGTTGGGGAAGCCGCTGACGGTGGTGCCCAGGTGCGCCTTCATGGTGCCGCCCCACGCCTCCACCAGCGAGCGCCCGTCGCGCCCGTGGATGTGGCGGGCAATGGGCATGTCCGTCACCTGGAAGCCGGTGCCGAGGATGATGGCGTCCACGGCGTGCTCGGTGCCGTCCGCGGTGACGATGGCGTGCTCGCGCACCTCGCGGATGCCGTCGGTGATGACGTCGACATTCGGTTGCGCCAGCGCGGGCAGGTAGTCATCCGAGACGAGCACGCGCTTGCAGCCCAGCGTGTACTTCGGCGTCACCTTCGCGCGCAGCACCGGGTCGGGGATGGAGCGCTCCAGGTGCTTGAGCGCGCGCCGCTGGGCGAGCCCGAGAATCCACGGGTGCATGAAGCCGAGCGCCAGCACCTCGCGCAGCGCGTAGATGGCCCCGCGCGACAGGCGCTGCATGCCCGGCAGACGCTGGTACAGCCGCCGCATCCGCTCGCTGATGGAGCGGTCCTTCCTGGGCACCACCCAGGGCGGCGTGCGCTGGAAGAGGAGCAGCCGCCCCACCTGGGGCTGGATGGCCGGGACGAACTGGATGGCGGAGGCACCGGTGCCGATGACGGCCACCCGCCGGCCCGCGAGCGCATAGCCGGAGTCCCACCGCGCCGAGTGCATCACCTTGCCCTGGAAGCGCTCCAGGCCGGGCAGTCGGGGGATGGCGGGCTCGCTCAGGCCACCCACCGCGGAGATGAAGACGTCCGCGGTGTAGAGGCCCTCGGAGGTCTGGAGATGCCAGCGCTGCCGCGCGTCATCCCACCAGGCCTCCTGGACGGCATGCTGGAAGCGCACGTGCGGCCGGACGCCGAAGCGGTCCGCGCAGTCTCGCAGGTAGGCGTGGATTTCCCCCTGCGGGGAGAAGGAGCGGGACCAGGCCGGGTTGGGCGCGAAGGAGAACGAGTAGAGGTGCGACTCCACGTCGCACGCGCAGCCCGGATACGCGTTGTCACGCCAGACGCCGCCCACGTCGTGGGAGCGCTCGAAGATGACGAAGTCCTGGAGCCCTGACTGCTTGAGGCGGATGGCCATGCCGAGGCCGCCGAAGCCACTTCCCGCGATGGCGATGTGGAAGTGGGGGGGATGTCGTGAGGGCACTGGAACCTCCCGGGGAGACAGGCGGCACCCATGCTACAGGATGGCGTCTTGAAGCGGGATGCGTCGAATCCAGGATATGACGCATGGGCGACGGAGGGCCGGGGGCTCGGGCGGGAAGCGGCCCGGCTGCTCCCCTGGTTCGAGTGGATATGGACCGATTCGCCTGTTAGTGCAGGCGTTCGCCAAGGAGTCTGCGTGTTTCGATTCGAGAACGACCGGGCGCTCATCGAGTCCTTCCGCTCGCGAGACCGCCGGGTCATCGAGATGCCCGAGGGCATCACCTTCCCGCTCTTCGTCCGGGACTACCTCGCGTGGACGGAGACGTCCGGCGCGCGCGTGTACCTCATCTTCTCCGCGCCCGGCAGCCGCAAGCCCATTGGCATCATCTTCCGCCGCGAGCCGCCGGGCGGGGAGCCGACCTACCGCATGTGCGAGTGGTGCCACAGCTACGGCTCGTCCAGCGAGGTGGGCATGCTCACCACCGACGTGGACAACAAGCGCCGCGTCGGGGTGACGCTCTGCAATGACCTGCGCTGCAAGGAGAAGCTGGAGGACGCGGCGGACCGCTCCGGACGCCACCCGCTCCAGTTCCTCGAGCAGCTCAACGCGCGCATGTTCCGCTTCGCGCACGAGGCGCTCGGCATCGAGTCCCAGCCACAGCCCGTGGTGTAGTCGCACCGCACGCGGCGGGACGCGCGTGCGGCGTCTCCCGCTGTCGTGCCGCGAAGCCGTCTTGCTGTACCGGTCCATTCCCCAGTCACGCCTGTGGGTGGTTCCCGGCGGGGAACATGGCCCCATCGTCCTGGAGCATCGGGATGCCTTTGCGCGCACGGCGCTCGCGTTCCCCGGCGAGGACACCGCCCTACCCGCTTGATGGGACTGTCACCCCGAGCACCGGGCTACACGTGGCGCAACGTGGTGCGTCACGCCACCTTGACGCACCCCTACCTTGACGCCCTCTCGTTGCATGACACAGGATTGCGACAGCAACGTGGGAATATTCCCATGAGGGGGAAACATGTCGAACTGGTTTGACGATGTGATGCCGCAGGGCGAGGGCGAGGCGTCGGTCGAGACGGTCCCTGCCGGGGCCCGCAATCCCAGCCGAGCCGATGATCCACGGTCCGCGGTGAATGGGCGCCGCCAGGCCCCCACCCGGCACACACGGCCGCCGCCCGAGGACCGAGGCGACTTCTTCTCCGGCAACGACGTGACGGCGGACCCCTTCAGCGCCGTCCAGCCCGCCCAGGAGCCCATGGACACGCGCGAGCCTCGCGGCCGGCGACCCGGGCAGAGGCTTCCGCCCCGGCATCCGCCGGAGCCGTCTCCGGACGAACTGCGCTCGCTGCTGAGCGAGGACGGCCCGTCACTTCCGGCCCTCCGGGAGCGGATGGGCCTGCCGCCGCTCCCCGAGCAGCATGAGTTCGCGGATGGCGGCGAGGCGGCCGCGGAGGCCTTCACCGAGGAGGCGCCGCAGGAGGCCTTCACCGAGGAGGCGCCGCAGGAGGACTTCGCTGCTGGGGACGCCGGGGATGGCGGCTTCTTCTCCGCCGAGAACGACCCGTTCGACGTGCCAGTCATGGCGGGCATCGAGCGGGCCCCCCACCAGCAGCGCCGGGACGAGATGTACGACAAGTCCGACAAGATCGCGGGTGACATCTCCGCCGTCGGAGGCCTGGTGGGCACCGTCAATCCCGCGGTTGGGAAGGGCATTGCCGCCGCCGGCGCGGGCCTCCGGGTCGCGAACGAAATCGGTCGCGGCCTGGGCACCCTCATGGATGCCGAGGCCGACTACCGGGACAAGGAGATGGCCGACCGGGCGCAGCAGGGCATCGACCGCATGAAGAACCAGAAGGCGCGGGAGAAGATCGACAGGACGACGCCGCGCGGCCACAACAAGATCACGGAGTAGTGAGCGCCATGCCCATTCGTCCGGATCCGGCGAAGAACAACGAGAAGACCGCCTTCTGCATCAACTGCCCTGGCGTGGTGCTCAACCTGGCCAACTGCCGGTTCACCATCGAGGCCGATGAAGGCTACCCGGAGGACCAGCCGCTCCCGCTGTTCGCGGCGTCCTGCCTGAAGTGCGGCTACACGGAATTGTATCGGGACGGCTACCTCTTCCAGAGCAACCGTCCGGCGGAGCAGACCCGATGACACAGGTGATTCTGGGACCCGGCGAAGCCGTGAAGAAGCAGGCCATCGCCAAGACGCGCAAGCCCAATGAGACGCTCTATTGGGACTACCTGGCGACGATGACGAACAAGCGCATCTTCGCCGAGGACCAGCTTGGAACGCTGATCTTCAACTTCTACATCAAGGACATCGACCGCGCGGAAATCCACAAGAGCTTCTGGAAGGGAAACAGCGTCCACCTCGTCCTGCGCAATGGCAATGACTTCATGTTCAAGCTCATGAAGGACGCCATCTACGTGGATGAAGTCGCGACGCAGGTCTGGGTGAACACCATCAACCAGGTCCTGCTCGTGATGCGGAACCAGATGCCGCAGTCGCCCTTGCGGTAGCAATTGCTGTCAGTGGACGTTTGAGAGGCGAACCGGTCCTCGCGAAAGCACTCCTCCGCTGAGGACCGGCTCCCCCAACCCCATCCCCCACACCCGAGCCGACCAATTGGAGCTGAGCCCATGGCTCCGCTCGCACTGCCGTACTGCCCCGCCCTACCCGCCGCCCGTACTGCCCCGTACTGCCGTGCTGCCCCGCCCTACCCGCCGCCCGTGCTGCCCCGTACCGCCGTGCTGCATTGCTGCCCCGTCCTGCCCGCCGCCCGTACTGCCCCGTACCACCGTGCCGCTTTGCTGCCCCGTCCTACCCGCCGCCCGTACCGCCCCGTACTGCGCTGCTGCCTTGCTGCCCCGTCCTGCCCGCCGCCCGTACTGCTTTGCTGCCCCGTCCTACCCGCCGCCCGTACTGCCCCGTACCGCGCTGCTGCCTTGCTGCCCCGTCCTACCCGCCGCCCGTACCGCCCCGCCCTGCCCGCCGCCCGTGCTGCCCCGTACCGCCGTGCCGCTTTGCTGCCCCACCCTGCCCGCCGCCCGTACTGCCCCGTCCTACCCGCCGCCCGTGCTGCCCCGCCCCGCCCTGCCCCGTACCGCCCCGTCCTGCTTGCACCACCCCATAGCAGGGCGCGTGCCGAAGGCTTCGCATGACAGAAGCCCAGCATTTCCAGGGACTTGGAGGCATGTCGTACCTCCGTACGATTCCCGGCCCGGTAAGAACTCCGGTGCGGCCCGTTCAGGTCAGCTCGCCCAGTACCGGTCCAGCGCGGTCCGCACCGGGTTGTCCATGCCCGGCTCCTCGAACACCGACTCGACGGCCTCCAAGAAGGCCCTCACCGCCGAGCGCTGTGCGGCATCCAGTGCACGGGTGAAGGCCTGGAACGCCTCCGCGCGCTCCGCCTCCATCGCCTGCCACTGCGCGGCGCTCCGTCCTCCCGGCGGTGGCCCGCTTGAGGACTCCGGAGCGGTGAGCACGGACACCGCCGACTCCAGCACCGCGAAGGACACCGGGTCCAAGGTCTCGGTGAGGAACGCGGTGAGGTACGCGGGCAGGTAGTACGCGAGCGCCTCCGGCGTGAGGTGCCGCAGCGCCACCCCCGCCATGCCCCACCCGAGCAGGGCCGGACCGGAGAGGCGCTTCCATGGAGCTCCCGCGAAGAAGCGGGACACGCCCGCGGCCTCCGGGTCCTCGTGTCGGTGCGCCTTGCCCGCCGGGTCATGCCACTGGCCCCCCCGGACCACGGCCGCTCCCTTCGGGAAGGGCCGGTCCGGGAAGGCGCGTTGGAGCTCCGCCAGCGCCACCTGCACCTTCGCGGAGTCCAGTGTCACCATCAGAGGGGGCACCCGTTGGTCGCCAGACGGCACTCGCAGACAGTCACGCGCTCGTAGGCGATGACCTCCTCATTGTAGTGGGTCGTGTTGCCGCCCCGGAAGCACGTGTTGTTCACCGCGCTGCGTGCCAGCGCGCACCGCAGGTTCCGGTCCTTGGCCGCCTGCAACGCCACGCAGTTGGCGCCGCGCACGGGGTATGGCCGGCAGCTCGGCGCGCCATGGCACTCCGTGTCCACCACCGCCTGCAGCGCCAGGTGCTGCGCGTAGGTGCAGTCGCCCGGAGGCGTCATCCCGTTGCCAGGGAAGCTCGGCGACGGCCCGGCAAAGGCGGGAGTCGCCCCCAGCCCCAGGAGCATGAGCAGTGCCGCCAGCGCGGGCTTCGCCGCCGCTCCCGCCGCGGGGGCCAGGGCCGGCAGCGACGCAAGCAGCAGGACGATGGCGATGATGATGATGGCGATGAGGATGATTTCGAGGATGGGGACGCGCACCGGCTCGCGCCTCCGGTCCGGGTCGCACGGGTCATCCGAGCCGCCATTCAGGCCGCCGTTGATGAGGTAGGCCGCCGCCCCCGAGTCCGGGTCCTCGATGATGTAGCCCACGCCCTTCCAGTTGCCGTGCACCGGCGCGCGCTCGGACACCATGACGTGCTTGCCCGCCAGCACCGCGTCGTAGATTTCCCCCTCGATGTCCGCCGGGAGGTTCAGCCTCGGGGCGATGTCCTCGTAGTTCTCCGAGGTGATGCGGTAGATGGGAATCTGCTGCTGGTTGGCGTCCTTCAGCAGCTGCACCGCCGACACGCCTGAGCCCTGCTCCCGCTTGAAGAGCGAGTCGAACGTCCTGCCCTCCAGCAGTGAGCCGAACGTGCCCGTCAGCCGGAAGACCTCCGCCGTGCTCCCGTTCGCCCGGTCCACCGCCGCGATGAGCGAGCGCGCCACGTCCATCTGCCGCGACACGTACGAGCCGGTGCGGGGGATGCCGAAGAAGTAGCCCACCTGCAGCGGCACGGAGAACAGGCCGATGGACGGCATGCGCATCACCAGCGCGTTGCGCGTGGACGCCACCACCTCGTTCAGCGCGTCGTACTGGGCCCAGTAATACAGCGCCACCGTGTGCAGGTTCTCCGCCGCCGTGTTCGACGGCCCCTGGGAGAAGCGCCGGTGAATCATCTCCTGCGTGACGCCCTGGCCGTTGATGCCGAACACCATCTCCTCGCCCGCCGTCACCTCGAACTCCTCCGGCCCGCTGCCCGGGTCTCCCGGCGAGAGGAACCGCGCCTCCCACGTCTGCTCCGTGCCCATGGGGCTCGCGGGGCCCTGCGCCTGGTCCACGCCGTCCACCTGCACCACCGGGCGCACGTGAATCTGGTACAGCGGCAGGCTGTCCCCGGGGCTGCTCCGATAGCTCGCCAGCACCGCGGCGTCCGCCGCCGTGGCGGGCGCGTACGTCACGCCCAGGCGCTTGCCCGCCAGCGAGGGCAGGTCCACCGTCCAGGTGAGCGAGGACTCCCCCACGGCCCGGTCGAACGCGGACGCGTACAGCGTGAGCTCCACGCGGTGGCGCAGGCTGTCCGGCAGCCGGGTGAAGCTGTTCGTGCGGGCCACCACCCTGTTGGGGAGCGCCCCCGCCAGCACGCTGCCCGTCTCGGGGATGATGGCGCGCGCGCCGGTGAACTCGGACACGCTGCGCTGGGTGCCGAACTGGAACTCGATGTCCGCGCGCATCTTCAGCGTCCACGCGTCATACGCGGCCTGGTCCAGGCCGGTGAAGGAGCCCGTCTGCAGGTCCTCCGTCGCCGTCGCCATGATTTGCGCCGCCGCCGCGTCCACTCCCACGGGGACCGCCGCCTTCAGGTCCACCGGCGCGGTGAACGTGTACTGCTTGAAGGACGCATCCATCGCCACCCAGGAGTCCGGCTCCTTGTTGATGGCGCCGCGCGAGGGCTCGAAGTCCACCAGCGCCTCCACCCACACGTGCTCCATCCGGATGCTCCGGATGGCGCCGCCCTGGGCCAGCGCGACGCTGGGGATGCCACCCTGCCCCATGAGCTGCTGCGCCGCCTCCAGCCGCGTGACGCCGCCCACCCAGTTCATCACCTGGCTGGCCGGCACCTCGACGGTGCCGTAGACGTAGCGCGCGGGGATGCCGGCGGCTCGGTACAGGGCAATCAGCAGGCTCGACGTGTCGAAGGCATTGCCCCGCCGGTTCAGCAGCGTCAGGTCGCTGCCCTGGAGCGAGCCGTAGCTGGGCACCCACTGGATGTTGTTGCGGACCCAGTTGTAGATCTCCACCGGGTTGTTGTTCAGGCTGGCCGCGAGGTCGCGGATGGGCTGGGTGAGCTGCACGTCCTCCGTCGCCGCCAGCGCCTCCGGGGGCACCGGCACCGCCAGCGAGGCCTGGGCGTCGGCACCCGCCGACCTGCCGCGAGCGCCCGCCGCGCGGCGCCCCGCGTCCTCCGTCCCGACCAGCGACGCGGGGAAGGCCTCGGGGGTGGTGGCCGGCTCGCGCACCGTCGCGTCGGGCGCACGGAAGGGCAGCTTGTCCAGCCGGGCCCGCTGATGCGTGCGGCCCTGCGGGTTCTTCTCGAAGAAGGCGGCCACCTGCTCCACCGCCGCGGCGCGCTCCGCCGGTTGGTTCGCGTCATCCGCGCGGGCCAGCCGCGCCGACAACTGCTGGAGCTGCGCCTGCCGGGCCCGCGCCTGCTTCAGCGCCGCCCGGTGCCGCTCCAGCACCACGGGCGGCAGCTTCTGCGCCTTCAGCTCCCGCTCGGCGGCCTGGAACGAGGACTCCACCGCCGCCCCCGACGCGGCCGCCTCCGCCAGCTGCGTGCGCAGTGCCTTCACGTCCTGCGCTCCCGGCCGCGCGCCGCGAGCCACGGGCCGCGCCTGCTTCGCGCGCTCCGCCACCGCGACGAGCCGCTGGCCGTATTGCTCTTCCGCCGTGGGCGCGGGCCGCTTCAGCGCGTCGACCTCGCACCGGTTGGCCCCCGCGCCCGGGGACGCGAGGGGCGACAGGAAGGGCACCGGAACGGCCGGGCCCGACGGCACGGCGCCGTGGGCCAGGCGCTGCGCCCGCGCCGCCGCCAGTCGCATGGCCGGCTGTGCCGCCGCGGCCATGGGCTGCAGCGAGAGGACGACCATCGCCACCGTTACCGCTGCCGAGATGCCCTGCATCCACCCGTTGGGACGGTGGGGCGCTGCTTCAAGAGGTGCCTGCATGACGGATTCCTGCCCCCGCATGTCCCCCGAAGGGGACATCAATCCATGAAGAACTTGGCCTGTGGTTCGAAGTGGCGACGAAACCGGCTCAGAAAGGCGGCGGCAGGTCCTGCGTCGCCTGCCGCAGCCAGACGCCGAGCGCCACGCGCAGCTCGGTGACCGACGGGTCCGTGATGCCCAGCAGCGCGTCCGACGCCTTGAGCGCGGACTCGCAGGCGAGGGCCGGCCACTCCGCCGCGTCCGCGGCGGCCTGTCCGACGTAGTTGGCGGCGGACTTCAGCGCGGTGGCCTTCGGATGGCCCGCCTTCGCCAGCGCCAGCAGCTTCGCCTGGATGCTCGTGAGCGTGTCCGGGGCCGTGACGTGCACGCGGAGCGTGGCGTTCATCGACACCGAGCCCGTGGGCCCGCCCTTCACCACCGCGGTGAAGTCCACCGGCTCCGGCGCCCTCGGCAGCCGCACCCAGAACCGCACCTGCTTCGTCCCCCCCACCTCCAGCGGGAAGGAGAAGGTGAGCTGTCCGTCCACGACCTGTCCCGTCCCCGCGTCCACCAACTCCACGCCGGGAGGCATCGCCACCGTGGCGGTGATGGGGACCGCCATGCCGAGGTTCTCCACGTCCAGCTGCACCGGCACCACCGCACGCCCACCCGTGGGCGGCGGCATCGGGTGCACGCGCTCCAGCAGTGCGCGGAGGACGTCCGCGGCCAGGCCCGTCTGCCCGTCGCGGGTGGCGATGGCCAACAGGTCCATGCCCGCGAAGCCGGACTCGCCCAGGCCGTACGCATTCAGCGTCACCGCGTCCAGCGGCGTGGCCGGCTCGGGTAGGTTGCTCGCCAGGCGGAAGGTGCCCAGGCTCTGCGCGCCGCGCCGCTCGATGAGCAGCGGCTTCTCGCCCGCGAGCACCGCCAGCTCGCCGCTCAGCAGCGGGAAGCCGGGGGCGTCCAGCACCACGTGCGAGGCTCCGCTGACCTTGCTCACGTAGCGGACGCCCAGGGCGTCGTGCACCGTCTTGTGACGCGAGTCGTAGTCACCCGCCACCAGGAGGCCCTCTCCGCGGAACACCGCCTCGCGCAGCTCCTTCTGGATGAGCGGGTCCAGCGTGAAGAACTCCGTGAGCAGCACGTAGGCGCCGTAGCCACCGGTGCGCAGCTGCACGGCGAAGGTCTTCTGCCACTCGACGATGTCGTAGGACCAGCCGGCGCCGTCCAACAGCGCCCTCAGGAACGCCTTCTGGGCAACGAGCCCCGGCGCGCTGGTGGGCCCGTTCGGGTCATTGTCATGACCACTGGCCTCGACGGGTGCATCCAGCAGCACGAGCAGCCGGCCCCGGCCGCCCTGGCTCAGCTGCGCGCTGAACCGGATGGGAGGCGTCTCCACCTGGAAGCTCGCGAAGCCCAGGGCACGCGACTCACCGGGCAGCTCCGCACGGAGGACGCAGGCATAGTCGCCCGTCGACAGGCCTTGCGTGGAGATGCCGCGCGAGCGCACGTGGGGCGCACCGGCCGACAGGTCCACCGTCTCCCGCACCTCGCTCAGCACCGTACCCGCGACCACGTCCACCAGCTGGCGCACCAGCACGACGCCGGGCACCGCTTCGCCGGAGGCGCTCCGAGCCGTGTCCGTGCAGGTGTTGGAGTCGCCCACGTACACCTTGGGCAGCGCCACGCTCACGGAGCCCGACACGCCCGCCAGCACGCGGCGCTCCACCTGGAAGGTGGTGGTGCTCGTGCTCAGGATGGCCCGCGACAGCGCGTCACGGAGCACCAGGGTGACGGGGTACGTGCCGCTGGCCGCGTCGGCCAGGGAGAGCGGGAATGGCAAATCCAACAGCGCGCCGGGCATGAGCTGGCGCACGTCGCGCGTGGCGGTGAGCAGCGTGGCGCCGCCCGGCGCGCGCACCGTCAGCTCCGCCTTCGAGGGCGCGAGCAGCGCGTTGGACGCGGCGTTGCCCACGCGTCCGGTGATGCGAACCGCGTCCCAGGCGCCATACACCGCCTTGTCCGTGGTGACGGCCGTGGTGGCGGTGGCCGAGGGCGCGCTGATGCGCAGCGGCGCCACGCCCCGGGCGAGCACCCGGCCGAAGGCATCCAGCAGCCGGGCCCGCACCTCGTACTCCCCGGCCAGGGTGGAGCCGGTGTTCCAGCCCGCGGGCAGCGTGCGCGAAGCGCCCGGTGACAGCGGGTCCACCGGCAGCGGCGGCAGCTCCACCAGTGGCTCCGGGCTCCCCACCGCGTGGATGGCCAGCACCACCTGGCCCGTGGCGGGCGTGGGCCCGGTGTTCGTCACCGTGCTCTGGATGGCGACCGGCGCGGCCGCGGGATACGTCAGCGCATCCGTCGCCACCGCCAGCGTCATGCCACTGGCGGCCCGCACCACGGGCACCTCCAGCGGCACCTGGACCTTCTCCTCCAGGAACGAGTTGTCGAACTCCAGGAAGGCACGCGTCGCCACCGAGCGCTGCTCGTCCAGCGCCATGTCGTGCAGCGCCAGGTCGAACTCCACCTCGCGACCCGCGCCCGTCACGCCCAGCAGCCGCCAGGTGTACGCCGTCCCGCCACCCGGGCCCGGCTGCGCCGTGGTGGGCGCGAGCGTCGGGTTGGACAGCGTCACGTTGCCCGGCAGCTCCACGCTCAGGTCCACGTCGATGCCGCCCAGCCGCTCCAGCGCCTTGGGCATGAAGACCATGACGAAGCTGGTGGACGCCAGCCGGGTGGTCAGGCCGTTGTTGTAGTTGTCCCAGGAGCCGTCCGCGCGCTGCGTGGCCAGCAGGTACTGGATGGCCTTGCGAATCTGCGGGTCCGTGGGCGACGGCTCCGTGTACTCCAGCGCGATGCCCACCATGGCGGTAATCAGCGGGTCACTGCCATAGCCCACGTAGCGGCCCCAGCCGCCGTCGGCGAGCTGGCGGGCGCGCAGGACGCCCGCCACGTAGGTGAGGGCCGTGTCGATGCGGGCCTTGAGCACGCTGTCGTCCACGTAGGGCCGGGCCTCGGCCAGCCCCAGCAGCCGCATCGCCTGCACGGTGTTGTCCCAGTTGTTGTCCTGGTGGCTCGCGAGCAGGTAGCGCACCGCGCGGGGAAGCTCCGCGCGCAGGCCCGCCAGCGCGGAGGTGTCCAGCGGCACGCGCTTCACCTCCTTCAGCGTGTTGTCCCACGCGGAGGTGGCGAACACCTGGTCCCCCGCCGCCGCGACGGCGCGCAGGTAGCCGACCTCGAAGATGCGCTCGGCGCTGCCATCCGGGCGCACCCGGAGCATGCCCTCCGAGTAGGACTGCGACACCAGCACGTACAGGCTGCCGTCCGCCGCGCGCGTCATCCGGTGCGGCGGGTACGCGAGGCCGTCCGCGAACATGGACACGGTGCGGTCCGGCGCCACCTTGACGATGTTGTAGCCCCACTGGTTGGACACCAGCAGGTTGCCGTCCGCGTCGAACTCCACGCCGTACGGGTAGTAGAGCAGCCCCCCGCTGACGAACGTCTCCACCTGCCCCGAGGGGGACACGCGCAGCACGCGGTGGCTGTAGTAGTCCGCCGAGTAGAACCAGCCGTCAGGCCCCAGGGCGCCGTCGATGAGGTAGCCCCCGGCATTCACGTCCTGCCGCGTCCCGTCCGGCCGGATGATGACGACGGTGGGGTTGGAGGGCCGGGCGACGAAGAAGGTGCCATCCGCGGCGACGGCCAGGCCGTACGTCGGCTGTGGCAGGTTCGACACGACGCGAGTCGCCGCGGCCGTGGCGCGGTCCAGCCGGTCGATGGCGCCGAAGTTGCGCAGCACGTAGAGGGTGCCGTCCGGCGCGGCCGCCAGGTCCTCCGAGCTGTTCATGCTGCCCGCCGCGCCCACCGTGGCGAGCGAGTAGTCCTTCACGTCGGCGATTTCGGGCCGCGTCGCGTCCTTGAGGACGTTGGCGAAGCCCTTCACCGTCAGCGCGGTGTGGCTCACGTCCGTGTTCCACCAGGCCGTGGCGTAGTCCGGGGACCACCACGTCTGGTCACCGCTGGTGTAGCGCCGCGCCTGGAGGTACTTCGCCGCGTTCAGCTTGGTGCGGAAGGTGCCGGCGATGTCCGGCCAGGCGGAGAGCGACCACAGGCCCAGGGTGGTCTGCGTGCGCTGGAACTCCGGGTGGGAGATGCGCAGCGCGCCGTCCGACCACTGGCTGCTGGAGAGGGTGTTGTAGAGGTACGTCGTGGCCTTGCGGTCCACCGGCGCCTTGTCGAAGGAGTTGGAGAGGCCGAGCAGGCTCTGCGTCTGGATGTGGCAGCCCAGGCACCGGTTCACCTGGTGCCAGCTCACCGCCTCCGGCGCCGTGAAGGCGCCACCGCGGCGGACGGACTCCTTCACGAAGGCGAACAGCGGGTCCGTGCTGCCGCCCTGGGCGGTGTCCACGCCCTGCATGGCGACCTTGCCGCGCACCGTCTGCGTGCCCTCGGGCACCACCGTGCGGCTCACCGTGAAGCTGCCCGTCGCCTTGTCGCCCACGTACAGACGGTCCGTCACCTCACCGGCCACGCCCGCCGCCACCGGCCGCACGCGCACCTGGAGGTTGCCGGCCTGCAGCGGCGTCCACGTGCCCAGGAACACCGTGGCCAGCTCCCCCACCTCGAGGGCACCCGCGTTCGCCTGCGCGGTGAACAGCGTCTCGCCCGAGTCCGGGTGCACGACGGTGAGCACATACGCCCCCGCCGCCAGCGGCACGTTGCCCGCGTTGCGCACCAGCACCGTGAAGGACACCGGCGTGGGCAGGCCCGCCTGGGTGAGCGGGGGGTTGATGTTCATCGCGCCGCTGATGGCCTGCGTGGCCTTCACGCGCGCGGCGGCGCTGTTCTCCGCGAGGACCTCGCCCGTGGGCAGGGCGCGGCTGACGGTGCCGGGCTCCACCACGCGCAGCACCAGCCGGTACACGCCCGGCGAGAACTGCGCCGTGCTCCAGGGGATGGTGAGCGTCTTCACCTCGTCCGCGGCGAACGAGAACTCGCTGCCCGGCGTGGTGGTGCCCTCGATGAAGGGACGGACCACCGCCACGCCCGTGCCAGACGCGTCCTGGATTTCGCCCAGCACCAGCGCGGACTTCGGCGCGTCCAGCAGGCTGGCGATGCGGGCGGTGAAGGACACCGTTCCATCCGCGCCCGCCTCCGGCTGCGTGGCGTCCAGGGCGACAATCTGGAAGCTGTCCCCCGCCACCGGCACCAGCGCCGGGCTGAAGACATAGCTGCCATGCGACGACAGCTTGATGCCGTGCGCCTGCGCGCCGTACCCCACCGCGGACACCTTCACGGTGGGCTCCAGCGACTCGATGCCCGCCAGGGTGTAGCTGCCGTCCGCGCCGGTGGTGACGGACAACTCCGTGCCCTCGACGGAGACCTGGGCGCCGGCCAGGGGCGCCCCCGTGTCGGCGTCCGCCACCAGGCCGGAGAGGTTGCTCGTGGTGCCGCTGCTGCCGGGCGGGGAGAGCTTGAGCTCCACCACGGCCTCGCCGAACGCGCCCACCTTCATCGTGTAGCTGGCCGGCGCGTAGCCCGCGGCGCTCACCGCGAGGCTGAAGTCCTTGAGGGTGATGCCGGACAGCACGAAGCGCCCGTCCGTGGCCGTGGTGCTGCTCGCCCCCGTCTCCACCAACTGGACGGTGGCGTTGCTCACGGGCGCGCCATTGACGCCGTCGGACACCGTGCCGCGCAGCGTGAGGTGGGTGGGCGACGGCGTGGCGGCCTCGGGGAACAGCGTCAGCGTGCCCATGTCGCCAATGCAGCCCGGCCCGAACATCAGGCTGAAGTTCAGCCCCTGGTAGCCGGCGGCGCCCACCGTGCCCGAGTAGCTGCCGCGCGGCACGGAGGCGATGCTGAAGGTGCCGTCCGCGGCGGTGGTGGCGCTCAGGCCGGAGCCCAGCGCGATGACGGCGCCTGCGAGCGGCTGGCCCGTCTTCCCATCCACCACGCGGCCCGACACGAGGCCGTCCGAGTCATCGACGGGCGTGCTCTCCGGCGTCATGCCCAGCTGCGTGGACACCGTCTCCCCCGCCGTCACCGTCAGGGTGCCGGAGAGGGTGCGGTACCCCGCCTTCTGGAAGCGGATGGCGTAGAGGCCCGGCGCCAGCGCGCCGAAGTCGAAGTCACCCGCGTTGTTGGTCAGCACCGAGCGCTGCGCCGTGCCTTCCAAGCTCACCTGGACGGAGGCGAGCGCCTGCGCCGTGGTGGAGTCCAGCACCCGGCCCCGCACGAGGCCCGTCTGCGCGGACACGTCCAGCACCAGCCGGCCCGCGAGGGTGACCTGGTTCGCCTGGACGCCCACGGCCACGCTGGCCGACGTGAAGCCGGCCCGGCTGGCGGTGAGCGTGTAGCCACCGGCGGGCAGGCCGGGGATGACGAAGTACCCTTCCGAGTTGGTGAGCACCGCGTGCTCGGACGACTCATTCACGCTGACGGTGGCGCCGGCGATGGGCTCGGTGCTGTTCGCGCGCACCACGTAGCCGGAGACCGAGCCGGTGGGCGCGGGCGTCCCGCCGCTGCTCCGCGCCTCGTACGCGCGCAGCGCCTGGAGCACCAGGGCGGTGGTGTACGTGTCACGAGCCCAGCTGTCGTCGGGGAGCTGGCGGGCCTGGAGCGCGGTGGCGCTGGCCGTCAGCCCGGACAAATCCGTGGCCGCGGGCACCAGGGCCAGCAGCACCTGCGCGCTCACGAAGTCCTCGCCCCAGAGCGCATCCGCCTCGGTGCGGGAGGCCAGGAAGCCCTGCGCGCGCGTGAGCGCCGCCGCCACGCCCTGCCACGTCGAGCGGTACGGCCACAGGGCGCGCAGGCCCACCGCGCTCAGCGACACCGAGGCGTCGTTCGCCCCCTCCGCCCAGCCGCCGTTGCCCTGCTGACGCGCCAGGAGGAATGCCACCGCCCGGCCCACCTGCGGCATGGAGCCGTAGTTGGCCGCCCCCAGCGCCTCCACCGCGAGCACGGTGTCCGTGATGCTGGAGTCGAACCCCGGCCGGTGGCCGAAGCCGCCGTCCGCGTTCTGGTGCGTGAGCAGCCGCGTGGCGAACACCGTCGCCATGCGCCCCGCCAGGGCGTTGACGGTGACCTTGCGCGCGAGGAACTCGGTATTGATTTCAGGGTGCGCGTTGAGCCAGGTGAGCGCCGGCTCGAAGCTCAGCGACAACTCCTGGTCCAGGGCGAGCTGCGCGCGCAGCACCTCGGCCGTGGCCTGCGGGCGCGTGGCGAGCGAGTCCGCGCTCGAGCCATAGCTGCCGTCCACATCCTGCTGCGCAACCAGCCAGTCCAGCCCGGGCCCCGCGTGGGCCACCGACGAGCACAACAGCGCCAGCACCGCGAAACGGAAACGGCTCGCGCGCAGCGCGGCCCTCACGACCCCAACGTGCATGGACAGGCCTCCCCCTGATGAAGACGGAATAAAACAAGCCGTCCCCAAGGCGCGCCCTATGTCTCACATCTGCAATTGCATGGTCAATGCACCTTGCTGTTCTCACCGCACGAGAATGTCAGGGTGGTCCGCGATACTCCCGCTGCCGCGGGGCGTCGGCTCCGTCGCAAGCACGGCGCCGCACGCGGACGCCCCCAGCGCGGCCTCCAGCCATTTGCGCCTCGGCTCGAGGTCGTCCTCGGGACGGGCGCTGACGGCCAGCTCCTCCTGGAGGGCCTTCCTCGGGAGTGCGGCGAGCATGCGGTCCAGGAATCTCGACGCCAGCCCATGCGAGGGGAGCTCATTGAAGAGCCGCAGGGAGCTGAACGGCCCCTGGGCGAGGGCCGCCCGCTCCAGCCCGTCAACCAATCCGGCGGGAATCCAGTGCGGCAAGAAGAGGATCTCCGTGCCCCGGAAACGCCGGACCCAGCCCGCGCAGACCTCGTCCAGGAATGCGCCAGCGTCCCATCCGCGTGCCCGGGCCTCCAGCTGGAGGCGCGCGTGACAGCCCGGCCAGGCACTGGGGTCGAGCTGGGACAGGAGTGCCACGACGGCGCGGCGCGTCTGGGGCAGCCCGGCGAGCCTGAGCATGAGCACCTCCGTCTCATCCGGCGGAAATGACCTCGCGTCGGGGAAGGCGGCCTTCGTGGCCCGTGAGACCAGCGCGTCCGGGGCCCCCCGTTCCAGGAGCTGCTCCAGCACCGCCACCCAGCACTCCAGGGGCGTCTTCTCCCGGGCCAGCACGTCGATGCACGACTCCAGCGCCTCCCCGTCCACCGGGACTCCGGGGCGGGTGCCCTCATCGAGCCCGTGGAGTGCATCACGCAACGGCGTGGAGTCCACTGCCGGCGCGACGGCGGGCACCGGAAGCGCACCGGGAGAAAGCGGCGCGCCCGGCCCGGACTGCCTCAACAGCGCGGCGCGCATGTCCGGATGGGCGGCGAGCTCACGACTCCTCGCACCGCGCTTCCGCAACACTCGAAGGGCCGGTGGACAGCCGATGGGCGCGCCTTCGAGCCAGGTGAGCCCCCGGGGTGCCGGGGCGGGGAGCCCCAGGCCCCGGGGAAACGGGAAGCGCGCGGCCAGATGCAGTGCCACCCGGTGCGCGGCGGCATGCCGGCGAGGGTCCGCGAGGCAGCGAACCACCACGGCGGGTTCCGGCCGCCGCGCATAGGCACGGACGCAGGACGCGAGCACGCGGTTCCAGGTCCGGTCGCGACAGTCCTCGCAGTAGGGAGCCCCGGCCCTGGCGACCTGTTCCCAGAGTGGGGCGACCCGCTCGCACAGCTCGAGCCCCGTGGCCACGTCCAGCTTCGCCAGCAAGGGCGGCAGCACGTACATCGTCCCATGCCCGATGCCGTGGTCGCTGAAGCGCTCCGAGCGCTCCGACTCGCGCCGCGCCACGTCCACGAGCATCCGCGCCGCCGCCCCTGAGGGGCTCGCGAGGTCGAGGAGCGCCTTCGCCGCTTCCCAGAGCGAGTCGCTCACCCGCGGGAAGCGGCCCAGCACCGCGAGCATTCCCTCGGCGTCCGGCGTGAAGGCGCGGCGGAGGAGCGCGAACCCCAGGGTCGGATGGAACTTCGAGAGCTGGAGACACTCCGCCTCACCCAGGCGCTCGACGAGCCAGTGCGCGGCCTCCAGTTCCACCTCTCCGCCGAGGTTGCGGCCCAGGGCGGCCAGCGTCGCCCCGACGTCCTCGCGATGGCGGGCAAACCACGCCTCGGCCTCGTACCTGAGCAGGTCGGACGCAACGACGGGCCTCTCCAGGTGCCGACAGTACGCCGCCACGGCCTCCTCGGCCGGGCCGGCCGCGTCCGAGACCTGGAAGGGAACGGTGCCGTCGTCGTACCAGTAGCCGGAATGGAGGGTCTCCGGCTCACCGGAGGTCGCCAGGGCCAGCCGCGCGCAGGCGGCCAGCTCCACGCAGAAGGCGTGGAAGGCGCGCTCGACGTCCGGCCGGAGCTCGCGCTCCAGCGCGACATAGAGCCGGTAGCCAAGCAGCTCCCAGTCCCGGGAGACGGCGACGAGCTTGCGCGCGACGATGTGCCCGGCCTCGTCGCGCAGGTAGAGGACGTGCTTGTTCGCGTCCAGGGCGTTGACCACGGTGGCGGCGCTCCCCGCCCCACTCTTCTCGATGGACAGGCACGTGTTGAACGGAACGCCCATCCGCAACACCTGGAGCGGATCCTGCTCCACGGCGAGCACGTACCGGCGGCCCTGCAAGCGCACCACGGTGGTGCGGGGAGCGAGCCAGGCCTCCACGTCCATCCGCTTCGCCGCGCGTTTGAGCCACGCGGTGTTGGCGGGCATGGCGCGCGCGAGGGGCTGTCCCGGATGGGCCGCCGCGTGGCGCAGCAGCCTGCCAAGCAGCTCCTCGTTGACCTCCGTCGAAAGACGGAGGCGCACCGCGTCGCGCCACTCGGGCGTCAGCGCGGGCAGGCAGATGCCCCAGCCGGCGCGCAGCACGGCGTCGAGCGCGGCGTCGAGGCGGACCTCGAAAGCGCGGGCCAGTACCACCTCCATCCGCTCCCGCAGGCGCCGCAGCGTCCACTCCGGCGAGGGCGGCGCGCCCTCCCCCTGGGGCCGCTGCTCCAGGCGCTCCAGCCGGCGCAACTGGGCCTCCGTGAGGCCCTCTCTCGCCGACAGGTGCTTGCGCTCGCGCTGGCGCTTCGTGGCATGGGCGAAGTCGCGAAGCAGCGCCCGCGGCAAGCCCGGCGGTTCGCCCGCGAGCCGACGCAGGTAGCAGTAGCGGTCCAGCAGGGCGTCATCTCCGAGCCAGGCGGCGAACTCCGGGAAGAGGCTGCGCCCGAGGCCGGGCGCGGTGCCCTGCAGGTCCGCATGGAGGGTGCGCGCCTGCTCCGGCGCGGAGCGCACCAGGCCGAGCGTCGCGTCGAGCCACGTGAGGAGGGTCTGGGGATTCGTCGTGGACTGCTGGGTGAGCAGGCACCGCCCGAGGAGCGAGAGCCCCACCTTGCGGCTCCGGGCGATACCTTGGAAGGCGGACGCCATCTGGGCCAGCTCCTGCCCCGGCTTCTTCAGCACGGGTGCGAGTCGCAGCGCCCACCGCCCCCAGATGCGCGCCGCCTCCACGTCGTCCACCAGCTCGGTGAGACCGCTCGTGAGCTTGCTCCGGACCAGCTCGGAGACGAGGGGGAGCTCGAGTCCCCGCGCCACGAGCGCTCCGAGCGGGGCCAGGAGGTCGCGCGAGCTGTCGCCCCGGCTCCTTTCGAGACGCAGCAACGTCAGCACCTGCGCTACACCGAGCCGCTGCCCCGCGAGGCCCTCACGGAGCTTCTCCGTGCTCCGCAGGACGAGCGCGACGTCGGAGGGAGTGAGGAGGACGTCCGCCTCTGGCCGGAACATCAGCCCGAGGACTCCCAGCGCGCGTCCCAGCCGCTCCAGCGACTTTGCGTCCGTGGAGGAGCGCTGCGCCTCGAGGGCTTCCTCCCCCGCCGCCCGCACCGCATCCCCGAGGGACTGGGGGAGCGGCTCCGAAGACGTGTCCTGCTCCGTGTCGGGAGGCGGCGCGGGCCACGCCATCATCGCCTGCACGGTGCGCCTCAGGCGCCGCTCGAAGGGACGGCCTCTCGCGCGGTCGGCATGCAGCACCTCCCTGGCAAAGCCGTCGAGGACCTCGTCGGGAATCTCGCACGCGTCGCGCCGCTCGAAGCGAGGGTCCGGGGAGAGGCGCGCTACGAGCGCGGCGATGCGCCGTCGCCCCTCGGCCCTGCGGAAGCGGCCATGCTGGCGGCTCCGGGTCTCGCTTCGCTCCAGGGCCCTTGCGGCACCGGGCCCGTGGACGGCTTCGACCAGGGCATGCAGGCTCGCCGTCCCCTCCGTGGGCGCGGCCGCGAGCTGCCGTGAGAGCGCGTCCAACGCGTGCTGCCGTGCATCGACCCACGCCGCGTCCACGGTGCCATGGCGCCGGAAGACGCGGGGCGCCTCGGCGATGAGCCTGAGCGCGGAGGGATGCTGGCGGAGCGCCTTGAGGTCCCGCTGCGCGGCGCCGAGCCAACGGACGTCGACCGCATACGGTGGGCGGACCATCCGCGCGGCGCGCTGGAGCCCCGCCACCGTGGGGCGCCCGTGCCGTTCGATTTCGTCGAGCAGCACGAGCGGGTCGTGCACGTGCTGGAGCCACGTGAGCCGCGGCCCGTCCACGCACCACACCAGCTGCCCGTCGAGCAGACCCAGCCGCAGCAGGATGCGCTTGAGGTCGGAGATGTGCTCTTCGGACGGGCGTCGCATGGGCACCGACAGGCAGGACCCACGCGAAAGGCGGGGTCTTGGCCGGCATGGACGCCGGGCCCGTCGATGCCTGACGACCTCGGACTGTCAGCTCAATCCCAGCCCCGGAGCTGCACGCGCACACGCCGCACCATGAGCTCCCACTCCTGGCGCTTCAGGGTGGCCAGCACCCGCGCGCTGACGATGGTGAGCCCGGTGAGCGTCATCACCAGGAAGCCGATGCGGTGGTCCCGCAAGCCCGCGTCGAGCAGGTTGGCCGCCACGTCCAGCGTAAGGAAGAGCGTGCCCAGCGCGAGGTAGGCGCGAATCTGCAGCACCATCCCCACCGCCACGCCCAGCAGGCAGACGCCGCCGAAGACGAGCGCATACGTCCCGTCCGCCGACTCACCCACCCGCATCGCCAGCTTCGCCGCCGCGGGCACGTACAGCAGCAGTCCGCCCACGATGCGCACCGCGTTGCGGGCCGCCTGCGGCAGGCTCGACGTGAACAACTGGCTCAGCATCAACAGCATCAACCCGAGCGGCGCCAGGTACACCTCCAACCCCTCCAGGCCGTACGCGAGCGCCGCGATGAGCAGCGCCAGGTTGCAGGCTGCCGCCGCGAAGGCGCCGAACATCCGGCTGCGCTCCACCGCGCCCAGCGCCGCGTAGAGCGCACCCGAGCCGCCCGCGAGCAGCGCCGCCTCCTGCGTCGCATCCCCGGGCAGCACCAGCGCCACACCGATGGGCAGCAGCGCCGCGAAGCGCCGCGTCGCCGCCTCCACCGGGCGCACGCCCGCCCGCCGCGCGAGCACCGTCACTCCCACCAGCACGAAGCCCAGCGCCAGCGCGAAGAGCGCGTCGTGCTCGGGCCGCAGGCCGTCCGCGTACAGGCTCCGCACCAGCGCGTAGACCCCCACCACCGCCACCTGCACGAAGTACACGTGTCGGCCCGTGTGCTCGCGCCACGCGGCATGCAGCGACACGAGGACCGACAGGCCGATGGCGGCGACGGCCAGCGGCAGCACCTCCTCGGAGGCGCGGCCATTCGCGGCGACGAGGGCGAGCAGCCCGCCGCCCGCCACCAGCCACCCGTCACGTCCCCACCCCAGGCCGTCGGACACGTCCTCCCGGCTCCGCTGCGTCACCCACCGGGCCAGGTGCAGCGCCAGGGCACTCCCCGCGATGGCCAGCGCGAGCGCCGCGCCGTAGTTCGTGAAGAGCGTCCCGTACCCCAGCACCCCCATTCCACCGAAGCGCGCGAGGATGACGAAGGTGGCCATGAGCCCGGTGACGACGGCGCTGCCCCCCACGGAGGACGCCACCCAGGCGACGAACCCGGCGAAGGCCCCCTTCCACTGGAACGCCGCCACGAGCAGCGCGGTGGCGAAGAGGACCAGCGTCACGGGCACCGCGAAGGAGTCCATCCACGAGCCGCCCAGCCCCAGCAACATCCTCCACAGCAGGGTGGGCACCGCCAGCACAGGTGACGTCTCGCCCCTCACCGCCAGCGCGTACACCATCCCGAACACGAGGTAGCCCAGCGCCGCCTGGTGCGAGCGCACGCGCGTCACGCTCGGGTCCACGCCCCGCCGCCTCGACACCCAGGGGGCGAGCACCACTATCGCCAGTCCCACCAGCGCGAGCACGGGTCCCGGCCACGCCTCCATGATGGGCACGAGGTGCGCGGTTGCGTGCACGAGCAGGAAGATGCCGACCCCGAGGACGCTCCGCCCCTGCCCGCGAGCCCCACCGGCGAAGAGGACCGCGCCCGTGGCGAAGGCGAGCCCGGCCGCCGTCAGCCCCGGCTGGAAGAACGCGGCGGCGCAGACGAGCCCCACGGCAACGACGGACCAACTGCGCAGGGCCCTGCGCAGGGGCTCATGGCGCACCCCGAACACCGCCGCGGCGTACACGAGCCCGGCTGCGGCGATGCCCGCGAACGCGCGCTGCCAGAGCAGGAAGAGGGTGTCCCCCGGCGCGAGCCATGCCTCGGGCTGGAGCCAGTCCAGCGCCGTGGCGGACGCGAGCGCCGCCGCGGCGTGCACCCACTGCCCGTCGGGAGGAAGCAGCGCCACCAGCGACGGCCCGAGCAGGTCCTGCCGCGCGGCCAGCAGCGCGGCGCCGGGCACCCCGAGCAGGAAACCCAGGTGCGCGATGGGCACCGCGCGGAAGGAGAAGGCCAGCAGCAGCGAAAGCAGCGCCGCTCCCAGCAGCAGCAGCGGCGGCACCACGCCGAGCGCGCGCGAGGGGTCCGGCAGGCCGACGGCCACGGCGCTCTTGATGAGGACCAGCACCAGCGCGGCCACGCCCAGATGGGGCACGGCGTGGTACTCGCGGCCGTGCGACGGGTTCTCCAGCAGCCGCCCGAGCGCGGGCCCGAAGCGCCGCGTCGCCAGCGCGAGCCCCCACAGCGCGATGCCGATGAGCGGCAGGCGCCACGCGGACACGTCGGGAGGAAGCGGCCGGCCCGCCCGGTTGATGACAGCCGTGAGCGCGATGAAGCCTCCGACCGCCGCCAGCGTGAAGACCGAGCCGCGCAGGCGCCACGTCACGAAGCCGCGCGAGACGAAGGCCACCAGCGCGGTGAGCGTGAGCAACCCACCCGCGAGCAGCACCTGGGGTCGATCCACGTCGCCCGGCGTGGAGAGCCAGTTGACGAGCGCGAGCGTGGTGACCGCGCCCTGCACGAACACGGCGGCGGCGAACCCATCCGTGAAGAGGCTCAGCCCCCGCGCGCCGAACGGCAGGGAGAGGAAGCCCAGCAGCTTGCGGCCCTGGATTCGGGGCACTGGCGTCCCATCCAGGGGAGCGGCCGGAACGGGACGCCGCAGCGCCGCGAAGGTCGCGAAGCCGAGCCCCACGGACGCGGAGACGAGGGCGGCCCACGCGGTGCCGGGAACGGTGCCCAGGAACTGCGCCACGGTGAGCGACAGCCCCGACGCCGCGAGGAAGGAGACCAGCCGGCTGCCGTCCCTCCGCGCGCGCAGCAGCAGCAACGCGGACGTCAGCGCCGTGGGCACGCAGGTCAGCCGTCCATCCCAGACGCCCAGGAACGGAGTCAGCACCTCGGGCAGCACCGGCGAGACGCCGCTGGCCAGCCCCAGGCCGAGCGAGGCCATCGCCAGCGACACATCATCCAGGGGCCGCAGCGCATTGGCATGACCGTCGGGGTGCGCCCACGCGCCGTGCACGAGCCCCGCGAGGCCGTAGAGCGCTCCCGCCAGTGAGAGGACGGCCAGGTTCGTCGCGCTCGCGGCGAGCCAGGGCGTGCCCGAGACATACGTGAGCGCGCCGAACAGCGCGGCCACGCCGCCCAGGTAGTGCAGCCCCCGCCAGCGCCAGCCTCCCGCGCCATGGGCCGCCACCGCGATGAACACTCCCGTCAGGACCTGCGGCCACAGGCTCCCCAGGCTCCAGCCCCACGCCGCGCCCATGACGACGGGCATCGACAGCAGCGAGCCGACAACGCCCCACGCCAGCAGGCGGATGCGCGTCCCCTGGGCCGCCGTCACCCGCGCCAGGGGCAGCAGCCCCGCGGACACCGCCGCGACACCGAAGGCCCACCAGGCCGAATCTCCGGGCGCCTGCGTGCGCGCGAGCAGCGCGCCCGTCAGCATCGCGGCCATGACGAACGGATGCACCAGCGCCCGGCGCCGGGGCTCCAGCAGGAAGAAGACACCGGCGGCCAGCGCGGGCGCGAGCGCCGAGCCCAGGTCCACCTGGAAGTCCCCCACCGACGACACGGAGAATGCACCGAGCGCCCCCGCGAGCGCGCCGCTGGCCACCACCGCGTGCGCCAGCGTTTCCACCACCGGGCCCGCGCGGGGAAACGCGTCCCGCACGGCGTCGGAGGTCGCCGCCACCGCCACCACCGTGGCGAGCGCCACCGCCCACAGCGTCATGCCCGCGAACAGCGCGCCGCCCGGCTCCAGCGCGTCGAAGCCGCCGGGCGCGCTGGCCACGCAGAAGACGGCCAGGCAGAGCGCCCCGTAGAGCGCCGCACCCGCGCTGGCGAGCGACTCACTTCCAAGCCTCGCCGCCCGCGCCCGCCACGCCGTCGCCCCCAGGGCCACCACTCCGGCCGACGCACAGAGCGCGCGCAGCCAGGGCTCCTCCTCGAAGCCCATCAGCGGCAACCCGGCCAGCAGCGAGGGCCACAGCGCCACCGCGAGCGAGGCGGCCGACACCCCATGCAGCAGCCGCCCCGCCGCCCTCAATGGAACGAGCCCGACGCCCGCGACAGCGAGCGCGACGGGCACGCCGATGAGCGGCGACAGCGCGACCAGCGCGGACAGCGCGACGAACACCACCGGCAGCAACGCCAGGCCGATGCCCGCCAGCACCCGCCCCGCCGACAGCGAGCGCCGCGAGAGGAACACGCCCAGGCCGATGAAGGCCGCGTGGTAGCCGAAGAGCGCGCCCGTGACGAGGAGCTGCCGGGGCACCCCGCCCAGCGCCCGCCACGCCTCGCGCACGCCCATGAGGGAGCCGCCGAGCACCAGCACCGCGCCGAGGAACCACCAGATGTACTCGTGGAGGCGCGGCGTGCTCGAAGGCCCGCCGTCGTCCAGCGCCACCACCGCCTCCAGCCCGCCGCCCAGCCCGCCGGTGTGTCCGTGCGCGAAGAGCGCCTGCCCCGAGCCCAGCGCCGAGCCGAGCTCGTCCTCGCTGGAGTCACCGTGCGAGCCGTGGCCCCCCCGGGCCGCCGCGCGCTGCCGGGCCTTCAGCTCGCGCTCCGCCTTCGCGGCCTCCTCCAGGTTGTGCGCCAGCGCCGCGCCCCAGCCCGGGCGCCATTCCGCCGCCTGACGCAGCGAGTCCGCGACGTCATCCGCCCAGGCCTCCACGCGGGTGGCGGAGGGCACCGGCTCGGGCGGGACGTGCTCCGGCGGCTTCGGCACTTCCACGGCCTTCGGGGCGGCGAGCGACGCCTCCAGCCGGCCAGCCGTCACGCCATCCAGGAGCCCGTCGTAGCGCCAGCGCTCGATGTGGCGCCGCACCGTCGTCTCCACGAGCGCTTCGAGGTGGGGCTCCGTGGCCGGGACGAGCGCGGTGCCGCACTCCTGGCACGCGTCGCCGGCTTCATCGGCGCGGAGCCGCGCACAGGCTGGGCAGATCATGATGGCCCCAGCATAGCCCCTGAGCACCCCGGTTCTGCCAGGGCCCCCCGTAAGCCGGGGCTACCGGGGCGGGCCCGGCGAGCGAGCTACCGGCCTCGCCGGACCGGGAGCACGCGGCCCGGCCCTCTCACGCGGCCAGCTCCTGCACCTCGAACGTCATGCCCGCCTTGCGCAGCCGCTCCACCAGCCGCATGCCCATGCACGAGGCCGGGGTGAGCACGCCACCCTGCGTCGGGTTCGCATCGAAGGCGAGGCTGAGCGCGGACTCGGAGAGCATGCGCGCGGTGGCCGCGTAGCCCGGGTCTCCCTTCGCCGCCACCTTGCCCTTCAGCTTCACCTCGCGCCCGGTGCGCGGCGACTTCCCCTCGCCCAGCAGCTGCGCCACGAAGAAGCCCCGCTCGCGCGCCTCCACGGAGGGCCCCTGCCCCGGCGCGGGCAGCACCTTCGACTCCAGCAGCTTGCGCAGCGGCTTGACCTGGAGCGCGACGAAGAAGCCGCCCAGGCCCGCCGTCATGCTCGTGGCCCGCGTCAGGCCCTTCACACCGGCGCCGTAGCCAGCCACCTCGGTGTAGAGGAAGTCGCGCCCCCACGGATAGCCGAGCAGCGCATGGCTGCGCCGAACCACGCGCGTGTTCACCGAGGCCATGACGAAGGGCCCCGTCCACTGCCCCGCCTCCTCGCTGTAGCGAACCGCCGCCACGTCTCGCTCGGCCGGGTTGCGGGGCTGGCGCGGGTCCGGATCCAACGCGTGGGGGTTGACGAGCACGCGCCGCACCGAGCGGTCCACCGCCACCTCCTCCATCGCCTGCATCACGCTGGCCACCGTGCCGCCACTGGCGCCCCCGCGCATCGGCCCCATGTAGAGGCGCACCGAGCCCAGGTGCCCGCCGTGCTTCTCGCGCATGTGCTCCTGCATCATCAGCGTGCCCAGGTCCGACGGAATCGAGTCGAAGCCGCACGTGTGGACGATGCGCGCGCCGCTCGCCCGGGCCTGCTCGTGGTGCTCGTCAATCATCCGCCGCATCCACTGCACCTCGCCCGTCAGGTCGCAGTAGTCCGTGCCCGCGCGGGTGCAGGCCGCCACCAGCTCATTGCCGTATTTCGCGTACGGCCCCACGGTGGTGCACATCACGCGCGTGCGCGTCACCAGCGCATCCAGCGACGCCGCGTCCTTCGCGTCCGCCACCAGCAGCGGCAACTCCGAGCACGAGGGCACCAGCGAGGCCAGGCCCCGGCGCACCTCCTCCAGCCGCTTGAGGTCGCGTCCCGCCAGGGCCCACCGCGCGCGGTGGGAGTCCTGCGTCTTGGCGAGGTACTCGGCGACGAGGCGTCCGGTGAAGCCGGTGGCGCCCCACACGATGACGTCGAATTCGGCGGAGGACTTGCTCATGGGGCCGGCACTCTGGCCTTGCGTCCCCCTCCTCGCAACCTCGGTGTGGGTCCCATGCCCGCGGGGAAACGCACGGCCAGATGCCGTGCGCGGAGGACCGCTTCCGGCCCGACGTCACCTTCTTGCGCGTCGCGGCCTGACAGCGGTGTCGCGGTTCCACGCGGGTCCCCGTACGCCTTCCTCTGGGCATCGGTGGCACACGGGTTGCTCAGGCCGTGGCCGCACTCCGGACGGGGCCATGGACGTCCGGACGAAGACCCTCGCGAGTCATGTCCCCATCCCTTCATGCGTCTTCCCGGGTGCCCGCGCCCCCGTCCCGGTTGCGCCGTCTGACGGCCACCCTCGTCCTGGCCGTGGCCTGCATCGGCACGGTGGCCACGTCCGGGCCGACCTCTCCCGAAATCTCCACGGAGCACACCGGCCCCGCCATCGTCCTCACGGCGGAGACGCCCAGGAGCCAACGCCGCTTCCTCGTCCAGGTCTCCGCGAAGGATGCGTCCAACCTCGTCAATGCGAGCATGGCTGCGGACCTGAACGCGACCTGGAAGCCGACCGACCCCTCCGCCACGAAGGGCCCCACGGTCCGTGCGCGGGTGGCCCTGGCTGACAAGATCTTCGCCGCCCCGGGCTATCACGTCGTCCTCGAGACGCCAGACCTCGCGATGAACGTCCACTCGGACTCGCTCGGTTTCCCGGTATGCAACCTCGATGAGAAGTGCGAGTGGGACGTGGTCGTGGACGTCGAGATGACGGGCGACGTCGGGACGGGGAGCGTCGAGGTCGACTGGAAGCTCATGGCAAGCGCGTTCGCCGAAGACACGGAGGACCTGCCAGAGGGCTTCACGATACGAATCGTGGAGCGCTGAGTGCCCACCGCCGAGCCACGTCCCCTCGCGCCGTTCCCCGGCAGCGCGCTGCTGCATCCGCTCGTGCTCGGCGCGGTGGCGCTGCTCATCCTCAATGACCACGTGCTGAAGGCGCGCTGGCCATCGTGGTGGACGGGAAAGCTGTCGGACCTCGCCGGCCTGGCGATGTTCCCCCTGCTGCTCCAGGCACTCTGGGAGCAGGCCCATGCGCGAAGGGGCCAGGGCTTCCGCCCGTCCCGCGCGGTGCTGGGGGCGTGTGTCCTGCTGACAGGGCTGTGCTTCTCCGCGACGAAGGTCTCCGTGCTCGCGGGGGACGGCTGGCGGTGGGCGCTGGGCTACCTCCAGTGGCCCGTGCGCCTGGCCGGCGCGCTCCTGCAGGCCCGTCCCCTCCCCGGCGTCTCGCCCGTCGCCCACGTGGTGGACGTCACCGACCTGCTCACCCTGCCGGGACTGCTCGTCGCCCTCGCCGTGGGGTGGCGAAGGGCCGGCGAGCCGTAGCTCACGCGAGCGTCGCGAGCTCAGCAGGGCGCTGTGCCCCTGGGCGGCATACAGGCGCGGGTGGGTCCGGGCGAGGTGTCGGTCCATCCCTCCACCTTGCTTGCCCGCGCCGGGCGCCCGGATGCAACGGGCGCCGGGCGTGGCTCCCGGTGAGCGCTACCTCCGGCGTCGCTGCTGCATGGTACGGCGAGCCGCCGCCCGGGCCTCACCGCGTGCGGCCACTTCCTTGAGCGCCTCGCCCTCCCCGCTGTCGCCGGAGAGGAAGGTGGAGAGCGCGCGAATCGTGGGGTAGCGGAACAGGTCCACCAGCGTCAGCGGCCGCTCCACCCGCGACTTGAGCTTCTCCAGCACCTGCACCATCAGCAGCGAGTGCCCTCCCAGGTCGGCGAACTTGTCCTCCACGCCCACCTTGTCCAGCTTGAGCACCTCCTGCCAGATGTCGGCGAGCATCGTCTCCGTCTCGCTCTCCGGCCGGGTGAAGACGCCGCGCGCCTGCGCCTGCTCCGGAGGAGGCAGGGCCTTGCGGTCCACCTTCTTGTTCGGCGTCTGCGGGAAGGCGCTCAGCGTGACGAAGGCCTGCGGCACCATGTAGTCCGGCAGCCGCGCGCGCAGGAAGTCGCGCAGCGCGTCCGCGGCCGTCGGCTCGCCCGGCTTCGCGATGAGGTAGGCCACGAGCCGCTTGTCGCCCGGCGTGTCCTCGCGCACCACCACCACCGTCTCTCGCACCGCCGGGTGCTCGCCGAGCCGGGCCTCGATTTCGCCCAGCTCGATGCGGAAGCCGCGCACCTTCACCTGGTGGTCCAGGCGGCCGATGAACTCCACCACCCCGTCCTGCCGCCAGCGCGCCGCGTCCCCCGTGCGGTACATCCGCGCGCCCGGCCGCGAGGAGAACGGGTCCGGCACGAAGCGCTCACGGTCCAGCTCCGGCCGCTGGTGGTAGCCGCGCACCACGCCCGCGCCGCCGATGTACAGCTCCCCCACCGCGCCGATGGGCAGCGGGCGCTGCCGCACGTCCAGCACGTAGAGCTGCGTGTTGGCGATGGGCGTGCCGATGGGCACCCCGTCCCCCCCGGGCTTCACCGCGTACGTCGAGGACCAGATGGTCGTCTCCGTGGGCCCGTACATGTTGAGCACGTCGCCGGACACGGCCTCCGAGAGCTGCCGCGCGAGCGGGACGGGGAAGGCCTCTCCGCCCACCATCATCTTCTTCAGCCGCTTCAGCCCCGCGCGGCCACGCTCCTCCGCCAGCAGCATGCCCGCCTGCGAAGGCGTGCACTGCAGGTGCGTCACCGGGTGGCGCTCCAGCAGCTCGGGCACGGAAGCAGCCGCCTCCTCGCCCTCCACCGGCTGCACGCCCACGCTGGCGTTGGCGCGCTGGAGCACCTGGGCCAGCAGCGGCAGGTGCTTCATCACCAGCTCCGTCGGCACGCCGAAGTCCACGAGGCAGGCCACCTCGTCCACGTCCATGCCCTTCAGCCTGTCGACGAAGGCGACGCAGGTGTCCACGCTGCCGAAGAGGCCCGACGTCTGGAAGTAGCGCTCGAAGGAGAAGTCGAGCAGCGCGTCCATCTCCTCGGGGGAGAGGTTGTCCGTGCCGAAGTTGCCGTTGGACAGCGTGGTCTGCGCCTTGAACGCCGGGAAGCTCCAGGCCGCCTCCTTGATGAGGCTCACCGAGGACTTGAGGTAGCCCTTCATCGGGCCGCGCACCACTTCCTTCACCGCGGCTTCGGACTCGCCTACGAAGGTGTGCAGCATCAGCGTCACGGTGCCCTGGCCCGGGTGGCCGGCCTTGCGCCACGTCTCGCGGTAGAGGGCAATCTTCTGCGCCACCTCCTCCGGAGTCTGGCCGAGCAGGTGCGTCAGCACGTGGCAGCCCGCGCGCGCGGCCTCCTCGAACGTCTCCGGGTTGCCCGCGGTGGTGACCCAGGTGGGCAGCTCCTTCTGCACGGGGCGCGGCAACGTGCGCAGCTTCACCGCTCCGCCCGTGCCGCTCTTCGCCTCCAGCGTCTCGCCGCGCCACAGCCTGCGCACGTCTTCAATCTGCTGGAACATGATGCGCTTGCGGTCCGCGAAGCTCTCCGGCCGCAGCGCGAAGTCATTGGGCTGCCAGCCCGCCGCGAACGAGATGCCCACGCGGCCGTGGGAGATGTTGTCCACCACCGCCCAGTCCTCGGCGATGCGCAGCGTGGGGTGCAGCGGCGACACGAGGCTGCCCGCGCGCAGCTGCACGTTGCGCGTCACCGCCGCCAGCGCCGCCGACGTCACGGCCGGGTTGGGGAACAGGCCTCCGAAGGCGTGGAAGTGCCGCTCCGGCGTCCACACCGCGCGGAAGCCATTCGCATCCGCGAAGCGCGCGCTCTCCAGCAGCAGGTCGTAGCGCCCCTCGGGCCGCTCGCCCTCGTCGCTGGAGAAGTAGAAGAGGCTGAAGTCCATGGCGCGCGAGGCATGTTTCCCCTCCTGCGCGCCCCCGTGCCGCTCGGCGTGGATGACCACCGTGAAGCCCCGGGTGAGCGTCCAGAGCAGCTCCAGCACGGAGATGTCGAAGTTGAGGCTGGTGACGGCGAGCCACGTGCCGCGCTCCGTGCCCAGGCGCTCGTCCATGCCGAGGCCGAAGTTCACGAAGTTGCGGTGTTCAATCATCACCCCCTTGGGCCGGCCCGTGCTGCCGGAGGTGTAGATGACGTAGGCGAGGCTGTCGGACCCGGCCGGGGGCGTCTGGACGTCCCCGGAGGCGGCGATGCGCTCCCACGCGGCGTCCACCGCGAGCACCTGCCGCGCGGACCGGGGCACCCGCGCGAGCAGCCGCTCCTGCGTCAGCACCAGGTGGCAGCCCGAGTCCTCCACCATGAAGGCGAGCCGCTCCGCCGGATAGGCCGGGTCCAGCGGGACGTAGCAGCCGCCCGCCTTGTGCGTGGCCAGCACGCCCACCATCATCTCCAGCGAGCGCTCCATGAAGATGCCGACGCGCACGTCCCGGCCCACGCCCTCGGCGCGCAGGTGCCGCGCGAGCACGTCGCTGCGCTCATCCAGCTCGCGATAGGTCAGCGTGGCGCCACGGCAGACGAGGGCCGTGGCCTCCGGCGTGCGCCGTGCCTGCGCCTGGAAGAGGCCGTGGAGGGTGGCGTCCTCGGGCAGCTCGCGCCGGGTGTCATTCCACTTCGCGAGCAGCGCGCGCTCCTCCGCGCCCAGCAGGTCGTGCTCCTCCAGGGGCCGGGCCGGAGACTCCCGGAGCGAGGCGAGGAACGCGGAGAGCTGGCGCGACAGCTCGGAGACGCGGCTCGCGTCCACCCGGGCGGCGTCGAAGAGGAGGTGTGCCCGCTCCCCATTCGCGTCCACCGAGACGGTCAGCGCCGCGCCGGGGACGGCATGGCTCAATTCCCCCGGCTCGCGGAGGCACAGGGCGACGGGGTACGCCACCTCGCCCAGGTGGCGCGGCAGGCCGGACAGCTGCGGCGAGCGGCCGAGCAAATCCCGCGACATGACGCCCTTCTCGCGAAGCTGCGTCAGCGCCTTGCGGAAGGCCGCGACGGCGGTGGCCGGCGCGTCCTTCATGGGCAGCTCGAGCCGGAGGGGGAGCTGTGAGGCGAAGAAGCCCTCCACGTCGCGCACGCGGGCGCGCGTGCTGGCGTCGCTGAAGCCCACGTCGAAGCGTGGCTCCGGTGACAGGCGCGACAGGAAGGCCGCGACGGTGAAGAGCAGCCGCTCCTCGGGCGGCAGGTCCATGGCCTGGCCGGCGGCGACGTCGCTGGCGGCCAGCGTCAGCGAGTGCGTGCCCTCCTCCTTCGAGCTTCCACCCAGGAAGGGCAGGTCCGGAGGCGCGAGCGTCTCCAGCCGTCCGAGGAAGAACGCCTCCGCCCTGCCGGCCAGCGCGCCCACCTCGGACAGGCGGGCGCGCAGCGCCTCCGAGACCGGGGGCAGCGCGTCGCCCACCGCGAGGTTGCGGGAGCCCAGCAGCTCCGCCCACGACAGCGGCGCGCCGCACAGCCCCTTCGGCCCCTTCAGTGTGAGGTCCCCGCCGCCGAACGCCAGCGTCAGCGCGTCGCCTTCAATCGCGACGATGGTGCCTGGGCTCGCGTCGGAGCCCTCCTCCACCGCGCGCGCCTCGGAGAGGGCCACCGTCGCGCTGCCCAGCCACAGCTTCGCGAAGGCGAGCGGGTTGGGATAGCCGCCGTAGTCGAGCGCCGCCACCAGCGCGCGCGCGTCCTCCACGTCGCCGTGCGGGTCCAGGAGGGCCGCCGCTTCCGGGCGCTGCGCGAGGCCGAAGTAGCTGCGCTGGGAGAAGTCCTGGTCGAAGAGCTCCACGCGGTCGTCGACGAGCTCCGCGGCCAGCTCCGCGAACGTCTCCATGCCCAGCGTGTAGCAGCGCGCGTTGAGGCTGAAGGCCGTCTCGTTGGGGGCGACGTCGAAGAGGCGCTGCTTGAGGATGCGCCCCCTGTCCGCGCCCGAGGTCATCTCGTGCCACGTGACGCCGTGCTGGGGCTCGCGGTGCAGCAGCGCCCACGAGGTGACGTTGAGGCCCGCGTAGCGCGGCAACGGCCCGTCGTGGAAGTTGATGGCCATGCGGCGGGGCAGCCGCAGCACCTCGTCCTTCACCAGGCTCAGGTTGACGATGCTGAAGAGCCAGTCGAAGGGCGTGGCGGAGAGGAAGGGCAGCACCCCGTCCCCCGGGGGCACGTGCTGGAGGCCCTGCGCCTCCGCCCACTTCTGGAGCGCGGGCTCGCGGGTGACGAGCCCGAGAATCCGGACGCCCCGCGCCTGGAGCGCCTCGGCACAGGGAACGACGAGGGTGCCCTCGCCGATGATGAAGCAGGAGGGCGACTCGACAGTCGTGGTCATAGGGATTTGGAGACCTCGGCCAGGGCGACGGAGTGCTTCAGCAGCTCCGCGTGCCCCACCCCGGGAAACGCGTGAAAGGAAGCTCCCAGCCTGCGAGCGAGCTCCTCGCCGTGGGAGGGAGGCAGGGCCGCGTCCTCCAGTCCGTGCAGCACCCGGACTGGCGGCAGGCCCGCGGTGGCGAGCGACAGGTTGTCATAGCGGTCCGGCGTCCGCAGCCGGCCGCGCAGCCCCTTGTCCGTCACGTCCATCAACGTGAAGGGCGCGAGGAGGACAACGCCGCGCGCCGGCACCCCATCCTTCGCCAGCGCGTGCGCCGCCGCGAGCGCCGCGTTGCTCCCCATGGAGAAACCCACGAGGTGGATGGCGCCGGGGCCCGGCCGGTGCGTGGCGACGAGCCAGCGCACCGCCGCCTCGGCCCCGGCACGGAGGGACTTGGGTGACGGGCGTCCGGGAGAGCCATCGAAGCCCGGCGGCGCCACCGCGGCCAGCCCGAGCCCGCGTCCGGCGTCCAGCGCCTCCAGCACGGAGCGCGCCTCCTCGAGGTAGCCCGGGCCGTTGCCGCCGAAGAACACCACCCAGCGCGTCTCGCCAGGCGCGGGAGCCCGCGTCAGCGCTCGCTGCCGGGGCGGCCCCTCGACGTCGCTCAGCTTCCACCCGCTGGTGGTGAGCCGCGCCTCCGCGCCGGAGGCCAGGGGCGCTCCGTCATAGGGGAAGGGCCCGGGCGCGTCCGCCTTCCTGTCTACCCAGCCGAGCTTCAACATGGCTGCCCCCAGGGCGGCCGCCAGCGCCACCACCGTCAGCTCGCGGCGCTTCACTTCCGGCCCGCCTGCTGGGCCTCGTCCAGCGCCGCGCTCAACAGACGTCCCAGGATGTGGACGTTCGGCTCGCGCACCAGGCTGTCGTGGTCTCCCGGCACCACGCGGATGCGCAGCTCCGGCACCAGCGGCTCCCAGCCCAGCGTCGAGCCCATGTGCGAGTAGATGGGGTTCACCTGCTGCGCGCGGAACAGCGTCACCGGCCCGCTGTAGGGACGCGGGACGTAGCGGCTCGACAGGAGCTGGAAGCGCTCGGTGAGCTGGAGGTCTCTCAGCTCGATGGGCAGCGCCTCTCCGCGCTGCGCGTACCAGCGCAGCTTCAGCGTGCTGATGAGCCGGTTGCCGTCGCGCTCCACCTTCTTGCGCAGCCGGTTCTTGAGGTAGGTCGTCGGGCCTTCCTCGCGCAGCGCATTCAGCCGCTCATCGAAGGTCAGCCGCCGCTCCTGGGTGCCGGGATGGAAGGTGTCCAGGAACGCGAGCAGGGACACCTCCTCGCCCATCTCGCGCAGCCGCTGCGCCATCTCGTAGGCGACCACGCCGCCGCCGGAGTAGCCGCCGAGGAGGTAGGGCCCGTGCGGGCGCACCTGGCGGATGCCCTCCAGGTAGATGCTCGCCATCTCCTCGATGCTGTCCGCGGGCGGCAGCTTGCCGTCCACGCCGCGCGCCTGGAGGCCGTAGAACGGCTGCTCCCGACCGAGCGCCCCGGCGAGGTCGCGGAAGTTGAGGACGTTGCCGCCCGCGCCGTGCACGCAGAAGAAGGGAAGGCCGGAGCCGCCCTTCTGGATGGCGACGAGCGGCGTCCAACCCTTCGCCGCGGACGTCGGGGCCGCGGGAGCCGCGCTGCCCGGAGCGGTGTCCGGCGTGAAGGGAATCCCCGCGGCCTCGCGCACCAGCGCCGCGCACTGCTCCAGCGTGGGCGCCTCGAAGAGGGTGGCCAGCGTCAGGTCCGCGCCCAGCGTCTTCTTGATGCGCGCGAACAGGCGCACCGCGATGAGCGAGTGCCCGCCGAGGTCGAAGAAGTTGTCCTTGAGCCCCACGCTCGGCACGCCGAGCAGCTGCTGCCACAGCTCCGCCAGCTTGCGCTCCACGTCGTCGCGAGGAGCGTCCGCCGCCGCGGGGGCCGGGGCCGCGCCCGGCTGGGGCGCGGCGGAGGCCGCGGGCTTCTCCGCCTCCTGCTTCGGGCGCAGGCGCGTGGCCAGGCCGTGCAGGTCCATGGAGCTGACGAACAACGCCTGGGTGCCGGAGAGGGACAGCGCGCGCAGGAAGGCCTCCTGCCCTTCCCCGGGCTTGATGCCCAGCGGCAGCCACGTCTCCAGCAGCGAGTCCTGCTTGCGCGGCGAGCGGCCGAAGCGCTTCGCCTCGACGGCGGCGACGAGATAGCCCTCGATGGCGCAGAAGACGCGGCCGTCCGAGTCACAGAGCGTGACGTCGAGCAGCGCCCCGCGCCCCTCCTCCTGGCGCACGCGCACGTGGCTCAGCGCCACCTCGGGCCACGGCCCCCACACGCGCAGGTGCCGGTAGGAGACGGGCACGTGCAGCTTGCCGGGCTGGCCCGCATCCGGCAGCAGCGAGAATGCGAAGCCGGAGGCGATGTCCAGCAGCCCGGGCGGCAGCCTGTACGTCGCCAGGTCTCCGAGGAGCGCGCGCGGCAGCTCCAATCGCGCCAGCGCCTCGGACGCGCCGAAGCCCGCGCTGCGCAGCACCTTCCAGCGCGGCCCGAAGGCGATGAGCGCGTCCTGGGGCAGCGCCTGCTCGCCCTCGCCAAACGAGAGCGGCCGCGCCGCGCAGCGCGAGCGCACCGCCCCCACGTCCAGCGGCGCGGGAGGTTCGCCCGGCGCCGGGCCCAGGCGCGCGGTGGCGTGCTCCACCCACGCGTTGCCGGCCGCGCGGCTCGACACGCGGAAGGTGAAGCCGTCGCCCTCGGGAGCCAGCGCCACCTCCACCTCGCGCACCTCGCCGTCGGGCACGTCGAGCGGCGCGACGAAGGCGAGGTGGTCCACGTCCAGCGGCGTGCCCGGACGCACCGTCTCCCAGGCCGCGCGCGCCAGCTCCACGTAGCCCGTGCCCGGAAGCACCGGCCCGCCGCCGCGCATGCGGTGCTCGTCCAGCACCCAGAGCGCCTTCGCGTCGTAGATGGCGCGGAAGACGTGCTGGCCCGCGGGCGCGTCCACGCGCCGCTGCAACAACGGGTGGGGCACCGACTCGCCAGGAGGAAGCCGCGGCGCCACCTGGGCCGCCGCCATGCCCACCTCCTGCCAGACACCCCACCCCAGCGAGAGCGCGCGCTTCGCGGTGCCGGACGCCTCCAGCCGGCTCGCCTGGGCGAGCAGGAAGGCGTTGGCCGCGACGTAGTCCACCTGCCCCGGAGGACCGAGGTGCGCGCTCGTCGAGGAGAAGCTGACGAAGAAGTCGAGCCGCGAGCCCCGCAGCGCCTCCTCCAGCGCGAGCGCGCCGAGCGCCTTGGGCGCCAGCACCCGCAGCGCCGAGTCCCGCGTCTTCGACTCCAGCGGCCCATCCTCCAGCCCGCCCGCCGCGTGCACCACGCCGTGCAGCGCCCCGAAGCGCGCCTTCACCTCCGCGAGCGCGGCCTGGAGCTGGCCCGCGTCCGAGATGTCCGCCTTGAGCAGCAGCACCTCGGCGCCCAGCGCTTCCAGCGCGCGCTTCACGTCCGCATGGGAGGCGCTGGCCGCGGAGCGGGACACGAGCGCCAGCCGGGCCTTCGCCTTGCGCGCGAACAGCTCCGCCAGCGTCCGCCCGATGCCGCCCAGTCCACCGGTGATGAGGTAGACCCCCTGCTCACGAAGGGGCGTCGGCGCTTCCTGCAGGGCGACCCGCTCCAGCACCTGCACCAGCCGGCGGCCGCCGCGCAGCGCCACGGGCACGTCCACGTCCGGACGCAGCAGCTCGTCGGCCAGCTCACGGGCCTGCGTCGCCGGGGCGGCGGCGGGCTCGACGTCCACCGCGCGCGCGGACAGCTCGGGCAGCTCCTTCGGCGCCACGAGGACGGGACCGAAGGCGAGCGCCTGCTCCGGCGCGCGCGCGGGCCCGTCCACCGCCATGCCGCCGCGCATCACCCGGACGTAGCGCAGCCCCGCGGGCAGCGACTCCGCGGTGAGGGACTGCATCAGCGCGAGCGGCGCGAAGAGGTGACGGGACACCGCGCGCGTCCACCCGCCCGCGCTCGCGTCCGTCGTGCCTCCTGCGCCCACGTCCACGCCCGGCAGGTCCACCAGCCTCGGAGGGACACGGCCCTCGGAGCCCAGCGCATCCCAGAGTGCCTCCCAGTCCTCGCGCACGTCGGGCCGCAGCGTGAAGGCACCATCCGGCCTCCGAGCGAAGGCCTCACCCGGGAGCACGCGCTGGACGCGCGCACCCCGGGCGCCCAGCTCGCGGGACAGCTCCTCCGCGAGGGGCTCCTCGTCCGCCAGCAGCAGCCAGCGCTCCTGCTCGGCCGGGGCCTCCGGCTTCGGGCCCGGCTGCTCGCGGAAGCGCGGCGCGTAGCCCCACCGCGACACGTCCTCCTCGCGCACCAGCGGGCGCTCACCCTCGCGCCGGGCCATGAAGGAGCCCGCGCCCGGCTCCACCCAGTGGCGCTCGCGCTCGAACGCATAGGTGGGCAGGCCCACGCGGCGCCGCTTCTGTCCCGCGAACAGCGCCGCCGCGTCCAGGTCCACTCCCGCCGCCCACAGGCGTCCGAGCGCGAGCTGGAAGAAGGCCAGGTCCGGAACGGAGTCATTCGGATGCCGCAGCGACGGCACCAGCCCCTCCGCCTGGGGCTTCTCCCCCTGCGCCCGCAGCAGCGACAGCAGCGTCTGGCCGGGGCCGACCTCCAGGTACACGCGCGCCTTGTCCGCCAGGAGCACGCCGGCCCCTTCCGCGAAGCGCACCGGCTGGCGCAGGTGGCGCACCCAGTATTCGGGCGACGTGGCCTCCTCGGGCGCAATCCACGTCCCGGTGACGTTGGAGACCCACGGAACCGTCGGCGCGGAGAAGCGCACCTTGGAGAGGTACTCGCGGAAGGGCGCGAGGATGGGCTCCAGCATGCGCGAGTGCGCGGCGACACGGATGTGCAGGCGCCGGGCCTCCACCTCGCGCGCCTTCAGCCGCGCCTCCAGCGCGTCGATGGCCGCCACCTCCCCGGAGACGAGGCACAGGCCCGGCGCGTTGTGCGCGCCCAGGTCCAGCCCGGGCCCGAGCAGCGGCTTCAGCTCCGCCTCGGGCAGCTCCACGCTGAGCATGGCGCCCGCGGGGAGCTGGTCGAAGAGCCGCCCCCGGCACGCCACGATGCCGAGCGCGTCCTTCACCGAGAGCACCCCGGCGAGCTGCGCGCAGGCGTACTCGCCCATGCTGTGGCCCAGGCACGCCGAGGGTGTCAGGCCGCGCGACTTCCACAGCGCCGCGAGCGCCAGCTCCACGGACAAGAGCGCGGGCAGCGCGTACGTCGCCTGCTCCAGCTGCTCGCGCGCCTCGGCCTCCCTGCCGGCCTCGGGGAACAGCAGGGGGCGCAGCTTCAGCGACTCGTGTTGCTCCAGCAGCGCGAGGCACTCGTCCAGCGCGCGGCGGAACACGGGCTCCTGCTCGTGGAGCCCCTTCGCCATGCCGGGGTACTGCGCGCCGCCGCCGGGGAAGAGGAATACCACCGAGCGCCCCGCGGCCTCGGTGTGGGCCTGCGCCGTGCGGGCCGGCTCGGGCTGCTCCAGCAGGCGGACGGCCTCCTCGCGCGAGGACGCCACCACCGCGCGCCGGTGCGCGAAGCGGCGGCGGCCGGCCAGCAGCGTGAAGGACGTGTCCCCCAGGTTCGGTGCGTTCTGCTCCCCCAGCCGCTGCGCGAGCCGGCGGCAGGCGCGCTCGAGCGCGGCGGGCGTGCGGGCGGACAGCCAGAGCGTCTCGAAGGGCCGCGCCGCGGACGTCAGCGCCTGCGCCGGAGCCTCCTCCAGGATGACGTGCGCGTTGGTGCCCCCCACGCCCAGCGAGTTCACCGCGGCGCGGCGCGGACGGCCTCCCTTCGCCGTCCACTCCCGCAGCGTGGCATTCACCGCGAACGGCGTGCGCGCGAAGTCGATTTGCGGGTTGGGCTTCTCGAAGTGGAGGCTGGGCGCGAGCTGCCGGTGCCGCAGCATCTGGACGACCTTGATGAAGCTCGCCACGCCGGCCGCGGTGTCCAGGTGGCCGATGTTGGTCTTCACCGAGCCGATGCGGCAGTACCCGCTCTTCTGCGTCTGCGTGCGGAAGGCCTGGGTGAGCGCGGTGATTTCAATCGGGTCGCCCACCGGCGTGCCGGTGCCGTGGCATTCGATGTAGTCGATGCTGTCCGCGCTGACGCCGGAGACGTTGAGCGCCTCCACGACGGCGTCCGCCTGCCCATCCACGGACGGCGCGAGGTAGCCCACCTTGCGCGCGCCGTCGTTGTTCACCGCGCTGCCCTTCACCACCGCGTAGATGGTGTCCCCATCCGCCAGCGCGTCCTCCAGCCGGCGCAGCGCCACCACGCCCACGCCGCTGCCGAAGAGCGTCCCCTGCGAGCGGTGGTCGAACGCGCGGCAGTGCCCGTCCGGCGAGAGGATTTCCCCCTCCTGGTACAGGTAGCCCCGGTGGTGCGGCAACTCCAGCGTGACGCCGCCCGCGAGCGCCAGGTCGCACTCGCGCGCCAGCAGGCTCTGCACCGCCGAGTGGATGGCCACCAGCGACGTGGAGCACGCCGTCTGCACGTTGACGCTGGGGCCGCGCAAATCCAGGCAGTACGAGACGCGGGTGGTGAGGAAGTCCTTGTCGTTGCCCGTGTGCCGCACCAGGAACAGGCCCACCTGCTCCATCAACTGCGGGTTGGTGAAGAGGTTGTACGGCATGTACGCGTTCATGCCGGAGCCGCCGAACACACCGATGGGGCCCTTGAAGGACTCGGGCGGGTGCCCGCAGTGCTCCAGCGCCTCCCAGCACACCTCCAGGAAGTGCCGGTGCTGCGGGTCCATGATGGACGCCTCGCGCGGGCTGAAGCCGAAGAAGCCCGCGTCGAAGTCCTCCAGCCCCTCGAAGACCATGCCGGCCTTCACGTAATTCGGGTCCTTCAGCAGCGACGGCTCCACCCCCGCGGCCAGCAGCTGGGCATCCGTGAACCAGGTGACAGATGGCACCCCGTCGCGCACGCGTCGCCAGAAGGTGTCGACGTCCCGCGCCCCTGGAAGCCGGGCGGACATTCCGACAACAGCGATATCGGGTGAGTCTGAAACATCAACGTCGTCCGTCATGCGCTCACTCGTCACTCGGCGTTGCCTGCCCCCCAGGTGACGGCCTGCCCCGGACCTCCGGTTCAGGCGTCTCCCCTTGGAGGTGACCTGGCACCTCCCGCGAGAATGGTAACATGGTTGCGGACCCAGACATTCGAAGTGACTCGGGCCGATACAGGGCACGCAGGCCCTGGGCGCCCGGGGGCACGAAGCGGAGGCGCTGAAAACCCGCCCGACGCACGCTCGGCCCGAAGCCTGGCAGGCCGGACGGAGGTCCCCTGAAGCGAGCAGGGCCCTGTTTCCGGCTCCGTGCGCTCCCGGCGTATCGTCGCGGCCATGAGCGAGTCCATCCGAAACCGCCCGCCCGAGGGGCAGGTCGCCTACGACGACGTGGACGACCTCATCCGCACCGCCACGCGGATGATGCAGAAGGACGCCGCGCCGGAGACGCTCACCGCCGACGACCTCAAGCGCATCGGCGAGGAACTGGACATTCCCGGCCGGTACATCGACCAGGCGATGGCGGCCCTCGCGCAGCGCCGCCAGGAGCAGGAGCAGGCCCGGCGCGAGGCGGAGGCCGCGGCGAAGGCACGGCGGGAGCGGCTCGGCCGGCGCCTGCGGCTGGGCGCCATCGTCGCCGCGAGCCTCGCGGGCGTGGCCGGGCTGAGCGGGCTGTCCGTACGCAATGGACTGAACACCACCCTCCAGGAGGTGACGCGCCAGCGCGCGCAGGTGCGCAACGTGCTGGAGCGCCGCGTGGAGGTGGAGCGGCGGTACACCACCGCCACCCCCGGCCCGGAGCGCGACGCGCAGCTCTCCGGGGCGGACAACCGGGTGGCGGTGGAGAAGCGCCGCTACGACGGGCTGGCCACGCAATACAACGCCGCCGCGTCCGCCTTCCCCCAGTCCTGGGTGGTGGGCCTCACCGGGCTGCCCTCCTCCGTGCCGCTGTCCACGGACGTGGGCACGTGGTGAGCCCCGTCACGGCGTGGTGAACAGGGCGCTGAGGGCGTCCGCTTCGGCGTAGGGCAGCCGCTCGGCGGTGGCGAACGGCTCGCGCTCGACGTCGTAGTTGGGCGCGTCCACCGCCGACAGGCGCAGGTGGTGGATGGAGGCCGGAGCCAGCGTCCCGGCCGGCAGCCGCACCTGGGTGACCGAGCCGGGCAGGTAGAAGCGCGCGTACGGGACCGACTGGGTCTGCCCCGTTGGAATCCGGTAGAGGGTCAACCGGTACGCCGAGGGCGAGCCCACGGACGGAGGCAGCCAGGAGATGACGGGACTGACGGCGCCCACCTCGCGCTGCACGCTCGCCGAAATCCCGTCGATGCTCAGCGACCGGGGCGGCGTCACGCGCGGCAGCAGCGGACCGGCCACGAGGTTCTCCACCCGGTCGGACGTGCTGATGCTCCCGCTGTAGGTGTACGGGGTGGCGCTGCCGGCGACGGTGCCCACCACCCGGAACCCGTAGCGCGTGGAGGCCACCACGCCCCAGTTGGAGGGGAACGGGTTGCCATACGTCAGCCGGCGCGTGAAGTTGAACGAGGCGCCCGACGGCAGGTTGAGGTTGAGCAGCTCGCCCGAGTAGCCAATCCACCCGTTCGTCAGGCCATGCAGGGTGGGGTAGATGCTGAACGTGGGCGTGCTGAGCGTGGCCGCCGGATGCACCTCGGAGGCCCGGATGGTGTACTCGGGCAGGCGCCACTCGATGGGGAGCTCCGTCATGCTCACCGGCTGCAGCACCCCGGTGATGGGCAGGGCGGTGGTGCCGTTCGGCGTGAAGCTGAAGGGGGCCGTCTCCATGCCGCGCACCATCGTCTCGTACGCCAGCGCGCCCCCGTCCGGCAGCGTGCCCGCGTCCATCTGCCCGAGCTGACTCACGTACAGCTTGTCCCCGGCGCTCGCGCTGAAGACGGGCAGGTTGCCCATGAGATTGGCCAGCGAGGCCTGGTTGGTCACGATGCCCGTCTGGCCCGTGGCAACCCCTCCAGGAAGCTCCACCTCGCCGAACACCTCCAGCTGACCGGACGTCACCGCCACGCTGGAGCCCTGCAACAAGGAGCTCCTGTACGGCATCCACGGCGCCAGCCCCGACAGGTTCAGCTGCAGCGGCGTCATGTACTGCGAGGTGAAGACGGCATCCGCCCGTCCCATCCGGTTGGTGTCCAGCGCCACCTGCCGCTCGTCCGTGACGACGTAGCTGGAACCCGTCTTCAGGTAGTACGCGCCGGAAGGCACGCCGGTGAACTGGTAGCCGCCCGTCACCGCCGTGCCGGTGATGCGGGTGAACGTCAGCCCGTTGGGGACGAGCACCTCGGGAGGGCTCGCCGACAGGTCATTGGGCCGGGTCACCACGCCCGCCGCCGTGTGGTAGCGCGTGGAGCTCGTCACCAGCACCGTGTTGCTAGGAGTGCCGGCATCGGGCTCACAGCCGGCGGCCAGCTCCACGCCCATCCACGTCCCATCTCCCGCCTGCTCGGGGTCCACCACCACCACCGGGGGAAGACCTTCGTCCGGCTCAGGCGCGGTGCCGGGCTCACCGCCAGCGCAGCCGAGCCAGGTGGTCACAGCGGGTACGACGAGGAACGAGAAGCGACGCAAGGACATGGGGCCTCCAGGGCTCCGTAAGGGGGGCGTGCACCCTAGCGAAATCCCAGACAGCCCAGAAATGCGGGGCCCGCTGCCGCCGTAGGGCCGGCCCCGGGCACGGAGTGCCACGGGACACCGGCCCCGCTCAGCGGCGGCGGCGCGAGGGCACCTTGGGGCGGCGGAGGTCCTCCTGCTTCGTCGGAAGCTTCGGCCCCGAGGCGAGGTCGAACTCGTAGGTGGCGCCGAGCAGGACGCGGAACTGGTAGATTTCGCTCAGCTCCGGCGTCACCGCCACGCCCGCGACGGCCTCCAGCACCAGGCCGGGGAAGGCCTCGTGGCGCAGCACGGGGATGATTTCCACCTGCGTGGCGTTGTCGAGCCACACCGGCGTAATCGCATCCTCGAAGTAGATGCGGCTGACCACCTCCAGCCCCAGCAGGGTGAACTTGTCGAGGTTGTACGTGCCGGCCAGCGACACCTGCACCGCGTCCGGGACGTCGAAGTCCGGCAGCGGGTCCCTGTCCCGCGTGCCCTGGTGGAAGTAGCCGCCGTTGAGCATGAAGCGCAGGTCCTTCGTCGCGCGGAACTCACCAATCAGGGTGCCCTCCCAGTCCCAGGTGCCGTCGGACAGGCTGGGGATGATGCCGTCCTCGTCGCTGGGGCCCGTGGGCAGCGTGACGCGCCCGTAGACGCCCAGCGCCACCTTCGGCGTCTTCAGGAAGGACCACTGCAACCCCACGGGGATGTCACCGAAGGCGAGCTCGAACTCGTCCTCTCCCGGCAGCCCCAGTGCGAGCACCTCCAGGTAGAGGTTGACCTCCAGGTTGTCGAGGAGGCCGAAGCGCACGCTCGGCGAGAGCTGCTGGTAGGGCTGCGACTCGTCGAAGTCGAGCGCGAAGAAGCCCTGGTACCGCAGGCCCAGCTCCAGGTTGCCGCTCTTGGTGGTCTCCGCGGTGCGGGTCACCATGGCGCGGTAGGGCCGGGCCTGGGCACGAGGGGTGACAAGACACACGGCGGCGAGGACGAAGACGAGCAGTCGGGTGCGCATGCCGGCGGACGCTAGCGCGCGTCACCGTGCCGGAGCACCGTGCTCCGGCGCCCAACCGACCGGGCCCTGCACTTCTGAAACACTGGCGGAACGCGCCACTTCCGTTGCGCGTCGCGCGCGGGTCGCACGGCCTTTCGAGCTTCAAACCGCGCGCGCCGTGCTACCGACGCTCGCTGTCGAGGTGGCGCATCTGCTCCTCCCCGTAGCGGTCGCCGGAAATCTTCACCAGCGACTCCAGCGCCGCGGCGTCCTCCTTCGACAGCGGCCGGGACAGCGCACCCAGCGCGTCGTCGAGCTGTGCCACCGTCTTCGAGCCCACCACGGGCACGAAGGCCGGCTGGCGCGCGAGCACCCAGGCAATCGCCAGCTGGCCGGGCGTCATCTTCCGCTCCTGGGCGAAGCGCTGGAGGGCGGCCACCGAATCCTCGTTCTTCTCGCCGTTGGCGCCGGTGAAGCGCGGCAGGTAGGCGCGGTAGTCGCCCTTGCCCTTCGGCTTGCTCCCGGACAGCAGCCCTCGCGAGAGGACGCCGTAGAGCGTCGCGCTGATGCCCAGCTCCTCGAGCACGGGAAAGATGTCCGCCTCGGGACCGCGGGTCGACACCGCGTACTCAATCTGCAGGTCCGCGATGGGATGCACGCGGTGCGCGCGGCGGATGGTCTCCACGCCCACCTCGGACAGGCCGATGTGGCGCACGTAGCCCGCCTTCACCAGGTCCGAGATGGCGCCGATGGTGTCCTCGATGGGGACGGCCGGGTCCAGCCGTGCGGGGCGGTAGATGTCGATGACGTCCACGCCCAGCCGCTTCAGGCTGTAGGCCACGAAGTTCTTCACCGCGGCGGGGCGCGTGTCCATGCCGCCCCAGCTGTTGTCCGGCCCGCGCAGCGCCCCGAACTTCACCGAGAGCTGGACCTTCTCCCGCCGGCCCGAGATTGCGCGTCCCACGAGCATCTCGTTGTGGCCCATCCCGTAGAAGTCCCCGGTGTCGATGAGCGTGACACCCCGGTCGATGGCAGCCTGGATGGTGCGGATGCTCTCCGCGTCGTCCGTCGCCCCGTACATGCCCGACATGCCCATGCAGCCCAGCCCGAGCGGGAATACCTCGGGGCCCGTGGAACCCAGCTTCACCGTGCGCTGCGCCTGCTTCGACTCGCTCGTACCCATGGCTCTCGCCTCCGTGTGAGAGGAGATTCATCATTCGCCATCCTGAAATCCATTGAATAGGATGTATCTCAATCATGAATGACATCTATGGGAGGAACCTGGACCTCAACCTCCTCCGGGTCTTCGTCGTCGTGGCGGAGGTGGGCAGCGTCACGGCGGCGGCGAACCGCCTGTACCTCACCCAGCCCGCCGTGAGCGCGGCGCTGCGGCGGCTCGCCTCCACCGTGGGCGCGCCGCTCTTCGTCCGCGCGGGACGGGGACTGGCCCTCACCACGCGCGGCGAGCGCCTGCTCGCTTCGGCGCGGCCGCACCTGGGGGCGCTCGTGGAGGCCGCGCTGTCACCGGCGACATTCGACCCGAAGACGAGCGAGCGGACGGTGCGGCTCGGGCTGTCGGATGTCAACGAGACCTGGATTCTTCCGCCGCTCCTCCGCGTCCTCGCCACGGAGGCGCCGCGCATGAGGCTCGTGGTGCTCCCGGTCCAGTTCCGCACCGTCTCCGACGCGCTGGCCACCTCGGCGGTGGACCTCGCGGTGACGGTGGCCGACGAATTGCCGGCGGGCACCCGGCGCCTGGCGCTCTTCAAGGGGGGCTTCGTGTGCGTCTTCGACCCGCGCCATGCCCGCGTCGGCAAGCGCCTCACCCTGGAGCGCTACCTCGAGCACGAGCACATCATCGTCTCCTACAACGGAGACCTGCGCGGCGTCGTCGAGGACCACTTCGACGTCCAGCGCCGGGTGCGGGTGTCGGTGCCGACGTTCCAGAGCATCGGGGCCCTGCTGGACGGCAGCGCCCTGCTCGCCACGGTGCCGTTCATGGTCGCGCGAGACATCCTCTCCCTGCGCCCGCACCTGAAGACGACGGCGGTGCCGCTCCCCCTGGGGGGCACGGCCATGGAATTGCTCTGGCGGGGCGCCGTCGAGGACGACGAGGCCATCCGCTTCATCCGGGAGCGCGTGGTGGAGGTGACGAAGCGCATCCGGCTCGACACCTGAGCGCCTCGGCCGCGCGAGGTCCGGAACGCCTCGGGTGGCGCCTCGCCCGGGAATGGTAGCCTGCGCTCCGTGGCGCACGCACCCGACGACGACGAGCAGGAGGGCGGAGACCCCACGGTCTCCCTCATGAAGGCCCGGTCCGGCCCGACACGGCTGAAGCTGCTGGTGCTCTCCGGGCCCCAGGTGGGCCGGAGCCACCCGTTGCCCCCCGGCGAGTACCGCCTGGGCAAGTCCCCCGAGTGCGACATCGTCCTCAACGACAAGGCCATCTCGCGCCAGCACCTGCGCCTGGACGTGTCCGAGGGCGGCGTGAAGGCCACCGACCTGGACTCGCACAACGGCTCCTTCTGCGAGGGCATGCGCTTCTCCGAACTGGAGGTGCGCCCCGGCGCGGTGCTCCGGCTGGGCTCCACCGAGCTGAAGCTGGTGCCCGAGGGCTCGCGCGAGCGCGTCATCCCCCCGTCCGACAGCACCCGCTTCGGAGGGCTCGTGGGCGAGAGCCGGCGGATGCGCGAGGTCTTCACCCTGCTGGAGCGCCTCGCCCCGGGCGGCGCGGACGTGCTCATCCAGGGTGAGACGGGCACCGGCAAGGAGCTGTGCGCGGAGGCCATCCATGCGCAGGGGCCGCGCGCCAAAGGCCCCTTCGTCATCGTGGACCTCGCCGGCATCGCCCCCACCCTCATCGAGTCCGAGCTCTTCGGCCACGTGAAGGGCGCCTTCACCGGCGCGCAGGCGGACCGCGCGGGCGCCTTCGAGCGCGCCGCCGGTGGCACCGTCTTCCTCGACGAGGTGGGCGAGCTGCCACCCGAAGTGCAACCCCGCCTGCTGCGCGTGCTGGAGCGGCGGCAGGTGAAGCGCGTGGGCGCCAATGACTACCGGGCCCTGGACGTGCGGGTGCTGGCCGCCACGCACGTGGACCTGGAGAAGGCGGTGCAGGAGGGCCGCTTCCGCGCGGACCTGTTCCACCGGCTCGCGGTGCTGCGCGTGACGCTGCCCCCGCTGCGCGAGCGGCCGGAGGACGTGCCGCTGCTCATCGACACCGTGCTGGAGCGGGTTGGCCGTCCCACCAGCGCCCTGTCGGACGCGACGCGCGCGCTGCTCCTCCAGTACCCGTGGCCGGGCAACGTGCGCGAGCTGCGCAACGTGGTGGAGCAGGTGGTGAACCTCGGCGAGGAGGCCCTGCCGGACATGGAGCGTGCCCTCTCCCCCGTCATGGAGCGCACCGCCTCGCTGGACCTGCCCTTCAAGGAAGCCAAGGAGCGGCTCATCGAGGGCTTCGAGCGCGACTACCTGCGCGGCCTCATCGAGCGCTGCGGCGGCAACATCTCCCGCGCCGCGCGCGAGGCCGGCATCGCCCGGCTCTACCTGCGCAAGCTGCTCCACAAGCACGGGCTCTCCGCCCGCGACACGGACGAGTGACTCACCGCCGCGGCTGCTTCGGCGCCCGCGCGTCGAGCCAGGCCTGGACCTCCCCGGCCTGCGCGGCACGGCCGGCCGCGGTGAAGTGCGCCTGCGCGCGGGTGGCCTCGGCCCGGGCCTCCTCGGGCTGCCCCTCCTTCCAGAGCGCGTGCGCGAGCGCGAAGCCGGACTCGCCCAGCGAGTCCTCCTGGGCCTCCGTGAAGGACACGGCCCGCCGCAGCGGCTCCAGCGCCTCGCGCGTGCGCCCCAGCCCCAGCAGCGCCTGACCGACGCCGTCGTACGAATACTGGAGGTCCGCGTCCCCGTCCTCCAGTTGCTGCCGCTTCACGGCCAGCGCCTCCTCGTACACCTTCAGCGCCTCGTCGTAGCGCTTCAGCGCGAGCAGGCTCATGCCCTCCTCGTCCAGCGCCTCGGCGACGGCCAGGTGCTCGTTGCCGAGCAGCTTCCGCTGGAGGCCCACGAGCACCCGGGCATGCTCCAGCGCCTGGGGGAACTGCTTCAGCTCACGCAGCGCCATGGAGAGCGCCAGGTGCCGGCGCGCCACGTCCGCGTGCAGGGGCCCCACCGCGGCCTGCGTCTGGCGCAGCGCCTCCTCCAGCACGGGCTTCGCCTCCGCGGCGGCGCCCAGCTCCAGCAGCGTGCGCCCCAGCGTGAAGGCCACGCGGGCCCGCTTGGGGTGCCCCTCCGGCAGGGCCCGTGAGAGCTTCTCGGACGCCTTCTCCAGGAAGGCTCGCGCCGCCTGGGGCTCCTCGCGCATGAGGGCGAGGTTGGCCTGGTTCACGAGCAGGTCGCCCTCCAGCACCGCGTCCCCGCCGAGCCGCTGGAGCGTCGCCTCGCCCAGCTGCGCCCAGCGCGCGGCATTCTCGAAGCGCTTCCGCTCGCCCTCGACGTAGAGGAGCTTGTTGAGCGCGGAGACCTTCAGCTGGTCGGCCCGCCCCGCCTCCGCGTCGAACACGGCGCGCTCCAGCAACCCCGCGCCCTGCACCTTCTCGCCCAGCACCGCCTGGAGCCAGCCCAGGTGGAAGCGCAGCTCCGCCACCAGCGGCAGGTAGCCCGTGGCCAGCACCTGCGCCTCCAGCGCTCCCGCCTGCTCCCGCGCGGGCTTGAAGCGGCTCAAGTCCAGCAGCGCCTTCACCTCGGAGACCTGGCCCTCCAGCCGCTCCACCTCCGCGCGCCGCTCCGGGTCCGCCGGCCGGGGCTGCAGGCCGGACAGCGCCTCCAGGTCCGCGCAGTCCCGGGGCGAGGGCAGCGCGTACACGGCATCCAGCGACTTCTCCACGCCCGCGCGGTCCGCGCCCGCCAGCGCGTCCACCAGCGCCCGCAAGTCCTTGCGCCGCCGCTCCAGGCACACCACCCGCTGCGACAGCAGGGCCTCCGTCTGCACCTGCCGCACCCGCGTGTCCTCGCACGCCTCGGTGTGCTGCCGCGCCCACGCCCCCGCATAGGCGTCCAGCGCGTCGCCCACGCGCCGGGCCAGCTCACCGGCCACCGGGCTGCCCGTGGCCGCGAAGGCCGCCGACACCCGCTGCCGCGCCGGGGGGCCCCACGTGTCCGCGACCAGCCCCTCCGCCCCCGCGCACACCCGCGAGCCCCACCACGTGCCCGCGCCCACGACGCCCAGCACGCCCGCCAGCGTCACACCGAGCCCCATCCGCCTGCGCCGCCGCGACAGCACCTGCTCCTGCGACAGCGCCTCCAGCAGCGCTTCCATGGAGGCGAAACGGCCCTCGGGCTCCAGGGACAGCCCACGCATCACCGCGCGCCGCACCCAGGCGGGCACCTTCGCGTCGCGAGGCGGCTCCTGGATGGGGGACACGGGCTGCACCGTCCCGGGCCGCTCCAGCGACACCGTCGCCCCCGGGGCCCTCGGCGCCTTCGGCTTCAGCGCCGAGGCGGCCCGCGACAACTGCTCCGGGTCGAAGGGGCGCTGCCCGTAGAGGGCGCGGTACAGCGCCGCGCAGAAGCTGAACTGGTCCGAGCGCGCGTCCACCGCGCTGCCCCGGAACTGCTCCGGAGACATATAGGCCGGCGTGCCCATCACCACGCCGGACTGCGTGAGCGGCTCGTGCAGCGACGGGGAGAGTCTCGCGAGGGCCCCGGGCACGGCCTCCTCCGGAGTGGCGTCACCCACCGCCCGGGCCAGGCCGAAGTCGGTGACGAAGACGCGCTCGTCGCGCCCCACCAGCACGTTGGCGGGCTTGAAGTCGCGGTGCACCAGCCCCGCCGCGTGCGCGGCCACCAACCCCCGGCCCGCGGCGAGGTACTTCTCCAGCACCTCCCGCCAGGAGCGCGGCTTCGCCTGCATCCAGTCGCGCAGCGTGCCCCCGTCCACCAACTCCATGGCCACGTAGACCTGGCCGTCCCAGGGGGCCGCCTCGAAGACGGGGATGACGTTGGGGTGGGAGATGCGGGCCATGGCCTGCGCCTCGCGCAAGAGCCGCGCGCGCCCCTCCTCCAGGTCCGCGCCCTCGCCCTTCACGCGCAGCAGCTTGAGCGCCACCTTGCGGTCCAGGTCCGCGTCATAGGCCGCGTACACCACGCCCATGCCGCCCTGCCCCAGCACCTTCAGTGGAATGAAGCGCCCCACCCGCCCGGCCCCCGGCTGAGGGAGTCCGGAAGGACTTCCCGGCGAAGGCGTCGGCGCCGTGTTCGGGCCCGTGCGTGGCGGAGGGGGCGCGACGGCGGCCGACTGCGACTGCGTTTCCGTATGCTCCGGCGCTACAGCTGGCGCGGAGCTCCAGTCATCCCTGTCCTGCATCGCCCCAGTCTACCCGCATGTGTCGGGTGCACCCCACACCCAGCCTCCCAGGGCTATCGACTTTCTTCGGGAAACGATAAAAGTCCTGGAAGAATGATTCCCAGGCGCTTCCCTCAGCGCCCCTGCCAGAGGCGGCCATCAGCGTGAAGCTCTCTCCCCACCTGAGTCCCCTGACGACTTCCTTGCGAGTCCGCTCTTTGGAGAGGACCGCCCCCGCCCCGACCCCCGCGAAGCCCTCCGAGGCGCCGTCGGCGTACCACCGGGACACCTTCGAGCGGGCCTCCGCCACCCGGAGGGACCTGCCCGCATTGAGCGTGCCCCCGGCGCGGCTGGCGAACCCCACCACCCCCCAGCCCGTGGACGAGGCCGCCGGGGCGAAGGCCCTGCAGCAGTGGCGCGGCGACGACGCGGCCGTCGCGCAGACCACGGAGACCGACTGCGGCGAGGCGAGCCTCACGGAGCTGAACAAGGCGAAGGGCACGGGGCCCGCCTCCGTCGAGCAGCAGCGCGACGAGGTCCGCGCCGCGGCGGCGTCGGCCCGCCGGGCCGTGCAGGACCGCTTCGAGGTGAACCTGGCGGACGGCGCCCGCCCCGAGGAGATGGGCGCCACGCTGGGCTCCATGGGCGTCGCGGTGACCCGGGGGATGGCGAACTACGACCCCACGGCCATCAGCGACGCGCTGAAGGCGGGCCAGTTCGGCATGGCCATGGTGGACTCCACCACGCTCGCCAACTCCGCGCTTCCGCCCGAGCAGCGCAAGCAGGAGCCGGGCGCCCTGCACTGGGTGACCATCGACGGGTACAACCAGGGGGAGCTCGGCCATGACCCCATGGACGACAAGCTCCGGGTGAAGGACCCCGTCAACGGCACGTACTGGGTGGGCGCGAAGGACCTCCTCAAGGCCATGGACGTGGCCCGCATCGAGCACAAGAACAACGGCGGCATGCTGCTGCTCCAGAACCGGCCGGACGTGACGACGGACGCGCAGCGCGAGGCCCTCGCCCGCGACAACGCGGAGCAGACGCAGAGCCTCGGCAAGGGCAGTGGCATCGGCAGCAAGCGCCTCAGCGCGAGCGAGTCCAGCTAGGCCTGAAGGACGAAGAACGCCGTCCGCGGGCCGCGCCTCAGTTGCAGTAGTACTCCGGCGCCAGCTCCAGGACGCGCTTCTCCGCGTGGGGCGAGAGCGCGCGCAGGCGGGAGAGGAAGAGCGGGGCCTTCATCCCCATGCCGATGAAGCCCCAGACGTACGAGCGCTCCTGGGCCTCGAAGATTTCCTTCCGCTCCGCCTCGGTGAAGGTCCGCTCCGCCGCCTTCTCGAATGTCTGGAGGTCCAGCTGGAGCTGCGCGTTCAGCGTTCCGCGCAGCGCCTGGAGCAGCTCGGCGTACTCATTCATCGCCGCCTCCACCGTGTCGGGCGCCTGGTCGATGATTTTCTGCGCCTCCAGGAAGTCGAGCCGGGTGTGCTGCGCCTCCTCGAGCCAGTGGTGCTTGAGGATGTTGCGGAACAGCGGGTCCAGCGACTCGCGCTCGTTGTCGCGCATCGTCTCCACGTAGTGCTGCTGCGTCATCAGCTCCATGTGGAGGTTGAAGAAGAGCACCCCCAGGTTCGACTTCGCCATGATGGCCTTGGCCACCGCGACCTGGTTGTCGAGCAGGGCGGGGACTACCTTGAACCCGCGGGCGAAGGTCTCGGTGTAACGCGAGAACAGCTGCTGGTGCTTGATTTCCTCTTCGCTGAAGCGCAGCAGCGCGCGCATGTGCGTCGGATTCCCGTGCAGCTCGAGCCCGGCGCGCTGCGCCGCCAGCGCCACGGCGTATTCCTCCAGGAACAGGAACAGGTGCGCATAGCTGTTGGAGCGAATCTGGTTGAGCAGCAGCTTCTCGCCCGCGCTCAGGCAGCGGATGCCCTCCGTCCCCGTCAGCGCATCCGAGAGGAAGCGCCGCGTGAAGTTCAGCGCGGTGTCCTTCGGCAGCAGGTCGTCGATCTTCCACGCGACGCGCTCACTGCTCTGGATGCAGGACTGATACTCGTGGGTTTGATTGAGCATCCTGAAAGCAGACGTCCGCCATCCATTCCACGTCAAGGGGCACAGGAGAACAGGTCCGGATACAAGCCACTCCGAAACGACTCTCCAGGTGGGATTGAAATTTCCAACCCCGCGTGGCCCTACCGTGTCTGGGATGACCGTTTGGAAGGATTCCAACGAAGCGGTCTTCGATGAGGGCCGGGGGGACGTCCTGGGTTACGCTGCGCCTCACACCCTCAAGGGAGGCCCATGAAGCTCGCATCGCTATTCCCACCCCCTCCGCCGAAGCTGGGGAGCCTCGGGCTGCTGGCGCTTCGCCTCGTCAGCGGCGTCGGTTTCATGATGCACGGGTGGTCCAAGATACTGAGCCCGTTCAGCTGGATGGGACCGGAGGCACCGACACCCGGCATCCTCCAGGCGCTGGCGGCGCTCTCGGAGTTCGGCGGAGGGCTGGCGTTGATTCTGGGCGCGCTGGTGCCGCTGGCCGCGCTGGGCATCTTCTTCACGATGGCCGTCGCGGTGTTCTTCCACGCCGTGGTACGGGGAGACCCGTTCGTCGCCAAGGGCGGCGGCAGCTATGAGCCCGCCCTCGTGTACCTCGTCATCGCCGTGGTGATGCTCACCGTCGGACCGGGCCTGTACTCGGTGGACGCGTGGCTGCGGCAGCGGCTCGCACGGAGCTGATGCGGAAATGAAGGGGCCGGCCACCGCCTCCTCGGAGATGACCGGCCCGTGTCACTGCCTCTTCCCGTTCCGGCTCAGGCCCCGTGCGGGAAGGCCGCCGTGGACGTGGATGGCTGCGGGGCCAGGGCGGAGCGCTGCAGCCAGCCCGCGAGTCCCATGAGCACGAGCCCCGAGGTGCGCAGCGTGCGCAGCAGCTCCACGCTGTGCGCCGGCTCTCCGGGCAGCAGCGGCGCGAGCCAGGTGCGCGCGTCATAGAAGAGCCACATCGCGCCGGACACGCCCATGGCCCACCACACCCAGGCCAGCCGCCCGCCGCGCAGCATGTACGCGACGCCGAGGATGGGGGCGATGAGGCCAATCGTCAGCATGTCCGAGAGCGTCGACACGAGGCTGATGACGGCGGACATGGCGGCGCTGGAGCCCATCTCCAAACCCTTCACGCCGGTGAACAGCGAGGGAACGCCCACCGCCAGCGCCGCGAGGACGGTCACCGCCCACAGCGCATTCGAGCGGGCGCTGGACGGCGGCTGCAGGCCGGACTGCCGGTACGTCATCGCCAGCAGGATGAGGCCATACGCGTTGCAGTTGTTCGCCAGCACCACCACGACCATCCGGTACGGCAGCAGCGGCGAGTCGGTGAAGGGGACGTCCGGCACCGCGTGCAGCCAGTAGCTGCGCAGCGCGGTGCTGACCAGCGACAGCGCGGCCCCGGCGGCGATGCCGCCCCAGACCTTGCGCAGGTAGTCCCCCGACGCGAAGGAGCCCGCCGCCATCAGCGTCCCGCAGACGGCCAGCAGGCCGCTGGCCCAGCCCGCGACGTCATGCACCAGCAGGAGCTGGCGGGGCGCGTCCAGCGAGCTGGCCGCCGCGGCGAGGTGGGCGAGTTGGAGGACGGCGGCCCCCACGAACCACGGCGCCACGCTCCCGGTGGCACGGCTTGATGAAGGCGCGCTCATCGCGGCTTCCCCAGCGCCAGGGAGGTGGAGACCTCGGTCAGGATGACCTTCGTGTGCAGGGCGCCGATGAAGGTGTTGAGCATCGGCTTGAGACCTTCGAGCAGCTGCGGAAGGTCTTCGAGGGTGACCTGCTCGGGGGGACGCTTGAGGGTACGCAGGGATGCCGTCTGGATGGCCATCTTGGCGGTGAAGGCTCCGAGGAGCGGTTCGAGGTGACGCACGAGGATGTCGTGCCAGCCCGGGGGAGAGGTCTGGGATGACAGGGGAGGAATACGCAACCTCCGTCGAGGGGGACCTCCAGCGTAGGGACATCTCCACCCGCAGACGAGGGCTGGAGCGCCATCGAAATACAAAAATCACCCGGTTGCGCTGAGTATCCGGAGAGAGCAGTTCTCCTCCACGCTTGCATGCCTGCTCCTCGCATTCCCCCCGCGCCTCCGCGGGGTCCTGGCCCGCGCGCCCGCTGGTGTCCGGTTTCTCATTTTAGGAGACAAAGAGAGACCTGAACGGCAATCCTTGGAATGTAGCTTTCTCAGGAATCCCCATTCCAAGGAGCCCGTGCATGCGCTCGAGGTTGAAGTCGACGCTGATGACGTTGCTGGTGGGAGTCACGCTGGGAGGAGGCGCCGCCTTCGCCGAGCCTGCTCCGGAATCCCTCCGCGCGTCCGAGCCCGGGCGCGCTGGCACCGTGAGCTGGACGGAGGACCTGGCGTCGGGTGAAGGCTCCAGCGACCTGGTGCGCACGCGGGACGGGCTCTTGTACGAGCCCAACGCCGTCATGCGCCGGCGCGAGGGCCTGCTGCGGCTCACCGGCCTCTACACCTTCCCGGCCCGCGGGCTGGAGCAGCCGGTGGACACCGTCCGCCCGCTCGTCCAGGCGAAGTCCTTCCTGGGCACGAGCGTCGAGGTGGACGTCCGCGTGCGCCTGGCCCACGGCGCCTGGAGTGAGTGGAGCACCTCCAGCGCGGGCGAGGCCGTGCGCCTGCCCCGCGCCGGCACGGAGGTGCAGGTGCGGCTCGCGCTCGTGGCGGACGAGCACGGCCGGGGCCCCGTGGTGCGGGACGTGGCGCTGGAGGGGACGCTGGAGGGCGGCACCTCCGAGGCGGACCTCCAGACGCTCGCGCCGCTGACCTACCGCATCTACGCCACGCGCGAGGGCCTGGTGGGCGGCACCACCGCCAACGGCCACGTCATCAAGAGCTATGACCGCTTCGTCGCGCTGCCCTCGCGCCGGGCGCTCGCGTCCAAGGGCGGCTCCGAGTACCAGGTGCGCGTCTGCTACTCGAAGACGGCGAAGTGCACGACGACGTCCGTCTGGGACGTGGGGCCGTGGAACACGAAGGACGACTACTGGAACCCCTCCAGCATCCGGGAGATGTGGAAGACGCTGCCGCAGGGCAAGCCCGAGGCCCAGGCCGCGTACCAGGACGGCTTCAACGGCGGGCTGGACCAGTTCGGACGCCGGCCCTCCAACCCCGCGGGCATCGACATCGCGGACGGCTCGTTCTGGACGGACCTGGGGATGAGCAACAACGACTGGGTGGACGTGACGTACCTGTGGACGACGGGCGGAGGCACCACGACGGGCCTGGTCATCGACAGCCACAACGCCAACAACGACACCACCAAGGGCTACGTCCAGGTGTCCGCCAACTGGGCCCAGGGCACCAGCGCCGGCTACTACGGCAGCGGCTACTACTACGCCTCCACGCAGGCCCTCTCCGACCCGGTGGTGTTCTTCTTCTACCTGCCCGCGGCGGCCACGAAGACCATCGACGCGTGGTGGGTGGCGGGCACCAACCGCTCTCCGACGGCGCCCTTCATCATCACCAACGCCTCGGGCACCACCCTGGCCACCGTGGCCGTCAACCAGCAGGTCAACGGCGGCCAGTGGAACACGCTCGGCACGTGGAGCTTCCCCGCGGGCTGGAACAAGGTGCAACTGAGCCGCTGGACGACGACGGGCTACGTCGTCATGGCCGACGCCGTCCGCGTGCGGTAGCCGCGAAAAGGAACGGGGGCACCGGAGCCGCTCGGGCTCCCGTGCCCCCGGTGCCGGCTTCCCTGCTCAGGCGCTGGGCGCGCGGCCAGCGCGGCGGGCCGCCAGCTTCGCCTTCGCGAACTCCCAGATGCCGGGCGACAGCGACACGAGCACCACGAGGATGATGACCTTCTCGATGTGCTTGTCGATGTTGGGGACGATGTTGCCGAGCACGTAGCCCGTGAAGGACATGGACAGAATCCACGCCGCGCCGCCCACGACGTTGTACGTGGCGAAGCGGCGGTAGGGCATGTTCGCGGCGCCGGCCACCACGGGCACGAAGGTGCGCACCAGCGGCATGAAGCGCGCGATGATGATGGCCTTGCCACCGTGCTTCTCGTAGAACTCGTGCGCGCGCTGGAGGTACTCGGGCTTGAACAGGCGCGACTCCGGCTTGTTGAAGAGCGCCGCCCCGCCCCGCTTGCCAATCTGGTAGCTCACCGCGTCGCCGATGATGGCCGCGGGGATGAGCAGCGCATTGAGCAACCAGATGTTCAGGTCCCCCTTCGCCGCGTACAGGCCCGCGGTGACGAGGAGCGAGTCTCCCGGCAGGAAGAAGACGAGCGCGCCTGTCTCCAGGAAGATGATGAGGAACAGGCCCGGATAGCCGGCCCACTCGATGAGGGGTCCGGGGTCGCGGATGAGGTGGAGGAGCTTCTGGAGCAATTCCATCATGGGCTGACTGCCTATCAGCAACAGGCCCCCTTCCACGAGAGTGTTGCGTGCGCCTGTCAGCCCGACCCCTTTCCCGGGGGGCCGGGTGGCCCCGGATGTCGGACGCCTGGCGGCCCCCCTCCCTGGTAGACGCCGTCCGCCTGGCGCATGTAGGGCCAGGGCCCGCCGCGCTGTCCGGCGCACATCATCGCCCAGCCCGAAGAGCCCCCCTCCACTTCTTCGAACCCGCACCTCGTCTCCCCCACTCCAGGAGGCGCGTTCAGCAGCAGCGACCGCCGCCTCCGCGGTAGCGGGCCTGGAGCCGCTCGTCGAAGAAGCGGGCGTAGCTCATCACCTCCCGCTCCGGATGGTGCTGGCGCATGTGCGCGACGTAGGTGTCGTAGTCGGGCACGCCAATCATCAGCCGGGCGGTCTGCACCGCGCGGCGCCAGCCCTGCTCCAGCCACGTCCATGCGGCGGCCATGTCAGCGGGCCTCCACGGCGAGGGGCACCGGCGGCGTCTCCCGGTCCGTGGGCACCGGCGAGCGGCGGGCCGCCAGCGCGGCGCGCAGGCCGAAGAGGAGGGTGGCCACCACCAGCAGCATGAACAGCCCGGTGAGGGTGGCGTCCAGGTAGTCGTTGTGGATGATGCGCTCCATCTCCTCCACGGACTTCGCGGGCGCCAGCACCCTGCCCTCCTCCATCGCCGCGGAGAACGCGCGCGCATGGGCGACGAAGGACACCCGCACGTCCCCGCCGAAGACCTTCTGCCAGCCCGCCGTCAGCGTGCAGATGACCAGCCACACGGCGGGAATCGCGGGGACCCAGGCGTAGCGCTCGCGCTTCATCTTCACCAGCACCACGGACGCCAGGGTGAGGGCAATCGCCGCCAGCATCTGGTTGGCGATGCCGAACAGCGGCCACAGCGTGTTGATGCCGCCCAGCGGGTCCACCACGCCCTGGTAGAGGAAGTAGCCCCACGCCCCCACGCACACGGCCGTGGCAATCATGTTCGCCGCCCAGGACTCCGTCCGCTTCAGGGGCGCGTACACCAGGCCGGCCAGCTCCTGGATCATGAAGCGGCCCACGCGCGTGCCCGCATCCACGGTGGTGAGGATGAACAGGGCCTCGAAGAGGATGGCGTAGTGGTACCAGAAGGCCATCATCCCCTCGCCGGAGACGAGGCCATGGAGGATTTGCGCCATGCCCACCGCCAGCGTCGGAGCGCCGCCCGCGCGGGAGAGGATGGAGGACTCGCCGATGTCGCGGGCCGTCTGGGTCAGCACCTCCGGGGTGACGACGAAGCCCCACTGGCTGATGGTCCGCGAGGCCTCCTCCACGGTGGTGCCAATCACCGACGGCGGCGAGTTCATGGAGAAGTACACGCCCGGGTCCAGCACCGACGCGGCGATGAGCGCCATGATGGCGACGAAGGACTCCATCAACATGCCCCCGTAGCCCACCACGCGCGCGTCCGCCTCGGTGGCCAGCATCTTCGGCGTGGTGCCCGAGGAGATGAGCGAGTGCCAGCCGGACACCGCGCCGCAGGCGATGGTGATGAACAGGAACGGGAACAGGCCCCCGGAGAACACCGGGCCGCTGCCGTCCACGAAGCGGGTGATGGCGGGCATCCGCAACTCCGGCGCGGCCAGGATGATGCCCACCGCCAGCAGCAGCACGGTGCCAATCTTGAGGAAGGTGGACAGGTAGTCGCGCGGGGCGAGCAGCAGCCACACCGGCAGCACCGAGGCGCAGAAGCCGTAGGCGATGAGCATCCACGCCAGCGCCTTGCTGTCGAAGTTGAACAGCGGGCCCCAGTACGCGTGCTCGGCGACGTGGCCGCCCAGCCAGATGGACAGCATCAGCAGCACGAAGCCGGCGACGGACACTTCCAGCACGCGGCCGGGGCGGAGGTAGCGCAGGTACACGCCCATCAGCACGGCGATGGGAATGGTCATCGCGACGGTGAAGGTGCCCCAGGGGCTGTGCGTCAGCGCCTTCACCACCACCAGCGCGAGCACGGCGAGGATGATCATCATGATCATCAACACGCCAATCATCGCCGTCACGCCCGCGGCCGGCCCCAGCTCCATGCGGACCATGTCGCCCAGCGACTTGCCGTCGCGGCGGACGGACAGGAAGAGGATGACGAAGTCCTGCACCGCGCCGGCCAGCACCCCGCCAACGAGAATCCACAGCGTGCCGGGCAGGTAGCCCATCTGCGCGGCCAGCACGGGGCCCACCAGCGGGCCCGCTCCGGCAATGGCGGCGAAGTGGTGGCCGAAGAGCACCCACCGGTCCGTGGGCACGTAGTCCAGGCCGTCGTTGCGGCGGTGGGCCGGGGTGGCGCGGGTGGGGTCCAGGGCCAGGGCCTTCTCCGCCACGAAGCGCCCATAGAAGCGGTAGCCGATGAGGAAGACGGAGACGGCCGCCACCACCAGCCAGATGGCGTTGATGCTCTCCCCCCGGTGAAGGGCCACCATGCCCAGGCTGACGGCGCCAGCGATGGCCAGCAGCACCCACGCCAGCTTTCGAGCCACTCCACCCATGATGCCTCCATGCGGCCAGAGCCCCGACGCAGGCGCGGCCCGAGCGAGTCCTTCCGGGACAGGCTAGCGCGCGGGCCGCCTGCCCAGAGGCCGAAATGGAGGGGGGATGTCACCTGTGAGGCGCCGCCGCTCACGCCAGGTCCGCGGGCAACGCCGGCACTGTCTGGATGTCCTCGGGCACGTGCCGCACGACGCACCGCGCAGGTGTTGCGCATCAACCGGTGGACGCGGCCGATGAATGCGCGCGTCTCCGAGAAGGCCACGCGCCTCCGACCAGGAGGCGCCTCCGGCCGGGAGAGCCGGGTGCCCTAGTAGTTGCCGCCCGCGCCGCCACCGCCCGAGCTGCCACCACCGCCGCTGAAGCCGCCGCCACCGCCTCCTCTGCCGCCCCCACCACCCCAACCCCCGCCGCGACCCCAGCCACCACCACCGCCCCAGCCCCAACCGCCGAGGATGATGCCGCGCCGCCTGCCGCGCCCCCGTCCCCCGCCCCGCATGGCGAAGATGAAGAAGATGAAGAAGGCCACCATGAGACAGCCGAAGCCCCCCACGCCCCCGGTCCCCTGGGGCTCGCGCCTCACGGGCGTCTGGCGAGGCAGGGCCGCGGCGCCCGGCAGGGGCTGCCCGGTGAGCGTCTGGGCAATGGCATTGCTGCCATCCTCCGCCGCCGCGTCGTACTCCCCCGCCTTCAGTCGCGGAGCGATGTATTGCTTGATGATGTCGTAGGCCTGCACGTCCGTGAGCTCGCCGCCCACGCCCTTGCCGGTCTCCATCCACACCTGGCGCTCATTGGGCGCGACCAGCAGCAGCACACCGTTGTCCGCGCCCTTCTGCCCCAGCTTCCAGGTGTTGAAGGTGGTGTACGCCGCGTCCTGCACCGTCTCTCCGTCGAGCGAGCTGGTGAAGAAGACGGCGACCTCGTAGCCGGACTGCGTGCGCAATTGCTCCAGGCGCTGCTCCAGCACGCGGCGCCGCTGGGCATCCAGCACGCCCGCGGTGTCGGTGATGTGCCCCTGGATGGGCGGCGGGGTGAAGGCCGCCTGCGCCACGCTCGCGCACAGCAGCAGCGCGAGCGCGCCGACGGCCGCGCGCGATGCCGCCACCGGGCGCATCAGAAGTTCACCTGCGGCGCCGCCTGCGAGGCGGGCGAGGCGCGGAAGTACTCACGCGGCTTGAACGTGCCACCGGTGGCGCGCCGCACCACCGAGCCGCCCACCTTGCCCAGCTCCGTGTTGTAGTCGCGCACCGCCGCGTTGTACTGCTCGCGCGAGCGCAGGATGCGGTTCTCCGTGCCTTCCAGCTGCACCTGCAGGGCGCGGAAGTTCTCGTTGCTCTTCAGGTCCGGGTACTTCTCCTGCACCACCAGCAATCGCGAGAGCGCGCCGGACAGCTGCTCCTGGGCCTGCTGGAACGCGGCCACCTTCGCCGGGTCCTGCAGGTCCTCGCCGCTCAGCTGGATGCTGGTGGCCTTGGCGCGTGCCTCCAGCACGCTGCTGAGAATTTCCTTCTCAGAGGCGGCCGCGGCCTTCACCGTGTTCACCAGGTTGGGGATGAGGTCGGCGCGCCGCTGCAGCGCGGCCTCCAGGTCCGCCCAGCGCTGCTCGGCCACCTGGTCCTTCTCGATGAGCACGTCGTACTTCTGACAGCCGGTGAGCATTGCAACCGCGAGCAACACCAGCAGCGTGCTGCCTCTGAAGGGGCGTGCGTTCATATGGCGTCAAAAGTAGGAACCGCGCTCCGCGCCGACAAGAAGTGCCGGCCCGCCCGGCTGGGCTGGGCGAGCAGCCATCCGGGCGCCCCGTCCCCTGGTACACGCAAAGGAACACGAATACCGTCGCACCCTGGAAATCACTCTTTCCAGGAGCAGACATGCGAACGAGCTTCATCGGGGGGTTCTTGCTGGCCGCGGGCGTGTGGCTGGCGGGCTGCGGCGGGACGGAGGCCCAGGAGGAGCCGCCGCTTGGCGCGACGGAGCAGTCGGCACTCCAGGCCTGTGGCACCTACCTGCCCCCGTGTCCGGAGGGCTACTACTGCACGGGAGAGCTCCGGGGCGCCTGTGAGCCCACGAATCCTCCGCTCTGCGGGCCCGCGCTGCCCCCGTGCCCGGACGGCTTCTATTGCCACGCCTACCCGCGCGGCTGGTGCCGGCCCAGTCCGTAGCGAGCGGTCAGCTCCAGGTCCGTTGCTGGTTGCGGGCATTCTTCTCGCGGAACGCCTGCTCCAGGTCCACGCCCACCCGGTTGGCGATGGCGAGCAGGTAGTTGAAGACGTCCACCAGCTCCTCGCCGAGCTGGGCGCGGGCCTGCTCCGGAGGCGTGGCGCCGCCCTCGTCGAAGAGCTTGTTGTAGCGGCGCACCGCCTTGAACACCTCGCCCACCTCCTCGCCCATGAGGAAGCAGTTGTGGACGAGGTCCACCTTCAGCCAGCCATGCAGCGCCTCCAGGTCGTGGATGTAGCGCTGGTAGTCCTTCATCGACGCGCCTTCAGGGAGGGAGATCATGGCCCTTCTCCTAGGCGAGACGCGCCGGGCTGTCGATGCCCCCGTGGTGAGGCGTCAGCGAAGCACCGTTTCCTGGAGGAACCGCGTCAGCGCCTCCGCCATCTTCCGGTGCGTGGCGGCCGACGGATGCCAGTCCTCCCCGACGCCGTCGACTCCGGGATTCTGCACGGCCATCAGGTGGCGGTAGACGCGGTCATCGCCCGCGCGGTTGCGCTCCGCCACCAGGTCGGTGACCCAGTCGCCGACGTGCGCCGAGGACACGGTGCCGTCCACTTCCTGCTGCTTGTACCCGTCCGTCATGCTGCCGAGCGTGCACACGATGCGGGCCTTCGGGTGCAGCTCGCGCAGGCGCACGAGGAACTTCCGGTACGCCGTCTTGAACGCTGTCTCGTCGGGAAGAAACTGAGCCGTACCGAAGCCGGCGAAGGCGTCGTTGGTGCCGGCGTTGATGACAATCACGTCGGGTGAATAGCCCCTGGAGTCCCAGGCCGCGGGCTGCCCCGGCACCGCGAGCTCGTAGATGGCCGGCAGCAGGTCCGACGTCGACATGTCCAGGTTGCGGTACACGCCGTGGCCCGAATAACAGACATTCACCAGCTCCGCGCCCAGGTTCCGGGCCGTGAGCCAGCCATAGCTCCGCGTGGGGCTCTCGTTCTTCGACGTGAAGGTCGGCGCCCTCCACGACGGCGAGTCGGGAACGAGCGCGACTTCGGTGCCATAACCGCAGGTGATGGAGTCGCCGACGAACTCCATCCGCAACCCGGGGCGGGCCGGCGGCTCCCTCAGCTCACCGTGGACCTCGAGCGCGACGAGCGCGCTGTGGCCCACGGAAGACTCGGTCCGCTTGAGGACTTCCACCGTGTGGAGCCCGGGCTCCAGCCCGCTGGCGAGCTCGTAGGTGGAATCCCCCCGCTGGACGGCGAGCAGCTTCGGCGGCCCTCCATCGAGGCTCACATCGAAGTAGTTCGTCCCCACGTCGCCGCCGAGGCCGAAGTCGTCGAGGCGCATCCGCACCGCGTCTCCCCAGAAGCGCGCGCGAATCGTCATGCCGGGGTGGGAGAAGACGACGCCCGCGCCGGAGCCATACCACCGCCCGGTGTATTGAAGGCGTGCGTCGAAAGGAGACACCTTCACCCATGTCAGGGCCCCGGGAGAGGGGTTCGACACCGGGGACGTCGTACACGCCGCCAGCCATGCGCAGAGTCCGAGCGCCACGTTCCGCCGCTTCATGGCCCCTGCTCTACCACGGGCGACCCTGCCCGGCGGAGGGACGGGAAGCAGGGAGCCTGGATGGCCGCCGGCCCAGCAGTCCCTGCGCCCCAGGTGGCTGCGTGGCCTGCCCTGGAGACACGACCGCCGGGCCCTCCATGAAGGAGGGCCCGGCGGCCGAGTGCGACGCTTCAGCCGGGACGGCGGGGACTACCGGGCGTCGCGCTCGTCCACGGTAAGGCAGGGGTCCATCTTCTCGGGGGCGACGAGGTACTGTTCCTCGCGACCCAGGTCCTGGGTGATGCCCGGCGTGGCGAAGCCAATCTGCCCACCACCGTCATACGCGAGGGCCAGCCAGTCGTTCTGCGACGCGGGGAACGCGCTGGCGCCGGAGCCGTCGAGGTCCCGGGCGTAGGACGTGGCCTGGATGTTCCCATTGGCATTGAAGTCCAGGTTGGCGCTCGCGTTGCCAACGACCTGGACGTTGTTGAAGCGAAGCGCGCTGATCCGCGCGAGGTCCGCTTCGGTGGTCGGGGCGACGGGCGTGAACGCGGAGACCTCGTTGATGCTCTGTTCGTTGAAGGCGGCCACCTGCACGCGCGAATAGTCGAGCACGTTGTTCAAGCCGCCAATGCCGAAGCCATAGAACTGGTACGAGTAGTTCATGATGCTCAGGTAGTTGGGCTTGTAGTTGGCATTGTCGGTGCCGCCGTGGCGCAGGCCGATGTTGTGCCCCAGCTCGTGCATGAGGGTGCCGGCCTGCTGCAGCTCCGTGCCCCCCCCGATGAAGCCCAGCGTCACCACGAAGTCATGCGCGGGAATGCCGCGCGAGATGCCGCTGGAGTTCCCGCCGCTGTACCGGTTCGCGAACAGCATGTAGTGGAAGTAGGGCGCGCGAATCGCGGCGAAGTACTTCGCCTTGATGACGTCGAAGTCCGTCCAGACGGGGTTCAGGTCCACGTCCGCGTCCGCCGCGGCGATCTGCTGGTCCACCACCATGTGCAGCGTGATGCCCGTGGAGCCATCCGGGTTCGGGACCGGTGCGTTGGCGAAGGCCGTGATGACCCGGTTCAGCATCGCCTGCGTCGGCTGGAGACCCGGGTAGTAGTCCGCCTCGATGAAGATGTCCTTCCTGCGAGGGTTCGCGCCCAGGGTCGTCAGGTCCAGGCCGGTGAAGCCGAACGACTCCGCGTAGTCATTGAGCCGGTCTCCGTCCGTGTCGGGGTTGTTGGGGTTGGTGCCCAGCAACGTTTCCACGATGTCGCAGACAGTGTCGCCATCCGTGTCCAGGGCGCCCACGCACGCGGGGATGGGGAGGGGAATGGCCGTTGCCACGTCCACGCCCTGGCGGGTGCTGGCCGTCTCCGCTTGCGCGACGTCGGCGCCGCCACACCCGCTCAACCCCAGGAGTACGACGGAAGCCGTCAGCAGGGACTTCTGAAGCTTGGACATGGGATTCCTTTTGTTCGCAAAGGATTGGCATCACGCCAATCGCCCCTTCTCTAAATTCAACGCGATTTCTTGGCTATTCTATTTTTCCTTGTTTCGCCTGACTTTGGCAGACATTGAATGTGGCCGGCTGAGAAACCGCCGTTCGCCGTGAAGGAGGATGGCAAAGTTACATCCGCAGGCTCTTGCGCCACCGCGCTCGCGCCACGGTTGCGTCACCTGACTTCTGGGCTCGAGGGCTGTGTGCTACGCGTTCCTGGGCGCGCGCCTGAAGACGCGGCGAAGGCCCCGCGAGCATGGGGCAGGCCCCTGACATCTCAAGCCTCCCGCGCACGTCGCGAGCCCCAGCGCTGCGAGGCCCCAGGCGCCTGCCGGACGCCGCTCGGACGGTGCGCCAGACGCTCCGAACCTCGATTTAATTCGGCTTAATTCCACGGCTCCCGCGAGAGCCCCGACACTCCCCGCAGGTCGATGCTCGACCGTATCGAGGGGGGCGAGTCCCACTCGCGAGGAGACCACATGAAAGCCAAACATTCCGTCTGTCGATGGGCCCTGCTCACCCTGGCCCTCGGGCTGGGCGCCTGCCAGCCCACGGAGGATGAACCCGGGGCGAACGATGCACTGGCGGAGCAATCACAAGCACAGGTGTCCGCCACCGTCATGCGCCAGCGCTCGGACCTCATCAAGTCCGTGCTGGCCGCGGACCCCAACGTCGACAACCCGCTCCTGTGGGCCGGAATCGCCAACACGGAGACCGGCATGGCGTTCTGTTACGGCGAGCACCCCACCGATGAGTGCCCCGGACCCTACTCCGCGGACTGCAACGGCCCCATCCTGGCGGGCTACTGGGATGGTCTCTGCAGCGCCCAGGCGGGTGGACTCGGGATGTTCCAGTTCGACGCCCCCGGCACCTATAGCGACACGCTGTCGCTGTACGGCAATGGCATCCTGACGGTCCAGGGGAGCATCACGCGCGCCGTCCAGTACGTCCTCGATATGTCCTGGTACTCCACCCACACGCCCTACTTCGCGACGCGGCAGGACATGTACAACTGGCTCAACAACATCCGGGTGGGCGGGCCTTCGTGGGACCTCTGGCTCGGGGTCCTCGCCCGCCACTACAACGGCACGACCTGGGGCTCGAGCGACTGGTACACCGTCAAGGCGAAGTACGACGTAGGGACGCGCGCCATGCTCAACCTGTATGGCGAGAGCTACTGGTACGGCACCACGCCGCCTCCTCCTCCGCCGCCTCCTCCTCCCGGGAACTGCAGCCCCGAGGGCGGCCTGTTCTGCGGGAACAACGGCGTGCCGGGGGACCCGAACTTCCTCTACGTGTGCAAGGGGGGCGTCCCTGTCGTGAAGCAGGTGTGCGCCAATGGCTGCAACCGCGCGCCCGCGGGTCAGCCGGACTCGTGTCTTTCCGGCAGCGCCGCGCCGAAGACGTGCTCGTGCGCCAACGGCGCCTACAAGAATGGCACCCCCATTCCCCAGTCCCTCACCTACTGCGGCTTCCGCACCTGCGGCTCGGACAACAACCTCTATGAGTGCGGCACCGGCAACCAGTGGCTGAACACGGGCGTGGCGTGTGGAGGCACGTGCTCCTGCGCCAACGGAGCGCACCTCAACGGCACCCCCATCAGTGCGGCCAACACCTCGTGCCACATGGAGGTGTGCGGAGGCGGCAACACCTTCTACGAGTGCATGGGCACGTCCTGGTCCGCGGTCTCCGGCTCCTACTGCCGGATGAACTGAGAGAGCGCCCCGACACGAACAGCCATCCCTTCCGTCAGACGGCCTGTGCCCCGCTGGTGCTGGGGCTGGCCGCGTGCAGCGAGCCTGGGTCGGACGAGGCCACCGGCGCGGAGGAGCTCCATCTGGCCGAACGCGATGAAGCACCGGTGGGCCCGCTCCAGCAGCCGTGGAGCGGGCCCACGGTTCAGTTGAAGTACGGCGAGGTGGCCAGGCGCATGAGCAAGGCTACGAGCGCGCGCTGAAGCTCGCGTAGGGCACGGTCTCCGGGGCCCGCCTCGCGCTCCAGCTTCCGCGCAGCAGTGGCACGAGGAGCAGCAGGCTCACGGGCACCAGGATGAGACCGGACTCGCCCAGCCAGATGCTGTCGGCGGGGTTCGTCGCCGCCCCGAACGCGGAGAGCGCTTCATTCCACACCCCATGGAGCACGATGGGCGGCCAGATGCTTCCCGTCTCCATTCGCAGGCGTGCCAGGGCCACGCCCAGCGGCACCAACAGGATGACGAAGAGCAGCGCCGCCAGGAGCCGGCTCGGACCGAAGTGGCCGCCCGGGCGGAGAATGAGCGGCAGGTGCCATAGGGCCCATACGAGCCCGCTCAGCGCCAATCCCCCCGGCACACGCGCGTCGAGCAGGCGCGGCGCAAGGTAGCCCCGCCAGCCGATTTCCTCTCCCGCCGCCCAGATGCACCCCACCACCGTGCCCAGCGTCAGGTGCAACGCGAGCTGCTTCGCGAACCGGACCGCGGGCTCGCCGGTGCTCTCCACCGTCCACACCCATTGCGGCAGCACGAGGTAGTCCTGCATTGGCGGGTCGAAGCTGGCGAGCCCCGTGGCCCAGGCGAGACCGTACGACAGTGCTCCCACGCCAAGCGGGAAGCCAAAGGCATACAGCAGGGCGCGCCGGCCCGCTGCTCCGCCGATGCGGAACGACAGGTCGCCCCACCCTTCACGCGTCGCGATTCTCGCGGCGAAGGACGCGACGGCGGGCGACCACATCAGCAGGACGACCTTCCATATCCTGTCCAGGAACGGCACCCGGCGGATGATCATCCACTCGAAGACCGCCGAGAGGACGATGAGCACCCCAAAGAAGACCCACAGTCCCCGCCGTGCGCGTCTGGCTTCGTCCATGCGCCGGGATGCTACCCCACGTCCCGGGCCCAGGCGCCGGGGGCGCGCACCATGCGCCCCTGCCGCGAGCCCCACAGGTTCTGCCGCAGGCACGCGAGCACCTCGCTCGTGGAGGCCCTCCCGCCGCTGCGTCTTTCCTCCACAAGGGTCCGGCGGTCGTGCTCCGCCGCATCGGGTGTCTTGCGTGTTGCGTCAATGACGGTTAACAATGTTTGCGACGTCCTGGCGTGTCAGCACCCCATGTCCAACACTCCCGTCTACACGCCAGGTTGCTCCCGCCCCTCCGGCCTCGAAGGGCCTGCTCGGCACGTCAGTGCCAGCGCCATCGGCCGGTCCGGGCAGTGTTGTTGTTGTCGCGCGTGCTGAGCGCCCCGCGGTCCCCTTCCCTCAGCGGCCCTTTGTCGTTCTCCTGTGCTGACCGGCCCCCCCGGTAGCACGTGCAGTGTCCCTTCACGTCTGTGCTGGCGTCCCTCCATGCCCAATCCCGCTCCTCGTGTATCCACGAAGGCCGTCCTCTTCGCTTCCCTGTGGCTCTCCCTGGGAGCGTGGGCTCGAGCCGCGCCCCCGGAGCCTGCTCCAGCCCCCCAGGCTCCGCGGGAGCCGGACGTCCCGGCCGAGTCCCAGCCCACGCCGCCCCCGTCGCCGGGGGTCACCATCACCGCCTCACCCGGCAAGGGCTTCACCGTGGCGACGGATGACGGGAAGTACTCCGCGACGGTGCGGGCCCGTTTCCAGATGCGGGAGACGGTGACGGGCCAGGACGTGGAGGGGGCGCCCCGGCGCTGGACGCAGGAGCAGAACGTGCGCACGGTGCGGCTCTTCCTCCAGGGCCACGTCTTCGACCCGGACCTCAAGTACACGCTGCAGCTCGCCTTCGGAGGCAGCGACTTCGAGCCCGGCTCCTCCAGCCCGCTGTTCGATGCCTGGGTCGAGTACACGGCGGTGCGCGATTTGAACATCCGCGTGGGCCAGTTCTTCGTTCCCTTCGACCGCGCGCGCACCATCCGCGAGTCGAGCCTTCAGTTCGTGGACCGGCCCATCATCATCGGCGAGCTGACGTTGGACCGGGACATGGGGGTGATGCTGTCCTCGAACGACTTCCTCGGGGTGGACGGGCTGCTGAGCTACAACCTGGGGTTCTTCGGAGGCGAGGGCCGCAACCGCTTCGGGCCCTCGACTCCGGGCCTGCTCTACGTCGCCCGCTTCGCGGTGCGGCCCTTCGGCGCCTTCGACGACGACGTGGAGGGGGACCTGCAGCGGCTGCCCAGGCCCCGGCTGATGGTGGGCGTGGCCGGCGCGTACAACCAGAAGACGAACCGGCAGCGCAGCACCACGGGCGCCACCTTCACGCTCGGCACCTTCGACTACGTGCACGCGGACGTGGACGCGGTGTTCAAGTACCGCGGCCTCTCCGTGCTCGCGGAGCTCCTCTACCGTCACGCGTCCCCCTCGTACCGGGACGGCACCATCAACGGGCAGCCGGCCCGCGAGTGGTCCCGCTCGGGCTGGGGCTACGTCGTGCAGGCGGGCTACATGCTCACCTCGAAGCTGGAGGCCACCGGGCGCTTCGACCTGCAGCGGGTGGACCCGGACAGCGACCCCGCGCTCATCGCCCAGGTGGACCAGCAGGGACGGGAGGTGGGCGCGGGCCTGAACCTCTACCTGAACGGGCATGCCTTCAAGTTCCAGGGGGACTACGCCTATCAGTTCGGCCGGACGGGACCGGCACGGCACCTCGTCCGGCTCCAGCTCGACGCGTCCTTCTGAGGCCTCATCGGCAGACAGGCCACACGGCGGGTGCGAAGACAGACCTGGCGAGCTCTTCGTCATCGGAGTCACCCCGGGTGCGCCTGACCTCGAGCCCGCGCTGTACTATGTCTTGAAACCCACACCCTGCTCAGACGTCGAGGCGTACCCGTACCCATGTCTTCCTCCCGCCGCTCCCTTCCCATGGTCGTCAGTGCCCTCACGCTGCTCGCCGGCTGTGACGACGCCAGGCCCTCTTCCCAGGACGACTCGGTGCGCGTGGAGGGCCCCGTCCGGGTGGAAGGCCCGGTGGAGGTGAACGGCGGCGTCGACGTACTCAACCCGGTGCATGTCGAGGGCCCCGTGTCCGTCACCGGCACGCTCCAGGGCATCCAGGACGCCATCCGGATCGCGGGCCCGGTGGAGACCACGGGCCGGGTTCAGGGAATCGACCAGACGGTGTCGGTGCAGGGCACGGTGGGCCTCAGCGGTCCCGTGGAGGTGAAGCCTGGCGCCGAGCCCCTCCGCGTGGTGACAGCGGACACGGATGCGTCTCGCATCGTGTCCAAGATGTACGGCGGGGGTTGGGGGAGCAGCTTCAGGGCCATCGAGAAGGGGCCGTTGGTCCTCACCTCCGCCGCGCTCGTCGCCTTCGAGGGCTCTCCGCTCACCGCCTCGGACAACACGCGCCTGTTCCACGTGTCGACCGACGTCGCCCTGGGCGGGGACTGCTCCGCCGTTCCCGAATGGGAGCGGAGCCACCTCGTCTACCTGCAGGGGGACCTGATTCCCATGGTCAGTGGGGTGCGACTCCTCGTCCCGGCGAACACCACCCTCTGCGTGAGCGGCGCGAGGCGGGTCGCCTACTCGGGGTTCCGTCCGTACTGACGGAGCAGGTCAGGTCCGACGGCCGCTTCCTGCTCGCGGAAGTCTGACCTGACCCGGGCCGCGGAGGGGCCATTTCCAGACGTGATAGACTTCAGCGCATGGACAGGGTCGCGCTCTTCTTCTGGCTGGGCATGCTGTTCGTCGCGGTCAACATCATGTGGGCGCTGGCCCAGGCTGTGGTCGCGAGTGCGCTCGGCGCCCGGCCGCTGACGGTGCAGGTGGGCTACGGGCCGAAGCTGCTGGCGTGGCGCATGGCCGGAATCGGCTGGAGCCTCCACCCCATCATCCTGGGCAGCTCCGCGTCATTCACTCCAGAGGCCGAGGACGGCGCGCAGGCGACGAGCCTCAAGAGCCGGCTCAACAAGCTGCCCCCGCCCCTGCATGCCCTGTCCCTGGCCATCCCCTGGTATGTGCAGATTGGCGTCGCCATGGCGTGCCTGGGCCCCGCGGAGGGCTTCCACCAGTTCACCGAGGGTTTCCCCGCGGTGTTCAACCTCGCCGCGCTGCCGGGCCGCGTGGAGCGCTTCGTCGGACTGCTGCGTGACGGAGAGCTGCTGCGCGCGTGGGGCATCATGAGCGCCCGGATGGCCGCCCTGAACCTGCTGCCCATCCCCACGCTGGCGGGCGGCTACCTGATGCTCCTTCCCTGGCGCGACAAGTCTCCGACGTGGGTGCGCCCCGTCGCCATCGCGCTGCTCGCCGTCGTGCTGCCCTGGGCCGCGTACGTGACGTACCTCTTCGTCCGGGCCATCCTCTAGGACGGACGCCGGGACGCGCCGGGCCGCCATGCGTGCGAGCCGTGCGCCAGGCCGGCGCTGAGCGAACGCCCTCCATGACTGGCCGCGGAGGGCGGTCGCTCGTCCCGAGGTGGGTCACGCAGTTCGGGGCTCGCCCTCGCGCTCACGCGCGCATGCGGCGGCGGAATTAGACGTCGGTGCCGCGCGGGATTGCAACCCGCGCCCCCTCCCCTACTTCCGGACGGCGGCGAGGATGTATTTCGGCAGCAGTTCCTCGCGGAACTTCTTCCACACCGGAAACTGGCTGTAGTTGCCGCCGGTGAACATCACGGTGAGGTCGAGCTCGGGGATGACCATGATGAACTGCCCGCCGTTTCCTCCAGCCTCGTACTCCGCATAGACGCGCTCGCCCACCTTCAGCTCATGCCGCCACCAGGCGTAGCCGTAGGTCCGGTCCTCGCTCATGACGGAGTGACGCGCGACGGAGCGCTCCACCCAGCGCTTGCTGACGACGCGGCGCCCGTTCCACACGCCGCCCGACAGATAGAGCTGCCCGAGCTTCAGCGCGTCCCGGGGACGCAGATGGAAGCCACCGCCCAGGTACGCTTCGCCAGCGGGCGTGAGGTTGAGGTGGTAACCGCGCATCTGGAGCGGCGTCGCCAGCGAGCGGGCGAAGAAGTCCGGCAGCCACGTGCCCGTCGTGCTGCGCAGCACGCCGCCCAGCAGGTTCATCCCCGCGGAGCAGTACACCGCCTGCTCCGCGCCCGGCTCCCGCTCCATCGGCAGGTTCAGCGTGTACGTGTACCAGTCGGTCTCCTGTTCCTGGAGCGTGTTCTCGTTGCCGGGGGAGTCGCCGTTGTCGTCGTCACACGCAAGCCCCGACGTCATCGTCATCAGGTGCTCCACCGTCAGCCGGGCCTTCCTCGGGTCGGGCGCACCGGCCTCCTTGTAGTCGGGGAACAGCGAGTACACGGGCGTCTCCGGCGCCAGGCGCGCGCCCTGGTCGATGGCGATGCCCACGAGCGCGGGCGCGAAGGTCTTCGCGGCGGAGCGGAGGTCATGCGGCCGCGCCTTGTCGTAGCCGTGGAAGTACTCCTCGACGACGAGCTTCCCGTGGCGCGCGATGAGCAGCCCGTGGATGAGGGGCGCGGACGTGTCAGCGGGCTGGGTGTCGAGGATGCGCTGCACCAACTCCCGCACGGGCCCTGTGTCCATGCCCACGTCCGCGAGCGACGCGGTGGCCCAGCCGTCCTCCTCCGCGATGGGCTTGCGGTACGTGTACGGGCCCGGGGAAGGCGTGCGCGGGTAGAGGCTCACGGCCTGCTCCCTGTCCCGCCGGGTGAGGTCGAGCGTGCCCAGGAACATGAAGGGCAGCGACAACTTGCCGGCATGCGCGTCGTAGGTACCCTCGAAGCGCGGGCCGCCCTCCCGCGCGCTGACGAGCCGGACGGTGTTCCCCGTCATCGAGACGCGGAACACGGGCCGCGGCGGGAAGTTCTTCTCCGGGTTGCGCATGATGGCCTGGACGGTGCCATCGGGCGCTTCCTGGACGACGAGGTAGAGGGTGAAGCGGTCCTCCATCGGCTTCACGGCACCGCGCCAGACATCCTTCTGCACGGCGCGCAGCTCGACGGGCGTCGCATAGCGGACGCCGCCCACGACGACGGCCCGCTGAATCCAATGCCCCACGAAGCGCCTGCCGTCCGGTGTCAGCGCCCCCCGCAGCTCGCCCTGGCCTCCGGGTAGCACGACGGAGAGCGCCCTCTTCTCCTCCCGGCCCGGGGCCTCGAATCCACCGATACGCGCCAGCCACACGCCGTTGTCCCGCAGGAGCGTCAGCTCGCCCTGGACCTCGGGACCGAAGACGCGCTCACCCCCCCAGATGCCGACGAGCTGCTTCGCCGGGTCCGGACTCACGGGAGCCGCGGGCTGCGCCATCCCCGTCCCGGACGCGAGTGAAACCACCAACAGCGGAACCGCCAGACGGCGGTGGGGGTGAAGGCGCATGGCGGACGTCCTCGTGGGTGCAGGGCTCGGTGCTTGCCGCTCCGGGCCCTACGCACGGCACGAAAAGCGATTGCTCTTGCAACCCGCCTGAAGCTTGTCGATGGCGCTCCGCCAGTGGCCTGGAAGTGCCCAACGAAGCGGGTCAGAACCGGAAGCTCTGGGCCACCGCGAGCAACTGCTCATCGCTGGCCCCGGCGTTCGCGAGGCATGACTGCGTGGAGACGATGTAGCCCCGCTGGTCCTTCACGGTGATGTACATGTGGCCCAGGTGCGTGTCGTTCCGCACCACGAGCACACGGCCGGGCTGCCCGCCCACCGTGGCGGGCTTGTCGTCGAGCAGCACCCAGTACTTGCTCTTTCCGAAGACTTCGCGCTGCAACTGCAGGTACGCCTCGAGCGTGTAGTCGTCCTTGCGCGAGCGCATCACGCCCGCGTTGTCGAGGCACTTGGAGTTCCCCGTCCCCGACGGGCGGATGCCGGCCACCTCGAAGCCGTCGATGTCGCGCTGGCGCCAGCCCTGGGGGTACTCGATGGAGAAGCCGTCGCCCTCGTAGCGCCCGCTCAGCTCCGGGTCCTCGCCGATCTTCGACACGTAGCCGCGCAAGGCCTCCGCGTTGCGCGCGGTGAGCCAGCCCACGCCGCCGAGCAGCAGCAGCACCGCGATGCTCGGCACCGGCCGCGTCAGCAGGCTGTAGGCCGCGAAGAAGAGCCCCTGCACAGCGCCCAGGACGAACGCGAGCGCTCCGATGATGGCCAGCACGTAGAAGAAGCGGCCCGTCACGTCCGCGAGCCACAGGGTGAAGAAGAAGAGAAGAGGCCCGCCGATGAGGGCGACAAGGAAGCCCAGAGGGTGCGCGGGCTGCTTCTCGGGTGCGGCGTCAGGTGTCGAGTCGGACATGCCCCCGAAACGCTAGAGGGCCGGAGCGGTGGAAGCAACGCGGGTCCGCGGGCACTCCCGGTTGACGCGCCTCCAATTTGGCGTTAGTAACAATCACATGAAATCGACGCGCGACTACCGGATGACCGCGCGGGCCGACGCCACTGCGGAGACGGGCCGACGCATCGTCGCCGCCGCCTCCGAGCTGTTCCTCACCCTCGACTACGAGGACGTGACGCTGCAGGAGGTCGCCGACCGGGCGGGAGTGACGCTCCAGACGGTGCTGCGCCGCTTCGCCTCCAAGGAGGGCCTGGTCAACAGCGTCGCGGAGGTGATGGCGCCGGACATCGTGCGCTCACGCGCGGTGACGAAGCCAGGCGACATCAACGAGGCGGTGCGGCTGCTCGTCGGCAGCTATGAGGAAATGGGCCCGATGAACTGGCGGATGCTTCGCCAGGAGCACCGGCTTCCCATCATGCGCGAGCTGCTCGTCAGTGCGCGCGCCCTCCACCGCGCCTGGGTCGAGGAGACCTTCGCTCCGCTGCTGCCGCGACGGGGGCCGGAGCGCGAGCAGCGCGTGCTCCAGCTCTTCGCGGCGACCGACTTCTACACGTGGAAGCTGTTCCGCATCGACCTCGCGCTGCCTCGCGCCGAGGCGGAACGGCTCATCCGCGAACAGGTGTCTGCACTCGTCAGGGAGGGGACATGAAGCGTTTCCTGTTCGTGATGGTGGAAGCCGGCGGCAATGTGCCACCGCAGCTCGGCATCGCCCGCCGCCTCGTTGCGCGTGGCCATGCGGTGCGGGTGCTCACGGACCGGGTGCTGCAACCGGCCGTTGAACAGGCGGGCGCGGAATACGCTCCCTTCCGGCACGCGCCCCACCTGCACTGCAGCAGCCGCACCGAGGACCGGGTGCGCGATTGGGAGCCGAAGAACCCGCTCGACCGGCTGAGGCGCTTCGCCGGTCACGTCATGTTCGGCCCGGCTGAGCAGTACGCGCGCGACGTGCTCGAAGAGGTGGAGCGCTTCCGGCCCGAGGGGCTCGCCATCGACTGCGTGCTCCTGGGCGCGCTGATTGGCGCGGAGCGCTCCGGCCTGCCCACGGCGAGCCTGATGCACATGGTGTGTCAGCTGCCGCTGCGGGGAATTCCCCCGTTCGGGCTGGGCCTGCGCCGCGCGCGGGGGCCGCTCGGTCACCTGCGAGACCGCCTGCTGTGGCGCGTCCTCACCCGCACGCTCGACGGGATGGGCCTCGCGTCGCTGAACGGCGCCCGCGCCCGGCTCGGCCTGCCGCCTGTCGCGCATGCGGCGGACGTGATGCAGCGGGCCCAGCGGGTGCTCGTGCTCACGAGCGCGGCCTTCGACTTCGTCCCCGACCCGCTGCCGCCCCACGTGCGCTACGTCGGCGCTCCCGTCGACGACCCCTTCTGGGTGGAGCCGTGGACCTCACCGTTCCCGGACGAGCGCGCGCCGCTCGTGCTCGTCGGCCTCGGCTCGACCTTCCAGAACCAGGGAGCGCTCTTGCAGCAGGCCATCGACGCGCTCGGGAGCCTGCCGGTGCGGGGCCTCGTCACACTCGGGAAGGTGTTCGAGCCGTCGGAGTTCCGGGCGCCGCCGAACGTGCAGGTGGTGGCCTCGGCTCCGCACGCGGCGCTCCTGCCGGCGGCGCACGCGGTGATTACCCACGGCGGGCACGGCACGGTCATCAAGTCACTCGCCGCCGGGGTGCCGGTGCTGTGCCTCCCGCTCGGCAGGGACCAGAAGGACAACGCGGCCCGCGCCGTCGAGGCGGGCGCGGGGCTCACCCTCGCGCCGACTGCATCGGCCAGGGCCATCGCCCGCGCCGTGCGCCGCCTCCTCGATGAGCCCCGCTTCCGCGACTCCGCGCGCCAGCTGTCCGAGCGGATTCGTCAGGAGCGCGCGAGCGATGGCGCCGTCACGGAGCTGGAGTCGCTCGTGACGGCACGGGCGGCCGCGGCCTGAGACACCGGGCCCCAGCGCGTCCCGGTCAGTCGGTGAACGTGTTGGGCTCCTTGCTGAAGCCCGCCTTCGCATGATGCGTCAGCCGCTCGAGCTGGGCGACCACCGGCGGACGCGCTTCGGCTTCGACCGTGAGGTGGCCGCCGTGAAGCGCCAGCTCCCCAGGCCACGCGCCCTCCCCCTCCACGGCAAGGCAGTCGAGCAGCGCGAGCAGTCGCTCCTCGACGGGGATGGCCCCGTCGCCGACCGGAAGCTCGCCGCGGGCCCGCAGCCGACCGCGATGCGCTCCTGGCATCCTCGTCCTGCGGAACCGCCCGTGAGCGCGCATCATCCGCCCGGGCCCCAGCCTCCGTCGCAAGCGGAGGCGTGCCGCACGGGGCGTCACGGCGCGACCACCGGCGGCTTCCAGATGAACCCGTTCCTCCGGGTGCTGTTCACGACGGTGAACACGTTGCGCGCGGGGCTGTGGCGGAATCGGCCAGGATGCATCGGGTTGCGCGGGTTCATTCAACCCGACAGAGCAACGCGCATGCCGCGCACGCACGGCACGGGCGACAGGCGCGGCTCGCTCGGAGACAACACGCGCGGTGCGAGTGAAGGAAGCGGCGTCGACGGGGAATGCCCCCCACACGTTGAGGCCCCCTCCCCCCAATCTCACACCGTCAGAAGGTGAAACCGAAACGCGGGATGTCACGGCCCTCTTCGAAGGAGGCTCCGGGGTCCAGGAGCTCGAGCCGGCGCAATCCCTCCCCTGCTGATACATCCGCTGGAGGTGCTCACCCGATGACGCTCCCCGCCGTGGTGGGGCCCGCCCGTAGGGCGTCGCGACGGGAAGTAGGGCAGACTGGGGAAAGGCCCTGGCGCCACGAACGGCGCGGTGGGAGGACGGGCAGCGCCCGTACCGGGGGCCGGGAGCCGAACCATGAAGCACGTGGAAGCCAGGATGACGGCCGTCACCGGACCCGCGGGACGGCTGATGGCGACAGTGGAAGGCGATGGCGGAATTCCCACCCTCTTCGTGCACGACGTCGCCGCCGACCGGACGCACTGGGCCCAGGTACAGCACGGACTCGCGACGCGCAGCGTGGCCTTCGACCTGCGAGGGCTGGGTGAGAGCGGCGGCTCCCACGGGCCCTTTGGCGTGGAGGCGGCGGTCGAGGACGTCGCCGCGGTGGCCGACGCGCTGACGCCCGAGAAGTTCGTCCTGGTGGGCCATGGCTTCGGGGCCGCGGTGGCCGGCGCCTTCGCCGCGTACTACCCCGAGCGGCTGGCCGGGCTCCTCTACGTCGAGGCCCCCGGAGACCTGCGCCGCATGCCCAGGGCGGAGGCGGAGGCGTGGCTCGACAACTTCAGCCCCGCGAAGTACGGGGCCTTCCACGAGCACTGGCTCGCCCCGCAGTTGCTCGCCGCCAGGGAAGCGACGCGCGTCCTCGTGATGAAGACGATGCGCACCTCGCGGCGGGAGGCCATTGCAGGGAACCTGGAGTCGCTGCTCGGCCATGACCCGGACGCGGCCTTCGAGCAGTTCAAGGGACCCACGCATGCGCTGGTGGCGGCCGCGGGGCCGGAGACGCTGGCGGGCCAGCACCCCACGTTGTCCCGCGCCGTGGCGCCGCACGCCAGTCACTGGCTGATGCTGGACGCGGACAAGTGGTTCCACACGGAGCTGGTCCACTTCCTCGGCCAGTGCCGGCACCACCATTCTTGAAACGCCGCGCCGGGCGCCCGGCGTCCCGCCATTCCCATGGCGGCGGCGTCCGTCTCAGAAGGTGACGCCCAGGTTGAGCGTGGCGTTGTAGCTGTTGCCATCCGCGAAGTTGACGTCGAGGTCGTCCTCGTCGACCACCGATTCAGGAGCGAACTCCTCGTCGAAGAGGAAGTTGTAGTTGGCGCGCAGGTCGGCGGAGAAATTGCCGGTGTAGAAGCGCAGGCCCGCGCCCACCGGGAGGGAGCCCACGGTGTCGTCGCTGAAGCCCAGCGTCTCGCCGCCGCTGCGCACGTTGAAGTCGCTCAGCCCGATGCCCCCCAGGATGTAGGGCTGCATGGGACTGGCGGTGAGCCCGAGGGTGGCCACGGCCTGTCCGCCGTTGCGGACGATGTCCGGATTGCCCACCAGGTCTTCGGCCCCATCCAGGTCGATGGAGTTCACCGCGCCGCTGTAGCCGAGCTCCAGCCCGATGACCCGCGACGGCTTGAGGCCCACCGTCACACCGTAGGCCGCGCCCGGGTCCAACCGCGGCGCCAGCCCCCCGCTGTAGCCCTCCACACCGCCACCCGCGGAGAACGTGAGGCCCCGCATGTCGGCCTGCCCCTCCTGAGCCAGGGCGCCAGTCCCCCATAGCGCGCACGCCACGACCCATATCCGGATGCTCTTCATGTCCGCATCTCCAGTTCGACCCGGGTTCAGCGATAGGCTGGGGACGCGGGCGGCGATGCTCAACCCGGCACGCGCATCCGTCGGAGGCAGGGCCCCCTCTCCCGGCCCCGTCACGCGCCGGGTGGGTGGCAGCGGTGCGCTCCAGCACGCCCGCCCCTCCCTTCGGGCCGGCTCGTGCTCCGGCACCTGCGCTCGGCCCCCGGGCCCCTCTGGGTTGTGCTCGCCGTGGCCCGCCCGCAGCTTCGACGAAGGCGCTCTTCATCCGCGCGGCGCGGGCGTGGCCCCTGGCGCTTGCGGAGATACCGGCGCGCGGAGCGCGGAGTGGAGGTGTGCGCATGGCGGGAGCCCGGGCACTCACGCGCGGGGGCGAGGGCCTCGGTGCGCGCCGGCGCTCGCGGCCGCACGACGTCCACCCCGTCGTCTGGCGGGTCCACCGCACGCTGTGGCTCGTGCCCGTGCTGGGCGCGGTGCTGGGGGCCGTCCTGGGCGTGCTGATGGTGCTCCCACCGGAGCCCCTGACCCCGATGCTTCGCGGCATCGCGTGGCGGGCCTCGGTACAGGAAGCGCGGGGGATGCTCTCCACCGTGCTGGGCGTCGCCATCTCCTCGCTGAGCATCGTGCTGTCGCTGTCCATGCTCGTGGTGCAGAACGTCGCCGGGCAGTACTCGCCGCGCCTGTTGCGGATGTACGTGCACAGCTCGGTCATCCGCGTGGTCATCCCCATGTTCGTCACCACGAGCGTCTTCTGTCTGGTGGCCGCACAGGCGCTCGGGTTCGTTCCCGGGGAGGAGCGGCTGCCGCGTCCGGCGATGAGCCTGGCCATGCTCCTGCTGGTCCTCTGCGAGGCGGCGCTCGTCTTCCAGGTGCTGCAGACGCTTCAGTTGATGCGCGTGGAGAACCTCGTGCGGCGGGTGGGGCACCACACGCTGCGTGTCGCACGGAGGCTGGAGGTGCGCCGCCACAAGGATTGCGCGGGCGCTCCGGCCCCGCCGCCCGCGTCGAGCACGTCGTGGCCGCTCCGGGCCCGGGCGAATGGCTTCGTCGCGGATGTGGACGGGGCCAGGCTCCTGGACGTGGCCGGGACGCACGGGCTCGTGGTCCACGTGGACGTCGCCATCGGAGAGCCGGTGACGCGAGGCGCGGTGGTGGGCCGCGTGGAGCCCGGCACCCTCGGCCCGGCGGAGTCGCGCGAGGTGGAGGAGGCCCTCCTGCCCGCGCTGCTGCTGGACCGCTGGAGGGATTTGGACTCGGACGTGGCGCTGGGCGTGCGGCAGCTCGTGGACGTGGCCATCAAGGCGCTCTCGCCGGGCATCAACGACCCGTACACGGCCGTGGAGGTGGTGGACCAGCTCACCTTCCTGCTGTGCGCCATGAGCCGGCAGCACCTGGGCCCCCGCGTGCTGCCGGATGCGTCGGGCCAGCCCCGCGTCTTTCTTCACGCCGCCACGCTGCGCGACTACCTGTCGCTCGCCACGGACCAGATTCTCCGCTACGGCGCGGGCGAGCCCGCCGTGGTGCTCCGGCTGCTGCGGTTGGTGGGGGAGGTCGGGCAGCGCGCGAGAGACCCGGAGGACCGGCACGCCGCCCGGGAGACCCTGCGCCAGATACAAGCGGCGGCGGAGCGCACCCTGACGGACGCCCCCTCGCGGGAGCAGCTCCGTGGCCACGTGGAAGAGGCGGAGCGCGCGCTGGATGGCGAGCCGCTGCCGGCCCTCCCCGCCACCGGCTTCTGACCCACTCCACGCCGCGGCCTCAGTGCGGAGGGTGCTCCGACTCGCCCTCCTCTTCCTCCTCCCGGAGCGCTCCACGCCGGGAGCGCGGCCCCTGCTGCCAGGGCCAGCGCCCCTCCAGTTCCACCTCCAGCGTGACGCTGAGGAAGGTCCGGATGAGGACGATGAGCCCCAGCACCTGCACCTGGCGCAGCGTGGGAGCCTCGGTGACGGTGCGGATGATGTCCGCCGCCACGAGCAGCTCGAGCCCCAGGAGGATGGCGGAGCCGACGAAGTGCCTCAGCGCGCGGTACCGCTCACGGCCCGGACGGCCCCTGTCACGCACGAGGCAGACGGCCACGGCGACCACCACGCCCAGCACCATCACCGCCACGCCCAGGGCCTCGAAGAGCCCGGCGGCCAGGGCCACGAAGTAGGTCAAGTCCATCGAGCACTCCTCGGCTCGCGGCGGGCGGCCTCCGGCCAGGGGACGGCCCGATGACGTTGAGGACGGCGCATCCCGCGCGCCAGCCCTCGCGGCGGTCGCCATGCACGCGCCCGCGGGCCCGCCTCCGCCTCCCTCCCGTCGGGGGGCGCCCGGGAGTGGACCGCCCGCTTCCGCTACCCTGCTGGACGAGGAAGCCCTGGGCGCGCGCCCGGGCGCCCGCTCACTCCGGCCGCTTGCGCCGGCGCGACATGATGCGGCTCAGGGCCACCTCGGTGATGCCGAGGTAGGCCGCGACGTCGCGCTGGGGAACGCGCCCGTGCAGGTGCGGATGCTCCTCCCAGAACTTCACCAGGCGCTCCTCCGCGGACAGGTCGAGGAACTCCTGCTCGCGGCGCTCCTTGAGGATGAAGTGGTGCTCCGCCACCCGGCGCGCCAGCCGCTCCCAGCACACATGGCCCTGCTCCAGCGCCTGGAAGTCGCGGGTCTGGAACACCAGCACGCGGCTGGGCTCGAGCGCCTCAATCGACGTCATCGACGGCAGGCCCCGCAGCATCTCCGCGTAGGCGCCAATCAGCTCGCCCTCGGCACGGAACGCCTTGATGGACTCGCCTCCGCGTGCCGACACGCGCACGGCCCGGAAGACGCCCTGGAGCACCACCGCGAACCGGTCCGCCGCGTCTCCGGGCCGGAGGAACAGCTCCCGCTTCGCGAGCGCCTGCTCCTTCGCCACCGCCTCCGCCTTCTCCCACTCCTCGGGAGGCAGGGGGGCCAGCGTGGCGAGCCGCTCGAAGAGCTTCGGAAATCTCACGGGGGAAAGACCTCGGCTTGACCCAGGTTAAGGCGGCGACCGCGCCGGGCGCCATACACCTGGGGCATGTCCATCAACGTCTACGCCGTGGCCACCCCCTTCGTCATCGCCCTGGCCCTGGCGGAGTTCGCGTACTGCGGGGTGCGGCGCAACGGCTACTACAGCTTCCAGGACTCCATCGCGAGCATGGGCACGGCGGTGATGAACCAGTGCGTCAACGTGGCGGTGGCCCTGCTGGTGCTGCCTCTCTTCACGCAGCTGGGCCGGTTCGCGCCGTGGACGCTGGATGTCTCCTCGCCGCTGTCGGTGGTGGCCCTCTTCCTGGGCGTCGACTTCCTCTTCTACTGGTTCCACCGCTTCGGACACCGCACCAACATCGGCTGGGCGGCCCACTCGCCGCACCACTCCACCGAGGAGCTCAACTACGCCGTGGCCCTGCGCGCGAGCGTGACGCAGCGCCTCTTCTCGTTCCTCTTCTACTGGCCGCTGGTGCTGGTCGGCTTCCCGCCGGAGGCGGTGCTGGCGATGGTGGCCTTCCACCTCGTGCTGCAGTTCATCCCGCACACGCGCGTCATCCCCAAGCTGCCCCGGTGGGTGGAGTCGTGGCTGAACACGCCGTCGCACCACCGCGTGCACCACGCGCGCAACGACGCCTACATCGACAAGAACTACGCGGGCTTCCTCATCATCTGGGACCGGATGTTCGGCACCTACGCCGAGGAGACCGAGCCGTGCTCCTACGGCCTCACCACCCCGGCGAACACCTGGGACCCGACGGTCATCAACTTCCAGGCCTGGGCCCGGCTCGTCGGTGACGCCGTCGCCACGAAGAGCGCGTGGGACCGGCTGCGCATCTGGGTGATGCCCACCGGCTGGCGGCCCGCGGACCTTCCGCCGCGCTCGCTCGGGTACTGGAAGCAGGACGGCGTGGAGGTGAAGTTCAGCTCGTCGGAGCTGCCCGGCATCCGCGGCTACCTCGTCTTCCAGCTGTTCGCGTCGATGCCGTTCATGCTCCTGGTGAGCCACCATGCCTCGCCGCTGTCGGGCTGGCAGAAAGTCTCTCTGAGCCTGCTGCTCTGGGCGATGGCCACCGCCTGGAGCGGGATGCTGGAGTCGAAGCGCTGGAGCCTGCCGCTGGAGCTCGCGCGGGTGCTCGCCATGGGCGCGGCGGTGACGCTGTGGCTGGTGCGGGCCGGGGCACCCCAGGCGTGGAGCGCGCTCACCGCGGCGTGGCTGCTCGTCTCGCTCACGTGGCTGCTGGTGGCGCGCGGTGGCGCCACCCGGCGGGCGCCGGCGAATCCCTTCCCGGGCTGACCGGAGCTCCCGGTCAGGGAACGGCGCCTCCGCTCAGCGACAGTCGCCCGGAGGCGGGAATCAAGGCCGCGTCGCGGCCTGGCGCTTCGTCGCCCCTGGCGCCTGCTGCGTGCGCACGCGCGCCAGGGTCCGCTCGAAGAGCGGGCGGTCCCCCGGGGCGCGCTCGGCCTCCGCGGTCCACGCCGCCTCCACCTTCGCCAGCGGAGCTCCCTCCAGCAGTGCGAGCATGCCCGCGTCAGCGGTCAGCGCGGCAGGGTCGCCCACCGCCGCGCGGCAGTCCTCGAGCGCGCCCACCCGGTCGCCCAGGGCCTCGCGCACCCAGCAGCGCGTGCCGCGCGCGTACGTCAGCCCGGGTGCCAGGGCGACGGCGCGGTCGGCCGCGAGGAGCGCGTCCGCGGCACGGCCGGCGGCCAGCAGGTACCAGGCGCGGTTGTTGTGGGTGGGCGCCCAGTCGGGCGCGAGCACCACGGCCCGGTCGAGGTCCGCAATGGAGGAGTCGTACTCCTGGAGACCGTAGAGCAATTGGGCGCGGGTGATGAGCACGCCGACATCTCCCGGCGCGTCGCGCACGAGCCCGTCGAGGAGCGCCCGCGCACGCTGGGAGTCTCCCGCCCGGGCCGCCACCGCCGCCTGCCCCCGGCGCGCCTCGCGCTCATGGGCTCCCGAGGCCCCGCGGGCGGCCTCCGTGAACGCGGCGGCGGAAGGCTCCAGTCGCCCCTGCGCGAGCAGGGCCCAGCCTCGCTGGGTGAGTGCCTCGGAATTGCCCGGAGCCAGCAGCAGCGCGCGCTCCGCGGCTCCGAGCGCCTCCTCGGTGCGCTGCACTTGCAGGAGGACCCGGGCGAGGCCGATGTGGACCATGGGGTCCGCCTGTCCCGCCGGAGTCCTCGCTGCCGCCTCGCACTCCGGGAGGACCTCGGCCGGGAGCTCCTCGTAGCTGCGCAGGTAGCAGCGCCGGCTTCGCGCGATGGCCGCGTCACCGCCGGCCGACAGCATGGCCCCGTAGTCGGCAATCGCCTCGCGCGTCTGGCCAAGGGCCCCGTGGACATGGGCCCGCATCCAGTACGCATTCCCGAGGTCGACACCGACGGCCACCCCCTCGTTCGCGAACGCGAGCGCCTGGGCGAGCTGCCCCGCCTGGAGTGCGCTGTGGGCCGCGGCGCGCGCCCGCTGGGCGCGAACCCACGGGTCCGCCCGCACGCTCGCGGACACCCCCACGCCCACGAGCGCCATGAGCCCCGCCAGCACGCCGAGCGCCGCGAGCCGGGCGCCCACGACACGCGGCGGCGCCTCCGCTCCCCGCAGCACCCAGAGCCCGAACAGTCCTCCCACGACGAGCCCTCCGAAGTGGGCGGCGTTGCTGCCGGGGCTGATGGCGGCGAGGACGAGCCCGCCTCCCACGAGGTAGCTGGCGAGCCGCCAGAGCCGCTTGCGCCGCTCCTCGGCGGAGAGCGGGTCCGCCCGTCGCAGGAGGGCGGCGAGCTCCACGCCTGTGAGCCCGAAGAGCGCACCCGACGCGCCCGCGCCCGCTCCCTCCGGGGAGGCCGCCACCGCGACGAGCGCGCCGCCCACCGCGGCGATTCCATAGAGCGGAATGAAGGTCGCCGTCCCGAGCCGGCGCTCACACACAGGCCCCAGCTCCCACAGTGCCACCAGGTTCAGGGCCAGGTGCCAGACGGCCACGTGGACGAAGGCGCTGGTGAGCAGCCGCCACACCTCGCCGTCGACGAAGATGGCGGGCCCGTACGCGGCGCCCCAGCGCAGCAGGTCCTCCCCCGAGGCCGTGGCCGTTCGGGCGAACAGGCCCGCATGGGCCTGGAGCGCGAAGACCGCGAGGTTGGCGAGGGCGATGGCCCAGGACGCCGGGGTGAACCGGGATGCACGGGGCGGCGGAGCTCCCGGCGTGGACGGCACTGTTTCCGAGGTCTGCATGGGGGGCGCGGAGCTTCGAGCACCCGGACCGCCGCGCACAAGCCACCCGCCCTCCCCTTCACGGAGGCCCGGGGCCACCCCACCGCCGGGCGCGTCCTTCAGCGGAGGTTGGCGAGAATCATCAGGGCAAGGACCCAGTCGAGGCCCACCTCCACCGACGTGTACATGGCGCCCGCGACGGAAGTCCCCATGCCGACGCCCAGATGTCCAATCGGTCCGGCGAAGAGCTTCAGCCCCGCCTCCGCACCGACGTTGAACCGCGCGCCCCGGGAGCGCAGCTGGACGCCCGTGAGCACCCGCGCGTAGGGCGCCGCCCAGTCCGTCATGAAGTGCTGGTAGCCGGCGTACCCGTTCAGCTCCACGCCTGACGCGCGCGAGGTCGACGCCGTCATGTTGACACCCACGTTGAGACGCCGCGCGAGAAACGCCATGGGCTGCACGTTGATGTCCATCGCCACGCCACTGTCACCCGCCATCGCGAAGCGGTAGCCCAGGACGAGCTCCACCACGGACTTGTCGATGGAGAGCGCATCCTCGCGCAGGCGTGCCGCGCCCACCTCGTCCCCCCGCGCCGCGTGGAGGTCCGCCAGGGCCCGTGCACCCTCCTGCAGGTTGGCGTCGTAGGTCTTCCACAGCGGCGGCTCCGCGCCGTCCAGGTCGCCCTGCTCCATCCGCAGCCGGCCCTCGGTCAGACAGGCGTCCGTGTACTCCTGCTGGCAGGCCCGCCCGTAGGCCGCCGCCGCTTCCTCCCGCCGGCCCTCGTCGAGCAGCTGCCTCCCCCAGGTCAGGCACGCGCCCGCGTCCCCCGCGTCGCAGCGGGACGCGAAGTCGACGGGCACCTCCACGCCCGAAGCGGCGGTGGTGGCACACGCCGACAGCCCGCAGGGCACCAGCGCCAACCACCAGCGCACGGCCCGGAGCGAGGCGCGACGAGTCACAGGCGTATCCATGCGGGCCATTAAATCACGGAGCTGTGACATGGCCGGCACGGCATGTGGAACGCTCCGGGCGATACGGGAAAAACTGGTGTATTGAGACAACTCCCCCGAAGTCTCCCAACCAGGAGTCCCTGATGCGTCGTCTTGGCTCAGCCCTTCTCGCCGCGAGCATGTTCGCCGGCTGCGGCGGTGTTGAATCCGCCCCCGCCTCCGAGCCCTCTGAGTCCTCGTCCCTCGAGCGCCAGCAGGCGCCGCTCACCACCACGGACGTGGATGTCGCCCCGGAGTGCCAGGGCATCCTCGGCTTCGTGAATGGCGCGTCCTACCAGACGCTGGACGCGTACCTGCCGAGCGACGTCGCCAGCAACCTCGTCGCCCGGCGCACGCTGGCGCCCTTCACCTCGCTGGCGGACGTCACCTCGGTCAGCGGCGTCGGTCCGGCCCGCCTCGAGCAGATTGAGGGCGGCGCCCGCGCCCAGAGCTACATCGGCCCCAGCTGTGTCGGCATCATGGACACGCTCGCTGTCTCCGCCGACGACGATGCCGCCATCGTGTCCCTGGTGAACACCATCAGCGACTCGGAGCTGCACGACGTGCTGCCGGATGCGTGGAACGGCGCCGCCAACCTGCTCAACCTGCGCCCCTTCACCTCGACCCAGGCCATCTCGGACGTGTACGGCATTGGCGACGTGAGCCTGCGCAACATCCGGAACGCGGCCACGCTGAGCCGGCCCCTGGAGGCGCTCATCAACACGGTGAACGCGCTGCCGCAGTGGGACTACGGCGCGAGGCTGGCCCGCCACTTCGACTGGTGGGAGACGGTCATCCCCCAGCACCGCTACGGCTATCAGCTGGAGTGCTTCGGGCTCGAGCCGACCAGCACCCCGTACGCGGCCACCGTCCGGCCGTACCTGGCCAACGCCGCCGAGGTGCGCGCCGAGGTCGTGAGCACGGTGAACCTCGCCAACCGCAACAACCAGATTCCCAGCAGCGTCGTCGACGCCGGCCTGGCGAACCTCGACGCGCTGAGCGCGGGGCGCACCTTCAAGGGCTGCTACCTCAGCTACGCGGATGACCCGTGGAGCGGCCACAACATCGCCATCTTCGTCGACACGGTGAATGGCTTCAGCGTGATGACGCACACCTACTGGAGCGAGTGAGCCCGTAGGCCTCGAGGCGCCTGTCCTCCAAAGACAGGCGCCTTTTCACAAGCAGTTGTCGCGCACACGGAAACACCCTGGACGTGGATGAGTAGAGTCCGCCTGCCCGCTGCTTGCCCGGCGGAGAGCGCGCGTTCATCCCGTCCACCATCCTCCTCCACGAGCAGCCGGCCCACCGTCCACGCTGGGCGTTGGCCAGTGCCTCGCTCGCGCCCGAAGCGCGCGGCCAGGCCTCGATGAGGGGGAAAGACATGAAGGGAAGCAACAGGCGTACTCCACGCCTGGGAGCGCTCGTCGCGCTCCTGGGGATGGTGGGCTCCGTGCCCGCGTTCGCGGCCGGCCCGTCCGGCAATGCCTCTGAACCACCCACGGCGCGGCAGCCACCCGCGGGCGCACCGGGCGCGGCCTTCCGCGCGCGGGAGCTGCACCGTCCGCCCGCGCTGGTGGGCAGCGGCGCGCTGGCGAGGCAGAACACGCGGGCCTTCATCGACTGGGCCGGCATGTCCGTCGCGGACGAGCGTGAGACGGCGCGCCGGGAAATCGCCGCGGCCGCGAGCAACCCGGACATCGTCCGCGCCGTCATCGACGAGGCGCGCACCGCGAAGGAGTCGGACCACAGCCGCGCGCTCGTCTCGCTCGCCATCCTGGGCGAGATGCGCAGCGCGGAGGGCGAGAAGTTCCTCAGAGAGCTCATCCAGCAGCCGCTGCCCACCACGGGCACCGTCGTCGAGGGGGACCTCCTCGAGGCGACGGCCCTGGCGCAGCTCCAGGCCAAGGCCGTGGCCGGGCTGGCGTACCGGCGCACGCGTGACGCGGATGCGGAGGTGATGCGCGTGGCGGGCCGGCACCCGTCGAAAATCGTCCGGGCCGAGGCCATCAGCGCCTACCTGTGGAACCACGGCGACACGGACGAGGCCCGCCGCGCGCTGGCGCCGCACGTGCGCAAGGACGAACAGCTCCTCCTCGAGCGCGTGCGCCGGGTCAGCGGCGAGAGCGCGGAGTCCTTCAACCGCAAGCTGGCCGCGTACCTGGAGGCCCACCCCGAGCTCCTTCCGCCCGCCCCCGAGAAGCTCCCCCGGCCCCGCCCGGCGGAGCAGAACCCGAACCGGTTCAACGAGCCGCCTCCCGCCCACTAGGCCCCTCGGTCTCCCAGGGACGACGAAAGGATTACCGTCATGAACTTCAAGCAAGGCATTGCCCTCGTATCCACCCTCTGCACGCTGGGCGCGGCCCCCGAGGCGCTGGCCGTGTGTGACCAGTCCGGCGCCAGCCAGGCGGACCGGGACCTCTGGAACATGCATGGCTGCTGGCAGGACTTCTACATCTGGCAGTACCAGGCCTACGACTTGCGCTCCGGAGACTGGAGCAACCGCGGCTGGAACGACGCCTGCAACGTGGCGCTCGAGTTCCCCAAGCACTGGAACGCCGCGTACCTGGTGACGTACGGGCTGGCGGACAACGGCTCCCAGTCCTTCCACGGCACCGTGGACTACCGGGCGACGGCGGAGGCGGCCAGCAGCAACTTCCACGACAGCCTGTACCACGGCGTCACCGACGACAGCGGCATCTTCGGCCGCTTCACCCCGCGCTTCTGGCCGTGGGACACGGACCGCGTGGACACGGCCTGCCCGCTCTACAACCGCACCCACCCCAACGCGAACCCCGGCTCGCGCGGCGGTGACTTCATGCACGAGGGCTGGCACGCGTACTTCGACAAGTACGGCATCAACAACGGCGACCAGGGCGGCCACCGTCCGGGGCCGCAGGGCGGCTGCACCATCAACGGCTGCGACTACTTCTACTTCCACGGCATCGGCGCCTATGCGTTCGGCGCGATGTGGGAGAACAACGGCACGGCCAGCCGCTTCCACTCGCCCAACCAGGTGCAGGTAGAGTTCCTGTGCGACGTGGCGGACCAGCCGCAGTGGTGGGTTCCCGCCACCGTGCGGCAGACGGCGGCGGCGGATGCGAACACGCGCGCCGTGACACGCTTCATCAACGGCCCGGGCTACACCTGCGGTAGCCCGCGTCCCTGGTAGCGGAGGGGTCCACCCATGGCGCACCTGAAACGCAATCGCTCCTTCTTTCAGGTGCGCCTCGTGCCGGCGTGCCTCTTCGGCCTGCTGGCCTGCTGCGCGGATGAGGGCCTCCCGGAGGATTCCGAGGGGCTCGGCGCGTGGGCCCCCGTCACGCTCACGGACAGCCCCGCCGCGGGGCTGCACCACACCCTGGTCGCCGGTGGAGACGACGTCTTCGTCTGGGGCGGGCTGGGCTTCTGTACCAGCCAGGGGCTGTGCGGCACCGGGGCGCGCTTCAGCACCACCGCCAATGCCTGGACTCCTCTGTCGGGCGTCCAGGCTCCCGCCGCGCGCTACCTGCACTCGGCGGTGTGGACGGGCCAGCGCATGCTCGTCTGGGGCGGCGTGGGCTGCGGCGCGAGCCTCCTCACGCCCTGTGGTGACGGCGCGGCCTACGCGCCCGCCACCGACACGTGGACTCCGCTGGCGTCCGCGGGCGCGCCCTCTGCCCGGGGCTGGCACGGCGCGGCGTGGACGGGCTCGCGGATGGTGGTGTGGGGTGGCGAGGAGCCCGCGGGCAACCGGGTCCTGGGCGATGGTGCCCTGTATTCGCCGGAGGCCAATGCCTGGGCCCCCATGGCCGCGGCGGGTGCGCCGTCGCCCCGCCGCTATCACTCGGTGGTGTGGAGCGGGCGCGAGCTGCTCGTGTGGGGTGGCAGCGGCGATGCCAGACAGGACGTGGCGCTGGGAGATGGCGCGGCCTGGTCGCCGGACTCGGACACGTGGCGCCCGCTCGGGAAGACGGGCGCGCCCGCGGCGCGGTGGGCGCATACGGCGGTGTGGACGGGCCGCGAGCTCATCGTCTGGGGCGGGCTGGGCTGCTCGCGCGACGCAGCGGGAGAGCCGAGGCTGTGTGGCGACGGCGCCCGCTATGACCCCGAGACGGATTCATGGGCCCCGCTGCCGAAGGAGGATGCGCCGACTCCACGCGCCGGGCACTCGGCCGTCTGGACGGGCGAGGCGCTGCTCATCTGGGGCGGCGCGGCGGAGCAGTGCGCGGATGACTCGTCCGGCGCCTGTCAGGATGGCGCGGCCTACAATCCCGCCACCGACACCTGGACGCCGCTGAGCCGCCGGAGCGCCCCCGCGGCCCGCTCGAGTCACACCGCCGCCTGGCTGGGGTCGCGGATGTTCATCTGGGGAGGCGTCGGCCGTGGAAGCGAGTCCACCCTGCTGGATGGCGCCCTGTTCTCTCCCAGCCCCTGAGCGGGCGCACGGGCCCCCCTGCGCCAGACACCACCGGCCGGGACGACACACGCGCCCGGCCGGGCCCACGCTCCGGCACCTACGGCAGCACCGTCACCGAGTCACCGCTCAGGCGGACCTTGAGCATCACCTGGTTGGGGAGGACGTCCTCCTCCTCGATGACATCCTGCTCGTCCACGCCCACCTGGAGCGAGTACTCGCCATCCGCCATGTCGGTGATGTCCAGCCACTGGCACGGCGTCGCCGCGGTGTAGACATCCGACCAGCCCGGGGAGATTCCCGTCCGCGGGTAGTAGTCAGCGTAGGGCGGTGCGTCGGTGCAGTAGCGCACGCTGTCAGCGAGATAGAAGCCCTGCTTGCGGCCCACCGCGGTGGCGTCCCCCCGCGCGTCGCGCAGCGTGTAGCCAGCGAAGCCGACGAGGTGGTCATGCAGGTGGCACTCGTCATAGACGAACAGCTCCGGGCGCTCCTCCGGCGACGGGACGGTGGCCGGCGCCGTGCCCCGGTTGACGATGGACGTGCTGAAGCGCAGCAGGCGCCGCTCGCCGCCGGCGGGCACGCACCCCTCGAGCACCTCGCAGGCATCCGCCGCGAAGGTGCGCCGCTCCACGAACAGCGTCCGCGCGAGCGCGTCCGCGTCCACCGTGAGGTCCGCCTTCCCGTTCACCGGGTCCACCGCCAGGCCGCACGCCTTCGCCTCGGGCAGGTGGGGCGGGGCCTCCGGTGAGGCCGGCACGCGGCCACCGCCGAGAACCCACACCCGCCCCGTTGCACCCGCCATCGCCGAAGGGAGGCCCCCCGCCACCAGGTCGTTGTACCCATCTCCATCCAGGTCCGCCGCAGCCGCGGGCGACAGTCCGTAGAAGGTGGCGAAGCTGGCCGGCAGGTGGCGGTCCTCCCGGGGCCAGGCCCACACCGGCTTCAGGGGGCCGGAGACGTCCTCCGACGGAGCGAAGAGGTAGAAGCGCCCGTCGGCCCCCATCACGAAGTCGCGGGACTGGCCATCCCCGTTCATGTCCCCCGCCGCGAGGATGGGGTAGCCAATGCCGATGAAGGCGGGGTCGTCCACCAACTGCCACACCGGCGTGGACGCGAAGCCCCCTTCCGGACGGGACAGGTGCAGCTGGAACGCGCCGTCCAGGCCGCTCAGGAACAGGTCCGGACGGCCATCGCCGCTCAGGTCCGGAAGGGCATACAGGCCCTCGGCCTGGAGGGAGCCCACCGGCTCCACGGTGAGCGGGCCTTCACAGACGAGCGCGCTGCCCGGCTTGCAGCCGAGATAGAGGAGGAAGGAGCCCTCCCCATCCGATACCAGCAGGTCCTCGGCGCCATCCAGGTTGGTGTCGCCCACCAGGCGGCTGGAGGCGCCCGGGAGCGTCCGCACGATGGAGAATGCTCCCTCTGGAGAGCGGCGGTAGACCCAGAGCTGCCCCGTGCTGAGGTCCGCGCCCACGAGCTCATGCAGCCCGTCACCATCCAGGTCCACGAACCTCGAGGGCTGGAACAGGCCATTGCCCGGCACCCGGAAGATGGGCGCGGAGAAGACCCGCGTCAGGTCCTCCTGCCCCGCGTAGATGGAGATGCCATACCTGCCGTTGACGAGCACATCCGCGAAGGCGTCTCCGTTGATGTTGCCCAGACTCACGGAGAGGTTGCTGCCGTTGGTGCGCGGATGGGTGTTCTGCCACGACACCTCCGTGGTGATGGGCTGCTTGGAGAAGTAGACGTCCTCTCCCGCGAACAACGAGATGCGGCCCGGGTCCTGCGCGGTGGGCTGACACGGCGGCGCGGTGACGATGAGGTCCTTGCGGCCATCGCCGTTGAGGTCGCCCAGCGCCACGGACCTCCCGAAGCACCCACCGGCATGCGCGGGGTCTCCGTTCACCGCCCACACGGGCGTGTCGGAGAGCGTGGGCTTCGGGTCTTCCTCCTCCGGAGGAGGAGGCTCCAGCTCACTCGAACAGGCCCAGAGTGACACCGGCAGGACCGCCATCATCCACGTTCGCAGCATTCCCATGTGTGTCCCCGGGGTGTGAGAGCTGTAACGGTAGCCCCCGGCGAATCCCCTCATGGGAAATGCCTGTCACCGCGAAACCATGGCTTCCAGGTGGCGCGTTGCGCTTGACCCGCTCAGTAGTGGATGCGCGCGCTCATGGCGCGGTGGTCCGAGTAGTTGAGGTCTCCCCGGTCGCTCCCGGTGAAGAGCATGTCGGCGTCATCCCCCTCGTTGAACGTCACCGTGTGCCCCTGCGACGAGGTCGCCGCCGCGCTGAAGAAGAGGAAGTCGATGCGGCCGCCCGAGCCAATCGTCCAGTTGTCGTCGAGGCAGCCGCGGTTCCCGGAGCAGACCTCGTAGATGGGGTCGTTCCAGTTGTATTCGAGGGTGCTCGCAATCTGGGAGTTCGCCTGGTTGTACCAGTCCTTGTAGGAGCTTCCGTTGTGGTCGCTCTCGTTGGAGTCGACACCCCAGACAAGCAGGTTGGCGCCGGTGACGCCGCGCATCTTCGCGTCCGTCAGCTGGATGTTCTTCTCCGCGCAGCCGGGGTCGGAGCCCGGGCCCTCTTGATTGGTGGGCCAGTGCGATGAGCCGAGGACGACCTTCTTGTTGGCGATGATGTCCGTGAAGGCCATGCGCAGGCCAATCGAGCGGGCCTGGGTGTTCATCACGCACGAGCCATTGGCGCCCTTGTAGACCTGCCACGTCGCCTTCGTCCCCGAGATGGGCTGCAGGCGTCCGGTGCGATAGATGATGGCGTTGGTCTGATGGGCCTTCGCCGGGCCGCAGGGGCTGTTCATGGCGTCCGGATTGGCCTCGGACACGATGGAGTCATACAGCCCGGGCAGGTTGTCCTCCATGAATTGGGCGAGCTCGGCGGCCTGGGCGGCGCCGCTCATCTGGTGGACGATGAGGACGTCCGGCGAGTACGCCTGGGTCTTCATGTAATAGATGAGGTCCTGCCAGTCCCCGGCGCAGGTGTCGCTCGCGGTCGGCAGGTTCTCGTAGTTCACGTTGTAGACCATCAGGAAGCCGGGGTTGGTGTTCACCGCGACTTCCTGGGAGGCCGTGCCCAGCGCATCGTGCTCGGCCGGAGCTTCCGCCTCGGCGCCTCCGCAGCCGAACAGGGCGAGGGAGACCACTACCGGAACGGCGACCTTGAGATTCATGGGGGCCTTCGCAACAGGACGAGCTGAGGAATTCAGCCTCGCCCTCCATGAGGGTCCGTCCCCGGCCGCCATCTCACGGATTCGTACCGGCCCGGTGGCCTGGGCGGAGGCCACCGGGAAATCCGCAATCCATCAAGGGCTGTAGAGATAGGCCCAGTTCAGCTGCGTCGCATGGGAGATGGTGTCGCGCCGCTGATAGGCATTGAAGGTCTGGTAGATGGTGGCGCTGCGGGAGGTCGCGGTGCAGGACTGCAAGGCGCCGGGATGGACGCCCGAATAGAGACTTCGGACGGCGTTCGCCCTCATGCGCCTGGGTGACAGCGACGGCTTGAATCACGAGTTCGCACCGCTGCACGAGCCGTGAAGAGCCCCGGCTCCTCCGCTCGGTGGACCCGGCGCTGGCTGGACGCCCTTCGCGGCATCTCCCACCGTGGCGGCGGGCGGGGATGCCTGCGACCGTCCAGCAGGCCCGGGCTCCGTGCTCCGCTCGCGGACAGGGGCTGGAACCCTCGCGCGCGAAGACCCTTTCACACGGCTCCGGCACTCCGCATGTTTCCTCTCGGGCGGGCCGCCCCATGGCTCCGGAGGGAGGTGGCCGTGACGAATGGGGACATGAGCGCCGAGCCACCGGATTGGGAGGGCCTCGCTTGCTCGCGGACCGCTCCCGCCTCCAGTGCCGCCCCGTACGAGCTGCTGCTCCAGGTGGGGGCGAGCCTCCATGCCACGCTGGTTGTGGACGGCCGCGGGCGGATTGTCTGGATGGACCCGGTCCTGGCCGGCGCCGCGGGCTGGCGGGGAGACGCGCCCGTCGGACACCGCATGGAAGAAGTGCTCGGCAGCCTGCCCTGGCTCGAGCAGGCGCTCGACGCGGCCCTCACCGGCAGGGAGGGGCTGTGTGAAGGCGGCGGGCCGGAGCAGCGCCTGAGCGCCATCGTGGTGCCCGTCTTCGGAGAGGACGGCACGCAGGTGGGAGTCTGCGCCCGCCTCCGGACCGTCGCGCATCCCAGGCCGGAGCCCGTGGAGGAGCAGCACCCCTGCCAGGCGGAAATCGCCGAGGAGCGCAAGGCGCGGGAGCACCTCGAGCAGAAGACGTCGCTGCTGCACGCCACGTTCGACTCCATCACCGACGGCGTCGTCGTGGTGGACCTGGCCCGGAACATCACCGCCTTCAACAAGCGGTTCCAGGAGATATGGGGCATCACGGACGCGATGATGACGGAGCCGAGCGCCGAGAAGGCAGTCGCGAGCGCGGCCCACCTGGTCAAGGACCCGGAGCAGTTCATCGCACTCATCCAGCGCAGGTTCATCCCCTCCCAAGAGGAGGACTCCGACATCGTCGAGCTGCGGGATGGCCGGGTGCTCGAGCGCAAGTCGATTCCGCAGCGCGTTGGAGACACCATCGTCGGCCGCATCTGGAGCTACCGGGACGTGACGGCCGAGCGCCACGCCCAGGCGGAGCAGGCGCGGCTGCTCGCCGCCGAGCACCGCGCACGCGAGCGGCTGGAAGAGTCGTTCGCCGTGCTCGACACCTTCCTCAACCATGCGCCCATCGGGCTGGGCTTCATCGGGCGGGATTTGCGCTACCTGCGCATCAACGACGCGCTGGCCGCGCTCCATGGCCGGCGCCGGGAGGAGGAAATCGGGAGGACCATCCGTGAGATGACCCCGCAGATGGCGCCCCTCATCGAGCCGCTCATGCGGAAGGTCCTGGAGACGGGCACGCCCACCATCGGCATCGACATGACGGGAGAGGTGCCCGCCACGCCGGGCGAGCCGCGACACTGGCAGGTCAGCTACTACCCCGTGCGGACGGAGAGCGGTGCCATCCTGGGCGTGGGAGCGGTGGTGGTCGAGGTGACGAAGGAGCGCCGCACCCAGACCGACCGCGAGCGCCTGCTGCGTGAGGCCCAGGAGGCCATCCGCGTCCGGGACGACTTCCTGTCCATCGCCGCCCACGAGCTGAAGACGCCGCTGACCCCGCTCAAGCTCCACCTGCAGATGATGAAGGGCCAGGCCGGCGCCGGCCGTCCCGTGGCCCCACACCACGTGGACAAGGCGCTCTCGCAGGTGGCCCGGCTGTCGGTGCTGGTCAATGACCTGCTGGACACCTCTCGCATCCAGGCCGGAAGGCTGGAGCTGTCGAGCGAGCCCATCCCCCTGCGGGAGTTCATCCGGGAGGTCCTCTCGGACTTCCGCGTCGTCAGCCCCCTGCACTCCCTCGAGTTCGAGGAGCCCGGGGAGCCCCTCGTCATCGAGGGAGACCGCGGCCGGCTCGAGCAGGTGCTGACCAACCTGGTGGAGAACGCCTTCAAGTACAGCCCCACCGGCGGCACGGTCCACGTCACGGCGCGGCGCGAGGGAGCGCATGCCCACGTCTCCGTGCGGGACGAGGGCATTGGAATCCCCGAGGACCAGCAGGGGCACCTCTTCGAGCGCTTCTTCCGCGCGCGCAACGCACCCATCTCCGGCTTCGGAGGGCTGGGCCTGGGGCTCTTCATCTGCCGCGACATCATCATGCGGCACGGCGGACGCATCTGGGTGGAGAGCGCGGTGGAGCGCGGCTCCACGTTCCATTTCTCCCTGCCCCTCGTGGAGTAGGCCGCGGCCCGCGGGCCGTTGTACCCGAGCGCCTGCGGCCGAGTGCGCTGCACGTGCACCTGCGGACTGTCCACGCTCGGGCATCGGACTGACACCGACGGCGAGGTGAGACGGAGGAGGCTCCATGCCTAGCCTCCACGACACGGACAGGGCCCGTGTCGAGGGGAAGGCACATGCGTCGTGCAGCTGATGTCGCCGCCGTTGCCCTCGGCCTGGCGGTGCTTCTGGCGGTGTCACCCGCCGCGCGGGCGGGCGGTGGAGCGTCGGACGCGAGCCGCCGCGTCCGGTGCGGCGACACCCTCACCCGCAACACCCGACTCACCCACGACCTCGAGTGTCCGGGCACGAACGGACCCGCGCTCCGTATCGCCCGCGCGGGCATCGTCCTCGACCTGGGAGGGCACACCGTGCGCCGCTCCGGCCCGGAGACGGGACTGTCGGAGGGCATCCGGGTCGAGGCCGACAGCACGGTGCGCAACGGCACCATCCAGGGCTTCACCTGGGGATACCTCGTCGACGCCGGGCGGGACGTGCACCTGTCCCGGCTCACCTTCAGCGACAACGGCAACGCCATCTACAACCGCAGCGGCAGCGCCACGACGCTCACCGTCACGGACTGCCGCCTGCTCCTCAACGGCACGGGGCTGGGAAGCGAGCAGGACGCGGGCAGCGGCACGTTCCGGGTGCGCTCGTCGCTCTTCAGCGGGAATCGGCTGGCCTTCGCCGCGAACTTCCATTCCGTCGAGGTGGACCGCTCGACCTTCCACGCCAACGCGCTCGTGTTCTGGTGCCCCTCCGGCAGCGTCACCTTCCGGTCGAGCCTGCTCTTCCGAAATGAAGTCGTGGGCTGGATTCCACTCGGGGAGTTCGGCTACGGCACCTGCGCCAGGGCGACCTTCGTCAGCACCGTCTTCTCCAGCAACGGCGCCTTCGGCCCCGCCGAGGCGCCGGCCTGGAAGCCGTTGGCGCTGGTGCTGCACGACTCGTGGCTCACCGACAACGCCAGGAGCCTGGAGGTCCGCGCACGGGCGCTCGACGTCCAGGGCAATGCCTGCCGGGGCGACGGCGGCCTCGCCTGCGCCTCCGCGGGCGGCCCGGACCTCGCCGTGGAGCTCGACACCTGGGACACTCCCACTGCGGCAACCCCCTGAAATCAGGCGGGAATCGCTCTCCATCTCACGTGCCAGGAAACAATTGACCCGTGGGTCCGATAACCACCATGTAGGCGTCTGCCCGAACTCCCCCGAGGGCCAACATGGGTTTCCGTATCCCCAGCTTCAACGACGTGAAGAAGACGGTGACCAGCACCGTGAGCGGTGCGAAGGACGCGGTCGTCGGCACGGCGAAGGACGTGAAGAACACGGTCGTCGACACTGCGAAGGACGTGAAGAACACCGTCGTCGACACCACGAAGGACACCTTCGAGGTCGTGAAGCACAACCCGGTGACGGACGCGCTGAAGAAGGCGGTCACCGACCCGAAGGACCTGGCCCGCGACACGTTCCAGACGGGCCTGCGGCTCGCGTACGACGGCGCCACGAAGCTCCTGCCGGACAACGCGGCGAATCAGCTGGTGAAGGCCGCCGAGGGCGGCGTGGACGCGCTGGCCAAGACGTCCGAGCTGCTCACCGGCAAGAACTCCTCGCTCACCGAGAGCCTGAAGACGCTGGGCAAGGTGGACCTCGAGGGCATCACCCGCACCACGGACCCGGTGACGGGCCAGAAGCTGCAGGGTGACTGGCCCAAGCTCTGGGGCACGTGGCTCCTCGAGGAGAAGCCGAAGGACCTGGGCACGTGGGACAAGACGGCGGACGGCACCGACCGCGTCACCGTCCGCGACAACGCGTACACGGAGGACCTGGCCGGCCGGCCGCACCAGCAGCAGGTGACGGAAGAGTTCTTCAAGATGTACCCGAACCCGAAGCCGGGCGACGTGTTCCCCCCCAAGGACGCCACCGCCGAGCAGAAGGACAAGGCCCTGTATCGCTTCACGGGCCCGGGCACCGCCGAGGCCAGCAAGGAGAAGTACACCTCGCTGGAGTGGTTCATCGGCTCGTACCGCACGGAGGTGAAGTGCACCGGCATCGACGAGAAGACCGGCAAGCCGAACCTCACGTACGAGGTGGTCAACAACTCGCACTTCGAGTCGGGCACCCGCGTGCCGGCGACCTTCCAGGACAAGGGCCTGCCTCCGTCCCTCGTCGGGGACCGCAAGCGTGAGACGGGCCTGGGTGTCGGCGGCGACTGGATTCAGCGCTACACCTGGACCAGCAACGGCGTGGACAACCCCAACAACTGAGCGCGTCCTGAAGTGCCGAGGAAGGCCCGGTGGTCGCGCATGGCGGCCCCGGGCCTTCGTCCTTGCCAGGACGGAGACTTGCCATGGAGCCAATCCCTGCTGCGCAGTCCTCGTCCGGCAATGCGAACGACCTGGTCCGGAAGATTCAGGAGACGGAGGGGACGGTGAACGCCATCCTCGCGAATCCCTGGAAGGTGCCGTGGCTCAAGAAGAAGGACCCGGAGCTCGTGAAGGCGTTCTCCAGGATTTCTTCGCGCCTCGTCGAGCTCCGGGTCTATCTGGAGCTCGGCGCCGCCGGGGTCAGGCCGGCACCGCCCGTCCACGCGGTCATCTCCGTCCTCCAGCGCATCACCGACAAGCTGGGCCGCGACGCGGCCTGGGATGCCGCCGAGGACTTGAAAATCGCCCTGCTCTACTTCGCGCCGGACGCGCACCTGTCCTCGCTGCTCGAAGGCGAAGCGGAGCTGGCGGCACTCCAGGCGCAGCGCGCGGAGGCCGAGAAGGCGTGCGAAGCGCCCTCCTCGGGATGGAGAGCGGAGGTCGTCGACCGGCTCGCCTCGCTCTACCAGCAGCGGATGGACGCCTGGCGACATGACCGCGCGAACGAACAGCTCCGCGCGAACTACTACTTCGCGGTGACGGCCGTGCTCGGCGTGGTGCTCGGCCTGGCGAGCGTGATGACCCTCTGGGAGGGAAAGCCCTTTTCCGGCTCCGTGAACACCCTCCTCCTGACGGCGATGGCGGCCGGAGCCCTGGGGTCGGTCCTCGGTGGCGTCTACACGCTGCGGGACGAAATCATGGGCATCCGGCAGCTTCGCGCCTTCTGGCCCGTGCTGACCGCGCAGCCGTTCGTTGGCGCGACCGCCGCGATGCTGCTCTTCACCGTGCTGACGAGCGGTCTCATCCAGGTGGCGAACCTCGACGTGAAATCCCTCACCTGGCAGCACCTCACCGTCTTCGGCTTCCTCGCGGGCTTCTCCGAGCCGTTCTTCCTCGGAGTCGTGAAGCGGGTCGCGGGGCTGGCGGACGAGAAGAAGGCGCCGCCCAAAGCCCCCCCTCCCCCGAAGGAGCCCCTCGCGACCGGGAGCCCCGTGGCCGGGCCCGGCCGGTAGGAGTCACCGCCTCCCCTGCACGGCGCGCTCGGTCGGCCTGCGGGGAGGAGGGACCTCTACCGGGCGAGGTCCCTCTCCCGCCTCGCGTCAGGGAAGAAGGGTGATGCGGCCCAGCTGCGGCGTGGGTATCGGGTTGTTGGCGCGCGTGTAGGCCTCGAGCACGTCGGTATCGATGGGGCCCGTGCGCGGGTCCTTCCCCTCGGTGAGCACCGCGAGGCCGTCACCGCCGCCGGCCATGAAGTTGTTCACGGTGACGCGGTAGTTGGCCGCCGGGTCCACGGTGACGCCGTTGAGGGTGATGGACGCCGGGTCCACCTTGCTTCCCCTCGGCGCCGACGCGCTCCAGCTGAAGGCGAAGCCCTGCGACACCTGGAGGATGGAGGTGCCGGTCGGCTGGAACTGCTGCTCCAGCAGCGTGTCGAGCTGCGCGCCGGTGAGCGTCAGCGTCACCATGTTGTTGGAGAAGGGCTGGACGGCGAAGACCTCGCCGAAGGTGATGTCCCCCGCGTTGATGTCCGCGCGCACGCCGCCCGGGTTCTGCATGGCGATGACGGCCCCGCCAGTCGTCTCGCTGCGCGTGGCCGCGAGCATCCCGTCCGCCACGACATTGCCAAGCGTGGACTCCCCCGAGGACCCGGCCGGGAGGGGCCGCACGGGGGCCGCCAGCCCGCCCTCGGTCTGGCCGATGACCCTGTCCCGGAGGGGCGCGACCTTGCCGATGACTTCCTTCACGTAGGCGTCCACCGGCGCATGCGCGGTGTCCCGCGTGACGATGACGTTGCGAGCGGCCGTCTCCACCACGTCATGCGTGGTGGGGTCCAGCACCAGGTCGATGTCGGTGACGAGGCGCCCGTTGCTGGCCGCGCTGGTGACGCGCTTGCCGTCGATGATGCAGTTGTACGCCTGGTGGGTGTGGCCGGAGGCGACCACGTCCACCTCGTCGTCGAACCGCTCGACGAGGTCCTTGATGGGACCGGAGATGCCAGGGCACTCATCGAAGGAGCCCGTCGGCAGGCCGCCCTCGTGGATGACCACCACGATGGCCTCCACGCCCTGCTGCTTCAGCTCGGGGACGAGGGCATTGACCGTGTCCGCCTCGTCCTGGAAGGTGAGCCCCGCCACACCCGTGGGGTTGACGATGAGCGGGGTGCCCTTCAGCGTCATCCCGATGAAGGCGACCTTCGTCCCCTGGAACTCGCGGATGTTGTAGGCCGGGAACAGCGTCTTCCGGGTGGCCACGTCGGTGAACACGTTGGCCGAGAGGAACTTGAAGCTCGCGCCGGGGAACGTCGGACCCACCTGGCACCCGTCCACCGGGTGGCAGCCGCCGCTCTGCATGCGCAGCAGCTCGGTGAAGCCTTCATCGAACTCGTGGTTTCCCACGGAGTTGATGTCCAGCCCCATCATGTTCATCACTCCGATGGTGGGCTCGTCGTGGAAGATGCCGGAAATCAGCGGCGAGGCGCCGATGAGGTCTCCCGCCGAGACGACCACCGTGTTCTGGGCGTTCTCCTGCCGCAGCGCCTGGATGTGGTGGGCCAGGTATGCCGCGCCACCGGCGTTCACATCCACGGCGGTGCCGCCATCACTGGCGGGCACGCGGATGCGGCCGTTGCTGCCCGACGGTGCCTCCAGGTTGCCGTGAAAGTCGTTGAAGGCCAGGACCTGGACGCGGATCGGCTCTTGAGGCTCGGGCTGGGGCTGCGGCTTGGGCTCTTCCTCGCCGCAGCCGGGCTGGATGATGAGCATGGAGCTGGCGAAGAGGGCTCCAAGGACAGTGAAGGCGCGGCGGCGGCTCCGTGGGCTCGAAATGGCGGCGGTGAGGTTTTTCATGGGTATGTGGGTAGAAAAGCACTCCAACTGAGTTTCGGGAAATGACGGCGCGAGAGTCCACTCGGGGCCCGGCCCTTGGATTAATGAGCCTACGCGGTCGGAGATGATGCAGAAAATCCGTGGGCGGTGCCGGAGCACGGCTCGCGGGTGGCTCACCCCGCCAGCAGCGAGTCGCTCACCTGCGCGAGGTGATGGTCCGCGTCACCGAAGGTGGCGTTGATGACCGTCAGTCGCTTGAACAGGTGGGCCGCCCCCAGCTCGTCCGTGACACCCATGCCGCCATGGAGCTGCACGGCCTGCTGCCCCACGTAGCGCGCGGACTGCCCCACGAGCGTCTTGGCCGCGGACACCATCCGCCGCCGCTCGGCGGCGTCCCCGGACTGCACCTTCACCGCCGCGACCATGGCCATGGACCGGGCCTGCTCGGTGGCAATCAGCATGTCCGCCATCCGATGCTGGAGCACCTGGAACCTGCCGATGGGCACGCCGAACTGCTTGCGCGTCTTCAGGTACTCGCGCGTGGTTTCGAGCAGCGCGTCCATGGCCCCCACCGCCTCGGCGCACAGCGCGGCGATGCCCAGGTCCACCGCGCGCTCGATGACCGGCAGCGCGCCGCCTTCCTGCCCGAGCAGCGCGTCCGCGCCCACGCGCACGTCCGCCAGCTTCACCTCCGCCGCGCGGCCTCCGTCCTGCGTCACGTAGCCCTGGACGCCCACCCCCGGGGCTTCACGGTCCACGAGGAAGAGCGAGACGCCCGCCCTGTCGCGCGCGCCCCCGGCCGTGCGCGCCGAGACCAGGAGCTTGCCGGCCTGCGCCCCGGAGAGCACCAGGGACTTCGCCCCGCTCAGGACGTACCCGCCCCCCTCCCGCTTCGCCCCGGTGGCGACGTGCTCGAGCGCGTACCGGCTCCCCTGCTCGTAGTGGGCGAAGGCCATCAGCAGCTCGCCCATGGCGATGGCGGGCAGCAACGCTGCCTGCTGCGCCTCCGTGCCCGCGTCGCGCACCAGCCCGCCGCACAGCACCACGGTGGCCAGGTACGGCTCCAGCACCAGCACGCGGCCGAAGCCCTCCATGACGAGCATCGTGTCCACGGGGCTGCCATTCATCCCGCCGTGGGCCTCGGGGACGCCGAGCCCGAGCACGCCCATCTCCGCGAGCGTCCTCCAGTGTTCCCTGCTGTAGCCCGTGGCCGAGCGGGCAATCTGGCGCCGCTTCTCGAAGTCGTACTCCTTCGTCAGGAAGCGGCGCAGCGAGTCCTGGAGGGCCTGCTGTTCCTCGGTATAGCTGAAGTCCATGTCCGCCTCGCCTCACAGGCCCAGGAGCATCTGGGAGATGATATTGCGCTGAATCTCGTTGGAGCCGCCGAAGATGCTCAGCTTGCGCATGTTGAAGTAGTCACCCGCCGCCGCCGCCGCGTGCTCGCCTCCGACGCGCGGCCCGGAGTAGCCCGGCTCCAGCGCCTCGGGCAGGTACGCCAGGGCGTCATGCCCGCAGGCCTGCATCGTGAGCTCGAAGAGGGCCTGGCCGATTTCCGTGCCCTTGATTTTGAGCACCGAGGCGACGGGCCCCAGCCCCTTCTTCGCGTCCTTCGCCTCCGCCGACAGCACGCGCAGGAGCGTCACCTCCAGCGCGAGCAACTCCACCTTCACCTGGGCCACCTTGTCGCGGAAGCGCGCGTCCTCGATGAGCGGGCGGCCGTTGGAGCCCGTCTCGCGGCGGGCCACCGTCTCCAGCCGCTTGAGCAGCCGCTTCCACTGGCCCACGTTGGCCAGTCCCGTGCGCTCGTGGCCCAGGAGGAACTTGGCGTACGTCCAGCCCCGGTTCTCCTCGCCCACGAGGTTCTCCACGGGCACCTCGACGTCGTCGAAGTACGTCTCGTTCACCTCGTGCTCACCGTCCAGCATGATGGTGGGACGCACGGTGATGCCCTTGCTCTTCATGTCGATGAGCAGGAAGGAGATGCCCTCCTGGGGCCTTCCCTCCGTGCTGGTGCGAACGAGGCAGAAAATCCAGTCCGCGTGCTGCCCGAGCGTCGTCCAGGCCTTCTGGCCGTTGACGACGTAGTGCTGCCCCTTGCGCTCGGCGCGCGTGCGCAGCGAGGCCAGGTCCGAGCCCGCCCCCGGCTCCGAGTAGCCCTGGCACCACCAGTCCTCCCCGCTGAGAATCCGGGGCAGGAAGCGCTCCTGCTGCGCCTTGTTGCCGAAGGCCATGATGACGGGCGCCACCATGCGCAGCCCGAAGTCGAGCTGCCGGGGCGCGCCCGCGTCCGCGGCCTCCTCCTCGAAGATGTGCTGCTCGATCGCGCTCCAGCCCGTGCCGCCGAAGGCCTTCGGCCACCCGGGCGCGCCCCACCCGCGCTGGTGGAGGATGCGCTGCCAGAGGACCGTGTCCTCCTTGCCGAGCCGCAGGCGGTTCTGCACCTTGTGGCTCAGCGCCGGAGGAAGCTGGGCGGAGAGGAAGGCGCGAACCTCGCGCCGGAAGGCTGACTGCTCGGGAGTGTCGTTCAGGTCCATGTTCAGGCCACCTCGAAGAGACCGGCAGCGCCCATGCCGGTGCCGACGCACATGGTGACGACCACGTGCTTCACGCCTCGGCGCCTGCCTTCGATGAGCGCATGCCCCACCAGGCGCGCGCCCGACATTCCGTAGGGGTGCCCCACGGCGATGGCGCCGCCATTCACGTTGAGCCGCTCGTCGGGGATGCCCAGCCTGTCCCGGCAGTAGAGCACCTGCACCGCGAACGCCTCGTTCAATTCCCACAGCCCGATGTCGTCCACCTTCAGCCCGGCCCGCTTCAGCAGCTTCGGCACGGCGAACACGGGGCCGATGCCCATCTCGTCCGGCTCGCAGCCGGCCACCGCGAAGCCGCGGAAGTAGCCCAGCGGCTTCAGGTTGCGCTGGGCGGCCTGCTTCGCGTCCATCAGCACGCAGGCGGAGGCGCCGTCGGAGAACTGGCTCGCGTTGCCCGCCGTCACCACGCCGCCGGGCACGGCCGAGCGGATGCCCTTCACCCCTTCGAGCATCGTGTCCGGACGGATGCCCTCGTCGGCGGCCACCGTCACCTCGCGGGTGCCCAGCGCGCCCGTCGCCTTGTCGGCGGTGCCCATGAGGGTGGTGAGCGGGACGATTTCGTCGTTGAACCTCCCTGCCACCTGGGCCGCCGCGGCGCGCTGCTGGCTGCGCACGCCGTACTCATCCTGGGCGTCCTTCGAAATCCCATAGCGGGCCGCCACCGTCTCCGCGGTCTGCAGCATGGTCCAGTAGAGCTCGGGCTTGTTCCGGGCCAGCCACTCCTCCTTGAGGTACTGGGTGTTGACGTTCGCCTGCACGGTGGAGATGGACTCCACGCCGCCGGCCACCATCACGCCTGCCCCGTCCACGAGGATGTGCTGGGCGGCCATGGCGATGGCCTGCAGGCCCGAGGAGCAGAAGCGGTTGACGGTGACGCCAGCGACGCTCACCGGCAGGCCGGCGCGGATGGCGGCCATGCGCGCCACGTCGTTGCCGGTGGAGCCCTCGGGCAGGGCGCAGCCGAAGATGACGTCCTCCACCTCGGCCGGGTCCACGCCCGCGCGCTGCACGGCGTGCTGGATGACGTGGCCGGACAGCGTGGCGCCGTGGGTCATGTTGAAGCCGCCGCGCCAGGACTTCGCCAGCGCGGTGCGTGCGGTCGATACGATTGCGACGTCGTTCATGAGTGTCTCCCGCGGGAAGTCAGTTGAAGGTCTTGCCCTCGGCGGCGAGCCGGGCGAGCAGGGGCGCGGGCTGCCAGAACGCGCGGTGGCCGCGAGGGTTGGCCGCGAAGCCCTCCATCGTGCGCACCACGTTCATCAGCCCCACGGAGTCGGCGTAGAGCATCGGGCCGCCACGGAAGACCGGGAAGCCGTAGCCCGTCAGGTAGACGAGGTCGATGTCCGACGCGCGCTGGGCAATGCCCTCCTCGAGGATGCGCGCGCCCTCGTTCACCAGCGCGAAGACGCAGCGCTGGACGATTTCCTCGTCGCCCAGCTGGCGCGGTGCGACTCCCAGCTCCTGGCGGCACGCGTCGATGACCGCGTCCACCGCCGCGTCATGCAGGGCGTCGCGGCGGCCGGGCTCGTAGCGGTAGAAGCCGGAGCCCGTCTTCTGGCCGAAGCGGCCCATTTCACACAGCCGGTCGGCGATGAGCACGCGCCGCATCTCCGGGCGCTCCGCGTACTGGCGCTTGCGGATGGCCCAGCCGATGTCGCCGCCCGCCAGGTCCGCCATCTTCAGCGGCCCCATGGCGAAGCCGAAGGCCTCGATGGCGGCGTCCACCTGCTGGGGGGACGCCCCCTCCTCCAGCATCACCAGCGCCTCGCGCTGGTACATGGCAATCATGCGGTTGCCGATGAAGCCGTCGCAGACGCCCGACACCACGGCGGTCTTCTTGATGCCCTTGGCCAGCTGCATGAGGGTGGCGAGCACGTCGCTGCCCGTCTTCTCGCCGCGGATGACCTCGAGCAGCTTCATCACGTTGGCGGGGCTGAAGAAGTGCGCGCCCACCACGTCCTGGGGCCGCCGCGTGAAGCCGGCAATCCGGTTCAGGTCGAGCGTGGAGGTGTTGCTCGCGAGGATTGCCCCCGGCTTGCAGACCTCGTCCAGCTTGCGGAACACCGCCTCCTTGACGGACAGCTCCTCGAACACCGCCTCGATGACGAGGTCGGCCTGGCGCAGGTCGTCGTAGGACAGCGTCGGCTTGAGCAGCGCGAGCCGCTGCTCCGCCTTGTCGGCCTTGAGCTTCCCCTTGGCGACCTGGCCCTCGTAGCTCTTGCGGATGGAGCCGAGCCCACGCTCCAGCGCCTCCTGCTTCATCTCCAGGAGCACCACCGGGATGCCGGCGTTGAGGAAGTTGATGGCGATGCCGCTGCCCATGGTGCCGGCGCCGATGATGCCCACCGTCTGGATGGAGCGGACCGGCGTGTCCTCCCCCACCCCGGCCACCTTGGAGGCCGCGCGCTCGGCGAAGAATGCGTGGCGCAGGGCGCGCGACTCGGAGGTCTGCATGAGGTTGACGAAGGCCTCGCGCTCCACCCGCAGGCCCTCCTCGAAGCCCTTCGTGACGGCGGCCTCCACCGCGTCCACGCACTTGAGCGGCGCGGGGAAGTTCTTCGACGCCGCTCCGACGGCCGTGCGGGCGTACAGGAAGAATGCCTCCGGCCTGGGGTGCGTCACGGTGACGTCGCGCACCCGCTTGAGCGGCCGGCCCTCCTCGATGACGACCCGGGCGAAGGCGAGCGCCCCCTCGAGCAGGTCCCCCTCGACGAAGTGGTCGAAGAGGGCGGTGCCCTCGAGCTGCTCGGAGGGGACGGTGGCGCCGGACACAATCATGTTGAGCGCCGCCTCCACACCGATGAGGCGCGGCAGTCGCTGCGTGCCGCCCGCGCCGGGCAGCAGGCCCAGCTTCACCTCGGGCAGGGCAATCTGCGCCCCGGGCTGCGTCACGCGGTAGTGGCACCCGAGCGCGAGCTCCAGGCCGCCGCCCATGCACGCGCCGCCGATGGCCGCGATGACGGGCTTGGCGGACGACTCCACGTAGTGGATGACGGTGCCCAGGTGGGGCTCGGCGAGCGACTTCGGCGTGTTGAACTCGCGGATGTCCGCGCCGCCCGAGAAGGCCCGCTCCGAGCCGATGAGGATGACGGCCTTCACCGCGGGGTCCGCCTCCGCCTTGCGCAAGCCCTCCACGATGCCGGCGCGCACCGCGTGGCCGAGGCCGTTCACCGGCGGGTTGTCCAGGCGGATGACGGCCACACTGCCGTGCTGCGCGTAGTGGGTGCTGCTCATGTCAGCTCCTCTCTCGCAGCCGCGCGCCGCGAGCCGGGTGAGTCACTTCCGCAAAGTGACTCGCATTGAGTTTTACTGTCAAGCCGGCTATTACCGATTCATGACCTCATCTCGACCCAAGCCTGCCGGCAGGAAGCGGCATTCGCCTCCGGTGGCGACGCGGCTGGCGCGGGAGCTGGCGGGGAAAGGGACGAAGGCGAAGGCCACGCCCCTGGACGCGTTCCAGCTGGCTCGGAAGAAGTGGCTGGCCGGGGAGCGCATCGACGTCGGGGCGCTGGCGAAGGAGCTGGGCGTGGGCCGGGCGACGCTGTTTCGCTGGGTAGGCAGCCGCGAGCTGCTCATCGGGGAAATCATCTGGTCGTTCCAGGTGCCCTTCATGGAGAAGGCCCGGGCCGAGGTGAAGGGGCGTGGCGCGAAGGGCGCGGCCTACGTGGCGGGCGTCAGCGAGCGGCTGATGGAGGGCATCCGCTCCTTCGCCCCGCTGCGCCGCTTCATCGAGAGCGACCCCGAGTTCGCACTCCGGGTGCTCACCTCGAAGAGCAGCACGGTGCAGAGCCGCAACGTCGACCTGGTGCGCGTCTCGATAGAGGACCAGGTGGCGCGCGGGCACCTCACGCCTCCCCTGCCGGTGGACACCCTCGCCTACGTCATCGTCCGCATCGGCGAGGCGTTCGTGTACGCGGATGTCATCAGCGGCCGCGAGCCCGCCATCGACCAGGCCGCCGCCGCCATCCTCGTCCTGCTTGGCGGCAAGCCGAGGTAGCAACCTGCCGCGTACGGGCGGGACGCACCGCGTTCCCACCGCACGCAGTCTCCCGGGGCCTCACCGCCCCTACCCGGCGGCTCCAGGCGAAAGGGGCCCACCTTCCCAGGCGGCATGGACGTTGCTGAAATGCCGCCGCATGAGCTCCGAATCCACGCTGTCCACCTCGAAGCCCCACGGTCCGCTCGGACCCCTCGCGGTGTCATTGTCCGGCGGCGGCTATCGCGCGGCGGCATTCCACCTGGGGACGCTGCGGTTCCTGGACACCGTGGGACTGCTCCCCGACGTGGTGGGGCTGTCCACCGTGTCCGGCGGCACGCTCACCGGGCTCGCGTGGGTGGTGAGCCAGATTGACGGCAAGCCCTTCACGGAGTTCTACGACGGCTGGTCGGCCTACCTGAAGCGGACCAACGTGATTGGCGAGGCGCTGGGCGAGCTCACCTCGAACCGCGACCACGACAGCCACAACTGGGCCAGCCTCATCCGGTCCGCCGCGGACGTGTACGCCCGGCCGGACTTCCTCGGGGAACGGAACCTGGGCGAAGTCCTCGGCGCGAGCGGGCTGCAGCTCCAGGAGGCCATCTTCAACTCCACCGAGTTCCACACCGGCCTGGACTTCCGCTTCCGGCGGAGCAACAACCCGGCCGCGCTCCTGGGCAACAACAACTACAGGCTGCCGCGATCGGTGGCCCAGCACGTCCGGCTGGCGGACATCGCGGCCGCGTCGTCCTGCTTCCCGGGCGGCTTCGAGCCGCTGGTCTTCCCGCAGCAGTTCCACTGGCCCCGGGACTTCCCGCTCAGCGCCGCGCTCGGTGAGCTGGCACCGGGCTTCAATGGCGGGCTGCCGCTGATGGATGGCGGCATCTACGACAACCAGGGCGTCGACAGCCTGCTGCTGGCCTTCGAGGGGACTGCGAACCCGCCCACGCTGCTCATCTCGGACGTCAGCACGCAGAACGACGAGATGTACAACATCCCCGAGAACCCGACGAAGCGGGGCTGGGTGACGCTGAATGGCGTCTCGCGGATGGGCTGGGGGCTGTTCTTCCTGACGCTGGCCTGCGCGGCCATCCTGGCGTGGCATGGCTTCGAGAATGCGCGCGCGGGCACCTGGAGTCCCGAGGACTATTTCCTGTACCTGGTGCCCGGCGCGATGACCGCGTCCGTGGCGACGGCGCTGGTCTGGGCCCACCGCCGCCTGCGCGACGTCAACGCGATGCTTCAGAAGACGCTGAACCTGGACACCTGGCCGTCGTTCCAGAAGCTCACGGTGGCGGAGCTCGCGCAGATGCTGGTGCTGCGAGGCGGCTCGCTGCTGGCGCTGACGTCCAGCGTGTTCATGAAGCGGGTGCGGGGACTGGTGTTCAATCGCGTGTACGAAGCCGCGGACTTCAAGGACCGGCGGATGTCGAATCTCATCTACGCGCTCACGGTGAACCGCCCCCGCCTGTTCGCCGAGCACCCGTGGCTGCAGCCCGGGCCGCACCTGGTGGCACTGTCCCAGCAGGCCTGCCAGATGCCCACCACGCTCTGGTTCAGTGAGGCCAGCCAGTTCACCACGCTGGAGTCCGCCGGAGAGGCCACCGTCTGCTTCGTGTTGCTGCGCCACATCATCGAGCACCGCAAGGGACAGTACGAGTCCGAGGGACAGCCGCTGTACGGCCTCTTCCAGCGGCTGCGCAAGGAGTGGGCAGGGTTCAACCAGGGCGGGCGCGTGCCCGAGACCCAGCGCTCCGTGGCGGCCTAGGCTCGGTCGGCCCTTTTCCATGCGCAACCGGATTGCAGGTGATGCGACTCCCATGCTGAGTTGATGCCCGGACTCCCGGTCAGCGGCGAGCTTCCATTCGCCGCATCGCGAGAGGGTATGAACCATCAGGCGCATCGAATGCTGGGGTGGACGCTCCTTCTGCTGGTGTGGGCCGGATGCAGCGGAAGCGGAGACGGAGGGCCGCCAGAGGTCCTCGACACCCAGGCCCCCTCCGTCCCCGGCGTGCTGCGCGCCGACCCCGTCTCCAGCTCGATGATTGCCCTGGCCTGGACGGCGAGCGCGGACGACGTCGGCGTGACGGGCTACCGCGTCGAGCGGTGCATGGGCGAGGGCTGCACCGACTTCACGGAGGTGGGAATCCAGACAGGGCTCGCCCACCAGGATTCGAGCCTCGCCGCCAGGACGCTCTACCGCTACCGGCTCTCCGCCTTCGACGCCGCGGGGAACGTCAGCGAGGCCTCCACCACCGCCCAGGCCACCACCCTGGAGTTGGAGGCCACCCCGGATGGCGGTACCGGCAATGACGCCAATGCCACCGTGCCCGGCGAGGTCCGCATTCCGTACCCGACGCTGAACCACCTGACGGTGGAGTGGGCCTTCGGCGGGGACGACAACGCCAATGGCCTGGTGACGGTGCGCTACCGCCCCTCGGGCACCACGCCCTGGCGCGAGTCGCTGCCGCTGCGCCGCGTGCCGGGCGGCGGTAACGAGGGCTTCACCTGGGCCAGTCGCCACTCGGGCAGCGTGTTCGGCCTGCAGCCGGGGACGACCTACGAGCTGGAGTTGAGGCTCACGGACCCCGACGGTGGAGAGACCACGCGCACGGTGAGCGGCACCACCCGGGCGGTGCCGGCAGCCATGGCGGGAGCCCCGGTCAAGGCGGTGACGCCCGGCACCTTCGCCACCGTCGCCGCGAGCGCCCAGCCGGGTGACATCCTGGAGCTCGGCGCGGGGACCTACAGCGGGTTCGACTGGTCCCGGAGTGGTGCCGCCGGCAGGCCCATCGTCCTCCGTGGCACCGCGGGCACCGTCATCAATGGGCAGCTCAACCTCTTCAACCAGAGCTACGTGCACCTCGTGGGGCTCACGGTCAACGGGCGCATCCGCTTCAATGGCTCGAAACACCTGGCCATCACCCGCTGCACCGTCAACGCCAGCAGCAGCTTCGGGGGCGACGGCATCGTGACGTACCTCCGGGCGGAGAACGCCTATATCGCCGACAACGTGGTGACGGGACTCACCCCCTGGGCCGAGTCGTCGCTGGGCGTCGACGGCGACAACCTGGGTGAGGGCATCGCCGTCACAGGCCCCGGGCACGTCATCCAGCACAACCGGGTCACCGGCTTCCGCGATGGCATCTCCCTGCTCGAGGACGACGAGGCGGCGGACCAGCTCAGCATCGACATCCTGGACAATGACCTCCGAGAGAACGCGGACGACGGCATCGAGGCGGACTTCTGCTTCCACAACTGCCGCATCCTGCGCAATCGCCTGACCAACAACTTCATCGCGCTGTCATCGCAGCCGGGGCTCGGCGGGCCCACCTGGTTCGTGCGCAACGTCGTCTACAACCCGGTCCACCTCGCCTTCAAGCTCTACCGCGGCAGCACCGGTGACGTGCTCCTCCACAACACGGTGGTGAAGAACGGGGATGCGCTGGGCATCTACGCGGGCCGTCCGGTGACTCGCCTCTACTCGCGCAACAACCTGTTCCTCGGCGGGCCGGGCGGCAGCTTCAATGGCTACAGCAGCGGTTCCGGGCGCGCGCTGCACATCCCCGACCTGGTGACCGCCAGCTCCAGCATGGACCATGACGGCTTCGGCTCCACCACGGGCGAGCTCACCGGCAGTTGGGGAAGCATCCGCTTCTCCAACCTCGGCTCGCTGCGTGCCAACACCAGCGAGAAGAACGCGGTGCAGGTGGACCTCGGTGTCTTCGCGGCGAGCGTCGCATACCCGGCCGCGCCGATGACGCAGTACGCGCCACCCGACCTGCGCCTCCGCGCCGGCTCCACCGCGGAGAACGTGGGCCAGGTCCTCCCAGGCATCACGGATGGCTTCAGCGGCACGGGGCCGGACCTCGGCGCCCATGAGGCGGGCGTCGCGCCGCCGGTGTACGGTCCACGCCCCTGAGATTCCCAGCGCGCAACCCCGCATGCTGTTGGCACCCCCTGGAGGCCTTGTGATTCGAGCCCGTTCCCCCCTCGTAGCCATCGCTGCCGTGTTCATGAGCTTCGCCCTCTCCCCGCTGGCCAATGCGGCCCCGGCCGGAGCACGCGCGCAGGACGAAGCGGCCCTCCGCAAGCTCGTGGCCGAGCAGACCGAGGCCTGGAACCGTCAGGACGCGGCGGCATGGAGCAAGGACTTCACCGAAGACGCCGAGTTCATCAACATCGTCGGCACCATCTTCAGCGGCCGTGCCGAAATCGAGAAGCGACACGCCTTCGTCTTCAACACCCTCTTCAAGGGCAGCCGGAGCGAGGTGACGGTGCGGAGGGTCCTCTTCCTCGACGGAGGCGTGGCGGTGGTCGACACGGAGCACCTGGTGACCGGCTACGCGGGGCTTCCCCCGGGTGTCCAGGCCACCACGCCGGGCGTGCTGCGAACCCAGATGCGGTACGTGCTGAAGAAGACCCGCGGCCGGTGGCTCATCGCCGCGGGCCAGAACACCGACGTGAAGCCCGCGCCCGCGCCCGTCCCGGCCGGGAGCTCGCCGGCGCCTGGCGGGCACTGACAGCAGCCGGCCGTGAAGGCGGAGCATGGGAGCACGGCCCGGGCAGGCGCGTGCCTCCCTTGCTGCCCTCACGCCAGGGCGTCACCGGGTCGGCGCTCCGTCACTCCCGAAGGTGCACGGGCGCGGCCATAGCGTTGAGCGATGCCTGAGTGGCTCCATGCGCCGGACTCCTGGCTGGCTCGACTGGTGCTCCAGCGGGGCCTGGGACTCGGCTACCTCCTGGGCTTCCTCGTCGCGCTGGAGCAATTCCGGCCGCTGCTCGGGGAGAGGGGCCTGCTCCCCGTCCCGCGCTATCTCGCCAGGGTGCGCTTTCGCGACGCGCCGAGCGTGTTCCACTTCCGCTACTCCGACCGCCTGCTGGTCGCCGTCGCGCTCGCCGGCATCCTCCTGTCGCTCACCGTCGTGCTCGGGCTCCCCGACACGTGGCCGGTGCCCTTCACGGTGGCCCTCTGGCTCGTGCTCTGGGCGCTCTACCTCTCCATCGTCAACGTCGGGCAGACGTTCTATTCCTTCGGCTGGGAGTCGCTCCTCCTGGAGGCCGGCTTCCTCGCCGCGTTCCTCGGCCCGGCCTGGAGCGCGGTGCCCGCCCCGCTCATCTGGCTCTTCCGCTGGCTGCTGTTCCGCGTCGAGTTCGGAGCGGGGCTCATCAAGCTGCGCGGAGACCCCTGCTGGCGAGACCTCTCCTGCCTCGACTACCACCATGAGACGCAGCCGATGCCCAACCCCCTCTCGTGGTACTTCCACCGCCTGCCAGCGCCGCTGCACCGGGCCGAGGTACTCGGCAGCCACCTCGCCCAGCTCGTCGCGCCCGTCCTCCTCTTCTTCCCGCAGCCCATCGCCACCTTCGCGGGCCTCTTCATCGCGCTCACGCAGGCGTGGCTCGTCCTGAGCGGCAACTACTCCTGGCTCAACTTCGTCACCATCATCCTCGCCTTCTCCGCCTGCGACGACTCCGTGCTCGCGCGAGTCCTGCCGCTCGAGCGTGTCGGGACGGCCGTCGTCCCCTGGCACGATGCGCTCGTCCTCGCGGTCTCCGCGCTCATCGTCGCGCTCTCCTACCAGCCCGTGCGCAACCTCTTCTCACGGGAGCAGGTGATGAATGCCAGCTTCGAGCCGCTGCGCCTCGTGAACACGTATGGCGCCTTCGGCAGCATCACCCGCGAGCGCTACGAGGTCGTCATCGAGGGCACCAGCGACGAGCGAATCACCCCGGACACGCAGTGGCGCGAATACGAGTTCCGGGGCAAGCCGACCGACCCGAAGCGACGCCCGCCACAATGGGCGCCGTACCACCTGCGGCTCGACTGGCTCATGTGGTTCGCCGCGCTCTCGCCGACGTATGCGCCCAGGTGGTTCCGGCCGTTCATGGTGAAGCTCCTGCAGAACGACCCGGCCACACTCCGCCTCTTGCGGCTCAACCCCTTTCCACGACAGCCGCCGCGCGCGGTCCGGGCGACCCTGTACCGCTACCGCTTCACGACCTGGCGGGAGCGGCGCGACACGGGCGCGTGGTGGGAGCGCACGCGCCTGGGTGAGTACCTCCCACCCATGAGGCTCCTCGGCTGACGACGGGACGCGCTCCGCGAGGAATCCACAGACGTACGGCCGAGGCAGAAGTCGCATCACTCGCGCGATTGGCCTTCACGCGGAAAGCATCCGCGACGCACCGACCCCGGTCCGTTGAAACCGACACATCGACTCGCGTAACCGTGCCCCTCCCCGAATCCCTGGGGAGACACCAACCAACACGCGTGTATCGACAACTGGGAGACGACATCGTGACTTCTCAAGACCTGGGAGTTGCATCTGTAAATCAGTGGCGATGGAGTGTGGTCCTGCTGGCGGCGGTGGTGGGCTGTGGTCAGGAAACGAAGGCGCCGGCCGCTCCGCCGGAGCAGGAGGCCCTCCAGGTGGCGCAGCAGCAGGCCGCGATGCTGTCGCCGCCCGCCGGGTGTACGGAAATCACCCTGGGAGAGCTCCGGAACGGCATCGAGCTGACGCCCGTGCTGTACGGCTCTCAGCCGACGTACCGCGGTGAGTTCTCGAACCTGGGGGACCCGGCGGTCGCGGACCTCGCTCGCATCCGGCTGGATGTGAATACGGGGCCGGGGCTCCATGACCTGGCCGCGGGCGGCACCAACCTCTTCACCTGTGAGCAGTGCGTGTGGGGCATCCAGGATTCCGGGACGACGGGGCAGAAGATGTTCGTCGCCGAGTCGGGCGCGCTCCTGCTCGCGCTCCAGGTCTCCCCGCAGCAGACGATTGGCGCGCTCTCCAACGTCGTCCTGCGCGAGTCCGTTGCGGCGGCGCCGTTCGGCGCGCCGTATACCGGAAGCGCGCCGGTGGCGGGAGGCGAGTGCCGGTGGATTCGCTTCGCGACGTGGAACACGGTCCGCGCCGGAGGGTGTGACCCGCGTGAGGGCTCGCTGACGGCGAACCTGCCGGGCCACACCTGCGTCGCCAACGACTACGCGGCCGACGACGGCACGCTGGAGAAGTCGCTCGGTACGAAGACGCAGGGCGAGGCGTGCACGTACACGCCGGCGACGGGTGAGAATGCGCTCGCGTCCACGGACTGTGCCCGGGGCTACGCCTGCACCGACGCCTATACCTCCGCGCCGCAGTGCCTGGCCACGTGCGACTACATGGCGGCGGACCCCGGCTGCCCGAGCGGCACGGTGTGCGGCGTCTACGGCCTGTGCAACGCGCAGTCGGTCATGGAGCCCATCGGCTTCGCCTTCGACCCCGCGCTCATCGGTGAGACGTGCAGCGTCGGCTTCGCCGAGTTCTGCGGCGTCGAGGGCGCGCGAGGCGTCTGCATGGACCTGACGGGCTCGGGGCGGGGCGTGTGCCGTCGCTATGCGCGCGCCCGCTCGGAGTGTGGCCCGGGGGAGGAGCTGGGCTACGTCATCTACGGGCGTCCCGGTGGCGGGAGCGACCGGACCTACGGGTTCTGCTACCCGGACGGCCTGTAGGCCCCGCCGGACCTGCCCGGGTGCTGACGGGCCCGGGCAGGCACGAGGCCGGGCGCTCCCCTCCGCGTGGGCTCGACGACACGAGCCCATCCCCTGGGGAGGGAGAGCCTGGCATGCGGTGCCACGTTGCGAGGCCCGTGCATCGCGCCCCACCTTCTCCGCACAGGACTCACGGCAGAGGAGGCCATCATGTTCTCGTCCAGACTTCCGTCGGTGCTCGCGGTCTCCGCGGCGCTGTGCTTCACGGTCGCTTGCTCCAAGAGTGCGACAACCTCTCAGCAGACTCCGCCAGAGGCGACCGCCGCGAACCAGGCTCCACCCCAGGAGCCACTCGGCCCGGCCCAGCTCGAGGAGGACTGCCCCATGGTGGTTCCCGGAGCCCAGGCACGTGCGGAGGACACACCTGACGGCGTGGCGCTCACCATCGTCACCACCGAGGCGGACCAGGTGGCGGAGCTGCGCGAGCGCGGCCGCCGGATGATGCAGCGGCAGCAGGAGCACGGAGTGACGGGCCGCCGGGGATTGGATCAGCCTCCTGGCATCGAATACCAGGGCATGGGCGGCAGTGGCATCCAGGGCTCGGCGGGCGCGCCGAGTGTTCCGTCCGGCGCTCGTATCGAGGACGTCCCGAATGGCCTCAGCATTACGTACAAGGCCTCCGACCCCAAGGAGCAGGACCGGCTGAGCACGGAGATCCACGAGACCGCGATGAAGCTGACGCCGGGCCTGTGCCCGGGAATGGCTGCTCCGGTGAAGTGAGGACGTGGGCCGCCGCGGGCACGGAGCCAGCTCACTCCGCTCTCCCGCGGCGTGTGCCCGCCACGGCTCGAAGTCGCCGGGCGGGCACGTTACGCGTGGCGTCCAGCGCCAACGCGTGTCAGTGGCGAAGACACCCCATCAGACGGGCTGGCGGTAGTCGATGACGACCTGCCCGTTGCCACCGCCGACGTCGGGCTGGTTGGACTGATTGCTGCCCGCGTTGTACGAGCCGCCGCCGCCACCACCGCCGCAGTTGCTCGCGGCACCGCCCGCACCACCGCCGCTGTAGCCACCCGCTCCGCCGGCCGCGCCAGCCGCGCCACCACCGCCGCCGAAGCCACCGTTGCCGTTGAGGGTGCCCCCTCCACCGCCGCCGCCCGCGCTGATGGCCGCGCCACCGCCACCGCCACCCGAGCCAGCACCGCTGGCACCCGTGCCTCCCGCCTGCACCAGGCCCGCGCCGCCACCGCCTCCACCGTGGAAGCCCGCCGCGCCTCCGGAGCCACCGCCCGCGTTGCTGCCACCGCTCGCGCCGGGGCTACCATTCCCCCAGTTGCCCGAGGGGTTCAGCGCCGCACCCGAGCCGTTGAAGCCATTGCAGCCGGCTCCGCCGCCGCCGCCCGCCGCCACCAGCAGCGACGAGACGGACGCGGCCCCCGTGCCACGCCACACGAAGGTGCCACCGCCGCCACCACCGTTGGTGCCGTCGGCGCCACGGCCTCCCACCAGCAGCGTCAGCTGCTCACCCGCCGTCACGCTGAAGGTGCCCTGCAGCGAGGCGCCGCCTCCCGCTCCCGAGTTGTTGAAGGCATTGCCACCGCGCGCACCCACCGCCCTCACGGTCACCGCGCTCACGTTCGCCGGCACCGTGAAGGTCTGCAGCCCTCCCGTGTAGTTGTACGTCACTGTGACGGGAACGGTCGGAAGCCAGGTGAGGACGACCTGTCCGTTGCCACCGCCGACGTCGGGCTGGTTGGACTGATTGCTGCCCGCGTTGTACGAGCCGCCGCCGCCACCACCACCGCAGTTGCTAGCGGCACCGCCCGCGCCACCGCCGCTGTAGCCACCCGCTCCGCCGGCCGCGCCGGCCGCGCCACCACCGCCGCCGAAGCCACCGTTGCCGTTGAGGGTGCCCCCTCCACCGCCGCCGCCCGCGCTGATGGCCGCGCCACCACCACCGCCACCCGAGCCAGCACCGTTGGCACCCGCGCCTCCCGCCTGCACCAGGCCCGCGCCGCCACCGCCTCCACCGTGGAAGCCCGCCGCACCTCCGGAGCCACCGCCCGCGTTGCTGCCACCGCTCGCGCCGGGGCTACCATTCCCCCAGTTGCCCGAGGGGTTCAGCGCCGCACCCGAGCCGTTGAAGCCGTTGCAGCCGGCTCCGCCGCCGCCACCCGCCGCCACCAGCAGCGACGAGACGGACGCGGCCCCCGTGCCACGCCACACGAAGGTGCCACCGCCGCCACCGCCGTTGGTGCCGTCGGCGCCACGGCCTCCCACCAGCAGCGTCAGCTGCTCGCCCGCCGTCACGCTGAAGGTGCCCTGCAGCGAGGCGCCACCTCCCGCTCCCGAGTTGTTGAAGGCATTGCCGCCTCGCGCACCCACCGCCCTCACGGTCACCGCGCTCACGTTCGCCGGCACCGTGAAGGTCTGCAGCCCTCCCGTGTAGTTGTACGTCTGGGTCTGCGGCGTCTGCCCGTACGCGGGCCCCCACAACAAGCCTGTTACAAGTGCAGTTGATACAGCGAGAAATCTCGATACACCGATGCCATCAGGACGAGCGATCCTCATCGCGACCTTTCTTGTGGTGCGCTGCTGCGTGGCCAGGGTTGGCCACCGCGCAGCCGCCTGAGCAAGCAACGCGCCACTTCGAGTCAACCCCGCACACACCCCGGGTATGAGTCACCACGGGCCCCTGGGTCCCGGATGGCTGCGTCTGAACGGGACACACGTGCGTTTCGACAGGAAGCAACCAGGAGGGCTCCGTGAAACCACCGGAGCGCTGTGGGTGGCGAGCCGGCGAGGTGCGCACGGCGACCGCCCCACTCCCCTCCCTCACCGCATCCTCGATGGGGCTCGTACGGCTCAGCGCCTCCTGGAGGAAGCACCCAGCATGCGCAGCGCGAGCTCGGCGTGAGCGTCCGCGAGGGTGTCGATGTCGAGTGTGCCACCGGGCTCGTACCAGTACGGAAGGCGCACGCCCATCGCGGCAATCGCGCGCGCGGCGACGAGGGGATGGGGAGGAGCGAAGCGCCCCTTCGACACGCCGCGCTCGATGACCTCCATCAGCAGCGCGGCGGACTGCTCCCGGAGGGCCAGCGCCGGAGCCGCCAGCTCCGGCGTCAGGGCGTAGAGCTCCTCGTTCACCACCGGGGCGAGCTGCGGGTGCTCGGCGTGAGCGCGGGTGTGGGCGCGGACAGGAGACCGGGCATGCCGATGCTTCCGCTCGACGGGGTCTCCCTCCACTGCGACACGGCGGGCGAAGGGCCGCGCGGGGGCGATGTACAAGGCGGCCACGACGATTTCAGGCACGGCCTGGGCCATGACGTTCGGCAGCATCTACCACCCGGATGACCGGGGCCGCGACGCGTGGGCGTGCTTGGAGCGTCCGCGCCGCACGGTGCCGGTGCTCGTCATGCACGGCACCGAGGACGACGTCGTCAACCCCGTCAATGGCGAGCAGGCGGTGCGTCAGTTCCTGCAAACCAGTGACTACGGTGACGACGGGACGGCACGGGCCCTGGACTCGAGGAGAGCGGTTGGCCGGGTGCGGACACGACGACGCCCCCGGTCGACAGCCCCGGGGGCGACGGTTGCGACGGTGCTCCGCCGTACGGCGGGAGCTACATCGTCGGCATGAAGATCTTCAGCCCGCTGCGGCCACCGGCGCCCAGCGTGTTGCGCTCGATGAAGTCGCTCACGGACGAGCGGCCGTCGCCGGTGGTGATAGCGGTGTGGCCGTACTTCTGGCCCGCGGCCGACGAGGTCCGCTCCCAGGTGAGGACCATGCCCGGAATCTTCAGCGCCTCCTCGAGCGACATGTTGACCTGCTTGAACTTGTCGCGCGGCAGGTTGTTGTCAATCTGGTTGCCGTTGCCCCAGACCTTGAAGCCGAAGGCGTTCTGGATGGCCTTGCTCACGCCCGTGGCGCACAGGCCCTGGCTGTTGTAGCCGCCCATGCTCAGCGCGGCCGCGCGGCCCGCCTCCGCGAGCTTGCGCATCGCGGGGGTCGCCTTGCCAGAAGCCACGCCGTTGCTGCCCTCGGTCTTCCCGCCGCCCTTCGTGCCGCCAGTGCCCTTCGTACCGCCGGAGCCCTTCGTGCCGCCCTTGGTGCCCTCGAAGCTGTCCTTCCCGCTGTGGCCGGGAATGCGCAGGGTCTTCCCCGCGATGATGAGGTTCGGGTTGGCAATGTTGTTGGCCTTCGCCAGGGCCGAGACGCTGGTCTTGAAGCGGCTGGCGAGAGCCGAGAGGGTGTCGCCAGGACGGATGCGGTAGGTGGACATTGAGAATCTCCTGGAGCGATTGTCGCGATGTCCCTCCCGGAGTTGCGCCTAATTTCCCAGGCTCTTGGAATTCACCCGAATTCATGAGGCTCCGAGCCTGAGAATCCCGAGCAAAATCAGGTGAATGGGCGACGGGTGGAAATGACCCCGCCGCACTGGGAAAGGTCCCTCACCCGCCGCTGAGGGCCTGGACGAGCTGCACGGCATCCGTCGGGCGCAGCGCACGCTTCAGGTCGAACACCTGCTCGCCGTTCACGAAGAAGCGCATGTGCGGGCGCATCTGGTCCTGCTCGTTGACGACGCGGAAGCGCAGGCCCGGGTAGCGACGGTCAAGGTCGGCGAGCACCTCCGAGAGCGTGCCGCCTTCAGCCTCGACCTCGCTCTTGCGCGTGTACGACAGGAGCGGACTGGGAATCAGCACCTTCATGACGCCCTCCCCTTCAGCTCAGGCCACTTCAATGGCCTCCACCGCGTAGATTTCAGGAAGATTCCGCGCAAGGCACCTCCACTGCTCGCCTTCGTCGCGGCTCCCCCACAGCTCACCGCTCGTGGTGCCGAAGTACAGGCCGACCGGGTCCAGCGTGTCCACGCACATCGCCTGGCGCTTCACCGTCCACCAGGCCTGGCTCTCTGGGAACCCCGAGGCCAGGCGCTGCCAGCGCCTGCCGCCGTTGCGCGTGACGTACACGGAGGGCATGCCGCCCGGGCTGGTGCGCGGCCACACCGTCGTGCCGTCCATGGGGAACACCCATGCCGTGCCCGCGTCGCGCGGGTGCACCACCATCGGGAAGCCGATGTCCCCCACGCGCCGGGGCATGTTCCGCCCGATGCGCATCCACTCGTTCGACGGCCGGTCGAGCCGGTAGATGCCGCAGTGGTTCTGCTGGTACAGCCGGTCGGGGTTGCTCGGACACAGGCGCACGCAGTGCGGGTCGTGGAAGCCGACGTTCTCCGGGTCGAAGCCCTCGACGACCTCGAGGCCACGCACGAGCGGCGCCCAGGTCCTGCCCGCGTCCATCGATTCGTGCACGCCGCCACTCGACATGGCCATGTAGAGGTGCGCGGCGTCGCGCGGGTCGACGATGACCGAGTGCAGCTTCGGCCCGTCCGGCGTGCCGTCCTGCTCGCCGCCCATCCAGGCCCGGTACCGCGGGTCGTCGTTGAGGCCGGACACGGGCTCCCAGCTGACGCCGCCGTCCTCGGAGCGGAAGAGCCCCTGCGGAGAGGTCCCCGCGTACCAGGCATCCGGCTCGCTCGCGTGGCCGGGCGTCAGCCAGAAGGTGTGGTCGACGACGCGGCCCTTCTCGCCCTCCGGCGCCTTCGCGAAGGCCGGCGGACGCGCCGCCTCCTTCCACGTACGCCCGAAGTCCGTGGAGCGGAAGACGGTGGGCCCGAGGTGCCCCGTCTTCGCCGCGGCCAGGAGCGTGCGGCCATCGCGCGGGTCGAGGATGACGTGGCTGATGATGTGGCCGAGGAAGTGGGGGCCGTCCACGCGCCACGTCCGCCGCCTGGCGTCACCGTGGTACAGCCACGCGCCCTTGCGCGTCGCGACGAGCACCAGCACACGGCCCCGGGCAGCGCGCCTGGGTGCCACCTTCCGCTTCTTCAAGCCCGCTGCGAGCTTCCGGGTGACTTCCATGAAGTGCTGCTCCTCCGTGTGGGCGGCGAAGGCGCCGTGCGCATCGACGGCACGCACTGTAGAGGAACAGCATGGCCTCCAGAAGCGCGAGGCCGGGTGCAACCGCCGTGGGAGCAATGCGAGGATGCGGGCCGGAGGCAGTCCATGACCCGATGCGCCGTGCTCGTCATGCTGCTCTGCAGCTGCGCGACATCCAAGGGAGGCCCCGAGATGGGAGACGACGCAACGGACAGGGAACTTCGCCCGATGCGCAAGGGTGACCCGGAGCCCGTCTACGAGTTCGAGCCGGGGCCGCCCGTTACCGACACGGCGGGCCTCACGGCCTGGCTCGAAGCCCACCGGGGGAAGCGTCTTCGGCTGCCCATCATCATCGAGCTCGGAGAGCCGGGCCATCGCTTCGAGCGAGCACGCGTCGGAGACCTCGAGCTGCGGGTGACGGACCTGGCGCTGGGCGTTCCGCTGAGCGAGCGAATCGCCCAGAAGTGCGGCCGGGAGGCGAGGCGCTGCGCGCTCTGGCTCGAAGGGCGGTACGGCGAGACGCCGCCGCTCCCCGACCCCCTCCCTCAATACGAGGTGGTCAAGGTCGGTGACGTCGTTGATGAGACGGCGGAGCTGAAGGCCGCGAGCGCGAAGTAACGGCCTAGTGTGGGTGCTGCGGCAGGCCGTCGGCAATCTCGTAGTAGTCGCCCTTGTCGGCCACGTGGATGTGCATCGCAATCCGGGTGCCCGTGGGCAGCTCGAACGCGCCCATGGAGATGGAAATCTTGTCCTTCTGAATCGGGTCCCAGAACAGTGACGAGCCGCAGGTGGAACAGAAGCCGCGTCGCACCTTTTCGGAAGAGCGGAACCAGGTGACCTTGTCGGCGCCGTGGACCGTCAGGGCGGCGCGGGCAACGTCGGTGGACACCCAGAAATGACCCGACTGCTTGCGGCACTGCGAGCAATGGCAGGCATCGGGCGGATGCAGGTCACCGGCGACTTCGAAAGTGACGGCCCCGCAGAGGCAGGCTCCCTTGTGCATGGCATACTCCTGGGCTTCGAATGAGAACAGGCGCGGGCGTCACCACTCCCGCGGCCACGGATAGGCCTCGAGCTTCTCGGCGAGCGCGTCGCGCGTTGGCGCCTCGATGAACACGCGTCCCGTCGGCTTGCCGAGCGCGTAGTACTGCTCCGGCATCCAACCCCTCCCTTCGGCCATGGAGGCCCTGGAGGCCACTTCGGCTTCGGCGGAATCGACGACCAACTCCCGCACCCGGAAGACGCCGTCCTGCTCGAGGACGGCGACGAACGGATGCGGTGAGCCGAAGGAGAACGGCAGCTTTCCCGCGCGCAGCAGCGCGAGCACGTGGTTCTTGCCAAGCGGGGCGACGGGGGCCATGCGCCACTGCATAGCACCCCCGCGCTCCAGGGAAGGGATGTCGTGTGAGAGCCGATATCCGCGCTCCGTTGCGCCTGCACTTGCGAACCCCGAATCCCGAAGGCGAGGGCTCGCCTGCCCCCTCGCCTGCCCGTCGGGGGAGCACATGTGCCCAGGCGACGGACCGTGCCCATGTTCCCACCAACGGACCTCCAGGAGGGATGAGATGTCTTTGGAGACGATTCTGTTGTGGGCAGTCATCGGCCTCATCGCGGGATGGCTCGCGTCGGCCGTGGTGGGCGGGGGCTACGGCGTCATTGGCGACATCGTGGTGGGCGTGGTGGGCGCGTTCCTCGGAGGCTTCATCTTCCGGGCGCTCGGCACGGGGGCGCCCTTCGGCGGGCTCGCCGGAACCATCTTCGTGGCCTTCGTCGGAGCCGTGGTCTTGCTCCTGGTGCTCAGACTCATCCGCTCCTCCACGGTCCGCAGAGCCTGACGCGCACCGGCCTCGTCAGGACGCGGTGCCTGTCTGAACGAATGGAGCCTGCTCGCCCCGCGCGAGCAGGCTCTCTTCATTGAATCCGTCAGTCCCCCGGGTTGAGGAACAGGTTGACGACGGGGTCATTGCTGGAGTTCCAGCCCAGCACGCCGACGTACATTCCACGGCGGCCCCCGGTGTCGGACTGCGCGTCGAAGCCAGACGGACAGGGGTTGCTGCCGCACAGCCAGCCGTGGAAGAAGATGCGCTGTCCGCCGTCGAGTGCCGCCGCGATGTCCGCGCCTCCGGGGCCGCACACCCCATCCGTGCTTCCGGGCGTGAGCAGCGTGTGCTGGGTGACGGTGTTGAAGGCGTTGGCGCCCAGGCCGGAGGCCCGCATCCAGATGGTCTCGTAGCTGCACTTGTTATAGGGGCCGCGCGAGGCGAACAGGATGTAGGCCCCCCCGCGCTTCACGACGACGGGGTTCTCCACGATGCGGTCCGAGCGGAGCAACTGGCGGCTGGTGGCGCCGCTGAACACGTGGGTGCCGGCCGCGTTGAGCCGGACGATGCGCAGCGACGACGGCAGCTGCTGCGTCTTGTAGAGCAGGTAGCGCGTGCCATCGCTGTCCTTGAAGCCGGACGGGTCGATGACACCGGCGGTGGAGATGGGGCGGCCCGGGACGGTGTCGTCCGCGGTGGGGGTGTTGGCCAGCCCCGGGCAGACCAGCGGCCCGCCAGAAACCGGAGTGAAGGGCCCCAGGGGCGAGCTGGCCGTGGCCGCCCCGATGCAGCGCTGGCCGCTGTCCAGCCCGTCGACGGGGGCGGCGAAGTAGAGCACCCACTCGTTCGCGCCGATGCGCTCGAGGTCCGGGGCCCACATGCCGCTGCCGGTGGCCCAGGACGGCTTCACACTGAGGGCCGGCCCCTGGGACGTCCAGGGTCCGGAGGCGATGTCGCCCAGGGCCGAGGGGACATTGCTGCCGGTCGCCATGCCGTAGAACTGGCCGCTCTCGCTGGTGACCGAAGGGTCGGGGAACCCGTTGGTGGGTGCGTAGACCGGCTTCGGGAGCGCGGCCCACGCGGGGACGGCGATTCCCAGACAGGCGGCGAGGACGACGGCCGAGGTGGGGGTGCCGGCCGTCGCAAGCCGGCAGAGGAAACGGACAGCGGTGGAGCATCGCTTCATGGAGAGCCTCCAGAGGGAACGTCACCCTCCTGGAGGGAAGTTCCTCCCGGGAATCTCACTCAAAATGGAGAATCCGATTTTTTGGAACGCCTCGTGGGTCCGCGCCGAAGCGCGGCCTCCAGTCCGCCACCTCCGCCGTGGCCGTGTGGAGAACCACCGCCTGGGCTACAGTCCCGTGGACAGCATGGCTTCGACACAAGCGATGAGGCGTGGGCGCGGAGGGCCGCGGGCGTGGGCCCTCGCGGGACTGCTGGCGGCAGCCGGACCTGCCCTGGCCGCCGAGCCGGAGCCGAGCCCCGCGGAGCAGGCGCTGTCGGCGTCGCGTCCCCTGCTGGGTGTGGTGGTGGCCAGCCAGGTTCTGGACCTGGTGTCCGAGGTGGAAGGACGGCTGAGCGAGGTGACGACCCATCTCGGGCAGCGCGTCGAGGCAGGCAGGCTGCTGGCGTCGCTGGACCCGGAGCCGCTGCGGTTGGAACTGGGAGCGCGGCAGGCCAACGTGCGCGCGTCGGAGGCCGCCGTGCAGCGGGCGACCATCGTCCTGGCCCAGGCGCGACAGCGGCTGGAGCGGGAGCAGCGCATTCGTGACTTCTCCGCCGCCGAGGCGGAGGAAACGGCGCGCGGCGAGGTGGCGCTGGCGGAGGCGGACGTGCAGCTCGCCCAGGCGCAGCTGGCCGAGTCTCGGACGCGGCTTGCGCTAGCGGAGCGGAACGTGAGCCTGTCGCGTCTGCGGGCGCCCTTCACCGGCATCGTCACCGAGCAGTACCTCACCCCGGGTATGCGCGTGGGCAGGGACACGCCGGTGCTACGGCTGGTGAGCGAGGAATTGCGGCTGCGCTTCGCGGTGCCCGAGCGGCTGGCGCCCAGCCTGCGCCCCGGTGACACGGTGCAGGTGCGGCTGGCCACGGGCGGTGTGACGCTGACGGCCACCGTGGACCGGCTGTCACCCGAGGTGGAGCCCGCCTCGCGCCATCAGAAAGCGGAGGCACTGCTGCACGTGCCGGCGTCACTGCGCGGCCGGCTTGCCAGCGGGCTGGTAGCGGAGGTGTATCTCCAGCCCGACGCCCGCGCGCCGGACCGCGCCTCCACCACGCCCTGAGACGCCGGCCCTACCAGACCTACCTGAAGTGGGTGAGCCTGAGCTCCCCGCGCTCGAAGCGCGCCACATCCCCGGGGCACCAATCCACCACCCTGGTGGTGGCACCGAGCGCCTCCAGGTGCCCGCGCACCGCCGCGCCGCAGGACGCCTCCGAGGGCTCACCCAGCCCCCAGCCCACATCGCTGATGGCACGCCCCACACCCTCGAAGCCGTTGGCGTAGGGAAGAAACCAGCGCGCGCCCGCGGCGGAGCACAGCGCGGCCACCCCGTCCGGCCCCGCGGTGGCGCTGCGCAGCCTCCCGGCCAGGTGCTCCTCATGCAGGGCGCGCAGCCGCTCCCAGGGAAGCGCGGCCCAGTAGTGGCTCAGCCCGCCGAAGAAGGGTGAGAAGAACTCGCGCTGACACGACAACACCGCGTCCACCGGCCCCAGTTCATGCCGCGAGCGCGCCATCACCTCTTCCATGCGCCCGTCCGGGTCCGTGCCGCTGTCCACCAGCAGCACGCAACTGAAGTCCTCGGTGGTGAAGCGGTAGCAGTTGCCCCAGCTGCGCAGGCCGTCCGGCAGCGGCGGGCCGTCCGGCGAGGGCTGCTCCCCATAGAAGGGCAGCACGTCCACCCGGATGTCGCCCACGTGGACCGTCTCGCCCCAGGCGGGCGTCAGGGCCGGCTGCCCGCAGGCGTGCAGCACCTGGGAGAAGTCCTGCATCGTCAGCAGGTTCGTGCGGGGCACGCGTGGCACCAGCACCGGCGCCTCGCCGTCGGGCAGGTGGGACAGGATGGAGGGCACGTGCCAGTGGTCCACGTGCCCATGGGTGATGGCCACGGCGCCCAGTGCCCCGGGCGCCACGTTGCCCGGCGCCAGTCCGATGTGGCCCATCCTCCGCTGCAACGGAATCGGGTCCACCAGCACCGACGTCGTCCGCGAGCAGACGAGCACGCTGGCATGCTCGCGCCGGTAGATGCCGGGTCCGGAAGGCTCCCGCCATGGCGATGGCGGCGGCCCGGCGGCGAAGAGCGAGTCCCGCCAGCCCTCGTCGTCGAAGGGCCATGCGCGGCGCACCGCGTCCAGCGTGGTGGCCCGGGCCAGGGCGCGCAGGAAGTCCGCCACCTCCGGCACGGCCTGCGCCTCCAGCCGCGAGTGCCAGCGCTCCTCGCCCTGCTGGAGCACCCACCACCACGCGTCCTCGTCGGGGAACAGCACCGGCGCTTCCACCAGGAAGCCGCCGTCGTCCACGCCCCGGGGACGCAGGAGGGGCTCCCCCATCCGCGCGTTGGTTTCCTCCAGCAGACGCCGCGAGGCCTCGGGCGCGAAGCCCGCTTGCAGCAGGCCGTGCAGCAGCGCGGCGAAGGGCACGCGACCGGCGCCTCCCGGCAGGGGCGTGAGGTCCACGACGACGTCCGGCGCGAAGCGCATGGCCCTACCCCACCACCTTCCGCGGGCGGTCCTGGGCGGACACCAGCTCGAAGTAGTCTCCGCCCCGCTCCATCAGCTGCGTGTGCGTGCCCTGCTCCACCAGCTGGCCCGCCTTCATCACCAGGATGAGGTCCGCGTCGCGCACGGTGCTCAGCCGGTGCGCGATGACCACCCGCGTGCAGCGCAGCTCCGCCAGCGCGTCCTGCACCGCCCGCTCCGTGCGGGCATCCAGGGAGTTGGTGGCCTCGTCCAGCAGGAGGATGGCGGGGCTGGCGGCCAGGGCGCGCGCCAGCGCCAGCCGCTGCCGCTGGCCTCCGGAGAGCGAGGCGCCCATCTCGCTCAGCACCGTCTCGTAGCCCATGGGCATGGCGGCGATGTCCTCATGCACCTGGGCGCGCCGCGCCGCCGCCTGCACCGCTTCCAGCGGCATCTGCGGGTCCGAATAGGCGATGTTGCGGCGGATGTCGCCCCTGAACAGCGAGGGGCTCTGCAGCACCACGCCCATCTGCCGCCGCAGCTCCTTCAGCTCCAGCTCTGGCAGCGGAACCCCGTCATAGCGGATGGTGCCCGAGGTGGGCAGGTACAGCCCCAGCAGCAGGTGCGCCAGGCTGGACTTGCCCGCGCCGGACGCGCCGACGATGGCCACGAACTGTCCGGGCTGGATGGTGACGGACACGTCCCGCACCACCAGCGGCGAGTGGGGGCCGTAGCGGAACGACACGCCCTCCACCTGGATGCGCCCCTCCAGCCGGTGGCTGCGGCGCGGGGTGCCGGACACCTGCTCGGCGGACGCCTCCAGCACGTCGTCCACGCGGGCCAGGTAGCTGCCCACCAACTGGAGCTGGAAGGCCGTCGTCACCAGGTTGGAGACGGGCAGCAGGAAGCCCGCCGCCAGCGCGTTGAGGGCCAGCATCTCCCCCAATGTGAGCCGCCCTTCCATGACGAGCATCGCCCCCAGGGCCAGCACCACCAGCGGCGAGGCCATGCGCAGGGTGGCGGTGAGCGAGTCGGTGAGCGCCGTCATCCGCCCGCGCTCCAACGACACGTTGAGCACGTCCACATACAGGTTGGACCAGTGCTGCACCGCCCGGTCTTCCAGCCCCATGGCCTTCAGCGTCTGGACTCCGGTGAACAGCTCCACCTCGTAGTTCTGCGCGGAGGCGCTCACTTCCAGGTTCTGCGCCATGAGCTCGCGCTGGCGGCGGCTGGCGACGAAGAAGACCGCGCCCTGCAGCAGCGCCAGCACCGTCACCAGCGCGCCCATCCTCGCGCTGCCGGTGTACAGCAGCCCCAGGTAGAGCATCACCAGGCCGCCATCCAACAGCCCGGACAGCGTGCCGGCCGTCAGCAACTCCCGCACCGTCGCGTTGCTGCTGAGGCGGTTCATCAGGTCGCCCGCCGAGCGCAGCTGGAAGAAGGAGAACGGCAAGTGCACCAGGTGGTCCAGGAAGCCCAGCGTCAGCCGCGCGTCCAGGTGCGTGCGCAGCTGCAGCAGCAGGTGCGCGCGCACCAGGGTGGACAGGAACTGGAAGCCCACCAGCGCGGCCATTCCCGCCGCCAGCGTCGCCAGCAGCGGCACGTCACCGCTGGGCACGACCCGGTCCACCACCGCGCCGGTGAGCGACGGCAGCGCCAGGGCGAACAGCTGCAGCAGCAGTGACATGACGGCCACGCGCAGCAAGGCGGGCCGCTCTTCCAGCAGCAGGCGCAGGTACCGGCTGGGCCCGCGGCGAGGGGCCGCCGTCTCGAAGGTCTCCGAGGGCTCGAAAAGCAGCGCCACGCCGGTGAAGGACTTGCGGAACTGCTCCAACGAAATACGGCGCCGGCCGAAGGCGGGGTCCACCACTTCCACGCCCGCGCGCGACAGCCGCTCGAAGACGACGAAGTGCCGGAACTCCCAGTGCAGCACCGCGCCCGGGTCCAGCAGGTGCAGCTGGTCCATGTCCACCTGCGCCGCGCGGCCCACCAGGCCGAAGCGCCGGCCCGCATCCAGGATGGCGCGGGCGGAGATGCCACGGATGGTGAGGCCCGCGGCCGAGTGGACCTCGTCCAGCTTCACATGGCGGCCCCAGTACCCCAGCACCATGGCCAGGCACGCGGCGCCGCAGTCGGTGGAGGCCATCTGCGCCACGTAGGGCACCCGGCGCTGGCGCAGCCGGGCCCCCAATCTCTGGAGCGCGGGGAAGCGCTCGAACCACGAGGGCGGAGGGGTGGGCTCAGTCACGGCGCTTCCCGAAAAGCTCCAGCACCGGCAGCAGCGTCAACCAGCCATTGCGCGCTCGCACCTTCACCCAGGCCTGCCCGGGCATGCCGGGGTGATACGCGTACGTCTCTCCATCGGACTCGAACGTCTCCCGGGGCAGGCGGGCCTCCACCAGCACCACCGGGCCGTCACCCACGGCGATGGCGTCCCCCAGGCCGGGGCCCAGGTAGCGACGCACCTCGGCGGGGCCCACCAGCTCGTCGCTGACGGAGTCCACCTGGAGCGACTGCCAGGCATACGGGAAGCCCGTGAGCTCCAGGCGCAGGGGCTGGCCCGGGCGCAACAGCGGACGGTACTGGCCGGGCAGCAGCGCGACGGCCCAGGCCTCGGCGCCTCCGCGCGCCAGCGACACGACGATTTCCCCTGGCTCCAGGAACTGCTGCTCGCGCACACGGACCTCGCCCACCTGGCCGTCGCACGGAGCCTTCAACACGCGCTCGCCCATCCGCGACTCGCTCAGCTCCAGCTGCGTCCGGAGTCCCGCCAGTGACTGCTTCGCGCCCGCGTTGAGCGGTTCCAGCAACCACGCGGCGAGCTGAGAGCGGAACTCCTCCTCCACCCGGGCCCGGTCCGCCGTCTCGCCACCGGAGTACAGCTCCACCAGGGGCTGGCCCGCCCGCACCTGCTCGCCCCTGCGCACCAGCACCCGGCTGACGCGGCCTCCGGCGGTGGCGGTGACCTCCTCCATGCCCTTGATGCGTACGAGCACCGGGCCGCGCGCGTAGTCGTTGATGTCCACCAGCGCCAGGCCCAAGCCGCCCACCAGCACGAGCGCCACCACCAGCCACCAGACGGCGTGCGTCCAGCCCGGCATGACGCGCAGGAGCGAGCCCCGGGCCTCCGGGCGGGCATGGTGCTCCAGCGCCTCCTGGCGGAAGAGCTTCTGCGGTTGCTGCGCCTCACTCATGCCTTCTTCATCCGGGCCCGGCGCGAACGATACAGGCGGGTCAGGAAGTCATAAAGGATGAGCTCCTGGGCGCGCTGGTCGGCTGGCAGCAGCCGGTTGACGTGCATGTGCAGCAGGCTGTCAGCCAGCGTCTCCACGGACCCGGTCAGACGTCCCTCCCCTTCCGCCCGCCGCAGTCCGTCCACCACGGGCCGCGCCCTGTCGCTGCGGCGCCGCAGCACCTCCAGCCCCTCGCGCCAGGGCGCTGGCGCTTCGACGGAGGCCTGGAGCAACGCTTCCAGCGCACGGCCCTCCTTCCTGTAGCGGGCGTCCAGCTGGTCCTCGAAGCGCCGCTCCACGGCGAACTCCGCCGCGAAGCCGCGGCGCATCCGCTCCATCACCTCCAGCTTCGCGTCCAGCCCCAGCCCCAGGTCCTCGAGCAGCGCATCCAGGCCCTTCACGCCCAGGCGCCACCGGGCGTCCGCGCCCTCGTCCCCCGGGTAGGCCTCCAGCAGGGCGAGCACCGCCTCGCTGTCGGCTTGAAAGAGCGCCTCACAGCCCTCCATGCCCTCGGGGCCGCCGTACCGCTCCACCTCGCGCTCGTACGTGTCGAGCTGCAGCCTCCACGCCTCGCCGGAGGCCAGCGCCCCGGCGCAGGCCTCGCGCACCAGCGGCCACACCTCCGCCTCCAGCCGCTTCGGCTCGCCGTGGAAGCGCAGGCGCACGTGCGACTCCGGGTCGTGATAGCGGATGAAGAACCAGCGCCGCACCGCGCCCGAGTCCACCGCCGCGCGTACCGCCGCGCCCAGCGTGGTGCGCAGCAGCCGGTCCAGCGTGCTCGTGCCGCCGTACAGCTTCACGTACAGCCACTCCGAGCCCGGCGGGAAGCACCTGCGGAGGGGTGGCTGGGAGGCCGCGGGCACCTCCCGGCGGGAAGCCTCGGCGGCCGGCGCCTCGGGCGGGTGGCGGAGGAAGGGAATGACGACCTCGTGCACGTACCGCCCCGTCTCGCCCTCCACGCACGCTTCGTCCGGGCCGGGCAGCAGCTCCTCCAACACCGCGCGCGGGCGTGCCTTCACCACCTGCACCAGCGACTCCACGCACAGCACGTTGTCCAGGTCCACCGGGAGCTGGTTGTCCGAGTCCCGCAGGCACACCCACCGCGGCAGGCGCGCCTCCTCGCGGAAGCGCTGCACCGCCTCGAAGCGCGCCACGCCCTTCGCCGAGCCCCATTCCTTCAGCATGCCGGCCCGCACGTTCCAGGTGGCGGGAGACAGCACCAGCCGTCCGTGCACCACGCGCGGCAGGAAGGGGGCCTCCGCCAGCGGGCCCCAGTGGAACCGGAAGTTGCCCGCCTCCTGCGTCTGGAGGGCGCCCAGGAAGCGGTAGGCCCCGAGGCCCCGGGCGCTGAAGTTGTGCGCATTCGTCAGCCGGGGAATCACCTCTCGCCCCAGACGGCGCGAGCGCAGCACCACGCGCCCCTCCTCCACGGACACCCACAAGTCCGACAGGGGGAGCTGCGCGTCCTCCGGCAGGCCCGAGCGCCCCAGGAAGACCAGGTCGTGCCCGCGCAGCGCGGGCCGGCAGATGATGTTGCCCACCCTTCCCTCGGGCAGGTGCACCACCTCCGCGAAGAGGGCGTCCGGACGCAGCGCCTCCTCGGCGCGCAGGTAGCGCCGCACCGCCTTCTCCAGCGCCGCGTCCCCATGGCAGAAGCGCCCCAGGTAGAAGGCACCGGAAGGGCCGTGCACGTTCTCCAGCAGGAAGCGGAAGTGCCCCGCGTCCACGGCTTCCGCCGAGGCCGCCAGCACCGTGCCCACCACGCCGAAGGCATCCGGCAGCGGCCTGGGCCGTGGCGCCTCCAGCGCCTTCAGGTCCGCGTCCTCCAGCACCAACTCCCGCGCACCCGCGGCGCGCGCGGCCTCTACCCGATGCAACAGGTGCGTCCAGCGCGGCTCCCACCGGGCTCCGTCCTGTCCACCCTTCGCCGGGAAGCGGAAGCCGGCCAGCAGCGGCCCCGTGCCGGCGCCAGGGGCCTGCGGCGGCATGAAGCCCACGCCGCTCTCCTCGTCCAGCGCCTCCAGCAGCGGCACCGGGCGGCCCTCGTAGCGCTCCACCAGTCGCTGTCGGAAGCGGGCCACGGGCGAGGAATCTCCCGGCCCGGGAGTGATTCGCTGGAGCGTGGACACCCCGCGCATCACCTCGTCCAGCACCCGGCGTGGCAGGCGTACCTCGTGCGCGGGGCGGAACATGTCCACCTGGAACAGGCGCGACAGCTCCACCGGCACCGGCAGTGACTCCAGCGACCGCGCCACCTCGCGGTACGTCTCGAGTGCCAGGCCCGGCGCCCGCGCGTCCATGCCCGCCAGCACGCCTCCCACCGAGGCCAGCCGCTCGCACACGGGCGTCAGCGCCGGAGTGCCCGACGCCGCCTCCAGCAGTGCCGGCAGCGGCTCGGGCCCGGTGACGACGGGCACCCAGGTGCTCACCAGCAGCTGCGCCTCCACGAGGCTCTCCAGGTACTCCCACGCCTCCTGGTGGGACACGCCCTCGGCCTCCACGAGCGCGCCAGCCAGCGTCTCCAGCGTGGCCCCGCCACGGGCCGCGTCCAGCGTGGCCTCCAGGTGGGACTCCGGCTCCACCGCCACCAGGTGGTACGAGCGCTCACGGCCCTGGAGCCTCGACTCCAGGTATCGAAGCTGCCCGCCGGCCCGGTACAGGCTGGAGTTGGGCACGTAGCGCAGCGCGCGCACCACCTCCGGTACGCGGGACACGTGCGCCACCAGGGCGCCCAGGTAGTCCATGTCCAGCCGGGTGTGCCGCCGCACGCCGGTGCGTCCATGGATGCGCAGCGCCGCCGTCTCCCCCATCCCTCCCACCGCGTGCCCCGCGAACAGCCCGAAGGGCGTTGCCCGCCCGGCCATGCGCGCCAGGTAGCGCACCAGCACGTGCTCCACCTTCTGTCCCGCCTCGGAGTCGGGCCGCTCCAGCCACGCGGGCAGGCTGTCCATCAACGAGGGCGAGGCGATGAACAGCGCCTCGCGCACCAGTGGGTCCTCCACGTGCTCGCGCAGCCGCTGGCGCAGCAGCGCGCGGTCGTGTGCCAGCGCAGCCTCTCGCTCTTGCGCGCCAGCTCCCACCGCCTCGAGGCCCCGCCCCCACTCCACCAGCACGTCCAGGGGTAGCAGCGGGGTCCGGATGGCGATGAAGCCGTCGTGGCGGAAGGGAGCCCTCCGCGAGGTGGAGGGCCGGGCATCGTCGGTCAAGGCGTCTCTCTCGGAGGGGACGAGCTGCTGCGTGTACTCCGGGATAGTGGATGCGCTCGCGCCGCGTCAATGCATCCGCCGGAAAGGCCTGACCTCCGCTCGGAGAACGTCCCCCAGGCTCGCGGGACGAGGCACTGCGGTTCACGCCGCGTCGATGACGCACGCAGGCAACTCCTGCACGACACGCCTTCGCTCCGGCTCGCGGCCTTCCACCCAGCAGACCGCATGCGTGAGCAGCGGTTGAAAGCGCCCAGCCTGTGCTTTCGAGACAGAGGCTGGGCGCGAACAAGCCCTTCCGGGACTCGCCGTCCCATCAGGTCCGTCCGACGATCAGCTCAGCCGTCCCGCTCGACCTCGGCCTGGCACTGGGAGCTGGGGAAGTAGGTGCCGATGGAGACCGGACCGGTGCCACCCACCACGCCATCGAGCAGCTGCGTCTCACCCTCGCTCAGCTTGCGCAGCGTCTCCTTCTTCAGGGTGAGCTTGCTCGTAGAGGAGGACTTCTGCGTCTTCGCGTTCATGACGACTCCTCGGCGTTGGGGAAACAGGGGCTGCACGCGCCGTACGTGCAAGAGTAATCCTGTCTCATTAAGGCCCTGAAATCCAGAGCAGCACGATATTTCCACATAAGCGGAAATAGCCTCGCTGCGAGCCTGTCAGGTCAACGGACCCGAGGAGTCATGGCCGCCGACGGGAGGAAGCCGCTCCAGCTCGGCCCGCGCCTCCGCCACTCCGGAGTCGGCGGCCTGCGCCAGGAAGCGGCGCGCCAGCTCTACGTCACGCGGGAGTCCCCGTCCGCGCGCGCACGCCATGCCCAGGACGTAGAGGGCCTCGGCGGCGCCGTGGGCAGCGGCCTCCTGCAGCCACCGCACCCCCTCGCGCTCGTGCCCGTCGATGCTCCACAACATGCCCCCCAGCATCAGCAGGGCCTCCACCGAGCCACGCTCCGCGGCGCCGCTCAGGAGCTCACTCGCGAGCGGGACATCCACCGGCCCGCCCCGGCCTTCGAACAGCATGGACGCGGCCTCCAGCGCGGCCTGGGCGTCACCCGTGCGCGCCGCCTCCACCCGCTTCGCACGCTCGTCCGCGCCCGGCACGCGCGGCACCAGGTGGAACGGCAGCCCGCTCAGGTAGGAAGGAAACCGCACCCTGCCCTTCATCGCTTGCGCCCCCGGGGCTTCTTCGGCGGCTCCGCGGCCACCTTCGCGTACTTGCGGCCGGTGCGCTCGTAGTACTCGAAGAGGTTCTCCACCTGGAAGTTGTCCGGCGTCCAGGTGCCGCCCAGGTCCTCCGGCAGCTTCGGCGCCAGAATCATGTCCTCGGCCAGGTGCTGCCCGGTGGACTGGCGCCAGTGCTCGTAGACACTCGTGTCGAGGAAGTAGGGAAGCTCCCGGTCCGGCAGCCACCGCCCGAAGAGGTTCTCGAAGCCGAGGTGCTCGTGCGTCCAGTACGCCACGCGGAACGGCTCCAGGACGCGCACCTGCGGCAGGTCGGAGTCGCCATTCTCGAGCACGAGGATGGCGCCGTGGATGTTGTACCCGAGCACCCTCCGGTCCGGGTGGCCAGGGGGCACGAGGAAGGCCCACGCCTGGAGGCAGCGCTGCAGCCGCTCCAGCCCGGGACCGAAGAGGTAGACGAAGCGGTCCAGGAACCAGCCCGCGCCCAGCTCGGGGCCCACCGTCTCCCAGAACAGGCTGACGCCCGGCTCGTTGAAGTGGATGGCATTCTCCGTCGCGGGAGCGGGGCGCCCCATGCCCCGGACGAAGTGCTTCGCCAGGGGTGTCATCTCACGGAGTCCCCGCTGGCGGGTTCATGAGGAACCGGAAGTTGTTCCTCCAGATGGGGTGCGCGCTCGGTGGGATGCGGGCCATGACGGCCCTCCCCTCCTGGTTCATCTGGTCCCCCCACTGCTCGCCGATGCGGCTGTTCACCATGGAGTTGCCCACGTAGCGCCGCATCTGGTTGTAGAAGCGCGTCCAGGACGCGTCGTTGTAGTCCTCGCCCGCGGGGAAGACGATTTCCGGGAAGGCGTCCTCGCCGCCCGCGACCTGGTCGGGGTTGTGGAGGACGGCGAAGCTCTGGAACCCATCCCTCAGGCTCCCGAACTGCTCCCAGATGGGCAGCCGCCGGCGCAGCCGCTCGTAATGGGGGTTGAGCCTGTCCCGGAAGCGAATCTCGTTGTTCTGACGCCCGACGATGCGCAGGTCGTAATAGATGGGGACCTCCTCGCCTCGCCTGTCGCGGCGGATTTCGCGAATGGGCCGCAGGTCCTCGCGCAGGGGGCGCGGCAGGGCCACCCCGTTGTCGTCCACTTCGATGGCCGCCAGGTCTCTCGAGCCCTGCGTCCGGAGGATGGCGTCCGCCGCGACCTGGGCCCGGCGCAGCGTCTCGTTGGCCACCGTGATGAGCCGTCCCACCTCCGCCATGTTGGCCGTGTTCCGGGCGAGCGCGGTCCGGGTGGCCGCCAGCGCGGCATTCTGCGCCTGGATGTTGGCGAGCTCCGCCTGCAGCCGGGCCCGCCGCTGCTGCAGCCGCGCGAGGTACCCGGCCACCCGCACCTGGGCGGCGGCCGCGCGCTCCTGCAGGCGCCGAAGGACGACGGTGCGCGCACCGCGGTCCATCTGCCGGTACAGCGTGGCATTCATCCGGAACAGCGCCAGGTTCACCAGCCACCGGTCCACGGTGTACTGGTTGATGCCCCGCTGCTGGAGCAACAGCTGGCGCGCCATCTCCTGGCGGAAGATGCCGCGATACACCGCGCGGGGCATGCCCTGGCCGTCGGGGTACCGCCGGGGGTTGCTCACGAAGGTCAGCGTGCGGGGCGGGGTGACGGGGTTGATGCGCAGCGCGCGGGCGAGCTGCGCGATGCGCATCACCCGCCCGACGCTGGCGACGACGTCGGTCAGCTCGTTCATCGGCGCGCGCAGGGCCACGAAGGCCCGCCGGTTGATGCGGTTGCGGATGATGCGCGTCAGCCGGAGCCTCACCGCGCGCCGCTGCACGTCATTCAAGGTGGTGCGGATGAGGTTCGGCCCCGTCTGGTTGTGCGCCCGTGACATCGGCGCGCCCGCGGAGATGCGCACGAACACGCCCGCGTCGTCGGCGTTCGACACGCGCAGCTTCGCCCGCTCGTCCTGCGCCACCAACTGGAGGGGCTCTCGTCCCCCCTCGGGCATCGACGCCGTGCGAAGGACGGGGGTGAAGGGCTGGTCGGCCACCAACGTGCTCAGCTCGCGCAGCATCTCCCGCAGCCCGGTCTGCGCCTCGCGCACCTGCCGGCGGACCTCCGAGGGGCGCTTGCGCTGGTTCTGTCCGGGGCGCCTGCGGCGCTGCCCCCGGTTCCGCTCGTACACCGGCCGGGCGTTGCGCTCGGCCTCCTTCAGCGACTTCTGCTCGTCGGCGCGCTCGTCCAGCTCCCGGGCGCGGTCTCGCGTCAGCTGGATGAGCGTCTCCGCCCGCGAGCGGTCCGCCGTGGTCAGCAGGTCCAGGTTGCGCCGCCAGCGGGTGAGCTTCGTCTCGATGCGCTCCACCTCGCTCGCCATCATGGGCGTGGTGCCGCGCGCGTCCTCCTGGATGAACAGGCGGTGCGTCTCGTGCCCGTCGGAGAACGTCATGTTCTCTCCGATGGGCCCGTCGAAGCTCTCGGTGCCCTGGCCACGGCCAGCGCCGCCGCGCCCGCCCCGTGCGCCTCCCGGCGCGCCGCCACCCGTGCCCTCGCGCCAGTTGCCCGGCCGCCGCCGCTCGCCGCCGCGCCCGCGGTCCACGTTGTCGTTGAGCAGGTCCGTCATGAACTTGCTGGAGTCGAAGTCCACCTCGCCGAACTGGACGGTGGGCCAGCTGCGGGAGCCGAGCACGTAGTCCACGTCCGCGCCGATGCCGAACTCTCCCGGCAGCGGGTACTCCAGGTTGAACAGCGGCCACGTCCACCGCTTGTCCGGCGCGGGCGACCACCAGGGCGAGTCCAGCTCCACGAACAGGTCGCCGCTGAAGCCCAGAAATGGCTGCGCGGCGATTTCCATGTGGCCGGCGATGAACCACTCGGGACGCCCGCCCGGGCCCTGGCGCCGGCCGATGCGGGGCGTGGCGTCCACGTAGCCGCGGATGCCGGCCAGCGCGTTGAGCCCCACGCCGGCCTTGATGTCGTGGCCGAGGACGGTGAGCCCCACGCCGCCCTCGGCGCGCAGGCGCAGGCCGGCGAAGGCGGAGATGTTGAGCGTGCCCTGGATGGTGAAGAGGTTCTCCACCCGTGGGTCCGTGGAGAACTGCCCCGTCACGCTCATGTTGTGCAGGCGGCCCGGGCCCACGCGCGCCAGGGCCTCCAGCCCGATGTTGGCGAAGACGAATACCTGGCCCACCACGGGGATGCCGTAGCCGGCGCGAATCTCCACGCGGAACAGGCGCCGGTTCCACTCCCGCTCCGGGAAGAGGATGAGCTCGCGCTGGGGGCGGACCTCTCCGATGATGGTCGCCTGCGCCTGGTTGTTGACGAGCACGCGCGCACGCCCGGACAGCCAGGGCGTGAGGGTGATGGACAGCTCGCCCCAGCCGCAGAAGGCGCGCCGACCCGGCCGTGCCGGGTTGTCCGGCCCCGGCTGGGCCACCGGGAGCGTCGACGGGTCCAGGTCGGTCCGCGTGGTGAGGTCCCTCGCGGTGCGCTCGTCGGTGGCGATGAGGGTGATGCTGCCGCTCATGCGCTCGGTGCGGTAGGCCACCGTGCCCTGGACGTGGACGAAGCCCCGGTCGAGCATCGCCACCACGGTGCCCGTCGCCGGGCCGATGGCGACCGTCATGCGCAAGTCGCCGCCCAGCACGCCGTTGGAGCCGCGGCGCACGCGCAGCTCGCCGCCCGAGCCGCCGGGAATCTCGACGCGCGCGCCGCCCTCCACCTGCAGCGCCTGGTTGTCGAGCCGCAGGGTGCCGGTGCCCTCGAGGTAGCCCCCCAGGCGGAAGCCCAGGTTCTCGACGGCGAGGTTGATGCGGCCGGCGGTGAACTCGTTGACCACGGAGGGGATGGTGATGTTCGTCATCCCCAGCAGGCCGAGCGCGGTGCTGCCTCCGCGCAGCATGCCTTCCACCAGCGCGCGCCGGGTGCCGCGCGCCGGGCCCGGCTGGCCCACGCCCACCCAGCCGGTGACGACGTTCTCCCGCACCGTCACCACCAGCACGGTGGGGACCTGGTCCGCGAGGGGCGCGAGCGCGGGGTGGCTCAGGCGGATGGCGGTGCCGGCGCCGGTGGTGCTGAAGGTGTCACCGCGCTTGCGCACGCGGATGGTGCCCTCCGCCAAGCCGGGCAGCCGCACGCGCAGGTCCAGGTCCCTGCCGGGCCGCGCCTCCGCGGCGGTCGTCTCGGGCACCGTGAGCTGTCCCGAGGAGATGTCGACTTCATCGGGCGTGACGGTGCTTCCCACGGGCTGGGGGGTGAGGCGCACCGCCGGGGCGCCGCTCACGGTGCCGGTGGGCCTTCCCGGGGCGGCCGCCCGTGCGGGCGCGGGGCGCGCCGCGGGCGCGGGAGTGGGGGCGCTCTGGCGCGAGGTCCGGGTTCCGCCTGGCATCAGCGCACGCTCCGGACGGTGCCCGCGCTTCGCTTCAGCGGGCAGATGCCCCCGGCCGTCCGGTACTCGCGCTGGATGGCCGCGTCGAGATGCTCGGTCCCCATGGCTCCTCCTTCACCGAGTGCGAGCGTGGCCGCGTGCAGCACCACGTTGCGTATCTGCCCACCCGAGAGCATGCAGCGCGCCGCCACCTCGTGCAGGAACTGGACTTCCACGGCGTGTCCCACGGGCAGGTGCAGCTGCCAGATGCTCCAGCGCTCGGAGACCTCGGGCGGACGAAAGTCGATGGTGACGTCCATGCGCCGCGCGAAGGCGGTGTCCATCTGGTCCCCCGCGTTGGTGGTGAGGAGCATGATTCCCTCGAAGGACTCGATGCGCTGCAAAAGGTAGTTCGTCTCCAGATTGGCGTAGCGGTCGTTCGCCGTCTGGACTGCGGTGCGCCTGGCGAGCAGGGCGTCGCCCTCGTCGAACAGGAGCATCACGTCGAGCTCCTCGGCGAGCGAGAAGATGCGGGAGAGGTTCTTCTCCGTCTCACCGATGTACTTGTTCACGACGGTGGACAGGTCCACCTTGTAGAGCTCCATGCCCAGCTCCGCGGCGAGCAGTCGGGCCGCCAGCGTCTTGCCGGTGCCGCTCGGCCCGCGGAACAGCGCGCGCACGCCGGGACGCAGCTGCCGCCCCACGGACGGGCCCACGGCCTCCTGGAGCCGCTCGCGCTGGCTGCACCGCCGCTCCAGGTGGACGAGCTCCCGCTGCACGTCGGGGGCGACGGCGAGCTCGCTCCAGTCCCCGCCCGTCTCCAGGCGCGTGGCGAGCGCGTCCAGCGCCTGCCGGTCGAGGGAGCCGACGGCGCGGCGCACGTCCTCGGCGGTGATGGCGCGGCGCCCCGCAAGCGCCGCGTACGAGCGGGCCAGCTCCGCCGCCGTGTGGATGTGGCCGCTGGTGAGCCGGAAGCGCGAGGCGATGGTGTCCAGCTCGGCCTCGTCCACGGCGTGCGCGCGGAGCCAGTGCGCGCGGCGTGCCTCCGGGCCCGGCGTCTCGAGCGTCAGCGTGACGGGGCGCTCGACGGTGCCGCTCACGCCTCCATGCCGGCCGAGCACGACGGCGACGGGTGCGTCACAGGCGCCCAGCCGGGGCAGCTCCGTGACTTCACCGGGCGAGGGCTCGAGGATGACGGCGGGCACGGCGTGGAGCAGCGTGGCCAGCGTGCCCGCCACGCGGGCGTGCTCGTCGTTGCGCGGCGTGGGCAGCTCCACCTCGAGCAGGCCGCGGCCCAGCGCGCGTGCGACGGCCCCCACCAGCGTGCGGCGTCCGCCATGGCGCGGCCCGCGGACAATCAGCGTGCGGACCTCGCGCTGCTTCAGCAGCGGAGGCAGGCGGGCGACGGTGTCCCGCACCGCGTCGGGGAGGATGAGCCGGGGAAGCTCCAGCAGCTCCGCCGCCGGGCGGTAGCGCAGCCACGGCAGGGGGCGGAGGCGCACGTCACCGCGCAGCGCGTCCCACAGGGCACCCGGAACCTCGAAGGCCCACTCGACGCGTGGCGCGTCGGGGTTCGTCACCCGCAGGAGGCCGGCCTCGCGGAGCGGCTCCAGGGCGGCGCGCGCCTCGCTTCCCTCGGCGTTCCACCACGCGTGGAGCAGCCCCAGTGTGGGGCGATGAACGCCCGGCGCCGCCTGCAACGCTTCGAAGAGGAGGCCGAAGCGCGCGTCCTCCTCCGTGAGGCCCACGCAGAACAGGAGCGTGAGCGCCCGGTGGTCCAGCCCCGCCGCCTCACGCAGGGCGCGCGCCGGCAGGTGGCCCGGGAAGCGCTGCTCCCACGCGGTGAGGGCCTCCTTCCACCAGGCCTCGTCGCGCCCGGCGGCGCCCAGGGCCGCCAGCTCGTCGTGGTAGCCGGCGAGGAACGGAAACTCCTCGAAGGAGTCGCGGGTGCGCGCGAGCACCCGCGCGACGGCCGCGAAGTAGTACAGGCGGAAGTGGTGTGCTGGCGTGGAGGGGACCGCCTCGAACGCCTCCGCAGGCTGCTTCATCACTCCCCCACTCCGAAGCATTCTCAGCGAGAGGCAGCATAGGAGCGGGCATACACCGCGTTCAACCTGACGGCACTGGGAGGAAAGCTCCACCACACATTGCCTGGGGCCCGGGCGCGCTCGTCGTAAATCCGAGCACTTAGCCGAGCCAGGAGTCTCCCCAGGTGCGTTCCTCCGGGGGCGCGAGAATTCAATGCAAAAGAAATCCGGGGGACGCGTCCTCCTGTCACAGCACGACAGGAGAATCCATGCCTCCCCAGGTGACAGGTCAGCGTCCTACATCCCCGACGACGACGAAGCCGACCACGAGCAGGGTTCCTCCGGCTCCGACGAAGCCGGCCGTGCCGACCCGGACCGCGCCATCGCAGCCGAACATGCTGCAGCGTGACTCGTTCACGACCTCGACGCAGAACAAGACGCCGCTGACGCAGCGGCTGCTGGGCGACAACCCGCTGCTCAAGCCGCTGGTCACCGACGACTTCATGTCGGGTGTGATGCTGCGCGCGACCTCGCGTCGGGACAGCGACCTCAAGCTGCCGAAGGACGCGAAAGAGAGCGTGAAGGTCTCCGACGTCCCGCTGCCGACCGACGCCTCCACGCCCACGCCGTCGCAGGCCTTCGTCATCGACGCGGCGATGAAGCTGGGCTTCTCCAAGGAGGTCGCGACGATTGCCGTCGCGGAGATGGCGCGCCGCGACGGCGACCAGCTCACCGTCGACCTCGACACGAAGAAGCCGGTCCTGACCGCCGAGGACTTCAAGAAGGCGTCCAACGGCGGCACGACGGACGCGTACACCTTCAAGCCCCACCAGCTTGCCATCCTGAAGGACGCCAACATGGCGGCGGCGTACGGGATGGACTCGCTCGACAAGCTCTACGCCGCGCAGGCCGAGGTGCTGCCGGCGCTCCGCCAGGCGGCCATCAACGGCACCGATGTCGACTTCGACCAGATGCTGAAGCTCGTGAATGACCCGGCGACGCGGGATGGAATGACCGCGTACTACGAGGCGATGCGGGTGACGCGAGACATCGGCCACGGCGATGAGGGGGGCTTCGAGGCGCTCCCCGCCGCGAAGATGAAGCTTGCGGAGGCACTCAAGAACCTTCCGGATGGCAGCCCGCTGAAGGCCTCGCTGCAAGCGATGACCACGCAGATGGAGGGCGCGCAGAAGACGCTCCTCGCGGGTACGGAGTCGGGCGGCAAGACGCCGCGCGCGGCCATCGCGCTGATGAACAACATCGCCAATGCCCCGCTCGGCCAGCTGCCAGACGAGGACATGGTGACGGGCTCCATCGACAACGTCGTGTCGAACGCCATCGACAAGGGCGCCAACCCCAAGCAGGCCGAGGCGCTGAAGGGCGCGCTCGAGCTCGCCTACGGCCTGCGCGCGAACGGCGGCAGCTCCAGCGAAGTCCTGGAGGCGAACAAGAAGAAGCTCGCCGACCTCTCGAAGGAGGCGGGCCCGCTGGGTCAGGGCCTGAGGCCCCTGTTCGACAAGATCTCGAAGGAGGCGACGCTCAAGCCGTACATCGCGCCGCAGATCAACTCCCAGGCCGATGCCGTCAACAACGCGGAGACCGTCTCCACCATCGCCGGGAATCTGAAGATCGCGGCGAGCATGGCCGGCATCGACGGCCTGCCGGACGCGCTCGACGCGCTGAAGAACTCGGCGGACGCCATCGCGAAGGGCAACACCGTGGAGGGCACGGTCGCCGGCATCACCGCCGCGCCCGCCATCATCAGCGGCCTGCTCCAGCTCGTCGCGAAGCAGCCGCATCTCGAAGAGCAGGTGCTGAAGCTGCTCGGACGCGTGGGCGGTCTCGCGAAGGGCCCCACAGACCTGCTCGGCATGTACGGCAATGCCAAGAAGGTCCTGTATGGCACGGACCTCGACGGCAAGAAGGTCTCCGCGGATGACCGCATCAAGGCCGGCGCGGACCTGGCGCTCGACAACGTGCCTTCCGTCATCTCCACCATCGGCGCCATCTCCGGCAGCACCGCCACCATCTTCGAGATTGCCGCGGCGCCTCCGCTCTTCATCGGGCTCGCCCAGGCGAAGGTGATGATGTACGTCATGGAAGAGGCCGGGAAGATGAAGGGCAACATCGCGACCCACGAGATGCGCAAGCGCTTCGCGCTCGGTGACGGTGATGACGCGCAGTTCCAGCGGGCGCTCGCGGAGCAGGTGCAGACCGTGGAGCAGAAGCCCGTTGCCCGGACGGACCAGGCCCTCTCGACCTCGCAGTACCTGCTGCAGTCGCACTTCAAGGACATCGACACGGCGGCGCGGTTCCAGGCGTTCGCGGCATCACGCCTGAGCGGAGGCCGGGCCACGGTGAACGCGCTGATGCGCGGGCAGGTCCCCGCGCAGTACCGCAACCCGTATGGACCGAACGTCGCCACCAAGGACGGCGCCGCGCTCATCCAGGTCGCGAAGGAGCTGAAGGCGCTCACCGCGGAGTTCTACAAGAACGAAGTGGAGGAGGTCCGCAAGACGCTCAACAACCAGGGCGGCCCCAACAGGGGTGATACCTATATGCGGACCGACGAGCAGAAGAAGCAGCTGCGCATCTCGTTCCCGAACCGCTACTAGGCCACCCGGGGGGAGGGAGCCGGGGCGCCCAGGCGAGCATCTCTCACGCTGTCGACGACCGCCACCCAGTCCCCCACCTTGACGGCCTCGTAGAGGACGAGGATGGCGGCGTTGTCGTGGCGGATGCACCCGTGCGAGACATCCTCGCCCAGCCGGGTCGGTGCGTTGGTGCCGTGGAGCTCCTCGCCCGAGCGGGAGCCATCCGCCCAGGACAGGTCGATGATGCACGGGCCGTAGACGAGGCCGCCCCACAGCTTCAGGCCCAGGGCCCGTGCGGCCGCCGCGCCCAGCTTCGCGCTGACCTTCTTCAGGCCCCTGTCCGTCGGGGTGGCCCGCGCCCCCACGGCGTTGCCGAAGATGCCCTGCAGCCCGCCCTGCGCGTCGAAGAGGAACGTCCGGTGCTCGTTCTTCACCACCAGCACGCGCAGCGGGGTGCCGTCGTAGCGCGGCACCGGGAGGTGGTGCGGCTGGCCGCGCTGCTTCGGGCGCGGGGCGAGCGTGTCGAGGGCACGCAGGGTGGCGGCATCCACCACGCCGGTGGGCTGGACGTCGGCGAAGGCCGAGCCGGCGTGCACCTGGAAGTTGCGGACCGCCTTGAGCGACTGCGGACCGAAGGCGCCATCCGCGCCTCCGTGCAGGCTGAAGCCCATGTCGAGCAGGGCCTGCTGTACTGCCTGCGCGCCCGTGCCCCGGGCGTTGCGTCCGAGCGTCGCCTGGCCAGCGAGCACGTGCGCCAGCTCGGGCTCGCTGGCGAAGCGGTCATTGCGAAGGGAGGTGGAGTCAACAGCAGTCGTGGACATGGGATTCCTCGTGCGAGGTGAAGCGCGGAACAAACCCGGGGGCCTCATGCGACTGCCACGGACGGCCGCTGCGGCGGATCCCCGTAGGACCGGAACTCCCACCCCTCGGCATGGAGACCGTGGATGAAGCCCTTCAGGTCCCTGGCCGTGGCCTGGTTGACGTGCATGAGCATGTCCAGCGGCTGGCCCCGCTTGTCATGGAGCCCCTTCCAGCGCTTGCGGGACGGATAACACTTCAGCGTGTCGGCCAGGCCGCGGGGGGCCTTCCAGTCGTTGGTGTCCACGTCCCACCCGGTGAGCTGCAGGCCCAGCCCGGTCGCCACCTTCTGCAGTATCGGGCTCTTGTCACCCACCCACCCGGCGCCGTACGGCGGCCGCAGCCGGTTGGGTCGCACTCCCGCGGTCTGGAAGATGAGGTCCTGCGTCCGCTGGAGTGTCTGCCACAGCTGCGCCTCGGACAGCTTGGGAAGCGCCACGTGGCTCCACGCGTGGCTCTGGAGGATGTGGCCGCGCTCGGCGATGAGCCTGACCAACGCCGGCTGCTTCTGCACCTCCTCGCCCAGCACGTAGAAGACGCCCTGGATGCGATGGGCGTCCAGGATGTCCAGCGTGGTCTTCAGGGCCCAGTCCCTGCCCTTGTCGTCGAGCGGGCCGTCATCGAAGGTAAGGATGGCGCCAGGTGTGGGGTTCATTCGTCAGACCTCTCTTCGGGAGTCCGGAATCACCGGAGCGTCCAGAGGTCAGACGGACAGAGGCACGAGCAAGGTCTGGCTCCCCTACTCCCGGGTCATCTTTGTTCACGCGCCCAACACAAGCGTGGACCTGGGCAGAAGGCCGCCAGGGCCATGCGGCGGCTCCTCCGAGGGTGCGTGCCCCAGAGGAGTCCTGCCCATCGCAGGCCACCCGCCGAGCGATGCTCGATGTCGGGTGGCCCCCTGAACCCTTCAGACGCTTCTCAGAAGAGGTAGTTCAGCGCGACGATGTCGTACTGGGAGAACTCGCCGGTCGCGGTCGACCTGAAGCAGGAGTTCATGAGCGACAGCGGGTCCGTGGTCGGCGTCCCGGGGATGAGGATGGCCCCCACGCCCGCGGTGCCTTCATTGCCACCGCACGTGGTGACGTGGAAGAAGTCCGTGTGGCGGAGACCGAGCGCGTGGCCCAGCTCATGGGTGATGATGTGCTCGTTCACGTCGATGCTGTAGCTCTGCAGGCCGGTGCCGATGTTGATGGTCCCGTAGGGACGGCCGCCCGAGGGGAATCCCGCGGAGCCGCCAGCGCCGGACGTGGTCTGCGCGGTGATGTTCGCGTTGCAGCCGGTGGTCGGGCCTCGTGCCATGGTGATGACGAGTCCCAGGCTGTTGTAGTTGGCGATGGCCAGGTCCAGCCCCTGGCTGAGCCGGCTGTAGCTGTTGAACTGGGAGGTGGGGTTGATGCAGATCTTCTTCACGACGGAGGTGTCGACCCGGTTGGTCGTCATGTATTGCTCCGCGCTCCCGTCACCGCGCTGAAGCATCTCCTGGGACGCCTCGAGCGTCACGTGAGCGTCGCGCCCCACGTATACAGCCCCCTCGGAAACCATGATGCTGTCGGCCGGATACCCGGCCTCGATGAGGTTGGAGATGATCTCCTCGTTCTCGAGCCGCGGGTCGACTTCAGTACCGCAGGCGGTCAGCAACGCGCCACAGCTCACCACGAGGACTGCCGTTCTCTTGAACATGCTCGTTTCCCTCCAGCTCTGAAGCCGCTCTTCCCACGCTCCCGGCATGGGAGCGTCGGGGCGGACAAAGAGAGTTTATTCAAATCCTCTACCTGCAAAGCCATTTAGTTCAGACTAAACGGTAATAAATGAAATGCCTGCTGCACTGCGGCAGTGGCTCCTTCCGCGGGAGGATGGAGCAGGTTGACGCCGAGGCCTTCTCACCGCGGGCATTTACGCGGCCCGGCCTCTCACGGGAGACTCGGGAGCGAATGCGCCTCCCGAGCTTGCTCCTCCCGCTTGCCCTCTGCCTGAGCGCCTGCGTCAAGCGCGTCGACATCGAGGTCCTCGAGCCCCCCGCGCCCACTCCCGCCGCCAGTGCCCGGCCCCGGGGCCCTCTCGACAAGGACCAGATTCGCGCGGTCATCCAGGCGAACCGGGCGCAGGTCCGCAACTGCTACGAGACGCGCCTCGAGTCCGCCCCGAACCTGCACGGCAAGGTGGCCATCCGGTTCGTCATCGGAGGCGATGGCCAGGTCCTGGAGTCCAGGGTCCGCGAGTCCACGGTCGGAGACCCGGAGCTGGAGGGCTGCGTCGCCGCCCGAGTGCGCACCTTCCGGTTCCCGCCCACGGGTGGCGGCGTGGTCGTCGTCACCTACCCCTTCATCTTCAAGACCTCCCAGGAGGGCTGAAGCCCGGCAAGCGCCCCTGCCCCGGACTCCGGGATGGGGGCCCGGCTTCGGGTATCCTTCCCAGACACGTCCGTGAGCAGGAGGGGATTGAGGCCATGGCCACGTTGATTCCAGCCCTCAACCAGTGCCTCGGCCGCATGCAGGCGGGGGAGAAGCGCTTTGCGCGCCGCCTCGAGGAGAAGCTCGAGGACGACTACCTCCTCTGGTACGACGTCCCGGTCGGAGCGACGGGCCATCACCCCGACTTCATCGTGCTCCACCCGCGGCGAGGCATCCTCGTCCTCGAAGTGAAGGACTGGCGACGGGAAGCCATCCAGTCCATCGACAAGGCCAGTGCCACGCTCCTGTCCGGCAGCGGGCCCAAGCGCGTGGTCAATCCCTTCGAGCAGGCGCGCACCTATGCGCAGGACATCAAGGACCTGCTGGAGCGGGACCCGGCGCTCACGCACGAGGGCGGCGGCTTCCAGGGCAAGCTGAGCCTTCCCTGGAGCTACGGGGTCGTCCTCTCCAACATCACCCGTCGCCAGTTCGACGAAGGGAAGCTGGGCGAGGTCCTTCCCGCCCACCGCGTCCTCTGCAAGGACGAGATGACGGAGGACGTTGCTCCCGAGGCCTTCCAGCAGCGGCTCTGGGACATGTTTCCCTGGCAGCGGGAGAGGCCACTCACCCTGCCTCAAATCGACCGCATCCGCTGGCACATCTTCCCCGAGCTGCGGCTGGGAGGCTCACAGCTGGACCTCTTCGCGGAGCCGGATGCCGAGGCGGCCCTGCCGGACCTCCTCCACATCATGGACCTGCAGCAGGAGCAGCTCGCGCGCAGCCTGGGCGAGGGACACCGGGTGATTCACGGCGTCGCGGGCTCGGGCAAGACGATGATTCTGGGGTTCCGCTGTCTCCAGCTGGCCAGGGTGCTGCGGCGTCCGGTGCTCGTGCTCTGCTTCAACCGGGCCCTGGCGGCCTGGCTCGAGCAGACGATGGCCACGCGCGGGCTCGCGCATCAGGTGAGGGTGCGGAACTTCCATGCCTGGTGCCGGGAGCAGTTGGTGCACTTCCACGCGGGCCTTCCTCCCGACGGACTCACTGCCGGGGACTACGCCGAGCAGCTCACCCAGCGGGTCATCCGCGCCACCGACCAGGGACTCATTCCGCGTGGACAGTACGGCGCGGTGCTGGTGGACGAAGGACACGACTTCAAGCCGGAGTGGCTGAGGCTGGTGGCGCAGATGGTCAGCCCGGAGACCAACTCCCTCCTCGTGCTGTACGACGACGCCCAGTCCATCTACCGCCGCGAGCGGTTCAGCTTCCGGAGCGTCGGCATCCAGGCCCAGGGACGCACCACCATCCTGCGGCTCAACTATCGCAACACGGCCGAGATTCTTCGCTTCGCCGCGGCGTTCGCCAAGGACGTCCTCAAGCCGGAGGACGCGGACGAGGATGGTGTTCCCCTCGTCCTCCCTCAAACAGCCGGGCGGCACGGCCCCCCACCTCGGCTGGTGACGCTTCCGAGCCTGCGGGAGGAGGCCGACTACGTGGCCGGACACCTCCGACAACTGCACGCGGAGGGCTTTCGCTGGAGCGACATGGCGCTGCTGTACCGGAGCTTCGAGGTGGGCGAGGCCGCAACCCAGCGCCTCGCGCACGCGGGCGTCCCCTTCCAATCGGTGGGAAAGCGCACGCGTCAGTCCGCCTTCGACTCCGAGGAAGACTCCGTGAAGGTGCTCACCTTCCACGCCAGCAAGGGACTGGAGTTCCCCGTCGTCGCCATTCCGGGCCTTGGACGTCCGCCTTCCCGGGCGGAGAGCCCCAAGGAGGAAGCCCGGCTGCTCTACGTGGCCATGACGCGGGCCATGGAGCGACTCGTCGTCACCGGGGCGGAGGGCGCCGTGCCCCAGCTCCTCGCCACGGCGGGGTGAAGGCGACTCAGCGACACCCGGAGTCCGGCCTGGACACGAGCCCGGAGTGGAACAACCAGACAGCTTGGACGGGACAGCGCCCGGATTGGTTAGAGTGCGCGCCATGTCAACACGCAATGGGTTGTTCATGGCGGCACTGCTCGCGGGGGTGTCTGTCATTGGCTGCAGCTCCGCACCCGAGGAAAAGGCCGACGCGGGAACACCGCCCCCCGCCGACAGCGGGACGGCGGACGTCGACAGCGGGACCGTCCAGGAAGGCGAGGGCATCCGCTTCAACCCCACCGCCCACATCATCGACGAGAGCGGGCAGGTCACGGTGATGCAGACAGGCGCATGGTTGGAGGCGCCGGCGCCCGCGGCCCTCGTCCCGGGCGGCCTGCCGGATGGGGGCGTCAAGGTGTACCTCGCGCAGCATTCGGGCATCGACGGGTACGTCGTGCCGGGCGTGCCGGAGGGGAACTACTTCCTGCGCTTCAATGACACGTACCTGTGGACGGATGCGCGCCAGGTGGAGCTGCGCTCGACGCAGGTGCAACGGCCCAGCCTCGAGTGGAACGTCCCCGCCGGGACGGCGCTGGACCTTCACGTCTCCGGGCTCGCGCCCTGGAGGGCTTCGGACACCCTCCGGCTGAGCTCGCCCAATGGCGGCACACCCATGGAGGACCTGCGTCTGAGCACCGCCGAGGACTTCGGAGGCACCCTGCCCCCCGACGAGGCCACCCAGCTCGACACGCGGGTGTCCCGCATCTTCACCCTGCTCGACGGCTCCAAGGGAGACTCGCTGTGGGTGCAGCAGCTCTCGGTGCGCGAGGGCCTCGACGGAGGCCATCCCTTCACCGGGGTGGTGCGCAGCTTCCACCAGCCCGCCGTCCCGCTCACGCCGGGAAGCGCGACTTCGCTCGACGTCGCGCTCACGGAGGGCAGCGAGCGCACGGTGTCCTTCTCCGTGAATGTCGCGGCGTTCGACACGCAGCACCAGGCGGCGCACCCGGAAGTGCGCGGCGTGCGCTCACTCGACTGGGCCATCGGGGCACGTCCGGGGACCGAGCCCTTCGCGCGGCTCGGCAGCAGCCCCGAGCTCGCATTCGGCACCCCGTCCATCGACGTCGCGCTCGCGCCCTATACCGTGCGCTTCGTGGACGCCTTTCCGGAGCACTGGCGGCGCGTGGCGCACGTGTCCTCCTCCGCGCAGGTGCGGCTCACCTCGGGCAACCTGAGCTACGTCGGCACGCTGCGGCTCCATCGCGCCGATACGCTGGAGGGTCTGGTCGAGGCGGGCACGCTGGCCCCCCGGCTCGGCCCGGTGCGCAACCTGCGCATCAACGGCCAGGGCGCCGCCGCGGAGCTCACCGGCGTGGGGACCTCCCCCGTGGTGAGCTGGGATGCGCCCGGGCTGGGGACCGCGACGCGCTACTTCGTCCAGGTCATCCCCTTCACCGCCCAGGGCGGTGGACTCGTCGCGGGCACGAGCCCCTCCCGGCTCGTCACCACGAAAACGGAGGTCCGGCTGCCCCCCGGCCTGGTGTCCGGCACGCACTTCCTGGTGAGGGTGACCGCGACGCGTGGGGCCGGTACCAACAGCCCCTACGAAGGGGAGCTCCCGCTCGACCTGGCGGAGGCCACGACAGGCATCCTGCGTCCCTGAGCACGCCCGGCCGCTCCCCCGGCGGCCAGGGCCCCCGCGCTCGGATGGGGCACGCTCGCGCATCCCAGGTATGGTCCGCCCCTGAGATGAAGACCGTGCCCTTGGAGCCCCTGCGCCTGCCCGCGCACCTTCCCGCGCTGGACGGCCTGCGCGGGGTGGCGGTGCTGCTGGTGATTGCCTACCACTCGCTGACGGTGCTCACCACCGCGCAGGTGGGCAGGCTCTTCCAGGTGGGCTGGGCGGGCGTGGACCTCTTCTTCGTCCTCTCCGGCTTCCTGATTACGCGCATCCTCGTGCAGACGCGCGAGCGCGGGGCCTACTTCCGCACCTTCTACGCGCGGCGCGCGCTGCGCATCTGGCCGCTGTACTTCCTGGTGCTGGCCTTCGCCTTCACCGTCATGGGGCGGCTGCTGCCGATTCTGGCCTTCGACACCCAGCAGTACCCGTGGGCGCTCTACGCGCTGTACCTCCAGAACCTCTGGCTGACGGACTTCGGACCCTCGCCGCTCAGCGTGACGTGGTCCCTGGCCATCGAAGAGCAGTTCTACCTGGTGTGGCCGCTGCTCGTGTTCTTCCTGCGCAACGGACAGCTGCGCGCGCTGCTGTGGGCGTGCGTGCTGCTCTCCCCCGTGGCGCGCTTCGCCGCGCTGTGGGAGGGCGCTTCTCCCTTCCAGGTCTACACCTTCACCCTGCTCCGCCTGGACGGGCTGGCGCTCGGGGGATTGCTGGCGCTGGGCGTGGTGGACGGCCGATTCACGGCGGAGCGGCTGGAGCGGTGGGGCCGGCGGCTCGCGGTGCCCGCGATGCTCGTGGCCTTCGGGCTCTCCTTCGTCTTCTTCAGCCATGGGCATGCCATCCACATGGCCACGGCGCTCGTGGGGCCGGGCGGCCCGACGGTCCGCGCGTTGCTGGTGGCGGGCCTGTACACGCTCTGGGCGGTGGGCTTCGCCTGCCTGCTGGGGTGGGTGCTCACCGGGCGCGCGCGGGTGCTCCAGGCCGTGCTGCAGTGGGCTCCGCTGCGCTTCGTGGGACAGGTGAGCTACGGGCTCTACCTCTTCCACACGCTCGTCTTCCCAGTGGGCGCCTACTACACGCGGCCGCTGTTCTATCGCTACATCCCCTGGAGCGTCGCCGCCACCGCGCTCGGCCTGCTGTTCGAGTACGCGGTGCTGCTGGCGCTCACCGTCGTCTCGTGGCGCTGCTTCGAGCAGCCCCTGCTGCGCCTCAAGGACCGGTTCACCCACACGGACGCCCCCGGGAAGGCCGTGGCTCCCACGGCCTGACAGCGAGCGTCAGCCCACCTCGACCGGCCCCCGCTCCTGCCCTGGGGGCGGAGCGGCCCCCTTCCCCACCCGTCCCTTCAGCTCCGCGAGCACGGAGCGTCCCGGGCCATTGCACGCGAGCACGTCCACGATGACGGCGGCGGGGATGGCGCGCGCGAGCAATACCCCGTTGGGTGCACGGAAGATGCGCAGCCCCGCGGCCCGGAGCCGCACGGGGGAGATGACCAGCAGCACATCCACGCCAGCGCGCTTGCCCACCTTCGAGTCCACCGTGGCGGCCAGGTGGACGTGGGTGCGCGCCGCGGAATGAACGCCCTCCCCGGAGAGGATGGCGCGCGCGGCGGCCACGGACGTGCCGTGGTAGAGGAGCGCGTCCGAGGTCACCTCGTCCCAGCTGCGCTCCAGCCCGTCGAGCGTCACGGGGGTGCCCTCCAGGGAGTGGCCCTGCACGGCGCGCACCTGCTCGCCCCGCACCTCGAAGCGGGACTTGTTGTTCTCCGCGACCACCTCGTCGAACGCCCTGTGCGACAGCCCCGTCATCCGCAGCACGTCGACGATGGGGGCAAAGCCCGCGGAGTCCATGGCAAGGCCCGTCTCCCGGGCACCATGACGCAACAACCACGACAGCTTCTTCGACTTCTGGGTGAGTGCCTGGAGCTGCTTCTCCGGGCGGTGTGCGGTGGCCATGAGCGCTCTTCCTTTCTTTCGATGGAGGAACAGTAGCCGGCACCGTCCCCGAGCACGAATCGGGACTTCTCTCCAGCTATCGAAAAGGCGGATAGTTCCACTCATGGACACGGATGGACTTCGCGCCCTGGTGGCGTTCGCGGAGGCTGGCTGCAATCTGACGCTCGCGGGGCGCGCCATCGGGCTGTCCCAGCCGGCGGTGCATGCACGGCTGCAAGGGGTGGCGCGGGCGCTGGAGACCGACCTCTATGAGCGCCGGGGCCGGCGCCTCCAGCTCACGCCGGAGGGAGCGCGCGTGCTCGCCTGGGCGCGTGACGTGCTCGAGCGGGAGCGCACCCTGCGCGTGGAGCTGCGTCAGGGACACGCGGAGGAGCGGGTGGTGCTCGCCTGTGGAGAAGGAGCGCTGGTGCACGTGGTGGCCGAGCGCATCGCCCCGCTCCTGCGCGAGCGGACCGGCGTGCTCTCCTTCCTCGTGGTGGATGGTCCCGCCGCGGTCGCCGCGGTGGAGCGTGGCTCGGCGCACCTGGCGGTGGTGGCCGGGCCTGCTTCCAGTCCTCCGGGCCTGCGCTCGCAGCCACTCGTCACCGCCGCGCTGCTGGCCGTGGCCGCCCGGCAACACCCGCTGGCGCGGGCGGGGCGAGAGGTGGAGGTGGGGGCACTGCTCGAGCACCGGCTCCTGGTGCCCCCGCTCGGCCGCGCCCTGCGCGCCACCCTGGAGGATGCCGCCGCGGCGCGTGGACGCGCCCTCGAGGTCGCCGCGGAGGTGACCGGCTGGGAGGCGGTCTGCCGGCTCGCGGCCCTGGGCGTGGGGGTGGGCGTCATCAACGACGTGGTGGCCACCCCGGACCTCGCACGCCTTGCCGTGCGCGGCCTGCCGCCGGTGACCTACCGGCTGCTGATGCGCCGTGGACGTGGCACGCGGCTCGCGGAAGAGGTGGTGCGGACCTTGCTCGGCTGACGCGTCGATGACACCGCGGACCCAGGGGGTACGTACCGAAGCGCGGAACTCGACGAGCCTTCCACGCCGACGTCAGTCCAGGCTCTGCTGGTCATCTTCCGAGCCTGTGATGCGCTTCCAGTTCTTCTTCTGGTTCGCGTCCCACTTCAGCTTGAGCAGGAGGTAGGCGAAGGTCGTGCCGTACGAGAGCCTGAGCGTCAGGTCACCCGTGGAGCCCTGGCTTCCTTGCGCGGTGACCATCACCTCGCCGTTGGTCGCCGACAGCGCCAGCGAAGCGCTGGAGCTGAAGGCCTTGGCCGTCTTCGCCTTCAGGATCATGAAGATTTGATGCACCAGACGGCCGCTGTCGCCGCACTCCTTGAGGTGGGCGAGCACGGCTGGCGAGTCGTTGGCCGCCTTGATGATGTCGCTCGGGTAGACGTCCAGCTTCACGAGGCAGAGCTGGTCGTGGCGCAGTTGCTCGTAGGCCACGGACGGCGAGAGCGTGACCGTGCCTGTGTCCGTCCCCGTCCCCGTCCCCGTCCCCATTCCCGGGTCCGTGCCCATTCCCGTGTCCGCGCCCGAGACGGGCACCGCCACGTCCACGGCGAGGTCGACCGAGCTGGTGCCGGTGAAGTCAATCCTCGCCGTGGTGGCCCGGCGCACCTTCAGCCGGGCCGCCGGGATGCGGCCGAGCACCTCGATGTAGTTCTGCTTCGTCAGCGGCGCCTTCTTGTCGCCGAACGAGCCAATCAGCACGCTCGGCGAATTCGCACGGAAGTAGCTGAGACCCGCGAACTTCAGACTCGTATTGGTGATTCTGGCGTCGCCAGCCATCTTGGACTCCCCCGAGCACTTCTCTGAGTGTGGCCCCGCGATACGACGCGGGACCTGTCACCCAGGAGAGAGGGAGGCGCTGACGGATGTGACGGTCCGGCCCCAGCCATCCGCACGGAGGCGCTCGGGCTTCGAGCAGGCCCTACTTGCTCGCCGCGATGGACTTCCGGAAGAGCGCCAGGCTGTAGACGAAGAACCCCACGCCCACCGCGCTCACCATCAGGAACTGGCGCCAGACGGCTGACAGTCCACCGCCGCGGTAGATGATGATCTGCGAGAAGCTGACGAAGTGCCGGGAAGGCAGGAGGTACGTGACGTACTGCAGCCACTTCGGCTGGCTCTCGACGGGTGTGCTCCCGCCCGAAAGCAGCATCAGCACGAGAATCACGAGGATGATCAGCAGCGCGAACTGCGCCATCGAGCGTGAAATCGTCCCCAGGAAGATGCCGAGCGCCGTGGCGAAGAACAGGTAGAGCACGACGCCGACGAACCACAGCACCACCGAGCCGGCGAACGGCACCTCCAGCACCATGTCCACGACCAGGAAGAGCGAAGCCCCGGTCGCGACGAGAATCACGAGGCTGTTGGCCCAGACCTTCGCCATCGCGATTTCGAACGAGGTCAGCGGCATCACGAGCAGGTGCTCCAGCGTCCCGTGTTCGCGCTCGCGGATGACCGCGGCGCCCGTCAGGACGACCGTGAGCAGGGTTATCTGATTGATGATGGCCACCACGCTCTTGAACCAGGACGACACCCCGTTGGGGTTGAAGAGCTTGCGAATGACCAGGTTGACGGGCTTCGGCCCCGTCTCCTCCGTGCGCTCCAGAAAGGACGCAATCCGGTCGTGGACGATGTTCTTGATGTAGCCGGAGCCAATGCCCGCCTGCTGCATGGCGGTCGCGTCGATGTTCACCTGGATGTCCGGGTTGCGTCCCGCGCGAAGGTCGTGCTCGAAGCGGGGCGGAATCACGACGACGAACATGAACCGGCCCCTGTCCATGTCCTCCTGGACCGCATCGGGGGAGATGATCTCAGGCAGCATGAACCGGGGCGGATAGAAGGCGTTGAGCAATTCCTTGGACAACGCGGACCCGTCCTCGTCGACGAAGGCAATCGAGGCGTTGTTCACCTCGCTCGAGGTCCCCGTGGCCTGGACATAGATTGCCAGGGTGAACGCATAGATGACGAATACGACCATCACCACGTCGCTCAGCAGGCTGCGAAGCTCCTTGAGCCCGAGCCACAGAATGTTCAGCAGCGAGTTCACCCCTATTTCTCCTGCTTCTTCAGGCCAATGACACTGACCGCCAGGAGGAAGGGGATGCACACGGCGAGGAAGGCGACATCCCGCATGATGAGGCTCGCATCCAGTCCCTTCGTGAACGCGCCCAGACTGGCGTGCATGTAATAGGTGGCCGGCCAGATGCTGCCGATGACACCGGCGCCCCCTTGCAGCGTGGAGACAGGCTGCAACAAGCCGGAGAACTGGATGGTCGGGGTGATGGTCAGGATGGCCGTGACGAAGACGGCCGCGACCTGGCTGCCGGTAAAGGTCGAGGTCACCATCCCGAGGCCCGTCGTCGCCACGACGTAGAACAGCGTGCAGAGAATCAACGTCAGGAAGCTGCCCTTGATGGGAACTCCGAAGACCACCAGCGACAGGGCGGTCAGGATGAAGAAGTTGATCATGCCGATGGCGACGTACGGCAGCTGCTTTCCGAGCAGGTACTCCAGCCGCCCGGTGGGCGTGACGTAGAAGTTGATGATCGACCCCAGCTCCTTCTCGCGCACGATGCTGACCGTCATGAGAATCGCGGGTATCAGCAGCAGCAGCAGCGCCGGGACGCTCGGCACGATGGAATAGACGCTCTCGAACGTCGGATTGTACAGGTAGCGCTCTTCGATGTTGGCCGTGTACTTCATGGCGCTCGCCGACTCGAAGCCGCTCGCGGGGTCCTGCAGCAACCGGTTGTGGACGCCCTGGACATATTGCGCGACGGTGTCGCCACGGAAGGTCATGGCGCCATCCACCTGCGCCAGCACCTCGGGTCCGGAGCCCCGGCGGAAATCCAGGCCGAAGCGGGGCGGAATCTCCAGCACCACCGAGACATCGTCTGATTGGAGCCGGCCAAGCGCGTCGTCCGCGGATTGGGCCGGCGGAGTCGGGGCGAAATAGCGGCTCGCCGCGCTGAACTGCTCGAGGTACGCGCGGCTCTCGGGCGACTGGTCGAGGTCCAGCGTGGCATAGCGGATGTGTTCGACGTCGGTCGTGATTCCGAAGCCGAAGACGAGCATCAGCATCGCCGAGCCGACGAAGGCAAAGGCCAGACGGACCTTGTCGCGGAGGATCTGGATGGTCTCATTGTGGGTGTATGCCAGCATCCGGCCGACCCGCAGCCGGAGGCCCGCCCGCTCCGGTCGCTCGGCCTTGGAGGGGGGCGGAACGACGGGCGCTGCGACCGCGGGCGCCGGGGCGGTAGGGGGGGCCTGCTTGCCCTCGGCGCGAGCCGCCTCGGCAATGGCGTCTTCCATGTAGGCGATGAAGGCGGTCTCCAGGCTGTCGGCGTTCCGTGCCTCGATCAGCTTCTGGGGAGCATCCGCCGCCAGCACCCTTCCCGCGTTCATGAGGGAGATGCGGTCGCAGCGCATCCCCTCGTTCATGAAGTGCGTCGTCACGAAGATGGTGACGCCCTGATTGCGCGACAGGTCGATGAGCAGCTCCCAGAAGCTGTCCCGGGCGACCGGGTCGACTCCCGACGTGGGCTCGTCGAGGATGAGGATCTGCGGCCCATGCAGCACGGCGACGGCCAGCGAGAGCCGCTGGCGCAACCCCATCGGCAGCGACTCGGCCAGCGCATCCAGATGCGCGCCCAGTCCGAAGCGCTCGACCAGCTCGTCGATGCGCACCTTCGCCTGGTCTGGCGGCAGATGGTAGAGCCGGGCATGCAGGACCAGGTTCTGATGGACGCTCAGCTCGCCGTAGAGCGAGAACGCCTGCGTCATGTAACCCAGGTTCTTGCGCACCTCCATGCTGCCAGCCTCGACGGAGCTGCCGAAGAGCTTCGCTGTCCCTTCCGAGGGGGGCAGCAGGCCGGTCAGCATCTTCATGGTCGTGGACTTGCCGCAGCCGTTGGAGCCCAGGAAGCCGAATATCTCTCCGCGCTCAATCGACAAGGTGACGTGGTCGACGGCGGTGAAGGTGCCGAAGCGGGCGGTCAGTCCGTGGGCCTCGATGGCCAGCTCCGCCTTGCCCGGTGCACGGGGGGGAATGGTGATTTCCTTGTGGCCGCTGCGCTTCTCCTCGGGGAGCAGCGCGATGAAGCACCGCTCCAGGTCCTGCGTCCCCGTGCGCGCCATCAGCTCCGCGGGAGACCCCGTCGCCAGCACGCGCCCCGCGTCCATGGCGACAATCCAGTCCCACTGCTGGGCTTCGTCCATGTAGGCCGTGGAGATCATGACGCTCATCCCCGGACGCCCCGCGCGAATGTCGTCGATGAGCGTCCAGAACTGCCGCCGGGAGAGCGGGTCGACGCCGGTGGTGGGCTCGTCGAGGATGAGCAGGTCCGGGTCGTGCACCAGCGCGCCGCAGAGCCCCACCTTCTGCTTCATTCCGCCCGACAGCTTGCCGGCGGGGCGCTCCGCGAACTTGCCGAGCCCCGTGGCCGCGAGCAGCTCCGGGACGCGGGTCTTGCGCTCCTGGGGTGACAGCCCGAAGAGCCGGGCCATGAAGTCGACGTTGTCGTAGACGCTGAGCTCCAGGTAGAGGTTCTTGCCCAGCCCCTGCGGCATGTATGCGACGCGTGGGCCCACCGCACGCCGGTGCCGCGCGTCTGCGATATCCCCGTCCAGGACGGTCACCCGCCCTTCCTGCATCTTCTTGGAGCCGGCGACCAGGGCCATCAGCGTCGACTTGCCGACGCCGTCAGGCCCCACGATGCCCACCATGATGCCGCTGGGAATGTCGAGCGAGAAGCCGTCGAGCGCGACGACGCTGCCGTAGCGGTGGGTCACATTCTGGATGGAGACCACGGGCCTGATGACGGAGCCGCCCGTCGATGCTGGAGACGCGGATGAGACCATGGCTGAGCCCTCCCGGGGCACCGGGCTACAGAGGTCCGGCTTCAGCCGTGATGATGTTCTGCAGCCGGACGGGCCAGGCGGCGTTGGGGTCCACCTTGACGTAGCCGACGCCGCGGATGCCTGTCTTGATGCGCTCGACGTAGCGGCTGGCCAGCTCCTTGGGGACCTGGAGCTTCACCCGGAACATCAGCTTCTCCCGCTCGCTCTTCGTCTCCACCTGCTTGGGAGTGAACTGCGCCTCCGGGGACACGAAGGAGACATACCCGGGGATGGAGCGCTCAGGCTCGAAGTCGACGGTGAGGCGCGCTTCGGAGCCAATCTTCAGGCGGGCGGCCTCGCTGGCCGGAAGGAATATCTCCATGTAGACGTCTTCCAGGTTCACCAGCGTCAGCGCCGGCCCGCCGGGCGAGAGCACCTCGCCGGGCTCCGCGAGACGGTAGAGGACCCTTCCCGTCACGGGAGACTTGAGCGTCGCGTCGGCGATGCGCGTTTGAATCGTCGCCGCATTGGCTCGCGCGACCTCGACCTGCCCCTTGGAGGTCTCCAGCATGGCTTCCGCCTCCGCCAGGCTGGCCCTCGTGGTCGCGAGCTGGCTCGTTCGAACGTCCAGGTCCCGCTGCGAGCCGGCGCCCTGCGCCACCAGCTTCCTGGCGCGCTCGACCTCGATGTTGGCGAGCGAGATTTCACTCTTCTGCTTGACGATGGAGGCCTCGGCCGCCGCCAGCCGCTCCTGCGTGGCCGCGACGTTCGCGTTGGCTTCCGCCAGGCTCGCCTCCAGCGTGGTGGTGTCCAGCTGCACCATCACCTGGCCTGGTTTGACGAGGTCGCCTTCGTTGACAAGGATTTTTCTCACCCGCAGGGGTTCCTTGGCGGCGACATCCACCAGCTTCGCCTCGATGCGACCGTTGCCCGAGATGATTCCCTCTGGCAACGCGGATTGCTTCCCCTTCCAGTACCGGAAGCCAATGAACACGGCGACCGCGACAGCGATCAACCCAATGACCCACTTGATCTTCCCTTTCGGGCTCTTGGGCATGACGAATCCTCTATTCCTTTCCCGAGGGCGAGCTCTGCTTGGTTTCCTGCGACCGGGGCTCGGACACCATGTCGCCCCAGTCGGTCCGCTTCTCCATCTCGCGTTGCATGGGCTCCGGCACGACGGGCTGGCCCTGACGGACCTCCCAGCCCCCGCCCAGCGCCTTGTACAGGGCGACCAGACTCGTCGCGATGGAAGAGCTCGTCCGGGCCAGGTTGTTCTGCTGCTCCAGGAGCGAGCGTTGCGCTTCCAGTACGCGCTGAAAATCCACGGCGCCTTCGCGGTACTGCACCACGGCGAGCTCCACCGACCGCTGCGCGGACTTCACGGCGGCCTGCTCGAACGCCATGGCCTTCTGGGCATTGACGAAGCCCACCACCGCGTCCGACACCTCCTGGGCGGCCTTGAGCACCGTGTTGCGATAGTTGACGAGCAATTGCTGGAACCGCGCGTCTTCGACACGCACCCCGTTCTTCAGACGGCCGTAGTTCAGGAAGGGCCAGACAATCCGGGGGCCAAAGGAATAGACCAGGCTGCCGATGGAGAAGAGATTGCCGGAGGCGGCGCCGGCGGTGCTCGCCTCGAGCCCGATGGACCCGAAGAGGGAGAAGCTCGGGTAGAGCTCCGACTCGGCGATACCGATACGGGCACACTGCGCGGCGGCAATCAGCTCGGCGCTGCGGACGTCCGGGCGCCGCCGCAGTATCTCAGCCGGCATGCCGACCGCCACCGCCGCGGGCGCCATCGGAATCTGCTTGGGTCCCGCCAGCAGCGCCTCCACGTCCCCCACGGGCTGGCCCAGGAGCGTGCTCAGGGCGTTGCGAGCCTGCTCCAGCCCGCTCTCCAGCTGGGGAATGGTGGCCCGGGTGCTCTCCAGCAGGGTCGCCGCCTGCGTCACGTCGAGCTCCGAGGTGGCACCATTGCGGAAGCGAGCGTCGGCGATGCGGTAACCCTCCTCCTGAATCCTGACGTTCTCCCGGGCCTGCTCGATGAGCACCTCGAACGTCCGCACCACGACGTAGGTGCGCGCCACCTCCGCGTTGAGCGAAACGAGCGCGGACTGGTAGTCCGCCACGGTCGCGAGCAGGCCGGCGGTTCCCGCCTCCACTCCCCGCCGGTACTTGCCCCAGAAATCCAATTCCCAGACCGCGTCGAAGCCCAGCTGGTAATCCAGATAGTCGCGGTCGATTGCACCGAAGTTGGCCAGATTCGCCGTGTTCTCACTGAGTCCCACCGCGGCCGCGCTGCCGGTGGCCACCTGGACCTGCGGATACTGCTGGCCGGTGACGATGCCCAACTGGGCGCGCGCCTCCACGATTCTCAGGCCTGCTATCTGCAGCGGCAGGTTCTGTCGGTAGGAGAGCTCCACGAGACGGTCAAGCGTTGGGTCTCCGAACGACTTCCACCATTGGGTGTCGACCGCGGCCTGTGTCGACAGTCGCGGGTCGCCCTGGGTGCGCCACTCCTGGGGAAGTGCGGCCTCCGGCTTCGTGAAGTTGGGACCGACCGTGCACCCGGAGAGCGCCGAGAGCATGCCGAGCAACGGTAGTGCGCCGACAAAGGGTGCAAGCCCTGGATGCCTCCCCTGCATGGTGCTGTCCATCCCCCGCATTCGCGACACCTCGGTAGGTGGGGATGATTTGCACGTCGCGGAACGCGCGGAAGTACGAGTTGTCCGACGGCCCCGTAGGGCAGGATTCGATGTCCGTTCCCAAGGACTCACACCGACCGGGGGGCGACGTCGCTGTCTGCGTTCGGACAGGGTGGGCGTTTCGCGTCAGGTACACCGATGACCTGGCGCGGTCTCGAAGGCACGCATTGCACGCGTCACGGGGCCGCATCACCATCAGGTCATGGCACACGTCACTCACGCGGCGCCCCTGACGCGCAAGACTTATGAAAAGGAGCTTCGCAAGCTCCAGGCCCGGCTCTGCGTGCTCCAGGATTGGGTCAAGCAGGAGGGAATGCGCGTCGTCGTGGTCTTCGAAGGTCGCGACGCCGCGGGAAAAGGCGGCACGATTCGCGCCATCACCGAGCGGGTGAGCCCGCGGGTGTTTCGCGTGGTGGCACTCCCGGCGCCCTCGAGCCGGGAGAAGTCCCAGATGTACCTGCAGCGCTACGTGCCGCATTTTCCCGCAGCGGGCGAAATCGTGATTTTCGACCGCAGTTGGTACAACCGGGCCGGGGTCGAACCAGTGATGGGGTTCTGTACTCCCGAAGAGCACGAGCGCTTCCTGATTGGCTGTCCCGTCTTCGAGAAGTACATGGTCGACAGCGGAATCATCCTGCTGAAGCTCTGGCTCGAGGTTGGCAAGAAGGAGCAGCAGCGGAGGTTCGAAGCGCGGATTGGCGACCCCCTCCGGCAGTGGAAGCTGAGCCCCATGGACATCAAGTCCTGGACGCGCTGGTACGACTACTCCCAAGCGCGGGACCAGATGCTGGCCGCGACGGACACGCCGGATGCGCCCTGGTACATCCTGCGGTCTGACGACAAGAAGAAGGCGCGGCTCAACTGCATCCAATTCCTGCTGGACAAGATTCCCCACCAGCGGGTGAAGCGTCCCAAGGTGAAGCTGCCCCGCCGTTCCATGCGTGGCGCCTACGACGACGACGCCTCGCTCGAGGGGAAGAACTTCGTCCCCGACAGGTTCTGAGCGTCCGCCCGCGCCGGGACGCGGTGCGTCCTCAGTGCGCTTCCTCCAGCGCGACGTACGGGGTGGCGTCCTGCTCGAGGAAGGCGGCCGGGTCGGCCACCACGACATCCGCGCCGTAGCGGCGCAGCTCGGCGGGCCGGCCCAGGCGGTCGATGCCGATGACATAGGCGAAGTGGGCCGCCCGTGCAGCCGCGACGCCGGCAGGCGTGTCCTCGAAGACGACCGCTTCCTCGGAAGCGACGCCGAGGGCCCGGGCGGCCGCGAGGTAGAGCTCGGGGGGCGGCGTGGCGTCGAGCCGCGCGTCGAAGAGGTCCTCGATGCCGGCCGACCGGAGCATCTCGTCGCAATGCCTGCTCGGGGAGACGACCGCGGTCCGGAGGCCGGCCGCGCGCGCCGCCTGGACGTAGCGGACCGCTCCCTCATACGTCTCTACCCGCTCCTGCCGGAGCAGTTCCACCAGGACCGCGGCCTTGCGGTCGTTCAGCGCGCGAACCGTGCTCTCCGGCAGCTCGATGTCACGCGAGTCGAGAAACGCGCGGAGGTCCTCCAGGGGCGGCTTGCCGTCGAAGTAGCGGCTGTAGTCGCGCACCAGGTCGAAGGGGATGAAGGGCTGCCCCGAGGCTCGCGCACGCCGCCGCAGGTAGTAGTCACACAGCTGCTTCCAGGCCCGGGCGTGGAAGCTGGAGGTCTGGGTGAGGACGCCATCGAGACCGAAGAGGCAGGCGCGCGTGCGGGGCGGAAGCCCCAACCGCGTCCGTACGAGGGGCGGCTGGCCCAGGATGAAGGAGTCGACCGCGTAGGCGAATCCGTCCTCGTCGTTGGTGCGCGTGACGTGGCGCGCGAACCGTTGGACCTCGGGACTGGCATTGCCCATGGCGATGCCCAGGCCGGCGGTGGTCAGCATGGGCAGGTCGTTGGACATGTCCCCGATGGCGGCAATCTGCTCGAGCGGAAGCCGGAGCAGGCGTGAGGCCTCCCGCACGACCATTCCCTTGTTCGCTTCGGGATGCGTGACGTCGAGATAGTAGGGCGTCGAACGTGCCGCCGACGCTTCGGTGCCCAATCGCATGGAGAGCTCGGCCTCGCAGCGCGCGACCAGCGCCGTGTCCTCGCTCACGCCGACGAGCTTGATGGGAGCGTCGAGCACGCGGTGCAGGTCCGCGATGACGACCGGGTCGAACCCGACGTTGTTCCGCTCGCGCGGCGCGCGGAACGCCTCGGGGTCGCGGAGGAACCAGTCGGCCCCCTGGTATACCCAGACATCGAGCCCCGCCTGGAGCATGTAGTCGACGGCCTGCCTGGCAATGTCGGGAGGAATCGTCCGCTGCTCCAGCACCGTCGTGAGGTCGGGTTTGACGTATACGCCGCCGTTGAAGGCAGCCAGGGGGGCGGTGAGCTTCAGTGCCGCCACCAGCCCTGCCATCCCCCGCGGCGGCCGCCCGCTGGTGACGGTGAACATGACGCCGCTGGCACGCAACCGGTCGACTGCCTCGCAGGTCCGCGCGGTGAGGACCTTGTCCCGTGTCACCATGGTCCCGTCGATGTCCGCAATGAGCAACTTGATGGTCATGGCTGTCTCCAGCACCCGCCCGTTCGCTGCTGCCACCGCACGCCGGGCGTTGCCAGTCAAGACTGGGTCCAGAGCCAAGATGGCATCGCAACCTGGGCAACACCATCCTGCCCATTCCTCCGGAGCAGGCTCGTTGCCAACCGCCCTCCCGCTGGTTGCCGGTGTTTCAGCAGGCTCCCAGGTTCTCTTCCGGTGAATGGGAGGTACACATGCCGACGAGGCCAGGGCTTGGTGAAACCGCGCGAGCAATCGTTACTGACGGAAAGGGCATCCTGGCGGCGGACGAAACGGTCTCCACAATCACGAAGCGCCTGACCGCGCGTGAAATCGAGTCGACATCGGACAGCCGCCGCAACTACCGCGAGATGCTCTTCAGCACGCCCGACATCGCCTCGTTCATCGGTGGTGTCATCCTGCAGGACGAGACCATCCGGCAGGACAGCTCGACGGGCATCCCGCTGGTGGACCTGCTGGCCGGCCGCGGCATCATCCCCGGCATCAAGGTGGACGCCGGCGTCCGCCCCCTGGCCGGCGCGCCTGGAGAGTTCGTCACGGAAGGACTCGACGGGCTCCGCGAGCGGTTCGAGGAGTACCGCGAGCTGGGGGCGCGCTTCGCCAAGTGGCGCGCGGTCTTCATCATCCGCGACGGGCTGCCCACCCTGAAGTGCATCCACGCGAATGCGCACGCACTCGCGCGCTACGCCGCCCTCTGCCAGGAGCAGGGCCTGGTGCCCATCGTGGAGCCTGAGGTCCTGATGGAGGGGGCGCACGGGCTCGAGCGATGCGAGGACGTGACGGGGCGCGTGCTGCACGCCGTCTTCGACGAGCTCTTCGACGCGCAGGTGTCCCTGGAAGGGATGTTGCTCAAGCCGAACATGATCACCGCGGGCCAGGGCTTCGCCCGGCAGGCCACGGTGAAGCAGGTGGCGGAGGCGACGTTGCGCACGCTGACGCGCCATGTGCCGCCCGCGGTTCCCGGCATCGTCTTCCTGTCCGGTGGACAGGATTCCGTCCTGGCCACCGAGCACCTCAACGCCATCAATGGGCTGGACGGTCCGAAGCCCTGGAAGCTGACCTTCTCCTACGGACGCGCGCTGCAGGACGAGGCGCTCGCGGCCTGGCAGGGCCGGCGGGAGAACGTGCCTGCCGGCCAGCAGGCGTTCCAGCACCGCGCCCGGTGCGACAGCGCGGCGGCCCAGGGCAGGTACAGCAGCGACATGGAAGGCGAAGCGGGCTTCGCCGGGGCAGAGGCGCCCCCCTCCATCTAGCGCCAACCCGACTCAACGCACCAAACGCAACACGGATGGGAGGCATGTCATGGCACACCCGATAGGGACGGGAGAATCGGAGTACGCGCCGCCGCTGACGGCGAGAGAGCAGGGCCAGGGACCCTCCGCGCCCGGCAGGGAGCGGACCCGGGGTGGTGGACCGCTGACCGCACGGGAAGTGGAGTTGATGAACGCGTACTGGCGGGCGTGCAACTACCTGTCGGTGGGGATGATCTACCTCCAGGACAACCCGCTCCTGCAGCGGCCCCTGGTGCCGGAGGACGTGAAGCACCGGCTGCTCGGCCACTGGGGCGCGAGCCCGGCGCTCTCGTTCACCTGGGTCCACCTGAACCGGCTCATCGTCGAGCAGGACCTCGACGTCATCTTCGTGGCCGGGCCGGGCCACGGCGCCCCGGGCGTGCTCGGGCCGGCGTACCTCGAGGGCACCTACTCGGAGGTCTATCCGGACAAGAGCATGGACGCGGAGGGGATGCGGAAGTTCTTCAAGCAGTTCTCCTTCCCCGGTCACATCGGCAGCCACGTCACCCCGGAGACGCCGGGCTCCATCCATGAAGGCGGCGAGCTCGGCTACAGCCTCTCCCACGCGTACGGCATGGCCTTCGACAACCCCGACGTCATCGTCGCCTGCGTCGTGGGTGACGGCGAGGCGGAGACCGGGCCGCTCGCGACGGCCTGGCACTCGAACAAGTTCCTCAACCCCGTGCGGGACGGCGCAGTGCTGCCCATCCTGAACCTCAACGGGTACAAGATTGCCAACCCGACCATCCTCTCCCGCATCAGCCAGGAGGAGCTGGAGGCCCTGTTCGTGGGCTACGGCTACAAGCCCTACTTCGTCGAGGGCAGCGACCCGGCCCAGATGCACCAGAAGATGGCGGAGACGCTGGAGCGAGCCGTCGAGGAGATTCGCGCCCTGCAGAAGAAGGCACGGCAGACGGACACGCCGACCCGGCCGCGCTGGCCCATGATCGTCCTGCGCTCGCCCAAGGGGTGGACCGGGCCGAAGGAGCTGGAGGGACACAAGCTGGAAGGCTTCTGGCGCTCGCACCAGGTCCCCTTCGGCGACGTGCGGTCCAACCCGTCGCACCTGAAGGCGCTCGAGGACTGGATGCGCAGCTACAAGCCCGAGGAGCTGTTCGACGAGCAGGGACGGCTGATGCCGGAGCTGCGGTCGCTTGCGCCCAAGGGCATCCGGCGGATGAGCGCGAACCCGCACGCCAACGGCGGCCTGCTTCGCAAGGCGCTCAAGCTGCCCGACTTCCGCGACTATGCGGTCAAGGTTGGCTCGCGCGGCACCACGCTGCATGAGAACACGAAGCCGCTCGGCGAGTTCCTGCGGGACGTCATGCGCAACAACATGACGAGCTTCCGCGTCTTCGGCCCGGATGAGACCGCCTCGAACCGGCTCCAGTCCATCTACGAGGTGAGCAAGAAGACCTGGATGGCCGACCTGTTGCCGGAGGACGCCGACGGGGGCGAGCTCGCGCGCGACGGCCGTGTCATGGAGATGCTGTCCGAGCACACGCTGCTCGGCTGGCTGGAGGGGTATCTGCTCACGGGGCGCCACGGCTTCTTCCACACGTACGAGGCGTTCGCCCACGTCATCGACTCCATGTTCAACCAGCACGCCAAGTGGTTGGACATCAGCAAGAACCACGTGAAATGGCGGGCGCCCGTCGCCTCGGAGAACATCCTGCTGTCCTCGACGGTGTGGCGGCAGGACCACAACGGGTTCTCCCATCAGGACCCGGGGTTCATCGACCTGGTGACCAACAAGTCCGGCTCCGTCACGCGCATCTACCTGCCTCCGGACGCCAACACGCTGCTGGTGGTGGCGGACCAGTGCCTGCGCAGCACCGACTGCGTCAACGTCATCGTCGCGGACAAGCAGAAGCACCTGCAGTTCACCAGCATCGACGAGGCCGTTGCCCACTGCGCCAAGGGGATGGGCATCTGGGCGAGGGCCAGCACGGACCAGGACGCGGAGCCAGATGTCATCATGGCCAGCTGCGGCGACGTCGCGACGCAGGAGGCCCTGGCCGCCGCCTCCATCCTGCGCGCGCGCGCGCCAGGCCTGAAGCTGCGCTTCGTCAACATCGTCGACCTGTTCAAGCTGCAGTCGGATGCGGACCACCCGCACGGGTCCAGCCGGCGGGAGATAGAGAGCCTGTTCCCGCCGGGCAAGCCCATCATCTTCAGCTTCCACGGCTATGCCTCGCTCATCCACAAGCTGGCCTATCGCTTCATCGACCACGAAGACCTGCACGTGCATGGCTACAAGGAGAAAGGCAATATCAACACGCCTTTCGAGCTGGCCATCCTGAACGAGACGTCCCGCTTCCACCTGGTCATCGACGTCATCGACCGCGTGCCGGGGATGCATGCGAAGGCAGGGCACCTCAAGGAAGAGATGAAGAACGCCATCATCTCCAACCTGGCCTACGCGCACGAGCACGGCAGGGACCGGCCTGAAATCGCGGACTGGACCTGGCCGGACTGAGAGAGAGGGGCTCACACATGGGGCAGCGAACGTTCGAAACGGGGGACGTGCCGGACGCGCTGCTCGTGCTCAACGCCGGTTCCTCGAGCCTGAAGTTCTCCGTCTTCCTCGAGGAGGAGCCCCTGCGGCTCCTCCTCCGAGGGGAGTTCGAGGAGCTGTCGACCCATCCGCGGTTCGTCGCGCACGCGGATGGTGCCGTCATCGGTGAGAGGGACTGGGCCGCAGGAACGCGGCTCGGGTACGAGGGTGCCACCGACTTCCTGTTCACCTGGGGTCGAGGCGGCGTGCTCGGAGGGCACCGGATCGCAGCCGTCGGACATCGCGTGGTCCATGGCGGCATGCATTTCTCCGGGCCCGCCCTCGTCGACGCGGCGACCCTCGCGGAGCTGGAAGCGCTCATTCCGCTGGCGCCGCTGCACCAACCCCACTGCGTGGAAGCGATTCGCGCCGTCATGCGGACGGCGCCATCGGTGCCGCAGGTCGCCTGCTTCGATACGGCATTCCACCGCACCCAGCCGCCCGTGGCCCAGGCCTTCGCCCTGCCCCGCCGTTATGCCGAGGAGGGCATCCGCCGCTACGGGTTCCATGGGCTTTCCTACGAGTACATCGCCTCCACGCTGCCGCGCGTGGCGCCCGCGGCCGCCGGGGGCCGCACCGTGGTCGCGCACCTCGGGAACGGCGCGAGCATGTGCGCCCTACTCCAGGGACGCAGCGTGGCGACCACCATGGGTCTCACCGCCCTGGATGGGCTCATGATGGGCACCCGGTGCGGGGCCATCGACCCTGGCGTCCTGCTGTACCTGATGGACCGGCACGGCATGGACGCGCGCGCGCTGGAGCGGCTCCTCTACCAGCAATCCGGCCTGCTGGGCGTCTCCGGCGAGTCCAGCGACATGCGGGAGCTGCTCGGCGGCACCAGCGCCGCCGCCGCCGAGGCGCTGGAGTTGTTCGTCTACCGCATCCATCGCGAGCTCGGCTCGCTCGCGGCGGCGCTGCACGGCCTGGACGCCGTCGTCTTCACGGGCGGCATTGGCGAGCACGCCGCGCCGATTCGCGAGCGCGTCTGTCGTGCCGCGAGCTGGCTCGGGCTGGAGCTGGATGAAGCGGCCAATGCTCGCGGCGGGCCCTGCATCACCCGGCCTGGCAGCCGCGTCTCCGCATGGGTGATTCCCACGGATGAAGAGACGATGATTGCCCACCACACCCGGCGCGTGCTGAGCGCAACAAGCCTGGAGCCCGGTCCGCGGGCTCCAGGCAGCAGGTGAGCGGGGCATGAGCCGGGGCCCGGGCGCCTCGCGCCGCGGGCCCGGACCTCACATGGACGTCGGGACGTACACGAGGTTGGTGCCCTGGTAGGAAGGCCTGTAATACGTGCCGCCGCACTGGTGGTAGGTGACGCCGGCCTGGACGACGTTGACGCAGCCGGTGGGCAGCGTGGACAGCACCGCGGCGGTTCCCACCGCGGCGGTTCCCACCACGGCGGCGGTCCCCACGGCCGCCGCGCCGACGGCGGCCGTCCCATAGACAGCCCGACGCGTGGTGCGGCGGGCCACACCCGCGACACTCACGGGCGTCAGCGGCCTGCCCACCACGGCCAGGACCTCACCCGCGACGAGCACGAGGGTCAGTGTGAGAGCAGAGAAGTGGGCGCGTTTCATTTCGTGTCTCCTTGCGGCCCCTTGCGGGACGACACCTCGAGGAAGTCGATGCGCTCGGCGTCGCCGGGCGGCGAGAAGCGGAACACGTCGTTGCCGAAGCGAGGCGAGAAGTCCCACTCCGAGAGCTCGACGACGAACTCGGGCAGGCCCTCGACCTTCTTCGAGACAATCACGAGCTTGCGCGGCACGGGCACGGGCCCGTCTTCAATCCACAGCTGCCAGTCCGTCTCGTTTCCGCGAAACGCCAGGTGTTGGCAGGGCACGCCGCGGACGATGCTCGGTCCCAGGTTGCTCCCCGAGACGACGTCCTCCATCAGAATCTTCGCCGGGTTGCTGTAGAGCAGGTCCGCCCCGGGCGCCTCGATGTCCAGCTTCTCGCGCGCCGCATCGATGGCCTCGTCGATGTTCGGCGGGGCGTCGGCGGTCGCGTAGTAATGGGTCTTCTTGCCGAACAGGGTGAAGGTGCGCCCGTCGTAGAAGAACGCGACGTCCGCCACCTCTCCGCGCCGGTCGCTCCGGAGCTTGTCGGGCCGCTGGAGCCGGACGGTGCTCGAGAAGTCGTACTCCAGCTTCTCTCCCGTCTTGAGCACGACCTCCATCGAGCCATCCGTCTGGACGCTGAACCGCTGCTGGCCGGCGAGGAAGTCACTCATCTTCTCCACCAGCGCGCGGGCCTTGGGGTCGACGACGGGCTTCTGGGCCTTGTCGGCCTCGGGAGGCGCGGCCCCGGCGACTCCGCCGGCAAGTGTGGCGAGCACCGCAATGGAACACACCCACCGCCGCGAGCGTGTGGCGGTTGAACGGCTTCGTCCGCATGGCATTGGTTTCCCCATCTCTGCCTCCGGCCACGGTCCACGAAGCCCTGGGAGGCAGGGCTCCGGACTCGCGGGCTGTGTGAAACCTGAGGTGCGGTCCGTCCAGAATCAACCACCCGGAGGGAGCCGCACCCGACGCCCGCTGCCCTCGGCGCGCCCGGGCGCCGGAGGCAGCAGGCGAGTCCCCTCAGGATGGAGACGACGGCTCCGTGGCCGGGACGGTGGCGCGCTCGTTCGCCTCGCGGGGCGCGGGGCCCGCGATGACCGCGGGGGCGCGGCCCTCTCTCCGGGCCGCGCGGGCGTTCTCGATGTTGATGATGGCCTGGATGAGCCCCGCATGGCTGAAGGCCTGGGGCACGTTTCCCAGGGCCTCGTGCTTCACGGGGTCTATCTCCTCGGCGAGCAGCCCCAGGTCATTCACGTACTCCAGCACCTGGCCGAGCCGCTCCTCGGCCCGCTCCACGTCGCCGCGGACGGCGAAGCACGTGGTCAGCCAGAGCGTGCAGAAGGCGAACGTGCCCTCCTCGCCGGGCAGCCCGTCCTTGCGTTCGATGTAGCGGTAGACGTGACCGTTGCGCGTCAGCTCCTTGTCGATGCGCTCCACCGTCGCCGTCACGCGCGGGTCGTCCGGGGGCAGGAAGCCGCTGAGCAGCACCTGGAGCCCGGTGGCGTCCAGCGCCTTCTGTCCGAAGGTCTGCACGAAGGCGCCGGTGTCCGGGTCCACGCCCTGAGTCTCGATGGCCTGCCGCAGCTCGTCCCGCGCGCGTCGCCAGCCGTCGAGGTCCGGGTTCAGCTCGGGCAGGGGCTCGAAGAGGGTGATGGAGCGGTCCAGCGCCACCCACGCCATCAGCTTGGAGAACACGAAGTGCTGCCGGCCGCCGCGCGTCTCCCAGATGCCGTCATCGGGCTCCTTCCACCGGCGTGCCGCGGTGTCCGCCACCTGCCGGATGAAGTCCATCCAGAAGCGGCTGCGGGGGTCCGCCTTCAGCGCCTCGTAGTTGATGCCCAGGTTGCGGACGAGGCCGTACATCACCCCGATGAGCTCACCGTAGGTGTCCATCTGGAGCTGGTCGAACGCGCCGTTGCCGGTGCGCACCGGCCGGCTGCCCCGGTACCCGTCCAGGAAGTCCAGGTCCGTCTCCTGGAGGAAGCGCTCTCCGCCGATGCCATAGAGGATTTGCAATTCGTCCGTGCGGCCCGCCGTGGTGCTGAGGAGGAAGCGGGCGAACTGGCGCGCCTCCTGGCGGTAGCCGAACATGCCCAGTGCCGCGATGAGCACCGAGGAGTCCCGCAGCCAGCTGAACCGGTAGTCCCAGTTGCGCACGCCACCCACCTCCTCGGGCAGGGACGTGGTGGCCGCGGCGATGATGGCGCCCGTGTCCGCGTAGGTGAGCCCCTTGAGGACGAGCAGGCTGCGCACCACCAGGTCGCGGTGGGGCCCCGCATACGTGCACCGGCCGGCCCAGGAGCGCCACCAGGACTCCGTGCGCTCCACGCGCGTGCGCAGGTCCGCCGGCTCCAGCCGCTCCGGCTTCATGCGGTGCGGGCGCTCCCACTGGAGGGCAATCTCGCGCGTGTCACCGGCCCGCAGCACCTCGCGGGCGTCGCAGCCGCCCTTCGCGTCGGAGGTGATGCGGCCGAGGTTGCACTGCAGGAGCAGCGAGTCCGCGCCGCCGAACACGACGGCGAGGTCATCCGCGACGGGATGGAGGTAGGGCGTGGTGCGGCCGAAGTCGAAGCGCGGGGAGAAGGTGACGGCCACCTCCACCTCACCCTTCTCACACCGGACCAGGCGGATGAGGAGGTGCCGGGGCTGGGTGACGGCGAGCTTCCCGGACTCGCGCTCGTCCTCCCAGCAGGGCAGGCAGTCGGTGACGGTGATGACGCCCGTGTCGGTGGTGAAGCGCGTCTCCAGGACATTCGTATCCGGCAGGTAGCGCCGGGTGATGGTGGAAGGGGCCACGGGAGCAATGCGGAAGAAGCCGCCCTTCTCGCGGTCCAGCATGCAGGCGAAGACGGGGTTGCTGTCGAAGCGGTGGAAACACATCCATTCCAGCGTCCCGTCGCGTGCAACCATGCCTATCGAGTGGCAGTCGCTCAGGAAGGCGTAATCGGAGATGGGGGGATAGGGGGTCCCTGCGGGGCGTACCGATGTCTTGGAGGTCATGTGCCAAACGCTGTGCATGTGGGTGAAGGGATTGAATAGCCCTGGGGACGGTGGCGTGGCCGTGCGCCTGCCCGCGACGGAGCGGTCCCGCGCCCGCACGCGCTGCCGGCGCCGCGAGAGCCCTGCGCCCCTGGCCTGAGGCACGCCTCGCCCACGGGAGCGGGGGCCAGGGTGCGCGAAGCAGAGGCCCGGAGGCTGCCTTCCCCCGGACTTCCGTCGGGGGCCGACGGGCGGGCGGGACTCGGCACCCTTGCCGTGCCGCGCGCAATGTCAGGAGGCCGACGGCGCGCGCCTCGGCGCAAACCCCATAGGAGACGCCCATGCGGCTGCCGCTTCGTATCGCTCCGTTCCTGCTGGGCCTGATGCTCGCCGCCTGCGCGGGCATCGAGGTCAACACCCACTATGACCCCAAGGCCGTGCCGCAGCTCGAGAGCTTCCGCACCTATGCATGGCTGCCGCAGCCCGAGGGCAAGGACCCACGCGTCTACAACGACATCATCGATTCCTACATCCGGCAGGCGGTGGACCAGCGGCTGCAGGGACGCGGCTACAAGCTGGTGGAGGCGAACGCCAATCCAGACTTCCGCATCGGGTGGCAGGGCGCCATCGACTCGAAGGTGGACGTCTCGACGGTGAATTCCTACTACGGCTACGGCTGGGACCCGTATTGGAACCCCTACTACGGGGGCGTCGGGATGCCGTACACCCACGTCTACGAGTACGAGCAGGGCACCATCATCCTCGACATGGTGGACGCGAAGGCGAACAAGCTCGTCTGGCGCGGCACGGCCCAGGCGGAGGTGGACGAGAACCCGTCCGCTTCACGCACCCAGCAGCGCCTCGGCGAGGCCGTGGACGAGATGCTGTCGCGCTTCCCGCCCAAGGAGGAGAAGTGAGCGCGCGCCCGCCCGCCCCTCCCCGGTGGCCGGCGGGCGCGTTGCACGCCTGACGCCTTCGCCACGGGAATCCAGATGCAATGACATGACAACAGACGCCGGGCCGGGGTTGGACTCACGCCCCCCTGCCCGGCCCTCCCTGGAGGGGCGGTGTGCGGACAGGCGGCCCGTCCCCACGCTCCCAGCACCACGCAGTCCGGTGTCACAAGGAGGTTTTCATGCGGTTGCATACCTTGCTTCCCCTCGCCCTGCTGGCACTCACCGTGCCTCGGGGCGCGTCGGCCCAGACGACGTCCGGCTCGGACGCGGCCATGGTGGGCTTCGAAACACAGGCGAGTGAAGGCCCCGTGCGGCACTTCATGTTCAACGCGGGCGGCGGCGCCTCCTTCCCCATCTCCGACGCGGGGGACCGCTTCAAGACGGGTGGCGGCTTCCAGCTGGGCGCCGGCTTCCAGTTCACGAGGAACCTGGGCGTCATGGGCGAGTACTACTACAGCGCCCATGACATCCAGGCCGACGTGCTCACGGGGACTGGCGTCGACGGCAATCACTACATGCAGTACGGCAACCTCAACGCCGTCTGGAATGTGATTCCCCGCAGCGCCATCGGCTTCTACTTCATCGGCGGGCCGGGCCTGTACTACCGCAAGGTGGAGCTGACGCAGCTGGCCGGCGTCGCGGCCGTCCCGTACTGCGACCCATGGCTGTACTACTGCAGCACGAGCGTGGTGCCGGTGTCGGAGATTCTCGGCTCTCGCAGCAGCACGGACTTCGGTCTCAGCGCCGGCGTCGGTGTCACCCTGAAAATCTACGGGGACCTCCGCCTCTACCTGGAGGGCCGCTACCACTACATCTTCGGCCCGAGCTTCGACCTGCCGGACGGCACCTCGCGCAATGCCGACGGCCAGTACCTCCCGGTCAACTTCGGCATCCGCTACTGAAGGTGCGCGCGACGGGAGGTGGACGCCCGGCGGCCATGGGCGTCCCCTTCCAGCCCACCAGGCATGTCGGTGCCCGGCTCGCGCGTGTTCCGCGAGGCCTCCGGGCCCGGCGCCCGACCCTGGAGGCGCAGGGCGCTGTCCAGGGCGGACATGGCGCTCGTACCGGAGGCTGCGCGACTTGCTCCGCGTGCTCCCTCGCCCCATACCTTGGGGACTGCCCGGCCGCATCCCGCTTCCCACCTCGTGAGCCCCGCCGGCTGCCCGCCCCGAGTGACTCGGACCGCGGAGGAGGAGCAATGATGGAATCGCCTGGCAAGGCCCGGCTTCGCGGTGGAGTGCTGCTGGTGCTGGGACTGTGCGCGCTGGGCGGCGTCCTCTCCGCCGCGGCCGGCTGTGTCGCCACCGCCACCACCACCACCGCACCCGCCAGCGCGTCCCGGGAGGGCGGCCTCGTGCTCTCCCCGAAGCCGCTCTACGGGAAGTTCGTCTGGCATGACCTCGTGACGGACAACCCCGCCGCCGTCAAACGCTTCTACAGCCAGCTGCTCGGCTGGGAGTTCCAGGACGTGGCGGGCAGCAAGCGTCCCTACTCGCTCATCAAGGCGGAGGGGCGCTTCATCGGCGGCATCGTCCAGCCCACCGGCGTGGGCAAGGACGAGTACTCGCAGTGGCTGGGCTACCTCTCCGTGCCCGACGTGGACCGCGCGGTGAGCCAGGTCCGCGCGAGCGGCGGCAAGGCCCTGGTGGGGCCGGAGGACGTGCAGAACATCGGCAGGGCCGCGGTGGTGACGGACCCGCAGGGGGCACCGGTGGGCTTCGTGCGCTCGGAGCCCGGGGACCCGGCGGACATGGGCCTGCCCACGGCGGGGCAGATTCTGTGGATGGAGTACCTGGCCGATGACGCCGTCGCGGCCGTGGACTTCTACAAGGGACTGCTCGGCTACGCGGTGGAGGAGCGCAACCAGCGCGGCGGCCTCTACTACGTCCTCAAGGGAGGTGAGCAACCCCGCGCCGGCATCCTGCGCAAGCCCGTGGAGCGCGTGAAGCCCAACTGGCTCACGTACGTCCGGGTGGATGACCCGGCGGCGGTCGCCGCGCGGGTGGAGGAGCTCGGCGGCCGCGTGGTGATGGCGCCGCGGCCCGAGGTGCGGGGCGGCACGCTCGCGCTCATCGCCGACCCGAGCGGGGCGGTGCTCGCCCTGCAGAAGTTCCCGTTCGAGGACACCGGAGCGCCGGCGGCCTCCAAGTGATTGCCTTTCGAGGAGAACGCCCCATGTCGCTGCGCAAGTCCTTCCGTCTCGCCGCGTGGCTCATGCTGCTCGGCGGCGCCCTGATGACCTCCGGCTGTGCGAATGCCCAGGTCGGCGTGGGCTTCGGCGTCGCGGTGCCCGCGCCCTGGGGCGGAGTCTCCGTGGGCACCTCCACCGGCTGGTATGGCGGCCCGCGCTGGTATCCCTGAGCGGCCCCCGTCACTCAGGGGCTCGGGGGTGGGCCCATCAGGAGTGAAATCCTCAGGGGGCGGAAGAGGTTCCGCTTCTTGAGCTGGTGTTGCTCCATCTTCCGCAGAATCGCATCCAGCGTCCGACAGGCGTCCACCACGTACGCGCCCTTGTTGAGCATGACGCACTCCGCCTGGACCGACATGGAGGCGTCCGTAATCTCCGCGCGGGAAGGAATGCCGGTCCGTGCCAGGGTATCGAGGACCTGCGTGGCCCAGACGACGGGCAGGTGCGCGGCCTCGGCGAACCACATGATTTCCTGCTGGAGCTCCGCCAGGCGCTCGAAGCCGATTTCGACGGCTAGGTCGCCCCGCGCAATCATGAGGCCGACGGGGGTGTGCCGCATGGCATCCAGCAGCAGCCCGGGAAGCGCTTGCAGCGCGCGCGCCGTCTCCAGCTTGACCATGATTCCCGGCACGCGCGGCCCCGCGGCCGCGCGAATGGCGGCGATGGCTTCTCGCAGGTCGCTCGGGGTGCGGATGAATGACACGCCCAGGACGTCCGCGAACTCCAGCACGCCCGGGAGCACCTCCAGGTCCTTGCGCGAGACGATGCGCGCGCGCAGGTCGCTGTCCGGGAAGTTGACGCCCTTCTCCGCCCGGAGCTTGACGCGCTCCTTGAGCGTTCTCACCACCCGTGCGGTCGCATGGCGCGCCTCGACCTCCTCGACCACCGCCTCCAGCTTGCCGTCGTCCAGGAGCACGCGCTGTCCTGGCTTGAGCCGCAGCGTGACGTCCGGCATGTCCAGGCCGAGCCTGGGCGGGACGTGCCACCCGGTTGCGTCGGGAGGCTCGCGCACCCCGGGCCGACCTTCCACGGCCTCCAGCCACAGCTGGAAGCGGTCTCCGACGGACAGCTCGACGTAGCCGGGGCGCTGGGGGATGGCGCTGGGGAAGGCCCGGCCCTGCTCCTCGGCCCCCCGCATCCAGACGAGCTCGGTCCGGGGCGTCAGGTAGCACGTCCGGTCGAGCTCGGCGAAGGCCATGTGGGGGCCCACCTCGGTGATGCGCAAGGACCGCTCCCGCTGGCGGCTGTCCCGGGTCTGCACGGTGTCTCCGACACGCAAGCCGTCCAGCCAGCCGTCGGGCACGCGGAGCGCAACGGGCTCCGTCTCCGGAGCGGGCGGGCCGGAGGCGGTGGCGCCGAGCACGGGGATGCGCAGCGCGCCGACCACGCGCCCCAGCGCGTCCTTGCGCGGGCGATACCGGAGGACGGCCGGGCCCGGGGAGACGTGCGTGGTGCGAATCTTCGGCCCCTCGAGGTCCACGAGGACGCGCACCGGGCGCTCCATGCGGCGGGCGACCCGGCGCACCACCTCGGCCGTGCGGCGCCACACGCCGGGACTTCCGTGGGCGCTGTTGATGCGCAGGACGTTCATCCCCGCCCCGAGCAGGGCGGCGCACTCCTCCTCCGAGGGCGGCTCCGCGTCCCGGGCCGTCACCATGATGTACACGTGGCGCTCCCGGGGCCGGGGGCCCAGGAGCGCTTCCGTGTGCTGGTGCAGGAGCCGCTCGGCTTCGGCGCGGCGCAGCCCCGCGGGTGAGGGGATGAGCGGGGGGCCGGCGGGCCGCGGAGCGCCGCGCGCGAGGGAGTCCTCGATGCGCTGGAGGAGCTCGTGGAGGCTGGAGAGGACGGAGCCCTCGCTGCGTCCCAGGGAGGAGAGCCCCACCTCGCTCAGCTCCAGCTGGAGCCGGCGCAGCTCGAGCTGCCTCAGTGCCACGTAGGCGAGCAGGTTCTCCGCGCTCGCGCGGTAGCCGGGCTGCACGGCCGCGAGCGCACCGAGGTTCGCCTCGACGAAGCCCGTGACATACCGCTGGACCTCGAGCACTTCCGCATGGATGTCTTCGAGCTGCTGGCCTGACATGGGGCCCTCGCGCGGAGGTTCTCGGCTTGAATTTGCAGCCGAAGCACCGGGAAGGCACCGCCGGGGCGGACCCCGTGCGGCGGGCGTGGCAGCACACCTGCGACGAAGCGCGCGCTGGCCCGGCGGCTGGTAACTCCAGTGACCAGCCGGTAGGCGCAGTTACCAGTCGCCCGGCCTGGAGCCCTCCCGGGCACCCGTGGAACCTCCTGGAATCATGGGGAGTCCGCGCGGGAGGCCCGGCGCGCTCCAGCCGGCACGGGAGATGCTCTGGTGTCGGAGCGTCGCTCACCTCCGACCCCAGAGGCTCCCCATGAAGCTCCGCTCGAAGCCGTCCCTCTCCCTCCCCAAGTCCTCTCCGTCCACGCCGTCCGCCTCGCGCTCCCCGAGCCCTGGCGCCTCCGCGAAGCCGGACGCGGCCAGCGCCCCGAAGAAGCCCAGCGCCCCGCGGCCCACGCCCGGCGAGCTCCAGGCGGGAAAGAGCCAGCTCAAGCCGGCGGACCATGGCGTGGCGCACCCGGACCTGCCGGGCATCCGGACGCGCCGCGACAGCGGCCAGTCGGGCGCGGGCTTCGCTGACTTCACGTCGGACGTGCGCAACTCCACGCACACGCTGATGAGCAAGCCCGAGGGACGCCGGCTGATGACGGAGCTCAACGGCCGCACGCAGGCGGTGAACCCCGGCGCGACGGGCACGCCCTACAAGCCGGTGACGGTGGCCGACATCTCCTCGGGCCGCAACGACGCGCGCATGCCCATGTCCCATGCGCCCCGCCACGAGGGCACCTACGACTCGCTGCGCCCGGCGTACCGCAACGACGGCCAGCCCGGCGCGGGCCGGCCCAGCAACATCAAGTACAACGAGCAGGATGCGGGGCCGCGCTTCAACAGCCTGGGCCATGAGTCCGTCCACGCCTGGCGCGCGGCCAACGGCCTCCAGGTGAGCCCCCTGGCCGTCAGCAAGCACGACAACGCGGACGTGTTCCAGCGCTTCCCGTCGCACTCGGCCGACATGAAGAACACGCTCGAGACGCGCCTGCGGCTGACGGAGGAGTTCGAGACGGTGGGCTTGCGCCCCACGCCGCATACGCCCGCGGGCTGGGCGCCCAGCGAGAACAAGCTTCGCGCGGAGCATGGGCTGCCGCAGCGCCAGGACTACTCGGGCATGCGCCCCACCGGGAACCAGAACGACGTCAACCTGGGCAACTACGACGCGGGCTCGGACAACCGCAACTTCTTCCAGAAGCTGCGCGGCGAGCCCACGCCCATCGGCCGCATCCTGAATGACCTGGAGAAGTGAGCCGCCCGGCGCGCTTGCATGGAGCGAGCGTGCGCCCGCGTCCCCGATGTGATGCACTTCGTGGGTGCTCGAAAGCGTCACCATCGAACAGCTCCGGACGCTCCGTGCGGTCGCCGAGGAGGGAAGCTTCACCGCCGCGGCCCGCCGGCTCGGCCAGGGGCAGCCCGCGGTCAGCCAGGCGATGAAGCGGCTCGAGAAGCAGCTCGGCCTGCGCCTCTTCGACAGGAGCGGCCGGGTCCCCCGGCTGACCGCGAAGGGCGAAGCCGTCGTCGCCGCGGCGGAGCGGCTTCACGAGGACCTCGCCGTCTTCCAGACGTTGATTGGCCGCATCAAGAGCGGAGCGGAGACGAAGCTCTCGCTCGCCGTCGACGCCATGTTTCCGACGAGCGCGCTGCTGACCTTCATCCGCGAGCTCGCCGAGGAACACCCCGGCGTGGAGCTGGCGCTCGAAATCGAGTTCCTCGCGGCGGTGACCGCGCTCGTGCGGGAGCGGCGGGCCACGCTCGGCATCGCGGGGGCGGACCTGGACCTCTCGGGGCTGGAGCAGCGCCCCATGGCCCACCTGCGGATGATTCCCGTCGCCGCGCCGTCACATCCCCTGGCGGCGGGAAAGGACGTCATCATCACGGAGGAGCGACTCGCCTCCGCCGTGCAGGTCGTCCTCACCGAGCGCACTCCGGCGGGCCAGCCCGGCTCCTCGGACCGGGGGGTCTTCTCGACGCGGACGTGGCGGGTCGCCGACCTGATGACCAAGCATGCGCTCATCGTGGGCGGGCTGGGCTGGGGCCACGAGCCCGAGCACCTCGTGCGTGAGGACCTCGCGGCGGGGCGGCTCGTGGAGCTGCGGCTCGCGGCCTGGGAGGGCGGGCCACCCCCGCGACATTCGCTCGCCCTCGTTCGTCGCAAGGGCTCGCCGCTCGGGCCCGTGGCGGCGTGGGCCTCCCAGCGACTCACCAGCCTCTGCCTGGAGGCGCTGGGCGCCACCCACCCTCACACGAGGTGATGACAACCATCACGCCCCCGGTGGATTGGCGACGGGGCTCGCGCTCTTAGCTTGTTGTCATGACGACCGCGACGCATGCCACTTCCCCTTCCACTTCTTCCCGCCCGCTTCCCCGCGCCCGTCCGCTCGAGAGCGTCCATGGCGGAGGTCCGCTCCACTGGGTCGGTGACGGCTTCCGGGTGAGTACCCTCGTCCCGAGCAGGAGCCTCTCGCAGGAGCGGGTCAGTCCCTTCCTGTTGCTCGACTACCATCCTCGCAATGACTACCCGGCGCTGGCCGAAGGTCAGCGCGGCGTCGGCTGGCACCCACACCGGGGCTTCGAGACAGTCACCCTGGCGTTCGAGGGGTTCGTCGCGCACCGGGACACCGCGGGCCATGCGGGCGTCATCGGGCCTGGCGACGTGCAGTGGATGACGGCCGCGTCCGGCATCCTCCACGAGGAGTTCCAAGAGCAGGGCTTCTCGCGTCGCGGAGGCGCGTTCCACATGCTGCAGCTCTGGGTCAACCTTCCCCGCGCGAGGAAGATGGACCCGCCGGGCTACCAGCCCATCACCAAGGACCAGATTCCCGTCGTCCCGGTCGGAGGAGAGAACAACCCCAGCACGGTGCGAGTCATCGCCGGGGAATATGGAAACGCCCGGGGGCCCGCGCGGACCTTCACGCCCATGACCTTGCTCGACGTGAAGCTCACCGCGGGCACGTCGCTCGAGGTACCCGTGCCCTCACATCACAATGCCCTGGTGCTCGTCGCCGGTGGCCGGGTCTCGACCGACGGTGACTCGCTCGCCCCAGGGGCTCTCGCCGTCTTCGCCAACGAGGGTGAGCAGCTCTCCCTGCGCGCCGAGGAGGACGCGCACCTCATCGTCCTCGCGGGGGAGCCCATCCGTGAGCCCATCGTCCATGTGGGGCCCTTCGTCATGAACACCGAGCGCGAAATCCTCCAGGCCATCCACGACTTCGAGGCGGGACGCTTCGGTGAGGCGCCCACGGACGAGGCGCCGCGGAGCTGAAGCCCTCCGCGACTATGCGGCCTTCCGGGGTTGGCGGAGCAGCAGCACGCCCGCCACCCCCACGAAGGCCAGGGCGGACAGGGCGAGCGAGACGTGGATGTTCGTCACGCTTCCCAGGAGCCCCACCGTCACGCCGCTGAAGGCCCGCAGGCCCAGGGCCGACATGCTGAAGAGGCCCAGGACGCGGCCCCGGATGGTGTCCGGCGCATTCAGCTGCACGATGGCCTGGGTCATGCTGCTGAAGGAGAGCTCGAGGAACCCGGCCACGAACAGCACGCAGATGGCCGCCGGATACCAGCTCATGAACGAGAACGCGAAGAGCGAGCATCCCCACAGGAACGCCATCTTCAACGCGGAAGCAGCCGTCGTCGGCAGCCAGGTCCCGCGCGTCTCGAGCAGGACGCCGGCGAGCAGCGCACCGGCCGCATCCGCGCCCAGCAGGAGCGTATAGGCCAGGCCGGGGTCTCCATGGCCCAGCTCCGTGGCGAAGCCCGGCATCTGCGCCTGGTAGCTGTTGCCAATGAAGAACGAGGCGGCCCCCGCCAGCAACACCATGGGCGCGACCACGGGCATCCCTCGCACGTCACGGAGGGTGTGGACGATGTCGGCGAAGCCCCGGACGGCACGCTTGGGGCCTGTCGTCGTTGCGCGGAAGTGCCGGCCGTAGGGTGCGCTCACCAACCAGAGCAGGAGGGGCAGATAGAACAGCGTGTTGACGAAGATGGCCCGGGTCGGCCCGAGCGTCCGCATGATGATGCTGCCCACACCGGGGCCCACCAGGACGCCGAGGTAGCGGGCCGTCGCGTTCAGGCGCACCGCGCTGGCCAGGGAGCCGGGGCCCACGATGTCGTAGAGCAACATCTGACTGGAGGTACTCCAGAGCACCCCCGCGCAGCCGTGGAGCGTGAGGAGCACCATCGCGTGCCACATCTGCAGGGAGTCCGTAACGAAGAAGTATCCCCACCCCAGGGAGGCGGCGATGAAGAGCACCATGCCGGCCTGGATGAGGCGCCTGGAGTCGAACCGGTCATTGAGCGCGCCCACCGGCACCGAGAACATCAGGAAGGGCAGCCAGTGGGACACCACCGCGAACCCACCCAGCGCCGGCGAGTGGAACTTCTGGAACGCGACCCAGTAGCTGATCACGTGCTCGATGTTGTCGGCCATCATCGCCAACATGAACGTGATGAGGAACGTCCGGTAACCCGGGAGGCGGAGCGCGCTCGTTGCGGCAGGCGGGGCGGCCACGGTGGAGGTCATGGAGGCGCCCCTTATCTCAGGCCTTCCCGTGGACGGCCAGCGTCCCCTCTGCCTCACCCCGGAGGCTTGCGCACGGTGACATCGCCCGTGCGTGCTCCAGGCACCTGCTCCCACCCGGGGGCCAGCTCCAGCTCCCAGCCGTCCCCGGAGAGCGTGTGGCCGCGGGTCTCCAGGGGGAGTGGCACCGTGGCGCTCTTCCACTGCTCATCCACCAGCACGCCCGCACTCACCGTCAGGCTTCCCCACGCGTCCACGATGCGCCCGCTCGGGTACACCGTGCCCACACCGTCGATGGGCACCAGCTCCCCGGGCTTGAACTGGATGCGCATGCGCTCGAATGGCAGCCGCAACACCGGCCCTTCCACGAAGCGCTGGCGCAACGTCGCGAGCCGGGCCTGGGCCGCGCGCTCGCGCTCGGCCTCGCGCAGCTCCAGCTCCGGCGCACCGTAGGCCTTGCCGCGACTCGCGAGCAGCTCCTCCGACGGAGGCTTCGTGTCCAGGGACAGCGCGCGGGCCAGGAGCTCGCCCAGGTCGGCCCGCTCCAGGGCCTCGCGTCGCCAGCGCGCGCCGGCCGCGTCGTCGAGGAGCAGCCCGTACGCGGGGCCGGAGGCCTGCACGAAGGAGCGCACCAGGGTGGGCTGCCCGGAGGTCTCCGCGAGCGCCTTCTTCACGAGCGCCAGGCGCGCGGCGGCCTTCGGGGCCCCCAGTCGCACACCGGTGTACTCGGCGAGGCCCTCGTTCTGCTCGAGCGCGCGCTCCTCTTCCGTGGCCTTCGGGAAGAGGGCGCGGCGGGCCGAGCGGAAGCCGAGTGCATCCTGCACGGCGGCGCGGCGTGTGGCGCCGCGCGACTCCAGCGCCCGCGCGAGCGCCCGCCATTCGAGCTGCAGGAGGGTCCGGCCCCGGGCGGACTCGAGGTGCGCATTGGGCTTGTCTCCCGTGGTGAGCCCCTTGCGGCGCTGCAGGTGGTGGAAGGCCTCGTGCGCGAGCATCACTCGCAGGGCCGTCGGGTCCTCCGGCAGGGGCCAGAGCAGCTGCACCCAGAGCGTGCCCGCCCAATCCGTGGCGGTGTTGGCGACCGTCACGTCTGACGGCAGCTCTCCGGTGAAGGGGGGACCCGGGTACCTTCCCTCTTTCGGCGCCTCGCTCACGATGAAGCGCCGGCTCTGCGCGTCCACCACCATCAAGGGCGCGCAGAGGGAGTCGCCCCACAGGGCGCCCTTGTCAGCGCGGCACATGCGCTCGAGTTCCTTGAAGGCGCGGGTGACCGCTCCGGCCTCGGGCCCGGGTGCCGCCGCGTGGGCCGGGGCCGTGGACACCAGTGCCAGCGACAGCACGAGAGCTTGGAAATGAGGGCGGGCCACCATGCACACTCCTTGGCGAGGACCCCTTCAGCCTCGCATGGTACGCGCACCCGGCAACAGGCGGACCAGCAAGGCCGCCAGCGCCGAGGTGCTCGCGGACCTTCCCGCGCCGACCCACCCCGACGAGCGCACGCGGGATGAGCCTCGGACGACGTCGGCTTCCCGTCGCCCGATACGCGCATCGTCGGCGCCTGCTTCAAATGGGCACCGGGCTGCACTAGAAGACGTTCCATGGCGCCCCGCTCCTGGTGGCAGCAGTTCCTGGACTTCATGGAGCTGTCCAACCCCGAGACGTTGAAGGGCCTCGGGCTCGTGCTCGTCCTGCTCGTCATCGGCTTCGGGCCGTTGCTGCTGCTGGCCGTCCTGGACGTGAGCGGGACGGCCCGCAGGGCGCTGGTCGCCCTGGGGCCCGTGTCCATCTGCCTGGGGCTCGCCGGCCTCGTGCTGGTGTGTGGCTACCGGTACGGCGAGCTGCTCAAGTGGTCGCGCCGCCAGACGTGGACGCTGGCGGCGCTATTCCTGGGCATGGGCCTTCTGGGCGGCCTGGGGCTGTGGTTCAGCGAGAGCTGACGGCGAAGCGCCTCAGCCCTGCTCCGCGCCCTCGAAGGTGACCTTCGCCTTGTTCATGACGTGCTCCACGGCGAGCAGGTACCAGGCCAGCTCGGTCAGGCGCCGGGTCGTCTCCGGCGACTCGCGCAGGGCGGCGTGGACCTCCTCCGCGCTGAACCCGAAGGGCTCCATGTGGTCGCGAATCAGCTTCTCGAGCTTCTCCGGGGTGAGCTGAAGCTTCTCGGACTCGGTGATGGCCTTCAGCACGATGCCGATGTGCAGCCGGCGCTCGGCGTCCGCGCGCGTGGTGGGGTCCGTGAGCCAGCCCTGGAGCGCCTCCTGCTGCTCCTCGACGTCGAACTGGTACTCGACCATGGCCTTGCCCTCGGCCTGGACCCAGCGGCGGCGGAGCTCCTCGTCCACCAGCGCCCGCGGCAGCTCCACCGGAGCGCGCCGGGCCACCTCGTCCAGCACCATGTCCTGGGCCTGCACCCAGAGCTGCCCCGAGAGCTCGTCCTCCAGCTCCTCGCGGAGGTTGTCCATGACCTCTTCCAGGGTGCTGCCCATCCCGAGCTTCTCCAGGAACTCGGGGGAGTTGTCTGGCAGCATCGTCACCTGGCGGGCGGCCACGATGTCCACCAGGAAGCGCGCCGGCTTCCCCTGGAGGGGCTCCACCGGGTAGGTCTCCGGCAGCTCGAGGGCAATCTGCATGGACTCGCCCACCTTGCCACCCTCCGCCACGGCCTCGCAGAACCCGGGCAGCGCCTCGATGGGCGCCAGCTCCGTCGTCATGCCGAAGCGCGAGGAGAAGGGAATGAGCTTCCCATCGCAGTAGCCCACGATGTTCAGCTGGACGTCGTCCCCCAGCTCCAGCGACTCGCCCGGCTGACGCTCGCGCGATGTGGCCACGGCCCGGCGCTTCTCGTGGAAGGCGCGCAGCAGGTCTTCCTCGGTGAGGTCGTCCGGGGTGGGAACGCGCACGGCGATTCCCTCCAGGGAGGGAGCCTGCACGCTGGGAAGCTTGAGGGCCTCGGCGGAGGCGGTGCTCACCACCGGGCTCATCTTCAGCAGGCGCTCGACACCGCGACCTGGTCCTTGAGTCCCTTGATTGCTGCTCACGAATGCTCCCGGGAGATAGGCCTGCCAGCGTCCGCGCCAATGGGGAGAAAAGCGACGGCTCGGCATGGACCTAGGCATAGTCCAGCCGAGCCGCTCTGACAAACCACGAAAGGTTGGCCGCTTCTCTAGAAGAAGGCGCCCACGATGCTGGACACCGTGGAGACCGCGGCGCCCACCTGGCTGACGATGGGGATGTTGGTGGCCGCGGCGATGGAGCCCACGGCGGTGATGACCGACGTCACCTTCTTGCCCGTGCTCGCGTTCTTGTCCATCAGCGTCGCGCCCGCGTTGGCCACGTCGACGGCCGCGATGGCCACGTTGACGCCCGGAGCGAACCGGCCCAGCGTCTTGGCGGCGGTGCCCGCGGCGGCCTTCGCGCCCGCCTTGACGGCGGCCTCACCGGCCTCGCGGCCGACCGTGGCCAGTGCGGCCTTGGCGGCCGAGCGCGTGCCGCTGCCCAGGATGCCCTTGGCCAGGGTGCTGCCCGCCTTCGCGGCGTCGCCCGCGGCGGCGCTGACGGCGCGGCCCACGGTCTTCGCCGTGCCGGCCTCGAAGATGCCCTTGGTGGCGGCGCCCTTGACGGCCTTGAGCACGTCGTCGCTGGCGTTCGGGAGCGCCTTCTTGAAGGCGTCGACGGCCGTCTTCGCGGCGTCCAGCTTGCCCTTGAAGATGGAGCCGCCGAGCACGCCGCCCATCACCTTGCCGCCGACGATGCCGCCCGTCGCGGCGTTGATGCCGGCCCTGGTCGCGTCCAGGGTGGAGCGCGTGGCCGAGATGATGTCGTCCTTGCTGCCCGTGCGGATGGCCTGGCGGATGTCCTTGACGGCCGTGGCGCCCGCCATCACCGCACCGGGGATGCCCGCGTAGCGCATGGCGGCGCCCATGTTCGCGCCGAGCTTGGAGAGGCCCTTGAACCCCTGGGCGTAGGTGGGGTTGCGGATGAACTCCAGGTTCGTCTTCCCGAGCAGACCCTCGGCGCCCTGCTTGATGTTCTTGATCTGCTGGAAGGCGTCCTTGCTGAAGCCGATGGCCTTCGAGGCCTTGGTGGCGACCGCGGTGGCGCCCGAGATGAGGCTCTTGTTGTCCTGGACCGTCTTCTGCACGTCCTGGACGGTCTTCTGGACGTTGGTGCGGACGGTGTTGAAGGTCTTCTTGATGTCGGGGAAACCCATGGGGGGGCCTCACGAAAAAGATGGGATGAAACCTGCCTGGATTATCGCACCCCGCGAGCGGGAGTTGCGTCAGCCGGGCCCCTTTCTGCGATCAGCGCGGGCAAGGCGTGACCGGAGTTCCAAGAGTCTGGAATCATTACACTTTCTGGGACGACCTGCCGCTACCACTCCAGCCGTGAGGCGGAGTGCGCCGGGCGGTGCGACCTGGCCGGCCCTGTCCCCGCGCCCCTGGACGCCCCCCCGCGGGCCATGCGCCGACACGCCTGCGTCCCGGGACTCCTCCAGAAACCTGGGACGCGATTCCGCAAGCCACCTCCCCTTTTCAGGAACCACGCTTTCGCGGAGGAGATGCCATGGGTGCAGGACGCATTGGAGATGGAGGCGCAGCAGAGGCGGCACGTCGAGCAGCGGCGGAGATGGCCCGGCGTGCGGCGGAAGCGGCACGGCAGGCAGCGGAGGCCGCCGCGCGACAGGCCGCCGCGAGCCAGCGCGGCGCGGCCCCCCGAGGACAGTCCTCCTTCGAGCCGGCGGCCCCGAAGAACGCGGTGCGGCTGGAGGGCCAGGCCGCGCCCGCGTCGTCGCTGCTCACCGAGGACACGCGAGATGGGAGCGTCAACTGCCTCGACAAGGCCGCGGACTGGGTGAGCAAGAGCTCTCCCGCGCTGCGGGGCCGCTCGGAGCTGGTGTTCCTCGCGGACTCACGGGGAGGCGCCGAGGGCCAGGCGGGCCACGTCGTGGTGCGCCAGGGCGAGCGCGTGCTCGACCCGAGCAGCGGCAGGAGCTACGACACCATGCAGGCGTACCTCAAGGAGCAGCCGCACTACCGCGAGGCCGGCTCGATGTCGGGAACGGCCGCTGCGAAGGTGTTCGCCACCGAGCCGGGCTCCCCCGAGCGCGCCCGGGCCCTGGCCGACGCGAAGCTGTCCCCCGAGCTCCAACGGATGATGGTCGCGGACCCGGCCGTTCCCGAGCAGGCCCCCAACGCCGCCACCACCGAGCCCTTCTCGGTGGCAGTCCCGGGGCAGAACACCCCGGTCTCCGTGGAGCTCAGCGCCTCGCTCGAGAAGGAAGTGGTGAAGAAGGACGGCTTCACGACGGTGAAGCTCACCGCCGAGACGGAGGCCTCTGCCTCCGGCTCGGTCGACCTGAAGAAGGTGAGCGTCGGGGCGGGCGTCTCGACGGGCACGTCCCAGACGTACGAGGTGAAGATGACGGACGCGGACTTCGAGCGGCTCAAGCGGGGCGAGATTCCGCCGCCCCACCCGCTCAAGCCGGAGACGGTGCCGGACCAGTGCTCGGTGACGATGGAGTCCTCCCAGTTCAAGGGCCGGTCCTCCGAGGCCAGCATCGAGCTGCTCAAGGCGGAGCTGGGCCTGGGGGATGAGCAGAAGAGCGGCAAGGGCATGTCCATCCAGACCGAGCGCGACGGGGACACGGTCCAGGTCACCGCGGGGCCCTCGGAGCTGTTCGAGAGCAGCGTGTCGTTCAGCGTCGGCGTCGAGAACGCGTCCGTCACCCTCACCGGGACGGAGTCGATGAGCCACTACAAGCTCCGCACCGCCGAGTTCGACCTCGGCACGGACGAGGGACGCGCCGCCTACTCGAAGTTCGTCTCCTCGGGTGAGCTGCCCTTCCAGGACGGCGCGGGCGTCTCGGGCGCGGCGAAGATAGAGAAGATAGACCTCAGCGCGAAATCCGAGCTGGAGGCGGCCCTGGGGCCCTTCAAGAAGTCCCTGACGGTGACGCCCGAGAGCAATGCCTCCGTCATCGAGACGACCTTCCCCGATGGCTCGAAGGAGAACCTCATCGAGTTCAACAAGAGCGACGGCACCGAGCTCCAGTTCGAGCGGCACACCGACGCCCAGGGGAACGAGGACTACTCGAAGCAGAAGTTCTCGATGTTCCTGAAGGGCATGGAGGGCGGCGCCGAAGAGGTGTACGCCAATGCCTTCAAGGTCGACCAGCATCGGTTCGACAAGAACAACGACGTGTACCTGTCATTCACCCCGGAGCAGCTGACCCAGCTCTCCGAGCGCGCCCGCTTCTTCGTGGACAAGCAGATGGAGCGGACGGGCGGGAGCTGGAGCCCCAACGGCAAGGAGGACGCGCTCATCCTCGAGCTGTCCAAGGCCACGAACCCCGCGGACGTCGCCAACGCGCTGACGCAGCGCTCCGGCGAGAGGACGGTGATGGGTGAAGCCCTCTCGAGGCTGACGCTGACCCCGAACGGCGCCGTCGCCATCCCCGGGAGCATCGAGGCACGAGACAGGAACGCCTGACCTGTAGACTCCCTCCATGCCCGACGAGTACCGCTTCTTCGTGGATGGACGCATCCCCGTACTCAAGATGCACGACGAGCCCAGGCCCGGGCCGGCGGTCATCGTCCTGCACGGGCTCGGGGCGAGCGCGGACGCGCAGCGCTGGGAGCTGAACGCGCTCGCAACCGGGGGCTTGAGCGCCGTCGGGGTGGACGCTCCGCACCATGGAGCCCGCCGCGACGCGTGGCTGGATGAGCTGGCGCGGCTCGGTCCTTCCGAGTCCCATGCCCGCGTGCTCCACGCCGTCCGTGAGGCGACCCACGACGTCTCGCGGGTCATCGACCACGTGGTCTCCGAGGGCCACGGGCCCATCGGCCTCGCGGGAATCTCCTTCGGGGCATACACGGCGCTGGCCGTGGCGGCCGCGGACTCGCGGGTGCGGGCCACCGTGTCCATCCTCGGCTCGCCAGACTGGACTCCCCGGGAGGGCCCCATCACCGAGGAGATTCGCGAGCTGATGCGCCATGCGCCGGTCCACCGTCCATGGGACTGCGCGCGCAACCCGCTGCTCCTGCTCAACGCGGGCCGCGACAGCGTCGTCCCGCCGCATCGGGCTCGCGACTTCGCACGGACGCTCTGGGAGTGGCATCCCGGGGTGGGCTCACACGTCGAGCACTTCGAGCACCCGGAGTCGGACCACATGATGCGCCAGCAGGATTGGGACGATGTCTGGCACAGGGCGCTCGGCTTCCTCCGGCGGCATCTCTGACGGGCGCGGGGAGGCAGGGCCCGGGGCCGTCGCTTCGCAGGCCATGCGAAGCGACGGCCTCATCGATGCGGCGGTGTCTCACCTCACGGCGAGTACACCTCCACGAAGCGGCTCGGCGCGCCATTCACGCACCCCACCGCCAGCGCCGCGTCGCCGGGCATCGCGGTGAGCGTGTGGCCGGAGCGCGCGGCCATCATGCTCGCCGTGGGCCTCCAGACCTGGAAGTCCCAGTCGTACAGCTCGGCGCTGGCCAGGAAGCTGGAGGCGTTGGCGCTCCCAATCTTCCAGGTGCCTCCGGTGGTCAGGATGCCCGCGAACGACAGGACGTCGGTCGCGTGGTCATGCCGGGGGGTGGCGAGAGCGCTCGCGGAGACCCAGACATTGGCGCCCGGCACGAACTGCTGCACGGTGGCCAGCGAGCCCTGCCCCACGTACGAGCTGGTTCCCATGAGCCCGCCGATGGCGAGCGGACCACCCGAGCGACTCCACTGCAGGGTGAAGTTGCTGCGCGCCTGGGCCAGGCTCGTGGTGGTCTGCCAGCCCCCGGTGTTCGGGTCGTACAGCTCCGCGCTCGCGAGCCGGTTGAGCGTCGTGAAGACCTGGTTGTACCCGCCCGCGACGAGCACCCGGCCGTCGCTCAAGCGGAAGGCGGAGTGCTGGATGCGGCCCGTGGCGAGGTGGCCCGTGGCGGACCACGTGCCCGTGGCCGGGTCATACAGCTCGGTGCTCGTCACGTAGACGCCGCCATTGGAGCGTCCGCCGGTGACGAGCACCTTTCCCGACGAGAGGACGGTCGCCTTGAAGGAGGTCCGCGCGGTGAGCAGGCTTCCGGTGGCCGTCCAGGTGTTGGGGCCCGGGGTGAACACCTCCGCGGTGGTGACGCTGCTGTTGGCGTTGCCGCCAATCACGAGCACCTTCCCGTAGTCCAGCGCGACGGCGACCGCGTTCGTGCGGGGCTCGGTCATGTCCCCGACTGGCAGCCACGACCGGATGGAGGGCTCGTACACCTCGGCGCTGGCGAGGGGACCGGAGGCGTCACTCCCACCCGCCACGAGCACGTTGAAGGACATGTGCGTGGCGGTGTGGCCGCACCGGGCCGTGTTGAGCGAGCCGGTGGCGTTCCACACGAAGGTGCCCGGGTCATACAGCTCCGCGGCGGTCGTGGAGCCGCCGGCGACGAGCACCTGCCCGGAGCGCAGCAGTGCGACGGCCGCGCCACCGTGGCCCGTCGTGGACATGGTGGGGGCGGCGCTCCACGTCCCGCTGGACGGGTCATAGACTTCCGCCGCGCCCGCGCTGTCGACGAGGAACACCTTGCCTGACGGCAGCACGACGGTGCGGGGGCTCAGGTGGTACTGCCCCATGTTGCCGGTATGGGACCAGGTGTTGGTCGCCGGGTCATAGAGCTCGGTGGTGGTGCCCCCCATGCCGCCCACCACCAGGACCTTGCCCGAGGGCAGCAGCGTCACCGAGTGGGAGGCGCGTGCCGAATTCATCGAAGGGCCCGCGGTCCACGTGTTCGTCGCCGGGTCATACAGCTCCGTGGTCGCCAGGTTGACGCCACTCCAGTTGGTGCCGCCCGCCACGAGGACCTTGCCCGACAGCAGCCGCGTCGCCGTGTGCCGGTGGCGGGCGGTGAGCATGCCCGCGGCCGCCGACCACGCGTTGCTGGCCGGGTCATATGCGTACACGGCGCCGGTGGGGCCGATGGGCGTGCCGGGGACGACACCGCCGATGATGAGCACCTTGCCCGAGGCGAGCAGGACATCCCGGGCATCGCTGCGTGCAAGCGGGCTGGCGGGAGTCGCCGTCCAGGTATTCGTGGCCGGGTCATACAGCTCCGCCGTGGCCAGGTAGCCATTGGCTACGCAGCACGTATAGCCATTGGCCACCAGCACCTTCCCGGAGTTGAGCAGGGTGGCGGTGTGCGACGAGCGGGACGCCATCATCGCGCCAGTGGCCGTCCAGGTGCCCGTCACCGCGTCGTACAGCTCCGCGTTCGCCGTCGGCGAGCTGCTGCTGCCGCCCGCGACGAGCACCCGTCCGGAGGGCAGCACTGTCGCCGTGTCGCCGGAGCGGGCGGTCAGCAGGCTGCCGGTGACGCGCCACGCGGCGGTCGCCAGCGCCGCGCTTCGGGTGTCGAGGGTGTCGGTCTGCGTCTCGGGCGCCTCCACGCCACAGGCCGAGCAGGCCAGGAGCAGGAGCATGGAGGGAATCACTGCGAGTCGTTTCATGATGTATCGCCTTGGATGGAACCGCGTCAGCCCTGCTCGCGCGTCTGGGAGTGCGATTTCCGCATCAATCCGAGCGCAAACGGGATTTCCAGAAGGTATCGTAACTCGATGACCCATTTCCAAGTGAAGCTGCTGGTGGGGCTCGTGGTCCTGAGCGCCTGTGGAGGAATGGACACGGAGGGCGCCGGGAGCCCTGCGCCTGTCACCCGGGAGGAGCAGGCCCTCGCTCCGGCCAACGTGCAGGCCTTCTACGCGGAGTCACGGTGGGGGACGCGCTTCGGAGTCACGGGCCCCTACTACGGCCCCCTGGGCCACCGCGGGCTCGACATCCCCGCGAGCGCCGGCCAGGCGATTCCCGCGCTCCGCTCGGGCATCGTCCGCCGCGTCCAGTACTCCTCCATCGTGGGACACACCATCGCGGTGGAGTCCGCGCCCGGTGACTTCTCCGCGTACGACCACGTCATCCGCACGCGCTTCTCGGTGGGAGAGTACGTCCAGCAGGGAGACATCATCGCCTACGTGGCGGGCTACGGAGATGACCATGGCTCGGCGTGGACCGGGCCCCACCTCCACATGACCCGAGGCACCACCGACCGCTGCGCGTTCGGTGAGAATGTCAGCGACCCCGCGCCGCTCATCCGCCACGTGCTCGGCACCGGCGACGGCGGCACCGGGGGAATCCAGATCAGCATCGAGGAAGGGAAGATCCTCCAGCGCGTGGCCCAGCGCGGCGGCTACACGGGAGTGGTGGACGGCGTGCCCGGGGTCAACACGTGGAAGGGCGTCCAGACGGTCATCTCGGGCAAGGGCTTCTACTCCGGCCCCATCGACGGCGTCCCGGGTGAGAACACCTGGAAGGGAGTCCAGCGGCTCGCCCAGCTCGGTGGGTACACGGGCCCCGTGGATGGCTTCCCGGGGCAGTACACGTATGCGGGCCTCAACAACTGGCTGGCCCAGGACCCCGGGACGCCTCCTCCGTCGGGAATGACCGGCGTGTATGGGATTGATGTCGGTACGACGCAGCGAGACCTGGACTTCAGCGCCATCCGAAGCGCCGGCTACCAGTTCGCGATTGTCAAAGCCGGCGGCTCCAATGTCTCTCCCCTCTACGTCGCGCCGTACTACACCCGGCAGGTGGCCCGGGCTCGAGCGGCCGGGCTCATCGTGGGGCACTACTGGATGGCGGGCTCGTACAACCCCGCCGGTGACGCGCAGTACTTCATGGACCACCTGTATGACCATCGGCCGGGCGACCTGCTGGTGCTCGACAACGAGGCCATCGACGACGGCATCTTCTGGAACGACTCCATGACCGCCAGCTTCATGCAGGCGGTCAAGACGCGCCTGGGGAAGGCACCGTTCCTGTACACCTACTCGAGTCTGCTCCGGGCCAACACCTGGCCGCAGACGCAGGCCGTGGGCTCGAAGCTGTGGATTGCCCACTACACGGGCACCCCGGGCAACCCGACCATTGGTACGGCGTATCCGACGTGGGAAATCCACCAGTACACGTCGTCCGGCAACCAGAACGGCATTCCCCTGGACCTGAACGTCGCGAAGCTGTCCGCGTTCGCCGGACTCTCCCAGCCCCCCGCGGGCGCGACGCCTCCGCCGCCGACGGCCATCCCCGGAGGGAGCGCTGGCGGAGGGGACCCCGTCATCACCGTCCAGCAGGGAATCATCCTGCAGAACCTGGCGCGCCGGGGCGGCTATACAGGCCCCATCGACGGCGTCCCGGGCGCCAACACCTGGATTGGCGTCCAGAAGGTCCTGCGCACGCTGGGGTACTACGACGGGCCCGCCGACGGCGTCCCCGGCATCAACACCTACAAGGGATTGCAGCTCCTGGCCCAGGACGGTGGCTACACGGGCCCCATCGACGGCATCCCCGGCCCCAACACCTACAACGGCATCCAGGCCTACCTGGACGGCTCTTCCGGCCCCGTGCCGCCCATCAGCAACGCCCAGGGGGTGACGCTGCAACGGATTGCCCGCGCGGGCGGATACACCGGCGCGGTGGACGGCGTCCCCGGCACGAACACCTGGAAGGGCGTCCAGCAGGTCCTCGGCGGCTACGGCTACTCGGGGCCCGTGGATGGCGTCATGGGCACCAACTCGTACGCCGCGCTCCAGCGCTTCGCCGCGAAGGGCGGCTACACGGGCCCCATCGACGGCGCCTTGGGCATCAACTCCTGGAAGGGCGTGCAGACCGTGCTGCGGGGGTTTGGATATACGGGCCCCATCGATGGCGTCATGGGCACGAACTCGTACGCCGCGCTCCAGCGGGTGGCCCGCCTGGGCGGGTACATGGGCCCCACCGATGGCGCCCTGGGCGTGAACTCGTGGCGGGGGCTCCAGACCTTCCTGAGCGGCGCCGGGTACACGGGCCCCATCGACGGAGTCCCCGGAACGAACACGTACAAGGTGCTCCAGTCCCTGGCGAGCCGGGGCGGCTACACGGGGCCCATTGACGGCATCCCCGGCCCCAACACGTACGCGGGACTGGCGAACCTCCTGGACTGAGACGCCCGCTCGGCGCCTGACCACGGCCCGGAGCGCACACCTCCGGGCCGTGTCGGTCGTGGCCACCGCCAGGCACCGGCGGAAGAAGCCGCGCCCGATGGGCGACCTTCCCAACATGCGCGCGCTGCCGGGTGCGCTGGCGTTCTGGGCCGGTGCGAGCGCCCCAGCGCTAGAACGGAGCGCCCTGGGTCTGGAAGTCGATGGTCTTCCCGTTGAGGCTGGTGGTCAGCCGTCGCATGACCTCCGCGCGCTGGTCGGGCGTCATCTCGCCAAGCGCACGCCGCAGGGACTGCCGGTCCTCGTTCGTCCAGCGCCGGGTGCGGGCGGCGTTGTCGATGACCTGCTGGCTCTCCTGGACCGCGGCGAGACTCTGGGCGGAGGGCTCCGGCGTCGGGGCTCGCGAGCCGGCGTCGGGGGCCTTCTCTTCCGGCCGGAGGGCCAGCTCGTCGCGAATCGCCTGGGCCAGCTCGGTCTTCAGTCGGGCCGTGTCCTCGGAGGAAAGCGCGGACGCGGCAACGGCATGGCGCACCTCGGAGGGCGCACGGGCGTCTCGGGCGAGGTGTGCTTCGAGCAGCGCGCGCTGGTGGGCGAGCTCGCGCAGCACGGGGCCATCTCCCGGAGCGGGCGCCGTCCACCGTCCCAGGAGGAATCCGGCGAGAGGCCCGAGGACGAGCAGCGCTGCCAGCAGCAGCTTCAACGGGGTGGACATGGCGGTGGACTCTTCCACACCGCTGGGAGGCGCGATACGGCGCCTCCCAGCGTCGGGAATCAGGGGACCTTGGACTCGTCGGCCGAGTTGTCAGTCACACGGATGAGCATGCAATCCCCCGCGGCGTTCCACTGGAACTCGAGCTCCGAGTCGCCATTGAGGCCCCGCACCGCGTTCACGAGGGTCGGGTCTCTGGAATAGCAATTGACGAAGGTGCCGCTCATGTCCGTCGCGGAGCAGTGGACGAGCTCCCCGCCCCCGATGTTGGCGCCATACGAGAACAGCGAACAGCCAATGCGTTCCACCGTGCTGGAGCTGTTTCTCACAGTCCCCAGCGAACCCGACGCGGCACCCGAGCCGTTCGAGCCGAAGCTGAGACCGACATGGTAGCTGACCTTCGCGCCCGCCCAGGCGGTCATCCCGACCAGTACCGAGACCACCACTCCCGCCCACTTCATACTGCGCTTCGTCATGCGTCCTCCTTTCAGGACCGCGCAACGAAGTACACGACGGGACTGACACGGGCCGGGCCATGGGGTGGCTCCCAGTCCACCGCGGAAAGGAAGGCGTCAGGGCTCGTTGAGGATGACGAGGCCCCGGGGAACGGTCGCCGTGTACACGTACCCGTCTCCGGGAACGCGGATGCCGTAGGTGCCCTGGAAGATGATGTCCGTGGTTTCGGGGTGGCTCTCCTGGAACGTGTTGAAGTGGGCCACCTGGCGTGGGCGCGTGGGATTGGAGACGTCCAGCACGCGCACCCCGTCCATGTACCAGGCGACGTACAACCGCTTGCCCACCAGCAGCATGTTGTGGACGGAGGTGACGGGGCGCATGCGGAACTCGCCAATCTTCACGATGCGCTCGGGGTTGGAGACGTCCAGCACGCGGACATGGGAGGAGTTGAACTCAGTCCCCTCGAAGGCGATGGTGCGGCCGGCGAAGGTGCCCACCGCGCTGTGGTGCGCATAGCCGCCGTGCACGTAGGTGCCCAGGGTGCGCACGTTGTCCAGGTCGGTGACGTCCAGCACCGCGTAGCCGCCATAGGAGTTGCTGATGTAGAGGCGCCCGCCGTAGGCGAAGGCGTCATGCGCGCCGCTGCCGCCGATGTCGGCCGGCGGCGTGATGCTCTGGCGCAGCACGGGCTCCAGGGGCCGCGAGACGTCGAAGACGAGCAGCATGTCGCCGCCGGACATGGCGTAGAGCCGGTCCCCGTCGACGAGCACGGTGTGCGCGCCGAAGTCACCGGTGCCCGGCAGGCTGCGCACGAACCGGGGAGACGCGGGGTCGGTGATGTCGAAGAGGACGACGCCCGTGGCGGCGCTGGCGACGTAGAGGGCATCGCCCTTCGCCCAGACGCCGTTCCAGGAGTTGTCGCCGGGCAGGCTGATGGTCGTCTTGAGCACGGGGCGCGCCCGGTCCTTCACGTCGAAGACGGTGAGCCCGCCGAGCCGCCCGAACTTCGGCAGGGAGACAACGTAGGCGTGCTCCTTGGCCACGTAGACGTCCACGGACTCGCCCAGGGGCACGGGCGCCTCGGAGATGAGCCGCATGCCGCCCGAGGACTCCGCTTCGCCCGCGGGCCACGTCATCCGGTGCGCCTCGAAGGTGCCCGTCTGGGAGAAGCGGCCATCGCGGCAGCGGGCGTAGCAGCCGGTGACGATGCCCGGCGAGGACACCTTGCAGCCCATCAGCGCGGTGAGGGTGGTGACGTTGAGGAAGGTGCGCTCGGCGGAGAGGAAGAAGGTGCCGCCGTCGGTGTCGCGCACCCGGAAGGGCGAGTCGTTGAGGGTGCCGCCGCCGTCCGCCTCCAGCTTGAAGCCGGCGGACAGGCCGCTGACGCGCGTGCCGCCGTCCGACAGGCGCGTCTCCGCGCGCAGCTCGGCCAGGTAGACGCCAGAGGCCCCCACGCTGGCGAGCGCGTCCGGGTCGCACTGGGACACGTCGAAGCGGGTCAGGTCCTCGCACGAGAGGGGCGCGGGCGCGCTCCGCGAGTCGAAGGTGCACGGCGCGAAGCGGCCCCGGTCCAGCCAGTCGCCCCGCTCCTCGAGCTCCGTGTAGGTGCCGTCCCAGTCCGGAAGGGGACCGGCGTCGGTGCCGGCGTCGGGAACGGGCTCGGACTCCTTGTCACAGCCGGAGAGGACGGACAATGCCAGGACACACGCGGACAGCAGTGGCCGGAGGGAGGACGGGGCAAGTCTCATCATGGCGCCTCGTGAGCAGGAGCCCCCTGGCGAGTGGGGGCCTGCTCCTCCTACGGAGTGAGGCGCGGGCGTTTCCCGCCCGGCGTCCCGATGGTTGCCGCGTGAAGGGGAATTTCCACCCCGGGGCGGAAAAGGCGCCACGGGAGCCGCCGCTGGCGCCATCGTTGCAAGGTGCCGCCCCCTTCCCGAGGGGGCCCCCTGGCTCAGGCCGAGGGCCAGCTCACGAAGCTCGAGCGCCGGCTGCAGGGCCGTGCCAGCTTCGACTTGCCGAGCCGTCGGGCGCTGCCCGCGACCTGAGCTCCCGTGGGCCGCGCGACGTCAGCGATAGTGCGTGGCAATCCAGTCGCCGTCGATGCGCTGGATGGAGATGTCCAGGTCATACACGGCCCGCAGGACCTCCGGCCGCATGATGTCCTCGGGGCGTCCCTGGAAGGCGACCCTGCCATCGCGCATCGCGATGAGGTGGTCCGAGTAGCAGGACGCGAAGTTCAGGTCGTGCAGCACCATGACGATGCTCTTCTCGAGCGTGTCGACCGCGGTGCGCAGCTGCTTCATCATCGCCACCGAGTGCTTCAGGTCCAGGCCATTGAGCGGCTCGTCCAGGAGGACGTAGTCCGTGTCCTGGCAGAGCACCATGGCCACGAAGGCGCGCTGGCGCTGGCCGCCGGACAGCTCGTCCAGGAAGCGCTCGGCGAGCGCGTCCAGGCCCATGTGGTGGATGGCCCGCTCCACGTGCTCCCGGTCCTGCACCGTGGGACGCCCCTTGGAGTGCGGGTAGCGGCCGAACGTCACCAACTCCCGCACGGTGAGCCGCGACGTCAGGTGGTTGTCCTGCCGCAAAATGGCCAGCCTGCGTGCGAGCACGTCCCCCGGCGTGGTGCGCACATCCAGCCCATCCACCAGCACGGTGCCCGACGACATCGGCATCACCCGGCTGACCATCGACAACAGCGTCGACTTGCCCGCGCCGTTCGGCCCGATGATGGAGGTGATTCCCCCGACGGGCAGCCGCAGGGTGACGTCGTCGACGACGAGCGTATCGCCGTAGCGCTTGGTGACGTTCCTCGTCTCGATCATACCGGCGCCTTCCTCATGAGCATCGAGATGAACACCAGCCCGCCCACGAATTCGATGATGACGCGGGGGTTGGTGTTGAAAGCGAAGACCTGCTCCAGGATGAACTGCCCGGCCACCAGGCACACCCCGGCGACGAGCGCGGCGGCGGGCAGGACGAACGCGTGCCGGTACGTGCGCACCAGCGCGTGCGCCAGGTTGGAGACCAGGAGGCCGAAGAAGGTCACCGGCCCCACCAGCGCGCTGGACACCGAGACGAGGATGGCCACCAGCACCAGGATGATGGCCGCCGTGCGCTGGTGGTCCACGCCCAGGTTGATGGACATCTCCCGGCCCAGCACCAGGACATCGAAGGTCTTGAGCATCCGCAGCCCCACGACGGACACGCCCAGCGTCAGCAGGAACGAGACGAGCAACAGCTCCTGGTCCGGGTTGTTGAAGCTCGCGAAGAACCGGTCCTGGAGGAAGATGAACTCGTTGGGGTCGATGAGGCGCTGGAGGAAGGACGCGAGGCTGCGGAAGAGCACGCCCAGCACCACGCCCGTCAGCAGCACCAGGTGCAGGCTGCGCCCTCCCCCACCGAAGAGCCCCCAGTACAGGACGGCCGAGAAGGCCACCATGATGAGGATTTCGACGCCGAACAGCAGCCGGGGGTCCAGGCTCGCCGCCTTCCCGGAGCCCAGGAAGTAGAGCAGGCACGTCTGGATGAAGACGTAGAGGTTGTCGAACCCCAGGATGGCGGGCGTCAGCACGCGGTTGCCCGACACCGTCTGGAACAGCACCGTGGAGACGGCGATGGCGTAGCCCACCAACAGCGCCGTCGCCAGCTTCCGCCCCCGGAAGGGCAGGACGAAGTCCCACTGGCCGCTCGCGTTGAACAGCAGGAACAGCAGGGCGCAGGCCACCGTCGCGCAGCCGAGGATGAGCAGCGTGCGCTCGGGGCGCCGCGCCACCGCGACGCTCTCAGCCGACACGGGCGTCCCTCCGCAAGAGGAAATAGAGGAAGAGCGCACTGCCGACGACGCCGGCGATGGTGGCCCCCGGGATTTCGTAGGGGAAGCGCACCACGCGGCCGAGGATGTCACACAGCAGCACGAAGCCCGCGCCGCCGACGGCCACCCACGGAATGGCCCGGCGCGCGTTGTCGCCCGTGAACAGGCTGACGAGGTTGGGGACCAGCAGCCCGAGGAAGGGAACCATTCCCACGGTGACGACCACCATGGCGGTGACCAGGGAGACGATGACCAGCCCGAGCGCCATGATGCGCGAGTAGCGCATGCCCAGGTTGGTGGTGAAGTCCTCCCCCATGCCCGCCACCGTGAAGCGGTCCGCCGCGACATAGGCGCAGCACGTCAGCCCCAGCGTCACCCAGAGCAGCTCGTAGCGCCCTCGCAGGACGTTGGAGAAGTCGCCCGTCTTCCAGGCGTTGACGGACTGAAGCAGGTCCATCCGGTAGGCGTAGAAGGTCGTGATGGAGTCGAAGACGCTGCCCAGCACCAGGCCCACCAGCGGGACGATGAGGACCGAGCGCAGGGGGATGCGGCGCAGGATGAGCAGGAACAGGCCGGTGCCCGCCAGGGCGAAGACCGCCGCCACGAGCATCTTCCCGAGCACGGGAAGCTGAGGGGCCAGGAGGGTGGCGGCCATGAGGCCCAGGCTCGCGGACTCCGCGGACCCCGCCGTCGCCGGGTCCACGAAGCGGTTGCGCACGAGCATCTGCAGGATGAGCCCCGCCACGCCCAGGGACGTGCCCACCAGCAGGACGGCCAGCATCCGGGGAATCCGGCTGATGACCAGGACCTGGAGGGCCTGCTCGTCAGCGCTGGGAGAGACGAGCGAGTGCCACGACACGTTGCTCACGCCGATGAGCAGACTGCCCAGCGCCAGCAGGACGATGACGATGACGGCGACGAGGAGGCGCATCGAAGCCAGGGCCGGTCAGGGGTCCCGTGCGGAATAGGCTTCCGCCACCTGGTCTCGCAGGCGGCTCACCGCCTGGATGCCGCCGCCGATGAGGTAGGCGTTGAGCGGGTCCAGGTAGACGACCTGCCCCTTCGTCCAGGCCGTCGTCTGGCGCACCAGCTCGTTGTCGAGCACCTGCTTCGCCCCGCCCTGCTGGCCCATGCTCGCGTCGCGGTCAATCACGAACAACCAGTCCGGGTTCTTCTCCCGGATGAACTCCGAGCCGATGGCCTCGCCGTGCAGCGACGCGCCGAGCCCCTCGGCGGCCACGGGCACGCCGAAGTCCTCGTGGAGGATGCCGAAGCGGGAGCCCGGGCCATAGGCGCTGACGCGGCCGCCCGTGACGAGCACCACCAGGCCCTTGCCGCGGCCGGCCGTCGTCTCCTTCAGCTTCGCGAGGGACTGGCGCAGCCCGTCCACGAGCTCGCGAGCCCTCTCTTCCCTGCCGAAGATGTGCGCCAGCATCTGCGTGTTGGCGACCACGGTGTCGATGTAGTGCGCCCCGCCCATGGGCACGTCCACCGTGGGGGCGATGCGCGCGAGGCTCGCGTACTTCGCGCTGGAGCGGCCGCCGGTGATGATGAGGTCCGGGCGCGCGGCGTGGATGGCCTCGTAGTTGGGCTCGAAGAGCGTTCCCATGCGCGGGTACTTCGCGTCGGCGAAGGGCGCCAGGTGCAGGGGGAACTGGTCCCCCGCGACGCCGACCACCTCCACGCCCAGCGCCTGGAGGATGTCCAGGGCCGCCAGGTCGAAGACGATGACGCGCTGGGGATTGAGTGGAACGACGGAGGTCCCCTGCGCGTGCGTGACGGTGACGGTCGCCTGCTTCGCCGCGCCTTCGGGCGAGTGGGCCTCCGCCACCGGCGCGGACGCCTTCGCAGAGGGCTGCTGAAGCTTCACGGCCACGCCGATGACGGCCACGACGGCGATGCCACCGAGAATCGCGAAGAGGGGAAACGGACGCCTGCCTGATGTGCTCACGGTTTCATCCAGCCTGTGCTCGCGCAACGGACGCGGGCGGTTGCTCGACAGCGCGGCCCCACATAGCAGCCCGTGGGAACTCGCACTATTTGATTCTGCAAATCAATATCGAAAGATAGCGGAGGAGGTGCGGCGCGTCAAAGGGCCCCGGCGTCAGGCGGCGCCGTGGCGAAGCCCCAGGTCGAGCCCCGCGGGTCCGCCTGCCGTGTGCGCAGCCGCCTGCGCCCTGGACGAATCCCCTCCCGAAGCCCCCGTCCCACGGGTGAGCGCGTCCAGGGACGTTGCCTCCATGGCACCTTGCCCAACCTGGACGTGTTCGACGGGCTGGCGGCCAACCAGGACACCACCGACAACAAGGGGCGCTGGATTTCCGCCCCTGACGGTGGACCAGGACTCCTTCCCCATCGCCTCGTGGTCGGGGCTGGCGACGGCCTCCGAGCGCAGCTACGTGTTCCCGAACCTCAAGGGCTGCGGCACCTCCGCGCGGAATGACAGCGGCTCCCGGTGGACGCGGGGTCCTACAAAATCCCGTTCATGCAGTGGGGATGCAAGGAGGGCGACGGCGCAGTGGTCGAGGCATGAGAGTTGGCTGCCTCTGGAGCCAGTCATGACTGATGATTGAGAATGTTGCTCTCTGTTCATTTGAGTGACGTCTCGTCAGGCTGTCTCCAGGATGCATGACAGGATGCGAGCATGAGATGGATCGGCGGCACAACTGCGCCGCTGCAGTCTATGTGAATGTGCTCGCTCCGGGCGCCGCCGTGGGCCTTCAAATCTGGAACCCGAACGGCTGGAAGATCATCGCCGAGACCTATCCATGGATCGTCGGCAATGGCACCGGCTATCACCAGATCGTGCTCACCCATCTCAATCTCACCGGTTTTGTCGGGACGATCTACCTGCAGGTCATCTACGGAAATAACGACAACATCAAAAAGTTCGTTCGCTTCGATGACATGGTGCTGGAGTGCTACTGGTAGCGGTTGCCGGCTCCAGCTCTCCATACGTCCGCGCATCAAGAATCCGCGACAGGCGCCCATTGAAGATTTTGGCCTCGGCTGGATTCTAATAATCCAAGCCTGCATGGCACTCGCGTACGCCAGCGGAGCTGCTGTGACTGAGCAGGCCACAATCCCTGTATGTCTGTGACATGGCCTGTCACGCATTCCGTTCCCCGTGGCCGCCTGCCATCGAGAATGACAGATGAGTCCTGGAGCTTCTTTCTGGCGTGCGCAATGCACTGCCACCGCGCGGTCGCTCCCGGAGCTCGTTCATGCCTGGAACGGAAGACATGTGCGCCCAGCTGGGATGAGCAAGGCCATTCATAACGACAACGAGGTTACTTTTACAATGAAGATGAAAATGATGGGCCACGTGTTGGCGGCGGCAATCCTGAGTGGCGTGTCGGGCTGTGCGGGCGGAGACACCACGGCACCCGCGAACAGCGACAAGGCGCAGCAGGAAGTCGTCGCGGCGTCGGGGTGCGTGGACCGGTTCGAAGGCATCACGCACTGCGCCGTGGGCGAAGCGAGCCTGACCTCCACCGATGAGGGAGTCACGGTTTCAGGGATGCAGGGCGAGGGAGATGGCGTCAACAGTCACTTCGGGCGGGCCAGCCGCTGGCATCGAACCACCCTGCACCGGGGAGAGGTGGGAGCGCTCCACTTCGCGGCGCGAAGCGGGGAGCAGGTCGTCAGCACGCTGGAGCTCGTTCCGGGTCCTTCGCCCCGGGAGCTGCAGCTGCGTCCGTTCTTCACTGGTTCTCCGGGAGGCTCCGCCTACAAGGCGGTCTACTACCTTGGCGACACGGTCCAGGGCTCCGTGGTCCGCCCCTCCGATGGGGGGTTCGAGCAGTGGTTGTTGGACAGGGAGATCCAGGCGTGGATCGAAAGGAGCATCCAGGAGTTCATCAATGATGAGGGCAACTCCGCGCGCGGCGTGAGCGTGGGAGCCTGCTCCTGGGGCTTCACCGCGAACGGGAACACCTTCCAGGTGGAGCTCGCTGACAATGAAGTCGTGACGGCCGACAGGGTCGAGTTCATCGAGGTGATTGGGGACGGTGCCTATCCGTACCTGGACTTCTCGGGCATCGACACGACCGGGACCTCGGGCGGACTCTCCATCCTGGAGGAGTCCATCATTCAAGCGAACTGACCCGGCGGTGCATCGAGCCGCACAGGTCAGCCACCTGGCGCCTCGGAGGAAGTCAGGGAGGGAGCCCGGCACCCTTCAAGGGGCCGGGCTCCCTCCTGTCAGGGGCCGAAGCCCAAGAGGAAGAGGTCCGAGCGCCCTTGCGCAATCCAGGGCGTGGGCGCGACCGTGCAACCCGCGCGACTGGCCGGAGTTGAGCGACAATGGCGGGCATGGTGGTCCGCCTCGCTTCCTTCGTCTGTCTGCTCGCGGCCTTGCCCGCCGCCGCCAATGTGGCCGCATCCACGCGCACACCGGCGGCCTTCACCCTGTCCTCGGGCACTGCGCGCACGCGCACGGAGGTGCTCGGCGAGAAGCTGGACTTCGACTGCGCGGAGGCGGAGCGCGAGGCGGCCTGCCGCTTCGAGGCGCGCTACCGGCTGCGCAACGGAACCTCCGAGGCGGAGGTCATCGACGCCGCCTTCCTGGGGCTCCGTACGCACGAGGTGAGCGTGCACTTCGAAGGGGAGCCTCTCCCCGTGGCGGAGCAACAAGCGGACCCACCCGGCTCCACGTCAGGCTCCGGGGAGGAGGCCGCACCGGCGCCGTCGCCACCGGAGGAAGCGCTCGGGCGACTCGCGCATACCCCGGTGGAGCGCTTCGGCTTCACCCTCACGCTTCCCCCCGGACGGGAGGGGGAACTGGTGGTGCGCGGCGTGGTGCTGCTCGAGCGGCGCTTCCTGCCCTCGGGGTACGTGTGGCCCGCGGTGCAGGCACGCCACGTGCTGCTGTCCCCTGGACCGCCACGGGCCACGTACTGGGACATCGACTACCTGCTGTGGCCCGTCCGGACCTGGGCGGGCAACCCCGAGCTCCACATCACGGTGCGTGTCCCTTCCGCATGGGAGGTGGGCACCAGCCCGAACGACTCCGCGCGCACGCTGCCGGTGGCCACGGACTGGCAGGTCCGACACGAGGGCGCGCATGCGGTGGCGGAGCGGCGCCTCGCGGCGGCGAGCGCGCCCGAGCGGCTCAACATCACGCTGACGAGGCGAAAGCCGTGGTGGACTCCGGGCGGTGTGCAGCTGGGCCTCGGCGCGCGGCTCGGGGCCGGTTCCCGCTTCATGGCACGGCTCGGCTACCAGCTCGCCGCGCCCGAGTCACTCCTGCACTCGCTCTCGGTGGAGACGGACTTCCGCGAGCAGCTCGTCCTCACGCCACTCACGCAGTATGCGACGCCCCAGCTCGCCATCATCCCGAGTCTCGGGCTCGGGCTGGGCGTGCCGGTGCAGGTGCGTCCCGACGCCAGGCCGGGCCTGCGGCTCCTCGCGGACCTGCACTTCGGTCCGCTGGGGGCCGCACTCAGCTGGGACCACTACCCGGCGCTGCGGGAGGGCACGGACTCCTTCTCGCGGCTCATCCTCCTGTTCCAGGCGGGGCTGTAGGCTCCCAAGAGGGCTGCACGCATTCTCCACCGCCCCGCCCGCAGCACGGGCTGCCCCCGTCCGCGCCCCTCCTCGCTCCGTCGTCGCCGAAACGCGCGACGTCAGGCCGCCCTGCGGAGCCGGCCCAGCATTCCGTTGAGGTCCCGGACGAACAGCTCGTGGCGGAAGTAGTGCCCCCCCGGAACCTCATGCCATTCATGTGGAATCCCGGCCTGACCGAGCGCACCGCGGAACTCGCGTTGCCCGGCGAGCACCTGGGTCTCGTTGACATAGTCGAACCAGTTCACGGGGTCGGGTGACGTGCCGGCCGCGAGGAAGATGCGCTTGTTGTAATAGCTCGGGACGCGCTGGATGGGATTGTCCGCGCTCACCCGCGCCTCGTCCCAGAAGGGGGCGCCATAAACAGTCCCTCCGGCCAGGTCCAGCGCAGCCGAGGTGGTGTTCGCCCAGTGGACGACCAGGCCGCCGTCGCGCCGGAGGCTGGCCGGGCCCGAATGGGAGCTGACCGAGCAGAAGTGACCGTAGTACTTGGCGGCATACTTCAAGGCGCCGAACCCGCCCATGGAGAACCCGGCAACGGCCCGACCGTTGTACTCGGCGTAGGTGCGGAAGTTCGCTTCGACCCAGGGCAACAGCTGGCCGATATGGAATGTCTCCCAGTTGCGGGGGCCGGAGTTGGTGCTCACGGGATTGGAGTACCAGCCCGTCGAGGCGTCCGGCATGACAACGATGATTTCGCGCCCGGCCGTGAGGTTGATGATGTTGTCCTGCAGGTGGAAGGTGCGGAAGTCAGCGTTGCCACCATGGAGCAGGTACAGGACCGGATACCTCTTGCCACTGTAGTGGTAGCCGTCGGGGAGCAGGATGTTGACCGCCGGGTCCCACTCGATTTCGTTGGTGGCGAAGCGGTAGTACTGCAGGCGACCGCCGTTCTCGTTTCTATCGACGATGCGCAGCCCGAAGCCGTCACCGGCGGCATGGGCCGTGCCCGGAGAGCCGAGACCGCCAGCAAGAGCGCCCGCTGTGGCACCGAGACCGGCCAGAAAATGCCGACGGGAGACGGTCAAGCGAGGCTTTGGGAGCGTGTCCATGTGTTCCTCCTCCAGATGGGAATCGATGCTCTCGAAAGAATAGGACGAATTACACATACGGTGAGCATCAACCCGGATGACGCGTGAAAAAATGGAGGAGCGCTGGAAGCTTCCGCACCGCGCTTCGTCAGGACTCGCGAAACCCCGCAGGTGAACTGACGTGAGCGGAAGCGGCCCGCGCCGCGCCGCGCTTCACTCGGGCGAGACATCCCCGCTGTCGACAATTCCTCCTCGGCTCGCATGCCAGGGATTGCTGAACCCGCGGGGTGCTTCATCGCATCCGGATGGATGTCTACTCTCCTCGACGTCAGCTTGATTCCTCTTCCGAGCCCCCCAGTGATGACCTTCACGTCCGCGCACCTCAAGGAAGGGCTGTTCCGTATCTACGAGCGGGCCCGGAGGGCGGACTGGCGTCCGGAGACGGACTTCGACTGGGAGCGTCCGACAGCCCTCTCCACCGACATGCAACGAATTGCGTGGGCCGTGGCCAGCCAGGGCTCCTACGCGGAGCAGCTCGGACTGCTCGCCGCCGCCCGGCTGCTGGGACAGACGGAGGATGTGCCCGCGCGCCTGTGCCTGGCCACCGCGGTCAGCGACGAGGCCCGCCACAGCGAGGCCTTCGCGCGCTATGCCCTGCGGCGCGGCGGGAAGGTGCTGCCCCCGGACGCGTCCATCCAGGCGCTGCGGCAGGGCCTGGAGTCCGTGGACGACTTCCTCGGCCTCTTCTTCGTCCACACCGCGCTGGAGTGGCTCGCCGCGGACGAGTTCACCCTGCTCGCGCGCCTCTTCAAGGGCGACGTGCTGGGGGACATGTACCTGCGGGTGCGCGCGGATGAGCTGCGCCACGTCGGCATGGGGATGCTCTACCTGCGCTGGCGGCTGAAAGATTCGGGCCGCGCCGGCTGGGACGCCACACCCTACGAGCAGCTCGCGCTGCGGCTGTCCGGCTTCGACGAGCGCTTCTTCGCCCAGCTGGGCGGGCTGCTGCACCAGCCCGCCGAAGCCGTGCGCCACTGGTTCATGTCGCGCCATCAGGCCCGGGTGCGCCACCTGCTCGGCGTCAGGCCGACACAGGCGGAGCGCTCCCCTTCCGGCGCCACATGAGAGGGATCGCCGACAGGCGATGACGCAGCAACCTGAATCACGAGGAGCCAGCCATGAAGAAGAAGCAGATCCAGACCACCGGGGCGGCGGAGGCCAGCCTGGTCTACGCCACGCAGATCGAAGTCATCTCGATTCCCCCCTTCGTTCCCGAGCAGAAGTAACCCCGTCACACGGGCCTGAGCCACGAGGCCGGGGACCCGCTGACGCCCAGGCGTCCGGCGGGCCCCGGCCCTTTCGAGGAATCGCGATGCGCATCGTCCTGGTATGCATGCCCTGGCAGGCCCTGGAGTTCCCCTCCCTGGCCATTGGCATCCTCCACGAGCGGGCCCGGCGCTGCCGGCAGCCGCACGAGGTGAAGGGCCTCTACGCCCATGTCCGCTGGGCCGAGTACCTGCTGGAGCGCTCCGGCGGGCGCGTCACCTCGGCGGAGTACACCGCCATCGCCAACAACGGCATCTTCCATGGCATCGGGGATTGGATCTTCACCCCGCCCCTCTACGGCGTGCCCGAGTGGAACGTGGAGGGGTACACGCAGTACCTGCGGGGGGCCGGCTTCGACCCGTCGCTCGCCACCGAGCTGCACCGCTGGACGCCGGACTTCATCGACACGCTGGCTGACGAGGTCCTGGCGATGGAGCCGGACCTGGTGGGCTTCACCAGCACCTTCATGCAGAACGTGCCGTCGCTCGCCCTGGCCCGGGTCCTCAAGCAGCGGCGGCCCCAGGTGCTGACAGCGATGGGCGGCGCCAACTGCGACGGTCCCCAGGGCCCCGCGCTGCACCGCAACCACCCCTTCCTCGACTTCGTCGTCCGCGGCGAGGGCGAGCAGACCTTCGTGGAGTTGCTGGACGCGCTGACGGAACAGGGCCCCATGGAGGCCATCCCCGGCCTGTGCTGGCGCGATGGCAAGGGCGTCAGCCGCGTGAATGTGGAGCGGCAGGGGGCCTTCCCCATGCACGACGTGCCCGCGCCCAACTACGACGACTACTTCGAGCAGGTGGCGCGCTCGACGGTGAATGGCTTCATCCACCCGCTGCTGGTGCTGGAGGGCGCCCGCGGGTGCTGGTGGGGCGAGAAACACCACTGCACCTTCTGCGGGCTGAACGGCTCGCTGATGAAGTTCCGCGCCAAGCCCCCGGAGCTGCTCTGGGAGGAGATGCGCCGCGCCATCGAGCGCTACCAGACGCTCGACATCGTCATGGTCGACAACATCATCGACATGAAATACTTCAAGGGCCTGCTGCCCCACGTCGCCGCGGCGGGCTGGGACTTGCGCATCCACTACGAGGTGAAGTCCAACCTCACGCGTGAGCAGATCCAGACGCTGAAGGCCGCCGGCGTCGTCCACGTCCAGCCCGGCATCGAGAACCTGAGCAGCCGGGTGCTCAAGCTGATGCGCAAGGGCGTCAGCGGGAGCCAGAACGTCCAGGTGCTGCGGGACTGCGAGGAGCACGGGCTCACGGTGGCCTGGAACTTCCTGTATGGCTTTCCCGGCGAGGAGCCGCGGGACTACGCCGGCATCATCGAGCAGATGCCCGCCATGGTGCACCTGCAGCCGCCCACCGGAGCGCTGCGCATCGCGCTCGAGCGCTTCAGCCCCAACTTCTCGGACCCGTCGCTCGGCTTCGGAGACCACCGGCCGGCGGCCTTCTACCCCTTCGTGTACGACCTGCCCGAGCACGAGCTGATGGACCTGGCGTACCTGTTCGACACGGTGTCGCTCGGCGTCACGGGCGAAGCGGCGGCCCAGCTGGAGCGCGCGGCGGCGAACTGGAAGAAGGCCCACGCACAAAGCGAGCTGAGCTACCGCGAGAGCCGTGGGCGCATCCACCTGCGGGACAGGCGCGAGGGCTGGCCCGAGCAGGACTTCGTCCTCGCATCGCCCGTGGAGGTGACGCTCTTCCACGCGCTCCAGCGCCCCATGTCCGTCTCCGGGCTGACCGAGCGACTCCAGCAGGCCAGCCTGGCGGTGACGGCGGAGGAGGTCTCCGCGCGGCTCTCCGACTGGAAGGCGCGCGGGTGGGTGTTCGAGGAGGGCGAGCGCTTCGTCGCCCTGCCCACGCGCGCCAACCCGCAGAACGTCCGCATTCCGATTTCGCAGCTCAAGGAGGCCCGGTCCCAATGAGCCCGCTGCCCATGCCCGCGTCCACGCTGGCCCTGCAACAGTTCGCCTCGGGGGAGGCCCTGCCCGAAGAGGCGGGCCACCTCTCGGTATCCGTGTCGCCCGGCCAGTGGGCGGAGCTGGTGGAGGCGCTGGAGTCCCGGGACCTCGGGCAGGCCGTGTCCATCGAAGTGCGGGGCGAGGCGCCCGGGGACTGGCCGACGGACGCGCAGCTGGCGCGGCTGGTGGCGCTGGGGTGCGTGGAGCTGCGGGTGCCCTGGGTGATGGAGCTGGGCGAGCAGCGCGCGGAGCCGTCCGCGCACTTCATCCGCCTCCTGCGCGACTGCACCTCCCACCGCCTGCGCGTGCACTGGCGTGGCGCGGCGCTGCCTACCATCGCTCCCGGGACGCTGTACCACCTGGAGCCTCCCGAGAGTGGAGGCACACCCGAGCTGGACGAGGCGGCACGCCGGTGGCGGCAGGCGCATGCGTACGGCCGGTGCTACTGGCGCGCGGGGCCGGGCTTCATGCTCGTCAAGGACCGGCGCGAGGGACGCGGCGCCGCGCAGTTCCTGCTGGATGACGCGGCGACGCGGAGCGTGTTCGAGGCCCTGAGCGTCCCCAGGCTGGCGGAGTCGCTCGGCACGGAGCCCGAGGTGCGCAAGGCGCTGGCGGACCTGGAGGAGGAGGCACTCGTGCTGGGGCTCGGGCCGTGGCGCGTGGCGCTGCCCTTCCGCATGCGCTGCTGGCCCGTTCCCTTCATCGGCGTCTAGAGGACCACCATGGAGCGGGTCGCCATCATCACCGGCGCGAGCAGCGGCATTGGCAGGGCGGTGGCCCGGTGGCTGGCGGCTCGAGGCCGTAGCCTCCTGCTGGTGGCACGCAGGACGGAGCGGCTGGAGGCGCTCGCCAGCGAGCTGCGCGCGCCGGGGCGCACCGTCGCGGTGCGGCCCTGCGACGTGACGGACGCCGGGGCCGTGAGGGCGCTGGCGGCGGACGTGGCCACGTGGGCCCACGCCGAGGTGCTGGTGAACGCGGCCGGGCACGGCAAGGGCTGGGGTCCTCCGGAGCCCGCGCGGGTGGAGCAGTGGCCGGGCGTGGTGGCGGTGAACCTGGTGGGCGCGATGAACATGGTGGGCGCCTTCCTTCCCGGGATGCGCGAGCGCGACGCGGGCCACATCGTCAATGTCGGCTCCATCTTCGCGCTGGGCACCGTCGCGGACGGCGCGGCCTACGCGGCCAGCAAGCACGGCCTGCGCGCCTTCACGCTGTCGCTGCGGCAGGCGCTGGCGGGCAGCCGGGTGCGGCTGTCCCTGGTGCATCCCGGCTCGGTGAGCACGGAGTTCGGCTCCGTGGCGGGGGGCCGTGAGCCTCGCGACGTGCCGGTGGAGAAGTGGCCCTACCGGCCGCTGCTCGCAGAGGAGGTGGCGGAGACCATCGGCTGGGTCCTGGAGCGGCCTCCGTCGGTGGAAATCACCGAACTGGTCATCCGCCCCACGGCGGAGCGGCAGTTTGCGTAGCGCCTTCCCGGGCTTCTGGGCGGGGCAGACGCTCTCCGCGCTGGGCTCCCAGGTGACGGCCTTCGCCCTGCCCCTGCTGGCCACCAGTACGGCGGGCGTGGGGGCCCTGGACCTGGGCCTGCTGGGCGCCGCGCAACTGGTGCCACCGCTGCTGTTCGGGCTGCCGGCGGGCTCGTGGGTGGACCGGCTGCCCCTGCGCGCCACGCTCATCTGCGCGGACCTGGGCCGCGCGCTGCTGCTGGTGCCGCTCATGGTGCTCGGGTGGCGCGGAGAGCTGCGCCTGGGGCACCTGTACGCCGTGGCGTTCCTGTCGGGCAGCCTGACCGTCGCCGCCACCACCGCGTGTCAGGCCTTCCTGCCGGCCCTGGTGGAGCCGCGACGGCTGGTGGAGGCCAATGCCCGGCTCGGCGCGAGCCAGTCCCTGGCGCGGCTGCTGGGGCCCGCGATGGCGGGAGTGCTGGTCTCATGGATGACGGCGCCACTGGCGCTCGGCGTGGACGTGCTCTCGTTCCTCGTCTCCGCGGCGCTGCTGGCGTGGCTGCGGGTGGAAGCGCCCGGCTCCCGCGCGGCGCGGCCTTCGCGCGGGCTGTGGCGGGACACGGCGGAGGGCCTCGGCTTTCTCTGGCGCCAGCCGCTGCTGGGGCCGCTGGCGACGTGCGCGGGGCTCTTCAACCTGTTCGGCGGGATGATTCTCGGGGTGTACTTCCTCTACGTGACGCGGGAGCTCGGCCTGGCGCCGCGCCAGGTGGGAAGCCTGGGAGCAGTGTTCGGACTGGGAGCGCTGGTGGGAGCGCTGCTGGCGGGCCGCCTCACCGCACGCATGGGCGTGGGCCCCGCGCTGGTGGGCGCCCTGTCGCTGGGGGCGCTGGCGGACCTGCTGATTCCCGCCGCGGGACTCCACGAGGCCGCGGCCCTCCCGCTGCTGGTGGCGGCGCAGGCGCTCATCGGACTGACCAATCCCCTCTTCCAGTCCAACGTCCTGGCGCTGTACCAGGCGCTCACGCCCGAGCACCTGCGCGGGCGCGTGGGAGCCGCACTGCGGTTCCTCGTGAGCGCCCTGCTCCCGGTGGGCTCGCTGCTGGGGGGCGTGCTGGGAGAAGCCCTGGGGCTGCGGCAGTCCATCCTCCTGGCGGCGCTCGGCACCGGGCTGTGCGCGCTCGGGCTGCTGCCGACACCCCTGCGCGGACTGCGGAGCCTTCCCGGGTCAGCGGGTGCGCCCCTGGCCACTCCGCGGTAGGGGTGGGAACGCTGCTCAACGCGTCGTTCGCCGCCGCGCTCTTCGCGCCGGAGGTCGTCACAGGGCCGGGCGGCCGGAGGCCCCTTCGGATGAGGCTCACCGTCGCCAGGGCGATGAAGAAGGCGGGTGCCCGTCTTCCGGGCACCCGCCAGGGACTTCAACGAGGGACGCCGGGCGTTACGGGCAGTCCGACGGCTTGGTGAAGGACGCGGTGATGCTCGGCGTCATCACGCCCTTCACGCGCTTGAGGGTCGCCGACGCGCCGACGCCCACGCCGTACTTCGCGAACGCGCTCCACACGAGGCAGCGGTGCGCGTTGCCGGCGTTGGCCACCGACTGGAGGATGCCGTCGCGCATGTGCTCGTAGTACGGGCCGGCCGGCGTGTAGTTCATGCCGTCGACCAGGTAGGTCAGCAGCGTGTCCTTGGAGACGCCCGCCGCCTGGAAGTTGAGCCACAGCTGCCAACCGATGGCTCCGTACACCTCGCCGTCGAAGTGGACGCCGGTGCCCGCCACGTCGGCGTAGGTGCGCGGGTAGTTGGTGTACGGCGCGCTGCGGATGCCCAGGTCGCTCGACGCCGAGTACTCGGCGACGCGGTCGTGGTCATTGAGGATGATGGCCAGCACGTCGCTCATGCCCTCGCCAATGGCGCCGGAGATGGGGCCGCTCATCGAGCCAATCATGCGCCAGGTCAGGCCGTGCCCGTACTCGTGGTAGACGATGTCGGAGTCCACCGACGAGTCACGCTGCAGCGGCCCCGAGGCCGACTGGCGGATGGCGCCGGACACGCCGGTGACCGAGCGGAGCGTCGCGCCGGTGGTCTGACCGACGAAGACGGAGGGGATGGTGATGGTGGCGTCCGTGCCCCCCATCGTCATCACCCCGTCGCCCTGGTTGTTGGCGACGATGGCCCCGATGGCCCCCGCAAGCTGCGCGTTCTTCACCTTGACGGTGAACCCGCAGATGCCACGGTCGACGAGGGCAATCTTCCCGGTGAGCGAGCCCGCCGGAATGGACTCGCAGCCGTCGGAGGTGGTGCCCACCCCATCGTTGACGAGCACGATGTCGCCGGAGATGCCGGTGGTGGTGAGCGCGGGGCCGAACTCGGCTCCGCCCTGCGCCACGTAGTTGCCGGCGATGGACGCCGGCGTCACCACGTTGACCTGGTGGGTGCCCACGCCCGTCCACAGGTACATCTGCATGCGCGGGTTGGAGCCGTCGGCCGGCGTCGAGAAGTTCGCGTTGTCGGTGCCGCTGCCGTCCTGCGCCTCGGCGTCCACCGAGTCGCTCCCGGCGCCGCCCTTGCCAAAGTTGTTCTCCTGGAAGTTCAGCGCGGCCTCATTGAAGCCGTGACGGTAGAGCCTGTCGTGGATGACGTTGTTCAGGTAGGCCAGGTTCTGCACGGCCACGTTGCGGTTGGCGTCGGTGGTCGCGGCCGCGGACAGGTTCGCGACGGTGAGGAAGTCACCGTTGGTCACCGCGGTGCCGCCCGAGTCCGGGGCATTGTTGGCGTCCACGTCCAGGTAGGCGCGGACGTTGTTGCCGGCAATCAGCCGCGTGGTGAGCCCCGAGCTGTTGAGCCAGCCGATGGGCGACTCGACGTTGCCCGTGCCCGGACCGGACACGATGGCCTGCGCGGTCTTCATCGGGTCGTTCGTGAAGACGTTGTACCGGTCATTGGCGGTGCGGGACTCGGTCGACAGGACCCGGCCCTCGCCGCTGACCAGCGTGTGCGTCAGCTGGTTCGTCTTGGCGGTCCACGTCTCCACCAGGAAGCCCGTCCGGAGCGCTCCGTTGGCCGCCGTATAGGCGACGCGCTCGACCGTGGGGCCGCGGTGGAAGAAGGCGCCCCCCGCGAAGGAGAGCGTGTTGCCGTCGCGAGACTGCTCGGCCGGCTGCGTGTCTCGCAGCTCGGGGTAGAGGTTGCGCAGCGCGACGCCGACCGCGTCCGACTCGGACACGCGCGCCGAGGCCACGGCGCCCACCCGAGACGTGCCGTCGATGAGGTGGATCAGCTCACCCTGCTCGTTCACCGCCGCCTTCGCATAGGCGCCGTGGACGCGCAGGCCTCCCACGTACTGCTCGTAGCGCACGTGGGTGATGCGGCCCTGACGCGCCTCCGTCGCACGCAGGGAGCCGATGGTGGCGTCGGAGCCCCCGCGCGCACGCAGGAACCCGGCCACCACCGCGCTCGCGCTGGAGCGCGAGGGTGCCGTGAGGGCGCGATCCGACTGGTACAGCCGCGCCCGGACCTCCGCGAGCTCATCGCTCGGCGCAGGGGCCGCGAACGCCGCACTCGAAAACGCCACGAGTCCGAAAACCGCTCTCCGAAGATACATCCGTTCTCCCGGTGTGTATGACGTGGATTGCCAGTGGCCGTGCGACGCGCCCGCAGGGTGCGTCATGCGGCGGCTTTTTGGATGACTCCGGCCGGGGCAGAGCGATCACATCTGGCGCGATTTATTCAAAACCATTGCGTGCTGGTGTCCAGGCTCACCCACCTGCTCCGGAACAAGCGGGGGGCCCCTCCTGCTCCAGGCCCATCACCCAGGTTCGTCTCGGAGGCGCTGCCGCCCAGGCGGCGTCTCAGGAGAGGCGTCAGAGGTAGTTGAAGATGGTGAACACGTAGAGCGCGTGCACCATCTGGTCCGCCTCCGCGGCGGGCCGGCGGGTGAAGACGTTGAGGTAGCCCGCCTCGAGCGTCGTGTGCGGGGACAGCTTCCAACCCGCCCCGAGAAACGCGCGGTTCTGGTCGAAGCCCGTGCGAGGGCCGCCCTCCACCGAGTTGAGGTGGAAGAACGCCTCGTCCCAGAGAATCAACGAGGGAAGCCCTTCTCCCAGCGGCCGCGCGCCGCGCAGGAACAGGCGGGCGCGGTGGGCAACCTCCGTCGTTCCGGGCAGGAAGCGCTGCTCCAGCCGGGCGCGCACCGCGAAGCGCAGCGAGCCTGACGCCGGGGTGTAGAGGAACTGCTGGAAGAGGCGGCTCTCTCCGCCCCGCACCGCCGGGTCTTCGTCATAGGTCCAGACGGGTATCCACGCCTGACCGAGCCACAGGGAGACGTCCGGCGTCAGCGCCAGACCCAGCGCCGAGCGGAGGATGAGCCGGGTGTCGTTCTCACTGAACCGCGGCTGGGCCTCCAGGTAGTAGAGGAAGGGACGCGCGATGGGGCCCTGGGCGAAGACGGAGTACCAGAGCTGCGCTTCGGAGTTGACCGGCCGCGCCTCCGCCCCGAGGACGGGAGCGACCAGGAGCAACCCCACGAGGGGAAGGATTCTTTCCGGACGCATCATGATGTGCGGACCTATGAGCACACCCCGCGGGTCCGCTCAACCACCATGCGGAGCGAATCGTCGCGGATGGCGAGGAGACAACGGCGCCGGCCCCCTCGTCTTCATCTCCATGGGCAGTCCCCCCTGCGCCTGGTCGCGTCCGGCGTCCATGACGCGCGGCACCGGTAGCACGCACCCAAGAATGAGAAGAAAGGATTCCTGCATCAATCCGCACCTCGCGGGCTCTTGGGTTTCGAGGCGGTAGCAGCTCGGCTTCAGAAGCGAGCCCCGCGCCTTGCCTCGAGGCGTGGAAGCAAGTCCCCACAGGAGCGAAAAATGTCTGAAACCTCGAAGCGTCCGACCCTTTCATTGTTCGCAAGCGTCATGCTGGTCCTCCTGCCCGTGGCGGGGCTGCCGGGGTGTGCCAACGACGTCCCGGTCGACAGTCCGGCCGTGGAAGAGGTGCGCGAGCAGCGCATCACCGCGGAGACGATTGCCAGCCTGAAGCCCGGTGAGCAGCTCGTGCTGGATCAGCGGACCCCGGGAAAGACCTACACCTTCGACTTCTCCCAGGCGCCCATCGACTTCAGCCGCATCACGGTCATCAATGCCAATGGCGATGCCCAGCCGATGGACACGTGGCTGCGCGCGGCCAAGGAGCAGGGTCACGACCTGCTGGCCTCGCCGGAGCACACCTTCCGTCTGTCCTCTTCTCCCCAGGGCCTTGGAAACCTTTCCGAGACGGAGCTCGCCAGGCTCCACTCCACCGGCAAGGTCGTGAGGGAGGCCGCCCCCGGCGCGTTCTCCACGGGGGACACGTCCGCGCAGGACCTGTACTGCGAATACCGGTTCTTCTACATGATGATGTGCACCGCGGACGGGTGGTGCTACGAGTACCTGTACGAGGAGTGGTACTGCGAGGACCGGGAGTGGTGAGCAGGCATTGAGCCGCGGTGAGCGGCCCCGCCGCTCTCCCCCGCTTGCGAGATAGGCGCTGTGCAGGTGCCCTCCCGCTGTTCGCGAGGGCACCTGCGCACGTCGGAGCGTTGAAGGAACCGTCCCATGACAATCCAGCTGCTCAACCGGCTCGGGCTTCCGCCAACGGCATCGCACGCCTGGAAGGTCGCCGCCGCCTCCTCCTCCACCACGCTCTGGGCCCTGCTTGCCGCCGTCGTGGGAACCGCGCTGGCGGTCTCACCGGAAGCGGCGAGCTCACCGCTCCGCAGCGGCGGGCTCCTGCTTCCGAAGCACCTCGTCTTCGCCCTCGGTGCCCTGGTGTGTGCCTTTGCGTGTGCCGCCACCTGGTGGCGCCAGCACCGTGTGGGTGTCACGACCTTTGACCTGGCGGCGCTCGGCTACCTGGCGGTGGCGGTTCTCGCCATGGCGGTGAACGGCTTCAGTGCGCCGTTCAGCCTTCCCTGGATTGCACTTCACCTGGCTGCGTTCGTCCTGGTGGCAACGGCCTGCGAGGCCGCGAGCCAGCGCCGCGAAGCGCTCGTGGACGGGCTCATCGGTGCGGGAGTCCTCATCGCGCTCATCGCGCTCCATGAGTCCGCCGGTGGCCAGCTGCCGTGGGACCTCGCGCGACGTCCGGGCGCGACCTTCGCCAACCGCAACGCCGTGGGTGGCTATTGCGCGATTCTGATGCCCCTGGCCCTGGCACGCGCGACGATGAGGCCACATCCCCTGCGGACGTTCGCCGCTTCGGCGCTCCTGCTGACAGTCGCGCTCTGCCGCGCACGGAGCAGCTGGCTGGGGCTGCTCGTCGCGGGCCTGCTCTCGGCGGCTGCGTGTCTCGAGCTGAAGCGTCGAGGCCTGCTGCCCGCGCTTCCAAGACGTGGGCTCATCGGCGCGTGCGTCGCGGGGCTCGCCGTGGTGGTGGCATTGAACGCGGGCTCGTGGGCCGGACTCAACTGGAGGGAGCCCGCGCCGCTCAAGTCGTCGTTCTCCCGCCTGTTCGAGCATGACGCCGGGACGGGACTCAGCCGCGTCGAGCAGCACCAGGTCGGGCTGGCCATGCTCTGGGAGAAGCCGCTCACCGGCTTCGGACCCGGGCTCTGGCGCCGCGAGGCCCCGCGGTTCGCGCATGCGGCCACGGGGCAACACGCCCGATTCATTGCTCCGCTCTGGAGCCCGGCCTCTGACCTGCTACGCCACGCGGTCGAGACCGGGCTGCTCGGCCTGGCCGCAGCCGGGGCCATGGCCTTCTCCCTGCTGGCGGGTGCACGTCGCCGCGTCACGCAGGCGCGAGACATGCTGACCCTGGCGGCCATGGGCAGCCTGGTCGTCGCCCTGGTCATCAGTGGCTTCGATGCGCTGCTGAGCCGGCCCGCCTCCGTCGCGCTGGTGGCGGCGCTCGCGGGCCTGCTGCGGAGCGACTGCGAGCGCCGCGCGGAGCTCGCTCCCGCCTGGGCAGGCGGCGCCGCCCTCTCGCTGGCGGCGCTCCTGTCCCTGGGCATCTCCGCCCCGCGCTACCTTGCCGTGAAGTCGCTCACCGAGGACTTCTCGACCACGCCCGTGCTGCGTCTGAGCCCGTTCCAGTTCCACCCCTTCGAGGCCCTGCTCGCGGTACTCACGGGCGAGCGCAGGGAACGCTGTTCGAGCCTGGCCCCGGCCGCGGCGCTCGTGGACACATACCTGCCGAATGAACCCGAGCTCCTGCGGTTGCTCGCCCGGTGTGCCGAGCAGCAGGGAGACTGGAGCGCCGCGGCGGACCATCTCCGCAGGGCGCGGGTCATCGAGCCGCATGACACGAGCACGGAGCTCGCGCTCCAGGCCTTGCTGTCGCGGCAGTCAACGGGGCTCGAGGACGGCGAGGCCCGTCCATGACGCGCCCTCCGCTCCGTCCCCCCGCGGGCGCCGAGGTGGCGTCCATTGACCGTCGCCGGCTCATGGGCGGTGCGCTCGCGGGCCTCGCGGTCCTGGGCGGCGCCCTGCTGGTTCGTCGTGCGGGGCTGCATGGGCCCTCGGGGAGCGGGACGGACGAAGGGGGTGTGCGGGAGGTGCTCTCGTTCCTGGAGGAGCATGGGAAGCTGCCGGTGACCGCGTCCGGGGACGGCCGCTGGCTGCTCGAGAAGCGCTTCCTGGCGGAGGCCTTCGAGCTTCGGGTCGTCAACCGCGCGACCGGCGCACTCGCGGCTTGCGCGCTGTCCGCCGACTCGCAGCTCGCACTCGCCTTCTGCCCGAAGGGACGGACGGTGGCGTTCCTGGCCTGCTCGGGCGGCGACCGGCGCTTCGCGCTGCAGCTCCTGGACATCGACACGGGAAGGGTCACCGCCGCCCCTACCCCGCCCACGCGCTCCGCCGCCGCCCCCATCCTCTGGGCCCCCGATGGCCAGCGCCTGCTCTACACCCTGGCCGAGGGCCCCTCACAGCATGCCGTCGTCTTCGACCGCGGAAGCGGGCAATGGCAGCGCATGGAGCCTCCCCTGGCCGCGCGCTGCGAGCCGGCGTGGAGCCCGGATGGCCGACGGATTGCCCTGGCTTCCGCACAGCAGCCAGGAACGTTGGCACTCGTGTCGCTGGACGACTCGCCGGGCGTTCGGACCCTGGTCATCGCCGAGCGGAGCGAGCTGCGCCAGCTGTCCTGGCGGCCCGATGGCGGCGCGCTGGCGGTGACCCTTCGGAGGGAGACCGATGAATACTTCTCCCTGCTCGAAGTGGACTGCCTCACCGGACGTCAGAGCGTGGTGGCCCAGCCGCCGGGGGACGTGAGCGAGCCAAGATACCTCGGCGCCTCGGAGCTCCTGTTTCGCGTGGGCTCCGGGGGAGATGCGGGGCTGATGCGCGCGCGGACGGACCGGGGAGTAACGCGCCCCGTGGGGCCGGCGAGCGGCGTGGTGAACATGAGGAGTGGGGCCTCCGAGGGAGGACGTGTCTTCGCGCTGCATGTGGGCCGGACGAGCCCTCCGGCGCTGCTCGAGGTGTCGTCCGGTGAGGAGCCCGCGGTGGTGGGGCGCGCGACGTCCGCGTGGACTTCCGGCTGCACGGACGTCGAGCTTCGTGCGAGGGATGGCTCGAGTCTGCCAGGCTTCCTGTGGCGCCCGGGTACGCAGTCCACGCGGGGGCCCGCCGCGGTGGTCCTGGTCCATGGCGGTCCCGCGCTGCAGGAGCTGCCGGTCTGGGACGCGAGGGTGCAGGTGTTGCTCCGCGCGGGCTGCCATGTGCTGAGCTTCAACTACAGAGGCTCGACAGGGTATGGGGCGCGCTTCGAGCGGGCCGGGAACGACGCGGAGCGCGCCCTCGACGTCCTGTCCGCGGTGGACCACTGCGTCGACCGTGTCGGCGTGCCGCGCGAGCGCGTGGTGCTGCTGGGCTCCAGCTATGGGACGTCGCTGGTGGCCGGAGCGATGGTCGCCGAACCGGGCTGCTGCGGCGCGGCCGTCCTGGTTTCAACGGTGAGACTGTCCCGCATCGCCCGGCGCCAGCTCCCGACGCCGCCGCGCGTGGTGGCGTTTCACGGCGCGAATGACAACGTGCTCGCCCCCGCTCAGGCCCGAAGGGAAATCGAAGGATGCCTGGGCCCCGCCGCCCTCGCACACGAAGGGGCGTGGAGCGTCCTCGAGCACGAGGGGCATCATTTTCACCGCCTCCGCTCCTGGGCTCGGGTCTATGCGTCCGTCATCGCGCTCGCGAGCCAGGGCGCGCCTCAGGCCGAAGCACGCTTCGAGGGGTGAGATGACGGTCGAACCCAGCAGCGCGAGCCGGACCCCGGCTGACAGCAGGAGGCGTGGCGGTTCACCTCTATCGCTGGAAGCCCCATCAGGTCCTTGCTTTGCTGACGTCACACCACGAGTCGTTGCCAGAACAGACACAGGCAGGGGTTGTCACATGCACAGTGGACGGCAGGATGGAGTCAAGCGGCTGAGCGCAGTGTTGGGGACGGTGCTCGCAATGTGGCTGCTGGCGGGCTGCGAGAAGCCCACCGGCTCGGACCTTCCCGCCACCGGCACGCAGGCGCGCGCCTCGGTGTCCCAGGCCCAGGTCCTGGTGGCGGCGGGAGCGGCGCACTCGCTGGCGGTGCGGCCGGATGGCACCGTCTGGGCCGCGGGGCGCAACGTCTACGGCCAGCTGGGGGATGGGAGCTTCATCGACCGCGTGTCCCCGGTGCAGGTGCAGGGGCTGAGCGAGGTGGTGGCCGTGGAGGGAGGGGCCTCCCACTCGCTGGCGTTGCGCTCGGATGGCACCGTCTGGGCCTGGGGACACAATGGCTCCGGCCAGCTGGGGAGTGAGACCCTCGACGTTCAGCCAGGCCCGATGCAGGTGCAGGGGTTGAGCGGGGTGGTGGCTGTCGCGGCGGGCGGCTACCACTCGGTGGCGCTGCGCTCGGATGGCACCGTCTGGGCCTGGGGCGACAACTCCGCTGGCCAGCTGGGCGATGGGTATTCCACCACCTCGAGCCACACGCCCGTGCAGGTGCAGGGGCTGACCGGGGTTGTGGCCGTGGCCGGTGCGGACTTCCACTCGCTGGCGGTGCGCTCGGACGGCACCGTCTGGGTCTTCGGCTACACGACGAACACCCAGAGCGGGAGCCCGGTGCAGGTGCCTGGACTGAGCGGGGTGGTGGCGGTGGCGGGGGGCTTCTTCCACTCGCTGGCGGTGCGCTCGGACGGCACCGTCTGGGCCTGGGGCGACAATGAGTTCGGCCAACTGGGAGATGGGACCACCACGTCGCGCGCCTCGCCGGTGCAGGTGCAGGGACTGAGCGGGGTGGTAGCGGTGGCCGGTGGCTTCGCCCACTCCCTGGCGGTGAGCTCGGATGGCACCGTCTGGGCCTGGGGCGACAACTCCTATGGCACCCTGGGAGATGGAACCCTCGCCCATCGCGCGTCCCCGGTGCGCTTGAATGGGGTGAGCGGAGGGCTGGCCGTGGCCGCTGGCGACTTCCACTCCCTGGCGCTGCGCTCGGACGGCACCGTCTGGGCGTGGGGTGACAACTCTTCCGGCCAGCGCACGGATGGGAGCATCGGCAAGCGGAATTCCCCCGTGCAGGTGCCTGGGATGGGCGCGGTGGCGGCCATGGCGGCAGGGTCCTTCCATTCGCTGGTGTTGCGCTCGGATGGCACCGTCTGGGCCTCGGGCAACAACGACTCCGGCCAGCAGGGAGATGGCACCTTCGACCCCCACCCGTCCCTGGAGCAGGTCCCCGGATTGAGTGGGGTGGTGGCGGTGGCGGCAGGGGCCAACCACTCGCTGGCGTTGCGCTCGGATGGCACCGTCTGGGCCTGGGGAAACAATGAGTACGGCCAGCTGGGGAATGGGACCTCGAGCCGTCACGCATCCCCGGTGCAGGTGCAGGGGTTGAGCGGGGTGGTGGCCGTGGCGGGTGGATATGCCCACTCCCTCGCGGTGCGCTCGGATGGCACCGTCTGGGCCTGGGGAGGCAACTTCTCCGGGCAGCTCGGGGATGGGACGGCCACGCGGAGAGCCGTGCCGGTGCAGGTGCCAGGGTTGAGCGGGGTGGTGGCCGTGGCGGGTGGATATGCCTACTCCCTCGCGGTGCGCTCGGACGGTACCGTCCGGGCCTGGGGAGACAATGAGTTCGGCCAGCTGGGAGATGGGACCCTCACGGCGCGTGCCTCGCCGGTGCAGGTGCAGGGGCTGAGCGGCGTGGTGAGCGTGGCGAGTGGCGCGTCCCACGCGCTGGCGTTGCGCTCGGACGGCACGGTCTGGGCATGGGGCGCCAACGTCTTCGGCCAGCTGGGGGCGGAGACGTTCGACTGGTGGAGCGCGTCCCCGGTGCAGGTGCAGGGGCTGAGCGGAGCCGTGGCGGTGGCGGGCGGCAACTCCCACTCGCTGGCGGTGCTCTCGGATGGCTCCGCCTGGACCTGGGGATACGATTTCTCCAACCCGCAGGAGGACGGGTCCACCGCCTCGCTCCTCGCCCCGGTGCAGGTCGCCGGACTGGAAGGCGGGGTGGCCGTCGGAAGTGGCGGCGGTCACGCGTTGGTGAGGCACGGTGACGGCAGCCTGTGGGCCTGGGGCGTCAACTCCTACGGTGAGCTCGGGGATGGACTGCCCCGCTTCGGCGTCACGCCCATTCTCTCGCAGCTGCGCTGAGCCCCATCCTCGGTGAGGCGGTGCGTCTGGTGGCGCGGGTGCGGTGGGTATGGAGGCACTCGGCCGGGCGCAAAAGAAAGCCCCGTGGCACCTTGCTGGTGCCACCGGGTTCTTTGCAGATTGGAGGCGGCGGGAATCGAAGCCGCATCAAGGCGGAAGCAAGACCTCAAGCGGGTCGCGCTGTTAGCGGCTGATGCCTTGCTCTCTCATCGGTTCGTTCTGCCGTCCCAATAAGACAGACGCTTGACCTGGAGCGCGATAGCTCCACCCCGGTCGCGCTCCAATCAGCCACAACGACACCATTGCAACCACACGCCACGCCTCAATTCCAGTGAAGAACCGCGGGGCGGTGCGCGGGCCGTGGGCGGGTGGCGCGCGCGTCACGACGACTCGCGTTGCGTCCGTGCCTCGAGGGCATGCACGACGGCCACCATGTCCTCCTGGCCATGTCCCAGGGCCTGGGTCTCCCCAAAGAGGCCGAGGCACACGTCGAGCAGCGGCGAGGCCACTCGGGCGTCTCGCGCGGCCTGGGCGATGAGCCGGTTGTTCTTCAGCACGTCCGTGATGGAGGCCTGGACGGCGAAGTCACGGACCGCCAGCTTGTTGGCCTTGACCCGGGACACGCTGCTGGCCATGGGACCGGCGTCGAGCACGGCCAGCAGCCGCCGCAGGTCCAGGTCGTGGCGCTCCGCGAAGTGCACGGCTTCCACGAGCCCGGTGACCATGGTGATGAGGAACAGGTTCACGGACAGCTTCATGAGCAGTGCGCTGGGGACGGCCCCACACGGCACCGTCTCGTGGCACATCGGCCGGAGGATGGGACGGAGCTGCTCGACGTCCTCGGGCTCACCCGCGAGCATCGCCACGAGCTGACCGGCCTCGGCGGGCTTGCGCGAGCCGGAGACAGGCGCCTCGACGTAGCGGCCGCCCGCGGCACGGATGTCCGCGTCCAAGGCCTGCGAGTACTCGGGTGAGGTCGTCCCCATGTGGACGATGAGGTGCCGCGCGACGCGGGCCTCGAACTCCGGTGTGCCCCGCCCCAGCACGGCGTCCATGGCCGCGCCATCCGCCAACATCAGGAAGACGAGGCGCGCATGCCGGAAGACCTCGGGGGCACTCTCCGCGACGCGCGCGCCCGCGGAGCGCAGCGCCTCACTGCGCTCCGGAGAGCGATTCCATACGACGAGTGACACCCCGGAGCGCGCCAGATTCAGTGCCATGGGTTGTCCCATGACGCCCAGACCGATGAAGCCGATGTCCGCATGCATGCTGCTTTCCCTTCATCCACAGCCAGACGGGAACGCCACGCTAACGGCATGCATGAAGCGGTGACAGAGCCAGTTCCCCCGCGGTTTCGTGGATACAGTCCCCCCTGGAGGATGAGCGCGTTGAGCAGCCTGGCTCGCGGCCGCGCCACGCAGGCATGCGCACGCGACAGCGAGGGTTCGGGCTCGTGGACGTGGACGAAGGGCGCTCTGAAGCAGGTGTTCCCCTGCCCCCCTTGGGAGACCTGGGCGCCTCTGACGGTTGAACACGGCGGAGGGCTTTTCTAGCGTCGCGGCCGGGCGCGCCACCTCGGCGCGCGAAGGACGCTTGATGCCTCGGTTCGAGTTCAAGGAAGGCAGCACGGGCAAGTTCTGGGAAATCACCCTCTCCGGAAGCAGCTGCACCGCGCGCTGGGGCATCATCGGCACGGAGGGACAGTCGAAGACGCAGACCTTTGCCTCGCCCATGGCGGCCTGGAATGCCTACGAGAAGCTCATCATCGAGAAGGAGAAGCGGGGTTACGTGATGGCCGGCAAGGAGGGCGCCGCCAAAGCCTCCCGTGACGACGCGCGCGGAAAGAGCGCGTCCAACCCGGAGTTGGAGGCCGCCATCCTCGCGGCCCCTGACAACCACGAGGCCTACCTCGTCTATGCGGACTGGCTCCAGGGCAAGGAGGACCCACGCGGCGAGCTCATCACCCTCCAGCACGTGATGATGCAGGCTCGCGGTGACGAGGCCACGAAGCTCAAGAACCAGGTCAATGACTTCCTCGATCAACACAGGGCCACGTTGCTTGGAAAGCGGCTGGCCGAGGTGCAGGAGGAGGACGGCCTCCAGGTGGAGTGGCACCTGGGCTTCATCCGCTCGGCGCGTGTGGGCCAGAAGGAAGACGGCTTCATGGCCGACGTGGCGGAGGTGGTGAAGGCCTTGCTCGTCCACCCAGCGGCGCGCCTCCTCCGCGAGCTCACCATCGGCCTGGCCGGCTTCGGCGGGGACAACGACTACAGCGACGTCATCGAGTCCCTCACCAAGACCCTCACCCGGCCAGGCGGCGCGAAGACACTCCAGCGCCTGTTCATCGGCGACTTCAGCCGGGACGACGCCGAGATTTCCTGGTCGCCCCTCAATGACGTCTCAGCCCTCCTGAAGCAACTCAAGAACCTGCGCTCGCTGCGGCTGCGTGGGGCCGCGCTGGCGCTGGGCGACATCGACCTGCCGGAGCTGCGTGAGTTCACCGTCGAAACGGGCGGCCTGCCCCTGTCGGCGGTGAAGTCCATCGCCAATGCCAGGTGGCCGAAGCTGGAACGGCTGGAGGTCTGGTTTGGCGACGCCAACTACGGGGCCGCGGGCGGCGTGGAGGACATCCAATCCATCCTCCACGGCAATGGGCTGCCCCACCTCAAGCACCTGGGCCTGCGCAACTCCGAGTTCACCGACGCGCTCTGCCATGCGCTGCCCCAGGCGGAGGTGCTCCCGCAGCTCGAGACGCTGGACCTGTCCATGGGGACGATGTCCGACGAGGGCGCGCGCGCCCTGGCGAAGAACGCCTCGGCCTTCGCACACCTCAAGCGCCTGGACGTCAGCCAGAACACGCTCAGCGCCGAAGGGCAGCAGCAGCTGGCGACGCTGGGCCCGCATGTGAGCGCGGGCCACCAGCGCGACTTCGACGAGGACTACCGCTACGTGTCGGTGGGCGAGTAGGCCCACCGGCAGGGTGCCATCCCGGCGGACTGTCTTCACGCCGGACGACGCCCGCGCCTCCGCACCCGATGCCCCCAGCTGAAGGCTGACGGGAGGGCGGGTCCGTCGGCGGGCGCCAAAAGCCCCACGGCCCGGTGGGTCTCTTTGAGCACCGGGCCGTGGGCTCCCTACCTCATTGCCACCGGTACACGGCGACGTCGTCGTCGTTGAAGTAGCGCGTCAGGCATGCCGACTGCGGCGAGCACGGCACCTCACCCGTGCCGGTGTTCAGGTAGAGCTGCGCGGGTGTGAATGGCAGCGTCACCGTGCGCATGCCCGCGGTCTTCACGTGAACCATGAGCGTGTTGCCGCGTGCTTCGACGATGTCACCGGGAGTGGTGAACAGCGTCACGCCCGCCTCACTCGCGAACTGGCGATAGAGCGCGCTGGTGAGCCCCGGCGAGGCGGAGTGGATGACCGTGTAGCTGCCGCCGGTGACGGTGAAGACCTTCTTCGCGAGCGCGGGCTTCGCCATGTCGTAGACGTACGACCCGAGGGGCGTCGACGTCCCATCGAAATAGAACCACGGGGTCATCGGGTACTCGAGGCCGTAGTTGGAGCTGGCGGTCATCGCCGGGGCGGTCTGCAGCGTCAGGAGCGTGCCCGTCCCGAGCAACGTCGTGATGCCCGTGAGGCTCGTGATGTTGTTCACCGAGGGGGCGGAATCGCCGTTGAGGTAACCCGCCCCCTGGATGAAGAGCAGCGTCTTGCCCGCGACCTTCAGCTTGTTCGTGATGGCCGTGCGGTTCGCCGCCGTCACATTGAAGGTGTTGAGGAAGATGGCCAGCTTGATGCTCGATGCCGGGAAGTTGCCGCTCTGCAGGTCATCGAGGCGGTAGACGCGGAACGGTGCACCGATGCGCGCAATCGTGTCGAGGGCACCGCCATACACCCTGTTCCCGTAGTCGTAGGTCGACTCACCCGCCGGGTTGATGGCGGGCATGTACGCGGGAGACAGGTCGTCGACGAAGACCGCAATCTGCGAGGTGACCGGGTTCGTCACGTTCGTCGAGACGCGGTTCGCCTGCGCGACGACGTCGGCGAGCGCGTCCCATATCTGGTTGGTCTCACCCGTGCGGTCCGTATCGCCAAACCAACCGCCATTGAGGTCGAACCAGTAGAGGCCGTTGCCGTGAATGGCGGTCGCGATTGCATTGCGGCGGAGAAGCGCCTGGGTCTTCTCGACCGTCACCGCGAACCTGTGGTCGGCGCCCACGGGCGTCAGGACCGTGCGGGTGTCGTCCTCGTGAATCCACAGCTTGCCGTGGATGTTCGCCGAGTCCATCGGTCCCTGCGGGATGAACGGCTCGCCCGTATCGCGTCCCCACGGGTAGCTGAGCGGCGCCGCAATCGCGTCGACCGAATTGCTGGCGAGCAGCGTCTTCAGCCCGAGGTGACCGCTGGCCGGAAGGTTCCACTCACGACCGAACAGATAGCCATAGAACGCGACGGTCAGGATGCGGTTTCCGGAGAGCGTCTTGGCCGTGCCGCACAGGTCGCGGATCGCGCTCGCGATGCGAATGGACTGGTGCTGGTTGAAGTACGCCGCGCGCTTGGAGTTGAGGTGGGTCGGGTCCAACACGAAGCTCGGAAGCGTTGAGCCGTTGGAGACCCCGCCGTTGCGCTCGGCGAGGGTCGGGACGCGACAGCCCGTCACGAGGTCGCTTGGGAGCCCGCTCCACGCGCAGAACTCCGAGCTCGCCGTGTTGCTGACCGTTGGGTAATAGAAGCTCGCCATGCTCGCGGGCCACCACGGTGCGGGCGAACCCGCGCCGCCGCCATCGGCGGTCTGCGGCTCGAGGAACCACTCACCGCTCGTGAGGAAGGTCGGCATGAAGCCGGCGACCTTGCCCGGGTAGTTCCGATCGAGGTGCCCAAGCACGCTCTGGACCTCGGCTTTCGCCGCGGCAAGCCATGCCGCGTTGACATCGAAATACGTCTGGTTGTCGTACTCACCCGCCATGTTCACACCGCGGAGGTATTCGCTGCCTGGCGCCTCGATGAACCACCGGACCAGGAGGTACGGTGGATTCGCCATCTCGTTGAGGTGCGAGATGAGCTCGTTCAGGGAGGACGTCTGTGTGTTGAGGAGGGACACCTCGACGATGGGAAGCGCACCGGCAACGCCGGAGAGATGCGAATCCATCGCCGCGAGCTGCGTGTCGAAGTCGCCCCAAATGCCTTTGCTGATGTCGTCCGTCTGCTCGTTGAGCGCAAGGAAGAGCGGAACGCCCTCGGCGCAGGTGCCGCCGTCCTGCGGGCAGATGCGAACTTCCTTGCGCTCGGCGTCGGAGGTGACGGTGACGGCCGGACCGCTCCAGCACGAGGCCGTGAAGCCCTGCGCGCTCGCGTTCGGGCCGACGCTCACAGTGCGCGAGGCCGGTGAGAACGTGCAGCCCGGCTTCGACGGCGACACCGTATACGTGCCCGCCGGGAGTGAACTGAGCGTGTAGTTGCCGCTCGAATCCGCGGACGTCGAGTAGCCGCCGGTGGCGGTGAGGGTCGCCGACGCGGTGCCCGCGTTGCCCGAGATGGAATAGGTGCTGGAGCCAGCGCAATTGATGGTGAAGTTCTTGTTCAGTCCGTCAGGCGCAACGGTGACCGCCATCGACGACGGCGAGAACGTGCAGCCCGCCTTGGACGGTGTGAGCGTCCACGTGTTCGGAACGAGGCTATAGATGGTGTAGTTGCCGCTGGCGTCGGACACGGCCGAACGCGGGCCGACCGACACGGTGACGCCGGCCGCCCCCACGTTGCCACTGATCTTGTAGTAGGTGAATGACGGCGAACCGAGCATCGGGTTCGGACCGGCGTCGTTGTCGTTGTACGCGTAGCCGTAGAGCGAGTGCGTACCGTGCTGCCAGCGCGGGTCATCCGGAATGTCCCAATGCCAGCCGTGCATCGTCGTGCCGCCGCAGACATTGACGACGTCGGGCCGTGAGCGATTGGCCGAGACACCTCCCGCGAAGGTTCCCGTCGCGTAGGTGCCGTCCATGTAGAAGTGCATCACAACCGGCGACGCCCATCCGTCGGGGTCGCACGTCCAGCCCTCGCTGTAGTAGCGGCTCGTGGAGACGTTCGCCCAGATGCCCTCATGATTGCCGAGCGGCGCCGTGGCCCCGACCGACTGGCCCACGACACCGGTGACACCCTCGTTCTGTTGCACGCCGTCACGCGGTTCGACGTCAACCTGGCAAGCTGTCGCCACCAGGACGGTGAACGCGGCCACCACCTTCCACACGGTTCGCATGTTGCTGTCCTCCCATCGGTGGCAGCCCGTCTATTGCGCGTCACTCTGCGATGTCAACGGACGGCGTTTGACATGGACAAACAATTGCAGCAGGACCACAAGACCCGCCGCGTCCCGTGGAGGACGTGGATGGCGAGCTCGGGGCCCTGCCTGTAACCCCTCACCTCACGCAACAGGCGCCTTTGTAGCGGCTCGTGTCACAGGCCCCACCCCTGCGCGGACACTTGAGAGGAGCGATTCCTGTGGCATGAGCATCGCCCCCAAACGTGGGCAGGGCCGAAGCCACGAGAGGCGAGCCCACCGCCTGAGGTGGCGGCGAAGGTGGAGGCGAAGAAGGAGCGGACGCGGCGAGTGGCTGGGGCCGGGCTGCTGCGCCGCACGTAAAGCGCTGGACGTCTTCGCCGGCTCTCGGTGTGCAGGGCGTCGGCGGGTGCTGGCATCCCTGAAGGCCCCCGCTGGGGTGCACGCCCACACCCCTGCGGCCTGCTGCCTGGCTGGGCCGCTTGGGCGGGCACGAGCCCCCTGGAGCTGCAGACGGCCCTGGTGGAAGCGCTCGCCGCGTTCACCGTGTGCCGCGGCGGCACGCGCGGGCCCGCGCGTCGCTGGGTTCGCCCGGGCCGTGTCCTCAAGGCCGACTGCGGCACGCTCAAGCCCGCTGCGACGACGGTGCAAGGCAGGCCGGAGCGGACGCTCAGCTCAAGGGCTCCGGGCCGTGCCTTTCCGGGCCAGCTTCGCCATCTCGTTGAGGAATCCGACGGCGGTGTCCACCACGGCCTTCGTCTCGCCCTCCCCATGAATACCGGACCGACGTGCCCGTCATCATCGCCATGCTCCGCACCTCACGAACCGCACTCCTGCTCACCGCGCTGACTGCCACGTTCGCGACCGCGGCGGGGGCCGAATCTCCCGTCTCCCCGGTGCCGATGATTGTCATGGACAAGGGGAGCATCTCGCTCGTGGACAGGGACGGCTCGCGACTCCTCGCGGACTGTCACATGGACACGGAGATCCGGATGCTCATGGGCCCCAAGCAGGGCTCGATGCTGCGCGAGCGGGAACCGTGTTCCATGTGGGGACTCGCCGTGCACCCTCGGACAGGGCGCTGGGCGGTGTCGGTCTCCATCATGAAACACAAGGTCCGCATGGAGGTGGGCGGTCGCGAGTACATCCCGCCCACCGACAAGGCAGGACGCATCAAGGAGGGCAACTTCCTCATCCTGGGTGACCGCCAGGGCGTCGTGGCCGTGACTCCCGGCAGCGCCGAGACGTGGACGACCAACGGGCGCTTCATCGGTCAGCAGCCCATGGCGTTCACGGAGGACGGTGCGCGTCTGCTCGTCATGACGTCCGACTCCTCCTCCTGCCAGTGGTGGAGCTGGAGCTTCGGGCCCCAGCCTGGCGGCCTTCGCCTGCTCCCACCCGGAATGACCGACAGCTCCTGCAACCAGCTGGTCCCCGGCGAGAACCGCACCGCCCTGAAGCACGAGCGCGCTGGCGTCCGCCTCGCCACCCTGGACCCGACGGGCACCAAGCCGTGGAAGGTCGCACGCCCGCTGCGCCTGGAGCGCAGCAAGATGGGGACGGCCCTGGTGCTCGGGGAGACGCTGGTCTTCTTCCGCGCAGGGTCGGAGCATCCCGAATACGGCGTCTGCGATGAATCAAAGCCCGGCACGTACCGGCGCGTCGAGCTGAACACCGGCGAGGAGCAGGCCTTTCACGCCCTCGACGGTGACTGCTACACGGGCGAATTCCTCATGGCGAACGCGCGTCGGCGGACAGTGTACTTCCACAAGGGCCGCGACCGCGTGGATGGCGGCGAGCGGCTGTTCGAATACGACCTCGATTCCGACACGACGCGCGAGCTGGAGATCCACAGTCTGTACAAGATGCATGACATCAGCGCGGATGGGCGGACGCTCCTCCTGTACACCTACTCCGCAGGGCTCGTGGTGTATGACATCGACTCGGCAGGCGTAGCCGAGGTGGGAGCCATGTCCAAGGACGGCCAGGCGAAGCTGCTCGAGCCGCGTTGAGTCCGGGCGGCACCCCGGAGCTCGAGCGCGCGCCGTGCTCCATGCCGCCTGGCAGCGCTTCGAGGCCGCCATGATACCTTGCGCGCGCAACCTCACACGCAAGGGGTATTGAGTGATTCAGGCTCGGCAGACCCGGTACATGCGGCTATCCACACTCGCTGTCCTCATCCTCGGCGCGCTTCCCACGCAGGCCATCGCAGGCCCGGAGAACGTTCCGGCCCAGTACATCGCCAAGATCTACACGGAGGCCCTGGGCCGAGCTCCGGACCAAGAATCATGGAACGCGGTGACGAATCCGTTCCTGAGCGGCTGCACGGCGGCGCAGATGAAGAGCCTGGGCAAGTCCATCTACACCTCCAGCGAATACGCGGGGCTCAACTACAGCCACGCCGCGAAGCTCATCACCCTCTATCGCGGCGCCTTGAATCGCGAGCCGGACAGCGCGGGCTTCAACCTCTACCACCAGCAGCTCACCGCCGGGACGCCCTGGGCCACCGTGGTCGACACGCTCTTCGAGAGCTCCGAGTTCGCGGGGAAGGTCAGCAGCTACTGCGCGACCCGCTCTGGGTGGAGCTCCAATCCCGTGCTCGCCGTGCCGACCGAGGGGGTGGCGGACTTCGCGGGAGGCACCGGCGCCCAACTCCAGCTCCTCCTGGACAGCAAGGCGCAGAGTGGTGGAGGCATCGTCACCTTGAGCCGCCGCGCGGTCGTCCGCGTCTATGAAACGCTGAGGGTTCCGAGCAACGTGGTCCTGATGACGGCGGAAGCCCCCCCAGCTCGTCGCTATGCGGAGATGGGCCGCATCGTGCGGGCCGCTGGCTTCAACGCGCCTCTCGTGACTGTCGCGGCCCGAGCCGTGCTCAAGAACGTCTGGGTGGATGGCCGGCGGACGGAATTCGGCTACATCCTCCCTCCGAGCGGCATCCGGGACGCCAACGCACCGAACATCGTGGCCTTCTGTGATTCGACCATCAGCTCCAACCGCTTCGGAGATTCGTCGGGCGGACTGAACCTGTATGTCGCAGGGGCCTCGCAAGTCGGCACCTACCCCTCCTGCGCGGGGGATTACACCGCCGACATCACGCAGAACCTCGTCACGGCGTATGCCAGCCCGGACAACAGCTACACGCAGGATGGCATCAGCGTCGCCTACCACAACGCGCAGATCACCCAGAACACCCTGGTGGACCTGACGGACGTGGCCATCGTGCTCTATCGGCCCGAGGGAACCCTGGCGCAGCACTCGCGGATCGCGAACAACACCGTCTTCAGTGCGGGCAACGCCGCCGGAGGCGGAATCGTCCTGGATCCGCTCCCGGCCCCCACCCCCGGCCAGCGCGTCTTCTACTCGTTCGTGGGCACGCGGGTCGAACACAACACCATCTGGACCAGTGCGCGGGGCTACATCAAGATCGCGCTCTCGGTTGGCACGCGCCCATGGTTTGGGGATTACGCGAACTACGGCAGCGGCGCGGTGGTCCGGTACAACGGCACGGGCAATTCATCGCTGTTCACCAACTCCAACATCCTCATCGCCGCGAGCGGCATGAGCGACCCGACCACCATCGAAGGCAATGCCTTCTATGGCACTCCCTTCGCGCGGCCAACGAGCGTCGATCCCCGCTCCTGCCCCGTGGCGGGCGCGGCGAAGGACATCACCCCCGCGTACTCCCCCAGCACCCTGCAAGGGGGCGCGTATACGGTGGTCACCTTTCCTCCTGACGGTTGCGTGCCGCCGTTCCCGTGGCCGCCGCCCTGGCTCTGAGAGAACCGCGAGCTGTTGATGACACGGCCACGGGCGAAGGGGGACCGGCTACGGCTCCCCCAAGCTGTGCCGCCCTCAACAGGGCGCCTACGGCCCTGACCAGGACGTGGTCGTCTACCGGCACTGTGTCTGGAATGTGAATACCGCCTTCACCTTCCAGGCGTGCGCGGATGTGGCCGGGCGAGAGTGCGCCCATGGTTACCGACTCCAAGGCCCACGCGCGCCGGTTCTACGCGGTGCTCGAGGAAGCGATTCGCACCGGCGACGTCGCGCTCCTCGACGAGGTCCTCCAGCCCGACGCCGTCGACCACAACCCGGACCCGGACATGAAGCCGGGGCGCGAGGGAATCAAGGAAGCCTTCGCGGGCCTCCGGACCGCGCTGCCGGATGCAAGCTTCGTCATCGAGGACATCCTCGCCGAGGGTGACAAGGTCGCCTGCCGCGTGACGACGCGCGCCACCCATCGCGGTCCGTTCATGGGCTTCGCGCCGACGGGCCGCGCGATTTCGTACACGGTGCTCGACCTCCTGCGCTTCTCGGCGGATGGCAGGCTCATGGAGCGCTGGGGGCTCGTCGACGAGGCGACCCTGAGGAAGCAGCTCGCCGCGCCGGGGGAGTAGCAGCGGTGCTGCTCAGTGCTTCTCGCGCAGCAGTCGCACCGCCGTGTCCAGCACGGTGTCGCGTCCCGCGCGGAAGTCGCTCACGCGCGGGGTGACCTTCACGTGCGGAGTCACCCCGACGCCCACGAGCTCCCTGCCGTCCGCACGGTCTGCCTGCGGCTCCGCTGGAGGCAGTGCCGGCTCGCTGAGAAAGCCCCCGACCTGCGGCGCGTTCGAAGTGCCGCGGGCTTCCTCCCTCCGCTCTCATGCGCCGGGCAGCAAGAAGATCTGCAAGCGCCCGAAGTTGTCGGCGAGAGGTTTGTCGTTGATGCGAACCTGCAGCGTGTTGCCGTCCCCCATCAGCTCATAGGTGTACTTGTGCTCCGTCGCGCTGAAGGAGTCCGGGGTGGCCGGGTGCTTCCAGGTCTTCCCCCCGTCCAGGCTGACCTGGATGATGATATTTCTCACGGGTGCAGGCTGCGGGCTCTTCTCCAGGGTATGGTCCTTGGACCATGCGAAGATGAACTCGGGGTCGGCGCCGACGTTCCGGGTCATTCCCTTGGGGCTCGGAAACATGGGCGCAGCTTCCGGCTGGAGTGACTTCGAGCCAGCGTCGATGTTGTTTCCCCACACAGTAAACGTGCCCTGCATCGTGACGCGATAGGTCTTGCCCTTTTCGAGCACCGTCTGGCTGGAGACAGGGGCTGCGCTCTGGGCGTCGAGCCACAGCTCCTCGGCCGGGATGACCTTGACGTCATCGATGAGCCCGCCCAGCGCGTCCGCGACGCTGAGGTCCGCGAAGCGCAGCTCGGTGGAGGTGCCGGTGGCGGTCACGCGGTAGGTGAAGCGCTGCCAGTTCGTGTTGCTGGAGCCCACGCCGCTCGCGTCCAGCACGGCGACCTGCTGGCCGTTCCAGTAGACGCCGATGCGGTTGTCGGCCACGGTGGGCCGGGGCGAAAAGGAGACGCTGAGCTCATAGACGCCGCCGGCGCGGGTGGTCAGAGCCTGCGCTATCGAGGAGGGAGCGGTCGAGTCGAGCTCCACCATCTGGGTGCCAACCCGCGCGCTCCAGCCCACGCTGTTCGACTGGACCTCGATCCCGGGACCCGAGACGGTCCGCCACTGAGGGAGGGTGGGGAGGATGCCAAAGGCGGCCCCGACCTGGGGCTCCTCAAAGCTGCCATTGACGACGATGGACGGCTGGGCGTGGGCGGCGGTGGTGGTGAGCAGCAGCGCGGTGAGAAGAGCAATCCTCATGTGTTCCTCACAGATTCGGGGAGCGCTCGCGAGCGATAGCGTCACGAGCGCCCCGCGGCCATGAGCAAGATGGGGGCCAGTGGGAAGCGTGCTCGCTTCCGGCCGCGCCGCGAACCCGTGGGGCGCTGGAAGTCGAACGCCCAGAGCGCTGACACGTCAGCCCGCTTCGCGGACACGTCAGCGAAGCGTGTCCATGGCCTCGAGCCCCGTCTCCGTCACCCTGCCTCTCCTCTGACACATGGCTCCAAGGGTCTGGCCTGCCGCTTGCTGTAAGACAACCGCAGAGCACGCCGACGAGACAGTCCTCGCAGGCGCGAGTCCCAGGTTCAAACCCTTTCAGATACCAGCCCTTGATGTGAGGAATTGATTATGATGCTCGCTTCCATTGCTACCGTCCTGCTGGCCAATGCGCTCGGCCAGGCCCCCACCAGCACCATGGCCGCTCCGGCGCCCTTCCCCTATTGTGGTATGGAGCTCCAGCTCAAGTCGTGGAAGGGGGACTACCTGAACCGTTCCGACGCGGCCATTCCCATCACCGCGACGGCCACCGGCGCTGCCGGCAACACGTGGACCGCCGAGTGCACCACGGACGGCAAGGTGAAGCTGAAGTCGACGAAGGGGGACTACCTGAACCGTACCAACCTGGCCCAGGGCGCCACCGTCGCCACGGCGGCCACTGGCACCGGCACCGTGTGGGCGCATGCATTCACGACCGCCGGCAAGCTCGTGCTGCGGTCGTCGAAGGGGGACAGCCTGCACCGGCCGGACAGCCCCCCGGCCGTCACCAGCTGGAGCACCGGCATTGGCAATGAGTGGACCGTCGAACTCGCCGCGTGCGGCAAGAAGGTGGTGCTGCGGTCGTCGAAGATGGACGGCCTGCACCGGCCGGACAGTGCCCCGGCCGTCACCACCTGGGGCACCGGCATCGGCAATGAGTGGACCCTGGAGTGCGCCGCGGACGGCAAGTACCTGTTCAAGTCGTGGAAGGGGGACTACCTGAACCGTACCGACGCGGCCCAGGCCATCACCGCGGCGGCCACCGGCGCCACCGGCAACGCGTGGACTCCTGAGTTCGCCAGCGGCAAGGTGAAGCTCAAGTCGGTGAAGGGGGACTACCTGAACCGTACCGACGCGGCCCAGGGCGTCAACGCGGCGGCCACCGGCACCGGCACCGTGTGGAGCCTGGAAAGGTTGCCGACCCCGTAAGTCCCACGGGCTGCTCCAGAATCGCCCGCCCGCCGGGGCCCGTGCAGCAACCTCGTGAGCTGGGACTCGCTGCGAAAGCGGCGGGTCCATCATGGGCTCCGGGCAGCCGGGGTGACACGCATCCCCGGCGCCCGGATGGCCAGGCCTGCTAGCAGGTCTGCAGGCACGACGCGGTGGGCGGAACCGAGCTGCTGCTACCACAGACCCGCTTCTGCGTCGGGAGGCAGTCCTTGCTGTAGTAGTAGGTGCTGGAGCCCGAGACCGCCTTGTACTGGTTGCAATCCGAATAGACCCACACGTACGGAGCCGGAATGGCGCAGTTGGGGTCCGTGGTGCCGCTGCCCGTGTACTTGCGACAGGTGCTGATGGGGCTGCCCAAGGGGCAGATGTTCTGCTCCGCGGCCCCGAGGTCCTCCGAGGCGGCGGCGGACGGCTCCTCCTGCACGTCCACGCCACAGGCGGAGGCGCAGGTCACCAGCACACCCAGGAACAGCGGACGCAAGACCTTCTTCGACATGGTTCGACTCCTCGGGTTGTCAGCGCCGCCACCCTACGCGCGCCAGCGATTAACGAGGATTAAGCCGAATTAAATATCGCCACCCGACGGCACCCGCGGCGCCGCTTCGTGCGACATTCCTGTTCACAGACACGCTGTCTCACTTCGCGCACGAACCCGCTTCCGCCGCATGGAGGTCCGCCGCCATGACCATCTCGAAGCTGCCATTCTTCCAGCCTGCTCCAACTCCCGCCGCGCCCAAGGCCGTCCAGGCGCCCCCGGCGCCTCAGCCTCCTCCCCCGCCGCCCGCGCCACCGGCCGCGAAGCGCACGGACAGCTATTCGGACGCTGCGCGGTCCAGGGGCGTGGACATGGGAGGCGCGCGCCAGCACGTCGCGCGCTCCGACACCTCGGTGGGCTCGGACAAGGGCGTGCCCGCGTCCCGGCTGCTCCTCTCGGGGCAGCATGCGTTCAAGCTCGGCGGCGGAGCGGGAGGTGTCTACCAGGCGGACGGCTCAACCCCGGTTGCTCCGACGAAGACGCCCTCGGTGGACCCGCGCACCGCGCCGCTCGAGCTGAACGAGCTCTTCCTCGACCCCGCCCGGGCCGACGAGGTCCTCGGACAGATGCGCGCCGACCCGGAGCTGCGCCCGTACGTGGAGCTCGCCGAGAGGGCCCTCGCCAATCCGGTCTATCGGGAGTGGGCGGGCCGCGCCGAGCCGCCGCGCATCGTCCTCACGACGAGCGAGGGCAATGGGGGTCAGCCGGTGATGGTGCTCGTCCCGCCGGACTACGACCCGAGCGTCGCCCGCCCCGTGCACACCCACTACCACGGGATTGGTTCTCCCGTGGGAGCCGAGCCGGACACCGCGGAGACCACGAGGACGATTGACTCCATCTGGGCCTCGACGGACCCGGACCCCATCTTCGTCCTCCCGGAGACCGTCTCCCTCGAGAGGGACGCCGCGAGCCACGGTGGCTGGCGGCTGAACGGTGGCATCAACGTGAATCAGACCGTCGAGGACGCCCTGAGCGCGGCGGCCGGCGATGGCGAGGCACCCCTCATCAGTGAGCGGGTCGTGTCGGCCCACTCGAGAGGAGGCGCGGCCCTGGCCCTCTCCGTCCTGGCGGACCCCGCCTCGCTGACGGCGGACCGCCTGCTGCTGCTGGACTCCACCCTGGAGGCCAACACGGCTCCCGAGGAGGGCGGTCTGGACGTCGTGGACGTCGACCGGGTGCTGGCCGACTGGCTGGCGGTGCAGCCGCAGGACGCGCGGCCCGACGTCGTCGTCTTCACGCAGAGCTACACGGCCCCGTTCATCGGCGAGGTCATGGCGGGAGCGGAGGGCTATGAGACCCACGTGAGCAGCACGCACGAGGAGGCCAACTTCAACGGCATGGGGGTTGGCTACCCGGACAACGAGCCCGCGGAGGGAACGGCGACCCCGACGCCTGGAGGGTGATGAGGGCACTGCCGCTTTTCCCTGCATCGTTTTCCACTTCGTTGGCTCATCCCGTTCAAGGAGACCTGCTCGCCCCGCGAAGTGAGCGCGGACGCGCCAGGGCCTGCTCGGAGCGTCGAAACGTATGATCTGCTGCCTCGACCGTTTGAATCTCCTCGCCCTGATGGGGCTGCCGCGTACGTGGCCGCGGCGAAGATAGAGCGGCGCCCCAGGACATGAGCCCGGTGGGGATATGAAGCGCATGCTCGGGTGGATGACGGCCGTCATGCTCTGCTGCTCGGCAGGCTCCGCGACAGCGGGGACGTCAGCAGATGCGAGGCTGCTGGAGGCACAGGCAGCCCTCGACGAGGCGAAGAAGCTCAGGAGCGCGGGTCGTCATCCAGGGGCCCTTGCACGCGCCCGGCATGGGCTCGCGCTGAGAGAGGCCGTGCTCGGCGGCGACCACCCAGACGTCGCCACCTCGCTCCTCGTCATTGCCAGCATCCAAGCCGAACAAGGGCTGTACGGACAGATCGAGCCGCTGCTTCAACGCGCGCTCGCCATCCGGGAAGCGGCCCTCGGCAGGGAGCACCCCGACTTCGCCACCTCGCTCCACGCGCTCGCCAGCCTCTACCTGGAACAGAGCCTGTACCATCAGGCGGAGCCGCTCTTCCAACGAGCGCTCGCCATCCGGGAGGCGGCCCTCGGCAAGGACCACCCCCTCGTTGGCCAGTCGCTCAACGCTCTCGGCAGCGTCTACAGAGAGCAGCACCTTTTCAGCCAGGCGGAGCCACTCTTCCAGCGCGCGCTCACCATCTGGGAGGCGGCTTTTGTCAAGAACGACATCCGCATCAGCGCCCCGCTCCACAATCTCGCCACCATCTACGAAGCCCAGGGGAGGTACGACCAGGCCGAGCGACTCATCCAGCGCGCCCTCGCCATCAATGAGGCTTCCCCTCAAAAGCCCTCTTTCGGAGCGAGCATGAGCCTCCTTCAACTCGCCGGCCTCTTCACGGCCCAGGAGAGGTACGGCCAGGCCGAGCCACTTCTCCAGCGCGCGCTCGCCGTCCAGGAGGCGGCCTTTGGCAAGGACAACCCCGACGTTGCCTATCCGCTCAACGCGCTCGCCACCCTCTATGTGGCCCAGGGGCTGTACGGCCAGGCCGAGCCACTTCTCCAGCGCGCGCTCGCCCTCCGGGAGGCGGCCTTTGGCAGGAACAATTCCGACGTTGCCACCTCGCTCAACGCCCTGGCCAGCCTCTACACGGACCAGGGGCGGTACGGTCAGGCCGAGCCCCTCTACCAGCGCGCGCTGGCCATCCGGGAGGCGGCCCTCGGCGACCACCACCCCGATGTCGCCCGCACGCTCAACAGCCTCGCGCGGCTCCACCTGGCCCAGCGCCGCCTCGCCGACGCCCTGCCCCTCTACACCCGTGCCTTCGCCATCTCCGAGCAGCACCTTCGCCAGGAAACGCTCGACTTCTCCGAGTCGCGCCTGGCCAGCTACCTCCAGTACCTGCGCGAGGACGAGCAGGTGCTCTACGCACTGTCGCGTGCCCATTCCGGGGACGCCGGCGTGCGGCGCCTGGCCATGGCCACGGCGCTCCTGCGCAAGGGCCGCTCCATCGAGGAGACAGCCGACATCTCCCGCACCCTCTACCGGAGCCTGGGGGCCGAGGCGCGCGACGCCTTCGAAGCGCTGCGCGGACTGCGCACCCGACAGGCCACCCTCTCGCTGGCGGGCCCCGGCGCGCTCTCTCCGGCGGACTACCAGCAGCGCATCGAGGCGCTCGCGGACGAAGGCGATGCCCTCGAAGCCGGCCTCGCGCAGCGCTCCGCGCCCCTGCGCGCGCTGACCCGACTTCCAGGCCCCGCTGAAATCGTCGGCCGCGTCGCCGCCGCCCTGCCCCGGGACGGCGCCCTCGTCGAGTTCATCAACTACGTGGACAGTCCTCTCGTCCCCAGGCCCGGCACGCCACACACGAACAGGCCTCGCCAGCTGCGCTACCTGGCACTGGTGCTCTTCCCGGATGCCTCCACCGGAGTCGTGGACCTCGGCCCGGCGGCTTCCATCGACCTGGAGGCCTCGCGCCTGCGAGATGCGCTGGGCACCCGGGACGCGGACTTCCTCGCTCCCGCCCAGGCGCTCCATCAACTGGCGTTCCAGCCCCTGCTGCCGCTGCTGGGCAATACCCGCCGCCTCTTCCTCGCTCCTGACGGACAGCTGGCCCTGGTGCCCTTCGCCGCCCTTCACGATGGCCACCAGTTCCTCGTGGACGCCTTCGACTTCACCTACGTGGCTTCCGGCAAGAGCCTGCTGCCGCGCCCCCAGGAGAGCGCCCCTCCGGACTCGGTCGTCGTCCTCGCCGACCCAGACTTCAGCACGGGCCTCCCTGCGCCCCCGCTCTCCCAGGAAGACGCTTCCGTGCTGGCCACACGCTCCGCGTCCGAGGCGCACCGCGTCTCCATGCGGAGCGCGGACCCGGCGTTTCGGGCATGGGCTCCAGCCCCCCTGCCCGGCACCCGCAAGGAGGCCGAGAGCATCAAACGCCTGCTGCCCCAGGCCGAGCTCTTCCTGGGCGCAGCGGCCACCAAGCAGCGGCTGCTGCACCTGCCGCCCCCGGGCATCCTCCACCTGGCCACCCATGGCTTCTTCCTGGAGGACGCGCCTGCGCAACCTGCCTCTCGCGCCGTCGTCCACTTCGGGGAGCTGGGCGAGGACACGCAGGCGCCGAGCCCTCTGGACCCACTCCTGCGCTCCGGCCTCATGCTGGCAGGGGCGCGCGCCCCGCTGGCCTCCAGCGCCAGCCCCACGTCCGATGGCACGCTGGTGACGGCGCTGGAGCTGGCGGGCCTCGACCTGTGGGGCACCCAGCTGGTGGTGCTGTCCGCCTGCGACACCGGGCGCGGCGACGTGAAGCCAGGCCAGGGCGTGTATGGGCTGTACCGCGCCTTCCTCGTCGCGGGTGCGGAGACGGTGGTGATGAGTCTCTGGAAGGTGAACGACGCGCAGACCGGAGCCCTCATGGAGGCCTATTACCGGAACCTGCTCGCGGGTCAGGGCCGGGCCACCGCGCTGCGCGAGGCCATGCGCGAGCTGCGGCGTGCCCAACCCCACCCCCACTACTGGGCCCCCTTCATCGCCATGGGCAGCGATGCCCCCCTGCGCGCGCTGAGGCCCCTGCCCCGTGCCCGGCCGCGCCTCGCCGCCGGAGGCTGAGCAGGTCATTCCCACTGCAACTCTCCACCCTCAACATCCGGATTTCCACGTCAGACTGGTTTTATATGAAACTCCGGTGGCGCGACTTCATGGGGACCGGGTGTCCCCGTGGGCCGCGTCACGTCCCTCTTCATTGGAACCGGAGCCAGTCCATGTCGAAGACCTCTTCTCCCTCCCTCCGCCCGCTGCGGGGCGCACTCGCGGCCATGGCCGTGGTGGCCCTGGCGCCCGCCGCCGAAGCGGCCCCGAAGGACCTGGCGCCGCGCGCCGCCGTGGCGAAGCACACCGGACGCGAGCTGGCCGCGGGCACGCCCGTGGAGCGCCTGGTGGTGAAGTTCCACGAGGGCAGCCGGGTGCGCCTGCGCGACGGCGCCCTGGTGGCCCTCATCTCCGAGCGCTCCCTCTCCGAGCGCAGCCTGTTCTTCGGCCGCGGCATGTCCGAGGCGCGGCTCACCGAGGACCTGCGCTCGGTGGAGGCGCTGCTGGACCGCGCGCCTCGGACTCGCGGCCTCCAGCGGCTGCTCCAGGAGGACGAGGCCACGCTGGACTCGCGCAAGGCCTCCGGTGAGGCGCTGAGCGGCGAGCAGCTGGCGGACCTCAACCTGTACTTCCAGGTCCCGCTGCTGCCGGGCACCACCTCCGAGCGCGTGGCCGACGTGGTGGCCGCCCTCAACGCGCTGGGTACCGTGGAGGTGGCCTACGCCGAGCCGCCCGTCGAGGACGCCTCGGTGAACGCGGGCCTCGGCGCGGCGGTGCAGAGCCTGCTGGCCGCGGCCGACCTCCCGCCCACCACGCCGCTGTACACGACGAACCAGGGCTACCTCAACGCGGCCCCGGGCGGCATCGACGCGAGGTACGGCTGGACGGTGACGGGCGGCACCGGCACGGGCGTGAAGATCGTGGACGTGGAGACCGGCTGGAACCGCTCGCACGAGGACATGCCCACCCTCTTCTACGTGGGCAACCCGGGAGACGTACGCGACCACGGCACCGCGGTGCTCGGGGAGCTGGTGGCGGCGAACAACGCCTACGGCAACACGGGCATCGTCTACGCGGCGCAGATGGGCGTCGAGTCGCACATGACGCAGGGCCTGACGAGCGCCCTCTCCAAGGCCGTCACCGCGGCGGGCCGGGGCGGCATCGTCCTCGTCGAGGTCCACCGCCAGGGCCCCGCTGACGGCACGGCGTGCACGTGCAACACCAGCCAGTGCAACTACATCGCCGTGGAGTACTGGCAGGCCGACTACGACGTCATCCGCAACGCCACCGCCAACGGCGTCATCGTCGTGGAGGCGGCCGGCAACGGCAGCGCCAACCTCGACGCCGCCGCCTATGGCGGCCTGTTCAACCGCACCACGCGCGACTCGGGCGCCATCATCGTCGGCGCGAGCACGTACTCCACGCGCGCTCCCATGTGCTGGACCAACTACGGCAGCCGCGTGGACGTCCATGGCTGGGGCGAGCGCGTGGCGTCCATGGGCTACGGCGACCTGTTCGGCTCCGCCTACGGCGTGAACCAGTACTACACGGCCACCTTCAGCGGCACCTCCAGCGCCTCGCCCATCGTCACGGGTGCGGCCGCCAGCGCGCAGGGCGTGGCCATCGCCAACGGCCGGCTCCTGACGTCCGTGCAGATGCGCGGCCTGCTGCGCAACAACGGCACCGCGCAGGCCTCCGACACCCGGCAGATCGGCCCCCTGCCCGACCTGCGCAAGGCGCTGCCCAAGGTCATCTCCGGGAACTACTGACAGCGTCAGCGGGATGAAGTGATTCGACGGAGCGCGTGGGCCTCGACGCGGGCCCACGCGCTTCGCCAGCTCCCGGGGCGGGTCCGCGGCTCGTCAGGCGCCTCTGACTGTGGCTGTCAATACAGCCGCCGTGGACGGCCAAGCCACGGCCCCGCCTGCCCGTCGGTGCGTCCGTCCCCTCCCGGGATGCCGCTCGCTCCATGGCTTTGGCATTGGGGCTTGAACAACGTGTTCGACGACTCTCGCGTGCAGGTGGCCGCCTTCGACGAGCTCACCGTCAATGAGGTCTCCGGCTTCGCGCCCTTCGCCCCTACCACGCAAGCGGACCTCGCCCGCATCAGTGGGCTGCGCTTCAACAACGTCCTATTCCTGGGAGAAGCGCGAGGGAGGCTGCTGCTGGGTGTCCGCCATGAGCCGGGAACGCTCGCGCGACGCCAAGGCCCGCGCCGACGCTGGCGTCATCGGCGAGGCGCCGGACCTGCTGACACGTCACTGGCGTGCCACTGACGTGTCAGCCAGCACAGCAACCCTGGCGACAGGGCACCAGGGTTCGACGTACGGAACTACTCCGCTGCTTCGTCCCCGCCCTTGCCCTTTCCCTTGCCCTTTCCCTTTCCCTTCCCCTTGCCTTTGCCCTTGCCCGCCTCGTCTCCCTTCCCCTTTCCACTGGAGTCTCCCTTCTCCGCTCCCGTGCTCCGCGCCGCGTCCTCGGCCTTCATCATCTGGGAGCCGGCGCTGACCTCCGCGGGAGCGGGCTTGGACTCGGCGGCAGCGGGGCTGGCCTGACCCGCGAAGGCAGGGGTGACAGCAAGGGTCAGCGCCACGACGAACATCTTCATCACGAACCTCCAGGTTCAGGGGCCGCGGCGCGAGAGGCGACCGCCGGCCACGATGCCCCTGGAGCAGTCTTCATGCCAACAGTCGCGGGGGCCGGCGGGATGGCTGGCCCGCCCTCGTGGCTCACCTGGCCGCGCCACCGTCGACCGGCCGCTCGCTGTCGAGATGCCGCATCTGTTCCGCGCCGTAGCGCTCTCCGGAGACGCTCACGAGCTTTTCGAGCGCGGAGACGTCGTCCTCCGACAGCGGTCGCGCCAGGGCGCCGAGCGCGTCCTCGAGCTGGGCCACGGTCTTCGCGCCGACCACGGGCACGAAGCCGGGCTGGCGCGCGAGCACCCAGGCGATGGCGAGCTGCCCTGGCGTCATCTGGCGCTCCCGCGCGAAGCGCTGGAGGGCGCTCACGGCGTCCTCGTTCTTCTGGAGGTTCTCCCCCGTGAAGCGCGGCAGGTGCGCGCGGAAGTCACCGGGCCCCTGCGGCCTGCTGCCTGGCTGGGCCACTTGCGTCGGCGTGTCCCACACCGGGGCTGCACCGCCTCTCCTCTGGCCCGCCGCTGCCCGCGCGTCACCCTCCAACGGCCCTTCTTCGCCATCCCCCCCACCCTCAACACGGCTCCTATCCGTCCCATACTTCCTGGAGCGTATGGGCCAGCTCCCGCCAGGTGGTCAGCGTGGCCGGGTCCGAGCCGGGCACGAGCGCGCGGCTGCGCAGCGTGAGGACGCGGTAGCGCGTCTTCAGCACGTCGATGAGCTTGCGGTAGCTGCCCGGAGGGAAGCCATTGGCGTGGGTCAGGTGCAGGTCGGGGCCGGTACCGCCCCAGTCGTCCAGTGGCAGGGCTTCGCGCATCCCCCTTCCGAATCCTCCAGGGGCCCCGGGTGTCTCCACCCTCTCCAGCAAGGCCGCCGCGGCCACAACGCAGCCAAACGCAGGCCGAGGTGTGTGCGCCCGCCATCGCCTTCACCAACGAGAGGGCTCTTGAGTTGCGGCTCCGCGTTTCCAGCACGGAGTGATGCGTGGCGCTCCGCATGTCGACCCGGAAGCCCGAGCCGGCTACTGACAGATCAACTGGCCAAGCACATCGGGCGCCCTCATCGTGACCCTGCTGGCATCGTAGATCATCATTTCGTTGCCCATCCCTCCCGTTGCATCCAGGACGGAGATCATCCACTGGCCCTGAGGGCTGTCGAGCAGTCCTTGAAAGGGTGCGAGCTGGGTGTAGCCCCCGTACAGCATGCGCGCCGTCCCTGCCGGTGTCCGCAAGACACCGGTGAAACCCACCTTCCCGTTACCGTAGGGGTCAATCTGAACGAAGGTGCGCTGCCCCTTCACCTCCGCCTGATAGCCCATGAACGAGCCCTGACAATGGAGGGGCTGGGTCTGCTGGGCCCGAGCCGGGAGTGCGATGAGTCCGGCGAGCAATGCCATCCACGAGTACCGCGTCATGTCTCCTCCTTGCCGCGCTCCTCGCGGCATGCCGTCGAGCTCGCCTCAGGGGTTCGTCACACGCCGCCCGATCCAGGTGCCAGCCCCCGCGCTGTGGTCCTCGTAGCCCCAGGTTCCGGAGAACGCGTCCGCGCCCTCACTCCGCAGGGCCCCCTGGCCGTGGTTGCTGGCCCACCGCCACTCGAAGTCCAGGCGGTCGTCCTCGACCACGCCCTCCAGGCGACCCACGCCGAGGCCAAAGGTGTAGGTGCCGTGGACGCGCTGGCCGCTGCGCTCCAGATGCAGTTCCACCGGGAGGGGGATGCCCGCCGTGAACTGGACGAGCTCACCACGATAGACTCCGTTGAAGGCGACACCGCCGCCAGCGTGCGTGGCTTCCGAGGTACGTGGAGGCAGGGCTCCGGGGCGGCGGGGCGCCAGGGCCTTGAGGTCGCCTGCCTTGCCCGTAGCAACGAACCCCATGCGGATGTCGGGGTCGTCCAGCATCACTCCGAGTCCCCGGAACAGCTGCTGCACCTCGGGATCGTCCACCGCGTCCGCGAGGGACTGGACGCGCGCACCGTCCAGGGGGTGGGTGTCATTTCCGCTCGGCGGATAAGCCGCCCAGTGCGCGCTGGCCATGAAGAAGATCACCATGCCAATCGGCTCCATGCTGGTGTTCGGCATGGCGTCCAGGGCGAACCGATCCGCCTGCTGCTCATTGCGGCGCGACTGCTCGAAACTGTGAGGGGAATGCCCATGCGCGATGTGACCCAGCTCATGGAACAAGATGAAGGTCCGGGCCGTCACGGAGTGGCTCAATGCCAGCTCATCCACCACGGGGTCATCCCGCGCATCGGGCGGGATGCCCAAGGCCTCCAGGGGCGGCGGGAACCCGCCCGCAGGCGGTTCGCCGTGACGGAGGATGGCGGTGTACTCGGATATCGTCTCCACGCCGTACCCATTGACCTGCAACCAAGCATAGGCGGTGCACAGCTCGTCCAGGAACTTCAGGGACAGCATGGGGATCACGATGCTGCGCCGACCTGAGGGGACATAGAAGGACAGGGGGTGGCCCGGGGTGGCCTCCTTCCCCCGGAGGGGGAATTCCAGCGTTGGCTTCTCTCCCCCGAGCAGGCGGAGCTGCTCACTCGTCAGCGAGGGCCAGACCGCCATGTCGAAGATCTTCTGGGTGGTGCGCTGGAGGGGCTCGCGTGACTGCTCCAGGACTGCGGGCTCGTACAGCCCCGACAGGTCGATGGCCTCCCCCGACAGATCGGCGGCACTCGCCACCTGGAGTCCCAACAAGGCAGCGAGGACCAGGAGGGCAGGCATGGCGAGGGGTTTCATCGCGAGCCCACCGCCTGGGGGTGGTGGAATATCGTGAGCGCCCCCTTCATCCGTGGGGGAGGCTCCTTCCGCTCACCGTCCAGGACCCAGCGTTCGAAGTCCTCGAAGTTGCCGAACCCTTCCTCCTCCGTTCCCCAGACGGGCTCTATCAGGGCCAGCTTCGCGCGGGCGAGTGCACGCTCGATCTTGAAGCGCTCATGCTCGGAGACGTCTTCACGAAGGAGTCGTGGGATGGTGTTCAGCTCGGCGATGTCCGGGCGGAGTGCGCGGCGGGCATCTTGGCGGGCGCTGGGATCCTCGACGAGGGGACTGTTGGCATAGGACGACGGCATGACGGCGGACGGAGTTCCCGAGAACTCCATGGGACGGAGCAATGAGAGCCCGACGGTGATGACACCGAACAGGGCGAAGAACACGCCTGGCCCCACCCGCGTCAAGACAATGGAGATTCCCCAGGGCAGCTTCGTCTCGCCAGAGCTGGTCCGGCTCTCTGGAACGCGGAGGAAGAGGTAGTATCCCAGGTAGATGGCCATGCCGCCGATGAGCACGGCCGTAATCCTTTCGATGAAGCGCAAGACAATGGGTTCCATGGGAAGACTGTCCTTGCTGGAGACGGGCTGATAACGGAGTTCGTCCCTCAAATAGAGGCGATGGCGTTCGTCATGTGACGGCCCGCAAGAGCGCGCAGGATGCGGGCCCGGCGCGACGCTGGCCTTCCTGACGCCCCGCTGTTGGAGACGGCGGGAATCGAAGCCGTGCAGGCGGATTTGTTCCCGATGCTGACCACACGCCGCCCGCCCGGCGTTCCCTCTGGTCTGCTCGAGCCACGCCGCCAGGGTCCGATTGAAGCAGAGCACGAGCAGCGGACACCGAAGCACCTTGGCGAGCTGAAGGCAGCGGAATCCCAGAAACATCGTCTTGCCCGAGCCCGCGACGCCGTGAATCACCCGGTGCCCCTCGCCCAGGCTGCGCGCCAGTTGCTCCTGCTGCCGGTCCATGAGGTGGGAGGCAAGACATCTTCCCGCTGCGCCCCGGCGAGCACGGGGGCTAGAATCACCTCCGTTTGGCCCCGCGCATCGCCATCCTCATCCACCCCGGCATCATCGCCCTCGATGCTGTCGGCCCCGCCGATGTCTTCGCCGCGGCTGCCGGGCTCACCCGGGGCGGCTACGAGCTCGTGCTCGTGGGCACCGTGCCGGGTCCCATCCCGACGATGTCGGGCACCGCGCTCCACGCCTCACGACTCCTGACGGAGGAGGAGGGGCCCGTCGATACCCTGCTCGTCGCGGGCAGCCCCGGAGTGCCTTCGATTGCCGGCGACAGGGTCGTGCTCGACTGGGTCCGCCGCATGGCGCCGCGCTGTCGGCGCGTGGGCTCCGTCTGCACGGGGGCCTTCGTGCTCGGCGCGGCCGGCCTGCTCGACGGCAAGCGGGCCACGACGCACTGGCGCTTCACCCGCATGCTCGCCCGCGCGCATCCGCGAGTCACCGTCGAACCCGACAGCATCTACGTCAAGGACGGTGCGACGTACACCTCGGCCGGAGTCACCGCAGGCATCGACCTGGCCCTGGCGATGGTCGAAGAGGACTTCGGGCGCACGGTCTCGCTCCGAATTGCCCGCGAGTTCGTCGTCTACTGCAAGCGTCCCGGCGGGCAGACGCAGTTCAGCCGTCAGCTGGAAGCCCAGTTCGCCGACCTGCCGGCCATCCACACGCTCCAGCAGTGGGTGTTGGACCACCTGCGTGAGGACCACGCGGTGGAGCGGCTCGCCCGGCGGGTGCACATGAGCCCGCGAAACTTCACTCGGGTGTTCCGGCGCGAGACGGGCGTGACGCCAGCGGAGTTCGTCGAGGACGCCCGCGTCGAAGCCGCGCGGCTGTTGCTCGAGGACACGGCGCTGCCCATCCAGACGGTGGCCGCCCGGGTGGGCTTCGGAAGCACGAATGCCCTGCGCCGTGCCTTCCTCCGGGTGCGAGGCCTCGGCCCCGCCGAATACCGTCACTCGCTGAACGGCGCCGCTTCCAGCAGGTCGCAGAAGTTCTCGGTGCGGAAGCCGGGGATGTGACGGCAGCCCACCTCCGTCAGGAAGTTGCCCAGGGCCGTGTGGGGCTTCTTGTGCAGCACCCCGCACAGCTCCCGGGTGAGCCCCTTCTTGAAGTCCAGCCGGGGGAACGCCGCGACGACCGCGTCGAGCCGCTCACGTCCGAGGTGCTCGGCGCCCATCCCGATGACGTCGACGCTGATGCCGAAGTGCGCCAGCGCCACCTCGGGCTCCTTGTGTCCGGCGATGCCGGCCGATGTATGCAGGGCAATGGCATCCCAGACCCGGGAAACCTGCTCCCGGGGGACCTGGCGCTTCACGAGGAAGTCGCGCGCCGCATTGGCGCCGTCGACCTCGAAGCGCTCTGCGCCCGCGTACCGTTCGGTGAGGCCGAGGTCGTGCATCACCGCTGCCAGGTAGAGCAGCTCGGAATCATACGTGAGCCCACGCACCCGCCCGAGCAGCTCGGCGAAGACGTAGGAGCGGAGCGCGTGGTGGTAGACGACCGGCTTCGAGACGTCACGGACCCACTCGTTCGCCTCGCGAGCGAGCTTGCTGTCGGGGAGACGGATACCGGCGACTTCCTGGCTCATGGCGGCTTTCCCTTTCGTGAAGAGGACGTCCGACATCCTGTCGCCAGCCCGAACCCCGGACCGGACGAACGGGCGTCAATTCCGGCCATGCTGAACCCGATACCGACACCAGGAGCGGTGCTCAAAGCCAGCATGGGCTTCGGGCAGAAGCTCCAGAAGTGGACCGGTGCGACGAGAGCCTGAAGTCATCCGCGCACATGGCGGTGGCGTTGCTGGTGGGCTGCGCGCTGGACCCGGCGGGCGATTCGCAGTCTGAGAATTCACGAAGGACTGGGCAGCCCCCGAGAGAACGCGCGAAAAACACATCCATACCGAAGTTGTTTCCGGGCGAGCGCGTATAGCAGGTGCACACCTGTTGACGGCGCTGCTGGGACACCGCGCTCGAGTCACGCCCGACAATGGGAGTGCCTAGAGCTGCTGTCACAGGAGCCCACACCCCATGCGCGTCGACGGTCCTTCACCTTCCATTCAGAGCCACTCCACCCAGGACGCGGGCAGCGTCCAGCGCAGCGAGACCCCGGAGCCCAACATCGTCCGCGAGGAGGAGGGGGCCCAGGCCACGGGGCATGACTCCGCCTCCTCCTTCGAAGCGGAGTCGTCGTCCTCGGCCCCCGAGCTGCGGCCGCCGCCCCCGCCGCCTCCTCCCGAGCCGCCTCCCGAGGAGCCACGGCCCGTTCCGGGGAAGGACCTGAAGCGCGGCGACACGGGCGAGGAGGTGGAGGCGCTCCAGGAGTCGCTGGTGGAGCTGGGCTACCTCACGCAGGAGCAGGTGGCCACGGGCCCCGGCACGTTCGGTCCCCAGACGGAGGCCGCGCTGGTGAAGTTCCAGCGGGACAGCGGCGTGGCCGCCAACGGCCAGTACGCGGCCAGCACCCGCGAGGCCCTGTCCCAGGCCCTCACCCGCTCGTCGCAGGCGGGCGGGAAGCCGGGCCCGGCCATGACGGCGGAGCAGGCGTTCATCACCCAGTTCACCTCCGAGTACAACCCGTACGGTCCTCGCGGCAGCACCAACTGCGGCCCCGCCAGCCTCGCCATGTCCCTGGCGTACACCGGGCACATGCCGCCGGGGCTGACGAAGGAGCAGCAGGTGGACCATGCCCGCGCGCTGATGAGCCCGCGCCGCGAGTCGGAGTTCACCTATGTGAAGGCGGAGGATGGCTCGCGCGTGCCGCTGCTGAACCGCGACCGCGAGCTGACCGGCGGCACCATGGTGGCCGACGGCATCAAGAGCGCGGGCCTCGAGTCACGCTATGGCCAGGGCTGGGAGGCGCTGGACAAGCAGCTCGCCGCGGGCAACCCCGTCATCGCCAATGGCTACACCAACGCGGCCTGGCGCTCGCATTTCCCCGAGCGCATGGGCAGCGGCGACGTCGGCCACCTCAACGCCATCCTCGGCAAGACGGCGGACGGCAAGTACCTGGTGGCGGACCCGCTGCACACCGGCGGCCCGGTGGCGATGACGCGCCAGCAGCTCAGCACCTTCTTCTCGCCCACCGGGGGCCAGCCCTCCTTCAATGCCCTGCAGGGTGCGTCGCGTGGAAGCGGCGCCGCCGCGGCGGGCGCGGCCGCGGGTGCGGCAGCCGGCGCCGGGCTTGCTCCGATGAAGGACACGGACGTACTGGCGCGGCTGAAGCAGGCCGCCAGCAAGCTTCCCGTGCCCGAGCTGGGCACCACCACCGCCAGCGCCAGCGCCGGGGCGAAGGCGCCCGCCACCACGCAGGCCGCGAGCGCGACTCCCGCCGAGCGGGCCGCGCAGGACGCCAAGGCGCTGGAGAAGACGCTCCAGCGCAGTCTGCAGGACGGCGCGAAGCAGTTCGAGCAGCTCGTCGCCGGCAACCCGGACCCGGCCTATCAGGAGGCGCTCGTCGCCGCCGCGCAGCCGTCGCTGGAGAAGATGGGCGAGTACTTCCACGGCGTGTCGCCGGAGTCGAACCGCAAGCTCCATCCGCCAAAGGGCCAGAAGCCGGTCGACGTCAACAACCCCAAGGCGCTCGACGAGCTGTCGAAGCAGGAGAACGCGCTCAAGTACGAGACGTACTACAGCCTGGCGCGCGCGACGGAGGCACTGAAGGACCCCGCCGCCAGCAAGGTGGGCGAGTTCTTCACCGAGAAGATGCCGCGCGGCTTCACCCAGGGCATCAACGGAACGGTGCTGCTCGGCGCGGTGAAGAAGTGCATCGAGGCCGGCGTGGGCTCGCGGCTCGCGTTCGCCATGGAGAGCGCCAAGACGGTGGACTACGCGTCCCATCGCGGCATCCCCTCGCCGAACGCCCAGGACCTCAAGGCCCTGCATGAGACGACGTGGAAGGCCATCGACACGATTCGCAGCGACTTCACCGCCGCCGCGGAGAAGGCAGAGCGGCACCAGCGGCGGCTCACCGAGCTGCTCAGCGGCCCCGCCGCGGTGCTCACGCCCGAGCAGCAGCAGGCCGCCGTCAAGAGCTTCATGACGCCCGAGCGGAAGAAGGACCTGGCGGAGTTCGAGCGGCTCAGCAAGCTGCTCGCCCCGGCCGCGCCGGATGGGGTTCCGCCCGACGAGACGGACCCGCGCGTGAAGGAGCTCGCCCTCGCGCTGCCGCGACTGGCCGAGACGCAGTCGGGCGCCGAGTACCTCGCCGCACAGCTCGAGGCCAGCGGAGAGGGCAAGTCCGCCTTCATCACCGTGGTGGGCGGGTTCAAGGACCTCAAGGACCTTAATGAGAAGCTCGCCGTCGGGCTCGCCCGGGCCGCGGGCATGGGCGCCATCATCGCGGCCAACAACCGGAACCTGGAGCTGGCCGGGAAGATCTACGAGGGTCTGGCGAAGCACGCCGAGCTGTTCGGGATGACCCCGGACGACATGCGCTCGTACACCTCGGTGCTGCAGACGCTGAAGCCCAACATGCCGTACGAGCAGTACAAGACGCGCGCGGAGTCGCTGCGCACGCTGCTGAAGAAGGACCAGTCCGGCGGGCTGCTGGGCGACCCGGAGACAGGCACGGGGCAGGCACTCCGTGGCCTGGGCGTCGCCGTCTCGGCCGCCGCCTTCTTCAATGACGCGGGCGAATGGCCCCAGGCGGACATGGCCGCGCGGCTGAAGATTGTCGGCGACGGCCTCAGCGCGGGCGCGGACGGCTCGAGCCTCCTCATGGACGCGGTCGTCAAGGGCGCCTCGAGCGGCAAGTTCCTGGGGAGGCTGTCCGCCGTGGGAGCCATCATCGGCGCGGTGGGCGACGCCATCCAGGGCTTCCAGGCCCTCGAGGACAAGCGCTTCGCCAAGGCCGGAAGCTCCTTCGCCCAGGCAGCCGGCGGCACCATCCTGGCGTTGTCGGCCTTCACGGGCGTGATTCCCGGTGGCCAGGTCGTGGGCGCCCTGCTCTTCGTGGGCGGCATTGGCCTGAAGTACCTGGACGAGGCGCTCGAGCGCGGCAACCGGGTGGACCTGCTCGCCAACAGCGGCATGGACCGCCAGCTCGCCGAGAGCCTCGTCCACTCCGGGCCCGAGTTCCTCGCCGAGAAGCTGGGCAAGGGCCTGGGCATGTCGCCCCAGGACATCCAGAAGTTCATCGGCGAGCACCGGGAGCTCGCGGGCCACAAGGGCTACATCGACACGCTGGCCCAGGCCGCCTCCGAGTTCGGGATGACGGGGCCCAACTTCCAGGAGTTCGTCGAGCGGCTGTCGCGGGCCAACAACAACGGCTCAGAGGACATGTACGCGCTGGGCGACCGCCTCAACGGGCTGTTCTTCGGCCAGCTCCCGTCGATGGACAACGACGGCAGCTTCCCCACCCAGTCGCAGCGCTTCCGCAAGTGGGTGGAGACCAGCTACCCGGACCTCGCCGCGTGGGTGGACGAGCGGCACCGGAAGGCAGCGGCCTGACGCGGGGCCGGTGGCGGGAGCGAGTTCCTTCCCGCCACCCGGCTGCGGCACACCGTCCCGGCGCGCTGCATCAGGCCGCGCTGCCCCGGTTCTACCTCCAGTCGGACCAGCCACTCGCCTTCGCATCAGAAGCCCACTCGCTACTGGCGCATCCGGCGCAAGAGAAAGCGCGCGGGCTCGCGAGGAGAGGGACCTTGTTGAGGGCAGGGGCTCGAGCCTGCTCGTCGTCCTCCACCTTCATCCCGCGTCTGGCCATTCCCAGCAGCGTGCCCATGGACCGGGCCGCGAGCGCGCCGCAAGGGTCCGCCGGGCCCCTTCAATGTTCACCGATGGGAGGAAGCCTCGATTCTTCACGGCCGGGTCCGCGTGGGTTCATTAGCGTGGCCCGCATGGCATCTGTCACGAGGAGCGCCGCCATGGCTTTGACCGAAGTCTTCCAAGACCTTTCCATCGGCCGGGTGCGCGGCGCCCTGCTGCTGGGCTGTCTGCTGGCGCCGCCGGCGGCGCGGGCCGACGACAGCGTCCTGGAGGCACTCTTCGTCGAGGTGGAGGCGGGGCCGCTGAAGGTATTCCGCAACGAGCTGGGCTTCGGCGCCGGGGGCACGCGCTACTCGGCGGAGGACATCAACCAGGACGAGCCGCTCTTCAACACGAAGCGCGCCGCCGTCGAGGCGCGGCTGGGAGAGCGCCATGGCGTGGTGCTTCTCTACGCGCCGCTGCCCGTCACCACGCGGGCGACGTTGACGAAGGACATCCTCTTCAAGGACACGCTCTTCCCCGCGGGCACGGCGGTGGAGCACACGTATGCCTTCAGCGGCTACCGGGCCAGCTACGTGTACCGACTCATCAACCGCGAGCACCTCCAGTGGGACGTGGGCGTCAGCCTGCAGATTCGCACGGCGCTGGTGGAGCTGCGCTCCCAGGACGGCCGGCTCTACGCGCGGGATGCGGACATCGGCCCGGTGCCGGCGCTGAAGACGCGCCTGACCTGGTGGCCCTCACGACGGCTGTGGGCCGCCCTGGAGGTGGATGGGCTCGTCAACCCCACGGGCCCGAGCGGCGGAGCGCTCTACGACGCGGCCCTCACGCTGGGCGTGCCGGTGGACGACGATGCAGCCGTGTCCCCCTACCTCCGCCTGCGCTTCTACGGCGGCGGCGTGGACAACACGGACTCGGATGCACCCATCTACAACTTCGCCAACCTCGGCTTCGCCCTCCTGGGCGTCCGGGCGGACGTCGTGGAGCTGCTGGACTGAGGGAGAAGCGAGCGTCGCCCAAGGAGTGCCGCGAGAAAGGCGTCGGAACGCAGCTTCTTCGCTCCGCCCCAGGGCCGCGAAATGCAAATCTGCTCCAGGAGCACGCCCGCGAAAAGTGGGCACGCTCCCGGGGCGAGTCGGCGCCGTTCCGGCTCGAGGTCTCTTCCGGTGACGGGCTCGAGCGCTGCTCGAGCTTCCGCGGCACCGCGAAGCTGTCACTGCGTGGCTGGGCCGCTTGCGTCGGCGTGTGCCCACAGGTGCCGCACCGCCTCTCCTCTGGCCCGCCGCAGCCCGCGCGTCACCCTCCAGCGGCCCTTCCTGGCACCTCTTCACCCTCCCCTTCCCTCCACAGGGCTCCCATCCATCCCATACTTTTTCGCATGTCATTGATGCCCCGTGGAAACCACTTAGCCTGACGCCGTGACAAACAGAGACACGCCTCGGCCGAAATCTCCAATGTGCATTGAAATCCTGGATTGGACGTCAATTCTTCCAATCCAAGCCAGCCCAACAGAACGACACCGACACTCAGTATTCACTATGAGTGCGTCATGATATCTGTCAAAAGCCCCAACCACTTCCTTGCCAGGACGAGGGGGCCAATCCGGTCCCGTCCTGCGATGAAGGATGGAGACAGACACCATGTTGATTGGAATTGTATCCCGCCGCCGGACGGCGCTGGTCGCGGCGTTGGGATTGGGGACACTGCTCGGCTGTGGCGGCGACGCGGAGCTGGCCGAGTCCGAGGGGCCCGACACGTCGCCCGCCGGGAGCATGCGCAACAGCGAGGCGGACCTCTATGTGGCCTCCGCGCGGCTGTGGCGGCCGATGACCGTGGCCGTGTGCTGGGAGAACCCGGGGCTGTTGGATGGCACTCAGCGGCAGTGGGTGCGCAACGCGGTGGCACGTACGTGGGAGACCCGCTCCGGTGTTCGCTTCACCGGCTGGGGCACCTGCGCGGCGGCCTCCCAGGGCATCCGCATCAACATCAGCGACGCCGGCCCCCATGTGAAGGCGCTGGGCAACGGGCTCAATGGCCGGGCCCAGGGCATGGTGCTGAACTTCACGTTCAACAACTGGGGCCAGTCGTGCAGGAACACGCTTCAGTACTGCATCGAAGCCATCGCGGTGCACGAGTTCGGCCACGCCATGGGCTACGCCCACGAGCAGAACCGTCCGGACACGCCGTCCTCCTGTACCGAGCCTCCTCAGGGCTCCTCGGGTGACCTGACCATCGGCCCGTGGGACCTGAGCTCGGTGATGAACTACTGCAATCCGCAATGGAATGGGGATGGCAACCTCAGCGCCACGGACCAACAGGGAGCGCAGCAGACGTATGGCGTTCCCTGGGATGTGCTGGGCGGCAATCACACCTCCGGACCCGCGGTGGCCGCGCGAGGCGCGAACCGGCTGGACGTGTTCGCCCGGGGCACGGACAACCAGCTGTGGCAGGCGTACTGGACCGGAACCACGTGGAACTTGTGGTTCCCGCTCGGCGGCACCCTGACGTCGGACCCGGCGGCGGTGAGCCGGGATTCCACCCGCATCGACGTTTTCGCGCGGGGCGCGGACAACGCCATCTATCAAAAGTCCTGGAACGGGCTCCTGTGGAATGACTGGTCGTCGTTGGGAGGTAGCTTTGCCTCGGGGCCCGCGGTGGCGTCGTGGGGCGCGAGCCGGATGGACGTGTTCGTCCGGGGCACGGACAACCAGCTGTACCAGGCGTACTGGACCGGAACCACGTGGAACGCGTGGTTCCCGCTCGGCGGCACCCTGACGTCGGACCCGGCGGCGGTGAGCTGGGGCTCCAACCGCATCGACGTTTTCGTGCGGGGCACGGACAACGCCATCCATCAAAAGTCCTGGAACGGACTCTCGTGGAGTGGCTGGTCGTCGCTGGGCGGTAACTTCACCTCGTCTCCCGCGGTGGCTTCGCGGGGCGCGAACCAGCTGGACGTGTTCGCCCGGGGCACGGACAACAACCTGTGGATGAACAGCTGGAATGGAGCGAGCTGGAGCGGGTGGCAGTGGCGCGGCGGTGAGCTGGCCACCGCGCCAGAGGCCGTGAGCAAGGCGGCGGGCCAGCTGGATGTCTTCTACGTCAGCCCGGATGGCTCGATGCGGCACTCCGGGTACAACAACGGGTGGTGAGCGGTTGAGTTGACACCGAAGGCCCGGGGTTCGCGGAGGTGGCTGGGACTGCGCCTCCGCGAGCCGTCACTTCGGCGTGGGCCGCAGGCCATCCAGCAGGATGGTCAGGTAGCGCTCGGCGGAGCCCCGCGAGTCGCCTCCGATATCCACCGCGTGCGCGACGCCACACATCAGCCGCCGGAGGTCGTCGGCGCCCACCTCCGGCCGCACGACACCCGAGCGGTGGGCCCGGGTCAGCACGCGCCGGGTCGCCGCGCCGAGCTCCACCTTCAGCTGCGACGTCAGCGGGCTGGCGTCCTCGGGCGCGTTGAGGACCTCCGCGAGTCCCACGTCCGCCAGCATCAGGTCCAGGAGTGCGTGCAGGAAGCGCTGGAGGCCCTGGCGCACGTTGTCGGCGGCTTCCGCCTCGCGGGCCTCGTCGAGCAGGGACTGGAGGTGCTCGCGCACCAGCGCCTCCAGCAGGTCCTGGCGCGTGGGGAAGTGGCGGTACACCGTGCCCACGCCCACGCCCGCCGCGCGCGCAAGCTGGTTCATCTGCAAGGACGCGTCGCCCCCCGCGAGCTGCTCCCGGGCCACGGCCAGCACGCGCTCCCGGTTGCGCGCGGCATCGGCGCGCAGCGGACCTTCCTCGGGCGGTTGCTCCCTCTTCTTCATGGCCACAGTCTAACAAGCGGATTCGCCATCCGATTGGATTGCGCATCCATTTCGCCGCCTTTATCCACCGCCCAAGCGGATAGGTCATCCACTTCAACTCATCGACCGGGGCGCCAGGCGGGCGTCCACGGAGGGCATTGCCATGGAAACGAAGGGGCAGGAGCGGACCGCGCTCATCACAGGCGCCAGCTCCGGCATCGGGCTCGAGCTCGCCCGGAGGCTGCTCTCCGAGGGCTTGCAGGTCGTCGCACTGAATCGCTCGGGCTTCCCGGAGGACGACCCGCTCCTCCAGGACAGCCTGGGCACGGGCAGGCTGCGCGTCTACCGGGCGGACCTCTCCGACTTCGACAGCCTGAGGGCCGCGCTGGGACAGATGAAGGCCCGGGAGGAGAAGCTCGACCTGCTGTTCAACAACGCGGGCGGCAGCTTCCCGGAGCTCCTCTTCTCCAAGCAGGGGCGTGAGCTGCACTACGAGGTGCAGACGGTGGTGCCCTACATCCTCTTCATGGAGCTGAAGGCGCTGCTGCGAAAGGGAGGCCTGAAGACCGTCATCAACACCTCCACCAACGCCTTCGACTTCGTGAGGCGGTTCGACCCTGACACGTTGGAGCGTCCCCCCACCTTCAAGAAGCTCCTGGGCCCCTATGCGACGTCCAAGCTGGCGCTCTCGCTGTGGACCCGGGAGCTCGGTCCCCTGGCCGCCGCCGAGGGCTTCAAGCTCCACAGCGTGGACCCGGGGAGCAACAACACCCTGCGGAACGGAAGGAACCCCGGGCTCCCCCTCCTCGCGTTGCTCATCATGAGATGGGTCGCCCCTCCCCCGAGCCGGGGGGCTTCGCTGCTCTACGACGCAGCCATGGACGGGAACGGGAAGGTGTCAGGCACCTACATCCGTAACGGCGTGGCGAAAGAGCTGAGGTTCGTCGAGCAGGGCCAGAAAGTCCTGGAGAAGGTGAGCGCCATCTACGAGCGGGAGTTCCTGGCGCCGAAACCCAACCCTGTGTGAGCACCAAGGCCTCACGGAGCATCCACCCAGGCAGGAATGGTTCGCGCCCCCGGAGGACGACGTCAGCTTCAACTTCCAATGCAACGGGGGCTGCGCGGAGTGAGCGGCTCGGCGGTCCACGAAGTGTGCAGGCCGTCGCAGGTGCGGCGCGGCGACGACGGGTGCCCGCGAGCCTGTGATGTGAGCCCATCGCCCGCCGGGTGGGCGCGCCACTCCTGACATCCGACCTCGGCGCCTCCTCACTGGCCGCTTCACATTTTCCAAGACGCCGGCCGCGCGTGGGCCTCTTCCTAGAGACCTGGTCGCGCCCCCTTCGTGCGAGGGGTTCCTGGAACCGGGCGAAGGGACACATTCATGAGCTGGCGCTCCCTGGAGACCTGCCACCCGCTGACGCGTGCCCGCCTGGAGCGGGCAGCCCTCCCGCTCTGCCTTCCAGCCGGAGACGTGCTGCTCACCGCTGGCGGTGCGGGCGAGCACGTCTTCTTCCTCTCCCACGGTGTGGTGCGAGTGTTCCACGCGCTGTCCGAGGACAGCCAGTTCACCGTGCAGTTGCTCCGGGCACCGAGCGCCTTCGGGGTGCTGGAGGTACTCCACGGCCTGCCCTGGGCCGTCTCGGTGGAGGCGCTCACGCCCCTGAAGGGCCTCCAGGTGCCCGCGGACACCTTCCGGGCCGAGCTCTCCGGGGACCATGGCCTCACCCGCGGCGTGCTGGACGAGGTGGCGTCCCAGCTGGAGGGCACCCTGCGCGCCAGCCGGGCCCTGGGCTTCGAGGGCTGTGAGCACCGGCTGTTCCGCGTGCTGCTGGAGTACGCGGAGCACTTCGGCCGCCCGTGCGCCGAGGGGCTCGTCATCCGCTACCCGCTGTCCCGCCACCGGCTGGCCCTGGAGATTGGCGCCGCCCGGCGCAGCGTGGACCGGGCCCTGGCGGGCCTGGCGGCCGACAAGCTGCTGTCGCTGTCGCCCAAGGGCTGGCAGGTGCTGCATGACCCCGAGCGCCTGCGAGACAGGCTGCGCTCGGAGACCTCGGGACGCGCGGCCGGGCGCCGCCGGACGGGGAGCTGCCCGGCGGCGGCTTCGTCCCCCGCGCCTTGAGTGCGACAGACACATGTCGCACCGCGGGCCGCCCTTCATCGAGGCGCCCAGACTCCACCTGAGCCTGCTGAGCCCACGAGAGCGTCCGAGTCCTCGCCGTCAAGGACGACGGCGTGACGGCCGGGAGGAGCTGCCCTCCCCGGCCGCCCGCCATGATGGGATTAGATCGGGCCCGCGCAGCCGGCGGTGTGGGCGCCGCGGGGGCACCAGAAGCCGCGGATGTTCAGGCCGTCCTTGCTGCCATCCCGCGCGGTGCAGTAGCTGCCGCCCCAGTTGGACTCGTGGATGTAGATGCGGTTGGGGCTCGGGGCGAAGTCCACCCGGTCGACGTAGGCGACGTGCCCGGCGGGGTTCGAGCTCGCGATGACGGCCACGCAGCTCGCGTGGGCGTGGTTGCTGTTGATGATGTTGAGCTTGTCCTGCCAGGTCCACAGCCCGGTCGGCAGGCCGGGCGCCCGGCACCGCGCGTAGGTCGTGCACTGGTCATCGCAGTAGGGTGCGCACGGACCGTCGAACGCCGCGGCGCTCACGTTGTTCTCCTCATCCTCGTGCGCATGGCCGTCATGCTCCGAAGGCGTGGAGACCTCCGGCTGAGCGGGGACCTCGGTGGCGGTCTCCTGGGAGGCCTCGGTGCCGCCACAGCCGGCGGCGACCAGGGCCAGGGTGAGAAGGGACAGCGGGAACAGCTTCGTGGGGAAACGCAGCATGGGTACGACCTCCTTGGGGGGTGAGGGGCTCTGCAGGAGCGGCGCGGCCGTGTGGGCGCACGTCGCGGTGAGGGCTATGGCGCGGGGACGGTGATGGTCATCTTCACCGGCCGGTGGTCACTGCCGGTCTGCGGCAGGTGGTGCAGGTCGCGAGTGGCGATGGCCTGGGACACGTAGAAGCCGTCGATACGCTGGCCCGCGTCGGGGCCGCGCGGCTTCAGGCCGGTACGTCCGCCAATGTTGTTCGGGTCCTCATCGACCACCTTGTTCCAGTCAGCGCCCAGGATCAGCAGCTTCTCGCTGCGGTTCGCGAAGGCCACGACGCTGTCCGCCATGGTGTCGTAGGGGCCGCCAGGACCGGTCTGGCAGCGCGCCGGGGGCATGTGCAGCGACGCGAGGCGGACCCAGCGGCCGTTGAGCAACTGGACGTCCACGCGGGCAATCCACCGGGTCATGATGCCGCAGGGGTCGCCGTCGGTCCCCTTCACCAGCGCCAGCTCGGCAGCGGCTTGCACCGCCGACCTGCGGATGACCACGGCGCTGCCCTGCCGGTCCTCGGACGAGGTGTCCTGACGCACGATCCACTCGTCACCCAGGATGTTGCGCAGGTTGACGTTCTTCGCCTCCTGGACGAACACGATGTCGGCCTCGGGGCCGATGGTGTTCCAGTCGCTGCGGACCCCGGCATCACCGCGGAAGGCGAGGTTGGCCGTCACCACCCGCAGCTCCGCGGAGGCCAGCAGTGACGTTTCCCGCGAGGGCGACGGCTGGACGCTGGCGGTCGCGGCGCCGGAGGCCACCAGCATCGCGAATGCCGCACCCGCGAGGGTGGCGAGGCTCTTCATCATCTTCATGGCTTCTCCTGGTCCGTGAGAAAGGCGCCCGAGCGCGTCAGGCACCCACTCCATGGAGGCCAGGAATACGAGCGTGTCTCAACACCCCCAAGGGCCCCCCGCACCGGTTGCGACATTTGGCGCGGGGAAGCTCTGACAGGCTCGAATTGCAATTGACTTCTGGCCCCGTCCTGAATCAGCCGGGCCGCATTCTCCACGCCGACGACGGGCGGCAAGCCGTGCTCCCGTCAGAATACCGACCCACCTGCCCTGCGTTCCGGAGGGGTTGGTGGGACAGCTGCCCTTCACAGCCAGTCGCGAGCTCAAGCAGGAACGTAGACCAGCCTGATCACATCCTCGCCAATCCGATCATGAGACATAAGGCGGAGCGGCGGCCGGGGTCCGGCGAAATATGGCGCGCCATGGCCAAGCACGACGGGGTGCAGGTAGATTCGATACTCATCGATCAGGCCAAGTTCGGTGAGGCTTTTCGCCAGGTTCGGGCCAGCAACTTCGATCTCCCCGTCGCGCTCGGCCTTCAGCTTGCGGATTGCGCCCTCGAGATCAGCTTCAACAAGCCTGGCGTTGGGGCCGACCGACTTCAACGAGCGCGAGACGACCCATTTCGGCTGGTTCCGCCACGCCGCCGCGAAGGCGCGTTCATCTGCATCCCATTCAGGATGCTCTTCGTCCCAGTAACGCATGATCTCATACATGTTGCGACCGTACACACTGCCCGCCTGCCCCTTCGCCTCCTCGATGAAGTGGCGGAAGAGCGTGGGGCCTGGCGCAAACCTCATATGGTCGACGTAGCCGTCCAGGGACTGGTTCATTCCGAACACGAGCTTGGCCATACCCACTTCCTTTCCTACCCGGCACATCCGCGCAGCTCTGATTGCGTGATGCAATCGTTTTCAAGCTAGAGCGACTGATTTCATATCGCAATCGGTTTTGGAGTGTGCATGAACGCCCCCCCGCTCGGGCTGCCCAATCAATCTGACTCTCGAGGCGCTGGGGGATTGGTATCCCGTCGCGACGACCCCAGCCACAAGCAGAAGGTCATCTACAGCCTGACCGAAGCATCCATCGCGCTGGTGCCCTTGCTGGCCTACCTCGGCGACCTGACTGGAGACTCGCAACCGCAGGCGTGAATCGCGCGTTCACTCGTCGGCTTCGTAGTTCTCGTTCGCCTCTTCGAGCTGCTCGATGAATTCCTCCGGGACGTTCTCCCAGCCGCGAAGGATGTCGAGCAACGCTTCGCGGAGCTCCTCACCCTCGAGGCCCACATTTCTCAGCCCCCCCAGCTCGCCGATGAGCTGGTGCGTGACTGGGTTGTTGTCATCATCGAGGCCCGCCGCTTCGAGCAGCTCAACGAAGTCATCACCGCGGATTCCAAACTCGTTGGCGACATTGATGATGGCGAACAGCCCGGACTGGCCGGAGACGCGGTCGCCCTCGACGTCAATCTGCTCGGAGACGACCTGTCGGACCTGCTCGGGCGTGAGGCCGAAGAACCCGAGCTCCGCCAGCCCCCCGACAGACGACAGGCCGACGAGGTTCTCCGCCTCGGCTTCGGAGAACCCGAGCTCTTCGAGGATCGCCTGCGTCTCCTCGAATGGATCCACGCCTTCGCCTTCGATAAGGATACCGACCCCGCGGACGACCGCGCCGAGCGTCCCGACGAGCGCGCCCACGACGGTGCCGGCGCCTGGGACAAGTTCCGCGAGATCGCCCAGTGACGAGATGGCGCTTCCTACGACCTTGACAATCTCTCCGGCGGTCGCGCCGTCGCCCAGCGCACCGACGTCCTCGGCGAGCTGGATGCCGCCGACAATCAAGCTGACACCTGGGAGCGCGCGCGACGCGAAGTCCGCGGCCGTGCCGGCGGCCTGCGCTGCGACACGGCCCGCCCGTGAGTAGCTCCCGAGGACGCCCGCCGCGAGCTCGAGGCCTGCTTCGGACGTCGACAGCAGCTCCTTCACCGCGGTGCCGAACTCACCGTCGAGCGCGGACTGCGCAACACCGTACAGGCCCGCGCCGACCGCGCCGACGGCGAGCGCCTTCCCCAGCGGGCTCTTGCCCTCCCAGTCATCGATGTGCCCCTGCAGCACGTCGAGGTCGCCGTTGCGAAGCGCCTGGATGTCCTCGAGGAATCCGGTGACCGCTCCGGGGATGTCCTTGAACGTACCCGCGGCCTTGAGGTCGCCGACGAGCTCCTCGAACTGCGCATCGAACTGCGCGGGGTCGAGCCCCTTCGCGAGAAGCTCGGCCTGCGCATTGGGGATTCCGTGCGCGAGAATCTGGTCCGAGACGAACGCCTCGATGTCACCGCCTTCGACGTGTTCATCGAGCGCATCCGTCAGGGCCTGGTTCTGGTTCAGCTCGCCCGCCCAGCGTACCGCTTCGTCGGCGTGGTCCGGGCTTCGGGCCAGCTGCGCGTAGCCTTTCGTCAGGGCCGTGACTGCTTCTTCCGACCCTTGGACCGCCGCCTGCTCGAGTGCGCCGCCGCTGCTCGCGAGCGTCCGAGACAGTTCGTTGGCGAGCCGCTCTTCGCTGGCCTTGATGTCGTCGTTGGGGTCTCGCGACCAGAACGCATCGACATATGCGGCTCGCTCGGCATCGGTGAGGGCCACTCCGACCTGCGCGAGCTCGCCGTCGAGCCGTGCCTGCGCCTCGGCGCGGGCGCTCGCCGCCGTGTCGTATTGCCCCTGAAGTTCGGTGACCTTCCCGGTGATTGCCTCAGACGTCTTCGACAGGGCGCCGACGTTGTTGGCGCGTCCCGCGGCCTCGACGAACGCCGATGCGAGGTTCAACCCGATGTCGTTGACGAACCCCTTCAGACTGCCGTCGAGCTCCTCGAGCGTGTGCTCCGGGACCTGCGCGAAGACCGCGTCCGCAACGCCAGCCAGCGCCTCCGCGGAAGCCTTCTCGCCCACACGCGCCAGCGGACCGAGGAACGACTCGAGCTGCTCCGGCGTGCTGATGTCATGCGCCGCGGACTCGAGCGTCGGCGTGAGCTTCGTGAGATACGCGTCGACCGCCGCATCGCTGAGGTTGGCCGCGTTCGCCTCGACGGCTTCGGCAAGCTCGCGCGGATTCGCTCCGCTCGCGGCGAGCGCCTCGACCTCCGCGGCAGCATCGCCCGCCTTCGACGGAATGTTGGCTGCGACGAGGACATCGTTTACCACCGCCGGGAGCGCGTCTTCGGGCACGCCTCCAGCCGCGGCGACCTGGGCCTGCGCGGCGCGATATGCCTCAGCACGTTGCTCGGGAGTCGCCGTGGGTGACAGCTCACGGTCCACCGCTGTAGCGACCTGCGGCTCCACCGCCGCCGGGATGCCGTTCTCCTGAAGAACGCGGGCGGCTGCCGCGGGTAGCGCCTCCGGGTTGATGCCCGTATCTCCCAGCCCGCCTACCTCGTCGACGTAGGCTTGGACGGCGGCCTCGGCCGCGGACCGTTGTTCAGGCGTTGCATCCGGGGAGATTGTCGCATCGACAGCGGCGCGGACCGCCGCCTGCTCCTCCTCTTCGGCCGTGAATTGGTTGAAGCCACCGTCGCCTGGGCGCTGCAGCCCGCCCAGCTTCGCGAAGAGCAACCTGGCGCCCATCCCCTCGAGCGCCCCGAGGCCGTCCTTCGGCCCGGCCTCGTCCGCGAGCGCCACGAGGACCCCCTTGCCCGCGAGCGCCGTCAGGGCACCCACGTCCGTCTTGACCCGCTTCGCCTCGAGGGCGGCCATGGTGGTGACCTCGCCGGCGGTGGGGGTGCCCTGGCTCCGCAGTTTCTGCTCGAGCGCGCGGGTGGCCCCGGACAGCCGCAGCGCGTCCGCGGTGGAGTCCTTCGGCGTGGCGAGCCCGGCGAGGACCTCCCCCGTGCGCGTCGGCACGATGCCCGTGGGGATGCGGCCCTCGGGGACGAAGCCGGTGGGCGTGGTGCCTGCGCGCTCCGCCAGGCGCGCGGCGAGCGGCGAGCCCTCCGGCACGATGCCCGTGGAGAGGCGGCCGTCACCGCGCCTGCTGTCGAGTTGCTGGGCGAGCGGCGAGCCCTCCGGCACGATGCCCGTGGGTAGGCGGCGCTCGGGCAGTCCGTGGGGGCGCACAGCGAACGTGTCCGACGTCGGGCGGCGGTCCGGGACGATGCCGCCCGGCACGCGGTAGGTGGGCGCGTCCTCGGCCACCTTCACCTGGGGCAGTTGCACCTTGAGCGTGGGGCGGTTGCCCGTGGGGGGCGTGGGGTTGAAGCCGCTCCTCGCCGCGGTGACAATGCGGCTCGACACGCTCTCCGGCCGCGCAGCGCTCGCCAGCTTCTGCGCGGCAGTGGCCGTGGACTTCACCGCCGCCTTCGCGGGAGTTGCCGCCGTGCTGGCCGTCCTCAGTGCACCCGCGGGCCTGGGCGCCAGCGGCGCGGAGGGGACCGGCTTGGGCCTGGTGAGGGTGAGATTGGGCAGCAGGGGCTTCTTGACCATGTGGCGCTCCGGCAGGAGAGACGTCGCGCGGTGCTACGGGGGAGCGGGGAAAATGGTTACACCCGACGGGTCGGGAGGAACGCCCGCCTTCAAGACGCCGGGACTTCCTGAACGACTGCCGCTCCTTCGGCCGGGACGCGTGGTGGAGTCCTCCCGGGGCCCTCGACTGCCAGGGCACGGTGGCGTGGTGGCTGGAAGAGGTGCAGGTGCTGGAGCCGCTGTGCAGGCGCCAAGGACGAGACCTGCCACGCCATGCGCCCCTTGCACTTCGATGATGAACTCAGCGGCCCGCGGCGCCCCGACACCTGAAGACCTCGTGGTGCCCATGCCCCGGCCGACCCACCGAGGCCCGCGCGTGGAGTTCGGCGGGATGCGGACGGCCCCCACGCCTACAAGCGGCGGGTGAAGGACATGGAGGCGCTTGGCCGAAAAACAAAACCCCGTGGCACCTTGCGGTGCCACGGGGTTCCTTGCTGCTTGGAGGCGGCGGGAATCGAACCCGCAGACAAGGCGATGGAAAACCCCAGGCAGGACGCGCTGTTACCCGCTATCGCCTTGATCTCACGTCGGTTCGTTGTGCCGCCCTATCCCGTCTTGCCCCATCTTGTCCCGTTCTAATCCACGCTGGAGGGTCACACTGGGGGCACATGCGATTCCGTCCCAGCCCACCGATTGCTCGGACATGTCCAGTTCGGCTGGGTGGGGTGCACCCGCGTCGGTCGGCGCCCGCTTGGGTCCAGAGGAGCACTCGCGTCGGCCTCCGCCAGTTCGGCTCGGTGGAGTGTGCCGTGACAGCAGCCACCCAGGCGAGGTTCCAAAAGCTAGCGAGAGTGCGTCCTTCATCACCTCCGAGCGCAGGCGCGTAGACGATGAAGACCCAGCGAAGCGCCGTCGCCTTGGACATGAGCGAATCCCCCCCGTCTCGACACCAGCCAGACATTCGCCGCCAAGCCGCCATGCAAGGGCAGCCTACTCGCTCCAAGGGCGGCGTAGGAAGCGTTGAGCCCAGGCCGTCACAAAGCTTTACGTTGATTTCTATCCAAGAAACCCCTGGGGGTCTCATGCTCGAAATCAGCTTTCCGGTCCCACGGCTGCAGTCTGTCGAGTTGCGCCTCGACAAGACGAAAGGAATCTCCGCTGGAACGGGGGCGCCGTACGCGTTGAAGGACTTGCTCTCGGTCGGGGCGCCTCAGGTATTCCCCTTGGATGCCGAGCGGACGCGGGCCGACGACGAGGTGCGCAACTTCATCGAAACGCAGGGCGGACGCAACGCATACCACCTGATTTGCCTCGCGTGCAGCTTCAACCCCTCCACTGAGGAGCGCGTTGTCGAGGCTTGGCTGCAGGTGGATTTGACCGGTGCGGAGGAGGCGGATCAGCCGGAACCGATCGCATGGTCGCTGGAGCCCTTGAGGTCGGGAGCCCATCCGTCCGAGGTTGAGAACTCGATGAAGATCGGCGGCAGTCTCAAATTCCTGAGCGCGGAGTTCTCGCGGAAGACCCGGTTGCAGTCGACCGAGGTGGTCGTCGAGGCTCACAACGAGTTGTGCATCAATCCGTACTGGCAGTTCCGCGAGCCCAGTGGACAGCTCTTGAGCGGAATCTTCCGATTGGGGCTCATTACGCAGAGCCTGTGTGGCGTCCGAGTCACCGGTGGATTGAGTATTCGCGCGAACGTCCTCCGGATGGCCATGCGCCTGGTCCCTTACAAGGCCGTGCTGGAAAAGACGCCGGTGCGATCGTTCGTCCTCGCCTAAACGCACTAGGAGCAGGAGCACTTCATGGAAACGCCGCATCCCGATCTCGCGCTCTTCGAACAGCTTGCGTCGATCGCCGGCCGGGAGCGAAGGCACGAGTTTCTCTTCGCCCACCCGCAGCTCTTGTCCCGCGCTTTTCAGCAGGGCGCGGAGGCGAATCTCCGGTCGCTGCCGCCCGCTGCGGCCCGCTCCCTTCACGAAGCGATCAGCTATGCGCGCAGGATGCTGGATGCCCTGAAGGAGGGCCGCGAACGTTTCCCCCTCGGAACCGGGCCGGTAGAACAGCTCTGGAATCGCGTCCGCGCCAGCGAGGTGACGATGGCGCACGCCATGAATCTGGCGGCGGCGCCCGAATTCCGTGTCCTGCTCTCGCCGGCCTATGCCGCGTGGGTGAAGTCGCGGGCGGACGATCTGATGATGTCTGGTGCGGCACGAGATGCGGTGATCATGATGCGGCTCCTGGGGGCCGCGCTCCACGGAGGCCCTCCGGCGGTGGAGGCACCGCAGGAACTGCTCCAGATGCGTCGCGGCCATGACCTCGATTGGCTCGACCTGGCGAGCGTATTCTTGGTCGAGCACGCGGACGGGCGCATCTACCGAGACGCACTGCGCGCGGGCGGACGCCTGCTCAGCGAGTTGACAGAGCCGGAGCTGGCTGAGATGCGGGGGACAACCCTCTACCGCCTGGGGACCTTGCACCTGCTCCCATATACGGCCTTTACGGCCGAAAGTGGATTACACACCTTTCGCGCGGATCATGCGCGGTGGATGTCGCGGTTCCAGGAGGAGCATCGGGACGAGCTCATCGGGTTGTCCCAAGATCGATGGCTGATGCCTGAACCCGCCGACGCGCTGGCGGCAGCGGAGCGCTACCTGCGCGAAGCGGTATCATTACTCGAGGGTCCAGCCCTGGGGTACTGCCTGAAGGACTTGGCTCAGGCACTCGAGTGGCAACAGCTGATTGGGACGAAGATTGCCAAGGCCGAGGTAATCCGGGGGCTGTGCCATCAGGCCATCACATTGACCGAGTCGGAGGGCCTGCCCGCCCGCTTGACGGTGCTGCCGATCTTGCGCCGGTGGGGAGAGTCACTCTCCCCCAGCCAAGTCGGTACCCTTTGCCACCAACTCGTGGATTACGCCGGCGGTGTGTCCAGAGGTCAGTTTTTGGGGGCGCTCTCTGTTCTGGGGGATAGCCACCCCGTCCAAACCCTCGCGCTCATGGACGCGGTGCGCGAGCAGTATGCCGATGAATCAGAACTGGGTCGAGTCGCGTTCTGGCAACTGGAACTCAGGCTGATCTTCGACATCTGGCGCGACTGGATCCCGCGGGAGCTATCCGTGGGCGGCCTCCTCAAGAAGGCCCGACGCTTTATTGATAGCAAAGACCGCGAGGGTGTCCCTCACCGTTCACCGGCGGAGGGTCTCATCGCGCTGGCGGTGGCTGGATTGCGCGGGGACCTGCAATCCGAGGCCATCACGATTGTGGAGGACGTGGTCAAGGTGGTTCCCAATTTCGTGGCGGCTCACGAGCACGCCATCGAGCTGCTGCGCGCCGAGTTGCGCTACAATGGGACCGGACACGCGTTCCAGGCCAAAGACTACGCGACAGCCATCAGGTTGAATGCGGAGGCGGCGCGACATTACCTGAGCTTGGGGCTGACCAATCGGGCGATGTTCTGCTGGAAGCGCATCTTCGACTTGGCAGGTCGCCATGGCGAGCCGGCAGGGGTGGTGGGCGAGTCGCTGCGTGCCTTGGAGGCCTTGGCCGTTCCGCTCCAGGCCGCACTCGGGGACCGAGCCGTCACGGCGGTCAACGATCTGTGCACGCGACTGCTCGCCAACTACGAAAGGAAGATAAGCACCGAAGCGAAATTCGTACTCTGCCAATTCGCCAAGGGGTTGCGCTTCGGTGCTGTGCTGCAGGAGGGGGCGCGCTACCGCTGGCAGGAGGATGAGGCCGGGTGCCAGCTGCTCGAACAAATCCGTTCTGCCGAGATAGCACTAATGCCGGAGTCCTCGGCGGCCGATGAGGCGAACCAGGGACCTCTCCTGGATGAAGAGCTCGTGCTCGGGGCGTACGTCGGTGCAGTCGAGCAACAACCTGGCGCGACCGCCCGCCAGCGGCTTGCCAATCTCCAGCGCAGCTTTGACCGCCGGGTTTCCCAGGCGATCCTCGCGCCCGCCCGTGGCCCCCCCCCTGTTTGCCTCTTCAAAAGGTACCAAGCTTGCTTGGACGAGCGGACCGTCCTGGCTTTTCTGTACATAGGGCCTCACGACAGGTTCACGGCCATCTACAGCTTCCTGGTGACCCGCGACCAGCAGTTGTTCCACTGCATTCCCTATGGCCTGCCTGGGACGTGGAAGGTGTCGACCCGCACCCGCGACCAACATGCCGAGTTCGAGTGCACCGCTCTAATTGTCGGACACCTGCGCAAGCACCTCCTCCAGACTCCCGAGGGACAGCGCGTCTCGCCCGAGGCCGCCGAGATCCTCGCCCAAGGGTTCGACCACTTCTTCGGCGGCGCGGAGGTGCTGGAACAGCTCCGGGCCCAGGGCAAAAATCACATCTGCATCGTTCCGCATGGAGCGCTGCACTACTATCCGTTCCACTTGATCGGAGCATCCAACCGGCCGTTGGCGACACAGTGGATCGTCACGTACCTGCCGCATCCGCTCCTCCTGTTCCCGAACCGCCGCAGCACCCTTCCGGTGGAGGATGAGCAGCGCAAGTCCTCTGGTGGAACTAGGGTCATTGGGCTTGAGTATCGAGATGTCAACCCGTACGGCTTGCCTGATCTGCCCCAATCGCGCGATGAGGTGGAGGAGGTTGCGGCCGTGCTAGGTGTTGAGCCTGTTTTCGAGCGCGACGCGAAGGAATCAGCGGTCCTCGACGCCTTGACGACGGTCCGGTCCGTGCATCTCTCGATGCACGGGCGGCATAACGTCGCTGCGCCTGCGTTCCAGTGCCTGTACACGGCGCGGGATGAAGGGGGGGACGGTCGGGTGAACGCCTACGAGCTACTCTCGGCTGACTTCTCGCAGTTGCACCTAGTGACACTCAGCGCCTGCGAAACCACGCTGGGACGGTTCGACGCCGGTGACAACCTGCGTGGGCTGCCCGCGAGCTTGCTCCTGGGCGGCGCACATTGCCTGATTGGCACTCTCTGGCCGGTGGATGCCGACGCCTCCAAGCTATTCTTCGTGACGCTCTACACAGCCCTGAACGCCGGTTCCAATCGGCTGGAGGCGTTCGCCGCCGCGCAACGAGCCACTCGGCGCGAATTTCCCAGATATCAGGACTGGGGTCCCTTCTACTTCGTTGGCCAGTGGACCTGAACCTGGGCCTGCCCGACTCTGTGGCTCTCCCGCACTTTGTGTGGTCCCTGGCCGCAGGGACACCTGAAACCTGTGCATTCTCGGTGCGCGACGAGGACACCCTTCCTGCGTGTTGGCCTGCCCTCGGTGTGGAAGTAGGCGCCCTTCAGATTGGCGGCTGCTTGAGCGAGCGGTGCGGCCCTCCACCGGGCACGGTCGTCACATCGTCCGGGTGGCGCGTTGAAGCAGCAGTCGTTCGCGAACCATTAGAGGGCTCGGTCTCTGCCGAAAGCTCGTCCGCGCTGGCGGCTTCAGTCACGGGCGGTGTGATGCCACCCTCGTCTTCTGGCACTTCCAAGTCCCAGAGCCTGTCACCCGCATCCACCAGCGCCCACTGAACCTCCCGCACCGCGTCTTCGCCCGAGTATGGCCCTATCTGCGCCAGCCGCGCACGCATGACGGTTTCCAACTCGGCGGCCGTGGCGAAGCGCTCGGCGGGGGTGCGCCGCAGCAGCGTGTGGAGGATGTCCCGAAGGGGTACGGGCAACCCTTCCGCCGCGTGCTCTATGTCCTCGGAGCGGTAGGCCATCGCGCACCAGATGGCGTCCTCGGCGAATGGCGGCAGCTCCGTTACCATGGACGCCACCGAGGCCGCGAGCGCCTGTTCCCTCTCCTCTTTCGACAGCCGCGCCTCCACGTCCTCAATGCGCAGGTGGCCTGGGTCATAAAGGTGCCGCCCAGTGGCGAACTCCAGCAGGGTGAGCCCCAGGGAGAATAGGTCAGCCCGAGCGTCGACCACCTCTCCCAGCAACATCTCCGGGGCGGCATAGAGAACTTCGCCCTGGGGACGCGGGAGCGAGGTCGCCAGCCGGCCCGCCAAATGCGAGAGGGCCACCCCGAAGTCCGTCAGCCGCACCTCGCCGTGCGGGCCCATGCGAATACGGGCTGGGTTCACGTCGCGGTTGACGATGCCCAGCGGCAGGCCCGCGCCATCCGTGCGCGTGTGCGCGTAGCCCAGGGCCGCCGCGACTTCGGCACCCACGTAGAGGGTGAACGCCTCGGAGAAGTAGCGCCCGCACGCCTGGGCCACGCTCAGCAGCGTGTTGAGCGTCAGCCCCTCGATGTTCTCCATCGCCACACACAGTCCACAAGGAATCTCGAAGAGGCCGTAGACGCGGGCGATGCGTGGATGCTGGAGGTACTGCGCCAGCCTGACCTCTTCCTCCAGCCGAGCACGGGTGCGCCGGTACTTCTCGGTCAGGTTCGCCGCTTGCGGCCGGGGCACGCACTTGAGCACCACACAGGAGCCCAGCCGCTGTCCCGTGCGGGTCTGGGCGAGGAGGATTCGCTCGCCGACACGCCCTTGCCCCAGGTCCCGGAAGAACTCGTAGGAGGTGTCGCCATTCGTGAATAGGACAACGCTCTCGGCACGCCGAAAGTCAGACGGATTGGACATGGGCGGGAAGCTCCGGTGCCGAGGCGAAAGGGATTGCGCAAAGGCAGACGCAAGCTACTGCCAGCCCACTCCGAGAGGAACGACGTGACAGGTCAAAAAACTTCGAAATCTTATTCACCAGAAGTGAAAAGAGGGAGCCCTGAATTGCAAAGAAGCTTTACGCCCCCCCCCCGGGGAACTACGGCCAGCGCTCAACGGCATAGGCCGGGAACGTCCGAGGGAGCTGCACCGCTCCTGGTCTTGAATCGGGGCCTTTCACGGAGGCAGGCACATACCCATCAGGGCCCAGCACAATGCAGACCGGCACGGTGCGGCCATCGGGAAGCTGCGCCTCGGTGTAGCGGCCCACGGCCACCTCGCCACTCGTCCACAGATAGCCCGAAAGCAGCGTCCCTACCGGCAGTCCCTTCAAATCGCTTCTGCGCACCACTCCAGTCACGGGACCATCAGCGTAGACCCCCAACTCGCCCTGGGCACCGAGTTGTCGCCTGTCCAAGGTGAGCTGCACGCTCGCACGCTTGGGCAAGCGTAGCCCGTCCTTGCGCTCCCAATTGAACATGGCATCGCGCGCCTCGGCAGGGCAGTCAGCGGGTTCGGGACGAACCTGGGCACCCGGGCAGCCCAACTGGAAAGCTGCGGCAATCGTCGCACCCGTGCACGTCTTGAGAAAGGTCGCCCAGGGCGACGGGGGCCAGCTCGGACGCGAGGCGGAATCCTTCGGCTTTCTGGCGGTGGGCTCGGCTGGGAGGGGCATGGGAGCGGGAGCGCGCTTCACGGGAGGGCTTTCCTTCTGGACAGGTGCGGGAGGGGGTAAAGCTACCCCAGGGGAGGACGTGGCGGGCGCTGGAGGCGAGGTGGCGGCCACCGCGCCGGAACCTGCGTCCCGAGTGACGGAAGGCGGGGCGGGTGCTCGGACCTCCGGAGCCTGCGTCATTGGAGGCGTGGAGTGGCGCAGCAGCGCGTAAGCAGCCAGCACCACCACGCCGAGCGCCACGGCGGTCACCGCGCCCGCTACGCGCCGCCGTGGGGGCCGGTGCGCCACCTGCGGTTCCTCCTCCTGCGGCGTGTCGGGAGCGAGCAGGAGGTGCGGCGCAGGAACATGCAGGGGCACTACCCACTCACCACCCTGTTGCGACAGCAAAGCTTCCAGCTCCCGGCGCATGACTTCGGCCGTGGGCGCTCGCTTCTCCGGCTGGCGGGCTATGAAGTGCAGGACCGCAGTGCTCAGCGGCTCGGGCACTCGCGGGTTGAGGGTGTGGGGCGCGGGTGCCGGCCACTGGCCCCCCACCAGCACACGCGGCGGCTCGCTGGCTGGCTGCGCATTCGTCAGCACGTCATAAAGGCAGATGCCCAGCGCGTACACGTCATCGGTCGCATTGAACTCGTAGCGCGCGCCGTGCTCGTCCCCGTGCTCGCGCAGGAAACGCGACGCCTCGGGAGAGCGATAGCGCCGGGTGCCGGGCGGCAGCGGCGTGTCCGTCAACTCCGGGGCCAGCGTGTAGTCCCCCGCGCTGAAATCCAGAATGAAGGGCTCACCGTCCGAGGCACGCACGAGGATATTGCCCAGCTTCAAGTCCCGGTGAAAGACGCCCCGCGCGTGCAGGTGGGCCAGCGCCGCTGCGAGCCTGACGAACACGCGCACCACCTCGCGCGCCGTCGGGTGCGTCTTCTCCACCCACTCGCCCAGCGTGTAGCCCTCCACGTAGTCGAGGACGACGTAGAGCCAGCCCTTGGTCACATCAGGCCAGCGCCCGTGGGCGTGGACGCGCACGATGTTGGGATGGCCGCTGACCTGGACAAGGCACACCATCTCCCGCATCAGTCGTGCATCCGCCTGCTCCGCGTCCCCGCTGCTGGCGCGGTGCATGGCGATCTTCATCGCGCAGCGCTGGCCGTCCTTCTCCACGAGGTAGACGGCGCCGTAGGTGCCCGAGCCCAGCAGCCGCAGCACACGCCAGCCGTCTACCATCTGCCCGGGTTGCAGGTGCGCCGGGCTTATCGCGGTCAACATGCGAAGCGGTTCTAGAACGCGAAGCGCGGGATGAGAAGGCGCCGGGCGCCAGCGCTGTCGCGCAGCTCCAACCGGAGGGCTGCGCCTTCCGGCCAGCTCGGAGCCCCTGTTTCCACTACTACAAGGGTCGTCCCTCCCGGCTCAATCCGCGGCTCCCGCATTCGCACCGCAAGCACATTGATGCGCTCGCCGCTCGCGACGGTGGCAAGCCGCGCCTCGGTAGGTATCCAAGGCTCCGAGCCAGTGTTGCGCACCCACAGGGCCACGGCGGCCCAGCCGCTCGCCCGAAAGGAGACCACCTCTTCGGGCATGAGTCGCCCACCCTCTTGCAGTCCCACCTCTAGGACCTTGCTGGCCTGGACTCCCGGCCAATTCAATAGGCCCGTGAAGATCATCCCAGCCGGGCCGCTCGCAGCGCTGCGCACTCGGAGCGCTTCCAGCTCAGCATCCTTGGCCGCGCACGCGGCGCGCAACTCGTCCAGTTCGGCCTGCACTGCCTCTGCCGTGCGCGGCAGCCGCGACACCATCACTTGGCCGTCCACTTCGGAGGCGTGCGTGACGAGCGAGAACACGGCGCGGGGTGGGGCCAAGCCGTCCGTAAAAGGCACGGTCAGCGCCACACTCTGCCCGGACGCTACTTCCATTGCCGGCCGTAGCACGACGGCGCGATTGGTGACCTCGAACAGCGAGAAGCGCCCCCCCGAGTCGCCGAGCGTTACCGCGTCGCGGTCCACGGGTGAGTCGAACTCCAGGGTGGTGAGGTAGTCGGGAGCGACGCGCAGTTCTACTGGCTTGTCGGCCGTGGCCACGGAGAGCGCCACACGACGCCGCTTCAGCTCTCGCCCGTGTGGGGCGTCCTGGGCCATGGCCTTCGCGCCCAGCAGGGGGACAGACAGCAGAACGAGCCGACGTGGGACAGAAGGCACCGGCAGACAACCTCCTAAGAACTTCGCCCAACCTAGCAGGTGAGGCGCCAGTTCCGGTCGCCGTTGCACTCCCCGCACCTGTGGGCGCCGTTTCGGCAAGATTTCAGGGGGTACGAACGGCGAAACCAGCGGGGCCCCCAGTTTTTCTGGAAATTTTCTGAGCGTGTACGACCGCCGAGCACGGTCCCAAGTGCCTGCGCTTTGGAAATCGGAGCCGGGGGGATGCCTCCAGGTCCGTCCACCGCGAGGGCAGGCTGCGGAATGCCAGGCCCCCCGCGTTGCAAGCAAGCCGGGCACGACCGCCCATCACTGCCGGAGCCCGTGAGCCACCCGCATTTACCGCACGCATTTACCGGCTGGGAGGGAGACAAAGAAAATCAAACATGATTGAGACTATCGAATCCTACCGTCCCCACGTCATCGCGGCGCTCACTCAAGCGGGGCCCGATGGCCTCTCCGTGAAGGAGCTGCGCGCGAGCCTCGGAGCCGGAGAGCAGGTCATCCGCCGAACCCTCACCGTTCTTCTCGCGACCGGCGTGGTGCGCGCGTCCCTGCGCTACAGGCCCGGCGTGCGCGGTGCGGTGCCGCGCGTCTACCAGCTCGCGGGGTGACAATGCGGGAGGCGTGGGCGCGAAGCCTTCAGCCGTGCTTCCCCAGTCACAGGCCCTTGGCCCCGCTGCCCCTCCACACCGGGGCACGAAGCGGGGCAGCCCCCGCCACGCCAAGTATCCGAGACCACAACTCTTTTGCGCGCCCTTCGTTTCTCTGCCCCGCCTGCCCCGCCTGTTTCAGAGAAGAGAGAGAGATAGGAAGAGGAACACAACCCCCAAGACGACAATTGCCAGTCATTCAATTCCTCTCATTCCTCTTGCTTAGACTCGTGTGTATTCCGCCGGGGTGCCGGGGCAGCGGGGCAGGTCGCCAAATTCCAGAGTGAGTCTCACGGGTTAGCCCTGCCCCGCTTTTGACCCCGCTCCCTGTTCCGCCCCGCTTCGTTGCTGAACGTCAACGCGCCAGCCCTCCGGCTGACCGCGAATCCCCCCTCTCATTTCCTCTTGTCTCTGGAGCTGTCGTGGAAGCCATTCACCCGGACTCGACTCACTCACTGGAATCAGCAGCCCTGGAGTACGCCGGGCGCGGCTGGCGCGTCTTCCCCTGCTACGAGCCCGTTCGCTCCCCCTCCGGAGCCCTCATCTGCGCCTGTCCGAAGGGCGAGCGGTGCGGCAACGCTGGCAAGCACCCGCGCACTGCCAACGGCATGAAGGACGCCACCACGGACGCGGCGCTCATTCGCGCGTGGTGGCGGCAGTGGCCTACGGCCAACGTCGCCATTGCCACGGGCGCGACCTCCGGCATCGACGTTGTAGACGCTGACGCCAAAGCCGACGGGGTGGTGGTGCTTTTGAAACTGGCGGACGAGCGGGGCGAGCTTCCCGAGACCGTCACGGCGCGCACCAGCGGCGGCGGCTGTCACGTCTACTTCCGCCACTCGGGCATGGTGTCGAAGGCTGGAAGCATCGCGCCCGGCATCGACACGCGAGGCGACGGTGGGTACGTCATCGCGCCGCTCAGCCTCCACCGCACCGGGGAGAGGTACGCATGGGAGAAGGGGCTCGCACCCTCGGAGATTCCGCTCGCGGAAGCACCGGAGTGGATCCGCAACGCCGCCCAGCCGAAGCGTGCCCGTCCCGCCCCGGTGCTGCCCGTCAACACGGTCAACGCGTGGCAGCCGCCCAGCCATGATGGGCTCACCGAGGTGCAGCTCCGGAAGCGGTTGCGCGAGGCGACCGACCCGAAGCACGCAGCGGCAGTGGAGCGGATGCTGGCGGCAAGGGAGCTGTTCCCGAAGGGACACCATGAAGACAACCTCTGGGCCTTCATTTCGTACCTGCGTTTCAAGTGCCCCGAGGCGTCCGACGCAACGCTCTTGCGACTCCTCGGGCCGACCGTGGATGCCATGGCGTGTGATGACCATGACGCGCGCGAAGCGGCCGAGGTGCTCCAGCGAGTGAATGCGGAGTACGCCGCGTCGCTGGCGGATTCCGTACAGCTCGCCGCAGTTGCGCGTGCCGTTGGTGGGCACCGCCCGTCAACCGAGGCCAGCCCCGCCCCTGGACAGCACCCCGAGGTTGGGACCTGGATAGCCGCACCGGGTTACGCCGTCCACGACGGTCTCTCGCTCGGCATCTTCAAGTACACCGACAAGGGCAACCTTTCCGCCATTGCTGCCGCTCCGATCAACATCACGGAGACGGGCGAGGATGAGCACGGCACCTGCTACGTGACGGTGCGCTGGCTGCACGGCGACCGGGAGCGCTCGGAGACGATGCCGCGCGCCAAGGTGTCGGGGAACGACATCCTGGAGCTGGCCGGAAGAGGCGCCCCCCTCACCAGCAGCAACAGCAAGCGGGTGCAGGACTTCCTCCAGGCCCAAGAGCAGCACTGCCACGCGAGCCTGCCCAGGGTTCGCATCTTCACCCAGAGCGGTTGGTCGAAGGACATGCGCAGCTTCGTCGTGGGCCGGCAGGTCATTGGCGAGCCCGGCCGGGTCATCATGCCCGGTGAGGCGGCCTTCGTTGATGCCCTGGTGCCGGGCGGCTCGGTGGACGAGCACCTGCGGCTGATGCTGGCCGTGCGCGACAGGAGCCCCATCGCGGAGATGGCGTGGGCTGCCGGCTTCGCGGCGCCCCTGTTGCGGCTGCTGGGCCTGCGCAGCATGTGCCTGTCCGTCTGGGGGCCCTCCGGCGCGGGGAAGTCCGCAGTGCAGGCCACCACCACCTCGGTGTGGGGCCGCCCTTCGGGCCTCAAGGTCAGCGGCGATGTGTCGTCCGCCGCGTTGCAGGGCGAACTGGCCCGGCACCGCGACCTGCCCACCTGGATTGACGACACGCAAGTGACGCGCGAGGGGATGACCCACCTGATGGCCTACATCGTCGGAACGGAAACGAGCGGCGCTCGCGCGACGCAGACGGGAGAGTTGCGTACGCGGAAGACCTGGCGCTCGCTGGCCTTCATCTCCGGAGAGAAGCCGCTGTTGCAGGTCGGCGGCGCGGCGGGAGCGAAGAACCGCACGCTGGAGGTATGCGCCCAGCCGCTCGGTGACGCGAACCTCGCCACGCTCACGCATCAGGGCTTGGAGAAGCACCACGGACACGCGGGGCCTGCCTTCATCCTCGTGCTGATGGAGCAATTCATCCGTGCGGAGCGTCTGGACGAACTTCGCGAGCAACATCGGCAGCTCACCTCGAAGATGGCCACCGAAACGACGGAGCAGGCACGCTACGCGGCGCTGCTGGTACTGGCCGACGTGCTCGCGCGCACGCTCGTCTGCGGCGAAGACGAATCCAGCGCCCGAGTCGCCGCACTCGACGCGGGGCAAGCCTTCTGTGCCGCCGTGCGGAAGGAGTCTCGCGAAACGCAGACGACAGCCGATGCGGCCTACGACCTCATCATGAACCACGTCACCGCGAACTGGACCGGGTTCTCCCAGCCCGTCGCCCTCAAGCGCCCAGGCATGGTGCTAGAGGAGAAGGACGCCAACGGACGGAGCATCGTCGCCATCTTCCAGACGACCATGCAGGAAATCGCGCGGGAGGGGCGCTTCGATACCCGGCAGGTGCTGACGGAGTTGGTGACGAAGGGGCTGGCGCTCAAGGACGAAGGGCACCTGACGCGGAAGGTGTCCGTCGAAGGGAAGCGCGTCCGCGCCTACTGCATGGTGCTGGACGACGCGCGAATGGAGGCGGGGCGTACGCAAGGCCCTGCGCGCGGTGCCCACATGGTGGGGGACGAGCCATGAGCGCGTGTGCTGGCAACGAGCAGAGGCCGCAGGACACCCGCGAGGCCGGTGCAAGCGCCCCCGAGTTCCTGACCGTCGAAGAGGCCGCAGCACTCCTGCGCGTGAACCGGAAGACGCTCTACGAGTCGATCCGGCTCGGACAGGTGCCCGGAGTCCTCCACCTCGGACGATCCATCCGCATCCGCCGCGTCGTCTTGCTACGTTGGATGCCGGGTCACAGCGGTCCTGCGCTCGGAGAGAAGCGATGAGCGTCAGGCTGCGGAAGTGGAAGACGAAGGAGGGCAAGGTGCAGGAGGCGTGGTGGGTGGACGTGAAGTACCAGCACCCCAACGGGAGGGTGGAGCGAATCCGCAAGGCATCGCCCATCAACACCCGCCGGGGCGCCGAGGAGTACGAGCGTCAGGTCCGCCATGCCCTCCTGACCGGCACCTTCGGGAAGGAGAAGCAGAACGAGACGGGCCGGGTCCTCACCCTCGGGGAGTTCGTCCCGCGCTTCATCACGTACAGCGAGAACAACAACAAGCACTCCAGCGTCGTCACCAAGCGGCAGATTCTTGATGGCCACCTCGTGCCCGCGTTCGGGAGCATGGCCCTGGACGCCATCGGCCCTGCGGAAATCGAGGACTTCAAGGCCGCCATGCGCAAGAAGCCGTCAGGAGCACGCGCCCGGAAGGACGCCCCCACGCGGGCAGCCCTCCGCAAGCGCAAGGGCACCGGCCCGAAGCTCCTGAGCCTCAAGTCCATCAACAACGTGCTCACGGTGCTGCACAAGCTGCTCGCACTGGCGCAGGAACAGGGCGTCATCGCCCACGTCCCGCGCGTGAAGCTCTTCAGGACGGAGAAGCCTGCCTTCGACTTCCTCACCTTCGAGGAGGCCGAGCGGCTTACTGCCGACGCCGAGCCGGAGTGGCGGCCGGTGCTGCTGGTGGCCCTCAAGACGGGCCTGCGGCAGGGAGAGCTGATCGGGCTCCAGTGGAGCGACGTGGACTTGCAGCGCGGCAAGCTGCACGTCCGGCGCACCATCTGGCGCGGGGTGACGGGCTCACCGAAGGGCGGACGCGAGCGGACGGTGGACCTGCCGGCCTCGGCGGTGGACTCACTCAAGGGGCACCGGCACCTACGCGGGCCCTACGTGTTCTGCCAGCAGGACGGCCAGCCGCTCACCGATGGCCTGATGAAGGTGCCGCTCCAGCGTGCGGTACAGCGGGCGGGCATCTGCCGCGAGCAGGGGCGCATCGGCTGGCACGACCTGCGCCACACCTACGGCAGTCACCTCGCCATGCGGGGCGTCCCGCTCAAGGTCATCCAGGAGCTGATGGGCCACGCGACCATCGAGATGACCATGCGGTACGCCCACCTTGCGCCGGAGGCGCGGGAGAGCACTGTGCAGCAGCTCGACCGGCCCGTGCCCCAGCTCCACGCCGCACCGGGCAGAGACGCCGGAGGGGCCCACTGAGGGCACATGAGGCACCGAGGCCAAAGAAAAAGCCCAGCAACCCGGTGAGATTGCTGGGCTTCTGAATGTGGAGGCGGCGGGAATCGAACCCGCGTCCGAAAGCCTTCTGCTCTTCGACCCTACGTGCGTAGTCCGCGATTTGCTACGTCCCGGAGGCTCCCACGGACGGGATACTCCGAGCCGGTCCTGGGAAGATCTCGCCACCTCGGGTCCAGGCCCCCTTGGCAGCCAGCCTGCATTATGACGGTCTGACCCAACCCCACAGGCCGAGGGCGGGGGGACCGCGCACTAGAAGCTGTTTTTAGGCAGCCAGCGCGAGCTCAACGTTGTCGTTGGCTTTTGTGATTCTGCCGGGTTGAATTTACGAGCTACCAGACAAGCTCGGCACGCGTCTCGAACTTCAATGCCCCCGTCGAAACCAGGTCGCCCCCGGTGGGTGGACTGCTACTGCCACTGCGACTGCCACGCGGTCGGCTTCAACCGCGCTTCCTCACATTAACCGCTGACGGGGGTCCGTCAATCCTCCTGACCGTCCCGGGCCGCACTTCGGCGCACGCCGCCGGACACTCACGTCACAACCTGCACCCCCAACGACCGAGCCGTCGTAGGGTCGCCTCCCCGCCGGGTTGTCTCCCGGCCACGAGGACCCGAATGAGACGACTGCTCCCCCTCCTGCTGCTCCTGCTGGGCTCCGCCCTGCCGGCGGCCGCCCAGTCCGGGCCGACCGCCTCCTTCCCCTACACCCTCAACACGGAAAAGCTGCCCAACGGCCTCACCGTGGTGCGCGTGCCCTACCCGTCCCAGGGCATCATCGCCTACGTCACCGTCGTGCGCGTGGGCTCGCGCAACGAGGTGGAGCCCGGCAAGACGGGCTTCGCCCACTTCTTCGAGCACATGATGTTCAAGGGCACGAAGAAGCACCCCGAAGGGGACCGTGAGAAAATCATGGGGACCTTCGGCTACGACGACAACGCCTTCACCACCGACGACGTCACCGTCTACTACTCCTACGGCCCCGCGGCCGGCCTGCCCCAGCTCATCGAAATCGAGGCGGACCGCTTCCGCAACCTCGAGTACGCGGAGCCCGCCTTCCAGACGGAGGCGCTCGCGGTGCTCGGCGAGTACCACAAGAACGCCGCCGCGCCGTACCTCAAGATGGAGGAGGAGCTGAACGCCGCCGCCTTCCAGCGCCACACCTACCGTCACACCACGCTGGGCTTCTACGACGACATCAAGGCCATGCCCCAGGCCTACCAGTACAGCCGCGACTTCTTCCAGCGCTGGTACACGCCCGACAACACCCTGCTCTTCATCATCGGTGACTTCGACGACGCGAAGGTGATGCAGCTGGTCCGCGAGAACTACGGCCCGTGGGACCGCAAGGTCGCCTCCGTGAAGGTCCCCTCCGAGCCCGCGCAGGGCGGCCCGCGCTCCGCGCACATCGACTGGCCGCAGCCCACGCAGCCCCGCCAGATTCTGGCCTGGCGCACCCCGGCCGCGTCCGCCACCACCATGGACGCCGCGCTGCAGACGGTGCTCGTGGACTACCTCACCGGCCCCACCAGCCCCGCGTACAAGTCGCTGGTGCTGGACAAGCAGCTCGTGGAGGACATCGGCAGTGACTACAACGAGCACCGAGACCCGCACCTCTTCAGCCTCACCGCCACGCTCAAGGACGAGCGTCAGCGCGAGCAGGTGCGGCTGGCCCTCCTCAAGGAGGTGAGCAACCTCGCCGCCGGCCGCGTGGACGCCGCGCGCGTGCGGGCCATCCAGGACAATGCGCGCTACGGCACGCTGATGTCGCTGCAGACGCCGCGCGACGTGGGCATCCGCCTCGCCTGGTACGCCGGCATCCTTGGCACGCCCGACGGGCTCCAGCGCCACCTGCAGAACCTGTCCAAGGTGACGCCCGCGCAGCTCCAGGACTTCACCAAGAAGTACCTCACCGCCAACAGACTCATCGAGCTCAGCCTCACCCCCAAGACGGCCGGCGCCGGAGGGACGAAGTGATGAAGACCCGTGCTCTCGTTTCGCTCGCCGCACTCGTGGGACTCGCCGGCTGCGCCACCACCCAGACGCCGCCCCCAGACACGGACGCACCGCCCCCCGCGGTGCCGTCCTCCGCCGCGCTGGAGCAGGCAAAGCCCGCCGAGCCGCAGCCTCCCGCGCGCCCGGAGTCCGTGCCCGCCGCGCCGATGCGCCAGCCCAAGCCCATGGAGCTGGTGGTGCTGGCCCGCCCGGACACGCCCATCGTCGCCTTCCGGCTCGTCTTCCGCGCGGGCTCGGTGGATGACCCGAAGGGCATGGAGGGGCTCACCGACCTCACCGCCACGCTGATGGCCCAGGGCGGCACGCAGAAGCTCACGTCGGGGCAGCTGCTGGACGCGCTCTACCCCATGGCCGCGCAGCTGGGGGCGTACACGGACAAGGAGTTCACCACCTTCTCCGGCCGCGTCCACAAGGACTTCCTGCCGCGCTTCATGGAAATCCTCACCGACGTCGTCCTCAACCCGCGCCTGGACGCCGCCGAGCTGGAGCGCCTGCGCGCCAACGCCATCAGCGACGTGGAGAACGGCCTGCGCAGCGCCAATGACGAGGCGCTCGGCAAGGTCGCGCTCGACGCGCTGCTCTACCAGGGCCACCCGTACGCGCACTACGTGGGCGGCACCGTGCAGGGGCTGAAGGCAATCAAGCTGGACGATGTGAAGGCCCACGCCAGGCGCGTCTTCACGCAGGACCGGCTCGTCATCGGCCTCGCCGGCCCCGTGGACGACGCGCTGAAGCAGGCCCTCACGCAGCGCCTGTCCGCGCTGCCCGCGCAGGGCGCCCCGCTCGTGCAGCTGCCGCCCGTGCCCACGACGGCCGGCCGCGCCGTCATCGTCCAGAAGTCCACCCTCTCCACCGCCATCAGCATGGGCTACGTCACGCCCGTGCGCCGCGGGGACCCGGACTTCTTCCCGCTCGCGCTGGCCTTCTCCCACCTGGGTGAGCACCGGCAGTTCCTCGGCGTGCTCTTCAACGAGCTGCGCGAGAAGCGCGGCCTCAACTACGGCAACTACGCCTACGCCGAGAGCTTCATCGAGGACCCCGGCTCCACGTACAACCGGACCAACATCGCCCGCACCCAGCAGTTCCACTCCATCTGGATTCGCCCGGTGGTGCCCGCCAACGGCATGTTCGCCACCCGCGGCGCGGTGTACTTCCTGGACCAGCTGGTGAAGGAGGGCATTCCGCAGGAGCGCCTCGAGCTGATGAAGGGCTACCTCCAGGGCTACACCCGCCTCTGGGAGCAGACGGACCAGCGGCGCCTCGGCTACGCCATCGACTCGCTCTACTACGGCACGCCGAACTTCCTGGAGCAGTACCGGCAGGCGCTCTCGAAGATGACGCCGCAGACGGTGCAGGACGCGCTGCGCCGCCACGTCCACCCGGAGGCGCTCAACTTCGCCTTCGTCACCCAGGACGCGGAGGGGCTCACACAGGCGCTGCGCTCCGGCCAGCCCTCCCCCATCACCTACGCCTCGCCCAAGGACGCGGCGCTGCTGAAGCAGGACGAGTCCCTGTCCACCTTCAAGCTGCCCCTGCGCCCGGACGCAATCGAAGTCATCCCCGCGCAGTCCGTCATGGAGAAATAAGACAGGACTGTATCCATACCGGAGGGTGGGTCATTTGCTTCCGCCCTCCGGTATCGAGTGCTAAGAGCCTGAGCCATGCGAGGCATCCTGAGCGGCTCAGTCATCCGACTCGCGACCCTGGGCCTGCTGCTGTTCACGGTAGCGGCCCGCGCGGAACACGACCCCTTCTCCCGTGGCTTCGACGCCGTCCCGGTCAAGCCCACCGCCGCGCAGCACAGCGGCATCGCGCTGGAGGGCGCGGCCTCGGGCGAGCCCGTCGGCAGCTTCCGGGGCGCGCTCCTCTTCGACTTCAACTGGCGCATCCTCGCGCTGAAGCTGGGCGACGAGAAGCTGGGGGACCTGCTGCCCTACCGGCTCGACGCGCACCTGCTCTTCGCGTACCAGCTGCACGAGCGGCTGGAGCTGGCGGTGGACCTGCCCTTCACGCTGTTGCAGGGGGACAACTTCGACCTCTTGCAGGACGCGCTCGACGCGCCGGACTTCCCGGGCGCCGCGGGCGTGAGCAGCACCACGCTGGGCGACATCCGCCTCCTGCCGCGCGTGCACCTGCTGGACCGCGAGAAGTTCCCCGTGGGCCTGTCCCTCGTCGCCGAGGTGCGGCTGCCCACCGGCAGCGCGTCCAGCTTCACCGGCGAGCGCGGCGTGCTCTGGGCCCCGCGCCTGGCGGTGGAGCAGCGCTTCACCTTCCTCCCCATTCCCTTCCGCGTGCTGGGCAACGTGGGCGTGCGCCTGCGGCCCCATGCGCAGTACCTCAACCTGCTCGTGGATGACGAGCTGACGCTGGGCGCGGGTGCCATCGCGGAGCTGCCCAACCTGGGCCGCCTCATGGACGTGGAGGGCGTGGCGGAGATGCACCTGGGCACGCCGCTGGTGCGCCCCTTCAACTTCGACCAGGCGGACTCGCTCAAGACGCCGTGGGAGGTGCTGGTCGGCGCCCGCGCGAAGGTGTGGGGCAACTGGGGCCTGGAGCTGAACGTGGGCCGCGGCATCAACCTCTCCAGCGGCTACGGGCGCGAGGCCCTGCGCGTCATGTTCTCGATTCGCTACGACGAGAAGTTCGTCGACTCGGACGGCGACGGCGTGCCCGACATCCGAGACCGCTGCCCGACCGAGCCCGAGGACAGGGACGGGTTCCAGGACAACGACGGCTGCATGGACCCGGACAACGACGGCGACGGCGTCGTCGACGGCGAAGACGGCTGCGTCATGGAGAAGGGCCCCAAGGAGCGCAAGGGCTGCCCGGAGAAGGACACCGACGGCGACGGCATCACCGACGACTTCGACAAGTGCCCGGACAAGCCCGGCCCCAAGGACTACGACGGCTGCCCGGACACCGACGGCGACGAGGTGCCCGACAACGAGGACGACTGCCCTGACTTGTTCGGCCCGCCGGAGAACAACGGCTGCCCGTTCGACTCGCCGCCCTACGTCTTCGTGGAGTCGGACCGCATCCGCATCAAGGGCAACGTGCTCTTCGAGACGGGCTCCGCCGTCATCCAGAAGCGCTCGTACCCGCTGCTGGACGAGGTGGCCATGGTGCTGCGGAAGAACCCCACGCTGGGCCCCGTGCTCATCGAAGGCCACACCGACAACCGCGGCTCGCGCGCCCTCAACATGGGCCTGTCCGACAAGCGCGCCCGCTCCGTGCTGGAGTACCTCGTGAGCAAGGGCATCGACCGCAAGCGCCTCAGCTCGGCGGGCTTCGGCTTCGACCGGCCCATCGCCACCAACGACACCGCGCTGGGCCGCGCGAAGAACCGCCGCGTCGACTTCCGACTCGTCCGCTCCGAGGTGGAGACCGCGCCGAAGGAGACCGTCGTCCCCGCCGGGCAGCAGCCGCCCGCGGGGAAGACGCCCGCCCCCGGGACGGCTCCGGAGAAGGACAAGAAGTAGTCGAACTGGAGGGGCGCCATGCGCCCCGGCGGCTCACTGCTGCTTCAGGGCGCGCTCGATGCGGCGGCGCAGGGCGTCCTCGGACAGGGAGCCGCGCTGCGCGTCCATCACCTTGCCCTCGCGGTCCAGGAAGTAGAGCGTGGGCAGCGCCGTCACCTGGAAGGCCTGCGCCACCTCGTCGCTCGCGTAGACGACGTAGGGCTGCAAATCAGGCAGGTGGCGATTCATGAAGGTCTCCACCAGCCTGGGCGCCCGGGGCCCGTCGTCGCGGCTGGCCGCCACGAAGACCAGCCCCTGCGGCTCGTACTCCTTGGCCAGCTTCACCAGCGCGGGCATCTCCTCGCGGCACGGCGGGCACCAGGTGGCCCAGAAGTCCAGCATCACCACCTGGCCCTTGAGCTCCTCCAGCTTCAGCGTCCCGCCGCCATGGCGCTCCATCACCAGGGCGGGCGCGGACGTCCCGTCCGGCACCAGCTTCGCGCGCTGCGCCTCCATCACCCCGAGGTACACCACGCCCCCGAGCCCCAGCCCCGCCAGCAGGCCCAGCACCACCTTCGTGCCCCGGCCCTTCTTCGGGGGCGGCGGGGCTCCAATTCCTTCCTGCGTCACGCGAGTCCACTCCTCGTCAGGCGGCCGTGCACCCGCCGCAACACCCACCGCACGCCGCCTCGGGCCATGGGACGGCGCGACACCCATGCCGCCACCCCGGGGCCCCAGCGATAGTAGCCCCGGATGAACACGCGTCCGAGCGCCCTCTTCCTGAGCACGTCGTCCCGGTACGCGCGGAACGCGACGAGCTCCGGCGCGCCCTCGCCGAAGGCCACCGTCGCCACGAAGCACGTGGACGCCGGGCTCACCCACATGAGCTTCTGGTTGGTGAGATTCACCACCGCCTTCAGCTCGCGCGCCTCCGTGTAGAGGAAGGCCAGCAAGTCACGCCGGGCGGCGGGGAACTCCTGGCCGCTCGCCTCCTCGAACTCGATGCGCGTGGTGCCCGCGGGGCCCACCTCGTCCACCGTGAAGAAGTAGCGCTTGGAGCTGCGGCGCACCTCCACCTCCAGCCCGCGCAGCTCGCCGAAGTAGCCCAGGAAGGGCGTGTGGCACACCGGGCAGACGAAGCGGTTGTAGGGGTGGCTCGTGAGGAAGGCGAAGTCGTTCACCCGCTTGCAGCCGGTGTTGGGACACACGAGCTTCACCGTCGCCTGGGGCGCGGAGCGCGGGTCATACCGGGAGACGCGGGAGCCCTTGTCGAACACCGGCGGCGGGCGCGGGGGCGCCGTCACCAGGTGCCGCGTGGGGTGCGCCGCCCGCTCCAGCTCCTGCGCGCGCCGCCAGGCCGTCTCGGCCGCCTCCAGCCGGCCGTCCGCCGTGTGGCACAGCGCCTCGCCATGGGCCAAAAGCGCCTTCACCAGCTTGTCCAGCGCGGCCGTGGCCGCCGGGTCTCTACCCGCCGCCAGGGCCTCCGCCAGCACGCGCTCCATCTCCGGCAGCAGCGCCTGCGCGGCCTTGCGCGTGGGGTCCTCCGCGCGGCGGTACACCGGGGGTTCGGGGATGCGGGCGAACAGCGCGGACGCCGCCGCCCGGACGCGCTCCACCGCCGCGTCACCACGTCCCACGTCCAGCTGCGCCGCCCGCTCACGGGCCGATTGGAAGAGTTCTTCAGGGTGCAAGCCCGCGGACCATAAGGGCCCCACCCCGCCCTGTCAGCGACTTGCGCCCACCCGCGGTCGGAAACTGGCCAGCCGCCTCCAGTCGATGTACGAAGAGGTAGGAGGCTGTGAGAATGGGAGCGTTGAAGTTCATCGTCTGGACGGCCTGCGCGGTGGGACTCGGCATCTTCCTGGCGTCGGGCGAGGTGGATGGCCGCTCGCCGCTGGAGCACATGCAGCGGGCGTGGAAGCGCAACGTGAAGCCGAACGCCGTGGACCGGGTGAAGGACGGGCTGGAGGACGCGTACGAGGATGCGAAGGACGCTGTCTCCCGGCCAACGAATGCGCCGCCGCGCGAGCGCATCAGCGCCGAGGACCGTGCGGCGGTGAACCGCATCATCGCTCAGAAGAAGTAGATCGCCCTCCAGGCCCGCTTCCGCTGGAAATCCCCACTCCCTAGCTTGCGCCCAGGCGGTGTTGGGGCGGAGGCGGGGCCATGGGCAGGGCCGGAGTCAGGGGCGTCGTATTCTTTGCAGCGCTGGTGAGCGCGCTGGTGCTGCCAGCGCAGGCCGCCGGACGCGGGCGTGAGCGGCTGTGGCTCGAGGCCAAAAACCGCACGCTGCACCAGCAGCGCGCCACCTTGAGCGAGGTGGCGCGGCGGGCCATGCCGGCGGTGGTGTCCATCACCACGAGGCAGGAGACGGCGGAGACGGCCGTGTCCGGCGAGGAGCCGCAGAAGGGCATCGGCTCCGGCTTCCTCATCCACCCGGACGGCTACATCCTCACCAGCGCGCACGTGGTGGAGGGCGCGACGGAGGTAAGCATCACCTTGCTGCACCCGCGCGGCGGCGTGGAGGAGTACCCCGCGCGCGTGGTGGGCCAGGATGACCGCACCGACTGCGCCCTCCTGAAGATTGAGGCCCCGCGCCGGCTGCCGGTGCTGAAGCTGGCCTCGGCGACGCACGTGCGCTCGGCGGACTGGATTGTCGTCATCGGCAACCCGTTCGGCCTGACGCACTCGGTGACGGTGGGCGTGGTCAGCTACATGGGCCGCACGGACGTGACGCCCAACGGCCGCGACGGCGACTTCGACTACATCCAGATGGACGCGTCCATCAACCCGGGCAACTCGGGCGGGCCCGTGCTCGACTTGCACGGCGACGTGGTGGCGGTGGCCAACGCCGTCAACGTGGCGGGCCAGGGCATCGGCTTCGCCATCCCCATCGACATCGCCAAGACGGTGATTCCGCAGCTGCGGGCCCACGGCCGCGTGCGGCGCGGGTGGATGGGCATCAGCGTGCAGGACTTCTCGCCCGAGGTGGCGGACGCCTACAACCTGCCGCGCGGCCGGGGCGTGGTGGTGACGGAGGTGGCGGAGGGCGGGCCGGGCGAGCGAGCGGGCCTGCAGGCCGGAGACGTCATCGTCGGCCTGGACGCGCGGAGCGTGTCGCGGGCCCACACCCTGCGCTGGCAGGTGGCCGCCCGGGGCGTGGGCCGCCCCGTGCGCCTCAAGGTCCACCGGCTGGGCCGGCCCATGAAGGTGACGGTGAAGCTGGAGGAGATGCCGGCCGAGGAGACGCCCGCTCCCACCCTGGCTTCCAGTACGCCGCAGCGCCAGCCCACCCGGGGGCAGTCGGTGCTGGAGGACCTGCTGTCGCCCGTCCCGCGCACCAAGGCCTTCCTTGGGCCGCCTCCCTCGCAGGAAGGGGACGCGGACGCCGACGGTTCAGAGGACGGCGCACCCATGCCCTGACGGGGGGCGGGCCCCTCCGGGGCTCCCGGCATTCTCCGGCCTCCTTGCGTTCGGGTGGCATGGGCGCTAGACAGTGCGCCTTTTTCCGTACCCGGCGGCGGGTTCCACCTCGGTGTGGCGCCGCGATTCCGCATCGTTTCGCAGGAGAGTTCCAGATGGCCGAGGCTCAGACGACGAAGCTCACCCATTGGCCGCGCACCGCCAAGGGCAATGGCAAGAAGGCGTGCACGGTGGAGGGCTGCAAGCGCCCCTACCGCGCCAAGAACTACTGCTTCTTCCACTTCAAGAAGTGGCGGCAGGGCGAGCTGCCCCACTCCCGTTACCGCACCTGCTCCAAGGCCGACTGCCGCGTGAAGACGATGAAGGCGGGCCTGTGCGAGAAGCACTACGGCGAGACGTACAAGAAGGAGGCGGCGGCCTAAGGCCGTCGTCGCTTCGCAGTCCCGCGGCGCCGGGGCATCCCCTCCGTCAGGTGGAGGTGCCCCGCGCCACCGCGCGTCCCAGGTGCTTGAAGGCCGTGAGCCACAGCTCCGCCTCGCGCTGGGTGAGCCGCGAACGCATCAACGTCAGCTCCAGCTCGTTCAGCACGTGCTCCGGCGCCTGGGGGTTGAGGAACTCCGCCTTGAGGAGCACCTCGCGCATGCGCGCCGCCAGCGCGTTGAGCGTGCCCAGGCGCGCGCCCTCCACCAGCGTCTCCGCCACCGCGGGCGCGACCGGTGCCAGCCCCTGACGGTGGCAGAGGTACAGCAGCACCGCCGCGGACTGCGCCAGGTTCATGGAGGGCTGCACGTCCGAGGTGGGGATGACGAGCACGTCGGTGCAGCGCGCCAGCTCCTCGTCGGACATGCCCCGCTGCTCGCCACCGAACACGAGCGCCACCCGCCCGCGCTCGCTCTCCTCCGCCAGCTTCCGGACGGCCTCCTCCGGCGTCAGGGCGGTGCGCCCCTTGAGCTGGGTGCGAGAGGTGGTGCCAACGGCATACACGCAGTCCTTCAGCGCCTCCGGCAGATCGCGCGCCACGGCCATGCGCTCCAGCACGGCGTCACTCTTCACGGCCAGGCGCTCGGCGCCGCGGAAGGAGTACGTGGCCGGGTCCGACAGAATCAGCCGTGAAAACCCGAAGTTGGCCATGACGCGCGCCACGGCCCCCAGGTTGTCGGGCGAGCGCGTCTGGTGCAGGACGACGGTGAGATACTCCCCTGGACGCATGCCTCCGAGTTTAGCTGGTTGATCCGGAGGGAGATCGGTATATTCCCGCTCGTATGCGTCGCTGGCTCCCTGGGCTGCTCCTCTCGCTCGTCACCGTCCTCACCGCCTGTGGTGAGGCTGGCGTGCCCGCGCGCGCCACGATGAGCGCCCGACAGGCCCTCACCAACCCGCCGGAGTTCCTGGAGTTCGAGTCCCCGGCGACGCGGCTGGAGCTGTTCCGCGAGGTGGCCCGCCAGTCCGTGGTGGAAGCCGGCCAGGCGGCGCAGGCGCTCGTGCTGTTCCCCATCACCCAGCAGGGGGAGTTGCTCGCGGCGCGGGGCTTCGACGCGAAGATGGACCTCTTCCAGTCTCCAGACGCGGGCGGCGGCATCCAGCTGGTGTTCGATGCGCGCGCCGGCGAGCGTTGGCCGGAGGACCGCCGCGAGGGCCTGCAGGGCCTGTCCGAGCGCGAGGCTGCGGAGCTGGTGGCCCGCACGCTGCTTGCCCACTGGGGCATCCACCCGGAGGGTGCGGTGCAGGTGGACCGGGCCTCGGGCTCGCCGTACGCGGTGGCCTACGTGGACGGAATCCTGCGCATCAACCCGGCCTTCCTGTACCTGGCGGCGGCGTACGGTCCCGCTTCCATGCCGGCGACGCTCCAGTAGAGTCGCGCGCCTCCAACGGAAGGCCCACCTTTCTCTCGCCACTCCCAGCGAGGGGTGGACCTCGAGGCGCTTGTGGACACCTCCGCACTTCACGCTCAGCTCTCCCTCACGCTCCAGCAGACGGACCTGCCGTCGCTCGGCCAGCAGTACCGCGGCAAGGTCCGCGAGACGTACCGGCAGGGGGACAGGCTCGTCCTCGTCACCACGGACCGGCTGTCCGCGTTCGACCACATCCTCACCACCATTCCCTTCAAGGGCGAGGTGCTGAACCGGCTCTCCGCCTTCTGGTTCGAGCGCACGAAGCACATCTGCGCCAACCACGTGCTGGACGTGCCGGACCCGAACGTCACCGTGGCGCGCGCCTGCCAGCCCTTCGCGATTGAAGTCGTGGTCCGCGGCTACCTCACCGGCAGCCTGTGGCGCGACTTCCAGAAGGGCACGCACACCGTCTACGGCGTGCCCTTCCCGGAAGGCATGCGCAAGGACGAGGCCTTCCCCGAGCCCATCATCACCCCGTCCACCAAGGCGGAGTACGGCCAGCACGACGAGCCCATCTCCGAGAAGGACCTGCTGGCGCGAGGGCTCGCCACGCCGAGGGACTGGGCGCGCGTCACCGAGGCCGCGAAGGGGCTCTTCCTGGAGGGCCAGAAGTGGGCGAGGACGCGGGGCCTCATCCTCGTCGACACCAAGTACGAGTTCGGCAAGGTGGGCGACACGCTCTACGTCATCGACGAGATGCACACCCCGGACTCCAGCCGCTACTGGGTGGCGGACGAGTACGAGGCGCGCTTCGCGAAGGGCGAGGACCAGCGCATGCTGGACAAGGAGAACATCCGCCAGTGGCTCATCCGCGAGCGGAACTTCTCCGGCCAGGGCACCCCGCCCGTCATCCCCGACAGCGTGCGCGAGGACCTGGCCACCAAGTACCTCGCCGCCTACGAGCGGATTACCGGCGCGCCGCTGACGCTGGAGCCCGGTGACGTGCACGCTCGAATCGAGCGCAACCTGCGCGCGAAGGGCTACCTCAAGTAGGCCCTCGCGAGGCCGGAGCCCCCGTGGCTCCGGCCCGCTTCCCCCAGGGCCGGGGGACTACTCGCTCCGGCCGAACACGCGGCGGAACACGTCGTCCATGTGCCGCGTGTGGTAGCCCGGGGAGAAGCAGTCGGAAATCTCCTCGGGCGTCATCATCTTCGCCAGGTCCGCGTCCGAGAGCAGGGCCTTGCGGAAGTCGGTGCCCTCCTCGTACAGCTTCATCGCGTTGCGCTGGACGATGACGTACGCGGCCTGCCGGTCCATGCCCTTGCGCGCCAGCTCCAGCAGCAGCCGCTGCGAGTTCACCACGCCGCCGAGCAGGTCCAGGTTCTTCTTCATCTGCTCCGGGTAGACGCGCAGGTCCTCCATCAGCCGCGCGAAGCGCACGAGCATGAAGTCCATGAGGATGGTGGCGTCCGGGCCGATGACGCGCTCCACGGAGGAGTGCGAGATGTCCCGCTCGTGCCACAGCGCCACGTCCTCCATGGCGCTCACCGCGTAGCCGCGCAGCAGGCGCGCCAGGCCGGTGAGATTCTCGGAGAGGATGGGGTTGCGCTTGTGCGGCATCGCGCTGGAGCCCTTCTGTCCCGCCGTGAAGGGCTCCTCCGCCTCGCGCACCTCGGTGCGCTGCAGGTGGCGAATCTCCACCGCGAACTTCTCGATGCTCGAGCCCAGGAGCGCCAGCGCGGTGAAGAACTCCGCGTGCCTGTCGCGCTGCACCACCTGGCTGGAGGCCGGCGCAGGCTTGAGGCCCAGCTTGCGGCAGACGTGCTCCTCCACCGCCGGAGGCAGGTGCGCGAAGGTGCCCACCGCGCCGGAAATCTTGCCCACGGCGATGGTGTCGCGCGCGTGCAGGAGGCGCGTGCGGCCGCGGCGCAGCTCGTCGAACCAGATGGCCAGCTTGTGGCCGAACGTAATCGGCTCGGCGTGGATGCCGTGGCTGCGGCCCATCTGGAGCGTGTGCTTGTGCTCGAAGGCGCGCTTCTCCACCGCGGCCATGACGCGCTCGAGGTCCTTGAGGATGAGGTCCAGCGCGTCGCGCAGCGTGAGCGCCAGGGACGTGTCGAGCACGTCCGAGGACGTCATGCCCAGGTGCAGCCAGCGCGCGCTGGGCCCCACCCGCTCCTCCATGAAGGTGAGGAAGGCGATGACGTCGTGCTTGGTGGTGCGCTCGATTTCCTCAATCTTCGCGGCGTCGGCGGCGGTGAAGTCGCCGGCCTTCTGGAGGCAGTCGGCCAGCGCCTCGCGGGGAGCGAGCCCCGCCTCCACCATGCCCTCCAGCGCGGCGAGCTCCACGTCGCGCCAGCGGCGGTAGCGGGCCTCGTCGGACCAGAGGGAGGACATCTCCTGTCGGCTGTATCGCGGAATCACGGGCAGACCTTCGCGGCAAGGTCCACCGCGCCGTGAGCCGGAGCCACTCCAGCACGGCGTCGGAGGACGGACCTGACTTCCTCGCGGCGGGTCCTACCCCTCCCGTCGCCCCACCGCCAGCGCTTCTGTTCGGTATCCGTACGGCGGACGACGTGCCGGACCGCTTGAGGATGGACGGGCGCTGTGCTCGGCGGTGGGCGTGAGCGGGGCGGACGTGAGCGACGGTGCTCAGGAGGAGTCGGCGGCGCGCAGGCGCTTCCACTCGTGGGGCAGCATCTCGCCGATGCGCGAGTCGGGGTGCGTCTGGACGCGCAGCAGCACGTCCGCGAGGTAGTCCTCGGGGTTGACGTCGTTGGCCTCGCAGGTGGCCACCAGCGCGTAGAGACCGGCGAGGTTTTCACCCGCGGCCTCGTGGCCCACGAAGAGAAAGTTCTTCCGGCCCAGCGCTGCCTTGCGCAGGGCCGCCTCGCTCCGGTTGTTGTCCAAGGGCAGGCGTTCATCCGAGACGAAGCGGCTCAGGGCGTCCCATTGCTTCAGCGCGTAGGAAATGGCCTGCCCCAGCGGCCCCTTGGGAGGATGCCGTGGGGTCTGCGTCTCCAGCCAGGCGCGCAGTTGCGCGAGGACGGGCGCGCTGTGAAGTTGGCGAAGCTCGCGGTGGACGGCCGTGCGCACCACCAGCGCCTCGCGCGCCTGGGCCTCCACCCGGTAGAGGGCCAGGATGAAGTCCAGAGCCTCGCGCGCCTCGGGCGCGGTGGCGAGCGCGTCGAAGAAGCGGCGGCGGGCATGAGCCCAACACCCGACGCGGGTGCGTCCGTCCGGCAGCGTCACCGGGTTGTAGCCGGTGTACCCGTCCACCACGAGCGCGCCCGTGGTGCCGCCCAGCACGTCCTGGGGCGTCTTGCCCCCGCGTCCCATGCTGAAACGGTAGCCGATGAGCCACTGGCCCTTCTCGTTCTGGGTGAGGAAGGTCCAGAGGTAGCCCAGACGCGTCTTCTTCGCGTCCAGCACTCGCAGCGGCGTCTCGTCGGCCCACACCACTTCGGCGGACGCAATGCATTGCAAGAGGTGGCGCGAGAGCGGCAGCAGCACCGAGGCGGACAGGTGGAAGAGGTCCGTCAGGGTGCTGCGGCTCATCGGCACCCCGCCTCTCTCAATCCGCTGAGCGAGCCGATGCAGGGGCATGGCGTCGGCGCACTTGGACGTCACCACGTGGGCGAGGAAGCCGGGGCCGTACTCGCCCCTGTCCACCACCTTGGCGGGCGCGGGCGCCGTCACCACGCCCCCGCCGCACTTGCACGAGAGGACTTCCTGCACGTGCACCTGCCGCTCGAAGCGGGCGGGCAGGTACTCGTACACCTCGGTGGTGCGGCCCTTGCCCAGCGGCTTCAAGTCCTCGCTGCCGCAGGCGGGGCAGTGGCGCTCCTCGGCCGGGACGGCGTGGCGAATCTCGCGCGTGGGCGCCCCCTCGGCCTTGCGGGCCGCTCGCTCGCGCCGCTTCTTCAGTGCCGCCGCCTCCCGCGCGGCCTTCGCCTCCGCCCCCGTCTCTTCCCCGCGCAGCTCGGCTGCCACCGTCGGCAGCTTCTCCGCCTTCTTGCCGAAGACGTGGCGCTGCAGGGCCGCCATCTGCCCCTTGAGGACGTCCAGCTCCCCGCCGATACGGCCCACCTCCGCCTTGAGCTCCTCGGCTTCCTCGCGCCAGGGACAATGGTGGTCGAGGGGAAGGACTCGGGGCACCCACGCGTAACAACGCCTCGGGTAGGGCATTCTCCACGTGACGTGCTCAGCTACCTGTCCGCCCTGGGGGCGTCCAGGCGGGCTGGCGCTTCACCTCGGCCACGTCGATGCCGTCCAGCAGCATCGCCAGCTGCGTGGCGTCCAGTTGCACCGACTGCGCGTCGGCGTCCACGGGCGGTAGCCGGAAGCGGCCCGTCTCCAGGCGCTTGTAGTACAGGACGAAGCCGCCCCGGCTGAAGGTGAGAATCTTCACCCGGTCTCCCCGCCGGCTGACGAAGGCGAAGAGGTGGCCGGAGTAGACGTCCTCGCCCCAGCCCGTGCGTACCAGCGCCATGAGGCCGTCAATGGACTTGCGCATGTCCACCGGCCCGGTGGCCAGCAGGATGCGCACCGAGGCCGGCAGTGTCAGCACGTGGTGCGCCCCAGCGCCGCTACCAGCCGGGCCACGTAGTCCACGTCCGTGCCTGGCCCGAACCGCACCCGCACGCCCCCGGCGATGACAACCTCCAGCGAGTCCTCACCCGAGACGGGCGCGCGGCTCACCTGCACCGGCAACAGGCGCACGGGCGGCTGCGCCACGGCGCTCTCCTGGCGCCTGCGTCGGTAGACCCACGACTGCAAGGTGCTCAGGCGCAGCCCCTGGCGCCCGGCGAACTCCCGCTGCGTCAGCCCGCTCGCTTCGAACTCCTCGGCGACGCGCAGCCACTCAGGCTTCTCAACTCTTTTCCGCACGCCTCGACGGATGACCTGTCTTCGTCATCCGCTCAATGCCCCGCAGCACGTCGTCCGTCGTACGGATACTCTGTTCGAGCGCTTTCGCTGGCGGTCAGGCCGGCGACGTCACACGGACTGTTGGCCATTGGCCGTAGGGCCCGGCGAGCGAGCCCTTCACGGCACAGGAGCACAGAGGCTCAGGGCCTCGCACCCGCGCAGCAGCGGAAGCCCACCGAGCCCGAGCGCTCCGTCGGGGCGCCGTTTCTCCGGGCCGAGCAGCGCGACGCATAGTCCTGCCGGTTGAACGCGCCACCCTTCTGCGTGAAGTCCACCTTGTCGAACTTCGTGGCCGTCCACTCCGCCACGTTGCCGGCCAGGTCCACCACGCCATAGGCGGAGCGGCAGTCCTTGAAGGCGCCGGAGACCGCCACCTTGCGGTCCACCCCCGAGGTGTCCCCGGTGTTGCAGGTGTTCGCGTCGTACGGGTTGCCGTACGGGAAGCGCGCGTTGCCCGGGCCCTTGCAGGCCTTCTCCCACTCCGCCTCCGAGCACAGCCGCTTCCCCGCGCCCTCGCACAGGGCGCGGGCCTCCTCCCAGCTCACCTCCACCTTCGGCGCCTGCCCGGCCTGGTTGGGGTACTCGTACTCGTCGATGCAGAAGGTGGGCACCTGCAGGGTGGTGAGCTGGAGCTCGTCGAGGAACTTCATCGAGTCGTCCGCCGGCGTCCCCATCTTGAACGCGCCGCCACTCACCCGGCGCATCCCCGCGGGACAGTCCCCCACGGGCGCGGCCACGGCGGAAGTCCCCTCGCCAGCGGGAGGAACCACGCCCTCGCGGCCTCCCTGACCGAGCGGCACGGGGCCCGCCGGGTTCGCGGAGGCCAGCGACTGCTGGCGCAGGCGCATCAGCAGATATCCGCCGCCGAGGCCCAGGGCGAGTCCGCCGATGATGAGGAGCACCATCCACAGGGTGGAGCGCGACTTCGACTTCGCCGCCCGCATGACGGGCTGCGTGGGCAGCGCGCCGATTCGCGGGGCGGAGCGCGCCGCGGACGTCGTCGGCGAGTCCAGACGCCGCGCGCCCGAGCGGGCTCCCGACATCGCGGGCGAGGAGTCCAGCGTGCGCGGCCCGGAGCGTGCGCCGGAGACCGCGGGCGACAGGTCCAGGGTGCGCGGCGCCGTCCGAGCAGCGGACACCGCCGGAGTGGCCTCCAGCGTCGGCATGCTGGCGCGCACGCCGGAGACCGAGGGCCCAGCATCCAGGGTGGGCGCGCTGGAGCGAGCCGTCTCCGCCTCCATGCGCGCCGAGGAGGCCCGGGGCTGCGCGGTGGGCGCCTGCGCCGGAGGAGACCGGGGCGCGGGCGGCGATGACAGGGAGGGCACCGGCCCCGAAGGCCGGGGCGCCGGAGACGGCATGGAGGGCACCGGTCCCGAGGGCCGGGGCGCGGGGGCCGCAGGCGCCCTGGGCGCGGGCGGGGTGACGAACGGCAGGGCCTGTTCCGTCAGCCGCTGCGATGGGTGCCCGCCGCCTCCTCCCGGCGGCGGCAGCGCGCCGCCCATGATGGCCGCGAGCGTCGCCGCATCCAGGGGCTGCGTGGCGTCGGGCGGGGGCGGCTCCTCCTCCTCGGGAGGAAGGGGCCTGGGCGCGGCGACACCGGGCGAGGCGACTCTGGGCGGGGCCAGCTCGAGCGGGACGGAGGGAAGCATGCCGGTGGGCACCGGCGGAGGCGGCGGAGGCCGGGACACGGCCTTCGCGGCCTGTGAGCCCGGAGGCGCGCGCTGCGCCGTCACGATGGCGGCCGGCGTGCGCGAGAGGATGCTGGCGAGCTCCGCGTGCAGCTCCCCGGCCGTCTTCGGACGGGCCAGCGGGTTGGGGTTGAGCGCGCGCCGGTAGAGCGCCTCGAAGGACGTCGGCAGGTCCGGGTGGTGCATCGACAGCCCGGGGATGACGCCCTCTTCCGGGAGCAGCCCCGCGACGAGCTCGCCCAGGATGACGCCGAGCGAGTACACGTCCATGCGCGTGTCCAGCTCGCCGCCGGCGATGTACTCCGGGGCGATGTAGACGTCCGCGCGGTGGCCCTTCTGGGCCTGGACGAAGGGCAGGTGCGGCACCGCCAGCCCGAGCCCGTAGTCCGTCACCTTCAAGAGGTCCGGCAGGACGATGACGTTCTCCGGCTTGAGGTCGGAGTGCGGGCCGAAGCGGTGCGCGGCGTCCAGCGCGGCGGCCATCTGGGCCACCAGCGGCTCCACGTCCTTCAGGGAGAAGAGCTGTCCACGCGTGGCGCGCTGCTCCAGCATCCGCCGCAGCGTCATCCCCTCCAGCAGCTGCATGGTGAAGAAGGGCCGGTCTCCTTCCTGGCCCTCCTCGTACACACGCAGGAGGTTGGGGTGGTTGAGCTTCTTGCCCACGCGCAGCGACAGCGAGAACTGGGTGCGCTCCTCCGGCTGCTGCACCAGGCGCGGGTGCACGGCCTTGAGGGCGAGCTCGACGTCAATCTCCTGGTCCTGGGCCCGGAAGACGAAGCCCATGGGGCCGGAGCCCACCACCTCCTGGATGGCGTAGCGGCCGGCGACGACGTCCCCCGGCTTGTAGGGAGCGCCCTCCAGACCCCGCCTGCGCGCGGCGCCGGCCTGGGGGCGCGACGTCGCGTCGTACTTCAGCCCGCAGGTGGGGCAGGTGTCTGTCGTCGGTGGGACGTGACTGCCGCAACGGTGGCAAAGCAAAGCGGTGGGACTCCAGGGGCCAGTCGGGGGATGGCCACCACGGGGGGCGGCTCAACCTCATATTCTGCCCGCTCCCCTGACAGCAAGGAACGACGAGCGGAGTCCGGTGCCTAGAGGCCCGTGACTTGACGAAAAGGAGCTAGTCCAGGACCTCCACTTCGCGCAATACTACATGTGCGACAGGGGCTATCACAAGCTGGGCGACGCGATCCCCCCTTTGAAAAGTGTAGGGCTCCCGGGAAAGATTTATGAGGAGAATCATGATCTCCCCACGGTAGTCCGCATCAACAGTACCTGGTGAGTTGAGGACTGTGATGCCATGATGTAGCGCCAGACCTGAGCGAGGTCGAACCTGCCCCTCGTAGCCGAGTGGGATCGCCACCGCAATACCTGTAGGCACAAGCGTCCGCTCCATCGGATGTAGCACGCGCTCTCCATCAATATCCGCATGGAGGTCTAGCCCTACGGAGTCCCTCGTCCAATAGCGAGGTAGTGGCAGTGGAGTTGGGTGGGTGCTCACACGACGCACTGGCACAATCAGTTGGGTACGCATGCCCTCAAGAGTAGCACGAGCCATGCGGCTGGCTTCGCTGAGTACTCACTCGGCACCCATGTTTCCAAACTACGCTAATTGGCACACTATCGATGCGCCGCACAAAGCAGGCAATGCTCCTCATTAACAATCGAGGGTCACCCGACTTCGCTTCTGAAACCTTCCTTCCTGCCAGTCAAGAACGGCCAATCCAAGAGCAGAGTAGATGACCACGTTTCCAGTTGGTACATCCCGCCACAAAGATAGGAGACATTCTCAAAAGCGGAAGTTCCATCGCGAACTCGAATGGATCCGAAGTCCACACCAACATCACAAACAGCAATAATCCCCAAATGAACGCGGGAGACTTCAGTACTATCATCACGTAAGTAGCCCATCCACTGACTGTCGATCTTCTGCGACGCTCCCTGCCAGTCAATCTCCTCGGCCAACTCACGTTGAACAGCGCGGTCGATTGTCGTCCTCAAATCCACCACTCCGTCTTTTGCTACAACGTCACTCACATTAACATGTCCTCCCAGGCCAATGGAATGGAGCCCCTTGAGTCGAGACTCGCCAGACTTTTCTCGCCTAAAGATAAGAATGCGCTCACCTGAGATAACCACACAGTAAACAACAAGCTGGCGGAACGCCTCTGCGGTCTCCAATACAGACCTAGGGCCGAGCCAAAGATGCCCAGGAGGGATGAGTGCTCCAATCTTGTCGCTTGGCAATCTAGAAAAGCCTTCAGCCAGAGAACGAGCAACCCATGCACTTTCCACACACAAAAGGGTCTCGACAGATGCGTTAGTCATGGCTTGTGCCCCTTCACCTCACGCATAGCGGTTGGGCGTTCGGCGCCTTGGTACCGACCAGCATAAGCATCCGCTTTTCTCAATGCCGTCGAAAGTTTCACGACAAACAACTGGGCAATCGCCATGCCGGGCGCCAACTGAAGCAGGAAGTCGCCGAGATTCACAAGCTCAAACGTTATGCGCCCGCGAAAACCTGCATCGACCTGACCATCACACATATTCGTCATTACAAATGCGCGAGCAATGGAGCCCTTTGTTTGAATAAACCCCATGCAGTCCAGCGGCATCTGCACATGTTCTTCTGAACTGGCAAGGATCTTTGCTCGGGGAGGAAAGTCAAGCAGTTCGCCGTTATTGAGCGTCCGCGATTCCGTCTTGAGTTCTCGGGGAGGAACGAAAGGGTTCTTTGGAAACTCCACGTACCAAGAGAACGTATCATGTAGGTGCAGGGTGATCGACGCAACATCAACCACTGGCTCGTTACTTTGCCGCACAACAAAGCCAGGATTTGATTCAATCAAGGACTGCAAGTCAGGACGCGACAGAATCACTGAGCACTTTCTCCTTCTGGCTTTGCAGTTGGCGCAACGTTTTGCCTGCCATTCCTATCGTCTTGAGAAGGAAGAGTGGGCTGGGAAGCCGATGAAGCGCTCGACGTAGTCCAAGACTGCCGAACTTCCTTAATCACTTCTCCCACGGTCTGCCCAGCACAGCCCGCCACAAGCGTTATTGCGGCGACGAAAATTTGCACACCATGCTTCCGAATAAAATGCCATCGCGGCCGCTTGCCTTGAACAGGGAAGTACACCTTGCGCGGCGCAGCGGCGAAAGACCTTCTCTCTAAGTCAATAAAGTAGAGCGAGGCAAAGGCCATTCCAGTCTTCAGTCGCACAACACTGGCGCCCGAATTGAACACCGGGACAAGCAGATGGTCATCAAACATTGGATCGATTTTTGTGTTTGCAACCACCAATCCTGCAGCGGCGAGGGACCCCTTCGAACACACGACGCCAAAAACCCCATCCGGGATAGCTACTCGCTCCGCCGTGCGAACAACAATGGCCGTCTTTGGCTGCAACACAAGCTCACCCGAGATACTCTGAAAAGTATCCTCGTCTGAGTATCTAAACTCCCCGCCCACCGATATGTCGCACGTGACGAGATCTGCTGATGTCGCAGATTGCGCTCCGCTGACAACTATTCCACGAGCGGCAAAGTTGTCCCTTATGATTACCATCATCCAACTCCAAGAGCAGCCCAGTTAGCACATGAGGGGGCCGTAGCACCGTCAATAGGCGCCTAGCACTCCGGCATCCTCCATCTACACCGGGAATTCCGCAATGGATGTTAGTTACGCCCAATCATGGTCCGAGGGGCCGAGACATGGCATCCAACTTGGTGCGGAACTTCAGCGGGTCCATGGGCCGCGAGGCGAGCTCCAGCTGGTAGTGCAGGTGCGGCCCGGTGGAGCGGCCGGTGTTGCCCGAGCGGGCGACGAGCTGCCCGCGCTCCACCCGCTGCCCCACCGTCACCACCAGCTCCGAGTTGTGGCAGTACGCCGTCGTCACGCCGCGCCCATGGTCCAGCACGAGGACGCGGCCATTCACGGCGTCCTCGCTCGCGCGCCGCACCACGCCCGCGGCCACCGCCACCACGGACGTGCCGGTGGGCACGCTGAGGTCCACGCCGGTGTGCATCTTCCGGGTGCCCAGCACGGGGTGGAGGCGCTCGCCGAAGGGGCTCGACACCCGCGCGCCCTCGTGGACCGGCCACGCCAGGCCGAACGCGGTGGCCAGGGCCAGGGCCTGCGCCGCGCCCACGGACGCGCCCTCGAAGCCGGGAGGCAGCTGCCCCGCCAGCCGCTCCAGCGTGGGCACCCCACCCTCCGCCGTCACCCGCTCCAGCGCGTAGCGCGCGGGCACGCGGCCCACGAACAGCGCCGTCAGCCGCGCCTCGTCCCCGGGGAAGTCCGCCTCCAGCGCCGCGTGCAGCTTCTTCGCGGCGGCCGGCCCCTCCCCCGCGTCGAGCAGCGCCGTGGAGGACACGCCCACCTCCGTGGCCAGCGCCAGCACGGGCTGCCGCGCGCGCACGTCCAGGCCCTTGAGCGCCAGGTGCGTGCCCCAGGCCAGCGCCTCCGCGTCCGTCAGCGGCCTCGCCAGCGGCGCCTCGGGCGCCACCAGGGGCTCGGACAGCGACGTGCCCGTCACGCCGTCGTAGTACGCGAGCAGCGGGCGCGCGGTGCTCCGCGTCCCGGTGGCCCACGCCGCGCCCCGGCGCACCAGCGCGCCCGCGGGCGTGTGGTGGTACGCCGCCCACAGGCACAGCACCGCCATGCAGAAGTCCAGCAGCCCCTTCGCGCGACTCGGGAACATGGACGGGGCCCCAGTCAGCGCAGGAAGGACAGCACCGGAGACGCATCCAACACGGCCGCCATCGCCAGCGGCACCACCACCGCGCACCCCACCAGCCCGCGGCGGAAGGCCCCCTTGCCTCCCTCTTCCTCACAGGCCGCGTCCGCCGCCTGCAGGTTGCGCAGCACCGCGCGCCACCCCAGCGTCACCCCCACGCCCAGCAGCGTGCCCAGGGCCAGCCCCCGCGCCACCACGTCCGCCGCGCCGTCCCCCATCAGCTCGCGCCAGGAGAGGTACACGGTGCCCTGGACGAGCCGCGCCACCGCGCACGCCCCCGCCAGCGCCACCGCCGCCGTGGCCAGCGGCCGCAGCCACCGCATGGGCGTGGGCCGGCGCAGGCACCGCTGCCACAGCGCCTTCCACGAGGGCCGGGCCGGCTGCTGCCCCATCGCCGCGCGCCAGGCCTCCGCCGGCGCGGGCGCCCGCGCCTCCCGGTAGCCGAGCGCGGGCAGTGCCAGCACGAGGTCCGCGGACAGCTCCCACGCCAGCGCGAGCATGCGGGCCAGCCGGGTGCGCGACTCCAGCGACAGCCACTCCACCATGGGCGCGGTGACGTCGTAGCGGCCCACCAGCGCGTCGAAGAGCGCGTCCGCCCGGTCCACCACCGCCAGCAGCCGGTCGTCCAGCGTGTCCGCCGCGGAGTGGACACCCACGGCCACCAGCGCCAGCAGCCCCAGCGGCATGAAGGCCCACCGGAAGCCGCCGAGGAAGCGGGACACGTCGGAGAGGAAGCTCGAGGGCGGCGGCGAGGCGGTGGGCGGTCGGGGCGGCACGAGGCCTCCAGGACGGGGCTCGCACCTCCAACGCACGGCCCCCTGCCCCCGGTCTAAGCCATCCGCGCCCGAAACGAAAACGCCCCCTCCCGCGCGGTGGCGGAAGGAGGCGTCATCCGCTCAGGCCCTCACGGGCCCGAGCCGTCCGGCGTCAGGACCTTTTCAGGCCTTGGCGTCCGGCTGGGTGGCCTCGGGGGCCGGCTGCGCGGGCAGGCCGTCGCCGGCAGGCTGCTGCGCCGCCGCGCGCTCCGCCATCGCCTCCTTGCGGGACAGGCGAATCTTGCCCGTCTTGTCGATGCTGACCACCTTCACCAGCACCTCGTCGCCCTCCTTCAGCACGTCGGACACGCTCTTGACGCGCTTGTCGGACAGCTCGGAGATGTGGATGAGGCCGTCGGTGCCGGGGAACAGCTCCACGAAGGCGCCGAACTCGGCAATCTTGCGCACCGTGCCCGTGTAGACCTTGCCAATCTCCGCCTCGCGCGTGAGCGCCTGAATCATGGCGATGGCGGCCTTCACCGCGTCGCCGTTGGCGCTGGCGATGTCCACGCGGCCGGAGTCCTCGATGTTAATCGCGGCGCCGGTGCGGGCGATGATGTCCTTGATGACCTTGCCGCCCGGCCCGATGACGTTCTTGATGAACTCGGGACGAATCTGGATGGTGGTGATGCGCGGCGCGTACTGGCTGATCTCCTTGCGGGAGGTCGCCAGCGTCTTGAGCATCTCACCCAGGATGTGGATGCGGCCCTGACGCGCCTGCTCCAGCGCGCGGCTCATGATCTCCGTGGTGAGGCCGGTGATCTTGATGTCCATCTGGATGGAGGTGATGCCCTTCGTGGTGCCGCACACCTTGAAGTCCATGTCGCCCAGGTGGTCCTCGTCACCGAGGATGTCCGAGAGGATGGCGACCTTGTCGCCCTCCTTCACCAGGCCCATGGCGATGCCCGCCACCGGAGCCTTGATGGGGACGCCCGCGTCCATCAGCGCCAGGGTGCCGCCGCAGACGGAGGCCATGGACGAGGAGCCGTTGGACTCCAGGATGTCCGACACCAGCCGCACCGTGTACGGGAAGGAGTCGCTCTTGGGGACCATGTTGCGCAGCGCGCGCTCCGCCAGCGCGCCGTGGCCGACTTCACGACGGCCCGGGCCGCGCAGCGGCTTGGTCTCGTTCACGCTGAACGGGGGGAAGTTGTAGTGCAGCATGAAGCGCTTGAAGGCCATGCCGCCCAGCATCTCCAGGCGCTGCTCGTCGTCGCTGGTGCCCAGCGTGGCCACCACGAGCGCCTGCGTCTCGCCGCGGGTGAACAGCGCGCTGCCGTGCGTGCGAGGCAGCACTCCGACCTCGTTCGTAATCGGGCGCACCACGTCGTGGCCACGGCCGCCGATGCGGCCACCGTTGACCGTCATCTCACGCATGTGCTCGTACTTCAGGTCCTCCACCACCGCCTTGGCGTGCTTCTCCACGAGCGGGGTGTAGCCGTCGCCCAGCTGCTCCTTGAGCTTCGCGAGCGTCTCCTTCTTCGCCTTGGAGAGCGCGTCGTAGCGGGCACCCTTCTCCTTGATGCCGTAGCCGGCCTTGATGGAGTCCATGGCCAGCTCGCGCACCTTGGCGCGCAGGCCCTCGTCCACCGCGGGGGGCTTGTCGAAGGAGCGCACCTGCTTCTTCAGCTCGCGGCGCAGCTCGTCCTGCATGTCCAGCGCGGGCTGCGCCGTCTTGAAGCCGAACTCGAGCGCGGCCACCATGTCCGCCTCGGACACCTCTTCCGCGCCGCCCTCCACCATGACGATGGCCTCGCGGCTGACGGCCATGACCAGGTCCAGGTCACTCTGCTCGCGCTGCTTCGAGGTGGGGTTGGCGACGAGCTGACCGCCGACGCGGCCCACGCGGATGCCGGCCAGCGGGCCGTTGAACGGGATGTCCGACACCCACAGCGCCGCGGAGGCGCCGGTGATGCCGTGGATGTCACCCTCGTTCTCCGGGTCCGAGGAGACGACGCTGGCGATGACCTGCGTCTCGTAGGCGTAGCCTTCCGGGAACAGCGGGCGCAGGGAGCGGTCGACGAGGCGGCTGGCCAGCGTCTCCTTCTCCGTCAGGCGGCCCTCGCGCTTGAAGTAGCTGCCGGGGATGCGGCCCGCCGAGTACAGCTTCTCCTGGTACTCCACCGTGAGGGGGAGGAAGTCGACGTCCTTCTTCTCCCGCGCGCTCACCGCCGTCACGAGCAGCATGGTGTCGCCGTAGCGCACCACCACCGAGCCGTCGGCCTGCTTCGCCATGCGGCCGTGTTCAATGCTCAGCTCGCTCTCACCAATCTTGACGCTCTTCTTCAGCATGTCCGTGCCTCTGGGTACTTCAGGGGCGAGGACCCCACCGCACGCACCCGGCCCGCAACAATGCGGCCAGGCACCCCGGGAGGGCCCTCGGGGTGTATGAGCGGTCGCCAGGGCCTGGGACAGGCGCACGACAGGCAACCGCCAGCCTGTACTGCGGGGGGCGCTTGCGGAGCGCCGGAGGGATGTCTCGGAACTTTTGATCCCTGATCGCACCGGCTGACCCTCAGGTCAGCCGGTCCGAACGGAAACCAAAACCTCCGACGGCACCACTCCCTTGCCCGCCACCACCCACCGCGCTTCGACAACGTCACTTCCAACTGCTTCCTACCGCATACGTCTTAAACGCGCGGGGCGCTGGTTGCTGCCAGCGCCCCGTTTGCTGCTCAGCGGACTACTTGCGGATGCCGAGACCCTCGATGAGCTTCTTGTACCGGGTGACATCCTTGGACTTGAGGTAGTCCAGCAGCCGGCGACGCTGACCGACCAGCTTCAGCAGACCGCGCCGCGAGTGGTGGTCCTTCTTGTGCGTCTTGAAGTGCTCGGTGAGCATGTTGATGCGCTCGGACAGCAGCGCCACCTGCACCTCGGGAGAGCCGGTGTCCGTCTCATGCGTCCGGAACTTCGCCACCAGCTCCGTCTTGCGCTCGGTATGCAATGCCGACATGTGTTGCTTCCTTCGCCCACTCCGGTGGAGGACTGCTCGAGGCACCACGGTCCGCGGAGGGGTACAGACCGGGTCTCGTCCTTCTAACGGCGGGGGGGCTTATAAGCTCCGCCCCCCACAGGGTCAACCTTCGACGCCTGCCCGCCGGGCTCCTGGCGTCCTCGACAGTGCGAAGAAATACAGCTTCAGGCCGGCGGATAGTCCCCCGCCGCCGTGCGCCAGCTCCTCGCCTGCCCGCTCGTCCAGGGCGATGTGCAGGTACATCCCGGAGCCGCCCCGCTCGCCCGCCAGGTGCGGCCAGGCCCGGGGGTAGAGCTTGAAGAGAGACTCCAGCGCGTCCCCCACCCCGGCATGGGCGGGCATCCCCAGGCGCAGCTCGCGCCGCCCCTCGAAGGCGCCGCGCAGCGCGGGCGCCACCACCACGATGAGCTCCCAGGCATGGGCCACGGTGGACAGGAGCGTCCCTCTTCCTAGACGAGCACGCGCAGGTAGCGCAGCCGTCCGGCCACCACTTCGGCCACCGCCAGCAGGGCGCCGTCCGGGCCCATGACGCGCACCCGTCCGGGCCGCCCCGCGGGCACCTCCACCGGCACGCCGTGCGACACCCGCTGGGCCTCCGCCGCGCTCACCCGCACCTCCGGCAGTTCCACCAGCGCGTCCGCCATGGACACCAGCCGCGGCGCCAGCGCGCCCTCCTTCGCCAGGGCCGGCAGGTCCGCCAGCGGCAGCGCCTGGGCCAGGGTGAAGGGGCCGCTGTGCGTGCGCCGCAGGGCCTCCAGGTGGGCACCACAGCCCAGCGCGCGGCCCAAATCGAAGGCCAGCGTGCGCACGAAGAAGCCCTTGGAGCAGCGCACGGACAGCTGCAGGCGGTCCGCGGAGTAGTCGCGCAGCACCAGCTCGTACACGGTGACGTGGCGGGCGGCCCGCTCCACCTCCTCGCCGGCGCGCGCCAGCTCGTACAGCCGCTTCCCGGCCACCTTCACCGCCGAGTACATGGGCGGCACCTGGTCGAAGGAGCCCCGGAAGCGCGCCAGCGCGGACTCCAGCAGGGCGGGCGTCAGCGGCGGCACGGGAGCCCGGGCCGTCACCTGGCCCTGCGCGTCCTGGGTGTCCGTCTCCGCGCCCAGGCGCACCGTGGCGTCGTAGGCCTTGTCGCCCTCGGTGATGAAGCCCGCCACCTTGGTGGCCTCACCCAGGCACAGCGGCAGCACGCCGGTGGCCATCGGGTCCAGCGTCCCCGTGTGGCCCACCTTCTTCAGCTTGAGCAGCGAACGCACCTGTCGCACCACGTCAAAAGACGTGGGGCCCGAGGGCTTGTCGATGACCAGGACGCCGTCCATGTCACGCCAATATTGTGGGCCCGGGGCTGGAACTACCAGCCTTCCTTGCTCCGGACCTCGCGAAGGAGACGGTCAATCTTGTCCCCCTCGCCGACGGACTCGTCGAAGGAGAAGAAGATTTCGGGCGACACGCGCAGGTTGACGGTGGACGTCACCTCGCGGCGCACGAAGCCCTTGGCGGCCTCCAGCCCCTTCTGCGTGTCGGCACGCTCCTGCTCGGTGCCAATCATCGAATAGAAGACCTTGGCCACGCGGAGGTCCGGAGAGACCTTCACGCCCGTAATCGTGATGTAGCCGATGCGCGGGTCCCTCAGCATGCCCCGGGCGAGCAGGTCGCCGATGGCCGCCTGGATTTCCTGTCCCACGCGCTCCGGTCGGGAATGCGTCGTCATTTCTTCTCCCAGTCTCGCGGATTGCGAAGGGTGCGGGCCCGGGCCCGCGCCTCGTCCAAGGTCATCCGTCCACCGCCCGACGGAGACGGGCGGCCCATTCCGGGGCCCCCCTCGTTGTCGCCTTCATGCCGGCGCTCCCACTCCCCCAGCCCCTCCGCCTCCGCCAGCGACGCCTTGTCACCCCTCAGGAAGCGGGCGATGGCGGCCTCCGACTGCGCCGCCGCATCCTCGGGCGAGGCCTCCGCGTCCAGGGAGTCCTCGTCACCGTCCTCTTCGTCCACTGAAGCCCTGCGGGGAAGAGGACCCCGCCCGGGCGAGCGGGTGGCCCCGCCGGAGAACAGCTGGTCCCCGAAGCCGAGGATTTCCGTCTCCCGCGCCATCAGCGGAGCGACGTACATCTCCTCGATGAAGTGGATGATCTTCTCCAATTGCTCGTCCACGTGGCGGCGTTCATTCCCTACCACCGCCAGGGCGAGCGCGGCCTTCTGCCAGAGATCCTGATCATCGACCTCGGCCATGGCCACGTTGAAACGGGCCTTCACCCGTTCCGTCACCCGGCGGAGCACCTGCCGCTTGGACTTGAGCGACCCGCTGTCCGGAATCTGGAGGGTGAGGCGTGCGACACCTACGAACATGGAAGTCCCCCGGCCACCGGCGACCGCACCAGCAAGGGCGGCCACCGGGGCATCAGCACCCTGGGAAGATGGGGTCTTCCCAGGGTTTCAAGGAGGGCACTGGACTGTCGACTACGTGAGGCTCTGACGAGTCTCTTCGATCTCGTAGGCCTCGATGATGTCACCGGGCTTGAGGTCGTTGAAGTTCTCGATGCCGATACCGCACTCGAAGCCCTGCGCGACCTCCTTGACGTCGTCCTTGAAGCGCCGCAGCGACGCCATCTTCCCGGAGAACAGCTGCTTGTTCTCGCGCATGAGCCGCACGAACGAGCCGCGCTTGATGACACCGTCCAGCACCGCCGCGCCGGCGATGGTGCCCAGGCGGGGCACGTTGAAGGTGTTGCGCACCTCCGCGCGACCCAGCTTGCGCTCGGTGCGGATGGGCTCCAGCAGCCCCTCCATGTCCTCGCGCACACCGTCGATGAGCTCGTAGATGATGGAGTAGCTGCGCAGCGTCACGTCCTGCGCCTTGGCCGCGGCCTCGGCACCGGACTCGGGGTTGACGTTGAAGCCCAGCACGACGCCCTTGGAGGCCGCCGCCCGCATCACGTCGCCCTCGGTAATCGCGCCCACGCCCGAGTGGACGATCTCCACCTTGACCTTGTGCGTGGAGAGCTTCTGCACCGCCTGCTTGACGGCCTCCGCCGAGCCCTGCACGTCCGCCTTGATGACGACGCGCAGCTCCTTGGGACCGCCGCCCGCCTTCGTCTTGGCGAACAGCTGCTCCAGGGACTCGCGGCTGACCTTGCTGAGCTCGGTCTGCCGCTCCTTCATGTTGCGGTGCTCGGCGATCTGCTTGGCCGCCTTCTCGTCCGCCACCACGTTGATGGCGTCACCCGCGCTCGGCACGCCGGACAGACCGACGACCTCGGCGCAGTAGCCGGGCTTCACTTCCTTCACCTGCTCGCCGCGGCTGTTCGTCATGGCGCGGACGCGGCCGTAGTGAGTGCCGGTGACGACGGCGTCGCCCAGCTTCAGCGTGCCCTCCTGCACCAGCACCGTGGCCACCGGCCCGCGGCCGCGGTCCAGCTTCGCCTCGATGATGGCACCCACCGACGGACGGCTCGGGTTGGCCGTCAGCTCGAGCACCTCGGCCTGGAGGGCCAGGTTCTCCAGCAGCAGCTCCAGGTTCTCCTTCGTCTTCGCGGAGACCGGAACCATGATGGTGTCGCCGCCCCACTCTTCCGGCACGAGCTCGTGGGTGGCCAGGTCCTTCTTCACGCGGTCCAGGTTGGCGCCCGGCACGTCCATCTTGTTGATGGCGACGACGATGGGGACCTCCGCCGCCTTGGCGTGCTTGATGGCCTCCACCGTCTGCGGCATCACGCCGTCGTCCGCGGCCACCACCAGCACCACGATGTCCGTCACGTCGGCGCCACGAGCGCGCATGGACGTGAAGGCCTCGTGGCCCGGGGTGTCGAGGAAGGTGACGTCACCGCGCGACGTGGAGATGCTGTACGCGCCGATGTGCTGGGTGATGCCGCCCGCCTCGCCCGCGGCCACGTTGGCCTTGCGGATGGCGTCCAGGAGGCTCGTCTTGCCGTGGTCGACGTGGCCCATGATGGTGACCACCGGCGGACGGGGACGCTCGTCCTCGGGACGGGCCTCCACCTCGGGCAGGTAGTCCTCCACCTCGAAGCCGACGCGGTCGATCTTCCAGCCGTAGTCGGTGGCCAGCATCTCCGCGGTGTCCGCGTCGACCAGCTGGTTGGCCGTGGCCATCTTCCCCAGGCCCATCAGCTTCTTGATGATGTCCGCGCTGCGCACACCCATGCGCTGGCCCAGGTCGGACACGCTGATGCCCTCCTGCAGCTTGATGACCTTCTTCTCCTCGGCCATCTGGGTGATCTGCGTCTTGGCGCCCTTCTTCGTGGGCTTCTTCTTCTTGCCACGGATGGGGATGGTGACGCGGCCCCAGACCATGTCCGTCAGTTCCTGCTTGGACACGCTGGTCGTATCGCCACTGGTGCGCTTGCGCTGGCCCCGCTCCTTGTTCTTGGAGACGTCCACCAGCTCGCGGCCACGCCCCAGGTGGTCGGGGACGACCTTGTACTCACGCCGCTCGGGGATGCCGTTGCGGCCCGGCGCCATGGGGTACTGCTTGGCCTGGCCGGCCGTGGGCGTCACGCGGCGCACCTGGATGAGCGGGCGCGAGATGACGACGGCCTGCGTGGCCGTGGGACGGGCAGGACCGCCCGCCGTGGGCGTCACCTGGGCGTGGGGCACGCCGCCCACCATGATGGTGGGACCCGCGGGAGCCGCCGTGCCGCCGGCCGAGGCCTGGGCACCGACCCCCGGCGCGCCGGTGGGACGCACCGGCGGCTGACCCGGACGCGCGCCCGGGCCCTGATACGTCTGTCCCTGGTAGCTGGGACGTCCGCCCGGACCGCCCGGACGATTTCCACCCGGACCGCCCGGACCACCGGGACGGCCACCCGGACCACCCGGACCACCCGGACGATTTCCACCCGGCCCCCCCGGACCACCGGGACGGCCACCGGGGCCACCCGGACCGCCAGGACGACCACTCCCAGGACCACCACGCTGGACATAGCCCGGGCCACGGGACACGACGGTCGCGGACGTAGAAGTGCTCGAAGGCGTCCGGACAGTCGGCGGGACCGGTGAGCGAGTGGGGGGTTGGGGCAAGGTGGTGCGCTCCTGGGCAGGGGAAGTGGGCTGCGCGGCGACCGGCGGCTGCACGGCGGCGCGAGGTGCCTCGACCGGGGCCCTGGGGGCCTCGGCGGCGGGCGTGGACACAGCCGCGACGGCGGCGGGGGCCTGGGGGGCCTCCGCGACAGGCGCGGGCTGCTGCGGCGGGGTGGTGGTGACGGCGGGAGCCTCCGGAACCTCCGGGGCGGCCTCCACCGGCTTCGACTCAACGGCCCTCGGCGCCTCGACAGGGGCCGGGGGTACCTCGACGGCGGGAGCCGGCGGCGGCTCCTCGGCCCGGAAGGCGGCCGGAGGTGCTTCGTACGCCGCGGGAGGCGGCTCGTACTGCGAATGGTCGGCCTGCTGGCCCTCGCCAGCATCCGAGGACGCACCACCCGAGGGCGCGCCCACCTTGCGGCGGACGACGAATCCCTTCGCCGTCACGGGCGGCGTGGCCTGCTTCGGCTTGCGCTTGTCCAGGATCTTCTGGACGGCGGCGGTCGCCTGGTCGTCATCGAGTGAAGACGAGTGGCTCTTGACGTCGTAACCGAGCGCAGAGAGCTCGGTCACGACCTCCTTGTTGTCGAGCTCAATGCCGTGGCCCTTGAGCTCCTTGGCGATTTCATGGACGCGCTTCTTCGACATATTGCCCTTGTTGGCCTTCTGCTCCGCCGGCTTCCGGGGCGCAGCACCCTAGTCCAAACCCGAAAATGTGTGCGAGTGGTCCTTAACACCCACTCCCCCCCCACACCCCTTAGCTCCCCGTCCCCGACTCCCACGCCTGCCCGAGCTGCGACGGGTCAACCTGTCCCGCCTTGCCGCGAAAGGCCCTTCCAAACGCCTTCCGCTTCAGCGCCGCCGTCAGACAACCGGCACCGCACAGGTAGGCGCCCCGTCCTGGCAGCCGCCGTGCCCTATCCACCTCGATGGCGCCCCCAGGCCCTATCACGAACCGGGTGAGCTCCGCCTGCGGTCGCTTGGATCCGCATCCGACGCACGTCCGGACCGGACCTGACTCCGCGCTCTGCTCTCCCGACGCCTTGCGGCCTGACGGGCGCCCCACGTTCCCTTCCCTCCCCTAGCTTACGGCGACTTGGTGGCTTCCGCGCCACCGTCCAGGGTCGCCGTCATCGTGCCACGCTCGGCGTTCAGCTCCGCGCGCAGCTTCGCCTCCTCCACGAGGTAGTTCTCCGCCGCGCTCTTCAGCTGGCGGGCCTTCTTGATACCCACACCCGGCACGTCGCCCAGCTTCGCCAGGTCCTTCTCGTTGGCGATGTCCTCCACCGACTTGTAGCCGGCGAGGATGAGCTGCTCGATGGTCTTCTCGCCGACGCCCCTGACCCGCGCCATGCGCTCGGACGGGTTGAGCTCGTCCGGATGGCGCCGGGCCTCGGCCAGCCGGGCCTGCTCCCTTTCATAATCCATGCGCGACAGCTCCGCCTGGTCCTCCACCATCCGCTTACGCGCGGCCTCCTGCATGGAGGGGATGCGGGCGGGGTCGATGCCGGGCATCTGCGCCAGCATCTCCGGGTTCGCGTCCGCGATGTCCCGGGCCTGACGGAAGCCGTGGGCGTAGAGCGTCTCCACCAGCATCTCGTTGATGCCCGGCAGCGAGCCCAGCGAGCGGCTGGCGAACTCGCGCAGCTCCCGCACCCGGCTCTCGCTGTTGATGTCCAGCTTCCAACCCGTCAGCTGGGCCGCCAGGCGCACGTTCTGCCCGCGCCGGCCGATGGCGAGGCTGAGCTGGTCGTCCGGGACGATGAGCTCCATGGCGTGGTTGGCCTCGTCGATGATGACGCGGCTGACCTCCGCGGGGGCCAGCGCCGAGCACACGAAGCGGGCCGGGTCCTCGTCGAAGGGGACGATGTCGATCTTCTCGCCGCGCAGCTCCTGCACCACCGCCTGCACGCGGCTGCCCTTCATGCCCACGCACGCGCCCACCGGGTCCACGTCCGAGTCCCGGCTGGAGACGGCAATCTTGGCGCGGCCACCCGGCTCGCGCGCCGCCGCCTCGATGACGACGATGCCCTCGGCGATTTCGGGCACCTCCATCTCGAACAGCTTGGTGAGCAGGTTGACGGAGGCGCGGCTGAGGACGATCTGCGGGCCCTTGGACTCGCGCAGCACGTCCAGCACGTAGGCCTGCACGCGGTCGCCGGGGCGGTACGTCTCGCGCGGCACCTGCTCGCGCACCGGCAGCACGGCCTCGGCGCGGCCCAGGTCCACGATGATGTTGCCGCGCTCGAACCGGCGGGCGATGCCGGTGACGATCTCGTTCTTGCGGTCCTTGTACTCGTTGAAGACGTTCTCCCGCTCCGCGTCGCGGGTGCGCTGCAGGATGACCTGCTTGGCCGTCTGCGCGGCGATGCGGCCGAAGCCACGGCGGAAGGTCTTCAGGCGGAGGATGTCGCCGTACTGGTCGTCCTGCGCCTTGGCCTCGGCGGCGTCCTCGTCGCGGTAGAAGATCTGGAAGACGAGCTCGTCCCCGGACTCCACCTCCATGCCCTTCCTGTGCGCCTCGGCGGTGGTGATCTGGTTGACCGCCTGGACGGGGTCGACGATTTCATCCATCACCGTGATGGCCTGGAACAGCTCCACCACGCCCTTGTCGGGGTCGTACTTGGCCTCGAGCTCGCGGTCCTGGCCAAAGTGCTTCTTGGCCGCGGTCTTCATCGCGTCCTCGAGGGTGGCAATCAGCACAGCCCGGTCGATGCCCTTGTCCTTGGCGACCTGGTCGAGGACGAGGTTGAGGTTGACGCTCGGGTTGGCTTGTTGCGTGGCCATGGTGTTCTCCTAAAAGGGTCCACGGGCGTCCCCGCTCGGAGGGGCGCCCTGTATGTCGACGTCTAGAACTCGAACTCCAGGTTCGCCTTCGCGATGTCCTTGAAGAGGATGTGGAAGGTTCCGGCACCTTCCACCTCCACCGAGATGCCGTCGCCCGCCACCTCGGTCAGCGTGCCGGTGAAGTTCTTGCGCGGGGGCTCACCCAGCGGCCCGAACGTCTTCACCTTCACCTTCTGTCCCTTCACCCGCTCGAAGTGGGCCGGCTTCTTCAGCGGCCGGTTCACCCCGGGGCTGGAGACCTCCAGGCTGTACTCGTGCGGAACCAGGTCCTCCACGTCGAGCGCGGGGTCCACCGCGCGCGACACCTGGGTGCAGTCTTCCAGTCCCACCCGCCCGCCCGGCTTGTCGATGAACAACCGGAGGACCCAGCCCTCGCGCTCCCGGATGAACTCCAGGTCCACGAGCTCCAGGCCTTCACCCGCGACGATGGGCTCGAGCAGGCTCATGGCCCGCTCCTCCACCGTCTGCTTGAGGTTCTTCTCCGACATATCCGGGAAACAGGTCTCCAAAAACGCGAAAAGCGGGCACGCGGCCCACTTTTCGAGGTCCATCATCGAAAAATGTGGGGCGTCCGTAGCACACGCCCCGTCGGGGTGTAAAGGAAGGACGCACCCTCCTGCTCCGGGTGAAACCTGCCCGACAGGGCAAGGAATTCCCAGGGGTTCCGCGACCCGGACGGGCGTTATAACGGGGTCCATGCACCTCATCGCCGCCGCGCAGATGGTGTCCACCGCGGACAAGAGCCACAACCTGGAGGTCGCCACCCGCCTCGTGCGGCGGGCGGCCGGCCTGGGGGCCCGCCTCGTCGGTCTCCCGGAGAACTTCTCGTGGATGGGCCCGGAGCCCGAGCGCCCCGCCGCCGCCGAGGGACTCGACGGCCCGACGCTCGCCCGCATGGCCGAGCTGGCCCGGGAGCTGAAAGTGACGCTCCTGGCCGGCAGCGTGCTGGAGACGGGCGCGCCGGGAGAGCGGCTCTACAACACCAGCGTCCTCTTCGGGCCGGGCGGGGAGCGGCTGGCCGTCTACCGGAAGATGCACCTCTTCGACGTGGAGGTGGGTGACGGGGCCACCTACCAGGAGTCCGCCGCCGTGGCGCCGGGCACCGAGGTGGTCGCCGCCCAGACGGAGGTGGGCCGGCTGGGCCTGTCCGTCTGCTACGACTTGCGCTTCCCGGAGCTGTACCGGCGGCTGTCGAAGGACGGCGCCACCCTGCTGGCGGTGCCGGCGGCCTTCACCCTGATGACGGGCAAGGACCACTGGGAGGTGCTCCTCCGGGCGCGGGCCATTGAAAACCAGGCCTATGTGCTCGCCCCCGCACAAGGTGGGAGACACTCCGCCAACCGCCTCACCTATGGCCACGCCATGGTGGTGGACCCCTGGGGACTGGTGACGGCGCGGGCGTCGGAGGGCGAGGGGCTGGCGCTGGCGCCGGTGGACCCGGAACTGCAGGCGCGCGTCCGCCGCAACCTGCCCTGCCTGCAGCACCGGCGACTGGACTAGCGTACGCGTGGCCGGGCTCGTTTCCCACGAGTCCCTCCCGCTACACTGCGGCTTCCCGGAACCCCCCACACGTGAACGGACGACGCTGGCCCCCCATGCTGCTCGCGCTCGCGCTCTCGGCCTCGCCGCTCGGCTGCACCGCCGAGGAGACGCCGCCTGCGCCCGCCGCGCCCCCCCGTCCGGCCCTCACCCCGCGCGCGCACCTGAAGGCCCTGAAGGGCGAGGTGCAGATAAAGCGCGCCACCGAGGATGACTGGAGCGCCGCGCGAGAGGGACACCCCCTCTTCGAGAACGACAAGGTGCGCACCGAGTCGGGCGCGGGCGCGGACCTCGTCTTCGCCAGTGACGGCGGCACGGTGCACCTGGGCGGCGACTCGCTCATCGGCATCGCCGAGACGCGGCTGCGGCCCGGCCAGCCGCGCACGGACCTCACGGTGCTGCGCGGCCGCATCGACGCGGAGCTGGAGAAGCCCGCCACCCAGTCCCTCTCCGTCACCACCCCGGCGGCCACCATCCAGGCCGGAAGGGAGATTGTCTTCCAATGAGGATGACGCTCCTCATGCTGATGACGGGGCTGGGCGTCGCCGCGCAGGACACGGCGGTGGTGGGCCCCCAGGAGACGCTGCGCCAGGTGGCGGAGCGCACCGTGGGAGACCCGGCCGCGGCGGAGGAAATCCAGGCGCTCAACCAGCTGACGACGGCCACCGTGCCCGAGGGCACGCGGCTGAAGGTGCCCGGACAGGAGCGCGTGCTCGCGCAGCGGGCCCTGGAGACGGCGCGCACGCTCGTCGGAGACGCGGGCACTTCCCCCGAGGCCGAGGCGCGGCTGAGGGAGGCGGAGTCTCACTTCCGCGCCGCCCGCTATACCCTGGCCTCCGAGGCGGCCAACGCGGCCGGGCGGCAGGTGGCGGCGACACCCACGCCGCAGCCCTCCGCCTTCAGCGTGGAGGTGGGCCCGGACGGAGGCACCACCACCGTCACCGTGAAGAAGGGCCCGCCCGTGCGCGTGGAGGCCGAGGGCGTTACCCAGCCTGTCGCCACGGGAGAGTCGCTCAGCGTGGTGAAGGGCTCCCCGCCGCCGGCGCCGCTGCCCCCCCTGGTGGCGCCGAAGCCGGTATTGCCGGAGGATGGGGTGCTGCTGAAGCTGCGCCCGGACCGGGCCGGCCGGCTGGGGCCGGTGAAGCTGACCTGGGCGGCAGTGCCCGGAGCGGAGCGCTACGAGGTGGAAGTGCTACACGACACGGAAGGCACCCCTGTCTTCGCCCAGGCCGTGGCCACCGTGGAGGTGAAGCTGCCGGTGCTGCCGGCGGGCCGCTACCGGTGGACGGTGCGCGCGGTGGGCCCGGCGGGCCGGTCCGAGCCCGGGGCCTCCCGGCGCTTCGAGCTGGCGTCGGAGCGACTCAAGCTCGAAGTGCAGAAGGGACAGTGGCAGTAGCCACTGGAGGAGCAGCACCGTGCGCCTTTTCAAAGCCATCCTCCTGTTGATGCTGGTGGTGGGCTTCGTCCCCACGCTGATGGTGGGGTGGCTCTCCGTGTCCCATACGCGCGAGCTGCTGGTGCGCGACGCGCAGGAGCTGGCGCAGGAGCGCGTGAAGCAGCTCCAGCTCAAGGCGGAGGACTTCCTGGGCGAGCCCACCGACGCGGTGCTGGGGCTGGCCCGCGTGCCCGGCTTCTTCACGCTGCCCCTGGAGGCGCAGCAGACGCACCTGGCGTCGGTGCTCACACAGCGGCGCGAGGTGCTGGCGCTCACCGTCTTCGGCCCGGACCGCAAGCGGCTGCCGGGCCTGCAGGCCTTCTCGCGGCACGACGTGTCGCCCAGCTCGCTGGCGGGGCACGAGGAGCGCGCCCGCGCGCTGCTGGAGAAGCTGGACGGGCTGCGCTACGCGGACGGGGTGACGGGGCCGGACGGAGACGGGCCGGTGGTGACGATGGCCTTCCCCGTGGGCGAGCCCGTCAAGGGCTACGTCGCGGCGGACCTGTCGCTGGCGGGGCTGCGGCGGATGCTGGAGCAGGAGCGCGTGGGCAGCACCGGCTTCGCATACGTGGCGGACCGGCACGGGCACCTCGTCGCCGGAGGCGGAGGCGTGGCGGGGCTGGGCGAGGACGTGTCCCGGCGCCGCCCGGTGGCGCACCTGATGCTGCAGCTGGAGCGCCAGCCGGAGACGGAGACGTTCCACGTGGGCAACTTCGGCGAGGGCCGGGACGCGGTGGTGGCCGCGTACACGGTGCTGCCGGAGGCCGGCTGGGCCATCATCTCCGAGCAACCGGTGGAGCATGCGTACCGGCAGGTGGAGGCCATGGAGCGCCGCATCCTGCTGGGGCTGGGCGCGGCCATCCTCGTCGCGCTGGTGCTGGCCGCGCTCTTCTCGCGCAACCTCACGCGGCCCCTCAAGGGCTTCACGAAGGTCGCGCTGGAGCTGGCGCGCGGCAAGTTCGGCGTGGAGGTGGACATCCCGCAGAAGAACGAGCTGGGGGAGCTGGCCCAGACGTTCAACTACATGAGCAAGCAGCTGCTCGCGTACGACATGGAGAACCGCGGCCTCTACGAGAGCCTGGAGAAGGGCTATCTGGAGACCATCGTCGCGCTGGCCAACTCCATCGACTCGAAGGACGCGTACACGCGCGGCCACAGCCAGCGGGTGGGCGACGTGGCGGTGCAGATTGGCCGCGAGCTGAGCCTCACCGAGCGCGAGCTGCGCCAGCTCCAGTACGGCGGCATCCTCCACGACATCGGGAAGATTGGCATCGTGGAGTCCATCCTCTGCAAGCAGTCGCGGCTGACGGACCAGGAGATGGCCATCATGCGCGAGCACCCGGCCATCGGCGACGCCATCATCGGCCCGGTGAGCTTCCTCGGCGCGGTGCGCGCGTGCGTGCGCCACCACCACGAGCGCTGGGACGGCACCGGCTACCCGGACCGGCTCCAGGGCGAGGACATCCCCCTGCTGGCCCGCATCGTCGCGTGCGCGGACACCTTCGACGCCTGCACCTCCACGCGCCCGTACCAGAAGGCCATGCCGCTGGAGAAGGCGATGGAGATTCTCGACAACCTCAGCGGTGCGCAGCTGGACCCGCAGGTGGTGCTGGCGCTGCGGCGGGTGCTGGCGAAGCAGGGCGTGCGGCTGGAAGGCCACCGGCTGCCCGTCAAGCTCGCCTCATAGGCGGCACGCGGGCGCGCTTCGACGCGCCACGGGCTTCGAAGGATGGTAGGGAGGGCGCGGCGCTGTTGAGACTTCGAAAGGTGCAACGTTGAGTTTCTGGGACCGCATCAAGCCCGCCGACAAGCCCGTCTCCGGGACGGATGTCCGCGTGGCGCCGGACGGCTCGCGGCTGGAGCTGGGCTGGGACGACGGGGCGAGGACGACCGCCTCCGCGCAGCTGCTGCGCCAGCAGTGCCCGTGCGCCGGGTGCGTGGACGAGTGGACGAACAAGCGCACCCTGGACGCGACGAAGGTGCCCGCGGACCTGCGCATCAAGGAAGTCCAACCGGTGGGCAACTACGCGCTGGCCTTCGTCTTCAGCGACGGACACACCACCGGCATCTATCCCTGGAAGTTGCTGCGCGAGGTCACCCAGCCCGTCACCTGAGGAAGGCCGTCCGTGAACGAACGCTATCGGCTCGTACGGCAGCTGGCCTCCGGAGGCATGGCGGAGCTGTTCCTCGGGGTGGCGCGCACGGAGGGCTTCGAGCGCGCGGTGGCCATCAAGCGGGTGCTGCCGCAACTGGCGCGGGAGCCGGACATCGCGCGCATGTTCGTCGCCGAGGCGCGGCTGGCCATGCTGCTGCAGCACCAGAACATCGCCACCGTGTACGACGTGGGCCAGGGCCCCGGCGGCCTCTTCCTGGTGATGGAGCTGGTGGACGGTTGGGATTTGGGCGTGCTGCTGCGCACCGCCGCGCGGCAGGGCGCACGCATCCCACCGCACCTGGCGGCCTTCATCGTGCTCCAGGCGCAGGCGGGCCTCGCCCACGCGTACCGGAAGCTGCACGAGGGGCGCCCGGTGATGGCGGCCCACCGCGACGTGTCCCCTTCCAACGTCCTCGTGTCGCGCGAGGGCGAGGTGAAGGTGACGGACTTCGGCATCGCCCGGCTCGAGGGCGGCTCGCTCACGGAGCCCGGCGTCTTCCGCGGCAAGGAGGCCTACAGCGCGCCCGAGGTGCTCCAGGGCGCCCCGGCCAATGCCCTTAGCGACCAGTTCTCCCTGGGCATCGTCTTCCACGAGCTGCTCGTGGGCCGGCATCCGTTCCATGACGTGAAGGAGCCCATGGCGGTGGTGTACGCCATCCTGTCCCGCGAGGTTCCGCCGCTGCCTCCGGACGTGCCCGCGCCGCTCGCCGACGCCGTGCTGCGCATGCTGGCTCGGGCCCCTGAGCAACGCTTCCCGACGCCCGAGGCGCTGAGCGAGACGCTCGCGCGCTGGCTGGCCCGCTCCGGCGAGCCTGCCACGTCCCAGGCGCTGGCCGACTTCATGCGGCAGCTCTCCCTGCCCCCCACCCTGCGCGAGCAGGCCGAGGCGGGGACGGACGCGAAGTCGGCCCCGGCGGGCGCCACACGCCCGTCGAGTCCGGGGCCCTTCGCGCTCGTGGCGGAGGGAGAAGAGGTGGCGCTCGAGCCCGGAGGGACGGCGCTCAGTGCCAGCGGACGGCTGACGCGCAACTGCGCGACGTGCGGAATGCCCCTGTCCGCGCCGCAGGCGCCGTGCGACTTCTGCGCCGAGGAGCCCTCTGTCACCGATGACGTGGAGGCGCTCCCCACGGCGGCCCCGCCCGGCTCGGCGCCGGCTCGCACCGCCACGTATGGCACCCCGGTGCATGTGGCGTCCCCGGGGGCTGGGGGCCACGCGGGTGCTGTGACATCCGCGCGCGGAGCTCCCGCATACGCAGCGACGGGTGGCGCTTCGACACCTGCGCCGGCTCCCGGTAGCTCCGGAGTGCCCGGCCACTTCGGCACCGCGCCTTCCACGTCGTCAGGCCGGGCCCGCCAGGGCATGCCGGCTCCGCAGCCGGAGCCCGTGCCTCCCCCGGAAGCCCCCCCACCGCGGAGCCTGCGTGAAACTCCCGCCGACGAGCTGGAGCTGGAAGCGCGCACGCCGCGGCCGGAGAGCGACTGGGTGGAGGAGCAGGACATGCCCCGCCCTCGTGGGCGCTGGGTGCGGACCGCCGTCGCGCTCGGCGTGGTCGCGGCGCTGGTCGGCGGTGGCCTCTGGGTGCTCACGACGCGCTCGTGGGTGGTTCCCATGCTGCTCGCGAAGCTGGGCGTCCCGATGCCCTCGCCCCACCTGAGCATCATCAGCAACCCACCGGGCGCCACGGTGCTGGTGGAGGGCCAGGAGGTGGGCACCACGCCGCTCGTCGTGGACAACCTCTACCCGGCCAGGCCCATCTCCGTGCAGCTCAAGCTCAAGGGCCACCGCACGTGGAAGGGAACCTTCCGCGGCGGCGAGCCCGTCGAGTTCAAGGTGGCACTGGAGCGCTGAGCGTCACTTCACCAGGCGCAGGTGGCCCCGTCGCGGCGGCGGCGGGTCTTCCGGCGGCCCGTCCGGCGCTGCCGGAGGCGGAGCCACGTCGGAAGGCTCGCTGGAGCGCTCGCTGGCGGTGGGCACCTCGCGCAGGAAGGTGCGCGGGCGCTCGGCGGCCACGGGCACCACCGGCATGGGCTGCGGCGGACGCGCCGACGCGGGCTGCTGGAGCAGCTCCGGCGGCATGTCGTCCGGGTACATCCAGAACTCCTTCGTCACGTGGCTGGCGATGGCGAACAGCGCCGACCAGGGCACCGCCACCGTGAAGCGCGAGCCGGAGAAGCTCAGCGTGCAGCGCACGCCCCACTCGCCCACCGTCAGGTCCGGCGGGTCGAAGCGGTAGGAGAGGTTGAGGCGCAGGTGGGCCTCCCCCCTGATTGAGGCGGGGACGAGCACGCCGGGGCGGCGCGCGTCCAGGTGGATCATCACCATCCCCTGGTCGAGCGCGGCCAGCAGCCGCTCCTTCTTGTCGAGACCCTTCTTGTCGTCCATCGGTGTACGGCGAGAAAAATTCGGGCGCCCCTCTCAACGTCGGCGCATCGCCCGGTCCATCTCCCGCTTCGTCTCCCGCTCCTTGATGTCCTGGCGCCGGTCTCCGTGGTTCTTCCCGCGGCAGAGCCCCAGCTCCACCTTGGCCCTTCCGTTCTTGAAGTACAGCACAAGCGGGATGATGGAATAACCCCGCTCCCGCACCTTCGCCGCCCAACGGTCAATCTCGGCCCGGTGCAGCAACAGCTTCCGGCCCCGTGTGGGCAGGTGGTCGAAGAGGCTGGCGGCCTTGTACGAGCCGATGTTGGCGTTGAGGAGGAACAGCTCGTCTCCCTTGGGAAGCGCGTAGGCGTCCGACAGGTTGGCGATTCCCTCTCTCAGCGACTTCACCTCGCTGCCGGTCAGCTCCAGACCGGCCTCCAGCTTCTCGTCCACGGTGTAGTCGAAGCGCGCACGCCGGTTCTCGGCGATGACCTTCACCCCGGGCTCACCGCCGGGTCCCTTCGACTTGCCGCTGGATGTCATACGCGTCCCGCGTCTCCTAACCGGCCAGAGGCATGTTGTCGATGAGGCGCGTCGTTCCGCTGAAGGCCGCGACGAGCAGGCGGGCGGACTGCCCGGGCGCCACCGAGGCCAGGGCCGTCAGCCGCGCCGCGTCCACCAGCTCCACGTAGTCCTCGCGCAGCCCCGCCGCCTCCAGCTCGCGACGGACGGCGCCCACCAGCGCGCCCGCATCCCGGTTGCCCTCCCGCAGGAGCGCCTGGGCGGCCTTCAGCCCCTTCGAGAGGGACAGCGCCCGCTTGCGCTCCTCGGGGGACAGGTAGGCATTGCGGCTGCTCATCGCCAGCCCGTCCGGCTCGCGCACCGTCGGCATGCCGACGATGTCCGCGCCCAGGTGCAAGTCGCGGTTGAGCGCCTTGATGACCTGGAGCTGCTGGTAGTCCTTCTCCCCGAAGAGCGCCACGTCCGGCCGGAAGAGGCACAGCAACTGCGTGACAATGGTGGCCACGCCACGGAAGTGACCGGGTCGCCGCTCGCCGCACAGGCCCTGGCTGACCTCCGTCACCTCCACGTACGTCTGGTACCCCGGCGGGTACATCGCCTGGGGGTCCTCCGGCGCGAAGACGACGTCCACGCCCGCGCTGGCGCACTTCGCCACGTCCCCGTCCAAATCCCGGGGATAACGCGACAGGTCCTCTTTCGGGCCGAACTGGGTGGGGTTGACGAAGATGGACGTCGCCACCACGTCGGCGCGGGAGCGCCCCTCGCGCATGAGCGAGAGGTGCCCCTCGTGCAGGAAACCCATGGTGGGCACCAGCGCGAGCCGGCGCCCCTCACGGCGCAGCCCCGCCGCCCACGCCTTCACTTCCGCCACGGTGCGCAGGACTGCGGTGGCCATGGCTAGACCGGAACCCCGTAGACGGGGCCAATCTTCTCCCCGCCCTCGGCGGTGGCGGTGGACGACTCCACGCGCGGCGCCGCGGGGCTGCCCGCCACGAGGCGGATGTTCTTGTTCGACTTGAAGGAGTGGTCCTCGTCCGGGAACGCGCCCTTGCGGACCTCGGAGAAGAAGGCGCCGGCCGCCTCCGTAATCGAGCCGTGCAGGTTGGCGTAGCGCTTGACGAACTTGGGCTTGAAGTCCGGGTTCATCCCCAGGAGGTCGTAACAGACGAGGACCTGGCCATCACAGTCCACGCCCGCGCCGATGCCGATGGTGGGGATGGACAGGCTCTGCGTCACCGTGCGCGCCAGCTCCAGCGGCACGCCCTCCAGCACCAGCGCGTAGGCCCCGGCCTGCTCCAGCGCCAGCGCGTCATCGAGAATCTTGCGGGCCTGGTCCTCGTCGCGGCCCTGCACCACGTAGCCGCCCATCTTGTGGACGGACTGCGGCGTCAGGCCCAGGTGGCCCATCACGGGGATGCTGGCGCGGGTAATCGCGCGCACCGTCTCCGCGAACTCGGCGCCGCCCTCCAGCTTGATGCTGCCCACCCCCCCCTCGGACACCAGGCGGCCCGCGTTGCGCACCGCCTCCTGGGGCGACACCTGGTAGCTCATGAAGGGCAGGTCACCCACCACGTGGGCCCGGCGCGCGCCGCGCGTCACGGCGGCGGAGTGATAGACCATCTGGTCCATCGTCACCGGCAGCGTGGAGTCATGGCCCTGAACGACCATGCCCAGCGAGTCACCCACCAGCAGCACGTCCGCGCCCGCCTGGTCGAGGATGTGGGCGAACGTGGCGTCGTAGGCGGTAACCATGCAGATCTTCTGGCCGATCTGCTTGAAGCGCTTCAGCGTGTGGATGGTGACCTTGTCCTTCACGGTTCACCTCCTGTTGTCCGACGGGTTGAACGGCCGTTGCGGACCCCTTCGCCCCTCGCCGTCCCTTTTGGGATCGCCGGAAGCCTTCGAGTCCTCACCGCACTCTAACGCCCTCCGGGCGGCCGTGGGGGCCTGGAGGGCATGCGTCCCGCCGGGAGCCTGGACTCAGGCCCGCCGGGAAGCCTTTGGAAGGTAATGCTGGGTCCCCGGCTTCGCCTTCCGGATGGTGGCCAGCAGGTCCTCCCGGTCCGCCTCGTTGTTGACGAAGTCGATGTCCGAGGTGTCGACCACCAACAGGGGCGTCTCCGTGTAGTGGAAGAAGAAGGTGTTGTAGGAGTGGACGAGCCCCTCCAGGTACCCCGAGTCGAACTTGCGCTCGAACTCGCGGCCCCGCTTCTTGATGCGTTGCAGCAACACGTCCAGCCGGGCCTGGAGGTAGACAACGAGGTCCGGCTTGGCCACGCGGGGCCCGAGCGCCTCGAAGACGCGCTCGTAGAGGGCGAGCTCGTGGGCGTCCAGGTTGAGGTGGGCGAAGATGCGGTCCTTCGCGAACAGGTAGTCGCTGACCGTCATCGAGCTGAAGAGCTCCTGCTGGAACAGGTCCTGCTGCTGCCGGAAGCGCGACAGGAGGAAGAAGATCTGCGTCTGGAACGCGAACTTCTGCCGGTCCGAATAGAAGCTGGAGAGGAAGGGATTCTCCTCCACCACCTCGAGGATGCGCCGGCCGGACAGGCGCTCCGCGAGGATGTTGGAGAGGCTCGTCTTGCCCACGCCAATGGGCCCCTCGACCACGATGTACCGGTAGTCCATCCGCCGAGGCCTCCCGACCGCGGAATGCGCCACTCGAGGCCGCGCGCGCACCTGCGCGAGGGCACGGCCACGCACCCGGGCGGATAACACAACACGGGCGCTGGAATCCGGCAATTTTCCACGGCCGCACCGAGCGTCCGGGATGCTCGCGCTCCCTTGACGCTCCGGAGGGCATCCCCTACGGTCCGCGCGACTTCATGGCGTGTGCGCGGGACGGTCTCCGGACATGAGTGGCAGGCAGCGGGTGAAGACGGTGGTGTTGCTGGAGGAGGCACGCCAGAGCACCACCTCCAAGTCCACACCCGCACCGCCGGTGGAGCCGGATCCTCTCTACGGCGTGGTGCTCCTGAAGACGGCGCTGGAGCTCAAGCGCCGGCAGGACGGCACCGTGGAGGAAATCCTCCGCGGCGTGCTGGCGCGCATGCGCATTCCCGAGGCCGAGTTCTTCGCGTACCTGGAGCAACAGGGCGGCCTGCTCCAGGCGCTGGGACTGCGGGAGCGCTGAGCCGCACGCAGGCCGGGCCAGCGCGAGCGCCAGCCCCCTGCCCTACTCCTCCTCCAGCTTCGGAGGCGGCACCTTCTCCACCACCGGCCCGAGCGCGCGCTCAATCGCGGCGAACTCCTCGGGCGCGAGCGTTTCCGCGCGCCGCTGCGGGTCGATGCCGGCCGTCTGCAGCGCGGCGAGCAGCACCTCCGGCGAGCCGAGCGTGGTGTCCGACTTGATGGAGTTGAGCAGCGTCTTGCGCCGGTGGGAGAAGGACGCCTTCACCACGCGGATGAAGCGGGCCTCGTCGATGATGGGCGCGCGCGGGGCCTTGCGGCGGGTGAGGCGCAGCACCGCGGAGTCCACCTTCGGCGGCGGGTGGAAGCGCCAGGACTCCAGGGTGAGGATGTTCTCCGCGTCGAAGTGCAGGCCGAGCAGCACGGTGAGCAGGCCGTAGTCGCGGTTGCCGGGCACCGCGGCGAGCCGCTCCACCACTTCCTTCTGCAGCGTGAAGACGGCGCGCGACACGTGGGCGCGCTGCTCCAGCACGCGGAAGAGAATCTGGCTGGACAGGTGGTAGGGCAGGTTGCCCACCACCGCCACGTCGGGCGCGCCGGCCACCTCGGCGAAGTCCACCGTGGCGGCGTTGCCGGCCACCACGCGCACGCCGGGGATGGCCTCCTTCTCCAGCACCGTCAGCATGTCGCGGTCCCGCTCCACGGCGGTGACGCGCGCCTTCGTCGCGGCGAGGAAGCGCGTGAGGTGGCCGAGGCCGGGCCCCAGCTCCACCACCGGCTCGCCCTCGCGCAGATTCACGGCGTCGGCGATGGTCTCCAGGGCCTCTTCGTCCCCGAGGAAGTTCTGCCCCCAGCTGTGCTTGGGGCGCAGTCCATGACGCTTGAGGATGTCTCGCGGCTGTTCCACCCGGTCTCCCTTCCCGCTACATGCGCCAGGCGGGGTCCGCCGCCAGGCGGAAGTCTCCGCGCAGGCCGCGGCGGTACGCCTCATACCCCGCCACCGCAATCATCGCCCCATTGTCCGTGCACAACCGCACCGGCGGCAGGAACATGTTCAGCCCCCGCTCCTCCGCCCGCGCCTTGCACAGCGCGCGCAGCCGCGAGTTGGCCGCCACGCCCCCGCACAGCACCAGGTTCTTGTGGCCCAGCCGGCGCGCGGCGGCCACCAGCTTCTTCGACAGCACGTCCGCCACCGCCTCCTGGAAGGACGCGCACAAGTCGGACAGGGCCTGCCCTTCCGGCACGCCGTGCTTCTGCACGTGGTGCAGCACCGCCGTCTTCAGGCCGGAGAAGGAGACGTCGAAGTTGTCGCCGGGCAGCGCGCGAGGGAAGCGGATGGCGTCCGGGTTCCCCTTCTGCGCGAGCTGGTCGATGGGCAGCCCGCCCGGGTACGGCAGCCCGAGGATGCGCGCCGTCTTGTCGTACGCCTCGCCGGCCGCGTCGTCGCGCGTGCTGCCCACCAGCCGGTAGCGGCCATAGGCCTGCACGTCATAGAGGCTGGTGTGCCCGCCGGACACGACGAGCCCGAGGAACGGCGGCTCCGGGGCCTCCTCGATGAGGCGGATGGCCAGCAGGTGGCCCTCGAGGTGGTTGGCGCCGACGAAGGGCTTGCCGGTGGCGAGGCTCAGTCCCTTGGCCACCTGCAGGCCCACCAGCAGCGCGCCGATGAGGCCCGGGCCGGAGGTGACGGCGATGAGGTCCACGTCGTCGAGCGTCTTCTGCGCGCGGGTGAGGGCCTCGTGGACGACGGGCATCACCTGGACGATGTGGTTGCGGCTGGCCAGCTCCGGCACCACCCCGCCCCAGCGCCGGTGGATGTCCACCTGGGTGGAGACGACGTCCGACAACACGCGCCGGCCGTCCTCCACGAGGGCGGCGGCGGTTTCATCACAGGAGGTTTCCAGTCCGAGGACGAGCAAGGCGGCTCACTTCTCCGAGGCGGTGGGAGCCGCCCGCCTGCCCGCTCAGTTGCCCAGGCTCTTGAGCAGCGAGCGGACCTCGTTGGCGGAGGCTCCCGTCGGTTCCAGGAACAAGTATCGCTTGTAGGCCTCGGCCGCCTGCGAATTCCGACCGGTGGACTGGTACGCCATGCCGAGCGACAGCCAGGCACGCGCATTCCGGTCCTCCTCCTTGACCACCTCCTGCAGGAGCTTGGCGGCCTCCCGGTGCGCGGACGGCGCGACGGAGCCGTTCACCAGCGAGATGCCCAGGCCGGCCTTCGCCTCCATGGAGGCCGGCTTGAGCGCCAGCGCCTTGCGGTAGCTGATGGCGGCGGACATGTGCCGGCCACCGACGATGGCCACCTTCGCCGCCTTCACCAGGTTGGCGTACTCGACCTCCGGGTCCACCGGCGGCGTGTTGACGGCGGCGGCGTCCGCACCCTCGGGCTTCGGAGCCTCCGCGGTGGCCGCCCCTGCATCCGGCGCGGCGGCAGGCGGGGGCGGAGAAGTCACGGCTGCGGTGGTCGTCCCCGCGTCGACGGCGGCCGCCGGCGTGGCGGTCTCCGTCGGAGGAGGCGTCGGGTCCTTCTGGGGCGGAGGCGGCGGCTTCACCGTGTCGACGGGGGTGGGCTGCTCCACCGGAGGCTTCGGCGCGGGGTCCTGCCCCTTCCCGCTGGAGCCCGAGCCACCGCCCACGACGACCGCGGCGACGGCGCCGATGAGCAGCAGGCCGGCGGCCACGTACAGGCCGGTGCGCTTCGGACGGACGGACTGGGCCAGCGCGGCGTCGGAGAGGTCCTCGTTCGACGCGGAGGCGGGCTTCACCTCGGCCGGCTTCGGGGCCGGCGCGGGCCTGGCCTCGACAGGCTTCGCTTCGACGGGCTTCGCTTCCGCGGGCTTCGGCTCGGCGGGCGCCGCGGTGACGGGCATCGGCGCCGCGGTGACGGGCGTCGGCGCCGCGCTCGGCGTCCGCGGCTCCTCGGAGAGGGCGGGCGCGGTCGGCGCGGGAACGCCATGGCCGGGGTACGGCGGCAGCGCGAGCTGCTGGGGCGGAGGCGAAGGGACTTCCTCGACCTCGAGGACGGGCTCGTCGGCCGCGGACAGCGGCGCCACCGGCGGCACGCTGGAGCCGGACTGGGACGGAGCGCCCCGGCCGCTCACCAGCGTCACCTCGGACGACGGCGGCGCGGGGGTGGGCGGCGGCACGGGCGGCAGCGGGTTGGGCCCCACGGCGGCGCCGCCGAAGATGGGCGCGCGCGAGGCGGCCGACTCGGCGGCGGCGTTGCCCTGACCGAACGCCGGAGCCGAGGCGCCCTGGCCACCGGCGCTCCCGAAGGTGCGCGGCGAGGGAGACCAGAGCGAGCCCGGGCCCCACGTGGACGCCGAGCTGATGCCGTCGGTGTCCACCCGGCTCCAGTCCAGCAACAGGCTGCGGTGCGCCTGCTCCACGGCGCGGTGGGCCGGAGGCGGCTCCACGAGGAACGACGAGCCCTCCTCCGCGGGAGGCAGCGGGGGCGCGGCGGCCGGCTCCTCGGCGGCGCCGTTGCGCCGGGGCTTCGCGGGGAAGACGACGACGTTGGCCGGCTGGGCCGGGCCCGTCGCGGCGGCGGGCTCGGACGGGTCCTCCACGCCCGCGGGCGGCGCGAGCACGCTCGGCGGCATCGCGCGCGGCGCGGTGGGGACCTCCACGGGCGCGACGGCCACGGGGACGCTGGGGACTTCCACGGGCACGGCGGCCACGGGCGCGACGGCCACGGGGACGCTCGGAGGCGGCTCGGGGGCCACGGGCGGCGGCTCGGGGGCCACGGCCACGGGCGCGGCGGGCGCGGGCTCCACCGGAGCGCTCGGGGGCGGCGCCGCGTTGAGCCACTGCTCGATGCCGGGCTTGCTGCTCTGCACCGGCTCCAGCGGGGCGTTGCCCAGCTCGCGGATGAGGCCCTCGAAGTACAGCTTGCTGATGATGCCCAGCGCGGCGAGGTCCTCGAAGTCCGAGTCCTCCACCACGCGGCTCAGGGTGCGCTTGCCGTCGAACAGGCGCAGCAGTCCGTTGACCTCGTCCGGAATCTCCGAGAGGCGGTCGGCGAGCTGGTGGTAGTCGATCTCGAACACCGTCTCGAGCGGCGGCAGCTGCTCGAGCATGCGTCCCCACTCGTCCAGGCGGCGCATGCCCTCCATCAGCAGGCCCTGGGTGGAGATTTCGATGCGCTCCGGGCGGTCCAGCGCGCTGAACTGCACCTCGAACTGGCCCTCGAAGGTGTTGAGCATGCGGTAGAAGGCGTTCTCGCCCTTCAGCCGCCCCAGCTCCGCGTCGATGACCCGTCCGTCCTTGAAGTAGACGGTGCCGGTGCGCTCGCCCTGGATGTTGATGAGGCCCGTCTTGCGGCCAATCTCGAACGTCTGCACCAGGTCCACCACGCCCATGTCGGCGAGGCTGCCGGCGAAGCCGCCCTTCGTCGTCTCCCGCTTCTCGATCCTCTCCTTCTCCGCCTTCTGGAGGATCATCTTCACGCGGGTGACGATCTCTTTGATGTAGATCGGCTTGGTCAGATAGTCGTCGCCACCGAGCTCGAGGCCGCGCACCTTGAACTCGACCGACTTCTGGTTCGTCAGGAAGACGTACGGGATGAACTTGAAGCGCTCGTCGGACTTGAGCGCCTTGCACAGCTCGAACCCGTCCATCTCCGGCATCTTCGTGTCGGCCAGCACGAGGTCCGGTGGGCTGATTTGAACCTTCTCCAGCGCATCCTTGCCGTGGATGGCCGTCGTCACGGAGAAGCCAGCCTTCTTCAGGCTGACCTCCATCACGCGGAGGCTCTTTGCGTCACCATCGACCAGGAGCAGGTGCTGCTTGGCCACGATACTTGCCTTTCGTCACTGCGGACTTCTACAGAGAGCCTGACGCGGGAGCATCCTGCCCGCTTTCCAGGCATGTCAATGGCTTGGGGCGGCGGGGCCTCTGGCTGGCTCCCTGCTGGACAGGCGACAGCCAAGCCCTGTTCCAGGAAGGGCCGAGAAGGCCCGCCGCAAAGGCACCCGCACGATGCGTGAGGCTCGCGGGGGCCCGTGGGCGGGTCAGCGGAAGAAGCCGCCTTTCTTCGGCGGGTTCTTCTTGCGCATCTCGATGAGGCGCAGCTCCTGGTTGGCTTCCAGGTGCTTGGAGTTGGCGCGGACCGCGTCGCGGAAGTGGCGCTCGGCACGGTCCATGTCGCCCTCGACGCGGGCGATGACGCCGAGCTGGTAGTGGGCGCGGTCGCAGTTGGGGTCGGTGCGCACGGCATCCGCCATCATCTGCTTGGCCTTGGCCATGTCCGCCTTGCGCGCCGGGTCCATGTAGATGGCCCAGGCGCGGGCGGCGAGGTACACGGGCTTCGCGTCCATCGAGTAGGCGCGCTCGTAGTGGTCCGACGCGGTGGTGAAGTCCCGCTTGCGGAAGAAGACCTCGCCCATCTTGTAGAGGTCGTCCGGGCTGCTGTCGGGGCGCCCCGCGGCGCGAGCGGCCGGACTGGCCTGCGTGGCCGACGGCGTGGGCGGCTTCGGCAGGGCCTGCTGGGACTGGAGGGTCTGCAGGTACGCCTTGCGCCGGGCGTCGTCGTAGAGGACCTCGTAGGCCTCGCGGATGGCCTCGAAGACGGCGGTCATCTTCGGCGCCAGGTGGGGAATCGTCGGAGGCAGCCGGTCCGGGTGGAAGACCTTGGCGAGACTGAGGAACGCCGACTTCACCTGGTCGCGCGGGGCGTCCTGCGGGACGCCGAGCACGAAGAAGTGGTCCCGCTTCGCCTGGATGTCGGCGTAGCGCTGCTCGATCTGCTGGGCCAGCCGCGCCTCGTCCGGCTTGGGAGGCTCTGAGGCGGACGGGGTGGGAGCGGCCTGGGAGGGCTCGCCCGTGGGTGCCACGCCCACCGCGGCGGGAGGACGCGAGCCGAGCACGCCCATGTTCTCCATCGCACGGCGCAGCAGGCGCTGGCGCCGGAGCTTCGCTGCCTCGTCGGGGTTGGAGGGGTCTGCCGCCACGTCGTCCTCGTCGAAGTCCCAGTCGTCCAGGTCTCCGGACGGCTCGGCCCATGCAGTCTGTCCAGTTGGCCCGGTGTTGTCACCGGGGAAGGTCCCCGGATCCAGAGGTGCCACCGGTTCGATCGTCGCTTCAACAATGGCCTCCACGGGGGGCTCGTTGAAATCGACGCTCGCCGGATTGACATCCGAGCGGACGAGCGATTCCAGGTGTGAGTCCACCTGCATGAGGGCCGCCTCGAAGGAGGCCGTGAGGTTGGCGGCGCCCTCGTCCTTGTCGAAGGCGACGATGCGCCACAGGTCATCATCCCCCGCCTTGGGCGAGGCAGGCCCCAGCCGGAGCGGCGGCGGAGCGGACTGCGGCGCCGGACGGGTGGCCCACAGGCTGTCGTCCTCCGTGGGCGAAGTTTCCGCCGTGAGCGGGACTGGAGGGGTGGGCGTGAGGACGGGAGGGGTGCCGCCACGAGCGGGGGGCGGTGCGGCGGACGGCGTCAGGACCGGAGGCCCTGCGGCAGGAGCACGGGCCGGAGGCGCGGGCAGCGGGTCCGAGGCGGGAACGGCGTCGTCCCAGGCCTCGGGTTCGACCTCCAGCAGGGGCAGGTCCTCAGCCTCCGCCAGAGGGGACTGGGAGGAGTCGCGCGCCTGCCACGGCTCGTCCTGCACGGGGACGAGGTCCTTCGTGCGGGTGGGCGGAGTGGTGCGGGGAGGCTCCTCGGCGAGCCAGGGCTCCAGTGGCTGCGTCCGCGAGCGGCGGAGCGCCTCCTCCATGTCGTGAAGGAGCGCGGCCTGAGCGAGCTGGCGGGCAATGCGGAGGGTGTCCGGGCTCTCGGGCTGGGAGGGGAGCTCCAGGGAGGCGGCGGACGGTGGGATGGCATCCGCCCACGAGTCGGTGACAGCGGCCTTCGGAGGCTCGGGGTCGGCGGCGATGATGTCACCGACGTCGAGGGTGAGGGCGTCGGCGTCATCCGGGGTGGGCGCGGAGGAGAGCGGCAGGGACTGGCGGGCTTCCTCGGCGAGGCGGGCTTCTTCCTGCCGACGCTCCTCTTCGAGGCGGGCCTCTTCGGCGAGGCGGGCCTGCTCCGCGAGACGTGCCTCCTTCGCGCGACGGACCGCTTCAGCGCGACGACGCTCCACCTCGAGCCGAACCTCCTCGGCATGGCGGGCTTCTTCGGCCAGGCGGGCCTCTTCCGCGAGGCGAGCTTCCTCGGCCTGACGGGCCTCTGCCACGAGGCGGGCTTCCTCAGCGACGCGAGCTTCCTCAGCGACGCGAGCTTCCTCAGCGACGCGAGCTTCCTCAGCGAGACGCGCCTCTTCTGCGAGGCGAGCCTCCTCGGCGAGACGCGCCTCTTCTGCGGCGCGAGCCTCCTCGGCCTGACGGGCCTCTTCCGCGAGCCGAGCTTCCTCTGCGAGGCGAGCTGTTTCCGCAGCACGAGCTTCCTCTGCAAGGCGGGCCTCTTCGGCCAGACGCGCCTCTTCAGCGATGCGTGCTACCTCAGCGAGGCGGGCCTCTTCCGCGAGACGAGCTTCTTCGGCCTGACGGGCCTCTTCAGCGACGCGAGCTTCCTCTGCGAGGCGGGCTGCTTCCGCGAGGCGGGCCTCTTCAGCGACGCGAGCCTCTTCAGCGACGCGAGCCTCTTCAGCGACGCGAGCCTCTTCAGCGAGGCGGGCCTCCTCTGCAAGGCGAGCTTCCTCAGCGACGCGGGCTTCCTCCGCGACGCGGGCTTCCTCAGCGACGCGGGCTTCCTCAGCGACGCGAGCCTCCTCGGCGAGGCGGGCTTCCTCAGCGACGCGAGCTTCCTCAGCGAGGCGCGCCTCTTCAGCCCGACGGGCCTCTTCGGCGATGCGAGCTTCCTCAGCGAGGCGGGCTTCTTCCGCGACGCGAGCTTCCTCTGCGAGGCGGGCTTCTTCAGCCCGACGGGCCTCTTCGGCGATGCGAGCCTCTTCAGCCAGCCGGAGCTCTTCAGCTCGACGTGCTTCCTCTTCAAGCCGAGCCTGTTCCGCGAGCCGACGCTCCTCCTCCAGCCGCGCCTCTTCCGCGAGCCGAGCCGCCTCTGCGATGCGCGCCTCTTCCGCGAGCCGGTTCTCCTCAGCGATGCGCCGCTCTTCCGCGAGGCGCATCTCTTCAGCTAGGCGGGCCTCTTCAGCGACGCGTGCTTCTTCGGCGAGGCGAGCCGCTTCAGCGGCACGTGCTTCTTCCGCGAGTCGGGCTTCTTCGGCGACACGTGCTTCTTCCGCGAGTCGGGCCTCTTCGGCGACACGTGCTTCTTCAGCAAGGCGAGCCTCTTCAGCGAGACGACGCTCTTCTTCGCGGCGAGCTTCTTCAGCGAGGCGCACCTGTTCAGCGAGGCGAGCTTCCTCAGCACGACGTGCCTCTTCCGCGAGACGCGACTCCTCAGCGCGGCGGGCCTCTTCTTCCGCGAGGCGAGCCTCTTCCATCAATCGCGCTTCTTCGGCGAGGCGCAGCTCTTCTTCTGCGATCTTGCGACGCACCTCCTCGGCCCGACGTGCCTCCTCGGCGAGCCTCAACTCCTCTTGGCGCCGAGCCTCCTCTTCAACCCTCCGCTGATCGGCAGCCCGAGCCTCTTCAGCCAACCGGGCTTCTTCGGCGAGACGCGCCTCCTCCGCGAGTCGCTCCTCCTCACGCCGACGCTCATCCTCCAGCCGGGCCACTTCCGCGAGCCGAGCCACTTCCGCAAGTCGGGCCGCTTCCCGCTGGCGCTCCTCTTCGATGCGGGCCTCTTCAGCGAGCCGAGCTTCTTCTGCGAGCCGAGCCTCTTCAGCCAGCCGAGCCTCTTCAGCGAGGCGGGCTTCTTCCGCAAGACGGCGCTCCTGCTCCTGACGCGCCTCTTCCGCGAGCCTCAGTTCCTCCGCGCGACGGGCTTCCTCATCAAGGCGGCGCTGTTCAGCAACGCGGGCCTCTTCAGCCAGCCGTGCTTCTTCGGCCAGCCGAGCCTCTTCGGCCAGACGCGCCTCTTCGGCACGACGTGCTTCCTCAGCCAGCCGAGCCTCTTCGGCGAGCCGAGCCTCTTCAGCCAGCCGTGCTTCCTCAGCCAGCCGAGCCTCTTCGGCGAGCCGAGCCTCTTCAGTCAGTCGGGCCTCTTCGGCGAGCCGAGCCTCTTCAGCCAGTCGGGCCTCTTCGGCGAGCCGCGCCTCTTCGGCCAGCCGCGCCTCTTCGGCCAGCCGCGCCTCTTCGGCCAGCCGCGCCTCTTCGGCCAGCCGCGCCTCTTCGGCCAGCCGCGCCTGTTCAGCCAGTCGAGCCTCTTCTGCGAGCCGAGCCTCTTCGACCAGCCGCGCCTCTTCAGCAAGGCGCCGTTCCTCTTCCTCGGCGCGGAGTCGAGCCTCCTCTGCGACGCGGCGTTCCTCAGCGAGTCGAGCTTCTTCTGCGAGACGAGCCTCTTCAGCCAGTCGAGCAGCCTCTTCTGCCTGGCGCCGCTCCTCTTCGAGCCGGGCCACTTCTTCGGCGCGACGACGCTCTTCCGCTAGCCGTGCTTCCTCGGCGAGCCGAGCCTCCTCCTCAGCCCGGATCCGCTCGGCTTCAAGCCTTGCAGCCTCAGCAAGGCGAGCCTCCTCTTCGACCCTGCGGCGCTCCGCTTCGCGACGGGCCTCCTCAACCAGTCGAGCCTCTTCGGCGAGCCGAGCCTCCTCAGCCAGTCGAGCCTCTTCGGCGAGCCGAGCCTCCTCAGCCAGTCGAGCCTCTTCGGCGAGCCGAGCCTCTTCGGCGAGCCGAGCCTCTTCGGCGAGCCGAGCCTCTTCGGCGAGCCGAGCCTCTTCAGCCAGTCGAGCCTCTTCGGCGAGCCGGGCCTCCTCAGCCAGTCGAGCCTCTTCGGCCAGCCGAGCCTCCTCAGCCAGCCGAGCCTCTTCGGCCAACCGAGCCTCTTCGGCCAGCCGAGCCTCTTCGGCCAGCCGAGCCTCTTCGGCGAGCCGAGCCTCCTCAGCCAGTCGCGCCTCTTCGGCCAGGCGCCGCTCTTCTGCCAGCCGCGCCTCCTCAGCCAGCCGAGCCTCTTCAGCCCGGCGACGCGCCTCCTCCTCCGCGATGCGACGCGCCTCTTCCTCCGCCCTCCGACGCGCCTCCTCCTCCGCCTCCCGCCGAGCCTGCTCCCGCGCCTCCCACTCCTCCACCGACAGCGCCTGGATGCACCCCTCGCGCTCCAGCACGAGCAGCAGTGCCTCCTGCGCGGCCGTCAGCCCTTCCGGCTGCCGGAACTCCCCCAGCGTCTCCAGGAACTCGCGCTCCGCCGCATCCGTGAGCCACGGTGCGCACCGCGCCACGTCCTCACAGCGAAACACCCTCGCAACCCGGCTCCCTCCGACGGGCGCCTCCAGCGCCGCGCGCACCACCCGCGCGCCCGCAATCGGCCGGAAGTCCTCCTCCACCGCCCCGGGCTCGAACGCCGCGCGCTCGGCCAGCTCGCTCAGCCTCCGCACATGGGCGAGCACCTGCTGCTCCACCACCGCGTCCGGCTCCAGCCCGTACTCCTCCAGCAGCTCCTCGTCCGGCGTCCCGGCCCCGCCCCGTGCCCACAGGGCATCCAGCGCGTCCGCGCCCAGCATCCCGCTCTGCAGGAGCGCCTGCGCCGGGCTCTGGTAGCCGAACCCCAGCTGCGTGCCCACGAGGTTCCCCTCGCGCAGCAACAGCCGCGACTCACGCCCTCCCGCGGAAAGCGTCAGCCTCCCGGTGGCTCGGGTCTTGTGGGCGGAGTACAGCGCTTCGGCGGCCTGCGACGGAGTCATCCTCCGCCGCAGTGTAGTCCCTCCGCACCGCCCCTCAACTTGCCGGGGGTGCCTGCCTGCCCGCTGTGCTGAAAGCCACTTGCCTCAGGGCCTCATACGCCCCGATGCCCACCGCCGTGGACAGGTTCAGGCTCCGCCGCTCCGCCAGCATCGGAATCGTCACCGCCGTCCCCGTCCCTCCGTCCATCACCTCGGGCAACAGGCCTGTAACTTCCGAGCCGAACACCAGGTGGTCTCCCTCCTGGAACCGGGCCTCGTACAGCGACGTCTCCGCCCGCGCGGAGAACAGCCACCGCCGGGCGTCCGGGAAGTCCGCCACGTACGCCGCATAGGTGGGATACAGCTTCAGGAACACCTTGTCCCAGTAGTCCAGCCCCGCCCGCTTCAGGTGCTTGTCGTCGATGGAGAAGCCCAGCGGCTCCACGAGGATGAGGCGGCAGCCCGTCACCGCGCACAGGCGGGCGACGTTGCCCGTGTTGGGCGGAATCTGGGGGGACACCAGGACCAGGTGCAGCGGACGCGCCAGGGGTTCGAGCATGGGATAGAACGCGCTACATGCGCTGGAGGGTGAACAACGAGACGCGGCAGCGGCTGCTGGCGGACCGGGCCGAGCAGGCCACCGGGTTCCTCCACCGCTTCAAGGGGCTCATGGGGCGGCGCTCGCTCGCCGTGGGCGAGGGGATGCACATCCTCCCCTGCAACTCCATCCACACCTTCTTCATGCGCATCCCCATCGACGTGGTGTTCCTGGACCGCCAGGGCGTCATCGTCAAGCAGTTGTCCGCATTCCCTCCCTGGAGGGCGACGTCCGTCTACTTCCAGTCACGCTCCGTGCTGGAGCTCCCGGCGGGCGTCCTCGAAGCGAGCGGCACCCGGGAGGGTGACCGATTGACCTTCGAGCCGGTCTCCGGAGTCCAGCCTTGAGCCTGGATTCCCCTGCCCGAACAGCGGGCAGGCACGAGTTTTGACCGTTTTCCGAGGGCTTTGTTAACCTCCGGCGCCAGTTTCCCGCCCCCTCCAGAAGAGTTCCCGAGCATGCGTATCGAGGTAGCCGGCAGCACCCACGTCGGGATGAAGCGGAATCACAACGAGGACAACTTCCTGGTGCTCCAGGAGGAGAACCTCTTCTGCGTGGCGGATGGCATGGGGGGCCACTCCTCCGGCGAGATTGCCAGCCGCATCGCGGTGGACGAGCTCGGTGAGTTCTACCGGATGACGTCCAAGGACCAGGACTGCACCTGGCCCTTCAAGATGGACAAGCAGCGCAACTACGACGAGAACCGGCTCGCCACCGGCATCAAGCTCGCCAACGCGCGCATCTACGAGAAGGCCAGCATCGAGACGAAGTTCAAGGGCATGGGGACGACCATCGTCACCGTCCACTTCGCCAGCGACGTGGCCTATGTGGGCCACGTGGGCGACAGCCGCGTGTACTTCTTCCGCTCCGGCACGCTCAAGCAGGTGACGGAGGACCACTCGCTCCTCAACGACTACCTCAAGGCGAAGAAGCTCTCGCCGGAGGAAATCGAGAACTTCCCTCACAAGAACGTCATCGTCCGCGCGCTGGGCATGAAGGAGAACGTCCAGGTGGACGTGTCGCGCGTGGAGACGCAGGAGGGCGACGTCTTCCTGCTGTGCTCGGACGGACTGAGCGGCATGGTGACGGACGCGCAGATGCAGGACATCCTCCAGCGCACGCCCGAGCTGGAGAAGGCCTGCGGCCAGCTCATCGACCTGGCCAACGCCGCGGGTGGCAACGACAACGTCACCTGCGTGCTGGCGCGCTACCACGCCGCCTGAGCCAGTCCTGCTCGCGGTGGAGGGCCCCGAAGCACCGGGGCCCGTCCGCCGCGAAGCGCCTCACCGCCCGCCGAGCGGCGCGGCAATCCGGTGCGGGCCCCACGCGAGCACCTCGGACAGCGACTCGCCGGCGGCCACCTCGGTCTCCTCGAACACGGCGGCGCGCTGCACCTTCGCGCCCTCGCCCAGCTTCGCACCCGCTCCCACGGACACGCCCGGGCCCACCGAAGCCCCAGCCGCAATGGTGGCCCCGCGACCGATGTACACGGGCCCCTCCACCGCCGTCGTGTCCACCTGCGCCTCCGGAGACAGCCACGCGCCCCCGGGCCCGCGCATCGTGCCGGCCAGCGGCGAGTCCACGCCCAGCCACTCCAGCCGCACGCGCCCGGCGAGCACGTCCTGCACCGTGGCCAGGTAGCGCGACGGCGTGCCCAAATCGGACCAGTACCCGTCCACCCGCACGCCGCGCACCGTCTGCCCCGCCTGCATGGCGCGCACATAGACTTCGCGGTTGATGTCCTCGGGGCCCTCCGCCGTCATGAAGTCGAAGATGCGCGGGGACATCACGTGCACGCCGGTGAAGTGCCACGGGGACAGGCCCTCGCCTCCGGGCCCGTGGCCGGCGATGCTCCGCACCCGGCCCCCGCCGTCCAGCTCCACCGCCGCGTACTTCTCCCCCTCCGGCATGGGCTGCAGCACCATGGTGGCCACCGCGCCGGACGCCCGGTGCATGGCCACCACCGGCCGCAGGTCCACCGGGTAGAGGATGTCCCCGTTGAACACGAGGAAGTCATCCCCGGAGAGGAACTCGCGCAGGCCGCGGATGCCGCCGCCGGTGCCCTGGATGACGGGCTCGTGCACCACGTGCAGCGGCAGCTTCAGGCGCGCGCACTCGGCGCGGGCCACCTCCGCCATGGTGTCCGGCAGGTGGTGGGTGTTGATGCCCACCGCCGTCACGCCCGCGGCCTTCAGCACCGCGAGGTGGTAGCGCAACAGCGGCTGCCCGAGGAACGGCATCGCCGGCTTGGGCCAGCGTTCGGTGAGCGGACGCAGGCGGGTACCCAGCCCCGCGCAGAGGACCATCGCCTTCATTGTCGTCTCCCCTCCCCGGGCGTGGGGCCGCTCAGGCGGCCAGCTCGGGGACGTACTTCGCCACCAGCTCCTGCAGCTTGCGCAGCTCCGGCTTGCGCGCGAACGCGTCGCGCACGTAGCGCAGCGACGCGGGGATGGACACCAGGAAGCCCGGGTTGCCCTTCACGCGGTTGATGAACTCGAAGCGCCCCGCGTCCTTCAGCTTGCGCTGGATGGTGAGCAGGTCGAAGAAGGACTTGAACGCCGCCGCGTCGATGCGCTCGCCGCTCGCCGCCTGGAACGTCGCGATGTAGCGGTCCAGCATCTTGTCCACGAAGGCGCGGTCCAGCTCCACGTAGCTGTCGCGCAGCAAGGCCACCAGGTCGTACTGGCGCGGGCCCTGGAGGGCGTCCTGGAAGTCGATGACGACCAGCTCGCCCTCCTTCACCATGATGTTGCGGCTCTGGTAGTCGCGGTGCGTGAAGCCGCGCGGCGCGGCGGCCAGCTGCTTCGCGATGTCGCGGAAGGTGCGGTCCAGCTCGGCGCGCTCGGCGTCGGTGGGCTTCTTGCCGCTCCACGCCTCCAGGCCCCACTCGCGGAAGTGGTGCAGCTCCCAGTCGTACAGGTCCTCGTCGAACGCGCGCGTGAAGGCGAGGCAGTCCGCGTCCTGGTGCTTCTCCGCCTGCGCGCGCAGGCGCGCCAGCAGGTCCACCGCGCGGGTGTAGAGCGCCTCGTTGTGCTTGCCGCCCTCCAGCGCGGCCTCGAAGGTGATGTCGCTCAGGTCCTCCAGCACCATCATCCCCGCCGGCTCGTCGTAGCGGAGGATGCGCGGCACGCGCACGCCCAGCTTCTCCAGGTAGCGGTGCACGTTGACGAAGGGCAGCTCCTTCGGGGGCTCACCCTTGGTGGCCTCCTCGCTCTTCTTCGTCGCGTCCGGCGGCATCACCATCACCACCCAGCTCTCGGGCGCCGCGCCAACGCGGTAGTACGAGCGGTTGCTCGCGTCGCCCTTCAGCTTCTTGATGGCGGCGTGGGGAACGGGACGGCCAACGGCCTGTCCCACCTGGTCGCGCAGGGCGGCCTCGAGTTCCATATCGACGGGCTTCTCCGAAAGGGGGTTCAAGACGAGAGGCTCCCGAGTATGGGAGCCGCTCCCATCCCGGTCAAAGCCCACGAAACGCGAACGGCAGGAAGCCCCCCGGGCTGTCACGTACGCGACGCGGCACCCTACCCCACACACCACGTCGCACCGCGTTGAGGGCCGCCTGCCACCCGAGGAGCGAGGCCAGGGCCCGCCCCCGGCATGCAGCCGGCCGGGGTGTAGGAGAAACGGGTCCGGAAGGCCTCCGGCCCCGGCCCTGTTCCTCACCGAGGGGCCGAGATGTCGCGTGCTGTCGACCGGGCCCGGGCGGCGACATATAAGACGCGCCGCGAACCCTTTTTCCGGAAGCAGTGATGGACATCCACGACACCATTCTCTCCGCCATCGGTCATACGCCGCTGGTCAAGCTCCAGAAGCTCGTCGGCCCGAACGACGCCACCGTGCTCGTGAAGTGCGAGTTCATGAACCCGGGCGCGTCCATCAAGGACCGCATGGCGCTCTACATCCTCGAGAAGGCCGAGCGGGAGGGGAAGCTCAAGCCCGGCGGCACCATCGTGGAGAACACGTCCGGCAACACCGGCATGGGCGTGGCGCTCGCGGCGGCGGTGAAGGGCTACAAGTGCATCTTCACCATGCCGGACAAGATGTCCCTGGAGAAGATCAACCGCCTCAAGGCCCTGGGCGCGCAGGTGGTGGTGACGCCGACCAACGTGCCGGCCGAGGATCCGCGCAGCTACTACGAGACGGCCAAGCGGCTGCACCGTGAGACGCCCGGCGCCTTCATGCTGAACCAGTACCACAACCCGGACAACATCGAGGCCCACTACAAGCTCACCGGGCCGGAGATCTACGAGCAGACCGAGGGCAAGTTCGACTACTTCGTGTCGGGCCTGGGCACCGGCGGCACCATGAGCGGCGCCGGCAAGTTCCTGAAGGAGAAGATTCCCGGCCTGAAGAACGTGGGCGTGGACCCGGTGGGCTCCGTCTACGAGGGCTACTTCAAGACGGGCAAGCTGACCGAGCCGCACGTCTACAAGGTGGAAGGTATCGGCGAGGACATGCTGTGCGGCGCCATGGACTTCAAGGTCGTGGACGACGTGCGGCAGGTGGATGACCGCCAGTCCTTCCTCGCGGCGCGGCGCCTGGCGCGCGAGGAGGGCATCTTCGCGGGTGGCTCCTCCGGCGCGGCGGTGCACGTGGCCGTGCAGCTGGCGAAGGAAGTGGGCAAGGGCAAGACGATTGTCGTGGTGCTCCCCGACTCGGGCAGCAGCTACATCAGCAAGTTCCACTCGGACGAGTGGATGCGCGACAACGGCTTCCTGGAGGAGAAGGGCACCGGCACCGTGCGCGACATCATTGGCGACAAGCGCAAGGACGTGAAGACGGCGCGCAAGGGCGACAAGGTGGACCGGGTGGTGGAGACCATGCGCGGCCACGGCATCAGCCAGATGCCCGTCGTCACCGAGGACGGCCGCGCGGTGGGCATGGTGCACGAGTACGACCTGCTCAACGCCCTGGTCGCCGGCAAGGTGAAGTTCGGTGACGCCATCGACGCCATCGTCTCGCCGCTGCAGGGCGCGCTGTCGCCCGACACCAGCATCACCCGCCTGCGCGAGGTGTTCGCCCAGGACAACGTCGCGGTGGTGAAGGAGGGCGAGAAGGTCGTCGCCATCGTCACGAAGATCGACCTCATCGACTACCTGCACCGCACGGCGGCGTAGTCGTCACACGCGCCTGAAGCACGGAGGGCCTCCACGCACCCGGGCTGGGAGCGGGAGGCCCTCGGTGTTTGTGGCGCCTGAGCAGCACGGAAGGCCCCGGCCTTGCACTGAGAGGAAGAGAGGGAGGGCATGTGGGCGCGGACTACTTCCGGCAAGACCAGTCAGATGAGATTACGCCTCCGAACCTGGGGAACGAGGCGACCTATGCGGAGCACATCGTGCATGCGCGAGGCAAGCGCACCCGATACACGTCGCTCAGCACGGACCCGGCGTGCATCAAGGACTTCGGGCCGCAGCTCTGGCGCTTTCATGAGGCCCCCGCCGCGGCCGAGGGGCACAGGGTGCTGGCCCCTCAGGAGCTGATGACAGTGCTCCGCCAGGAGGTGACTTCGGAGGACCGCAAGGCTCGCGAGCTGGCGGCCCGCGCCCTGCCCAGGGCCATTCAGCGCAAGGAAGCGCTCGTGCTCTGGGCCTTCGACACCACTCGCATCAGCCGCAAGGAACTGTCCGAGTGGGCAAGACCTCACGTGCGGCGATACTTTACCCGGGCGTAGCCATGGACCTCTTCTCCTGTCGCAACTGCATCTACAACCCCTCCCAGGGGCTGACGCTGGGCGTGGGGAGCGGGTACTGCATGAAGTGGCGCTCGCTCATCGAGCGGCCCGAGCAGACGACCTGCAAGTACCTGCACCGCAAGGACCTGCCCCGCTTCCTGACCGAGGAGTCACTCCTGGAGCATGCGGAGGAGTTCGCCGCCTGTCCCTCCATGGCAGACCTGATGTCTCGAGAGCCGCGCGCCTCTCGGCCGCCCAGCGAGAAGCGTGGCGATTCCGTCACCCCGCTGACCTGGGAGGTCATCACCTTCCATGCGATGGATGACCGCAGGCTCGCGGCGAGCCTCCCGCTCTTCTTCGCGGCGTCTGTTGATGGCGGCCGGGCCCTGGTGCATGCCTGCCTGGTCCGTGGCGCCCTCCATCCCGGTCCCCCGTCAGCGCAGGGATGGGACTGGGCGTCCAGCCTCCTGGACGACATCGACCGGGAAATCTTCGTGGATGGCTCCGACCTGCTCGTCACCGGTACGGCAGAGGACAGCGGCCTCCAGGCCGCGCGCTGGGAAGTCTTCTTCGCCCGGCTATCTGGACTTCAAGAACTGGGCTGGCATGCAGCCCTGGACGCGCTGAAGTTCCCCATGGGCGAACTGGGAACAGCCGTTGCGGAGCAGAACTGGAGCGCGCTCCGGAGCGGGGTCGGCTCACTCAAGCGACACTGGCGCGCGCTTGTCGACCTGCGTTCGCCCCCAGCAATGCCACTGTCCCCCTACGCGCTCCCGGGCGTCGAGGGCGTCCTCAAGGACAAGGCCGTCAGTGAGGGCCAATCCAGCCCGCTCCGAGAAGAGGAGTTGCACTGATGTACGCGACGGCACACCGGGTCGAGTCCCCCTCTACGAGGCAGGGAATCAACGCCTTCCTCAGCCTTCATCAGGGCACGCCCCACGCCGAGTCGATTGATTGGGTCAATCCTCCGGTGCCGGTGATTTCAGAGCAGTACCCAGGCGTCCTGCGGCATAGCGACTGGGACATCAAGCCCGGCGGAAACACGGTCAGGAGCTATCTCGACGTGGTCGCCGAGGACGACACCTCCGTCGAGACGCTGCGCGCGGCGCTGGACGCATTCGAGCGCCAGCTCATGACCGCGCCGCGGCTCCCCTTCACCTGCCATGTCGACCGGGTCGGCGTCCGGTTCGGTGCAGCCCTCGCGCTTGAACCTGAGCGAATCGAGGAGTTCCAGGCCCTCAGGAACCGGCTCCTACGCCTTCTGGAGCGCACGCAGCCGTAGAGCGTCCCAGGAACTCCGCGAGCGCTACACGGCCGGGCGTCGCGAAAAAAGCGCGTTGGCCAGCTCGGTCATCACCACGTCGCCGTGCTGGTTGCGGACCTCGAAGCGGAACTTGATGGCGCCGCGGTCCGCCTTGCTGCGCGACGGCGTGGTGGAGACGACCTCCGTGCGGACCGTCAGCGCGTCGCCGGGGCGCACGGGCTTGAGCCAGCGCAGCTCGTCCAGTCCGGGCGAGCCCAGGCTGGCGGCCTTCCCCAGCAGCCCCTCCACGATGAGCTTGTGGCAGATGGAGGCGGTGTGCCAGCCGCTGGCGATGAGGCCGCCGAAGATGCCCTCGCGGCCGCCCTCGTCGCTCAGGTGGAAGGGCTGCGGGTCGAACTGCTTCGCGAAGGCGATGATGTCCTCGCGCGAGATGACGTACGGCCCGAACTCGCTCACCTCACCTGGCTGGAAGTCGTCGAAGTAGCGCATGCCGCCTGTCATAAAACCGCGGGCCGGCGCGCGCCAGCCCGCGGTACGGCCTGTGTCCTCAAGGCGAGGGGAACACCTTCAGCGTGCCCGACGCCAGCAGCACCGCCAGCTCCGGCTGCGCATCGCCGAGCAGGTCCACCGGCCCGGCCCACACCGGCTTCGCCTCCAGCGGGTAGCGCAGCACGGGGCGATACTTCCCTCCCCCCTCGCCCGGCACCACCAGCACCGCACCCGCCGGGTCCCTGCCGAGCAGGTCCAGGATGCCGTCGCCGTTGACGTCCACCGCCTCGAACAACGCCTGCCCCGCGGCCTTCATCTGGCACAGCAGCGGCGCTTCGAGCGTGCCGCCCCCGTCGCCGCGCACGACGGTCATCCCTTCCGGCCCCGACAGCAGCAGGTCCACCCGCCCGTCCCCGTCCACGTCACCGACGCTCTCCGCGCCGCCGCCGCCGAAGTACAGCGGAGCGAAGCCCTCCCCCGGCACCACCGTCCCCTCCTTCGTCGTGTAGTTGAGGTTGAGGGCCAGCGTGTGGTGGAGGAGGTCCAGCGTGCCGTCCCCGTTGAAGTCGGCGGCGAGGGGCGGCCCGCCACCGCCGCACTGGTCATCCGGTTCGATGTTGTGGTCGGGCAGCTCGTTTATCTTCAGCTCGCCCCCACCCTGGTTCGTCAGGAGGACGCCCCGCGTGGGGCACGACGTGGCGAGACCGGCGCCCAGGTCCATGCGCCCATCACGGTTGAAGTCCGCCGCCACCAGGTCGCCGCCGAAGTCCGCGAAGATGGGGACGGTCGTCGCGTCCGGAAAGCCCTGCCCATCACTCCACCGCAGCTGGAGTCCGCCCCGCCAGGAGATGGTGGCCAGGTCGGTCAGACCATCACCGTTGAAGTCGCCCGCCGCGAAGGTCTGCACATCCCCGCCATGGAAGACGTCACTCAGCCGCAGGTGCCCTTCCTCGTCCCCCAGCACCAGCTGGACGCCGCCCTCGGAGGAGACCATCGCGAGGTCCTGGTGGGCGTTGCCATCGAAGTCCCCCACCGCCACGGACGGCTTCCGCATACCGGTGTTCCTCAAGTCAATCTCCATCGACAGGAGCGGCTCGGGCGCGGCGCCCTCGGCCGGGCCGTCATGCAGGACCATGGGGCAGCGAGGCGTGAAGGGCTCCTCGGCGACGGGGGCACGCGGCAGGGTGTAGACGGAGACGGCGTTGTCGCCCGCTTCCGCCACCAGCAATTCGGACACGCCGTCCCGGTCCAGGTCGGCCACGGCGGCATCGCTCGGCAGGCGGCCCGTGGCGAGCACGGCGAGCGCGTCGAAGCGGCCCAGGCCGTTGCCCCGCCAGAGCGAGACCTGCCCCTCATCCCGGTGCAGGAGCACCACGTCGGGCTTCCCGTCGGCATCCACGTCTGTCACCACGAGGTGGCTCGCAGCCGTGGGAAGGCGCGTCATGAGGCCGGTGGAGAAGTTGCCAGTCCCCGTCCCCAGGTACGTCCACACTTCCTTTCCGTCCACCCCCAACAAGTCCGCGTGGCCGTCGCCATCGAGGTCCGCGCTCGTGAGGAAGTCCAGGTACCGCTCCTCGAGCTGGACCGCGGAGAAGCGGCCGTCCGCACTTCCAAAGAAGCGGGTCAGCCGCCAGCGTCCCGTGGAGAGGACGAGGTCCAGGTGGCCGTCCTCGTTGAAGTCCGCGAACGCAGCCGCGGGCTCGTCGCCGTAGCGCACCAACGGCCAGCCGTCCTCCCCGTTGACCTCGCGGCGCTGGAGCGTGCCGTCCCCGGAGGAGACGAGGAGTCCGAGGCTCGCATCGGTGTACGGGCCATCATTGGGGCCGGCGCTGGCACCCGCGGCCCAGACACGCGGGGCGCCGACGCCCTGGCCCGGCCAGAAGCCCAGGCCCGAGACGAGGCCGGTGGCCACGGAGGTGGCCATCGCATCGAAGGTCCCATCCCCGTTGCCGGGGATGAAGAGGGCCCCGGACCGCGTGCCCACCAGCACATCCAGGTTCCCGTCCGCGTCGCCGTCTCCCGCGGCAATCCGCCCGGACGAGCTGTAGAGCATGCGACGCGAAGAGGGCTTGTGCAGCGCGCCCTTCCCGTCGTTCAGGAGCAGGGCGAAGTGGCCCGTCCGCGCCTTGTACCGGCTCACGAAGCCCGCACCCCGCTCATTCACCGCCACATCGGGCGCGCCGTCGCCGTTGAAGTCGCCCACGGCGAGACCGCTCGGGGACACGCCCGCGTAGTACGACGCGCGCCAGTGCGCGCCACGCTGGACGGGTCCGCCCGAGATGGGAGGCACGCCCCCGTCCGGAGTGGACGTCCCTCCGTCATCTCCTCCCGAAGTCCCCGCATCGGTGCCGCCGTCACCATTGCCGGGGGGATTGCCGCTGCCTCCGTCCGGAGCACCGGCGTCGGGCCCGGTGGAGGTGCCGGCATCCACCTCGGCCCCTGCATCCGGGCCCCCCTCGTCGGGAGGCGGCTCCATGATGTTTCCGCCGTCCGGCGTGCCCGTCTCGGAGCCAGTCCCTGCATCGGTGGGAACGAAGGGCGACTCGTCCGGGGGAGGCTGCCGCTCCTGCCGTGAGCCCGCGCCCTCGCCACCACAGCCCACGCCCAGCACCATCCCCAGCACGCACGCATACCCGCGCGTCACGCGCCTCCACACCCCAACCGACTTCATCGCACTCCCCGCGCTCGGCCCCGTGCAGCAGGTGTACATGTGCCATGGACAGTGCAAGCCGTGCCGGCAAGTCCGCCCCCCAGGCCGATGACAATCGCATCCCGGGACGGCTGCTCTCGCGTCGCGGACTGTCATGTCGCTGACCGTGCCGGAAACACACGGGGCCTCCACGTCTTCGCGAAGGAAGACGGGAGGCCCCGGTACTTCAGTGATGCGAAAGCGCGGCGCTACTGATTCACGGGCTCATCATGGTCCGCGGTGTCCTCCAGGCGGTCCGCGGGAGGCAGCTGCGTGTCGAAGCGCAGGCCCTCGGGGGCGCGCGCCGGGTCGTCCACGGGACCGGGCGCGGTCTGCGTCTCCAGCGCCTGGGCCTTCAGCGCCGTCGTCACCGGGGTCGGCAGCGTCTTGGTGAGGGTGAGCGTGTCCTTCACCGTGCCGGCGGAGGAGATGAGCCTCGCCGTCAGCGTGCCGCCGTCCACCACCACGTCCATGAAGCCATACGTCGTGTTGTCGCGCTTCGCGGTCCACGTGGGCTGGCTGCTGGGGAAGGCCCGCAGGGTGGCGCCGCCGCTGCCCACCACGATGTACGGGATGCCGCGCGTGCCCGCCGCGGCCACCGCGTCGCCCTTCATCGGCTTGCTGCGCTCGTAGTTGTGGTCATGCCCGGTGAGCACCAGGTCCACGCCGTTCGCCTCGAAGATGGGCGCGTAGTTGCGCCGCACGGAGAGCTGCGAGCCGTGCTCGCCGCTGGACCAGGGCGGGTGGTGGAAGAACACAATCTTCCAGGGCTGCTTCGACGCCGCCAGGTCCTGCTCCGTCCACGTCTTCTGCGCGGTGGCGGTGCAGCGGTCCGACGACGCGAGGCCGATGGCGCAGTTGGAGTCGAGCGCCACGAAGTGCACGTTGCCCCAGTCGAACGAGTAGTAGCGCTCCGTGCCCGAGGGGTTGTTGGTGGGCAGGTAGAAGTTGTCCAGGTACGGCTGCCCCTGGTTCGTCACGTACTCGTGGTTGCCCAGCGAGGGGAAGATGGGCACCTCGCGCAGCAGCGGCCCCATGGGGGTGAACATGCGGTCCTGGAACTCCTGCTCCGTGCCGGAGGAGTAGGCGTTGTCGCCGAGCGCCACCAGGAACTCACCGCGCCACTCCGGCTTGTTCATCATGGCAATCACGGCCTTCTGCGAGCTGCCGCCCGTGCCGAAGTCGCCCATGGTGGTGAAGCGCACGCGCGGCGTGCCCGTCGCGGACGCGGTGCGGAAGGCGCGCACGCCGGTGACGGAGCCGCACGCCTCCACGCTGTAGCCGTACGTGCGGCCCGGCGACAGCCCCGTCAGCTTCACCGCGTGCCGCCAGCCCGCCACGGTGGCGGTGGCCGTGCGGGACAGGTCCGTGCCCTCGCCGTAGCGCACGAAGGGCGTGCAGGACACGCCGGAGCGGAAGGCGACGATGGCGCTCGTCTGCCCCACGCTCTGCAAGTACGGCAGCCGGGGCAGCGCCGGACCCGAGTCCGCCGTGGGCGCCGGCGGCGTCGTCTGCTGCGCACAGGCGCGCGACTCGGTGATGGAGGCCCAGTCGTTCACCGAGTTGCCGTTGACGGTGACGCGCACGTAGCGCGCCTGCCGCGCGCTGAAGGCATACGTCTGCGCGGCGGTGTTCAGGGCGCTCGTCCCCGCGTACGCCTGGGTGAAGGTGGCGCCGTCCGTCGAGGTGGAGATGACGAAGTAGTTCTGCCGCGTGTTGCCCTGGTGCCAGGCCACCGTGGTGCCGGCAATCGACTTGGAGGCGCCCAGGTCCATGGTGAGCCAGGCGCCCTTGCCCGGCCCACTCCAGCGGGTGGTCAGGTTGTCGTCCTGGCTGTTGGCGGCGACGCTGCCGGCGCCGTCATCACCGCTGGCCGTGACGGCCGAGGTGGTGAGGATGCTGCAGCCGGCGGCGGTCAGCTCGTCCGTCGCGCCACGGGCATCCGGCGCCGGCAGCTCGACGGGAAAGTTCTGGTCGGTGGTGGGAGTGGGAAGTGCGTCACAGCCGGAAGCAGCCGCGAGCAGCGCACCCAGGAGACACGACATGGGGATGAATCGGTTGCGCATCGTGGGAGCCCAAACGGTGTCCAGCAGCGGACATTCCATTTCGTGACGCGGCATCCCATGGCCCGTCCGGGGTGCGGGCGGCCGGGCAGGCGCTCGGGAGTGCGGACAGACGAAGGGCCTCCACGCTCCTCCAGGTGGGGGAGCGGGGAGGCCCTGGGTGGCCTGGTGCGCTGGAGACCGGGCGGCCTACTTCACCGTGTCGAGCGCCTGGGCGAGGTCGTCGCACAGGTCCTGCGCGTCCTCGATGCCCACGGACAGGCGGATGAAGCCGTCGGCGATGCCGAGCTTCTCGCGCGTCTCCTTCGGGATGGAGGCGTGGGTCATGATGGCGGGGTGCTCGATGAGCGACTCCACGCCACCGAGCGACTCGGCGCAGGCGAAGACCTTCACCGTCTTGAGGAAGGTGCGCGCGGCCTCCAGGCCACCGTGGATGTCGAAGGTCAGCATGCCGCCGAAGCCCTTCATCTGCTGGCGCGCGAGCTGGTGCTGCGGGTGCGTCTCCAGGCCCGGGTACGTCACCTTCTTCACCTTCGGGTGCGTGGCGAGGAACTGCGACACCTTCATCGCGTTGTGCGCGTGGCGGTCCATGCGCACGTGCAGCGTCTTCACGCCGCGCAGCACCAGGAAGCTGTCGAAGGCGCCGGACACGCCGCCCACCGCGTTCTGGAGGAAGTACATCCGCTCGGCGACGTCATCGCGGCTGGTGCAGACGAAGCCGCCCACCACGTCGCTGTGGCCGTTGAGGTACTTGGTGGTGGAGTGCGCCACCACGTCGAAGCCGAGGTCCAGCGGGCGCTGGAAGTACGGCGTCATGAAGGTGTTGTCCGCGACGGAGAGGATGTTCCGCTTCTTCGCCACCTCGGCGATGCGCGCCAGGTCGATGAGCTTGAGCATCGGGTTGGTGGGGGACTCCACCCACACCATCTTCGTCTTCGGCGTAATCGCCGCCTCGAAGCTCTCCGGCTTGGAGAGGTCCACGAAGGAGAAGTTGAGGCCCGAGCGCTTGAAGACCTTGTCGAAGATGCGGAAGGTGCCGCCGTACACGTCATCGGACACGACGACGTGGTCGCCCGCGTCCAGCATGTGCATCAGCATGTCCGTGCCCGCGAGGCCGGAGGCGAAGGCGGCGCCGTACTTCGCGCCCTCCAGCGCGGCGAGGCAGTCCTGGAGCGCCTTGCGCGTGGGGTTCTGCGTCCGGCTGTACTCGTAGCCCTTGTGCTCTCCGGGCCCGTCCTGGACGTAGGTGGAGGTCAGGTACACGGGCGTCATGATGGCGCCCGTCGTGGGGTCCGGCTCCTGGCCGGCATGAATGGCAAGCGTGTCGAAGCGCATGGGCGGGGAACTAACACAGCCCTCCCGGCCACGCACCAGGAGCGCCGCTGACCCGCTCACCGGGCCTGCTCGGCCTACTCGAACGTCCCGTGCCGACCCGCCCCCCGGGCGAAGCGGGTGGCGCCGGGGATGGACTCGGAGTCCAGCACCTTCACGCCGCGCTCGAACTCCTGACGCAGTGCTTCCTCCAGGCCCAGGCCCGCCTGCTCGTAGGCCGAGGCCCGGTCGGCATTCATGCACGCCTGGGGGAAGGCGGCGACCTCACGGGCCAGCGCCTCGGCGGCCTGCCGGGCCTGGCCCTTCGGCACCACGCGGTTGACCAGCCCCATGGCCAGCGCCTCCTGGGCGGACACGGGGCGGCCGGTGAGGATGAGGTCCATGGCCCGGGACAGGCCGATGAGCCGGGGGAGGCGCACAGTTCCGCCGTCGATGAGCGGTACACCCCAGCGCCGGCAGAAGACGCCGAGCACCGCGTCCTCCTCCGCCACGCGCAAGTCGCACCACAGGGCCAGCTCCAGGCCCCCCGCCACCGCATGGCCGGCGATGGCCGCGATGACGGGCTTGCCCAGCCGCATGCGCGAGGGCCCCATGGGCCCGTCGCCGTCCGGGGCGAGCCGGGGCAATTGCCCTTCCGAGATGGCCTTGAGGTCCGCGCCCGCGCAGAAGGTACCGCCCTCGCCGTGGAACACGCCCACGCGCGAGTCCGGGTCCGCATCGAAGGCACGGAAGGCGGCCACGAGCTCCTGCGCGGTGGCACCGTCCACCGCGTTGCGCACCTCGGGGCGGGAGAGGACGACGGTGGTGACGGGCCCGTTCTTCGCGATGCGCACGCTCATGGCCCGGGAGTCTCGGTCAGGCGCGAGGCGGGCACCAGCCACCCGCCCGCGCACCTCCCGGAGTGCGTCCAGCGTCCGACGCAGCCGCGGCTCGCCCCCTTCCCTCGAGCGTCAGGCGAAGGGTGAGGAGCCGCCCGTCCCGGTCCGGCCTACTCCGCGCGGACCCAGTGCTGCGTGCGGCCGAACGCGGAGATGCCAACGAAGCCGCGGACCTTCAGCTTCTTGCCCCCGTCCTCGACGGCAATCTTGCACTTGTAGGTCTTGCCGTTGGCCGGGTCCATGATGGTGCCGCCGGTCCACTCGTCGTCGTCCTTCTTGAGGTTCTGCAGGATGACCATGCCGAGAATGGGCTGGTTCTTCAGCGTCCCCTCGCACTTGTCGCAGACGGGGTTCTGGTCTTCCTTCGGCTCGCGGAAGAGCTTCTCGATCTTGCCGAAGAGCTTCCCGTTCTCCTCGTAGATGGCGATGACGGACTTCGGCTTCTTCGTCTCGTCATCGATGGTCGTCCAGCGGCCCACGGGGCTCGCGGCGTCCGCCTTCGCGTCCTCCGCCAGGGCGCTCGAGGCGAACAGCATGGTCAGCGTGGCCAGTCCCAACCAACGGCTTGCAGTCATTCGGAGATCCTCCGGTGCGGGGTTCGTTCGCGGACGAAGACTACCCCGGAGGGCTCGATATTCAGAGAAGACATCGCACGCCCGCTCACATCGGCGCGTGCGCGCCCTCCCCGGCTTGCGCGCCACGGCCCTGGATGAGCCGTGCCACCGTGCGCAAATCGTCGATGAACGCCTCGAGCTGCGCCTCGCGCGCCTCCGGGTCCGGCGCGCGCAGAATCGACGACGGATGCACCGTGGCCACCACCACGCGCGCATGGTCCGACGGCATGGGCCGGCCGCGCGACTGCGTCACCCGGAAGTCCCTGCCCAGGAGCGCCTGCGCCGCGGTGGCGCCGAGGCAGACGATGACGTCCGGGCGGAACACGCGAATCTCCGCCTCCAGCCAGGGCAGGCAGGCCCGGACCTCCGTCGTGTTCGGCTTCGCGTGGATGCGGCGCTTGCCCTGGCCGGTCCACTTGAAGTGCTTCACCGTATTGGTGACGTACACCTGCGAGCGGTCGATGCCGGCCGCCTCCAGCGCCTCGTCCAGCAGCCGGCCGGACGGGCCCACGAAGGGCTTCCCCGCCCGGTCCTCCTGGTCTCCCGGCTGCTCCCCCACCAGCATGACGCGGGGGCCGGGGCGGGGCCTGCCGGCGGGCTCGCCGAAGACGGTCTGCGTGCCCGTCTTCCACAGGGGGCACGACTGGCAGCCCGAGGCCGCCTTTCGGAGCTTGTCGTACGTCGGGGACTCGGGGATGAGGGGAGCCGCGGTCTGGACGGGAGGACGCTTGGGCATGGCTGATTCAGAAGGTAACCACGGCGCGCAAGGGGCAACCGACCCGGTGGGTATGTTCGCCAACCGGCTGCGCAAGGGCTCGAAGCGCTTCCGCAAGTGGGCCCGCGCGCAGGGGCTGACGGCCTTCCGCGTCTACGACAGGGACATTCCCGAGTACCCCTACGCCATCGACCTCTACGGCGACTGCGCGCACGTGGTGGAATACCCCCGCCGCCGCGCCCTCAAGTCCGGCACCGCCGAGTCCCAGCGGGAGGAAGTCCTCGCCGCGGTGACGGAGGTGCTCGGCGTCCCGCCCGAGCGCATCTTCGTGAAGACGCACACGCCCCAGCCCTGGGGCCGCTCGCAGTACGGCCGGGTGGGCCAGGGCGGCAGCCGCATCGTCGTGGAGGAGCAGGGCCTGAAGTTCTGGGTCAACCTCGGCGACTACCTCGACACCGGCCTCTTCATGGACCACCGCAACACCCGCGCGCGCGTGCGAGAGGAGGCCAGGGGCAAGCGCTTCCTCAACCTCTTCGCGTACACCGGGGCCTTCACCGTGTACGCCGCCGCGGGAGGCGCCGCGAGCACCACGACGGTGGACCTGTCCAACACGTACCTCGACTGGGCCGAGGCCAACCTGGACCTGAACGGGCTCGCGGATGCGCGGCACGTGCTGGTGCGCGCGGACGCGAAGGCGTGGGTGGAGGCCCAGGCGGACGAGCCGGAGCGCTACGACCTGGTGGTGTGCGACCCGCCGTCCTTCTCCACGTCGAAGAAGATGTCCGGCAGCTTCAACGTGCAGCGGGACCACCCGCGCCTCCTGGCCGCCATCCGGGCGCTGCTCGCGCCCGGCGGCGTCCTCTACTTCTCCACCAACTTCCTCGGCTTCGAGCTCAGCGACGCGGCCGCGCGGGGCCTGGACGTGGAGGAAATCACCCCCGGCTCCATCCCCGAGGACTTCCAGCGGAAGGAAATCCACCGGTGCTGGCGGATGGTGGCCCCCTGAGCTGAAGGGGCCACCCTCTCCACCGGAGGCCGGGCTACAGCCAGCAGACGCTGTCGATGCAGCGCTCGCCGGCGGGGCACTCGCAGTTGGCGACGCACGAGTTGCCGCTGCCCTGATTCACGGGCTTGCACAGGCCGTTGTTGCACACGTTGCCCGCGGGGCATTCGCAGTTGGCGCGGCACACCGGCGAGGTGCCCGCGTCCGTCGGGGGCGGCGGCGTGGGCGACTTGCAGTAGCCACTGCTGCAGACCTGGCCGGAGGGGCAGTCGCAGTTGGCCGTGCACGCGGGGCCGGTGCCCGCGTCCGGAGGCGGGGGCGGCGGCGTGGGCGACTTGCAGTAGCCGCTGGTGCAGACCTGGCCGGAGGGGCAGTCACACGTGGCCACGCAGGACTGGCCCGGGTCCGGCTGCGGCGACTTGCACTGCCCGCTGGTGCAGACCTGGCCGGAGGGGCATTCGCAGTTGGCGCGGCACTCGCCCCCGTTGGGAATGGGCATGCAGTAGCCGATGTGGCACGCGTAGTCGGTCGGGCACTCGGTGGTGGAGTCACACGACGCGCGGCACTGGCCGTCCACGCAGTCCTTCCCGTCCTGGCACTGGTAGCCGGAGGTGCACGCGTTCGGGTCCGGCGGGCGCGCGCGGCACACGCCGGAGACACACGCGTCCGTGGCGGGGCACTGCGAGTCCCGCGTGCAGCCGGGGAAGCACTGGTTGTTGATGCAGTAGTTGCCCGTCCCGCAGTCCACGTTCAGCCGGCACGTCGTGCCAGCGTCCGAGGGCGTTCCTCCGTCGGAGCCACCGTCCGGGCGCGTGCCGCCGTCCGGCCGCGTCCCGCCATCCGTTCCGCTGTCCGGCCGCGTCCCGCCATCCTGGGTGGAGCTGGGGGAGCAGAAGTGGTTGGAGCACTTCAGCCCCGAGCTGCAGTCCGCGTCACGCACGCAGGGCGTGTAGCAGACGGCGTTGACGCACACCTCGCCGCGGTCGCAGTCACGGGAGTTGGAGCAGCTCGTCGAGCCGGGCGGCAGCTCGTAACAGCAGTTGTCGCGACAGGTCTCACCGCTGCCACAGTCAGAGTCGGTGGAGCAGTAGGTGTACTCGTCGTCGTACCAATCTTCGTTCTCGTGGATGATGCAGCCCGGTAGGGCCGATCCAAGCAACAGCACAAGCGACAGCAGCACGCTGCGCGCGGGGGTATTCCTCATGAGTAGATACTCCGAGAAAGCTGGGGGACCGGTCCGGCCACCGGGTGGGTTGTCCGGGTTCAGGCGCGTATGACGCCGGGGGCGGTACGGCTGATCAAAGAATAATTTTGATCGCCCACGTTGGGAGCGGCGACCCAGTCAGTACGGAGGTAGTCTGTGCTGGCCTGGACCATTCACATCGGCAACGGCGTGCTCATGAAGGGCGCAGAACCGTTGCCTGCCCCCGAGGGAGCGCCTCCGGTGTTGTTCAGAGGAACTCGTTCACTGGCGGAAGTCAGCGCGCCCGCCGAGCGCCTCGCGAACGATGTGCCCACGCCGGTGAGCGCGGACGAGGCCCGGCTCCAGGTGCTGGTTCGCCGGTTGCAGGAGGGAGACCTCGCCGCCTTCGAGCAGCTCTACCAGCTCACGCGGTTGGACGCGGCGCGGACGCTGCGGCACCTGGTGGGCAACCGGGTGGAGGTGGAGGACCTGCTCCAGGAGACGTACCTGCGGCTGCTGACGGCGGTGAAGGGCTACCGGGGCGAGTCGCGCTTCCGGACCTTCTTCTACCGGGTGTGCTCCAACGTCGCGCTGTCGCATCTGCGCTGGAAGCGGCGGCGGCCGGAGGACTCGTTCGCGGAGCCGCCGGAGCAGGAGGCGCAGGGGGAGGACCCGGAGCGCGCCGCGGCCCGGCGCCAGGCGGCCCGGCTGGTGGAGGTGGCGCTGGAGCGGCTGAAGCCGAAGAAGCGCATCGTCTTCGTCTACTACGAGCTGTGCGGCATGAGCCCGGACGAGATTGCCGAGGCCGTGGGAAGCTCGCCCAACACCGTCCGCAGCCGCCTGCACCACGCGAGACTGGAGTTCAACGAGGCCATGCAGCGACTGCTCGTCACCCGCCCTGGAGGTCCCCATGGCCGGCCATGAGGTCCAGGCGCTGTGGGCGCTGGACGCGGGGGAGCTGGATGCGGCGGAGCGCTCGCGCGTGGAGGCGCACGTGGGCGGGTGCGCGGCGTGCGCGGCGGAGCTGGAGCGGGTGAAGCAGTCCCGCGCGGCGCTGCACGCGGCGCGCGAGGTGACGCCGGACGTGCGCTGGGAGGTGGTGGACGCGGGGCTTCGGGCCGCGGCGGAGCGACAGGCGGCGGCCGGGTCCCTGGGGCCGTGGGCGAGGCTGCGTGAAGCGGCGGCGAAGCGGGTGACGCCTGCCTCCGGGTCCTGGCGGCCCGGTGCCGTGGCCACGTCGAGGTCCCGGCTCCCGTGGGCCGTGGTGCTCGCGGGGGCCTGCGCGGCGATGCTGGGATTCTGGATGTTGCGGACGCCGGAAGTGGCGCCAGTCACGACGGTGGCGGTGCGCGACGGTGACGGTGCTCCGGGCACGGTGCGCGACGGTGACAGCGCCCCGGGTACCGCGGTGCCCGCGGGTGACGGTGCGCCAGGCGCATCCGGGACGGTGCACGAAGGAGACGGAGCCCTCGCGGAGCTGCCTCGCGAAGGCACTGGCACCCTCGACACGGCGCAGGCGGAAAGCACCTCGGGCGCGGTGGTGCGCGAGGCGGGTGGCGCGGAGCAGACGCTCCAGGCGGGCACGAAGCTGCGCTCGGGGGTGGCGGTTCGGACGCCCGCGCGCGCCACGGCGATGTTGCGGCTGCCGGACGCGAGCCGGGTGCGGCTGTCCGCCGGCTCGGAGGTGGAGCTGTCCCGAGCGGAGGCGCGCGACGTCCATCTCACGGTGCGACGGGGCAGGCTGTCGGTGCAGGCGTCGCATGCGCAGCGGGAGGGCTTCCTGGTGGAGGCGGCGGGCCTGCGCGTCTCCGTGGTGGGCACCGTCTTCACGGTGGAGCACACGGAGCACGGCGCGGCGGTGGCCGTGGCGGAAGGGCGCGTGCGTGTGGAAGTGGAGGGCCAGGCTCCGCGACTGGTGGGCGCGGGCGAGCGGGTGGAGCTGGATTCGCGGAAGCGGACCCTGAGGCACGAGCCGCTCTCGGAGCCCGACCAGCGGGCCTTCGCGGAACTGCGCGCCCCCGCAGCGCCGGCCACGGACAAGCCGGTGGTGGCCATGCGGGAGACGCGGCCGCAGGTGAAACGCCCCGAGAGCAAGGAGTCCGCACCGAAGGAGCAGGCCCCACTGCCGGAGGAAATCCCGGCGAGCCCGCAGGTGGTGGCCGAGGTGGCCCCGACCACGGGTGGGGTGCTGCCCGGAGCGGACCCCGACCAGGAGTTCGCGCCCTACCCCGCGAAGTCCGTGACGGAGCAGCTGCCCCCGAAGCTGGATGAGCCCCCTGCCCCGCCTCCCCCCACCGCCGTGGCGGAGCGGCCCGCGAAGGAGAAGAAGAAGAAGGAGCCGCTGATTCCCATGGCGCTGCTGTCGCACGACGCGGACGAGCGCTTCCTGGGGTACGCGCGGCTCCAGATGAACCCACGCAAGTGCGAGAGCTTCCTGGTGGGCCTGGCGGAGATTGCCCAGCGAAGTCCCCGCGCGGACCACCGCGACCAGGCGCGCCAGCTTCGAGCACGGTGCCTGGCCCAGAAGCACCCGCAGCACGCTCCCCGGATGGACCCGCCGACAGTCCCGCAGCGGCTTCCCACCGGGCCGATGAATCCGGCAGGCCGCACGGGGCGGCTGCCCTGAGAAGTACGCCGGCTCGGCGCGCCCTGAAGGCCCCGAGCCCGCCGCTTCAGCCGTCCGAGCCCGTGCGCGGCAGCTTCTGCGGCGGCTCCGTGGCATTCCCACGCGCCACCAGCTCGCGCACCACGGACTCGAGCGCGCGGATGCGCCGGCCCGCGCGGCCGGGGGCCCACTCGGGCACGGCAGGTCCGCGCAGCAACTCCATGGCCTGCTCCACCCCGCCCGCCTTGCCCTTCAGCGCGCGCGCCGTGGCCAGCCGCACGTTGCTCGCCGGCCGCCGGGTGACGCCTCCCTCCCACAGCAAGTCCAGCGCGAAGGTGGTCCACACGGCCAGCTCGTCATCGGGCCGGAGGAACGCCTCGAACCGCGCCAGCGCCTGCGCACGCGGCTCTCCCGCGAACAGCACCTCCTCGGGCAGCTCCACATGCAGCGGTGTGCTGCGCGCCAGCGGCTGCTCGGGGGCGATGACGGCCTCGAAGCGCTCTCCCGTGGCCGGGCGGCAGGCCACCGCGTGGACCAGCTCGGAAGGAATGTTCGTTCCGGTCGGGTGTGCGTTGGCCTCGCCGTAGAAGACGACGAGGTTCTCGAAGCGGTCGGCCAGCGTGCGCAGCTCCAGCGGCGGACGCCACGGCCCGAAGTAGATGCGGCGGCGGTTCGGCGACGTCCGCGCCGACTGCCGCTCCAGCTGCGTGTCCACCATGTACTCGAAGGCCTTGAGCATGGTGTCGAAGCGCTCCGGCGCTCCCTCCAGGATGCCCAGCATCTCCACCACGGCCTCGATGGTGGACACGCAGTGGTCGGCGGGCTCGGCGCGGATGCGGTAGTTGCTCGGCCGGCGGGGCACGAAGCTGATGCGCGGCAGGCTGGCGAGCAGCGGGTTTCGCGAGACGACCTTCTTCGCCTGGGGCCAGGTGCCGTCCACGACGATGATGGTCTCCGGCGGATTCCGGCTGGCCTCCTCCACCGTGATGGCGTTGTCGCCCGGGAAGAGCACGGCCACCGACTCCGGCTTCGCCGCGAGCTGCTCCAGCCGCGCGTGGCCGGTGAAGTCCACACCCTCGTGCAATTCGGCGTTGCGCAGCGCCAGGCGGGCCATGCGCGCCGTACCGATGGCCACGCGCCGCTCACGCGGATGCTGGAGGAAGACGACGCGGGTCCGGGTCTCCAGCGGGGGCGGCAGTTGCGCGCAGTAGCAGGTACTCTCGGGACGGCGGCAGCGAAGGCACAGGTTACGCACAGTCAGCGTTTACGGTACGCCCCGGAGAGGGGCAAGCACTGCCGACAGGCCGCGCGGAGGCCGACCGGGGAGGCAGTCGTCCCCACGGCGCCCGCGCTCTCAGGCCCTGGCGACGCTCTGGCGGCGCCCTGGCGACGCCCCGGCCAGGATGTCCCACCACGCCCCCGGCGGACGGGGTACAGAGGCCCCCGTGAATCTGCTCCTGCTCTTCGACGAGGACTTCCTCCCGGACGGCACCGCCCGGCTCACCGGACGCCGCGCCCAGCACGCCCGCGAGGTGCTGCGCGCCGAGCCCGGCGAGTCCCTGCGCGTGGGCCGCCTGGGCGGACTCACCGGCACTGGCGAGGTGCTGGAGAACAGCGCCGGCGTCCTGCACCTGCGCGTCTCCCTCACCGACCCGCCGCCCCCCCGGGCGGGCGTGGACCTGCTGCTCGCCATCCCCCGCCCCAAGGCCCTCAAGAAGGTGCTCCCCGCGGTGGCCTCGCTCGGCGTGGACCGCGTGGTGCTGGTCAACGCGGCCCGCGTGGAGAAGAGCTACTTCGACTCCAAGGTGCTGGACGAGGCCTTCGTCCGAGAGCTGCTCCTCCAGGGCCTGGAGCAGGCCCGGGACACGCACCTGCCGGAGGTCCTCATCCGCGAGCGCTTCCGCCCCTTCGTCGAGGACGAAGCGGACACCCTCTTCGGCCCGGACGCCGTCCGGCTGCTCCCCCACCCGCCCGCGAGGCAGCCCCTGCGCGCGGCCGGAGCGGACACGGCCGAGCGGGTGGTGCTGGCCATCGGCCCCGACGGCGGCTGGGTCCCCTTCGAGGCGGACCTCCTCGAGGCCCATGGCTTCCGCCCCTTCTCCCTGGGCCCCCGAATCCTCCGGGTGGAGACGGCCGTCCCCGTCCTCCTGGGGCAGGTGGCCCTTCTGCGAGAGGACACTGCCCCGCGTCAGGAGTCATCTCGGGCTTGAAGGGCTGCCGGGCGCTGTTGAAGAGTCACACGCCATGGCCACGTCCAATCCTTCCGCCCCCGCCCCCGCCGCCGACGGCACCGCGCAGCCCGCCGTGGGTGAACAGCAGTCCCTCGTCACCTCGGAGCCGCAGGCCCCCCAGGCCTCGTCCGCGAAGCCCGCCGGCCACGACACGGTGCCGCCGCCGGCCCTGCTCGACTTCATGGTGAAGCGCTGGAAGCCGAGCGCGAAGAAGCTGCCACCCAAGCTGAAGAACGCCGACGCCTTCCGCGCCCGCCGCCGCGCCCTCTCCAAGCTGTTCCCCGGTGAGACGCTCATCATCCCCACCGGCCACGAGAAGGTGCGCGCCAACGACACCTACTACCGCTTCCGGCCGGGCACCGACTTCTACTACCTCACCGGCAACACCGAGCCGGACTGCGTCCTCGTCCTCCAGCCGAAGGAGGGCGGCGGCCACACCGACGTCCTCTTCGTGGAGCCCAACCCGGGCCGCAGTGACTCCACCTTCTTCACGGACCGCGTGAAGGGCGAGCTGTGGGTGGGCCCGCGCCTGGGCGTGAAGGAGAGCCAGGCCCGCTTCGGCGTGGACGAGGCGCGCGGCCTCGACGGGCTGAAGGACTACCTCGCCGGCCTGCACGGCGCCGTCAGCCGGCCCACGCGCGTGCTGCGCAACTTCTCCCCCAAGGTGGACTCGGCGATTCCCGAGGGCGCGGAGCGCGACAAGGCCCTGGCCCAGGCCCTCTCCGAGATGCGGCTGCTCAAGGACGCGCAGGAGCTGCGCGAGCTGCAGGCCTCCATCGACTCCACCCAGCGCGGCTTCGAGGACGTCATCCGCGGCCTGAAGACGGCGAAGACGGAGCGCTACGTGGAAGGCATCTTCAACCTGCGCGCCCGCGTGGAGGGCAACGACGTGGGCTACGGCACCATCGCCGCCAGCGGCTCGCACGCGTGCGTGCTGCACTGGACGCGCAATGACGGGCCGCTCGTCCCCGGAGACTTGCTCCTGCTGGACGCGGGCGTGGAGGGCCACACGCTCTACACGGCGGACATCACCCGCACCCTGCCCCTGTCCGGGAGGTTCTCGAAGGAGCAGCGCGAAATCTACGAGCTGGTGCTGGAGGCGCAGGACCAGGCCATCGCCGCGGTGAAGCCGGGCAACGACTTCATGGAGCCCAACCGCGTGGCCATGCGCGTGCTGGCGAAGGGCCTGGAGTCGCTCGGCATCCTGGAGAGCGCCGAGGAGGCGCTCAAGGACGAGCACCAGTTCTACAAGCGCTACTCGCTGCACAACGTCAGCCACATGCTGGGCCTGGACGTGCACGACTGCGCCCAGGCGCGGCAGGAGGCGTACAAGTACGGCAAGCTCCAGCCCGGCATGGTGCTGACGGTGGAGCCCGGCCTGTACTTCCAGACGGACGACCTCACCGTGCCCAGGCGCTACCGCGGCATCGGCGTGCGGATTGAGGACGACGTCGTCGTCACCGCGCGCGGCTGCAAGGTCCTCTCCGGGAAGATTCCCCGCACCGCGAAGGACGTGGAGGCGTGGATGAAGTCCGTGTGGAAGGCCGCGAAGAAGTAGGCGGCTCGCCCCACCTCGCAGGCGGACGCGCCGCCCCAGCCGGGCCCGGTGTCCACCGGGCCCGGAGCCCCGGGCTACTGCGCCGTCCCAGCGCCCTGCGGCACCGTTTCGCCGGGCGCCGTGCCTGGCGCGCCTGGCGCGGGCGCGGGAGTCCCGGCCTTCGGCGCGGCCGTCTTGCGCGTCTTCTCCCAGTCCTCCTGGGACAGCGGCTTCAGCACCTTGAGGGTGGAGTACTCCAGCTTGTACTGACGCGGCTCGGTGCGCGCGTCCGGGGCCACCGAGAAGTTGAGGCGGTGGATTTCGTGCCCGTCCTCCGTCTCCATCACCACGCGCCAGTCGCCGGGCTTCAGGTTGGACGTCGTCGCGAAGGAGCGGTAGCCGCCTTCCGTCCCGTTGCTGCTCACGCTGGCCATCCAGCCGCTGCCGGACGTCGTCCAGCCCTTGTCGGGGTGGTCGTAGTACCAGCGCACGCGGACCTTGTAGGGCGCGAAGCCGTTGGGCGCGAAGATGCGGAAGAAGTAGTAGGGCTTGTCTCCCGGCTGCAGCTGGAAGTCCGGGCCGAACCACGTCCACGGCTTGAACCAGACGGAGTCGTCCACCGAGGACAGCTGGTACACGCCGGGGCTGACCCGCTCCACCTTGTGGTAGATGTCCGCGAACTGCACGGCCACCGGCACCGGCGGAATCACGCCCACCAGGTAGAGCACCAGCAGCACGCCCTGCACGCCGAAGCCGGGGATGGCCACGTTGCGGACGAGGAACTCCACGTCCGGGCGCCAGCGCTCAATCAGGCGCATCAACCCGAAGACGCTCGCGCAGCCCAGGGCCACCGCCAGCAGGAACACCCAGAAGCCCATCCGGCCGAAGACCACGGGCAGCAGGCACGCGAAGTACAGCGTCACGCACAGGCTGAGCAGCACCACGCGGATGACGGGGCCCACCTGCCGGAAGCGCGGCAGCTCGTTGGCCACCAGCAGCGCGAAGAGGCCCACCACGAACAGGTAGGGCGTGAAGCCCGACGTGGCCTTGAACAGAATCAGCATGAAGACGCTGAGCAGGCTTCCGAAGAAGAAGTGCACCGCGTCCTCGCGCCAGCGCCACACCTTCGCCAGCAGCTTCGGCGGCTCCGTGCCCTCGGGGAAGCGCTGCTCCAGGAGCAGCAGCGAGGTCAGGATGAGGAGGTACGCGAAGCTCTGCACCTGCGTCAGCGTGTCGTCGATGCGGCTGAGCGAGACGATGTCGTAGATGAAGCCGCCGAAGAAGAAGGCCGCCATCTCCCACTTCTCGTGGCGGGTGCGGAACTCCTGCACCTTCTCCATGAGCGTGGGCGTCTTCTGCGTGGCCACCAGGTCGTCCGGGTCCACCACCACATTCGGGGCGGTGGCCGGGAGCGCGGTGTCCTTCAGCGCGACGGCGGCGTGGGTATCGGCGACGGGGACGTTCCCGGAGGCGACCGGGGCTCCCGGCGCTTCGACGGTGTCGTCCTGCTTCTCGGGATTGTTGGGCTGTGTTGCGGTGACCACGGCGGTTCCTCGGGGCAGCGGCGTACCAGTCTAGCCGCTCCGGGGGGAGTCGGTCTCCCCCTCCCCCCCGAGGCCCCGAGCGCCTGAATCAGGCCGGGGACTTGCCGGCGACCAGGTCCGCCAGCTCACCGCGCTCGGCCAGCTCCATGAGGATGTCGGAGCCGCCGACGAACTGCCCGTTGATGAAGATCTGCGGAATGGTGGGCCAGTTCGTGAGGTCCTTGATGCCCTGGCGCACCTCGGGGTCCGCCAGCACGTCCACCGTGTGGACCTCGCCGTAGGGCTGCAGAAGCTGCAGCGCCCGCGCGGAGAAGCCGCACTGCGGGAAGAGGGCGTTGCCCTTCATGAACAGGACGATTTTGTGCGACTGGGTTTCCTTCTCCAGCCGGGCCTTGAGCTCAGGGGTCATCGACAGCGTCTCCTTCTAGCGTTGCCCGAGCTTCTGCCACTGCTCGGGCGAATAGGTCTTCAGCGCGAGGGCGTGCAGCTCGCCCGACTTCAGCCACTGCTGCAGGGGCGCATAGACGAGTTGGTGCTGCTGCACCATGGGTTTGCCAGCAAAGGCGGGGCTCACCACCCGCGCCTCGAAGTGGTCTCCCGTCCCGGTGGTATCTCTAACCTCCACCTCGGAGCCCGGCAGGGCTTCCAGGATGCGGGTCCGGACGAAGTCGGCATCGAGCATCAGTTCATCCCCCTTCCCATCACCAGCATGGCCGGGTCCACGCCCATGCCACGCAACGTGGTTTCCCACAGTTTCGCGGGCTCCAGGCCCAGCACCGCCTCGGCGGTCGCCTCGGCGAAGAGCCAGGAGCCGGCGGCAATCTCGCTCTCCAGCTGCTTGGGCCCCCAGCCCGCGTAGCCCAGGCAGAAGCGCAGGCGCGGCGAGGGGTTCTCCAACAGCGGCCCCAGCGCGTCCAGCGTGACGCTCAGGAACAGGCCGGGCAGCACCGCGTGCTTCTCGGACTGCTCCGGGTCCTCGTGCAGGACGAAGCCGCGCTGCGGCTCCACGGGGCCGCCCACGAAGACGGGCTGTTCCGTCCGCGCCGAGGCGATGCCCATGTTCTGGCCGCGCGCCAGCTCACCCAGTGTGAGGGGGGCCCCCCGGTTGATGACGAGCCCCATGGAGCCCGTCTCTCCGTGCTCGATCATCAAGATGACCGAGCGGTAGAAGTTCGGGTCCCCGAGCTGGGGCATGGCCAGCAGAAGTCCGGGAGCGAGGTTCTTCACGGAAGGAGCATCAACCGTTCGCGGGGACGGCGCAACCGGAACCCGTTGCCCGGGTTCCGGGCCGTCCACTCCCGCGACACGCGGGCGACATCAGTGCCAGCTCGTGTGCCTGGACTGGAGCGCCTCGGCGAGCTTCTCGGGGCTCAAGGGCTTGCCGATGAAGAGGTCCGCGCCCAGGCCCTTGCACTTGCGCGCCATGGCCGCGTCGCTCATGGCGCTCACGCCGATGAGCACCGCCTGGGGGAAGCGCTCGCGCAGCTTGGACATGAGGGTGGCGCCGCTGCGGCCGGGCAGGAAGACGTCGACGACGGCGGCGTCCATGCGCTTGTTGCGCACGGCGAACTCCGCCTCCTCCGCGCTGCCCACGGGGAGCGGCTCGTAGCCCCAGCCCGCGAGCATCTCCACGAGGATTTCCCGGTGCGTCGGATCATCCTCGACGACGAGCACCGCGCCGCGCGCGGGCTCGAGCTTCAGGTCGTCGCTGCGCGTGGTGCGCTCGTTCGAGTCGTGGCCGGTGGAGATGGGCAGCTCTTCGACGGTAGGCAGGGACATGAGTGCACCGGTGGGCAAAAGGTTTCCGTGTGATGGAAACCCACCCCCCAACGTTGGGAATTCCACGGGAGCAGGTGCCTATCCCACCCCTGCGACCTCCCTCAGCCGGCGCGGCGAGGGCTCGCCGAGAGCGCCTGGGAAGCAAGCGAGGCACCGAGCACCAGCAGCACCAGCAGCGCCCAGGCGGGCAGCACCACGCGTCCGCCGCCTTCATAGATGAGGGCCGCGTAGCTGGTGCCCAGGTAGCGGCCCAGGGACATGGGCTCCATGCGGGCGATGCCGAAGAAGCTCACGGTGGACTCGGTGAGGATGGCGGCGGGCAGGCGGCTGAGGAACACGGCCAGCGCGAAGGGGCGCAGCGCGGGCCACAGGTGGACGCGCAACAGGTGGACCCCTCCCCCGCCGAGCGCCCGGGCGGCCGCGACGTACTCCTGTGACTCCAGGGTGGCCAGCCGGTTGCGGAACATGCGCGCCGGGCCCGCCCAGCCGACCAACGCCAGCGAGGCGACCATGAGCCCGAAGGGGCCGAGTCCTCCGCCCGCTCCCGCGTCCGACAGGGACTGGCCCGCGAGCTGGAGCACCATGACGACCAGCACGTCCGGCAGCGCGAAGACGGCGTCCACCGCGCGCAGCAGGGCCTGCTCCACGGTACCCCCGGAGAGGCGCGCCACCGCGGCCACGGCGAGGCCGATGAGCGTGGACAGCGCGCCCGCCGCGAGCCCCACGGCGAGCGACACCCAGAGCCCACCGAAGGCCAGCTCGCACACCGTGCGGTCCGGCCGCGTCGGGTCCATGCCCAGCGGGCAGGTGCTGGCGAGCGCCTCCGGGAACAGTCGTCCCGCGACGAGGCTGAGCACGCCCAGGCCGATGAGCAGCGCCAGACCGAAGCGGGCCCGCGAGGGAACGCGGCTCATGCCGTGGCCTCCCGCGAGCGCGGGTCCACCGCGTAGCGAAGCACCTCGACCGCGAGGCTCACGAGGACGAGCAGCGAAGCGAAGGTGGTGGTGGCCACCACGACGACGGCCACCTGCTTGTTGAGCACCGCCAGCACGTAGAGCTGGCCGAAGTACGGCAGGCCGAAGACGCGCTCCGCGGCGAACGAGCCGGCGAGCAGCGACGTGGCCACCGGCCCCACGGCGTCGAGCATCGCGGGCCACACGTTGGGCAGCACATGGCGGCGGAGCACCGTGCCGTAGGCCAGGCCCTTGCCCAGCGCGGTGCGCACGTAGTCGCGAGACAGCTCCGTCTCCAGCGAGTCCCCCACCAGCGTGCCCAGGAAGATGCCGGGCCACACCGAGGTGCAGAGCGCCGCGCACAGCTCCGGCAGCATGTGCCCGCGCTCCACCACGGCGGGAGCCAGCAGCAGCGCGGGAATGAAGACAGGCGTGCCGAAGGCCACCGCCGGCACCACGTCCCCCAGTGCCGCCCACTTCCCCCGCCGCCACCGCGTGCGCAGCAGCGCGAAGCCCAGCGCCCACGCCAGCGCGAGCGGCAGTGCCATCAGCCCCACGCCCACGCTGCCGGAGAGCTTCAGCAGCAGCTCATCACCGGTGATGCCCTGCGCGCTGGTGCCCAGCCGCTCGCCGCGGAAGAGCTTCTCCCAGGGACGCAGGAAGCCCAGCGGCTCACCGATGCCGAGGTCGCGCTGGTACGACGCGGCCAGCTCCTTGGAGACCTGCCGCTTGGCATCCGTCTCCGTGGTGAGCGGCAGCGAGGCCATGAGGAAGTACGAGGCCACGGCCACGACGGGCACCAGCACCAGCTGCCGCGCCAGGCGCTGCGTCACGAGCCTCATGGCGTCACTCCGGCATGGGCGTCTTCGGCGGGCGCCAGCCGCAGCGCGCGCAGGGCGAGGAAGTTGAAGGGGTCCACGTCCAGCCCGCGCAGCCGGGTCCGGACGCGGAAGTAGCGGTCCGGGTGGTAGATGGGCGCAATCACCGCCTGCTCGCCCACCAGCACCTCCTGGGCCTGGGCATACAGCGCGCGCGCCTTCGCCTCGTCCGGCTCGCCGTCACCCGCCTCGAGCAGCCGCTCGAAGCGGGCCATGGGCTCACCGCCGGCCTGCGTCTCCCAGCCCGTCTGGTGGTTGCCCTCCTTCTCGAAGAGGGTGAAGAAGGTGTTCGGGTGCGCGTAGTCCCCGCCCAGGCGGCGCAGGTACAAATCATACACGCGAGGCCCCTCCGCCGAGCGCCGCGAAAGCTCCGCCGAGAAGTCCGAGCGTGCATCCAGCACCACCTGCACGCCCACCCGCGCCAGCTGCGCCGCCACGCGCTCCGCGATGGCCACCTCCGGGAGGAACCCGTCGCCCTGCCGGTAGACGAGCCGCAGCGGCCGGTCCAATCCAGGCACGCGGGCCAGCTCGGCCTTCGCGGCCCCGGGGGCGTAGCCGGGCAGGCGCGCGGCCTCCTCGGGCGTGGCGGCACCGGGCAGCTCCGGTGGCAGCAGCACGTTGGACGTACGGGCGGCGGGCAGCAGCCCCGCCATCAGCGCCTCCCTGTCCAGCGCGCGGGCCAGCGCGCGCCGCACCTCGGGCCGGTTCAGCGGGGGACGCTCGGTGTTGAAGGCGAGGAAGTACGTGGACAGCAGCGGCTCGCGCTGCAGGTCCTCCGGCCGGCGCATGCGCAGCGACGCGGCGCTGTCCATGAACACGAAGTCCACTCGGCCGCGCTCGTACAGCGCCGGGCCAATCTCGGACTTCATCAGCGTGATGACGGGCGCGGGCGTCTCGCCCGGCTGCATCGGCGGAGGAAAGGCGGTGGCCGGGTTGTAGACCAGCCGCACGCGCTCGCCGGCACGGTCCCAGCGCTCCACCCGGTACGGCCCCAGTGCCAGCGGGCGCCCGTCACGCGGCCGGTCGAAGTAGTCGCGAACGTCCTCGTCGGACCTGCCCTCCAGGTCCGCCGCGGGCGCCGGATAGAAGATGTAGACGTTGGCCACGCGGGCCAGGAAGTAGCTACGGGGCCGGGCCAGCGTCACCCGCAGGGTGTACGCGTCCACGGCCTCCACGCCCACGCGCTCCAGCGCGGCGCGCACCTCGGCCTCGGGGGCGCCGCGCTCCTGGGCGGCGAGCGCGTCGGCCGCGCCCGCCAGGTCCACCATCTCCCCGCGCTCGCGTCCGCGCAGCGCGCGCCGCCAGCCGATGACGAAGTCGCGCGCGGTGAGCGGCGAGCCGTCCGACCAGCGCACGTCCTGTCGCAGGTGGAAGGTGTAGACCTCGCGGCCCTGGGCGTCGGTGACACGCTCCCAGCGCTCGGCCAGGCCGGGCTGCACGGAGTAGTCCGCCCCCAGCACGGTGAGCCCGCGCTGGGTGGCGAGCATGACGGGATAGTTCGCCCAGCTCTCCGGGTCCGAGTGGCTCCAGTCCAGCGTGGTGGGCATGGACGGCACCACCACCTTCACGCCCGGGTCTGGCTGGAAGCCGCACGGCCCGCAGGCCGTGGCCGCCAGGACCAGCACGAGGAACGTCCATCGGAGTCGAGCGCGGGAGGCCACCGGGGCCCGTTGTACCCCGAAGCCCCCGGAGCCCGGAAAAAGAGAAGCCAGGACTCCGGAGACCTCGGTCGTCCGGCGTCCTGGCTTCGCTTCAACTCCGCGTCCCTCCCCGCACAGGGAGGGAGCCTTCGCCCGGGTGCGCCCTGGCTGGCAGGGCGGTTCAGGTCCCTTCCTGGACCATCACATTGACGGGCCTGGAGCGGTCAGCGGTCGTCCCGTCCCCCACCTGGCCGAGGTTGTTGCGCCCCCAGCCCCAGCCGGCCCCCTCCGGGCTCATGGCCGCCGTGTGGAAGCGGCCCGCCGCCAGGGTGAAGACGCCCGTCAGCCCCTGCACCTGCACCGGCGTGGTGCGGCCCGTGGAGGTCCCATTGCCCAGCTGCGCACCGGAGTTGTTGCCCCAGGCCCAGAGGGTGCCGTCCTGCCGCACGGCCACCGTATGGGCATACCCGGCGGCAAGAGCCCTGACTTCCGTCAGCCCCTGCACCTGCACTGGCGTGGAGCGGGCCGTCAATGTCCCATCCCCGAGCTGTCCCCAGAGGTTGTAGCCCCAGGCCTGGACGGTGCCGTCCTGCCGCACGGCCACGGAGTGGAAGGAGCCCGCGGCGATGGCGATGGCGCCCGTCAACCCCTGCACCTGCACCGGCGTGAGGCGGCGCGTGGTCGTCCCATCCCCCACCTGGCCGAGATCATTGAAGCCCCAGGCCCAGACGGTGCCGTCCTGCCGCAAGGCCACCGTGTGGAGCGAGCCCGCGGCGATGGCGGTGACGCCCGTCAGCCCCTGCACCTGCACCGGCGTGGTGCGATGCGTGGTCGTCCCATTCCCGAGCTGTCCCCAGGAATTGCGCCCCCAGGCCCAGACGGTGCCGTCCTGCTTCAGCGCCACCGTGTGGGACTCGCCGGCGGAGACGGCCGTGACGCCCGTCAGCCCCGGCACCTGCACCGGCGAGAGGCGCTGAGTGGACGTCCCGTCCCCCAACTGGCCGTAGGTATTGCCGCCCCAGCTCCAGACAGTGCCGTCCTGTCTCACGGCCAGGGTATGTGAGGAGCCCGCGGCGATGGCGACGACTTCCGTCACCCCCTGCACCTGCGTCGGCGTGAGGCGTGGGGTGGTCGTCCCGTCCCCGAGCTGCCCCCAGAGGTTGTCGCCCCAGGCCCAGACGGTGCCGTCCTGCTTCAGCGCCACCGTGTGGAAATCCCCCGCGGCGATGGCGGTAGCGCCCGTCACTTCCTCCACCTGCACCGGCATGGCGCTGTAGGGGAGCGGGCCGCGCCCCAGCTGACCGTTGGAGTTGAGACCCCAGGTCCAGACGGTACCGTCCTGCCTCAAGACCACCGTGTGCTCGATACCCGCGGCGATGGTGGTGACGCCCGACACCCCCTGCGCCTGCACCGGCGTGAGGCGTTGGGTGGTCGTCCCGTCCCCGAGCTGGCCCCAGGAATTGCGCCCCCAGGCCCAGACGGTGCCGTCCTGTCTCATGGTCGCCGCGTGGGAATCACCCACGGCGATGGCAATGGCGCCCGTCATTCCCTGCACCTGTGCCGGCGAGCGTCGAGCGAGGGTCGTCCCATCTCCGAGCTGTCCCCAGGTGTTGTAGCCCCAGGCCCAGACGGTGCCGTCCTGCCGCACGGCCACCGTGCCGAAGTTGCTCCCGGCGAGGGCGGTGACGCCTGTCAGCCCCGGCACCTGCACCGGCGTGGAGCGGTTCGTGGTCATCCCATCCCCCAGCTGACCGTAGGAGTTGTTGCCCCAGGTCCAGAGGGTGCCGTCCTGCCCCACGGCCATCGTGTGCGAGACACCCGCGGCGACGACGGTGACGCCTGTCAGCCCCGGCACCTGCACCGGCGTGGGGCGGCGCGTGGTCGTCCCATCCCCCAGTTGACCGGAGGAATTGTTCCCCCAGGCCCAGACGGTGCCGTCCTGCTTCAGCGCCACCGTGTGGTCGCCACCCGCGGCGATGGCGGTGACGCCCGTCAACCCCTGCACCTGCACCGGCGTGAGGCGTTGAGTGAGCGTTCCATCCCCCAGTTGGCCAGAGAAGTTGACGCCCCAGGCCCAGACGGTGCCGTCCTGCCGCAGGGCCACCGTGTGTCTGCTATCCGTGGCGATGGCGGTGACGCCCGTCAACCCCTGCACCTGCACCGGCGAGAGGCGTCGGGTGGTCGTTCCATCCCCCAGTTGGCCGTAGGAATTGAGGCCCCATGTCCAGACGGTGCCGTCCTGCCGCAAGACCACCGTGTGGGAGTCACTTGCGGCGAGGGCGGAGACGCCCGTCAGCTCCGGCACCTGCCCGGGCGTGGGGTGTTGGCGGGTCGCCCCGTCCCCGAGTTGGCCGGAGGCGTTGCTCCCCCAGAGCCAGACGGTGCCGTCCTGCCGCACAGCCGCCACGTGACTGACACCCGAGGCGACGGCAGTGACGCCCGTCACTCCCTGCAGCTGCACCGGCGAGAGGCGTTCGGTGGTTGTCCCGTCCCCCAGTTGGCCAACGCCGTTGGTGCCCCAGGCCCAGACCGTGCCGTCCTGTCTCAAGGCCAGTGTGTAGAATTCACCGGCGGCAACGGAGGCGAAGCCCGTCAGCACGAACAACCGCGTCGGCGAGGCGCGATGGTTGTATGCCCCGGTCCCCAGCTGACCGTTGGAGTTGTAGCCCCAGGTCCAGACGGTGCCGTCCTGCTTCACGGCCACCGAGTGGCTGCTGCCCGCGGCGAAGGAGGCGACGCCCGTCAGCACCTGCGCCGGCGTGACGCGTTTGGTGGTGGAGGCCCCGTCACCAAGCTGATACCAAAGATTGCTGCCCCAGGCCCAGAGGGTGCCGTCCTGTCTCAAGGCCATGGTGTGTTCTGCGCCCGCGGCGATGGCGGTGACGCCCGTCAGCCCCTGCACCTGCACCGGCGTGAGGCGTTGGGTGCTCGTCCCATCCCCGAGCTGTCCCCAGAGATTCTTGCCCCAGGCCCAGACGGTGCCGTCCTGCCTCACAGCCAGGCCATGGGTGTAACCCGCGGCAATGGCGGTGACGCCCGTCAACCCTGGCACCTGCGTCGGCGCGAAGCGGCGCGTGGTGGTTCCATCCCCCAACTGGCCGAAATCGTTGCTCCCCCAGGCCCAGACAGTGCCGTCCTGCCTCAGGGCCAGGGTATGCGCGTAACCTGCGGCAATGGCGACGACGCCCGTCACCCCCTGCACCTGCACCGGCGTGAAGCGGCGCATGGTGGTCCCATCCCCCAATTGACCGGACTCGTTGTCCCCCCAGGCCCAGACGGTGCCGTCCTGCCTCACTTCCACCGTGTGGTTGCCACCTGTGGCAAGCAGGCGCCCCGCGGAAGTCGCGAAGGCGTTGGCCCCCTGCAAGTCCGACGAGGTGCTCTTGAACGAGCCCGGACTGGCAGGCACCGTCGAGACGCCTTCGCCCGTCCCCGCTTCGCGGGTGGCCGGCTCCAGCATGCCCTGCTCCGCGCCCGGAGCCTCCTGCGGACCGCAGCCCGCCACCGCGGCGCAGATGGCCACGGCCACCCACGCCAGACACTTCCGTACTTCCTGTCTCATCAATCCCCTCTTGCCATCACGCTGCGCGAGCGCTGCCGTCCCGGGCCGGGCCGGGCGACAAAGGCAGCCAGCGCTTTCCGGGAGGGAGCTGCGGGAGAACTATAATATTCTATAGACATTGCAACTGGGTGTGCCCCACCCCATGGGAGTCGACACGGAACCCAAAGACAGACACCCAGAAAGCAGAGAAGCCAGGACCCCGGCGACCTGAGGTCGTCCGGCATCCTGGCTCCTCCCTGCGCGGACCTTCCCGCGAGGACTCCTCGATGATGGGTTACGGGATCACCATCCCCGGGGTCGCGCTGTAGCCGGCCGTGCCATCTCCCAGCTGGCCCCAGTAGTTGGAGCCCCAGGTCCAGACGGTGCCGTCCTGCCCCACGGCCACCGTGTGGTTGCTGCCCGCGGCGATGGCCGTGACGCCCGTCAACCCCAGCACCTGCTTGAGCGCGGGGCTCCCGCCCGTCGTCCCGGCCCCCAGCTGACCGCTGGAGTTGTCACCCCAGGCCCAGACGGTACCGTCCTGCTTCAGCGCCACCGTGTGGTAGCCGCCCGCGACGACGGTGGAGACACCCTCCAATCCCTGCACCTGCACCGGCGTGGTGCGTCCGTCCGTCGTCCCGCCACCCTGCTGGCCACTGAAGTTGGCGCCCCAGGACCAGACGGTGCCGTCCTGCTTCAGCGCCACCGTGTGGTAACCGCCCGCTGTCACAGCGATGCCCCCCACCAACCCCTGCACCTGCACCGGCCTGGTGCGTCCGACAGTCGTCCCGTCTCCGAGCTGGCCGCTGGAGTTCTCCCCCCAGGCCCAGACGGTGCCGTCCCGCTTCAGCGCCACCGTGTGGCCATCGCCCGCCTCGACGGCGATGACGTCCACCAACCCCTGCACCTGCATCGGCGTGGCGCGCCCGACGGTCGTCGTCGTCCCGTCCCCCAGCTGGCCATTGAAGTTGTCACCCCAGGTCCAGACGGTGCCGTCCTGCCGCAACGCCACAGTGTGGAAGACGCCCGCGGCGATGGCCGTGACACCCGTCAGCCCCAGCGCCTGCACTGGAATGAGAGCCCTGCCAATCGTCCCGTCTCCCAGCTGACCACTGTAGTTGTTGCCCCAGCCCCAGACGGTGCCGTCCTGCCTCAGCACCACCGTATGCCCACCGCCCGTGGCGAGGGTGGAGACCTCCGCCACCCCCTGCACCTGCACCGGCAGGGTGCGCGCGTCCATCGTCCCGTCTCCCAGCTGGCCACGGGAGTTGTTGCCCCAGGCCCAGAGGGTGCCGTCCTGCCGCAGTGCCACCGTGTGACTCTCTCCCGCGGCAACGGCGGTGCCCATCACCCCCGACGCCTGAATGGGCACGGCGCGCACAGCAGGCGTCCCGTTGCCCAGCTGGCCGTCGGAGTTGTCACCCCACGCCCAGACAGTGCCGTCCTGCTTCAGCGCCACGGTGTGGTAGCCGCCCGCGGTGACGGCGGTGACCTCCGCCAACCCCAGCACCTGCACCGGCCCGGGGCTCTCGGCAATGGTCCCGTCTCCCAGCTGGCCGCTGGAGTTGGAGCCCCAGGCCCAGCCGGTGCCATCCTGCTTCAGCGCCACCATGTGGTAGTGGCCCGCGGCGACGGTGGAGACGCCCGTCATCCCCGGTACCTGCACCGGAGAGAGGGCCCCGGGAAACGTCCTGTTCCCCAGCTGGCCATAAGCGTTGGAGCCCCAGGCCCAGACGGTGCCGTCCTGTTTCACCGCGACGGTGGAGTGTCCGCCCGCGGCGACGGTGGTGACGCCCGTCCCCCCCGACACCTGCACCGGCGTGAGGCGTCTGGAGCTCGTCCCGTCTCCCAGCTGGCCCCAGAGGTTGGAGCCCCAGGTCCAGACGGTGCCGTCCTGTTTCCGTGCCACCCCGTGGCTGAGGCCCGCGGCGACGGTGGTGACGCCCGTCAATCCCGACACCTGCACCGGCGTGAGACGCATGGCAGTCGTCCCGTCCCCGAGCTGGCCAACGGAGTTGAAGCCCCAGGCCCAGACGGTGCCGTCCTGTCGCAGGGCCACCGTGTGGCTCTCCGCGGCGACAACGGCGGTGACACCCGTCAACCCCAGGACCTGGACCGGAGAGAGACGCGTGGAAGTCGTCCCGTCCCCCAGCTGGCCCGCCGAGTTGTAGCCCCAGGCCCAGACGGTGCCGTCCTGTCGCAGGGCCACCGTGTGGCTGATGCCCGCGGCAACGGCGGTGACGCCCGTCAGCCCCGGCACCTGCACCGGCGTGAGGCGACTGAAGGTCGTCCCGTCTCCCAGCTGGCCAGTACCGTTGCGTCCCCAGGACCAGACGGTGCCGTCCTGCTTCAGCGCCACCGTATGGGCGTAGCCCGCGGCGACTCGGACCCACTGCGAGACGACACAGTTCGCGGCGCCCTGCAGCGTGAAGGACGCGGTGGTGGACAGGCCGAGTGCATTCGTCACCGTCGCCTTCACCGTGGGCGTCGTCCCCGCCGGCACGCACCCGGGCGACGTCCAGGCGACTTCACTCGTCGTCTCCTGGCTGTTGGCCGCCCCCAGCGTCCCCACGTTGGCCTCCCAGCCGAAGGACAGCGCACTCCCCTGCCCGTCCTTCGCCTTCACCCCGAAGCGCACCGTGCCGCCAGACGCCGGCATCGTGGTGCTCGACTGGGACGTCTCCACCAGCTCCGGCAGGAAGCGCGCCGTGGCCCTCGTGCCCACGCAGACGTTCATCGTCCCCGTGGTCTGCCCACCGCGTCCGTCCGCCACCGTCACCGTCAGCGCGCAGCTGGCGCAGACGCTTCCGGCCGGCGGCGGCGCCGTGGGCGTGAAGCTGGCACCAGCCGAGCCCGCGTTGGCCCACGTCCCCGCGCACGATGCCGCCCACGCGTAGTGGAGGCCGTCCCCGTCATCATCGCTGGCCGTCGCCACCACCGTCGTCGCCTCACCCACCTCCACCATGGACGGCGTCGCGGTGATGCGAGTCACCCGCGGCCAGGTATTCACCGTCACGTTGACGCCGGCGCTGCCCGTGCTCTCACTCACCGTCAGCGTCAGGCTCAGCGCCGCCGTCGCGCCCTTCGAGTCCGTCACCGTCACCGTCACCACCACCGGCCCGCTCGCCGAGGGTGCCGTCCACTCGGTGCTGGCGCTGCCCGCCGCGCTGAAGCTGCCCGCGCCCGCGGTCCACGCATACGTGAGGCTGTCGCCCGCGTTGGCGTCCTGCGCCACCGCCTGCAGCGACACCACCGCCGATGGCTTCACCGTGGACCGGCTCGCCACCACCGAGGTGATGACCGGAGCCGCGTTCTCGAACGGCACCGGCGCACTCACCTGCTGCAGCACCAGCGTCACCGTCGTCGTTTCGTCCGCGGTAATCGTGACGCCCATCACCTGTCCGGCGTAGCGGACCACCTGCGCCGAGTCGAAGGCCTGGGCGCTGAAGGTACGGCCCGCGCCAGCAAGAAGGTTGTCCACCACCCCGCCCCACTGCTCGCCCGCCTTGGCCAACGCCACCGTGCGCGAAGCCATCCCCTCCGCGCTCACCGTCAGCTCCACCCGCGCGATGTCGCTGGCGCTCAACTCCTGCGGAAGCGTCACCACCAGCTGCGCCGCACCCGGAGACGTCTCCGAATCACAACCAGCCACCACGGCACAGAGGGCCAGGGCCATCCACGTCAAACACTTCCGTACTTCTCTACTCATGAAACCCTCTTGCTATCGCGCGGTGCGGGCGCCCTCGTCCGGGGGCCCGAGCGCTGGAAGACGCCCCGAGACTCCAAGAGGGAGCCGCGGGAGACCATAGACTCACAGAATAGCTTCAAAATGACTCGATCTGGTGCGACGACGGTTGTCGGCTCGGGAATTCCAGACAGACAAGTGATACCGACTCAGAGTTCGCTCGAGTTTCCAAACAACGCCTCACCAGGGCGTACCCGACCCACGGGGCAGGAAGGGACCGCGCGTGGCGCAGGTGGCGCCGTGGCGCCGCGCTCAGAAACAGGGAAGCCAGGACCCCGGCGACCCTGGTCGTCCGGAATCCTGGCTCCCATCACCTCACGCGCGGCTCCGCACCCGGGCCCGGAGCCCGCGCCCGGATGCGTCCGCACAACGATTACCCGGGCACGCCCTCACGATGCGGTGACGGGTGGGAATGGAGCGTCCCAACGTCACTGCCGCTGCATGGAGTCGTTGACGGCCAGGGTGAAGACATTCGTCAGGCCTTGCACCTGCACGGGCGCGAATTGATAACTGGGCCTCCCGTTCGCCAACTGGCCGTTGGTGTTGAAGCCCCAGGCCCAGCCAGTGCCGTCCTGACGCAGCGCCACCGTGTGGTAGGCCCCCGCGGCGAGCGCGATGACCGCGGACGAACCCGGCATGGACACCTGCACCGGGAGGGTCCGGTTCGTGGTCGTCCCGTCCCCCAGTTGACCGCTGGTATTGAGGCCACACGCCCAGACGGTGCCGTCCTGCCGCAGCGCCACCGTGTGGTTGTTACCCGCGGCGATGGTGGTGACGCCCGTCAGGCCCTGCACCTGCACCGGCGCGCGGGCATCGGCGGTCGCCCTGTTCCCCAACTGGCCGAAAGCATTGAAACCCCAGGTCCAGACGGTGCCGTCCTGCCGCAGCGCCACCGTGTGGTAGTCGCCGGCGACGATGGCGATGACCTCCGTCAGGCCCTGCACCTGCACCGGTGAGGAACGGTTCGTGGTCGTCCCGTCTCCCAGCTGGCCGTTGGAGTTGAGGCCCCAGGCCCAGACGGTGCCGTCCTGACGCAGGGCCACGGAGTGAGCGAACCCCGCGGCAACGGCGGTGACACCCGTCACGCCCTGCACCTCTGCCTCCACATGGACTCCGGTGCCGCCAGGCGGACGCCCGAGCTGTCCATAGGTATTGAGCCCCCAGCCCCAGACGGAGCCACCCTGCCTCACGGCCACCGTATGGGCCGTGCCACCGGCAACCGCGATGTAACCCGCCGCGCTCGATTGACCGAAGGCGTAGTAGCCCCAGCTCCAGAGGGTGCCGTCCTGCCTCAGGACCACGGTGCTGTTGTCACCCGCAGCGATGGTGGAAACCGCCGTGACGCCCTGGACCTGCATCGGCGAGGAGCGGTCCGCGGTCGTCCCATCTCCCAGCTGGCCGTTGGCGTTGAGCCCCCATGCCCAGACGGTGCCGTCCTGACGCAGGGCCACCGTATGGGCCTGGCCGGCGGCAATCGAGGTCGCCTCCGACAACCCCTGCATCTGCACCGGAGTGAGGCGATAGCTGCTCGTCCCGTCTCCGAGCTGACCTTCCCAGTTACGACCCCAAGCCCAGACGGTGCCGTCCTGCCTCGCGGCCACCGTGTGGTGCGCGCCTGCGGCGATGGAGGTTCCCCCCGTGAAGCCCTGCACCTGGCTGGGCGTGGAGCGGCGAGCCGTCGTCCCATCTCCCAGCTGACCGTAGGTGTTGAGGCCCCAGGCCCAGACCGAGCCGTCCTGCTTCACGGCCACCGTATGGGATGAAGTCGAGCCCACCGCGAGCGCAGTCACACCCGTGAAGCCTGACACCTGTCCCGGCGTGAGCCGGAAGCTGGGGGTCGCCGCGCCCAGCTGGCCGGAGTCGTTGCCTCCCCAGGTCCAGACGGTGCCGTCCAGTTTCACGGCCACCGTATGCGCAGAGCCCGCGGCGATGGCGGAGACACCCGTCAGCCCCTGCGTCTGTATCGGTGTCGAGCGGTTCGTGGTCGTCCCATCGCCCAGACGGCCGACGCTGTTGAAGCCCCAGGCCCAGACGGTGCCGTCCTGCCGCAGCGCCACCGTATGGTAGGCGCCAGCGGCGATGGCGGTGACGCCCGTCAGTCCCGGCACCTGCACCGGCGAGAGGCGATTGCTCGTCGTCCCGTCTCCCACCTGGCTGAAGCTGTTGGAGCCCCAGGCCCAGACGGAGCCGTCCTGACGCACGGCCACCGAGTGCGACAAGCCAGCGGCAATGGAGGTGACGCCCGTCAATCCTGGCACCTGCACCGGAACGGAGCGGCGAGTGGCCGTCCCATCGCCGAGCTGGCCCGAGTCGTTGCGGCCCCAAGTCCAGACAGTGCCGTCACGCCTCAAGGCCACCGTATGGGTGTCACCCGCGGCGACGGCGACGACGTTGGTCAGGCCCTGCACCTGCACGGGGGCGAGGCGCTGGATGGCCGTCCCATCTCCCAGTTGGCTGCTGGAGTTGAGCCCCCAGGCCCAGACCGTGCCGTCCTGCCGCACTGCCGCCGTGTGATAGGTGCCCGCGGCGAGGCGGGAGCCCACGAAGGTGACGCACGTGGTGGCGTCTTGCAGGGTGAAGGAGGCACTGGCGGACAGGCCCAGCGCATTGGTCACCGTCATGTTGACCGTGGGCGTCGTACCCGCCGGCACGCACGCGGGTGCCGTCAACACCACCTCGCTCGTCGTGGCGGTGTTGGTGGCCGTCCCCAGCGTGCCGACGTTGGTCTCCCAGGAGAAGGTCAGCGCGCTGCCCTGGGCGTCCCGCGCCTTCACGCGGAAGCTCACGGTGCCCCCGGACGACGGCATGCTCGTGCTGGACTGGAAGGTCTCCACAATCTCCGGCGTGAACCGCGCCTGGGTCTTCGGCCCCACGCAGATACCCAGCGTTCCCGTCGTCTGCCCGCCTCGCCCGTCCGTCACCGTCACCGTCAGCGCGCAACTGGCGCACAGGCTGCCGGCCGGTGGCTGCGCCGTGGGTGTGAAGCTGGCACTGGCCGAGGTGGCGTTGGCCCACGTCCCCGCGCATCCCGCCGTCCACGCGTAGGAGAGGTTGTCCTCGTCATTGTCACTGGCGGTGGCTACCACCGTGGTGGCCTCACCTACCGGCACCGTGGAGGGCGTCGCCGTGACGCGAGTCACCTGCGGCCAGGTATTCACCGTCACGTTGACGGCCGCGCTGCCCGTGCCGTCGCTCACCGTCAGTGTCAGGCTGAGGGCCGTCGTCGCCCCCTTCGAGTCCGTCACCGTCAGCGTCAACACCACCGGTCCCGGAATCGAGGGCGCCGTCCACTCGGTGTTGAGGCTCCCCGCCGCGCTGAAGCTGCCAGCGCCAGCCGTCCACGCATACGTGAGACTGTCGCCCGCATTGGCGTCTGCAGCCGCCGCCTGCAACGACACCACGTCCGACGGCTTCACCGTGCCTCGGCTCGCCACCACCGAGGTGATGACCGGAGCCTCGTTCTCGAAGGGCACTGGCGCATTCACCTGCTGCAGCAGCAGCGTCACCGCCGCAGTCTGGTCCGCGTTGATGGTGACGTCTGCCACCTGCCCCGCATAGATGAGCGTATTGGCGGAGTCGAAAGCCTGCGCGCTGAAGGTGCGGCCTCCTCCGGCGGGCAGGTTGTCCACCACGCCGCCCCACAGTTCGCCTGTCTTTGTCAGCGCCACGGTGCGCGTGTCCATTCCCGGCGCGCTCACCGTCAAATCCACTCGGACAATGTCACTGGCGCTCAGTGCCTGGGGCAGCGTCACCACCAGCTGCGCCGTACCCGGAGTCTGCTGGGAATCACAGCCAGCCACCGCCGCGCAGATGGCCAGGGCCACCCACGCCAACCACTTCCGTCCTTCTCGCGCCATTGGCGTCCTCTTCCACCTCGAGGTGCGACTGCTGCCATCCCGAGACCTGGGCACACGGCGGCCAGCGACTCCGGGGCAAAAAGCCGCGAGAAGCTACAGAACCAGACGAATTATTGAACCTGAGTCACTCCTGCACCACGCGAGTCAACTCAGAACCCCAAAGACAGACGTCCGGCGAGAGCCCCATCCGGCTCGAATCGCCTCTCAGTCAGCATAGAGCAACACCAGAAAAACAGAGAAGCCAGGACCCCGGCGACCCAAGTCGTCCGGCATCCTGGCTTCTCTTCAACCCAGAGCCCCGCGAAGGGGCCTTCAATCCAAACCTACGCCGGAGCCACGGCCGACGTGGACGTCGACAGCTCCGCCGAGGGCGTCGACTTCGCGCCATCGGTGCTCAGCGGCTTGCGGCCGAACTCCTCCGGCTTCTCCAGCACCAGCGCCTCGCGGAGCACCTCGTCCACGAACTCCACCGGGACGATGCGCAGCTGCTTGCGAATCTTCAGCGGGATGTCCTTCAGGTCCTTCTTGTTCGCCTTCGGAATCAGGACCGTCTTGATGCCCGCCCGGTGCGCGGCCAGCGTCTTCTCCTTCAGGCCGCCAATGGGCAGCACCCGCCCGCGCAGGGTGATTTCACCCGTCATCGCCACGTCGCGCCGAATCAGCGTGCGCGTGAGCGCGCTCACCAGCGCCGTGCAGATGGTGACGCCCGCGGAGGGGCCGTCCTTCGGAATCGCGCCCTCCGGCAGGTGGACGTGGATGTCGAAGTTCTCGAACGCCTTCTTGTCGATGCCGAACCGCTCGGCGCGGCTGCGCACGTAGGACATGGCCGCCTGCGCGGACTCCTGCATCACCTCACCCAGCTTGCCGGTGATGATGAGCTTGCCCTTGCCCGGCATGATGGTGGCCTCGGTGGTGAGGATTTCACCGCCCAGCTCCGTCCACGCCAGGCCCGTGACGATGCCCACCTGGTCCTCGGCCTCCGCCATGCCGTAGCGGAAGCGCGGGGTGCCCAGGAACTTCATCGCCAGCTTCCGGTCCACCGCCATGTCGCGCTTGCCGTTCTTCAGCACGTCGCGGGCAATCTTCCGGAACACGCCGCCAATCTCACGCTCGAGCGAGCGCACGCCGGACTCACGCGTGTAGCGGTGGATGATGGTGCGCAGCGCGGGGTCGCTGATGTCCACCTTCACGTCCGTCAGCCCGTTGGCCTCCTGCTCCTTCGGGATGAGGTAGCGCCGGGCAATCGACAGCTTCTCCGGCTCCGTGTAGCCCGCGATGCGAATCACTTCCATGCGGTCCTGCAGCGGACCGGGGATGTTGTGCATCGTGTTCGCGGTGCAGATGAACATCACCTTCGACAAGTCGTAGTCGAGGTCCAGGTAGTGGTCGTTGAAGTTGTGGTTCTGCTCGGGGTCCAGCACCTCCAGCAGCGCCGCGCTCGGGTCGCCACGGAAGTCGGTGGACATCTTGTCGATTTCGTCGAGCAGGAAGACGGGGTTGTTGCTGCCCGCCTTCTTCAGCGACTGGATGAGCTTGCCCGGCATCGCGCCGATGTACGTGCGCCGGTGGCCGCGAATCTCCGCCTCGTCACGCACGCCGCCCAGGGACAGGCGCACGAACTTGCGGCCGGTGGCCCGCGCAATGGAGCGCGCCAGCGACGTCTTGCCCACGCCCGGAGGACCCACGAAGCACAGCACGGGGCCCTTGAGCTTCTTCACCAGCTGCTGCACCGCCAGGTACTCGAGGATGCGCTCCTTCGGCTTCTTCAGGCCGTAGTGGTCCTCGTTGAGCACCCGCTCCGCCTCGGTGACGTCCAGGCGGTCCTGCGTCTCATCGTACCAGGGGAGGCTGATGATCCAGTCGATGTAGTTGCGGACGACGGTGGCCTCGGCGCTCATCGGGCTCATCATCCGGAGCTTCTTCAGCTCCTTCTTGACCTTGAGCGTGGCCTCCTTGCTCATCCGCTTGTTCTTCAGCTTCTCTTCAATCTCCTGGATTTCGTTCTTGAACTCGTCGCGCTCACCCAGCTCCTTCTGAATGGCCTGCATCTGCTCATTCAGGTAGTACTCCTTCTGGGTCTTCTCCATCTGCTTCTTGACGCGCGTGCGGATCTTCTTCTCCACCTGGAGAATCTCGATCTCACCCTGCATCAGCTCGTAGAGCTTCTCCAGGCGCTTGGCCGGGGACTCCGTCTCGAGCAGGGCCTGCTTGTCATTCAGCTTCAGCGAGAGGTGCGCGACGATGGTGTCCGCGAGCCGCGCCGGGTCGTCGATGCTCGCCACCTGCATCAGCATCTCAGGTGGAATCCGCTTGTTGAGCTTGACGAAGGCCTCGAACACGGAGTGGACGGAGCGAACGAGCGCCTCCAGCTCCACGCTCTTCTCGGTCTGCTCCTCGACTTCGTCGACCTCCACCATGAAGAAGGCGTCGTTGGGGTGGAACTTCTTCACCCGGGCGCGGCGCACGCCTTCGACCAGCACCTTCACCGTGCCGTCAGGCAGGGGGAGGAGCTGGATGACGTGGCCCAGCGTACCGAAGTGGAAGATGTCGTCCGGGGTGGGGTCGTTGGTCTTGGCCTTCTTCTGCGCGGCCAGCAGGATGACGGCCTTGTCGTCCGGCCCCTTGTGCGCCATCGCGTCCTTCAACGCAGCGATGGACTTCTCCCGGCCGACGAACAGCGGCACCACCATGTGCGGGAACACGATGATGTCCCGAAGGGGCAAGAGCGGGACGGTGAGTCCGCGCTTCTGGGCTTCCTTCTTGTCGTCACGTCCGAAGAACATGTATCCGCCACCTGCTGGCCTGCCGGGGAGACAGGCCATTGAAGAGTTGCCCGCCTGCCCGCTCGGAGAGCGCGCACACGGGGTGAAGCACGTCTATAACACGCCGATTTCTGGCGCCGTTCCCCGCCTCAAGATTGGGGAACGGTGTCCTGCCATCAAGGGAACACCCGTAGCCGCCTCGGGTGTCCGCCCGGTATGTCAGCGGCCCTGCGCAGCCACCCCACCCTGGCGCATCTGCACCTCCAGCACGTGGAAGAGGAAAGCGTAGAGGTCGGCGCTGGACTCAATCTGCTTGGCCACCTGGTCCGCGCCCCCGTGGCCTGCATTCGCTTCAATGCGCAGCAGGGCAGCCGAGCGGTTGCCCGCCGCGTTCTGCACCGCCGCCACGAACTTGCGGGCGTGCATGGGGTCCACGCGGTCGTCATGGTCCGACGCCATCATCAGCATGGCGGGGTAGCGCACGTCCGGACGCACGTGGTGGTAGGGCGAGTAGGCGTACAGCGTCTTGAAGTCCTCGGCCTTCTCCGCCGTGCCGTACTCCGGAATCCACGTCCGGCCGCTGCCGAAGAGGTGGTAGCGCACCATGTCCAGGAGCGGCACCGCGCACACCACCGCGCCGTAGAGCTCCGGGCGCTGCGTCATGGCCGCGCCCACCAGCAGGCCGCCGTTGCTGCCGCCGTAGATGGCCAGGCGCCGGGCCTGGGTGAACTTCTCGCGGGCGAGGAACTCGGCCGCCGCGTGGAGGTCGTCGAAGACGTTCTGCTTGTGCTGCAGGCGGCCGGCGTCGTGCCAGGACTTCCCGTACTCGCCGCCGCCGCGCAGGTTGGCCACCGCGTACACGCCGCCCGCGTCCAGCCAGGGCAGGATGCTCGCCCGGAAGGTGGGCTCCATGCTCACGTTGAAGCCGCCGTACCCGTACAGGAGCGTGGGCGCGGTGCCGTCCTGCTTCAGGCCCTTGCGGTACACGAGGAACATCGGCACGCGGGTGCCGTCCTTGGACGGATAGAAGACCTGCTGCACCGTGTAGGCGTCCGGGTCCATGGGCAGCTCCACGCGGGCCCACTCCTCGGACTTCCCGGTGCTGACGGACGTCTTGTAGACGAGCCGCGGCGTCGTGAAGGACGTGAAGATGAAGTACGCCTCGTCCAGGTCCTCCAGACCCACCAGGTTGGACGCCGCCCCCACGCCCGGCAGCTGCACCGTGCGCACCGGCTTGCCCTGCAGGGTGGCCACGCGCACCTCGGTGGTGGCGTCCTTGAGGTACTCCAGCGCCAGGTGCCCGCCGACGACCTTGGCGCCCTGCAGGGAGGCCACCGGGTCCTCGGGGACGACTTCCTTCCACGCGGCGCGCTCGGGCTTCGCCGGGTCCACCTCGAAGACGCGCTGGCGCGGGGCGCCCTCGTCCGTGGTGACGTAGAAGCGGTCCTTCCACGCCTGCAGCTCGTACTTGGCGCCCTGCCCCTTCACGAGCAGACGGAAGTCCTTCTCGCCCGGCCGCTTCCAGTAGATGTCGTTCTCGCTCCAGCCGCGGATGACGTAGACGAAGAGGTACTTGCCGTCCCGGCTCAAGTCTGACTGGAGGAAGGTGGTCGGGTCCCCGGTGCGCGGGTGCACCAGCGCGTCCTTCGCCGGGTCCGTGCCCAGCGCGTGGTAGCGGATGGTGGTGTAGCCGGGCCGCGCGTCCACGGGGATGCTCGGGTCCGTGGGCAGCCACTCGTAGTAGAAGCCCTTGTTGTCCGGCGTCCACTTGGGCGAGGCGTACTTGCCGCCCTCAATCACGTCGACCTTGGACCACTCGCCCGTGTCCACGTCCACCACGTGGAGCACCGCCTCGTCCGCGGCGTTGGGCTTCTGGGAGAACACCACCTTCTTGCCGTCCCACGAGGGCGCCCACGTGCCCATGGAGATGGTGCCGTCCTTGCTCCAGGTGTTCGGGTCCAGCAGCACCTTCTCCGCGCCCTTCTCCCCGTCGCGCCAGTAGAGGACGGACTTCTCCTTGTCCTTGTGGGTGCGGATGTAGAAGAAGCGGCCGTTGCGGCGGGACGGCGGGGAGATGGAGTCCGTGTAGAACAGCTCGCGGAAGCGGCTCGCGAGCGCGTCACGGCCCGGCATCTTCGCCAGCTCTCCGCGCGCCAGCGCGTCCTGCGCCTTCATCCACGCCTGCACCTCGGGGGCCTTCTCGTCCTCCAGCCACCGGTAGGGGTCCGCCACCTGCGTGCCATGCAGCGTGTCCACCACGGGCTCGGCCCGGGTCGCCGGGTAGTTCATTCGCGAGGATTCCTCCTGGGCCGATGCCTTCGAGGCCGGCCGTGTCAGTTCACCCGGCGCCGCGGACGCGGACGCCGGAAGCTCCTCGCGCGCCGCTTCCTTCTGGCTGGCGCACGCGACGAGGGACAGCAACGCAGGGACGAGCAGCTTTCTCATGGGGCCCCAGCACATACAGAAAGGCCCCCGCACGTCCCACAAAAAGTGTGGTGGCACAGGAAACGCCCGGCCCCTCTCCTAACGCACGGGGCGCGCCGGAGCCGCTCCAGCGGCTCCGTAACGCGCCCCGTCATGCTTCAGCGGCCCGCGAGAGGGCGGGCCGGAAGGAGCTTAGCGCTAGGCGGATTCCTTCTTGGGTTCGGTGGACTCCTTGTCCTGCGAGTGCAGGACGACGGGCTCGCTCTTCTTGAGGATGACCTCCTCGGAGATGAGCACCTCGCGGGCCGTCTTGCGGGACGGGATTTCGTACATCACGTCCAGCATGGCCGACTCGAGGATGGAGCGCAGGCCGCGGGCCCCGGCCTTGCGGCGGATGGCCTCGCCGGCGATGGCCTTCAGCGCGCCGTCGGTGAACTTGAGGGCGACGCCGTCCAGCTCGAAGAGCTTGCGGTACTGCTTGGTGAGCGCGTTCTTCGGCTGGTTGAGGATGTTGATGAGCGCGGGCTCGTCCAGCTCCTCCAGCGCGGTGATGATGGGCAGGCGGCCGATGAACTCCGGAATCATGCCGAACTTGAGCAAATCCTCCGGCTCCACGTGCTTGAGCAGCTCCGTGAGGTTGCGCTGCTTCTTGGACTGGATGTCCGCGCCGAAGCCCAGGCTGCGCCCGCCCAGCCGCCGCTCAATCACCTGGTCCAGGCCGCCGAAGGCGCCGCCGCAGATGAAGAGGATGTTGGTGGTGTCCACCTGCAGGAACTCCTGCTGCGGGTGCTTGCGGCCACCCTTGGGCGGAACGTTGGCCACCGTGCCTTCGATGATTTTCAGCAGGGCCTGCTGGACGCCCTCGCCGCTGACGTCGCGGGTGATGGAGGGGTTCTCCGACTTGCGGGCAATCTTGTCGATTTCGTCGATGTAGACGATGCCGCGCTGCGCCCGCTCGATGTCGTGGTCGGCCGCCTGGAGCAGGTTGACGATGATGTTCTCCACGTCCTCGCCCACGTAGCCGGCCTCGGTGAGGCACGTGGCGTCGGCAATCGTGAAGGGGACGTTGAGGATGCGCGCCAGCGTCTGCGCCAGCAGCGTCTTGCCGCTACCGGTGGGCCCCAGCAGGAGGATGTTGCTCTTCTGGAGCTCCACGTCCTCCATGGCGACCTTGGACTCGATGCGCTTGTAGTGGTTGTGCACCGCCACCGACAGCGTCTTCTTCGCGCGCTCCTGGCCGATGACGTACTCGTCCAGCACGGCCTTGATTTCCGAAGGCCGGGGGATGCGCAGCTTGGTGTCCTTGGTCTCCTCGCGGTCGATTTCCTCCGCGATGATGTCGTTGCAGAGCCCGATGCACTCGTCGCAGATGTAGACCGTCGGCCCCGCGATGAGCTTCTTCACTTCCTTCTGCGACTTGCCGCAGAAGGAGCAGCAGAGGGTCTGGTTGTCTCGCTTCTCCACGTTCTTGCCCGCCATGTCATCCCTCGCTGCGCCTGTAAGGCCCCACGCCTGAAGACCGCCCCAACCCCTGCCTCCAGCCCAATCTAGTCAGCCCCTGTCCGGAACGTCCACGCACCTTCCGGGTACTTAACAGGCCGGTGCGACAGACGCAGAAACGAGAAAGCCGGAGTCGCGGGGACGCATTCCCGCGAGCTCCGGCCGCCCACCCGAGGCCCGGGGCCTGGGACAATCGCCTACTTCTTCTCTTCCTTGCCCAGCCCGACGACCTTCCGGGGGCTCTGGATCTCATCGATGATGCCGTAGGCCTTCGCCTCCGTCGCGCCCATGAAGTAGTCGCGATCCGTGTCCTTTTCGACTCGCTCGATGGACTGGCCGGTGTGCTTGACGATGAGCTCGTTGAGCTTGGCCTTCATGCGGAGGATTTCCCGGGCCTGGATTTCGATGTCCGTGGCCTGGCCACGCACGCCGCCGAGCGGCTGGTGAATCATGATGCGGCTGGAGGGCAGCGAGTAGCGCTTGCCCTTGGCACCGGCGAGCAGGAGGACGGCCCCCATGGAGGCCGCCTGCCCGACGCAGATGGTGGACACCGGACACTTCAGGTACTGCATGGTGTCGTAGATGGCCAGGCCGGCCGTCACCGAGCCACCAGGCGAGTTGACGTAGAGGTTGATGTCCTTGTCCGGGTCCTCGGACTCGAGGAAGAGCAGCTGGGCGACGATGACGTTGGCCACGTCATCGTCGATTTCGGTGCCCAGCATGACGATGCGGTCCTTCAGGAGCCGGCTGTAGATGTCGTACGAGCGCTCACCGCGGTGGGTCTGCTCGATGACGTAGGGAACGGGCATGAAGGGCATGTCGACCTCTATGAAGAACCGGAAGCTCTAGGAGAAGAACCTCACGAATACTTCGCCCGACCCCTCAGGAATTCAATCGTCTTTTCCTCCCTCAGTCGGAGAGACAACCCGAGCCGCTCGTCCGGGCCCTTGAAGTACTTCTTCACGGCGGCGACGGGCTGGCCGGCCTCGGCGGCGAGCTGCTCGATGCGGGCGTCCACGTCCGCGTCGTTGGCCTGGATGCCCTCCTTCTGGGCGATGGCCTCGAACAGCAGCGTGCCCTTCACCTCCTGGACGGCCTTCTCGCGCATCTCCTCGCGCAGGCGGGTGAAGTCCAGGTTCAGGCGGCTGGGGTCCACGCCCGAGCGCTGCAGCTGCTGCAGGGCGCCGCGCAGCATGGAGTCCATGGCGCGCTCCACCATGGCGCGGGGGACCTCGAAGGCGTTGCGCTCGATGAGGGCCTTCATGAGCGCCTCGCGCTCCTCGCCCTCCACCTGCTGCTTGCGCGCCTTCTGCATGTCCTCGCGCATCTTGGTGCGCAGCTCGTCGAGCGACTGGGCGATGCCGGTATTCTTCGCGAAGTCGTCGTTGAGCTCGGGGGTGATTTCCTTCTGGAGGGACTTCACGGTGATGTGGAAGCGCGCCGTCTTCCCGCGCACCTCCTCCACCCGGTAGTCCGCCGGGAAGGCGTAGTCGATGTCCTTGGACTCGCCCACCTTCACGCCCTCCAGGGCGGCAATCTTCGACTCCACCAGCTCGCCCGGCTGCACCTGGACGGTGATGCCGTCGGCCTTGCTGCCGGGGAACGGCTGGCCGTCCACGGTGGCCTCGAAGTCGATGGTGACGTGGTCATCGGCGGCCGCGGTGTCGCGGTCCGTGACGGGCTCCATGCGGCCCATGGACGAGCGCATGCGCTGCAGCTGCTCGTCCAGCTGCGCGTCGGTGACGTCCGTGTCGGCCTTCGCCAGGGGCAGCTCGACGTAGTCCTTGGCCTCCACCTTGGGCTTCACCTCCACCCGCGCCTCGAAGGTGAAGGGGGCGTCCGGCTTGAGGCCGGAGTTGGTGACCTGGGGGTTGGCGACGACTTCCACGTTGTGCTCGCGGATGGCCTCCACGTACGCCGCCTGGACGACGCGCTGGATGACCTCGTCCTCGACCTGGTCGCGGAAGCGCTGCTCGAGGATGCGACGGGGCACCTTGCCCTGCCGGAAGCCAGGCAGCCGCACCTGCTGGCCGAGCTTGGTGTACGCGCGGTTCAGCTCCTCCGCCACGCGGGCGTTCTCGACCTCGATGGAGAGCTTCTTCTCGATGGGAGAGAGCTCCTCGACCTGGACCTTCATGCGGGCCTCGCTCGTCGCCGCGGCGGACATCCGTCCCGGGCGGCGCCGGAAAAGTGGGACGTGCGCCTTTAGGGGATAGGCACGAACGGGTCAACGCGAAATGGGCGAGGAGGGACTCGAACCCTCACACCTTGCGGTACCAGATCCTAAGTCTGGCGCGTCTACCAGTTCCGCCACCCGCCCAGGGTGCGTCGCGCGCCCTGCCGTCATACCGCGAAACGTCGGGTGGACGGCAATGGCCGGAAAATGAAACGGGGCCCCTTCATTCCTGAAGGGGCCCCTGAGTGCTGAGTGAGAGCGGAGGGAATCGAACCCACAACCTATGGATTAAGAGTCCATTGCTCTGCCAATTGAGCTACGCTCCCGGCACTGCCCCGGTCCGTCGCCTGCGCGGCGTCCAGGTGGCGGCGGTAACTACAGAAGCCCGACCGTGCTGTCAAAAAGTATTTTCGGGCCGCCTTCATTCCCCCACTGCTCAGATCTGACGCCCGGCGCGGCCAGCACCTGACGCCGGTCCGCCCGCCCGGCGGCCAGCCCCCGGAACGGCTCCGGATGCGGATGAAGCAAGCGCCCCCCGCCGATGTTCAACATGGCCGTAGCACGCCTTTCGTCCCGGGCGCACGACGCGTCGTGCGCGAGCCGCACTCCGGGACACGAGGCGCACGAAGGTTTCGTGGGCACTCATGCAGCACGAGGGGTCGCCGCCGCGGCAACCAGGCGGGCGGACGGAGGTCGTCCGCCCTTTTCGCGAAGGACGTATGCAGGAGACGACAGTGACGGAAGCCAACACCCACCACAAGGCGGACAGCGCGACGGGCCAGGGCCCCCAGCAGGGACAGTGGAGCCGGGAGCGCGCGGAGCTCGTGCGGCGCACCATCTGCCCCAAGGGCATCAGCGAGGACGAGTTCGCCCTCTTCATCGAGCAGTGCAAGCGCAGCGGCCTGGACCCGCTGCTCAAGGAAGCCTTCTGCGTGGCGCGCCGGCAGAACGTGGGCAACCGCGAGCGGCCCAACTGGGTGACGAAGTACGAGTTCCAGCCCTCCGAGGCCGGCATGCTCGCCCGCGCGGAGCGCTTCCCGGACTTCAGGGGCATCCAGGCGTCCGCCGTGTTCGCCGAGGATGAAATCATCGTGGACCAGGGCAAGGGCGAGGTGGTGCACCGCTTCAACCCGGCCAAGCGCAAGGGTGCGCTGGTGGGCGCCTGGTCGCGCGTGGTGCGCGACGGGAAGCTGCCCGTCGTCGTGTGGCTGGACTTCAGCGGCTACGTCCAGCAGACGCCGCTGTGGGCCAAGATTCCCACGACGATGATCGAGAAGTGCGCGCGCGTGGCGGCCCTGCGCAAGGCGTACCCGGAGGCCTTCGGCGGCCTGTACGTGCGCGAGGAGATGCCGGCCGAGGACTACGAGCAGCCGCACACGCCCGAGGAGCCCGGCCACACCGGCGGCCCCTACGAGGTGCTGGGCGCGAAGCCCGGCCCCGTGAAGGCCTCCTTCCCCACCCTGGCCCCCGCGCCGGTGAAGGAGGAGAAGGCGCAGGCGGTGCCCGCGGCGCTGGAGGTGGACGTGCCGGTGCCCCCCGCCCCTGCCCGGCAGGCCGCGGTGGAGACCGTGCCCGCTGCCGAGCCCGTCACCGCGAAGAAGAACGGCAAGGCGGCCCATGCCGTCGCGGCGACGCCTGTCGACGAGCCGCTGGAGAAGGAAGTCGTGGTCGAGGCGGCGCCCCGCCCCAAGCCGAGCGCCGTGGTGGTGGCCTTCGGTCCGTACAAGGGGAAGACGGCCTCCGAGCTCTCCGACGAGGAGCTGAGTGAGACCATCGACATGGCCAACGAGAAGCTGATGGAGCAGCCGAAGGCGCGCTGGGCCAAGGCGATGCGGGAGAACCTGGCCGCGCTGGAGGCGGAGACGGAGCTGCGCTGCCGCGTCCCCGCGTCCTCGAAGAACGGCAGCGGCGCGGCCCACGAGGCCTGAAGCCCCGCCGTCACACGCTGGAAGTGAAATGAGAAACGCCCCCGTCGCGAGTGCGCGGCGGGGGCGTTTTCGCGTCTTGCGTCCCGGCGGCGGTGGCTCGACTCGGGAGAGGAGGAGCGCGCTCGGAGGGACTTGAACCCCCAACCCCCGGGTTCGAAGCCCGGTGCTCTATCCAGTTGAGCTACGAGCGCAGCGAAACGGGGCGGGTGAAGGAGGGCGGCCAACCGGGATCGAACCGGTAACCTCAGGAGTCACAGTCCTGCGCTCTAACCAGTTGAGCTATGGCCGCCGTGACAGCGCTACGGCGTTTGAAACGGCGGCTTCCCTATCGTGGAAGCCGGGGCCGTGACAAGGCCCAAATGTGACGGCAGGCAGGTTGGCGCCCCAGGCAGGACTCGAACCTGCGACCCCCGGCTTAGAAGGCCGGTGCTCTATCCAGCTGAGCTACTGGAGCTGGCCGGGCCGCCTGCTTCCAACTGCTTTACTTCAAGTCGGGGCGAGAGGATTTGAACCTCCGACCCCCTGCGCCCAAGGCAGGTGCGCTACCAGGCTGCGCTACGCCCCGAGAAGTAGAGTCCGGCATTGTTGAACCATCGCGAACGGACGCGCAAGGCCGACGTGCCTGACACCCTTTCATTCAGCCCGGCTACAGGCCGAGCAGGTGGGGCTTCATCATCCGGAAGGCCGCCCCCCGGTGGGACACCGCGGCCTTCTCCTCCGCCGCCAGCTCCGCCATGGTCCGGCCTTTGTCCGAAACGATGAACACCGGGTCATAGCCGAAGCCGTGGGTTCCGCTCGGCGCATGGCCGATGCGGCCCTCGCACCGGCCCACCTCCACCTTCGACTCGCCTCCGGGCTTCACCAGCGCCAGCGCGCACCGGAAGGACGCGGTGCGCTTCTCGTCGGGCACGCCGGACAGCTCGGTGAGGAGCTTCTCGTAGCGGGCGCGGTCGTCCCCCGGGGCATAACGCGCGGAGTACACCCCGGGCCGGCCGTCCAGTGCGTCCACGAACAGGCCGGAGTCATCCGCCAGCGCGGGCAGCCCGGTGGCCTGCGCGTACTCGCGGGCCTTCTTCAGGGCGTTGCCCTCCAGGGTGGGCTCGTCCTCCACGACGTCCGGCAGGGGTGGCAGGTCCGCCAGGGACACCACCTCCACCGCGTCCCCCACCAGCCCGCGCAATTCGCGCAGCTTGCCGGCGTTGGTGGTGGCGAAGAGCAGCCGGGGCTTCTTCGTCATCCCAGCACCTTCGCCTGCGCGGCGACGAGCTGCTGGATGGCGGCGAGCCCGCCGTCCACCATGGCGTCCAGCGTCTTGCGGTCGAAGAGCTGGTGCTCGGCGGTGCCCTGCAGCTCCACCATGCGGCCGTCCGCGGTGGCCACGAGGTTCAGGTCCACGTCCGCGGTGGAGTCCTCGTCGTAGTCCAGGTCCACCCGCACCTCGCCCTTCACCACGCCCACGGACACGGCGGCCAGCGGCGTCAGCTTGGGCGTCTTGGTGAGGGTGCCCGCCTTCTGCAGCGAGCGCATCGCGAGCACCAGCGCCACGTAGGCCCCGGTGATGGAGGCGGTGCGCGTGCCGCCGTCCGCCTGGAGCACGTCACAGTCCAGGGTGAAGGTGCGGGGGCCGATGGACGCCAGGTCCACCGCCGCGCGCAGGGAGCGGCCGATGAGGCGCTGGATTTCCATGGTGCGGCCGGTCTGCTTGCCCTTGGCGGACTCGCGCTGGTTCCGCGAGTGCGTGGCGCGGGGGAGCATGCCGTACTCGGCCGTCACCCAGCCGGTGCCCTTGCCCATCAGGTGCGGCGGCACCCGCTCCTCGGTGGAGCAGGTGACGAGCACCTTGGTGTGGCCGAACTCCACCTGCACGGAGCCCTCCGCGTAGCGGGAGACACCGGGGGTCAGGGTGACGGGGCGAAGGTCCAGCGCACCACGTTGGAAGGAACGCACGGCAGGCTCCTGGGAAATGGAGTGGGCCACCCCTCTCTACCAGAGCCGCGCCGCGCGGGTGGAATCTGTGCGCCCGGCTGCCCTCACGGCAACACGGGGCCGGCCACCTGGGGCTCGCGGGCGGCGTCGCGGCGGCGCGTTTCCTTGAGGAAGGCCAGCACGCCGTCGGCAATCGCCTCGGCCAGCTTCTCCTGGTACTCCGCGCGGCCCAGCTTCGCGCCCTCCTGCGGATGGGAGATGTAGCCCACCTCCACGAGGACGGCGGGGCACTCCACGCCGGAGAGGACGAAGAAGGGCGCCTGCTGCACGCCCCGGTCCGCCGCGCGCGTGCCGCGGATGAGGCGCGGGTGGATGGAGTACGCCAGCCGGGACGAGTCCGCGTGCGCCTCGGTGCGCACCAGGTCCTGGAGGATGAAGGCCAGCGTGGAGTCCCCGCGCGCCGCGCGCGTCTCGGGGGCCTCGGCGTTCTCCCGGTCGGCCACCGCGCGCGCGGCGTCGCCGGAGGCGTTGGCGGAGAGGAAGTAGGTCTCGATGCCCTCGGTGCGCTCGCGCATCCGCTTGGTGGGCATGGAGTTGGCGTGGATGGAGAGGAAGAGGTCCGCGCCGTGGTCGTTGGTCAGCGCCACGCGCTCCGTCAGGGACACCTGCGCGTCGCGCTCGCGCGTGAGGTACACGTCGCCGCCGGCCGCCTCCAGGCGCGCACGGAGGCGCTGGGCAATCTGGAGGGCGACCTCCTTCTCGCGCAGCTCGGCGGGCCCCTTGGCCCCTTCCTGCGCGCCGCCGTGTCCCGGGTCGATGACGATGCGCGCGGGCCGCTCCCCCGCCCTCGCGGCGAGGGGCACGAGGCAGAGCAGCGACAGGACGGCGAGGAGGGGGCGGTGCGACGACGGCATACCGGGGACGGATGCTAGCGGAGGGAGCCCCCGGGGGCGAAATCCGGGCCCGGGGGCGTTCAGCCGATGACGTCGATGCCGGGCCGGCCCGCCCGCACTTCACCGATGAGGGCCGCGTCCACGCCCGCCGCCTCCAGCGCCTTGAGCGCCTTCAGGGCGTGACGGGCAGGCACGCTGGCCAGCAGCCCGCCGTTGGTCTGCGCATCCGCGAGCACCCACTGGATGTGCTCGGGCAGCCCGTCCGGGAAGCGCACCTTCTTCAGCACGTGGGCGAGGTTGGCCTTGGTGCCACCGGGCACCACGCCCTGCTCGGCCAGCCCGGCGACCTCGGAGATGAGGGGGATGCGCTCCAAATCAATCGCCGCGCGCGTCTTCGCCCCGGTCATCATCTCCAGCAGGTGTCCCAGCAGGCCGTAGCCCGTCACGTCCGTGAGGGCGTTCACCTTGAACTTCCCCGAGGCGAAGACTTCACCCGCGGCGCGGTTGAGGGCGGACATCACCGCCACCACGCGCTTGGAGAGCTGCTTCGAGGCCACGCCCCGCTTGATGGCGGTGGTGGCGATGCCCGAGCCCAGGGGCTTGGTGAGGAAGAGCACGTCCCCCGGCTTCGCGCCCGCGTTGGTGAGCACCTTCTTCGGGTGCACCACGCCGGTGACGGCCATGCCGTACTTCGGCTCCGGGTCCCTCACGCTGTGGCCGCCGAGGATGGGGATGCCCGCCTCGTCCGCCTTGGACTGGCCGCCGGCCAGAATCTTCGAGAGCACCTTCAGCGGCTGGTCTTCCGGGAAGCCCACCAGGTTGAGGGCGAACAGGGGCCGCGCGCCCATGGCGTAGATGTCCGACAGGGCATTCGCCGCGGCGATGGCCCCGAACTGGAACGGGTCGTCCACCACGGGCGGGAAGAAGTCCACCGTCTCCACCACGGCCAGGCCGGGCGTGAGGCGATAGACGGCCGCATCGTCGTTGGTGGCGAAACCCACCAGCGCGTGAGGAGCGTGAGCAGTCTTCAGGTGGCGCAGGACCTGCGCCAGGTCCGCGGGCCGCAGCTTCGCCGCTCAGCCCGCGCAGTGACTCAGTTCGGTGAGGCGCTTCGGCTTGCCCGGCTTCTCGTCCGCCATGGTGCTCCCCTTCCGTCGTCTGGCAGCCCCTGCGTCGGGCCGCGGCTTGTCCGTTACGCCTTGCGCACGTAGTCGCGCTTGAGCAGCTGCGCCACCGCTTCCGCCGTCACCACGTCGTCCGCGTCCGCGCGGTCCAGCACCGCGCCGAAGGTGCCGTAGTTGTGCACCAGCTGGAGCACGTCCAGCATCTCCGGCGACAGCTCCTTGAGCGGCGGCGTCAGCGGCATGGCCAGCGCCAGCGGCGCGTCCAGCGCCGGCAGGTTCGGCTGCAGGCGCTTCATCTCGTCCAGCTGGCGCAGCGAGTCCATCAGGAGCGCCTCGGTGGACGAGTCCAGCTCCACCATGAACTCCTGGTTGTCCGCCGGGCGCAGCTCGAAGTCGCCCTGCTCCCAGGTGATGATGCGGTTGAAGCTCTTCTGCGGGCCCAGGTTGTGGTTGTCGCCGATGACGGCGTAGTACACGCGGCCCTGGCGCAGGTAGATGCGGCCCTCCTGGTCGCTCGTCACCACCAGCACGCCGTTCTTCTTGGACGTGTGGAAGAGCTGGAGCAGGTCCGGCAGGGGAATCTCTTCAATCTTCCCCGTCATGGAGCTGGCCTTGTTGGTGGTCCGCGCGGCCTGGACGGCGGCGACCTCCTCCAGCTTCTGCTTGGCCATGCTCTCGTCGACGTTGGCACCGTCCGCGCCCTGGTGGACGAGCTTGAGGATGGAGGTGCCGATGAGGATGCGGTCCCCCTCCTTCAGCCGGGCATGCTTCACCTTCTCACCGTTGACGAAGGTGCCGTTGGTGGAGCCCAGGTCCTCGATGGTGATCTTCCCGTCGCTGAAGCTGATCTTCGCGTGCTTGCGGGAGACCATGTCCTCGACGAGCACCATGTCCAGCTCGCTCGAGCGGCCGATGACGATGTGCTTCTCCGCCTTCAGCGGGAACTCGCCACCCTGGTACTTCCCGGAGATGAACTTGAGGGCGTAGGTCTTTTGGGTGTCCATGGTCATCAACCGGCCTGCTCCGGCGTGCCGGGGTCCTTCACCAGGTTGAGGTACATCTGCGCGCTCTTGTTATCCGGGCTGCGCGCCAGCACGTCCTCCCAGACCCGCACCGCCTCCGCCCGCCGCCCGGCCGAATACAGCGCCACTCCATATTGGATACGGCCCGGGATGAAAGACGGGTTCTGGGTGATGACCTGCTCGTACTCGGCGAGGGCCGCGGCGTTGTCGCCCCCGTCACGCAAGGCATTGCCCAGCTTGAGGCGGATGTCCACGAACTGCGGGCAAAGGCCGAGCGCTCGCCGGTACTCTTCAATGGCCTTCGCCCACGCCCCGCTGGAGGCGTAGACGTCGCCAATCTCGCCGTACATGTTGGCGATCTTCTTCTCCACGTAGGGGTCCAGCTCGCCGGGGCCGGTCTTCTGCTGGGAGAGGGCGGCCTGGTAGACCTCCTTCGCCTCGGCGTACTTCCCCATGTCGTTGTAGATGACGGCCAGGTTCAGGGCCGCCTCGGTGTACGCGGGGTTGAGCTTCAGCGCGGACTCGAAGGCGCGCTGCGCCCGGGCGAACTGGCCCTGGTCGTGGTAGATGATGCCGAGCATGTTGAACACGTCCGCGAAGGTCGGGTTCTGCTCGACGATCTTCGCGAGGTATTGCTCGGCCTGGGCGTACTGCTTCTTCTCGAAGTAGCCGCGCCCGAGGGTCAGTAGCTGCTTGAGGGGCTCTTCCATGAATCGGCCCGAACGGGCCCTGCCTCCGAGGGGGGCTAGCCTACATGAGCCCGGGCGAAAACAAGAATTCATCACCGCGAAGCGTCAGGGAAAGTTGGCGCTCGCCCCGGGTGTCCACCGGGCGCGCGGGCAGGGCCCCCTGCAGGCGCCAGTGTTCGGTAACGACAGCTTCTTCCCGCTCCAGCCGGACGTACCAGGCCTCCGCCCGGTAGCCGCGCGCGCGCATCCGGCGCAGCTCTTCCCACTCCGGGCCGCCCACCCCGGGAGTGCCCGGCGCCGCCAGCCTCGCCAGGGCGTCCGCGTCCGCCGCCTGCAGGGCCCGGCGCCGCGACTCCAGCGCCGAGACGACGGCCAGCAGCCGGGGCGCCGCGGTGCCCTCCGGCACCCAGTCCCCGTCGCGCCGCACGAAGGGCACGCGCTCCACCCCGGCGGTGCCCACCTCGGTGGGCCCCAGGGTGCCGTCGAAGTCGAGCGTGGCATGGGCCTCCGCCCGCTCCCCTCCCGGCGCCACCACCACGGTGATGCGCGCGAAGCGGTGCTTGCGGGACTCGAGGGGCACGTCGGAGCCGGGCACGGGCAGCGTCAGCCCCTCGGCCTCGGTCTCCTTCAAGGCGGTGATGATTTCCGCCTCGGGGCCGGCGGCGGCGCCGAGGAAGCGCGGGGCGAAGACGGCCAGGGTGGCGCCCAGCGCCAGCACGATGATGAGGGCGCCGCCGAGGCGGCTCCACTCCTCGGTCGTCTTCACGAGCCCAGCATGCGCTGGGCGCGCTCCGCGGCGGGAGTCCCCGGCAGCCGGCGCAGCACCTGCCGCAGCGTCTCCTCCGCCTTCTTCGGGTCATTCAGCTTCACGTAGGCCGAGTGCAGGTCGAAGAGGGCCTCCTCCTCGTACTGGGTGCCCGGGTAGCGGCGCAGCAGCGACTCCAGGCGCTGGGCCACCGCCTTCCAGCGCTCGCGCTTCTGGTAGAAGCGGGCCACGTACAGCTCGTGCTCCGCCAGGCGCTTGCGCGCCTCGTCCGCGTGGGCCTTGGCGTCGTCGGCGTACTCGGACTGCGGGTACTGGCGCCGGAAGTCCTCCATGGAAATCAGCGCGGCCTTGATTTCCCCCTGGTCCTTCTCCTCCGAGGGCGGCAGGGCGAAGAACTCGGACGGGTAGTCCTCCACGTGCGTGAGGGCGGAGCGGTAGGCGGCGTAGTCCACCTTGGGGTGCGTGGGGTGGAGCTTGATGAAGGACTCGTACTGCTCGCGCGCCTCTGGCCAGGCCTCGCGGGCGAAGTCCACGTCGGCCAGCTTGAGCTCCGCCTCGCGGGCGGCCTCCTGGTAGGGGAACTTCGCGCGGACGTACTCGAAGTACTTCTGGGCCTTGAGGAAGTCCTTGTTCTCCAGGGCCTCCGAGCCGAGCCGCATGTTCTCGTCGGCGGCGTTGGCGTAGGCGGGCTCACCGGCCTGTCCCGAGGTGAGGGACGCACAGCCGGAGGTGAAGAGCAGGACGGTGGTCAGGAAGGCGACGGCGGAACGCATCTCCACCACGCTATTCGTCCGGACCGGAGGGGTCCAGCGAAGGTTCACCCAGCAACCGGTGGATGACGTCTTCGGAAAAACCCCGGCTGTCGAGGAGCCGTCCCGCGCGGGCCCGCGCCTTCGCGTCGAGCGGGCGGCCGAGCAGCCCCTTCCCCTCCAGCACCGCGCGCGCGGCGGACAGCGCGTCGAAGTCCTCCGTGCCGCTCGCCTGCGCCAGGGCCTGGCGGGCCGTCTCCTCCGGCAGTCCGTGGGCCTCCAGGCGCTGGAGCACGGCACGCGGGCCCAGCCGTCCCTTGCGCAGCAGCGCGGCGGCGCGCTCCCGGGCGAAGCGCGCGTCGTCGAGGTAGCCCCAGCCCGTCACCCGCGAGAGCGCCTCCTCGCGGACCTGCTGTGCGAAGCCCTTGCGCGTGAGGGCCGCGTCCAATTCCTGACGGCTGCGGGAGCGCACGGAGAGCAGCTTCAGGCAGGCGTCCGTGGCGCGGCGGACCGCGTCCGGGCCAGCGTCTTCGGGGGAACCGTCATCCTCCGGATGCATGGCGGGATACGTAGCATGTGGTAACAGGCCCCAACCATGCACCCCGTCCTCGCCCGCTTCCTTGCCGCCGATGCCGCCCGGGAGACGCTTCGCAAGCAGCAGTCCGGTGAAGCCCTGTCCTCCGAGGAGCAGGCCTTCATCGACGCTGCCACCGCGCACCCCAAGCACCGGGGCGTGCTGCTCGGTGTGAGCGGCCGCGTCCTGTCGTCCGACGCCCAGGCGTCGCTGGTGCTGCTGGCGGCCCACGCCGCGGCCCGCGCCATGCGCGAGGACGCCGACCTGGCCGAGCCCACGCGCAAGGCGCGCGAGGCGCTGTCCGAGGAGGGCGCCAGCGAGGAGGAGGCGGACGCCTTCATCGCGTCCATCCTGCTGGAGGAGGCCTTCGGCTACGAGCAGGACGTGGACGCCTTCGACGCCGAGTACGTGAAGGAGGCGCTGGGCGAGGTGCCCGCGCTGGCCGCCCTCACCAAGGAGGCGGTGGACGCGCTCTTCCTCGCGTTCGTGAAGGGCGCCGCCAACGACGCCGAGCGCAAGGTGCGCGAGGGCATGGCCCGCGCCCTGTTCGACATCGCCTGGTCGGAGGGGCCCGCCCCCATCAACCCCGAGCACATGGAGGCCGTGCTCGACGCGGAGGTGGTGGACCGGCCCGAGGAGGAGCAGGAGGCCAAGGTGCACGCCACCGCGCAGCTGCTCCAGGCGCTCTCCAAGGAAGGCCTGGTGGGACCGATTCGCTTGTCGCGGCTGCGCGCGCTGCTGGGCGAAGAGGACGCGTAGCCGCGAAGGGCGGGGAGGTGCCCGTCCTCGACGCGGCGGCTCAGCTCGCCTCGGGCGTCGAGGACACGTCGCGGCGGGGCCGGGGGCAACAGCCCCAGCGCAACCGCGAATCAGCAGCGCTCGAGGTCGAGGACACGTCGCGGCGGAGCCGGGAGCACCGGCCCCACCGCGGGCTGCGAATCAAAGGCGCTCAACGTCGAGGACACGTCGCGGCGGAGCCGGGAGCACCGGCCCCACCGCGGGCTGCGAATCAGAAGCGCTCAATCTGGAAGTCGTCGTCCCCACCCGCGGCAGGCGCCGGGGCCGGAGCGGGCGGCGGCGTCGGCGGACGCGCGGCGGGCGCGGGCGGACGCGCGGCGGCGGGGGCCGGAGCACCGGGACGCGGCGCTCCCGCGGGCGCCCCCGGGCGCATCGCCTGCGCCACCGGAGCGGGCGTGGGCGGAGCCGCCGGAGCCGGGGCCGGAGCCGCCGCGGTGGGGGCACCCTTCTGCGCGAAGGACGCCGAGCCGGGAATGGGGCGCGACTCGCCGGGCTTCGCGTCGAAGTTGTCCCACTTCGAGTCGGACGTGCCGCTGATGCCGGAGAAGCGCAGAGCGAAGTCGTCCGGGTTGGAGGCCTGACGGTGGGCCTCCTCGTAGGTGACGAGCCCCTGGCGCACCAGGCTCATCAGCGACTGGTCGAAGGTCTGCATCCCGTACGAGTCGGTGCCCTGCGCAATCGCGTCGTGGATTTCCTTCGTGCGGTCCTTGTCCTCGATGAGCTCGCGCACGCGGGCGGTGACGCGCAGCACCTCCACCGCGGCCACGCGGCCCTTGCCGTCCGCGCGCGGCACGAGGCGCTGACTCACCACGCCCTTGAGCACGCTCGCCAGCTGCAGGCGCACCTGCTTCTGCTGGTGCGGAGGGAAGGCGGACACGATGCGGTTGATGGTCTCCGTCGCATCCAGCGTGTGCAGCGTGGACATCACGAGGTGGCCCGTTTCCGCCGCGTGGAGCGCCGTCTCAATCGTCTCGTGGTCGCGCATTTCGCCCACGAGGATGACGTCCGGGTCCTGGCGCAGCGCGCTCTTGAGGGCCTGCGCGAAGCTCATCGTGTCCACGCCCACCTCGCGCTGGTTCACGATGGAGCGCTTGTCGCGAATGAGGAACTCGATGGGGTCCTCAATCGTCATGATGTGGCTGGTCTCGTTGGCGTTGATGTGGTCGATCATCGCCGCCAGCGTGGTGGACTTGCCGGAGCCCGTGGTGCCCGTCACCAGCACGAGGCCGCGCTCCTCACCGCAAATCTTCGCGAGCACCTGGGGCAAGAGCAGGTCCTGCATCGTCATCACCTTGAAGGGGATGACGCGCAGGACGGCGCCCACCGTGCCGCGCTGCTGGAAGACGTTGACGCGGAAGCGGCCCAGGCCGGGGACGCCGTAGGCCAGGTCCACCTCGTTGCTCGACTTGAACTTCTCCTTCTGGAACTCGTTCATGATGCCGAAGGCCATGCGCGCGACCTCCTCCGGAGGGAGGCGACGGCCGTCCTTGAGCGGCACCAGCGAGCCGTCCACGCGGAACATGGGCGGAAGGCCGGCCTTGAGATGAATGTCGGAGGCACCGCCGCGCAGGGCGATCTGCAGAATCTCGTTCAGTTCCATGAGCGGACCGGATGGTAGCAGAGGCCCTCGGCCTCATGCGATGGGCCGCTCCGGACCCCGCAAAGACGACGGCGGAGGCCCTCGAAAGAGGACCCCCGCCGCGGGGAAACAAGCAAGCTGCCGAGCTTGACGCTTAGCGCTTGGAGAACTGGAACCGGCGACGCGCGCCCGGCTGGCCGTACTTCTTGCGCTCGACCGCGCGAGCATCGCGGGTGAGGAAGCCGGCCTTCTTCAGCGCCGGACGGAACTCCGGGTTGAAGGAGCACAGCGCACGGGCGATGCCGTGACGGATGGCGCCGGCTTGGCCGGAGAGACCGCCACCCTTCACGTTGACCGTGATGTCCAGCTTGCCCTTCTGCTCGAGGATGTCGAGGGGCTGGTTGAGCACCATCTTCGAGGTCTCACGACCGAAGTAGGCGTTGAGCTCGCGACCGTTGACGGTGACCTGGCCGGTGCCGGGACGAATCCAGACGCGGGCGGTGGCCTCCTTGCGGCGGCCGGTGGCGTAGAAACCGAGTTCTTGATGAATGGGCATGGACGTTGTCTCCCTTTACGCCTCGACCTCAAACGCGGCCGGCTTCTGGGCCGCGTGAGGATGGGTGTCACCCGCGTAGACCTTCAGCTTCGTCATCATCTGCCGACCGAGCGCGTTACGCGGAAGCATGCGGCGCACGGCGTTGATGACGATGTCCTCGGGGTGACGCTGGCGGAGCTTCTCCAGGTTGGTGATCTTCAAGCCACCAGGGAAACCGGCGCGGGAGTGCCGGTAGTACTGCTTGTCCTGCTCCTTCGTCCCCGTCACCTTCACCTTTTCGGCGTTGATGACGACGACGTGGTCGCCGGTATCGATGGACGGCGTGTAGATCGCCTTGTGCTTGCCCTTGAGGAGGGTGGCAATCTGGCTCGCCGCGCGGCCCAGCACCTTGTCGGACACGTCAACGACGTGCCACTGGCGCTTGATGTCCCCAGCCTTCGCGCTGTAGGTCTTCTGCGACATTTCTTTGCACTCCAGACTTCTCGCGGTCGCCGTGTGCATGCCAGGGACCGCTGCTCGTGCCAAACCAACCACGGGTCCGCCGTGAAAACTCCACGAGGCCCGGAAAGGCCGACCGTCCTAGTGGGTGCGGAGGATCAAGTCAAGGTCGCTCCGCTCCCCCCGTCCGGATTCCCCGCCCCGCCCTCCTCCGGGCGTCACATGGGCGGGGCCCCCGGGGGGCGCTCCCCTACCCGCCCGCCCCTCCCGAGGGCCCCGCGGGCCTCCCGGGGGCCGGCCCGGCGCCCCCCGGCTGGGGCTTCTTGAAGCGCTCCTTGAGGTTGGCGAAGAAGTTCTTCTCCTCCGGGGTGGCAGGGCCTTGACGCGGTGCTTCCATGTCCACCTTCTCCACGACTTCCGGGGGGAGGTCCTCCAGGAAGCGGGACGGGGTGCGGGGCACGTCCTTGCCGCGCTTGGTCCGGACGTTGGCGCGGGTGAGGTAGAGCACCTCCTTGGCGCGGGTGATGCCCACGTAGCACAGGCGCCGCTCCTCCTCGAGGTTCTGCGGCTCGCCCTGCATGCCCCCGTGGGGCATCAGGTCCTCCTCCATGCCGATGAAGAAGACGAGCCGGTACTCCAGGCCCTTGGAGGCGTGCACCGTCATCAGGGTGACGCGGCGGTTGCCCCCGGGCACCTCCTCCTCCTCCTGGCGCGTGTCCAGGCTCAGGCGGTTGAGGTAGGTGAGGAGGCTGGCCTTGGGGCCCTCTCGCTTCTCGAAGTTCTCCAGCGAGTTGATGACCATGTCCACGCTCTTGAGCTTCTTGTCCGCGATGGTGGAGGACGTGGCGTGGGCGCGCGTGGCCTCGGCGAAGCCAATCTCCTCCAGCAGCTTGCGCGTGGCCGTGGCGAGCTGGCCGTACTCGTACGCGGCGCGGTAGCGCTCGATCATCTCCACGAACTCGAGCACCTTGCCCCCGGCGCCGGGCGGCAAATCCTCGTACTGGTCGGCCTTGCGCATCACCGTCCACAGCGTGACGCCCTCGCCGCGGGCATGGACGGCGAGCCGCTCCATGGTCACGTCACCGATGCCGCGTGACGGCACATTGACGATGCGCAGGAGCGAGATTTCGTCCAGCTTGTTCACGATGACCTTGAAGTACGCGATGACGTCCTTCACCTCGCGCCGGTCGAAGAACTCGCTGCCGCCCACCACCTCGTAGGGGATGCTCTTCTCGCGCAGCATCTCCTCAATCGGGTGTGACTGGCCGTTGGTGCGGTAGAGCACGGCGATGTCGTCCGCGGGGATGCCCAGGGCCATGTGCTTCTGGATTTCGTGCGCGACGAAGCGGGCCTCCTCCTCGTCGTTGGGGCAGCTGACCACCTTCACCTTCGGCCCCCCCGCGCGGTCGGTCCACATCTGCTTGGCCTTGCGCTCGGGATTCCTGGCGATGACGGCGTTGGCCGCGTCCAGCACCGTCTGGACGGAGCGGTAGTTCTGCTCCAGCCGCACCTCCTTGCCTCCCGGGAAGAAGCGGTCGAAGTCGAGGATGTTGCGCACCTCGGCGCCGCGCCACGAGTAGATGCACTGGTCGTCGTCACCCACCGCGCACACGTTGCGCTGCTCGCCGGCCAGCAGCTTGAGCAGCTCCAGCTGGGCGATGTTGGTGTCCTGGAACTCGTCCACCAGCAGGTAGCGGAAGCGCCGCGTGTACTTGGCGTAGAGGTCCGGGAACTCGCGCAGCAGGCGCGCGGGCAGCAGCAGCAGGTCGTCGAAGTCCACCGAGCCCTGCGCCTTCAGCGCGAGCTGGTAGTCCGGGTAGACGAGGTGGGTGATGAGGTCGTAGTCGTCGCCGATGCCCTCGGGCTTGGGCTCGGGCGTCTTGCCCGAGTTCTTCGCCTTGGAGATGAGCGTGAGCACCTTGCGCGCGTCGAAGGCGCGGTCGTCGATTTTGTGCTCGCGCATGGCGCGGCGGATGTTGGCGAGCTGGTCGCCCATGTCCGCGATGGCGAACTTCTTGGGCCACCCCAGGCGGTGGATGTCCTCGCGGAGGACCTCCGCACCGAAGGCGTGGAAGGTGCACACCAGCACCCCCTGCGCACGCGGGCCCGCCATGTGGACCAGGCGCTCCTTCATCTCGGTCGCCGCCTTGTTGGTGAAGGTGACGGCGAGGACGTTGCGGGCCATGAGGTGGCCCGGCCGCTCGTTGAGCAGGTGGACGATGCGGTGGGTGATGACGCGAGTCTTGCCGCTGCCGGCGCCCGCCAGCACGAGGAGCGGCCCCTGGAGGGTGACCACGGCCTCGCGCTGCGGAGGGTTGAGCTTCGAGAGGTCCATTGCGCGCGGGCCAGGGATACCCTTTGATTCGTCCGTGCGCGACCCCTTCCTCCGGCTCTCCGCCGTTTTTCTCGCGCTCGGCGTGGGCGCGGGTTGCATGGACAACGCCAGCGCTCCGGCGGAGGTGACACCGTCCGTCCCGGCGGCGAGCGCGCCCTGCGTGTACTTCAAGCAGCTGGCGCCCTTCCTGCCCGAAGCGCTGGACGGCTTCACCGTGGGACGCACCCAGGGCTCCACGGGGAAGTACGGCGAGGTGTCCGTCTCCGAGGCCGAGCGGCTCTACACGCGAGGTGAGGGCCGAGAGGTGAAGGTGCGCATCGTGGACACCACGATGGGCGGGAAGATTGGCCAGGCCATCCGCGAGGCCGCGGACCGGGCGAAGGGCAAGGCACCGAGCGACCCGGCGGCGCCCATCCACTGGGACGACGCCGTGGGCTTCGTGAGGTACGACGCGGAGGAGTCGCTGGCCGAGGCGAACCTCCTGGTGGGGGACCGCTTCGTGGTGGCCGTCACCAGCCGGGGCTTCCCCGGCACCGTGGAGGTGCGGCGGGTGGCGCGAGGCATCGACCTGGCCGGGCTGGCCCGGCTGCAATGAAACCCGACATGGGCAAGGAGTGTCCCTGGTGGTGAAGGAGAAAGGAACGCGGCCCGACAAGGTGGACCCGCTCGCGGAGGAGAAGGCCGCGCGCGCGGTGGTGGCCACGTTGGGCAAGCGGGAGTTCCTGGAGCAGTTCCAGAAGCTGGCCAAGAGCTACGCGCAGGACCCGGGCAACCCCGGCTCCTACGCGTGCGAGGGCTGCCAGCGCTGCGCCAACTGCATGTTCTGCAAGGACTGCGACAGCTGCTTCCAGTGCACCCACTGCACCCGGTGCGAGCTGTGCAACAACTGCTCGCACTGCGTGGAGTGCAAGAGCTGCCACGCGTGCGCCTACTGCGTGCAGAGCGAGAACTGCACCAGCAGCGCGTACCTGGTGCTCAGCCGCAACCTGCAGGACTGCAACTACTGCTTCGGCTGCGTGGGCCTGGCCAAGAAGGACTTCCACATCCTCAACGTCCCCTTCCCCCGGACGGAGTACTTCAAGGTCGTGGGCCGGCTGAAGAAGGAGCTGGGGCTGCCGTAGCGGCCCCAAGGCCGCCAGGGCTACAGGGCCCTGACGTAGAGGGCCTTGAGGTACTCGGTCTCCAGCAGGCCGCCGAGCACCGGGTGGTCCAGCCCGGCGCCGCGGCGCTCCAGAATCTGCACCGGCCGCTTCGCGTCCGCGGCGGCCGCGAGCACCATCTCCTCGAAGCCCGCGCGGTCCAGCTTGCCGGAGCAGGAGCAGGTGACGAGCAGCCCGTCCGGCTTGAGGCAGCGGAAGGCGCGCAGGTTCAGCTCGTGGTAGGCGCGCAGCGCGGTGGCCAGGCCCTCGCGGCGCTTGGCGAGGCCGGGCGGGTCCAGGACGATGGTGTCGAAGCGGCGCCCCTCCGTGTCGAAGCGGCGCAGCACGTCGAAGGCGTTGGCGTTCTCCACGGTGACGTTGGCGCGGCCGTTGGCCTCGGCGTTGGCCTTCGCGCGCGCGGCGGCCTTCGCGTCCTGCTCCACCGCGAGCACCGAGGTGCAGTTGCGCGAGAGCGAGAGGGCGAAGCCGCCGTGGTAGCTGAAGAGGTCCAGCCCCTCGCCGCGCGCCAGCTCCCCGGCGCGCAGGTGGTTGTCCACCTGGTCCAGGAAGGCGCCCGTCTTCATGTCCCCGAGGAGGTCCACGTCGAAGCGGCTCGGGCCCTCGTGGTACGTGAAGCGCGCGTCGCCCTCGCCGTGGAGCAGGCGCGCCTCGCGGGGCAGGCCCTCGAAGTCGCGGCCGGAGCCGTCGTCCCGGGCCACGACATGGGTGGCGCCGGTGAGATCCACCAGCATGCGCGCCAGCGACTCCTTGCGCGCATCCATGCCCTCGGAGAGCGTCTGGAGCGTGAGGCCCGCGCCGTAGCGGTCCACGAAGAGGCCGGGCAAGAGGTCCGCCTCGCCGTGCACCAGGCGCAGGCCGTCGCGGCCGGACAGTGGCGAGCGGCGCAGAAGCGAGGCCTCCAGCCGGCGGCGGAAGAAGGCGTCATCCACCGGCTCCTCGGCGGGGCCCTTGCGCGTGAGCAGGCGCAGCGCCAGCGGCGAGCGGCGGGCGTAGAGCGCCTGGCCAATGGGGTTGCCCTGCGAGTCCACCACCAGCACCACCGCGCCGGCGCCCTTCACGTCGGGCGGGGCGGCCAGCTCGGTGCGGTACAGCCAGGGGTTGCCGTGGCGGAGCGACTTCGCGCCCTTGGGGGTGGTGCGCGCGACGGGGAGCGCTGCATGGGGGGGCATCGGGCTTTTCACTCCAGGCCGCGCGCGGCCAGCTCTTCATCGTCCTCGCCGCGAAGGTGCCCGATTTCATGCAGCAACGTCACGCGAATCTGCTCGCGCAGCTCCTCGGACGTCCGCACCGCGCGCGCGAGGTTGCGCCGGTAGAGCACCACGGAGCGGCACGGCGTCTCGGTGCCGTCGCAGGGCTCGCCCAGCGGAGGGCCCCGGAAGAGGCCCAGAATCGTCGGCGACAGCGGGGGCTGGTTGGCCAGCAGGTCTCCGTCCGCGGGCAGCTCCTCCGCGGTGACGGGCACGCCCTCCAGGTCGCCCCGCATGTCGGCGGGCAGCGCGGCCACGGCGCGCGTCACCTCGGCGCGGAAGTCCGCCTCCGAGGGCAGGGGCGGCGCGGGGAAGTCGTCCGGCGCCAGCTGCCGGGCCTTCTCGAAGTGCGCCTGCGCCAGCTTCCACTTCCCCTCGCGCTCCATCAGCAGCCCCAGGTGCTGGTAGGCGTGCGCGGCGCGCTCCTCGTCGTCCACCAGCGCGGAGAACGCCGTCCGGGCCTCCGCGAAGCGGCACAGCTCGAAGAGGGCGAGGGCGCGCTCGTAGAGGGCCTCCCTGCTGCCCGGCTCGCGGGCCAGGACGATGGCGGCGCGCGCGAGGGCCTCCTCGGACTGGCCGAGGTCGTTGAAGGCCATGGCCGCCACCAGCGCCAGGTGCGGCACCAGCTCCGGCGGCGTGCCGGGCTGGGACAGGCCGCGCTCGGCGTACAGGGCGCCCAATTCGTCGCGCTCGCGGGTGGAGGGCAGCTGCACGGCGTACAGGTGCGCCGAGCCGAGCAGCGCGTCCGCGTCTCCCGGGTCGATGGCGAGCGCGCGCGCGTAGGCGAGCTGTGCCTCGGGCTCGCGGCCGAGGGCGGCGAGCGCCACGCCGCGCTCGGCATGGGCGGCGGCGAGGTCCGGCTCCAGGGCGGCGGCCTGCGCGGCGCAGGACAGGGCCTCCTCGAAGCGGCCGTCGTCGAAATAGCGGCGGGCCGCGTCCAGCGGGGCCGTGCCCTCCGCGCGGCAGACGGCGAGCGGCTGCACCCGGTGGGTGGCGTCCCCGGGCGTCATGACGGGAGCACTTCCGGAGCCTGGGGAGCCCTGGGCGCCCGGGCCCGGCGCGACGGAGGCGCCCACGGCGGACAGGGAGGGAGCGCCCGCGTCCGGCACCGCCGGGGCCGGGGCGTTCCGCTTGCAGGCAGACAGGAGGAGACAGAGGGCGAGCAGACCGCGCCGCGACATGGGCCGCCAGGGTACGGCATCACCCCGTGGGCGTGAAGCGGGGACGTGCATGCCCGCCCGCCTGGCGACATCCCCGGAAGCCCGGGTCAGCCCGCGGTGGACAGCTCCGCGAGGATTTCGGCGTACGCGGCGCGGGCCTTGTCCGACTGGTCCGCCTTGAAGCTGGCGGCGGCGACGACGGGGTGCCCTCCCCCGCCGTAGCGGCCGGCGATGGCGGCCAGGTCGTGCTGGCGCAGCTCGGGCTTCCACGGGTTGGAGCCGAGCGACACCTTCGCCCGCGAGGCGCCCCTGCCCACCCACAGCGTGTAGCGCGCGTCCGGGTAGAGGGCGTAGGCGATGAACTTGTTGAGGCTGTCCACGCCCTCGTCCACGAGGTCGAAGAAGACGACGCCGCGCTCGTAGCGGGCCTTGGCGCGCACCAGGTCGATGTGGCCGCGGTGGCGCTCCAGCAGCGGGGCCAGGGGCGTGGCGATGAGCGGCGAGGCGGCGATGGCCGCCAGCGACTCGGACTGCATGCGGCGGATGACCTCGGGGATGAGCGCCGGGTCCTTGTTGGCCTCCAGCACCGTCATGATGCGCAGCGCGGGCTCCTCCAGGGCCACCGCCATCTGCGGCGTGGGGAACTGCGCGCCGTCGATGATTTCCGCCCAGTGGATGAGGTCCGCCAGGGGCGAGGCGTCCCAGCCGAAGCGCTCGCGCGCCACGTCCGCCAGGTACTTCGTGCAGCTCTTGCGGTGCGCGTCGTGGAACTTGCGGCCGCTGGTGTCCGCGCGGAAGTGGGCCTCGTCACCGGGCTGCTGGAAGGCCGAGACATGGTGGTCGAACCACCACGTCAGCCGCGCGTCCTGGCTGTAGCGGAAGTCGACGATGACGTTCTCCTCGCCGGTGAAGACGGCCGGGTCGATGCCCTCCGCCCCCGGCTTGTGCGCGAGCCCCAGGTACCGGAAGGCCGCGTCCGGGCGGACGCGCTCCCGGTAGAAGCGCGAGAAGACGGCCGCGCTGGCGGCACCGTCGAAGCAGCTGTCGTGGAAGAGGACCTGGACGTTCATGGCGAGCCTCCCTTACCGCAACGCGACTTCCGCGTCAGGGCGGCCTCGAATCCCACTGGGGAGCATGACCCTGGGGGGCGAGAAGGACGGGTGACAGTGGGGCCATGGCGACCTGCCCCATGGACGCTTTTCGGCAGGTGACGGAACCTTGACTGTTGAACGAAACGTAGAGATTGCGAGCCCGACTGAACGAAAAAACTCGACAGAACGGAACACCACCCTGGAGGGCACCCCGCGATTTCACCGTGCGTGTCGCGGAAACCCGCTATCCGACTGGGGAAAAGTGCGCCATGGCACACCGGGCGGGTAGCCAGGCCATTGGCACTCCGTCTGCATATGTCAGACCCCAAGTGTACTCACCCGTTCAGCACGACGTGGTGGGAGGAACACATGGTCAAGAGGACGACACGCAAGAGCGGGACGCTCACCCGGCAGGGACGAAGGGTGATGCCGTCGCTGCGGCGGACCGCCCAGCGGGCCCGGGCAGTGGCGGAGAAGGCCCACCTCACCGTGGGAGAAGTCATCGCGGCGGCCTTCGACACCTCCGGCGGGGAGCTGGGAGAGGTCCTGGAGCTGGTGACTTCGCCGCAGATGACCCGGGCGCTGGGGCGCCGAATCATCCTGGAGGGGTAGCCCCCCCCTCCATCCCCCTCCTGCCGCTCCCGGATGATGGGACGCGGGCGGGAGGGATGTCGCGTTCCCGCTCACCCTCCAGTCGCCGCCCGGGCCTTGCGGATGCCGGCGCTCCCGGGTGGGCACTCCCTTCCAGACACCTCACCGAGCTCCTGACGCCGCGGTGCGTCCGCGGGCGCACGGGTTCGCGGCCCGGTGGCCACGGCGCTGTCCGCCTTCGGGTGGACAGACGAAGGCCCGCGCCCCGCTCGGTGGCGGGACGCGGGCCTCGTGCTTCAGGACCTCAGGAACCTGGGACGGCTACTTGGGCTGCCAGCGCGGACGGTGGTCGTCGCCGGCGCCGGTCTGGATGGTGTAGCCGCCCTTCGGGTGGACGATGGCGTCCACGCCCGCGGCCGCCCGTCCCGTGGCGGGGTCTATCTGCTGGACGTAGAGCTGACCGCCCTTCACGTAGGCCAGGAAGCGGCCATCCGGAGAGAAGGACGGGAGCGTGCCGCCTTCGACGAAGGAGGCCTCGTCCGCCGCGCCCGCGCCCGTCTGCGGGTTGATGCGCCGGGTGTAGATGACGTTGCCGGGCCGGGTCGGGCACAGCGCGTTCGAGGCGTTGCCGCAGAGCTCCGGCGCGCCCCCTTGACGGTTCGAGTAGTAGGCCCGCACGTAGGCGACCATCGAGCCGTCCGGCGACCAGGCGGGATTGGCGATGTACGAATCGATGGAGCCCCCCGGCGGGGGATCGGTGACGGGCTCGGTGGTGAAGGCCGCAATCGTCTGCACCGTGCCGCCAGAGACGGGAATCACGAAGAGCTCGGTGTTGAAGTCCCCGGGCTTCGTCGCATCCGCCCTGAGGAAGAGCAGCTGGTTGTTGGCCCGGTTGTAGTACGGCTGCTCCGCGGTGCCACCCGAGGCGGCGATGGACGTGGCCGTGCCGCCCACCGTCGACGTCTTCAGGCCCTCGGTGGCCACGCTGAACGCGAACGTCGTTCCGTCGCTGGCCCAGTCCGGGAACGTGCCGTTCTCGGTGGCCTCCACCACCGCGCCACCGTCCGTCGGCACCGACGAGATGCCCGACGTGCTGCTGCCCGTCCTGCGGACGTAGAGGATGGAGGCACCCGGCTCCCACTCCATGTAGCGGAAGCTCTCGGTGCTGCCGGTGCCGCCATCCGCGAGCACCGTCGCCTGGTCCGCGACGAGGGGGATGTCGCGCACGACCAACTCCCCCGCGACATTGTCGCTGTTCTTGCCCGTCTCAATCGCATCCTGGACGAACGCAATCCTGGAGCCTCCCGGGCCCCAGCGCGGGTAGCGGCTGCTCGCGTCGGCGCCCGTCAGGGGAACCATCCCGGGCGTGTCGTAGCGCATGGCCACGGCCACGTAGCCCCCGTCCGCGTCCAACCGGGTGGAGACCGCCACGTGCATGGCCTGGCACTGGGACGGCGTCCCCTCGCAGCGCAGGCCCGGCAGACAGTCCATGGAGGAAACGCAGGCCCCGCCCTTGGGCACGCTCATGCTGCCCGCGTCGCTGCCGGCGTCCACGTCCGTGCCCGCGTCGGTGCCGGCGTCCACATCCGTGCCCGCGTCGGTGCCCGCGTCCTCGTCCGTGCCCGCGTCCTCGTCACCCGTGCCCGCGTCCGGCGGGGGAGGCTGCGACACCGGGCGCTGCTCGCACTTGTTGTCCGAGTTGCAGAGCCACTCCTGACCGGCCGCGGGCTGCCCGTTGTCGTTACGGCAGTCGAACGCATCGCTACACTCATCACCACAGCCCGTCGTGAGCACCCACAGCGCGCAGCACAGCGCGCTGACAACGACACGTTTGGTCATAAAGACCCTCCGAAGAACCAGGGGGCCGCGTATAGCTTCACGGCTCCTCTCCGCGCGGGCTTTGGTGCGCGGGAATCGCAGGCCATGTTCCTGATTGAACGGCCCTCTCCGCTGCGTGCTCAATGATAGACACCCACTGCCACCTGGATGCGACCCGCTTCGACCCCGACCGCCCCGACGTGCTCGAGCGCGCCTGGGCCGCGGGCCTCCACGGCATCGTGATTCCCGGCGTCGGCCCGCATGACTGGGAGCCCCTGCTCGCGCTGTCGCGCCAGGACGCGCGTCTCCAGGTGGGCCTGGGCATCCACCCGCAGCTGCTGCCGGAGATGCCTCCCGAGGAGGACGAGGCAGTGCTCGAGCAGCTCGACGCGCTGCTCGCCCGGGGCGGAGCGGTGGCCGTGGGCGAGTGTGGGCTGGACGGCCCCTCCATCCCCGGTGCGTCGCTGGAGCGGCAGGTGGCGGTGCTGAAGCGGCACCTGGCGCTCGCGCGCAAGTACGGGCTGCCGGTGCTGATGCACTGCCACCGGCTGCACCCCGCGCTCATCGAGCTGCTCAAGCAGGAGCAGCTGCCCGAGGCGGGCGTGCTCATGCACAGCTACAGCGGCGGCGTGGACCTGGCGCGCTTCTACCTCCAGAAGGGCTGCCACTTCTCCTTCGCCGGCCCCGTCACGTGGGCGGAGGCGCGCAAGCCGCTGGATGCGCTGCGCGCCATCCCCCTGGAGCGGCTGATGGCGGAGACGGACGCGCCGGACCAGGCGCCCACGCCCCACCGGGGACAGCGCTCCGAGCCCGGCTACCTGCCCCGCATCATCGAAGCCATGGCCCGCGTCCGGGGAGAGCCTGTCGAGGTGGTCGCCCAGCAGACGACCGAGAACGCGCGTAGGCTGTTCCGGGAAGCTTTCCCCCTGCCTTCGCGGTAGGCGAGCGTCGCGTTATAGAGGACCGCCATGAACCCGCAGCCGCTCCCTTCGACCACCCCTGAGAACCAGTCCCCGCCCGCCGCCCCGGCCGCACAGGCGAAGGGGGACAACTCGCTCGCCCGCCCCTTCAAGCTCTCCCGGCGCTTCGACCGGACCGGCCGGCTGCTGGGCGACAACGCGATGGAGCGGCTGGCCAACGCGCGCGTGGTGGTGTTCGGCCTGGGCGGCGTGGGCAGCTACGCGGCTGAGGGGCTCGTGCGCAGCGGCGTCGGTCACCTGACGCTGGTGGACCATGACGACGTCTGCGTCACCAACACCAACCGCCAGCTCCACGCGACGGTGAAGAGCGTGGGCAAGAGCAAGGCGGAGCTGATGGGCCAGCGCTGCCAGGACATCAATCCGCAGGCGAAGGTGGAGGCGGTGCGCGAGTTCTACCGCGAGGAGGTGGCCGAGCAGATGCTGCAGGCCGGCCAGTACGACTTCGTGGTGGACGCCATCGACAACGTGAAGGCGAAGCTGCACCTGCTGCACCGCTGCGTGACGCTGGGCCTCCCGGTGGTTAGCTCCATGGGCGCCGCGGGCCGGCTGGACCCGACGGCCATCCGCGTGGAGGACCTCTCCGAGACGCACATGGACCCGTTCGCCAAGGACATCCGCAAGCTGCTCAAGCGCAAGTACGCCGTGGAGACGGACCGGCACACCGGCATCACCGCCGTCTACTCCATCGAAGCGCGCCGCATGCCGGTGACGCTCCAGTACGACGACGCCACCGACGGCTTCCTCTGCGTGTGCCCGCAGGACAACGAGTTCCACACCTGCGACCACCGCACGCAGATTGACGGCAGCGTGGCCTTCGTCACGTCGTGCTTCGGCATGAACGCGGCCGGCGTGGTGGTGCGGCGGCTGGCCTCGGCGCGGTAGCGCGCGCCGCTTCAGGCCACCTGCTGCTGGCGCTGGGCCTGGAGCTCCGCCACGGCGGCCTCGCGCCCGCAGGGGCGGCGGAAGACGCAGCGCGAGCAGGAGGACAGCTCCTCCGTGGGCGGGAAGGAGGACGCGTCCAGCGGCGTGTTGGTGGCCACGTCCTTCAGGAGCGCGCGCATCTTCGCCACGCTCCCGTCGAAGTGGCGGCGGAAGGACTCCATCGCCGCCGGGTCCACCGTCACGTCCTGCTCCTTGCCCTCGTTGAGGTACACCAGCGAGGCGCGCACCTTCTCCACCGGGACGCGGTAGCGCTGCGACACGTAGAGCGCGTAGCCGAGCACCTGCTCGTCGTACCCGTCCCGCGCCTTGCCCGTCTTCCAGTCCACCACCACCGTGGTGCCTTCCGCGTCCACGAAGGCGAAGTCGGGAATCGCGAAGACCTTGATGCCGTCCAGGGTGAAGTGCGCGAAGTCGAAGCCGGCATCCACCTCCAGCCACTGCTGCGGCTTCAGCCCCCGCGCAATCTGCGGCCAGCGCGACGCGAAGAACCACGCGAGCGCCCCGCGCACCGTCTCCCAGTTCTGCTTCCACGCATCGTCCGGCACCCCGTCGCCGTACTCGTGCTCGACCAGGCCGGTGAACTGCTTGCGGTACTTCTGGTTCCAGTACGCCTTGCCGCGCGAGTGCCGGAAGTCGTCCTGCATCAGCTTGCGCGCCCGCGCCTCCACCGTCGCCGGGTCCACCACGCGCCCCGCCTGCCAGTCGAGCAGCACGTCCTTGATGCTCTCGTGCACCACGCTGCCCGCCCAACTGAAGCGGTTGGCCAGCTTCTTCAGCACGTACAGCTCCCGCACGTCCTTCGCCGCGTCCGCCTCCCACCCGCCCCAGGAGCGGTAGTAGTAGAGGTAGTACGCACGGAGGCACTCGGAGAACTTCTCGTGCCGGCTCTTGGACCAGGAGAAGTCGTTGCTGAGGGTGGGACGCCGCATGGAGGCGGCGCATCCTAGCCCTCCCGCAGGGGGGCGAGCGAGGAAACGAGCGCCCGCCTCGCGCCGAAAGACACTTGGGCCGCCGAACCTTGCGGGTAAGGTGCGCGCCGCATGAAGACCCAACCCTTGAAGGGCCGAACGGTCCTCATTACCGGGGCTTCCGCGGGCATCGGGCGGGCGGCGGCGAAACGGTATGCGGCGGCCGGGGCCGACGTGGTGCTGGCGGCGCGGCGGCTGGCGGAGCTGGAGGACGCGGCCCGTGAAGTGACGTCACTCGGAGTGATGGCACTGCCGGTGCGGTGCGACGTGACTCGCGGCGAGGACGTGGAGCACCTGGTGCGCGAAACGCAGGCCGCCTTCGGGGGCCTGGACGTGCTCGTCAACAACGCCGGCCAGGGGCTCTATGGCCCGCTGGAGGCGATCAGCGAGGCGCAGCTGCGGCAGGTCTTCGAGCTGAACGTGTTCGCCCTGTGGCGGGTGACGCGCGCGGCGCTGCCGCTGCTGCGCAAGCGCCCGGGGGCCCAGGTGGTCAACGTCAGCTCGGTGCTGGGCCACCGGGGCCTGCCGATGCTGGGCGGCTACTGCGCGTCCAAGGCCGCCGTGAATGCGATGACCGAGTCGCTGCGCGCGGAGCTGGCCGCCGAGGGCATCCGCGTGCTGCTCGTCTCGCCCGGGCTCACCGAGAGCGAGTTCCGGGAGAACCGCCTCCACGCGGAGGGCTGGAAGCAGGACGCCATTCCGCTGAAGGCCATGTCCGCCGAGGAGGTCGCCACCGCCATGGTGCGCGCCAGCCTGCGCGGGCGCCGCGACACCGTGCTCACCCTCCCCGGCCGCGTCATGGTGCTGGCCAACCGGTGGGTGCCCGGCCTGTTCGACCGCGTCGCCCGCCGTCTGGCGGCCGATGCACGCCAGCCCGGGAAGGACGCATGAGCCCGCGCCGTCCCCGTACGAAGCGGGCCGGGTCCGAGCAGGCACCGGCCTCCGAAACACCTGCCTCCCCGGGCCCGAAGCCGCGCGCGAAGCGTCCCCGTGCAACGACGGTGGCGGAAGTCGCCGCGAGCCCGGCCCGCCGCGCGAAGCGCACCGCCTCCGCCGCGCCCATCGCCGTGCCGGGCCCCGAGCACCTCGCCGCCGTGCGCGGCCCGCTGCTCGGCTGGTACGACCGCAACAAGCGGGACTTGCCGTGGCGCCGCACGAGAGACTCGTATGCCATCTGGCTGAGCGAGGTCATGCTCCAGCAGACGCAGGTGTCGACGGTGATTCCCTACTGGGAGCGCTTCCTCGCGCGCTTCCCCACGGCGCTCGCACTGGCCGCCGCGCCGCTGGACGACGTGCTCGCCGGGTGGAAGGGGCTGGGCTACTACAGCCGCGCCCGCAACCTGCACCGCGCCGCGCAGGAGGTGGTGTCGCGCTTCGGCGGCCGGCTGCCCGCCACCGCCGCGGAGTTGCTCACCCTGCCCGGCTTCGGCCGCTACACCGCGGGCGCGGTGGCCTCCATCGCCTTTGGCGAGGAAGCCCCCCTCGTCGACGGCAACGTCGCGCGCGTGCTGTCGCGCCTGTTCGAGGTGGAAGGACTCCCCGGAGACCGCGAGCGCGAGGCCACGCTGTGGGCGCTCGCCACCGCGCTGGTGAAGGGCGAGCGGCCCGGTGACTTCAACCAGGCCCTCATGGAGCACGGGGCCACCGTGTGCCGTCCGGAGAGCCCGCTGTGCCTGCTGTGCCCCGTGCGCGACGCATGCCAGGCCTTCCGCAAGGGCCGCGTGGACGAGCTGCCTCCCGCGAAGGTGCGCGCCGCGCCCAGGAAGCTGACGCTGGCCCTGGCCGTGTGGCCGCACGCGGGCACCCTCCTCTTCGCCCGTCGCGCGGACTCGGGCCTCTTCGGCGGCCTGTGGGAGCTGCCCGCCGCCGAGGTGGACGAAGACCTTCCGGCCACCGACGCCACCACGCGGCTCGCTGCGGCGCTGGGCACGGAGATGAAGCTCGAGGGCGCGCTCGGCACGGTAAAGCGGCAGCTCACCCACCGGGACCTCACGCTGCGCCTGCTCCGCGTGTCCGGCCCCCGGCGCCCCACGCATACGCCCGCCTTCCAGGAGCTGCGCTGGTGCACCCCCGAAGAGGCCTCCGCGCTCGGCATGAGCACCGCCATGCAGCGCGCGCTGGACGCGGCGCTCGCCTCGGGCGTGCTGCGCGGGGAGTGAGCGCGACAGGGCCCCCGCTCCGCGCGTGTGTCACGGGCTCACACGATGCGGCAGGGCCCCCGTCCAGCACCCGACAGAGCCGCGTTCATCCTGTTGCTCCGAGAACCCCTGACCCCGGGGGTCGGTTTCGCGCGCGCCCGGCAGGGCACCAGACTCCGTGCGTCACAACCCTCTGGAGGAGGCTCCCATGGCGCGCAACACCGCCAACAAGCAGACCCCCCACACGCCGGCGAGCATGCCCGCGCGCTCCACGAACGCGGAGCCCGTGACGTCGGCGCCGCGCAACAGCCCCACCCACGAGCAGATTGCGCGGCGCGCCTACGAAATCTTCCTCGCCCGCGACGGCACGCCCGGCAACCCCGAGCAGGACTGGTTCCAGGCGGAGCGCGAGCTGCGCCTCGGCCGCCAGTAGCCGCACACCCCTCAGTGGGGATTGGGCATCTGTCGGGCCGCGGGACGCTCCGCCTCGAGCGCCCCGCGCAGCCGCTTTTGCGCCGCCTTCAGCTCCTCCAGGATGCGCTCGGCATCCACCACCGAGCGCATCGCCAGCCCGCACGCGGGCGTCAGCACCACGGTGGACACCACCTGCGGGAAGGTGAAGCCCTGGGGCAGCGCCGCCTTCAGCGACGCCTCCACCGAGTCCACCAGCTCCGCCACCTCGTACGCGGACGCCAGGTCCGTGGGGACGATGCCCAGGCTGAGCGTCGCGCCCGACGCGAGGAAGCGCTCCAGCGCCTCGCGCTCCTCCACCATCGCATCCAGCGACAGCCGCACGTCCAGCGACAACAGGTCCGGCTGCACGTCCAGCAGCGCGCCCCAGTCCGTGTTGCCGCAGCAGTGCAGGCCCACCAGCGCGCCCTCGCGCTGCAGCGCCACCACCAGCAGCTTCAGCTCCTGCAGCGCCAGCAGGTGCCGCGGCTGCGTGCGCTGGAAGGCGTAGAGCCCCGGCTCGTCCAGGAAGAACAGCGGCGTGGTGCCCGCGCGCCGCAGCGCCTTCACCATGGCCAGCGAGCGCGCCAGCACCAGCCGGAATATCGCCTGGTCCAGCCCCGGCACCTCCAGCGCGGGCTGCCCCGTCGAGACGCGCGCCACCGAGCGCACCGTGAAGGGCCCCGCCAGCTGCGCCTTCGCGAAGGCCAGCTTGCGCGTCTCCACCTCCCACAAGAAGGGCCTCCAGGCGCGGCACCCCTCCGGCGAGGGCTCGTACGCCTCCAGCTTCCCGGCGGACAGCGCCGCCTCCAGCCGCGCCTCGAAGTCCGCGCGGCCCGCCTCCCACGCCGCCAGGTCCACCGTGCACAGCCCCTCCGCGTCGAAGGAAAGGCCCGGCACGCCCTCCAGGGCGGCGGGAATCATCAGCTCCGACGGGTGCCCCACCGGCAGCTGCGGCAGGAAGGGGATGTCCTGCGCCAGCGCGGCCTGGAGCCCCAGCTCCACCTGCGTGTGCGGCAGGCTCCCGATTCCGGTGGTGGCGCAGGCGGGCAGCAGCTGGACGGCTCGGCGGATGTTCGGGGCGCTCATGTACCCACTCTAGCCGCTCGCCCCTCCCGCCGGGGCTGCTCAACATCCCCCGCGTGCCGGGTTCCGGACCTCCGGGACTGGCCCCATGCTTTTACGCAGGCATTCCCAACGGGCCGAGGAGGGACGCGGCGATGACGCGACACGCATGGCGGGCGGGCACCCTGGCGGCGGCGCTGCTGGCCGCCCCGGCCCTCGCGCAGAGGACCGACCCGGCACTGCAGCCGGCCCCCGGCTTCGGCGCCCCGGGAGTGACGGTGCACACGGGGCTGGCGACCTATACCGGAGCGCTCGGCGGCCAGACGGACGCGGGCGCCTTCATGGACATCCAGGCGGAGGTGCCGCTCCTGCCGGGCCTCGGCCTGGAGGCCGGCTACGAGGGCTCGGCCAATGGCTTCGCGGAGGTCAACACCGGCGCGCTATGGCGCCACAACCTGGGCGCCACCGCCAAGCTCGGGCCCACGCTCGGAGGCCGCTGGAAGCCCTTCGTCGGCGCGGGCCTGGGCGTCAGCTACATCGACACGAGCGGCGAGGCGGACGAGCAGCCCTTCGGCAATGACTTCGTCTCGGAGTTCCCGCTCGCGGCCGGTATCGAGTACCGGTTCAACGGCGTGACGGCCGGTGCACGCGCCACGTACCGCATCATCGTCGGTGAGGCCTTCACCACCGGCCCCATCTACGAAGGCGACCTCCTCACCGCCGGCGTCAGCCTGGGCACTCGCTTCTAGCCGCGGGCGCGCTCACTGCGCGCCAATGGCCTCGAGGGCGCAGCCACACCGCCATTCAACACCCCCCGTCAGAAGCGCCCCGCCAGCCCAAGGGTGCCACCGCGCGAGGACACGCCCACCGTGGGCGTCCACCACGTGCCGACGCCGCGAGCCGACGCCGCGAGTGCGCGCGGCTGGGGCTGCGCCCAGGACGAGGTGACTTCATACGTGACGATGGACGTGGCCAGCGGGAGCAGGATGAGCAGGGGAAACACCTGCTCCGCGCCGATGTCCGACATGTACAGGCCCGCCGCCGCGCCCCCCGCCAGCAACCCCAGGCCCACCGTGGGGAGGAAGCGTCCCCGCCCGTCCAGCATCGAGCCCGCGCCATACACCCCCAGCGCCGCGCCGAGCGACCAGCCCACGAGCGCCCCACCCACCAGACCCGAGCCGTTACAGGTCCCCCCATCGCAGCCGAGTTCCAGCCCACCGAAGGGCAGCGTGGCCACCATGCCCATGAAGGCGCCGCCCACGCCGCCCACCGCGCCCCCCATGGACTCCAGGAGCACCCGGCCCGCCACCCGCCCCCCGGGCTCCGGCGCCCACTCCACCTGCTCGGCCTGCCGCGAGGGCCGCGCCTCGGACGGGACGGACTCCTCCCGCTCTGCCTCGGCGACGTCCTCCACGCCGATGAGCGGCGGAGGCTGCAATGACGCGGTGGACTGGGCGAGCGCCGCGCCCGGCAACAGCGCGAGCACGAGCAGCACGACACGGATGTCAGACACGGGGGCTCTCCAGCGGGGTGTGGCCCCTCTCGGCCAGAGGGGACGCGTGGACCCGGTGCAGCTTCCAAGCCACGCGCCGCCGCCCACCGCTCACGTCACGGAGAAGTACGAGGCCTGCGGGTGGTGGAAGACGATGGCGGACACCGAGGCCTCCGGCTCCATCATGCAGCCGTCGGTGAGCTGCACGCCGATTTCCTCCGGGCGCAGCGCGGCGAACAGCTTCGCCTGGTCCTCCAGGCGCGGGCACGCGGGGTAGCCGAAGGAGTAGCGCTTGCCCGAGTACTCCGCGCGGAAGCGCTCCAGCATCGTCATGTCCGGGCGGTCCGGCGTGCCCCACATGCTGCGCAGCTGCGTGTGCAGCAGCTCCGCGTAGCCCTCCGCCGTCTCCAGCGCGAGCGCCTGCACCGCGTGCATCTTCAGGAACTCGCCCTTCGCCTTCAGCTCCTCCGCCAGCTCGCGGATGCCCGCGCCCGCGGTGACGACGAACATGGCCACGTTGTCGCGCGGCTTGCCGCCCTCCAGCGGCCGCAGATAGTCCGCCAGGCACAGCCCGCCCTCGCGGTCCTGCCGGGGGAAGTCGAAGGACGCCGCCTCCTTCCCGGTGTTCCCGTCGAAGAGCACCACCCGGTTGCCGTCGCTGCCCGCCTGGAAGAACTGGAAGACGGAGCGCGCGTGCATGAGCCCGCCACGCAGCACGGCCTTCAATTCCTCCACCGCCTCCTTCAGCGCCAGCGCCTTGCGCCCCTCCTCCGTCTTCGCCAGCTCCGCCTCGGCCGGCGTGCCCAGCGCGCGTGACGAGGAGCGCAGGCCCAGGTGCCGCCCGTACAGCATCACCGGGTTGATGAACTTCCAGATGTGGTCCAGCGGCGTGTTCGTCAGCACGTGCCGCTCGAAGTCCGGCGCGGCCGGCACCGTCTCCGGCACCTGGATTTCGGCGCTGCGCCCGCGCGACACGAGGGGCGCCGGGGCCGGGCGCTCCTTCACCTCCTGCGCCAGCTTCTCGCGGCGCACGGCCAGGTCCCCCCGCAGCTTCTGGTGCGCGCTGGGGTCCACAATCTGCTTCGCCAGGTCCAGGCCGCTCATCGCGTCCTGCGCGTAGGCCACCGTGCCGCCGCCGTAGGCCGGGGCGATGTTGCGGTCCACGAAGTTGCGGCTGAGCGCCGCGCCGCCCACCAGAATCGGCGTCTCCACGCCCGCGCGCTTCAAGTCCTCGGCCGTCGCCACCATCTGGTGCGCGCTCTTCACCAGCAGGCCCGACAGGCCGAGGATGTCCGGCCGGTGCTCGCGCACCGCCTGCACCAACTGCTCGGGCGGCACCTTGATGCCCAGGTTCACCACGTGGAAGCCGTTGTTGGCGAGGATGATTTCCACCAGGTTCTTCCCGATGTCGTGCACGTCGCCCTTCACCGTGGCCAGCACCACCTTGCCGCGCATGGCCGCCTGGGCCTTGCTCATGTGCGGCTCCAGGTGGCTCACCGCGGCCTTCATCGACTCGGCGCTCTGGAGCACCTCCGCCACAATCAGCTCGTTGGCGGCGAAGAGGCGGCCCACCTCGTCCATGCCCTTCATCAAGGGGCCGTTGATGATTTCCAGCGGCGCGTACTTCTTCATCGCCTCATCCAGGTCCGCGGTGAGGCCGTCGCGCGTGCCCTCGATGATGTAGCGCTGCAGCCGCTCCTCCAGCGGCAGGCTGCTCACCGCAGCGCGGGCCGGCTTGCGCTCGCGGAAGTGCGCGGCGAAGGGCGTCACCGGGTCCACGCCGCGGTTGTAGAGCAGGTCCTCCGCCAGCTTGCGCTCCTCCTCCGGCAGCGAGGCGTAGCGCTCCAGCTTCTCCGAGTTGACCAGCGCCATGTCCAGGCCCGCCTGGACGCAGTGGTACAGGAAGACGGAGTTGAGCACCTCGCGGCCCGCGGTGGGCAGGCCGAAGGACACATTGGAGATGCCCAGCACCGTCTTGCAGCGCGGGAAGCGCTCCTTGATGAGGCGCACGCCCTCAATCGTTTCCACGCCGCTGCCCGTGTACTGCGCGTCGCCGGAGGCGCACGGGAAGACGAGCGGGTCGAAGTAGAGGTCCTCCGGCTTCATGCCGTACTTCTTCGTGAGCAGCTCATACGAGCGCTCCGCCACCTCCAGCTTGCGCTGGCGCGGCACCGCCATGCCCACCTCGTCGATGCAGCCCACCACCAGCGCCGCGCCGAAGCGGCGCGCCAGCGGCACCACCTTCTCGAAGCGCTCCTCGCCGTCCTCCAGGTTGACCGAGTTGATGATGGCCTTGCCCTGGCTGTACGTGAGCGCCATCTCGATGACGCGCTCGTCCGTGGAGTCGATCATCAGGGGCACGCGCACCTTCTTGACGACCACCTCCAGGAAGGCGCGCATGTCCTCCAGCTCTTCCCGGTCCGGGTTGGCGAGGCAGATGTCGATGACCTGCGCCCCCCGCTTCACCTGCGCGCGGGCAATCTCCGACGCGTCGTCGAGCTGGCCCGCGACGATGAGCTCCTTGAACTTCTTGCTGCCGATGACGTTGGTGCGCTCGCCGACGATGAGCGGGCGCTCGTCGTCCTTCACCTCCACGTAGTCCACGCCGGACAGCGAGGCGCGGGGCCGGGGCGAGGCGCTGCGGGGCTTCAAGCCCTTCACCGCCTGCGAGAGCGTCTCGATGTGGCCCGCGTGCGTGCCGCAGCAGCCGCCCACCACGTTGAGCCAGCCCTGCTCACAGAAGCGCTTGAGCGAGCGGGCAATCATGTCCGGCGTTTCCAGGTAGTGGCCGTTCTCGTCCGGCAGTCCCGCGTTGGGCACGCACGACACGGGGAACGGGCTCATCGCGGACAGCGAGCGCAGGTGGTCCGTCATGAAGTCCGGGCCGGTGGCGCAGTTGAGCCCCAGGTACAAGAGGTCCGCGTGCTCCAGCGACGCGGCGAGGCTCTCCACGCTCTGCCCCGCGAGCATCGTCCCCATGGGCTCGATGGTGCCGGACACCGCCACCGGCAGCGAGTAGCCCAGCTTGCGGAAGGCCTGCTCGATTCCGAGGAGCGCCGCCTTCACGTTGCGCGTGTCCTGCGCCGTCTCCACCAGCAGGTAGTCGGAGCCGCCGAGCGCGAGCCCCTCCGCCTGCACGGCGAAGTTCTGCACCAGCTCCTCGAAGGTGATGCCGCCGGTGACGCTGATGGCCTTGGTGGTGGGGCCGATGGAGCCCGCCACCCAGCGCATGCGGCCGTCCTTCGCCTCGGCGGCGGCGGCGGCGTTGCGCGCGAGCCGGGCGGCGACCTCGTTGATTTCGAGCGCCTTGTGCCCCAGGCCGAACTCGTTGAGCACCAGCGGCGTGCCGCCGAAGGTGTCCGTCTCCGTCACGTCCGCGCCCGCAGCGAAGTAGCGCGCGTGGATGCTCTCCACGAGCTCGGGCCGGGTGAGGACCAGGTTCTCATTGCAGCCCTCGTACTCCGCGCCGCCGAAGTCCGCCGCCTTGAGGTCGTGGTTCTGGAGCAGCGTGCCCATGGCGCCGTCCAGCACCAGCACGCGCTCGCGCATGGCGGTGCGCAGGGCCTCCACGCGGCGGCCGTTCTCACCGGAAGGAGGCGGCAGTGCGGCGGGCAGGTGGCTCGTCATGATGGCTTGACTCCGGTCAGCAGGAAGACGCGGAAGGGACTGGCCCCGTCGCGCGCGTGCGTCTCGCGGGTGAGGGACGTGAAGCCGGCCTCGCGCAGGGCGGCTTCGAGGGATTCGGGCGCGAAGCCCAGGTGCCGGTGGCCCAACCGCTCCAGCACCCAGCGCTCCTCGTGCGGCATCAGCTCCAGCAACACCAGCCGGCCGCCCGGCTTGAGCAGGCGGGCGGCCTCGGCCAGCGCCGCCGCGGGGGACTCCACGTGGTGGAGGCTCTGCGAAATCACGACGAGGTCCATCCGCCCCGCCTTCAACGACAGGCGCTGCAGGTCCTCGCACAGGAAGGTGATGTTGGAGCGCGCCTCGCGGCCGGCGCGCTCGCGGGCCTGCACCAGCGCGTCCGCGTTCTGGTCGATGGCCCACACGTGCCGCGCCCAGCGCGCAATGGCCACGCTCAGCACGCCGGTGCCACAGCCGAAGTCCGCCACGTCCAGCGGCGGCAGCAGCGACGCCAGCGCCCCCGCCCACAAGAACCACGACTGGCCCGGCTCCAGGAGCCGCTCGTTGAGCGCCTGCCGGTCCTCGCGCGCGCGCAGCAGGTCTTTCAGCCGCGCCGAGTCCCCCGCCGCGTCCTCCGCCTCGCGGGCCAGCCGGATGAGCGGCCAGCGCGAGTCCTCCTGCTCCAGCGCCAGCGAGTAGTAGCTGAAGCCCGCCTGCCGCTCCTCACGCAGGAGCCCCAACCCCTTGAGCTTGCCCAGGTGGTGCGACACCGACGACTGCGCCACGCCCACCAGCGACACCAGCTCCGTCACGTTCAACGGGGCCTCGGCCACCAGCCGCAGGATGCGCAGGCGCGTCGGGTCTCCGAGCACCCGGAATGACTGGGAGAGCTCCTCCATATCGTCGCATCAACATACGTCGATACTCAGGCGACCGCCAGCACTCTCTAGACGCATCGCGTTGCCTGTTTCCGGACAGTGGCGTACATCCTTGGGAATGGCCTCTCCCACCCTGCACCAGCTCCTCGATGGAAAGCGGTTCGGCCTGGTCCTCTCCGCGGGCTACTTCGGCTTCTATGGGCACGCCGGCTTCCTCAAGGGGCTGGCGGCCACGGGGCTCAAGCCCCAGGCGTACGCGGGCACCTCCGCCGGCGGCATGGTGGCGGCGTACGCGGCGGCGGGCATCCCCGTCCACGCGATTGAGGAATTGGTGCTGCGCCAGACGCGCGCCAACTTCTGGGACCCGGACCCCATTGGCGCGGTGCTGAACGCGGACGCCATCGGTCACGGGATGACGGGCCTGCTCAAGGGCGAGCGCTTCCGGCGGCTGCTGGAGGACACGCTGGCGGTGCGCACCTTCGAGGAACTGCCGCACCCGCTGCTGCTGGTGGCGTCCAACCTCACGCTGGGCCGGCACGAGGTCTTCACCTCGGGCGAGCTGGCCGCGCGCGTCCACGCCACCTGCGCCTACCCGGGCCTGTTCCGCGCGGTGCCGCTGGAGGGCAACCTCTACTGGGACGGAGGACTGGTGGACAAGGCGCCCGCGCTGTCGCTCAACGAGAGCGCGGTGGGGAAGGACCTGGATGCCATCCTCGTGCACTTCCTGCCCAGCCGGACGCGCAAGGTGGTGGGCGGGCCCATGGCGTACGCGCAGGGCCTGGCGTCCGGTTCCGCGGCGCTCCGCAGAGACCACTTCCGGCTCCAGCTCACCGTGCTGGAGCAGCGGCAGGTGCCCGTCTACGTCGTCGTCTCCAACCTGCCGCCGGTGACGCCGACGACGATGGAGCGCGGCTTCGACGCGCTGGACCAGGCGCGCCTGTCCGCCGAGCGCGCCCTGGCGCGGCCCCCGGTGCCCTTCGCGCAAGCGGAGTGGTGAGCCGGGCCCACGGATGACGCAGAGCGACACGAGCCCCCGGGGCCCGGGGGGCCGGGTGTCGCTCCTGTTTCATTTTGAACACCGCCCCGAAGTCATCACGGATTCGATGACAGACCTGGATTGTAAGACCTCCGCGTGATTCGCGTTTCACCCGGCATGAGCCGGGGCGCGCTTCACGGCCGTCCTCTTCTCGAAGTGGAGGCAGTCCATGCCGACGTCGTCCTTCCTGTCCATGCGTCCCCTGCGTGGTGCGCTGCTGTCCCTGTCCCTCCTGGCGCTGGCGCCCGCCGCCGGGGCCGCTCCGAAGCAGCTGGAGCCCCGTGGCCTTGCAGAGAAGCACACCGGCCGCGAGCTGGCCGGCGACATGTTCGTGGAGCGCATCGTGGTGAAGTTCCACGAGGGCAGCCGCGTGCGTCTGCGCGACAACCGCCTGGTGCCCGTCGCCTCCGAGCGGGGCGAGGCGGAGCGCTCGCTGCTGGCCGGCCGCGGCCTGAGCGACGCGAGCCTGCGCGCCGATGCCGCCGCCGTGGAGTCCCTGCTGCAGCGCGCGCCGCGCCTCGGCGCCCCCACCCGCCTCTTCGAGGAGGCCGAGCCCGTGCTGGAGGCGCGCAAGGCCGCCGGTGAGGCGCGCAGCGGTCAGCAGCTCGCAGACCTGAACCTCTACTTCGAGGTGCCGCTCCTGCCGGGCACCACCGCCGGAGGCGTGGCGGACCTGGTGGCGGAGCTGAACCGCCTGGACGGCGTGGAGGTGGCCTACGCCGAGCCGCCGCCGGAGCCGGCCATGGTGAACTTCGGCATGGACGCGGCGCTGCGCAGCCTGCTGGCCGCGGCGGACATCCCCCCCACCACGCCGCTGTACCAGTCCAACCAGGGCTACCTGAACGCGGCGCCCGGTGGCGTGGACGCCAACTACGCCTGGACGGTGGCGGGCGGCCGGGGCACCAACGTGAAGGTGGTGGACATCGAGGGCGGCTGGCGCACCACGCACGAGGACATGCCGGCGATGTTCTACCAGGGCGGCACGCAGTACGCGGACCTCGGCTGGCGCAACCACGGCACCGCCGTGCTGGGTGAGATTGCCAGCGTGTCCAATGCGTACGGCACGACGGGCATCGCGAACGCGGCGCGCGTGGGCATCGAGGGCATCGCCTCGCAGAGCACCGCGAGCGCCATCTCCCGCGCGGCCACGGCCGTGGGCCTGGGCGGCATCGTCCTCATCGAGCTGCACGCGGGAGGCCCGTCGGACGGCACGGCCTGCACGTGCAACACCAGCCAGTGCAACTACATCGCCATGGAGTACTGGACGGCGAACTACGACGCCATCCGCACGGCGACGGCCAACGGCGTCATCGTCGTGGAGGCGGCGGGCAACGGCAGCGCCAACCTGGACGCGGCGGCGTACGGCAACGCCTTCAACCGCAGCGTGCGTGACTCGGGCGCCATCGTCGTGGGCGCCAGCACCGCCACCACGCGCGTGCCCATGTGCTGGACGAACTACGGCAGCCGCGTGGACGTGCACGGCTGGGGTGAGCGCGTCTACTCCCTGGGCTACGGCAACGTGTTCGGCTCCGCGAACGGCGAGGACCAGTACTACACGTCCACCTTCAGCGGCACGTCGAGCGCCTCGCCCATCGTCGTCGGCGCCGCCGCCAGCGCGCAGGGCGTGGCGCTGGCCAACGGCCGCCGCCTGACGAGCATCCAGATGCGCGGCCTGCTGCGCAACAACGGCACCGCGCAGGCGTCCAGCTCGCAGCAGATTGGCCCCCTGCCTGACCTGCGCAAGGCGCTGCCCAAGGTGATTGCCGGGCAGTACTGAGTGACGGCCCGGGCCCGCGCGCAGCCTGGCGCGGGCCTTCGGGCTCGGCGCGCTCAGCGCTTGCCGTACCGCCGGTGGTCCACCATCAGGCAGCGGTCCTGCACCACCTGGATGCCCGCCTTCGCCAGCTTCTCCGCCGCGGCGTCGTTGCGGATGCCGGACTGGAACCACACCGCCTTGGGCTTCTTGGCGATGATGTCGTCCACGTGCGCGTCGATGTCCTGCGGCCGGCGGAAGACATCCACCAGGTCCACGTCCCCGGGCACGTCCGCGAGCCGCCGGAACACCGGCTTGCCGAGGATGTGCGTCACGTCCGGGTAGTAGACGGGCACCGGCACCACGTCCACGCCGGCCCGCGCCAGGTAGTCCGGCACGTAGAAGGCCGGCTGTCCGGACTGCTGCTCCGTCTTGATGCCCAGCACCGCCACCCGCCGCGCGCCCTGCACCACGCGCTCCACGCCCGCTTCGTCCTCCACGAGGTTCTGTTCCCAGCTCATCGCGCCTCCTCCTGAAGACCCTGCGCTCGCGACTCCGTGGTGACGGTCCACTGCTCCCCCGCCACCGCTGCCTTCACCGTCAGCTCCCGACTCACCGGGACGAAGCGGCCCCGCGCCACCAGCTGCTCGCCCTGGCACGTCACGCCCGGGGTGAACCGTGGCCGTCCCGCCGTCTCCCACGCATCCGTCAGCTCGGCCGGCGCATCCGCCGGCAGCGCGTCCAGACAGCGCAGGCTCAGCACCAGCGCGTCGCCGTATTCCGTGTCCCGCGTGCCCTGCACCGTGCGCTCCAGCACGTACGCCAGCTGCGCTTCCCCTACCGGCAACACGTCCACCGCCCAGATGCGCTGCCCCTCCATGAGGTTGCGCTGGAACAGGCCCGAGTAGCGGGATTCCCACTCGCGGCGCGTCCTCGACTCGAGGACCTCCGGCGAGAAGAAGCGCTCCAGCGCCGCCGCATCCGTCCCCGCCGGCACCACGTGCCGCAGGGCCTCCAGCGCGGACTCCGGCGACACCAGCTTCACGAAGGTGCCATCCGCCGCCAGCCGCACCCGGAGCGTGAAGCGCGTGAGCACGTCGTCCACCCAGGTGTCCACCTCGGTGCCGCCCGAGGAAGCGCCCTGCGCGCCGCCTTGCGGCGAGCTGTCCACGACACCGCCCTGTGAGCCCTGCGCGCCGCCTTGCGGCGAGCTGTCCACGGCACCGCCCTGCGAGCCCTGAGCGGCCCCCTGCTGCGAGCCCTGAGCGGCCCCCTGCGGCGAGCCCTGCGCGGGCCCCGGCTGCGAGCCGCCACCCGGCTTCGTCTGCACGCCCTGCGCCGCGCCCCCACGCACCAGTCGCGAGCGCGGCACCACCTGCGCCAGCAGCCACCCACCCTCCGCGGGCGTGAAGCGCGTCTCCGTGGTCAGCTCCGCCTCCTCGCGCACGGCCGTGCCACCGCGCTCCACCACGCGCACGGCGCGCACCGTCTCGGTGAGAACGCGGTCCACGGGAGGCTGGAAGTCGAGCCGCACCGGCGGCGGCCGCGCGGCCATGGGGACCATCGGCGGCGGCGCCCTTCGACAGGCGGCGGTCAGGGACAGCATGAGACAGATCAACAGGAGGCCTGGACGCATGCGCCCGCGCACGCTGGCAGAAACCGCCAGCGCCCGCGAGCGCTTCCTCATCCAATGGACCGGTACTTCACGGGTGCCGCGTGTGGCCCTCGGGCGCGTTCTCCACCAGGTCTCTCCCGATGTTGCGCCGGTCCCTGTCCACCCCATCGTCGTCCTTCAGCCAGGGCGCGCCGAACCGCCTCGCCGCCTCCGCAAGGTCTCTCATCACGTGCTCGCGCGACGCGTACTCCGTCCGCGGTAGCGACTTGAGGACGTTGATGATGTCGACGGGAGCGCCACTGTCCTCCGCGGCCCGCACGATCTGCTCTCGCTCCGCGGGGTAGTCCACCGAGTCGAGGTGCGAGGTGATGGAGAGCCCGGGGTCTTCCGCGAGTCCGTATGCCATCGTGACTCTGCCTTTCTGCCCGGACGTCATGGCCCGGGCGCAGTGCTTGGGTAGGAACAAAATGGGGATGCCCGGTGCACGGGACCACCCGGCCCGCATCCGTCCCACCCCCTGCCCGGCCAGGGGGCCAGCCGCCTTTGCCCCTTCCCGAGGTAGAGTGGGCCTCGCAGCCCCTGTTCCCGCCGGAGCCCCACGCCCATGCCCGCCGCACCCCTCCTGCTCGCCTGGCTTGCGCTCGCCAGCACGCCCGCCGTCCCGCCAGCCACGCCCGCCACCGCGCCCGCCGCCGCCGCGCCCACCGCCGCCGCGGACGTCTACGCCCTGGATGAGGCCGCCTTCGTCGCCCAGGCCCAGCGGGACCTGGCCCAGCTGGAGCGCTACGCCACGGGCCTGCGGGGCCTGCAGGAGTCGGTGAAGAAGTCGCGCGCCGTCTACCTCCAGAAGCAGACCGAGCCGTACTCGCCAGACCAGAAGCGCCTGCTGCTCACCACCTGGGCCGCCTTCTTCGACTACTTCGTCTCCACCGAGGTCATCCGCCAGCGCTACTGGGACTTCGTGAAGGTGCCCTCCCTCACGCAGCCGAAGAAGCACGCCTGGGGCTTCCTCCTCACCCACGGCGCGCTCACCACGGAGCTCGCGCACGGCCTCACCTACGCGGAGCTGACCGGCGGCCGCAAGCAGCTGGAGGTCCTCCTGGACGAGCCCGCCCCCGAGTACGGCCTGCCCCCGCGCGCCTTCGCCCGCTTCAAGGAGAAGGTCATCCACGTGGCCACCACCACGCAGCTGATTACCGGTGACGGCTACAAGGAGCAGCTGCGCCCGCTGCTGTCGCGCGCTGGCGCGCTGGACGCCCCGCGCGTGCCATGGGTGATGCAGGAGATGAAGGAGAACAGCAAGGTGGCGAAGGGGCTGCTCGTGAAGCGTGGCGCCACGCTGTTCGCCAAGGCGGCGGCGGACCTCACCGTGGACGGCGCGCAGCGCGCCTTCTTCCCCGTGCAGCGCGCCGTGGCCGAGTGGATGGGCGACACGCGCGTGCGCCGCATCGGCCAGCCGCTCATCGCCCGCGAGCAGGCGCTCGCCGTGCTCAAGCGCATGGAGCCCGGCGACATCATGGTGGCCCGGCAGAACTGGTACCTCTCCAACGTCGGCCTGCCGGGCTTCTGGCCGCACGCGGAGCTCTTCGTCGGCACCCCGGACGAGCTCGCCGCCTACTTCGACGACGACGCGGACGTGAAGGCCTGGGCCGCCACCCTGCCCGGCAAGCCCGCCTCCTTCTCGCAGCACCTGGCCCAGGCCTTCCCCACCAAGTGGGCCGAGTACACCGGGAAGGACCCGCACGGAGACCCCATCCGCATCATCGAGTCCATCAGCGAGGGCGTGTCCTTCACCGGCCTGGAGCACGGCATGCGCGTGGACTACCTGGGCGTCATGCGCCCCCGCGTGTCCAAGCTGGACAAGGCCCGCGCCGTGCTGCGCGCCTTCTCCTTCCAGGGCCGCCCCTACGACTTCAACTTCGACTTCTTCTCCGACCAGACGCTCGTGTGCACGGAGCTGGTCTGGAAGTCCTACGCCCCCTCCACGGAGATGAAGGGCCTGAGCGTTCCCCTGGTGGACGTGGCCGGCCGCCGCACCCTGCCCGCCAATGAGCTGGTCCGCGTCTTCGACGCCGAGTACGGCCGGGAGGACCGCCAGTTCGACTTCGTGGCCTTCCTGGACGGCCGGGAGACCGAGGGCAACGCAAAGGAGGCGGACGCGTCCGCCTTCCGTTACAGCTACCGCCGGGCGAAGTGGGACATCGCACAGGAGTAGGCCCCCTCATGACAGAGCAGTTGGCCCAGGAGATGCTGGAGCTTTCCTCCCAGCTCTTCGACCGGATGATTTCTCAACAGCAGGCCAAGGTAATGCGGCTCGCCCGCGAGGCCGTGCCCAACATCTCCCCCGAGGAGCTGCGCAATCCCCACGACTTCCCGCAACTCAAGGAACACCCTACATTCGAGTTCGAGGATGGAATCCTGTCCGGGCTGATTTCGGCCCAGGTGGCGTTGCGTGCGGAAATCAAGGGACGGCTGCCGCTTGCTCCGCCTGCAATCTGACGGTCGTCTGCCTGCCTTTGCCGTCCGGCCCGCCGTGGGTTACTGGTTCCCGCCGTGAGTATTCCCTCTGGATTCAGCCCGCCGCTGGCTCGGGAGCGTTTGGTGTCGGCGCTGGCCGCCGAGCCGCCCCGGCTGGACCTGGCTGCGCTCGCCATCGCCACCCTGGACCACCCCACGCTGGACGCCCCCGGCTGCCTGCACATGCTGGACGTGCTGGCGTGTCGGGTGCAGGTGGAGGCGGAGCGGCTCAAGGACAAGGGCGAGGCCCTGGCGCCGCTGCGCGCGCTGCGCCACGTGCTGGCCGACATCGAGGGCTTCCGCGGCAACGAGGACGACTACCACTCGCCGGAGAACAGCTTCCTGAACCAGGTGCTGGAGCGGAAGGTGGGGCTGCCGATAACGCTGTCCGTCGTCTACCTGGAGGTGGCGCGGCGCGCGGGCATCTCCCTGTATGGCGTGCCCTTCCCCGGCCACTTCCTGGTGGCGCACGACGCGGGGGACCACAAGCTCGTCATGGACCCGTTCCACCACGGGGACATCCTCACGGAGCACGGCTGCGAGGAGCTGCTCAAGCGCGTGGCGCCGCAGCTCAAGTTCGACCGGGCCATGCTGGCCCCGGCGCCGGTGGAGCTGATTACCTACCGCATGCTGTCCAACCTGCGGCGCGTGTACCTGGGCCGCGAGGACTGCGAGCGCGGGCTGGCCGTGGTGGACCTGCTGCTGCTCTTGGCGCCGGACCACCCGGGTGAGCTGCGCACGCGCGCGGCGCTCTTGGCCAACCTGGGCGCCTACCGCGCGGCGCTCAAGGACGTGGAGCGGTGCCTGGAGCTGTCCCCCGAGGCGCCGGACCGCGACAGGCTGGAGCTGACGGCCCGCGAGCTGCGCGAGCGCGCCTCGCTGCTCAACTGAAAGCGCCGGGCCTGCCCGGCCCGGGAGGAAATCCACGTGTCCCAGACGGTGAAGCCCTGGCTGCGACTGCGCCGGGGGTTGGAGCTCGACTACCGCGTGCTCAAGGTGCGCGAGGACCGCTGGGCGGACCCGCGCACGGGCCACGAGGCGTCGCGCGTGCTCGTGGACTGCTCGGACTGGGTGAATGTCATCGCCGTCACGACGGCGGACGAGCTCGTGCTGGTGCGGCAGTTCCGCTTCGGCATCCAGTCCGCCACGCTGGAGATTCCCGGCGGCATGGTGGAGCCGGGCGAGGACCCGGCGGTGGCCGCGGCGCGCGAGCTGGAGGAGGAGACGGGCTACGTGCCGGGCCGCGTGGTGCCGCTCGGCGCCGTGCACCCCAACCCCGCGCTCCAGCCCAACCGGTGCTTCAGCTTCCTGGCGCTGGACTGCGTGAAGCGCCACGCGGGGCAGCAGGACGAGGGCGAGGACATCGCCGTGGAGCTGCACCCGCGCTCGGACGTGTCCCGGCTCATCCTGGAGGGCCACATCACCCACTCGTTGGTGGTGGTGGCCTTCTTCCAGGAGCGGCTGCGCGCGGAGGCCGGTGGAGCGAAGTAGACCCATTGTATCCTCCGCCGCTGCTTGCGTCGCGGGATGAACACGGCGCGCGCGCAACGTCCGGGAGCCATCGGATGGGCGGACGCGGACGCTTCCGGGAAGTGGGTGGGCTCCTCGTATCCTGCTCCTCCGGCGCCACACCCGCCGGAGCACTCCAGGAGACGCGCCATGCACGCATCGGAGGAGCAGGCCCGGGCCGAGCCCGCGCCGAGGCAGCGCGTCATCTTCGAGCACACCGTCGACTGGCTGCTCCAGCCCTCGGTGCGTCTGCGCCTGTCGCCCGCGGCGTACAGCGCGCTGAGGCAGGTGGGGCTGGACGCGACGGAGCGGCTGCGGCCCGCGTACACCTTCGACACGTGGAGGCGCAGCCTGGCCATCATCGTCGCGGACCTCTACCCGGGCGTGCCCACCGATGAGGCGTACCGGCTGCTGGGGCAGATGCTGGCGCGCAGCGTGGAGCGCACCGCGCTGGGGCGCGCCATGGTGAGCATGGGGCGGCTGCTGGGCCCGCTGCGCGCGATGCGGCGCATCAACGAGACGTTCCGCAGCGCGGACAACTACGTGGAGTCCCGCTTCACCGAGCGGGGCCCCACGCGCTGCGAGCTGTGGATCAACGAGGTGCTGGAGCAGCCGGGCTACTACCAGGGCATCCTGGAAGCCTGCCTGGAGCTGTCGGGAGCCCGCGACGTGCGCGTGGAGGTGCTCTCACGCGACGGGGCCGGCACCACCTTCGCGCTGTCGTGGCGGTAGCGCGCTGAAAGCGGCTGCCAGCCGTACCCGACACGGGTGGGTCGGGGCCGGTCGCGCGGCCCCACCCTCACCGTCTCAACGGCTCCGCTCCGCGCGCTTCCCGGCACTGACGACGGTGGCCAGGGCCTCGCGCAGGCCTTCCGCCTCACCGACGCGCTTCCCCCGCTTCCCGCCACGCGCGGGGGGAGTCGGAGCCTCGCGGGGCGCGCCTGCCGCCTCGCTCCGCTTCCCGCCACGCACGGTGGCAGCCGGAGCCTCGCGGGGCGCGCCTGCCGCCTCGCTCCGCTTCGCCTCCCGTGCGGTGGCCGCCGGTGCGGACCGCACGCCTTCCGCGCGTCCCCCCTGCTTCCCGGTGCGTGCCCGGGGCGCAGGCGCTTCGCGCGGGGCGGCGGCCGCATTGTCCCGCCGCGCCCCCCGTGCCACGGGCGCGGGCGGTACGGGTTCGGCCTTGCCGCCATGCTGCCTGCCACGGGGCTCGAAAATCGGAAGCGTGGGCTCGGCGTCACCCTTCGTGCCACGCGCCTCGGAAGCCGGAGCCGGACGGAGACCTTCCGCCTCGCCGCCGCGCTTCTTCGCTGCCGGACTCGCGCCGGGCGCGCCACCCTTGCGCTTGCCGCCGCGCGCTCGCGGCGCCGGCGTTTCCACCGGGCCTTCCGCCTCGCGCTGCCACGTGCCGGAGCGGCCTCCGGCCTTGTGCTCGAGCTGCACGGCCTCCAGCACCATGCCCCGGTCCACGCTCTTGCACATGTCATAGACGGTGAGCGCCGCCGCGCACGCCGCGGTGAGGGCCTCCATCTCCACGCCGGTGCGGTCCACCGTCTTCACCTGCACGCGGACGGACAACCCCGCCTCCTCCGGCGTGAGCGTCACCTCCACGCCCGCGAGCGCAATCGGGTGGCAGAGCGGCACGAAGTCCGGGGTGCGCTTGGCGGCCATGATGCCGGCGAGCCGGGCCGCGGCGAGCACGTCCCCCTTCTCCACCTTCCCCGCGAGGATGCGCTCGCGGGTGGCGGGGAGCATGCGCAGCCGCGCGGTGGCCACCGCCACGCGCTCCGTCCTGGGCTTGTCGCCCACGTCCACCATCTTCACCGGCGCACCACCTGCGCCACCGCGCCGAGCAGGTCCTCCACGATGTCGTCCGGGTCCTCCAGCCCCACGGACACGCGGATGAGGTTCTCCTGGATGCCCGCCGTGGCGCGCTCCTCCGGCGTCATGCGGCGCGCGCTCGCGCTGGCCGCGTGCATCACCAGCGTGCACACGTCCCCGAGCGACGGGCCCGGCCGGCCGACCTTCAGCCCCTCCAGGAAGCGCATCCCCTCCGGACGGCCGATGCCCTTGATTTCGAAGGCCACCATGGGGCCGCCGCCGTTGAGCACCTCCTTCGCCACCGCGTGGTCCGGATGCGAGGGCAGGCCCGGGTAGATGACGCGCTCGAGCAGCGGCGAGTCCGACAGCCGCTTCGCCACGTGCGCCGCGTGCTCGGCGTGGGCCTTCATGCGCACCGGCAGCGTGCGCAGGCCGCGCAGCGTGAGCCACGCCTCGAAGGGGCCCAGCACGTCCCCCGCGAGGATGCGCGCCGAGCGCAGCGGGGCGATGCGCGCATGGGAGCCGCTCACCGTGCCGCCCAGCGCGTCGCTGTGGCCGTTGAGCCACTTGCTGGTGGACTGCACCGCGTAGTCCGCGCCCAGCTCCAATGAGCGCTGCCCCGCGGGCGAGGGGAAGGTGCCGTCCACCACGAACGTGGCGCCCACGTCGTGGCTCGCCTTCGCCAGGGCGCGCAAATCTGGCACGCGCAGCAGCGGGTTGGAGATGCTCTCCGCCAGCACCATGCGCGGGCGCAACTCGCGGATGCGCTCGGGCGTGCGGGCGTCCGTCATCGGCAGCGCGTGCAGTTCCACGCCCAGCGTGGCGCACAGGTTCTTGTAGAGCAGCCGCGTGACGCCGTAGCCGTCCGCCGGCATCACCAGCCTGTCACCCGGCTTGAAGCCCTGCGACTCGAAGACGGAGCGGAGCGCCGCCATGCCGCTGGCGTACGCGACGCACGCGTCGGCACCCTCCAGCGCGGCCACCGCCTCCTCCAGCAGCGTGGTGTTGGGGGCGCTGATGCGGGCGTAGGCGTAGTCCTTCCCGTCCAGCGCGCCGTCCAGGTCGTCACTGCTGTCGAACCAGTTCACCGCCGAGGGGTAGATGGCCGGAGAGACGGGCACCGCCTTGCTCCCCGTCAACCGGCTGCCGGCGTGCACCGCCACCGTCTTCTGCTTCGTGCTCATGGTCGGATTGGAGTCCTTGCTTCGAATGGCAAGGCCGGCCCGAAGGATGCGGGCCGGCCTCTTGAAGTGCTCGCCGGTGTCGCGCGACGGTTTGGGGCTACTCGCCGTGCTCGATGAGCCAGCGCTCCGCGTCGATGGCCGCCATGCAGCCGGTGCCGGCGGCGGTGATGGCCTGGCGGTAGTAGCTGTCCTGCACGTCGCCGCAGGCGAACACGCCCTCGATGTTGGTGCGGGTGCTGCCCGGCACCGTCTTGAGGTAGCCGCCCTGGTGCGTCTCCAGGATGCCCTGGAACAGCTCCGTGTTCGGCGTGTGGCCGATGGCGACGAAGAGGCCGGTGACGTTGAGCAGCTGGCTGTCACCCGTCTTCAGGTTGCGCACCACCGCGCCCGTCATGCCCTTGGGGCCGCCGACGACTTCCTCCACCGCGGAGTTCCACAGGAAGGAAATCTTGGGGTTCTGCAGCGCGCGCTCCTGCATCACCTTGGAGGCGCGCAGCGTGTCGCGGCGGTGCACGACGGTGACGTGCTTGACGATTTTCGCCAGGTACGTGGCCTCTTCCATGGCCGTGTCGCCGCCACCCACCACGATGACGTCCTGGTTCTTGAAGAAGGCGCCGTCACACGTGGCGCACGCGGACACGCCCCGGTTCTTGTAGGCGTCCTCGCCCTTCACGTCCAACCACTTGGCCGTGGCCCCGGTGGAGATGATGACCGTCTCCGAGAGGTAGCTCACGCTCTCCCCCTCGATGCGGAAGGGGCGCTTGGAGAAGTCGACCTTCACGACGTTCTCCATATGGATGACGGTGCCGAAGCGCTCGGCCTGCTTCTGGAACCGGTCCATCAGCTCCGGGCCGGTGATGGCCTCCGGGAAGCCGGGGTAGTTCTCGACATCCGTCGTCACCATGAGCTGGCCGCCGGGGACGCGCTGGGGGTGGTCCAGCGTGGGGCCTCCGGCGAACACCACGGGTTGCAGGTTGGCACGCGCGGCGTAGATGGCCGCAGTGTAGCCCGCCGGCCCCGAGCCGATGATGGTCACCTTGTTGATCTTCTCCTCCGCCACCTGGTCCTCCCTGTCCTGTTGGAGCCCCGAAGGTACCAGAGGCCCTCGGGCACGTGATACGAAGCTGGCCTCATGGATGCCGCGGTCCTCAAGAAGGTTGCGCTGTTCGAGGGTTTGACCCAGGGCCAGCTCGCCAAGGTGGCACAAATCGGCCACTCCCGGGACTACCCGGCGGGCGCCTTCCTCTTCCGCGAGGGAGAGGCCGGCCAGGAGATGTTCGTAATCGAGAAGGGCAAGGTCCGCATCTCCAAGACGGTGCCCGGCATCGGCGAGGAGGCGCTCGCCATCCTGGAGTCCGGGCAGTATTTCGGAGAGATGGCGGTAATCGAGGACTCCCCCCGCTCGGCGGACGCCATCGCCCACGTGAGCTGCACGGTGTGGGTCATCGAGCGCGCGAAGCTGGACCAGCTCATGTTCACCGACAAGGACCTGGCGTACGTGCTGCTCTGGACCTTCGTCCGCACGCTGAGTGAGCGGCTGCGCGAGACGAACGACAAGATAAAGGCCTTCTTCGCCATCTCCCGCTTCTAGTCTCACGCCCCGAGAGGTGGGGTGGTGCGTGCGTGTCCGTCCGGAAGACGGGCTGCTTCGCGCGAGTCGGGACGGGTGGGAGGAGGACTCCCCAGGTAGAGCAGGCAGGCACGCGCGTTGCTTTGTCCCCCGTCCGTGGAGGTGGGCGGGATGGAGCAGGCGGCGGGAGCGGCGTGGGCGGGCGGAGAATCCGCGGGCGGCGGGACGGGGCGGGCGCGTGGGGCCGGGGGCGTGGAGGAGTCGCGCGAGCGCCTCTTCCGGTTGGGGGCGGAGGCCCTCACGGACCCGGAGCTGCTGTGCATGGTGTGGGGCCCGGGGCCGCGCTCGCCCGGGCCCCTGCACCTGGCGGGCACCCTGCTGTCACGGGACGGCGGCCTCAAGGCCCTGGTGCAGGAGGAGCCGCTGGCGTTGAGCCTGCTCCCCGGCATGGGGCCGGTGCGCGCAGCGCAGGTGCTGGCGGCGCTGGAACTGGGCCGCCGCGCACAGCGCACGGTGGAGAAGCGGCCCAAGCTGCGCACGCCGCAGGAGATTCACGCGTACCTGGGCCCCAAGCTGGGCGCGCTGCGGCGCGAGGTGTTCCACGTGCTGTGCTTCAACGCGCGCAACGTGCTGGTGCATGACGCGCGCGTGGCGGAGGGCACCATGAATGCGTGCCCGGTGGACCCGCGCGAGGTGTTCGCCGCGGCGCTCACCGCGCGCGCCACCGCCATCGTCCTGGCGCACAACCATCCGTCCGGAGACCCGGAGCCCAGCATCCAGGACGTGGGGCTGACGCGGCACCTCATCTCCGCGGCGCAACTGCTCAACATCAAGGTGCTGGACCACGTGGTGGTGGGGGACGGCGCCTACGTGTCGATGATGGAGCGGGGACTGTTCCCGGACACGGAGTGGGAGACGAAGCGCGGCTGGAGCGCGAATGGAGGCGGCGGATGATGGTGGGTGCGGTGGGGGTGTGGAGCGCGGTGCAGGTGGAGCTCCTGGAGGACACGCGGGCGCAGGTGGTGCGGCTGGATACCGGGCAGGCATGCACGGTGGAGACAGCGTCGCTGCCGGCGGGAGTGCGCGAGGGGGACGTGGTGGTTGACGGCCGGCTGGAGCCGGAGCGGACGGCGCAGCGGGTACGGGAGGTGGCGCGAAAGCGGGCGCTGCTGGGTGTTCCCGTCCCACCGGGGCTCGACCTGTGAGGTGGGGTGGCACGCCGGCGACGTTTCCGTTGACGGCTGGACCAGGATGGTGAACATGCGCGCGATGCCGGTGGCCCTGCCCTACTTCGAGGAAGCCCAGCAGGGACTGGTTCGCCACTTCGGCCTGTCGGAGTTCCGGCCCGGGCAGGCCGCGGTCATCTCCTCGGTGATGAGCGGGCGCAACACGGTGGTGGTGATGCCCACCGGCGCGGGCAAGAGCCTGTGCTACCAGCTGCCCGCCACGCTGCTGCCGGGGCTGACGCTGGTGGTGTCGCCGCTGATTGCGCTGATGAAGGACCAGGTGGAGGCGCTCACCGCGCGCGGCATTCCGGCCACCTTCATCAACTCGTCGCTGTCGGACCTGGAGCGCGCGGAGCGGATGCGCCGGCTGCGCGCGCGCGAGTACAAGCTGCTGTACGTGGCGCCCGAGCGCTTCCGGAGCCAGAGCTTCCTGGAGACGGTGTCCGAGCTGGGCGTGGACCTGCTCGCCGTGGACGAGGCGCACTGCATCTCCCAGTGGGGCCACGACTTCCGGCCGGACTACGCGCTGCTGGGCCAGGTGCGCAAGCGCCTGCGCCCGCCGCGCACGGTGGCGCTGACGGCCACGGCCACGCCCGAGGTGCGCGCGGACATCGTCCGCGTGCTGCTGATGAAGGACCCGCGCGAGTTCATGGAGGGGTTCGACAGGCCCAACCTCTTCTTGGGCAAGCAGGAGGTGGGCGGGGACTCGGACAGGTACGAGGCCTGCGGGCGGCTGGCGGCGCTGGGGGGCAGCGGCATCATCTACTGCTCCACGCGGCGGGCGGCGGAGGGCATCTTCTCCGAGCTGCACGGCAAGGGCCTGAAGGCGGTGCTGTACCACGCGGGCATGGAGGACGACGCGCGCCGCAAGGCCCAGGACACGTTCATGTCCACGAAGGACGCGGTGGCGGTGGCCACCAACGCGTTCGGTATGGGCATCGACAAGTCGGACATCCGCTTCGTGGCCCACGCCAACATCCCCCGCGCGGTGGAGGCGTACTACCAGGAGATTGGCCGCGCGGGCCGCGACGGCGGCGACGCGCGGGCGGTGCTGCTCTTCAACCACGCGGACGTGTACACGCAGGAGCGGCTCATCCAGAGCAGCCACCCCTCGGAGGCGGTGTTCGGGGACGTGTGGGGCGTGCTCCAGTCGGTGGAGGAGTTCGAGCGTGGCGTGTACGCGCTCGCGGGCACGGTGAATGCCAGCGAGTTCGAGGTCTCCGCGGCGCTGCGGATTCTGGAGCGCGAGGGGAAAATCGAGCGCGGCGGGCGGGGCGAGGGCGAGCACGGAATCACGCTGACGGAGAAGGCGCTGGCCGCGCACCCGCACGCGGCGGACGCGCAGCGGCTGCTCAAGTCGCTCCTGGAGACCTTTCCCGTGGGGCGGCAGGCCACCACGGAGCTGCCGATTCTCGCCCGGCGCACGGGGCTGTCGGTGGACGAGGTGCGGCACGCGCTGGGGCTCCTGGAGAAGTCCGGCGCGGCGCGGGTGCGGCGGCCGTTCGCCGGGCGCTCCATCCGCGCGCTGGAGCGGGTGCCCTTCCGGGAGCTGGGGCTCGACTTGAGCCGCGTGCGCGAGCAGGAGCGGCAGAACCTGGCGCTCCTGCGGCGGATGACGGAGTACGCGTACACGGACCGGGACAAGAAGTGCCGGCGCTCGGCGATTCTGCGTTACTTCGGCCAGCAGGACGCGGGGGCCTCGTGCGGCAACTGCGACGTGTGCGCGCCCCAGAAGATGCCGCCGCTGCTCGCCTCGGGCCCCGCGGCGTCCCGGCCGCGGGCCGCGTCCTTCGCGTCCACGCCGGTGACGAGCTACAGCGAGCTGGCCTCCACGGAGCTGCGCCGCTGGCGCAGGGAGCTGGCGAAGGACCTGGGGGTGGCGCCCTTCATCATCTTCAACGACGCCACGCTCCTGGGGCTGTCCTCGGCGCTGCCCATCGACAGGGACGCCTTCCTCTCGGTGAAGGGCACCGGGGAGAGCCGCTGGGAGCGCTTCGGCCCCAAGGTGGTGGAAATCTGCCTCATGGCCCGCGCGGCGGGACACGAGCCGCAGGCGGTGCCGGCGACTCCGCCCCGGGTGCGCAAGTCCCGGCGCCTGGCCTGAGCGGGAGCTTCGCTAGCGCCCGCCCGCGCGGCGCCACGCCCGGCGCGCCACGAAGAAGCGCAGCCCTCCCATGATGGAGCCCACCACCAGCGCGAGCAGGAAGATGACGAGCACGGTGGTGACGCCGAAGACGACGCGCACACCGAACTCGGAGATGCGGCCGCTGAAGTAGGCCTCACGCAGCGGCTCCAGGGCCCCCGTCAGCTCCAGCGCGCGGGCCGGGAGCGAGTCCAGCGACAGCGACAGCCGCTGGAGGAAGCGCGTGGGGTACAGCCGCAGTGCCAGCTCCACGCCGACGCCCAGCACCAGGTAGAGCAGCGAGAGCAGGAAGGCATTGCCCCACATGATGCGCAGCAGCGGGGCCGCCTCGGGGCGGGAGGGATGGGTGCTCACTCTATCTGGCCGCCTTCTTCTTGAGGGCGGGCAGCGCCTTCTTCACCCGCGCCGCCTCCGGAGAGCCTCCCGCCAGCCGCAGGAAGGCCTCGTAGGACTCCAGCGCGCGGGGCAGCTCCGCCGACTCCCGCACCAGCACGTCCGCCAGCGCCAGGTGGGCCAGCCCGTCCGTGGGCTCCAGCTCCACGGCCTTCGCCAGCGCCGTCTTCGCCGCCGCCTCCTGCCGCTGCTTGAGGGCCACCAGCCCCAGCGCCAGGTGCGAGCGGCCTTCATACGGCGCCAGCCGCACCGCCTCGTCCGCGGCGGTGCGGGCGTCCTTCAGCGCCCCGGCGCCAAGCAGCACCCGCGCCATGGTGGCCTGCGCGAAGGCCTTGTCCCAGACGGTGGGCGCGCGGGCGGCCAAATCCTCCAGCGTCCGCGCCGCGGGGCGCCCGCCCGAGGGCAGCTGCGCGTAGAGCTCGCCCACCCGGCCGCAGGTGGCGTCGGGCCCCTCGCGCCGGGCGGCGGCGAAGGCCGCGTCCGCGTTGTCCACGTTGCCCTGGCGCAGGAAGGCGTGGGCAATCTCGCAGAAGGTGTCCGGGTCCTTCGGGTCCAGCTTGTTGGCGCGCTCGAGCGCGGAGAAGCCGCCCCGCCCGTCCCCGGCGGCGAAGAGGATGGCGGCGCGCAGCCGGTGCGCCTCCGCGTCGTCCGGCGCCAGCTTCGCGGCGCGGCCCGCCGCCCCTTCCGCCTCCTTGCGGCGGCCGGCGTGGTACAGCGCGAGCGCGAAGCCCTTGTGAGCCCCCGCGCTGCCGGGGTTCTCCAGCTGCCAGGCCTCGAACTGCTTGAGGGCCTCGGGCGTGCGCCCCAGGGCCAGCAGCGTGCGGCCCAGCGCGTCGCGGGACTCGCCGTGCGCGCCGTTGCGCTCCACCGCCTGCGTCAGCGGCTTGAGGGCCATGTCCGGCAGCCCGCGCGCCAGCAGCAGCCGCCCCAGCGAGCAGGACGCCTCGTAGTCGCGCGGGTCCTTCTGCGCCTCCTCGAACTGGGCCTGCGCCTTGTCGAAGGCGCGCTCGCGCCAGTACACCTGCCCCAGCGCCAGCCGCATGTCGTTGCGCGGGTGCTTGGAGGCAGCCAGCGCCTTCTCCAGCAGCTCGCGCGCCTGGGACGCGTTGCCCTCCGCGGCGTCGGCCAGGGCCAGCCAGGACACGGCCTCCGGCGGGTAGCGGTCATTCACGCGCGTACGCGCCAGCTCCGTGCGCGCCCGCTTCCAGTCACCCAGGCGCGCATAGGCGGCGCCGCGCACCATGGCCACCTTGCGGCCCCCGTCCGCCTCCAGGCGCGTCAGCACCTCGCGCTCGCGGTCCCTGTCCAGCAGGGCGCGGCCCAGGCCCTCGCGGGCCTCGTCACTCTTGGGCTGCAGCTTGAGGGCGGCCTCGTAGGCGGCCTGCGCCGCGTCCAGCTTCCCCGCGGCGCGGCTGGCGGCACCGAGCGCGAGCTGGAAGTCGAAGGCCATGGGCCCCTGCGCGCCCTTGCCCAGCAGGGCGCGGGCCTCGTCGTGCTTGCCCCTGGCGGAGAGCAGCTCGCCGTGGACCAGCTGCTGGCGCCCCTTCAGCGCGGCCGGCAGCTTCGCGTCCTCGGCGAGCGGCGCCACGTCCGCGAGCGCCGCGTCCAGGTCCTGGTTCAGCGCGAGCCGCGCCTCGGCGAGGCCGATGCGGGCCGCGGGGTGCTCGGGCGACTTCCTGCGGGCGCGCTCGAACATCTCGACGGCCTGCGCGAAGTCCTCGGAGGTGAGGTAGTAGTTGCCCAGCGCCACCAGCGCACGCACGTTGGCGGGCTGTGCCCGGAGCGCGCGGTCGAAGCGCTCCAGCGCCTTCTTCTCGTCCTTCGCCGCGAGCAGGAGGCTGGCGGCGAGCGCGTGGACCTCGGTGCCGTCCTCGGTGGAGGAGAGCAGCGCGCGGCGGGCGGGCTCGCGCCCCCGGTCATCCGCCACCAGCACGTTGGTGGCGAGCACCAGGCCGGGCGAGCCTTCCTTCACGCCCGGCTTCTCCAGCGCCTCCAGCGCCTGGCGCCGGTCGTCCGGGGACAGGCCGTGGTCCGCGAAGAGCAGCGCGTGCGTCCAGGCGGTGAGCGCCCAGCCGCGGCTGCTGCTCTCGTCCATCTCCCGCGCGAGCTGGAGCTGCGCGAGCGCCGCGTCCAGCGAGCTCCGCGTGTCCTGGACGGTGAGGTCCTCGGCCCGGGCCAGCGCCTCGTTGAGCGTCTGTCCGCCGTGGTCCGAGCTGATCTTGATGAAGCCGACGATGGCGATGCCGAGCACCAGCACCGCCACCACGGCGCCGGCAATCTTCACGCCGTGCCGGGCGATGAACGACGTCTTGGCGGCCTCGCGCTTCAGCTTCTCGCGGAGCTCCTGCTCGTAGGCGGCGGTGAGCGCCTCCGTGTCCGGCGCGGGAGCCTTCGCCTTCGCGGCGACGGTGGGGTTGGCGGTGGCCGTCGCATCCGGGATGTCGTCGAGCAGCGAGCGCTTGCCGCCCGACGGGCGCACCGCCGCGGGCGCGCGCGCGGCGACGGGCGTGCGCGCGGTGGGCTCGGGAGGAGGCAAATCCCCCAGCAGCCCGCCCCCCGCGGCGGGAATCGTGGGCTTCGCCGTGGTGAACTCGCCGGAGAGCAGCAGCGGCAGCTCGCTGGTGCCCTCGGGCGGAGCGGCCTGGAGCGGGTCCGGGCTCCCGGCTTCCGCTGAGGCGCCATCATCATTGTCGGCCGCGGCGTCCGACGTTTCCGTCGAGGACGCGGCGGGCTCGCCAGGGGCGCCGTCCCCGGAGGCACCGGACACTTCGGGGGAGCCCGGAGCGCCGTCTCCCTTCGCGGGGGCCTCGTCGTCGAGCGAGAGGTCCAGGCCCGGCAGCTCCGTGCCGCCTACCGGCCGCAGCACGGGGACCTGACGGTTCATCAGCCCGAGCGAGGACGCCACATCACCCGGGGCGCCCTCCGCCCCGGCGCGGGGCTGCTCGCCCGTGGCCGTGCGGCCGGCCTTCGCGGACGCGCCCGCCTGTCCCAGGCCCTCCGCCCCGGCGCGGGGCTGCTCGCCCGTGCTCGTGCGGCCAGTCTTCGCGGACACCCCCGCCTGTCCCGAGCCCTCCGTGTCGGCCGCGCCATTCGCCTTGCCAGCCCCCTCCGCCTCACGCCCTCCCGCCGGCTTCGCCTTCGCGGCGTCACCGAGCGCGGCGGCGCGCAACCTCGCGGCCGCCATGGGCGCCGCCGAGGCCGCCTCCTCGTCAGAGTCCGGGGACTCGCCCTCCTGCGCCGTCTTGGACTTCTCCAGCCCCATCAGGTCCGCGAAGACGGGAGCGGGGCCGCCGGCCAGGGCCTGCTGGGCCTGCTCCAGCCACAGCTTCACGCGCCCGTCATTGGGCTGCAGCGCCACGGCCTTGCGCAGAATCGGCAGCGCGGAGCGGTACAGCCCGCGCTGCAGCAGCACCTCGCCGATGAGGTTGTACGCGTAGGGGTTGTCCTTCTCGATGCCGATGGCCTGGTCGAACTGCTCCATCGCCTCCGCGGGACGCCCCAGCTGGATGAGCGCCTTGCCCCACAGCACCCGCCCCACGGTGGACGTGGGGTGGTGGGAGATGCCCTGCCCGCAGACCTCGATGGCACGCGCCGCGTCCCCCTTTTCCAGCAGGGCCTTGGCCAGCTCGACGAAGACGGAAGAAGTAGGGTCCTGCCGGAGGAGCTGCTCGTATCGCTCCACCATCGACTTGGCCATGTGCGCTCACGACTCCGGTACTCGGGAGGGGGAGCCGGACCATACCACCCCGCCCTCGTCCGGCGAGGCTCGCGGGTGCTACCGTCCCCGGCGTGAATCGCCTGTCTGCCCTCTTCCTCGTGCTCGTCCTCGGGGCGTGCGCAACCACGTCCAAGAAATCCAGCCTGGAGGCACTCAAGACGACGGTGGAGAGCTTCCACCAGGTCATCCGCTGGAGGGACTACCGCTCGGCCGCCCGCTTCATCGTCCCGGAGCGGCGCGAGGACTTCCAGCGCGCGCGAATCCAGCAGAACGACGAGCAGGACCTCACCATCACCGACTACGAAATCGAGGACGTGAAGCTGTCCGAGGACGGGCAGCGCGCCACGGTGCAGAGCCGCATCCAGTGGATGCGCCTGCCCTCCGCCTCCGCGCGCACCGCCCTCGTCACGTCGGAGTTCGTCCAGCGCAACGGGGCGTGGCTGCTGGAGCGGCAGCTCGAAGGGCCCTTCGCGGGCGAGCTGCCGTAGAAAAGAAACCGCCCACCGTCTCGGGGCCGGCCGAGGCGGTGGGCGTCGGGTGCCCCCCAATGGGGCGCCCTACAAGAATCCGCCTACCGCCTCGGGGCCGGCCGAGGCGGTGGGCGTCGGGTGCTCCCCAATGGAGCGCCCTACAAGAATCCGCCTACCGCCTCGGGGCCGGCCGAGACGGTAGACGTCGGGTGCCCCCCAATGGGGCGCCCTGACAGGTGGGCGGAAGGCGACGCTGTGTTCAGGCCCGCGTCGCCGCGCCGTTTCGTGGCTTCCCTAGAGCAATGCGAGTGCCAGCCTCCATGCGAGTCATTGGAGGGAGTCCGCCCGCTGGAGATTCAAGGGTTTGCAATCCCAGACGCCCGGCCGCACGCCTGCCCTCCCGCCCGGGTCCTGACATCGCTGTCAGTGCCCCGTGCACCAGGCGTCACGCCAGGCGTGACACCGGTGTCAGGGAGGTCTCGGACTTTCCCGTCGCTACTCGCCGAGGACGGAGCGGATGGTGTCCCGCATGGAGTTGCGGGGCTTCCAGCTCACGTCCTTCACCCAACGGCTGCCATCCACGGCGCACAGGAACTGGATGTGGTCCAGCTCCGGGGGCGGGAAGTTGGCGAGCCGGTATTTGAACAGCGTGCGCAATAGCGGCCGGGCAATGGGGTGCGGCACGGGGATGGGGGTGTTGCCCAACTCGCGCATCACCGAGGACAGCGGCACCTCGCCGGGGCCCACCACGTTGTAGACGCCCTTGGGCTCGGGGCGCAGGGCCTCCACCATGGCGCGCGCCACGTCCTCCACGTGGATGAGCTGCACCATGGGGTCGAAGCCGGCCATCACCCACGGCCGGCGCAGGCGCAGGTAGTTGGAGGGCGCGTTCTTGATGGTGGGCCCGACGATGTGGACGGGACGGAGGATGACTGTCTCGATGTTGGGGTGCTTCCAGAAGAAGCTGTGCGCCAGCATGTCCACTTCGATGAGGTCTCTCACCCCGGAGAAGCGGCTGGCCGCCATCAGCGGCGCGTCCTCGGTGAGGAAGTTGGAGTTGTCCGGGCTGGGGCCGTAGACGTTGGCCGAGGAGAGGACGACCACCTTCTTCACGCCGTACTTCGCGCAGTACTCCAGCAGGCGCGTGGTGCCCACGACGTTGAAGGAGTGGTGCTCCTCCTCGCTCATCCGCGGGTCATGCATGATGCCCATGTGGATGACGGCCTTGACTTCGTTCTTGCGGAAGACGTCCTCGGCCTTCTTCTTGCGCAGGTCGAGCTCGTACATCTCCACGTCTTTCGGCCGGCCCACGAAGGGGCGCCGGTCGATGCCGATGATGCGCTCGTGCTTGTGGAGCAGCTTGGCGAGCGTGCGGCCGAGGTTGCCGCTGATGCCGGTGACGACGACGGCCGGCCGAGAGGCACTGCTGGACGTGGCGCTCACCAGAACACCCCCCGACGCTCCTTGAGCCCCTGGTGCAGCATGGATTGAATCGCGGCCTTCACGGTGCGGACCTTCTTGTCCAGCTCGCTGTCCTCGTCGTCCGGGCGGCCGGTGAAGCGCAGCGGGTCACCGAAGTAGATGCGGTACTTCGTCGGCAGGGGGATGGGCAGGCCCGTCGGCGTCACGGGGAAGGACGGGAAGCCGAGCAGCTTCGCCACCGGCTTCAGGTCCATCAGCGCCGGGGCCTGCTCCTCGGCGCCGACGACGGCGACGGGGATGATGGGCGTGCGCGTCTCCAGCGCCAGCCGCATGAAGCCCAGGCCGAACTCCTGGAGCTGGTAGCGCTGGGGCCACAGCTTGTTGATGCCGCGCAGTCCCTCCGGGAAGACGAGGATGGCCTCCTCCGCCTCGAGCAGCCGGCGGCAGTTTTCAGGCGTGCCGACAATCTGCCCCACGCGGGCCATGAAGGTGGACACGTAGGGCAGCGAGGGCACCCACTTCTCCACCATGCTGCGGATGGCGCGCGGCGGGCTGGCCTCCAGCATCATGGAGACGCCAATCATGGCCCCGTCCAGCGGCAGCTGGCCGGAGTGGTTGGACACCAGCAGCACCCGGCCGGCGGGCACCTTCTCGATGCCGAACGTCTCCACGCGGAAGTAGTTCCGGTAGAGCCACACGAAGGGCGCCAGGGCGGACAGGCTGTAGTCGAGGCTGAAGCCGAACGGGTCCACTCCGTATTCGTTCTCCGGGCGGGCGAGCGCCAGGAGCCGTTGCTTCTGCTCGTCATTGGCCAGCCGGTCCGTCCAGTCGCGCAGGCCCTTCTTCACTCTGTCGGTGAGGCGCTCCAGCATAGGAGAGGTTCTTTACACCACCGGCCCGGACTCCGGGAGTGAGGGAATGACGGAGTGCGCCAGCGGACATGCCCCGCCGGACGGCGGCCCTCACAGCGTGGGCGAGAGCCGCCCGGCCGCGTCGCGCAGCGTGACGACGTCACACTCCGCCTTCAGCCAGCCGAAGACTTCCCGCAGCCGCTCCAGCTTCCGGGCGGCGCTCACGCGCAAGTCCCGCTGCTGCCGCACCAGTTCGGGGGGAATCCCGTCGGTGGCGTCCAGCACGTCCACGCCGTGCAATTCGAAGTTGAAGAAGGCGTCCTTGCGGCACGCACGCCAGGCCGCGCGCAGGGCGGACAGCGGCAGCGTGGTGGCGAACGTGCCGATGAAGGGAAAGCGCACGCCCGGCGTCACCGCCATGGGCAGCTCCAGCACCGCGCCCGAGCCCCGCTGGTAGGGGCGTGACGGGTCCGGCCGGTAGGGCACGCGGGGCGCCAGCAGCACGCGCGGCGTGTCCAGCACGGAGCGCGAGGGCCGCCCCGCCAGCGCCAGCGCCCCCATCACCGCCGCCTTCGCCGCGTAGTACGGCGCGGCGGGGAACGCGGACGAGCCATAGCGGTAGCCCTGCTCCGCCGTGGCCGCGTACAGGTCCGCGTTCAGCGTGTAGCCCGGAGCGCGGAAGCCCTCGGGCCGCACGCCCGTGGCCGCGAGGATGGCGGCATCCGCGCGCGCCAGGTCCTCGCGGATGGCGGGCAGGCCCCGGCGCGTGAGCGCGTAGTCATGCGCGTGGCTGTGGCTGGCCACTTCGATGCCCGCTTCGTGGGCCGCGCGCATCGCCGCCGCGGCGCCCGGGTCCGACTCCAAGTCCTCGCCGATGGCGAAGAAGGTGCCGGGGATGCCGAGCCCCTCCAGCAGCTCGCGGAAGCGGGGCACCGCGACGGCGTGCACCAGCGTGCGGGCGCGCGCGTCGAGCAGCGACTCCGGCAGGCCGTGGATGCGGCAGTAGTGCGGCAGCGAGTCGAGGTCGACGGAGATGGACGCCAGCCGCATGGTGCGCGCCCTCCTACCGGCTCACGTCCCGCGGACGCGGATGACGTAGAACAGCTTGCCCACGTTCTTCAGCACGTTGGGCACGCGCTTGAAGAGGTGGATGGAGGGCTGGCGCTTCTCGTGGAGCTGGATGGGAATCTCCACCACCTTCAGCCCCTCGCGCCAGGCGCGGATGACGAACTCGCTGGCGAACACGTCCATGTCCACCACGCACTTGGCGATGACGGGCAACAGCGCCTCGCGGCGGAAGGCCTTCAGCCCGTGCGTGTCCGTGCCCTGGAAGCCCAGCGCCACCTTCAAGAGCCCGTTGTGCACGCGCGTGGCCGCCCGGCGCACCAGCGGGCGCTGGTCGCTGGCGCCCTTGGCCGCCTTGGAGCCGACGACCATGTCCGCCTCGCCCCGCTCCAGCCGCGGCAGCGCCGCGTCGTAGAAGGTGAGGTCACACAGGTCGATTTCGTCGCAGACGACGTACGTGCCCCGGGCCATGAGGATGCCGGCCTTGAGCGCGGAGCCGTAGTTGGGCCGCTCCGAGTGGAACCAGCGCAGGCGCGGGTTCTTCGCGCACATCTCTTCCAGGATGCGCGGCGTCGCGTCTCGCGAGCCGTTCTCCGCGAAGATGATTTCGTAGTCGAGCCCGCGCGCATCCAGCCCCTGGCGCAACTCCTCCGCCGCCGAGGCGATGATGGACTCCTCGTTGTAGACCGGAATGACGACGGAGAGGTGCGGGGCCATGGAATTGGGTCCCTCAGATATGGGGCAGGAGCCGGGCCGTCAACCGTTCAGCGTCCGGGCGCAGGCGCGGCCCGCGAGGATGGCGTCCTCCATGGACGAGTACTCCCACTGCCCGTAGCGCCCGGCGATGAGGATGCCCGCGTGCTCCAGGAAGCGGAGGATTGCCTCCTTCGCCGGGCCGTACGCGTCGTCGTAGAGCACGTACGCGTGCGGAATCTCCGTCGCCCGGGCGAAGAGCACGTCGTCCGCGGAGTGAATCATCCGCGAGCGCACCAGGTCCTCCACCGCGTACTTCTCCGCGGTGGCGGGGGCCAGCTCGCCGTGGTGGCTGTACTCCACGTAGAAGCTGGAGGTGTCCGGCGGCGCCAGCGGCGCGTACACCGCCGAGGGCGAGCCGATGCGGTACGTGTGGAACTCCGGCTCCGGCAGGTAGATCCAATGCCAGGGCTGGCGGTTGGCCCCGCGCGCGCCCACGGCCACGTAGGTGACGGTGGTGGCGCGCAGCCGCTTCGCCGCGGCGGTGACTTCGTCGGGTACGCCCGCGCCGCCCTTCGCCAAGAGCCCCACCAGCCCCGGCAGGGAGATGCTGGAGACCAGCCCCGAGTAGCCCTGCACGCGCCCGTCGGACAGCGTCACCCTGCGGGCCTTCCAGTCGATGGAGGTGGGCTCGGTGTTGACGCTCAGCTCGCCGCCCTTCAGGTGGCGCAGCATGGCGCGGGCGAGGCTCTCGATGCCGCCCTCGCGCGGGTAGAGGAACGAGGCGTTGTAGCCCACGGCGTCACTGCCGGCGCCCAGCGCTCCGTCCACCACTTCCTTGAGGTTGGGGCGGGGCACGAAGCGCCCCACCCAGGCGGCGGACAGCTCGCGAGGGTGCACCGTCCAGAGTTTCTGGTTGTAGGGCACCATGAAGTTCTTCGCGAAGCCCTCGCCCATGTAGCGGAGGATGAACTCCTCGAAGTTCTTCGGCTCGCGCTCGCGCAGCGCGCGGCCCTTCTCGCCGTAGATGGCCTCCACGTAGCCCACGAGGTTCTCCGCCACCACGTCCGGAGGCAGGCCATGGGTGTTGACCTGGTACGGGAAGCGGGTGAACACCCCGCGCGAGAAGATGCCCGCCTTGCGCTGGATGCGGACCATCTGCTCCGGCAGCCAGACGGTGTTCACCAGCTCTTGAATCTCCGGGTCCCTCAGGTGGAGCCAGTGGCCGGTGGGGTCGAAGTAACACCCATCGATGACCTCGGTCTTGATGAGCCCGCCGACCCGGTCCGACTTCTCGATGAGCCGCCAGGGCTTCCGGAGGAAATGGGCGGTGGACAGACCCGCGAGTCCCGCGCCAAGGATGACGATGGGTTCCATGACAGGCCGGGTCTACCACCTCCGCTCCAGGAGGGGGGAACGAACGCGAGACGCTCACCGACGGGTGGACAGAGCCCTTGCCCGCCCGTCTGGGAGACCAGGGGAGGGGCCGTTCGCCATCAGCAGGCGCGTTCTTTCCGGGGTGGAAACGGCTCTGCTACCCTGCGCGCACCGCGAAGGCGCTCCGAAGCCCGCTCGCGAGCCATTCGCGCCTGTCGGTCCCGTCGAAGGAACCCCATGAAAGTCTCCTGCCCGTCTTGCCAGACGAACTACAACATCGATGACAAGCGGATCCCGCCCGGAGGCGCGAAGCTCAAGTGCGCCCGGTGCCAGACGACCTTCCCCATCAAGCTCGAGGCCGTGAGCGCGTCGCCCGCGCCGCAGGCTCCCGCCATTCCGCTGCCCGGCGCCGCCGCGCCGCAGGCCGCCGCCATTCCCCTGCCGGGCGGCGCCGCGCCGTCGGCCGCCATCCCCCTGCCGGGCGCCGCCGCGCCGGACTCGGACGCCTTCGCCTTCGATGACGGCTCCGCCGCCATCCCCCTGCCGGGCACCTCCGCGCCCTCCGCCTTTGACGGGGGCGCCATTCCGCTGCCGGGCACCGCCGCGCCGCAGTCGGCCGCCATTCCGCTGCCGGGCACCGCCGCGCCCCGGTCCGCCGCCATTCCGCTGCCGGGCACGGCCGCGCCGCAGTCGGCCGCCATCCCCCTGCCGGGGAGCGCGTCGAGCGCCGCCGCCATTCCCCTGCCGGGCGCCGCGCCGTCGTATGCGCAGGCCATTCCGCTGCCGGGCGCCGCGCCGTCGTACTCGGAGGCCATTCCGCTGCCTGGCGCCGCGCCGGAGGCGGACGCGTTCGCCTTCGATGACGGCGGGTACGCCGAGCCGTCCGCCGCCATCCCCCTGCCCGGCGTGGCCGCGCCCAGGTCCGAGGCCATTCCCCTGCCGGGTGCGGCCTCGCCGATGGACTCCTTCAGCGAGTACGACGACAACCCGCAGCCCGCGCCCGAGAACCGGGACGTGACGCGCGTCGTGCGAATCCCTCTGCCGAGCGACGCGTACCGCGAGCCGCCTCCCGCCGCGCCGACCTACGGCACCACCGACGAGGTGCGCGGCACCGCGCGCGACTTCGACTTCTCCGAGGAGCCTGTCGCCGCCGCGCCGACCTACGGCACCACCGACGAGGTGCGTGGCACCGCGCGCGACTTCGACTTCTCCGACGACTCGCTGCCCGTTCCCGCCGAGCCCCAGCCCGCGGCGGACCCGTTCGCCTTCGACGTCGAGCCGCCGGGCGGCGAGGCCCAGGCCTACGCCCTGCCGCCCACGCCCCACCGCGCGCCGGCGTCCGACTTCGGCGCCCCCGCCGAGGCGGACCCGTTCGCCCTGCCCCCGCCGCCGGACGCGTACGCGCAGCCGTCCGCCGGAGAGGACCCGTTCGCCCTGCCCCCGCCGCCCGCGGGCATGACGCCCGAGACGGACCCCTTCGCCCTGCCGCCCCCGCCGGACGCGTACGCGCAGCCGCCGACGCCCGGCGAGGACCCGTTCGCCCTGCCGCCCCCGCCCGCCGCGCCGTCGTTCGACTTCGGCGAGCTGCCGTCTCCCGCGGGCGAGGACCCGTTCGCCCTGCCCCCGCCGCCCGTGGGCATGGACTACTCGGACCTGCCCTCCCCCGCGGCCCCGCCCGCGCAGGCCGTGGACTACTCGGACCTGCCCGCGCCGGCCGCGCCGCCGCAGGACCTGGCCTTCGACTTCGCTGACGCCCCGGCGCCCGCCGCGGACCCGTTCGCCATGGACTTCGCGCCCGCGCCGGCCGCCGCGCCCGCGCCGGACTTCAACCTCGACTTCGCCGACCCGCCGCCGCCCGCCGCCAACGTCAACCCGGCGGTGGACTTCGGTGACGTGGACTTCGGCTCGCCGCCGCCCCAGGCCTCCGCGCCCGCGGGCATTCCCGACGCGCTCGAGTTCGACCCCACCGCCAGGCCCGCCGACGACCTGGAGGCCGACCTCTCCGAGCCGCTGCCGCCCCCGCCCAACGCCGGCCCCGCGGACGGCCTGGAGATGCTGTCGTTCATCGACGACGCCGGCAGGGACGCGGGCGCCCAGGCCGGCGCCAAGGTGCGCCGCTTCCACGTGCGCCGCCGCTCGGGCAAGGTGTTCGGCCCGTTCGACGAGGGTGTCATCGTCAAGATGCTCGAGGACGGGCAGCTGCTCGGCAACGAGGACGTCTCCACGGACTCGGAGAGCTGGTCGCCCATTGGCACCGTGGCCACCTTCGCCGCCGCCATCCAGCGGCTGATGGAGGGCCCGTCCAAGGTGGTGGCGCCCAGCGCGGCCCCCACCGTGGCCACCGCCGAGGCCCCCCGGGCCGACACCGCCCCGCAAGCCGCCAGCATGAAGCGGCTGGAGCAGCTCTACGAGGGCCGCATGGCCGGCGTGGCCGTGGTGGACCGCACCGGCGCCACGGAGAAGTGGAAGAAGCGCATCCCCCTGATGGTGGCCGCCGGCGTCGGCGTGGTGGTGCTGGGCATCGGCGCGGGCATGGAGTTCGGCTCGCGCTACGGCGCCTACGGCCGCCGCGCCCTCTTCCCCGCCCGCGTCGCCGCCGGCTCGCCCGAGGCGAAGCTGGTGGACGACGCGCGCCAGGCCCTGCTCCAGGACACCTTCGCCAGCTACAAGCAGGCGTACACCCTCAGCACCCAGGCGCTCGCGCAGGGCGAGTACCCCGCGGTGCGCTCGCTGTGGTGCCAGTCCGTCCACTACCTGCAGCGCCGCTACGCCGCCGCCGACCCCAACGACCTGAACCGCTGCCATGAGGCGATGCCGGACATCGAGCTGCTCGGCGAGAAGGACGTGGACGTCATCAAGGCCTCCGCCGCCATCGCCCTCACCTCGCGCCAGGCCGACACGGTGCTCCCCGCGCTGGCGGACGCGTACAGCCGCGAGGCCAACCAGGGCGACCTCGAGCTGGCCTTCCTGCTGGCCGAGGCCCACGGGCAGAAGCGCGACCAGGCCCAGTCCATGGAGATGCTGAAGAAGGTGCTGGCCCGTGACGCGAAGTCCGCCAAGGCCCACCACGCCCTGGGCAACCTGCACCAGGCCGCGGGCCGTGCGGACGAGGCCGCCGCCGCGTACGCCGCCGCCCTGGAGGCCGACCCGAAGCACGTCGCCTCCGCGGTGGAGCTGGCCGCGGTGGAGCTGCTCGTGCGCAAGGACGGGGAGAAGGGCGCCCAGGCCGTGGACCGCGCCCTGGCCGAGGACGTCAAGTCCGCGCTGGGCCCGGCGGAGCTTGCCCGCGCCCGCGGCCTCAAGGGCGTGGCCCTCTTCCAGCAGCACAAGCCCAAGGAGGCCGAGGCCGAGCTGATGGCCGCCATGGAGAAGGACAAGGCTTCCGCCTTCCTCAAGGCCCAGCTCGCGCTCGTGCTGCGCTCGCAGCGCAACTACGAGGGCGCGCTGCCCCTGTACGCGGAGCTGGCCACCAAGGAGGCCGACAACCTCGAGTACACGGACGGCCACATCACCACGCTGGTGATGACGGGGAAGATGCAGGCCGCGCTGGACGCGGTGCAGAAGGCCAACAAGCGCTTCCCCAGCGAGGCGCGCATCGCGTACCTCTACGGCCGCATCGAGGACGCGCTCGACAAGGCCGTCGAGGCGGAAGGCCACTACAAGCGCGCCATCACCGCGGACGACAAGCTGGTGGAGGCCAGCCTGTACCTGGGCCGCTTCTACCTGCGCCAGCGCCGCAACGCCGAGGCGCGCACCCAGCTGGAGCTGGCGGCCACCAAGGCCCCGGACCACCCCGGCGTGCGCGCGGGCCTCGGCGAGCTGGCCCTGGCGGAGAACAACGCGCTGCTGGGCCAGCAGGAGTTCGAGCGCGCCGTGCAGCTGGACCCCAACCTCGCCGACGCCCACCTGGGCCTGTCTCGCGTGGCGCTGCTCAACGGCGACCTGGAGAAGGCGAAGACGGAGGCCAACGTCGCCCTGGAGCTGGACCCGCACCTCTTGAAGGACGGCCGGCTGCAGCGCGGCATCGTCCTCTGGCGGCTGGGCCAGCTCGATGAGGCGGTGGCGGAGCTGGAGAAGGCCAAGGCGGAGGACCCCCGCTCCACCACCACGCCCGTCACCCTGGGCGCGGTGCTGCTGGAGAAGGGCGACCTGGCCGGCGCGGAGAGCAACCTGGGCCTGGCGCTGAGCAACGAGCCCTCCAACCACGAGGCGCTCTACTTCCTGGGCCTGGTCAAGGCGAAGCGGCTGGAGTTCACCGGCGCGGTGGACAACATGCGCAAGGCGGTGGAGCGCGCGCCCTCGCGCCCGGACTACCACTACGCCTACGGCGTCATCCTGCGCGACGCGAAGAACCTGCCGGACGCCATGAAGGAGTGGCAGAAGGCGGTGGAACTGGACGCGCAGAACGCGGACGCCCACGAGGCGCTCGGCCACGCCTACCTGGAGGGCGGCCAGTTCGACGAGGCCATCACCTCGTTCGAGGCCAGCCTCAAGGCCGACCCGCGCCGCACCCGCGTGCTGGGCTCCATCGGCGACGCGTACTTCAGCGCCGCCCGGTGGAACGAGGCCGTGACTCGCTACCAGACGGCCCTCAAGCAGGACCCGAAGCTGACGTACGTCTACTACAAGGTCGCTCGCGCCTTCACGGAGCAGGCCCAGTACGCCAAGGCCATCGACTGGTACCGCAAGGCCACCGGCGTGGACCCGGAGAACCCCATGTCCTACTACTACCTGGGCTTCGCCTATAAGGAGCGCAACAAGCGCCGCGAGGCCGTCCAGGCGTTCAAGGACTACCTCTCCCGCAAGCCGGACGCGACGGACAAGAAGGACATCGAGGACGAAATCTACGACCTGCAGAACTAGTCCCGGCAGGCGGCCGGCCGTGGCGTCCCCGCCCGGCCGGCGTCAGACGAAAGGGGCCCCGGGCGTCGGCCCCTGAGCACCCCACGCGCGAGGAACCTTGTGGCCCTCGCGCGGGGTGACTAGAAGGCGCCCCATGCTGGACCTCCGCAACGTCGCGCAGAACTTCGATGCCGTTGTCGCCCGCTTGCAGACGCGGGGCGGCAGCCTGGATTTGGGCCCCTTCCAGCGCCTCTTCTCCGAGCGGCGCGAGCTGTACGTCTCCATGGAGTCGCTGTCCGCCCGTCGCAACGCGGCCAACGACGAGATGAAGCGCAAGGCGAAGGAGGACCCCAAGGCCCTGGACGCGCTGCGCGGCGACATGCGCGCCGTCTCGCAGGAAATCAAGGAGAAGGAGACGCGCCTCAAGGAGGTGGAGGAGGAGCTCAACCGCATCCTCCTCCTCATCCCCAACGTCCCGCACGAGTCCGTGCCCGTGGGCGGCGGCGCCGAGGACAACGTCCAGGTGCGCACCTGGGGCGAGAAGCCCAACCTCCTCTTCACCCCGAAGCAGCACTTCGAGCTGGGCGAGAAGCTGGGCATGCTCGACTTCGAGCGCGCGGCCAAGGTGTCTGGCAGCCGCTTCACCTTCTACAAGGGCGCGCTGGCACGGCTGGAGCGGGCGCTCGTCACGTTCATGATCGACGTGCACACCCAGAAGGGCTACCTGGAGCTGCTCCCGCCCTACCTGGTGCTGCGCGAGACGATGATGGGCACCGGGCAGCTGCCCAAGTTCGAGGACGACGCCTTCAAGACGGCGGGGGAGCCGGAGCGCTTCCTCATCCCCACCGCGGAAGTCCCCGTCACCAACTACCACGCGGACGAAATCCTGGAGGGTGAGCAGCTGCCCCTGCGCTACTGCGCCTTCAGCCCGTGCTTCCGGGCCGAGGCCGGCGCGGCCGGCAAGGACACCCGCGGCCTCATCCGCCAGCACCAGTTCCACAAGGTGGAGCTGGTGAAGTTCTCCCCGCCGGAGAAGAGCCTCGACGAGCTGGAGGCGATGACGGACGACGCCTGCGACATCCTCCGGCGGCTCGGGCTGCACCACCGCGTGATGCTGCTGTGCACCGGGGACATGGGCTTCGGCGCCCGCAAGACGTACGACATCGAGGTCTGGCTGCCCGGCCAGGACAGCTACCGCGAGATTTCCTCCTGCTCGGACTGCGGCGACTTCCAGGCGCGCCGGGCGAAGATTCGCTTCCGCGCCCAGAAGGGGGACAAGCCCCAGCTCGTCCACACCCTCAACGGAAGCGGCCTGGCGGTGGGGCGTACGAGCATCGCCATCCTGGAGAACTACCAGCGCGAGGACGGAAGCGTGGCCATCCCCGAGGCGTTGTGGCCGTACATGGGGGGGCTGAAGGAGCTCAAGCCACTTTGAGCCTTGAATCCGGCTTGCAACGGGCCCCGAATGAGGTAGAAGGGCGGCCCCACGGTCGCCGTCGGTCCGCGGGACTCCGCCGGCTCTGAAGCATGGAGGCGTGGCCGAGCGGTTGAAGGCAGCGGTCTTGAAAACCGCAGAGGGTGCAAGCTCTCCGTAGGTTCGAATCCTACCGCCTCCGATTTTGTGCTTGAGTTTTGCGGTTCTTTGACAGAAAAAAGCTGGAGAGATGGCCGAGAGGCTGAAGGCACAGGTTTGCTAAACCTGCATACTCGAAAGGGTATCGAGGGTTCGAATCCCTCTCTCTCCGCCACTTGTAGTAGTAGCAGCGCCGGAAGAAATGCTCCCTTAGCTCAGCTGGATAGAGCGTCGGACTACGAATCCGAAGGCCGGAGGTTCGAATCCTCCAGGGAGCGCACTTCTTCTTCCGAGCACCGTCTCCATGAGTGACGACGAAGCTTTCATGCAGCAGGCGCTTGCGCTCGCGCGGGAAGCCGCGGAACTCGGAGAGGTCCCCGTCGGTGCGGTTGCGGTCCATGACGGAAAAGTCATCGGCACCGGCTTCAACCGCCGCGAAGTGGACCGACACCCGCTCGCTCACGCCGAGATGCTCGCAATGGATGCCGCGGCTCGAAGCCTGGGCGTCTGGCGGCTCTCGGGCGTCACCCTGTATGTGACGCTGGAGCCGTGTGCCATGTGCGCCGGTGCGCTGGTCCAGTCCCGGGTGACGCGGTTGGTGTTCGGCACCTCGGACCCGAAGGCGGGCGCGGTCGGCTCGCTCTACAACCTGGTCGAGGAGCCTCGACACAACCACCGGCTCCAGGTGACAAGTGGCATCCTGGCGGACGAAAGCCGCCTGCTTTTGAAGACGTTCTTCGAGCGCTTGCGCGCGAGGAAACGTGAAAACTGAATACTGGAGAGCTGGCCGAGTGGTCGAAGGCACCTGACTCGAAATCAGGCGTACCGGTAACGGTACCGTAGGTTCGAATCCTACGCTCTCCGCTCCAGACTTATGGAGAGGTGGCCGAGCGGTTGAAGGCGCACGCCTGGAACGCGTGTATATCTGAAAGGGTATCGTGGGTTCGAATCCCACCCTCTCCGTTGTTGTTTCAGCAGTGGGTTGTTACAGACTTTGTGGTCGGGGCAACGTGGAGGCGTGAACTCCGCCAGGTCCGGAAGGAAGCAACGGTAGCGTACTTCCGCGTGTGTCCCGGCCGTTTCTTTTGAAGAGCCGGCACCCTGAAACAGGGTGCTGGCTCTTCGCCTTTGCGGGCGGCCCCGCGCCCGCTTCCGTGGCTGCCTAGTCGCGGACGAGGAGTGTCTCGCGGCCGATTCTGCGCGCCACGCGGAAGCCGGCGGCCTGGAGCTCCGCGAGGGCGCGGTCCTCGAAGGTGACGGCGCGGTTGAAGGTCCTGTCCCGCATGGCGTGCTGGAAGGCGCCGTCCCGGGGCCAGTCGCAGGTGAGCCAGGGAATCTGCTGGCCCAGGTAGAAGAAGCCCCCGGCGCCCCACAGCCCCTCGTTGACGATGAGCAGCCCGCGTGCGCCGCCCCCTTCCGTGGCGGCGACAATGGCGCGGAACTGGTCCGCCCGCAGGTCCCCCGAGGGGAAGAAGGCGGCCGTGCCCAGGCCCGTCCCCAGGGCGAGCGCCACGAGGCCCCACCGGGCCGCGGGCCGCGCCCGCGCGGTGAGGAAGGCGGCCACCGGCGCCGCCGCGGCCAGCACGGCCAGCACCAGCCCGGGGTAGAGGAAGCGCTCCTCCTTGTGCGCGGTGGCCAGCAGCACGCCCGTGTACACGGCCGCGCACCACAGCGGCAGGGACAGTGCGAGGCGCTGGCGCAGGGCGGCCAGCCCCAGGAGCCCGGCGCCCCACGCCCAGAGGGGCACGGCGGTGAGGAGCGGCCGCGCGTAGTAGCTGGGCGCGTCCGCGCCGAAGCGCGCCGCGGCGTCCCCGGAGAAGACGTTGAAGCGCGCGTAGGCGATGAAGGAGTGGAACGGAGAGCCCCAGGTGGCCCAATCCAGGGCGCCCAGCCCCGCCGCCACCACCAGCCCGCCGGCGCAGGTGAAGGCCAGCAGCCGCCAGCGCCGCGCCGCCACCAGCCACACCAGCGCGGCCAGGACGAAGATGGCCGACGGGTAGCGCGTCACCACCGCCAGGCCCAGGGCCGCGCCTCCCACGAGGCCCGCGCGCACCGGGCGCTCGCGCCTGTCGAGCGCCTCCATGGCCACCATCAGGAAGGAAGCGGAGAAGGACTCGCCCAGGGTGCGTCCCGCGAAGACGAGCACCGGCCCGTAGAGGCCCACCAGGAGGACGGCCAGCCCCCCACCCGCGGGCCCGGCCCGGCGCGCGACGAAGCGGTACGCGGCCCAGAGGCTCCAGACGTGCAGCGCCGCCTGCGGAAGGGCCACCACCGCCCGGTAGCCCTGGGGACGGGTGATTCCGAGCAGGTCCGCCAGCTTGAGGAAGCCGGCGAGCACGCCGGGGACGGCCCAGTTGCGGATGCCGTCCTTCCACTCCCAGGCGAGCACGCCGTAGCCGTGGACGCGCCACCAGGCGGGCTCCAGGGCCTGGTACACCTCGTCCGGGTGGATGCGGCCCAGCTGCAGCACGGCGATGACGGCGGGCAGCAGCGCCACCACCGGCAGCAGGAGGACGGGCCAGCGCCGCCCGTTTCGGGACGCGGGGCCGGGCAGGTCCTGGACGGGCTCGGGTGTTGACTCGGGAACGGCGGAGGCCGGGAACTGGGGAGCGGGCGCGGACACGGGCGCGGCCGACTCTCCCCGCCCCGCCGCCCGGGCGCAAGATGCGCGGTGTTCGTCCGCTCGCTCTCCGCTCGGGTTGGGGTAGGAACGCGGGCCAGCCAATCCAGGAGGAGAAGACATGCCGGACGTCATCGTGGTGGGCGCGGGCCACAACGGGCTCGTGACAGCGGCGCTGCTGGCGCGCAGGGGGCTCTCCGTCACCGTCCTGGAGGAGAAGGACGTGGTTGGCGGCGCGTGCCGCACGGAGTACCCCTTCCGCACCGCGCCGAAGCTGGGCGTGTCCACCGGCGCGTACCTGCTGGGCCTCATGCCGCCGGAGTTGCTGCGCGAGCTGGAGCTGGACCTGCCCCTCAAGCGCAGGGACCCACACTACTTCCTGCCCACCACCGGCAAGCGCTACCTCCTGTTCGGCTCGGACGAGCGCGAGCTGCAGCGCCAGTTCCTCGAGTTCTTCTCCCAGGCGGACTGGGAGGCCCACCAGGCCCTGAACGCCGAGCTGGCCGCGCTGCGCGACGACATCGCCCCGACGTGGCTCCAGCCCCCGGTGTCCATTGAAGAGACCGCCGAGCGCTTCGTGCGCCCCGCCCTGCGCCAGCACTTCGTACGGCTGTGCCGGGGCACGGCGCGCGAGTACCTGGAGCGCTTCGGCTTCAAGTCCGACCTCGTGAAGGCCATGTACGCGGTGACGGACGCCTTCTCCGGCATCGAGGGCGGCTATGACACGCCCGGCACGGGCATGAACCTGCTCGTCCACAACATGTGCCGGCTGCCCGGCAGCGGCGGCACGTGGATGATTGTCGGCGGCGGCATGGGCACCGTCACCCAGGCCATCGCCAACGTCGCGCGCAAGCACGGCGCGCAGATTCGCACCGGCGCGAAAGTCACCTCCGTGCGCGTGGACCGGGGCGTGGTGAAGGGCGTGGTGCTGGCCAACGGCGAAGAGGTGAAGGCCTCCGTCGTCGTGTCCAACGGCGACCCCTTCCGCACGCTGAAGCTGGTGGAGCAGGCGGCGCTGCCCGCGGACTACCGGGCCAGGGTGGACGCCATGGCGGCGCAGGGCACCACGATGAAGGTGAACCTGTGCCTCAAGGATTTGCCCCGCTTCACCTGCCTCCCCGAGGACCGCGGCCAGTTCGGCCCCACCATCCACCTGCTGCCCCAGGAGGACGACGTGCTCGGGGCGCTGGCGCGCGCCTACAAGGACACGCAGGAGGGCCGGCTGTCGGAGTTCCCCTCCATCGAGTGGTACATCCACACCACGGTGGACCCGTCGCTGCGCGACGCCGAGGGACACCACAACTCCGCCCTCTTCGTGGAGTGGGTGCCCTACGCGCTCAAGGGCACGACGTGGGAGCAGGAGGAGTCGCGCTACGTGAAGCAGCTGCTGTCCATCTGCGACCGCTTCGCCCCCGGCACCAGTGATTTGGTGCAGGAGACCTTCGTGCTCACGCCGCCCAAAATCGAGAAGCACTTCGGGATTACGGGCGGCCACATCCATCATGTGGACAACAAGCGGGGCTTCACCGACCGGCTGCCCTACGAGACGCCGGTGCAGGGGCTCTACTTCTGCAGCGCCGGGTGCCACCCCGCGGGCAGCGTCATCGGGGCCGCCGGGCACAACGCCGCCGGAGTGGTGCTACAGGCGCTCGGACGCTGAGTGCAGTCCCACCTCGTGGGGAGGCAATGAGATGGATCATTCACGCCGTCGTGTTTAGATGACCGGGCACATGAGCTACCTCGTCCTCGCGCGTAAATGGCGGCCGCAGAAATTCGATGACATGACCGGACAGGAGCACGTCGTCCGGACCGTCGCGAACGCCATCAAGATGGACCGGGTCGCCCACGCGTACCTGTTCTGCGGCCCTCGTGGGGTGGGCAAGACGACGGCCGCCCGCCTGCTCGCCAAGGCCCTCAACTGTGAGAAGGGCCCCACGGCGAACCCGTGTGGCGAGTGCCGCGCGTGCACGGAGATTGCCGCCGGCACCAGCGTGGACGTGGCGGAAATCGACGGTGCCTCCAACAACGGCGTGGAGAACGTCCGCGAGATTCGCGAGAACGCCAAGTACCTGCCGCAGCGTGACAGGCACAAGATCTACATCATCGACGAGGTCCACATGCTGTCGGGGGCGGCGTTCAACGCGCTGCTCAAGACGCTGGAGGAGCCGCCCGGGCACGTGAAGTTCATCTTCGCGACCACCGAGGCGCACAAGCTCCCGGACACCATCCTCTCGCGGTGCCAGCGCCACAACTTCCGCCGGATTTCGGCGGCGCGGATGCTCCAGCGGCTCCAGGAAATCTGCAAGGCGGAGGGGGCGGGCATCTCCGACCGCTCGCTGTCGCTGGTGGTGCGCCAGTCCGAGGGCGGCATGCGCGACGCGCTCAGCCTCCTGGACCAGATTCTCGCCTCGTGCGGCGCCAACCCCACGGATGAAGACGTGGCCGAGGCGCTGGGCGCCATCGACCGGACGATGGTGCAGGACTTCGCCGAGGCGCTGGTGCGCAAGGACGCGAAGCGCATCCTCGAGCGAGTGGAGGAGGTCTTCAACCGCGGCCTGGACCTGAAGCGGCTGGCGGAGGAGCTGGCGCTGCAGCTGCGCCACCTCTTCGTCACCAAGACGCTGAACCAGGCCCCCGACGAGCTGGCCGAGTCCGAGCAGAAGGCGCTCCTCGCGCTGGCGAAGGAGGCGGAAACGGCGCAGCTCACGCGCCTGTTCGACGTGGTGCACGGCTGCGTCTGGGACGTGTCGCGCGCGGCGCAGCCGAGGCTCGCGCTGGAGATGGCCCTGCTCAAGGCCATCCAGCTCTCGCCGGGCGGCTCGATTCCGGAGCTGCTCGCGAAGGTGGACCGGCTCGCGGCCGGGCTTCCCCAGGGGGAAGGCGCTTCGAAGAACACCGCTGGAGCGCCGGGAGGTCGCTCCAGTCCCGCGAACTTTCGCGCCTGAAGTCCGGCACGACGTTCCGCCTCCGCCCTCCCCTGCCCCACGTCCGTGGGAGGCCCGACCCGCGGCCTCCGCCCCGCGCGCCGTCGAGCCCGTGCGTGACGCGGAGGCGGTGTCCATGGGCGAGCCGCGCCATTCCTCCGAGCCGGTGCGCTCGGCCGAGTCGGCACGGTACGCCGAGCCTCCACGCAACGGTGATTCCGTGCACGCGTCCGGAGGGCCGCGCCACGCCGAGCCTCCACGCAACGGTGATTCCGTGCACACGTCCGGAGGGCCGCGCCACGCCGAGCCTTCACGAGGCGCCGAGCCAGTGCGCTCGATGGAAGTCGCGCGCCACGCCGAGCCTTCACGAGGCGCCGAGCCGGTGCGCTCGTTGGAAGTCGCACGGCATGCCGAGGCCGCGCGCCACACCGAGCCGATGCACCCGGGGCCCGCGATTCCGGTCATGCCGCCCGTGGCGCCCACCGGGCCCCTCATGGACGACCTGCCGCCCTCCGCGGCCCGTCCCCTGTCATTCCTGCGCAACGGCGGAGGCGCTGGCGCCACCGCGCTGACGGCTTCGTCGGCCGCCGCCGTCCCCGCGTACTCCGCCGAGGACGTGGTGCCCTCCGGCCCACTGATGGACGGGCTGCCGCCGACGGCCGCGCGCCCGCTCTCCTTCCTCCGGAAGAATGGTGGCGCCCAGCCCCCGCCTCCCGCTGCGCCGCAGCAGCCTCCGGCGGGAGCCACCCCACTGTCGCGCACTACCGAGCCGGCCCCCTCGGTCCGCGTCACCAACGTCCGCAAGCCGGAGCCGCAGCCCGGTCCTTCCGAGCCGCCGCCCTACGCGGAGGACGACGACGCGCGCTACTACCCCGAGGAGGCCTCACCCGAGGGCTGTGCCTCCGGCGAGTGCATCCCGGACGACGTCCCGTCCGAGCCCCTCGCCGAGCCCGCGTCCGCACCCGCCGACGCTGGAATGGCAGCACGGGAGAATGGCTCCGCGTCTGCGCCAGCCGCCGCGGCACCGAGCGGGTATTCGCCCGGCGTTTCACCTCCCTCCGCCGTCGCGGCGCCAGGCGCGCATTCGCCCGGCCCCGCACCTGTCTCTACCGTCGTCGCGCCAGGCGCGCATTCGCCCGGCTCCGCACCTGTCTCCACCGTCGCCGCGCCGAGCACGCCTTCGCCCGCCTCCGCCGCATCCCTGGCCACGCGGGCCCCCGCGTCCGGAGTGTCCCCGGCATCGCCCGCCTCCGCGGGCTCCGCCTCTCCAAGCGCGCACGCAGCCGCCACCTTCGAGCCGACGTCAGCCCCGCGCGCCCCCAGCACAACGGCCCCGGTCTCCGCGCGCCCCACCTTCGCGCCCCCTCCCGCCGCCGCACCGGTGCCACGCGCTCCCGCCAGCTTCACCCCGGAACCCGACCCCGAGCCGGAGCCGGAGTCCGCCGCGCCGCTGCCTGTCGCCCGAGGCCGGGACAACCCGAACCTGCCCCTCATCGAGCGATGGCGGGCCGCGGTGGAGAGCGTGAAGGGCACCTCGCTCCGTCACGGAACGGCGCTGGCCAACGGCCGCCTCCTGTCCATGCGGGCGGGGGAAATCGTCCTCGGCTTCCTGCCCACGGCGGGCCTCCACCGGATGACGGTGTCCGCCGCCGCCGGCAAGGCCACCATCGACAAGCTCCTGGCCGAGCACTTCGGCCGCCCGGTGAGGCTGTCCTTCCAGGACATCACCGCGGACGACAGCCGGGCCACGCCGAGCATCGCCGAGCAGGACGCCCAGAGCCGCGCCAACCACGAGAAGAGCACGGAGGGCAAGGTGCGCGGCCACCCCGCCGTCCGCGCGGTGCTCAAGTTCCTGGGAGGCGAAATCGAGCACATCCAGGTCTACGAGCCCGAGCGCCCCTCGGCCGTCCCTGCGGCCGACACTCCGGACGACAGCGCCTGACAACCACCGCGCGCAACGGTAGGGTGCGCCCTCACTCCACGCCCGGGCGGGGCCAATGAAGGCACCCGCTCCCACGAGTACCGAGGAAGCACATGCCTGGCGTCGACCTGAACTACTTCATCCGGCAGGCGAACAAGCTGACGGAGAAGATTGAAGAGCGCAAGCAGCAGCTGGCGGACGAAACCGTCGAGGCCAAGTCCGGTGAGGGCCGCGTCACGGTGGTCGCAAACGGCATCCAGGAGATTCGCAGCATCAAGATCGACAAGTCCGCCATCGACCCGAATGACCCGTCGATGCTCGAGGACCTCATCACCGCCGCCGTGAATGCTGCCCTGGCGAGCAGCCGTCAGCACATGCAGCGCGAGCTCGCGAAAATCTCCGGCGGCATCAAGATCCCCGGCGTTACCTGATACCGGATGACTCCCGATCCGCTGAATCGCCTTGTCGCCCAGCTCGCGAAGCTGCCGGGCATTGGCGAGAAGACCGCCCAGCGCCTCGCGTTCCACATCCTGCGGGCGCCCGGCGAGTACGCCTCGGACCTGTCCCTGGCCATCCGCGAGGTGAAGGAGAAGGTGCACCTGTGCGTGCGCTGCTTCTCCCTCACCGACTCGGAGACGTGTGGCTTCTGCCGGGACTCCCGCCGTGACGAGCGCGTGCTCTGCGTGGTGGAGACCTACGCGGACCTGATGGCGCTCGAGCGCACTCGCGAGTTCAAGGGCCGCTACCACGTCCTGCACGGCGTGCTGTCGCCGCTGGAGGGCGTGGGCCCGGAGCAGCTGCGCATCAAGGAGCTGCTGGAGCGACTCAACGACAGCCGGGTGGAGGAGCTCATCGTCGCCACCAACCCGGACGTCGAGGGCGAGGCCACCGCGCTCTACCTGACGCGCCTGCTCAAGCCCATGGGCCTGCGCGTCACCCGCATCGCCCAGGGCCTGCCCATGGGTGGTGATTTGGAGTTCGCGGACCAGGCCACGCTGGCGAAGGCGCTGTCGGCCCGCCGAGACCTGTAGCCGCGAAGCACCTGGCGGCGCCGGGCTTTCCGGCGCCGCTACTCCGTCACCCGCCACGAGAAGGGCATCACCACCGTGACTTCCTGGTCCCGGTGGGCCGGGAAGCGCAGCCGCTCGGCCTGCGCCTCCAGGCAGCGTCCCACGCCCGTGGAGGCCAACGGCCCCCGCGTCCCCGCATTCACCTTGCCCGACGAGGCGATGGTGAGCTGCACCTGCACCTCGCCCTGCGACGACGGCAGGTCCGTCTTGAAGCGCTCGAAGCAGGTGGTGATGCGAGCCCGCCCGCGAGACACCACGCGCTGGATGTCCTCGAGGCCCAGCGTCACCAGCTTCTTCGCGGTGGCGGTGCGAGCCTCCGGCTTCCTCCCCGGGGCCGGGGCAGCCTCTTCCGTCTCGGAGCCCGCCGCCGCGCTCGCAACCCCGGCGACGTCCGCGTGCTCGGCGTCCTGCGCGGTCGCCGCCGTGTCGCCCACCGAGCTTCCCTCAGGAGTGCCCGCGGCCGCCTCCGGAGAGCCACCCGCCGCGAGGGCCGCGCCCACGGAGTCGCCCGTCGCCGAGGGCATCCCCGCCGGGGCGCCGGCGCTCCCGAGCGGGGCCGGAGCTGCCTGTACCTTCGCCGCCTCGGCGGGCTGCACGATGGACGGAGACGCCTGGACCCGCTGGACACCGGCGTAACCGACGACGGCCGCACCGGCCAGCAGCAGGGCCCCCGCGGCGCCGAGGCTGGCCGTGAGCCAGCGCCGACGCCCTGGCGCCGGGCCCACGGAAGCAGCCTGTGCCGGCACCTGCGGCCCGGCCTGCACCGCGCCCACACCCGCAGCGACGGCGGGCTGGGACAACCTTCCCGGAGTCATCGCCGTGGGCGCGTCGGCCCCCGGGGAACGCCGGCCGTACACGTCCGTCGCGGGCTTCTCCCCCGCCGGCACCTGCACGGGCGAGCCCTCCGTGCCGTGCGTGGCGGTGAGGGTGGCCAGCGTCGGGATGCGGGTGCGCTCCGTGAAGCGCTCCTCGCCGAAGTGGCCGCGCAGGAAGGCGCCCAGCTGCGACGTGCCGGACGCGCTCAGGTTCTCCCCGAGGAAGGCCTCCAGGTCCTCGGCGAAGGCCTCCGCCGTGGGGTAGCGGTCCTCGGCCTTGAAGGCCATGGCCTTGAGGATGATGGCCTCCAGCTCCTCGGGCAGGTCGGGGCGCAGCTCGCGCGGGCGCTTGAAATCGCCCTGCAGGAGCGCGTTGAGCACCGCCAGGTCGTTCTCGCGCGAGAAGGGCCGCACGTGGGTGAGCGCTTCGTAGAGGCTCACGCCCAGCGCGAAGACATCCGCGCGCCGGTCCACTTCCTTCCCCTGCGCCTGCTCCGGCGCCATGTACATGTACTTGCCCTTCACCACGCCGGTGCGCGTGTTGACGAGCCTCGACTCGGCCTTGGCGATGCCGAAGTCCAGCACCTTCACCTGCCCCTGGTACGTCAGGTACAGGTTGGAGGGAGAGATGTCGCGGTGGACGATGTTCAGCGGCTGCCCGGACTCGTTGCAGAACTCGTGGGCGAAATGCAGCCCGTGCGCCGCGTCGATGAGCACCCGCAGCACCACCGGGAAGGGCACGTACTGCCGCCGCCGTCCCGCCAGCCGCAGCGTCGTGGAGAAGTCCTCGCCCGCGAGGTACTCCATGCTGATGTAGTAGCAGCCCTCGGTGAAGCCGAGCTCCTGTATCTGCACGATGTTGGGGTGGGACAGCTTCGCCGCCAGCCGCGCCTCGTCGCGGAACATCTCCACGAAGTCGGGGATGTTCGACAGGTGCGGCAACATGCGCTTGATGACGACGTTGCGCTCGAAGTTGTCCGCGCCCAGCAGCTTGGCGAGGAAGATTTCCGCCATGCCGCCCTCGGCCAGCTTCCGCACCAGCACGTACTGGCCATAGGGACGCAGCAGGGGCGGAGCGGCTTCCTCGGGAACGGGCCGGGTCGTCTGGGTGGGGGTCATCCTCACGGCCCTCGCGGTTTCAGGGTGCGCACCGTATGGACTTCCGGGGCACCGGGACGGTTCATCTTAAACACCAGCATCGGGGGGGTGCCCACCGGCTCCGCCCAGGTACTGAAGCGGTGTTTGCCATCCAGGGGTACCGGACGTCCATTGATGGACAGCCGGGCGTCCACCGGCGCCACCCCCGTGGCCCGCACCTTCTCCGCGGCCCGTGTGCCGTTGCGCGGCGAGGCCACCACCAGCTCCGGCACCGAGTTGTCGTAGACCAGCTCCAGCTTGTTCATCCGCCCGCCCTTGAGCTGCGCTCCCGACGCCGACAGCGGCGTGACGGACCACAGGTAGCTGCCTTCGCCCAGCGCCCCAGCGTCCAGCGCGGCGCGCGTGTCCGGCACGGTGCGCTCGGCCACCGGCGTGCCCAGCGCGCCCACGCGGTACACCGCCACGCGGTACTTCGCCGCCGTGGCCTCCTCCCCGTAGGTGAAGGTCACCGCCGGAGGCTTGTCCTGGTAGAAGATGGTCGTCTTCTCCGGCCCCTCCGGCACCACGTTGCGCACGCGGTCCAAATCCCTCGACGGACGCTCCGGAGCGAAGCTCGCGCTGCCCTTCGCCACCTCCGTCCCGTCCTCGCGGCGCGCCCGCCAGTACAGGGTGCCGCGCGCGGGGGCGGACACGTTGACGAAGGGCCGGAACACCGTGCCCGTCAGCACCGGCCGCGTGAAGCCCGCGTCCGTGGCCACCTCCACCCGCGCCGCGCCCTCGCCCTCCCAGGTGAAGGCCACCTCGGACAGGCCCTGGTGGTACACCTCCGCGCCCTCGCCCATGCCCAGCGCCAGCGGCGCGGGCGCGAGCGGCTCGACGCGAGCGGCGCCGGACGCGCCCTCCAGCGTGGCCCGCTCTCCGGCCCGCAGCGGCTGCCTCGACTCGCCGCGCACCAGCGTCACCTGTCCGGTGAAGGCATCCACGCGATAGCCCGTGGCCGTGCGCCGCACCTCCAGCCCCGCCGCGCCGTTGCCCTCCAGGCCCAGCCCCGGCAACACCACGCGGCTGGTGCGGCCCTGCGCGAGCTGCAGCCCCAGCCCGCCCTGCCGCAGGTCCACCCGCGCCTCGTCCGTGGTGCCGCCCTGCCCCGCCGACTCCAGCACCAGCTCCGTCGAAGAGCCCAGCGACAGCACGGAGGACGAGCCCTCCAGCGCCAGCACCGCCGTGCCGCCCGGGCGCGTGCGCACGCCGTCTCCGGGCGACAGCGTCTCGCCCTGCTTCTTCACCGGGCGCCAGCGCACCGTCCCCTGGGGACGCACCTCCGCGCGGCCCGCGCCCAGGCGCACCGTCACGGGGATGGGCGCCAGCTCCACCACGCGTGGCGTGCGCACCAGCTCCGCCCTGCCACCGGCCACCGCCACCGCCTCGCCCTGCGCGGCGCGGAGCTGTTGCCCGTCCTTGCCCACGAACTCGATGGCGCCCAGCCGCACCTCCACGCGGCCGGCGTCCTTCTCCACCGCCACGCTCACCTCGCTAGGCGCATCCGAGCCCACGCGGGTGAGGCCGAAGGGCGTGAGGATGCTCAGCGTCACCTTCTTCGTCCCCGCGCCGGTGGGACGCGCCCCCGCGGGCACGCGCGACAGGATGATGCCGCGCTCCACCTGCATGACGATGCCGCCCGAGTCCTCGCCCATGGCGAAGCGCGCGTCCGGCCCCACCTCCACCGAGCGCCCGTCCGGAAAGCGCACCGTCGCCGCGCCCCCCGCGCCCGTCTCCACCGCGTCGCCGCCGTGGAGGGGCCCCGCCACCGCCGGAATGGTCTTCCCTCCGCGCTCCAGCCGCACGTCGCCGGACAGTCCCTCCAGGCGTCCGAGCTCCGCCCCCGGGCCCGCGTCCGGCGCGGGGGCCGGGGCCACGGGCGTCGCGGGCGGAGTGGCCGCGTCCTCGTCACAGCCGGTGACGAGGAGCAGGAGGGCCAGGCAAAGGGGACGCGCGGTGCTCACCGTTCAGGCCTCTGGAGCAGGGATGAAGCGGCCGTCCCCGCGTCGCGACTCGCGGCGAGCAGGACAGCCAGGACGAAGGAGCGCGCGGGACTCACCGTTTCTGCCTCGGGAACAGGTCGACGTTGAAGATGGCCTGCTCGCCCTCTCTCAGCTTGATGGACTTCGTCTGCGACAGGTGCCCGGGGGCGGAGATGGTGATGCGGTACGTCCCGCCCTTCACCCGGACATTGAAGGCGCCCTTCGCATCCGCGCGCGTGCGCACCTTCGCCTGGGGGATGCGCAGCGTCGCCGCCAGCGGCCTGCCGCCCCGCGTGCTGCGCACCTGCCCGGTGAGGGTGGCCGGCCCGCTCTTGCGCTCCGACGCCAGCGGCACGGACAGCGCCGACTCCTGCCCGGCGACCACCACGGCCGCCTCCTCCGCGGGACGGAAGCCCGGAGACTTCACCGTCACCGCCACCGGCCCGGGCGCCAGGTCCTTCACCCGCGCCTGGCCCATCATGTCCGTGCGCACCTCCGTCGCGCCCACCGCCACCCGCACGCCCGGCAGCGGCACGCCATTCTGCGCATTCACCACCGTCACCCGCAGCGCCCCCGTGGGCGGAGGCAGCCTGCGCGCCCGCACCTCCAGCGCCGCCCGCCCGCCGTCCTCCACCGTGGCCCGCGCCTCCTCGGGCGAATAGCCCTCCGCGCTCACCCGCGCCGCCACGTCCCCCGGAGGCAACTCCGTCTCCACGCGGCCCTGCGCGTCCGCCACGCGCTCCACGTCGCCCACCCTCACCCGCGCCCCCGGCAGCGCCGCGCCCGTCTCCGCGTCCACCACGTGGAGCGACAGCGTCCCCGCCGGCACCCGCGCCGGCGCCGACACCGGCGCCGCGGGCGCGAAGTCATTCCACGTCAGCTCCAGCGCCGCACCCACCCGGCGCAGCCGCTGCTCCGAGCGCGTCCCGTCTGCCAGCGTCACCGTGTCCCGCACGTGCTGGAAGTCCAGCACCAGCGTGCCGCCCCACCGCGACACCTGCTTCAGGGGAATCAGCAGCGCGCCTCCCGCCGAGAAGCCCGTGGCCTCCGCCTCGGCGCCCGACGCGTCGCGCGCCGCCAGCGTCACCGGCAATTCGCCGCGCGCCTCCAGCTTCAGCCCCAGGAAGAGCGGCACCAGCACGCGCCCGTTCACCACCGCCGCGTGCCGCACGCCCCGCGCCAGCACCGGCTCCGCCGAGCTGCCGAAGAGCGGCAGCTGCGCGAAGCCGTAGCCCGCCCCCACCTCCGCCCGCACCGGCCCCAGCAGCAGCCGCGCCCGGGGCCCCACCGACGCGCGCACCAGGCTGCCGCCGGTGATCCGCAGCGCCCCCTCCTTCAAGTCGAACGCCTCGCGCTGCACCCCCGCCCACGCCCCCAACCACGGCCCCACCCACCCCATCCCCACCACCGCCAGGTCGTTCGGCGTCAACCCCTCATAGGTGAGCCCCGGCCCTACATCCGCCTGCTGCCCATCGCGCAGCGCCACGCCGTAGCGCAGGCGCAGCGAGGCATGCTCGGCCACCTGCTCCGCCCGGGCGGAGGCCGGGGGAACCAGCACGAGGAGCACCAGCGCCAGCCGCGCCGCGAGGAGGAGGGGGGTGGGGGGATGCAAAGCCCGGCCGAGTATAGAGAAAGCCGCGAAGGCCCCCAACCCCGTGACCCGGGAAGAGTCCCCAGGAGCCCTTCCGTGCACCCCCGCCGCCTTCCTACAGCCCGTCCGTACGGCATGGGGACGGCCGCAGAACGCGCTCGGAGACGTGGATGGCTTCTTGCTGGAGTGGGTTCGCTTTGCTAAGCATCCTCACGGTCGGTAGCGGCTCGTCTAACCTCCGGGATTCACTCCAGAAACAATCGGAGCGTCGCGTGAGCGGGGCGAGCGAACGCTGAGGAGCGCATACGCCCATGGGCACGCAACTGGTGATGTACGAAGAGGAGTTCACCAAGATCAACGCCGTTTGCGACCGGCTTACCAAGGACGCGAACGCGAAGGTGGTGTTCCTCGTCGACAAGAACGGGCAACTCATCTCCTCGGCCGGACAGACGCAGAACATCGACACCACCTCGCTGGCCTCGCTGACGGCCGGCAACGTGGCGGCGATGGGCGGCCTGGCCAAGCTGATCGGTGAGAACGAGTTCCCCAACCAGTTCCACGAGGGGGCCAAGGACTCGCTCTACATGACCATCGTCGGCAGCCGGGTCGTGCTGGTCGTCATCTTCGACAACCGCACCAGCCTCGGCCTCGTCCGCTTGCGCATCAAGAAGGCCAGCGACGAGCTCACGAAGATCTTCGAGAGCCTGGTGAAGAAGACCGACAGTCCGGGAGCCGGGTCGCCCTTCGCCGAGATCTCCGACGACGATATCGACAACCTCTTCAGCGAGTAAGCCGGGAAGCCATGTCCTTCATCAACTACTCATCCCGCGAAATCAACTGCAAGATTGTCTATTACGGGCCCGGGCTCTGCGGGAAGACGACCAACCTCCAGTACATCTACAACAAGACCGCCGCGGAGACGAAGGGCAAGCTCATCTCCCTCTCCACGGAGACGGACCGCACGCTCTTCTTCGACTTCCTCCCGCTGTCGCTCGGTGAGATTCGCGGCTTCAAGACGCGCTTCCACCTGTACACGGTGCCCGGTCAGGTCTTCTACGACGCCAGCCGCAAGCTCATCCTCAAGGGCGTGGACGGTGTGGTCTTCGTCGCCGACAGTCAGATCGAGCGCATGGAGGCCAACATGGAGTCCATCGAGAACCTCCGGGTGAACCTCGCCGAGCAGGGCTACGACCTGAACAAGATTCCGTACGTGGTCCAGTACAACAAGCGGGACCTGCCCAACGCGGTGACGGTGGAGGAGATGCGCAAGGCCCTCAACCCGCGCAACATCCCCGAGTACCAGGCGGTGGCCCCCACCGGCGTCGGCGTGTTCGACACCCTCAAGGCGGTGGCGAAGCTGGTCCTCACGGAGCTCAAGAAGGGCGGCTGAAGCAAGCAGGCCACCGGGCGGGCGACGGCCGCTCGCACCGGTCGTGAGAAGACGGCCCGCCGGGAAGGGTGCTATGACCTCGGCCGTCGGGTCGGGCCGTCCAGCTTGTTGAGGTCGCACCGTGCGTGTCGCTGCCGCCACCTTCCACCTCCTCGCGCTCCTGAGCGCCACCGCCTGGATGCCGGCGCTCGCGCAGGAACCGTCCGCCGCTCCGCCCGCCGCCGCGCAGTCCTCCGCGGCGCCGGCCCAGACGGCGGACGAGGCCTTCGAAACCCGCGTGAAGACGCTGGAAGAGGAGGTCGTCGACCTTAAGGAGAAGATCTACCGCTCCAAGGCGCGGCTCCTCCTGTTGCAGGAGTCGGTGCTGGGCGGTGACGTCTCCACCGGCTCGCGCGCGGTCATCGTCCACAAGAACGAGATGGGCGGCTCCTTCCTCCTGGAGTCGGTGGCGTACGCGCTCGACGGCGCGCCCATCTACACGCAGGTGGACACCGAGGGGGACCTGGGCAAGCGCCTGGAGTTCGAAATCTTCAACGGCCGCATCGTCCCCGGGCAGCACCAGATTGCCGTGCGGCTGGTGTACCGCGGCAACGGCTACGGCGTGTTCAGCTACCTGGAGGGCTACAAGTTCAAGGTGCAGTCCAGCTACACCTTCAACGCGGAGCCCGGGAAGCTGTCCACCGTGCGCGTGGTGGGCTTCGAGCAGGGGGGCATGACGACGGACCTGAAGGACCGGCCCGCGGTGCGCTACGACATCGACGTGTCGAAGGACCCCGGCCGCAAGGTGACGCCCGCGGACGGCGCGCCGCCCCCGGCCACCACCTCCTCCGAGACGAAGTAGGGACCCACTGGTGAACGCGTCGCTCCGCGCCCTCGCCCTGGCGGCCGCCCTGCTGGGCACCGCGCCCGCTCCCGCGGCCGAGCCGCGTCCGGCGTCGCGCCCGTCCGCGCGAGACCTGACGCAGCAGCTCGGCGCCGTGGAGCAGGGCCTGCGGGGCGCCGAGGAGAACCTGCGCTTCGTGGAGCTGCAGTACACGCAGCGCGCCGAGCCCAGCGACGACGACTCGCGCGAGCGCCGCTTCTCCGACGGAGAGATTCAGTACCTGCTGGGGGACTGGCCGGCGGCGTCCGTCCTCTTCTACGACCTGGTGAGCGAGCCGCGCTTCAAGAGCCACCCGCGCTACACGGACGCGCTCTTCTACCTGGCGGACTCGCTCCTCCAGCAGAACAACTACATCGGCTCGCGGCTCTACCTGCGCGAGCTGCTCTCGCTGCCCATCTCCTCCACCCGCTACCGCGACGCCCTGTCGCGCTTCCTGGTGGTGGCCGGGCGGCTCAACCACTACGAGGGCGTGGACGGCTACGTGGAGAAGGCGCGGGCCCTGTCCGGCGGGCAGCTGCCCGCGGAGATGGCGTACGTCTATGCGAAGTGGCTCTTCCGCCGCGCGGACCTGCCACCCGAGGAGCGCCTCGCCCGCACGCGCGCCGCCTTCACCCCGCTGGCGCAGTCTCCGGACGGCGCCTTCCGCCTCCAGGCCGCGTACCACCTGGGCGTGCTCTCCGTGCAGGCCGGAGATCTGCCCGGCGCCATCCAGCAGTTCCAGCAGCTGGCGCTCTCCCCTGCCGCGCAGGCCCCCGGCGTGAAGCGCCCCGCCACCGGAACGTCGTCCGAGCCCGACGCGCAGCGCGTGCGGGAGCTGGCGCTGATGTCACTGGGGCGGCTGTTGTACGAGACGGGCCGCTTCGACGAGGCGCTGGACACGTACAGCCGGGTGCCGCGTGAAAGCGGGTCCTTCCCGGACTCGCTCTACGAGGTGGCCTGGGTCCACGTGAAGATGGGCAACCACCAGCTGGCGAAGAACGCCATCGACATCCTGCTGCTGGTGGCGCCCGACTCGCAGCTGGCGCCCGAGGCGCGCCTGCTCCACGGCAACCTGCTGCAGAAGCTGCGCCAGTACGAGCAGTCCATCGAGACGTACTCGCACGTCATCGACACCTTCCGCCCGGTGCGGGACACGATGGACAACCTGCTGCGCGTGGACCGCGACCCGGTGGTGTACTTCGACCGGCTGCTGGCGCGCACGGACGCCTCGCCGGACATCAGCACGCTGCTGCCCCCGCTCGCGCTGCGCTACGCCACCACGGAGCGCGAGGTGGCCGAGGCCATCCGGATGGTGGGTGACATCGACAGCGGCCGCAAGGGCGCGGGCGAGGCGCAGGACCTCGCGAAGCGCATCCTCCAGGCGCTGGACACGCGCGGGCTGGAGACCTTCCCGGAGCTGCAGGAGGGCTACACGCGCGCGGACGCGGTGGACTCCGCCCTCACCCACGCCGAGGCCGCGCTGGTGCGCGTGGAGGGCGCCGCGCTGGAGGACGTGCTCACCCCCGCGGAGCGCGAGCAGCTGGCGGGCCTGCGGCGCGAGCGCGAGGCCCTGGGCGTGCGCTTCGGCAAGCTGCCCACCACGATTCAGGAGCTGGAGGAGCGGCGCCAGCGCATGCAGGCCCGCGTGGACGCGGTGGACCGCGACGCCTTCCGCCTGGGCTACGAGCTGCGCAGCATGGAGGCCGTCGCCACCTCCATCCGCAAGTGGGTGGACGACACGCGCCTGGAGCGCAAGTCGGACCCCAACGAGGAGCGCGAGTTCCTCGTGCAGCTCCAGGCGGAGACGCAGACGCTGGCGGACCTGCAGGCGGAGCTGGCCGCCACGCGCGCGCGCCTCATGGATGAGCGCAACGCCGCGGCCACGCAGCTGGCCGGAGAGCAGACCATCCGCGCCGGCTACGCCGAGGCGCTGCACCGCGAGCACGCGCTGCTGACCACCGCCGAGTCCCGGCTGCCCCCGGACGCCGCGAGCACGCTGCTCAAGGCCCACGAGGTGCGGAGCCGCGCGGACGCGATGCGCGCCCGCGTGACGGCGGCGCGGAGCGTGCTGCGCGCCCGGCTGGAGGCGCGCGGCCGCGTCATCCGCGAGAAGGTCGTGGCCGAGCAGGAGCTGCTCAGCCGCTACGAGGCGGAGGTGGCCTCGGTGACGGGCGACGCGCGCAACCTCGTGGGCCGCATCGCCTACGAGAGCTTCCGCCGCGTGCGCCAGCAGTTCTACGACCTGGTGCTGAAGGCGGACGTCGGCGTGGTGGACGTGGCCTTCACCGAGAAGCAGGACAAGACGACGGAAATCCAGAAGCTGTCCGCGCAGAAGGACAAGGCCCTGCGCGAGCTGGACGCCGAGTTCCGGGACGTCCTGGTGGAGGACGGCCAGTGATGCGCCACGGCCTCCTCGCAGCCCTGCTCGCCCTCACCTCCCTGCCCTCCGGCGCCCAGGAGGCCGGGAAGGCCGGGGCTGCAGCGGCACCGACGACGGCGGCTTCGGCCGCCGCGGCCACGGAAGCGCCCGCCGCTCCCGCCGCGCCGGCTCCGGCGCGCCCGGAGTACCTGAAGGGACTGGGCCGCACGCCCGAGCAGGAGGCCCTGCTCCAGGACGTGAGCCGCGCGCTGAAGACGTACGAGGAGGAGTCGCGCGAGTTCCACCGCGAGGTGCAGCAGCTGGTGGAGCGCAAGTACGAGCAGAAGCGCGGCTCGCTGTCGGGCTCGTACGAGAAGGCCATCCGCGACCTGGAGGCCCAGGAGCGCAAGGAGCGCCTGTCCGCCATCGCCCGCTTCGAGGAGTTCCTCCGCCGCTACCCCAACGAGCCGCGCTACACGCCGGACGTGATGTTCCGCCTCGCGGAGCTGTACTACGAGCGCTCCGCGGACGCGCACCAGGTGGCGAGCAAGGAGTACCGCGACAGGCTCGAGGTGGCGGAGAGCAACCCCGACGCGGAAGTGCCCACCGAGCCGACGGTGGACTTCTCGGACTCCATCGCGCTCTACCGCCGGCTGCTGAAGGACTTCCCGGACTACCGCCTCAACGACGGCGCCACGTACCTCTTGGGCTACTGCCTGGAGGAGCAGAAGCAGTTCGACGAGAGCCTCGCCACCTACGAGCAGCTCATCGCCCGCTACCCGAAGAGCCGCTTCTCCACCGAGGCGTGGGTGCGCATCGGCGAGCACTGGTTCGAGGACTACGAGGACCCGCAGGCGCTGGACAAGGCCGCCTTCGCCTTCGAGTCCGCCAGCCGCGACACCGCCCACCCGCTCTACGACAAGGCCGTCTACAAGCTGGGCTGGACGTACTACCGCATGGACCGCTTCGACGAGGCGGTGGGCTCCTTCCTCACGCTCGCGGACTTCTACGAGGCCCAGCGCGTGGCCCGCGGTGACGAGAAGGCCGGCGGAGACCTGCGCGAGGAGGCCCTCCAGTACGTGGCCATCTCCCTCGCGGACGAGACGTGGGGCGGCATCCCCCGCGCGCAGGCCCTCTTCGCGCAGCGCGGCGCCCGTCCGTACGAGGCGGAGGTGTACCGGCGCCTGGGCAACGTCTACTTCGACCAGACGAAGTACCCCGCCGCCATCGAGGCGTACCGGCTCGTGCTGGCCAAGGACCCGCTCGCCCCGGACGCGCCCCGGCTGCAGCAGCGCATCGTCCAGGCGTACACGGGCGACCGGCTGATGGCCCAGTCCTTCACCGAGTCCGAGGCGCTGGCCAACCTCTACCAGCCGGGCACCGCCTGGTACGAGAAGAACAAGCGCGACCCGGAGGTGCTCTCCGAGGCGAACGCGCTCGTCGAGCGCAGCCTCTACGGCACCGCCACCTACCACCACCAGCAGGCGCTGGTGTTCAAGCAGGAGGGCAAGTTCGAGCAGGCCAACGCGGGCTTCCAGGTGGCCGCGCGCGCATACGGCGCCTACCTGGAGCGCTTCCCCCGCAGCAAGAGCGCGGGCGAGATGCGCTTCTACCACGCGGAGTGCCTCTACAACTCCTTCCAGTTCGCCGCCGCCGCGAAGGGCTACGAGCTGGTGCGCGACACCAACGTGGCGGAGAAGCACCGCGACGACGCCGCCCTCAACGCGGTGCTCGCGTGGCAGCAGCAGCTCGTCGTCGACGTGCAGTCCGGACAGGCGCCGGACCTGAAGCCGCTGCGCTCCACCGAGCGCCCCGAGGGCGAGGTGGTGAAGCCCATCGCCTTCACCGCCACCGAGCAGAAGCTCATCGAGTCGTCGGACAGGTACCTGGCCATGCTCCCCAAGGGCGAGAAGGCGCCGGGCATCGCGTACAAGGCCGCGGAGCTGTACTACGCGCACAACGACCTGCCCGAGGCGCGCCGCCGCTTCGAGTCCATCATCCAGACGTACCCGAAGCACGAGGTGGCGAAGTTCTCCACCAACCTCATCGTCGAGACGTTCCTCATCGACAAGGACTGGAAGAGCGTGGAGGAGGTCAGCGCGCGGCTGGCCGCCAACTCGCAGGTCATCGACCCGTCCAGCGACCTCCACAAGGACCTGGTCAAGTTCAAGCTCGCCGGCCGCTTCAAGCTGGCCGACCAGCTCATGGCCGAGGGCAAGAACGACGAGGCCGCGAAGAAGTACATCCAGCTGGTGGACGAGGAGCCGCGCCACGAGTTCGCGGACAAGGCGCTCAACAACGCCGCGGTGGCGTATGAGAACACGCGCCGCTTCGACTCCGCGCTGAAGCTCTACGAGCGCATCTACCGCGAGTACCCCAAGTCGCCCCTGGCGGACGCGGCGCTGTTCCGCGTGGCGGTGAACGCGGAGAACTCGTACGACTTCGAGAAGGCGGTGGCCAGCTACCAGAAGCTGGTGAAGGACTACCCGAAGTCGAAGGACCGCGAGGCGGCGCTCTTCAACACGGGCCGCCTGCTGGAGGGCCAGCAGCGCTACCCCGAGGCCGCCGCCACCTTCCTGCGCTACGCGGACCTGTTCCCCAACGCGGAGGACGCGCCGAAGAACCAGTACCGCGCCGCCCTCATCTACGAGAAGCAGGGCGACGAGCGCGGGCAGATTCGCGCGCTCCAGGAGTTCGTCGCCAAGTTCTCCCGCAAGCCCGGACAGGTGGAGTTGGTGGTGGACGCCTACCGGCGCATGGGTGACTCCCACCAGAAGCTGGGCAACGAGCGCGAGGCCCAGCGCGCGTGGACGCAGGCGGCCGGCGAGTTCGACCGGCGCAAGCTCCAGCCGGACACGCACCCGCTCGCGGCGGACGCGGCCGCCTATGGCCGCTTCCAGGCGGCGGAAGCCGAGCTGAAGAAGTTCGACCGGCTGAAGATTGGCGGCAAGGGCAAGGCGCTGGAGCGCAGCTTCACGGCGAAGCGCAACGCGGTGAAGTCGGTGAACGAGGCCTACGCGCGCGTCTACCCGTACAAGCGGCTGGAGTGGACGCTGGCGGCGCTGTACCGGCGCGGCCACGCGCTGGAGCGCTTCGCCAACACCATCATCGAGACGCCCGTCCCCGCGGAGGTGAAGCGCCTGGGTGAGGAGGCGGTGGTGGTGTACCAGGACCAGCTCGCGCAGCAGACGACGGCCCTGGAGGAGGCGGCGGTGGAGAGCTACGCGGCCACGCTCGCGGAGGCGCGCAAGAATCGCATCTCCAACGAGTGGACGCGGCGCACGCTGGAGGCCCTCAACCGCTTCCGTCCCAAGGAGTACCCGGTGCTGAAGGAGCCCAAGCAGGCCCTCGCCGCGGACGGCGCCTACCCGGATGGACTGGTCGGCAGTGTGAATGGCCCGCAGCCCTCGGCGCCGAGGGAAGCACCGAAGGTCAGTGGCGGAGGTGCACAGTGAGCCCCACCTCGCGTTTCCCCGGCGCCCGCGCGCTCCTCGCCGCCGTCGCGTCCGGCCTGCTGCTGTCGGCCTGCGCCTCCAGCCCCCAGACGCGCCCGGATACGGCGCCCGTGACGGACGGCACCGCCGCCGACGCGGGGACCGCCGGCACGGACGCGCAGGCCCAGGCCGGGAAGCCCGCGGACGCAGCCCTCGCGCGCCCCGAGGAGCCCCGGGGCCCGGCGCGGGACTTCGCGCGCGCGGTGGACATCGCCCGCCGGGGCGAGCTGACCGCGGCCGAAGCGGCGCTGCGGACGCTGACGCAGGAGCAGCCGAAGCTCGACTACGCGTGGACGAACCTGGGCATCGTCCAGGAGCGCCTGGGCAAGCCTGACGACGCCGAGCGCTCCTACCGCCAGGCGCTGGCGGTGGCCCCCGAGCAGGAGGCCGCGTGGGACTGCCTCGCGCGCCTGTACGGCCGCACGGGCCGCTCGGTGAAGCTGGAGGCGGAGCTGCGCAGCCTGCTCGCGACGCGCAAGGACTCGGTGCCGCTGCGCACCGCGCTGGCCGTCACGCTGCTCCAGCAGAAGAAGCACGAGTCCGCCGCATCCGAGGCCAAGCTCGCGCTCAAGGGCGACGAGCGCCACGTGCGCGCCATGCAGGTGCTGGCGCAGGTCTACCACCGCGAGGGCAAGCACGAGCTGGCGCGCATGGTGCTGGAGAACGCGCGCGCCATCGACGCGGAGGACGCCGCCACGCACAACGCGCTGGGCCTGGTGTACCTGGCCCTCAAGGCGCGCCCGCAGGCGCTGGAGGAGTTCAAGGAGGCCGCGCGGCTCAGGCCCGACTTCGCGGAGGCGCGCAACAACTTCGGCGCGCTGCTCAACGAGGCGCAGGACTACCCCGCCGCCGTCACGGAGCTGGAGGCCGCGGTGCGGGCCGCGCCCGACTTCGCCTCCGCGCGCCTCAACCTGGGCAACGCGTACCGGGGCCAGGGCGACTTCGCCCGCGCCCGCGCCGAGTACGAGCAGGTGCTGAAGCTGGTGCCCGCCTCGGCGGACCCGTACTTCAACCTCGCCATCCTCTACCTGGACGTGGAGCCGCCCGGGGTGGACACGCTCGAGCGCTTCAAGACGGTCATCAGCTACTTCGAGCAGTACCAGGGTAAGGGCGGCCGGGACGAGCGCATCGACCAGTACGTGAAGGACGCGCGCAAGGGCATCGAGCGCGAGGAGCGCCGCCTCGAGCGCGAGCGCAAGGACCAGCTGCGCAAGGCCGAGGAGCAGCAGAAGGCCGAGGCCGACAAGGCCGCCGCACAGAAGCAGGCCGCGGAGGCCCAGGCCGCCGCGCAGAAGCAGGCCGCGGAGGCCCAGGCCGCCGCGCAGAAGCAGGCCAGCCCTCCCCCGCCGGCCCAGGCGCAGCCCCCCGCCCCCTCCGAGGGCCAGAAGGCCCCGGCCACCAGCAAGAAGGCGAAAAGCGTCCGGAAGAAGAAGGGCGCCGCCACCGCCCGGGCCTCCGAGGGAACCCCGTCCCCGGGTGCGGTGTCCCAGCCTGGGAGCGCACCGTCCCCCACCAACCCCACCCCTGCCCCCGCGCCCGCCGGCTCGGGTAAGCTCGCCAACGACGCCCAGTAGGCCCGCCATGCGCACCGCCCTCGCCCTCACCATGCTGCTCGCCGCCGCGCCCGTGCTCGCGCAGGACTCCGCGTCCGCGGGCAGCGCTGGCGCGAGCACGTCCGGCACCCCGTCCACGGAGAGCCCGGGGACGGGCAAGAAGCCGCGCAAGGTCATCCGCCTGGACGCCATCACCGTCGAGGGGCGCATCCAGAAGCCCCAGGCCTTCTACATCCTTCCACGCTCCAACCTGAGCTTCGACGAGCTGAGCCGCACGGAGACCTTCGTGCCCAAGGTCGTCAAGAGCGTGGAGCAGGACCCCTTCTAAGCCATGGCAGCCACTCCGCAGACCAAGCTGCTCCGCGTCGGCGTCATCCAGAACGGCCGCATCGTCGAGGAGCACCACGTCCGCCGCGACAACGTCACCATCGGCAGTGACGCGCGGAACACCATCGTCCTGCCCTCGGCGGATGACCGGCCGGCCCGCTTCTCCCTGCTGGAGAACCAGGGCCAGCAGTTCCAGCTCGTCATCGACGAAACCATGCAGGGCCGCGTCAACCTCGGCTCCTCGGACGTGGACTTCGACTCGCTGCGCGCGCAGGGGCTGGCCACCCGCCGCGGCGACCTCTACGTCCTGCCGCTGCAGGAGAGCGCCCGCGGCAAGGTGGAGCTGGGCGACGTCACCCTCTTCTTCCAGTTCGTCGCGCCGCCTCCGGAAGAGGCGAAGCCGGTGCTGCCCGCGGACATCCGCGTCAGCATGTGGAAGACGATGGACCGCGTCTTCTTCGGCATCCTCGCGGCCTCGCTCTTCATCCACTTCTCCGGCGCCGCGCTCATCATCTCCGCCGAAGCGCCCAAGGAGCCCGAGCTGGCCCTGGACCAGCTGGATGACCGCTTCGTGCGCGCCATCATCCCCCAGCGCCCGCAGGAGGCGCCCCGCGTCGCCGAGGCCGGCCCCTCCGAGGCCCCCAAGGACGACAAGAAGGGCGACGAGCCGAAGGACGCGGCGGACAAGGCCGACACCAGGCCCGCCGGCGGTGACTCCGCCGAGCGCCGCGCCGAGGTGGTGAAGAAGGTCTCCGGCAAGGGCCTGCTCAAGATTCTCGGCTCCAACGGCGGCGGGGGCCAGGGCGCCTTCGCGGACGTGCTGGGCGGAGCCAGCGGCGGTGGGGACATCGCCGCGGCGCTGGCCGGCGCGGGCGGCGTGGGCGTGGCCACCGAGGCCTCCGTGGGCGGCGGCACCGGCCCGCGCGGCGGCGGCACCGGCCGGGTGACGGGCATCGGAGAAGTGGGCACGCAGGGCGGCGGCAATGTGGACCTGGGCACCAAGAAGGAAGCCCAGGTGCAGGGCCGGGTGCAGGACGCGACGCCGGACGTGGAGAGCTCGGACGTGGACCGCGCGGCGCTGGCCCGCTACGTCCGCTCGCGCCTCAAGTCCATCCAGAGCTGCTACGAGAAGGAGCTGAAGCGAAACCCCAACCTCAAGGGCAAGGTGGTGGTGCGCTTCGTCATCAAGCCCTCCGGCCGCGCCGGCGAAATCGAAATCGAGGAGAACACCCTCGGCAGCGAGTCGGTGGGCAGCTGCATCCGCACCACCATCCGCAACTGGGCGTTCCCCTTCAAGCCCGACTCGGACACCGCCGTTTCCTATCCCTTCGTCTTCTCTCCGGCGGGGTAGGCTCCAGGGCCTACGCCATCCCACCAGGGCCCCGGGGGGACCATGCAGAAGCTGTCCGTCATTTCGTCGTCACCCCTCTTCGAGATGCTCTCCCCCGCGGAGCTCGCCCGCCTGGCCGAGCTCGCGCGGATGCGCCGCTTCGCGGCCGGCGAGGTCGTCTTCGAGGAGGGTGATTTGGGCGACAGCCTCTTCGTCATCGTCGACGGACAGGTGGAGGTGGTGCGCCGCCAGCCCTCCGGTGACGTGCACCCGCTCATCATCCTGTCCGCCCCCGAGTTCTTCGGGGAGATGGGCCTCATCGACAAGGACTACCGCTCCGCCACCGTGCGCGCGAAGACGGACGCAGACCTGCTCCAGCTCACCGCCCAGGACTTGCGCTCCTTCCGGCAGTCGCACGGCGACGGCTTCACCTTCGTCGTCGTCAACATCGCCCGGAGCCTGTCTGCTCGCTTGCGCGAGGCCAATGCCCGCCTCGCCAGCAAGGCCTGAAAACCCAGACCGTGGTCGGTTTGACACCCTACCCCCCTGAATCTACGCTTTGCCCTTCATGGAAGGGCCGGGGAGAGCCGTGAGGCGCATGCGCACCGTGGGAACGCTCGTCGTGGTACTCGCCGCCGGGGTGGCGCTGGCGCAAGGCCAGGCACTGGCGCCGTCCCAGCCCGCGGGTGCCCCACCGCGCGCCGCCGCGCCCGCCGCCTTCGAGAAGGCCAGCGACGTGCCGGACGGCGAGAAGCTCACGCGCAGCACCCAGGCCCTGGGCGCCATGAAAGAGGTCCTCCAGCAGGTGCTGGGCAAGGTGGAGGAGGCGCGGCGCACCAAGGACGTGGTGAAGCTCAACTGCGCCAACGAGAAGCTCACCCAGATCAAGGGCCTGCTGCGCATCTCCGAGCAGGCCGACGTGTCGCTCCAGGAGGCCCTGTCGCGCAAGGAGACCTCCACCAGCGACCACGAATACACCAAGGTCATGATCGCCCGGCAGAAGGTGACGCAGCTGCGCGCCCAGGCCGAGGAGTGCATCGGTCAGCTCGCCTTCAGCACGGACGAGAACCTCTTCGTGGAGGTGGAGGAACCGGAGAACCTGCCAGGCGGCGACCCCACCCGGCCCCCCGTGCCGGACGACGTCGTCGTCCGCCCCCCTCCGGCCAGCCCCATCCGTTGACGCCTGGCGTGCCCTCTGGCCCACCAAGCGAGTCTTCTTCCTGTGTCCAACAATGATTTCGGCCCCGGCAAGTGCGCGTGTTATGACGCCTCGGGCCGTACGCGTGAAAGGTGGGAGAGGGTAACCCTTCCACTTGGGAAGTCCTTCTGAACCATGAAGCTGCCTGGGAAATCTTGGGGGGGTTGGGGTGTGCTGGCGCTGCTGGCGCTGAGCGGCACCTCCACGGCCCAGGAGTCGGTGGCAACGCCACCTCTCGGCGGCAATGGCTTCAAGGTGGGCAGCGGGCGGCTGCACCCGTACTTCGAGCTGGAGACGCGGCTGGACAGCGGCGTGGGCTACTTCGCCACGCCCGCCGGGGAAGAGCCGACGCCGTCGGGCGTCTCCCCGAACCTCTCGGGTGAGTTCGCCATGCACTTCCGGCCGGGGTTCCGGCTGGACGTCCCCTCCTCCAAGCTGGCGCTGAGCCTGAACGCCAACCTGGACTACGTGCTGTACACGGGCCTGCTGACGGCCGGCTCGGGCGCGGCGTCGCGCATGGAGGGCGCCGCGGACCTGCTGGCGCGCCTCAACCCGGACGCCCCGCTGTCGCTCGAGGTGTCGGACCAGTTCGTGCGCTCGGACCGCACGCGCACCGCGGCCATTGGCGCGGGCGTGCTCAGCCTCTTCAACGAGGCGCGGGTGAAGGTGCCCTGGAGGCCGGGCGGCGGCGCGGTGGAGTTCACCCCCAATGCGGCCTACGCGGTGGAGTTCTTCGAGCCGCTCGGCGCCATCAGCCCGGTGGACTGCACCGAGGGCGTCTGTGATCCGCTCACCGCGGAGCGGTTCGACTACGGCAACCTGCACTTCGGCCTGGAGGGCCGCTGGCGCTTCCTGCCGAAGACGGCCGTCGTCATGGACACGGGCGTGGACCTGCGCAGCTACTTCAACGACGGCTCCCCGAACGCCACGCTGGCGCGCGCCCTCTTCGGCGTCGCCGGCCTGGTGTCGCCCAAGGTGGCGGTGACGGCCAAGGCGGGCTGGGGGCAGAACCTCGCCGCCGGGGGAGGAGGCACCGTCCTCGCGCAGCTCGAGGGCACGTACCTCTTCAGCCCCACCCTGAGCTTCAAGGCGGGCTACCTGCGCACCATGGAGCCGGTGGCGGCCTACGGCCTGTTCACCAACAACCGCGGCTATGGCCAGGCGCGGGCCATCTTCGGCGGCAAGCTGACGCTGAACGCGAGCGGCGCGGTGGACTTCATCAGCTTCACCGGCGACCGCGCCGACACCCTCGTCAGCCTGGACGTGGGCCCCGAGTACCAGTTCCGCCCGTGGCTCTCCTTCGCGGCCGGCTACATGCTGGGCGCGCGGTCGTCCTCGGTGGCGGGCGGCGGCCTCAACTACACGCGCCACGAGGGGTATGCTCGCCTCTCCGTGACGTACTGAAGCCGCACCGCTCCTGCCCCGCCCTGGCGTCATCGCCGGGGCCCCCCACCTGGAATGACTCTCACTCGCTCCTCCCTGGCCGTGGTGCTCCTCGCGGCGCTTCCCGCGTGCTTCGGCACGGCCTCCCGCCCGCCTCCGCCGACTCCCACGCCGGCGGCCGAGGCAGGGGAAGCGCGCGCGGGCGGCGGCACGCTGGGCCCCGGTGACGTGGTGGAGGTGCGCGTCTTCCAGGAGCCCGAGCACTCGGGCACCTGGCGAGTGTCCCCCGAGGGCACCATCGACTACCCGCTGTGCGGCAAGGTGCCGCTGGAGGGGAAGACGCCCAGCGGCGCTGCGGACGCGCTGCAGACGTGCCTGGCGCGCTACGTGCGAAGGCCGCAAGTGTCGGTGCTCATCCGCGAGTACAACTCGCAGAAGGTGTTCGTCTTCGGCGAGGTGCAGAAGCCCGGCACCTTCCCGGTGGACGGGGAGATGTCCGTCGTCCAGGCGATTACGCTGGCGGGCGGCTTCACCAAGCTGGCGGCGAAGAACAACACGCTGGTGACGCGCGTGGTGGACGGGCAGGAGCGCAAGATTCGCGTGCCCGTCGAGGACATCGGCGTGGGACGGGAGAAGAACTTCATGCTCCAGCCCGGCGACATCGTCTTCGTGCCGGAGAGCTTCTTCTAGCCCTTCGGCTTCCAGCCGAGGTCGTCCACGAAGCGCTTCGCCTCCGCGAGCAGCTCCGGTGCGAGCGCGGGCGCGGCGGCAATCACGTCCCCGCGCAGCACGCTGAAGGGCGCGCCGGTGACGTGGCGGACGACGCCGCCCGCCTCCTCCACCAGCAGCGAGCCCGCGGCGATGTCCCACGGCTTGAGGCCGAACTCGAAGAAGCCGTCGAAGCGGCCCGCGGCCACGTAGGCCAGGTCCATGGCGGCGCTGCCGGTGCGGCGCATGCCCTGGGCGCGGAGGATGAAGCGGTTGAAGAGGCCCACCGGCCCCTCCGGGCGCTCGCGCACGTCGTAGGGGAAGCCCGTGCACAACAGCGCCTCGTGCAGCGTGGCGACGTTGCTGGCGCGCAGCGGGCGGCCATTCAGCGAGCCCCCTTCCCCTCGCGCGGCGGAGAAGAGCTCGTCCAGCATCGGGTCATAGACGGCGCCGGCCAGCACGCCGCCGGGGCCCTCCACGGCGACGCTGACGCAGAAGTGCGGCACGCGGTGCGCGTAGTTGGTGGTGCCGTCCAGCGGGTCCACCAGCCAGCGCAGGCTGTTGGTGCCGGCGCTGGCGCCGCTCTCCTCGGCGAGGATGGCGTGCGTCGGGTGGCGCTCGCGGATGAAGGCCAGCAGCGCCTCCTCGGACGCCCTGTCCGCGTCCGTCACCAGGTCGATGCCGCCCTTGTACTCAATCGTGCGCTCGCCCAGGAAGCGGTCCGCGAGGATGCGGCCGGCGAGGCGAGCGCCCTCCTCCGCGGTGCGGCGCAAGGTGGCGGGCGTGTCCTGGGACATGACGTCGCTTCCCTTCCCTACGGCGCGGGCTCGGCGAGCAGCGCCTCGATGTGCGACTGGTAGCGCGTGACGAACTCCTCGGCGAAGCCCTCCTCGAGGTGGCGCACCACGCCGCGGCGGTCGATGTAGAAGGTGGTGGGCATGCCCTTCACCTTCAGCGTGCGCTCGGCCACCTGGGCATTCTCGTCCAGGAGGATGGGCAGCCCCACCTTCGTCTCCTGCAGGAAGGGCCCAATCGCCCGCGCGTCCTCGTCCACGCTCAGCGCGTAGATTTTGAGCCCCCGGCCGGCGTACTCGCGCGCGAGGTTTTCATAGAAGGGCAGCGCGTCCCGGCACGGCTCGCACCACGTGGCCCACACGTCCAGCAGCACCACGCTGCCCCTGTCGCTGGCGAGGTCATACGGCTCGCCGCCCGGGTAGCGCTTCACCTTGAACTCCAGCGGAGCCCCCGCGCGGGCCTCCGGTGCCGGCGCCGTGCCGCCGCCGCTGCTGGGAGCGGGGCCGGTGAGGGGCGGCATCTGCGACTTCGCGCACCCCGACAGCGCGAGGGCCGCGACGAGGGCGGCGAGGGAAGGACGCACGCGCATCATCAGGCCCCCAGCCGGGCCTTGAGGGCCGCGAGCAGCTTGTCGATGAAGCCGCCGAAGGCGCCGTTGCTCATGACGAGCAGCACGTCACCGGGGCGGGACTCGCGGGCGACCAGGTCCACCATCGCCTGCACGTCCGTGGAGCCCTCCGCGGCGATGCCCTGGGCCTGGAGGTCCGCGACGAGCTTGCGCACGTCCAGCTCCTGGTCCACAGGCACCTTGTCGTGGCGCTCGGGCACCTTGAGGCTGGCGCGGGCCGCGCCGGTGAAGGCGTGGGCGTAGTCCTCCTGGTGGATGTTGCGGCGGCTGGTGTTGGAGCGCGGCTCGAAGATGGCCCACAGCCGCCGCTCGGGGTAGCGGTTGTGGACGGCGGCGATGGTCTCCCGCACCGCGGTGGGGTGGTGCGCGAAGTCGTCCACCACCATGATGCCGCCGGGCTCGCCGCGCACCTCCTGCCGTCGCTTCACGCCGCTGAACGTCGCCAGGCCCTTGCGAATCTCCTCGAAGGACAGGCCCAGGCCGCGCGCCGCGGCGATGACGCTCAGCGCGTTCTCCACGTTGTGCAGGCCGCCCATGGGCAGCTCCACCGTGCCCAGCACCTGCCCGCGCTCCACCACGTCGAAGCGCGCGCCCGCGGCGCTGAAGGACACGCCGCGCGGCGTGTAGTCCGCGTCCGCGCCCTCCTTCGCCACGTACGTCACCACGCGGCCCTGGCAGCCCTCGCGAGAGAGCTTCACGGCGTTGGGGTACGCGGCGCAGACGACGAGCTGCCCGTCCTTCGGGATGAGCCGGACGAACTTCTCGAAGGTGGCCTCGTAGTGGGGCAGGTCGCGGAAGATGTCCGCGTGGTCGAACTCCACGCTGGTGAGGATGGCGGTGCGCGGCCGGTAGTGGAGGAACTTGGAGCCCTTGTCCCAGTACGCGGTGTCGTACTCGTCGCCCTCGACGACGAAGTGCGGCCCCTTGCCCACGCGGTAGTTGCCCGCGTAGTTCTGGGTGACGCCGCCCACGAGGAAGGACGGGTCCTTGCCGGCCTCCACCAGCACGTGGGCCATGAGCGAGGACGTCGTCGTCTTGCCGTGCGTGCCGGCCACCACCACCGAGTGCGAGCGGTCCAGGAAGAGCGAGCCCAGCGCGGCGGGGAAGCTCATCTGCTTGAGGCCGCGCTCGCGCACGGCGGTGGCCTCCGGATTCACGCGGCGGATGACGTTGCCGATGATGACGAGGTCCGGCTTCGCCGCGTCCAGGTTCTCCGGACGGTACGGCGAGGAGGCGGGGATGCCCCACGTCCTGAGCATGTCGCTCATGGGCGGGTAGACATTCTCGTCGCTGCCGGTGACTTCGTAGCCGGCGGCCTTGAGCATGCCCGCGAACGAGCCCATGCCGGTGCCGGCCACGCCCACCAGGTGGATGCGGCGCACACTGCCGGGTTCGAGAGTCTCGAGGACGTTTCCGTTGTCGTCAGCCATGCGTTCCCTGCTTCAAGTCGGTGAGGCCGAGCGCCTCCACGACGAGGTCGTGGAAGACGGGTCGGAAGTCGCGGATGCGCAGTTCGTTGCGGCCGTTGGCCACGCGGTTGGTGACGAGCGCCACCACCAGCGCGCGGCGCAGGTCCACCCAGAGGCTGGTGCCGGTGAAGCCCAGGTGTCCCACCGCGCCGGGCGGCGTATTGCCGATGTAGTGGCCCGCGCTGGAGCCCACGGCCGAGGGCGAGTCGAAGCCCATGGAGCGGGTGCTGCCCTCCACGAGCGGGTCCGTGGCCAGCAGGCGGTGCCACAGCGGGCCGGGAGCAATCGCTGCGCCGCCAGCGCACCCGTCCAACACGGCCTGGCCGAAGCGGGCCACGTCCACCGCGGTGCCGAAGAGGCCCGCGTGTCCGGCCACGCCGTCCAGCACCCAGGCGTTGTCGTCGTCGACCTCACCGGGCCGCGTGGGCTGGGTGGGCACGTCCTTCCACAGCCCCTCCTGGCCGGGCGCGGGCTCGCGGGGGCGCGTGGCGCCGGTGGCCGCGGGGGTGGCGTCGGCGGGGAAGTCGGTGAGGCGGTGGAAGCGCGCGGACAGGCCGAGCGGCTCGGCGATGTGGCGCGTGAAGAGCGTGTCCAGCGAGGCGTTGGCGGCGCGGGAGAGGATTTCGCCGAGGAGGATGAAGCCCACGTCGCTGTACGCGGTGCGGGTGCGCGGCGCGGCGGCGAGCGGCGTGGCGGCGGCGGCCTGGATGACCTCCTCGCGGACACGGGCGCGCACGGCTGAGGGACAGTCCGCGTCGAGCAGCTCCGGGTGCGCGGTGAGCGCCTGGGCGAAGAAGGGCACGAAGGGCGGCAGGCCCGAGCGGTGGTAGAGCAGGTCCGCCACGGTGGCGCCCGCGTCCCCCACGGGCGAGCCGGGGAAGAAGCGGGACACGTGCGTGTCCGGGCCGACCTTCCCCTCCGTCCACAGGCGCAGGAAGAGGGCCGTGGTGCTGAGCACCTTGGTGACGGACGCGAGGTCGAAGCGCGTGTCGCCGGAGACGTTGCCCGTCACGTGGCCGAAGACCTGGACGCCCCGGTGCAGGACGATGGCCTGGGCCGCGGGGAAGACGCCGATGCGGCACGCGTCGTCGAGGACGGTCTGGAGAATCGCGATGGGGTGGGGACTGCCGCTCATGCGCGCACGGCTCCTTCGAGGAAGGTGAGGCGCGCGGCGTCCGCGTCCAACCGCACCTGGGTGCCCAGGGCGACGGGGTAGTTGATGGCACCGTGGCCAATGGGGAAGCCGGCGGCGCAGGGCAGGCCCGCCTCCCTCGCCAGCTCCCGGAGCACGTCCGCGCTGGAGTAGTCCGCGTTCCGCTCCTCGCACGAGGTGAAGTCGCCCAGGACGATGCCGCGCACGCGCGAGAAGACGCCCGACAGGCGCAGGTGCGTCCACATGCGGTCGAGGCGGTAGGGGCGCTCGGTGACGTCCTCCAGCAGGAGCACCGCGCCGTCGAGCGGCGGCATGTACGGCGTGCCGATGAGCCGGGAGAGGACGGAGAGGTTGCCGCCGATGAGGTGCCCCTCCGCCATGCCGGGCACGTAGGTGGCCGTGCCCGTCAGCGGCGGCGGGGCCTCGGGGGACTCGAGGAGGCGGAAGAGGTAGTCGCGGACCTCCACCGGCTGCCGGCCGAGCTGCGTGAGCACGGGCGCGTGGATGGAGACGCGGCCGAGCACCTGCATGGCGCCGTGGACGGAGGTGACGTCGGAGAAGCCGCAGAAGGCGGTCGGCGGGGCGTCCGCGAGCGGCAGGTCCGGCAGGAGGCGGGCACTGCCGTAGCCGCCGCGGGCGCAGAAGATGGCGCGAGCGTCGCGGTCCAGCAGGGCACGGGAGAGCTCCTCGGTGCGCCGGGCGTCCTCGCCCGCAAGGTAGCGGTGCGAGGAGAAGATGTCGGGACGGTGGACGGGGGAGTAGCGCTCCGCGAGGACGGCGAGGCCCACCTCGAAGCCCGGGCGGTCGAAGGCGGAGGCGGGGGCGACGACGTGGACGGTGTCGCGGGGACGAAGCGAGAGGGGCTTGAGCCAACGCACGTCGCGCTTCATAGCACCGGGGCCGTGGGGGGCACGCCGTTTCGGGGCGGGGCGACGCGAAGCGTTGAGTACCCCCGTCCGTCGGAACGAGGACACTGCGGCCGCTCGGTGCCCCCTCCCCTACCCGGCCGACCGCTCCATGACGGCGGCGAAGAAGGCGTCCGTGCCGTGGCGGTGCGGCGTGACGAAGAGGAAACCGTCCCGGACACACGCGGGCGCGAGCCAGCCCGCCCCCGGACGCACCAGGTGGAACTCGGGACGCGTGGCGAGGAACGCCGTGACGAGGTCCTCGTTCTCCGCGCGGTTCACCGTGCAGGTGGCGTAGACGAGCCGGCCGCCGGGACGCACGAGGTCCCCCGCGTGCTGGAGGATGTCCTGCTGCAGCGGCGGGAAGTGGGCGAGCACGTCCGGAGCGGCACGGAAGCGCAGGTCGGGGCCGCGGCGCAGGGAGCCCAGCTCCGAGCACGGCGCGTCCACGAGGACGCGGTCGGCGTCGAGCCCGGGCTCCGGCGGCTTGCGGAGCACCTGCACGTGGGTGAGGCCGGCGCGGGCGCTGCGCTGGAGGAGCCGGTCCAGCCGCTCGGGGTCCGGGTCGTAGGCCATCAGCCGGCCGGAGTCCTTCAGCTCCGCGCCCAGCAGCAGCGTCTTGCCTCCGGCGCCGGCACACAGGTCCAGCACCGTCTCCCCGGGGCGGGCCTCCACCACGAGCCCGAGGAGCTGGCTGCCCTCGTCCTGGACCTCGAAGAGCCCCTCGCGCAGGGAGGGAAGACCGTAGAGGTTGGGGCGCGGGCCCTCGACGTGGAGCGCCAGGGGGCTCCATGGGCCGGGCCGGGTGGTGACGCCCTCGGTGAGGAGGCGCTCCGCGAGGGCGTCGCGCGAGGTACGCAGCGGGTTGGCGCGGAGGGTGATGGGGCCGGGGACGTTGAGGTGGGCGCAGAAGGCGTCGGCCTCGGGGCCCAGCTCGCGAGCGAAGTGGTCGGCGAGCCAATCCGGCAGGGAGGCCCGGAGGGCGAGCGTGGGGACTTCCCCCGGGTTCAAGGCCGGGGGCGGGCCCTCCCCCAGGCCGGCCAGGGTGGCGGCCTCGGCGGAGGGGACTTTGGCGAGGCCATGTAGCAGGGCGTAGAGGAGGAAGGGGGGCGTGGCGTCCTCGCGACCCAGGAGGAAGCCGAGGCGGCGGCGCCAGAGGCCGACGTTGTAGACGGCCTCCTTGAGGGCCTGGCGCTGCTCCCGGGAGAGGTGGCGGTGGTCCCGGAGGGTGCGGTCCAGGACGCGCTCGGCCGGGGAGCCGGCGAGCACCTGGGCAATGGCCTCCGAGGCAATGGAGACCAGCCCCGCGAGCGCGGACCAGGGCTGGGAGTGAAGCCGCGAGAGCGGATCAAACGGGACAGTTGACACGGCGGGCTCCGTTCTCTACAAAGCGCGTCATCTCGGCAACGCCGTTTTGCCGCGACGTACATATTCCCCGATAGCTCAGCCGGTAGAGCGGGTGACTGTTAATCACTAGGTCCGAGGTTCGAGTCCTCGTCGGGGAGCTGAAGTACAGAAGGCCCTGCCAGAAATGGCGGGGCCTTTTTGTTTTCTACACGGGTCTGGCGGCGAAAGTCGCGGGACCTTCGTGCTGAAGCCCTGAACCCCAACGGATTCCCGTCTCTCCCTGCCGGAGAGGGCGCTCGCCCTCGCCTCACGGTCCCCTTCCCCACCTTTCACTGAACAACGCCGGCCCCTGCCGCGTGCGGATGGCGCACGCGTGTGGGGCGTCGTGCGTCCCGCGGTGCCCCCATGCCCCGTCCCGACCTCATTCCGGATTGCAGCGCCTGTGCTGCGCTGTGCTGCGTCGCCACCTCGTTCGAGCGCTCCAGGGACTTCGCGTTCGACAAGCCGGCGGGGGTGGCTTGCCGGTACCTGACGCGCGGGCATCGTTGCGCCATCCACTCCGAGCTCATCCCGCGTGGATGCCGGGGCTGTGCCACGTATGACTGTTACGGCGCTGGCCAGCGTGCGACGCGCGCGTTCGCGGCGGCCCCAGCACCCCTCCGCGACCAGGCGTTCCTCGTGCTTCGGAGCCTTCATGAGCTGCTCTGGCTTCTCACGGAGGCCGCGGAGCTCTGCCCGCCGTCGTGTGGTGAGCTCCATGCGGCGCTCATGGCTCAAGTCCAGACATTGGATGCCATTGCGCGCGGCGACGTGGCGGCGCTTCTCGAGGTCGAGCTCTGTCGCCACGACCAGCGCACGCGTGCGCTTCTGCGCCGGGTGGGCGAGGCACTCGGTGGACGCGCTCACGGAGAGGCGCCTGCCTGACACGCGCTACTGCTATCCGGGTAGTTGCGTGACGCGCTCGGAGTTACGCGGATACCGGATGCTCACCGTGCACGATTCCAAAGCCCTTGCACACCGAAGTGTCCGCCGAGCTAGCCATCCCCCAGCGGCTGGGGTTGACCCAAGCGGAGGTGGCCAAAAAGAAGGCCGTCACGCACTCGGAGTCGGCCAGGAGGAGATTTCACTCGCCCAGCCAGTAGAGGCTGCGCCGGGTGCGGAGAACCTGCTCCAAGAACTCAGAGAAAGAATGAGCGACCTGCTTGCAGTAGACCGGGTCCGGCCACGCCTCGTGGTCGCCGTCGAAGAGGAGGTAGCGGCCATTCTCCTGTCGGGCCACGTCCACCAGCACGTAGTTGCCGTCCTGCACATCGCAGATCGCGTACACCGAGGCCGGTCCCCACTTGTCGTCATCCTCGCCGTAGATGGCCACCCGCGCTCGGACGATTTTGCGCAGCGGGAGGACGCGGTAAGGGGTGTCCGGCAGCCGCTCAATCAGCTCCGCCCCATTGCAGTGCAGGTAGAAGGCACGCAGATCCGGGTCCAACTTCCAGCCCACCCGGCGCTCGAACGCATCGATCTCTTTGAGCGCGGCGGGCGGATACGGGAAGTGCTCACGAGAGACCTCTTCGAGCAGGCTGCTCATGGGCGTGGCCATCGTCAGTTGTCCGCGTAGGGCAGATTAGGCCCCACTGTATTCCAGGGTGCCTGACCTCCGTAGCAGGCGGGGTACACCCTGTTGAAGACGGTGTGCACGCCCGGCTCGACGGGGGTGATGTTGCTGGGGTCTACCGGATCGCCGCCATGGTGGAGGTCCCTGATGTGGTGCCCGGGCCAGGCCACGCCCTCCTCTTCGGGCCAGTCTCCGAATTCTTGCTCCAGTCCTTCCGGAAGGACGTTCGGAAGTTCTCCCATCTCTTCCGCTCGTCCTCCTTCTTGTCTGGCGGCAACTTGGGATAGTCGCAGCAGCAGTGGAAGATGCCGTAGCGGCTGGCGGCTTTGACGGGGAGCGATGGGCGGAGACGGGCCGAGTGGCGCGTCAGCAACGAGACCTTGAAGTCGCTGCCGAAGAGTCAAAGAGAGAGACCGCTGCAACCCGGCGCTCGGCCGGTAGCGAGGCATACACATTGAGGCTGCCCGAGGCCCCACTACCTTCGCGGGGCAGTTCGGAGAGGCTTGTCAGAGGGGGCGGACCATTAGAGCCCCTGGAGGGAGAGCATCATGGGCACGCGCAGCGCGGTGATGGAGCCACTGCGGGGGCGGCCCGACAGACGCAGGCAGCGCCCTGGCACTACTTGGCGGTGCTGCGCACGGGTGCCTACTACCTACTCACGCCCGAGCCCCCAGTTGCGATCGGGATCACTGGTGCGATTCGGGGCGGGACGGTCGGCCGCATAGACGGAGCCATTGCTGCCGTAGAAATCAGTCCACCGGCCGGAGATGGACTTCTCGGAGTTCGAGGCCATCTCCTGGCGGTGCCCCTGAAACGTCACGCCCTGATGCCGAAGGGGATGCGCCTCGAGCCACATCCGGCGCTCAGCGCCGTCCCCATGGGGACATTGAGCCCGGCGAAGCGCGTCCAGTTCCAGGAGCAGCTCGTGTGACGCCGGCAGCGCCTCGACCATCGCGTCCAGTTCGTCCTCCGTCAACGCGACCCAAGCGGCCATGTGTTTCGGCAGGGAGCCGGGCCGTGCCCCTTTGCGCAGCGGTAGACGTCCCTCATGGTACGCCGCCACAAGCACCCGAGCCCCGGCCGGATACACGAGGACCATGCCCCCATATTTCGTTGGAATCTCTCGCGCGGCCGGCCACCGCCCCGCCGACCGCTCAAGCGCACCGGCTCGGCGAAGGACGTCTGTCGCAGCCCCCTGCGCGCCGCGCTTCGGAATGCCAGGCAGCTGCACGAGAAAATCCCCGAGTGTGTAGTTGAGAGTTGCCATGATAGGTACGTTAGCTACGTTTGGCACCGTCGTCATGGGTTAGTGCGTCGCGCTGCACTCCGAGTGCCGCAAGCTCATGAAAAGCACATCGAGCAAAGCCAGATTCGCCCGAGAAGGACGGGGGTTGATCGGGTGACACTCAATTTCTTGAGATACCTCTCAGCGTGAGGAAAAGGTTGGCTAACTGAGTTCGAGAGAGCCTCTCGCAAAGGCAGCGCATACCTGTCGTACGGTATCGAGGTGCTGAGGCATGAGAGCAAGTTCCTCCCCTGCAGCATGAGCAACCAGCCTGCCGCAGAGTGGGGGTGGCCAACGCGCGCTCATGCCCGTGAGGGCCATCCGGACCACAGTGCCAATCGAAACGACCTCAAGCGGCGCCATCACCAACCAACGAATGACCTGCGCAGTAGTCTTGGCAGCCTCGCCAGCGGTGATGACTGGTCCACCGAGGAGCGCAAACGATTGTGAAACCCCGGTGCGACCAAGGTCGCTCCAGCCACGCACCGCGGCGACGAGAAGGTCACGAGTGGGTAGCACCATCGCGTAGCGTCGGCCTACCAGCGCGAGGAGATGGCGATCATGCTCTTCTTTGGTGAGGGCGCCGCGCTCTACCAGTGCAGGTAGCAGGCTCACCGTCGAGAATGACCGCATCTGGTTGGTCTGTTCGAAGAGAAGTCGGCGCAACCCAAGGTCGTCAGCATACAGGGCAGCCCCGAGATGTTTCACGAGGTCGAGAGCGTCAGCCGAGCTCTTCCCGATGAAGTCTCGAAGTTCCTCCTCGTCCGGAGCCGCTGCTTGGAGGGCGATAAGGGGCCGTGGCTCAAGCCGGGCCGATGCTTCAAGCCATGAGAGAACGGCACGCGCGGCCCCCAACCTCTCGAGGAGGCGGGGGCTGCCTGCGGGTAATCCCTCGGTGCCCAGACCGATGCCCCCTCCCGTCAGCACGGCACGTCCCCTTGTGACATCGGCTTCCGCCTCGCGCAATTCGTCCCGGAGTTCATTGAAAAGCGATGCCGGAGCAACGAGCGTGAACGTGCCTGCGAGTTGATCTAGGAGCCCGCGGTCGGCCGCCGTCTTGAGGGCAGAGCGAGTGAGGATAACCTCATTGGCCTCTTGAGCGGCAGCAACTGAGCGGTGTTGCTCCTCTCGATCGGCCCACTCGACAGGGAGCAGATCCGCACTCTGCGGGTTGGTACTCAGCCCCTCCATAAGGTCGCTCATCAAGCTCGGAAGCATCTGCGCGAGGAACCCCAGCGGTAGCATCTGCTCTCGATAGATCTTGAGGACATGAGCGGCACGGGCCCTCTGCGCCTCAAGCGATGCGATGAAAGGCGCGAAGTCTCTGACCGAGGCGAGATCGCCAATGTGGAACCCTTTGATGAAGAATGGCTCGCGAGGAAAGCGCTGCGCGAAATTCATCATTGCATCTCGGACGGCGTGGACCACGGCAGGGACTATTGCCTCAACGACCCATTGTTCGTGGGACCAGTCGTCTTCGCTCTGAGGCAGTGTGTCGCCCACCTTAAGGCCGATGAGGCTCGCAGCCTGAGCATCGACAACGCTCATCTCCCCACGGAGCGGATCAATTGGCAAGGTGGAGTAGACGGTGTGCCCACGCGATGCACCGTCATGGTTCTTGAGCCGAACATGCGTGTCGGGACCAACCTCGGACACGGACTGTGGCAGCACGTTGGCTAGAAGATGCAGCATGATGAAGCCGCGATGGAGTCGAGGGTCCTCCGGGGCAGCACGAAACGCACGGAAGGCAAGCGGCAGGCCTGTTTCAGGTTGCCCCGCCGAACAAAGAAGCCGGGCGGTTTCCATGCGCTCGGTAGGTGACAGCGCCGGTTCGGCAGTTAGCAAGTCCAGATGTGGCTGTGCATCCTCAACCCTACCGGACTCGAGTAGCCAATGTGCCAGAACCAGGCGCGTGCGCGGAACCGTTTGGCCTCCCTCGACGAGCGCGGTGAGGTGCCGTAAGGCGGCACCTACGTCCTCCTGACGGAGCGCGATGTCTGCTGCCATGCGAAGCGCCCAGTCAGGGAGAGGCCCTGCTGCCGCGAGATGCTCCACGAGAGCCTTTGCGCGGACGAGTTCGTCCGCCCGCATTAATGCATTCGCGTAGACTCGGAGGGCCGAAGCCGGCACCTTTTCAAGTCCCAACTCATCGAAGGCTTGCAGGGCCTCCTTCGTGCGGCCAGCTTTGAGCAAGTGGGAGCCGAGTTCTGTAACGATACCCGGCTGGCTTGGTTCGTCTCGCCCGCTCGCCTCGCGAAAGCATGCAGTACCTTCGTCGATGTTTCCGCGCGCGAAGGCTATCCGCCCTCTAATTACCGCGTAGAGCGGCTCCGACACTCCCTTTGGATTTACTCCCGTGAGAATTCGCGCTGCGAGGTCTGCGTCGGAGATTTCCAGTGCAGCATCAGCAAGAGTGAACCGCACAAAATCGAAATTGACTGCCTTCGTCAGCCGACGGAGCACCGCATCGATATCACGGCGGGTAGCCTCCTTCTCGCCACGCCGAGCGAAGAGGTGGGCCCGCATGGCAGCGAGCGGTGGGTTCTCATCCGCCACTGGATGGCGGAGAAGGTCAAGCGCGCCAGCTTCATCTCCTCCGCCCACCTTAATGCGGGCGGCTTGGTAGATTGTGTCTGGGTCATCGGCCGAGAGCTCTCGCGCGAGCCGCAGGTCTGCCTCTGCTTCGTCGGCGCGGCCGAGGAGTGAGCGGGCCATTGCGCGGAGGGCTAACCCCTTTCGCGTGAATGGATGCGCGTCATCCGCACACAACCTAATAAGCTCAGAGGAGAGCCGCTCAACATCCTCAAGTCGCGCATGGTCTACAGCGTCGCTGGTGCGCATGGAGGCGCACAGGAATGCGTTGGCACGGAGAAAGACTACGTCTGGAGTCTTCACGCCGTCTGCCAGGAGGTTGGCAGTCAGTTCCAGAACGCGCGACCAATCGGCCACGTCGGCGGCAACATGCGCCAGCACCGTTCGGTAACCCTCCGATGTGGACACGGCTGCCGGAGGCGACGGAAGAGGCTCACCGGCTGCGGTCGCAACCTGAGCCTTTACCCCCCAGAGGTCAGCATCCACAGGATGCGCGCTCAAGCCCTGGTCGACGAAGGCCCGCGCCATGGCAACATCCCCTGAATGGAGTGCAGCAAGGGCTGCTACCTGCAGCGCACGAACTCCGCTCGGCACAACCTCAAGAGCAGAGCGCGCATATCTAAGAGCCTCGTCGTACCGGCCGAGCTGAGTGAGTGCAGTTGAGCGCTGCTGGTCGAGTCGGTAACGGACACGCGGCTCGACCTGTTGCATGCCGAGCACAGAATCCATCCGATTGAGCATCTCAAGCGCCACAGCAGAGTGCTGCTTCTGAAGAAGCTGCCGTGAGAAGTCGAGCTCTCGGTGCCACCGGTCGTCCTTCGCTGGGGGGCGGACCTTGATATTTGTTCCCGCAAGCAGGTCGACGAGCTCCTTCCTCGTCCGACGGAGCTTGCGGGCGCATACATCTCCAGCATCCGTGGCTAGCACCGCAAGAGCAGCCGTCGCCATCTCTCGGTCTTCGAGGACCGACTCAGCAAGGAGCTGCAGCGCGAACTTGTGGTCCGGGTCCTGTGCCCGGTCTAGGTCCCACGGAATAACCAGCAAGCGTCGGAGGACTGAGGAGTCAGATCCAAGCTCCTTTAGCAATCTGACGGTATCCGGCTTCAAGGCGTCCAGCCGCCCTGCCCGCAGTCGCTCAATGTCACCAGGGAGGGCGCTGTACAGCCACCTGCTCGAGCCACGATCAACCACGAGGACTACCCTGAGCGAATCGTCGGGCTGCGACTTGGTACGAACGCGCGCTAGCATCTCTTGCAGCTTCGCGCCGCCCGTCATCCCGTGTTTTGCTTGGACCTCTATGGCCGGATGTCGGTCACCGAACTCGATACGAGCATCATCACCGGGGCCATCGGTCTCCCCCGAAACAGCAATCGGGGTGTCGTCGACTGGGCTTAGCCAACCCAACCGCATACCGGCAAGGATGTGGACGTAGATGTACGCAATGACACGTGCTTGGTAGGTGGTCCCGAAGAACGTAGCGTCGCCGCCCATCAGCTCAGCCTCCCCTTGCCTAAACTCGACCTGGGCGAAGTGCCAAGCCGAAGTGCGCGGACCGCCGTAGTCTACTGACGAAGGGGACATTCCGATGCCCCGGATCAGGATGGCAGTGTACCGCACCGGGTTGTTGAGACACCGGGTTGGTCGTATTCAGGGCGCCTGCTTTGGCTACATCAGCTCTCGTCGGGCCTTCTGGGCAGGGAAGGCAGCGCCGAGGATGCGCCCGCGTTCGCCCTCCGGTTTGCCCGCGCAGAAGTCCAGTCAGGGCAGTCAGACGGCCACGGGGGCACGGGATGCGGCGGCTTTCGCTTCGGCCTCCTTCTTCGCGAGGATGGACGCACTGGCGGGTCCCACCAGCAGACTGCCCATCCAGAAGAAGAAGCCGAGCGTCGGATAGAGCAGCTCGAGTTGCCGGCTCGCGCTACCGCCCTCGTCCGCGGGGATGGAGTGCAGGTACCAGGACAAGGTGGAGAGTCCGACGAGCACCGTCACGACGCCCACCCAGAAGGCCCCTCGGTACCTGCCCATCAACAGCAGGGTGAGCGTGAGCAGCTGCAGGGGATTCGCGAACCAGCCCCACTGCATCACGAACACGCCCAACCAGCCGGTGAGGAGAAGGTTCAAGCCCCACATCGAGTCCTCCTGCCGCGTCCCGGTGTTGTACAGGACGACGGCGGGCTGGGCGCAGCCCAGGACGAAGAGGATCGCCGACAAGGCGGCGGCGGTCGCCCGGGTCAACCGGAGCGAGGAGGCGCGAGCAACAGGAGGTCCAGAGCGAGTGGGCACCATGGGGCCGCGGATTCTACCCTCCAAATGCTGGAACCGCGGAGGAAGGCCTCCAAGGGTCGGGGCCGTCCTGCCGACGCTCATCGCATACGGCACCGCTACAGGAACTCGTCCCCTCCCCCAGGCTCCGGCTCCTGTGCGGAGAGGAGAACATCCCCGGGCCGCTGCTCCACGCGGAGGCCCAGGCCCATGGCCGTCAACTCCTCGAGCGCGGCGAGGGCCGCCATGACGGGCTGGACATCGGCAACCCTGACAGGCACGGCGATGCGCTCCAGACGCGAGCCCACCCGTTCCAGCAGCGCGTGCGGGGGAGTGCCTCGATGTATCGGCCATACTGATAGGCGGGCGCGCTCAGCTGGGCGACCTCGGAGGGCGAGACGGTCGCGACCATCGCATCGAAGCGCGCCCTCACCTCCTCCACCGAGGTGTCCTGGCGCCACAGGCCGAGCAGGGAGCGCAGGAAGTCCATCAACGGTTGCGACCGGGACGAGCCCATCTGGCCTGAGGCGACCTCCAGCGCCCGCTCGGCGCGTGCGGGGTCGGGCTCGACGAAGAACAGCGGCAGCACCTCCTCGAGGCCTGGAGAGTAGAGGGGCTCGGCGAGTCGCTTCGGTGCACCCGCGAACGAGCGCAGCGTCTCGGGTTCGAGCGGCTCACCCGCGAGCCAGCGGCACCACAGCGCCTCGAGCGAGCCCGCGGCCAGCGACGTGCGGCGCAGCAGATGGGGTCGTGCCTGCTCCACGCCTCCGAACAACAAGACGGTCACCAGTTCCTCGGCGGAAGCCCCCTCGGGGAACTCGAGCGCATCCACCCCCGTCCAGCGGGCGTACCGCTTGCGCTTCAGGTCGCGCTGGAACTCGCGCGCCACCTCGCTCCACGCGGACCACGGCACACCGAGCGCCGCGTAGTCCGTCCGGAGGCGCTCGTCCGCAGGGGCTGAGACCTCGTTGGGGCGCTTCTTGGAGTCGGCCCGCACGCGCTTGAGCTCCTTCGCGAGCGCTGGCAGCTCCTCCGCCGGACAGCCGCCAGTCAGGAGCCGCAGGTGGGAGATGGGAACGCCGTGCAACTTGAGCAGCCAGGACTTGAATGCCGACCAGGCGGGGGCGGAGAGGTGTCGGAATTCCACGGTCTGTCCTGGCTCAGGAGACAGGCTCGCTCCCCGCGATGGGTCGTCGGGCCAGGTGGCCTGCTCCGTCATGATAGCTTCAGCTTGAGCCATGGAGGCCTGCTGCGGAGCAGGAAGAGCATCGGCACCTGTGCCTCCCCAAAACCCGGAGTGAGCGAGGCGCGCACGTCTTGCCGGACCGAGCGGGCTCGGAGGACGCGCAGCGGAGCTGATAGCCTCGCCGCCCCGTGCTCCACCTCGTTGCCAACCTCTTCGTCTTCCCCGTCCTTTTGGCCCTGTGCTGTGTGGGGCTGAGCCACGGCCTGTCGTGGAGCTCGCTCGTCAACGCGGCCCTCTTCCCCGCGCTGATGCTGGCGAGCGTCGCGGTGCACGAAGCAGGGCACGCCCTCGCGGCCCGCGCGGTGGGGCTCACGGTGCTCCGCATCGAGCTCGGCATGGGACGCCGCGTCTGGCGCGGACGGCTGGGGCGGACCGACGTGGTGCTGAACGCCTTCCCCACGCTCGGGATGACCTATTGCGGCGCGGCGACGGAGCGCGCGCTGCGCACCCGCTTCTGGTTCCTGGTCGCCGGAGGCCCGGCCATCACCGCGGCACTGGTGGTGATCCTGTGGCCACCGACCTCCTCCCCCTGGCACGTCGTGCTGCCACTCGAGGCGTTCGCGCACAGGATTGCGCCCCGCGAGCTGCTCGTGTTCTTCAACCTGTGGCTCCTCGCCTTCAACCTGCTGCCTGTGCCGCTTCTCGTGCGGAGTCTGGGCATGGTCAACGACGGCGCCCGGCTGCTCACCATCCCGTTCTCACGCCAGGACGAGGCGCGAGACATGCTCGACCTGGCGGTGCTCCTCGATTCGACCGAGCGCGTCGAGCGGCGGGACTTCACCGGCGCGCGCGAGCTCCTGGACGAAGCCCTTGCGCGACGCCCCGCGTCCGTCCCCCTGCGCAACGTGCTCGGCACGGTCCAGCTCGCCGAGGGGGAGCACGCCGAGGCGCGCGCCACCTTCCTCGGCCTCCTGCGGGATGTGTCCCCCCAGGCACTGTCCTTCTGGGTCATCCGAAACAACGTGGCCTGGACGGACTTCCTCCTGCGCCGGGAGGAGCTGCGCGCGGAAGCGGACGAGCACTCGGCCGCGGCGTACGCGCGGCTCAAGAACGTCCCCGCGGTCGTGAGCACGCGGGGCGCGGTCCTCGTCTGGCTGGACCGCTCCGCCGAGGCGGTGCCCCTCCTCGAGCGTGCCTTCGTCGCCACCAGCGCACCTTCGAGCCGCGCGAACGTCGCCTGCACCCTGGCGCTGGGCTGCGCGCGGCTGGGCGACCGCGGAAGCGCAGCACGCTGGCTCGCCCGCGCCGAGGAGAACGACCCGCACTGTGCCCTCCTCAGCGAGGCCCGCGCCGCGCTCGCCCCTCCCCTCACGGCTCCCACCAGCACGGCCGCAAGCGCCTGAGCGCCGCCGGGCGCGGCCCGGGCTTCGAGCCCACCTCAGGCTTAGCGCAGCGTCGGGTAGTCCGTGTAGCCCCACTCCTCGCCTGTGAAGAAGGTGGAGGCGTCCATCGGGTTGCGGGGAGCCTCGTGCCGGAAGCGCTCCGGCAGGTCCGGGTTGGCGAGGAACGGCACGCCGTAGGCCACGAGGTCCGCCTCGCCCAGGGCAATCGCCGCCTCGCCGGTCCGCGCGTCGTCGCCACCGTTGACGATGAACGCGCCCTGGAACGCCTTGCGCAGCAGTTGGAGCCATCCCGCAGGAACTGGTCCAGCAGGTAGCCGTTGCTGCCACGCAGCTCGACGCCATCGAAGCCCGCCTCCCGGGCATTCTCCGCCGCGCGCAGGAACTGCTCGACGACGCCGGGCAGCTCCCCGGTCTCGAGCGCTCGCGGCGTCACGACGCGCTTCTTACCCTCGAACGTGAAGACCTCCCCTTCGTAGCCAATCGCCGAGGGAGCCACCGGCAAGCGGCCGTCATGGAAGTCCGGGTGCGAGACACGCCCCTCGTGCCACAGCTGCGCGAAGATGTTTCCGCACGCCGCGTGGACGGCCGCCCTCACCCTCCTCCAGCCCGCCACCTGCTCGGGTGAGTGCACGCCAGGCGTGCGGATGTACCCTCCAGTCCTTCCGGAAGGGTGTCCGGAAGTTCTCCCATCTCTTCCGCTCAGCCTCCTTTTTGTCCGGCGACAACTTGGGATAGTCGCAGCAGCAGTGGAAGACGCCGTAGCGGCTGCCGGCTTTGACGGGCAGCGGTGGGATGACGAGGCGCCCCTCCCAATCCAGCTTGATGTCGGCCAGCCACATGCAGCCCATGACCGGGGCGCACTCCCGCTGGCACGTCCTCATGAACTCCTGCCTGCACTGCCAGGGGCCGTAGAAGAGAGCCGTCTTCATCCGCCCGCCGAACACTGGAATCCAGGGCAGCTCCTTTCTTCGTCGCGGGTTGGATTCGCGGAGATGGGTCGGAACCAGACCCGGCCGTCCCGTGAGTCGTGGAGCATCCGGCGAGAATCGCGACCAGCACCGTCGAGCGCAGCTTCAACGAGATTCCTCCTGGAGCTGGTCCTCTTCAACGAGGCCATCCCGCACAATTACCTGAAGGGCCTGGCAGCTCACGAATCCGGGCTGTGGGAAGGTCATGCCACTACTGCGGTAGGTACCCATCGATTCGGAAAGTCTCCCCCCTTCACTGGGATAAGGCCGAAGAGGAGGCTCCGTCCCCGCTCCTATTTCGGGGCGGGCGCGGCGCGATCAGTGGGGCGGAAAGGGGGTGAACGCCATGCTGAGCGCCGTGAGGAAGCTGGTGGCCTCGCCACTCACCCGCAGGATGATGGCGGCCGTCGCATTCGCGTTGGCCGAGCATCTTCGGGAGCAAGTGAGGCACGGGCACTGATGCCCGGGGGAAGACCCGCTGCGGATGGGCGGGACTCCTCCTGCCTTCGGAGAAGGCCGCATCGTTGAGGTGCGACCACGCCACTCACTCCAGGAGGAACTGCACGATGACGAAGGCCATCAGCCTGTCCGCACAGCCGAGTGACCCTCCCGCCCAGCACGAACCCACGCGCGGCCCCTGCGCGGGCCGCATGGTTTCCGTGGCTTGGAGAACCACGTCATGAGACACTAGCCACACATCTCGAAGGGTGTGCGTCGCGCTCCTGGCACGCACAGGTTCCTCGGTGGTCGGGCCGCCACCTTGCCGCGGTTGTTGCCGCAGGCAAGCTCCAGTGTGGGGTCTCCATGCGCGTGCTCATTTCCACCTACGGTACTCGAGGCGATGTCCAACCCTTCGTTGCGCTCGCCAAGGCCCTGAAGGCGCATGGCCATGTCGTGGCGCTCTGCACACCCACCGGCTTCCGAGACATGGTGGAGCGTCACGGCATTCCATATGCGCATATGGACAATGCAGTGCTGGAGGTGACGGAGGCGGTTCTGCGCGCCCCAACACGTGCCGAGCAGCGGCGGCTGTTCAAGGGGTTCGGTGCCATCGTCCGGGCGGGCCTGGAGGACGAGTGGCGAGCGGCGCGGGAGCTGGAGCCGGACGTGCTTGTGTACCACTCCAAGGCGCTCGGCAGTCACCACATCGCGGAGAAGCTCGGGGCCGCCGAGTTGCTAGCGTTGCCGCTGCCGCTGACTCCAACGCGCGAGTTCCCAGTGCCGATAGTCCCGGCTTTCCGACTCGGCGGTTGGCTCAACGCGCTCAGCTACCGAGTCCTGACCTTGGCCAACGCGGTTTGGGCCGGCGCAACCAACGACTTCCGGGTGAAGACACTGGGCCTCGCGCCGCTCTCACGCTTCGCGGACCCGATGAAGAAGGCCAATGGCTCCGCAGTGCCGGCACTGTACGCGTACAGCGAGCATCTGCTGCCACGTCCCACCGACTGGCCTCCCCAAGCGCAGGTGACGGGCTGCTGGTTCCTCGACGAGGCCGACCGATGGACTCTTCCCGCAGCGCTGCAGGCGTTCCTCGAAGCGGGGCCGCCGCCCGTCTACGTCGGCTTCGGCAGCATGGGCGCGGCGCATGCCGATTCTCGCGCTGCCACCGTCCTCAAGGCCGTGGCGTTGACCGGCGAGCGCGCAGTGCTGGCCACGGGCTGGGGAGGATTAAGGGCGGACACACTACCACCCAACGTATTCATGTTGGAGTCCGCACCACATGACTGGCTGTTCCCTCGAATGAGCGCGGTGGTGCATCACGGAGGGGCCGGCTCCACGATGGCGGGCTTGCGTGCGGGCAAGCCCACTGTCATCTGCCCCTTCCTTGGCGACCAGCCCTTCTGGGGGCACATGGTTCTCCGCGCGGGCGTAGGGCCTCAGCCAGTACCGCAGAAGTCGCTCACAGCCGAACGGCTCGCGAATGCCATCCGCACTGCACTGTCCCCGACGGTACGGGCTCAGGCCGCAGCGGTGGGTGAACGCATCCGAGCAGAGGACGGAGTCGCGCGCGCCGTCCAAATCATCGAGCAGGAGCATTCGAGGTGGAGCCACTGAAGTTGCCCCGGTTCCGCAGAGCGTTCCGGGCTTTCGCCATCAGGCAGCAGCCCGGTATTTCAGAGGGCCCCGCGCCGCTTCCTGTTGGGCGCCTGCGGCGGCGGGCGTCACAGCCGCCCAGCCCGCTCTCGCGGCTCAGCCATACAGCTCGCTCAGCGGTCCCGGCGCGATGCGCGTGCTGCCCTCCTGCCCGAAGGTGTTGAAGTCCGCATCTCCGAACGCGTGGCCGAGCGTGTTGAAGAGATTGGAGACCTGCCGGTTCCGGGCCGCGTCGTACTTCGGGTACACGACCGTGCGCCCGTCGGTCTTCAGGCCCAGCGCGTTGCCGCCCACCACGAGCTTCGGCCACTCACGCGCGGTCGAGTGGTGCTGCTCACCGTTGTCGGACATGAAGACGATGGCGGTGTGATCCAGCATCGAACCGCTCGCGCCGACCTCGGGCGTGGCGGCCAGCGTCCTCGCCAGGTTCGCCACCAGCTGCACATGGCGGCGGGTGACCTCGGCGACGCGCTCCCAGTTCTGTCCTGCATCCAGACCGTGTTGCAGGCTGTGTCGCGGGATGTCGGTCACGTCCGGGCCGTAGGCCACGTCGAAGCCCGAGGTGCCCGTCGCCAGCACCACCGTGTTCGTCAGCCCGCCCAGGAGGGACGCCGTGGCGATCTGGAACTGCGCCTCGAACCACTTCAGCGAGTCGGGCGGTGAGCCCGCGCCGGTGATGAGCGGGTTGTCCTTCGGCGCCAGCGGCAGGTGGGGCCGCACGCGGTCCGCCATGCCTGCGAGCTGATCCTCCCGCGTGCGCAGCGACTCGAGCGAGGAGACGTAGCGCTCCAGCTTCAGCCGCTCGTTGGAGTTGCCGCTGAACCCCGCCAGCGCCTTCCGCGAGTCGGCCAGCGCGAAGTCGAAGAGCATCTTGCGATCGCGCCCACTCGTCGAGCCGCCGAGCAGCGAGCCGAAGGTGCTGTCGAACGCGAGCGACGGGTTGACGATGATGCCCGCGGGCTTGCGTGGGCCGAGCGCGCAGGTCTCGTACACGATCGACACGCGCGCGGAGCTGGTGCCCAGGCGCAGCACGTCGAACGGTGCACCACGGCGCAGGCGAGGTGCAATCACCGCGTCGAAGGTCGCGCCCGCGCCGTTCACCGCGCAGCTCAGCCCGCCCGTCCCGCTGGAGTGCCCGCCGCCCGCGATGAGGTTCGAGAGTCCCAGCAGCACGGCGGAGCGGTTCACCAGGTCGATGTTGCCGGAAGACGCCGCCAGCGGCCCGAGACTGAGCGCACTGGCGAGATTGTCGCCCTCACGCACCAGCGGCGTGTCCTTGTACGCGTCCCAGAAGAGGCGGTCGGAGGTGTTGGCGCGTCCACCCAGCGCCGCGCGGGTGCCCGTGCTCAGGAGCGCGCGGGGGTAGACGCCATTGCACTCGAGGACCAGCACCAGGCGCGCCGGCAACGCTGACGACTGGGCGTAGACGTCGTGGAAGTAGGGCGCGAAGAGGCCGGCGGCCATGCCCTTCAGGACGGTTCGTCGCGAGAACATGGCAGTCACTCTCCAGCCCGCGGCAGACGCCGCGTCTTCCAGGTGTCACTGGTCATCAGCGTGGTCAGCATCTTGGAGAACGAGCCGCTGTTCTGGTCATAGGCCTGCTCCATCTGCGTCAGCGTGCAAGCGTCGCTCAGGTTCTCCGGGCGGCCCATGAAGTAGCGGAAGGCCTGTCGCACGAAGCAGCGTTTCACGTGCCGCGAGGTCGCCAGGCGCTCGCTCAACTCCACCGCGTCGCGCACCGCGCCGTCCAGCGCGGGGTCCGGCATTGACGTGAGCGTCGAGCTTCCGTCCGGCGTGGTCCAGCCTCCGCTGGTCGAGTGATCCCGCGCGCGCAGGAAGCCCGCGTGGTTGTAGATCTCGAAGGGCAGGCCGAGCGGATCCATCAGGCGGTGACAGCCCTGACACTGCGCTCCGGCGGTCGCCTCCTGCAGGCGACGGCGCGCGTTCTTGTCGGCGGCGTGAGCGCCGACCTGGGCTGCCACCTGCACGCTGCTGAGCGGCGGGACGAAGCCGCACAGGAGGTTCTCGCGCACCCACTTGCCGCGGTGGACGATGGACGGATCGTCCTCGAAGTTGCCGCCGTGCGCGGCCAGCCACACCGGGTGGGTCAGCACGCCCGCGCGCTCGGCGTCAGGCAGCTTCTTCCAGCGGCCCGCGACGGTCGCCGGGAGGATCTCACTGACGTTATAGGGGTGCGAGAGGCCCTTATGCGAGTCGTACGCCGCGTGCTGCATGGAGGGCACGTAGAAGGTGCGCGTGGTGAGCAGGTTCGCCAGCACGTCCCGATCCTCGACGACCACCCGCGCGATCAGATCGTCGAACTGCTGGATGAAGGTCGGCTCCAGCGGATGGAAGTTGGTGAGCAGGTTGTCGTACGAGACCGAGCTGATGTAGCCGAGCCCCTCGAGCTCGAAGCGCGAGGTCGCCGCCGGGGACTCCTTGAACACCGCGGACACGTGCTCGTAGCCGAGCCACTCGCGGAAGAAGCCCGCGACGCCGTCACCCAGCCAGTACTGCCCGCGCTTGGAGCGCTGCTCCTCGTTGTAGTCCTGCACCAGGTCGAAGCGCGGTGTCCCGTTCTGGTTGGCGTCGACGCCGCCCAGGTGCTTCTTGATCAGGGCGGTGGTCGTCGCATCCTGCGTGAGCGAGCCATCCTTCGCGGCAATGGCCACGTCCGCCAGATGCCCCTCGAGGGGCGCGGAGTAGTACGGCCACACGAAGCTCGGCGTGGCCGAGGGCGCGCGCCCCGCGAGCGCGTAGGCCAGCTGCGAGCCCAGCTCGAGGCTGGTCAGCTCCACGCGACCGTCGGCCGGCTCGCCGCCCATCTCGCGGCGGAACATGGCGCCGGTCATCAACCACGCGGCGTTGGAGATCCGCGTGATGGAGTCCGCGCGGTTTCGCGGGGAGTTGCTCGGCTCCTGCGCGATGACCTCGGTCGCGAAGGCGGTGAGGCGGGTGAGCTCATCCTCGGTGGGCGGGCGGAAGAAGACGCCGAACTCGAGCATCTGGCCGAGGTGGAAGCGCTTGCAGGTGTCGCTCGGGTTCGCGTCGTTGAACATGCAGCTGAAGCGGTTGTCGGTGTAGACACGCTCCATCCGGTTGCCGTCCGGGTAGTTCATCGTCCACGGCGCGGCGGCCTCGCCGACCACCGGCAGGAAGAGCTCCACCGTGGCCTCGTCCAGCGTCTCGTCCGTGGCCCAGGAGCTGTACTGCTCGATGGCGCTGGGATCGAGCGGGTTGTCGTAGAAGCTGAACCCGGTCCAGCTGCGCTCGACCGAGCCACCGACGTTGCGGGTGAACTCGCGCCGGTTCATGCGGCGGATGCGCGTCGGCGCATCCGAGCGCACGCCTTCGGTGCAGGTGAAGAGCGCGGACTGTTCGAGCAGGTTGGGCTCGGACACCACGGTCACGGGCGGGCCGCCCGTGCCACTGCAGAGGGGCATCCCCTGCCCGATCCAGGTCTCGAGCGCGGCGAGCTCGGCTGCGCTCGCGCGCTCATGCGAGGCCGGCGGCATCGGAGACGCATCGTCGCGCATGCGGATGAGCGCGCGCTGGGCGTTGCTGAGCCTCCCATCGCTCGCCGAGCTCACCCGCATGTCGTGCAGGGTGCGCAGCGGCATCGTCGCCCCCTGGGCCGGCAGCGCGCCGTGACAGCTGGCGCAGCGATTCGTGAGCACCGACTGCACCACGCACGCTGCGCCCAGGTTCTCGCCGGGCCCGTCAGGCTCACCTGGGTTGTTGGGGCCTCCGTCGTTGGTGTTTGGCTCGATGGAGCCCTTGCACGCAACGAGGCTCAACAGTCCGGCCAGCAGGAGGACGCGGTTCATCCGGCCAGACTGGCACGGACGGCGGGGGGGCTAGCAAGCAGGTCCTGCCAAAGGGCTCAGCACACCCGGGGCCGGCGAGGTCCCATGGCGGCGGCGCGGAGTGAGAATCGCCGAGGCACCGCCCACACCGTCTCGCGCACGCAAGAGGCTGAGCGCTCGTGACAAAGGGAGCGCCAGCCCTCTCTGCCAAGGTGAGGAGCCGGGCCACTACCTCCGGCGTGCTGCCCTGGCGGCCATTGAGAACCCGGACGCCGCCACAGCAGAGAGGGCTCAGACATCTTGGTAGACATAGGACACACGAAGGTCGTGCGGTCGTGCATGGCCCGTGAGGTACACGTCTGTGCCGGCCATGCCTGTCTCCTCAACGGAGTTGAGCACGAAGCCGGGACCTGCTGGGAGGCCATCGTCGAACCAGCGTAGCAGCAACTCGTGGGCGAAGAAGGCAAGTATCCGAGGAGCCGCAACCGGGTCAACGAGTGCCCGTGCTGGCTCGGGCCATTCGAGGGCACGCAGGGACTGGTCCAGCGGGTCATCCGGCGCGGGAAACCGCTGGTAGTCGCTCACCAATCCTGTCCAATCGCGTTCGAGCAGCGCCACTGCATATTTTCCAGGCAAGATGACTTCGTAGCGCACCTCAGTGATTCCTGGAGTGCGCCAACGTTGGTTGAAGTTCATGGTACGCACTCGCAAGGCATCCATCGACACGGGGCGGCCACCCACGAGGCAACTGGCTCTATTGGGCGGTATCGGAAAGCGGTGACGCCATTCGTTTTGATAAACCATGTCTCCCGCCTGCCTGAGCGGGAGGCCGGCGTCCAAGCTTCTGGCCTCCCGTATGGCGCTGTGCCCATCCCGACTCAATCACCCCGTCATTGGTTCGTCAAAGCGCACGATATGACAACGACTGCTGTACTGGAGTGAGCGTCGCAACGACGTATGCAACTGAGAGAACACAAGCAGGTGGAGGGTAGAAGTGAGCGTCACCCGCTTCAGTGGCTCTCCCGCACTTCGTGTGGTTTCCCTCGAGAGAATAGACAGACTCGGTAGGTCGTCACCGGAGCTGCTTGAGTTCCAAAAACCGACCCGGCCGAGATAAGCTCCAAGCTCCGGGATGTTGGCCCCTCAATTGCTTTGGGCTGAGGCAGCCCCCCGTCTCGTCACTGGAAGCCGAGCCCCTATGCGTTCCCGCCCTTTCGTCTCTGTCCTCCCGGCCCCTTCCACCTCGTCTGTCCGCTCCAAGGAGGTGGCCCTGTGAGCCGCATCGCGGGATGGGTGGTGCTGGTGCTGGCGCTGGTCGTGTCGTACCGCCCGTCCGAGGCCGCGCAGGCCAAGAAGACGCAGGCGCAGAAGACCCAGGTGGCGGTGCTGCGCCCGGAGGGCCGCCAGGCGGATGCGCTGCGCAGGGTGCTGACGCAGGAGCTGGGCAAGAAGGGACGCGGGCGAGAGGTGCTGCCCGCGAAGAAGGTGGATGCCCAGGTGAAGCTCATCCGCGGCGGTCCGAAGACGGATGGGCAGCGGCAGGCGCTGGCGAAGAAGCTCGGCGCGGACGTGCTGATCCTCGCCTCGGTGAAGGGGACGAAGCGCTGGGACGTGGAGGTCCGCGCCTACTCCGGCAAGGACGGCACCCTCCTCGCGGAGGCGCGCTGGGACGTCCGCACCCACCGCGCCTTCCCCGACGTGCGGCGCGAGCTCGAGCCCAAGCTGGGCGCGGCCCTGAAGGCGGGCCCGGAGCAGAGCATCCCGCCTGCCGCCGTCACGCCTCCGACACCTGTCTCCGAGCCGGAGGTCGCGCCCCCGGCCCCCATCGCGGAGGCACCGCGCCCGGCGGCGGAGGCACCGCGCCCGGCGGCGGAGGCACCGCGCCCGGCGGCGGAGGCACCGCGCCCGGCGGTGGTGAAGCCTCCTCCGCCCACCGTGAAGAAGGAGGAGCCGCCGGTGAAGCCCGAGCCGAAGGCAGCCGGCCTTCGCAACCTGGACGGCCCCATCCTGGAGGCGCTGCTGTCCGGACAGGGGCTGTTCCGCCGCTTCAACTTCTCGGGCAACAACGCCAACGAGCTGCCCGACTACAGCCTCAACAGCGCCGCGGCGGCGAGCCTCGCGGTGAGCTACTTCCCGCTCTCCCACTTCACGGATGGGATGGTGCACAACCTGGGTATCGTGGCGCGGGGCTCACGCACCCTCGGGCTGTCCACGCGGCTCCCGGATGGCTCCACGTACGGCACCACCGCCCAGCTCCTGGAGGGAGGCCTGCGCTTCCGCCTGCCGCTGCGGTGGCTGGAGGTCTCGGTGGGCGCGCTGTACGGCACCCACTCCTTCGCGATGGAACTCCCGCCGGAGAGCACCTTCACCCTGCCCGACGTGGACTACCGCTTCGCGCACGTGGAGCTGGGCCTGCGCAAGGCGCTCACCGAGCGATGGGCCATCGCCGCGCGCGTGGGCTACCAGCACGTGCTGAGCGGCGGCGAGCTGTCCTCGGACGACTACATCCCGGAGCTGAGCGGCTCCGGACTCGATGGCGAGCTCGCCGTGGAGTTCGCCCTGACGCGCATGCTGGGTCTGCGGCTGGGCGGAGAGATGCGGAGCTACTCCTTCACCGCCGACGCCGCGGAGGGTGCCCCGGTCTTCGCCGGCGGCGCCCAGGACCTGTACTTCAGCGGTCAGCTCGGCGTGTATCTGAGGCTGTAGCACCGGCGCATTGAGGGGGTCTGTCCCCCACGCATGTGGCGCCTCCTCCACACTTTCCGCGAGGCCCGCACGAAAAGTCGGGTCTGATGAAATACGGATGCACATGTGACACGAGTTTTTCAGTATCCGTGTCATCGGGCCATTGACCGATGCGCGTGCGAGTCGCGGATACATTGACAGGAACGCGTAATCCATCCGATGGGTATGTCTCCCAATGATGGAGGCGCTCGTGCCGAGGATGCGGTCACAACGGTTGTCACGAGAGCCAGCGGAGCGGGGACGGTGGTGGCGCCCGGTGGTGCTCGGGCTGGTCTTGAGCGGGGCTGCTGGCTGCGAAGGAACGATCTCCAACCCGGAGGGCCCTGGTACGCCCCCGCCCACCGTCATCGAGACGCCAGCCCCGTCCGTGCGGATGGCGCGCCTGACGCACGTGCAGTGGACCCACAGCGTGCAGGAGCTGCTCAGGCTGGACGCACCGCCCACCACGCTGGCGGGCACCTTCCGCGCGGACCCCGCCCAGGGCGGCTTCCTCTTTGACAACGATGCGCGCGCCCTCTCCGTCGACGAGGCCCTCTGGGGCGCCTACCAGCGCGCCGCCGCGGAGCTCGCCGGCCAGGTGACGACGGACGCGACGAAGCTCGCGCGCCTGCTGCCTCCGTCGGCCGCCACCAGCGAGGAGCGCGCCCGCGCCTTCGTGGAGTCCTTCGGCCTGCGCGCGCACCGGCGCCCGCTGACGTCCGAAGAGGTGGAGAGCTATCTCGGGCTGTACCGCAAGGGGCCCCAGGCCTACGCGGACATGTCGGCCTTCGAGGGTGGCATCCGGCTGGTGATCGAAGCCTTCCTCCAGTCGCCCCACTTCCTCTACCGCGTGGAGCGCAGCACGGAGGCCGTGCAGGACCGGGTGCCGCTCGACGACTACGAAGTGGCTTCGCGGCTGAGCTACGGCCTCTGGAGTGCCATGCCGGACGATGCCCTGTTCGCCGCCGCGAGCGAGGGCACCCTGCACTCCCGCGAGGGCGTAGCCACACAGGCACGGCGCATGCTCCAGGACGCGCGCTCGAAAAAGGTGGTGGAGGCCTTCCACCGCACCCTCTTCGACGTGCCCCGCTATGCCGCCATCCGGCCCTCCCTCACGCGCTACCCGCAGGTGTCCGAGCGCCTCGGGGAGTACGCGGCCCGGGAGACGACCCTTTTCGTCCAGGACGTCGTCTTCTCCCGCAAGGGCGGCTACAGCGACCTGCTCACCTCGCCTGCCACCTTCGTCAACGACGAGCTGGCGCGCGTCTACGGGCTGAGTGGCACGTTCACCGCCGACTTCGTCCCCGTGACGCTGGAATCGCGCGAGCGCAAGGGCGTGCTCACCCAGGTGGGCTTCCTGGCCTCGCACGCGACGTCGGTGGACCCGGACCCCATCCACCGCGGCGTCTTCGTGTCCGAGCGCATCATCTGCCGGAAGATTGGCGCGCCGCCGGCCAACATCCCACCGCTCCCCGCCCCCCAGGGCCGCACCAATCGCGAGGTCGTCGCCTCGCACACCGAAGTGGCAGGGACTGTGTGCGCCAGCTGCCACTCGAACCTCATCAACCCGCTCGGCTTCCCCTTCGAGAACTTCGACGCCATCGGCGGCTACCGCACCACGGACAACGGACATCCGGTGGACGCCAGCGCGTCTCCCAACATCAACGGAGAGACGGTGCCGGTGCGCGACGCGCTCGACCTGGCGGACGCACTCGCGGCCAATGAGGCGGTGCATGCGTGCTACGCGCAGCACTGGGTGGAGTACCTCCACGGGCGCCCGTTCGCCAACGAGGATGTGCCGCTGGTGGAGCGGCTCGGAAAGCTGTCGAAGGCGGGCAACCTGTCCATCGTCGACCTCGTCGTGGAGGTCGTCACCAGCGAGGGCTTCGTGAATCGCCACCCGGAGGAGCTGCCATGAAGCTGAGTCGCCGGATGGTATTGAAGGGCCTGGGCGGGACGATGCTGAGCCTGCCGTTTCTCGAGGGGTTGATGCCGAGGACCGCCCGCGCGGCGGACTCGGGGGCGCTGCCGTACGCCATCTTCTTCCGGCAGGCCAACGGCGTCGCCTCGGCCCAGACGACGTCGGAGCTCGGCGCGGAGCCGGAGCGCTTCTGGCCGCGCACCCTGGGTGCGCTCACCGCGGAGAGCATCGCCGGGCGGGCCGTGGACGTGCTCAAGGACCACCGCGCGCACCTGCTGCTGGTGCGCAACGTCAACATGAAGGACTACAACTACGGGGACGGCCACGCCCGCGGCGCCATGCAGGGGCTGACCGCGCGAGGCCCCGTGGTGGAGGGCGCGGGCGGCGGCTCGGAGTCCGGAGGCGAGTCCATCGACCACCGCATCGGCCGCGAGCTCAATCCGCAGCAGCGTGACTCGCTCGTCTTCTACGCGGGCCGGCGTGGCGGCTGGCTCGGGGGGCCCTGCCTCTCCTACCGGAGCAGCAACGTGCGCCGGGCCGCGCTGCATGACCCGTGGAATGCGTACCAGACGATGATTGGCGGCCCGGGGGGACTGACTCCCGAGGCTCGCGAGCAGCTCCTCGTCCGGCAGCGCAGCGTGAACGACCTGGTGAAGGCCCAGCTCCAGGCGCTCCAGCAGCGTCCCGAGCTGAGCGCGTCCGACCATGAGCGCTTGGACCTGCACCTGTCCAACGTCCGGGACCTGGAGGTCGCCCTGAGCTGCCGCATGCGCGCGGACCAGGAGCTCATCCTCCAGCAGCAGGCGCCCGGCTACGACAGCACGGACGGCACCGAGGTGCTCGCCACCGCCAGGCTGCACATGGACATCGCCGTGATAGCGATGGCGTGCGGCACCAACCGCGCGGCCGTCATCCAAGTGGGCAACGGCAACGACGGCGACACGCGCTACCGCAACCCGGACACGGGGCAGTTGATGGAGAACTTCCATTACGTGTCCCACCGTCGCTCGTCGCACGACGCCAGCGGCGGCATCATCACCGGTTCGGACCTGCTGCACCACCACGTGGACGTGCAGTTCGCGAGCGCCTTCAAGCACCTCCTGGACCGGCTGGTGGCCTACCAGATGCCGGACGGAAAGCGACTCATCGAGCACGGCGTGGCTGTCTGGTACAACGACCTGGGCAACGGGCCGGCTCACTCGGCGCGCAATGTGCCCTTCGTCCTGGCGGGGAGCTGCAATGGCTTCCTCAAGCAGGGCGTCTACGTCGAGGCGTCGGGCGGCGGCAATCCCAACCACAACCGGATGCTGAACACGATTGGCACCGCCGTGGGGCTGAGGAACGCGGCCGGCGGGAACCTGGACGACTTCGGCGACCCGGCGCTGACCAAGGGCGTGCTCTCCGAGCTCATCGCCTGAGTGGACGATTGCGTCCTGCTCCAGTGTTCGGCGCTGGAACGTGACGTAGGCAGAGCTGGCAGGGTCCGATGCGGCGCAGCAGCAGGTGCTGAAGTCGACGGCGCACCTGGGGCAGCGCCCACCGCATCCTGCTCCGGGGGAAAAGCGCTCGGCGGAGCGCGAGGAAGCCGTGGGCCACCATGCAAAACGTGGCGTGGTGATGGCTCGGACTGCTGCGCGCTGGGCGCGATTTTCGTAGAATCCCACGCCATGGGCCTCCTCACCTTCGGTCTCAATGTGACTTTGGACGGGTGCATCGATCACACCCAGGGCATCGCGGACGACGAGCTGCACGACTATTGGACGCAGCTCATGGAGCAGAGCGGGGCGATGCTCTTCGGGCGCAACACCTACGAGCTGATGGAGGGAGCCTGGCCCGCGGTGGCACGCGACGAAAAGGCGCCGCGCGCGATGCGCGAGTGGGCACAGAAGCTCGAGGCGAAGGCGAAGTACGTCGTGTCGGGCTCGCGGAGCGACTTTCCTTGGCAGAACACGATCAAGGTGGAGGGTGACCTTCGCGAGGCGATCTCGGCGCTGAAAGCGAAGACCGAGCGGGGTGTCCTCGTCGGAGCGCCCAAGCTCGCGGCTGCGCTCGAGGAGTTGGGGCTCATCGACGAGTACCGCATCGTCGTTCATCCCATCATCAGTGGCCGCGGGCCGACGTTGTTTCATGGCCTGTCGAGTGCGCGGCATCTCGAGCTCCTATCGACGCAGCGGTTCAAGTCCGGCGTGCTGGCGCTCCACTTCCGTCGCAAAGCGGGCTGAGAGTGGAAGGACCGAGCGCTTCACCGGCGGCTGCCTGTGCGGCAGCGTCCGCATCGTCGCGTCGGGACGGCCGTACCGCGTCGGCGCAAGACCCGACTCGACAGGAGCTGGAAGCGCTGGAGACGCAACGGACGCCCCAGGTGGAGCTGGGGCGACTGATGGAGGAAGGACTCCAAGGGCCGCGGCCGTCCGGATGACTCTCATCGCATACGGCAGCGCTACAGGAACTCGTCCCCTCCTCCAGTCTCCGGCTCCTGTGCGGAGAGGAGAACATCCCCGGGCCGCTGCTCCACGCGGAGGCCCAGGCCCATGGCCGTCAACTCCTCGAGCGCGGCGAGGACCTCCATGACGGGCTGGACATCGGCAACCCGGGCAGGCACGGCGATGCGCTCGAGACGCGAGCCCACCCGCTCCAGCAGCGCGTGCGGGGGGAGTGCCTCGATGTATCGGCAATACAGATAGGCGGGCGCGCTCAGCTGGGCGACCTCGGAGGGCGAGACGGTCGCGACACTCGTATCGAAGCGCACCCTCACCTCCTCCACCGAAGTGTCCTGGCGCCACAGGCCGAGCAGAGAGCGCAGGAAGTCCATCAACGGTTGCGACCGGGACGAGCCCAGCTGGGCCGAGGTGACCTCCAGCGCCCGCTCGGCGCGTGCGGGGTCGGGCTCGACGAAGAACAGCGGCAGCACCTCCCCGATGCCTGGAGTGTAGAGGGGCTCGGCGAGTCGCTCCGGTGCACCCGCGAACGAGCGCAGCGTCTCGGGTTCGAGCGGCTCACCCGCCAGCCAGCGGCACCACAGCGCCTCGAGCGAGCCCGCGGCGAGCGACGCGCGGCGCAGCAGATGGGGTCGAGCCTGCTCCACGCCTCCGAACAACCAGACAGTCACCAGGTCCTCGGCGGAAGGCCCCTCGGGGAACTCGAGCGCATCCGCCCCCGTCCAGCGCGCGTACCGTTTGCGCTTCAGGTCGCGCTGGACCTCGCGCGCCACCTCGCTCCACGCGGACCAGGACACACCGAGCGTCGCGTAGTCCGTCCGGAGGCGTTCGTCCGCAGGAGCCGAGACCTCGTTGGGACGCTTCTTGAAGTCGGCCCGCACGCGCTTGAGTTCCTTCGCGAGCGCGGGCAGCTCCTCCTCCGGACAGCCGCCGGTCAGGAGCCGGAGGTGGGAGATGGGAACGCCGTGCAACTCCTGCTCGCGCGCGGAAGCGCTCGCTTGGAAGTAGAGGGACTCGAGAGAGCAGTCACCCTGTCGGCCGGAGACCTGGCCCTGCTTCCACACGGCGGGGAGCACACGCTCCGCGACGCGGAAGGAAGTCCGCTCCACATCCTGGGGCAGGGCGAATGCAAGCGAACCCGGGGGGATGGGGCCAATACGGCTCGGAGGCGATGGCGAACGCGCCACCCTCGTCGCGGGCTCCTTCCGGCTCGGCGCCTCGCCGCGCACGCTGCTGTTCGAGCGGCTCCCGCGCCTCGTCCACGTCGCCGCGGATGACCCGGCGATAGCCCCGTCGCTGGCGTCGACCGCTCAGTTGCTCATCACCGAGAGTGCCTCATCCAGCCCGGGGGCGACCGTCATCATGAGCCGGCTCGCGGACATCCTGCTCGTGCAGGCCCTGCGGGCGCACATCGCGACAGGTCAGTGCCGGGAACATGGGCTGGGCGCGCTCGCGGACCCCCAGATTGGAAAGGCCCTCTCGCTCATCCACGAGAGACCCGCCGCCCCATGGACTGTCGAAAGCCTCGCATCGTCCGTCGCCCTCTCACGCTCCGGCTTCGCCGCCCGCTTCACCGCGCTCGTCGGAAAGCCCCCCTTGGAATACCTCGCACGGTGGCGGATGACGAAGGCCGCCCAACTCCTTCGAGAGAGCGAGACGCCGTTGAGCGAGCTCGCGACGGTCATCGGCTACCAGAGCGAGGCTTCGTTCAATCGGGCATTCAAACGCTGGGGAGGGAGCGCCCCGGGGGCGTACCGGCGCGAGCACCGCCGGGGGTGAGGTAGCCAAGGCTCGAATGGGGCCGAACCTGGTTGTAGTGCTGTCGTCACATGGAGACTCACAACTGGAAGATCTTCTTCCAAGCCGAGCCGTCGTGGGAGAAGGCTTCGTCGACGCCGGCCACCACCAGGAGGCCGTCGGCCGAGGCAACGTGCGCGAAGTTGCTCATCGGCGGCTGGCCGATCGGCAGCGGCCGGGCCTTCCCGGTCGAGACCTCGTACAGCGCCTCGTCCGTCGACACGATGACGAACTCCTGGTGGCTGACGATCTCCTGGAAGAACTCGTCGCCGCCGAGCTTGATACGTATCGGCTTCCACTGGCGGTTGCGCCCGACCCACACGTCGTGCCGGTCGGTCGTGAGGTAGACCTGCCCGTCGAAGGCGCAGACGATCTTCTCGAAGTTGGCGTCGGTCGGCACCTCTACCTGCGTCCAGCGCTTGCCGTCGAAATGCCAGAGGTTGCCCCGCGGGCCGCAGGCGTAGAGATCGTCGTCGGAAAAACCGTCGATGTCGTCGAAGCCGGCGTTCTCGAGATTCCCCTTCAGCGGCTTCGTCAGGGCGTCGGTGGTCAGGCGCTGCCACTTGTCGGGTGCGGTGCGGCGGTAGACCTCGCGGCCGACGCCGACCGCATAGGCGAACCCGCCCGCGATGCAGCGAACCGACGTGAAGAACGCCGGCTTCCTGCGGGTGATGGATTTCTCGTCGTCGTCATCGCCGTCGCCGAGCACGTACACCTCGCCCGGGTCCGCGATGAAGAGCCAGCGGTCGGCCGGCTGGCGGGGAACGCAGCCGTGGATGCCGGTCGTCTCGTGCCACCCGCGCACGGCCCATTGGTCGGCTTTCTTGCGGTGGGGGAAGTGAAAGAAGATGGCCGTGGGACGAGGTTCGAGCGAATCGTCCTCTTCCCAGTTCTGGGCGGTGAAGGCGATCATGTCCTTGTTGCGGACGTGGCACGACTCGATGCCGAACGCTTCCAGGTCCTCCAGTACTTCCGCATACGAGCTCATGCCTGACTCCCTTTACTTGTCGGTTCATGGGGTCGTTCGCCGGGTTTCTCATCACACTCTTGCCGGCCGTCGCTGACGCTTCGGCGTTGGCCGCTTCTCAGCCCACGTCAGGAGTTCGTCGAGCGCCGGGCAGAGCGACTGCCCCCACTCGGTCAGGTGGTACTCGACCTTGGGCGGCACCTGCGCGTGAACGATGCGAGCGACGATGCCGTCCTGCTCGAGCTGCCGAAGCTGCTGGATGAGCATCTTCTGCGTAATGGCTGGGATTGCGCGCTCCAGTTCCGAGAACCGGAGCTTCTGCCCACCGAACAGGTGGAAGAGGATGACCAGCTTCCAGCGGCCCTCCAGCATCTGGATGGCCTCCTCGATGCCGCTGGCAGCCGTCGCTGGCGTATGGTGTTCATGCTTACCCAGAAGTAAGTACCCCACTTTTTTGTGTGTTCTTGCGGAACAGAACCGTACTCACTACATGATGGGCATGCAAACAACGCCCAATCCGCCCCCGGACCTGCCCGCGCCGATCACCAGATACTTCGCACACGAGACGACCAGCCCTGCTGTCGTGGCCCGGTGTTTCACCGAGGATGCCCTCGTCGTGGACGAGCGCCACGAGCACCGCGGGCGCGCTGCCATCGAAGCGTGGAACGCTGCCGCGCACGGCAAGTACAAGTTCACGACAGAGCTGCTCGCGGCGGAGTTCGACGGCTCCTGCACCACGGTGCGTGCGAACGTGACGGGCAACTTCCCAGGGAGCCCCATTGCGCTCCGCTTCCGCTTCACCCTCGCGGGTGGACTCATCACCCGATTGGAGATTGCACCGTGAGTTTCGATCTCGAACTGAAAAACCGCCGCGCGCTTGTCACAGGAGGCACGAAGGGGGTCGGCGCGGCGGTCGTCACGGCCCTCGTCGAGGCCGGCGTCAAGGTTGTCGCAACCGCACGGACCGTTCCCAGCGACACGCCGGGTGTGCACTACGTCGCGGCCGACGTCACCACTGTCGAAGGCGGCGCGTTGGTGGCGCGCGACGCGCTCGCGCACCTCGGCGGTATCGACATCCTGGTGCATGTGCTCGGCGGCTCGAGCGCGCCCGGAGGTGGCTTCGCTGCGCTCGGCGAGGACGAGTGGCAGAAGGAGCTCAATATGAACCTGATGCCCGCGGTTCGGCTCGACCGGGCGCTCTTGCCGTCGATGCTGGCGCAAGGTGCGGGCGTCATCGTGCACGTCACGTCCATCCAACGCGAGCTGCCCCTGCCAGAATCAACGACGGCGTATGCCGCGGCGAAGGCGGCGCTGTCGACCTACAGCAAGTCGCTCTCGAAAGAGGTGGCGCCCAAGGGCGTGCGGGTGGTCCGCGTCTCGCCGGGCTGGGTGGAAACAGAAGCCTCGGTGCACCTGGCCGAGCGCCTCGCCGAGCAGGCCGGCACCGACTACGAAGGTGGCAAACAGCTCATCATGAAGTCGCTCGGCGGCATCCCGCTCGGCCGCCCCGCCAGGCCCCGAGAGGTCGCCGACCTCATCGCGTTCCTCGTGTCGCCGAGGGCGGGCTCCATCACCGGCACCGAGTACGTCATTGATGGAGGTACAGTGCCGACGGTATGAGAGGTGGCGCCCCACCGCGTGCCCCCTGCTGGAGTCCGTATGCGCCACGTCGTATCGACGATGCTTGTGTTCGTGGGCATCATTCACCTGCTGCCACTGCCTGGTGTTCTTGGGAGCGAACGGCTCGCCGCGCTCTACGGCCTCTCCTTCGCAGAGCCCAATCTGGCGATTCTCATGCGCCATCGCGCGGTGCTCTTCGGCCTTCTTGGACTCTTCCTGGTCTTTGCGGCGTTTCAACCTTCGCTGCAAACCACGGCATTCACCGCCGGCTTTGTCAGCGTCATCTCCTTTCTCTGGCTGGCCCGGTCCGTGGGTGGATACAACGCCCAGCTCGCGCGCGTTTTCATGGCGGACATCGCTGCCCTAGTCTTCCTGCTGGTGGGTGTTGCCGCCCATGTCTACGAGCGATTTCGTGGCTGACCTGTCCCCTTGCCCAGCCTGCCCGGGTTTGGACAGAGCCGGCGGAGGCGCATGTCGCAGCAGCCAGGGACACGGTGCATGCGTGGAGCTTTTCGTGGGCGGCTGAGGCGTCCTTCCGGGACACCGCAGCCGCCGGAACTCCCTCACGGAAAGAAGATGCGCGGGCGTGCTTCCGTACGCATATAGAAGCCCATGCGCCGTCTCCTTTGCTTCCCGCTCCTCCTCGCGCTCGCCCTGGTGCAGGGCGCGTGTGACCGCTATGACCGCCCCGGCACGCCGGTGCCGGAGACCCTGCGGGCCGAAACGCTGGAGGGCGAGCGCATCGACCGGGAGGCACTGCTAGGCCGTCCCTGGGTCATCAACGTGTGGGCCCCAGGCTGACACTCCTGCGCCCGGGAGTTGCCCGAGCTCGAAGCCCTGAGGAGTGAGTACGAGGCGCGCGGCGTCGGCTTCCTCGCGCTCTCGCTCAATCCCAGCGAGGCGAAAAACCGCCAGACTGCGGCCGAGTTGGGGGTGCACATGACCGTGGCCACGGCGAAGGGGGAAGTCCTGGCCCCGCTGCGCATCTCCACCGTGCCCGCCACCGTCTTCGTCAACCGAGAGGGCGTGGTGGTGGCGGCCGTCAGCGGGGAGCGCTCGCGTGGGTTCTACGCGCGGCGCTTGGAAGCGCTGCTCGCTGCGCCGTAGCTGCTGGAAGGCCAGCGCGCGGAAGGGACCGAACAGGGGTTCCACCAGCCTGTTCGGTGCGCCAGGGAAGAGCTATGGCCGGGTGGGTGCCTTGAAGGAGGACAAAGGATTCAGCGGCATGAGGGATGGCCGCGGGCGAAGACTTGGGAGCACCTGGGGGAAGAGCCCGGCACAGCGGACGCCCGTTCCGACCATGCGACCAGGCCATATCAGGACATCGCGCCGGGCCGTCGGCACTCGCTACGACAGGCCCGCGCTCAGGTACCTCGACATGGGGCAAGTGGCTGTCCGCCTCACCTCCCCGCACTACCTGAATCCGTCTGGGAGGGCCTGGCGCTCGGACGCCTCGCGAACGAGCCATTCACGAAACGCCACCAGCTTCGCGAGCGTGGCGCACTCGGGTCGGTAGACGACGTAGTAGGCGAGTCTGGAAGGGAACTCGACCTCGGGGAACAGGCGCACCAGCCGGCCCGCCGCGAGGTCGTCATGCGCCATGATGCTGCGCGCCAGCGCCACGCCCTGCCCGTCGATTGCGGCCTGAAGTACCGCAGCGGAGTTGTTGATACGGAGTCCTCGCTTCGTCTCGACGTCCTTTGCTCCCGCCTTTTCAAGCCAGGCATCCCACGTGGCGAATCCCGCCCGAGAATCCACGGAGCGGTCGTGGATGAGTCGCAGGCCGCCCAGGTCCGAGGGCCGACGCAGACGGCGGCCCTGCCGGAGGAGCGCAGGGGAACAGACGGGATAGACCTCTTCGTCGAGAAGCTTCTCCGAGACCAACCCGGGCCAGTCTCCCGCTCCGTAGCGCACGCCGATATCCACACCGCGCGCGGCGAAGTCGAGCAGGTCGATGGACGCATCGAGCCGGACGTCCAGCTCTGGCCATGCGGATTGGAAACGCTCCAGGCGCGGGAGTAGCCACTTGGCCGCGAAGGCGGGGCTCACCGTCACCGTCAGCACCCCGACCGGTGCGCCTTCCTTCAGCCTCGCGACTCCGACGCTCAGCCGCTCGAACCCCGCGCGGATGTCCGGCAGCGCCCGCTGAGCCGCTTCGGTGAGGACCAGCCGCTTGCGCCCACTCGTGCCCCGATGGAAGAGCGGCGTGCCGAGCGCCTCCTCGAGGACTCGCACAAGTTGTCCGACCGCCGCCGGAGTCACATGAAGCTCGGCGGCCGCGGCAGAGAAGCTCTCGTGCCTGGCACTCGCCTCGAAGGCGCGCAGGGCGTTGAGGTGTTCGGGCACATTCATGGCCGGTCAAGATTTCCTTTACTGGACGCCAAGAACATCTCGGTTGCTGCGACAAGACCCCGGGAGCATGAATCCTTCGTCGCTCCGCTATGGGAAGCGCCTGACGCGCCGACCTTGGCTCGGAGTGGAGCCTACGTCGAGGCAACCCCTCGATGGATAGTTGTTCTTTCACCTCGCACGGACATCAAGACGGAGTGACGCCTTCCGTGTCGGGCCGCCGCCGACCGCAGCGGCCCGACACTCACCCATTGCCAGCAAGGGAGCACCTCTCAAATGAATGCGCGATTCACCCATCAGAAGCTCATCGTCGTAGGGGGCACCAGCGGAATGGGGAAGGCCGTGGCTCGAATCGTCCTCGAGGGGGGCGGGCAAGCCGTCGTCATCGGGCATCGAGAAGACAAGGTCCAGGCCGCCGTCGGGGAACTGTCTGCGTCCGGCCCCGTCGAGGGACTGCGCGCGGACATCGCCTCCGGCGCGGAGAGACAGGCCCTGGTGGCCCGGCTGCAGAAGGACCACGCCGACGCGACGCTGCTGGTGAACGCGGCGGGCGTCTTCCTGCCCAAGGCGTTCCTGGAGCACGAGGAGCGCGACTACGACCTGTACCTCGACCTCAACAAGGCCACCTTCTTCATCACGCAGGCCGTCGCGAAGTCCATGGTTGCGCGGGGCAAGGGCGGCGCCATCGTCAACATCGGCTCGATGTGGGCCAGGCAGGCCATCCAGGCCACGCCGTCCTCGGCCTATTCGATGGCCAAGGCGGGGCTCCACTCGCTCACGCAGCACCTGGCGATGGAGCTGGCCAGCCACGGCATCCGCGTCAACGCCGTCTCGCCCGCCGTCGTCGAGACGCCCATCTACGAGGGCTTCATCCCCAAGGAGCAGGTCCACGGCGCGCTCCAGGGCTTCAACGCGTTTCATCCCATCGGCCGCGTGGGTCGTGCGGAGGACGTCGCGCAGACCATCGCCCACCTGCTGTCGAACGAGACCGCGTGGGTCACCGGCGCCGTCTGGGACGTCGACGGTGGCGTCATGGCTGGACGCAACAAGTACAGCTGAACCCCTGGCCCGCCCGCTCCTGCCCCCATGCTCCTCCATTCGGACTTCTCCCAACGCGCCGCCGTCACGCCCGAGCAGTACCGGTGGGTCGCGTCACCGCACGAGCAACCATGACCACGAATTCGTCGAAGCCGAGGACGTACCGCGCCATGGTCGCGACGCGGCCCGGGGTGCTCGAACTGCTCGAGCGCGAGACGCCGGAGCCCGGGACGGGGGAGGTGCTGCTGCGAGTCGAGGCGTGCGGCATCTGCGGCGCTGACGCCAGCACCATCGACGGGAAGCAGTTCCCGCGCGTCCCCGGGCACGAGGTCGTCGGGCGGATTGCGGCCGTGGGCCCAGGAACGCCCGCACTCTGGAAGGTGGGCCAGCTCGTCGGTGTGGGCCGGCTCGGAGGCCACTGCACCACCTGCGAGCAGTGCCGCCGCGGACAGTTCCAGCTCTGCGGAGACCAGCCCTTCGTCGGCACTTCACACGACGGCGGCTATGCCGAGATGATGCTCGTGCGAAACACCGGCCTCGTGGCCATCCCGGACGCGCTCGATTCCGCGGAGGCGGCGCCCCTGCTGTGCGCGGGGATTGCGACCTTCAACGCCCTCAAGAAGTCGGGGGCGCAGGCCGGGGACGTCGTCGCCATCCAGGGCATCGGCGGCCTTGGGCATCTCGCCCTCCAGTATGCGCGCAAGATGGGCTTCAAGGTAGTGGCCATTGGCCGCGGTGAGGACATCGCGCAGGACGTCCTGGGCCTGGGGGCGCACGTCTACGTCAACGCAGCCCAGGAGGATGCCGTCACCCGGTTGCAGGAACTGGGAGGCGCCCAGGTCATCATGACGACTCTTTCGGACAGCGCCGCTGCGTCCGCGCTCCTGCCTGCCCTGGCCCCGCAGGGCACCTTCCTCGTCGTGGGCGCCGGAAAGGCTCCGCTGAGCGTCTCGCCTGGCGCACTTGTGGTCGGCGAGCGCGTGGTGCGGGGGACCCTCACCGGAACTCCCTTCGAGAACGAGAAGACGCTCGACTTCAGCGTCCTCGCTGACGTACGTCCGCGCATCGAGACAATGCCGCTCGAGCGCGCGGGCGAGGCCTTCGCTCGGATGAAGTCCGGCGAGGTGAAGTTCCGGAGCGTGCTGACGATGACGGGGATGCGCTGATGGGTGGCCTGGCGAGATACGCACCGTTCCTTCGCACCCTGCGCGAGGCGCCACGGCTGCTCGCCGAAGGCTCCGTCGTGGAGCGCCTGCGCCGCCACCCCGCGGGATTGCTGGACCCGCATGTGGCCAATGCGGGCCTCCTCCTCACTGCACAGGGACGCGAGGCGCTCGCCGGCATCTACCGCGACTACCGCGACATCGGCCTGCGCCATGGCCTCCCCACCCTGCTCCTCACGCCCACCTGGCGCGCGAACGCGGAGCGGCTCGCACGCGCGGGCCTCGCCGGCCGGGACATCTTCGGCGAGGCGGTGGGGCTGCTCTCGGGCCTGCGCGACGAGGTGGGCGACCGGGGGGAGCGTGTCTTCATCGGCGGCCTCGTGGGGCCGCGCGGGGACGCCTACAAGCCCGCGGATGCGCTCCCGCGCGGGGAGGCGGCGACCTTCCACGCGCCGCACGTGGAGGCGCTCGCGCGCGCTGGCGTGGACTTCCTCATGGCCCAGGCGCTGCCGGCCCTCTCGGAAGCCGAGGGTCTCGCCCTGGCGATGGCACGCACCGGGGCGCCGTTCCTGCTGAGCTTCGTCCTCCGTCCCACCGGAACGCTGCTTGACGGTACCCCGCTGGGCGAGGCCGTGGCGCACATCGACGCACTGCCCGACGCGCGCCCAACCGCGTACATGGTGAATTGCGTCCACCCCTCTGTCTTCCGCGAGGGCCTGTCGCGACAACTGGCAGCCTCGCCCTCCCTCGGCGCGCGGGTGGTGGGCCTGCAGGCCAACACCTCCCGCCTCTCGCCCGAGGAGCTCGACGGGCGAGCGGAGCTGGACAGCGAGTCCCCTTGCGCCTTCGCGCGGGAGATGGCCCGCGTCTACGCGGAACTCGGCACACGCGTGCTCGGTGGATGTTGTGGCACCGACGAGCGGCACATCTCGGCGCTCGCCGACACCTTCAATTGCTAGTGCGCGGAGACGGGCAGACGCGACGATTGAACGACGCCGGCCCTGCCGCGCGCGGATGGCGCGCGCGTGTGGGACGTCGTGCGCCCCGAGGTGCCCGCCACCTCGTTCGAGCGCTCCGAGGACTTCGCGTTCGACAAGCCGGCGGAGGTGGCTTGCCGGTGCGCAGCCACCCCATGTCCGCTACCGGCTCAGCGTCACCTGCTCGTCGAGCCGGGCCATCTTGTGCGGGTTGCGCATGGCATAGATCCGGGTGATACGGCCGCTCTCGACGACGACGCTGACCGCAGTGTCGAAGTCGCCGGCGGCGTCGATCCGGAGCGCAGGCGCGCCGTTGATCCACACGGTCGCAATCCGAGCGCCAGGCGCGAGCGTGGGGAAGCGGGACAGGAACCCGGCCACGCGAGCGCCGCCGACAACCGGCCGCCGGGCCGCCGTCGCCAGGCCGCCGCCATCCGCGACCAGCACCACGTCGGGGGCGAGCACGTCGAGCAGGCCCTGCAGGTCGCCGGACTTGACCGCGGCCAGGAACCGCTCCAGGACGGCCTGCTGCTCCGCCCGGTCGACCTGCATCCGGGGCCGGCGTGCGGCCACGTGCTCCCGCGCCCGGTGGGCGATCTGCCGGACGGCGGCTGGCGTCTTGTCCAGCGCCGGGGCGATCTCCTCGTACGGCATGTCGAAGACCTCCCGGAGCACGAACACCGCCCGCTCGGCCGGGGTGAGGGTCTCCAGCACGGTGAGCATCGCAATCGAGACGCTCTCCGCGAGCTCGACGTCCTTGGCGACGTCGGGGCTGGTGAGCAGCGGCTCTGGAAGCCACTCGCCGACGTACTCCTCCTTGCGGCGGGCGAGCGTGCGCAGCCGGTTGAGGGCCTGCCGGGTGACGATGCGGACCAGGTAGACGCGCGGGTCGCGCACCTCGGCTCGACCTGCGTCACCGAGGTCCGCCCACCGCAGCCAGGTCTCCTGCACGACGTCCTCGGCGTCGGCCGCGGAGCCGAGCATCTCGTACGCGACCGTGAAGAGCAGGCTGCGGTGGGAGACGAAGGGGTCCTCCGCGCCTGGCGGCTCGTGCGGAGCGCGGGCCGCGTCGGGCGAGGAAGCCCCGTCGCCGGGAGGCGCACCTCCCGGCGACGTCGGGCGCATCGAGGCCGTCATGACGCGGACGCTCCCGCCAGCCGGGTGCTCGGCTGGGCCATCGGCTTCAGCCCGCACGAGGCGGCGAAGCCCTCCGACTCGATGCCCAGGGCGGTGTTGGAGCGGGTCGTCAGGTTGGCGAACCCAATCACGGTGGTGAGCTCGATGAGCGCCGCGGGACCGAGCTGCTTCCTCAGGCTCGCGACCATCTCATCGGTCACCGTAGGGGGCGTCTGGCTCATCGCCTCGGCATACTCCAGCACCTCCCGCTCTAGCGAGGTGAAGACGTTCGACTCCCGCCACCGGGGAATCTCCCGCGCCTTGTCCACGTCCAACCCATGGTTGTGGGCCATGAAGTAGTTGAAGTCCAGGCACCACGAGCAGCCCACCAGCGACGCCACCGCCATGTGCGCGTACGACTTCAGGCTCTCGTCGCACTGGTCCCACTTCTGGAGCTTCTGCCCGAAGCCCATGCTGGCCTTGAGCACCGGCAGGTGGTGCCACATCACGCCGAGCGACTCGGGGACCTGACCGAACATCCTGCCGGCGAACTTCTTCACCATCGCGCCGTAGAGTCCGGTGATCTCCTTCGGGGGAATCCTGGTCGAGGTCATGTCTTCTCCTGGTGTCCGTATCGGGTTTCGCCGACATGGAGACACCGGGCGCCCGCGGGATGTGACATCCGGCTGGATATCCTCGTCACCCGTGGCTGACGCTGAGCGCCTCTCCTCCGACCTCGGCCCCACCGGTAGGGAGGACACGCACCACCGGCTGAGCACGACCGAGGGGGTCTCCACCTTCGAGGCGAACGGGCGCACGTTCCTCCAGGTGGACCCGGCCCTGCCGCCCGTGCTGCTCCCACCGGCCCGGCTGCAATCGCCTGAGCGCTGCCGGGCGCGGCCCGGGCTTCGAGCTCACCTCAGGCTCAGCGCAGCGTCGGGTAGTCCGTGTAGCCCTTCTCCTCGCCGGTGAAGAAGGTGGAGGTGTCCACCGGGTTGAGGCTTGCGGGAAGCCCTGGCCGCTACGGCACCTTCGAGGAGCTGGGGACGAGGCCCTCGCAACTCACGCTCCAGCGGTCAGCGAGGTGCAGCACGTCCTCGCTCAAGGCGCGCTCAATGCCTGCACGACCAGCACATCCAGCTCGATGACATCGCCTGGGGCGCCCTCGGTGCCAGTCACATCCACCCCCACCCGTTCCGTTCCGGCCGGGGCCGTCAGCTCGCGAGCGGTCTGAACCCACTCAGCGGAAAGCACCGGGCTGGAGAGCACCTCCGACTGCAGCTCCCGGCCGCTCGCATCACGCCAGCTGACCCGCATCTGGGCGACCAGTGAGGCTTCCGGCGTCCCGCGCGCCCAGAACGAAGCGCGGTGCCTCCCCGGGGATGCGGCAAACCCCGGCCAGTTGTCGAGGTTGACGCCCCAACCGTACGGCTCGGTCACCTCCACGCGCATGCCCGCTTCGCCGTCTCTCGCAGCGGTGGGCGCTCTCGAAACGGTCACCGAGAACCACGCGGTCCACTGTCCGAGCCCGGTCTCGAGGGAAGCAGTCTCGGCGTCGAGCAGATTGGAGGTGGGGGAATGGTCGATGATGGCAGGCTCGCAGGCGGTGAGCGCCGCGACCAGCGACAGCATGCTCCAGCGCCCCAGGCTCATCGCTCTGTCTCGCGTTCGCCGGCCTGACAGGACAGTGTTCCACGGGCACGCTGGACCGCCTCCGCATAGCGCCCACGCCGGAACTGTCGTTCGTGCCGGGCCCAATGCGCGCAGGCGCGCTGCGCGTCTTTGAGCTGGTACGTGAGCAACGAGCCCAGCTCGAAGCTGAGGCGCTCCCGCGTCGCCGCTGGCTGCTTGCGCATCGCCGCCTCGAGGTGCCGCACCGCTTGCTCGAACTCGTGCCGACCGCGAAGGACCTCCAGCTCTCGCAAGACTTCCTCCACGCTCGGGGCACGGGCCGCCGCGGCGGGGGGGCGGGAGGAAGCGGCCTCCGGGCTGGACGGCGCCAGTGGCTGGGGCGGCGCTGGCTCGGGAGACGCTGGCTCGGCCACCGGCCACTCCAACGTCTGCCCCACCCGCAGCTGGACCACCTCACCCATGAGCCCGCGGAAGACAATGGCGCCTTCGTGCAGGGTGACCGCGCCACCTCCTTCCCGCTCCTCCACCGTGAAGCGCGTGCCCATGACCTCGATGGCCCCGCCTGACACGAGCACGACAGCGGGTGCTGCACCCGGCTTTCGGCGCTTCACCGAGAACTCCGCGCGGCCGCGGACCAGTCGCACCCCCGACGGTTCACGACGAACGGCGAGCGGCCCCAGGTTTCGGAGGGTGAGGCCTCGGGCCGCGTCCACCAGGGCGGCCTCACCCAGCTGGATCTCCACACCCGCGGCGTCTTCCCGCACCTTCAGGTCGGGAGTGGCCTGCGCGAGCTCGAGCCCCCCCAGCGAGCGTGCGGACGGAGCGCTCCAGAAGAACACCGCGAGGGCCAGCGCCGCTGCCGGCGCGGCGAGCATCCACCACGCAGGACGTCTGTGCCATGCCGGCTTCGACTCGCGTGCGTCCCGCAGCCGCGACCACAGCCGGGCCCGTGCGGCCGGGGACATCCCCTGCTCGCGGCGGAGCTGGTCTTCACGCCGGAGCTCGGCACGGAAGTCACGGGGCTCCATCGTCCACCTTCCATCCCCAGGCCGACAGACGGCCCTCGGCTCGGCTGATCAACTTCGACACGTAGCCCTCTGACAGCGAGAGGAGCTGGGCAATTTCGCGCTGGCTCAGGTCATCCAGCAGCTTCAAGGCCATCACCACCCGCTCCTGCCCCGGCAAGCGGTCCAGCGCCGCCGTGGCGCTGCGCACCGCCTCTCTCCGCTCGAGGGCCGCCTCGGGCGTGGGCTCCGTCTCCGGGTGCTGCGGCGAAAACAGGAGGGCGGCGAGGCGCCGTCGAAACGTGTTCTCGCGCCGCAAGGTGGAGAGCGCCACGTTCTGCGTGACGCGAAACAGCCAGCCCCTCACGTCCTCCTCGCGCAGCCAGGCCCGGTGCTCCCAGGCTTTGAGGAAGACCTCGTGGGTGACGTCTTCGGCCCAGCCCGAGCGGCCGGCCGCATACCGCCTGGCCCAGAAGAAGACAGCCTCGGAGTGCTCCTCATAGAGCGTATCGAACGACACAGGTCGGGCAGGCAGGGCGGGCGGGGCCTTGGAGTGGGGAACGCGCGACATCCTTCACCTGGGACCTACGACTGAAGCCGGAGAAACTTTCCTCGGAAGTTACGGCCACCAGGAGAGGTTGGCTCCGGTTTCGAGCCTCAGTCCTCCCCGCGACCACAGCGTTCCGCCCTCGCTCACATGGCTCACGGGCCTCAGCAGGCCCAGGGCCACGCGCAACTCCGCCGCGAGGCGCTCGGTGAATCTCCACCGGAGCTTCATCCGGGCCCAGCCCGCGGGAGACAGCTGCGTCCCCCCCTGGGCCGACGCCCAGGGGTCCGCGAGCTGGAAGGTGTGGAGGACGAGGCCCGCGCCCGCGCCGGGCTCGAGCTGAAGGCGCTCCGCCAAGGAGAGTCGATGACTGACGAAGGTGCCACCTTGCACCTCGAACACGGTCAGCGCTGCGCCGCGAGTCCCCCCGAGCCCCGCCTCCGCCTCGAGGCCGAACGCCCCCAGGCCGCGCCTGATGGAGAGCAGGAGGTGTGGGTCGACCGCGGGTCCACGCCAGAGCGAACCCAGACCCAGGCTCAGGTCCAGCTCGGAGCTCCGTGGGGCGGAAGCCACCGCCACGGGAGGCTGGAGCGCAGACTCGGGACGCTGGGGCACGGGCTCGGGACGCTGTGGCACGGACGGGGGCGGCTCCGGCTCGGGCGTCAGCGCCCGCGTCATCTCGGAGAGCTTCTGGGCGATCTCCAGATGAAGCTCCGCGAGCGAACCCCGTCCCGCTCGAACGCGCTGCTCGGCCCGTTGCCGCGGCCCGACGGCCTCCAGCCGCAGTCCTTCTGGAGCGCGGCTTGCGCGCAGTCGAAGCTGCGCCGGGCTCTCCGGAGAGACGACCGCGAAGCCCTCCTGTATCAACCGGATCGCCACCTTTCGCTCCAGCTCCACGCCCCCCCACCGCCGATAGTCCTGGTCGGACAGGGGGCGGAGGTCGAAGGAAACGGACACCGCCGGGGCCTGGGCCAGGAAGACGAGGGAGAGCGCGCTGAGCAGAGCGGTCATGCGGTGACGGCGAGAGTACCGTCGACCGTGGACCACAGCCAGCGCCGGCCGCCCGTGCACTCCCCGCGGCATGCCCTCACGGGGAGGAAAGTTTTTTCGGCCGCGCGCGTAGCTGGGGGCATGACGTTTCCACGCTACGTGAGCCTCCTCCTTCTTTGCGCTGGCGCGGTCGCCTGCACTGGCAGCGCCGAGCTAATCAGTCCCGGCGGAGACGACCCCGCCGACGACGGAGACGATTCCGCTCCGCCGGCTTCGTCCGTGCCCATGCCCCCTGCACCGGCGCAGTTCTCCTGCGACGCGAACGCCGTCCCCGCGGACCTGCCATTGCCCAGGCTGTCCCGGACGCAGCTGGCGAACTCGCTTCGCTTCGCCATTGCCCGTGCGCTGCCGAACGAGGCGGACGCCATCTGGGCGAAGCTGACGCCCACCCTCGCCCGGTACCCCACGGACCAGCGCACACCCGCGCCCGGTGACTTGAAGGGCGGCTACAGCCGGATGGACCAATCCATCCAGCAGTCCCAGGTCGACGTCATGTACGACCTGGGGAAAGCAGTGGCCCAGGAGCTCACCAGCAGCGACGCGCGCCGCAACGTCCTCCTGGGCAGCTGCGCGAGCGACAGCCAGACTGGCAACGACCGGGCCTGCCTGGAGACCTTCATCCGCGGATGGGGCTCCCGCGTCCTGCGCTATCCACTGCCGGCGGCGGAGGTCACCGCCTTCGCTGACATCGCCGGGGCCACTCCGGTGGACAGGGCGGCGGTGGCCGACGTCATCACCACGCTCCTGAACTCGCCCTGGTTCCTCTACCGGGTCGAGCATGGAACGAACGCCAGCCAGTCGGTGAGCCCGCTCTCCGCGTTCGAGCTGGCCTCGAGGCTGTCCTATCAATTCTGGCAAGCGCCTCCAGACGACGCGCTCTGGGCCGCGGCGGACAATGGCTCGCTCCTGACTGCGAGCGGCTTCACTGCCGAGCTCAACCGGATGATGCAAAGCCCCCAGCTGCGAAGCTCGCTGCACGAGTTCGTCAGCGAGTGGCTGCGGCTCGAGGAGCTGCCGTCGCTGGTGGCGCTCCGGAACGACCCGGTCTACCAGGCCTTCGTCGGGGCGGAGATGCCCACGGACGCCGCACGCACCGCGATGTTCGAAGACGTCCAGCTCTCTGCCTGGCAGACCGTCGTGGCGGGTGGCTCGGTGAGCGACTTCCTCCACGACCGGAGGTCCTACACGGCGGACCCATTCCTGGCCTCCGTCTACGGTGTGCCCGTCTGGAGTGGCTCCGGTCCGGCGCCGGTCATCCCTTCCCAGAACCGCAGCGGGCTGCTGACACGCGCTGCGTTGCTGGCCACGGGAACCGCGTCGACGCGTCCCATCCACAAGGGGTACCTGGTGCGAAACGCACTGCTCTGCCAGCAGGTCGGAGCCCCACCGCCCAACGCCAGCGACAGGCCCCCCAAGCCGACCGACACCATGACGACGCGACAGGTGGTGACCCAGCTCACCTCTGGAGGCAGCTGTGGTGGATGTCATAACCACACCATCAATCCGCCGGGCTTCGTGCTGGAAGGGTTCGATGCGCTCGGGCGAGAGCGCGGCGTGGAGCAGCTGTTCGACCCGCAGGGCCACGTGACCGCCGCACCCTCGGTGGACACCGTGGCGGAGATGCGGGTCTACGACGCCGAGTGGCGAGTCGTCTCCAACGCCGCCGAGCTCACGAAGATGCTCGATGACAGCCAGCTCTTCGAGTCCTGCGTCGCGCGGCACTACTTCCGCTTCTCGCACGCCCGCGTGGAGTCCACCGAGCGGGATGGCTGCCTGCTCTCGGAGATGGAGACGGTCGCGCGCAGCGGCGCGCCCATGGCCGACATGCTGAAGGCAGTCGCCACACACCCCACGTTCAAGCAGAGGAGCTTCCAGTGAGCAGGACACCTGTCTTCCAAGTGGACCGCCGCATGTTTCTGCGCGGCGCGGGCGGAGCCGTGCTGGCCTTGCCGCTGCTCCCATCGCTCTTGAGCCCCGGCGAAGCGAAAGCCCAGACGGCTCAGCGCCCGAAGTGCTTCGTGCATTTCCGCACACCCCATGGCGCCATCTTTGGCGCGAACATGTGGCCGGCGGACCCGGCGCTGACGCAGTCCCTGTTCTACGCGGACCACGACGTCCGGCGGGGAGAGTTGGCCGCGACGGTCAACGCGAGCGGTGATGCGGTCATCAGCCGGGTGCTGACCGCGAGGTCGGCGGTGCTCACGCCCACCCTCGTCTCGAAGATGAACATCCTGCGGGGCCTCGACTTCCCCCTGTACATGGGTCACAACTTCGGCGCCGCGCTGGGCTACTACGACTTCGACAAGCAGCGGCCCGGCTCGCCTCGGGCGACCATCGACCAGGTGATGGCCTACTCTCCGGCCTTCTACCCGAGCGTCGCCTCCGTCCGGAAGCGAAGCGTCGCCATCGCCGCCTCGGGCACCGCGAGCGGCAGCTGGGGGTACAGCACCCCCGGGGTTCGTTCCTCCGGAATCGCTTCGAGCTCTATCAGCGGCACCGAGAGCTCGCTCGCCCTGTTCGACACCTTGCTGGCCGGCACCAGCAGCTCCGGCTCAACCCGGGCACCGGTGGTGGACAGGATTCTCGAAAGCTACCGGCGACTGCGCAACGGCAGCGGTCGGCTCTCGTCCGAGGACAAGACGCGACTGGACCAGCACATCGACGCAGTCGCCGAGCTGCAACGCCGGCTGGGGACGACCAACGCCGGCTGCCAGGTGCCGTCGCGGCCCACCACCGACAACCTGTCACTCAAGAACTCGGGTTCCTTCGCGGGAGACCCCGCGAAGAACGTCGAATACTTCCGGCTCGTCAACGAGGTGCTCGCGGTGGCGATGAACTGCGGCGCCTGTCGCATTGCCACCATCCACATCGACGAGAACAACCAGAACCTGACTTTCACCCCCCGCGCGCCACAGGGTGAAGACTGGCACAACAACGTCGTTCATCCGGCGACCGTGGCCGGGGCGAACCAGGACCTGGTCGTCCAGTTCAACCAGGTCTTCTTCTCGCAAGTGTTCCTCGACCTCGTCTCCCGCTTCGAGCGGTTCTCGAACGGCGCGGGCGGAACGCTGCTGGATGACTCGCTGATTGCGTGGGGACAGGAGAACGGCAACACGCCACACTTCTCGTTCTCCGTCCCGGTGGTGACCGCCGGAAGCGCGGGGGGCGCCCTCAAGACGGGCAGCTTCTGCGACTACCGGAACATCACGCGCAAGGTGAGCGGCGACTCGAGCACGGGCAGCGAGGGCAACTCCCTGTGGGCAGGCCTCCTCTACAACCAGTGGCTCGGCACGGCGCTCCAGGCGATGGGCATCCCGAAGACGGAGTGGAGCGAATCCGACCACCCCGGCTACGGCTGGAAGGCGACGTACCAGTCGACCTACGAGTACTTCTTCACGAACAAGGGCTTCACCTCGGCGCAGGCCTATCCGTCGTCGATGTGGCAGAAGACCGGAGAGCTGCTGCCGTTTCTCGCGCCCTGACAGACGCGAGGGGTCCGGAGCAGCGACGCATGGATTGGAAAGGCCCTCTCGCTCATCCACGAGGGCCCCGCCGCTCCCTGGACCGTCGAGAGCCTCGCATCCGCCGTCGCCCTCTCACGCTCCGGCTTCGCCGCCCGCTTCACCGCGCTCGTCGGGAAGCCCCCCTTGGAGTACCTCGCGCGGTGGCGGATGACGAAGGCCGCCCAGCTCCTTCGCGAGAGCGAGACTCCGTTGAGCGAGCTCGCAGCGGTCATCGGCTACCAGAGCGAGGCCTCGTTCAATCGGGCCTTCAAACGCTGGGGAGGGAGCACCCCGGGGGCGTACCGGCGCGAGCACCGCCGGGGAGGAGCCAGGAGCATCCCCGCCACCGAGGCCCTGGCCGCTACGGCACCGTCGGGGAGCTGAGCTCGGTTTTGGCTCTCCGGGCGGAGCTGCGGTCCACACCATCGTCGACGCTGGGGAACTGGAAGCGCGCCTCCCATGGGAGGCGCGCTGGCCGGTACCTGGGCTGAAGCTAGTCGGCCCGCTTGCTGGTCGCTCGCCGGGACTTCGGCTTGCTCTTGCCCTTGAGATTGAGCACCACCGCGGCCTGGATGAGCGCCTTCAAGGCCGCCTCATCGACCTTGTCGCCTTCGTGGATGTCGATGGCGCGCCTGACATTCCCGTCGAGGCTGGAGTTGAACAGACCTGAAGGGTCCTTCAACGCAGCGCCCTTGAGAAAGGTCAGCTTGACGTGGTTCTTGTACGTCTCTCCCGTGCAGACGATGCCGTCGTGAGACCAGACGGGAGTCCCCATCCACTTCCACTCTTCGACGATGTCAGGGTCTGCCTTGTGGATGATTGCGCGCACTTTCGCGAGCGTCTTTCCGCGCCAGTCCCCAAGCTCCTTGATCTTCTCGTCAATCAACACAGACGCAGATTCCACCGCGGCGGGCTTCTTCATGGACAGCTCCAACTCTCGCAACTGATTTCAGCTCCGAACGGCTGCGAAGGTGCAGTGCGCGGTCAGGCGCTCGCCGGCGTGGCCTGCAGGCGCCGCCAGAGGACGTACGAGAGCCCCCAGAGCACGCCGGTGCCCGCCGCCCAGCTCCACACCTCCGGACCCGCCTTCACCGCGAAGTGGGCGATGAGCGCCGAGCCGATGTTGATGGCGAAGCCAGCGTAGGCCCACTCCTTCAGCCGCGCCGGCACCGGCGCGAGCAGCAGCACCACGCCGAGGAACTTGGCCCACGAGAGCTCCACCCGGAAGTAGTCGGGGAAGCCAAGGTGCGTGAACACCTCCGCCACCTGCGGCAGGCTCAGCTGCGCGTAGGCGGTGAAGCCCATCTGCAGGCAGAAGAGCGCGGTGATGAGCCAATAGCCGATGGCCATGGCCTTGGGGGGAGTGCTGACTGCGACGAGGGCCGGCTTCTGCAGGGTCGATTCCATGGGTTCTTCCTTCAACGCTTCGGGGCGGTGGACTACCAACCAGGGGGCTCAACACCGAACTGCTTTGCGTACTCGGCGGTCAATCGCTGCCAGCCGTCGAACTTCACCGCGTCGCCACCGACGATGCGCCCAATCGACTCGCCCGCGAGGAACCGCTCGAGAACGTCGAAGCAGATGTGCCAGCCCGCGGCGCCCCACGAGATGAAGCCGCGCTCGATGTTGTGCCAGAGCGTGAGCCGGGTGCCGCTTCCCTGCGGCTCCAGCTCCCAGCGCATGTCCTGCTCCCCCCAGCTGAGCTCGAGCACCCTGGGCGCGTCGGCCCGCTTCACCCGGCTCTCGGCGACAACAGGCTTCGGCGCCCCCACTGTCGAGAGCTTCGCGGTGCCCACGGTGCCGAGGTTCCGGTCGGCATCGAACGGAGCCCACTCGCGCAGATGCTCGGGCTCCGTGATCGCCTTCCAGACCTTCTCAGGAGGGTGGCGGAGGTCGCGCACGAGCACGAGCGTCCACTTCTCTCCCTCTTTTCGAACCTCGGCGCCAGCAGCGGCACCTGGCGCGTATTGCTCACGGCTGCTCATGTTTCTTCCTTCCTTTCACAGGGGGCGCCTCATCCATCTTGTCGAGGTGTTGCTCCAGCGCATCGATGTGCTTCGACCAGAAGCGCCGGAAGGGAACGAGCCAGGCGTCGAGCTCCATGAGCGGCTCCGGTCTCAGTCGATAGAGCCGCCGCTGCGCTTCGATTCGTGACTCCACGAACCCGGCCTCTCGCAGCACTCGCAGGTGCTTGGAGACGGACGGCTGCGACAGTTGAAGCTCTTGCTCGAGCTCTCCCACGGAGCGCTCGGACGAGAGCAGCAGGCTCAAGATGGCCCGTCGGTTGGGCTCGGCGATGATGGCGAAAGATGATTCCACGCGAGATATATACCCATCCGGGCATATACCCGTCAAGACATATTTCCGAACCAGGTGCGCCAGGTTGCGCCGAACACGGCGGCGGGCCTTGAGCAGCATGCGAAGGGTTCGCATGATGCGCGTCTGCCAGAGCTGCAAACACGCGTCATGACCCACGCCTTCTACCGCCCCAAGGCACCTCTCGACGCGTTCGTGGACTACTTCTGGGTCTCCGGCAGCTACGTCGCGCAGGCGCCGCGAGAGCGTGTGCTGCCGTCGGGCACGCACTCCCTCGTCGTCCAGCTCGGTGAGACCCCGGTGCGCGTCTACTCCGGCGAGCACACGACCGAGGCCGCCGACGCGCCCGGCGCGATTCTGTGCGGCGCTCGAAGCAGCCCGCTGCTCATCGGCACCACGATGGGCTCGACCGTCGGCGTCCACTTCAAGCCCGGTGGCGCTCACCCCTTCTTCGGCGTGCCCGCCGACGCGGTCGCTGAGCAGACCGTCGCGCTGGAGGCGCTGTGGGGCCCGTCGGCCTGCTCGCTGCGCGAGCGGCTGATGGAGACGCCCTCACCGCTCGAGCGGGTGCAGCTGCTGGAAGAGTACCTCCTGCGCCGGCTGCGCCGCCCCTTCGAGCCGAGTCCCGCGCTTCGTGCCGCGCTGGACGCATTCGAGGAACCCGACCTCACGTCGGTCGCTGAAGTCAATCGACGGACGGGACTCTCTCCGAAGCGCCTCCTGGCCCTGTTCCGCGAGGAAGTCGGCTTGAGTCCGAAGACGTTCTGGCGTGTCCGACGGTTTCGAGCGGCGCTACGCGACCTCGAGCAGGGCGCCATGCGTGGCGCCGTGTTGGCCGCCGAGCACGGCTACTTCGACCAGGCCCACTTCCTTCGCGAGTTCAGGTCGTTCGCCAGCTCGAGCCCGCGCGAATACCTCGCGGCGCGCATCGCGGGCACCGACCACGTCTCGGTCCGCGGGTAAAAAGATCCAATCCCCGGGACCCGTCCCAAGGGTTTCCTCGGTGGCATGGAACCTGGTGAACGCTTCCCGCAGCGCGCGTCGGCCGGCTCGGCATGGACGGAAGGGCCGAGCCACGGGCACATCACACGACTGAATCGCATCGTCACCTACAGAGGGAGGCGGGAATGAGTGCCGACATCCCCGCCGCGCCGGCCGAGGAGCGCTCGCTCGAGGGCCTCGGGGCGCTCCTCGGGTTCCAGGGGCCGCTCGTCGCCACAGCCGCGCTCGCGTCGACGTTGGCGGCAGCCCTCGCGCTGGTGCCGTTCTTCGTCGTCGCGCGCATGGCCACCTCTCTCTACGCGACGCCGCCGGACCTCGGAGCGGTTCGCTCGCTCGCGCTCGTCGCCGCGGGCGCGCTCGTGTTGCGCTACGTCCTCGTCGCCGCCGCCAACATGCTGGCGCACGTCGCCGCGTACCGCATCCTTCATGAGCTGCGCCTGCGGCTCGCGAAGAAGCTCGGCGCCGTCCCGCTCTCGTTCTTCAGCCGTCGCGGCGCCGGGGAGCTGAAGAAGACGCTGCTGGACGACGTGAATCAAATCGAGGCGTTCGTCGCGCATCACTTCCCGGATGCGGTCACCGCGCTCGTCGTCCCGCTCGCGACGGCCGTTGCCCTCCTGTGGGTCGACTGGCGCATGGCCCTCGCCAGCCTGGTGATGGCGCCGCTCGCCTTCGCGGCAATGGCTGTCGCCATGCGCGACGTCGGCAAGGCGCATGAGAAGTGGAATGAAATCCAGAGCCGCATGAACGGCTCGCTGCTCGAATACCTGCGAGGCATCCACGTCATCAAGACGTTCGGCCTGTCCGCGCAGCGCTTCGGCGACCTCTCGCGCTCCATCGAAGAGGGGCTCGCCTGGATGGAGGGGTTCATGCGCACCAACGGCCGCGGCTACGGCGCGTTCGGCGCGCTCATCGGCTCCAGCCTTGTCGTCCTCGTGCCCATGGGCGGATGGCTCTACACGCGTGGCACGCTTCCGCTCGAGTCGCTCGTGCTCTTCCTCGTGCTCGGGCCACAGCTCCTCATGTCGATGATGCGGTTGATGTTCGCATGGGGCAACGTCGACCGCATCCAGGCGGGCAACGCGCGCATCCAGGCCATCCTCGCCGCGCCGGACCTCGAGACTCCCGCGAGCGCCGCACGGCCCGCGCATGAGGGCGTCGCGTTCCGTGGCGTCGGCTTCCGCTACGAGGACGGCGGACCCGAGGTCCTCCACGATGTCTCCTTCGAAGCGCCAGCGGGCAAGGTCACCGCGCTGGTCGGCCCCTCGGGCGCGGGCAAGACGACGCTCGTGCGCCTCGTGCCCCGGTTATGGGAGGCGACGAACGGCGCGGTCGAGCTCGGCGGCGTCGACGTGCGCGCGCTGCCGCTCGACGAGCTGCTCTCGCACGTCTCGATGGTGTTCCAGGACGTGTTCCTCTTTCACGGCACCATTCGCGAGAACCTGCGACTCGCCCGGTCCGATGCCACCGATGCGCAGCTCGACGCCGCGTGTCGCGCCGCGCGTGCATACGACTTCATCCAGGCGCTCCCCAGGAAGTACGACACGCTGCTCGGTGAGCGCGGCGCACGCCTCTCAGGGGGAGAGAAACAGCGTCTGTCCATCGCGCGCGCGCTCCTCAAGGATGCGCCGGTGCTGCTGCTCGACGAGGCGACGGCATTCGCCGACCCCGAGAACGAAGCGCGCATCCAGGAAGCCCTCTCCACGCTGTGCGCGGGGCGGACGGTGCTCGTCGTCGCGCACCGGCTGTCGACGATTTCCACCGCCGACCACATCGTCGTCCTCGACGGAGGCCGCGTGAACGACCAGGGTACGCACGAAGAGCTGCTCGCGCGCTGCGCGTTGTACCAACGTCTCTGGCGCAGCCACACCGAAGCACTCGACTGGTCGCTGGGAGAACCGGGCACACCCGCTGTCGCGCAGGGGGTGGCGTGATGCTCGGGGAAATCTTCATGCTCGGCGAGCGGCTCGCTGGCCGGAAGGACGCACGTCTCCGGCGCGGTCTGCTCCTCGCCTTTGCCGAAGCGCTCATGATTGCCGCGCCCTACGCCCTGGTCCTCTTCTTCGTTCGCGAAGCGCTCGAGCACCGGCTGTCGATGCGCCTGACGTGGTGGATTACCGGTGGCATCGTGCTCTCGGTGCTGCTGCGCCTTGCGTTCTCGGGTGGGGCGATGTCCAACATCTTCATCGCCGCGCACACGCTCATGGGGCAGGCGCGCATCCGCACCGCCGACCACCTGCGACGCTTGCCGATGGGGTTCTTCACGCAGCGCAGGAGCGGCGAGCTGGCGGGCGTGCTCACCACCGACGTCGCGCTCGTCGAGGACGTGTGGTCGCACACCATCGGCATCTTCACGTCGAGCTTCGCCCTGCCGATGCTGGTCGGCCTCGGCCTCTGCTTTCTCGATTTGCGCCTGGGGCTCGTCGTCCTCGCTGCCCTACCGGTGGCGCTCCTCGTGATGGCCGCGACCACGCCCATCTTCGTGCGTGAGATTGAAGCCGTGCTCGAAGCCTCGGCGGACGTGAGCGCGCGTGTCGTCGAATACGTGCAGGGCATCGCCGTGCTTCGCGCGTTCGGCCGGCACGGTGAGGTCTACCAGCGCTTCGTGAAGGCCATGGAGCGCCTGCGTGACGCCCTCATCCGCGCCGATGTCCTCCCCTCCCCGCTGCTCGCCGTGTTCGGCTTCGTCGTCGAGGTGAGCTTCGTCGCGGTGGCGTACGCAGGAAGCGCACTGGCGCTGCGCGGGTGGATTGAACCCGGGGTGCTGCTCGTCTTCCTTGTCGTGACGGTGGGCGTCGTGCGCCAGGTCGCGGACCTCGGTGTGGCGCTGCTCCTGCTTCGAGCATCTCAGCGCGCGCTCGGCCGCGTCGACCGGCTGCTCGCGGAGAAGCCGCTGGCGGAGCCGTCCGCGAGAGCGGCACCGCCCCGGACGTTCGACGTGCAGGTCGACTCCGTGTCCTTCGCGTACGAAGATGAGGCCGTGCTCGACAGTGTCTCGGTGACGTTTCCCGAGCGCTCGCTCACCGCGCTCGTCGGCGCCTCGGGCTCGGGCAAGTCGACGCTGGTCCACCTCGTGGCGCGCCTGTGGGACCTCCCGCGCCCGGGTGCCATCCGCATCGGCGGCGTCGACATCCGCGACCTGCCGTTCGAGGAGCTGCACCAGCACATCGCGATGGTGTTCCAGGACGTCGTCCTCTTCTCCGGGAGCATCCTCGAGAACCTCCGTGTCGGGCGGCCCGACGCCTCACGCGAGGAGGTCGAGCGTGCAGCGAAGGCCGCGCGCGCCCACGACTTCATCACCGCCTTGCCGAACGGCTATGACACCGTCCTCGGCGAAGGAGGCGGAACCCTCTCGGGTGGCGAGCGCCAGCGCCTGTCCATCGCGCGTGCCATCCTCAAGGACGCGCCCATCGTGCTCCTCGACGAGGCGACCGCCTCGGTCGATGCGTCGGCGGAGGCCGAAATCCAGCGCGCCATCGACGAGCTGGTCAAGAAGAAGACGGTCGTCGTGATTGCCCATCGCCTGCGCACCGTGCGGCGGGCGCACCGCATCGTCGTGCTCGACAAGGGGCGCGTCGCGGAGTCAGGCACGCACGAGGAATTGCTCGCGAAGCGCGGCGTCTACGCAGCGCTCTGGCAGGAGCAGGAGCGCGCCAGGGGCTGGCGGCTCGCGCCGAGCGCGACCTCCCGCGCAACCGAGGAGCGCGCATGATGGGAGACGCGCCTCCAAACCCCACCGGCATCCCGGAGCCCCAGAGGTGGACGCTGCACGACTGCGCCGGAGGAGCCCGGCGCCCCTGAGCCCGCACCGCCTTCGCCCATCACCTGGACGGTGCTCGAGCGCTGACCCTCCAGCAGGCAGCGGTGAAGCGGACTTCCTCTCCGTGTACGTAGGGCTCGAAGGCGGCGCGGACCGCGCCGATGACCTGCGCGCGAGTCCGGTCGTCCGCCTCATGAAGGAACAGGCCGACGGGACCGAGCCGGGTCAGATAGCGGACCAACTCCTTCTCGGGCAGGGAGCAGGCGACATCGAGCGGCTGGAGGTCGATTCGCGTCCAGCCGCTCTCCTCCAGGATGGAGGAGACCCGGCCACGGTCGGCGAAGGCGAACTGTCCTGGCGCGTCCGGCCGGCGGGCGGGCAGGTCCGGCAGGAATGGTGCCGCGGCGCGCTCGGCTGTCGTCATGAACGGATTTTCCGCGGGACTCCGCCAGGAGATGAACTGGAGCTCGGCGTCGTGCCTCGCGGCATGCCGCAGGTTCTCGAAAGCCCGGACAGGGTCGTCGAAGAACATGACGCCGAAGCGCGAGATGAGCATGTCGAAGCTCGCGGGCTCGAACGCGTGGACCTGTGCGTTGGCGCGGATGAAGCTTGCCGGCGTGCCCTCCCGTTCGGCGCGGGCCCGGGCGGCGGCCAGCATCGGCTCCGAGATGTCGATACCGGTGCAGCGGCCCCTCGCTCCGAGCCGCCGCGCGACGGCGAGCGTCGTGCTGCCCGTGCCGCAGCCGATGTCGAGCACCCTCCCCCCGGCTTCGGCGGAAACCGCTTCGACGAGCAGGTCCTCGAACGGCTTGAACATGTGGTCGAGCACGTCCTGCGCATCGACCCAGGCGCGTCCGGCGAGGCCGTTCCAAAGCTTCGTCTGCGCGTCATCGCCCTGGTGGGTGACAGCCATGTGCGTCTCCTTCTGCTGACTTGCCTTCAAGAAGTGGAGACCGCACTGTGCCAGTTCAAGTCGACTTGAGGTCAAGCGGATGGGAGACCTGGACATCACCGAGGTGGCGCGGCGGACCGGCGTTCCGGCCTCGACGCTGCGGTTCTATGAGGAGAAGGGGCTGATCTCCTCCATCGGCAGGCGGGGGCTGCGCCGCCTGTTCGACCCGGGCGTGCTGGAACGGCTGGCCCTGATTGCGATGGGGCGCTCCGCTGGATTCTCGCTCGAGGAGATAGCGCGCATGTTCGGGCCAGACGGGCGGCCGAGCCTCGACCGGCGGATGCTCGCGGCCAAGGCGGAGGAGCTGGACAGGACGCTCCTCCAGCTGGGCGCCATTCGCGACAGCCTGCGGCACGTCGCCGCGTGTCCCGCGCCGAGCCACCTGGAATGCCCCACCTTCCGCCGACTCCTGCGGGCCGCCGCGTCTGGCGCTATCGGAGAGCGAAGGAGGAGGCCTCCGCGCAAATGAGGCCATCATTGGCGTCCTGGCCCGTATCCTTTTCCACCCGTCGCGTGTCTTCTGGCCATGAGCACTCCACCCGCTGACCCGCTGGGTGACGCCGTCAAGGCGTCCTGGCGCCGCTTCCTCGATACGTACGAGCCGCTCCGGCCAGACCTCTACCGGTATTGCCGGCACCTGACGCGCAGCCCCTGGGATGCCGAGGACATGACACAGGACACGCTGGCCCGGGCGTTCGTGAGTCTCGGCCTCATGGCCACACCGCCGCGCAATCCGCGGGCGTGGCTCTTTCGTGTCGCCTCCAACCTCTGGCTCAACCAGAGGCGGCAGGCGCGCGAGCTTCCGGCCGTCATCGACCCCGAGCTCCCTGCCCCGGCGACGCATGCAGACCTCCGGTCGACGCGTGAGGGCGCGGGGACGCTGCTCGCCCAGCTTTCGCCCCAGGAGCGAGCCGCGGTCGTGCTCAAGGATGCCTTCGGCCTGTCGTTGGAGGAGGTTGCAGAGGCGCTTTCCACCACGACCGGAGCCATCAAGGCCGCCCTGCACAGGGGGCGCGCCAGGCTGGCGGCACCGGAACCGGAACGCGAGGCCCCCGTGGCGCCAGCCGTGCTCGATGCCTTCTGCGACGCCTTCAACGCGCGGGACCTCGAGCGTCTCACCGCGCTCCTCCTCGATACCGCGACGCTGGAGTATCCGGGGTTCAAGGTCGAGTACGGAGCCGAGGACATCCGGGCGTCATCGCTCCAGGGGACGCTCTTCGGCTGCCCCGAGGGTGGATTCGAACTCGTGGCCCCGCCGCGGTGTGAGCTCCGTGCCCACCGGGGCGAGTCGCTCTTCCTCTGGTGGTCGGGGGAGGAAGTGCATGCCGTCGTGCGCGTCGAAGTGGACGGCGACCGGATTGCGCGGCTGCGCAACTACTACCACGCGCCGGAGGTCGTCTCGGAAGTCTGCCGCGAGCTCGGCGTCCCGTTCCGCACCCATGGCTATCGCCCGGGTTCTGCCTGAAAGGAGCCACGATGAAGCTCGAAAGCGTCCAGTCCGCAGACGGAACGTCCATCGCATACGAGAAGACGGGCAAGGGGCCCGCGCTCATCCTGGTCGGAGGCGCGTTCTGCGACCGCACGGCCCCGACGTCGGGCACGCCGCTGGCGGCGCTGCTGGCGCATCGCTTCACCGTGCTGAGCTACGACCGGCGCGGGCGCGGTGACAGCGGGGACATGGCCCCCCATGCAATCGACCGGGAGGTGCAGGACCTCTCGGCGCTCATCACCGCGGCCGGCGGGTCCGCATTCGTGTTCGGCAACTCGTCCGGCGGCCTCCTCGCCCTCGACGCCGCCGTCAAGGGACTCGCCATCCCCAAGCTCGCCCTCTACGAGCCCCCGGTCATCCTCGATGCGAGCCGGGCGAAGGCCTTCGAGGCCCTCGCGACGCAGCTCGACGCGGCTGCCGCGGAGGGACGTCGCGCGGAGGCCGTCGAACGCTATTTCACCCAGGTGATGCAGGTGCCCGAGCCAGCCGTCGCACGGATGCGAACATCACCGATGTGGGCCGGCCTCGAGCGGCTTGCCCACACGCTCGGCTACGACCTGCGCATCACCGCCCGGGGTGCGCAGCGGCTCGCGCAGGTGCCGGCCGTGCGCTCGGCGACGCTCGTCATGGAGGGAGGCGCGAGCCCGCCCTGGATGCGCGAGGCAATCCAGACCCTGGCACAGGCCATTCCCGAGGCGCGGCACCGCACGCTGGAGGGACAGACCCACGCGGTCGACCCCAGCGCCCTGGCCCGGGCACTGGAGGACTTCCTTGACGGATGAGCGGCGCGAGAGGGCGCCGTCCCACGTCGACGCCCCCCACCGTGGCGCACCAGGCCGCGTGCGGCATTCAGCTCGCGCACGCGGCCTGGCCTGGTGAGCGGTCAACCCTGGCCGAGCACTCCCAGCGCGGGATTGCCGTTCCCGTCCTGCACGGCGAGATTGATGATGGCCTTCCACGTCTCGGGGGTGAGCTCGCTCAGGGGCTTGGTGGGGTCGGCGAACTGCTGAACGGCGGTGCCGAACTGGTTCATCGCCCGCTTCATGTCCTCGGCGCTCCCGGCCTTCTGCATCTTCTCCAGGAAGTCCGCCGCCGCGGGGCCCTGGAGGCCGCGGTGCTTCATCAGCGCGGCCATGCCCTCCAGCCCCGGCCCCTCTTCGTTGAGCAGCCACGGGCTCGCGGTGAGCACGGACTGGAGCCGGTCCGCCGGGATGCCCATGTCCTCGACGAGGAGCTTCACGTGTTGCTCCTCCGCGTTGGACATGGCGTTGATGAGCTCCTTGGAGACGCCAGCAGCCTCCAGGTACTTGCGCTGGTCCTCCTTGACCTCGCCCCGCTTGAGGAACCAGTCGATGAGCTCGCCCGCGGCGGAGACGACGGTGCCGACACCGCTGATGAGCGCGCCCACGGGCGCCGTCGCGGGGAAGACCTCGAGGAGCGAGCCCGCGCCGCTGATGATGTCGCCCGCCATGGCCATCCGCAGGCCGACGTTGCCGTTCTCGTCGTTGGCCTTCCGGTGCAGGTCATAGGAGAGGATGCTGACGCCGACGCCCACGGCCGGCGCCAGCCGGCCCGCGAACCTGGCGACCTTCTCGGCGCCGAGCGTGTCGACGTTCATCTTCAGCCACTTGCCGGACTCGGATGCCGACGCCGCGGACTCGGCGACGAGGTTGCTGAACTCGCTCGACGCCCCTCCCAGCTCCTTCAGCATCTTCTCCTGGTAGTCGTCCCCCTTCTGCTGGCTCTCGTTGTACGCGGCCAGTGAGCCGAAGCCGATGAGGGCGCGCGCGATGCCCCGGCTGACGGGGTCCTTGGCGCCGTCAGCCAGGTTCTTCACGAAGTTGAAGTCGCCATTCTTGAGGGCGTCGAGAGCGCCCCTGGTGTCCTTGAGGCCCTTGAAGAGCTCGGTGGAAATCTTGAGCGGCTCCAGTTGCTTCAAGAGCTCGTCGAGTCCCGCCTGGGGACTGTCCGACTCCATCATCAGCTTGAGGGCCAGCTGGTTGACCGCGTCGGCCACGCCCTTCTTCGCCTCGGGCTCGGCGAGAATCTTCGAGCCGGGGTCAATCCTGGCGAGCTCGGTGGCGAGCGACAGCGCCTGCTTCGCGTGGTCCGGGGAGCTGCCGAGCAGCGATATCGAATGGGCGATGGACTTGGCGTCCTCGGGCGAGCTCTGGCCCGCGGCGTGGAGCGCCTGGGTGTCCGTGCCCACCAGCTCCGCCAGCCTGGTGAGCTCCGCCCGGTGCTCTTCGTAGACCTTCTTGTTCTTCGGGTCGTCCTGGAAGGCCTTCACGTACGCCTTGCGCTGGTCCTCGGTGAGCGCGGGGCCGAAGGCGGCGAGCTGCTCCGCCAGCTCCTGCTCCTTCGCCTTGACGGCGTTCAGCGTCTTGTCGGCCCTGCCCGCCTGGGCCTTCAGCGGCTCGACGGTGCCATTCACGTCGGAGACGCGCACGCCCAGCTGCGGAGAGATGGCCTGCCAGATTTCCCGCATGTCTCCGCGAGACAGCTGGTTGATGTCGGACTCCGTGAGGGTGCCCCCCTCGATGGCGGCGTTCATCGCGCCGATGAGCTTCGCCCGGGCCTCGTCCGTGCCGCCGAGGCTCTGGGTCTCGGGGTTGACCGTGTACAGGCTCTTCAGCACCTGGTTCAGCACGGCGCCACCGGTCGTGCTCTCCTTCATCCGGCTGATGAGCTGGGCCTGGTAGTCCTTGTCGTCCGGATGCGCGTTGAGCATCTGCGTGACGGTGAGGTGGTAGTTGCTGGGGGCGCCCTTGCGCAGCGCCTCGTAGTCCTTGTCCGCGGCGGCCATCGACTCCGCGTTGGGACTCTTCTTCGTGTCGCCGGTGCCTCCGGGGTCCGCCACCATCAGCTGCTGCAGCTCCGGGGAGACCTTCGCGTCGCTCAGCGCCTTCTGGCGCTCCGGGGAGCCGGGCTCGGTGGAGAAAATCTTCGCGGCCCTGGAGCCGGAGAGCGTGCCCACCGACTGATACTGCGGGTTCGCCTTCAGGTACTCCTGGGTGCTGGCGTAGCTCTTGTTCGTGGTGGGGTCGAGGATGCGCTCCCCCTGGCGGACCACCACGTGGCCACTCTGGCCCTCGGCGCCCGGGCGCGTGTCCTTCAGGAAGACCAGCTCCGACCGCGCGCGCAGCTCCGGCGTCGTATTGGCCAGCCAGTCCGCCGCCTGGTCCAGGCAGTTGGCCTGGGCGTCGCCGGTATCCTCCGTCAGCAGGGACGACGACGGGGCGGCCTGTCCCGCCCCCAGCGCGGGGCCCTGGGGCCGCGCGGAGCCGGGCTCGAACCGGGACACGTCACGTGCATTCGAGGCCGCCTGGCGAAGGGCGGCCTCCGCCGCGGCCCTCTTCGCGGCCTCTTCCGCGGCACGGCGCGCCGCGGCCTCGGCGGCGCGGCGGGCCGCCTCCTCCGCGGCACGGCGCGCGGCCTCTTGCGCCGCAAGGGCTCCGGAGCTGGAGGGGGCATTCGGGGACTGGACTCCCATGGGGGACCTCGGGGTAGAGCGGGGGCGGTTGGGGTGACTCGGGCTTCTCTCAAATGGAAGAGGTGGGAGCCCTTTTCCCGCCCCAGGAAAATCGGCGCCGCGTCGCCGGAAACGAAAGAGGCCGGGCGCCCACCGGCACCCGGCCTCCCCATCACGTCATCCGCGAACTGCTACGGCGCGAAGCGCAGGAAGAACAGCTCGTCGCTCCCCCCTGGCGGGAGGTACTCCTGGCCGTTGACCGTCACGGGGTCGTGGGCGAAGCCCGTCAGCAGCGTGCCCCCATCCGGCGTGGCGCCCAGCCCCAGTGCGCGCAGGTCGGGGTCCAGCATGCGCGACCAGACGTGCGTCCCCGTGGAGGTGAAGCGGGCCGCGAAGGTGCGGGACTCCGTCGGGTGTCCCAGTGGCCCGCCGCCCAGGTCGAACGGACCGTTGGACTGCGCGAGGACCGAGAGGTTCCCCGAGGCATCGGTGCCGATGCGGCGGAAGCCCTCATTCCGCTCCGCGCCATACCGCCGCACCCAGGTGTCGCCGCCCGAGGCCGTCAGCACCCCGAGGAGCGCGTCCGCGGAGGGCTGGCCGCTGCCATCCGCGGCGCTGGTGATGGTGGCCCCCGCGAAGCTGAAGGAACCGATGAAGCCGCCGCCGAAGGCAATGGCGCCCCCAGGCATGAGCGCGAGAGAGCCTGCGTTCCCGGTCGCGCCATTGAAGGCGCGGGACCAGAGCAGCCCGCCCTCCGGGCTGTAGGCGGCGACGAAGGGCGTCGAGCTGGCGGTGGCACCCAGGCGGCCCGTGCCTGCGCTCCCGCCCACGAAGATGCGGCCGTTCGCGTCCGTCAGGATGTCCGAGGGGTCGACGCTGTCATACCAGGGGTCGCTGCTGCCCGCCGGGACGGCCAGCGACCACAGGTGGTGGCCTTCCCAGGAGAACTTCGCGAGGAACATGCCGTTCTTGGAGTAGTTGTCTCCGGACGTGAAGGTGTCTCCGCCCAGGTTCAGCTGGCCGACGAAGGTGCCGGCGACGATGAGGCTGCCATTGGCGTCGCTGGTGACTTCGTGGCCGAGGGCACTGAGCTCCGCCGTGGCGGGACCCGTCGGGACGAAGCCCCGGGCCCACACGAAGGTGCCGTTCGGCGAGTACTTGGCCATGAAGAACCCCACGTTGTCCTCATCGTCCACCGCGGGCAGGGGCCCGCCGCCGAAGTCGGGCGCGCCCTGGTAGTTGCCCACCACGAGGATGTTCCCCAGCGGGGTGAGGGTGAGGTTCATCGCGTGGACGCGCACGTAGGGCGCGAAGGGGACGTAGGCCCGAGACCACTGGTGCGCTCCATCCGGGCCGTACTTCGCCAGCACGAAGCTGTGGGGAGTGGTGAAGTCCTGCCCACCGAAGTTGCCACGCGTGCTGAAGCTCGCGAGGCTGACGAAGCTGCCGTCAGCGGCGGTGGCGAGGCGGCCATCCGTCAACTGGTAGCCCTCCCCGCCACGCATCCAGGTCCACGAGACGTCACCTCCCGTGCCCCGGCGCGAGCACACGCTCTTCGCCACGGTGAGTGCCAGCTGCGGCATCAGGTGCGGCCTGCCGGCCTCCGAGGAGAGGAAGTCCGCGCCATCGCCGCTCGCGGGCTTCAGCATGAAGCCGTACGTGCCAGGTTCCGTCACCACCTGCGTCAGGTCGTACTCGGCGCGGGTGCTGGTGTTGATGGCGCCCACGTCCCCCAGCTTCACAATCCATCCCGGACGGGTGTTCCAGCTCAGCGTCTCCTCGCTCCACTCCGTGCCCGCGCGGTAGAGCTCCGGGCCGTCGGTGGTGCCGTCGACGGCGTACAGCTGGAGCCTCGCCCGGACGATGGTGCCCCCCTGGAGCTGGCCATGGGTGACGTTGAACTTCAGGTAGACCTCCGACTGCGGGTCACCATCCACGATGACCTTGTCGAGCCCGCCGTACGTCGCGCCCGGAATCGCCGCGGACACGTAGGTGTCCTCCGTGGCCACGACCTCCAGCTCCTCCACCTGGACCACCGCCTCGCACGAGTCCAGCTCCGCCGCCTTCCGCGCCGTGTCCTCTGCCAGCGGCGGCGCGTCCTTCACCGCCTCCTCCGCTCCACCGCAGTGGGTCAAGAGCATCAACCCCGCCAGCCATCCCGCGCCCGTGCGCATCCGCCGCCACACCTTCATCCCCGACATTTCCCAATCCTTTGCCATTTGCTACTGCACCTGGGTTGCGCATTTCCCGAAGCCCTCGCTTCAGCGCCCCCGGTGCCTGGCAATTACAAAGGCCGTACCAGCGTTCGTGGCAGGGAGTCGGGACGCACGGGGCATGCACAGTCCCGGAAATCCTCCAGGCCCACGGAAGCGACCAGACGCCTGGCCCCGCCTGGAGCCCGACGGCTGCGGCTTCGCACGACCTCCTGCGGCAGCGCGAAGCCGTCCAAAGCTCTTCCCGCCGGCCTGTGGGTCGTCCAGCGCGGCGAGGCCGCGAATACCCCCTTCAACTTCCTGCTCGTCGCGCTCGCGCTCTTCGTCTTCTGGGGACGCCGGTACCGCGCCCCCATCCCGCCTCGCGGCGCACCGCCTCTCACTTCGAGGTGACAGCGCCGAGGATGAACCGGGGCAGGAGCTCCTCCCGGAACTTCCTCCAGAGGGCCACGTGGTTGTAGTTGCCCGCGGTGAACATCACGACGAGGTCGAGCTCGGGGACGACCATCACCAGCTGGCCCCCGTTTCCGCTGGCCTCGTATTCCGAGTACACGCGGTCGCCGACGCGGAGCTCATGGCGCCACCATGTATAGCCATACGTCCGCCCGTCCCCCATCGTCGCGTGGTTGGCCGTGGAGCGCTCGACCCAGCGCTGGCTCACCACGCGCCGCCCGTTCCACGTGCCTCCGGAGAGGTAGAGCTGCCCGAGCTTGAGCGCGTCGCGCGGGCGCATGTAGATGCCACCGCCCAGGTACTGCTCGCCCGTGGGCATCAGGTCGAGGTGGTAGCCGCGCATCTGGAGGGGCGTGGCGAGGTTCTTCTCGAAGAACTCCGGAATCCACATGCGCGTGGCGTTGCGCAGGACGCCGCCCAGCAGGTTGATGTTCGCCGAGCAGTACACGGCCTTCTCGCCGGGCTCGCGCACCATCGGCAGCTCCAGCGTGTACCTGTACCAGTCCGGTACGTCGTCCTCGAGCCGGTCCTCGTTTCCAGGTGAGGCCGGGTCATCGTCGTCGCAGGCCAGCCCCGTCGACATGGTCATCAGGTGCGCGACGGTGAGCTTGCGCTTGCGCGCGTCCAGGTTCGCAAGCCGCCCCTTGTACTCGGGGAACAGCGAGAGGACCGGCGTGTCCACGGTGAAGGGTGCGCCCTGGTCCAGCGCGATGCCAATCATCACGGAGGCGTAGGACTTCGCCGCGGAGCGCAGGTCATGGGGGCGCTCCTTGTCGAAGCCCTGGAAGTACTCCTCCACCACCAGCTTCCCGTGCCGTGCGACGAGCAGCCCCTGGATGGCGGGCGCGGACTCCGGGCCGGGCTCCTGGTCGAGGATGCGCTGCACGAGCTGGCGGATGGGCTGGACGTCCATGCCGACCTCGGCGAGGGAGGCCGTCGCCCAGCCGTCCTCCTCCGCGATGGGCCGTTGGTAGACGTAGGGGCCCGGCGCGGGTGTGCGGGGATGGAGTCCCACGGCCTGGGTCCGCTCCCTGCGGGTGAAGTCGAACGTCGTGTCCATGGACGGCAGGCGCAGTGACAGCCGCCCGGCTTGCGCGTCGAACGTGCCCTCCAGCTGCACATTCCCTGTCGTGGGCGTGAGACGGACGGCGCCGCCCTGGAGGCCGACCCGGAACAGCATCCGGTTGCCGAAGTTCCGTTCCGGGTTGCGGATGAACGCGCTCACGGAGCCGTCCGGCTGCTTCCGGACCACGAGGTAGAGCGAGAACCGGTCCTCCAGGGGCGCCACCTCGCCGCGCCAGACGTCCGCCTGGAGCGCGCGCAGCTCCACCGGCGTGGCGAACTTCATGCCGCTCATCAGGACGCGCGGCTGAATCCAATGACCGGTGATGCGCCGGCCGTCCTCCGCCAGCGTCCCCCGGAGCTCGCCCTGGCCTCCCGGGAAGACAACGGAGACCTTCCTGCCGTCCATCCGGGCGGGGACTTCGAAGCCCGCGATGCGTGCGCGCCAGGCGCCCTCACTTCGCACCAGCGTCAACTCCCCACGGACCTGTGGCCCGAGGACGCGCTCGCTGCCCCAGACTCCCACCAGTTGCTCCGCGGGCTCCGGCGGCACGGGAGCCGCGCCGACAAGCCAGGGAACCAGCCCCAGGAGGAACCAGACGCCCCTTCCAGCTCCGGCAACCGGGTTGCGTTTGTTGCTCATGGTCGGCGGGAGGCTACTCCACGGCCCCGCGGGATGGGCCCGACTTCTCGATGCCGCGGGAAGGCCCGCATGCGGCCACATGAGAGGAGTGGCAAAATGGAGGCATGTTCGACTGGCTCCGCAAGAAGCTTCGTGGCACGCCCGCTCCGCGCACGCCCGAGCCCTTGGACACCCCGAAGACGGCAGCGCCCGTCCCGAAGGCCGGTCCGTCAGGTCCCATCCCCTGGGGATGCTGGGTCTGGATGCAGCTGCCGTGGGAGTTCCAGGAGCGCTTCCTCGGATACGTGTACGTCGACCCCGACGCGGGCCTGTCCGCCAAGGGAGACCGTGAGAGCGTGACGGAGCTCGCGGAGCGCCCGGGCGTCACCGTGCGCCTGCCGATGGGCTTCCCACTCCGTCCGCTCACGGCGGAGGAGGTCACCGCGCGAGGCCTGCCGGCCACACCCAGCTGGCTCGTCCACTTCGGACCCCAGCCCGACCCTGCCTCCCCCTGGCGCGAGGACCCGCACCTCCAGGGCCGCTTCCACGAGAGCCACCCGAATGACCTGGAGGTGCTGGTGCATGACGGAGAGCCCCGACGGACAGGCCGCCGGCCCGAGCTGTGCTGGGTCCGCGTCCTGCGCGCGGAGCGGGGGCCGTCGCGGCGGGCGCTCTATCGCCCCGGGCAGACGCAGCTCTCCCAGGAGGAGTTCCAACGCCAGCACTCCGGCGACACGTGGGTCTACGTCGCCCGCCTGCTCAACGCGCCCCATGGGCTCCAGGACATCCATCAGGGCGAGGAGCTCCGCTTCCTGAGCGGCGCGGGCCTGTATCACCCGCTCCACGTCACGCCTCGGTACCTCCAGGAGCGCGGGGACTGGCACATCGCCCCGTGTGACAAGTGCGGCTGGAGCGAGGCCTTCGACCCGCCGAGCGTCATGGCAAGGTTCCGCTTCCCGGACATGCCGCCGGACGCGGAGCTGGAGGGCTTCACCTCCTTCTGCCCCATGTGCGACGGAGTCCAGCTCCTCTCCCGCGTGGACCCTGCCGACGCCTGACACATGCCAGTATCCGGGCAAGCGGTGCATCCTCGCTTCAAAAGCTCCCTTCTCTCTCCAGGTGTTCCCTTGTTCTCGCAGCGCGGCTTCCTGCTCTTCGCCAGCGCATTGCTGACGGCCTGCGCCACGGTCCCGTCGCAACCCGGCGCCTCCTCGCGGCGGGACTTGCAGTTGGATACCTACTCCACCCATTGCGCCAGGAACCCCGCCGCCTGCGCGGAGGTTGCTGGGACACAAGCTGCATCCCGGGCCCTCTCCGTTGCTTCTGCTGCCTCACGCGGCGCTCCCGTCGTAGCAGCTCTCGCGCTCCACGACACGGAGCCTCAGGACGAGCTGGAACGGCGACTCGTGGAATGCGCCGTCCAGGCCGACCTGGAGGTCAATCGCCGCTGGTTTGGAGGCCGGCGTCCCAACGATGACGAATGCTTCGAGGAGGTCGAGGTGGAGGTAGACGGGTGCCTCGAATCCATGACACGCGCCGCGGCGTTGGGCCGTGAGAAGCATGCCGTGGCGCTGGAATGCGCCCGCAGGGTACTGGACGAGGAGTGGAGTGACCTCTACAGCATCGAGCCTCGTTACCGCTTCTACCGGCAGACTCACCTGTTGGAGAGCGTGAGCCGCAAAGAGGAGAAACGGCTGCTGGCCAGCGGATGCACTGAAGGCCTGTGGCGAACAATCAAGCCTGACATCGTCCTCCATGGCAGGGACAACCAGCCTCTTGCGTGCCGTGTCTTCGACTTCAAATTCCCCTGCCTCGAAGGCAAGCAGCCCCAATGGACACGGTATGGCCAGAAGAGCGCCTTTGCCGGGTCTGACCAAGGGACCATCTACACGGAAGCGCTGGGCTGCAAGGCAGTCATCCTCTCTCCGACGGGAGTCTTCCGGTGACCACGCCGCTTCCCTCATTCCGCATCCACGACACCCGAGGTCGGGTGGTGCTTCGTGATGGCCTGCTCTTCTGCTTCTTCATGAGGCGCTCCCACGGAGACGTGGCCGCGGGCCTGTGGCGGGCTGTGCAGACCTACCGTCGTGCAGTCCCCGCACAGGCGCTTGCCTGGTACGCCATGCCCGATGGTGAGTGGGCTCCCCTGGACGACGCGGGTTGGGAGTCCGTCCGCAAGGAACTGCTCGAAACGCCCTGGCCCAACGGAAGCGAAGCGCGCCTGCAGGAGAGCCACACCGAGGTAGGCGCCCATGGCTTCGAGTACACGGGCAAGTGGCTGGACGCCCCGGCATGGCAGAGCCACGAGGAAGCCGTCAGCGCAGCGGCGTTCACCCTGCCCACGGAGTTCTTGCTGGAGCACGGTCCTGACCACGTACGGGACCTGGCACTCGCCCTGGCGTCAGAACTGCCCTGGAGTTTTGGCTACGTCAGCCCTGCCTTCGTCTCTCCTGGTGGACTTCGCGCTGGCGCCAGGCAAGCCATCCAGGAACTCAGCCTCCGGTATCCGGGCCTGGACGCCTACAACCTCCGCCCCACGGCCCGCTCCATCGGCACAAGAGCCCGTGGGGCCTATTGGCTCACCTTCCTTGGCCAGCCGCTGCTGGGCCAGTTGGGCGGCACCGAGGCCCTCCGTCAGCGACTCCCCTCCAGCGTTTCACTCCAAACCCTGAATGACGAACGCCTTCTCCTACGCCTGGGCGAGTGGCCACTGGCGGGTGATGCAACCGCCCAGGAGGACATGGCTCCCTACCGCGCGCTCGCCCAGGAGCTCGAACCTCACCTCTACCAGGAGCGAACGCCGTGGCTCATCGATGAGGCTTTCGAGCGCCGCTGGCTTCGCAGATTCCTGGATTAAGACAGGCTATCCACCTGCTCCTTTGCCCTCTTTGTCCAACTGGGAGAGGAGGCGCGAGTAGCTCTCGCTCAGATAGTGACCCGCACCCATGCTCACCCGGCTCGTCAGTTTCTTGCTGCGCAGCAGGTACTCGACTCCAGCGGGTTGAAGGCCGGTCGCGCTGGCAATCGATTCGAGGGTCGCGCCCTTCAGCGACAAGGCCTCGACGTACCTGGTCATCAAGGTGGGCAGCCTCAGCTTCTCCTGAATGAGGCTCTCCGGGTCCGTGGCTTGGAGGCTCTCTGCCACTGCGTCTACGTCGCCGGGGAACCCGTGCAGACCAGAGAGCCAGATCAATTCCGCCGCTGCCACGTCCAGCAGGCGCGGAGTGCTTCGAAGAACAGGGAGTAGTCGCCGGGAGACAGCTGAAGTGACGCCCTGCAGGAAGCCATCGAACAGTGCAGACCAGATCAGCGAGGGAGAGACAAATGCCTTTAGCTGCCATGGGGACTCCAGTTGCTGAAGCTCCCACCAGCGGAGTGTTACTCGAGCAGGAATGAAGATGAGTTCGCGGTTATCGGCCAAGACTCGCGACCAGGCGTCTTTTTGGGTCTTATCGTCAATGACCTTGCGCTCCACATCAGGCGTAAACATCAGCACACCACGCCCCTTCCACCCGCGCTCGCTCTCCAACTGCCTCTGAATTTCGAGATAGCGTTCTTGTTGGTCTCCATCGCCAGGCGCCAGGTCGTATGAATTCTTCGACTTCGACTTGCAATCGTAGTGCGCGACCTCCGGATGACCTTGCGACGCAGAGAAAGAACTCTGAAATACGACTCCGTCTGGGACGGTCCGTCCTGAGAAGGCGATTCCAAGCGGGAGATGCCACTGGAACATTGGATGTAGCACGCGAGCTGTCGCTTGCTCGAAGAGGTTCTCCTTGCTCGTAGACGCATAGTCCGGGAGTAGCCAGGGGTCGGCCTCAGAACGCTCGCGCTTGCCTTGATCTATCAGCGGAACGAGGTCAGGCGAGGGAGCAGCCCCCAACGCGGTGGTCGATGCGGAAAAAGCCGCATGCAGCATCTCGACCAGAGCAGAGAGCGAGGCAGGGGCAAGGAGGGACTCCAGGGTACGTAGGCGGGCTGCATGCACTCCGAGTGGATGCAGGAATACGTTTTCATCGTCGTCCACGATGTCATCGTTGACGTGTAGGACGATGAGGGCCGGTGCTTTTGAGAGGGCGCGGATTGCATAGAGCGCCGTCGAGTTCCTCAAGAGGAAGTAGACGGCGCAACCGGCAGGCAGGTCGGCACGGCAAAGCTCAACAAAGCCCTGGGTGACAGCACCCAGAGTGAAGTTGGAGCGCCCGACAGATTCCCGGAGCACCTGTCGCGCGTCCACCTGAACGAACCTGGTGTCGTCGGAACTGAGCCCCTGCATCGCATCCTCGTCGTCATTGGCCGGCACTGAACTGTCGAGCAGTGTAACTGCCCCGGCTGACACGAGTTCCTCAAAGGCCTCCGGTGCGGCTGAATAGCGCACACGGTCCATCCCGGTTGCCAGGACGATGCTCAGCAGGCGATCAGACGCTTGTAGCACCGGTTACCCCCCAGGCCCGTAGGTGCGAGTCCACAAGCAGGAAGTGCTCCTCTCGCATGTGGATGGCATCGGGCCTGAGCAAGGCACCTGCGACCCTGATCCTGCTTCCCTCGCCAAGATAAGAGATACGCACATCGACGGCTCGTACCTGCACCTCCTTCGTAAATGCCCTTGCCTCCTTGGAAAGCTTGCGGAAGTCCGTCAAGGCATCATGTTCCCTGGACGTAGCGGTCACCCTGAGGAGATTTCCAGTTGCGGCCAGGACCTCTATCTGCTGCAAGCGTACGCCCACGACCTCGAATCCATGAACGGGAACCGTCGGCATCGAGAATTCAGGATTCTTGAAGACCTCCAAGTTGTACGCACGGGCAGCCGCGTCAGGGATTGCATTCGAGTTCCCCCACAGCACGGCGCCCAAAGCACCCCGAATTCCACTTGCGAGCTTCTGGGTAGGCGTGCGCAGGGTTAGCAATGTGCTCTCTTTGTCGGGGGATAACCGGAAGTACGTCGACCCGGCCCCTCGCTTGAACGATGCAAGTCTCAGCTGTTTCTTCGCTGTGATTTCCCGGCCGTCCTTGTTGGGGCGCTCGAAGTAGACGACGACGAGAAGCTGCTCATTGCGGTGCTCGATGCGGACCTTGACCTTGCGCTCTTCCTTCTTGTTCTCGGAAAGCTGCGACTGCAGGTGCTTTTCCAGGGCGGTACCAAAGGTGTTCGCGTCCACCTTTCCAAGGTCGAGTTTGGGAGCGGAGTAAGCACCGAACGTTCCGAAGAACTCGATGAGGCCCGGCTTGAGCGCACGCTCGATGAGGGGGTCCACCTTGGCGAGCCCCAGCTTCTCAACCAGGTGGAACACGATCACATCGCAAGGGGTCGATTTCGAGAAGACAACGGCATGAGACTCCGCGATTTCTTCCAGGATCTCCTTGTCGATACGACTACCAGATACAAGTCGCTGAGCAACGCCGAGAAGCGCTTTTCGCTCCGCATCGCCGAGCGCCGCGACATGTTGCCGAGCCGCCTTTACAGACTTCATGGGAGACTTGAGGAGTGCAGACAATGCGCTCGGGCTCAGTTCGCTGACCAGATCATCTAGCGTGGGCTCCAGGCCCAGCCCAGTCAGACCGATAAAGGGAGACGACGACGGCATTTTTGCTCCTAGTCGACCATCAGATGAGCCCGACAAGCGGGCTCTTCACCAAACGCTTCGCTTTCTCAAGCAGGCGGCTCTAGATGCTCATGTGAAGCGCAAGCTCGGACAGTCAGAGCATCGGTGCAGGCGGGTGCGAGTTGGCTGCCACCTCACCACCTCACCGTCAGCTCCGTCGTCTTCCCCTCGGAGACATTCGCCGTCGTCTCATGCACACCGAGCGCCGCATGCTCGAGCCTGACCTTCACCTGCCCCCCATCCACCTTGAAGGGCCGAGTCGGGGACAGCCCCACGTAGGTATCGTTGATCCAGACGCGTGCGCGCGGAATGGCCACGACCTGGAGCCGAGTGGGTTGTACCGCCGGCTCATTCCACCCTCCGGAATAGCCCCCACCCCCATGACAGTGATAGTCACCCGTGCGCCGGTTGTTGTGACAGCCCGCGCTATTCGTCCGCCCCGGATGCGCCCACGCGACGCGGGTGGCAGCGACGCCCAGCACAACCGCCACCATGACCAGCAGTCGCCTCCCCGGTCTCATGGCTCCACCTTTCCAATGAGCGCCTCGACGAGCGTGCCATTCTGCCAACCCAGCAATGCGGAATGCGGTCCCAGACGAACCTGGACATGCGCCACACCGCTCCCGGTGCGTCCCAGGTCTTTCGCAGCGAACGTCTGTCCCGTGAGGCGCCGCGCCACCTGTTGCAGTGCCTCCGTGGACAGGGCTTCGCGTCCGTGCTCCACGGCGGTGACATGGATTCCCCGCGTCATGCCCTGTCCCATGAAGAGGTGGACCAGCGTGCCAGGGGGCGCCTCGCGCACGGAGAAGACGCCAGGGCGTTTCTCCGCCAGTCCCGAGGGTCCCAGCAGGGCCTGCGTGACCTCGACCGGCTCTCCCAGGGGCAGTCGGTTGCGCAGCAGGTCCTCACGTCGCCGGAGCAGGTCACCTCGCGTCTTGGCCAGTTCGGCATCTCCGTCGAATGTGGAGAGCAATACGCTCGCTTCCGCCTCTGCGTCGTGGACGGCGCGCAGAGAGGGGCCCAGGGCCCCGGAGGCGTGAGCCACCCTCTTCAATCGAGCGACTTCCCCAGAGCGAAAGCTCGCGAGTTCCACCCGTGCCGCCTCGCTCGGGTCCGCCTCCACTGCGAGCTTGAGCGCCTGGGCCCGACAGTGGAGCGCGCGTGCGGAGCAGCCCCGGGCGCGGCGAAGATAGGCCTGCGACAGCAGCGGTCCGAGAGGTTCCGCGGTGAGCCCTGGCTCCCGGATGCTCTGCAGCATTCGAAGCGCGTCTTCCACCGCCCCCTTGGCCAGCAGCGTCTTGCCCTGTTCGAGTCGCAGGTTTTCGAGTCGCCCACGAAGCTCCTTCACGATGGCCGCTGGCGCCCCCTCCTCCGCTAGCGCCGTCAACTCCCGCTCGACCTCGGCTTCCGAGCCCTGGGAGAGCGCCGCGAGGGCCCATGCCTCGCGCAGACGTTGGCGCTCCGCGTCCAGGGGCTGCGTGCCGACCTTCGTGCGTGCGTAGTCGGTGATGAGCCTGACGGCGTCGCGGTTTTCCATCCCGCGAATGCGAGCCTGGACGAATGCATTCCGGGCATCGACGAATGCAGGGGATATATCTCCTTCCGCCAGCAGGGCGCTCGCATGTACTTCGGCCATGTCGAGCTCACCCGCCGCGGTCAGCCGGCCCAGTTCCTGGACCGAAGGTCTCACGAAGACGAAGCAGCCCAGGACGGTGAGGGCGCAAAGCCCCGCGATGCCGAGGCCTGGTCTGTCATGCCACCGCCTCGGAGACTTCGAGCCATCCGCCCTGCGCCGCCGCAGCCAGCTCGCGGCCATCAGCCAGAAGCCTGGGACCAGCCCCAGCGAGGCCAGTGCGACGAGCCCCGCTGAAGGATGGCGCGCGTAGAAGTCATGGCGCGTCACGAATGCGCTCACGAGGAACACGGCGCTGAAGAAGCTCAGGAAGAACACCGCCACCAGCCCCGCGAAGCGGTAGATGAACGGACGGCTGTCGCGGGCCGGAGTGGGGCGGAAGTCACTGCCCAGCAGCTTGATGAAGCCCGGCCTGCCAGCGAACGTGTAGTGGACCGTCGCGGATGGGGCCTCGAACACCTCGAGGGTCTGGGAGATGACACGCGCCCGAAGGGGCTCCAGGTCCGGCTCCAGGGAGGGACGTACGGCAAGGAAGCCCGCCGCCTCGGCCTCCGGTCCAAGGCGGGAGGGAGGAATCGGTCCGTCGTGCTCCCGCGTCTCCAGGGTCCGAGCCCCCCGCCACTGGCGGGCCTGCGGCGCGCCCCGCGCGAGGCCCGGATGGGCGCGAAGGCGCGGGTCATCGGGCCAGATGCCCACCTGGGTACGCTGCGCTGTCGTCACCTCCAACCACCGGCGCATGCGGCCCGAGCTCCGGCAGGGTGAACAGCCCACCCATCCTTTCGAGCAACGAATGCACTTCTTTGTTCCGTTGCCGCGGCACTCCGAGCAATTGACCATCCGATAGCTCTTGCGAGCCCTGCTCATCCGCCGCCCGCTGCCACCGCAGCCCGAGCAATTCGCGCGCAAGCTGCCCTGGCAGGAGGGACATGTCACCTGGCCACTGCCAGCACAACTGTCGCAACCCACCGTGTGAGAGGTCCGCGCTGCCAGCTCCTCGGGCGTCCCGCTCCAGAGGTCCAGTGATTCGAACGCTACCGGGCGGTTGAGCGTGTTGGCTCCGCCGATGAAGGGCTCTTCCGCCCAGACGCCCGTGCGGACCGCATAGCTCGTGATGAGGCGCCCATAGCGCAGCGTCTCCATGTCGACCCGGGTGAGGAGGTCACGGAAGCTCATGGGGCCCATGCGCCAACGGGCCCACCGCACGGCCGCGGCCCTGGCCCTCAGTTCCATCTCCTCCGCTTGCATCGCGCGGCCTCCCCCACGCCTTGCCCGAAAGCAATCCCAATGGCGTGAGCACACCATGGGATGGCGGAAAAGCACCGGCCGGCAATCACTCCCGGGAGGTAGATACGAGCCGCCTGGGGTCAGCTCACAACAGGTCCACGGACGTCACCTGCGCGACGATTTGAAGACACGCCCGGAGCGCCGAGCCGGGAGGCGTGAGCCCCCGGGCGATGGCCAGCTCCACGTGCCGGGGAGCCCCCGCCACATCCCGATACTTCGGCCAGAGCACTTCCGTCCCGCCACGCAACTGACCGAAGGCCACCCGCCCGCCGGACGAGACCGGCAGGGCGAGCAGGCGGCCCCCGGGACTCGCCACGCGCTATGAGCGACGGCGTCGGCGCGTGAGGGCGAGAGCCCCGAGCGCCAAAGCAAGCTCGAAGCCCCCCGACGTAGCACCGCAACCACAGCCGGACGACTCATCCGGCGGCGGGCTCGTGCCCGCGTCCCGAGCAGGCTCCGTCCCCGCGTCCCTCACCGGGTCCGTGCCCGCGTCCTGCTCCGTCCCCGCGTCCGGCTCCGTCCCCGCGTCCGGCTGGCACACGTCGGACTCGGCCCCCACGCAGGTGCCGGCCTGGCACGAGTCCGGCGTGGTGCACGCATCGCCATCGCTGCACGCGCTGCCATTCGGCCGGGGCACCACGAGGCATCCACCCTGGCCATCGCAGCTCGAGGCGTTCTCGCACTGCCCGGGACTGCACTGGTAGGCCATGCCCCCGCAGGTGCGCCCGGTGCACGTGTCAGCCCGGGTGCAGGCGTTGCCGTCATCGCAGCTCCGGCCGTCGAGCGGCGCGCACACCCCGTCCACGGGCGCCCCCTCCGCCACCGAGCACGCCTCGCAGACGCCCCCACCGCACGCGGTGTTGCAGCACACGCCGTCCACGCAGTAGCCACTCGCGCACTCGCCATCCACGGTGCAGGCGCGGCCATTCGCGAGCATGTCGGTTACCCACCGGGCGCGCAGCCGCGTGTCACCAAAGGCATTCCTGCTCTCGTACACCACCAGCGCGCGCTGCTGGCCGTCAGAGGCCACCGCCGGCGTGTCCTGCACGAAGGGTCCAGGCGCCACGGAGAAGCCGCCGCCGTCCGCATCCCCGCCTCCCGTGGGGATGACCTGGCCGTACAGGTGCGACTCCGACAGGGTGTCGGTCGTCAGGTCGTCCCGCGTGTCCTTCCAGACGGCGACGTGGCGCGTTCCGTTGAAGGCGAGGGCCGGCTCGGACTGGTAGCCGGGCGCGATGGCCAGCCTGCGCCCGGTGCCATCCGGCAGGCCTCCGTCCAGGAGCACCCGGGTACCGTAGATGTCGTCCCGGCTGGAGCTGCTGCGGCCATCCTGCCAGGCCACCAGGAAGCCGGCCTCGGACGCGCTCACGGCGTGGGTGTACTTGCTCCACGACGCCCGCAGCAGCGGCTGGCCATCCGGGTCCAGCACGCCGCCGTCCGAGTCGATGCGCGCCGCGTACAGGTCCCCGAAGCTGTTGTTCCGGCTGTCATTCCAGACGACGAGCGAGAGGCCTCCGTACGCGGCGATGGCCGGCCGGACCTGGTTGTGCGTGGCGGTGCAGATGGGAACCGGAGGCAGCCCCTCCGGCTCGCCCTCGTAGGGGACGCGTATCCCCAGGATGTTGAAGCCGTCAGGCGTCCACTCATTCCAGACGACCTGGTACTGGTGGCCATCCGAGGCCACCGCCGGATTGTGCCGCTCGGCGGGCGCGGGGGTCAGGAGCAGCTCCCGCGCCTCCAGCACGCCCCCATCCGAGGTGAGCCGGGCGGCGTACACCTCGCGGTTCGAGGTGAAGCCGGCATCGCGCGGGTCTTCCCACACCACCAGGCACCGGCCGCCCTCGCAGGCGATGCGCGGCAACGTCTGGTGGTCGGGCCCCGTCGTCACCGGGACTCCCGCCAGGTCCAGCAGCGCCCCGTCCGCGCCGACGCGCGCCGCGTAGATGTCCTGCCCCGAGTCGGCGGCATTGCGGTTGTCCACCCAGGCCACGACATAGCGCTCGCCGTCGAAGGCCACGGTGGGCTGCGTCTGCGCATTGGCCACCACCGAGAGCAGCAGGCCCGGCGTCGCGGGCAGCTCGCCGGCCGCGCCCACCTTCGTGGCGAGCACGTCCCACGAGCGGCCCGTCGTCTGCTCCTCGGCCCAGGCGAGCAGGAAGGTCTCCCCGTCCGAGGCGACGGAGAACGGCGCGATGTAGGGGGCGGGCGCCACGGAGAGCTCGGAGACGGCGACCTGCGCCCCCGTGGCATCCAGGCGAACCACGGGCAGGACGCGGCTGGAGTCGCGGTAGTCCTGCCAGGTGACGAGGAAGCCCTCACGCGCCGCCGCCACCACGGGCGTCACCTGGTACGTCCCGCCTGGAGAGAGCGCCCGCTCGGAGCCGCTCACCACCATGCCGTCTGGAGCGAGCCGCGCGATGTAGACCTGGTTCGGCGCCGTGCCGCCGTCCGCGAGCTGGGCCCGCTTGTCCTCCCAGGCCAGGAGGTACTGCAGGCCGTCGGACACGAGCGCCGGGGCACCCTGCGAGCCCGGGGCCGAGATGATGCGCAGGCCGCTCGGGTCCAGCACCGTGCCGGCGGTGCTGATGCGCGTCCCGTACAGGTCCGAGTTGCCGGTGCCGGCGCGCGAGTCGGACCACACCACCAGGAACTCCGAGCCGCCGAAGGCCACGGTCGGCAGATACTCCGACTGGAAGCCGGTGGAGATGGGGAAGTCCGTCCCGATGCGCTTGCCGTCACGCCCCACCCGGGCGCCGTACACGTCCGAGGAGGAGCCGTTGCGCCAGTCCAGCCAGACGACGAGGAAGTTCGTCCCGTCGAAGGCGACCCGGGGGGACTCCTGGCTGAAGCTGGCGGAGGCGATGACGGTGGGCGCCGCGTCGAGGACCTTGCCGGCCGGCGACACGCGCGTCGCATGGATGTCCGTCGCCGAAGATGGGGTGAGCTGCCGCTCCCACACCACCAGGAAGTTCGTGCCGTCGAAGGCGACCGCCGGAGCCGCGTGGTAGTGGGGCGTGTTGGTGATTTCGAAGCCGAAGAGGTCGAGCAGCTGGCCGTCCCGGCTCACCCGCGCGCCCATCAGGGTGCTGGCGGACGACGAGCCCCGGCGGAGGCCCTCCCGGTGGTCCGCCCAGACGACGAGGTAGTTCGTGCCGTCGAAGGCCACGGCCGGCTCCAGCTGGGAGTCCAGCGCGGGCAGACGGACCGGCAGGTCGATGCCGAACTCCTGCGAGGCGGCGGCGAGCTGCGCGTCCTGGAGCTGGGGAGCGGCCTGGGCCCCCGTCCCCTGGAAGGCCATCAAGGTGGCTGCCAGCGCGAGGGAGCCAGAGGCGAGAAGCGTCATGAATACGGCGCGCGGGGAAGCCATGTGAGTCTCCAGGAAGTCGCGCCAGGATACCGAGCTTCAGGGCCCGAGAAGAATGGCCCTCCCGCTCGACGGGGAGTCCGAGCAGGCAGGGAACCGGGCGTTGAGGCCCCAACCTTCATCCACATCCGGCTTGGGCCCCACAGGGCGTGTGGTAGCCAAAGGACTCGATGAAGCACTCGACGGATTCTCGCGAAGCCACGACGAGCACGCCTTCCACCTTCGAGGACTCCGCCGAGGTCCTCGCGGGCGGAGGGGAGATGGGCGCCCTCATCCGCGCCACGGACTGGTCGAAGACGGCCATCGGCGCGGTGAAGGGCTGGCCCCAGAGCCTTCGCACCGCCGTGAGCATCCTGCTCGAGTCGCGCTTCCCCATGTACATCGCGTGGGGGCCGGACTTCGTCCAGCTCTACAACGACGGCTACCGCCCCATCCTGGGCTCGACGAAGCACCCCGCCGCCATGGGGCGGAGCACGCGCGAGACGTTCGCGGAAATCTGGCACATCATCGGGCCCATGTTCGAAGGGGTGATGCAGGGGAAGGCCGTCGGTCTGACGGACTTCCTGCTCCCCCTGGAGCGTCACGGGTTCACCGAGGAGTGCTACTTCATCTGCTCCTACAGCCCCATCCGTGACGAGAGCGCGGGCGTCGGTGGCGTCCTCGTCACCGTGACGGAGACCACCAACCGCGTCCTCGGAGAGCGGCGGCTGCGGACGTTGAGGGACCTCGCGGCGCGTGCGGGGGCGGTGAAGCGGGAGGAGGAGGCCTGGCGGGAAGCCGCTCAGGCGCTGGAGGGCAACGCCTTCGACCTCCCCTTCGCCCTGCTCTACCGGCTGGATGAGACGGGCGCGAGCCCCACCCTGGCGGCGACGGCGGGATGGACGCGGTCCAGCACGGCCCCGGCCAGCTCCGCGTGGCCCTTTCGCGAAGTCATGGCAAGCCAGAGCGCCCAGCGCGTCTCCGACGTGCGCACCCGCTTCGGCGAGCTGCCCGGCGGCGCCTGGCCCGAGTCTCCCCACTCCGCCTGGGTGCTGCCCATCTCCCGTCCGGGGGCCGAGCACCCCTACGGCTTTCTCGTCGCGGGCCTGAGCGCGCGCCGCCCGCTGGACGATGACTACCGCGGGTTCCTGGGCCTGGTGGCGGACCACCTCGCCACGGCCGTCAGCAACGCCCGCGCCTACGAGGAAGAGAGGAAACGGTCCGAGGCCCTCGCCGAGCTCGACCGCGCCAAGACGGCCTTCTTCAGCAACGTCAGTCACGAGTTCCGCACGCCCCTCACCCTGATGCTGGGGCCCGTCGAGGACGGCCTGGCCGACACCCGGGAGCCGCTCCCGCCCGGGCAGCGCGAGCGCCAGCAACTGGTGCGCCGCAGCGGCCTCCGGCTCCAGAAGCTCGTCAACACGCTGCTGGACTTCGCCCGCTTCGAGGCGGGGCGTGCCAGGGCCTCCTTCGTCCCCACGGACCTGGCCGCGCTCACCCGGGACCTCGCGAGCACCTTCGACTCGGCGATGGGGACCGCGGACCTCGAGCTGGTGGTGGAGTGCCCCGCCCTGCCGGAGGCCGTCCATGTCGACCCGGCGATGTGGGAGAAGATTGTCCTCAACCTCCTCTCCAACGCCTTCAAGTTCACCTTCCAGGGGGAAGTCCGTGTCTCGCTGAAGTGGCTGGGCGAGCGCGTGGAGCTCACCGTCCAGGATACGGGCACGGGCATTCCCGAGCAGGAGCTGGCGCGTATCTTCGAGCGCTTCCACCGGGTGGAGGGCGCGCGCGGGCGGAGTCACGAGGGCACCGGCATCGGCCTCGCCCTGGTGCGGGAGCTGGTGAACCTGCACGGCGGGGAGGTGTCGGTGAAGAGCGTCCTCGGGAAGGGAACCACCTTCACCGTGAGCCTCCCGACCGGCGCCGCGCACCTGCCCCGGGAGCAGCTCGGCGAGGCTCGAGCGCTCGCCCCCACCGGGGTTGGACCCGACGCGTTCCTCGCCGAGGTCTCCCAGTGGAATGACACCGGCGCCCCGTCCTCCGCGCCCGCGGCGCCGTCCCCGCTCCAGGCGGGCGCGCGCATCCTGGTGGCGGACGACAACGCCGACATGCGCACCTACCTCACGCGCCTGCTGTCGCCGCACTGGACGGTGGAGGCGGTGGGCGACGGCGCGCGGGCCCTCGCCACGGCGCAGGCACACCCCCCGGACCTCGTCCTGTCCGACGTGATGATGCCGGGCATGAATGGCCTCGAGCTGGCCCGCCTGCTGCGCGCGGACCCGCGCACGCGGACCATCCCCGTGGTGCTGCTCTCCGCCCGCGCGGGGGAAGAGGCCACCATCGAGGGCCTGAAGAGCGGCGCCGACGAGTACCTCGTCAAGCCCTTCTCCGCGAACGAGCTCCTGGCTCGCATCAACGCGCAGCTCACGGTCTCCCACCTGCGCCGGCAGGCCGTCCAGAACGAGCGCGTCCACGCCGAGGAAGCCAGCCGGCTCCTCACCGAAGCCGAGCGCGCCACCCGCTCACGCGAAGAGACGCTGGCCATCGTCAGCCACGACCTGCGCTCGCCCCTGAGCAGCATCAGCGTGGCCGCGGAAATCATCCAGCGCTCCCTGGGCCAGGACGAGCGCGATGCCCACCGGCGCAAGCAGACGGAGTCCATCCGCCGCTCCGTGGGCCGCATGAACCGGCTCGTGGGGGACCTGCTCGACCTGGCGAGCATCGACTCCGGCAGCCTCTCCCTCGAGCCCCGGCCCCACACGGCGGAGGAGCTGCTGCGCGACGTCCGAGAGACTTTCGAGCCGCAGGCGGCGGAGAAGGGCGTCACGCTCCAGATGGACCTCGCCGCCAACCTCCCGCCCGTGCCATGCGACAGGGAGCGCATCCTCCAGGTCCTCGGCAACCTCCTCTCCAATGCGGTCAAGTTCACGCCCCGCGGCGGCACCGTGCGGGTGCGCGCGGAGCCCGGGCAGGACGCCGGGGGCGTGCGCTTCAGCGTCTCGGACACCGGCCCTGGAGTCCCTCCCGAGGCGCAACCCCACATCTTCGACCGCTACTGGCACGCGGCCCAGAAGCGGCGCGAGGGCCACGGCCTGGGCCTGTCCATCGCCAAGGGCATCGTGGAGGGCCATGGCGGACATATCCAGCTGGAGAGTGCCCCCGGTGCCGGCAGCACCTTCTCCTTCCTGCTTCCGCTCGAACCGCAGGTGAAGGCCGTCACGCCCGCGGCGGTGCTCGCGCCTTCCCCGGTGCCCCTGCCGCCGACACGGCCGGGCGCCGAGGAGAGCTTCCTCCAGGCCGGCGGCGAGATGGGCGCCCTGATGCGCTCCCTCGACTGGTCCCAGAACGCGCTGGGTCCGGTCGAGCGCTGGCCGCAGTCGCTGCGCACGTCCGTCAGCACGATGCTCCGCTCCCCCTACCCCATCATCCTCTTCTGGGGGCCGGAGCTCATCATGCTGTACAACGACCCGTTCCGGCCCATCCTGGGCGCGAAGCACCCGCAGACGATGGGCGCGCGCGGGAACGAGGCGCTCGCCGAGGAATGGACCCTCCTGGGCCCCTTGATGAAGCGCGTCCACGAGACGGGCGAGCCCCTGTTCATCGAGAACGGGAACGTCAACTTCGCGCGGCGGCCCGGCGGCTTGAGGGAAGAGGCCTACTTCACCTGGTCCTACAACCCGACCATCGGAGAGGCGGGGGAAATCGCGGGCCTCTTCGCCATCGCGAGCGAGACGACACGCCAGGTGGTCGGAGACCGGCAGCTCGCCATCCTCCGGGAGCTGTCCATCCGGACGGCCCTCGACAAGAAGGTCGAGGACATCTACCGCTCGCTGGATGCCGTCCTCGCGCAGGCCGGCAACGACGTGCCCTTCGCGCTCCTCTACGCCGTCAAGGCCGACAGGGCGCACCTGGTCAGCCGTGCCGGCCTGCCCCAGGGGTCCCTCGCCGCCCCCACCGCGCCGCTGCTCGGCGACACGACGTCCTGGCCGCTCCAGGACGTGGCTCGCACGGGGCAGGAGGTGCTGCTCGAAGACCTTCCCGCGAGGTTCGGTCCCCTTCCGGGCGGGCCCTGGCCGGAGCCCGCGACGCGGGCCCTCGTGCTTCCAGTGGCGATGGGCGCGGATGCGGAGACGACGGGCGTGCTCGTCGTCGGGCTCAGTCCGCTCCGCGCGCTCGACGACGAGTACCGCGGCTTCCTGCAGCTCCTGGCGCGGCAGCTCGCCGCCAGCATCTCCAGCGCCCGCGCGTATGAGCAGGAGAAGAAGCGGGCGGAGGAGCTCGCCCTGCTCGACCAGGCCAAGACGGCGTTCTTCAGCAACGTGAGCCACGAGTTCCGCACGCCGCTGACGCTGATTCTCGGCCCCATCGAGGACGCGCTGTCCGGGACGCGGAAGGCCCTGGAGGGGGCGCAGCTCGACCTGGTCCGCCGCAATGCCCTGCGGCTCTACAAGATGGTCAACACCCTCCTCGACTTCTCGCGCATGGAGGCGGGACGGGCCCAGGCGACCTTCGCACCGACGGACCTCTCACGCATCACGAGCAACCTGGCCAGCGCCTTCGAGTCCGCCGCGGCGAGCGCGGGCTTGAGGCTGGTGGTGGACTGCCCTCCGCTGCCCGAGCCCATCTACGTCGACCCGGACATGTGGGAGAAGGTTGTCCTGAACCTGATCTCGAATGCCGTGAAGTACACCCACCGGGGTGAAGTCCGTGTCCGTCTGGAATGGGCCGACGCGCAGGCCGTCCTCACCGTCCAGGACACCGGCGTAGGCATCCCCGAGGAAGAGCTGCCGCGCGTCTTCGAGCGCTTCTATCGCGTCCGCGCCACCGAGGGACGCAGCCACGAGGGGACGGGCATCGGCCTCGCCCTGGTGCAGGAGCTGGTGAAGCTGCATGGCGGCAGCGTCGCGGTGACGAGCAGGTTGGGTGAGGGCACCACCTTCACCGTGCGCCTGCCGCGAAGCTCGGCGCACCTGCCCCCGGAGCGCATCCAGCAGACGCTCAGGACGCGCGCCTCAGCGGCCAGCGCCGAGCCCTTCGTCGAGGAGGCCCGGCGCTGGTCCGCGGGCGACGGGGAAGCGGAGGACGCCACCATCCCCGGAGCACCCGACGACGCGCTCGAGGTGCCGCCGGAGTACGCGAGCTCCCGCATCCTCCTCGTGGACGACAACGCGGACCTGCGCACCTACGTCTCCGGGTTGCTTCGGCGCTTCTTCTCCAACGTCCAGACGGCGGCGGACGGGAACAAGGCCCTCGACGAGGCCCGCGCCCACCCGCCGGACCTCATCCTCTCCGATGTGATGATGCCGGGCCTGGACGGCTTCGGACTGGTGCAGGCCCTGCGCGCCGACGAGCGCACGCGGGCCATCCCCATCATCCTCCTGTCCGCCCGAGCGGGCGATGAGTCCACGGTGGAGGGGCTGCACAGCGGCGCGGACGACTACCTGGTGAAGCCCTTCTCCGCGCGGGAGCTGCTCGCCCGTGTCCGGACCCAGCTGGAGATGGCGCGCGTGCGCCGGGACGTGGCGCGACATGAGCATGCCGAGGAGCACCTCCGCGCGACGGTGAAGGCGCGCGACGAGTGGCTCAACGTGGTGAGCCACGAGCTGCGCACGCCCCTGAGCGCGCTGGCCCTGAGTGTCCGGTCGCTGATTCGCGGCGTCACCCCCGGGGAGCGCGCCGCGCTCTCTCCCGAGGAAGCGGGCACCAGGGCCCAGGCCGCGGAGCGACACCTCTACCGCCTGACGCGCCAGGTGGAGCAGCTCGTCGACGTGGCGGAGCTCGTCTCGGGCCGCCTGGAGCTCGCCCCGGAGGAAGTCGACCTCTCCACGGTGGTGGGCGCCATCGTCGAGGCGACGCGAGAGAAGGCCGCGCGCATGGGCGGCACCCTCACGTGGAGCGCGAGCGCGCCAGTCGTGGGCACCTATGACCGCGCGCGGCTGCGCCAGCTGGTGGAGCCCCTGCTCGACAACGCCCTCAAGTTCGGGATGGGCGGGCCCGTGGAAGTCTCCGTGGCCGGGGACGCGGACAGCGCTTCGATTCGCATCGTGGACCATGGCGGCGGTGTCGCGCCCGACGACGTGGAGCGCATCTTCAGCCGCTTCGAGCGCGCCGCTCCCACCCGGAACTACGGGGGCTTCGGACTGGGCCTGTGGATGGCGCGCCACATCGCGGAGGCACACGGAGGAGGCATCCACCTGACGAGGACGGAGGGCGGAGGGGCCACCTTCACGGTGGTGCTCCCGCGGAGCTTCTCCGGCCCGGCGCGCGGGGCGGGCCCTACGCCGTCCCCTGGACGGCCTGGGGGCTGAGCCTCGGGCCTCCAGGGCTGGGAGCCACCTCGGTCCCCCGCCCGTCGCGGACCCGCGGACTGGCGGGGCGACCGAGCCCGCTCCGGCCGCCCGCTCCTCTTCAGCTCCCCTTGGGCCGGGTCCGCGCACGGGGGGCCTTGCGCGCGGCCTTCCCCGACGTGGGCGGAGTCGCGGCCGGAACAGGGCCATACCGCCGGGCCGCGACGTCCTGATGCGCGAGGCGGCGGAGCGCGACGAGCACGGGCTCGTGGACCGCGGTGCCGAGCACGGCGTACTCGACGGCGGCCGCGGCATCGTCCTGGGGGATGCGGCCGACGTCGAACTCGGCGATGGCGCGGATGTGCGGCCCGTAGACGGCGAGTCGCGCGTCGTCGAGGGGGATGCCGGCGGCCTCGGCGGCGGCGAGCGCGCGCTCGAGCTGGGCGACCGCGGCGAAGCGGGGCTCATAGAGCTGGCCGAGCTTCTCCAGCACGGCGCGGGCGCGCGGGTAGTCGGCCGTGGCATCCGGCGTCACCTCCGGCGGAAGGGCCTCGATGGCCTGGCCGAAGGTATCGAAGAGGGAGTCCCGGGGCTCGTCGATGAGCCGGAGCACCTCGCGGGCCTTCTGCACGCTGAGGCCCACCGTCTCGGTGAGCGCGCGAATCACGGCGATGCGCCGCACATGGGCCTCGCCGTATTCGGCCCGCGTCGCGGCGGTCGCCTCACCGGCCGGCAGCAGCCCCTCGCGCAGGTAGTACTTGATGGTCGCGAGCGGAACGCCTGTCCGCTCCACGAGCTCGGAGATGCGCATGCGGATTTCCTTGCACTGGATAGCTGAACTATCTACCATTGGATACCATGAGTATCCAACCTCACACCCTCATCCTCATCGGCACCCTCCTCCTGTCGCTCATCACGGTGGAGTCAGGGGGCTGGTTCCTCACCCGCGTCGGACGGGGCATTGTCCCCGCGAACACGCTGCAGAAGAACTTCTTCCGCGCGGGGCACGCCCATGCGGCCGTGCTGCTGGTGCTCAGCATCGCCATCCTCGCGGTCATCGACGCCGCGAGGCTGCCGTTCGCCTTCGACGTGGTCGCGCGCTACGGCGTACCGGTGTCCGCGCTGCTGATGCCGGCGGGGTTCTTCCTCTCCGTCCTCGGGAAGGACCCGCAGCGTCCCAACCGGCTCATGGCCCTGCTCTGGGTGGGCGTGGGCGCGCTCACGCTCGGGCTGCTGGCGGCGGGCATGGGGCTGCTGCTCGCGGGCCTCTCGGCCGTGTGAGCCGCCCGTGCTGGCCCTCGCTAGCCCGCCACGGCACCCTGACGGGTGCGACGCCTGAACTCGCCCGGAGTCTGCGCGTGGACGCGCTGGAAGGCCCGGTTGAAGGCGCCGGGTGACTCGTACCCGACGGCGTCGGCGATTTCCGCGAGCCCGGCGTCCCCGTCGCGCAACAGACACCCCGCCTTGTACATCCGCCAGCGTGTCAGGTACTCGAGCGGCGTCTCTCCGACCTGCGCCTTGAAGCGCAGGGCGAAGGCCGAACGCGACATGCCCGCCACGCTGGCGAGCGCGTCGACCGTCCAGGGGTGTGCGGGCGAATGGTGCATCGCGCGCAGCGCGGCGCCGAGCGGTCCACTCCCGAGCGCCGCCAGCCAGCCCCGCGCTCCCGCCCTGCCCGACGCGTAGTGCGCGCGAATCGTCTGCACGAACAGGATTTCCGCCAGCCGGCTGATGACGACCGGGGAGCCAATCGTGGGCGTCGCGGTCTCGAGCGCCAGGAGGTTGAGCGTCGCTCCCAGCGCGCTGGCCTGGGCTTCATCGCCGCGCACGCACAGGACGGGCGGCAGCATCTCGAAGACCGGCTTGCCGCTCCACGCGTCGAACTCGAACAGGCCGGTGATGACGTGGGTGGGCGCGCCACCGCCTCCCAGGTGGAGCAGGTCGCCGACCTTCTTCCGGATGAGCGCCTCCCCATCGACGGGGCGGGTGCGGAGCGCGTCGCGCACCGCGATGCCGACGTCGGGCGCGACGACGTAGCAATCACCGCCGCGCAGCGGGATGGGGCCCGGCTCCCCGGCGACTTCCAGCCAGCAGCTCCCGCGTGTCACCAGCCCGAACTTCGCATGCGGCGAGCCGGGGAACTTCACGCCCCACGGAGCGGTCGCCTCCATCCGGCAATACAGCGCGCTCCTGACGCGCATCGCGGTGAACACGTCACTGAACGGGTCCACTCCCGCGAGCGCCTTCAGGTTTGGACGATTGGATACTTCTTCTGGCTTCCCAGGCACTGACAGTCCTCCGGCTCGGACCTACGGTACTTCGCGAAACGGAGGAGGTCACACCATGGAATCAGCAACTCCGAAGGCCCTTCGCACGCTCGGTTCGGGGTGGGCCGCGTCCGTGCCCATCGTGCTGCTCGCGACGCTCGCCGTCGCGGTGGTGCCTCGCACCCGGGGGCTCACCTTCTTCCCCGAGCTCCGGTATGCCGTCGTCACGCCCGCGTGCGTGCTCATCACGGTGGGCGCGGCCTTCCTGTATCGCGCTCTTGCCGGACGTACGGGGCGACCACGGCTTGCGTTGGCGGCGGCGGGCCTCGGGCTCGCACTGGTCCTGCTCCTGGGGATGGCCTTCCTGGGCCCTCGCGGGCTCGCCGTCGCGGGGCTTCCCGCCATCCTCGCCGTTGTCGCCGCCGTGGCGTGGTTCGTCCCCCGCTCCTTCGAGCGGCCGCGCCGCTCGCGTCTCGGAATGGCCGCCATCGTGCTTCTCGGGACGCTCGAAGCCGCTGGCGTCGTCGCGGCACTGGCAAGCGAGCGCGCCGCACCGCCCACCGCCGCCGACATCCCGGGCTCGATGTTCGAGGTGGAGCACAGGTTCATCGACCTCCCGAGCGGCGCGCGCATCCACTACGTGGACGAAGGCCAGGGCGAGACGCTGCTCTTCCTGCACGGCAACCCCTCCTGGTCGTTCCAGTGGAGGGACTTGATTCGTGGGCTTCGCGGCTCATACCGCTGCATCGCCCTCGACTACCCCGGCTTCGGCCTGTCCCAGGCGCCGGATGGGTTCGGCTTCACGCCTCGCGAGGAGAGCCGCGTCCTCGAGGAGTTCGTCGACCAGCTCGGGCTTCGTGGCGTGACGCTGGTCATGCAGGACTGGGGCGGCCCCATCGGCATTGCCTTCGCGGAGCGCCGTCCCGAGCTCGTGCGGCGAATCATCCTGGGGAGCACCTGGGCCTGGAGGACGCGCACGAGCGAGCCCCGCGGCATCTGGTCGGTCATCGCCGGCGGGCCCGTGGGTGAGTTCGTGCAGGTCAACTTCAACGGGATTGCCACGTTCGCCCTGAAGGACAGCATCGTCCGCGAGCTGCCTCCCGAGGTGGCGGACGTCTACGTGCGGCCGTTCCAGCCGTTGAATCGTCGCGGGATTGCCGCCTTCTATCCGGGGCAGATCACCGCCGCGGACGACTGGTTCGCGGAGCTGGAAGCCGGCCTCCCCACCCTCGAAGACAAACCCGCCCTCATCTTCTGGGCACTGAAGGACCCCGGCTTTCCCCAGGGCGACCGTGAGCGATGGGAGCAGGCCCTGCCCAACCACAGAACCGTCGAGTTCCCCGACGCGAGTCACTTCTTCTTCGAGGACACCGCGGACACAGTCGTTGCTGAAATCCGCGCGTTCATGTCGTCCGCCGGTTCGGGTGTTCGAATGGGAGGAATCGGGCGCTAACCAGTACCCGCTGGCCGGCCACTCTCAGGGGCTGTCTCGTGACGACACACCTCACGTCAGCCCCTGGTGCCGGACATTGCTCCGACCGGGCCGGCGTCAGCGCGCCCGCTTCCTGGTGGCTGGCTTCTTTCCGGCGCTCTTGCTCCTGGCCGGAGCGGCCTTCGCCTTCGAGGGTGCCGACTTCCCTTCCTTGCGCGTCGTCTTCGCCTTCGCGCCCGCCTCCATCGCCTTTCGGGCCTCGGTCTTCTCGCCTTTGCGCAGCGCGAGCGCCGCGGCAATCCACTCCGGCGCGTAGGTCGACGTGCAGCCCTTCGGGATGGGTCGCGGGTCCCACCGGCCGAGGCGCTCGCCGATGGCGATGACCTCCGCGGTGTGCACGGGCAGGTGGAGGCCAATCCAGACCAGGCAGAAGTTGATGCCCTCCTTCACCCGGTACGGTGCGTCCGGCAGCTCCCGCTCGATGCGCGCGAGCGTCGCGTCGACGTCGAGTTCCTTCGCGAGCCCGCGCGCGATGCGCCCGGCGAGGAGCTTCCATCCGGCGCGGCGAGGAAGCTCCGCGCTGCCGTCCATCCACCGCACCTGCAGCGCCTGGGCGATGGGCGCCTGCACGAGCACGCGTCCGACGAGCTCGTCGACCAGGCCCGGATTCGAGAGCGGCTCGAGGAGCCCGCGCGCCTCCTTCTCGGTGAGCGCCGAGGGGTCTAACAACATGCACGCGAGGACGCGCGCCTCATGGTTGCCGGTCGCCCACAGCTCCAGGCCGAGCCCGTGGTTCGTCCCAAGCGCCGCCGCGAGGCCCCGAATCTTGCCGAGCAGCACGCCGAAAACGTTGTCGCCCGCTCCGTCGCGCATGTAGCGCTGGCGCAGCTTCTCGTCGCCCTGGCTCTCGAGTTGCTTCATCACCTGGGAAAGCGTCATCGGTTTCGGCATGGGGGAACACCTCGGCGGACGATGAGTGGGGGCAGGCGACGGAACGGTGGCACGACGGGCGCTTGCGGTCGAGGAGCGCGGCCCGCTTGCCCCCACACGTGCCCCGGGCTAACGAGCGCCTCATGCTCACGTTCTACTCCCTGCCCGGTGTCTGGGGCATGCCCAGCATCAGCCCCTTCTGCACCAAGCTCGAGACGTGGCTGCGCATGACGGGCCTGACCTTCGAAACGCGCGCCGCCGACCCGGTCCGCTCGCCCAAGGGGAAGGTGCCCTACGTGAAGCTCGAGGATGGACAGTCGCTCGGAGACTCGCAGCTCATCATCGAGCACCTCACCGCCCGGCACGGCGTCACGCTCGACACGTGGCTCACACCGGAACAGCGGGTCGCGGGGCGCGCGCTCCGGCGCATGCTGGAGGAGGCCACGTACTTCTGTCTCGCCTTCGAGCGGTGGGAGTGCGCGGAGGGCTGGGCCGTCTACCGCCACGCCTTCCGCGCGCTCATGCCGCCCGTGGCGCGCGAGGTCGTTCCCAGCCTCATCCGGCGAGGCATGCGCAAGGCCCTGCGCGCGCAGGGCACGGGGCGGCACACCGCCGCCGAGGTGTACGCCATGGGGCTCGCGGACATGGAGGCGGTGGCGAAGCAGCTCGGCGCACAGTCCTTCCTGATGGGCGAACAGCCCTCATCCATCGACGCCACGGCCTTCGCCTTCGTGGATGGCTTCCTCTGCGTCCCCGTCCCCTCTCCCGCGCACGACTTCGTCTCGGCCCATCCACAACTGCGCGCCTACCACGCGCGCATCCTCGAGCGCTGGTATCCCCAGGGGCCCTCGCTCCCGCAGCTCCGGCTGTGAGGGAGCGTGGCACCTGCTCCTGACGGGTGACCTCGCAACTTTCGCAGCGCACCCGCGCGGAGTCGTGCGCCAGCCCCACGCACTCCACGTCAATCCGGTGTGGAGAGCCGTCGTCAACCTGCCGGATGGCATTGGAGTCCGACTACCTCGCGAGTAGTCTCCCCGTGTGCGGCGCGGCCCGCTTCACGAGGAGCCTCATGGCGTCTGACGACTTCATTCCGGCAAGCCCTCCCCGCGAGAGGCGAATCGGCCCGTGGCGCCTGCTGGAGCAGTGCGGCCAGGGCACCTACGGCCTCGTCTACCGCGCCGAGCTCGCCGAGTCGCAGTCCTCCTTACCCGTGGCCCTCAAGCTGGCCCTGCACCCTGGGGATGCGCGCTTCGCGCGGGAGGCCGAGTTGCTCTCCCGCATCCATCACCCCGCCGTCCCCCGCCTGATTGACAGGGGCCACTGGCAGCCTCAGGAGGGCATGTCCTACCCCTGGCTCGTCATGGACTGGATCGAGGGCGCACCGCTCTATGACTGGGCCCAGGCACAGCGCCCGTCTTCACGGCAGGTGCTGCAGCTTCTGGCCCGGCTGGCCCGAGCCCTGGACGCCACCCATTCGGCCGGAGGTCTCCACCGTGATGTGAAAGGTGACAATGTCCGAGTCCGGCCCGCAGACGCGCAGCCCTTCCTCCTGGACTTCGACTCCGGACACTTCGTGGGGGCCGCCACGCTGACCTCGCATCTCTTTCCTCCCGGCACGACGCCCTACCGCTCGCCGGAGGCGTGGCGCTTCGTCTTCGGCTCCCGCGAGCTCCCGGCGGTCGCATATCCCCCGGGGCCCGCGGATGACGTCTTCGCCCTGGGTGTCACGGCCTATCGACTTATTACAGAGAAGTACCCGCCGTCAGCGCACCCGCGGCATGAGGATGACTGGCTCTGGCGTCCCAAGGAGCTGGGGCGCTGGACGGCGCGAGTCTGCAATCCCCGCTGCCTCCCGGAGCTGAGCGCGCTGGTGTCGCGGATGCTCTCGACCCGCCCCGAGGAGCGCGGTAGCGCGCGGGAGGTGGCGGATGCGCTGGAGCAGGCGGCGCGCAGCGCGGGAAGCGAGGCGGACGTGCCGCTCTTTACCGGAGAAGAGCGGCGACCCGCGGGCCTCTTTCCCGGCCTCCAGCGCGTCACGGTGCAGCCCCCTCCGCGCATGCGGCGGTGGCCCTGGTTCGCGGCCGCGGGCCTCGGAGGCGCGCTGGCGCTGAGCGTCGGGGGCGGACAGAGCATGAGTCGCTCTGGGGGACACGAGGCATCCCACCTCGCGGAGCAGGAAGAGTCGAAGGATGGCGGCACCGTGGCCGTCGGGGACTCCGTGCTGACGGCGCCGGTGGCGCCCGAGCGAGTCCCCTCCGTATGGGCATCCATCGCGGTCGACGTGCCACCGAAACCCTTTTCAGGGCAGCGGCGCCCGGACGGCAAGGGCCGCTGTCCCGGCACGGTGCAGGTCGCCATCAACGGCGGTTGTTGGACGAAGCTGCCCGCAGACGTGAAGGACTGTGATGATTATCTGGGCGGCGTTGAGTACCAAGGTGCGTGTTACATCCCCGTCATGATTCGGCAACGCCCTTCCACCTCGGGCCCCGCAGAGCAAGACGCCGGTCCATAGCCAACTGCTCCAGCGCGCGACGTGTGCTCCCGGCCGGTACGGAGACAGAGCCTTCGCGCCCGCAACAGCAATGGGGAGAGAGCCCATCTCGGCGATTGGCTCAATCATGCGGGGCCGGACGACTGGGCGCAGTATCCTCGCGGTCCACAACTCGGAAGGAAGCCCTTCATGCGTTTGCATCACGTATTCGCCACCATGGTCCTGCTGTCCACGTCCGCGCGCGCCGAGGAGCTCAAGCCCTTTCAGAAGGAGGCCAAGAGCTCCTTCGAGAAGTCGATCTCCAGCACGCTGAAGGAAGCCAACACCGCGTGTGGTACCAGGCTCAAGGTCAAGACCAACTTCAACGTGTTCAATCCCAAGGACTGGGACGGCGTGGGCTACGAGGACTCCTGCAAAGAGGTGCTTCGTGGCCTCGCGACCATGTGCGAGCGTCCCGAGCACAAGAAGGCCATCGCCAAGAAGGTCACCGGCGTGGCGTGTCAGTTCACGTGGAACCTCCTCGAGGAGATGGCTCAAAAAGGAGGCATGTACGGGGCCAGCGACACCGAGCCCCCCGACAACAAGAAGGCCGGCACCAACGACACCAGGCCGCGCAACGTCTCGCTCTGGAAGGGCTGGCTCACATACCAGATGCACAAGGGCGACAAGACCGTCGCGGACGACACCCGGACCGTCCTCGAGGAAGCGCTGAAGGCCGGTTCCCGGTAGGACCCTGCGTCGCCATGGCTCGGCGGGCATCCGCCAGGCCGAAGCCACAAGAGGCGAGCCCACCTCACGAGGCGAAGGCGATGTATCACCTCCGGCCCTCGGCTGTTTCGCGCGCGGTTGCCCGAGGGCGCGTCGTCCAGGGGCCTGTCACATGACGAGACACCTCCACTGACGCATGCGCCGGCTGTGATTGCGTAGCGGAAGCGCGACGAGTGGACCGGGTCGTGGCGTTGACAGCGAATTGCCTGTCGGATGAGGCTGCGACGGCTGCGCTCGTCACACATCCCGCAGCCGTCCCTACACCACCGAGCTCCGTCATGAGACGCATCGCTTCGTTCGCCCTGCTGTTCCTCGCTGCCTGCTCCGAGGCCCCTCTCCCGGAAGACTTCGAGGCGTCCAGCTCCGCCGCGGCCCTCCAGCTCTCGCCCGAGGCCGAGGCGCGCGTCCTCGACTTCGTCAACTACCCCGGCAACGTCGTCAGCGTGCTCCAGAACCAGGTGGGCATCCATCCCTGGGCGGCGGTGGCCATCACCGCCCACCGCGACGGCGCCGACGGTGTCTCCCCCTCGGCGGATGACGCCTACTTCACCACCATCGCCCAGCTCGACGCGGTGCCCAACGTCGACGACACGGTGCTGCAGCAGCTGGACACGTACGCGGCGGCGCACCCGGCGCCAGCGGGCGAGACGGTCGAGGGCGTGAGCTTCCGCGGCTGGGAGTCGGAGTCGGTGGTGTGGGGCGTCAACCACGCCGACTCGGCCACGATCCAGAACCTCCTCGAGTCGCGCGCCGCGACCCACCTGTACGCGGGGCGCCCGTACACCCGCGTGGCGCAGATGGGCCCCATCTCCTGGGTCGGCTCGACGGCCCTCGCGCAGCTGCGCGCACACGCACTGCCGTGGTGGAACTGCCTGCACGGACAGACGTGCCTGGCGGGCACGTTCGACGGCATCACCTTCGACGAGCCCACTGCCGTGACGGCGCTGGACCTCGCCAATCAGGCCACGTACGCGCAGCTCACCGGGCACGGCGTCGCCGGCGCGCAGGCCAACGACCTCATCGCCGCGCGCCCGTACACGTCGCTGGCGGCGGTGGCGGCGACGTACGGCATCGGCACGGCGACGATGAACGCGCTCAGGACCTACGCGCAGGGCGGCCCCTCTACCTGCATCACGCTGTGGTCGAACGCGGTGTCGCCGCAGCTGCCGCACGTGCTGCTCATGAGCGAGAGCGACCTTCCCGTCGAGCTGGTGTCGTGGCCGGGCGAAGGCGGCAGCGCACCGACCGCCGCCACGGTGCTGGCGCTGTCCGGCCTGCCGTTTGGCTACACCGCCGAGGTGCGCGTGGCCTCGAACTACTTCCGCATGCTGGAGCCGTCGAGCAGCAGCGCTGACCCGTGGGCCGCGGCCAACATCGAGAACGCGTTCGACACCCAGCTCACCGACGTCATCTACGTCGCGCTGCACGCGCCGCAGGGCAGCTCCGAGCAGGCCCGCGTGCAGGTCTTCCTCGTCGGCCGCACCTCGTGCGGCGACCTCGTCGGCATCAAGTCCATCGCCATCGAGACCTGATTCCGCGCGGCCACGCACTGTTCGACGAGGCCTTCCAGCAGGAGCTGGAAGGTCCGTCGCCGCGGACGGGCCAGGGCGAGGGCCGCCCTTGGATGGCGCCCTGTTCGCGGCGGTGCGTGGGCCGTGTCGCGGCTCCGGGCCAGCTCGCGGTGATACCGTTGGCGTATGTACGACAGCCAAGGGCCCTTCAGGGAACTCCACAGCGCCCTCCTCGAGTATGAGGGAAGGCACGTCTGGGACGAGGTGCTCGGTCCGTGGCTCGCGCAGAACGGCGAGGAGGGCCTGTGGCTGCGCGAGCTCGGGAGCCGCCCGGACAAGCCCTGGCCCGCCCTGGACAACGAGGAGCTCTGCCGCCTCTATGCGGTGTCCCGCGTCAACGACGTCCTGCTCCTGCGTTTCCAGCCCCACCGGCGCGAGGACTGGCACGGGCTCGACATCCAGCTGGCGGAGTACGTTTCCTTCATGGAGGCGCTCGGCTTCGTCCGCGTCGAGCACGGGAGCTTCCACCCCTTCTTCCACGAGATTGTCTCGGTGCAGGCGTCCGCGCAGCCCACGAACGGAATCACGCTCGTGGAGTCGAGTTGGCCCTGCTTCATGCTCGGTGACCTGATGTTCTCGCGTGCCGGGGTGACGGTCCGGGCGGGAGCGCGGGACCTCGTCCCCGACGTCGCCGAGAGCTCAACCCTCTACTGGGCGCATCGGAGAGCCCATCGTCCCACCATGGACCTCTCCGTCGGCTGGGGCGGCAACTCGTCATGGCGCACCGGTTTCCGGCGCGACTACCGGCGCGGGGACACGGTCTGCTTCAACGTGGACGGCCGTTTCGAACCGCATGCGCCCCCCACTCCCAGAGATGCCGAGCGGGCCAGAGAGCTCACTCTCGAGGAGTGGACGGAACTCATCACCCACCGGTGCTTCGTGCGTACGCGGAAAGCGGACGAAGACCTCTGGCCCTATGACTGCAGGCTGACGTTGCCCCTCTGAGCTGGCGTCCGCTCACGCTACGCACGCACGCCGCACGGGCGGCTCACATTCGTTCGCCGGGCAGGTGGCTGGCTGGCTTCACCCAGGCGGTGAACTGAGCTTCGTCGTGCTGGAGGCTCAAGATAGCCAAGAGGTCCAGGCCCATGCGGCGCCGAGCTGAAGTGTAGAGACAGGAGCTTCCCTGCATCATCTTCCTCCTCGGGGACTCATTCCCATGCAAGCGAACCCCAGGGGGGAAAATGCGGCGAGTTTACGGGTGCATGCTGCTGTGGGCGCTGTGCTGCGCCGCGAGGGCGGTGGCCGGGGAAGTGCCACCAGACGACGCGCGGCTGCGGGAAGCGCAGGCGGCATATACCCAGGCGGTTGCGCTCCACCGTACCCGCCAGTACGCCGAGGCGGTGGTGCAGGGCGAACATGCGCTCGTGCTGCGAGAAGAGGCGCTCGGAGGGAGTCACCCCACCGTTGCCCAATCGCTCCACCACCTCGCCAGCCTCCATCAGGCCCAGGGCCGGTATGACCGGGCCGAGACGCTCTACGTCCGCGCGCTGGCCATCCGGGAAGCTGTCCCCGGCAGGAACCATCCCTCCGTCGCCCAATCACTCACCGCCCTTGCCGGCCTCTACAAGCTCCAGAGACTGTATGTCCGCGCCGAGCCTCTCTACGCCCGCGCGCTGGCCATCCAGGAGGCGGCGCTCGGCAGGCATCATCCCACCGTCGCCCAAGCGCTCAGCCACCTCGCCAGTCTCTACAAGGCCGAGAAACGATACGCCAAGGCCGAGCCTCTCTACACCCACGCGCTGGCCATCCGAGAGGCGGCGCTCGGTAGAAGTCATCCCGACGTCGCTATCTCTCTCAACAATCTCGCCGTCTTCTATGTGGAGCAGGAACTGTACGACCGGGCCGAGCCGCTCTACGCCCGCGCGCTGGCCATCCGGGAGGCCGCGCTCGGTAGAAACCACCCCACCGTCGCCGAGTCGCTCAACAGTCTCGCCAGCCTCTACCTGGCCCAGGAGAAGTATGGCCTGGCCGAGTCACTCTACGTTCGCGCACTCGCCATCCGGGAAGTAGCCCTCGGCAGGCGCCATCCCACCGTCGCCGCATCGCTCAACAACCTCGCCGTTCTCTACCAGTCCCAGGGGCGGTACAGCCGGGCCGCGCCCCTTCACGAGCGTGCGCTCGCCATCCGGGAAGCGGCGCTCAGCGGGAAACATCCCGCGGTCATCCAATCGCTCAACAACCTCGCCAGCCTCAGGCTGGCCCAGCATCGTTTCGGCGCGGCCGTTCCGCTGCTGGCTCGCGCTCTCGCCGCGTCCGAGCGGCGCCTGCGCCAGGAAGCGCTCGGCTTTTCCGAGGCGCGCCTGGAGGACTTCCTCCGGCTGCTGCGCATCGACGAGGAGCGCATCTATTCCCTGCTGCATGCGCATCCGGGCGACGCGAGCGTCCGGCGGCTGGCCCTGAGCACCGCCCTGCTCCTCAAAGGCCGCTCTGTCGAGGAGATGGCCGGCGTCTCCCGGGCTGTCTACCGGAGCCTCGGCGCGGAGGAGCGCGATACCTTCCTACGGCTGCGCGGACTGCGAACCCAACTGGCCAGCCTCTCGCTCCAGGGCCCCGGTCCGCTTCCACTGACCACCTACCAGCACCAGCTCAACGTGCTCGCCGAGCAAGCGGATGCCCTCGAGGCGTCCCTCGCCACGCGCTCGGCGCCCCTGCGCGCGCTGGCCGCGCTGCCAACTCCCACCCGTGTCGTCGACCGTGTCGCCGCGGCCCTGCCCCGGGACGGGGCCCTCGTCGAGCTCATCACCTACGTCGATTCCATCACCCACGAGCGCACCGCCTTCGAGTCCATCCTCCCCGGCAGCCCCAGGCGTCACTTTCGCTACCTGGCGCTGGTGCTCCTTCCCGACGCGAGCATTCGCACCGTGGACCTGGGTCCCGCCGAGCCCATTGATTCCGCCGCCTCGCGCCTGCGGGACGCCCTGGCCAACCGGGACGCCGCCTTCCTGGCGGACGCCCAGGCTCTCCACCAGCTCGCCTTCCAGCCCTTGCTCCCGCTGTTGGGGAAGGCACGCCATCTCTTCGTCTCGCCGGAGGGGCAGCTGGCCCTGGTGCCTTTCGCCGCCCTTCACGACGGGCAGCGGTTCCTCCTGGAGTCCTTCGACTTCACGTACCTCACCTCGGGCAAGGAGCTGCTGCCCCGCTCCCATCCGCCGGTCCCCGCCGCCTCCGTGGTCGTCATGGCCGCCCCGGACTTCAACAGCTCGCTCCCGGTCCCCCTTTCCTCTCCGGAAGAGGCTGGCGCGTGGGTGCCCGAGGCCCTGGCGCGTCGCGACTGGAACCTCGCTCCATTGCCAGGCACCCGCCAGGAGGCGGAAGCCATCCAACGACTGTTCCCCTGGGCGCGGCTCTTCCTGGGCCCGGAGGCCACCAAGCAGCGGCTGCTGCAGGTGCCCTCCCCCGGCATCCTCCACCTGGCCACCCATGGCTTCTTCCTGGAGAACGCTCCCGCGCTCCCTGGCTCACGCGCCGTCGGCAGCTTCGGCACGCTGGGGGAGTGGCCGCCGCCCCCGCTCCCCCTGGCTCCCCTGCTGCGCTCCGGCCTGCTCTTCGCGGGGGCAAATGCGTCGGCATCCTTCAGCGCCCCCTTGTCTCCACCGGATGTCGCGGTGGCGACCGCCCTGGAGCTGGGGGGCCTGGACCTGTGGGGCACCCAGCTGGTGGTTCTGTCCGCCTGTGACACCGGCCGTGGCGACATCAAGCCGGGCCAGGGCGTGTACGGGTTGCGCCGCGCACTGGTGATGGCGGGAGCCGAGACGGTGGTGATGAGCCTGTGGAAGGTGGATGACGACAGCACCCGGCAGTTGATGGAGGCCTACTACCGCGGGCTGCTCGCAGGCCAGGGCCGCACCACGGCCCTGCGAGAGGCCATGCTCCGGCTGCGGACCACCCGGCCCCATCCTCACCATTGGGCGCCGTTCATCGCACTGGGCCGGAACACTCCGCTTCGCGGGCTGGGGCCCCCCAGGACTTGAGTACGCAGGGCATCAGAGAAATGGGGGCAGAGGTGCACAGGGTGGCCAGCAGCGACTGCGGATGCGCCTGCGGGAGGTGTGGAGGCGGGCTCATCGCAGCAGTGGGCCTCTGCCCGGGGGTGGTAGCTTCCCGGCACCCATGCGCCCCCTGCACATCACCACGCCCCTCCTTCCGCACGACGCGCTCTCCGCGGCGCTCGGGAAGGCCGTGCTCCTCAAGCTGGAGAACCTTCAGCCCTCGGGCTCCTTCAAGCTGCGCGGCATCGGAAGGATGTGTCAGCGGGCGGTGGAGCAAGGTGCGCGCCGGCTCGTCTGTCCCTCCGGAGGAAACGCGGGCTTCGCCGCGGCGGTGGCAGGGCGGACCCTGGGCGTGCCGACCACCATCGTCGTCCCCCACTCCACGCCGGAGTCCGTGCGGCGGCAGATTGCCGCGCTCGGCGCCGAGCTCCTGGTGCACGGCACCGTCTGGGATGAGGCCAACGAGGAAGCCCTGCGCCTGTGCGGCGCGACGGAAGCGGCGTATGTGCCGCCGTTCGACCACCCGGACATCTGGGACGGCAACGCCACGCTCATCGACGAGGCGGTGGAGCAGGCCGCGGGTGGCTTCGACGTGGTGGTCTGCGCGGTGGGAGGCGGCGGGCTGATGTGCGGAGTGCTGGAGGGGCTCCACCGCCACAACCTCGCGCACGTGCCCGTCATCGCGGTGGAGACCGAGGGCGCGGCTTCGCTGCACGCGGCGGTCAAGGCTGGCGGGCTCGTCACCCTGCCGGCCATCACCACCATCGCCACCACGCTGGGAGCCCGGCGCGTGGCGCAGGCCGCGTTCGACTGGACTCGCCGCCACCCGGTGCACAGCGTCACGGTGAGCGATGCGCAGGCGCTCGACGCGTGCCTGCGTTTCGCCGATGACCTCCGCATCCTCGTCGAGCCCGCGTGCGGCGCCGCGCTCGCGGTGGCCTACCAGGGGCTCGACGTCCTCGCCCCGTATCGCCGGCCCCTCGTCGTCGTGTGCGGTGGGATTGCCGTGGACGTGTCGAAGCTCGGGGTATGGCGCGAAGAGCAGGCCCGCCGTCGTGCCCTCTCCACGGCTCAGTCCTCGCCTTGATTACCGAAGAGAGAGGGGTTGGCGGGAGGCGCGTCCTCCAAGAAAGGCGTCACCATCGCTTCGAGGACCTTCACCTCCCCTGAGATTCCAATATGAGAGGTCGCGGGGAGGATGACCAACCGCGCCGTGGGAACCTTCGTGAGCATCCCGGTTGCGGCCGCCTCCTCATCGCCTCCGCCCCGAAGCTTGAACATCGCCACCGCGTGTTCCAGCTTCACGCCATCCGCATCACCGACGATGACCATCGTCCTGGCTGGAATGGCGCGCATCTGGGCGTCGGTGATGTTCTGGTCGTTGCTGTTCAGCACCTTCATCTTCTCGACGTAGGCCTCGAACGCCTTGGGGTCCGCCGTGTGCTTCTTGAACGCGGCTTCGACTGGAGTCCCTGCAAACGCCTTGGCGCTCAGGCCCTCAATCGCCTTGGGCACCGTGGGGTACCAACCGTCCTTGCGATAGGTGGCGGACAGCGAGACGAGCTTGTTGACGAGCGTGGGGTGACGCAACGCCAGCTGCAGCGCCACCCCTCCCCCCTGGGAGTAGCCCATCACATCCGCGCGCTCCACCTTCAGGCCCTTCAACAATGCCGCGGCGTCATCGCCGAACTGCTCGTAGGACATCTTCCGCGACGTGTCCGCGGTTCGACCGTGGCCCTGCTGGTCAAAGACAATCACCGAGCGCTTCGCGGCGAAGGCCGCCACCCAGGGCTTCATCGAGTCGGTGGATAGGAAAGCCCCGGGAATCAACAGCAACGGAGCCGTCTTGGACTTGCCCAGCTCTCCGTACACTTCGTAGTAGAGCTTCAAGCCGTTGATGGGCATATGGCCACTGCGCGAAGGGCTCGGTCCTTGCGGCTTGGACGGTGGGGGCGACTCCGCAGCCCACGCCGTCACCCCCATGGCAACAAGTCCCAGCACCACCATTCGTTGAAGCATCCTGCTGGCCTCCTCGAAAGAGAGCGCACCGCTTATGCTCCAGCAGACACGGAGCGTCGACGACCCACTTCCGCCATGTAGAGCACTTCACATCCTTGCCGCGCTCGGAGGGCTGACGACAGCGGGGACAGTGGCGTCCACCTGCATGGCGCTTCCCGGCGGCACGCCATGCGGGCAGGCTGGGGCGCCATGAAAGCCCTGCACCGCAAAGACCTCCATGGATGGTCTCGCTTCGACGAGGCGCGCAACCTGGACTTCCACAGCGTCCTCTGGGTCCGCCCTGAAGGGAACGTGGTCTTCGACCCGCTCCCGCTGTCCACGCATGATGCCGCGCACCTGCGCTCGCTGGGTGGCGTGGCCTGGGTCGTGCTGACCAACTCGGAGCATGTGCGCGCCACGCGGGAGCTGGTCGCGGACTTCGGTGCGAAGGTCGCCGGCCCCCGCGCCGAGTCCGAGACCTTTCCCCTGAAATGCGACCGGTGGCTCGCCGACGGCGAGACGCTCGTCCCCGGCCTGGAGGCCCTGGAGCTGCACGGCTCCAAGACGCCCGGCGAGCTGGCCTTCGTCCTGGACGACACGACGCTGCTGACGGGAGACCTCCTTCGCGGCCAAATGGGCGGCCGGCTCAACCTCCTGCCGGACGCGAAGCTGAAGGACGCAGCCCGGGCGCGGGCCTCTGTCCGCGGGCTGCTGGCCAGGACGCGCATCGACACGGTGCTGGTGGGCGACGGCTGGCCGGTGTTCCTCCGCGGGCGCGCGGCACTGGAGGAGCTGGTGGCCGCGCTGCCCCAGGACGATTGAGCCTCCCCCCACGCTGCCCCTGCGCCGGACCGGATGTAGCGCGAGTCGAAACAGGACTCGAAGTGCTGATCGACGCGCCGCGCAGGGCACCGGGCTCAGCGCTCCGCTGGTGGCGGGCCGGTACACGTTCACCCTCAGCGCCTGCTCCGGAGTCGGGGGCCGAGGTCAGAGCGCGCGCTTCATGCCCTCGTGGCTCGCCTCGAAACGCAGGCGCGCGTAGAAGCGGTGGGCGTCGGCGCGGCGCTTGTCGGTGGTGAGCTGCATCAGGCCGCAGCCGCGCGCACGGGCGCGGGCCATCGCGTCCTCCATCAACTGCTCGCCGATGCGCTGGCCCCGCAGGTCCGCGCGCACTCGCACCGCTTCGACGAGCGCTCGCCGCATCCCGCCCCGGCTCAGGCCGGGGATGTACGTGAGCTGCAGCGTGGCGATGACCTCGCCCGCCAGCTCGCCCACGACGAGCTCGTTGTCGGGCGCGGCGGAAATCTCGTCGAAGGCGGCGCGCACGGCCGGGGTGGGCTCGGCGAGGTAGCCCGTGCGCGAGCGGGCGATGGCGTCATCGGCGAGCAGCGCGAGGATGGTGGGCAGGTCGGCGACTGTAGCGATGCGGAAGGTGACGGGGGCCATGGCCCCCATCTAGGCAAATGCCCGCCCGGGCGCCACCAGTCGTCGCGGCAGCCGCGCTACTGGAACGCGCGGATGGCCTTCACCAGCGCGGCGACGGACTCGTCGCGCACGTTGAGCGGCGGCATGAGGCGGAGCACCTCGGGGTCGTGCGAGCCACCCACCAGGATGCTCGACGCGAGCAGGTGCTTGCGCAGGTCCGACGCACGCGGCCCCACCCGCAGGCCGAGCAGCAGCCCCGCGCCGTGAATCTGCCGCACCACGCTCCCCTCCAGCTCGCGGCGCAGCAGCGCCTCCACCTGGAGCGCGCGCTCCATGAGCCGCTCGTCACGGACGATGTCCAGTGTGACGCTCAGCGCGGCGCACGCGAGCGGCCCGCCGCCGAAGGTGGAGCCCAGGTCTCCCGACTTCAGGCCCCGCGCCACCGCGGCCGTCATCAGCACCGCGCCCATGGGGACGCCGGAGGCCATGGCCTTGGCGCAGGTGATGAGGTCCGGCGTCACGCCGAAGCGCTGGGCCGCGAAGGGCGCCCCCGTGCGGCCGATGCCCGTCTGGATTTCGTCGAAGATGAGCAGCGTCCCGCTCGCGTCACACGCGCGGCGCAGGGCCTGGAGCCACTCGACATTCGCCGTGCGCACCCCGGCCATGGACTGGATGGGCTCCACGATGACCGCCGCCACGTCGGACAGGTCCGCCGACGCCAGCGCGGCCACGTCGTTGAAGGGCAGCACCCGCTTGGGCACCAGCAGGTCCGCCAGCGGCTGCGTCAGCTTCGGGTCGTCCGTGACGGAGAGCGCCAGCAGCGTGCGCCCGTGCCACCCGCCCTCGAAGGCGGCCAGCCGCTTCCGCCCCGTCAGCAGCAGCGCAATCTTCAGCGCGTTCTCGTTGGCCTCCGTACCCGAGTTGCAGAAGAAGACGGACGCCATGGCCTCGGGCGCGAAGGCCACCAGCTTCTCCGCGGCCGCGTCGCGCACCGGCAACGAGGCCGCCGTCGAATAGAAGAGGAGCGTGCGGGCCTGGGCCGCCACCGCTTCGGCCACCCGCGGGTGGGAGTGGCCGGTGGCGCAGACGCAGTGCCCTCCGTACCAGTCCAGATACGCCCTCCCCTGGTCGTCGTAGACGCGGTCCTCCTCGCCCCGGTGGATGGGAAACGGATAGGGCGCGTAGGTCGGAAGCAGGGCCGGAAGGCCGGGCTGGCTGGACATGGGAGTGGAACGAGCTCCTGGCGGTCACATCGCCGCGGTGAGAATGGGCGCGCATATTATGCAGACCCATTCGCAACACAAGTGACGACCTTCCTATGCTAGCAACCCGCATGTCCTCGTGCATATGCACTGCATGCGCCGGTCAGGACTCCTCGCGCGGGGGCATGGCGGCGATGGTGCCCTGGGCCACGGCCACCAGCGTCTCGCCCTTCTCGGAGAGGGCGAAGATGTCGCAGTGGCACACGGCCTGGCGCTTCCCCGCGTGCACCGCGCGGGCCCTGGCAATAAGGCGGAGGCCAACGGCCGGGCGGACGTAGTTGATCTTGAACTCCGACGTGACGACGGGCACCTGCATCGCGGTGCCGCCGGCGAACGTGAGGGCGTTGTCCGCCAGGTAGCTCAGCACGCCGCCATGGGCGAAGCCGTTCTGCTGGCGCAGTTCGTCCCTCAAGCGGAGCTCGAGCACGGCATCGCCCGGCGACAGATGCGTCAGCTCCGTCCCCAGCAACGTGCTGAAGGTCTGCTGTCCGAGCACTTCCCGACCGAGCTGCAACAGCGCATCCATGGGGTGTTCCTCTCGCGGCGACTCTAGAATCAGATTCTAGAATCCCGTTCTAATCAGCGGACACCGCCCGCGCAATTGCCCGTGGGGTATCCCACCCATGAAGTCCCTGTGATTCCGCGCACTTGCCCGGACGAAAAGCCCCGGAAAATTCGGAGTGTCGATCTCCCGGGCGCTCGTTCGTCATGAGGCAGGAAGCAGCGCAGTCCCGGGCCCTTCACAGAGACCTCATGCCATGCTGTTCCTGCCCTTCGACTTCATCTTTTGGATGAGCACGCTCGCACGGGAGGCGAGCCCCGCAATGAGCCTCGCGAAGAAGCTGAACCTCAAGGACGGCATGAAGACGCGCGTCGTCGGCAAGCCCGCGGGCGTGGACCTCGACGACGTGGTGACCACCGCCTCCGCGAAGGCGGAGGGCCTGCTCGTCTTCGTGAAGAACCTGGCCGAGGTGGACGCGAAGTGCGCGCCCCTCATCGAAGCCGCGAAGGCGGACCGCATCGCGTGGGTGGCGTACCCGAAGGCGGGGCAGCTGGACACGGACCTCAACCGGGACATCCTCTGGCGGCACCTGGAGAAGCAGGGCATCCAGGGCGTGCGTCAGGTGGCACTCGACTCCGTGTGGAGCGTCATGCGCTTCCGCCCCGGCAAGTGAGCGGTGTCCTCGCGCCTGAGGAAGTCGACGAGGGCGCGCAGCGGGGCGGGCAGCTGCCGGCGGCTCGGGTAGTAGAGATGGAAGCCGGGGAACTTCGGTGACCAGTCCTTGAGCACGCGCTTGAGCTGCCCCGCTTCAATCCAGGGGCGGACCTCTTCATCAATCAGGTAGGCCAGCCCCACGCCCTCGAGCGCGCCGCGCAGGGAGAGCTCCGTGTCGTTGACGATGAGCGGCCCGTCGACGGCGACCTCGAACTCGCGGCCGTCCTTCTCGAACTCCCAGCGGTACAGGGTGCCGTTGGTCGCCCAGCGCCAGTTGATGCAGCGGTGCTTGTGCAGGTCTCGCGGCGTCTTCGGCACGCCGTGGCGCGCGAAGTACTCGGGTGAGCCCACCGCCGCCATCTCCAGCGCCCCGCCGAGCTTCACCGCCACCATGTCCTTCGCCAGGCTCTCCCCCAGCCGGATGCCCGCGTCGAAGCGGCCGGCGACGATGTCCGTCAGCGCGTCCTCCACCGTGATGTCGAGGACGATGTCCGGATAGGCGGCGTTGAAGCGGCCGAACAGCGGCCCCAGGAACCGCGCGGCGGCGATGCGGGGCGCGTTGATGCGCAGGCTCCCGGACGGCACGCCGCGCGACTCGCGGACCTCGGCGACGGCCGAGTCCAGCTCGGACATGGACGGCAGCACCCGCTCCAGGAGCCGCTCGCCCGCCTTGCTGAGCGCCACGCTGCGCGTCGTCCGGTTCAGCAGGCGCGCACCGAGCCGCTCCTCGAGCTGACGGATGGTCTGGCTGAGCGCCGACGGGGAGACGCGCAGGTGCGCCGCGGCCCGCGAGAAGCTCTTGTGCTCGGCGACCGCGACGAAGGCGGTGAGCTCGGCGTATTCGCTGCCCCGCATTCTGTACCTCCTGCTTCAAAGGCCCTGTGGATTCTGCCCCATGCTCTAAAAAGCCGCGCGCCCCATTCTTCCCGCCATGAAGCAGCCGCGTGGCGCGGCTGCCCTTCGGGAGGTCGTCATGAACGCGAAGCTTTCCCTGGACACGTATCGCCTGCTGGGCCGCTCCGGCCTGCGCGTCTCGCCCCTGTCGCTGGGGACGATGACGTTCGGCTCCGACTGGGGCTGGGGCGCGAACGAGGCGGAGTCGCGCCGCATCTTCGACGCCTACGTCGACCGCGGCGGCAACTTCATCGACACCGCGAGCAACTACACCAATGGTACCTCGGAGAAGCTGGTGGGCACCTTCGCCGCCGAGAAGCGCGAGCGGCTGGTGCTGGCCACCAAGTACACCCTGCTGAACCGGCCGGGAGACCCGAACTCGGGCGGCAACCACCGCAAGAACATGGTCCGCACCGTGGAGCAGAGCCTGACGCGGCTCGGGACGGACTACCTCGACCTGCTCTACCTCCATGCCTGGGACGGCACGACGCCGGTGGAGGAAGTCCTCCGTGCCATGGACGACCTCGTGCGCGCCGGCAAGGTGCTCTACCTGGGCATCTCCGATACACCGGCATGGCAGGTGGCGCGCATGCAGGCCATCGCGGACCTGCGCGGCTGGGCGCCCCTCGTCGCGCTGCAAATCGAGTACAGCCTCGCCCAGCGCACGGTGGAGCGGGAATTGATTCCCATGGCGAGGGAGATGGGCCTGGGCGTCACGCCCTGGTCGCCGCTGGGCAGCGGGGTGCTGACGGGCAAGTACACGAAGGAGGACCTCGACGGCGGCGGAGCGACCAGCGTGGTGGGGACGCGCAGGGGCGTGGCCGTGGCCAATGGCACCCTCACCGCGCGCAGCCTCGCCATCGCCGAGGTGGTGAAGGACGTGGCGAAGAAGCTGGAGCGCACGCCCGCGCAGGTGGCGCTCGCGTGGACCCTCCAGAACCCCGCCGTCACCGCGCCCATCATCGGCGTGAGGACCTTCAGCCAACTGGAGGACAACCTTGCTGCCCTGGAGGTCGAGCTGCCGGCGGATGCGCTCGTGCGGCTGCACGAAGCCAGCGCCGTCGAGCTGGGCTTCCCACACGACTTCCTCCAGTCGCCGCTGATTCGCACCGTGATTTTCGGGGACGTGAAGCTCTCGCCGCGTGTGTGAGGAGCACGGCGCGGGTGGGACGTCATTCCCGGCCTTGAACTGGAGGCCGGGGCTGCGTAAGTCGAGCGCCGTGACGGCCACCGAGACGCAGCGCGCGATTCACGCGGTCTGGAGAATCGAATCGGCCCGGCTCATCGCCGGCCTCACGCGCTTCGTGCGCGACGTCGGCCGGGCGGAGGAGCTGGCGCAGGACGCGCTCGTCTCCGCGCTGGAGCAATGGCCGAAGTCCGGCGTCCCGACGAACCCGGGCGCCTGGCTCATGGCCACCGCGAAGCACCGCGCCATCGACGAAATCCGCCGCAACCAGCGGCTGGAGCGCAAGCACGAGGAGCTGGGCCACGAGCTGCAGGCTCAGCAGGAGCAGTCCACGCCGGACCTGGACGCGGCGCTCGACGACGACGTGGGCGACGACCTCTTGCGCCTCGTCTTCACCGCGTGCCACCCGGTGCTCTCGTCCGAGGCGCGCGTCGCCCTCACGCTGCGGCTGCTCGGGGGCCTCACGACGGACGAAATCGCCCGGGCCTTCCTCGTCCCGGAGCCCACCGTCGCCCAGCGCATCGTCCGGGCCAAGCGCACGCTCGCCGAGGCGAAGGTGCCCTTCGAGGTGCCGCGCGGGCCGGAGCTGGCCGAGCGGCTGTCGTCGGTGCTGGGCGTCATCTACCTCATCTTCAACGAGGGCTACTCCGCCACCGCCGGGGATGACTGGATGCGGCCGGAGCTGTGCCAGGACGCGCTCCGCCTGGGCCGCATCCTCGCGGGGCTCGCCCCCAACGAGCCGGAGGTCCACGGCCTCGTCGCGATGATGGAAATCCAGGCGTCGCGGATGCGGGCTCGCACCGGCCCGACAGGGGAGCCCATCCTCCTCCTGGACCAGAACCGCGCCCTCTGGGACCAGCTGCTCATCCGCCGCGGGCTGGCGGCGCTGGACCGCGCGGAGCAGACCGGCGGCTCCCGGGGCCCGTACATGCTGCAGGCCGCCATCGCCGCGTGCCACGCGCGGGCGCGCACGCCGGAGGCGACGGACTGGGCGCGCATCGCCGGGCTCTACGGCGAGCTGGTCCAGCTCATGCCCTCCCCCGTCGTCGAGCTGAACCGCGCCGTCGCCATCTCCATGGCCTTCGGTCCGGCGGAGGGGCTGAAGCTCGTCGATGCGCTGCTGTCGGAGCCCTCGCTCAGGAGCTACCACCTGCTGCCGAGCGTGCGCGGAGACCTGCTCTCGAAGCTCGCCCGCTTCGACGAGGCCCGGAAGGAGTTCGAGCGCGCCGCCTCGCTCACGCGCAACGCGCGCGAGCGCAAGCTGCTGCTGGAGCGCGCCAAGGCCTGCGCCGAGTCCTCCCGGGCGCGGCACTAGGCGCGCGCGCGGGCGGGCCACGGCTGGGCGCGCATGCCCGCGGCCCAGTTGTCGTTGCGGCCGTCCCAGTAACGGACGGTCAGCTCGCTCAGGTCCACGTCATCCAGGCAGTTGACGTAGACGGAGCGGAAGTCGCCGCCGATTTCCGCCACGTGGCCGCCGCCGAAGACCTGGACGCCGCACTTCTTGCAGAAGGCGCGGTAGTTGGGGCTGTTCCCCTCGCTGTACCGGCCCACGCTCTCCTCGCTGGACAGCAGGCGGAAGGCGCTCGGCTTCACCACGGCGCTCGTGGCCCCCACCTTGGTGCAGATGGTGCAGTTGCAGCGGCTGACGGGCGCGGTGAGGTCCAGCTCGGCCTCGAAGCGCACGGCGCCGCACCGGCAGCCGCCCGCGTGGGTCTTCAGGTTGCTGGAGGTCTTCTGGGTCTGGGTCTCGCTCATGGCGGTTTCTCCTGTGCGGCGTGAAGGACAGGAAGAGTTCTAGGCCTCGGCAGTGACAGCCTTATGTCAGGTTTCACCGGAGGGGAGCGCGTAGTCGAATTCGTAGAAGTGCTTCCCCTCGGTGATGACGATTTTCATGGCGCCGGACAGCCCCACCAGCTGCCCCGTGCCGGAGTCCGGCACCACGGTGAGGGTGAGCTGCGTCGCGCCCCGCGTCATCGTCCCCGAATGCTGGAGGGCGAAGGTGCCGGTCCGCCCGTGCAGGGTGCCCGTGACGCGCTCCATCGCCACGTACCCGCCCGAGTTCTCGACGGAGGTATCCGCGGACATCATCTGGCCCTTGCTGGTGGCCTGCAGGTCGCCGTGGAACCGCTTGTCGAGCGTCAGGCGGTGGATGCCCGCCTCCCCGAGCCCCTCGTCCGGGGTCATGGGGGTCAGCTTGACGTCGAAGGGGCCGCTCGCATGCTTCGTCATGAGGTCTTCGCTCCTTGAATGGCCCGTGAGATACGCCTCCGCGCCGGGCTGCGATTGCAAAAACGCGACACGTGCCCAGAATGCCGGACGGTGAGCCGCCCCCGCCTCGACGCCCCTCGTGGCGTCCTCCAGCGCCGCGCCCCCGAGGGCCGGATTGCCCATGAGCGCTTCGCGCCCTCCCCTGCCCTGGAGCCCTTCGTCCAGCACTTCTGGACGGTGCGGTGGGACTTGCGCGGCGAACCCCCCGTCCTGGCGGAGACGCTGCCGCACCCGTGCGTGCACCTGGTGTTCGAGCGGGGACGCGCTCGGGTGCTGGGCGTGCAGACGGCGCGCAGGTTCCGGCGGTACCTGCGCGGCCAGGACCGCGTCTTCGGCATCAAGTTCCGCCCGGCGGCCTTCCAGCCCTTCCTCGGCGCGCCCCTCTCGCGCATCACCGACCGGGGGCTGAGCCTGCGCACGGTGTTCGGCCCGGAGGCCCATGCGCTGCGGGACGCCATCCTCGGGGAGCCGGACCCGCGCAGGTGCGCGGCGCTCGCGGAGGACTTCCTCTGCAAGCGGCTGCCACCGCTGCCCGAGGAGACGGCCCGGCTGAGGGACCTGGTGGAGCGGCTCGCCGCGGACCCGAGCATCCTGCGCATGGAGCACGTCGCCGCGCTCGCGGGGATGGAGCCGCGCAAGCTGCAGCGCCGCTTCGACGCGGCCGTGGGCGTGAGCCCCAAGTGGGTCATCCAGCGCTACCGGCTGCACGAGGCCGCGGAGCGGCTCGCCCGGGAAGACGCGCCGGACATGGCGGGCCTCGCGCTGGAGCTGGGGTACTTCGACCAGTCGCACTTCATCCGCGACTTCAAGGCCGTGGTGGGCCGCTCGCCGGCCCGGTACGTCGCGGAAGCGCGGGCGAGCAGGCCGAACCCGAGGCGCCAGACGCGGCGAGCCGTGACACGACGCTGACGGCGCGGGGCGCTGAGCCACCCCCTGGCGTCGTGCTCAGGCCGCCTCCTGGCTGTCCTTGACGAGCAGCGCCAGGTAGCGGCTGAAGCGGAGGGTGCCGAGCGCGGCCAGCTCGCGCTCCAGCTCCTCGCGACGCCAGTGGAGGTTGGCACACTGGCGCCGGGTCGCGACGAGCTCCAGGTCCAGCACGTCCAGGCTCACACTCCGGGACTTCAGCTCCAGGGCGAGCTGCTCGCGCTCCTGTTCGAATCCACCGGAGACCTCGGGCGCCGAGCGCCAGAGCCCCTCGACCGCCGCGCTCTCCTCGCGGCGCACGGCCGCACGCTGCTCGGCGAAGCGGGCCGCCAGCGCCTCCGTCCGCTTGCCGTGCTCCTCCCGGAGCTGCCTCAGCTCCTGCTCCAGTTGGAGGCGCCGCGTGGCCCAGTTCGTCTCGAGGTGCATCTTCCGCGCTTCGGGCAGCTCCCGCGGCATCGTCTTGCGCGCCTCCGCTTCCAGGCCCGCGCGCCACTCGAGCAACATGGCCTTCTGCGCGGAGCTGAGCTTCGAGATGCCCGCCAGGCGACGGGCAGTGATATCCGCCGCCGACCGCAGGCCTCGGCTGCGCAACCGGCTAAGCAGCTTCGGAGTCGCGTTGAAGCCGTGACGGCTCGCCGCCTCGAGCTTCACGCCCTGAAGCACCTCGGTCAGGTGCCGCGTCTGGAGCCCCTGGAGCGCCACCTCCTGAGCGTGCGCGGCGGTGGAGAAGCTGAGCAGCTGCGCCTCGAGCTCCGCCACCCGGGGACGCAGCTCCGACTCCAGCGCCTGCCGGGCCTCGTCTTCCAGGGCATCCAGTTCGCGCTGCTTCTCGACGAACCGGGTGAGCGCGGACGCATGCGTGGCACGGACCTGATGAAGGGACGTGTCGCGCCGACGCCGCAGCGCCTCCAGGCCGGCCAGGAGCCGCTCGCTCCGGGTGCGCACCTCCTGCTCGCGATGGGCGCGCCTCTCCAGCAACTGATGGACCCGGGCCTCGGTTTCCGCCAGCTCCCCCTGCGTCGTGGCCAGCGACGCCTGGAGCTCCCCGCGCCGCTTCAGGGCGCCCTGCCGCAGGAACGCGGAGCGCGCCCACACCCACCCCAGGCCTCCCGTGAGGCCCAGCCCCACCCACCACGCCGGAGACAGTGCCACTGCGAGGACGGCGGACAGACCGCCCGCGAGCAGGATGCCGTTGGCCACCTGGCGGTCCTCCAGCGGCACCGGGCCGAGCACCTGCGGCGGGGCCGCGGGTGCGGGGACCATGAAGCGCGACACCTCGTGCGCGGCGATGGGCACCGGCAGCGCGGGGACCGCCCTCCCCGAGGGCAGCGCCGCCTTCGCCGCGCTTCGCGGGCCCACCGTGGCAGCAGGCACCTGGAGGCCGGCGAGGGCCGGCACGTCCAGGGGAGGCACTTCATGTGGAGGGCGCGTCAGAAGCGAGTCCAGCAGGAAGGACGCCACCGCCCTCACGCGCTCGTGGGGGGAGGACAGCAGGGCCTGGAACAGCGGGGAGCGCTGGCGCTCGACGAAGTCCTTCTTGCGGAACAGCAGGCAGTCATCACCGCCCTGGAACCGCGCCCAGAGCGCGGGCTCGTGGGCCAGGGCGACGAGGGAGGTCCACACCACCCAGGCGGAGAAGTGGTCCAGCCGCTCGTCGAAGAAGTCCGGGGCGCGGTCCGGGTGCTGGTAGTTGGCGTGCCCGCGCTCGTGGCTCCGGCGCCCGGCGAGGGCGGGGACGAACATGCCGTCGTAGTCCACCAGCCGGAGCCCTTCGGGAGCGATGACGACGTTGCCGTGCTGGAGGTCCCCGTGGGCCACCCGCGTGCGCCGCAGCTCCCCTTGCAGCTCCACCCAGGCGGTGGCCAGGTTGAACAGCGCCCTGGGCGACGCGTGGTGCTTGTCGACGTGGCGGGCCAGGGAATCGCCCTGGACCCACTCCATCTTCACGACGGGGAACCAGTCCCCGTGCACCTGGATGCCCCGGTCGATGAAGGCGACGTCCACGGCACACGGCATCCGATTCGTTGCCAGGTGCTGGATGATTTCCGCGTAGCGCGCCGGCTGGTCGGGCTGGATGGGGCGGGTGAAGCAGCGCACCGCGAAGGACCGCTCGCCCTGGTTCAGCCTGTAGACGGTGGCGAAGTTCCCCGCGCGAGGCCGGGGCAGTCCCGCCAGGGCCCCGGCCTCCACCGTCTCCGGCACGGCGGCCTGGAGCTCCGGGTCAGAGAAGGCCTGACGCGGGTTCTGGATGGCCGCCTGGTAGTCGCTGTCGGAAGGGAGCTTCACTCACGGCTCCACGGAGAGCTGGAGGAGCGTCACGTCATCGTTGCGGATGGCCTTGCGAGCGCGCAGTCCGTCGATGAGGGCCTCGAACGCGACCCTGCCCTCTCCCGACAGCGAGCCGGGAAGCTCCGTCCAGGGGGCCTGTCCGCGCTCGTGCTCCGCGAGGAACCAGCACGCCAGCGCGTCCGTCATCAGGAAGAGCGTGTCGCCGTCCCGCAGGTCTCCCGAGGCCACCTTCACCTGCGCGCCCACGCGCCCGTTCTGGTGGGCATGCGTGGAGAGGAGGAACGGGGTGGAGCCGAACGCGGCGGACTGCTCCAGGGGGAAGCTGCGCAGGAGCCCGCCCCGCCGGAGCTGGAAGAGACACGAGTCCCCCACCGCGAGCGCCTCCCACGCGCCGGGGCCGTCCGCCGTGGGCCGCGCCAGGAGCCGCACGCCCAGGAGCGTGGCGAAGGCGCCCTCGCGGAGCTTCTCCTCCGCGTACCAGGGGAGCGACTTTCCGCCGACGTGCGCGTGCCACTGACGCTGGAGCTCGGGGAGGACGGCGAGGAGCCCCGCCGCGTCGGAGATTTCGCCGCGCGCGAAGGCTCCCGCCAGCAGCCGGGCCCAGAAGCCGGAGAAGAGGCTCTCCGTCGCGCCATCCGCCACGACCGCGAGGAGCAGCGCGGCTTCAGAGGCGCCCGCGGCTTCGGAGGCGCCCAGGCCTTCGGGAGCGAACGCATCCTCGTTCTCGGAGGGCTGGTTGCCCGCCTTCTGCAGCGAAACGGCTTCGAGACGGATGCGCACGAACGTCCCCTAACGCAGGTTGCTCGGGCGCGTTCCGATGTTCAGGAACTTGATGAGCGAAATGATGTCCGCGTTGAAGACGAAGCCCCGTGCGCCTTCGCCCACCTGGAGCCCCTCCTCGCGCGCGGCTGACAGCATGCCCGGCGTCAGCCGGCTGGAGAGCCCGAAGAGGAGCCGGGCGTGCGCGTCCGGCAGCCCCGCGTCCGAGCTGGGAAACTGGATGGGCGTGGACGGGTGCGCGGACAGGTGCACGTTGAGCAGCAGCACCTCTCCGTCCGTGGTGCGCAGGCCGCGCAGCTCGGACGCAACCGCCGTGGGGTCTCCGTCGGTGGGCTGCCCGTCGGAGATGTTCACGACGATGGGGGGGAAGCCCTCGGGATACCGGCGCACCCAGTCCCCCACGAGGCTCGTCGCGCGGCCGAGCGCCTGGCACATGGGCGTGGCGCCGTTGGCCACCGACTCGAACCAGATGGGGAAGCGGACCTTCTCGCGCACCAGCCCGCCCATGCCGTCCTCACGCTCGCGCGTGCGCTCCTCCAGCCGCGCCGGGGCGTGGCCAATCTCGCTGATGGGCACCAGGCTCCGCCCCGCGAGCGGCCCCCGGAAGGCGGGCCCCACCTCACCGCCGTAGCCCAGCACGCCCAGGTGGAAGTAGTCGCGGATGCCCTCCTCGCGAGCACACCGGACGACCAGGTTCTGCAGGAGCCGGTTGGTGACGTCCGCCACCCCATCCGCCTTGCGCCGCTGGGAGCCGCTGAACGGCTCCTCCATGGAACCGGACTGGTCGATGAGGATGAGGATGCACGCCGGGTTGGTCCGGCTGATCTCCGCCGAGTACGCCATGGTCCCCTTCGAGTAAGCCGTGGTGACGACGCCCGAAAGCGTAGTGCAGCAGGCGCGGGGGCGGAACAGCCAACGCGTCCATGGGACGGCTAGCTCGCGGGAGGAGCCTCACCACCCTCGGCCGGCTCCACGCTCCGCGGGTCGAGCACCACGGTGAGCACCGGCCGTGAATTCGTGAGCAGCGGCGCGAAGAGGGACGGCTGGCCGGGGTCGTCGAACACCGTCGCGAAGTCCTCGGGTGTCAGCGCGCGCACCAGCCGGGCGGCGAACGTTTCCTTCAGCAGCCGCACGTAGTACTCGACGTCGTAGTCGCGCGGGTCCGCCGCGCTGCTCGCGCTGCTGTCGTCCTCGGGGTCCGGGAGCAGGCCCGCGCGGCTTCCAATCGCGCGGTAGACGCGCACGCGCTCACCCACGGCCCAGTCCTTCCGCCCCCCCGAGAGCATGGCCTCGTAGGGCAGCTCGCGGCGGCGCTCGCGGAGGGCCAGGTACTGCGACGGGCTCTTCGTCAACCGCACGCGTGACGACACGTCGAAGGTGGGGACCTGCCGCCTGCGCAGCGCCATCACCGTGGAGACATAGGCCTCGCGCACGCCGGGGATGTCACCTGCCAGCAGGCAGCGCAGCGCGCGGCGCAGGAAGTCCTCGCCGAAGGGCTCCGCCCGGCTGGAGCGGAACGCCACGCCCCGCAGGACGAGCGGCCCGTCATACGGCTGCAGCGCGTAGTTCTTCGGCTCGTGGGACAGCATCGCCGCGTAGCGCCCGTCGAACTCCAGCTTCACGCGGGGCGGCAGCAGCGCGGCGACCTCGGAGACCACGCGCCGCTCGTCCAGCTCGCGCCAGTCCTCCGGCACCGCGAAGTACACGCCGTCCGTGTCGGCCTCCAGCAGCGTGACGCCCCGCCGCGCCAATTCCCGGCACAGGAGCGCCAGCACCTCGCGCCCGTGCCGCGTCACCTCGTTGGCGGCGTGCACGTCCGAGAAGCGCGTGAGCCCCACCGCGCCCAGGTAGCCGTAGGCCGAGTTGACGACAATCTTCATCGCCGCGGAGAGCGCCTCGTGGGTGTAGCGCTCCGCCGAGCCGGGGGGCGCGGCCTTCGCCTTCGCCTTCGCCGACAGCCGCTGGTCCACGAGCCGGTCCACCAGCGCGAGCAGCGCACCGAGCCTGTCCCGCTTCGGGCCGATGCGGTACTGGCGCATCAGGGACGGATACAGGCTGGCGACATCCGCCTTCACGATGTGCCGCGCGACGCCGGTGGCGAACAGGTGCAGCGCCGCGCCGCTGTGCGACGTGCCGTCTCCCTCCTCGTGCGCGGGCAGCGCCGCCCCCGCGCGCAGGTAGGCGCGCACCAGCAGCGGGTCCAGCACGCCGGTGGCGGGCCCCGCGTCCGCGAGGCGCTCGTAGCGGCGCGGCGCCATGCGGGCCAGCGCGAAGGCCGCGCCTCCCAGCAGGCGCGCGAGGCCCGCGGCCTCGTGCACGTCGTCGCGGGCGTAGCGCTTCACCCGCTCCGGGTCCTTCAGGAAGACCTCGTGGACCTTCGCCCCGGGGATGAGCTCGCGCTCGGGCCCGGCGAGGCCCAGGTGCTTCGCCACCACCTTGAGCCCGTGGCCGGGGAGGTCCCTCGCGGAGAAGTCGTGCCGCAGCACGGCGTCCAGCGTGTCGATGAGCTCGCGGCCCGGCACGGTGTACCGGCTGCGGCGCATGGCGTCCGAGCGCCCCGCCGTCCCGCGCCCCACGGCGGCCCCGCGTGAGGCCGGGCGCTGCCGCAGCCCCGGTGAGCCCGCGCGTCCCATCGAGAGCGGCACGTCCAGCACCCGCGCGCGGCGCGCGAGGAAGGGCAGGTCGAAGCCGTGCAGGTTGTGGTTCTCGATGACGTCCGGGTCGTGGACGCGGATGCGCTCCATCAACCGCTGGATGAGGTCCGCCTCGGCGGCATCGTCGTCGCCCCGCGCGTCGAGCACCTCCGTCCCGCCCGCCGGGTCTCGCAGGGCCACGAGGAAGATGCGGTCCCTGTCCGCGTCCAGGCCCGTCGTCTCCAGGTCGAACTGCAGGCGGCGCAGGTCATCGAAGGCGAGGTCGCGGAAGTACGTGCGCCCGGAGGCGGTGAGGTACTGCTCTTCGGGCGGCAGTGACAGCGCCGTGTTCGCGTCCAAATCGCGCAGGTGCCCAAAGGGACGCCCCAGGCGCCGCGACGCCCCGTGCAGCACCGCCGCCGCCAGCGCGCGCCCGTCATTCGCGCGGACGAGGTAGCGCAGCGCTCCAGGCCCTTCCAGCTCCTCCCACGTCACGATGTTCGGACCGGGGCCCTCCTTCTCCGGACGGAGCCGGGGCCCCAGGTGCGCCAGGTCCTCCAGCGAGGCCAGCAGGAGCCAGGGGCGGAAGCGCACGTCCTCGCGCACCAGCGTGCCGTCACCGGGTTGCCGCCGCCACACGAAGGCGCGACCGTCGGGCTCCGCCCACACCGAGACGATGCCCGGCGTCGGGTCCCATCCCCAGAGCCACTCATCCTCCATCAGGTTGGCCATGAGGGTGGGTGCAGGGGCAACGCCCAGTCGCGGGTGACCGTCGAGAACGCTCATGATGCAACCCGCTCCGTGCTCGCGATGCAAGGTGGGAAGGCCCCCCGCCGTGGTGGCTGAGCGTCATCTTGAGGCACCGGTGTGACAGTGGTATGTCAGGTTTCCTCGCCATGCAGCGCACCGAGCGTCTCTTCGCCCTCGCCGAATACCTCCGGGGTCGCCGCACGGGAGTCACCGCGGAGACCCTCGCCGAGCGCTTCGGCGTCACCATCCGGACGATTTATCGGGACCTGGATGCCCTGCGCGCCGCGGCGATGCCGCTCGCCGCCGAGCGCGGGCGCGGAGGTGGCTACGCGCTGGACCGGAGCTACAGCCTGCCGCCGGTGAACTTCACCGCGCGCGAGGCGGCCCTCATCGTCGCGCTGGGGCGCTTCGCCATCGACATGCGCCTGATGCCCTTCACCGACACGCTGGAGTCCGCGCTCGACAAGGTGCGCTCCGCGCTGTCCACGTCCGCGCAGCGCGAGCTGCTCACGCGGCTGAAGGAGCTGTCGTTCCTCGGCGTGCCGTCGCTCCCCGCGAAGAAGGCCGTGCGCGAGGCGATAGAACGCGCGTGGTTCGAGCAGCAGCCCATCCGCATCACCTACGTGGACGGCAACTACCTGGAGACGAAGCGCGACGTGCGCATCATGTCCGTCATCATGGACCGGCACGAGACACGCATCGACGCCGTCGAGCTGGACAAGGACGAGCGCCGCCCCTTCCGGCTGGACCGCATCACCCACGCCGAGGTGCTGCGCACCACGCCGTGACGGGAGCGCTACCGCGTCCCCGCTGACCAGGGTCTCGCGGGCGATGCAGTAACGAGGGTCGGAGTGGTCGTTCCAGGTGGCGTCGTCGGTGGCGAGGTACGCGCGGCCCGAGGTGACGCCCCATGAAGTGCCGGCCGGGGTGAGGCCCTACGACGAGCCCCCCTGCTCCAGGCCGCCCAGGCTGGTGGTGCTGTGGGCCCGGGTGAAGAAGTCCTACAGATTGGCATCGGAAGCGGCCCGCACTCCCGTGGCCAGCGGCGCTTCCAGCGTGTCCCCCGGCTCCGCGTCACCACCCGCCGTCCCCAGCAAGAGCGTGGGGAGCAGCACCGGGAGGAGCGCGGTCCGAGCGACCCGCTGGAAGCCTCGACCGAGACGGTGTCTCAGTACTCCAGCGGCGGCTGCGGGCCGGGGACGATGTCCGCGATGTCGGGGTCGACATCGCCGGGCTGACGGGTGGGGCGCTCGGACTTCTCCTTCTTCCGCTCGGAGCGCTTGACGTCCTTCTCCTGCTGGTGCTGCTTGCGCGCCTGCTCCTTCTGGCGCTTCGTGGATCTTCCTTGCATTGAGCCTCCTTCACTGAAAACAAAAGCCCGGCCTCAACGCGAGAAGCCGGGCCAACGGGTGCTGGAGCCGAGCTCTCAGCCAACGATGCGGACGTTCTCGGCCTGAAGGCCCTTGGGGCCCTTCTTCGCCTCGAACTCCACCTTCTGGCCCTCGGCCAGGGTCCGGAACCCATCCGATTGGATCGCGGTGTGGTGGCAGAACACGTCAGGGCCGCCGTTGTCCTGGGCGATGAAACCAAAGCCCTTCGAGTCGTTGAACCACTTCACGGTACCAGTCGCCATGTTGCTTCTTCTTTCTGCATGCGGGCCGAAGACCGCCCCAGGTCCCGACGTGGGGTGGGCCAGCCTCTAGCCTGTCAGGGGACCAAAGTCGATTGTGGAAGGTCCCGAATATCCACAGGTTGTCAGCCGTGGAGTGAAACGGGCGGAAGAACCGAAGAATTCCGGCCCCTTGCCCCTCAGGGAAGCGCCCCGCGGCAGTCTCAAACTAATGCCCCGGGACGCGTTTCGCCTGTTTCCAGCACGCGGGAGTCGCGGATTATCCGCGAGCCGACACGGAGGCTCCGGCGGAGTGCGAGGCGGTGCACAAGGCATTCACCTGCCTGCGGTCTTCCGTGTATCCGGACCCCCGCACGGAGGGCCGCATGGCCTCCGTCCCTCCTGGAGGACACATGCACCACAGCCGGCTCTGCGCATTGGTGATTGATTGCAAGGTGGACGACCTGGACGCCGCCACGGAGTTCTGGAGCCGCGCCTTCGGCCGGCCCGTCAACCCGCCCGAGGGCGACAGCCCCAACTACCGGGAGCTGAAGACGGGGGACGGGGAGATGATGCTGCTGGTGCAGAAGGTGGGGCACCCCAGCCGCGTCCACCTGGACATCGAGACGGATGACATCGAGGCCGAGGTGAAGCGGCTGGAGGCGCTGGGCGCGAAGCGGGTGGAGTTCATCAACCGCTGGTGGGTGATGGAAGCGCCCTCCGGTCAGCGATTCTGCGTCGTACGGCCCCAGCGGGGGCCGCTCGCGGGGCGCGCGAATGTGTGGGGCGACGAGGGCGCCTGAAGCGCCCGCCGGGCCTCCAGCGCCTCCAGCAGTCCCCGCTTGCCCCCGAAGTGGTAGCGCAGCGCGCCCGGGCCCACGAAGGCGCGCCGCGCGACGGCCTCGAGCGTCAGTGCCTCGGGGCCCTGCTCCCGCACGAGCCCCGACGCGGCCCGCAGCAGCCTGTCGCGCGCGCCCTCCTCGTTCTTGATGTGCACCGGCGCGACGATGAGGTCGAACCACGGCAGCCCGAACATGCGTTCCTCCCACTGCGCTCGAGCCGGGCCCCCAAGAGGAGCTCCGGCGCGGGCTTCCCGGCGGGCCCGTCCCGCCAGGTCCCTGGACACCCGATGTGGGCGGGTGTTCCTGGACTCAGCCCTACGACGGAGACGCTGCGCGCTTTCTGCCTTCAATCCCAGTGATGGTTGGTGATGTAGGACATCACCGGGGTGAATCAGGAGTGGCGTCCAGGCAGAGGCAGTGGAGGGGGTTGTCCCGGCTCGCGCGGGCCCCGCGCTGACGGGGCGGGAAGCGGTCCCATGGGCCGGCTCGAAAGTGGCTCTCGTGTGGCGCGGGGCCTCCCGTTACATCAGGCCCACGAGCGCCGGGACAGCAAGCCGCCCGGCCATACGGAGGGATGGGCCATGGAAGCACAGCGACTGAACCCCGCGAAGGTTGCCCCGGGCGTGTACCAGGCGATGCTGGGACTGGAGCGCTACCTGCACGACTGCGGGCTGGACGCGAACCTCCTGCACCTCATCAAGCTGCGCGCGTCGCAGGTCAATGGCTGCGCGTACTGCATCGACATGCACTGGAAGGACCTGCGCGCCGCCGGCGAGTCGGAGCAGCGGCTCTACGGGCTGGATGCGTGGGAGGAGAGCCCGTACTACTCGGAGCGCGAGCGCGCCGCGCTGGCGTGGACGGAGGCCGTCACCCTCGTGTCGGAGGGGCACGTGCCGGAGCGTGTGTATCAGGCGGTGAAGCCGCACTTCTCCGAGAAGGAGCTGGCGGACCTCACCTTCGCCGTGGCGACCATCAACGCGTGGAACCGCCTGGCCATCGCCGCGCGGACGACGCCGGGCACCTACAAGGCCCCGGCGTCTCAGCAGAAGGGCGGCTGAGCCTCAGGTCCCCGGAGGCGTGCGCGGCAGCTCGGTGCCGACGAGGACCTGGAGCAGGTCCATCAGTCCCGGCCACGCCTCGGCGCCGAGCCACAGCCCTTCCGCGCAGTGCTCGGCCGACACGGCCAGCGAGGTGGTGTCGAAGAGCTTCGCTGGCAGCGGCCCCTCCGAGGGCAGCTTGCCCTCAATCTGGAGCACCTTGCCGTCCCAGCGGATGCCCGGCGGCAGCAGCCGCTCCGCCAGCGCGCGCAGCGCCGCCTGTCCGGCGCCCGCGCGCAGCACGCCCATCATCAGGGACGAGGCCGTGCGCGACTCCTCCAGCTCCACCACGCCCGGCGTGAGCAGCCACAGCCGGTAGCGGCCGTTGGACAGCTCCACGCGCTCCAGCGACGTCTGCACGCGCAGCTTCCAGCCCTGCACCGACAGGCGCACGTCGTAGACGTCCGGCTTCGCGGTCCACTCGCGCAGCTCCAGGTGCTTCACCTTGCGCAGCAGCTGGCGGACCACCATCTCCACGCGGGGGTGGGACAGGCGCAGCCGCTTGCGCCCCATGTCCACCGCCACGTCCTCACCGAGCGCGCCCGGCAGCCGCTTCGCCCACTCGCGCGCGCCCTCCATCAGCTTCGCCGCCAGTGATTGACCCGACATCCGCGTCCTCCGTGGTGGCGTCCCGAGTCGTGTGCCCCGAATGGAGCGGACCTCGCGCGACGCGCGAGGCGCAGCATGCACCGGATTCCCGGCGCGCGCGCTGCCCTGCCCGCCCGGGTGGCAGGGGGCGGACGGAGCCCCCGCCCCCGCCCCTGCCCTCGGGCGCGGGCGCCCTCAGGGCGAGAGGGAGGGGAAGCGCCCCGCCTCCCAGTCCGCGTAGCGCGCCCGGCCCTCGGCCACGCTCTCCACGACGAAGTTCCACCAGATGACCAGCGGCTCCGGCAGGGGCGTGCCGCCGAGGACCAGCAGCCTCGCACCCGCTTCCGAGCGCAGGGACAGCAGCGGGGCCCCGTCCTCCAGATGCGCGAGCACACCCCGGCCCACGGCCTTCCCGCCGACCGACACCTCGCCCTCGGCGACGTAGAGCGCGAGCGCATGCGCCGGGTCCACGGGCAGCGACACGGCGGCCCCCGCGGACAGCACCACGTCCAGGTACGTGAGCGACTGGAAGGTGGCCACGGGCGACACCGCGTCCTCCAGGCAGCCGGCGATGACTCGCACCCGCGCGCCGTCCCGCTCCAGCAGGGGCAGCCGCGCGGCGGGGACGTGCACGAAGGCCGGCTCCGTCTCCCGGTGCTCGCGCGGCAGGGCCACCCAGGTCTGCACGCCGTGCAGCGGCTCGGCGCCCGGGCCGGCGTGGACCTCCTCCGCGTGGACGATGCCGCGTCCGGCGGTCATCCAGTTCACGTCCCCGGGGTGGATGTCCTGCACCGAGCCCAGCGAGTCGCGGTGCTGTATCGCCCCGGAGAAGAGGTACGTCACCGTCTGCAGGCCCAGGTGCGGGTGCGGAGGCACGTCCATCACCTCGCGCGTGGCCGGCGACGGGCCGAAGTGGTCGCAGAAGACGAAGGGGCCCACGCGGCGCAACTCCACCCGTGGCAGGGCGCGCAGCACGCGGGCCTCGCCCACCAGCTCGGTGGACTTCGCGGGCCAGAGGGCCCCGACTCCGCGCTCGCGCGGCGGCGCCTGGGTGCCACCGGCCGGAGAATGGATTCGCATGCGGGTGATAGTATCGCCATCCCATGGCCCGCGCCCCCGCCGCCTCCACCGTCCCGGACGAGCCTTCTCTCGCCCTGCCCCGCTCCTTCTGGAAGAGCTTCGCCCGCGAGCACTGGGACAAGCAGCCCGTGCACTTCCCGGGCCTGTTCCCCGCGCACTTCCCGTCACCGCACGAAATCTTCGAGGCGCTGGTGGACGTGGGAGACCGCTACCGCCAGGGCGACGTCATGCTGCCCCTGCGCTTCTACGTGGAGGGCACGGCCCGGGATGGCGAGGCGCCCGAGGTGTTCAACCTCTTCTCGGTGGCGCGCTACCTGCCCACCGCGCAGGACGGAACGCTCGACGCGTACGTGGAGCGCGTGACGCAGCAGCTCCAGGGCCGGCGCTTCGGCATCGTCCTGAGCAACACGCAGAGCCACCACTGGAACCACTGGCTGCAGATGCGCAGCTTCCTGTCCGGCTTCCACGAGGCGCTCGGCGTGCCGCTGGGCGGCGCGGACTCGGCGCTCTTCCTGGGCAACTACCAGCACACGCCGTTTGGCGTGCACAAGGACGACCTGCACGTCTTCTACTTCGTCATCCAGGGCCGGCGGCGCATGGCCTACTGGCCGCTGGAGATGCTCGCGTCACGGCCCGAGGTGGCGAAGAACGCCGGCCCCGACCTGAAGGACCGGCCCTGCGGTGTGCTGCTGCGCGACGCGGACGACACGCGGCGGGTGATGGCGCAGGCGTCGTTCCTGGAGGCCGGCGCGGGTGACTTCCTGTACTGGCCGTCGTCGTACTGGCACCGCTCCGAGCCGACCCCGGGACTCACCATCGCCGCGTCGCTGGGCGTCAACTTCCGCGCGCCCATGTTCCTGGACATGGCGCCCCCGCACGAGTGGCCGGGACGCTTGCGGCACACGGAGCTGCCTCGCGGAGGAGGCTGGAAGGTGCCCGCCGCGGTGCGCACGGCGCTCGGACGGCGGGGACAGCGCAACAGCCTGCGCGCGGCGGAGCGCGAGCTGACCGAGGGCTGGGTGCGCTTCCTCAGCAATGGCGCGCTGGATGGTCCTCCGCCGGAGGCGCGGGAGCTGCCGCCGCTCACCGAGCAGGAGTGGGTGCGGGCCAGTCCCGAGCGCCCCATCATCACCTTGCCGCTGACGGAGGGGCACGTGGTGGTGGCGGCCAATGGGCGCTCGTCGTCGCTGCGGGTTCCCACCGGGGTGCGTGGGCGCATCGAGCGGCTCGTGGAGGAGCTGAACTCCGGCAATCCGCAGCAGGTGGGGGCGCTGGAGGAGCGGTTCTTCCATCGGCTGGCACCGCGTGCGTTCAAACGCAGTGCGTTCCAGTCGCTGATGGACGACCTGGCGCGGTGGCGCGCGGTACGGCGCTGCGAGCCGGCGAAGGGGCGCTGAGCGTCAACCCGCCCGCGGTGGTGGCAGGACGAGCGTGGGGGTGCCGCAGCCGTCCGCGGTGGGGAAGAACGTGAGGTCCGGCCCCACGCCTTGAAGTGCGCGGAACGTCTCCAGCAATGGCAGGTCCAGCTCCATCGGTGCCACGCGGCGCATCCGCTGCCCGTCCCGCACTTCCCAGCCCGCTGCGATGACGGACACCGTGCCGGGACGAGGCATCGTCGTGAAGGTCTCCACCCGCGCCACCAGCTCCGTGTAGTGCGCGGGCAGCGCGTCGGTGCGCGGGACGATGAAGAAGTTGAGGGGCGAGGGAGCCGGTGGAGACAGGCCCTCGCGCAGGCCCCGTCCGTTGGGCTCCGCTCCGAGCCGGACCGCCGTTTCTCCCGAGTGCAGGAAGCCCATCAGCCGGCCCTCGTCGATGAGCTTCACCCTGCTCGCGAGCCGGCCCTCGTCGTCCAGCGTCCGGCGCCAGCGTCCTCGTGGGTGCAGCGGGTCGTCCTCCACGGAGAGCACGGAGGGGAAGGGCTTCTTCCCGACTGCTCGCGCGAGCGCGGGAGTCGAGGAGGCCACGTCGCCCCGCAGCAGCCAGGCGAGTCCGGCCACGAGCGGAGCCGCGACCGGAGGACGGAGCACGAGCGGCAGGGTCGGGTCCGCCGCCTCGACCGGCCCCTCCAGCGCGGCAATGGCTTCGGCGAAGCGCTCTCGCAGGGGAGTGAGGACCGAGTCGTCACCTCCTGGCGGCAGCGCCACGGCATCCACCACGGCGCCGCGTGAGGTCTCACAGCGAAGGAAGACCTCCTCGCTTTCATCCGACTGCGCGCTTCCGCCACCACCGCCTCGCAGCAACACGGCGCCGGTGGTGCGCCGCGTGATGACCAGGGCCTGGACGATGACACCGGCTGGCACCACCTCGCGGACGATGCGCTCGGCCAGTTGCCGCAGGCGCTGCACGGAGAGGTCGGGTTGCCAGGGTGGCAACGGGCCTGCGAGCACGGGCGTGGGCGGAATGAGAATTCGCGAGCCGGTGCTGGCCCTGTGCATCGCGGAATCCAACAGCGAGCGGAGCTCCTCCTCCGAACCCACGGGCGAGGCCGCGAAGCCCTGGCGCTCTGCGTCCCAAACGCGCGCCGCCGCGGAGCGTGCCACGCCATGGCTTGCGGCAAAGGTGCCCGCGTGGACCTCGTACTCCAACGTCAGCCGGCGGCTCTCGGAGAGGAAGAGCTCCGGGGTGACGGTGGCATTCGCGGCCCTGAAGTCCTCCAGCACGGCCCGCGCCCCGGTGGCCAGCTCATGCGGGCCCAGCGAGGTGGTGCGTGCTCCGTGCCCCTCAGCGGGCCCGATGTCTGACCTCTCAGCCACGTGTCCGCATCATGCCCCATCCCCGCGTGGCCCCGACGGGTCTTGTCTCCTGCCCGGCGCCACGGCCTGACGCATTCAAGACGCGGGGGCCTGCACGAAATCGACCCACCCGGCCACCGCCAGCGGCGGAAGGAAGCGTCATTCCGCGAGGCATCCCCCCGAACGGGGCGCCCAGGCAGACACAGCCCGAGTCACGCAACCAGTGCTAAGAAGCACTCTTCCGGACCCGCGCCCGCGCGCCCGCCCCCGCCGGAGGAGCCCAACACCTTGGACTGGTTCGTGGAACGTCGCGAGGTGGCGGAAGTCGCTCACACCCGCTCCGGGCTCCGCCTCCAGCCCCCCACCTGCGAGCGCGGCCTCTCCGAGTGCCGCCCCGTGGACGGCGGCACCGAGCACGCCTGGACCGAGCTCACGAGCGACGCACTCCCTCCCGGTGCCCTGCCCGCGGAAGTCGCCCCGCGGGCCCGTGAGGTGCTCGCGCCCGCATCCGTGCTCGCTGAGACGCACGAGCATGCCACCGAGGCCGTCCGCCGACTCGTGGACGTGGCGCGCAACGCCGGTGCTTCACACCTGGACGTGCTGCTGCGCGAGGTGGACCGGCGCACCTTCTTCGCCAGCACCGGGCGCCAGGTGGAGGACCGCGCGCGCTACGCCCTCCTGGAGGTGAAGGCCTTCCACTCCACGGGCACCGCCCCCGCCGACGTGTGGCGCGCGTTGGCCTTCCCGGACCTGGCGCACCTGCGCACCGCCCTGCCCTCCCTGGAGACCCTCGTGGATGGCCTGGTGCGGGAGCTGCGGGACACCACCCCCGCCGTGCCCTGCCCCACCGGCACGCTCCCCATCGTCTTCCCCCCCGGCGCCGCATCCGGCTGCTTCTTCCACGAGGTGTGCGGCCATCCGCTGGAGGGTGACGTCGTCGCCCGAGGCGGCTCATACCTCGCGCGCAGGCTGGGACAGCGCGTGGCCGGGCCCTGGCTCTCGCTGTCGGATGACCCCACCGACGGCCACTCCGCGCTCGCCTTCGCCTGGGACGACGAGGGTCACCGCGCCCAGGCCGTGCCGCTGCTGCGCGAAGGTGTCGTCGCCTCTCCCCTGCTGGATGCGCGCAGTGCCCACGCCCTGGGCCACGCGCCCAACGGCCACGGCCGGCGCGTGGACTTCCGGCACCCGCCCCTGCCCCGCATGGCGCACACCCGCGTGGAGCCCCACGAAGGAAACCTCGAGTCCCTGCTCGCGGGCATGGCGGACGGGTTGCTCGTCCAGCACCTCACGCCCCGGCACATGAACCTGATGTCGGGAGACTTCAGCTTCTACATCGTCGAGGCGCGCGAGGTGCGCGACGGCCGACCGGGGCGCCGCGTGTCACCGGGCATCCTCGGCGGAAACGGCCTGGAGGCGCTGGCCTCCATCGACGCGGTGGGCGCCGACGCGCGCAACCTCTTCGCCACGCGCGGCTGCCGCAAGCTCGACCACGGGCCGCTGCCCGTGTCCTTCGGACAGCCCGCGGTGCGCTTCCGCGGGCTGCACGTCCGGCCCTGGCGCTGAGCGCCGGAGCGACTACCCCTCCGGAGGCGGCTCGCCCTCACCCTCTTCAGGGGGGAACGGCACACAGCTCCAGCTGAAGTCCGGCGGCGGCTGCCCCGGGTCGGCCAGCGGGTCCTCCGGGAAGGGAGGCGGCTCGGGGGCCGCGAAGGTGCGGTGCACCGTGAGGCCCGAATCAGGAGCAACGGTGACGGACGGAATGGGCCAGGGGCGCGGACCGAAGCGCTCCGTGTCCTCCTCCGGCAGCGAGGTGTACGTGTCCGTGAAGCGCACCTGCACCGGCTCCGTCACGCCCGGCGGCAGCACCAGCGCGAAGTAGCCGATGAAGCTCACCGGGTCCGGCAGCACCGCGAAGCCCATGGGCGACTGGCCCGGCGCCGCGCCCAGCTCCGGGTCCACCGGGAACCAGTCCAGGGCCACCAGCTGGCCCGCGGTCGCCTCGCCCGCCACGCTGTCCATGGGCGTCAGGAAGAAGTCGAAGGCGTCGCTGGGCGTGTGCACCCACACCAGCGCCACGCCGCCCGTCTTCGCCGGGTCCACCAGGTCCGCCACCGTCGTCGGCGTGCCCTGCTCCGTCATCGCCTGCGCCACCGCGTCCAGCGCGCCCGCGCTGCCCACCATCAGCGCCGTCTGCGCGTAGCACTGGGTGACGTTGGCCAGGATGGGCCGCATGGACGTCGTCGGGTAGTACGTGGCGGGCGGCAGCGGCACCGACTGCTCCAGCGGCAGGGACACGCCCTCCGCCGACGGCCTGGCCACCACCACGTAGGGCGTCACTTCATTCAGCGGGACGCCGTCCACCTGCCAGTGGCCGCTCTCCGAGGTGAGCGGCGCCGCGTAGTCCCCGAGGCCCTCCGGGCTGGACACGCGCACCTCGCCGCCGGTGATGAGCGCGTTGGCGAGGTACGGCGAGCCGCCGAGGATGGCGGGCGGAGGCAGGTCGTCCTCCTGGCCGGGCTCCACCGGGAAGTTGAACAGCGTGATGAAGAACGCCTCCGGGTCGAAGAGCACGCCGGAGACGGTGGCCTTCGTCGACGGCAGCTCGACGACGGGCGCGTCGGCGTCCAGGCTGGTGCCGGTGTCCGGGTCCGTGCCGGAGCAGCCGCCGACGGCGGCGGCCAGCAGGAGGGTGGTGGCGAAGGGTCTGGCTTTCATCGCAATCCTCATCGCGGTCCTCATCGGTCCGGCAGAACGTGCTCGGCCGGAGGCGTCGTCACGTGGCAGGCGTTGGCGCAGTTGCCGTAGGCGTTGGGAGCGGAGTCCAGCTCCTGGAACTTCAGGTCGAAGTACTCGTTGCCGTGCGTGCCGGGGTGGCAGCCCTCGCAGGCGATGAGGCTGGGCCGCAGGGTGCTCTCGCGCGTCAGGTGGCACAGGGTGCAGTCACCCTTGTTCTGCGCGTACTTGCGCGAGGTGATGTGGATGCGGTGCACGAAGTCCGACACGTGCCCCACGCCCTCGTCGTAGTGGCACACCTTGCACGTCTCCACGTGGTCCACCGAGACGCCGTGGTGCACGTTGCTCAGCGAGTTCACCCCGTTGTGGCACACCTGGCAGTTGCCGATGCGGCCCGGGTACTTGGTGGGCGTGTCCTGGCCCACCTGGAAGAAGAACGGGTCCAGCCGGTTGAGCCGCTCGCCCATGAAGTTGCGGTGGCCCTTGAGGAGGATGGCGTAGGTGCCCGGCTTCGCGTCCGGCGGCAGCGGCACCGTGTAGCGCGTGGCCGGGCGCGTCTCCAGGCCGCCGGGGAACATGCCCACGCCGGGCGGCACGTAGAACTGCGGCTCGCTCGTCAGCGGGAAGGCGAAGTACGAGGTCGGCACGTAGCTGCCGTTGACCACCTTCAGGTCCTGCAGCGGGCCCACCACCTTGTAGCCGGACTCGGAGGCGCTGCCGTCGCGCCACGTCAGCAGCATGAACTCGTTGAAGTAGGCGAGCCCGTTGGACCCGTCCGTCATGTAGTCCAGGAAGGAAGGCATCGTGTCGCGCGGGTGCAGCGCGTGGCCGTCGCCGTCCTGCAGCGACAGCATGAAGTCCAGCGTCTCGCCCGGCATGTAGAAGCGGCCGTTCGGCGGCCGGGCGACCTGCACCTTCTGCGTCAGGCCGAAGCCGCAGGCCACCGGCTCGTCCGTGGCCAGGCCGTCCGGGCCCAGCTTGAAGCAGGTGGCCGGACGCTCCGCCTCGGGGACGAACGTCACCGGGAAGAGGAAGGGCTCATCGGGCAGCAGGCTCCAGGTGACGCGGATGGTGCCCTCACCGGTGAGCTGCGGCATGGTGAAGGACTTGAAGGGGTTGGTGGAGTTGGCGAAGGAGACCTTCACCGCGCTGGCGTACTCGGGCTCGTCGTAGCCCTCCGCGGGGTGGGCCTCCGCCTCGCCGGGGTACTTCGGGGGCGCCAGGCCGGAGACGGTGTAGCTCACGCGCGTGTGGCCGCTCATCGCGTTCTCCGCGAGGAAGTCGGTGCGCAGGTACGTCTGGGTGGCGCGGGGGTTGCCGTCCGCGTCGAGCACCTCCACCAGGAGGGTGTCGTCGTTGGAGAGCATCCACGCCGCGTTCTCGTAGAACGTCTCGCGCTGGTAGGTGCCCACGTTCGTGCGCTCCCACGACTCGCGGCCCACCGCCAGCCCTTCCCAGTTGAGGTTCTTGAAGAGGGACACCTTGCGCGCCCAGGCGGCGGCGGTGCGGCGATCAGCGAAGTCCGTGTGGGTGGCGAGCTCCACGTCCATGGCGCTGAACTCGCGCAGGAAGTAGAGCGCGCCCGGGGTGACGTTCATCCGCGCCACGGGCGGCGTGGGGGCCCCCAGCGGGTAGCCGGAGTTGAGCTCGTAGCAGTTGTCCGGGTAGCCCGGCAGCTCGAGGTCCCCCTTCGTCACCGCGTCGCCCGTGGGGAGGATGGCGCAGCCCTTGAAGGACAGCAGCGACAGGGAGATGGCCCCGGACGCGGAGCTCGAATACGGGTCGAAGGCCCTGGCACCGCGGCCACGCGTGCCCTCCGCGTCCGACGTGTCGAGCAGGTTGCAGCCCGCGGCGAGCGCCAGCACCGGAAGCGAGAGGAGCAGTCTCTGGAAATGCGTTTTCATGGGGACTCGGCAGACACCGGACGGGGCGGCCATCCTAGCGGTCTCTGAGAAACTGCGCCAATCCAGGGTCACCCACCGCGTTTGGTCGGCTTCGGGGCTGGAGCGCCCAGCGTCTGGAGGTAGCGATACACGGCGCGCAGGTCGTCCTCGTGCATCTGCGAGAAGGCGAGCCAGGGCATGGCGAGCTTGTTGACCTGGCCCTTGCGGCTGGGAGCGGGGGCCATCTCCCGGAAGGCGGCGAAGCGGGCGACGAAGGCGTCCTCGCTCAGCCCGCGCATCACCCGGCTCTTGGGGAGCAGGGAGGGCACGAGCTCGTCCCCGAGGGGCGTGGGCGCCGGGCGGCCTCCGGCGAAGGGGGCGGGCGGGTCCCCGGCTCCCGCGTGACAGAAGAAGCACTGGGCGATGGTGGCCAGATAGCGGCCGCGCTCCACCGCGTCCTCGCCCGGGCCGGGCACGGGGCCGGGGAGCGGCGAGGCCAGGTCCTGGATGTCCGCGTACACCTCGGCGGGGATTTCCGAGCGCGCCACGGAGGACTTCACGGCAGGTACCTGGCGCAGGTACGCCACCACCGCGCGGGCGTCGTCGTCGGACAGGCTCCTCCACTCCATGTACGGCATCATCGGAAACAGCGTCCGGCCATCGCGGCCGCGGCCCTCGCGCAGGGAGGCCAGCAACTCCGCGTCCGTCCAGCGGCCGATGCCGTGCTCGGAGTCCGAGGTGATGTTGGGCGCGCAGAGGCGGCCGGGCACGCCCCACTCCTCGCCGAAGCAGGCGCCCGCCAATTGGGGGCCACTGGGAGGCCCGCCGAAGCGGGTGAGGTCCCGTGCCGTGTGGCAGACGCCGCAGCCGAGCACGGCCTCCGAGAGGTAGCGCCCCCGCGCCACCACCGCCGGGTCCACCGCGGGTGCGGCGGGCGGGGCGGCCTTCTCCACCACGGCGGGCGGCGAGGGCGGAGCCGGGGGCGGCGCGGCCTCCTCCTTCCGGCACGCAGGGGCGGCGAGCAGCAGCCCGACGGCCGCGGAGAACACCTTCATATAAGGATGCACGGGGGGGATTTCCTCAGTCCAGGACGGGCGGGTCCACGGGGTGGCCCAGCCGGAGGGCCGACATGCTGCGGCGATATTCGACGGGCAGCCGGTCCGCCTTCACGGGGACCTCGCCGCTGAAGTCCAGGGGATGGGCCCTGGGACGCTGCCCCTCGGCCACCTGCCGGTCCTGCTCGAGGATGGCCATTTCCGACTTGAGGAACATGTCCCCGAAGTTGCGAATCCTCGGGTGGTAGGACGCGAAGTAGAAGCACTGCATCTTCTCTTCGGAGGCCGGCGAGGCCACCGCGTACACGGTGTGCGTGTAGAAGAGGGTCGGCTTGAAGGCCAGGCGCGCGGCGAACGGCAGCGTCACGTCGTATGTCAGCGTCGTCTTGTCCACGCGCGGCGGAGCGCCGCCGATGCTGGGCGAGAGCGCCGGGTAGACAATCTGCGTGCGCAGCCCGCCGGGCCGCTTCTCCACGTCGTACGCGGGCACCTCCTGCTGCTCCGGGTTGCCGAAGGTGCCGCGGTGCACGAAGGACAGGTGCGCCACGTCGAGGACGATTTCCACCATCCTCCCGGCGGACACGTCCCAGTCCAGGCGCGGCAGCGGCACCGTGGCCAGGCTGCCGTCCTCCAGCTCCGGCCACTCCGGCAGCGGGGCGGCGGGCTCGGGCGCGAGGCAGACCCAGACGAGGCCGTAGCGCTCCGTGGCGCGGTACGCGGCGAGCCGGGCCCGCGCGGGAATGGGCGCGCCGGGCTGCGACGGGACGTGCACGCACCGCCCGTCCGTGGCGTACGTCCAGCCGTGGAAGCCGCAGCGAAGCCCCTGCGCGCCGGGCTCGCCTCCGCACAGGTCCGCGCCCCGGTGGGCGCAGTAGCGCTGGGTGGCGGCCACGCCCGTGCCCGAGCGCCAGACGACGAGGTCCGTGTCCAGCAGCCGCGCCGGCAGCGGGCGCTCCTTCAATTCATGGGAGAAGGCCACCGGGTGCCAGTACGGCGCCAGGGCCTCCGAATACGCACGAACCTCGGGGCCCATGCTCACGCGAGGGCGAGCGGGGCGATCTTGCTCTCGATTTCCTCGAGGAGGAAGTCGATCTCCTCGATTTCATCCAGCTTCTCCGGAGCCGCCGCGGCGGCGACGGGAGTCGGCGAGGACTCCGCCGCGGGAGAAGCAGGCGACGTCGCGGAAGCAGCAGACAGCTCGGCCGGGGACTGAGGGAGCGCTTCCGACGACATGAGACCTCCTCGGGGGGTGTGGGGACCGGAATGCTCGGAGGAAGCCGGGGGAGCTGTCAATTCCCCCCCGTCTTCCCTGGTTCCACGACGCGCTACTAGACTGCGCATCCCCCATGCACGTGCCCCCCCTCCTCGCCCGAGCCATCGCCGTGCTCTGCCTGCTCGCCACGGGCGACGCCCTGGGGGAGGCGTGGAAGGGCGCGAAGCCGGGCACCTCCACCGAGCGCCAGCTGGTGAAGCGCTTCGGCGAGCCCGACACGCGCACCCCGGCAGGTCGGGAGCGGGTGCTCTCGTACTCGGGCGACGCGGCCCCACCGGGCGCGCGCTACGTGGACTTCACGGTGGACGCGCGAACGGGGCGGCTGCGTCGCATCGACGTGTTCCCCGCGCGGCCGCCCTCGCGCGCCGCGCTGGAGAAGGAATGGGGCCCGGCGTGTCCCCGCACCGGCAGCGCGAAGCGGCCCTGCTACACGGAGAAGGACAGCGACAGCGAGACCTACCTCCACTACGCGTCGCGCGGGGTGGCGGTGTTCTTCTCCGAGGGTGAGGTGCGCGCCCTGTCGTATCTGCCCCCCGCGCGGGGACGCCGTGCGCTCGCCGCCGAGGTAACGCCCCCCAGGGAGATGCCCGCGGCCGAGGCACCGGGGACTTTCGAAGTCGCGGGCGGGGACACCGCCGGACGGACGGTGACGGCGGGCGGGAGCGACGCTCCGGGCGAGGTCGTCACCGCGAGCGTCACGGAGCCCGCGGTCGCTGTCCCCGCGGCGCCCCCTTCGCCGGTGGAGCCGTCGCTGGTGGCGCTCGCCGTGCCCACCATCGAGGGCGAGGATGCGGCGCCCGTCGCGGGCGCACCTCCAGCTTCGACTTCAACGGACACGTCGCTGCAGTCGCCCAGCATGACGGAGGGGGGCGGCGCCTCGGCGGGCGGAGCCACGGAGCGTCCCCAGCCCCTCTCCGAGCCGGGTGACTCGGAAGGCTTCAAGGAGGCCCTGCGGCGCACCCCGGAGTTGCTCACGCTGGGCGGCTTCTACCTGCAGCGCGCGGAGGTGTCGGGAGCGCGCCGCGCGGCGGACGCGACGACGGGCGTGGACCCGCTGTTCACCGCGCTGGTGGACGTCTACCTCGACTTCAAGCCCTTCGACGGCCTGCGCAGCTACGCGGTGGGGCGCATGGCGTATGACCCGTTGGACCCGGCGCTCTCCACGCCGAAGACGAGCCTGGACCGGCTGTGGATCTACTTCGGCCTCTTCGACCACGTGTTCGTCACCGCCGGGCGCCAGCACATCCGCTGGGGCAGCTCGAAGATATGGAACCCCACCGACTTCCTGCGCGCGCGCAACCCGGACCCGCTCTTCGGCTACGACCTGCGCCCCGGCGTGGACATGGTGAAGGTCAACGTGCCCTGGGAGTCCATGGCCGCGAACCTGTGGCTCATTGGCACGGCGGACCTGAACGGCACGGAGGCGGACCCCTCGCGCATCCGCTACGGCGGCGCCGCGCGCGCGGAGATTGCCCTCGGCACCAGCGAGCTCGCCGCCTCCGCGTCCTTCCTCCAGGGACGCCGCCCCCGCTATGGCCTGGACTACTCGCTGGGGCTCGGCCCCTTCGACTTCAACGCGGAGGTCGCCTTCCTGCGCGACATGGACTCGCGCCTGTGGCGGCGGGACGGTGACGGCTTCGCCGAGCGCACGCTCGACAAGACGCAGATACAGGCCAGCGGCGGCGTGCAGGCCGAGTTCCGCGTCCTGGACACCGTGAAGACGGTGACCCGGCTCGAGGGCCTCTACAACCAGGCCGGTGACGACGACCGGCGCCTGATGACCTGGGTGCAGTCCGTCGGGGACTTCCAGCCGCTCTACTTCGGCCGCTTCTACGGCATGGCCCAGCTCTCCGTCACCCTGCGCAACGTGTACGAGCCGTCGTTCATCGTGACGCTGCTGGGGAACGTGGGCGACCCGTCGTTCCTCGCCCGGCTGGACATGAACGCCTCGCGGCTGCGCGACGTGACGGTGGCCTTCTTCGTCGAAGCGCCGTTCGGCGAGCAGGGAGGCGAGTTCCGCTTCCAGCCGGACGCCTCCGTGGCCGACGCCGTCCCCACCGACCTGGGTCTCTTCCGCGCCGGCATCAACGTCCGCCTCCGGCTCTGAATCTTCCGTCTCCCGCCCCCTCCGACATGACAGACCCTAAAGACTCCACGCCTACCGCTGCCGGTGAGAAGAGTCGTGGGCTTGCACCTGCCTCCGCGTCCGCGCGCAACCAGGTGCTCGTCGACTTCAACGCGTCCGAGCTGCCCTTCGACCTCACCGCCACGGTGGTGGCGCACTTCGAGGCACAGGCGGACGCCACGCCAGACTCGCTCGCGCTCGACTTCGAGGGCACGACGCTCACCTATGGGCAGCTCGACGCACGCGCCAACCAGCTCGCCCGGCACCTGCGCTCGGTGGGCGTGGGGCCCGAGGTGCGCGTCGCCCTGTGCGTGGAGCGCTCGCCCGAGCTCATCGTCGGCATGCTGGGCATCCTCAAGGCCGGTGGCGCCTTCGTGCCCCTGGACCCGGCCTGGCCCGCCGAGCGCATGTGCTTCATGCTGTCCGACTCCGGCGCCGCGGTCATCGTCACCGTGGAGCGGCTGGCGGACGAGCTGCCCTCGCGAGGTGAGCTCCTCGTGCTGCGGCTGGACGGGGACGCCGCGCTCCTGGACGCACAGCCCGCGACGCGCGTGGGGCCCGTGGCCTGCGAGGACCACCTCGCGTACGTCATCTACACGTCGGGCTCCACGGGCCGGCCCAAGGGCGTGCTCGTCGTGCACCGGGGCCTGAGCAACACCGCGCTCTCCGCCGTGCGGGCCCATGGCTTCGGGCCGTCGGACCGGGTGCTCCAGTTCGCCTCCGTCAGCTTCGATGCGTCCGTGTGCGAGGTCTTCGCCACGCTGCTCGCCGGCGCCACGCTGGTGCTCGCGCCTCGCGAGCGGCTGCTGCCGGATGCGCCCCTGCGCACCTTGCTGCGGGAGCAGCGCATCTCCGCCGTCACGCTGACGCCTTCCGTGCTGGCGCAGCTGGAGACGGAAGGGCTCGACGGGCTGCGGACAGTCATCTCCGCCGGTGAGGCCCTGCCTCCTCACGTGGCCCGCCGCTGGGCCCATGGCCGGTTGCTGCTCAACGCCTACGGCCCGACGGAAGTCACTGTCTGCGCGGCGATTACCCCGCGCGCGGTGGACGTGGAGCGCATCACCCTGGGCACGCCGTGGCCCAATACGCGGCTGTACGTGCTGGACGCGAGCGGCGAGCCGGTGGCGGTGGGCGAGCCCGGTGAGCTGTACGTGGGCGGCGTGGGCGTGGCGCGCGGCTACCTGGGCCGGCCCGACCTCACCGCAGAGCGCTTCGTTCCGGACGTGTTCTCCGCTGTTCCCGGCGCGCGCATGTACCGCACGGGAGACGGAGTCCGGTGGCGGGCGGATGGCCAGCTCGAATACGTGGGCCGGCTGGACTCGCAGCTCAAGCTGCGCGGCATCCGTGTGGAGCCGGGAGAGATTGAAGCCACCCTGGCGCTGTACCCCGAGGTGCGCGAGGCCGCCGTGGCGCTTCGCGAGGACGAGGCCTCGGGCGACGTGCGGCTGGTCGCGTTCCTCGTGTCCGCCTCGGCGGAGCTGGACGCGGGGGTACTGCGGGCGTGGGTCAAGCAGCGGCTGCCCGAGCACCTGGTGCCGTCCGCCTTCGTCTTGCTGCCCGCGCTTCCGCTGACGACGTCCGGCAAGGTGGACCGGAGCGCGCTGGCCGCGCAGCCGTTGCCCACGGCCGCGCCAACACAGGGCGGTGAAGGTGAAGCGCCGCGCGGGCCCACCGAGGAGCTGCTGGCGCAGCTCTTCTGCCAGGTGCTGGGGCTGGAGAAGGTCTCGCGCGACGGCCACTTCTTCGAGCTGGGCGGCCACTCGCTGAGCGCCACGCGACTGACGGCCCGGGTGCAGCAGACCTTCGGCGTGGAGCTGTCGCTGACCGTGCTGTTCGCCACGCCCACGGTGGCCGGCCTCGCGCGAGTGCTCGCCGAGCCGCCCCAGGTCCTCACGCCGGCACTTCCCGTGCTCGCGCGCCGGCCCGAGGGAGCTCCGGCCGTGCCGTCGCCCTCGCAGGAGCGCATGTGGTTCCTGCAGCAGCTCCAGCCGGACTCCGCCGCCTACGTGGTCCCCGAGGCCGTGGAGCTGCGCGGCGCGCTGGACACCCGGGCGCTGGAGTCCGCGCTGCGCCTGCTGCTGGAGCGACATGCCTCGCTGCGCGCCAGCTTCCCGTCCTCGGAGGGCCGCCCGCAGCTGAGCTTCCAGGGCGTTCCCGGGCACGTGCTCGCGGAGGAGGAGTTGCCGGGAGACGGGGCTCTATCCCGGCGGCTTCGCGAGGAGACGTCGCGCCCGTTCTCGCTGGAGGACGGGCCGCTGTATCGCTTCCGGCTGTTCCGGGTGGCGCCCGAGCACCACGTGCTGCTGCTGGTGCTGCACCACCTCGTGGTGGATGGCCTGTCCATGTCCATCCTCCTGAGCGAGCTGGCGCGGACCTATGGTGCCCTCCACGAGCAGCGCGCGCCGGAGCTGGCGCGGCTGGACGTGGACTACGCGGACGTGGCCGTCTGGCAGCGCACGTCCGAGGTGCGGGCTCGCGAGGACAGTCACCTGGCGTACTGGAAGGAGCAGCTGTCCGAGGCTCCGGCCGTGCTGGCCCTGCCCACGGACAGGCCCCGGCCTCCGGTGCTGAGTGATGGGGGCGCGTTGAGCCGGCAGCATCGGCTGAGTGACGCGCTGATTGGATTGCTCGGGGAGCTGTGCCATCAGCACCAGGTGACGCCGTTCATGGCGCTGTATGCCGCGTTCGCCGCGCTGCTGCACCGCTACTCGGGAGAGCGGGACTTGTGCGTGGGCACGCCCGTGTCGGGCCGCGTCCACCCGGCCACCGAGGATGTCGTCGGCCTGTTCATCAACACCGTGGTGCTGCGCACCCGCGTGGCTCCGGAGGTGACGTTCGCCTCGCTGTTGGAGCAGGTGCGCGCCTCGTCCCTGGAGGCCTTCGCGCACCAGGAAGCACCGTTCGACCGTGTCGTGGATGCGCTCCAGGTCGAGCGCAGCCTGAGTCACTCACCGCTGTTCCAGGTGATGTTCGACCTGTACCGCGCAGAGGGCAGGGCTACCGCGTTCCCGGGCCTGTCTTCTCGTGCGCTCTTCATCGACAACGGCACCAGCCAGCTGGACCTCGCGCTCACCGCCGTGGAGAGCACCGAGGGCACCCAGCTCTTCTTCCAGTACCGCACCGACCTGTTCGACGCGGCGACCGTGGACCGGCTGCTGACGCACTACGTGCACCTGCTGGAGCACGCGCTGCAAGCGCCCCGTCAGCCGGTGGGTGCGTTGTCCCTGCTGAGCACCGAAGAGCGTGCTCGCGTCCTCTACGCCTTCAACGACACCGCGCGCCCCTTCGACTCCGAGGCCACCGTGGCCTCCCTCTTCGAGGCCGCTGTCGCTCGCACGCCCGAGGCCGTCGCGCTGGTGACGCCCGACGTCACCCTCACCTTCGCTCAGCTCGCTTCTCGCGCGCGACGGTTGGCCTCGCATCTCGCGGCGCTGGGGGCCCGGCCCGAGCGCGTCGTCGGCTTGTGCCTGGAGCGCTCCGCCGACTGCGTGGTGGCCCTGCTGGGCATCCACCTGAGCGGCGCCGCGTGCCTCCCGCTGGAGGCTTCGCACCCCGCCGCTCGCCGGGCCGCCGTGCTCCGTCAGTCCGGCGCCTGCATGGTGGTGTCGCGGCCTTCCTTCTTTGAAGGTGCGGAGGCGGCTGGCATTCCCCTGGTGGAGCCCGGCGCCGCGGAGCTGCCCGGTGCACCGCTGGCCACGCCCCTGCGCGCTCGCCCCGAGCACCTCTCCTACGTCCTCTACACCTCCGGCTCCACCGGTGAGCCCAAGGGCGCCGAAAGCACCCAGCAGAACGTCGTCCACTGCTTCGACTCCTTCGACCCCTTCTATGCAACCGGGCCCGGCCATACCTGGGCCGCCTCCGGCAGCCTCTCCTTCGACATCCACCAAGAGGAGTTGCTCTTCAGTCTGACTCGCGGTGCTCGCGTCGTGCTGCGACCGCTGGGGCCTCTGGGCCTGGGCCGCGACATCGCCCGCCACGGCATCACCCACATCGTCATCTCTCCGTCCTCCCTCGCCGTGGCCGCCGAGGAGCCGGGGGCGCTGGAAGCCCTGCGCTCGCTCTCGGTGCTCGTCGTCGGTGGCGAAGTGCTGCCCGAGGCGCTGGTGCGCCAGCTGGCGCTGACGAAGACGCGGCTGGTGAATACCTACGGCCCCACCGAGGCCAGCATCAACGTCGCCGCTGAATTCACCGCGGCGGGAGGGCCGGTGCGCCTGGGCAAGCCGCTGGCACGCTGCCAGTTGTACGTGCTGGACGAGGCGCAGCAGCCGCTGCCGGTGGGCGTGCCCGGCGAGGTGTACGTCGGCGGCGTCTGCCTCGGCCGTGGCTACCGTGGCCGCGCGGACCTCACCTCCGAGCGCTTCGTCCCCGACGCCTTCTCCGGCGTCCCCGGTGCCCGCCTCTACCGCATGGGCGACAGGGCGCGGTGGAATGAGGACGGCTCGCTCAGCTTCCTGGGCCGCACCGACTTCCAGCTGAAGGTGCGCGGCGTGCGCGTGGAGCTGGAGGAAGTCGAAGCCGCGCTGGTGCGCCTGCCCGGCGTGCGTCAGGCCGCCGTCATCGCCCGCCGGGGCCACCGCGACCTGGAGCTGGTGGGCTACCTCGTGCTGGACGCTTCCGCGCCTCCGGTGCGCGCGCTGCGAGAAGCACTCGCCTCCGTGCTTCCCGAGGCCATGGTGCCCTCGCGCCTCATTCCCCTCCCCAGCCTTCCCACCACCACCAGCGAGAAGGTGGACCGCAAGGCCCTCGCCGCTCTGCCGCTGCACACCGAGGGCTCGGAGCAGTCTGAAGGCGACGCGCCGCGCGGCCCGACCGAGGAGCTGCTGGCGCAGCTGTTCTGTCAGGTGCTCGGACTGGAGAAGGTGTCCCGCGACGGCCACTTCTTCGAGCTGGGCGGCCACTCGCTGACGGCGACCCGTCTTGTCGCCCGCGTGCGTCAGGCATTCAGCGTGGAATTGCCGCTGGCCGCGTTGTTCTCTTCGCCCACCGTGGCGGGCCTCGCTCGTGCGCTCTCCGAGCACCAGCACTCCCGCGTCCCTCCCCTGCCCGCGCCCTCGCCCCGGCCCGCGAATGCCCCGGTGATGGCCTCCCCGGCGCAGGAGCGCATGGGGTTCCTCCAGCAGCTCCAGCCCGAGTCCGCCGCCTACCTCATCATCGAAGCCATGGAGCTTCGAGGCGCTTTGGACGTCACGGCACTGCGGGACTCGCTGCGACTGCTCCTGGAGCGACACGCCTCCCTTCGCGCGAGCTTCCCCTCCGCCGACGCTCCACTCCAGCTCGTCTTCCAGCCCGTGCCCGAGCGCGTGCTGGCCGTGGAGGACCTGCTGGCCCTCGCGGACGGCGAGGAGTCCCTCCAGGGACTGCTGACGCACCGACTGCGCGAGGAGTCCTCGCGCCCGTTCTCGCTGGAGCAAGGGCCGCTCTACCGCTTCCAGCTGTTCCGCATGGGCCCCCAGCACCACGTCCTGCTGCTCGTGGTGCACCACATCGTGGTGGACGGCCTGTCCATGGACCACCTCCTGCGCGAGCTGGCGCAGACCTACGCCGCCCTCCGCGAACAGCGCGCGCCGCTCCTGGCTCCGCTCGACCTGGAGTACGCGGACGTTGCCGCATGGCAGCGCACGCCCGCTGTGCGCGAGCGTGAAGACGCCCATCTGGCGTACTGGAAGGAGCAGCTGTCCGAGGCTCCGGCCGTGCTGGCCCTGCCCACGGACAGGCCCCGGCCTCCGGTGCTGAGCGACAGGGGTGCGTGGAGTCGTCACCACCGTCTGCCCCCGGAGCTGTCCCGGGCCTTGAGCGCCTTGTGCCGGCAGCACCAGGTGACGCCGTTCATGGCGCTGTATGCCGCGTTCGCCGCGCTGCTGCACCGCTACTCGGGGGAGCGGGACTTGTGCGTGGGCACGCCCGTGTCGGGCCGCGTCCACCCGGCCACCGAGGATGTCGTCGGCCTGTTCATCAACACCGTGGTGCTGCGCACCCGCGTGGCTCCGGAGGTGACGTTCGCCTCGCTGCTGGAGCAGGTGCGCGCCTCGTCCCTGGAGGCCTTCGCGCACCAGGAAGCACCGTTCGACCGTGTCGTGGATGCGCTCCAGGTCGAGCGCAGCCTGAGTCACTCACCGCTGTTCCAGGTGATGTTCGACCTGCACCGCGTAGGCAGTCCTCGGGACTCTTCCTTCCCGGGCCTGTCTTCTCGTGCGCTCTTCATCGACAACGGCACCAGCCAGCTGGACCTCGCGCTCACCGCGGCGGAAGGGGCGGAAGGGTTCGAGCTGTACTTCCAGTACCGCACCGACCTGTTCGACGCGGCGACGGTGGAACGACTGCTGACGCACTACGTGCGCCTGCTGGGCAACGCAGTGGAGGCACCGCTTCGGCCGGTGGGTGAGCTGTCCCTGCTGAGCACCGAAGAGCGTGCTCGCGTCCTCTACGCCTTCAACGACACCGCGCGCCCCTTCGACTCTGAAGCCACCGTGGCCTCCCTCTTCGAGGCCGCTGTCGCTCGCACGCCCGAGGCTGTCGCGCTAGTGACGCCCGACGTCACCCTCACCTTCTCCGAGCTGGCTTCGCGCGCGCGGCGGTTGGCCTCGCATCTCGCGGCGCTGGGGGCCCGGCCCGAGCGCGTCGTCGGCTTGTGCCTGGAGCGCTCCGCCGACTGCGTGGTGGCCCTGCTGGGCATCCACCTGAGCGGCGCCGCGTGCCTCCCGCTGGAGGCTTCTCACCCCGCCGCTCGCCGGGCCGCCGTGCTCCGTCAGTCCGGCGCCTGCATGGTGGTGTCGCGGCCTTCCTTCTTTGAAGGTGCGGAGGCGGCCGGCATTCCCCTGGTGGAGCCCGGCGCGGCGGAGCTGCCCGGTGCCGCGCTGGCCACGCCCCTGCGCGCTCGCCCCGAGCACCTCTCCTACGTCCTCTACACCTCCGGCTCCACCGGTGAGCCCAAGGGCGCCGAAAGCACCCAGCAGAACGTCGTCCACTGCTTCGACTCCTTCGACCCCTTCTATGCAACCGGGCCCGGCCATACCTGGGCCGCCTCCGGCAGCCTCTCCTTCGACATCCACCAGGAGGAGCTGCTCTTCAGCCTGACTCGCGGCGCCCGCGTCGTGCTGCGCCCCCTGGGGCCGCTGGGCCTGGGCCGCGACATCGCCCGCCACGGCATCACCCATATCGTCATCTCTCCGTCCTCCCTCGCCGTGGCCGCCGAGGAGCCGGGGGCGCTGGACGCCCTGCGCTCGCTCTCGGTGCTCGTCGTCGGCGGTGAGGTGCTGCCCGAGGCGCTGGTGCGCCAGCTGGCGCTGACGAAGACGCGGCTGGTGAATACCTACGGCCCCACCGAGGCCAGCATCAACGTCGCCGCTGAATTCACCGCGGCGGGAGGGCCGGTGCGCCTGGGCAAGCCGCTGGCACGCTGCCAGTTGTACGTGCTGGACGAGGCGCAGCAGCCGTTGCCGGTGGGCGTGCCCGGCGAGGTGTACGTCGGCGGCGTCTGCCTCGGCCGTGGCTACCGTGGTCGCGCGGACCTCACCTCCGAGCGCTTCGTCCCCGACGCCTTCTCCGGCGTCCCCGGTGCCCGCCTCTACCGCATGGGCGACAGGGCGCGGTGGAATGAGGACGGCTCGCTCAGCTTCCTGGGCCGCACCGACTTCCAGCTGAAGGTGCGCGGCGTGCGCGTGGAGCTGGAGGAAGTCGAGGCCGCGCTGGTGCGCCTGCCCGGCGTGCGTCAGGCCGCCGTCATCGCCCGTCGGGGCCACCGCGACCTGGAGCTGGTGGGCTACCTCGTACTGGACGCTTCCGCGCCTCCGGTACGCGCGCTGCGAGAAGCACTCGCCTCGGTGCTTCCCGAGGCCATGGTGCCCTCGCGCCTCATTCCCCTCCCCAGCCTCCCTACCACCACCAGCGAGAAGGTGGACCGCAAGGCCCTCGCCGCGCTGCCGCTGGAGGCAGCGTCCTCCTCCGAGGACGAAGCAGCGATTGAGCCGCCGCGCGGCCCCACCGAGGAATTGCTGGCACAGCTGTTCTGCCAGGTGCTCGGACTGGAGAAGGTCTCCCGCGACGGCCACTTCTTCGAGCTGGGCGGCCACTCGCTGACCGCGATTCGTCTCGTTGCCCGCGTGCGCCAGGCCTTCAGCGTGGAATTGCCGCTGGCCGCGCTGTTCGCCTCATCCACCGTGGCCGGTCTCGCGCGTGCGCTCTCCGAGCACCAGCGCTCCAGTGTCCCGCCCCTGCCCGCGCCCACGCGCCGGACCTCGGAGACACTCCCGGTCCTCTCCTACGCGCAGGAGCGCATGTGGTTCCTGCACCAGCTCCAGCCGGGGCTGTGCGCGTACCACATTCCCGAAGCCGCGGAGCTTCGGGGTGACCTGGATGTCTCCGCGCTGGAGTCCTCACTGCGGCTGCTGCTGGAGCGTCACTCCGTGCTGCGCCTCACCATTGCCGCGCACGAGGGCCGGCCGGTGCCCCGGCTGAGCCCCCTGCCGGAGCGGGTGCTGGCCTTCGAGGAGGCCGCCTCCGGAGAGCAGACTCCCTGGCGTCGGCGCCTGGAGGAGGAGACCGCTCGTCCCTTCTCGATGGAGAGCGGCCCGCTGTACCGCTTCCGCCTCTTCCGTCTCGCGCCCGGTCACCACGTGCTGCTGCTGGTCCTGCACCACGTCCTCGTGGACGGGCTCTCCATCGATGTCCTCATGCGGGAGCTGGCCCTCGCCTACGAGGCCCTGCGCGAGCAGCGCGCTCCGGCCCTGGCGCCCCTGCCGCTCGACTACTCGGACGTGGCGGACTGGCAGCGCACCCCCGCGGTGCTCGAGCGAGAGGACGCCCACATCAACTGGTGGAAGCGCCAGCTCGCGGGTGCTCCGACGCTGCTGCCGCTTCCCTTGGACAGGGTCCGGCCCGCGGTGCTGAGCGACAAGGGCGACATCAGCCAGCAGCGCCCGCTGCCTCCCGAGCTGGCGCGGCGCCTGGAGCACCTGTGCCAGCAGCACCAGGTCACGCCCTTCATGGCGCTGTATGCCGCGTTCGCGACGCTGCTCCACCACTACTCCGGTGAGCGCGAGCTGTGCGTGGGGACTCCCGTCTCCGGGCGTGTCCACCCCGCCACCGACGAGGTGGTGGGTCTGTTCATCAACAACGTGGTGCTGCGCACCCGTGTGGGCCCGGACGTGCCGTTCACCTCGCTGCTGGAGCAGGTACGCGCGACGGCGCTGGACGCGTTCGCCCACCAGGAAGCCCCATTCGAGCGCGTCGTGGATGCCCTCCAGGTGGAGCGCAGCCTCGGGCACTCACCGCTGTACCAGGTGGGCTTCGTCTGGGAGCGCACGGAGCGAGCCCTCGCGCAGGCCTTCGCGGGGCTGGAAGCGAGCCCCCTCTTCGTCCGTGGCGAGGGCAGTCAAATCGAGCTGGCGCTCAACGTCTTCGACGACGACTTCCAGGGGCTCACGCTCCTCTTCCAGTACAGCACCGACCTCTTCGACGCCGCCACCATCGAGCGGATGCTGAGCCACTACCTGCGCGTCCTGGAGCAGGTGCTGGACGCTCCCGAGCGGCCCGTGGGAGCGCTCTCGCTGCCGGGCCCCGCCGAGCGGCAACAGGTGTTGGTGGACTTCAACGCCTCCGCAGCGCCCCTCGACGCTGACGCCACCGCCGTCTCCCTCTTCGCTGCCCAGGCCGCGCGCTCCCCCGACGCCGTCGCCCTCGCCTTCGAAGACTCCCTCCTCACCTACTCCGAGCTCGACTCACGCTCCAACCAGCTCGCTCGCTTCCTTCGCTCCCGCTACGCAGGCCCCGAGGTCCGCGTCGCCCTCTGCCTCGAGCGCTCCCCCGAGCTCGTCATCTCCATGCTCGCCGTCCTCAAGGCCGGCGCCGCCTTCGTCTCCCTCGACGCCTCCGCTCCCCCTGAGCGCCTCGAGCACCTGCTCGCCGACTCCGGCGCCATGCTCCTCATCACCCAGGAGTCCCTGGAGCCGCTGCTCTCCTCTTCCGGCCGCCTCACCATCCGCGTCGACTCCGACTCCGACTCCATCGAGCGCATGCCCGAGGACGCGCTGCCTCCTCTCGCGCTCCCCGACCACCTCGCCTACGTCATCTACACCTCCGGCTCCACCGGCCTGCCCAAGGGCGTGCTCCTCGCCCACCGCGGCCTGTGCAACACCGCGCTCGCCGCCGTCCGCGCGCATGGCTTCGGCCCGTCGGACCGGGTGCTCCAGTTCGCCTCCGTCAGCTTCGATGCGTCCGTGTGCGAGGTCTTCGCCACGCTGCTCGCCGGCGCCACGCTGGTGCTCGCGCCTCGCGACCGGCTGCTGCCGGACGCACCGCTGCGCACGCTGCTGCGTGAGCAGCGCGTCTCCGCCGTCACCCTGACGCCTTCCGTGCTGGCGCAGCTGGAGACGGAAGGGCTCGAAGGGTTGAGGACGGTCATCTCCGCCGGCGAGGCCCTGCCCCCTCACGTGGCCCGGCGCTGGGCCGAGGGCCGGGTGCTGCTCAACGCCTACGGCCCGACGGAGGTCACCGTCTGCGCGGCGATTACTCCTCGCGCCGTGGACGTGAAGCGCGTCACCCTGGGCACGCCGTGGCCCAATACGCGGCTGTACGTGCTGGACGCGAGCGGTGAGCCGCTGCCCGTGGGCATCCCTGGCGAGCTGTATGTCGGCGGCATCGGCCTGGCCCGCGGTTACCTGGGCCAGCCAGCGCTCACCGCCGAGCGCTTCGTCCCCGACGCCTTCTCCGGCACTCCCGGCGCGCGCCTGTACCGCACGGGAGACCGCGTGCGCTGGCTTGCGGATGGCCAGCTGGAGTACCTCGGCCGTCTCGACTCGCAGCTCAAGGTGCGCGGCATCCGCGTGGAGCCGGGCGAAATCGAAGCCACCCTCCTGCTGCATCCCCAGGTGCGCGAGGCGGCGGTCGTCGCTCGCGCGGAGCCCTCGGGGGACCTGCGACTCGTGGGCTTCCTCGTGCCCGCCTCCCTCGACGGTGACAGCTCCGCCGCGCTGGACACGGGGGAGGTGCGGGCGTGGCTCAAGCAGCGGCTGCCCGAGCACCTGGTGCCCTCGGCCCTCGTCTCGCTGCCGGCCATGCCCCTCACCTCCTCCGGCAAGGTGGACCGCGGCGCGCTGGCCTCGCTGCCGCTGCATGCGGACTCGGCGTCCCGGGACGCCGACGAAGAAGCGCCGCGCGGCCCCACCGAGCAGCTGCTGGCGCAGCTGTTCTGCCAGGTGCTCGGACTGGAGAAGGTCTCCCGCGAAGGCCACTTCTTCGAGCTGGGCGGCCACTCGCTGAGCACCGCGCGCCTCGTCGCCCGCGTGCGACAGGCGTTCGACGTGGAGCTTCCGCTCGCCGCGGTCTTCGCCACGCCCACGGTGGCGGGCCTCGCGCGGGTGCTGGCGGCTCCGCCCCAGTCCCACGTTCCGCCACTTCCCGCTCCCACGCCCCGGCCCGCGAATGCTCCAGCGGTGCCGTCCTTCTCGCAGGAGCGCATGTGGTTCTTGCAGCAGCTCCAGCCGGACTCCGCCGCCTACGTCGTCCCCGAGGCCGCCGAGCTTCGCGGCGAGCTGGACCTGGAGGCGCTGAAGTCCTCGCTGCGGCTGCTCCTGGAGCGCCACGTCGCCCTGCGCGCGAGCTTCCCCTCCGCGGAAGGCCGTCCCCAGCTCGTCTTCCAGGACCTCTCCCCGCACCTGCTCACCGAGGAGGACCTGTCCCGCGCGGCCCCGGACGAGGCGTCGCGGCAGGAGCTGCTGGCCCGGCGGCTCCGGGAGGAGACCTCGCGCCTGTTCCCGCTGGAGCGCGGGCCGCTGTACCACTTCCACCTGTTCCGGCTCGCGCCACGGCATCACGTGCTGCTGCTGGTGTTCCACCACCTCGTGGTGGACGGCCTGTCCATCGACATCCTCCTGCGCGAGCTGGCGAGGGCCTATGCCGCCTTGCGCGAGCAGCGCACGCCGGAGCTGCCGTCCTTCGCGCTCGACTACGCGGACGTGGCGGCCTGGCAGCGCACGCCCGCCGTGCGCGCACGTGAAGACGCGCACCTGGACTACTGGAAGCAGCAGCTCGCCGGGGCGCCGGCCCTGTTGGAGCTGCCCACGGACAAGCCGCGCCTCCCGGTGCGCAGCAACAAGGGCGCCTTCACCCGGCAGCACCGGCTGCCCGACGCGCTGTCGCGCGCGCTCCGCCAGCAATGCCTGCGGCACCAGGTCACGCCCTTCATGGCGCTGTACGCGGCCTTCGCGTCCCTGCTCCAGCGCTACTCCGGCCAGGACGAGCTGTGCGTGGGCACGCCCGTGTCGGGCCGCGCCCACTCCGTCACCGAAGACATGGTGGGCCTGTTCATCAACACCGTGGTGCTGCGCACCCGCGTGGACCCGCGCGCGTCCTTCGCCTCGCTGCTGGAGCAGGTGCGCGCGACGTCGCTGGACGCCTTCGCCCACCAGGAAGCCCCCTTCGAGCGCATCGTGGAGGCCCTCCAGGTGGAGCGCAGCCTCGGCCACTCGCCCCTGTTCCAGGTGATGTTCGACCTGAACCAGGTCCAGCGCTCGCTCGCGGACGCCTTCCCGGAGCTGCAGACCCAGCCCATCTCCCTGGGCCTGGCCGCCGGCCTCTTCGACCTGGTGCTCACCGCCGTGGAGGACGAGGGGCAGGGCTACACCCTCTATCTCCAGTACCACGCCGACCTGTACGTGCCCGAGACCGCCGAGCGGCTGATGGGCCACTACGTGAGCCTGCTCGAAGGCGCCCTGGGCGCACCCGAGGCCCCCGTCGGCCTGCTGCCCCTGCTCTCCTCCGCCGAGCGGCAACAGGTATTGGTGGACTTCAACGCCTCCCAAGCGCCCCTCGACGCTGACGCCACCGCCGTCTCCCTCTTCGCCGCCCAGGCCGCGCGCTCTCCCGACGCCGTCGCCCTCGCCTTCGAAGACTCCCTCCTCACCTACTCCGAGCTCGACTCGCGCTCCAACCAGCTCGCTCGCTTCCTTCGCTCCCGCTACGCAGGCCCCGAGGTCCGCGTCGCCCTCTGCCTCGAGCGCTCCCCCGAGCTCGTCATCTCCATGCTCGCCGTCCTCAAGGCCGGCGCCGCCTTCGTCTCCCTCGACGCCTCCGCTCCCCCTGAGCGCCTCGAGCACCTGCTCGCCGACTCCGGCGCCATGCTCCTCATCACCCAGGAGTCCCTGGAGCCGCTGCTCTCCTCTTCCGGCCGCCTCACCATCCGCGTCGACTCCGACTCCGACTCCATCGAGCGCATGCCCGAGGACGCGCTGCCTCCTCTCGCGCTCCCAGACCACCTCGCCTACGTCATCTACACCTCCGGCTCCACCGGCCTGCCCAAGGGCGTGCTCCTCGCCCACCGCGGCCTGTGCAACACCGCTCTCTCCGCCATCCGCGCGCATGGCCTGAAGCCGGGCCGGCGCATGCTCCAGTTCGCCTCGGCCAGCTTCGACGGCTCCATCTGGGAGACGTTCTCCACGCTGCTCTCCGGCGCCACGCTGGTGCTCGCCGCGCGCGAGAAGCTGCTGCCGGACGCGCCCCTGCGCACCTTCCTGCGCGAGCAGCGCATCACCGACGTCGCCCTCACGCCCTCCGTGCTGTCCCTGCTGGAGACGGAGGGGCTCGAAGGGCTGGAGACCATCATCTCCGCGGGCGAGGCACTGCCTCCCGAGGTGGCCCGGCGCTGGGCCGCCGGCCGCAACCTGCTCAACTCGTACGGCCCCACGGAAGTCACCGTGGCCGCCACCATCACCACGCCTCCGGGGCTGGGACTCCCCGCGGGCACCTCGACGGACGAGCCCGTCCACGTGACGCTGGGCACGCCGTGGCCCAACACGCGGCTGTACGTGCTCGATGCCCTGGAGCAGCCCCTGCCGGTGGGCATCCCCGGCGAGCTGTATGTCGGCGGCATCGGCCTGGCCCGTGGCTACCTGGGCCAGCCAGCGCTCACCGCCGAGCGCTTCGTCCCCGACGCCTTCTCCGGCACTCCCGGCGCGCGCCTGTACCGCACCGGAGACCGCGTGCGCTGGCTCGCGGATGGGCGGCTGGAGTACCTCGGCCGCCTCGACACGCAGCTCAAGCTGCGTGGCATCCGAGTCGAGCCGGGCGAAATCGAAGCCACGCTGGTGCGCCACCCCGAGGTGCGAGAGGCCGCCGTGGTGCCCCGTGAGGACGCCTCCGGCGACACGCGCCTGGTGGCCTTCCTGGCGCTGACCTCCTCCGGCGCCGGACTGGACACCTCCGCCGTGCGCGCGTGGCTGAAGCAGCGGCTGCCCGAGCACCTGGTGCCCTCCGCCTTCGTCGCCCTGGACGCCCTGCCGCTGAACGCCTCCGGCAAGGTGGACCGCAAGGCCCTGGCCTCGCTGCCCCTGCATGCCGACACGGCCCCGCAGGACGTCGAGGGCGAGCCTCCGCGCGGCCCCACCGAGGCCTGGGTGGCGCAGCTCTTCTGCCAGGTGCTGGGCCTGGAGCGCGTGACGCGCGAGGCCCACTTCTTCGAGCTGGGTGGCCACTCGCTGAGCGCCACGCGGCTGGTCGCGCGCATCCGGCAGGCCTTCGGCGTGGAGCTGCCGCTGGCGTCCTTCTTCGCGCTGCCCACCGTCGCGGCGCTGGCCGCGCTCGTGGAGGCCGCACCCCGCGCGGAGGCCGCGCTGGTGGCGGGCCCCCGTCCCGAGCAGCTCCCCGCGTCGGTGGGGCAGGAGCGGCTCTGGTACGCGCTGCAACTCCCGGAAGCGCCGCCGTACGTGCTCACGATGGGGCTCGTGCTCGACGGCCCGCTGGACACCGGCCGGCTGGAGGCGGCGCTCACCGCCGTGGTGGAGCGCAACGAAACGCTGCGCACCACCTTCTTCCAGAAGGGCGAGTCGGTGCTCGTGCGCGTCAACCCCGTCCAGGGTCCGGTCCTCGCGCACCAGGACCTCTCGCACCTGCCGCCCACGGAGGCCCTGGCCACGGCGAAGGAGGTCTTCTCCCGCCACGACCAGACGCACTTCGACATGCTGAATGGGCCGCTGTTCCGCTTCGAGCTGCTGCGGCTGGACGCGGACGGCAGCCGCCATGCGCTCGTCATGGCCTTCAGCCACGTCATCAACGACGGCGTGGGCCTGGTGACGTTCGCCGAGGAGCTCGCGACGGCCTGGCGCGCGGCCCGCGAGGGGACGCAGCCGCTGCTGCCTCCGCTGGCCTTCCAGTTCACCGACTACGCCCTCTGGCAGCGGAAGCCGGAGCAGCTGCGGCGCCTGGACGAGGGGCTCGCGTCCTGGAAGCAGGCCCTGGCGCACGCGCCGCCGGTGCTGGATTTGCCGCTGGACTTCCCGCGCCGCGCGCCCGCGCTCAACGACAACATGCGCCCGGTGGACGTGGCGCTGAGCCCCGCGGACGCAGCCGCGCTCACGGCGCTGGCCCGGCGCGAGGGCGTGTCCGTCTTCACCGCACTGCTGGCCCTCACCCAGGCGTGGCTGCACCGGCTGAGCGGCCAGGCCCACGTCGTCGTGGCCTCGCCCTTCTCCGGACGCTCCGCACCGCAGGTGGAGAAGCTGATGGGCTACTTCGCCAACGTCCTGCCCCTGTGCACGGACGTCTCCGGCGGCCCCACCTTCCGCGAGCTGCTCGGGCGCGCCCAGGCCACCGTCGCGCACGCCACCGCGCACCAGGAGGTGCCCTTCAAGCGCATCGCGGACGCCGTGCAGCCGGACGCCCCCCGCACCGCGCCACCGCTGGCGCAGGCGCTGCTGCTCGCCGAGCACCCGGGCCTCCCCACCATGGAGGGGCTGCGCGTGTCCGAGCTGGACTTCGACGGCGTCATCCCCGCCTACGACGTGGTGGTCAGCGTCTTCATGCGCGACGGTGGCCCGCTGCGAGGGCTCGTCGCCACCGACAGCCTCCTCTTCAACGAGGCCTCCGGTGAGCGCTTCGCCCGCGCCTGGGAGCAGCTCGCCGCCGCGGCCGTGCGCGAGCCGGATGCGCCCCTGTCCCGCCTGCCGATGCTGTCTGCCGCGCAGCGCGCCCACGTGCTCGCCGCGCTGGAGGGGCCGCGGCGTCCCCTGCCCGCCAGTGACTGCATCCACGGCCTCTTCGAGGCCCAGGTGCTCCGCACGCCCGCCGCGCCCGCGGTGGCGGACCGGGACGTCACCTGGAGCTACGCCGAGCTCAACGCCCGCGCCAACCTGCTCGCCTCGCGGCTGCTGGCCCAGGGCCTCTTGCCCGAGGAGCGCGTGGGCGTGGTGATGGAGCCCTCCGCCCAGGCCATGGCCGTGCTGCTGGGCATCCTCAAGGCGGGCGGCGCCTACGTCCCGCTGGACGCGGGCTGGCCCGAGCCGCGCAAGCGCACCGTGCTGGAGCGGGCCGGCGTGCAGCGGCTGTGGGTGGACGCGGAGGTGCTCGCGGAGCACCAGACGCTGGTGCCGTACGCGGAGGTGGCGCCGAAGCCCGGGTCCGTGGCGGAAGATTTGAAACCCGGGCCCTCCCCCGTATCCGGAGCGCAGCTCGCGTACATCGTCTTCACCTCCGGCTCCACGGGTGAGCCGAAGGGCGTCATGGTGGAGCACCGCTCGGTGGTGAACCACAACACCGCCATCGCCGAGCGCTTCCGCCTGGGGCCCGGGGACAGGATGCTCCAGTTCGCCCCGCTCACCTTCGACGCGGCGGCCGAGGACCTCTACCCGCCGCTGGCGGTGGGCGCCACGGTGGTCATGCGCGGCGGGCTTGTGCCCGCGCACACCATGACGCCGTACCTGGAGGAGATGGACATCACCGTCATCAGCCTCCCGCCCACGTACATCGAGGAGTGGATCCGGCAGATGGCCGCGCTGGGCCAGCGCGTGCCCGAGCGCCTGAAGCTGCTGGCCCCCGGCGGCGACGTGCTCAAGAAGGAGACGTTCGAGGCCTGGGTCCGCGTGGGCGGTGGACACGCGCCATGGGTCAACGTCTACGGCCCCACCGAGTGCACGATTACGTCCGCCACCTGCGACATCCCCGGCGACGAGGGCGTGGGCACCGCGACCACCTTCCCCATCGGTCGGCCCATTCCCCGCGTGCGCTTCTACCTCCTGGACGAGCACCTGGAGCCGGTGCTGCCGGGCATGCCGGGGCGCGTGTACATCGGCGGCGCGGCGCTGTCGCGCGGCTACCTGGGCGCGCCGGACGCCACCTGCGAGCGCTTCCTGCCGGACCCGTTCTCCGCCACGCCCGGCGCGCGCATGTACCACACGGGTGACCTGGCCCGGCTGCTGCCGGACGGACGCCTGCGCTTCCTCGGCCGCGCCGACCACCAGGTGAAGATTCGCGGCTTCCGCATCGAGCTGTCGGAAATCGAGACGTGCCTGCGGCGCCACGCGGGCGTCGAGGAGGCCGTCGTCATCGCCCGCACGCCGCCGTCCGGCGTGACGGCGCTGTGCGCCTACGTGCAGGCCCCGGCCACGGTGAAGGAGGACGCGCTGCGCGCGCATGTGGCGGCGCAGCTCCCCGGGTACATGGTGCCCGCCGCCTTCGTGGTGATGGAGGCGCTGCCCCTCAACGCCAACGGCAAGGTGGACCGCCACGCGCTGCCGGAGCCGGAGTCCATCCAGCCCGCGCCCCCGCCGTCCACGGACGACACGAAGCTGCAGACGCCGTTCCGCACCTCGCTGGAGATGGTGCTCCAGCGCCTGTGGCAGGAGGTGCTGGGCCGCCAGGGCATCAGCGCGGCGGATGACTTCTTCGCGCTCGGCGGAGACTCCATCCTGGCCATGCGCGTGCTGGCGCGGCTGGAGGAGGAGCTGGGCCTGCCGCTGCCGCTGGCCACGCTCTTCCAGAGCCCGTCCCTCGGCGAGTCGGCGGAGGCCATCCAGGCGCTGCTGGAGGAGGGGCCGCGGCGCACCAGCGTGGTGCGGCTGTCGGGCTCGGGCACGCCGGCGGACGCGCCGCCCGTCTTCCTCTTCCACGCGGGCGACGGCGAGGTCCACCACTACAGGGACCTGGTGCCGCGGCTGGAGCCGCGCTTCCGCTGCTACGGCATCCAGGCGCCGGAGACGCTGTCCTCCGGCCACGGCCACGCCAGCTTCGAGGCCCGCGTGGAGGCGTACGCCGCCGACGTGCGCGCCGTGCAGCCCCAGGGCCCCTACCGGCTGCTCGGCTTCTCCTACGGTGGCTATCCGGCGATGGGCGTCGCCGCCGTGCTGGAGGCCCAGGGCGAGACGGTGGAGCTGCTGGCCCTGCTGGACACGGCCACCTCCGAGCTCATCGAGGCCGCCTCGCCCACCGCGGACCCGGACCCGGTGCTCGCCCTGGCCGCCGAGTTCGACGTGCGCGACGAAGCGCTGGAGCAGGAGCTGGCCCCGCTGCCCCTGGCGAAGAAGTGGGAGCTGCTCGCCGAGCGCGCCCAGGCCCGGGGCACCGCGGCGGCCCACTTCCGGGGCAGCGACTTCGCCCGCATCTGGCACGTGCTCGGCGAAGTGCTGGCCCCGCAGGCCCGCGCATGGAAGGTGCCGGCGCTGCGCACGGCGGTGCGGCTGTTCACCACCGCCTCCACGCGCGCCCACGCGGGCGACGCGCTGCTGGGGTGGACGCGGCACCTGCCGCCCGAGCAGCTGCACACCGTGGCGCTGCCGGGCGAGCACGCCATCCTGCTGCACCCGCCGATGGTGGAGGACCTGGCCCGGCACCTGCTCTCGGTGCTGGCCGGGGAGTGAGGCGAAGGAGGCGGCGCTACCGGAAGCGCCCCTCCAGCCACGTCTTGGTGAAGATGTTGGGGCTGAGGGGCGCCAGCTCCACCTCGTCGTAGCGCACGGTGAGCTGGGTGCCCTCGGCCTCCTCCACCTCGAGCACCTCGCGCAAGAGGTAGACGGGGCGGTCATCCGCCGCCGGGTCCTTCAGCTTCTGGTAGCCGCGGATGATGTCGGTGCGCAGCGTGCGGCCGGACGGCGCGTAGCCCACGCGCTTGACGATGTTGAAGTCCGCGTCCACCCAGATGCGCAGCTGCGGGAAGGACACCTCCTGGCCCGACTTCACCGTGAGGAACAGCTTGCGGAACTTCGTGCCGTTGGCGACCTCCTCGCCCTCGTCCTTCACGTCGTAGCTCTCCGACAGGTGCGAGCGGTCGAAGTCCTCCTCGCACGAGACGGTGTTGACGATGTTGCCGCGCGACGTGGTGCGCTGCCAGTGGCCGACGGACGGGTCGTACTCCCACAGGTTGCGGCCGATGCGCAGGTAGCCGCCACCGGCCATGTTGCGCGGCTTGGTGATGTAGATGAGGAGGTCGCGCGACGAGTCGCGGCGGTACACCAGCATCTCCAGCAGGTTCTCCGTGCCGTCCTTGCGCTTCTCCCTCAGGCGCACGGTGCTCTTGAAGTCGCTCTTGAGGGCCATGCGCCCGTCCACGCGGTGGAGCACCTCGGTGGCGGACAGCTTCGCCTCGCCCTCCTTCGGGGCGGCGCCAGCCAGGGCGGGCAGGAGGACGGCGAGCACGACGGCGAGTCTGCGGGAGCGGGACGGGGCACTCACAGGGCCTCCATGGCGGAGCGGGGGGACAGCGAAGCGGCGCGGTACGCGGGAATGAGCGAGGCGAGGCCAGCGCCCGCGGTGACGAGCACCACCGCGAGCGCGGCGGGCCCCACGCCCGGCGCCAGCGGCAGGGTTCCACTGAAGAACAGCATGGAGAGCGCGTCCGGCAGCGGCAGGCTGTCGCGCGCGAGCAGGCACAGGGCCGACGTCAGCACCGCGCCCGCCACCGAGCCCACCAGCCCCAGCAGCAGCCCCTCCAGCATGAACAGCGCCACCACGCTCCGGCGCTGCATGCCCATGGCGCGCAGGGTGCCAATCTCCCGCGTCCGCTCGCGCACGGCGACGCTCAGCGCGGTGAAGAGGCCCATGACGACGACGGCCAGCACCACCAGGCTCACCAGCACCGCCAGCGCCGTCAGGCCGATGGTGACGAAGGAGAGGAACGCGGACTCGTCCTCCCACGTGCTGACGTCCATCCGCTGGCCGCGCCAGCCCTCGCGAAGCAGCGGCGTCAGCTTGTCGCCGTAGGACTCGTTGGCGGCGGGCAGCACCTCGAAGCCGGCGTCGCGCAGCGCCTGCCGGAGCTCTCCTCCCAGCGTGTCCACGTCCACCGGTGTGTCGCCGCACACCACCTGCAGCACGCCGGCCGAGCCGGGCCGGTAGCCGTCCAGTTCCCGCAGCGTGTCGTTGGACACCAGCAGGCCCGCGGACTCGCCGAGCAGGCCGGCCTTCTGTGTAATCGCCACCACCTCCACGTCCACCGCGTTGCGCCGGCCACCACCGACGGGCTGCGCGAAGAGGGTGGCGACGTCGCCCACCTTCACCTTGAGCCGCTCCGCCAGCGCCGTGGAGAGGGCCAGCGTGCGCGGCCGGGCCAGCGACTCCAGGCTGCCGTCGGCCACGCGGAAGCGCTCCAGCGCGCCGCGCTCGCCCGCCACGTCCATGCCCACCAGGAAGGAGCCCGTGCGCTTGCGGCCCGCGCCGGCGATGGCGAAGCTGCGGCCGCGCTCGCGCAGCGTGCAGCCCTCGGGGACGCGGGGCTGCACCACGCCGCGCACGCGCGCCGCGTCGCCGACGACGGGGGCGATGGTGTCCGGGTGGAGCTTGAAGAAGCCTCCGACGTTGAGGTCTCCACTGAGGAAGGTGGTGACGGCCTCGCGCTGGGCCGCGGAGACACCCGAGGACAGGGCCGACACACCGACGATGACGGAAGCCGCCGCTGCCACCACGGACAACAGCAGCAGGGCCCGCTCCCGGTGGGCGAAGAGGTTGCGCAGCGCCAGTCGCAGAAGGGAAAGCATGGCCTCAGTCCTCCCTCTTGCGCATGGCCACCGCGGGCTCCACGGAGCTGCCACGCCACGCGGGCACCAGCACCGAGAAGGCCACCACCGCCATCACACCCAGCCACACCGTCAGCCCCTGCTCCAGCGAGAAGCGCGGCAGCAGCACCGGGCCGCCCATGAAGAACTGGAGCGCCTCGTCCGTGACGGAGAGGCCGTCCGACGCCAGCACGGCCATCAAGCCCCGCCCCAGCACCACGCCCAGTCCACCTCCCAGGCCGCCCAGCACGAGCCCCTCCAGCAGCAGCGCGGTGAACACCTCGCGCCGCTGCATGCCCACCGCGCGCAGCGTGCCCACCTCGCCCACCCGCTCCTGCGCGAGCAGGAGCAGCGTGCCCGCGGACACCAGCACCACGAAGAGGAGCAGCAGCGCCGCGAAGGCCAGCAGCACGCCCTGCGTCACCCCCACCACCTCGCTGACGAAGCCACCCGCCTCCTCCCAGTCCACCGTCGCCAGCGGCAGGTTGTCCGTGGTGGCCAGCTTGCCGATGTCCGCCCGCACCACCTCCGGGTCCGCTTCCGGCGCCACCACCACGGCCGCCTGCAGCACGGTGCCCCCGAGCATGTCCTGCGCGGAGAAGGACGCCGGGTAGGCCTGCTCGCGGGTGAAGACGGGCGCGCTGTCTCCGGCCTTCGGCGCCGAGTCCATCTCGACGATGGCGGCGGGCTTGAGCGTGTCCACCTCGGACTCCTCCATCATCCCCAGGCCGAGCGCGTCCGCGTCACGGCGGGCGCTCTCAATCGACTCGCGCGACAGCCGGCCGGACAGGTAGCGCGCGCTGACCAGGTCCATGAGGCTGAGCGTGTTCACCCGGCTGGCGTCTCCACCCAGTCCGCGGAAGCGGTACGTGCCCCACACCTTCACCGGCACGCCGTTGGTCAGCGCGTCCGCGCTCTTGAGCACCAACGAGTCCCCGGGCTTCACCCGGTACAGCGGCAGGTGCGGCGCCAGGTCGGCGTAGAAGGCGGCGTAGCGCGCCTCGAAGTTGCCGTCGTCCAGCGTGAGGAACTCGCGCCACAGCGGCTCCAGCTCACCGGGGTGCCCCAGCACCTTCACCAGCGCGGCCTGCACCGCCGTGGCCCGCTCCGCGTCCAGCCGCGCCAGCAGGTCCGGCAGCTCCGCCGACGCGCGCTCCACCAGCGTGCGCAGCCGCTCGTCCTCGGCCAGCGAGGAGCCCCGCGCCAGGTCGTGCTTCAGCTCGTCCAGGCGCACCGCCACCGGCAGCTTGAAGCGCTGCTCGTAGAGGCCATGGCCCAGCAGCAGGCCGCGCTGCCCCTGCGGCGGGAGCTGGCCGGAGACCAGCTCGAAGCGGGGGAAGGCCTTGGGGAAGCGCTCCAGGTCCGCGCCCAGGTACTCCAGGTCGATGGACTCGCCCTCGCCCACCTGGCGCGCCACGCGGTTCTCCAGCGCCTCCAGCGCGTCCAGGGGCTCGGTGCGGAAGCGCTCCCAGAAGGCGTCCGTCATCGCCTCTTCCAGCGCGCGCTGGTCCTCCCGGGCCTCCGCCTCGGTGAGGAAGGCCTCCGTGCGCCGGCTCGCGTCGCGGGCCACGTTCTTCAGGGTGAGGCGAAGGTCCGCCGCGAGCCGTTCCAGCTTCGCGTCGCGCTCCGCCGAGGCGGGCTGCCGCGCCACCGCGCGCGCCGCCGCCAGCTTCTCGTCCAGGTAGTTGCCCCGGAAAATCGTGCCCAGCCCCACCTCCAAGGGCACCATCTCGGCCACGCCCGGCACCTGCCGCAGGCGGGCCTCGATGGCGGGATAGTCCGGCAGCGGGACGAGCAGCGGCGCCCCCGTGGAGCCCGTCACCACCACGGCCGGCTCCGGCGAGGTGGAGTTGTAGACCTGCAGGTGGCCGGTGCCGCTCTCGATGACGCTGCGGCGCGTGCCCTCGGAGATGCCGCCCACGAGCGAGGAACCCACGGTGAGCAGCAGCGCGGAGCCCGCCGCCAGCACGGCGACCACCCAGCTGCGGGGGCGGGCCAGCACGCTCTGGAGCGCGAACGACAGCAACGTCACCGGGGACTCCTAGCGAGGCGGACACGGCGGCGGAGTCGGGCCGCACCCGCGGACGGCGGGCGGGCTCGCCCCACCGTGGGGGGAATCGGGACGATAGAGAACCCCTCCGGGTGAGGCAAGCCATCCACCCCCAGCGGGTTGCGCGCTCCCAGGACTCCGGATGAAGCTGGCGCCCATGACGGCGAGCCCGAGCCCCACCCTGGCGCAGTCACTCCACTTCTGGGCCCGCAACGCCTCCAACGAGTCCGCGCTGCTGCGCGCCTCGCTGCGGCTGGGCCTCTTCGCCGCACTGCCCGTGGAGGGCGGCGCTCCCCCCGTGCCCCTCGACGCACTGGGACGTGCGACGGAGGCTTCTCCCCGGGGCCTCCGCTCGCTGCTGGAGCTGCTGGTGTGCCTGGGCTTCGCGCGCCAGGAGGGCCTGGGCGACGCGCGCCGCTTCTGCCTCGCGCGGACGGCGGCGGGCTTCCTGCGCGACGCGTCCTTCGTCGCGACGCTCCAGGCCGAGCTGCCCTGGTGGGCGCCCCTGGGCCTGCTGGACGAGGCGGTGAAGCGCGGCGAGCCCGTGGAGCACGGCGGGCAGCGCTGGGACGTGCTCGGCCACTACCGCGCGCTCTTCCTGGACGCGCCCCCGGCCCTGCCCTCTCCGGAGGCGGCGGACTTCTTCGACCGCTTCGCCCGGAGCGCGGCGCGCACGCAAGCCCTCGTCACCGCGGGCCGCCTGGGCCTGCTGGAGCTGCTCGCCACCTCGCCCCGGACGATGCCGGAGCTGGGCGCGGCCACCTACCTGAGCACCTCGGGCCTGCGCGTGCTGGTGGAGGTGCTGGCGAAGCTCGGCCTCACCCGCGAGGAGGGCGGCGCCTGGGGCCTCTCACCGGAGGCGCGGCAGCTTCTGGAGGGCAAGGCGCTGGCGTACCTCGTGCGCTCGCTGTCGGTGTCCGCGCAGTACTGGGAGGCGCTGGGGCGGCTGGACGAGACGGTGCGCCACGAGCGCTTCGTGCTGGACTTGAAGGACCCGGAGGTGAGCCGGCGCTTCTACGCGGACAACTCGAACCAGATTACGGCGGTGTTCGCCTCGCACTTCCAGCTCAGCCGGCGCGCGGCCGCCACGCTGGCGCAGGCGCGGCCGCTGGAGGGCGCGGCGGTGCTGGACATCGGCACCGGCTCGGGCGTGTGGGGCGCGGCCTTCGCGCGGGCCACGCCGACGACGCACGTCACCTACTTCGACCAGGCCGTGGTGCTGGAGCAGGTGCGCCGCAACACGGAGAGCCTCAAGGTGGCGGACCGGGCGCGCTTCTGGCCGGGGGACCTCTTCACCCAGGACTTCGGCGAGGCCGCCTTCGACGTCATCATCCTGCCCCAGGTGCTCAACGTGCTCCGGCCGGAGTCACTGCCCGGCATCTTCGCCCGCGTGGCCCGCGCGCTCCGGCCCGACGGCATCCTGCTCATCGCCGAGTACGTATTGGACGAGGGCCGCGACGGCCCGCTGGACCACCTCTACTTCGGCCTGCGGCGCTTCATGACGAACGAGGGGGATTTGCTCTCCGCCTCCGAGTACGGGCGCCTGCTGGCGGACGTGGGCCTCACCTCCACCGTCTGCATCCCCCTGCCCACCCAGGAGATGCTCCTCGCCGCGCGCCCCGGGGTGGCGCTTCCGACCCGGCTCGCGCCCGCCGACAGCGTGCCGCGTCAAGAAGCCACGCGCGGGACTTGAGGGATTTCTCGGGCTGTCCCCTTGCTGGCGGACAGCCCCCCCGCTAGCGTCCAGGCCTTCCCCGCGTTCGAGCCTGCCCCCGGAAGGTCCCGATGCGCGCCGTGCCGATGGTGAACAGCCCCGGCCTCTCCAGCCCAGGCACCGCGCCCGAGGCCGGAGTGCGCTCGGAGTCCATCGCCGCGAGGCTCCGCGCCCGGTACGCACGCCACGTCGTCGCGCTCGGCTACCAGTCCCAGACCCTGCCGCAGGCCGTGGGGCACCTCGTCCTGCACGTGGCGCTCGGCGTGGTGGCGGCGCTAGCGGTCGTCGGGCTGACGCGGTGGCAGCCGGTGCTGGGCTGGGCCCTGTACCCGCTGGCGGCCTTCTTCATCGGCACCCGCTTCCGCGCGCTGGGCAACATGCTCCACGAGGCCAGTCACGGCATGCTGGTGCGCGGCAAGCGCCGCAACCGCGCCCTCGGGCACCTGCTGGCCATCATCGACCTCACCGCGCTGGAGCCGTACACGCGCGAGCACTTCACGCACCACCTCCACCTGGGTGACCCGGTGAAGGATTTGGACTTCGTGACGCGCAGCCGCTTCGGCTTCTCGGACCCGGCGCGGCCCTTCGTGAAGGACCACCTGATTCGGCCGATGCTGCTGGTCCACCTGCCCTCCTTCCTGCGGCCGGTGTTCTTCCACCGCACGGACGGGTGGCGGGTGACGCTGGTGCGCTGGGCCTTCCTCGCGGGGCTGGTGGCGCTGGCGCAGTGGGGCATCGGCTGGAAGGCCTTCGCCCTCTTCTACGTCCTGCCCTACCTGGTGCCCTACCAGGTCATCCGCTACTGGTCGGACGCGGTGGACCACGCGGGCGTCATCGGCTCGGCGGACGAGTTCCACCGCTCGCGCAACCACATCCTCCCGTGGGGCCCGCTCAACACCGTGCTCTTCCCGAGGCACGACGCGTACCACCTCACGCACCACCTGTTCCCCGCGGTGCCCACCGCGTGGCAGTCCCACGTGCATGATTTGCTGCTGCACGACCCGGACTACGCCGCGCGCGAGCACTCCTTCGGCGCGCTGCTGCGCTGACTCAGCGGGTGGTGGCGCGCTCGATGGCGTCCAGCGCCTCGGGGAAGCGGTCCGCGGCCATGCCCAGGCCCAGCCGGAAGCCATGCCCGCGCTCCAGCGGATGCGTCCCTTCCGGTGAGCCCGCCTCCATGGCGCTCAGCGGCAGGACGAAGACGCCCTCCGCCGACAGCGCGCCGAGCCGGGCCTCGAAGTCACGCGCCTCGGAAGCGCCCCGCACGCCGATGCAGGTGACGAGGCCGCCCTGGGGCGCGGTGCCGTAGACGCCCTTCGAGCGCTCCAGGAAGGCCGCCAGCGTGCGCCGGTTCTGGAGCCACTCCTGCCGGGCGTGGGTCAGCGCGGGGCTGTGCAAATCCTTCAGCACCTCGTACGAAATCCACTCCGTCACCGGGTTCACCGTGTGCGTCGTGTAGTTCTTCTCGTTCTGCATGCGCGAGAGCATGGCCGTGTCCCCCACGCACCAGCCGATGCGCAGGCCCGGGCAGCCCAGGCACTTGATGAACGAGCCGGTGACGAAGCTGCGCGAGCCCGGCCGCCACACCGTGGCCCCCAGCACCTCGCGCTCCGAGGAGAGGAAGCGGTAGTGCTCGTCGCCAATCAACGTGGCGCCGGCCGCGTCCGCCCACCGCGCCACCGCGTCCAGCAGCGCCGTGTCCAGCACGAGCCCGGTGGGGTTGTGGGGGTTGTTGATGATGACGGCGTCCGGGCGCTCGCGCTCCAGCCGCTCCAGCCACTCGGCCGCGTCCACGGAGGGCACGCCGCGCGCGTCCCAGCGCACGGGCAGCCGCACGACTTCCGCGCCCTGCTGCATGGGCAGCTCGTAGAGGAGCTGGAAGGCGGGCCACGCCAGGGCCACCTTGCGCGGGCGGAGCTGACGGAAGAGCAGGAGCAGCGCCTCGCTGGTGCCGGTGGTGATGAGGACGTTGTCCCGCGTGGCGCCCGGGTGCATGGCCGCCACCAGGTCGCGCAGGTCCGCGCGTCCCCAGTTGGGGCTGTCGCGCAGCAGCGTGGAGAGGAAGACGTCCGCGGCCTGCGTGGGGCTCACGCCGGAGCCCGTGAGCAACTCCCCCACGGTGACGGGACGGCCACCGGACTCCCCGAGGTTGTAGCGCGCGGTGAAGCGCGAGCCCTCCAGGTAGTCCTCCATGAAGAACGGGCGCAGCAGGTCCATGGGCTCTCCGGGGGAAACGTCAGGCGGCGGTGGCGGTGTCGGGCCAGGGCACGTCACCCCGGTGGGCGACGACGACCTGTTGAATGGGCATGTCGAAGCCGCGCGCGGCGGTGAGGCCCACGGGCGTCAGCAGCGCGCGGAACTCCGGCAGGGACAGCACGTCCCCCTCGTTGGACACGTACCGGCGCAGCGCGAAGTAGAGCGCGTCCAGCGGGCCGTCGCGCCGGTCCGTCAGCAGGTAGCCGGAGATGAGCAGCAGGCCGCCGGGACGCAGCGCCCGGGCCAGCCGCGCGAAGAAGCCCGGCAGCTCCGCGGAAGGCAGCGCGGGGATGATTTGCGGCAGCAGGATGACGTCATACGCCGCCTCGCCGTAGTCCACGGAGAGGCAGTCCCCCGCCCACAGCCGCGAGCGCGACTCCAGCTTCAGCTTCGCCAGGTGGGGACGCACGGCGTCCAGCACGTGCGGCGAGTCCAGGTAGGTGACGTGAGAGGCCGGGTCCGCCAGCCCGAAGGCCGCGCCCCACACGCCCGAGCCGGTGCCCACGTCCAGCACCTGCGCGCCCGCCAGCGAGCGCATGCCGCGCACCAGGTCCGCCGCCTTCCGGCTCAGCCGCAGGTGCGAGGCGAAGATGCTGGAGATGCGCGACGCGTTCTCCTGGTAGATGCGGCGCGCCGTCTCCGGGTCTCTCAAGTCCAGCCGGAAGCGCTGCTCGCGCACGGCCTCGTCCGTGTGCCCGAAGGCCTCCCAGTAGGCCATGGTGGCCGGCAGCGCCCGCTGGAAGTACGGCAGGCTCTGCGCGTCCAGCGCCCGGCCCGCGGCCTCCGAGAACCCCCAGGCGTCGCCCTCCTGGCGCGCAAGCCCCATCGTCGCCAGCACGCCGAGCAGCACGCCCAGCGCCTCCGGCCGGGCGCCCACGTCCCGGGCCAGTTCCGCGAGCGGGGCCGGCCCCTTCACGAGCCGGTCCAGCAGCCCCAGCTCCCCGGCCGTCACCAGCGCCTGGGTGCGCAGGAAGTTGCGCGCGAGCCGGTCATGGAAGTCCGCGGCCTCGGCGTTGGGAGCCGGCACGGGCGGCGCCAGGAACAGCGAGCGGTACCAGCCGAGCAGGTCATACGACTCGCCCTTCCACTCCACGGCGGCGCCGGTGCGCACGGCCTCCGGCAGCTTCCCGGCCGGATGCCACCAGCGCCGCGCCTCGTGCAGGCGGGCGGTGAAGGCGGCGTCGCGAAGGAAGGCCGCGGTCGTCGCGGGCAGCGCATACCCGCGCCCGGTCTCTAGATTCACGAAGCCCAGCGCCACCAGCGGCTCGATGACGGAGCGGACGCCCCGGAGGCTGCCCCCCACCCGCTGCGCCAGGGACTCCAGCGGCACGGGCCCGGCGGTGCCCACCTCCGGCAGGTGCGCGAGGAGGCCGAGCGCGAGCGCGGCCTGGAGCGCCGCGGACTCGTTGCTGGCGTCGCGCGCGTGGAAGTTGAGCTGCTGGACGAAGGCGGGAGTCGACGCAGGGACAGGCTCGGACACGGGACGCTCCTTCACACCCAGCGGAACCACCGGAGGGCCATCACCATGGGCACCACCGTCCACGCCGCGAGCAGCGCCATGGGCAGCCCCAGGGCCGAGAGGGTCGTGCCCTCCAGCATGATGCCCCGCAGCGAGTCGTTGACCACGGTCAGCGGCAGCGCGCGGATGAAGGGCTGCAGCCAGCCGGGGAAGTTGTCCGCCGAGAAGAAGACGCCGGACAGGAACAGCATCGGCATGGACACGAGGTTGATGAGACCGCCCACGGACTCCTCGCTGCGCGCCCGGATGGCCACCAGCAGGCCCAGCGCGGCGAAGGCCACCGCGCCGAACAGGCTCACCAGGGTGAAAGCGGCGTAGCTGCCGAACATGGGGACGCGGAAGAGCAGCCGGGCGAAGGCACAGAAGAAGGCCACCTCCAGCACGGCGAACGCCAACCGCCCCGTCAGGAAGGAGATGAAGAAGTGCGAGCGGCGCATGGGCGTCGCCGCCAGCCGCTTGAGCAGCTTCCCGCCGCGCATGGCCACCAGGGGGCTGGCGAGCGCCCACAGGCTGGTGGACATCAGCGACATGCCGAGCAACCCGGGGATGAGGAAGTCGATGTAGCGGTTGCCCGGCTCGGACACCGGCGTCGCCTTCATCGCCTCGATGCGGGGGCCCTGCGCCCCGGGGGCGAGCGCCTGCGCCACCAGCAGCCGCGCGGTGCGGCCCTCCGGCTGGCTCGGGTCCACCAGCGCCTCGGGCTCCTGGCCGGACAGCAGCACCAGCGACACCTGCCCTCGCGCGAGGCGGCGGCGGGCGTCACTTTCCGCCAGCGTCTGCACCTGCAGCTCGGGCACGCCCTCCAGCCGCGCCACCAGCGCCTGCGCGCCCGGCCCCTCCGCGACGGCGACCTTCACCGGCTCGAGTGACTCGGTGCGGAAGGCGAGCCCCAGCACCAGCGTGGTGATGATGGGGAAGCCGAAGGTCCAGAAGATGACGTCGGGCTGGCGGAACAGCATCCGCAGCCGCATGAGGATGAGCTGACCAAGGGGGCCCTTCATGCCGCCTTCTCTTCCTGCTCGCCCTCGCGCAGGGAGCGTCCCGTGAGTCCGATGAAGACGTCGTCCAGCGTGGGGCGTCGGGTGGACAGGTGCTGCAACCTACCGCCTCCGGACTCCACCTCGCGCAGCACCGACGGCAGCGCCAGGTGCACCTCGCGCACGCGCAGGGTCATCCGGTCCGCGTGCCGCTGCGCCGCCACCACCGAGGGCAACGCGCGCAGCCGCTCCAGGTCCGGCACGGGGTCCGCCTCCAGCTCGATGACCTGCTCGGCGCCCAGCGACGCGATGATTTCGTGCGGGCTGCCACGGGCGATGACGCGCCCCCGGTCGATGATGACGAGCCTGTCGCACAGCACCTCGGCCTCGTCCATGTAGTGCGTCGTGAGGACCACGGTGCGCCCGCGCGCCTTGAGCTGCGCCACCACGTCCCACAGCGAGCGGCGCGACTGCGGGTCCAGGCCGGTGGTGGGCTCGTCCAGGAAGAGGACGTCCGGGTCCCCCGCCAGCCCCAGCGCGAGCGCCAGCCGCTGCTTCTGGCCGCCGGACAGCTTGCCCACCTTCGCGTGGCGCTTCTCGCCCAGCTGCACCAGCCCGATGAGCGTCTCCACGTCCAGCGGGCGCGGATAGAAGGAGGCGAAGAGGCGGATCATCTCCTCCACGGAGAGCAAATCTATCAGCCGCGTCTCCTGGAGCGTCATGCCGATGCGCTGGCGCAGCTCGTGCGCGTGCGTCTCCCAGCGCATGCCCAAAAGCTTCACCTCGCCCGAGGTGGCGTCCTGGAGTCCCTCCAGAATCTCCACGGTGGTCGTCTTGCCGGCGCCGTTGGGGCCGAGCAGCCCGAGGCACTCGCCCCGGCGGATGTCCAGGTCGATGCCGTCCACGGCCACCACGTCGCCGAAACGCTTGACCAGTCCCTTCACCTCGATGGCGAGCTCGTCCGTGGGTGTCATTGAGAGGGGGTGGGGGGTGGGAGGGCAGTATGGCCCAACGGCTGGCCGGTGCCCACCAGAGGTATTCCTGGAATGCGGCGCTCCCTGGCGGGGGGTGCTACGGTCCCTCCCCGTGTCCCAGAGCGACTCACTGGAAGCGCGGGTGGAACGGCTGGAGTTGCCGTTCAACGAGTACGGAGTGGACCCCTACGGCATCTCGAAGCGCCATGTCCGGCAGGCGCTCCAGATGTTCGCCCTGCTGTACCGGTACTACTTCCGGGTGAAGTGCTTCGGTGTCGAGCACATCCCCGCGCGAGGCCGGGGGATGCTGGTGGGCAACCACTCCGGCGGCGTGGCGGTGGACGGCGCCATGGTGCTGACGTCCACCATGCTGGAGATGGACCCGCCCCGGCTGGCGCAGGGCATGGTGGAGCGCTTCCTCCACAACTTCCCCGTCAGCTCGCTGTGGGCCAGCCGCACCGGCCAGTTCACCGGGCTGCCCGAGCATGCGAAGCGGCTGCTGGAGGACGACCGGCTGCTGATGATTTTTCCCGAGGGCGCGCGGGGGACGGCCAAGCTGTACCCGCAGCGCTACTCGCTGGTGGACTTCGGCACGGGCTTCATCCGGCTGGCGCTGCAGACGCGCTCGCCCATCATCCCCTTCGCCTTCCTGGGGGGTGGCGCGGCCATCCCCACCGTGTTCAACGCGCGGGCGCTGGGGAAGCTGCTGGGGGTGCCCTACGTGCCGCTCACGCCGTACCTGTTGCCGCTGCCCCTGCCGGTGCAGCTCGAAATCCACTACGGCGAGCCGCTCGTCTTCCAGGGTACGGGGGATGAAGAGGACCACGTCATCGAGGGTTATGTGGAGAAGGTGAAGGCGCGCATCGCGGGACTCATCGAGCGGGGCCGGGCGGAGCGCAATGGCCGGCGGTCGGGACGGAGGTTGCTGCCATGAGGGTGCTGATTCCGGGCATCGCGGGAGGAATCGCGCGCAAGCTGGCCCTGCGGCTGCACGAGGCGGGGCACCAGGTGGCGGGGGTGGACATCCGCCCGTGGGAGGAGGCGCGCGAGCTGGGCATCGAGGTGTTCCGCGGCGACGTGCGCAAGCGGGCGGCGGAGGACGTGTTCCGGCGCTGGCGTCCGGAGGCGGTGGTGCACATGGCCACCGTGACGGCGTTCACGGTGCAGGGCGCGGAGCGGGGCCGCATCAACCTGGACGGCACGAAGGCGGTGTTCGACCACTGCGCGGCGCACGGGGTGAAGCACGTGCTCTTCGTGGGGCGGCACACGTTCTACGGGGCGGCGCCGGACTCGCCGCTGTACCACTCGGAGGACGAGCCGCCGCGGGCGCTGGAGGCCATTCCGGAGCTGGCGGACCTGGTGGCCGCGGACCTGTACGCGGCGACAGCGCTGTGGCGGCTGCCCAAGGTGACGACGGCGATATTGCGCCTGCCGTACACGCTGGGCGAGCCGGGCACGGGGACGCTGGCGTCCTTCCTGAAGGGACGGCGGGTGCCGCTGGTGCTCGGGTATGACCCGCTGTTCCACGTGCTGCAGGAGGAGGACGTGGTGGCGGCGCTGATGCTGGCGCTGCAGAAGGAGCTGCGCGGCATCTTCAACCTCGCGGGTCCGCCGCCGATTCCGCTGTCCGTGATTGTCCGGGAGACGGGGCGCATGGGCGTGCCGCTGCCGGCGCCGGTGCTGCGGATGCTGCTGGGGCGCGGAGGGTTCCCGCGGCTGTCCGTGGGAGCGCTGGACCACCTGCGCTTCCCCATCGTCGTGGACAACCGGCGGTTCCTGGAGGCCACGGGGTTCGAGTACCAGCACAGCGTCGCGGACATCCTGCGCATGTACCGCGAGTCGGCGCCGGTGCCTCGGAGCTAACGGGCCTGGAACTTCGTCCAGCGGGACACCAGCGCCTCCCGGCTCAGCAGCTTCGCGTCACAGGCCAGTGAGGCGCCTGCCCATTCGTCGTAGCCCATGCCCTTCACCTTCGGGTGGAGGTGGACCTCGAGCGTCGCCGGGTCGATTCCCAGCAGGTCCAGGTCGAAGAGCGTGTGGAGGTCTGCACGCAGCAACAGCCCGTTCGAGGCATGGTTGTCCTTCTCCCCTCGGTAGGGCGAGATGTGAGCGGCTTCGAGCAGGTCGGGCAGCCTGCATCGCGTGACGACGCAGGTATCCTTGAAGCGCTTGCGGAGCTCCTGCCGGAATGCTGCTTGTCCCCGGCGGGCACGAATCTGCCGCCTGATGCGCTCGCGCTCATCACGGGCGTTGGGGGCATACGGCTCGTCCGAAGCATCTGCGGCCATGAGCATGCCGCTCTGATTCACGTCGGTGGCCGTCCTGGTCAGGCGCAGGAGGCTTCTGGCTGTGCCTTTCAGTTGGTCGAGCTCCAGGCGCTGCATGGCGAGCTGTCCGTTGAAGCGCGGGCAGGCCTCACGCACCGTCTCGACAGGGATGTCCTCTCCGGTGGGCCTGAAGGTTCCATCGAACCAGGCTGAGTACTTGATGCACTCCTCCACCGTTACTCTGGGCTCGTCGAACGTGTGCTTGTCCCTGCACCGGTAACGGGGGCGCGTCTCCTTGCGCTCCTTGATGGTCGCAATCCCACACTGCGGACAGCGGCTCAGTGCCTTGGTTCCTGGTTCGGACTCGAGTCGGACGATGTTCGTGATGCCGAGAACCCGCTCCTTGTTGCGGAGGACCATCAGGTCCCCTTTGGCCACCTGCTTGTGATTCGGTACGAAGCTGTCGTAGCGATAGACGACTTCCAGCTCATCCGCATAGCCAGCATTGCCTGCGTACTCTCGCTCGTCGCCCAGGGAGAGCACCAACCACGCACTTCGTGATTCCATCCAGGCAGTGGAATGCTCGGGCGACAGGCAAAGAAGGATGTGTGGGATAGGATGGCACGAGTTCTACCTCGGGGGGCGGACATGGCGGCGAACACCAACGAAGTGGACGTCATCATCGCGGGAGGCGGCCCGGTGGGTGTGCTCACCGCGAACCTGCTCGGCCTGCACGGAGTACGGGTCCTCGTCCTGGAGCGCGAGTCCACACCGCACGGCCAGCCGCGCGCCTTCTCCTGCGATGACGAGGCCCTGCGCATCTACCAATCCGCGGGCCTCATCGACGCGCTGAAGCCTGACCTGCGGCAGAGCCGGCGCGTCACGTACACGGGTGTCGGGAACAAGCCCATCGCGGAGCTGCACCTGAGCGAGGTGGACTTCGGCTTCGGCTACACGCCCATCTGGTTCTTCTACCAACCGCTCCTGGAGAAGGCCCTGCGCGACGGGCTCACCCGCTTCGAGCACGCGACGCTGCGCCTGGGCACGGAGGTGGAGTCGCTCGAACAGGACCCTTCCGGAGTGACGGTGCGCACCCGTGACCTGGCCAGCGGTGAGCGAGGCGCCGTGCGCGCCCGCTACCTCGTGGGGTGCGACGGAGGCCGGAGCACGGTGCGCGGGCTCCTGGGCATCTCCATGGAAGGGCGCAGCTACGAGGAGCCGTGGATTGCCATCTCCGGCACCGTGCCAGAAGACGCCGCCCCACCCGAGTGCAGCATCGTCTGCGACCCGCAGCGCCCCGGCTTCGTGGGCAGGGGTCCCGTCGGCCAGTTCCGCTGGGAGTTCCGGCTCCGCCCCGGTGAAACCGGCGAGGAGATGGTGCAGCCCAACTCCGTCCGCCGACTGATTGCCCCCTACGTCGACCCGGAGAAGGTGAAGGTCGAGCGCGCCCAGCTCTACACCTTCCGCTGCCTTGTCGCCCCACGTTGGCGAGAGGGCCGTACCTTCCTCGCGGGAGACGCGGCCCACATGATGCCGCCCTTCATGGGCCAGGGCCTCGTCTCCGGCCTGCGAGACGCCGCCAACCTCGCGTGGAAGCTGGCGCGTGTGATTCACGGGCGCGCCCCTGAAGCCCTCCTGGACACCTACGACCAGGAGCGCCGCCCGCACGTGCGGACCATGCTCGATGCCACCGTGCGCCTGGGCTACGTGTTCATGGCGCGCAACACGCCCACCGCCCTGCTCCGTGACACCGTGCTCCGAAGCCTCCAGCGCATCCCCAGCGTGCGCCACTTCGTGGAGGGCTTCCGCTTCAAGCCACCACCGTCCATCGAAGAGGGCTGGCTCCTCGGAGGCCGTCGCTCCGGACGGACGGCGCCAGAGGGCAGCTACTTCCTCCAGCCCAGGGTGCGGCTCTCCTCCGGTGAAGAGCGCCTGCTGGACGACACGCTGGGTGCTGGCTTCGCCGTGCTCAGCCGGAAGAACGGCCCGGCAACGGAGGCGGCACGTGCGCTCGCGGAGGCGCTCGGAGGCACGGCAGTCACCGTGGGGCCACCGGGTGTGAGCAGCACGGACCCGCGCACCGTGGAGGACCACACCGGCAGGCTGGCGGAGTGGTTCACCCGCCACGGCGTGGACGTCGCGGTGGTGCGCCCGGACCGCTTCGTCTTCGGCGCGGTGCCGCTGGCGCGGCTCCCGGAGCTGCGCACCGCCCTGGGCATGGCCCGCGACTGAGCAGTGCCTCAGTGCGCCAGGACGGGCACGGCCTTGAGCGACGGGCCTTCGAAGCGCTTCAATTTCCACACTGGCCTCCATCGGGACACCGAGAATTCCCGGTTCCTCCGCGAGCCCTGGCGCGCCGGATGGGGCCTCGACGACTCGCCGGATGTACGTGCGGACCCGGGTGCAAGGAATTGAATGCAATGCCTTGTCAATACCTCCCCCTCGACTTGCAACGAAGGCGGCAGGAGGCGCAGGCTTCCGCCTCCGCGCAACGGATTGGAGCCGCGCGCGGGTGGGGGGCGTCTGCTTGCTATCGCCGGTGCACACCGCACTGCTCGACTCGCTGGACCGGCACGCCCGGCGGCGCGCGGAGGGCATTGCCACACTGAGCGCCCTTGTCGGTCCACCCGAGCAGGGACTCGCGCTGCTCACCGAGTGGATTCACCGCCACGGACTCAGCGTCGTCGTCGCCGAAGGGGATGACCCTCGCGCGCTGGTCTCCGCCTGGGCCACGGCCCTCGCTCGCGAGCGGGACCTGACCTCGGATGCGGAGGCCTTCGTCGTCCGCTCCCAGGCTCCGGGGCCGCGCAGGGGATTGCAGTTCCGCGGGAAGACAGCCCACGAGCGCCGCATCCTCCTGGATGGCCTCGCGCCCCCACACTCCGAGCCCGCCACGTGGGAGCTGTGCCGGAGCCTGCTCGAAGCCCCTTCCCTGCCCTCTCCCGGCAGCCTGCCATCCCAGGTGAGCAGGGCCATCGAGAAGGAGCCCCTCGCGGCGCTCCAGTCCCTGCTCGCCCTCGTGCCTCCTGGCAACGCCCCCGCGCTGCGCGCGCGTGGAGGCTCCGCGGACTTCCGGGCCCTCCGGACCGTCGCGTCGCTCTGTGCCGCGGCCCCTGGACTCACCGCCGTCTGTGTCCTCGCGCCGGAGTCCCTCGCCGAACACCTGCGCCGTGAGGAATCCCGGGCCCTGGCCATGCTCCGCGAGGGCCGGCTGGACCTGCCGGAAGCGTCTCGTGAGACGCCGGCCGCGAGCGCGGTGGACCCCACGCTGGCCCGGCTCCGGCAGGAGGGCACTCCGCAGCCGGTCATCGCGCTCTACGAGGAAGCGGCCCGCGCCATCACCACCGGCCGCCGGGAGGCTGAAGACCGCGCCCGCAGTGCGGCCGAGCGCTACCTGCAGGCCCAGCTCCAGGCACACCCCAGCACCCGGAACCTCTTCAAGCCCAATGCCCACGTCGACGTGGGCAACGGTGGCCGCCCGCTGGAGGTGGACCTGCTGTGCCGCAAGTACCGGCTGGCAGTGGAGCTCGACGGGCACTTCCACTTCCACGACGACGCCTCCTTCCGCAGGGACAGGCGCAAGGACCTCGCGCTCCAACGCGCGGGCTACTGGGTCGTCCGCTTCCTCTCTGACGACGTCGTCGCCCGCCTCGAAGAAATCCTCGAAACGCTCGACACGCTGATTGCCGCCCGGAGGCAGGAGTCCTCCGGGCCGGAGGTAACACATGAACCCCGCTGACCCCCGGCTGGCCGGGATTGCGCTGTGCTGGCTCTTCACCCGCGGCAAGAAGCCCGGCAGCCGCAAGGAGCTGGAGACGGCGCTCCGCCCCTTCGTGGAGCACCGCCTCAGCAGCGCCGAGTCGAAGGCCCGCCTCGACACGCTCGTCACGCGGCTCACCGGCGACGCGCTCGTCACGCAGAGCGCGCGCGGAGGCCTCGCGTTGACGACGGAGGGACGCGCTGGCGCGCTGCGGTTCCTCGGCCTGGAGCAGGCGCCACGGGCGCTCACCTGGAAGAAGCTCAAGGCCACGTACCTGCTGGCGCGCACCCTGGACCTGCCGCCCACGAAGCCGGTCCTGGCTCGCCTGTCGAGCGCCGACGGCGTGCGCGCCACGCTCCTGAAGCAGGAGCACGGCCTGGAGGACGCGGACGGCCTCTCGCTGGCGCAGGTGAGGGACCGGCTGCTGTGGCGCCAGCTCGGAGTGGAAACGGACCGCCCCTTCTCGCTGAGCGCCGTGCAGGCGTACCTCCTCGGGAAGCTGCTGGACTCCGAGACGAAGGACCCGCGCAAGGCGGTGGAGCAGCTCGCCGCGCGCGCGGCCGGGGCCACGCGCGTGGATGCCGAGGCCGTGCGCCTCGCCGTCCTGCGCCGCTGGGCCATGCCGGACTCCGCGGCGCATGAGCCCGCCGAAGCGCCCACCCCTCCGACGGAGCAGGACGACAGCCCCGAGGACTCGGTGGCGAGCTTCGCCGAGCGCGTGCTCGCCGTGGCGCGCGCCCTGCCCACCGGCCGCTTCGGGCAGAACAAGGTCTTCATCTCCCACGTATGGAAGGCCCTCCAGCCCGAGTGGGGCAGCCGGGAGGCGTTCGACGTGCAGCTGCTGGAGGCCAACCGCACACGTCACCTGTCCCTGACGCGCGCGGACCTCGTGTCCGCCATGGACCCGCGCGACGTGGCCGACTCCGAGGTGCGCTCCTACGGCGCCACCTTCCACTTCGTCGTCATCTAGCCCGCCTTCCTTTCGGAGCGTCCTGTGCCCATCGACCCTCGACTCGAGGCCTTCCTCTCCGACGGCCGTGAGGTCTTCAACAGCGTCCAGCAGGGCCAGCAACTCTGGCAGGCGGACCCGTTCGACGTGGAGGCCCTCAACGCTCCGGCCCGCCGCGCCTTCAAGCGGCTGCTGGAGCGCGCCGCGTCCGGCTCACCTCCCGACGCGGGCAAGCTGCTGCTCCTGCTCGGCGAGTCCGGCAGCGGCAAGACGCACCTGGTGCGGGCGTTCCGCAACCTCGCGCACGGCCAGCGCAAGGGCTTCGTCGGCTACATGCCGATGACGGTGGATGCAACTCGCTACGACGGGTACATCCTCTCCAACCTCATCGACTCGCTGGACCGTCCGTACGACGTGTCCGCCGGAGATGACAGCGGGCTGATGCGCCTGTCGGACGCGCTGATGGCGCACTGCAAGAGCGCCTTCGCGCCCCTCATCCCGGACGAGAAGGTGCTGGAGGACGACGAGCTGCACGGCACCATCCGCGCCGTGGCGGACGAGCTGCTGGAGGACCCGCGCTTCGAGAGCGTGGAGGTGGACCTGCTGCGCGCGCTCATCTACCTGCAGCGCAGGGACCCGCGCATCAACCGCCGCATCTTCCACTGGCTGCGCTGCGAGGAACTGACCGAGGTGGACCGGAAGGTCATCGGCGAGCTCGTGCCCCGCACGGCGGACGACGGGCCGATGCGGATGGTGGAGCACCTGGGGCGGCTGATGGGGACGCTCGGACAGGCGCTGGTGCTGTGCGTGGACCAGGTGGAGGACGTCAACGACTTCGAGGAGCGCCCGCAGATGGAGAAGTCCTTCCGGCGGGCGATGAGCAGCCTGTCGGCCATCGTCAGCAAGGTGCCCCGGGCCGTCGTCGTCGTCTGCTGCCTCTCCGACTACTGGACGAGGATGCGGCCGCAGCTCACGCAGTCCCTGCTGGACCGCATCGAGAGCGACCCGGAGCCGGTGGAGCTGGAGCGGACGGTGACCCCCGACACGGCCCGAGACATCGCGGCGCGGAGGCTGCGCTCGCTGTACGAGCAGCGCGGTGTGTCCATCGCCCCCGCGGACCCGACGTGGCCCATCCCGGCGAAGGGCTTCGACAAGCTCGGAGGACAGCGGGCGCGCGACGTGCTGAACGAGTGCCGCCGCTACCGCGAGCGGGCGCTCCAGGACCAGCAGTTGCCGGAGACGTTCCCCATTCCCCGTCCAGGCGTGAAGACGCTTACGGACACAGGGAACAAGGCTCAAGCGAAGCCCGACGTGGACCAGATGTGGACGGACTTCAAGGCCACGTACAAGCCGAAGCTTCCCGAGGAGGCCTCGGACATCGCCATGCTGCTGGCCTGGGCCATCGAGGTGGGAAGCGACGAACTCGGTGGCACACCGCGCTTCGCCGTGAAGCCCCGGGATGAAGAGGCGATGGACGTGAGCGTGCAGCCGGAGGGCAGCAAGCTCCTCGTCGCCCTCTGCGACAGGAGCCCCCGAGGCGGTGGGCTCGGGAAGCAGATGGCCTCGGCGCTCAAGTCGGCGGCCGGCAAGACGCCGGTCCTCGTGCGGACCTCCGAGTTTCCCTCCACCACAGGCACCCTGGTCGCGGACCAGATTGGACTGCTCATCCGCAAGGGTGGGCGGCGCGTGGTGGTGGGGGACGGCGAGCTGCGAGAGCTGGTGACCCTGCGTGCCTTCCGCGAGCGTCACGCGGGGCAGACCGCGGTCATGGAGTGGAGCCGGACGGCACGTCCCGTCACCCGGTTGAAGTCCGTGGGTGACATCCTCGGACTGGAGCGCCTGGGGGCCTCGCCTCCTCCGTCCGGTCCGCCGCCGTCCGCGAAGGGCCCGTCGGAGCCCGCGCCACGAAACACGGGTGCGAACACCCACGGCGCCCCGGCGCACACCGCGCCGCGTGGCGCCGCGGCTCCCCGCCAGTCGAATCTCTTCGAGGGCGCCGCCAGCGTGGCCACTGGCGCTCCCCGCGATGAAACGGAGGCGCCGGAAGAAGGCAAAGCCTCACGGCCCGCGAGCTCACAGCGAGAGAGGAGCGCTCCGCCCATTGGGGAGCCCGACGACACGTCCCCGCTAGGGCTCACCGCCGTCGGCGACATGCTGTCCTCATCCTCGCGCAAGGTGACGCCGCCGAATGGCACGCCTGTGCCCACGGGGCTCCAGCCCCGCCAACGCACCGTCACGCCCACGCCCATCCCGGCGGTGCCGCGCGAGGTGCTCACGGGGCCGGTGAAGCTGGGTGCCTCGGAAGGGTTCTTCACGCAGACCGTCTCGCTCGAACCTTCCGAGCTGACGCGCCACAGCGCCTTCCTCGGCGGCACGGGCAGCGGCAAGACGACGCTGGCGCTCAACGTGCTGGAGCAGCTCCTGCTCCGGGGCGTGCCGGCCATCCTCATCGACCGCAAGGGCGACCTCGCCACGTACGCGCGCGAGCTCTCCTGGCAGGAGAAGCTGGAGGACGCCAACCTCATGGAGCGCCGCCGCCTGCTCCGTGAGCGCGTCGAGGTGGCCGTCTACACGCCGGGCCGCTCCGACGGGCGGCCCCTGGCCATTCCCATCGTGCCCCGGGGCCTCGACACGCTCCCACCGGAGGAGCGCGAGCAGGGCGTCCAACAGGCGGCGGACGCCATCGCGGGGATGCTCGAATACAAGAGCAACAACGACAAGGCGGCCCACGCGCTGCTCGCCCTGGCGCTCCGCCTGCTCGTTCAGCGTCCCCTGGGCCGTGACGTCACGCTGGAGATGGTCCAGCAGTTCGTCGCCGACCAGGATGAGTCCCTGCTCCAGGAGGCCGACGGGCTCCCGCAAAAGACGTTCGCCAAGCTCGCCCAGGACCTCTCGGTCCTCCGCCTCAACCTGCGTTCCCTGCTGGCCTCCGGCGGCGAGCGGCTGGACCTGGAGGAATTGCTCGGGCGCGGTGCCTCGGGCACTCCGGGCAAGACGCGGCTGAGCATCATCAGCACCAAGTTCCTCGGGGACAACAACCGCATCCTCTTCTGGGTGTCGCAGCTCCTCCTGGAGACGAACCGCTGGACGAGCCAGCACCCGGCGTCCCAGCTCCAGGCGGTGCTCCTCTTCGACGAGGCGGACATGTACCTGCCCGCGACGATGAAGCCCGCCACGAAGCAGCCCATGGAGGACCTGCTCAAGCGGGCGCGCTCGGCGGGCGTGGGGGTGATGCTCGCCACGCAGAGCCCGGGAGACCTGGACTACAAGTGCCGGGAGAATGTCCGGACCTGGTTCGTGGGCAAGGTGAAGGAGGACAACGCCATCAAGAAGCTCCGGCCCATGTTCACCGAGGCCCGCGTGGACGCGGACGCGAAGCTCCCCTCCCAGAAGCAGGGCCAGTTCCACGTGCTGCGCGACGGGCAGGTGCAGCAGCTCAAGGCGGACCGCTCCGTCATGCGCACCGAGCAGCTCGCCGAGGATGAAATCCTCAAGCTCGCGCGACAGACCCTGGACAAGAGCCGGAGCACGGCCACGGGCACGTCCAAGGCCGGCGGCTCGCGCTGACGCTCCGTCCCCACCGGTCCGCCAGTCATGTGGCCCCGCACACGTGGCCTCCAGGAAGGTCCGGTCGAGCGCGAAGGTTCCTGCTAGGAAGCGCCTCTGGCATGGACCTACCGCGTGCCCGCGGCCACTGCCTGGAGCGCTGAATGTTCTCGACGGTGGCGGTGGACGGAGAGGTGCGGCGCTGGGAGGACCTGCGCCTGCACGACTTCGCACAGGGGTTCTTCTTCGGCGCGGGCTTCTTCACCACCTTCCGCATCGACTCGGGCGCCCCGCTCTTCCTCGCCCGCCACCTCGCGCGGCTCCGGGCCAGCCTCGCGGCCTTTCCCGACGCCGTCCGCGCGCCTTCACCCGAGCACCTCTCCGAGTCCCCGGTGCGCGACACGCTCCGCCGCTGCCTTCATGCGGATGCGTCCCTCGGGCCGGACTTCACCGGCGTGGGCAAGCTGTCCATCAGCGACGGGCACGTGCTGCTCACCTTCCGCCCGACGGCCCCCGACGCGGAGCGCCTCCTCCGAGAGGGCCGTGCCCTGGACGCCGTGGAGCCCGAAGCCTACCGACGCGCGGAGCGCACGCTGAACCACAAGGGCCTCGCCTACTTCCGCCAGTTCGCATTGATGGAGCGCCTGCCCGTGCTGGGCAACGAGGCCGGCGAGGTCTGCGAGCTGCCCACCGCCAACCTCTTCTTCCACCTGGACGGCGCGCTCGTCACGCCGCCGCTGGACGCGCCCTGCCTGCCGGGCATCGTCCGCGCCGTGCTCCTGGAAACGGGCCACGTGGACGAGCTCCCCGTGGTGGAGCGGCCAGTCCCTCTCGCCCGCCTCGCGGACGTGAGCGCCTGCTTCTTCACCAACTCCGCCGAGCTGGCCATTGGCGTGCCGCGCCTGCTCGGGCGCGAGCTGCCCCGCAGCCTGCCCCTCGCCGAAGAGGCCCGCGCCCTCATCGAGGCGGCGGCACGACGCGAGGCCTGAGGCACACCGCGCCCTCTTCGTGGCGGCTCACACGACCAGGCCCAGTCCCTCCGCCACCTCCGCGTCCCGCAGCAGCCGCCACGCCCCCTCCGTCACGTCCAGCACCACGCCGCCCACGGCCTCGCGGTGCAGCGCGAGCACCGGGTGCCCCACGGCGGCCAGCATCCGCTTCACCTGGTGGTGCCGTCCCTCCGTGAGCGTGAGCTCCACCACGTCCGGCTCCCGCAGCCGGGCGCCAGCGGGCCGCGTGGGCCCGTCCTCCAGCACCAGCCCTTCGCGCAGCCGCAGCAGCGCGGCCTCCGAGGGATGCCCCGCCACCCGCGCCACGTACCGCTTGGCCACGTGCGTCTCCGGTGACGTCCCGTGCCGCACCAGGCGCTCGTCGTTGGTGAAGAGCAGCAGCCCGGTCGTGTCCCGATCCAACCGCCCCACCGCGAGCCACTCGTAGCCCCGCATCGCCTCGGGCAGCACGGCATGCAGGCGCTCGAACACGGTGCCCACGCCCTCCGGGTCCGAGCCGTGCACCACCGGCCCCGCGGGCTTGTGGAACATCAGCGCCAACAGCGGCGCACCCAGGTCGCGCACCCGGCCGTCCACCCGCACCTCCATGCCGGGCCGCACCGGCGCGAAGGGCTCGCGCTCCACGCGCCCGTCCACCTCCACCCGCCCTTCGCGAATGGCGGCTTCCGCCTGTGCGCGCGGCAGCACGCCTGCCCGCCCCAGGGCACGGGCCAGCCAGTCTGCTCGCCCTTCGGCGGGCATATCCCCGGGCCCCCGGCGCCGTGCCGCCTCCAGCCATTTCGGCGTCCGCTGCTTGCGTGCCATCGCCTGCCTCCTCGCGTCCGTCATTCCCGTTCGAGCGCTACCGCCTCCTCACCCGCCTGCCCTCCCTTCAAGGCTGTCGCGCCGTCGAGCATCGAACACGGCGTGCCTACCTTCAGGAACAACGGGGCGCGGGCACGAAGGCGCCGGGCAGCCCCTCTCGACAGGTCATCAATCGCACTGGAGGAGACTGCATGGGCAGCGTACTTGAAGGGTCGAACGTTCAGGGCAGCACCTACTCGCAGCGCCCGGTGGGCTCATCGGGCCTCTCCGACGGCGAGCCTTCCGCGGGCGGTATCGCGCAGGCCAGCAAGGAGCAGGTGAAGCAGCTGGGCGGTGTCGCCAAGGACCGCGTCTACTCACAGGTGGAGAGCCGCAAGGGTGAGCTCGTCAAGGGCATCCAGGGGCTGGTGTCCACGCTGGAGTCGGTGGCGCGCAACGACGAGGCCGCCATGGCCCGCCCGCTCCTCACCAGCGCGGTGGGGGTGCTGCGCAAGACGTCGGACCGGCTGGAGAACGGCACCACCGAGGAGCTCCTCGCGGATGCCCAGGCGCAGGTGCGCCAGCGGCCCGGTCTGTTCATCGCGGGCTGCGTGGCCGTGGGCTTCGCCCTCGGCCGGTTCATCAAGGTCTGACGGGGGGTACGAGAATGGATCCAACAATTCCACGCCATGACGGCGACGGCTTCCGGGAACGTCCGGACGGCGCCTCGGACACGCGGGGCTTCGCCTCCGACAGTGTCTTCGGGGGCCGCGGCTTCGGGGAGCTGTTCTCCGAGTTCATGGAGCAGGGACGCCGGCTGGTGCGCGCCGAGGTGACGCTGGCGCGCGCGGAGCTGAAAGCGGAAGCGAAGAAGGCGTCGGCCGGCGCGGGTCTGCTGGCGGGCGGCGGCGTGGTGCTGCTCCTGGGAGCGCTGACGTTCGTCGCGTTCCTGGTGGCGGCGCTGGCCGAGCTGATTCCCGTGTGGGCTTCGGCCCTCATCGTAGCGGTGCTGCTGCTGGCGGTGGGTGGTGCGGTCGCCTGGGCGGGCCTCGGAAGACTGAAGCGTATCCACGGACCTCAACGGACGATTCAAACCCTCAAGGAGGATGGGCAATGGGCGAGCAGGACCGCGCACTCCATGAAATCGCAGATGCACGGGCACGCCTGAGCGAGCTGGCCGACGAGCTGGCCCGCAAGGCCGAGCCGGACCGCCTGAAGGCCATGGCCCATGAGAAGGCCGAGGAGCTGAAGGTGAAAGCCAAGGAGTTCGCCGTGGAGAAGACGGCCGAGCTCAAGCAGCACGCAAAGGATGCCGCCGTGGAAAAGGCCACGGAATTCAAGACACACGCCAAGGAGACCGTGATGCAGAGGACGACGGAGCTGAAGGAACGTGCCGACACCCCCAAGGGGTGGAGCCTGCTGGGAGCCCTCATCGGCGCCGGCGTGGGCTCGGCCCTGATGCGCAAGGCCTTCACCAAGCGCGAGGAGCACCGGTACGACGACTACCGGGACAACCGGTGGCGGGACGAGGACCGCTGGCGCTACGACGGCATGCGCGCCGGGCGCACGGACGTGCGCTATGAGGACCGCTATGCCACCGCCGAGCGCACCGACGTCGGCTATGGCGCAGGCTCCAGCTACGGCGACGTGGGCTACCAGGGCGCGGCGTCCAGCGGCTACCAGGGCGTGCCTCCCGGCTACGACGTGTCCAACCGCGACTTCAGCCGTGACGTCGACACCGGCGACGGCCATGCCGGCCTGAAGGCGAAGGCCTCCGAGGCCGCGTCCAACGTGAAGGAGCGCGCGTCCGAGGCGGCCCACACCGTGAGGGACCGTGCCGTCGACGTGAAGGACCGTGCCGCGGGCGCGGTGGACCACATGAAGGAGCGGGCCTCGCACCTGCGCGAGCGCATCCCCTCGCGCGACGTGGTGCAGGACCGCACCGCGGTCTGGTTCAACCGCACGGTGGACGAGCAGCCCATCCTCCTGGCGCTGGGCGGCATCGCGCTGGGCATGCTGGCCTCCACGCTCATCCCGGTGTCCAACAAGGAACGCCGCCTCATCGAGCCGGCCAAGCGCCGCGCCGGGGAGGAAATCTCGCACCTGGGCGACCAGCTCAACCAGAAGCTCCAGGGCAGCGAGGAGCAGTCGTCGGGCTACGAGAGCCGCCAGGGCTACTCCGCCTCGAGCGTCTCCTCCAGCTCGGACCTGACCACGCCCGCCAGCACCACCACGGGCTTCGGGGCGAGCAGCATCAGCTCCCCGAGCAGCAGCGCCGGGCTGGGCGCCACGTCCACGGGCACCTCGGGCATGAGCGTGGCCGGCACGGAGGACAGCGCGGACGCGCTGGCGTCGTCGCCCTCGGGCTCGTCGCGCATCCCCCCGCTGCCGCCGCTGGATGACGTGACGAAGGTGCACTGACGCCACGCGGGCGTGACGAAGTGACGGGGAGCAGCGGCCAACGGGGCCGTTGCTCCCCTTCCGTTTGACTTGGGCCCGGCGCGTCTGCCATGTGCGCCGCCGTGGCCGTCCCCCCCGAGCTCCTCGCGTCCCTGTCCCCTCCTCCGCCGGGCGCCGCCGTGGCCTTCACGCTCCGGCTGGCGGAGGCGCTGCACCGCTACGGCACGCCCTCCCACCGCCTGGAGGGACTGATGCGCCGCATCTCCGAGCGGCTGGGACTGGAGGGCCGCTTCTTCTCCACCCCCACCTCCCTCTTCGCGTCCTTCGGCCCGCCGGAGTCGCTGCGCACCAGCCTCATCCGGGTGGAGCCCGGAGACATGGACCTGGAGCGGCTGACGCTCCTGGACGTGCTCGCGGATGACGTCATCCAGGGCCGGCTGTCCCCCGCCGAGGGCGCGCGGAAGGTGGAGGACATCCTCGCGCTGCCGGCGCGCTACGGCCCCGGGCTCCAGCTTTTCTGCTGGGCGCTGGCGGGCGGCGCCGCGGGGCGGCTCTTCGGAGGCGGCCTGCGCGAGGTCTGCGTCGCCGCGCTGAGCAGCCTGGTCATCGGCATGCTGGGGGAGCTGACGCGGCGGCGGCCCACCACGGCGCACGTGCTGGAGCCGGTGGCCGCCATCCTCTCCTCGGCCTTCGCCGTGCTGGCCGCCAGCCTGGTGGGCCCCCTGTCCGTGCAGGTGGCCACGGTGGCCGGCCTCATCGTCCTGTTGCCGGGGCTGTCCCTGACGGTGGCCATCAACGAGCTGGCCACGCGCCACCTCATCTCCGGCACCTCGCGGCTCACCGCGGCGGCGCTGGTCTTCCTCCAGCTCGGCTTCGGCGTCGCGCTGGGAAGCCGGCTCGCCCTGCTGCTACCCCCACCGGCCCTGGCACCCCTGCCCCCCGCGCTGCCCGCGTGGACGCAGCTGCTGGCGCTGGCCCTCTCCCCGGTGGCGGTGGGCGTGCTCTTCCGGGCCCGGCCCCGGGACTGGGGCTGGATTGCCGCGGCGTGCACCTTCGCCTTCGCCGGCTCGCGGCTGGGGGCGCTGCTGCTGGGGGCCCAGCTCGGCGCCTTCGTGGGGGCGCTGCTCCTGGGCATCGCCAGCAACGCGCTGGCGCGGCTGCGCAACCGGCCCTCCGTCACCACCGTGGTGCCCGGCCTCATGCTGCTGGTGCCCGGCAGCGTGGGCTTCCGCAGCCTGTCCTCGCTGCTGGAGCGCGACGTGGTGGCCGGCGTGGACACGGCCTTCAACATGCTGATGGTGGCCGTGGCGCTGGCGGCGGGCCTCTTGTCCGCCAACGCCCTCGTGCCCCCGCGCAAGGTGCTCTGACGGACGCCCCGTCAGTGCAGGCGGGTGACGTACACCGCCACCAGCGACAGCAGGAAGTACGCCACCAGCACCGAGGCGCCCGCGTACTCCTTCGCCATGCGCTGGCCGAAGAAGAGGGCGATGAGCGACACCGCGGACAGCAGCGCGCCCCAGAAGGCCAGCGCCGCGCTGCCGGTGACGACCAGGGCCACGAGCCCCGCCGCGCAGAGGGCGCCCGCGGCCACCTCCATCAGGGTGAGGGTGCCCAGCATCAGCGGCACCATGCCCCGCAGGGGGCTCTTGGCGAAGTGGCCGGTGAGCCAGCCCAGGTTGCCCTTCCAGTCGAACACCTTGTCCAGGCCGGACTGGAGGAAGAGGATGGCGAGGAAGGCGGTGCAGAGCGCCTGCAGCAGCCAGAGGGTGAACGCGGTCGATTCGAAGGCCGGCATGGCGCGCCACTCTAGCCGCCCGGCGCCCGGGCCCAAGTCTTCTCGCCAGGAGAGCAGGCAGGCAGGCGTGTCCCAGCGCTCCCCTGCCCCTTCGCCTCGGCGTCCCTACCTTGTCCCCCATGGCATCCGAGCTGACGGCTCGCCGGATTTTCACCGGCCTCATCCTGCTGTCCATCCTCCTCCTCGCCCTGGTCATCCGCCCGTTCGCCGAGGCGTTCTTCCTGGCGGCGGTGCTGGCGGCGACCTTCTACGGGCTGCACAAGCGGCTGACGCGGCGGCTGCGCGGGAGGAACGCCCTGTCGGCGGGCATCATCACCACCACCATCGTCCTCGCCCTGCTGCTGCCCCTGGGCGGCCTCACGGCGTTCATCGTGACCGAGGTGTCCGAGGGCGTGGAGTTCGTCACCAAGACGGTGCAGCAGGAAGGCGTCCAGGGCCTGGTGAACCGGATTCCCGGCCCCGTGCGCGGCACGGTGTCGAGCCTGATTGAGCGGCTCCCGATGGAGCAGCAGAACCTGGACCAGACCATCCAGGAGCAGGTGACGAGCCAGGGCGGCACCGCGGCCAAGGCGGTGACGGGGGCGGTGGCGGCCACGGGCTCCATCGTCTTCCAGACGGTGATGATGCTCATCGCCCTCTTCTTCTTCTTCACGGACGGGGCGCGGCTGGTGGGGTGGATTGAGAGCGTGTCGCCGCTCCGGCGCGGGCAGACGCGGGAAATCATGCGCGAGTTCCGCAGCGTGTCCGGGGCGGTGCTGCTGTCGTCGGTGGCCACCGCGGGCGTGCAGGCGGTGGCGGCGCTCATCGGCTACTTCATCGCCCGGGTGCCCGCGCCGCTGTTCTTCGGCGGGTTGACCTTCTTCGTGGCGCTCATCCCCGCCGTGGGCGCGGCCTCCGTGGTGCTCACCGCTGCGGCGCTGATGTTCTTCAGCGGCCACCCCTGGGCGGCGCTCTTCCTCGCCATCTGGGGCACGGTGGTGGTGGGCCTGGTGGACAACGTGGTGAAGCCGCTGCTGGCCAAGCGCGGCATGCACCAGCACGCGGCCATCGTCTTCTTCGCCCTGCTCGGCGGCCTCGCCGCGTTCGGCACGGTGGGCCTGCTGCTCGGGCCCCTCATCGTCGCCTTCTTCCTCGCGCTGGTGCGCATCTGGGAGCGCGACTACGGCCGCTCCACCCCGCGCGCCGGAGACCCGGCCACACCGGGCCCGGGCAGCGGGGGCGACCAGGGCCTCCCCACCGTGCGCGCGGAGACGACGGGCGAGCGGGTCATCCTTTCGCCCACGCCGCCCACCGAGTCGCACTGAGCCTCACGGCCCCGGCAGCCCCTGAAACGAATGCGGCCCCGCCTACCGGTTCCTGCCGGGGCGGGGCCGCGGTGCCTTCAGGGCCTCAGAACGACAGGCCGCTGGCGCGCCGTCCGGGGGACGCCGTGAGGCTGGACACGCTCGTGTGCAGCACAAAGGCGCCGCTCGCGCTGGCGTCCGGGCTGCGGTTGGCGGACACGCCGTCCGTGCCACTGACGCCCGAGCTCAGCGTGGCGGTGTCCACCGCCGTGCCGGACGCGTTCTTCAGCGTCACCGTGTCGCCGCTGTTGGACAGCCCCAGCGAGCCCGTGGAGGCCACCACCGCGCCCGGCGTACCGGAAGGGATGCCCGCCGAGCCGGCGAACACCACCATCACCCCGCCCGCCGCCAGCGACGTGCCGCTCGGGAAGGTGTGCCGCAGGCTGGCCGCGTCCGACACCGTCCACCCGCTCAGGTCCGCCGAGCCGGTGCCCACGTTCACCACCTCCACGAACTCACCGGTGACGTCCGAGCCCGGCTCGTTGACCATCACCTCGTTGATGATGACGCTGGCCGTCCCGCCGCCCGAGGTGGTGATGGTGAAGGACGCGTTGCTGGAGTCGGTGATGCTGGCGTCGGACGCGTCGCTCACGCGCACCAGCGCCGTGGTGGTGGCGCTGGAGGGCACCGTCCACGCGAAGCTGCCCGCCGAGGCCGACGTGCTGGAGGTGAGCGTGCTCCAGGTGCTGCCGCCGTTCAGGCTGTACTCCACCTTCACGCTCGTCACGCCGGAGGAGGACCAGGTGATGGTGCGCGCGCTGCCGCCCGCCCAGCTCTCGCCGCCGTTGGGCGCCGTCACGGTGACGCTGCCGCCGCTCACCGAGTCCCCGGGGATGAGGAAGTCCTTGATGACGCCCATGTGCTGCATGCCGGACGCGCCGCTGTCGCCGGACGCCGCGGGGGAAAGCTCGGAGATGGGCGAGTACACGCGCGTGTCCGCCACCAGGCCCGCGGAGAAGGAGCTGCCGCCGATGACCACCGCCGTCTGGTACGGGCGCAGGTCGCTGTCCACCAGCACGTGGTCATACGGCTCGTTGCGGCCCGCGTTGGTGTTGGTGTTGCCGTTGCGGTCCGCCGGGTATGGGCTCGCCGTCGACACCACCTGGGAGAAGGTGCTGAAGCACGACTCGGAGCGGCTGCCGGTGTTGAAGTCACCGCCGATGACCAGGTAGTCGCCCGCCGGGATGTTGGCCTTGATGAGGCTGACCAGCCGGGTGGCCTCCGAGTTGCGCGTGCTGCTGCTCGTCGTCAGCAGGTGCACGCTGACCGCCCACAGGTCCTTCGGCCCCGGGATGTCGATGCGCGCCCACGCGAAGTCGCGGTTGGAGACCGCCGTGTCATCCCACTCGCCCGCGGCGATGATGGGGTAGCGGCTGATGATGCCGTTCGGAATCTGGGCGCCGCCCTCGCGGTAGTACTGGAAGCCGGTGCCGAAGGCCGTGTCGACGAAGGCGCGCAGGTCCGCCGCGGAGCTCGTCTTGTAGCTGAACTCCTGAATCATCACCACGTCCGGGTCCGTCCCCTGGAAGATGCGGATGCCGTGGCCCGGGTCGTAGTCCTGGCCCGTGCCGCTGGTGAGATTGGCCGCCATCAGGCGGATGCGCACGTTCGCCAGCCCATCCTCACGGGCTTCGACCGCGGCCTCGTCGGGCGATGCCACCTCCTGCGGCTCCGTGCCTCCACCGCACGCGGCGAGCACCAGGGAGAGCACCACCGCGCAACGCCATGACTGCATCGTGGAAATCTTGTTGTTTCGCACGCTGTCCAATCCTGCTCCTGGGTAGGAGCGAGTGAGGGGAGTCGGGGGAGACACCTGAACAGTGATTCACGCGTGCAACGGCACGCGCTCCACCAGTCTCGTTTATCGAGGCTGTTCCCGACAGCGTTGCGTGAAACCTGGGTGAAAAATATCTCGAAACAATTGCTACATCGCCGCGGCCGTGGACAGCGCGACGAAGAGGTAACGCAGCCCCTTGCCGAGTGTGACGAAGAGGACGAACGGCAGCGGCCGGACGCCGAGCATGCCCCCGGCGATGACGAACGCGTCCCCCAACACCGGCATCCACGACATGAGCAGCGCGGGCGCGCCCCAGGTGCGCACACGCGCCTCGATGCGCTCCATACGCGGGCCCTCCTTCGCGCGCCGCCGCGCGTACCACCGGCCCAGCGGCCCGCCGCCACCGGCCGCCACCCACCGGCCCAGGGCGTACAGCGAGAGCGCGCCCAGCACGTTGCCCAGGGTGGCCACGGCGACGGCCGTCACCGGCGGCGTGCCGCCGTAGATGAGCGCGGCGAGCGCCGCCTCCGAGGGCACGGGCACCACCGAGCCCGCGAGCATGGCGACGAGGAAGAGGCCCGGAAGCCCCCAGGCGGAGAGTGTCGAAGGGTCGGGCATGGAGCGCGGGCGGAAGGGCGCCGACTCTGCCATGCCCCCGCCGCGTGCGGGTGGGCTTCCCATCGTCCGCTCCCGAGCAACCGGCCCGTTCGCCGGGTTGCCCGCCTGCCCGCACCGGTGCTCATGCTGCGCGAGGGCCCGAGCCGGGCCCGTGTCATGGGGGAGGATGCATGCGGTCCATGGATTCGGGAGATGCCCGGGTGGCCTCCATCCTCGTCGCGGACGACCCCGAGCTGTCGCACCAGGACGGGCTGGACGTGGTGGTGCGGCTGCGCGACGGCCGGGGCTTCACCCTCACGCTGGTGCCGCTGGACGCGCTCGAGCGGCGGCTGGCGGACGCGCCGTCGCTGCTCGCCACGCGCCTGGTGCTGGTGCGGCGGCACACGGATGACGCCGTGCTGCACGCGGTGCGCGCCGCGGTGGACCAGGGCATCGAGCGCTTCGGCACGCTCCAGCCGCCGCTCGTGCAGTAGAGGGCCACGCACGGGATGCGCCGTTTCGCGGGGGGACGCAGGAACTGCGCCCTCTTCCGAGAAGTGCGCCCGTCGCGGGCCGGCATGGGCGGCGCGCGGCTTGCTAGGGCGGTGCGGTGACGCCTTTCCCCCCGCGAAGGAACGCCGAGCCCATGAGCAGCACCGTTGCCCCCGTCCCGAGCCCGTCCCCCGACCTCCGTCTCGTCCCGGTGGAGATTGCCCCCGAGACGTTCTGGGTCGGCAAGCGAGAGCCCGGAGCCATCTTCTTCGCCAACCCGTACCTGCGCCGCTTCCGGGGCGCGGACACGAAGACGCAGCGGCAGACCGAGTTCAACCTCCTCATCGACCCGGGCTCCAGCAGCGACTTCTCCACCATCCACACCAAGGTGACGTCGCTGATTGGTGGGATGGAGCGGCTGTCGGCGATGTTCATCAACCACCAGGACCCGGACGTGGGCTCGTCGGCGAGCCTCATCTCCGCGCGCTACGCGCCCCGCGCGGGCATCCTGTGCACGGAGGACACGTGGCGGCTCATCGTCCACCTCAACCTGCCGCGCCACCGCTTCATCCCCACGGAGAAGTTCGCCCAGGGGCTGAGCGTGCCCACCGGGCACAAGCTGCTGCCGGTGCCCTCGCCCTTCTGCCACTTCCGGGGCGCGGTGATGCTCTATGACTTGCAGACGCGGGTGCTCTTCACCGGCGACCTCTTCGGCGGCCTCACCGACTCCAACGCGAAGGGGCTGTGGGCGGACGAGTCCGACTGGTCGGGCATCCGCGCGTTCCATCAAATCTACATGCCGGTGAATGCGGCGCTGGTGCGCGCGGTGGCGGCCATCCGCAAGCTGACGCCCGCGGTGGAGGTGATTGCCCCGCAGCACGGCCGCATCATCCGAGGGCCGCTGGTGCAGCAGTTCCTGGAGCGGATGGAGCGCTTGCAGGTGGGGCTGGACATCATGGACGAGGCGCAGGACCGCACCCACCTCCAGGCGTGGAACGCGGTGCTGGAGCGGGTGCTGACGCTGGCGCGCGGCTACCTGGGCGGCTCGGTGGAGGCGAAGCTGGCGGCGAGCGGGGAGCTGGCGGACACGGCGCAGTACGACGGGAAGCGGCTGGTGGTGAGCCGGCTGGGCAAGTGGACGCTGGAGCACGTGGTGAGCCTGCTGTGCCATGGCGAGCCGCCGGAAATCGCCGGCCCCATCATCGTCGAGGCCACCAGCGCCGCCGCCGAGTACAACCTGCCCACCCCGCACCTGGACCTCGAGGGCACGGGGGCTCCGTCCCACGTGTCGCTGCTGGACCCCTGAGCCCCGGAGCCGCGCGGTGCACCCGACGGATGACGAGCCCGGCGACGTGGCGTACCTCGGCGGCGCCGTGGAGCGGACGGGGACGGAGCCCAGGCCGCCCGCGCCGAAGCCCGGCGCCACGCCACCGGAGGCACTGCTGCGTCCGGTGACGCCTCCTCCCGCGCTGTCGTTGGGAGACACGCTGCGCCCGCTGACGCCGGTGTCGCCGCACGGCACGCTGCTGCAAGGCGTGGTGACGCCGCTCCCTCCGTCGCCCCTGGTCCGGGGACTGATGCCGGGGCAGGTCGTGGCGGAGCGCTACCGTGTGGAGCGGTGGCTCGGCGCCGGCGGCAGCGCCACGGTGTACGAGGCCACCGACCTGCGGGAAGAGCTGCGCGTGGCCCTGAAGGTCCTCGCGGTGCCCCACGCCCACGACGCCCTGGTGGCGCGCTTCCACCAGGAGGTGGAGCACGTGCGGGCGCTGGAGCACCTCAACATCCTCCGGGTCTTCGACGCCGGCGTGGACGGCGAGCGGCACTACCTCACCATGGAACTGCTGGAGGGCTCGGACCTCCGGCAACTGCTGGCCGAGCGGCGCGCCACCCGGGCGGAGGCGCTGCGCTGGCTCACCCACGCCACGGTCGCGCTGGAGCACGCGCACGGGCGCGGCGTGCTCCACCGGGACGTGAAGCCCGCCAACCTCTTCATCACCCGCACCGGCGTGCTGAAGCTGATGGACTTCGGCCTGGCGAAGAGCACCCACGTGGCCGGTGCCACGGCCCAGGGCGCGGTGCTCGGCACGCCGGAGTACATGGCGCCCGAGCAGGTGATGGGCAGCCCTCCGGTCTCCCCCGCCACGGACCTGTACGCGCTGGGCGTGGTGGCCTACGAGCTGCTCACCGGCCGGCTCCCCTTCCGTCATGAGCAGCCGGTACCCCTGATGTTCCTGCATGTGCAGCAGCCCCCGGTGCCGCCGCGCACGCTGTGCCCGGACCTGCCGGAGCCCTTCGAGCACGTCGTGTTGAAGCTCCTGGAGAAGCGGCCGGAGCATCGCTTCCCCGACGCGGCCTCGCTGCGCGCCGCGCTGGGGAAGCTGTGGCCGTGGGTGCTGCTCAGGGAACCCGCGTGAGGGACACGGCCGCGGGCGCCCCTTCGGCGGGCCAGCTCGACAGCGTGAGCGCGCGTCCGGGAGCGTGGCAAAGCGTGATGTAGCGCCCGCCGCCCGGGTGGAGGAAGTAGAGCGCGCGCGGCGCCTTGAAGGCCGCGGGCACGGAGGCCTCACGCTCCGGCCAGACGGTGCGCCCCGTGCGCCACGAGCGCACCACGGGCCGCTCGCGCAGGTGGTGGTGCACCTCCACCACCACGCCGTCCACGTCCGCCGCGTACCAGTCCAGCACGAGCGACGCCCTCGCCTGCCGCCGCTCGCTCAGCAGCGGGAAGGTGCGCGCCCCCGCGGAAGCGGTGGCGTCCACCTTGGCTCCGCGCAGCGGCTCCAGGAAGGACACCTCCAGCCTCGTGGTGCCGGGTGGGACGCGGAACGTGTAGGCCATGCGCCCGGGCTTCGGAGGGGTGGCGCCCACGTACGCCGTCGCGTCGGACTCCAGCAGCCGCGCCGGCTCCCCCACGCGGAACTGATTCACATCCTCGGGAGCGGCGAGCGCGGGCGCTTCCTCGGGCAGCTCCACGCGCTTCCAGCCCGCGGTCTGGTCGGAGGGCTGCCAGCACGTCCCCGCCGGAGCCATGGCCAGCCACAGCGCGCCGGTGACGGAGAAGAGGGCGCTCATGTCAGGCGCTCCGGGATGCGGACGCGCGCGAGGACAGCAGCGCCGCGCCCACCATCAGCGCGCCCGCCGCCGCCAGGCCCACCACGCGCAGCGAGCCATGGAGATTCACCGTGTCGTAGAGGAGCGCCTTGCCCACGGCGATGCCCACGAAGGCGAAGCCAGCGTCGCGCATCACGAGCGTGCCGCGCTGACGGGCGAAGAGCACCATGGCCACGCCCGCCCCGAGCCACCCCAGCGTGAGCACCAGCCGGCGCGCCACGTTGTCCTCGGCGATGCCGAGCGTGAGGAAGTGGAAGTAGAAGGCCCAGGACGCGGCGACGGCCGCGGCGGTGAGGCCATACCAGGTGAGGACATCCCGGATGCGGTCGGGCGCGGCGCCCTCCCGCGTGCTCGAGCGCCACACCGTCACGGCGGACACGGCGAGCGTCAGGGCCAGCCCCACGAGCAGCAGCTCCTGCTTCGTCGCCGCGTACCAGAGCCCACCGGCCACGGCGCAGGCGAGCACGGCGACGGGGCCCAGGAGCCCCCGCGTGTTGGGCACGTTCAGGAACGCCAGCCCCGCGGCCCCCACGGCGGCCACCGCGAGCAGCAGCTCGCGCGGCACCTGCAGGTCCCGCCAGAGGAACATCACCGCCAGCAGCAGCAGGCCGCCTCCCACGCCCCCCAGTACCTTCGTGTCCCACTTCGTCGTCGTCGTGTGCATCCGGGTTCCTCCTGCGCCATGCAGCGGCGCGCGGAGCAACCCTGAATGCAGCCGCCCTGCCATCGCATGACGCAAGGCATCAGGCGCACTTGCGAGACGGTGCGTGCAGCGGCTGTGCAGCGCGGTGCACGCTTCCGCGCGGAGGGTTGCACGCCCCGGCCCAGGGCTGGCCGCTGCCGGCCATCCTCCCTGGAACCTCCCACCGGGCGCCCGGGCACCGGGCGAAGTCCTCCAAGCGCAGACACCGCCTGAGCCATGACGGTTCCATGACCTCTCGGCTGCAACCGCAACCGTATGCTATCGAGGTGCCGCGCCAACATGGGGGACCGGACATGCAGTCCGGCAAATGGTGTTGGCGGCGCGAGGGGTCATGCCGAGCTGGCGTCTGATATTGCTTTCACTGTTTCTCTGCACCACATGGTTGGGGTGCACGGAGGAACCCAACCCAACCCCAGACAGTGGGACCCTGGTGGATGGAGGGAACGTCAGGGACGCGGGCACTGACGCGGGGACCAATCCCGTGGACTCCGGCACCGATGCGGGCACGGACCCGGTGGACTCCGGCACCGATGCGGGCACGGACCCGGTGGACTCCGGCACCGATGCGGGCACGAACCCGGTGGACTCCGGCACCGATGCGGGCACGCCCCCGATGGACGCGGGCACTGACGCGGGGACCGACCCCGTGGACGCGGGCACCGACGCGGGCACCGAGCCGGTGGACGCGGGAGCCGACGCGGGGACGGACCCGACCGACGGAGGCAGCGCGCCGGTGGACGCCGGCATCGACGGAGGCAGCGCGCCGACCGATGGAGGCAGCGCGCCAACCGACGGAGGCAGTGAGCCGACCGACGCGGGCCCGCCGGACAACGCGGTGCACATCCGGCGATTCCTCCGCTACACCACGGCCAGCGGTGTCACCGAGCGGCCGGAGGATTTCGAGCGGGCTCCCGTCGAGCTGTTCATCGCGGACGGCGAGACCTTCGTCTCCTACCCCGGCGAGGTCGCCGGTCCCGGCGAGTACGTCTTCCCGGAGGTGCCCCACACCACGTACTACCTGAAGTTCGGCACGGCCTACATCGTCACCGACGCGCGGAACCTGGACCTGAGCATCAACTTCCTGGGCCGCGCCGACGCCGGACTCAGCCCGCTTCCGCCGGAAGGGTCTGACCTGGCGGATCTGGACCTGGACGGGCTCGAGCCCTGGCGAGCGCCCTCGCCTCCGTACAACTCGACGAATCCCTCCACGGACCTCCAGCTCGTCTCCGGCGAGGTGGACTTCGCGGGGTATGTGTATGCCAACTCGCCCCAGGAGGGCGACGTCTCGGTGCAGGAGGCGGGCGCGTACCTGGCCAACTCGTCGGGGCCGATGCCCATCTTCGAGGCGGCGCGCGGAGACCGGGCCTGGTTGCTTCAGATGTCGCCTCGGGACCTGGGCCCGCTGCCCGATGGAAGCACCCAGCGCTACATCACGACGGTCCGCGCCACCCACCTGGGGCCCATCTCCTATAACGGCAGCGCACCCATGCCCATCCAGGCCACGCTCGAGGCGCTCACCCTGAATGAGTTCCCGCTCGACTGGAGGCTCTCCGCCTTCACGGCGCTCGCCGCCGAGGTGAATCCGGACGCCGTGCCGCGCACGTCCAACTTCACGCTCAACCCGGCGGCGCATGGGCCACCCGAAGGGTGGATCGGGTGGTCGGGCGAGCTGCTCTCGCTCTTCCCTCCCCGGGGAGCGACGTCCGACGTCCAGGCTCCGCTCGTCTACGGGAACCCGTTCCCCTCCCACTGGGGACTGGTGGGTACGGCGTCCACGAGCTTTGGAGTGCCCGTCACGCTCCCCGGCGGACAGAACGTCTTCCTCACCGCGAGCATCAGCTCGACCGACCGGGCTTCCGCGCTGGCGGCCGGGGCCATCAATCCTGTCATCCGGCCCCCTCGCCTCCTCACCCTGGATGGCACGGCGGCGTATGGTCCGCGGGAGCTGTCCGTGGGCCCCCACCTCGTCTCCTGGCAGCCCCCCTCCAGCGGAACCGCGGACCTGTACCAGGTGAGGCTGCGGCGCTTCGAGTTCTTCGGAGAGACGACCGTGTTCACCACGTCCGCGGCCTCGTTCTACGTGGACGGAAGTGTCACCTCCCTCCTGCTGCCCGCCGACCTGTTCCAGCCGGGCATGAACTACTACCTCATCGTCGAGGCCATCCGCGCCGAGGGGTACCGCGTGTCGGACAGGCCGCTGACGCTCATCGACCGGGCCAACTACTTCCGGGCGGGGGCGCTCTCCGGGTTGCTCAGCACGCCGGCCCAGGCGCCCTGAGCCGTGCCGGGCCGGCGGTGGAATCCCACGCCGCCGGTCCGGTCTTCACGTCTCAAGTGCCCGTCGCGGGCTCCGTCCTGCCGGGGGCGAACAGCGCCAGCACCAGCGCCGCGGCGGCCGTGAGCGCCGCGGCGATGGCGAACTGCGCGGCGAAGTGCCCACGCGCCAGCGCCAGCAGGGCCACCGACAGCGAGCCGCCCAGGAGCCGCATCGCGTAGAGGCTGCTCGTGACGATGCCGCGGTGGTGCCACGGCGCGCGGGACTGGGGGCCGATGAGCGAGGTGCTCGCGGCCGGCCCCAGGCCCAGGCCGAGAATCCCCAGGCCCACGAGGGCCGCGGGCACGCCCCACCCGAGGGAGGCGGACAGGGCCAGGAAGCCCGCGCCCACCGCAGCCACCGCGAAGCTCACGCCCGCGCTCAGGCGCATGCCGCCGCGCACCAGCAGCTTCACGCCGAAGGTGGAGCCCACGGACCAGCCCAGCAGCATGGGCAGCAGCGCCAGGCCCGCGCCCACCGGCGTGTGCCCGCCCTGCTCCGTCATCCACAGGGGCACCCACGCGGCCATGCTGTAGAGCAGCGCGCCGCCCGCGACACTGCCCGCCACGCCGGTCAGCACGGTGCGGTCCTTCAGGAGCTCCGCCGGCAGCAGCGGATTCACCGACGCGCGCTGCTGGCGCACCAGCACCACGCCCACCAGCACGGCGCCCAGCGCGCACAGCCACCGCGCCTCCGCGTGTCCGGGCTCCAGCGAGAACAGGAGCAGCGCCGCGGTGGTGCCGGCCAGCAGCGGCCCCCACCGGTCCAGCTTCACGTCCGAGCGGCGCGGCGGGTCTCGATAGGAGAGGTACAGGAGCGCCGCGGCGAACAGCCCCACCGGCACATTGACGAGGAACACCCAGCGCCACGAGGCGTGCATCACCAGCCAGCCGCCGATGAGCGGGCCCAGGCTGTTGCCCACGGCCCAGGCGCCGGTGAAGAGGCCCTGCACGGCGGCGCGCTCGCGCAGCGTGTAGAGGTCCGCGCTGATGGTGAGCGTGGTGGGCTGGAGCGCGCCGGCGCCCAGGCCCTGCATCACACGGAAGGCGATGAGCATGGGCACGGACTCGGACAGGCCGCACAGGGCGGAGCCGACGAGGAACAGCGCCATGCCGCCGAAGAAGACGGGGCGGCGGCCCAACCGGTCCGCGAGCTTGCCGGAGATGAGCACGCCCACGGTAGAGGCGAAGAGGAAGGCGGAGAACACCCACGAGTAGAGCTGCTGGCCACCGAGCTCGCGGGTGATGGTGGGCATGGCGCTCGTCACCACCGTGCCCTCGAAGGCGCTGACCACCAGGGCCAGCAACACCGCGCCCGTGGCCATCCGCCGCGCCGTGCCTGGGCGCGAGCTGGCCAGGGGCTCCACCGTCAAGCCGCTTCCATCCATGCCCTACGTCTACGCCCCGGAAGGCCATGCGGAAACCGCATCTTGCGCATAGACTTCTTGCGGAAACCGCATGACCACCGAACAGCTCAGGGCCTTCCTCCAGGTGGCGCAGGAGGGCCGCCTCTCCATCGCCGCGAAGGCACTGGGACTGTCCCAGTCGGGACTGTCGCGGCAGTTGCAGTCCCTGGAGGCCGAGCTGGGCACCCGCCTGCTCGTCCGCACGCCCGGCGGGGCGGTGCTCACGGACGCGGGCGAGCGCTTCCTGCCGCATGCCCAGCGAGCGCTGGAGGCACTGTCCAAGGGCACCTCGGAGCTGGAGCGGATGTCGAGCACGCCCCAGGGCACGGTGTCCCTGGGCACGCTGCACACGGTGGGCGCGTACCTGATGCCGGACATCATCCCCGCCTTCGCGCAGCGCTTCCCGGAGGTGCGGCCCCGGCTGAGCGAGGGCACGGCGCAGGCACTGGAGGAGAGCGTGGCGCGGGGGGCGCTGGACCTGGCCATCCTGTCCTTGCCGGTGCGGCGGGCGGACCTGGTGGCGCAGAAGCTGTGGGAGGAGCGGCTGGTGCTGGTGGTGCCGCGCGGGCACCGGCTGGCGCGGCAGGGCAAGCCGGTGGCGCTGGCGGAGGTGGTGGGAGAGTCGTGGGTGGTCATCCCCGGCATGAGCGGCACGCGCGCGCTGGAGGCGGAGTGCGAGGCGCGCGGGGTGACGCCGAAGCTGGCGCTGGAGACGGACAACGCGGAGGCCATCCGCCGCATGGTGGAGCGGGGGCTGGGCGTGGCGCTGGTGCCGGAGCTGATGACGCGAGACCACCAGGCGCAGGGGTTCGACGTGGTGCCGCTGGTGCGGGGGCCGAAGCGGCAGGTGGCGCTGGTGCACCGGGGAGAGGGCTACCTCACGGCGGCGGCGCGGGCGCTGAAGACCTTCGTCGTGGACAGCATCCGCGCGATGCCCGAGCCTTGGGGGAGAGGCCTTTCATGACGCTGAAGGTGATGACGTTCAACGTCCTGCAAGGAGGAGAGGAGCGGTTCGACGCCATCCTCACCTTCCTGGCGCGCGAGTCCCCGGACGTGCTGGTGCTGCAGGAGTGCCTGGGCTGGGACGACGGCGGCCGGCTGCGGCGCGTGGCGGAGGCGCTGGACGTGCCGCAGGACGACGCGCACATGGTGCTGGGACAGTCGCGCTCCCGGCCGAGCGGGCGCTGCTACCACGTGGCGGTGGTGAGCCGTCCCGGGCTGCGCTCGGTGAGCGTGCACAACGACAGACACTTCCTGGGGCACTGCATCGTCCAGTGCGAGCTGGATGTGAAGGAGTCGGTGACGCTGTTCGGGACGCACTTCGACGCGCACCAGGAGAAGCTGCGGTACGTGGAGGCGCGCTACCTGCGCTCGCTGCTGGACGCGGCGGCGTTCCGCGAGGGGCAGTACCTGCTGGCGGGGGACTTGAATTCGCTGTCGCGCAAGGACCCGTACCCGGTGGACCTGGAGGACCGGCTGCGCAAGGCGGGGACGGACAAGTACGGGCATCCGCCGCGCTTCGACGTCATCGACGACGTGGAGGACTACGGCTGGGTGGACACGCTGCGGGAGCGGCCGGCGTCGTCGAAGTGGGTGACGGCGCGAAGGAACCGGGGCGGCGTGGCGATTGATTACCGGACGGACTACGTGTTCGCGTCGCCACGGATGGCGGAGCGGCTGGTGTCGGCGGAGGTCCTGGAGGTGGGGGACACGTCGGACCACAACCCGCTGGTGGCGACGTTTCGCTGATTGAATCGGGAGGGTGTGATGGCGAAGACGGACAGCTTCGTGGAGTACACGGTGGAGCTGCTGGAGAAGCTCGGGCCGGTGCAGGCGCGGCGGATGTTCGGCGGCTGGGGGCTGTACTTCGGCGGGCGGATGTTCGGGCTCATCGGGGAGGGGCAGCTCTTCCTGAAGACGGATGACGTCACGAAGGCGGACTTCCAGGCCGGAGGGGGCCGGCCCTTCTCGTTCGAGGGCGCGGGCAAGACGATGGAAACGAGTTACTGGACGCCGCCCGCGGACGCGGCGGATGACGCGTACGCCCTGCTGCCCTGGGCCCGCCGCGCGGTGGCGGCGGCAGAGCGGGCGGCGCTGAAGAAGGCGCCGAAGAAGAAGGCCGTGACGAAGAAGGCGGCTCCGGTGAAAAAGGCGCCTGCGCACAAGAAGGCGGCTCCGGTGAAGAAGGCCGCGAAGAAGTCCGCCACCTCGAAGAAGGCGAAGCGTACGTCCTGACCACGTCGCCGCATGGATGGTGCTCGGAAGGTCTACTGGATGCGCAACGTCCGTGCGCGCGTCAGCCAGTACCCCGGACGCTGGCGCACGTGAGCAATCGCCAGGACCACGATGCGGTCCTTCAGGACGACGTACGGCAACGCAAAGGGGAAGCCTGGCAGCAGAAATCGGTGGATGACCGGGCTCTGACGCACTCCAGGCCACGGAGGCCAGGTCGCTGGGGCTTCTTCGATGGAGTCGAGTGCCCGGAGCACCACAGCCGCGAAGTCATCCCCCAGACCGGGGCTGCGCTCCTCGTACCAATTGGCGGTGGCGGACAACTCGCTCCGAGCTTCCTCATTCAGCTCGGCGCGCACAGACGAGCTCAGCCTCCGCGGCGCACGCGCAGCTGTGCCCTGACTTCCTCGATGGCCTGACGCGCGTCGTAGGTCTTCGCCTTGCCAGAGACGACATCCCGGGCGCGGCGCTCGAGCTCGGTCGACCACTCGGCTTCGCCGTCAGCCCCTGCTTCCCCTTCTTCGAGGCTGAGCAGCAACCTGTGCGCGAGCCGGGCCCGCTCCTCGGGCGGCAGCTGGAGTGCATCAGGCAGAAGGTCGTCCGCGGAGGAGGCCATACGCGAAGTCTAGCACTGGCCCTGGCGACAAGCTGCCCGCACCGGGAGGGAAGTCTACAGTGCGGCAGTCGGGCAGACAGGCGGGTTCTTCCACGTCCCATCACGCCGTCTTGATGGCCTCCGCGTCCTCCAGCCCCAGCTCGCCCACGGACAGCTCGCGCATGCGGAACTTCTGCACCTTCCCCGTCACCGTCATCGGGAACGCGTCCACGAACTTCCAGTAGCGCGGCACCTTGTACGTGGAGATGCGCCCGGTGCAGTGCTTCCTCAAGTCCTCCGCCGTGAGCGTCACACCGGGCTTCGTCTTCACCCAGGCCATCACCTCCTCGCCGTACTTCTTGCTCGGCACGCCGATGACCTGCGCCTCGCTCACGCCGGGATGCGTGTGCAGGAACTCCTCCACCTCGCGCGGGTAGATGTTCTCTCCCCCCCGGATGATCATGTCCTTGATGCGGCCGACAATCTTCACGTAGCCGTCCGCGTCCATCGTGGCCAGGTCGCCCGTGTGCATCCACCCCGCCCTGTCCACCGCCGCCTCCGTGGCCGTCGGGTTCTCCCAGTACCCCAGCATCACGCTGTACCCGCGCGTGCACAGCTCACCCGGCTGCCCCCGGGGCACCACCGCCCCCGTGTCCGCATCCACAATCTTCACTTCGAGGTGCGGGTGGATGCGCCCCACCGTGGACACCCGCTTGTCCAGCGGGTCATCCAGCGCGCTCTGCGTGGACACCGGCGACGTCTCCGTCATCCCGTAGCAGATGGTGACTTCGCGCATGTTCATCCGCGACTGCACCTGCTTCATCACCTCCACCGGACACGGCGAGCCCGCCATGACGCCCGTGCGCAGCGACTTCAAGTCGAACTCGCCGAAGCGCGGGTGGTCCAGCTCCGCGATGAACATGGTGGGCACGCCGTACAGCGACGTGCACCGCTCCGCCTGCACCGTCTGCAGCACCGCCAGCGCGTCGAACGCCTCACCGGGAATCACCATGGTGGCGCCGTGCGACGTGCAGGCCAGGTTGCCAATCACCATGCCGAAGCAGTGGTAGAAGGGCACGGGGATGCAGACGCGGTCCTCGGGCCCGTAGCGCAGCGCCTCGCCGATGAAGAACCCGTTGTTCAGCACGTTGTGGTGCGACAGCGTGGCGCCCTTCGGGAAGCCCGTCGTCCCGGACGTGTACTGGATGTTGATGGGGTCATCGAACTGGAGCGACGCCTCGCGCTGCTCCAGCGTCCCCTCGCTCACGTGCTTCGCGTTGGAGAGCAGGAGCTGCCAGTCGTCGTCCATCACCAGCGTCACGCGCAGGCCGGGGCAGCGGGGACGGACCTCCTCCACCATGGACTTGTAGTCCGTCTGCCGGAAGCCGCGCGCGAACAGCAGCACGCTGACGCTGGCCTGGTTGAGCGCGTACTCCAGCTCCGAGGTGCGGTAGGCGGGGTTGAGGTTGACGAGGATGGCGCCGATGCGCGCGGTGGCGTACTGGGCCACCACCCACTCGAAGCGGTTGGGAGACCAGATGCCCACCCGGTCCCCCTTCTCCACGCCCAGCGCCAAAAGCCCCAGCGCCACCTGCGTCGTCGTGTCCCAGAGCTGCCGGTACGTGGCCCGGTAGTTCTGCGAGGCCACCACCAGCGCCTCCCTGTCGCCGTACCGCTCGACGGTGCGGCGCAGGTTCTGCCCAATCGTCTCCCCGAGCAGCGGGGTGGAACTGGTGCCGTGGACGTAGGAGGGAGTCATGCCGCCATCGTCCCGCCGCCACCCGGGGCGCGGCAAGCGTGCGCGAGGGCAGGACTACGCGGCGTTGACACCTCGCCGCCGAGTCCTGGCCACGCGAGGCACCGCGTCCACGCCCTGACACCCGGCACAGAAATACAGCCCCCGCCCGCCCAGCTCCTGCTTCCGCACCTTCGCGCCACAGCGTGGACACGGCAACCCGTTGCGGCCGTACACACAGAAGCGCTCCGCGCGCTTCTTCCCCGGCACCGCGTCCGCCACGGGCGGCGCCCCCGGGATGACGATGTGGCCGTCCTTCGCGCCGTCCGCCAGCATCCGCCGGAGCACCTCCCACAGCCGCGCGAAGCCCGCGTCGTCCAGCTCACACGCCGGCATCAGCGGCGGCAGGCCCGCGACGAACAGCCCCTCCGCGCGCAGGATGTTCCCCACCCCCGAGATTCGCGACTGGTCCAGCAGCGCCTGGGCCAGCGGCACACGCGTCCGGCGCAGCAGCGCCAGGGCCCGCTGGGGCACCGCGTCCGCGCGCAGCGGGTCCTCGCCCAGCCGCGCGCGCAGGGCGGCCTCCTCTTCCGGCGCCAGCAGCTCGCACGCATTGGGCCCCGCCAGGTGCAGCGTGGCGAACGGGGACACCAGCCGCAGCCGGCACGCCTCCGAGGGCCGGGGCGCCCCTCCCCGGAAGTGGCGGAAGAGCCCGAACAACCCCAGGTGGATGTGCAGCCGCACGCCACCTTCGAAGGTGTAGAACAGGTGCTTGCCGTGCGCCTCCACGTCCGTGAGCACCCGACCGGACAGGACGAGGGCCCCGTCCACGAAGCGCCCCTGCGGCGAGTCCGCCGTGAAGCGCCGTCCCACGAGCCAGCGGCGGTGCACCCGGGCAACCCGGTGGATGATGTTTCCTTCAGGCATCCCCCTGGGTAACCCACCCCCTTCCGCCCCGCCATCGGCCCCCCGCTGCCTGCTCGGCCTCCGGCCGGAGCGGCCCGCCCGGCTCCGTCCGCCTGTCCCCTGTCCTACATCTGAGGGGCCCCGGGCCGGGTTCCGGGACAGGGGCGACATTCAAGCCGTGCGGCACCCACACACGGCGCGTTAAATGGAGGCGCTCATGGACGACTCCAACTCCCGGTTGGTCGCGGCCCTGCTCGATGCCCGGCAGCGCCACTGCTTCCCCCCAGACGTGCGTCGCGCGGCCCCCGAGTTCGTCAGCCAGGTGCTCGGCCTGCTCTTCCCGCACTTCGCGGAGCGCCTGGAGTGCACCGCCGCCGCCGTGCGCCGCGACGTCACCACCGTGGAGGCCAGCCTCCACCGCATCCGCGAGACGCTCGCCCCGATGTACGCCGAAATCAGCCCGTCGCTGCCCGCGCGCTTCATGGAGCGGCTGCCCGACCTCTATGAGTGGCTGCGCCAGGACGCCCAGGCCATCTTCGAGGCAGACCCCGCCGCGCGCACCGTGGACGAGGTCATCCTCACCTACCCGGGCTTCTACGCCATCGCCATCTACCGCGTGGCCAGCGCCCTGCACGTGCTCGGCTTCCCACTGCTGCCGCGCCTGCTCACCGAGTACGCCCACCAGCGCACCGGCGTGGACATCCACCCCGGCGCCACCATCGGCCGGCGCTTCGTCATCGACCATGGCACCGGCGTCGTCATCGGCGAGACGACGCTCATCGGCGACAACGTGAAGCTCTACCAGGGCGTCACCCTGGGCGCGCTCATGGTGGAGAAGGCGCTGGCGGACAAGAAGCGCCACCCGACCATCGAGGACGACGTGGTGGTGTACGCCAACGCCACCATCCTCGGCGGAGAGACGGTGGTGGGCCGGGGCAGCATCATCGCCGGCAACGCCTGGCTCACGCAGAGCGTGCCCCCGCAGTCCGTTGTCACCCGCCGCAGCGAGGTGCGTCCCCGCGGCGCGGATGGAACGCTGGACGCACTCGAGTTCCACATCTGACCCGACGAGGCCCAAGCCATGAAGGCGAACAACATCCTGGAGACCATCGGTAACACGCCGCACGTGCGCATCAACCGACTGTTCCCCTCGCGCGTCACGGTGCACATGAAGCTCGAGCGCGCCAACCCGGGCGGCAGCATCAAGGACCGCATCGCCCTGTCCATGATTGAGGACGCGGAGAAGCGCGGCATCCTCAAGAAGGACAGCGTCATCATCGAGCCCACCAGCGGCAACACCGGCATCGGGCTCGCCATGGTGGCCGCGGTGAAGGGCTACAAGCTGGTGCTCGTCATGCCGGACTCCATGAGCATCGAGCGCCGCCGCCTCATGGCCGCCTACGGCGCCACCTTCGAGCTCACCCCGCGCGCCCAGGGCATGAAGGGCGCCATTGCAAGGGCGCAGGAGTTGGTGTCCCAGGTGCCCAACGCGTGGATGCCGCAGCAGTTCGAGAACGAGGCCAACATCGAGGTGCACCGCCGCACCACCGTGCAGGAAATCCTCAAGGACTTCCCGGACGGGCTGGACTACCTCATCACCGGCGTGGGCACCGGCGGCCACATCACCGCGTGCGCCGAGGAGCTCAAGAAGGTGTGGCCGAAGCTGAAGGTATTCGCGGTGGAGCCCGTCAAGTCGCCCGTCATCAGCGGCGGAGCGCCGGGCCCGCACCCCATCCAGGGCATTGGCGCGGGCTTCATCCCGAAGAACCTGCACAAGGAGGCGCTCGACGGCGCCATCCAGGTGAACGAGGAGGACGCGTTCGAGTTCACCCGCCGCTCCGCGCGCGAGGAGGGCATCTTCGTGGGCATCTCCTCCGGCGCCGTGCTGGCCGCCGTGAGTCAGAAGATTGGCGACATGCCGGAAGGCAGCCGCGTGCTGTGCTTCTGCTACGACACCGGCGAGCGCTACCTCTCCATCGAGACGCTCTTCCCCGCCCAGCAGTAGCCGCTTCAGCCCAGGCGCGTCCGCACCAGCTCCACCAACCGGTCCATCTCCTCGGGCAGGTTGTAGAAGTGGGGTGACAGGCGGACGCGCCCCCGGCGCACGGAGTGGGCGACGTCGCGCTCGGCGAGCCAGGCGCCCAGCGCCCGCGCGTCCCCGTCCGGAGGCAGGAAGGTGAGGATGCCCGCGCGGTGCTCCGGCGAGGGCCCCACATCGCAGCCCAGCCCGCGCAGCCCCTCCTCCACCCGCGAGAGCAGCGCGTGGATGCGCGTCTCGATGACGCCCACGCCCACCTCGTGCAGCAATTCCAGCGCGGCGCCCAGCGCGTAGATGCCGGTGTACGCGGCGCTGCCCTCCTCCAGCTTGAGGGCATCCGTGCGCAGCTCGAAGTGGCTGCGGTTGAAGTTCCACGCGTCGGTGGTGCTGCGCCAGCCCACCAGCACCGGGCGCAGTCGGGGCAGCACGTCCTTCGCCACGTAGAGGAAGCCGATGCCGGCGATGCCGAGCATCCACTTGTGGCTGTCCGCGCTGAGGAAGTGGATGCGGCTCTTCTTCACGTCCACGGGCATGCAGCCCACGCTCTGGATGCCGTCCACGCAGAACAGGACGCCCGCGCGCTCGCACAGCGCGCCAATCGCATCCAGGTCCGCGCGGTAGCCGGTGGCGAACTGCACGGAGGACAGGGCCACCAGCCGCGTGCGCGGGGTGAGGGCCGCGGCCACCGCCTCCGGGGTGACGCCGCCGGAGGACACCTCGATTTCGCGCACCGCCACGCCGCGGTCCTTCAGGTGCTGCCACGGGTAGACGTTGGACGGGTACTCCAGCGACGAGGCCACGGCCACCTCGTCCCCGGGCTTCCAGTCCAGCCCTTCCGCGACGAGGCCCAGGCCGTGGCTGGTGTTGCGCACGAAGGCCACCTCGCCGGGCTCGGCGTTGACGAGCCGCGCCGCCAGCCCGCGCACGTGCTCGCAGTGCCGCTCCCAGCCGCGCTCGTGCTTGATGCCGTGGTAGACGAGGTCGTCCATCCAGCCGCGCACGGCCTCGGCTGCCCGCAGGCTGGTGGGGGCCACGCCGGCATGGTTGAGGTAGAGCTGCTCCTGGAGGACGGGGAACAGGGCGCGGTAGGACTCGAGCGAGCGCGTCATGCGCGCGACTCTACCTGCTGGCCGCTTCACCACGGGTGCTTCTCGTGGGGGTGGTGTCCACCCCGTGGCACGCCCCCCTCCCTCCCGCGCGGCGGGCGGATGCGGTATTCGTCGGGTGCTGGCCACGAGACGAGGGCACCGCATGCGCCGAGAAGCCGGGGGAGCCGTGAGGAACACGCTGCTGGCGGGGCTCACGCTGCTGCTGGCGGGCTGTGCGGGCACCGTGCGCGCGCCCTACCCTCCCATTCGAGCGGACACGTCCCCGGCGGCGCTGGCGCGGGGCGCCACCATCTTCCATGCGAGCTGCGAGGCGTGCCACCGGGGCAACACCGAGACGGCTTCCGGCGCGCCGCTGCGGGAGCTGCCCTCGTACATGGGGAGCTTCTACGCGGCCAACCTCACGTCCCACCCGACGGCGGGTGTGGGCTCCGCGACGGACGAGGAGCTGGCGCGGGCCATCCGCTACGCGGTGAGCCGTGATGGGCGGTTGATGGTGATGCCCAGCTACGCCATGGGCGACGCGGACCTCGCGGCGGTGCTGGGCTTCATTCGCTCGGGGGACCCGTTGTTCGCCCCGGATGCGCAGCCGGCGCCGCGCTCGGAGTTCAGCTTCATTGGCGGGCTGGGCTTCCGCGTCATCACCGGCAACGAGCCCGTGGAGCGCCCCGCCTCGGGCATCCCCGTGCCGGCGAAGGCGGCCACCCTGGAGTACGGCCGCTATATGGCGCATGACGTGTACGACTGCGCGTCGTGCCACACCGACGGCTTCAGCCCGACCAAGACGGAGGGTGACGACGTCTTCGCCGGCGGCATGACCTTCCTGGACATGGAGGGCAAGAAGGTCCGCTCCAGCAACATCACCTTCCACGAGACGGGGCTGGCGCACTGGACGCTGGAGGACTTCACCCGCGCGGTGAGAGATGGGCTCGCCCCGGATGGCTCCGCGCTGCGCGCGCCCATGCCGCGCTTCCGGGGCATGGACGCGGTGGAGGCCCGGGCCCTCTATGACTTCCTGCGCTCCGTGCCCGAGCAGGACAACGAGGTGAAGGGGGCCCGGCCGCGCCTCACCGCCACCTCCGTGCGCCCGGCCTGGGAGGGGGCGAGCGCGGAGACGTCCGGGGGCACCGACGCGGACACCGCGAGCTCCGTGGCCGAAGCCGCCGCCCTGAGCCAGCACGAGGACGCCGCGAGCGCTCCGTCGTCCACGGGCTCCGGGACGGTGGCGGGAGCTCCAGCCGCCAGCGGCTCCGCGACCTCGAAGATGGGCCCTGGGGTGGGAAGCGCGGAGCCGAAGACAGGCACGGTGGCTCCCGCGCCGACAGCGGGCGGCTCCGTGGTCGCGAGCGCCTCGCCATCGAGCACGGGCGCGGTGGACACGGCCCCCCGCGCTTCCTCCACCGCACCGGCCCCCCAGCGCAAGCCCCGGGCCCCCGAGCCGAAGGTGGATGCGGCGAAGCTCTTCGTGCAGCTCGGCTGTGCGAGCTGCCATGGCCCCGGCGCCCGCTACCACGACCGGCTCGCGCGGGCCTCGGGCCGGAGCGACGCGGACCTGGTGCGCTGGGTCCGCAATCCTGAACAGTTCCTCCCGGGCACACCCATGCCCACCTACGCGGACCTGATTGACGAGCGCACCGCGCGGGCCCTGGTGCGCTGGGTGAAGGCCGGTGGCCCCGCCTCGCTGCCGTCCTCCCGCTGAAGTCCTCCGCCTCCGTCGTCGCCGCGCCGACCTGGGAAGGTGACGTGATTTCCACCCGGCCCGGGTGGGAAATGACGGGCGTAATTGCCAGAGAAAAGCCGGTGCGGCGTATCTGGAGTGGAAGTTCCTCGGGAGTGGTTCTTGGTTCCACCCCCGAGGCGCGTGCCACTCCGGTGCTAACCGGCCCCTGCCCCGGGGTGGCACGTGTGACTTCCATCCGCCATGCCTGTTGCCCCGCGCGTGCTCCCGAGGAGGGAAGGCTGCGCCCGGGGGCCGCCTCGCGTAGCGTGGGCCCCCCATGACGGAGTGCCTCCTCAACATCGACCTGGGCGAGCTGCCCGGGGAGGACGAGCAGCTCTACTCGCTCGCCCACGTGGCCAACATCGCCTGTGGCGGGCACGCGGGGGACGACGCGTCCATGCGCCGCGCGCTGGAGTCGTGCGCCCGCCATGGCACGCGCGCCGGAGCCCACCCCTCCTACGAGGACCGCGAGGGCTTCGGCCGCAAGGCCCTGGAAGTCTCGCCCGAAGTCCTGCGCGGCCAGGTGGCCGGCCAGTGCGCCCGGCTCGCGCGGCTCGCGGCCAGCCAGGGCGTGCCCGTGCGGTACGCCAAGCCGCATGGCGCCCTCTATCACTCGGCCAATGCCGCTCCGGAGCTGGCTCGCGCGGTGGTGGAGGGCGTGGTGGAGGCGCTGGGGCGGAGCATCACCGTCATCGGTCCGGGGACGGGCGCCCTGCGCGACGCGGCCCGGGCGGCGGGGCTCGCCTACGCGCGCGAGGGCTTCGCGGACCGGGGCACCCGGGCAGACGGCTCGCTCATTCCGCGCGGGCAGCCCGGGGCCGTGCTCACCGACGTCGCGAGGGCCCGGGAGAACACCGTGCGGCTGGCCACCGCCGGCACGGTGGACACCCTCTGCGTGCACGGGGACACACCGGGCGCGGTGGAGCTGGCCCGCGAGGTGCGCGCCACGCTGGATGCGCTCGCCCTGCGCGCGGAAGCCCTGGGCGAGGGCGCGCTGAGACTGGCGCTGCCGGAGGGCCTGGAGCGCCGGGCCGTGCGCGACGCCCTGAGCGCGCTGCCTCGCGTGGTGGACGCCGTCATCACCGAGGAGCACGCCTGCGTGTACTTCGACCCGGATGCGCCGCCCGAGGAACCCCGGCTGGCGCTCGCACGGCTGCTGCGGATGCCGCCGCCTCCGGACGCGCGCCCGCCCACCCTCCTGCGCGTGCGCTACGACGGGCCGGACCTGGAGGCGGTGGCGGCGCGCACGGGGTTGACGCGGGACGAGGTGACGCGGCTCCACGCGGCGCGCGAGTACACGGTGCGGTGCGTGGGCTTCCTGCCGGGCTTCGCGTACCTGGGCGAGGTGGACTCGCGCATCGTCGTGCCCCGGCTGGCCACGCCCCGCACGCGGGTGCCGGCGCTGGCGGTGGGAATCGCGGGCGGTCGCACGGGGGTGTACCCCTTCGCCTCGCCCGGCGGGTGGAACCTCATCGGCACCGCGCTGGACTTCACCGCCTTCACGCCGGAGCACGGCGCGGTGCTGCGGCTCGGGGACCGGGTGCGCTTCGAGCGGGTGGACTGATGGCGGGCTGGCTGGAAATCATGGGCGTGGGCGGCCCCGCCACGGTGCAGGACGCCGGACGGCCGGGGCAGATGCACCATGGCGTGCCCCCGGGAGGGGCCTGGGTACCGGAATTGCTGGCGCTGGCCAACCGCGCGGTGGGCAACCCGGGGGGCGCGGCGGCGCTGGAGACCTTCGGCAGGCTGGAGCTGCGGGGGCGCGGGCGAGGGATGCGCGTGTCCGTGGACGGGCGGACCTTCAGCGTGGCGGACGGAGAGGTCTTCACCGTGCCCGCCCCGGAGTCCGCGAGCGTGCGCTACGTCGCGGTGGATGGTGGGCTCGCGGTGCCGGAGGTGCTGGGCGGACGCGGCACGCTGCTGGTGGCACGGCTGGGCGGGCACGAGGGCCGGCTGCTGCGTCCGGGAGATGCGTTGCCGCTGGGCGACGGTGGCGGCGCGACGGAGACACTGGAGCTCGGGGATGCGCTGGACGTGACGGCGCCCATCCGGGTGACGCTCGGTCCGGACCTGGAGCGCTTCGGCGTGGCGACGCGGGCGTCACTGCTGGCGGACCCCTTCACCGTGTCCCCCGCGAGTGACAGGGTGGGAATGCGGCTGCGCGGGACGGCGCTGGCACATGGCGACGAAGGGGCCGGCACGTCGCGCCCCATGGCGCGCGGGGCCATCCAGGTGACGCTGTCGGGAGAGCCCATCGTCCTCGGGCCGGACCACCCCACGACGGGCGGCTATCCGCTCATCGCCACCGTCATCCGCGCGGACTGGGGCCGGCTCTGCGCGCGCCGTCCGGGCACACCCGTGCGCTTCGTCGCCGTCAGCGTCAAGGAAGCGTGCGAGGCGTGGCACCGGCACCTGGAGCGCTTCCGTCCCACCGTGTGACGGTCAGGGCGCCTCCAGCTCCGGAGGCCACAACAAGCCGAGGTCCAGTTCCAGGGCCTCGAAGGGCTCGGCCCGGATGCGCGCCTCGCCGGAGTACGTGCCGCGCTCCACCCATTGCCCCTCCTGCCGCCGGAACACCTCCAGCGTGCGAGCGGCCGGGTCCACCAGCCAGACGTACTCCACGCCCTCGCGCGCGTAGATCTCCCGCTTGCGCTTGCGGTCCAGCGACGCGGTGGACGGAGAGAGCACCTCGCAGACCCAGTCCGGTGCGAGGGTGAAGAAGGGCACTCGCCGCATCTGGGGCATGCGCTCACGCCTCCAGCCGGCGATGTCCGGAACCAGCACGTCCTCGCCGAAGTGCAGCTCGGGCTCGTCGACAATCCACCAGCCCTCTGGAGCCCGCTGTCCGGCCTGGAAGGTCGTGAACAGCAGTCCGCCAATCGCGGAATGCGCCACCGCATGCGGGCTCGCGGGCCGCGGCATGGCGATGAGCTCGCCGTCGATGAGTTGCCCGACCATGTTCTCGGGCAGCGCCTCGAGGTCCGCATAGGTCGCGCGCCGCTTCGTCTCGTTGCCCATCCCGATGCTCCCCTGTCCTCCAACATCCAACCCGTCCATCATCGGCCCCGCCTCCCAGGAGTGAAACCCCACCTTCCATGGTGTGTCCACTCCTTCCTACTCCCTGGGTCTGACAGCCGACCGGGCCCCCTGGCAAATCCCCTGCTTCGCGGCCCCCACCCACACCCCGGGTAGGAGTCGGTGCCGGGCACGCAACTTCAGTTCCTCAATGGCCGATACTGTCGGCATGAAGACGCCTGTCTCCGGACCCCGCATCCAGCCCCGCCCCAGCGAGACGCCCAAGCCGGCCGTCCCCCGCAATGAGGTGAAGCCCGCCCCGAAGGCCCCGGCCGCGCGCGCGGACTCGGTGGGCGTTTCGAAGTTCGACTCGGGCAAGGGCCGCGCGGGGAACGTGGCGCTGTCCTCTCCCGTCACCGCGCCCGCCGCGGGCGCCGTCGCCCCGGGCAGCTACCCCACCGCGGCGGACGTGAAGGCCATTGCCGCCATGAAGGACCCGGTGGCGCGCAACTACGCGATTACGCAGGGCTACCACGACCTGTCCGACGCCATGGGCAAGCTGGTGGGCGACGACAACGCCAACTGGGCCACCTTCGGCACGTGGGCCTCGAAGCAGGCCGGCGTGAGCATCCGCGGCGAGGACATGCCCAAGGTCTTCAACGACGTGCTCAAGGGCGCCGGCGGCGTCATGGGCCCCCTGGGCAAGGTGGACGACTTCCTGCGCAAGCTGGGCCTGCCCGCGCTGCCCCTCGGGGACATCGGCGCGGCCGGACAGCAGGCGCTCGCCCGGGTCAGCGAGGAAATCGCCGGCGGCAACCAGTTCGTCTTCAACGAGATTGGCCAGGAGTTCGCCCGCTTCGTCGACACCTTCAAGGGCGACACGAAGCCCGATCCGGCGAAGCTGCAGACGTACCTGGACAGCTTCCCCAAGGAGAAGCCGCTGCTGCGCGAGGCCTTCGGCCACTACGCGCAGGCGATGACCGAGAAGGACCCGAACAAGAAGGCCGAGCTGATGCTCCTGGCCAACAACAAGATTGGCCTGCACGAGCAGACGCAGCTGCAGCCCTACGTCGAGCGGGCCCTCAACGCGCCGGTGAAGGAGGTCTTCCGGAACATCCTCAAGCAGTCCGTCGAGGGTGCCATCAACGGGCTCCCCTTCCCCGCCAACCTCGCCGGCAAGGCCGCGCTGAAGTCAGGCGCCGTGGACGCGCTGCTCAACCCCGTGGTGGACGGCGCGGCGGGCGTGTTCCGGCGCATCGCCACCGAGCACATGATGAAGCTGGCCGTCCCCGGCGGCGCGCTCAAGATTGGCAATGACCTGCCCCCGCCCAAGGGCATGGAGTCCACCCTCTTCCCGCCGCACCTGCGCTCCATCCAGAACCCGGAGCTGAAGGCGCTGCTCGGCAAGCTGGACCACAGCCCCGACAGCCTGAAGGGCACCGGGGCCAAGGACTGGAGCCAGCTGGGCCAGCGGATGGACTACATCATCGACCTCTTCCGCACGCGCCAGTCGGACCCGCACCTGTTCGACCAGCCCTTCGGCCGCGCCACCACGTACCCGCTGCCGAACGCGCCCCGCTGAACCCCGCGAGCCCGCCCGGCCGTGCCCCAGGCGGCCGGCCAGGCGGCGACTTCCGACGCCGCCACACCTTGGGATGAGGCTCCGGAGTGACCAACTTAGGTCACTCCTATGGAGTCCATCGCCTGGTTCTTCATCATCGGGCTGCTCCTGGTGGCGATGGCGCTGGGCGGCTCCGTGCTCAAGCGCCTGCCACTGTCCACCTCCCTGCTCTACCTGGGCGTGGGCTTCGCGCTGGGGCGGCTGGGCCTGGGCCACCTGCACCCGCTGAAGCAGGCCGCGCTCCTGGAGCGCGTCACCGAGGTGGCGGTCATCATCTCCCTCTTCAGCGCGGGGCTGAAGCTGCGCCTGCCCGTGTCGGACCGGGAGTGGCGCGTCTCCCTGCGGCTGGCCCTCGGGGCCATGCTGCTCACGGTGGCCCTGGTGGCGCTGGTGGGCGTGAGCGCCCTCGGGCTGCCGCTGGGCGCGGCGCTGCTGCTGGGCGCCATCCTGTCGCCCACGGACCCGGTGCTCGCGTCGGACGTGCAGGTGTCCCACGCGCTGGACAGGGACAGGCTGCGCTTCGGCCTCACCGGCGAGGCCGGCCTCAACGACGGCACCGCCTTCCCCTTCGTCATGCTCGGGCTGGGCCTGCTGGGCCTGCATGAGCTGGGGACGGGGCTGTGGCGCTGGGTGGTGGTGGACGTGCTGTGGGCCGCGGCGGCGGGCCTCATGGTGGGCGTGGTGCTGGGAGACCGCGTGGGCCGGCTGGTGCTCTACCTGCGCAAGCACCACCGCGAGGCCGTGGGCCTGGACGAGCTGCTGGCGCTGGGCCTCATCGCGCTCTCGTATGGCACCGCGCTGCTGGTGAAGGGCTACGGCTTCCTCGCGGTGTTCGCCGCCGGCCTCGCGCTGCGGCGAATCGAACGCAAGCACACCGGCTCGCGTCCGGCGGAGCAGGTGGAGGAGGCCGCGCGCGCCGCGGACAAGCTGGAGGCGGCCACGAGCCCCGAGCACGCGCACGCGTACATGGCCAACGCGGTGCTGGGCTTCAACGAGGCGCTGGAGCGCATCGCCGAGGTGGCAGTCGTGGTGGTGCTGGGGTTGCTGCTGGCCGTCACGCCCTTCCCGCCGGAGGTGCTGTGGCTGGCGCCGCTGCTCTTCTTCGTGCTCCGGCCGCTGTCCGTCGTGCTGTCGCTGGTGGGCTCACGGACCGACCCCCACCAGCGGGGGCTGATGGCCTGGTTCGGCGTGCGGGGCATCGGCTCGCTCTACTACCTCTTCTACGCCATCGAGCACGGCCTGGAAGGCGGGCTCGCCCACCGGCTGCTCCCGCTGGTGCTGTGGGTGGTGGCCGTGTCCATCGCCGTGCACGGCATCTCCGTCACCCCGCTGATGAAACGCTACGAGGGGCGTGCGCACGAGCGGCGGCGCGAGGCCCCCGCATAGGCCTGGCTCACACCTCGTCCACGACGAACTGGTCCAGCCGGGCGATGCCCAGCTTCTTCATCCGGCTCTGCAGCGTGGACGGCTTGAGGCCCAGCAGCGCCGCCGCCCCACCCGGCCCGTAGACACGGCCGCGCGTGAGCGTCAGCACCCGCAGGATGTGCTCGCGCTGCACCGTCGCCAGCGTGGGCACCGCGCCCTGCTTCAGCGGCGCCTCCGCCGACGCGGCCTCCGCCACGGCAGCCCCGACACGGCCGTCCTCGGCCCCGGCGGCGCCGCGCACCGGCAAATCGAACGCATCCGGCCCCAGCTCCGAGCCGCGCGAGAGGATGGTGGCGCGCTCCAGCGCGTTGGCCAATTCGCGCAGGTTGCCCGGCCAGTCATACGCCTCCAGCCGCGCCAGCCCGGCTGGCGTCACCCGCATGCCCCGCCGGCCCGTGCGCAGGGCCTGCTCCTCCAGGAGGAAGGCGCACAACTGCGGCAGGTCCTCGCGCCGCTCGCGCAGGGGCGGCAGCCGCAGCGGGAAGACGCTCAGCCGGTAGTAGAGGTCCTCGCGAAAGCGCTTCTGCGCAATCGCCTGCTGCAGGTCCACGTGCGTCGCGGCGAGGATGCGCACGTCTGCGCGCACCGTCCTGTCGCCGCCCACCGGCTCGAAGGTCTTCTCCTGCAGCGCCCGCAAGAGCTTCGCCTGCAGCTCCACCGGCAGCTCGCCAATCTCGTCCAGCAGCAGCGTGCCCCCGTGCGCCATCTGGAAGCGGCCCGCCCTGTCGCGCGTGGCCCCGGTGAAGGCGCCCTTCACGTGGCCGAACAGCTCGCTCTCCAGGAGCCCCGCCGGAATCGCCGCGCAGTTGAGGGTGACGAAGGGCTCGTCCGCCCGCGCGCTCCACCGGTGGATGGCCCGCGCCAGCCGCTCCTTGCCCGTGCCCGTCTCGCCCGTAATCAGCACCGGCGTGTCCGTCTCCGCCACCTGCCGCGCACGACGCGACAAGTCCCTCATGATGGGGCTCAGCGACGTCTCGAGGATGCCCTCCGACTCACCGCCGAGCTGCGCCTCCAGCAGCTTCGCGTGCTCGTGGTCCTGCCGGTGCATCTGCTCGAAGGTGGCCCGCTGCTCCGCGGCCTGAATCGCCGTGGCCAGCATCTGCCCGTACACCTCCACCAGGTCCACCACCGGCTGCGGGTACGTCTCGCACTCGGCCCTGTCCAAGGACAGCACGCCGTAGCAGCGCTCGCCCGCGCACAAGGGCACCACCATGCACGAGTGCCCCGGCGGCAGGTCCAGCACGCCGTCGAACGGGTCCCCGTCCCCGTGCGAGTGGTCCTCCTCCGTGAAGGCGCGCGCGCGCCGCGTCTCCAGCGCGTGGCGCAGCGACGGGAACTCCGCCAGGTTGAGCGAGTGCTGCCGCACCTTCGCGTTGGCCAGGGGCCCTCGCGCGGCCACCGAGACGAGGCGGCCCTCCTTCAGGAGGAACACCGTCGCCAGGTCGAAGCGCACCACCCGCGTCAGCCAGTCCAGTCCCCGACGGAGCAGGTCCCCCACCGAGTCTTCCGTGGTTGCCAGCTCGACCAGGTCCCGAGCATCCTGCGCGCCTTCGATTCGGCCTGACATTTCGTCCGACATGATGCACGAGTAATAGCGGTCCACCGAAATTGCAGTGGCGAAACCCACCGAGATTTCGTTATTCACCGGCCCGCTGGCACCGACCCGTCGGGGGGAGTTTTCAACCCCCTGGAATCACTGAAGTCACAGACTGGCACGGGGCCTGCTTTAGAAGTTGGCACATCACACATTCCCTGGGACGTCCATGAGGGCGCCCCCCAACCCCCAAGGAGTCGTAATGCTGACCGTTGGCGACAAGATCCCGAACTTCAAGGTGAAGGCCACCGTGTCCCTGGAGAAGGGCAAGGAGTTCCAGGACATCACGAACGAGACCTACAAGGGCAAGTGGCTGGTGCTGTTTGCGTGGCCGAAGGACTTCACCTTCATCTGCCCCACGGAGATCGCGGAGTTCGGCAAGAAGAACAAGGACTTCGCTGACCGCGACGCGCAGGTGCTGGGCCTGAGCACCGACAGCGAGTTCGTGCACCACGCGTGGCGCACGCACCACCCGGACCTCAAGGGCCTGCCCTTCCCGATGCTGGCGGACCTGAAGCACGAGCTGTGCAACGCGCTGGGCATCCTCCACAAGGAGGAGGGCGTGGCGCTGCGCGCGACGTTCATCGCGGACCCCGAGGGCATCATCCGCCACGTGACGGTGAACGACCTGTCCGTGGGCCGCAACGTCTCCGAGACGGTGCGCACGCTGGACGCGCTCCAGACGGACGAGCTGTGCCCCTGCAACTGGACCAAGGGCGAGGAGACCCTCACCCAGAAGCTGGCGAAGGCGGGGTAAGGCACCATGGCCTCGCTCGAAGTCGTCCGCTCTGAGCTGGCGGACGCCCACAAGGACACCCGCCTCAACCTCCAGGCCGTCCTGGAGGGAGGGAGCCTCACCCCGGAGCAGCGCTGGGGTGTGGCCGTCGCTTCCGCCTTCGCCGTGCGTAACGAGCGGCTGAAGGAGGCGATGCTCAACGAGGCGAAGAAGGCCCTGACGAATCCGGAGCCGGTCATCGAGGACGCGCGTGCCGCGGCGTCCCTGATGGCGATGAACAACGTCTACTACCGCTTCCGGCACATGATCGGGAAGGAGTCCTACTCGACCAAGCGCGCCGGGCTGCGGATGAACCGGCTCGCGCAGGTGCTGACCAACAAGGTGGACTTCGAGCTGGTCTGCCTCGCGGTCAGCGCCATCAACGGCTGCGAGATGTGCATGCAGTCCCACGAGAAGGTCGTCCTCGAGGGCGGCCTCTCCGAGGAGCAGGTGCACGACGCAGTCCGGGTCGCGGCGGTGATTCACGCCGCGGCGGTGGGCCTGGAGTCTTAAGCCCTCCTGTCGCGAGACATCGCAACTGATTCAAGGCGCCCTCCGGTGGAAACACCGGGGGGCGCTCCTTTTCCGGCTGCCGGGCATCTGAACTGGCAAAGCACACGAGAAAGAAAAGGAACGACACCATGTACCGAAGCCCCAGCCCCCTCCCCGAGAAGGCCCGCTCCGCCATCGCCGAGTCGCTCAACGCCCGCCTGGCCGACGGCCTGGACCTGCACTCGCAAATCAAGGTGGCCCACTGGAACATCAAGGGCCCGCAGTTCGCCGCGCTGCACCCGCTGTTCGAGACCTTCGCGGTGAGCCTGGCCAACCACAACGACTCCATCGCCGAGCGCGCGGTGACGCTGGGCGCGAAGGCCTACGGCACCAGCCGCCACGTGGGCAAGACGAGCCGCCTGCCGGACTACCCGCAGGAGACCTCGAAGGACATGGAGCACGTGAAGCTGCTGGCCGAGCGCATCGAGGTCTACCTGGACGGCCTGCGCCAGAGCCGCAAGACGTTCGAGGAGAACCAGGACACGGACTCGGTGGACCTCGTCACCGGCATCATCACCGAGTTCGAGAAGCACGCCTGGTTCCTGCGGGCGTCTCTGGAAGGCTGACGCACCGCGCGTGAGGCACCGCGCACCCGGGGCAGGCCCGCCCGGAGTGTGCAAGGTGCTTCACGCACCCGGGGTGGCCATGCCGCCTCTTCTCAAGGGGTTGCGTGGGGCACGGGGGTTGCTCTGGAGGGGTGCGAGTCCCACCACCCCAGGAGCGCCCCATGCGACGCATCGCCTGTCTGTCCCTCGCTGTCCTCACCGCCGCCTGCGGCGCGGAGACGCCCACGAAGGAGGAGGTGGACGCCGCGCGCGCCACGGTGGAGCGCGCCGTGGCCGCCGCCCACCAGGCGCGCGGCGCGCTGGAGGTGCTGGGCGTGCTGCCGGTGTACACGTGCGGCGAGCCCCGGCGCTCCTTCGTGAGCCGCGCGGCGGAAGGGGTGCATGCGCGGTACGCGTGCGCCACCGCCACGGTGGAGGCCCACGACGCGGTGACGGACGCGGTGGTGATGCGGTTCGACGCGGGTGGCTGCGACATCCACGGCCTGCGCTTCACCGGGCAGGCGGCCTTCCTCTACCGCGGCGGTGAAGACCTGATGGAGGTGCACGCGGACCTGCGCGGCCTGACGGTGGACGGGCACAACCTCCAGGCAGAGGTCGGCTACGGCACCTGCGGCGACGAGACGCGCCTGTTCGCGGACGTGGAGGGCGGCGTGCCCGGGCGTGAGGGCCACACCTTCCACATCGACGGCCGGGTGGGCCTGCGCGGCGGCGTGCCCGTCATCGGCGGCTCGGAGATGGTGCTGGACGGGCCCGGCACGCTGACGGGCCCGGACGGCACGGACCGCCTCACCCTCACCTCGCTGCTCTATGACGTGGGCCAGTACCTGCCGAAGGAGGGCACCGCCGTCCTGGAGACCGCGGACGGCCACCGGCTGGAGGCCCGGTTCCAGGAGGTGCTGTGGCGCGTGGGCAAGGTGGAAGTCACCGTCGATGACAAGGAGCCGGTGACGGTGCCCATCGTCCGCTAGCAGGCACTTCAGTCCCGGGACGCGCGCGCTCGACTTCCGCTAGGGTGTGCCGCCGTGAGCGACGACGTCACGATTCCGGCCTTCCGCTCCGTGCCCCGCACGGGCGTCATCTACGTCACCGCCGAGGCGAGCCGCCGCGGCTACCGTTCCAGCGACCCCGAGTGGTGCAACCTGGGCCAGGGGCAGCCGGAGACGGGGGAGCTGCCCGGCGCGCCGCCCCGGCTGGGCTCGGTGAACATCGACGTGGCGGACATGGAGTACGCGCCCGTCGCGGGGCTGTGGGAGGTGCGCGAGGTCATCGCGAGCCTCTACAACAAGCTCTACCGCAAGGGCCTGCCCAGCCAGTACAGCGCGGAGAACGTGTGCCTGTCCGGCGGCGGGCGCGCGGCCCTCACCCGCGCGGCGGCGAGCCTGGGCTCGGTCAACCTGGGCCACTTCCTGCCCGACTACACCGCCTACGAGGAGCTGCTGGACGTCTTCAAGGCGTTCACCGCCATCCCCATCCTCCTCGAGGGCGACCGCGGCTACGCCTTCACCTCCGAAGACTTGCGCCGCGAGGTGCAGGGCCGCGGCCTGTCCGCCCTGCTCTTCTCCAACCCCTGCAACCCCACCGGCAAGCTGGTGCAGGGGGACGAGCTGGCGCGCTGGGTGGGCGTCGCGCGCGAGCAGGAGTGCTCGCTGCTCATCGACGAGTTCTACTCGCACTACATCTGGACGGGCCGCCCCGGGCACCTGCCGGTGGAGAGCGCCGCGCGCTACGTCGAGGACGTGAACAAGGACCCCATCGTCATCTTCGACGGCTTCACCAAGAACTGGCGCTATCCGGGCTGGCGCATGACGTGGACGCTGGGGCCGCGGCAGGTCATCGAGGCGGTGTCCAGCGCGGGCAGCTTCCTCGACGGCGGCGGCAGCCGGCCGCTGCAGCGCGCGGCCATTCCGCTGCTCCAGGAGGATCTGGTGGTGGCGGAGACGCTGGCCATCCACAAGACGTTCCGCGAGAAGCGGGACATGTTCCACTCGCGGCTGGAGCGGCTGGGCATCCGCACGGACCGGGCGCCGGACGGGACGTTCTACGTCTGGGGCAACGTGTCCGGCCTGCCCCCGCCGCTCAACGACGGCATGGGCTTCTTCCGCGCCGCGCTGGAGCAGAAAATCATCACCGTGCCCGGCGAGTTCTTCGACGTGAATCCCGGCAAGCGCCGCGCGCGGCGGCCCTCGCGCTTCCGCAACTATGTGCGCCTGTCCTTCGGCCCCTCCATGGAGGTGCTGGACAAGGCGCTCTCGCGGCTGGAGGCGCTGGTGCTGCACCAGACCCACGCGCCCCACTCCGCGCCGCCGAAGCCCTGACGGGCCCGGGCGGCCTCACCGCGCCGAGCGGACGGCCCCGGGCTCGGGGACGGTCCACAGGTACAGCGTGCGGCCGCCCTCCTGGATTTCCTTGTCCGGCTGCCAGTCCCCCATGTCGAAGCCGTGGGACACGATGCGCGTCCCCGGCTTCAGCTCGGCCAGCAGCTTCGGCTTGAGGCGCTCGTTGACGGAGGGCAGCAGGTACAGTGTCACCACGGTGGCGTCCCCGATGTCCGCGTCGAACAAGTCCCCCTGGCGGAACTCCACCCGGTCCTCCACGCCCGCGTTTCGCGCATTCTCGTTCGCCTCGGCAACGCGCTCGGGGTTGATGTCCACGCCCACCGCCCGCGCCGCCCCGTGGCCCTTCACCGCGGAGATGACGATGCGCCCGTCCCCGCTGCCCAAGTCGTAGACGACGTCTCCCGGCTTCACCCCCGCCAGCTTCAGCATGCCCTCCACCGCGGGCTCCGGCGTGGGGACGAAGGGCACCTCCGGAGCCTTCTGCATGGCCGTCTCCGGCGGCTCCGGAACCTGGATGGACTGTTGGACGTCGACGTCCTGCGCGAAGGCCGTGGCTCCCACCACGAGCGACAGCATGAGGATGGAGCGCTTCATGTGACCTCCTTCGGTCTCTGCAGCCTGGGGAAGAGCCGCGCGCGGCGCGGGCTGCCACGCGGCGTGCGGCGGGTGCGGGCCACCTCCACGGCGAGCAGCACGCCGCCGGTGCCCAGCACGGCCAGCCCCGCCAGCGCGCCGGGCCCGGTGTACGCGATGCTCGAGTAGAGGACGTACGCACACAGGCCGATGAAGACGAGCGGCGTGAGCGGGTACAGCGGCACGCGGAAGGGGCGCGGGGTGTCCGGCTCGCGCACGCGCAACACCAGCAGCGACACCCCCGTCAGCAGGAAGAAGAGCCAGAAGACGGGCGCCGTGTACTCCACCATCGTCTGGAAGCCCTGCCGCGTCATCGCCCCCAGCCCCACCAGCGCCAGCGTCACCGCCCCCTGCACGAGCAGCGCGCGCGTGGGCGTGTTGGCCCGCGCGTGCCACTTCCCCAGCCCGTTGAAGAGCACGCTGTCGCGCCCGAAGGCGTAGTGCGTGCGGGCGCCGGTGAGCACCGTGGCATTGGCGGAGGTGAGCGCGGAGATGGCGATGAGCACGCTGATGGCGACCGCGCCCCCGGTGCCCAGCGCCCGCGCCATCAGGTCCGCGGCCACCGCCTCCGAGCCCGCCATCCCCGCGTGCCCCAGGCCGCGCAGGTACGCCACGTTGACCAGCAGGTACAGCGCCGTCACGAAGCCCAGGCTCGCCAGCAGCGCCCAGGCGAGGCTGCGCCGCGTGCCCCGCACCTCCGCGGACAGGTAGGCCACCTCGTTCCACCCGCCATAGGTCAGCAGCACGAACACCATGGCCAGCCCCCACGACGTCGTCGCGGGTGCCGCGGTGGCCACGGGTGCCGCCGCCGCGGGGGCTTCCGGTGCGAGCAGCAGCCCCGCGATGCTGATGGCCACCACACCCAGCACCTCCAGGACGGTGAGCAGGTTCTGCGTGCGCGTGCCCTGCCGCAGCCCGGCGATGTTCACCGCCGTCAGCCCCACCACCATCGCCGCCGCGTACACGGCGGACGAGTGCGGCCCCAGCGGGACGAGCTGCGAGGCGTAGTCCCCGAAGACGAAGGCCAGGAGCGCGATGGAGCCGGTGGGAATCACCGTCAGCCGCGCCCACGCGAAGAGGAAGGCGGGCCCGCGCCCGAGCGCGCGGTGGAGGTAATGGTACTCCCCGCCCGCGTGCGGCCAGGTGCTGGCGAGCTCCGCGTAGCAGAGGGCCCCCACCAGCGAAGCGACGCCGCCCAGCAGCCACGCCAGCAGCATGGCCCCGCCGCTGCCCGTCTGCGCCGCCACCAGGGACGGGGCCTTGAAGATGCCGGCCCCCAGGACGATGCCGACGGTGAGCGCCACCGTGTCGAAGATGCGCAGCGAGGGCGAGGGGGCCGCCGGGCCCTCCCGGGATGCCGGTGCTCGCCGGCTGCTCGCCATCGCCTGCTGCTCCCGCATGGAGTCGCTCCCGACTGTCCGCCGCACGCAACAAGCTGCGCCCGGGGTCCAGGCCCCGCGAGCCATGCGACTTCCGGTCACCCGGCCTGTGCCCATGCGCCGTGGGGCTCCGCCGCGCCCTCGTGGAGGGGGCACCACGGGCGGACGGGCGGGCGCCGACTCCCGCGCCCGCCCGCGCGCGAAGCCCTATGCTGCTCGGGCCATGAGACTTCCGTCATCCCGGCTGATGCTGCTGAGCATGCTCTACCTGGTGCAGGGCATGCCCTTCGGCTTCCAGTCCACCGCGCTGCCCGTGTACCTGCGCACGCAGGGCGTGGCGTTGACGACCATCGGCTTCGCCAGCGCGCTGTCGCTGCCGTGGGCGCTCAAGGCGCTGTGGGCGCCCCTGGTGGACCGGTATGGCTCGGCGCGCGTGGGGCGGCGCCGCTCCTGGATTCTCCCCATGCAGCTGGGACTGGCGGCCAGCTGCGCCCTGGCGGCCTTCGCGGCCTCGCGCGAGGCCATGCCACTCCTGTTCGGGCTCGTGCTGCTGATGAACCTCTTCGCCGCCACGCAGGACATCGCGGTGGACGGCTTCGCGGTGGACACGCTGCGGCCGGACGAGCTGGGGCTGGGCAACACCGCGCAGGTGGTGGGCTACAAGTTCGGGATGATGTTCGCCGGGGGCGGTGTCATTGCCTGGACGGGCAACCGCATCGGCTGGCCGGGCCTGCTGCTCGCCATGGCGGCGCTGAGCCTCGCCGCCTTCGTCGTGATGCTCTTCGCGCGCGAGCCCGCCCCGCGCGAGGGCGCCGCCACCCCGCGCGTGGACTGGGACGAAGTCTTCGGCCGGCTCAAGCAGGCGCTGCTGCTGCCCGGCACCGGCTGGCTGCTGCTCTTCGTCCTCACGTACAAGCTGGGCGAGAGCATGTCAGACGTGCTCTACAAGCCCTTCCTCGTGGACGCCGGTATTCCCGCCGCGCGCATCCTCCTGTGGGTGGGCACGTGGGGCACCGTGGCCTCCATCCTCGGCTCCGTGGCGGGAGGGCTGCTGGCCTCGCGCATGCCGCTGCTCGGCGCGGTGGCCCTCACCGCCACGCTGCGGGTGGTGCCGCTGGTGGGCCGGTGGCTGCTCGCGACGGCCGGCGTCAGCGACGCGGGCGTCATCGGCGTCACCATGGCGGAGGAGTTCTTCGGCGGCGCCCTCACCACGGTGATGTTCGCCTTCATGATGTCGCGCGTGGACCGCCGCATCGGCGCCACGCACTACACGCTGCTGGCCAGCCTGGAGGTGTGGGGCAAGGCTCCCGCCGGCCCGCTCGCAACCTGGCTCGCGGACCCGCGGCACGGGCTGGGACTGGGCTACCCGCGCGTCTTCATGCTCGGCATCGTCCTGTCCGTGGCCTTCCTCGCCCTGCTGCTGCCGATGCGACGCCAGCGGCGCACGGCCACCCCGGCCAGCGTTCCCACCTGAGCCACGGTGACAACGGTTCCGTGGTGATAGGAATTCTTGAAACATACGCGATACATGAATGTCGCGTGAGACATGTCAGGCGTGCGTGTTAACTGCGGAGCGGCAACGTTGCCCCCATCCGCGGGCCCCCCGGCCCGCGAGAGGTCCACCGCATGTCCTCCTCACTGAAGTCGCTCCTGGGCGGTGTCGTCCTGCTGGCCGCGCCCCTGGCCCTCGCCGGCAGCACCACCACCATCCCCGCCTTCGACGCGAAGATTGCCACCGCGCGCACGGCCACCAGCCCGGGCAGCACCACCGTCACCCGCGACGAGATGTCCGGCGCGCTCCGCACCTTCATCGAGTTCGATGACGGCGTGGTGGACGCCGCCGAGCGCGCGTACCTGGGCACGAAGGTAAGCAACACCGCCTTCCTCACCGGCGTCGAGGAGACGGCGAAGAAGTTCCTCACCGACTTCTACGAGCTGAACGACGCGGCCACCACGCCGGCGCCGCTGTCCCTGTACTGGCTGCAGGACTCGCCCGAGGACCTGTACGGCGCGGGCGGCCCGCTGGCGGACGCCTCCACCATCCTGGAGGGCTTCATCCCCTACGGCCAGGGCGTGGCCAACCAGCTCACGCTGCTCGAGACGCTCAAGTCCACCCAGGAGTTCGGGTACGGCGCCCCCAACAGCAGCTTCTACCCCATCACCGAAGCCGAGCTCCTCACCACGCTCTCCGGGACGGCTGGCTACGACTACGAGACGCCCTCCCAGGACGAGGTGAATGGCGCGGCGGCCTTCATCACGCAGATTTCCCGCAACAGCCAGCGCCTCTACCAGGCCAGCTGGGCCTGCTTCCGCGGCTGCCAGGGCGACGTGGGCGGTTACGTCATCGCGGCGGTGAGCACCGACCGGCGATTCGTACGCGTGGTGAAGGTCATCACCTGGGTCGAATAGGGCGCAACCTCCGCTCGCATTTTACGAGAATCCAAGGCATTTCCCAGGTCCGCGCCTACCCCCCGTAGGGGCGGGCCTTCACCCAAGGCAGGCTCATCCATGCGTAATCCCCCCCTCCAGGCGCTCCTCGCGGGCGTCACGCTGCTGGTGTCTCCAGCGGCCCTGGCCGGCACCAGCACGTCGGTCCCCACCTTCGAGGCGCGAATCGCCTCGGCCCGCACGTCCACCAGCCCGGGCGGCACCAGCGTCCTGCGCGCGGAGATGATTTCCGCGCTCGACGCCTTCCGCTCCGACGACTCGACGGTGGACACCGCCGAGCGCCAGTACCTGGGCACGAAGCTGTCCAGCAGCACCTTCCTCACCGGCATCAGCGGCCCCGCGAAGAAGTACCTGCAGGACTTCCACGAGCTGGAGGACGGCGCCAGCACCCCGGCGCCGCTGGGCTCCACCGCCGTGACCACGCCCGCCGCGCAGCTGTACGGCGCGAACGGCCCTCTGGCGAGCACCTCCGTCATCCGCGAGGGCGTCATCCCCAGCGGCCAGGGCGTGGCCAACCAGGTGACGCTCACCGCGACGTACGACACGTACTTCAACGACGGGTATGACGACCCGGTCCATTTCGAGCCCATCTCCCTGAACGAGCTGACGCTCGAGCTCAAGCGGAGCGTCGAGGGCGGCACGCCGACGTCCGACGAGGTGGACGGCGCGCTGGCCTTCATCACCGAAATCTCCCGCAACAGCAGCCGCCTCTACATCGCCTACTGGCACAGCTGGGGCAGCAGCGGCGGCCCCGGCGAGTCGGCGGGCCGCATCATCGCGGCGGTCAGCAGCGACCGTCGCTTCGTGCGGATGGTCAACCTCACCTCGTGGGCGGAGTGATTCACATGAACAGCTCTCTCAAGTCGCTCCTCTCCGGCCTCGTCCTCCTGGCCTCGTCCACGGCCCTCGCCGGCAGCGCCACCACCATTCCCGCGTTCGACGCGAAGATTGCCACCGCCCGTGGCGCGTCCAGCCCGGGCGGCACCACCATCACCCGCGCGGAGATGCGGGGCGCGGTGGACCTGCTCATCAACGACGACAACCAGGTCGACGCCGCCGAGCGCGCGCACCTGGGCGCGAAGCTGGCCAGCACCACCTTCCTCACCGGCGTCAACGGCTCGGCGAAGAAGTACCTCAGCGACACGTACGAGCTGAATGACAACGGCACCGTCGCGCCGCTGGGCAGCTACCCCGTGGCCGGGACGCCCGCCGAGCTGTACGGCGCCACCGGCAGCCTCGCCTTCGCCTCCGTCATCCGCGAGGGCTACATCCCCAACGGCCAGGGCGTGGCCAACCAGGCGACGCTGGTGGAAACGTTCAACGCCAATGCCGGCGGCTACAAGTGGGCGAGCTACTTCACGCCCATCACCACGCAGGAGCTCATCGCGACGCTCGGCGCCAACTACTACGCCACCCATGCCACCGTGGACGAGGTGGAGGGCGCGCTGGCGTACATCTACCAGATCTACCGCAACAGCAACCGGCTGTACGTCGCGGGCTGGTCCGGCAGCTACCACAGCGGCTACATGAATGGCTTCGTCGTGGCGGCGGTGAGCAGCGACCGGCGCTTCGTGCGGTTCGTGGAAGTGATTACCTACGGCGAATAGCCGCGCGCCAGGTGACACCTCCGGCCGGACGGCGCACGCCTCGCGCCCTCCGGCCGGAGTCTTTTCAGGGCCTCAGGCCCGCGACAGACGGCGCCACGTCACGCCGGCGAAGAGGAGCGCCGCGGCAGCGGGAAGGCCCCATGGAAGAGACCTCCGCAGGCGGTGCTCCCAGACGTCCACCCGGTCCGCGAGCAGCAGCACCATCCAGTGCCGCGCCCAGTGGTCGGGGTAGCCGTACGCCGCCTTGCGCAGCACGCCGCTCAGGCCCTTGGGGGGCTGCGCGGTGCCGTACACCGGCGGCATGTGCTTGCGCCCCGCGTGTTTGTAGACGGGCACCGCGGAATGCTGCGGAGTAATCGGCACGCGCGCGCCGGCCAGCGGCTGCACGGCGGTCTCCATGGGGACGCCGGGACGGCTGGACGGCTCCAGGTCCGCGCCGGCGCCGGGAATGGGTCTGTCGGGCATGGCTCGCCTCCTCCTCTTCGTTGTCGTCGTCATGCGTGGCCGTGGGGAGCGAGGACGCACTTGATGCACCCGTCGCGCTTCTGCGCGAACAGGTGGTAGGCCTCCGGCGCCTGCTCCAGCGAGAAGCGGTGGGAGATGATGGCCTTCGCATCCACGCGGCCCGAGCGGATGTGCTCCAGCAGGTGCGGCATGTAGCGGCGCACGTTGCACTGGTTCATCCGCAGCGTGAGCCCCTTGTTCATCGCCGTGCCAATGGGGATGAAGTTCCACGGCGGGCCGTACACGCCGACGATGGAGACGTTGCCGCCCTTGCGCACGGTGTTGATGCACCAGGTGAGCACCGTGGGCGCGCCCGCCTCCATCTTCAGCCCCAGGCCCAGCACGCGGTGCGCCCTCGAGCCCTCCGCCTCCATGCCCACCGCGTCGATGCAGACGTCCGGGCCGCGGCCCTCGAACATGTCCTTGAGGTAGAGGACGATGTCGTCCACCTCCTTGAAGTTCACCGTCTCCACCTTCGCGAAGTGCGCGGCGAAGGCCAGGCGCTCCGGCACGTGGTCCACCGCAATCACCCGGCCCGCGCCCATCAGCCACGCGGACTTCATGGCGAACAGGCCCACCGGGCCGGCGCCGAACACCACCACCGTCTCGCCGCCCTTGATTTCGCCCATCTCCGCGCCCTGGTAGCCGGTGGGGAAGATGTCGCTGAGGAACAGCACGGACTCGTCGTCCATGTCGTCCGGAATCTTCATGGGCCCCACGTCCGCGAAGGGCACGCGCACGTACTCGGCCTGCCCGCCGTCGAAGCCGCCCGTCGTGTGCGAGTAGCCGAACACGCCGCTGGCCACGTCGCTGGCCGGGTTGCTGTTCTCACAGTTCCCCGTCAGGCCGCGCTGGCAGTAGAAGCAGGTGCCGCAGGAGATGTTGAAGGGCACCACCACCCGGTCGCCCTTCTTGAGCTGCGTCACCTCGCGCCCCGTCTCCACCACCTCGCCCGTGAATTCGTGGCCGAAGGTGCAGCCCACCCGCGTGTCCGGGACGAGCCCGTGCAAGAGGTGCAGGTCCGAGCCGCAGATGGCCGCGCGAGTCACCTTCAGGATGACGTCCTGCGGGTGCTCCAGGCGGGGGTCCGGCTTGTTCTCCACTTTGACCCGGTAGGGTCCCTGGTAGGTCAGTGCGCGCATCGAGCGGTGTTCCTCCGTCCCCTACGGGTGAGGATGCGCACCGCGTGCGGCAAGGCGCGGAGCCTCCGCAGCCCCCGCTCGGCCGCCCGGCAGGCTCCGTCGCGCGTCAGCCCTTGAAGGACTCTGGCGGCAGCTCCGTGGCGCGCCACAGGTACCAGCTCGCCACCGTGCGCCACGGGCGCCAGCGCTCGCCGTGCGCCAGGAGCTCCTTCGGGCGGGGCATCTGGGGCAGGCCATAGGCGAGCATGAAGCCCTTGCGCACGCCGTAGTCGTCCACGGGCAACACGTCCGGCCGGCCCAGCCGGAAGATGAGCAGCATCTCCACCGTCCACTGACCGATGCCGCGCACCTGCGTGAAGTGCTCGATGAGCGCCGCGTCGTCCATGCGCTTCACGCGCGCCAGCGGCGGCACCGTGCCGTCCAGCGACTTGCGGGCGAGGTCGCGCATGGCGGCGAGCTTGTTGGCGGACAGCCCCGCCTCGCGCAGCGCCTCGTCCGGCACGTCCATCAGGGCCTGGGGCGTGAAGCGCCGTCCCTCGCCCACGCGCTCACAGACGCGCGCGAAGATGGAGGCGGCCGCGCGGCCATGGAGCTGCTGGTAGACGATGGAGCGCGCCAGCGCGGCGAAGGGGCTGTGCAGCGGGCTGAGCTCCATGCGGAAGGGGCCCACCCGCTTCATCAGCGAGCCCAGCACCGGGTCCGCCCGCACCAGGGCGCGGCGGACCGCGGGGGTGTAGTCCTCGGGAAGGCGCGGGGCGGCGGGAGCGGGACGCGGCATGGAAGCGCATGCTGCCGCGCCAGCCGGCCCGCGCAACCCGTTTCCTGCCCGCGGCGGACTAAATCGGCGCCGCCTGGTCCGTCTGGGCGGGCACCTGCTCGCGAGGCTCGCCCTCCATCAGCTCCTCGAACTCCTGTTGCATCTGCAGGCCCAGGTCCTCCAGCTGCTCCTTGGAGAGGAGCTTGCGGACCTTCTTGAAGAGGTCGCTCTCCTCCTCCTCCACGTGGTGGTCCACCTGCTCCTGGAGCACCTGCATCTTCGCGTCGAACTCCTCGTCGGAGGGCTCCATCTCCAGCAGGTCCGCGATGAGGCGCTTGGCGGAGAGGTGCTCCTCGGCGGCCTCGCGCAGCAGGTCCTCGGTGTCCTCGGCCTTGGCCGCCGGATAGAAGTACTGCTCCTCGATGGCGGTGTGCGCGCTGAGGCGGTCGGCGATGGCCTCGAACAGCTCCTGCCGCTTCTCGTCGGCGTGGTCGGCCAGCTTCTCGTACTTCTTGAAGAGCTTCTTCACCTCGTCGTGCTGCTGCTTCAGAAGGTCGAGTGCGTTCATGGTCTCCAGCTCCAGGTCCAGGTTGAAGGTTGCATGGGGGCCCGTGTCAGCTCCGAGGAGGGGAGCGCTCTTCGCCGTCCAACATCCCTGGCCCAAACTAGGAATGAGACGCGTGTGCGATAAGCCGGCGCGTCGGCTCTTCATGCCTGCCTGCCTGCCCAGCTTCAGGGCCTTTGAGATGTGTACAAAGGGACAGTGGCTACCTTCGGATGTTGGCAAGTCACGTTGGCCGGGAAGCCTTTGTGGGGCGACCCGCACCACCGCGCTACAAGAGGGACGTGGGGGCCAGCACCCACCTCGCGTGCCGCGAGCCCAGGAGTCACACGGATGCCCGTGGAAAGAACGGCCGGAAGCACCAGCCTCGTCGACGTCCTGGACCGGATGCTGGACCGCGGTCTGCGCTGGGATGCGAATGCCCGTGCGACGTCGGGCCAGGCCACCGCGGCCTGGAGCGCGACGCGCATCGTGGTGACATTCATGGATGTCCGCATCGACGACACCCCTGCCCGAGGAGAGGCTCCCCGGGCCCCTTCCCCTGGAGCCTGACGCGTTGGCCTCCCCTGTTCCGCTGACCGCCTCCCACGTGCCCGATGCCGAGGCCCGCCTCGCCCTGGCGGAATCGCTGCTCGCCTGCGAAGCGGCCCGGCCGTGCGCGGAGGCCGTGGTGGAGTGGCTCGTGCGCCACACCCAGGCAGGCATGGCCGCATGCCTGGTGCGCGAGGAGACCGGGGACCGGCTGCAGTGCCTCGCGGCCCGGGGGCTCTCCGGGGCGCAGTGTGACGCGCTGGAGTGGGAGCCCGAGGGGGGCGGCCATCCGCTGGCGGAGGTGCTCGCCCACGCGGCGCCGCGCCATCTGCCGGCCGCGCGCGCGCCCCTGCCGGCGCTGGGCAATTGCTTCGCGGTGCCGCTCGGCCGCCCCGGAGTCGCCGCGGTGGGGCTGCTGCTGATTCCGGCGAGCGGGCCCACGCTGCCGCCCGAGGTGGCGTGGGTGGCCGCGCACGCGGGGCCCACGCTGGCGCGCCTGGCGCCCGCGGGACGGCGCCTGGAGGCCGGCACCGGGCTGCTCCGCCGCATCATCGACGCGGTGGCGGACCCGGTGCTGCTGACGGACCTGGACGGGCGGCCGCGCATCGCCAACGCGCGCGCGGAGGCGCTGCTGGTGGCCGGCCCCGAAGCGAGCCAGGGACGCCGCCGCGCGGTGGAGCTCAACCAGCGGGTGTTCTCCACCGCGCTGGCCAGCGGCTCCAGCGGCGGGGCCTCCGGCACGCGCCGGCGCGAGGTGCCGCTGGTGGACCCGGCGGAGGGCATGGACCTGCTCTTCGAGCTCATCAGCACGCCCGTGCACGCGCCCGACGGCCACGAGGCCATGGTGAGCGTGCTGCGCAACGTGACGGACCTGGGCCGCGCCACGCAGGCGCTGGGCGAGAGCTACCGCCGCCTGCGGGCCACCGAGCGCGAGGCGCGCAGCGAGCGCCACCGGTTGGACCGGGTGCTGGACTCGGTGGCGGACCCCATCATCCTGTCGGACCCGTCCGGCGGCACGGTGATGCTGAACGGCCCCGCGGAGAAGCTCTTCGCCCTGCCCCTGGACGGGGGCAAGGCCGCGCAGCGCCGCGTGCGCTCCAACGTGGCGACCTTCTCCTCGTTCCTCGCCAACCTGGTGGATGGCGGCGCGGCCCCGCGCTGGCGCGGCCAGCTGAGCCTGGCGGACCCGGCCACCGGCGCCACCATTCCCGTGGAGGCGGTGGCGAGCAAGGTGCTCGGGGACAACGGCGAGCTGACGGGCATCGTCACGCTGTTCCATGACCGCACCGAGGCCCTGGAGAAGGCGCGCCTGCTGGAGCGGGTGAAGGAGGTCTCCAGCCAGCTGGAGGCGCGGGTGCAGGTGGCCACCGCGGAACTGGCCGAGCAGAACGAGAAGCTGCGCCGGCAGGCGATTCAGCTGGAGCAGGCGAGCGCGGCCAAGTCGCAGTTCCTGGCCAACATGTCGCACGAGTTCCGCACGCCGCTCAACGCCATCCTCGGCTACACCAACATGCTGCTGCAGGGCGTGTCGGGAGAGCTGTCACCGGCGCAGAAGCGCAACCTCACGCGCATCGACTCGAACGGGCGCCACCTGCTGGAGGTCATCAACGAGATTCTCGACATCACCCGCATCGAGGCGGGGCGGATGCCGCTGCACCTGTCGGACTTCGCGATTCCGGAGCTGCTCCAGGAGGTGATGGCGGAGCTGGACCCCATCATCGCCCGCAGCAAGCTGGCGGTGAGCACGGAGCTGGTCACCCGCCTGCCCCCGGTGCACAGCGACCGGCAGAAGGTGAAGCAGATCGTCCTCAACCTGCTGTCCAACGCGCTGAAGTTCACCCACCAGGGCTCGGTGACGGTGCTGGCCGAGTACGTCACGGCGACGTCCACGCTCTCCATCTCCGTGCAGGACACGGGGATTGGCATCGACCCCGCGTACCAGGAAAAAATCTTCGAGGACTTCCAGCAGGTAGACAGTTCGCCGACGCGGGCCTATGGAGGGACGGGCCTGGGGCTGTCCATCTGCCGTCGACTGGCCACCATGCTCGGGGGGCGCGTCACCCTCCAGAGCGCTCCGGGCCAGGGCTCGACGTTCACCCTGCACTTTCCACGACGCGCGAGGCGCGCATGACCAATCCCTCTCCGACAACGAAGCCGCTCGTGCTGGTCGTCGACGACTACCAGGATGCGAGGGAGATGTACGCCGAGTACCTGGAGTTCTCGGGCTTCCGCGTGGCCGAGGCGAAGAACGGGCAGGAGGCGTTGGACAAGGCCTTCGAGCTGCGGCCGGACATCATCCTGATGGATTTGTCGCTGCCCATCATCGACGGGTGGGAGGCGACGCGGCGGCTGAAGAACGATGACCGCACGCGCACCATCCCCGTGGTGGCCCTCACCGGCCATGCGATGACGGGCCAGTCGGACGAGGCGAAGGGCGCAGGCTGCGACTCCTTCGTCACCAAGCCGTGCCTGCCGGACGCGCTGGTGGACGAGGTGCGCCGGGTGCTCGCCACGCGTGGAGGCGCCCGACCAGGGTGAGACGCGCGATGCCCCGGATGTCACGGACGCGAAAAGGCTCCACTCCCAAGGCACCGGGTGCCTCGGCTGGGGCGAAGACCTCCGAGCCAGCGCCGAAGAAGGCCCGGGCGAAGCGTCCCGCCCGGGTGAAGGCCCCGGCTGCGCCCGCGACGGTCATCGTGACGACCTCCTCGGAGGGCGCGCCGCTTCCTCCGGAAGCCTGGACGGAGGGTGCCCCCCCCGAGCCCATGGCCGCACGTCCCGAGCCGAAGCCACCGAGGGACGCGGGCCCGAGCCGCGCGGCCCGGGTGGAGCTGGAGGACGGCCCGCGGTACCTCTACGGCGTGGTGCGCGCGGTGGGCGACCTGGACTTCGGGCTCATCGGCCTGGGCGCGCCACCGGCCGACGTGCACGCGGTGCGCGAGGGAGACCTGGCGGCGCTGGTGTCCGTCGCGCCGGCACTGGTGGTGGACCCCACGCGGGCACACCTGCTCGTGCACCAGCGCGTCACCGAGGCCGTGCTGCGCGAGCACACGCTGCTGCCGGTGGCCTTCGGCACGGTGCTGCGCTCGGAGGCGCAGGTGCGGGAGCTGCTGCGCACCGCGCACGACGCGCTGTCCGACACGCTCACCGCGCTGGAGGACAAGGTCGAGCTGGGGCTGAAGGTCCTCTACCACCGGGAGCACCTGGCACGGCGGCTGGAGCTGGAGGACGCCACGCTGGGCCGCCGCGAGAACGAGTCCGAGGCCGAGCACGAGCAGCGCCTCAGCGTCGCCATCGAGGACCGCGTGGGGCGCGACATGGCCGCGCTGCTGGAGGGCCTGCGGCCGCTGTCCTTCGCGTCCCGCAACTCGGCCCCGGTGGGGGACAGGATGCTGCTCAACGCGGCCTTCCTGGTGGGCCGCGACTGGGTGGAGTCCTTCGAGGCGCGGGTGAAGTCCCTGGCGGCGCGCTGGGACACCTACGCCTTCCGCTTCACCGGCCCCTGGGCCCCCTACAGCTTCGTGGACCTGCGCCTGGGGCTGGCGCCGGAGCCCGACGCGGCGGCCTGAGGCGGGCCGCCGCGCGGGACGCTCACTTCCCCGCGGCCGACGACACCGGCGCGGACACCTTCGCCGCCTCGGCGGCCAGTGCGTCCACGCCCGCGTGCAGGCGCGTCCAGCCGGTGGTGTGCTCGGTGCGGGCGAAGAAGCCACCCTGCCCCTTCGCCACCGTCAGCTCGCCCACGGGCTTGCCGCCCTTGCGGTACTCCACGCGGAAGGCCACTTCCGGCTCGCCGCCCGGCGGCAGCTCACCCCGGCCGAGGAAGTCGAGCGGCAGCAGCCGCCACACCCGGTCATGCCAGTTGCGTGCGAATTCGTCCGGCCGGTCCGGCGACTCCTCCGGCGCCAGGGCCACCGCGCCGGGCGTCTTGCCGCTCGCGGTGAAGGTGCGCGACGTGCCCCCGGCGGTGATGACCACCGCGTCGAAGTCCCCCACGTCGAAGGTGTGCAGCCGTCGGTCCACGAGCCGGCTGGAGGCGTTCTCCAAATCGGGCAGCAGCGCCGGGCCCAGGAGGAACACGCGGCCGTCCTCCTCGCGGCGCAGGTACGGCGTGCCCCAGCCGCCCGGCGGTGAGGCCAGGGAGAAGAGCTGCGGCTTGCCCCCCACCGTCAGCGTCAGCTTGCGCGCGGTGCTGGCCAGCCCCACTTCCTCCAGCTTCTTCCCGTCCATCTCCCCCAGCGCGCGCAGGGCGCGCAGCGGTGCGAAGCGGGCGAACAGCTTCTCCGCCGTCTCGTTGGCGCGCAGCTCACGCGGAGGCTCCGTCGCCGCGGCCACCGGCGCCGTGCCCGCATCCGCGCGCAGGGCCACGGCCGTGCCCGCGTCGCCCGTGCTGGTGGTGGCCACCGCCGTGCCACCATCCGCGCCCGGACCGGCCACCGCCGTGCCGCCATCCGTCGCGCCCACCACCGGCGGCTTCGGCGGCTTGGAGCCCAGCCGCACCCACAGCCTGTCGCGGTCCTTCTCGTCGCGGAACAACTCCACGAAGCGCGTGTCGTCCTCGTAGCGCACGGCATCCAGCGCGCGCGCCGGGGCGTCCACCACCGTCACCTCGCCCGGAGCGCCCGTGGGCTCGCGCTGCCAGACGAAGAAGGCGGCCACGAGCGCCACGGCCGCGAGGCCCCCTTGCAGGGCCAGGTCCCGAACCTTCATCGCTCACCTCCCGCCGCCACCGCGGCCCGAGGAGCACGCCGGCCCCGCCGCCGCGTCTTCACGAAGCCCACCGCCAGCACCAGGGCCGGGCCCAGGAAGACGGTGGCGTAGAACCAGGCCACGTCCTGCTCCCGCGTGTGTTGGATGGGCACGTCCTCCTCGGTGGACACCGTGCCGGAGAGGGCCTCTTCTCCAGTGAGCCACTTCAGCGTGTCCACCGCGAGGTACGCGTTGCCCAGGTTGGTCAGCACGCCATCGCCCAGCGCATCCGCGTCCGCCATGACGACGGCGCGCGTCGGCACCTTGCCGTCCGGCGAGGGCTTCTCCACCGCCACCACCAGCGGCCACGAGCGCCGCAGCTCCCCCGCGTCCTGGGTGAAGTTGCCGTTGGCATCCGCGAACGTCGCGCCGTGCGCGCGCACGGAGATGTCGTGCAGGACGCCGTTGGGCAGCGGCTGGAGCGGGTCCATGGCGCCCGCGCCGGGGAAGGCCACCGGCGCCTGTCCCGCCAGCGCCGACAGCGCGGTGACGGACGGGTGCGAGGAGAAGCTCGCCGTGCCCAGGTTGCCCCGGTCGCTCTGCTGACGCGTGGTGCGGAAGTACACCTGGTCATTGGCCAGCGGCGTCTTGAGGTACTTCAACCCCAGCGGCGCCAGCACCTCCTGGAAGTCCGGCCCGTCCGGCTCCAGCGCCAGCCACAGCCGGCCGCCCCGGTTCGCGTACTCGTTCAGCGCCGTCAGCTCCTCGGGGAGGAACTCGCGCGTGGGGCCCACGACGACGACGGCGGCGGCGTCCTTCGGGATTTCAGCGCCCAGCCCCTCCGCCATGCCCAGTGAGCGCACGTCCACGTTCTGCGCGCGCAGCAATTCCTTGAGCTGAGACACGGCGGGACGGGGTGTCTCGCCCGGCACCGGCCGCGACTCGGCGCGCTCGCCGTGGCCCGCGGTGAAGTAGACGACCCGACGGGGCCGCGCCACCGCCAGCAACCGGCGTTGCACCTCCTGGTCCAGCCGCTGGAGCTGCCCACGCGCGCGGTCGATTTCGAGCCCCACCGTGAGCGGCTCCTTCCTGTCCCCGCGCGCGACGACGATGGTGCCGTTGTTGAAGACGCCCAATGCGCGCGCCCGTGCCGGGTCCACCGCCTGGTCCAGCCGCTCCACGTTGAGCAGCTGCGGGCTCTCCACCGCGAGGTCTCGGAAGTACTGCCCCACCGCCTCGCCCACCTCGTTCGCGGGCGGGAAGAAGAGCGTGACCTGGAGCGGCTCGTTGAGGCCGCGAATCACCTTGCGCGTGGAGTCGCCGGGCTTCGCGGTGCGGAAGTAAGACAGGTCCCACGTCACGTCCGCCTGCGTGGCGACGTACATGGTGGCGAAGGAGAAGACGGCGACGAAGGCCAGCCCCAGGCCGGAGTAGAGCGCGCTGCGGGCGCGGCCCGTCTCCATCACCGGCGCGCGGGCCATGGCCGAGGAGGCCGCTTCCACCAGCGCCAGCGGCAGCAGCGTGCACAAGAGCAGCGCCGGGAAGAGCGCCGCCAGCACCACCGCCAGCTTCGGCGCCTTCTGCGACAGCGGCCCGCCGAAGAGGGCCGCCCCCACGTCCGACTGGAGGAAGTAGAGCAGCAGCGCCACCAGGCCCACGCCGTACAGCCCCAGCACCTGGCCCTCCACCGTACGCCGGTCCGCCGCGGCCGAGCGCATGCGGGTGAAGCGCCACACCGCCGCGCCCACCGCCAGCGCCACGCCGAGCCCGGTGAGGACGGTGCGGCCCGTGCCCACGCCGAAAATCCGCTCGCCGATGAAGATGGCGAGCAACCCCACGACGTACGCCAGCGTCATGGGCAGCCCGCTGCCGACAGGACGCGTGCTCATCGCCACCTCCGGGCCTCGAGCACCCGGGTGGCCGCGAACAGCGCCACGTAGGTGACCACGAGGTAGTAGACGACGTCGCGCACGTGGACGAGCCCCGACTGGAACGGCGGGAAGTGCTGGTTCCACAGCGACATCGCGCTGAAGACGTCCGACAGCGGCTGCTCCGTGATTCGCGCCAGCAGCCAGCAGAGGATGAGGGCCACCAGCAGCACCGCGGACGTAATCGCCGCGAGCAGCTGGTTGCGCGCCAGCGCCGAGCCGAACGTCCCCACCGCCAGCGACGCGCTGCCCAGCAGCATCAGGCCCAGGTAGCCGGCCGCCACGTGCCCGAAGGACACCTTGCCGTGCACCATGACCAGCAGCGGCATGTACAGCGTGCACAGCACATACAGCCCGAGGAACGTCAGCCCCGCGAGGAACTTGCCCAGCACGATGTCCCTGTCGCGCAGCGGCGACGAGTACAGCAGCGGCAGCGTGCCCGTCTGCCGCTCCTCCGCGAGCAGGCGCATGGAGATGAACACCGACGCGACGATGGTGAAGCCGCTCGAGTAGTAGAAGAACTGCGACAGCACCTCGGCGGAGCGCTTGCTGGCGCCGCCCAGGGCGTACGCGTTGAAGAACAGGCCGTTCAACGCGAGGATGACCGCGATGACGACGTAGCCGCTGAGCGTGCGCAGGTAGCCGGCCAGCTCGCGGCGGGCAATCAGGAGCGCCTTCACGCCCGCACCTCCTGGCCGTGCGTCAGCCGCAGGAAGATGGACTCCAGCTGGCCCGCGCCCTGGTCCAGCCGCAAGAGCTCCAGGCCCGCGCCCACCACCGCCTGCGCCACGCGCGGCCGCTGGTCCGGCGAGGCGCGCACCGTCAGCGCGACGACGCCGTCCGCCACGCGGCCCACGTCCACCGCGCCAAACGCCTTCAGCACCTCCACCGCGCGCGCCCTGTCACCGCGCACCTCCACCTCGATGGAGCCCCCGCCGCCCATCTTCGTCCCCAGCTCCTCCTCCGTCCCCTGCGCCACCAGCGTCCCCTTGTGGATGATGAGGAGCCGGTCGCACGTCTGCGAAATCTCCGGGAGGATGTGGCTGGAGACGAGCACCGTGTGCGTGCCCTTGAGGCCGCGGATGACGTCGCGCATCTCGACAATCTGCCGCGGGTCCAGGCCGCTGGTGGGCTCGTCGAGGATGAGCAGCGCCGGCTTGTGCACCAGCGCCTGCGCCACGCCCACGCGCTGGCGGAAGCCGTGGCTGAGCGTGGAGATGAGCTCGCCGTCCACCTCGCGCAGCCCCGTCTTCTCCTCGGCCTCGCCCACGCGGGCGGCGGTGTCCCGGGCCGTCACGCCGCGCAGTTGCGCGACGTAGGCCAGGTACTCGCCCACCGTCATCTCCTCGTAGAGCGGCGGCACGTCCGGGAGGTAGCCGATGCGCTGGCGCACCTCGTGCGGGTTGTTCACCACGTCGTGGCCGTCGATGACGACGCGCCCGGCGGTGGGTAGCAGCACGCAGCCGAGAATCTTCAGCGTGGTCGACTTGCCCGCGCCATTGAGGCCCAGGAAGCCAATGACCTCGCCCTGGCCAATGGTGAAGGCCAGCTCGCGGATGGCCGCGTGCTCACCGTAGTACTTGGTCAGCCCTTCGACCTGAATCATCAGGGTGTCCTCTCCCCTTCGGAAGCGGCGTTTTTTCTGGCGCAGCCGTTGGGAAAGTCAAGCGACCAACGCGCTAGGAAAGGCGGTATTCCGGCCCCTCCGTCGTGCGGCCGAGCGTGAAGCGCAGGGCGCCTTCCAGGTCGGGCAGGAGGAAGGAGAAGCCGAGCCGCTCGGCGGCCGAAGGCAATACATGCGCCCCGCTCAGCACCGTCTCCTGCCCCATCTCCCCGAAGAGGGTGCGAATGAGGGGGGCGGGCACCGGGAAGAAGGCCGGCCGGCGCAGCACCCGGCCGAGCGTCCGGGCGAAGTCCACCTGTCGCACCGCGCCGGGCGCCACCGCGTTGATGGGGCCGCGCGCGGCTTCCGTGAAGACGGAGAAGTGAATGAGGCCGAGCACGTCCTCCAGCGACACCCAGCTGAACCACTGGCGTCCGGAGCCGACGGGGCCCCCGCCGCCCGCGTTGAAGGCGGGCACCATCTTCGCCAGGGCGCCCTCGCGCGCGTCCAGCACGGGGCCGATGCGCAGGTGCACCACGCGGATGCCGGCGGCCTCGGCCGGGGCGGTGGAGGCCTCCCAGGCCCGGCACACGTCGGCGAGGAAGCCGGTGCCCGGGGCGCTCTCCTCGGTGAGGGGCTCGTCCCCGCGGTCTCCGTAGATGCCTGCGCCGACGGCGCACACCAGCACCTTCGGCTTGCGCTTCATCCGCGCCAGGGCCTCGCACAGCGTGCGTGTGCCCTCGGTGCGGCTCTTGAGGATGACGTCCTTGTACTCGGGGGACCAGCGCTGGCCCGCGACGTTGGCGCCGGCCAGGTGAACCACCGCGTCCACGCCCTCCAGGGACTCCGTGTCGACCTGCCCCTTGTCGGGCGACCACGCCACCTCGCCCTTCGCGGCGTCCGCCTTCCCGCGCACCAGCCGCTTCACCCGGTGGCCGCCGGTGGTGAGGAAGGGCGTCAGCGACGAGCCCAGCAGGCCCGACGCGCCGGTGATGGCCACCGAGAGCGGCCCCTGGCCGGCAAAGGCCGCGTGTCGGCGCAGGTCCTCGCGGGTGATGCGGTGCCGATACGCGAACATGCGCGACAGCTTGTTGCGGGTGAAGCCATTGCCGAAGGCGCTGCCCAGCGGGCCCACGGGCAGGACGTACTCGATGGCATCCTGGAGGATGGAGGCCTTGGGGGACGCCGGGTCCGGCAGCATGCGGTGGGTGTGGACCCACTTCGAGAAGGGGCCCGACAGCTGCTCGTCCTGGAAGAGGGTGCCCTCCTCGTAGAGGGTGTGCTCGGCCACCCAGCGCTGGGAGATGGGGCCCAGCTTCATGCGGACGACGGCGCGGGAGCCCTGGCGGATGCCGTCGCCGGTGCGCTCCACCACCTCCACCCGCTCCCAGGGGGGTGTCAAACGCTCGAATGCTCCCTCGTGGGTGTGCCAGGTGAACAGCGCTGAGGCGGAGACTGGCATCTGGCTGCGCGCATCGAAGACGTGCGACTTGCCCATGTTCCCTCCCGGGGCGACAGTGCGACCGCGCATGCTTAATCCGGACTCAATCGAGCGCGCAGTGGATTTGCTGCGCCGCGGCGGTGTCGTCGCCCTGCCCACGGAGACGGTGTACGGCCTCGCGGCCAACGCCGAGGACGAGTTGGCCGTGCGCCGCGTCTTCGCCATCAAGGGCCGCCCCGCGACGCACCCGCTCATCGTCCACATCCCGGGTGTCGAGCACCTGTCGTCCTGGGCCCGGGAGGTACCGGACGCGGCGCTCCGGCTCGCCAGCGCGTTCTGGCCCGGTCCGCTGACGCTGGTGCTGCCGCGCACGTCGCGCGCGACGGATGCCGTCACCGGCGGGCAGGACACGGTGGCGCTGCGCGTGCCGAACCACCCGATGGCGCTCGCGGTGCTCCAGAAGCTCGGAGGCGGGCTGGCCGCGCCGAGCGCCAACCGCTTCGGCCGGGTGAGCCCCACCACGGCGGAGCACGTGTCTCGGGATTTGGGCGGCGACGTGGACCTCGTGCTGGATGGAGGCCCGTGCACGGTGGGCGTGGAGTCGACCATCGTGGACCTGAGCTCGGACGCGCCCGCGATTCTGCGCCCCGGAGGACTGGCGACCGAAGAGGTGGAGCGCGTGCTGGGGCAACACGTGCCAGTTCGCACGGAGTCCAAGGTGCGCGTGTCGGGCTCTCTGGCGTCGCACTACGCGCCGCGCGCGGGCGTGGTGCTGGTGGAGCCTCGCGAGGCGCTCGCACGTGTGCAGGCGCTGCGAAGCCAGGGCCAGCGCGTGGGCGTGCTGGGGCCCGCGAGCCTCTCGCTGCCGCCGGACGTCCCCCGCTTCGACGTGCCGGAAGACGCGGCAGGCGCCGCGCGCGTGCTGTATGCGCGGCTGCGCGAGGCGGATGAGCAGGGCCACGACGTGCTGGTGGCCTGTCTGCCCGAGGCGAGCGGCCTGGGCCTCGCGGTGCGAGACAGGCTGGCCCGGGCGGCCGCGCCACGCACCTGAGCCGCCGTTCCAGACCCCGGCCTGCGCGCCAGTCAGAGCCGCAACTGAAGGCGCACGCCACCGATGAGCCAGTAGTGAAGCGCTTCCTCGTTGACGTTCGAATACTCGCCCACCGTGAATGTCACGAAGGGTCCCAGCCACGCGCGCCCACCGAGGCGGAAGTCGAGGCCGCCCTGCACGTTGACGAGCTCCAAGCCCTTGAAGACGTGGCCGGTCCCCTGAGTCTCGAGGTCGATGACCGAAGGGGACTGGTCGGGCGCGAAGGCCTCGAACCCGACCCCGAGTCCCAGCCAGGGGCTCAGGGTGTCTGACACCGGCAGGTGGTAGCTCGCGTTGATGCCGAACCGCATCGCGCTCGCGAGGCAGCTCGAACCCCCGACGCAGTCGTCCGCGGGGAGCCCCACGGCATACTGGAAGGACGCCCCCACGTAGATGCGCGAGCTGAGGAAGTACCCCACGTCGAGTTGCACCGGGATGATGGCGGAGACGACCTTGCTCATCGGTACGTCCGAGTGACCGTCCCCGCCTTGCAGGAGGCCTCCTGGCAGACCGAAGCCGGCGCGCAGGCCGATGGCAACGCCTTGGCCCTGGGGCGCGGCCTCGGCGCGGGGCGCTCCTCCGATGGCGAGTGCAACGATGATGGCGCCAAGCATGGCGACTGCGCTGCGCATGGGTCTTCCTCTCGCGGTGATGGATGTGACTCACCGGCTCGACTTCGGCGAGCTCGGCCGACCCCGGTTCGCGCGCCGCCGTGCGGCTGCAAACCCGGTGCCCTCGCCGCGCGCACGGTCAACCGCGCACGGGAGATGCCGGGCCGTGCTTCATGGCGCCTCAGAATTTCGAGACCTCACGCCATGCTGGCCGTGGTCCGCGCGGAGCCCCCCCGAGGCGGGCGACGAGTCACGGACGACCGCGGCACTTCGCGGTTCAGACGCCGGCCAGTCTGCGGATGACCGACGCCCGCACACGCTGCTGAAGGCTCGGCTTGCCGAAGGTGAGGCTGCCGATATCCGTCGGCACGCGCCCCGTCAGCACGCGGTAACCCCCGTCCGTGACGAGCACGGTGTCCGAGTGCCGATACCCACCGACGCCCGGCACGTAGATACCGGGCTCGATGGAGATGAGCATGTTCCGCTCCAGCCGGTGCTCACTGCCCACGGCCACCCACGGCGGCTCGTGATTCCCCAACCCGAATCCATGCCCCGTGCGGTGCAGCCGCCGCGCCGGGTCGCCGAAGCCCTCACGCGTGAGGAACTCATTCACGGCCGCGTCGATGTCCGCCGCGAGCACGCCCGGACGCACCTTCTCGAACGCAACCCGCCGCGCCTCCAGCATCAGCGCGAAGAGCCGCGCCTGCTCCGCCGTGGGCCGCGCGGTGAAGAAGGTCCGCTCGCACTCGGCCGCGTAGCCGTTGACGCGCGTGAGCACCAGCGCGACGTGCGGCCCGCCCTCCAGCTTCATCGTCGCGCCGGGCACCGAGTGCGGCTCGCTGCTCAGCGGCGCGGGCCACGGCGCCGCGAGCACGTCGGTGGCCAGCGCGTCGAAGTGCGCCTCCTCCTGGATGATCTTCCGCCGCAGCGAGGTCGTCGTCATGTAGCCCTCGATGACGGTCGCCCCCTGGTACGCCGAGCGCAGAATCTGCTCCACGCCCCACATGGCGTAGTACGCGGCGCGTTCAATCCGGGCCACCTCGAAGTCCGACTTCACCATCCGCAGGGGCTCGAGCACCTCCAGCGAGTGCCCACCCGAGGCCACCAGCACCGCCGCCCGCTCATGCGGCGTGCTCGGCTCGAAGACGAAGCCGGGCCGGAGCAGCGCCAGCAGCGCGTCCTTCCACCCCTGCCCCGCCGGCGCGGGGAACTCCGCGTACGAAAGCACCTCCTGCTGCGAGCCCGGCCCCCATCCCTTGCGCAGGTGCTCCTGCTCCAGCCGTGGCACCACCAGGAAGCGCCGCGCCCGGGCCACGTCGACGACGAGGAAGAACGGCCGCTCCAGCGGCTCGGCCGTCGCTCCCGTGAGATAGAAGATGCTCTCGGTCGAGGTGAGCACCAGCTGTTCGAGCCCCCGCGTCTCCAGCTCGGCGATGAGCCGGTCATGCCGCCGCTGGAACTCCGCGCTTTCGGCCGCCGAGTAGACACGCTCCACGGTTCCTCCTCCCGGTACGCAAACCCTTCGGGACGGTACTTGAACAAGCCCCTCCGTGCCCCGCGCGATATGCGCCCGCGCCAGGCACGTTTCCTGGGATGCGCCGCGAGAAGCTCCCCCACCTGCGGCGCGGATGGAGCGCATATGACGACGAAGCACGGGCTCGTGGCGCTGGTCGGCGCGCTGCTCATCACGGGTTGCGCCGGCAGCCCGCGCAAGACGCTGCTGGAGCGCACCGGCAGCCTCGTGGTCTACGACCTGCCCGCGCAGCAGGTGATGGACGCCGCGGAGGCGGAGCTGGGCGAGCGCGGCTACTCGCTGCTGCCCAGCACGGACCCGAACTTCCTCCAGACGCCGTGGAAGGTCTTCGGCAACTTCGACGTCTACACCGCCTGGTCCCGCCGCTACGTCGAGGGCCACAAGCTCCCCGACGGCCGCTTCGTCGTGCGCGCCTACGAGACGTCCGCCAACATTCCCGCGCGCACGCAGCTCCTGCCGGGCTTCGCCTCCTCGGCCCAGGTGAATCCGGACGAGCAGCCCAACACCACCCCCACCGTCCTCCTCGCTACCGAGCCCGTCATGGGGCGCAACTCCACCCGGCCCGTCATCCGCAGGGACCTGGCCATGGAGTGGGCCATCATGGAGCGCCTCAACCCCGAGTTCGCCGGGCGCGTCAAGAAGCAGGTGGACCATTACCTCGCCAGCAACGCCCCCCAGCACACACGGTGACGCGCCCGGACAGACGGTGACGCGTCCGGGTGACGGACTTGAAATGTCCTCACCGGCTCCGATATCCCGCTAGGTACTCCAGAGGAGCGTCCCCGCGTGAAGCGAAGCCTGTCTGGCCTGGTCGTCGCCCTGTCCCTGTTCGCCTGCAAGGAAGAACCCCGAGGAGCATTGGAGCCCATTCCCCGCCCGCCGGGGATGAATGACACGCCCGCCCCGGCCGAGGCCAAGGCCCCGGCCGCGCCCGCGAAGCCCGCCGTGGACCCCTCCAAGGTGACGCTGCGCTGGAAGCTCGCCGCGGGCACGCCCGTCACCTACCGCCTCACCCTGGAGCGCACCGGCCGCGCCCCCGAGGCCGCTGCCCCCGAGGCGGACGAGAAGCCCACCCGGGGCCGCAAGGGCAAAGGCAAGGCGAAGGAGGAGGCTCCGGCCGAGGAGAAGGCCCCCGCCTCCGCCAGCTTCGTGCCCACCGCGCTCACCTTCGTCCTGGCGCACACCGACTCGGGGGACGCGCACCTGCGCGTCATCACCGAGAGCCGGGGCGCCCCTCCGCCCGAGGACCAGGGCACCCTCAGCGAGCGCGGCTTCGTGCTGGAGGGCCTGCAGGGCATGACGCGCAACACGGCCACGCTGGTGCTGGAGCTGCCCAGGGACCCCGTCGGCCCCAATGACACCTGGGCGCTGGGCACCGAGCTGGTGTCCCCGGACGCGCTCGGCGCCTGGTTCCAGGGGCCCACCCCGGAGCGGCGCAACCGCGTGAAGCTCGCGGGGCTCGTCCCCGCCGACGGCGGCGAGCAGGTGGCCACCGTGGAGTACGACCTCTACGAGCTGCGCACCGGCAAGGTCCGCACGATAAAGAGGCAGACCGTCGTGCCCGCGCGCGAGGGCGCCGAGGCACTGGAGGCCAACGGCGCGGGCGAGGCCGACGTCAGCGCCGAGGTGAAGATTACCGGCCGCGGCGAGTTCCTGGTGAAGGCCGGCCGCTGGCGCTCGTGGGAGGGCACCCTCTCCACCGTCACCAAGGGCCCCTTCCCGCCCGAGGCCCTCCAGGTGCCCCCGGGAAACATGGCGCTGCGCCTCACCGCGCTCGAGTCGGCTCCGCAGCCCACGGCGCAGCCGCAGCAGTAGGCGCCCCGTCCGACTCGCGCACCATCCGCACCACCGCGTCCACCCACGTCGGGTGGGCGTTGAGCGAGGGGACGAGCCGCAAGGCCTCGCCCCCCGCCTCGACGAACTGCTCGCGGGCGCGGATGCCAATCTCCTCCAGCGTCTCCAGGCAGTCCGCGACGAAGGCCGGGCACATCACCGCCAGCCGCTTCACGCCCCGCTGCGCCAGCTCCGGCAGCACCAGGTCCGTGTAGGGCTTCACCCAGGGCGTGCGCCCCAGCCGCGACTGGAAGGACACGCTCCAGCCCTGCCCCTGCGGCCCCAGGCCCAGCCGCTGGGCCAGCCCGCGCGCCGTCGCGAAGCACTGGGCGCGGTAGCAGTGGCGGTTGGCGTCCGTCAGCGCGTCACAGCACCCCGCGGACATCAGGCAGTGCTTGCCCGTCGCGTCGCTCTTCTTCACGTGCCGCTCCGGCACGCCGTGGAAGCTGAAGAGGACGTGGTCCGCGCGCAAGTCACTGATGACGGGCCGCGCGACGGCGGTGAAGGCGTCCAGGAACCCCGGGTGCTCGTAGAAGGCCGGCACCGCGCGCACGTTGGGCACGTCCCACGACTGCGCCATGACCTCGTAGATGCGCGCCAGCGAGGACGCCGAGGAGGACGCGGCCTCGTGCGGGTACAGCGGCAGCACCGTGAAGTCCGACACGCCGCGCGCGCGCAGCGCCGCCACCGCGGCCGGAATGGACGGGTTGCCGTAGCGCATGGCGAGCTCCACCTCGTACTCGCCCTTCAGCCGCTCGCGCACGGCGGTCGTCAAATCCCGGCTGAACACCAGCAGCGGCGAGCCCTGCTCCGTCCACACCTTCCGGTACGCCTCCGCGCTCTTCGCCGGGCGCACCGGGAGGATGATGAGGTTGAGCAGCAGCCAGCGGCCCACCGGGTGGATGTCCACCACGCGCGGGTCACTGAGGAACTCGCGCAGGTAGCGCCGCACCGGCCCCGTCTCCGGCGCGTCCGGCGTACCCAGGTTGACGAGCAGCAGTCCCCGCTTCGCGCCTGGCGTGGTCATCAGTGCAGGGAGTTGGGCAGCGTGAGGGCGAACTCGGCGATGCGGGCCTCGAAGTGGGAGCCATCCGGCCGCACCATGTCGTAGGTGCCGCGCATGGTGCCGAAGGGCGTTCGCAGCATCGCCCAGCTCGTGTACTCGAAGCGCTCGCCGGGCTCCAGGCTGGGCTGGCGTCCCACCACGCCCTCGCCCTTCACCTCCTCCACCTTCCCGGTGGCGTCGGTGATGAGCCAGTGGCGCGCCTTGAGCTGCGCGGGCGCGCTGCCCTCGTTGGCAATCTCCACCGTGTACATGAAGGCGAACTGCCCGGACTCCGGCGCGCTGCGCTCAGGCCAGAAAGCGGGCTTCACGGTGACGCGGATACCGTCGGTGGTGGCGCTGGAAGACATGCCCCACAATTGGCGCCAACCCCTGCCGGTTGCAAGCAAAACGCGGGGTTGGGCGAGCGGCCTCTCAAGTCTTCGGGAGCTCTTCCTCGGCCGCCTTGGGCCAGATGAGCGAGGCGACAATCGCCGCCACCAGGATGCCGCCAATCACCCCCAGCGACACGCCGATGGGGATGTGGATGTCGAAGTACGTAATCAGCATCTTCACGCCGACGAAGGCGAGGATGGCGCTCAGGCCCACCTTCAGCAGGTGGAACTTGTCCATCAGGCTGGCCACCACGAAGAACAGCGAGCGCAGGCCCAGGATGGCGCACACGTTGGACGTGTAGATGATGAAGGCGTCCTGGCTGATGCCCAGCACCGCGGGGATGGAGTCCAGCGCGAAGAGCAGGTCCGTGGCCTCCACCACCAGCAGGACGATGAACAGCGGCGTCACCTTGCGCCGGCCGTCCTCCATGAGGAAGAAGCGGCTGCCCTCACCCTGGCGGGACACCGGCAGCACCCGGCGGGCGAACTTGACGATGCCCTTCTGCTCCGGGTCCATCTCCTCGTCCCCGGAGAAGAGCATCTTCGCCGCGGTGTAGACGAGGAACGCGCCGAAGACGTAGATGAGCCAGTGGAAGCGCAGCACCAGCGCCGCGCCGGCGATGATGAGCACCGCGCGCATGATGAACGCGCCGATGATGCCCCAGAAGAGCACCCGGTGCTGGTGCTCCGGCGCCACCCGGAAGTAGCTGAACACCAGCAGGAAGACGAAGAGGTTGTCGACGGAGAGCGCGTACTCCACCACGTACGCCGTCAGCCACTGGAGCCCTTCGGTGGGGCCGTAGTAACGCCAGATGAAGGCACAGAAGCCCAGGCTGATGGTGATCCACACCACCGTCCAGATGCCCGCCTCCTTGGGCGTCACCACATGTTCCTTGCGGTGGAACAACCCGAGGTCCATCGCGAGCATCGCGAGGACGAAGACGTTGAAACCCACCCAGAGAGCGACTTGCGTGTTCACGTGAGAGTCCTGGTGCAGTGTCCAGCGGGCGCACCCTATCGGCGGCGCGCCCGGGCGTCGACCCCCGTGTCTACTCCGTCGCGGGCCGGCGCAGCACCACCACGGAGCGTCCGGCCGCCTGCACCTTGCCGCCCGCGGGTGTGTGTGTGCGCTGCGACTCCCCCGCCGCCGCCGTGTCCACCACCAGTTCCCAGTCCGCGCCCCACTCCAGCGCCGGCAAGAGGAAGGTGATGGGCTCGTGGTGCGCGTTCATCAGCACCAGCACCGTGTCCCCCACAATCCGGTTGCCCTCGTCGTCCGGCGTGGCGATGGCGTCTCCGCCCAGGAGGAAGGCCAGGGAGCGCACATAGGGCTTCTCCCAGTCGTCCTTCTTCATCTCCTTGCCGTCCGGCCGGAACCACGCGAGGTCCTTCAGCTCGCTGTCCCACATGTGGGCGCCGCGGAAGAAGCGCCGCTTGTGCAGCACGGGCTGCTCGCGCCGCAGCTTGGCCATGCGGCTGGTGAACTCGAGCAGCGCGCGCTGCGTCTCGTTCAGCTCCCAGTTCACCCAGGACAGCTCGTTGTCCTGGCAGTAGGCGTTGTTGTTGCCGCGCTGGGTGCGCCCCATCTCGTCGCCGCCCACCAGCATGGGCACGCCCTGGGACAGGAAGAGCGTGGCGAGGAAGTTGCGCTTCTGCTGCTCGCGCAGGGCGTTGATTTTCGGGTCCGCCGTCTCGCCCTCCACCCCGCAGTTCCAGGAGTGGTTGTCGTTGGCGCCGTCCCGGTTCTCCTCGCCGTTCGCCTCGTTGTGCTTCTCGTTGTAGGTGACGAGGTCGTGCAGCGTGAAGCCGTCATGCGCGGTGACGAAATTCACGCTGGCCGTCGGCTTGCGCCCCGACAGCGAGAACAGGTCCGAGCTGCCGGTGAGCCGGTAGCCAATCTCCGCCGCCTGCCGGTCGTCGCCCTTCCAGTAGCGGCGGATGGTGTCGCGGTACTTCCCGTTCCACTCGCTCCACAGCACCGGGAAGTTGCCCACCTGGTAGCCGAAGTCGCCCACGTCCCAGGGCTCGGAGATGAGCTTCACCCGGCTGAGCACCGGGTCCTGGTGGATGATCTGGAAGAAGGCCGCGCGCGTGTCGTAGCCGTGCCTGTCGCGGCCCAGCGTGGTGGCCAGGTCGAAGCGGAACCCGTCCACGTGCATCTCCTCCACCCAGTAGCGCAGGGAGTCGGCGACGAGCTTCAGCGCGTACGGGTGCGTGGCGTTCCACGAGTTGCCGCACCCGGTGACGTCCATGTAGTAGCGCGGGTCCTTGTCCGTCAGCCGGTAGTACGCGCCGTTGTCCAGGCCCTTGAAGGACAGCGTGGGGCCAAGGTGGTTGCCCTCGCAGGTGTGGTTGTAGACGACGTCGAGGATGACCTCGATGCCGGCGCGGTGGAGCGCCTTCACCATGCCCTTGAACTCGTCCACCTGCTCGCCGCGCGTGCCCGTGGCGGCGTAGCGCGAGTCCGGCGCGAAGTACCCCAGGGTGTTGTAGCCCCAGTAGTTCACCTTCCCGCGCTGGATGAGGAAGGGCTCGTCCACGATGTGGTGGATGGGCAGAAGCTCCACCGCGGTGACGCCCACCTTCTTGAGGTGCTCGATGCTGGCCGGGTGGGCCAGCCCCGCGTAGGTGCCGCGCAGGGCCTCCGGCACGCGCGGGTGCAGCTTCGTGAAGCCCTTGACGTGCAGCTCGTAGAGGACGGTGTCGTGCCAGGGGATGCGGGGCGCCTTGTCGCCCTCCCAGTCGAACGCGTTCGCCAGCACCACCGCCTTGGGCACGCCCGCGGCGTCGTCGCGTGAGTCCAGGACGAGGTCCTCGTCCTTGCCCGTCGCGGGGGCGGGGTAGCCGTAGATGGGGGCCTTGTAGTCCACCTTGCCGTGGATGGCCCGGGCGTACGGGTCCACCAGCAGCTTGGCGGGGTTGAAGCGCAGGCCCTTCTTCGGCTCGTGCGGGCCATGGACGCGCAGGCCGTAGAGCGTCCCGGGCTGCAAGCCCGGCACGTAGCCGTGCCAGACGTGGTGGTTCGCCTCCAGCAGGGGGAAGCGACGGGTCTCCTTCGCGGGGTCCTCCGGGTCGAAGAGGCAGACCTCCACCTTCTTCGCATGCTCGCTGAAGACCGCGAAGTTGACGCCCTGCCCGTCAAACGTGGCGCCCAGGGGGTACGGCTTCCCTGGAAGCACCTCGGCCCGCCTCATCCCGTGCTCCTCTCCAACAGCACCACCGGGAACTCCGCCAGGAGCGGTCCGAGGGGCAGCACCACGCCGCCCGGCCCACGCTCCGGCCGCACCTGACGCCCGGTGAAGACACTGCGGAACATCATGCCCGCATATGCCTCGGGAAGGTCGAGGAACGTGCTCCCGTACGCGCCCGCCAGACCTTCCGGGGAATCCAGAGCGGACAGGGTGTAACGCGGTGCACAGGTGAGCACCACCGCGTCCCCGTGCTCGCGGGCGAAGGCGACGGCCGCCTTGGCGCGGGGGCCCGTCAGGTCCAGGGCGCGGTAGCCGCCGGAGCGGAACAGCACCGGCTGGCGCTGGCGCAGCCGCAGCGACTCGGCGAGGACGAAGAGCTTCACCCGGCCGTCATCCATGTTCGCCGTCAGCCGCGCGCACAGGCCGGGCCTGTCGGTGGCGGCCTCCGCGTCGAGCGCGTCCAGCAGCCGCGCGCGCTGGGTGAAGTCCACCGGCCGCCGGTTGTCCGGGTCCACGAGGGACAAGTCCCACAGCTCGCAGCCCTGGTACGTGTCCACCACGCCGGGCGAGGCCAGCTTCAAGAGGAGCTGCCCCAGGGCGTTGTGCTGTCCCGCGCGCTCGAGGTGCCGCTTGAATTCGCGCACGTCCTCCAGGAAGGCGCCGCCCTCCTTCGCGTCGAAGCAGTGGTCCACGAAGCGCGCCACCGCGTCGTCGTAGGCGCCGTCCGGGTTGGTCCACGAGGTGCGGACCTTGGCCTCCTTCATGGCCTTGGCCATGTACTCGCGCACCCGGCGCTGGAAGTCCGCGAGCTCCTCCTTGGAGTGGGACTCGCCCATGGGCCAGGCGCCCACCACCGTCTGGAAGAAGAGGTACGTGTCGTTGGCCGAGGGCGCGGGGCCGGAGGGCAGCGAGGTGACGAATCTCTCCACCAGGCGGGACCACTTCTTCACCCGCTTGCGCCACTCCTCGGGCACCTCGGACAGCACGTTGATGCGGGCGCGCACGTCCTCGCTGCGCTTGGTGTCGTGGGTGCTGGAGGTGAGCTGGCTCGCCGGCCAGCGCTCCGCGCGCTCCTGGTTGCGCAGGTGGAAGGTGGTGGCGCGTACACCGAAGCGCTCCGGCTCGCCGCCCACCTCGTTGAGGCTGACCAGCCGGTTGTAGATGTAGAAGACGGTGTCCTCCAGCCCCTTGGCCATGACGGGCCCCGTCACCTGCTGCAGCTTCATGGCGAAGCGCAGCATGACGGCGCGCTCCTGCTCATGGGTGTGCTCCGGGTAGCGGCGCAGGAGGATGTCGCGGAGGAAGTCGAAGATGGAGGCGTTGGTGGTGGCGTTCTTCTCCTTGGCGCGCTGAATCGTCCACTCGACGTACTGCACGTCGCGCGCGTCCAGCTCCGGGCGCCAGCCGTCCACGTAGGTGCGGTAGACGGGGAACAGGGCGATGAACTCCACCAGCGCGCGCCGCAGCGAGTTGAGCGTGAAGTCGCGCGTGCGGCGGTTCATCTCGGAGATGCGGTTGAGCTCGTGGGCCAGCACGTTGATTTCGCTGGCCATGGACACGCGCATGATGAGCAGCTTCTTCTGGTACACGAGCTCCGCGAAGTCGGTCTTCTCGCCGACGAAGCGCTCGTAGATGTCGGTGAGGGCCTCCTCCGCCTCCGGCTGGACGAAGATGCCGCTCACCGCGTTGGCGAAGCGGTAGCCGGTGGTGCCGTGCACCGCCCAGGACTCGGGCATGCGCTCGCGCCCGCCCTGAATCTTCTCCACCACCACGTACAGCGCCTTGCGCAGCGGGCTGTCCGGGTGCGCCGCCACCTCCGCGCGCCAGCGCTCGCGCAGCGCCGTCTCCACCGCGGGCCAGCGCGTGTCCGCCTCGCCGTGCTCCTTCAGGAACAGGGCCCGGGCGCGCTCCAGGAAGTAGCGCTCCTGCAGGTCCAGGAAGTAGGCGGTGGGGTCGAACAGGCCGTCCGGGTGGTCGATGCGCAGGCCGGTGACGCAGCCCTCGCGCAGCCAGCGGAAGATGAGTGCGTGCGCCTCCTGGAAGACGTCCGGGTCCTCCTCGCGGATGGCGGCCAGGCCGTTGATGTCGAAGAAGCGGCGGTAGTTGATTTCCTCCCCCGCCACGCGCCAGTGCGCCAGCCGGTAGCTGCTGGAGGAGAGCACCGAGTCGAGCAAATCAAAGGAGCGCGCGTTGCCGGGCTCGCCGTTGAAGACGCGGACGTTGTCCTCGATGTAGGCCGTCACCTCGGGGCTGGCGGCCGCCACCGCGGCGAGCCGGCGCTTGATGACCTCCTTCTCCCGGTGGCGCTCCACCACCTTCGCCCGCTCCACCTCGGTGCGCGCGGGCAGGTGCTCAATCGCGGTGAGCACGGAGAGCAGCTCCACCATGCACGCGTGCTCGGCGCCGAGCTTCGCCTCCAGCCGCTCCAGCCCGTGCCGGAGGATGCGCGCGTACTGGCGGGGCGCCACCGGCAGCAGGTGGTCATAGTAGTGGACGAAGAAGGCGCCCTCGCGGAAGGACAGCTTCAGCTCGCCGCGCTCCAGGACGATGCCGTACTGGTCGCCCAGAATCGGCAGCAGCACCTTGTCGCGTAGCTCCTCCTTCACCGGGGCCCAGTCGATGTCGAAGTACTTCGCGTAGACGGACGAGGGGCCGTTCTCCAGCACGTCGAACCAGAGGCGGTTGTCCCGCTCGATGCCCATGTGGTTGGGCACCACGTCCAGCAGTTGACCCATGCCGTGCTCGCGCAGGGCCGAGCACAGGGCGGCATGCTCCTCCGCCGAGCCCACCTCCGGGTTGAGCTGCTGGTGGTCCGTGCAGTCGTAGCCGTGGGTGCTGCCCGGCGTCGCCTTGAGGTACGGCGAGGCGTACAAGTCGCTCACCCCCAGCCGGGCGAGGTAGGGCACCACCTCGCGGGCCTGCTGGAAGGTGAACCCCTTGTGGAGTTGCACCCGGTATGTGGACAGCGGCGTGTGGGGCCGGGAGTCCAGGTCCCCCTGCACACGTGTGTAGAGGCCCTCGGCCAGGACCTCCGCGCTCATGGTGGCGCCCCCGACCGCCGTGGAGGCGGTCCCCTCTTCTTCCAAACCGTCGCGCAGCATGCGGCCCTGAGGTAGGTCCTACGGAGACCTTCCGCCAGCACGCAGACGGCCGTCCGCCCTCTATCCAACGCTCCATGGGGCCCGGTGGCCCGTCAAAGAGCAGAGGGCCCGCCGCGCAAAGCGCGACGAGCCCTCGAGTACGGCTACTGCCAGGGACTTCCGGCGGTGCTCAGCTCAGCTGCTTGTTCACCAGCGCCGTCATCTCGAACATGGTGACGTTCTTCTTGCCACCGAAGATGGGCTTCAGCTTGTCGTCGGCGTTGATCTGCCGCTTGTTCTTGGCGTCCTGGAGGCCCTGCTTCTTGATGTAGGCCCAGAGCTTCTTGACGACCTCGGTCCGGGGCAGCGGCTTGGGGCCGACGATCTCAGCGAGCGCGGCAGAAGGGGTCATCTCCTTCATGAACGACGCGTTCGGCTTGCGCTTCGCGGCAGCGGGGGCCTTCTTGGCAGCGGGAGCCTTCTTCGCAGCAGCTTTCTTGGCGGCCATTCGTCTTGAGTCTCCTCCCCTCCGAAGGGGACGTTGTACGGCTTTGCTTATGTGAAGCTGGAGCCGATGCGGCGTAGAAGTAGCACGCCCAAGGCCGAAAAACAGCCCTCTGATGCGTTTTTCCCTCGGGATTCCCTCGGAAGAACGCCTCCGGAGGCCGAAAATCCGGCCCCGCAGCACGGTTTTCCCTCGGGAGCACGGCGCACGAAACGCCTCCGGAGGCCGAAAAATCGGCTCCGGAGCGCGTTTCTCCTCGGGAAATAGGCTTGGGAACGCTTCCGGAGCCCGACAAACCGGCTCCGCCGCAGTCGGCTGCTCGGAGGAGAAGAGGACATCCGCAGGGGATTCTCCTTGCGGACGTGGTGTGTTTTTTTGGATGAATCGCCCATGAAAGCCCTCATCACCGGTGCCGGAGGCTTCCTCGGAGCCTGGCTGGCGAAAGCCCTGGCGGCGCGCGGGGACACCGTGACGTGCCTGCTGCGCCCTGGAGGAGACGCCTCCGCGCTGGCCGGCGTCACCTATCAGCGCGTGGACGGAGACGTGACGGTGCCCGCCTCGCTGGCCCCCGCCGTGGCGGACCAGGACGTCGTCTTCCACCTCGCGGGCGCGCGACGCGGCGCGACGCGAGACGACTTCATGCGCGTCAACGCGGAGGGCACCCGCCACCTGTGCGACGCCATGGTGGCCACCGGACACCGGCCGCGGCTGGTGCTGGCCGGCTCGCTGGCCGCCATGGGTCCCTCCTCCCCCACCCGCCCCCATGTGGAGGAGGACGCCTTCCACCCCCACGAGTGGTACGGCGAGAGCAAGGCGGAGGCGGAGCGCATCGCTTTTTCATATAACGACCGGCTGCCGGTGACGGTGACGCGCCCCCCGCGCATCCTCGGCCCGGGTGACCGGGAGAACCTCACCTTCTTCAAGCTGGCGGTGAAGGGCATCCGCCTGGAGCTCAAGGGCGGCCCCCGCCCGCTGACCATGGTGGACGTGGAGGACGTCGTGGACCTGATGCTCCTCCAGGCCGGGCACCCCCAGGCGCTGGGCGAGGCCTTCTTCTGCGCGGGCCCCGGCGGCCCCCTCACCCTGGAAGCGGTGCAGGACCTGGGGGCGAAGGCCCTGGGGCTGCACCCCCGCACGGTGCGTCTGAGCCCCGGGGTGCTCCAGGCCCTGGCCTCGGCGGCGGACGGCGTGTCCCGGGTGACGGGCCGGAAGCTGCCCCTGAACCGGAAGCTGGCGAGGCAGCTGCTCGCCCCCGCCTGGACGTGCTCCGGGGCCAAGGCCGAGCGCATGCTCGGTTTTCACCCACGGCGCGACCTGGGCGACTCCATCCGCCGCAGCGCGGAGTGGTACCGCCAACAGGGCTGGTTGTAGAGATTTCCCATCGTTGACCACACCCCCCCAGGAGTGTCAGGAAGCCCGCTGCCCCCATGCCCGCGAAAGCTGCCTTTTTCGATGTCGACGGGACGCTCGTGAAGACGAACGTCGTCCACGTCTACGCGTACTACGCGATGAACCGTGGCTCGGTCCTGGGCATCGCCGGAAGGACGCTGAGCACCGCCGTCAGCGTGCCCCTGTTCGGCGTCATGGACGTCGTCAACCGCAAGACGTTCAACGAGTTCTTCTACCGCTACTACGCGGGGTTGAGTGAAGACCGGCTCGTCACCATTGCCCAGGACATGTTCGAGGACGTGCTGCAGCCGGCCCTCTTCGAGCAGTCCCAGGACCTCATCGACCAGGCCCGCCGCAGCGGGTGCAAGGTGGTGCTCGTCACCGGGGCGCTGGACTTCACCATGCGCCCGCTCGCCCGCCACCTGGGCGTGGACGACATGATCGCCAACAAGATGCAGTTCGTGGGCGGCAAGGCCACCGGCAAGGTGATTCCGCCCATCATCGAAGGCGCGAACAAGGCCAACGCCATCCGCGCCTACTGCGTGAAGGAGGGCCTGGCGTTGGAGCAGTGCCACGGCTACTCCGACAGTGCCTCCGACTACGCGATGCTCGCGGTGGTGGGCCGTCCCACCGCCGTGAATCCGGACATGCGCCTGCGCTCCATCGCGCGCGCGTACAACTGGCCCATCCTCGACCTCAAGTAGGCCCCGTTCCCCATGCGCCCGTTCAAGACGCTCCAGAAGCTGTACGACGAGGAAAGCCAGGTGGTCATCACGGAGAAGGGCAGCCCCCCGCGGGCGCTCTTCTACGGTGAGGGCTTCCTGCAGGAAGACCTGCCCGTGGGTACGCGGGTCATCTTCCCCCGCCCCCCGCTGGCCGGCGTGCCCAACGTCAAGGCCGCCATCCGCTGGGCCATCAACCACCCGGAGGGCATGGAGCCGCTGCACGCGCTGCTCAAGCCGGGCATGCGCCTGACGTGCGTCATCGACGACATCAGCGTGCCGCTGCCGCCCATGGTGACGCCGGACGTGCGCCAGTCCATCCTGGAGGTGGTGCTGGAATTGGCCGCCGACAGCGGCGTGGACGACATCCACCTCGTCATCGCCAACGCCCTGCACCGCCGCATGACGGAAGCGGAGATGCGGCGCATGGTGGGGCAGAAGATCTACGACGCGTACTACCCGGACCGGTACTACAACCACGACGCCGAGGACCCGGACGGCATCGTCGCGCTGGAGCGCACCTCGCACGGTGAGGAGGTGTCGGTGAACCGCCGCGTGGCGGAGAGCGACCTCATCATCTACGTGAATGTGAACTTCGTGCCCATGAATGGCGGGCACAAGTCCATGGGCACCGGCGTGTCCAACTACGCCTCGCTGCGCCACCACCACAACCCGAAGACCATCCGCGAGTCGGACTCCTACATGGAGCCGAAGGCGAGCGCGCTCTACAAGAGCAACGAGCGCATCGGGCGCAACATCGACAAGCACCTGAAGGTCTTCCACATCGAGACCTCGCTGAACAACCGCATGTTCGGCGCGCCCGTGGACTTCCTCGCCAAGCGCGAGGAGGACTACACGGAAGGGGACCGGCTGAAGTTCCAGGCCATGCGCTACGCGCTGTCGAAGATGCCGCGCGCGGCGGCGCGCAAGGTGCTCAACGCGATTCCGGCGCCCTACGACGTCACGGGCGTGTACGCGGGGGCCACCGAGCCGGCGCACCAGAAGACGCTGGAGACGAGCTGGAAGCAGTACGTGGTGCCGGTGGAGGGGCAGAGCGACATCGTCATCTTCCCCATCCCCTTCATCTCGCCGTACAGCGTCAACTCCATCCTCAACCCGCTGCTCGTGCAGGTGATGGGGCTGGGCTACTTCTACAACCTGAACCGCGGCGTGCCGCTGGTGAAGAAGGGCGGCGTGCTGATTCTCCTGCACCCGGCCTACGACGAGTTCGACCCCGAGCACCACCCCAGCTACATCGAGTTCTTCAACCGGCTGCTGCCGGAGACGCGCGACTCGATGAAGCTGGAGCACAAGTACGAGAAGGAGTTCGCGGAGAACCCCAGCTACGTGCACCTGTACCGCAAGGGCAACGCCTACCACGGCGTGCACCCCTTCTACATGTGGTACTGGGGCGAGAATGGCCGCCAGCACGTGGGCAAGGTCATCGTCGCGGGCGCGGAGAACAACCACGTCCCGGCCCTGATGGGCTGGGACCGCACCGACACCCTCACCGAGGCGATTGAAGAGGCGCGCGGCTTCATGGGCCGCTCGGCCACCATCAGCCTGCTGCGGATTGCGCCCACGGTGATGGTGGACGTGAAGTGAGGCCGGTCATGAGTCAGCCGCAGCTTCCCGAGCTGAACGTCTCCCGCGTCTTCACCGGCAAGCGCCTGCTGTTCGCGGGCTCCACCGGCTTCGTGGGCAAGGTGACGCTGTCCATGCTGCTGCACCGGTACGGGCAGGAGCTGGACAAGGTGTACGTGCTGGTCCGCAAGGGCAGCGCGGCCTCCGCCGAGCGGCGCTTCTTCGACAAGGTGGCCACCAGCGAGCCCTTCCAGCCGCTGCGCGACGCGTACGGCGACGCGGGGGCCCTGGAGTTCATCCAGAAGAAGTGCCAGGTGCTGGACGGCGACATCACCGACCCGTGGGTGGGCCTGGAAGAGGCCCAGGTGGCGGAGCTCACCGGCAAGGTGCACGCGTTCATCAACTGCGCGGGCCTGGTGTCCTTCAACCCGTCGCTGGAGGTGGGCCTCAACGTCAACACCCACGGCGTGAAGTACGCCGCGGAGCTGGCGGTGCGCTGGGGCGTGCCGCTGGTGCACATGTCCACCGCCTTCGTGGCGGGCAACCGCGACGGGCTCGTCTTCGAGGACGAGGAGGTCCGCGGCTACTTCCCCCGCCGGGACGAGCTGGACGGGCGCGACTTCAGCCTGGAGCAGGAGCTGGCGGACGCGGAGCGCATCGTCGCCCGCCTGCGCGAGCAGGCCGACGACAAGGCCCTCACGTCCACCTTCCGCAAGAAGGCGTTGGACCGGCTGGCCGAGGAAGGCCGCGACGTCAACGACGAGAAGACGCTGCGCCTGGCGGTGGGCCGCGAGCGCAAGCTGTGGCTCAGCGGCGAATTGGTGCGCGCCGGCATGGAGCGCGCCGCGCACTGGGGCTGGCCCAACACGTACACGTACACGAAGTCCCTGGGCGAGCAGGTGCTCGCGAGCACGCCGGGGCTGCGCTACGCGATTGTGCGGCCCTCCATCGTCGAGAGCGCGATGCACTTCCCCTTCCCCGGGTGGAACGAGGGCTTCACGACCTCGGCGCCGCTGGCCTTCGCGGGCATCAAGGGGCCGGGCGGCATCCCCGCCGGTGAGAGCACCATCCTGGACATCATCCCGGTGGACCAGGTGGCCGGGGCCACCATCGGCATCACCGCGCACACCATGGAGGTGGAGGAGCGGCGCGTCTACCACCTGGCCTCCGGTGACGTGAATCCGTTCTACGCCAGCCGCTCCGTGGAGCTGGTGGGCCTGTACCGGCGGCGCTACTACCGCAACCGCGAGACGGGCAACGCGCTGATGAACTCGCTGCGCTCGCGCCTGGAGCCGCAGCCCGTCAGCAAGAAGGAGTTCGAGCTGTTCAGCGCGCCCATGCTGGTGCGCGGCGCGAAGTTCCTGAAGAAGGCCATCGACGAGGTGCGGCCCGCGTGGGGCGCGCCCGGCGTGCAGGCCATGCTGGACAAGGCGAAGGTGTCGCTGGACGACGTGGAGCAGCAGAACCAGGGGCTCATCGCCCTCACGGACCTGTTCCTCCCCTTCCTCTACGAGAACCGGTACGTCTTCCGCTGCGACAACACGCGCTCCGTCTACACGCGCATGGCGCACGCGGACCGGCTCAAGGTCCCCTGGGCCCCCGAGCACATCGACTGGCGCGCGTACTTCATGGAGACGCACCTGCCCGGCCTGGAGAAGTGGGTGTTCCCCGGCCTGGAGGAGGAGCGCGAGAAGCGCACCGTCATCCCCGCGCACCGCGACTTGCTGGAGCTGCTGGAGGCGACGGTGCACGCGTACCGGCACCGGGTGGCCTTCCGCATGGTGGTGGGCGAGCGCGAGGAGCGCTTCACCTTCGGCGAGGTGCACCGCTACGCGTCGCGCGTGGGCAGCTTCCTTTTGGGCAAGGGCATCAAGCACGGCGACCGCGTGCTGCTGGTGTCGGAGAACCGGCCCGAGTGGGGCATCTGCTACTTCGGCATCCTCCGCGCGGGCGCCACCGCCGTGCCGGTGGACCCGGGCCTGAGCGAGGCGGAGCTGCTCAACATCTCCCGCCGGGCGGAGGCGCGCGCGTGCCTCTTGTCCGAGGACGCGGCCCAGGACTTCCCCGGCCTGGTCACCGCGCTGGGCGACGGCGTCACGGTGGCGAGCCTCGCGGAGGCGATGACGGGCGACCCGGCGCACCCGGACCGCATCGGCCCGGTGAAGAAGTCGGCGTCCGCGGACGACCTGGCGAGCATCATCTTCACCTCCGGCACCACGGGCACGCCCAAGGGCGTCATGCTCACCCACCGCAACTTCGCCTCGCTGGTGGCGAAGCTGGCCGGCGTGTTCGACATCGGCGTGGGTGACGGCGTGCTGTCGGTGCTGCCGCTGCACCACACCTTCGAGTTCTCCTCCGGCTTCCTCACCCCGTTCTGGCGCGGGGCGGAAATCACGTACATCGACGAGCTGACGTCGGACCGGCTGGGCGACGTGTTCGAGACGGGCCGCATCACCGCCATGGTGGGCGTGCCCGCGCTGTGGCAGCTGTTGCACCGCAAGATTACGCAGGAGTTCGCCAGCAAGCCGCCCTTCGTGGAGCAGGCGCTCAAGGCGCTGATGGCCACGCACGGCGAGCTGCGCAACCGGGGCAACATCAACCTGGGCAAGCTGCTGTTCTGGCCGGTGCACCGCAAGTTCGGCGGCCGCATCAAGGTGCTCGTGTCGGGCGGCTCGGCGCTGCCGGATGAAGTGCACAAGGCCTTCCACGAGCTGGGCTTCAACATCACCGAGGGCTACGGCCTGACGGAGTCCGCGCCGGTGCTGTCGGTGACGGAGCCCGGCAACAAGCGCCAGGCCGGGACGGTGGGCCGGCCGCTGCCCGGCATCGAGCTGCGCATCGCCAACCCGGACAACGACGGGCTGGGCGAGGTGCTCGCCAAGGGCCCCAACGTCATGCCCGGCTACTTCGGGGACCGCGAGGCCACGGACGCGGTGCTCAAGGAGGGGTGGCTCCACACCGGTGACTTGGGGCGTCTGGACGCGGAGGGCCGGCTGTACCTCGTCGGCCGAGCGAAGGACGTCATCATCGACCACAACGGGAAGAACATCTACCCGGACGAGCTGGAGGAGCTGTACCAGGACCACCCGCACATCAAGGAACTGTCCATCGTCGGGCTGCCCGACGAGGCGGGCGGCGAGAAGGTGGCGTGCCTGTGCGTGCCGGACTACGTCGAGCGCCCGCGTGAAGAGGTGCGGCGCGAGGTGGAGGAGCACTTCCGCAAGGTGAGCGCGGACATGCCCTTCTACCGCCGGGTGAAGGTGCTGCGGCTGTGGGACGGCGAGCTGCCGCGCACCGCCAAGCGCAGCGTGAAGCGCAAGCAGGTGGTGGAGGAGCTGCAGCGGCTGGAGCGCATGGCCGCCAGCGCCAGCAAGGCGCGCGAGAAGGTGGCCAACCCCGGCACCGGCGGCGTGGGCGACTGGCTCTACCCGCTCATCGCCGAGGTGTGCCACCGGCCGGTGACGGACGTGCGGCCGGACGCGCTGCTCACGGGAGACCTCGGCTTCGACTCGCTGATGCTCACCGAGCTGTCGTCGGCCCTGGAGGGCGCCGGGGTGCCGCTGCCCGCGATTGAAGACCTGACGCAGGTGCAGACGGTGGAGGACCTGCGCAAGGTGGTGCTGGCGTCCGGCAAGCGCCCCACGGTGGAGACGCGGGCGAAGGACATCAGCAAGGAGAACGCGCGCGCGGAGGAGGTGGAGATTCCGGTGCCCGAAGTCGTCGCAGACGTGGGCCGTCAGCTCCTCGCCTTCGGGCAGAAGGTGCTCTACGGCGGCGTCTTCGACACCAAGATAACGGGCAAGCCCTTCATCCCGCAGAACCGCAACTTCCTCGTCATCGCCAACCACTCCAGCCACCTGGACGCGGGGCTGGTGCGCGTGGCGCTGGGGGACCAGGGCGAGCGGCTGGTGTCGCTGGCGGCGCGCGACTACTTCTTCAACACGCCGCTCAAGCGTGCGTGGTTCGAGAACTTCACCAACCTGATTCCCATTGAACGGCAGGGCTCGCTGCGCGAGTCGCTGCGCATGGCGGGCGAGGCCCTGCGCCAGGGCTACAACGTCCTCATCTTCCCGGAGGGCACGCGCTCCACCACCGGGGAGCTGTTGGAGTTCAAGTCCACGCTGGGCTACCTCGCCCTCACCTACAGCGTGGACGTGCTGCCGCTCTACATCGAGGGTGCCTTCGACGCGCTGCCCAAGGGCACGGTGTTCCCCAAGTCGAAGAACCTCGAGGTGCACATCGGCCCGGTGCTGGGGCACGAGACGCTGCGCGCGCGCGTGCAGGGCATGGCGCGCTCGGAAGGCTACCGCTACGCCACCCGCATCGCCGAGGACGCGATGCGCGCGCTCAAGGCCGGCCGGGTGCTGGACCTCAACGCGCAGGAGCCGACGTCGACGGCGCTCACCCGCGCCTCCACCGGAGGGAAGGACTCGTGAAGCTGCTCGTAACGGGAGGCACGGGGTTCCTCGGCTCGCACCTGGTGCCGCGGCTCTTGACGGCGGGGCACTCGGTGCGGCTCATCGGCCGCTCGAAGCCCTCGGGCACGGCCTACGCGGGCGCGGAGTACGCCCCTGGTGACTTGAAGGACCGGGACGCGGTGCGCCGCGCGCTGGCGGGCGTGGACGCCGTCTACCACCTGGCGGGGCTCGTCTCCTTCCAGCAGAAGGACGCGCGGAAGATGTTCGAGCTGCACGTGGACAGCACGCGCGAATTGCTGCGCGACGTGCGCGAGGCCGGCGTGAAGCGCGTGGTGCTGGCCTCCACCTCCGGCACCATCGCCGTGTCGAAGGAGGAGCATGTCGGCACCGAGAGCGACGACTACCCGATTACGGTGGTGGGACGCTGGCCGTACTACCTGTCCAAAATCTACGAGGAGAAGCTGGCGCTGGAGTACTGCCGCAAGCACGCCATTCCCCTCGTGGTGCTCAACCCCAGCCTGCTGATGGGGCCGGGAGACGACAGGCTGTCCTCCACGTGGACGGTGGTGAAGTTCCTCAACCAGGAGATTCCGGCCATGCCGGGCGGCGGCATCTCCTTCGTGGACGCGCGCGACGCGGCGGACGCCTTCGTCAACGCGCTCACCCGGGGCGAAATCTACGGCCGCCACCTCATGGGCGTGAACCTGTCCATGGTGGACTTCTTCAAGCGCCTGGAGCGCATCACCGGCGTGCCCGCGCCCCGGCTGCGCCTGCCCTCGCAGGTCAACGTGCTGGGCAGCAAGCTCTTGGAGCGCTGGGCGAAGGTGCGCGGCACCAAGCCCGTGCTGGACCCGCAGGAAGTGGAGATTGGCGAGCACTGGTTCTGGCTGGACGCGTCCAAGGCGGAGGCCGAGCTGGGCTTCCGCGCGCGCGACATCCACGAGACGCTCAGCGAGACGGTGCAGCACATCTACGGGAAGATGCCGCCCCAGGCCCTGCCGGGCACCAAGGGCCGGCTGGGCGACCTGCGCGAAGGCACCTGAAGTACCGCGGGGCCCGCCGCTCAGCGCCCGACCTGGCCCCGCGCGTCCTCCACGAGGCGCGCGGCCCAGGGCTCGGAGCGGTGGCTCCATACCCAGGCCGCGCCCAGGAAGCCCAGGCCCAGCAGCACCAGCAGCAGCCGCGCGAAGGCGGAGGGGCCCGCTTGCTTCGCCACGGCCTAGCCCACCACCCGGTTGCGGCCCGTCTTCTTCGCCTTGTACAGGTTGGCGTCCGCGACCTTGATGAAGTGCGCGGGCTCCGTCATGTCCTGCGTCATCTCCGCCACGCCAATGGAGATGGTGACGGGAATCTCCTTCTCGTCGTAGACGAAGGCCTTCTCCGCGATGAACCGGCGAATCTTCTCCGCGAACACGCGCGCCTTGTCGGGCCCGTCCTCGGGCATGACGAGGGCGAACTCCTCGCCGCCGTAGCGGGCGAAGCACTGCTCGCGGCGCACCATGCGCTTGATGGACTGGGCCAATTCACGCAGCACGTAGTCCCCGGCCAGGTGGCCGTGGACGTCGTTGATCTGCTTGAAGTGGTCGATGTCGAACATCATCAGCGTGAGCGAGCGCTGGTAGCGCGCGGAGCGCCCCATCTCCTTCTCGAGGTACTCGAGGAAGTAGCGCTTGTTGTTGATGCCGGTGAGGCCGTCGGCAATCGTCAGCGTGTAGATGGTCTCGTGGTACTGGGTCTCGATGTTGTCGCCATCGAGGAACTTGAAGATGGAGCCCCCCACCTTGATGAGGTCCCCGCTGCGCAGCGGCGAGGCCTGCAGCACCTCCTGGTCGTTCAGGTAGGTGCCGTTGGTGGACCCCAGGTCCTCCACGAACATCCGTCCCCCGTGGCCGCGGACGCGTGCGTGCCGGCGTGAGACGTTGTCCAGGTCCACCCAGATGTGGTTGCCCTGGTCTCGTCCGATGGTGAGCTCGGAGTCGATGAGGTACTTCTTGCCCAGCTCGGGGCCGTGAATCTGCACGAGGCAGCACTCGGTGCTGCGCTCGGAGCTCACGTCCTTGAGCGTGGAGATTTTGGTAACGCGGGTTTCGTCTCCGGACATCGCGAGGGAAGGCTAGCAGCCCGCCCCTCTCCGGGGAAGCCGCGCAACCCGCCTGCCCCCGTCTGTCGCCCGGGGCCCCCGGGAACCCCCGACGGCGCGTTTCTCCCACATCCGGCGCCTCTCGTGAGGACGGCCGACCTGAACAGGCGGTTCGGCACTCAACGAAGGCGGGCGAGCGGGCACGTGTGCCCTTGTCGGACGGAGGCGGACGGTTAACGTCGGCGGCCTATGTCCAAAGTGCTGGCGATGATTCTGGCAGGAGGTGCGGGAACCCGCCTGGAGCCGCTCACCCGTGAGCGCGCGAAGCCGGCGGTGCCGTTCGGTGGCCGTTACCGCATCATCGACTTCGTCCTCTCCAACTTCGCGAACTCCGGCGTGTACCGGATGAAGGTGCTGACGCAGTACAAGAGCGACTCGCTGAACAACCACCTGTCCCGGGCGTGGCGGATGACGGCCTTCCTGGGCCACTACGTGGAAGCGGTGCCGGCGCAGATGCGCACGGGCGTGGACTGGTACAAGGGCAGCGCGGACGCCATCTACCAGAACCTCAACATCATCACCGACGAGGAGCCGGACCACATCTTCGTCTTCGGCGCGGACCACGTGTACCGGATGGACACGCGGCAGATGCTGGACTTCCACTGCGCGAAGAAGGCGGCGTGCACGGTGGCCGCGATTCCCGTCCCGATTGAGCAGGGGCGCGAGTTCGGCATCATCGACGTGGGGCCGGACGGGCGGATGCTCCAGTTCCTGGAGAAGCCCAAGAATCCGCCGCCCATGCCGGGCAACCCGAAGATGTGCCTGGCCTCCATGGGCAACTACCTCTTCACCACGGACGTGCTGGTGCAGGAGGTGGTGCGCGACGCGGCGAACGAGACGAGCGCGCACGACTTCGGCAAGTCCATCATCAGCGAGCTGTACAAGACGGCGCCGGTGTACGTGTACGACTTCGCCCAGAACGAGATTGCCGGGCAGGAGGAGAAGGAGCGCGGCTACTGGCGGGACGTGGGGAACATCGACGTCTACTACGACTCCAACATGGAGCTGGTGCAGGTGGACCCGGTGTTCAACCTGTACAACGACCGGTGGCCCATCCACACGCAGCCCAACAACTACCCGCCGGCCAAGTTCGTCTTCGCGGACAAGGAGAACAAGCGCGTGGGCCACGCCACGGACTCGCTGGTGGCGGAGGGCTGCATCATCTCCGGCGGCCACGTGAATCGCTCGGTGCTGTCCCCGAAGGTGCGCGTGAATTCGTACTCGGAGGTGGAGGACTCGCTCCTCTTCGAGAACGTCACCATCGGCCGGCGCTGCCGCATCCGCCGGGCCATCATCGACAAGAACGTGGAGATTCCGCAGGGGACGACGATTGGCTACGACCCGGTGGAGGACAAGCGACGCTTCCACGTCACGCCGGGCGGGGTGGTGGTCATCCCCAAGGGCATGAAGGTGACCTGAGGGACGCCATGGGTGCGGCGGGGGGCCTCCACCTCAGGCCAGCGAGGGAGCCGGACCGGCGCACCCTGTGGCGCATCCACACGCAGGCGGTGGAGGCGCACTGCCGGGGTGTGTACGCGCCGCACGAGGTGGCCACCTGGGTGCGGCTGCTCCGGCCGGAGGGCTACCTGCGGCCGGACAGGCCCCGCACGGTGCTGGTGGCCGAGCGCGGCCGGAAGCTGGTGGGCTTCGGCCAGGTGGACACGCGCGCGGGGGAGTTGGAGGCGCTCTACGTGGTGCCGGACGAGGTGGGCCAGGGCGTGGGCTCCACCCTGCTGGCGGCGCTGGAGTCCGTGGCGTGGAGCGAAGGGGTGCCGCTGCTCGGCCTGGACGCCAGCCTCAACGCGGAGGCCTTCTACCGGCGCCATGGCTACGTGTGGATGCACGCGGCCCGGCGCCCGCTCACGCCCGACGTGCAGCTGGCGTGCGTGAGGATGCAGAAGCGGCGGCCGGCCTCCGCCCTGCGGGAGGAGCCGGCCGCGCGCTGAAGGCCGCGGCTCAGGTGAAGGCGGAGCGGACCTCGGGCTTGCGCAGCACCACCAGCGCCCAGATGCCCAGGGGAATGCCGAAGCAGCCGCAGGGGCCGCAGCAGGGGACGAGCGCGAGGATGGCGGCCGTCGTCGCCAGCCCGTAGCTCTGGAGGCCGCGCATCTTCAGCGCGCCCAGGAAGACGAGGCCGTTGAGGACGATGTACGGCAGCGAGATGGCCAGGCGCCCGCCCGTCGACGTGAGGAACTCGAAGAACCCCCGCATCGGCTCCATCTGGGGGTCCTGCATCATCTCCTGCAGCTTCGCCATCTGCTCCGCGTCACCGGGGGTGACGAGGCTCACGAGGCCGTAGAGCAACGTCAGCGCCGAGGTCACCATCAGCAGGATGGCGGGCAGCGAGACGGCCTCGCGCGCCTGCGCGGGCGAGCCTCCGGGCGACATCGGTGAGCCGAAGTTGTTCTCCATGTTCCCCTCTTCCGTCGAATGCGAATGCCACGGGTGGTGCGCGGGCACCGGCCCGGGCGGAGGCATTCCACCCGGAGAACGGCGGGCACGCCAAGTGAAATGACGTGTCCGCCGGACAGCGGACGCTTCCGGGGCCGATCTACCGGCCCCGGACCACTCTCAGGCCTTGAAGGTCAGCAGGGGCGCCAGCCGCGCCACCTCGCGGACGATGCCGGCCTCCACCTGCGAGTCCACCACCGGGCGGATGGGCTTGTACGCCGCGGGCGCCTCCTCCACCCGCCGCTCCGCCCTCAGGCTGATGCAGTCCACCCCGGTGAGGCCCAGCGCCGCCTCGCTGTGGTCCGCCCCGCCGCGCGACATGCTGAAGCGCGAGCGCGCCCGCCCTGCCCCATGGGACGCGGACTCCAGGGACTTCGCGTCGCCACACCCGACCATGAGGAAGGACGTGGCCCCCATGGAGCCGGGGATGATGACGGGCTGCTCCGCCCCCGCCGGGCATGCGCCCTTGCGCGCCAGCCACCCGCCCTCGTACGGGAGCGTGAGGTTGTGCGGCACGTCGTAGACGAGCGGGGCCTCCACCTCGCCGAACAGCTCGCGCAGCGTCTGGCGCAGCAATTCCGCCAGCAGCAGCCGGTTGAGGAAGGCGTAGTTGGCCGCGGTGGCCTCCGCCTCCAGGTACTCGGCCACCAGCCGCTCGTCCCCCAGCGGGAGGATGCCGCTGTCCGGGAAGGGCTGGCCCGCGGGCCACGCCTTGCGCGCCCGCTCCTGCCAGGCCACGCCCACGTGCTTGCCCACGTCGCGGCTGCCGGAGTGAATCATGAACGCGAGCTGTCCCTCGCGCACACCCCACTGCCAGGCCCGCGCCCGGTCCTCCACGGCCTCCACGCGCTGCACCTCGACGAAGTGGTTACCCCCTCCGACGGTGGCCAGCCCCGCGTCGCGCACCACGCCCTCGCGGGTGAAGATGTCGGGCGCCCAGGACGGGTTGCCCCGCAGCCCTCCGCCCAGGTGGATACGGTCCACCTCCGCGTCGAGCTGCTTCAGGTCCGCCCTGGCCGTGCACCCCAGCGGGCGCTCCAGCGTCTCCAGCAGCCAGCCGGGGATGCCGTCGCGCAGCAGGGCTTCCGAGGCACGCGAGGACATGGCGACATCCCGCGTGCCGTAGAAGTAGTGGCCCTTCATCCGCTCCACGAAGGCGTCCCGCTTCGCGAGGAAGGTGTCCACGGAGAGGTCCGCGACGTGCAGTCGCATGCCGCAGTTGATGTCGGTGCCGATGGCACCGGGAACGACCAGGCCCCGCGTGTGCAGCACCGAGCCGATGGCCACACCGGAGTCGCCGGGGTGGAAGTCGGGGGTGGCGCGCACGCGCAGCACCTGGCCACCGCCCGGGTGCTTCAGGGCGGCGAGGTTGGCGAGTTGCCGGAAGGCCTTGCCCTCCACGGGCAGGTCCGGCGGGAGGAGCACCTCGGCGGGCGGCGCATTCGCGTCGTCCAGGAGGCGCACGGAGTAGAGGCGACCGTCATAGGTCACCTCGAGCCCCTCACGGGCAAGCGCCCGCAGGAGCCGATTCAGTTTCGGCTGCATGACCCAGCTCAGGAATGCCCCGGCGCGCGCACGCATGCACGGCACCAGGGGGACGTGACGGAGAGATAGGGGGACCAGGGTTCAGCAGCCGCGGTCGCCGGAACGGCGCAAGGCCGTCCTCACCGTGCACGGACGGGAGCGGGGAGGATTCCTGACAGGGGGCGCGGCGCTACACGGCGGCGGACAGGCCGCCGTCCACGTTGATGGCCGCGCCGCTGATGTAGCCGCCCCGGGGGGACAGCAGGAAGGCGACGAGGTCCGCGAACTCCTCGGCCCTGCCCACCCGGCCCAGGGGGATGCCGGCGTGGCGCGCCATCTCCGTCTGGAAGGACTCCACCGGCTTGCCCACCTCCTGGGCCCGGCGCACCCACTGGCCGCTCTCGATGATGCCCACCAGCACGGCATTCACCCGGACGCCGTGCGGGCCGAACTCCTTCGACAGCGCCTTCGTCAGCGCCATGCCCGCCGCGCGGGACACCGACGAGGGCGTGGAGTGGGCGCCCGGCGTCTTCGCGGAAATCGCCAGCACGTTGATGATGGAGCCCCCGCCGGACTCGCGGATGAACGGGAGCGCCTGGCGCGAGGCGCGCACGGCGGCGAGGAGCTTGAGGTTGAGGTCCTCCTCCCACTCCACGTCCGTCACCGACATGAAGGGCCGCGCGGCCGCGGAGCCGGCGTTGTTCACCAGCGCGTCCACCCGCCCGAAGCGCGCGTGCGCCGCGTCCACGAAGTGCTCCACCTGCCAGGCCTTGGACACGTCGGCCTGGACGGTGAGCACGTCCCCGCCCTCGGCGCGCAGGGACTCCGCGGTGGCCTCCAGGCGCTCCACGCCCCGGGCACACAGCGCCACCTTCGCGCCCTCCCGGACGAGCCTCCGGGCCACCGCCGCCCCCAGCCCGTCCGAGCCCCCCGTCACCAGCACCACCTTGCCACCGAGCTCCAGGTCCACGTGTCGTCTCCTTCGCTGGCGCCACGCACGGCGGCTGGCGCGCACACCGAGCCGGAAGCTACGCCATCACGCCGGCTGCTTCATCGCCGTCCGCTTCTTGTCGAAGGCGGCCAGCGTGGTCGCAATCTCCTGGTTCACCGCGCGCAGCATGTCCTGCTTCTCGCGGAACGGGAGGAAGGCGCTCTTGAAGCCGGAGACGAGGATGGTGACCAGGTCCTCCAGCGACAGGCCCAGCTCCTTGTGCGCCACCCACAGCTCCTTCGTCACCGTGGTGTCGGTGATGAGGCGGTTGTCGGTGTTGATGGTCACCCGCAGGCCGTAGTCGAAGTAGAACTTCAGCGGGTGCGCCGAGAGGCTGGACACCGCGCCCGTCTGCACGTTGGACGTCGGGCAGACCTCCAGCGGAATCCGGTGGTCGTTGACGTAGTTGAGCAAATCCCCGTCCTCGCGCAGCCGCGTGCCATGGCCGATGCGGTGCGCGCCCAGGTTGTGGATGGCCTGGGAGATGGACTCGGGGCCGTAGGCCTCGCCCGCGTGCGCGGTGCAGTTGACGTTGTTCTTGAGGATGAGCTGGAAGGCGTCGCGGTGGTCCTTGGCGGGGAAGCTGGCCTCGGCGCCGGCGAGGTCGAAGCCGATGACGCCCCGGTTCTTGTAGGCCACGGACAGCTCGGCCAGCCGCATGGACGTCTGCGGGTTGATGTGGCGGATGCCGCAGACGATGACGCCGCACTTGATGCCCGTCTCGCGCTTGGCGGCGCGCAGGCCCTCCAGCACCGAGTCGATGACGGTGGTCATCTTCAGGCCCTTCTGGAGGTGGAGCGCGGGCGAGTAGCGCACCTCCAGCCAGCGCACGTTCTCCGCGGCGGCGTCCACCGCCAGCTCGTACGCGGAGCGGTAGAGGGCGTCCGCCGTCTGGAGCACGGAGAGCGTCACGTCGAAGGCGACGAGGTACTCCTCCAGGCTCTTGCACACCTCGCCCATGTGGATGGCCTTGGCCAGGCCGTCCTCGGTGTCCGCGGGCAGCTTCACCTTCTGCTGCTCGGCCAGCTCCAGAATCGTCTTCACCCGCATGGAGCCGTCGAGGTGGCAGTGCAGGTCCGTCTTGGGCAGCGCGAGGAGCAGCTCCTCCGTCACCGCCAGCGTCGGGGGCGGCACGAAGTCCGTCCGCCGGGCGGAGGAGGGGATGCCGGTCGCGTTGGGAAACTCGTCTTCACGAATGGTAGGCATGGTCGAAGTTCCTTCCTTGCGCCATCCTCCAAACCATGTCGCCCCGCGCCTGTCCATGCATGCCCCTGTTGCCCGCCCTGGCGGTGACATTGGTGGTGGCCGTGGGCTGCCGGGAGCCGGCGGACACGGCCTTCCGCCATTCCACCGACGCCTCCTCGCGCGCCGGGCTGGTCGCCCTGGCGGATGGCGTCATCACCGGCAACGAGGCCGGCGCCGTGGTGCGCCTGGACCGGGACGGACGCGTGGTGTGGCGGGTGTCGCTCGGCCGGGAGGTGGCCGCCCGGCCCGTGGTGGTCGGCGACAGCGTCATCGTGGGCACGGTGGCGGGGGACGTGGTGCGGCTGGGGCTGGACGACGGCGCGGAGCGCTGGCGCCTCACCGGCGAGCCCCCCGTCCTCACTCCTGCCGTGGTGGATGAGACCCGGACCTCCGTGTATTTCGTGGCCCCGGACGGCGCCGTGCGGGCGCACGCGGTGGACACGGGGAAGGTGCGGTGGCGGCACCCCGCGCCCAAGGCCACCGAGCCCGCGCCGGACACCCCTCGCGGCCTTCCGGCCCCCGTCCTGGCGGAGGGGCTCCTGGTGGTGGCGCGCGGAAATGCAGGACTGGTGGCCCTGTCCACGGCCGACGGGACGCAGGCCTGGGCGCGGGACGTGCGGGACGTGGTGGGGCTGGAGGCGTGGCGGGACGGGCTCTATGTGAGCACGCGCCCGGGGCGGCTCGTGGCCCTCCGGGTGAAGGACGGAAGCCCGCTGTGGGAGCAGGCCGTGGCCGACAGCCTCACCGGGCCGCCGGCCATGGCACTGGGGACGTTATGGGTGGGGGCCGGAGCCCCGACTCCCGTGCTGCTGGGGCTGGCCCGGGAGAGCGGCAAGGAGGTGGCGCGAGTCCCCCTGCCCGACCCGCTCCTCACCCGGGTGGCGCCGATTCGCGGGGAGTTGCTGCTCGTCCCCACCAGCGGGCGCGAGGGACGGCTCCTGGTGCTGAAGCCGCCGGCCTGGGAGCGCGCCTTCTCGCTGCGCACGGATACGCCGCTGCGCACCCCGCCCGTGGTGCTGGGGGACGAGTTCTTCGTGCTGGGCCTGGACGGGCGGGTGCTGGCGTGGCGGCTGAAGCCTCCAGAGGAGAAGTGAGCCGGGTGCTCAGGCGGTACGGCCGTCCCAGTCGACTTTGTAGGCGTACACCCAGGCATTCGCCTCCGCCGCGCGGCTGAGGAAGAGCGGCAGCAGCCTGTCCCGGAACCAGGCGCCGACGGGGCCGGGTGCACCCTTCGTGTTGCCGGTGCGCCGGGCCTGCCGCGTCAGCTTCTCTACGCGCGCCTTGCGCAGGCCCTGGTAGCGGGCGAAGGCGGCCTCCGGCTCCGGGGCGTCCCGCAGGCACCGGGCCAGCATGAGCGCGTCCTCCATGGCCATCGACGCGCCCTGCCCCACGTGCGGCGATGTGGCGTGCGCGGCATCCCCTACGAGGCAGACGCGCCCCTGGTGCCAGCGTGGCAGGAAGGGAATGTCGTGGATGGGGTAGCAGGAGATGCTGCCCTCCTCCGTCGCGCGGATGATGTCGGGGATGGGCGCGGCGTCATCGCCGTGCAGCGCCAGCAGCCGCTCCTTCCAGGCTCCGGCGGTGGCGGGCTTCAGCGAGCCTCGCGCGGGCTCCTCGGCCTGGGACTCGTTGCTGAACCAGTAGACCTCTCCGGACGGGGCGACGCAGTAGCCGAAGAAGGCCCTCCGGCCGAAGGTCATCTGCATCAGCCCTCCGGGCGGAGCAGGTACGGCGCAGCGGGAGAAGCCGCCCCACCCCAGCTGGCCCGTGTACTCGGGGCCCTTGGCTCCCGGTAGCAGCAGCTCGCGTGTGCGAGAGCGCAGGCCGTCGCAGCCGAGGAGGAATTCGCCCCTCGCGGTGCTGCCATCCTTGAAGCAGGCTTCCACGCCGTCCGCGGTGGAGTCGAAGGACTCGAGCGCCTTGCCCAGCTCCACCCGGATGCCCCGGCGGAGCGCCTCCTCGCGCAGCACCCGGTGCAGCAGGCCTCGCTTGATGACCAGGCTCGCGGCGCCGTAGCGCTGTTTCTCGGGCCCGTTGTCCATCACCCCGAGGCGCCGCCCCGCTCCATTCCAGAAGGCGATGCCTCCGCACGGAAAGCCCGCCGACTGGACCTGGGCGTCGACCCCCAGCGTCTTGAGCACGTTGACGCCGTTGGGCGCCAGGTTGAGGAAGGCGCCCGCCTCGTCCATGGCCTCGCTCCGGGCTTCGTAGATGACCGACTCGATGCCCGCGCGCTGCAGCGCCATGGCCACCACCGGCCCGGCGATGCCACAGCCCGTTATCAATGCGTGTCCGTTCCTCGTGCGCATCCGTGTTCCCTCCTGGAACCTGATGCACCGACTCTTGCTTCATCCGGCCAGGCGCTTCTTTCCAGCGCTTGCCGGCGATTGCCCGTTCTTGCGGCGTTGTTGCCGCTGTCCGCTGCAGCCCCGCGTCTGCACGCCGGCTATGCGCCGTCCCCGCCGGCAATGCCCTTGCGGTACCTCGCGGGCGTGAAGCCCGTGGCCCTGCGGAAGGCGGTGGTGAGCCGGCTCTGTGAGCTGAAGCCACACGCGAGCGCGATGTCAGCCAGGGGCAGCGCCGGGTCTCGGAGGAGCTCCTGCGCCTTCTCCACGCGCAGCCGCTCCACGTAGGCCCTGGGCGTTTCCCCCGTGGAGGACTTGAAGGCCCGCGCGAAGTGGTACGGGCTGAGCTGCGCGCGCTCGGCCAGGTCGGCCAGCCGGAGCGGGCCGTCCAGGTGCGCGACGGCGAAGAGGTGGACGCGCCGTACCGCCGCCGGGGAGAGGCCACCTCGCGCGCGGTTCGGCCTCGGGCGGCTGGAGGCGGGCTCGGTCGCGAGCGCACGGAGCCGGGCCGTGTGCTCCTCCTGGATGGCCCGCGCCTCGGAGAGAAAGCGGGCCACCACCTTCAGGTCGCTCGTGCGCCACGTGGAGAAGCGACGGAAGCCCTCGTCGCGCAGGGGCCCCCAGAGGCTCTCAATCCACTCCAGCGCGTGCGGGGTGAGCTCCACCCGCGCCTCACGCCGGGCGTCCCCAGCGGAGCGCGCCCGGACGTAGCCCGCCAGCTCCAGCCGGTCGAGCACGGCCGCGTGCTCGCGCGTCCCCAGGCCCGCGGCGGTGGCCAACTCCGGTTCCGTGACGGGCCCGTAGCGCAGCCGGTCCAGGTACTGGAGCTCGGTCCGCCCGAGCGCGAGCACCGCCCCGGCGGCATCGTTGACGGACTCGGCGGCGCTCTGGAAGAGCGGCACCGCATGCGCGAACTCGGCGAACAGCGCTTCACGCTTCGCATTGCCGCGCCGGGAGGGAGCCTGGGCCATGTCGCCCCGAATCTGCCACGGCCCGCATGTCCCCGCAGCCCGGCTGTCAGGAACGCAGGTGACACCGCGTCCCTGTGAGTGCGCCCGGCCGAAGAGGCCCTACACGCCCAGGACTTCGCTGGTTCGAATCCAGCCCCCTCCGCTGCATGGAGGGGTAGCCAAGTGGTCGAAGGCACCAGACACAAATCTGGCAGGTCTCCAACCCACGGCTTCTCCACTCGGGCGCACCCGACTCACCCCGGAATCAGGAAGCGGGCGATGACGCGCTTGAGGCCCACGCCTCCGCCGAACTCCACCGTCACCTTCGCATTCGGCCCGCTGCCGTCCGTGGACACCACGCGGCCCATGCCGAACTGCTCGTGGCGCACGCGCATGCCGCGCACGTCGCCGCCCACCCCGTCCATGTCCGACGACGCCTGCGAGTACGAGCGGTCGATGCGCGGCCCGTCGTCCTCGTCCCATGTGCGCTTGCGCGGCGCCACCGCGACGGCGCGGGGAGCCTCGGGCACGTCCTGCTCGCTGATGCCGAAGAGCGCCGGCGGCACGTCCCGCAGGAAGCGGCTGGGCGGGTTGTAGCGCAGCTCACCGAACAGCGAGCGGCACTGCGCCAGGCTCACGAACAGCCGCTTGCGCGCCCGCGTGAAGCCCACGTAGCAGAGGCGCCGCTCCTCGGCCATGTCCTCGCTGTCGTCTGGGTCCTCGCCCTTCAGCGCGCGCGCGTGCGGGAAGACGCCGTCCTCCAGGCCGGTGAGGAACACCGCGTCGAACTCCAGCCCCTTCGCCGCGTGCAGCGTCATCAGCGCCACCCGGCCCTCGCCCACCTCCGCGTCCGCCTCGCCCACCAACGAAATCTGCTCCAGGAACGCCTGCAGCGGAGGCGTGTCCGCCGTCAGCGGCGCCGCGTCCACCTCCGGCGGCACCTCCGCGGGCGCGTTCTGCGCCGCCTGCACCGCCGCGGCCGCGCGGTTCAAATCGAACTCCTGCGCCGCGCCCAGGAACTCCTTCAGGTTCTCCGCGCGCGTCTGGGACTCGTCGCTGCCCTCGGCCTGCAGCGTGTCCACCAGCTTCGTCTCGCGCAGCATCTGGTCCACCGCGCCCGCCGCGTCCTTCGCGTCCTGCGCGAAGGCGGCCAGCGAGGCCAGCAGGTTGCGGAAGACCTTCAGCCGCTTCACCGCCGTGGCGTTGAGCGCGGGGATTTCCTCCGGCTGCGCCAGCGCCTCGTACAGGCTCACGCCCTTCGAGTTGGCATGGTCCGTCACCCGCTCCACCGTGGTGTCGCCAATGCCGCGCGCCGGCGTGTTGATGATACGCAACAGGTCCGCATCCGACTTCGGGTTCACCATCAGCCGCAGGTACGCGGACGCGTCGCGCACCTCCGCCCGGTCATAGAAGCTGCGCCCGCTCACCAGCGTGTACGGCACCCGCGCAAGCCGCAGCGCCTCTTCCAGCACGCGGCTCTGCGCGTTCACCCGGTAGAACACCGCCATGCTGGAGAACTTGATGAAGCCCTCCCGCTGGAGCGCCAGAATCTGCCGCGCCACCTCCTGCGCCTCGGAGCGCTCGTCGCGGTTGAGCAGCAGGCTCAGCGTCTGGCCCTTCTGCCGGTCCGACCAGAGCTTCTTCGGCATGCGGCGCGCGTTCTTGCTGATGACCTCGTGCGCCGCCGTGAGGATGTTCTGGTCCGAGCGGTAGTTCTGCTCCAGCTTCACCACCTTCGCGCCCGGGTACTGCTCGGGGAAGTTGAGGATGTTGTCCACGTTGGCGCCGCGCCAGCGGTAGATGGACTGGTCGTCGTCGCCCACCACCACCAGGTTCGCCGACGGGGGCGGCGCCAGGTGCTTGAGCAGCTCGTACTGCACCGGGTTGGTGTCCTGGAACTCGTCCACCAGCACGTGGTGGAAGCGGCGCCGGTAGTTCTCCAGCACGTCCGGCCGCGTGCGGAACAGCGTCACCAGCAGCAGCAGCAGGTCACCGAAGTCCACCGCGTTCGCCGTGCGCAGCCGCTCCTGGTACGCCGCGTACACCTTGCGGATGAGCTGGCCGCGCTCGTCCCCCGGCTCCACCTGCATGTGCTGCGGCAGGCGCGCCGCGTTCTTCTCCTGGTCGATGCGGTGCAGGATTTCGCGCGGCTGCATGGGCACCTCGATGCCCGCGTCGCGCATGGCCCGCTTCACCACGTTGAGCTGGTCCCCGTCGTCGTAGATGACGAACGAGCGGGTGAGCCCCACGTGCTCCGCCTCGCGGCGCAGAATCATGGCCGCCGACGAGTGGAACGTGCTCACCACCAGGTCGTTCGCCTGGGAACCAAGCAGGTGGGTGAGGCGCTCGCGCATCTCGCGCGCCGCCTTGTTCGTGAAGGTGACGGCGAGGATGCGCCACGGGAAGACGCGGCGGACCATCACCAGGTGCGCCACCCGGCGGGTGATGACGCGCGTCTTGCCGCTGCCGGCGCCCGACAGGACGAGCAGGGGACCGTCGCCGTGCAGCACGGCCTCGCGCTGGGGCGGGTTCAGGTCTTCGAGGAGGGCGGATTCGTGGGGGTTCACGGGAGGCTCGAAAAGGAACCCCTGCTTCTAACGTCTTTCCCCCACCGGTGGGCGTCCTTCCACCGCGCCACCGCCTGCCCGGTCCCCCCCGCGGCGTACGCTCGGGTATAAGGAAGCGGCACATGTCCGACACCCCGTCCGGCCCCCCCTCCCGGCCGACCCAGGCCGACCTGGACCGCTACGCCGAGCTCTTCAACAAGAGCCTCACCCTGCGCCACTTCGGCGCGCACCTGTCCTTCCCGGAGGGCACCAAGGTGGTCATCACCCTCCCTGAATTGCGCCCCGAGCACCGCGGCGGCCTGGGCAGCGGCGCGGCCGTCAACGGAGGCATCCTCGCCGCCATGTTCGACCTCGCCATCGGCTGCAGCGGCGCCCTGGTGGACCCCAGCCGCCGCTGCGCCACCGTGCAGCTCTCCATGAGCTTCGAGCGCCCCGTCACCGGCGCCGACTTCCGCGTGGAGGCGGAAATCGACAACAAGAGCGTCTCCCTCCTCTTCGCCAGCGCCCGGGCCTTCGACGGGCAGGGCCGCGAGTGCGCCCGCTGCCAGGGCGTCGTGAAGCTCTCCAACCTCCCCTGGCCCTCCGGCGAGAGCCCCGCCATCAATTAAGCCCCGGCGTCACCACACCTTTGGCCACTCCTCCCCACATATTCACGGCACCCACCGATATGTCCGGCACGGACAGTCGTTACCCGGGCACCGGGGAGCAGACCGTTCCCTCAGACGCCTCAGTGCGACGGGAAGACGGCATGAGTGCAGCCGTGCAGGGCCTGCGGATGACGCTGCGGATGCCAAAGGAAGCCGAGGAGCCAGTGGAAGCCGAAGCGCCGCGCGTTGGGGACGAGGAGACCCTTGCGCGGCGTGCGCTGGCCGGCGACCGGGCGGCCTGGGACGCGTTGGTGGCACGCCACCACCGCCGGGTCGTGGTATCGCTGCTCGCCAAGGGCGTCCGGGTGGACCGGGCGCATGAGCTGGCCCAGGAAACGTGGGCGCGGCTCATCCAACAACAGCAGCGGGGGCTGCTGACGGAGCTGCGCCTGCCCAACCTCGCACTCACCCAGGCGGCCTTCCTGGCCGCGGACGATGCCCGCCGCTCCCGGCGGGAGTCCATCTCCGGGGCGGTGGAGGAGTTGCCGGAGCGGCAGCACCCGGTGGACCCGTCGGTGTCCGCGGAGCGGCGCCTCCTGTCGGAGGAGCAGCTGTCGCGCGCCCATGCAGCGCTCGCACAGGTGTCGCCGAGCGCGAGAACCGTCTTCCTCCTGGCCTGTGACGGCCAGGAGCTACCCCATGCCGAAGTCGCCGCCCGTGTCGGGCTGTCCGTCCAGCGCGTGCGACAGATCCTGTGCGAGGTCCGCAAGAAGCTGCGGACCGCGCTCGAGGAGGAGACCCATGCTTAAGCCCCACCTGACCCGCGACTCCGCGGAGCAATACATCCTGGGGGCACTCTCACCCGAGGCCTCGGCCACGCTGGAGGCGCACACGCTGGAGTGTGAGCCGTGCGCCAGGCTCCTGCAGGAAGAGGCTGCCCTGTCCGAGCAGCTCGAGGAGGTGGCCCAGGCGTTCCCTCGGGAGGACCGCGTCATCCGCCCCGCCCGCTGGCACGTGCGGCGCGTGGCGGCGGGCGCAGTCGGCGCGGCGCTCGCGGCGGCCGCCTCGCTGGCCCTGGTCCTGCTGCCCGGCGGCCGCGTCCACCCCCCGTCCGACGGCGGCGGAGGCGCTCTGACTTCGCCCGGCGTGGCGCTGGAAGTCGGCGCGCCGCGAGCCATCGTCGTGGCGTGCCCGGACCTGGCCACCCAGGACTCCTGCACGCAGAACGCGGCGGACCGCGGGCTGCTGGTCCAGAACCCCTGGGGCACGGGTGAGGTGCCGCGCTACGAGGCCCGCACCGGCCTCCCCGAGGGCGCGCTGAGCGCGCGCCAGCCCGCGTTGCTGTGAGGACCCACGTCATGGACTTCCGGAAGAAACTCGCCGCCCTGCTGCTCGCGCTGGCCGCCACCGCGGCCGGGGCGCAGCCGTCGGATGGCGCCCAGAAGCTGCCGGTGGGCTGGTACGTGACGGAGAGCGCGCCCAAGCGCTACGAGGCGGGCGTGGACAACTCCGCCCGGTGCGAGGGCACCCGCAGCGCCTACCTCCGCTCGCTGACGCCGGACGAGAACGGCTACGGCACCTTCATGCAGGCCTTCGGCGCGCAGGACTTCCGCGGCAAGCGGCTGCGCTTCTCCGCCGCCGTGCGCTTCAAGGACGTGGAGGGCTGGGCCGGCCTGTGGATGCGCGTGGAGGGGCCGGACCCGAAGCAGCCGCTCGCCTTCGACAACATGCAGTCGCGCGCCCTGGTGGGCACCGCGGGCTGCAAGCGCTACGACGTGGTGCTGGACGTGCCCAAGGAGGCCACCACCATCATGGCCGGCCTCATCATGAGCGGCACCGGTCAGGCGTGGCTGGACGGCGTGCGCTTCGAGGTGGTGGACACCTCGGTGGCGGTGACGGACCTGCTGGCCTCGCGCCCCGTGGTGGCCTCCAACGGCCCCGCCGGCCTGGACGAGCCCGTCCCGGTGGCGAAGAACGACCAGGTGCCGCTGGGGCGCGTGGGCGACGTCTGGTTCAACCATGGCCGCGTCGCAGCGGACAAGCCGTACACCCGGCGCACCGACGGCGTCTGGGTGAGCATCCTCTCCGAGGAAGTCTATGAGCACGGCATCGAGGTGACGGGCACGTACGGCCAGCGCCGGCTGGACCTGAAGGTGAAGGCGGGAGGCCCCAAGACGCTCATCGAAGGGGCGTGGGGCGGCGAGCCCGTCAACATCCTCATCTCGCCGGAGAAGCTCGTCATGCGCTGGGGCCGCCTCACGCGCGAGCTGCCGCGTGACAAGAGCCCGCAGGTGGACGCCACGTGCAACCGCTACCAGGTCAGCGACGGGCCCCGCGTGACGGACCAGCTGGACGTGTGCGGCGCGGCGCTGAGCACCCGGCCTCCGTCCGCGCAGCTGGTGGTGGCCCTGCTGGCCAACGGCTTCCGCGCCACGCTGCCGCCCCAGACGTTCCCCATTCCGACGCCGCCGGTGCGCAGCCGGCAGGCGCTGGACACCGACCGCGGCATCAACGGCACCGCCTCCGAGTGAGCACGAGGGGCCCCTGACTCGGGGCCCCGCCCTCGGGGTGCCGCCCTTCAGAAGGCGAAGTCGCGCTCCAGCGTCTCGCTGCCCGCCTGCACGGACAGGTGGGCCGAGTGCGCGCCCGTGGAGGACGCCGTCGTCAAGTCGAACGACAGGCCCTCGGGCCCGCTCGTGGGCTTCAGCGAGGGACGGCCGGGACTGAGGAACACCGCCGCCGTCACCGCGCGGCCCGACAGGGGCTGCACCAGGAGGCGGACGCGCTGGCGCTCGCGGACCAGCACCACGCGGAAGTCGCGCCGCTCATCCAGCACCTCCCGCTGCTCCGGGTGACGGGCCGCGGAAGGACGTCCGGACACGGGCGCGCGGGAGCTGCGCGCGGCGCGGCCCACCGCGCCCTCCTCCATGTCCATGTCCAGGGCCTCCTCCACCGCCTCCTCGCCCTCGCCCAACGCCAGCACGGCCTGGGCGCACTCGCCACAGCGGGCCGTGTGCGCGTCCACCCGCGCGCGCTCGTCCTCGTTCATCAGCCCCATGTCGAAGCGCCAGAGGTCGTCCGCGGTGAGGTGACGACGCGGTGGCGCGTCCACGGGCGCCGCGTCTGCCATGTCCGCGCGGCAGTCCACACAGCCCTGGAGGTGGGGAGTCAGTGACTGGGGCCTGCTCGTCCAGGTGGCCACCAGGTCATCGCAACCGGCCCGGGCGGAGAACCACCAGGCCGTTTCCTGCTCGGTGGGCTCGAGAAGCTCCAGCTCCTGCCGTCGCTGCGGATTCAACGGGATGAACCAGCGGGCTCTCGGGCGGAGTGACGAATCCAATGTCCCGAGCGCGGAGAGGAACGAATCTCGAAGCTGCGCGGCGTCACCTTGAAGTCCGCCGTGAAGGCCCTCCCAGGCGGCCAGGGCGCGGGCGGCGGAGGCGGCCCTGTCGCGGGCGGCAAGTCCCTCCAGCGCCGAGGCCCGCCACATCTCCGCCTCCTCCCCCCCGTCCAGCGCGACTTCGACCGCTTCTTCCGCGGCCCTCAACAACAACGGCTGCAGCGACTGCGGCTTCTGTGCCTTCAACCAGGCCTCGACCTGCGGTCGACCCAGGCCCCGGAGGGCGTCCTCCACACCTTCCATCCCCACCCGGGAGGAGCGGCGGAGAAAGTCTCCCGCGGCCTCCAGGATTTCACCGGGAGATGACTTCGCCGAGGACAGCACGGAGCGGCGGGCGGAATAGCGGGACAGAGCGTCAATCATGATTTCAATCCTCCTGGGTACCCCGGGGTATGGCCGGGAAGGAGGCTCACGCTTCCTCCCCTTGCGTCTCGCGCTGGAGATCCAGCAGGTAGAGCTTCAGGTAGGCCTGCGCGCGGCTGACGCGCTTGTAGGAGTTGACCACCGTGATGTTCAGGCGCCGGGCACATTCTTCGTGATCCTCGACGTCTTCGTGGTGGTACAGCTCCCAGGCAGAGGCCTCCTTCGGGTGCTCCTGCTGGAGTCGGGCAAACGCCGCCCAGTACAGCTCCTGGGCCTCGGCGCGCTGCTCGCTGCGCTTTCCCGCCTCGACAGCGCGGGCCACCTCGGAAGGCGGCTCCTCCATGGCGTCATCGGGGTCTGACGGAGGCGCCGCGAGCTCCTCGCGGTGCCGCCGGTAGAAGTCGATGGCCACGTGCTTGACGATGCGCAGGAAGAACGTCTTGGGAGACGCGCTCCGGCCGGGCATCTGCTCGGAGACGCCCCTGAACTGGTCGAGGCCGCGGTCGATGAACTTCCCCACCGCGTCCTGGAAGAGCTCGTCCGCGTCCGCTGGGGAACCGCGGCCGTAGCTCGCCTGAATCTTGCTGATGACATAGCGCGCGGGGCGGCCCCAGCGGTCCACCAGCGAACCGAGGTGGGCCCCGACGGGCTCGCCAGCGGCGCGGCGGCGGACCACCTCCGCGAACAATTCGTCATCCGTGAGCTGCTCGTACACCGGAAGGACCTGAGGCCTGCGCCGGGAGAACCCCCCCGGGAGATGGGGTGACGGGGATGTGGCGCGGCAAAGTACCACGTTGGCATCCGCAGGCAGCCTCCGAGACGAGCAGGAAGGCCCCAAACCGCCTGGAAATGCGGACAGTTGGAACCTCCAGGGGCCGGACGCGGGACGCGCTGATTTCCTGACAAAATGCCTCCAAGGAGGGGAAAGGGGCCCGGAACCCGGAAAATCACCCCGTCAGGAACGAAAAAAAGGCCGCGTCCCTGCCCGCATCGCTTTCGAGCGCCCGGCCGAAGCGGCCCTACAAGCCAGTGGTTCAACTCCACGCACCCACCCTGGTGGTTGTCCGTCGGCGGTCCGACACTGACCTCTCAAGTCAGCATTTCCGGCTTCTTCACTCGGGCGCTCATTCTTCTTTCGAGGTCTTGCCGTCATGTCCGCCCGCACCATCGTCATCGGAGACCTCCACGGCTGCCACGACGAGGCCCTGGAGCTGCTCGCCAAGGTGGGGGCCACCTCCAGCGACCGCGTCATCTTCGCGGGGGACCTGGTGGACCGCGGCCCCAAGCGGCGCGAGTGCGTGGAGCTGGCGATGCGGCACGAGGCCATCCTCGGCAACCACGAGGAGAAGCACCTCCAGCAGCGCCGCCGCTCGGACGACCGGCTGCTGCCGGACCACCTCGAGACGCGCCGCGTCCTGGAACCGGAGCACTACGACTGGATGGCGGGCCTGCCCCACTTCATCCGGCTGCCGGAGCACAACGCCGTCGTCGTGCACGCCGGCATGCTGCCCGACAGGACGGTCGAGGCGCAGGACCCCTACCACCTGCTCCACGTGCAGTGCATCCAGCCGCCCTCGCCCAAGAGCTTCTGGCCCTCCAAGGCTCCGGAAGGGGCGACGTTCTGGACGCACCACTGGAAGGGTCCGGAGCGGGTCATCTTCGGCCACACCGTCTTCGACCGGCCGCTCGTCACCGAGCACGCGGTGGGTATCGACACCGGCTGCGTGTATGGCCGCTCACTGACGGCGGTGGTGCTCCCCACCTGGGAGCTCGTCTCGGTGCCAGCCCGGAGTCCATACCGGGGCGGCAAAGAGGTGGCGAAGTTCCCCGTGCACGGCGACGTGTGCGTCTACTCGTAAGCACCTGACAGCTTTCGCGCCCGTCCGACGGGGTCCCACACGCAAGAGGCGCGGGTTCGAATCCCGCCGGCTGCTTCGCGGCCGTAGCTCAGTTCGGTAGAGCGCTGGACTCTGACTCCAGAAGACAACCGGCCTCGTCACTCGGGCGCGATTTTTTCCTTCCTTCCAACGACTTCGCACGGGCGGCCTTCGCTGACGTGAAGGCCGCCCGTGCGTTCCACGCGCGGTGCACTCCCCTCGCCCCTCACGCGAGAGGTCCGCCCCGCGCCTGACCCGCGGCATGTCCCGAAAGGGGGACACACCCATGACGACCACGACGCAGAACACGAACCTGTTGCCCGAGGCGCAGCGCGGCCCGGCCGAGCGGCTGCTGGACCTGGTGCTCGGGGGCTCGGCGCACCTGTGGCACAACCGGCCCGGGCTGGACGTGAATGGCACCTGGTACGCGGCGGCGCACGCCACCGCGGCGCAGAAGGCCAGCGGGCGGCCGGTGAAGCCGGGCCTCTTCGTGCCGGCGGCGGTGAAGCTCTACCGGCAGCTGCTGGACATCTACAAGCTCAACGCGGAGCTGATGGCGCACTTCGCGTCGTACGCGCTGACGCAGACGGACTGGCGTGACCTGAAGGTGGCCACGTGCGCGCTCATGCTGGTGCAGGAGCACGCGGGCCAGCCCGTGCGCGACGACAACGGCCAGGTGGCGTTCCACGACGACGACTGGCGGGCCATCGGCGAGGCGATGGTGCTCCACTACGAGCGCAAGTCCACGCGCATGCTCGCGCCCAAGGCCGTGCTGCGGGTGGCGGAGCTGCTCGAGCAGCCGGAGATTGCGCGCCTCAACCGCGAGGCGGGTTTCGGTGACCCCGCGTCCCGCAAGGCGCCGCTGGGCCGCTGGAAGCGCGTCGCGTCCAAGTGGCTGGCGGCACGTGAGGCGAACCTGCCGATGCTCCAGGGTCTGGTGAAGGCCGGGTACAAGGAGACGTTGAAGAAGCTGGCGCGCAAGGCGGGGTACAAGCCGAGCACGCAGGGCTTCTTCGAGGTGCTCGGCTGGAAGCAGAAGCAGTCCGAGGCGGGCCACCGCACGGTGGGCCTGAGCGGCCTGACGCTGGTCAAGCGCGAGCGCTTCGACGGACTGTCGGAGGCGGAGATCTGCGAGTGGGTGGAGCTGGAGCGCCTCTCCTACAAGGAGGTGGTGGGCCGGCTGCCGAAGGACGTGGGCCTCACGCCGGCCATCATGGCGGCCCTGCTCCCGTCCCTGTCGGACCGCGACTTGCGGCTGATGACGCCGACGCTGGAGGAGCTGGGCCTGTTGGCGGAGCCCACGGTGCGCGCGCGCTGGGAGAAGGCGGTGGCGAACGCCACGGACCAGCGGGCGCTGAACATCGCGAAGAACGTGCGCAGCGTGGTGCTGCGGCAGAAGCTGGAGGAGGCGAGCGACAACGCGGCCCGCGCCGCGGTGACGGAGGCGACGGCGGAGACCGACGTGAGGGTGATGTTCCTCATCGACAAGTCGGGCTCCATGGAGGGGGCCATCGAGAACTCGAAGGAGGCGCTCGCGCGCATCCTCGCGGGCTTCCCGGTGGAGAAGCTGCACATCGCGGCGTTCGACACGATGGGCACGGTGCTGCGGCCGAAGGCGGCCAACCGCACCGCCGTCCAGCACATGCTGGCCGGGCTGAAGGCGTCGGGTGGCACCACGCACGCGGCCGCGTTGCAGGCACTGCACCGCGACGGCGTGAGGGTGCCGGAGGGGGCGAAGCTGGTGGTCATCGTGGTGGGTGACGAGGCGGGCGAGGCGGGTGACCAGTTCGCCCGGGCGTTCCGCGACTTCGGCTACACCGTGGCGGCCATGGCGTTGCTGGTGTCCGTGGCGGGTGCGCGCGGCAACACGGTGCGCACGTGCGCGGGGCAGCTGAAGGTGCCGTTCAGCGAGGTGAACGTGGACCAGTTCGCGGACCCCTACCAGGTGCCGCGCGTGCTGAAGGCGCTGCTGGACGCGCCGGCGGCACAGGGCGGTGCCACCACCGTGCAGTCCGGGTGGGTGGAGCGGGTGATGCGCACGCCGCTGCTGAAGGTGGCGTGAGTCCGACGTAGCAGTGGGAAAGGAGGAGGCGGCGTGGACTACCGGAAGTTCCTCGGGAAGGTGGAGTCGGCGGTGCTGCCGTATCTGGGCGGCGGCACCGTGGACGCCCCCTCGCGCCGCCTCCGTGTCGCCACCCCGGTCCGTCCGGGGTGGTGGCGCTTCGAGGTGCAGGGGCGGGTGGCGACGGCGCGCGAGCCGGCCGGGCCGGAGGGCCTGGACGGACTGCCGCGCGTGCGGGGCCATGTGTGGGGCGGCCGGCTGGTGCGCGAGGGCGCGGTGGCCGAGCCGCTGGAGTTGATGCCGGAGGAGGAGCCGCCGCGGCTGGCGCTGGTGAGCGCGCGGCGGTGGCATGACGGCTCGCTGCTGTTCGACGGGCTGGAGTTCGAGGGGGAGGCGGAGGACGCGGCGCGCCGCGCGCTGGAGGAGGGGCAGTCCCTGTCCGGTGCGAAGGGCGTGAGCGCGGCGCTGCGGGCGGCGTTCGGCTACGCGCTGCTGGAGGCGGCGTCGCGCGTGCTGGCCATCCGATTCGCGCCGGCCGAGGTGCGCGCGCGGGTGCTGGACGTGGCGGAGGGCGGCCGCGAGAAGGCGGAGGCGTGCCTGCGCCACCTGGTGGCCGAGCGCGAGGCACACCTGCGCGCGCGGGCGGTGCGGGAGGCGCGGACGCAGGAGGAGCGCGAGGCGGCGCAGGCTCGCGAGTACGCGGCGGGGCTGGTGTCGGAGGCCCAGCGGCGGGCGGCGCTGGAGGGCGCGTACGCGGCGGGCACGCTGTCCGAGGCCCAGCGGCGGGCGATGGCGGGAGGCGCATACCCTGGGGGCACGATGTCCGAGGCCCAACGGCGGACGCTGGAGCGCGACGCTGCGGCGGGACGGGCGCACACGGCGCAGGTGGTGGCCGAGGCGCTGCGCCAGTCCGCGCGGCACGGGCGGCGTGGCACGCAGGAGGACAGCGTGGAGCGCGCGGAGCGGGCGCTCCAGAGTGCCGGTGCGCGGCTGCGCGACGCGCGGCGGCTGGGCAACAACCGGCTGGAGGTGACGTACGCCTTCATGGGCGAGCGCTTCATCTCCATCGTGGATGCCCACTCGCTCCAGGTGGTGGACGCGGGGGTGTGCCTGGCGGGTGCGGACAGCGCGGTGACGCTGGAGAGCCTGCCGTCCGTCATCCGCGAGGCCATCGACACGGGCGTGCTGGTGATTACGCGGCACGCGTAGACGGGAAGGAGGAAATCATGAGGACGCGAGAGGTGTGCCTGCTCATCGGCCGGAGCGGTGACGTGCTGTGGAGCGACGAATCCGACAACCCGTTCCTCCTGCCGGACTCGCGCGAGCGGTGGCAGGCCATCTGGCAGAACCGAGCGGAATTGGAGGAGGTGGCGCACAGCCACCCCGAGGGCCCGCTCGGTTTCTCCGCCGAGGACGAGAGCACCATGTCCGCGCTCACTTCCGCGCTCGGGCGCCCCCTGCGGTTCTCCGTGGTGGCGCCCGGGGGCATGGTGGCGCGCGTGAACGGGCGCGACGTGCTCGTGTCCGAGGAGCCCTGGTGGGCGGAGCCGCTGCGGCGTGTGTCCGGCATGCGGAGTGAGCCGCTGGCCCTCGCCTGAGCCGGGCCGTGGAGGGCCCGGCCCCGGAGCGCCCGCGAGCCGGGCCTCGCCCCCCAGGAGCGAGGTCAGGTCAGAGGTCGAGCTGCTTCTTCAGCTCGGCGTAGGCGAGCCCCGAGGCGGAGAGGCTCAGCTTGTCATCCAGTGAGGACTCGGCGATCTCCGCGAAGGTCTTCGTGCGGCCCTGGGGAATGAAGATGGAGTCCCAGTCGAAGCCGCCCTTGCCGCGCGGTGCATCCGCCAGCGTCCCTTCCACTTCCTTGAGAATCACCTTCCGCTGCCTGCCATCGCAGAAGCAGACAGCGGTCCGGGTGATGACCCTCTTGCGGTCGGGATGGACCAGGTCGCAGAGCCGGGTCCCGAGCGTCTCCCAGAAAGGACGGATGAGCGCCCCCGGGAGCCAGCCGAGGTCTTCGATACAGAAGGCGCCATGCTCGACGATGAGGGGAAACCGGACCCGGGAGTAGGCCGCCGCGGCCTTGTTCAGGACGAGCGTCTTCAGGTCCGTCTCGAGGAGCTCGACGAAGCCCGACCTGCGCACCTTGACGAAGCCCAGCTTCGACGAGCCCTGGAAGAAGTGCTCGGCCTCACGGAGCCTGTCGGCATTCGACGTGAGGTAATAGGCGGTCTTCATTCCAATCCCCTCCCGTCATCCGCCAATGCTTCTCAGGAGCTCCGCGACGCTTGCCGTCTTGTCCTCCGGGTCGAGCTGGATGACGTCGACGTTCCACTGCTCGAGCAGCATCGGCTGGACCGGCCCGGAGCCATGCGTGGCGAAGAAACACTTGCGAGGCGCCAGCGGCGCGCGGCTTCCAGCCTGGCTGCGCTGGCGAAGCTGGTGCATGCGGTACCAGATGTACCGGATGTTCATGTCGCTGAAGCTGTAGCCGATGAACAGGAAGCTGTGGCTGAGCAGGTCCGCCCGCAGTCGCTGGTCCGCGGCGTCCTCCAGCGCCATCCGGTCGAAGAAGCCGCTCTCCGTCAGGATGATGGTGTTGCGGACCTCCAGCGTGCCGTGGAACTTGATGACATCGCAGGCACCGGCCTCCTGCTTGTCCTGGAAGTCCACGAAGGAGGCCAGCACGGAGACCTTCCTTCCCGCATCCCTGAGTGCGTGCTCGATGTGGCAGTCGAAGTTCGTCGTATAGATGGTGTGGAACTGGTCCAGGAGGGCCAGGGCCTTGTGCGTGGGAGAGGACTGGCGGCGTTGACAGGCCTCTTCCGAGTTGAACTTCCGCGCCATGCCATAGACGAGGCGCTCGAAGTTGTTCGGGTGCGCCACGGCGAAGAACTCCGCGAGCTGCTCGGAGCTGCCGTGCTCCTTGAACAGCTCCGGCTCGAAGCCCAGCGGCTCCGCCATGGACGCGATGAGCTCGCTCCAGTCCGGCAGGTGCAGCGGCTTGGAGAAGCCCGCGCCCAGGAAGGGAATGAGCCGGCCTTCCCGGTATTCCTGCTGGAGCAGCGGTGCGGCCTGGGCCAACTCGAGAACGGCCATGGTCACCTCCGTGGCCCGCGAGCACGTTCCTGCCATCGCACCTTGTCCACGTGGCCCCATCGCCACAAGCCTGGGGCCTGCCCGCCCCTGCCACCCTCCAGGGTCAGATGGCCCGGCCCCAGAGGTCCCGCAAGTCATGCGGGAGCTGGGACATCACGTCCTCGGCCTCGCCCTCGGAAATCTGGTGTCGGAGCGCGTCCAGCACGGCGCGCACCACCGGCTCCACCGCGTCCGGATTGAGCGACAAATCCTCGCCCACGCGCTTGAGCAGGTGCTCGCGGCCGAACTTGGGCGGCAGCTCCTCCTCGTGCCGCTCGCAGCGGTGCAGCAGCGCCGTCAGCTTGAGGGGGAGCTGGGCCTCCAGGTCGGCTGCTTCCTCGGCCAGGATGCGCTGCTCCAGCGCGCACAGCACGGAGACGGCCGCCTGCTGGGCCACCGAGGGAGACATGCCTCCCCGCTCGCACAGGTGGTCGAGGAAGGCCTTGTACGTCTGGCTGGCGCGAGACTCGCTCCGCTGGGCGCGCCGGACCTCGAGGGGAAGGTCGCGGCGGCTGACCGGTCGCTCGTCCTCCTGTGGGGCGCCCTTTCCCTGCTGCTCATGGTCATCGGCCATGGGGTGTCGTTCCTCCGGGGACTGGTGCTGTCTGGGCATCACGGTGCCCACGGCGCCCCGGAGGAGCACGCCCGAGGCGGACACGCACCTCGCGCGTCCGCCTCCCCGCCCGCTACGCCGCCTTGCGCACGTACGTGTCGAAGAGCGTCCCGAAGAAGATGCGCCCGAAGCGGGCCAGCGCCGCCAGCCGCTGCGCCGAGTCCCGCGCGTGCAGCACCCGCAGGGTGGACAGCTGCACGGTGAAGTCCTTCGCGTTCAGCCGCAGGAACCCCCGGTACACGCACGGCCCCGACGCGTCCGAGCCCCGGTACACGGATACGAGCAGCCGCGTGGTGTCCACCCAGAGGTCCAGGCCCGCGTCGTCGTGGACGTCCTTGTACCCATCCATGAAGAAGCGCTCCCCCGACTCGGAGACGAGCGGGAGCTGGTAGCGCATCCGCCGCCCCCCCATCCGGGCCCCGTCCTTCGTCATCAGGTGCAGCACGCCCCCCTCCACCGTCAGCGGCCGGGAGGACAGCACCGGCGCCTGCACGCAGCCGGACATGCTCAGCGGATGGAGGGGGTGGGCGAACACGGCCTCCAAATCATTCGCCTCGACGGTGAGGATGAAGCGGAAGGGCGAGGTGTCCAGCCGCTCCGGGTCCCCCGCGCGCAGGAAGTCCTCGTCCACCGCGCCGGAGATGTAGCCGTACATCGTCTCGGTGAACTGCACGGACAGCGGCCGCGACGGCAGCGGGGCGGGCGTCTCGGAGGCGGGTGAGTAGTCCACCGTCCACCCGTGGCGCCGCGCCATCAGCGCCACGCAGCGCTCCGCCACCGCGGAGATGGTGAGCAGCGGATTGGTGCCCAGCGGCCGCGGAATCACCGAGCCGTCGCTGACGTAGAGCCCCTCGTGCACGTCGGTGCCGGCCGCGCCCGCGAAGAGGCGGCCCTCGTCGTCCACCACGCCCTCCTCCGCGCGCTCCGCCATGGCACAGCCGCCGAGCGGATGGGTGCACAGCAGCTCATGCCCGGTGAGCTTGCTCCACAGCGGGTTGCGCACGAAGGTGCCGCCCAGCGCCTCGGTGGTGCGCCGCAGCCGCTCGTCCACGCGGGTGAAGACGGGCTGCAGCCCCGCGTCCGGCCAGTACACGCGCACCCGGTCTCCGGCCAGGCGCATCTCGCCCCTGCCATCGTCGTGCGACATGACGAGGAACGTCTGCGTGTTGCGCATGGCCCCGAAGTACGGCCCGCGCAGGGCGCTCTCCGCCATGCGCGCCATCTCCTCCAGGCGGTCCTTGATTCCGCGGTCCGTGTCCACCCCGGAGAGGGCGGAGGCCGCCGCGAGCAGCGCCGTCACCGGCCGGGCCAGGGCCCCGGGGATGACGCCGTTCTCGATGACCATGCCGTCTTCCTGATGCGGCGTGGCCCGGTCGTCGATGATGCCGCTGATGGTGGGACCCACCGGCTCGAGCGTGTCGTGCGGCTTGTCCCCATGCCCCACGCCGTTGATGGTGACGTCCGTGTTGTAGCCGAAAGCCATGACGTCGCCGTTGTTGCTGAAGCGCCGGCCGAGCTGCTCCGACAGCGGCAGCCCCAGCGCCTTCGAGCGCAGCAGGATTTCCGTCGTGCCCACCGTACCCGCCGCGAGGATGACCCGGTCCGCGGTCACCCACAGGTCCGGCGCGTCGAAGCGCTCGCGGCCGACGTTCATCGGGCGGTAGTAGACGCGCCAGCGCCCGCCGTCGCGCGCCAGATAGCGCACGCCCACCTCGGTGAAGATTTTCGCCCCGTGCCGAGCGGCGTCCGGCAGGTAGTTCATCAGCACCGAGTTCTTCGCGCCGACGTTGCAGCCCGTCATGCAGTCACCGCACAGCGAGCACCCGGGCTGGCGCACTCCGGCGGCGTTGACGCCCGGCGCGAAGGTGACGGCCAGCGGCGGCCGGCGGAAGGTGCCGCCCAGCTTCTTCGCGGCGCGCTCCAGCGCATTCAGCGTGGCCAGCGGCGGCGCGTCCTCCGGGTAGGGCGTGGGGCGCAGCATGTGCTCGGCCCAGGCGAAGCCGTCCTCCAGCAGCCCGTCCACGTCGTCCCGCAGCGCCTCGGGCCAGCGCGGGTCCAGGAAGACGCGCGGGTCCGGCCGCAGGGCCACGCTGGCGTTGATGAGGGACGTGCCACCCAGGCCGCAGCCGTTGACGACCGAGACGTCGCCGCCCCGGTGCACCTCGAACAGCCCCGTGGGGTTGCCCACGTCCAGGCCGCTCTCGGGGTCGAAGTGGACTTGCAGCTCCTTGAAGAACTCGGACTCGGTGCGCGGATAGTCGCCGGGCAGCAACTCACGGCCGCGCTCCAGCACGCAGACCTGCTGCCCCGCCCGCGCCAGCCGGCTGGCGCTGATGGCGCCTCCATACCCCGAGCCCACCACCACGACGGAGTAGTGGGACTGCAGCTCGCTCCACGGTGACGACAGCCTGCGCATCGACGCTCCCAATGACTTCTCCTGCCCTGCCCCGCCCCTCTACGCACTCCAGGTGCTACAGCCAGAGCAGGCGGACGGGGAAGAGCGACCAGGAAGACAGACGCCCGAGCCGCCATTCCCTGGGCCCGCGGGGCCCGCGGACTCCCCTCGGACATAGAAGGGCTTCTGGCACCGGTCAAAATCCGTCGCGGTGAGGCCGCGTCTCACTCCAGCTCCGCCGCCTCCCCGTCCGCGCGGCGGAGCGCGTTGACCAGCCGGTGCGCCTGCCGCGTCGTCTCCGGCTCGCGGTACTTCGGGCTCACCTTCAGCACCAGGTCCACCGCGGTGGGGAGGTCCATCAGGTGGCCCGGCGACACGTACACGGGCTGCACGCCCTTGCGCGTGCGCACCGCCATGCCCACCACCTCGCCCTTGTGGGTGATGGGCGCGGTGGCGCCCCGCGCGTCCCCCAGCTTCCCGTACGTGCCCACCAGCAGCGACTTGGCGCACCCGATGGACGGAACGCCGAACAGCAGCCCGCCGTGACAGGCAATCCCCATGCGCCGCGGGTGCGCCGTGCCCTGCCCGTCGAAGATGACCACGTCCGGACGCACGGTGAGCCGCTCCCACGCGGCCTTCACGATGGGCAGCTCCCGGAAGGACAGCAGGCCGGGCACATAGGGGAACGTCAGCGTCACCGCCGCGCCCGACTGCGCCACCGGCGCCAGCGTGGCCGCGTCGAGGACGACGATGCCGCCGTAGCCCGTGTCGTTCCCCTTCTCCGTGGAGATGTCCGCGCCCGCCACGCGCGCCACCTTCAACCCCGCCGGGGGCTGGAGCACCAGCAGCTCCCGCAGCCGGCGCTGCAGCGCCACCGCCTCCGTGGGCGTGACATCCCAGCGGCCCACTTCTTCCTGAAGCTCCATGTGCCAGCCCTCCCGTGACTGCCGCCAATCTGGAGCCCTCCTGCTCCGAGGCAACCCACCACGTCACGTCCCTTTCAGCCAACCGTGGACTACCTGACGCGGGGCCCCCCCGCGGCACCAGGCCCCTGTTCTTTGGTCGGGCGGCCTCGCGTCCCCCCTCTTGTGGAGGCGGGGGACGGCGGGCGTAGCGTGGACCCTCCCTGGTACGGGAGGTCGTGATGCATCGGTTCCTCGCAGGCTGTCTCGCAGTGTCCGCGCTGGTGTTCGCCCACTCCGCCAACGCATCCGAGTGTGGCTACACGTCCGCCGGCTGGAATGCCCCCAATGGCGCGGTGGTGTTCGACCGGGGCGAGGGCCCCATCCGCAACGTGATTGACGCCATCGGCGAGTACCGGACGCACTCCATGCTGTCCCACGGCGCCATCGGCGGCGTGTCCCACGCGACCATGAAGGACCCGGACCAGAACGGCTGGCCCACCGTGTGCGGGACGCCGCTCAACGTGAATCAACTCCAGTACGGCTACCCGGGGCTGGAGCAGATCAACCAGGGCGGCATCTACCACTACATGTACGACCCGAACGGCAGCGGCCCCGAGTGGGCGGCCTGGCAGCTCGGAGATGCCATGGGCGCGGCCCAGGTGGCGGACAACCTCTGGTTCAACCACCCGTATGTCAGCGACACCTCGCGCGTGGACTCGGGCCAGTACATCGACCGGCCGCTGTGGAACGGCGCGCGAGTGCCCTACTCGCTCTTCCAGTACCGGGACCTCCAGAGCGTCCACCACATGCCGGGCAGCGCGACGAACAACGGCATGGTGTGCTCCACCTTCCTCGCCTACGCGCACAACTACGCGGGCCGGGGCTTCGTCTCCGCGTACATCTATCCGCATGACCGCATCGCCAATGCGTCCAACTCGCTCTATTCGGGCGTCTACAACCACTGCAAGTCGTCGCTCGGGTGGTTCGAGAACGCGGCCCTGACGGTCATCTGCCCCATCTTCTGGAATGTGTGTGGCAACGCCGGCAACCAGGTGGCCAACTGCATGTCCGCCGGCCGCTGCGACACGAGCAACAGCAGCATCTGGAAGGGCGTGCGCGACAACGCCTCCACCACCGCCACCTCCATCAGCCCGGACCGCATCGGCGGCTGGGGCGTCCACCCCATCTCCGCCACGCTGTGGGCGAGCGACTACTCGCACCAGCTCCAGTGGAACTCGGGCGGCAACGTGTACGGCTGCTGGCAGTGACGCGCGTCGCGATTCCCTGACGGGAAGAGAGGAAGCCTCGAATGAAGCCGGTGGACCGTCCCTGCTGGAAGCGGCGCTGGGCACGCATGATTGGGCTGGCCACGCTGGTGCTCGTGGCCGGGTGGTTCCTCTCCCGGGAGCGGCCTCCGCCTCCAGGTCCGGCCCCGGAAGTCGCCCGGGCGCCCGAGCCCGAGCGCCGCTCCCCTGCCCCACCTCCAGCGCCCCCAGCGCCGCCGACCACGGTGGCGGTGGACGCACCCCGGGCCGCACCGGTGCCTCCGCCCGTCATCGACGCGGTGACGGTGGAGAAGCAGGAGGTGTGCTCCGGCGAGGACAACCTCATCAGCGTCCGGGCGCACTCGCCGGATGGCAATGACACGTACCTGCACTCCACCATCGGCACGGGCACCGGCATGCGTGTTCCCCTGCGCGTGTGGCTGGAGCCTGATGGGACGTACGCGCAGCCGGTGGTGACGGTGTTCGGGAAGGACAACGTGTCCACGACGGTGCCGGTGCCTCGATACACGGTGAAGCCGTGCGAGCCCGAGCGGCTGGTGGAGGTCCTCTCCCGGCGCCTGCCCAACGCCGACGAGGACTACGAGTTCCTCGCTCGCATCGTCGAGGTGCCGAAGCGGGAGGCAGCTCCCCGCACGCCCTTCACGCCGGTGAAGTACGTGTGGACATTCGACGACCGGCACACGGTGACGACGACGGCGCCTACGACGTCGCACACGCTGACTGGCGCGGGTGCGCAGCCGTGGGCCATGTACCTGCAGCACCAGGTGCGGGTGGACGTGTTCGACGCGAAGGGCCGGAAGCTGACGGGGCGCTCGTCGATGCAGGTCCTCAACACGTCCTTCGAGAACTTCGACAAGAAGGGCGTCGTCACGCTGCTGGCCCGGGGTACGCCGCGCTTCCCGGAGCTGGGTGGAGACGGAGTGGTGCGGCAGAAGTTCCGCCTGTATCACCAGTGGAAGGGGCTGGTGCGCCTGGAGCGGGTGATGGCCCTCCGCGCCCGGGCGCCGGAGCGCGGCGCGCCGCCATTGCCAGAAGAAGCGGCCGAGGTGTCCCTGGGCGTGGACGTCATTCCCGAGGGCCAGGGCGTGGAGGTGACGGTGTCGCTGGACACCAAGGCCGAGCCGGAGGTGTCCGTCGTCACGTACGCGCTGGAGGGCAACACGCTGGACGGCCACCCGGCGCGGGGGACGTTCTCGGTGATGAGGCCTCCGCCCCGGCCCACGAAGGAGAACAGCACGCCCATCAACGACCCGATGCTGACGGCGAAGGTGAAGAAGGCTCGCGAGCTGCTCGGTCAGCCCTTCGTGACGGACGAGGACCTCTGGCGCCTGGAGAGAGAGGGGCGCTTCGACGACCTCAAGGTCCAGCGCGAGGTGCCCTGACCGCTGCGTCCCGAAGCCCGGAATGGGCGTTCCGCTCGGGGGATGGGGGCTGCCGGGGCCGGGAGTCCGGAATGAGCGTTCCTTCCGGGACGACCAGTGCCCCCCCGAGCCGGCCTTTCGCCGGAATGAACGTTCCTTCCGGGACGGCCAGTGGCCCCCCCGGGCCGACCTTTCGCCGGAATGAACGTTCCTTCCGAGACGACCAGTGCGCCCCGAGCCGGCCTTTCGCCGGAATGAACGTTCCTTCCGGGCCGACCAGTGCACCCCGAGCCGGTCTTTCGCCGGTATGCACGTTCCTTCCGGGACGACCGGTGCGCCCCGAGCCGACCTCCCGCCGGAATGAGCGTTCCTTCCGGGACGGCCAGTGGCCCCCCGGGCCGACCTCCCGGCGGAATGAACGTTCCTTCCGGGACGACCAGTGCCCCCCCGGGCCGACCTTTCGCCGGAATGAACGTTCCTTCCGGGCAACCGGCGGCGGCCCGGCGGCCCACCCGGCCGGAACGACCGTTCCATTCCGGGTTCCGACCGGCGACCACCGCGAGCGCCGCGGGCACACGGGGACGTGGTGACGTCTCCGCGCATGTCCGGAGCCTCCTCTTCCTTCCGTGGCTGGCGGGCCCTGCTCCCGCTCCTGGCGCTGTGCTGCTGCGTCCCGGTCGCCGCGCGCGCGGAGGGCCCGCCGACCGACGGGGGCACCACCGCGCCCCTTCCCTCACCGGAACCCACGACGGACGCCCTTCCCAGGGACGCACTGGAGGCGCTGGAGCAGCGCATCCTCGGCAAGGGCTGCGAGCCCAAACTCCTCGGCGACGCCAACCGCAGCTTCATCGAGGCGCAGCTCCTCTGCGATGCACACCTGTCCTTCATCCTCGTCCAGGCCGCGCTGGACGGGCACCCACTTCCGGACACCCGGCGGCGACTGAAGGCGCTGCTGGCGGATGTGCTCGGGCGGGCCCGGGGCCCCTTCAAGACCAAGGGCGCCACGAACATCGCCGGACATGCACTCCCGCCCAGCGTGCTCTACCGGGGCTACGTCCTGCTGATGCTCGCGGGCATGGAGCGCGCCGGGCTCGCGGACGCGGAGTCCACCGCCCTCTTCGATGGCCTGGCCGCACAGCTCGTGGACGCGCTCTCTCGACAGCTCCTGCTGCCCAGCTTCGGCCAAACCATCTGGCCCTGCGACAGCGCTCCAGCCGCGGCGGGACTGCTGCTGCACGGGCGACTCCGGGGCAACGCGGAGTCCCACGCCATGGGTGAGAAGCTCATCGCACGGCTGGTGGAGCTGTCGAACCTGCCCACCGGCTTCCCAACGAAGGTGGATGCGAAGGGACGACTGGTGGAGCCCACGCAGCGTGCCACCACCCTGGCGTGGACGGGCGCCTTCCTGGCCATGGCCTCGCATCCGGCGGCGCGGCGCTTCACGGCCACGCTGGTGGACGGCTACTGCGACCATCCCGCCGGCAGCGCCCTGCCCCTCGCCGCCTGCCGCGAGTGGCCACGCGGGGTGAAGGGCCGGGAGGACTCCGCCAGCGGACCGCTCGTCTTCGGCGGCTACTCCTTGGGCGCGAGCGCACTGGCCATCGCCGCCACCCGGCTCTCCAACGAGCACTCGCAATGGCACACCCACCTGCTCAACGCCGCCAGGGAGATGGGCATCCGCACCAAGCTGGAGCAGCCCCGGAAGCAGCCCCTGGAGGCCGCCCTCTACTGGTGGGGCACCACCGTGCGCCCGTGGTAGCGCGAGGCTACGGCGTGTCTCGCGCCTGGGCCGGCCGGCCCTCCTTCACCAGGAGGTAGCCACGGTTCTCCTGCACGTCCGGCGTGCGCATGGACGCGAAGAGAGCGGAGGCCGTCACCCACACCCAGCGCTGGTCCGTGGCGTTGACGTCCATGACCAGGAACGAGTCGGACTTCGCGTCATACGCCGCCAGCGGCGAGACATGTCCGCCGCCCTGCTGTCCCAGCACGGGCCGGAAGTAGTTGATGATGACGTAGTCGCCTTCCGTCTTGAGGTTCTTCTTCAGCTCCTCACGGACGGCGGCGTCCTTCAGCGAGTCGTCGAGGACGCGCAGCTTCACGTCCAGCCCCTGCGCCGCGAGCATCCCCGCGAGCTGGCGAATCTGGATGCCGGCGTCCGACTTGCCGCCCTCGCCGCGCGGCTGGCCGAAGACCTCCGCGCGCGTCTTCACCTCGCGCACCTTCTCGTCGAAGAAGTTGTTCTGCGTGTAACGGTGGAAGAGCGGGTCGAAGCCCGCCGGCAGCTGCGCACGGTCCTCAGCGGACACGAGCAGCGGGTCCTGGGGCTTCGCCACCGCGTCGTTCCCCATGCGCACGGCGTTGAGCACGATGACGGACGAGGTGGGGCCGCAGAAGGCCTTGTTGCCCTGGGACTCGAACTGGTTGGCCAGGTGGAAGAAGTCCACCTTGTAGCGGCTGCGCTCGAGGCGCTTGATGGACTCGGGGGCCGAGAAGCTGACGACGACCGGGGCCGCGGGCCTGGAGCCCTTGGCGGGAACCGTCATCGGCGCGAGGGCGGCGAGCCCACCACCGAGCACGAGCAACGTGGTGCGGAGCGTCTTCATGGAGGCCTTGACCTGGGGTGTGCGTACGAAGCGCGTGCGCGCAGCCTGCCATGGGCCCGCGAACAGCGGAAATCCCGCGCCGCCGCCTCCCTGCCTGCTCCACCCCGAGACCGCCACCCTGCAAAACCATACACGTCCCCCCTGACATCCCCACACGCCTGTTCATTGAAGAACCGCTGTCTCATCCCAGAGGGCCGAATCAGGGATAAACCGCTTTTAACGTCGATCCGTTTCACCCGGACAACTCCTTTTCCAAAGGTGAAACATGTATCGACACATCCTGAAGTGGACGCTCACCGTGGGCGCGCTGGTGTTCCTGGGTGCGTGTGCGTCGCAGCAGGCGCCGTGCAGGGACCCGGCCGCCAAGAGCATCACCGTCAGCCAGCAGCGCACGGGGAAGTTCCTCACCGTCCGCAAGAAGGTGCCGGGCGAGTACATCGTCGTGCTGAAGGCGCCGGAGGCGAGCCTGACGCAGATGGCGGTGACGCAGGCCACGCACAGCCTCACCGCGAAGTACGGCGGCAGCGCCTTCGCCGTGTACGAGCACGCGCTGCGCGGCTTCGCCAGCAAGATGAGCGAGGCCCAGGCGCGGGCCATGGCCAGAGACCCGGCCGTGGACTACGTGCAGGAGAACGGCGTCGTCTCCCTCGCCGAGAGCCAGCCGCGTCCCACCTGGGGCATCGACCGGGTGGACCAGCGAGACCTGCCGCTCGACCGGCTCTACATGTACAACGCCACGGGGCTGGGCGTGCATGTGTACGTCCTCGACACGGGCGTGCGCTTCTCGCACCGGGAGTTCAGCGGCCGGGCCTCGGCCGGCTTCGACTCGGTGGGCGACAGCATGAAGGGCAATGACTGCCACGGCCACGGCACGCACGTGGCGGGCACCGTGGCGGGCGGCACCTACGGCCTCGCCAAGAACGCCACCGTCCACTCCGTCCGCGTGCTCGGGTGTGACGGCTCCGGCTCCACGTCGGGCGTCGTCGCGGGCATCGACTGGGTGACGAAGAACCACCAGGCCCCCGCCGTCGCCAACATGAGCCTTGGCGGTGACACCGACCAGGCCATCGACGACGCGGTCCGCCGCTCCATCGCCGCGGGTGTCACCTACGTCGTCGCAGCGGGCAACGAGGACGCGGACGCGTGCAAGCGCTCTCCCGCGCGCACGGCGGAGGCCATCACCGTGGCCGCCACCGACGACGAGGACCAGCGTGCGTCCTTCTCCAACTGGGGTGACTGCGTGGACGTCTTCGCGCCCGGCAACAAAATCACCTCCTCGTGGCACTACGGCGACGACGCGACGCGCGTCCTCAGCGGCACCTCCATGGCGGCCCCCCACGTGGCGGGCGTGGTGGCCCTCTTCCTCGAGATGAACCCCAAGGCCACGCCGGAGGAAATCACCACCGCCATGCTCTCCAACTTCACCACCGACAAGGTGGCCAACCCCGGCTGGTGCTCGCCCAACCGGATGGCCTACTCGGGCTTCATTGGCGCCGTGCCCCTGCTCCCCACCGTCATGAGGGCGCGCATCCAGGCACCGGCTCCTGTCACTGATAGCACCCCGCGGTAACCCCTCCCACGCGGAGGTGCTCCAGGCAGCCCGGCTCCCCGCCTACGGGAGCCGGGCTGTCTGCTTTGCGGGCCCCTCTGGCCCGGTAGACGTCAGGAAGCCGCCCCCGCCCGCGTCCCGGCCACAGTGCCCGGCCGGCCGCGTTCCTCGCGTCCCGCCCGCGGCGTGAGGAGGCACGAAGCCATGGCGACGCTCAACATCACCTATGACGGGATGTCCGCGGACGTGCCGGTGGAGCTGGACCGGCCGGTGTCGGACACGGACGTGCGGCGCATCGCCGCGGAGCTGGTGCGCTCCGGCGGGGTGCCCGGCCTGCACCTGAACCACCTGCGCGAGGACGCCTTCCAGCACTACGTGGTGGACCGGTTCCGCGGTGCGCGCGGCGACGAGCGCATCTACCTGCGCCCCAAGGTGCCGTTCGGCGCCCGGTGAGGTGAAGCCATGCGCATCCTCTTCTGTGGCGTGGGGGCCATCGGCTCCTCGGCGGCGGTGCTGTGCCGCAACCTGGAGGCCCAGCTGGCCTTCATCGACTTCGACCGGGTGGAGTCCAAGAACCTGCTCGCCCAGGCGTACGTGAAGCCCTCGGTGGGGAAGAACAAGGCCGAGGCCCTCAAGCTGCAGCTGCTCAACCTGCACGGCGTGAAGGCCGAGTCCTTCGGCGTGCGCCTCACCCGCGACAACGTGGAGGCGCTGTGCGGCGGAGGTGACTTGCTGGTGGACTGCTTCGACAACCAGGACAGCCGCCTGCTGCTCAGCGAGTTCGCGCGCAAGGCGGGCAAGCCGCTCGTCCACGGGGCGGTGAGCGCGGACGGCACCTTCGGCCTGGTGCGCTGGGACGAGCGCTTCACCCCGGACGCCGAGGACACCGCGGGCCAGGCCACCTGCGAGGGCGGCGCGCACCTGCCCCTGCTGGGCCTGCTGGCCGCGACGCTCGCCCGCGCCGTGCAGGACTTCGTGAAGCACGGCGTGAAGCGGGATGCCCTGGTCAACCTGACGGCGGTCATTCCCACCATGGGCGCTTGAAGACACGGAGGCCCCGGGGCTCGCGCTCCGGGGGCTCTTCTCGTGCCTACTCCAGCGCGCGAAGGAGCGCCTGGGCCAGCCGTCGCACGGCGTAGCCCTCGAAGTCATCGACGGGGTCGAGGCTCGAAGGGAACACCTCGACAAGACTGCCCAGGAGCAGCTTCACCCGACGCTGGCGCTCCTCGCGTTCAGGCGTGCCGCCCAGGGCGAGCGTTGCCCCATCGTCATCGAGGAGGAGGGCGGTGTGGAGCAGGTGCTGCCAGCGGTCCTCGCGCATGGTGTCGTTCCCGGGCTCGGACGCGCTCACAGGTGGAAGTGTCCCGCGGCCTCGGGCTGGTAGGGCACGGACACCACCCGCAGCCGGCGTCGGCGGCCACCGGGCACGTCCAGCTCCACGCGCTGCCCCTGCGACAGTCCCAGGAGGGCCACGCCCACGGGCGCGAGCACCGACACGCGGCCGGGAGCACTCCGCGCGTCCTTGGGGTAGCTGAGCGTCACCTGCTGGAACTCACCCTTCCCCTCATCCTCGAAGAGGACGGTGCTGTTCATCGTCACGAGCCCCGGCGGCACGGCCTCGGGCGAGGTGACGTGCGCCTTCGAGAGCTTCCACTCGAGCGCCTCTGCGTGCTCGGTGGAGGCGTCATTTCCATGGAGGTCGAGCACCCGCTGCAGGCGCTCCAGGTCCAGCTCGGTGACGGCAACGGTGTGGAGGGTGTGCATGGGGATTCCTTTGCAATGGGAGTCGTGCCCCGCCAGCGACGGCGGAGGCAGTGAGAGAAGGGTGGCTGTGGAGGCGCCCCACGAGCGGGGGCGCTGTCGAGCAGCGGGGGACGACGCTGGGCTCAGAGCAGGATGAGAGGGGGAGGACGCCGCACGCTAGGAAAGGCGCGTGGCGTCCGTCCCAAGCCAGGCCGTGGCCCGGCCGTGCGCGAGCATGACCCGGCCGTCCGCGACCTGGCGGGTTCCAGTGCTCACCAGGGCTGACGTCACGAGGGCCATGAGGGCGGTCACACCGTGGAGGGCCGACGGCCCTCCGCATCCATGCCGCCGAGTGTAATACGCCAACGCCGTTTCGCAACCGGCGGGGCGTGAGCGTCCGGGCCTCGTCGCCCGTGGATTGACTTCCCCACATCTCACCGTCCGTGCAGGGGCCACACCCATGGGATGAGCAGCACGAGCGCGGCGAGCATCAGCGCGGTGAGCGGCCCCCCGAGCCGGAGGAAGTCGCTGAAGCGATAGCGCCCGGGCCCGAAGACGAGCATGCAGCTGGGCTCCAGGGGCGTGAGGAACGAGCACGATGCGGCGAGCGCAATCCCCATCGCGAAGCCGCGCGGGTCCACGCCCAGCCCCGCCGCCGCGCTCAACCCCACCGGCAGCACCACGAGCGCCGCGGCCTGGTTGCTCATGGGAATGGAGAGGACGACGGTCAGCACCATCAGACACAGCAGCACCAGGCGGGGGCCCCCCACCTCCCCGAGCTCCGAGGCGAAGCCGCCGAGCAGCTGCCCCGCCCCGCTCTTCTCCATGGCGAGCCCAAGCGCCATCATCGACCCGATGAGCAGCACCACCCGCCAGTCGATGCGGAACACGAGCTTCGCGTCCAGGCACCCGGTGAGGACCATGAGCAGCACGCCGGCCACTCCCGCGAACGCCAGGGACACCGCGCCGCTCGAGCCCGCCACCAGCGCGGCGACGAAGATGAGGACGGCGAGCAGCGCCCGCGAGCGGCGTGGCAGCGGCAGGAAGCCCAGGTCCGGCATCAAGAGCAGCGTGGGCGCGTCCACCAGCGCGAGAAGGCGCTCGCGCGGGCCGGCGAGCAGCAGCGCGTCTCCGGGCTGCAGCCGCACGTTGCGCAGGGAGCCCAGCTCCCGCGAGCGCAGGGGCCGCTGGATGGACGGGTGGCGGTGGATTGCCAGCAGGCGGACGCCGAAGCGCCGCGAGAAGCCCACGTCCCCCACGAGGGCTCCCGCGAGCCCGCTCGTCGGCTGCACGATGGCCTCGGCGAGCACGGGCTCCGGCCCGCCCCGCGTCGGGCGCGCTTCCACGCCGTGCGCCGGCTCCAGGCCGCGCAGCTGGACGGGGCGCAGGATGTCCCGGCGCCGCCCGCTGAGCAGCAGCCGGTCCCCCGGCGCCAGGAGGACGCCCGGCCCCGGTGCCAGCATGGAGCCGGCCTGCGTGAGCGAAACCACCTCCAGCCCCAGGCGGCGCTCGAGCCAGCTCAGCCCCTTCCCCACGAGCCGGGAGCCATGGGGCACCCGCGCCTCGGTGACGAAGTGGCGGCCCTGCCCACCGTCCGCCTCCGCGCCCGCGCGAACGGGAAGCACCCGGGGCGCCAGGAGGACGACCAGCGCGATTCCCAGGAGCGCCAGGGGCACCCCGGCGGGGCTCAGCTCGACGAGGCCGATGGCCCCGAGGCCGAGGTCCTCGAGACGCGCGGAGACCACCAGGTTGGTGGAGGTGCCGTAGAGAAAGCCCATTCCCCCCAGCATGGACGCGAAGGCGAGCGGCATCAGGACCTGGCCGCGGCGCAGCCCCGCGGCCTTCGCACCGCTCAGGACCACTGGCAGGAAGGCCGCCGTGGTGACCGTGTTCGAGACCACCGAGGAGAAGGCCGCGACCAGGAACATCACCCCCACCAGGAAGCCCCTCGGCCCGAGCCGGCCCAGGTGGGACAGCCAGCTGCCGGCCCGGTGCATCACTCCCGCCGAGGCCAGCCCCTCCGTCATCGCCAGCAGCGCGAAGATGAAGATGACCGTCTCGTTGGAGAACCCGGCGAAGGCCTCCGAGGGGGTCAGCACGCCCGTGAGCCCCAGCAGGCAGACCACGGCCAGCGACGTCACCTCGAGCGGGATTCGCTCGAGGGAGAAGAGGACGATGGTCACCAGCACGATGGCCAGCACGAGGGCGATATCGGTCGACATGTGACGCTCCTGGTGGGTTGCACGGGCGCACCAGCCGCCCCCGCCTCAGGCCGCCAGCGCGTAATGGTGGGCAATGACGCCGCACACCTCGCGGCGGCTGTCCGCGGCGGGCAGCTCGTAGCGGCGCTCGATGGCGGAGACCTTCCGGGCGAGCGCGTCGTCGTGCAGGGCGTCCCGGAGCCAGCGGGAGAAGTCTCCGTTCCAGAGGTGGAAGAGCCAGGTGTCGTCGTCCACCTGCGCCGCCAGGTGGCAGAAGGCGCGCAGGTTGTGCGCTCGCGATCCGGTCCGCCCGTGGCTGCCCCGGAAGGCGAAGCCGCGGGCGCCCAGGTCCCCCTCCACCTGCTCGGGGGCACGGCGTAGACGCTCGGCCCTCCGCGACGGTACCCGCAGCCGCAGCGGCCAGCGCCCCTCCGCGATGAACCAGGCGAGCACGGCATGCTCCGCCCCCGCGGACAGGGGCAGGTGCAGCGCCGTCTCACCGAGCGCGCCGGCGAGCTGCTGGAGGGCCCGGGCAGGCGCCGGCCCCACCCCCACCGCGACGTCCATCTGTTCGAGGATGGGGCGCGCCACCGCGCCCGGGTCCTCGACCCGCAGGAGTGTCTCCCCGAGCTTCGGCACGTCGCGATGGGCGGAAGGCGCCCCGGCGGGCCACACACGCTGCGCGCCGTTGACGATGAGCCAGTGGGGACGCCCCGTCCGCAGCCGCATCCCCTCGAGCGCGGGGAGCAGCTCACGGAAGAAGCCGGGCTGCGCCTCTGGCGCCAGCGCGCCGAGGCTCACCACGGGCTTCACGGCCGGGGAGGACAGGGCCGCCATCACCTGGGACACCCGGGGGACGTGCAGCCTGTCGCCCAGCTTCACCATGTCGTCGCGCGGCTCGAAGTCCCCGATGCAGTCGATGACGCAGGGCTGGTAGCGCCGCTGGAGGAGGCGCTCGAGGAAGCCCTGCACGTAGCTGGCCCCCTCGCCCCCGCGCGGTCCGACCACGAGGAGGTTCTCGCCGTACGCGGGGAGCCCTACGCGCTCACCCGACGGGCCGTACCCGAGGGTCAGCGCGTCCTGCGGTGTCCACACCCCGTCCGTCCGAAGGTCGTGCTGGACCAGCTCCTCGACGAGCTCGACCACCCCCGCGCCCGCCGCTCCGCGCGTCGTGAAGGCAGCCCGCTCCTTGAGCGCCGGCAGGGCGTTGGCGACGGCCACCGCGCACTCACTCACGTCGAGCAGCGAGTGGTCATTGGCGCCGGCTCCGAGGCTGACGACCTCGTGCACGGACAGCCCGAGCGACAGCAGGGCCTCACGCAGGCCCTCCCCCTTGTTGATGCCCGGTGGCACGGCGAGGACCCGCTCCCCGGCGAAGATGACCTGCAGCTCGAGGCCCAGCTCGCCCACGGCCTCGACGAACGCGCCGGCCTGGGCGCGCGGAGCATGGACCACGGCCTGTCCGCGCACGAGCGGGGTGACACCCCGCTGGAGCATCGTGCGGACGAAGGACTCGGGAACCGGACGGCAGAGGGCCGTGCTCTCGCGACGCGCGGGCCAGTAGAGGAGCGCGCCGTTCTCGGCGACGACGCAGTCGAAGGGCTCCAGGGTCGCGAAGACAGAGGTGAGGTCCGCAAGCCGTCGCGAGGTGACCAGGACGACGCGGCGCCCGGTGTGGCGCAGGCGCGAGAGTGCCGCCAGCGCGGCCACATCGGCACGGCCGCCGGTCGCGAGGGTTCCTTCCAGATTCATGGCAAGGGCGAGGTAGCGCATGGCACTCCCGGGGTCAGGGGTTGGAGGAGGACAGCAAGCGCGAGACCCCTCTACGAGCGAGGCGTCCCGACGCGAGCGAGGAGCCAGGCGGCAGCCCGGTGACGGATGCACGAACGAAGGCGCGGCCCTGCCCGGCGGGTGGGGTGCTTCCCGAGGGCTGGCAGCGGCGACGTGGGCATCTCGACCTCCTTGGGAGCAACCCCTCCTGCGCGACGCTTCTTCCCCCGGCGCCACGGGCTCGCGAGGGCCCCGCGAAGAAAGAAATCAGCGCGCTGTCAGGGATGAATTATCGCCGCGTCAGTCCCCCATGAAAGGAGCGGTGGCCATGAACACGACGAACCGGAAGAGCCTGATGCAGTCCAAGTTTCAGAACAGCAACCCCTGGCACAGCATCTCTGTCCTCCCGTGCATCCGCCCGGCCGCCGTCCCGAGCTTTTCCGTGGGACTCCGCTCGTATCACGGCCTCTCGCCCGACTCCTGCTGACGCTCCCGCTGTGTCTCCGACACGCGAAGCCATGCAGAGGCCGGGCTCCCCAAAGGGAACCCGGCCTCTCGGCTTTTGGGCTCCCGCTCCTTCCGGGGACGTAGAGCGTTACGGAGACGCGCCAGCCTGTAGAGCTGGAGCCCGAGAGGGCCCGCTGGGTTCGACTCCCAGCGTCCCCATCACCGCAGATTCGCAGCACCACTCCTGGGTGTAGCTCAGTCTGGCCAGAGCGCACGGTTCGGGTCCGTGAGGCCGCAGGTTCAAATCCTGTCACCCAGATACGCAGCCAGATGCAGTGCACGGGGTATGGCTCAAAGGCAGAGCACCCGCTTGATAAGCGGGCGGTCCCGGTTCGACTCCGGGTGCCCCGATAGCAGCTCTCTGACAACTGAATCGCAGTGGTGAAAGCACGCCGCCCGCTCACTCCAGGGGCGGCACGCAAACACCTCCGTAGCTCAACGGCTGAGCACCCGGCTCTTACCCGGGCGGTGAGGGTTCGAATCCCTCCGGAGGTACTCACGCGGGTGTCGTCCAGCGGCAGGATTTCGGTCTCCCATACCGACGACACGGGTTCGAATCCCGTCACCCGCTTTCACGTCTCTCTACCAGGGTGGTCAAACGGCTACGACGGCGGATTCTGACTCCGCAAGCGCAGGTTCGATTCCTGCCCCTGGTTCTCGGTAGCACGTAGCACATTCCCCGGTAGCTCAATGGCGGAGCACGCGGCTGTTAACCGCGGGGCTGAAGGTTCGAGTCCTTCCCGGGGAGCTGATTCATGGCCTGTTCCGCCTGGGGCGGCAGCGGTCTGCAAAACCGTTTGAGGCGGGTTCGACTCCCGCACTGGCCTCTCCGTCTCACAAGAAGCATCTGCCGGCCTGGCGTAGGTGGTCCGCGCGCCTGTCTGAAGCACAGGAGGACTCGGTTCGATTCCGGGGGCCGGCACTCGCAGCACGCAGCACCGTCGCAATGCAGCACCTTCATAGGCCGCGCTCCGGGGAGCAGCCTCGACTCCAAATCGAAGCCAGCGGGGATCAACACCCTGGCGGCCTGTTTCAAACGCTCCTGTAGCTCAGCTGGTAGCAGCACCGGTTTCGTAAACCGGGGGTCGTCGGTTCGAACCCGACCGGGAGCACTCGTCGCACCGCGGTACCGTTTCATGGGGCCATGGCTCACGGCCCCTTCAAGGGGCCATGGCTCAATGGGAGAGCGCTCGGCTTGCACCCGAGATGTCCGGGTTCGAATCCCGGTGGTTCCACTTCACGCCTCTGTAGCTCAGTGGGATGAGAGCGCACGGTTCCGAACCGTGAGGCCGCAGGTTCGAGCCCTGCCAGAGGCATCTGTCACACGCTTCCGTAGCTCAGTGGATTCAGAGCGGGCGCGTCCTAAGCGCACGGTCGCAGGTTCGAGTCCTGCCGGGAGCATCACCAACGTCTTTCATGCGGAGTGGGACCGGACGTCCCACTGGGCCTCATAAGCCCGGGCTGCAGGGTTCGACTCCCTGCTCCGCAACTCTTCATGCACGCCGAGCCAGCTGGAGACGGCGACGGTCCCACACACCGTATCGGCCGGGTTCGATCCCCGGGGCGTGCACTCGCAGTCGCAGTGAGCAGCAAGAGGTGTGTCAGAGAAACTCCCGAAGCACGTCCGCGTAGCCCAATTGGGAGAGGCCGCCGGCTCAAACCCGGCCGAGTGCGAGTTCGAATCTCGCCGTGGACATCAACCCGAGAGGCGCCGTGTCATGGAGACGCTGGTACTGAGTCAATCCTACGAGCCCGTCGCGCGGGTCCCCTGGCAGCGCGCGGTGATGTTGATCTTCCAGGGCAAGGTCGAGGTGGTCGAGGAGTACGAGGACCGCTTCGTGCGCTCGGTGACGGTGGCGGTGAAGATGCCGTCCGTCATCCGCTTCATCCGCGGGCTGCGCAGGGGTCCCAAGGGCGTGAAGTTCAGCCGGGAGAACGTGTACCTGCGCGACAACTGCCGCTGCCAGTACTGCGGCAACAAGGTGTCGCGGCCCGAGGCCACGTACGACCACGTCCTCCCCCGCGCGCAGGGTGGCAAGACCTGCTGGGAGAACGTCGTCATCGCGTGTGTGCCCTGCAACCAGAAGAAGGGCAACCGCACGCCGGTGGTGGCGAAGATGGCGCTGCGCAGCACGCCGACGAAGCCGAAGAAGCTGCCCGAGGCGCTGCACCTGACCTTCCTGTTCGAGAAGGGCATGCCCGTGTCGTGGGCCAAGTTCCTGGGTGACATGGCCTACTGGCACGTCGAGCTGGAGGAGTAGTGAGGTCGCGGGATGAAGGGAGGCCACCAGAGGTGGCCTCCGCCCCCGCACCGTCCCGGGACGGTGCACCGAGGGGGTAGGAGGTCCCACCAGAGGTGGGCTTCCCGCTCCGCGCAAACCTCCCCGCGCGCCGGCAGGCGGGAACGCTGCTGCCGGCACTTTTCACCTGGGAGGTCGACGCCGGAGGCCGGCGGCCCGTTTCGAAAACGGTGCGAGCGCACGGCGCTTGGGGTTCGAGTCCCCTGCCTTCCGCTGTCTTTTTCTGGAGCATGCGGGCCGGGTGGCCGGCCGCCTGGCTGGAAACCAGGAGGGCCCTTCACGGGGCTCGTGGTTCGACTCCACCCTGCTCCGTCTTTTCTGGAAGTTGGACTGGCGATGGCGCCAGGCCCCGCTGCTACCGGGTGCGAGCCGGACTCCCGGCTTGAGGTTCGAGTCCTCCGACTTCCGCATGACCTGCCCCGTGGGGCCGGGCCCCGCGCCGGGTGTGCACCGGGCGACGCGGCCCCCACACCGGCACGCAGCATGGCCGCGCCCCGCGCCGTCCCTAGCCTCCCGCCACCGGGACCACCCCGGTGCAGGGAAAGGATGCGCGCACATGAAGGACTTCCGGATGGGCCATTGGGCGGCGGCGGGGCTGGGGTTGCTCACCGTCACGACGGGCCTTGCCCTCGGCTGCGGGTCGGACGGTTCCACCACGGACACGCCCCAGGAACAGCACACCCAGGACCCGGTGGGCACCGAGGACCGCGAGCGCATCGAGCGGGGGCTGCAAATCTCCCCGGTGCCCGTCGACCTGACGGGGCTGGACCGGGACCTGGTGGGGCTGGGCAGCTACATCGTCAACGCCCAGTCCGCATGCAATGACTGCCACACCAACCCGCCCTTCGCCGTCGGCGGCGACCCCTTCCAGGGCGAGCCGACGCAGGTGAACGCCGCGAACTTCCTGGCGGGCGGGGTGTCCTTCGGCCCGGTGGTGTCGCCCAACCTCACCCCCGACGCACAGGGTCTGCCGGCGGGCCTGTCCTATGAGGCCTTCCTGGCCCTGATGCGCACCGGCCGCGAGCCCGACGGGGACATCCTCCAGGTGATGCCCTGGCCCATCTACGGCCTGATGCGGGACACGGAACTGCGGGCCATCTACGAATACCTGCGGGCCATTCCCCCGGCCCAGCCAGGGACGACGCCCGCCCCGCCCTGAGAGCGGCCACTCGCCGCCCTCACGCCGGGCCCTTCCGGGGCCCGCTGGCGGCCTCTCGGGATTGCGCGCTCACCACGGCGGTTCAGCAAGGTTAGAGTGCGCAACCGGCGAGGGGGCGTCTGACGACATGGCGACGAGGAAGAGCGAGGACCAGGAACGGCTCATCGACCGCGACCTCACCGCGCTGGCGCGGGAGGGCAAGCTGCCGGCCGCCCACGGCGTGGACGCCGCCGTGACGGAGGTGCTCGGCCTGCTCACCCGCGGAGGCAAGCACCCGCTGCTGGCGGGCGAGCCCGGCGTGGGCAAGAGCGCGCTCGTGCAGGAGGTGGCGCGCCGCATCGGGGAAGGGCGCGTGGACGCCGAGCTGGCCCAGGGACGGCTGGTGGAGGTGTCCGTCGCCAACATCCTCGCGCGCAGCACCCAGCGCCAGGCCGCGGAGAGCTTCGAGGAGCTGCTCGCGCACCTGGGCCGGCACTCCTGCCCCATCGTCTACATCCGTGATTTGCCGGCGGCCCTCGGGGGCCCCCTGGCCCCGGTGGCCGTGCGCGCGCTGCGCACCGGCGGGCTGCGCTTCATCTTCGAGACGGAGCCCAAGCGCGTGCAGGAATTGCTGCGCTCGGACGAGGCGCTGGCCGAGCGGCTCCACCTGCTGCCCCTGCACGAGCCCCCGCTGGAGAAGGCGCGCTGGGTGCTGGGCCGCGTGGCGGAGGAGCTGGAGAAGGAGCTGCGGCTGCCCATCGACCCGGCCGCGTGTGACCTCGCCCTGCGCCTGTCGTCCAAGTTCCTGCTCGCGCAGCGGATGCCGCGCAAGGCGATTGAGCTGCTCAAGGAGACAGCGGCGGAGGCCGCCAGCGCGGCCAAGGACCACGTGGGCCCGGAGGACGTGCTCACCCGCTTCTGTTCCGCCACGCGCCTGCCGCGCTTCGTGGTGGACGACGCGATGCCGCTCGATTTGGACGAGACAGAGCGCTTCTTCGGGGAGCGGCTGCTCGGCCAGACGGACGCGGTGGGCGCGGTGCTGCGCTCGGTGGCGCTGCTCAAGGCGGGCCTCAATGACCCGCGCCGCCCGCTGGGCGTGTTCCTGTTCGCCGGCCCCACCGGCGTGGGCAAGACGCAGCTGGCGAAGCTGCTGGCGGAGTACCTCTTCGGCTCGGCGGACAGGCTGGTGCGCCTGAACATGGCGGACTACCCCAACGACGGCGACGAGAGCGTCCCCTTCGGCGCGGCGTGGGCCCCGGCGCTGGAGACGCGGCGCGGAGAGCTGAGCGCGCTGCTCGACGGCAAGGTGTTCACCGTGCTGCTGCTCGACGAGTTCGAGAAGGCGGCGCGCAGCGTGCACGACCGCTTCCTCCAGCTCTTCGACGAGGGCACCTTCGTCAACGGGGCGGGCGAGACGGTGTCGTGCAACAACACGCTCATCGTCGCCACGTCCAACGTGGGCGCGGAGGTGTACCGCGAGTCGGGCATGGGCTTCGTGGGCCACAAGCGCTCGGAGGAGATGGTGACGGAGGTGGACCGCCGCATCGGCGAGGCCTTCCGCCCGGAGTTCCTCAACCGCTTCGACGCCATCTGCCACTTCCGGCCGCTGTCCAAGGTGGACATCCGCAAGATTGCCCAGCGCGAGGTGGGCCGCGTGCTGGAGCGCGAGGGAATCCGCGCGCGCTCGCTGGACGTGGAGGTGACGCCGCAGGTGGTGGACCTGCTGGTGGAGCGCGGCTACTCGCCGCAGTTCGGCGCGCGCTACCTGCAGCGTGAAATCGAGAAGACGCTCACCGCGGCGCTGGCGGTGGAGATTGCGCGCAAGCCGCTGCCTCCGGGCACGCCGGTGCGGGTGGAGACGCGCCCCGGAAGCCGGGTGGTGGCCGTGGCCGAGCCTCCCGCCGCGCCGCCCTCCCCCACCGCGCAGCTGCTGCTGCCGTCCGCGCGCGCGGCCCCGGTCAAGCGGCGGCTGGACCGCAAGTCGCTCCTGTTCGAGATGGACCGGCTGGTGGGCAAGACGCGCGCGCTGGCGGTGTCCTCGGGCCGGCCGGAGCTGGAGACCCGGCGCGCGGCGCTGCTGGCGGAGACGCAGGCGCCCAACCTCTGGGACGACCCCACGCGCGCGGCGGAGGTCATCCGCGCCTTCCGCTCCGTGGAGGCACACCTCAACGAGCTGGAGCGGCTGGAGGCCGCGTGCCTCTTCGCGCGCCGGCTGGTGCGCGAGGCGAAGAACGAGGTGCAGCTCGCCTCCGCGGCGAAGCAGGTGGAGGACGTCGCGCGCGAGGTGCAGATGGCCGAGGCGCTGCATGCCTCCGGCGCCACGCAGCAGGACAACGAGGCGCTGGTGGACATCTGCGCCAGCGACTCGGCGGAGGCGCAGGACGCGTGGGTGCAGGAGCTGGCCACCATGTACCTGGGCTGGGCGCAGCGGCGCGGCTACGAGGCGGTGGCGGTGGCCGAGGCGGAGGAGCCCGCGCGCGTGGTGGTGCGCATCGCCGGCCCGGGCGCCTACGGCTTCCTCGCGGGCGAGGCGGGCCTGCACCGGCGTCTGGAAGACGAGAAGCGCCAGCGCGCGTACGTGCGCGTGCACCGGGGCGGCGCGCTGGGGGAAGACGACCTGGAGCTCTTGGACGTGCAGGGCCGTCCGGTGAAGAGCCACGAGGGCGCCTACCTGCAGCGCGTGCGCACGGAGGTGACGGTGAAGGACGAGTCCACCGGACGCGTGCTCACCCTCACCGGCGCGGGCGAGCTGGACGAGCTGAAGGACATCGCCGCGCGCGTGGTGGCCGGCCAGGGTGGCTCCACGGACGAGGCCCGGCGCTACTACGTGGGCCGGGGCGCCCGCGTGGAGGACCCGCGCACCGGCGCCGGCAGCCCGCGCGTGAAGGACGTGATGCGCGGCGAGCTGGACGTGTTCATCGCCGCGTGGATTTCCCGTCCCCCCGCGGAGCCCCCCGCCACGGGGAGCTGAACCCGGGGCCCTCCAGCTTCAGGGTAGGATGCGGCCCATGCTCCGCATCCTGGGCGCGTCCACGTCGCTGGTGTTCCTGCTCTTCTGGTCCTCGCTCACCCTGGTGGCGGATGGGTTCGCCCTCCAAGGCATGGTGAAGGGCCTCCGGGCGACGTCCTGGCCCGAGGCCCCGGGCACCATCACCCACAGCTCCGTCAGCACGTCCCGGGGCAGCAAGAGCACCACGTACAAGCTGGCCGTGCGGTACAGCTACTCCGTCGACGGCAGGCCGTACGAGGGCCACCAGCACCGCTTCTCCAGTTGGAGCACCTCCAACCACGGGGCGGCCGAAGCGCTGGTGCGGCGCTACCCCGTGGGCTCGCCCGTCACGGTGTTCCACGCCCCGGATGCCACCGACTCCGTGCTGGAGCCTGGCATCCACGGGGGAGACCTCTTCCTGCTGCTGTTCCTGCTGCCCTTCAACCTGCTGATGGTGGGCCTCGCGCTCGGCGCGCTCCAGGGCAAACGGCCGGAGGACACGGCGGTGGCGGCCGTGCAGAAGGAAGGCAGGCTGCACGTGACGCTCAATGACGTCTCGCCGAAGCTCGCGGGTGCCTTCGGTGCGGGCGGCGCGGGCTTCGCGTCCCTGTTCATCGTGGGCATCCCCACGGACTTCGACCCGCCGCTGCCCGTGGCCCTCCTCACCTGGGGGGCCGTCGCGGCGGCGGGGGTGTATGCGTTCCGGTGGACGCGGGCGCGCGTGGTGTCCGGCCACTACGACCTCGTGCTGGATTCCCGCGCACGGCGGCTGTCCGTGCCCGCCATCTCCGGTCGCAACGCGCGGCTGGACGTGGCGTGGGACGAAGTCCAGGCCGTCACGGTGGAGCCCCACCAGCAGAAGACGGGCAAGGGCATCCGGACGACGTACCGCCCCACCCTCGAGCTCCCCGGCGACGGCGGGCCCCGCCGGGAGGTCATCGTCGACGTGTCCGACGCGGAGCGGGCGGAGGCCCTGTCGGCCTGGCTGCGCTCCCAGTTGAGGCTCGGCCGGGAGGGCGGAGCGACCGCGCTGTCCGCCTGAGCCGCGAAGGGCAGGCGCCACGGCGGGCCCCTGCCCTCCTTGGAGGTGCTGCGACCGGGTCACCTCGAAGGCCCGGTCCGCCCATGGAAGGGCCAGAAACGCGCCGCGGGTGCCCCTCCAAGGAGGGAGCACCCGCGGAATGCGTCCGTCAGCGGCCGCTCGGCCGGTGACTCTCTTGGTCAGGGCGTCCGGTCAGCCACCCTGGCCGGCGCGTTGCTGCCCATGGCCTGGCTGAGCTTGCGGGCGCTGTCCGGGAAGGGGCCGCGAGCGACTTCCTGGCCGGAAGGGTTCAGCACCGCCGCGACGACCTGGTCGAAGCCCTTCTTCAGGCCCACGGACTTGTGCGGCTCACCCTTGGAGTCCGCCACCATGAAGAGCGACGACTCCATCTCGGCCGGCGCCGCCTGCCCGTGCGCACGGAACTCGTCGCGCATCAGGTCGAGCGACTCCTGGTGGCTCTTCTTGATTTCACCCTTCGCCATGCCCTTGAAGAGGCCGGGCACGTCCCGCAGGTCCACGTGCACCACGACGATGGGCTTCTGCTCGCGCACGGCGTAGATGAACTTGTAGACGGTCTGACGCAGCTCGTCACGAGTGCCACGGTTGGCATAGAGCACCAGCGTGGGACGCCCCTGCCCGATGGGAACCTCCTTGCCGAATACGTCCTTGAGCTCGGCGGCCTGGGCGGGAATGGCCCCAAGCAGTCCCAACAGACATGCGAGCGCCGCGATCTTCCTCATGTGACATATCCCTTTCGTGAAGTGCTGCGAGTCCTGACGAACAGGGTGAAGCGCGCCTCGAATCCCGCTGCTTTTCCGCCGCTTTACGCCCACGGACGCGGGCGCCATGCGAGGACTGGCGGGCCTGCCTGCTCGATTGCCCGGCGCACGGGACGTCTGCTATCGCCCCCACCCCACGCCACACCTGCGTGGCGCCTGGAGGGGGCACCCCATGTTGGACTCGCGCAAGGCCTTGAGAGGGATTGTCACGCTGTGCTTCCTGGCGCTGGCGCTGCCCGCGTCCGCCGCCAATCCCTTCGAGCAGGGGATGGTGACCATCACCCTGGATGACGGCTGGGCCACGCAGTACACGAAGGCGCGTCCGGCGCTCAACGCGCGGAACATGGACGCCACCTACGCGCTCATCACCCAGGCCCTCGCGCAGGGCTGGGGCGGCTACATGACGCCGACCCAGGCGCGGACGCTCGTCAGCGAGGGCAACGACATCGCCAGCCACACGCTCACGCACCCGGACCTGACGACGCTGACCGCGCCCCAGCTCACCTCCGAGCTGCAGGACTCGCAGGCGTGGCTGGTGAGCAACCTGAACCTGCCCGCCGTGCCCCACTTCGTGGTGCCCTACGGCATCTACGACGGCACCGCGCTCGCGGGCATCAAGCAGCACTACGCCAGCAGTCGCACCGTGAGCGCCGGCCGCAACTTCCGCGACACGGTGGTGTACGAACTGCGCGCCAATGACGTGGCGCGCTCGGTGACGGTGGCCACGGTGCGCGGGTGGATTGACCAGGCCATCGCCGAGAAGAGCTGGCTCATCCTCGTGTTCCACGAGTTCGTGGACGGCACGCCCACGCGCGACACGCAGTACAAGACGGCCAACTTCGCGGCCATCCTCGACTACATCCGCACGCGCGGCGCGCTCACCGTTACGCTGGCCCAGGGCGTGGCGATGATGGAGGGGAAGACGGAGCCGGACCCGACGGTGGGCCTGCCCATCTACACGGACGCGCTGGAGGGCGGCTTCCAGGACTGGAGCTGGGCGACGCACTCGCTCGACGAGACGGGCGTGGTGCACGCGGGCTCCAGCGCCATCCGCTTCGAGCCGGACGACTGGGCGGGGCTGATGTTCCACCACCCGGGGGTGGACCTGTCCGGGTACCAGGCCCTGGAGCTGTGGGTGCACGGCGGCACCACGGGCGGGCAGTCCGTGCAGGTGGTGCTCCATGACGGCACGCAGACGCTCGGGGCCGTGTCGCTGGACTCGGCGCTGGGGGCGCCCATCGCCGCGGGCACGTGGCAGAAGGTGACGGTGCCGCTGAGCAGCCTGGGAATCTCTTCGGGGACGCTGGTGGACCTGTACTTCCAGGACGCGTCGGGCGGGGACCAGGGCACGCTGTACCTGGATGACGTGTCGCTGATTCCCTGAGCGGCCGTGAAGCGTGGGGCCCCGGGGCGCGGCTTCAGGAGCCGCCGCAGCCCCGGGGAATGGGCAGACGAGGCTCAGGCGCCCGGCGTCAGCTCGCCGTGGACGTGGGGCTGCCCGTCCTCTGCCCTCACGCGGTAAGCCACCGCGCCGTCCTGCCGCGGTGCGGTCTGGAACACCACGCGCGAGGGGAGCAGCAGCGGGCGGCGGAACTCCGAGGTGAGCGTGAGAGCGCCGGCCTCCGCGGCCTCGCCCATCTCCGCCACGCAGCGCCCCACGGTCCACATGCCGTGAACGATGGCGCGCGGGAAACCGAAGAAGCGCGCGGTGAGGGCATACAGGTGGATGGGGTTGTAGTCCCCCGAGGCCTTCGCGTACCGCCGGCCGGTATCCTCGGGCACCGTCCAGCTCGCGGGGCGGCTGTTCGCGAAGAGCGTGTCCTCTTCCGTGGCGGCGGACATGCCCACGGGCTTCGGCTCGCGCGGGCGCGCATCGGCGCCGGGGAGGCGACGGAGCATGGTGGTGAGGGCGCTCCAGACGGGCGTGCCCTCCACCTCGACGTGGGTGTGCAGGTCCAGCTCGCGTCCCAGCCGCACCTCGCGCTGGCCCTCCACCCACGTGTGCACGGAGAGCGCGGTGCCTTCCACGAGCCGGCGGTGCTGGTGGATGCGATTGCGCACGTGAATCATGCCCAGCAGCCGGTAGGGAAAGTCCGGGTGGTTGAGCAGCGCGATGTGCAGCGGCGCGGCGAGCACCTGGGGAAAGGGCAACGGCAGATGGCCGTCGGCGGGGAAGCCGCAGACCTCGCGGTAGCGCGCGAGCTGGACCGGGTCCGGCGAGAAGTGCCGCAGCTTCACCTCCAGCCGGGGCACCTCGCCGGGGCGCGAGGGGCGGCGGGCCACGGCGGCGCGCAGCAGCTCCCGCGCGAGCGGCGGAGGCGAGGTGAGCTCGAGGACACGCGAAGTGGCGGACACGAAGGACTCCTGTCGGGAATCGGCCGGACGCGCCGCATGGCAGCATGCGTCGCAGCCGACGGGAAGCGGAGTCTCGGGCCCGGTGCACGGGAATCCACTCGGATGGCGGGCCCTGCCTGAAGTTGCCTGGGGAAAGCAAGTCCCCGGGCTCCGGGGTGGGCCCCTTCTCACGGACACGGAGCGTGGGGGAACATCCCGGCCGTGTCCTGCTTCGATGAGAAGACCGCCCGTTCGCTCGCCGCCGGGATGCTTCCCTCCGTGGAGGCCAATCGGCTGCGTCGCCACGCGGAAGGGTGCCGTCAGTGCGCGGCGCTCCTGGCCCGGGTGACGCCTCCGGGCACGGCTTCGCACCGGCGTGTCCCCGCGCCGGAGGACGAGGTGACGGGCAGGAATACCGCCGCACCGGGAAGCGACGCGCTGGGCGGCGGCGATGAGGAGCGTGTGACAGAGCCCATCGTCATCGCCCGGCTCTCGAAGGCGTGGACGGGCGCGAGCCAGGGCTCATCGGAAGCGCGCACGGAGGTCAACGTCGCGCCCGAGCCCGCCACGCTCGTCTCGCCGCAGCCCGAGCCGCGCGTTCCCGCGACGATTGTCTCGCCGCCGCCCGAGCGGCCCGAAGCACCGACGATTGTCTCGCCGCCGCCGGCCCCGGGGGCTGCACGGGCGAACCCGGGGCACGCGTCGGTTCCGCCCACGAGCTCGACTCCTGGCAACGGCGCCGCGCAGCCCGCGCCCTCGAAGCCAGGCAAGCGGTCCGCGACGCCCGTGCCCGCCGAGCCAGTCACCGCGTCTTCACCTCCATCCGCGACGTCAGAGGCGAGTCCCGCCGCCGTGCCGCCTGCCTCCGTCGGGCGAGCAGCCGCGACTCCGAACGCTGCCGCGGGCCCGGCCCGCACCGCCCCGCCCACGCCTGCCGCTGCTCCTGCCCACGCCGCTGCCCCTGCGGCCCCGCATGCCGCCTCTGCCCGCGCCGCGCCTGTGCCTTCCGCGCCGAGCCACAGCGCCGCGCCCGGGCCCGGGCCTGCCGCTGTTGCTCCTGGCCACGCCGCTGCCCCAGCGTCCCCGCATGCCGCCGCTGCCCGCGCCGCGCCTTCCCCTTCCACACCGAGCCACAACGCCGAGCCCGGGCCCGCGCCTGCTGCTTCTCCTGGCCACGCCGCTGTCCCAGCGTCCCCGCATGCCGCCACTGCTCGCGCCGCGCCTGCCCCTTCCGCACCGAGCCACACCGCCGCGCCCGGGCCCACACCTGCTGCAGTTCCTGGCCACACCGCCGCGCCCGCCCCTGCCGCCGCGAGCCCCGCCACCCCGCCCGCGCAGGTGACGCTGATAGTCCCGCCTCCCGCGCCCCCCCAGGGCGCCAGCGTCCGCATCCCTCCGCCCTCGCAGCCCCCGGGCGCCAGCGCACGCCCCGCTCCGCCGCCCAGCGCCAGCCCCCGCGCCCCTCCACCCGAGCGCGCCAGCCCCGAGCCCTTCTCCCCCGCCGACGCAATCCCCACCGTCCCCGGACGCAAGGTCCCCGCGGACCGCGAGCCGCCCTCACGCGCCTCGGTGGGCCGCTACCACATCCTCGACAAGCTGGGCTCCGGCGCCATGGGCGTCGTCTACAGCGCCTATGACCCGGAATTGCACCGGCGCGTCGCCATCAAGCTGCTGCACCCGGATGCCGACACCGTGGTCCGCGCCGACGGAGCCTCGCGCCTGCTGCGCGAAGCCCAGGCCATGGCCCGCCTCTCCCACCCGAACGTCGTCTCCGTCCACGACGCGGGCACCTTCGCCGGGCGCGTCTTCATCGCCATGGAGCTGGTGGACGGCCTGTCGCTGCGCCACTGGCTCCGCGCCGAGCACCGCACCTGGCGCGAGGTGCTGGAGGTCTTCCGCCAGGCCGGACGGGGACTCGCGGCGGCCCATGCGGCGGGCCTCGTGCACCGCGACTTCAAGCCCGCCAACGTGCTCGTCAGCCAGGAAGGCCGCGCGCAGGTGACGGACTTCGGGCTGGCGCGCACCACCGCGGACCTCGAGGCGGCGGAGGCGGGCCGGCGCACCGCGCCCGCGAAGGTGCCCATCCTCCAGAATGACCTGCTGGAGTCGCCCCTCACCGAGGCCGGCCTCGTCATGGGCACGCCCGCGTACATGCCGCCCGAGCAGCATGAAGACGGGCGCACCGACGCGCGCGGAGACCAGTTCAGCTTCTGCGCCTCCCTCTACGAAGCCCTCTACGAACAGCTTCCCTTCGAGGGAAAGCGCTCGGCGGAGTACCTCCTCGAGGTGAGCGCCGGCCGCGTGCGCCCGCCGCCCCGCGGCAGCCGCGTTCCCGCCTGGCTGCTCCGCGCCATCTCACGCGGCCTGTCCCCCGCCCCCGAGGCCCGCTACCCGTCCATGGCGGTGCTGCTGGACGAGCTCGGCCGGGACCCCTCCGCGGCCTGGCGCGTCCGTGGGGCCGTGGCCGCCGCCGCGCTGCTGCTCACCGGCGCCGTGGGCGTCACCTGGTGGATGGGCAACAGCCGTCAGGCCCTGTGCCTCGGCGCCGAGGCGCGGCTGGCCGGCGTCTGGGACGCGCAGCGCAAGGCCGACCTCCAGAAGGCCTTCACCGCCACGGGCCGGCCCCACGCCTCCGCGGCCTTCACCCGCGTGGCGGCGGCGCTCGACGGCTTCGCGCGCGAGTGGACCGGCATGCACCGCGAGGCCTGCGAGGCCACCCGCGTGCGCGGCCACCAGTCCGACGAGGTGCTGTCGCTGCGCATGGCCTGCCTGGACCGGCGCCGCTCCGCGCTCGACGCGGTGACGGGCGTGCTCGCGCAGACGGACGTGGAGTCGCTCGACGCCGCGCTGGACACGGCGCAGCGGCTGCCGCCCGTGTCCGGCTGCGCGGACGTGGAGGCCCTGCAGCGCGGCCTGCCCGAGTCCCCCGAGCAGCGCGAGCGCGTCCAGTCCCTGCGCGCCCACGTGGACCGCGCCACCGCGCTGGTGGACGCGGGCCGCTATGCCCGGGCCCGGGAAGAGCTGAAGACGGCGCTGGAGCAGTCGCGAGCGTCCGGCGCCCGGCCGGTGCTCGCGGAGGCACTGGAGCTGGAGGGCCGGCTCGGGCTCGTCACGGGCGACGAGGCCCGCGCCCAGGCCGCGCTGCGCGAGTCGCTGCTCACCGCGCAGGCCCTGCGCCATGACGAGCTCGCCGCCCGTGCCGCCGCGCGCCTCGTCACCACTGTCTCCTCCGAGCCCACGCTCGAGGAGTGGAGCGTCGCGCAGGCCCGCTCCTCCATCGAGCGCGCCGGCGGTGCCCCTGAACTGGAGGCGCTGCTCCAGACGAGCCTGGGCCGCAACGCCTTCCTCCGGGGCCAGTACGCCCAGGCCGCCGAGGCCTTCGGCCGCTCCGCCAGGCTGCGCGAGAAGTCCTTCGGCGCCGAGCACCTGCTCACCGTGGAGTCGCTCCGCAACCAGGCCGCGGCCCTGTCCCGCACGCCGGACACGGAGCGCGCCGCGGGCCTGCTGCGCAGCGTGCTGGAGACGACCGAGCGGGTGATGGGCCCGGACCATCCACAGACGGCCATGGCCGCCAACGCCGTGGGCTACCACCTGGTGTCCAGCCGCCGCTACGAGGAGGGCATGCCCTTCCTGCAACGGGCCATCACCCTGGAGGAGCAGGTGCTGGGCCCCGACAGCGCCACGCTGAGCTATCCGCTCAACAATCTCGCGGACGCGCTGGAGGCGCTCGGCCGCCATGCGGAGGCCCGCCCCCTGCGCGAGCGCGCCCTGGCCCTGGACCTGAAGGCCTACGGCCCCGCGCACCCGGAGACGGCCACCGACTTGACGGCGCTCGGTGAGCTGGCCCTGCGCGAGGGCCGGCCGCGCGACGCGGTGGACTTCGCCCGGCGCGGCGTGGAGGCCTACGAGGCCTTCCAGAAGGACCACCCGGACGTGGCCGCGCCGCTCACCACGCTGGGGCAGGCCCTGCTGGCCCAGGGACAGTCGCGCGAGGCCCACGCCTCGCTGGAGCGCGCGCTCGCCCTGCGCACGAGCAACCCCGGCCCGGGAGAGGACCTCGCGAAGACGCGCTTCGCCCTCGCCCGGGCCCTGGCCGCGAGGGACGCTCCCCGCGCCCGCGCGCTGGCCACCCAGGCCCTGGACTTCTACGCCTCGGATGCCGCCACCTTCTCCGCCGAGGCCGGCCATGTCCGGGAGTGGCTGAAGGGCCGGCGTCACGGGTCTCCCCGGACCCAAGCCCCCTGACCTGCCGCGTCGGCGCTTTGCCAAGCACTTCCGGAGGCCCTCGCCCCGATAACCAGGGCAGAAGGTCTACGCGGGTGTCGTTCCACCCGACCGGAGTCACGCCGTGCGCATCCCGTCCCAGCAGGCGCCCACCAGCCCCGCCGTCTCGCGTCCCGCCGCCGCCCTCCTGTCCGCCGCCTCCGCGCGGACGCCGGCCTTCCGGGCCCTGTTCCCGCAGCTCCGGCTGCTGGGGCACGTGCTGAAGGAGCTGCTGCCCCAGACGCCGCGCTGGCCCATGCCGTCCACGCCCCGCCCCGCGGGTCCGCGCAAGGGCCAGGGTGAGCCTGTCGTGGACCGCTTCGCGCCACCCGCCGGCCGGGGCATCCCCATCCGCATCAGCGCGTGCGGGCCCCGCCTCCCCACGGCGCCCCTGCCGCTCAGGCCGTGGCACGGCTCGCCCCTGAAGCCCTGGTGTGGCACCGCGCAGAAGCCGTGGGTCCACCTGCCGCACGTCTTCCTGCCGTTCCTCCGGCTCGGGCGCGCCGCCTGCCAGGTGGTGGACTGCGGCGGGACGCGCGGCAAGGGCATCCCCATCCGCATTTCGTGAGGCGCCGCCGGCCAGGGGGGCTGGCGGACGGGCATGGTCGCCCTCCTGCCTCCTCGCCATGCAACTTTCCACCGCGCGCGACGGCGTGAGTCCTTAGACTCCCGTCAAATGCTTCACGTCATTCCCCTGGGCGGTCTCGGCGAAATCGGCCTCAACTCCATGGTCGTCGCCTGTCGCGGGGAGATGCTGCTCATCGACGCCGGGCTGATGTTCCCCTCGGCGGGGATGCCCGGAGTGGACATCATCATCCCGGACTTCACCCACCTGAAGCAGAACGCCGCCCAGCTCAAGGGCGTGGTGCTCACGCACGGCCACGAGGACCACCTCGGCGCGCTCCCGTACCTGCTCAACGAGGTGCCCGTCCCCGTCTACGGCACGCGCTTCACGCTGGCCATGGCGCGCCACCGGCTCCACGAGATGGGACTGGACGCGGACCTGCGCGAAATCGAGCCGCGCGAGCCCTTCCCCGTGGGCACCGCGTTCAAGGTGGAGGCGAGCCGCGTCACGCACACCGTGCCGGACGCGGTGGGCTACATCATCCGCACCCCCGAGGGCACGCTCATCCACACCGGGGACTTCAAGCTGGACCCGGACCCCATCGACGGGCTGCGCACGGACCTGGAGCGCTGGGGCGAGGCCGGTGAAGAAGGCGTGCTGTGCCTCCTGTCGGACTCCACCAACTCCGAGCTCACCGAGGAGACGGGCAGCGAGCGCGTGGTGGAGCAGACCTTCGAGCGCCTCTTCACCGGCGCCACCGGCCGCATCGTCGTCGCCCTCTTCTCCTCCAACCTGCACCGCGTGCGGCACCTGCTGGCGCTGGCCGAGCGGCTGGGGCGCAAGGTGGCCCTCCAGGGCCGCAGCATGATTCGCAACGTGGAGATGGCGCGCGAGCTGGGCTACCTGGACGTGCCCGACTCGCTCTTCATCCACCTGGACACAGTGTCGCAGCTGGCGGCCCACCGCGTGCTCGTCATCACCACCGGCGCGCAGGGCGAGCCCCGCGCGGGCCTGTCGCAGCTCGCCTCCGGCGACGGCCCCGTGCGCCTGGACCCGGGCGACCTGGTGGTGCTCAGCTCGCGCCCCATCCCCGGCAACGAGCGCTCCGTGGGCGCCCTCATCGACGACCTCCAGTGGCGCGGCGCGAAGGTCGCCTACGCGCAGCTGGAGCCGGGAGTCCACGTCTCCGGCCACGCCAGCCGGCCGCAGCAGCGGCGGGTGCTGGATTTGGTCCGCCCGCGCCACTTCGTCCCCGTCCACGGAGAGGGCCGCCACCTGCACCGGCACCTGGCCACCGCGCGCGAGGCCGGGATGGAGCCCGCGCAGTGCCTGCTGGCGCAGGACGGGGACGTGGTGACGTTCGACGGGGGCCGGGGCCGCTTCAGCGGCAGCGTGCCGTCGGGCCGCATCCTCAAGGACCGCTCCAGCAGCGGCATCATCACCCCGGACGCACTCCAGGAGCGCGTGAGGCTGTCGGAAACGGGCATGGTGGCGGCCGTCGTCGTGCTCCAGCGGGACAACCAGAAGCTGGTGGCCGGGCCGCAACTGTCAGGCCAGGGACTGAACCTGGACGAGCAGGTGATCCTTCCCCGGGTCGCCCAGGAGGCCCGCGCCCTCTTCGAGGCCCTGTCGCCCCAGCTCCGGGGGGATGACGCCCTGGTGCGAGAGGAACTCACCCGGGCGGTGCGCCGCGCCTTCAAGCTGTACACCTCCCGGCGGCCCCTGGTGGTGCCCATGGTCGTCCGGGTGTAGGTATGGTAAGGGCCGCAGCCGATGCCATCCTTCGACGTCGTCTCGAAAATCGACCTCGCCGAGCTCGACAACGCGGTCAACCAGACCAAGAAGGAGCTCAGCACCCGCTATGACTTCCAGGGCACCCAGGCGGACGTCGTGGTCGCCCCGGACCATACCGCCATCACCGTGAAGGCCAACAGTGAAGAGCGCGTCCAGGCCGCCAAGGAGGTGCTGCTGGTGAAGCTGGCCAAGCGCAACATCAGCCTGCGCGCGCTGGAGTACGGCGACATCGAGAAGACGGGCCTGCACAACGTGAAGCAGGTCATCAAGCTCCAGCAGGGCATCCCCGTGGAGAAGTCCAAGGAGCTGGTGAAGCTCCTGAAGGACTCGAAGATGAAGGTGCAGGGCTCCATCCAGGCGGATCAGCTCCGGGTCACCGGGAAGAACCGGGACGACCTCCAGGCCGCCATCGCCCTGTTCCGCCAGGAGCAGGACCGACTGAAGCTGGACATGCAGTTCACCAACTTCCGCGATTAGAGAAGACGCCCCATGCGCGCCGCCGCCGCCCTGTCCCTCTTCATGCTCTGCGCCCCGGCCGTGGCTTCCGCCCAGGAGGCGGAGCGCGTCTCGAAGCCCGTGCCCTCGCTGGCGAAGGCTCCGAGCTTCCAGGGGGGCCTCAAGGGCCTCGCCTCGCCGCTGGTGCTCAAGCCCGCGCCCGCGGCGGGGGCCAGCGCGTCCTTCACCGCGAAGGTGGGCTTCCGCAAGGACACCCTCTTCGTGGGCGTGGAGGCCACGGACGACCAGCTCGGCGCGGCCGACCTGCTCACCGTGTCCCTCTTCTTCCCGGGCGCCGGCCCCACCGCCACCGGCCACACGTGGCGCTTCGCCTTCGACGGCAAGCGCGCGTCGGGCGCGGAGAGCGGCACGCCGGCCTTCGCCCAGGAGAAGGTGAACGCGGCCGTGCAGCGCCGGGGCAACACGCTGGCGCTGATGGCCGCCATCCCCGTGCGCGCCTTCCCCCGCTTCCCCGCGAAGGACCCGCTGGTGATGGATGTGTGCCTCACCTACGAGGACCAGGACGGCACGGGCGGCAAGACGACGTCCGTCTCCAACTGCCAGAGCGGCACCATGGTGGGCGACGCGCTCCGGCTGCCGGACGACGTGCGCAAGGCGCTCAAGCTCAAGCCGCCGGAGGCCGTCACCGCGCTGGAGCCGGCGAAGGACGGCTGGCTGGGCTGGGACGCGTTCAGCTACCCGGCCTGGGCGCAGGCGGACGTGGCCCTGACTCCCGCCTCGCTGCGCGCGCTGGTGGTGCCCCAGGCGCTGGACGCGGAGAAGATGGGCGTGAATGTCCCGGAGACGCTCAGCCTGCCGGACGGGCGCCCGATTGTCTCGGTGCTCACGGGGAAGAATCCGTATGCCGTCGACGGTCGGTGTGACTCCGAAAGTGAATTGCGGCTGGGGCTGTACCTGGTGACAGGGAAGACGGCGCTTCGAGTGCTCGAGTGGCCGGCTGCCACCTGCGCGCTGGGCCGGGCCGCTTCGATGGAGCTTGATGAAGAGGGAGCGCTGGCCATCGGTTACTCGAACGGCGCGACCATGAACTTCGCCTGGAGTGGAGACCACTTCGAGCGAACCGAACTCGGAAAGCGGTAGACGCAGTGGAAGACACCAAGAGCCTGTACATGATGACCCTCGGCTGCCCGAAGAACCGGGTGGACTCCGAGGTGATGCTGGGCACGCTGCAGCACCACGGCTACAAGCTGGTGCAGGAGGCCTCCGAGGCCCAGGTCATCGTCGTCAACACGTGCGCCTTCATCGGCCCGGCGAAGCAGGAGTCGGTGGACTCCATCCTGGAGATGGCGGAGCTGAAGAAGTCCGGCGCCTGCCAGACGCTGGTGGTGACGGGCTGTCTGTCCCAGCGCTACGGCCAGGAGCTGTCGAAGGAGATGCCGGAGGTCGACCACTTCCTGGGCACCAGCGCCTACGCCCAGATTGGTGACCTGCTCGCCGCCGAGGCGTCGCCGCGTCAGGTGATTCCGGACCCCGACTACATCCACGACGCCAACACGCCGCGCGTCAACTCGATGCCGAAGTACACGGCGTACCTCAAGGTGTCCGAGGGCTGCGACAACGCCTGCGCCTTCTGCATCATCCCCACGCTGCGCGGCGGGCAGCGCTCGCGTCCCATCGACGACATCCTCGTCGAGGCGAAGCGGCTGGCGGAGAGCGGCGTGCAGGAGCTGAACCTCGTCGCGCAGGACCTCACCGCGTACGGGCATGACCTGCCGGGCAAGCCGAAGCTGCATGATCTGCTCAAGGCGCTGGTGCAGGTGGACGTGAAGTGGATCCGCCTCCACTACGCCTACCCGCGCGTGTTCCCGGACGAGCTCATCGAGGTCATGGCGTCGGAGCCGAAGATTGCCCGCTACCTGGACATGCCGGTGCAGCACGTCAGCGACAAGCTGCTCCTGTCCATGAAGCGCGGCCGCAACTCGGAGTTCCTCAAGGGCCTGCTGACGAAGCTGCGCGAGCGCGTGCCCGGGCTGGTGATGCGCACCTCGCTCATCGTCGGCCTGCCGGGGGAGACGGAAGAGGACTTCGAGATGCTGAAGGAGTTCGTGAAGGCGCAGCGCTTCGAGCGGCTGGGCGTCTTCCAGTACTCCGACGAGGAGGGCACCGCCGCGTACGATTTGCCGGACAAGGTGCCGCAGAAGACGATTGAGCGCCGGTGGCGCGAGGTGATGGCCATCCAGAAGCGCATCAACCGCGAGCAGAACAAGAAGCTCGTGGGGAAGCGGCTGGAGGTGCTGGTGGAAGGCCCCGCGCCGGAGACGGAGCACCTGCTGGTGGGCCGCCACCAGGGCCAGGCGCCGGACATCGACGGCCTCGTGTACATCAACGACGGCCTGGCGTACCCGGGGGAGCTCGTCACGGTGGAGGTGACGGAGGCCCACGACTACGACCTGGTCGCTCGCGTGGTGGAGCGCCCGGACCCGAAGCAGCGCACGCACACCGCCCGCGACGCGCACCCCGCGCCGGTTCCGATGACGCCGAAGCCGCGCCCGGCGACGCGCGCGGAGTAGTGAGTCACCCGGGCCGTGGCGAGCACGCCACGGCCCGTGCGGTGCGACGCGCTCACTTCGTGGGCGTCGCCTCCCAGATGATGCGACGCCCCGGCAGCGCGTTCGTCAGGCCCGACGCGCTCACTTCGAGGGCGCTTCCTCCAGGAGGATGCGACGGCCGGGGCTGACGTCCTGCAGCCGCTCGCGCAGCTTCTCCCGCTCCTTCTGCATTCCCTTCGGTAGCGCGGCCAGCTTCTCGTGCAGCTCGCGCGCCGTCTCGTCGTACCAGTCCTGGCGCGTGGTGCCGCCCGACTCGAGGTAGTGCGCGGCGCCCGCCAGGAGCACGCAGGCGTTCTCCCAGCCCGGGTCCTGTCCGGGGCCGCCCTCGTTGCGGGTGAGGAGGACAGCCTGGCCCAGCGTCGTCCCTGGCGCGAGGTACACGTTGACGAGGGAGAACGCCGAGGTGCCCGAGGGCTCGCGCAGGCTGAGCCAGAGGAACCAGTAGCGCCCCTCGGGCGCGGGGGACTCCACCGCGTAGATTTCGGTGATGGGCGCCAGGCCGCCGCCGGGCAGCCGGCCCACGAGGCCGACCTCCTCGGGCACCACCAGCACCAGCGAGTCCACGGGGAGCTTCAGCCCGTCACAGGGCAGCGTGGGCGGGGTCTCCCTCAAGAAGCGCCGCGCGAGGTCCGCCGTCACCTCGTAGCGCTGACGGCCGCGCTGCTCGTGGGCGACGAGGTGCCAGTGACGGAGCACGGTCTGGAAGGTGGACTGGCGCAGCCGCTCGCGGGCTTCGGGCGCTTCGACCTTGTGCCGCTCGCTGATGTCTTCGAGGGCGAAGCGCATTGCGTCCGCCATCTCCTGGTCCTTCATCAGGTCGACGTAGCGCGTGTAGCCGACGCGTGCGGCCACGCGCTCGACGACGGCGAGGAGCGCGTAGCGGACGGCGCCCGCGCCCTCCTCCTTCGTCAACTTGCCCCGCTCCACGTCCTTCACGAGCGCGCGCTGCATCCGCGCGAAGCCCTCCTTCTCCAGGTAGAGGCGGGCCAGCTCGATGGAATGGCGCTGCTCTGTGTACTGACGGTCGAATTCGGTCGGGGGCGGTCGCATGGGGAGGACAGTCGTGGGACGTGAAGGCCGGAGGAGAACGCAGGCCCCGCCGACTGTCCAGGCAACCGGCGTGGGACTGTCACGGCCCCCCGTCAGTCCGCCAGCCCCCCACCCCACCCGCCGCCGTCCGCTACCTCGGGTCCTCGGGCTCCAGCTCGCGCTCCTCGGGGGGCGGCGCTCGCGAGGGCGACGTACGGGAGGGCAGCCCCACGCCCTCGCCCAGGGGGGTGGGCTGACACTCGCAGACGGTGCGGCGTGAGGCCGCCTCGGTGACGAAGGCGCAGGCCGTGGGGCACTCGGGCTGGCGGCCCTCCTCGAACAGGGCCAGCCTGAAGCCTGTGGCAGGGGCCAGCGCCGCATGGCAGGCGGGCAGCGCCTGCGCCAGGGAGGCCCAGGGCAGCCGGTGCTGCGTCGTGAGTCCCCGGCTGGTCGGGGGGAAGCTCAGGCCCACGCCGCAGCCCGTTTCCAACCGCTGGCCATCCGCGCCCACGGGCTCCAGGTGCAGCCGCCCGCCCTCGGGCAGGTCGCGGTGGACGACGCCACTGACGGACACGCTGCCGTCCGGCTCGCGGCGCACGTGCAGGCCGTAGCAGCCCTCTTCGCTGAAGGTGCCGCCCGGGCTGGCGCACTGCTGGCGCTCGACAGCAGGCGAAGCCGGCGCGACGGGCACGGCCGCGGAAGGAGCCGGGGCCGGAGCTGAAGCCGGCGCGGAGGGCGCAACTGCGGAAGGAACCGAGCCCGGAGCTGAAGCCGGCGCGGAGGGCGCAGCTGCGGAAGGAGCCGAGCCCGAAGCTAGCGCGGAGGGAGCATCTGCGGAAGGAGCCGAGCCCGGAGCTGGCGCGGCGGGCGCATTCGCGGAAGGAACCGAGCCCGGGGGCAGAATCGATGCGGGAGGCTCGGCCGGAGCCGAAGGTGCCGCCTTCGGCCCCACGCGCGGCCGGCGCAGCACCAGCGCCCCACCCTTCGCGTCGAGCGTCGCGGTGAAGCGGCCCCAGACGTCCGGCCCCAGCCGCCCCAGGCTGCTCGGCGAATCCCATCGCCCCGCCGCCTCCACCACCAGCGGGCGGGCCCCCACGCCATCCGCCACCTCCACCGCGTCCACCGCGAAGGTGCGCGCCGGCAGGTTGGCCGCCGTCTCCAGCGGCTGCAGGCCCTGCGCCTCCGCCGGCCCCACCGCCAGCCGGGAGAACGGCTCGCGCGAGCCCAGGACGAAGGGCCCCGTCAGGTCCGCCTCCCCCTGCCGCACACGCGCGGCCAGCAGCGGCCAGTCCCCCAGCGGCTCGCGGCTGAGCTCCACCACGTGCACCTCGCGCGAGGCCTCGGACGCGGCGGCCTCCGCGGCATACGCCTCGCGCGGGCGGGACGCGGAGAAGGAGACCTCGCGGCGCAGCGGGTCCACCGTGAGCGCGTAGGGCTCCAGGACGTCCGCGCCCAGCGTCACCGCGCAGGCCCGCTCGCCGGACAGGCCCGCGGTGCGCATCGGCGATGCCACCGGGCCCACGGAGAAGGCAGGCAGCCGCACCACCGGCCAGGAGCGGAAGCCGCCCGCGGGCTCCGGCGCGCGCACCGTGCCCTCGGGCGCGGGCAGCGGCCCCTCGAAGCACCCCTTCGAGACGAGCGAGAGGGGCCGGGCCACGTCCAGCACCACCGGCACGGCGCGCGTGCCCAGCCGCCCCGCCACGGTGAGCCGCAGCGCGGGCGACGCCAGCAGCGGCAGGGTGTGCCCCGCGAAGCCCTGGGAAGGCGCGGGGGCGGAGGCCGTGGCGCCTCGATGGCACCCGGCCAGCATCAACACACCCGAGAGGAGGAACGCGCCGCGCACGTCCCGCAGGTTACTGCTTCTTGCCCTTGGTGAAGTCGTCCACGCGGGTGTCGTCCGGCACGTCCAGCTTGAAGCTGTCCGCGGCGATGCCCACGTTCGTCTTCAGGCCCAGGAAGGAGATGGTGTTCTCGCTGCCGTCCGGGTCCACCACGGTGCTCTTGAGCACCTGCGCCGTGGCCGGGTCCACCTCCAGGCGCACCTGGCGGAAGCGAGGCTCGGTCTTCAGCGGGTCCAGCACCAGCAGCGTGCCCTTGCAGTCCTTGCACGCGCCCTTGGTGATGGCGAACTCGTCCGCCAGCTTCCCCTGGCCGAAGAGGAACGTCACCGAGGCGGAGAGCTGGCTCGTGTCCACGCTGCCCACCGTGAGGCTCTGCGCCGCCGCGTCGTACGCGTACACCTTGTTGCCGGCCAGCACGAAGGTGCGCGCGGTGGGCTTCTGGTACTCCCAGCGCATCAGGCCCGGCTTCTTGTAGGTGACGGTGCCCTCGGACGTCTGCGTGCGCCGGAAGGTCTTGTACTTGTAGTCCTGCCGGAAGCCGGAGCGGAAGTCGCCCGTCTTCTCGTAGAAGGCCTGCATCCGGTCCACCAGCGTCTTCACCTCCGGCGTCATCGCCGGGGCCGGCTTCGCGGGCGCCGCCTCCGTGGGCTTGCCCTGCGCAGCGGCCGCGGGCTTGCCGGGCTCGGCGGGCTTCGCCGGAGGGGTGGCGGGGGCCGGCGTCTCCGCGGCCTTCGTCCCCTGGGGCGCCTTGCCCGCCTCACCCGCGGGCTTCGGGGTGGCGGGAGCCGGCGTGGCCTGGGCCACCACCACGGGCTTCACCGCGCTGGCGGTGGGAGCGGCCGGCGCAGTGGAGGCCGGCGTGACGGCGGACAGCAGCGTGGCGAGCAGGGTTTCCAGGAACATGGCGTGCGTCTCCAGGCGGGCCGTGTAGGCCAGCGGCGTCCATCTACCCCATACCGACGGGGGAGAGGGGCACGGCATTCATGGCTGCGTCTTGAAGATGCGCTTCCTCTGTTTGATGGACAGCACGTAGAAGCGCTCGCGAAGGGCCTCGGCCTCCTCGGGAGGCAAATCCCCCGAGCTCCCCAGGTGCTCGTCCCGCCAGGCGACCGCCCGGCTGATGCAGGCCGACGCGGCGGCGGAGATGTTGAGGCTCTGGCTGAAGCCCCGCATGGGCACCCAGAAGGTGCCGTCCACGGCGTTCAGCACCTCCTCGCTCACCCCGCGCCGCTCGTTGCCGAAGACGAGCGCCGTCTTCGCCTCGAAGCGCATGGAGTAGAGGCTGGTGGCGCCCTCGCGGATGGCGGAGGCGTAGAGGAGGAAGCCGCGCGACTTCAGGTGCTCGCGGCACTCGGCGAAGCTCTTGTAGAGCTTCACGTCCAGCCACTTGTCACACCCCTGGGCCACCTTCGAGTTGGGGACGAAGGGGGCCTCGGGGTTGATGACGACGTGCACCTCCTGGACGCCGAAGGACTCGCAGGTGCGCAGCACCGCGGCCATGTTGAAGCTGTCCTCCAGCCGGTCCAGGACGACGGTGAAGTTGCGCGTGCGCTGGCTGATGACCCTGTCGATCTTCTCCTTGCGCGCATCGAGCAGGAACTGCTCTGGCTCGTACTGCTCCTTCTCGAAGCGCTCGTAACCAGCACCGCCGCCGGACATTGCCTCAGGACCTCCTGCCGCCGGGCTTGCGCGCCGGTGCCTTCTTCGCGGTCCGGACCGGCTTCGCGGCCGGCCGCTTCTTCGCCACCGCCCCGCGCTTCGCGGGAGCCTTGCGCGCGGCCATCTTCTTCACCGCGGCCTTCTTCGCCGGAGCCGCCTTCTTCGCGGATGCAGCCTTCTTCGCGGCGGAGCCCGCGGCCTTGCGCGCCGGGGCCTTCTTCACCGCAGCAGCGGCCTTCTTCGCCGGGGCCCTCTTCACCGCAGCAGCGGCCTTCTTCGCCGGGGCCTTCTTCGCCGGAGCAGCGGCCTTCTTCGCCGGGGCCTTCTTCGCGGCGGCCTCTCGCGCCGGAGCCGCCTTCGCCACGGACGCGCCCTTGCGCGCCGGCGCGGCCCGAACGGGCTTCTCCACGTGCAGCTTCTCCGTGCGACCGGTGAAGAGCACCTCCGCCACGGAGTCCATCAGCGCCTGCATGCCCTCGCCGGTGACGCAGGACACGGGGTAGACGCGGACGCCGCGCGCGCGCAGGGCCTCGGTGAAGGCGGCCAGCTTCTCCTGCGCGTCGGGCAGGTCCAGCTTGTTGGCGGCCACCACCTGCGGCTTGGACGACAGCTCCTGGCTGTACTTCGCCAGCTCCGTGTTGAGGATGTCGAAGTCGTGCAGCGGCTCGCGGCCCTCGCCCTGCGCCCCCATGTCGATGAGGTGGATGAGCACCTTGCAGCGCTCCACGTGCCGCAGGAACTGGTGCCCCAGGCCCACGCCCTCGCTGGCGCCCTCGATGATGCCGGGGATGTCCGCCATCACGAAGGACAGGCCGTCCTTGTACTGGACCATGCCCAGGTTGGGGACCAGCGTGGTGAAGGGGTAGTCCGCAATCTTCGGACGCGCCCGGCTCACCCGGGAGATGAAGGTGCTCTTGCCCGCGTTGGGGAAGCCCAGCAGCCCCACGTCCGCCAGCAGCTTCAGCTCCAGCCGCAGCGTCTTCTCCTCGCCCTTCGTCCCGTCCTGCGCGAAGCGCGGCGTCTGCCGCGTGGACGTGGCGAAGTTCATGTTGCCCAGGCCGCCCCGGCCGCCCTGCGCCGCCACCCAGCGCTGCCCGGGCTCGCCCAGGTCCACCAGCAGCTCCTCCGTCCCCGCGTCCTTCACCAGCGTGCCCACCGGCACCCGGAGAATCATGTCCTCGGCGCCACGACCGTTGCAGTCGTTGCCCATGCCGTGCTCGCCGGACTTCGCGAAGTGGTGCTGCTGGTAGCGGTAGTCGAGCAGCGTGGTGAGCTGCGGATCCGCCACGAAGATGACGGAGCCACCATTGCCACCGTCTCCCCCGTTGGGGCCGCCCCGCTCGATGTACTTCTCACGCCGGAAGGAGACGGAGCCGTTACCGCCATCGCCCCCCTTCACGAAGATGCGGACCTCATCGACGAACTTCATAAAGACTCCTGGAAAAACGCAGAGCGGGCCGCCCTCGCGTCCCGCCGCCGAAAAGGGCGCGTGGACTGGAGAAGCGACCCGCTCGTGGGTGCCACACGGCTGCCGGCCAGGCGGCCGGCGAACCGTCAGGCGCTCGGCTGGGCAGCGGCCGGGTAGACCGAGACCTTCTTCTTGTCGCGGCCCAGGCGCTCGTACTTCACCACGCCGTCGACCACCGAGTAGAGGGTGAAGTCGCGGCCGAGCTTCACGTTGGAGCCGGCGTGGATGACCGTGCCCACCTGGCGAACCAGGATGCTGCCGGCCGACACCGTCTCACCGCCGTACACCTTCACACCACGATACTGCGGGTTGGAATCACGCCCGTTGCGCGAAGAACCCTGTCCCTTTTTATGGGCCATGACACCTTGCTCCTGAAGTTTGAGGGAATCCGTCCGGACTAGCCGGCGATGGAGGTGACCTTCACCTCCGTGTACGGCTGACGATGGCCACGGCGGCGCGTCCAGCCCTCCTTCTCCTTGCGGAAATGGAGGACGCGGCGGTGCTTGTCCTGAGCCAGGACCTTGCCCACCACGCGAGCGCCCGAGACGGTCGGCTTGCCCACCTTGGGGCTGTCCGTACCACCCAGCATGAGGATGTCCGTGAAGGTCACCTCGGCGCCGATGTCTCCCGCGATCTTCTCGATCCGGAGCACATCGCCCTCGGCGACGCGGTACTGCTTCCCGCCCGTGCGAATGACTGCGTACATCGTCTAACCCCTGTCAGCTTTCGGGTTGGGTCAACCCTTGGAATCGACCGCGCATTTCGGACGGGTCCACCATCCAATTGCGCCAAAGGCGGCGGGATTTACGGGATGTGCCCTGGGGAGTCAAGGCGGATGAAGGATCATCCCTCACACCCACGGGTGGTTTACACCCCCCTCGAACCAATGTTAACTGGAAAGCGGGCCTACGGCGGCCAGCACGGGTGCCGTTCTACCAACCTCTATTCGAGGGGGAATCCACAATGAAGAAGATCATGATCGGCCTCGTGGCCATGTCGTCTCTCGTGTTTGGCACCGGCTGCGGCGGCAACTACTGCGACGACGCGGCGGACGCCTATGAGGGCCTGGCCGACAAGGCCGATGACTGTGACCAGATCAAGGCCCTGCTGGGCGAGCTCGAGTTCTCCGACTCCGACATCGAGGAGTGCAAGGAGGACATCGAGAACTGCTCGGATGGCGACAAGGACAAGCTGGACGACTCCATCGACTGCATCAACGACATGCCGGACTGCGAGTCGGGCAAGGAGTCGGACTGGATCGCCAAGCTGCAGGCCTGCGCCGACAAGACGGAAGGCGTGAGCTGCGGCGAGTAGTCATCGCCGCCGTCTGCTGATTCGACGGTGCCTCGGGGCCCGGCTCCCTCTCAAGGGGACCGGGCCCTGTCATTTCTCGGCGTCACAGCGGCGGCCCGGGCCGCCAGGGCCCGGCGGACCACCCGGTAGCGCTGGAGCAGCCCCGGCTCGAGCGGGTCCAGCGCCAGGCCGCGCTCGTAGTGCTCCAGCGCCCGGGCGAGCTGGCCGTCGCGCTCCAGGCCGCCCCCCGTGAGGAAGTGGACGCGCGCGGGGCCCGCGGCCTGGGGATGGCGGGCGAGGAACTCGCGCCGCAGGGACTCCAGCTGCTCCGCGGAGAGCCCCGCCTCCAGGCACCGCGCCACGCCCGCGTGGTTGCCCCGCTCCGCGTCGTACAGGGCCCGCTGCACGGGGGCGCCGAGCGCGTCACCGGCCTCGCGGACGCGGACCCGCACCGCGTCGAGCTGGGCGCGCTGCGAGGGGGACAGGGGCCGCTGGCGCAAGGACTCCATGGCGGCCCAGGCCTCGCGCGTCCGGGCCCGCACGGCTTCCATGTCCGCGTCCGGAGGCAGCCCCAGCACGGCGTAGTGGTCCCCGGCCGAGCGCTGGCGCCACGCCTCCAGCACCCGGGCCGCCTCGGCGTCATCCCCCCTGGGCCCGGGCGTCGGGCGGCGCACGGGCTCGCCCTTGAGGAGCTGATCCACCGCGGCCTTGAGGGCGGCGGTGGCCTCCACGAACTGGACGCCGAAGCCGGTGGGCATGCCCCAGACGCGAGCCTGCTCGGGAGGCACCTGACGCACCACCTCGCACAGCACCGACTGGGGTCCGGACTCCAGCTCCAGCACCACCGACAGCCGGGCGCACAGGGGCGGCAGCGAGCCCTCGGTATGCAGGAACAGGCCGCCCCGGGACAGGTCCGAGCCCGTCAGCCGCGCGGGCGCCTCGCCCTGGCGCAACACCACCTGCACCGGGAGCTCCACCGCGCGAGGCCGGGAGGGCGTCGCGGCCTGGGCGGGAGGCGCGGACGGGTGCGCGTCCGCGCCCCGCTGACCGCCCCCGGGGACCGGCGCGGAGGGCGGGGACGACGCCCGCTCCGGCGCCTCCGACCCTGGCGCCGCAGGAGACGACCGTGCCCCGCCCCGGCCCGGTGTCCCGGAATCCGGCGTGGCCGTAGAGGCGTGTGCCCCGCCCCGGCCCGGTGCCCCGGAATCCGGCGTGGCCGCAGAGAAGTGTGCCCCACCCCGGCCCGGTGCCCCGGAATCCGGTGTGGCCGCAGAGGCGTGTGCCCGCCCCGGACCTGGCCGCTCGGAACCCGCCGCCGCCGGAGAGGCGTGGGCCCGCCCCTGCTCCAGCGCTTCCGCCCCCGGCGCGGCCGGAGAGGACTGCGCCTGCTGTCGCCGCGCGCCGCTGGAGGGCGTCGGAGCCCGCGCGGGCGGTGTCGCGGCGATGGCGCCGGCCTCGCGGGCGTCTTCGGCGATGGCGCCCTGCAGCGCGGCGCGAAGGGCGGAGGCGGACGGATAGCGGTCCTCGGGCGCCTTGGCGAGGGCGCGCAGGATGACGCGCTCCACGGCCGCGGACACGCCCGGGTGCACCGAGCGGGGAGGCGGCGGCACCCGCGTCTGGTGGGCCACGAGCTGTGCGGCAATGCCCTCGTCGTTGAAGGGCAGCCGCCCGGTGACGAGCTGGTAGGCGATGACGCCCACCGCGTACAGGTCCGCGCGCCCGTCCAGGCGGCGGCCCACGGACTGCTCCGGAGCCATGTACTCGGGCGTGCCCACGATGATGCCCGCATGCGTCTGCGGCATCTGCGCGTCGAGCAGCTTGGCGATGCCGAAGTCCAGCACCTTGACGAAGGGCGAGCCACGCCCGCGACGCACGAGGAAGACGTTGTCCGGCTTGAGGTCGCGGTGGACGATGCCTCGCGCGTGCGCGGCCTGGAGCGCGTCACACACCTGCACCAGCACGGACACCACCGCCGCGGCCGGCAGCGGCGTGCCCACCCACGCGGACAGGGGCGCACCGTCCAGGTACTCCATGATGAGGTACGGGCGCGGCGGCGCGGCGTTCAGGTCGAAGATGCTGACGATGTTCTCGTGGCCGATGAGATTCACGGCCCGCGCCTCCGCGTGGAAGCGCTGAACCAGCTCCGGGTACATGGCCAGGTGGTCGTGCAGCACCTTCACCGCCACCTTGCTGCCAATCGACACGTGCTCGCCCAGGTACACCGCCCCCATGCCGCCCCGGCCCAGGCGGCGCACCAGGCGGAAGCTGCCGAAGCGCTGCCCCACCAGCGGGTCCACCTCCTCGCCCGTCGGGGCACACCGGTTCCGGGGCGTCCCCCCGCCCTCCGCGTCGGCGCGCACGAGCGTCGAGCAAGGTGCCTCCGCCCCATGCCACCGGCCGCACGCCTCACACTCCCCACCGCTGCTCACCTCGGCCATACCGCTCCCCCCGGCCTGCCTGCACAGCTTGGACACCGGGGAACTCACGCATCCACTGTCGGTAAAGGCGGATGTCTCGTAGTACCGAGCCAACCGGCGCCGGGGTCTCAGGCAAGCGTCCCGCGCAAGACGCCTCTCCTGCCGAGAATTCATCAGCTGGATAGAGTGCGCCCCCATGTCTTCCACCGCACGTCGCATCCCCACCGTCGACCTCTCCCACTACCGCACCGGCACGCCCCGGGAGCGCGCCCGCTTCGTGCAGGTGTTCGGCGATGGCCTCAAGGAGTTCGGGTTCGTCACCGTGGAGGGCCACGGCGTCGACGACGGGCTCATCCGCCGCACCTACTCGGACGTGGAGCGCTTCTTCGGCCTCCCCGAGGCGGTGAAGGCCCGCTACGCGGACACGGAGCGCGGCGGCCAGCGCGGCTACATCGGCTATGGCCAGGAGCACGCCAAGAACCGCAAGGTGGGCGACCTGAAGGAGTTCTGGCACGTGGGCCGCGAGCTGCCGCGAGGCCACCGCTACCACGACGTCTACGGCGCCAATGTGTGGCCGGAGGAGGTGTCCACCTTCCGCGAGCACACGCTGTCGCTCTTCTCCGCGCTGGACGGCGCGGCGGGGGTGATGCTCCAGGCGCTGGCCGAGTACTTCGGCGTGGAGCGCGACACGTTCCGCGACATGGCCACGGACGGCAACTCGGTGCTGCGGCTCATCCACTACCCGCCGCTGAAGGAGCGCTTCATCCCCGGCGGGGTGCGCGCCGCCGAGCACGAGGACATCAACCTCATCACCCTGCTCTGCGAGGGCACCGCGGGCGGCCTGGAGCTGCTCACGCGTGACGGCGAGTGGCTGCCGGTGGACACGCTGCGCGGGCAGATTGTCGTGGACTCGGGCGACATGCTCAGCCGCGTGACGAACAACGTCATCCCCGCCACCACGCACCGGGTGGTGAATCCGCGCAGCACGGCCGAGGACACGGTGCGCTACTCGATGCCCTTCTTCGTGCACCCGTACGCGGACTGTGTGCTACAGCCGCTGCCGTGCACGCAGACGCCGGACAACCCGGCACGCCATGCACCCATCACCGCGGATGCGTTCCTCAAGCAGCGCCTGCGGGAGATTGGGCTGTTGAAGTAGCGCGCCCCTCCGCCATGGACAGGCCCGTGACCGCATCCCACGTCGAGCTCTTCGCCGTCCAGCCGCGCGTCGCGCTGGAGGACTACGCCTCGCCCGGGTCCTTCGCCGCGAAGCACCGCGCATTGGCCGCGCGCGTGGATGCCCTGCGCGCGAGGGACGCCAACGGGCAGCCGCTCCACCCCGCCCTCGCGGTGTGGCCGGAGATGGTGGGCGCCGCGCTGGGACTGATGGGGCACCTGCCCCGCGTGCGCCGCTGCCGCACCACGAACGCCGCCATGACGCGCATGGCGCTCGCCGAGTGGTGGGCCATGTGGAGCACGTGGCGCCGCCTCCGCCCCCCGACGATGGAGGAGTGCCTCTACGCCGCGGTGGCGCCGCGCGTGCACCGCGCCATGTGGGAGACCTTCTCTGGCATCGCGAAGGACTTCGGCCTGTGGGTGGTGGCGGGCAGCGCACTGCTACCGGCCAACCGCCTGGGCCCGGACACACGGGACTTCGAGCCGGACGGCGCGCGCACGTACAACACCAGCTACACGTTCTCACCTGAAGGCCGCTGCGTGGCGGTAACGCGCAAGGTGAACCTGGTGCCCACGCAGGAGGACGTGCTGCACCTCAGCCCGGGACGGCCCGAGGACCTGCCCGTGCTCCAGACGCCCTTCGGCCGGCTGGGCACGCTCGTCTGCTACGACGGCTTCCGCGAGCCCCACACCGCGAAGGAGCCGTACTTCGTCCCCTGCGCGCAGTACCTGGACGCGCTGGGGGTGGACGTCATCGCCCAGCCGTCCGCCAACGCCTGGCCGTGGGACGCCCCGTGGGCCTTCAACGACACGGGCGCGGGTGAGTCCCAGCTCCGCCGCGAGCAGTGGTTCAACGAGGGGCTCTACACCCAGCTGCGCGCCCTCACCCGCGTGCGCTACGCCGTGAATCCGCAGCTCGTGGGCGGCTTCCTCGACAACACCTTCGAAGCGCCCTCGCTCATCCTGGAGCGCCCCGCGCCGGGCGAGGTGCGCGTGCTCGCCCAGTCCGCGACGCCCCGGGACGAGGACGTGCTCCACGTCACCGTGCCCCTGCCCGCGCGCGGTTAGTCGCCGAGCTTCTTCTTCAGCAAGTCGTTCACGAGGGCGGGGTTGCCCTTGCCCTTCATCGCCTTCATCACCTGTCCCACGAAGAAGCCGAACACCTGCTTCTTGCCGGCGCGGTACTTCTCCACCTCGCCCGCGTTCTTCGCGAGGATGTCGTCCACCACCGCTTCAATCGCGCCCGTGTCGCTCACCTGCGCCAGGCCCTTCTCCGCGATGATGTCCGAGGGCGACTTGCCCGTGCGGAACATCTCCCCGAGCACGTCCTTGCCCGCATTCGCGGACACCGTGCCCTTGTCCACCGCGCCCAGCAGCTCGGCCAGCTGCACCGGGGTGAAGCGCAGCGCGGACAGCGGCGTGCCCTCCTCCTTCAGCAGGCGCATCAGCTCGCCCAGGAACCAGTTGGAGAGCTTCTTGCCGTCCGCGTAGTGCGCCGCGCACGCCTCGAAGAAGTCCGCCAGCGGGCGCTCGGCGGTGAGGATGCGCGCGTCGTAGGCGGGCAGTCCGTACTGGCTGGTGAAGCGCGTCAGCTTCGCGCGGGGCAGCTCCGGCAGCGCCTTCGCCGCGGCGTCGATGGCCGCGTCGCTCACGTGCAGCGGCGCCAGGTCCGGTTCCGGGAAGTACCGGTAGTCGTGCGCCTCCTCCTTGCTGCGCATGGAGCGGGTGACGCCCTTGTTCACGTCCCACAGGCGCGTCTCCTGGCTCACCTTCCCGCCGGACTCGATGACGTCCACCTGCCGCGAAATCTCGTACTCCACCGCCTGCTTGAGGAAGCGGAACGAGTTGAGGTTCTTCAGCTCGCAGCGCTGGCCGTAGGTGGACGAGCCCTTCGGCATCACCGACACGTTGGCGTCGCAGCGGAAGCTGCCCTCCTCCAGGTTGCCGTCGTTGACGCCCAGGTACACGAGCACGTCGCGCAGCGCCTTGAGGTACTCCACCGCCTCGTCCGCGTCGCGCAGGTCCGGCTCGCTGACGATTTCGAGCAGCGGCACGCCCGCGCGGTTCAGGTCCACCAGGCTCTGGCCCCCGCCCGCGTCGTGGACGTTCTTCCCCGCGTCCTCCTCCATGTGGATGCGGCGCACGCGGATGACCTTCTCACCCTGCGGCGTGTCGATGACGAGCCGGCCGTGCTCGCAGATGGGCAAATCGTACTGCGTAATCTGGTAGCCCTTCGGCAGGTCCGGATAGAAGTAGTTCTTCCGGCTCCACACGCTCGTCTTCTTGACGGTGCACTCCAGCGCGAGGCCGGTGCGCACGGCGAACTCCACCACGCGCTGGTTGAGCACCGGCAGCACGCCCGGCATGCCCAGGCACACCGGGCAGGTGTTGCGGTTGGGCTCGGCGCCGAACGCGGTGGAGCAGCCGCAGAAAATCTTCGACTGCGTGAGGAGCTGCGCGTGGACCTCGAGGCCGATGACGGGCTGGAAATCGCTCACGGGCATGGCGGTGTCACCAGGGCGTTCGGCCCGGCGTGCCCTACAGGGGCGCCGGGCGGCGGAAGAAGTCGTGCTCGCGCTCGAAGGCGCGGGCGATGCGCAGCAGGCGGGCCTCGTCGAACGGCCGCCCCAGAATCTGCAAGCCCACCGGCAGGCCCGCCTTCGTGAAGCCGCACGGCACGGCCAGGCCCGGCAGGCCCGCCAGGTTGCACGGCAGCGTGAAGACGTCCATGAGGTACATGGACAGCGGGTCGTCCGCCTTCTCGCCCAGCTTGAAGGCCGGCACCGGAGACGTGGGCGACAGCACCGCGTCCACCTGCTGGAACGCCTTCGTGAAGTCCTCGCGGATGAGGGTGCGGACCTTCTGCGCGCGCAGGTAGTAGGCGTCGTAGTAGCCGGCGGACAGCGCGTACGTGCCCAGCATGATGCGGCGCTTCACCTCCGACCCGAAGCCCCGCTCGCGCGTCTGGGCGTACAGCTCCTTGAGGCCGCGCGCGTCCTTCGCCCGCTGGCCGTAGCGGATGCCGTCATAGCGGGCCAGGTTGCTGGACGCCTCCGACGAGGCGAGGAGGTAGTACGTGGCCAGCGCGTACTTCGTATGGGGCAGCGACACGTCCACCAGCGTCGCGCCCAGCCGCTCGTACTCGCGCAGGGACTCGCGGATGGAGGCCTCCACCTCCGGGTCCATGCCGTCGATGAAGTACTCGCGCGGCACGCCCAGCTTCAGGCCGCGCACCCCGGCCTCCAGGTCCGCCGAGTAGTCCGGCGTCTCCACGGCGGCCGAGGTGGAGTCCTGCGAGTCATGCCGGGCAATCACCTGGAGGAGCGCCGCCGTGTCCGCCACCGTGCGCGCCATGGGGCCCGGCTGGTCCAGCGACGAGGCGTAGGCGATGACGCCGTAGCGCGACACGCGGCCGTAGGTGGGCTTGAGGCCCACGGTGTTGGTGAAGGCCGCGGGCTGGCGGATGGAGCCGCCGGTGTCCGTGCCCAGCGCGCCGAACACCTCGCGCGCCGCCACCGCCGCGGCCGAGCCGCCCGACGAGCCGCCCGGCGTGCGGGACAAATCCCAGGGGTTGTGGCTGGGGAAGTACGCGCTGGACTCGTTGGACGAGCCCATCGCGAACTCGTCCATGTTCAGCTTGCCCACCAGCGGCAGGCCCGCGTCCTTCAACAGGCGCACCACCGTGGCGTCATAGGGCGGGACGAAGCCCTCCAGGATGCGCGAGCCCGCCGTGGTCTCCACGCCTTCCGTGAGGAAGATGTCCTTGAGCCCCAGCGGCACGCCGTCCAGGGCGCTGGCGGGGCTGCCGGCCTTGCGGCGCGCGTCGCTGGCGCGGGCGGCGGCGAGGGCGCCGTCCTCATCCACGCGCAGGAAGGCGCGCACCTTCGGGTCCACCTGGCGGATGCGCTCCAGGCACGCGCGGGTGGCCTCCTCGGAGGAGACCGCCCGCTCGGCCAGCTTCGCCGCCAGCTCCAGCATCGTGAGGTCCGTGAGCTGCATTGACGTGGAGCCTCCGGGCTATTCGATGATTTTGGGCACGGCGAAGCTGGTGCCCGACTTCGCCGGCGCGTTGGCCAGGGACTTCTCCGGCGGCAGCGACGGCCGCGTCACGTCCTCGCGCAGGAGCGAGGCCGCGAGCGTGGCGTGAGACGTGGGCTCCACGGCCTCCACGTCGAGCGACTGGAGCTGCGCCACCGCGTCCAGCACGGCGGACAGCTGCGTGGTGAAGCGCTGCTCCTCCTCCGGAGTCAGCGCCAGCCGCGCCAGCGTGGCCACGTGGCGCACCTGCTCGAGCGTGAGGGCCATGGACGCGTGCCTCGCAGGGGCTACTTGTTCTTGAACAGGTTGAGGATGGCGCCCATCACCTTGCCGCTGCCCTCGTGGCCGTGGCGGTTGATGAGCTGGTCCAGCTCGCCCGCGTCCAGGAAGACGCCGTGGCAGTTGAAGCAGGTGTCGATTTCGACGTTGCCCTGCTTCAGCGTGTGCAGGTCCATGCCGCACTTGGGGCACTTCATGTAGTGCAGCTGCTTGAGGTCCTCGCGCTGCTTCGCCGCGGTCTCCGCGGCCTGCTGGATGGCCAGCTTGCGCTTCTTCTCAATCTCCTCCCGGGCGAAATACTCCTCCTCGGTGGAAGACGGCTTGTCGGTTCGGGCGTCAGCCATGGGGTGCTCCTTGGGCGAAGTCCAACCGTCCCGCGACGCGTCGCGTCCGGGCGGCGTTGATGGCGGCAACATACCCCCTCCGTGGAGGGGCGCAGCCGAAATGTAGGCGTCCCGTCCGCTGTCTTCCGCTCCCCTCTCACGACGGCTGGCGGACTGCTGGAAAATTGACCGCCCCCCCTCCCTCCCTACACTCGCGACGGGCATTGCTACAGCCCGCTACGCGACTGAGACGCGCAGAGGGAAGAGGGTCATGACGGCGAAGAAGGGTCGGGCGGAGAAGGCGGTCCTGTCCCGGCAGGAAATCGCGACGCGGCGCAGGCAGCTTGCGGACAAGCGGATGAAGGCTGGCTCGGGCGGCAGTGTCGCCGGGCGGGCCATCACCGGTGTCTTCATCCTGGCCGCCTCGCTGTTGTCCCTGCTGGCGGTGGCCACATTCGATGCGAGGGACAGGGTGGGTCCGGGCTTCCGCAACGCGGTGGGGCCCATGGGGCACCTCATCGCGGAGTCGCTGCGGGGGATGCTGGGCGTGTGCGCCTACCTGATTCCCGCGGGTGGCATCTACGCGGCCATGGTGCTGTTCGTGGGCAGCAGGGACCGCAAGCGGGCGCCGCAAATCATCAGCCTGGTGATGCTGACGGCCAGCGTGTCCGTGCTGGCGCAGCTCATCTTCGCGGGTGACAAGGGCTGGGCGCATCCTCCGGGTGGCGCGCTGGGCGCGGGCCTGGGCGGGGTGATGGAGGGGCTGTTCTCCACCGTCGGCACCGTCATCCTCGTGACGGCCATCAGCGCCGCCGCGCTCATCGTCGGCACGCAGTACACCTTCCTCAAGCTGTGCTCGCTGGCGTGGGCCGGCATGTGCGTGCTGGGCAACCGCATGCGCGAGTCCTTCCTCGTCTTCTGGGAGGCGCAGAAGGTCGCCTACAAGGAGCGCCAGGAGCGCGCCGCGCAGGAGAAGGAAGAGGAGGCCGCCTTCCTCGCGCAGCTCGAGTCGGATGAAGAGGAGCTCGCCGAGGCCGAGCGGCTGGCCGCCGAGGCCGAGGCCGCCGAGGCGGAGGCCATGGCGGAGGAGGCCGTGCGCCTGGCCCGGCAGAACGAGAAGGAGCAGGCCGCCGCCGCGAAGCTGGCCCTCAAGGAGACCCGCGAGCGCGAGAAGCTGGAGAAGCAGCTGGCGGCGAAGAACCCCGTGCGCGGCGAGGAGGAGGACGAGTCGCTCCCGCCGGTGTCCCTCACCGCCGTCACCGAGAAGCCGCCCACGCGCGCCGAGAAGCGCCTGGGGCCCGGCGCGGACCCGGCCTGGGCCGCGTCGTTCCTCGCGCCCGAGCCCCGTCCGGTGCCCGCCCTCGCGGAGAACGCCGAGCCCCCGCGCCGCGGCCGCAAGACGCCCAACATCGTCACCGGCCCGCAGCCGTCCACGCCGCCCGTGTCCGCGCAGGCCCTGGCCGCCGCGCAGGCCCAGGACGCCGAGCCCGTCGCTCCGGCGGTGGTGCCTCCCCTCGCCGCGACTCCGGTGCAGCCCGCCGCGGCTCCGGCGGCTCCGGCCGCCATCGTCCCGGCGCCCCCGGCCGCGCTGGCCGCGCGCATGCCGCTCATCGTGGAGCCCAAGGCCCCGCCCAAGCCCACCGCGAAGAAGAGCCAGGACCAGTTCGAGTTCGTCGGAGACCGCAAGAGCTTCTCCCTGCCGCCGCTGGACGTGCTCGAGTGCGACAAGCAGGAGCGCTCCGCGCTGGACAAGGACGCCTTCCTCATCACCGCGGAGAAGCTGCGCGCGAAGCTGGCGGACTTCGGCATCGTCGGCGAGGTGGTGGAAATCCGCCCCGGCCCCGTCGTCACCATGTACGAGTTCCTCCCGGGGCCCGGCATCAAGGTGAGCAAGATTGCCGCGCTCGCGGACGACCTCGCCATGGCGATGGAGGCCATGCGCGTGCGCATCGTCGCCCCCATCCCCGGCAAGGGCGTGGTGGGCATCGAGGTGCCGAACAAGGACCGTGAGACGGTCTACCTCAAGGAGATTGCCGAGCAGGACGCGTTCAACAAGGGCGCGAGCAAGCTGACCATGTGCGTGGGCAAGGACATCGAGGGCATGCCGTACGTCCTCGACCTGGCCAAGGCGCCGCACCTGCTCATCGCCGGTACCACGGGCTCCGGCAAGTCGGTGGCCGTGAACTCCATGATCATGAGCATCCTCCTCAAGGCCACGCCCGAGGAGGTCCGCTTCATCATGGTGGACCCGAAGATGCTGGAGCTGTCCGTCTACGAGGGCATCCCCCACCTGCTCCTGCCGGTGGTGACGGACCCGAAGAAGGCGGCGCTCGCGCTGCGCTGGGCCGTGGAGGAGATGGAGCGCCGCTACCAGCTCTTGTCCGAGGCCGGCGTGCGCAACATCGGCGGCTACAACAAGCTGGTGGAGAGCACCGCCACCGAGGTGAAGGACGCGGCCGCCGAGCCCGCCCCGAAGAAGAAGTCCAAGCCCAAGAACGTGCTCGTGCTGGACGCGCCCGCCACGGGCAGCGAGGGCATGGGCGTGGCCGCGCCCCGCGACGATGACGAGGACATGCGCGAGGCGGTGGTGTCCGAGGCGTCCGCCGAGGTGCCCGAGGTGGAGGCCGAGCCGGAGGATGGCGAGGACGCCGCCCTGGAGGCCGCCGCCGAGGAGAAGGCGGAGAAGAAGCAGCGCACCAAGCTGCCGTACATCGTGGTCATCATCGACGAGCTGGCGGACCTGATGATGGTGGCCAGCCGCGAGGTGGAGACGTACGTGGCCCGCCTGGCGCAGATGGCGCGCGCGTCCGGCATCCACCTGATGGTGGCGACGCAGCGTCCGTCCACGGACGTCGTCACCGGCGTCATCAAGGCCAACTTCCCCACGCGCGTCAGCTTCATGCTGCGCTCGAAGCCGGACTCGATGACGATTCTGGGCACGGTGGGCGCCGAGGCCCTGCTGGGCATGGGCGACATGCTCATCATGCCGCCCACCAGCGCGCACCTGCAGCGCGTGCACGGCGCCTTCGTGTCGGAGAACGAAATCAAGCGCGCGGTGGACCACCTCAAGGCCCAGGGCAAGCCCGTCTACGACGAGTCCATCCTCAAGCCGCGCGACGAGGAGGGCGAAGGCGGCGGCGGCGAGGAGGACGAGCTGTCCGACGAGCTGTACGACCAGGCGCTCGCGACGGTCAGCGAGATGCGGGCCGTCTCCATCTCCATGCTCCAGCGCAAGATGCGCATCGGTTACAACCGCGCTGCTCGCATGATTGAGCGCATGGAGCGCGACGGCGTGGTGGGCGCGGCGGACGGCGCCAAGCCCCGCGAGGTGCTCATCCGCGGCGTGGGCGACATGCCCGGCGCCGGGGCCATGTAGCGAACAAGCGGCCCGAGCGGCCGTCGCGCCCGGGGGAACGGGCGCCACGGCCAGGGCGGTTGTTGCTCACGGGGGCGTTCGGGGTTTCCACCCGGGCGCCCCTTCTTCTTTCGCGAAGAGACGCGTGTCCATGATTGTCGCCATCTCCCGCTTCCGCCCCGCGCCCGAGGACGCGGACCGCCTGGTCGCCCGCTTCCAGGAGCGCACCCGGCGCGTGGACGCCTACGAGGGCTTCCTGGGCCTGGAGGTGCTGCGCTCGTTCGAGCGCTCACCCGAGCTGCTGCTGGTGACGCGCTGGCGGGACAGGGAGGCGATGCGTGCCTACTTCCAGTCAGAGGACTTCCGAAAGGCGAAGGAGGCCAGCGCCGAGCAGGAGGGCGCCACCTTCGCCATCTACGAGGTGGTGGGCACTTGATGCGCGTTGCCGGTTCCCAACGGGCCCCGCGTCGTCTATGGGCGGTATCCCATGGCTGAACGCATTGCCCTGTACGCCACCGCCGCTCGCGGCACCGAGGACCTCCTCGCGGATGAATTGAAGGAGCTCGGCGCGCGCCGCATCCGCCAGGACCGCGGCGGCGTGCGCTTCATGGCCACGCTCGACGAGGCGCTGATGGTGTGCCTCTGGTCCCGCATCGCCATGCGGGTGCTCTACCCGCTGGGCGCCTTCGAGGCCCACGGCGCGGAAGGCCTCTACGAAGCCGCCGTGAGCATCCCCTGGGAGGAGCACCTCAACCCGGACACCACCTTCGCGGTGGATGCCACGCTGAAGGACAGCGAGCACAGCCACTCCGGCTTCGTCGCCCTCAAGGTGAAGGACGCGATTGTCGACCGCATCCGCGACGCGGTGGGCGCCCGGCCGGACGTGAATACGAGGGACCCGGACGTGCGCGTGGTGGCGCACCTGGCGCGCGAGACGCTGTCGCTCTCGTTGGACTTGTGCGGCGAGCCCCTGCACCGGCGCGGCTACCGCGTGCGCCCCACCCCGGCGCCCCTCAAGGAAACGCTGGCCGCGGCCCTGCTGCGCGCAGCGAGCTACACGGGCGAGGAGGCGCTGGTGGACCCGATGTGCGGCTCCGGCACGCTCCTCATCGAGGCGGGGCTCATCGCGCGCAAGCGGGCGCCGGGCCTCAACCGCGACTTCGCGGTGGAGCGCTGGCCGGAATTGGGCACGCGGGCGCGCGAGCTGCTCGCGGACCTGCGCGCGGACGCGCGGCGCAACGAGCGAAAGGTGACGGTGCCGCTGCTGGGCTTCGACAAGGACCCGGAGGCGCTGGATGCCGCCATCCGCAACGTGCGCGCGGCGAAGCTGTCGGAGGAAATCCAGCTCGCCGAGGGCGACGCGACGAAGCTCCCGCCGCTGCCCGCCACGGGCGGCCTGCTCATCACCAACCCGCCCTATGGAGACCGGCTGGGCTCGGGTGGGCAGAAGGGCATGAAGAGCTTCTATTACAAGCTCGGCGAGTCGCTCCGCGTGCCGGGCTGGCGCATCTGGGTGCTCTCCGGCAACCCGGCCTTCGAGAGCGCCTTCCATGCCCGCCCGTCCATGAAGCGGGACATGTGGAACGGCCCCATCGCCTGCACCCTGCTGGGCTACCGGCCCTCGGGCGGCCCCGCGGGGGACGGCTCAGAAGCGCCGCTCGGTGCGCCGCACGAGCCGGTCGATGTTGCCCCGGTGCGTCCACAGCATGAGGAGGAAGAGAACGGCTGAGAGGCCGGCGTACTCCACCTCCCGGGCGGTGATGGCCGACGTGCCCACCGCCGTGGCCCCCGCGGCCAGCGAGCCGAGCGAGCTGACGCGCCACACCGCGAGGATGAGCGCGTACACCACCGCGCCGGCCAGCGCCGCGACGGGCACCAGCACCACCAGCACGCCCAGCGCGGTGGCCACGCCCTTGCCGCCGTGCAGCTTCAGCCACACCGGGTAGACGTGCCCGAGCACCGCGGACAGGCCCACCAGCACGTGCACCATGGGCTGTCCCGGCACCAGCCGCAGCGCCAGTGCCACGGGGAGCGCGCCCTTGAGGGCGTCCAGCAGCAGCACCACGGCGCCCAGCTTCTTGCCCGCCACGCGGGTGACGTTGGTGGCGCCGATGTTGCCGCTGCCCTTCTGGCGCACGTCCACGCCACGCAGCCACCGCGTCAGCAGCACACCGAAGGGGATGGAGCCGGCGAGGTAGCCCAGCACGACGAGCGCGTATGGCACGAAGGGAGGCTATAGCAGCAGGTGGGGGAAGCGCGTCTTCACCACCACGTAGGCGTAATTGACGAGGAGCAACAGGGGCAGCGCCACCCGCACCACGTTCCACTCCCGGGGGGAGAGCTGGACCTCCGGGATGGGCATGGCGAAGACGAGGTGCAGCACCATGGCCACCGCCGCCAGGGCGAACAGGACGGCGGCCACCGTCCCGAGGGGGTTGGCCTCCCAGGCGCCGACGAAGTTGAAGTGCGACACCCGGTCCGCCACCCGCGTCAGCCCGCAGCCGAGGCAGGGCCAGCCCGTCCGCTCGCGCAGCACACAGCCCCAGAAGGGGATGATTTGCGCCACCGGGATGTAGCGGGCCACCAGCAGCCCGACGATGCCGGCGATGCCCAGGGCATCCACGGTGCCGAAGCGGCGGTTGCGAGGGGGGATGAGGACCTTCATGCGCGCCTCACCGGACAGTGCGGGACGGGTGGACTCTAGTACGAGCGCCGGCTTGCCGGAGCAAGGACTTCTGGCTAAGCGTACGGCCCATGAACTCGCTCCGCACGTCCCTGATGCTGCTGGTCGCCGTTCCCCTGGTTTCGCTCGCGGCCGACAAGACGCCCGCCAAGGCCCCGAAGGCCGCCGAGGGCGACTGTCACCACCCCGCCAAGGTCGAGGCCCCGGCCGCCGCGCCCGCCTCCCAGGACGGCTGGAAGCTCACCCGGGGCGAGCCCATCAAGGGCACCCAGGCGATGAAGCTGGCGGACGTGCTGGCGAAGCCCCAGGCGCACGACGGGAAGACGGTCCTGGTGGAGGGCACCGTGCGCAAGGCGTGCGAGCGCAAGGGCTGCTGGATGGAGCTGGCGTCGGACGCGAAGGACAAGAGCCCGGGCGTGCGGGTGACGTTCAAGGACTACGGCTTCTTCGTCCCGCTGGACTCGGCCGGCTCGAAGGCGCGCGTCGAGGGCGTGGTGAAGGTCGCCGAGCTGAGCGACAGCCACGCGCAGCACTACGAGTCCGAGGGCGCCACCGTCCCCCGCGGCGCGGACGGCAAGCCGCGCGAGGTGCAGCTGGTGGCCACCGGCGTCGAGCTGCGCCGCTGACCTGACGACATGGCGCGAAGCTTCAGCATGCGGGGCGTGCAGGGCGCGGCGGACCGCGCCGTCCAGCACGCCCGCAAGTGGCTCCTGGAGATGGAGCCGGACTCCCGCGTGCACGACGTGCAGGCGGACCCGCGCTTCCAGCACCGCGGGGTGGACCTCCTCTGGGAGCTGCCTTCGGGAGAGGTGCGCGGCATCGAGGTGAAGGGCGACCGCAACGCCACCCGCCGCCGCTACTTCTTCGAATTGGTGTCCAACCTGGAGAAGGACACCCCGGGCTGCTTCCTCTACAGCGGCGCGGACCTGCTGGTGTACGTCTTCCTCTCGCAGGGCGAGCTGCACGTGCTGCCGATGCAGGCCACGCGCGAGTGGTTCCTCCCCCGCGCGAAGGAGTACCCGCTCAAGCACGCCTTCACCCAGACGGGCGCCATCCGCTACACGACGGTGGGCGCGGTGGTGTCCGTGCGCGACGTGTCCGAAGGCGTGCCCGGCGTCCTGCGCGTGCCGCTGAAGCGCACCGCCGGCGCCGCGGCGCAGGAGGAAGGCGTCGCGGCCGGGCTGGAGGGGCTGGAGGCTCCGCCGCCCGCCGCTGCCGCCGCGCCCAAGGATGAGGCCGGAGGCCCGGACGGGCTGGGCTGAGGCACACCGGGCTCGCGGGAGCGGCCCGGACGGGCCAGGCTGAGGCGCACCGGGCTTGAAGGAGCGGCCCGGACGGGCCGGGCTGAGGCGCACCGGGCTCGCGGGAGCGGCCCGGACGGGCCGGGCTGAAGCGCACCGGGCTTGAGGAAGCGGCCCGGACGGACCGGGCCAGCGCAGGGGCGGACTCCAGCGCGGCCTTTCGCGCACACGCAGGGCTGCCTGAAGCAGTGCGTGCGCGCGGCACTCATCCGGGGCGGTCGGCAGTCCCTTGTCGGTTCCACCCACCGCGCCGGTTGCTTCGCGTCCCTCAGCGGCCGTGGCGGTGACGCCGGTGGCCGGGGTGAATCTTGTCGTGGGCCGTCTCGAGGCGCTCGGAGATGCGCATCAGGTCCAGGAGCGACTCGCGGTCGTTCTGCGCCTTGTAGATGTGCTCCAGGCGCGGGACGAGGTCCAGCGCCAGGTGCAAGTCCCCACCCTGCTCCGCCGACTCCAGCAGCGTGCGGGCCGCCGCGGCCGCGCGGCCGTGGGCCTTCACGTGGATGAGGCCGTCCACGGCGAGCAGCCGGGCAATGGGGCTGCGCGCGGTGTCCTCGGTGAGCTTCACCAGGTCGTCCGTGGCGCCGTCCAGCTCGCCGCGCGCGGCGCGGACCATGGCGCGGGAGATGCCCTTGCGGTCCGGCAGGAGGAACTCCTCCACGTCGGCGAAGGACTCGGCGTGGCCGGCGTGGCCCGCGGACGCGAGCGCCTCGGCGAGGCTGTCGAACACCTCGGCCTGCTTCTCCGTGAAGGGCGCGAGCGCCTCGCGCATGAAGCGCTCCTGCGGGGCGCCACGCTCATCCAGCGGCATGCGCGAGCGCAGGCCATTCATCTTCTCGAAGGCCTCCGCCACCGGCGCGTCCTGCTTGCCGTCCAGCAGCAGCGCGCACGCGTGCATGAGGCCGGTGAGGGTGTCCGCCAGCTCCATGGGCGCCACCCGGTCCGGCAGCCAGCGGCGCCACAGCTCCACGGCCGCCGCCACCACGAAGTCCTTGAAGGGGCCGGTGCCCTTCCACTTCGGCCTCCACTCCTGGGCGATTCCCAGGGGGAAGGTCGTCTCCGCCAGCTTGCGGAAGTCCTCCTCGCCCACGGGAAGCCCGTAGTGGCCGAGCGTCCCCAGCAGGGCCTCCGTCGAGTACTCCTTCAGGCCCTTCTGCTGCCACGCCTTGTCCACACGCTGCGTGCTCACACGGTTCTCCGCTGCCCTGGACGCCGGCCATCGGCGCCAGCGGTCTTCTAGCGGAACTCGGGGCGGCCGTGCACCGCCCACGTCGCCTTCCCCGTCAGGCGGCGGACGCCGGCGGGGCGACTTCCGGGGGCGCCACCTTGGGGACGGTGGGCCACACCACCGGGTTGCGCCGGCCGTCCTCCACCCGGCGGGCGAGGTACGGCTCGCAGCCCCGCGCCTCGAAGGCACGCTTCCAGGCCGCGAAGCTGCCCCCGGCGCGCCAGGCGTCCATGGCCGCCAGCCCACCCTCCGGGCCACACTGGGCGAGCATGTACTCCACCCACGCCCAGCGCGCGGAGGTGGGACGCACCTCGGCGCGCCCCCGCAGGCCCTTGCGCAGGCGCTCCAGCCGGTTCTCCACCTCGCGGATGCCCGCGAAGGGCGCCCCGTCCAGTGGCGTGTTCCGCTTGGCCACGAAGGGAGCCACCCCCAGCGCCACCGGGAGGATGCGCGACAGCTCCGTGGTGAAGCGGATCAGCTCGTCGATGTCCTCGTCGCCCTCGAAGGGCAGGCCCACCACGTTGTAGACCTTGAGCTGCTTCATCCCCGCCGTCTTGGCGAAGGTGGCGGCCCGGACAATCTGCTCTTCCGAGTGCTTGCGGTCCACCAGGTCCCGCATCCGCTGCGAGGCCCCGTCCGCCGCCACCGTGAGGTTGGTGGCCCCGCCGCGCCGGAGCTGATCCACCAGCTCCTGCGTCAGGCGGTCCGCCCGCAGCGAGGACACGCCCACCTCGCGGCCCGAGTCGACGATGGTGCGCAGCAACTCCACGATGCGCGGGTGGTCCGTCACCGCGGCGCCCACGAGCCCCACCCGCTTCGCCGTCTCCGGGATGAGGGACAGCACGCGCTCCGGCGGCACCGTCCGCATGCCCCCGTTGGTGGTGCGCCGCATGACGCAGTAATGGCAGCCCCGGGAGCAGCCCCGCTCCGGCTCGATGAGGAACATGGAGCGCAGCTCGGTGTGGGGCGTGACAATCTGCGTGCGGGCGGGCAGCCGGGCGTCCGTCGCCTTGGCGACGTAGTACCGCGCCCCACCGCGCCCGGGCACCCGGAAGCCGGGGATGCGCGCCAGGTGCGCCAGCAGCGCGTCCCGGTCGTCGATGGAGGCCGCCGCGTCCACCAGGACGTGGATGAGGTCCTCGGCCTCCCCCTGGACGAGCACGTCCACGAAGGGCTCGAGCGGGTCGGGATTGGAGAATGTCAGCGGGCCGCCGGCCACCACCAGCGGGTAGCGGCCCTCGCGGCGCTCCTCGGCCAGCAGGGGCAGGCCCGCCAGCTCCAGCAGCGAGAAGAGGCCCGTCACCTCCAGCTCATAGGCCACGGAGAAGGCCAGCATGTCGAAGCTGGAGACGGGGTTCTGCGACTCCCAGGTGAACAGCGGAGTGCGCGTGCGCTTGAAGGCCTCCACGTCGTCCGGAAGGAAGACGCGCTCGGCGGTGGCCCCGGGGTGCTCATGCACCTCCCGGTAGATGGCCTGGTAGCCGAGCGAGCTCATGCCCACGTGGTAGGGGCTGGGATAGCAGAGGGCCACCCGGTAGGGCGCCGCCTTGTAGAGCGTGCCCTGCTCGTCCGCCAGCAGCGAGCTGACGTGCTCAATCAGTGAGTAACGACCCTCCAATGCGCCTCCAGCAAAGGTACAGCTGTGTAAACACCGCGGCCCCGGTCGCCACTCCCACGTGGGGGAGGGCTGCCGGGGCCGCGTTGCGCCACCCGAAGGTGGCTCGGCTCAGCTGAGGATTACTCCGCGGAGTCGACGAACGAAGGAATGGCCTTCGACGGGACGCAGATGTGCGCGACGGGCGCGCACGTCATCGCGAAGTCCGGGTTCAGGCCGGAGCCCAGACCGCAGTTCTCCGCAGGCACGTCCGACTCGGGGTCACAACCCACGGCCGGCCACACGGCGCGGACGACGTAGGTCGAGGTGCACCCGTCCTGCGTGTACTTCAGCTCACCGGTCAGCTGCGTGCCGGGGGCGCTCGGAGCCGAGTACACCCGGACGTTGCTGAACTCGTAGGTGATCTCGGTCGCCGTCGCCGTGTCGGTTGCGGCGGCCTTCACGGTGGCGACGGAGAACTCCGGCGCCGCGCAGAAGTCGTTCGCATCCGCCTCGTAGGCGAACTTGCCCGTCGCCGTCTGGCGCGAGGAGGCTTCCGAGTCCCGCAGTGCGCGGGACGCGAGGCCCGCCGGCCGCAGGGTCAGGACGGAGTCCTGCGGACGGTCAGGGTCGACGAACTTGAACACGCCCACCGGCTCGGCCTCGGGAGGCACCGCGGCGCAGTCCGTGACGCCGTCCGCCAGCTTGGGCTCGTCCACCAGGTCGTACTTCATCGACCAGCTGGGCGAGTCCTGGACGAAGCAGCCGGCCTCCGGCTGCTCGAAGTCGCAGCCCGACATCAGGCTGCCCACGCTGCCAACGACCAGCGCAGTCTTGAAGAGGTTCTTGGTCATGTGACTTGGGGTTCCGTGGATGGCTTGGGATTAGAACGTGTACCGGATACCGAAGCGCACCTGACGGGGCGGCTGGTAGCGGGTGGGGTTCTTGAAGTTCTTGTTCACGTCGCCGTCCACGGTGCCGAACAGCGACTCGTCGACGTCCGCGGTGGCCGGGTCGTCCTCGCGCTCGCCACCCTCCTGCCACTCCACCGCGCCCACCGGGTTCTGGATGTCGCCCGGCTTGCCGTTCGGAATCGGCTTCGCGAAGAGGGTGGTGTAGGTCTGGTCCACGAGGTCAACGCCCTGGAAGTTGAAGAGGTTGAACACGTCCAGGGTGAAGGAGACGACGCTGTCCTTGCTGACGCGGTAGTTCACACCGATGTTGGAGTCGATGGTGTTGATCCACGGCGTACGGCCACCGGCGCCACGGGGAAGGACGAAGGCCTCGTCCGTGCCGTAAGCGGCATGCGCGCCGAAGTAGTTGATCGGCGTACCCGAGTTACCGCGGTAGGACAGACCGATGCTCGCGGACAGCGCGCTGGTGACGTTGAACTCCTTCGCGCCGAACACCTTGATGGCGTGCGTGCGGTCGAAGGGCAGCAGACCCGTGCGGTTCTCGAGGAGGCTGACGAGGTCGAAGTCCGAGAGGATGTTCGGATCGAGCTGCGCCGTCTCCGGGCGGAACAGACCGGGGTAGTTACCGTTCAGGCGCGACCAAGTGTAGTTGGCCTGGGCGAGCCACCCGTCCGCGAAGGTGCGGTTCATGTAGACGGTGACGGCGTCGTAGTTACGCACCGGCTTCGGGAACTCCTTGGCGAAGCCCGAGCCCGGGTTACCGAGGAAGTACGTGTTGCCGTCGTCGCGGCTCATGTCCTCGATGACCGCGTTCATGTCGCGGTGCGTGTAGCTGGCGCCCACGCGGGTGTTGGCCAGGACCTCGTACTCGCCGCCCACGACGACTTCGTCGGAGGACTGCGGGGTGATGTCCGGGTCGACCGGCGTGCTCTCCGTCTTGCCACCCGTGTACAGGCGGTTCGGATTGCGGCTGGTCTCCGCGATGGGGATGACGTTGTCCGTGGACTGGCAGGCCGTGCGCTGGCTCTCCAGGCTGGTCGGGTCGCACCCCGCCGCTCCGCTGCCGGGGTCCGCCATGCGGCGGGTCGCGCCGATGCGGCGCTCGGGCGGGAAGCTGCGGTCGAGCAGGTTGAGCGGAACGGCCTCGTAGTACCGAGCGAAGTTCACGAAGAACTTGGCGCGGCCGTTGGCGAACGGGTCGAGGATGGCGCCCACGCGGGGCGACCACTGGTTGCCCAGGATGAGGGCGAGGTCGCCGTTGCCGCCGTACATGGCCTGCACGTCGTAGCGCACGCCGAGGTTCAGCGTGACGCGGTTCGCGATGGACCAGGAGTCCTGCACGAAGCCGCCCACCGTGGTGCCGGTGGACTTCGACTGCTGGGTCAGCTGGGTGATGGGCGTGTCAGGGCCCGTCTGGTAGCCGTAGCGACGGAAGTCGCTGAGGCGGCCAACACCGGCCTCCTGGTAGAACACGCCGCCGCCGTACGCCTTCGTCTGGTCGTACACCAGGAACTCGGTGTCCACGCCAGCCTTCAGCACGTGGGTGCCGATGGCGTTCAGCAGGTAGGTGGCCTTCGCGTTGGCCTGGTAGCGGTCCAGCTTCGCGTCGCTCATGAAGCCGGGGCCGCCCACCGCGTAACCGGTGACCGGGCAGCGCTGCAGCGTGTGCGGACCGTCCGCGTCCGTGTAGGAGTACGGGTCGCAGGCACCCTCCTGCCCGGCGGGCAGGCCCTCGAACGCCGTCAGCGGGCGCACGCGGGTGTAGTTCATGCGGGAGTAGCCCGCCAGGCCATCAGCGCTGCCCAGCTTGCTGCCGTCCGCAGGCAGGGTGGAGGCGGTCTGGTGGAACCAACCGAGGTTGGCGTCGACCAGGACCTTCTTGTCCATGAACGCGCCGGCGTACTTCAGGCCGAGCGACGTGGTGTTGTTGTTGGACTCGGTGAGACCGAAGTCACCCGGACGCGACGTCAGGGCGCCCGGCAGCAGGCCCGTGCGGGGATCCAGCGCCAGCTTGCCCGCGCCACCCGTCGAGGACGGGGTGCCGTTGAGGGCGAAGGAGACGTTGTGATCCTGGTTGAGCAGGTACGTCAGCTTGCCCATGAACTGCACGGAACGGGAGTCAGCGTAGTACTGACGCTCCGAGCCGGGGATGAGATTGGCGATCGTGAAGCCGTTCTCGTCCTTCGCGTAGTCGTTCGTCGCCGTGTCGATCTGCAGGGCGTTGAGCGAACGCGTGTGCTGGTAGCGCGTGAACGACGGCGCGAAGCCGGCGAAGAACCACAGCTTGTCCTTGAGGATGGGACCGCCGAGGGTGGCGCCGAAGTCACCGAGGTTCTGCAGCTCGTTGAGCCCGGTGATGACCGTGCCTTCCTCGCGGACCAGCTTGCGCTCACCCTCGAAGCTGCCCGGGGTCCAGTTGGCGAACACGGAGCCGTGGAACTCGTTCGAGCCCGAGCGGGTCACCGCGTTGATCACACCGCCCGTGGAGCGACCGAACTCCGGCATGTAACCGCCGGTGATGATGTTCACGTCCTGCACGAACTCGATGGACAGCGGGCTGGCGTTCACGCCGTAGGCCGGGTCGTTCGTGGACAGGCCGTCCACCACGTAGCCGTTCTCAGGCGAGGTCGCGCCGTTGATCGAGACGCCGTAGTTGTCGTTCTGGGCGCCAGGCGCCAGCTCGGCCAGCGACTCGAAGGAGCGGGCCGCGCCGCCCTTGCCGCCCGGACGGGCCACCGCGATGCGCTTGATGAACTCCTGATCCACGTTGACGCCCGTGGTCGTGGAGCCCACGTCGATCGTCGGCGGGGTACCGGTGATCTCCACCACCTCACCGAGCGACTCGGGGAGCAGCTCCACGTTCACGCGGATGGTGCGGTTGAGGCGCAACTGGACATCGGCCCGGGCGTAGGGCCGGAACTGCTCCTTCTCGAACCGCAGGGTGTACACACCCGGCGGAAGCTGGGGAATACGGTAGTTGCCCTGTGCGTCGGAAACCACGGTCTGCTCACCCTGAAGGTTGGGCGAGGTCGCGGTGACAACGACGTCAGGAACAGGCTGCCGGCTCTGAGCGTCGATGATCGTTCCGATCATCGTGCTCGACTGCGCGAAAGCCGCCGATCCGTAAAGCAGACCTGCGGCCAGGACAACTCCGGTTTCCCGGAGCACTCGGTTCAAGTGCATACCATACCCCTCCAAGGTGGGCTGCAACCGAAAATGACTCGGGAAAATATCCGAGGTCGGGCAGTTGTCAATAGACCGTTGCTTTTTGGTGACCAGTGGGGCAATTGCGCGATCAGGTCGGAAGCCTTTGACACGCTTGCTTGAACCCGGAACCGGTTTCTGTATGGTGACGCGCCCTTTCACCCGGCAGGGCGTGTCGGTGTCCACTGGTTAGAGGAGTCTAGTTCATGTTCGATTCAGTCCTTGACCGTGGTCAGGGGCCCAAGCCCAAGTTCGGCATTGGGGCCACCATCTCGGTCATCCTCCATGTGGGGCTCTTCGGCCTCGCGCTCTGGCTGTCGACGCGGCCGCCGCCCGTCGAGGAGAAGGAGATCGAGGTCACGCTGAAGGCCACCATGGCCCCTCCGCCTCCGCCTCCCCCGCCGCCTCCTCCTGCGTCGTCCTCCAAGCCGAAGACGCAGCAGAAGAAGCCCAAGAAGCCGGACCAGATCGTCCAGCCGAAGGAGGTCCCGAAGGAGGTTCCCCAGGAGGCCGAGCCGACCGAGGAGCCCCAGGAAGAGGCCACCGAGGAAGAGGTCGAGGGCGGGGTCGAGGGCGGCGTCGCCGGGGGTGTGGTGGGTGGCGTGGTCGGCGGTGTGATTGGTGGTGTGGTGGGCGGTCAGCTGGGTGGTACGGGCACGGACGTGCTCCCCTTCGGCGCCGGCATGACGCGCCCGGAGAAGATCTCCGGTCCTCAGCCGGAGTATACGCGCGAAGCCCTGGAAGCCCGCGTGGCGGGCACCATGATCGTCAAGTGCGTCGTCACGGTGGAAGGTCGTGTGGAGCGCTGCCGGATCATCAAGCCCCTGCCCCACATGGACAAGGCCGTCATGGACGCCCTGATGTCGTCACGTTACAAGCCGGTCACCTTCCAGGGTCGCCCGGTCCAGGTGGACTACACCTTCACGCTGAACTTCAAGCTGCCGCGCTGATCCAGGCACGCCGTACCGAAGCACCGCAGACTACCCCGCGCTCGTGAGGAGGAGCGCTCAACCCAACCATGCAATTCACTCTCGCAGACATCTGGGCGCACACGGGCCTCTTTGCTCGTTGCATCATCTTTACCCTGGCCATCATGTCGGTGGCGTCGCTCGTCGTGATGGCGGAGCGGATGCTCGTCTTCCGCAAGACCCGCGCCGACAGCCGCAACTTCGCCGCGAAGATGGGGGCCATCCTGGCCAAGGGCGACCTGAGCACGGCCGCCAACACCAACCTGGGCAAGGACGTGGGCCACCTGGGCCGCGTGATCAACTCCGGCCTGACGGCGTACCGCATCAGCCCCAGCAACAAGGACATCGCGGTGGAGTCGGTGGCGCGCGCGCTCGAGCGCCAGGCTCAGCGTGAGGTGCAGAGCATGAAGCGCGGCCTCGGCCTGCTGGCGACGGTCGGCTCCACGGCGCCGTTCGTGGGTCTGCTCGGCACGACGATGGGTATCGTCAACGCGTTCCAGCTGATGGCGGCCGCCGGCTCCGGCGGTCTGGGCACCATCTCCGCCGGTATCGCCGAGGCGCTCATCACCACGGCCTTCGGCCTGCTGGTGGCCATCCCCGCGGTGATGGCCTACAACTTCCTGCAGGGCTGGGTGGACGCGCGCTCGGTGGACATCTCCGAGTCGTCCAACGAGTTCCTGGACGTCGTGGCCCGCCACCTGGGCGGCGGCGCGCACTCCTCGCACGCGGCCTGAGCATCCACCGGCGAGCCCCGGGGACGACCCGAGGCCCGCCCTTCAACCGAGCGGCGCTCCAACTTGCGGTGAGGGGTTGGAGCACGCTGGGGTGGTGAGGGCGGGCGCCTCCATCCAGGAAGCAAGGTACACGCATGGGAATGTCAGCAGGCCCCAAGGGGGGCATCAAGAGCGACATCAACGTCACGCCCCTGGTGGACGTGGTGCTGGTGCTCCTCATCATCTTCATGGTCGTCACCCCCATGCTCCAGCGCGGCAAGTCCGTGGAGCTGCCGAAGGCCACCGAAATCGAGAAGGAGGGGGGTAAAGACGCAGACCCCATCGTCCTCTCCATCACCCCGGACAAGAAGGTGTTCGTGGAGAATGATCAGGTGGACGACCAGGCACTCCAGGCCAAGCTGTCGGAGGAGCTGGCGAAGGACCCGGGCAAGAAGATCCTGCTCAAGGGTGACAACACGCTGAACGTCGGCGACGTGCGCAAGGTGCTGGACGTGGCCCGCAAGTCCAAGGCGAAGCAGATCGCGCTCGGCGTAGAGGAGAAGAAGTAATGGCCGGACGCAAGCAGCGGCAGTGGGTGAAGCCCGCTTCCCAGCCGAACTCGGAGATCAACGTCACGCCGCTCGTCGACGTGGTGCTCGTGCTCCTCATCATCTTCATGGTGGTGACGCCGCTCCTGGAGAAGGACATCCTGGTGCGTGTCCCCGACACGGAGGTGGAGGAGGAGCCGCAGCCTCCGGACCCGAACGACCAGCAGCTCGTCGTGCAGCTGGACAAGGACGGCGGCTACTCCATCAACACGGAGAAGATCCAGCCGGCGGACTACGTCAACCGCCTCAAGCGGATGCTGGCGGCCAAGAAGCCGGATGAGAAGATCGTCTTCTTCATGGCGGATGATGCCACCAACTACGGGCGCCTCATCGTAGCGCTGGATGGAGCGAAGGCCGCCGGAGCGAAGGTGCTCGGCATGGCCACCGAGCTGCCGCAGAACGCCATCATCCAGGGCACCGAGGTCGACACCGGCACCGCGCCGCCCGCCCCCGCGCCCGCTCCCTGAGAGCCTCCTCCGCGTAGCCTACGCTCCGGGTTGGAGTCGCGGTTCACTTCGAGAAGCTCGTCGGCTAGAGTCCACGACTCATGGCCGACGAGCTTCTCATCTTTGAGCAGACCATCGAAGCTCTGTTCCTGCGCGCGCTGAGCGGGCGGCTGACGCCCGAGTGCAAGGCGCGGCTTCGCCAGGCCGGCCTGGACGTGGACCAGAAGCTGCGGCCGGCCTACCCCTTCGAATCCTGGATGAACTTCCTGCGCATCACCTCGGAGGAGCTCTTCCCCGGTGAGCCGCTGGAGCAGGGCACCTGGAAGCTGGGCGAGGCCTATATCGAAGGCTTCCGCGAGACGATGCTGGGGCGCGCCGTGCTGTCACTGCTGCGCGTGCTGGGCCCCCGGCGGGCGCTGATGCGCGCCACGCAGAACTTCCGCGCCGGCAACAACTACACCGAGTCCAAGCTGAAGGAGCTGGGGCCGGCGCAGTTCGAGCTGTGGATGAACGAGGTGGGCCCCTACCCGTCCTTCACCGCGGGCATCATCCACGCGGGGCTGCGGGTGGCCGGCGCGCAGGCCATCGTCATCGAGACGTCCGGCTACGACGGCCACGCCTGCACCTACCGCATCAACTGGAGCGAGGCCTCGGTCTCCTCGGGCGTGGCGGGCAGCGGCGACTCCAAGGCGGCCAAGAGGTCCGGGTCCATCATCTCCCTGTAGATGAACTCGGCGATGAGGCCCGTCACCATCCAGATGGGCAGGATGTAGAGCGACGTCATCTCCCCCATGATGGCGCCCGCGTCCCCGTAGTACCAGATGCGGTAGCCGGTGAGCCGCTCCAGCACCAGGCCGGTGACGCCCTCGAAGAGCAGGATGACGATGCCGTAGATGGCGGCGCGCAGGCCGGTGTGCTGGTACAGCATCCACCGGTAGAGCGGCTCGATGAAGCAGAAGCACGCCACGCCGTAGATGAGGAACATCCACAGCGAGCACTGGCCGTACGCGGTGACGACGGGGGTGTCCCAGATGGCGTTGAGCCCGAGCCGGTCATCCACGCGCCACTGGAACCGGAAGAGCGCCTCCAGCACGGGCACGTGCCGGGAGATGCGCACCAGGTTGTAGAAGAATATCTCCGAGCTGAGACCCATCATCCCGTAGAGACAGAAGCGGAACACCCCGAAGGCCAGCTTCATGCGCTGGCCGCGCTTCATGTCCGCTCGGCGGATGCGGACCGGACGGCGTTGACGAGTCTCGGTATCCACTGTGGCCTCTGCCCCCATTGCGTTCCCCACGTGTGAGGCAAGGTACCGGACTCCCCCCGGTCCTGACCAGACCCCGGTTCATTAATCCGGTGCGCTTGGAATCGACGTTCCGGGGGTTGGGACGGTCATCCACCGCGGTGGATTGGGGGGTGGAGCCCTCCGCCTCGGGTAGGCGCCGGTACGCGCATTGCTGAGAGGGAGGGGGCGGGCTTCGGGAAGGACGGGACATGCTGGCGCGGGTGCGGTCGGGGGCGTTGCTGGGCATCGACGCGGTGGTGGTGGAGTGCGAGGTCGACATGGCGCTCGGCCTGCCCTACTTCAACGTCGTGGGGCAGGCGGAAGGGGCGGTGCGCGAGTCGAAGGTGCGCGTCGTCTCCGCGCTGAAGAACACGGGCTTCGAGCTGCCCCAGAAGCGAGTCACCGTGAATCTGGCGCCCGCCGACTTGAAGAAGGAGGGCGCGGCCTTCGAGCTGCCCATCGCCCTGGGCGTGCTGGTGGCGGCGAAGCAATTGGAGGAGTCCTCCGTGGCGCGCCTCCTCTTCGGCGGGGAGCTGTCGCTGGATGGCTCGCTCCGGCCCATCAAGGGCGCGCTGCCGCTGGCCGTGGCGGCGCGCAACCACGGCTTCGAGGGCGTCATGCTGCCGGCGGCCAACGCGCCCGAGGCCGCACTGGTGGAGGGACTGCGAATCCTCCCGGTGACGCACCTGCGCGAGGCGGTGGACCACCTGACGGGGGCGAAGCCGGTGACGCCCTACGTCCGGGTGGAGGACGCCGACGTGCCCGGGCGGGACGGGACGGGGCCGGACATGGCGGACGTGCGGGGCCAGCCGGAGCTGAAGCTGGCCCTGGAGATGGCGGCCGCCGGAGGCCACAACCTGCTGCTCAGCGGACCTCCCGGCTCCGGGAAGACCATGCTGGCGCGGCGGCTGCCCGGCATCCTCCCGGAGATGACCTTCCCCGAGGCGCTGGAGGTGACGAAGGTCTACTCGGTGCTGGGCCTGCTGGCGGAGGGGCACGCGCTGATGCGCGAGCGGCCCTTCCGGGCGCCGCACCACACCCTCTCCGACGCGGGGCTGGTGGGCGGCGGCGCGGCGGCGCGGCCCGGGGAGCTGTCCCTGGCGCACAACGGCGTGCTCTTCCTCGACGAGCTGCCGGAGTTCCGGAAGAACGTGCTCGAGGTGCTCCGCCAGCCGCTGGAGGAAGGCGTCATCCACCTGGCGCGGGCCAACCAGCACATCTCCTACCCGTGCCGGGTGATGCTGGTGGCGGCGATGAACCCGTGTCCCTGCGGCTACTACGGCGTCGCCGGGCGCGTGTGTACCTGCGCGGACTACCGCCGCTTCGAATACAACACCCGGGTGAGCGGTCCCCTGCTGGACCGCATCGACATGACGCTGCAGACGCGGCCGGTGGAGTACCAGCACCTGGCGCGAGCGGACGCGACGGAGCCGCCGAGCCGCTACTACCGCGAGCGGGTCCAGGCCGCGCGCGAGCGCCAGCGGGCCCGCTACCGCGATGAGCCGGGTGTGCACTGCAACGCGCAGCTCCCGCCCCACCTGCTGCGCCGTCACTGCGCCATGAGCTCGCGCGCCGAGAAGATGCTGGAGCGGGCGGTGCGCAAATACGCGCTGTCCGCGCGCGCGCATGACCGCATCCTCAAGGTCGCCCTCACCCGCACGGACCTCGAGGGGCATGCACGCATCGAGGAAGTCGACATCCAGCTCGCCATCGACTTCCGGATGCTGGACCGGGTGAACCACCCGCACGCCACCACGCAGGGGCCCCACGCCTCCCAGGCGGAGTCCTCCGTCCGGTGGACCGGCCCATCCGGACCGGCGAGCCCCCGGGAGTGACGGGGAGCCCCCGGGACGTCAGTGCGCCACGGGCGCCGGGGGCTCCGGGCGGGTGCCGGCGGCCCGGGCGGCGGCTTCGACCTTCATCGCGCCGCCATCCGGAAGCTCCATCCGCGCCGGCGGCCGGTCCAGTCGCGGCGTGGGGCCGGTGATGATGCGGGCCGACTTGGAGAACGTCAGGTACGAGTACGCCCAGTCGAGCAGCACCGCCAGCCGGCTGCGGAAGCCGATGAGGAAGGTGATGTGGATGAGCAGCCAGGCCGCCCAGGCGGGGAAGCCGGACTGCTTGAAGCGGCGGAAGGCGATGCCCACCGCGTGCCCGCGGCCAATCACCGCGTAGGAGCCGCGGTCCCAGTACTTGAAGGGCTGCATGGGCCTGCCCATCAGCCGGTGGCGGATGTTGAGGGCGACCTGCTTGCCCATCTGCATCGCCGCGGGCGCGAGGCCCGGGACGGGCTTTCCATCATCCCCCGTCACGGAGGCGAGGTCTCCGGCGACGAAGATGTCGTCGTGCCCGGGTACCGTCAGCTCGGGCGTCACCAGCACGCGGCCGGCGCGGTCCAGCTCCACGCCCAGCGTGCGGGCCACCGGGGAGGCGGCCACTCCCGCCGCCCACAGCACCGTGCGGGCCGGGATGTGCTCGGCGCCGATGAACACGCCCGTCTCGTCGATGTTGGTGACGCGGGCGCCCGTGCGGACCTCGACGCCCAGCTTCTCCAGCGTGCCGCGCGCCTTGAGGGACAGGTCCTCGGGGTAGACGGGCAGCACGTTGGCCACCCCCTCGATGAGGATGATGCGCGCGTCGCGAGGGTCGATGTTCTGGAAGTCGCCGGGCAGGGAATGGCGGCTGATTTCCGCCAGCGAGCCCGCCAGCTCCACCCCGGTGGGGCCTCCGCCGATGATGACGAAGTTGAGCAGCGCGCGGCGGGCCTCCGGGTCCGTCTCGCGCTCGGCCAGCTCGAAGGCCATCAGGATGCGGCGGCGGATTTCCACCGCGTCCTCGATGGACTTCAGCCCCGGAGCGAACGAGGCCCAGTGGTCATTGCCGAAGTAGGAGTGCGTGGCGCCGGTGGCGACCACGAGGTAGTCGTACTTCAGCTCGCCGTCCGTCAGCAGCACGCGCTTGCCGACCGTGTCCACCCCCGTCACCTCCGCCAGCACCACGCCCACGTTGTGGGGGCCCAGCAGCCCGCGCAGGGGCGCGGCAATCTCGCTCGGGCTGAGCGTCGCGGTGGCCACCTGGTACAGCAGCGGCTGGAACAGGTGGTGGTTGTGCCGGTCCACCAGCGTGACGCGCACGGGCCGCTTGTAGAGGTGCTTCGCGGCATAGAGACCGGCGAAACCTCCGCCGAGGATGACCACATGGGGCAGGTCTTCGCGTTTCGGGCTCACGCGGAGAAACCTCATATCCGCCTCCCCAAACTTCAACGCGAAGCGCCAATTCGCGAGCGACCGGCCGGGCGCTCCCCTGGAGGCATCCAGAAGAATCAGTAACAGCTCGCAATGTCGACATAAGAATACCTTCCCTGACGTCACCCCATGAGGCGGGCCTGGCAGCTCCCGCGTGCGCCGCCTACACCCTCCGCCACGCGGGACTCCGGCCACGCGCGCGGACGGCTGCGGGGCGTCGCCCCCGAGTGAGCGCGGCCCGGCATGGCCGTTGCTCACCTGTCCTCCCGATGCGCCCGGCCCGCGGCTCCAGGCCGCGCCCGCGGCGCAGCATCCACTCACAGACAGGGCGGCGAGGGAGCCGAGGACGCGATGAGCAAGCTCACGGAGAAGCTGAAGGCGGTGGCGGCGGCGGTGGCATCAATCGAGAAGCAGTTCGGCCGGGGCGCGGTGATGACGCTCGGGGGCGAGGGCCGGGAGCAGAAGGTGGCGGTCATCCCCTCGGGCTCGGTGGGGGTGGACCGGGCGCTCGGCGTGGGCGGGTACCCGCGAGGCCGGGTGGTGGAGGTGTTCGGCAACGAGTCCTCCGGCAAGACGACGCTCACGCTGCATGCGATTGCACAGGTGCAGGCCGTGGGCGGCGTGGCGGCCTTCATCGACGCGGAGCACGCGTTGGACGTGTCCTACGCGCGCAAGCTGGGCGTGAAGGTGGAGGAGTTGCTGGTGTCGCAGCCAGACACCGGAGAGCAGGCGCTGGAAATCACGGAGCAGCTGGTGCGCTCGGGGGCGGTGGACCTCATCGTGGTGGACTCGGTGGCGGCGCTGGTGCCGCGGGCCGAAATCGAGGGGGAGATGGGAGACGCGCACATGGGCGTGCAGGCGCGGCTGATGAGCCAGGCGCTGCGCAAGCTCACCGGCGCGGTGAGCCGCTCCGGCACGTGCATCATCTTCATCAACCAGATTCGCATGAAGATTGGCGTGATGTTCGGCAACCCCGAAACGACAACGGGCGGCAACGCGCTGAAGTTCTACGCGTCGGTGCGGATGGAGATTCGCCGCACGGGCAACCTCAAGGACGGGGACGCGGTGGTCGGCTCGAGGGCGCGGGTGAAGGTGGTGAAGAACAAGATGGCACCGCCCTTCCAGGAGGCCGAGTTCGACCTGCTGTACGGCACCGGCATCCACCGCGTGGGCGAGGTGCTGGACCTGGGCGTGGCCACGGGCCTCATCGAGAAGTCGGGCAGCCACTTCAGCCTGCGCGGGGAGCGCATCGGGCAGGGCCGCGAGCGCGCCGCGGAGTGGCTGCGCGAGCACCCGGAGGTGCTGGAGGCGCTCGGCAGGGAGCTCACCGGCACGACGGCCCTCCCCTGCCCTCCTGCCTCCACGGAGGCCGCCGCCTAGGACGAGGCCTGGAGCGCGTCCAGGGAGACCGGGAGGGGCACCCGGCGCTGGCCCGCGCACAGCACGAGGCCGCCGTCGGTCCCCTCCTCTAGGAGCTGACCGAGCTGGTACTGGGCGTCGCGGGAGAAGCGTGCCCTGGAGCGGCCCTGCTTCACCGCGCAGGACAGGACACCGTCGAGGTCCACGTGCAGGGTGGCGGGGTCCAGCGCTTCGGCGGTGCGGTCACTCAAGCGGACGGAGACCCGCTCGTCCGGGGTGACGTCCACCGTGCGCACCTCGTAGGCGGCACCTTCCACCTGGACGTAGCACCAGTCCTTGCCGATGCGCAGCTGGTAGCGGCCCTCCTCGTCCAGCACCAGGGAGCTGTTGAAGAGCTCGATGATTTTCGGGTGCTGGACGGGCTCGTCGTCGTGCCACCAGCGCAGCGTGGCGTCGAGGCGGATGCCGCTGTCCTCGCGGGTGTGCCAGCGCTTGCCGGGAGGGGGCTGTCCGGTGGGAGGTTGCATGGCCTCTCTTATGTGCGCGCGAGGCGCGGAGGATTCAAGCCCGTGAGCCCCGGGCGCCTACCAGTTCCGGACAAGCTCCGTGTAGCCACGGAAGGCCACGGCGCCCCAGAAGTTCACCAGCACGCCGAGCGCCACCGCGGCCAGCACGGCGCGGTTGCGCAGCGACCAGCCGCCGGCGGCGAAGAGCAACAAGAGGTAGGGCGTGTAATCGAGGCTGAAGCGGAAGCCGAACTGCATGTAGCCGGTGTTCTGGTACAGCAGGCCCGGCAGCGCGCACGCGGCCACGGTGAGCCACAGCGGCCAGTGCAGGCGCGGGCGCGTCTTGGGGATGAGCAGGAAGACGAGCAGCGGCAGCGTCAACAGCAGCGTCAGGCCGTGCGGGTCATAGGCGAGGCGCAGCGGCTCCAGCGACACCTTCGGCAGCTTGAGGAACGCGGCCTCCAGGTTGCGCGGCAGGTATTCCCAATGGAACAGGCCCCACTGGTCGATGTCCGCGTTGACGCGGTTGTTGAAGAGGAAGCGGTGGCCGAACTCCCCGGGACGGCCGAAGCGGTAGACGTTGTACGCGGCCGCGAGCAACCCGAGGGGCGCGGCGCCCAGGGCGAACAGGCCCACCTTGCGCGCCGCGGGCTTCCAGCTGCGCCCCAGGGCCTTGAGCTGCGCCAGGCGGGACTCCGGCCCGGGGCACAGTGCCTCCAGGACGAAGAAGACGCCCGTGAAGAGCAGCGGCGTGCGGGTCAGCGTGGCCATGGAGAAGAACAGGCCGGCGAGCACCGGGCGGTGGGCTCGCACCGCGTTGCGCGCGTAGAGGCAGGTGAAGGCCACGCCCATGACCTCGGCGCTGAACCAGACCTCGCCGCGGATGGCGCAGTAGAAGAACAGGGTACCGAAGGCGAGGATGAGCGCGAGGGCGATGTTCTCGTTGCGGTTGCGCGCCGTCTCGCCCTCCTTCGCGAGGAAGCGCAGCAGCGAATAGAAGAGCGCCACCGCCAGCGCACCGACGATGACGTCGAAGGAGGTGTCGTTGAACTGGTAGCCGTGCAGCGCGACGAAGGGCAGCATGACCACGGCGGGGAAGGACGGGAAGCTCACGAACCAGCGGTCGCTCGGAAGCGGCCGGCCCTCGCAGCGGACCTTCTCGCCGTCCACCAGCCGCACACAGGCCCAGTCCTCCAGGTTCGGCAGCACCTGCGGGTCGATGTCCAGCCGGCCGTCCAACCACGACTGCGCCTGGTAGATGAAGTGCGGCGCCGCGCTCTGGCGCAGGAACCGCTGCGAGCTGAAGCTGGCCAGCACCACGAAGGACACCAGGAACAGCATCACCTCCACGCGGTAGGCAGCCAGCCACACGCGCAGGATGTTGAGGGGCAGCCCTCCCGAGGGTGCCGGAGTCGTGCCTCGCGGCGGGACGGGGGCCCCGGATGCCGGGCCCGTGCCGTGCTCGGACGCGGAGGGCGACGGGCTCGCGGTGCCGGCACCGGCCCCGGTGCTGGCGCCCGTGTCGGTGTGGACATGCCCGGAAGTGGACTCCGGCACGGCCTGGCCTTCCCTGGTGAGAGCGGACCCCGGAGCGGCCGTGCCTCCCTTGCCGGCGTGCTCGGAAACGGACGTCGGTGAGGGCGTGCCCCCCGTACCGGCGGCGCGTGTATCGGAACCGGATGCTGGCGCGGGCGTCCCCTTTCCCTCGGTGGGCTCAGCGGTACCGCCCGGGCGCGCGGGGGAGGACGGACGGGGGCGCTTGGACTTGGAGCGACTCATGGGGTGGCGGCCGCGGCGAGCAGGTGCTGCCGCAGCATCTCCAGCGTGTGGGAAGCGGCGAACAGGCGAACGCGGTCGCGGTCGCCGGGGAGGGTGATGCGCTCGCAGCGGGTGGGCATGCCCGCACCCGCCAGCGCGCAGTACACGGTGCCCACCGGGTCCTCCGGCGTGCCGCCGCCCGGGCCCGCGTAGCCCGTCACCGACAGGCCGTATGTGGTGCCACAGGCGGCGCGGACGCCCTCGGCCATGGCGATGGCCGTCTCGCGGGACACCGCCGTGTGGCGCTCCAGCACCGCCGGCGGAACCCCCACCCACGCGGCCTTCATCTTCTCCGAGTACACCACCGCACCGCCGATGAAGACGCTGCTGGCCCCCGGCACCGCGGTGAGTTGCTGGGCGATGAGGCCGCCGGTGCAGCTCTCCGCCGTCGCCAGCGTGGCCTTCGCCCGCCCGAGTCTTTCGAGCAGCGCCGACGCGTACTCCTCCGCATCCGCGCCGAACACGCTCGCGCCCAGCACCCGGCGGCAGTCCGCCTCCGCGGCGGCGAGCGCGGCGTCGGCCTCGGCCTGCGAAGGAGCCTCGGCCATCAACTTCAGGTGGTTCTCCGGCGCGTGCGTGCGGAAGCCGAACACCACCCGGGGGTGGCTCGCGGCCAGGGGCTTCACGTGCTGGTCCAATACCGACTCGCCCATGCCCACCGTGCGCAGCAAGCGGAAGGCGCGGTGCAGGCGGGCGGGCTCCGCCTCCAGCCACGTGCGGATGCGCGGCAGCACCTCGCCGTCCAGCAGGGCCCGGTACTCGCGCGGCACGCCGGGGAGGAAGAAGAGCCGGCAGCGGCCCAGGGTGAGGATGACGAGGGGCGCGGAGCCCACCGGGTTGCGCACCGGCTCGGAGCCCCGGGGGATGCGGACCATGCGCAGCTGCCCCGCGTTGAGGTCGGGGGACAGGCCCCGCGCGGCGTAGCGCTCGCGCAGCCAGCCGAGCACCCGGGCGTCGTCCTCCAGCGGTACACCCGCGGCCGCGGCGGCGCACTCGAGCGTGAAGTCGTCCGCCGTCGGGCCCAGGCCCCCGGACACCACCACCACGTCCGCGCGCGAGGCCGCGGCCAGCAGCGCATGGGTGATGTCCGGCCGCACGTCCCCCACCAGCACCACGCGCTCGACCTTCACTCCCAGGTCGAAGAGGCGGGCCTCCAGGTACGTGCTGTTCGTGTCCGTGATGAGGCCGGTGACGAGCTCGTCACCGGTGCACAGCAGCTCGACGCGCATGGGCCGCGCATCCTAGCGGCAGCGGGCGGCGGCGGCACGGATTGAAGGAGCGCCCCTGCGCCACCCGGCGTCCCGGCATCCACCGGGACACTCACTGCGTGGGGGGACAGCCCTCTTCCTCTCCGGGGCCGCCGACACCGTGACTCAAGGGGGACTACAGGTACGCGGGGCCGTCGTTGCCCGGGCCGGCGTCTTCCTCGGCGTCCTCGTCCTCGTCCTCATCGTCGATGACGGAGGACACGGCCACCGCGGCCACCGCGCCGGCGGCCACCTTGCGCGCCACCAGGTGACTGCGCGCGAGCACCGCGGACTCCACGAGGCCCAGCGCCAGGTAGGCGCCGCAGCAGGCCACCAGCACCCAGGCCGGGTGGAACTGGGTGGCAATCCCCACGCCGCCCAGCACCATCAGCATGAAGACCAGCGCGCTCTTCCGGTTCGGCCGCGTGTCCTTGAAGGTGCGGTAGCGCACCGTCGACACCATCAGCAGCGACAGCCCGGCCACGGCCACGGCCATCGGCATGGCGGCGGACTCGATCAGGGGCGCGCCGCCCGCCGCCGCGTGGTGGGAGATGATGACCGACACCAGCATGCCCGCGGCAACCGGGATGGGCAGCCCCACGAAGAAGCGCCCACCACCGCCGTGCGGGTTGCGCGCCGCCAGCACGTTGAAGCGCGCCAGCCGCAGCGCGCCGCACGCGGCGAACGCGAAGGAGATGAACAGGCCCACGAAGCCCAGCGGCGCGAGCGCCCACTTGTAGACCAGCAGGCCCGGCGCCGCCCCGAACGAGATGACGTCCGCCAGGCTGTCGAGCTGCACGCCGAAGTCGCTCTGCGTCTTCGTCAGGCGGGCCACCCGGCCGTCGCACCCGTCGAAGAACATGGCGAAGAAGATGGCCAGGGCCGCCTGGTAGAGCTGCACGGGGCCGGCCTCACCCGTGCACAGGGTGATGGCATAGAAGCCACAGAAGATGGACGTGACGGTGAACAGGTTGGGCAGCACGAACATCAGTTTCCGTAGCTTCATCATTCCCTCGACTTCCTCTGATGCCCGTGAGTTCCGGCAACAGGACGGCGGGTGAACCGACCTTAGCAGGGTTTTATTTGCGCCAACGTCACCCTGCGGTCCGTTAAGGAGGCGGAATGGATGCTTGGCGGTGGGGCGTGTGGGTGCTGGTCGCCGTGCTCGCCCTGGTGCTGTGGAACGTCATCTGGGTCGCGGCCGTCCGGCGGTGGTACCGCCCCCGGACGGAGCTGCCGCAGACCCTGCGTGTCCGGTGCGACGACGGCTGGGAGCTGACCGTCCACGCTCGGCGCGCGCCGGTGCGCCGCTTCGAGGAGCCGGTGCTGCTGTGCCATGGGCTGGCCGCCAACCGGTTCACCTTCGACTTCGAGCCGCCCTACTCCGTGGCCCACTACCTGGCCGATGCCGGCTTCGACTGCTTCAGCGTCGAGTGGCGCGGCACCGGGCACTCGCGCCTGCCACCCCGGGGCCGACGGTACACGGACTTCACCATCGACGACCACATCCTGCATGACGGGCCGGCGCTGCTGGAACTGGCGCTGAAGGAGACGGGGGCGAAGCGGGCCTTCTGGCTCGGTCACTCGCTGGGCGGGCTGGTGGGCTACGGGGTGGCGCAGGGCCCGGAGGGGCCGAAGCTGGCCGGGCTGCTCACCCTGGGCGCTCCCGTCCACTTCAAGTCCGGGCCGCTGATGCGCGCGCTCATCTCCCTGGGCGTGCGCGCCGCATGGCCCGCGCGCTTCCGGCAGGAGTGGATGAGCGCCAGCCTCGCGCCCTTCCTCGGCTACGTCACCCTCCCCCTCTCCGACCTGATGGTGAACCCCGAGCACATCCCCCCGCGCATCCAGCGGCAGGTCTACGCGAACATGATGTCGTCGATGAGCCGCAAGGTGCTGCTCCAGTTCCAGGACTGGATAGAGCACGATGCGTTCCGCTCCTTCGACCGCGCCACGGACTGGCGCGCGGGAATCTCCCGGTTGCAGCTCCCGTTGCTCGTCATGGGCGGCAGCTCGGACCGGCTGGCCACGGCGGAGAACGTGGAGTCCCAGTTCGCGCTCGCCACCTCGCCGGACCGCGCGCTGCACATCTTCGGCAGGGACCACGGCGACAAGATGGACTACGGGCACGGCGACCTCATCTTCGGCGCCGGTGCGCCCCAGGAGGTCTACCCCCTCATCCGTGAGTGGCTGGAACAGCATGCCACGCGGCTTCCCTCCGAGGACGTGCCTCCTCCGGGGTGAGGTCCGCACCGCTCATCGACGAGTGGTTGGAGCGCCAGGCCACGCGGCTTCTCTCCGAGGGCGTGCCGCCTCTGGCGTGAGGCCCTCGCCGCGCACCAGGCGGAGCAGTCAGCGGGGCTCGGCTGGCTTTTCCGCACGGCCCGCGACGCAGGAGGACGACAGGCCGCGCGCGTCCTCCGAGCGCACGCGCTCCAGGCTCACGCGCGTTCCGCCCTGACAGTCCGCCCACACGAGCCCGTCCGCCAGTCCGCTCGCGGTGAGCACGTCCACCCGCAGCTCCCCCTGCCCCTGGACCGTCAGGGCCGCTCCGGCGCCGTCGATGACCACCCCCGTGGCCTCCAGCCGGGCCTGCGTGTCCACCGCCAGCCCCGAGTACCGACACCCGCGCAGCTCCGCATCGCGCAGCTTCACCCGGGCCGCCTGTGCCGCGAGGACGCACGAGCCCGCCACGTCACGCACCACCACGCCTTCCACGTCCGCTTCCACCTCACGCAGATGCAGGCCGTCCCCGGCCGAGCCATCCGCCGAGCGCACGCGGAGGATGGTGCCGTCGCGCAGCCGCAGCTTTCCGTGCAGGGCCGACAGGCCGTACTCGGCCGAGCCGTCCACGCGGAAGCGCTGGACCTGGAGGTCCCCGCCCACGAGCTGCAGCCCGCCGTAGTCGCCGCTGTCCCGCACCACCACGTCCTCGAGCACGCCCCGGGTCCCCACCACGCCCAGGCCGGCGCGCGCGGCGCGCACCGAGGTGAAGCGCCGCACCTCGAGCATCCGCGCCCGGGTGGCCGACAGGCCGTACTCGTGCCCCGTCACCTGTACGTCCTCGAGGACCAGCACGCCGTCCACCACGGAAAAGGCGGAGCCCTTGCCACCCTCCGCCATCGAGTGCCGCACCTCCGCGTGCCCGGCGTCCACGCCGACCGCGGAGTCCGGGCCGGAGAACTTCACGCCCTCCAGCTCCACGCGCGCCTGGGCCCCGCGCACCCGCACAGCGCGCCGGTAGGGGCCGGTGAAGGCGCTGGCGGTGATGCGTGCCTCCACGGCTCGGACGTCGGGTGCCCGTGGCGCGGCATCCGCCGGCTCGCTTCGAACCACTGCTGCGCCCGGCGCGGCATCCACCGACGTGCCTCGAACCACTGCTGCTCCCGACACGGCCTCCGTCGGCGTGCCTCGAACCGCTGCTGCTCCCGGCGCTGCATCCGCCGGCGTGCCTCGAACCGCGGGGGCTTCCGGCGCACTCACCTCCGCCCCGCCTTTCGCTTCCAGCCGCGCGCCCTCCACCAGCACCCCCGTGGTTCCCGATTCGGTGGCCTCGAAGCGGCCGGACTCCACCTCCAGCCGCCCGGCCTCCACCCGCACCGCGCCCGTCCGCTGGCCGCTGAAGCCCACCCGCTCCAGCCGCACCCTTCCTCCCCCCACGTCCAGCCCCCAGCCCCCACCCCGCACCGCGAGGTCCACGAGCACCGCATCCCCACCCGCCCGCAGCACCGGCGCCTCCGCCCCTTCCGCGGACAGCACCGAGTTCGCCCCCTGCCCCTCCAGCCGTACACCCTCCGGCAGCGAGAAGGGCCCCGGGTACGTCCCCGCCCCCAGGTGCACCGTGAGCGGACCGGGTCGGATCAGCGCCTCGGCCAGCGAGCGCAGAGGCTGCTCCCGCGTGCCGTCCCCGGCCCCAGGACCCGCCGCGTCCACCCACACGTGGGTGCGGGTCTCCCCGCCAGGGCGGGCCGCCTCGCGGGGCGACGGGCCCCGGCAGGTACACAGCGCGAGGAGCAGCGGGAGGACCGTTCGGAAGAGCACGCGGCCGGGCACTCTAGCGCCTCCCCGCACGGGTTCGCGGGAATGCGATCAGCACCACCCGCCAAGTGATCAATATTCCAAACACTTTCTCCCAATCACGATCACACACCCCACTCAAACCCTCACTGCGGGTGGAGTGTTGGAATGTGACACGCGCGGCGGACTTCTCCTCTGTAAGCCCGCTGTTTCAGAGAGCCAACTTTTCGTCCGAGGCCGATTTTCCGGCCCCGGAGCGCGGCCAGCATTGACAGGGAAAAGAGCGATTTGTTACCACCGTTCGGGTCAAGCACTATCAAGAACAGACAACGCAAGGACGGAGGGGCGTAATGACCAAGGCAGAGCTCGTCGAGGTGGTGGCGGCGCAGACACGTCTCACCAAGAAGTCCGCGGCGCAGATCCTCGACATCGTCTTCACCAACATCGGCAAGGCGGTGAAGAAGGACGCCCGCTTCAGCTACCCCGGCTTCGGCACCTGGTCGGTGCGCTCGCGCAAGGCACGGAAGATCCGCAACCCGCAGACGAACGAGATGATGAAGCTGAAGGCCTCGAAGACCGTCGGCTTCCGGCCCGCCAAGGAGCTGAAGAACTCGCTCTGAGCCGTCCGTCCGCCCTGGCGCGGAAGGCCCCGGTCCTCTTCAGGGGCGCTGACCTGACGGTCGGCGCCCCTGATGCGTTGCGGGGTCCGTGGGCCCGACACCCCGTGCCATGGGCGGGCCCTCCACCGCGGACGCCTCGTCGCCGCCCAGCGCGTCCAGCGGGTCCAGGGCCTGGCCGTCGCGCCACAGCTCGAAGTGGAGGTGGACGCCGGTGGCCAGCCCCGTCTCACCGGCGAGGCCCAGCGCGTCGCCTCGCTCCACGATTTCGCCCGGCTCCACCAGCACGCGCGACAGGTGGCTGTAGCGCGTCACCCAGCGGCCCGCGTGCTGCACCTCCACCTGGTTGCCGTGGTCGCCGTTCCACCCCGCGCGCAGCACCACGCCCTTCTCGGCGGTGTAGATGGCCTGTCCCTGCTGCGCGGCCAGGTCCACGCCGAGGTGGCGGCGGTTCTCCCCCGTAATCGGGTGCCAGCGATGACCGAAGAGGCTGGTGATGGAGACCGGAGCCAGCGGCCACGCCAGGCGCGGCAGCCCGTTCGTTTCCTCCGGATGCTCCAGGCGGCGCAGCTCCGCCATGCGCACGGCGAGCCGGCCCACGCGCAGCACCACCGCCTCCGCCAGCGCTCCCGGCATGTCGCCGTAGGTCCGTCCGTCCTGCTCCAGCTCGGCCTCCAGCACGCTCCGGGCCCGGAGCACGTCGCGAGCGTCCGTGCCCTTCACCGGCCGCGCCAGGAAGCCGTCCAGCGCGCGGTTCATCGCCTCCCAGTTCTCCGCCTGTGAGGCCGGCATCGCCCCGCCTCGCGTCACCTGGGCGCGGTACGCCCGGGCCCGCTCGGTGAACGCCGCGAGCGCGCCTTCGAGCGACCCGGAGAGTTCGGCGGAGGACGCGTACCCCGCGGGCTCGCGCGGGACGGAGGGACGCGAGTGCTCGTCGTCCGGGCCCCGGGCGCCGTAGAGCTCTTCGAAGCTCATCTTCGGCTCCGCGCGTGGCGCGGCGCAGGAGCAGGCAGTGAGGAGGATGAGGAGGCTGAAGCGGCGCACGGCACGGGCAGCCTACCACGCCCCGCCCGGGCCCCTCCTCACGCTCCGGGAGTGGGCGCCGGGTGTCGGACAGTCCCGCGTTTCACATGGCGTGGGGACGCGGGCCCCCCCGTGGGGAAGTGGAAGGAGCATTCCTTCCGGGGCACCGCCCCGAAGGGCCGAGGCGGAGTGCCTGCCCCGCGCCGTGACTCAGGCGACAGCGCCACGGATGCGGGCCACGGCCTCGTCGATGTCCGCGGCGGACACGTCGAGGTGGGTCACCAGGCGCAGCGTGCGCGGACCGCCGGCGGGATTCGTCAACACGCCCTGCTTCGCCAGCAGGGCCACCATCTCCGACGCGGGCCGCGAGAACTCCGCGAAGACCATGTTGGTCTCCACCTGCGCCGCGTCCACCTTCACGCCCGGAATCTCCGCCAGCCCGGCCGCCAGCCGGCGCGCGTGCGCGTGGTCCTCGGCGAGCCGGGCCACGTGATTGTCGAGCGCGTACAGCGCCGCCGCCGCCAACATCCCGGCCTGCCGCATGCCGCCGCCCAGCCGCTTGCGCAGCCGCCGCGCCTCGAGGATGACGTCCGCCCGGCCCGCCAGCACCGAGCCCACCGGCGCGCCCAGCCCCTTCGAGAAACACACCGACGTCGTGTCCGTCAGCTTCGACCACGTGGACACCGGTACGCCCGCGGCCACCTCGGCGTTGAACAGGCGCGCGCCGTCCAGGTGCACCGCCAGCTTCGCCTTCCGCGCCGCCTCCACCACCGCGCGGAAGCGCTCCACCGGCCACACCGAGCCGCCCCCGCGGTTGTGCGTGTTCTCCAGCGACAGCAGGCGCGTGCGCGGCGCGTGGATGTTCTCCGCGCGCACCGCCTCCGTCACCTGCTCCGGCGTCAGCAGGCCGCGCTGCCCCGGCAGCTGCGCCGGCTGCACGCCCCACAGCGCGGGCACCGCGCCGCCCTCGTACTGGATGATGTGGCTGCCCGCTTCAGTGAGGACCTCGTCGCCCTGGCGGCAGTGCGCGCCGATGGCAATCTGGTTGGCCTGCGTGCCCGACGGCACGAAGACGGCCGCCTCCAGCCCGAGCCGCTCCGCCACCCGGGCTTCCAGGCGGAGCACGGTGGGGTCCTCGCCATAGACGTCGTCTCCCACGTCGGCCTCGGCGATGGCGCGGCGCATGGCGGGGGTGGGCTTCGTGACGGTATCGGAGCGGAAGTCGATGGGCTTCATGGGTCTCTCGAAAAGGGTGGGCCCTGGCCGGTGCTTGGGCTCGCGTCAGGGGTGACATACAACGGCCGCGTGCCAGGACGTGAGAACGCAGCGGAGAAGCGCAGGCGCGCGGTGGCGGTGATGGACCGGCTGCAGGCCGACATGCCGGACGCCCGCATCGAGCTGGACTACCGGACACCCCTCGAGCTGCTGGTGGCGGTCATCCTCTCCGCGCAGTGTACGGACAAGCGCGTCAACCTCGTCACCCCCGCCCTCTTCCAGCGCTTCCCCGACGCCCGGGCGTATGCCGGAGCAGAACCGACGGACGTGGAGCCGTTCATCCGCACCTGCGGGCTGTACCGCGCCAAGGCGAAGAACATCGTCGCCGCCGCCCGGGCCCTCGTGCAGGAGCACGCCGGCCAGGTCCCCCTCCAGCGGGACGTGCTGGAGCAGTTGCCGGGCGTGGGGCGCAAGACGGCCGGCGTGGTGTGCATCCACCTGGGCGGCGACGCGGCCTTCCCCGTGGACACCCACGTGAAGCGGCTGGCGTACCGGCTCGGCTTCACCACGCGGGAGGACCCGGACAAGGTGGAGCTGGACATGCAGGCCGTGCTGCCCGCGGAGCGGTGGACCCTGGGGCACCAACTCCTGGTGTGGCACGGACGGCGGACGTGCTTCGCGCGCTCGCCCGAGTGCGGGCGCTGCGTCGTCGCGGACCTGTGTCCGAAGAAGGGCGTGCGCGCGGCGGCGGGGCCTCGCGAGGCCTCGGCCGTCGGTGTTGCTACCGCGAAGCCTGCGCGCCCGACTCGCGCGAGGTCTTGAGGCGCTTCATCCGCTTGCGGATGAGCTCGCGCTTCAGCGTGGAGACGTGGTCCACGAAGACGGTGCCGTTGAGGTGGTCCGTCTCGTGCTGCACGGCGATGGCGAGCAGCCCGTCGCAGCGCAGCGTCTGCTCCTGGCCCTCCACGTCGAGGAACTTCACCGTGACGACGGCGGCCCGGTCCACGTCCTCGGACTCACCGGGGATGGACAGGCAGCCCTCGGTGTAGGTCGTCTCGCCCTCCAGGGCGATGAGCTCCGGGTTGATCATCGCGATGGGCTTGGACTCGGGCTGGCTGGGGGTGGTGTCCAGGACGATGATGCGCTGGAGCACGCCCACCTGCGGGGCGGCGAGCCCCACGCCTTCGGCGGAGTACATCGTTTCGAACATGTCCTTCACGAGGACTCGGACGGCGTCGTCCACCTTCGCCACGGGCCGGGCCTTCTGCTTCAGGACAGGGTCGGGCCAGATCAGGATCTCGCGAACCATGGGGGCCGTCTTAACTCCAACCGGAGCGGCCGGGCAACCGCCGGTGACGGCCCCGGGCCTCCGGATGCACGGCGGGCCGCCGTGCGTCAGTCGAGCAGGCTGCGGGCGTACTCCGCGCGCAGCCGGTCATCTCCCAGCGCCTGGGCGGCCTCGGAGAGCACGCTGCGAATCTGCTGGGCGCGGTGCTGGAGCGCCGGGTCCGGATGCCCGGCGAAGCGCAGCGGGTGGAACTCGGCGGCCAGCAGCTCGTAGGCGCGCTTGACCTCCTCGCTGCCCGCCGTGCGGGTCAGCCCCAGCACGGTGAAGTAGTCGGCGTCCTGAATCTCCTCGAACTTCGCCTCCAGGCGGCGCACGTCCAGCTCCGGAGGCAGCTCGCCGCTGTCCTCGTCGCTGGCGTCCTGGAGCGAGATGAGGCCGAGCGTCCGCGCCACCGCGAGCGACTTGAGGGCGGACTCCTGCGGCAGCCCCGCGCCCAGCAGCAGCGCCTCCAGCGTGTGCTCGCCGTCCACCTGGGAGAGCAGCTGCAGGTCACGCGAGGACAGGCCGAAGTCGTCGGGGGCCAGGTGGAGGTCGCCCCGGGTGACGCGGGCGCGCAGGCTGCCGGCGGCCTCCAGCAGGGACTCGGAGGAGAGGGTGTTGCGCAGCGCCTCGGCCAGCAGGTGCAGCGGCGGACGCGTGGCGGCGGCGAGCGCCACCTCGTGCGGCGCGGGCTCTGGCACCAGTCGGTAGAGCGTGGAGGGCTCGGCGAGCGCGTCGAGGAAGACCTGCTCCGTGTAGCGCTGCACGAGGGGCACGGCCTCGGACTCGCGCAGGTAGCCGCGGCCCCGGAGGGCGTCCAGCAGCGCGCTGGTGGTGGCGCTGCGCACCAGGCGCAGCTCGCCTTCCTGGCGCGCGTCGATGAGGCCATCCGCGCGGGCCCGGTCGATGAGCGACTCCCCCGGTGCGGAGGAGACGGCACCGACAAGCGCACCGTCCCGCAGCCAGAGGACGCGCAGGGCGTTCATCACCTTCAGCTCCAGGCGCATCTCCATGCGCGCCTCGCAGAGCCGGAGCACCAGCTTCGCGAGGCCGTCCTGGGTGACGCTGCCGCTGCGGGCCACCGCCAGCTCGGGCCGGCCGGGCGGGGCCTCCAGCGGGAGGAGCGAGGCGCGGGCCTGCGCGGCGGCCTCCTCGGCCTCGCGGCGCCCGCGCTCTTCCAGCTCGTGGCGCTCGCGCTCGGCCTGGGCGCGCTGCTCGATGGAGTCGGCTTCCAGCTGGGCCTTCTCCGCTCGCAGGGCTTCCATCGCCTTCTCGAGGGCCTCGCGCGCCTCGCGCTCGCGTGCGAGTTCCTGGCGGATGACCTCGGAGGCCTGGCGGGCCTGCTCGAGCCGCCCTTGGAAGGTGGTGAGCTGGGTCTCCGCGGCCGTGCGCTGCTGGGTCTCCGCGTCCAGCCGGACTTCCAGGGCGGTGCGGTGGCGGCCCTCGGCCTTCGCGCGGGCGGCCGCTTCGGTGGCGGCCTGCGCGGCCTGCTGCACGCGGGCCTCGGCTTCCGCGCGGGCCTTGGACTCGGACTCCGCGCGGGCCTCGGCCTCGGCGCGCTGCTTTGCCTCGGACTCCGCACGGGCTTCCGCCTCGGTGCGCTGCTTCGACTCGGACTCCGCTCGGGCTTCGGCCTCGGTGCGATGCTTTGCCTCGGACTCCGCTCGGGCTTCCGCCTCGGTGCGCTGCTTCGCCTCGGACTCCGCACGGGCTTCCGCCTCGGTGCTGGACGTCACTCCGGCTTCAGCGCGAGCCTCGAATTCAGCACGGGCCCGGGCCTCGGACTCGGCGCGCTCCTCGGCCTCCGCGCGCTGCTTCGCCTCGGCGACAGCGCGCGCTTCGGCTTCGGTCCGCTGCTTCGCTTCCGCCTCGGCGCGGGCTTCCGCCTCAACACGCTTCGTCGACTCCGCCTCGGTGCGGGCTTCCGCCTCGGCACGCTTCGCCGACTCCGCCTCGGCGCGGGCCTCGGCTTCGGTGCGCAGCTTCGACTCCGCCTCGGCGCGGGCCTCGGCCTCTTCACGGAGACGGGCTTCGGCTTCGGCTCGGGCTTCCGCCTCGGCGCGCTGCTTCGACTCCGCTTCCGCACGCGACTCCGCGGCCTCACGAAGGCGGGCTTCCGCCCGGACGCGGTCCTCGGCCTTCTGGCGGGCCTCTGCTTCGGACTCCGCGCGCTCCTCCGCCTCGGACTGCGCCTGGGTCGCCAGCTCCGCGCGGACCTCTGCTTCGGCTCGGGCGCTGGCTTCGGACGTCGCCCGGGTCTCCGCCGCGAGCCGGGCCTCCGCCTCGGCCTCCGCGCGCGACTCCGCGGCCTCACGGGCGCGAATCTCCGCATCCGCCCGGTCCTCCGCCGTGGAGGTCGCCGTCTCCGCCGACTCGGCGCGAGAGTTCGCATCCCGGCGGGCCTTCGCCTCGGCCTCGGCGCGGCCTTCGGCCTCGACGCGTCCGGCCGCCTCGGACTCGAGCCGCGTCTCGATTTCCTTCAGCGCCTGCATCGCCGCCTTGGCGCGAGTCTCCGCCGCGGCGCGGGCCTTCGTCTCCTCCCGGAGTCGCGCCTCCAGCTTCTCGATGCGCACCTGCAGCTCGCTGCGCGCCAGCGCCTCCGCGTTGGAGCGCACCTGGGCTTCGTCGCTGGCGGAAGAGGCGTCCTGTGCCCGGACCTCCGCTTCCACCCGGGCCCGCTCCTGCGCTTCGGCTCGTGCTTCCGCGTCGATGGCGCGGGTCTCCTGCTCGGCGCGCGCTTCCGCTTCCTCGCGAGCCCGGTCCGCGGCCTCCTCCGCACGCGCCTGCGCCTCGGCGCGGAGGCGGGCCTGCTCCTGGACCTCCGCCTTCAGCGCGTCGAGCTGCCCGCGCAGCTCGGTGAAGTCCTGCTCGCGCTCCTCGATGCGTCCCAGCGCCGCCCTCGCGGCGGCGTCCACGGTGGCGCGCTCGCGGGCCTCGGAGCCAGCACGGGTCTCCGCCTCGTCGAGCTTCGCCTGGAGCGTGGCCACCTGCTCGCGCAGCTGCTCCAGCGCTCCGGCCCGCTCGGACTCCAGCCCGACGTCACGCTGCTGGGCGACCTCGAGCCGAGCCTCGGCCTCCCGGCGCAGCAGCTCGGCTCGCGAGTATTCCTCTTCCAGCGCCGCGAGCCGCTCCTGAAGGGCGTGGGCCTGTTGCTCCACCTCGAGCCGCAGCGCCGTCTCGCGCGAGTGCTCCTCGTCGAGCGCCTGCTCCCGATGACGGGCCGCCTCCGCCAGCTCCTCCGCCACCAGCCGGAGCGAGGCCTCCTGCTCCCGCGCGGCCTCCGCCTCGACTCGCAGCGCGGCCTCGCGGTCCAGGATGCCGCGCAGCGACTCGCTCAGCTCGCGCGCCTCCACGAACTGCTGCTCCGTCTCGCGGCGGAGCGCGATTTCCTTCTCCAGCTCGGCGCGCACCGCGTGCACCCGCTCGTACGCCTCCTCGAGCTGGCGCTCCGCCTCTTCCTGCTGTGCCTGCCACTGCGCCAGCAGCGCAGGCGCGGCAACGGACATGGCGACAGCGGCCTCCGCCCCGGGGGCCGGCGACGGCTCCGCGAAGGAGGAATCCGCCGCGTCGCCCGGCGCGTCCGCGTCCATCCCATCCGAAGGAAGGGCCGGGGACTCGGGCTCCATTCCGGCTTGCGGCCATTCCAGGAGCGTCGTCGGCCCGGCCTGGGGCGCGGCGGCGGCATTGTCCGTGTCCGAGTCGAACCAGTCCGCACCCGCGTGGGTGTCCGGCGCAACGGTGTTCGTTACGTCTGGGGCGGCGCCGCTCGGTTCCGAGATGTCATCCGGCTCCGCGCTGCTCCAATCCTCATCCGACCCCGCGGCCGGGGCCGTCTCGCCCTCGTCGGATGAGGACGTGCCCGACTCCGCCGCCTCGCGAGCCCGCACCGAAGCCTGCAGCTCCGCCTCCAGCACATCCCACGCGGACGGCACGGCCTCCTCTTCACCCGCGCCCTCCGCGAGCTCCCCGTCCGCCGTGCCCCCGCCCTCGAAGGAGTCACCCGCCGAGGCGCTTGCGTCGACAGCGCCCGTCCCCTCCGGCAGTCCCGCCGTGGGAGGCTCCTCGCCCAGCTCGGCCTCCGTCCCCCACTCCGAGCCCTGCTCGCTGAAGGACGCCTCCGCCGTCAGCGCACCGCTCGCGCTTCCTCCGACGGCCACGGCCGCCGGAGCCGTCTCGCCCCACCCCACCGCCATCCTCGCGGTGTTCTCCATCTCCGGGTCCGGAGGCAGCTCCATCCACGACGGAGTCTCCGCCGCGGCCGCCGCGAAGGGCTGCTCTCCCGGCGTCACGTCGGAGGGCCCACCGCCCTGCTCGGCTCCCGGCGTGTCGACGTCGAAGAACCCCGCGTCTCCCAGCCGCGGCGCCGGAGTCACCGGACGCGCCGCGGACTGCGACACGGGCTCCTCCGTCCACGCGAGCTGCCCCGGTGGCGGCGCAAGCTCCGACTCCAGCTCCGCCTGCTCCCGTGCCAGGGCCGCGTCAATCTCCAGCTGCGCCAGGCGCTCGGTCTCCGCGCGGACCTCCGCGTCCACGTCACCGCTCCCGGACGCAAGCTCCGCACCCGGCTCCTCGCCGGACGTCCCCGCCCCATCCACCGCCGCCGCCGCCGGGGCTTCCGCGAAAGCCTCGGGTGCGTCCTCGCCCCAGCTGTCCGCCGGGTCCGCGCCACCCGACGCGAGCGCCGTGTCGATGGAGGCCATCGCCTGCGCCTCCACCTCCTGGTGCGCCAGCTCCATGGCGGAGAACATGACGAGCGTCGTCTGGTGGTCCCGGTTCCGGGCCTCCTCGTGCGCGTTGCGCTCCTCGCGCGTCATCGCCGCCACTTCCCAGTCCGTCTGGTGCAGCGGCGCCAGGTCGCCGAAGAGCGCGTTCGCCAGCGTGGGGTCTCCCCCCACAGGGCGCGGCGCCGTCGCGTGCCACGCCTCACCGTCATCCGCCTGGGCTCCGGCGCCGGACGCGGGCAGGCTGCGGTTCTCCACCACGTGCCAGGCGTCCGCCTCCGTCGGCGCGCGGAGGAGCGAGGTCACCAGGGCCATGAAGCCCGTGCCGTCCAGCGGCAGCGTGGCCACCGGGGCGCTGAAGCCGGGAATCGGCTCGCCCAGCAGCAGCACGCGGGCCTTCTTCCCATCCGGGTGCTGGAGCAGCTCCTCCAGCACCACGTGGCCGCGTCCGCTCTCCACCCCCGGGGCGAGCACGACGAGCACGGGCTGGTGGTGACCGAAGCCGATGAGGGCGTCCGCGGCGGAGGTGGCGAGGATGACCTCGTACCCTTCACGCGTGAGCAGACGCCGCACCGCGGCGATGGTGGCGATGTCGTCGTGAACGAGGAGGACCGGTGCGCCCATGGGGGGCACTGAGTCTACAGCATGGCCCCCGGATCCACGTCGATCACGACCTTCACTCCGGAGGGGACGTCCCCCAGGGCCGCTTCCATCCGGCCGAGCAGCGGGGCAAGCGACGCATGCGTCGGCCCCTTCACGAGCAACTGCCAGCGCGTCTTCCCCCGGATGCGGGAGATGGGCGCCAGCGCCGGCCCCAGCAGGCGCACCCCCGCCGAGGCCGGCGGCATGTGCCGCGAGACGAGGTTGCCCAGGTGCCGCGCCACGCTGGCCACCTGCTCGGGGTGCTCGCCCTCCAGGCGGATGGCGGCCATGCGCGAGTAGGGCGGGTACGCCAGCGCCTTGCGCCAGTCCAGTTCCTGCTTCGCGAAGCCGTCGAAGTCGTGGGCCAGCACGCGCCGCACCGGCTCCGCCTCCGGGTTGTACGTCTGCACCAGCACGCGCCCCGGGTCCTTGCCCCGTCCCGCGCGCCCGGACACCTGGGTGAGCAGGTGGAAGGTGCGCTCGGCGGCGCGGAAGTCCGGGATGGCCAGCGACGTGTCCGCCATGACGACGCACACCAGCGTCACGCCCGGGAAGTCATGCCCCTTGGCCACCATCTGCGTGCCCACCAGCACGTCCAGCTCCCGGCGGGCGAACGAGGCCAGCATCTCCGTCAGCCGCTCCGCGCTGGTGGCCGAGTCCCTGTCCAGCCGCGCCACGCGCGCGGTGGGGATGCGCTCGAGGACTTCGGCCTCCACCTTCTCCGTGCCGATGCCCAGCTTGAGCATGGGGCCGGTGCACTCCGTGCACCGCTCGGGCACCGGCATGGCCAGCCCGCAGTAGTGGCACACCACCCGGTTCTGCGAGCGGTGGTGCGTGAGGCACACGTCGCACTCGCTGCACTTGAGCGACAGGCCGCACACCTCGCACAGGAGCACCGTGCTGTGGCCGCGCCGGTTGAGGAAGAGGATGACCTGCTGCCCCCGGCCAATCGTCTCCTCCATCGCCGCCAGCAGCGGCGGGCTGAGGATGGGCGCCTCCTCCGTCACCACGCCCTCGCGGGGACGCTCCACGCGCAGGTCCACCAATTCGATGGTGGGCATGGGCCGGTCGTCCACGCGGTTCTTCAGCTCCAGCAGCCGGTAGCGCCCGCGCCGCACGTTCTCCAGCGTCTCCAGCGACGGCGTGGCCGAGCCCAGCACCACCACCGCGTTGGCCTGCTTGCCGCGCACCACGGCCAAGTCGCGGGCCTGGTAGCGCAGCTTCTCCTCCTGCTTGAAGGAGGGGTCGTGCTCCTCGTCCACGACGATGAGGCCCAGGTTGTCCACCGGGGCGAACACCGCCGAGCGCACGCCGACGGCAATCTTCACGTCGCCCCGGCGCAGCGCCTGCCAGTGGAAGAGCCGCTCGCGGTCCTTCAGCGCCGAGTGCAGCACCGCCACCTCCGCGCCGAAGCGGCTGCGGAAGCGGCCCACCAATTGCGGCGTCAGCGCGATTTCCGGCACGAGGATGAGGCTGCCCTTGCCCTGCGCCAGCGCATGCTCCGCGGCGCGCAGGTACACCTCCGTCTTCCCGCTGCCGGTGACGCCGTGCAGGAGGAAGGGCTGGAAGTCGCCGGTGTCCAGGGCCGCGCGCAGCTCCGTCACGGAGGTGGCCTGCTCCGGGGTGAGGCGCTCGGGGCGGCCCTGCATGAGGCCGTCCTTCACGCCGGCCTCCAGCTTCTTCTCTTCAATCCGCGCCATGCCGCGCGCGGCGAGCTTCTTCAGCGTCTCGCGCGCGCCCGGAATCGCGTGGGAGACCTCCTCCAGCGGCGCGCGCCCTCCCACGGCCAGCAGGTAGGCGAGCGCGGCGGACTGGGCGGGCGCCCGGTGGAGCTCCGGGGGCACCTCGTTGATGAGGGCCACCGCGAAGAGCTGCACGTCGGGCTTGGCTTCCTTCTCGTCCACCGCCTTGGACAGGCCGGGCGGCAGCGCGCCGCGGATGACCTCGCCCAGCGGGTAGCGGTAGTGCACGGCCGCGAAGCGCAGCAGGGCGATGAGGTCCTTCGGCAGCGACGGCGAGTCCTCCAGCACGCGCTGGATGGGCTTGAGCTTCACGCCCTCCTCGGCTGGAGGGGAGGCGGGCCCGAGGTAGAAGCCCAGCGCGGTACCCCGGCCGAAGGGCACCAGCACGCGCTGGCCCGGCGACAGCTGGCCGGCGAGCGCGTCCGGCACCTTGTAGGTGAACTCGCCCCGGACGGGGCGGCCAACGGCGATGGAGGCCAGGACGGGAGCGTTCACTGCGCCGCCCACTGTAGCGGCGCCTTCGGGCTCGGACAGTTCCCGGCGACTCCTCGCACCGGAGGTGCGCACGGACATGGAACCCCGGGTGGGAGGGGCCTCCGTCCGCTCCGCCTGCGTGTCGTCCCACAAGGCTTGCTGCTCCATGATGCTCCCTTCAACCGCCGCCCCTGCCCCTTCCGTCCTGCTCCCGGGTGACACAGTGCCCCGCGGGTCTGACATGCCCTGCCGGGTCCTCCGGGGCGGCCACGACTTCCGTGTCGCCCTTGCATCCGGGCACCCGCGTGACTAGCGGCTGTCACGCCGGAAGCCCTCGAGCAGGCACAGCGGGTGGAACCGGGCCGCGAGGGCAGTGCCCTGCGAGCGGCGGGCGGACACCGGAGGCCCACGCCTCGACGGTGTCGCCAGGGGCACGGATGGCGGGGACGGCGCGCCACCCGTGCCGCGAAGCAGGGACTGCGGACTACTGGCCGGTGGCCTTCTTCCAGGACGGGCGGCTGCTGATGCGGCTCCACCAGGCGGCCACGTTCTTGTGCTTGTTGAGGACGTCCGCGCCGCCAGAGGCCGCGAAGAACTCCATGTACGGCATCCAGGACACCTCGGCGAGGGAGAAGCTGTCACCCGCGAGGAACTGCTGCTTGCCCAGCACCGGGTCGATGATGCCGAAGACCTTGTCCACGCCCTGGAGCCCTTCGGAGACACGGGCCTCGTCCGGCGCACCGCCGCCCATGTGCGGCTTGAAGAGGCGCTCCATGATGACCTTCATCGCCGAGGGCGAGAAGTAGGACTGCTCCACGCTGATGTACTGCTCCATCATCCCGAAGGCGCGCGGGTCCTTCGGCGAGAGCGAGGTGCCCGGCAGCTTGCGGTCCAGGTAGCGGATGATGGCGCGCGACTCGTAGAGCATCGTGCCGTCGTCCTCGAGCGCGGGGATGACGCCGAACGGCTGACGCGCCAGGTGCGCGGGCTGCTTGTGCTCGCCCTTCAGCAGGTCCACGAGGACGAACTGGGCCTCCTGCCCCTTCTCCGCCAGGGTGGTGAGGACCTTGCGCGTACAGGTGCTCATCGGGTGGCCGTACAGCTTCATGTGTCACTCCTCTTGTGTGGCGGGCCGGGTGGAGCCCCGGCCGGGCGCGGGCGGACTCTGCGTCGCCGGCCGCACGCGCCGCAAGCCTCCAGACGCGAGAGGTATGACCGCGCACACCGCGGCCGCATGTCGGGCCGCGTCAATGGCACGCGGGTGTGACGGAACGACTACGGCGTGAAGAGCTTGTCCGCCAGCGTGGCGCGGCTGTCGCCCTTGAGCGCGGTGAAGCGCAAGGCGCGCTGGCCGCCGCGCCAGACCTCGATGGTGCGCGGCATCAACTCGCCGGTGGCCGGCGACGTGTAGTCGAGGAAGCGGATGTCCCAGGCGGTGTTGGCGGTGTCCGTGTAGCGCAGCCGCGCCGGCTGGAAGGAGTTCTTGTAGACCCAGAACTGCGGGCGGCCCTCGGCCATCTCGCCGATGACGTACGCCACCTCGCCGCCGAAGCGGGCCAGCCCGGTGCGCCCCGTCTCCACGCCCAGCGTCTGCAGGTGCTGCTGCAGGGCCTCCTTGAGGTCCTGCACGTTGCCGCCGCCAGCGGCCAGAATCGGACACACCTGGGAGACGAGCACCGACATGGACGGCACCTCGGTGCCCTCCGAGCGGCGGCGGCCTCCCGCATGGATGGCGGCGGCGCGCGCGTTGCCGTCGGGCACGGAGGCGTCGAAGCGGCAGCGCCCCGGCACGCGGACGGAGAGGATGCCGTCGCCCTGCACCTCCGGGCGGTCCGTGGGCGTGCCCAGCGCCGCCCCCGCTTCCTTCACGGCGGAGCCGCTGAAGCTGAGCGAGCCTTCCACGCGGAGCGAGGACAGCTTGAGCTCGTCGCGCTCGGCGACCATGCGACGGAGGATGGAGCCTCCGGGCAGCACGTACGCGCCCGCGGCGAAGGAGACCAGGACTGCCAGGAGTGCGGCGGTGCGCTTCACGGCTTCTCCGTCTTGACGACCTCGCGCGGGGGTTCGGACCACCGGAGGGGCCCGGGCGCGGAGGCGGAATGGGTCAGATAGCCCACCTTTGGGGTTCGGAATGTATTGATGGCACCCGCCCCCTTCAAGCTGGATAGGATGCCAACGTCATGCCGCTCCGCTCGACTGTCCTGCTGATTGCGCTGTGTGTGTCCACCGCCGCCCTGGCCCAGCCCGCGGAGGACCTGCGGGATGTGACGAGCGCACGGGCCTACGGGATGGGCGGCGCCTACCGGGCGCTGGGCCTGGGCGCGGAGTCGGTGCTGGGCAACCCCGCCGCCATGGCCCTGTTCCCCGCCTACCGGGTGGAGGGCACGGGCGCGTGGGACGTCAATTCGAAGGAGGGCCTGCTGGGCATCTCCGTGCTGGACGCGTCCCTCGGCAAGCTGGCCATGGGCATCGACTACCACTGGGTGAGCCTGGGCCGCGGCGGCGCGCGCTCCAGCGCCCACCTGAGCTCGCTGGGCGTGGCGCTGCCACTGAGCCAGGCGGTGATGGTGGGCGCGGTGGCGCGCTACCTGCGCCTGAGCGGCGAGGCGCGGTACGCCAACTCCGTCACCGCGGACGCGGGCCTGCTGTTGCGGCTGTCGCCGCAGTTCATGGCGGGGGTGTCCGCGCACAACCTCATCGACACCGACAACTCGGAGCTGACGCGGTACTTCACCGGACACCTGGGCTTCCTGACGCAGCAGCTGACGGTGGCCGTCGACGTGCGCGCGGACTTCGTCACCGACGACAAGAGCACGTTCACGTACAGCGGGGGCCTGGAGTACCTCTTCGGGCAGCTGCTGCCAGTGCGCGCGGGCTACACGTACGACGGCTTCAAGCAGGTCTCCCAGTTGAGCACGGGCCTGGGCTTCATGACGGAGACCGGCGGCGGGCTGGACGTCGCCTACCGTCACGACCTGGGGGGTGAGAAGGGCCGGCTCCTGGCGCTCACCATCCGGATGCAGCTGAACTGAGTCAGCGCGGCGCGCGCAGCTCGAGGTAGCGCTCGGACGCGGCGAAGCGCAGCAGCTCCACCAGCTCCGCGTCCGGGTTGTGGCGCGCGCGCAGCACGGCGAGCGCCGGGCCCACGCTCCCGCAGGCGACGAGCCCCGCGCGGTTGGCGGAGTCGCGCGCCGCGTCCGCGAGCGAGGAGGCGTTGAAGTCGCGGGTGCCGGGGTCCAGCAGTGCGACGGCGCGCTCCAGGGCGCGTGGCGAGAGGGACTCGCGCACCACGCGGGCGTCGGCGCTGGAGGCGCGCGGGTCCTTCAGGATGGTGGACAGCAGGGCCAGGGCGCGCAGCAGCTGGCCGCCCTTGAGGGCGCGCAGGGCGAGCAGGTCCGGGGACAGCGACAGCAGTGCGCGGCCGGCGTGGAAGCGCAGCTCGGCGGCGGACGGCGGCTGCTGGACGGTGAGTCGCCCCACGAGCAGGCGCGGCTGGCCCACGTGGACGGCGGTGAAGGGCGGGCCCTCGTCCTCGGCCAGGACGAGCTCGGGCAGGTTGACGTCGAGCACGCGCGCGGCGGTGTGGAGCGCGTCGAGGACGGCGGGGGCGCCGGGGCCGGAGCCGGCGCGCAGGGGCGCGGAGGTGCCGGCGGCGCGCCCCTGGGCGGGGAAGAGGCGGCAGAGGGCGATGCCGGCGCAGGCGAGCAGCTCTCCCGAGGGCGTGCGCAGGCCGGGGTGGCGCAGGCCGGCGCGCTCCTCGGAGGTGAGCGGCGGGCGCTGGGGGCGCGGGGGCGACGCGGGGGACTCGCGGCCCTCGAGCGCGTCGGCGATTTCGCGCATGAGCGAGGCGCGGCCGGAGTCTCCCCGGCTGTCGAAGTACTCGGCGGACTCGCGGTAGGGCTTCGGGTCCAGCGGGCGTTCGCGCAGGTGCCGGAAGAAGTTGGGCTCGGTGTCGGGGGACGGCTCGGAGACGACGGGGGCCTCGCGCGTCTCGGAGGAGCCGGGGCCCACCCGGGCCGCGGGCTCGGGAGGCTTCGCGGCGGACGGGCGGGCCGGAGCGGGTGCGGAGACGGTGCCCTCCCCTCGCGCGCGGACGATGCGGCGCACCGGGTCCATGCGGCCGGGCGGCGCTTCCCAGGAGATGACGCGGGTGTTGGCGACGGGCTCATCGGAGCCCAGCTCCATGGACCCTTCGTCATCCATGAGGTCCGTGGCCTTCGCGGCACGGGCCGGTGACTCGCTGTCGGCGGCGCCCGGACGGGGCGGGGACGCGGTGGAACGGGCACTGAAGCCGAGGGCCCGCGTCGGCGGGATGGGCTCGTCGTCGCCCAACATGGGAGCGCGTGGCGAGGGCGGCGGGGGCGCGGCCTTGTCCGCGCGCGCGGCCGGGTTGCGGGACTTCGGCGCGGGGTCGGCGTCTCGCGGCGCGGGAGCGCGCGAGGGCGGTGAGGCTTGCGAGACTGGTGCGGCGGCCGTGGAGCGTGGCTCGCCGCGCAAGGGCGGCATCGCGGGAGGGTTGGCGGCGGGAGCGGTTGTGCCTGGCGCGGGGGCGCGTGGCTCGGCTCGGGCCGAGGGGGATGGGGACGCGCCGCCTGGCGCGGGTGCACGCTGCTCGGAACGGGCGGGCGACGCGGCGGGCGCCCCCGGAGCGGGAGCTGCGCCACCTGACGCGGAGGCACGCGGCTCGGCGCGGCTTGCTGACGCGCCAGGAGAAGCCGGAGCGGGAGCTGCGCCACCTGACGCGGAGGCACGCGGCTCGCCGCGGCTTGCTGATGCGCCAGGAGAAGCCGGAGCGGGAGCGCGCTGCTCCGAACGGGCGGCCGGCGAACCAGGGGACGCGGCTCCACCAGGGGCAGGAGCGCGCTGCTCCGAACGGGCGGCCGACGAACCGGGGGACGCGGCTCCACCAGGGGCTGGAGCGCGCTGCTCCGAACGGGCGGCCGGCGCGCTGGCGGGAGTTGCTCCACCCGACGCGGCTCGCGGCTCGCCCGCGGGCGGGCGCTCGCCACGTGGCGGCGCGGATGAAGCCCCACTGGCCCCGGCAGGAGCCGCCGTGCGCTCCGCACGTGCCGACGGAGCGTCCTTCTCCCTGGAGGACTGCGCGGCCTTCACCGCTGAAGACGCCGATGCCCGCTCGGCCCGTTTTCTCGAACGCGCGGAAGGCCCCGGTGAGGCCTCGTCACGGGACGCCGGGGACTCATCGCCTCCGCGCCCCTTCGCGCCTGCCTCGGCCTTGTTGGAGGCGGCCGGCGCTTCGACAGCAGCGGGCGGGACGCTGATGTCCGTGTTGGAGGTGATTTCGTTGGCGAGCGCCTCGATACCCGAGGGCGTGAGGGACAGCGTCGCGGGAGCCGGGACGAGCGGCGACTTCGGCCCGCTCGGCTCGCGCCGAGGCGTGGCGCTGCGAGGCGGCTCGGGAGGCGGAAGCTCGCGCTCCTCGCGCGCCTGTCGCAGGCCCTCCGCCCTGCGCGCGTACACCTGCGCGCGCTCGGGATTGCGCAGCACCTCCCGCCAGAGCCGCGCGAGCCGCTCCCAGGCCTGCTCGCGCTCCGACTCGTCCTCGGTGGCCGTCGCCGCGTGTTCGAGCGCCCAAGCCGCCTCGCCCATGTTGCCGCGCGCGGTGAGGCGGTCCACCAGCAGCAGCCACGCCTCCTTGTGGCCGGGCTCGTAGCGCACCGCCTGGCGCAGCTCGTTCAGCGCGGACTCGCCGTCGCCCAGCGCGTCCAGCGTGGCCACCAGCTCCAGCCGGGCCTGACGTGCCGCGGGGCCTCGCGACTCCCGGGCGAGCTGGGCCCGGAGGTGCTGGCCGAGCGTCTTCGGGTCCCCCAGCTTCCGCGCGAGCGCCACCAACTGCGCGCGGGCATGCTCGCTGTCGGGGCTCTCCGCGAGCACCTCCGTCCAGGCCCACTGCGCCAGGCGCAGGTCGCCCAGGGACTCCTCCGCCGCCTGCGCGAGCATGCGCAGCCCCTCGAGCCGGTCCAGCGCGCGGCGGGGCGCGGTGGCGAGCGCGAGCCGGAGCCGCTCGGCGATGGCGGGACGCTCCGCACCGGAGACACAGCGCAGGAGCCCCGCGAGCACGGGCAACATCCCCGGCGCGAGCGCCTCCGCCGCCTCGAAGTCCGAGCGCGCCCTGTCCGGCTCGCCCATGTGGAGCCAGCGCTCTCCGCGCGTCAGGAGCGCACCGGCGCGAGCCCGGGCCGTGCGGGCCCGCTGGATGGCCTCATCGAGCGCGCGCCGCACCAGGGAGGCATCACCGCGCGTGGACAGCAGCCGCACCTGCTCACGGAGCGCGGTGCGGTCGCCGGTCAGCTCGACGATTTCCCGGTACATGCGCGCGGCCCCGGAAGGGTCCTGGAGCTCGTTCTCCATCACCTCCGCGAGACGGGTCAGCGCCTCCGCGCGCACGGTTGCGTCGCTCGCCCGGTCCGCGCGCTTGAGGTAGAGCTGCGCCAGCTCGCGCCAGGCCTGACGCGCGATGAGCTGGGCCTCCAGCTTCTGCGAGCGGGCCAGCTCCTCCGAGTCCTCGGCGCGTGGGCCCGGCGTGGCGGCACGGCCCGCCGCCTGGGGGTCCGCGCCGTCCATTCGAGCGCGCCCCGTCGCCGCCGCGTTCGCCCCCTGAGCGGGAGCGGCAGTTGGAGGCGTGGCCTGTCCCGGTGCGGGAGCACCGACGCGGGCGGGAGCGGAGCCCGCGAGCGCGGCCTCCAGGTCCGCCATGGAGACTTCCTGCGTCTCCGCGGGCGATGCCGCCGGAACAGCCGCCTGCTTCTCGGGAGCGCTGGTGGCGGGCACCTGCGTGCGCTCGGGAGCCGCCCCCGAGGTCCGAGGCATCCCCTTCTCCGGCGACTTCGCTTCCGGAGGAGCGCTCCGGGGTGCATCGTCCGGCGGGACGGGTGGAGCCTCGAACGTGAGCTCGCTCGTCGGCTCGTCATCCGCCCAGGGGTTGGCGCGAGGGACCAGAGCCCTGCCATCCCGTACGGGAGGCTGCTCACGCTCCTCGAGCTCCGCGGGAGACTCCGCCCACGGGACGGACAGATGCCGTGAATCACCGGCACGCTGTGAGGGAGCGGCCTCACCCGCGCGAGGTGGCGCCTCCGCGGGCTTGCGCGACTCCGCGGAAGGTGCGCCCGAAGGCAGCTCGATGGCGGGCATCTCCACCACCGTCGGACGCGACTCAAATGCGGGCGCGCGCGAAGCCACGCCCACTCCAGGCGGCTCCCCCGTCGTCGCACGCACCTTGGGAGCTGGCTCGCTTGAAGCCGCTCCCACCGCGGGCATCTCCACCACCGTCGGACGCGACTCAAATGCGGGCGCGCGCGAAGCCACGCCCACCCCAGGCACCTCCCCCGCCGTGGAACGCGCGTTGGAAGCCGGCTCGCCTGAAGCCGCTCCCACCGCGGGCAACGCCCCGGCCGTCGGACGCGCGGGAGAAGTGGGCTCCTCCGAGACCATCCCCACGGCGGGCATCTCCACCACCGTCGGGCGCGACTCGGGGACGGGCGTGCTCGCGGCTGCGCCCACCGCGGGCAGCTCGACCGCGGACCTGCTCGACGGCGCGCCGCCCAGCGCCTTCGCCTCCACCACGGCCGCGCGGTGCTCCTCCGTGGGCGGAGCCACCTCCACCGCCGGAAGCTCCACCTCCGTCTTCGAGCGCGTCTCCGCCAGCGCGGAGCCGACCGCAGGAAGCTCCGCCTCCGTCCGCGTGCGCGGCTCGGACTGGGGCGCGTCGGGCATCCGTCCTGGCGTGGACCAGGGCACATGCGGAACGGGTGTCGACGCCGAGGGGAAGGCCACGGCCGTCTTTTCCCGGGGCTCGGAAGGCGCCGCCGTGGGGAAGGCCACGGCCGTCTTCTCGCGAGGCACGGCCGCCTTCGATGCACTGGTGGCGGACGACTCGACGAGCGTGTCCTCCCGGTAGCTGCTGGAGCCCTCATCCCAAACGGCTGGGGCCTGGACCGCGCCCTTCAGGGTCGGCAGCTTCCCCAGCACACCGCTGGCACCGGGCCTACCCGGCTGCGCCTCCGTGCCCCCACGAAGCCCGCGCTCCCGAAGCACCTGGAGCACGCGCCGGGCCCGCCGGTCCTCCGGACGCTCCGCCAGCACCGCCTCCAGCGCGGCGATGGCGCGGGGCTCCTGTCCCACCCGCCGCAGCACTCGCGCGAGCTGCCGTCGCACCGCGCGGCGGACCTCGGGCATCTGCGCCTGCGTGGCGTCGAGGAGGGTAATCGCGGCGGCCTCGGTGCCGGCGAGCAGGGCGAAGCGTACGAGCGCGGCGGCCAGGCGCGGCGTCATGGGCTCGGTGCGGCTGGCGCGGGCGAGCTGGCCGAAGGCACGGGCGGCGGAGCCCTCGCGCAACATGTCCACGGCGGACCGCAGGTGCCGGTCCACCGTGTCTCGCGCAGCCTCCTCCGGCCTCACGTCGGGCGCGCCGGCTCGCAGCGCGTCCTGTCGGGCGGCTGCGGGCTCCGGCGTGCCGGCGCTCTTGCCGTTTCTCACGCCACCCATGGGTGGGGCAGTCTACACAACGATGCCCGTCCCGGTTGTTACCGTCCTTCTCCCTGCAAGAAATGCCGGGTCCACCGTGGCCCGGGCCGTGGAGAGCCTCCTGGCGGGCACCCTCCGGGACGTCCGCATTCTCGCCGTGGACGACGGTTCCACCGACGGTACGCGCGGGGTGCTGGAGGGGCTGGCCGCCCGGGACGCCCGGGTGGAGGTACTTGACGGCGGGGGCCGGGGGCTGGTGGCGGCCCTGAACCTGGGACTGGGCGTGGCCACCTCGCCCTACGTGGCCCGGATGGACGCGGACGACGAGGCCCTGCCCCGACGGCTGGAGGCGAGCGTGGCGGCCCTCGAAGCCGAGCCCCACCTCGCCGGCGTGGGCACGGGCGTGGAGGTCTTCCGGGAAGACCAGCCGGTGAGCCCCTCCTTCCATGCCTATGCGACGTGGCTCAACGGGCTCACCTCCGCCGAGCGCCTCTACCGCGAGCGCTTCATCGAGAGTCCCGTGTGCCACCCGTCGGTGTGCCTGCGCCGCGACGCCGTGGTGGCCGCGGGCGGCTGGCGTCACGGAGACTTCCCCGAGGACTACGCGCTGTGGCTGGAGTTGATGGACCGGGGCCACGGCCTGCGCAACGTCGCGGAGGTGCTGCTGCGCTGGCGGGACAGCAGCCAGCGGCTGACGTGGACGGACCCGCGGTACGCGGTGCGGCGCTTCACCTGGACGAAGGCGCGCTACCTCGTGCGCGGACGGGGGCCGCTGGCGGACGGGCGCCCGTGCACCGTGTGGGGCGCGGGCCCGAGCGGAAAGACGCTGGCGCGCTTCCTCCGCGAGGAGGGCGCGACGGTGGAGCGCTTCGTGGAAGTCCACCCGCGCAAGGTGGGCACGCGCATCCAGGACACGCCCGTGGTGTCACCCGACGCCCTGGGCCCGCCCGGACGGAGCCACCTGCTGGTCTGCGTGGGCGTACGCTGGGCGCGCGAGGAGATTCGCGCGGACCTGACCTCACGAGGCTGGGTGGAGGGGAGGGACTTCACCTGCGCGGCGTGACGCTGCACGTGCTCGCGGGAGATGCGGCCTGACGCGAGCGCGGTCGGGAGCTGCTGGCCGCGGTCGCAACGTCGGGGACGCGGGCCGACCAGGGCCGGATGCCGGGTGAGTACCTCCTCGCGGCGGACGAGCTGGGCGGGGTGCCCTGGTCGCAGCCCCCGGCCACGGCGCGAAGTCCGTGACTCAGCGCCCCTCCGCGCCCCCGAGGGGCCCCCGCGGAACCGCGACACCCGCCGCCGTGAAGAAGCGCAGCAGGTCATCCGGCACCACCGCCTCCACCCGCAGCACCTGTCCCGTGCTCGGGTGTCCCAGCTCCAGCGCCTGCGCGTGCAGCAGACAGCGGGGCGCCTCCACCCCGCCCGCCTTCTTCGCCCCGCCATAGCGCGCGTCGCCGAGAATCGGCGCTCCGAGCGCCGTCAGGTGCGCGCGGAGCTGGTGCGTGCGGCCCGTGTGCGGCAGCAGCTCCACCACGCAGAACTCCGGGCCCGCATGGAGCGTGCGGAAGTCCGTCAGCGCGGGCACACCGTTGGCCGCGCGAGTCGCCCGCCAGCGCCCGGGGCGTGACGGGTCCTTCGACAGCGGCAGGTCCACCGTCCCCGACGGCGGCAGCCCCGGCCCCGTGGCCGCCACGTACCGCTTGCGCGCGCGTCCCTCGCGGAACTCCGCGGCCAGCGCCGACGTCGCCTCCGCCGACTTCCCGAACACGGTGACGCCGGACGTCTCGCGGTCCAGCCGGTGGACCAGCCCCGCCTCGCGGCCCAGGTGCGCGCTGACGAGGTCCACCAGGCTCCCACCCACGCGGCCCTCGGTGGGCTGCGCCGTGAGTCCCGCAGGCTTGTCCACGGCGATGACGTCCGCGTCCTCGTAGAGCACGCGCAGCACCGGTGCCGGGGCCGACTCCGCCAGGGCGCTCTGCCCGCCCTCCTCCAGCACCACCATCACCACCTGCCCCGCCGTGAGCTTCGCCGCCGCGTCCCGGCTGCGCCGACCCGCGATGTACACCGCGCCCACGTCCACCAGCTTGCGCGCCTCCGCCTCCGGCATTCCCAGCTCGGAAGCCACCGCGTCCGCCACGGCCCGCCCCACCACCGCGCCCTCCGCGCGGAATGTCCTTCGCTTCACGGCCGCACCTCACTCACGAACAACCCTCCACCGTGCAAGCCCGCTTCCTTCCGGTGCGGAAGGCCGTTCGCCGCATGCGGCCGCCTCACGAACAGGGCGCCACGCTCCACGGTGGTCCCTTCGCGCGGAACAGGCCTCGCTTCAAGCGCGAAGCTCCACCTCGTCCCAGGGGCCATGGCCACCCTGCATCCGGGCAGGCCCCTCCACCCCGTCCCGCTGCCGCCCTCCACGGGCAGCCCCATCCATGCACAGGGCTCGGGTGTCATGCGGCGGCACTCTACGCCCGCATCGCCCTTCCGCGCCGCCCGCTTCCTGTTACCTTCCGCGCCCATGGACCGTCCCCTGCACTCCGTGCGTACGCGGCTGGACGACTTCCTCGCCGAGCTGGCCACGCTCCACTACCGGCATGGCGCCGGCCTCTCGCCGACGCTTCCCGTCTCCAGCCTCCACGCCTCCTTCCCCGAGCTGTCCTCCCCGGACACCTTCGCCGCCGCCAACGAGGCCCTCGCCAAGGCCCGCACCAGGGACGACCCGCTCGCCGTCCGCCGCCTCCAGTTGCTCCGCGAGCTGGTGGCCACCCAGGTGGAGGAGGCGCTCGCCGCCCGTCCCGCCGAGGCCGTGGCCACCCTGGAGGCCCAGTCCCAGCTCCCCGTCGATGACAGGACGCTGTCCCTCGCCGAGGCGCTCGACGAGCTCCCCCGCGAGCCCAACCGCGCCCGCCGCACCCTGCTGGAGCGCGCCATCGGCAACTTCCTCTGGGAGCGCCGCGGCCCCTATGGAGACAGGCGCGAGGCGGCCCTCGTCGCCGTGGAGCGGCTGGGCGCGAAGGACTACCCCGCCCTGCGCGAGGACGTCACCGGCATCGCCTACGGCAAGCTCGTGGAAGCCGCCACGGAGACGCTCCGGCGCACCGAGGACGCCTACCGCGACGTGCTCGCCTACGTCCTCAAGAAGGTGGACCCGCTGCTGCGCCCGTTTCCCGCCGGAGAGGCGCGCCGGCATGACCTCCAGCACGCGCTCCAGGCGCCGTGGATGTTCCCCTTCTTCCGGCGCGAGGACACCTTCCCCGCGGTGGTGCGCTGGCTCGGGGAGTGGGGCCTCACGCCCAACGCCGGGGGCCGCATCCGCATCGACGACGAGGCGCGCCCGGGCAAGTCGCCCCGCCCCTTCGTCGCCAGCGTGCGCGTGCCGGACGAGGTGCGCCTGGTGATTCAGCCGCAAGGCGGCATGGACGCGCTGGGCAGCTTCCTCCACGAGATGGGCCACGCGCAGCACCGCGCCCACGTGTCGGACACGCTGCCCATGGAGCTGCGCCGGCTGGGCGACGCGTCGGTGACGGAAGCGTACGCGGCCCTCTTCGAGCGGCTGCTCCTGTCCCCCAGCTGGCTCAAGCGCTACCTGGATTTGCCCACGGTGACGGCGCGCGACACGGTGCGGCTGGCCGCGTTCCAGGCCCTCGCGGTGCTGCGCCGCCACTGCGCGAAGCTGTCCTACGAGCTGTCGCTCAGCACGCGCGGCCCCTCGGTGGAGCGCGCGGACGAGTACGCGGACGGCCAGCGCCAGGCGCTCTTCGTCGAGCCGCACCCGGGCTACTTCCTCCATGACGTGGACCCGCAGCTCTACACGGCCCACTACCTGCGCGCGTGGGCGCTGGAGACGCGGCTCACTGCCCGCCTCACGGAGCGCTTCAACGAGGACTATTGGAGGAATCCCGCTGCGGCCGCCTGGCTCGAGGGGCTGTTCGCGCGGGGCGGTACGGACGACGCGGAAGGACTGGCCACAGAGGTCTCGGGCACGCCGCTGGCAGTGCCCGAGGCCGGGGAGCGCCTCGTGGCCATCCTCAACCGGTAGTGGTGACTCCGCGAGACGACTACTTCTTCTTGCGGAGCGCCCGGACGATCTTGTCCTTCGTCGCGTTCGCCGACGCCTTGGCGGGCGCGGGCGTGGCGGGCGTCATCACCTGCTTGTTGTTGCCGCTGGCCACCGGCTTGCCGCCCGCACGGGCGCGCATGGCCTTGAGCAACTGCATCTCGATGACGAGAAGCTCGTCGCCGAGTTCCTCGTTGTCACCCGCGGCGCGGGGAAGTGGAGCACGGGTGCTGGAAGCGCCGGCACCGTGCCGCATGCGCAGAACCCTCTCCTCCTCGGCCGACAGCGTGCGCGTCTTCTCCAGCGCCGCCTTGACCTCCTTGGCCGTCACCGTGCTACTTCCGACCTTGCGCTCCATCGCCGCTCCCTTGCTGTGTGGCCCGCTGAACGTCCGTACATGTCGGACGCGTCCGAGCCGCAACCGTCGGGGATTGTAGAGGACGCAAGAGTGAGCGCAAATTTTCTTCCAACAGGTCGCTGCCGGGCTGTAGCGCCCGGGGCCTCGCGCTACAGGCGGAAACCGAGCCCGAGGTACCCCGAAGTCAGGGCCTGCCGTTCACCGGAGAACGGGTCTCCCCCGGCGGAGAAGTTCTGGTAGCGGGCCTCGGCGGAGAGGAAGAGCTGGCGCCCCAGCTCCACCCCCACCCCACCACACAGCTCCGCGCCCACCTGCAGCGCGCGCGAGGCGGCCACGTCCTGCTTCTCGTGGGCCACCAGCAGGCTGGCCCCGGCGCCCAGGTAGGGCCGCACGCGCCGGGGGCCCGGGGGCGTAATCCGGATGGACATGGGGGTGGCCTCGGTGCGCCGGCGGCTGGAGGCCACGTGCCCGCCCACCTCCATGACGGCGTACGCCTTGCGGTAGCCCCAGGCCAGGCTCGCGCTGTAGCCCCGCTCGTGGGCCCCGTCCGTGTCCGTCAGGACGTAGGCGCCCACCGGTGCGACGGTGACGCCCAGGTTGCGCAGGGGCGGCTCGGCGCGCGCCACGGGGGCGGCGAGGCCGGCGAGACAGGACAGGAGGATGGCGAAGCGACGCATGCCCGGCCGTTGAGCAAGGCACACGCCATGCCCGAAAGGCCCAGTGAAGTCAGGTGCTTGCGGGAAGGGAGCGGGCGCCCTGCCACCCGCGTCCGGGCGGGACGGTCAGGGCAGGCGAGCAGCCGCATTCCCAGTGTGAGCCCAGCGCGCCGGGCCCACATGACGCGGGGGCCAGGGGTGTGCCGCACCCGGTGGCCCCACGCGTCGACTCAGTTGCCCTCTTCCTCCTCGGGCCCGGGCGGGGCCTCGGCGCCGGGCTTGTCCTTGTCGGCGCCCTCGGGCTTCTTGCGCTCGATGCCGAAGGCGTCCAGCGCGTCGGCGATGCCCTGGGGCTTGTCCGCGTCGGGGAGGAAGTCCTCCGGCGGCTGGAGCTTCGGGTCCTGGCCCAGCTCGCTGAGGGCGGACTCGAGCGTCAGGCGCAGCTCGGCGGCCTCGGGCGTCTTCTCCGAGGGCACGCCGATGCGGCCGTCCAGCCGGGCCTTGAGGACCACGGACGTCTCCGCGTCCACCACCACCTCGCCGTCCAGCGAGCGCGGCACGCGGTGGGCGAAGAAGGCGGCGCGGCGGCGGGTGCTCTCGTCGGCCCCGCCCTTGGGCTCGAAGGCCGCGGGCAGCGGCCGGCCGGGGGTGCCTTCCGACGCGGGGCCCAGCGTCACGACGTAGCGCCACGCGGTGCGGCCCTCGTACGTCATCGTCCCCTCGGGGGACAGCTTGAGGCGGCCCTGGAAGAGGCTGTCGAAGTCGCGGATGGCGCCGGTCAGCTCCGTGCGGGTGCGCTCGGCCATGCCGCGGTCGCGAAGGCGCTGACGGAACGGGCCGTAGCGGTTGCGGGCGAACACCTGGCCGCCCACGCGCATGACCTCCAGGCCCTGGTCCCTGGAGTTCTCCAGCACGCCGTGGAAGTCACCGGAGACACCGCCGGGGCCGGCGCGGAAGGTGCGCGTCTCGGTGAGCTTCACCGGGTTGGAGTTGGCGGAGGACCACTCGTAGGTGACGCTGGACTGGAAGCGATGGGGGCCCAGCCGCTCGGTCACCTCGGCGGCGTCCATGCCCAGGATGCGGCGGGCCACCTGGGGGTTGCTGGCGACATCCTCGGGGGGCAGCTTCTGCTTCGCGGAGGCCACCACCTTCGGCGGGTCCTCTGGCGAGAAGATGCGTGCCTTGGCCGCCTTGTCGACCGGGTCGGAACAGCCCGCGGCGGCCAGCGCCAGGGCGAGGGTGAAGGCGGACTTCTTCAAACGGCTCACGGCTCCTCCAGAGGGGTACAACAGGGCCGGCAAGTTACGTGGGGCATACAGGTGCGGCAAGCAGTGGCTTGCGTGCAGCCGTGCAAGGGATAGAACGCCCATCTCATGCAGAACCTGCGCGACAAGTTATTGAAGGCGGGCCTCGTCACCGAGGAACAGACCAAGAAGGTGGAGTCCTCGCCCGGCCAGACGGAAGCCCGACGGTCCCCTCCCCAGGAGGGCGGCCGTCCAGGCGGAAACCGTTCGGCCCCTCCTCGTGACGAGAACCGGACACACGGAGGTCCACCGAGCCGTGAGGGCGGTCCCCGCGAGGGAGGTCCCCGCGAAGGCGGGGGCCGCCGCGATGCCGGTGGCCGTCCTCCTCCCGGAGGCGGTGGCCGCTTCGGCCCTGGCGGCGGTGGCCGTCCGGGTGGTGGTCGTCCCGGGGGCGGCGGTGGCCGTCCGGGTGGCCCCATCCCGCGTTTCGGCGGCCCGCCCCAGCAGGGGCGCCCGGGTGCCGCCGCGCCCGAGAAGGCCATCCCCAAGCTGCCGCCCATGCCCGGCTCCAAGGCGTATCAGCGCGCCGAGTCCAAGAAGCAGGTGGAAATCGACCGGGCGCTGAGGGAGCTGGTGCTCGGCGCACAGGTGCCCGTGGAGGCCGGCGAGACGGCGTTCTACTTCATGACCCGCAAGGGCAAGCTGCGGCGGCTGGAGCTGAGCCCGGCGCAGGCGAAGCAGCTCGAGGACGGGGAGCTCGGCGTGGTGGAGCGCCCCGAGCCCGCGCAAATCGAGCACTCGCTGGTGCCCTCGGCGGCGGCGGAGCAGATGTACGCGCTGTCGAAGAAGGCCGTGCGCTTCCTCAACCGCAAGGACAACCCCGTCGGCTTCATGAACGACGAGGAGCTCAAGGCCCAGCAGGCGTCCGAGGCCGCCGGCACCGCGCCGGAGCTGTCGGATGAGGCCGAGGGTGGCGAAGCCGCGGAGGGCGCCGAGGGTGAGGGCGCCGCCGAGGCCGCTCCCGAGGGCGCCGCCGAGGAGTCCTCCGGGCAGACGCCCGAGGGCGGCGACAAGGTCGGCGGCGGCTGAGCCGTCCCCTTCCCCTCCCCTGCTCACATCGGGGAGGGGGACCCGCACCGCATCAGCGGGCGTCGGCGGAACGCGCCGACGCCGACGCGGCTCCTGTCATCACCTCGAGCGGGTGGGGCCATCGCCACGGGCCCTGGCGCCTCACTCCGGCATACCGAGGAGCGGAGCCCGTAATGCCTCCGGGTCGCGACAGCGCACCGTGCGTGCGGGACTGATGCCCGCCGACAGTGGCGTTTCTGGCGCCCCGCAACCCGTCGTGGGCCTCGGGGTTAACATCGGCACGCCATGGTGGACCCCTACCTCCGGTTGCTGCCCGTCTTCTTCGTCATCTCCGGACTGGTGAAGGCCGTGCCGGTGACGGTGGGCTTCGCGTTGAGCCGCACGCGACTGGCCGAGCGCTGGCGCGTGTACCGGCGCGCCCTGGCACCGGGACAGCTCGAGAGCGAGGCGCGGGCGGCCATCGGCGTGGTGGTGTGCGACGCGCTGCTCATCACCGCCTTCCGCGCCGCCAACGAGCACCGGCTCGCGCCGTTCAGCGTGGGCGTGGCGCTGCTCAGCTTCGCGTGGATGTTCGTGGGCTTCGAGGTGTGGTTCTACGTGACGCACCGGCTGCTGCACACGCGCGCGCTCTACCGGCTGCACGCGCAGCACCACGTGGCGCAGGTGACGGACCCGCTCACGTCGCTGTCCTTCTCCGTGGTGGAGCGGCTGGTGCTGATGGGCGGCGGCTTCGGCCTCGTCCTCCTGGCCATGCGGTTCATGCCCGTCACGCAGGTGGGCATCATGGCGTACATCCTCACCAACTACGCCCTCAACGTGTTCGGCCACGGCAACACGGAGTGGCTGCCCGAGCGCTTCGTGCGCTCCCCGGCCGGGCGTTTCTTCTTCACGCCCACGTTCCACGCCCTGCACCACGCGCGCTACCAGGGGCACTACGGCCTCTTCACGCCGGTGCTGGACCGGTGGCTCGGCACGACGTTCGACGACTACGTGGAGGTCCACGCCCGCGCGCGCGCCGGCGAAGGGCTGGAGCGAATCGGCGAGCGCGTTCGCTCTGCGAAACAGCCCACCGCGCTCGCGCCCACTCCCTGACCCGGGGCACGGACGTGGTGCATGAGCGTTGATGCCGGAAGCAAGCTCCGGCGCTACGCTCCCGGCCCATGACGACAACCCGCAAGACTGTGGTGGTGACGGGCGCGAGCCGGGGCATCGGCCGTGCCGTGGCGCTGGCCTTCGCTCGCGAGGGCCATGGAGTCTGGGCCCTGGCACGCTCGGCGGACGCGCTGGCGTCCCTGCGCGCCGAGGGCGGCGACAACATCCGGCCTCACGCGGTGGATGTCGCGGACGAGGCGGCCCTGCTCGCCATCAGCAAGACCATCCTCGCGGACGGCGCCCCGCGCGTGCTCGTGAACAACGCCGGCATCACCGTGTCCGCGCCGCTGACGAAGACGCGCACGGAGGACCTGGCGCGCGTCATGGCCGTCAACGTCACCGCGCCCTTCATCCTCTGCCGCGAGCTGATGCCGGCCATGGCGCAGGCGGGCGGCGGACGCGTCATCAACATCGGCTCCATGGCCGCGACGCGCGGGGTGAAGTACACGTCCGCGTACTGCGCGTCCAAGCACGCGCTGCTGGGCCTGTCGCGCGCGCTGGCGGCGGAGTACGCGAAGAAGCAGGTGACGGTGAACGTGGTGAACCCGGGCTGGGTGGAGACGGACATGTTCACCAACGCCACCGCCGCCATCAGCAAGAGCACCGGCCGCACCGACGAGCAGGCCCGCGAGACGCTCGCGTCGATGAACGCCATGGGCCGCATCATCCAGCCGGAGGAAGTGGCCGCGCTCTGCGTGTTCCTCGCGTCGGACGCGGCGGGCGGCATCACCGGCGCCGCGTACGCCATCGACGGCGGCGAGCAGGGCTGACACTTCACTCCCAATCCGCCTGACTGGCTGCCCGGCCGCCACTCGTGGCCGGGCCTGTTGCGCACCGGGCACCTCATCCCCAGTCTCCGCCATCGCCCGGACGGCAACGGGTGCTTCGCGATGAGGAGGTAGGGCGTGAGGCGGTGGTGGGGTGCGGTGCTGGGCGTGTGTGTGTGGGCGGGTTGTTCGGCGGAGCACGGTGGAGGGGCGGCGGCGGAAGCACCCGCGCAGGAAGGGACGCCCGTGGCCGAGACGCCTCCCGCGGAAGCGGGAGACCCGGTGGCGGAGCAGCAGCCTCCCGCCGAGGAGCCCGCGCCTGGAGACGCCGGTGTGCCCGACGAGCCCACACCGCCCGCGGCCTGCTCGGGGCCGGACGGCACGGCGCGGCTGGCGTGGAGCTACGACGCCGCGTGGGACCAGAGCGTGGACTTCCGCGGGACGATGGACGCGGACGGCCGGACGTACTGGACGGAGTGCGAAAGCTCGTACTGGTCCGACAAGAACCCGAGCCAGCTCCAGTGCCACCTCGTCTCCGCCACGCGCGACGGCGCCATCCGCTACCGGCTCCTGCTGCCCCGGAGCGGGCTCACGGCCGTACACGCGGTGGACCCGGCGAGCCTCTACCTGACGTCCGGGAACACCACCCTCTCCGCGCAGGCGCTCGAGGATGGCCGCGAGCTGTGGAGCGCCGACCTCGCGAAGCTGCGCACCGAGGACCCGCAGGAGGCCCGGATGTTCCTCATCGACTCCGTGTCGCTCGGCTCGCCGTACGTGCTCGCGGTGCTGCGGAACACCTTCGAGGACGTGGACGGGAAGACGCTGCTCGTGGCGCTGCGCGCGGACACGGGCGCGGTGGCGTGGACGGCGCTGACACCCGCGCTGCGCACGCCCGTGGTGCTGGACGCGGAGGGCAACGTCTACGGCGGTTCCTTCGATGCCACGGCCGGGGAGACGACGCTCTTCTCGTACACGCCGGAAGGCCAGCCGCGCTGGCAGGTGCGCCGCGCGGGTGAGCTCCGGCCCTCCGCGGTGGAGGGCGGCAGGCTCGTGCTGGACCGCGCCGAGGTGGCCGACGCGGCCACGGGAGCGCCGGTCGCCACGCTGGCCACCGCGACGATGGTGGACGGCTACTTCTCGCTCGGCCTGTCCAGCTCCGCCCATGGGCGCGTGGCGCTCCAGGGGAGCTCGCTCTTCCTCCCGGCCCCGCCGTGCACCGGCGCGGGCTGCCCGACGCAGCAGCATCCCGGCCGCACGTTCCTCTACGGGCTGAGCCCGGAGGACGGCTCGCCGCGCTGGCACCGGGCCGTGGGCGCGTGGCCCATGTCGCCGCTGCTCACCGGGCGCGGCTCGCTGCTCCTCGTGGACCGCCCGGCCCCGGAGGGCTGCGAGGACAGCAACAGCTGCGTGGGAGATGACTCGTCCAGCGACTCGTTCCTGCGGGAGCTGGCGGTGGACGACGGGCGGGAGTTGGCCGCGTGCGCGCTGCCGGGCAGGGCGCCCTACATCACCCCGCCCGCGCTGCACACGGGGCGCGTGGTGCTGGGCGCGTGGACCAACTGGCTCGCGAGCAATGACTGGACGCGGCGCATGAGCATCCGCGCCTTCGACCTGTCCGTGCCCACCGGGCCCGCGGCCACCGGCTGGGTGAGCGCGGGCGGCGGCAACTCCCGCTCGGGTCGGGCGGCGCCGCGGCCCTGAGCCGGACCGTGCCGCTCAGAGCTGGTAGCGCCCGACGATGGCGCCCAGCTCGCTGGACGCGGTGGACAGCTGGATGGCGGCCTGCTCGCTGTCGGCCATGCGCTCGACAATCTGGTCCGCCAGGTCCGCCATCGAGCTGAGCGCGGCGAACAGCTCCGCGATGCCGGCGTCCTGCTGGCTGACGGCATCGGCGATGCTGCGCACCGTCTGGCCGTTGGTCTGGATGATGGTGGCCAGCGAGCGCAGGCTCTCGCCCGCGGCGCGCACCTGCTCCAGGCCACCCTCCACCTCGCGCGCGCCCCCTTCGCTGGTGCGCACGGCGTCGGAGATGGCCCGGCCGATGTCACCCAGGATGGCCTGCACCCGCGTCGTCGCACCCGCGGACTGGTCCGCCAGCGAGCGCATCTCCCGCGCGACCACCGCGAACGAGCGACCCGTCTCGCCGCTGCGCGCCGCCTCGATGGAGGCATTCAGGGCCAGCACGTTGGACTGGTCCGCCAGGTCCTTCACCGTGCGGGTGATGTCCCCCACCTGCCGCGTGCGCTGGTGCAGCTCGGAGATGGTCCGCCCCATCTGCTCCACGTGCGAGCGGATGTGGGTGAGCCCGCCCACACTGCCGGACACCGCTTCCTCGCCCGCCCGGCCGAACTCGGTGGCCCGCTGCGCCTCGCGCTGGATGGCCTCCACCCGCTTCGCCGCCGCCTTCGAGGCCTCCTGGAGCTGCTGCGCCGCCAGCTGCGTCTCGTGCAGCGCCACCGCCTGCTGCCCCACCGCCTCGTTCTGCACCGACGCGGACTCGGTGAGGTGCGTGGCGGCGGCCTCCAGCCGCTCGGACGAGGCGCGCAGCGCCAGCAGCATCGTGCGCAGCTGCGCCATCAGCGCCGAGAAGGACCCGGCAATCTGGCCAATCTCGTCCTGCGAGCGCACCTCCAGCGTGCCGCGGAAGTCGCCCTCCGCCACCACGTGGGCCGTGGCGGCGGTCAGCTCGCGCAGCGGCGCCATCATCCGGCGGATCAGCATGAAGACCCCCGCTCCCGCGGCCAGCGCGAGCGCGCCGTTCAGGAAGAGGAGCCAGAGCAGGGTGCCGAAGGAGAACGTCCCCGAGCCGGCCCCCACCACGGCCGCCGTGAGCGCGACGCTCACGAGGGTGAGGACGAAGAGGACCAGGGTGACGGCCACAGACAAGCGCGTGGCAAGGCTGTACGTCATTCGCTGCGAAGCCAGGGAGGGGAGCACGAGGAGGTACCGCCAAGCCTACCCCGACCCGTATGCCATTGTTGAGGGGTGAGCACTGAAATCAGACGTTGCCAGGAGGTCTGAATGACCCTGGTGGACCCGACAGGGCGCCACGGGTCGCCCTCATCCAGGTGACGTTCACGGTCGTCCGTGGATCTCCAACCGTGCGCCAACACGGCGACACTGTCCGCGACGCCGCATTGACGGGGGCACAACCCCTGCGCTCCCGTGTGCGCCATGCGCCCGCCCTCCCTGCTTCCGGCCATGGCCCTGCTCGCCCTCTCGCCCACAGGGCTCCGGGCCGAGGAAGCCCAGGCCGAGGTCCGGGCGAAGGCGGAGCCCGCTCCCTCGCCGCGCAACTTCGGCAACCTCCGCGTCGGAGGCTCCACGGCCAACGGCAACGGCCGGCCCGAGCTGTGCCTGGAGCTGTCGCCGGTGTCCGTCCTCTCCGTGGAAGGCTGCGGCACGGGCAGTGGATTCCTGCACGGAGACCCGGAGCCGGAGGTGGCGCACTTCCGCGCCAAGCTGCGCCTGTTGTCCCTGGACGCCGAGGACTGGGGCACCCTCCAGCCCTTCGCGTCCGCGGGCATGGCCGAGGCGCAGGTGGGCGAGGACGACCCGGGCTTCCAGTTCTCCGGCACGGACGCACGCCGCGTGTCCACGACGGGGCCGGAGCTGGGCGTGGGGCTGCGCTACCTGCGCCCGCTGGCCTCCGGCTTCGAGCTGGTGGGCGACTTCAACCTGGGCATGGCCTGGCTGCCACATGCCCCGGAGCTGGTGAAGCCCCAGGACACGTGGCTGCCCTCGGCCAGCCTCTCCTTCGGCGTGGGCTTCTGACGCTCACGCCTCCGCCGGGACGCGCAGCACCACGGCGGTGATGTTGTCCTTTCCACCGGCCTCGTACGCGTCCGCGACGAGCGCGTCACACACCTCGCGCGCCGAGGACAGCGTCAGGCGCCGCATCAGCCCGTCCAGGCCCAGCGGCTCGTAGAGCCCGTCCGAGCACAGCAGGAACACGTCCCCGGGCTCCGGGCGCAGCCGCTGCACCGTGGGCTCCGCGTTGTCCGTGCCCAGCGCGCGGGTGATGAGGTGCCTCAGGTTCCCCGCGCCGCCCGGCGGCTCCATGCCCGCCTCGCGCAGCTCCTCGATGAGCGAGTGGTCCCGCGTCAGCATCTCCAGCTTGCCCGCGCGCAGCCGGTACAGCCGGCTGTCACCCACGTGGGCCACGGCCGCGCCGTGCTCGCTCACCGCCAGGGCCACCACCGTGGACGCCATCTCCCTCAGGCGGCCCACGCGCTGCGCCTGCAGGTTGCGCTGCGCCAGCGCCGAGCACGCCGACAACAGGTTCTCCTCCCGGCTGCGCCCCGGGTCCGGCACCGTGGGCCACGTGGAGTCCCGGTCCTGCTCCAGGCGCAGGCCGAAGCCCACGAAGGTGTCCACCACACACCGGCTGGCCACCTCTCCACCCTCTTGTCCGCCCAGCCCATCCGCCACGACGAACAGCCCCAGCTCCGGCAGGACGCAGAACGCATCCTCGTTGTGCGGCCGCCGGCCAATGTGGCTCTGTCCCGCGCTGTCCATTCTCATGACTGCCTCCTCGGGCCTCTCCCCCAGCAAGCGGGAGGCCAGCGCCCGCTCCCCCGGTCGGGCTCCAGAACGGATACCTCCGTTCTGGGAACTGCTGGAGTGTGAGTGCCACAGGACCCCGACATCCAAGCCCCACCCGTCCGCTGGCCGACGCTGCGAGCGCCTTCCATCCATCAACGCGCACCTGGGCGTGGGGTAGACACCCCACTTCGCGGGGCCCGGACTGGAATTGAACATCTGAACGGAATGACGGCCGGACTGATCGACTCGATGGGGCCCGGCACGCCCCGGGTGACACGCCAGGTCGTTGGAGGCCCTGGCAACTTTCCTGGCGACCGCGCGACAATCCCGATGCGGCCACTCGTGCGTGCCGCGTGGGGTGCCTGATGTCATCCATCCGTCGCGTGCTGTCCGGCATCTCCTCCTCCATCTCCCGCACCCGGCTGGAGGTGGAGACGGAGCCCGTCACGCCGCTCACCCCGCGCGAGCCGCTGCAGCCGGTGGCGCCCGTGCGTCGCGGCTACTCCGACCAGAGCGACTTCCAGGTGGACGGAGAGGACCTGGGCGCGCCGCTCGCCGCGGATGCGTCCGACTTCACGGGCCGCGCCTCGTCGTCCGGGCCCACGCCGGAGCAGCTGCGCGTGTTCTCCGGGGAGAGCTCCTTCGAGGCCGCGGGCACGCGCTCGCGCTATGCGCAGATGCTGGGCTCGCAGCTGCCGTCGTCGCTGGGCGCGCCCCAGGAGCGCTCCGGCGGCGCGTCGGCGGCGTCGGGCGGCCGGGGCCGGGGCCTGGACTCGGCGGGCATGGAGGACCTGCTGTCGCCCGACGAGGCCGCGTGGGAGCTGCAGAACCTGGACACCTCCACGCCCAGCGTGGTGGAGCCGGAGGACCTGCTCTTCATGCTGGACCCGCCCGGCTCCGCGGGCCCCTCGGACCCCGTGCTCGAGCTGGGCCTGGACGACATCTTCGAGGAAGGGCCGGCCGGCATCTCCGGCGCGAGCGCCGCGACGACGCCCCAGGCCGTGGACGCCATCGACGACGTCGGCATGGACGCGCTCGACGACGCCAACCACGTCCCGCCTGAGTTCCTGGACCCCGCCGTGCGGCCCGCCGGTCCGGACGAGTTCCTCGCGGACACGAACGATTTGGGCTCGATGGTGCCGGAGGAGCCCTCCGTGAGTGACGCGGCCCTGGCCGGCGTGCTGGCCCCGCTCGCCGCCAACCCCGCGGCCGCCAGCGCGCCGGTGGCCGCGGCGCTCGCGTCGCAGGCCGTGGAGGCGGTGGCCGACTCGTTCGAGGTGGAGCCGCCAGCCCAGGCCACCGTCGACCTGGGCGCCGCCGCTCCGGGTGAGCCCGCTCCGCAGCCGTCCGTGACGTCCGAGAGCTGAAGCCCTTCAGGGAGCCTTGGCGTCGGCCCGCGCCGCGTCGAGCTGCGCCTGGGCCTCGTCCACGTCCTTGGTGAGCTCGTGCACGTAGCGCATGCGCTCCTCGCTCTGCCACTCGGCGGAGGAGAAGGTGGAGGCGGCGTACTCGTTCGTCGTGTGGACGTAGCCGCGCAGGCTGGTCATCAGCTCGCGGTCCGGGTCTCCGGACTCCTTGAGGAGGAAGCCCTCCACGTCGCGCAGCTTCAGCGGGAAGGTGGGCACCTCGTCCAGCACCAGCTTGCCGAAGACGGTGAGCTTCACCTCCTGCGGCCCCTCCTTCAGCTCCTCGTTGAAGGACACGTGCGCGAAGGGCACGCCGCTCTCGTCGTCCACGCGGCCCGCCACCACGTACCGTCCGGCCTTGCGGACCTGAATCCCGAGGTAGAGCTGGAGTGAGCCCGCCTCCACCACCTCGCGCACCTGGCCGGTGAACAGCGCCGGCGGAGACGGGGTGTAGAGGACGTCGAAGAAGGCCGCCCCCTGCGACGTGCCGGAGCTCACGCGCACGTCGACGCGCAGCGTGCCGGAGAACATCGGGAAGCCCTGCTTCGACGGCTGGAGCCTGCCGGTGAAGATGCCGTCGCCCGCGAGCGAGTCGCCTCCGGCGCCGTTGTCCACGAAGGCCAGCGGCACGGCGGCCGCCGCGGCGCCGCCCGTCATGTGCTCGGCCTCGTGCGCGGTGGCGGACACCACCTGGCAGGGCCTGGGCGCGCGCTGCGCGTCCTCGCAGGAGACGAAGAAGTGCACCGTCTCGTCACCGACGACGAAGACGCGGTCCTGCTTCAGCTTCAGCTGCACGTCCTGGTTGTCGCGGCTCAGCGGGCGCGTGCGCTCCGGCTCGGCCAGGTCCATCTGGTCCGGCTGCTCGCGGCTGGGGCGCGAGTCCGGCGGGTAGCGCGTGGCGGCCACGTACGTGTCCAGCGTGCGCTTCGCCCGCTCCAGCCGCTGCTCCCACAGCGTGCGCCGGGCCTCGCGCTCGGCGACCTCCGGGTCCGTCGCGCCCGCCTGCGCGGCGCCCGCCGCCAGGGGCGCTTCATGGGCCGCCCTGCCCTGCCCACCGGCGAGCTTCCCGGGAGCTTCCGGTGGCCCACCGGCACGCGCCGCCTCGTCCGCAGACGTGGAGGCGCTCGCGGTGGATGACGCGCCGGCACCGCCATCCCCCGTCCACCACCACCCGAGCAACCCCAGCGCCACGGGGATGAAGACGAGGGCCCACCGGGCGCGGCGGGAGCGGGAAACAGGAGGAGGGACGGTGCCGGGAGCAGTCATATCGCTTCGGGGGGGCGAGGCTCAGCGAGCGTAGTTCACCATGTCCTCGCGGACCTTGGCGACGATGCCACCCCAGTTGCCGTTGGCGTAGTGGTTGTAGGCCTCGCCGTCATCGCGCAGGTCCACCGAGTGGTAGCTCCACTTCGCCTTGCCGTCGCTGCACGCCGCGGTGCCGGTGTTCAGCGTGCCGCCGCAGAACCAGTCACCGGGGTTGCACTGCGAGCTGCCCGAGCTGCCGGACACGCCGCCAGTCGAGTGGTAGGACACCGCCTCGTCGTCCTGGCCCGGGAGGATGCCGGAGTACGCCGTGCCCTTGGCGCCCGCGAACATGTAGAACCAGATGTTGCGCGTGGTGTTGTGGTTGTACATGGCGCGCGCCGTCGTGGTGACCAGGTCGCTCACCAGCGGCTCGCTCACCGCCCACTCGCCCACGTCCGCCAGCTCGCTGCCGCCGCCGGCGCCGGACGCCACGTCCACCCACTTGATGTTCCAGCCCGTCTGCGTGGTGCCGTCCGTGTTGCCACACACGCCGCTCGAGTTGGGCACCGCGTTCTTCTTGTAACGCGCCGAGCCACCGTACAGCGACAGCGCGTAGCCGATCTGCAGGTCGCCGGCGCTGTGCGCGGCGATGTAGCACCAGTTGGCGCCGGTGCAGAAACAGTCCAGCGCGTCACGCACGCGGTAGTTCTGCCCGCCGATGCGCTGCCGGCCATCCCAGTTGACGGCCTTCTTGTTCACCCCGGCCGCGGTGGTGGAGGGGCCCCAATAGCTGAAGTCGTTGTAGTTGCCGGCCTGCGTCGAACCACCGTTACGGCCGTGAATCCACAGCGTGTAGTTGGTGGCGGCGGCCTCCGTGCCCGCCAGCAACGTGGCGGCGGCAACGGCCATACCGATGAACTTCTTCATATTGAGCGCCTCGCTCCGAGATGAGGGAAGACCCTGCACGGTGGGGGACCGGGCGGGGAAGCGCACACTCTAGGACGTCGGGCTGTAAAAGGTCGAGGTCACGGAAATCTTGAAGTGCGGGAAAGAACTGACACGTCGCGTCACACAATGACGCTGACGCACCAGGGCTCTGGCCGCGTGCGTCGGCGTCAGCGCGTGGCGATGACGTAGCGCTCCAGACGGGCGAGGGCGTCGGGGAGGTTGAGGCGGCCCAACCCCAGGCGGAAGTGGTTGCCGGGGAAGTCGTAGACGTCACCGGGCAGGAGCAGCACGCCCTCGCGCGCGACGAGCTCTTCGGTGAAGCGGGCCACGGGCGTGTCGCGCAGCAGGCGCGGGAAGGCCACGCTGCCGGCGCGCGGGCGCACCCAGCGGAAGGTGTCCGCGTGGCGCGCGAAGAAGGCGTCCAGCAGCGCGAGGTTCGCGGCGAGGATGCCGCGGCTGCGCGCGAGCACCTGCTCCTTCGCGCGCAACGCCATCAGCGCGAGCACCTCGCTGGGGGCGCTGTTGCAGATGGTGGTGTAGTCCTTGAACGCCATGCACCGGCGCAGCACGTCCGCGTCGCGGCAGGCAAGCCACCCCACGCGCAGCCCCGCCAGTCCCATCGCCTTGGACATGACGCCCAGGCTGATGCCGCGCGGCGTGCGCTCGGCGGCGGAGGGCAGCGTGTCGCGCGCGTCGTACTCCAGCAGGCGGTACACCTCGTCGGACAGGAGGTAGATGCCGCGCTCGTCGGCCAGCGCGCACAGCGCGTCGAACGTCGCCCGGTCCGGCAGCGCGCCGGTGGGGTTGTGCGGGAAGTTCACCACCAGCAGGCGCGTGTCCGGCCGCAGCGCGCGGCGGAGGGCGTCCAAATCCAACGCCCAGCCGTCCTCCTCGCGCAGCGGCAGCAGCGTCACCTCCGCGCCCGTGGCGCGCGCGACTTCGTAGAGGGACTGGTAGCCCGGCCAGGTGACGACGGCGTGCGTGCCCGGGCCCAGCAGCACGTTCATCAGCACGAAGACGGCTTCCTGCGCGCCGGCGAAGGTGAGCACGTCCTCGGCCGCGAGGCCCGGGTAGAGGGCGGCGAGCTCCTGCCGCAGGGCGGGCAGGCCGGTGGACTCCGTGTAGCCCAGCGTCAGCCCCTCCCAGCGGGCCAGGGCGTCCGGGTCCGCGAGCGCCAGCAAGTCCTTCAGTCGCCAGCCCTCGAGGTCCGACGAGCACAGCAGGTAGGGCGCGGAGAACTCGTACCGCGCGAAGTACCGCTCCAGCTTGAAGTCGGGGATGCGCATGGCCCGCCTGTCTGCCCTCTCCGGCGCCGGGCGTCCAGCGGCCTTGCGAGGCGCGGCCACTGTCCCCGGGGCGGAGCTTCGCCTGGACCAGGGCCCGTGCCGTCCGGGCAGGCGAGCGTCCTCGGAGGCGTCTTGGGGGGAGGACGGCGCCGGCCGATGCATAGCTTGAGTCGCGTCCTCCTGAAGCCCACTCGTGGGAGCCCGCATGCCGACGCTCGACATCCCCATCAAACTGTTGGACCCGGATGGCGGTTGGGTCAACGCCCCGGTCCATGTCTCGGAGCTGGATGAACTACCCGTCCTCCTCCACTTCTTCACCATGAAGGACGCGCAGACCGTCTCGGACTTCGATGAGCTGAAGCGCTTCATCGGAGAGTTCTCCCCGCGGGGCCTGCGCGTCATCAGCGTGGACGTCACGCACTCCGAGAAGGAGCTGCGCGACACCAACGCGGTGGAGGCCTTCGCGCGCAAGCATGACCTGACGCACCCCATCGCCGTGGACGACGGCTCCATGGCCCAGGCCTACGGCGTGACGCAGACGCCGGCGTGGCTCGTGTTCGACGGGGAGGCGGGCCGGCTGCGCCACCACTTCACCGGGCGCAACGGCGCGCACCACGTGCGCCAGGTGCTGGACCGCTTCACCCGGTACGACACCTCGGCCGCCGCCCCCGGGCCCTGACGCCGGGGCCTTCGCGCACCCGCCACACGGAGAACCGCACATGGCAGATCGCCGCAAGGACAAGGACGCCTCCCGCATTTCCCTGGGGACGCTGGCCGCCGCCGGTGTCGGCGCGGCCCTGGGGCTGCGCAGGATGCTCAAGCCGCGCTTCCAGTTCGCCGGCCGCACGGTGCTCATCACCGGCGGCTCCCGGGGGTTGGGGCTGGTGATGGCGCGACAGCTCGTGAGGGAGGGGGCGCGGGTGGCCATCTGCGCCCGCGAGGAGGCCACGCTGGAGCGCGCGCGCGAGGAACTGGAGCGCAGCGGCGGCGAGGTGCTGGCCATTCCCTGTGACGTGAGGGACCAGGTGCAGGTGGAGGCCATGGTGGCCGCCATCCACGAGCGCTTCGGCGTGGTGGACGTCCTCATCAACAACGCGGGCGTCATCCAGGTGGGCCCGCTGGAGTCGATGACGCTGGAGGACTTCCGCGAGGCCATGGACACGCACCTGTGGGCGCCGCTGTACACGACGCTGGCGGTGCTGCCGGAGATGAAGCGGCGCGGACAGGGCCGCATCGTCAACATCTCCTCCGTGGGCGGCAAGGTGAGCATCCCCCACCTGGTGCCGTACGCGGCGAGCAAGTTCGCGCTGGTGGGGCTGTCGGACGGGCTGCGCGCCGAGCTGCGGCAGGACGGCATCCTGGTGACGACGGTGTGCCCCGGCCTGCTGCGCACCGGCAGCCCGCGCAACTCGTACTTCAAGGGCAACCACGAAAAGGAATACGCGTGGTTCACCGTGGGGGACTCCATCCCCTTCATGTCCATGAACGCGGAGACGGCGGCGCGGAAAATCCTGGAGGCCTGTCAGCGCGGTGACGCGGAGGCGCTGGTGGGCCTGCCGGCGAAGCTGGGCGCCCTGGGCCGGGCCCTCGCGCCCACCCTCACCGCCACGCTCTCCGCCTTCGTCAACCGCTCCCTGCCACAGGACAGCAACCCGGACCGCGTCCGGGGCAGCGAGAGCGAGACGCCGCTCACCCGGTCCTGGCTCACCGAGCTGACGCGCCGTGCGGCCGAGCGCAACAACGAGAACGAGGTGCCCCTCCACTGAGGCACCCCGCCCCGCCGCCCTCCCCACCTCGAACCCGATTGGAGCCACGAATGAATGCCATTGACCTGCTGAAGCAGCAGCATCGCGAAGTGGACGTGCTGTTCGAGCGCGCCGTCCGGGCGGCGAAGCCGGGCGAGAAGGTCAGCCTGCTCGGGCAGCTGGCCGAGAAGCTCACCCTCCACGCGCGCATCGAGGAGCAGCACTTCTATCCCTTCGCCCGGAGCAAGGGCATCCAGGACATGGTGGACCACTCCCTCCAGGAGCACTCGGAGGTGAAGCGGCTCATCGCGAACCTGCTCCAGTCCAAGCGCAATGACCCGAGGCTGGACTCGGAGCTGGCCAGGCTCCAGCAGTCGGTGCAGCACCACGTGAAGGAAGAGGAGGAGAAGCTCTTCCCCCGCCTGACTGGCGTCGCGTCGGCGGAGGAGCTGGACGGGCTGGGCGACACCCTCCAGCAGTCCGCCGACGAGCTGTCGAACCAGGAACTGCTCCAGATGGCGGAGAACGAGGGCGAGGCCCTCCCGCCGGTGCAGTCCTAGTCAGTCCTTCGCGTCCATCTCCGCGCGCTCCATGGCCCAGTGGCCGCGGTGCTCGTACGCCAGGGCGAGCTGCTCGCGCAGGGCGGACAGCATCTTCGTGTTGCCCTCCTGCTCGTAGCCCTTGAGGGCTTCCTGGCACCGGGGGACGCGCTGGAGGAACTCCTTCAGCGCGTCCACGGACAGCTCCTTCACGTACATCCCGTACCCGAGCTTCTCCAGGTACAGCGCGTTGATGACCTGCTCGAACTGGCCCACCAGCGGCACGCTGAGCACCGGCTTGCGCAGGTACACCGCCTCGCTCATCAGCGTGTAGCCGCCGCTGGCCACCACGCCGCGCGCCGTGCGCAAATCGTCGATGAAGCCCTTCTCGCTGAAGGGCCGGTACGTGAGGTTGCCGTCCACCAAATCTTCGGTGATGTCCCGGCGCAGCCCGTACACGCGGCAGGGGATGCCCGCGGCCTTGAGGATGTCCGGCAGCGCCGTGTTCGTCGTCGCCGTCTGGTACACGAGCAGGTGCTCGCCCGGCTCCGACTTCGCCTCCAGGATTTCCGGCCGCAGAATCGACGGTGCCAGCGTGGTGCGGCGCTTGCGCACCGGCGGATAGAAGAACGTGGTGACGAGGTAGTGGAAGGCGCCCGGCAGCTTCGCCTTCACAATGGCCCGCGAGGTCTCGAAGCTGTCCTCGTACCCGGCCAGCAGCTCCGGCTCGTGCTGGCAGCGGTTGATGACCTGCATGTTGTCCACGCTGATGACGGGCAGCCGGTGCGTCTTCGCGAACAGGTAGCTGAACGTCTCGAAGTCGCTGACCACCACGTCCGGCTTGAAGTCATCCACCAGGTCGAAATACTGGCGGATGTTCTGCGGCAGTCCCTTCAAGGCGCCCGACACGTTCTGCAGCACCGTCTGCAGCTTCCTCACCGAGTTGCCTTCGTACGCCAGCGTCAGGCCCCAGATGCCGTGCACGTTCTGGAAGCGCTTCTTGAGGTAGTCCTGGGCCCGGCCGGAGACGACGATGTGGACCTCGTGCTCCTTGGTGAGCTCCTCGAGCAGCACGCGCGAGCGCGTCGCATGGCCCATGCCTTCGCCGACGACACCGTAGAGGATTCGCATGGCCCGGCAGCATACGCGGGCCGCCCCCTCCCCGTTGAGCCCGCCCCCGCCCCGGGGCTATAGCGGCCCCATGCCCTCCCCTCCGGAGCCCTGCCCTCCACGGCGTTCGTCTGTCGGCCGCTCGGCCGCGCTGGGGCTGTGCGGCGGCCTGCTGCTCGGGGGACTCGGCCTGCTGGCCGCGGGCCTGCGCGCCCTCTTCACCGCCGTGGACTGCGCCGGCCTGTCCGGCCCCGAGTGCGACTTGCTCCAGCAGGCCACCCGCGAAGTGGGCCGCATGCAGGCACTCAGCGGCGGCGCCCTCACCGCCCTCGGCGCGTCCCTCTTCGTCCTCCTGCGCCCCCGCCCTCCCGCGCCCTGAACGGCCGGGCAGGCCCGGGCCCGGTAAGGTCATTTCGCGGCGCCCGGTAGGCAAGCTAATTAATTCTGGCCTAATCATTAGGTTTGGGAGTAGGAGGCGACCTTATGCAGCTCGAATCCCTGAAGATGTTCTGCGACGTGGTCGAGACGGGCTCGTTCTCCCGCGCCGCGCAGCTCAACCATGTGACGCAGTCCGCGGTGAGCCAGCAGATCCGCGCACTGGAGAACCGCTACGAGCAGAAGCTGCTCTCGCGCAGCGCGCGGCAGGTGACGCCGACGCCCGCGGGCGAGCGGCTGTTCCGCGGGTGCAAGGAAATCCTCGCGCGCTTCGCGGAGGTGGAGCAGGAGATTCGCGAGCAGGCCACCGAGGTGGCCGGCACCAGCACGGTGTCCACCATCTACTCGGTGGGTCTGCACGAGCTGAACGCGGTGCAGAAGCAGCTGCTCAAGGCGCACCCCAAGGTGAACATGCGCCTGAACTACCGGCGCAACGACCAGGTGTACGACGACGTGATTCTGGGCGCGGCCGAGATTGGCATCGTCGCGTATCCGCAGCCGCGCGCGGGCGTGGACATCCTCCCGTTCCGCGACGACAAGCTGGCGGTGGTCTGCGCGCCCAACCACCCCTTCGCCACCAAGCAGAAGGTGAGCCTCACCGCGCTGTCCGGCGTGCCCTTCATCGCCTTCGACCGCGAGGCGCCCACGCGCAAGGCGCTGGACAGGCTCTTCCGCGAGAAGAACATCGACATCAACCCGGTGATGGAGATGGACAACGTGGAGACCATCAAGCGGGCGGTGGAGATGGGGCTGGGCGTCGCCATCCTCCCCATCTCCACGTCCCAGAGCGAGGTGAAGGCCGGCTCGCTGGTGGCCAAGCCCTTCGCCGAGGGGCCCGTGTCGCGCCCCATCGGCCTGCTCATCCGCAAGGGCAAGTACCTGGACCGCGCGTCCGCCGCGGTGCTGGAGGCCTTCAAGGCCGCCGCCAGCCTGCCCTCCGCCGACGAGGCGTGACGCCTCGGTAGGGCTTTCAGTCAGTAGAGCTTCCGGAGGCGCGCGGCGAAGAACCCGTCGAAGCCCTCCGGCCCCGGCAGCGTGCGCAGGTACGCCTGTGTCAGCGGCAGCTTGAGCCCGGGCAGCACCGGCGGCTCCGCCGTCCACTCCGGGTGGCTGCGCAGGAACATCTCCACCTGGTCCTGCGCCTCCTGCGCCTCCACCGTGCACACCGCGTACACCAGCAGGCCCCCGCCGGGCACCGCCTCCTGGCAGTTCTCCAGAATCCGCCGCTGCAGCGTGGCCAGCCGGGAGAGGTCCTCCTCCTTGCGGCGGTAGCGCAGCTCCGGGTGGCGGCGCAGCGTGCCCAGCCCGGAGCACGGCGCGTCCACGAGGACGGCGTGGAACTCGCCCCACGCTTCCGGGAAGGGCTCCGCCGCGTCGTGCGCGTAGGCCTTCAGCCGCCCGGTGAGGCCCAGGCGCTTCGCCTCGGCGTCAATCTTGCGGAGCTTGTTCGCGTGGAGGTCCACCGCCACCACCTCGTGCTCCTGCGCCAGGTGGCACGCCTTGCCGCCCGGGGCGGCGCACGCGTCCAGCACGCGCGCCGTCTCCGGAATCGCGCCGTAGACGCCGACGAGCTGGGCGGCCTCGTCCTGCACCTGCCACAGCCCCTCCGCGTAGCCGTACAGGTCCTCCACCCGGCCCACCGGCGGCAGGGTGATGCCCACCGGGGACACCGTGGTGGCCTTCGCGTCCACGCCCGCTTCCTGGAACTGGGCGAGCAGCGCGTCGCGCGTCACCTTCGCGGTGTTGGCGCGCACCACCACCGCGGGGGACTGGTTGTTCGCCACCAGCATGGACTCGGCGCGCTCGCGGCCGAACTGGCGAATCCACCGCTCCACCAGCCAGCGCGGGTGGCTCTCGCGCACGGACAGGTGCTCCACCATGTCCGACGTCGGAGGCAGCGGCGGCCCCGGCAGGTCCGCGAGCTTGCGCAAGATTGCGTTGGTGAAGCCCGCCGCGCGCGCGAGGCCCACTTCCTTGAGGGCCTGCACCGTCTCCGCCACCGCCGCGCGCGCGGGCACGCGGGTGTGGAAGATTTGGTAGGCGCCGATGCGCAGCGCCGCCAGCACCTTGTCCTCCAGCGCGTCCAGCTTGCGGTCGGCGAAGCGGGTGATGGCGTAGTCCAGCGCGAGCTGCCGGCGCGTGCTGCCGTACGCCAGCTCGGTGACGAGCGCGGCGTCGCGCGGGTCCTTCGGCGGGGACTCGGACAGGAGCGTGTCCAGCACCACGTTGAGGTACGCGTCCGTGGCGCGCACGCGCGACAGGACGTTGATGGCCAGTGCGCGCGCGTTCATCCTTCGTCCAGCCGGGTCAGCATATCCACGAGCTGCTCATCCGAGAGCCGCGTCGCGGGCAGCGTGGAGAGGGTGAGGCTCTGGAGGCTCTCCTCCAGCAGCTCCCGGTGCCCGCTCTCGGCGGGGGCGCCGCGCTGCACGGCCTGGTACTGCGTGCGCGCCCAGGCGGCCAGCTCGGCCGGGGTGAGCTTGCCCGCCAGCCGGTCGGAAATCTTCTGCCGCACCAGCGCCCGCGTGAGCAGGTCCGACGCGGGCGAGGGGGACTTCGCGCCCCGCCCCAGCGTCTTCCCCGGACGGGCCTCCGCCGCCTCCTCCTTCACGGGGGCCAGCTTGCGGCCCAGCGTCTTCGTGGACCCGCCGGCTTCCGCGGCACGGGCCAGCGACTTCGCCGTCGAGCCCACGGACTTCACCAGCGACATCGGCACGGGCTTCGCCGCGGGCGCGGCCGCCTTCGGGGCGGGCTCGTCCTTCTTCCGGCCGAGCGTCTTCTTCGGCCCCTCCTGCTCCGGCGTGAAGACGCCGCTGGCGAAGGTGTCGAGCGCCTGGAGGTACGGCTCGAAGCCGCCCTGCGTGCCGTGCACCTGGAGGACACACGCCTCGCCCACCACGGACTCGCGGGCCGGCGGGCGCAGGAGGACTTCAATCGCGGGCAGCCCCACCGCCTCCAGCCCTTCCTTCAGCGCGTACGAGCCGAAGAGGCCGGCGGGGTTGATGAGGATGCCATCCACCGCCTCGCGCTCGGCGGCGAGCGTGTCCAGCAGCACGCCCTCGTGGTTGGACTGGACCACCTTCAGCTCCAGCTCCAGCTCCTTCGCCCGCTCCTTCAGCGCGGCGTCCAGGTCCGACAGCCGCCCTCCGGACGTGCCCTCGCGCACGCCCAGGAGGTTCACGTTCGGCCCGTGCAACACCAGCAATCTCATGCCCATCCCCGCTTGCCCTCGTTCACGTTCAACACCGCCCGCCCCGCGCTAGCTCGCACTGAAGGGAAAGGTGCCCGGCGCCAGCTTGTGTCCCGCCAGGAAGTCCGCCGCGCTCATCACCCGCTTGCCCTCCGGCTGGAGCTCCAGCAGCACGAGCGAGCCCTCGCCGCAGGCCACCTCGATGCCGTCCACGTTGGCCGCGAGCACCGCGCCGGGCGCGCCCGTGCTGCCCGCTGCCCGCACCTTGTGCACCTTCAAGAGCTTCCCGCCCAGCGTGGTGAAGGCGCCGGGCCACGGGGTGAAGGCGCGCAGGCGCCGCTCCAGCTCCACCGCCGGCTTCGTGAAGTCCAGGCGGCCCTGGTCCTTGTCGATGATGGGCGCCAGCACCATGCCCTCGGACGGCTGCGGCACGGGCTTCAGCTCTCCACTGAGGTACTTCGGCAGGAACTCGCGCAGCACCTCGCCCCCGAGCGCGGCCAGCTTCACGTGCAGCGAGGCGCTCGTCTCGTCCGGCGTCATCGGCAGCCGCTTCATCGCCAGCACCGGACCGGTGTCCAGGCCCTCGTCCATCACCATCAGCGACACGCCGGTCTCCGCGTCACCGTGGGCGATGGCCCACTGGATGGGCGCGGCGCCCCGGAAGCGCGGCAGCAGCGAGGCGTGCACGTTGACGCAGCCCATGCGCGGCAGGTCCAGGATGTCCTTGGGCAGGATGCGCCCGTACGCGGTGACGACACAGATGTCCGGGTGGAACTTGCGCAGCTCCTCGGAGAACGGCGGGGTGCGCAGCTTCACCGGCTGCAGCACGGGCACGCCGCGCGACAGGGCCAGCTCCTTCACCGGCGGCGCGGCCAGCGTGTTGCCTCGGCCCTTGGGCTTGTCCGGCTGGGTGACGACGGCCACCACGTCGCCCAGCTCGAAGCAGGCGGCCAGCGACGACACGGCGAACTCCGGCGTGCCCATGAAGATGATGCGGGGTCGGCTCATAGCGGTTGCGCTTCTCCTGGGCGGGCGACTCAGGCCACGGACTTGAAGGTGCCGCCGGTGGGATTGTCCACCGCCTGACGCTTGCGGGCGTGGAGCGCGGACAGGGTGTCCAGCGCCGCACGGGCCTCCGGGGTGGTAGCCGTGCCCTTGAGGGCGTCCAGCGCGGACTCCAGGGCGTGCGCCTCGTCCGCCTCCCGCTGGCGGATGCGGTCGAACGCCTCGCTGAAGCGCTCGAAGAAGCGCTTGAGCTCGTCGCCCTTGCGCAGCGGCCGCAGCCGCGGATAGCGCCCCGCGGCGAGCGCCGCCACGTAGAGGCTCATCACGTGCACCGGCCCGGCGACCCGGTGGGTGAAGAGCAGGCCGAACAGCCCCAGCGCCACGCCCGTGCCCACCGTGCCCAGCCCCGTGAGCCACAGCAGCGACTCGCCGCCGTCCACCTCCGAGGCGATGGCGGACACGTGGATGCGGTGCGCCAGCAGCCCGAAGACGAGGATGCTCCCCGCGCCAATTCCGGCCAGCAGGGTGATGTATTTGAGCTGGAACTCTCGGTCGAGGATGTACGTCCGACGGGCATACGAGGGGCGCGTCGGCTTCTGGGAGTCATCGGCCATGTCGTTGACCAGCGTACCCCAGGAGACCTGGGTGGTTTGCTTCCTTCGTGCCAGGAGGTTTACACGGAAGACAGGACAAACCCGCAGACGCAAAGGAGACCGCATGTTCCGCTCCCTCGCCGCGTTGTGTGTCGCGCTCTCGTTCCTCACGCTGGGAGGTTGCAAAGGCGACCCGGCAAGTCCGGAGTACTGGGAGGCGAACATCCAGCAGTCGCGGCGTCCGGAGGACCGCATCCGCATGGTGGAGGCGCTGCGGACGTCGGGGAAGCTGAACCCGTCCTTCCTCCCCATGCTGCACGAGCACCTGGCGAGCGAGAAGAAGCCCGAGGTGCGCGCGGCGCTGGCGCGGGCCCTGGGCGACCTGAAGTCCACCGACTCGGTGGAGCCGCTGAAGGCGGCGCTGGACCCCACCGCCGCGGACATGTCCGCGCAGCTGGCCAACAAGGCCATGGTGACGACGCTGGGCGCCATCGGCGACGTGCGCGCGGTGCCCGCGCTGGTGCCCCTGCTGCGCGCGAAGGACAACTACACGCGAATCGAGGCCGTGCAGGTGCTGGGCGCGATGAAGGCGAAGGAGGCCGTGGAGCCGCTCATCGCGCTGGCCACCGACGACACCGTGGAGCCCTTCCTCAACAAGAAGGCCATTGAAGCGCTGGGCAACATCGGCGACCCGCGCGCGGCGCCGGCGCTGGTGCGGATGCTGACCAAGGAGCGCAAGGGCAAGTCCTTCTACGTGGAGAGCTCCTTCGCGCTGTTCCAGCTGGGCCAGCCCGCCGCGGACGCGCTGCTGCCCGCCCTGGAGGGCCGGGACGCGGACCTGCTGAAGTGGGCGCAGTCCAACGGCGTCAACCCCGCCAGCTATCCGATGAAGGCGGCGACGGTGCTGGGAGACCTGCGCGAGAAGCGCGCGGTGGGGGGACTGATGAAGCAGCTGTCCTTCACGCATTCGGACGCGCAGATTCAAGCGCTGGTGCGGATGCAGGCCGCGGACGCGCTGGCCCGCATGCGCGCGCCGGAAGCCGTGAAGCCGCTGGCGGCCATGCTGACGGAGACGGACCCCACGGTGCGCGACGCCTACGTGCGCGCCCTCACGCGGCTGGGCGGGCGTGACGCGCTGCCGGCGCTGGAGAAGGCCGCGGGCACGGGCGACTTCGACACGCGCGAAATCGCGGTGCGCGGCCTGGCCATGCTGGGGGACGGGCAGGACCTGCCGCTCCTGCAGAAGCTCATCGCCGCCGAGCCGGCGCGCACCGCGGCCGACTGCAAGAAGACGGGCGAGGAGGGCTGCGACAACCCGGCCGCGCTGGGCAAGAAGCGCGCGGACCAGCTGGCCCGCTACACGAAGCTGCTGGAGGCAGCGCAGGCGTGCACGGGCAACGCGGGCTGCTGGGCGCAGCGCCTGGAGAAGGCGGACCCGCTGATGCTGGAGCGCGCGGCGCTGGAGGTGGGCCGCTCCGGCTCGGCCGAGCACGCGGGCGCCCTGGCCGCGCGCCTGGGCGAGCGCAACACCGAGTCGCGCATGGCGCTCATCCTCGCGGTGGGCTGGCTGCTGGAGGACTCGAAGGACGCCGCGGCGAAGGTGCGCGACGGCGCGCTGCCGGCCCTGCGCAAGCAGCTCCAGGACGAGCAGGGCATGACCCAGTTCGCCAGCGTCAACGAGGACCTGCGCCGGCTGGTGGCGCGCATCGACCGCATCTGAAGACGGCTCACGTGAGCAGCACCGGCGGCAGGCGCTCCGCCGCGTGGTGCAGCACGGAGAGCTGGCGGACCAGCCGCTCCCCCTGGGTGCGGGACAGCGCGTCCCCCTCCAGGGGCGGCGAGTCCGCGGGCAGCGGCCCCGGCGCCCTGCGCTGCTCCACCGCCGTGGCCAGCTCCTCCAGCACGGCGGCGGTGTAGCGCGCCACGGGCTCCAAATCCCGGGCGCCCGGCCCGCGCCCGCTGGTGGACAGCGCCGTCACCGCGGACGTCAGGCGCCGCGAGTAGGTGAGCAGCGCCATGACGGGCTCGAGCTGCCGCGCGGGCCCCTTCCACTCGGTGAGCATCCGCTGGAAGGAGGCCTCCGCGGAGAGCAGCGCCAGGCCCATGCGCCGGCGGGCCTCGCGCACGGCGGGCTCGGCGTCGGAGCGCGCGGCGGCCACCTGGCGCAGGTAGTCGCGGTCCGCGCGCAGCGCGGAGGCCACCTGCTCGGGGAAGCGCAGGTGCTCCGGGCTGGGCCACAACAGCCGCGCCCCCATGAGCGCGAGCACGCCCCCCAGCAGCGTGTTGACGATGCGCACCCCGGCCAAATCCCAGTCGCCGGACTGGAGCTCGGCGAGCAGCACCAGCGCGGGCGTGAGCAGCACCTGGAAGGCGGGCAGGCTGATGGGCTGCACGCTCATGGCGAAGGCGAACAGCACCATGATGGCCACCAGGATGACCACCGGGTCTCTCACCAGCGCGACGAGCCCCGCCGCCAGGGCCGCGCCCAGCAGGGTGCCCGCCACGCGCTGCAGGCTGCGCTGGAGCGTGAGCCCCGAATACGGCTGGAGGACGATGATGACGGTGATGATGACCCAGTAGCCGTGGTCCAGCCCCAGCCCCCGCACGAGCGCGGTGGCGAGCGCCGCGGAGACGCCCAGCCGCAGCGCGTGGCGGAAGATGACCGAGCCGGGGTCGAGGTTCTCCCGCAGGGGCTCCAGCAGCGAGGGCGCGGGAGCGACCTCGGAGCGGGGCCCCAGCGGCAGGGCCTCCGGCACCGGCTTCCCGTCCTCCAGTCGCGCGGCCACGTCGAGGAGCGCCTGGGTGTACTCGTGCAGGCGGCCCAGCAGCGCGTGCGTGTGGGCGTAGGCGGCGCGGGCCGGCTCGGGGAGGGGCTCCTGGGCGTCGAGCATCTCCAGGGCCTGGCGCACCCGCTCGGGGCCACAGGCCTTACGCGCGTGCACGTCCTCGCCCTTCTCCAGGGCCCGGGCGATGCGCCGCAGGTCTTCGGCCAGCTCCGCCAGGGCGCGCTGCACCTCGGCGCGCAGGGCGAGGTAGCGGGGCTCGCGCGGCGCCAGCTCCAGCGTTTCCGTCAGCGCGACGAGCAGGGGCACCAGCGCGTCGGCGCCCTCGCGCAGCACGAGCAGGTGCTCACCCCGCCCGCTCTCCCCCACCCGGCTCCGCCGCGTGGCGGCGAGCACGGAGCTGGCGGTCTCCAGGGCCTGACGGATGCGGGGCTCCCACGGCACCGCGGGCACGGTGAATGCGGAGGCCGCCGGGCCTTCCAGGGGCCAGCGCCCCACCTCGTCCGCGCGCTCCGCGAGCACGTCGTAGCAGCGGGCGATGGACAGGCGCGCGGGACGGTACGGGCGCAGGGGCCACAACAGCAGCGCGAGCAGCATCGCCCACACGCCGCCCACCACGAAGAGGCCGGAGCGCGCCAGCGCATCGGCGAAGTCGTGCGCGGGGAGCGACAGCGACACCACGGAGAAGTTGGCGAGCACCACGCCGAGGAAGCCGGGCGTGTCCCCATAGGAGCGGGCGAAGCCGCACGCGGTCACCCAGCACAGCGTGAGCCCGACGGCGGCCCAGGTCGGCGGGTGCGCGGCCGAGACGAGCCCCACCACCGCGCCCATCAGCGTCATGGCCCCCATCGCCAGGGCCCTGTCGCGGTACGGCCCACCCCGGTCGACGAGGGTGACGAAGAGGCCCGCCAGGCCCACCCAGGTGGCCGCGGGCAGGTGCAGCGCGGCGGCCACCGCCATGGGGACACCGACGGCGAGCGCGGCGCGCAGCCCGGCGCCCATCGCGGGCCGCGCGGGCTCCACGTGGAGGAAGGACTGGAGCTGGCGCCGCAGGGGACTCATGGGGCGGAGGGTTCACCCGTCCATTCCAGGACTCCGGGCCCGGCGGCGGCGCGGAAGCAGTCGGAGAACCATGCCAGGGCCATGCGCGCGGCGGCGACGAGCGGGGCATCCTCGGGGAAGCCGCGCGAGGCACCTTCGACGAACCGCAGGGCCTTGCGAGTCGTCAGCGCGTCGAACACGCGGCGGTTGAGCGAGACACGGTCCGCGTCGTCGCCCGCGGCGAGGAGCAGCGTGGGGGCGCGCACGTCGTGGAGGAATTCGCCGGCCATGTCGGGCCGCCCGCCGAAGGTGACGACGGCCTGGACACCGTGAGGCTGGTGCGCGGCGGCCACGAGCGCGGCGGCGGAGCCCAGGCCCGAGCCGAGGTAGCCCACGGGCAGCAGGGACAGGGAGTCGTCGCGCTGGAGCCAGTCGCGGGCGACCTCCAGCCGGTGGGCGACAAGCTCCACGTTGGAGCCCTCGCGCAGCGTCCACTCCTGGGCCAGCTCCTCCTCGGCCGTGCGGAGCCCCAGCTTCAGCGTGGCGAGTCCCGAGTCGTGGAGGATGCGGGTGACGTGGCTGCTCCGGCGGCCGTCCTGGCCGGCCCCATCGGTGGCGAGCACCACGAGGCCCGAGGCGCGCTCGGGCACGGAGAGCTGCCCTTCCAACAGCCGCCCGGCGACACCAATCTCCACGTCACGGTCGTGTACGCGCATCGACCCTCCTCCCGACGCGGGCACAGCGTGTGCCCGGACCTGTTCAGTAAAGGTGGTGTCCATGGGCGCTCCTGGCCCGGGCCCCCTCCCCGGGTGCAAGGGGAGCGAGCGGCCGTGCGCTGCGTAGGACTCCGCCGCCGGGACAGGTGCCGGAGCCTGGAGCCGTGCTCACGGGAGGGGGCACCATGCGCGGCGCGCGCCACCTGCGTGTAGCCACTTGCGTTACAAGTGCAACCCGCCTGTGACACCACAGGTCACAGGCGTCGTCGCGCCGCACGCCATTTCAAGACATTCCGCGTTGGCACGGTGCCTGCCTACGGCCGTCGCCGCGGGATGAGGCAGGGTCATGGACCCGCGCTCATCCCCTCCAACCACGCCAGGGAGTCGCCCATGAAATCGGTAGCCGGAGTTCTTGTGATGCTGGGGATGATGCTGACCGCCTGCGACTCCATGCCGCCTGAGATGGACCCGGCCCAGCAGGAGACGGCCACGCTTCCCGAGGAGCAGGAAGTGACGCAGCAGAACACGCCCGTGAATGGGGACTGCACGGCGAGCATCTACTGTGGGAACTGGGCTTCGTGCACCGGTTCGCAGGGCCGGTGCCAGGCCATTCCCGCTTCACAGAATGGCTACTACTGGGGCGCCGTGCAGTGCACCACCGGCACTTCGACCGTGAATACGGTGGCCTGCAACCCCATCATCGTTCCCACGTGCGGCTGTACTCAGGACGGATGTTGCTCCGAGGTGTGTCTCCGGGACCCGGACTGCGGCGTCTGCGTCTCTGGCAAGTCCTGCACCTCCGACAGCCAGTGCGGCGGCACGATGAGTGGCAGGTGCAATGCCACGACCCGGAAGTGCGGCTGCTTCCTGTAGGCGCGCTGGCATCCCCACGCATCAAGACCAGCAGTGGGCGTCGACGCCGGTCATCCGTCCGTAGGACGGATGACCGATGCGCGGAGGAACACGGGGCCGGTATCGTCGTCCGCCATGGATACCCGCTCCCTGTCCGAACGGCTCACCATCGCGACGCCCTGCAAGATGCGCTGGGACGAGATGACCGGTGATGCGCGCGTCCGGCACTGCGGCGCCTGCCAGCTCAACGTCTACAACGTGAGCGAGATGAGCACCTCCGAAGTGGAGGCGCTGCTCCAGCCCGGTGGGCGTGTCTGTGCCCGGCTCTACCGCCGGTCGGACGGGACAGTGGTGACGGGCGACTGCCGGCGCGTGTGGCGCGAGCAGCGCGAGGAGGCGACCACGCTGCTGGGTACGGCCGTGACGGTGACGGCCGCGCTCTCGCTGGTCGCGTTGATCGGCCTGCTCACGCTCACCCTCTTCGGCGACAACATCCGGCGCCTGTTCGGTGCCACCGCGGGAGCCCTGCCGATGTCGCCCCCGAGCACGCCGACCTCGTCCTCCCGCACGCTCGCCACTCCGGGGATGAGCCAGAACCATTATTAGAAGCGGCGGCGGTGGCCACATGCGGGTTGCTTCGGCTCCCGTGGCCGGAGAGGCTGTCCGACGTGTCACGCCTTCTCGCGGCCCTCCTCGTCCTGTCCGCCCTGCCCGCCACGGCCCGGCCCCCGAAGCTCACCCTGTTCATCAGCGTGGACGCGCTGGGCAGCGACCTGCTCCTGCGCAACCGTTCGCGCCTCACTGGCGGACTGGGGAAGCTGCTCGACGCGGGGGCGTTCTACCCCTACGCGCGCTACGCCTACGCGGAGGCCCGGACCGCACCGGGCCATGCCACGCTGGCCACCGGTGCGAACCCGTGGCGCCACGGCATCGTGGACAACGACGTCCATGACCGTGCCACGGACCAGGACGTGCAGGCCTACGTGGACCCGGCGTACGCCATCCTGGACGGCGTCACCGCCCCGACGTCGGACACCAGCCCCGCGAATCTGATGGCGGAGACGCTGGCGGACCGGCTGCGCGTGTCCACGCAGGGCCGGGGCAAGGTGGTGGCGCTGTCGTTCAAGGCACGCTCGGCGATTCCGCTCGCCGGGCGACTGGGACAGGCGTGGTGGTTCGACGAAGCCACGGGGAAGATGGTGACGAGCACCTGGTACGCGAAGACGGTGCCCGCGTGGATGCAGGCGCTCAACGCGCGGAAGCTGGCGGACGCGGACTTTGGCAAGACGTGGGAGCTGCTGCGTCCGCGCGCCGAGTACGTGGGCGAGGACGACCGCGCCGCGGAGCCGCCGAACCCCTACGGCATGGGCCGCACGTTCCCCCACGCGCTCCACGGTGGGCTCGAGGCGCCGGGTCCCGCGTCGTACCGCGTCTTCGCCGTGTCGCCGCGCTCCCATGACCTGCTGGTGCAGGCGGCGAAGGCGGCGCTGGCGGGCGAGGGCCTGGGCAGAGACGACGTGCCGGACCTGCTCGCGGTGAGCTTCAGCGGCACGGACGCGGTGTTCCACGCCTTCGGCCCCACCTCGTGGGAGATGCAGGACACGCTGCTGCGCCTGGACCAGGCGCTGGGCGAGCTCATCACCGCCGCCGAGCGCGCGGCGGGAGGCCGGGCGAACCTGGTCATCGCGCTGTCGGCGGACCATGGGGGCGCGGAGCTTCCGGAGGCCTGGGTCCAGGCGGGCGTGCCCGCGGCACGCATCCTCCCGGTGGAGGTGGCCAGGGGGCTGGCGCAGGAGCTGCGCGCGAAGTTCGGCGTCGACGTGACGGTGAGGCAGCTGACGTTGGATGTGTACCTGGGCGGCAAGGCCCTGGAGTCGGGACAGGTGGAGGGCGTGGCGGTGCGGCGCGCGGCGGCGGCGTGGCTGGCGAAGCAGCCCTTCACGGTGATGGCGGTGGCGAAGGACGACCTGGACACGACTCCGGACCTCGCGGGGCTGGTGGCGCCGCTGCGGCGCGGCTACTACCCGATGCGCAGCGGAGACGTCCTCTTCGTGTCGAAGCCCTTCCACGTGGTGAGCGACTACCCGCGCGGGACGAACCACGGCACGCCGTACGCGTACGACACGCAGGTGCCCGTGGTGTTCGCGGGCCGAGGCGTCAAGCCGGGCCTGTACCTCCAGGAGATGGACCCGGTGGACGTGGCGCCCACGCTGTCCGCGCTCCTGGAGATGGGAATGCCCGCGTCGGCCGAAGGCAAGCCCCGCGCGGAGGCGCTCTCGGGGCGGTGAAGACCCCACCGAGGCTGAGCGGCGTTCCGTATAGCATGCGTCCGCCATCTCAGGAGGGGGGATTTCGCCATGCAACTCCACCGTGGAGCTGTCGTTGCGGTGTGCATCGCCGGACTCGGACTCGCGGGCTGTGGGGACGACACGGAAGCGGCCTGCGAAGACGGCAGCTCCGAGCCCCGCTGCGTCGAGGAGCCCACTCCCGAGCCGGTGCGCCTCGTCTTCCCCGACGCGGTCCTCATTCCCGGGCCCACGGGTCCACGGCAGCGCTCCATCCCCAATGACCCGAAGGACACGACGTTCGCCCGGGGGTACTTCTGGTTCGAGGGCAAGGCCGCGAACGCCTACCGCTTCTCCTGCGTGTCCTCGATGAGCGCGTGCATCGTGACGGTCTATGACGGCAACGGACAGGGCCTGAAGGCCGTCTCCGGTGGCGGCCCGGAGGGCACCGCCATCGTGACCTTCTGGAACCCGCGGCAGGAGAAGGTCTACATCGAGCTGAAGGCCCGGGACTTCGGACTGGGCGCCCCGGTGAGCTGGTCATTCGAGGACCTGGGCCCGGACGACCGTTCCAATGACTCCCAGGGCTCCATCGCGGGCACCCTGGGCACTTCTCTCTCGGGGCGGTTCGACTACCCGGGGGACGCCGACGTCCTCCGGTTCGACCTCCTCGGCAGCCACTACTACAAGTCCACCTGCACGAGCCCGGCGCCGCTGGACTGCCGGGTCTACGTCGGCCACGAGTACCAGGCCCTCCAGCAGTATGGCCTCCGGCCCACCTATGTCCGCACGCTCAGCACGGGAGCGTTCTTCTTCTCCCTCAATGTCTCCGGGGACGGAGTCGGGGCGTGGAGCCACCAGCTCGAAGACATGGGTGCGGATGACCGGATGAACACGGCGGAGTTCGCGGACGAGCTGAAGCTCCCCGCGGCTCCCATCCACGGACGCATCGAGGTACCCGTCGACACGGACACCTTCCGCTTCACCCCGGCCAGCACCGACTCGCGGTATCGCTTCGCGTGTGAGCTGGCCGCGGATGGCCAGCCCTGGGGCATCGAGCTGAGGGACTCGAGCGACATGGGCCTGGCAACCGCATCCCTCGAGCCCGGCAAGCCGAGCGCCCTGACCTTCACTCCCCCTCGAGGCCAGCGCTTCGCCATCGCCGTTTCCGCCGGCGGCAAACCGGACCGGATGGGGGACTACACCTGCCAGCTCGAAGACCTGGGGCCCGACGCGGGCGGCTGAGACTGTCCGGGCTCAGACCACCACCGTCCCGGCGAGCTGATTGTTGCCGCGGCGCGGGCCTGCAAGTTGCCTCCCAGCCTATTCTTGGGGCCCGTCCCGCGAGGTGCACGTACCCCATGCTCAAGCCCGTCCCCCTGCGCTCCTGGGGCCATGTCGAGCCCATGCCCAAGAGCGGGCGTGCCAGTCATGTCTGGAAGCACTTCTACAGCCCCGTGCAGCGCTGGGACTCGCTGGCGAAGGTCGACATCCGCGCGCTCCGAAGCGCATCCGAGGGGTGCGGCTGTCCCCCGCTGCCACTGAAACCACGCGGTGAGGTTCCCAGCACGGACGAGCGCTGCATCGCGCTGCTCAATCAGCATCATGACCAGTACTACGGACCGACCTACCTGGCCGAGCTCGGCAGCAAGGAGACCCGTTGCGCCAGGCAGCGCAGCAGCGAGAAGAAAAGCTCCTTGTTGTGCTGCACGCCTCGGGGCGTGCTCATCTCAGTGGGCCTGCAACCTCCAATCTGCGTGCTGACCGCCTTCCGCCCGGACCTGCCCATTGAGGACTCCACCGGGAGTGATACGGCCTTCCACAAGAAGGCCCTGCAAAGATGGATGAAGGGAGTCGGAATGTCCGTCCCGGGGGGCTGGAAGGCCCATGTGCTTCAGGAACTGGAGGCAGTCTCCAAGGCGCCCCTGTCGACCACGAACGATGCGTGGAACCTGGTCTGGGCCATCGCTCACGGCCGGGCGCTGGCGCCCCAGGGACCGGAAGTGGACGCACGCCTTCACGCGGCGGAGGCCCACTACGAGAGCCACCGGCAGCAGGTCCTTCAACTCCTGCAGGGAAAGCTGCGCGTCGAGCCCTTGCTGTCGGGGCTGGACGGCTCGCTCCAGGATGGCGAGGCGGACGAAGCCCAGGACAGGCTGCTGGCCCTCGAAGACGTCCTCGCGGTGTCCGAGGTGCTCGGCTTGGAGCCGCACGTGCAGCGCATCCTCGCGGAAGTCTCCCGGCAGGTCGCGCATGCACCCGCCATTCTGGCCGGATTCGATGAACTGGCCCGCCAGCGTCTAGACCTGGCGGGACCGGCCGCTCACGCGCTCTGGAGCACAGTGCTCGCTGCTGCATCACGCGTGCCCTCCCAGCGGCTTCCGGCGACGCTCGATGACTGGCTCGCACGGCTGGACGAGGCCAGGTCCCGGTTCGTGCACGATGTCGCGAAGGCGCTGGAGCGCTTCGAGGTGAGCGCCGCCAGCGTGAAGCCCGTGGTGGTCCTCGGACGTCCTCCAAGCCGGTTCGACGTCGGCGTCGAGGGGCTCTGCCCACCCGCGTGGCAGCTTCGCTTGTTCCTGGTCGACACCGCGCATCCCAGGGGTGAGCCCCTGCAGGAGGGAGGGGACTACCAGCGCAAGGGCGCACGCTGGACCTTCGCGTCCTGGCAGCTCCATGGGCATGAAGATGCGGCGCTTCTCGTCGCCGTTGCCGCCCCTGTGCTCCCGGAGGTTACCTCGCTGGACGCACTGCTCGATGCCGTCGCATCCATTCCAGAGGCTCGGGTGACGGAGGTGCTGCTCAGCCCACCCAGCGAACGAATGCCCTGAGAGACCACGTCTGCTCCTGCTGGCGCTGGGCCCGGCCTCCGAGTGCCGGGCCTGTCTCGGGGGCATTCAGTTGCAGGAGCGCCGCGGACAGGTCCGTGTTGCGGGCAAGGGCCTGGAGCAGGGCATGCCCCACCTTCCAGGCGGGGTCGAGCAACACGGGCCACAGGGGCGCCACCACGTTCCGTGCACCTCCCGCGAGCAGCGCGCCCGCGAGCCCCGTGGCCTGATGGAGCCAGTCCCCCACGCGCCCCGTCTCGCACGAGAGGAGGATGAAGGTGGTGCCCGCCACGAGATGCGGGTCCTCGGCGAGGCGCTGCATGGTCAACGGCGCCACGGCACCGGAGTCGTCCACCAGGAGCATTCTCGCGTCGGTCGGGCCATCCACCTCGCCGTGACACAGCAGCATCGCCACGTCCACCTCGGCCAGCTCGCGGAGGAGAGCCTCCGGAGAGGCAGGCCCCTCCACCAGCTCCGGACATGGGAATCCGAGGGCCCGTCCCCAGCGGGCCCCGCGGCTCAGTCGGACGCGCAGGGCCCCCATCCCCTGGGCCGCGAGCGCCAGGGAGGCGCCCAGCTCGACGGAGTCACGAATCGACCGGTCTGAATCAGGGCCTGGATCGGCTACGGCCAGCAGCGTGCGCCGTGGGCGAGGCGGCGCCGCCCGCGTCTCCAGGTCGAGCCGCACCGCGCACGTGACGGGCAGCGATGGCCAGAGGTCCGCGGGAGCCAGCACCCGCAACACGCCCCCGGGCACCCATAGAAGCTCGGAGGGAGCCTTCGGCAGAAGGCTCGCCAGCGGGGTGAGGACGCATCGTCGCGCCCACTCCAGCGAGGCACGGTACTCGTCTCCCGCTCCCTGCGCGGAGAGACTTCGGGCCACGGTCTCCGCATCGTGCGGTGGCGCGCTCGCCACCAGGTTCGCAATGAGGACCCGCGGCTGTTCTCCGTGGGTGAGGACGGCGACCAGCATTCCCCGGGTGCCCGGCAAGACGGCGACCGCCGCCGAGCCCGGACGCGAGCGCAGCCAATCCCATGTCCCTTCGAGCGTCGGCTCTCCCTGGAGGAACGAGGGCACGTGCCGCCGGATGGCGTCCAGCGCACGACCGATGCTGCGCCCGTGCCCAGAACGGCTCGCCTCCAGCCATTCGACCCAGGTACCATGCGGCACACCTTCGGGACGGGCCGTGCGCCCCGCGAGTCGGCGCTGGGCCGCGCCGGCTGCACGCACCATCCACCGAAGGACGGGAGTCGTCCGCTCCTCCCCCGACAGAACGAACTCCAGTCCTTCGGAAGTGCCCACCGGCCCACGCTCCACGAGCCGGCGAGCGAAGCGCTCCGCCATCGCGGCTGAGAGCCCTGCCTCCATGACGCCCGCCTGCGCATCGAAAAGCAGGTACGGCCTCGCCTCGTCCATCGCGCGCCAGCCCTCCGAGGATGCCGTCTCGAGCGCGGCCATCGACGGTGCCATCTGCGCGAGCGTCATCATGGTCGAAGCCGACTGAAGGAGTCGCTCGTGGCTTCCAATGAGCTTCGCTGCCGCGAGTGCGCCGCGCAGAGCACGCCGGCCGCGTTCCCAGTCCTGACGGACGACAGACGTGGGCAGCGAGGCGGACGCGAGCAGGAGCACCGTCGCCCTTGCCATGATCTCGCACGTCTCCCAGTGGTGGACCGGGTTGCGCTCCAACGTGCGGAACTGGAGGGCCTGCTCCGAAAGCTGGAGTCCTTCCCGGAGCCACTCCTGCCGGGTGCCCAGCCGGATGAGCGTGTCGGCCAGGTTGTGCACGGTATACGCCCGGACCTCCTCCGGCACGTCCGGCCCCAGCGACGAAAGGCGCTGGCGCCAGAGCCGCACCGCCTCCTCATGCCGGCCCTCGGCCAGCTCCAGGTCCACGAGACAGATGGTCTGGTAATTGTCCGCGCTGTGCAGCTCCGAGGGCAAGAGAAGGGAGCGGTCGAGGCTCGCGAAGACCTCCCGAGCCTCGGAGAGCCTGGCTTTGTTCTCGGGAGGCGGCAGCTTGGCGCCCATCATCGTCAGCTGGACGGCGAGTGTCAGCCGGGCCTTGGCCAGTTGCTCGGGAGGACCGCCTTCGTCGAGTCGTTCCCTGGCGGCGGCAATGCCTTCCTGCAAGTCCTCCCTCGAGGCGCCCGAGCCTTGCTCGGTCCGGAGCTCGGCGAGGTTCGACCGCACGTGCGCCGCGATGTCGCGCTCACCGGCGGCCTCGTACTCACGGACGCATTGCTCGTACAACCGCTCGGCCTCACCGAGACGCACCTGCGGATCCAGGTCCGTGCGGTAGCGCGTCGACCGGGCCAGGCTCTGCAGTGCGGACCGAGCCAGCTCTCCCGATGGTCCCGCAGCTTCGCGCACCTCCCGCGCGATTTCGGCAGCACGACGGAAATCCCGGACGGGGTGGCTGGAGTGATTCACGGGAGCCCAGACCCGTCCCAGCTCCAGCAGGAGCCGCAGCCGGAGGTCCCTCTCGGACATGCCCCGAACGAGCTGCTCGGCTTCGCCGGCCACGCGTGAGACTTCATCAGCCCGGGCCAGTCCGAACTCGGCCACATGGGCCAGCAGTACGGCCCTCCCCACGGCCGCACCGGGACGTGCGGCTACATCATCAACCCTCGCGAGTCGGTCCGCTCGCTCGCGAATCGCCTGTGGTGAGCGGTCTTCCGACTGGAGCGCCTGCTCGAAGCGCTTCTGGGCCTCTTCGGGCTCCAGTCCCAGCTGTCTGGCCTGACGCTCCAGCAGGCGCGGATCCGGGGAGTGCAGGCATGCAACGGCCTCGATGAACGCGACACCCGCCGGGTGCTCGACATGGGCACGGGCCGCGGCCATCACATCCTCGGGCACGACTCCCGCCAGTCCTCGCTTCGCGAACCGGACCTCCTCCGCCAGCTCCGGATGCTGGGACGCCAGTAGCTCCAGCTGCGCGAGCAGTGAAGCGTCGCCGGGATGGAGGCGGATGAGGCGGGCCAGCAGTTGCACCTGCATGGCGGCAACCGGCGTCCGGTAGTGCCCCTTCGCATGGCGCTCCGCTTCATTCATCCTGTCCAGGGCTCTCCGGAGGCGGAGCGACTCCTCCCGTCCCGGCTGTTCGCGCTCGGCCTGCGCGGCGGAGACCAGCGTCTCGACCCGAAGGAAGTCGGACTTCCGCACCGCGAGGGCGCGTTCGAGGAGCGCCAGGGCCTGGACGGCATCACCTTCATGCCCACGCGCCAGCAAGGCGTCGGCCTTCACCTTCCAGAGCTGAGCGGATTGATGCTCGTTGAGCCCCTCCAGGGTCTCCGCCTCCGCATAGAGCTCCAGGGCACGTACCAGGTCGGGAGCCCGCCCACGGCGAAAGGCATTCCCCGCGGACACGAGTACCGGGAAGAGCGTCCATGCATCGAGCCCGGCGCGACGCGTCTCGGCGAGGGCGGCCTCCAGAATCGGCCGGGCATCCTCGAACCGCTCCACCTCCATGCGCTGGACGCCCTGAATCAACATCGCTTCCACCCGCTCCTGGGGGGTTCGCGCGAACGCAAGCAGCGCCTCGACGGCCCTTTCATGGTCGGAGGCATCACTGGCCTTGCGGCAGAGCATCACCTGGAGCCGAAGCAGGCGGAAGCTGGGGCTCTCCGCCGCGAGCTTCGCCACGCGCGCTCGCAGCCCGCGCAGCGACGCGGCCGCCGAGGCGCGTCCCACTTCGTCCGCCAGGGCATCGAGTCCGCCCAGGTCACTCTCCCGTGCGAGCCACCACTCCAGTACGTCTTCCACGCGGTCGGGTCGGACCTCGAGGACGATGAGCATCGTGGCCCGCGCTTCGGTCCCCAGTACCACCTCTGCCGGGACAGGCTTGCCCTGGGCGAGAGCCACGGCCCACCCAGGCACCTCATCACAGGCTCCGCGAAATTCCGCAGACAGCGCCTCCGGACGTGCGGGCAGCTGTCGCGGTGACCTCAGGCACGCCTGTATCCATTGCAGCCGCATGCCCAGGGCCCTCGCCTCCTCGGAGGGCCGGATGCGCCCGAGCAATTGCTCCGCCACCGAGAGGGCCTCCGGGTGGACCAGCGGGCCCCGGAGAAGCAGGCACTTCACGACGTGGCAGCGGTAGCTGGAAAGCTCCTCCTCGGGCAAGGGCAGCTCGCGCGTGAACCACCGGCCGAGTGCGGCAAGGGAGGGCGTGGACACCGCCACGTCCAGCGACATCTGGTCGAGTCGAATCCGCGCGTGCGCCCTGGAATTGAAGGTCCGGGCCCGGGGCTCTGTCCCGAGCAGCCGCTCGGCCCGCTCCGCGTGCCACCATGCGCGCTCCAGCAGCCCCCGGTCCTTGCGTCCACACATCCACAGTCCCATGGCGAGGTCCGTGCGGATGTAGGGACTGTCATGCGTGCTCTCGAGCAGCTTCTCGACCTCATCGCACCAGCGCAGGCGCTCCGTGCTGGCGTCGTCTGGCAGCAAGGTGATGAGCAGCGCGGCGGCTTGCAGGCGGCGCTCTGGCTCCCGCGAGGTGGCCAAGGCCTCGCGAAGGGCGTCCAGCGCCTCCGAACGCCGTCCTTCGGCCTCCAGGAGCCGAGCGCGGACCGCGACATCCCGGATGATGTGCCCCCCCTCCTCCAGCAACTGGCGGCGCAGGTCCGCTGGAAGGAAGTGGAGGTGATTGGCCACCGCGTCCTGAAGCTCGGTGTCAGATGGGTCATCCCTCGGGAGCTGACGCGAGAGGTATCGCCGCACAAGCCCGATGAACTCATCGGAGGGCGCGTCCTCGAGCCTGGGTCTCAGCCGGATCAAAGACAGCAGCGTCTGGGCCGGAGTGCCCGACAGCCGGGCTTCTGCCTCGAGGAGCCGAGCCCCGGCCTCGCTGTCGCGACCTGCTTCAGCGTCGAGCATGACAAGGAGTCGGGTGGCATCGAGCAGGCCCGGATTGTCTCCTGAGCTCCGTGACTCCGCGAAGGTGAGCTCCAGCTGATGGCGGGCATCGTCGAGCTGCTCCTCATCGAGCAGCGCCTGGGCAAGATGCAGTCGGATGAGGTTGCGGTTGGGACCGGGCTTCTGGCGGACCATCAGCTTGAGGGCGTACTCGAGGTGACCGATGGCCTCGGCGGCGCGGCCGTGACGCCGGAGGACGTCCCCCAACGCGGCATGGGCTTGTGATGCGTGGACGTCGCCAGCTTCCGTGGGCAAGACCTTCACGGCCTCCTGTGCGACCTGGATGGCGGAGGCGCGCTCCTCGGCTCCACCGTGCAGGAGCAGGAGCTGCGCGAGAGACGCCAGTCGCGTGGCCTTCACCGCGGGAGGGGCTGTCATGGCCGCAGCCTGCCGTGCATGCGCGACGGCCCGGGAGGCGGCATCCACACGGCCGTGCGCGATGCCTCGACCTTCCAGCTCGGCCAGGATGTCGTGCAGATCCCCTTCCATGCCGAGCAGCCGGGCACGCGGGAGAAGCGCCTCGATATGGGCAATCCGCTCTTCGAGCTTGCCCGAAGGCAGGTGCTGGCGTCCCGGTAACGAGAGGAACTCAGCGCGTGCCAGGGCGCAGTCGGCCTCCAGTTCCACCAGCGTGAGTTCACGGGCATGCGCCAGACTCGCCGCAGCCCTCAGGTCTTGAATCGCAACGTCGAGCAAGGCGGGCTCCTCCTGAGCGAGCCCGAGACGGGTATTGCCCCGCCGGAAGAGCAGGTCGGCCATTTCCTCGTCGGAGGGAGGCGGAGTCGCGAGCAGTCCATCCAGCAGGCTCAAGCGGAGTGGGAAGAACTCCGTGCGCCCGAGCGAGTAGAGAGCACTGATTGCGATGCGCGCCGTCGGATACCGCAATGGACTCGCATGCGCGGGCCCGTCCAGCCAGCGCAACAACTGCATGCAGAGCACCAGCCGAGGCAGCAGGTCGAGCTCATCGAGCTTCGGGAGGATGAGCCCGAGAAGCGCTTCTGGGAGCGGCGACGGTGGCTCTCCCTGAATGGCTTCCAGCAGCGAGCCCGGAGTGACGCCGTGGATGCCCCCGGCCATACGGGCCAGTTCCACGGCCCGGGAGCGGAGTCGCTCCCACTCACGCTGAGCGCGGGTGAGAGCCTTTTCATCGTCAGCCGGGACGTGTGCCATGCAATGGCAAGGATAGCGCACGCGGCGGCGCTGGGATGAAGCGGGGCTCCACGAAGAACCGCAGTGGCTGGCCACCGCGCTCCTGCGCGGCGGCCTCATGCACCAGGCCGCCGCGCACCTTCAGCGCAGCCAAGACGAGGTCCCTCACAAGTGGCCCTCATCCGGGATGCGTACGAGACCTGGGAGCCTCCGGAGCCTCACCGAGCGGCAGGCAACGGCTGCAGCCGATGGGTCTCCACCTCCAACACGTCACCGGTGTCGATGAATCGAACCCTCGCCAACTCGGGCCCCCCTTTTCCAGAGAACGCGAGAACCTCGACCTCCCGAGGCGGCCGCCCGAAGATGGGTAGGCTGCTGGCGCAGAGATAGCGTCGGCCCAACGCCAGCGTCACCTCGCGGGTCTTCCCCTGCGGCCCGTGACTGACAATCGTCCACTCCTCATCGGAGGGCTCGAAGACATTCTCCTCGAACTCGGCATTGTAGTGGTCGTTGTCGGGCTCATACTCATGCCGTCGGAGCATCTGGTCCGCCGCCAGCAGCGCCGCGAGGCACTCCTTCGCCCGCAGTGCCAGGGCGTGCTGGCCCGCCTCATTCCAATGCTGCCGGACGGTCGCACGGACAGGCTCGGCCACCCCGTGGAACACGTTGTCGAAGAGGTCCCCCCACAACGCGGGCAGGTCCCGCAGCGAATAGATGTCCGAGTAGGGGTCTACCTGCATCCACCCGGTCTCCTCGAGCGCATGCATGAAGATGTCGTGCGCGAACCTCAGCGGGGCATCGACCCGCAGGACCAGCCAGTCATCCATCCCGAAATCCAGCACCTCCCGCTGCCCACGCTGCTGAAGAGCCAGCGCCGCGGAGATGCGAGGAAGCAGCTCCGGGTGTCGACGCTCGACGGCATCGAGCAACCTACCCACGAGCCGCTCGAAGGCAGCGCGTGAGCGGAACCACTCCTCCGGAGGCATGTCCGCAACACGGAAGAAGAGAAGATCGCCGTCGTCCGCGGCCTGGAGACGCAGCTCCATCGGGCTTCGGGCCTCATCTCCACTGTCTTTAGGACTGGGCTTGCTGGGGGCCGGATTGAACTCCGCCCACACTGACGTGTAATTGCGTCCCGTTTCGGCTGCCACGGCACGGATTCGCTTCTTGAGGGTCTTGCGCTGCGTCATGTTCCACTCCCGTGCGCCAAGAGCGAAGGGACCCACGCTCCCGCTGCTCCAAGCGCGGAAGTGAGACGATGTTTCCCGAGGAGAAAACTCCCCTTCGCTCCATGGTGTGACCCGGCGTGGGCAGGTCAGCGGAGCTGGGCGCGGGAAGGCGCAACACATTGGTAATCCCTGCGCGGACAGCAGTCAAGAACTGGCGTTCCACTGGGATTGCCGCCGCAATCTTCCCACTCAACCGCCCCCCGGCAGCGTTCAAACGCGTCGGCTCCTGTTGGCGAGTGGCGGGAAAAGGGGCTCGCCCGCGTCCCGAAATTTTAACGACGGCGTACAGGGTGGCTCGACGAATTCACGAAAACGCTGAGGTCGCCGGAGCCGCAAGTACGCGCTGTGCACCGACCTCATGTCTCGGCGTGTTGACGCATGACGAAGCAGTGGCACCTGAGCGCGTGAGCCCGGGCGGAATCATCGTGAAATCCGTGTGAGGGGAATGTGTAGCGGGGCTCGTTCCGGGAGAGCGGGCGATTTGACGCCCCCGAACCTCGGGAGTCCCGACCATGTCTGCCGCCATCCGTACCCTGAACCTGTCCCTCGCCGCCGCGCTCTCGCTGGCGGCGCTTGCCCCCGCCCGGGCGGCGAGCTCCACGCCCCTCGTGGCCACCACCACGCCCGCCCGCGTCATGGAAGTCGCCCGCGTCACCGGTGAGCGAGGCAGCGCCGTCACGTGGCTGGAGAACTCCGAGGGAGGCGTGGACATCGCCGTCCAGGTGACCCCGCCCGGCCGGCCGCTCGTCGCGGCGGAGTTCATCGAGAAGCACACGCCGGGCGAGGTGTTCCTCGCGGTGGCCCCGCGGCGCATGGAGCTTCCTGCCGCGCTCGCGCGGCGTGAGGCGGCGCTGCTCGCGGTCGATGACGCGCGGCGGGCGAGCCTCCAGCGGGAGAACGCGGAAGCACTCGCGAAGCTGCCGCTCGTGGACGTGTCGGCCTCGTCGTCACTGGCGGCCGGCTGCACGGACGGGTTCCGCGCGGCGGTGGGAGACATCTACGGAAGCCCGACCTGCGGCCAGGCCGGCCTCGCCGTCGTCGAGTACGCATACTCGGGCGGCGACACCTACTGCACCAGCGGCTGTGACTACACGCTCGGGGCCCAGGACAAGGGCTCCTGCATTCCGGCCCTCAAGTCGTGCGACATCGTGGAGGGCTCCACGTACCTCCGCCGCCTGCGCACCACGACCCGGGGCAGCCCGGTGATGAGCCACAAGGGGCACGGGGCGCACTTCGGCGTCGCCAACTGCTCCGGCGACGGCCCGGTCGTGTTCAAGTTCCAGCGGGGCGCGAACGTGTACACGCAGCAGGTGGACGTCGGTGAGATGTACCACTACTACACGGGCCTCAGGACGCTCGCGCCGGCGTCCGCGAAGGACTTCGTCGCCTACGGGAACTGGAACAAGGGCGTGCCGCCCAGCGGGTCGACGTACCTGGACAACTACATCACCGTCGAGAACAACAGCGGCACGGACGACCGGGTGATTGCCTGCGGCGACATCCAGGTGAGCTACGACATGCAGGACATCACGTCCCCGACCTGCCACGGCCCCGACATCTCGCTGTGCTACGGCTCGGACTGCGACAGCGCCTGCTTCGACTGCTCGGGCGGCAGCTGCGGCTGAGCGCGCGGCCCCGCCCTACCCCACCTCGCGCTCCGGGATGAGCTCGTCGTTGTCCGCCTCGACGGGCTCCTCCTCCTGGAACGAGCTGGGCAACAGGCTGAAGGGCAGCACCTTCGTCAGGGCCGCCAGCAGCAGGAACCCACCCGGCGCCGCGAAGATGGCGAGCGCCGGAATCGCCTTCGCCACGTCGATGAGCTGCGCGCGCATCCGCTTGCGCTCCTCACCCGTCAGCTTCTGCCGCCGCGCCGCCTTCGTCAGCAGCACCGCCAGGTCGCCCGTCTCGCGGACCTCCTGCATGAGCCGGTGGAAGTTCTTCTCCAGCGTCTCCTGCATCCCGGCCACCATGTCCTCGCCCATGGCGCCCGCCGCGTCCGTCACCGTGAAGACATCCACCAGCGAGCGGTGCTGGGCGTAGAACTCCGCCATCTCCAGCTCCAGCCGGTGCAGCTCCTCCTTCGGCACGTGGAGCGCGTCCGCCAGCTCGCTGATGAAGACGCGCTCACGCCGCGTGCGCCGGCCATCCACCAGCGCCGCCAGCAGCGTCTGCTCCAGCAGGAAGTGCCGCATGTCCACGCTGCGCACCTGCTTCACCACGTCGCGCACCGAGCGCCGCCGCTCGAAGGACTGCTTCACCGCCGCCTTCAGCTCCGACTCCATGGCGTCCGGCAGCCTCAGGTCCTCCACCTGCCGCAGAATCGCCCGCCGCGCGGGCACCCCGGGCAGGCGGTCCACGCACGCCAGCCCCGTCAGCACGTCCACCAGCAGCGCCTTCTGCTTCGCCGCGAAGTACAGCCGCCGCTGCGCGCGCTCGCGCTGGAACCGCCCGGTGGAGAAGTAGTCAATCGCCTGCCGGCAGAACAGCTGCGCGTCCGCGTACTGCGCGCCGTTGTGCAGCACCAGCCCGTACACCGGGTCGCCCGCCAGCGTCGGCTCGCGCTTGCGCAGCGCCGCCTCCACCTTGCCCGCCAGCCGCTTCGGCACCGGCTTGCCGGCCGCCAGGCACTTGTCGAGCGCGTCCGCCAGGTCCAGCTCCCCGGTCAGCACCGCGAACAGCAACAGCAGTTGCTCCCCGCGAGGCCCCGCCGGAGCGCCCACCAGGTGGGCCAAATCAAGCGCCAGCCGCGTCAGCGTCTTCACCACCGCGCGGAAGAGCTGCTCCTCCAGCGCGCGCGCCTGGAACTCCGTGGGGGCGCCCGTGTCCTCCGGCGCGGGGGCGTCCGCGGGCGTGCCATACAGCAGCCCGCTGGCGCGCAGCGTGCGGCGCAGGTACGCGCGGGCCCGGGCCCGGCCAGACGCCAGCGGCGCGGCGGACGGCTCCAGCGAGGGCGAGCTCGCGGAGGCCATCGCCTCGTCCAGGAGCGGGAGCAGCCATCCCGCCTTGCTGAAGTCCAACACCGGTACACCCCCTCGACCGCCGCCGACGGTCCGGGAGCAGTGAGCCCCGGATGTAACCCAGGCGCTCTCCGGATTCCACCCGGCCTGGGGAGCGGTCCGTTCCCCAGGAGTCAGCGGCCCCAGAACCCGCGCTACTGGAGCGCCGCGGGGCCGCCGACCTGGGGAAATGGACTACAGGGCAGTGGCCTTGCCGGGCTCCAGGTCCACCACCTTCGCCGGGCCGCGCAGCGTCTTCAGCTCACCCCGCAGTGCGTCGGGGTTGCCCTGGAGCAGGGGGAAGGTGCCGTAGTGCATCGGGACGATGCTCTTCACCTTCAGCAGCCGCGCCGCCTGGGCGGCCTCCGCCGGGCCCATGGTGAAGTGGCCGCCGATGGGCAGCATGGCCACGGTGGGCTTGAACTGGGCGGCGATGAGCGCCATGCCCTCGAAGGGGCCGGTGTCACCCGCGTGGTACAGCGTGGGCCCGTTGTCGATGGCCACCACGAAGCCCAGCGGCGCGCCCGCGTACTGGGCCGGGGACTTGGGGTCCGCCTGGTAGCTGCTCGAGTGCACCGCCTCCACCAGGTGGATGGTGGCGTCCTTCACCTTGAAGGTGCCGCCCGCGTTGGCGCCCACGGCCTGGGCCTCCGGAAGACCCAGCAGGTTGACCAGCTCGAACGAGCCGAACACCTTCGCGCCCGTCTTCTGGGCCAGCGCCTTCGTCTCACCCACATGGTCGAAGTGGCCGTGGGTGACGAGGATGGCGTCCAGCGCCTCCGGCTGGGCCGCACCCTGCGGGGCCTTGGGGTTGGTGAGCCACGGGTCGATGGCAATCACCGCGCCGCCCGGGGTGCGCACCACGAAGGCCGCGTGGCCCCACCACGTCACCTCCGTCTTCCCCTTCGTGGCCGCCGCCGGGGCCTTCGCGGCCTTGCCCTGCGCCGGAGTGCCCTGCGCCGGGGCGGCCGGGGCCGGAGTGCCCTGCGCCGCCGCCGTCCCGCCGAGGGTCATCAGCGCACCCACCACCACTGCCATGAGCTGCGTCCGCATATGAGTCCGCTCCTGTGCGTCGAGATGTCGAGCTGCCGCCGTGGCGCCCTGGAGGCACCCCACGGCCCGGCCGCCGATTGTCACCTTCCGGGCAACCACTCAAGGGCCTGTCGCCCTCGCCTGCCGCCCGGAGGACAGATGCCCTGGAGGAAGGCGCGCCTCAAGCTCGAATCGACCGTCGACATGACGGGCACGCGGACAGCCGGAAGGACTCCCGGGAGAGCTGAGCTTCGTTCCCCGCACGGGGCGGCCCCGCGCTAACGTCCCCGGCCGCCGTGGACCACCGATTCCAAGTCAGCCTCCGTGGGGTCATCGACCTCCTGTCGCACCATCTCTACAGCTCGCCGGGCGTGTATGTGCGCGAGCTGCTGCAGAACGCCACGGACGCCATCCGCGCGCGCCAGCTGCTGGAGCCCGGGCATGCGGGCACCGTCCGGCTGGAGCTGATGGAGAAGCAGGACGGCAGCCCGCCCACCCTCCTCTTCAGCGACGACGGCGTAGGGCTGACGGAGGACGAAATCCACCGCTTCCTCGCCACCATCGGCGAGTCCTCCAAGCGCGAGGACGTCCTGGCCGCCCGCCGCAACGACTTCATCGGCCAGTTCGGCATCGGCCTCCTGTCGTGCTTCATGGTGTGCGACGAGCTGCTGGTGGTGACGCGCTCGGTGCGCGGGGACGGGCGGACGCTGGAGTGGCGCGGCCGTCACGACGGCACCTACGCCGTGCGGGAGTCCGAGCACCCGCTCGACAGGCCGGGCACCCAGGTCTTCCTGATGGCCCGCGCGGACATGACGGAGTGGTTCACCGCCGAGCGCCTGCGCCACCTGGCCCGGCACTACGGCGGGCTGCTCCCCTTCCCCATCCAGCTCACCGCGGGTGGCCGCACCGAGCGCCTCAACCCGGACGGCCCGCCCTGGCGGCGCGACTACGAGAGCGCGTCCGAGCGGCGCAAGGCGCTCCTGGCCTACGGGCGGGACGTGTTCGGCACGGACTTCATCGACTGCATCCCCCTGCGCTCCACGGCGGGCGACGTGGACGGGGTGGCCTTCGTGCTGCCGGCCTCGCCGCACTTCAACGCGCGCCAGAAGCACCGGGTGTACCTCAAGCACATGCTCTTGTCGGAGAGCGCGGAGAACCTGCTCCCCGAGTGGGCCTTCTTCGTGAAGTGCGTGGTCAACGCCAACGCGCTGCGCCCCACCGCCAGCCGCGAGTCCTTCTACGAGGACGAGTCCCTCGCCCTGGCGCGCGAGGCGCTGGGCCAGGGGCTGCGCACGTACCTGGTGGAGCTGGCGCACGAGGACCCGCGCGCGCTGCAGCGGCTGATTGCCCTGCACGGGCTGAGCGTGAAGGCGCTGGCGCTGGACGACGACGACTTCTACAAGCTCGTCATCCACTGGCTCCCCTTCGAGACGTCGCTGGGCGTCATGACGCTGGCGGACTACCGGCGCGCGCACCCGGTGGTGCGGTACACGCCCACGCTGGACGGCTTCCGGCAGGTGGCGCGGGTGGCGGGGGCACAGGGGCTGTGCATCATCAACGCGGCGTACACGCACGACGCGGCGCTCCTGGAGAGGCTGCCGCACGTAGTGCCGGACGCGCAGGTGGAGCCCTTCTCCGCGGCGGACCTGCCGCAGAGCTTCGAGGAATTGACGCTGGACGAGCGCGAGGCCGTCTTCCCGCTCTTGCGCATGGCGGAGCGCGTGCTGGCGCCGTTCCGCTGCGGCGTGGTGGTGAAGAAGTTCTTCCCGGCGGAGGTGCCCACGCTCTACAGCTCGGACGCGGAGGGCGCCTTCCGGCGCGACGCCGAGCGGGCGCGCGAGGAGTCCGACGACCTCTACGCCGGGGTGCTCGAGGGCGTCATGGCGGCGGCGGGCGGTGAGCCGGCGCAGCTGTGCTTCAACCTGCACAACCCGGTGGTGCGCCGGCTGGCGGCGGTGGCGGACCGCGAGGTGCTGAAGCTGTCGGTGGAGATGCTCTACGTGCAGGCACTGCTGCTGGGCCACCACCCGCTGAACGCGCAGGAGATGGCGCTGCTCAACCAGGGCCTGCTGGGCCTCATCTCCGCGCAGCTCGGCGGCACGGGCGAGGGTGGAGAGGGCGGCGAGGACGGCGGCGGACCTGGCTCGCGGGGGTTCCACTGATGTCCGGCGACTGGCGCGAGCAGGCGCAGGACCTGTGGGAGCGCGCGGACGCGATGGAGCCCGGCGAGGGCAAGGTGCGGCTGCTGGAGGAGGCGGTGCGGCTGGCGGACGCGCACGCGGACACGGGCCTGGGCTACATGCTGCGCGACTCGCTCATCGACGCGGCGACCTTTGGCGGCTTCCCGGACAAGGCGCTGGTGGCCTTCGCGTGGTGCCGGGGCCAGCAGAAGAAGGACCCGAAGCGCTTCGACCCCGAGGGGATGCTCTGGAAGCAGAAGTGGGTGGTGGGGCGCATCAAGGAATTCCCACACATCTCCCGCAAGCAGATTGCCGACGCGCTGGACGACGTGGAGCAGTGCTTCGCGAAGGCGGACGCGGGCCGGCGCTCGGTGATGAAGCTGCGCTACATGGCGGCGCGGGAGATGGGCGACGAGGCCGACGCGGAGCGCCTGTGGGCCGCGTGGCTGGAGTCCCCCAGGGACCACCTCACGGACTGCCGTGCCTGCGAGCTGGATGACGAGCTGGACCACCACGTCGACAAGGGCGAGTGGGAGCAGGCGCTGCGCAAGGCGCGTCCCATCCTGGAGGGCCGGCAGGGCTGCGCGGAGATTCCGCACCTCACCTTCGGCACGCTGCTGTACCCGCTCTTCAAGCTGGAGCACCTGGAGCAGGCGCGGGAGCTCCACCGGCGCGGCTACGCGATGGTGGCCAAGAATCGCGAGTTCCTCGCCACGGTGGGCGAGCACATGGAGTTCCTCGCGCTGACGGACAACCTGTCGCGGGGGCTGACGCTGCTGGAGAAGCACCTGGGCTGGGCGCTGGAGCATCCGAGCCACCGGGACAGGTTCACCTTCTACGCCTCGGCCGCGTTCCTCTTGGAGCGCATCCAGGCGGAGGGCGGCCGGGACACGGTGAGCCTGCGGCTGACGAAGGCGTACCCCGGCTACCGCGCGGACTGCGGCTACGAGGTGAAGGCGCTGCACGCGTGGGTGGACGGACAGGCGCGCGAGATTGCATCCCGTTTCGACCTGCGAAACGGCACGGACCGCTTCGCCCGGCTGCTGGCGCGCAACCGGACGCTGGCGGACGAGGCGCGGCCGTTCGCCATTGACTGACTCAGCCGTGTGACAACTGCAATCCCGTGGACAGAGTGACTGGCTTTAAGGCCCGCGTCTGTTCAATTCCCACGCGGATACGTGAAACCCGCAATACCGCAATGACTTGAGACTCTGTACCTGTTGGCCCGCGTCCGAGACGGGCGCCTCCGGCGAGTGATTGCCCCCGCTCGCCAGGGTCCTCCCAACAATGACAGGTGAGCTCATGAGCTTCGTGAAGAGTGTCGTGCTGGCCGCGTTCGCCGCGGGTGCCGTTGCGTGCGGTGGTGCTCCGGAGATGGATGAGAGCAGCGCGCCGGAGCAGGCCGCATCCGACACGACGAACGGATCGGCTGTCGAGCGCTACATCGGCACGGAACATCAGGGCGTGAATGGCGCCGGGCAGTGCTGCTGGGGCCGGTGCCGCGGCGGCTACTTCATCGTGAATGCCGCCGTCACGCAGGACTGCAACGGCTACATGGGCCAGACCTGCCAGTCCTACTACGGCTCGTACCTGCTGGACGCCGCCTGGGCGGACTGCAACGACAATCCCTGGACCTGAGTCCTCAGGGAGTCACAGCCCACCCCGGAGCGCTCCGGGGTGGGCTGTTCTTTTCACGCGGGCCCGGACCATCCCCCAGGTCCGGCGGCATGCACGACTCGACGCGCTCAGCGCTTGAGGTTACGGAACGGATTGTTGAACGGCTCCGGGCCCTTCTTGTCTCCAGCGCCCTGGGAGCCTGACGCCGGCTTGCCGCCCGGGCCCGAAGCACTGGAGCCCGGCGGGCCGGAAGGCCGGCCACCCGCACCCGGTAACGGCCTGCCACCGGAAGCACCACCCGCGCCGGAAGGCCGCGAGTCCTGCCGGTTGCCGCCGCGCTGCTCCGTCATCCGCCCAGAGCCCGTCGCACCGCCCACGGCCGGACGGCCCGAGGGCTGCGGCGCCCCACCCTCCTGCGCCGCGCGCACGGAGAGGGCCAGTCGCTTGCGCGCCAGGTCCACGGTGAGCACGCGCACCGTCAAACGGTCGCCCACCTTCACCACCTCGGACGGGTCCTTCACGAACTTCGTCGAGATTTGCGACACGTGCACCAGTCCATCCTGGTGCACGCCCACGTCCACGAAGGCGCCGAACGCGGTGACGTTGGTCACCACGCCCTGCAGCACCATGCCCTCCTTCACGTCCTCCAGCGAGCGCAGGTCGTCGCGCATCTGCGGCGCCGTGAAGTCGCCGCGTGGGTCTCTACTGGGCTTCTCCAACTCCGCGAGGATGTCCTTCAGCGTCAGCTCGCCCAGGTCCGGGCCCAGGTAGCGCTTCGCATCAATCTTGCGCACCAGCCCCGCGTTGCCCACCAGCGCGCCCACCTCCACGCCCAGGTCCTTCGCCATGCGCTCCACCACGGCGTAGCGCTCCGGGTGCACGGCGCTCGCGTCCAGCGGCTCCGGCCCGCGCACGCGCAAAAAGCCCGCCGCCTGTTCGAAGGTCTTCGGCCCCAGCCCGCTCACCTTCAGCAGCTCGCGGCGCGTGGTGAAGCGCCCCTTCGACGCGCGGTGCGCCACCAGCTTCTTCGCCAGCGATGGGCCCACGCCGGACACGTGCTCCAGCAACTGCGGCGACGCGGTATTCACGTCCACGCCCACCGCGTTCACACACGAGTCCACCACCTCGCCCAGCTTCTTCTTGAGCAGCCCCTGGTCCACGTCGTGCTGGTACTGCCCCACGCCGATGCTCTTGGGGTCTATCTTCACCAGCTCCGCCAGCGGGTCCTGCAGCCGCCGGCCGATGGACACCGCGCCGCGCAGGCTCACGTCCAGGTCCGGGAACTCGTCGCGCGCCACCTCGGACGCGGAGTAGATGGACGCGCCCTGCTCGCTCACCGACACCACGGGCACCGGCGAGCCCAGCGCCTTCAGCGTGTCCTTCACGAAGCCTTCCGCCTCACGGCTGCCGGTGCCGTTGCCCACGGCAATCAGCTCCGGCTTGTGCTTCTGCACCACCGCGGACAGCAGCTTCGCGGCCCGGGCGCGCTCGTCCGCGCTGCGCTCGGAGTAGAGCGTCAGCGTCTCCACCACCTTGCCGGTGACGTCCATCATCGCCAGCTTGATGCCCGTGCGCAGGCCCGGGTCCAGCGCCAGCACCGCCCGCGCGCCTGCGGGCGGCGTGAGCAGCAGGTGGCGCAGGTTCTCCCCGAAGACGCCGATGGCCTGCTTGTCCGCGCGCTCCTTCAGCTCCGCGCGCAGCTCCGACTCCAGCGACGGCCCCATCAGCCGCTCCCACCCGTCCTCCACCGCCGCGCGCAATTCCGGCGCGAAGAGGGACTGCGGCTTCGTCACCACGCGCGAGCCCAGCAGCGCCTTCACCTCGTCGTCCGGCAGGGAGAGCTTCACCTTCAGCACGCCCTCCTCCTCGCCGCGCAGCAGCGCCAGCACGCGGTGGGACGGGGCCTGCGACAGCGGCTCCTCGTGGCCGTAGTAGTTCTCGAACTTGGTCTGCTCGCCCTTCTTGGAGGCCACCACGTCCGAGCGCAGCGCGCCCCGCTTCGCGCACACCTCGCGGGCCTCGCGGCGCAAGCCGGCGTCCTCGGCCACGCGCTCGGCGCAGATGTCGCGCGCGCCCGCGAGTGCCGCGTCCAGGTCCGGCACCTCCTTCTCCGCGTTGACGAACGGGCGCACCTTCGCGTCCCTGTCGTCTCCGCGCTTCCCCTCCTGCTTCCACAACAGGTCCGCCAGCGGCTCCAGCCCGCGCTCGCGCGCAATCGCGGCGCGGGTGCGGCGCTTGGGCTTGTAGGGGAGGTACAGGTCCTCCAGCTCGGTGCGCGTCTTCGCGGCCTTGAGCGCCTTCTCCAGCGCGGGCGTCAGCTTCCCCTGCTCTTCAATCGTGCGGAGGATGGTGTCGCGGCGGGAGTCCAGCTCGGCGCGCTCGGAGGCGCGGTCCAGGATGGTCTGGATCTGGACCTCGTCCAGACCGCCCGTGACTTCCTTGCGGTAGCGCGCGATGAAGGGAACGGTGGCGCCCTCTTCGCTCAGCGCGAGGGTCCGGTCCACCTGCTCGGGCTTGAGGCCCAGCTCCTGGGAAAGCTCGACGGCGTAGGCGTGCATGGCGCTATTTCTATAACCCGGCCCTCCACGGCCTCCCAGAGACCGGCCGCCGCAAGCGACGCGTGGAGAACGCCCCACGCGTCCGAAGCAAGGCATCTCACCGCAAGTGCGCCTGGCCGCGCCGCCGCGCCTCCCACTCCGGCCGCAACAGGCCCCAGGTCTGCTGGTCCCTGCGCTGGCCCTGGTGCATGCAGTGGCCGCGCAGCGTGCCCTCCAGCGTGAAGCCCAGCTTGCGCGCCACGCCCTGCGATGCCGCGTTCTCCACCAGCGTCACCAGCCACAGGCGCTGCAGGAAGGGCAGCGCGGTGAAGAGCTGCTCCAGCACCAGCCCCACCGCGCGCGTGCCCAGCCCGCGGCCGTGGTACGCGTCGGACAGCATGTAGCCCAGCTGCGCCCGGCCGTGCAGCCGCGACACGTCCCGCGCGGACACCGTGCCGATGAGCCGCCCGTCATGTTCCACGAACCAGCGGAAGCCCTTCGCGCGCGAGTCCCCCAACGTGCCCGCCTCGGCGATGCGGTGCAGCAGCTGCTCGCGCGAGTCCTCCTCCGTGTCCACGAAGCGGCGCGCCCCGGGCTCCGCGCGCAGCACCATCCAATAGTCCACGTGTTCCGGCCGGGCCGGGAGGAGTCGCACCTCGGGAGCGCTCATGCCCGGCAGCCTACTCCCCAGGGGAGCCCCGCGCGCACGCCGCTGTCCACCGCACGACGTCGGGCCACGCCCTACCTTCCCCTCGGGGCGCGCTGGAATCCACCACCCTCCGGCCGCGCCCCGTGCCATGCGCAAGCCCGACGACGTCGAGGCAGCACCGAGGCCCACGCGAGGACGGCCCTCGTGGGAGGAGCTGGAGACGGAGGCCCGCGAGCGCTTCGGCGTGGAGGACTTCCGCCCCGGCCAGCGCGACATCATCCAGGCGCTGCTGGACGGCCAGGACGTGCTGGGCGTCATGCCCACCGGCGCGGGCAAGTCGCTCTGCTTCCAGCTCCCCGCCCTCTTCCTCCCGAAGACCACCGTCGTCGTGTCGCCGCTGCTGGCGCTGATGCAGGACCAGCACGAGAAGATGCTGGAGGCCGAGGTGGACGTGGCGCGCCTGGACTCCACCCTCACCGCGCGCGAGGCCCGCGAGACGACGCGCGAGCTGCGCCGGGGCGAGCACGGGCTCGTCTACGTCACGCCCGAGCAGTTGGAGAAGCCCGAGCGACTGGAGGCCTTCCAGAAGGCCGGCGTGTCCCTCTTCGTCGTGGACGAGGCCCACTGCGTCTCGCAGTGGGGCCATGACTTCCGCCCCGCCTTCCTCGCGCTGCGCGACGCCATCCGCGCGCTGGGCCGTCCTCCCGTGCTGGCCCTCACCGCCACCGCCACCCGCGCCGTGCGCGAGGACGTCCTCTCCCAGCTCGGCATCCCCGACGCGCGCGTGGTGTGCACCGGAATCCAGCGCGACAACCTCTTCCTGGAGGTGGCCCGCACGGTGAACCCCGACGCCAAGCGCGCCCGCCTGCTGGAAATCCTGAAGCAGCAGGAGGGCACCGGCATCGTCTACTGCGCCACCGTGCGCCGCGTGGATGAATTGTGGAAGTGGCTCACCGACGCGGGCATCGACGCCGCCCGCTACCACGGCAAGCTCAAGCCGAGGGAGCGCGAGCAGACCCAGGCGCGCTTCATGGACGGCGGCCACCGCGTCATCGTCGCCACCAAGGCGTTCGGCCTGGGCATCGACAAGCAGGACCTGCGCTTCGTCGTGCACTACCACTTCCCCGACTCGCCGGAGAGCTACTACCAGGAGGCCGGACGCGCGGGCCGCGACGGCCAGCCCGCGCGCGCCGTGCTCCTCTACCGGCTGGAGGACAAGCGCATCCAGAGCTACTTCCTCGGCGGCAAGTACCCGCACCGCGACGAGTCCCGCCAGCTCTACTCCGTCGCGCGCGAGCTGTTCGCCGCCGCGAAGGGGAAGGCCCTCTCCCTCAAGGCGCTGGCGGAGGCGTCCGGCCTGGGCCAGCGGCGCACGCAGGTGCTCGTCGCGTGGCTGGCCGGCGCGGGCATCCTCGAGCGCGGCACCCGCGGACTGAAGCAGCTGCGCGACTTCGAGAGCCTGGAGGAGCTGGACACCTTCCTCTCCGCCTACGAGGAGCGCCACCGCAGCGACCGCGAGCGGCTCCAGCGGATGATGCGCTACGGACAGACCACGCAGTGCCGCTGGCGCTTCCTCGGGGACTACTTCGACGAGGCCATGGACGAGGCCTGCGGCCACTGTGACAACTGCCGCGAGCGCGCCGCCGGCCACTTCGACGCGCCGGCCGCGAGCGCCGCCTCCTGAAACGGCCGAGGGCCGCGGCCGGGAAGCACGTGGCTCCCGGCGCGGCCCTCAGTCCCTCAGGCGACGGCTGTCGCTTCAGATGGCGGTGATGTCGCCGTCCTTGACGCGGAACTTCTTCGGCGGCAGGAACTTCTCCGCCAGCTCCGAGTCGGCGCGCAGCGAGTAGTCCTTCGCGATTTCCGTGCTGGGGATGAGGTGGAAGGTGGCGATGGCCTCTTCCTTCTTCACCTCGAGCACCACGAAGCCGTGGGCGTCGCCGTTGGCGAACTTCATGCCCTTGTTGCCCTCCAGCAGCGTCTTCTCCAGCTCCTGGACGATGTACTTGTGCACCGCCGCGCCCGAGCCGTAGCCCGCGCCCAGCAGGGCCCGGCCCGCCAGCTCCTTGATGGAGCCGGAGGAGATGGCCGGCGCCGTCAGCGTGGGCACGCCCACCTTCGTGGGGTCCTGCGGGTCCAGTCCTTCCACGGACGCGAAGGACGCGTGGATGTCACCGGAGACGAACATCGTGTTCTTCTGCAGGTTGTTCGCCTGGATGTACCCCAGCAGCTCCTTGCGCTTGGTGGGGAAGCCGTCCCACTGGTCCACGTTGAAGTAGAAGGACTGGCGCAGGTTCGCCTCGGGGATGTCCGTCTTCTGCGACAGGTCGTACACCATGGCGGTGAGCGACACGGAGGACACGCCAATCTTCCAGGTGTTGGCCGCCTTCACCGTCTCCTTGAACCAGGCCTCCTGGGCGTCACCCAGCGCATTCTCACTGGCCCGCGCGGAGAGCTGGTACTTGATGCCCGCGTACAGGTCGAACACCGGCTTCACGACGATGTAGCGAGAGCCCTGGATGGTGAAGTTCGAGGGCTTGCCCATGTGCACGTACGCCACGCCGCGCGGCGTCTCCGCGGTGATGGCGATGCGCGGAATGGCCGTCTGGCCCGCGGCCACGCGCGCCGCGCTGACGGCGTCGATGACCTGGTTGACGTAGAACAGCGACAGGTTGCCCTTCACCCACGTGGCCGCCTTCGCCGCGGCCTGCTCCTGGTTGAGGCCCGCCTGCACCGCCTGCTGCACGTACGCGCCCTGCAGGGCCGCCTTGTACGTGGCGAGCGGCGCCGCGTCGATGTCGACGTACGCGAACGTGTCACCCGCGAAGGCCGGCTTGTACGGCGCCGGCATCGTCGCCGCGTCGATGACCACCGTGCCCGGGTACGCGTCCTCGGGGATGAGGTGGTCCGGACGCATCGTGCGCAGGTCCATCACCATCAGCTTCAGGTGCTGGCCGAAGTCGAAGTCGCGCCAGATCTTCGTCCCACCCGCCTGGGCGGCGACCACCGCGTCGATGTCGATGGCGCCCTCGGCCGCCGCGGTGTTGTCCAGGGGGACGTACTCGAAGAAGGCCTGCTCCGCGTTCTTGCGGCGCTCCGTCTGCTTCTCGTTGAAGCGCCCGTCCGAGTACGTCGCGGTGTCGCCCCAGCAGTCATCGGAGAACTCGTGGTCGTCCCACACGATGATGAACGGGTAGCGCTCGTGGACCTTCTGGATGATCTTGTCCGTGCGGATGTTCTTGTAGAGGTCGCGGTAGTTGGACAGCGAGTTGGCCGCGTAGAAGGCCGTCAGGCCCGTGCCCTCGCGCAGCGCCTTCTCCGGCTCGCTGAAGACGATGGAGCGCGTGCCGTTGGCGTCCTGGAAGGACGCGTCGCCCGTCGTCTCGTAGATGTAGTCGCCGAGGAAGACGATGAAGTCGAGGTCCTCGTCGAGCTGCAGCAGGCGCTGCCACGCGTTGTAGTAGCGGCCGATGTAGTCCTGGCAGCTGGCGAAGGCGAACTTCACCGGCACGTCCGCGCCCGCGGCCGGCGCGGTGCGGGTGCGGCCCGTCGCGGTGCTGACCTTCTGGCCGTTCACGTCGACGGTGAAGCGGTAGTAGTACGTCGTGCGCGGCGACAGGCCGGTGACCTTCACCTTGAGGGCGTGGTCATGCGCCGCGAGCGCGGTGAAGGGCTCGTTCACCACCAGGCTGCTGAAGTCCTCGCTGGTGGAGACCTCCAGCTGCACCGCCCGGTTGGCGCTGGCGTTGTCCGGGTCCACCGCGCGCACCCACAGCACCACGCTGTCCGGGCGCGGGTCGCCCGAGGCCACCGACTGCGGGAAGAACTTCGCGGTGTCATCCGACGGCAGCGTCGTTTCATCATCGTTGCAGCCGACCGCGGTGCTCGCCGCGACGGCGACGACGGCTTGAAGGAAACTGCGACGCTTGAATGGGTCGAACAAGGCAGGACTCCGGGCGGGTTTTGGAAACTGAGAGCGCGGAGTCTAAGTCGCTCAACTGCCCGCCAGGAAACATCCGCATGCGCTCAACGCGCAACGCACCGTGTCATCCACCAGCGGTACGTGCGGGCAGGGCGCGGGGCGAAAAGCACGAGGGCCGACCCCCTCGCGGAAGGCCGGCCCTCGTACTCAGGCTGCATGGACCGGACTAACGCCGGCTCACTTCACGGCCTTCACGCGGGCGCGCTTCTCGCTGCCACCCTCGGCGGGGGCCTCCTCCGCGGCGGGCGCGGCGGCGGCGGGCGCCTTGGTGATGCCGTACTTCTCCAGCACGCGGGCCTCGATGTCCTTGGCCACCTCGGGGTGCTCCTTGAGGTAGTCCTTGGCATTCTCACGGCCCTGGCCGATGCGCTCCCCGTTGAAGGAGAACCAGCTGCCGCTCTTCTCCACGATGTTGTCGTTGGAGGCGAGGTCGATGAGGTCGCCCTCACGGGAGATGCCCGTGCCGTACATGATGTCGAACTCGACCTCCTTGAACGGAGGGGCCACCTTGTTCTTCACGACCTTCACGCGGGTGCGGCTGCCCACCACGTTCTCACCGTTCTTGATGGCGCCGATGCGGCGGATGTCCAGGCGCTGCGACGCGTAGAACTTCAGCGCGTTGCCGCCCGTCGTCGTCTCCGGGTTGCCGAACATCACGCCAATCTTCATGCGAATCTGGTTGATGAAGATGACGCACGTCTGGCTCTTGGAGATGGTGCCCGTGAGCTTGCGGAGCGCCTGGCTCATGAGGCGGGCCTGCACGCCCATGTGGGCGTCGCCCATCTCACCCTCGAGCTCCGCCTTGGGCACGAGCGCGGCGACCGAGTCCACCACCAGCACGTCGATGGCGCCCGAGCGCACCAGCATCTCCGCGATTTCGAGCCCCTGCTCACCGGTGTCCGGCTGGCTCAGGAGCAGGTCATCGGTGCGCACGCCCAGCTTGCGGGCGTAGCCCACGTCGAGCGCGTGCTCCGCGTCCACGTAGCCGCAGATGCCGCCACGCTTCTGCGCCTCGGCGACGATGTGGAGACACAGCGTCGTCTTACCGGAGGACTCCGGCCCGAAGATTTCGATGATGCGGCCCTTGGGCACGCCACCCACGCCCAGCGCGATATCCAGGGAGATCGAGCCCGTCGAAATGGCCTGGATGTCACGCATCAGCGGCTCGTCCTTGCCGAGCCGCATGATGGACCCCTTGCCGAACTGGCGCTCCACCGCGGACATCGCCAGCTCGATCGCCTTTTCCTTCTCCTGATTCACGGCCATTTCTGACTGCTCCTTGTATTGGCGGACCACCCCGGTCCACCTGAACGCGCTTTTAGTACGCGATGGGTAGACCCTAGTCCACCCCTCTGACATCCGTCCTGCATCCTGGCCTTCAGCTCTCGCGGAGGGCAGCCAGGAGGGCGGCCACCAGCCCGCCCAGGACGGCCCACAGGCCCACCTGCCCGTCCACGAAGAGTGGCGCCACCAGCCCGAGGCAGGTGACGAGGGCCAGCAGACCGAGCCCCACTCGGTATACGGCGGACTTCGGCGGGGCAAGCCACAAGGCCACCAGGGCCAGCGCAGAGAAACCTACCTGCGTGGTGACCAGGCTGTCAGGCCCGGAGGACCTCGCCAGTTCCTGGGCCACCTGGGCCAGCAGCCCCGCCAGCAGCACGGCGCCGGGGACGGCGGGGCCCATGGCGTGGCCCACGCCGCGGCGCCCGTGGGCGCGCAGGTGCTCCAGGTCCTCCGGCCGCACCTCCAGGGCGTAGGGGAAGCCCAGGGACAGCAGCGCCTCCACCGCCACCGCTCGGCAGGAGCGCCCCCGGGTGTCCACCAGCCCCTCCAGCTTCCCGGTCTCCAGGAGCCGGTGGAAGGTGTCCGCCACCTGACGGCTTCCCCCGTCCGAGGCCAGCTGCTCCAGCAGCGTGTTCAGCCGCAGGGCCAGCTCCGGGCGCTCCGCGGCGGGCACGCGGCGGACCTGCTCCGTCAGCACCAGCACCGGCAGCGGCAGCTCCAGCGGCGGGGTGGGCTTGCCCGGCAGCGAGAGCCGGGACGGCTCGACGGCGGCGGCGGGAGGGCGGCGCTCGCCCTCGCGGGAGTGGCGCGGGGACGGGGCCACCGCGTCGGGCGGCGGGGGCTGCTCCAGACGGGAGGGAAAGGGCCCCTCCCAGTAGGAGTCCAGGTCCTCGTCTGCTTCCACGGGCGGGGCGTCCTGCTCCACGGCGCCGGGCACGACGGGCTCCCAGGCCGCCACGTCGGGAGGCCGCGTCTCCGGGGCCTCCTCCGGGAGCCGGTGCGTAGGCGGATGTAGACGAGGGGCGTCCGGCACGGAGGAAACTGTAGCCACGGGCCCGGTCTGGGTTCAAAGCGAAGGCGCCCGCAACTTCTTGCGGGCAACGGGGTTGATGTCCGCCGTGGACCTGGATTCGGACGCACAGGCGATGCTGAAGGTGGCCGCGGGAGACCGCCAGGCGTTTGGCTGGCTGTTCGACCGCTACCACGCGAGCGTGGCGCGGTTCGCCTTCCGCTTCGTGGGGGACAGGGAGCGCGCGGAGGAGCTGACGCAGGACATCTTCGTGAAGCTCTACCGCCACGCGGGCGCCTACAAGCCGACGGCGCGCTTCAAGACGTTCCTCTTCCGGGTGGCCACCAACCACTGCCTCAACGAGGTGCGGCGAGGAGAGTACCGGGTGTCCCATACCTCGACCGAGGCACCAGAAGGTGAAGAGACGGCGACGGTGGAGATGGCGGGGCCGGAGGGGGACAGGCCGGACCAGGCGCTGGCGGGGCGGGAGCTGGAGCGGGTGGTGGGCGCGGCGCTGGGGGACATGAGCGCCCGGGAGCGCGCGGCCTTCACCATGTGCCGCTTCGAGGGCATGGCGTACCGGGACATCGCGGAGGCGCTCGAGGCGAGCGAGGCCGCCGTGAAGAGCCTCATCCACCGCGCGACGCTGGCGGTGGCGCGAAGGATTGAAGAGCTGCAGGCGGGCACCGCGCCCGCGAGGAGCAGGGCATGAGCTGTGGTTTCGAAGAGGACCTGACGGCGTACGTGGACGGGGAGCTGCCCCCGGCCCGGCGCGAGGAGGTGGCGGCCCACCTGGGCACCTGCGCCGGCTGCCGCTCCACGCACGCGCTGCTGAGCAGCACCGTGGCGCGGCTGGCGGAGCTGCCCGCGTACGAGCCCTCCTCCGCCACCCGGCGCGCGGTGATGGCGAAGCTGGATGCGCTGCCGCTGCCCTGGTGGAAGCAGCTGGGGAAGTGGCTGCGGCCCGCGGTGCTGGTGCCGTCGGCGGGCCTGGCCGCCGCGGTGGGCATGGCGCTGCTGCTGGCGGGCCCCGGCCCCGACGCACCACCCGAGCTGGAGGACCCGGCGGTGATGGAGCTGGCCGCCAACCTGGAGGTGGCCGAGGACTTCGAGGTGCTCGGCCTGGACAGCGCGGAGGATTTGGAGGTCGTCGCGAACCTCCACGAACTGGAGGCGACACCATGATGAAGCGACTGGACCTGGCCGCGCTGGGGCTGGTGGTGACGCTGCTGGCGGGCGCCACGGCGCGCGCGGAGACGGAAGCGCCCCGCACGGCGGCCGAGCGCTTCGAGCAGATGACGCCCGAGCAGAAGGAGGCGCTGCGCGCGAAGCTGCGCGAGTTCAAGTCGCTGCCTCCGGACGAGCAGGCGCGCATCCGCGGCAACCTGGAGCGCTGGCGCAAGCTGCCGCCCGAGGAGCGCGAGCGCATCCGCGCCAACCTGCGCGAATTGAAGCGGCTCACGCCCGCCGAGAAGCAGGCGCTGCGCGAGCGCGTGCGCGAGCTGAGGAAGCTGCCCCCCGAGGAGCGCGCGGAGATGCGCGAGCGCGTGCGGCAGTACCTGCGCGAGCACCCGGAGAAGCGCGAGCAGATGATGGAGAACATGCGGCGCTGGCGGCAGCTGTCGCCCGAGCAGCGGCAGGAGGTGCGCGAGCGCCTGCGCGAGAGGCGGCGCCGGTGAGCCCCGGCCTGACAGTGCTTCCGGTGGGGACAGGCCACACGCGCGAGGCAGTGCCGGTGAGCGACGGCTCGAGGCGCGCTCTTGCGACGCCTGGCCACGCGCGGAGCGTGGCCCGCTGGAGCCGCGCCGTCCCCCTGTTCCTCCTGGCCCTCGTGCTGGGAGCCCTCCCCGCAGCCGCGCAGGAGCCCGCGCCTCCTCCACCTCCCCCGTCCGTCCCCGCCCAGCCTCCGCCGTCCAGGGACACACCGCGCGCCCAGCCACCCCTGACCGACGAGGACCGCGAGGTGGTGGAGAACCTGGAGCTGCTCGAGAGCCTGGACGCGACCGAGGACCTCGATGTCCTGCTGGAGCTGGGCCAGAAGGACTGAGCCGCAACGCCACCGCCGTCCACGCCTGACGGAATGATGCAATCAAGTTGCATGCGCACGCATCGTGCGCGTTGCATGCGGCGGGGCGGCGAGCGACGGAAGCGGGCTTCGCGGTACACTCGGGGCCATGCTCGTCGCGGTCCCCCGCCCCGTCGAGGTGCCCTCTCGCCGCTTCGGCCACTACCTGCTGCGCACGCGCCTGGGCAGCGGAGGCATGGCGGAGGTGTTCCTCGCGGACGCGGTGGACGCGCGCGGCCAGCCCTTCAGCGTGGCGCTCAAGCTGATGCGCCGGGACGTGCCCGCGGAGGTCTTCGCCGACGAGGCGGACCTGATGGGCCTCTTGGAGCACCCCAACCTCGTGCAGCGGCTGGAGGTGGGCGAGGCCTTCGGGCGGCCCTTCATCGCCATGGAGCTGCTGGTGGGGGGAGACCTGGGCGGGCTGATGCGCGCGCTGCACCAGCAGCGCCGGCCCTTCCCTCCCGACATGGCCGTCCACGTGGGCATCGAAGTGCTGCGCGGGCTGGCCTACTTCCACCAGGCGCGCACGCGCAGCGGCCGGCCGCTGGGGCTGGTGCACGGCGACGTCAACCCCGCCAACATCTTCTTCTCCGGCGACGGTGACGTGAAGCTCGGCGACTTCGGCGTGGCCAAGGCGCACGGCGCGGACATCGGCCCCGCGGACGGCGTGGCCGCGGGCAAGCTGCACTACCTCTCCCCGGAGCAGACGCGCGGCGAGCCGCTCACCCCCGCCTCGGACGTGTTCGCCATGGGCATCGTCCTCCATGAGCTGCTCGTGGGCACGCACCCCTTCCAGCGCGAGTCCACGGACGTGCACGTGGTGATGGCGGCCATCCGCGCGGCGCGCCTCCACCTGCCCTTCACCATGGACAGGACGCTCGCCGCCATCCTCCGCAAGGCCCTGGCGCCGGACGTGGCCAGCCGCTACCGCAGCGCGGGCGAGCTCGCCGGCGCGCTCCTCACCTGGTCTTTGGACACGGGCCAGGACCCCACGCGCACGGACGTGCGGCGCTGGCTGGCGGACGTGCTCGGCCTCATCGGCTGAGACGACGAAGCCCGGGCCCCCTCGCGGGGAACCCGGGCTCCTTGAAGTCACTTCACGTCGAAGGTGACGGCGGCTACTCCACCGTCACGCTCTTGGCGAGGTTGCGGGGCTGGTCCACGTCATTCCCGCGCATCTCCGCCACGTGGTAGGCGAGCAGCTGCAGGGGGATGGTGGCCACCACCGGCGCCAGCAGCGCGCAGGCGGGAGGAATCCGGATGACGTGGTCGGCCAGGCTGGCGACATGCGCGTCGTCCTCGTCGATGACGGCGATGACCTTGCCGCCGCGCGCGCGGACCTCCTCGATGTTGCCGATGATCTTCTCGTAGGCGACGTGCGGCTGCTTCGGCGCAATCACCACCACCGGCATCTTCTCGTCGATGAGGGCGATGGGGCCGTGCTTCATCTCACCGCCCGCGTAGCCCTCCGCGTGGATGTACGAGATTTCCTTCAGCTTGAGCGCGCCCTCCAGCGCCACCGGGTGCATGGGGCCGCGGCCGAGGAAGAGGAAGTCCTGCGCGTTCATGAACTCACGCGCGACGCGCTTCACCTGCGGCTCGCACTTGAGGACGTCCTCAATCATCTTCGGAATCTGCGTCAGGTGCGTCAGGTGCTCCTGCGCCGCCTGCACCGTGAGGGTGCCGCGCATCCGGCCCAGCTTCACCGCCAGCAGGTACAGCGCCACCAGCTGCGTGGTGAACGCCTTGGTGGACGCCACGCCAATCTCCGGGCCCGCGTTGGTGAGCACGGAGAACTCGGCCTCGCGCGTCATCGCGCTGCCGATGACGTTGCAGATGGCCATCGCGGTGGCGCCGCGGGCCTTGGCCTCCTTGAAGGCCGCCAGCGTGTCCGCCGTCTCACCGGACTGGCTGATGGCGATGGCCAGGTGCGAGCTGTCGACGATGGGGTCCCGGTAGCGGAACTCACTGGCCAGCTCCACCTCGACGGGCAGGCGCGCCAGCGTCTCAATCATGTGCTTGCCGGCGACGCCGGAGTGCCACGAGGTGCCGCAGGCCAGGATGGTGACCTTGCTCAGCGAGCGGACCTTCTCCGCGGAGAGGTTCCAGCCCTCGAAGTGGACGTCGCCCTCGCTCAGGAGCATCCGGCCGCGCAGCGTGTCGCCGACGGCGCGAGGCTGCTCCCAGATTTCCTTGTGCATGAAGTGCTTGTGGCCGCCCTTCTCCGCCATCATCGGCGTCCAGTCGATGCGGCGCGTGGGGCGGTTCACCAGCTGGCCCTGGCGGTTGTAGATGTCGATCTTCGCGGCGGTGACGACGGCGAGGTCACCCTCGTCCATGTAGACGATGTCGCGGGTGTGCTCGAGCACCGCCGGCACGTCGCTGGCGATGAAGTTCTGCCCCTGGCCGATGCCCAGCACCATGGGAGACGCGTTCTTCGTGCAGACGATGCGGTTGGGGTCCTTCGCCGTCACCACCGCCAGCGCGTAGGTGCCCTTCACGTGCTCGATGGCCGCGCGCACCGCTTCCGGCAGCTCCAGGCCGCGCTCCAGCTCCTCGGAGATGAGGTGGGCGAAGACCTCCGTGTCCGTCTCGGAGGAGAAGGCGTGCCCGCGCGCGCGCAGCTCCTCCTTCAGCGCGAGGTGGTTCTCGATGATGCCGTTGTGCACCACCGCCACGTTCTTGTACGTGTGCGGGTGGGCGTTCTCGTCGGACGGACGCCCGTGCGTGGCCCACCGCGTATGACCGATGCCGATGGTGCCCTGCGGCTGATCCGCCACCACCCGGCTCTCGAGGTTGCGCAGCTTGCCCGTGGCTCGCACCACGTTCAGCTGGTTGCGGCTCACCACCGCCACACCCGCCGAGTCATACCCCCGGTACTCGAGCTTCTTCAGCCCGGACACGAGGATGGGAGCAGATTCCTTGTCACCGACGTAACCAACAATCCCGCACATATCGACCTCTCTCTCACGCCCACGCCCGCCAGAGCAATCCGGGGCATTCCCCTACAACCCGTGTGGGCAGTTCTCTGGCTGCCCACCAAGCAAGAGCCGCGCCGATCAGAATCAGCCGGCTTGAACCTTGGACGCCTTGCGCGCCTTCTTCGCGGCCACCCAGCCCTCCTTGGTGACCTGTGGCGTACGCGACACAGCGAGGCTCCCAGGCGGCACATTTTTCGTCACCGTGGTGCCCGCGCCGACATACGCGCCGTCGCCGACCTTCACCGGCGCCACCAGCTGCGTGTCCGAGCCGATGAACACCCCGTCGCCCATTTCAGTGAGATGCTTGTTCACACCGTCATAGTTACAGGTGATGGTGCCCGCCCCGACGTTGCACCCGGCGCCAATCTTCGCGTCGCCCAGGTACGTCAGGTGGTTGGCCTTGGAGCCCTTGCCGATCTGCGCCTTCTTCGTTTCCACGAAGTTGCCCAGATGCACATCTTCGGCCAACTCCGTCCCGGGCCGCAGGCGGGCGAACGGGCCAATGACGTTCCGCTCGCCGACCTTCGCCTCCTCCAGCACGGAGTAGGGCTTGATGACGGTGCCGTCCGCCACGGTGGAAGCGGTGATGACGCTCCCCTGACCGATGGTGACACCCTTGCCGATGATGGTGCCCGAGGAGAGCGTCACCGAGGGCCCCACCTCGGTGTCCGTGCCGATGACGACGCCCTCTTCGATGTAGGCGGTGGCCGGGTCCTGGATGGACACGCCCGCGCGCATGTGCGCCTCGTTGATGCGCTGCTGGAGCACGCGGGCGCGCGCCGCCAGCTCCACCTTGTCATTCACCCCGGCCGTCTCCGTGGCGTCCGCCTCCACCGAGCCCACCGGGCCCTCCTTCGCGGCCATCTCCACCAGGTCCGTGAGGTAGTACTCGCCCTGCGCGTTGGCCGGCTTGATTTGCGCCAGCGCCTTCCAGAGGAAGGCCGCGTCGACGGAGTAGATGCCCGCGTTGCACTCGCGCACCGCGCGCTGCTCCGGGGTGGCGTCCTTGTGCTCGACGATGCGGACCACCTTGCCACCCTCGCGGATGACGCGGCCGTAGCCGGTGGGGTCCTCCAGCTGGGTGGACACGAGCGCCAGGGGCCCGGCGGCCTTGTCGTGCGCGGCGAGCAGCGCCTGCAGCGTCTCGCGGCGCAGGAGCGGCACGTCGCCATAGAGGATGAGGACGCGGCCGGAGTACCCCTTCAGGGCCTCCTCCGCCGAGCGCACCGCGTCCGCGGTGCCGCGCTGCTCACGCTGCAGGGCGAAGTGCAGCGGGGCATCCGGGAAGAAGGCGCGAATCGTCTTCTCCACCGCCTCCGCCTGATGTCCCACCACCGGCACCACGGTGGAGGCGCCCAGTTCGAGGGCCCGATTCAGGGGATACGCACAAATGGGCCTGCCAAGGATGGGGTGAAGGACCTTCGCCTTCTCCGACTTCATCCGCGTGCCCTTACCCGCGCACAGCACCACCGCCGCCAGAGCTGTCATGCGGCGGAGAATTAGGGACAGGGAATCGAGTCGTCAACCGCACCCGCAGGAGAAGACTCCCCGGTGTCAACCGGCGGAGGCCGGGCGCTGACCGCGACACTCAGCGAGTTGCTCTGCACGGAAATCCCGAAGCAGGGCTTCAGGAAGACCGTCACCCGACCCGAGGGCGGTACCGACCCGGGCGGCGTCTTCTTCTCGGGCGCGACTGGCGTGCTCATACGCTCCCCCGATGACGGTTCAGGATTTCCAGAGGATGCACCCATTCAGGACACAATCCAAGAGGAAAAATTCTACCTCGTTGAAACCCTGGTTCTGGGAGGTTCGTTCGTGCATACCGGGAGTCCTGTAGTCCGTCAGGCGCTCCGGAGTCCCGACCCCGAAGGGTGGGTTTCTGTCCCCTGGGTAACACATCACCCAGAACGAAGGCCAGGCAGGGATGCTCAGGCGCCGCGAGGAGGCTGGACCGGTGAAGGACACGAGCTTCAGGAGTGAAGCGTCGCGCCTCGGCGCACGCGTGGCGGTGTCGGTGGTACGCAGCCTGGCGGTGTCGGTGGTGCTGCTGGCGTGCGTGGCGCACGCGGCGCGCCCGTACCGTGGCGGCGCGGTGGCCACGGCCTACCCGCAGGCGAGCGCCGCGGCGCTGGAGATGCTGGAGAAGGGCGGCAACGCGACGGACGCGGCGGTGGCGGCGGCCTTCGTCGCGGCGGTGGTGGGGCCGTACCACTCGGGCATCGGCGGCGGCGGCTTCGCGCTGGTGCACGACGGCAAGAGCGGCGAGACGAAGGTGCTCGACTTCCGCGAGGTGGCGCCGAAAGCGGCCACGCGGGACATGTACGTGAAGGACGGCAAGGTGGTGCCGGGCCTGTCCACGGACGGCCCGCTGGCGGTGGCGGTGCCGGGCGCGGTGGCGGGCTACCTGCAGCTCCTGAAGGAGCACGGGAAGCTGTCTCCGTCCGTGGTGCTGGCGCCGGCCATCGCCGCCGCGAAGAAGGGCATCTGGGTGACGCCGCGCTACCACTCCATGGGGGCCGGACGGCTGGAGTGCCTGCGCCGGGACACGGAGGCCTCGCGCGTGTTCCTGGTGAAGAACGCGCAGGGCGTGCCGGACATGCCCCCGCTGGGGCACGTCATCAAGCAGCCGGACCTGGCGCGCACGCTGAGCGGCATCGCCAGGGGCGGCGCGAAGGCCTTCTATTCGGGCACCGTCGCCAAGGCGATTGCGGACACGGTGCAGGCCGGCGGCGGCGTGCTGACGGTGGAGGACCTGGCCGCGTACAAGACGCGCCCCCGCCAGCCGCTGGAGGGCAGCTACCGCGGCCACCGCATCCTCACCATGCCGCCGCCGAGCGCGGGCGGCGTGGCCGTCCTCCAGGTCCTGGGCGCCCTGGAGAAGCTGCGCCCGCAGGGCATGGCCTTCCGTGACGCGGAGGCGCTGCACCTGTACGTGGAGGCGGTGCGGCGGGCGTACGTGGACCGGGCGAAGTACCTGGGCGACCCGGACTTCTCGGACGTGCCCACGGCGCGGCTGGTGTCGCCCGGCCACATCGCGGACCTGGCGGGCTCCATCGACGCGAAGAAGGCCACGGCGAGCGCGTCGCTGCTGCCGCCGGTGCCGGGCGCGCAGGGCTCCACGCTGCCGGACAGGCCCGCGGTGCCGTCGACGGAGCCGGAGCGCAAGAACACCACGCACATCTCCGTCATCGACAGGGACGGCAACGCGGTGGCCCTGACGACGACCATCAACTACGGCTTCGGCTCGTGCGTGGTGGCCAAGGGCACGGGCGTGCTGCTCAACGACGAGATGGACGACTTCGCGGCGCAGCCCGGCGTGCCCAACGCGTTCAACCTCATCACCGGCGAGCCCAACGCCATCCAGCCCGGCAAGGTGCCGCAGTCGTCCATGTCGCCCACGCTGGTCTTCTCGAAGGAGGACCCGAAGAAGGTCATGCTGGCGGTGGGCAGCCCGGGCGGCTCCACCATTCCCACCACCGTCATCCAGGTCATCAGCCACGTGGTGGACAGCGGCATGGACGTGGGGCGCGCGGTGAACGAGGGCCGCGTGCACCATCAATACATGCCGGACGAGGTGTGGGTGGACAAGTGGGGCCTGGAGCCGGCGACGCTGTCCGTGCTGGAGGCGAAGGGCCACAAGGTGCGCCGGGTGGACCAGTGGGGCGACGCGGAGGCGGTGTTCGTGGACCCGAAGACGGGCCTGCGCTACTCCGCGAGCGACCCGCGCAACGAGGGCGTGGCCCTGGGGCAGGACTGAAGCCTTGGCGGAGCCCGTTCCCATCTTCGACGCGCACCTGCACCCCGAGGGCCTGAGCGACCAGGACCTGGAGTCGATGCGCTTCTTCGGGGTGGAGCGGGCCCTGGTCGTGGCGCACCACTTCCCGGAGCCCACGTCCAAGGCGCTCCTGCGCCACTTCGATGACCTGGTGGAGCGCCAGCTCCCCCGGCTGGAGCGCGTGGGCATCCGCGCCTATGCGGCCCTGGGCGTGCACCCGCGCTGCATCCCCCGGCGCGGGCTGTCGGAGGTCCTCTCCGCCCTGCCCGACTACTTCCAGGGCGGCCGCGTGGTGGCCCTGGGCGAGACGGGGCTGCACGTGGGCGGCGAAGAGGAGGAGGAGGCCTTCCTGGAGCAGCTCGCGCTGGCCCGGAGCCTCAAGCTGCGCGTGGTGGTGCACACGCCCACCGTGGACAAGGAGCGCCACACCCGGCGCATCCTCACGCTCTTGCGCCAGTCCGGCGTGCTGGCCTCGCGCGTGCTGGTGGACCACGCCAACGCGCGCACGGTGCGCACCATCCTGGAGGTGGGCCACTGGGCGGGGCTGACGCTGCACCCGGAGGCGCTCAAGGCCGAGCGCGCCGTGGCGGTGGTGCGGCGGCTGGGCAGCGAGCGGCTGGTGCTCAACTCCGACGCGGGCGACGGCGCGGGGGACATCCTCGGCCTGGCGCGCCTGGCCAATCTCCTGGCCAAGGCCAACCTCTCCGAGCGCATCGTCCACCGCATCGCCCGCGACAACGCCATCCGCTTCTTCCAGGTGAGCAGCTGAGCGCCTGCCTCCCCGCTCGCTTCAACTTCTCACAGCCGGAGAGCCGACCCGGGTAGCGCCGGCCCTTCCCGCGGATTTCTGCGACGAAATGGCGCGCTCGTCGTCATTGCTGGAGGAGCTTGCAGCGGAAATACCCCACGCCCCCACCCGTTGCCCCAGCCCCTTTTCAGGGAGGGCATTTGCATCTGACGCTCGTCATCATCGTCACCCTCGCGCTCGCGGGGTGCGCCGGCCGCCCATCCTCCCTCAAGCCCGCCCCGCCGACCGGAGCCGCGCGGCTGGAGCCCGATGCGGGGCGCCACCTCGCCACCCCCCCCGAGCGCTTCCTCGCGGCCTGCGCGGAGGACATCCAGCGGGCCCGGGCCCACGTGAAGGCGCTGCTGGCCCTTCGCGCGCCGCGCGACACGGTGGCGGCCCTCACCGCCTACGACGACGCCATGGCCCTGCTGGACGACGCCGTGGCGCGCTCCGGAATCGCCGCCAACGCGCACCCGGACGCGGCCTTCCGCGAGGCGGGCCGCACGTGCGAGCAGGAGGTGGAGGCGGCGCGCACGGACCTCTCGCTGGACCACCGCCTGTACGAGGCGCTGGCCTCGCTGGAGCTGGACGGGCAGGACGCGGCCACGCGGCGCTGGGTGGCGCGCGTGCTGCGCGACTTCCGGCGCGCCGGCGTGGACCGGGACGCGGCCACGCGCCAGAAGCTGCGGCAGTTGCACGAGCAGCTCACCTGGCTGGGCCAGGAGTTCGGCCGCCACATCCAGGAGGACGTGCGGAGCGTGGACGTGACGCCCCAGGCGCTGGAGGGGCTGCCCGACGACTACGTGCGCGCGCACCCGCCCGGGGCGGACGGCCGCGTGCGCATCACCACCGAGACACCGGACTACCTGCCCTTCATGGCGTACGCGCGCGGCGACGCGGCCCGCGAGGCCCTCTGGCGCGTCAACCGGCGGCGCGGCTACCCGGGGAATCTCGAGACGCTGTCGCGCCTGCTCGAGGCGCGCCACGCGCTGGCCACGCTGCTGGGCTACCCCAACTGGGCCGCCTACGCCTCCGAGGACAAGATGGTGCGCGGGCCCCAGGCCGCCGCGGACTTCATCGAGCGGCTGTCCACCGCCGCCGAGGCGCGCGCGCGCGACGACTACGCCGCGCTGCTGGCGCGCAAGCGGAAGGACTCGCCGGACGCCACCGGCGTGGAGCCCTGGGAGCAGGCCTTCCTCGAGGACCGCGTGCGCGCCGAGCAGTACCACTTCGACTCGCGCGGGGTGCGCTCGTACTTCGAGTACACCCGGGTGAAGCAGGGCCTGCTGGACATCACCGCGGGCCTCTTCGGCCTCACCTACCGCCGCGTGACGGACGCGCCCGTGTGGCACCCGGACGTGGAGGCCTGGGACGTCTACGAGGGCGGCACGCGGCTGGGCCGCTTCTACCTGGACATGCACCCGCGCCCGGACAAGTACACGCACGCGGCGCAGTGGGATTTGGCCACCGGCCGCGCCGGGAAGGCGCTCCCGGAGGCCGTGCTGACGTGCAACTTCCCCCGGCCCGGCGCCCACCCCGCCCTGCTCCAGCACAGCGAGGTGCGCACCTTCTTCCACGAGTTCGGCCACCTCCTGCACCACATCCTCGGCGGCCGCACGCGCTGGGCCGGCCTGTCCGGCTCGCGCACCGAGCGCGACTTCGTGGAGGCCCCCGCCCAGGTGCTGGAGGAGTGGGCCTGGCGCCCCGAGTCCCTCCAGCGCTTCGCCCGGCACGTCGACACCGACGAGCCGCTGCCCGCGGACACCATCGCCCGGATGCGGCGCGCGGACGCCTTCGGCAAGGGCCTGTGGCTGCGCCAGCAGCTCTTCTACGCCGCCGTCAGCCTCCAGCTGCACACGGCCGACCCGGCGAACCTGGACACCACCACGCGGGTGAAGGCGCTGCATGAGCGCTACCTGCCCTTCCGCACCGCGAGCGACGCCTACGTCCACCTCTCCTTCACCCAGCTCGACGGCTACTACTCCTCCGCCTACTACGCCTACCTCTGGTCACTCGTCATCGCGCGGGATTTGCTCACGCCCTTCCAGCAGCACGGGCTGATGGACCCCGCCACCGCGCGGCGCTACCGGGACGCCGTGCTGGGGCCGGGCGGCTCCAAGGACGCGGCCGACCTGGTGAGGGACTTCCTCGGCCGCGAGTACGGCTTCGGGGCCTACACCCGTTGGCTGGACGGCGCCTGACGCTCCACGCCAGGGGCTGTAAAAGCACGGGGCCCCGCGATGTGAATCGCGAGGCCCCATGTGTTGTGAATCGGTCAATTCCCGTCAGCTCCGCCAACGCGGAGTGAGGCGTCAGTGCACCGCGGGTGCGAGCGCGGAGACTTCCGGCTGCAGGGTGATGGCCTGCGCGTCGGGGTCCAGCCGCACCTGCACGGGCACGCCCTGGAACCGGTACTGGGCCAGGGAATCCGCCGCTCCGTCGAGCAGAAGCTGGTAGCGCTCCTCCAGCTCCACCGCGATCAGCAGCATCGTCTCGCCCGCGTCCTCGACGCCCGGGCGGTACACCTGGCACCGCTGGAACCGCGCCCAGCGACCGTTCTCCATCTTCACCAGCTCGCCGTCGTAAGCCATGCGCAGCTCCTCTGCCGTAAATCCGACGGTTGGCAATGTAGGGACGAATTAACTTCGTGTCATCCCCCCTCCTGAAAATTCGTCAATGGCCTCGAAATCCAGTCGCTTACACGACGCTTTCAGGGGTGGCGGGCCCCCTCGCCAGCGACGACTGCCCAAAAGTGTAAATTTTCGGGCCTGTCAATCCAGTCAAGCAGCCTCGCGGGTCGGCTGCGCGATCATCCCCTTGGAAAGGCGGGAGGTCGGCGGGCGCCGGGAGGCCGGTGGCGTGTGGCCGGCGCGTCCCTTAAATTGCCCGGGATGAAGTTGCCCGGGCTGTTCCGCAAAGAGCGCACCACCATCCAGGCCGCGGACGCGCAGGACCACGCGGAGCGACTGCTCGCCGAGTCCCTGCGCATGCTCGGCCAGGTGTGCGCCAAGGTCGCGGACGCCATCGAGTCCCAGCGGCTGGCGCGCCAGGGTTATTCGCACAACACCTACCTGCGGCGGACGGACGGCGAGGCAGAGGACGGCGGCGCGAAGAAGGAGTAGGCCTTCCCTCCGTGCCGACCCCCACCGACGCACCCGAGCCGTGCCTCGCCCACTCGCCCACGTGGCGTGACACGGGCATCCGCATGCCCATGCCCGCGCTCTCCGACACGGAGGGGCTCCGCCTGCCCGAGGGGCTTCCCCCGGTGGTGGACGCGCACGTCCACCTCTTCCCGGACCGCGTCTTCGAGGCGGTGTGGCGCTGGTTCGACCAGTACGGCTGGCCCATCCGCTACAAGCTGCACACGCCCCAGGTGGTGTCCTTCCTGCTGTCGCGAGGGGTGAGCCGGGTGGTGGCGCTCCACTACGCCCACCGGCCGGGCATGGCCCGCGCCCTCAACGCGTACGTGGCGGAGGTGGCCCGCGCCGAGCCCCGCGTGCTGGGGCTGGCCACCGTCCTGCCCGGCGAGGAGGGGGCCGTGTCGATTCTCGAGGAGGCCTTCGCCCTCGGGCTGCGGGGGGTGAAGCTGCACTGCCATGTGCAGTGCTTCGCCCCGGACGCGCCCGAGCTCCACGAAATCTATGCCGCGTGCGCGAGGGCGGGACGGCCGCTCGTCATGCATGCCGGCCGGGAGCCCTCGAGCCCGGACTACAAATGCGACACGTACGCGCTCTGCGGCGCCGAGCGCGTGGAGCGCGTGCTCGAGGCGCACCCCACGCTGAAGCTGTGCATCCCCCACCTGGGGGCGGACGAGTTCGACGCCTACGCGCGCCTGCTCGAGCGACATGACAACCTCTGGCTCGACACCACCATGGCGGTGTCCGGCTACTTCCCCGTCCCCCTGCCCCGTGGGGCGCTGGAGGTGCGGCCCGAGCGCGTCCTCTACGGGACGGACTTTCCCAACATCCCCTACGCGTGGGACCGCGAGCTCAAGACGCTGCTCGGCCTGAAGCTGGGTGACGAGGCCCTGGCGGGCATCCTGGGTCAGAATGCACTCCGGCTGTATGGGGAATGAGGGGGGCCGGCGTGTCCTGGAGGGGCCCGGAGCAAGTCCTCCGTGCGGGAGTCGTTGGCTGTTGAAAAGTGGCGGAGCCCCTTCCGGAATGGAATGGGAGTTCCCATCTTGCCCCCCATAGAATTTCGCGGTCTGAGAGCCGCTGCTCCCCTGAGGCCCTGCCATGTCCCACATCCTGGTCGTCGATGACGACGCGAGTCACCGCACGCTCATCTGCGATGCCCTCGAGGAGATGGGCTACCGAACGGTTCAAGCGGCCAATGGTCGCGAGGCGCTCGACTTGCTGGAGGGCGACATGCCCTCCGCCGTGCTGCTGGACCTTCGGATGCCCGTGATGAGCGGCTGGGGTTTGCTCGACGCGCTGAAGAAGATGCCCCGCGCGCGCGGCCTGCCCATCATCATCATCTCCGGCTACGGCTTCGAGTGGGAAGCGGAGCTGGTCGGCGCCGCCGGCTACATCTCCAAGCCCGTGGACCTGGACAAGGTGCGGATGACGGTGCAGCAGATCGCCGGCCCGCCGGAGATGGCCTTCGTCCACTGACGTGCGGCGGCCCCGCCTCCCGCCCATCCTCCCATCGTCCGAGGGGGGCTGTACCGGAGTGCCGGGCTCGGGTGTGATGGCGGGCACTTCATGTCGCCCCCCTCCTCCGATGATTTGGCCGTCGACGCACGCGGGCTCGTCAAGCGCTTCGGCGGCTTCACCGCGCTCAACGGCCTGGACCTGCAGATTCCCCGCGGGGCCTTCTACGCGTACCTGGGGCCCAACGGGGCCGGCAAGTCCACCAGCATCGCGCTCCTGACGGGCGTGTATGGCCCGGACGCGGGCACCATCCGCATGCTGGGCGTGGACGCGGTGGCCAGGCCCATGGAGGTGAAGCGGCGCGTGGGCGTGGTGCCGGAGGAGCTGAGCCTCTTCGAGCGGCTCACCGGCCGGCAGTACCTCACCTTCTGCGCGCGCATGTACGGGCTGGACGGCGACGAGGCCGCCTCGCGCGCCACGGAGCTGCTGGAGCTGACGGAGCTGACGTACAAGGCCGGCGCGCTGGTGGCGGAGTACTCCAAGGGCATGCGGCGGCGGCTGGCCATCGCCGCGGCGCTCATCCACGCGCCGGAGCTGGTGCTGCTGGACGAGCCCTTCGAGGGCATCGACGTGCTGGCGGCGGGCGTCATCCGCGAGCTGCTGCGCGAGCTGAGCCGGCGCGGGGTGACGCTGCTGCTCACGACGCACGTGCTGGAAATCGCGGAGCGGCTGGCCACGCATGCGGGCATCCTCCGCGGCGGGCGGATGCTGGACCAGGGGCCGGTGGGGACGCTGCTCGAGCGGTACGACTGTCCCTCGCTGGAGGCGGTGTTCGAGAAGCTCATCGCCGTGCCGGCCTCGCGCAACGCGCGCCTGTCCTTCTACGCGGAAGCGGCGCCGGCCCCCGAGCCCGTGCCGCGCCGGGAGTCCGCATGAGCCGCCCGGCCGTGCCCGGCTTCCTGCGGCACCTGTGGCTGTTGTGGGGGCTGCGCTTCGACATCGGGCTCAACCGGGGGCCGGGGAAGAGCCGGCTGCTGGCGGTGGGCGTGTTCCTGGCGTCGAGCGCGCCCGGCCTCTTCCTGGGCCTGTTCTTCTTCGCGCTGATGCGGCTGGGGCCCGTCGCGCACAGCGGCGTGTGGCCGTACTTCATCCTGAACCTCCTCTGCTTCGTCACCTTCTCGGTGTGGGTGACGTGGCCGCTGCTGTCGGCGGGCGTGGATGACCACTCGGAGCTGAGCCGGTACGCGGCGTTCCCCATCTCACCGTACCGGCTGCTCATCGCCTCCACGGTGGCGAGCCTCTTCGAGCCGCGCGCGCTGGTGTTCTACGCGCCGCTCACCGGGGCGGCGCTGGGCTTCGCGTCGGTGCACCGGCTGAGGGCGCCGTGGCTGGCGGTGGGGCTGTACGTGCTGTTCGCGCTGTTGTGCGCGGCGTGGAGCCGGGTGGCGCTGTACGCGGTCATCAACGTGCTGCGCGCGAAGCACAGCGCGCGAATCATGGGCGGGGGCATGGTGGCGTTCCTCGTCGCCGCGTCGTTCATCCCGCCCATCGACACGTCGTGGCTGACGGAGGTGGGCGAGGCGGGGGTGAGCGCGCTGGACATGACGCTCATCATCAACGCGGCGGTGGCGCTGGGGCAGGTGCCGCCGGGCTTCTTCGGGGACGGGCTGGGACAGCTCGCGCTGGGGCGCCTGCGCATCGCGCTGATGGAGGCGGGCGGGCTGTTCTTCTTCGCCTCCGTGGGCATGGCGGTGGCGTACGCGCTGCTGATGCGCTTCCACCGGCAGGCGGGACGCGCGGGCGCTCGGGCGACGGACTCGGGGGACACCAATCCCTTCGCGCGGACGCGGACGCGGTTCTCCACGCTGGTGATGCGCGAGGCCCTGGACCTGTGGCGCAACCCGCGCGCGCGGCTGCTCGCGTCGGTGCCCTTCATCCTGGCGATTCTGTTGAAGCTGCTGTCCGGGAGGGACCTGTTCGTCTTCCTGCTGGGCGCTTCCGCGGACGCGTGGCTGATGGGCGGCCTGTGCATCTATGGCGCGGTGGTGATTGCGTCGACGTTCTCGCAGAACACCTTCGGCTATGACGGGCAGGGCTTCGCCGTGTTCCTGGCGGCGCCGGTGGACCTGGCGGACGTGCTGCGAGCGAAGAACGGGGTGCAGGGCGCGGGAGCGCTCGGCATGGCGGTGCTGGTGGCGCTGTTCTACCGGGTGTACTTCGGCTTCGGGACGATGGTGGACATGCTGTGCGCCATGGCGGCGGTGGCGGCGGTGGTGCCGGTGCTGCTGGCGGCGGGCAACTTCCTGTCGCTGCTCTTCCCGGTGAAGTTCCACGCGAGCCTGAAGCGGCGGGACAAGGTGCCGCTGACGGCGTCGATGCTCGGCATCTTCGCGGCCAGCACCGGGTGCATGCCCTTCGGCTGGGCCCTGCGGCTGGCGGGGAAGGACGGGCCCACGTGGCAGACGGTGGCGATGCTTGCGCTGTGCGCGGGCCTCAACGTGGCGCTCTACCGGGGCGTGCTGCCCCTGGCGCTGCGGCTGCTGGACCAGCGACGCGAGCGGGTGCTGCACGCGGTGACGCGGGAGTAGCGCCGGCCTGAGCTGACCGGACGCTCCCGGCACCGTCCTGTTCGGAAATGTCGGGACATTTCGCGTCTCGAAACCCCCGACATATCCGAACAGGAGGCCGCAGAGCCTGCCCGGGCGCGCCCAGCGCAAGGTCTGGAAGGAGCTCCGCGTCCAGGTTCAGTACGCGATGCCGTGCTTCGCGGCCTGCGCCTTCACACCCTTCATCACGTTGGCATCGAAGGTGTCTTCCTTCTCGGACACGTTCTTCGTGAGCCACGTGTCCCGGTCCGCCGCCAGCTTCGCGGCCTTGGCCTCCAGCACCTTCTTCTCCTCGGCGAGCTGCTTCACCTTCGCCGTCTGGGCCTCCTTGCTCAGGCCCTTCAGCTCCGCCGGCAGCTCCTCGCCCTTCACGCTCGCCAGGGCCGCGGGGGCCGCGACAAGGTCCACCGCGCCGCCCACCGCCTCCGGAGCGCTGCTCTCCATCGCGGCCGAGGCAGCCCCGGCGGAGGGCTTCGCCGCGGCGCGCGTCTTCTTCATGTAGCTGATGCGCTCCGCCGCGGCCTCGGGGGCCAGGCCCGCCATGGCATCGGCGCGGGCGCGATTCGCCGCCTGCACCTCGGCGCGGCCGGTGTAGAGCGTCTTCGACGCCAGCTCGGAGTTCACCTTCGCCAACTCGGCGTCGAACGGCGTGGCGACGGCGACCATGCCGCCGGACTGGTCGATGCTGTCGAAGGTGCCGTCCGTGAGCTTCGCCACGTGGCGCCAGGCCACCTCCGTCTCGCCGTCCGAGCCGCAGCGCACCGTGTTCACCACGATGTGCTTCTCCCGGGCGCGCTTCGCCCAGTGCTTGAAGTTCCAGTCGTCGTTGCGCTCGGCCGGGGGCGCGTCACCCACGAGGAAGATGACCTTCATCACCTCGCGGTTCTGGCTCCAGGACAGCTTGGACACGGCCTCGCCGAGGCCCCGGCCCACGTGCTCCGGCGCGTCACCGCCGCCGCCCGCCTCGAACCGGCGCAGGTTGGCGAAGACGGTGTCCAGGTCATCGCTCAGCTCGAAGCGCTTCGTCACGTAGTCGTCGCCCACGTCGCGGTACGCCACGAGCCCGACCTTGAGGTGCGGCGTCGGCCGGCCCTGCGCGATGCGGGAGGCGATGGAGTAGATCTTCCGCTTCGCGCCCTCCAGGAGCCCGCCCATGGAGCCGGTGGTGTCGAGCACGAAGACGACCTCGATTTCCGGACGCGCGCCCTGGGCCTGATTCGGCGCGACCTGCGCCGGCTGTGGAGCGGGCTTCGCGACCTCGGCGGGCTTCCTGGCCTGGGCGGCAGGGGGAGCCTCGGCCAGGGCCGGAGCAGAAGACAGGGTGGTGGCGAGCGCGGCCGACAGCACGGCTCGCGTCAGGGACTTGAGGTCCATGGCGTTCTCCAAGGGGACGGAAACAGCGGTTTTTGGATGGGTCCTGCGCGCGCGTTCGACTCGTTAACGGACGACCCCGCCGGAAGTTCTACGCCCCGGGTTGCATGAGCCACACCCGGGCGCCAGGCTCCCGCCGCGCATGCGCGTCTTCCACTCGGACAGCTACGAGGTGCCCCTGCCGCCCGGGCACCGCTTCCCCATGGAGAAGTACCGCCTCGTGCGCGAGGCCCTCGTGGGGCGCGGCGTCCTCCACCCCGGCTCCCTCACCGAGTCACGCCCCTGCTCCCGCGAGGCCCTGGAGCGCGTCCACACGCCGCGCTACCTCGACGCCTTCTTCCAGGGCACCCTCACCGAGGCCGAAATCCGCCGGCTCGGCTTCCCCTGGTCTCCCGCCCTCGTCGCGCGCTCCTGCGCCGCCGTGTCCGGCACCCTCGAGGCCGCCCGTGCCGCGCTCCGCGACGGCATCGCCGGCAACCTCGCCGGAGGCACCCACCACGGCTTCCCCGACCACGGGGAAGGCTTCTGCGTCTTCAACGACATCGCCGTGGCCATCCGCGCCCTCCAGGCGGGCGGCCACATCCGCCGCGCCGTCGTCGTCGACCTCGACGTGCACCAGGGCAACGGCACCGCCGCCATCTTCGCGGGCGACGACTCCGTCTTCACCTTCTCCATGCACGGCGAGCACAACTTCCCCTTCCGCAAGCAGCCCTCCACCCGCGACGTGGGCCTGCCCGACGACACCGGGGATGACGGCTACCTCGACGCGCTCGCCCTCCACCTCCCCGAGGTGCTGGACACCGCCGGCGCCGACCTCCTCTTCTTCCAGGCGGGCGTGGACCCGCTCGCCGAGGATGCGCTCGGCCGGCTCTCCCTCACCCATGCCGGGCTGCGCGAAAGAGACCGCATCGTGCTGGAGGCCGCCCGTCGCCGGGGGCTCCCCGCCGTGCTCACCCTCGGCGGCGGCTATGCGAAGCCGCTCTCCGCCACCATCGACGCGCATGTGGGCACGTATGAAACCGCCCTCGCGGTGTTTCGCTGAGCACGCCTGCTCTCGGGTCGTCTTGCTCGCGCGACGCGTCGGGCGGATGCTGGACCCCGCTATGAGACCCACGAACCTGAAGTCCACCTTCCGCTGGAGCCTTCTCGTCCTGGGGAGCGTGCTCGCCGCGTCGTGCGGCGGCAACGAGCCCTACTACAGCGTCGAGGTCAATGCGCCCGACACCGTCAGCCTCGCCCCCGGGGAGAACATCCCCGTGGAGCTGACGCTCACCCGCATCGCCGACAACCGCGGGAACATCCGCCTCACCCTCGCCAGAGCCCCCGAGGGCATCACCCTCCTGCCCGAGGTCCTCCTCCCCGCCGAGGAGGAGAGCATCACCGCCACCCCGACGCTCGCGGTGGCCTCGACCATCACCACCTCGGGCCTCGTCCAGACGCTGCTCCTGGCGGAGGACCCGACCAACGAGTTCGCCGCGGGCGCCACCTTCTTCATCGTCGTGCTCCCCAAGCCCGCGCCCCAGCCGGACTTCTCCATCGCCGTGGAGCCCCGCCAGGTGAACCTCTACGCGGGTCAGAGCGTCCAGGTGCCGGTGACGGTGACGCGGGCCGAGGGTTTCACCGGGAAGCTGACGCTGACGTTCGAGGCCGCCACGTCCCGCGTGAGGGCGGACCCGCTGACCATCGAAGCGGGCGAGACCACCCGGCAGCTCTTCCTCTACACGGACCGCTCCACCACGCGGCTGCCGCTGGCCGCCACCCTCGTCGCCACCAGCGAGGATGGGCGCAAGGCCACCACCGGCATCACCATCAATATCCGCTGAGCCAACGGCCTGCGCGGAGCGCGGCGTGTCTCCACGCGCGCTCCGCGAGTCCTCAGGCGAGGTCGAACAGCAGCGCCTCGATGGGCTCCTGTGCGGCGAGCACCAACCGCGCCTCCTCGGAGACGGCCACGCCGTCACCGGCCTTGACCTTCACCCCGTTCAGCGTGCCCGAGCCCCGCGCCACCTGCACCCAGGCGTGCCGGCCCGGCGCCAGCGCGTACTCCGCCTGCTCGCCACGGCCCAGCAGCGTGCCGTGCAGCACCACGTCCTGGTGCACCGTCAGCGAGCCGTCACGCCCGTCCGGAGACGCCACCACCCGGAAGCGCCCCTGGCGCTCCCGCGCGTCGAACGCCTTCTGCTCGTAGCCCGGCTTCAGCCCCGCCGCGTTGGGGAGAATCCATATCTGCAGCAGGTGCAGCGGCTCCTCGGAGGGGTTCATCTCGCTGTGCAGCACGCCCGTGCCCGCCGTCATCCGCTGCACCTCGCCCGGCTTGATGATGGCGCGCGTCCCCATGCTGTCGCGGTGCTCCACCGCGCCGCCCAGCACGTAGGTGATGATTTCCATGTCCCGGTGCGGGTGCATGCCGAAGCCCCGCCGCCCCGCCACGGTGTCCTCGTTGATGACCCGCAGCGCGCGGAACCCCATGAAGTCGGGGTCGTGGTAGTCCGCGAAGGAGAACGTGTGGTGCGAGTCCAGCCAACCGTGGTTGGCATGCCCCCGCTCTTCACCGGAGCGAACGTAGATCATGGCCTGCCTCTCTTCCTTTCCTTGTTGCAACACAGATGCGGCAGGGGCCGCCTGAGTTTCGGGGCGGCGGGACAGCAGCGCGCCGCCCGCGAGCCCGGACGCGCTGGCCACAAGCCCTCCCGTCACCTGCCGCCGGCTGAGCGGGCGGCCCGGCGCGCTCCCGCTCACGCCGCCTTCTCGGTCGCGGGCACCGCCACCGCCTGCACGTCCACGGAGATGTCCACGCGCTCGCCCACCAGCACGCCGCCGGTCTCCAGCGCCTGGTTCCACTTCAGCCCGAAGTCCTTCCGGTCGATGCTCGTCGACGCCTGGAAGGCGAGGCGCTCATTGCCCCACGGGTCCTTCATGCGGCCCAGCAGCTCCGCGTCCAGCACCACCTCGCGCGTGACGTCGCGAATCGTCAGGTCTCCCGTCACGCGGTAGTGGCCCTTGCCCGCCGCCTCCACGCGCTTGCTGCGGAAGATGAGCTTGGGGAAGGCCGCCACGTCGAAGAAGTCCGGCGAGCGCAGGTGGTTGTCGCGCTGCTCCACACCGGTGTCGAGGCTCGCCGCTTCAATCTTCACCTCCGCCGAGCCGCGCGTGAGGTCCTCCCCGTCCAGCACCACCTTCCCCTCGAAGCGGGTGAAGCGGCCGTGCACCTTCGCCACCACCATGTGGCGAACCATGAAGCCGAGGGTGGAGTGCGTCGTGTCGAGGTTCCAGGTCTGGATGGCCATGTTCGTTTCTCCCGTGTTCAGCGTGTCCTGACCCCTCCTTGAGCAACCGCCGGGCCACCGCTCAACCCACTGGAATCACTGAAAAGCACCACGGCTCCAGCAGGGATATCTATCATAATGATACGGACATCCTCTCATTGGGAGAGTCCACACCGGGCACCGGGCGGCGGTGCCGACCGGGCGGCCGCAAGACGGCGCTCCACGATGACGGCCGCGAGGGCTAGGTTGAGAGGCGCCATGAGCACCTCACCCGCCCGCCGACAGGCCGCGCACGATGCCCTCGCCCTGGATGACGAGGCCCTGCTGAAGGCCTGCGAGGTGGACTACTTCATCGCCTCCGGCCCCGGCGGGCAGCACCGCAACACCACCGCCAGCGGCGTGCGCCTCACCCATCCGCCCACCGAGCTGTCCGTCAGCGCCACCGAGCGCCGCAGCCAGGTGCAGAACAAGGGCGTCGCCCTGGACCGTCTGCGCGAGGGCCTGCGCGCCCTCACCGTCGTGCCCAAGGTGCGCCGGGCCACCAAGCCCAGCGCCGGCGCCAAGCGGCGGCGGCTGGAGGGCAAGAAGCGCACGTCCGAGAAGAAGTCCCTGCGCAACACCAAGACGCTCTGGTGACGTGTTGGCGGGTCAACACCCGGCTGGCACCCGAGGGAGCGTGCGCTACGCAAGCGTTTGCGGCCTCGCAAAGTTTGCGTAGCAAGAACCTGCGTCTGCTTACAGGGACACCGCGATTTTCTGAGTGCCCCGGGGGATGGCAGACAGGTTGAGCAGGGCACAGGGCGTGCAACCGGGTGGTGCGAAGTCGACCCGGGCAGGGTCGGCTCACCCCCACGGTACGGAGCTCCCCCCATGCCCTCCACGCCGCCCCCTTCCCTGTTCCGTCGCGCCCTGCTGGCGCTGGCGCTGCTGAGCGCGCTGCCGGCCTCGGCGACGGACATCGTCACCTTCAGCCGCGGCTCGCTCATCATCCCGGAGAACGCCACCTTCCAGCAGGGCTGCGGCGCGCTGTCGGCCTACGGGCTGGTGTGGCGCATCCTCCAGTCCAACCAGGCAGGCGGGCCCAACGCGGCCAGCCCCATCACGGTGTACCTGGCCATCAACGACCAGAAGCAGTCGCCCAACCGGTGCGTGCCCTCCAACCGGCACGTCCCTCCGACGCCGGCCGCCGACTCGAAGTGGAACGACGGCTGTGACTTCACCATCACCAATGCCACCGAGCAGCCGGTGGTGCAGGTGGACTACAGCGTCCCGTTCCCCGCCAGCGGCATCTACCCGTACGGGGACGTGCAGGACTTCGAGACGGACAGCGACGACGCGCGCCCGTACTTCGACAACACGACGCTGGACAACACCATCAACAACCCGCGCTTCTCCACGGTGCGCTACAGCGGCGGCGCGTTCATCTTCGCCGCGGAGGACGCCCGGCGCGTCATCGACTTCATCCGCACGGGCAGCGGCGCGCAGTCCCCGGAGAAGTTCCGGACCACCTGCGGCTGCGGCACCTTCACGAACAACAGCGGCTGCCACTACGTGCGCATGCACCAGGCGACCATCGAGTTCACCGCGCCCATCGCCCGCCGCATCAACCGCACGCCGCCCAAGATTGCGCTGCTGGACCTGGACGAGACGACGGACGGAGACAGGCCCGGCAACGGTGCCTCGTACGTCAAGGGCGGCATGCTGGACGACTACCTGCGCAACGCGGGCCTGGACTTCCCGGGCGCGGGCGGCTGCCCCGAGGGCACCTCTTCCTACTGCGCGCTCAACAACGGCCAGCCCGGCCTCATCTACGACGCGCTCCACGCCAACGCGGACCTCATCTCCACCGCCACCTTCCCCCACGGCCTGCTCAACGCGGTGGACCCCACCACCCGCAAGCCCCGCTACAAGGTCTTCTGGGCGCCGCACTGGGAGCTCGGCAACAGCTCCTACAGCGAGTACCGGCCCAATGGCGACGGCGCCACCACGCAGCGCGAGAACCTGCTGAACAACATCGCGTACTTCGGCAACCAGCGCGGCAACGGCATCTTCGCCGAGTGCGCGAGCATCCACTCGTACGAGACGACGAAGCGCCCGGACAACACGCCGGTGCTGTCCTCGCGCTTCCAGGGGGCGAGCAACTTCGTGCGCAACCCGCTCGGCGGCCAGGACGACACCTGGAGCGGGCGCAACTGCACGGACCCGGACTACCTGGCCCAGAGCGTGAGCCGCCGCGGGGGCTGCATGCTCTACCCGAACCCGGGCGACCCCTTCTCCCAGGTGGGCGACTTCAAGTTCGACAGCGTGGTGGGCCACACGACGAACTACAGCGCCACGTACAAGGCCGGCGTCCGGCGGCTCTCGGTGAGCTGGTACCAGTACGAGAACGGCGAGCGCTACGACGACGCCGCGGACGTCGCGGAGCACACCTCGCGCGGCCACGACTTCTTCTCCTTCAACCAGAAGGACAATGACCCGGAGAAGGCGACCATCGTCTACCTCGCGGGCCATGACTTCAAGGCGGACGTCGCCGGCACGCGCATCGTGCTCAACACGCTGCTCAACCTGGGCTCCGAGCCCGTCGGCAGCGAGCGCGCGGTGACGGCGCCCGTGGCCTTCGACGACACCAACGGCACCGACGCCAACGGCACGCGGGCCCTGGTGTTCGCGGCCACCTACGACGCCGTGTCGGGCTACCCGCCCGGCGTGGACACGTTCGACCCCATCCAGGGCTCCAGCTGGGTGTACCCGTACTTCCCCGGCCACCTGCGCGCCCACTCGCTCATCGGCGGCACCGCGCTGCGCGCGGGTGAGAGCGCGCTGGAGGACGCCACCCTGTGGGACGCGGACGCGATGCTGCCGCTGCCGCGCGCGCGCAACCTCTTCACCTACTTCGGCGGGCAGGTGACGCAGGACCCGGACCTGGGGCCCGGGCGGCGCGCGCCGCGCGGGGTGATGCAGGTGGGCTGGAAGCCGCAGGCGGTGGCGGGCACCGCCATCAACAACAGCTACGGCGCGGCGCCCAACCCGAACTGCGTGGACGAAATCAAGCTGGGCCAGGCCACCGCGAAGGACGGCTCGCCCCGCTTCGACTTCGTGAAGGGCGCCGACGGCGTGTGTGACTTGCAGCAGGCGGTGCAGTTCACCCCGCAGCTGCCGGGTGCGGACTTCGGCGTGGCCACGGAGGCCCTCAACAAGGCCGCGCTCGCGGCGGACTTCCACAAGGTGGCGCAGCTGCTCCAGCGCGTGCGCGGCTTCTGCTTCGCCACCACCACCGGTGTCGACGGCACGGGCCAGCCCGTCCTCGAGCCCTCCGACAGCCAGTGCAACAACCCGGACGCGGACAACCGCGCGCACCTGGGCGGCTTCGCCAACTCCACGCCGACGGTGGTGCCCCCCAGCCCGGAGATTCCGGACGACGGTGCGCCCCGGCCCACGGTGGTCTACGCGGCGGGCCTGGACGGGCAGCTGCACGCCTTCTACGTGTCCGGCGGCAGGGGCTACCGCGGGCCCGCTCCCGCCCGCGAGGCGCTCAACCGCCCCGCCAGCGAGACGTTCCCGACGGACTACGCCCAGTCCTTCAGCAACGGCACCCTGCCCCCGGCGGGCACGGAGCTGTGGAGCTTCCTGCCGGCCACGCAGCTGCCCTGGCTGCGCAGCAACAACGCGCGCGTGGACAGCGCACCCATCGTCCGCGACGTCTTCGCGGACTTCGTGGGCAGCGGCCGGCGCGAGTGGCGCACGGTGCTGGTGGCCAACGTGGGCAGGACGGGCCGCGACTTGTTCGCGCTGGACGTCACCAACCCGCTCAAGCCGGCGCTGCTGTGGCACCTGGTCGGCAGCCACGCGCAGACGGGCGCCTTCCCGCCGCACGCGCCGGTGGTGCCCACGGACCGGGACACCGGCGGCACGCAGTGGACGGTGAAGTGGCACGAGCCCACCTCGGTCTTCAAGCTGGCGCCCCAGACGGACGTGGGCCGCCTGCCCACCGGCCTCTATGACTACAGCGAGCTGGGCGGCGCGCGCGGCCTGTCCATGGGCCGGGTGCGGCAGGGCATGGAGCCCACCTACGTGGTGTTCGCCGCGTCCAGCAGCTCGGGGGCCCCGGGCTCGCCGGCCAAGGGCATCGAGGTCTTCGCCATCGACGTCGCCAACGGCCAGAAGCTCTGGCAGTGGGAGCAGCCGTACACGCAGGCGTGGGTGGACAACACCGCGCCCATCGCCCCCACGGTGCTGTCGGACACCGGCGGCGCGGCCCGCGTGTACGTGGGTGACATGGAAGGCCGCGTCTGGGAGCTGGACGGCGCCACCGGGATGAATGTGAACGTGGTGCGGCTGGGCCCCTCCTGCACGGACGCCCTGCCCTGCAAGTACGCGGCGCTGGACACCGGCTCCACCAACACCGAGCCCCGCCCCATCACCACCAACGTGGCCGTGGCGCAGCTGCCCGCGACGATGACGGCCGGCAGTGCGTTCGCCAGCTACCCGGGCGAGTCGCTCGCGCTGGTGGGCACCGGCGGCGTGCCGTGGGTTCCCGCCAACGTGGCCGGCCAGCTCCACGTCGCGCTGCTGAGCCCCAACCGGCGGCTGCCCATGGGCGTGGCCGGCAAGCTGCTGAACGGGACGCCGGTGACGGATGCCATGGCGCGCAACCTGGCCCTGAGCCAGGGCGTGCTGCAGGAGCCGCCGCCCTTCCCGCTGAGCTTCGCGGGGCCCAAGCACCTCTACGGCTCCATCACCGTGGCGGGCCGCACCGCGTACTTCAGCACCGCCAACGGCGCGGTGAGTGACTTGATGTCGCTCGGCGCGCTCACCACCGGCTCCACCTACCGCATGGACCTGGGGGACACCGCGACGTCTCCGACGGCCGCGGCGGTGACGCTGCCCGGTGTGTCGCTGGCCAACTACGGCGGCGTCGCCGTGTACCACCGCAACACGGGCACGACGTCCACCGACTACGTGGTGGGCCTGGGCGTCAGCCGCATCTCCAACACCGTCATCAGCAACACCACCAACACGGGCGCTTCGAGCCCCGATGCCTCCCTGCGCGTCAACGGCCGCGACGGCTGGGTGTTCCGGCTCCTCAACTGGAGCCAGAGGTTCTTCGAATGAGCACGCACGCGTTCGTCCCGAAGCGCCGCGCTGCCGCGCGCGGCTCCAGCATGCTGGAGGTCCTCATCTCCATGGCGGTGCTGGCGATGACAGCCGCCGGCGCGGTGGGCGGCATGCTGTCCGCCTCCCGCCACGTGCGCGACGGGCAGCTGTACCAGGGGAAGCGGCTGCTGGCGGAGGCCCGCACGCAGCGGCTGTGGCTGGCCAACAAGACGGAGATGTTGAAACAGGCGGTGCCCTACCCCGGCCAGGACCCGTACGGCATCCCGCTGGGCACCGCGCCCTGGCAGGTGGACGCGACGGCCGCGGTGGCCAACGACCCGGGCTCCGGCGCGTACTTCCAGCTGTCCGCCACCGGGGAGCTGAAGCCCGCCACCGGGATTCCGCCCGGCACGGCGTGCACCGACGCGGCGGTGCCCTCGGGCACGTTCTGCCGCGAGGTGCTCGTCACCCGGGGGATGCGCGGCGGCGCGGTACCGGGTCCCAACTCGGTCCTCCCGCCGGGCGCGACGGCCGTCACGGTGTGGACGCGCGTGTGGCGCAAGGGTGAGGACCCGTCGAGCGCCATCGTGCACAGCGAGGTCTTCGTCCAATGAGCTTGCGCAACCCCTGGCGGGTGCCCGCCTCGCGGCGTGGCATGACGCTGCTGGAAACGATGATTGTCGTGGTGCTGGCGGCCATCGTCATCGCCGCCGCGACGGCGCTGCTGCTGGCGGGCGGGCGCGTGGTGCACAACACCGAGCACACCGCGGACAGCCACGACCACTCCCGCATCGCGGCGGAGAGCATCATGAACCTGGTGCGGCAGGCCGGCGCGGGCGCGCCCGGCGGCCTGTGGGTCGTCCAGGGCGGCGTGCCCGTGCGCACCACGCCCATCTTCGGGCGCGACGGCACCACCGGCGCCGGCACCGTCGGCAACGTCACCACGGCGGACGGCAGTGATGACCTGTGGCTCGTGCTCCCGGACCCCAACTACATGGGCGAGCCCTGCTCCACCGTGGCGGGCCAGCCCTCCGGCGCCGCGGTGCCGGTGACACGGGCCGGCACGGGCGCGCTGAGCGTCAACTGCACCGCCAGCCTGCGCGCCGGAGCCCTCCACGTGGCCAGCAACATGACCACGAGCGCGCTCTTGTCCAACGTCCAGCTGGTTCCGGAGAACCCCAGCACCCCGGGCCAGGTGACCTACGCCGAGCAGGGCGTGACGGGCTTCTCCAACGCGCCGGAGAAGGGGGGCTTCCAGAGCGGTGACTGGGTGTACCCGGTGCGGCTGGTGCACTTCTACCTCGCCCCCAACCCGGCGACGGGGCGCTCGGCGCTGTACCGCACCGAGGGCCGGGTGGCGCAGGACGCGCTGGGCCGGCCCTACTCGGACGTCGCCACGCCGCCGCAGCTGGTGCAGGACTTCGTGGAGGACTTCCAGGTGGCGTACGGCTTCGACCTCAGCAACACCGGGGACCCCAAGGACTACACCTGGCAGCACGGCCTGTCGCCCACGTTCGCCGCGGGCCTGCGCACGGTGCGCGTCAGCGTGGTGGCCACCGGCCGCAGCCCCCGCCGCGACAGCCAGAGCGTCGCCGTGCTGGCCGCCGACAAGCCCCTGGACGTGGAGAACAACGTGCGTCCGCCCGCGGTGGCCGCGGATGGCTTCTACCGCAGCCTCTACACGCGCCGCCTGGAGCTGCCCAACCTGGCCGCGGCCAGCCTGTGAGCCCCGCCATGCGCCCTTCCGCTTCCCGTCATGCCCGTGGTTCCACCCTGCTCATGGTCATCATCGTGGTGACGGTGCTGATGGGGCTCATCGCCAGCATCCTCGTCTACGCCGGCAAGGAGCGCGGCCGCGCCGTGGCCGCCGGCCGCAGCGGCCAGCGCCAGAGCTGCGCGGAGAGCGGCCTCCAGCTGGCGCGCAGCTACTACGGGCGCAACTTCCACAACTGGAACAGCTACCTCGCCGCCCCGTCCACGTATGACCCGGTGCGCTCCAGCACCAACACGAACCCGGCCGACCCGAGCGCCACCGCGCTCCAGACGGCGCACCCGGAGCTGTTCGCGGACCTGGACGGCGACGGCAAGCAGGACGTGTTCCTCTACATCCGCGACAACGACGACGAGCTCTTCCCGCTGCCCGCCGAGCGCACCCGCGACAATGACCACAACGTGGTGGTGGGCTCCGTCTGCATCTCCAGCACGCTGACGCCGCGCAGTGAGAACACCGTGTCTCCCACCCTGCTCGCGCACGAGGGGCTGCTCAGCTACAACGGAGAGAACGCCAACTGCCTCACGTCCAACGCGGGCAACGGCACCGGCAACTGCAACTGACAACCGGGGGCCTCCCCCGGGAGGCCCTCATGTCCACCCTCGAAGCCGCCCTCGCCCTCGCGGTGGAAGCGCACCGCGGCCAGCGGGACAAGGCCGGCCAGCCGTACATCCTCCACCCGCTGCGGGTGATGATGCGGCTGGAGACGGACGCCGAGCGCACCGTGGCCCTGCTCCACGACGTGGTGGAGGACACGCCCTGGACGCTGGAGCGGCTGCGCGGGGCCGGCTACCCGGAAGACGTTCTCCGCGCGCTGGACGCCCTCACCCGCAGGGACGGCGAGACGTACGAGGCCTTCATCGAGCGGCTGCGGCCGGACGCGCTGGCCCGGCGGGTGAAGCTGGCGGACCTGGAGGACAACATGGACGTGCGCCGCCTTGTCGCGGTGACACCGAAGGACGCCGAGCGACTGGCGCGCTACCGCGCCGCCTGGAGCCGCCTGCGCGAGCCGTGAGCGCCCGCCGCCCGCGGGCCCTGGAGCACCACGGCCCGGTCAGCGCCACGAGGGCACTGCCGGGCCGCGTTGCTACCGGGGACTGCGCGCGCCTCAGGCCTTGGCCAGCTGGCGCAGCACGAACTGCAGGATGCCGCCGTGGCGGTAGTAGTCGAGCTCGTTCGGCGTGTCGATGCGGCACAGCGCGGTGAACTCCTTGGTGCCGCCCTCGCCCGTGGCCTTCACGGTGAGCTTCTTCTGCGGCGCCAGGTTCTCCGCGATGCCCGTAATCTCGAACTTCTCCTGGCCGGTGAGGCCCAGCGACTGCGCGTCCTGGCCCGCCTCGAACTGGAGCGGGAGCACGCCCATGCCCACGAGGTTGGAGCGGTGGATGCGCTCGAAGCTCTTGGCGATGACGGCCTTCACGCCGAGCAGCTGCGTGCCCTTGGCGGCCCAGTCACGGCTGGAGCCGGTGCCGTACTCCGCGCCGGCCAGCACCACCAGCGGCGTGCCCTCCTGCTGGTACTTCATGGACGCGTCGTAGATGCTCATCCGCTCGCGGGTGGGGATGTGGACGGTGACGCCGCCCTCCACGCCGGGCACCAGCAGATTCTTGAGGCGGATGTTGGCGAAGGTGCCGCGCACCATGACCTCGTGGTTGCCGCGCCGCGCGCCGTAGGAGTTGAAGTCCTTCGGCTCCACGCCCTCGGCCATGAGGTACTTCGCCGCGGGGCTCGTCTTGGCGATGTTGCCCGCGGGCGAGATGTGGTCCGTCGTCACGGAGTCACCCAGCAGCGCCAGCACGTGCGCGCCCTTGATGTCCTGCGGCGCCTTGGGCTCCTTCGGCAGGTTCTCGAAGAAGGGCGGCTTGCGCACGTAGGTGGACTTCGCGTCCCACTGGAAGGTGGAGCCCTTGGTCACCTGCAGCTGCTGCCAGAGCGCGTCGCCCTCCATGGCGTTGGCGTACTGGCTGCGGAACTGCTCCGGCTTCACCGAGGTGCGGATGGTCTCCTTGATTTCCTCGTTGGTGGGCCAGATGTCCTTGAGGAACACCGGACGGCCGTTGGGGTCCGTGCCCAGCGGCTCCTTGTCCAAATCCAGCCCCACCTCGCCGGCCAGCGCGTAGGCCACCACCAGCGGCGGGCTGGCCAGGTAGTTCATGCGCACGTGCGGGTTGATGCGGCCCTCGAAGTTGCGGTTGCCGGACAGCACGGCGGCCACCACGAGGTCCGCCTCGGTGACGGCGTTGGCGACGGGCTCGGGCAGGGGCCCCGAGTTGCCGATGCAGGTGGTGCAGCCGTAGCCCACCACGTGGAAGCCGACGGCCTCCAGGTAGGGCAGGAGGCCCGCGTCACGCAGGTACTCGGTGACGACGCGGCTGCCCGGGGCGAGGCTGGTCTTCACCCACGGCTTCGGGTTGAGGCCGCGCTCCACGGCCTTCTTCGCGAGGATGCCCGCGGCCACCAGCACCGCCGGGTTGGAGGTGTTGGTGCAGGAGGTAATCGACGCAATCACCACCGCGCCGTGGCCGAGCTGGTAGCTGGAGCGGCCCGCCTTCACGGTGGACGTCTGGGCCAGGCGCTCCGGGGGGACTTCCGCCGCGGGGGCCTTGGCCTTGCCGCCGCCCTCGTCGTCCTCGCCCTTGCTCTTGCCGGCGGCCAGCATCTCCACGAGCGACTTCTCGTAGCCGGACTTCATGTCCTTGAGGGGCACGCGGTCCTGCGGGCGCTTGGGGCCGGCGAGGCTGGGCACCACGGTGGCCAGGTCCAGCTCCAGCGTGTCGCTGAAGAGGGGGTCCGCCGCGCCGTCCTTGCGCCACAGGCCCTGCTCCTTCGCGTAGGCCTCGGTGAGGGCCACGACGTCATCCGGGCGGCCGGTGAAGCGCAGGTAGTTGAGGCTCTCCTCGTCCACCGGGAAGAAGCCGATGGTGGCGCCGTACTCGGGCGCCATGTTGGCGATGGTGGCGCGGTCCGGCAGCGACAGGTTCTTCAGGCCGTTGCCGAAGAACTCCACGAACTTGCCGACGACGCCCTTCTTGCGGAGCATCTGCGTGACGGTGAGCACCAGGTCCGTCGCGGTGGCGCCCGCGGGCAGCTGGCCCGTCAGCTTGAAGCCCACCACCTGCGGAATGAGCATCGTAATCGGCTGGCCGAGCAGCGCGGCCTCGGCCTCGATGCCGCCCACGCCCCAGCCCACCACGCCCAGGCCGTTGATCATCGTGGTGTGGCTGTCGGTGCCCACCAGCGTGTCCGGGTACACGGTGCTGCCCTCGCGGAACGTCACGCGGGCGAGGAACTCCAGGTTCACCTGGTGGCAGATGCCGATGTCCGGCGGGACGACGCCGAAGCCCTTGAATGCGCTCTGGCCCCAGCGCAGGAAGGCGTAGCGCTCGCGGTTGCGCTCGAACTCCAGCTCCGCGTTCTCCTTGAAGGCCGCCGTGGTGGCGAAGGAGTCGATCTGCACCGAGTGGTCGATGACGAGGTCGGCGGGGTTGCGCGGGTTGATTTTCGCCGGGTCGCCGCCCATGGAGGCGAGCGCCTCGCGCATGGCGGCCATGTCCACCACCGCGGGCACGCCGGTGAAGTCCTGGAGGAGGACGCGGGCGGGGTGGAAGGAGATTTCGACGTCCGGGGTGGCCTTGGGGTCCCAGGCGAGCATCTTCTCCACGTGCTCGCGCTTGACGACGCGGCCGTCCTCGTTTCGCAGCAGGTTCTCCAGCAGCACCTTGAGCGAGAACGGGAGGCGCTCCACCGCGGGGTGGGCCTTCGCCAGTTTGGCCAGGCTGTAGTAGTCGTACGTGGCCGAGCCCACCTTGAGCTGGGACTTCGTGCCGAAACTGTCGGTCATGTGCGTTGCCGTCCTTCCGTGCGCGGGATGCGCCGACTTGTAGGCCCGCCTTTGACGCGTTGCAAAGGGTTCCTGCGCGGTCATCCAGGGTCGGACGGTTCCCCCCCGAGGCGTCCAGTCCCGCTCATCGGAACCATGCGTACTGCTGGGGTTCTTGGAGCTGCATTGAAGTGGTAATGACCCCGCCCCCGGCGGGCGAGGCGTGCCCACCCACCCGGCGGCCCCTGCGGTTGACGGAGCCGCCGGGCGGCTTCAGACGCCGCTCCCTTCGGTACATTCGGCAACACGCCGTACCGGACGGTCTCCGGGCGGACCGGGCATGGGCACCCTCTCGACCTGGAAATCCGACCTGTCATCGGGGCTCGTCCAGTCGAACCCCGGCGCGGGCACCCACCGGCCTTCCTCCTCGTCCGCCAGGACATGCGGGTGGGTTCCGTGCGGTTTTCCGGGCAGCCAGCGGGTCCTGTAGTCCCCCTCGAGCTCACGGTTCACCCAGATGTAGCCGGGCTGGGCCTCCCATTCGCCTTCTTTCCGCAAGGGGACCACTCCACCACGAGCCGTCCCGGGTCTCCTCGGTTGCGCCATGTGTCCCCGGGCAGCGGTGCCCAGACGCCGCGCTCCTGCTGCGCGATGCGCTTGTCGTTCTGGGGATGCCGCTCGCTGGGAGTCCACTGCTTCGGCGGAGACTCAACCGCGCGCGGTGGGGGTAGGGCTCCAGGCGATGATTGCCGTGCGCCTGCGGCGGCACTCCCGGGGAATGCTGGATGCGCTCCGGAATCACGCACGCACTCGCCGCGAGGTCGTTGCTGTCTATCAAATCGCCGGCGTGAATGACTTCCTCATCCACGTCGCGGTACGAAGCACCGACCACCTCTTGAAGCTCAGCATGGAATCGCTGATCCAGTGGCCTGAGGTCGCCCACCTCGAGACAGCACTCATCTTCGATTACTTCAGGACCTCGGGCTCCCACTCAATCTCTTGGATGAGGAGCAGGAGAATGGCGAAGCAGGTGTCAGGAGCATCCCTCCGCCGTACCACGCTCTGCCTGGGGCTGATGGCCGGCGCACTCCAGACGGCCTGTGCCACGACTCCCGCCGTGACAGGAAGCATTCCTCCTTCCGCGTTCCAGTTCGCCAACGTCGTACCCCACACCGGGAAGAAGCCGGGCGGTTGGAAGGCGGTGCAAGTCACCATCCTCCTGGGAAGAATGTCTCCGGTCGCCCCAGAGGCTGCGTGATGCGATGTCGAGGTTGGCGTACCGGAGGTGGGAAGGCTGGGGCCCATTTCCGACGGGTATGCCAGAGTCGAGTCGTCTGTCGCGGCAACCGCCTCCGCGCGAGAAGTGCTGCTGGAACCGTTGCCGACCGCCCTGCTCTGCGACAACTTCCGAGGGGCAATGAAGCGCAAGCTCGATGTTCCCATCCCTGGCTGCCGAGTGACGGGCTTCCTGACAAGCGGCATTCCTCGAACAAGGTACCCCGAGGCCGCGCCCGAGGGACCATGAGCCAGGAGACCTCTCTCCCAGCCCTCGTGGAGCTCGCTCATCGCTACTGGCCCGCGAACGTCGCCAGCTCCGATGACCCGCGGTACACCGATTCGAAGGAGCTCCAGCGGCAGGCGGAAATCCGCGAGGTGGCCCTGAAGGACAGCGGCAGGTGGGAGGCATTGCTAGGGGAACTCGGACGAGCATTCCCGGATGGGGAACCCTGGGAACTGCCCTACCTGCTGCATGAGCCCTGCCGCTACGTCCGGATATCCGTCCCCAGCCCCGGGCTGACGGAAGGATCCGGGGAATTGCGCGAGCTCGCAGGCATGGTGAGCGTGCTCGCTCCCGTGTATGCCCTCTTCGGCTCCCGCCAGCGCTACGAAGGCGAACGCATGGTGTGGAATGAACTCTACTTTCCTCCACTCCCACTCGAGTTCCAGTCCCCGGAGGCCACACTCGCGAGGCTCATCGAAGCCCATCTCGGCTGCACCCGGTTGGACAACGACGTCCTCTTCACTCCGGTCACAGACCTGAAGGTCCAGAATCTCCGACTCGGAGAGGCAAAGCTCATCGACTGCCTCTTCTCGACGAGCCGGTGGTGAGACGCCCGCGCTACAACACCTTGCGGAAGGCGTACAGCACGCGCTCCAGGGCGCGCTGCCAGAGGGGGCGGCGGCGGAACTCCTCCAGCGTCACCTCGCGGCAATTCCCGCAGTCGGTGCGGAAGGACTCCTCCAGCTGCCGGCCCAGGCGGGGGTCGGCGAAGACGGCATTCACCTCGTGGTTGAAGGCCAGGCTCAGGCGCTCCAGGTTGAACGAGCCGATGGTGCCCCACACCCCGTCCACCACGGCCGTCTTCGCGTGCAGCACGCCGCGCTGCCACTCGAAGATGCGGATGCCCGACGCCAAGAGCTTCTCGTAGAAGGCGCGGGTGGCGAACTCCAGGACGGGGTGGTCGCTGCGGGCGTTGAGCAAGAGGTGCACCTCCACGCCCCGCTTCGACGCCTCGCGCAGCGCCGCCACCATGCGCCGGTCCGGAATGAAGTACGCGGCGGCGATGAGCACGCTGCTGCGCGCCCGCTGAATCGCGTGCAGGTACGCCCGGTGGATGCTCCTCCGGCTGGACAGCACCGCCAGGCCCACCTGCCCGCGCCCGGGCGCCCGGGGCTTGAAGTGGCGCAGCCCCGTGGCCAGCCGGCGGATGCGGTCCTGGAACATCATCCGCCACGTGGCCAGGAAGCGCCGCTCCAGCTCGTGCACCGCCGGGCCTTCAATCCGCAGCACGTCGTCCCGCCACGCCGAGCCCTGCCCTTCCGGGGCCCAGTGCGCGGAGATGTTCACCCCGCCCGTGAAGGCGACCTCGCCGTCCACCACCAGAATCTTCCGGTGGTCTCGGCGCAGCAGGTGGCGCAGCCCCCGCGACAGGCTGAAGGGCTTGAAGGCGCGGATGTCCACGCCGCGGGCGCGCAGCCCCTCGAAGAAGCTGCGGCGGCTCGTCCACGAGCCCACCGCGTCGTAGAGCACCTTCACGTGCACGCCGCGCTCGGCCGCCTCCGCCAGCGCCTGGCCGAACAGCTCACCGACGGCGTCGGTGATGAACATGTACGTCTCGAGCCGGATGTAGCGCCGCGCCCGGCGGATGGCCTCCAGCATGGCCGGATAGGCCTCCACGCCGTCGCGCAACAGCTGGCAGGCGTTGCCCCGCTGCACGGCGTGGCCGCGCGGCAGGTAGTACCGCGACAGGAGCAGCCCGGAGACATTCGGGCTCCACACGGGCGGGTGCTCCGGCACCACTCCGGGGGAGTGGTGGGGCACGAGCCCCGTCTCACCGTCGCTCGAAACGCCTGACTGCTCTCTCATCACCTCCGGGTCGCGCATGGCCACCCAACGGTGAGGATGCCCCGGCGGCGCGGCAACCCGAGGCCCCGACGCATGCCCGCCCGGCGGGTGACAGCGTTGGTTGGCGGACGGAGCAAGCCCCCGTCATACCGGGCGGGGGCTTTTTAAACCACCTTGGCTCCACTCCCGGCGCTACAGCCCGTACTCGGAGCGCTTGTTCTCCGCGCGCGTGGCACACGGCTGGTCGTACTCGGGGAAGTACTCCTTCACGTGGTCCAGCGTGGCGGAGGCGGCCTTGAAGTTGCCCTGGTTGTAGTAGCCCTCGACCTCCAGGAGCAGCTTGGCGCAGGTGCGGTCCAGCTCCTGCTGCGCCGCCTTCATGCGCTCCTGGGCCTCGTAGTAGAGGTCCGGCTTGGGCTCCGGGTGGGCCTCCAGCATCAGCCAGGACTCGCGGAAGGACTTCCACGCCTCGTAGCGGTTGCGGGCGCCAATCTGCGACGTCTCGACGTGCTTGCGGCCGCGCTTGTAGGACTCGTTGGCCTGCCGCGCCAGCTCCTCCGGGAGCAGGTCCGGCAAGAGCGCGCGCTCCACCCAGACATTCCAGATGGCCCAGGGCTCCTCGCCCGGCGGGTTCTTGGTGTTGTCGAAGATGATGCGGTTGGGCTCGCCCTTCTTGAGGTTGCCGGCGGGAATCATCAGCTCCAGCGGGCGGTCCTGGCTGGCCAGCGTGTCGGGCGGCACCTTGCCCACGTCCACGCCGTTGACGCTCACCACCACCTCGTCCTTGGAGATGCCCTGCGCCTGGTAGTGGAGGATGACCACCGCCTTGGTGGCGGCGGTGTACTCCCAGGAGAAGACCTTCATGTCCGGGCGCTCCCACGTCACGTCCGGCCCCAGGCCGAACGAGTCGCGGATGGGCTGCGAGCCGAGCACCGCGGGCTCCTCGCCCTTGCCCTGCGTCTCGCCCTCGCTGAGCACCAGCCAGTACAGCAGGCCGAAGAGGCCCAGCACCATGGCCGCACCGCCGCCGAGGATGCCGCTGCGGATGGCCGGGGTGGCGTCCGCCCAGAACAGCTTCGCGCTGGCGATGACGCCCGGGGACTCGCGGCGGATGCGGGCGCGGTCGGCCGCGGACAGCCCCCCGCCCGCGGGCTGGGAGCCCGTCGTCCGGGCCCGCACGGGGACGTTCGTGGCCGTGGGCGGACGGCGCGGGGCCGGGGCCGGGGCCGACGGGGCCGCGCGCTCGATGGCGGCCTTGGGGCCCGAGGCCCGGGACGGGGGGGCCTGCGGCGCGACGGCGGGGCGCGAGCCGGACTGCGTCGGGGAGACGGGGCGCAGTGCCCGGAGGTTGTGGCGGGTGGCGCCCTGGCGCAGCTCCTCCAGCTCCTCCTCATCCGCGCCCTCGGGCGCCAGCGCCGAACCCTTGTTGCGCTGACGCTTCAGCGCGTCCACGGAGACGATGCGAGTGCTGTTCGCGCCTTCCTGCGCGCCGGCGGGAACCTCTTCCTCACCGGTGGACGGCTCGTCCGTCATCATCACGAAGACGAACGTCACCGGCCCGAGCGTCAGCTTGTCGCCGTCCTCCAGCACCTGCGTGGACACCGGCGAGCCGTTGACGAGCGTCCCGTTGGCACTGCCCTGGTCCTCGACGGCGAAGGCCTCTCCGTCGAGGAAGATGCGGCAGTGCTTGCGGGAGACGCCCGGGTCGAATAGGGCGACGTCGCAGTCCGTCGACCGACCGATGAGGACGGAGTCCTGGTCGAAGACGAACTCCTTGCCGGCTTCTCTACCCTCGGAGATCGTCAGCTGGAAAGGCATGGGGGGCTACTATCCTACCGAGGCCCGCGCCGCCCGGGCAACGGCGACCCGCGCGCTGGCGGGTTCCATCACCTGGGCCTCGCCTCCGAAGGACAGCACCCACTGGGTGAGCCAGCGCTCGCTGTCGCCCGCCACCAGCACCTCGACGCCCCCGTCGGCGAGCGGGCGGGCGTCCCGGCCGAAGCGCTCCTTCACATAGGGCGCGGCCACCGGGGAGAAGCGCACGCGCACGGAGACCTCCGTGCGGCTGCGCGCCGGGTTGGGCACGTCCGCCCGGGCGTCCGGCGGCGGGAGGAAGGCGGTGTCCGTGACGGAGATGTCCTCCATCCGGTCCAGCCGGAACAGGCGCGCGTCCTGGCGCATGTGGTCGAAGCCCTGGAGGTACCACTGGCCGCGGTGGCTGAGCAGCTCGTACGGCCGCACCCGGCGTGACTCGGGCGCGCGGCCCGGCGTGGCGTAGGCGAACGTCACCTCCAGCCGCTCGATGATGGCGCGGGTGAGGGGCGCCAGCGCCTGGGGCGCCTCCGCCGAGGCGTCGATCTTCCGGTACATCTCCCGGTAGCGCTCGCGGGTGGAGGGCGGGAGGATGCGCTCCAGCTTCTGGAGGGCGCTCTGCAGCGCGTCCCCCGCGGCCGGGCGCAACAGCTCCGCCGAGGCGGCCAGTGCCGCGGCCTCGCCCGGCGTCAGCCGGGGCGGCGCGAAGAGGCGCTGATCCAGGTCCACGTAGACGCGATCATTGTCCACGTAGATGTCGATGTAGTCGTCCGGGTTGAAGGGCGGCCGGCCCACGCAGGTGAGCAGGTCCAGCTCCTCCAGCAGGTCCTCCCGGCTGATGTTGAGCGCCTTGGCGAGCGCCTCCACCGTGACGCCGGGGTGCTTGGAGACGTAGGGGACGAGGAACAGCAGGCGGCGGAGCCGCTCATGGACGTTGCTCATGCGCTCACCACTTCCTGCGGGTCCTCGTGACGCTCCAGGATGCGCGTGGCCATGGCCTTCAGCCGCGCCTGGGCACTCTCCGGGCCCTCCACGCGGCAGTCCGGTCCCAGCGCCAGGCAGTAGCGCACCAGGCCGTCCAGGAACGACACCCGCAGGCGGGCGCGCACCACGCCCTCCTCCGCCGGCTCCAGCATGGCGCCGGGCAACAGGCTGCCGGCGCGAGAGGCGAGCGCGCCCGACAGGCGCAGCGTCACCTCCACCGGCTCGTGGAAGCGGTGCTGCCACGGGAAGTACGCCACGTGGGCGTCCAGCGAGAAGTCCTCCGGCACCTGGAAGTCCGGCGTGCGCGGGCGCGCGGTGTTCACCTTCAGCTCGCGGACGCGGTGCACGTGGAAGGTCCGCAGGCCGCCGCGCAGGTGGCAGTGGCCCACCAGCGTCCACACGCCCCGGCGCAGGGCCAGGCCATACGGGTCCACCTTGCGCTGCGTGGTGGTGGGCTGCTTCGGGCTGGCGTACGTAATCTCCACCCACTTGCGCGCGGCACACGCGTCCCAGAGCTGCTCCAGGCGGGCGGAGAGCTCCTTCTCCTCGCCCTCCTGCACGGCGCCCAGCTCCATGCGCACGCGGGGCGTGGGCAGCGACTCGCCGGCGAAGAAGCCAATCTTGCGCAGCGCATGGGCCAGGTCGTCCCGGCCGGGGAAGGCCCCCGAGGCGAGCGCGGCGGAGCCGGCGGCGTACAGCACGGCCAGCTCCTCCTTGGTGAGGTCCGCCTCCGGCAGGTAGTAGGCGTCGCGGTCGACGATGTAGCCGTCCCTCCGCTCGTCGTCGCCCTGCACGTAGGTCAGCGGGAAGCCCAGCTCCACCAGCTCCGCCTTGTCACGCTCGAACTTGCGCTCGGCGGCGTCGTCGGAGCCGCCGTAGTCAGCGGGGAAGTGCTCGCGCAGCTCGGCCCAGGAGATGGGCTCACGCGCGTCGAGCAGAAGGGCCACGAGGTCGAGGATGCGTTCGGTGCGTTCCATTCGGAAGGTCGGCCACGATGCCGGGCGGGCCCCGGGAGGTCAATTCGGTGGACGTGATGATGGGAAACAGGCGGCGCGTCCGCCCGCGTCCGCCCGGATATCCGGCCCTGGCTGAACAAACAAGCAGGTAATCGCCTGTATGTCCGTTGGACTCCAGCCCGGAAGAGGACAACCCGGGGCGGGGGGCTCGCACTCGGGGCGCGACTGGGATATTCCTGGGACGTCTGAAGATGTGAGAAGCACCGGTGGCAGGCTGTGGCCAGCCGGACGCTGCGCGGCCGGGGCAGCGAGGGTGCTTCGAAGGGACCTCACCATGGGCCGCACCTCCCTCGTCCGTAACATGGTTGCCGGACTGGCGCTGCTGGTGGGGCTGTGCTCCGTCGTGAGTCCCGCCGCCGCCCGGGCCGAGCCGCTCTACTTCGCGGTGGAGGTCCGCCGCGAGGGCCGCGTCGTGGCCACCCCGAAGCTGCTGGGCGAAACGGGCCGCACCCTGCGCGCCGAGCGCCGCCGCCCGGGCGCGTCCCTTCCGGACTACCGCCTGGTCCTCACCCCGAAGGCCGCGGGTGACTCCTTCCTCCTCCAGCTGGACCTGCAGCTGCCGGAGGCCAAGGGGCACTCCGAGCTGGCCCTCCTCCACGGGCAGGAGCGCAAGCTCCAGCTCGGCCGGGTGCCGGGCGAGCTCGAGGTCCACCTGCTCCTGATGAAGGTGGACTCCCCGGAGTTCCGCGCGCTGATGCAGCTGGGCGAGGACTCCGAGCAGGGCTCCTCCACCTCCTCCATCTAGCCAAGGCGCCCTGCCCCGCCGCCTACAGCACCGCCAGGTCGTCGCGGTGCACCGCTTCATCCAGGTAGCGGTAGCCCAGCACCGCCTCGATGTCCCCCGTGCGCCGGCCGGCGATGCGCCGCAGCTCGTTGGCGTCGTAGGCGACGAGCCCCCGGGCGAACACGGCGCCGGACTCGTCGGACAGGTCCACCGGGTCTCCCCGGTCGAAGTCCCCCTCCACGCCGCGCACGCCGCTGGGCAGCAGGCTGCGCTTGCCGGTGACGATGGCCTCGCGCGCGCCCGCGTCCACGCTGATCCTCCCGCGAGGCCGCAGGGCATGCGCAATCCAGGCGGCCCGGGCGCTGCGGCGGCTGCCGGTGGGCTCGAAGAGGGTGCCCACGGGCTCGCCCTCCAGCACCTGCCGCAGGCGGCCGGGCACCGCGCCGGACGTAATCACGCAGCGGATGCCGGACTCGGTGGCCCGCGCGGCGGCGCGCACCTTGGTGGCCATGCCGCCGGTGCCCACGCCGCTGGTGGTGCCGCCGGCCAGGGCCAGCACCTCGGGCGTCACCTGCTCCACCGCGAGCATCAGCTCCGCGCCGTCGTCCCTGCGCGGGTCGCCGGTGTAGAGCCCCTCCACGTCCGAGAGGAGGACGAGCGCCTCGGCCTCCACCACGCCCGCCACCAGCCCGGCGAGCGTGTCGTTGTCGCCGAACTTCAGCTCGTCCACGGACACGGTGTCGTTCTCGTTGATGACGGGCACCACGCCCGCCGCCAGCAGCCGCTCCAGGGCGTGCTTCACGTTGAGGTACCTGCGCCGGTCCTGCACGTCCTCGTGCGTGAGGAGCACCTGCGCCACCGCGCGCCCCGCCCCGCTGAAGGTCTCCTCGTACGCCTGCATCAGCCGGCTCTGCCCCACCGCCGCGCAGGCCTGCTTGCCGGGAATATCCCTGGGCCGGGCCGGCAGCCCCAGCCGCTCCACGCCCAGGGCAATGGCGCCGCTGGAGACCACCACCAGCTCCCGGCCCTGAGCGGCCCACAACAAATCCCGGCCCAGCGCATCGAAATGGTCGCGGTTGAAGCGCCCGGTGGCGTTCGTCAGCGCGTTGGTGCCGATCTTCACCACCACGCGACGGGCGGCTCGCAGGGCGGTGCGGCCAGCGGAAATCGGACTCACGTCCGGCAGCGTAGGTCAGAAATGGAAGAAACGCGCGTCAGCCGTGCGTTCACACCAGTCACGGTTTTCGGAACGGGCCGCGACATGAAACCCACCGCACGGGTGACCATATAGAATTGTGGGGAACGGAGAAAACGGTTTGAAGGAAATCTACGGCAACACCCTGGGCCTGAAGTCGAGCGAGCAGCACCGGCTGCGAAACACCTTCCGGCGACGCGTGTCGCCGCACGAAATCGTGTCGCCCGAGCTTGCCCGCCACCTCACCGAGCTGTCGCGTGAGACGAACCGGCAGGTGGGTGTGCTCATCAACCGCAAGGGCGAAATCGAGCATGTGGTGGTGGGCAACGCGCACAAGCTGGAGCTGCCGGACATCGGCCGCGCCCGCGCGGGCCAGATTCGTCTGCGTGGCCTCCGCCTGGTCCACACGCACCTCAAGAGCGAGCCCCTGACGAAGGACGACCTGACGGACCTCGCGCTGCTGCGCCTGGACTGCGTGGCCGCCATCGGCGTGGGCGAGGAGGGCCTGCCCGGCGTGCTCCACTACGCGTACCTCGTGCCGGAGAACGGCACCGGCGAGTTCTGGCACGTCAGCACGCTGCCCTCCGTCCACGGGGAGCAGCCGAACCTGGAAGACACGCTGGGCGCGCTGGAGGAGGAGTTCAACCGCAAGGCGGCCGCCCGCACCGTCGGGGGCCGGGAGAAGGCCATCCTCGTGGCGGTGTGCCTGGACGGCAACCGCGGCAAGGCCGAGGCCAGCCTCGCGGAGCTCAAGGAGCTGGCGCGCACCGCGGGCGTGGAGGTCATCGACAGCGTGCTCCAGGTGCGCCGCGAGGCGGACCCGCGCTACCTCATCGGGCGCGGCAAGCTGGAGGACCTGAACCTGCGCTCCATGCAGTCCATGGTGGACCTGCTCATCTTCGACAAGGACCTCACCCCGTCGCAGGGGCGCCACATCGGCGAGGCCACCAGCCTCAAGGTGCTGGACCGCTCGCAGCTCATCCTCGACATCTTCGCGCAGCGCGCGCAGAGCGCCGAGGGCAAGCTCCAGGTGGAGCTGGCGCAGCTGAAGTACCGGCTGCCCCGGCTGGTGCAGAGCGACGACTCGCTCAGCCGGCTCGCGGGCGGCATCGGCGGGCGAGGCCCTGGCGAGACGAAGCTCGAAATCGACCGACGCCGGGTGCGCGACAGGATTACCAATCTGGAGAAGCGCATCGACGCGGTCAGCCGCGAGCGCAGCGTGCGGCGGGCCCAGCGCAACCGGCGCGAGCTGCCGGTCATCTCCATCGTCGGCTACACCAACGCGGGCAAGTCCACGCTGCTCAACGCGATTACCAATGCGGAGGTGCTGGCGGAGGACAAGCTGTTCGCCACGCTGGACCCGACCAGCCGGCGGCTGCGCTTCCCGCAGGAGCGCGAGGTCATCATCACCGACACGGTGGGCTTCATCCGCGATTTGCCCAAGGACCTGGTCGCCGCCTTCCGCGCCACGCTGGAGGAGCTGTACGACGCCAGCCTGCTGCTGCACGTGGTGGACGCGGCGGACCCGAGCTGCGACGACCAGGTGGAGGCGGTGGAGAACATCCTCGAGTCGCTGGGGCTGATGGAGAAGCCGCGCCTCATGGTGTGGAACAAGGCGGACAGGCTGTCGCCGGAAGAGGTGGAGTCGCTCCTGCGGGCCCGGGGCGGCGTGGCCATCAGCGCGGCGACGCGCGAGGGCCTGGCGTCACTCCTGGCCAAGGCGGACACCACGCTGTTCGCCGAGGGCGCCACCGAGGCCATCGGCGCTGTCTGACGCGGCCTCACGGTATTGAATCGACCGCGGCCCCGGTGCGCCTCCCACGAGAGGACGCCGGGGCCGCGGCGCGTGTCATGGCGGGTTGCGGCAGCGGTGGGCTCCCCCTAGAGTCCGGGCCGTGGCGATGACCTCCCCGTCGATGATGCTGTTGAACGTCCTGCTCTCGCAGCAGCCCGCTTCGGACTACGCGAAGCCGGACTCCTCCCTGTCCCCGAGCTACTTCGAGGTGCTGGAGCAGAACAGCCACATCGTCTACCCCGCGCTGGCGGTGCTGACGCTGGTCATCATCGCCGCGGGCATCCTCCAGGCGTGGCGGACGCAGGACCTGGACGGCCTGCAGAAGAACGAGTTCAAGCGCGCCATCGTCAACGAATTGCGCCGCAACATCAGCGGCATGCCCGGTGACCTGCTGGCGAAGTCGGTGGGGCTGGACCGGTTGAAGACGAACCGGCTGCTGGAGCAGATGCAGCAGGAGGGACTGGTGGTGAGCCACACCAACTCCCAGCGGCTCACCGTCTGGCGCATCCGGGGCGCGTCGCCCGAGCCGAGCGTGCGGAAGTACTGAGCGCGCCAGCGGGCGTCCGCTTCACCCCGCGTGCGTGCCTGTCGATACTCCGTATCGCGGTGAGTCCTCCGCCGTGACACCGCCGGTGCAGGTGCTTCCGGCTCATGAACAGCTTTCACACATTGCCAACTAGTCTCGTTTAACGCGTATGCCCGCCATGCTTGAATCCGGCGCATGCAAGAGACTCCGCTGGAGACGTCGGCCGATGAGGGAGCCATCGCCGTCGTCGGCATCTCCCTGCGCGTTCCGGGCGCCTCCGACGTCCGCCGCTTCTGGGCCAACCTCGCTTCCGGGGTGAACTCGGTCACCATTCTCGATTCGGAGCAGCGCGCGAAGGCCGGGATGCCGTCCGAGGAAGGGTGGCTGGCGGCGGCCGGGCTCATCGAGAACCCCGAGCTGTTCGATGCCGCCTTCTTCGGCTACTCGCCGCGGGAGGCCGAGCAGCTGGACCCCCAGCACCGGCTCTTCCTCGAGTGTGCCTGGGAGGGGCTGGAGTCCGCCGGCTATGCGGTGCGCTCCCAGCCGATGAACGTGGGCGTGTACGCGGGGACGATGCTCAGCACGTACCTGCTGAAGAACGTGCTGCCGAGCCTGGAGCGACGCTCCAGTGACTTGACGGAGAGCCTGCTCGGGACGAACCCGGACTTCCTGGCGACGCGGGTCGCCTACAAGCTGAACCTCACCGGCCCGGCGCTGACGGTGCAGACGGCGTGCTCGACGTCGCTCACCGCGGTCCACCTCGCGTGCCAGGGGCTGCTGGCCGGCGAGTGCGACCTGGCGCTCGCAGGCGCCGCAGCGGTGCGCACGCCCCAAATCACCGCGTACCGCATCCAGGAGGGCGGCGTCTCCTCGCCAGACGGCGTCTGCCGCACCTTCGACGAGAAGGCCGCCGGCACCGTGCCCGGCAACGGTGCCGCCGTGGTGGTGCTCAAGCGGCTCGCGGATGCGCTCGCCGACGGGGACCCCATCCGCGCCGTCATCCGCGGCACGGCCATCAACAACGACGGCAGCAACAAGGCGGGCTTCACCGCGCCCTCGGTGTCCGGGCAGGCCGCCACCATCCGCGCCGCGCAGGCGCTGGCCGGCGTCGAGCCCGGGAGCCTCTCGTACATCGAAGCCCACGGCACCGGCACCCAGGTGGGAGACCCCGTCGAAGTCACGGCGCTCAAGCAGGTGTTCCGGGGCGTGGCACCGGGCTCGGTTGGCCTGGGCGCGGTGAAGACCAACGTCGGGCACCTCGACACGGCGGCGGGCGTCACCGGCCTCATCAAGGTCGTGCTGGCGATGGAGCACGCGCTGCTGCCGCCCACGCTGAACTTCACCCGGCCCAATCCCCAGCTGGAGCTGGAGGGCAGCCCCTTCTACGTCGTCGCCCGGCCGCGTCCGTGGACCGGGCCCCGGCCCCTGCGCGCGGGGGTGAGCTCGTTCGGCTTCGGCGGCACCAATGCCCACGCCGTGCTCGAGGAAGCCCCGCCCGTGCCGGCCTCCGACGTGCCCCGCCGGGGCGAGGAGCTGCTGCTGCTGTCCGCCCGCTCCGAGGAGGCGCTGGAGCGGATGACCACGGAGCTGGCCGAGCACCTGGGCCGGGCCTCCGAGCCGCTGGCCGACGTGGCCCACACCCTCCAGACCGGGCGCAACCGCTTCGAGTGGCGGCGCTTCGTCACCGTGGGCCGCAAGGAGGACGCCCCCGCGCTGCTGACCGGGGCCCGTGGCGAGCCGCCCCGCACCGCGTTCGATGAAGCCGAGCGGCGCGGCGCCGTCTTCCTCTTCCCCGGCATCGGAGCCCATGGAGTGAACATGGGCGCCGGGCTGCTGCGCGAGCCCGTCTTCCGCGAGGCCGTCGACCGGTGCGCCGAGCAGGTCCGCCCCCTCCTCGGCGGCGACCTGCGCGAGGTGATGTTCGCGGGACCCGAGCGCTTCGACGCCGCGCGCCAGGAGCTGGACCGCCCGCAGTGGGTACAGCCGGCGCTGTTCACCTGCGAGTGGGCCATGGCGCAGCTCTGGCGCTCCTGGGGCGTCCAGCCGGAGGCCCTGCTCGGCCACTCGCTGGGAGAGTACGTGGCGGCGTGCCTCGCGGGCGTCTTCTCGCTGGAGGAGGCGCTGGCGCTCGTCGTGGCCCGTGGCCGCATCGTCGAGCAGCTTCCTCCGGGCGGGATGACGTCCGTGCTCGCCCCGGCGGAGCAGGTCGCCCCCATGCTGGGCTCCGAGCTGTCGCTGGCCGCCATCAACTCCCCGTCGGCGTGCGTCGTCTCCGGTCCGCTGGAGGCGGTGGCCGCGTTCGAGGCGGTGCTCGCCGAGCGGGGCATCCCGACCCGGCGCCTGCGCATCACGCGGGCCATGCACTCGGCGATGATGGAGCCGCACCTCGCGGACTTCGCGCGGCAGGTCTCCCGCTTCTCCCTCAAGGCTCCGACGCTCCCGGTGGTGTCGAGCACCACCGGACGATGGCTGACCGGGCGCGAGGCCACGGACCCCGCCTACTGGTGCCGTCACCTGCGGGAGACCGTCCGGTTCTCCGACGCGATGGGCCTGCTGCTGTCCTCCGGGGAGCGGGCGTTCCTCGAGGTCGGTCCCGGCACCACCCTCACCTCGCTCGCGATGCAACACCCGGCCCGCACCACGCAGCCGGCCATCGCCACGGCACCGGGGCCGTCCACACCGCCGGGCGGCCTGCTGGCGCCACTGGGTGAGGCGTGGCTCGCGGGCATCCCCATCGACTGGGAGCGCTTCCGGGATGGGGAGCGCCGCCGCCGGGTGACGCTGCCCACCTACAGCTTCGACCGCGAGCGGCACTGGATTGAGCCGGTGGCGGGCGCCGAGGAGCCGCGCCCGTCGCGCGCGCCCCGCCGGAGCGCGCGCCGGGGCGCGCCACCGGCTCCGCCGCGCAATGCCACCGAGGAGCAGCTCGTCGAGTGCTTCCGCCACCTGTTCCACATCGAGGAGGTGGGCATCCACGACGACTTCTTCGCGCTGGGGGGCGACTCGCTGGTGGCCATGCGCCTGGGCGCGCGCATCGAGGAGCGCTTCGGCGTCCGGTTGCCGCTGAAGGTGGTGCTGGAGGCGCCGACGGTGGCCCGGCTCGCGGAGCGGTTGGGTGCGCGCCATGACGCCGCGCCCGCGAAGCCGGCACCGCCGGACTGCCTCGTGAGGCTCCAGGAGGGCACCCACGGGACGCCCGCCTTCTTCGTGCACGCCATCAGCGGGCAGGTGCTCTTCTACCGGAGCCTGGCGCGAGCCCTCTCCCCCGAGCGGCCGGTGTATGGCCTCGAGGCCGTGGGGCTGACCGGGGATGGAGCGTGTCACACCACGGTGGAGCAGATGGCGACGCACTACCTCGACGCCATCCGGAAGGTGCGGCCCTCCGGGCCCTACCTGCTCGTGGGAGCGTCCTTCGGCGGGCTCGTCGTCTACGAGATGGCCCGCCGGCTGGCGGCCGAGGGGCAGCCGGTGCCGCTGTGCGCGATGCTCGACTCGCCCCCACCCGGGCACCGGGCGACCTGGCTCGGCGACGCCACGGAGCTGCTGGCGTACCTGGTGCGCGGCACAGTCCCTGCGGAGCGCCTGCGCGGCCTGCCACTGGAGGCCCAGGTGCGGCTGCTCCACGAGGAGGCGGAGCGGAAGGGCACCGAGCCCCTCTTCCCGAGCGTCGAGCAGGCCCGGCGTCAGCTCGCGGTATGGCTCGCGAACGGAGAGGCGCTGCACCGCTACGCGCCGCCGCGCTGGGAGGGCGGGGAGCTGCAGTACTTCCGCGCCATGGAGCCCCACCCCGAGGATGGAAACCCGGAGCTGAGCTGGCTGCGCCAGGGTGCCGCGGTGCGGATGGAGATTGTCCCCGGCAACCACGACAGCATGCTGCAGCCCCCCCATGCGGAGGGGCTCGGCGCGCGGCTGGCGCGGCTGATTCCCTAGTCCGAGCCCGGACGCAGGCGCCGCTGTCGCGAGAGGCGGCGCCGTCCCTCCGCCCTGTCCTCGGCGGAGGCCGCTGGTGCTGGCGGCTGCTCCGCCGCCCCGGAGCCCTTCGCCAGGTGCGCTGCCAGCGCGCGCACGGTGGGGAACTGGAACAGCTCCACCAGCGGCACCTTGCGGCCCACGCGCGCCTCCATGCGCGCGTGCACCGCCTGCAGGAGCAGCGAGTTGCCGCCCAGGTCGAAGAAGTTGTCCCCCGCTCCCACCTTGTCCAGCTTCAGCACCTCCGCCCAGAGCAGTGACAGCGCCTTCTCCAGGCCCTCCTCCGGCGCCAGGTAGCCGCTGCTCAGCTCGGGCCGGTGTGCATCCGGCACGGGCAGCGCCTTCCAGTCCGGCTTCCCGTTCGGCGTCAGCGGAAGCGCGTCCATCACCACGAAGGCCGACGGCACCGCGGGCTCCGGCAGCGAGCGCCGCAGCCACGCGCGCAGCACGTCGGTCGTCAGCGTCTCTCCCTGCGCGGGCACGACGTACGCCACCAGGCGCGTCTCGCCGGGCACGTCCTCGCGCCCCATCACCACCACGGACTGCACGCCCGGGTGCTCCGCGAGCGCCTCGCGCGCTTCCGCGGGCTCCACGCGCACGCCGCGCACCTTCACCTGCGAGTCGGCGCGCCGCAGGTACTCCAGCCGGCCGTCGTCGCGGAAGCGCACCACGTCTCCCGTCCGGTACAGCCGCTGTCCCTCCCGGAACGGGTCCGGCACGAAGCGCTCCGCCGTCAAGTCGGCCCGGCCCAGGTAGCCCCGCGCCTGCCCCGCGCCGCCCAGGCACAGCTCACCCCAGACGCCGGGCGGCACCAGGCGTCCGGCCTCGTCCATCACCCGCACCACGAGGTTGCGCGCCGGGGTGCCAATCAGGGGCTTCTCGCCCGGCTGGCACTCGCCCAGCGTGGTGCACACCGTGCTCTCCGTCGGGCCGTAGCCGTTGATGAAGCGCCGGCCCCGGCCCCAGCGCGACACCAGGTCCGCCGTGCAGGCCTCACCCGCGGACACCAATATCTTCAGCTCCGGCAGCTCCACGTCGGGCAACACCGCCAGCACCGACGGCGGCAACGTCGCCACGGTGATGCGCTCGCGCGCCAGCAACTCGGCCAGCGGCTCGCCCGGGGCCACCTGCTCGCGACGGGCCAGACACACCGTCCCGCCGGTCAGCAGCGGCGGGTAGATTTCCCACACCGAGGCATCGAAGCTCATCGGCGCGAACTGCAGCACCCGGCTTCCCGGCCCGAGCCCCAATCGCTCGCGCGCGATTTCGACGAGGTTGGCCACGCCCCGGTGCTCGAGCAGCGCGCCCTTGGGGCGGCCGGTGCTCCCCGAGGTGAAGATGACGTAGGCGAGGTTTCGAGGTGAGACGTCACGCACGGGCCGCCACGGCTCCGTGGGGACGGGCACCACCCCGTCCTCCAGCAGCAGCGTGGGCCCGCGATGGGACAGCCGCGAGGAGTACCGCTCGCGCGTCACCAGCAGCGCCGCGCGCGAGCTCTCCAGCATGTACGCGAGCCGCTCGGGCGGATGGTCCGGGTCCATCGGCAGGTAGGCGCCTCCCGCCTTGAGGGTGGCGAACATGCCCACCACCAGGTCCATGCCCCGCTCCACGCACAGGCCCACCAGCACCTCGGGCCCCACGCCCCGCTGGCGCAGCACGCCGGCCAGCGCGTTGGCGCGCGCGTCGAGCTGGGCGTAGGTGAGCGACTGGCCCTCCATCTCCAGCGCCACGGCGTCGGGCGTCCTCGCCACCTGCGCCTCGAACAGCCGGTGGATGCAGTCGCCCTCGAAGGGCGCTTCGCCGCCACCCCAGGCCAGCACCCGCGCCTGCTCCGCGTCGCTCATCAGCGGCAGCTCGCGCAGCGCTTGCGTGGGCCCGGCCACCACGGCTTGCAGCAGGCGCTCCAGGTGCCGGGCCAGCCGCTCGATGGTGGAGGCCTCGAAGAGGTCGGTGTTGTACTCGAAGGCGCCGTCCAGCCCGCCGGGTGACTCGCGCAGCGACAGCGCGAGGTCGACCTTGGACGTCTTCGCGTCGATGTCCACCAGTCGCGACGTGAGCCCCGGCAGCGACAGGCCCGACGTCGGCGCGTTCTGCAGCGCGAAGACCACCTGGAAGATGGGCGAGCGGCTCAAGTCCCGCCGCGGGCGCAGCGCATCCACCAGCGTCTCGAAGGGCACGTCCTGGTGCGCGAAGGCGCCGAGCACCGTCTCCCGGACCTGGTGCAGCAGCTCACGGAAGCGCATCGTCCCCGACGCGCGGATGCGCAGCGCCAGCGTGTTGACGAAGAAGCCGATGAGGTCTTCCACCTCCTTCGTCGTGCGCCCCGAGATGGGGGAGCCGAGCACCATGTCCCACTGCCCGCTGTAGCGCGCCAGCAGCACCTGGAAGCCCGCCAGCAGCGTCATGTACAGCGTCACGCCTTCGCGGCGGCTCAGCTCCTTGAGGTCCGCCGTCAGCGCCTCCGGCAGGTGCACCCTGTGCCATGCGCCCCGGAACGTCTGCACCGCCGGGCGGGGCTTGTCGAGGGGAAGCTCCAGCACCCCGGTGGCGCCTTCGAGCTGCGTGCGCCACCACGCGAGCTGCTCCTCCAGCACCTCGCCCTTCAGCCACGCGCGCTGCCACACCGCATAGTCCGCGTACTGCACCGGCGGCGCCGCCAGCCCCGCTTCCTGCCCCTTCACCTGGGCCGCGTAGAGCGCCCCCAGCTCCCGGGACAGCACGCCCATGGACCAGCCGTCCGCCACGATGTGGTGCACCACCAGCACCAGGACGTGGTCCGCGTCCGCCACCCGCAGCAGCGTGGCGCGCAGCAGCGGCCCCCGCTCCAGGACGAAGGGACGGCGGGCCTCCTCACCGCTCAACCGCGCCACTTCCTGCTCGCGGAGCTCCTCGGGCACGGCGCGCAGGTCCACCGCCGGCAGCGGCATGGGCATGGGCGGGCCGATGCGCTGCACCGCGCCTCCCGCGTCCTGATGGAACGTCGTCCGCAGCGACTCGTGACGCCGTACCAGCTCGGCGAGGCTTCGCTCCAGCGCGGGGACGTCGAGCGGGCCCTCCAGCCCCAGCGCCAGGGGGATGTTGTAGAGCGGGCTCTGGGGCTGGAGCCGGTCGAAGAAGAACAGGCGCTGCTGCGCGAAGGACAGCGGAAGCGCCTCCTCGCCCACCGGCGCGGGCATCAGCGGCCGCCGTCGCGACTCGGGCGCGCCCTTCACCAGGTCCTGGAGCCGCTCGGCCAGCATCGCCACCGTGGGCGCCTCGAAGAGCAGCCGCACGGGCACGTCGCGGCCCAGCGCCTCCTTCAGCCGTGACATCACCTGCATGACGAGCAGCGAGTGGCCGCCCCGCTCGAAGAAGTGGTCCTCCGCGCCCACGTGCCGCAGGCCCAGCAGCGGCGCCCAGGTGGAGGCCACCAGGCGCTCCATGGCCGTGCGTGGCGCCACGTGTCCTTCCGGTGCCGACGCCGCGGCTTCGAGCGCGGGCAGGCCCACGCGGCGGCCACCGGCGAGCGCGGCCCGCACCTTCACCGGCGTGGCGAGCTGCTCGCGGACCTCCAGCGTTCCACCCGGCCTCCAGCGTCCGAAGACGCCGGTGCGGTACATCCTTCCTCCCAGCTCGCCCCACAGCGCGTCGGGAACGAACCGCTCCACCGCGGACGTCACGCCCGCGAGCCGCGCGCCTCCGAGCCACAGCGCGCCCCACACACCTACCGGCACCGGCTCCAGCGTCTCGTCCAGCACGTAGACGCGGGCCTCCGGCCTCGGCTCCTCCGGCACCTCGAGCCCCTCGGGGACGGGCACGTTCGGCGGGTACTCCGTCCGGTACGCGTTCCACTCCACGAGGACGAGGTGCCGCTCCGCCTCGCTCAAGAGCGGCAGCGTGCCCGGCACGGCGTCCGGGCGCGCGACGACTCCCTCCAGCAGCCGTGCGAAGTGCTCCGCCATGCGGGCGACCGTCACCTCGTCGAAGAGGGCGGTGTTGTGCTCCCAGAAGCCCGTCAGCCCGTCCGCGTCTTCCCGCACCGAGAGCGCGAGGTCGAACTTCGCCATTCCCGGGTCGAAGTCCACCGCCGTCGTCGTCAGCCCTGGAAGGACGGGCGTGGGCCCCGGCCCGTTGAGCGCGAAGACCACCTGGAACAGGGGCGAGCGGCTCAGGTCGCGCTCCAGCCGCAGGTCCTCCACCAGCGTCTCGAAGGGCACGTCCTGGTGCGCGAAGGCGCCGAGCGCCGTCTCGCGCGTGTGGTGCAGCAGCTCACGGAAGCTCATCGTCCCCGACGCGCGGATGCGCAGCGCCAGCGTGTTGACGAAGAAGCCGATGAGCCCCTCCACCTCCTTCGCCGTGCGGCCGGAGATGGGCGAGCCCACCACCATGTCCCACTGCCCGCTGTAGCGCGCCAGCAGCGCCTGGAAGCCCGCCAGCAGCGTCATGTACAGCGTCACGCCTTCGCGCCGGCTCAGCTCCTTGAGCCCCGCGCTCAGCGCGGGTGACAGCCTCACCGGCAGGCTCGCCCCCCTGTACGTCTGCGCCCCGGGACGGGGCCTGTCCGTCGGCAGCTCCAGCACGGCGGGCGCGCCATCGAGCTGCTCGCGCCACCAGGCCAGCTGCCGCTCCAGCACCTCGCCCTTCATCCACGCGCGCTGCCACACCGCGTAGTCCGCGTACTGCACCGGCAGGGCCTCCAGCGCGGCGTCCCCACCCGCCACACGGGCCGTGTAGAGCACCTCCAGCTCCCGGCACAGCACGCCCATGGACCAGCCGTCCGCCACGATGTGGTGCAGCACCACCACCAGCACGTGCTCCTCGGGCGTCACGCGCAGCAGCGCCGCGCGCACCAGGGGGCCGTGCTCCAGGTCGAAGGGCGTCTGCGCTGCCTCCACCACGCGCCGCCGCAGCGCGGCCTCCACCGCTTCCCCGTCCCGGACGTCCAGAGCCTCCACCGGCAGGGGCACCTCCAGCTCCGGGGCAATGCGCTGCACGGGCTGGCCCCGCACCTCCGCGAAGGTCGTCCGCAGCGCCTCGTGCCGCCGCACCACCCGCTCCACCGCATGCGCCAGGGCGGCCACATCCAGCCGTCCCTTCAACCGCAGCACGAAGGGCAGGTTGTACGCATGGCCCTCCGTGTCCAGCTGCCGCAGGAACCACAGCCGCTGCTGCGCGAACGACAGCGGCAACGCGCCCTGTCGCGGCGCCGGCACCAGGGGTGGCGCCGCGAGGTCCAGCGCGCCTCGCAGGCCCTCCAGCCGCTCGGCCAGCTCGGCCACGGTGGGAGCCTCGAACAACAGCCGCACCGGCACGTCGCGGCCGAGCGCCTCGCGCAGCCGGGACACCACCCGCGTCGCCAGCAACGAGTGGCCGCCCAGCGTGAAGAAGTTGTCCTCCGCCCCCACGCGCTCCAGGCCAAGCAGCGGCGCCCAGATGCCCGCCACCACCTCCTCCATGGCCGTCCGGGGCGCCGACGTCCCCCCCGCGCCCGAGCCCTCCGCCTCCGGCGCGGGCAGCGCCTTGCGGTCCACCTTCCCGTTCGCCGTCAGCGGCAGCGCGGACAGGCGCACGAAGGCCGAGGGCACCATGAACTCCGGCAGCGCCCCCTTCATCCCCTCCCGGACCTGCGCCGGCGACAGGGACTGTCCTGGCGACTCGACGTAGTACGCGACCAGCCGCTTGCCGCCGACGCCGTCGCGCACCACCACCAGCCCCTCCTTCACCCCGGGACAGCGCAGCAGCGCGGCGTCCACTTCCGCCAGCTCGATGCGGTAGCCCCGCACCTTCACCTGGCTGTCGCGCCGTCCGAGGAACTCCAGCACCCCGTCCCCGCGCCAGCGCGCCAGGTCTCCGGTGCGGTACAGCCGCTCTCCCGGCACCCGGCTGAAGGGGTTGGGAATGAAGCGGTCGGCCGTCACGTCCGGCTGACCGAGGTAGCCGCGCGCGAGCCCGTCACCGCCGATGAACAGCTCTCCGGCCACGCCGGGGGGCACCGGCTCGAAGCCGGCGTCCAGCACGTACACCTGCGTGTTGCCGATGGGCCGACCGATGGGCACGGCCGCACCCACGTCCTCCAGCCGCGTCATGCGGTGGGTGGACGTGAAGAGCGTGCCTTCCGTCGGGCCGTAGCAGGCCGTCACCGGAATGCGCAGCTCCTCCAGCGTCTTGCGCACGTGCGGCGCGGACACGACGTCACCGCCCGTCAGCAGCTGCCGCACGCCCCGCAGGCCCTCCATCCGCAGGTCCACCATCTGGCTGAACAGACCCGCCGTCAGGTGCAGCAGCGTCACCCCGTGCCGCGTCAGCACCTCCGTCAAGAGGTCCAGGTCGCTGGGCGAGCGCGGCGGGAAGACCACTAGCCTCCCTCCGAGGCACAGCGGCCCCCACACCTCCAGCGTGGAGGCGTCGAAGGAGATGGGCGCGATGAGCAGGAACGTCTCCTCCGGCCCCAGCTTCGCGTAGGGCGCGCCGTACAGCAGGCGCAGCACGCCCCGGTGCTCCACGGCCACGCCCTTCGGGCGCCCCGTGCTTCCCGACGTGAAGTCCACATACGCCAGGTTGCGCCCGCCCACCGCCGCGCGCGGCGCCACTTCCGGGCGCGACGCCAGCGCCTCCTCTTCCACCAACATCAGCTCCGGCAGCGCCCGCGCCGGCAGCTGCCCCAGCAGCGCGCGCGTGGTGAGCAGCAGGCGCGGACGCGAGTCCTCCAGCATCTGCTCCAGCCGCTGCGCCGGGTAGCTGGCCTCCAGGGGCACGTACGCGCCGCCCGCCTTGAGGATGGCGAGCAGCGACACGATGAGCTCCACCGAGCGCTCCAGACACACCGCCACCAGCACGTCCGGCCCCACGCCCCGCGCCATCAGCGCCCAGGCGAGCTGGTTGGCCCGTGCATCCAGCCGCGCGTACGTCAGTCGCTCCTCACCGAACTCCAGCGCCACCGCGTCGGGCCGCCGCGCGGCTTCCGCCTCGAAGAGGTGGTGGACGCAGGCGTCCCGCGGGAAGTCCACCCCGGTGGCGTTCCACGTCTCCAGGACACGCTGGCGCTCAGCGGCCGGCAGCAGCGGCAGCGCGCCCAGCCGCGCGTCGGGCTCGGCCACCAGCCCCCGCAGCAGCGCGAGGAAGCAGTCCGCCATCCGGCCCACGGTGGACGGCTCGAAGAGGTCCGCGTTGTAGATGAGCTGGCCGGCGAGGTCGTCCTGCCCGGCGTCGACGAGCAGCAGCTCCAGGTCGAACTTGGCGACGGTGCTCGCGAAGTCCCACGTGCGCGCGGTGAGGCCCGGCAGCGTCACGGTGGGAGAGAACCCCTGCAGGGTGAAGAGCACCTGGAACAGCGGCGAGCGGCTCAGGTCGCGCTCGGGGCGCAGGTCCTCCACCAGCTTCTCGAAGGGCAGGTCCTGGTGCGCGAAGGCGCCCAGCACCGTCTCCTTCACCTGCCGCAGCAGCGCGCGGAAGGAGGCGCGGGCCTCCATGCGCGCGCGCAGGGCCAGCGTGTTGACGAAGAAGCCGACGAGCCCCTCCACCTCCTTCGACGTGCGGCCCGAGATGGGCGAGCCGACGACGACGTCCCACTGCCCGCTGTAGCGCGCCAGCAGCACCTGGAAGGCCGCGAGCAGCGTCATGTAGAGCGTCACGCCCTCGCGCCGGCTCAGCTCCCGCAGGGCCGCGCCGAGCTCGGGGGACAGCTTCACCGGGAGGCTCGCGCCCCGGAACGTCTGCACCGCCGGGCGCGGCCGGTCTCCGGGCAGCTCCAGCACGGAGGGCGCCCCGTCGAGCTGCTCGCGCCACCACGCCAGCTGCTGCTCCAGCACCTCGCCCTTCAGCCAGTCGCGCTGCCACACGGCGTAGTCCGCGTACTGCACCGTGGGCGGCTCCAGCGCCGGCGGCTGCCCCGTCATGTTCGCCGCGTACAGCGCTTCCAGGTCGTGGCACAGCACGCCCATGGACCAGCCGTCCGCCACGATGTGGTGCACCACCAGCACCAGCACGTGCTCCCCGGCCGCCACGCGCAGCAGCGTGGTGCGCAGCAGCGGGCCGTGCTCCAGGTCGAAGGCGCCGTGGAACGCGTCCTCCACGCGCCGCCGCAGCGCGTCCTCCACCGTCTCGCCGTCCCGCGCCGCCAGGTCCTCCACCGGCAGGGGCACCGCCAGCGCCGGGACGATTCGCTGCACCGGCTGGCCTCGCACCTCCGAGAAGGTCGTGCGCAGCGCCTCGTGCCGCCGCACCACCTGCGCGATGGCGCCCTCCAGCGCCGCCACGTCCAGCCGTCCCGTCAGCCGCAGGATGAAGGGCAGGTTGTACGTGGCCCCGCCCGCGTTCAGCTGGCCCAGGAACCACAGGCGCTGCTGCGCGAAGGAGAGCGGCAGCACCTCCGGCCTCGGTGCGGGCACCAGCGGAGGCCGCTGCGGGGGCGGCGCGCTCGAGGCCAGCTCCTGCACGCGCTCGACCAGGGCGGCCACGGTGGGAGCCTCGAACAACAGGCGCACCGGCACCTCGCGGCCCAGCACCTCGCGCAGCCGGGACACCACCCGCGTCGCCAGCAGCGAGTGGCCGCCCATGGCGAAGAAGTCGTCCCGCACGCCGACGGGACGCACGCCCAGCACCTCTTCCCAGACCTGCACCAGCTGCTGCTCCAGCGCGTTGCGCGGCGCCTCGTAGCCGCTCCCGAGCGCCTCACGGCTGACATCCGGCGCCGGCAGGGCCTTGCGGTCCACCTTCCCGGTGGGCGCCAGGGGCAGCGCCTCCAGCCGCATCAGCACGGAGGGCACCATGTACTCGGGCAGCGCGCGCGCGAGCTGCCGCTTGATGCCCTCCGGGCTCCACTCCGTGTCCGCGCCCTGCACCACGTAGCCCACGAGCCGCTTCGAGCCCACGTCGACCGTCGCCGCCGCGTCCTTCACGCCCGGCAGCGCGCGGAGCGCCACCTCCACCTCGCCCAGCTCCACCCGGAAGCCGCGCACCTTCACCTGTCCGTCCAGCCGGCCCAGGAACTCCAGGTTGCCGTCCCCCAGCCACCGCGCCTTGTCGCCCGTCCGGTACATCCGCCCGCCGGGAACGCCGCTCAGCGTGTCCGGGAGGAAGCGCTCCGCCGTCAGCTCCGGCCGACCGTGGTAGCCGTGCGCGACGCTGGCGCCGCCGACGTACACCTCGCCGGCCACGCCCACCGGGCTCGGCTCACCGCGCTCGTCCAGCACATAGACCTGCACGTTGTGGATGGGCACGCCCACCGGCGGCAGCGCGGGCCACTTCGACGGTGCGCCCCGCGCGCGCCATGCCGTCACCACGTGCGCTTCGGACGGGCCGTACTGGTTCTCCAGCACGCACCCGGGCAGTCGCTCGAAGAAGGAGACCAGCGCCGGAGTCACCTGGAGCTGCTCTCCCGCCGTCACCACCTCCCCCAGCGGAGGGAGCAGGTCCTCCTGCTGAGCCGCTTCGCACAGCGCCTGCAACGCCACGAAGGGCAGGTAGAGCCGCCCGACGTGGTGCTCGCGCATGAGGCGCAGCATGGCGAGCGGCTCCCGGCGCAGCTCCGCGGTGATGAGCAGCACGCGGCCGCCCAGGCACCACGTGCCGAAGAGTTCCTGGAATGACACGTCGAAGTTCAGCGAGGCGAACTGCAGCGTCGTCGCCTTCGGGTCCACCGTGCGCTCCATCAGCCAGCGCAGCTGGTTGCCGATGGCGCGGTGGGACATGACGATGCCCTTCGGCCGGCCCGTGCTCCCGGACGTGTAGACGAAGTAGCAGGGCGTCTCCGGCGACAGCGGCAGTGCGAGCGCGTGCGGGGGCCTCGCGCCAATCGCCTGCTCTTCCTCCTCCAGCCGCACCACGCGTGCCTGGAGCCCGCGAGGCAGCGCCTCCTCCAGCCGCCCCTGCACCAGCACCACCGGCGCGCCCGTGTCCTCCAGCATCTGCGCCAGCCGCTCGGTCGGGTAGCTCGCGTCCAGCGGGAGGAAGGCCGCTCCCGCCTTGAGCGTGGCCAGCACCGCCACCGGCATCCGCAGGCTGCCGCGCTCCAGGCACAACCCCACCGTGCCGCCCGGCTCCACGCCCAGCGCCACCAGGTGGTGCGCGAGCTGGTTGGCCCGGGCCTCCAGCTGTGCGTACGTCAGCGCCTCGTGCCCGTCCGTCACCGCCACCGCGTCGGGCGTGCGCGCCACCTGCGCCTCCACCCACTGGTGCATCAGCCCCGGCCTGTACCCGGCGTCGACGCACCCGCTCCACTCCTTCACGAGCCGCCCGCGCTCCTCGGCCCCCAGCAGCGGCAGCTCGAGGACGGGCGTCTCCGGCCGCTCCACCGCCGCGCCCAGCAGCCGCACGTAGTGCTCCGCGAGGCGGCGCACCGTCGCCTCGTCGAAGAGGGCCGTGCTGTACTCCCAGACGCAGACCCAGCCGTCCGCCGTCTCCCGCAGGAACAGCGTCAGGTCGAACTTCGAGATGCCGGGCTCGAAGTCCACCTCCTCCGTGTCCAGCCCCTCCAGCCGCACCAGGGGCGGCGCGCTCTGCAGGACGAACATCACCTGGAACAGCGGCGCGCGGCTCAAGTCCCTCACGGGCTGCAGCGCATCCACCAGCGTCTCGAAGGGCACGTCCTGGTGCGCATACGCCCCCAGGCACGTCTGGCGCACCCGGCCCAGCAGGCTCCGGAAGCTCTCCCCCTGCTCCACGTCCACGCGCAGGGCCAGCGTGTTGGCGAAGAAGCCGATGAGGCCTTCCAGCTCCCCCCGGTTGCGCCCCGAAATCGGCGTGCCCACCACCACGTCCCGCTGCCCGCTGTAGCGCGCCAGCAGCGCCTGGAAGCCCGCCAGCAGCAGCATGAAGGGCGTCACCGACTCCCGCCGGCTCCGCTCCAGCGCCGCGCGCATCAATTCCGCGGGCATGGGCACGTGCAGCACCGCGCCCTGGATGGACTGCACCGGCGGCCTCGGCCGGTCCAGGGGGAGCTCCAGCATCGGCGACGCGCCCCCGAGCTTCTCCTTCCACCAGGCGAGCTGCTCCTCCAGCACGTCGCCCTTGAGCCACTCGCGCTGCCACAGCGTGTAGTCCACGTACTGCACCGGCAGGCTCCGCGACGAGGGCTCCGTGCCGGCATGGAAGGTGGCGTACTGCTCGCGCAGCTCCCGCTCCAGCACGCCGAGGGACCACCCGTCACACGCGATGTGGTGCAGCGAGAGCAGCAGCACGTGCTCCTCCGCCTCCACGCGCAGGAGCCTCGCCCGCAGCAGCGGCCCCGCCGCCAGGTCGAACGGCAGCCGCGCCTCCTCCTCCGCGCGCCGCACCACCTCGCGCTCGCGCGCCTCCCGCGGCAGCCCCTCCAGCGACTCCACCGGCAGCGGCACCGCCACCTCCGGCGAAATCACCTGCACGGGCCGGCCTTCCCGTTGAGCGAAGGTGGTGCGCAGCACCTCGTGCCGGCGCACCACCTCGGCCAGCGCGCGCTGCAGCGCCGGCACGTCCAGCGGCCCCTTCAGCCGTGCGAAGAAGGGCGCGTTGTACGCGTAGCCCTCCGGGTCCAGCTGCGCGAGGAACCACATGCGCTGCTGCGCGAACGACAGCGGCGGCGCACCCTCCCTGGGCACGGGCACCACCGGGGGCGGCCTGCGACTCCGGGACGCCGGGGGCTTCGGCTCGCGCGCGCTCATGTCGGGACCTCGTTGTCGTGGAGACTCACACCGCCGGCACGGAGCGGCCCTGCTCGCGGAGCTGCTCCTCGCAGAGCGCGGCCACGTGCTCCAGCGTGTTGAACAGGTCCACCATCGAGAGCTGGACGTCCAGCTCCTTCTCGATGCGGTTGGCGAGCATCGTCGCCATCAGCGAGTTGCCGCCGATTTCCAGGAAGTGGTCCTCCGGGCGGACGACCTCCACCCCGAGCAGCTCTCGCCAGTAGCCGGACAACCGCTGCATCAGCGGGGTGCTGGGTGGGTCGTTGCTCACGATGTCACTCCTCCAGGGGCACGGCGGGGGCCGTGTTCAGCTCGGCTTCGCTGCGGACAGCTCCTTCAGGCGCTCCCTCAACAGGTACTTGCGAATCTTCCCCGAGGGCGTCTTCGGCATCTCCGCGACGACCTCCAGGCGGTCCGGCCAGTACTGGTTGGACATGCCGAGCCCCTTCAGGTGGTTGCGCAGCTCGGCCAGCGTCGGAGCGTCCTCGCGAGGCACCACCACGGCGCACACCCGCTCTCCGCCGATGCGGTCGTCGGAGTGGCCGACGACGGCCACCTCCTTCACCTTCGGGTGGGAGTAGAGCGCCGACTCGACCTCGACGACGGGAATCTTCTGGCCATACCGGAAGATGACGTCCTTGAGCCGCCCGACGATGCGGATGCCGCCCCGCCCGTCGTCCCGCGCCAGGTCTCCGGTGTCGAACCAGCCGTCCGCGTCCACGCACGCGGCGTAGAGGTCCTCGCGCTTGAAGTAGCCCAGGCACTGGCTGGCGCCGCGCACCAAGAGCCGGCCCGTCCCCTCCGGGTAGGGCGTGCCGTCCTCGGCCAGCGCGGGGACGACCTTCACTTCCATCCACTCCACCGGACGCCCGTCGCTGCTCGACGGCCACTCGGGCGGGTCCTCCCGGCGCGTAATCGTCACCGCGCCGTTCTCCGTCATGCCCCAGAGCGTGTGCAATTGAACACCGAAGTCCTCACGCACCGCGGCAATGAGGTGCGGCGGGACGGGGATGGAGCCCGTCGCGAGCCGCCGGAGCGACGATGTGTCACGCCCGTGTTTACGCTTCGCGGCAATCACATTCATGACGTATGTGGGAATCCCATACATGAACGTGACGCGCTGCTCCTCGATGAGGCGCAGCGTGAGCTCCGGGTCCCCCACGTCCATGTAGACGGCGGTGGCTCCCAGGAGGATGGGCATCAGGTACAGGTACGTGAAGCCGCTCGACGCGGTGAGCAACGACGGCAGGGACACCACGTCATCGTTGCCCAGACCCAGCGTGTCACTGAGCGCGCGGGTGATGCCGTAGTTGGTGTTGTGGGAGTGGATGACGCCCTTGGGCTCGCCCGTCGTCCCGGACGTGTAGAGCACGTTGCACAGGTCGTCCGCGCGCGCCGACAGTGCGTCCAGCTCGCTCTTCGGGCGCTCGTCCTCCCAGTGCCGCTGGAGGAAGTGCGTATCAAAATCCAGCTCACCGTCTTCACGCGGTGTCTGGGTATCCAGTCCAATGAGGATGCGATGTTTCAGTGTCGGCAGCGCGCGCGCCAGCTCCCGGGCCATGTCGCGGTGCGAGTGGCCCGTCCAGCTCGCCGGCCCGACGTAGACGGACGCCTCCGTCCTGCCGAGGATGAACTCCACCTCGCGGCGCCGGTAGTCCGGGGGAATGGGCGCGATAACGGCGCCGATGCGCGCGCACGCGAGCGCCAGCGCTGTAAATTGCCACCAATTCGGGAGCTGCACTGCCACCAGCTGCCCGCGACCCACGCCCAACGCCAGCAGTGCGGCCGCGAAACGCTCTGTGTATTGGCCCAGCTGCGCGTATGTCAGCCGGGTGACATCCTTCGCGAAGTAACGGGCGGCGACAATCGCCAGCTTGTCCGGATGGGCCTGGATGGCGCGGCGCAGATCGTCGAGTACCGTCTCGTCACGCCACCAGCCACGACTCCGATACAACGTCCCCATCTCCTGCGCCGGGCCCCTGCCGATACCTCCCGCCATCTCGCGCACACTCCCTGGGATTTGGTGGCCCACCGCGGCCGCGCGCGACCATAGCTTTCACCCGTTTTTCGTGCAAGGCTGCGATTCCGCACACTCCAGTGCTCAGTATCTCAATCACACACATTGACTTGCGCGCATCAGGTTTCCTAGCTTGCGCCGCAAAGCCAGGAATCTTCGACAGAGACGATGACGTCCGGACCCCCTGCGGACGGAATGACACCCATGGCCCAGGCACCCCTCGAGGAGCGCGCGCGTCGCATCCGCCGGACCATCGTCCGGCTCGCGGCGACGTCCACCGGCTGCCACCTCGGCGGCTCGCTGTCGGTGGTGGACGTCCTGGTGGCGTTGCTCGGCCGCGTCATGAAGGTGGACCCGGGGGCGCCCCGCGCCGAGGTCAGGGACCACCTCATCCTGTCCAAGGGCCATGCGGCCGCCGGGCTCTACGCCGCGCTGGCGGAGTTCGGCTTCATCGACGTCGAAGAGCTGGTGCGCGGCTACAACGCGGAGGGCAGCCACTTCACGGGCCACGTGAGCGCGAAGGTACCGGGGGTGGACTTCCCCACGGGCAGCCTCGGGCACGGCATCGGCCTGGGCGTGGGGCTCGCGCTGGGGCACCGGATGCGGCAGCGGCCCAACCGCGTCTACGTCGTCTGCGGCGACGGGGAGATGGGCGAGGGCTCCAACTGGGAGGCGCTCCAAATCGCGGCCCACCACCGGCTGCACAACCTCACCGTCATCGTGGACCGCAACGGCGGGCAGAACGACGGGCCCACCGAGTCCATCCTGTCGCAGAAGGCGCTCGGCGAGCGGCTGCGCGCCTTCGGCCTGCGGACGGACGAGGTGGACGGGCATGACCTGAATGCGCTGTGTACCGCGCTGGAGTCCCCTGGCGACGGGCCCCGCGCCCTCGTCGCCAACACGCAGAAGGGCGCGGGCGTGCCCATGCTGCGTGGCAAGGGCCCGCACTACGCCGTCTTCAGCGCGGACCACCTGAAGCGCGCGCTGGCCTCGCTCGGCGAGGTGGCGTCGTGACGGCCCCCGCGCAGGGCGGCGCGGACCTGGCCGTGGCACCGGAGGCGTGGCTGAAGGAGCACCCCACCCTCTCCAACCGGCAGGTGTTCCGGCACGCGCTGGCGCGCTTCGCGGACGACGATGCGCGCATCGTCCTGCTGGAGGCGGACCTGGCGGGCGGAGGAGACGCGTTCGAGGCGCGCCACCCCGACCGCTTCCTCAACCTGGGCATCTGCGAGGCGACGATGATTGACGCGGCGTGTGGCATGGCCGCCGCCGGACAGGTCGTCTTCGCCCACACCTTCGCCGCCTTCGGGGCGATGCGCGCGTGCGAGCAGGTGCGGCTGGGCATGGCCTACGGGCGCGCCAACGTGAAGCTCGTCTGCGACTACGGCGGGCTGTCCGGCGCCTTCTTCGGGCCCACGCACCACGCGATTGAAGACCTGGCCATCCTCCGCTCCATGCCGGGGATGACGGTGGTGTCCCCCGCGGACGCGCTGGAGACGGTGCAGGCCCTGCGCGCGCTCGTGGACTTCGAGGGCCCCGTGTACCTGCGGCTCGGCCGCAACCGGGTGAGCCGGCTGGACGTGGCCCGCCCCGACTTCCAGATCGGCCGGGCCGCGTGCCTGCGCGAGGGTGACGACGTGGGCGTCGTCGCCCACGGCGAGGTCGGCGTGGCCGTGGCGCTGGAGGCGGCCGGGCTCCTGGAGGCGCAGGGCGTCTCGGCGCGCGTCCTCAACATGCACACCCTCAAGCCGCTCGACGAGGCGGCGCTCCGCGAGACGGCGGAGCGCACGCAGCTCCTCTTCACGGTGGAGGAGCACTCCGTCGTGGGAGGCCTCGGGGGCGCGGTGTGCGAGAGCATCTGCGCGCTGGGGCTGGGCGCGCGAGTGGTCCGCGTGGGCATCCAGGACCGCTACGACCCCACGGCAGGCTCGCACGAGGAATTACTGAAGCGTCACGGGATTGATGGGGCCAGCCTGGCCGAACAGATTCTGCACGCACTGCCGCGCCCGCGCCGGGCGGCTCTGAAACCTGCCCTCAGGAGGGGATGAGAATGCAGCCGCAGAAGCACGAGAGCGTCGGAGTCAACGAGTGCCCCACGTGCGCCGCCCCCATCAACGGGGACCGGTTCCAGGTGGGTGAAGTGGTGACGTGCGGAGGCTGCTCGGCCGAGCTGGAGGTGGTGGGCCTGGCCCCGCTGCGCTTCGCCGAGGCGCCGGAAGTGGAAGAAGACTGGGGCGAGTGAGCCCGGTCATGAAGGTCAACCTCGTCTACACGCGCCTGCGCACCGAGGAGCGGATGATTGCCGACGCGCTGCGTGCGCGCGGCTGCGCCGTGGACTCGTACGCGGACGCGGGGCTGGTGCTGCCCCTGGACCGGGAGCGCTGGGGTGACGGCGCCCCCGTGCTCATGCGCAGCATGTCCTTCACGCGCGCGCGCTACCTCGCCTCCATTTTGGAGGTGAAGGGCTCGCGGGTGCTGAACAGCGCGCGCGCCATCGCCACGTGTGGCGACAAGGCGCTCACCACGCTGGCGCTGGCCGCGAAGGACGTGCCCATGCCCTGGGCCTTCCTCGGCTTCGAGGAGCAGGCCAGCGTGGCCGAGGTAGACCGCCGGGGCTACCCGTCGGTGACGAAGCCGGTGACGGGCTCGTGGGGCCGCATGGTGGCGCGCATGGACAGCAAGAGCGCGGCGGAAGGCCTCATGTCCATGCGCTTCGAGATGGGCGGCGCGGCGGACCATGTCGCGCTCGTGCAGCAGTACGTCGACAAGCCGGGCTACGACCTGCGCGTCTACGTCATGGGCAAGACGGTGGGCGGCATCCGCCGGCGCTCGGAGCACTGGATCACCAACACCGCGCGCGGCGCCATGCCAGAGCGGTACGACGTTCCGCCCGCCCACGCGAAGCTCGCCGAGCGCGCGGCCCAGGCCGTGGGCGGCGACATCCTCGCCGTGGACCTGCTGGAGACGCGGGACGGCCAGGTGCTGGTGAATGAAATCAACCACTGCGTGGAGTTCGCGCGCAGCATCGAAGTCACGGGCATTCCCCTCCCGGAGCTGATGGCGGACTACGTCCTCGGGGTGCTGCGATGACGCGCGTCGCGGTGCTGGGGGCCAGCGGCTACACGGGCGGCGAGGTGCTGCGGCTGCTGCTGGCCCACCCCGCCGTCGAAGTCGTGCAGGCCACGTCCGACCAGTTCGCGGGCAAGCGGCTGGACTACCCCCACCCGCACCTGCGGGGCATGAGCACCCTGCGCTTCGTGCCGCACGAGCAGCTGGCGTCCTGCGACGTCCTGTTCAGCTGCATGCCGCAGGGCGGGCTGCTCCAGCGCTGGCCGCGCGTGAGCGAGCTCGCGGGCCGCGTCGTGGACCTCAGCGCGGACTTCCGGCTGGAGGGCGCCGAGCATGCGCGCTGGTACCGCAAGCACCCGCGCCCCGCCCACGCGCCGGAGTTCGTCTACGGCCTGCCGGAGTGGACGGCCGACGCGCTTCCGAATGCGCGCCTGGTCGCGGTGCCCGGCTGCATGGCGCACGCGGCGCTGCTGGCCCTGCTGCCGCTGGTGCGCGCGGGGCTGGTGAAGCCGGACATCATCGTCGACGCGAAGACGGGCTCCTCGGGTGGCGGCGCCACGCCGGACCGCGCGTCCCACCACCCGGAGCGCGCCTCCGCGCTGCGCTGCTACAAGCCGGTGGGCCACCGGCACACGGGCGAGCTGGAGGGCATCACCGCGCGCCTCACCGGCCAGCGCCCCACCATCCACTTCAGCGCCACGGCCGTCCCCAGCGTGCGCGGCGTGCTGGCCACGGTGCACGCCTTCGCCGCGCGTCCCCTGGACGAGTCCGAGCCGCTGCGCGCCCTGGCCTCCAGCTACCGGGACAAGCCCTTCGTCCATGTGCTGCGGCCCAACGCGAGCGCGTCCCCCTTCCCCGAGCCGGGCCCGCTGCTGGGCACCAACCACTGCGACCTGGCCGTGGACGTGGACACCGAGCGCGGCCGCATCGTGGTGAATGCCGCGCTGGACAACCTGGTGAAGGGCGCGGCCGGTACCGCGGTGCACGCCCTCAACCTGATGCTGGGCAGACCCGAAACGGAAGGCCTCGGCTTCCGCGGCCTCCACCCCCTCTGACACGAGAGCGAAAGGCACACCATGAGCACCCTGTCCACGGAGCCTACCCCCCTGTCTCCCGGAGCCGTCTTCGCCGCCGCCGTGAAGAAGGATGGCACGAAGGCACGCGCCCAGTTCTCCACCACCATCACCGAGGACTTCCCGGGCTTCAAGCGCCGCCCCCGCGTGGCCGTGCGCGCCCTCTTCAAGGTGAAGCCGTCGGACAAGCCCCAGGCCCGCTACTGGTACGAGACGCACCCCACCACCGCGCCCGGCGCCAACGTGCAGGACGTGAGCCTGCGCCCGGAGGCCGCGTTCGAGTTCCACTTCGACCAGCAGCCGCTGCGGCCCACCACGGGCTGGATCCAGGTGCCGCAGAACCTGCTGGATGACCCGGAGGCGCTGGCGCAGTTCATCGACTTCCGGCTGCTGGTGCGCCTGTGCACGGCGGAGAACCAGGCGCTCACCATCGGCAAGGGCGGAGAGCGCGTGCGCGGCATCCTGGAGACGCCGGGCGTCACCCGGCTGCCGGCGCGCAAGGACCCCGTGTCCTCGCTGCTCGCCGCGTGCGCCGAGGTGGAGCAGATGGGCGGCTCGGCGGACGGCATCCTCATCAACTCGGTGGACTACTACCAGTACCTCCTCGGGCAGAACGGCCTGCTGGCGGAGCTGTCCGCCATGGGCATCCGCATCTGCCGCACGCGCATGGTGGCGCAGGGCCACGTCGTCGTCGGTGACTTCACGGCGGGCGCCACCATCTACGACTCCGGCCGCTCCGAGATCCGCTTCGCGGAGCCGCCTCCGGGCATCTTCCCGCGCGAGGGCCTGGCGGTCTGCGGCGAAATCTACGAGGCGCTCGCCGTCCACCTGCCCACGCACTTCTTCCACGCCGCGCTGCGATAATGAGTCCGCTCACCGTCCTCTACGTCACCGGCTGGTGCCGCAGCGGCAGCACCATCATCGGCAACGTGCTCAACGAGGTCCCGGGGTGCTTCCACACCGGGGAGCTGAGCTTCCTGTGGAAGAACGCCCATGGGAACGGCTCCAACACGTTGTGCGGCTGTGGCGCGCAGCTGGTGGAGTGCGCGCTCTGGTCCAAGGTGCTCCAGCAGGGCGTGGCCCCCGGTGAGACGCCGCGGGAGCACGCCGCGCGCGTGGTGCGACGGCAGCAGGACACGGTGCGCACGCGCCACACGCTGCGCGTGCTGCGGCAGGACACGCCCACGCCGGCTTTGCGCGAGCACGCCGAGCTGCTGGCGAAGACGTACCGCACCATCTCCGACGCCACCGGCGCCAGCGTCATCGTGGACAGCGGCAAGTTCCCCTCCGAGGCGGCGCTGCTTCCGCACGTGGAGGGCATCCGCCCCTACTACCTGCACCTGGTGCGAGATCCACGCGCCGTCGCGCACTCGTGGACGAAGACGAAGCAGTACGTCGTCCCCATGTCCGCGGCGCGCAGCACCGTGTACTGGCTCGGGTTCAACGTGGGCTCCGAGCTCGTCACGCGGCGCTACCCGGAGCGCTCGCTGTTCCTGCGCTACGAGGACTTCATCGCCGAGCCGGCCGCCACCGTGGACAGCCTGCTGTCGCTCATCGGGGTGGAGCGCTCGAAGAACCCGGTGCACGTGCGCACCGTCAACCTGGGGAAGAACCACACCGTCACCGGCAACCCGGACCGCTTCCTCAGCGGGCCTACGCTGCTGCGGGCCGGCGACGACACGTGGCGCAAGGAGCTGTCCACGCGGGCGAGGGCCGTGGCCTCCGCGCTGGCGTGGCCATTGATGGGGCGCTACCGCTACGGTCGCGCGTCGCCCCCGTCCCTGCACGTCGTGCACCCGGAGCAGGCAGTGAACGCCGCGGACTCAAGGAGGGACACCTTTGGAACTCGGACTGGCCAATAAAGTCGCCCTCATCGCCGGCGGCTCGAGCGGGCTGGGGCTGGCCGTGGCGGAGGAGCTGGTGAAGGAAGGGGCCCACGTCGCCATCGGCGCGCGGGACGCGGAGAAGCTCGCCCGCGCGGAAGCGAGCCTCAAGGCGCTGTCGCGCGGCGGGAAGGTGCTCGCCACCCCCGTGGACCTGAAGGACCACGGCGCCGCGAAGGCGTGGGTGGAGGACGTCGCCAGCAAGCTGGGCGGCATCCACATCACCGTGACGAACAGCGCCGGGCCGCCGCCGGGACCGGCGACTCAGTTCAACATCCAGGCGTACCAGGACGCGATGAACGTGGTGACGCTGCCCGCCATCAACCTGGCCCTGGCCGCGCTGCCGTACATGAAGGCCGCGCGGTGGGGGCGCCTGCTGCTCATCACCTCCGAGACGGTGGTGCGCCCCGTGGCGCGCTTCGCCCTGTCCGGCATGTCGCGCATGGGGCTGGTCGGCTTCGCGTCCGCGCTGGTGCAGGAGCTGGGCGACTGCGGCGTCACCGTCAACGTGCTGGCGCCGGGCTACACGCGCACGCCTCCGGTGGAGCGCTCCGCCGGGGCGGACGTGGAGGCCGGCCTGCGCGCCATGGCCGCGCACATCCCCATGCGCCGGGTGGGACGCGCGGACGAGTTCGCCGCCGCGGCCGCCTTCCTCGCGAGCGAGCGCGCCTCGTTCATCACCGGCACGGTGCAGCTGGTGGATGGCGGCGCGAGTGTCATCGGATGAGCCCCGCCTCGCAGCAGCACGGCGGGCGTCCGCCGCTGGTGGTGAAGATTGGCGGGGCCGCGGGCGTGGACCTCGACAATGTCTGCGCGGACGTGGCCGAGCTGGCCCGGCGCGGTGAGCGCGTCGTCGTGGTGAATGGCGGCTCGGATGCCGGGGACGGGCTGCTCAAGGCCCTGTCCATGGAGCGCCCCGAGGCGACGACGGCGTCCGGCAACGTGGTGAAGCTCACCAACGCGGCCACCCTGCGCGTGCTGACGATGGCGTGGGTGGGGGACGTGAACAAGCGCGCCGTCGTGGCGCTGCTCGCGAAGGGTGTGTCCGGCCTCGGGCTGTGCGGCGCGGACGGGCGCGTGCTGCTCGCGCGGCGGCGGCCGCCGCTGAAAATCCAGGACGGCGAGCGCACGCGCATCGACCGGGAGCACCTGTCCGGCGAAATCACCGAGGTGAACACGCGGCTGTTGGGCCTGCTGATGGAGCAGGGGCACGTGCCCGTCGTCTGCCCTCCGGCGGTGACGGAGGACGGGACGCTGGTGAATGTCGACGCGGACCAGGCCGCGGCGGCCGTGGCCACGGCGCTCGGGGCGCGGGCGCTGGTGATGCTCTCCAATGTGCCGGGGCTGCTGGAGGACCCGAAGAACCCGGCGACGCTGGTGCGCTGGAGTGATGACCTGGGGCGGGCCATGGAGCTGGCGGGCGGGCGCATGCGCTACAAGATGGAGGCGGCGCGGCGGGCGCTGACGGGCGGCGTGCCCGTCGTCCACGTGAGCGCGTCTCGCAATCCCCGGCCGGTGCTGTCCGCGCTGACGGGAGAGGCCGGCACGAAGCTCACCCTTCCCCAGGCGGTGGTCGATGCGGGCGCGTGAGGCAAGCCCGGACCTGCTCCGGTGGATGGTGGAGCAGTACAGCCCCAGTCACCACGAGGCCGCCTTCTCCCGCGCGCTGGCGGGCCGCCTGGAGCAGCGCGGCTGGCGCGCCCACGTGGACGAGGTGGGCAACACGATTGCGAGCCTCGGTGACGGGGACACGTGCATCGCGCTGCTGGGCCACATCGACACGGTGCCGGGTGAGGTGCCCGTGCGGCTGGAGGGCTCGCGCCTCTTCGGGCGTGGCGCCGTGGATGCGAAGGGGGCGCTCGGCGCCTTCATCGAAGCCGTCGAGCTGCTGGATGCGCAGGAGCGCGCCGGCAAGCGCTTCCTCCTGCTGGGCTGCGTGGAGGAGGAGGTCGCGATTACGCGGGGCGCGCTCCACCTGCGCGAGCACCACCGCCCGGACTTCGTCGTCAACGGCGAGCCGAGCGGCGCGCATGCCGTCACGGTGGGCTACAAGGGGCTCACGCGGCTGGAGCTGGAGCACCGCGCGAGCCGCCGTCACACGGCGAGCCGCGACTACCGCGCGCCGGCCGAGCACGTCATCGAGGCGTGGAATGCGCTGCGCCGGCGGTGCGACGGGTGGAACGAGGGGCGCACCCTCTTCGAGCAGGACCTGCCGTCGCTGACGTCGTTCCACACCGGCACGGAAGAGGCGGAGGAGTGGGCGAAGGCCAGCGTGAGCATCCGCACCGGACCTTCGTGCGAGAAGGAGGCGCTGCTCGCGAGCCTGGCCGGAGTGCCGGGCGTGAATGTGCACACCCTGTCGAGCAAGGGCGCGGTCAGCGCGAGCCAGAATGACGCCCTCACCCGGGCCTTCAAGCAGGCGCTGCGCGAGCGCGGCGTGCGCCCGACGTTGCGCTTGAAGACGGGCACGTCGGACTGGAACACGGTGGCGTCGGCGTGGCAGGTGCCCATCGTCGCCTACGGCCCCGGGGACTCCGCGCTGGACCACACGCCGAACGAGCACATCGACCTGGCGGAGTACGAGGAGGGCATCGCCGTGCTCTCGCGCGTGCTCGCCCTGCTCCCCACGAAGGACGGGACGCCGGGCTGAAGACGCGTGTCCCGGAGACTCACGTCTCCGGGACGCTGACCTCGCGCGGGCGCTGGGCGCGCAGTCCCACCATCACCACCAGGAACAGCACCGCGGCGGTGGCGGTGACAACCCGTACGCCCAGCCGGTCCGCGAGCGCGCCCTGCATCCAGACTCCCAGCGAGAAGCCGACGTTGAGCAGCACCGCGCTGAGACTGCTCACCCGCGCCGCCATCTCGCGGGGAGCGCGTTCCTGGCAGCGGGTGCCCAGCCCGGCGAGGGCCACCATGTAGACCGCGCCCAGCACGAAGATGGCGGCCATGGCCAGCGGCAGCGTGGGTGACAGCCAGTAGAGCGCCGCCACCGGCCCCAGCACCAGCAGCGTCGTGTCGAGCAGCCGCTGCCGCCCCCACCGCTCCGCCAGCGAGCCCACCAGCACCGACGCCACGAGCGCCCCCACGCCCTGCATGGACACGAGCATCGACGCCGCCGAGGCGTTCTGGCCGAACACCTTCAGCGCGAGCACCGGGACGAGCGTGATGAACGGCGTAATCAGCACCGCCATGACGAACATGGCCATCAGGGCGAGCCACAGGGCCGAATCCCGCCGCGACACCCGCACGCCCTCCGCGATGTCCGCCCACAGCCCCCGGGACGGCGCGGCGGAAGCCGGACGGCGCTGTGGGCGCACCGTCATCACCGTCCCGAGCACCGCGAGGAAGGATACCGCGTTGAGCACGAACACCCAGCCCACGCTGCCCACCGCGAGCAGCGGTGCCGCCAGCAGGGGCCCGAGGACGCGCCCCAGGTTGAACTGGGTCGACCCGAGGCTCATCGCGCTGTGCAGGTCCTCCCGCGGCACCAGCCCGGCAATCAGCGCCGTGTAGGCCGGCATGGCCAGCACGTGCACGCACCCGTTGAAGAAGGAGATGACCGCCACCGCCGGCACGGAGAGGTGGCCGGTGAAGGCGAGCACCGCCAGTATGCTGGCCAGCACCACCTGCGCCAGCGTGCACAGCGCGATGAAGATGCGGCGGTCGAACCGGTCCGCGAGCGCGCCCCCCAGCGGCGAGAGCACCACCGCGGGCAGGTACGTCAGCGCGGCGATGCCACCCGTCCACTCGGCCTTGCCCGTCACCGCCGTCACGTACACGCCGAGCGCGACCACCTCCATCCACGCGCCGATGTTGGAGACGAGCGCTCCACTCCACACGGCCACGAAGTCACGGTGCCCGAAGGCGCGGAACGAAGGCAGGCTCGACAGGCGGCGGGCAGTCACGAGCGGCACGTTCTACCAGGGATGACGAAGCGGAATGAGTCCCCCGGAGCGCGCCGCGAAGCGGGTGTAGGACGATAGGCTCCCACTGGACTTCACCAACTGAAAGACCCGTGCCATGCGTTCGCGCACCTCTGTCGCACTGCTGCTCCTGCTGTCGGCCTGCGCCACCTCTACGCCGGCCCCGAGAGCGTCGGCGGACACCTCCTCGAGGCTCGCCAACCTCCAGCGAGCAGCGGCGCTGCCCTGGAAGGACGAGGGGCGGTGCGTCGCCCAACAGGCTTCCCATTCATGGCCCCTGTTGGTGGAGCGGTGCTTTCACGCGCTCGACACCCGGAAGATTCAATTTCGCGATACCGAGCGCCGCTGCCCCGTGGCATCAGCGGACGTCGCCAGTCTGGAAATGATGGTCGGCATCTGCCTCCTGACACAGCCGGAGCTTGTCATGGGCGCGGTGGTCATCATCGGCGTAGTGGTGGTGGCGGTCGCCATCGCGGAAGCACTGGATGCGTACGAACTGGAAGGAAGCCACCCCGAGGATGTGAGGCCCGTGGCCGAAACAGGGCCCGCTCCGCGAGAACCCCTGGCGGAGCGAAGGCTCAAGCCGGAGCCCTCAGGGCAGGACGCGTTGCCCCCGGCGCCCCCCGTGCTACCGGCGCGAGCGCGCAGCGCGGATTGCACGCCCCAGCCCGTTCCACACCTGGGCGGCGATGCGCTGCACAACAAGTGCGCCGACAGGGTTCCGCAAAATGGTTTCCCCGGCTCGGATGTGCTCGTCAACGGGAAGCGTTTCGACGCGCTGCAAGTGCGCGCACGCGTGTTGTGGGAGGTCAAGACCGACAACTTCGATACGTACAAGGCCGCCCTCCGAGAAATCGTGATTGGAAAGCAGGTGTCGGAGTTGCAGCGCGAGCGCAAGCTTGCAAGTACCTGTGGATTCGACTTCCAGGTCGGTGTGCGAGGTGCTGCGCACAAAGCCGCATTGGAAGAAGTAGATGACACCCTGAAAATCGTCGTCATGGACTGGTGCTGAAATGACAGCCACGCGAGGCTCCCTCATCCTCAGTGCCTATGCGCCTGCGCTCGGGGGCGAAGCAGAGCGCACTCTCGCCATCGCCCATGGGATGGAACGTGCGTTTCCCGGCTTGCACTTGGAGTGGACCATCTCTGACGAGGGGGACTTCGTCTCATTGCCGCAGCGCGATGCGTGGGTCTCCGAGGCTGCAGCGCGCGACAAGCTCCCGATGCTCTGTAACGGCAACGAGGATTACCTCGTGACGTTGATGGGGTGGGAACGCCCGGCGGAAATCTCCACGGGGGGACAGCCACAGTTCGAAGTCCATGCGAAGCTGCCGCTGGACGCCGCCGTCATCTCGGCGGCAATCGACGTGCTGGAGGGCGTGGCGGAGGGTGCACGCGCTTTCGTGGGGCACGTGTCGCCAAACCTCCTGGCACAGGAGTTCGCACGGCAGACGCGTCACTCACCAAGCGACCCGGTCGTTACGGAGCGGGGGCTGCCGTCCATCAAGCTCCCCGAGGACATTCCCTCCCCTGAAATTCCGCGCTATCTCGGGTGGCTGAACTACTGGTCGGCCGCCGCCGCACGAGCCATCGGCTTCCCGGACCCGGCGCGCGACGCGGAGCTGCTCTCGCGGGCGCGGCGGACCGCGACGGGCGGGTGGGTGGTGCGGCTCACGGACGCGCCGCTCGACCTCGACAACCCCGCCCACCTCGACACGCTCAAGCGGGCCTACGAGCGCTTCCCGGAGATTGGCGGACGCTCGACGCCTTGAGCGGAATCAGCGCACCTCAGACGCCCGACAGCTCCGACTTCGGCTGGCGCGTCATCAGGTCCACCACCGCGCTCTTCGCGTTCTTCCCCTCGTAGGCAATCAGGTACACCTGATGGCAGATGGGCAGCTCCACGCCCAGCTTGACCTCCAGGTCCCGCGCGCTCTTCGCCGTCTTCACGCCCTCGGCGACTTCCTTCATCTCCGCGAGGATGTCCGGCAGCTTGCGGCCCTTGCCCAGCTCCATGCCCACGTGCCGGTTGCGGCTCAGCTCGCCCGTGCACGTCAGCACCAGGTCGCCCATGCCGGACAGGCCGGAGAGCGTCAGCGGGTTGGCGCCCCTGCGCACCGCCAGGCGCGTAATCTCCGCCAGCCCGCGGGTGATGATGGCCGCACGCGCGTTGTGGCCCATGCCCAGCCCGTCCGCCATGCCCGCCGCAATCGCGATGACATTCTTCAGCGCGCCGCCGTACTGCACGCCCACCACGTCCGTGGACGTGTAGCTGCGGAACGTCTCCGTCTGCAGCGCCTTCTGGCAGCGCACCGCCACCTTGTCCCAGTGGGACGCAATCGTCACCACCGTGGGCATCCGCTTCGCCAGCTCCTTGGCGAAGCTGGGCCCGGAGAGCACCGCGATGTACGGGTGGAACTCCTCCGGAAGGCAGTCCTCCAAGAGCTCCGTCATCGTCAGGAGCGTCTCGTTCTCGATGCCCTTCGCCACCGTGACGATGGGCACGTGGCGCGGCAGGTACGCCTTCGCCTTCGCCACCACCTCGCGCGTGGCGTGGCTGGGCGTGGCGAGCACCACCAGCTCCGAGCCGGCGAGCGCCTCCTCGAGGCTGTTGGTGGCCCGCACCCGCTCCGAGATGGGGATGCCCTTCAGGTACGTGCTGTTCTCGTGCTTCGTGTTGATGGCCTCCACCACGGAGGGCTCCCGGCCCCACAGCCGCACCTCGTCGCAGTTGACCGCGAGCACGTTCGCCAGGGCCGTACCGAAGGAGCCGGAGCCGATGACACTGCCACGCATGCAGGACCTCGATGGAGGGGGAGGCAGCCGAGGCGCCTCTAGAGACCGGTGACGATTCCGACGGAGAGGACGGGCATGAAGTCCGCGTCGTCGGGGCGGGTGCGCACGTCTCCACCCACCGTCACAGAGTAGGACGTTTTCTCGCTCAGGGGCACTTCGGCGCCGAGGCGGATGGGAAAGGCGTTGCCAGACACCATCGAGGGCGGCAGCCCGCCCAGCGGCGTGCGCTGAATCGGCTCGGTGTCCAGGGAGAGGTGGTAGCGCACGTCGAAGAACAGCCGCGTGGCCCGCGAGTCCGCCCTGCGCAGGCTGCCCACGATGCCGGGCTGCACGTTCCAGTTGCGCCGGCCGCTCAGGTAGCGCGCGCCCCGCAGCTCCACGCTCGCCGGCCGGAGGAAGAAGGCATGGCTGCCCTCCACCACCAGCCCCAGGCTCCAGCGCGGGCCCCCGTCCAGCACCATCCACCGCCCGCCCAGCCGCACCTCGTTCATCATCCCGTAGAGGCTGTCCACGCCGACCAGGGCGTCCACGCGAGGCAGCACGCCGTACGCCACCCGGGCGGACAGCGTGGGGAAGCCCAGCGAGAAGCTCGCCCCCAGGCCCCCCTTCCCCATCGTCCGCGCGCCCAGCACGCTCACGAGGTTGTTGATGGGCTGCGACTGCACCTGCCCACGGCGGGGACGGCCCGGCGGCCTTCGCGCGGGCGCGGCCACGGCGTCGTCGTCCACCGGCACCAGGGGCGGCACCTCCGGCAGCTTCGGCAGCGCCGCCGCGTCCTTCCCCTCCGGCACCGCCGTGGCGCCGGGGAAGTCCTCCCACGTGCCCTCGTCCGGAGCGCTGTTGCGCCGGGGCGCCTCCACCTCGCCGGGCGCCGCCCAGGACTCGTCCGCGGGTGGGTTGCGCGCGGGCGGAGCCTCGGGGGACTGCGCCAGGGCGGGCACGCCCGGGACGAGCAACAACAGGGACAGGAGGCGGGCGGGGACCATGGAAGCGGGCGGCAGCTTAGTCCACGGCGCGGGACGACACGAGCGAAGCCCGCCCGCTCCCCCGCCCGGCGGGAGAGCCGTTCGGAAGCGGGCACCGGCGCTCGCGGAAACGTGGCCGCGCGAGCCCGGCTCCGGTCTACATTCCGCGCCGCGCACGACGTGCGCCAGGGAGAGATGACCGGATGAGGGCAGGAGGGCGCGCGGCACTGGTGCTGGCACTGACGGTGGGCGCGTGTCGCGCCCGGAGCCCGGACGTCACCTCGGCGCCCGACGCGGGCGCCGGCATCCGGGCCCAGGCCGCGGACCTGCCGCTCCCCGGCTGCGACGTGCTCGTGCCTGCGGACGTGCGCGACCTGATGCTCCCCGGCTTCTCCATGAAGGAGGAGCGCGCGTGCCCGACGTGCGGGCCGCTGTGCACCTTCCGCTCCACGTCCGAGACGGACACCTCCGCGTCGGTGGCCTGGGACTGCAACCCCCGCCACACGCAGGCAGACGTGAAGGCGCTGATGGCCCCCACCCTGCGGGCCGGCGGTGAAGAAGTCCCCGCGCTGGGCCGCGCCGCCGTCCGCCGCGCTCCCGCGCAGGGCATGCTCCAGGTGATGACGTGGGACGACGACACGCCCTGCGCGCTCGTCGTCACCTGGCTGGGCGCGGACACGGACCGGGCGCTCGACGTCGCGCGCTCCGTCCTCGTCGCCACGACGCCGGGCGTGCTCGCCACGCCCGCCGCCACCGTCGACGCCGGCGAGCCCTGAAACGAAGGCGGGGGCCGGCCCCCGCGTGGCGCGGAGAGCGGCCCCCGTGACGTCAGGCCCCGACGGGCCCCGCGCTCACAGCGTGCGCAGGTACTCCACGAGGTCGTCGACCTCCGCGTCGCTCAGCTGCGCCGTGGAGCCGTGCCGGTTCGTGTCACGCCCCTGCACCAGCCGCTCCTTCAGCGTCAGGGCGCTGCCGTCGTGCAGGTACGGCGCCGTGCGCGCCAGGCCGAGCAGGGACGGCGTGTTGAGGCCCACCTTGCGCACCAGCGGGTCATCCTGGATGGGGCCGTTGGTGATGAAGGTGCCCACGTCGGCCTGCTTGTTGTTGGTGAGCGTCTCGCCCTCGTGGCAGGTGTCGCAGGCGGCCTTCTTGAAGACGAGCGCGCCGCGGGCCTGCGCGTCGGTGAGGGCCTCGCGCTTGTGCGGGTTGTCCGGCACGGGGATGACTTCGATGAAGGACGACAGCTGCGACACCATGACGCTGTCCAGCGCCGCGCCGCCCATGCGCTTGCGCACCGTGGTGTCCAGGAAGTCACGCAGCGTGGGGAACTCGCCGCTCCAGTGGAACGGGCCCGTCTTCGTCACCTTGCGGCCCGCGAGGCTGGGCGTCTGGCGCGGGCCGTCCGGGAAGCCCCACACGTGGCCGTCCTCGCGGCCGTCCAGGTGGCAGGACGCGCACGACGCGCTCACCGAGGGGCTCGTCATGCGCGAGTCCAGCGCCGAGTAGAAGAGCTTGCGGCCGGCGACGGCCTGCGGCTCCAGCACGTCACCCACCAGCACCAGCGGCGCCCCTTCCGCGCGCACGTTGGCCACGCCCGAGGAGCCGTCGCTCACCAGCGTCGTCACCGTGTGGTCGAACGCGTTGTGGACGAACGCCTTGCGCCCGTCGCGCGTCATGGCGATGCCGCTGGGCCCGGAGCCGACGCGCACCAGCTGGCGCACGCTGCTGCCGGTGAAGTTCACGATGTCCGGCCCCGTGCGGCGGTCCATGGGGATGACGGCCACGTTGTCCGTCTCGCGGTTCACCACGAAGACCCACAGGCCGGATGGGTCCACCACCGCCGCCACCGGGCCCTGGATGGCGTGCGTGGACTCCGGGCTGACGATGGTGGACGGCGGGAAGTCCGGCGTCTGCTCCGGGGGCGGGCGGCACTGGTCCAGGTCATCCACCACCGGCCGGCCATCCTCCGTGTCGAAGGTGATGATGCCCGGGGCCACCACGCCGGACGTGCTGCACGGGCTGCCGCCGCCATAGAGCGACCCGTCACCGCCCCCGGGGTTGCCCGTCACGGGACCACCGAGGGGGTCCTCGCGCGCCCACAGCACCGGCGCCAGCGCGCGCTCGCCGTTCGGCGTCAGCACCACGTCCGACATGCCGCGGGGCCGGAAGCGGATGTTCAGCGCCACGCCCGGCATGGGCTCATCCGATGAGCTGGAGCCGCCGCCGCCGCTGGAGGCTTCGTTGACGTTGGCGCGCGCGTACAGGTCCGTGCGCTCGCGCTGCACGCGGGGCCGGCCGGAGTCCGACAGGTCCACCGTCACCAAATCGCTGTGCCGGAAGAGGCTGATGAGCGCGCGCCTGCCGTTGTCCACCAGCGCGATGCCGCGCGGCTCCTCGCCCACCGGCAGCTCCCAGCGGACCGTCAGGTTGCGCGTGTCCACGGCCATCAGCGTGCCGTGCTCGGTGGAGTCCAGCGCGGTGCTGTTCACCACGTACAGCGTGTCCCCGCCCGGCGCGACGGCCAGGCCCATGGGCTCCACGCCCACCGGAATGCGCGCCGCCTCGTTCCAGTCACCCCGGCGGATGACGGACACGCTGCGCTCGGCGCGGTTGGAGACGTAGACGGTGTCGTCCGGCCCCACCACCACGCGCTCGGGGCCGAGCCCCACCTTCACCTCGCCCACCTTCTCGTTGCGCCCGGTGTCCACCACCGACAGCACGCCGTTGTCGGCGTCCACCACGTACAGGAAGGCGTCATCGCGGCTGAGCGCCACCGAGCCCGACGCGTTGTTCCACGTCGCCTCGGCCTGGCGGTCACCACACGCCGTCAGGCCCAGCATCGAAGCCAGCACCGCGGCAAGAACGTGCCGTCTCATTGGAAGGTCCTCCTCGCAAGCACCCGGCCCCGTCACCCACGGCCCGAGCCCGACTCCGTAGCGCCTGCGGTATGTAGCGGTGGGAAATGACGGCCGGCCCTGGTCGCTCGCCTCCCCCGCGGGCCCGCATGCTTGCACCAGAAGGCCCCGGAAGTCGATGTCCTACCCACCCCGGGTGTGGGTGGTGGACAGTCTCCGGGCGGGCGTTCTGCCTGAAACGTCGCGAGCGTGTCGCCCCGGGTGGGAGTAAAGGAGGGGGGTCGTGTCGCGCTCTCCGCCCGTCATCCTCAACTTCCGGCGCACGTTCGCCCTGCTCATCGTCCTGGTGGTGGTGCCATCCGCCGGCCTGTCCGGCTTCGGCGTGGTGGCCATCATCAACGAGCGCGCCGCGGTGGAGAAGCGCCTGGAGTCCGCCTGGCGCGGCACCCTGGAGTCGCTGTCCTCCGAGCTGCCGAAGGCGCTGGCCTCCGCCCACCTGGAGGAGGAGGCGGGCACGCTGCGCCTCGTCATGCCCGACGGGCGGGTGGTGTCCGAGCCGGACGGCACCTTCCAGGTGGAGGGCGGCCGCGTGCACACCAGCGACCCGCAGCTGGCGGAGGCCTTCAACGCCGTGCTCCCGGAGACGGGCGCGGTGCCCACCGAGCCCACCGTCTTCTCCCTGACGGCCAGCGGGCGCGCGGTGCTGGTGGCCGCCGAGCGCCAGGGCGACGTGGTGCGCGGTGTGCGCCTGTCGGTGCGGGCGCTGGAGTCGCTGCTGGCCGAGCGCGTGGACCCCCGCGTGGTGTCCGGCGAGCCGGTGCGCTTCACGCTGCAGCCCGTGCCGCGCGAGGTCAACGAGGGCGGGCTGATGGGCCGGCTGGTGTCGGAGGTGGCGCAGGCCCGCGCGAGCGCCCTGGGCCCGGTGGGGCTCGCCGAGCGCGTACTGCCCTCGCCGCTCCAGGACTTCCGGCTGGTGGTGCTGCCCACCGGCGAGGACCCGGTGGCGCGCGCCTCCACGCGCAACCGCGTGCTGTACGGCGTGCTCCTGGGCCTCTTCTACCTGACGCTCACCTTCGGCGTCGTCTACACCGGCCGCGCCCTCTACCGCGAGGCGCAGCTGTCCCGGATGAAGACGGACTTCGTGTCCCTGGTGAGCCACGAGCTGCGCACGCCGCTCACCTCCATCCGCATGTTCATCGAGACGCTCGCCCTGGGGCGGCTGAAGGACCCGGCGCAGATGCAGGAGGTGCTCACCCTGCTGACGCGCGAGACGGAGCGCCTGTCCATCTTCATCGAGCGGGTGCTGGACTGGGCGCGCATCGAAGGGGGCCGCAAGGTGTACCAGCGCGCGCCCCTGCCGGTGGCGGACCTGGTGGAGGCGTCCGTGGCGGCCTTCCGCGCCCAGCGGCTGGAGGGCGGCGTGGACCTGAAGGTGGACGTGCAGGGCGGACTGCCGCGGCTGGACGTGGACAAGGACGCCATGGCCGGGGCCCTGCTCAACCTCCTGCAGAATGCCTACAAGTACAGCGGCCCCGAGGACAGGCGCATCATCCTTGCCGTGCGCGGGGGACACCGGCACGTGGACCTTTCGGTGGAGGACAACGGCGTGGGGATTGCCCCGAAAGAGCGCAAGCGCATCTTCGAGCGCTTCTACCGCGTGGACAACCTGATGACACGGCGCACGGAGGGCAGTGGACTGGGGCTGGCCATCGCCCGGCGTATCGTCGAGGCTCACGGCGGACGCATCGGCGTGCACAGCGAGCCCGGCAAGGGCAGCCGGTTCACCATCCACCTGCCGGTGGGGAAGGCATGACGGAGACGACGCGTCGCATCCTGGTGGTGGAGGATGACTTGTCCATCCTCGCCGGCCTGTCCATGAACCTGCGCTTCGAGGGCTACGAGGTCCTCCAGGCCCAGGACGGGCGCACGGGGCTGGCGCGCGCGCTGGACGAGGCGCCGGACCTGGTGGTGCTGGACCTCATGCTCCCGGAGCTCAACGGCTTCGAGGTCCTCAAGGAGCTGCGCCAGCGCGGCCGGGACACCCCCGTGGTGGTGCTGTCCGCCAAGGGCATGGAGACGGACAAGATTCTGGGCCTCAACCTGGGCGCGGACGACTACGTGGTGAAGCCGTTCGGCCTCCAGGAGCTGCTGGCCCGCATCAAGGCCGTGCTGCGCCGGCGCTACCCCAGCGCGGGCGCGGCGGCGGCGCCGGTGACGTTCGGCGACGTGAGCGTGGACATGGCCGCGCGCACGGTGGCCCGCAGCGGCACGCCCGTGGAGCTGACGGCGCAGGAGTTCAAGCTGCTGGCCCACTTCCTCGGCCACCCGGGGCGCACCTTCACCCGCGACGAGCTGCTGTCCGGCGCGTGGGGCTACCACTACGAGGGCAGCGCGCGAACCGTGGACAACTTCATGCGCCAGCTGCGCCTGAAGTTCGAGCCGGACCCCGAGGCGCCCCGCCACTTCCTCACCGTGCGTGGCCTGGGCTACCGCTTCGAGCGGTAGGACGCCCATGCCGGCTCACGGCCCGGCGATGCCGATGTGCCGCGAGTCCTCCAGGTCGAAGGGCTTGCCGTCGAAGCGGCCGTAGCGCTCGCGCGGGACGAGGCCGGCGGCGTTGAGGGCCGTGTCCAGCTCCTCCGGGGAGAAGTGCCGCAGCTTGAGGCGGCGGATGGGGCTGGGGCCCCCGGGCTGCTTGCGCTCGCGCAGGTGCAGGGCGAACAGCGGGCGGCGCGGCTCCAGACCGGCGCCGGGCTCCTCGTCGTCTCGCGGGAGCACCGGCTCGCGGGGCGTGTTGAGCACGTCGTAGACGAAGGTGCCCCCGGGGGCGAGGTGGAAGCGCACCGTGGCCAGGAAGGCCTCCAGGTCGTCATTGCCCGGCATCAGCCCCAGCGCGTGCTGCGGGGCCAGCACCAGCGGGAAGCGGTCCGGCAGGCGCAGGGAGCGCAGGTCCATCACCTGGAAGCGCGCGCGGTTGGACACCTCCGCGGACTCCGAGGCGCGGCGCTCCTCGGCGGAGCGAATCATCACCTCCGACGGGTCCACGCCCACGGTGGTGAAGCCATGCTCGGCCAGGGCCCACACCACGCGGCCATTGGCGGCGCCCAGCACCAGCACGGGCCCGCCATGCTCGCTTGCCTGCCGCGTGTAGAAGAGGAGGTCCGGCTCCTGCCCCACCAGGGAAAGCGGCGTCCGGCCCCGCGCGTCGTTTCCACCCATCCCTCCAGGAACTAGCACGTTTCCAGGGCTCTTCGGGACAGCCACGTGCACACGGTGGGAAACGCCTTGCCCACCGCGTGTCCGGGAGCGGACGGTGGCCCCCCTCCCTGGGACATGCCGCGCTGGCACCCCGCTTGCGATGCAGCGGCGCGGACGCGGCCGCCCGTCATGGGACGGGACTGGCCGGTTTCTTACGTAGGGGTGGGTGGCGGATATGACGCGCGGATGGCGTTGGGCGGGCGCGCTCTTCATGGCGGGCGCGATGTGGACGGCGGCGGGCTGCGACTCCAAGGGCACCGACGAGTCGGAGCGGGGCAACCCCGGGCTGGATGACCCCAAGCCCCCGGACGAGCGGCCGGGAGACCCGACGCCGGCCCCGCTGCCGGACGCCGGTGGGGTGCCGGACAGCGGCACGGTGGACCCGGAGCCGGACGCGGGCACTCCGCCTCCGGACGGGGGCACCCAGCCCCCGCCCGACGGCGGCACCCAGCAGCCCCCGCCCGACGGCGGGACGACGCCGCCCCCGGACGGCGGCACGCCGCCTCCTCCGCCGGGCAAGAAGGTGGAGATTCCGCCCCTGCCCGAGCCGAAGCCGGGCTGGAAGTTCTACGGCGTGGAGCAGGGCGGCCCGCAGAAGGTGTACGGCGTCACGGCCGACGAGGGCGGCAACGTCTGGGTGGCCGGCGGCGAGGAGGGCCTGTTCCTCCTGAAGCCGGGCGCGGAGACGCTCCAGCGCTTCGGCATGGAGGACGGCCTGCGGCCCTACGGCTTCATGCCGGACGGCAGCACGCCTCCGGGCCCCAAGTACCTCAAGGTCATCTCCGTGTCCGGCGGCCCCGCGGGCACCGTCTTCGTGGGCTACGAGGGCATGCCCGGCGCGGGCGATGACCACTGCGAGAGCAACTGGGACGGCAAGAAGCCGGACCCGGCCCGCTACAAGAGCGGTGACGCGGACAAGGTGACGCTGCAGCGGGACGGCACGCTGAGCGTGGTCCACTACGACATCTTCTCCGGCCCCGGTGTGGTGGCCGACGAGATGCACGGACGCGAGAAGCTCTGCAACGTCCTCCGCATCCGCTACGACAAGAGCACGCAGAGCGTCTGGTTCGGCGGCAACCACGGCTTCGCGCGCGGTGAGGCCGAGTTCAAGGGCGCGCCCATGTGCAACGGGCAGCTCAACTGCTCGGGCGTGCTGGAGCACGTGCACCCGCACATCAATGCGTACAACAGCTCGGGCGGCGTGATTCTGCTCACCGACGCATACTACGGCGTGGGCCTGGACCCGAACGGTGACGTCTGGTTCGGCGGCTCGGACCGCAGCACGCGCTTCCTCTACGGGACGCACGGCGGCAACTTCTGGCGCGCCCAGACGGGCACGGAGAACAACACCGCCAACAAGCTCGACCTCTGGCCGGACGCCAAGCCCGAGTACTCCAAGCCGAACGAGCGGGTGACGGACGGCGTCTCCGGCATGGTGGTGGCGCGGGACGGCACGGTGTGGGCGAGCTCGTTCGGCAACGGCCTGGCGCACCTCGACTCGAGCGGCAACGTGACGCGGCGCATGGGCACGGAGTCCGGCCTGGTGGCCAAGCACCTGTCGGCCATCGCCATGGACCCGCTGGACGGCAGCATCTGGGTGGGCGCGTTCTGGGGCGGCGGCATCTCCCGCGTGAAGGGCGGCGAGGTCACCAACTACAGCCTGGGCGTGTTCGGCACCAAGTACGGCATGCTGCGCATCACCGACATCCAGGCGGACCGCTCCGGCGACAGGCGCCGCATGCTCGTGAGCTTCATCGACTACGACGACCCCAAGCGCCCCACGTGGGTGGCGGGCGGCATTGGCATCTACACGGGTGACTGACCCCACCCGGGTAGCCTGAAGGCGCGGCGGCCGTCCCCACTCACCAGGGGACGGCCGCCGTCTTTTTCAGGCGCGCCCTACTTCGCCAGCGCCTTGTACTTGTCGAACAGCGCCTGCTGGCGGCTGGTGAGCGGCACCTGCCTGCCCCCCAGCCACATGCCCACCGGCCGCGAGGACGACTCCAGCGGGTCGCCGTTCCACAGCACCAGGTCCGCCGGAGCACCGGGCGCAAGCCGGCCGCCGTCGAGGCCGAAGGCCTCCGCCACGTCCTGCGTCACCGCGCGCAGCGCGTCCGTGTGGGGCAGGCCCCACGCCACCGCATTGCCCGCCTCCTGCGCCAGCGTGCGCACCATGGGGGGCTCGCCCATCACGGAGATGAGCACCTTCACCCCGGCCGCGCGCAGGAGCGCCGCCGCGTCCAGCCGGCTGCTCAGCCGGTCGAAGTCCGCCGGCAGGTTCTGCGTGGGCTGGAGAATCACCGGCACCTTCGCCGCCGCCAGCTCCTGAGCCACCATCCACGCCTCGCTGCCTCCGGCGATGAGGGGCTTGAGCCCGTACTCCTTCGCCAGCGCCAGCGCCGCGCGGATGTCCGAGACGCGGTCCGCCCGCACCACCACCGGCAGCCTTCCGGCCAGCACCGGCTGCAGGGCCTCCAGGTCCAACCGGCTCGCCGCCACGTCGCGCATGCGGCGCTGCTCGAAGTCCGCCTTGCGCCGGCCGTACTCGCGCGCGTCGAACAGCAGCTCACGCACCCGCTCCAGCACCAGCGCCCGCGAGCCGGACACCGCGTCCCGGCCCGCCCGGCCCAGGTTGAGGTGCATGGCCAGCGGCGTCCTGCGGACGGTGCCGTCCGTGGTGACGAACGCGCTCTGCCCCGACACCAGCCCGCCCTTGGGCGCGGACACCACGCCGGTGACACCGCCCAGCCGCGCCACCGGGAAGACGGCCGACGCGGCGTTGAGGCTGTCCGCGGCCAGCAGCGCCGCGCGCACGTCCTGCTTCGCCGCGTCCCCGCGCAGCACGTCGTCCTGCGTGGACTCCTCCGCGCTCACCTCCACCAGGCCCAGCTCCGTCAGCGGGTCGATGAGCCCCGGCGTGAGCAGCCGCCCCTTGCCCTCCACCACCGCGCAGCCCGCGGGCGCCGGCACGGCCCCCGCCAGCACGGTGTGCACCTTCCCGTCCGCCACCACGACGGTGGCCTCCTTCAGCCACCCGGTGCCGATGAAGGCCGTCACGCCCTGGAACGCGGTGCACGCCTCCTTCGCCAGCGGCAGCGACGTGGCACACGCCCCCGCGTCGCAGCGCGAGGCCAGGCCCAGCGCCTCCAGGGTGGGCGCGGGCGCGGCGCTGGCCACCAGCTTCGCGGAGGTGGCGGCGCTGTCACCCACCTCGAAGTCGCTCGGCTCCCCCGCTCCGGTGGCCGCGTCATAGGTGACGACGCCGTCGGACCACACGCGCTGCGCCCGCGCGTAGACGCTCAGCGGGTGGCCCTTCCACAGCACCACGTCCGCCATCTTCCCCGGCTCCAGCGAGCCGGTGACGCCCTCCACGCCCATCATCCACGCGGCGTTGAGCGTCACCCAGCGCAGCGCCTCCTCCTCGGTGACGGGGATGCCGGACTCGCGCGCCCGCCACATCGCCTTGCCCGCCTCCTGGTTCAGCCGCTGGATGCCGTACTCGGAATCCGAGTGGATGACGGCCTTGCCGCCCGCCTGCGCCACCAGCGCCGCGTTCTCCGGGATGCCGTCCCACGCCTCCAGCTTGAAGCCCCACCAGTCCGCCCACGTGGCCACGCCCACGCTCTTCTCCGCGAGCCTGTCACGCAGCTTGTAGGCCTCCAGCGCGTGGTGGAAGGCGCGAATCTGGTAGCCCGCCTCGTCCGCCACCTGGAGCATCACCGCCATCTCGTCCGCGCGGTAGCAGTGGTTCTGCACCAGGATGTTGCCGCGCAGCACCTCGGCCAGCGTCTCCAGCTTCAGGTCGCGCAGCGGCTCGGGGCCCGTCTCGTCCGGCTTCTTCTCCTTCTTCGCGCGCCAGTCGTCCCACTTGTTCATGTACTCGCGCGCCTGCGCGAAGGCCTGCCGGTAGCCGGCTGCGTTGCCCATGCGCGTGGAGGGCGCCGTCTTCTTCCCCTCTCCGTAGACGCGCCGCGGATTCTCGCCGCACGCCATCTTCAGCGAGTCCTTCGCCCCCGGAAAGCGCATCTCCGCCGCCGAGCGGCCGAAGTGCAGCTTCACCGGGAAGCCCCGCCCGCCAATCAGGTTGGCGCTGCCGGGCAGCACCAGCAGCGAGGTGATGCCACCCGCCGCCGCGCGCCGCAGGCCCGGGTCCTGCGGCCAGAAGGCGTGCTCCGCGGAGATTTCGGCCGTCACCGGCGCGGTGGCCTCGTTGCCGTCGGCGTTGGAGAAGCTGGACGGCGTGGAGTACACACCCAGGTGGCTGTGCGCGTCGATGATGCCGGGCGTCACGTACAGGCCGGTGCCGTCCACCTCCTCCGCCCCCGGGGGCGAGGCCACGTCCGCGTTACGACCCACCGCGGCAAGCTTCCCGTCCACGAAGGCCACCGCGCCGTCTTCAATCGCCGGCCCGCTGGCGGGCATCACCGTGGCGTGCCGCACCACCACCGCGCGCGGCTGCTTCCAGACGCGGGCGGGCGCGGGCGGCGCCGGTGCGGGCATTTGCGAGGGGGGAGGCGCTTCGGGGACGGTGGCGCAGGCGGTGGCCAGCGCCAGCAACAGGAAGGGGGTGCGCATGGGGTGCCCCTCGTAGCAGTTCACCCCGGGTCCGGCCACGCCTGGCTGCCTGCCCTGTGGGGGCCACCCCCCAGGATGGAGTCACCACGCGTCGCGAAGCCGTCTACAATCCCCCGCCAGTCATGCCTGCCCTCCCGCCAGCTCCCATCCCCACCCACACCGTCGTCGGCGCCCGGGCCCAGGGGGAGCGGCTGTCCGCTCAGCACTTCCACCTCGTGCTTCTCGACACCGAGCGCGCCGGCACCGTCTTCCCCCTCGCCAACGAGCACCTCAGCGTGGGGAAGGCCCCGGACAACGACGTCGTCATCGACCACCCCACGGTGAGCCGCAACCACCTGGTGGTCCGCCGCCAGGGCGACCGCTTCCTCGTGCAGGACCTCGGCTCCACCAACGGGACGTTCCTGGACGGCGCCCAGGTGCGCGAGGCGTACCTGCGCCCCGGCGCCCTGCTGGAGGTGGGAGACGTGCGCCTGCGCTTCAGCCCGCAGGTGTCCCCCGTCCAGGTGGAGCCCACCGCCGAGGACCGCCTCGGAGACCTGGTGGGCCGCAGCCTGCCCATGCGGCAGATTTTCGCCCTGCTCCAGCGCATCGCCCCCACCGACTCCACCGTGCTGCTGGTGGGCGAGACGGGCTCCGGCAAGGGCGCCGCCGCCAAGGCCATCCACAAGCTCAGCCCCCGCTCCCCCGGGCCGCTCGTCGTCTTCGACTGCGCCAGCGTGTCCGACTCCCTCATCGAGAGCGAGCTGTTCGGCCACGAGAAGGGCGCCTTCACCGGCGCCGTCGGCCAGCGCATCGGCTGCCTGGAGCGCGCCAACGGCGGCACCCTCTTCCTGGACGAAATCGACGACCTGGCGCTGGACCTCCAGCCCAAGCTGCTGCGCGCCATCGAAGACCGCGAGTTCCGCCGGCTGGGCTCCTCCACGCCCATCTCCTTCGACGCGCGCATCATCGTCGCCAGCAAGAAGGACCTGTGGGCGGAGACGCAGGCGGGCCGCTTCCGCGAGGACCTCTACTTCCGCCTCTCCGTCTTCACCTTCAGCCTGCCCGCGCTGAGAGACCGCAAGGAGGACATCCCCCTGCTGGTGGACGCCTTCGCGGGCGAGGGCCTCTGGACGCGGCTGCCGGAGAAGATTCGCGAGCAGTTCACCGGGCACACCTGGCCGGGCAACGTGCGCGAATTGCGCAACGCCCTGGAGCGCGCGCGGCACATGGTGGACATCCCCGAGCTGGCCGGGGACACCCTCCTGCGCGAGTTCACCCGCGAGGCCCCCGCCGCCGCCGGTGACTTCCTCCCCGTGGAATTCACCGGGCCCTTCAAGGTCTGCAAGGACGAGCTGATTCGCGCCTTCGAGCGCGAGTACCTCACCCGCCTGCTGGGCCGCGCCCGCGGCAACATCGCCCGCGCCGCCCGCGAGGCGGAGCTGGACCGCAAGCACCTGTACTCGCTCCTGCACAAGTACGGGCTGGTGCAGAGCGAGGGGGACTGAAGGCTTCAGCGCGGCGCGCAGGCCGGGTCCAGCAGCTCCGGCCGGTACTCGAAGTGCATCGTGTCGTAGTGGTACCAGCGCCCGCCCCAGATGAAGCCCTCCGCCTCGAAGGCCTCCACCACGGCCTGGGGCACGGCGTTGCGCCATTGCGGCGGCGCCCTGGGCCGCTGCCACTCCCAGTAGTGCGCGCGCGCCGGGTTCAGGTCGATGGACACGCCGAAGGAGTGCGCGCTGCGCCGCTGGGTGTTGGCGATGGTGCGCCAGTTGAAGGTGCCGCCCAGGTTCGTGAGGAAGGGCTCGAGCGACGCGTCCTTCGCGAGCAGCGCCTCCAGCCGCGCCCCCACGCGCTGGAAGGCGGGCGCCACCTTGCGGTGGACCTTCAGCCGCTGGCCGAGGAGGCGGATGGGCACCACGTCCACCTGGGCGGCGGACGCGCCATAGGTGGCGTGGAAGAGCGGGTCGAAGCGGATGCGGCCGGGGTCCTCGTCCTCGCGCGTCACCGGGGTGGGCGGGCCGGTGCGGTAGGGAATGGAGAGGGTGTCCTCCAGGTCGGGGGACTCGAGCTTCCGCGCGAAGCTCTTCACCTGCCCGTCGTCGAACGGGTACGTGCGGCCGTCGGGAAGGCGGAAGCCCCAGCCGGACTCCAGGCGCACCGGCACCACGGCGGGGTACCACTTCGCCACGCAGGCCAGCGGCGCGGGCGGTGGGCCCACGGCCGGGGCGCCCGCCTCCGGGGACGCCGCGAGCAGCAACACGGCTGCAAAGCACACACTCACGCCACCCTCCCGTCATGCCGGGGAAAGTGCATCACAGCGGACGCAGCCACGAAGAGACCGTGACAGCCGTGGCGCACGTGGCATGGTGGCCCCGCACCCGCAGTCATGCCAACCCCCTGAGGAGGTTTCACGATGAAGCGTCCTTCCCCCTGGCTCGCCGTTGTGTGCGCGGGATTCATCTCCATGCATGCAACGGGCTGCTTCGGCCAGTTCAAGCTCACGCAGAACATCTGGGAGTTCAACAAGGGCATCTCCAGCCAGAAGTTCGTGCAGTGGCTGATGTTCCTCGTGCTCGTCATCATCCCTGTCTACGGGATTGGCGCGCTCATCGACGCGCTCATCATCAACAGCATCGAGTTCTGGTCCGGCAGCAACCCCATGAGCAGCGCCGACGGCGCGGACGACGGCACGCGCGTCGTGAAGCTCACCCCCACCGACACGCTGCGCATGTCGCGCGACGCCGAGACGGGCGTCATGCGCATCGAGCTGGACCGCGAGGGCCAGGAGCCGGTGGTGCGCTTCTTCGAGCCGCTCGAGGACGGCATGGTGGCGCGTGACGAGGCCGGCAACCTGCTCGTCCAGGCGCGGGCGGCGGCCGACGGCGCGGTGGCCGTGACGGACGCGGCCGGCACCACCCTCACCGTCCACGCCAGCGAGGCGGTGCAGCTCGCCCGCCGCGTGTACGAAGAGGGCGGCGCGGCGGCCCTCGCGAAGCACACCGTGGCGCAGACCGCCGTGTCCCGCGGCCTCGCGCTCAACGCCTGCGTGGCCCCGTAGCCACTCCGGCAGCGCCCTGTTCGGAAATGTCGGGACTTTTCGCGGCGCAAAACCCCCGACATTTCCGAACAGCACGCCCCTGCCCCGCCCGCTCGGCGGCGCCTGATTTCAGCCGGGCACGGCCCGCCTGCTACCGTACGGCCCATGTCGGTGCTGGTGCTCGGTGGTTCGGCGGTCGTCCCGTCCCTGTTGCTCTTCTGGTACGTCTACGCGCGGGACAAGCGGCCGGAGCCGCATGCCCTGCTGCTGAAGACGTTCCTCCTCGGGGCCGTCATCTGCGCGCCCGTGGTGCCCACGGCCCTGGCGCTCCAGAAGCTGGGCGCATCCTTCTCCGACGGCGTCTGGGGCTCCGCGATGGTGCGGGCCTTCCTGGGCGCCGCCATCCCCGAGGAGCTCTTCAAGTTCCTCGTGCTGTACCTCTACGTCTGGCGCAAGCCCGCCTTCGACGAGCCGCTGGACGGCGTGGTGTATGGCGCCACCGCGTCGCTCGGCTTCGCCACGCTGGAGAACATCCTCTACGTGGGCGAGCACGGCCTGGGCGTGGCCGTCCTGCGCGCCGTCACCGCCGTGCCGGGCCATGCCTTCACCGGCGTGGTGATGGGCGCCTTCGTCGGCCGCGCGCGGCTCGCCCCGGAGGAGCAGCGCCTGGGCCTGCTGGCCTCGGGGCTCGGCTGGGCCACCCTGCTGCACGGCCTCTATGACGTGTTCCTGATGACGGGCACCGGCTTCGCCGTGCTCTCGCTCGGCGTGCTCGCCATCGAGGTGCAGTGGGGCCGCAAGCTCTACCGCGCCCTGCGGACGGAGCAGCTCACCCTCGCGTCCGCGCCCGCCGGCGGGCTGCTCGCGGCGGAAGGGGCGCTGATGCTGCAGGGGCCGGGCGGACAGGTGACCACCGCGAGCCTCGTCGTGATGGGCCCGCCGCCCTTCGGGCCGCCTCCGGCCGGGCGGCCCGCGGAAGCCTCGCGCACCGTGGGCTCGTGGCTGAAGCTCATCCTTGGGGGCCTGGGCCTGACGGCGAGCAGTCTGTGGCTGCTCGTCTTCGTCGTGGCCCTGTTCCAGGAGCAGCCCGCGGACGTGGCGAGCTCCGCCGCCTGGGTCATCATGGCGGCCTTCTCGGTGGCCTTCACGCTGCTCTTCCTGTGGCTGTTCCGCTCGGGGCTGCGAGGGGCGGAAGCCCGCCCCGAGCGGTAGGCCCGGGCCTCAGGGAGGAGGCACGCCCGCGTCGAGCAGCTCGCCCGGCTCCGGGCCGAAGCTGGCGTCCGTCGCCACCGCGTTGAACGCGCCCTCCAGGCTGCGGCCCGCGCCGTAGCCCTCGCCCTTCTGGAAGGACATGGAGAAGTCCCCGCGCGTGGACTCGCCGGGGTTGCCGCCCGTGTCCAGCTGGAGGTCGCCGTTCTCCACCGGCGCGAAGGCGCGCGCGGGCTCGCCCGCGTTGAGGTGCACCACCGTGGCGCGCGCCAGCCCCGAGGGCGTGGTGCCCCCCAGGTCCACCTTCGTGCCGGGCCGCAAATCGAGCCCCTCGGTGGCCACCGTGAGGCGCGCCACCAGGTCCACGTCCAGCTCGTTGTTGCGGTAGTAGCTCACCTGCAGCGCCTCGGCGTTGCGCAGCACCTCCACGCGGGAGATGTCTCCCAGCGGGAAGAGCTCGGACACGCTGCCGGACAGCGTGTTGTCCTCCAGCCCGCAGCCCGCCAGGCCCGCGCCGGACGCGAGACCCGCGAGCCCGAAGGCCACCAGTGCCCGCGCCGCCCGGCTCATTTCTCCACCGCGAGCTTCAGGGTGCCGTTGTCCGCCGCCACCACGGGGGCCCGGTAGAGCACCACGCGCTTGCCGTTGGACAGGTACGCCAGCTTGGGAGACCAGCCGCCGCCCGCGTCCACCAGCGTCTCGCGCCAGATGCCGGCGATGCGCGTGGACACCACCAGCTCGTCGTCGTTCGGGTTGCAGCCGGTGTCGTTGCGGCCCGACTCCAGCGCGCAGTTGTAGAAGGCGATGGACGGCTCGTGGTTCACCGGGTCGAACGCCAGCGAGGGGTACCAGCCGCCGGTGCCGGAGTTGAACACGGGGTCCGGCGTGGACCAGTCCCCGGCCGCCGTGCACTTCGTGGCGGAGTCACCGTCGCACTCGATGTAGGTCAGCTTGTCGCCCGTCTTTTCGAGGGCGGCGATGCCGAAGCCCGCCGTCGCGTCGTAGGCCACGGAGGCGCCCATCTGCGTGTTGCTCACCTGCTGCACGCGCACCGGCGCGGTCCAGGTGGTGCCGTCCGCGTTGCGCCGCTGGAACATGACGTCCGTCCCGCTGGCCAGAGCGGCCTCGGGCGCCTTGTCGTAGACGACGGCCGGCTGCGCGCCCGCCATGATGAGCTGGATGTGGCCGCCGAAGCCGAGCTTGTTGTCAGCCGAGGAGGGCGCCACCATGCGGTGCTGCCACGACGTGGGGCCGCCCACGGCCAGCTCCACGTCGCTCGACTCCCAGTCCTGGCGCCCGGTGTTGCCCCGGTGCCCGTCCCGATAGGCGACGAGCGCCTGGCTGCCGGAGAAGACGATGGAGGGATTGAGGCCCACCAGGAAGCCGCCGTCATTCAAGTCGTTTCCTGTCCCGGCCTGGTTGGACATCGTCACGGCGATGCGCTCGGTCCACTTGCCGTCGGCGCCGCGGTACGCCACCGCCAGGTCGCTCTGGAACCAGAACGTGGAGGTGTCGCTGCCGCCGCCCAGGTACGTCACCGCCGGCTGCCCGTTCGGCCCGAAGGCCACGGACACGCCGTACACGCGCTGCACCGTGGCCACCGTCTCCGCGGGCTTCACCTGGCCGCCGTCGACCTCGCGGTAGCGCAGCGCGAAGTCGTTCAAGCCCGCCTGCGTCTGGCTGCTCAGCTTGACGAAGTACGCGATGCCGATGCGGTCCTGGGGGCCCACGGCCATGGCGATGGAGGAAATCTGGTGGAACTCGCTCGGCTCCGAGTCCACCACCAGCCGGGTGAAGGGCGAGTTGACGTTGGGGTCCTCCGGGGGCTTGTTGCCCGCGTCGGGGTTGCCCGGGTTGTCCTTGCCGCAGCCCACCAGCGCGAGTGCCGTTCCCAGTACCCAGGCGTGCCGTTTCATGTGCCTCTCCTTGCGTTGTCGGCCCTGTACGTCGTCGCCCGCATCCTATGCCAGCGAAGCGTCATGGGGAGCAGCCGAGCAGGTTTCATCTTCGCGGCGATACACGAGGGGGCTGGGTTAGACTCGGCGTCCCATGCCCCGCGCACATGCCCCCCGGAGCCGCCTGTCCCGGCGCTCCTTCATCCAGCGACTCTCCTTCTTCGGCGGGGGCGTGGTGCTGCTCGGCCCCGCCTGCAAGCGCTCCGAGGAAAAGGCCAAGGCACCGCCCGCGGACCCGGGGCCCCTTGGCGCCACCGTCAACGGCCAGGCGCTTCGTACCTTCTCGACATTCGAGTACGCCGCGGTGGCCGCCGCCTGCGAGCGCATCCTTCCGCGTGACGAGGATGCGGGTGCGCTGGACGCGGACGTGCCGGTCTACATCGACCGCATCCTCCAGACACCGGCGCTGGAGACGATACGCGACGACTTCCTCAGCGGCGTGGCCGCGCTGGAGCGCCGCGCGCAGCGCATGTTCCAGAAGGGCTTCTCCGCTCTCACGGCCGAGCAACAGGACGAGCTGCTCGCCATCTTCCGGGACAGCCCGCCGAAGAGCGGCGAGGCGCACTTCTTCGAGCTGCTCACCGTCATGACGCTGGAGGGCTACCTCGGGGACCCGTCCTACGGCGGCAACAAGGGGAAGGTGGGCTGGAAGCTGATGGGGTTCGACACCGTGGGCACCGTGGCCATGGCGCCCCCGGAGGGCCATGACGGCCCGAAGTGCCTGCGCGAGTGCGGGCTCCACCACGGAGGCGCCCCCAAATGAGCCTGCCCGAGGTCGACGTCTGCATCATCGGCAGCGGCGCGGGCGGCGCGCCCATGGCGCTGGAGTTGGGCCGCGCGGGCTTCAAGGTGGTGGTGCTGGAGAAGGGCCGCCACTACAAGCCGCAGGACTTCGTCCACGACGAAATCCTGAACAGCCGTCGCAACTTCTTCATGCCGCTGCCGTGGGAGGAGCCGCACCTGGTGCGGCACGGCGCGCGGGGCCGCTACGAGCGCTCCAACGCCGCGTGGACGGCCAACTGCGTGGGCGGCGGCACCGTGCACATGAGCGGCTTCTTCTACCGGCTCAAGCCGGTGGACTTCCGGCTGCGCTCCACGCTGGGCGCGGTATCGGGCAGCACGCTGGCGGACTGGCCCATCTCCTACGAGGAGCTGGCGCCCTTCTACGACAAGGCCGAGGCCGAGCTGGGCGTGTCTGGAGAGGCCGTGCCCCACCCCTTCGCGGAGCCGCGCTCGGGGCCCTTCCCGCTGCCCCCACTGGACGTGCACCCGGTGGCGGCGGAAATCGACAAGGCCTGCAAGGCCATGGGCTGGCACTCGCTGCCCACCGCGCGCGGCATCATCAGCCGGCCGTACCGGGGCCGCGCTCCGTGCTCGTACTGCGCGCTGTGCGGCAGCTACGGCTGCGAGACGGGCGCCAAGAGCGGCACCAACGCCAGCCTCATCCCCGCCGCGCTGGCCACCGGCAACGTGGACCTGCGCCCCGGCTGCATGGCACGCACCGTGGAGGTGGACAAGCAGGGGCGCGCGAAGAGCGTCATCTACCTGGATGAAGATGGCGTGGCCCAGGAGCAGCCCGCCAAGGTGGTGGTGGTGTCCTGCACCGCGGTGGAGAGCGCGCGCCTGTTGCTCAACTCCACCTCCAGCCGCTTCCCGCGCGGACTGGCCAATGGCAGCGGGCTGGTGGGCAGGAATCTCCTCTTCAGCTCCTTCGGCGAGTCGTACGCGACGTTCCGCGTGTCCAAGCAGGGCGAGGCGCGGCCGTGGCTGAAGGACCCGGCGCCCTTCGTCAACCGCAGCGTGCAGGACTTCTACCTCCTGCCCGACAGCCGCTTCGGCTTCCGCAAGGGCGGCACGCTGGGCTTCATGTGGGCGCACCCCAATCCCATCCATGCGGCGGTGGAGCTGGCCGGCGGCGGGAAGAGCGCGCTCTTCGGCAAGGCGCTGAAGGACCAGATGCGGGCGTACCGTGACTCGCGCATCCTCCAGTTCGAAGTCTACGCGGAGTGGCTCCCCACGCCGGGCACCTACGTGAGCGTGTCCGAGGACACGAAGGACAAGTACGGCATCCCCGTGGCGGCCATCACCGTGGAGCGCCACCCCATGGACTTCGCCGCCACGCGCTTCCTGGTGGAGCGCGGCGAAGAGGTGCTGCTGCGGCTGGACCCGGATGACGTGCGGCGCAAGGGCGTCATGGGCGAGACGACGATTCTGCAGCACGGCACCTGCCGCTTCGGCAACGACGCGGCGGCCTCGGTGCTGGACAAGAACTGCCGCGCGCACGAGGTGCCCAACCTCTACGTGGTGGACGGCAGCTTCATGCCCACCGGCGGCAGCGTGCCGTCCACGCTCACCATCGCAGCCAACAGCTTCCGCGTCGCGCACCACCTGGTGCGCGCGATGAAGGGCTGAGAGCGCGCGCTACCGGTTGCGAAGGGGCAGCACGTCCACCTTCACGATGTAGCGCGCCTGCATGTCGGACTCGAACTCGATGAGGTGGTCCCCCACGCCGGTGAGGTCCGCCTCGCGGGTGAACTCACCGGCCTTCTCCATGGTGTCGAGCACCGCGCGTCCGTCCGCCGCCTGGCGCGTGCGTGCGCGACAGCCCTCTTCATGGAAGAGGACCACCATCTCCTCGCCCACGGACGTCACGTCCTCCAGGTAGAAGCGCACCTTGACGGTGGCGGCCTCCGGCACCTGGACGATGAACTGTCCGCGTCCGGGGAAGCGTCCCTCCGCGTAGCTCTCCGTGCCGAGGATGCAGCCGGCCACGCGGCTGCACACGGGCCACGACGCGTCACAGGTGTCCTTCACACGCGGGCCGATGAAGTCCTCGCGCGAGCCCCCACACGCGCCCAGGAACACCGCGAAGGACAGCACCGCGGCCACCTGTGCGTTGCGCTGAAACACTGTTACAAACGACATCATCTTCTGAACCCTCAATCCGAGGAGTGGACGTCCATGCAACTGCGTACCCGGTGGCTCCCCCTATTCTTCTTCGCCCTGGCCGGCTGTGGAAACGAGACGGAGATTCCCAAGGAGCCGACGCTCTTCACGGACCGCGACGAGATGGCCTTCAACCGTGAGTTCGGCAGCGGCACCTTCATCAACACCACGGGCTTCAACTCGCTCGTCCTGGAGAACCGCGGCGAGGGGACGCTGCAGATTACCGGCATCACCATGTCCGCTCCGTCGCAGTTCAAGCTGGTGCTCCCGGAGGGCTTCACCGCCGAAACCCCGCTCGCGCTGGAGACGTACAAGCGCGCCTTCGTGCAGGTGGAGTTCCGGCCCACGGAAGAACGGGAGTACACCGGCACGCTCACCATCAAGTCCAACGCGGGCAACACGCCGGAGAAGGTCATCACCCTCGACGGCCTGGGTGTGGCCCCTACGCCGTAGCGGAACTTCCTCCCCCGGCGGGGTCGTCCATCCCCCTGGCGGGAGCTCTGGCTCCCGCCGTACCGCCGCCGCGCTCATGGCTGGCGCGTGAAGACGCAGCCCCCGGTGATGGGTGACACGCCTCCGTCCGACTGCGCCACGCCACCATCCGGCGCCGGGCACGTCACGCTGGCCCCGCCGTCCACCGTGTAGCTCTGGGGATAGGCGCCGTAGCCGGTGCGCAGCGTGTAGTTGACCCGCTCGTAGTCCAGGCGCTCGGACGCGGACACGTCCACCCGCATGGTGCCGCCGCGAATGAAGCGCCGCTCCAGGCAGCCGCACGCATAGGGCGCCAGGGTGACGACGGTGGAGCCCGGGCGTTCCTCCAAGGCGTACTGCGGTTGCAGGCTGCTCAGCGTCGCGTCGCTCGGCGTGTGCCAGGCGCGCAGCGCGTCCGAGCGGTAGGCCAGCGACAACGAGAGGTTGCGGCTGCCCGTCGTCACTGGCGTGCAGGTGCTGGTCCCAGCGTCCTGCGCGTCGCCGTCGCAGAAGGTGAGGTTCAGCGCCAGGCCGTGCGGCGTGCCGCCGTCCGCCAGCTTCTCCACCTCCCACTGCACCAGCCACGCGCGGTCCTCGGGGGCCGCCACGGTGGGGAGCTGGAACTGGTACGAGTCCACGTCCGAGGGCACCGCGTCGTAGTCCCCCGGCCCACGCACGCCCAGGCCGTTGGTGCGGTCCATGTTGTCGGTGCGCAGCCGGCCGTAGCCGTGGGACAGCTGGCCCGTCACCGAGAACTCGGCGGTGTCCGGCGGCGCGGGGAAGGCGGTGGTGGACGCGAGGTTGCGGGCCACCGGCCCCTCCACGCCGCCCGTGTAGCGCGACACCTCGTCCGCGTCCTCCGCGTCCCAGGTCACCTCCAGCCGGTAGTCGCGGTCATCCGCCCAGTTGGTGCCGTCGTCCTGGACGACGAAGTAGTACGTGACGGCGGTGGCGTGCGCGGGCACCGGAATCACGCCGCGGAAGTTGCTCAGGTTGGTGAAGCGCGGGTTGTCCGTCGCCTCCTCGCGGTAGGAGTGCGTGCACATGGGCGCCGGCAGGTCTCCGCGGGTGCAGTAGCCCTCCACCAGCTGGCGCGCGTCCGGGTTCTCCCCGTACCCCTTGGGGCAGGCGGTGACGTCGCTGAGGCAGGCGGTGCGCCACTCGCTGACGGTGGCGCCCTTGTTCACCAGGGTGAACACCAGCACCTGCCGGTCCGCCGTGTCCGGCAGCGGCGGGAAGCGCCCCCCCGTCCCCAGCGGCACCACGCGGTAGCGCAGCGCCGTGGGCGCGGTGGAGGCGGGCAGCCTCAGCGAGTACCAGTCGCGGTCCGGCACGTAGCCCAGGCGACCGGTGAAGGACACGGCGGCGCCGGCGCTGCCGGGCGTGGCGGCATCCAGGTTGCGCGCCGTGGCACCCGGCACGGTGTCATTGCCGGCGCCGGTGCGGTCCTGCACGTCCTCCTCGTCCATGACGCGCACCTCCACCTCGTAGCGCTGGTTCAGGTCGCCCTGGGCGGTCTCCTTGTCGTTGAGGCCGCGGTAGCCCTTCACCACCAGCATCCACGTGCCCGCGAGCTTCACCTTGCGCGCCGTGGCCAGCTCGCCGCCGCTCACCCGGGGCGGCACCTGGCCCTCGTCCTCCTTCTCCGCGAAGCCCGGGCGGCGCAGCTCGTAGGACAGGCGCCAGTTGGGGATGAACCCCTGGTCGGGCGCGACGAGGCGCACGTACGCCACCTTCCCCGCCGTCAGGTCGAAGGTGTAGTGGTCCACGTCGTTGTCCGTGGCGAGGTAGCCCGTCACCGTCCCCACCTGCTCGGCGCCTTCGGCGGCCAGGGCAAGCGCCGTGGGCGTCTGCTGCGTGTCGTTGGGCTCGTGCGTGTCCGGGTTGGTGGCAATCTCCACCTTCAGCCGGTACGTGCTCTTCGCGTCGTAGTTGGGCCGCGTGGGCACGTCCGGCGAGTCCTGCACCAGCACCAGCAGCGTCTTGCTCTTCAAGTCATTGCGCAGCGGCAGCACCATGTCCACCGGCCGCGGCGCGCCCTGGCCGTGCTTGTCCTCCTTCTTCACCAGCGCCACGTCGCTGCCGTTGGGCAGCGTCTCCAGCACGGTGATGGACAGGTTCACCGCGGTGCTGGCCGCGAGGTACACGCCGTTGACGTTGAGCAGCGTGCGCGCGCTGGTGTCCGCGGGCAGGACGATTCGGTACCAGTCCTGGTCGCCAGCCTTCGTCTCGCCCGCCTGCACGAGGAAGCGGTCCAGCGCCTGCCCCGGCTTCAGCTCGCACTCGGCCAGCGACAGCGCCTCCTCGCGGCTGTTGCAGAGGTCCTCCACGGGGTTGGTGCCCGCGTCCGTGTCCCCGTCGCCTCCTCCGGACGAGCAGGCAACGAGGGCGAGCAGCGCGAGCGGCAGCAGTCGGACGTGGGTGGGCATGGCGTGATTTCTCAAGGCGAGGGGGGCGCGCCGACGCGGCCGGGGCAGCCGTCGATGAACTGCTCGGGCTCCACGCGGATGACGCCGTCGGCGGGCGATTTGATGCCGCCCACCGGGTAGCGCACGGTGTCCACGCGGTAGGTGCGGACGAGGGTGCGCGCGGTGGGGTCGTCCGCGGGCACCATGGCCACGGACAGGGAGACGTCATTGAAGCCCGCCCCGCGCGTCACCACGCCCGCGTCGTCCGCGGCGGCGATGGTGGGCGCCAGGAGGATGTTGTCGATGCGCAGCGTGTAGCACTGGCGGCCCAGCGCATCCGGCGCCCCGTCCGCCTCGAAGGAGTACCGGTAGCCGTCCACCGACAGGTTCGAGGTGTCCACCTCCAGCGGGCGCGTGTGCAGGCGCAATTCGGCGCGGCTCGTCAGCCCGTCGTTGTCGGGGTCCTCGTCCAAATCGTTGCTGGCGCCCTGGGTGCCGCCGCGCCACTCCACCCCGTCCGGCACGCCGTCGCGGTCGCTGTCGGCCAGGTTGGCGTTGGTGCCGATGAACTGCTCGTCGCAGTCCAGCAGCCGGTCGCAGTCCGCGTCCTCCGCGCGCAACAGCGGCGGGCAGCCCTTGTCCAGCCCGCCGCCGTCCGGCAGCGCAATCTGCGTGGGGTCGAAGTCCACGCCGCGCTCGCGGAAGTACACCTCCACGCCGTCGCTGAAGCCGTCGCCGTCGGTGTCCATGAAGTTGGGGTTGGTGCCGACCTCCGCCTCGCGCGCGTCCGTCAGGCCGTCGCCGTCCGTGTCCGCTTCGTCCACCGGGCTGCCCGGAGGCGCGGAGAAGTTGGAGGCCACCACCTCCTTCACGATGAAGGAGCGGCGCACCTGGCCGAAGGTGAAGTCCAGGAAGTTGATGGGCTCGTTGTTGCGGAAGTCGCGGAAGTTGCCGCCGCCCAGCGTGGCCATCTGCTCCAGCCGGTCCGCGTTCTGGTTGATGATGAGCAGCGGGCAGCCGCCATCCCCACCGATGTTGCACGACGTCACCGGCTGCGTGGGCAGGAAGACGTGCACGGTGTTGACGCGCACGTCCTCGACCAGGTCTCTCAGCTGGCGGATGCGCACCACCGCGTCGCCCTGGAGGAGCTCGTCGTCCTGGTCGTTGGTGGGCTTGCCGTCCGACAGGAAGACGACGGAGTAGCGCGCCTGCGCCAGCGCCTGGGCGCCGCCCGGCTCCAACCGGCTGCGGGCGATGTCCGTGTTGATGAGCGAGTAGATGTCCGACAGCGGCTTGACGAAGTCCGTCGAGTCCCGGTTCGGGGAGTTGTCCGGGTTGCGAAAGGTGAGCAACTGCGCGGCGAGGCGGCGGCGGGTCGCGTCGTCCATCGACGACACCTGTACGAAGCCGTCCTCCGGCGGGTTGCCCGGCGTCTGGGTGAGGAAGGCGGTGGTGCTGCCCGCGAAGAGCATCACCGCGATGGAGACCTCCGGGTCCCTGGGCAGGTTCTCGAGCAACTCCACCAGCGCGGTGGCGCGCGTGCCGTCCGGGTCGCTCACGCGCATGGACTGCGAGGCGTCCATGGCGATGATGAGCTTGATGGGGCGCACCACCTCATTGCTGCCCACGGTGCAGAAGCGGCCATCGAAGGACACGGCCCGGTCCACGGGGACTTCCGTGTCGCGGCGCGGGTCGTACAGGTAGGAATCCGTGCAGGCCACCACCACCGCGAGCGCGCACAGGCAGCCCGCCAGCACCCGTCCGGCGCGGCTCACGGGTTGCTCCCCGCGCCCGCGGGCGGCGTTCCGACACAATCGTTCGCGTTGTTCCACGGGTTGCTCATCTGGTCGGGCCGGCGGAAGTTCGTATCCGTGAGGGACAGCTCGGGGCCCGCGGGGACGCGCACGCTGGGCGGCGCGTACTGGGCCCAGGCGCAGGCGGTGCGCCACACGCCGTAGTCGGTGGAGACGCCGCTCTCCGGCGCCTCGGCGAACCACACCTTGAAGAGGTTGTGGCCCTGCTTCACACCCGCGCGGTCCGGCGGGGTGACGAGCTGCAGGTTGGACACCGTGAAGTCGTAGCAGATGCTGCCGTCCTGGCGGACCTCGGCGATGCGCGTCTCGTACTGGTAGCCGTAGCGCTCGTAGAAGGCGCGGTCCCTGCGGGTGGGGTTGGTGCCCGCGCGCAATTCCGCGTCGTCCGGCAGCCCGTCCCCGTCCGTGTCCAGGCCCGACACGTTGGGCGCCAGCGGGTCCAGGCCCCAGCGCGCCTCCATGCCGTCCGGGGCGCCGTCGCCGTCGCTGTCCACGATGCCGGTGCGCGTGTGCAGGTACTCCTCCGCGTACTGCGACAGGCCGTCGCCGTCCGTGTCGCGGCACACACAGTCGCGGGTGAGCGGGGACGCCGGGTCGCACCCGCGCGCATCCCGGTCATTGCTGGCCTGGAAGCCCTGGTCCAGGCGGCGGGCCTCGAAGCCGTCATCCAGGCAGTCCAGGTCGCTGTCCGCGGTGAAGGTGTTCGTCTTGAGCGTGAAGGAGTTGTCCTCCGAGTCCGGCACGCCGTCCCCGTCGCTGTCCAGCGTGCGCCCCTCGTCACCCGGGCCGGAGCTGAGCGCCTCCACCACCAGCGACTTCATCACGTTGCGCGAGGCGAAGGAGGAGTAGTCCAGCGCGCCCAGCCCCAGGTTGGAGATCTCCGACGTGTCGTTGAACTCCTGGTACACGCCGTTGCCCATCTCCGCGAAGCGCCTGAGCAGCCACGAGGCAATCTTCTTCGCGGCCTCCGGGTACTGCGCCTGGGGCACGCCCGGGTAGATGCCGTAGATTTCCTGGCAGATGGGGCCGCAGGCGCGGACGGCCTCCTGGTTGAAGAGCAGCACCGTGTGCATGCGCACGTCGCCCACGTTGTACTGGTCCTTCAGCTCCATCAGCCGGCGCACGTAGCTGAACAGCTGGTAGTTCTGGTTGCGGTCCGTGCCCACCTCGAAGCCGTCAATGGCGTCGGTGGTGCTGGTGGCGTTGCAGAAGTCGAGGAGGGAGTCCGCCCACGTCAGGTCCGGGCTGTCCGGGCTGGCGTAGACGCTGAGGTTGTCGGAGGCGGAGCAGCGCGGGTACGGGGTGCCGTCGGTGAGGAAGACGACGACGTAGCGGGTGCGCGGCAAGAGCTCCGGGTTGGACTGCGCCACCGCGTTGATGTCGCTGGCGATGATGCTGTACGCGTAGGACAGGGCGCCCTGGTAGTCGGTGCCCTTGCCCAGCTGGCTCTGCAGGCCGTTGATGTAGGTGTCGATGTTGTTGTCCGGCCGCGCGAAGCGGCTGCCCACCGTGGTGGGCGGCCACACGTTGCGCACGTTCGTCTCGAACGGGGCGACGGACACCTGCACGTTGCCGCCCTGCGCGTTGACCTGGCGGAACTGGTCCACCAGGCGCTTGAGGGCGCGCACGCGCGCGGGCTCGGTGACGCCGTCGGGGATGGTGTCCCGCACCTCCGGGCGGTCGCAGAAGCCGCCCTCCAGCTGCGCGCCCGGCGGGTCGGAGATGCACATGCTGCCCGACTCGTCGATGACGACCACCACCTTCACCGGGAAGCCGGAGGGGTTGGGCGGGCGGGTGCACACCCGCCCCTGGAGCGTCAGCCGGTCATCGAGGTTGTTCTGCACCTCCGCTCGCGGCTCGAGCAGCGAGTCGGTGCAGGACAGAAGGCCCGCGGCCAGGAGGCCCGCCGCGAGCAGCGGGAAACGAACGAGGCGGCGCATGCGGAACGGTCCTCCTGGCATGGGACTGCGAGGTTACTGCTGACGACGACGGCGGCGCATCAGCACGCTGAGCAGCGCGGCGCCCAGCGCGGTGGCGCTGAAGCCCGCGGGCACCGAGCTGCAGTTGGTGCCTTCGTCCGAGCCCTTGCCCACCCGGACGATGAGGTTGGACGTGGAGACGCGCTGGTCGGGGAAGACGCGGTCGGAGAAGGCCAGACGCGCCGTCACCTGCAGCTCGTACTCGCCCTCCGCGTCCGGCGTGAAGGTCGGCACGCTGCCGTCCACGTAGGTGTACTGCCAGTCACGGCTGAGCGTCACGGCGCCCTGCGGGTTCTCCACCACCGCGTTGGAGCCCGTGGGGCGCTTCGTCACCGTCCACTTGTACTCCATGGCCGCGCCGTTGCGGTTGGCGAACAGCGGCGGGCGCAGCGCCTTGCCGGCCTCGTCCACCACCATGCTGCCGCCGCCGCTGATGGTGAAGGGCGCCTTCGGGTCCAGGCAGTCATCCGGGCGGGTGGCATCCAGCACCAGGCAGTAGCGCGTGTCGCACGCGTCGCCGGCGCCGTCGCGGTCATCGTCGAGCTGCTCGCGGTTGGCGACGGCCGGGCAGTTGTCCGCCGTGTTGAAGATGGTGTCGTCGTCGATGTCCGCGTCGCACGCGTCACCCTGGGCGTCCCCGTCCGCGTCCGCCTGGTCCGGGTTGGCCAGGCCGGGGCAGTTGTCGCCGTTGTCGGAGATGTTGTCGCCGTCCGCGTCCACGCGGCACTGGCTGGCGTCCTCGGGCAGCTTCTGGTCGGGGTTGGAGACGCGCGGGCAGGTGTCCTGGCCGTCGTTGTAGCCGTCGCCGTCGTCGTCGAGGTCGCAGACGTCACCGGCGAGCCGGGTCTCGGTGTCCTTGTTGAGGTTGCTCTGGTCCGCGTTGGGCACCAGCGGGCAGTTGTCCGCCGCGTTCAAGACGCCGTCGTTGTCCCGGTCCTCGTCGCAGTCGTCGCCCTTGCTGTCGCCGTCCGCGTCGCTCTGCGCGAAGTTGGAGAGCGTGGAGCAGTTGTCGCACGCGTTGCCCACCGAGTCGCCGTCCTCGTCCGTCTGGTCGCGGTTGGAGACGAAGGGGCAGTTGTCGCGGTCGTCCGCCCTGCCGTCGCCGTCCGCGTCGTCCGTGTAGGCCAGCGTGTCGCCGTCGTCCGTGTAGTTCACCCAGACGGAGCAGCCGCACCCACAGCCACAACCGCCGCCCTCCTCCTGGGGCTTGCCGCAGCTGTCGCCGAGGCACTCCGGATTGTCGGGGTTGTTGTTGGACTGCGCCTGGGCCACCGACGGGCTCAGGAAGAGGAAGGCCCCCAGCGTGAGAGCCGAAGCAACGCGAACGAGTGACATGGTGACTCCTTTCAGGGCCTCGCTCCTAGCAAGGAACGATCCGTACCCAACACTCGCGTGAAACCCTGGAGAATCAAGAGGTTGGAGACAGGCTGGGGAAGCAGGTCGAGGGGGTGTGGGGGGCACTCCCCATTGGAGGCGTGGGGTGGACTCCACACCGGGGGCGTGGATCAGGTTCCGAGGATGAAGTCGTTGGGGTCCAGGGGGATGGTGCCCGCGGGGGTGCGGCCGGCCTCTTCGCTGTACTGGATGGGCTGGATGAGGAGCGAGCCGATGCCGGCGCCGCGGGGGTCATTGTCCCGGCCGGCCTGGAGGTAGAGGTACACCTCGTTGGTGCCCGCGGGGATGACCTCGCCCGGGATGAAGGGGTGGGGCCGCTCGCGGGTGGGGACGACGGTGATGTTCTCCGCGCGCGCCGCGTAGCAGGTGCGGCCGTCGGCGGAGGGCTCGGCCTCCACCAGGTCATAGCCATAGCCGCGCTCGACGTGGAAGTCGAGGTCGGCGCTGAGCGGGTCGCCGTGCGCCTCCACCTCCGCGACGTTGGTGATGCCGTCGCGGTCCGAGTCCAGCAAATCTTCGGGGACGAGCGGGTTGGTCATGGACAGCAGCTCCACCAGGTCCGGCAGCGCGTCCCCGTCCGTGTCGCCGATGCACGGGTCCGTGCCGAGCACGCGCTCCTCGCAGGTGTTGAGCCGGTCCCCGTCCTCGTCGAGCGACAGGTTGCAGCCGTTGATGACGTCCGGCACCAGCGGGTCCAGGCCCATGCGGACCTCCAGGCCGTCCATCAACCCGTCCTGGTCCGAGTCCAGCACGAGCGCGTCCGTGCCGAGCGCGTCCTCGTCCGTGTCCGGCAGGCCGTCCCCGTCGCTGTCGGGGAGCGTCTGGCCGGCGCGCACCACCACGTTGCGGTTGAAGGCGACGAAGCGCTTGAGCCGCAGGGAGTTGGCACGCGCGGCGTATTTGATTCCGGTGAGGGCGCCGGGCAGGCCGGCGAAGTCCACTTCGATGGGCTCCGTGCCACCGGCGCTGGCGATGGCGGCCACGAGCTGGCGGGTGAGCGGGTCCGGCGCGGTGCCGCGCACGTAGATGGGCTGCACCACCACCTCGCCCGCGCCGAACTGCTGGGCGAGCGCCTTGATTTCGCCGGTGACGGCCGTCAGCTCGCAGCTGCCGCACTGGGCATCACAGGCGTTGCGCGTCGGCGAGTTGGCCGGGCCGCAGAGCGCCGTGGTGGTCAGGGCGAGGCAGCGCGAGTCGAGCCCCACGCCGAAGTCCTCGTTGTCTCGAGCACGGGCGCACGTCCTGTCGCCGGTGCGGACGATGACGACCACCATGTAGCGCGTGCGGGCCACCTCGCCCCGGCAGGACGTCTGCATGTCGCCGGACAGGAGCGTCTTGGCCAGCCGCAGGGAGGAGCGGATGCTCACCGGCCCCGACTCCTGGTACGACGCGTAGCGCGGCAGCGTGGCCTGGAACTCCGCGGCATCGGAGAAGCCACCCAGCAGGCCGGTGGCCACCGTGTGGTAGGCCACGAGCCCGAACTTCACGAAGGGGCCGGAGAAGCGGCTCGTCAGCGTGGACAGGCCGTCGGTGGCGTAGCCCACCATCTCCGCCTCCACGCCCGCTCCGCCTTCGATGGCGAAGAGCACCTTGGTGGGGAAGGCTTCACCGCCCGCCAGCGGAACGCAGACATTGCCGGAGAAGGCGGCGCGGTCCTTTCCATGGGGGCCCCGGCCGTCCAGGGCATACAGGCCCGCGTCGGAGCACGACAGCAACAGCACGGGAACGAGGAGCCAGGCGGAACGCGAGAGGGCGCGCATCTGTCGGATTGTACACCGCAGTTCCCCGCGCTGGCGCAAGTCACACCGACGCAGGTCGGGGATTCAGGGGGAGAGTGGCACAGCGAGAGCCGAGATTTCGGCTCGCCGTGGAACATGCGTGCCGGGCTGGTTGCTCTCCTGGCACCGGAAGCGGATGGACGCGCGGCGCTGTTTCAGAGCGTCAGCAGGAACGCGAGCAGGTCATCGCGCTCCTCCGCCGTGAGCGCCATGGCGTCGCCGTGCTTCGGCCCGGACGTCTCCAGCACCGCGCGCAGCGGGAAGCGCGTGCCCACCACCAGCCGGTCCTCCTTCACCGCGTATCCGGCCGTTGCGCTCGTCAGCAGGGGCCACACGTCCCACGTGCCCACGAGTGACGGAGGCGCCGCGCCGGGCACCAGCGTCTGCTGCTCCAGCCGCAAGGGCAGCGCCACCGGCGTGCCCACATCGAGGTACTGCCCGCGCGTCGCCGGGTCCTGGTCCAGCGTATAGAGCGGCGCGGGGTGGCACTCCACGCACCGGCCCTTCCCTTCGAACACCTCGCGCCCGTGCGCGGGCCGGCCCGTGCGGCCGTCCGGCAATTCCACCGCCTCCAGCGGCGCGCCGTCCTCCCCGCGGAAGGGGTTGGGCGGCGTGGTCATCAACGCGTTGAAGAGGGAGAGCGCATCCACCTCGCCCGGAGAGGGGTCCGGGTTGTGGAAGCGGTTGCGCGCGCCCACGAAGCTCGCCGTCTCCGCGAGGCTGTCCTGGCTGGCCGGCGTGAAATACGGGGGCGTATCGCGGCTGCCCAGCAGCGTGGTGGAGCGGTAGATGCGGTTGGGATGTGTCTTCTCGTAGAAGACGCCGCCGGTGTGCCCTTCGATGTGGCAGCCGTCGCACGTGATTCCGGTGCGCCCCAGGTCCACGTAATAGAGGACCTGGCCCAGGCGGCGCCGGGCCTGCGCGCGACCCGGCACCACCGGAAGCTGGCGCACCACGCGGGCCCTGCCCGCTCGCGCCTCGCGCACGTCCACCACCGCCACCGTCCGCGTGAAGCGGTTGAGCACGTAGAGCGTGTGCCCGTCCGGAGACAGCGCCAGCGAGCGCGGGCCGGAGTGGAGCTCCTCCCCTGCCCGTCCCTTCGTCCCGAAGTCCGCGGCCGGGCGGATGCGCGGCGTGCCGTCCGGCGGCGCCATCGCCACCTCCTGCAGCACCGCCCCGCGTGCGCCCTGCTCCGCGCCCGCCAGCGCCCGCGCGTCCAGCACCCGCACCCGGCCCAGGCCCACATCCGCCGCGTAGAGCAGGCCCGCGGCGTCATCCAGCGCCAGCCCCTCCGTCACCCCCGCGCCGAACCCCCGGTGCCGCACGTAGCCGCCCGTCGCCGGGTCCACCACCGCCACGCCGCTGTTGGCGCTCACCTCCATGCGCTTCGGGTTGGGGCCCACGTTGGGCCCCAGGCTCGCCATGAAGAGGCGGCCGAGCCGCTCGCTCGCCACCAGCGCGCGCGGCGCCTTGCCGCCCATCACCTGCGCGCGGAACGGCTCCGTGTGGCCGCCCAGAATCGACACGCCCGGCCCCGGCACCACCGTGGCAACAGCCGCGCCGTCCTCCTGCCGCAGCAGCTCCAGCTGCCCCGTCTGGAGGCTGCCCACCGCGAGCAGCCCCTTCCACCGCGCCAGTGCGCGGGGGTTGGGGTCCACCTCCTTCGACCAGCGCGTCTTCCCGTCGGCGAGCGACACCGCGTGGACGCGGTCCCTCACGTGCTCCGCGACGAAGGCCATGCCGCGCGCGCCATCCACCTCCAGCCCGTGGGCGCCGAGCGGCGCGGGCAGCACCCTGGGCGCACTCCCCGGCGCGTCCAGCGCGTACAGGCGCAGCTCCGGCTGGTAGCGGTGCACCACGCCCAGCCACGGCCGCCCCTGCGCATCCTTGAAGGTCGCGAGCGCGGAGGGCCCGTCACCCGCGGCGAGCTTCTCCACGCGTCCCGACTCCACGTCGAGGGCGAACACCGTGTCCGTGGGCGGCGAGGCGAGGAGCAGCGTGCGCCCATCCGGAGACAGCGCCATCGCCGTGAGGTCCACGAAGGCCGTGTCATTCACCACGGTGAGCCGCGCGGAGCCCTCCGTGCCCGAGGCCCCCGCCAGCCGCGCCTCCACCACCACCTGCGGCACGTCCTCCGGCAGCGCCAGGCCGGCCGGCAGGCGGGCGTAGGCGTGGCCCGCGTCCACCACCGTCAGCGGCAGCTCGCGCGACAGCGGTGGGCCCAGCGCCAGCCGCAGCCCGGGCACGAGCCGCTCTCCATATATAGACAGGGGCTGAGACGTCTCGTTGCTGGTGAGCCGGGGCCCCACGGACACGAGCCGCGGGCCCGGCGCGGCCCGCGCGGGCGTCACGGGGCCGGGGGCCGGCGCCTCCTCCGCGCCCCGGCGCAGCGCCACCACGCCCGCCGCGGCCAGCACCGCCACCAGCGCCGCGAGCACTCCCCACCTGCGAGCCATGCGTGTCACGAGACCTCCTCGCGGCAGCATCCTTCATCGCCCGTCACACCGCGATGGATTCGAGCCCTGCCTGCTCGGCAGGACTCCGACTTCGGGAGCGGAGAATCACGCCCTCCCACGCCATCTTTCCAGCGAGCCGGCAACAGCCGAGCCGTTTCGGGGAGCACGCGCCCCACATGGGGTGGAGTGCCCCCCACACATCTGTGTGCTCGCATTCCTCACGGCCCCGGAGTGTGCGTTGACAGGTCGGTACACGCATCGCTTAACCTGTTGATGATGCGACGCTTCCTCCTCTGCATGGCCGTCGCCCAGCTCCTCGGAATCGGCACGCTGCTCACCCCGAGTGACTCCTGGGCCCAGGGCCGCGGCCGTACGGCGCGCTCTGCGAAGTCGAAGTCCAGCAAGAAGGCCAACAACAAGGCCCCTCCGAAGATTGAGACGAAGGGCTCCGCGGTGACGGACCCGGTGACGGGCGAGCCCGAGGCCAGCGCCTCGGCCGCGCCGCCGCAGCGCGGGCCCGCGCGCATCGACTTCGATGACCGGCTCATCCAGGGCCAGACGAACAAGTCCGGAGCCGTCTATCTCTATGACCGCAAGGAGCTGAAGACGCGGTCGATGATCCGCGAGCGCGAGAGCTTCCGTTCCGAGACGCTCTCCACGGTGTACGACCAGTAGGGAAGCACCGCCCACCAGCCCTTGAAGGGAGCGTCACCGTTGAGCGGCCAGCCCAGCGTCCTGCAAGTCGTCATCCTCCGCGACGGCCTCCTCGTGGGGACGGAAGTCTTCGTCCCCGGTACCTACTCGCTCGGCTCGGACCCCACGTCCGACCTGCGCCTGGATGACCCGTCCGTGGAGCCGCGCCATGCGCTGCTCTACTTCCAGAACGGCCGCGCGGCCGTCCAGGACGCGGGCTCCGCCATCGGCCTCTTCGTCAACGGCCATCGCGTCTCCGCGTGTGAAATCCGCTCGGTGGACGAGGTGCTCTGCGGCCCCTTCGTCCTCAAGACTCGCGTGCTGGCCCAGAGGCCACAGGAGGCCAAGCCCCAGCCGCCGCCGGAGCTCGCCTCGCTGCTCGGCGCCCCGCAGCCGCCTCCGGCCGTGGCCCCCGTCGCGGCGCAGCCCGCGGCCGTGCGGCAGCTGCGCCCGGCGACGCAGGTGGCCCCGCCCCAGCAGCCGCTGGCCACCACCGTCCCCGCCGTGCGCGCCGTGCCGCAGGCGCCCCAGCCGGCCCAGCCGCAGCTGCGGCCGGTGCCGCCGCAGCAGCAGCCCGCCGCGCGCCTGGGCAACGCGGTGACGCAGGCCGCCTTCCCCCAGCCCGCGTCCGTGCAGGCCGCCGCGCCCGCCATCGTCCCCATGCCGGCGCCGCCGCAGCAGGTCGTCTCGCCCATGCCGGTTCCGGGTGCGCACGCGCCGTGGCCCTCGCAGCAGCAGGCCCCCGTGGCCGTGCCGGCCGGCACGCTGCCCTCGGTGCGCCGCCGCGCCACGCAGGAGCCGCCGCCGAGCGCCAACCCGGGCCTCCTGCTCGCGGACGACCTGATGGCGGACGTCGCGCTCGACGCGTTCCCCGAGTCCGACGGCCCGCTGCTCCAGGAGCAGCGCGTGGCCACGCGGCCCACGCACGCGCCGAAGCTGGCCCCGGGCAAGGGCGCCGCCCAGCTCTACCTGGAGCTGTACTGGGGCGCCATCCGCCGCGACGCGCGCCGCTTCGCCCCGGACAAGAAGAAGCCGGTGCAGGCCTCGCTGGACCTGCCGGAGGCCATGCCCCTGTGGGGCTTCACGCTCCCGGAGACGGGCGCGCCCTTCACCCTCGCCGAGACGCTCAACGGCGCCTTCCGCCTCTTCGTGCCCCCGGGCACCGAGGTGGAGCGGAGCGGCAATGACGGCCGCTTCGCCCCCGTCACCGGTGCCGCGCTCGAGTCCGACGGCAGCCGCCGCTTCATCACCCTGCGCGACGGCACCGCCGCGCGGCTGACGCAGGGGCACATGTCGCTGGTGGCCTACGCGGCCCCCAAGCCCGAGCGCGTCTTCGTCAACCCGCTGCGCGGCATGCCGTGGCTGGCGCTGGCGAGCTTCATCCTGTTCATCGGCGCCTTCGCGGCCTTCATCGTCCTCAAGCCCCAGAGCCCGGAGACGGCGGACTTCCAGCAGAAGAACCTGCCCCCCGTGGCCCTGCGCCTCATCGCCCCCGAGCCGAAGAAGAAGGAGGAGGCGAAGAAGAAGCTGGAGGCCCTCAAGCAGAAGGCGCCCAAGCCGGTGAAGGAGAAGGTGGCGGAGAAGGCCCCGCCCAAGCCGGTGGAGAAGGCGCCCCCGCCGCCGCCCAACAAGGCCGTGGCCGCCGCGTCGGAGAACAAGGCGCTCAAGGCGCTGGCGAAGCTGTCCGCCGCCGGGCCCGCCACCAATGACCTGCTCGCCGCCGTGGACAAGCTGGGCAGTGGCCCTGGCAGCAAGAACGTGAAGAACAGCAACTACAAGCTGTCGGGCCTCATCGGGAAGGCGCCCATCGCCAACGCGGGCCTGGGCACCTTCGGCCTGGGCGGCGGCGGCAAGGGCGGCGGCGCCACGCTGGGCGCGGAGCTGCTGCGCGGCAAGGGCGGCGGCGGCATTGGCGCGCTGGGCGTGGGCGGCGTGGGCAAGGGCAAGGTGGGCGGCACCGTCACCCGCGCCACGGCCCGCAGCATCGCCTCCACCCAGGGCACCGTGGACCGCGAGGCGGTGGCCCGCGTCATCAACAGCCACCTCAACGAGGTGCACGGCTGCTACGAGCGCGCGCTGCTGAAGCAGCCCGGCCTGGCCGGCAAGGTGGTGCTGGAGTGGACCATCGGCGCCGCGGGCCGTGTCGTGGCCGCGAAGACCAAGTCCTCCACGCTCAGCAACGCCGCCGTCGAGGCCTGCATCCTCTCCAGCCTCAAGTCGTGGACCTTCCCCGCCCCCAAGGGCGGCGTCGTCATCATCACCTATCCGTTCCTCTTCAACTCGGTCGGCTACTGACGCGGGGCTCCCCCCTCCCGCGTCCGTTCCCTCCAACCTCCAGGAAGCCCCACCGTGCGATACGCCCTGCTCATCCTCCTGTTCCTGGCGCCCGGCCTCGCCCGCGCGCAGGCCGAGGCGCTGGAGAACCCCGGCGCCGTTTCCGCCATCCAGGAGCGTCAGTACCGGATGCACCACGAGCTGCTGCTGGGCGTCGGCGTGCTGCCGGATGACGCCTTCTACAAGGGGCTCGTCGGCACCGTCTCGTACACGTACCACTTCAGCGACACCTTCGCGTGGCAGGTGGGCCGGGGCACGTACAGCTACAACGTGCAGACGGGCCTGCGCACCCAGCTGGAGCGCGACTTCGAGGTGGCGCCCACGGCCTCCGCCTACGAGGAGCAGGTCCAGTGGATGGTGGGCTCGGACCTGATGTGGAGCCCGCTGTACGGGAAGATGGCCGTCCTCAACAACAAGGTGCTGCACTTCGAGGCCTTCCTGCTCGGCGGCGGCTCCGTGGTGAAGATCAACCGCGCGGACGGCTTCCGCCCCGCGGCCAACGTGGGCCTCGGCATGCGCCTCTTCAAGGGCAACACCGTGTCCTTCCGCCTCGACGTGACGAACAACGTCGTCTTCACCGGCACCCGCAACATCAACAACGTCCTCTCGGTCCAGCTCGGCACCGCGTTCAACTTCGGCGCCACGGAATGAATCCCCGCTCACTCGTCGCCGCGCTCGCCAGCGCCGCGCTCCTCGTGTCCCCGGCACCCGCCGCCGCGCAGTCCAGCGGCGGCGCGCTGCCCATGCCCCCGCCTCCCTCCGGTGCCCAGCGCCCGGCGGGCGGCACCCCTCCGTCCGCCCCCGCGGCCAGCGGCAAGCCCGCTGGCGCGCAGGCGGCCCCTCCCGCGCCCGCCGCCACCGGCAAGCCGGCCGAGGCCGGCACGCCCGCCGCGGAAGGCGAGGCCGCTCCGAAGAAGCCGGATGCCGCCGCCGAGGCCGTGCCCGCCGCGCCGAAGAAGGTGGACAACGCCGTCTTCGACAAGGCGCTGCAGGACTACTTCGACGGCGACCCGCGCGCCGCCGCCGGGCCGCTGTACGCCTGGCTGCAGCAGGCGCCCAAGACGGACGAGAACTACGCCTGGGGGCAGTACTTCCTCGCGCGCAGCCTCATCGACCTGGGCCTGTCGCACGCGGGCGCCACGTACCTGTCGCGCATCGCCCGCGAGCGCACCAACCCCAACGTGATTCCCCGCGCGCTGGACTCGCTCAAGCAGCTCACCGACAGGCCGCACGACGAGGTGATGATCGACGAGCAGGTCTTCGGCGCGCTGGACCTGGGCTTCCTGCCGGAGGAGACGGGCGCGTACGCCCACTACCAGCAGGGCCTGGTGGACCTGCGCGTGGGCAACGAGCGCTGGGCCAACACGCACTTCGCCAAGCTGGCGGAGACCAGCGCCGAGGCCAGCCGAGCGAAGTTCGCGCTGCTCGTCACCCGCCTCAAGTCGGTGAAGGAGCCCTCCGAGGAGCTCATCACCGACTTCCTCGGCCTGTCCCAGGACGAGAAGCTCACCCGCGAGTCGCGCAACGAGGCGGCGCTCGCGGTGGCCCGCCTGCGCTACGAGCGCAAGGACTACAAGGGCGCGCTGGAGGCGTACAACCTGGTGAAGCTGCCCGAGCTGGACCCTGGCCGCGCCAGCCTCTACCTGGAGGAGGCGTGGACCCGCTACAAGCTGGGCGAGCTGCGCGCGTCCATGGGCATCCTCACCACGCTGGACGCCCCCGTCTTCCGCGACGAGTTCCTGCCGGACAAGTACCTGTTGCGCGCGCTCATCTACCGCGACCTGTGCCACTACCTGCCCGCCAAGCGCGCCGCCAAGGAGCTGACGCGCCGCTTCGCGGACTCGCTGGAGGCGGTGAAGAACCGCGAGGACCTCACCCAGGACGCGCGCCTGCGCCGCGCGGCGGATGCCCACGGCGGCACCCAGCGCGCCGCGCGCTTCGTGGAGCTCTTGGATTTGGAGGGGGAGCGCCTGGGCCGCTACGCCGGCAGCTTCGGCGAACAGCTCTTCGCCCACCTCACCAAGATGTACGACTTGTCCCGCGCCGAGGCGGTCCGCGTCCACGACGCGCGGCTGGCCGAGGCGGTGCGGCAGGAAGCGGACACGCTCCTGCGCGCCGCCGAGCAGGTGCGACTGATGGAGTACGAAGTGGGCCTGAAGCTGTATGAGCGCGTGAAGAAGGGCGCGAAGGTGGTGCCGCCGGAGGACGCGCAGGAGATGTCCCCCGAGCAGGTCGCCTTCCGCTTCAGCGGGGAGTACTGGAACGACGAGCTGAAGTCGTACCGGGTCCGCATCGAGAGCCGCTGCATCGAGGAGACCCCATGACCGGCCACCTGACCGGCCTGATTGCCGCCGCCCTGCTGGCGGCCGCCCCCGGAGCGCCCGGACGCGCGGGCCCCAACATCAACCCGATTGTCTCCAAGGCGAAGGAGCGCGACGAGCTCATCGCCAAGCTCAAGCGCGACATCTTCAAGGTGGACCGCTCCATCGGCGAGACGGAGAAGCTCATCTCCAAGAGCCGCAACGCGCCGTACCTGCCGGACCTGCAGTTCCGGCTGGCCGAGCTGTACGTGGAGAAGAGCCGCTACGTGTACTTCCTCCAGGCCGAGTCCCGGCCGGAAGGTGCGTCGGGCGCCATCGTCTCTCCCGAGACGCGGCTGATGAAGCAGAAGGCCGTGCAGATGTACTACCGGCTGCTGCGCGAGTACCCGGACTTCAAGGACGGCGACCAGGTGACGTTCTACCTGGCGCACGAGCAGCGCGAGTTGGGCCAGTTCGACGAGATGCTCAAGACGCTCGGCGACCTGACGCGCAAGTTCCCCAACAGCCCGCTGCGGCTGGAGGCGGAGCAGATCCTGGGCGACCACTTCTTCGACAAGGCGGACCTCGTCGAGGCGGAGAAGCACTACCAGGCGATTCTGGAGGCCCCGCCCTCCCCCGTTCATGATTTGGCCCGCTACAAGCTGGGCTGGATTCGGGTGAACCAGGCCAAGCACGCGGAGGCGGTGACGTTCTTCGAGGCCGCCGCCGCCAGCGCGCCGCTGCCGGGCGTGGACGCGAAGAAGGCGCTCAACGTCAAGCGCGAGGCGCTGCTGGACCTCGTCTACAGCTACACCGAGGCCCGCCCCGCCAAGGGCGCGCTCAACTACTTCGAGAAGCTCAGCGACAGCCGCGCCACCTACGCGCTCGCGCTGGACAAGCTGGGCAACCGCTACTTCATCAAGCAGCAGTACGAGTTCGCCATCCCCGCGCTGCGCAAGCTGATGGAAATCCAGCACGACCCCGAGCTGGACATGGAGCGCGGCCAGAAGCTCTATGACGCCATCAAGGCGTCCAAGGGCAAGGTGCTCCCGGAGCCGGAGGACCTGCGCTTCCTCGTGCGCGCCGCGGTGGAGAGCAAGACGGACCCGGAGCTGCCCGACGCGGAGCGCAAGAAGCACCTGGTGGAGCTGGAGGAGATGGCGAGAGACCTCTCCACGCAGCTGCACCTGGCCGCGCAGAAGAAGGAGGAGAAGGACCTCTACCTGCGCACGGCCGAGGCCTACGAGGCGTACCTGAGCCTGTTCCGGCCCGAGCAGTACGTGCGGCCCATCATGAAGAACCGCGCCGACGCGCTCTTCTCCGCCAACGCCTTCCCGGAGGCCGCGCGCCAGTTCGAGGAGCTGGCCCGCTACGAGTCCAAGGCGAAGGACGCCAAGGGCGAGGAGGAGGCCCTCAACGCGGCGCTGCTCGCGCACTTCGCCACGCTCAAGCCCGAGGAGGCGCAGAAGCGCAACGCCTTCGAGGTGGCGGACGCGCGCCAGGCCATGAAGCTCCTGGGCGCGCAGTTCGTGTCGCGCTACCCGCAGAGCGCCAACGCGCTGAACGTGAAGTTCAACATCGCCCGCGCCTACTACGAGGACGGCGAGTACCCGAAGGCGGCGGAGCTCTTCACCGCGTTCGCGCTGACGCACCCGCAGCACAAGGAGGCCGCCGTCGCCGGCAACCTGGCGCTGGACAGCCTGCGGCAGCAGAACGACTTCAAGGGCCTGGAGGAGACGGGCAAGAAGTTCCTCGCCGCGCCGCTGCCGCAGAGCTTCCGCGCGGACGTGCAGAAGATTCTCACCGAGAGCAAGGCCGAGGCGCTGGACGAGCTGGCCCTGCAGAGCGCCCAGGAGACGGGCGACGTCATCTCCGGCCTCGTGAAGGTGGCGGACCAGAACAAGAACACCGACATCGGCGAGAAGGCGCTGTACGGCGCCTTCACCGCGGCGCGCGAGAAGCGCGACATGCAGGCCGAGCGCGAGCTGGGCACGAAGCTGGCGCAGGACTACCCGAAGAGCCAGTACCTGTCGGACGTGCTCCTCACGCTGGGCCGGCACGCGGCGGAGTCCGCGGCGTTCGGCGAGGCGGCGAGCTGGTTCGAGCAGGTGGGCCAGAAGCTGGGCGGCGACTTCGCCGCGGTGGACGGCTGGCTGGCCGGCGCGCGGCTGCGCATGGCGCTGGGCGAGTACAAGGAAGCGGCGCGCAACCTGGAGGCCGCGGCGGAAGTGGCCGGCGCGCGCAAGGCCGAGGTGCTGGTGCTGCTGGCCGAGGCGCGGCTGAAGCAGAAGGACTACACCCGCGCGAAGACGGCGGCGGACGCCGCGCTGAAGCTGGACGGCACCAGCGCGGGCGCCGCGGCGGTGCTGGCCCAGGTGCAGGCGGCCACCGCGCCCACGGCCCCCGCCGACACGCTCATCGCCAGCCTCACCAAGGCGGTGCAGGGCCCCAACGGGCAGACGGAAGAGGCCGCCAGGGGGCTGTGGTACCTCGGCGAGGTCCTCTACCGCGGCTACAAGGATTTGCCCGCGGACAAGGTGGAGGAGAAGGTCGCCGCGCTGCAGGGGCTGGAGGGCATCTACACCCAGGCCGCGCAGCTGGGCTACCCGGAGTGGGCGGTGGCCTCGCTGTGGAAGCTGGCGCTGGCGTACGGCCACATCGCCGACGTGGTGGAGGCGACGCCGGTGCCGGCGGGCCTGTCCGCCGCGGAGACGCAGCAGTTCCAGGCCGCGGTGAAGGAGCAGGTGGCGCCGCTGAAGCAGCGCTCGGAGGAGGCCTTCAAGGCGTGCCTGTCGCGCGCCGAGTCGCTGGAGGTCTTCAGCGCCGCGGTGGTGGGCTGCCGCACGCGCTCGGAGACGGCGGCGCTGCCGGTGCCGCAGCCGGGCTCGCCCACGCAGCCGGCCGCGCTGGAGGAGCTGCGCAAGAAGGCCGAGCGCACGCTCAGCGCGGAGTCGCTGGAGGCGCTGGGCCTGGCGTACCTGGACGCGCGGCAGTACGGCATGGCGCAGCTCACCCTGGGCCGCGTCACGGAGCTGCAGGACACGCGGGCCTCGGCGCACTCCGCGCTGGGCGTGGCGCTGCTCAACATGGGTGACGCCATGGGCGCGCGCGAGGCGTACGCGAAGGCCATGGACGCGGACCCCACCTTCGGCAAGGCCCGCCTCAACCTGGCCGCGCTGCGCTGCCGCTTCGGCGACGTGGACGGGGCCCGCCGCGAGCTGGCCGTCCTCAAGGACGTCAACACGCTCACCGGCGCCGACGTGGACGGAGGGTGGAAGGCGTGCAAGTGAGCCTCCTCACGCCACGCGCCACGGCGCGGGCCCTGCTCCTCGGGGCCGCGCTCCTGGCCTCCAGCGGCTGCTCCTCCGAGGGCGGCGAGCTGGAGGGCAGCGTGGCCCCGCTCATGGACCTCCGCTACCAGCGGGCGGAGGCCCAGTGGTCCCCCGGCGAGCTGGCCATCAACTTCGTCACCCCGCAGGGCTCGGGGGTGAACACCGTGCTGAAGGTCAGCGCCTTCGTCGGGGACATGATTCCGGAGGGCTATGACGGCCCGCTGGAAATCAACCTCGCGGAGGAGCTGGAGGGCGGCGTGCAGCGCGGCGCCATTGGCCGCAGCGTGCTGGAGGAGCCGGCGCGGACCTTCCCCCAGCTGGAGGTCGGCGTGCTGAAGGTGGGCAGCACCTCCGTCGCCGCCGACAGCCGAATCACAGGCGAGTTCCACGTCACGTTCGTCAACGGCACCGACGTCTTTTCAGGCCGCACCATCTTCGGAAGCTTCGAGGCTACGGTCCAACAATGAAGCGCATCGTCCTCATCACCCTGCCCCTCCTCGCCGCCTGCGGCCCGCGCTACGGCATGCGCGTGCCCGACTCGATGGAGAAGAAGCTGCCCTACGAGGCGCGCATCGAGCTGCTGGAGGCGGAGAACGACCTGGCCCTCTCCATCGACAAGGTGGACGTGGCCGACAACGAGATTGGCCGCGCGCGCGACAACATCCGCCGGGCCCGCTCCCGCCAGGAAGCGGCCGAGGACGAGGTGGACCGCGCCACCGACGAGGTGTCCCGCGAGGTGGCGAAGCTGGCCATCGCCGAGGCCGAGGCCCGCGTGGAGTACCTGCGCGCGAAGCAGCGGCTCAGCGTGGGCCTGCGCGAGGTGGAGAAGCTGTCCCTGCGCTGCGCCTTCGCGAAGTTCGAGCTCGCCCGCCTGACGGTGGCCCGGAAGACCAAGGTGGAGGGCAGCGAGAAGCTGGAGCCGAAGGAGTTCGAGGAGCAGGTGTCCGAGTGCGAGGCCGAGGTGAAGGAGGAGCGCGCCGGCCTGGCCGAGGACGAGAAGGAGGAGAAGGCGGCGCGCGAGGCGTGGGAGGCGAAGAAGGCCGCGCTCGCGAAGAAGACCTTCGACGCACGGGCCAGTCCCTACGTGGAGAACCTCTAAAATGTCGACGACCGCCGGCTTCCTCGTCCTGCAGCTGCTGACCGCGCAGGCTCCCGCGCCGGACGCGGCGGCCCTCGAGCGCACCGCCGCCGTGGAGAGCGCGCGCCTGGAGCAGTCCCCCGAGGACGCGGACGCGCTCTACCGGCTGGGCACGGCCTTCCTCGCGCTCAACAAGCCGAAGAAGGCGGTGGAGCCGCTGACGAAGCTGGTGGCGCTGGAGCCGGACCTGGTGCCGCCCAAGCTGGCGCTGGCCCGGGCGCTGCGCCTGGCGGGTGACGCGGAGAAGGCGCGCACGGTGCTGGACACGGCCATCGCCGCCTTCCCGGAGGACTCCACGCTGCGCGCGGAGCGCGGCCTGCTGGCGCGCGTGCTGGACGAGTCGGACGTGGCCATCAGCCAGTACTCGGTGGCCTCGGAGCTGTCCCCGCAGGACGCGGAGCTGCGCTTCAACCTGGGCGAGGCCCTGCAGCGCGCCGGCCGCACCGACGACGCGATTGAGTCCTACCGCGAGGCGCTGAAGCTGGACGCCAAGCTCAACGTCGCCCGCGTCAACCTGGGCAAGGCGCTGGCGGAGAAGGGCCTCAACGCGGAGGCCAAGGAAACGCTTCGCGAGGCCACCCGCGAGAAGCTGGGCGACGCGGAGGCGCACTACAACCTGGGCGTCATCCTCATGCGGGAGAACGACCTGGCCGGCGCCATCGCCGAGTACCAGCGCACGCTCGCCGCGGAGCCGAAGCACGCGCGCGCGCACAACAACCTGGGCGTCGCGGTGAACGAGATGGGCGACCCGCGCAAGGCCACCGAGGCCTTCCTCAAGGCCATCTCCGCGGACCCGAAGTACGCCGAGGCGCACTTCAACCTGGGGCTCGCGTACTTCCAGCTCGGCGACAACGTGCGCGCCACCAAGTCCTTCGAGAAGGCGCTGGTGCTGGAGCCGCGCCGCGCCAGCGGGCCGTACACCCAGCTGGGCCACCTGTACCTCGCGCAGGGCAAGAAGAAGCAGGCGGTGGTGGCCTTCCAGAAGGCCATCGAGAAGAGCACCGAGGACGGGAAGAAGACGCCCGAGGCGTACCAGGGCCTCGCGCGCGCGTACCTCGGGCTGGGCAAGGCCGACGAGGCGGTGGCCACGCTGAAGACGGCGGTGGAGGCCTTCCCCAAGGACGCGAGCGCCCGGGCGGCCTACGGCGACGCGCTCAAGGCCAAGGGCGACCTGGACGGCGCCATTGCCCAGTACGAGGCGGGCGTGGAGCTGTCGCCCACCGTGGAGTACCGGCTGGCGCTGGCGGACGCGTACGCGAAGAAGCGGGTGAGCGCGAAGGCGAAGCCGCTGTACGAGGCGCTGCTGAAGGAAGAGCCGGGCAACCGCGTGGCGCAGCTGGCGCTGGCGGACCTGCTGATGGCCATGGGCGACTACGTCACGGCCGAGGGCCTGCTGAAGCCGAAGGAGGGCGAGGAGCCCGACACGGCGGCGCTGGCGCGCCTGGGCATCGTCCACTCGCGGCGCGGGCGGCCGGACCTGGCGGTGACGGAGCTGGAGGCGGTGGTGGCGAAGGACCCGGCGCAGCTGGAGGCGCGGGCCGAGCTGGGCTTCATCTACCTGCGCGGCGGTGACGGCGCGAAGGCGAAGAAGGTGCTGACCGCCGTGCTGGCGGTGGAGCCGCGCAACGCGCTGGGGCTCTTGTACCTGGGCCACGCGCTGTACCAGCAGGGCAATGCGAAGGACGCGGAGAAGTCCTTCCGCGGCGCCACGCAGGTGGACCCCAACTTCGCCGAGCCCTACAACGCGCTGGGACAGTTGCTGGAAGCCACGAAGCGCACGGACGAGGCGAAGCAGGCCTACGAGACGGCGCTGAAGCTGCAGCCGGACCACGAGGACGCGAAGAACGCCATCAAGCGGATGGCGACGGCGTCCGCGCCGACGCCGTAGCGCTCAGCCCGGCACGCCCAGTAGCACCGCGCCCACCGCGACGACGGCCGCGCCCGCGAGCTGCCTCCGCTCCAGCCGCTCGCCCTGGAGCGCGGCGAGCCCCAGGGCGAAGGCGATGGAGGTGTTGCGCAGCGTCAGCACCGCGCCCGCGCCGCTGCTTCCCAGCGCGGACAGCAGCAGCGCGAAGGACAGCGTGCAGACGATGCCGGTGAAGACGACGAGCCCGGGACGCACCACCGCCTCCCGCTTGAGCGTGCTCCAGCCGAGCTTCCGCACCCGCTCCAGGACGAGCACCGGCAGCGCGACGAGGAGCCCCGTGGCGAACAGCGCCGGCGGCTGCGCGCCCTCGCCGAGCGCCAGCTTGTAGCTCAGGTGGTAGCCGGCGATGCACACCGCCGCCAGCGCCGCCCACGCCACCCCCGTGGCCGCGGGTCCTTTCGGACGGGACAGGTTCATCACCACCAGCCCCCCGCCCAGCAGCACCGCGCCGGACACCCTCCACACGGATACGGCCTCGCCCAGCCACAGCACGGACACCGGCCACACGAGCAACATGGCCCCGCCGCGCGACACCGTGTACGCGAGCCCCAGCGGCGCCTGCTTCAGCGCCCGGGAGAGTGAAGCCAGGTAGATGCTCTCGCACGCCCCCGCGCCCAGCGCCCACGCGAGGCCACGCGCCGTGGGGAAGGCCTCCCCCCGCATCCCCAGCGTCCAGAGGGCGCCGCCCACCACCGAGACGGTGATGACGCTCACCACGCCCACCTCGGGATTCGGGTGCCGCTTGAGCAGCGCGTTCCACGAGGCATGGAGGAAGGCGGACGACAGCACCAGCACCAGCGCGACGGTCTCCAACGCGGCTCCTCCACGACGACGGAGGCCCGTGTCTAACCTGGATGTCGCATACGCGCAGGCTCCGCTCGACACCGGGAGCGCGATTCCCGGCTGTGCTCCCGGAGACGGGCCAGGAGCGTACTGTTCGGAAATGTCGGGACATTTCGCGGCGCAGAACTCCCGACATTTCCGAACAGGGACCTCACGGCGCTACGCCGGGACGGGCGTCACGCCGCCCTGCTGGATGCGGACCTTCGTCCCGTCGAACTTCGTGAACTGGAAGAAGGCGGAGTCCTCGTTGAAGGTGAGGCTCATCTCCTGGAGCAAGCCGATGGCTACCGACTCACCGAGCCGCAGCGACTCCGTGTAGTCGCTGCGCCAGTGCACGCCGGCCGCGTTGCGGAAGAGGGCGATGTTGCCCGCCAGCTTGTTCAGCTCGCCGCCCACCGTGAGCTGCGATGCGCCCGTGCCGGTGTAGGCCACCAGTGACAGGCCGTCCGCGGTGGGCACCACCGGCGACTCGATGAGGGCGCTCTCGTCGAAGAAGGCCTTGAGGAGGGTGGCGCACGCGCCGGAGATGGTGGCATGCCCCGCGCCGTAGGCCGGATGCGTGGGCGCGCCCTCCGGGTACGCCTGGGGCAGCAGGTACGAGCCGTAGCGCTCCGGGAAGTACGGCGCCAGCCCGCCCGTGGACAGCGACGTGGTGATGGACGCATGCAGCGGATACGTGCGCCGGCTGTTGAGCTGGTTGTCGACGCGGCCGCCGTACTCCTCCGGGCGCAGCCGGCGGTGCACGCCCCACTTCTGCCACCACACCGCGCGGCCGGCGAGGCCCGCCACCTCGATGAGCGACTGGAGCAGGTGGATGGGGCCGAAGGTGGTGAAGCCCACCTGCGTGCGCGAGTCCGCCGCCGTGCCCGGCGGGTCGTACGGGTTGCCGGAATTCTTCGCGAACTCCAGGTCCACCAGCGGGCGGCCGGTGCCGGTGGCGTTGCCCATGAACTGGTTCCCCACGGGCTCGGAGAGCAGGTAGTAGGCCGCGTTCCACCAGGCGTCCACCACCTGGTCGAAGTGGACGAAGTTGGCGCCGTCGCGCAGGTTGCGGATGAAGCGCCGCTGCGTCATGTCGAACTGGTCCTGGCCCCGGTCGTCGCGGCCGTTCTGCACGGCGAGCCAGTTGGCGTGCGTCGTCAGGTAGTCCGCCGCCGCGCCCAGCTCCGGGTAGCCCTTCACCGTCCACTGCCGCTGGTCGATGACGCGCGAGCCGAAGGTGATGTAGCCCTCGGCGGCGTCGCGCCCCTGCCCGTCCGGCTTGCGCGGGTCGATGTTGCCCTTGAGCAGGAACTGCGAGACGTACGGCCCCACCTGCTCACCGACGTAGACGCCCCGGAAGACGTTCTGCGCGGTGACGGGCACGGTGCCGCCGAACTGGGAGAACTCTCCGTTGAGCGAGCTGATGGCGCGGTTGAGGATGCTGCCGCTGGTGCCCGCCTCGGTGGCGTAGTTGATGAAGGGCACGTCCCGTGCGAGCGCCATCCAGTACAGCTCGCCCATCTCCGCCGCCGTCTGCTTGCTGTCGAAGCGCGGCGCGGGCGGCTGCGTCAGCGCCTGCGCGTCCGGGCCCTCCAGGTCGAAGGCGAGGCCCGCCTGGGGGTTGGTGAGCTTCTTGGCGGTGCTGGACGCGAGGATGATTTCCTCGAAGTCGCCCGGGTCGCGGCTCTGCAGGGCGCGCAGCAGGGTGCCGTACGAGTGGGGCTCCGGGTCTCCCACGGAGTCGTGGCGCAGGGACTTGGAGTAGTTCCCGATGAAGGGCTGGCTCGGGTAGTTGACCTCGTCGTCGTTGTTGAAGTGCTCGGGGTGCGGCCGCTCGGCGGCGAGCTCCGCGGCCTGCTTGCGCACCGCCTCCGACGAGAGCCGCCGCTCCTCCACGCGCCGCGAGCGGCCGCCGGGCGGCAGGTTGAGCGAGTCGAAGATGGCCACGCCCGGAGTGGCCGTCGTCTGGTAGGCGCCCGCGCCAACGCCGAGGAGCACCGAGGTGAGGGCGAACGGGGTGGCCTTGCTGAAGAGCGCGTTCCAGGCCCTGCCGTCCCGAGACACTTCCCAGTACGTCGTTCCGCTGGTCTCCCGGAACCGCCACCAGCGGTGGAGCTGCGGGTCGTACGTGACGGTGGCGAGGATGGTCAGTGTGCCGCCGACCTCCTGGCGAGCACTGAGGTGCGTTCCCTCCATGGTGATGTACAGCACGCCCGCGCTGCTCCCCGCCTTGAGGTAGGTCTCGGTGCCCGGAGTCGGCAGCACCTGGATGACCTCGACCGCCAGGAACGAGTCCGTCAGGTCGTACTGGCCCTGGGTCTGGTAGCCGACGTAGTTCTGCGAGCTGGAGGTGGGCACGGGGCGCAGCTCGAGCCGCTGGTTGACCTCCTTCGAGTCGTAGTACGCCTCCCACACCGTGGTGTTGATCGTGTTGTCGTTGAAGTTGTCAGTCAGGGTATGCGCCTTGGCCATGGTCGTCCTCGTCCCCCGAATGTGGAGTTCGGGCTGCTGGGGGCGTGCAACGACTTCTACGAGCCACGTCTGACATTGATTGAGAAAGCGAGAATAACCTTGCACCGATGATGCCCGGAACATGTCTTCAATGAGACACCTCCGGAGCAGCTCCACGCAGGCCCTTCCCGGAGCAGAGCACCCTCTTGCGACAGCCACGGGACCCACGGAGGAGAATCCCGGCTCGAGACATTGAAACTCCGCAAGTCTTTTCACGAGAGCAGCGGCTCATGACGGCTGTCTTCGGATGAAAAGACCCGCCAGGGCGTCAATGCCTCTCAGGGCGACGGCTCATCGGCGCCATCCGTCGTCGGGCGCCCACCCATCAGGAGCGAGGGAGGCAGCACGGGGCCGTCCGGCACGGGGCGCGACTCAGCGGTGAACGCGCGTCCGAAGGCGTAGCGCTCCTCGGCGTGGGCGCCGAAGGACGCGCCCTCGGAGTGTGCCACCAGGACCAGGTCTTCCGTGGGCGGAGCTCCCGTCCCGAAGGTGACGACGTACGCGATGGTGCGGACATCCCCTCCCGGCCCTTCGGGCACGGTGAAGTCCTCGGGGCCTTCGAGGAGCGCCGCGTCGCGCGGCAGCGAGATGCGCACGGCCACCGGAGCGCCGAAGCCCATCCGCCGCTCCACCTCCGCGACGAGCCGCACGCGTCCGGCCGACGACTCCACCACCGTCCAGCCCACCCGCATCGGCGCGGGAATGCGGGCGGTGAGCCCGGACAGCGGGGCACCGTGGACATGCGCCTCGGCGTGGTCGTCCGGCGCGACGGCATCCGACGGCGGGACTTCCTCTCCGGTGCCGCCCTTCCACTCGGCGACGCGCCCCACCCTCGTCTGCTCGCGAGCCGCCTTCCGCTCGCTTCGCGCGACGGAGGAGACTCCGGCCTCGGACGCGGCGGCCTCCACCGGCTTCGCGGCCGCGGGGCGCGGCACCTCCGGTGTGGCTTGCGCCTGCGCGTCCACGCGGGTCCGAATCCTGCTCCCCTGGGAGAAGGGCGGCGGCGGCTCGGGCCGCTTCCGCGCCTTGCCCCGGACGCGCTCCACGCCGGAGGCCACTCCCGCGGACAGCGCTCCCGCGAGGGCGAGGGCGAGTACCACTCCCGCGATTCTCCGCCGCGTCAGGAGCACGAGGGAGCCTCCCGGAGAGGGCGCGGACGCTGCGGTGTCCGTCGCGTCAGGAGCACGAGGGAACCTCCCGGAGAGGGCGCGGACGCTGCGGTGTCCGTCGCGTCAGGAGCACGACGGCACCTCCTGGAGAGGGCGCAGCGCGGGTCGTTGTTCAGGAGCACGAAGAAACCTCCCGGAGTGGCTTCAGGCGCAGCGCGAGTCGTCGCGTCAGGAGCACGAACGAACCTCCCAGAGTGGCTTCAGGCGCAGCGGGCTTCGTCGCATCCGGGGGCAGCACGAGACCTCACACGGGAAGCACGGCGTCATCACACTCACCGGCACAGCGGGGCATGACTGGGGTACGGGAACGCCACGGCGGGCTCGGTGGCCAGGTCCATCACCGAGCGGGGAAAGCCGTGGCACATCAGCGTGTCCAGGAAGTCCGCGAGGCACGGCGCGGAGGCGTCCGTCTCCTTCACATCCACCATCTTCCCGTTCTCCATCCGCCAGCTGTGCCGCAGGTAGCCCCGCGCCCACGGCGAGGCATTCATCGCGGGCGCGGCGAGCGCCTCGTACAGCGGCTGCCGTGACGCCGTGCCCCTTCCGAGCCGGTAGAGGATGGCGGCCACCTCGTTCTCGTCGATGCGCTGGAGCAGGCCGTCCGCGGGCTTCGGCCGCGTCCACGTGCCCGTCGCGGGCGCACGCGTCGCCAGGTCCACCCAGAACATCGTCCCGCCCTGCCTGTCGTAGTACCGCGAGCTGCCACGCGCGTCCGAGCTGAACCACGTGGCCCAGCCCTCGCTCCACGCCTGTCCGGGGAAGGTGGGCACGCCGATGAAGTGGGGACCGCCCTCCTCCGGGCTGCTGCCGTGGCTGGCCATCACCCAGTGCCCCAGCTCGTGCAACACCATGGCCTCGGACCACCAGGCCGCGTCCGCGTCGCCGGGCAGCCACACCTGCGCCTCCCACCTGCGCCCCGCCGCCGTCACCGGCCGGGGCGAGAAGCAGGCACCGCAGGACCACGTGGTGCCGAAGCCGAGCCACGCCACCACCGGCAGGCCCGGGCTCCCGTAGCGCTCCCGCGCGCGGTGCCACGCCAGGCGCAGCGAGTCGAACACCGCCGCGGCCCCCGAGCCATCCGACTCGCGGATGCTGAACACCGGCCGCTCCACCAGCGCCTGCGTGGAGCGAGACCAACTCCAGATGCGCGCCGACGCCCCCGGCACCGCGGGCACGCGCTGCTCGCCGGACAGCGCCGGGTCCGCCACCGCGTAGTCCACCGTCGCGGCGCTGCCCCGCCCGGCCGCGTAGACGACGATGCGGTCCTGCGACTGCACCCCGGCCGGCACGCGCACGGTGAAGTGCCCGTCGAAGTCCGTCACCTCCAGGTCCACCAGCGTCTCGCCCTGGTAGGACGCGACGAGGAAGCCGCCCGCCGGCACCCACTCCGCCTCCGGCGTCCAGTCGTGGAACGTGGCATCGGGCCGGCGGCGCGCGTAGCGCACGGTGCCGCTCAGCGTACGTCCCGGCGCGCCACACCAGCCCCGGCGCCCCGCCTCCACGCAGCCCGCCGTGCACTCCCGCGAGCGCCAGCGCCCGTCCACACACGCCTCCAGCCCTCCGGACGCCGCGCAGCGCGTGACGCCCTCCACGCACGCCGCGCCCTCCGCGCAGCGGGCTCCGGCGTCCTCCTCCACGCACGCATCCCCCACGGCGCAGTCCTCGCGCAGGAGCACGCCCAGCAGGCACCGCTCCACCACGCGAGTCCCCAGGCATCTGCCGCCCTCGGGCAGGGCCGAGCAGTCGACGGTGGCGCGCTGTGCTTCTTCCGGTGCATCGGCGCAGGCTTGCTCGACGCACGCGGCATCATCCGGCGCGCACGAGGCCTCGCACGGCTCACCGCCCTGCCCCGGCCCGCAGGCCAGCACGAGCAGCAGCAGGACCCAGGACGCCCGCAGTTCGAAACGCAACGCCGTGGAACCTCCAGCCCCGCCAATCCCCGTCAGGGCTCGCGCAGGACAGCACGCGCCGCGCGCCGGGCGGCAGGACCGGGGAGCCCACGGCTCTCCTGCCCGCTCGCTGCCGCCCCTCGGGGATGTCCTTCAACCGACACGCGCTGCCCCTCAAGCCTGCCCGCCTGCTCCTCGCGTCACACGTTTGCGATGCAACGAGTTGGCAGTGGGTCATTGTCCGGCAACGGGTGGCCGGGGACCCGCGGGCTCGCGCTTCGGCCGTGTGTTGTTAGAGTCGGCTGCTGATTCATTGTCAGGGAGGGGGCTCATGACCAGGACCGACACACAGGCCTCGCGGCTGGACCCACGGCTGGACCTTCCGAGCCTCGGCGTCCATGCGCTCTGGGCCGTGTGGCTGGTGACGACGGCCGTGCTCTGGAGCGGCTGGAGCGTGCCGGCGCGCGTGGGCGCCATGGTGCTCGGCTGGGCGGTGATGTTCTGGAACTACGCCGTGCTGCACAACCACATGCACGTGCCCATCGCGAAGCCCCGCGCACTCAAGTGGGTGGTGTCGCGCACGCTCGGGCTGGCGTGTGGCTTCGCGTATCGCGGCTACTACCTCCACCACTTCAACCACCACCGCTACAACGACGGCGACGGGGACTGGGGACGGCGCCACCCGGGCGAGGGCGCGCTGCGCTACTGCGTGCGCTGGGCGCTGACGCCGTGGTTCTGGCCCTTCGAGACGCTGGTCAAGGTGTGGGGCGCGTGCAAGACGCGCGGGCAGAAGGCGGAGCTGTTCATCGACTTCGCGGTGGTGGACGGCACGCTGCTGGCGCTGACGCTGTGGCAGCCGTCGCTGGGCCTGTCGCTGCTGGGCACGCTCATCGTCACGCAGACGTGCATCCACTACCTCAACCTCGCGGCCCACCTGGACGCGGATGCGCGGGAGCGCTCGCGGCTGGCGGTGACGTCCACCTCGCCCTTCTACAACCGCTGGTTCTTCAACGCCGGCTACCACCAGGCGCACCACCTGAAGCCGCAGACGCCCTGGCGCGCGCTGCCCGAGGTGACGGAGGGACTGGAGCGCCAGGGACAGCTCCCCGCCGAGCTCCGGACGGACGTGTCTCCCATCAGCCCCGGCTGGGCCGCCCGGGTGTTCAGCCGCGTGGGTGCCGAGCCCCAGGCCACGCCCGGAGCGAGCACGTAGCCTACGGCGTCACCCGCGCGGTGAATGCCGCGAGCAGCTCACGCCGCTCCGCCGCGTCCGTCACGCCGTCGAGCGCCGGGAAGAAGTACGTCTCCTCCCGCAGCTCGTGGTGGTGCGAGAGGTGCTTGAACGTAGTCTCAGCGTCCAGCAGCCGCAGCACGGCGCGCTTGAAGCCCGCGGACGCCGGCTCCAGGGCGCGCAGCTCCGCGCGGAAGCGCGCGAGGAACTCCAGCAGGCGTTGGTGCTCACCGGTGAAGAGCTCCGGCGAGGCGCCCCGGATGCGGCCGGCCCTCGAGAAGACGGGCAGCAGCAGCGCCTCCTCCGCTTCGAGGTGCCGCCGCAGCGCCGCCTCGTAGGCGTCGAGCCGCCGCGCCGCCAGCGACACGTCCAGGTCCAGCAGCGCGTCCTGGTGCTGGAGAAACTCCTCCTCCAGCTCGCGGTGGAGGGAGGCCAGGCTGGCGAAGTCGGAGAACGGCGGGCTCATGCGCGAAACCTCGCCGCACCTTCGCCGGAGCTCCGGACCCACGCAACCCCGGAGCCCGGCTGCCCGCCACGGCTGAAACCAGGGCACGGGAGGCAGGAAGGTCTATCCCGCCCGGAAGGACCCTGCTCTGCCCCCGTGCCCCAGAAGCTGAAGACGCCGGCGGTAGCGCCCCCGCCCCCTCAAGGAGGTGGGGCTGTCCTTCCGGCCGGAAGGACCCACGGCCCGGGCGCGTCCGGCCACTCGGCGATGACCACGTCGAGGCCGAACGTCTCGGAGATGAGGTCCGGACGCAGCACCCGCGCTGGCGGCCCCTCTTCCACCGAGCGTCCACCGGCCAGGAGCACCAGCCGGTGCGCATGGCGCGCGGCGAGGTTCAGGTCATGCAGCACCGCGAGCACCGCACCGCCCTCGCTCGCGAACCGCCCCGCCGCTTCGAGGATGAGGTGCTGGTGGGCGAGGTCCAGGCTCGCGGTGGGCTCGTCGAGCAGCAGGTAGCGGTGTCCCTGCTCCAGCGGCGCGGAGAGCTGGGCCAGCACGCGCGCGAGCTGCACCCGCTGCTTCTCTCCTCCGGACAGCGTGGGGTACGGCCGCGAGGCGAGGTGCCGCGTGTCGGTGGCGTCCAGCGCCGCCAGCGCCGCCTCCAGGTCCGCGCCCTCCGAGCCCCGGCCGACGTGCGGGCTGCGTCCGAGGAGCGCCACCTCCAGGGCCGTGAAGCCGAAGCCCAGGGAGGACTCCTGGGGCAGCACGGCGAGCCGTCGCGCCCGCTCGCGCGGCAGCCAGCGGTTCAGCGGCAGCCCCTCCAGCAGCACGTCCCCGGCCGCGAGGCGGAGCTCTCCCGACAGCGCCGCCAGCAGCGTGGACTTGCCCGCGCCATTGGGCCCCACGACGGCGACCACCTCGCCGGGCTGGAGCACCAGGTCGATGGGGCCGAGCACCCTGCCCCGCCCACGCCACACCTCCACACCGCTCGCGGTGAGACTCATGCGGCCCCCTTGCGCGCCAGCAGGCCGAGGAAGACGGGCACGCCCAGCACCGACGTCAGCGCGCCGACGGGCAGCTCCGCGGGCGCCGCCGCCACGCGGGCCAGCAGGTCCGCGGCCACCAGCAGCGCGGCGCCGAGCAGCGCGGAGGCCCCGAGCAGGCGCCGATGGTCCGGCCCCATCGCCAGGCGCAGCAGCGCCGGCACCAGCAGCCCCACGAAGCCGATGATGCCCGTGGCGGACACGGCGGCGCCCACGCCCAGGGCCGCGGCGAGGACGAGCCGGCGCTTGAGCCGCTCCACGTCCACGCCCAGGTGCCAGGCCTCACGCTCGCCCAGCAGCAGCAGGTTGAGGGCGCGGGCCTCGCGCAGGAGCAGCGCCAGCGCCACGCACAGCGGCACCGCGGCGGCGCCCACCACGTCCCAGGACGCGCCGCCCAGGCTGCCCCAGCTCCAGAAGGTGATGGAGCGCAGTTGCGCGTCCGTGGCCACCTGGGTGAGCAGGCCGATGCCCGCGCTCGCGCCCGCGCTCACCGCCACGCCCGCCAGGAGGATGCGCGCCGTCTCCGTGCGGCCGTCTCCCCGGCCCAGGCGCTGGGCCAGCAGCGTGGCGCCCAGCGCGCCCAGGAAGGCCGCGCCCGGCACGGCCAGCAGGCGCAGGGAGCCCAGCCGCGTGCTCAGGGACACGTCCAGGACGATGGCCGCCACCGCGCCCAGTGCCGCGCCGCTGGAGGTGCCCAGCAGCCCGGGCTCCACCAGCGGATTGCGGAACAGCGCCTGCAGCGCGGCGCCGCACGTGGCCAGCACCGCCCCCACCATGACGCCGAGCACCACCCGCGGCAGCCGGATGGAGAGCAGCACCGCCTCCTGCGTGGGCGCGAGCCGGCTTCCCGTCTGAAGGCCCAGGGCGTCGAGGACACCGCCCACCAGCGCCAGGGGCGGCACGTGCACCGCGCCCACCGCCAGCGAGGCCAGCGCCACGCCCACGAGCAACAGCGCGAGCAGGCCCCAGGGGCGCGGCGGAGACGGGAGCGAGGCGCGCCCCGGGTACCCGGCGGAGACGGGAGCGACGCCCGACGCGCTCATGGCCCGCTCCCCGCGGGCAGGCCCAGCCCGTCCTGCAGCCGCGCCACCGCCCGGCCCAGCGAGGGCCCCAGCGCCATGAAGTGGACGTCCTCCACGGTGACGAGCCGCCAGCCCTTCACCTGGGACAGGCCCGGCACGCGCCCCAGGCCCTCCGCGCCGCCCAGGGACGACGCGGAGCTGGCGGGGAGCAGGATGAGGTCGGGCGCGGCCTCCACCACCGCCTCCGCCGTCAGCGGCTTGTGGCCGCTGAAGCGGGAGACGGCATTCACGCCGCCCGCGAGCTGGATGAGCACGTCGGACGGCGTCTGCGTGCCCGCCACCATGAGCACGCCGCCTCCCCGCGCGTAGAGCGACAGGACGCGCGGCCGCTTCCCATCCTTCCTCGCGGCCACGCGCGCGGCGGCGCGCTCCAGGTCCTTCTCCAGCTCCGCGATGAGCGCCGCCCCCCGCGCGCTCCTGCCCAGCCGCTCGGCCAGGGTCCGGATGCGCTGCCGCGCCGCCTCCACCGTGGGGGCGTTGGACAGCACCAGCACGTCCACGCCCGACGCCTTCAGCTGCTCCAGCACCCCCGGCGGGCCCGCCTCCTCGGACGCCAGCAGCCGCGACGCCCCCGTCGCCAGCACGGCCTCCGCGGAGAGGGCGCGCTGGTAGCCCACCTTGGGCGTCCGGGCCGCGGCCTCGAGTGCGAGGCTGGTGTCATCCACGCCGACCACCTGCGCCCCCGCGCCCAGGGCGAACACCGTCTCCGTGACGGCCGGGCCCACCGTCACCAGCCGGGGCTCGGCGCCCGGGCCCTTCGCGGGCGCGGCGGAGGGCGCCGGAGCCTGGACGGCGGGCGCCGGGGGCGGAGCGGAGCCAGCCGCGTGCGCACTGGCCGCCAGCATCAGGCCGGCGAGCCACCCGGCCACTTCCCGAGCGCGACTCACGGGAGCACCTCCCGCGCGGGCAGCGACTCCGTCAACTCACGAATCAGCGTCTGCCACGCGGGCAGCTCGGGGAGCCCCGGCTTGCGCTGCCCGAAGACGAGCGCGATGTTCTCCCCGTCCGCGTCGAACAGCTCCAGCGACGTCACCACGCCGTCGCGCGTGGGCTTGCGCACCACCCAGGCGGAATGGATGTGGTCCGCGCGCACGTGCAGGTTGAAGCCCGGGTCCAACACATTCATCCACGGCCCCGTCGGGCGCACCGTGCGCACCGGCCCGGTGTGAATCTGGATGCAGCCCGGGTTGCCGACGAAGACCATGATGGGCAACCCCGACGCGGCCACCCGCTCCAGCACCCACGCGAGGGACGCTGGCGCCACGGGCGTGGCCAGCTCCCGCCCCACCAGCCTCAAGGCCTGCGTCCGCGCCACCTTCAACCGCTGGAGCAGCGGGAAGAAGTCATGCGTGTCCTGGAGCGCCTTCCAGCCGGCGCGCAGTCCCTCCACGTCCACCTCGGCATCCGGACGCGGCGCGTCCACCGGCCGGGCCGGCTCCACGGGCAGGGTCGGCTCCTGGTCCACATGGGGCAGCGCCTCCACCAGCGCGTCGAACGCCGCCGCGCCCGCCGCGTCCTCCAGGAAGACCTTGTGCACGGCCGTCCCCGATGCATCGAAGAACTGGAGGCTGCGCCGCGGGCCGTCCGCCAGGCGCTCGACCAGCGCGAAGCCGAAGCGCCAGCGCGCCAGGAAGAGGCGCAGGTCGATGTCCTCGTCCAGCACCAGGCCCCTGAGCCCGTGCAGCTCCACGTTGCGCCAGGTGCCCCGCTTCTCGTGGACCGCGTGCGCGTTGCGGGTGAGCGACATCACCCGCCCCAGCGACTCCAGCCGGGGCAGGAGCACGTCGAAGCGCAGGTCGAGTCGGACGGCGTCGTCGCCTATCCCCGTGGCGAGGAGCTCCGCCTCGCTCACGCCAAGCAGGTCCGCGGCATCACGGGCCCGCGTGCGGGGCTGGGATTGTTTCAGCGCCTGCCAGCGCTGGCGCAGGAGGGCGGGCCCGGTCGCCGCGCCCGTGACGGAAGGCTGTTGCTCCATGAGGGACACCTCGGCGTCGGAGCGCATCAGCGGGAGCCAGGGGCCACGTCGACGTGCCCCCCCGAGACGGGGCCGGACACCTTCGCCCAGCGCAGCTTCATCATCGCGGGCGTGCCCGCGTCGTCGTAGTAGGAGAGCAGCTCCAGCTTGAAGTACGCGGCCGCGTCCGAGCGCACCACGTAGACGCGCGGGCGCGGGGTGAGCTTGTGCGTCGCCACGTCATAGACGTACCAGCCGTCCCCCGCCTGGAAGACGGTGTCCGGGTCCGTGCCCATGTCCTCACCATCCGCCGCGTCGATGGTGTAGCCGCTCGCAGGGGCCTGGGTCACCTGAGCGAAGGTCTTGTCGGTGAGCACCGCCACCTGCACGCCGCCAGTGCCGCTCACGCCGCCGCGCGAGCGGATGCCGAAGCGCTGGAAGGACACATCCCAGACGGTGTCCTGCGCCGCGTCCACCTGCTTGCCCAGGTCCAGGTCCAGGCCAATCCACGCCTCCTTGCTCGTCGCGTCCACCGTGGTGGTGAACGAGCCGTCACCGTTGTCCTGGTGGCGCACGTGGGTGCCGTTCTCCGGCTTGGGGGAGCCGGGCGTCTCCGGCCCGTCCTGCGGGTCTTCCTGCTCATCGCCGGGCGTGGGCTCGAGGTCATCACCACACGCCGTCAGCAGGCCCGCCAGCAGCAGGGCGGAGGCCCGGAGGAAGACGCGGGAACGCGGAGAGAAGCGGGACATGAAGGCTCCTTCAGGTGGGGGGTTGGGAGTTCACAGCCGGGCGGACAGCCCGGCCTGGAAGGTGCGCGGAGGAATGGGCAGGTCCGTGGGGTTGCCCGCATCCGCGAGGTTGGTGCCCATGACGAAGAGCTGGAGCTGCTCGCGGAGCCTCCAGCCGACGCGGGCGTCCACGGTGACGTAGGGCCGGGCGTCGTAGGGCTCCGCCTCTCCGTCGCCGTCGGCGTCCGGGTAGAAGGGCCGCGCGCCCACGAGCGCGCCGCGCGCCCAGGCCTCCACGCCCGACTCGCGGTGGCGCCAGGACACCTGCGCCGTGAGCCGGTGGCGGGCCTGCCCCTCCAGCGCGCGTCCGGTGGACTCGGAGCGGCCGTCGGTGAGGGTGTAGGCCAGCTCCGCGCTGACGCGCCCCGGGAGGCGCTGGCGCACGCCCAGCTCGCCGCCGCGCTGCGTGGCCCGCGCCACGTTGACGTAGGTGAAGAGCGACGCCTCGCCCCCCTCCTGGAGCGAGACACCAATCATGTCCCGCAGCGTGTGGTGGAAGGCGCCCACCCAGAGCAGCGACTCGCTGGCGGGCCGCGCCTCCGCGGACAGCGTCACGCTGCGCGAGCGCTCCGGCCGGAGGTCCGGGTTGCCTCGCACGGCGTAGCCGACGGAGGGGTTCTCGAAGTCGAGCAGCAGCTCCTGGAAGCCCGGCGCACGGTAGCCCCAGCCGTAGCCGCCGCGCAGCGTGAGCCAGGACAGCGGGTCCACGCGCAGCGCCAGCCGGGGCGTGACGACCGAGCCGAACTGCGTGTCCGTGTCCACGCGCGCGCTGGGGACGAGCACCAGCCCCGGGCCCTTCGCCACCGTCCAGCTGTCCTGCGCGTACACGGAGCCCCGGGCCCGCCTTCCGCGCCCCGTCTCCAGCCGGTCCGACGACAGCCACTCGCCCAGCAGCTCCGCGCCCACCACCAGCGCGTGGCGCGCATGGGGCCGGGCGTCGAGCTGCGCGCCCAGCCGTCCCTGCTGGTCGCGCGTGTCCTCCACCGTGTCCAGCGCGGACGAGCGCCGCTGGTCCCGCAGGTAGCGCCGGTCGAACCAGGCATACGCGGCGTCCGCGCGCAGCGTCGCGCCGCTGCCCAGCGTCCAGGAGGGTGCCAGCCGCGCGGAGATGGAGTCATCCCGGCTCGCGCGGTCGAAGATGGCGCCCGCCACGCCCAGGTCCACGCCCCGCTGCGTGCGCCGCGAGTAGGACGCGCTCCCCTCCAGCACATGGCCGCTGTCGGCGCGCAGGTCCCCCTTCGCGGAGACGTCGAAGCCCTCCAGGCTGCTGCCCGTGGTGCCCACGTCCGCGGGCTCCAGGTCGTACGCGTCCGAGCGCTGCAGGCCGCCGCTGAGCCGCACGCCCCAGCCGTCGCCCCGGGCCTCGCCCGTGCCGTCCAGCTCCAGCCGGCTCAGGCTTCCGTAGGAGGCACGCAGCTCCGCGCCCAGGGGCCGCCGCGCGCGCCGGGTGATGAGGTTCACCACGCCGGCCACCGCGTCGCTGCCGTACAACGCCGACGAGGGGCCCTTGACGATTTCCACCTGCTCGACGTCTTCCAGCGACAGCCGGGACAGGTCCACGCCTCCGGCCACCCGCCCGGCGACGCGCTCGCCGTCCACCAGCACCAGCACGTACTCGGACCCGAGCCCCTGAATCTGGAGCGTCGCCCCGGAGAAGGAGTGCACGACCTGAAGCCCCGGGTGCGCCGCGAGCAGCTCCGCCGCGTTGCGCGCTCCGCTCACCAGGATGTCCGCGCGGGTGATGACCTCCGTGGCCACCGGCGTCTCGCCCAGCCGCTCCGCTGAGCGCGAGGCCGTCACCACCGTCTGCTGCACGGCGGATGCGTCCGCCTCGACTTCGGGCGCTGGCGCGGGCACGGGCGCGGGCGCGTCCACGCCGCCATCCGCGAGCGCGTCCACGCCGCCATCCGCGGCCGACGGAGCCTCACCCCACGCCGCCAGCGGCAGGGCACACGCCAGGATGAGAAGACACCCGCGCCAGGACATACCGCGTCCTCCGGCTCACGGCCGGCGGGCCTCCTGTAGGAGACCCCGTAGGGCGCTGGGCTCAAGGGCCTCTGGCCTCAGGAAAGACACCACTTCCGGGCCCGGAGGCCCGGTGACTACACGGACTCAGCGGCCTCTGCCGCGACACCTCGCGCTCAGCGGCCCCACCACGCCACCTCGCGCCCAGCGGCCTCTCCCGCGCCCACCCTCCGCCGCCACTCACACCTCGCGCTCAGCGGCCTTCGCCCCGCCCGCCTTCCACTCCGCCCTCCGGCGTCCGCTCCAGCGGCACCACGCGCGTGCGGTGGCACCGCCGGCACTTCAGCTCCACGCCCCCGGGCACCAGCCGCGCCAGGAGGCTGCCGCACAGACACCGCAGCTCCCCGTCCCCGCCCTCTGGCTGGCATCCCTCGCGCATCCCGGCTCCGTGGCTCGAAAACGGCACGGATGATATTGATACTGATTATCAGAGTCAACCATCAAGCCCAACTCCACCCCTGGCGGACGGCAAACAGGGGTGACTCAGTGGACCTTGGCGCGAGCCTGCGCCTCACGCGCCGCGCGGGACTTGCGCGTCACCATGCGGGCGATGCCGTAGTAGAGCTGGTCCTCGGTGTAGACGCGGCGCACGCGGCGGTGGGTGCCGGGGAGGTAGGCGGACCCGGGGCGCTCCAGCCACTGGAGGACGCGCACCTCGCCGCTGTGGGCCAGCTCGGTGAGCAGCTCCGGCGGGCACAGCTTGAGGTAGCGGCGCACCAGCGGCCCCAGCTTGCGCGAGAAGGCCTTGCCCAGCACCGCGTGGCGCCGGCCGGAGTGCAGCGTCCCGTCGAAGCGGCGCGACAGGTGGAAGAGTTCGTGCAGCACCGTCTCCACCCGGGCCTGGGCGGTGGAGGCGCGGAAGAAGAGGGGCCGCAGGGTGATGCAGTAGAGCATCCGCTTGCCGCGAATCCGGATGATGGGCTTGCGGCGGCCGGTGCGGTCCGTGCTCTTGCCGCCCCGGAAGCACAGCGGCTTCACGGTGCCGCGGGAGGCCCGGCGCGCCTCGCCGGCCACCACCAGGATGCGGCCCGGCTTCACATGGCCGAACTCCGGCATCTTCGCCGCGATGTCGCGGATGAGGGTGCGGAGCGTCTTGTTGAAGTTGGGGCGGCGTCGGGCCACGAGTGGTGGACAGTCTAGCGGAAAAGTCCTTGGGTCGGTCCCCAGGGTGGCCACAATGTCTAACGCCATGCGCTCGACTTCGCCCCTCTTCCTGCTGTCCGCCCTGCTCACCCTGGGCCTGGGGTGTGCCTCGGCACCCACGAAGCCCTCGGGACCGGCCGTCCTCACCTCCCAGGAGACCACCGTCCTGTCCCAGGGCATCACCGATGCCGCCGTGCGCTACCGCGCCCAGGTGGCCAGCCCCGCCTCCGGCGTGGTGGAGCGGGCGGACTACGAGCTCGTCTCGGACGGCCAGGTGGTGAAGACAGGGAGCGCGAAGCTGGACGTGCGGCTGGAGCCGGGCGTGCCCGCGGACATCTCCTTCGAGGAGCGCGCCCCCTATGTGAAGAACGCCGAGGACCTGACGCGGCTGAGCGCCCAGGGCGGCACGCTGCTGCTCGCGCTGCGGGGCACGCTGGTGGTGCGCTCGGGAGACCAGGAGGAGAAGGTCCCCTTCGCCGCCAGCCGCGCGGCGCGCGTGCCCCGCCTGCCCACGGTGGTGGTGGAGGAGCTGGACGGGGCGCGCTACTCGCCCGAGGAAGTCCAGATCAACCTCCGCCTGGGTGTGCGCAACCCCAACCCCTTCCCGCTGAAGCTGGAGGGGATGACGTTCCAGGTGTCCGTGGCGGGAAAGAAGCTCGAGACGGGGACGCTCGCCCAGGCGGACAGTGTGGATGCGTCCGCCACGGGGGTGTACCCGGTGGAGGTGGCGGTGACGAAGGACACGTATGGCCCGGACGTGAAGGCGCTCATCGCCAAGGGCGTGCTGCCCTACGGGGTGACGGGCGAGCTGACCGCGCCGCTGATGCGCGTGCCCTACTCGCTGTCCGGTGAGGTGAAGCTGAACGTGTCCCGGTAGAATGCCGCGCGCGTGCCCATCTACCTTCTGAGTGACGAGCACCCGGAGCTGTTCCCCCCTCCGGAGCGTGCCGACAAGAGCGGCGTGCTCGCGGTGGGGGGCGACCTGCGGCCGGAGCGGCTGCTGGCCGCGTACTCGCGCGGCATCTTCCCCTGGTACAGCGAGGGGGACCCCATCCTCTGGCACTCGCCGGACCCGCGCTTCGTGCTGGAGCCGGGCCTGCTGCACGTGGGCCGCTCGCTGCGCAAGACGATGGCCCGCGGCGCCTACGAGGTGCGCTACGACACGGCCTTCGAGCGCGTCATCGAGGAGTGCGGCCGCGCGCCGCGCCCCGGGCAGACGGGCACGTGGATTACCGACGAGATGCTGCGCGCCTACGTCACGCTGCACGAGCTGGGCTTCGCGCACTCGGTGGAGGCGTGGGCCCAGGGCGAGCTGAAGGGCGGCCTGTACGGCGTGTCCCTGGGCGCGGCCTTCTTCGGGGAGAGCATGTTCGCGCTGGCGCCGGACGCGTCGAAGGTGGCCTTCGTCGCGTCGGTGGAGCGCTTCAAGTCGTGGGGCTTCCAGCTCGTCGACTGCCAGGTGGAGACCGAGCACCTCGCGCGCTTCGGCGCGGAGCAGTGGCCGCGAAAGCGCTTCCTCGCGGCGCTCGCCCGCGCGCTGAAGGAGCCCACCCGCCGCGGGAAGTGGACGGAAGCGGCGCCGACCTGAGAAGCCGCCCGGGGCCTCAGTGCCCGGACGCGGCGGACGCGGTGATTTCCTCGGACATCTGCCAGGTGAAGGCGAAGGGAACACTGGAGCGCGGCGTGCCGGGCACGCCCGACGCCGGCTTGCGGAACTGAGCGGCCTTCCAGCCGAGCACCCCCAGGGACGCCAGCCCCAGCAGCACGGGGACCACGGTGAGCGCACGCAGGCCGCGCGGCCGGGGCGCCCCGAGCCCACAGGCGGAGACCGTGAGCAGGAGGGGAACGGGGAGCCGGCTCGAACCGAGCCAGGAACGCAGCTTCGCGGAGAGGGAGAGGGGGCTCATGGCCCTCAACGGTAGGGCGTGTGCCTGCTCCTGGCGGGCCCGGCACGCACGCCCGGCCGTGGAACGAGCCAGAGAGCGGGCCATGCGTCCCAGGCCCGCCCAAGGCTCCCAGGCCGCCCCGCACACACATCCGGCGCCACCCGTCCCCTGGCGTCGGACACAGGCCCTGGAATCACAACCCAGACAGCAAAACCGCACCAACACCAAACCCCCACACCGCCCATGGCAAAGCCAGACGAACAGCCATACCAGCAAAAGGCCCCATCACCAGAACAGACATCATCCACAAGTCCGTGATTGCAATTGCAATCACAAAACCCTATTCAGACAGGGTGCGGGCCACCGCACATCCAGGTGCCGGAGGGGCACCTGACAACCCGAGGGACAACCATGAACCGTCAGGTCCGAGGCGTACTGCAGCTGGTCGCAGTGGTCGGAGTGGGTGCCGTCGTTGGCTTTGGTGTGAACACCGCATTTGCCCGGCCGACCGAGCCGAAGACGAACGTCCGGTGCAACCCGACCAACCTCACGTTCTGCAGGGACTACTGCGCCCCCTTCGGCGGCGCGTGCATCGAGTACGGCGACGGCGACTGGCGTTGCGAGTGCCTCAACTGATGGACTGTCTGGGTTTCGCCTGAGCAGCGACGCGGCAGCGCCCGGAGTGCGGAGCGCTGCCGTGCCTTACTGGTGGCGGCGGCCTCGTGGCGAGGCCCGCCGCTTACAGCCGCTTGCACGGAGACAGCGTGCGCTTCGCCGTGAGGAGGTCCTCCTCGGAGGGGCTGCCATAGCGCACGGACTTCGGCGCCGCCTTCGGCTTCGCCACGTCATGCACGTAGACGACGCCCAGGTTGCGGCTGAGCACGGTGCGCAGGCCGGTGCTGTCGTACAGCGCCCCGAAGAAGGCGCCGCCGGACTTCAGCTGCATCGGCGCCATCGCGTCGGGCGGGCGCAGCAGCAGAATCGAGAAGTCCTCCGTGTGCCAGTCACACGGGTCCTTCTTCCCCTTGCGCTCCATCCACGACACCGTGAGGTCCGTCACCGCGCTGCCGTCGTCCCACCGGCTGCCGAAGCTCTCCCACAGCCGCATGCACTCGGGGGCCTCGCAGTCGCGCGAGGGCACGAAGTCCATCACCTCCAGCGGCATCCCCACGCCCGCGCGCCCCGTGTCGTTGTCATTCGCCCGGCGCAGCTTGCACCCGTTGGGCGCGTCCTTCTGGCGCACTGCCACCGGCGTGCCGGACAGCCGGCCCGGGGGCAGCAAGTCGCACCCCACCTCCAGCTCCGCCATGAGGTACGTCTTGCGGTCCTCGTCCGTGCCCATGCGCACCGCCCACCAGGTGATGGGCACCGCGCGGCACGCAGGCGCGTCCGCCTTGCCGAACACCCACAGCGGCACGGCCGGGTCCGGTGCACCCAGCTTGCGCACGTCCTCCGGCGGCACCAGCTTCACGCCGGCACGGAGGGCCTCGCCGCCCCGGAAGAAGGTGTCCTTCGCGGGGGGGATGATGGCCTGGTGCGCCAGCCAGCCCGAGCCGGCCAGCCCCACCAGCGTGCGCGAGGTGAAGGGCACCACGTCCGGCTTCACCGGGCAGCCCCGCTCCGCCTCCTCCATGGGAATGACTCTCGCCTCGCCATCATCCTGCGCGAGCGCGCCTGGGGGCGTCAGCAGCAACAGGCCCAGCACCAGCGCCTGCGAAGTCAGCCGGACCACGGACATCATCGGGCTCCTTCCCTCGGGGTAGAGGCCCGTCGTCATACCTCAAGATGCCCACGCGTGAGGCAGCACGCGCACCCGCGCTCACGGCTTGCGATTCCGCTTCCGCGGTGGAGGCAGCACCTCCACCGGAACCGGCGCCTCCACCTCCACGGCCGGCCCCGCGTCCGGCGCCGCCACGGGCGCTTCGGGGGCCTTCACCTGGACCTCGTCATTCAGGGGCACGCGGCCCACGGAGCGGCGGAACAGCTCCCACAGCGCGCGGTGGTGCACCTGGGGCGTCGCCGTGCCGGACAGCACGATGCCCGCGCCGCTGTAGCGCGCCTCCAACCCCAGGGGTTGGAGCCCCACCCCCACCGACGCGAGCTGCTCCTGGAGCACGGCCACGTCGAAGGTCAGCTCCAGCTCGCGCGCCACGTACGCGTCCGTGCGCAAGAGCTCCATCAGCGCCGTGCGGCACGCGGCGTCCTTCACCGTGGCGGACAGGCCGCGCTCCGCGCCCTCCGTCGTCTTCAAGTCGGGGCACGCCTTGCGCGCTGCGGCCAGCCGGGGCGCGACGTCCTCCGGCGGAGGGGTCCCCACCGTGAGGCGCCACACCGCGAAGCGCCCCCCGGCATACAGGAGGAGGAGCGTGCGGCCCGTCGAGTGCCCGGTGAGCAACAGTTCGTTGCTGCCGGGGAGCACCTCCGCGGTGGCCACGGAGCCATCCTCCACCTCCACCCAGTCCACGGTGGACAGCTTGTGGAAGCGCTCCTTCCCGGGCTCCAGCGGGACGGACAGGTCCACCGGCCAGGCGCCGGCCAGGGCCGGGAGGAGGGCCAGGAGTGCTCCAACGGCGTACATGCGAGCGGGCATGGGGGCTCCGGCGGGGTGGTGCGTACCCCTAGCACGGGATAAGAGAGAGCCTCTATGCCTACCTGGACCCTCTGGGTCGCCTGCCTGGCCTTGTGCTTCATCCGGGCCCTGGTCGCCGCCGCGGAGTCCGCGCTCTACGGGACGTCGGACCTGCGCGCCCAGGAGCTGGTGGAGTCGCAGCCCGGCGCGGCGAGCCGCCGAGTCTATCGGCACAAGACGAACCGCGAGGCCACCGCCACCGCGCTGCGGCTGGGCACCCTGCTCAGCGGCTTCCTCGCCGCCGCCATCGGCGCCTTCGTCCCGCCCCGCATGCTGGACATGACCCAGTACGGGGAGGCCGCGTGGCTGCCCGTGGCCACCGTGGCCGCGGGCGCCCTCTTCGTGGGCGTGCTGGCCAGCCTCATGGAAGTCACCATGCGCGGGCTGGCCAACGCCAACCCGGAGCGCTGGGCGCTGCGGCTGTCCGGCGTGGTGTCGCTGCTGGTGCTCGTGCTCTACCCGCCCATGCGGCTGACGCTGAGCCTGCTCAACCTGGTGGCGCGCACCTTCGGCCGCACGCTGCGCTTCGAGCCCCCGCCGCCGCCGCTGGAGGAGCTGGAGAAGCTCCTGGCTGCGCAGGCCGCGAAGAACGAGGTGGACAAGAGCGCCCCGCAGCTCATCCGCTCCATCTTCGAGCTGTCCGACAAGCGCTGCCGCGACGTCATGGTGCCGCGCACGGACGTCATCACCGTGGACATCACCGTCTCCACCGACGAGCTGCTGCGGCTGCTGGCCGAGGAGAACCACTCGCGCATCCCCGTCTACCGGGACGACGTGGACCACATCATCGGCGTGCTGCACGCGCGCGACATCATCCCCCTGCTCCAGCACCCGGAGCTCATCGTCCTCCAGGACATCATCCGCCCCGCCCACTTCGTGCCCTGGCTGAAGCCCGTGGGGGACCTGCTGCGGGACATGCAGAAGCGGAAGATCCACATGGCCATGGTCGTCGACGAGTACGGCGGCTTCATGGGCATCGTCACGCTGGAGGACATCCTCCGCGAAATCGTCGGCGACATCGGCGACGAGTTCGAGGTGGAGGAGAAGCAGGTGGAGAAGCTGGCTGACGGCAGCTTCCTCGTGGAGGCCTCGCTGGAGGTGGACACCTTCACCCAGGCGTTCGGCTTCCCCCTGCCCGAGGGCGACTTCGACACGCTCGGCGGCTACCTGTCGTCGCTCGCCGGCCACCTGCCGGACGTGGGCGAGCGCTTCACCTACAACGGCTGGCAGTTCGTCGTCGCCACCAAGGAGGGGCCGCGCATCGACCGCGTGCGCATGTCCCGCCTGAAGTCCGCCACCGGCAAGGACGGGCGCGACGGGAAGGACGGCCGCGAGCCCCGCGACGGCCCTCCTCGCGACGGCAAGGACTCCGGCGTCCGCGACACGCGCGTGGAGAGCGTCACCGCGAAGAGCTGAAGCGTCAGTCCCCTTCCGGGCCGTTCAGCGGCGGCACGTACGCCAGGGGCAGCGCGCGCGTGTCGTCGAAGGGCGCGCGCCGCTCCGTGCCGCCGAAGCGCAGCACCACGCCGCCGCTCACCCGCACCCGGCGCGACACCGGCTCCGCGCCGCCCGTGGACGCCTCGCTGGCCAGCGGGAAGAACACCCGCAGCGGCAGGCGCCCGTCCGCGGGCAGCGCCACGGCCACCTGCTGCGTGCCCGTGGCCACGCGCCGCCCGTCCACCCGCAGCTCGAAGTCCACGGCGGACACGCTCGCGGCGTCCGAGGACGGGTTGGCCACCTCCAGCCCCAGGTCCAGCACGCCCGAGCCGTCCGGCCGGAAGTCCACGGCGACGGAGTCCACGCGCACGGCCTCGTCATAGGCACGCGGCCGGAAGGGCACCGAGCCCAGGCACCCGGACAGGACGCCGCCACACAGCAGGGCGATGACGGCGCGGCGCATGGGCCTCGACCTGCTCACGGGGGCCGGAGCGCCCTCACCACCCGGCGCCGTCGAGGCGCGGCGCCTAGGCATCGACTCACCAGCGGAGGCCGGAGCGCCCTCGCCACCCGGCGCCGTCGAGGCGCGGCGCCTCGGCATCGACTCACCAGCGGAGGCCGGAGCGCCCTCGCCACCTGGCGCCGTCGGGGCGCGGCGCACGCGGCTCAGCCACCCAGCAGAGGCTGGAGCGCCTCCACCGTCAGGGGCCAGCCCGCGCGCTTGGACAGCGCCTCGAGCGCCTTGAGGAACTCCGCGGCCGTCTGGAAGCGCCGCGCCCGGTCCGCGAAGAGCGCCTTGCGCGCCACCTGCACCGCGTAGTCCGGCAGGTCCGGCGCCACCGAGGACAGGAGCGGCACCCGCGCGTCGCGCACCCGGTGCATCAGGTCCGCCTCGTTGTCCCCGGAGTGCAGGCGGCGGCTGGCCCACAGCTCCCAGAGGATGACGCCCAGCGCGTACAGGTCCGTGCGCGCGTCCACCGGCTGGCCCAGCACCTGCTCCGGGCTCATGTACGGCAGCGTGCCGCGCAGCGCGCCCGCGTCGCCGCGCATCAGCCCCTCCACCTCCGCCACGCCAAAGTCGGTGAGCTTCACGTCGCCGTTGATGCCCAGCAGCACGTTGGCCGGATTCACGTCGCGGTGGACGATGGTGGCGCCGTTCTCCCCCACCTTCGCCCGGTGGATGTAGTCGAGCGCCTTCGCCAGGCACCAGGCGATGTAGCAGGCGGACTCGGGCGGCATGGCCGCGCCGGCCTTGATGAGCAGCTCCTGCATGTAGCCGAGCGTCCGGCCACTGACGAGCTCCTGCACCATGAGGTAGTCCGGCCCCGCCTTGAAGAGGCGGTAGGTGCGGACGATGTGCGGGTGGCGCAGGCGCACCGTCAGCTTCGCCTCGTCGACGAACGCCTTGACGTACGCGGTGTCACTGCGGAACGAGGGGTGCAGTCGCTTGATGACGACTTCTTCCGGTTCGCCTGGCGAGCGCTGCGTGGTGGCCCGGGCACGCGCCTGGTACACCTCCGCCATGCCGCCTACGGCCAACCGGCCGACCACCTCATAACCGCCCAGGTCCGGAGCTTCCGCCACGCGACAAGACTACTGCGAATTTCCGTCCGCACCCACTATTCCGCCATGAGGGCGGCGTAGACGGCCTCGTATTTCCGGGCGGAAGCGTCCCAGGAGAAGTCCTTCTCCATGCCCCGGCGCCGGAACTCCTCCAGCCGGGACGGGTCCGCGTAGAGGGCGAGGGCCCGGCGGATGGCCGCCAGGAGGGCGGCGGGGTGGAACGCCTCGAAGAGGAGGCCGGTGCCGTCCAGCCCGCCCTCCACGGTGTCCACCAGTCCCCCCGTGGCCCGGACGATGGGCACCGTTCCGTAACGAAGTGAATACATCTGGTTCAGCCCGCACGGCTCGTACCGGCTGGGCATGAGGAAGAAGTCCGCGCCGGCCTCCACCAGGTGCGACAGCGCCGCGTCGAAGCCGATGTGCACGGCCATCTGCTTCGGGTGACGGGCCTGCAACGCGCGCAGGCCGTCCTCCAGCGGGCCCTCCCCGCTGCCGATGCCCACGAAGCGGATGTCCGCCTGGAGCGCGGTGGGCAGCACGTCCAGCAAGAGGTCCATGCCCTTCTGCCACGCCAGCCGGCTGACGATGGCGAACACCGGCGCGTCCCCGTCCGGCAGCCCGAAGCGCCTGAGCAGCTCGCGCTTGCACACCGCCTTGCCCTGCAATTCACGCGGGCCGTAGCGGGCCGGGAGGACGGGGTCCGCCTGGGGGTCCCACTCGTGCGCGTCGATGCCGTTGAGGATGCCGTGCAGCCGGTGCGCGCGGCGGCGCAACAGGCCGTCCAGCCCGTAGCCCTGCTCCGGCGCCTGGATTTCGCGCGCGTAGGTGGGCGACACCGTGGTGAGCGCGTCGGAGAAGACGAGCCCGCCCTTGAGGAAGTTGACCGCGTCGTAGAACTCGAGCCCGCCCTCGGAGGTGAACAAGTCCCAGGGCAGCCCCAGTTCGTCCATGACGCCCTTGGGGAACTGCCCCTGGTAGGCCAGGTTGTGGATGGTGAAGACGCTCTTCGCGCGCGACAGCGCGGTGTTGCGGAAGCCGCGCTGGAGCGCCACCGGGGCGAGGCCCGTCTGCCAGTCGTTGGCGTGGACGATGTCCGGGACGAAGCGCAGCCGCTGCGCGGCCTGGAGCGCGCCCACCGAGAGGTAGGCGAAGCGCCGCGCGTTGTCGCCGAACTCGCCCCACGCGTCGCCGTAGAGGCCGGCGCGGTTGCCGTAGAAGTGCTCGTTCTCCAGGAAGAGGACCTCCAGCTTCTCCGAGAGGCGGGCGGAGAGGATGGGGCCGGACGCCTCGCCGGAGGGGAGGCGCACCACCAGCGACTGGCCGGTGGGGGTGAGCCGGGAGGTGTCGCGCACGTCGCGGTAGCGCGGGGTGACGACCTTCACGTCATGGCCCAGCGAGGCGAGCGCGGCGGGCAGGGCCCCGGCCACGTCTCCCAGGCCCCCCGTCTTGGAGAAGGGCGCCACCTCCGAGGAGATGAAGAGAATCTTCATGGGCCCACATTGACGTGTGGCCGGCATGAGTCAACCGCGAACGTGCGCCCGGGGCGGCCGTCCCCTATGTTTCAAACGTGCATATTCCACCGGACCCCATCCAGCGTTTCGCGGACCTCTTCGAGCGGGCGAAGAAGGCCGTCCCCGTGGACCCCAACGCCATGGTGGTGGCCACCGTCGGCGACGGCGGCCGCCCCAGCGCGCGCGTGGTGCTACTGAAGGACTTCGATGCGCGCGGCTTCGTCTTCTTCACCAACTACGAGAGCCGCAAGGGACGCGAGCTGCTGGCGCACCCCTTCGCCGCCCTGTGCTTCCACTGGGCGCCGCTGGAGGAGCAGGTGCGGGTGGAGGGCCGGGTGGAGCGCGTGTCCGACGCGGAGGCGGACGCGTACTTCCACAGCCGGGCGCGCGGCAGCCAGGTGGGCGCCTGGGCCAGCCTCCAGAGCCGCCCCCTGCCCTCCCGCGACGAGCTGGACGCGCGGGTGGCGGAGGTGGAGGCGCGCCACGCCGGCAAGCAGGTGCCCCGCCCGCCGCACTGGTCCGGCTTCCGCGTGGTGCCGGACCGCATCGAGTTCTGGCACTCCCGCCCCAGCCGGCTCCACGACAGGCACGTCTACCTGCGCGAGGGTGACGGCTGGCGCACGGAGATGCTGTACCCGTAATGCCTCCGGCGGCTGGCGCCCTACCAGGGGACTTCCGCGCCCTGGTAGTCGAAGAAGCGGCCGGTGTGCTCCGGCCCCATGCCGTCGATGATGCGCAGCATGCCGCGCACGGAGTCCGACGCCGGCAGGGGCGCCTGCGGCCCGCCCATGTCCGTCTGCACCCAGCCGGGGTGGAGCACCACGGTGGTGAAGCCCTCCGCGCGCAAGTCGTTGGCCAGCGTGCGCACGCCCATGTTCAGCGCGGCCTTGGACATGCGGTACGCGTAGGCCCCACCCTCGGTGTTGTCGGAGACCGAGCCCATGCGCGAGCTGACGTGGGCCACCTTGCGCACGCCGCCGCGGCGCAGCGCGGGCAAGAGCGCGGAGGTGACGCGCAGCGGCCCCAGGGCGTTGATGGCGAAGGTGCGCGTCAGGTCCACGTAGTCCACGTCGGAGAGGGCGCACCACAGGCCGGGCACCCCGGCGTTGTTGATGAGCACGTCCACCGGCGCGGCGCAGACGTCCGCGGCGAACGAGCGGATGCTGGCGTCGTCCTCCACGTCGAGCGCATGGATGCGCAGGCGGTTGCCCACCTCGCGCGCCAGCGGCTCCAGCCGCTTCGCGCCCTCGGGCGAGCGCACCCCCGCGTCGACGGTGTCCCCTCGCCGCAGGAGCTGATGGACGAACTCGAGCCCGATTCCCCGACTTGCTCCGGTGATGACGTAGCGCATGAGAGGCATTAACGCGCCGAATGGACCGCGCTGGCAAAACGCGCTTGTTGACGAGTGGGGAGTGTGAATGGGGAGTGCATGCTGGTCACCGGAAGCCCTGCTCACAGGTGGGGGTTGCGTGATGGTGTTTGAATGCACTGGGCATGGAAGGACAACCCGATGAGTGTCGTCGTCGTGGGAGGCGGGATTTCAGGACTCGTTGTAGCGCACCGGTTGCGCTCGCGCGGTAGGGATTGCGTGCTCCTGGAGTCCTCGGCCCGGTTGGGTGGCGCGGTGGGGACGCGTGCGCGAGGGGGGTACCTCGTGGAGCAGGGGCCGAACAGCTTCCTGGACCGCGAGCCGGCCACGCGCGAGCTGGCGGCGGCCCTCGGCCTGGAAGGACGCATCCGCGCGGCCGACCCGGCGGCGAAGCGTCGCTATGTGTACACGCGCGGCCGACTCAGGTCCGTGCCGGCCTCTCCCCCCGCGTTCCTCGGCTCGGACATCCTTCCGCTCGGCGCGAAGCTGCGCGTCATGGGGGAGCTGTTCACCGGCCGCGCGCCCCGGGGCGTGGACGAGTCGCTGGCGGACTTCGGCCGCCGGCACCTGGGGCGCACGGCGACACAGGTGCTGCTGGACGCGGTGCAGACGGGCATCTACGCGGGCGACGTGGAGCGGCTCAGCGTGGCGGCGACCTTCCCTCCCCTGGTGAAGCTGGAGCGCGAGCACCGCAGCCTCATCCTCGGCGCCATCCGCGCGCAGAAGGCGCAGAAGGCGCTGCTCGCGGGCGCCACGGGAGGCGCGGCCCCGGCGCCGAAGCTGAGCGGCGCGCTGAGCACGTTCGACGGCGGCCTGCAGACGCTCATCGACGCGCTGGCCTCGGCGCTGGGCGACGCGGCGCACCTGGGTGCCACGGTGGAGGCACTGGAGCGGCGCGAGGACGGCTGGCGGCTCCGGGTGCACGAGCACGGACGCGGCGCGGAGCTGTCCGCGAAGCACGTGGTGCTGGCGGTGCCCTCGCACGTGGCCACGGGGCTCTTGCGGCCGCTGGACGCGACGCTCGCCGCGCAGGTGGCGGGCATCGAATACGCGCCCATCGCCGTCGTGCACCTGGGCTTCGACGCGGGGACGACGCCCGCGCCGGACGGCTTCGGCTTCCTCGTGCCCTCGGGCGAGCGACGGCGGCTTTTGGGCGCCATCCACGCGTCCACCACGTTCCCCTTCCGCGTGGAGGGCGGGCGGGTGCTCTACACGTGCATGGTGGGCGGGGCGCGCCAGCCCGAGCTGGTGAAGCAGGACGAGGACGCGCTGGTGGCGCTGGCCCGCGAGGAGCTCCAGGCGCTCGCGGGGGTGACGGCGACCCCGTCCTTCAGGGAGGTCATCCGCTGGGAGCGCGGCATTCCCCAGTACAACGTGGGACACCTGGAGCGCATGTCCGCCATCGACGCGGCGCTCCAGCGCTGGCCGGGCCTCCACCTGGCGGGCAACGCCTACAAGGGCGTGGGCCTCAATGACTGCATCCGCAACGGGGCGCAGCTCGCGGACGCGCTCGCCGGGGCGGTGTAGGCGTCGCGGAAATAGCCCGGGCGACCCTTCGTTGTCCGTTAGCGACCGCTCGGGCCGGGAGCGTCAGCACAGCCAGGGAAGACGCGTCAGACTGCAAAGGCATGCTTCCCGGAGTCAGGAGCCCATCATGCTTGCCCTCCCCTCCCCCCTCCTCGTCCTCGCGGCCATCCTCCTCTTCCCCATCGTCCTCGCCGGCAGCATGGTGCTGGACGTCATGGAGACCGAGCTGGAGGAGGGCCCCGCGCGCTGAGCGCCCCGGCGGGGTAGGCTCCCGCTGGCGCATGTCGGAGAAGTCGGAAGCATCCATCGTCCGTGCCACGTGGCGGGCCCTCGTGGAGCCCCGGAGGCTGTTGCCCATCCTCCTGGTGGCCGCGCCGCTCGTGGCCGCCCAGGGGCGCTTCAGCCACGAGCCGCTGGCCGTGTACCTGGGCGTGCTGATGTGCCTGCTGTTCGTGGCCGTGGCGCCCGTCTCCTACCGCTTCCTCTTCCCGGAGGGGCTGGACCTGAGCCACGGCGGCATCCGCCTGCTGCTGTACTGCACCGTGGGTGTCGGCGTGGTGCTCACCTCCGGCTTCGTGCTGCCGAAGCTGCTCGGCATGGGGCCCACCTTCCTCACCCAGCGCCTCAACCTCGCGGTGTGCGGCGCCCTCTTCCTCGTGGGGGGCTGGGGCCTGGGGCGGGACATCGGCTTCGAGGAGAGCCTGGTGCGGGAGCGGGCCCGCGCCGCGCGCTTCGCCCTGGAGGCGGAGCAGGCGCAGTTGCTCGCGCTGCGCAGCCACCTGGACCCGCACTTCCTCTTCAACACCCTGAACGCCATCGCCGAGTGGTGCCGCGAGGACGGCGCCGTCGCCGAGGCCGCCGTGCTGCGGCTGTCCACCATGCTCCGCTCGGTGCTCGCCGGCGTGCGCAGCGCCACCTGGCCCCTGTCCCAGGAGCTGGAGCTCGTCCGCACCCTCTTCGAGCTGCACCTGCTGAGAGACCCGGACCTCTTCCAGCTCGGAATGAACGTTCCTTCCGGTGTGGGGGACCTGCCCGTCCCGCCACTGGTGCTGCTGCCGCTGGCGGAGAACGCCGTGAAGCACGGCCCCGCCGCCGGCCACCGGGGCCGCCTGTCGCTGGACATCGCCGTGCGCGGCGACGAGGTGGAGGTGGCGATTGAGAACCCCGGCGCCTCCAAGGGCCCGCGCGAGGGCAGCGCCGGCCTGCCCACCGTGGAGCGCCGCCTGGCCCTGGCCTATGGCGGCAGGGCCCGCCTCACGCTGGAGAGCGCGCAAGCGCGCACCCGCGTCACCGTCATCCTGCCCCGCTCGGGCCCCCTGCCTGGAGTCGTCACGTGAGTCAGAGTCTGCGTGTCCTCGTCGCCGATGACGAGCTGCTCGCCCGCAAGCGCCTGTCGCGCCTGCTGGCCGCCTTCCCGGATGTGGAGCTGTGCGGCGAGGCCGCGGACGGAGAGGCCGTCCTCACCGCCGTGCGCGCCGGGGGCGTGGACGTGGTGCTGCTGGACATCCACATGCCCGGCCTCAGCGGCCTGGACGCGCTGGCCCTGATGCCGGAGGGGCGCCCCCGCGTCATCCTCTGCACCGCCCACGCCGAGCACGCCGTGGAGGCCTTCAACCACGGCGCCGTGGACTACGTCCTCAAGCCCGTGGAGCCCGCGCGCCTGCAGAAGGCGCTGGAGCGCGCGCGCGCCCGGCTGGAGGAGCCCGCGCGCGAGAGTCCGGCCCCCGCCGGCACGGAGAAGGGAGCGGCGGCTCCGGCCTCGCGCGGACTGGGGCGGCTGCCCATCCCCACGCGGCAGGGCATCGTCCTGGTGGACCCGGAGACGATTTCGCACGCGGCGCTGGAGGACGAGCTGGTGACGGTGTTCACCGGCCAGGGCGACTTCCTCACCGACTTCACCCTCAACGAGCTGGCGGAGAAGCTGCCCGCGGAGCGCTTCCACCGCGTCCACCGGCGCGCGCTCCTGAACCTGTCCCACGTCACCCGGCTGGAGCCGCTGGACACGGGCGGCTACCTGGCGCGCACCGTCCGGGGCCACGCGGTGGAGGTGAGCCGCCAGTCCGCGCGCGAGCTGCGGCGCATGCTCGGCCTCCGCCGGGGCGCCGAAGACGAGGGCTGAGCCCGGACCTTCCGGGCGCCCGGCGTCGCACGTGCCTCACGACGGGAGATGAAGCCCGGCCGCGGCGAGGGAGGGCCTCCGTTGCCCCTCCCCACGGGCGCCTGCGCTCCGCTGCTTCCGCGCCGGCCCGCCTGCGGCCACTGCTCTTCATCCTGCTGCTTCGCTGCCCTGCTTCACGTCACTGCACGCGGGCTGCCGCGTCGCGGCCCCGCGCTGCTTCCACTCAGTCCACGCTGACTTCGATGGTGACGACCTGGCCATCCACGTCGCGCGAGAAGACGACGGTGCCGTGGTCGGTCCACTTCGGCGCGTAGCCCTCGCCCAGGCTGTAGGCCTCCACCACGTTGAGCGAGCGGTCGAAGCGGATGACGCGCACGTCGCCATTGGTCAGGCTGGTGGTGCTGTAGACGATGATGCGACGGTCCGCGTCCCACTCCACCGTGGTGCTCGAGAGCGGGTTGGGGACGTAATCGGAGCTGCTCCCGGTGCAGTCCTCGTTCGTCACCTGCTCCAGGTCGACGCCGGTCTCCTTCACCTTCCAGAGCGACGCCATCCCCGAGCGCTTCGTGGACTGGAACAGCAGGTTGCGGCCGTCCGGCGTCCAGACCGGCTCGGTGTCGTCATTGCCGCGCGTCACCCGCACGCCCTGTCCCGAGCGCGTGTCATACACGTGCAACTCCGCGCTCGTCACCGGGTCGCCCGCATCCCACGAGTCCGGCAGCTTCGAGTACGCCACCTGGCGGCCATCCGGCGACGGCACCGGCGCGCCACTGCGCTCCGCGAGCAGCCAGGTGCGGCCCTTCTTGTCCACCGCGTACAGCTGCAGCGACGGCGTCTGGTAGACGATGATGCGACGGTCGCTGGTGGCACCCTCGTCACCGCTCTCGTCCAGGCGCTGCGACTGCGTCGCGTACGGCTCGGCGCCGCCGGAGGCCTCCGCGCCGCCCGCCTCGCCGCACCCGGCGAGCGCCAGGGAAGAGGCCATCCACAGCGCGACGGTCTTCCGGGAGAGACGACTTCGGACTTCGGTTGGATGCATACGGTCCTCTGGTTGGAAATGTCCTACGAGAGGGCGGGCTTGACACCGCGTCAGGCCCGAACTCGCGGGTATTTCACGTCAGATTTCCTCAACAATCCACACAGTCCTGAATGACACCGGAGCGTCGTCGCCCAGACGTCGATTTGTCAGTGTGACGCGTAGAGTTGTGGCACCCGCGCCGCATCCTCACCCAGGACTTCAGAGAGAACACGGTAAGCGGGGGTGGGGAGCGTGGCACCGGCACGTGCACAGCGGGCGGCGTCGTCCAATGTGAGCGTGGGCGGGGCGCAGTAGGACTCGCGCCAGTGCTCCACGAGCTCCCGGGAGAAGACGCCCTCCAGCTGCGCCATGCGCTGCTCCAGCCAGGCGTGAGGGGGCGTGAAGGACACGTGCTGGGGGGACACGTTGGCGTCGGAGAAGGAGACGTCGTGCTCGTAGCCGGACTCGGAGAACTGGTCCTGGAGCACGGCGGTGAGGGGGCCGCGCCGCGCGTCGAGCACGCCGGAGGAGGACAGGGCCACGCGGTGGTCCACGGACAGGCGCAGCGCGTGGTACTCGAAGGTCCTCGCCACGTCGCGGAACTTCGTGACTTCCACGGTGAAGGTGCGGGTGTACTTGCGCGTCTTGGTGACGGTGCGCTTCTTCTTCTCGCCCTTGTCGTCCGTGTACTCCTCCTCCTCCGTGTAGGGCTCTTCAATTGTCTCCGTGCGGTCCTCGTGGTCCGTGTACGGCACCTTCTCGTAGTACGGCGCGGTGAGCTCCACCTTCTGGCTGTCGCGCGAGGTGGAGAAGCGTCCGGCCAGCGTGAAGTCCGTCCGGGGCGTGGCGTTGGGGGAGAACCAGGGTGAGGCCTCGAAGGCGCGCGTCAGGCGCTCGCGCAGGCGGTTCACCTGGGCCTCGTCCAGGCCGGAGATGTCGCCCTCGAAGGAGGCGGGGCCGAACAGCTCCGGCGCGGCGGGCGGCTGGGGCGCGTACTCGCGCCAGTGGGAGCAGTAGCGGAACACCAGCTCCTTCCAGTGCGGAGTGTCCTCGCTGCTGACGGTGCGAAGCCGCTGGCAGGCGTCCTTGCCGCTCTGGAGCACCGCGTTCTCCATCTCCCGCTGGATGACGACCATCTCCCGGTGGGCCAGCAGCGGTCGCTTGCGAATCAGCGACGCCTCGGCCGTCAGCGCCTCGCCCTTCTGGGCGGGGGCGCCGATGAGCGTGCGCAGGTGCTGGTGCGTCCCGCCCATCTCCTCCAGCAGCGAGCTCTCCAGCGCGCCGTTGAGGTGCGACTTCCACCGGGCGCGGTGGTCGAGGAAGCTCAGGAGGTCTGCTTCCGCGTCCTCGTCGCGGCCCTCCAGCCGGTAGCGCCGGGCATTGCCCAACAGCTGCTCCAGCGCCTTCCTGCGCAAGTCGTCGCGGGCGGAGATGAGCTCCGTGTCGTGGGGCGTCTTGCTGACGAGGTCGTCGTAGATGGCGGCGGCCTCGACGAACTGCCCCTTGCGGGCGAGGTCATCCGCGCGGCCGCGCAGGGAGGTGCAGGCGCACAGCAACAGGAAGGGCAGCAGTCGGAGGAGTCGGACCATGAGCGGCCGGGAGGTGAGCGGAAGGCTGCGCGGGAGTCCCGCCAGCCCGCTGACGTGGCAGGCAGGCGGATATTCACCGGCCGGCGCACCCTCCTGCAATCCGCCCCCGGAACGGAGGGCCGGGCCTACTCCACCGGCCAGGTATGCAGGGGCTCGCCCGAGTCGGCGTGGAGCAGGTAGCGCTCCAGCATCGCCGCCAGCGCGTCCGGGCGGGGCATCCGCGCCTCCAGCCGCGCCAGCTCCCGCCGCTGCCAGCGCGCGCCCGTGCGCCCGAGCGCCACGCGCCGCTCGATGATGCCCAGCATGGCGTCCGCCTCGGCCGCGTCCACGCCGGCCTTCACCAGCCCCCGGTGCGCCAGCGGCAGCAGCCGGGGTACCAGCTCCACCACCGACACCGGCCTGGGGCTGGGCGCCGCGTCCGCGGGCCAGAGCAGCTCCGCGTCCAGCCCCTGGCGCGCCGCCCGGATGAAGTTGCCGTACGCGTGCACGAAGGGCAGCGCGGGCAGCAGCGCGTCCACCTGCTCCGCCAGCGCCAGCGTCAGGCCCAGGAGGAAGGCGCCGTTGGCCACCATGTCCACCACCGTGGGGCCGGCCGGCAGGGCGCGCAGCTCGATGCGCAGGTGGCCGGAGTCCTTGGGGTCATAGATGGCGCGGTTCCACGTCCACACCGTGCTCTGGTGCAGCCGCAGCTCGTCCAGCCCCGGCAGCCCGCCGGCCCGCACGCGCTCCAGCGGCGACTCGCGCCCCAGCACGGGCAACAGCGGCGGGTGCAGGGCCACCGCTTCCGCGAACAGCTCGTGGGCCCCCTCGCGGACCCAGCCGTGCCCGAAGGACACGCGCGCGTGCGGATGGAAGCCGCCCTCGCCCGGCTCGCCGCGGTCGTCCACCGCCTGCCGGAACAGCGCCACCCGCGTCTCGTCCCACAGCCGGTGCCCGAGCAAGAGCGGCGAGTTGCCGGACACCGCCAGCACCGGCGCCGTCGCCAGCTGCGCGGCGTTGTAGGCCCGCGCGAAGTCCGCCGGAGCCACCCGCAGGTGGTACTGGAGCGACGTGTTGGCGCCCTCCAGCGTCACGTCGTCCCAGGTGAGCGCCAGCGTGTCCTCGCCGCGGATGGACACGTGGAAGGGCGCGGCGCGCCTGTTGCGGATGGCCGCGGACAGCGCGCGGTAGCGGGCCTGCCCCGTCATCGCGCCGCTGCCCAGGTCCGCCTCGCGCAGCGTGGGGAGGATGCCGATGATGGCCACCCGCGCGCCCTGCGTGGCCGCCGCGCGCCGCACCTCGCGCAGCGTGTCCTCGAACTCCGCCTTCAGCGCGGCGAAGGGCCGCCCGGCCAGCGGCCCCGGGCGCAGGTTGACCTCCAGGTTGAAGCGGTCCATCTCCAGCGTCACCCGCGGGTCCACCGTCTGCGCCAGCACCTGACGGTTGATGGGCAGCGGGAAGCCCGCCGCGTCCACGAGGAACAACTCCAGCTCCGCGCCGATGGTGCTCGGCCCCACCCCGAAGCCCGGACGCGCCAAGAGCGCGCGCAGCGCCTCCAGGCTCTCCTTCAGCCGCCGCGAGAAGCGCTCATGGTCCTCCGGGCGGAACTCCTCCTGCTGGATGGCCAGACCCATATGGGTTCAAGGTGGGCACGACTTCATTCCCCGGCACGAGGACGGTGGGCTCGCCAGCCCGCCCGCTCCGGGCCCCGAGGCCCGGGCCGGCTCGACTCCCCGGCGCGCGGCCGGCAGATGCCCGCCCGCCGGGTGTGTTATCTCCGTCCATGGCCATGCCGTCCGACACGCCCGCCAACCTGTACGACTTCACGCGCCCCGCGCTGGGGGAGCTGCTCTCCGGCTGGGGCTTTGGCCCCTACCACCGCGACCTGCTGTGGACCGCGCTGTACCGCAAGCAGGTGCGCTCGCTGGACGAAGTGGAGGGGCTGCGCCCGGACCTCCAGGCCGCCCTGCGCGAGCGGACCCGGCTGGGCCACCTCGCCACGCACACCGAGACGTTCAGCAGCGACGGCCACACCCACAAGCTGCTGCTCAAGCTCGACGACGGGCAGACGATTGAGACGGTGCTCATGCGCTTCAAGGGCCGCGCCACCGTGTGCATCAGCACGCAGGCCGGCTGCGCCATGGGGTGCGTCTTCTGCGCCACGGGGCAGATGGGGCTGTCGCGCCACCTGACGCCCGGCGAAATCGTGGGCCAGGTGCTGCATGTCAATCGCATCCTCCGCGAGTCCAACGAGTCGCTGCGCAACGTCGTCCTCATGGGCATGGGCGAGCCCCTGCACAACTACGACGGGACGATGGCCGCGGTGGACGTGCTGGTGGACGCGCTCGGGCTGGCCATGGGGCCGCGCTTCATCACCCTGAGCACCGTGGGCGTGGTGCCCGGCATCCGCCGGCTCGCGGACGAGGAGCGCCCCGTGCACCTCGCCGTCAGCCTCCACGGCGCCACCGACGCCGAGCGCGCCGCGCTGGTGCCCGCCGGCCGCCGCTGGCCCCTGGACGAGCTGATGGACGCGTGCCGCTACTACAGCGAGAAGCGCAAGCGCCGCATCTTCTTCGAGTGGACGCTCATCTCCGGCCGCAACGACACGGCCGAGCACGCGCACACGCTGGGGAAGCTGCTGCACGGCATGGACGCGCACGTCAACGTCATCCCCCTCAACCCCACCGTGGGCTACGACGGCGGCCCCAGCCGCCCGGAGTCCGTGCGCGCCTTCCAGGACGTGCTGACGTCCTACGCGGTGCCCAGCACGGTGCGTCAGCGTCGGGGCATCGACATCGACGCGGGCTGCGGCCAGCTCAAGTCCACCGTGGAGCGACGCTCGCGCCGTTCACTTCCGACCAGCCCTTGAGGGCAGGGTGGGAACGACGGGCGGGTGTCACCGGCGTCCGTTAACGTGCGCGACCTTCCCGACCCTGAGGATTGTGCATGTCCCCGACTCCCACCGCAGCCGCCGCCGGCACCTTCAAGCTGGGCGACCTCACCGTCAACCGCATGGGCTACGGCGCCATGCGCATCACCGGCGAGGGCATCTGGGGCGAGCCGAAGAACCCCACCGAGGCGAAGGCCGTGCTGCGCCGCGCCGTGGAGCTGGGCGTGCAGCTCATCGACACGGCGGACTCGTACGGCCCCGACGTGTCCGAGCGCCTCATCGGTGAGACGCTCCACCCGTACCCCGCCGGCGTCGTCATCGCCACCAAGGGCGGACTCGTGCGCCCCGGCCCCGGCGACTGGAGACGCAACTGCAGCCCCGCGCACCTCACCCAGGCGCTGGAGGGCAGCTTGAAGCGCCTGCGCGTGGAGCGCATCGACGTGTACCAGCTCCACGCGGTGGACCCGCGCGTGCCGCTGGAGGAATCCGTGGGCACCCTCGCGCGCCTGCGCGAGCAGGGGAAGATCCGCCACGTCGCGCTGTCCAACGTGTCCGTGGAGCAGCTGCGCGCGGCGCGGCGCATCGTCCCCATCGTCTCCGTGCAGAACCGCTACAACCTCACGGACCGGCAGAGCGACGACGTGCTGGCGGAGTGCGAGCGCGAGGGACTGGGCTTCCTCCCCTACTTCCCGCTCGCGGCCAACGCGCTGACGGGGAGCACCAGCCCGCTGGTGCAGGCGGCGCAACGCCATGGCGTGACGCCCGGGCAGCTCGCGCTCGCATGGCTGCTGCACCGCTCGCCCGTCATGCTCCCGATTCCCGGCACCTCCTCCGTCAAGCACCTGGAGGAGAACGTCGCCGCCGCACAGGTCAAGCTCACCGCGGACGAGCTGCGCGCGCTGGAGCGCGCCTGACTCACTCGAAGGTGCGGCCCCCGCCCCACACCCACGTGTGTGCGTCCTGTCGGTGACGGACACGTTGGGTGAAACCGGAGGGGGGCCCTTGCACGCGACATGGACGTGGGCACATTCTTTCCATCGGTTTCATCGGGGAGGTGGGCGATGCTTTCCATCCAGGAGCACGCAACGCTGGATGAAGCGAGCAGCGACTTGCTCGACTTCGTCCTCGAGCCGTCCAACTGGCTCTCGGTGGCGCAGATGGACCCGGCCGCATGGCCCGGTCAGAACGCCGTCTATCAGCGCCGCGTCGGCACCCTGCGCGTCTGCGCCTCGGTGGACGTGGGCGCCACGCTGGACGTCTACCTGCACGTCGCCTTCCGCGCGCCGGGCCTCACCCCCGTGAAGGCCGCGGACCACCTGGAGGGCTTCCTCAAGCAGCGCATGCCGCTGACGCCCAACTCCGAGTGGCAGGTGGAGGTGGACGAGCGCCGGTGGATCCACTTCTCCCGGCGCTACGCGGCCCCGCACCTCAAGGCTTGAGCGACTTCAGGCGCCCGGGCCGTCGAGCTCACGGCTTGAGCGACTCCAGCTGGTAGTGGCGCAAGGGCTGCGCCACGTTCTTCACCGGCGTCTCCGACAGCGGACCGAAGCGCAGCCCCTGGAAGAAGGGCTCGCGCGACGTGGCCAGTACGTCGCGCACGCTCGCCATCACCAGCGTCTCGCGGAAGCCCGCCAGGGACTGCAGGCGCGCCGCCTGGTTCATCCCGCTGGAGAAGGCCGTGTACTGCCGGTTGGGGCCGAACAGGCCGCAGTTGGCGTTGGCCAGGTTGACGCCCACCGCCACGCCCAGCCCGGGCAGCTTCACCCGCTGGCACAGCGCCGCGACTTCCTCGCGCGCGCCGAGTGACGCGGTGAAGGCCTGGATGTCGCACGCGGCCCTCACCGCGGCCTGCGCGCGCTCCAGCCGCGAGGACTTGAAGAAGGGCGGGCCGAAGAGGCCGATGACGCAGTCGCCGACCATCTTGTCGAACACGCCGCCGTGCTCCCAGATGCAGCCCACGGCGCGCTCGCTCCACTCGTCCACGAAGCGGCCGATGTTGCGCGGGCTGTCGAAGCCGTGCTCGCAGATGCGGGTGAAGCCGTTGATGTCCGCGAAGAGGATGCCGACTTCCTGGTCCTGCGCGCGCAGGTGCTGGGCGTAGTTCGGGTCCTGCAGCAGCGCGTCGATGACGGCGGTGGGGAAGAACTGCGACAGGTGGATGCGCTCGCGGTTGTAGTCCAGCAGGCGCTGGCTGAGCGTGGAGGCCAGCACGCGGATGAGGTCCATGGAGTACGCGGAGAAGCCCGCGTCGCTCCAGATGACGATTTTTCCCAGCGGCTCGCTGGAGGCCGCGCCGGAGATGAGCACCGCCTCGGTGGTGCGGCCGCCGAAGAGCTGGCGCAGCGCGGCCTCCTCGCTCGCGAGCAGCCGCGGGCCGTGCTGGCGGATGGCCTTCTCCAGCACCGGGCTGGGCTGCTCGCCGCTCTCGAACTCCAGGTAGCCGTTGCGGTAGGTGCGGTAGTGCAGCACGTGGGGCTGCACGGCGTCGCGGTACAGCAGGAGGAAGCCCGGCAGCCGCACGCGCTGCGCCAGCGTCAGCACCGCCTGGTCCATGCCCGCCTCGAAGACGGGGTTGGCCAGGTGCGCGTTGCACTGGAGGATGAGCTGGTGCTTCTCCGACGCGGTGTGCACGAGGCACAGCACGGTGTCGAGCTGCTCGGCGACGGTGTCCAGCACGCGCAGCGCGCGCGCCGCGGCCTCCGGGGCGGTGAGGTCCCCGGGGAAGAGCATGCCGAAGGTGCCCACGCGGGTGCCGGCCACGTCCAGCGCCTGGGTGACGAGCGTATCGCCCTCCACGCGCCTCGCGCCGGACGGGCCCTCCAGGAGCGAGCCGGGGAAGCGGTCTCCCCAGTCGCCCTCGCTCCAGGTCTGCTCCACCAATTCCTCGTCGCGGGTGGTGATGGCCACGGCCCGCGCGCCGGTGAGCTTGAGGACGGACGGGAAGCAGCGCCGGAACGACCAGGCGAGCGTCTCCCGCTCGCGGAGGCTCTCCTCGAGGAGGTCATCCACGGCGCGCTGGAGGGTGCGCAGGGCCTTGTATTCTTCGAGGGTGAAATCGCTGGGCGAAGGCTGCGGCGCGTTCGGCATGGAAAGGGTTTCTACCGCCGCTTGGCCGTGCTGTCACAGGGCGGGAGCGTGCGGCTGTCCCCCCACGACTCTTCCGCCTTCGACTTCGATGACCCAGTACCCCTCGTGGCCGGCCTCGGTGGAGGAGCCGGCACCGAAGAGGTGGGGCCGGTCGGCGGTGGCCGGGTGGTGGTAGCGCTCGTGGATGTGGCCGTGGAGGACGGCGAAGCGCGGGCCGGGGAGCAGGCGCAGCAGGGCGTCCGCGTCCCGCAGGCCGTGGTTCCACCGGTCCGCGCGGCCCTTCCGGTTGCGGGGCGCGTGGTGGACGACGACGAGCACGGCGCGGCCGTCCAGGCGGGCGTCCTTCAGCAGGGCAGCCAGGCCTCCGAGCTGGGCCTCGCCGATTTCGCCATAGGGGAAGGCAGGCAGGGGGGCGCGGCGGGTGGAGAGCAGGCCCACGACGGCGGCGTCGGCTCCGACGAGCCGGACGAAGGGATAGGGGCCCTCGCGCTGGTACTCGGGAAGGTCGCTGTGCAGCAGCTGGCCGAAGTGCCGGCCGAAGCGGTCGGCGCGGATGCTGCCCGGGGTGAAGACATCGTGATTGCCGGGGACGACGGTGAAGCGGCGGGGGTCCTCGGCCAGCGGGCCCAGGGCCCTGCGGGCTCCGGCGAACTCGCCGTCGAGCGCGTAGGCGGTGAGGTCGCCGGAGAGGATGACGTGGTCCACGGCGTGGGCCTCGGCGTCACGGACGATGGCGGAGAGGACCTGGGGGGCGCGGACGTAGCGCTTCGCGCGGCCTCCCAGGGTGAGCTCGACCAGGGCGAACCAGCGCCGCCAGCCGAGCCGGAGCAGGGGGAGCGTGGTGTAGTCCTCGGTGATGTGGACGTCGGAGCAGTGGACGAAGCGCATTGGGGGTATCCCGCCTGGGGAACGGCCGGCCGGAGGGCGGCATTCTCTCCGGTTCCGGCCTCCAGGGAAGAACAACCCGGAGGCGCGCTGAGATATCCCCCCTTCCGCAGACGCGTGCGGCTTTGTCTTGTCGCTCGACGCGCTCGTCTTGGGCTCGCAGATGAGCCATTGAGGGCTGATTGGAGGCGGTGCGGTGGCCGTCTCGAAGTGCCGCTCATGGGAACAGGCCGGGGGGCTATGATTTGCGGACCATGCGCGTCGTTCACGTTTTGTGGTTCGTATTGCTCGCCGCGCCCCCGTTGGGCTGTTCCACCGTCCCGCGCGCGCCCATGCAGCAGGCCTGGGATGAGGCGGAGGTGGGGTGCGACGAGTCTCCCGACGACCCATGCGTCAGCCTCCTGTGCTTGGGGGCGGCCTGCGGCTTCTACCGCTGCGGGGACCTGCCCGGTGAAGTCGAACTGGCGCGCTTCCCTCCTGCGCGCCCGCCCGCAGCGGCGGCCGCACCTGGCATGGGGCCTCGGCGAAACCAGGGCGCGGCGCAGAACCTGCCCAAGGGCGCCGTCATGGTCTTCCCCAACTGGAACGGGGCCCCCGACCGAATCACCCCGCCATCACGCCAGCTCACGCCCGGGCAATGGGAGAAGCACCACATCTTCCCGCAAGCACGAGAACTCAAGGAGTGGTTCGAAGCCCAGGGCGTCAAGATTCACGGCTACACCATGCCCATTCCGCGCGAGCTTCATCAGCGGATTCACAACGTGGGGGGACGCGGGGGGCCGTGGAACCAAGCATGGCGAGACTTCAGGAAAGCGAAGCCCAACGCGAGCCCAACGGAGATTTTCAAGCACGCCGGGGAACTCATCCACCGCTTCGACCTCATCGGAGGGCACATTCAGCCCTACCATTCGCGCCCCGGAGCGTGAGGGCGCATGAACCGATTCTTCTGGGTGGATGAGGACAGGGCCGTCGTGGACAGGTACGGCGGGGAGGCGCATGGGGCACACACGTGGAAGCTACCCGGCGCGAAGTGCGACACATGCGGCGTCATATGGAGCGGCGCAGGCCACAAGTACCCGTGCGTCGACCTGTCGCAACTGCCCGAGCAGCGCGAGTTCCTGAAGGCCAGACCCGAGCCCTTCCGTGAATTCGCACGTCTGCGCGAGCTGGTGCGTCCCCTGGCGCCCCCCCATGCCGTGCTGCCACCCGGTACAGGCTTCGGGCCGCTGCTGGGAACTGCCTTCGGAAGGCTTCCGTCCTTCAGTTGGATAATCGAGGTGCTTCTTGTGCGCCGAGACGCGCTGGAACGTCTCCAGGCGGAAGGCGTGCGCGGGCTGCTGGGCTGTCGCACGGAGCTGCGATTCCGCCAGAAGAACCCACCGGAGATGCTGGAGCTTCAGATTGAGCCGCACGGCCGCTTGCATCCGGACTGCATCCCCCCAGATGAGCCGCCACCGTGTGCCACCTGTGGGCGGTTCGGACTCACGCGGCCAGATGAACCCATCCTGGACGCGGCATCCCTGCCCCCAGCACTGGACCTGTTCCGGGTGGGGAACTTCGCCACGATGGTCATCGGCACCGAACGGTTCGTTGAGGCTGTACGCCGCCTGGAACTGGACGGCCTCACCTTCCGCGAACTGCCGACGCGGTAGCCGCGGCTCCAGGGCGGGGATGTTCATGCCCTGGAGGCGGCCAGGCGGAGGTTGAACTACCGCATTCCGTCCGATTCCACCGCGTCGGGTATTGTCTTCCCCGACGATGATTCGAACCGCGCTCCTGCTCAGCCTCATCCTCGGTGTCCTCCCCGCCGTCTCGGAGGCCGGCGCGCCCAGGAAGGCGCGCGCCGTGAAGGTCGCCGTCCTCCCGTTCCAGGCCGTCTCCGCCGACGTGCCCACGCGCACCGGGCCTCGTGTCACGGCACGCCTCGCCGCGGAGGTTCATGCCGCGGCGGGCCTCGCGCTTGCCGAGGTACCCCGGGCCCCCGAGGCGCCCCCTGGCGGGCCCGCGTCCGTGGCGCGCGCGGCGGGAGAGGCCACCTCCACGGCTCAGGCCGGTGCACGCGGGACCGCGCAGGACACCAAGGCCACCCCTGCCGTGGCACGTGAGACCGCGAAGGAAGCCACTGCCACGCAACGCGACGCCGTGCAGGCACCCACCGCTGAGCCTCTCTCCGTGGCGCGCGAGGCCATGAAGGAGGCCACCGCCGCACGGGACGCCCGTGACTTCAAGCGCGCGGACGTCGCAGTGACTCGCGCGCTGGAGGCCTACGCCGCCGGGGCCGCGCAGCTCACGGAGGCCTCCGAGCTGGCGGACGCATACGCCCTCCGCGCCGCCGTTCGCTACGCCACCGGCCGTGACGCGGACGGCGCCGCCAGCCTCACCCAGGCGCTCGCCCTCGCACCCCACCGTCCCCTCCCGCTCGCCGCCACCTCTCCCCTCTTCGCGAAGACGGTGGAGCGCGTGCGCGCCGCGCAGCAGTCCGCCCCTCGCGGCGGCGTGCGCTTCGAGTCCATTCCCTCTGGACTCGCGGTGACGCTCGACGGCAGGCCCCTGGGCACCGCGCCCCTGCGTGTCACGGACGTGCCTCCCGGCGCGCACCTGTGGCGCTCGGTGCTTCCCTCGGGCGATGTCGTCGGTGGCGTGGTGGAGGTGGCTCCGGACAAGCAGGCCGTGGTGCAGGTGCGCCCCTCCGGCACCGGCCCCGACGCGGCGCTCGCCCTGGCCCTCGCGAGCAACCGACTGGACGCCTCGGCGCTGGAGGCCGCCTCGGCGCTGGGGCGCGCTGCGGGCGCGGACCTCGTGGTGCTCGGCACGGTGGCGCGCACCGTGACGGGCCTCGCGGTGGATGCGTTCGTCCTCGCCCCCGGAGACACGACGCCGCGCCGACTGGCCCGCCTGTCGGTCGACACGGAGTTGCTGGAGGCCAGCGCGCCGCTGCGAGAAGGCGTCGCCACTCTCGCCGCGCGCGGCGTGGAGGCCGGCGTGTCAGAGCCCCTGCCCGTGGTGCCCGCGCCCGGCGAGGCCTTCGCGCCCCCGCCCTCGCAGGTGCCGTACCCCGTGAGCGTGGAGCCCGCCCCGGAAGCGCCGAAGCCCACCGCGCCGGCACCTGACCGCAAGCCCCTGCAGCCCATCCGCAAGCCCCTGGTCCGGCCGTGACCTCGTCTGGCACCAGCTCCGGCCCCCACGCCCCGGGTCCGTCCGTGAGCCCGTCTGGCACCAGCTCCGGCCCCCAAGCCCCGGGGCCGTCCGTGAGCCCGTTCCGCGGCCGCTTCGCGCCCAGCCCCACGGGGCGCATGCACCTGGGCAACATCCGCAGCGCGCTGCTCGGGTGGCTCCAGGCTCGCGCCGCCGGGGGCCGCTTCCTCCTGCGCATCGAGGACCTGGACCGCGCGCGCTGCAAGCCCCAGCACGTGGATGACCTGATGCGCGACCTGGAGTGGCTCGGCCTCACCTGGGACGAGACACCCCTCTTCCAGAGCCAGCGCGACGACGTCTACCGCGACGCCCTCGCGAAGCTGGAGCGCGACGGCCTCGTCTACCCGTGCTTCTGCACGCGCGGAGAAATCGCCCGCGCCGCCAGCGCCCCGCATGGCCTCTCCGAGGAAGGCCCCCGCTACCCCGGCACCTGCGCGCACCTCACCGCCGACCAGGCCGCCGAGCGCGCACGCACCCGCGCGCCCGCGTACCGCTTCCGCGCCCGCCCCGGCGAGGTGCGCTTCGAGGACGCGCTGCTCGGCCCGTACACGCAGGACGTGGACGCCGTGGTGGGCGACTTCGTGGTGCGCCGCAACGACGGCGTGGCCAGCTACCAGCTCGCGGTGGTGGTGGACGACGCGGCCACCGGCATCTCTCACGTGCTGCGCGGGGACGACCTGCTGTCCTCCACGCCCCGGCAGCTCCAGCTCTACGCGGCGCTCGGCCTCCCCGCGCCGTCCTTCCTCCACGTCCCGCTGGTGCTCGGGGAAGACGGCAAGCGGCTCGCCAAGCGCGAGGGCGCCTTCGCCCTGGCAGAGCTGCGCGAGCGGGGCCTTCCTCCCGAGCGCGTCCTGGGCCTGCTCGCCGCGTGGAGCGGGCTGGGCGAGGGCGCCCCGGTGACGCTGGCGGAGCTGGTGAGCAGGTTCCGAATCGAAGCGCTGCCTCGCACGCCCGTGGTGGCCCGCGAAGCGGTGCTCGTCGAAGCACTCGGCCTGCGCTGAGCTTCCACTCCCCCCTCCCCCCAGGACATCCGGGCGACGGGGAATCGTCCCCCCCTTGTCACATGCCCATCTTTGCCTCGGACCCGAGCGTCCACTCCATGCGGGCGCTCCTCGAAGCAAGGAGAGGCAACCATGGCAGCCATCGTGGAGAACGAAAGACCCGCCGTCGTCCCAGCCGTCGCGGGAGTTCCCTCCAAGCTCAGCTGGAGCGCCATCTTCGGAGGCACCTTCGTCGCGCTCGGCGTCTGGATTCTCCTCTACTCCCTCGGCCTCGCGCTCGGACTGTCCGCGATGGACCCGAGCGACCCGAGCAGCGCGAAGTCGGCGGGCATCGGCACCGGCATCTGGAGCCTCATCGCGCCCCTCATCTCGCTCTTCGTCGGCGGCTTCGTGGCCGCGCGCACCGCGGGCGTGCTGGACAAGGGCGGCGGCGCGCTGCACGGCGCCGTGCTGTGGGGCCTCACGACGCTGGCGGGCGTCATCCTCATGAGCATGGCCATCTCATCGCTCATGGGCGCGGTGTTCAACGTCGGCAAGACGGCGGTGGGCGCGGCGGGCTCGGCCGTGGTGGGCGCCGCCTCGCAGGGCGGTGAGGCCGCGAAGAGCTTCGGGCTGGACGCCAATGACGCGCTCGGCCCCATCAACCAGCGGCTGACCCAGGAGGGAAAGCCCACCATCACCGCCGACCAGCTCCAGGCGGCCACCGGCGACGTCCTCAACACCGCGCTGCGCACGGGCCAGTTGGACCGGGAGGTGCTCGTCACCTCCATCGCGGACAACACGAGGCTGTCCCGCCAGGACGCGGAGGACGTCGCCACCCGCGTCGAGCAGCAGTTCAATCAGAAGAAGGGACAGGTGCGGGAGCAGGCGGGCCAGATTGGCCAGCAGGTGCAGGAAGGCGCGCTCAAGGCCGCGGACACCACCGGCCGCGTCTTCTGGGGCATCTTCGGCGCCCTGCTGCTGGGCCTCGTCTCCTCGGTGCTGGGCGCCACGGTGGGCGTGAGCCGGCGCCAGCGCGTGCGGGCGGAAGGAGTCGTCGTGCCGGGCCCGCGCCGCGAAGTGCATCCGTAGAGAGGGAGCATCCTCATCCACGGACATCCACATCGACGGCAGCCGCTTCGACGCCAGGCGCTGCCGCTGCCGCTGCGGCCGCGTCCGCCTGGCCGGGTCCGCGCGCCACCGCTGAAGTCACGGGTGTCGCGGCTCCGCCTGCTCCCGCGCGTAATGCGTTGGCGGCAGTCCGACGTGGCGAGAGAAGGCGACGCTGAAGGTGCTCGCGGAGCTGTAGCCGACCTGCTCCGCGACCTCGGCGACGGTGACCTCCTTGCGCCGCAGCAGGTCCTTCGCCAGGGCCATGCGCCAGCCGAGCAGGTACTCCATCGGGGCAACGCCCACCGCGCGACTGAAGCGCTCGAAGAACGACGAACGGGACAGCGCGGCCTCCTTCGCCAGCTGCGCAACCGTCCACGCCCGGGTCGGGCTCTCGTGCATCCGTCGTATCGCGACGGCAAGGCGCTCGTCGGCGAGCCCGCGCAGCAGGCCCGGCGACGCCGCGGTGCCCGCCGTGGAGCGGAGGGCTTCGATGAGAAGGACCTCGAGGAGGCGGGCGAGGATGACCTCGCGCGCGGGCCGCCGCTCGCGGGACTCCTCCCTCACGAGCTCCACGAGGGTGGCGAGCCTCCGCTCGCCGCGAACGTGCACGAACCGCGGAAGGAGCGAGACGAGCAGGCTCGCGTCCGGGGAAGCGAAGACGCAATACCCCACCAGCATCCGAACATCCGGCGGGCCACCTGGATTGCCGTGTCTGATTTCGCCGCCGGGCAACACGACGTGCGCGGTGTCGCGCCTCCCTCTCGGCGGCTCGAGGCTCGACGCCGTGAAGTCGAACGCCGAGGGAATCAGGACGAAGTCCCCCTTTTCGAGGCGCACCGGCTCTCGTCCGTCGACCGCGAGGCGGCTCGCCCCCTCGAGGACCGCGCAGTAGAAGGGCCGCCCGGCTTCCGCGCGCCGAACGCTCCACCGGCCTGCCCCGCTGACGAGCTTCGAGAACGGGGCGCCCGGCTGGAGCAGGGTGACGACTTCCGCGAGCGGATCGATCATGTCCGGACTCCTGCCAACGAAATACGGACTTCCTATTGTAGTCCGTCCGGCCTCCGCTCCCTATCGTCTTGGGAGTCAAACCCCACCGACAGGAAACGCCATGAAGACGATTCTGATCACCGGCTGCTCGTCCGGCTTTGGCCTCGACACCGCCCGCTACTTCCTCGAGCGCGGCTGGAAGGTCATCGCCACGATGCGCACGCCGCGCGAGGACGTGTTGCCCCGGTCCGAGCAACTGCGCGTGCTCGCGCTCGACGTCAATGACCCGCGGAGCATTCGTGAAGCGGTGGAGGCCGCGGGTCCCATCGACGTGCTGGTCAACAACGCGGGCGTTGGCCTGCTGGGCGTCTTCGAGGGCACCTCGATGGAGACGGTCCGCGCCACCTTCGAAACGAACACGTTCGGTGCGATGGCCGTGACCCAGGCGTTCCTGCCTCAGTTCAGGCAACGCAAGGCGGGGGTCATCGTGAACGTCTCGTCGAGCACGACGCTGAAGCCGCTCCCGATGCTCGCCGTGTACACCGCGAGCAAGGCGGCGCTCAACGCGTTCACCGAGTCGCTCGCGCTGGAGCTCCAGCCCTTCAATGTGCGGGTCAGCCTCGTGCTTCCGGGGCAGGCCCGCGAGACCTCCTTTGCCCAGAACGCACAGGCCTGGATGCAGAAGCAGGGCGTCGCCATCCCCGAGGCGTACTCCGACTTCGCGCGGAGCGTTTTCGAGAGAATGACGGGGCAGCAGTCGGGGCTGTTCACCCGGTCGCTCGACGTGGCGGAAGCCATCTGGCGTGCGGTGAACGAACCGTCGGGCCCGCTCCGCCAGCCCGCCGGCGCGGACGCCGTGGAGCTGGCCAGGTCGCGCTGAGCCCAGGGGTCGCGCCGCTCCAACGAGGAGGAGGGGCGCCAACCTCGCCGGAAGCATCGTCTTCGGAGGCGAGGGGAGCAAGGCACGGTGGGCGAGGGGCCGCGCGGGAGAACACCCGCGCTCGCGAGGCCCGGTCCGCGCCCCCGCGCGTGCGTCCCCACGCGCGAAGCGTCGCTTTTCGCACGGAGCGCCGCCCATGTGGGGGCGATGCGCTAACGTCGAGCGAAGCTGATGCGGCGAGGGGCCGCTGGACCCGGCCGCCCGGGCCACGTCCCCTCCTGAAAACTCCCGACGGGGGACCCATGACCCGGAGCACCACCTCCCTGCTGTTCCTGGCCGCGCTCACCACGCTCGTGAGCGGCTGCTTCCTGCGCACCGACTACCTGCTGAGCGAGCTGAACAAGCCCTCGGAGCCCAAGGCCGCGCCGCCGCCCATTCCCGCCCGCGAGCGCGTGGCGCGCCTGACGCGCTCGCACCTCGTGGACTCGTACGTGGACCCGCGCGAGGTGGCCCGCTGGATGTCCGCCATGGGCCAGTCGCCCCAGGTCATCCTCGACCAGGTGGAGTGCCTCCGCAGGACTTCCGGCGGCACCAACCAGGCCTGCTTCCAGACCTTCATGGACAAGGCCGTGTCGGCGCCGCTCTGGGGCCTGCCGCCGCCTCCGAAGGACGTGGACCCCATCAACCCGGCCGCCGCGGAGGTGGACGCGGCGCGCTTCCTCGGCAACGCGCTGGGCATCGCCCAGTCGCTGGTGTCCCTGCAGGACTCGCTGCAGGAGCCGGTGGGGCCGGAGGTGCTCGGCCCGGGCATCCTCGAGGGCGCCGAGTCCGCCGCGCAGTACATCAGCGCCCGCCGCTGGCACCGCACGCTGGGGCGCCCGTCCAACGCCGTCGTCCTCAGCGGCGGCGGTGCCAATGGCGCATTCAGCGCCGGCATCATGTGGCGGCTGCTCGGCATCCTCCAGCAGTGCCGCGGCAAGCCCGCCCCCGAGGGCTGCGGCGATGCCCGCATCGACCTGGCCGCCGGCACCAGCACCGGCGCGCTCATCAGCACCCTCGTGGACCTGTTCCACACGCCCGGCCAGGAGGACAAGGCCCGGCAGATGCTCATCGAGAACTACACCTGCTCGGTGGAGTCGGACCTGTACTGCGTCAACTCCACCTGGATATGGAAGATTGCCTCGGACCTGCGCGGGCTCGTCCGCTTCGACGGCGTCGAAGCCAAGCTGCGCGGCGCCGTCACCCCCGCGCAGCTCACCAACGACACGGAGCTGGTGACTGTCTCGGTGGACTTCAACACCGGCGACGTCTACGGCATCAGCGACCAGGACCCGCAGGACATCAACCCGAGGGCGTCCGAGAAGCAGCGCGTGGACGGAGTCATCAACGCCGCGGTGGCCTCCATCGTCGAGCCCGTGCTCGCCGAGCCGGTGCCGTGGCTGCCCTCCAACGCCGGCCGCTTCCGGGGGACGTTCCTCGACGGCGGCGTGCGCTCCGGCCTGCCGCTGCTCCAGGCCGTCCAGCGCGGCGCCGAGCGCGTGCTCATCATCTCCACTGGCGGCCTCCAGGCGGAAACCGCCAACCCGCCGCCCCATGCCGTCAGCACGCTGATGCGCACCATCGACCTGTTCGTCACGCAGCCGCGCGTGGGCGAGGTGCAGCAGGGCGAGCTGGCCGCCGTGGGCCGGCGCTTCGCCGAGTACAACGTCTGCGAGGAGCGGCTGGCGGACGTGGACAACGAGGGCAACATCGGCCCGTTCTGCCGCCGCACCGGCCCGGGCTTCGTCCCGAAGGAGCCCGTCGCCCTGCAGGCGGCCACCAGCATGTGGCTGGGCTCCGCGCGCTTCGACCAGGTGGCGTCCAGCTGGCGCTCGGCGTGGATGTTCCGCCCGGAGTCCCAGCTGCAGACGGCCAGCGGCTACTCGTTCTCCCCGGACGTCATGCGGCCGCTCTTCCAGGACGGCGTGAAGACCTTCCAGCAGCGGTGCACGGAGGTGCTGCGCCTCTTCGACATCCGCGGCGACATCGCGAAGCGCGAGTGCGACAAGCCCGTGGACGCGGCGGTGGCCGAGGCCGAGGCGCAGTTCGCCCCGGTGGGCCAGTGCACGGCCAAGAAGCCGGAGCAGCGCGATTGCGACTGACCTCCGAGCAGATGCGGCGCGTGGTGCACGCCATCTCCGCCGGCACGGACCCGGCCCCGCCGCCCGTGTCCCCGCGGGCCGCCCTCTCCGTGCGGCCCCAGGTGAGGGCCCCCCTGCTCGCGAAGGAGCACGCGCGCTGGTGGACCGCGCCCAACGTGGTGGGCCTGTGCTTCGCGCCCAAGCTGAAGCGCGGGCGCGTGGACGACCTGGCGCTCCAGGTGCTGGTGCGCCTCAAGCGTCCGAAGAGCAGGGTGGCGGCAAGCCGCCGCATTCCCGACTCGGTGAACCTGGAGGCGCTGGGGCTGCGGGGCCGCGTGCCCACCGACGTGCGCGAGGTGGGCACGCCGTGGCTGGAGTCGCTCATCAGCAACGAGCGCCCGGTGCTGCCGGGCTTCAACATCAGCCACCGGCGCGGCGGCTCCGGCACGCTGGGGTGCGTGGTGCGCTCCTCCGAAACGGACGAGTTGCTGGGCCTGTCCTGCGCGCACGTCATCGGCAACTACGGCCGCGGCGCTCCCGGGGACCGCGTGCTCGTCCCGTCGAAGGAGGAGGCAAGGGACCACGGAGGCCTCGCGGCGGCGCGGTTCGGCACGCTCGTGCGCATGGGGCCGCTCGTCCCTGGCCGGGAGCAGGCCGCCACCAACGTGGACGCGGCGACGGTGCGCCCGGACAGGCCCGAGCTGCTCGGCACGTCCATCGCCGTGCTGGATTTGACGCCCCTCCGAATCCGGGACGACGTCCCCCTCGACTTGCCGGTGCGACTGGTGGGCGCCACCAGCGAGAAGGTGTCCGGCACCATCGCGGCGCTGCACCTCACCATCGGCCTGCCCTACCCCACCGGGGACGGTGGCGAGCAGGTGCTCTGGTTCGCGGACCAGCTCGGCGTCACGCCCTGCACCCACCCGGGAGACTCAGGGGCGCTGGTGGTGGACGACGCGGGCGCGGCGGTGGGCCTGCACCAGGCGGGCGCCGAGGGCCTGAGCGTGTGCACGCCCATCCGCCGCGTGCTCGACAGCGTCGGGTGCACCCTGACGGTGGAGTGAGACCTATCCTTTGCGGTGGGCGCCCATTGCCGGGCCCCGCGTGAGCGCATGTCCAACCCTTCCGTCATCCGCTGGGCCATCCTCCCCCTGGTGGGCCTGGGCATCCTGGTGCTCGCCGCCGCGCTGTCCTGGTGGCTCATCCGGCCCGTGGAGCCCCCCCGGCCCGAGCAGGCGCCGCCGCCCCCCATGGAGGCCGAGCGCCCCGAAGACCCCTCGCTTCCTCCCCTCGAAGCGCCGGCCGTCGTCCCGCCCCCGGCCTTCCCCTCCCACCCGAGCCAGCTCCCCGCGACAGCGGCACCGACACCGACACCGGCGCCGCCCCCCACCGCCACCGCGACGCGGCGGGTGGCGGAGGTGGAGCCCGTCATCGAGACCACCACCGGGCGTATCAGCCCCGACGACGTCCGCGTCGCCATCCGGGCCGTGACTCCGCTCGTGCAGCAATGTTTCGAGGACGCAGCACAGCGGAACCGGGGGCCACAGACGGTGCGGCTGCGCTTCACGGTGGAGGGGCGGGAGGCGGAGGGGCAGATGACGGGCGGGGAGCTGCTGGCGAGCACCATTCCGGACCCGATGGTGCAGGCGTGTGTGCTGGACTCGCTCCTGGACGCCCGGTTTCCCGCCCCGCCGGGTGGGGGGAAGGCAACGGTCGTCTACCCCTTCGAGTTCCGCGTACCGGAGGAGGCTGGCCGGTAGGGGCGGGTTTTGCGTAAGGTGGCGCTCCCCCACCCCTTCATGCCCGTCACCGTCGAACAGCTTGGGACCCAGGACGCGGAAGCCCTGCGGGCGCTGCTGTCGAAGGACCCCATCCACAACCTCTACCTGCTGGGGTTGCTGGAGGAGTTCGGCATCGCCCCGCGCGGGCGGGTGCCGTTCGCCTTCTACGGGCGCTTCGACAACCAGGTGCTCACGGCCGCCGTCTTCGTGGGCGGCGAGGGCGGGCTGGTGGTGCCCAGCGCGAGCGACGCCAGCGCCACCAGCGTCATCGCGGACGCGCTGGCCTCGTCGCTGAAGCTGCGGGGCACGGTGGGGGACAAGTCCGCGGTGGACGCGCTGGTGCGCAGCCTGTGCCAGGGCAAGCCGCGCCTGTCGCGCACGCAGCGGCTGTTCAGCGTGTCCGCGGATGACCTGGGCCCCTTCACCAACCCGCTGCTGCGGCTGGCGCGCGAGGAGGACCTGCCTCGGCTCCTGCCCCTGGCGCAGGGCTTCGTGCGCGAGGCGCTGGAGAGAGACCCGCTGGCGGAGGACCCGCGCGGCTACGAGGCCCGCGTCGTCCAGCGCGTGCGCCAGCGCCGCACGTACGTGCTGGAGGAGGCGGGCGGGCTGGTGTTCAAGGTCGACATCGGCAGCCGCTCACAGTACGGCGCGGAGCTGGAGGGGCTCTACACGCTGCCGGCCGAGCGGAAGAAGGGCCACGCCACGCTGTGCCTGGGCCAGATTTCCCGGCACCTGCTGTCCTCGCTGCCGCGCCTGACGATGCGAATCGACGAGCGCGACGAGAGCACCGCCCGCATCGCCCGCAAGGTCGGCTACCTGGCCGGCCGCACCCAGCGGCTCGTCCTGGTCGACTAGCCCCGCCGGGCCTGGTGGACTCTGCTCCAAGGTCGTCCGTACCCTGCCTGCCATGCTGAAGCCGACCATCCGGTCCGTTCTCGCGTTTGCCTGCGTCCCGCTGGCGCTGGGGTGCTCCAGCTCCGCGCACTCCACGGCGAAACGCGACCTCTACGCACAGTCCACCTGCATGGACAGCGAGACGTGCTGCTTGCAACGGAACCCGGGGGTCCCCGAGGCGTGTGGCTTCACTGCATCCGAAGCCGCCATCCTCATGGCTGGCGCGAAGGAGGCCGCCGACAGCGCCAGCAGCGCAGCTGTTCCCTGGGACGACTCGCACAACGCCGACCTGCCCGAATGGAAGCGGCGCTGCATCCGGAACTACGGTGATTGCCAGGAGCGCGGCTGGACGGGCTCCTGCTACGACTGCCTTCGCTACTGCGAGGGACAGCAGGAGTGGCCTGACGACAAGTGCAGCCCTCCAGAAAGGAAGAGGAAGTAGCGCATGACCGGGCAGCTCGATTGGGACCCCATCCGCGCGCTGGCTCGCCGGGTGCTCCGCGAAGGGGCTCCACTCGTCCTTGCTGACGATGTGCGCGCGCTGCTCACGCGCTCCGCACGTGAGGTCGCCATCAGCGACGAGGACACCGCGCGAGCCCTGGCTTCGGATGACGGAGCGCTGGAACTTCTCCGAGAAGTTTCACGACGTATCCGTGAAGGCTCCAACAGGCTCTCCGACGCCCTTCACTCCATGTACCGCCATCAGGACGCCGGCGACTACGACAGCGCACGCCAGTTGATGCGTGACCTGCTCGCCGTTGAAGTCGTCCCCTTCTATCGGGACATCGCAGAGGGGCAGCTCGACGCCATGGAGGACAAGCCGTGAGTGTGACGGTAGCCGGATGCTCGATGAGCGGGCAGGCTTGACCGAATCGCGGCGGAGTGACGGTGCTCCCGGTCCCCTGGCACATGTCACCGTGCACAGCAGGCGGAGGGATGGCATACAGTCCGCGCCCGCATGAGCCGTCCCACGCCTTCCCGCCGTCCCCTCTCCGGAGAGGGTCCCGTCATCCTCCACGCCGCCACCGACGCGCGCTGGCTGCCGCTGGCACTCGAGCGCTTCGACGAGGTGCTGGTGGACCATGCCCACTGCGAGAAGAAGGCCGCCGCCAACGCGCTGTCCCTCCTCCAGATGTACCCGGACCTGCCGGGGCTGCCGGCGCAGATGGCCCGCCTGGCCCGCGAGGAGAGCGCGCACCTGGCCAAGGTGCTGGAGCTCATGGACGCGCGCGGCCTGACGCTGACGAAGGACTCTGGCGACCCGTACGCCCAGGCCCTGCAGAAGCTGGTGCGCACCCCGTCCGCGGAGCGCCGCGTGGACCGGCTCCTGGTGGCCGCCGTCATCGAGGCCCGCTCGTGCGAGCGCCTGTCGCTGCTCGCCGAGGGGCTCACCGACCCGGCGCTCGCGCGCTTCTACGGAGAGCTGGCCCAGTCCGAGGACGGGCACCAGTCCCTCTTCTTCCGGCTGGCCGTCACCGCCGCCAACGGCGACGAGGCCCCCGTGCGCGAGCGGCTGGAGTGGATGCTGGAGCACGAGGCCCGCGTCATCACCGACGTGGGCCTGCGCGCCGCCATCCACTGAAGCCGCGTCAGGGCGACTGGGCCGTCGGCCCCGGGCTCGCGGGCGCCACGGCGCTCACCGGCGTCCCGCGCGCGGGCTGCTCGCCGGCCGCCTTCTGGAAGGGCCACACCCAGGGCACGGCCACCACCAGCGCGGCCACGAGCAGCGCGGTGAGCGGCGTGCCCAGCCGGAAGAAGTCCGTGAAGCGGTAGTGCCCCGGGCCGTAGACGAGCACGCAGCTGGGCTCCAGCGGGGTGATGAACGAGCAGCTGGCCGCCAGCGTCACGCCCATGGCGAAGGCGCGCGGGTCCACGCCGAGCTGCTCGGCGGCGTTGAGCGCCACCGGCAGCACCACCAGCGCCGCGGCCTGGTTGCTCATGGGCGCCGACAGGACGATGGTCAGCACCATCAACAGCCCCAGCACCGTGCGCGGCCCACCGTACGCCCCCAGCTCCGCCACCGCATTGCCGATGTACTTCCCCGCGCCGCTCTCCTCCATGGCCAGGCCCAGCGCCATCATGGAGCCGATGAGCAGCACCACGCGCCAGTCCACCCGGAAGGCGATGCGCGCATCCACGCACCCGGTGGCAATCATCGCCAGCATGCCGGTGAGCCCCGCCACCGACAGCGGCACCAAGCCCAGCGAGCCCGCTCCCAGCGCCCCCAGGAAGAGCACCACCGCCAGCAGCGCCTTGCGGTGGCGCGGCGGCTGGTAGTCGTGCCCGCCCAGCACCACCAGGTTGGCGCCCTTCGCCAGCTCCGACACCTTCTCCTTCGGCCCGCGCAGCAGCAGCACGTCGCCCACCGACAGCGGCATCATCGACAGCGAGCGCTCGCCGAAGATGCGCCCCAGCAGCTGCAGCTTGGTGACGCGCTGAATCGCCGGCTTGCGGTGCAGCGCCAGCGCGACCAGGCCGTAGCGCTCCAGGAACAGCGTCTCCTTCAGGCTGCGCCCCACCAGCGGGCTGCCCTGCGGCACGCTGGCCTCGATGAGGACGCTGTCCTTGTCGCTCAGCTCCGTGTCCGACAGCCGCACGTCCGGCCGGATTTCGATGCCGCGCAGGTCCTTCACCCGGAGGATGTCCTCGCGGTTGCCCTCCACGATGAGGCGCTCGTCGCCATGCAGCCGGTACGTCGGCACCGCCGGCAGCGTCTGCCCGTCGCGGATGATGCCGATGACGCGCAGGCCGAGCCCCTCCGTGATGTCCGCCAGCTCCTTGCCCACGTAGCGCGAGTCCGCCGGCAGCATCGCCTCCGTGAGGTAGTCGCGCAGCGTCCAGTCGTCCACGCTCCCCTGCCCCTCGCGCGCCGGCAGCAGGAGCGGCCCCAGCAGCACCACCACGAGTATTCCGATGACGGCCAGCGGGAAGCCCACCGGCGCCAGCTCCGTCACGCCGATGGCCGGCATCCCCATGCGCTGCAGCGCCGCGGACACCACCAGGTTGGTGGACGTGCCGTAGAGGAAAATCATGCCGCCCAGCATCGACGCGTAGGCCAGCGGCAGCAGCACCTTGCTCTTGGGCACCTTGGCCCGGTGCGCTGCGCCAATGGCCACCGGCAGGAAGGCCGCCGTCGTCACCGTGTTGGAGATGATGGAGGAGAAGGCCGCCACCGCCACCATCATCGCCATGACGAATGTCTGGTGGCCGAAGCGGGCGAAGAAGGCCAGGCGCTGCCCGATGAGCTGCACCACACCCGTGGAGGCGAGCCCCTGCGTCATGGCCAGCAGCGTGAAGATGAAGATGACGGTGTCGTTGCTGAAGCCCTCGAAGGCCTGCGTCGGCGTGAGCACGCCCGTCAGCGCCAGCAGGCACACCACCACCAGCGAGCTGACCTCGATGGGGATGGTGTCGAAGGAGAACAGCACCAGCGCGACGACGACGATGCCGAGGACGATGGCGATGGTCATGAAAGGGGCCCGCCACCAACCTGTGCCCTCTCCCCCCGCGGGGTCAGCCCCCTGGCGCACTGCGCCGTCCACTATTGAAAGCCCGGTCGCTGGTACGTGGAATCAGGAGCGCCCTGCCCGGAAGGCCGGTTCACCGCCGGACGCCCCCTCGCGAGCACCGCCGTCCGAAGGTCTCCCGTCTGGCCCGACGCGTGCTTGGGGCCCTGCCACCATGTCCGGCCCGCACGACCTCTTCGTCCGCTACACCTTCGGCCACCCCGAGCGGGCCGCGGCCGAGCTGCGCGCCGTGCTGCCCGCGCACGTCGTCTCCGCCGTGGACTGGACGTCTCTGCGCAGAGAGCCCAGCAGCGTCGTGGACCCGGAACTGCGAGAAACCGAGAGCGACCTGCTCTTCACGGCGCGCCTGCGCACCGGCCCCCCGCTGCTGCTGTACGTGCTGCTGGAGCACCAGTCCACGGTGGACCGGTGGATGGCGCTGCGCATGCTGCGCTACGTGGTGCGCCAGTTGGAGCGCTGGCGCCAGGAGCACCCGGACAGCACCGAGCTCCCGCCCATCCTCCCGCTCGTCATGTACCACGGGCCCGAGGGGGCCTGGACGGCGCCACGCCGGGTGGAGGAGCTCTTCGCGTTGCCGGAGAAGGAGCGGGCACGGTGGCGTGCACTGGTACCGCGCTTCGAGTACCTGCTCGATGACCTGACAACGGAGCGTGAGGAGGCGCTGCGCTCGCGGACTGGTCCACCCCTGGCCCGGCTGGCATGGCTGGCGTTGCGGTACGGGCGCAGCAGAGCGCTGGCGCGGAAACTGCCGGAGTGGGTGGCGCTCTTCGCGCAGGTGCAGGCAGGCTCCGAAGGCACCGACGGGTTGGCGGTGCTCATCCGGTACCTCATGTTGACAGGAGACGAGGCCACGCGTGAAGCCACCGGGCAGGTGTTACATTCGGTGCTGGGTGAGCAGCGCACGGAGGAACTGATGCGGGGCTACGGCGAGGAACTCATCGAGCGGGGACTCCAGCAGGGCCTGGAAAGAGGCCGGCAGGAGGGCCTGGAGCAGGGACTGGTTCGCGGACGCGCCGAGGCCATCCTGCGGATCCTCACCGCGCGGGACGTGCCGCTGAACGAATCGGCCCGGAAGCGCATCCTCTCCTGCACGGACATGGCCACGCTGGACCGCTGGTTCGACAAGTCCCTGAGCGCCACCACCTTCTCCGAGGTGTTCGATGACCGGGCGTAGTCGCCGCTGACAGCGTCGTCAGGTGCGGGCCTCCGTACGCGGTAAGCCCCCTGGCGCAGTGTGTCGTCAACTACTGGAAGCCCGGTCGCTGATAAGTGGAATTAGGAGAGCCCTGTCTGGTGGCCCGGTTGACTGCCGGACGCCAGTTGCATTCCCGGCCTCCTTCCAGAAGGTTTGTCGTCTCTCCCGTTGGTAGGTTCCGGCCCCCTTGGGACCGTACGCGGGAATCCCTATTTCGAGACGACACGAGGATACTTCGATGGCTTCGACGCAAGCGGCGGCGGTGGGTGAGAAGGCCCCCACGAAGAACCCCACGCTCCTGGCCTGGGTGGCCAAGATGGCCCAGATGACCCAGCCGGACAGCATCGTCTGGTGCGACGGCTCCGAGGAGGAGAAGAAGCGCCTGACGGAGCAGGCGGTGAAGGAGGGAATCCTCATCCCCCTGAACCAGGAGAAGCGCCCGGGCTGCTATCTGCACCGCTCCAACCCCAATGACGTGGCGCGCGTGGAGCACCTCACGTTCATCTGTACGCCCAACAAGACGGACGCCGGCCCCACCAACAACTGGATGGACCCGGACGAGGCGTACACCAAGCTGGGCCAGCACTTCGACGGCGCCATGAAGGGCCGCACCATGTACGTGGTGCCCTACGCCATGGGCCCCATCGGCAGCCCCTCCACCAAGATTGGCGTGGAGCTCACCGACAGCGTCTACGTGGTGCTCAACATGCGGATCATGGCCCGCATGGGGAAGCAGGCGCTGGACATGCTGGGCGACAGCGACGACTTCAACCGCGGCCTGCACAGCACCGGCGACGTGAATCCGGACCGCCGCTACATCTGCCACTTCCCCCAGGACAACACCATCTGGAGCTTCGGCTCGGGATATGGCGGCAACGTGCTGCTCGGGAAGAAATGCCTCGCGCTGCGCATCGGCAGCTACCTGGGCCGCGAGGAGGGGTGGCTCGCCGAGCACATGCTCATCCTCGGCGTCACCAGCCCCAAGGGTGAGACGACCTACGTCGCCGCCGCCTTCCCGTCCGCCTGCGGCAAGACGAACTTCGCGATGATGATTCCTCCGGCCGAGTACAAGGGCTGGAAGATTGAGACCGTGGGCGACGACATCGCCTGGATGCGCCCCGGTCCGGATGGCCGCCTGTACGCCATCAACCCGGAGGCCGGCTACTTCGGCGTGGTGCCCGGCACCAACTACAAGACCAACCCCAACGCGATGGAGACCATCGCCAAGGACACCCTCTTCACCAACGTGGCGATGACGCCGGATGGTGACGTGTGGTGGGAGGGCAAGGACGGCGAGGTCCCCGAGGAGCTCACCGACTGGCAGGGCCGCCCCTGGAAGAAGGGCAGCGCGGAGAAGGCGGCGCACCCGAACAGCCGCTTCACCGCGCCCATGAGCAACAACCCGGCGCTCAGCCCCAAGGCGAACGACCCGATGGGCGTGCCCATCTCCGCCCTCATCTTCGGCGGCCGCCGCTCCAACACCATCCCGCTCGTCATCCAGGCGTTCAACTGGACGCACGGCGTGTTCCTCGGCGCCACCATGGGCAGCGAGACGACGGCCGCCGCCACCGGCAAGGTCGGCGTCGTGCGCAGAGACCCCATGGCCATGCTGCCCTTCTGCGGCTACCACATGGGCGACTACCTCCAGCACTGGCTGGACATGCAGAAGGCCATTCCCCAGCTGCCGAAGATCTTCCAGGTCAACTGGTTCCGGCAGGACAAGAACGGCAAGTTCGTCTGGCCGGGCTTCGGGGACAACATGCGCGTGCTCGAGTGGATCGTGAACCGCGTCCACGGTCGCGTGCCCACGAAGGAGACGCTGCTGGGCTGGGTGCCGCGCGCCGACGAGGGCCTCAACCTCAAGGGCCTGGACATCTCCGCCGAGGCCGTCGCCGAGGCCACCTCCATCAAGGAGGACGAGTGGAAGACCGAGCTGAAGAGCCAGGAGGTCTTCTTCGAGCAGCTGGGCACCAAGGCCCCCGAGGCCCTCATGCTCCAGCGCAAGCTGCTCATCTCCCGCCTGGAGTCCTGAGCCTCCCTGTAGCGACCTGAAGCCGCCGTCCGGGGCTTCCTTTCGGGGCCGCTTCCCGCCTGCTCATGCCGGGCGTGGGGCGGCCCCGGTGTGTTTTCACGGGAAGTGAAGACGCCCTCTTCGCCGTGCGGGCGGCTCCGGGCTAGGCTCGGGGGCACCATGAGACTGGCTTTAGTGTTGTCGGTGGCCCTCGCGCTGGCGCCACCGGTGGCGCTCGCGCAGCGCGGCGGCGCCCGGAATCCGACGGCCCTCATCCGTGAGGGTGAGCGGCTGTACCAGGCAGGGAAGTACCGCGAGGCGGCCGAGGCGCTGAAGAAGGCGCACGAGCTGTCACCCAACCCGAAGCTCATCTACAACATCGCCGTCGCCCTGGAGAACGCGGGCGAGCTGCGCGAGTCGCTCTCCTGGTACCAGCAGTACGTCGGCAACACGGAGGGCACGGACCCCACGCTGCTCAAGCGCAGCGCGCGCGGCATCGACCGGCTCCAGGTCCTCATCAAGAAGGAGGAGCAGGCGCAGGCCACCGCGGACGCCGAGCGCGAGAAGCTGCAGGCGGAAGCGGACGCCGCGCAGCGCCGCGCGGAGCAGGAGCAGCTGGCGGCCCGGCGCGCCGAGGAGGAGAACCAGCGCCGGCAGCAGGCGGAGAACGAGCGCGCGCTGAAGTCCTACAAGCGCCAGAAAATCGCCGCCTTCGCCGTGGGCGGCCTGGCGGTGGCCGGCGTAGGCGCGGGCGTGCTCTTCGGCATGCAGGCGCGCGACGCGCGCGAGCAGTTCGACGCCGCCCGGAACCTGGAGGACAAGCAGGCCCGCGCGGACGACACGAAGAGCAAGGCGCTGCTCGCGGACATCGGCTTCGGCGTGGGACTGGCCGGGGCGATTACGGCCATCATCCTCTACCCGAAGGATGGGCCGCCCGTGGAGGGCGAGGTGCGGGTGACGCTGGCGCCCCGGGGCGCCGGAGCCGGAATGGAGGTCAGCTTCTGATGCGCGCGCTGAAACTGATGACGTGCTGCACCGTGCTGCTGTCCGGCTGCACCTTCACCACCGCCGGTGGGCTCACCGAGTGCGAGACGAGCGCGGACTGCGACTCGGCGCAGGTGTGCAACGCGGGCTTCTGCCTGCCGCAGCCGGTGGGCTGCGGCGACGTGTTCGGCCCCGTCTCCAAGCCGAACACGATTCCGCTGGGCGCGGCGCTGCCCCTGACGACGTCCGAGGGCAAGGACGAGTCGGAGGAGCAGGCGCTCAACTCCATCAAGCTGGTGATTGAAGAGGTCAACCAGCGCGAGGGCATCAACGGCCGCAACTTCATCCTCTACATCTGCGACACCGGCTCCGACGCCGCGCGCGCCCGCGAGCAGGCCGAGTGGCTGGTGACCGAGAAGCAGGTGCCGGTGGTCTTCACCTCCGGCAGCGCGCAGACGATTGCCGCCTCCAGCGTCACCATCGCCGCCGGCGCGCTGATGATGACGCACACGTCGACGAGCCCGGACATCGCCACGCTGCCCGACAAGTCTCAAGGCGCGGCGGGGCTGGTGTGGCGCACGGCGCCCTCGGACACGCTGCAGGGCCGCATCATCGGCGACCTGCTGCAGGGCACCATCACCGTGGCGGACGGGACGGCGCCCTTCGCCAACACGAACAAGGTGGTCCTCGCCTACGTGGACGACCCGTACGGCCAGGGCCTGTCCGCCACGGTGCTCCGCCGGCTGACCACGCCGCAGGTCATCTCCGCGAAGTACAACCGCAATGCGGACGTGACGCCGGCGGTGACGGCCATCAGCGCCAACCTGCCCGACATCACGGTGATGGTGGGCTTCTCCGAGGACAACGCCAAGATCATCAACCAGCTCGCCACCCAGGGCACCAAGGGACGGAAGTGGTTCTTCACGGACGCCGGCAAGGACCCGGGCCTCATCACCAACCTGGGCGCCAACAAGGACCAGGTGAATGGCTCCTACGGCACCGCCCCGGCCCAGGCCCGCGTCGACGCGGACGAGTACCGGCAGTTCCGCAACCGCTTCCAGGCCGCGTACGGCAAGGACCCGGGCCAGTTCTCCTTCACCGCGCACGCGTATGACGCCATGTACCTGGTCGCGCTGGGCACCGCCTACGCGGCGGGGCCGGACGCCAGCAAGCCGCAGCCCATCACCGGCGCCCGCATCGCCGAGGGGCTGACGCACGTGACGCCGGGCGCGGGTGTCACCGCCCCGTCCTTCGCCCTGGGCTTCACCGACTTCATCAGCGCCCGGGACGCCATGCGCACCGGCACCATCATCAACGTGAAGGGCGCCAGCGGCGACCTGGACTTCAACAACGAGACGGGCGAGGCCCCGTCCGAATACGAGCTGTGGAAGGTGGAGAACGGCGCCTTCAGGACGGTGCAGCTCATCAAGCCGACCGCGGACTGACGGGGCCCTCCCCCAGCACCCGCGCCAGCACCTCCACGGCGGCGGCGAAGACCTCGGGCGTCGGCAAGAGCGACAGCACGAGGAAGGCGCCGCCGCCGAAGTCGTAGAACCAGCCCGGCTGCACCCGCACGCCCGCGTCCAGCAGGGCCAGGCAGGTGGCCTCCTCGCCGGGCTCCGCCGGAATCCGCAGCACCGCGCTCCACCCGCCGTGCGCGGGCACCACGTCCCACGTGGCGCCCGCCGGGCGGGCCCCGCGCAGCCGCTCGCGGTTGCCCCGCACGCGCTCCAGCACCGCCGCCTGGAAGCGGGGCACGTGGGCCAGCAAGTCCGGCAGCGCGAGCTGCACGGGCGTGCCCACCGGCAGGTACATGTCCGCCAGCCACTCCAGCCGGGCCAGCGCCTCGTCGCGCAAGGCGGGCGGGCCGCCCACGTGCATCCACCCCAGCTTGAGGCCGGGCAGCCCCGCCACTTTCGACAGGCCGGACAGCGCGAAGGTGAGCGCGGGCAGCGCGCGCCCGGCCACGGTGGGCACGCGCGCGGGCTCGGCGTCCCAGGCGAAGTCGCTGAAGACCTCGTCGGACACCAGCGCCAGTCCGTGGCGCGCGCACGCGTCCGCCAGCGCCGCCAATTCGCCCTCGTGCAGGTAGTGGCCGGTGGGGTTGCCGGGGTTGACGACGAGCACCGCGCGGGTGCGGGCGTCTCGCGCGGCCTCCACCTCGTCCACGTCCAGGCCGAAGCCGTGCACGCGGGGCAGGCGGTAGGGCCGCGTCTCCACGCCCTCCAGGCGCGCCAGGTGCTCGAAGAGGGGGTAGCTGGGGGCGGGCACGAGGACGTTGTCCCCGGGCTCGCACAGGAGCTTGAAGAGCCACCCGTAGGCCTCGCTGGTGCTGGCCGTCAGCACGAGGTGCTCGGGGGACACGGCCGCGCCGCGGGCCGTCAGGTGCGTGGCCAGGGCGTGGCGCGCGGAAGGAAGGCCAAGGCTTCGCGGCGCGTAGCCACAGGCGCCGGGAGGGGCGAGCAGGCCTTCCGCGGGGGCGGGCAGCCCCACTCGCGTGGGGTTGGACTCGGTGACGTCCAACAGGGGGAGCCCGCGGGCGCGGTGCCGGGCGAGCGCCTCTGCCAGCGGGTTCGGAGTGCGCGGGAAGTCGGAGCGGGCGGAGAAGCCGCTCACAGGCCCGTCTGCAGCATGGCGTTGGCCACGCGGCGGATGAGCTCCCGGCGCAGCTCCTTGCGGCAGTGCTCGATGGCCTTCTCGTGAGGCCGGGGCAGCGCGGGGTCTCGGGTGCGCAGCGCGGTCCGCAAGACGAGCTCGACCTTCGAGGGCTCGATGTGGAACAGCCGAGGCCCCTCCTTCTGGAGGAAGTAGCTGAGCCCCCTCTGGTCGATGAGCTTCGTGAAGAAGCGCCGGACGTCCGCGTGGAACGTGAGGTCGATGATGTCCGCCATTCGCAACGCGTTCTCGCGCGGAAAAAACGGCCCGTCCATTTCACGACCGCGTGACTCGAAAACTTGCGCGACCTGTAGCACTCGTCCTGTAGCGAAAACGCGCCGGAGGCCGATTTTCCGGCCTCCGCGCGTTCAGGGCACCAGCGCGCGCAGGGCCTTGCGGAACGCGGCGTGCCGTCCGCGCGCGTCAGGCAGGTACGGCACCGGTCCCAGCACCGGGACGCCGTGGCGCTCCTCCAGCAGCAGGCGGTTGTCGCGCTCGGACGAGTCCCTCGCGGGGGTGCCGCGCGACAGCAGCACGGCCTTCACGGGGATGCGGCGCGCGGCGAGCGCCTGGAGCGACAGGGCCGTGTGGTTGAGCGTGCCCAGGCCCGCGCGGGCCACCAGCAGCACGGGCAGGCGCAGGGTGGCGATGAGGTCGATGACGTCGTGCCGCGAGTCCAGGGGGACGAAGAGGCCGCCGGCCCCCTCCACCACGGTGGTGCCGTGGGAGAGCCGCTTCCACGCGGCCAGGGTGACGTCCCAGTCCGGCTCGCGGCCCAGGCGGCGCGCGGCCACGCCGGGGGCCAGGGGCGCGCGGAAGCGGTGGGGGCAGAGGGCGTCCACGGGCAGCGTGCTGCGCGCCGCCTCGCGCAGGGCCAGCGTGTCCGCCGGGGCGCGCAGGGAGGCGCAGCCACTCTCGTAGGGCTTGAAGCCCTGGGGCTCGTGGCCCGCGTCCGCGAGCAGCGACAGCAGCGCGCACGAGGCCTGCGTCTTGCCCACGCCGGTGTCGGTGCCGGTGACGAAGATTTGGAAGGGCCGGCTAGCCATGGTGCACTCCCACCCGGCGCAGGGCGTCCAGCGCCAGGTCCACGTGGCCCAGGGTGTGGGCGGCGGAGAGACAGAAGCGCAGCCGGCTGGTGCCCTCGGGCACGGTGGGCGGGCGGATGGCCTTCACCAGCACGCCCGCCTCGCGCAGGCGGCGCGCGGCGTCCAGGGCGCGCTCGGGCTCGCCGAGGACGATGGGGAACACCGCGCTGCGGGCCTCGGCCCTCAGGCCCAGCGCGCGCAGCCCGGCCGCGAAGCGGCGGATGTTGCGCCACAGCCGCTCGCGCAGGGCCGGGTCTCCCTCCACGGCGTCCACCGCGGCCTCGGCTGCGGCGCACAGCGCGGCGGGCAGCGCGGTGGAGAAGACGAAGGGCCGCGCGCGCGACACCAGCAGGTCCGCCACCGCCCGCGAGGTGGCCACGTACGCGCCCAGGCCTCCCAGCGCCTTGCTGAGCGTGCCCATGCGCAGGTCCACGCGGGACTCCAGGCCCAGCTCCTCACACAGGCCGGCGCCGCGGGCGCCCAGCACGCCGGTGGCGTGGGCCTCGTCCACCATGAGGGCGGCGCCGTGCGCCTCGCAGGCCTCGACGATGGCGCGCAGCGGGGCCACGTCGCCATCCATGGAGAAGACGGTGTCGGTGACGACGAGCTTGCGCCGCGCCGGCGTGTCCGCGAGGGCACGCGCGAGCGCCTCCACGTCCGCATGCGGGTAGACGACGACGCGGGCGCGGGACAGGCGGCAGCCGTCCACGAGGGAGGCGTGGTTGAGGGCATCGGAGAAGACGGCGTCCCCGGGGCCGACCAGCGCGGGGAGGATGCCGGTGTTGGCGGCATAGCCGCTGTTGAAGAGGAGCACGGCCTCGGCGCGCTCGAAGGCGGCCAGGCGTGCTTCCAGACGGTGGTGCGCGGACGTGTCGCCCACGACGAGCCGGCTGGCGCCGGTGCCCATGCCGTAGCGCTCCAGCGCGGCGGCGGCGGCGGCGCGCACGGACGGCGAGGCGGCCAGCCCCAGGTAGTCGTTGGAGGAGAAGTTGACGAGCGTCTCCCCACCCACGCGAACCACCGGGCCCTGGGGCGAGTCGAGCGGCTCCAGGTGCCGGCGCAGGCCGCGTGCGGAGAGGACCGCGAGGTCCTCCCGCGCCCACGTGGAGGCCACGCCCCGGGCGGCAGGCGCCGGCTCCGTGACACCGGGCCCCGTCGGCGCAACGGGCTCCGGTACCTCCGGAGCCCCCTGCCTCCGTGCATCGGTGACAGGTGTCTCGGGGCCCGGCGCTTCCGGGGCGGGAAGGGCCAGCGCCACGTCCTCCGCCGCGCTCCCCTCCCCGGCCTCGCCCCGGGCCGACGATGTCGTGACGCTCACGCGCTCCGCCCTACCCGTCCCGCCGGGGCTCCAGCGGGCGGATGCCGGCCTTCTCCAGCAGGGCCATGTCCTGGCCGTACTCGGGGTTGCCGGTGGTGAGCAGCTTCTCGCCGAAGAAGAGCGAGTTGGCGCCCGCCATCATGCAGAGCAGCTGCGCCTCCTCGTTCATCTGCTGGCGACCCGCGGACAGGCGCACCATGGACTGCGGCATCAGGATGCGCGCCGTGGCGATGGTGCGCACCATGTCCACCGTCTCCACGCGGGGCTGCTCGGCCAGCGGCGTGCCCTCCACGGCCACCAGCGCGTTGACGGGCACCGACTCCGGGTGGTGCTCCTGGTTGGCCAGCGTGCGCAGCAGGTTGCAGCGGTCGTCCACCGACTCGCCCATGCCGATGATGCCGCCGCAGCACACGGAGATGCCCGCCTCGCGCACCCGGTTGAGCGTCTTCAGCCGGTCGTCATACGTGCGGGTGGAGATGATGTCGCCGTAGTGCTCGGGCGAGGTGTCCAGGTTGTGGTTGTACGCGTCCAGGCCCGCCTCGCGCAGGCGCTTCGCCTGGCTGTCGGTGAGCATGCCCAGCGTGGCGCACGCCTCCATGCCCAGGGCGCGCACGCCGCGCACCATCTCCAGCACGCTGTCGAACTGCGGGCCGTCCTTCACCTCGCGCCACGCGGCGCCCATGCAGAAGCGCGTGGCCCCGGCGGCGCGGGCCTTCGACGCGGCCGCCAGCACCTCCGGCACCGCCATCAGCCGCTCCGCCTTGACGCCCGTCTTGTAGCGGGCCGCCTGCGGGCAGTACGCGCAGTCCTCGGAGCAGCCGCCCGTCTTGATGGACAAGAGCGAGCACAGCTGCACCTTGTTGTCCTGGAACACGGCCCGGTGGACCGTCTGCGCCCGGTGGACCAGGTCCAGCAGCGGCATGGCGTAGATGGCGCGGACCTCGGCGAGCGACCAGTCATGGCGCACCTCGACGCCCGGAGGCGGCGGCGCGGCCGTGTGGGAATGGCCGTGAAAGGACTCGCTGGGGGCGGAAGCGTCGGGCATGGGCTCCTCGGCAGGTTTGAGGAGCGCGAAGGTGCGCGGGTGGCGGGAAGTTGTCAACGCCGCTGAGCGGACAGGTTGACGACTTCCCACGAAAGAGAAACGGGCCGGCGCCCACGGGGAAGCCCCGGGGCGCCGGCCCTGCGCTCGTCATTCCATCCCGTGCGCGTTGCGCACCGCGAAGCGGGCGCTAGACGCGGACGCGGCGCCGGCCGCCGGCCATGCCCACCAGGAACAGCACCAGGAGCGCGCCGAGGACGGAGAACAGCAGGCCGGTCGGGTGCAGGTCGAAGATGCGGCCGTCACTGCGGAACAGCGAGGCGATGAAGCCGCCCACGAACGAGCCGGCGACGCCCAGCAGCGTGGTGGCGATGAGCCCCATGGACTGGTTGCCCGGCATGACAGCGCGAGCGATGAGGCCGGCGAGAAGACCGATGACCAGGAAAGCGATGATCCCCATGACTACCTCCCTTTTGCTTGAGGGGCGCCGCGACTCGCGTCGCCCATGAGCAGCAAGGTGGGACGCTCCTCCTTCCCGTACAACTTGACAGCAGGGGGGTTGACACCGTGCCTGCCTGCTCTCCTGTCTGGCCAACCTGTAAGGGCGTAAAAACGTCAGGGTTCCGCGCTATGGCTCCCCCATGGCGAAGGCGAAGACGCACTACACCTGTCAGGCCTGCGGGTATCAGACGGCGAAGTGGCTCGGGAAGTGTCCGGACTGCGGCGCGTGGAGCTCCCTGCTGGAGGAGGCGGGAGCGAAGGACGACGAGAAGCGCCCGGCGTGGGGCGCCTCGGGAGGGGCCTCGAAGCCCGTGCGCCTCAAGGAGGTCACCAGCGAGACGGAGGTGCGGCGCCGCACCGGCATCGCCGAGTTCGACCGGGTGCTGGGCGGCGGCGTGGTGAGCGGCTCGCTGGTGCTACTGGGCGGAGACCCGGGCATCGGCAAGTCCACGCTGCTGCTCGCGGCGGTGGACAGGCTGGCGCGTCACGGGCCGGTGCTCTACGTGTCGGGTGAGGAGAGCCTGCGGCAGACGAAGATGCGCGCCGAGCGGCTCCGGGTGGAAGGCGACGCCCTCCACCTGTTCGCGGAGACGGACGCGGAGCGGATACTTTCGGCCGCCGAGGCGCTCAAGCCACAGGCGCTGGTGGTGGACTCCATCCAGACCATGTACCTGCCGGAGCTGGGCAACGCGCCGGGCAGCATCACCCAGGTGCGTGAGGTGGCGGGCCGGCTGATGGCGTACGCCAAGCGCACCGGGGTGCCCACCTTCCTCGTGGGCCACGTGACGAAGGAGGGCTCCATCGCGGGCCCGCGCGTGCTGGAGCACATGGTGGACACCGTCCTCTACTTCGAGGGCGAGCGCGGACACCCGTTCCGAATCCTGCGCGCGCACAAGAACCGCTTCGGCTCCACCAACGAGATTGGCGTCTTCGAGATGAAGGGCGCCGGGCTGGTGGAGGTGTCGGACCCGTCCGCCCTGTTCCTCTCGGAGCGCCCGGTGGGCAAGTCCGGCAGCGTCGTCACCAGCACGCTCAACGGCACGCGCCCCCTGCTGGTGGAGGTGCAGGCGCTGGTGGCGCCCACGGGCTACGGCACCGCGCGGCGCACGGCCATCGGCGTGGACGGCAACCGCGTGGCGCTGCTGGCGGCGGTGCTGGAGAAGAAGGAGGAGATTCCGCTGGTGGGCTGCGACCTCTTCGTCAACGTCGCGGGCGGCATGCAGCTCAACGAGCCCGCGTGTGACCTCGCGGTGTGCGCGGCGCTGGTGAGCAGCCTGCAGAACCGGCCGCTGGACGCGCAGACGCTGGTGCTGGGCGAGGTGGGCCTCGCGGGCGAGGTGCGCGCGGTGGGCCAGGTGGAGCCACGCCTGGCCGAGGCCGCGAAGATGGGCTTCCAGCGGGTGGTGATGCCCGCCGGAAGCGCACGGCGGCTCGAGGGCGCCGGGAAGATGAAGGTGGTGGGCGTGGAGACGCTCGGCGAGGCGCTGGCGGCGATGTTCGACTGAAGCACCGCGCGCCAGTGCCTCCGAGCCTCCTTCGGGGCCCGTGCGCCTACGGCGCTGCGGGCGTCTTGAACTCGGGGATGAGCCCGCCGGTGAGGCGGATGCTCTTCATCACCTTGTCATGCGGCATGGCGCCCACCTGGTGGAAGGACATGAGGGCGTCGATGCCCAGGGCCTCGTAGCGCTTGAGCCGCTTTCGCACCTGGTCCTGGGTGCCGACAATCAGCGAGTCCTGCTCGCTCAGGACTTCCCACACCTGCCCGTCCGGCACGTCCTCGCCGCCGACGATGCGGCCCAGCAGCCGCTGGGCCCGGGACTGGGGCGCGTTCGGGTCCTTCTTGCGCATGAGCTGCCCCGTCAGGCCGCCGCCCGCCGGGTCCTTCGCCAGCGACTCCAGCTCGGCGGCGGTGCGCATGAAGGCCTCCCTCGCCTCGAAGAAGGTGAAGGAGCCATTCGTGTACCAGGCCGCGGCCTTCGCGGCGCCGTTCTCCATCGCCTCCTGCTCGCTGTCCGCGCAGTGGACGAAGGTGAAGAAGGCGACCTGGTCGTTGACGAACTCGCCCACCGGCTCACAGCGGGTGCGCAGGGCCTCGCGGTAGATGTGAATCATCTCCGCGACTTCTTCGGGTGAGGCCCACAGCGTCACGCCCAGCGCGCCCACGCCGTTGCGTCCCGCCTGCTCGAACGAGGCCGGGCTGGAGCACGCCTGCCACAGCGGCGGGTGCGGCTTGCGGTACGGCTTGGGGATGACGTTGATGTCCTTGAGCCGGTAGTCCGGGCTGTCCCAGGAGAACTTCTCGCGGGTCCACATCTTGGGGACCATCTCGAAGGCCTGCTGCATCTGCCCGCGCGTGGAGTCCGGGTCGATGTTGAAGGTGCGCCACTCGGGGATGGTGCTGCGCGCCAGGCCCAGCTGGAAGCGGCCCCCGCTCAGGTGGTCGATGAAGGCCCCGCGCTCGGCGATGCGAATGGGGTGGTTGAAGCGCCCCGGCGCCAGCACCGACGAGTGCCCCACGTGCATCTTCTTCGTGCTCATGGCGATGGCCGTGAGCATGACCTCGGGCGCGGAGCTGTAGCTGAACTCCACGGCGGCGTGGTGCTCCACCTGCCACCAGACGCCATAGCCCATCTCATCCGCCAGCTTCGCCTGCTCCAGCGTTTCCTGGATGAGCCGGTGCTCGTGGTCCGGGCCGGTCCAGTGCTCCTTCGGGTGCTGCATCTCCGAGAAGATGTCGAGTCTCATGTCCCCCTCCTCTGCTGCACGGGTATGCGCCGCCCTCCGGGGCAGGGCGCCCACAGCCTAGACCAGGCGGGCAGGCGACTGAGATACACGTATCATCCCGGTGGTAGGCGGCTGGGCGACATCGCGGATGCTGACGACACCGGTGTACAATTGAAGCGCCGAGGCTCCACGAGAGAGCGGGCGTTCGCACCGCCGGCGTGAAACAGACACGCCACCCATGAGAGGGATTGTCTGCCCGCTCTGCCTCCAGGCGCATTCTCCTCTGGGAACCAATGCCTTGCATTCCCGCCACCCCACCGGCCTGACGTCCTCGGGGAGTGCCGAAATGACTCACAACATGGCTTGAAAGTCGACGGCGGCTTTTGATGTTTGTGCCCCCACTTGCCAGGCACCCCTTGCACGCCGGTCATCCCCGACGCGGCGGTTGAGCAGGCGAGGGCCCCTTCCGTCCGTCGTGTTCGGAGAAGCGGGGCCCGTGTCCGCTCACATTCCCTGGCTGCTGGAGCACCATGAGAAAGCAGCTCAAGTGGTTCATGTTGGCAGTCGGCGTCCAGGCCACCGCGTGCGGTGGCGCGTCCGACTTTCAAGGAAGCACGCCCGAGGTCACCACCCCCGAGGTGACGGCCCCCGAGGCCCCCACGCCGTCCGAGTCCGCGCCCGTCGAGGCCGACGCCACGGCGGTGGACCCCAATAGCATCTACGCGGACGCGCTCGGCTCGGGCTGGGCGGACTGGTCCTGGGCCACGCACAACCTCGCGGCCACCTCCCCTGTCGCGTCCGGCACGCGCGCCGTGTCCGCGACGTTCGGCGCCTGGACGGGGCTGTACTTCCACCACACGGGCGTCCCCACCACGGGGCTCGAGTTCGTGGAGCTCCAGGTCCACGGCGGCGTGACGTCCAACCCCGCCCTCACCGCGTATGCCACCGTCGCCAACGCCGCCCGCCCCACGGTGGGGGTGAACCGGTACTGTGACGGCGGCACCATCAAGGCCAACGCCTGGACGCGGTGCCGCGTGCCGCTGTCCGCGCTCGGCGTCGCCAACGTCACGATGGACGGCTTCGTCATCCAGGAGGGCGCCGGCCGCTCGCTGCCGGTGATGACCTTCGACAACCTCCGCCTGGGCACCTCCGTGGCCACGCCGTCCGCCCCCACCGGGCTGAAGGCCACGCCGTCCTCGACGAACGTGTCCCTGGCGTGGACCGCCGTCAGCGGCGCGACGGGCTACCACGTGTACCGCGCCACGTCCCAGGCGGGCACGTACACGAAGCTCACGGTGACGCCCGCCACCACCGCCACGTACAAGGACGCCGCCGTCACCGCCGGCGCCACGTACTGGTACGCCGTGTCCGCGGTGGGCACCGGCGGCGAGGGCGCCCGCTCCGCGGCCGTCTCGGCCACCGTGCAGTCCCCGGTGCCGACGGTGGCCATCTCCGTGACGCCCACCAGCGCGTCGCTCACGAAGGGCGCCACGCGCACCTTCACCGCCGCCGTGACGGGCAGCACCAACACGTCCGTCACCTGGTCCGTCCAGGAGGGCGCGGCTGGAGGCACCGTCACCAACGCGGGCCTGTACACCGCGCCGCAGACGGCGGGCACGTACCACGTCGTCGCCACCAGCCTGGCGGACACCACGAAGAAGGCGACGGCCACCGTCACCGTCACCGCGTCCACGCCTGTCACCGGCAAGTGGGTGTCTGGTTACTACACGGGCTGGAACGCGGACCTGTACCCGCCGGAGAAGGTGGACTTCAGCGCGATGACGCACATCATCGTCGGCCGCGCCACGCCCCGCACGGACGGCACGGTGAGCACGGCGTTCGACAACTCGAACGGCCCGGCCATGGCGCGCACCCTGGCGACGCGGGCCCACGCGGCCGGCCGCAAGGCCATCATCATGGTGGGCGGCGCCGGTGAGCACGCCAACTGGGTGGGCGCCGCCAGCAACGCCAACCGCGCGAAGTTCGTGCAGAACCTGCTCTCCGCCATGGACAGCCTCGGCTACGACGGGCTCGACATCGACTGGGAGCCGGTGGAGACGGCGGACAAGCCCAACCTGCTCGCGCTGGTGAAGGAGCTGCGCGCGGCGCGGCCGGGCATGCTGCTCACCTTCCCCATCGGGTGGATCAACACCAACTTCGCGTCCGACGTGGACCCCTGGTACGCGCAGCTCGCGCCGTACCTGGACCAAATCAATGTCATGTCCTACGAGATGATTGGCCCGTGGGACGGCTGGCAGTCCTGGTACACGTCCGCGCTGCACGGCCACACCGGCAACCACCCCACGTCCGTCTCCGCCAGCCTCAACGGCTGGGTGAGCGCGGGCATCCCCAAGGCGAAGCTCGGCATGGGCATCCCCTTCTACGGCATGGCGTGGCGCAACATCTCCGGCCCGTACCAGAACTTCACCAACTGGTCGGACTACGTGGGCAGCGACAACTCCTTCACGTACAAGAAAATCCTCCAGCTCTCCAAGTCCGGCACGTACCACTGGGACGCGGTGGCCGGCGCGAGCTACGTCACCTTCAACACGCCCGTGGAGGACGGCACCGTGCGGTGGATTTCCTATGACGCCCCGCAGACCATCGCCGCCAAGGGCGCGTACACCCGCGACAACGGCTTCGGTGGCACCATCATCTGGACCATCAACCAGGGCTGCACCGACCCCGTCACCGGCGCCAACCCGCTGCTGGACGCGGTGAAGAGCGCGTTCCTGCAGTAGCGGGAAACGGAAGAAGGGAGGAGCGGGGCCACCCGCCACGCTCCTCCCTCCCGTGTCACTCACCCGGCCTGGGGCAGACCCGGAGGGGGCATGGCGTTCGTCCCCGGGGCGCCTTCAGGCAGCACGGCGTAGCGCAAGAGCAGCACGCCGTTCTTGTAGACCTTGGTGGAGAGCAGCTCCAGGCTGAGCGTCGCCTGGAGCCGCGTGACGAGCGGAATGCCCGAGCCGAGCAGCAGCGGGCTCAGCTTGAGCACCACCTCGTCGACGAGCCCCGCGTCCAGCACCTTCGATGCGAAGTCCGCGCCGCCCGCGAGGTAGAGGTCCTTGCCCGGGCGGGCCTTGAGCTGCCGGATGACGCCCAGGGCGTCGTCGGCCACGAGCTTCACACGCGGGTTCGGGCTCTCCTTCATGGAGCGCGTGAAGACGTAGGGCTCCATCATCGGATAGGGGTCCGTCACCCCCACCTTCAGGCCCTGCTCGTACGTGCGGCGCCCCATCAGGACGGTGTCGTACGTCGCGAAGGACGCGAGGTAGTCGGTGATGTGCTCGCTGTCCTTCACGAGCCGTTCCTGCATGAAGGCCCCGTAGGTGTCGTCCTCGTGGGCGATGAAGCCGTCGGCGGTGGAAGCAACGTGGTACTTGAGCTTTCTCATACAGAATCTCCAAGAGCAGCGCGTACGCCCGGAGCACCGGGCGGATGGGAATGGAATTCGCGGCGGGGACTCGGGGGACCCACACGTCCGGACGGCAATCCTCGACACACCACGGCCAGGCTGCCGGGGCGACGAAGGAAGTCTCGGGAAGTGGGTCAGCGAGTGGAGATCATGGGACGACGCCGTGAGGCGCCGACGGGGACATTAAGCACGCCCACCGAGCGGCCGCAACCGGGTTGCACGCCCGGCTGTGTCTTGCCGCACGTCACATCCCAGGTCGGCGCGGTCCACCTCGAAGGGGGCATTGGCGCCTCCCCGAACAGGAGACGCCATGCCCGAACAGGAATCCTACATCCCAAGCACGGGGCGGCCCGCGAAGGCCGACCCCATCCTCCAGCAGGGCTCGACGGGGTCCGCCGTCGTCGAGCTGCAGATGCTGCTCACCCAGGCCGGCTTCAGCCCCGGCGCCGCGGACGGTGACTTCGGCGCGAAGACGAAGGCCGCGGTGATGAGCTTCCAGCGCGCGCGGGGACTGACCGCGGACGGAATCGTCGGTCCCGTCACCTGGACCGCGCTGCGCGCTTCCGCGCCCACGCCCGCGCCCGTGAGCGGGCTGCGCGCGAAGATTGTCGCGGAGGCGCAGTGGGCCCTCTCCAACGCGGCCGGCATCCACTACCAGCAGCTGCGGCCCATGGACGGCATCAACCAGCGCCGCAAGCTGCCGCTCAACACCGACTGCTCCGGGTTCGTCACGCTCTGCTACAAGTGGGCCGGCGCCGGAGACCCCAACGGGCTCGGCTTCAACGGCCAGGGCTACACGGGCACGCTGCTGGGCTACCTGACCTCCATCCCCCAGTCCCAGGTGAAGCCGGGAGACCTCTGCCTCTGGGCGCGCAACGGCAAGGGCGAGCACGTGTCCATGGTCAGCGAGCCGGGCAGCGACCCGCTGCTCATCTCCCACGGTGAGGAGTCCGGCCCGTACACCGTGCGCTTCTCCTCCTCCAACCGCTACCACTCGGGCGCGACGGTGTACTGGCTGAAGCTGCCCTCGGTGGACGGCGCCACCCGCGAGGCCCCCAAGGGAGCGCCCCAGATGCGCATGCGGCAGGCCGAGGTGGGCGACGCCTCCGACGCGCCCAGCGAGGCCGGGCTGGCGCGAGAGAGCGAGTCCCCGCCCGTCACGCACTGACGGGGCCCTCGGAAATCCGAGTCCCGCCGGGCGCGCGTGGCACGGCTGGCGGGAGGACGACGCCCTCGGGACACTCCCTCGTCCCGAGGGGCATGCGGCACCTGGCTTGCACACGTCAGGGGCCGTCATGCCGTCCCACCGGAGGAGTTCCTCGTGCGCTTCACCCCTGTCCTGATGCTGCTGGCCACCGCGCTGCTCACCGCCTGCGGAGACGAGGAGGAGCTGGTCGTCTGCCCCGCGATATGGATTCCCGCGGCGCAGGTCACCGTGGTGGACGCCCGGGGACAGGTCGTGGAAGACGCCCGCGTCACGTACCGCCACGACGGGGGCGCCGAGCAGGCGGCCTCCTGCGCCCAGCCGGGGCAGACCCAGGGGAGCTGCCTCGAGTGGGAGACCCGGAACAAGACGGGCGAGTACGTGCTTCGCGCCACCAGCGCCGACGGGCAGCGCAGTGTCGAGGAGGAAATCACCTCGACGGGCGGCGAGTGCGGCCCCATCGAGTCGGTGAAGGTCCAGCTCACCCTCCCGGACTGAGCACGTGGCCGTTGAAGGTTCCGCGCCCGGAGGCCTTCAGGGCGCGGGGAGCGGCGGCGCTCGGGTAGAGTCCGACGCGCACATGGCCGACGGCGCCGGACACAGCTCGCGGTGGAGGGACGCACTGGGCTCGCTCTCGGCGCGGCTGCTGGTGGCGTTCCTCGTCCCCACCCTGCTGTTCGTCGCGGTGGCGGGCACGGCGGTGTACCAGCTGGCGCGCGCCATCCTCGAGGAGGAGCTGGGCACGAGCCTCTCCGCCATCGCCGCCGCCACCGCCAGCCAGGTCAACGGCGAGCGCATGCTCACCGTGGAGCCCGGCGACGACGTCACCGGCACCCGCACCTGGCGCAACCTGGTGCGGACGCTGGAGGGCGTGCGCGAGGCCAGCGGCGTGCGCCGCGTCTACGCCGTGGACGCGCAGGGCCGCGTGCGCGTGGACGTGGGCGGCGGCCTGCCCGTGGGCGTGGAGATGCCGGAGCTGGCGCGCGACAGGTTGGAGCTGACCCGCGTCTTCGCCGGGGAGCGCGCCGCCAGCCAGGTGCTCTTCACCGGCACCGACGGCCGCCTCTACAAGACGGGTTATGCCCCCGTGCGCCAGGACGGCCGCGTGGTGGGCGCGGTGGGCGTGGAGGGCAGCGCCGCCTTCTTCGGGCCGCTCCAGTCCCTGTCGCGCACCTTCGTCATCATGGGCGCCGGGGCCCTGGCCGCGCTCGCCGTCATCGCCCTGCTCACCGCGCGCGGGCTGGCCCGCCCGCTGCGCCGGCTGATGGACTCCGCGCTGCGCATCGGCCGCGGAGACCTCACCACCCCCGTTCCGTCCGAGCCCACGCGCGAAATCGGCGTGCTGGCCCGCGAGCTGGAGGTGATGCGCGGCGCGCTGGAGAGCCGCGACAGGCAGCTCAAGATGATGCTCGCCGGCGTGGCCCACGAGGTGCGCAACCCCATTGGCGGCATCGCCCTCTTCTCCGGCATCCTCCAGGAGGACCTCCAGGCCGGCGCCCACTCCGAGGCCGGCGAGCACGTGAAGCGCATCCAGCGCGAAGTGGCCTACCTGCAGCGCATCGTCGAGGACTTCCTCGCCTTCGCCCGCGAGCAGCCCCTGGCGCGCGCGCCCGTGGAGGCCCCCGAGCTGCTCTCCGGCGCCTGTGAGCTGCTGGCCGTCGAGGCGGGCGCCCGGGGCGTCGCCGTCGAAGTGGACGCCGCGCCCGCGCGGCTGGAGGCGGACGGCAGCCTGCTCACCGCGGCCCTCGTGAATCTGGTGAAGAACGCGGTGCAGGCCTCACCCGCCGGAGGCAGGGTGCGCGTGTCCGGCAGCGCGGGGGACGGCCGCTACACCATCCAGGTGCGCGACGCCGGGCCCGGTGTGCCCGAGCCCGAGCGCGAGCGCATCTTCGAGCCCTTCTTCACCACGCGCGAGAAGGGCACCGGCCTGGGCCTGCCACTGGCGCGCAAGATTGCGCTGGCGCACGGAGGCGAGCTGCGGCTGGCCTCCGCTCCGGGCGACACCACCTTCATCCTCACGCTGCCGCTGGGAAGTGGAGACGCCACGCCGCCGCCGGGAAGCGGCGCGCTCAGCTCGCCGCGGTGAACTGCCCCGCCATCCGGCCCACCTCCTCGGAGACGCTGGACAGCGTGGCGGTGGCCTCCTGCGTGGACTCCAGGCGCTTCAAGGTGGAGTCCATGATTTGCGACAGGTCGCCGATGGCGGTGAAGATTTGCGAGAAGCCGGCGTTCTGCTGCGTCACCGCGGCGGCAATCTGGCGGGCGGCCGTGGAGTTCTCCTGGGAGATGCGCGACAGCTCCCGCAGCGAGTCTCCGGACGCGCGCATCTGGTCCAGGCCGGTGCCGATGGTGCGCACCCCCTGCTCGCCCATCAGCGCCGCGTCGCGGATGCCCTGGCTGATTTCCTGGAGGATGCCGCGGATGCGCCGCGTGGACTGGATGGACTGGTCCGCCAGCCCGCGAATCTCCCGGGCCACCACCGCGAACCCCTTGCCCTGCTCGCCCGAGCGCGCCGCCTCAATCGCCGCATTCACGGCCAGCAGGTGCGACTGGTCCGCCAGGTCCTTCACCGTCTCGGTGATGTCGCCAATCTGCGTGGTGCTCTCCGCCAGCCGCGCCAGCCGCTGCTGGATGCCGTCCACCGCGCGGCGGATGTCGGCCAGCCCGGTGACGCTCTGCTCCACCGCGGCCTCGCCCTTCTGGCCCAGCTCCTCCGCTCGGCGGGCCACCTGGAGCACCGCGTCCGCGCGGTCGGCCGCCATCAGCGACGTGCGCTTGATTTCCTCCGACGTCACCTGCGCCTCGTGAAGCGCGGCCGCCTGACGCACGAGGCTCTGCTGCTGCTCGTCGTTGGCCGCCCGCAGGTGGCTGCCCGCGTCGCCCAGCTGCGTGGCGGACGCCTGCAGCGCCAGGGGGAGCTTGCGCAGCTTGGCCAGCACCGCGTTCATGCCCGAGGCCAGGGTGCCAATCTCGTCCGTGGACACCCAGTCTGGCGAGATGGTGCGGCCATGCGCCAGCGCCTCAATCGCCACGCCCACCGCGCCGGTGCCCTGCGCCTGCCGACGCGCGAGCATGTACGTGGTGATGGTGGGGAGGATGAGCACCAGGCCCGCCACCCACGCCATGGAGCCCAGCAGCTCCGTCAGCAGCGAGCCGCCCAGCGAGTCCAGCACCTGCCGGGAGGTGATGGCCCCATCATTGGCCAGCTCCGCGCGGAGCACGTCCCGCAGCCCCAGCATCTTCACCGTCATCACACAGCCGCTCAGCAGCAGCGTGGAGACGATGGAGGCCACGAAGGTGAAGGGCAGGAACCAGGACTGGCGCGGCCAGAAGAAGCCGCCGCCGCGGGGCGTGACGCCCGGGTGCAGGCGCTGCTCCTCCATCGCGAGCGGGACGAGCCGCTTCTCCAGGCTCAGCGCGATGGGGAACGACATCACCACGCCGAAGCAGAAGGCGATGGTGGAGCCCAGCACCACGCGCAGCACCTCCTTGTCGAACTCGAGGCACACCGGGATGCTGAAGCTCAGCCCCCCCAGCGTCCACGCCGCATACGTGGTGAAGACGGTGCTCTGCCACGGCAGCCGGAGGATGCGCCCCAGGCGCTCCCCCGGCGCGTCCCCCTGGCGGTGCCGCAGCGCCCGCGCCGCGAGCAGGCGCAGCGCCGCGTACGGATAGATGGTGCCGAAGAAGAAGATGAGCGCGGGGGCGATGCGCGTGGTGGCCCACAGCCCCTCCTCGCTGTTGAGCCCCATGGACAGCGCGATGAGGTACGCGCAGTTCAGGCCGGGCAATGCCACCCAGCTGATGAACGTGAGCGCGCCCTTCCTGGCGAATTCACCGATGACCTGCTCATCCAAGTTGCCCATGACTCGTGTCCCCCCGGACGTGAGCGCGCCCCGCAGCGTGGCTGTCCCCCCGGACGTGGCATGTAACCGCGTTGTTTCCGCGGCCGCGCATGCCCCCGCTCACCCAATGCAGCTTAGTGAGCAACGCCTCGCGGATACCAGCCACCGGGTCCGATTCGAATGCTCACAACTGTGAGAAAGAAATGGAAACCCTGCACTCCCAGCGTGGATGTAACGGTTCAGGCGTACCGGCGCTCTACCCGCATGTGCAGACCGCCGGACGGGGCAATGGTGACCGCCCGACGTTGGGGCCTCACCTGCGCGTCCATGGGGGCCAGCTCGAAGCGCGAGAGCACGAGTCCGAGCACCACCTTCATCTCATACAGCGCCAACGCCATACCGATACATCGGCGCACACCGCCTCCAAAAGGCAGATATTCGAAGGGCGACCAGGCGCGCTCCAGGAAGCGCTCCGGGCGGAACGCATCCGGCTCCGAGAAGGTCTCCGGGCGGTGGTGGGCGAGGTAGATGCACGCGGCCACGGTGACGCCCGCGGGCACCTCGTGGCCCTGGACGCGGAAGGGCACCTGGGTGCGGCGTGCGACGACGGGGATGATGGGGTGCAGCCGCAGCGTCTCCTGGCAGACGGCCTTCAGCCAGGGCGCGGCGCTGCCGGCGAGCGCGGCCGGTGTCGGCTCCGCCCCCAGCCCGCGCAACTCCTCGCGCAGCCGCTCCAGCGCGCCGGGTGAGGCGTGGAGCCAGTGCAGCGCCCAGGCGATGGCCGTCGCCGTCGTCTCGTAGCCCGTCACCACCAGCGTCATCAGCTCGTCGCGCAGCACGCCGTCCTCCAGGGGCGCGCCGTCCTCATAGGTGGCGGCCAGGAGCATGCCGAGGATGTCGCCGCGCTCGCAGTCCTTCACCTCGCGCCGGTGGCGCACCTCCTCCAGGAGGAGCTGGTCGATGCGCTCCAGGCCGCGCTGGTAGGCGGCCCACGCCTCGGACTGCTGCTGCTCCTCGCGCAGCTGGCCGAGGTTGCCGAGGTTGAACTTGGAGTCGTTGAGGAAGGCCTGGATGCGCTCGCTCAGCTCGCTGGCGCGGGCGCCGCCCTCCAGGCCGAACACCGCCGTGAGGATGACCCGCAGCGACACGCGCTGCATGACGTCCTGGATGACGACGGGCTGCCCGGGGCGCCAGTCCTGGAGCGCCGCCAGCGTGGCCTCGCGCACCTGCGCGCCATACTGCTCGATGCGCCGCGAGTGGAAGGCCGGCCCCAGCATGCGCCGCTCCCGCTGGTGGGGCTTCTCCTCCAGCAGCAGCAGCGAGTGCGCGCCGAGCAGCGGCCGCAGCACCACGTTGCCCTCACCCGCGTGCAGCACCGCGGGGTCCGCGGAGAAGATGTCCCGCAGCGCATCCGGGTGGGAGAACATCGCGAACGTGCCGTGACTGCCGAGCTCCAGCGTGAAGGCGTCACCCAGCTTGTCGCGGCAGCTTCGCAGCAACTCATACGGACGCGCTCGCCACAGCAGGGATTGCTGCACCGCTGGAAGCTCGACGCGTGGAGGCAGTGAATTGACAGGCAGCATGCAGAAGCTCCCCCCGAGCTCCTGACGCTACTCCCCCGGGCCCCCGGTGGCTTCGTGAGGCCCGGTAGGGCTCTTCCCGACAGCCAGGGGAGTCAACAGCTCGCATGTCCCCTGTGCGTCGCTTGGGGCCGCCATCTGTCTTTCAGTGCGCAAGAACCAAGGAATGATACAGAGTCATGATACACCCGCTTCTCTTGCTTAGACCATCCCTGTATCTTTTTATCATTCGTTGATTTCAAGCCGGGTGGGGTGGGTTCGGCGCGGTGGGTGGAGGTCTCCCGGGCAATGGGGCGCATTGCTGCTCCTGGATTGGACAACCGGGTCCTGGTTCGCCAGCGACCCAGTGACGGGGGGTTCCGCGATGCAGACCGGGAGCAACACCGATTCCATTCTTCATGCCGTGGTGGCCGCGACGCGGGCCGCATGCCGACTGCCATTGCCCGAGGTCATCAGCCGCGGGCATTGCTTCGTCACGGACCTGGGCTTCGACTCGATGAGCATCGCCCGGCTCGCCCTGGAGCTGGAGGACCGTGTCCAGCAACCGGTGCTGCTGGACGACTGGATTGCCAGCGAGCCGGACCCGTCCGCGCTCACCGTGGGCTCGCTCTGCAACTACGTCGCCGCGCTCGGGTAGCCCCATGTCCACGAAGCTCTTCGGGACGCAGTGGGCGGGCGATGTCCTGGTGCTGACGCTGGACACCCCGGGCTGTGACTTCAACATCTTCAGCCACGAGGCGGCGGTGCAGCTGCTGGAGCTGCTGGAGGGCGTGGACCGCGAGCGGGTGCGAGCGCTCGTCTTCCGCAGCGCCAAGCCGGGCAGCTTCATCAATGGCGTGGGGCTGATGATGGCGGGCACCGCCCAGGTGCCCGAGGACATCCCCCGCATGACGGAGACGGTGACGCGGGCCTACCGCGCGGTGCGCGAGTTCCCCGCGCCCACCATCGCCGCCATCCGGGGCAACTGCTACGGCTGTGGAGTGGAGTTCTCGCTGCACTGCGACTACCGGGTCGCCGCGCGCACGTACGAGACGCACTTCTACATGACGGAGCTTGCCGAGTACCTGTTCATCCCGGCGTTCGGCAGCACACAGGATTTGCCCAGGCTCATTGGCCTGGAGAGCGCCACGGACGCGCTCCTGTGGGGCCAGCGCTGGTCCGCTCCGGAGGCGATGCGCCGGGGGCTGGTGGATGCCTGCTTCGATGACGAGGACTTCGACGACAGCGTGACGCGCTTCGTGAATGCGCTGCTGGAGTGCGGCGCGCCCAAGCGCGGGCAGGTGGACGCACCCGCCCGCGCGCCCGTGCCGACCGACTTCGAGGCGCACACGCGCGCCCGGATTTCGAGCCTGCCGCCGAGCTACCAGCCCGTGTACTCGGAGTGCTTCGACCTGATGCTGCACGCCTCGCGGCGGGCCCGGGCGGACGCGGCGGACTACCAGCGGGAGGTGGAGGCCTGCGGGCGCTCGGTGGTGAACCCCATCGCGAAGGCCGCGCTCTCCATCTTCTTCGTGAAGCGGCTCGCGCAGCACCACAGCCTGCGCGAGCACGAACTGCCGCCGCTCACGCACCTGCTCATCGACACCGAGGACGCGCGACTCGCCGCGTTCGCGGAGGAACTGCGCACCCGGCGCGTGCGCGGCCTGGCGGTGGAGGTGGCGCCGAGGACGCCGCCGCCGGGCGCTCCGGCGGTGCACGTCGCGCGCTACGCCCCCGAGCACGGGCCGCTGCCGGAGGGCACCGTGTCCCTGGCGGTGGACCTGGTGGAGGGCGCGCTGCTGGGTGCTTCGGACCTGGTGCTGTACGCGCCGCTGCTGGAGGCAGGCCTGCCGGTGGTGGAGGTGCGCGCGGGGAAGGACCAGCCCCCGGACAGGGCGCGTACCCTCTTCGCCCTGCTGCACCGCGCGGGCTTCCACCCGGTGCTGTCGCGCTCGACGGAGGAGCCGGTGCTCAACGCCCTGCTGGGCGCGTACCTGGGCCCGCTGGTGGCGCATGTGCTCGCGGGAGGAGAAGCGCGCGACGCCCTCGCCACGGTGCGCACCATCGGCTTCGTGCGCTCTCCGGCGGAGCTCATCCGGGCCCTTCCTCGCGCCACGCTGGCGCTGGCACTGGCGCCGCACCTGCCGGGCGTCGCCCTGCTCAAGCGCATCGAGCGGGCACTGGACGCGCTCGCTACGGCGGAGCCTCGGGGAGCGCATGGCTCCGCGCCGCTCGCGGACGCGGTGTTCATCTCGCTGCTGGGCTTCGTCACCCGGGCGCTCGCGGAGCGCACGCTGGGGCACCCCACGGTGGTGGACGTGCTGGCGCGGGAGCTCATCGACTTCCCGCTCGGGTACGGGAGCCTGTGCCGCTACCTCACCCGCGAGCGGGCCTCGCGCCTGCTGACGTCGGAGGCGGTGCGGGCGCTGCTGCCACGCGGGCCCATGCTGGCGCTGGAGGCCTTCGCATCCACGGGGCGAGACTTCTACCCGCAGGCGAAGCCGGCCGCGCGCCCCGCCAGCCCGGCACCGGCCGTGGCCTCGGCGGTCGCCGCGCAGCCCGTGCCGGAAGCGCGGGCGCCATCCACTCCAGAGCCCTCCGCGACTCCGCAGCCGAATCCACAGGCGCTGCATGTCTGAGCCACGCGTCGCCGTCATCACGGGGGCGGCGGGTGGCATCGGTCGAGCGGTGGTACGGCGCCTGCTGCGCGCCGGGCTGCACGTCGTGGCGACCGACCACGCGGAGGAGTCCCTGCGCGGGCTGGCGGAGGTCAGCGAGGACCAGCCCCGACTGAGCTGCGAGGTGATGGACGTGGCGGACGTGGCCTCCGTGCGCCGTGTGGCCGCGAACATCGACGCGGCCCACCACCGCGTGGACGTGCTCGTCACCTGCGCGGGTGTCTTCCAGCAGGTCTCCGCGCTCAAGGACGACGCGGAGGCCGTGGAGCGCGTGCTGCGCATCAACCTCACCGGCACGCTTCACACCACCACGCACTTCGGCGCCATCATGGCGCGCACCGGCGGGCGCATCGTCCACGTGAGCTCCATCGCCGGGCTCACCGGGGCCGCGCTCGCGGGGCCGTATGCGGCGTCGAAGGCGGGGATGGTGGCGCTCACGCAGTCGCACGCGCGGGAGCTGGCGCCGCACGGCATCTCCGTCAACGCCGTCCTCCCCGGCTACGTCGACACGCCGATGGCCGCGCCGATGCGCGCCACGCTGCAGCAGTTCGTCATGCCTCGCGTCCCCCTGCGCCGCTTCGCGCAGCCGGACGAAGTCGCCGAGGTCATCGAGTTCCTCGCCACCTGCAAGACGCCCTACCTGACGGGCGCGGCCATCCCCATCGACGGAGGTCTGCATGTCGGCTGAGCCCGTCCTCACGGCCCCGTCGTGGAGGCAGGAATCCGCGGCCTGGCTTCCCGACCCGGCGCTCACCTTCCCCGAAGCCTTCGCGCGGCGCGTGGCCCAGACGCCCGACCAGCCCGTGCTCCAGGTGGTCAGCTTCGCCGGACGCGAGCCCCAGGCGCGCCCGTTCACCTACGCGGCGCTCGCGAGCGGAGTCCATCAAGCCGCCGCGCTGCTCGTTCGCGCGGGCGTGCGGCCGGGAGACACCGTGCTGCTGTGCGTGTCCCGGGCGGATGCGTTCTTCTCCTTCCTCGTCGCCACGCAGGTGCTCGGCGCCATCCCCGCCCCGCTGCCGTCGATGGCGGATTTGCAGATGCAGTCGTACCAGTCCCGCCTCCGCTCCGTGGCCCGCGACGCGAAGCCGCGCGCCCTCGTGGTGGACGACGCGCGCGCCCGGCAGGCCGTGGCCGGGGCGCTGGAGGATGGGACGCTCGGCGTCGTGGAGGTGGCGGAACTCGACGGTGAGCCCATGCCCCTGGCGCGCGCCCTCGATTGGGGCTGCCGGCCAGAAGGCCTCGCCTTCCTGCAGTACACGTCCGGCAGCACCGGCGAGCCGAAGGGCGTGGTGGTGCGGCACGACAACCTCGTCGCCAACCTCCGCGCCATCATCGAGGGCGGGCGGATGGACGGGCGCGACGCCGTCTACTCGTGGCTGCCCGTGTTCCACGACATGGGGCTGGTGGCCGGGCTGCTGCTGGGCGTGTACCTGGGCATTCCCGCCTACGTCGCGCCGCTGAAGAGCTTCGTCTACCGCCCGGACTCGTGGCTGCGGGCCATCCACCGCTTCCGCGCCACGTTCAGCCCCGCACCCAACTTCGCCTACCACCTGCTCGCGCACCGCATCCCCGAGAGCGCGCTGCGCGAGCTGGACCTGTCCTCCTGGCGGCTCGCCTTCGACGGCGCGGAGCCCATCGACCCGCGCACGGCCGAGGCCTTCATCCGCCGCTTCGAGCCCGCCGGCTTCCGCGCCACCAGCTTCCGCCCCGCCTACGGGCTGGCCGAGGCGACCCTGGCCGTCTCCTTCGCTCCACCGGATGCCCCCCTGCGCTGTGACACCGTGGAGCGCGAGGCGCTCGCGGCCCGGGGTGAGGCGCGGCCGGTGGAGACCGGGAGCGCGGACAGCACCACCGTCATCAGCGTGGGCCGAGCCGTGCCCGGGCACCGGGTGCGCATCCTCTCCACGGAGGACGGGCGGGAGCTGCCAGAGCGGCACCTGGGCGAGGTGGCCGTGTCGGGCCCGTCCGTGACGCCCGGCTACTTCCATGAGTTGCGCGAGGGCGGAGCGCCGCGCACGGAGCTGCGCACCGGAGACCTGGGCTACCTCGCCGAGGGCGAGCTGTTCATCGTCGACCGGCTCAAGGACCTGCTCGTCGTGGGCGGCCGCAAACATGCCCCCGCCGACGTGGAGCGCGTGGTGGGCGCGCTGGACGGCGTGCGCGGAGGCGCGGTGGTGGCCTTCAGCGTGCGGGGCTCGGAGGGCACGGAGGAGGTCGTCCTCGCCGTCACCCCGGAGGCGGGCTCGGAGCTCGACGCGCTGGAAGGAGTGGTGCAACGGGCCGCGCAGGAGCACTTCGGCTTCCCGGCGCGCGTGGTGCTCGTCCGCCCGGGCGCACTGCCGAAGACGTCCAGCGGCAAGCTCCAGCGCTCCGCCTGCCGCGCGCGGTACCTGGACGGGACGCTCCAGCGTCTCACGCGCGTGCCTGCTCCGGCGACGTAGTCCCTCCCGTCAACGGCATTGACGGTGGGTGCCAACACCGTGGACAGGCTTGCCATGCGTGAGGCCGCTGTCCACCCGGAATGGCACCACGCCTGAGCACCTCAACGGTGCGGCATCCGCCATGCACCATCTCGCCGTGCCCGAGCGCGCGCGACATGACACGCGGGTGCGTGGGCAGGGGTGTCCCATGCGTGATAGCCGGTTCTTCCTCTGTCTGTACGTGACGCTCTTCCTGGCGCTTCCCTCTGCCTGCATGGAGACGGCGGGGCTCGCGGCTCCGGAGAGCGGCTGGGTCGCCTATCCCCTCTTCACGTTCATCATCCCCATCTTCGTGCTCATACAGGCGGTGCCCACCGTGGCGGCCATCGTCACCGCCCGGTTCGTGTACGGCCCGCACTTCCGGCCGCGGCACGCAAGGGGCTTCTGGCGCACGAGGAACGTCGTCGCATGCGTCTCCGTGCTGGCGATGCTCGTGGTCACCGTGGAATTGATGTTCCTCTTCTCGGGTTCCCACCGCATCACCCGCTTCGATGTGCAGTTCGCACTCCTCTTCGGAGCGGGAGCCGCCTGGGTCTACGGAAATCTCGCGGCCCTGCTGTGCCTCATGGTGGAGCTCTGTCGCGGCCATGACGATATGGCACGTGGACCTGGACGTTGAGCGTCGGGCATGAGGCCCGCGTTCATGTCCCCGCTGAAGTCGCTGACCGTGCTCGCCTCGGTCCTTGGACTCGCCTGCGCTTCATCCGCCTCACGGGAGCCCTGGCCCGAGGAACGCTTCCCCGTGGAGAAGCGGCCGGCAAGGTCACCCGACTGCGCCTTCGACCTGTACGAGCAGTTCGCCCCCACGCGGCCGTACCGGGTCATCGGCACGGTGCCGCTCACCCTCGCCGTGTCCGGGCGTGACGACGCCTTCTCCCTCAAGGGCTTGATGCGCAAGACGGTCTGCAAGACAGGCGCGGACGCGGTGCGCCTGGAGCCGCTGCAGACCCGCATCATCGGGCGCGCCTTCGAGCGGGAGTTCCGCGCGAGCCTCCTCGTCTACACGGAGGCCCCGCCTGCCCCCTAGCGTGAGGCCGCGGACACCACGCGCCGCGCCTTTTCCAGCATCCGCCGCAGCGGCGCCTCATCCGCGCGCGCGAGCGCCTCGTCCCAGGTGAGCCACTGCACCCCGGTGGACTCGGCCGGGTCATGCACCAGCGCCTCCGGGTTCTCCGCCACCAAGAGGTAGCGCACGTCCAGGTGGTGATGCTCCGGCTCGTCGCGGCGCGCCGGAATCGTGTGGATGTCCACGTCCAGCGGCCGGGGGGCGGCGGGGTGCACGTGGACACGGCAGCCCGTCTCCTCTCGCGCCTCGCGCAGCGCGGTGGCCTCCATGGCCCCGCCGTCCGCCGCGTCCGCATGCCCGCCCGGCTGCAGCCAGCGCTTCAGCTTCCCGTGGTGCAGCATCACCACGCGCGCGCCTTCCGCGTCCACCACCACCGCGCTGCCAGTGAAGTGGGCCGTGGCCTGCGAGCGCGAGAAGGGCTCTTCCAGCGTGGCGGCGAAGTGGCGCATGCGCTCCAGGTCATCACGCTCCTTGTCGTCCGTGGCGACATGGCGCGCGAGCAGGGTCAGCAAGGGCGTGGGAGCCTGGGAATCCATGCCCATCCACGTACCGTCCCGCGACGGCACGCGCCAGTGCCTTCGCACGGCAGGCGTGCAGGCGGCACGAGCCGGTGTAGGGTGCCGCCCGGGTGTGTTCTCATGCAGGCGCACCCGGGGCGGCCGGTCCCCGGCAGTGCATGGAGAATTCGAGCAACGCCATGGCGCGCATCCTCGTCATCGACGACCACGACACCCTGCGCGAGGGCATGGCCCTCACCCTCACCCGCGCCGGTCACACCGTCTCCGCGGTGAAGAGCGGCGCGGACGGGCTGGCCGCCTGGCGCAAGACGCCCTTCGACCTCGTCGTCACCGACCTGAAGATGGACGGCATGGACGGCATCGAGGTGACCCGGGCGCTCAAGGCGGTGGACCCAGCCGCCGTCGTCATGGTGGTGACGGCCTTCGGCACGATTGAGACCGCCGTGCGCGCCATGCAGGAGGGCGCCTACGACTTCATCACCAAGCCCTTCCCGCCCGAGGTGCTGCGCGCCAAGGTAGACAAGGGCCTGGAGCTGTCCACCACGCGCCGCCAGGTGGAGAAGCTCACCGCGCGCACCGCCGCGCACGACGCGGACGCGGCCCTCACCCACGGCAGCCTCGTGGGCGACAGCGAGCCCATGCATCGGCTCGTCGCCCAGGTGCGCAAGGTGGCGCAGAGCGAGGCCACCGTGCTGGTGCGCGGCGAGAGCGGCACCGGCAAGGAGTTGGTCGCCCGCATGGTCCACCAGATGTCCCCGCGCAAGGACGGCCCCTTCGTCGTCGTGCACTGCGCGGCGCTCGCGGAGACGCTGCTGGAGAGCGAGCTGTTCGGCCACGAGCGCGGCGCCTTCACCGGCGCGGTGAAGCGCAAGCTGGGCCGCTTCGAGCTGGCCGACGGCGGCACCCTCTTCCTCGACGAGATTGGCGAGATTCCCGCCTCCGTGCAGACGAAGCTCCTGCGCGTGCTTCAAGAAAAGGAAATCCAGCGCGTAGGCGGCGAGGAGACGCTCAAGGTGGACGTGCGCGTGGTGAGCGCCACCCACCGTGACTTGCAGGCCGAGGTGAAGGCGGGCCGCTTCCGCGAGGACCTCTACTACCGCCTGCACATCGTCCCGCTGATGCTGCCGCCCCTGCGCGAGCGGCCCGAGGACATCGCCGTGCTCGCCCGCCACTTCGTGGCCAAGCACGCCGCCCGCGTGAATCGCCGCGTCACCGGACTGGACGAGGGCGCCCTGCGCGCGCTCGCCCGCCACGCATGGCCCGGCAACGTGCGCGAGCTGGAGAACGTCATCGAGCAGGCGCTCGTCTTCGCCGAGGGCGAGGTGCTCACCGACGTGGACCTGCCCTCGCACCTCACCGGCGGCACGCCGCGCATGGACGCGGGCCTGCCCGTGCCCCATGGAGACAGGCCCCTGCCCGACATCCTCGAGGACCTGGAGCGGCAGCTCATCGCCCGCGCGTACGAGAAGGCCGGCCGCGTGAAGACGGAGACCGCACGCCTGCTCGGCATCAAGACGTCCGCGCTGTACTACAAGCTGGAGAAGTACGGCTTCCTCCCGAAAGGGACGCCTCCCGAGGAGGGTTGAGCCTCGAAAATCCGTGACACCCCGACCCGCCACCATGACTTTCCACCGCCGTCCCACCCCCTCCCACTCCCACCCGGTGACTCCAAGCCACTGGAATCACCCGGCTTTTCCCGCCGGAGTCGTACCGGAGGACAGGGTCGGTCTGGCATCCGCCTTGCTCAGGAAGCCCCGTCGATGAACCCCCGCCTCCCCGCCCTCCTGCTGTGCCTGCTGCTTGGCGTGCCCGCGTGGGGCGCGTCCGAACTGGAGGCGGTGCGTGGGCGGGCGCAGACGGCGCGCACGGAGGTGCGCTCGCTGCGCGGCCAGCAGCAGTCGCTGCGCGACGAGCTGAACGGGCTGGCGGCGCGAATCGAGGCGCTGAAGGCGGAGCGCCAGGGGCGGCTGACGGCGGGCACGGAGCTGGAGGCGGCGCTGCAGCGCTCGCAGGAGCTGAGCGGCTCGCTCACCGGGCTGGCGCAGTCGGTGGCGGCGGCGGAGGGCGAGTCGGAGCGCGCGCACCTGGCACTGCACACCTCGCTGTCGGAGGAGCTGTCGCGGCTGCGCGCGGCCTGGGATGCGACGTCGGACCGGGGCCAGCGCGCGAAGCTCCTGGAGGCCATGCGCACGGTGCGCGCCGAGCGCGAGGCCGTGCGCGCGGCGCTGCCGGCCTCGCGGGTGCCGGCGCTGGACGGCACGACTTCCGGCGGGGATGACCCCGAGGATTTGCTGGAGCAGGCGGACACGCTGCGCGACACCGAGGACAAGGTGCGCGAGCGGCTCAAGGCCCTGCGCGGGCGCATCACCGAGGTGCGCGAGGAGCGCGACCTGGACCGGCGCATGAACGACTTCCTCGGCGAGGAGTCGATGTTCGACGAGCAGGACCGCCGGCTCCGCGTGCGCCTGTCCGGGGACCGCGTGCAGGTGGACCGCGGCGGGAGTCGGGGCGGCAGCCCCGCCTTCCAGGAGGACATGGCGGGCGCTCCCCCCGGGGACCCCGCGCCACAGCCGGAAGTCGACACGCCCGGCAACGGCCCTGGCGAAGTGCCCCGAAACTACGTGCCGGTCGCCGGCCCGGCGCGCGCGAGCGACCGCCGGCCGCAGGTGGAGTCGGTGCGCGCCCAGGCGCTGGCCGCGGGCGGGCCGGTGGACCTGGCCGCCCTGGAGGCCGAGGCCGCGAAGCTGGAGTCCCTGGCCCGCGAGCTGGACGGCCGCGCCTCCTCGCTGGAGCACCGCGCCCAGGAGCTGCAGAAGCGCTGAAGCGGCCCGCTACAGCAGCCCGCCCTCCACCTCGAGCGTCACCACCGCCTGCAGGCGCACCTCGCGCTCCGGCATGCGCCCGCGGCCGCGGACGATGATGCTCATGGTGGGCGCGGACACGAAGGGCTGCAACTCCGTGTCGTCCACCTCCAGCGAGAGGACGGGGTTGGGCGGCCGGAGGTTCAGCCGGGAGATGTCCTGCCGCCGGGCGATGCGCTCCTCGCGGTCTCCGGCCCGCGCGAAGAACTCCACCGAGTCCAGGAAGGTGAAGTCCTGCTCGTTGGGACTGAGGACCTTGAGCGTCAGGGACTTCACCTTCGCGGACGTCACGTCGCTCTTCTGGACGTCCTGGTTCTTGAAGTCCTGGTTCTTGTCGAAGTCCAGCCCCGCGAAGCTGCTGATGCTCGGGAAGGCGTTGAGGTCGGTGGTGGCGCCGGGGGGCCCCGCGGGCACGGTGGCCTCGCCCTTCAGCTCGGTGGTGAAGGAAGAGGGGGCACAGGCGGCGAGCCCGAGGCCCGCCGCCGCCAGGAGGGACACGAGGCGCATGTATCAAGTGTATCGGTCCGCCGGGGGGCCGTCACCGTCGAGGCCCGCCTGCCGGACGGACGGGCGCGCCCTCCCGCGAGTGGGGCGTGCAGGCGCCGGGCCGGTTATGGTGCGCGCGTCGTGGCCCGCTCCCGCCCACACCTCCTGCTTGCCCTCTGCGTGCTCGCCGCCGGCCCCGCGCCCGCGGCCGAGTGGGAGGGTGCGCTGAAGGCCACCAGCCGGATGCTGGTGGACACCAACGCCTCGCGCGACTTCGCCGACGCCAGCACGGCCGCCAACAACGGCCTGGACGGCGCCTTCAGCCTGCTCGGCTCCGCGGAGGGGCGCGGCACCTTCGAGCGCTCGCAGCTGGTGGGCCGCTACGAATTGGGCGTGCGCAAGTACCTGGGCTTCACGGACGAGGACACGCTGGTGCAGGCCGGCGCGCTGGAGGGCTCGCTCGCGCTGGGGGCCGAGTTCGGCGTGGGCCTGGAGGGCCACGCGAAGGACAGGCGCGGCGGCTCGCGGGCGTACTCCGACTTGGGGACGAGCGCCTTCGTCGAGTACGCCCCCGACGTGCGCCTGGCGCTGCGCCTGCGCGCGGGGGCCCGGCGCTTCGTGTACCGGCCGGACGCCACCGCCAACTTCGGCGGCCCGGAGGTGGGCGTGCTGGGCCGCTACCGCTTCGACCGCCGGCACAGCGTGTCCGTCTTCGGGGACTGGGGCTCGCGGGGCTATGGCACCCAGGCGCGGACGCGGCCCGGAACGACGGTGCCCTCCCCGGGCCGGCGCGAGGACGGGGCCCTCACCGCCGGCGCCTCGTACAACTACCGGGGCCCCGTGGCGCTGGGCCTGACGTACGCCTACCAGGAGTCCACCTCCAACAGCTTCGGGGAGACGGTGCTGCGACACCGCGTCACGGGCAACGCCGGGGTGCGCCTGCCCTGGCGGGTGACGCTGCTGGCCCAGGGCTCGCTGGGCTTCAGCACCTACCCGGACGGCATCTTCCTCTCCCCCGAAATCATCCTCGTGGAGGAGGACGAGGGGCAGAACGCCCTCTCCCTGAAGCTGGCCCGCCCCGTGACGGCGAAGCTGGACGCGGAGGTGTCCTGGGGCCTGTGGAGCACGCGGCTGCCCCGCAATGGGCTCACCTACACGCGCCAGGTCTTCGGCATGGGCTTCACCTGGCGCGACTGACGCGCGGGCCTGCCCCTCAGTCCAGGTCGGCGATGCGCTCGTCGATTTCCTCGGCGAGGCCGGGGTGTCCCTGGGCCAGGGCGTGCTCCTTCGCCCGGCCGAGCACCTCCCGGGCCTTCGCCGTCTCCCCCGCCCCTGCCCAGGCGTCGCCCAGGGCCACCAGGGCGGCGGCATACCCCGGGTCCAGCCGGACGGCGGACTCCAGGGCCCGGGCCGCCTCAGCGTATTCCCGCCGCTCCAGGTACAGCTTCCCCAGGGAGAAATGGCTCATGGGGGAGTCTGGGAAGTTGGCCACCATCTTCTTGAACTGCTCCAGCCGGGCGTCGCTCATGGACACCAGGAGATATTGGACCGCTGTCCCCTTGCCAAGGGTGCGGTAGGGTGCGCGGCACATGGCCACAAAGAAGAAGACGAGCGCGAAAAAGAGCGCCGGCAAGGCACCGGCGAGGAAGAAGACGGCGGGCAAGGCCCCCGGGGGCAGGAAGCCCGCGGGCAAGGCCCCGGCGCGCAAGAAGACTGCGGGCCGGGCCCCGTTGCGGAAGAAGGCGAAGCTGCCAGCCGCCCCGCAGCAGAAGGCCGGCCCCGCGGAGAACCCCCAGGCGAAGGCGCTGGCCCAGCGCATCGCCCAGCTCCTCGTGGACAAGAAGGCCGTGGACGTCGTCATCCTCGACGTGCGGGGCATGACGTCCTACGCGGACTACTTCGTCGTCGCCTCCGGCGAGAGCGACCGCCAGGTGAGCGCCATGGCGGAGAACGTCCAGGTGCAGCTCAAGACGCCCGACGAGGGCGGCCACCGTCCCATCGGCACCGAGGGCCTGGAGACGGGCCAGTGGGTGCTGCTGGACTACGGCGAGGTGGTGGCGCACCTGTTCCTCACGGACCTGCGCGCGCACTATGACCTCGAGGGCCTCTGGGCCGACGCGGCGCGGGAGAAGGTGGCCTGAAAGTCAGGCTCCTCTCCATCGGCAAGGACCGCTCGGGCCTGTATGAGCCCGCGGTCCAGGAGTACGCCAAACGCCTGGGGCACTACACCCGCTTCGAGCTGGTGGAGCTGCCCGAGGCCAGCGGCAAGAAGCTCAAGCCGGGCGAGGCGAAGGCCGCCGAGGCCGACGCGATTCTCGCGAAGCGCAAGCCGCAGGACTGGCTGATTGCGCTGGACGAGCGCGGCTCGCTGCTCGACTCGGTGGAGCTGAGCCGCTACGTCGCCAAGGCGCAGACGGGCGCCAAGGACTTGCTCTTCATCATCGGCGGCGACGAGGGGCTGGACACGCGGGTGCGTGACGCGGCGAACCTCACGCTGTCCCTGTCGAAGATGACGCTGCCGCACCGGCTGGCGCGGGTGGTGCTCATCGAGCAGCTCTACCGCGCCTTCACCATCCTCAAGGGCGAGCCCTACCACAAGTAGGCAGCCGGGCAGGCTCGGGGACACCGGGCCTGTCCGTCAGGGCGGCGCCGGGCGTGGCGTCTGCGGGCCCATGAGCACCGCCGCCTCTCAAACCCCTTCCTCCGCGCCCACCGCGCACGTCCGCGTCATCGCCTCGCCCCAGTCGTGGGTGGAGGGCGAGGCGGTGCGACAACTCGAAGCCATGGCGCGACTGCCCGGCATGCGCCTGGCGGTGGGGCTCCCGGACCTGCACCCCGGCAAGGGCGCACCGGTGGGCGCCGCCTTCACCTCCGAGGGCTTCCTCTACCCCTATCTCGTCGGCAACGACATCGGCTGTGGGATGGGGCTCTTCGACGTGGACCTGCTGGCGCGAAAGGCGAAGGCGGAGCGGTGGGCGTCGAAGCTGGATTTGGAGGGGCCGTGGAGCGGGGACGCGGAGGGCTTCCTCGGGGAGCACGGGGTGAAGGCCACCGGCTTCGAGGCGGCGCTGGGCACGGTGGGCGGCGGCAACCACTTCGCGGAGGTGCAGCGGGTGGATGCGGTGCACGACACGGAGGCCTTCGCGGCGCTGGGGCTGGCGGCGGACCGGCTGCTCCTCCTGGTGCACTCCGGCTCGCGCGGCCTGGGTGAGGCCATTCTCCGGGCCCACGTGGACCGGCACGCGGCGGGCGGGCTGGTGGACGACTCGGCGGAGGCGCGGGCGTACCTCGCGCGGCATGACTCCGCGGTGGCGTGGGCCCGGGCCAACCGGGCGCTGGTGGCCCGGCGGGTGCTGGACGGGATTGGCGCGGTGGGCCGGCGGGTGCTGGACGTCTGCCACAACAGCGTCACCCCGCTGAAGGTCCACGGGCGCACGCAGTGGCTGCACCGCAAGGGCGCGGCGCCGCACGACGAGGGCCCGGTGGTGATTCCCGGCAGTCGCGGCGCGCTGAGCTACCTGGTGACGCCGGTGGGAGACGGGGCAGGCAGCGCGCACAGCCTGGCGCACGGCGCCGGCCGCAAGTGGACGCGCACCGCCGCCCGGGAGCGCATCAAGGAGCGCTTCACCGCCGAGTCCCTCACGCGGACCTCCTTCAAGAGCCACGTGGTGTGTGAGAACAAGGACCTCCTCTTCGAGGAGGCGCCGCACGCGTACAAGGCCATTGACCGGGTGGTGACGGACCTGGTGGAGGCGGGCCTGGTGCGGGTGGTGGCCACACTGGCCCCGGTGCTGACGTACAAGACGCGCTCCAAGGCGGAGTAGCCCGCTCCGCCACCGAGGACGCCCCGATGAAGCCCTTCGTCGCACCGGACTCCCCGCGGGTGCCCTCCGCCATGGAGGAGAACCTGGCGGACCACATGACGTACCTCGCGCGCCGGCTCCCCGAAGCCACGGTGCGGGACGAGCCCGGGCTGCTGCTCGTCGACTCCAGCCTTCCCACCAACACATTCAACGTGGTGTGCCGAACGCGGCTGGGGCCACGGGACGCGGACGCGAGCATCGCCGCCGCCGTGGCGCACTTCCGCGCGAAGTCCCTTCCCTTCTCGTGGTGGGTGGGCCCGGGCGCCCTGCCGGAGGACCTGGAGGCGCGCCTGACGGCCCATGGGCTGACGTGCGCGGAGGCGGAGACGGGCATGGCCGCGGACCTGTCTCGACTGCCGGCACTCACGCTCCCCGCGGGGCTCACCCTCCGCCGCGTCTCCACGGAGCGCGAGCTGGCGGACTTCGCCCGGGTCGTCGCCCGCAACTGGGAGCCGATGGACCCGAGCGTGCTGGACTTCTACGCCCGGACGGCGCACGCCGCGCTCGCGCCCGACAGCCCCGTCCGCTTCTACGTGGGCTACCTGGAGGGCGAGCCGGTCGCCGCCAGCGAGTGCTTCCGGGCGCACGGGGTGGCCGGGCTCTACTCGGTGGCCACCGTGAAGGCCGCCCGGAGGCGGGGCCTTGGCACCGCGCTCACGCTGGCACCGCTGCTGGATGCCCGGGAGGAGGGCTACCGGACGGCCACCCTCCAGGCATCCGCGGAGGGCCAGGGCGTCTACGCCCGGCTGGGCTTCGAACCCCGCGGCACCTTCCGGGAGTACCAGTAGGGGGCCGGACACGGCGCCCGGCGCGGCGCATTTTTGTCCCCTCCGCCCGCCGCCCCCATGGTTAGGGTTCGGCCATGACTCCCGCGCACAAGGTCCTGCTCTGCATCCTGGACGGCTGGGGCATCCGCCAGGAGCGTGATGCGAACGCCATCCTCCTCGCCGGCACGCCCCACCTCGACAAGCTGGCGAGCCCCTACCCCTTCACCGAGCTGCAGACGGCCGGCCTGGCCGTAGGCCTGCCCGAGGGGCAGATGGGCAACTCGGAGGTGGGCCACACCAACATCGGCGCCGGCCGCATCGTCTACCAGGACCTGGTGCGCATCAACCGCGCGGCCGAGTCCGGTGAGCTGGGGCAGAACCCCGTGCTGCGCGCGGCCATGGACGGCGTGAAGGCGGACGGCAAGGCGCTGCACCTGCTCGGGCTGGTGTCCCCCGGCGGAGTGCACTCGTCCATGGAGCACCTGTACGCGCTCTTGCGCGCCGCGCGCGAGCGGGGCGTCCCCCATGTCTACGTGCACGCCTTCCTGGACGGGCGCGACACGCCGCCGCAGAGCGCGCTGGGCTACGTGGAGGAACTGGAGCGCTTCCTCCATGAGACGCACACGGGCCGCATCGCCACGGTGAGCGGGCGCTACTACGCCATGGACCGCGACAAGCGGTGGGACCGGGTGCAGCTCGCCTACGAAGCACTGGTGTATGGCCGCGGCCCCAAGGCGCCAGACGCGCTGAGCGCCATCCGCGCGTCCTACGCGGAGAAGGTGACAGACGAGTTCGTGAAGCCCACGGTGCTGGCCAGCGGTGACGGCACGCCGGTGGGCCGCATCCAGGACGGCGACACGGTGGTCTTCTTCAACTTCCGCGCGGACCGGGCGCGGGAGCTGACCCGGGCGCTCGCGTACCCGGACTTCAAGGAGTTCGACCGGGGCGGGCTGCGGCTGGGCCGCTACGTGTGCATGACCCAGTACGATGAGACGTTCGATTTGCCCGTGGCCTTCGCGCCGGACCAGCCGCAGGACATCTTCCCGGAGCTGCTGTCGCAGAGGGGCCTGCGCCAATTGCGCACGGCGGAGACGGAGAAGTACGCGCACGTGACGTTCTTCTTCAACGGCGGCCGCGAGGTGGTGTACCCGGGCGAGGACCGGCACATGGTGCCCAGCCCGCGCGACGTGAAGACGTATGACTTGAAGCCGGAGATGGCCGCGCGCGAGGTGACGGCGGAGCTGGTGCGGCGGCTCGACTCGGGGACGTACGACTTCGCGCTGGTGAATTTCGCCAACCCGGACATGGTGGGGCACAGCGGCCAGCTGGAAGCGACCATGAAGGCGGTGCGCGTGGTGGACGAGTGCCTGGGCGTGCTGGGCAAGGCGTGCGAGCGCAACGGCTGGGTGATGGCCATCTCCGCCGACCACGGCAACTGCGAGCAGATGGTGGACCCGGTGACGGGCGAGCCGCACACCGCGCACACCCTCAACCCGGTGCCCTTCCACCTCATCCATCCGGACTTCCGCGGGCAGAAGCTGCGCCCCGGCATCCTCGCGGACATCGCGCCCACGCTGTGCAAGGTGATGGGGCTGCCGCAGTCGAAGGAGATGAACCGGATGGGGCTGTTCCCTTGAGCACCGCGGGGCCGTGCCGGTGCTGAAGGCGCTGCTGGATTTGCTCTACCCACCTTCGTGCATTGCCTGCGCGAAGGTGCTGCCGGGCCCGGGGGCCTTCTTCTGCGAGCCGTGTGACACCGCGCTGGAGCGGCTGCCGCCCGCGTGCTGCCGCACCTGCGCGGAGCCCGGGGCCTTCCCGGGTGGCGCCTGCCCCCGCTGCCGCGCGGCGCCGCCTCCGTTCTCCCGGGCCTGGGCACCGTTCGCGCACGAGGGGCCGGTGGCGCGCGCCATCCACCGGTTCAAGTACGAGGACCATCCGGAGCTGGCCGCGCCGCTGGGGGAGCTGCTGGCCGGTGAGGCCCGGGCGTTCCTGCGACAGGCACCGAAGCACGTGGTGGCGCTGCCGCTGCACACGCGCCGCTATCACTCGCGCAAGTACGACCAGGCGCAGCTGCTCGCGGGGACGCTGGCGAAGGCCACGGGCCGCGAGGCGCCCATGGGCTGGCTCACACGCACCCGCGAGACACAGCGGCAGGTGGGGCTGAGTGAAGCGGAGCGCGCGCACAACGTGGCCGACGCCTTCACCGCTTCCGCCGCCGCGAAGGGCCTTGAGGTGCTGCTGGTGGATGACGTCTTCACCACCGGCGCCACCGCGCGTGCCGCCGCCACGGCGCTGCGGGAGGCTGGCGCGGTCCGAGTCGAGGTGCTGACTGTGGCGCGGGCCTTCAGCCTCGCCTGAGCCGCCCGAGGCAGGCGGAGTGGCCGAGCCTCCAGGTGCCGGCCCGTCCTCTTCGCCCTCCTCCGCGCATTGCCCGGGTGCGGCCGAATCCCTCCTGGGGACTTGGAAACCGCCTGGCCTCCGCTGTCACGAGGCCGCCATTGCATGCCCCGGAAGGGCAGCCGCGTCTGGACTCCGGAAGTATACCTCCCCCTGCTTTCCGGTGTCTCCATGACGCCCCCAAGGTCCAGGGGCGCAAGCGGTACGTCATCAGCAACCCTCGCTGCCACTGACCCAGCTTCTCGCGCTCCTGGCGGCCTGCATGCCAGACGCGGTCGACCAGGCAGTGGCCGGTCTGCCCCAGGACTTCCAAGCCATTCTCCAACGTGTCCTGCGACGCAAGCCAGCCGGCCGCTACGCCACGGCCGGGCAGATGCGGGACGCGTTGCGCGCATGTCTCGCACGCGAATGGCAGGCCGGCCCCTACGGGCGCCAGGAAGCGGCGGCGGAACTCGCGCAGCTCATCAGCAAGGCCAGCGCCGCGCGGGACGCGGTGGACGTGGGGGATGAGCGCCTGTTCCCGCGGGGCCGGAGTCACATGAACTGGACGTCCTGGCGGGAGGCCGGAAGCGCCGGACGTAGCGAGCCGCCACGCTCGCGGCGCTCCAGCGGCCCTTGGGAGGCGATGGGGGCGACGGCTAGCGTGACAGCGCGCGGGCCATGACGACGAGCGCCTCCAGCTTCTCCTCGTCCAGTTCGCGCGCCAGTGTCACCAGCCGGCGCAGCAGCGGCGGTTCCTTCTGCGCGCCGCGCCGGGCCTCCTTGTCGGGCCGGGCCATTCCCAGCAGCTCGTCCGTGGGGGTGCGCAGGGCCATGCTCAGACGGCGCATCATGCCCGTGCTGGGCACCATCTTCCCGCGCTCCACCCGGCTGTAGACCATGGGATTCATGTCCACCATGGCGGCCACCTCCACCTGTGTCAGCCCCAGGCGCGCCCGAGCTTCGCGCATCGCCTTGCCCACCATCATTCCCAGTTGTTCGTCCATGCGTGCGGGTGAAGGTAGCGCACCTCGACCTGCGCGGCTTCATCCACCGGGCATTCTTTTGATGGATGGTGATATGTATCCCCGAGGTATATCCCGTGATAGACTTGAAGCCTGGGAGCGCCGCCCGCTGCCGCCCGCGGTGCGGCCACCTGGGGCCGTGCACGGCCGCGTTCCTGGGCCAGCTACCGCCCCTCTACTTCTGGAGGAAGTCCTGATGCGCCTGGGCGGCGCCGGTATTCATGAAGAAGGCAAGGGCGTCGCCGGCCGCCGGGAGGCGGGCACATGAGAGCCCCCTCTTCGCGGACGTGGAGCCCGGCACGGATGTGGGTGGCTTCTCGGTGGCGGGGCTGATGGGCCGGGGCGACTGCGGCGCCGTCTTCCGCGCGCGCCGCGGGGGCCACGCCTTCGCATTCAAGTTGCAGTCGCTCTCCGCGCCAGGTGGGTGGGCGCAACGCGAGGTGGCCATCCTCAAGCGGCTGGGCCACCCCAACGTGGTCCGCTTCCATGCCTGCGGGCTCTGGCCGAACAGAGCGCTCCTCGGACACCACGAGCCCGGGGCCGTACACGCTGACCGTCTGGGCCACGGGCGGCAAGCGGCCTCTCATCCTGGGCAACATCCGTTTCCCTGATGCCCCGGTAGAACGGACGCGCCCCTGACACGCGGTGGGCGGCAGGGGCACGTCTCAACGCAGGAACCTTCCGGCGTCAGGCGTCGCGAGGATTACCCGCCCGCCATGCGTCGAAAGAAGCCGCCCAGCCCCTGCGACGTGTTGCGCGGCACACCCTGGACCGGGCTGGTGGGCTGAGTGGGCGTGTGCTGCTGGGCGCCCGGGGCCTTCTCGGTGGGGGCGATGACTGCCGGATGGGTCTGCGGCGGGAGAATGCTCAAAACGGGGGTGTCCTTGCTGGCAGTGCTCTGCACGCTCGCCGCCGGGCTGACCGGGACGGCGGTGTCGTCATTGTGGGCCATGACCTGGGCCGGTGACACGGCGGGCGCCGCGGCGTCGGGAGTGCCGCTGGACGCAGGGGCGTGCACCACCGCTGAGACGTCTTGCGAGGTGGGCTCGTCCACCAGCGCCGCCGCCAGTCGCTTCATCTCCTTCTCCGGGATATCCCGCAGGGTGATGAACAGCTCGCCCAGGTGGTTGCGCGCATCCACTCGGATGCTGAGGCGGTCGGTGAAGTGCCGCTGGAGGTTGTCACGGTAGTGCTGCACGCGGGCGACGGCGGCCTCCGGCAGCGGCTGGACTGGCGAGCGCTTGTGCTTCACCGCATTCTGCAAGTCCTCCACGGAGCAGTCCGCGAAGGGCATGGGCAACACCGTCCCGTCTTCCTGGGGCACCGCGATGGGCAGGGCGCCCGGGTCGCTCTGCGCCACGGTGATGCCTTCCAGCCTCGCATACGACAAGAGCGTAGAGAGGTTGCGCATGCCGTACTTCACCGCCACGTCTTCCGAGAAGGAGCGCGCCACCACGCCGTTCAGCGACAGGCTGGCCTGGCTGACCACCCTGACACGCTTCTTGAAGAAGTCCTGGGCGTCCTTGAAGCCGCTCTTCTGGGCCAGCCCGCTGTCCACGACGTAGTTGTAGAGCCGGCCAATCTGGTGGCCATTGCGGTGGCCCTGCTCGACGAGCGTCAGGATGCGCTCGTGCACCTGCTCCAGCGTCAGGTCAGGCGAGGGCATGGTGTTGTTTCCGTTGAGTTCTTCCATGGTGCTTTCTGTGTCGCGCCGCGTGATTGCGGCGCAACGCGGGAGAGCAGGGACCGGGCCAATGCTGGCACCGTGTGATTACGCCAGCTTGCGTGCAAGTTCGGGCTCTGATTGGTCCCGAGACGGGCCTGTCATCTCGAACGCCGGACGGCTGGCCGCCATGACGGAGGCCCTCACTTCCGCACGTGCAGAAGTGAGGGGTGGCGCCTGCGCTGGATACCCTGCTTCTGCACGTGCAGAAGTGAGGGGTGGCGCCTGCGCTGGATACCCTGCTTCTGCACGTGCAGAAGTGAGGGGTAGCCCCCAGGCTGGGGGCGCCACGTTCGCCCCGAATACCGCTCTCGGAAGGATTTACGGCATCTCTCGCTCCGCGGTGCTGCACAGAGCAGCCGAGCAGTCGCCGTCGCTCGACTCGCTGCCTGAAGCCCTCCTGAACGCGGCTTCGCGACGCCGGTCCCCACCAGGTGACGAGGAGGAGTAGCCTCGCGGCATGCGCTGGCCCCTTCCCGTCCTCCTCGCATTCGTCGCCCTCCGCTGCGCCCACGCGCCCGAGCCGGCGACTCCTGCTTCCGCCCCTGCCCCCGTGGCGGCGGCGCCCACGTATCCCGAGCCGCAGCCGCCCACGCTGCGGCTGCCCGACACCGTCCGCCCCGTCCACTACGCGCTGGACCTGAAGCTCCTCCCCGCCGAGCCCACGTTCTCCGGCGCCGTCGCCATCGACGTGGAGGTCCGCGAGCACGTGCGCCAGGTGTGGCTGCACGGCCAGGACCTGGAGATAACGCAGGCCCGCGTGGAGACGGGCACACGCACCCTGGAGGCCCGCGCCGTCACCGCCAGCGATGGCCGCCTCGGGCTGCTGCTCCCCGAGCCCCTCCCGGCGGGCAAGGCCGTCATCCACCTGTCCTTCACCGGCCACATCGACCGCGAGCGCAGCCGCGGCATCTACGGCGTGGAGGAGCGCGGCGAGCCCTACCTCTACACCTTCTTCGAGCCCGTGGACGCGCGCCGCGCCTTCCCCTGCTTCGACGAGCCGGGCTTCAAGGTGCCCTGGCGCCTGCGCTTCACCGTGAAGGCCGGGCACGTGGCGCTCGCCAACCACCCCGTCGTCTCCCGCGAGCCGCTGCCGGAGGGCCTCGAGCGCGTCACCTTCGCGGAGAGCCGCCCCATGCCCAGCTACCTCGTGGCCTTCGTGGTGGGCCCCTTCGACGTGGTGGACGCGGGCACCGTGGGCCGCAACGCCGCGCCACTGCGCTTCATCGTCCCGAAGGGCCGCGGCCCCGAGACGGCGTACGCGGCCAGCGCCACCCCGCGCATCGTCCAACAACTGGAGGACTTCTTCGACCAGGCGTACCCGTACGAGAAGCTCGACGTGGCGGTGGTGCCCCGCTACTGGGGCACCATGGAGCACCCGGGCATCGTCGCGCTCGGCCAGCCCCTCACGCTCATCCGCCCCGGCGAGGAAACGCTCGCGCGCCGCAAGTGGTACGTCAACATCGCGGGACACGAGCTCGGCCACTACTGGTTCGGCAACATCGTCACCTGCAAGTGGTGGGACGACATCTGGCTCAACGAGTCCCTCACCTCGTGGCTGGACAGGAAGCAGATGGACGGGTTCGACCCGGGCTGGGGTTTCTCGCGCGAGGCCAGCATGCACTCGCTGTCCTCCGCGCTCGACGCGGACGCGCTCTCGGCCGCGCTCCCTGTGCGCAAGCCGGCGCAGACGCATGACGACGTGCTCGGCTCGTTCGACAACGGCACCACCTACGCCAAGGGCTCGGCCATCATCGCCATGTTCGAGGCGTGGCTCGGCCCGGAGAAGATGCGGGACTTGCTGCGCGTCCACATCCGCAAGCACGCCTGGGGCGTGGCCACGTCCGAGGACTTCGCCACCACCCTCTCCGAGGCCGCGAGCCCCGACCTCGCCCGCTCGTTCCGGAGCTTCATCGACCAGCCCGGCGCCCCGCGCATCTCCGCCGAGCTGCAGTGCAAGCCGGGCACGCCCACGCGACTGAAGCTGTCGCAGGAGCGCTTCCTGCCGGCCGGCTCCACCGGCAGCACGAAGCAGACGTGGTCCGTGCCCGTGTGCGTGCGCACCGGCACGGGCGGCGGCTCGCACCGCGTCTGCACCATGCTCAGCGAGGCCACCGGCGAGCTGTCGCTGCCCATGCGCGACTGCCCGAAGTGGGTGCTGCTCAACGCGGGCGGCATGGGCTACTACCGCGCCAGCTACACGCGCGAGCAGCTCGCGCAGGTGCTGGCCGCGCCGCCGAAGAGCCTTACCGTGGAGGAGCGGCTGGCCCTGCTGGCGGACGTGGAGGGCTCGGTGCGCCGGGGAGACTTGCCGCTCGGAGAGGCGCTGCGGCTCGTCCCCGCCACCGCGCGCGACGAGGACCGCCTCATCGTCCAGCGCGGCGCCCGGCTCCTCCAGCTCGTCAACGAGAACGGGCTGTCCGCGGCGGACCGCACCCGCTTCCGCGCCTGGGTGGGCGGAGTCTATGGCCCCCGCGCCCGCAAGCTGGGCTGGGAGCCGAAGCCGGGCGACAGCGACGACGTGAAGCAGGAGCGCGCACGGCTGCTGGAGCTGGCGGCGCTGCGGGGAGAGGACCCCGTGCTGAGCAAGGAGGCAGGCCAGCTCGCCAGGGGATGGCTGGCGGACCGCAAGTCCCTGGACCCGGAGGCGGTGCCCCTGGTGCTGGCGGTGGCCGCACAACATGGAGACAAGGCCCTGTTCGACACCCTCCTCGCCCAGGCCCGCAAGACGGAGGACCGCAACGAGCGCAGCCAGTTTCTCACCACGATTGCCACCTTCCGCGACCCGGCGCTCGTGAAGCAGGCCTTGCCCCTCGTGACGAGCACCGAGATGGACCTGCGGGATACGAAGGTCATCCTCACCGGCGCCTTCATGACGGCCGACACGCGCGAGCTGGCCTGGGCCTTCTACCGGGAGAACTTCGACGCGCTCGCGGACCGGCTGCGCTCGGACGAGCTGGGCTGGCTCGTCAGCCTCGTGGGCAACCTCTGCGGCACCGAGCGCCACGCGGAGGTGCAGGCGTTCCTCGCGCCCCGCGTCCCCCGCCTGGAGAACGCGCCCCGCGCGCTGGCCCGGGCCGAGGAGTCCATCCGCCTGTGCGCCGAGTCCGACCGCCTCCATCGCGAGGGTGTGCAGTCCTTCCTGCGCGCGCCCCCCACGGTGCCCGCACCCACCCGAACGCGGTGAGGGCCGGTGGCCAGTCCATCCTCCGGGAATGAATCGCCCCGGGGGACGGGCCGCGTTACACAGCACGCATGTTCGACGCCGCACGCTACCTGGAGCGCTTCGGAGCAGACGCGAGCACACCGCTCGCGCAGCTGCACCGGGCCCACCTCCAGGCCGTCCCCTTCGAGAACCTCGACATCCACCTGAAGCGGCCCATCCGGCTCGACGAGGAGGCCTTCTTCGAGAAGGTCGTCCTCCAGCGGCGCGGCGGCTTCTGCTACGAGCTCAACGGGCTCTTCGCGCGCCTGCTGCGGACGCTCGGGTACGGCGTGACGCTGCTGTCAGCGCGCGTGGCCACGCGGCCCGACGGCGGCGAGTACGGCCCGGAGCACGACCACCTGGCGCTCATGGTGGAGGACGCCGCCGGCCGCTGGCTGGCCGACGTCGGCTTCGGGGAATGCTTCGTGGAGCCGCTGCGGCTCGACGAGCGCGGTGTCCAGACGCGGGCCGGGCGTGGCTACCGGCTCGTCGAGGACGCAGGACGGCTCGTCTACTGGAGCGAGACCCCGTCGGGTTGGGAGGCGCAGTACACCTTCACCCTCGCCCCGCACGCGCTCGCGGACTTCGCCGGTATGTGCCTTCACCACCAGTCGTCGCCACAGTCCCCCTTCACGCAGCGGCGCCTGTGCACCCGGGCCACGCCCGAGGGCCGCATCACGCTGAAGGAGGGCGCGCTCGTCGTCACCACCGGGGACGGGCGCCAGGAGCAGCCGCTCGCGGACGAGGACGCCTGGCGGGACGCGCTCGCGCGGCACTTCGGCATCGCCCTCCGCTGAGCGCATGGCGTAGGCACACCTACCTGCGTCCCGGGTCGCCACGACACCGGCGCCCACTTGTCAGCTACCCGTCAAAGCGATACGCCTGCGCCTGCCTGCTCCGGAAGTCACGGAACGCACTCCAGAAGCGACACCATGATGAACGCCGGCACAGAGGGCAGAGCCGAGCCGTACCTCCACTTCGTCGTGGGCGGTGAGCACTACGCCGCGCCCAGCGCCTGCGTGGCGGGCGTGGTGTCCGAGGCCCGCCTGGAGCCGGTGAAGGGTGCGCCGCCCCACGTGCGCGGGGTGCTCGTCCAGGAGGGTGAGACGGTGCCGGTGGTGGACCTCTCCCACCTGCTGGGCCAGGCGCTGCGCACCGTGCGCGCGCGGCCCACCGTGGTGCTGGCCCAGGTGCGCTGCTGCGGCGAGCCCCTGCGGCTGGGCCTCGCGGTGGACGGCGTGGGCGCGCCGCTGGTGCTGTCCTCGCGGGACGTGGTGCCGGCGCCCTCCTTCGGCGCCGCCATGCCGGTGGACTTCCTGGTGGGCATGGGCCGGCACGGCGAGGGGCTGGTGCTGCTGATGGACGTGGAGCGCGTCCTCACCGAGAGCCAGCTCCACTCCGCCATCCAGCTGGCGTCGCCCGTCGGGCCCCGGGGCCACGGCAACTGACGCACCCACACCTACCTCGTCCCCTGCAGTACCCTCCGCGACGTTTTCGGTTGCCTGCCCGCCGCCCGGGGCCGCATGCAGGGGAAGGCCCGAAGAGGGCCACCTGTTCATCGCCGTCGGCGCCCCCTGTTTCGCTCGCGGGCGCCCCTACCGTAGACGTCAACGAGGAGAACGGATGTCCCGCTTCACATGGCTGGCCGCGGTTTTCGTGCTCACCTGCCCGCTCTGGGCGCAGGCGAGGCCGGCAGCGGACGAGACTGCGCGCGGGTACGCGGCCGAGGCGCTGAAGCAGGCCTCCTCCCCCCGCGGCGCCGCCGCCCTGCTGCGGATGCACGCCCTGGTGGATGACGTGGAGGACCTGACGCCGCTCATCAGCACCTACTCCCTCATCGCCTCGCGGCGCACGTCGGACCCGAACACCCGCGCCACCGCGCAGATGCTGCTGCTCGAGACTGAGCGCGCTCGCGGCCGGCTGGTGCGCGCCAACGAGGTGAAGCAGTGGCTCGGCTTCGTCGGCGACTACTACGTCGTCGGCGGCTTCGAGAACGAGGGCAAGGCCGGCTGCGACACCGACTTCGGCCCCGAGGCCGCCAACCTGGACCTGGCCGCCACGTACCCGGGCGCCAAGGGCCGCGAGGCCACGTGGCGCAAGCTCACCGCGAACACCACGGACGGCTACGTGGACCTGGCCACCGCGGTGCGCCCCAACCGCGAGACGGTGGCCTACGCCGTCACCTGGCTGGAGGCGTCGCAGGAGACGCGCGTGGCCATGGGCGTGGGCACCTCCGGCGCGTTCCGCTTGTGGGTGAATGGCCAGCTCGCTGCGAAGGAGGACCGCTACAACCTGCCCCGGCCGGACCAGTCCCGCGTGTCCGTGAAGCTGCGCAAGGGCCTCAACCGCGTCCTCGTGAAGGTGTGCCAGGAGTCCGGCCCGCTGGGCTTCTACCTGCGTCAGGAGACGCCCTCCGTGCGCGCGTCGCTGCCGGCGAAGGCCCCCGCGCTGGAGCGCGGCGCCGCCCCCGCGCCCCAGTCGCTGCCCACCCTCACCTCCGCGCTGCGCACCCTCGTCGAGAAGAACCCCAACGACGCCGAGTTGCGCGGCGACTACGCCCGCGTGCTGGGCTTCTTCCGCGCCTATGACGAGCGCGAGCACACCGCCACCGTGGAGGCCACGCGCGCCGCCGAGGCCGCTCCCGGCAACGCGGGCCTGCAGCTGCTGGCCGCGAGCCTGCAGCGGGACGACTTGAACGAGCGCCGCCGCTTCCTCGAGGCCGCGCTGAAGGCGGACCCGGACTCCGTGGCGGCGCGCGTCGCGCTGGCCGACCACGAGCTGGACCGCGGCCACCCGGAGCGCGTGGAGGGGCTGGTGGCGCCGGTGCTCCAGAAGGACCCGGACTCCGCCTCCGCCCGGCTGATGCTGGCGAATGCCGTGGAGGCGCTGAACGAGCGTCCCCGCGCGAGCGCGCTGGTGGAGGAGGCCTTCCGCCGTCAGCCCCGCGTGCCCCGCGCGGTGCGCGCCGCGGCGCAAGCCTCCCGGCAGCTCGGCCGCAACCGCGAGGCCATGGACCGGATGCGCGTGGTGCTGGCGCTGCGCTTCGATGACGTGAATACGCGCCGCGGGCTCGCCTCGCTGCTGGCCGACGCCGGCCAGGTGGAGGCCGCCCAGCGCGAGTACGCGCAGCTGGTCACCCTCAACCCCTTCGACAATGGCGCGCGCGTGCGGCTGGCGGAGCTGAAGGCCAACAACGGCGCGGTGGAGGAGGCGGTGGCCCTCTTCGCCGAGGCCCGCGCCCTCTCCCCCGACGAGCCCGAGGTGTACGAGCGCGAGGGCCGCGCCCTGCTGGCCGCCGGCCGCCGTGAGCCGGCGCTGGCCGCCTTCGAGAAGTCCCTGGCGCTGCGCCCGCAGAACCCGGGCCTGAAGGAGACGCTGCGCACCCTCAAGGGCGAGACGTCCGGCACGGGCATGCAGTACCTGGTGGACGCGAAGGGCCTGGAGAAGGAAGCCGAGGCCTACGTCCACGAGGACGCCGTGTACCTGGTGGACAGCACCTACGTGCGCGTCCAGAAGAGCGGCCTGTCCAGCCGCCTGTCGCAGATGGTGGTGAAGGTGCTCAACGCGCGCGGCGTGGACGCCTTCCGCATGATGCCCATCACCTACTCGCCGGACCGCCAGGAGGTGCGCATCCTCAAGGCCCGCGTGGTGAAGGCGGACGGCTCCGTGGTGGAGAGCTACGGCGAGAATGACCGCAACATCAACGAGCCGTGGACGGGCATGTACTACGACGCCCGCGCCAAGGTGCTGTCCTTCCCCTCGCTGGCCGTCGGCGACCTGCTGGAGCTGACGTACCGGCTGGACGACACCGCGCAGGACAACCTCCTCTCCGACTACTGGGGGGAAGTGGAGAGCGTGCAGGGCGTCTACCCGAAGGTGCGCTTCCAGTTCCTCGTGGACATGCCCAAGGAGCGCCCCCTCTACTGGAACAAGAGCAAGCTCACCGGCGTGCAGGCCGCGCAGGAGCCGGTGGACGGCGCTCGCGTGCTCTACCGGTGGAACGCGAAGCACGTCTCCAAGGTGGTGCCGGAGCCGGGCATGCCGGGCTGGGCGGAAGTCGCGCAGAACCTCCACGTCTCCACGTACCAGACGTGGGACCAGGTGGGCCGCTACTGGTGGGGCCTCGTGAGAGACCAGCTCCAGCCCAACGCCGAGCTGCGGCAGACGGTGGACCAGGTGCTCCAGGGCGTGGACCGCAAGGACGAGCTGGCGGTGGTGCGCGCCATCTACAGCTTCGTGGTGACGAACACGCGCTACGTGGCGCTGGAGTTCGGCATCCACGGCTACAAGCCGTACCGCGTGGACCGCGTGCTGGCGCGCCGCTTCGGTGACTGCAAGGACAAGGCGAGCCTCATCCACTCCATGCTGCGCGTGGCGGGCGTGGACAGCCGGCTGGTGCTCCTGCGCATGCGCAACCTGGGCGCCATTGGCGAGGAGCCGGCGAGCCTCGCGGCCTTCAACCACGCCATCGCCTACGTGCCCAAGTTCGACCTGTACCTGGACGGCACGGCGGAGTTCCACGGCGCGAAGGAATTGCCCAGCGCGGACCGCGTGGCCAACGTGCTGGTGGTGGAGCCGGACGGCAAGAGCACGTTCCTCACCACGCCCGAGGCGAAGGCCGAGGACAACGCCACGCGGCTGACGCTGGACGTGGCGCTGAGCGCCAATGGCGCCGCGCAGGTGACGGGCGCGAGCACGGTGGCCGGGGAGAGCGCGCCGGACTACCGCCGGGCGTACCGGCCGGAGGCCACGCGCAAGTCCACCTTCGAGCGCGCCTGGGCGCAGAGCTTCCCGGGCCTGACGGTGCAGGAGGTGAAGCTCAACGACACCACGCGGCTGGACGAGGACGTGGCGCTGGACTTCAAGATGAACATTCCGCGCTACGCGGAGGTGCTGCCCAACGGCATGCGCTTCCTGCCCTTCGGCACGGGCCGCACGTACCAGCAGGCGTATGCGTCGCTCGCCGAGCGCCGCTTCGACCTGGTGATGCCGGGGCCGTGGCTCAACAGCTTCACGCTGCGCTACGCGCTGCCCGCCGGCTGGACGGTGGCGGAGCTGCCGCAGGCGGTGGAGGAGAACACGAAGTTCGGCTACGTGAAGCTGAGCTACCGCGTGGACGGCGGCAAGCTGGTGGCGGACGGGCAGATGGCCCTCACCGCCGCGCGCGTGAAGGCGGAGGACTACGACGAGTTCCGCGCGTTCCTCGGCCGCGTGGACCGCGCCTTCGGGCGCCGGGTGCTCATCCAGGGCCCCGGCAACCGCACCGCGGCCTCGGCGCAGTAGCGCCATTTCAGGCAGTGACACGGCCCGCCGGTGGAAGGCCTCTTCCCCCCGCGGGCCGTCGTCTGTCCGGAGCCGCCGGCTACGGCTGCGAGGGCGCGCTCAGGGCGGCGGAGATGATGCCCGCCGCGATGCGGGGCTGGTCCTGTCCCATGCGGAGCGTGTTGACGGAGAAGACGAGGCGCCGCCGCAAGTCCCGCGTGGCGCCCATGCCGTTGTTGTAGCCGTGCCGGTCTCCGCTCTTCCCCCACAGGGTGAAGCCGTTGACGACGAAGCGGCCCAGCCCCGCGGCGAAGCTGGCGCGGCCTCCCTTCATGTCCGGCACGTCCGGCACGGTGAACATCTCCTCCAGCTGGGCGCGAGGCAGCAGCCGCCCCTTGAAGAGCGCGACGAGGAAGCGGTCCAGGTCGGCGGTGGTGGAGAGCATCTCCCCCGCCGCCCAGGGCACGGACTGGCTGGCCACGGTGACGTCCACCAGGCACATGCCCCGGTACGCGGTGGCCCCGTCCGGGCAGCCGTCCTCCTCCGGTGCGACGACTTCATAGCCATGGGCATGCGGCCCCGGAATCGTCACGCTGCTCCCGGGCACGGAGGTGTCCCGCAGGTGCAGCGGGCGGAGGATGCGCGAGTGCACCTCCTCGCCGTAGGGACGGCCCGTCACCTTCTCGATGAGCAGCCCCGCGACGATGTAGCCGATGTTGCCGTACTCCTGCCGCGTGCCCGGCGCGAAGCGGGGCCCCGCCGGCAGCGACAGCGCGACGAGCTCGCGGGGGCTGAAGCGGCGGTAGCGGTTCTCGAAGAACCACTCGGGGTCCTTCTGCGGCACCGGCACGCCGGGCAGGCCGTGGGTGTGGTTGAGCAACTGCCTCACGGTGATGGGGGCATAGACGCCGTCGGGCAGCAGGCGCGGCAGGTAGTGCTGGACGGGCCGGTCCAGGTCCACCCGGCCCTCGGCGACGAGCTGGAGCACCACGGTGGCGGTGAATACCTTCGTCACGCTGCCGATGCGGAAGCGCGCGTCCGCGGGAATCGGAGCCCCGGTGCGGATGTCCGCCACGCCCGAGCTCCCGAGCCAGTGCCCGTCCGCGCCACTCACGCGGACCAGCGCGCCCGTCACCTCCTCATTCGGCAGGTGGCCGATGGCCTGGCGCAGGGCCTCGCGATTCAACGGCGGCAGGGGTGACTGGCCTGTCTCCAGCGCCAGCCCGCCCGACTCCAGCTCGCCCACTTCCGGCTCGCTTCCAGACGGTGCCTCGGGTCCGCAGGCGGGGGCCATGAAGCTCGCGAGCAACGCCATGCCAACCCGCAGTCCGCGGTGAAGGACAGCCATGTTCCATCTCCTGTTGGGGGAAGGCCGGCGGCGGCCGGCTGGAGGATGGAACACCAGCGCCTCGCGGCGCTGTCACCAGGGCGTCAGGAGAGCAGTGCGCCCAGCAGCTTGCGGACCTCACCGGGCCCGTTGACGCGGAAGGCGGCGCGCGTGGGCTTGTGGCCCGCGTTGATGGTGAGCCCGCCCGGGGGGATGGCCGCGAAGAGGTCCTCGTCCGTGCGGTCATCGCCAATGGCCACCACCAGCGTGCCCGGCGCGAGCCCCTGCGTGGCCTCGCCCACCACGCGGCCCTTGTGCACGCCGTGCGGCCGCACCTCCACCACCCGGTCTCCGGGCAGCACGTCCATGTGCTGCCCGGCGAAGGTCTCCATCAACAGCAGGCGCAGCTCGCGGGCCTGGATGGCGCCGAACTCCGGGTCCACCATCCGGTAGTGCCACGCCAGCGACGCCGTCTTCTCCTCCAGGAAGGAGCCCGGCACCCGCTCGCAGAAGGCGCCCAGCACCGGCCGCGCGCTGGCCTTCCACTCGAAGGACACGCCCTCCAGCATGCGCCATGGCTGGCCCGGCCGCGTGCGGGACCAGAGGCCGTGCTCCGCGTGCAGGCTGATGGGCAGCTCGCCGAACCACGCCTCCAGCGTCTCCCTGGGCCGGCCGCTGACGATGCTCAGCGAGGTGGCCGGCCGCGCCAGCAGCTTCGCCAGCAGCGCCCGCAGGGCGTCGTCCGGCGCGGCCAGCTCCGGCCGGGACGCGAAGCCCACCAGCGTCCCGTCGTAATCCAGCAACAGGTGCAGCCGGGGTGCCGCCTTCATCAACTCCAGCGCCTCGGCGGCGCTGCCCGTCTTCCGCTCCGCCATGGAGGGCAGGGACTGGAGCCGGCTGAGGAAGCTGCCCGTCCACCAGTGCACGTCGTGGGCCTTCACGCCCTCCCGCAGGGCGCGCATCCGCTTGCGGCGCTCGTCCTCCCCCAGCTCCAGTGCCTCTTCAATCGCATCCGCCATGGCCTCCACGTCGAACGCGTTGACCATGAGGGCGCTGTCCATCTCCGCGGCGGCGCCGGCGAACTCGCTGAGCACCAGCACGCCGTCCTCGTCCGGGCGGGCCGCGCAGAACTCCTTGGCCACCAGGTTCATGCCGTCGCGCACCGGGGTGACGAGCATGACGTCCGCCGCGCGGTACAGGCTCACCAGCTGCTTCTCGTTGAAGGAGCGGTAGAGGTAGTGCACCGGCACGTTGTGGACGCCGCCGTACAGGCCGTTGATGCGGCCCACCAGCTCGTCCACCTGCTCGCGGTAGGTGGCGTAGGCCTCCACCTGGGTGCGGCTGGGGACGGCCACCTGGATGAAGCGCAGGCGCCCGCGCCAGGCGGGCTCGCGCTCCAGCACCCGCTGCACGGCGAGCAGCCGGCGGGGAATGCCCTTGGTGTAGTCCAGCCGGTCGATGCCCAGGAGGATGCGCTGCCCTTCCGCCTTCCGGCGCAGGGTGGCCACCTCCTCCAGCACGCCCGCGTCGTTGGCGAGCGACTCGAAGGCCGCGGCGTCGATGCCCATGGGAAAGGCGCCCACCCGCACCTCGCGGCCGTCCCAGATGACGCGGTCGATGTCCGTGTCCAGCCCGAGCTGCCGCATCAGCGCCCCGGAGAAGTGCCGCACGTAGCTCACCGTGTGGAAGCCGATGAGGTCCGCGCCGAGCAGCCCCTTGAGCAGCGCCTGGCGCCGGGGAAGGGTGCTGAAGATTTCCGAGGACGGGAAGGGAATGTGGTGGAAGTAGCCGATGCGCGCGTCCGGCAGCCGCTGGCGCAGCATGCCGGGCACCAGCATGAGCTGGTAGTCGTGCACCCAGATGGTGTCGCCCGGCTGGTAGTGGCGCACGACGAGGTCGGCGAAGCGCTCGTTGACCTTGCGATAGATTTCCCAGTCCCGGTCCTGCCGGGGGATGCGGTCCACCATGTAGTGGCACAGCGGCCAGAGGACGCGGTTGGCGTAGCCCTCGTAGTAGCGGCTCACCTCGCTGGCGCTGAGGTACAGCGGCACGCAGCGCAGCCCTTCGAGCTGGGCTTCCACCTTGGCACGCTGGGCGTCCGTCAGGCGGGAGACATCTCCGGGCCAGCCCAGCCACACGCCGCCGGAGCGCTCATGGGGGCGGCTCAGGCCGGTGGCCAGGCCGCCCGCGCTGCGCACCACGGAGACGTTGTCCTTCTCCGTCTTGACGGTGACGGGGAGGCGATTGGAGACGAGCAGGAGTCGGGACATAGGCCCCTGACGCTTATTCACTCCTTCCGGGAATGGCCATCGTTGAAAGGGGCAGCGTGCTGGATGGTGGACCCTCGGGCCCGCCCGGCGGGGCCCAGCCCAGGCGAGTCAGCAGCGCGGGCTCGCGGCCCGGCTTCCAGATGAAGGCATCCAGTACGTAGTGCGTGGCCTGCGGCAGCGCCAGCAGCGGCACCACCAGGGCCAGCAGGTCCTCCGGCAGGTCCACGGTGCCCACCCCGAAGAGGGGGGCCCGCTCGTGCCAGATGAGCCAATCCCAGAGCCCCTCCTCCAGCAGGGCCAGTGCCACGAGGAACAGGACGAAGCCCGGCAGCCCCGCGCGCAGCAGGGCTCCGCCCATGCCATAGCCGCCCTCCGCGCGCCGTCCGCGCGCGTAGCGGAACAGCAGCGCGAAGTACGGGACGCCGTGGAGCACGACGTTCATCACCGTGAAGGCGAAGTCATCCTTCGCCAGGACGATGCCGCCGAACCACGCCACCCACGTGGCCACCACCAGCAGCACCTTGCCCGCCTGCACGCCCTCGCCCCGTGCCACGCGCAGGGCCTGCAAGCCCATCCAGGCCGCGAGGACGACGGCATGGATGGCTAGCGCCACCGTCCCCACCCTGCGGGGAAGGCCGGCGAGGAAGTCGCCCTCCACGAACCACCAGAAGTCGCGGGGCAGATTGGCATGCCACCAGACGACGGGGCCCAGGGTGGCGGCGTAGATGGCGGCGGCGTCCAGGCGGCGCTCGGCGGTGGAGGCGCGGGCCTTGCGGCCGTAGAGGGCCACCCAGCCGTACTGCTGGCGGACGAAGTGCGTGAGGGCCACGTAGGCGAACAGCGTCCAGAAGGCCCGGGGGGACACGAGGTACGCCGTCACGCCCGCGACATACGCGGCGAGCGGCGCGCCCAGGTAGAGGCCGGGGCGGCGGCTCAATTCGCCGGTGTCCAGGTAGGTGCGGAACAGGGTGGACCAGACATGGGCCACGTCCACGCAGACGACGAAGAAGACCCAGGCCCACAGCGGCGTGTCCCCCGTCGCGCCCAGCCACGGCGCGGCGAGCACGAAGGCCACGGATAGCAACGCGCTGCCGGCGAAGACGGTCAGGTCCACTCCCGGACTGAACAGCCAGCCCTGGGAGGGCGAGAGGAGGCGGGGCATCGGAGGCGTGCAGGTTATCAGCTCTCCTGCCCCGCCCCGAGCCCCCCACGCGCTAACGCACGACGATGTTGACCACCTTGTCGGGCACGACGATGACCTTGCTCACCGTCTTCCCGCCCTCGAGCTGCCGGACGACGTTGGGCAGCGCCAGCGCCCGCTCACGCACCTCGGCCTCCGGCGTGCCGCGCTCCACCTCCACGCTGCCGCGCAGCTTGCCGTTCACCTGGACGGCGTACGTCACCTGCGCGTCCACCGTCAGCGCCACGTCGAACGCGGGCCAGTCCTGCTCCAGCAGGAAGCCCTTCCCGCCGAGCCGCTCCCACGCCTCGTCCCCCAGGTGCGGCGCGAAGGGGCCCACCAGCTTGACCAGCGTGACGAGGTCCTCGCGCGTGCTCCCCTTCGCGGTCAGCTCGTTCGTGTACGTCATCAGCGCGGCGATGGCCGTGTTGAACTGGAGCCGCTCCAGGTCCGCCGTCACGCGCTGAACCGTCTTGTGGCGCGTTTTCAGGTGGGGGTCGCCCTCGGGAACGCGGGACGGCGCGTGCTCCTCGACGAGGCGCCACACACGGCGCAGGAACCGGCCGCAGCCCTCGATGGCCCTCGGGTCCCAGGGCTTGGGCAATTCGAACTCACCCATGAACAGCTCATACAGGCGCAGCACGTCCGCGCCGTGCTCGGCCACCACGGTGTCGGGGTTGACGCCGTTGAGCTTGGACTTGGCCATCTTCTCGACCTGGACCTTCAGCGTCTCGCCCGTGGCGCGCAGAATCGCCGTCTCGCCGCGCAGCTCCACCTCCTCCAGCGCGTGGTAGTGCTCCGCCGAGTCCACGTACGTGTACGCCAGCACCGTGCCCTGGTGGCGCAGCTTGCGGAACGGCTCCTTCGTGGAGACATGGCCCAAATCGAACAGCACCTTGTGCCAGAACCGCGCGTACAGCAGGTGGAGCACCGCGTGCTCGGCGCCGCCCACGTACAGGTCCACGTTCATCCACTGGCGCTCGGCCTCCTTCGACCAGGGCGCCTTGTCGTTCGTCGGGTCCAGGTAGCGCAGGTAGTACCAGCACGAGCCGGCCCACTGCGGCATGGTGTTCGTCTCGCGCCGCCCCGGGCCTCCGCACTTCGGGCAGGACGTCTCCAGCCACTCGGGGATGGTGGCCAGCGGGGACTCGCCGGTGCCGGAGGGCTCGTAGCGCTCGACTTCGGGCAGCGTGACGGGCAGCTGGTCCTCGGGCACCGGCACGGCGCCGCACTTCGCGCAGTGGATGATGGGGATGGGCTCGCCCCAGTAGCGCTGGCGCGAGAAAATCCAATCGCGCAGGCGGTAGCTCACCGTGCGCTTCCCCTGGCCCCGTGTCTCCAAGGTGGCCACCACCCGCTGCTTGACGTCGGCGGTGGGCATGCCGTCCAGCTCGCCCGAATTCACCGCGACACCGCTGCCCGTGAAGGCCTTGTCCGGCTCCACCACTGCACCGTCCGCCGGGCGCACCACCTGGCGGATGGGCAGGCCGAACTTCACGGCGAACTCGTAATCTCTCGCGTCGTGCGCGGGCACGGCCATGATGGCGCCGGTGCCGTAGGAGGCCAGGACGTAGTCCGCAATCCAGATGGGGATGCGCTCACCGTTGATGGGATTGACGGCATGGCTGCCCGTGAAGGCGCCCGTCTTCTCCTTCGCCAGCTCCGTGCGCTCCAAATCACTCTTGAGCCGCGCGGCCGACTGGTAGTCCGTCACCGCGGTGCGCTGCTCCGGCGTCGTCAGCGACTCGACCAGACCGTGCTCGGGCGCCAGCACCAGGTACGTCGCGCCGTACAGCGTGTCCGGGCGGGTGGTGAACACGCGAATCCCGGCTTCTGCCGCGGGCCCGTCCGCCACGCGGAAGGACACCTCGGCGCCCTCGGAGCGGCCAATCCAGTTGCGCTGCATGGCCAGCGTGGACTCGGGCCAGTCGACCTCGGCCAGGTCCTCCAGCAGCCGGTCCGCGTACGCGGTGATGCGCAGCATCCACTGGCGCAGGTCCTTGCGCTCCACCTGGGTGCCGCAGCGCTCACACCGGCCTCCGGCGGCCTCCTCGTTGGCCAGGCCCGTCTTGCACGAGGGACACCAGTTGATGGGCATCACGCTCTCGTACGCGAGCCCCTGCTTGAACAACTGCAGGAAGATCCACTGCGTCCACCGGTAGTAGCGCGGGTCCGTGGTGTTGACCTCGCGCTCCCAGTCGTAGGCGAAGCCCACGGAGTCAATCTGCCTGCGGAAGTTGGAGACGGCCTGCTCGGTGGTGACGCGCGGGTGGATGCCCGTCTTGATGGCGTAGTTCTCCGCCGGCAGGCCGAAGGCGTCCCAGCCCATGGGGTGAAGCACGTTCCAACCCTGCATCCGCTTCCACCGCGTCAGCACGTCGGTGGCCGTGTAGCCCTCGCAGTGTCCGACATGCAGCCCCGCGCCGGAGGGGTACGGGAACATGTCGAGTGCGTAGAACTTCGGCTTCTTCGGGTCGAACGTCGTCCGGTGCAGGCGGGCGTCGCGCCAGCGCGCCTGCCATTTCGGCTCTACCTCACGGGGGTCAAAGGGCATGGTGCCTTTTAGTACGCCCACGTCGCGGCATTCCTGACCTGACCCGACGGGTCGTCGCCAGCAGGACCGCCCCACCGATGCGATATGACCCCAGCACCATGCGCAGCGCCCCGCTGTCCCCACACAGTCCCACTCCGCCGCCCCGGACGGCGACCGACAGCGCAACGGGAGCGCTCCCCCCTCCCCCTCCCCGCTTCCGCCGCAAGCTGCTGGTGGTGATGCTGCTCGCGGGCCTCGTGCCCCTGGTGCTGCTCGGCCTGCTCGCGCAGGACGCGCTGGAGCGGGTGCTGTCCGTCTCCGTCGCCCCCGTGGAGGGCGTGCTGGACGGCGTCTCCGCGGACCTGGAGCGACGGGGCCTGCCGCAGGACGCACTGAACGAAGCCCGCCTCAACCTCGCCCAGGCGGAATTGGCGCGGCGGGCCCTGGTGCGCCGCGTGCCCACGTTCATCGCCGCGCTGGTGCTCGTCTCGGGTGCGGTGCTCGCCCTGTCCGCCGTGCTGCTCGGCCGCGCCCTCACGCGTCCCGTGGCCACCCTCACCGAGGGCATGTGGGCCTACGCGCGCGGAGACCTCACCGTGCGCCTCGCCGCGCCGGAGGCCCCGCGCGATGAGCTCCAGTTCCTCCTGGGCCAGTTCAACCGCATGGGCCAGGAGCTGCTCGCCCAGCGCGAGCGCCTCAAGTCCGCCGAGCAGATTGCCGCCTGGCAGGACGTGGCCCGCGCCCTGGCCCACGAGCTGAAGAACCCGCTCACCGCAATGAAGCTCTCGCTCGCGCGTCTGTCCCGCACGGACGCGAGCATGCCCACCGACTCCACCCGAATCTCGGAGGCCGTGGCCCTCCTCCAGGAAGAAGTCGACCTCCTGATGCGGATGACCCAGAGCTTCTCCACCTTCGCGAGGCTCCCCGCCCCGCGCTTCCAGGACGTGGCCCTGCGCCCGCTGCTGGCCGAGGTCTGCACGCTCTACGCGGGCACCTCGCCCGTCCCCGTGGAGCTGGCCGCGGGCCCCGACGCCTCCCTGCGCGCGGACCCGGACGGACTGCGTCGCCTCTTCGGCAACCTGGTGAAGAACGCCACCGAGGCCTCCGCCGCCGGAGCCCCACCCGTGCGCGTCGCGCTGGAGCCCCTCGAAGGCGGCACCGTACGCGTCACCGTGACGGACGGAGGCAGCGGCGTGCCCGCCGTGCTGGAAGGCCCGGCCCTCACGCGCGGCCTCTTCAGCACCAAGCCCGAGGGCAGCGGCCTGGGCCTGCCCATCTCCCAGAAAATCGTCCACGAGCACGGCGGCACGCTGCGCCTGGAACCCGCGTCGGGGGGCGGTACGCTGGCGCGCGTGGACCTGCCCCTCATTCCTCCCTCCGCCCCGGCCACCGCATGAAGCCCGGCCCTCGCATCCTCGTCGTCGATGACGACCCCGGCGTCCTCAAGGCCCTGCGCGGGCTGCTGAGCGACGAGGGCTTCACCCCGGTGGAGGCCCGCTCCACCGCGGAGGCCACGCGGCTGCTCGACGCACCCGAGGGCCTGCCCGCGGCGATGCTGCTCGACATCCGCATGCCCGGAGAGACGGGACTGGAGCTCCTCGCGCGCCTGCCCCGCCCGCTGCCCGTGCCGGTGGTGGTGCTGTCCGGCGAGGCCTCTCCCGCGGAGGCGGTGCAGGCGCTGAAGCTGGGCGCCACCGACTTCGTGGAGAAGCCTCCCTCGCCCGAGCGGCTCCTCACGGCGCTGCGCAACGCCATGGTGCTGGGCGAGCTCCAGGAGGAGCGCGAGCGGCTGCTGGACGCGCTCGCCCGCCCCGGGCACCTCGTGGGAGAGAGCCCCGCCATGGAGGCGCTGCGCCGGCTCATCACCCGCGTGGGGCCGAGCGACACGGCGGTGCTCATCACCGGCGAGACGGGCACCGGCAAGGAGCGCGTCGCGCGGGCGCTGCACCTGGCCTCGGGGCGCAAGGGCCGCCTCGTCGCCGTCAACTGCGCGGCCATTCCCTCCACGCTGCTGGAGAGCGAGCTGTTCGGCCACGAGAAGGGCGCCTTCTCCGGCGCGGTGTCCCGGCGCGCGGGCCGGATTGAGCAGGCCCACGGCGGCACGCTGTTCCTGGACGAGCTGGGTGACATGCCGCTGGAGCTCCAGGCCAAGCTCCTGCGCGTGCTGGAGACGAAGGAGGTGGAGCGGCTGGGCGGCTCGGTGCCGGTGCCGGTGGACGCGCGCATCCTCGCGGCCACGCACCAGGACCTCGCCCGCGCGGTGAAGGAGGGCCGCTTCCGGCAGGACCTCTTCTTCCGCCTCAACGTGATGCCGCTGCAGCTTCCGCCGCTGCGCGAGCGCCCGGATGATTTGCTCCCGCTGGCCCGCGCCTTCGCCGCCGAGCTCGCCGGGCCCTACGTCCCGCTGGTGCTGGCCCCCGGCGCGGAAGTGGCCCTGCGCGCGTACGCCTGGCCCGGCAACGTGCGCGAATTGCGCAACCTCATCGAGCGCCTCAACCTGCTGCGCGGAGACGGTCCGCTCACGCTCAGCCCCGAGGCCATCCAGGGCCCGCTCGCCCCCGCCGCGCCCGCTCGCCCCGCACTGGGCGACAAGAGCTACCGCGAGCACGTGGAGGACTTCGAGAAGGAGCTCATCCGCGCCGCGCTCCAGGAAGGCGGCAGCATCGCCGGGGCCGCGAGGCTGCTGCAGGTCGACCGCGGCAATCTCTATCGTCGCATCAAGACCCTGGGTCTGCCTGTCTCCTGAGTTCCTTCGGACACCTCTGTCTGGATTTGACACGCTGTGCGGGCTGCTGATTCCATCCGAGCGCTCGGACTGCTCCGAGAGGGGGACCCGCCATCCAGGTGGGCCGCGAGGGACGAGGAGTCACGCACATGAAGACGAAGAACCTGCTGATGGGCTGCGCGGTGGGAGCGCTGGTGGCGAGCACGGCGGCGTGGGCCGGCTACAAGAGCACCTTCTACGTCAGCGTCAACACGACGACCCGCGTCGCCTACGGCTCGATGGGCTCCGCCCGGGGTAGCACGGACGTGAACCAGTCCATCGGCTGCATGGTGCAGGGCTTCAGCAGTGGCACCAACACGGTCATCTGCGAGGCCTATAACGCGAGCAACGTCTCCGCTTACTGCACGTCCAGCGCGCCCGCGATTGTGACGGCGGCGTCGTCCCAGACGGATGCCTCGTACATCTACTTTACCTGGGACGCGAGCGGCACCTGCACGTCCCTGACCGTGGGCAACGACTCGAGCTACGCGCCGCGCCAGCCGTAGCGCGCGTTCCTTCCGCGCCGGGAGCCTTCCGTGTTGCAGACCTCCGTGAAGCAGGCCCTGCTGGCCCTCGTGGCGACCTTGGCGCTCGGCGTCGCGCTCGGGCTGGCCCTGGGGCGGGCCGCGCCTCCTCCCGCTTCCCGGTGTGAGGAGGTGCTGAGCGCGCTCGAAGGGCAACAGGCACTCCTGGAAGCACTTCCGGCGCTGCTGTCCGCCCAGGCCAGCTCACGACAGGTGCAATGCGCGGTGGCCACCCCCTCCGGCTCCGGAGGGGACGCCGCCGCGCTGCGGGCGGAGCTGGCGCAGCTGCGTGAGGAGCTGGCCCAGACGCGAGGCGAGCCTCCCAGCGCCCCCGAGCCTCCGCCCGAGCCGCCTCCTCAAGCCCTCGCCGCCCAGCAACAGGGGCGGCAGCTGGTCGAGGAGGCCACGCGCTCCGGGCAGTGGAGGACCGAGGACGCGCAGGCGCTGCGGCTCCTCCTCGTCGACATGAACGATGCCCAGCGTCAGGATGTCATCCAGCGGCTCATCACGCAGCTCAATGCGGGCAAGCTGAAGTCGCAGGGGCGGGGCCCCATCTTCTAGACACCCAGGAGGCACGCGTGCGCATCCGCTTCGCACCCATACTCGGGTTGCTCCTCGCCATCGGCGGCGCAGCGCTCGCGGGGGAGCCCAAGGCCGCTGATGCACCCGCGAAGGCCGTCGACCCGTACCAGGGGCCCGAACCCCTCGTGGTCTTCATGCGGTCCCCACCCACGGGCGAGCTGGACGACAAGACAGCCCTCGTCCTCTACGAAGACCGGACCCTCATCTACCGGGACCCTCGAGAGCCGCGGTTCTTCAACTACCGGACCGCGCGGCTCGAGAAGCCTGCCTTCGACGAGTTCCTCGCCAGGGTCCGCAAGCACTGCGCGGATGCGAGCTGGAAGCCGCGCTACGCGCTGTATGAAGAACACGAAGCGCCCACGTGGCACCTGCTCGTGCGGCTCCAGGACTGCACCGTCACCACGGCGCTGCAGGGCTTCGGTTCGTTCTCCAAGTCCGACGGAAAGAAGGCGCCGGCCGAGCTCGTCGACCTCTTCAGGTACCTCTATGACTTCGAATCCGCCGACACCCGCGAGTGGGAGCCCGCCTTCGTCGAGGTCCTGTTGACGCCCTACCCGGGCAAAGGCGGCTACAGAGTTGACTGGCCGGCGCATTGGCCCTCCCTGGAGAAGGACGCGAGACAGCTTTCAGGGGGCCGACGGGGAATCCTCCTGCCGGCAGACCAGCGCGCCACCCTGGAAGAATTCCTCAGTCGCAAAAACTGTGAAGACCCCCTCATCTGGGTGATCGGCCGCAGCAGATGGACGCCCCGGACGCGCCTCGTGCTTCCCCAGGAGCCCGTGTGGATGCGCGCCTTCGGGAAGGAGTCCCTCTGAGCGGAGCGCCGCGCCCACCGCGCTCCGAGTCGCACTCCCATTGACACCCCCCGTGCGGCCACGCAACCCTGGCCGCATTGCGTCGATAATGCCTCCTGGACGCCGGAAGCCCCCACCGGGAGAGCAGTTTCATGTCGAACCGCATTGGCCGCCCCTCACTCACCTCCACCGTGCCGACGCCGGCCGCGCCCACCCCGGACCGCGCCGCACGTCCCGCTGGAGCCGAGAAGGCCCCCACCTCCCGCCCCCTGACCGACGGGTTCGAGTCGGGCGCCACCCGGCCAGGCCAGACGTCCCCGCGCGGCGCCGCGCTGCTCACGGGCGCGCCGGCCTCCGTCGCTCCGTCGAAGGCGGCCGAGCTCCAGCCCCAGGTCCACGGCGCCACCGGCTACGAAGCCCACTTCGGCAAGAGCGGCCGCACCGCGGGCGCCGTCGTGGAGGGCCAGGGCCAGGTCGCGCTGCCCACGGGCAACGGCCGGGGCCCCTCGTTCCACGCGGAGGCGGGCAAGCCGCTGACGGTGACGGTGGACCCCGAGCGCGTGTCGAAGTCGGCCGAGAAGGCCGAGCTGGTGTGGCGCGTGGCCCCGGGCGGGACGGAGGTCGCCATCCCCCTCACGGACGGCTCGCGCGACGCGAGCGGCCGGCTGAACATGCTGCCCGCGAAGATTGACGTCCCGGAGGACGCCTTCGGCACGCTGCGCATCTCCATCCGCACCACCAGCGCGGACGGCAAGCAGTCCAGCTCGTGGGACCCCAGCTCCGACGCGGCCATTGCTCCGAAGGAGGGCGCGGCCGTCGTCTTCTCCGACGACTGGAAGACCCAGGTCGAGGGCAAGCTGCGCGCGGGCGACAAGGTCGAGATTGCGTATGACCGGGACAGGCTCGCCGCGATGCTGGGCGGCGTGACGCCCTCGGACGTCGTCGCCTGTGTGTCCTTCAACGGCGAGCCCCCCCGCGAGGTGCCGCTCATCATGCAGCCGGGTGAGGGCGGCACGCAGGGGAGCATGTTCATGCCCTCGCTCCAGGTGCCCATGGAGGCGACGGAGATGACCCTGTGGTTCAAGGGTCAGGGCGCCGGCAACACGAGCTACGACTCGTCCTTCGGACAGAACTTCAAGTTCAAGGTGGGCCCCGCGCGCGACGACGCGGACCCGTCGTGGAAGGCGGAGCTGCTGCGCAGCAAGAGCTTCCCCAACCTCCAGGCGGAGGACTTCGTCGGCATTGGCCCGTCGTCGCAGCGCTACAACTGCATCGCCTGGACGCTGGGCATCCAGGACCAGTGGGTGTGGCCGGGCACGCGCGTCGAGGACTTCGACAAGCTGTACGCGCAGCAGGGCTACCAGCCGCTGTCCTCGGTGGACCTGAGCAACGACCCGAACATGGAGAAGGTCGTCGTCTACGGGCTCAAGCCCAAGACGGGCACGGGCCCGGTCGAAGTGACGCACGGCGCGCTCATGGACGAGCAGGGACGCCTGACGAGCAAGATTGGCACCCAGCCGCTCATCCGCCACAACAGCGCTGACGACCTCACCGGTCCTTCGTATGGTGAGCCGGTGCGCGTCTACGTCCGTCCCCGTCAGCCCGCGGTGAACAACTCATGAGCGGAGTGAGTGCCCGCTTCGAAGCCCTGGCGAAGGAGTGGGAGGCGCACTGCGCGGAGCACCGCGAGGCGTCCAACCCCTACGTGTTCCTCAACCACCCCTCGTTCGAGGCCATCGTCGCCCTGGGCCGGCCCGCCGTGCCCCTGATTGTCGAGCGCTACCGCGAGGGGAGCGTCTTCTGGGGCGCGGCCCTGCGGCGCATCACCGGCGTCACCACGTTCGGTGACGGCGTCGTGGGCAACCTGGACGCCACCCGGCGCGGCTGGCTCAAGTGGTGGGAGGAGCACCAGGCGTCCTCCGGCGGCCGGAAGGCCTGAGCGGCCTCACGGCCGGCCCGCATCCGCGGGTGGCGCCGGGGCGTTGGAGGCGACGGCGCGCAGCGGCGCATCGCGCCCGAGGCTGATGAAGGGCGCCCAGTAGTAGGGGTGCGGTCGCGACTCGCGCAGGGCCAGCATGGCGTCACGGAGCGCGGCGGAGCGCCCCCGGCCCGCGAGGAGGTGGCGGTAGTAGTCCTCCATGAGCAGGCGCGTCGTCTCGTCGTTGATCTTCCACAGGCTCATCACCACCGTCTCCGCGCCCGCGATGACGAAGGCGCGGCGCAGGCCCTGCACGCCCTGGCCAGGACGGGCGGCGCCCCGGCCCGTGTCGCAGGCGGACAGCACGACGAGCTCGGTGCCCCACAGGTCCAGTCCGGCCAGCTCCTTGGCCGTCACCATCGAGGTGGACCGGGGTCTGCCGGCCCGCGGCGCGGCCGCGCTCGTCTCGGGAAGGACCAGGCCCGAGCGCACCAGCGGGTCGGGGGGAAGCTGGCCGAGGCCCGGGGCGCCCAGCCCGCCGAACGAGCCCACCGCGCGAGCGTCCGGTGCGCGGGCGTCGTCGTCCAGGAAGAAGCCGTGGGTGGCGATGTGGAGGATGCCGGGAGCGGAGAGCTGGAACAGCCGCTCGCGACTGGCGTCCGCGCCGAGGAAGAGCTGGGCGTCGGGGAAGGAGCGCTGGACGGACTCCGCTTCCCGCCGCGTCCCGGGGAGGGCGCCCCAGGGCTGCTGCGCGAGCTCCGCGCGCAGCGCGGTGGAGGGCCGCGCCCTCTCCGGTGGGGCGGCACGTCGCGCCGGGCCGTGCCTGGACGTGGCCCCGGCCGGCTCGGCGCCGAAGTCCGGGTCCGCGAGCACGACCACCGAGCGCGCCGCCGGAAGACCCGAGGTGCGTGGCAGCAAATCCTTGCCCGAGGTGAGCCAGGTGACGTCGAACGTGTCGACGAGAAAGCCCGTGCCGTCATGCAGCGCGGCGAAGGGCACGAGGCCGAGCTGGCCATCGGGCGCGAGGTAGAGCCGGCGCGTGCCACCTGGCAGGGGCAACAGGGGCTGGAAGACGCGGGCGTGGAGCGCCTGCGAAGGGCCCGTGAAGCCCACGTCTCGGCTGGTGATGGCGCGGTTGAAGCGCGAGGCCGCGAAGTCGATGGGCGCCGCGGGCCCCAGGTCCACCGCGCGGCTGCTCCCGTCCGGGAAGAGCACCAGCGCCAGGTAGCGGAGCGGGTCCGTGGGCTTCGGCGCCCCCGTCGCGCCGGGCGGCGGCACGAGCGGACGGTCCCCATGCGCGATGAACTCCACCAGCGCGCCGTCCTTCGGGAGCGAGGCGGCCACGCGCTCGACGATGGTGTCGGGGGACGGCAGCGCGGTGAGCGCGCGCAGCGGCGCGGAGCGCATGGCGAGGCTGGCCTCGAGCGCATCGGCCTGCTCGCCAAGCGTCTGCAACCGCTGCTGGTGCTCCGCGGGGGGCACCGGGCCGGGGCCGTCGAGCGACAGCCGCGCGAGCTGCGAGCGCAGGCCGCGCAGCAGGAGGAAGCGCTCCCGGTCCGCATCCCCCAGGCTGCGGTAGACGGCATGGGAGGTGCCGGCAATCTCCCCTACGGAGCGGCCCTTGCGCAGCAGCACCGCGGACAGGGCGAGGCGCCGCACCCGGGCGTCCTCAGGATGCGCGCGCAGCAGCGCGTAGAGGCGCTCCTCGTCGCCGCGAATGTGCTGGAGGAAGCTCGCCAGGTACGCCTCGGAGAAGCCGAGCGACTCATTGCGAAGGTGCTGCTCGGAGATGCCGAACGCGCGGGCCAGCAGGGGCAGCGCCTCCGCCAGCCGGTGCTGCGCGAGGGACAGCACGGCCAGACGGTCGAGCGTGAGGGCGACGTCGGGATGCCCCTTTCCGAGCGCCGCCTCCTGGATGCCCAGCGCGCGCAGCAACAGCGGCTTCGCCCGCGCATACGCCCCCTGGTCCTGGTAGAGGCTCGCGAGCTTGCCGAGCGTGAGCGCCACGTCGGGATGTGTCCCCCCGAGCGCCGACTCCTGGATGGCGAGCGCCCGCTTCAGGAGCGGCTCCGCCTTTGCGTACTCGCCCTGCCGCCGATGGGTGGCGGCCAGCTCGTTCAGGGTGAGGGCGACATCCGGGTGGCGCTCGCCGAGCGTCGCCTCCCAGATGGACAGGGAGCGCAGGAACAGTGGCTCCGCCCGGGCATGGTGCCCCGCCGCCTGGTGCATGAGGGCAAGCCTGTGCAGGCATGAGGCGACCCGGGGATGGCTCGCACCGACGGTGCCCTCGTAGATGGTCAGCGCGCGCTGGAGGTAAGGCTCCGCCTGCGCGGGGAGCCCCATGTCCTGATAGATGGCGGCGAAGCGAATGAGCAGGTCACCGACGTCGGGATGGGATTTGCCAAGGGCCCCCTCGTAGAAGGCAATCGCGCGCGCCCCGAACCGCAGCCACTGCCGGACCTCCTCCGGGTTGTAGAGGTAGGCCAGGTTGTCGAGCGATGTCGAAATACGAGGGTGGAGCCGTCCCAGGGCGGCCGCCTCGTTGATGACGAGCGCTCTCTCGTGGAGCGGCTCGAGCCGTCCCTCCAGATTGATGAGCATGCTGGTGACACCGGCGGCGTTGCCGTCGAAGGTCGCCTCCAGGATGCGCAGCGCGTGCTCGTAGAGCGGCACGCTCTGGCCGTACATCCCCTGGATGTCATAGAGCTGGGCGAGGTGCAGGAGCGCATCGGAGACCTTGGGATGCTCCGGCCCCAGGGCCGCCTCATAGGCCGTGCGTGCGCGCTGGTAGAGGTCCTCGGCCCGTGCATAGGCGCCCTGCTCCTGGTGGAGGAAGGCGAGGTTGCTCAGCGAGTACGCGACGAGGAGCCGGTTGCCGCCGGCCGCCACCTCGTGGAGCGCGAGGGCGCGAGTGTAGAGCGGCTCGGCCCGGGCGTACTGCCCCCGGAGCTGGTACACGGCCGCGAGGTCCTCCAGCGACGTGGCGACGTCGGGGTGCCCGGGGCCGAGCGCCGCCTCGCGCAAGGCCAGCGCGCGCTCCAGCAGCGGCTCCGCCCGGGCGTACAGTCCCTGGAACTGGTACACGCGCCCGAGGTGGCGGAGCGAGGTCGCCACGTCGAGCGAGTCCCTGCCAGGCGCCGCCTCGCGGAGGGCCAGCGCACGCTCCAGCAGGGGCGCCGCCTGGCCATAGGTCCCCAGGTCCGCGCGGAGGTTGCCAAGCAGGTCCAGAGAGGCCGCGACGTCGGGATGGTGGGGGCCCAGCGCCGCCTCGCGGAGGGCCAGCGCGCGTTGCATCAAGCTCTCCGCCCGGGCGTACTTCCCCTGCAACCAGAGCACCTCACCGAGGACGTGCAGGCAGCTCGCGACGTCGGGGTGGGCGCCTCCCAGCGCGGCTTCGCGCAATGCGAGCGCGCGCTCCACCTTCGGTACGGCGTCGGCGTACCTGCGTGCGGCCTTGAGCGTCAGGCCCTCCGCGAGTGCCGCTCGCGCCTCCGCCAGGCGCACGGGAGGGCCTGACGCCGCCACTCCCACCGTGCACCACAGCACCGCAATCGCCACGCATCCGAGCACTCGCCCCACGTTCACCTCCCGGAGCTCCGACGGCGTCCTTCCCTCCCCCCAGGCCCGTGCAATCGCCGCAGCGGATGTCAGTATCACATCGCTGCTCGACATCAGGATGTGCCCGTGACATCGACGGGCTCGCCCGCCCCTCGTCCTTCCAGGCACTTGCCTCATGCCGGCGGTTGGAACGGCATGTGCTCTCCCCTCCGGACATGAACCGCTTCGCGCTCTTGCTCTGCTGCCTCTCCCTCGCCGCCGGTGCGCAGCCGGCCCCGGCCCCATCCATGCCCGGCCCCGAAGATGCCGGGACGACCTCCTCCTCCCTCCCCGCTCCCGCCGTGGACGCCGGCACGGAGTCCATGCCCGTCGAGGTCCGGCCCGCCGCTCCCGCGCGTGTCCGGAGCCAGGACCGCGACGACGCGCGGCCCCCCGAGGAGCGCAACGAGGCCCGTGACGAGGGCGACGACGAGGATGCCCGGCCCGGCGCCGAGGAGCACAACGAGGCCCGCGCGGAGGCCTCCGAGGACGCGCGGGACGAGTGCCCCGACGACTACGGCGACGAGGAGGAGGAAGAGGACGCGGACGACGCCGCCATCCTCGCCCCGCTCCAGTTCAGCGTGGACGGGCGCCCGCTCACCCCCGGGAGCATGGAGCTGCACGGCCTCCAGCGCCTCACGGACGCGCAGGTGCGCGCGCTCATCGGAGCCCCCCTCACGGCCACGCCGGAATCCCTCACCCCCAAGCAGGCGCAGACCTTCCTCCGCCGCCTCGCGCGCACGGGCCTCTTCGCCCGCGTCGAGCCGCGCCTGCGCGCCTCCGAGCAGGGCCCCGCCGTGCTGGAGGTCCACCTGGAGGAGAACCCCACGGTGACGTCCGTGGAGCTGGACGGCTTGCAGGACCTGCAGGCCCGCGAGGTGCTGGAGGAGTTGTTCCGCCTTCCCCACCGCTTCCCCTCCGAGGACCGGGACGAGGACGAGGACATCATCGCCACGCTGCGCGTGGACTCCCGGCGCGGGACGCTGTCCGTCGTCCGCCCGTGCCCGCCGCCGCGCCCGCCGCGCGAGTGGCTGGCCCGCGAAGAGCGCGGCGAGTACCGCCGGGGCATCCTCCTGGGCGGCGTGGCCCAGGCCCTGGAGCGCACGCTGAGGGACTTGCGCGACGACGGCTACCTCCTCGCGAGCCTCACCGCCACGCTGCACCCGGATGGACGGCTGGCGGTGACGGTGGACGAGGGCCGGCTGGAGTCCGTGGACGTGGAGGGCGTGGGCCCGGAGATGGCCACGCGGGTGCGCGAGGCGCTGGACCTGAAGCCCGGCGACGTCTTCCTCCGCAGTGACGCGCGCCGCGCCATGCAGCGCGTGGAGTCGCGGCTGCCCTTCCTGGAGCCCGCCGACGTGGATGACGACGACGACGGGCTGGACCGCCGGGCGAGCATCATTGAAGAGCGCGCCGCCGACGGCACGCGCCACTACCGCACGCAGGAGGACGAGCGGCGCCAGCGTCGCCGGAATGAGAAGGTGGAGTTCGAGCTGAGCTGGAGCCAGCTCGTCGACTGGTGGGAGACCGGCCGCGACGGCGAGGGCATCTCCCTCGACGGCAAGCGCCTCGTCGTCCACGTGCGCCCGCGCCGGCCGGACATGGACGTGGACCTGCTCCCCGTCCACACCCAGGTGACGGGCTTCGCGCCGGGCCTGGCGGGCCACCTGCGCATCTGGGACCCGAAGGACCGGGCGCACCTCACCGCGGACGCGGCCCTCTTCATCCCGCTGCGGCTGGGCGGCCAGCGCCTGCCGGACGACCCCGAGGGCACGAAGCGCCAGCGCCGGCTGAACCTGCTGGGCGGCGTGAAGGCGCAGGTGCCCGCCATCGGCCTCGCGGAGCTCGGCGTCCAGGGGCATGACTTCACGGACACGATGGACCGCTGGCGGCTGGGCGACATCGACTCGTACATCTACTCGTTCCTCATCAACCGGCCGGACCGCGAGTACTTCCGCCGCAAGGGCTTCTCGGCCTTCGCCACCTGGCGCTGGTCCGAGGAATGGCTCGCGGGCGTCGAGTACCGGGCCGACCGCTACGAGTCGATGCAGAGCTTCACCCCGCCGCTCACCCTCTTCCGGCGCGACTCGTCGCCCTTCCCCAACGCGCCCGTGAGCGAGGGCCGCTTCAAGTCCGTGGTGATGCGGCTGGAGTACACCAGCAACGCGGAGACGAACACGCGCGTGGGCTCGCTCTTCCGCACGCCGGAAACGTCCCTCTTCGAGCGGGATGGTGACTGGGAGCACAGCGCGTCCCTGCGCGGGCTCCTCACGCTGGAGGTGGGCGACGGCCCTGGCGCTTCCGGCGCGGATGCGCGCTTCTGGAAGCTGGTGAGTGACGTGTCGCTGGACGTGCCCACCGGCTGGAAGACGGGGGTGCATCTGCGCGTGCGCACCGCCGGCGGCAACGACTTGCCCGAGCAGAAGCGCGAGGCGCTGGGCGGTTGGACGGCGCTGCGCGGCCACGGCTTCAAGGAGTTCCGGGGGGACGTGTCGCTGCTCACCACCGCCGAGTACCGGTGGCACGCGTTCGGCGTCTTCGCGGACGTGGGCTCGGTGCGCGCGGACGACGCGTGGACGGAGGCGAAGCTGGGCCTGGGTGGCAGCTTCCACTTCGGCGACGACGTGCGGTTCGACGTCGCGTGGCGCACCGACGACAAGGCCACGGCCACTCCCGAGGCACGGCTGCTCTTCGTGCGGACCTTCTGAGGCGTATGGCACGGACGTGGATACGGGCGGGCAGGAGGCTCGGCGCGGCGTGGGTGGCCGCGGCGGGACTGCTCGCGCCCATGGCCCACGCGGAGGAGCCGCGTGCGTCCTGCACGGCCACCCTCTCCGGGCGGCGCGTCGTGGTGCGGCCGGAGGCGTTCGCCTTCATCTCCCCCGAGCTGGACCGGCTGGTGCGGCTGGGGATGGCGGGCCGGGTGGAGGTGGAGGTGACGCTCCTGAAGCGCCGCTCGCTGTGGTTCAACGCGCGGGTGGACAGCACGCGGCTCACGCAGGTGCTCGCCTTCACGCGCGGCGGCTACGTGCTGGATGGGCGCTCGCTGCCGGAGGGGCCGGGGGTGCTGGAGCTGGAGCGCGTGGCCTGGACGCTGGAGGACCGGCCCGGGGCGGAGGACCTCTTCCTGGTGCAGGTGGAGGTGCGGCTGCACGTGGTGACGGCCGCCAGCCTCGGCCGGGTGGCGTCATGGCTCACGCAGGAGAAGAAGGACGGCGAGGCAGAGGGCTCCAGCCTCACCAGCACCGTGCTCCGCTCCGTCGCGGAAGACTTGTCACGCGGCGCCTCGGGGCGCTGTGACGTCAGCCGCGCGCCCTGAGCGGTGCACGGCAATCCCAGACTCATGCATTGCCCGGCGCATGCGTCGAGGCGAGGAGGACCGTCATGTCCCGTTGGATGTCCCTGTTGCTCGTCATGGCGTCGGCGTGCACTCCCTGGCCCGAGCCCCTCTCGCGTCCCCTGGACTTCGACTCCGTGGCGACGGAGGTCATCGCACAGGTACGGCGCTTCACACGCACGGAGCCCCGACGGACGGTGCACGTCTACGTCCCCGACGGGGTGGAGTCCGGGGGCAGCCGCGTGCCGCTCCTCTACCTGGAGGAAGGACGGGCCTTGTTCTTCCCCGAGGGCGCGGCAAGCACCGCGCGCGCGGTGGTGCCCAGGCCGAGCGAGCTGGTCGCGCTGGGTCAGCGTCGGGACATCGTCATCATCGCGGTCGACCCGGAGCCTTCCGCCGAAACGGCCTCCGCGCCGTACGGCCGGACGCGCTACGTCACCCACGTCGCCACGCGCCCGCCACCGACCTGAGCGGACGGGTGGCGCCATGACGCGTTCATGTGACTCGTAGTACCCGCAGGCATCGACATCAGAATCGGGAGAGATGATGCGCAAGGACTCGTGGCTGTTGCTGGCGGCGCTGCTGCTGGGGAGCATCCAGGCACAGGCGCAGGAGGCGCCGGGCCCTCATGACCGGGCCGAGGCCATCAAAATCATCGCGGAGCTCCGCAGAATCGTGGCGCCCGAGGGGCTGGAGCGCACCGAGAAGGTCCGCATCGGAGGCATCGACCAATGGGTCTCGGTCCGCAGCCGCGACCTGCGCAACCCGGTGCTGCTCGTGCTCCATGGGGGTCCCGGCTGGGTGGCGATGCCGACGAGTTGGTATTTCGCGCACGGCTGGGACGAGTTCTTCACCGTCATCCAGTGGGACCAGCGCGGCGCGGGCAAGACTTATGTCGCGAACGACGCGGCCACCGTCACCCCGACGCTCACCGTCGAGCGGATGCACGCCGATGCCGAGGAGGTCGTCAGCTGGGCGCGAAAGACTTTCGGCAAGGAGAAGCTCTTCGTCCTCGGCCATAGCTGGGGCAGCATCCTGGGGCTCACCCTCGCGCAGAAGCACCCCGAGTGGCTCCACGCCTATATCGGCGTCGGACAGGGCATCGACGCGCGGGAGAGCGAGCGGCGCGGCTGGGCCTGGACGATGGAGCAGGCGCGCGCGGCGAAGAACGAAGAGGCCATCCGAGACCTCGAATCCATCGCGCCCTACGCCGTCGGCAAGACGCCGGTGCCGTTGAAGAGCATCCTGCTCCAGCGCCGCTGGCTCAGCTTCTTCGGGGGGGCCGCCTATCGGCGTCCGAACGCGAGCTTCGAGGCCGCGGCGGTGAACCTGTCGCCCGAATACACCGACGAGGACGTGCGCCAGGTCTGGAAGGCGGAGGCAGTCTCGGTCGAGAAGCTCCTGTCCCCGGTGCTGACGGCGGACCTGTCGCAGGTGAAGCGGTTGAAGACGCCGCTGCTCCTGTTCCTCGGGCGCCACGACTACAATGTCTCGGCCACGGTCGCCGCCGAGTGGTTCGCGGGCGTCAAGGCGCCGTCGAAGCAGCTCGTCTGGTTCGAGCAGTCGGCGCATGAGCTGATGACCGAGGAGCCGGGCAAGGTGCTGCTCTCGCTCGTCCGTCATGCCCGCCCGATTGCCGAGCGCGCGGGCGATGTCGCGCCCGCCGACGCCCGGTAGCCTCGCGGGCGCCCCCCTCCCTGGGTGGGCAGGGACGGGGCGGGAGCGCTCAAAAACCGCCCCTCCCGCTCCGGGCGCTGCTGGCCATGGGCTCGGCATCCTTCATAGGCTCCGGCCATGACGAGCCCGCTCCCGCAGCCCGCCCCTCTCCACGCCGAAGCCTCCCCGCACCCGATGCTGTCCGCCGCCGAGGCGCTGTTCCCCCGCCTGTCCGCGCGCTCGGATGAAATCGAGAGCGCCCGCCGGCTGCCTCCGGACCTGGCGGCCGAGCTGGCCCGGGACGGCTTCTTCCGGATGATGATTCCGGAGTCCCTCGGCGGCCTGGAGCTGCACCCGGCCGTGTCCTTCCAGGTCATGGAGGCGCTCGCGAAGGCGGACGGCTCCACAGGGTGGTGCGTGATGATTGGCGCGGCCACCGCGCTGACCTCCGCGTACCTCTTCGAGCCGGCGGCCCGCGCCGTCTTCTCCCGTCCGGACGTCATCACCGGCGGCGTGGCGGCCCCCATCGGCCGCGCCGAGCGCGTCGAGGGCGGCTACCGCCTCAGTGGCCGCTGGCCCTGGGCGAGCGGCTCGCAGCACTGCCACTGGCTGGTGGGCGGCGGCGTCGTGACGGAGGGCGGCAAGCCGCGCATGGTGCGCGAGGGCGTCCCGGAGACGCGCACGTTCTTCTTCCCCGCGGAGCGCGCGGTGCTGCACGACACGTGGTTCGCCTCGGGGCTGTGCGGCACCGGCAGCGGCGACATGGAGGCGAAGGACGTCTTCGTGCCGGACGAGTACAGCTTCTCCCTCGTGGGCCAGCCCCCGCGCGTGGCCCGCCCGCTCTACGGCTACCCCTTCGGCCTGCTGGGAATGGGCATCCCCGCCGTGGCGCTCGGCATCGCCCGCCGCGCCATCGACGAGCTGAAGGTGCTGGCCACGCAGAAGACGCTGATGCTGGAGCGGCGCCTGCTGGCCGCGCGTCCCGCCGCGCAGGAAGCGGTCGCCGACGCCGAGGCCACCGTGCGCTCCGCCCGCGCCTTCATGCTGGAGGCCCTCCACACCATCCACGCCGAGTCCACGCGAGGCCCCGTCTCCGTGCGCACCCGCGCCGAGCTGCGCCTGGCGATGACGCACGCCACCCGGGCCTCCGCGCGCGCCGTGGACCGCATGTACGAGGCCGCGGGAGGCAGCGCCGTCTTCCGCTCCAGCCCCCTGCAGCGCTGCTTCCGCGACGTCCACACCGCCACCCAGCACGCCATGGTGTCCCCGGCCACGCTGGAGCTCGCCGGCGGCCTGCTGCTGGGACTGGAGCTGCCCACCTTCACGCTGTGAGGCCCACGGGCTCGCGGCCACTATTCGTCAGCCCGGCGCGGCGAAGCGTTGAGAGGCGAGCACCCACACCGGTGTGACGTGCGGAGCGATTGAGGCGCCCGGGCGCTGTTCCTAGGTTGGCCGGCCTCAGACACCGGTGTGCGTGCCCCCGGGGCACGCGAGGAGGAGCCATGAGCCTGCAGGACAGCTACAAGGACGTGCTGGACGTCGCGAAGAGCGTGGGCGCGCAGGTCGAGTCCCGCGAGGAGAACGGCAAGCTCATCATCAAGGGGAAGGCGAACTACGCGTTCGACCGGGACCGCATCTGGGACCAGATCAAGGCGAAGCACGCCAACTGGCAGAACGAGGTCATGGTCATGCTCGACGTGACGAACAACGAGCCGTACGGCGTCTACACCGTCCAGTCGGGCGACACGCTGAGCAAGCTCGCCAAGGACATCTACGGGGACATGAAGCTCTACCCGAAGATTTTCGAGCTCAACAAGGACCAGCTGAAGAACCCGGACACCATCAAGGTCGGCCAGGTGCTGAAGCTGCCGCCCAAGTCCATCGCCAACGCCTGAGGCGGTACGTCTGAAGTGAAGGGCCCGGGGCCGCGTGCGCCGGGCCCTTCTTCTTGCGGGCCGCCTACAGCCAGCTCGCCTCGCGCCGGCCCAGCTCCGCCAGCACGCGCTCCGCGGCCTTCACGCCGAACCAGTTGGCCTCCTCGAAGAGGGCCATGCCGCCCAGGTCCGTGTGCGCGAAGTGCAGGTTGCGGCCCAGGCTCTCGCGGGCCGCCTTCTTCTGCGCGCCCCACATGAAGCCCGGCGAGGGCCGCACCATGGCGTGCCCCCAGCGCTGCACCTCCAGTCGCTGCGCCTGCTCGGCGATGCCCGGGTGCGCCGGCAGCAGGTCCGCCATGACGAGCGCCTCCCAGTCCGCGTAATTCGCCGACAGCGCCTTCTCGCGCTCCGCCTTCGCGTCCGCGCCGGCCATGGGCAGGTACCAGGTGAGCACCGTGGGCCCGCGCTCGTCCTGGAGCAACTGCTGGTGCGTGGCGACCACGTAGCCCAGGCTGCGGCTCTCGTAGAAGACGTTGTCCCAGGCCAGCGGGAAGCCGCGCGAGCGCGGCGGCGAGGACAGCGTCAGGTTGGCCACCACCCAGGGCCCGTAGGTGAAGGCGCCCAGCCAGTCGGGACGCTGCGTCCGCCAGGGCGCCACCACGTGCGCCGCCACGAAGCGCGGGCAGGCCAGCACCACCTGCCGCGCCTGGAAGGAGCGGGGCTTGCCGGTGCCGGCCTCCAGTGCGTCCACGCGGCAGCCGCCCTCGTTGGGCGTCACGGTGTGCACCAGCACGTTGCGCTCCACGGCGGCGGGTGGGAGCGCGGCCTGGAGCTGCTTCACCAGCCGGCCATTGCCCTCGGGCCAGCTCAGGAAGCCCTCGCTGCGCTCCCCCTTCCCGTCCTGCCGCGCGGCGAAGTACCAGATGCCCGCCCACGCGGAGACGTGCTCGGCCGTGGTGCCGTAGTCGTCGCGGCAGGCGTAGTCCACCAGCCACTTCAGCCGCGCCGACGTGAAGCCCTCGCGCGAAAGCCACGCGGCCATGCTGAGCGCGTCCAGCGCCGTCCACTCCGCGTCGTCGCTGGACAGTCCGGAGGGCACCGCGAAGGCCTTGCGCCCCTTCGCGTCGCGGGCGGCGGCGAAGGCATTCATCCGCGCGTCGAAGCGCTCCAGCTCCGCCAGGTCCGCGGGGCTGGCGCCCGCGCGCAGGTAGAGCCCCTCGTACCAGTGGCCCCGGTAGAACAGGCGCTCCTCCGGCTCGTGGATGAGCAGCGTCTCCTCGAAGGTGGGGTAGCCCTCCGCGTCCACCCCGGTGACGGCGCCCATCTCCCGGAGCAGCCGCACCACGGGGCCCCGGTCCTCCAGCGGCGCCGGCAGGTAGTGCGCGCCCCACGGGTACGCGGACACGGCGTTGTGGCCGGAGCGCGACGTGCCGCCCGCCTCCGCCTCCAGTTCCAGCACGCGCACGCCCTTCACGCCCGCGCCCGCCAGGCGCCACGCGGCGGACAGGCCCGCCACGCCCGCGCCCACCACCAGCACGTCCACGGGCTCCAGCACGTCCGCGCGCGGCAGCGGCCCGCCCCGCAGCTTGTGGCCCACCTCCACCGCGCGGTCGATGATGGCGCCGGGGACAACTTCACGGGGCCCGGTGCGCTTGCACGCGCTGGCCGCCACCGCCGAGCCGAGGAACGCGGCCACCAGCTCGCGCCGCGTCAGGTCCATGAATGCCACGCCTCGCCGGAGGGGGACGCAGCAGCCCGCGTCAGTTCCACCGCCGCCACTCCTCCTCGTAGTAGTGCACCAGCACCTGGTTGTTCAGCCGGTTCACCTCCGCCGGCAGCGGGCTCATGTCCGGGGCGAACTGCGTGAGCGACTCCAGCGTGGGCTCGTCCAGGAAGAGCAGCCCCTCGGGCAGCGGGCGGCGCCGGCCCGGCGGCTCGTGCGCCACCAGCACGAAGCCCCACTCCCCGAAGGACGGCACCAGCGCGTGGTACGGCTGCGTCCAGAAGCCCGCCGCCTTCAGCGTCGTCGCCACGCACCAGAAGGAGCGCCGGGCGAACAGCGGGCTGGTGCTCTGCACCACCGCCACCCCGTCCGGCGCCAGCCGCTTCTTGAGCAGCTTGTAGAAGCCCGTCGTGTACAGCTTCCCCAGCGCGAAGTTGTTCGGGTCCGGGAAGTCCACCACCACCACGTCGTACTGCTCGTCCCCTTCCGCCAGGAAGCGCATGGCGTCCGTGTTCAGCACCCGCAGCTTCGGGTCCGACAGCGAGTGCCCGTTGAGCTTCGCCAGCTCCCCGTAGCTCGTCGCCAGCACGGTAATCGCCGGGTCCAGGTCCACCAGCGTAACGGAGCGCACCTGCGGGTGGCGCAGCACCTCGCGCGCGGCCAGCCCGTCCCCGCCGCCGAGGATGAGCACCCGCTCCACCTTCCCCGCCCGCACCATGGCCGGGTGCACGAGCGACTCGTGGTAGCGGTACTCGTCGATGCTGGCGAACTGCAGGTTGCCGTTGAGGAACAGTGAGAAGCCCCGCTTGCCGCGCGTGAGGATGATGCGCTGGTACGGCGAGCTGGACGCGTGCACCACGTCGTCCGCGTAGAGCTGGTCCTCGTAGAACGTCGTGAGCCGGTCTCCCAGCACGAAGCCCACCAGCAGGAACACCGTGAGCACCACCGCCTTGATGCGCAGCCGCAGCGGGTTGCCCAGGAGCGGCTCCAGCAGCCACGTGCTCCACAGCCCCACGGCCGCGTTGAGCACGCCGAATATGAGCGAGGTGCGCACCAGCCCCAGCTTCGGCACCAGCAGGAGCGGGAAGGCGACGCTCGCCGCCAGCGCGCCCAGGTAGTCCAGCGACAGCACCTGGCTGACCAGGTCCTTGAACTTGAGCTGGTCCTTCAGGATGCGCAGCAGCAGGGGAATCTCCAGCCCCACCAGCGTGCCAATGGCAATCACGCTGCCGTACAGCGCCACCTGGAACAGGCTCGTCAGCGTGAAGGTGAGGAACAGCAGCGGCGCGCACAGGCCGCCCAGCAGCGCCACCGCCAGCTCCACCTCCACGAAGCGCTGCGCCACCCCGCGCTCGATGTAGCGCGACAGGTAGCTGCCGATGCCCATGGCGAACAGGTAGCCGCCGATGACGGTGGAGAACTGGGTGATGGAGTCGCCGAGCAGGTAGCTCGCGAGCGCCCCGACGACGAGCTCGTAGATGAGCCCGCACGTCGCGATGACGAGGACGGTGATGTACAGCAGCGTCTTGTTCAAGTCGTCACTTCACTTCGGGCGAGGCAGCGGGCGCAAAGCGCCCTCAACCCCCGATGGCGGCCGCCACGATGATGGCCAGGCCGATGATGAAGGAGCCGATGACGATGCCGACCGCCGTGTTCTGGTCGACCTCCAGCTCCTTGTGCACGTCGAAGGGCAGGATGAGGCGGATGACATAGAAGCCCGCCACGAACACCGCCAGGCCGATGAGCGAGTACACGACGCTCGCCAGCACTCCATCCAGGCTCACCACCACACCGAGCAGCAACATCACTTGCCTCCCATGTAGCCACCGGTCCACAGCAGGATGCCGCCCGGCCCGCGCCGCACGTTGCCCGGCACCTGGTCCTTCTGCTCGCTGCTGAAGGGCGACCACCCCGACATCGTCAGCGCCGCATAGCCCAGCAGCACCAGCCCACCGAAGTACTTCATTCCGTGCCTCCGTGAGTCATGGACCTCAATCCGCGAAGTTGCTCTCCGACCAGCGCTGCGTCTCGAAGCCGTGCGAGCGGAACAGCGCCCACGCGGGCCCCACCAGCAGCAGGACGAGCGCGAAGCAGAACCAACTGCCCTGGGGGGCGTCGTGGGTGAGCTTCACGTTGAAGGCGCGCGAGCGGGCCGGCCCCGGGTCGAAGGACGCCGTGGTGCGCAGCACGTACTTGCCCGGCGGCAGCGGGGACAGCGTGGTGCTCCCCGAGCGCGAGCCCTCGCTCCACGAGCCGTCGCTGTCACTGCCGCTGTAGTAGCTCAGCTCCTCGTAGAACCCCACCACCTCGCCCGTGTCCTGGTTCACCAGGTCGCCCTGGACGCCCAGCCAGTCGTTGTCGAGCCCGGCGGCGGAGACTTCCACCTCCATGTTGCCGCGCTTGGACAGCTCGAAGGGCTTGCTGAACTCCATCGCCGTCGGCGTACCGGGCTGCGCGTCCGGGGGCACCACCACCGCCATCTCCTGCACCACGCGGTTCTCCGCGCGCACGGTGAAGAAGCCGGCCATGACGAGCAGCCCCGCCAGCCAGGCGAGCGTCCACAGGAAGGTGGAGCGCATCCCCGCCTTGTGCGGGTTGGGCTGGCTGGGGGCGATGCCGTGGGGCGGCGGCGGGGACTCCTTCAGCTTGAAGGCCTCCTTCACCACGCCGGGCGCCAGGTACTCGCCGTGGGTGTACGTCACCTCGTCCTCGGTGGCGTCCACATTCACGGAGTACGGCGGCGCCACGTACTCCGTGGCCTGCGCCCGCTCTCCCGCCGTCACCTCCCAGTAGAACTCGCCCTGCACGGCTTCCGTGACGGCGGTGACGTTCTGGAAGGCCTTGTAGCGGCGGCGGTCGTAGAAGGCGGCCACCTGGGGTGCCAGCTGCACGTCACCGGCGGCCATCGGCTTGAGGAACACCCAGTGGCCGTTGGAGTGCATCAGCCACGTGAAGCCGCGCGCCGGGTGGTAGAGGAGGTACTCCTCCCACGGGTAGCGCACGCCCTCCACGGTGCACGAGCGCACCAGGTAGCCGATGCACAGCCACTCCGTGCCCTCCAGCGTCCCCTTCGCCCCCAGGGGGATGAGGGGCGCCTCGGTGGGCTTCTCCAGCAGGCGCAGGAAGGACAGCTGGCCGTGGCTGACGTCCAGCAGCGCGCCGCAGTAGGGGCACGCCACGCGCAGCGACTTGTCCGGCGCGCGCAGCTCCAGCGGGCCGTTGCAGTTGGTGCAGCGCGCCTGCTTCATCTCCACCTTGCGCGCGCGCGGGCGGAGCTGGCTCGGGGCAATGCCCAGCTGCTCCAGCTTCAGCGCCTCGCCGGTGAAGACCTCCGGGTCCTGCCCGCGCGTGCCGAAGTCCAGCGTGAGGAAGGTCCCCTTGCCGCCGGTGGCGTCCACGTACCAGGCGTCCTGCGTGGGGTCCACGTCACTGGGAAGCTGCCCCTCCGCGGACACCACCTTCCCGTGGCCGCGCTCCTCGATGACCCACGAGCGCTCTCTCAGGCGCAGCCGCTCGCCGGGGTGCAGGTCCTCCAGGACGAGGCCCTCTTCCACGCCCGCGTCGAAGAGCAGGTGGAAGGCGCCCTCGGACTCGCTGATCCACCCGGTGCGGTCGTCGTCGAACTCGACGTACCACTCGTCCCAGGGGCCGGCGCCGTGGTCCTTCTGGAGGTGGCCGATGATGCGGTAGCCCACCCTGCCGTGGCGCCCCTCCGCGCCCAGCTGCAGCGGCGAGTCGGTGGGGACGATGCGGCCAATCTTCCCGTGGGCCTCGAACGTGGCCCCGCTGCGCGCCACCACCGTCTGGCAGTGCGCGCACACCACCACCTGCGCCGAGCCGGCGGTGAACTCAATCAGCACACCGCATGATGGGCACTGTCCCTGCTGCGTCACGCCACCCCTCCCCGCTTCAGCTCTCGCACGTGGCTTTGCGCCGCGCCCAGGTGCCGCGCCAGCAGGGACTCGAAGTCCGGGCGCGCGCGGGTGCGGCGGCAGTAGACGTTGAGCGCGGCGAGCGCGGCCGCGTCCTCGAGGCGCTCGGGGGCGCAGCCACTGGCGTCAACCAGCCACTCCTGTCCGGTGGTCAGCGTCGGAACTCCTCCTGCGTGACGGCTTCTTAGCATGCCACCTGCCCTCGAAGGTGAGTCCATGTCGGCCATGCGGGCAGGCGGGGTGGGGCCGTTGGCGCCCGGGGACGGCTTCCCGGTACGCTTCCGCGGAAGATGACGCAGTCGCTGCCCGACGTCGCCCTTCCGCCGCCCACCCCCACTCCCGCCCCGGCCCGCGAGTCGGGTGCCATTGCCCGGCTGTCGCGGAGCCTGCGCGGCCTGCCTCCCGCGGAGCGCTGGTGGGGCCCCGGCTGTGGTGGCCTGGCCGGCTGGCTGCAGCGCTCCGCGCAGGGGCTCCCGGGCGAGGACCTCACCCCGCGCTTCAAGGCGCTGCTCTCGCGCGTGCGCGAGGGCGAGCCGGTGCTGCCGGACGCGGCGAAGCGGCACCAGTACGTGCTGGTGCGCGGCATGCTGGGGGACGAGCTGCCCGGCTACCTGCTGGACAATGTGCAGCGGCTGGAGCGCCGGGGCCTGGACGTGCTCGAGGCGCCGGTGGACACCGAGGGGCTCATCACCGACAACGTGGCGGTGCTGCGCGAGGCGCTGCTGGACGCGGAGCACTTCGGCCGCTCGGTGGTGCTGGTGGGCCACAGCAAGGGCGCCGTGGAGTGCACGGCCACGCTGGCCCTGCACCCGGAGCTGCGCCGGGTGGTGCGCGCGGTGGTGACGCTGCAGGCGCCCTACGGCGGCTCCTCCCTGGCCCATGACCTGGCCACCACGCCGGACATGCGGCGGCTCATCGACTTCGCCTTCCCTCTGCTGTTCCATGGGGTGTCCCGGTCCGTGGAGGAGCTTTCCTATACAAGTCGGATGGAGTTCATCCGAAAGCACCCCTACCCGGCCGGCATTCCCACCGTGTCGCTGGCCACCTCGCGCCTGTCGCGCCTGTCCAGCCTGTACCCGCTGCAGCGCTACCTCCGGGACAGGTACGGCTACGCGGCCGACGGCCTGGTGACGGCCCTGGACGCGGAGGTGCCCGGCGCGGGCGTGGTGCGCCTGGACGACATGGACCACGCGGAGGGCGCGCTGCGCGCCCTGCCCGGGTTCAACCGCTACCACCCCGGCGACGTCACCGAGGCCATGGTGGCCCTGGCGCTCGACGCCCGCTGACGTCAGGCCGGCGCCGTCAGCTTCACCTTCTTCATCACATGGTCCACGGTGGCCAGGTGCAGCGCCAGGTCGTACAGCCGCCGGGCGAGCGCCGCGTCCTCCTTCACCGCCCGACCCAAATCCTTCCGGGCCACGCCGGACAGGCCGGCGAGCTCGTCGATGAGCGCGTCCGTGGCCTTCTTCTCCGGCTGCACGCCGTCCCGCGTGGCGATGGCCCGCAGCGCCAGGGCCAGCGTCAGGCGCCGCGCCGCGTCCGCGCGGGTGAGCGCGTCCTTCTGCCACCCCTCCAGCGCCTCCTGCAGCTCGTCCGGCTGGAAGGCCTTGCGCGCGAGGATGGGGCGCTCGGTCTCCGCCCAGCGGCGGCGAATCTCCTCGTCCACCAGCGCGGTGGACAGCGACACCTGCGTGCGCTCCACCACCGCGTCCAGCACCCGCTCCTGGGTGAGGCGGTCCATCTCCTCGGTGCGCTCGCGGGCCAGCTCGTCGCCTAGGTGGCGCATGACGTCCGTGAGGCTGCCCATGCGCAGCCGCTTCAGCAGCTCCGGTGAGTCATCCGCCAGCAGCCGCAACTCCTGCGCCGCCTTCACGTCCAGGAGGAAGCGCGCCGTCTGCCCGCGCAGCGCCTCCACGGGGTAGCTGTCCGGCAGCTTCAGCTCGATGCCGAAGGACTGGCCCACCTTCGCGCCCGGGAGCGCCTCGAAGAAGCCGGGCAGCACCGGGTCCGCAATCACATGCGTCCGCCAGTCCTCCCGCGCGGAGAAGGGCAGCAGCCGGCCGTTGGCGAAGCCGAGCACGTCCAGGAGCACCTCGTCCCCGACGCCCACGTCCTCGCCCGGCTTGCGCTCGCGGCGGTCGGCGTGCTGGCGGCGGAGCGCATCGAAGCGGTCGACGAGGTCCTGCTCCGTCAGCGGAGCCGGGCGCACCAGGGCCACCGTCAGCCCCTCCAGCGAGGGGGCGGTGACGGTGGGGAGGTCCACCGGCTCGGTGCTGTCCAACGAGAAGGCGGAGGGCATCCGCTTCATGATGCCGAGCGCGTGAAGCTCGGCCAGCGAACGCGCACCGCCGCCCTTCGGGTCGTCCTTCGTCGTCATGACGCGAGTATGCGTCGGGACGGAGGCGGCTAGAAGAAGGAGCCGACGAAGCTGGACACCGTGGACACGGCGGCGCCCACCTGGCTGACCACCGGGATGTTGGTGGCGGCGGCGATGGAGCCCAGCGCGGTGATGCCGGCCGTCACCTTCTTGCCCGTGGAGGCGTTCGGGTCGGCAATCGTGCTCACGGCGGCGGCGGTGTCCGCCACGGCGATGGCCACGTTCAGGCCCGGGGCGAAGCGGCCGGCGGCACGGGCCGCCGCGGTGCCACCTTCGCGCAGGGCGTGGCGGGCGGCGTTGGCGCCCAGGCGGCCGGCGACCTCCAGGCCCTCACCCGCCGCGCGGGCGGCCACGTTGCGCACCACCTGGCGCGAGGCCCCTTCCACCGCCTCGCGGGCGGCGGCGCCAGCGACGCGGTTGGCCACCGCGCGGCCGGCGTCCGGGGCCGCCTGCGTGAAGGCCGTGCGGGCCGCGTTGGCGGCGGCGCGGTAGTTGCTGACGTTGCCGGCCGTCTCCAGGCCACCCTTCACCACGTTGAGGCCGGTGGAGGCGGCGCTGGCCACGGAGCCCGCCGCCTTGTTGGCGCCCTCCAGCGAGGGGTTGCGGAAGAAGTCGCGCGTGTCGCGGAAGGCCAGGTAGGCGGCGCCCGGCAGCTGCGCCACGCTGGCGGCGGTGCCCGCGGCGCCGGCCCAGCGCGCCCCACGGGTGTTGACGCCCTCCACGGTGCCGGCGCCGGCACGGCCCGGAATCTCCCAGGGGCCGAAGCGCTGCGGGCCCGGGGCGTTGCGCACCTGGGTGGCGGCCACGCCGTCGGAGATGGACTTCGCGCCGTTGGCGACCTGGCTCACCCGGTTGTGGGCCGTCTCGAACCGGTCCGCCTGCGGCTGCGCCGGAGCCGGCGGCCGGGGCGCGGGCGGCGTGGGACGCGCCGTCGGAGTAGGCGTCGGGGCGGGGCGGGGCTCGTTACGGATGGGCGCCATGAGAAAGGGACTCCAAGGGGATCTTCGCGAATCGCTATCCGGATCATCGCGCCTTCCGCCCCGGAGTTGCTTCGGGGGCGGGGGGGCCGTGTCTTTTTTACTCCAGGTGCGTGACAGTGGACAGGGGGCCCCCGCGTAAACCCCTGGAATCCGTCGAAGGTGGCGTCTAGGTTCGCCCGCCATGCGGACCCGAATCCTGACGACCGTCCTCCTCAGCCTTTCCCTCGCAGCCTGCAAGGACTCCGACAAGAAGGAGCCCTCCAGCGCGCCTCCCACCCCGCCTCCGGCCGCGCAGACGCGACCCGCGCAGCCCTCCGGGACGCCCGCGCAGCAGGCCCCCGCCGCCACGCCGCCGCCCGCCGAGGCCGCCGCCTCCGGTGAGTGGACGAAGAAGGTCCAGGCCGGCCAGGAGGTCTACGCCACCCTGAGCACCAACCAGGGCGCCATCACCGTGCGCCTGTTCTCCAAGGACGCGCCGAAGACGGTGGCCAACTTCGTGGGCCTCGCCACGGGCGAGAAGCCGTGGACGGACCCCACCTCCGGCCAGCGGGTGACGGACCGGCCGCTGTACCAGGGCGTCGTCTTCCACCGCGTGATTCCGGGCTTCATGATTCAGGGCGGAGACCCCACGGGCACCGGCCGCGGCGACCCGGGCTACCGCTTCGAGGACGAGTTCAAGAGCGGCCGCACCTTCAACAAGCCCGGCCTGCTGGCCATGGCCAACGCGGGCCCCGGCACCAACGGCAGCCAGTTCTTCATCACCACCTCCACGCCGGACTACCTCAACAACAAGCACACCATCTTCGGTGAGGTGGTGCAGGGCTATGACGTGGTGGAGAAGATCTCCAACGTCCAGCGCGACTCGCGTGACAGGCCGCAGACGCCGGTGGTCATCGAGAAGATTTCGATGAGCGACCAGGCCCCGGCGGGCGCGAAGTGATGGGTGGCCGCACCGCTCGACGCCTCGCCACGCGGCTGGGTGAGCTGGAGTGCAACGTCGTCGACGCGCTCCCCGACGGCGCGGCGCCCGAGCTGGCCGTCATCCTCTGTCACGGCTTCGGTGCTCCTGCGACGGACCTGGTGCCGCTCGCGCCGGAGCTGATGTCCGTGGAGGCGTCGCTCGCCGACCGCGTGCGCTTCATCTTCCCCGGCGCGCCGCTGACGCTGGCGGAGTGGGGCATGCCCGCCGGGCGCGCGTGGTTCCACCTGCCCGAGGCCATCATGCGCGGGCAGCTGCGCGACTGGGACCTCTTCGCCCGCGAGGTGCCCCCGGGCATGTCGGCCGCGCGCCGGGCGATGATGAGCGTGGTGGAGGCGGTGTCCCTGTCCATGAAGCTGCCGTATGGCCGCATCGTGCTGGGCGGCTTCAGCCAGGGCGGCATGGTGACGACGGACGTGGCGCTGCGGCTGGAGGAGGCGCCCGCGGGCCTGTGCATCCTGTCCGGCACGCTCACCTCGGAGGCGGAGTGGCGGCAGAAGGCGCAGGCCCGCAAGGGGCTGCCCGTGTTCCAGGCCCACGGCCGGGACGACACCGTGCTGCCCTTCGCCGCCGCCGAGCGCCTGCGCGACGTGTTGACGGAGTCCGGGCTGGCGGTGGACTTCCACCCCTTCGACGGGCCGCACACGATTGACGCCGAGGAGCTGGAGCGGCTGGCCGCCTTCCTGGTGGCGCGGCTGGGAGGGCGCTGACGGCATGTACCACGCGAAGGAGCTGACGGTGGCCACCCGGGGCCGCGGCTTCACCGACATCACCGCCGACGTGCAGCGCGCGGTGACGGAGAGCGGCGCGAGGCAGGGGCTGTGCACGGTGTTCCTGCACCACACGAGCGCGTCGCTGATTCTGTGTGAGAACGCGGACCCGGACGTGCGCAGGGATTTGGAGTCCTTCTTCGCGCGGCTGGTGAAGGACGGGGACTCGCTCTTCGTGCACGACGCGGAAGGGCCGGACGACATGCCCGCGCACGTGCGCACGGTGCTCACGCAGAACTCGCTGAGCATCCCCGTGAAGGACGGCTCCGCGGACCTGGGGACGTGGCAGGGCGTCTACGTCTGGGAGCACCGCACGTCGCCGCACCGCCGCCGCGTCACCGTGTCCGTGGTGGGGTGAGCACGGCCCGGCAGGACAGACCGGGCCGCGTCTGCTTGAAAGCGCCGAGCCAGCGCATCAACCACAGACGAAGAAGTCGTAATGGAAGACGAGTCCGGAGCTGGCACCCGTGGAATCCACGACGGTGACCCTGTACCGGGACGAGTAGTCACCGGGCGAGGTCGCATCGGGCTCCCAGCAGCTGAACGACTTGCTGGGCGAGGTCCCGTTGCCGTGGCCGATGAAGTACGTCTGCATCGGGACGAACAGGTTGCGCTGCTCGGACCAGTTATAGGTATACGGGGGCACACCGCCGGAGACGGACGCCGTGCAGGTGACGTCCTGATAGGACGTGCGGCTGCAAGAGAGTCCGGCTGACAGCCCGGCCTCGGAGGTCCCCAGGGTGGAGCCCTCCTCCGTCGCGGAGTCGAGCCCCTCCTGCGGAGGACCACCACACGCCGCCAGCATCAGCGTCGCGGGAACGAGGAGAAGCGCATCACGAAGGGACAAGCGTCGCATCGGGTCTGCCTCCAGTCAGGTGAGGCGCGGGAGTGCGCCTCCCCAAAGACAGACGTCAACACACCTACAATGGAAATCAAGAAACGCCAGCAACAGCCTGGCACCCAGGGTCAGACGTCCGACAGCCGCGCTACCGCTCCCGACGCGCGGTGGAGGCGACGGTGACCTTGCGCTCCTGGCCCTTCGCTCGCGCCTGCCCGCGGATGCGCACCCAGGAGCCGGGGGCGTCCGGTGTCGCATGGACCATGGACCAGCCGGTGGGGACCTCGGGCGCGGCCCAGGTGTAGAGGGCGCGGGCGTCCTTCGGCGCCAGGTTGATGCAGCCGTGGCTCATCGGGTCGCCGAAACGGTCATGCCAGTAAGCGGTGTGCAGCGCGTAGTCGTCCTGGAAGAACATGGTCCACGGCACCGTGGCCACGCGGTACGTCTCGCTGCCGGTGGTGCCGTTGCCCGTCATGTCCGCCTCCGCGAACTTGAGCCAGATACGGTAGAGCCCCTCCGGTGTGTCCGTGCCCGGCTTCCCCGAGGAGATGAGCGTCGCGTACACCGGCCGCTCGCCCTCGTAGGCCACCAGCACCTGCGCCTCCAGGTCCACGTCCAGCCACCGCTCGCCGGGCTCCACGCCGGGCGGCGCGGGCGTGAACCAGGCCACGTGCAGGTCATCCCGGGCCACCCAGTGGTTCTCCGAGATGAGCACCCAGTTGCCATCCGCGGACAGCTCCCGCACCGCCACCAGCGTGCGCGGCGGCAGCACCGTCTCCCGCGCGGCCTTCGCGTCCGGCGCCACGCGCACGTCCACATCGGAGCTCGGCCGCAGGCGGGACTGGGCCCACGCGAAGGGCGTCGGCAGCTCCGCGAGCAATTCCGCGCCCACGCCCTCGAAGGAGGAGGGCCGGTACTCGCGCAGCACGCGCGCCTCCAGGTACTGGCCGTCCGCGGTGCGCCAGAAGGTGCGGCGGCCCACGCGCACCTGCCCGCGCAGCTGCACCGTCACCGAGCCCTTCAGCAGCACGCCCTTCTTCTTCCTCTTCGCCAGGGCGAGGCTCGGGTACGCCCGCACGCGCCGGCCCACCACGCGCGCGTAGACGCCCGGCGTCAGCTCGCCCTCGCGCAGCTTCGGCAGGTCACGCACGCGGGGCTCGCGGAAGTTGGGCTCCAGGTAACGGTCGCAGACCCAGCCGCGCGGCTCGATTTGAATCCACGCATCGCAGTCCGGCCCGCGCATGGCCGTGTCGCCCTTCCAGCGCACGCGCATGTCCTGGGCCACCGTGCCCAGGGGTGGCGCATCCCGGCGGGGCTCCTGGCGCACGGCGATGGAGCGCCTCACCCGCAGCGAGCCCGCGTCGGGCGCGTAGGGAATGGCGAAGGGCGCCGTCCCCGCATCCGCGCCGCCGAGGGGCTCCGAGTCCGGCTCGAACTCCTCGGGGTCCAGGGACGGGTCGATGTCGCCCAGCACCAGCCCCGTGTCCTCCAGCGGCTCGCCGTCGGGCCCGAGCACCAGCTCCACGCCCGGGTTCTTCCGGTCCGGAATGACGACGAGCTGCTCGGCGGGCGGAGGCTCCACGTCCTCCGCCTCCCCATGCGGCGCGGGCCTGGGCATGACGCTGAGCGCCGGGTCGTTCGCGAGCGCGGGGCCCTCGGCTCGCGAGTCGTCGGAGTCGGAGGACTCGGAGGCCACCCTGGGCGCTGCCTTCGCGTCGGTGGAGGCCGTGCCACCATCCGGCGCGGTCCGCTGCCACGCGGCGAGCAGCTCTTCCGAGGAGGGTCCCTGAGCGCTCAGGCCCCCGTCGGAGGACGGAGCGACACCCGTCGCCGGCGCGGCCGCCGTGACGGGCGGCTCGCCCGCGTCACTCGCGCCGGCTCCCGCTTCCACCAAGGCGTTGGCACCGGTGGCCGACGCCCCCGAATCGGCGTCTGACGGGAGCGCAGCCACCCGCGCCGCGCCAGCCTCAGGCGCACGGCCGTCCTGCGCGGGCACGACGGCCACCGCCGCATCCAGCGCGGCCCCGCTCCCTCGCGAGCCCACGCCGTCCAGGCGCGGCGCCTCCGGACTGGAAGCAGGAGCACACGCGAGACCGGGCAGAAGCAGAGCGAGCGGGAGCCAACGACGCATGGATGCGACACGGTACGTAGGTGCTCACCGAGTCACAACGTCGTCCGAGGTGAGGTCGCCTGCGCTCGACTCCGCACGGGTGTGCATACCGTGCGCCCGGAGCGGCGGTTGTCACATGCAACGGAATGTCTCAGTCCGCGCGAGGCGAACGTGCGCTCACTTCCGAGAACCCACGGTGAGGTACGCGTTGAACAGGCCGGCCTGCGGGCCGGTGCCCAGCTCCGAAGAGACTTTGTCCAGCAGGGCCCGCTCGACGCCGCCCCACTTCTCACCGAGCGCCCTGCGCGCCAGCACGACGGGCGCGGCCGAGCGCACCATCGCGTCCACCAGCGCCGCCGTCGAGGCGTAGTCCACGCGGGCACTCGCCTCGTGCACGGAGACGTCCACGAAGCCCGCGTCGGACATCTCCCGCTGACACGTCTCCGGGTCCGACAGCGGCATCATCCCGTCGCGCGGCGCCCCGCCCCCGCCCCCTCCCCCGCTCATCAGCTCCGCGAAGCTCCGGTAGAACACGTTCATCACGGGCGAGCGCTCCAGCGGAATCCAGCTCGACACGACGGCGCGGCCTCCGGGGACGAGCACGCGCAGCAGCTCGCGGAAGCCGCGCGGCCGGTCGGGGAAGAACATCAGCCCGAACATGGAGAACGCCGCGTCGAACGTCCGCTCCGCCAGCGCCAGCGCCATGCCATCCCCGACGAGCGACTCGACCTCCAGCCCCTCTGCCGTCGCGCGCTCGCGCAGCGTCGCAATCATCCGGGGCGCGAAGTCCACCGCCGTCACCCGCGCGCCTGCCCGTGCCGCGAGGAGCGCCAGCGTCCCGGGCCCCGCCGCCACGTCCACCACGCGCGAGCCCCGCCCCACCGCCGCCCGAGTGAGTGCATCCCGGGCGAAGTTCTCGAACACCGGCTGCAGCTCGCGCACGTACTCCGGCACGACCAGCTCCCAGGCATCGGGGACGGAGAGGGGCGACGGGGTCGACATCGGAAGGTCTCCTCCAGGAAGGGGCTGCACGGGCTTCAACGACGCCAGGGTCACCGCAGGACGCCCACCACGCCCTCGGGGAGCGAGGTGCCCGCCGGCCACAGGACATACGCGGCATGGCGCGAGTGGCGCCAGGCCCGCCAGAGCTGGTCTCGCTTGTACGTCACCGACACCGTCTCGTCCGTCTTGAAGGCGGGGTCGTTGCACACCACGTCCCCCTCCGGGGTGAAGCCCTTCACCACGATGAGGTGCCCGTCCGAGCGGCGCACGGGAGAGCCGGCCAGCGTCCCCTCCTCGTACGCGATGCTGATGCTGACGGGGATGCCCGCGGCGATGAGCCGCTCCACCTGGTCGAAGCCATCCAGGCGCAGCACCATGCCGTGCAGCGCCCCGCCGCCCATGGCGGACGCGTACGCGGTGTTGAAGGGCCAGTTGCCGGTGCCCCGGTACGCCCAGTCATAGGTGCGCTCGGCCGACGCGGGCACCGTGGTGTGCAGCTCCGGCCGCCCCAGCTTCTGTCCCCAGTAGCCGAGCAGCATCGTGGTGGACGTGGGCGAGCACCACACCGGCCCACCCTCCGGATAGAGCATCTGCGAGTAGCCCGGCACGTCCAGCACCGTCCCCCACGCCGCGCGCGCCGACACACCGTCCTCGGCGAGCCCGCGCTTGTCGCTCACCGCGGCCGACAGCGCGCGCACGTGGGGCGTGGCGTCCGGCCGCGAGGAGTAGAGCCACACCTTCATCCGCAGCGCGTCCGCCCGGCGCTGGAGGTTGAGCGTGTCCGTGGACACCGCGCCATTCGCATCGCGCTGGCCGTCCACGCTGTGCCGCGCCACCGGCGCCGAGTCGAAGGCCCACACGCCCAGCTCGTAGTCCTTCGTCCAGGCGCCGTCGATGCGCGCGGCGAGCGTCACCTTCAGCCACGTCCCCGGCGGGGTGAGGGCGTCGAAGGAGGGCACCACGGTGGTGAACCCACCCGGGACGAGCTGCGTGTCGGAGACCGCCAGGCCCTGGCGATAGCCTCCACCGACGTAGCGCGTGCCCCCATCCGCCTCCACGCCCGAGGCGAACGGCTCGCTGACCGTCGGCGCCGCCGCGTCCAGCTCCAGCGCGCCATCCGCCGCGAGCACCGTCCCCTCGCGGGCGAAGCGCTCGAAGTCCCGCTCCGCCGCGCTCCGGCGCCACAGGCGCGCCGGGGGCCCGGCCTCCACGGGCGCCTCCTCGGGGCCACGCGGCTGGGAGACACAGGCCGTCATGTTGGAGGCCAGCAGAAGCGCGAGCGTCGGCAGGGAGCGGGAATTCACGGCACGGAGTCTGGAGGCCCCGGGCCCCGGGGCACAAGGCACATCCGCGCGGAGGCCCCGGGACGTTCACCGACGAGGAGCTTCTGCAGCCCTGTCCCCCGCCCCGGGGTACGTTGCGAGCCTGAAGTCTCCCCGGAGGATGTACCGATGAAGAAGTCCCTCGCCGCGTGTCTCGTGTTGCTCGCCCTGGCCGCTCCCGCCCTCGCCGCTCCGAAGGGAGAGGAGGCCGCCGTGCTCGAAGCGCTGCACTCGGGCTGCGAGTCCTTCCGCACCGGCAACGAGAGCCTCGCGGCCGAGTTCCTCGGCGACGGCTTCACCCTCATCGACACGTCCGGCAACCTCACGACGCGCGAGGAGACCCTCACCGAGCTGCGCAACAAGGAGCCCCGCTACGAGGTCTTCCGCAACCACGACATGAAGGTGAGGCTCTACGGCGACACGGCGGTGGTGAATGGCACCACCTCCGTGAAGGGCGTCGCCGGGGGCAAGGCGTTCGCCGCCGAGCTGCGCTTCACGGACACGCTCGTGAAGCGCAACGGCCGGTGGCGAATCGTCGCCAGCCACGTGTCCCCGCTGCCGAAGCAGAAGGAAGAGAAGAAGGAGGAGAAGAAGGGCGAGGCGGCGCCGGCCACGCGCTGAGCGCCCGCGCGGGCCGTCCGGGGCCCGGGACGGAGAGTGGCCGGCCCCCCTGATTCGTTGGAGGTGCGGGCTCCTGGCCGCATGGCCGCCCGCCCTCCCGCCGAGCCCGTGTCCACCACCGTCCTTCCCTCTGGTCCGCCCGGAGGGTATTCACCCAGGGAATGAAGGACGCCGAGACCTCCCCCGCCCTGCCCGAATCCACCTCACCGGCCGCCGTGTCCCTGGACGAAGTCCGCCAATGCACACGGCTGCTGCAAGCCATGGCCGAGAACCGGCGCCTGGTGACGGAGCTCCCCGAGGAGGAGAAGATTGCGTTCCTGAGCGCGGCCACCCGCGTGGTGTTTCCGGACCGCCAGACGAAGTCGCGGCTCACGAAGACCCTGCGCAGGGAGCGCAAGCAGGCGAAGCAGACGCATGACCGCGAGGTCCGCGCCACGACGGAGATTCGCTCGCTGCGCCGGTCCGCCGTCTTCACCGTGCCCCTGCTCCCGCCCCCGCCCCCTTCCGAAGGGCCGGAGCGGCTGCTGGCGGTGCCGCGCAAGTGCTACGTGTGCAAGGCGGAGTACCGCAAGCTGCACTTCTTCTACGACACCCTGTGCGTCGAGTGCGCGGACTTCAACTACGCCAAGCGCACCCAGCGCGCGTCGCTGACCGGGAAGGTGGCGCTCATCACCGGCGCCCGCGTGAAGATTGGCTATCAGGCGTCGCTGATGCTGCTGCGCTCGGGCGCGAGCGTCATCGCCACCACCCGCTTCCCCCAGGACGCGGCGCAGCGCTACCTGCGCGAGCCCGACTTCGCGGAGTGGTCCCACCGGCTGCACATCCACGGGCTCGACTTGCGGCACGCCCCCAGCGTGGAGCTGTTCGCGAAGCACGTGGAGCAGACGCACCACCGGCTGGACATCCTCATCAACAACGCCGCGCAGACGGTGCGCCGTCCCCCCGGCTTCTATGAGCACCTCCTGGAGGGAGAGCTGCGCCGGATGGACGAACTGCCGGAGGCGGCCCGTCCCCTGCTCGCGGGACACGCGGCGTGCATCGCGTCGCTGAACCCGGCCCTCGGCGCTGGCGGCGCGGACGCCCAGGCGCTCGCGCCCACGTGGCGCAGCAATGACCCGGCAATGGGCATCCACTCGTCCGCCGCGCTGTCCCTGCTGCCCTATACGCAGGAGCAGGAGGGCGACACGCGCGCCCTCTTCCCCCAGGGGCGGCTGGACGCGGACCTGCAGCAGGTGGACCTGCGCGGGATGAACTCGTGGCGGATGAAGCTGGCGGACGTGTCCACGGCGGAGATGCTGGAGGTCCACCTCATCAACGCGGTGGCGCCCTTCATCCTCTGCGGGAAGCTCAAGCCGCTGATGATGCGCGGGCGCTCCACGCCCGGCCACATCGTCAACGTCTCCGCCATGGAGGGCAGCTTCTCGCGCGGGACGAAGACGGACCGGCACCCGCACACCAACATGGCGAAGGCCGCGCTGAACATGATGACGCTGACCTCCGCGCCCGACTACGCGAAGGACAACATCTTCATGAACGCCGTCGACACCGGCTGGGTCACCGACGAGGACCCGGCGGTGCACGCGGAGCGCAAGCAGCAGGACCTCGACTTCCAGCCGCCCCTGGACATCGTCGACGGCGCGGCCCGCGTGGTGGACCCGGTCATCTCCTCGGAGAACTCCGGCGAGTACGTGTGGGGCAACTTCTTCAAGGACTACCGCCACACCGCGTGGTGAAGGCGGGCGGCCCCCCGCCGCGCCTGTGCGCACCGGACATGAGGCCGGCGGCTGACTTGCGGCGCGCCCCATTGAATGGTCCGCTGCGTCCCGCCGGGTCCTGCCCGGGCACCCACCGCCACCCCTTGTAGAGCCCGCCCGGACCATGCCCCTCCGCTCCCGTCATCCCCGGCCACTGCGATGGCACCTGGTGAGGCTCGTGCTGGGCGCGCTGCTGCCCGTCGTCGTCTTCTCGTGCATCCTCTTCGTCTTCCTGGCGCGCGCGGAGCGCTCGGCCTCCGAGCGGCGGGTGCTCACCTCGGCGCGCTCGCTGGCGGAGGCGTTCGACAGTGAAACGGCCGGCTCGCTGCGCACGCTCCAGGCGCTGGCCGCCTCCGCGTCGCTGGACGAGAAGAACCTCCAGCGCTTCCGGGTGCAGTGCGAGCGCGTGCTGCGGACGCAGCGCGGGTGGGTGACGCTCCTCCTCACGTCCCCGGAGGACGTCCCGCTGCTGAACACGGGCTTCCCCGAGGGCAGCGCCCTGCCACCCGTGGCGGAGCCCGAGAGCCTCGTCCGGGTGCGAGAGACGCTGCGGCCCCTGGTGGGCAACCTCGCCGTGGGACGGGGGCCCCGGAAGCAGCTCGCCGTGCCCCTGCGCGTCCCCGTGGTGCGTGACGGGAAGCTGCGCTACGTGCTCACGGCCGTCCTCTCCGTCGACGCGCTCCGCGAGGTGGTGGCCCGGCAGGCCTCGGACGACATCGAGTGGACGCGCACGCTGGTGGACCCACGCGGCATCGTGGCCGCCCGCACCCGGGACCCGGCGCGCTTCGTGGGGCAGTCCGCGACGGCCACGTTCCTCCAGCGCACGCGCGCCGCGCACGAGGGCGTCTACGCCGACCACTCCATGGAGGGCGAGCCCGTCTACGCCGCGTTCAGCCATACGGAATCCGGCTGGGCGGTCACCGTGGTCAGCCCGCGCCACGTGCTGGATGCCCCCGTGCGGCGCTCGCTGCTGGCCGGCGGACTGCTCGGGCTGGCCATGCTGCTGTTGAGCGCCGCCGGGGCGTGGGCGCTGTCGCGGCGCATCGGACGCTCCATCACCGACGCGGCGGACGCGGCGGACGCGCTCGCCAGCGGCGCCCCGGTGCGCGTGGACGCCTCGGACGTGCGCGAGCTGGCGCGGCTCAACGAGGCCCTGGTGCGCTCCGGGCACCTGCTGGAGGCGCAGGACCGCGAGCGCGAAGCCCACCTGGAGGTGGCCGAGGCCGCCCGGGCCGAGGCCATCGCCGCCACGCGGGCGAAGGACGCCTTCCTCGCCATGCTCGGCCACGAGCTGCGCAACCCGCTGGCCCCCATCGTCAGCTCGCTGGAGGTGCTGCGCCTGCGCGGGCTGGCGCAGACGCCCGAGCACGAGGTCATCCGCCGCCAGCTCAGCCACGTGGTGCGGCTGGTGGATGACTTGCTCGACCTGGCGCGAATCGTCCGCGGGCAGATGTCGCTCCACCGCGCGCCGCTCGAGCTGTCCACGGTGGTGGACCGGGCGGTGGAGGCGGTGACGCCGCTCCTCGAGCAGCGCCAGCACGCGCTCGACCTGGCGGTTGCCGCCAGGGGGCTGCCCGTCCTGGGCGACGCGGACCGGCTCACGCAGGTGGTGACGAACCTGCTCACCAACGCGGCGAAGTACACGCCGCCCGGGGGGCGGCTCCAGGTGCGCGCGGAGTCCGGCGCCGAGGAGGTCGTCCTCACCGTCTCGGACAACGGCGAGGGCATTCCCCCCGAGCTGGCGGAGCACATCTTCGCGCCCTTCGTGCAGGGGCCGCGCTCGGTGGACCGGAGCGCGGGAGGGCTGGGCATCGGCCTGGCGCTGGTGAGCAGCGTGGTGACGGCGCACGGCGGCCACGTCAGCGTGCACAGCGACGGGGCCGGCCGGGGCAGCGCCTTCACCGTCCGGCTGCCCCGCCACGCCGCGCCCCCGGAGGCGCCCGCGGAGCCCGCCCCGCCTCCGCGCCCGGCCGACAAGCGCACCGAGCCGCTGCGCGTGCTGGTGGTGGACGACAACGTGGACGCGGCCGAGGCGCTGACGGACCTGCTGGAGATGTCCGGCTACACGGTGGCCATGGCGCATGACCACCGCCAGGCGCTGCAACGGCTCGACGGCTTCACGCCCGAGGTGGCCATCCTCGACATCGGCCTGCCGGAGGTGGACGGCTACGGGCTGGCCGCGCTCATCCGCGAGCGCCTGGGCGACGCGAGCCCCACGTTCGCCGCCCTCACCGGCTATGGCCAGCACGAGGACCGGGCACGCAGCGAGGCGGCGGGCTTCCAGCGCCACTTCGTGAAGCCGGTGGAGCTGGCCGAGCTGGTGGCGTTCCTGGAAGAGGCCCGCCAGCCGCGCCGCGGCGCCGCCTGAGACGCGGCCTTCAGCCCCGGTGGAAGCGGGGCAGCCGCACCCGGAACAGCGTGCCCGTCTCCCGCGTGGAGGTCACCTGGACGTGGCCCCCATGCGCGGTGACGATTTCCTGCACGATGAAGAGGCCCAGCCCCACGCCCTTCAGCGCGTCGCCGCCGGCGTCCGCGCGGGTGAAGGGCTGGAAGAGCCGGGGCAGCAGCGAGGGCGGAATGGGGTTGCCCGCGTTGACCACCTCCAGCACCACCACGGTGCCATCGCCGTCCCCCCGCACCTCCACGGGGACGCCCCGGGCGCCGTGCGTGAAGGCGTTGACGACCAGGTTGCCCAGCAGCTGCGTCAGCCGGTCCAGGTCCCACTCGCCCGTCAGGTCGCCGCGCAGGTCCAGGTGGATGTCCCGCTCCGGGTAGGCGGCGAGCAGCTCGTCCACGACGACGTGGCAGGCATCCTCCAGGCTCATGCGCCGGCGATGGATGGGCAGCGCGCCGCCCTGACTCACGCGCGCGTAGTCCAGCAGGTCGCGGATGAGGTGGTCCATGCGCTGCACGCTCGTGAGGATGCGGGCCGCGCGCTTGCGCTGGGGCGAGTCGGGAGCGCTGTCCTTCAGCAGCAGGGTGCTGGAGGTGGCAATGGCCTGCAGCGGGTTGCGCAAATCGTGCCCCACGATGCCCATCAGCCGGTCTCTCGTCTCGGCCTCGCGGCGCAGGGCCTCGCGCATCTCGTGGTGCGAGGTGACGTCCATGGACACCGCCACGCCCGCGAGCGGCCGCCCCTGCGCGTCGTGGACCCGCGTGGAGCTGAGGTCGATGTGCTTCACCGTGCCGTCGTTCATGCGCAGTCGCACCGGCTCGCTCAGCACCGTCTCCCCCCGCAGCAGCGAGCGCGCCAGGGGCCACTGCTCGGGCCGGTAGGGCGTGCCGTCCGGGTGGGTGCCCTGGTAGGCCCCGTACCCGGGGATGCCCTCCGAGGCCACGAAGGGGTGACCCCAGATGGACTCCATCGCCGCGTTGCCCCGGGTGAGCCGGCCGCCGGGCTCGGCGATGACGACGCCCACCGGGAGCTGCTCCAGCACGGCTTCCAGCAGACCGCGCTCGGTGGCCAGCCTGTCGCGGAGCTGCTCGGCCTCCTCGCGGGCGCGGCGCTCGGCCTCGTACAGGCGCGCGCGCTCCAGCGCCAGGGCGCACTGCTGGCCGAGCGACTCCATGAACTGGAGCAGCTCCGGCTCGAAGGTCTGCGCGTGCGCGAAGGAGAAGCCGAAGGCGCCGAGGATGCGCCCGTCCACGCGCAGCGGCAGCGCGGCGAAGGCGCGGCCCAGCAGGGACGGCGCGCCCCTCAGGCCCGGGTAGTCCCGGAAGAGGTCGTCCAGGTCCGGGTACAGCATGGTACGGCCCGTGCGCACCGCCTCCCGGTACATGACGGGTGTGTCCACGGGGAAGCGCCGCCAGGCGTCCAGCGTCCCCTCGGGGAAGCCGTGCGCGCCGCGCAGCTCGAAGGATTGGCCGTCCTCGCTCAGCAGCGCCAGCGAGGCGGTGACGGCCTCGAGCGCCGCGGCGCCCTCGCGCACCACCACGTCGGCCACCTCCTCGGGCCGCAGCGCGCGGGACAGCGCGGCCGACACCGCCGCCAGCCGGTCCGCGCGGAGGCGGGAGCGCCGGGACGTGGTGACGTCCTTGAGGATGCCGGTGATGCGCAGGGGCCGCCGGTGCGCATTGAAGTGCACCCGGCCGAACGCGGACAGCCAGCGCTCCTTCTCCACGAGGGGGCCCGCCGCGCGAAAGTCGATGCGGAAGCTCCCGTCCCCCTCGGGGTCGAAGGCCGCCTGACGGGCGGCGTCCAGGCGGGGACGGTCCTCCGGGTGGATGCACTGCTTGAGGCGCTCATCGTCCAGGGGCGTCCCGGCGGGCAGGCCCAGCAGCCCCAGGCTCCTGGCACACACGCTTCGCTGGCCGGTGAGCAGCTCGGCGTCCCAGGTCCCCAGGTCCGCGCCCTCGAGCGTGAGGCGCAGCCGGTCCTCGCTCGCGCGCAGCTGCTGGGCGATGCGCCCGGCCTCCTCGCCCCGGCGCAGCTCGGTGATGTCGGAAATCATGCCCACGTACCCGGCGACGCGGCCGTCCACGTCCACGTGCGGCAGGTAGTCCGCCTGGACCACGCGAGTGCCGCCATCCCTGTAGGGCATGGCGCGCTCGAAGCGCACCGGCTGGCCCGACAGGGCCGCTTGCAGGTGGGGGAGGACGGCCCGGTAGGCGGACTCGCCCAGCACGTCACGCACGCGCCGGCCGAGGACCTGCTCGCGAGGCACGCCGAACCAGCGCTCGTAGGTCTGGTTGCAGAAGCGGTAGCGCTCGTCGCGGTCCACGTACGAGAGCAGCACCGGCGCGGCATCCACCGTCACCAGCAGCTTTTCGATGAGGCCCCGGTCGTCCAGCACCCCGCCCTCGCGGGGACGCTCGCGGTCCAGCACGAGCAACCGGTCGATGACTTCACGCAGGGAGGTGACGGACGGGGATGGAGTCATGACGGGGGGATGTGAGGGGAACAGTAGTGCGCACCCGTCCGCCCCACCCGGAGGGTCCGCCGCCTGATTGGCACCTGACGGAACGAACCGCAAGACCCCGCACCGTGCTCTGTCCGGCGGCCGGACAGGTGAGGGCCGTGTATCAGGCCAGACATGGCGTATGGCGAAGGGGACGTGCGACTCGAATGCTGGACCTCATACGAGTACGGGCGCTGGAGGATGGCGCGCAAGGGACGAGGGACTTTCGCGGCTTCCCCCGTTCAGCGTGTCAGTAGCGCTTTCTAGGCTTTCCTTGCCGTGCAGGGGTCCAGGCCCCCACGGCTGACGGGCAATGTCCCGAGGAGACAGCCATGAAGCGAGTGTCCCTTTTCTGCGCGGTGATGATGTCGGTGCTCTTCGCCGGTCCGGCCCATGCCGCGCTCGTCACGGCGACGGGCTACGTGTGCTTTGCGACGTACACGCGGCAGAACAACGTCAGCTATGGCCAGGGCTACGTGAGCGTCCAGGTCCACAACGCGCCGGGCTGCACCGGGGGCGTCGTCGGGACGTACCAGTACCTGGGCACGGGCGCGACCGCTGGCGGCTACCAGCACACCGAGGCCGAGCGGCTGCAGCTCTTCGAGCGCGCCACCATGGCGGCCACCCAGGGCACCCGCATCAGCATGCTCGTCGAGAGCGTGGGCGGGGGCATCTTCAACACGACCTACTACGCGAACTGAGCCAGGGCGGGCACCGAGCCACTCGACTGGGACCGCGCGGAGCGGCCCCGGTCGAGTTTCCCGTGACGCACGCCTACCGGTGCCGCGGCACCGGTGCGCACCGGGAGCAGGCACTCAGCGACAGCACCACCCGCACGAAGACAAGGCGCACCGCTACGACTCCGCCCCACCCTCCGACTCCAGCAGCTTGTAGAGCGTCTTGCGGTCCACATCGAGCAGCCGCGCCGCCTCGCTCTTGTTCCCACCCACGTGCTGGAGCACGTGCGCCGCGTACCGGCGAGACAGCTCCGCGAGGCTCGGCATGTCCCCCGCCAGCCCCGTGAGCTTCTGCGTCGCGTCGCCAATGGGCTCCGGGAAGTCCTGCGGCCCGAGCACGCCCGTCACGTTCAGCGCCAGCGCCCGCGCCACCACGTTCTCCAATTGCCGCACGTTGCCCGGCCAGTCGTAGCCCGTCAGCCGCGTCATCGCCTCCGGCGTCACCACCGGCCGCACCCCGCCCCGCGCGTGCCTCGCCGCGAAGTGCTCCACCAGCGCCGGCACGTCCTCGCGCCGCTCGCGCAGGGGCGGCAGGTGCAGGTGCACCACGTCCAGCCGGTACAGCAAATCCTCGCGGAAGTGCCCTTCCGCCACCCGCGCCTTCAAGTCCTTGTTCGTCGCCGCCACCACCCGCACGTCCACCTTCACCGGGACGCTCTCGCCCACGCGGCGAATCTCGCCCTCCTGCAGGACGCGCAATAACTGCGACTGCACCTTCATCCCCACGTCGCCAATCTCGTCCAGGAAGAGCGTCCCGCCGCTCGCCTCCTCGAAGACGCCCCGCCGCGCGCCCGAGGCGCCCGTGAAGCTCCCCTTCGCGTGGCCGAACAGCTCGCTCTCCATCAGCGACTCGGTAATCGCCCCGCAGTCCACCGGGATGAACGGCCCGCTCGCGCGCGGCGAGCGCTTGTGCAGCGCCCGCGCCACCATCTCCTTCCCCGTCCCCGTCTCGCCCGTAATCAGCACCGGCACGTTGCTCGCCGCCGCGCGCGCCACGTGTTTGTACACCTCCAGCAGCGCCGGGCTGCGCCCCACCAGCACCAGCGAGGTGCGCTCCACCTGCTGGCGCAGCGAGCGGTTCTCCTCCACCAGCCGCTTCTGCTCCAGCGCCCGCCGCGCCACGCGCAGAATCGCGTCCACGTCGAACGGCTTGGCCAGGTAGTCGAACGCGCCCAGCTGGATGCTGTCCAGCGCCCCCTCGATGTTGCCGAAGGCCGTCACCACGATGACCGGCGTGTCCGGCAGCTGCGTCTTCGCCGCCTGCAAGACTTTGAGCCCATCCCCCGGCTCGGGCATGGCCATGTCCGTCATCACCAAATCGAAGGGCCCCTCCGCCAGCCGCTCCGCCGCGCGCTTCGGGTCCGCGGCCTGCGTCACCGTCCCCAGCGTGCCCAGCAGCCGCTGGAGCAAGTCACGGGCCTGGGGGTCATCGTCCACCACGAGGATGCGGGCTGTGCTCATGTGCCGACCTTGCGCATTCCGGAAGCGGCGGAGGCCCCCTGTGACTCACCGATGCCACCCGCCGCCACCGGGCGCACCACGCGGGGAAAGCGCACCACCACCCGCGTGCCCCTCCCCTCTTCCGAGCGCACCACCAGCGTGCCGCCGTGCGCCTCCACCACGCGCTTCGTGGTGACGAGCCCCAGCCCGTGCCCCGGCAGGGTCCGCACCTCCGGCGCGCGGAAGAAGGGCTGGAAGAGCGAGCCCAGCGTCGCCGGCGCCATGCCGATGCCGTTGTCCTCCACCTCCAGCACCGCCTCCTCGCCCTCGGTGGACACCCGCACCCGCACCTTCGGCTCCGCCCGGCCCGCCGTGTACTTCACCGCGTTCGTCAGGAGGTTGCGCGCGCTCACCTGCAGCAGCTGCCCCGGGCAGTCCACCGCCACGCCCGGCGACAGCTCCCGCTCCAGCGCCACGCCCTGCGCGGCCGCCGTCTGCGCCACCTCCAGCAGCACCGTGGTGACGGCCGTGTCCAGCTCGCCCACCGTGCGCTCGCCCCGCGTGCCCGCGCGGCAGAAGCGCAGGAGCGCCTCAATCAGCTCGCCCATGCGCAGCGCGCTGGACTCGCACTGCGCCAGCATTTCCAGCGCCCCCGCGTCCTTCACCGCGCCCGTGCGGCGGATGAGCGTGAGGTAGCCCTTGAGCGGCGCCAGCGGGGAGATGAGGTCGTGCGCCACGCGCCGGGTGAAGGCGTCCAGCTCCTGGTTGTGCCGGCCCAGCTCCTCCAGCTGTCCCTGAATCGTGGCGTCCTGGCGCTTGAGCAGCGAGGTGATGTGCCAGCCCACGCCCAGCGACAGGAGCAGCGCCAGCAGCGTGGCGCTCGCGCCCAGGGCGGTGTTGCGCACGCGCAGGTCCGCCAGCCGGCCCACCAGCTCGCGCGCCTGGTCCGTGTTCTCCTGGGCCAGCTTGCCGGCCAGCGTGTCCAGCTCCGCGGCCAGCGGGCGGATGCGCTCGGCCAGGTGGCGCCGCGCCCGGTCCGCCTCCCGCCGCTGCGACAGCACCGCCGCCGTGCGCACCTGGTCCGCCAGGCCCTGACAGCCGGCGTTGAAGCGCTGCCACGCCGCCTTCTCGCCCGGCGGCAGGTTGCGCGTGTACGCCTCCGACGAGGCGCGGATGTCCGCGAGGATTTCCTCCATCACCGCGTCGGCCGCGCCGCGCTCGGCGTCGTCGGTGGCGCGGATGTGCGCCTCAATCGCGGACTCCAGCGACAGCGCGTCCACGCGGATGCGGCCGATGAGGCCCGCGCGCTCCAGCGCCTCCTGCACCAGCGCGTCCACCTGCCGTCCCGTGCGCACCTCCGTCCACAGCGTGAAGGAGGTGACGGCGGACAGCAGCACCACCACGAAGAAGAAGCCGGCGCGGTAGCCGCGGATGGGCGTGCGGGAGCTCACGGGGGATGATTCCTCTACCACGGCGGTGCCCGCGTCGCGCGCGCCCGCCCGTCACGTCCTACGGAGCGCCCGTCTTGCCGCCGTCGCGCGGCGTGGTGCCGGACTGCTGCGGAGGCTGCATGCGCCGCCGGGCGCGCTCCAGCGCGGACTCGTACCAGACGTCCGACAGCTCCTCGTGCATCTCCTTCAGTTCCTTCAGCTCGTGGAGCTGCCGCTCCAGCACCAGCAACTGCGCGTTGTGCTCCTCCAGCGCGTGCCGGTCCGCCTCCGTGCGCACCAGCTCCTCCAGCACCGCCGCGCGCCCCTGCTCCGCCTCGGCCCGCTCCAGCGCCAGCCGCTCCAGCGCGGACTCCAGCGCGGCCATCCGCGTCGCCAGGGCCTCGGTCCGCTCGCGCTCCGCCTCGTACTCGCGCCGCCAGCGCTCTGCTTCCAGCACCTGGGCCTCGAGCTGCACGGGGGAGATTCCCGCACACCCGCCTCCCAGCCATGCCACCGCCGTCACGAGCCGCAGGGACCGCATACACCGTCTCTCCCGCGCCGCGGCCGCGCGGCATGCGCGGCGTGAGGCCCGGGCCTGCCACCCATTGCCACCGGGTAGCGGATGCAGCTTGCTCAACTGCTCCGGTGTCGTCAAAGCGACAGGTGCTCGCCTGGGGAGCAGGCCCCCACCGTTGCTTTACCAACCGTGGAGTTTCTCCCCAGCGACATGCCGCTTGCGCACGCGCCTCCCTCTGAGCGGGGCCCTGGCACGCCGGCTGCTCAAGGGACGGGCATCAACGCGACGCAATCCAGCGTCGTCCCCCCCGAACGGAGCTTTCCATGAAGACCGTGTTCGCCGCCGCCCTCCTCGCCGCCGCCACCGCCTTTGCCAACACCCCCGCTCCGGCCGCCGCGGAGACGAAGCCGGCCGCCGCCGAGGCCAAGCCCGCCGAGGCCGCTCCCGCCGCCGAGATGAAGGCCCCCGAGGCCGCTCCCGCCGCCGAGGCCAAGGCCGAGGCGAAGCCGGAGGCCAAGCCCGCGAAGAAGTCCGGCAAGAAGGCGGCTCCCAAGACGGAGACCGCCGCCGACACCAAGTAATTCCAGCTTTCCAGGCTCCAGAAGCAACTGCGGGGGTGCCTCTCCAAGGGAGGCGCCCCCGCTGTCTTTTTTCCGGGTCCGACACCACCCGGCCCCTGCGTCGGCGCGGGCACGCACTGCGGGAAGGGTGAGAGGTCTGTTTCACCCCGCCCGGGTCATTCCTCCCAGAGCGCCGTTGCGTCATTCAGTGAGTTTGAGATTTGACAGGAACAGAGGAATCCTGCTTAATGTGACTTCAGTGAATGACAGACGGTTCCGGACAGTGACGGAACTCGTTGGCCCCCCCTCATCCTGGAAAGCCCCCCATCAATGATTGAAGCCTTCGCGAAGGTGTCAGAAGCCTCGAAGATGCTCCTGGACAAGGGCCTGGGCGCGGCCACCGGCGCGGAGGCGCTCCGCATGGTGGCCCACGCGCTCGGCGTGGACCGGGCCTACATCTTCGAGAACCGCGTCCACGGCACGTACGGCCGCTTCATCACCGACATGCGCCACGCCTGGGCGGAGGCGCCCACGCCGTCGCCGCTGGCCAACCCGGTGCTGCGCGCCTTCTCCTTCCGGGACTTCGCGCCGGGCTGGGTGGACATGCTGGAGGCGGGCATGGTGGTGGCCTGCCCCACGCGCGACGCGCCGCCCATGATGAAGGACCTGCTGGAGCGCCAGGGCACGCAGTCGGTGCTGCTGTGCCCCATCCACCCCTCGCGGCAGCAGTGGTGGGGCGTGGTGGGTTTCGAGGACTGCCAGCGTCCGCGCGCCTGGAGGCCGGAGGACATCAGCCTCCTCAAGTCGCTGTCGCGCGCGGTGGCCGCGTCGGTGCGCCACGGACAGATGCGCTCGTCGCTGGACCAGGTCCGCAACAGCCTCCGCCAGGCCGTGGGCCGCACCCCGGTGTCCGGGCACTGAGGGTCGCCAGGTCGCCTGCCTGGGGGGGCAGCAGCGACCCGCGATGACCGCCTCGTACGTCCCCGCGTTTCTGCTACCCTGGCGGCCCCTCGCTCACCGCCATGTCCTCAATCGACCCCACCGCGATCAGCCGGCCCCGCTCTGCGGACCTCATCAGCGGCTACCACCTGGAGAAGCTGGTCGGTAGCGGAGGCATGGGAGAGGTACACAAGGCCACCCAGCTCTCGCTGGGCCGCACGGTGGCCGTGAAGCTGCTCAACCCGGAGCTGGCGAAGGACCCGTCCTTCATCGCGCGCTTCCAGAAGGAAGCCGCCGCGCTGGCCGCGCTGAGCCACCCGCACATCGTCTCCATCGTCGACAAGGGCAAGACGGAGACCACGTACTACCTGGTGATGGAGTTCGTGGACGGCCCGTCGCTGCGCGAGCTGATCCGCGCGCCGGAGCTGGACGTCGCGGGCGCGCTGCGGCGGATGCTCGAAATCTGCCGGGCCATCGAGTACGCGCACGGCCGCGGCGTCATCCACCGGGACTTGAAGCCGGAGAACATCCTGCTGGACCAGCAGGCCGGCGGCATCGCCAAGGTGTCGGACTTCGGGCTGGCCTCGTTCCTCGCGGACGCCAGTCCCTCCTCGCGCTACGCGCTCACGTCCACGCACGTGTCCATGGGCACGCTGTCGTACATGGCGCCCGAGCAGCGCGTGGACGCGAAGAACGCGGACGCGCGCGCGGACATCTTCTCGCTGGGCGTCATCCTCTATGAGTGGCTCACCGGCGAGGTGCCGCTGGGCACGTTCGACCCGCCCTCGCGGCGCAAGCCGGGGCTGGACGCGCGGCTGGACAACATCGTCACCCGGTGCCTCAAGCCGGACCCGGATGACCGCTACCCGTCGGTGACGGCGCTCATCGCGGACCTGGAAGTGATGGTGCCCGGCAGCCTGCCGTCGCTGCTGCCGGTGAAGCTGACGCGCATGCAGCGCTTCCGCCAGGGCGCGCGCAAGGTGTTGCGCCGCGCGAGGCAGACGGCGGAGGTGGTGACGGTGCTCGCGGCCCTCGGCGTGCTGGGTGTGGCCTGGCTGCGCACCACCGAGCGGCCTGCGGTGGTGCAGCCGGGCGCGGCCCTCTCCGGGGAGTTGGGTTCCCTGTCGCCGCGCACCGGCCCGGGACGCCTGGAGACGGGCCAGGAGAAGCGCACGGTGTCGGTGGGCGACGGGCCGGACGCGCCGTCGCTGCTGGTGGCCGGCCGGGAGGTGGCGTTCGAGGAGAAGGCGCTCATCTTCCCTCCGGAGGACGAGGAGTCGCCCGTGGGCCTCGCCCGGGTGGACGTGGTGGGGATGGACGGCGACATCGCCTCGCTCAGTGCCCGCGTGCGTGCCGAGGCCCCGCCGCTGACGTGGGAGCGCCGCGCGCGCGCCATGGCCTTCGGACCTCCGTCGGCACCAGAGGCCGCGCTGCTGCTGCTGGGCACCAAGGGCCGCTACGTCGCGCTGGTCCACAACGGCGCCAGCGAACCGCTGCAGCTGGAGTGGGCGCTGGGCGAGCGCCGCGGCACCATGCTGGGCCTGGCCTCCCCCGAGGGCGAGGCGGCGCTGGAAATCAAGGTGGACGCGGACGGCATCCTCCAGGCGTACGTGGGCCGGGGCAAGGACCAGCGCGCCATCGCCGAGCCCCTCAACCTGGGGCCAGGGTGGATGGAGCACTTCGGCAACGAGCCCGTGCCCGCCTTCGGCTGCATCGGGGGCACCTGCCGCGCCGAGGGACTCACCTATGTCGTGCGCCAGGCCCCGCCTCCGGGGACGACGGCCCCGGTGCCGCCCATTCCGGTGGCGAAGACGGTGACGGCCACCACGGTGCCGGCCAAGGCGGTGACGCCCAAGAAGGTGACGCCGCCCCCGCCGCCCAGGAAGCAGCCCGTCAAGGCGCCTCCCAAGGGCGGCAAGCGGCGGTAGCGCGGGCCCCCAACGCTCGCAACCGACATCCCGGCGCAGGGGAATATGGCCACCCACGAGGGATTGCATTATCCCTTCGGCCCTCCTATGCGCACCTTCCGAAGCGGTCTCGCCGCGCTCGCAGTCCTCGCAACCCTGACGGGTTGCCCCCGCTCCTCCTCTTCCGTCACCCCGCACGTGCTCGAGTCCGCCGCCGAGCGGGCCCAGAAGGGCACCGACGAGGCGCGCACGCTCGCGCTCGCGGGCTTCCACGCGTACCTGGTGGCGGGTGACGCCGTGCTGGCGCAGCAGCGCTTCGACTCGGCCGTGGCGAAGGACGCGGGGGACGCGTACGCGCTGGCCGGGCAGCACCTGCTGGCCCGGCGCGCGGGCCGCACGGACCGGGCGGTGACGGCCGCGCTGGAGCTGGCGGCGCGCTCGCCCCGGCACCCGCTGGCGGTGTTCGCCGCGCGCTACGTGCTGGACTCGGTGGGCACGGCCAAGGCGCTGGACGACGAAATCCTCCAGGGCGTGGACCGGGCACTGGCGGCGGGCGCGGCGGGAGAGGCCGCCTTCCTGCTGCGCGGCGCGCGCCTGTCCGTGCAGGTGGTGCGGGGCGACGCGAAGGCGCGAGACGCGGCGCTGCGCGAGCTGGGCGGCGTGGGCGAGGCGGCCCTCGTGGGCCCCTTCTCCCCCTTCCACGTGCTGGCCTGGGACGAGGAGGACCCGGTGCGGAAGACGGGCTCGCTGGCGGGCCCCTTCACCGGCGCCTTCGGTCCGCTCACCCCGCGCACGCTGCGCGCGCCGGACGGGCGGCTGGACCTGGGCGGCGAGCCCGGCGAGGGCGACCTGTACCTGTGGGCCTTCGACGCGGAAATCACTGAGCCGGGCGCGTACGTGGTGCGCTCGGTGAGCGGCACGTCGCACCAGGTGCTGCTGGACGGCTCGCCGCTCCTGGAGCGCCGGGGCTTTCAGCGCGCCTCCTCCACCGTCACCGCGCGCACGGTGGACCTGCCCGCGGGCAAGCACCGCTTCCTCATCCGCCAGCTCAAGGCCGGCACCTCCGGCGTGCTCACCTTCTCCCTGCTGCGCGTGGACGGGCGCCCCTCCGGCGTGCGCTTCACCGCCGCCACCGGGCCCGCGCCCCAACCGTGGGGCCAGGGGCTGGAGTCCTCCGAGGAGACGCCGGGCGTCTACCCCACGGCGGAGTCGCTGAAGACGGCGCTGGAGGGCGAGGCGGGGACGCTGCTCGCCACCGTGCTCGCCGTGCGCGACGGCATGGGGCGGGACGCGGACGGCTCGCGGCGGCTGATGGCGGCGGTGGAGGCCAACACGTCGGCCCTGCTGACGCTGCGCGCGGAGCTGTCGGTGGTGGACCGCACCGTGCCCACCAAGGTGGCGCGCGGCCGGGCCACGCGCGACCTGGAGGCGGCGCTGGCGAAGGACCCGGGCAACGTGTCCGCGCAGCTGGTGCGCGCGGACCTCTTCCTGGACGACGGCCAGCCGGCCGCGGCGCTGGAGACGCTCAAGGCGCTGGACACGACGAAGGGCCCGCCCGCGTACCTCGCGTCGCTGACGCGGGCGCGCGCGGCGCTGGCGCTGGACGTGGAGTCGCTGGCGGAGGAGTCGCTGCAGGCCGCGCTGGACGCGCAGCCGGGCCTGTGTGAGGCGCTGGGGCTCCAGTACAGCCTGGCGCGCCGGCGCGACGCGGTGGAGCGCGGGGACACGCTGGTGGAGGCGCAGCGCGGCTGCCCCGGCATGGTGGTGCGGCAGGCGGAGCACGCGCGCACCCGGGGCGACGTGGAGGCCTCGGCGAAGCTGTACGTGGACCTGCTGGCCAGGGACCCGGCCAGCGTGAGCACCGGCACCACGCTGGCCAACCTCTACGTGGCCCTGCGCCGCTACGACGACGCCACGGCGGTGCTGCGGGATTTGGCGAAGGTGTGGCCGCGCAACGCGGACCTGGTGAAGCGCATGGCGGACGTGCGCGAGTACGCGGGCCAGCCGGCCGAGGCGCTGGCGCTGCGCGAGAAGGCGCTGGCCATGGAGGGGGAGGACCTGTCCCTGCGCCGCGCGGTGGAGCGGGCGAAGACGGGCCGCGAGGTGCTGCAGGAGCACGCCATCGACGGGCGGGAGGCCATCCGCGCGTATGAGGCGGAGCCCGTCGGCGGCGGCGCCGCGTCCGCCTTCGTGCTGGACGCGGCCGCGGTGCGCGTCTACCCGGACGGCAGCATCGTCAACCGCATCCACACGGTGCAGAAGGCGCTGGAGCAGTCCGGCGTGCAGGAAATCGCCGAAGTCACGGTGCCGCGCGGCGCGCAGGTGCTGGCGCTGCGCACGCTGAAGGCGGACGGCCGCGTCCTGGAGCCGGAGAACATCGAGGGCAAGGACACGGTGAGCCTGCCGGGCGTGCAGGTGGGTGACTACATCGAGGTGGAGTACCTGCTGGCCGAGGGGCCCCGCGGCCCCGCGCAGCCGGGCTTCACCGCGTCCGCCTTCTACTTCCAGATTGCCAACCAGCCCAATGCGTGGACGACGTACACCGTCGTGGCGCCCAAGGGCGTCGGCATGAAGGTGGACGCGCACGGGATGAAGGCGCCCGCGCCGAAGGTGAACGGCGACGTGGAGGTCTTCCACTACGAGGCGCGCCGGGTGCCGCCGTTCATCGCCGAGCCGGACGCGCCGCCGTCCTCCAACGAGTACCTGCCCTTCGTGCTGGTGGGCGCCGGGGCCACGGGCAACGACGGGCTGGTGCGCGTCTACGGCGACGTGTTCCAGGAGCGGTGGATGCGCACCGCGGAGGTGGAGGCCTTCGCGCGCAAGGCGGCGGAAGGCAAGCAGGGCCTGGAGGCGGTGAAGGCGCTGCACGCGGCGGCGATGCAGCGCTTCTCCGGGCGGGACTCGGGGCTGGGCCAGTCCGCGGCGTCCACGGTGGCGCAGGACCGGGGCAGTCGGCTGATGGTGATGAAGGCCGGGCTGGACGTGCTGGGGATTCCGGCGCGGGTGGTGGCCATCCGCACCTTCAACACGGACCCGGCGCCGTACCTCTTCCCGCAGGACAGCCTGCTGCCGTTCGCCGCGCTCCGCGTGGACGTGCCGGGCAGCGAGCCGGTGTGGGTGGACACGTCGGTGCGCTTCGGCCCCTTCGGCGAGCTGCCGGAGTCGGCCATGGGCGGGCGCGAGGCGTACCTGCTGCCGGAGCCCGGCAAGCCGCTGGAGAAGGTGGCGACGCCGCCGGTGAAGGAGGCGCCCGGCAAGGAGGTGCGGCTGAGCCTGAAGCTGGACGCGGACGGGCAGCTCACCGGCAAGGGCGAGGAAATCTACTCCGGCTTCGAGGCCGCGCAGATTGCCGAGGCCTTCAGCCAGCTGTCGGCGGAGAGCCGCAACCAGGCGCTCCAGGGCGCGGTGGCGCGGTACTTCGGCGGCGCGGCGCTGTCGGCCGTGAAGCTGGAGCACGAGGAGCAGGTGGGCGCGCCCTTCGTGCTGCGCTACGAGTTCACCGTGCCGCGCTTCGGCCGGCAGGAGGGTGACAAGCGGATGGCGCTGGGGCCCCTCACCTTCCCCGCGCAGCTCGGCCGCCGCTACGTGCAGCTGAGCACGCGCACCACGCCGCTCTTCATCGACAACACGGAGGCCAGCCGCACGCAGGTGACGCTGGAGCTGCCCGGCGGCTGGAAGCTGACGGACCCGCAGGCGTCGCTCGAGGTGGACAGCACCTTCGGCAAGTTCAGCCGCGCGGAGAAGCAGGAGGGCAACACCCTCACCATCAACGAGTCCCTGCGGATGCCCCGCACCCGCGTCGCGCCGAAGCAGTACGAGCAGTTCTCCGGCTTCACCGGCGACGTGGACCTCATCCAGACGCGCGAGCTGGTGCTGGTGAAGCAGTAGGCGCGGGCTAGCCCTCGGACGTCCGGGGACGCGGCGGGACGACTTCCGCCGCGGACCCGTCCGGGCTGGCGGTCTCCGGGACGACGGACGCCACCGTCGCCCGAGCCCCCGCCTCCTCCAGGAGGGACGCGACGGCCGCGTGCCCCTCGGCGCGGGCCACGTCCACGGGCTTCTGGCCCAAATCGTTCGTGGCGAGCGGGTTCGCCCCCGCGGCCAGCAGCCCGGCCACCAGGTCCTCCAGGCCGCGCAGCGCCGCCAGGTGCAGCGGGGTGAACTCCAGCGGCCCCCGGGCATGCGGGCTGGCGCCGTGGGCCACCAGCAGCGACGCCAGCGCGGTGCGCTTGTAGGCCAGCGCCAGCATCAGCGGCGTCTGCCCCAGGCAGTCCAGCGCGTCCACCGCGCAGCCCAGCGCCAAGAGCCGCCGCGCCACCTCCACCGAGCCGGAGCGGGCGGCCACCTCGTGCAGCCCCGTGAGCTCCCGCTCGTCCACCGCGTCCCAGGCGGCGCCCTTCTCCAGCAGCACCTCCAGCACGGCGAGCTGCCCGGCGCCGCACGCGAAGTGCAGCGGGGTGGCGCCCGGCCGGGCCGGCACCTTGTCCGAGGTGGCCCGCCGCGCCCGCTGATTCACGTCCACCCCCAGCTCCAGGAAGCGCCGCACCAGGTCCACGTGGCCGTGCAGCGCCGCCACGTGCAGCGCGCTCTGCCCCCAGCCGTCCACGCCCGCCGGGTCCACCCCGCGCGCCAGCAGCAATTCCACGATGTCGCGGCTGCCACGGGACGCGGCGGCCTGGAGCGGGCCCCGCACGGACTCGCGGGCGGCCACGAGCGCCTCCGGCTTCCTGCGCAGCAGCGCCTCCACCCGCGCGGCATTCCCCTGCCGGATGGCGGCCACCAGGTCCCCGCGTGAGCGCAGGACGCGGCGAACGAGCAGCGACAGGACCACCAGGGCTACCACGGCGGCGGCGAGGTACATGCCGGGAGTTTCTTCTGATTTCCCAGTCTTGCAACAGTGGGCAGGCAACACTTCGCGTTCCGCGTGAATAGAAGCGTCGGGTGCCCGTCCCTACCTTCAGACCAGGGCCCGGGTCTCCCTCTCGCCCTGCCGCGGAGAAAGTTCCGCATCCAACGGAGATGACGTCATGACTCCTCGATTCTGGGTCTGCCTGGTGGCCGTGCTGGCGGCGCCGACGGTGTACGGACAGACGACTCCGGTTCCCGCGCAGGACCCCGACGACTCCCGCTATGCGTCCGACGAGGGCGACTACGACGACGGCGCTCCGCAGGAGGATGACGTCCCCACCGCGCCCATGGCCCCTCCCGCGCTGCCCGATGAGCGCCCCTCGGCCCGGCCCTACGCGGGCGCGGTGTGGGCCTCCGGCCACTGGGACTGGGATGGCAGCCAGTGGCGCTACGTCAACGGCTCCTGGGTGGCGGCGATGCCGGGCTACCGCTTCATCAACGGCTACTGGGAGCAGGACAGCCAGGGCTGGCGCTGGGTGCCGGGCGGCTGGGCGCGGCCGGACTCGAACATGGTGGAGATTCCCGTCGAGCCCTCGGGCGAGGCGCTGACCACCACCCAGGCGCCGCCCGCGCCCCAGGTGGAACTGCCGCCGCCCGCGCCCGCCGAGCACCTCACGTGGACGCCCGGCTACTGGTACTGGGAGGGGGACAACTGGGTGTGGGTGGCGGGGACGTGGGTGGAGCCGCCCCGGCCCGGCCTGGTCTTCGTCTCGCCCCGCTGGGTCCACCGGGGCCCGTCCTGGCACTTCTCCTGGGGCGGCTGGGCCGTCCGCGGCTCGGTCCGGGTGACAGTCCCGGTGTACCCCTACGTGAGCGTCCGCACGCGCTGGGGCGTCCCCCACGGCTACCGCTACACCTGGTACCGCTACCCGGCCTACCACCACGGCTACCGGGTGCGTGACTACGGCTACCGCAGCCGCCACTACGTCTACCGGAGCCACGACCGCGGCTACCGCAGCCGGGACTACGGCTACAGGGACCACGGCTACCGGAACCACGACAACGGCTACCGCGGCCGCGACAACGGCTACCGCGGCCGCGACAACGACTACCGGAACCGGGGCTCCAACCGCTGGGGCGAGTCCCGCTCGCACGGCTCGCGCTCCCACTCCGCGTCTCCGGGGGGCCCGCACTCGCGCGGTCGCGGCAACGACCGCCACTGAGCGCGCCGCTCCGGCGGTGAACGGGCCCTGGCCTTCTGGCCGGGGCCCGTTTTCGTTCAGGCGTGGACAGGCGCGGATTTGCGACTCGCGCAAAACACGATTAAACAGCAAAAGACAAGGTGCTTAATGACCCTCTACGGAGTCATCAATGACACCTCGACTGCTGTCTCCCCTGCGCTTCACGTGGTTGCTCGTACTGGCCCTGGCCTGCGCGCCGGAACCCTCCTCGGAGGGGACTGACGGGGCGGAGCTGGAGGGTGCGGCCTCGGCCATCACCCTGCCCCCGTCGTACACGGACGCGCTGGTGGCGACCGTGGGGCAGCCCACGGCGCTGACCTTCACGCCGGATGGGCGGATGCTCATCACCACGCAGCCCGGGAGGCTGCGCGTCGTGTCGGGCGGCGCGCTGCTGCCGACGCCGGCGCTGGACCTGGCGTCCCGGCTCTGCACCAACTCCGAGCGCGGCCTGCTGGGCGTGGCGGTGGACCCGGCCTTCTCCACCAACCGCCACATCTACCTCTTCTACACGTTCAACAAGTTCAGCACCTGCACGACGAACATCGCCAACGTCGCCGTCAACCGGGTGTCGCGCTTCACGCTGCCGGACACCAACGTGGTGGACCCGGCGAGCGAGCTGGTGCTGCTGGACAACATCCCCTCCACCGCGGGCAACCACAACGGCGGCGACCTGCACTTCGGTCCGGACGGGCTGCTCTACATCAGCGTCGGTGACGGCGGGTGCCAGCTCGGCGACCCGAGCCGCTGCGCCGGGCAGAACACCACCGCGCGCCGGCTGGACGTGCTGCTGGGCAAGCTCCTGCGCATCCGCAAGGACGGGAGCATCCCCACGGACAACCCCTGGTACGCGGCCTCGGGCAGCCGCCGCTGTGGAAACCCCGCGGGCGTCCCGACCGGCACCGGCCCCTGCCAGGAGAGCTACGCCACCGGCCTGCGCAACCCGTTCCGCTTCGCCTTCCAGCCGGGCACCAGCACCTTCTTCATCAACGACGTGGGCCAGGGCGTCTGGGAGGAAATCGACGAGGGCATCAAGGGCGCGGACTACGGATGGAACACGCGCGAGGGCCACTGCGCCAACAACTCCACCACCAACTGCGGCGCGCCGCCCGCGGGGATGACCAACCCCCTCTTCGACTACAAGCACGGCACCAACGACGCCAGCTCGCCGTTCCAGAACTGCAACTCGATTACCGGCGGCGCCTTCGCGCCCGTCGGGGCCTGGGCGCCCGGGGACGACAACGCGTACTTCTTCAGCGACTACGTCTGCGGGAAGGTCTTCAAGCTGACGCGCTCGGGCGGCACGGTGGCGGTGAGCGCGTTCGCCACCGGCCTGGGTGGCAGCTCCGCGGTGACGCTGCGCTTCGGCCCCTCGGGCACGGGCCAGTCGCTCTACTACACGACCTACGCGAACGGCGGCGAGGTGCGCCGCATCAACTACACCGGCACGAGCAACCGGCCGCCGGTGGCCGCCGTCTCCGCGTCCCCCACTACCGGCCCGACGCCGCTGACGGTGTCCTTCAACGGCGGAGCCAGCAGCGACCCGGACGGTGACGTGCTGACGTACGTATGGAGCTTCGGGGATGGCAGCGTGACGGTGCAGACGACCACGCCCACCACGAGCCACGTCTACGCGACGAGCGGCGCCTTCACGGCGTCGCTCACCGTGCGGGACGCGCGCGGGGCCACGTCCGCGCAGGCGGCCACCGTGCGCATCGACGTGGGCAACACCGCGCCGGTGCCCACCATCACCTCGCCGGCCACCACGCTGCGCTTCCGGGTGGGCCAGACGCTGGTGCTGACGGGCAGCGCCACGGACGCCGAGGACGGCACGCTGCCGGACAGCCGCCTCACCTGGGAGGCGCTGCTCCACCACGACAGCCACACCCACCCGCTGCTCACGGCCACCTCCGGCAACAACCTCACGCTCACCGCGCCGGCGCCGGAGGAACTGGCCGCCGTCCCCACCAGCTTCGTCGAGGTGCGGCTCACCGCGACGGACTCGCAGGGGCGCAGCACCACGGTGGTGCGCAACGTGCTCCCGAACATCGTGGACGTGACGCTGGCGTCGGTGCCCTCGGGGCTGGCGCTCGGGGTGAATGGCAGCACCGTCACCACGCCGGTGACGCTGAAGTCGTGGGAGGGCTACACGCTGAATGTCACCGCGCCCGCGCAGGCGGACGGGACGGGCGCGTGGAAGGTGTGGGCGTCATGGTCCGACGGGGGCGCACGCGCGCACGGCTACGTGACGCCGGCCACGGCCTCCAGCCTCACCGCCACGTACCAGGACGGCCTGCGCGCGCGGGTGGACTTCCTGCCGGCCGGGGCGGCCGTGCCCGCGGGCTACGTCGCCGACGCGGGCCTCGTCTTCGGGGCGCGGGGCAGCGGGCTGAGCTACGGGTGGAACGCGGACAACAGCGCGCAGACGCGGCAGCGCAACAGCACCACGTCTCCGGACGCGCGCTACGACACCCTCACGCACCTGCAGAAGCCGGAGAATCCGAACGCCACGTGGGAGCTGGCCGTGCCGTCGGGGAGGTACCGCGTGACGCTGGCCGCGGGTGACGCACTCCACTTCGACAGCGTCTTCCGGCTCGCGGTGGAGGGGCAGCTCGTGCTCTCCGGCACGCCGACCACGGGGGCGCGCTTCGTCACCTCCAGCGCGGACGTCACCGTCACCGACGGGCGGCTGACGCTCGGCAGCGGCAGCGGGGCCTCCAACAACAAGGTCTGCTTCATCGACGTGGAGCAGCAGGAGTAGCGCTGCCCGCTCGCGCGCCAGCGTGCCCCGGAGCCACGGGGCGTGCGCTGGCGCGCGGGCCTCGCGGGGCCGCCGGCAGCGCTGACGCTCGACCCAAAGTCCGTGCCCAGCCGTCGCGCCTGAGCAGCTTCGGCCCCCGCCAGGGAGCGCACGACACCTGCCCCGCTCACGCCAGCATCAGCCCAACGAAATACCCGCGCGGCTTTGGGGCATCACGCGGAGGGGCGCCCACGCACCGCTCACACCGAAGCGCGTGCGCGGCCACTGCGCCTGCGCACCTTCGGCCCCGCGAAGGAGTACACGGGCACTGGCCCCCGCTCACTTCGGCATCAGCGTCCGGGCCACGTGCTGGACGTAGTCGGCGCGGGCGCGGCTCGAGCTCAGCGCCTCCGGGCTGGCGATGGCGAGGTGCAGGAGGCCCACATACGTGGAATACGCCTGCAGGGCCCAGTTGCGCGCCTCGCGAGCCGGCAGGCCGAGCGCCCGGTACAGCTTCACCAGGTAGTCGATGCGCCGCTGTGACACCCGCGCGAGGACCGGCTGGATGCGCGGGTCCGCGGCGGCGCCCGCGACGATGGCGACCTCGATACGCCCATGCGGCCCCGCCTCGAACGTCAGCGCCAGCAACTGGCGCAGCCGCTCCCTCGGCTCCGGCAGGGCCTCCAGGCGCTGGATGGTGTCCGTGGTGGCCAGCTGTTCCCAGCGCGCGAGCGCGGCCTGGAGCACGTCCGCGCGGTCCTTGAAGTGCCAGTAGAAGCCGCCCTTCGTCACGCCCAGGCTGCGGGCCAGCCGCTCCACCGACAGCGCGTCCACGCCGTCCGTGAGACTCCAGAGGGCGGCATCCGCCCAGTCCTCCGCCGACAGGCCCGGCCCCCGGTTCCGCTTGCGGATGTCCTCGATGCTGCGGAAGGGCGCCGGCTCCGGCGGGCGGGAAGTAGTGCGTCTCATCGTTGACCGCAGTCTGGCGGACCCCTTCCCTGGCGTCCAGGACGCGCCCCCGGTGGCTCGGCTCTATACGGTACCGTATCGGAATACGGTACCGTATCCGACGACAGGCACGGAGGCCGCGCATGCGAGTGACGAACGGGTCGCTGCTGATGCTCACCGGAGCGCTTCACGAAGTCGTGGGTCTGGTCCTCTTCAAGGACCCGCTGCTGGAGATGGCGCGAGCAGGCGTGTTCGACAGCGTGGGCGCGGACACCAGCGCCCGCGCGGCGGCCTTCTGGTTCCTGGCGGCGGGCGGCTTCATGTTCCTGGCCGGGACCCTGTGCCGCCATGTGGAGCATGCGCTGAACCGCCCGCCCCCTGCGGGCTATGGCTGGGGACTGCTCGGGCTGGCCCTCTTCTGCGTGGTGCCCATGCCCGTCACCGGGGCGTGGCTCTTCGTCCCGCTGGGCCTGCGCGTGCTCTTGCAGTCCCGGAAGCCTTCCGCGCTGCCGGAGGCGCTGCGCCCGTTCGCACAGGGCGCGGACCATGTGGACGTGAAGACGGTGGAGTCGGAAGCCACGCTGCGCGAGTTCCTCGCAGCGCTGATGTCCTACCAGCCGGCGTGGGTGACGGCCCTGTATGGGGTGCGCGCCGTCTTCGTGCGGCTGCTGGGGATGCGCCAGCACGGCCTGCCCCGGCCTCAGGCCCTGCGCCCGGAGGACATCCCGATGACGCCGGGCAGCGCGGCCTCGTTCTTCACGGTGCGCCACGCCGAGGAGGAGCACCTCTGGGTGGTGGCCGCGACGGACAAGCACCTGGAGGCCACGCTGGCCGTCGTCATGGAGCCGGAGCGCACGGGAGGCCCGCGGCGGCGCTTCCACGTCGTGACGCTGGTGCACTACCGGAACTGGGCCGGGCCCGTGTACTTCAACGTCATCCGGCCCTTCCACCACCTCGTCGTCGGGGGCATGGCCCGCAACGCGGCGGGCGCGCCGAGCCCCGCGTGAGCTGAAGCGGCCGCGGCGAGCCCTCGCCCGGGGCTCGCCGTACGAGAGGCTCAGGGAGGCAGTCCCACCGCGAGCACCGCGCTCAGCTGGGCGGCCGTGTACTGCGTTCCCCAGATGCCGTTGACCACCAGCGTCACCCAGTCCGCGCCGACCGCCACCTTGCCGGTGGTCGGCTCGTACAGCAGCACGCGCGGGTCCATGAGCTCGCGCAGCAGGGGCGCCACGGCCCGCACGTCACGGCCCAGCCACTGCAGCACCCGTACGTCCCACAGCCAGGTCGCCAACGTCACCTCCGTGAAGGGGACGACGAGGAACTGGGTGGGGCGGCCCAGGTCCGTCAGCAGGTGTCCCAGGCTCACCGTCTCGACGACGCTCCAGTACGTGGCGACCAACGGTCCGTGGGAGAGGTCCCGGCTGTTCCAGTCCACCGGGTCCCAGTGCTGGAAGTAGAGCGGCGTCACGAGCGGCCCCATCAAGGCCGAGAGCGTCTGTGTCTGCTCCACCGGCACGAGGGTGTCCCAGTCCTCGTGAAGCACGAGGAAGGGCACGCTCAGCTTCGAGGCGAGATGCTCACGCGTCCACCGGCTGAAATCCCAGCCCGGAGGCTGGCCGGTGGTGGCGAGGATGCGGCGGAGGTAGGGCTCGAAGAACGTCGAGTACTGCCCGAGCTTCACCGGGTCCGTCACCCGCGTGGGGAGGACGTTGAAGAGGTAGTCCACCTCGCGCGCGAAGTCGGAGAGCGGGAAGAGGGCCACACCGACGCGAGGACGCGCGCCGACCGGAGCATCGGCCGCGGCGTACAGCGCCTCGAAGCCACCCCATGAGCCGCCGTGGATGCCGATGCGCGAGCGGTCCACACCCGGCGCCTGCTCGAGGAAGCGCATCCCCGCGTGCATGTCGTCGCGGTCGTTCTGGATGTCGCCGCCCGCGTAGAAGCGGCCGAAGACGGCCAGCACGCCGAAGTCGTGGAACAGGTAGGAGAAGGCCTCCGCCGCGATGGAGTCGGGCGTGCTGAGCGAGTAAGCGATGGCCGAGGAGCCCGCGTGGTAGTGCGGCTCGCTGTCGTCCGGGTGGATACCGTTGCCCCGCGCGGCCCACTTCGCGTCCACCGCCTCTCCCGTCCAGGAGATGCCGTCGTAGGGACGTGTGAGCATCATCGTGGGCGAGACGCCCGGCTGGCGGGGTGGGAACCACTGGGCATACGTGGCCGCCTTGCCGGGCTCCTGCAATCGCAGGAACTGGTACGGCCACACATTGTCCCCGACCACGGTCTGCCCCGTGCCGAGCACCGTCACCGCGAGGTCTCCATCAGCCGCGAGGGCGGGCCGGCCCACGAGGGCCAGCCCCAGCAACGTCAGTAGGAAGGAGCGCATACCGCCTCAGACACAGCTGAGAGCTTTTCGTGAAAGCGGGGCGCGCGGATTCCTACTTCGCCTCGATGGGCGGCGGCCCGTCCTTGAAGATGGCCACCTGCGGCTTGCCGTCCTCGCCGATGTAGCCGCGGTACATGCCGCTGGAGTTGAAGGGCGTGGTGATGTTGCCCTGCCGGTCCATGGCGATGACACCGCCCTCGCCGTCGGCCTTCCGCAGCACATCGTTGATGACGACGTCGGCGGCCTCGGACAGGGGTAGCTCGCGCTCTCCGGCACGCCGGCCACGGGAGCGCGCTTCATCACCTCCAGCGCGAACGTCACCGTGACCGACGGGCGGCTGACGCTCGCAACGGGAGCGGCGCCTCCAACAACAAGGTCTGCTTCATCGACGTGGAGCAGCAGGAGTAGCGCTGCCCGCTCGCGCGCCAGCGTGCCCCGGAAGCCACGGGGCGTGCGCTGGCGCGCGGGCCTCGCTGGACCACCGCGGCGCACTGCATTAGGACTGGAGTTGAAGCGCGAGCGCCGGGTCGGGCCCTGTCACTCCCTCAATGGAGCGGTTCCGAATGCGTCGGCTGAAGCTGCTTCTGACCTGTGTGGTTCCGCTCCTGCTCGCGGGTGCCGGTGGGACGGACGCGGTGAGGGAGGGCTCCACCGGGGACGTGGCTCCGGTGGACCGGAGCACCTTCGTGGAGGGGACCACGGGGCAGGGCGATGGAGTCCTGCCCGGTGCCTTTCTGCCTGAAGGCTGGGAGCACCTCGTCTGGGGGGCTGGCACGGGCCCACTCGATGGCGCCGTTGCCGTGCGGCCTCCGGTGCGGCGCGGAGGCGCGGCAAGGGCGCTGCGTCAGCCTCCACTGCTCGCTCCTGCCCGGCCGACGCCGCTGCAGGCCCAGGTTCGCGCGCAGCGGACCGCGAACCAGGCGGTGGTGCTCCAGGCGAGGCAGGCCTACTTCCAGCGGCTCAAGGAGGCGCAGGCGACGTATCCCAACAGCCCGGGCTACGAGAACCACCACCTGATACCCAGGTACCTGGGAGGTCCGAAGGCGGGGCAGACGAACCGACTGCCCACCGCGTACCACAAGGCCATTACCCAGGCGTTCCGCCGTGAGTGGCAGTACGGTCAGCCGCAACCCAGCCCTCAGCGACTGACGGACATCCTCGTGTGAGTCTACGCTCAGTATCCGATTCCCCAGCTCATCGGCATCACTCCTTGAACATGCGCGAGACCTTCGAGTTCAGAATCGCGGAAGAGCGCGCCCGGAAGTTCCTTGAGCCCGGCGTGGGTACTCCCCTGGGCGAAAGTTTGCGGAAGGTGATGCTTCCAGGTGATGACCGACTCGTTCAGGAGATCGGCAACATCGAGCGGTCTCAGATGAAGAAGGGAGACATCTTCTTCACCTACTGGCGCATCCATCGCAAGTACACGCAGGAAGAGCTCGAATCCGCGGAGCTGCTGAACCTCATCATCCGCACGTACTTCGAGCCGCCGGGTACCGATTTCGGCACGGAGTACGACGAGTCGGCCGCGTGCACGCACTGTGGCGCGGGAGCACCCTTGAAGTCCGAGCTCATCCTCAACACGAAGCGCGTCTCCAGGAACAAGGACATCGCCCAGACCATCGCAGGCGAGGTCGTCGTGTCCTCCCGGTTCGTGGCGGCCTTCCAGCAACATGGCCTGCGGGGAGCGGAGTTCCGTCCCGTCCTCCACAGCGGGCGCAGGAGCACCCCGTCCTCCGAGTGGTTCCGCCCCGTGTTCACCTCGAAGCCCCTGACGCTGGATTCGAGGACGGTGGCGGGAAACCACCCCTTCGACCTCGACGAGCGCAATGAGCACCGTTGCCCCAAGGGACACCTCGCGGGGCTCAACCAGGTCTCCGAGCTGTACCTGAAGCGCGCCAGCCATGATGGCAGCGACCTGTGCCTCACCGACAAGTACTTCGGCTGCCGACGCGGCGACCTGCGGCCCGAGCGCCGGTTGCTCATCTCCCCCAGGCTGCGCGACGTGCTGAAGGCCATCGACGCCAAGGGCTACACGCTGGAGGTCGCCCACTTCGTCTGAATCCCGCGGACGACGGCCCTCCTCACCGATTCACGAGGAGGAGGGCCCGTGCGGCGTCAGGAGGAAGAAGCGCATCCCCCTACTTCGCCTCGATGGGCGGCGGCCCGTCCTTGAAGATGGCCACGTGCGGCTGGCCGTCCTCGCCCATGTAGCCGCGGTACATCCCGCTGGAGTTGAAGGGCGTGGCGACGTTGCCCTGCTTGTCCATGGCGATGATGCCGCCCTCGCCGCCGGCCTTCAGCAGCACGTCGTTGATGACGAAGTTGGCGGCCTCGGGCAGGGGCGACCGCTGGTACTCCACGCGGGCGCAGATGTCGCGCGCCACGGTGTAGCGGATGAAGAACTCGCCGTGGCCGGTGGCGGAGACGGCGCAGCCCGGGTCGGCATAGGTGCCGGCGCCGATGATGGGCGCGTCACCCACGCGGCCGAAGCGCTTGTTCGTCATGCCGCCGGTGGACGTGCCCGCCGCGAGGTTGCCGGCCTGGTCCAGCGCCACCGCGCCCACGGTGCCGAACTTGTGGTCTCCCGTCACCGGGTCATACCCGGGCTGGAGCGAGGACGACGGCGGCTCCCCGCGCTCCTTCTGCAGCGCGCGCTGGAGCCCCTGCCAGCGCTCCTCCGTGTAGAAGTACTTCGGGTCCACCAGCTCCACGCCCTGCGTCTTCGCGAAGGCCTCGGCGCCGTCGCCCACCATCATCACGTGCGGCGACTTCTCCATCACCGCCCGGGCCAGGTCGATGGGGTTCTTCACGCGGTGCAGGCCCGCCACCGAGCCCGCCATGCGCGTCTTGCCGTCCATGATGGCGGCGTCCAGCTCGTTGACGCCGTCATGGTTGAAGACGGCGCCCTTGCCCGCGTTGAAGTGCGGCGAGTCCTCCAGGATGCGGATGGCGGCGCCCACCGCGTCCAGGCTGCTGCCGCCCCTGGCCAGCACGGCGTGGCCGGCCTGGAGCGCCTGGGTGAGCACGGCGCGGACCTGGGCCTCGCGCTCGGGGGAGAGGTTCTCCCGGGAGATGACGCCCGCGCCGCCGTGGATGACGAGGCCCCACTTCGGCTTCACCGCGGGCGCATCTTTCGTGGAGAGGCGGGACTCCTCCACCCGGGCGGACTCGACGCTGGTGCAGCCCACGGGGCCGAGCAGCAGCGCGGTGCCCGCGAGCAGGCCACGGTGAAGGGGAGAGAGCGAGGCGAACATTCGGGGGACCTCCGGGAGCATCCGAGGGGACGAGGACCGCGCGTCATCAACCGGAACCGCCTGGGAGGAGCGCACGCCGTGTGCCGCCACCCACCGGTTCGCCGGGTCGGTAGCACGCCCTCCAGGGAGGCACAACGCCCCAGCCGCGAGCGCTGACGGGCCGGAGGGAGAAGGGCCTCCCTGCCCGCCCCCTCCTCCATTCACGGAGCCGCCGGCCATGCACAGGGTCAGGAACGACAACCTTCCTTTCCGGATGACAGGGGCGAGAGATGAAGAAGCTCAAGGGGCTGCGAGTGGCCGTGCTGGCGGCGGATGGCTTCGAGCAGGTGGAGCTGACCCTTCCCGTCAAGAAGCTGAAGCGCGAGGGCGCGGACGTGACGATTGTCTCGCTCCACTCGGGGAAGATTCGGGGGATGAACCACCTGTACCCGGGGAAGCGGGTCGACGTGGATGCGACGCTCCACGAGGTGAAGGCCGCGGACTATGACGCGGTGCTCATCCCTGGCGGCCTCGTGAATCCAGACACCCTGAGGCAGAGCGCGCTGGCGCAGGACTTCGTGCGCGACGCGGACACGCTGGATTTACCCATGGCCATCATCTGCCACGGGCCGTGGCTGCTGGTGTCCGCGGGTCTCATCGAGGGACGCAAGGTCGCCTCGTGGCCGGCCATCAAGGACGACGTGAAGAACGCGGGCGGCGAGTGGGTGGACGCGTCCGCCGTCCGGGACCGCAACTGGGTGTCCAGTCCGGGCCCGCAGCACATGCTCGCGTTCCTCGACGGCATGGTGGAGCTGTTCGCGGAGAAGATGCCGGAGGTGGAGGCGCGCGTCCCGGCCCACGTCGAAGCGCCCCGGAAGCGGTGGCCGAAGCTGCTCGCGGGGAGCCTGGCCACGGCGGTGCTCGGCGTGGGCGCGCGCAGGCTGGCGGCCCTGCGCTGAAGTCACCGCCGCCGCGCCGTCACATCCACCCGAGCTGGAGCTTCGCCACGTCCGTCATCCGGTCCTGGCTCCAGGGCGGGTCCCACACCAGGTCGACGTTGGCCTCCTTCACGCCGGGCACGGAGGACACCTTCTGCCGCACGTCGTCCACCAGCACCGGGCCCATGCCGCAGCCGGGTGCGGTCAGCGTCATCTGGATGTCCACGCGCTGCCCACCCTCGGGCAGCGGCTCGGCCTTGCACGCGTACACCAGGCCCAGCTCCACGATGTTCACCGGAATCTCCGGGTCATACACCGTGCGTAGCTGCTCCCAGACCTGCTCCTCGTTGAAGGTGCCGTCGTCGGCGGCGGCCTTCTCCTTCGGCGCGTACTCCTCGCCCAGCGCACCGCCGTCCCTCTCGTCGATGCGGAAGAGCTGGCCGTACGGGTCCTGCACGGTGATGTTGCCGCCGAGCGTCTGCATCACCCGCAGCTCCGCGCCCGCCGGCAGCAGCACCCGGTCTCCACTGGGGATGATGGTGGCGGATACGTCCTGCCCCAGCACCGCGGTCATTCCTCTCATGGTGCTCATCCCTCCCCTACTCCGTGGACACGGCCTCGCCGCGTCCGTCCAGCGCCGCGCGCAGCGTGTGCCACGCGAGGCTCGCGCACTTCACCCGGGCCGGGAACTCGCTCACGCCGGACAGGACGGCCAGCTTCCCCAGCGCGTCCACGTCCATGCCCTCCGGCCCCTCCGTCACCAGCTTGTGTACCCGCTCGAAGAGGGCCTCGGCCTCCGAGCGTGTCTTGTCCTTCACCGCCCCCGTCATCAGCGACGCGGACGCCTTGGAAATCGCGCAGCCCTGCCCCTGGAAGCCGATGTCGCGGATGACGTCGCCCTCCACCTTCAGCGTCACCGAGAGCTGGTCGCCGCACAGCGGGTTGTGCCCCGCGGCCTCGGCGTTGTGGCCCTCCACCACGCGGTAGTTGCGGGGCCGCTTGGAGTGCTCCAGGACGACCTCCTGGTACAGGTCCGACAGGTCCGAGCTCACTTGAACACCTCCAGCACCTTGTGCAGCCCGCGGACGAGCGCGTCCACGTCCTCCGTCGTGTTGTAGAGCGCCAGCGACGCCCGCGACGTGGCCGGCACCTTGAAGTACTGCATCACCGGCTGCGCGCAGTGGTGCCCCGTGCGGATGCAGATGCCCTCGCGGTCCAGAATCGTCCCCACGTCGTGGGGATGGATGTCTTCCAGGAGGAACGACAGCACCGCGGACTTCTCGCGCGCGGTGCCCACGATGCGCAGGCCCGGCACCGACTCCAGCGCCTTGGTCGCGTACGCCAGCAACTCCTGGTCGTGCGCGGCGACGTTCGCCATCCCCAGCGCCTCCAGGTATTGGATGGCCGCCGCCAGTCCCACCGCGCCCGCCAGGTCCGGCGTGCCGGCCTCGAAGCGGTGCGGCACCCGGTTGTAGGTCACCTTCTCCATGGTGACGGAGAGGATCATGTCCCCGCCGCCCTGGTACGGAGGCAGCGGCTCCAGGCGCTCCAGGCGGCCGTACAGCACGCCGATGCCCGTGGGGCCGAACATCTTGTGCCCGCTGAAGGCGTAGAAGTCGCAGCCCAGGTCCTGCACGTCCACGGGGAAGTGCGTCACCGCCTGCGCCCCGTCCACCAGCACGGGGATGCCCTTGGCGTGCGCCCGGCGCGTCAGCTCCTTCACCGGCACCACCGTGCCCAGCGCGTTGGAGACGTGCGTCACCGCGAGGATGCGCGTGCGCTCCGTCATCAGCGCGTCCACGGCGTCCAGCTTCAGCTCGCCGCGCTCATCCACCGGGATGACCTTCAGCACGGCGCCGGTCTGCTCGCACAGCATCCGCCAGGGGACGATGTTGGCGTGGTGCTCGATGTGCGTAATCAGCACCTCGTCGCCCGGGCCCAGGTGCTTGCGGCCGTACGTCTGCGCCACCAGGTTGATGGCTTCGGTGGTGCCGCGCACGAAGATGATTTCCTTCGCGTCGCGGGCGTTGATGAAGCGGCGCACCGTCTCTCGCGCGCCCTCGTAGGCCTCGGTGGCGCGCTCGGAGAGCACGTGGACGCCGCGGTGCACGTTGGCGTTGTCGTGCTGGTAGAAGCGGACGATGGAGTCGATGACCGCCTGCGGCTTCTGAGAGGTGGCCGCGCTGTCCAGGTACACCAGCGGCCGGCCCCGCACCTCCTGACGGAGGATGGGGAAGTCGGCGCGAACCTTCTGCACGTCGAAGCCGCTCATGCCCGCACCTCACGCCGGGCCGCGCCCGGAAGCTTCAGGGCCAGCAGGCCCTCTACCCTGTCGCGCACCGGCCCCGCCGGCACCGCGTCCACCACCTCGCGGGCGAAGGCATACGTGAGCAGCCGCTCGGCCTCCGCCTGCGGAATCCCGCGCGAGCGCAGGTAGAACAGCGCCGCCGCGTCCAGCCGCCCCACCGCCGCGCCGTGCGCGCACTTCACGTCGTCCGCCAGGATTTCCAACTGCGGCCGCGCGTCCGCCTGCGCCGACTCGGACAGGAGCAGGTTGCGGTTCTGCTGCCGAGAGTCCGTGCGCTGCGCATCCGGCCGCACCCGGATGAGCCCGTGGAACGTGCCGCGCGACGTGTCGTCCAGCACGCCCTTGTACAGCTCGCGGCTGGTGCAGCGGGGTACCGCGTGGTCCAGCGCGGTGCGGTTGTCCAGGTGCTGCGCGCCCCGGCCCACGTAGAGGCCGTTGAGCGTCGCGTCGCCGCCCTCGCCCGCGAAGGCGGAGTGCACCTCGTTGCGGGACAGCGCGCCGCCGAAGGAGAAGGCATGCGACGCGAAGCGGCTGTCCCGCCCCTGCCGCACGTGCAGCCCGCTCACGTGCACCGCCGCGTCCGACTCCGCCTGGAGCTTGTAGTGGTGAAGGCTGGCGTTGTCCTCCAGCGTCACCTCCGTCACCGCGTTGGTGAAGGTGGAGCCCGTGCCCACGCCCGCGTACGTCTCCACCAGCGACGCCTCGCTGCTCTCGCCCGCGAGCACGAGGATGCGCGGGCTGGCCAGCACCGGCGCGTCCCCGAGCGTGAGGAAGAGGAGTTGCACCGGCACCTCGCTCACCGTGCCCGGGGCCAGCCGCAAGAGCGCGCCGTCCTCCAGCAGGGCCGCATTGAGCGCGGTGAGCGCCGACTCGCCGGCCAGCGCCCGCTGTCCCAGGACGGCCTCCAGCAGCTCACCGTCCTCGCGCAGCGCGTCCCGCAGCGGCTTCAGCGTCAGCCCGCGCGGAAGTCCGGCCAGCGACGACAGCTCCGGAGCCAGCCGCCCGTCCACGAAGACGAGCCGCGGGCCCGGCAGCCCGAGCCGCTCCACCACCGCCGACAGCGCTCCCGAGCCGCGCGCATCAGCGGCCGGAATGAACGTTCCTTCCGCACCGGTCGCCAGCCGCCCCGCCCCGGTCGGAATGAACGTTCCTTCCGCGCCGGTCGCCAGCCGCCCCCCGCCCCGCGTCTCTCCAGGTGGAAGGAACGTTCCTTCCGCGAGCGGCGCCAGCCGGGTGTACTTCCACGCCTCATCGCGATTCGTCGGCAGCCCCAGCCGCTCCAGGTGCGCAAGCCCCTCGGCGCGCACGCGCTTGAGCCACGCCGGCGCGGACGCGTCCGCCGCATGAAGGCGCGAAGCCACGTCCAGGTAGTGCGCCAGGGCCGGCGTCATCGCCGTGCCTCCCCGCCCTTCGGTGCGCCCGGCTTGCCGTCCTGCAGGCCCAGCCAGCCGTAGCCCTTCTCCTCCAGCTCCAGCGCCAGCTCGCGCCCGCCCGAGCGGATGATGCGGCCCGCCGCCATGACGTGCACCCGGTCCGGGACGATGTAGTCCAGCAGCCGCTGGTAGTGCGTAATCAGCACCATGCCGCGCTCCGGCGAGCGCAGCGCATTCACGCCGCCCGCCACCGTCCGCAGCGCGTCGATGTCCAGGCCCGAGTCCGTCTCGTCGAGAATCGCCAGCCGCGGCTCCAGCACCGCCATCTGGAAGATTTCGTTCCGCTTCTTCTCGCCGCCGGAGAACCCCTCGTTGACCGAGCGGTTCATGAACGCCGCGTCCAGCTGCACCAGCTTCGACTTCTCCTTGGCCAGCTGGAGGAAGTCCATCGCGTCCAGCTCCTCCAGCCCCCGCACCCGGCGCTGCGCGTTGAGCGCGGTGCGCAGGAAGTGCAGGTTGCCCACGCCCGGAATCTCCACCGGGTACTGGAACGCCAGGAAGACACCCGACGTGGCGCGCTCCTCGGGCGACAGTCCCAGCAGCGGCTTGCCGTCGAACAGCACCTCGCCCTGCGTGACTTCGTAGCCGTCACGGCCCGCGAGCACGCTGGCCAGGGTGCTCTTCCCGGAGCCGTTGGGGCCCATGATGGCGTGCACCTCTCCGGGGCGCACCTCCAGGTCGATGCCCTTGAGGATGTCCTTGCCCGCCACGCGGGCGTGCAGATTGCGAACGGTCAGCAGTGCCATGACCTACCCCACGCTCCCTTCCAGACTCACTCCGAGCAGCTTCTGCGCTTCCACCGCGAACTCCATCGGGAGTTCCTTGAACACCTGGCGGCAGAAGCCGTTGACGATCATCGACACCGCGTCCTCCTGGGAGATGCCGCGCTGCCGGCAGTAGAAGAGCTGGTCCTCGCCAATCTTCGACGTGGACGCCTCGTGCTCCACCTGCGCGGACGCGTTCTTTACCTCGATGTACGGCACCGTGTGGGCGCCGCACTTGTCGCCGAGGAGCAGCGAGTCGCACTGCGTATAGTTGCGCGCGTTCTCCGCGCTCTTCAGCACCTTCACCAGGCCGCGGTACGTGTTCTGCCCGCGTCCGGCGGAGATGCCCTTGGACACGATGGTGCTGCGGGTGTTCTTCCCGATGTGCACCATCTTCGTGCCGGTGTCCGCCTGCTGCAGGTTGTTGGTGAGCGCCACCGAGTAGAACTCGCCCACCGAGTCATCGCCCTTGAGGATGACGCTCGGGTACTTCCACGTAATCGCCGAGCCGGTCTCCACCTGCGTCCACGAAATCTTGGACCCGCGGTGCGCAATCCCGCGCTTGGTGACGAAGTTGTAGATGCCGCCCCGTCCCTCCGCGTCGCCGGGGTACCAGTTCTGCACGGTGGAGTACTTGATGTTGGCGCCGTCCAGCGCGACCAGCTCCACCACGGCCGCGTGCAGCTGGTTGGTGTCGCGCTGGGGCGCGGTGCAGCCCTCCAGGTAGCTGACGGTGGCGCCCTCGTCCGCGACGATGAGGGTGCGCTCGAACTGGCCCGTCTCCGCCGCGTTGATGCGGAAGTACGTGGACAGCTCCATGGGGCAGCGCACGCCCCTGGGCACGTAGACGAATGAGCCGTCGCTGAACACCGCCGAGTTGAGCGCCGCGAAGAAGTTGTCCGAGTACGGCACCACCGAGCCCAGGTACTTCTTCACCAGCTCCGGGTGCTCGCGCACGGCCTCGGAGAAGGAGCAGAAGATGACGCCCGCCTTGGCGAGCTTGTCCTTGAACGTGGTGGCCACGGACACCGAGTCGAAGACGGCGTCCACCGCGACGTTCTGCAACAGCTTCTGCTCGTGCAGCGGAATGCCGAGCTTCTCGTACGTCTTGAGGATTTCGGGGTCGACCTCGTCCAGGCTGCCCTTCTTCGGCTTCTGCTTCGGCGCCGAGTAGTAGCGGATGGCCTGGTAGTCGATGGCGTTGTACTTCACGGCCTGCCAGTTCGGCTCCTTCATGGTGAGCCAGTGGCGGAAGGCCTTGAGGCGCCACTCGAGCATGAAGGCGGGCTCGCCCTTCTTCTCGGACAGCTGGCGGATGACGTCCTCGCTCAGCCCCGGGGGGAAGGTGTCCGACTCCACCTCGGTGACGAAGCCGGCCTCGTACGGGCGGCGGGTCAATTCCTGGAGGGTGTCGGTGCTCATGAACGGACTCCTGTGGCGGAAGCGGAAGCGGTGGGGGCGGCGCCGGCCGGAGCCGCGGGCCGCGACGGCACACCCAGGCCCACCAGGCGCTCGGGGATGCGGGGCGCGGGGGCGACGAGGTCCGCCAGCGTCAGCCGGCCCAGCGCGTCTTGAATCGCGGTGTTGATGAGGCGCCAGTGGCCGCGCACGTGGCACACGGACTCCAGCTCGCACGGGGCGCCGCCCGAGGTGTGGACGCCGCACTCGGTGAGGGCGACGGGGCCCTCCAGCGCAGTGACGAGCTCCGCCAGGGTGAGCTCGGCCGGTGGGCGAGCCAGGCCATAGCCGCCGTTGGCTCCGCGGTGGGACACCACGAGGCCCGCCTGGAGCAGGCTCTTGAGCACCTTGCTGGCCGAGGGCAACGGCACGCGGGTGCGCGCCGCCAGCTCGCGGGTGGTGCGCGTGTCACCCTCCGCGCGAGCCAGCTCGGTCATCAGCACGATGCCGTAGTCGGTCATCTTGCTCATCCGAAGCATGGGTGCGGGTGTCTCCTCTCCGGGTCGGATACCTGCGGGGGCCCCGGGACTCCCGGGGGGCGTCATATGTAATGTGGACCAGTTCAGTCCACATTGCATTTTGAGGCACTGGCCGGGAGCCGCTGGTTGGAGGGCAGGTAGGAGAGGGCTAGGGTGGCAGGCCCCGTCCCGGAGGAGCCCACACGATGCGTCGTCCCCTGCTGCTGCTCGCCACCCTGGCCCTGGCCGCGGTGGCCTGCGAGAAGAAGTCCACGCCCGCGCCCGCCGAGCCCGCGCCGGGCGGCCAGAGCGCCGGGGCCCAGGCGCCCGGCCCGGCCCCGGCGGATGCGAACACCATCCTGCTGGGCGAGGTGGGCAGCCTGACGGGCTCGGAGGCGACCTTCGGCGTCTCCGCGCGCAACGGCATCGAGATGGCCATCAACGAGGCCAACGCGGCGGGTGGGGTGAAGGGCAAGAAGCTGGCCGTGCGCGTGTACGACAGCCAGGGCCGTCCGGAGGAAGGGGCCCAGGCGGTGACGCGGCTCATCACCCAGGACAAGGTGGTGGTCATCCTGGGCGAGGCGGCGTCCTCGGTGTCCATGGCGATGGCGGAGAAGGCACAGGCGGCGAAGGTGCCGATGATTACGCCGACGTCCACGAGCCCCGAGGTGACGAAGAAGGGCGACTACATCTTCCGCGTCTGCTTCATCGACCCGTTCCAGGGCCTCGTCATGGCGAAGTTCGCCCGGGAGAACCTGAAGCTGTCGAAGGTGGCGATGCTGCGCGACAACAAGAGCGCGTTCTCCATGGGGTTGGCGGACGTGTTCAACGAGAAGTTCACGGAGTTCGGCGGCAAGGTCGTCGGGGACGAGAGCTACTCGAAGGGTGACACGGACTTCCGCGCGCAGCTCACGGCGCTCAAGCAGCTCAAGCCGGAGGCCGTCTTCGTGCCGGGGTACTACACGGACGTGGGCATCATCGCGCGGCAGGCGCGCGAGGTGGGGCTGAAGGTGCCGCTCTTGGGCGGTGACGGCTGGGATTCCGACAAGCTTTTCGAGCTGGGCGGCTCCGCGCTGGAGGGCAGCTACTTCTCCAACCACTACTCGCCGGACAACCCGGACCCGAAGCTCCAGCAGTTCCTGGCGAAGTACAAGCAGACCTATGGCAGCGTGCCGGACAGCGTGGGCGTGCTGGCGTACGACGCGGCCCAGGTGGCGATTGAAGCGATGAAGCGCGCTCCTGACTTGAGCGGCCCGGCCCTGCGCGACGCGATTGCCGCGACGAAGGACTTCCCGGGCATCTCCGGCCGCATCACGCTCGACGCGAATCGCGACGCGGTGAAGGAGGCCGTGGTGCTGAAGGTGGCTGGTGGGAAGGCGGAGTTCGTCACCACCGTGAAGCCGTAGAAGGCTCCGGGCGGTTCCAGAGAAGAATGTGGCGCCCCTCCGGCCAGATGCCCATCATCGCCGGAGGGGCGTTTTCAGTTTGAGGTGAGGAGGCGGTTCATGGAGTTCACGCTGGAGGTGCGCAACTTCCGTGGCCTGCGCCGCGTCGAATGGACGCCCTCGGGTGTGTGCGCCGTCGTGGGGCCCAACGGTAGCGGCAAGACGACGCTCATCGATGTGCTCCAGCTCTTGAGCGATGCGGTGAGCCAGGGCTTCACCAGGGCGCTGGAGCAGCACGGTGGCGCCCATGGCCTGCGTCACTTCGGAGCGCCTGATGATGAACCGGTCCTTTTTGGCGCCCGGCTCGGAAACATCCATTGGACGTTCCAGCCGGAAGTCAGCCTCGGCCCCGGAGGGGCTCGCATTCCCTTCACCGAGAAGTTCCTGAAGGACAATACGGTCATCTTCGAGCAGAACCGAGAGAGTCCCTCGGCCGGACGTCATGGGTCTCATCTGCCGGATGACCGGTTGTTCCGCCACGTCCCCGATGAGCTGGTCCTCGGTACTTCCAAAGAGGATGTCCTGGGCCTCATGTCGAGGATGGGTGGCTACCGTCACCACCGTCATTACTCGCTCCCATCCCTGCGCACCGAGGGCTCTCGACTGAGCGGGGAGCTGACGCTCGCAAAGGATGGACGCAACGTCTTCTCGGTCCTGATGAATTGGCGCAACCGGCGGGACGAGGCTGAGCGCATCCGGTTCGTCACGGACAACCTGCGAACCTGCTTCCCAGAGTTGATGGAGGACTTCTCCTTCCCCATCGCCGCCAACATCGTCTCGTGCGAGGTACATACGCCGCGCGGAGACACACTGACACCCAGCCTGCTGCCGGATGGATTCCTCGTCATGATGATCCATCTCTGCGCCATCGCGTCTACGGAGGAGCACTCCGTCGTAGCGGTCGATGAGCCGGAAAACGCGCTGCACCCCTTCGCCATCCGGCAGTTGGTCGCGGCATTCAGGGAGTGGTCTGACAAGCACGATGTCACCGTGCTCCTGGCGACCCACTCGCCCGTCCTGCTCGATACCTTCAAGGAACATCCCGAGAAGGTCTTCGTCATGGAGCCGGGCCACGACGTATTGCCGGTGCCGCTCGACAAGCTCAAGACGCGGAACTGGCTGGCACACTTCTCGCTCGGAGACCTCTACGAGCGCCTCCAATACGGAGCGCCGACAGGGGTCGAAGAAGAGTGAGCGCACGTGTCGGGCTGCTGGTGACGGGGAAGTGCGAAGAGAAGGCCCTGGCGGACTCCCTGGGACGCATCTTCCCCGAGGCCCGATTCGAAGTTCTCAACCGCATCGAGTCCTTCACCAGCGCTGACCTGCGGGACGTACCGGAGTCGAACGTACCGACGACGCTCGATAAGTTCGCCAGGAACATCGTCGCGGCAGTGGAGGACGAGCCACCTACTCTGGTGCTGGCCATCGATGACCTGGAGCTCGTCAATGCGCCCCATCCCGAGCTGGTCGGGAGCCGCGTCCGGGACGCAGTCCGCCGGCATCTCGAAACCCACGACTGGTCGTCGGAAGCCACGCGCCTGAAGGTTGTCGACCGCGTCCGGGAACGCTGCTCGTTCCACCTGTTCGCGCCCATGGTCGAGGCCTACTTCTTCGCCGAGCCCGAGGCGCTCAAGCGCGCAGGAGCAACACGGCCTGCACGCCTCGACACCACCACCGCGCCCGACCTGGAGGACTTCCTCACGGACGACCCGGATTTCCTTCAACACCCCAACGTCCCGCACCAGCAGAAGCGGAAGTCCTGGGCGAACCCGGAGCGCGCCCGGCATCCAAAGCACTACCTGCGCTTCCTCTGCGAGCCGACGAACCCCCTCACGGACCGCTACGCGGAAACACGCGGAGGAGCCGCCGCCCTGAGCCATCTCGCGTGGAGACAGGTGTTCGAGCACGCGGACCGTGTCCGCCTCGCCCGCTCCCTCTTCGAGGACATCGCCGACGCGCTCGGCGTCGCACACCCGTTCCCTGGGAGAACCACCCGGCCACGGCGAGCTTCAAGACGGCGAGCGTCCTCCGAAACCTCTGACAGCCGTCAGGGAATGGGCGACTGGATGATGTAGTAGATGCCCTGGAAGTACCGCTGCAGGCCGTTGATGAGCTGCACCAGGAACGGCCAGCCCAGCACGGTGAAGCCCAGCATCGCGGCGGTGATGGCGGAGTACTCCACCATCGCCTGACCGCGCGCTCTCGCGAGCAACCCGGCCTTCATTTCCCACCTCCAGCGGGCGCGGGAGCGTTCCCAGGCACCGGTACCTTGGCAGGAGGAGGCGGCGCCTTCGCCGCGCTCTCACAATCCTCCAGACACTTCTTCTTCGTGTCCGCGACGAGCTTCTGGCACTTCGCCAGGGCCGCGCCCGCCTTCGCTATCTGCTTGCAGGTATCGTCGAAGGCGACCGCGTCGTCTTCACACCTGCGCGTGCACGCATCCGCCGCGCCCGCGGGCCCGGCGGCGAGCCACACCCCCAGCCCGGCCAGCACGGCCAGCGCCCCCTGGGTCATCTTCATCGGTCCTACCCTCCAGAATCCCGTCATGGCGTGCCGCCCCGTCGCAGCAGGGACAACTGCAGCTCCACGCCCGGAGCACGCTCGCGCAGCACCGCCCGGCCCCGAGTGCCCTGCCGCTCCAGCTCGAAGGCGACGCCCCCCGTCTGTATCGGCTCCGTCCCCCCCGCCTGCCAGCCCTGCTCCCGCAGCACCGCCCGGTACCGCGCCTCCGCCCCTCCGAGCGTGTCCTCCGGCATCTTCCCGGACACCACCTGGTGCGTGGCCCCCTCCATGTCGAACGTCATCGCCATCGGCTCCATGAGCCCCGACGGCACCGGCACCCACGCCGGCACGCCCCGGCCCCGCTCCAACAACCCCTTCACCTGTCCGGACGACACGAAGACCAGCGTCTCCCCGCCCTGCGCCAGCACCGACACCAGCCGCACCTCGAGCGAGTCCGGGCTCCAGTAGCCCACGTACCCACCATTGTCCCCGTGCGTCTCCCGGACGACGGGCAGCCCCATGTCCAGCAGCACCTTCGCGTAGTGCCCCAGCACCTGCGCCGGCGTGTCCCGGGTGGAGAACCACGCCACCGCCATGGACGTGTCCGGTCCCAGGTAGTCGGCCGCCAGGACCTCGGGGCGGCTGCTCGTTCGCGGGTAGGGCGGGAAGTGCGACAGCGCCCGCTGGAGGATGGCCTCCTCGGCCGGCGTGCGCGTCAGCCCGCGCGTGGAGCCCTCCTCGCCGTGCCCGGGGAACGCTGGCGGCTCCCACTCTCCCGACGGCGCGCTGCCGCCGTACGAGACGCGCTCCCAGGCGAAGCCGATGAGGCCGCCCACCACCGCCACGGAGAACAGGAGGGCGGGGATGCGGACGGCCCGCCCGGACGCCGCCACCATCAGCAGGGCTCCTCGGGCTTGCACCCCATGTACCCGGTGCTGCGCGCATCCCAGGTCTTCTCGTTGCCGTCCTGGTCCCAGTCGCGCCACTCGCTGTTGAAGTAGCTCTGCGAGCTGCCCTGCTGGGTGATGCTCTCCTCCGGCGGGCCGTCCCCGAACGCCTTGATGGCCATGCTGGCCTCGCGCGGGTCATCGCCCGCGGGCTTGCCGTCCAGGCTCATGTTGTCCTCGAGCAGCTTGTTGCTGATGGCCTCCTCGACGTAGTCGGAGGCCGCCTGCTGCATGTCCGAGTACCCCTGGTTCTCCTGGTGCTTGTACAGGTGGGACACGCGCTCGAAGAGTTCCCCCGACTTCGCGCCGGGCCGGATGTCGGCGGGCTCGGTGAGCGCCCAGGTGTCGGTGACGACGGAGAGCCGCTCCCACGGCAGCAGGTAGACGTCGCCGGCCACGCCCCCCGGGTCCGCCTGGTACGTGCCGCCCCGGGCGTTGTTGTGGACGCCCGCGCCCTTGTCCTGCTTGTCCTTGGCCAGGTCCACCCTGGAGAACTCCGCGAAGACGCTGCGCTGCAAGAGGTAGTTCTGCACGCCGATGCGCGCCGAGCAGCGGATGAGGCCACCCTTGCCGTACTCGTCCATGTACGACTGGTGCATCGACACCCCGTACGCGCCCACCTCGGAGCCGCCCCCGTTCAGCGTGCACTCCACCTGCTGGGAGCCGGGGTTGAGCCAGCAGGCGTGGGACACGATTTCCTGGTGGTGGATTTCCTCGTCCCCGCACTCGCGGGGATTGGGGCCCGTCTCGAAGCTGTCGATGCCCGACTCGTGGTCGCAGTACGTCTGGCGCGCGTAGCCCTGGACCATGCCGAAGCCCGCGAAGCTCTCGCCGCCCTGCGGCGCCTTGGCGTAGTCCTGGACCACGTAGTCCCAGACGGTGGCGAGCGCGGCCTCCTGCGCATCCAGGGTGTGGCGCAGCAGGTCGTCCAGGAAGAGCGAGTAGAGGAACACGGGGATGATGACCAGCATGCTCAGCGCCAGCTCCACCGAGGCGGCGCCCCGGGCCGCACGGGCCTGCGCGCGCCTCACAGCGACACCCCCGGCACGCGCGCCAGCTGGGCCGCGTCCTGGTTGCCCGCCGCCTCCAGCACCTGCCCCGCCTCGTCACCGTCCCGGAAGGGGTGCAGCTTCGCGCGCCAGTAGGGGCCGAAGAGGTTGGGCGGCTCGCGCCAGCCGTTCTCCCCGAAGCGGTGGTAGTAGACGAGCGCCTTGGACAGGCCCACGCCCTCGTCCGCGGACAGGGTGATTCTGCCCGAGCCCTGCGCGCCGTGCTTGAACTCCAGCGTGGCGGAGGAGTTGAGCTCCCAGGGCGTCTTCTTCGGGTCCCCGCCCCGGAACTGCTTGGTGACGTAGCTGTACACGCGCGGCTGGCCCCAGTCCCGCGTCGCGGAGGGGTTGGCGCGGAACTTCATGAAGCAGTTGCCGGACTGCGAGCAGGCCGTCAGCGCCCGGGCGTTGACGCCCTCGAACGGGTGCTGGCCCGAGTGCGCGCCGCTCGGCTCGTGGCCGCCGTTGCTCTGGTCGCTCCAGACCTCCGCCGAGTAGGGCGACGTGCCCACGCCGTGCTTCCACTTGTGGAAGATCATCCCCTCCTCCGACGCCGCCACCACGAGGCCCGAGTTGCCGCCCTGCTGGCCGGAGCCGTTGACCTCGCCCTTGTCCTGCACCGTCTTCGCCGTGCCCACGTGGCGCAGCACCTGGTAGTTGCCCTCGTTGGGGATGTCCTCGAACTTGTCCATGAAGTCCGAGTGCAGGTACGGAGGAATCTGGATGGAGGGCATGCCGCCCGTCTCACGCGTCGCCGGCCAGCCGGAGCGGCTCGCGTTGGCCACCTCCGTCATCACCCGCGCGCGGGCCTCGGGCTCGGTGCTCTCCACGCTGCCCTCGCAGTCCATGCCATCCACCGCGCAGTTGAACTCGTTGGCGTTCATGCCGCCCACCTGCTGCGCCAGGAAGGTGGCGCCGGGGGCGTTGTATTCCGTCAGCTGCTCCAGCCCGCCGCTCCTGCCGTCCTTCACCGACTTGAGCGTGTTGTCGTGGACCGACCGCTGGGCGATGTGGAGGTTGTCCACCATGAGGTCCAGGCCCTTCATGGCGTTGACGAAGCCCGTCTCCCCGCCTCGGACCTGCTTGTCGTAGTCACTGCCCTCCTGGCTGAACCGGCTGGCAATCTGCACCGCCTCGGCGGCGTGGAAGCAGTGCTCGATACAGGTGTAACACATGCATCGAATCACCTCGATGGCGGCAATCTGGTAGAAGTTGTTGCGCGCCGCGCGCATCATCTCGCCCGTGACGCTGGCGGCGGCCACGTACGCGTGGATGCTGTTCATGGCCACGTACGAGCCGGCGATGGCCCGGTTGCCCACCGCGTAGTAGTTGAGCGCGCGCGCCTCCAGCACCGCCATGGAGTAGGCCAGCGCGTCGCTGTGCTGCTGCAGGCTCATCTTCTGGCGCAGCGCATGGCTGAGGTTGAAGCTCAGCGTCACCATCAGCGCGAGCACCAGGAGGGACAGGGCGCTGAGCACCATGGCCTGCCCGCGGCGTGCCCTCATCCTCATTCGTAGGAGAACGGGAACTTGCATAGGTTGCTCTCGGGCAGGCTGTTCTTGTTCAGGTAGAAGTTGGATTGCATCCGCATGGTGTAGGTGGCGCGGATGGGCATGATGTAGACGTCCTGCGCGGCCGCGTCGTCGTACGTGCTCTCCGACTTGCCGGCGCTCGCGAACCTGCGCCCCTGCACCTTGTCCTTCTCCGCCTGCTTCATCTTCCCCATGCGCAGCACGGACGTCACCTCACGCCCGCGGGCCGCGTGGTAGATGACCCAGTCCGCGAAGGGGATGATCATCCGGTAGTTGAAGGTCACCTGGACGCGCAGCTTGGTGCGCGTGCTCTCCCGCCACCCGTCCGGGCTGGTGTTCTTCGGGTCATCGAAGTCCAGCTCCGACGAGCCGGAGGTGATGTCCGACTTTATCGGCCCGCAGATGGTGACCTCCGCGTACTTCAGCGAGACGCCGGGCATCTCGTTCGTCGACAGCTCGTTCCACTTGGTCTCGAACTCGCTCGCGCTGCCGACGGGGCGGATGACCTCGATGCCGTCCTGGCCGCCCGTGCGGGTGCCCACCATGGGCAGCAGCACCGCGAGCGCGGCCTTCTCCATCACGTCGACGTTGGCGTTGTGCAGCGAGCCGGCGCGCACCGCCTTGTAGGCGGCGTACTTCGTCATCAGCCGCGCCTGGTGCATCAGCCCCAGCTGGAGGATGCCCAGGATGAGGAAGACGAACAGCGGCAGGACGATGGCGGACTCCACCGCGGCCTGGCCCGACTGGGTCTCCGTCCCCGCGCGGAGTGGATTCGTCGAGCGACGCATGTGCGGAAACTACTTGGGGTTTCCAACATGGGGCAATTCCGACAAGTGGCCGCGCGAGCACGCCCGGACAGTGAAGCCTCGCTGCAAACAGACAGACGCAGCGCATGCCCTAAGTGGTTCCACGGAAGGTGTAGACGTCAGGCCCCAGCCATTTTCCCATTCGCTACGAAAACAGGGCCGCTCCCCGCCTGCTCGCCTGCCGCTGAAGCAGGGAATTACCGGCGCTTCACGATTTCCTGGATGAGCTCCACGTAGCGGCGGTTCTTGGGGTTGAGCTTGAAGGCCTTGCGGAAGGCGTCTTCCGCCAACGGCCACTGCGCCTCGCCCTGCGCCACTTCTCCGAGGAAGGCCCAGCCCTCCTCCAGGCCCGGCTCCTGGCGCACCACGTCCTGTAGCTCCTGGAGCGCGAGCCGGCCATGCGCCTCCGGCTTCATCAGGTAGCGCGCGAAGGCGCGGTGGGCCTTGTAGAGCGGCTTCGGGTCGATGTCGCACGCGTACTCGAAGTACTCGAAGGCGCCCGCGAAGTTGCGCGCGTCCAGCCGGCGCTTCGCCTCGTCGAACTGGGTGCTGGCGTCCAACAGGTCCGTGCGGATGCGGAACTGCTCCGCCGTGCTGGGCCGGTTGGTGCCGCGCTCCTTCTCCCGCTGCGCGGCGCGCCGCTTGCGCCAGAGCAGGTTCTGCTCCGCGTCCGACAGCGCGCCGAAGGCCTTCGCGTACGCGGCCAGCAACGCCTCGGCCTTCTCGCGCAATTCGGGCGTCTGGAAGCGCAGCGGCGAGTGGCGGTCCGCCCAGGCGAAGAACGCCTTGCGCAGCGGCACCGGCTGCACGTCCTCCGGCACCTCCAGCAGCGTGAAGGGGTCCTTGCTGCGGTGCGCGAGGAAGGCGCTCACCAGCGCGTTGCGCGCCGCCTCGTCCTCGTCGGAGAAGGGCGTGCCCTGGGGCTGCTGCGCCACGGGCACGGGCGCCGGAGTCTCCACGGGCACGGGGACGGCCACCGGCTCTGGCACCGGGGCCGGCGCTGCGGCGGCCAGCTTCGCCGCGCGCTCGTCCACGTCCTCCGAGAAGCCCGACACCTCCAGCAGGCACAGCGCGTACAGCCGCCGCAGCACCGTCTCCGTGTCGAAGCCGGTGCGCTCCAGCAGCTCGTTGAAGGTGGGGCGCTGGCGCAGGGCCTGGAAGAGGCGCGCGTCCTTGGAGGACAGCTTCAGTCCCGCCTCCACGCCGGGCATCTGCCCGAAGCGGCGCTCGTCGGTGAAGGTGAAGTGCGTGGCCACCGCGTCGAAGGGCATCACGCTGGCCACGCCGGTGAGGATGAGCTGCGCGGTGTTCATGCGCACGCTCGCGTCCGGAGTCTCCACGTCCGCGATGAGGCGGTACTTCGCGTCCGTCCACCGGAAGCAGTCGAGCAGCTTGTGCGCGAGGTTGGCCTGCAGCTGCTTGTAGAGGTCGAAGGGGCTGATGAGCCCCTTCTGGATGAGCAGCGCGCCCATCTGCAGGCCCGACGACACGCTCTCCGCCAGCGTCTTCTGGTAGTCCGCCTCGGCGAGCCGCCCCTTCTCCACGAGGTACTTGCCCAGCGTCTCGTGCAGCAGGTTGGACTGGCACGCCACCGGCGCGCCGTCCTCGAAGACGATGCGCTTCTCGCGCTGGCGCACCTTCAGCTCCAGCGTGCAGGTGCGCTCCTCCACCATGAGCGAGTGCAGGAGCAGCGGGAAGGGCGTGTCGGCCAGCGTGCCGTCGCGCTGACGGAGCACCTGCGAGGGCGTGGGGAACATGCGGTGGGTGCCTCCGGTGCGGCGCTATTCGCCCAGGTCCTCTTCCAGGCCCGAGGCCGTGGGTGCCTCATCGTAGTACCCGTGGCCGTACGTGGGCGGGTTGGACTGCACCTGGCGCATCACCCAGCCGGCGGAGCCCAGCACCACGGCCAGCGCCGCGGCGTACATCAGCGGCCGGCTGGGACGCGCGCGCCAGGCCCACTTGCGCTCCCGGCGGCGCTGGAAGCGCGGCGCCACCACGTAGTCGCTCCACGACAGCTCGCGCATCCGCTGCGCCTCGTCCGCCCGCCCCGCCTTCGCCAGCGCCTGGGACAGCAGGTAGCGCCCCTCCACCGAGCCGTGCCGCACGGTGTTGAAGCGCTCCAGCGCCTCCACCGCGCCCTTCGCGTCCCCGCGCTTCAGCCGGAAGCGGCCGCGCTCCAGGTGGATGGCGCCGAGCTGGTAGCCCTCGTCCAGCCGCTCCGCCTCGTCCAGCAACAGCTCGCCCCGCTGCGAGTCCCCGGCGCCCAGGTAGGCCACGCCGAGCAGGTACAGCGTGTCCACGTCGTCGTCGCCCGCCTCGAGGTTGGGCTTGAGGATGTCCACCGCCTCCGCGTACCGCTTCTGCGCCACGCGGATGTCCGCCAGCTCGTGCCGGGCGCGCCGCTCATGCGGGTTGGTGAGGATGACGCCGGCCAGGTGTCCCGCGCGCTGGAAGCGCTTGAGCATCCGCACCGGGCTGGGCAAGAGCTGCCACGTGAAGCGGTCCGCCGTGAAGACGATGACCACCATCAACGCCAGCGCCACCCACGGGCTGCCCGTCAGCATCGTCAGCAACACCCACAGTATCCACTTGCTCATTCGCCCCTTGGCTCCTTCACAGGCGCCGCACGGTATCAGGGCGAGAACGCGCACAGGGTGAGGATGCGCCGTACAGACGGGATGCGCGTTCCGCTGGCTCGCCGGGACGGCAGCAACCCGGGCTTGCAGCCTGGCAGCCGTTTACGCACCCGGGTGCTCGATGAACCGGAGGGTCGTCTGCGAGGGAGGCGCTGACCTGCTCCGCCGACACGTCGGTCGCTCTATACCCAGTGCTATGCGGGCGGCTCCAGGCACGTCAGGCCCGCGTCCCCCATGCGGCCCTTTTCAGCCCCTCTACAACCGCCCGCACCCTCAATCAGGCCCCTATCCCTCCTCTATAGTCTTCCAGGTGGTCCGGCTTCGGGGGTTCCTGTGCGTCCAGTCGGAGTTGTCGCGTTGTTGCTGCTCGCGTCGGGGTGTGCGGCCACTCGTGTCGTCCAAATAGATGCTGGGAATGGGCAGCGAGTCATCCACGAGTCGGTGGACGTTGAGCCGGTCGAGGTGAACGAGGCGGAGTTCAAGGCTGCCCTCACGCGGCTCATCCTCGACCTGCGCATGGACGTTGCCTTCCGCGAGACCGATGCGGCGGACCAACGTAGCTGGGCCCGGTCCAGGACCCTGCTTGCGTCCTCGAAGGGCATCGCGGCTTCGGGGGCGGACGGTACCCCCGAGTCGTTGTATGCGCGCATCTGCCCCGACCCAGATGACTGCCTGCCCCTCGTGGGCGGGACGGGACTGACGTTCTCGCGCAAGGACCGGACGCTGATGGCGTTGTCCTTCGCGCTCGATACGGTGTGGGAAGGCGTCGAGGCTGAAGTAGGCAAGCTGCTGAACCCGGCCGCACTCAAGGCCATGGTGACGTCGGCGGCCCTCACCGTGCTTCTCACGATGGCCCTTCCCGAGCCCGTCACCAAGGTCGTCGCGGTGGCCCTGACGGCAGCGATGGTTGCGTACCTTGGTGTCGTGCCGGTCTGGGAGATGGGGCGAGGCTTCGTCCGGTTGTGGGACGACGCAGAGAGAGCCACGAGCATCATCGAGTTGCAGGACATCGGCCACCGCTTCGGAAAAGTGCTCGGCACGAACGGCACGCGCGTCCTGGTGCTGCTGGTCACTGCAGCCCTCGGCGGAAAGGGTGCGATGGCGGCCCAGGGGCCCAAGCTCCCCGGCTTCGCCCAGGCGGCCGTTCGGGCAGAGGCTGAGGCCGGCTTCCAGCTCGGGGCAGCCATGAGCGGCGGCGTGACCTCCATCGCGATGCCCGCCGCGGGTGTTCTGAACGTTGCCCTGGCGCCTGGAGCAGCCGCTGCGCTGGCGATGTACTCAGATGGGCGGTTTCCCGGTGACGAGGTGGGGCCCGTTCATCACATCTGCACGAACAAGAACCCGACTTCGGATGTTACAGGGGGTCCTTGGACGCCAATATGCGAGAAGATTTTCAAGAAGGCCGGCATGACGCTTGAGGACGCGGCAAACAAGGTGCGGCTCAATGGCCACGAAGGGCCTCACCCCGAGCTGTATCACAAGAAGGTCGTGAGTCGGCTACAGGATGCCGTCAGTCGCTGCAAGACACATGAGACCTGTCGCGCGAGGTTGATGGAGGAGCTTGCAAGCATTGCCAACGAGCTTCTGACGCAAGGCTCTGAGTTGCGAAACTTCATTGTCAAAGTGGAGGGGTGAGGTGGAGCCTCAATTTCATTGGGTTGAAATGGGCGATGTACCCCAGTGGCTCATTGAAACGCCGACACGGGATTCCGGTGAGGCGTTTGATGAGCCTTGGATGTTCGCAGAGGGTCGCGTGCTTCCAGCACCTGGGCCCATCAAGGCCCAGATTTCACATCCTGGCAGGAAGCGAACGTTTGTGTTCTCTGTGATAGAGAAAGCCCCCATCGTCAGCGAAGAAGTCGCGAACGTCTTCAGGACACTGGCTCCCGACGATGTTCAGCTCTTTCCGGTGTCTATAGAGGGAGAATCCGAGCAGTACTTCGTTGTCAATGCAACCAAGGTTGTTGATTGCATCGATGAAGCGAAATGCCGAGAAGTGCAGCACCATCCCGAGGGCTCTTTCCCTGAATACGAGGGCGAGTACCGCTGGGTCTACGGCCTCCGCATCGACCCCTCGAAAACCGAGGGCGCTCATGTCTTTCGGCTGAAGAAGTTCAAGACTGCGTTCGTCGTGTCGGACGACGTCAAGGCAGCCCTCGAAAAGGTCGGGAACCTGGGCGTGTCGTTCGAGCGGGTGACGGCGCCCAGTGGAGGACAAGATGAGCAGCATGCCTGAGTGGCGGGAGTTCAGTGTTGGCGTGCGGTAAGCGTTCACGGGGGCAGGCGACTGTGAGCGTGAACTGAGATTACGAGCCGGGCAGCAGCGAGGGCGCGGGAGTGCCGTGGAGATGAGCTTCGAGGGCAGCCGTGAGATAGTCGAGCACGTTGCGCTCCTGCTTCCTGAGGCTCATCACGGCGGTGAGGATGCGTTCGACGAAGTGGCTGCCGTCCTCGCTCTGGGTGCCGAAGTTCGTCTTGCGCCAGATGACCGCATGGCGCACGTCCCTCTCCGCGACGTTATTGGTGGGCTCGACACCCTCGGTATTAATCGACATCCTCACAAGCCTGAGACAGCAAATGCTTTCTGGCACCTTCCCATGAACAACATGGAGCCACCTCTGAAGCTATTTACGTTTGACGGAGAGGAGCATTGCGAGTTCGTTCAGCCAGCCCATCCTGACAGCTACGCGTTGATTGACGAGCTCATCAATGGGACCCCACGCGGGGACACCTGGGCTCCTTTTGCCGTGAAACTCATCAACCAAGGCGAGCGGCGTCGTCTCCTGCACCGGGCGGATGCGCCATTTCTGTTCAACAGCATGCTCGTTCTCAGGATGAATGCCATTGAACTGTTGAAGCCACTCCTCATGAACCATGGCGAGCTGCTACCCCTGGCATGCGAGCAGGCCGAGCTACGCGTCTTCAATCCCTTGCACGTACTCGATGCGCTCGACGAAGAGGCCTCGAGCGTCAAGCGGCTCAACGATGGACGCATCTGGCAGGTCACCAGGCACGTATTTCGTAAACCCCTTGTTCAGACATCGCAGGCCTTCAAGGTCACAAGCCTCCACCCCAGCCCCCTGTTCATGGGCGAGGAGTTCGTGGAGCAGTGGCGCGCCGCTGGCCTCAGGGGAATCGAGTTCCGGCAGGTATGGGAGGGCTGACGCCCACCCGGGACAGTAGGAATCGAGCAGCCAGACGGTGTCAGAGCAGCCGCGCGCACACGGCGCTGTGCACGTCCGCGCCCTTCTCCGTCAAGGCCAGCCGCCCGTCCTTCAGCGTCGCGAAGCCGTGCTCCACCAGCCGTGCCACCTCCGCGCGCCGGGGCTCCACCTTCTGGCCGTACCGCTCGCACACCGCTTCCCAGTCCACCCCGGACACCAGCCGCAGGCCCATGGCCAGCCTCTCCGCGAACAGCTCCTCCGGCCCGAGCGCCTCGCGGCCCTCCTCCGGCAGCCGCCCGGCCTCCGCCTCCACGAGGTACTTCTCCGCGCTGCGCAGATTCACGTACCGGTGCGGCGTGGGCGTAAGCAGCATCCCGGACGCGCCCACGCCCAGGGCGAGGTACTCGCCGCCCGTCCAGTAGAGCGCGTTGTGCCGTGAGCTGTAGCCAGGCAGCGCGTGGTTGGAGACCTCGTACCGGTGCAGCCCCGCCGCCCCGTACACCTCGCGCACCACGCGGGCCATCGCCACCACGTCGTCGTCCGGGGGCAACTCCAGCTCGCCGCGCTTCAGCCGCTTCGACAGCGGCGTGTCCTCGGCCAGCACCTCGCGCTCCACCGTCAGCGCGTACGTGGACAGGTGCTCGGGCGCCAGCGCCACCGCCCGCTTCGCGTCCGCCTCCACCTGCGCCACCGACTGGCCGTGCACCCCGTAGATGAAGTCCATGGCCACGACGTCGAAGCCCGCCCGGCGCGCCGCGTCCACCGCCCCCTCCACCATGGCCGCGTCGTGCGCGCGCCCCAACGCCTTCAGCGTCTCCGCCTGGAAGGACTGCACGCCCAATGACAGACGATTCACCCCCGCCGCCCGGTAGCCCGCGAAGCGCTCGGCGTCCGCGCGCTCCGGGTTGGCCTCCAGCGACACCTCCACGTTGGGCGACACCGACAGCCGCGAGGAGATTCCCTCCAGCACCTGCGCCACGTAGCGCGGGTGCCACAGCGAGGGCGTGCCGCCGCCGAGGAAGATGGACTCCAGCGGCTTGCCCTTCAGCGAGGGCAGGGCGGCCACCCGCGAGTCCAGCTCCGTGAGCACCGCGCGCGCGTAGCGCTCCTCGGGCACCTGCCGCGCCACCGCCACCGCGAAGTCGCAGTACGGGCACTTCGCCAGGCAATAGGGAAAGTGCAGGTACAGCCCGAAGCGGGCCGCCTGCATCCCCGTGAGTGAGTCCACCGGCGCGTCGAAGGGCATGAGGGGGAAACCTCTACTTCTTGCCCTTCAATTGCGCCTCCAGCCGGGCAATCTTCGCCTTGTAGCCAGCCGCGTTCTCGAGCGCTGTCTCGGCTGCCATCAGCTTGCGCTTCAGGTTGGCGACGTCCGCCTTGAGCCCCTCGCGCTCGGACTCCCAGTCGGCCGGGGCCGCCGAGGCCGCCGCCCCCGCGAGCTTCTCCTCGAGCGCCTTGCGGGCCTCCTGCTCGGCCTTCAGGGAGGCCTCCGCCTGCGCCAGCTTCGCCTCCGCCGCCGCGCGCGCACTCGCCGCCTGCGTCGCCTTCGCCTCGGCGTCCGTCCGGGCCTGGCCCGCCTGGGCCAGCTTCGCCTCGGCCTCCGCTCGCGCCGCGCCCGCCTGCGTCGCCTTCGCCTCGGCTTCCGCCCGGGCCACTCCCGCCTGCGACAGCTTCGCCTCGGCTTCCGCGCGGGCCGCGTCCGTCTTGCTGGCCGCCGCCGTCTGGGCCTTGGCCGCCTGGAGGGCGCCCTCCAGCATCTTCACCTGCTGCTGCAGGCGCTCCGACTTGTCCGCCTCCGCTCGCGCGCCCTCCAGCTCCTCCTGGAGCTCCGCCAGCTTCGCCTCGGCGCCGCCCTGCCCCACCGTCAGCGCGTCCACGCGCGCCTCGGCCTCCGCCGCCTTCACCTCCGCGTCCGCCCGCTCGGCCTCCGCCGCCTCGCGCCGCACCCGCTCCAGCGACACTTCCTCTTGCGCCTGCGCCGCGGCGCTCTGCGCCTGCGTCAGCGCCCCCTGCAGCCGGGCCAGCTCCGCCTCGCGCTGCGCGGACGCCGCCTCCAGCATGGACACGCGGGCGGCGAGGCCCACGCGCTCGGCGTCCTTGGTGGCGACCTTCATCTCCGTCGCGGCGAGCTGCTTCTTCAGCTCCTCGCGCTCGACCTGCGCGGCCTCCACCGCGCCGGACAGCTCGGCCACCCGGGCCTCGGCCTGGTGCACGGCCTCGCCCAGCGCCGCCGCGTCCGACTCCATCCTGTCGCGCAGCGACACCTGCTCGACTTCGGCCACCTCCAGCGCTTCCTTCAGCGCCGCGGCCTCGCCCTCGGCCACCTGCGCGCGCTCGCTGGCCTGGGACAGCCCCTCCTCCAGGGCCTGCGTCCGCTCCGCCGCCTTGGAGACCTCGGCCTCCAGCCGCGCGTTGAGCTTCGACAGCTCCGCGGTGCGCCCCTCCAGCGCCTGGCGCAGCGCGGGCAGCTCCGCGGCCTCCGCCGTGCGCGCGGTGAGCGCCGCCCGCAGGCCGACGATTTCCGCGTCCTTCAGCGCCAGCGCGCGCTCCAGCTCCGTCACCTGCCCCTGCAGGCCGCGCAGCCCGTCCTCCACCACCGACAGCTGCTTGCGCGCCGCGTCCCGCTCGGCCTCCAGCGTGCGGGCCCGGTCCTGCGCCTCCTCCAGCGAGCTCTTGGACCACTCGCTCTCGGACTCCAGCGCGCTCAGCCCGCCCTGCGCCTCCGCCAGCGCCGCCTCGAGCTGCCCGGTGCGCAGCGCCAGCGACTCCCGCTCCGCGCTGACCGCCTCCAGCTCGCCACCCAGCCGCTCCACGTCGGCGATGGCCTGCTGGTACTGCTCCTGCACCGCCTCCAGCGCGCCCTGCGCTTCCGACTTCTGCGCGGCCAGCTCCGCCACGCGGTCCTGCGCCAGCGACAGCGCCTCCTTGGCGCCAATCAGCTCCTCGGCCACCGCCCCGCGCGAGCCGCGCTCCTCCTGCAGGTCCGCGGTGAGGCGCGGGACTTCCGACTCCACCTCGGCCAGCGCCCGCGACAAGTCCTTGCGGTCCGCCTCCGCCGAGGCCAGCTCCGCCTCCAGGGCGGACACCTTCGCCTCCGCCTCGGCGGCCCGCGCCTCCGCGCCCGCCAGGGCCTCGGACACCTGGGCCAGCTTCGCGGGCGCGTCCTTCACCGCCGCCAGCTGCGACTTGGCCTCCGCGGCCTCCTTGCGCGCCAGCGTCAGCGACTGCTTCACCCCGTTCAGCTCGCCGTCGCGCTCCGCGTACAGGGTGCGGGCGCGGCCCAGCGTCTCCGTCTTCTGGCGGACGACGGCGCGGAAGTACTCCAGCTTCTCCTCCGGAGAGCCCCCCATGGGCATCCGGATTTCGGGCGGCTCCCCGAAGGGGTCATTGCCCGGCACCCGCACGGCGCGTGCCGCCGGGGCCGCACCTCCAGCGGGCACGGCGGACGCCGTCCCCAGGGCGGACGCAATCGCACCGGGGGCCGCCACCGGGGAGGCGGGCGCACCCGTGCCAGCAGGCGCGGCGGCCTGGGGGGCGGCCGGACGGCGGGGTGGCAGCGGTGGCGGAGCAGCGGGCGGTGGGGCCGAGGGCGGGGGCTTCGGCTGGGGCCTGGGGACAGCGGCGACGGGGGCGGGGGGGGCCGCTCCGGCGCTGGTGTCGTCCAGGCCCAGGCTTTCGAGCATGTCCGCGAACGGATCCACCTCTTCCGGAGGTGACGGCATGGGCCCGCCCACGTTACCGCCCACAGGCGCGCATCACCAGGGACGCGTAGGGCGAGGGGGAGGGCCTGCTCCGACCTTCCGGCCGGACGGCAGCCATACAGTCCCCTCGACGCCGGGGGGGCCGGACGTTAGCCAGTAGGGGAAAACATCACACCTTGTCTTGCCGGCCCCGGGGGCCGGTGACAGCTTCGGACGTTCCTTATGGCCATCCGCTACGCGCTACCCAACGGGCTCACCGTTGTCTTCGAGGAGCAGCACGCCGCCAAGGTCGCGGCCTTCCAGGTCTGGGTCAAGGCCGGGAGCGCCGACGAGCGGCCGGACCAGGCGGGCCTGGCGCACCTGCACGAGCACATGCTCTTCAAGGGCACCGAGCGCCGCGGCCCCGGTGAAATCGCCCGGGACGTGGAGTCCCACGGCGGCGAAATCAACGCCTGGACCTCCTACGACCAGACCGTCTACCACATCGTCATCGCCAGCCAGTTCGCCCGCACGGGCCTGGACATCCTCGGCGACGCGGTGCGCCGCTCCTCCTTCGACGCGGACGAATTGGCCCGCGAAATCGAGGTGGTGTGCGAGGAAATCAAGCGCAGCCAGGACACGCCCTCGCGGCGCGCCTCGCGTGACTTGTTCTCCACCGCCTACCAGGTGCACCCCTACAAGCTGCCCGTCATCGGCACCGAGCAGAGCGTGCGCAGCTTCACGCGGGAGAAGGTGCTGGAGTTCTACCACCGGCACTACACGCCGAAGAACCTGGTGCTCTCCGTGTCCGGCGACTTGCGCGAGTCGGAGCTGCGCGAGTGGGTGGAGGACATCTTCGGAGGGGACTGGGGCCGCCCGTACGAAGGCGGGGTGAAGCGCCCGGACGAGCCCCTTCCCACCGGCCGCCGCGTGCTGCTGCGCCCGGACGACGTGAAGGAGGCGTGGCTGCACCTGTCCTTCGGCATTCCCCAGGCGGACCACCCGGACACGCCCGCGCTGGACGTGCTGGCGATGATTGCCGGCCAGGGCGACGCGTCCCGGCTGGTGCGCGAGGTGAAGCGCCGCCACAACCTGGCCAACGACGTCCACACCTTCGCCTATACGCCCAGGGACCCGGGCCTGTTCTCCGCGTCGCTGACGACGCAGCCGGCGCACGCCGCCCGGGCCATCGAAGAGACGGCCCGCGTGCTGGCCACGCTGCGCGTGACGCCGGTGACGGCGGAGGAGCTGGCCACCGCCAAGTCGCTGGTGGAGGCCGAGGCCGTGTACCAGCGCGAGACGGTGCAGGGCGTGGCCCGGAAGATGGGCTTCTACCAGTCCGGCATGGGCAGCCTGGAGGCGGAGGCGCGCTACTACGAGGCCGTGCGGGGCCTGACGCCCGAGCACCTGCGCTCGGCGGCGGAGCGCTACCTGCGCTTCGACCGCGCCGTCGTCACCGGCCTCTTGCCCCCCGGCACGGACTTCACCGAGGCCCAGGTGCACGCGCTGCTCGACAAGGTGGACCGCGAGCCGGCCGCCCCCCCGCCCGAGCGCAAGCCGCGCAAGGTCCCCGCGGGCGAGCCGTCCATGCGGATTGCCAAGGCGGCGGCGTCCGGCCCCAGCGACATCATCGTGGAGAAGCTGCCCTCGGGCGCGACGCTGGTGGTGCGCGTGGAGCCCGCGGTGCCGCTGTTCGCCATGCGCGCCGCCTTCTCCGGGGGCCTGCGCTACGAGACGCCGGCCGACAACGGCATCAGCACCCTGCTCACCCGCTGCCTCACGCGCGGCACGCCGTCGCATGACGCGGAGGACATCTCCCACCTCATCGACGCGTATGCCGGCAGCCTGGGCGGCCAGGGCGGGCGCAACTCGGTGAGCCTGCGCGGCGAGTTCCTCTCGCGCCACTTCGAGCCGGCCTTCCGCCTCTTCGCGGACTGCCTCCTCAACCCGTCCTTCCCCGAAGTCGAGGTCGCCCGCGAGCGCACGCTGCTGCTCCAGGACATCCTCACCCGCGAGGACAAGCCGTCCAGCGTGGCCTTCGACCTGTTCGGCAAGACGCTGTACCAGTCGCACCCGTACCGCCTGCCGTCGCTGGGCGAGCAGGCCTCGGTGGAGACGCTGACGCCGGAGAAGCTGCGCGCGTGGCACGCGGCGCACATGGACCCGTCCCAGCTCACGCTCAGCGTGGTGGGCGACGTGAAGGTGGACGAGGTGCTCGCCCTCGCGCGCGAGTACTTCGGCGCCTCGCGCGGGAAGGCCGTCCCGCCACCGAAGGTCGCCGCCGAGCCGCCTCCCGAGGCCGCGCGCGAGGCGAAGAAGGTGCTGGCGCGGGCCCAGTCGCACCTCGTCCTCGGCTTCCCGGGCGCTCGCCTGGATGAGCCGTGGCGACACGCGCTGGAGGTGCTGTCCACCGTGCTGTCCGGCCAGGGCGGGCGGCTCTTCGTCGAGCTGCGCGACAAGCGCTCCATGGCCTACAGCGTCAGCTCGTTCGCGATTGAGGGCGTGGACCCGGGCTACTTCGCCGTCTACATGGGCACCAGCCCGGAGAAGGTGGACGCGGCGCTGGCCGGCATCCGCGCGGAGCTGCAGCGCGTGCGCGACGAGCCCATCCCCGAGGAGGAGCTGGCGCGCGCGAAGCAGCACCTCATCGGCACGCACGAGATTGGTCTGCAGCGCAACGGCGCCCGCGCGGGGCTCCTGGCCATGGACACCTGCTACGGCCTGGGCCTGGACAACTTCCTCCACTACGCGGACCACGTGGCCGCGGTGACGTCGAAGGAGGTCCAGGAGGTGGCGCGCCGGGTCATCGACTTCGACCGCGGCGCGCTCGCCATCGTCGGCCCGTAAGGCTCCGGAGCGGCTCCAGAGCGGCTCCGGAGCCTACTTGCAGGCGCGCGCGTCCACGTGGCGGCACACGTGGACGCTGCGCGGCACCTCCACCCAGGAGATGTCCTGGGCGGGGCTGTCGTTCTGCCGCAGCGTGTCCTGCGTGGGCGACTTGCCCACCCCCATGTCCAGCGTGGTGTAGCGGATGGCCCCCGTGCGCGAGAGCGTAATCACGCTGGCCGGCTCGGCCGGCGGTGACAGCACGTCGCGCGACTTGAAGGGCATGTAGCCCACCAGGTTGCCGTCGTCGTCGAAGAGCTTGAAGCCCTCCGCCTGGTCCGGCCAGCCGGTGATGATGTCCATCTGCCACGAGCGACCCACGTCCCCCGCTCCCGCCCCCCGGCAGTCTCCGGGCAGCGTCAGCGGCGGCAGGAAGGACGGCCAGGAGACGATGCCGCCGAGGATGCTCGAGCCCGCGGCCGTCTTCTCGTCCAGCCCGCCGTAGCGGACGAACCAGCCGGCGCCGGTGGTGGACGCGCGCGGCAGCGCGGCCAGCGCCTCCGGGGTGATGTAGCTCTGCAGGTCGCCATCCGGGAGCCTTCGAGACCGCAGCACGTTCGGGGGCACGGTGACGTCGCGCAGGCCGCAGCCCTGGCCGGTGGGGCACGCGTCATCCGTGTCCGTCCAGCGCTGACCGTCCAGCACCTGCGCGGAGGCCGCGTCCGAGAACACACGCGCGCCGCCGTAGTTGTAGAAGCCCACGTAGGTGTTGCGCGGCACCTGGCTCCGGTCCCCTTCGCTCAACTGCAGCCGGCCCTTGGTGCCCGAGGCGAGCCGCTGCGTCTCGCACTGCCACTGGCTGCCCTGCAGCGTGCACTCGCTGCGCGAGCCCGACGGCACGCTGTCGGTGGGCGGGAATTTGTAGCTCCCCGAGCCCAGCGCGCCGCCGCCGCAGTCGATGGACAGCCGCGTCAGCTCCAGCTTCCCGGGCGCGCAGACATTCACCGGCGCGCCCGACGTCATGTCCTGGTTCCGCGTGAGCACGCCGCCGGAGTACTCGAGCACATGATTGCGCGACACGCCTCCCACCGCGCCAGCCAGGGAGAGCGAGACGTCGCACTTCATCCGCACGCAGGCCAGGAGGTTGTCGGGGCCGCACGCGTCGCCCTCGGTGTCGCGCAGGTGCTGCCGGTCTCCCGTGCCCAGGTACGTCCGCAGCCAGCCCGTCTCCGGCTGGAGCGTGTTGGAGGCGATGTTGAAGAACGGCGTCTTCTGGTGGGCGGGCTGGCCCTTCGCAATCTCGAACGTCCGCGCGCCGTGCCAGTTCGTCACGGTGCCGGAGGTGTCGTCGCCCGGCTCGAAGAGGCGGAACGTCCACACCTGCCCGCCCAGGTCGCCCACCACCACCGTGTCGAAGAAGCCGTCCTGGTCCGCCTTGATGTCCAGCGCCTTGCCCACGTCCACCAGCGCGGGCGCGGCGGCCACCGGCATCAGCGTGTCCGCGCCGAACGTCCACAGCTTCTGCCCCGTCCACGCGTCCAGCACGTACAGGCCGCGGCCCCGGGTGAGGTCCGCGCTGTAGCCGCCGTTGAGGAAGACGGCCCAGCGCTCCTCCCAGCCGCGCGCCTCGCGGGAGCTGCGCAGGCGCACCGGGCCGATGGGCGGCGGCTTGGGCGCGAAGTTCATCCACGCCTGCCCCATGCGGGCGGCTTCCGCGTCGCACGCCTGGGGGAACATCCAGCGGAACGGGCCGGCCGCGCCCGCGGCATTGGCCAGCATCCCGTACGGGTCCGTCACATCCAGCGCGCTGTAGCGCTGTCCCCCTTCCCGCTCGGTGATGATGGCCAGGGTGCGGAACTCCCCCGGCTGCTTCACGCCGTCGCCCCGATTCTTCCCCTCGGCCGGGTCCACCCGGTTGTCGTCGAGCCCGTCCACCCAGACGTCGCGCACCATGGCCGTGCCGTCCACCAGGTACTCGTGGCCCCGGACGAGCAGCCCCAGCTTGGGCAGCAGGTCCGGAGGGATGAAGGCCCACAGCTCCTGGCCCGTGCCCAAATCATAGAGGTCGTCCAGCGCACTGCCCCGCTCGCGGGTGGTGATGGCCCGCCCCGCGTGCACCGCGTGCAGCATGCCGCCGTTGCTGCCCACCAGCAGGAAGCGGTCCCTACGGCCCTGGTCCTGGAGGTACTGGCCATAGGCGCCGTAGTTGCCCTCGGCCAGGCGCAGCGGCGGCTGCATGGGCGTGGCCCGGTAGCAGGGCTTCGCCAGGTTGCCGCCGCCGCACACCGGCTCGGCCGTGGGCGGCGTGCCCTCCTGCACGTAGTCCGCGTAGAGCGTGCGCAGGCACTGCGGGGCGAGCCCGAGGTCACACAGGAAGGGCTCCGCGGGCGGCTCCACCAGGATGGGCGACGAGTGGAAGATGTCCCCCAGCTTGCAGGAGCGGCTGCCGTCCCCCACACACGGCCGGTCCTCGTCGCGAGCGCCATCGCCGTCCGCGTCGAAGACGTCCTGTCCCCGGACGAAGGCGACGACGGCGCGGGCGCACTCGAGCTGCTCCGCCGCGGCGCCCGTCCACACCCTGTCCAGCCGGGTGAAGACGTCCGCGCAGAAGGTGTCACCACCGGCCAGCAGCAGCGGGCTCAGCTCGTCCGCGTGCTGCAGGTCGAAGGGCACGGGCGGGTTGTCCTCCTGGTCATACCGCCCGTTGCCATCCCGGTCCTTCAGGGTGAAGAGGCAGCGGCCGCCCGTCTCGCTGATGGGCCGGCCCGGGCTGCCCAGCTGCTCGCATGGCGCGGAGGCGCTGCGGCGGCCCACCGTCTCGCCCAAGTCCCAGAAGGGCACCGCCGGGTCCCCGCCCTCCAGCCGCCCCTCGGCGTTGCGGCGGGCCGTGTGGGCCTTCACCCAGTCGCCGGAGACGTTCTCCTCGACGATGTTGTCGCGCGTGAAGGCCGTGGGCTGCGGCACGTTGCCGGGCCCGGGCGTGAAGCCCGCCGGGCGGTCCAGGTAGAACGAGTCGTCACAGTCGCCGTCGCCATTGAGGTCCAGCGGGTCTCCCTGCTGCGTGCGGGCGCGGGCCCCGTCGCAGCCCTGGGCGAACTCGCCGTAGAAGTAGAAGCGGTAGAGGTGGCCCTCGTAGGGCTGGCCCTTGCGGGGGATGAAGCGCGGCACGTACGCGGAGGTCTGCGCGCTGCCGGCCTGCACGCTGGCGACGCTGGCGGAGGAGAACGAGGTGGCCGTCTCGCGCAAATCCCCAATGGCCGTCATCAGCGCGTCGCGGAGCTGGCCCGGCTCGTCCGCGCGGTAGAAGTGGCCCCCGCCCGCGCGCGCCATGCTGCGCAGCATGGGGCTGTTGTCACCGTAGCCAATCGTGTACGTGCGCACCGACTGCGTGCCGTCCAAATCCCCGCGCAGGTCCGCGTTGGCGAGGAAGAAGGCGACGTCGTCCATGAAGTTGCGGTTGCGCGCATCGCCCCCCTTGGGGCCGCTGTCGTCGTCATCCACCCCGTCACCGTCGGTGTCGATGAAGTAGTCGCAGTCCTCCTTCGTCGCGCCGTACAGGTCGCAGTAGTTCACCCCGCCCGGGTCCACCGCGTCGGTGGGATTGAAGGTCAGCGGCGTGCCGTCCGGGTGCTTCGCGCCCCGCTCCACCAGCAGGTTCAGCATCCTGGAGACGGGCACGGTGTTGTCATTGTCCGGGCGGCCGTCGGACAGGATGATGACGGCGTTGGCCTGGCACGCGGCGCACACGGACTTCTGCTCGCCCGGGCCCTCCAGCGGCAGCGGGTCCTCGTAGTCACCGCCCAGGTGGGTGAAGTCGAACTCCTTGCGCGCCCACGTCAGGCCCGTGCCGGCCGTGTCGCCGCGCGTGCCGGCCGGCTCACCGGGGTAGCCCGCGGTGGCGCCCACCGGGTTGGTGAACCACTTCTCCCAGATGCCGTCCTGCCGCTGCGAGGAGAAGTACGCCCCGAGGCTGTAGAGGGACTCGCCGATGGAGCGCTCACTGTTGATGAACTCCACCGCGTTGACGGCCGCCACCAGCCCGGAGCGCTGCAGGTCGCTCTCGGAGAAGAGGGGCCAGGTCTTGTCGCACGTCGGGAGCACGGGCCGCAGGAGCCAGGCGGGGTCGAAGAGGTCGTCGCTGTGGCTGAACGTCGCCACGCCCATGCGCAGGTCGGGCACGGTGTTGACGACGTCCTTCAGCACCTTGCGCGCGATGACGAACTTGGGCGGCCGCACGTTCAGCACGCGGCCACTGAGCACCCAGCGGCGGCGGGCGCCTCCGCCTTCCGTCCCGCCGCGGTACCAGCCCGCGGTGCGCAGGCAGGCCTCGCAGGCCGCCTGCTCCGCGGAGTTGAGGGACCACAGCCGGCAGGCGTCCCCGGGCTGGGTGAATCCCCGGGTGCCATTGAAGTGGCGCAGGACGGCATACCGCTGCGTCGAGTCACCCTCGGTGTCCGAGTTGCCTTCCTTCTGCAGCGGCAGCCGCGTGCCGTAGGAGACGTAGTACTGGTCCGGGTCGAAGAAGGCGCGCCCGCCGCCCAGCGTCGTGTCCGGGTCGAACACGCGCGAGCCGTTGAGGCGCGCGTCGGAGGACTGGAGGTCGAACCAGGCCATGCCCGCGCGCAGCGTCGGGTCCTCGCAGCCGGTGACGGTGGGGCCGGGCTCCGGCAGCGGCGTGTGGAAGTCCTGCATGGAGGCGTTGTTGCCGAGCAGGAAGATGGCCGCGGGCGGACGCGAGCGGGCCTCGAAGAAGTCCTTGTCCGCGCCGGAGGGGGTCTGGAGCATCGCGTCCCCCATGGCCACGGGGCCCGTGCAGCACGCGGCGAGCGGCGGCGGGGCCATGGCGCCGGAGACGGCGAGCCCGGTGGTGAGGAGGACGGCGCCCCCGGCCACGGCGCCCACCAGGGCGGCGCGACGGCGCGGGAGATGACGACGGAAGAGGGAGGACAGGCGCATGGGGGCGCTCCTGTGTGGGAAGGGAATGGGGCTACAGGCCGAAGCGGAGGGTGAACTCGACCTCGCTCTCCGCGCCTCGGGCGTCCAGGCAGTGGACGATGACTTGATAGGTCTGCCCGCCGAGGCCGGAGGCGGGAGCGACGACGTTGGTGAGGTCCCTCGCGCTGGAGCGGCGGCCGTGCGTCACCTGCGGCACCAGCCTCACGCCGCTGACGGTGGGCGCCTCGCCCACGTGCCCGCTGCGGATGCAGCGCGCGTCATCGCCGGACACGCCGCCGTCGCAGCCGGGCAGGCCCGCCAGGTCCAGGCGCTGGTCCGTGGGGGTGAGCTGCGTGGGTGAGCTTCCGATGAGGCGGAAGCGGGACAGGAGGTACTGGCGGCCGGCGTCGGCGCAGGCCACCAGCTCCTCGCTGGAGCGGAAGCTGCTGGCCGCGCCGCGCTCGGCGCCGGAGAAGCCGATGGCGGCCATGGCCAGCACCGTCACCACGGCGAGCAGCACCACCACCAGCAACAGCACCGAACCGCGGGGAGAGGACGTGGGCTTCATGGTTCAGCCTCCAGCACAGAGGAGCCCGTCGGCGGGCATGCGGCCCGTGCATGCGCCGGGCGTGGTGGTGTCCTGGGAGTAGGCCGGCAGCGGCATCTCCGTGGAGCGCAGGTTGCGGGGCACGAGCGTCGTCTCGTAGAGGAAGCGCCGGTAGCCGGCCGGCGCGGGCAGCGCCGTCTCACCCACCATGGCGGGGATGCGGGCCTCCATCCCCGCCTCGCGCAGCACCGAGTCCGCCACCGAGGCGCGCGCCACCAGGCGCAGGCGCACGGCGCGCACGTTGGCCGGGTTGTCGTTGCGGCGCAGCGGAGAGCCCGACGGCGTCTCGTAATCCGGAGGCGGGTGGGCCACGTCCCACCGGGGCACGAAGGCGTCACCGCTCTCCCGCAGGAAGGTGACGCGCAGGGCTTCGATTCCCTCGGCTACCGGCTCGCCCACCGCGTCCGGCCGCTCGCCCAGCCCGTGCGCGCGGAAGAGGTAGGGCCGGGGCGGCGTGCCCGGCAGGCCGTCGTCGTCCACCAATTGCACCGAGTAGTCGTGCACGTCCACCTTGAAGACGCGCGCGGGCAGCCCCGCCACCCCGTCGAAGCAGGGCTCGTCGAACACCGCCCCCAGGTCCGGGAAGGTCCCCGTCGCGGGGTCCAGCGGCAGCACCGTGGAGCCATCCGACGCGGGCACGTCCACGGACAGCCGGCCGTAGCCCCAGCGCATCGCCCCGGGACAGACGACCTGGAGCACCTGCCCCCGCCGCAGCGACACGGGCAGCGACGTCACGCTGATGCTCCCGGCGGAGGCGCCTCCCGTCTGCGCGACGGCGGCGCTGAACATCAAGTCCCGCGAGCGCACCACCAGCCGGTCCGACGCGTTGGGCCCCGAGCCCGCCCAGCCGTCCGGCAGGCCGAAGGCATACGCGGGCTCCAGGCCGTAGCCCGCCATGCGCAGCTGCCTCGTCAAATCATGCAGCGCCTGGCGCATACCGGCCTGCCCGCCGCGGATGCCCTCCTGCGTGTAGATGCCCCGGGTGAAGGCGATGAAGGCCGCGGCCACCGCGAGCACGGTGAGCATGGCCACCGAGGTGCCCATCAACATCTCAATCAGGGTGAAGCCCCGCCGAGCGCGCATCACCGACCCCCGCCAATTCCCGTGAGTGACACCGGGTTGAACTTGATGACCTGGCTGGAGACGCGGCGGACCGTGCGGCCCTCCTTCCACGTCACCAGCACCCACACGACCTTGCGCGCCCCGGAGTGCGCCTGCGCCGCCGGCACCGGGAGGCCGTCCGCGTCCACCTCGTTGACGACGAAGTAGCGCCGGTAGCGGTCCCACTGCCCGGCCCCCACGGGGAAGTCCGACTCCGGCAGCCCGTGCCAGGGCTGGGAGCGCAGCTGCGCCTCGCCATGGAGGCAGGCGACGTAGGCATTGTGCCCGGGCGCCGCCGCGTCCAGCAGCAGGCCGGCCGCGTCGGTGGGGTCCTCCGCGCACGGCGAGCCCGAGGGCACCAGCCGCGCGTCGTCGTACGCCCAGAGCTGTACCTGCGCCACCAGGTCCGTGGCCACGGCCACCGCATGCACGTGGCGCCGGGCGGCGGCGGTGGCCGTGCGCGCCTGGATGATGGCGCCGAGCAGGCCCGTCATCCCCAGCATGAAGACGATGGAGGCAATCATCGCCTCGATGAGTGTGAAGCCGGCGCTCCGGCGTGAGGGCTTGCGAGTCATGGCAGTCACGGGTGGCCGTCGAAGGAGCGGATGAGGCCGGTGCCCAGCAGCACGAGCGCGCGCACCTCGGCGCCCTCGCCATGCCCACCGAAGACGATGGAGCCCGCGCCGCGCACGTCCTCGCCCCCCTGCGCATCGAGGAGCGACACGCGTCCGTCCGGCTCGAAGAGGATGGCGCCGCGCACCGTGCCCCCGGACGACGAGCAGAAGGTGCAGGGCGCGTTGTCGGGCACCTGGCAGAACGGGGGCGGGAAGGCCCAGGCGCCATCCGCGCGGCCCGAGGCCAGCTCCACCGAGGGCGCGCCCGCGTCGCCGCAGCTCGCCCGGATGGGAGGGCTCACCAGCGAGCGGAAGCCCCTGGGCGCCAGGCGCACGGCGTCGCCGAAGTGGCCCGCGTCCAACACGCGGAACGCGGCGCCGGAGGGCGCGGGCAGCGGCGGCACCAGCTCCTCCGGCGTGCGCCAGCGCGGGGACTCCGACATGGCCTCATCCAGCAGGAACCACGGGTCCACCAGCGTCCAGAAGCGGATGCGCGCCTCCGTCCCGGGGGCCCCCTCCGCCGTGTCGATGAGCACCGCCGTGCGCACCCCACGGCCCATGCTGTGCGCGCGTGCCGCGGACAGCGCGGCATTCAGCTCCAGCACACCGCCGGACATCCGCGCCCGCGCGGGCAGCACGCCCAGCGCCATGACGGACAGGGTGACGAGGATGGCGAGGATGGCGAGCACCACCACCATCTCGATGAGCGTGAAACCCCCAGGGCGACTTCGCATCGGCACTCCGCAACGGCTGCACCGCCGTGGACCCGCTGCGGGAGACAGGAACCTGCTTCGAGTACGTCGCGCCGACGCCCCCGCCCCAGCCCCCCGAGCTGTGAGACCTTGTGCGGACCCGTGCCCCCAAGAATGCGTGCACGTCCGCTCGCCGCCCGCCAACCCCGCCCGGAATGAACGGTGGACATGGCTTTCCGGTTCCACGCCGTACCGGAGGGCAGGTGCGTGGATTAGCGAACGGTGCTCCGTGAAACGAAGGGGCGGATGTCCGCCGCGCGCCTGCGCGGGTGTTGGCCCGGAGGCAGGCGCCTACTCAGCGCCGAGGGCCACGTCGAGCGCGTCCAGCAGCGCGCCCGTCGGAGCACCGGGAAGCGCGGTGCACATGCGCACGAGGCCGCGCTTCATGCGCAGCCGGTGCGGGTGTTCCTGCGCCTCGCGGGCCAGCGCCTCCGGCGTCACCGGCTGCGCCAGCAGGATGGCGCAGGTGCGGAACGTCTCCAGCGTGTCTTCACCGTCCGACTGGAGGGTGACGGGCTCGCCGTCCAGCAGCAGTCCGGTGAAGGTCTCCTCGCGCACCTCGTCCGCGGTGAGCACCAGCGTCCCGTTGGACGTGAGGCGGGGCGCGGGTGGTGGCCCCCTGCCGCCGGCCAGCTCCACCAGGCCATCCACGGGTGTGTGCTGGCAGGGCAGCTCGCGCAGGGCCACCATCTCATCCCCCTTGCGCGTCTCGCGGACCTCGCCGCTTCGGGAGAGCATCACCAGGCCCGACACCAGCGCGGGCACCCCGAGGATGAGGAGCCCCGCGCCCCACGCGGTGGCCAGCTTGCGGTTGGACGCGCCGTAGTGGCCTTCAGGGTCGATGGCGCTCGTGTGCGGCGCGTCCGAGAAGAGCGAGCGTCCCAGCACCAGGGCTCCGCCCACGGCGGTGAACATGCCGCCGGTGCTCACCGCCGCCGCCGCGCCCCGGTTGGAGTACGTGGTGGTGACGGTGTCCGCGTACTCCTCGTGGAACTCCGTGCGGCAGACGTCCGCCGCGGTGAAGTGCAGGGTGAGGCGGGGCCACTGCGCGTCGACTCGCGCGTAGGCCAGCCGCTCTCCCAGCACCTTCTGCTGGGTATAGGTGCGCACCACGGGGCCGCGCTCGGTGCGCCGCTCCATGTCCAGGGGCGCGCACCCCACCGCGAGGACGAGCACCGCCGCGCCGAGCCGCTTCATGGCTGACCTCCCTCGGGCCGGAAGAAGCCCGCCACGTCCTGGCACTGGTTGAGGAAGCGCAGGGCGTCGTCACACGACGTGGGCGTCTCCGTGGTGGTGCCGTTGCTCAGCAACAGCTCGCGGCAGTCCAGGAAGCGCTCGCGCGAAGGCGTGGTGAAGGTGAAGTCCTCCGCCCCGCACCCGGTGCGTTCCTCCAGCGAGAACTGGCAGTCCAGGCCCGTGGCGAGCTGCGAGCCCACGCCGGGACAGGTGGCTGTCTGGCACAGCCGGTTGACGACATCCTGGCAGACGGCTGCGTCCGGCGCGGCGGGGCCAGAGCAGGCAGTCAGACAGAGCAGGGGCCACAAGACGTGAATGGTTCTCACGGGGCTTCCACGCTAGGCACAGGGGGATTAAACGGCCCGCATGTCCCAGACCTATCTGTCACTCACAGTGGAGTTGCCCGAAGAAGCGTCGGAGGCCGCACAGGATCTCCTCCATGAGTCGGGTGCACTAGGCCTCGAAGTGAGGGATCGCGAGACGCCCCCGATGCCGGGAGTCCGCGGCCCGAAGCCAGGCGAGGCCATCGTCATCGGCTACTTCGAGGACCGCGACACGGCCGAGGCCGCGCAGGCCGAGGTGGAGGCGACCTTCCCCGCCGCCCGCGCGGGATTGGAGGAGCAGCCGCAGCAGGACTGGAGCAACCAGTGGAAGTCGCTCATCAAGTCCGTGCACGTGGGCCGGCTGTGGGTGGGGCCGCCGTGGGACGTGGCGAACGCGCCTGCGGACGCGGTGCGGCTGGTGATTGAGCCGAAGATGGCCTTTGGCACGGGAGACCACCCGACGACGGCGCTGTGCCTGGCAGCGGTGGACGCGTACATGAAGGACCACCCCGGCGCGAGCGTGCTGGACGTGGGCACGGGGACGGGCGTGCTGGCCATCGCCGCGAAGAAGCTGGGCGCGGGCCGCGTGGTGGGCACGGACAACGACCCGACGTCGGTGGAGCTGGCGCGGGAGAACCTGACGGACAACGGGACGCCGGACATCGACGTGTCGGGGAAGGAGCTGACGGCGGTGGAGGGCACCTTTGATTTGGTGCTGGCCAACATCCTGGCGAACACGCTGATCGAGCTGGCGCCGCTGATTGCGCCCAAGGTGAAGGACCGGGCGATTCTCGCCGGCGTGCTGGCACACCAGCGCGCCGACGTGGAGGCGGCCTACCGCAACCTGGGCTTCACCGTACTCGCCGGTGCCCAGCAGGGCGAGTGGGTGCGCATCGACTTGCAGCGGTAGCGCCCACTACTGCGTGGGCGCGACCGGCCTGGTGGGAGTGGAGGCCACCGCGGTCTCCACTGCCGCGCCACCTGTCGCGGCAGTCTCCCTCGGCGCCTCGGGCAACCCACCCATGCTGGCGGACAGCACCTCGGTGGCGGGGCGCGAGGCACGCTCGGACGCCTCACGGGCGCGGGTGCCCTCGCCATCGTCCACGAGCTGATACAGCAACTGGATGCGCATGGCCTGGGCGTCCTGGGACAGGCGCATGGCCACGTCCCGCAGAACGGGCGCGCTCAAGCCATCCGTCTTCGCCAGCCCCTCGAACCCCTCTGCCTTCGCCTCGACGGCGCCAGTGACATACCAGACCAGGTCCCTGGCGCCGCGCAGGCCCTTCTTCTCCAGGTCCACCCAGGCCTCGGGCAACGCCTGGGCCAGCAGGGCGGAGTCAATCCACCCGAGAATCTGGTGCTTGTCGAAGTTGGTGTTGCGCTGGAGCCGCAGGGGGTCCGCCATCGCCATGCCCACCACGTCGTGGATGCCCTCCTCCTGGAGCCGCTCCTCGATGGGAGGGGTGATGCCGCGAATCATCGCCAGCGGCATGGAGCGCTCGGGAGGGACGTACGTGGGCTCCTTCCCGATTCGCTGCGCCTGCCGGGCGATGGCCTGCGCCACATACCGAGGCGCCATGCCGACACCGAGGTACAGCACCTGCATGCCCCACTCCGCGGGCTTGCCATTTCCTCCCAGGCCCGCGACCCACACCTTCGACAAGGCCGCGGCCATCAAGGGCCCCAGGGCCAGGGTGACGGCACACCAGAAGGCAGCTCCGCTGGTGATGTCATGGCGGAAGCTCCGCTGGCCCAGGTACAACAGCACGTAGACGTACGCGCCCAACGCCCCCAGACGCGCTGCTTCCAACGTGCTGTCGGCAATCCTCTGCGTCCCGTCCTTGACGAGCACGACGTTCAGCGCGCCCTCCGAAACGGGGTTGAGGACATAGGCGGCGACGGCGCCCATGGCGATGATGGCCAGGGCGGGCAGCCCATAGCGCAGCGCGATGTTGTTCGTATTGAAGTAACGGTCATTCGCTTCGACCATCTCCTTGAGGTTGGCCATGTCGCGATGGCCGAACCTATTGCCCTCCAATACTTTTCGAGAGATGAGGCGGGGCTTGATGAGCCCCAGGTAGAGCCCGTGGTGGAAGACCAGCAAGGCAGGCAGCGCCGACAGCGTCCAGGTCCAGAACGCGTACCGCGGAAGCAGGTTGCTCGCCAGGGCCGCGAAGATCATGGCCACCAGCACCAGGCCCCAGAATGTCCGCTCTCCCTGGAGCTCCTGTCGCAAGCAGAGCATCCCCAGCAGCACCAGGACCACGAAGACCAGGAGCACGCCCGTCCCGCTCCGCTTGCGGTTCTCCTGGGCGGGAGCCTCCCCTGGCGGTGGCGCTTTGACTTCCGAGGCCGCCTTGTCTTGGGTGGCGACTCCGGTTTGCTTTGCCGCCTTGCCTTGTGTGGCGGCTCCGGCTTCCTGGGCCACCTTGCCTTCACGGAAGTACGTTTGAAGCACTCCGGGCCACTTCCCTGGCAGGACGGCGCCCAGGTAGTTCACCGCCAGGACTCCCGCGGCGAGGATGAACAGCGATACGCCAAGCACGACCCGGAGTGCCTGCCAGGTTTTCGACCCGCGACTGCCGGATTGCGCTGCACCCAAGGCATGCGCCTCGGCCTGTGGCTCTTGCTGTGACATGTGTTCCCCCGACTGCCGCACGCCCCCAGTCTAGGCGTGAACGAAGGCCGGACGAAACCGGGGCCTGGCGGCGTCAGGGAGCCGGGTCAAGGTCTACTCAACCCGGGAGCGCGGCCTACTCGCCCGTCCGCGCGCGCACGGGCCGCAGGTCCCGGTCCAGCTCCACCACCGCGGTGCCCAGCCCGCCGCTCTGCATGCGCGAGTAGCGCACGTCGCGGATGGCGACGCGCCAGCCGGCCTCCGTCTGCGCCACGTCGTACGTGGGCAGGCGCAGCCAGTTGGCGAGCCCGCGAATCTCCGGCGCGGAGAGCGCGGCCTGGATGACGGGGCTGGGGTTCGGCTCGCGCGGCTGGCTCGGGCCGCTGAAGTGGAAGCGGTTGTCCTCCGCCTCCAGGAAGTCCGCGCTGACGAAGTGATAGCGGTCCGGCGCCAGCGCGATGATGTCCCGCACGAAGGGGTTGGCCGGAATGGGCCCGGCGATGGTGCGCTCCACCGGCAGGTTCTGCTCGCGCAGCCACGCCAGCGCGCCCGGCGCCGCCACCTGCGAACCCACCAGGATGGCGCCCAGGTACAGCACGAGCCCCACGCCGCACACCGTGGCCACGCGCTGCGCCGACACCGCGGGCGTGCCACGCAAGCGCAGCCACAGGATGGCGATGATGCCCACGCTCCACAGCACCTTGGCGGGCCAGGGCACGAAGTCGGGAATGGTGACGAGCGCGGTGGTGGCGGCGCCCAGCACCAGCCAGCCCGCGACGGAGCGGCGCGTGCGCGCATCCGCCATCACCACCGAAGCCCCCGCGAGCAGCCACACCCACGGGTCGATGATGAAGAGCGCGTCCCCGTAGAACCACGTCCCATCGAAGGGCATCAGCAACCGCACGCCGTACGTGTTGAGCCAGTCCAGCGCGGGATGGCTGAGCACCGACAACACCGAGCACACGAGCAGCGGACCGAAGCGCGCGGGAGCCAGCTCCGGGTGCCGCCGCCTGCGGACGTGTCTGTCCCAGAGCAGCATCAGCCCCGTGAGCACGAACGGCCACAGGGACAGCGCGAGCACGCCGTGCGTCCACCCCCGGCGCCAGTAGAGCGAAGCATCCGAGCCCGCGAGGGCGATGACGGCATCCACGTCCGGGAGGTTCGCGCCAATGACGAGCGTCGCGGTGGCCAGCGGCGTGGTCCGCTTCAGCCCCGCCTCCGCCATCCACGCACCGACGAGCGAGTGGGCCAGGTTGTCCATGGGCGCGAAGCACTCCAGTGAATGGACACCCCGGCACCACGAGCCCGGTCATCCAAGGGGAACTCGAGTATAGAAGAGGCGCGATGAGCAGATGGACCAATCCAGACGAGTGGGCCCGGCTGTGCAGCGGTGAGGCGTGTGTCATCTGCCTTCGCGGAGGCCCGCTGGACGTCCTCACGGAGCTGGAGTCCTCGTGGCTCACGCTGGGCGAGGACTCGCCGATGCGCGGCTACTGCTGCCTCGTGTTCCGCCGCCACGCCGTGGAGCTGCACGACCTCACCCCGGACGAGGGCGCAGCGTTCATGCGTGACATCCAGCGGGTGTCCCGCGTCCTCAAGCCGCTCACCGGCGCGGTGAAGCTGAACTACGAGGTGCACGGCAACTCCCTGCCCCACCTCCACATGCACTTCTTCCCGCGCTACGTCGGGGACGCATTCGAGGGCGGCCCCATCAACCCTCGCGCGGTGATGGGCCCGGTGTACGCCCCCGGCGAGCTCGAGGCGCTCCGCCAGCGCCTCCGTGCCGCGCTGGGCGGCGAATAAGCCGGGCCGGCACGGGCTCGACCTGTCGCCTGGCTCACGTCCGGACGAAATGACGGGTGGCTGACGTCCAGGGGCGGACGCAGATTGCCGGCACCATGACGCGTCCCACGGTGCTCCTCCTCAATGCCAGTGAGGACCTCCTATCCATCCTGAGTGAATTGCTCCAGGCAGAAGGGGTGAATACGGTCTGCGCGCGCATCGCGAACATCGAGCGGGGCCGCGAGGACTTCCCCAAGCTGGTGCTGCAGCACGACCCGGCGGCCATCGTCTTCGACGTGAGCGTCCCCTTCGGCCGGAGCTGGGCCACCTTCCAGGAGCTGTCCACGCGCCCCGAGGTCTCCGGCCGCCCCTTCGTCCTCACCACCACCAACCGGGAAGGGGCGGCGGAATACACCGGGCGGGACATCATCGAGCTGCTCCTCAAGCCCTATGACATCGGCCAGTTCCTCTCCGCGGTGAAGGGGGCGCTGAGCCGCTCCTCGCCCATCCCGCGTGGACGGACGCTGATGGCGGGCCCGGAGGACGACGCTCCCCCGGAGCTCTCCTCCTGAGACGGGAGCGCCCGCCTGTACCTCCGTGCTGGCGCCGGTGCCCAGGCCCACCGCTTCGCCCTGGCCTCGCGCCGCACCGGTGCCCGCGCCACGTTGGGCCCCGCGCCCGGGACGGGGTAGCGTCTCCGCCCGCGTGGAGACGCCGACCCCTTCCAGGCCCCCGGCCGACGTCCGGTCCCAGCTCGTGGGCCCGCTGCTCGCGTACCTGCGCGCGACGGGGCATGACCCGGCGCCGCTGGTGGAGCGCTTCCGCCTTCCCGCCAACGCCGCGTCCCTGCCCGAGGTCAGCCTCCCGCTGGCCACGCTGCACGCCTTCCTCGACGCCGCGGAGGCGCTCTCCGGCGACGCCTTCCTCGGACTGCACGTGGCGCAGCGGGTGCCGCGCGGCACCTACGGCCTGGTGGAGTACATCGCCCGGGCCTCCGCCACGGTGCGCGACACCTTCCGCGCGCTGGCCCGGTACATGGCGCTGCTGGAGCCCGCGTGGCACGCGTCGTTCCAGGGCACGGACGACGGCGGCGGCACCTTCGCCTACGGCATCCCCGGCGAGCCGCTGGCCTACGGCCGCCACGCCAGCGAGTACGGCCTCGCCCTCTTCGTCCACGTGGGCCGCCAGCTCACCGAGCGCCCGTGGACTCCGCGCGCCGTCGCCTTCGCCCACCCCGCGCCCGTGGACGTGCGCCCCCTGGTGGAGCACTTCGGCGTCACCCCGGCCTTCGGCGGCGGCCTCAACGCCCTCACCCTGGACGCGGCCAGCCTGGACATGCCCGTGGTGGGCGCCGACCCCGTCCTCCTCTCCGTGCTGGAGCGCGCCGCCGGGACACCTCCGCCGGCCGCCGCCCCTCCGCCCGTGCCCGACTTCGTGCAGCGCGTGCGCGAGGCCATCCGCGCGGCCCTGAGCGAAGGAGCGCCCCAGGTGGGTGACGTGGCGAAGGGGCTCCACGTCAGCCTCCGCACCCTCCAGCGCCGCCTCACCGAGCACGGCACCTCCTTCCAGGACGAGGTCGACACCGTGCGCCGGGAGCTGTCCTTCCAGTACCTGAAGGACCCGCACCTGGGCGTCAGCGAGGTGGCCTTCCTCCTGGGCTACGCCGAGCTGAGCACCTTCGACCGCGCCTTCAAGCGCTGGACGGGTTTGACGCCCCGCGTCTGGCGCGAGGGCGCCGAGGGCTGAGCCCCGGCAGGTGGCGTCCGCTGCCAGGAGATTGGCGCGTGCGGCCAGGAAACGCAGGCCGGCTTCACCTACCGTGCACGTCCCGCATTCCCTTTCCCCCGGAGGACGCATGCTCAAGCCCCAGGTGGTCGCCCTCTTCGACGAGTACTATTCCTCGCACCAGCACCCCACCAACCGCCTCACGCACAAGATTGCAATCCCTCTCATCGTCCTGCACATCGTCACGATGCTGGACTGGGTGAAGCTGGTGGCCCTGCCGGTGCTGCCGGGCGGAGTGCTGACGCTGGGCATGGTGGCGTGGGCGCTGACCGCCATCTGGTACCTGCGGGCGGACGTGAAGCTGGGCCTCATGGTGGTGCTGTTCATGGCCGCGTGCTTCCCCGTGGGCCGCATGCTGCCGACCTGGAGCGTGGTGGCCATCGCCGTGTTCGGCTGGCTGGTGCAGCTGGCCGGGCACAGCGTCTGGGAGAAGAAGTCCCCCTCGTTCCTCACCAACCTCGTCCACGCGCTGGTGGGGCCGCTGTTCTTCGTCGCGGTGCTCTTCGGGGACTACGTCCTCAAGCCCGTGCAGCAGGCGGCCGCCGCCCCGGTCCGCGCCTGAGAGTGCCACGCCCATGAGCTTCGCCGACAAGCTGCGCGCCTGGATGCCCCTGCACGAGAACGGCGTCAGCCGCGCCGTGCACTTCGTGGGCGCGTACATGTTCACCTTCGCCCTGCTGGTGCCGCTGAGCCTCGTGCGCGTGCCGGTGGGAGGCCTTGAGCTCACCGCGGCGCACGCGCTGGTGATGGCCGTGGCGCTCTACGCCGTCTCCCTGGAGTGGACGGCGGGGCTGCTGATGGCGCTGCCCCTGGTGCCCACGCTCGCCGCCGCGCAGTCGGTGGCGGGACTGCCGGGAAGCACCGCCGCGGGTGTGGCCGTGGGCGTCATGGCGGTGCGCTTCGCGCTCGTCGTCGGCGCGCACGTCGTCTTCGAGAAGAAGACCCACGGCCTGTCGCTGGGCGGGCCGCTGCTCTTCTTCATCGAGCCCGTGTACCTGCTCACCCTCGCCCTGTTCGCCCTGGGGCTGAAGCGCGAGCTGCACGCCCGTGCGACGGCGGGCGGCGCGCCCGCGGCCCGGCTGGCGACGTGACGGGCTGAAGCAGCACGGGCCGCCGCGCCAGAAGCGCGTCGAGCGGCGAGCCCCCCCGCGGCGCGACGACTACGTGCCCGCGGCGACCGGGAGGGGCGGGACGACGGGCGCCAGCTCCGAGGCGGGGAGCCGGCCTTCGAGCGTGTAGACGACCACCGCCTCGCGCCGGCCCCTCACGTGCGTCTCCGGCAGGCGCTCACCGACGAAGCGTCCACCGCCCTGCCGCCAGGTGCTCTCGCTCACGAGGATGTCCACGCCAAGCGCCTTGGTGAGCCCCTCCACGCGCGAGGCCAGGTTCACCGCGTCGCCGATGACGGTGTACTCGTGCTGCTCGGCGCCCCCGAGCATGCCCGCCGCCACCACGCCGGTGTGCAGGCCGATGCCGATGCGCAGCCGGGGCTTGCCCTGCTGCTCCCGGTGCGCGTTGATTTCCTCCAGCCGCGCCCGCATGTCGAGCGCCGCGCGCATGGCCAGCTCCGCGTGGTCCTCGCGGTGGTCCGGCACGCCCCAGCACGCCAGCATCCCGTCCCCGAGGAACTTGTTCACGATGCCGTCGCGCGCCATGACGATATGGGACATGTGCCCGAAGTACGCGTCGAGCAGCTCCAGCACCTCGCGTGGCTGAAGCGTCTCGCTCAGCGCGGTGAAGTCGCGGATGTCGCTGAAGAGGATGGTCACCTCGCGCTGCACCGGCTCCAGGGACACGTCCCCCAGCCGCATCACCCGCTCCACCACCTGCTTTGGCAGGAAGCGGGACAGCCCGTCGCGGCGGCGCAGGTTGAGGAACATGCCGCCCACCTCCGCGTTCGTCAGGGCGATGAGCGCGCCCAGGGCCACGTAGCAGCACACGACGAAGCTGACGCGCGCCGCGGAGCCGTGGTTCGTCACCCCCGCGAGCAGCGCGTACGCCGAAGACGACAGCGCCGTGGACAGCAGCACGTGCAACCACGAGTAGCGCGCCACCGAGAACGCCAGCACCATGCCCAGGCTGGCCGCGAGCATGCCGGCGTCGAAGTGGTTGGAGCGCGTGAAGGTATGCCACGCCATGTAGGAGAAGAAGCCGGTGTCCACCACCGTCGTGGGCAGCGGGAACCACCGGGCCTTGTTGGCGTGCGGCTTCTGGAAGCGCAGCACGATGAAGGCGACGAGGGCGAACAGCGCGTAGCCGCCGATGGCCAGCATGCGCTCCAGGTCCATCACCGGCCGGATGCGCTCTCCGGTCAGCTCCGCGAGGACGCCCTGGGTGAACGCCAGCAACCCCAGCACGGCGAGGCGGAGGAAGGACACCCGACGCTCGCCCACCAGCGAGCTCTCCGCCAGCACCACCGCCTCGTTGGCGCGGCCCTGCTCGAAGCGGGCCGCCGTGGTGTCGCGGCCCATTCCGTGGCGCTTGTGACGTCGGCGCATGATGAGGTGTTCCTCCAAGTCGTTCGAGCGGCGGCCTTCAGTGGAAGCGCAGCGCGCCGGTGGCCCGCAGCTCGCCCACGGGCTCGCCCCGGGTGGTGCGAAGCACCGGCTCCGCATGGTGCCTCAAGTCCGCCAGGGGCAGCGACAGTCCCCGGCGCTCGGCCACCTGCCCCAGCACGGACAGCAGGGCGGGAGCCGAGCAGCGCCCGTCCCCGTCCTCCACCTTCAGCGCCAGGCCCAGCCCCAGCGCCGGCAGCGCCGCGCAGTAGATGCCCTCCGCACCCACCTTCGCCACCACCGCGCCCCGCGCCGCCGCCAGGACGTCCGTGCACGGCCGCCCGGTGCCCGCCACCAGCTCCGGGTGCGCCACCATGGCCTCACGCAGCCGCCGCGCCGCGGGCTCCGGAGAAACGCCGAAGCGCGCGTAGGAGGTGGCCATGGCGCGCAGGGACAGCGCGAAGCACACCGCCGTACACCCATCCACGCCCAGCCTCACCGCGTCGCGGGACTGGCCCGTCCAGCGCAGCACCTCCGCCAGGGCGCGCTCCTGCACCGGGTGGCCGGCGCGCTCGTAGCCCTGGGTGGCCCAGCCGTGGTGCCGCGCCAGCGCGAGCATGCCGGCGTGTTTGCCCGAGCAGTTGCTCCAGCGCGGGGTGATGACGACGCCCGCGCGCAGCGCCTCGTCCGCGACGGCCTGGGACAGCGGCGGGTGCGGGCCACAGGCCAGCTGGTGCTCCTCGCAGCCGCACGCGCGCAGCATGGACGCGGCGAGCGCCCGGTGCATCGGCTCGCTGGAGTTCGAGCCACACGCCAGCGCCAGCTCGCGCGAGCCGAAGCCGTAGTGGTCTGCCGCTCCGTCCTGCACGAGCGGCAGCGCCTGGAAGGGCTTGGCCGCGGAGCGCCACCAGGTGAAGCGCAGCGGGTCCCCGGCCTGCGCGACGAGCGCGCCCTCCGTGTCCACCACCGCGACGGACACGGCGTGGACGGACTCGACCAGCCCCGAGCGGGTGGTCTCGATGGTCAGCGTGGACATGGCCCCGCCAGATACCAGGACCGGCGCCGCTTTGCTCGGCCCCTTCCCCTGCGTGGGCCGTCCGCCTCCCTGCCTGCCTTACGCCACCCGACAGCCCGGGAAGCGACGGCGCGGAGCAGCGCGCTGGCGCGGGGCGGCGGCTTGCTGTTGAAGTCGCGCCCCCTTGCCTGACGCGGGACGCCCCGAGCCCGCTGGAGGAAGCCGCCGTGGTCCGCCTCTTCGTCCCGCTGCCCGAGCCCGCCCCCGCCGTGGTGGAGCTGACCGGAGAACGCCGCCACTACCTCCTCCACGTGCTGCGCCTGGTGGAGGGCGACGCGCTGGAGGTCTTCGACGGCACGGGCCGCGCCTTCGAGGCGCGCGTGGCGGGCGTGGGCGCGGAAGCGGTGCGCGTGACGCTCGGCACCGCGCGCGTGGCGCCTCCCCGCCGCGCGGTGAGCGTGCTGCAGGGGCTGCCCAAGGGGGACAAGCTGGAGTGGGTGCTGCAGAAGGGCACGGAGCTGGGCGCCACCGCGTTCTTCCCAGTGGCCACCGCGCGCAGCGTGGTGAAGCTGGAGCCGAAGCGCGCGGAGGAGCGCACCGCGCGGTGGCAGAAGATTGTCGAGGAGGCCTCGCGCCAGTGCCGCCGCGACGACGTGCCGCGCGTGGAGACGCCGCGCCCCCTGCTGGAAGCGGCGCGCGCGCTGGCGGCTGGCACGGTGCTGCTGGTGCTGGATGAGGAGGAGTCCGCGGTGCCGCTGGGCGAGGCGTTCCGCGCGGCGGGGCCGGGCACGCCGGTGGCCCTGGTGGTGGGCCCCGAGGGCGGGCTTGCGCGCGACGAGGTGGATGCACTCGGCAAGCTGGGGGCGCGAAACGTCACCCTGGGAAAGCGCATCCTTCGTACCGAGACCGCGGCTCTGGCGGCTCTGGCGGTGATGATGCACCTGGATGGGGAACTCGGGTAGCGAGCGACCAGTCGTGCGCCCGGGCCCGGCGGGTTCCCAATGTCGGATGGTGATTCCTAGGTTTCTGCCGTCCGGGACCTGATGGTCCCTCAACACAGGAGAGACACTCATGGGGATCATCGCATTCATCGTCATCGGCCTCATCGCGGGTCTCATTGCCCGCGCCATCCTCCCGGGGCGGCAGAGCATGGGCCTGGTGGCGACGACGTTGCTCGGTATGGTGGGCTCGCTCGTGGGCGGCCTGATTGGCTCGCTCTTCCAGCGTGATGGCCGTCTGTTCGACCTGCATCCGTCGGGCATCATCATGTCGGTGATTGGCGCCATCGCCGTCCTCTTGTTGGTCGGGGCAGCGGGACGACGTCGGGTTCATGCCTAGGGGTGACTCACCCCATACGGAACGTCTCGAACGGGACGGTCGATACAGCGGTTGACGAGCCCCTGACGGTTCCTCAAGCGAGGAACCTCGGGGGTTCGCACTTTTCTTGCCCCCCGCGCGTGAACGCCCTTTCATGTGGATGTCGTTCAAGCCGGGAGGAGTCCGTTGTCCAAGTGCCTGAAGTGCGGTGCCATGCTTCCGCCCGTGGGGGATTGCACCTCCTGCGCATCAACCCTCCACGACACCCCGGTGCCGAGCCTGCTCGACCGGGACATCCGGATTGACCGTCGCTCGGCGGAGCGCGCCTCGGAGCCGGCCTTCGTCGAGAGCGCGAACGCGCCGCCGTCCGTGGCGCCGCTGTCCGGGCTGCTGCCGACGCCCGCGGCTCCGCGCGCCGCCGCGCCGCAGCCCGGCCACCCGGGTGTCGCCGCTCCGCGCATGCCCGCGCCCCAGCCGGGTGTCGCCGCTCCGCGCGCCGCGGCTGCGCAGCCGCCTGTTCCGCCCGCCGCTCCGCGCGTGGCGCCTGCGCAGGCCGCGCCCGGTGCCGCTCCGCGCGCCGCCGCGCCGCAGGCTCCGGCCCCCGCCGCCACGCCGCGCGTGGCACCGCCGCAGGCTCCCGCCGCGCCACGCGCCGCGCAGCCTCCGGCCGCCGGCTCTCCGATGACGCCCGCCTACGGCACGCCCACGGCCGCCACGCCCCGCGCGCCCGCGCCGTCCGGCCTGCCCCGCATGGAGTCCCCGGCCCCCGCGCCGTCCGGCCTGCCCCGCATGGAGTCCTCGGCTCCCGCGCCGTCCGGGCTGCCCCGGATGGAGTCTCCGGCCTCCGCGCCGTCCGGCCTGCCTCGCATGGAGTCCCCGGCCCCCGCGCCGTCCGGCCTGCCTCACATGGACGAGCTGCCGGTGACGGCCGCGCCGTCCGGCCTGCCCCGCATGGAGTCGGTGCCTCCGGCGTCCTCCGCCGCGGCCACCGTGGGCATCGCGCGCTCCGAGGCGATTCGCGCCCCTGCCGCGAAGAGCGTCTCCGCCACCGGCAACCCGGCGGAGGTGCACGCGCGTCCGGCCTCGCTGTGGCGCCGGCTGCTGTCCTTCACCGTCGACACGGCGGCCATCGCCGGCGTCGCGGCGCTCTACATCACCCTCGCCTCCTCGGTGACGGGGACGAAGGCGCCCGAGGCCGGGCTGGTGGGCCTGGATGCCTTCGTCGCGTGGCTGCGCGCGCTCCATACCGTCCTGCTGCCGGGGTTTTTCCTGGTGCTGGTCCTGGCGCTCGTGTACTGCGCGGTGGCGGCCTTCCTCTGGAACGGGCGCACGCTCGGCCGGCTGCTCCTCGGGCTGCGGCTCGTGGACACGCACGGCGTCGCCCCGGCGCCGGGTCGCGCCATCGTGCGCGCGATACTCGCCAGCCTGTCCTTCGTGCTCTTCCTGGGCGGATTCTGGATGGCGCTTTTCGACCGGCGCGGGCAGACACTGCATGACAAGCTGACGTCCACCTTCGTCGTCCAACCCAGCTGACCCCTCCGTTTCATTGTGCCTTGCGGCCGCGGCCGTAAGATGCCGCGTCCTACATGCCCGCCCGCCTCGCCCAGCTCCTCGTCTCGCGCATGCTTCTCTCGCAGGAGAAGGCGGGGGAGGTGCTGCGCCAGCACCAGGCACAGGGCGGGCACATGGACACCGTGCTGCTCGAGCACGGCGTCGCCGGTGAGGCGGACGTGCTCGCGCTGCTGGGCGAGGTCTCCGGCTTCCGGCCGGTGAACCTGATGGACTTCGAGCCCAACACGGACGTCGCCTCCTTCATCCCCCCGAAAATCGCCGAGCGCCTGTGCGTGGTGCCGCTGTCCCTGGACGGCAACACGCTGCACGTGGCGTGCGGCTATCCGGTGCCGAAGAAGGAGCTCGACGAGGTGGGCTTCCTGCTCGGCAAGCCGCTCGAGCTGTGGGTGGCCACCGAGGTGCGCATCCGCGAGTGGGTCTCCACCATCTACCGGCAGCCGCTCTCGCCGCGCTTCTCCCAGCTCGCGGCCGCGCTGGACCCCGAGAGCAAGGCCGCCACCCCGCCCGCGCCGCCGCCCCAGGCCCAGGAGGACTCACTCACCGCGGACATGGTGGAGCGACTGGCGCGCTCCGTGGCGCAGGAGCCGCTGCCCTCCGAGGTGCGCTCCGCGCCGCGTGAGCCGGCCGCGCGCGCCGAGCCTCCCGCGCGAGAGCCGCAGCGCCCGCCCCCGCCGCCGGCCGAGGCGCTCGCCCCGGCTCCGCCCGCCTTCGTCCGTGCTCCGCTCCGGCTGAACATGCCGAAGGGCGAGCAGGCCGCGCCGCCGCCTCCGCCCGCGAAGGCCGCGCCGGCCGTCGTCGCCGCTCCGCAGCCGCCCGTGGCGACGGCCGCCCCGCCCGCCGTTTCCGCTCCGCAGCCCGTGGCGAAGGCCGCGCCGCCCGTCGTCTCCGCTGGCTCGCAGCAGCCCGCACCGAAGGCCGCCCCGCCCGTCATCGCCGCTGGCCCGCAGCAGCCCGCACCGAAGGCCGCCCCGCCCGTCATCGCCGCCAGCCCGCAGGCCGCCGTCGGCGGCGCTCCACAGTCCTCGGCGAAGCCCGCGGTGGCCACCGCGCCGGTGGCTCAGCCCGCGGCAGCGTCGACGCCGGGCCCGGCCAACGGCGCTCCCCGGACCGCGACTCCGCCCACGCCTCCGCAGCGGCCCGCCTCGGGCACCCCGCAGGTGTGGCCTCCCGCGCCCGCCGCCGCGCAGCCGGGTGCCAACGCCGTCGCTGGCACCCCGCAGGTCTGGCCGCCGGGCACGCCCGCGCAGCCGCCGGCCCCCGAGTCCCCTGCCACGCTGCGCTTCGCCTCGCCGCTGGCCAGGGCCGACGTCCCGCCGGCGCCCGCGCGCGCCGCGGAGCCCGCGTTCCTCGTCTTCCCCAACCCCAACGCCGCGCCGAAGCCGCGCGCCTCCGAGCCGGCCGCGCCCGAGGCCCGCCCGCAGCCTTCCGCCGCCGCGAGCCAGGACGTACCGGACTGGACGCTGTCCCAGGCGCGCGCCGCGCTGAAGGAAGCCACCAAGGACCGGGACCGGCTCATCGACGTCGCGCTGCGCTTCGGCCGCCGCACGTTCGACTACGTGGCCTCCTTCGCCGTGGTGCGCGGGGCCGCGCAGGGCCTGGAGGCCCGTGGCGAGGGCATGGCGGGCGAGCAGCTCACGCAGGTGTCCGTCCCGCTCGACGCGAGCAGCGTCTTCCGGACGGTGGCCGTCACCCGTGGCAGCTACGCGGGCCCGCTGCCGCCGGACGCGCTCACCCGGCACTACCTGGAGCTGTTCGGCCGGCAGACGCCGCGCACCGTCTTCCTGTACCCGGTGGAGGTGAAGGGCCGGCTGGTGGCCATCCTCTACGGCGACTGCGGCCAGAAGCCCATCAGCCAGCGCCGCCTGTCCGACTACATCCTGTTCTGCCAGGACCTGCCGGCCGCCTTCCAGGAGCTCATCCTCTTCCGCAAGCAGCGCGTGTCGGAGCTGCGCTCGACGGAGGAGATGGAGCTGACCATCGACGTGGATGTGCCGGTCGCCGCCCTGCCGGCCCCCGCGCCCGCCGTCGTCGCGGGCCTGGGCTGGAGCCCCTTCTTCGGCCGGGGCGCCACGGGCAACATGGGCCGCGCCGCCGCGCTGCCTCCGCGCGCGCAGTCGCAGGAGGAGCGCCCGCCGCCGGACTTCGCGCCGCTGCTCAAGCGCCTCACCGGCCCGGACGCCGCGCAGCGCGCCAACGCCATGGCGGAGCTGGCGCGCTCGCCCGAGGCCAGCGCCAAGGTGCTGTCGCAGCACTTCCCCGGCCCCACCGCGTGGAGCCGCCTGCCCGTGGTGGAGCTGCCCGAGGCGGACGAGCTGGGCCCCATCCCCGGCGCCCTCTCGCGGCTGGGCCGCCCCGCCGCGCACGCGCTGGCGCCGCTGCTGGACTCGCATGACGCGGACACGCGCTACTTCGCGCTGCTCACCGCGGGCAACCTGCCCTACGTGGAGCTGGTGGACGGCGTGCTGCGTGGCCTGTTCGACATGGAGCCGGACATCTCCAGCGCCGCGCGCGTGGCCGCCTCCGCCCTGAAGCAGCTGCCCCGGCTGGACGCGGCCCTGCGTGACTTGCGCCAGGAGCTGGGCAACCGGGACGCGATGCGCCGCTCGCTCGCCGCGCGGGCCCTGGGCGCGCTGCACGACCGGGAGGCGATTGAGGGCCTCATCCAGCTCACCGGCAGCGACGACGAGATGTGCGCCCAGGCCGGCGCCGAGGCGCTGCGCGAGGTGACGCGCGCCACCTTCGGACTCAGCCCGCGCCAGTGGGCGACGTGGTGGGCGGAGAACCGCAGCCGCCGCCGCGCGGACTGGCTCGTCACGGCGCTGCGCCACCGCGAGCTGGACGTGCGGCTGGCGGCGATTGAAGAGCTGAGCCGCGCCCTCAACGACACGCTCGGCTACTACGCGGATGCCCCCGAGGCCGAGCGCGAGGTGGCGGTGCGCCGCTGGGAAGCCGCGGCGGTGGACCCGGCCAACGCGCGCCGGCTGGGCATGCTGTAGCCCTCCCCTGCCTGGGGGCCCGGGAGGTCGCCACCGGGCCGATGCTGGTAGCCTGCGGTCATGCTCCTCGCGCAGCTCTCCGACCTGCACATCAGCACTCCCGACTCGGACGTGGAACGCAGCTCCGACAGCTCTCCGTTCCTGGAGCGCGCGGTCCAGCACCTGTGTCGCCTGGAGCCGCGCCCGGACGCGGTGCTGATAACGGGAGACCTCGTCCACGACGGGCGCCCCGAGGAGTACGTCCGGCTCGCGGCCCTGCTGAAGCCGCTGCCCATGCCCTGGTTCGTCATCCCCGGCAACCACGATGACCGGGAGCACCTGCGGACCGCCTTCGGGCACCTCGGCTACCTTCCCGCGAAGGGCTTCCTCCACTACGTGGTGGAGCAGGGCCCGCTGCGGCTCATCGGCCTGGACACGCACGTGCCGGGCAAGCCGGGCGGACTCCTGTGCGGCGAGCGGCTGGCGTGGCTCGACGCGCGCCTCGCCGAGGCCCCGAAGAAGCCGACGCTGGTGTTCATGCACCACCCGCCCTTCCTCACCGGCCTGCGCGTCATGGATGGAATGGGGCTGGAGGGCGCGAATGCGCTGGCCGAGGTGATTGGCCGCCATCCGCAAGTCGAGCGCGTCCTGTGCGGACACCTGCATCGGCCCATCGTGAAGCGCTTCGCGGGCACGGTGGCCAGCACCTGCCCGAGCACCATGCTCCAGCTGGTGCTCGACCTGGAGGTCCCCGGCCGCCTCGCCATGGTCCGCGAGCCGCCCGCCTGCCAGCTGCACCTGTGGAGCGAGTCCGGGGGGCTCGTGACGCATACGAGCTACATCGACGACTTCCGGTCCCGCGCATGAAGCCGCTGTCGTCGCACTGCACCGCGTACGGGAGCCCCCCATGACGGGCGGGATGTGGCTCAGCCTGGTGGCGTGCCTGGGGCTGCTCGCGCTGGCGGGAATCGCGCTCTCGCGCGTGGGGAGAAGCCCGCTGGCGCTGCCGCTGTCGCTGCTGTCCATCACCCTGGCCACGTGGAACTTCTCCGGCTTCGCGCTGGAGCGCTCGGGAGACCCGGGCTGGCCGCTGGTGGGCTTCGCGGCGGGGCTGATGACGGTGCCCTGCACGCTGCACTTCATCCTGTCCTTCGTGGGAAGCCGGCGGCGCCTGGCGTGGGCCATGTACGGCACCTACGCCGTCTCCAGCGCCCTGGGCATGGCGATGATTGCGGGGCTGGGCGCGCCCTCGCTGGTGGAGCGCCTGCTCACGCTGCGCTTCGGCCTCCTCGTGACGGTGCTGGTGGGGCCGCCGCTCGCCGGTGGCTTCGCGCTGCTGGTGCTGCACCTGCGCCGGGCCCAGCACGCGGACGAGCGGGCGAGAGCGGGGCTGGTGCTGCTGGGCCTGACGCTGCTGGTGGCGTTGCTCCTGACGGAGCTGACGGCGGAGCTGGGGCTCGACGTTCCACGGCTGGGCAACCTGGGCACGCTGCTGGGCGTGCCGGTGATGGCCACGGTGGCGCTGCGCTTCGGCCTCTTCGGCCGGGACGCGGGGGCGCCGCGCATGGCGCTGCACGCGGCGGTGGTGGCGGGCGCGGGCGTGCTGGCGTACCTCACCGTCTTCCGCTTCTTCGCCGGGCAGGCTGGCACGCTGGTGGTGTGCACCACCGCGGTGACGTTCGGCCTGGTGGCCGCCACGCGCCGGGGCGTCACCGCCTTCGTCACCCGGAGCGAGCGGATGGAGCGGCTGGCCACGCTGGGCCGCTTCTCCGCGCAGATGGCGCATGACCTGAAGAACCCCATCGCCGCCATGAAGGGCGCCGCGCAGTACCTCAAGGAGGAGCACGCGCGCGGGCAGCCGTGGGACGGGCACGGGGAGTTCCTCGACCTGCTGCTGGAGCAGGTGGAGCGGCTGGACCGGGTGGTGGACACGTACCAGCGCCTCGCCCGGGTGGAGCCGCTGCCGCGTCCCGTGGACCTGGGCCGGCTGGTGGACGGCGTGCTGTCGCTCCAGTCCTTCGCGAGCCCGGGCCAGGTCTCCATCGTCCGCGAGCTGACGCCGGGCCTGCCGCCCTGCTCGGGGGACGAGGACCTGCTGGCCAACGTGCTGGAGAACCTGGTGCGCAACGCCTTCGAGGCGATGACGAAGGGCGGCACCCTCACGGTGCGCACGCTGCGGGACGGCGCGGGCGTGGCGCTGGAGGTGGAGGACACGGGCGAGGGCATGGACGCCCGCACCCGTGAGCGCGCCTTCGACGACTTCTTCACCACCAAGGCCACGGGCAGCGGCCTGGGGCTGGCCTTCGTGCGGCGCGTGGTGGAGGCGCACGGCGGCGAGGTGTCCCTGACAAGCCGTGAGGGCCACGGTACGGTGGTCCGCCTGCGCCTGCCGTCGGGCGTCCAGGACCTGTCGAACGGGGAAGGAGAGGCCGCGTGAGCGAGCCATTGAAGGGGAACGTACTGCTGGTGGATGACGACCCGGCGGTGGCCAAGGTGCTGGGCGCGCTGCTGACGCAGGCGGGGCTGACGACGCACACCGCCCGTGACGGGCAGGAGGCGCTCGCGCTGCTGGGGCGCAAGCCCATCGACGTGGTGGTGAGCGACGTGCGCATGCCGGGCATGGACGGCATGCAGCTGTTGGGCGAGGTGTCGCGAAGCTGGCCGGACGTGCCCGTCATCCTGCTCACCGCGCACGGCACGGTGCCGCTGGCGGTGGAGGCGATGAAGGCGGGGGCGGCGGACTTCGTGCTCAAGCCGTTCGACCGGGAGGAGATTCTCTTCACCATCCGCAAGGCCCTGCTGCGCGCGCACGACGACACGGCGAGAGAGCCGCTCCGCGGGCCCGGCCCCTTCATCGGCCGCAGCAAGGCGATGGCGGACGTGCAGGTGATGCTCGCGAAGGCGGCCACGGGCACGGCCACGGTGCTGCTGCGAGGCGAGTCCGGCACCGGCAAGGAGCTGGCGGCGAAGGCGGTGCACGACGGCAGCCCGCGGCGCGCGGGGCCCTTCGTGAAGCTGCACTGCGCGGCGCTGCCGGACACGCTGCTGGAGAGCGAGCTGTTCGGCTACGAGAAGGGCGCGTTCACCGGCGCGGCGACGCGCAAGCCCGGACGGGTGGAGCTCGCGCACGGCGGCACGCTGTTCCTGGACGAGGTGGGCGACATCCCCCTCTCCATGCAGGTGAAGCTGCTGCGAGTCATCCAGGAGCGCGAGCTGGAGCGGCTGGGCGGCACGCAGCCGGTGAAGGTGGACGTGCGCTTCGTCGCGGCGACGCACCAACCGCTGGAGGAGCTGGTGAAGGCGGGCCGCTTCCGCGAGGACCTCTTCTACCGGCTCAACGTGGTGCCGGTGGAGCTGCCGCCGCTGCGCACGCGCCCGGAGGACATCGAGCCGCTGGCCCGGCACTTCCTGGAGGCGCACGCGAAGGCCAACGGCCGGCCGCCCTTCACGCTCACCGCGGAGGGGCTGGCGGTGCTCCAGGCGCAGCCGTGGCCGGGCAACGTGCGCCAGCTCCAGAACTTCCTGGAGCGACTGGTGGTGCTGTCGGACGGGCAGGTGCTCACGGGTGAAGAGGTGACGCGCGAGCTGGCCCGCCAGCCGGGCCTGTCCCCCGCCCCCACCGTGGCCGCGCCGGCCGCGCAGCCCGGAAGTACGGGCGGCACCACGGACTCGGGGCTCACGCTGGAGTCCCAGCGCAAGGGCATGGAGCGCCAGGCGATGGTGGACGCGCTGAAGCGCGCGGGTGACAACCGCACGCTGGCGGCGCGGCTGCTCGGCATCAGCCGGCGCACGCTCTACAACAAGCTGGAGGAGCACGGGCTGCTCTGAGGCAGGGGCCGGGTCGTGACACCGGCTTCACGCAGTAAGCCCGTGTTTCTGCTTTGCTCCCGCCGGGGCCGGACAGTGCCGCCCCGAAAAGCGAGAGCCTCGTGCAGAAAACCACCCCCTATTCACTCCTACCGTTCCTCCTGGCCCTGTCGGGCACCCTCCTCGCCTCGGGCTGTGGCGCCGGTGAGCAGCCCCCGGCGCCCGTCGAGCAGGCGCAGTCCGTCGCGACGGACGCGCAGGACCTCTACGTCGACACCACCTCCCTCTGGGGTTCCCCGGTCATCAGCGTCTGCTGGGAGAACCCGACGACCGCGAACGCCACCGAGCGGGCCTGGGTGCAGAACGCAGCCGAGAGCACCTGGGGCAGTGTCTCGCGGGTGGACTTCGTCGGCTGGGGCACGTGCACCTCGACCTCGCGCGGCATCCGCATCCGAATCGCGGACACGGGGCCACACGTGAAGCAACTCGGCAGCCGGCTGGACGGCTACGTCAACGGCATGGAACTCAACTTCACCTTCGTCAACTGGGGCCCGAGCTGCCAGTCCCAGCGGGAGTTCTGCATCCGGGCCATCGCGGTGCACGAGTTCGGCCATGCGCTCGGCTTCGCGCACGAGCAGAACCGCCCGGACCGCCCGTCCACCTGCACGGAGCCCGCGCAGGGCTCCAACGGCAACCTGATGATTGGCGCGTGGGACCTCCAGTCGGTGATGAACTACTGCAACCCGAACTGGAATGGGAACGGGCAGCTCAGCGCGACCGACATCGCGGGCGTCGTGCAACTCTACGGTGACGTACTGTGGAGCCGGGAGTTTGGCTACAACCAGGGCTGGCGTGTGGAGATGCACCCGCGCACCACCGCCGACGTGAATGGGGACGGACGTGCGGACATCGTCGGTTTTTCCAATGGAGGTGTGTACGTCGCGCTGTCCACCGGCACCGGCTTCACCGCTGGCCAGTACTGGCTGACGGAGTTTGGCTACAACCAGGGCTGGCGCGTGGAGATGCACGCGCGCACCGTCGCCGACGTGAATGGGGACGGCCGCGCGGACATTGTCGGCTTCTCCACTGTGGGTGTGCACGTCGCGCTGTCCACCGGCACCGGCTTCACCGCTGTCCAGTACTGGCTGGCGGAGTTTGGCTATGACAACAGCGTTGGAGGCTGGCGCGTGGAGATGCACCCGCGCACCGTCGCCGACGTGAATGGGGACGGACGTGCGGACATCGTCGGTTTTTCCAATGGAGGTGTGTACGTCGCGCTGTCCACCGGCACCGGCTTCACCGCTGGCCAGTACTGGCTGACGGAGTTTGGCTACAACCAGGGCTGGCGTGTGGAGATGCACCCGCGCACCGTCGCCGACGTGAATGGGGACGGACGTGCGGACATCGTCGGTTTTTCCAATGGAGGTGTGTACGTCGCGCTGTCCACCGGCACCGGCTTCACCGCTGGCCAGTACTGGCTGACGGAGTTTGGCTACAACCAGGGCTGGCGCGTGGAGATGCACGCGCGCACCGTCGCCGACGTGAATGGGGACGGCCGCGCGGACATTGTCGGCTTCTCCACTGTGGGTGTGCACGTCGCGCTGTCCACCGGCACCGGCTTCACCGCTGTCCAGTACTGGCTGGCGGAGTTTGGCTATGACAACAGCGTTGGAGGCTGGCGCGTGGAGATGCACCCGCGCACCGTCGCCGACGTGAATGGGGACGGCCGCGCGGACATCGTCGGCTTCGGCAACGCGGGTGTGACCACGCACTTGAACTGAGGTACCCGGAATCTTTTAAACCTCGCGCCGCGCGCCGGCCCCACGGCGCGCGGCCCCGAGTTCGGTGCCCGCTCAATCGCCCGTAAGCACTGCCACCCCCGCCAGCGCCTCCATCTCGTCGTGGAACGCGCGGATGAGCGCATGCGGGTCCGGCATCCGGCCCGCATCCGCGGCCACGCCCACCGTCACCTGCCCCGCGTAGCTGAAGAGGCTCACCCCCAAGCCCAGGTGTCCGGCCTGCGGCACCCAGAACGTCAGCCCGCCCAGCTTCGTGCCCGCGACGGACACCGCCTCGCGCGGGCCGGGGACGTTGGTGGCCACCAGCGTGGCCTTGGAGCCGAAGGCGTCCACCATCGCCCGCTCCACCGCCGCGGGCGCATACCCCAGCACCTCCAGCGCGCCGAACGTCAGCACCGCCTCCGGCGACTGCTTCACCTGCCCCATCCGCCGGGCCAGCTCGCGCAGCCGCCGCTGGGGCTCACCGAGGTGCACGGGCAGCCGCAGGAACACCACGCCGAAGCGGTTGCCCAGCTCGCGAGGCACCGGCGCGTCCAGCGGCCGCAGATTCACGGGCACCAGCGCATGGACGTCCTCCGTCGACGCCTCGCGCGCCTCCAGGTAGCGCCGCAGCGCCCCCGTCACCGCCGCCAGCAGCACGTCGTTCACCGTGCCGCCCAGCGCCCGGCCCACCGCCTTCACCTGCTCCAGCGGCACCGGGGAAGACCACGCCGCGAGCTTCTGCGTCCCCAGCGGCCCGCGCAGCGGCGTGTGCGGGTCCGGAGGAATCACCAGCAGCTTCCCCAGCGCCGCCGCGCCCCGGGCCCCCTGGCGCACCAGGTCTCCCGCGAGGATGGGCTCCGCCGCCAGCTCCGCTCCCTTCTTCAGCACCGTGCGCGCCGTGCCCGCCACCGCCCGCGCCCCGCGCACCCACCGCGCCAGCCCGCTCGACGGCGCACGCCGCGGCTCGCGCAGCTGCGCCGCCACGCCCTCCTCCGCGCCCTCCATGTCGGTGAGCGTCAGCAGCACCCGCGCCAGCGCAATCCCATCCGCGAGGCAGTGGTGCAGGCGGCACAGCAGCACGTCGCCGCCATCCGCCCCCTCCAGCACGTGGAACTGCCACAGCGGCCGCGAGCGCTCCAGGGGCGTGCTCATCCACTGCCCCACCAGCGTCTCCAGCGCGGCGCGGTCTCCCGGCGCTGGCACCGTCAGGCGCGACAGGTGCGCGTCCAGGTCCAGCTCCGCCACCTCCTCCCAGTGCGGGACGGCCAGCCGCCCCGGCACCACCCGCTGGCGGAAGCGCGGGTAGCGCTCCACCAGCCGCTCACGCACCACCGCGCGGAGCCGCTCGAAATCCAGCCGGCCCTCGAACCAGAGCACGGCGGTAATCATCATCAGGTTGGCGGGTTCCTCCATGTGGAACCACAGCGCGTCCACGCTCGCCATCCGCTCCTGCGCCGCCATCGCTCCACGTCCCTCCGGGTGTGCCGGCCGGGTGCCTCCCGGCCGGACTGCTCATGGACTCAAGCTCTCGAGGTCCGCCCTCACATGAAGGCGAGCCAGAGCAGGGTGCCCAGCCCGCCGAGGATGATGCCAGCGATGGACTGTCCCCTCCTCCCGATGGGCGGGTGCGCGTCCGGATTCACCCGGCGCAGCGCGATGATGGAGCAGATGAGCGCGAGGATGCCGATGCCGGGAACGAACAAGCCGAACACCCCCAGGAGGATGCCCATTCGCGCCATCGGGTTGTTGTTGTAGATGTCCCACGCCTTCTTCAGCGCCCCGGGGGGAACCTCCTGCTTGAAGAAGAGCTTGTTGCGGGTGTCGTTGTAGGCGGCGATGGTGAGGAGCAGCGGAATGACCGCGCGGAACGCCAGCGCCGGCTCCGCCACCAGCGCCCCCACCCCGATGGAGACGATGGGCACGCCGATGAGCGCCGGGCGCGCCCACGGCATGCCCAGCCAGAAGCACACCCCTACCCCGCCCGCCAGGAGCCCGACGCCCCCCAGGGGTATCGCCTCGAGCTTGCCTTCCGCGAAGGCGAGGGCCGCGATGGCGAGGTTGACCAGCGCGCCGAGCCCCACGAACCAGGCCCAGCCGTCGCGCCGGCCCCAGCACTTCAGCCGGAAGGCCTCCAGGTAGTTCAGCTCCGGGCGCGCGGCGCAGGCTCCGCAGTACGCCTCCCCGCTCATCACCTGGCGGTCCTGCTCGCAATAGAAGGTGCCGCACCGGGTACACGTCCCCAGGGCGGGCCGGTCCGGGTGGACGTGACACCGGCCGCCTTCGACCTCGAGCGCATGGGACAGCGGCTGGGCGTTCATCGCTTCCCCCTCCGGAGAGTCACGAGAGCTTCGCACAACCCATGTCCCGTCCGCGTCCCCCTACTGCTTCTCCGGCTCCGGGGGCCTGCGGTCGAACTGGAAGGTCTGCTTGCTGGCGTCCTCCACCATCAGGGTGAGGATTTCCTCCTCGATGTCCCAGCGGTACGTGCCGCCGCGGAACTTCAGCTTCTTGCGAGACAGCGGGATGACGCGCTTGTCGCCGCACACCGGGCCCACCGCCTGCCCGTCCTTCGTGCGCAGCGTCACCCGGTCCTTGCCAGCCAGCTCCACCGTGCCCCAGGCGCGGACCACCAGCTCGTTGCCCCGTCCCAGCGTCGCCTCCTCCAGCGTGGTGCGCAGGATGAAGCAGCCGTTGGGCAGCACCTGCAGCGTGCGCTCATAGTCCGCGCGCGGCTGCGCCTCGATTCGCTCGGGCCCGCCGTCCACCTCCTCCGGCAGGCTGGCGGCGGACAGCGTCCAGGTGCCCAGCAGCTCCTCGGGGAGCTTCTTGGCGGAAGCGGGCAGCCCCTGGCACGGGTCCACCCGCTCCTTCTCCGGGCTCGGCGGGGCCGGCTCGAAGGAGCGCTTGCAGGTATTGCCACACGTGCGCGCGGCGCACTGCGTGTCGTCCGGCGCGCAGCCCGCCTTCTCCGTGCAGAGCTTGAGCCGCTCCAGCGCCTTCTCGCAGTCCTCGCGCATGCACCGGTCCACGCACTCGGCGTCGATGCACTCGGCCACACACGCCCAGTTGGTGGCGCCGCACACGCCGGCCACGGTGCGCGGGCGCTCGGAGCTCGTCTGGGCGGCGGCCAGCACCGCGACGCCCAGCGACAGGGACACGACGACGAGGAGGACTCGGGAAGAGGGCATGCCGTTGCGAGAAAGCTAGCCACACCCCTCCCGGCGCTCACCCTCGCGCCGCACGGGCTGTCCACCCGCGAGCACTGCGACTGCCCTCAGGTGAACTGCCAGCGCCAGGTGCGCACGTCGCTCGGGTCCACCAGCTCCAGCTCGAAGGAGAGCGTGTCGAAGCGCTCGAACTCGCGCGAGTCCACGCGCAGGAGCGTCATGCCCGCGTGGTTCTGCCCGCGCAGCGGCGACACGGTGAAGGACAGCTCCGCGTCGAAGGCCACCTTGTAGAAGAGGCAGAAGCCGTCCACCCGGCCCTCGTCCACCACCGGCCGCTCGTAGCGCACCCGGTGCGGCAGGCCGTCCGCGGCCATCGTCTCCAGGTCGAAGGCGAAGGCAGGCTCCGGGTCGCACAGGAGGTGGTCCACCTCATACGAGCGGATGACGCGCGTGAAGTAGGACGGGTTCATCGCCTCGCGCAGCGTCTGCAGGCAGCTGTAGTCCACGCTGGGGAAGCGCTGGCTCCAGATGAAGGGGATGCAGGCCTCGTCGCGCAGCTGCACCGGCTCCACGAAGACCTCGAAGCGGTTGGGGAGGATGCGCCCGCCCGGCTTGAGCATCCGCGTGCGCAAATCCAGCATCCTCGGCACCAGCCCCGCGTCGAAGAGGGCGTCGCCCAGCAGCTCGTGCAGCAGCACGTCCACCTTCTCCGGCGGCTGGTACTGCCACGGGTGCGAGCGCACGAAGTCGATGTGCTCCAGCCCGTTGCGCCGCGCCACCCACTGCGCCGTGTCCAAGAGGCGCGAGCCGTCCACCGCGTACAGCTTCTTCGGATGGCGGCTGGCCGCGAGGAAGGTGCGCAGCCCCGTGCCGGTGCACGCGTCCATCACCACCTGCCCGGGCCGCACGTACCGCTCGCACGCCCGCTGCCAGACCTCCACCCGCTCCGGGTCCGCCAGCGCGTGGTCCTGCGGCGCCGGGCTGGAGAGGGACAGGAAGTCCGGCGTCACGTTCCGCAGCGGGAACTGGGACACCAGCGGCAGATGGCTCAGGCGTGAACGCAGGTCCATCAATGCCTGTCGAGGCAGGTCGAGCAGATTCGGCATGGCATCCCCCCGGATGCTTGGATGTTTCGAGCCACAGACCCCGGCCGTGCCTGCACCGGGATTTCCCACCATGCGGGACTTACGGACTCGGGCCCATCGAGCCGGAGGGCAGGAGGACTGTCCCGGTGTGAACAGGCCCTGCCCGCGTCATGACTTCAGCTTCGCGCCGAAGGCCAGCAGCCGCTCGCGGGCCTTCAGCAGCTTCTCGCGGGGAATGGAGAATACCGCGCGCACGCGCTCCGCGTCTCCACACCACGGGCCGCCGTTGAGCACCACGTGGGTGTGCGCGTAGATGAGCGCGGGCAGGTTCTCCGGCGTGAGGCGCTCGCCGTCCACCTCGCGGCCCAGCCACGCCGTCATCCGGGGCGCGAGGAAGAGTCCGCCCGCGTCGCTCGCGTCCGAGCGTCCGTCGCCCGGCAGCGCCTGCGCCAGCAGCTCGCGCTTCTCGGCCAGCTCGCGGCGCATCTTCGTCAGGAAGGTGCGCAGCGCGCGGTGCCGTGACGGGTAGAGGAGCTGTCCGTCCGGGCTGCGCGCATAGGCCGCGTACAGGTACGCCGCGGCGCGCGCCGTCACCAGGTGCAGCACGCCCGGGCCGCTGTCGCGCACCGCCGCGGCCAGGGCCCTGTCGCGCGTGGCCAGCCAGCCCACGCGCAGGCCGCCGGCGGCGAACTCCTTGGACAGGCCGCCCAGCAGCACCGTGCGCGCGCCCACACCGGGCACCGCGCCCTCCAGCGTCACCGGGCTGTGCACCGTCTCCGCCGTGGGGCTGGTGAGGTTGACCAGCCCGAAGATTTCGTCCGACACCAGCAGGCACCGCTGCTCCACTACATAGGTGGCCAGCGCCACCAGCTCCTCCTGCGTGAGGTAGGCGCCGGTGGGGTTGGAAGGCTGGGAGACGACGACGGCGTCCGGGGCCCCGCCGCCCTGCCCCCGCCGCGCGAGCAGCCCGGACAGCGGGCCCTGCTCCACGTCACAGCCGGCGGACACGAAGGTGGGCGGCAGCACGCCGTAGCACGGCGTGGCCAGGAAGACGCGCGGCGCGCGCCCCAGCCTCCGGCGCAGCGCCACGCCCAGGTGGTGGATGAGCGGCCAGACGCCCGGCGCCACCGCCAGGTCCTCCGGCGCGTAGCGCGCGGCGCGCGACTCCAGCAGGAAGGCGGCCACCGCCTCCGTCAGCCCCGTCTGCGTGCCCGATTCGCGCGGCGCGGTGCCCGCCGCGATGAGCCCCTCCACCAGCGGCGCGGGCAGCGGCCCCTCGTTCTCCCCGTAGTCCAGGCGCACCAGCTCCGCGTCGTCCTCGCGGAACACCTTCGGCGCGAAGGCGGGGAAGGTGGCGAGCTTCGCGATGCGCCTGGAGCGGGGCAGCGGCACCGCCGGGGCCTTGCGGGCCGCGGGCGCCTCCGGCTCCGTGAAGGAGATGCGGAAGGACAGCAGGTCCGCGAAGGTGCGCTCGTAGAACCACTCCGCCAGCGTGCTGATGCGCGAGTACGTCACCTCCGCCGCCACCTCCAGGTCCGCGCGCAAGGGCTCCGGCACGGGGAGCAGCAGCGTCAGCTCCAGGTCCGGCCACACCGCGTTCTTGATGAGCCCGTAGAGCACCACGAGGTTCGGCGCATACGGCTCGCGCGCGAGGAACTCGAAGAGGGTGTGGGGCTCCACCGCGCCGGTGATGTTGAAGAAGGCGCTCTCGTCCAGCACCACCCAGATGCCCCGCCGCGCCGTCTCCGCGAGGATGTCGCGCAGCACCGCCAGGTTGGTGCGCTCGCCCGGCTCCACCGTCAGCAGCACCAGCTTCACGTCGAAGGCCGTCAGCAGCTGGCGGACCTCGTCCAGCGTGGTGTGCGTCACCGTGGTGCGCACGCCCGCCTTCTCCAGCGCCCGCGCGTAGAGCGGCTGCAGGTTGCGCGACACCAGCACCTCGTCGCCCGCGTCGCACGTGGCCATCAGCAGCGAGTAGACGGCCTGCTCCCGCTCGGGCGCGACGAACAGCTCCTCCTCCGTCAGCTGGAGCCCGAAGTACCGGTCCAGGTAGCGCACCACGCGGCGGCGGAAGGACGCGTCCCCCGCCTCGTGCGCGTACGGCATCAGCGGCCCCTTCGCCAGCCGCGCCGCCAGCTCCGCCACGAAGCCCAGCTGCTCCGCCGACGCCGCGCCCAGGTCCAGCTCCTCCTGCAGCGACGCGGCGCCCAACTCACGCAGGGCCGCGCGCAGGGCCAGCGTCTCGCGGGGCAGCGCGAGCTGCGCTTCCCACACCGCCACCTCGTGCCACACCGGGTGGCCCGCCTGCAGCCAGCCCAGCGCCGTGGCCGCGCGCAGCGGCTCCGGGCTGCGGGCCTCCATGAAGAACTCGAACTCGCGCCCGGTGCGCTGCTCCAGCGCCACCAGCGGGCGGATGTCCGTGTCCGCCGCCTGCATCACCCGCCGCGCCACGCGGACCCTGGGCGTGAAGCCGCGCCGGGTCAGCATGCGCTGGATGATGGGACGTCCCGGCCGGCCCGCCAGGTTGAGCAACAGCCGCCCTCCCGGCGACAGCCGCTCCGGGGCCTCGTCCAGCAGCCGCGCGATGAGCCCCAGCCCGAAGTGGTCCTCGTAGACGTTCTGCAGCGTGCAGTAGTTGGACAAGTCGTACAGCGCCTGCTCGTCGGCCTGGGACAGCTCGGCCGGCAATTCCTGCTCCTCGCCGCGCAGCACCTGGGGGATGCAGCCCACCACGAAGTCCCACGGGGCCTCCGAGGGTACGCCGCGCAACAGGTCGCTCTCCCCGAAGGACAGGCGCGCCACCAGCGCCTCGTCGCCGTTGAGCCACGCGTTGCACCGCGCCACCACCGGCGAGTGCGGGTTGAGGTCCGCGCCGTGCACGTGCGCCAGCCGGGTGAACTTCGCCAGGGCGATGCAAATCCAGCCCGAGCCCGCGCCCACCTCCACCAGCCGCTTCCCCGCGTACTCGTCCAGCGGCACGCTCAGGAGGCCCTCCATGAAGGTATAGGCCCACGCCTCGGGGGCGAAGATGGACGGCAGGAGGAACAGCTCCAGCCGCTCCTGGGACGCGCCCACCGCCACCGTCACCGTCACCAGCCGCAGCGGCGCCGTCTCCGGACGGCCGCGGGCGGCCTCGGCCAGCTCGCGCAGCTCCGTCAGCGCCCGGGGACGGCGGTCCGGGTGGGACAGGTCCTCCGACAGTGCGCGCAGCAGGTGGAAGGCGTCGCGAGGTGAGGCGGGGTAGGTGGCCATGACGCGCGGACTGTCCCGGGGGACCCGTCGCCTGTCAACGACGACACCTATCTCCTGTCCACGAGTCTCGTGGCGCCCCGACGCAACAGGTTGGCGCCCCGGGACGAGTCAAGAATTCAAGGCATGGCCGTAATAAGGGGTGAGCGGTCCGGCGCGCGGGACTGACGAAGCAACATCGATGTCGCTCATGCCTGTGGATGGAACCCCGTAGTGGAGAGGGGGAAGTGATGGAGATGAACATCTGGTCGCCGGTGCTGACCGGCGTGGTGGGGATGACGAGCGCGCAGCCACTGTCGCAAAGGGTCTCCAGGGACCCCGCGCGCAAGCGGTGGGAGGCGCAATCGTGGCGGAGGCAGCTTCGCAACCCGGGGGAGTACGAGACGCCGGTGGCGCGTGGCGCGCTGGTACAGGCGCTGGTGGCGGAGGGCCTCACGGTGGACGCGGAGGTCGCCCGCTTCGCGGGGGCGGCGGAGGACCGGGCCTGCATCAGCATCGCGCAGGTGGTCCGCTTCGCGGACACGCTGGCCTTGCGCATGGCGCTGGCCCGCACGGATGACCAGGTGCTGCAGCTCGCGCACCTGCGCCGCAACGCCGAGGAGCTGGCGGAGCGGATGATTGAGTGGGCCAACGCCGGCCGCCTCTAGCTTGAGGCACGGCGGGCGCCCACATGAGGAGCGGCATCATGATGAGGGCAGCCCGTCCCAGACAGCCGCGCCGGGAAGTACCGGCGCGCGACACACCCGTGGGGCCACGCACGCGCCGCTCCCACGCGCCCGGTGCGCTGCGACGCGCGTCCGGGAGGAAGATGACCGTGACTCCAGACGGGCTGGCGCCGCCCTGCTGGCTCGCCCGCCTTCTCTCGAACGGGTGACACTCCGGGAGGGGGAGCGGGCGCGTCATCCTTGACAGCCCCGGAGCCCGGCTGTTCTCACGGGGGCATGTTCTCCTCGCTCGTCCTGGCGGCCACCCTGGCCGCGGCTCCCGCTCCCCGCTCCGCCGCGTCGGCGCAGACTGTCGTCCACGTCCCCAAGCTGGATGCGATGGCGGGCCTGTCCGCGTTCCTGGAGCGCGCGGGCACGCACGCGGCGCTGCTGCGCCCGTCCGCCTGGCGCGCGGAGCTGCACCCCTTCCTCGTCATCGACCCGACGAAGCCCGAGACGCTCTCCGAGGCGGGGTTGGACCCGGCGGGCCCGGCCACGGTGTCCCTGCGCGAGGACGGCCGCGTGTCCTGCCTGCGCATGAAGGACGCGAAGCGCTTCCAGACGAAGGCGGCCGAGGCCATCGCCGCCGCCGGGGGTGACGAGGCGAAGCCCGCCACGTCGAAGGGCGTGACGACGGTGAGCGTGTCGCGCGCGGCGGGCGGCAGCATGGGCTATGCCCTCAAGGGCCAGGACGTGTGCTCCTTCGGCGCCACCGAGTCGGGCGGCCCCGCGCTGCTGAAGGAGGCGGTGAGGCTGGTGGGCAGGGCCCCCGCGCCGGACGCGCGGCTGGGCAAGGTGACGGGCGTGGCGTACCTCGCGTCCGGCGACACGGTGCTGGGGCTGGACGGCACGGGCACGGCGCTGAAGGTGGACGGCACGGCGCTGAAGCTGCCGCTGCCGCCCCTGCAGGCGAAGGGCACCAGCCCCTACGGGGCGATGAAGGCGGACGGCATGCTCTTCTCGCGCGCGGCGGTGGCCCCCGCGGGCGTGGCGCAGGCGGTGGGCTCGCTGCGCGCCACCATCCAGTCCGTGTGCCCCGCGTGTCCGAAGGAGCAGGTGCAGGCCATGGCGGACGCGGTGGGCAAGCAGCTCACCGGAAATCTGTTGGTGAACATGGACACCGTGCAGGTGCGCGGCTCGCTGCGCGCGCCGGAGACGCGCTTCTTCGCCGTGCGCCAGGCGCTGGCCGCGGAGGTGACGGACGCGGCGGCGGTGAAGTCCGCGCTGGCGCCCATGTCCAGCTTCCCGGGCGCGAAGGCGCTGGCGGACGGCTGGGCCCTGACGGTGAAGGGCGGCAGCGTCTTCGTGCGGCTCAAGGACCAGCAGCTGGTGGTGGGCAACGACGAGGCGGTGACGCAGGCCACGCTGGCCGCGCTGCCGGCGGCGGGCGCGAAGCTGGAGCGCGCGGCGGACTTCTCGCTGGACCCCAAGCGCCTGGCGCGCGGGCTCAACCAGGTGTCGCTGTCGGACGTGCTCGCGGACGAGCAGCTCGCCGCGCTCTTCGCCATCAGCTCGGAGCTGGGCCCGCTGCTGGAGCAGAGCGACCGGATTACGGGGTGGATGGACAGCGCCCCCGGCGGCGCGCACCGCTTCTTCCTCACCTGGACGCTGCCGGCGGCGAAGTAGGCCCGCCCGCCCCCACCTGGAGCGCGGCCCCGCAGTGACGGGGCGTTCCAGACGCCGGGGAAGCGCGGCATGATAGATGGCGGGAACGCACGCGCCGGGCAGCCCCGGGCGCTCGCGTGACTCGAGGGGCGCCGTTGCCGCCCCATGAGGGGGACCTGCCGAGATGATGATCTTCCTGCCCCTGGGTGTGGACGGAGCGGAGCTGGACCGCCTGCCCCGCGTGTCCATCGGCATCGCCGTCGTGTGCGCCCTGGCGTTCGTCGCCACGTGGGTCATCCCCGCCGAGCCGCTGGGCGTGGGCGATGACGACGTGAATCAGCTGGCGGAGCAGTCGCTCGAGCACTCCGAGCTTCAGTTCCCCGCCACCTGCTCCGAGCGCTTCCTGTCCGACCATGGCCGGAAGCTGATGGCGCGCCTGCGCGAAAAGGTGAAGGAGAACGACGACCCGTCCGTGGACGTGGCGAAGCGCCAGCAGCAGCTGGACGCGCGCTGCGATGAGCTCATCGTCAGGACCGACAGCGCGTCGCTGCGGCGCTTCGCGCTGGTGCCCGCGCGCGGCATCGCGCAGCCCGGCTGGCTGACGTACATGTTCCTGCACCTCGGGTGGATGCACCTGCTGGGCAACCTGCTCTTCTTCTACGTCGTGGGCCTGCTGCTCGAGGACGCCTGGGGACGGCCCCTCTTCGCGGCCTTCTACCTGGCGGGAGGCCTGGTGGCGGGCCTCGCCCACTTCGCCATCGAGCCCTCCTCGCAGGGGGTGATGGTCGGCGCGTCCGGCGCCGTGGCCGCGTGCATGGGCGCGTTCTGCCTGCGCTTCGCGCAGCGCCGGGTCCGCGTGGGCTACTTCATCTGGTTCCTGCGCATCTGGCGCGGCACCGTGCCCGTGCCCGGCTGGGCCTGGGCGGGCCTGTGGTTCGGCAACGAGGTGCTGAACTACCTCCTCTGGGGCAACAACACGGGCGTGGCGGTGATGGCCCACATCGGCGGCTTCGCCTTCGGCTTCGCGGGGGCCTCGCTGATGCGCGCCACGCAGCTGGAGGAGCGCGTCGTGGCACCCGCGCTCGCGGCGGCCCAGGGCGGCTGGGTGGCGGACCCCCGCGTGGCGGAAGCCCAGGCGGCGCTGGACCGGGGAGACCTGAAGGAGGCGCGAGAGGGCTTCATGCGCGTGCTGTCCGGCCAGCCGGACCACACGGACGCGCTCCTGGCCCTGGGACGGATGGACCTGGAGGACGGGAAGCTCCAGCTCGGCCTCACGCGGGTGGAACGGGCGCTGAACGTACTGGCCGGACGCGCGTCGGCCGAGGCCCTCTGGCTCGCGGTGGAGCAGCTCGGCACGCTGCTCCCCCTGGAGCGGATGCGCCCCGCCACCGCCTGGCGCGTGGCGCAGGCCCTGGAGGGAGAGGACGCCCCACCCGCCGCGACGCCCACGACGGAGGCCCTGTACGTCGTGGCCGGTACGGCCTCGGGCGCCGTCGCCGTGCGCGCCCTCATCCGCGCCGCGGAGCTGCGGCTGGCGCAACACAAGCATCCGGAGAAGGCGGGCGAGTACCTGGCCCGCGCGAAGCCGCTGCTGACGGGAGACACCGCCACGCTGGCCGAGCGCGTCCAGGCCCTGGAGGCGGAGGTGGCGGCGGCGCTGGACAGGGGCGGCCGGCGCGGGGTGGAGCCGGGCCAGTCCGCGCCCGCCATCGACGCGCCCGCCGCGCCGCCGCGCATCATCCCCTGCCGCCTCCTGAGCCTGAGCGACAAGGCCGTGAGCCTGGAGTCCGCCAACGGCCAGCGCCGCACCCTCGCGGTGACGGAGGTGCTGGCGGTGGCCGTCGGCATGCTGCCCATCGCCGGGGCGCCGGGCACCCCGCCCCGCCAGACGGTGCTCACCGACCTGGTGGTGTCCTGGGGCAGCGGCGCCCAGGGGCCGGTGGTGCTGCGCATCAACGTCCCCGGGCTGTCGCTGCCCCAGCTGTACCCGGGCCTCGCCCAGCGCGACGCGTTCGCGAAGCTCCTCACGGACTTGCTGGAGGCCTCCTCCGCCACCGCGCTGCCGGACAGCGCGTCGCTCAAGCAGGGCCGGTACCCGCGGTTCGCCAGCGAGGCCGAGCTGAGCCAGCAGTTCTACGGCGTGGGCGCGGCGGCGGCCTGACGCGCCCTCACGCGGGGCGCTCCTGCTGGAAGTCCCGCGGCCTGGGCCCGGGGCGCTCCGCCCGCGCCTCGTACAGCGCCAGCCCGCGCTGCACGTCCGCCAGGTCCAGCGTGCCCACCAGGCTCCCGTTCGCCGCCACCACGGCGAGGTGCGGCACCTCGTTCTCCGCCATGCGCCGCAGCGCGGTCCACCCGTCCTCCTCCATCTCCGCCATCAGCGCCGGCCGCATCAGCTCGCGCGTGGTGCGCGTGGCCCGCTCCACCTCCGGCACCTGCTGCACGGGCTCCAGCCACACCCAGCCCACGGGCCGCCCGTCCTCCGTCACCGGCAGCACCAGCCGCCGCGCCTGCCGCAACGCCCACATCGCCTCCCACAGCGACGACGACGCCTCCACGCCCGCCAGCCGCGGCGTCATCAGCGCCGACACCGGCACGCGCGCCAGCGTGTCCTTCATCCGCACCTGCCGCGCCTCGCCCTCCGCGCCCAGGTAGATGAACACCGCGATGACCACCAGGAACGGGTTGAGGACCAGCGCGCCCACCAGGCCGAACAGCACCGCGAAGCCCTTCCCCATCAGCGACGCCACCCGCGTCGCGCGCACCGCCCCCAGCTTGCCCGTCAGCGACGCGCGGACGATGCGCCCCCCGTCCATGGGGAACGCGGGCAGCAGGTTGAAGGCGCCCAGGAAGAAGTTGAGGCTCGCCAGGTAGAAGCACGCGAACTGGAGGTTGAAGGAGCGCGTGCCCTGCAAGAGCCACGTCAGGACTCCGAAGATGGCCGCCATGAGGAGGCTGGTGAGCGGCCCCACCAGCGCCATCAGCGCCTCGTCCCTCGGGCGCGGCGGCGCCTCCGTCAGCTCCGACACACCGCCCACCATCATCAGCGTAATCGAGCGCACCCGCCCGCCCCGGGCCAGCGCGTAGACGGTGTGCGCCAGCTCGTGCACGAACACGGAGAAGAACAGGCCCACCGCCACCCCCAGCCCCCACCACGCGGGCGAGCCGAGCAGCCGCTCCGGAGGCACCTCGGCCACCTCCGCCGCCTGGCGGAAGGCCCCGCCGAAGCTGAACGCCAGCAGGGGCAGGATGAGCAACAACGTGAAGTGGACGCGGATGGGAATGCCGCGAAACGCGCCCACCTGCAAAGAACCCCGCGCAGCGCGCATGGCGGACCTCCAGGCCCGAAACGTCCGTCCCCGCCGCCCGGTCCGCACGGACCCGGGAGTTGCCCGTTCGGCCGCCCGCCTCCTGAGTGTCCGCTCCCGGTCGCTCGGGATGTCCGCCCGCGAGCACCGCCCCACCTCACGCGCCCGCCTCCGTCCCCCCCGGCGCATACCCTGAAGGCCCCCCCAGGACGCCCGGCGCGGCGGCGTCCCCACAGCTCGAGAGGCAGGCATGCGCAACCCCGTCGCGTATGCCCGGACAGCGTGGCGCATGGCGCGCGCGCTCCGGGACCCGGAGCAGCTCCAGGACATCCTGGAGCTGGCCGCGGTGCTCGCCCCACCCGCCGCCATGCGCAGGCTGGTGGAGCGGCTGATGCAGCACGACTCCGCCGCCCGGGCCTTCGTCGAGCGGCCGCGCGTGGGCTTCCTCCACCTGGCCTCGCTGCGCCACCTCCCGGAGGGGACGCTGGGCCGCGCCTTCGCGGACCATCTGGTGGAGAACGGATTGGACCCGGACGCCCTCCCCGCCCTGGAGGCCCACACGGACGAGGAGTACGTGCGGGCCCACATGCTGGAGTCCCACGACGTCTGGCACGTCCTCACCGGCTTCCACACCGACGTGGCCGGAGAGCTGGGCATCCAGGCCTTCAGCCTCGCCCAGGTGGGCAGCCCCTTCGCCCTGGGCATCCTCGCGGGGGGGCTGGCCAACACCCTCCTCTACGCCTTCTCCGAGCGGGACGTGCGCATGCGCGCCATCGTCCGGGGGTACCTGCTGGGCCACCGCGCGCGCCTGCTCTTCGGCGCGCCCTGGCGCCGGATGTGGGAGCTGCCCCTTGCCGAGGTGCGGCAGCGGTATGCCCTGGACCTCGAGGCGGTGGAAGCCGTGCTTCCGGGGAGCGCGGAGCCCGCCCAATCGTGCTAGAGGGGGCGCCCATGGACGAGACCTCCGAGAACCCCCTCCGCGCACGGCTCCAGCAGCTGGAGAAGCAGGCCGAGCTGGGCGGCGGTGCCGACCGCATCGCCAAGCAGCACGAGGCCGGCAAGCTGACGGCCCGCGAGCGCATCGACCTGCTGCTCGACCCGGGCTCCTTCTGCGAGCTGGACAAGTTCGTCACCCACCGCTCGAGCGACTTCGGCATGGGCGACAAGAAGATTCCCGGCGACGGCGTCGTCACCGGCTACGGCACCGTGGAAGGCCGCAAGGTCTTCGTCTTCGCCCAGGACTTCACCGTCTTCGGCGGCTCGCTGTCCGGCGCCTATGCCCAGAAAATCTGCAAGATCATGGACATGGCCACCCGCGTGGGCGCGCCCGTCATCGGCCTGAACGACTCGGGCGGCGCGCGCATCCAGGAGGGCGTGGAGAGCCTCGCCGGCTACGCGGACATCTTCCTGCGCAACACCCTGGCCTCCGGCGTCGTCCCCCAGATTTCGCTCATCATGGGCCCGTGCGCGGGCGGCGCGGTGTACTCGCCGGCGATTACGGACTTCATCATGATGGTGAAGGACACCTCCTACATGTTCATCACCGGTCCGGACGTCATCAAGACGGTGACGCACGAGGAGGTGACGAAGGAGGCGCTGGGCGGCGCGCTCACGCACAACCAGAAGTCCGGCGTGGCGCACTTCGCGGCGGAGAACGAGCAGGCCGCCATCGTCATGACGCGCGAGCTCTTGTCCTTCCTGCCCTCCAACAACCAGGAAGACCCGCCCGTCCAGCCGTGCGAGGACGACCCGTTCCGCGCCGAGGCGTCGCTCAAGGACATCGTCCCGAGCAACCCCAACAAGCCCTACGACATCAAGGAAGTCATCAAGGCCGTCGTCGACGACAAGCACTTCTTCGAGGTGCAGGACCAGTTCGCCAAGAACATCGTCGTCGGCTTCGCGCGCATGAACGGCCGCAGCGTGGGCATCGTCGCCAACCAGCCCGCGGTGCTGGCCGGCGTGCTGGACATCGACGCGAGCGTGAAGGCCGCGCGCTTCGTGCGCTTCTGCGACTGCTTCAACATCCCCCTCATCACCTTCGTGGACGTGCCCGGCTTCCTCCCCGGCACCTCGCAGGAGTGGGGCGGCATCATCACCCACGGCGCCAAGCTGCTGTACGCCTACGCCGAGGCCACCGTCCCCAAGGTCACCATCATCACCCGCAAGGCCTACGGCGGCGCCTACGACGTCATGGCGTCCAAGCACATCCGCGCGGACATCAACTACGCCTGGCCCACGGCCGAAATCGCCGTCATGGGCCCCGAGGGCGCGGTGAACATCATCTTCCGCAACGAGCTGCTCAAGGCCCCCGACGCCGCGGCGGAGCGCGCGAAGCTCACCGCCGAGTACCGGGAGAAGTTCGCCAACCCGTTCAAGGCGGCGGAGCTGGGCTACATCGACGAGGTCATCCGTCCGGAAGACACCCGTTCCCGCGTCATCCGCGCGCTGGAGATGCTGAAGGACAAGCGCCAGGAAAACCTGCCGCGTAAACACGGCAACATCCCGCTGTAGGCTGTTCCCCGGGCGGGAGGGCTGCCCTCCCCTGGCTGGAGGGCAGGCAGGCACGCGCCATCCTGGAAATTTGAGGGTGGCGCGCGGGCTTTCAGGTTGCCAGGAAAGGAACCCATTTTGTCCCACCGCCGACTCATCCTCTTTCTCTCCGACGTTGAAGGTAACCTCACCGCGCTGCGCCAGACGCTGAAGCGCGTATGTGAGGCAGTCGACCTGGCCACGCCTGAAGTGAAGTGGCTGGAGTCGCCGCCCGAGGGCCTTTCCGAGGCGGGCTGGCACGCCGCCGAGCTGGAGCTGCCCCCCGCTCCCGGCCGCAAGGCCCGCAAGTCCGAGCAGCCCTTCCTGGAGGAGCAGCTGGACGCCATGACGCAGGCCCTGGCGCAGGACTTCCGCGACAGGGCGCTGGGCATCTTCGTGGACCGGGAGCACAGCTACGCGCGCACGTGCGTCAGCGGCCCGGGCCGCCCGTCGAAGGCCGTGGAAGGCGAAGTGCTGGACGTCATGCGCCAGGCCGCGCGCTGGCTGGACGTCGAGACGGGCATGCTGGCCAAGCTGTTCGGTGGCGGCAACGCGGCGCGCAACCTGCTGGCCGCCGCGGTGGACTTCGGGAACGAGCCGGGCAAGCCCATGCCCCCGCCCGAGCCGGACGAGGATGACCGCTTCGTGGAGGCCAAGCTGGCGCAGGCCAAGGTCTACATGGAGCAGTACCTCACCCACCGGAAGTAGGGGCGCGAAATCCGGGGCGCCCCGTGCTAGAGGGGCGCCCATGCCCAAGATCCGCAAAGTGCTCGTCGCCAACCGCGGCGAGATCGCCATCCGGGTGATGCGCACCTGCAAGGAGCTCGGCATCGCCACCGCGGCGGTGTACTCGGAGGCGGACCGCTCCGCCCTTCACGTCCGCACCGCGGACCAGGCGTACTTCGTGGGGCCCCCGCCCTCGCGTGAGAGCTACCTGGTCCAGCAGCGCATCATCGACGCCGCGAAGCAGGCCGGCGCGGACGCCATCCACCCCGGCTATGGCTTCCTCTCGGAGAATGCCTCCTTCGTCCGAGCCTGCGAGGCCGCCGGCATCACCTTCATCGGTCCGCCCGCTTCCGCCATGGACGCCATGGGCGAGAAGACCCGCGCCCGCGCGAACATGATCAAGGCGGGCGTGCCCGTGGTGCCCGGCTCCACCGAGCCCTTCGCCTCGCTGGAAGAGGCGCGCGCCTACGCCCTGAAGATTGGCTTCCCCATCATGCTCAAGGCCGCGGGCGGTGGCGGCGGCAAGGGCATGCGCCGCGTCGAGCGCGCCGAGGACTTCGACTCCTCGTGGCGCGGTGCCAAGGGCGAGGCGATGAGCGCCTTCGGCAACGACGCCGTCTACATCGAGAAGTACCTGGAGAAGCCACACCACGTGGAGATCCAGGTCTTCGCCGACCAGTACGGCAACACCATCCACCTCAACGAGCGCGAGTGCTCGGCGCAGCGCCGGCACCAGAAGGTGGTGGAGGAGACGCCCAGCCCCATCCTCACGCCGGAGATGCGCGCGAAGATGGGTGAGGTCGCCGTGAAGGCGGCCAAGGCCGTCAACTACGTGGGCGCGGGCACGGTGGAGTTCCTCGTCGACGTGCACCGCAACTTCTACTTCCTGGAGATGAACACCCGCCTCCAGGTGGAGCACCCGGTGACGGAGTGGGTGACGGGGCTGGACCTCGTCGCCCTGCAGATTCGCGCCGCCGAGGGCGAGAAGCTCTCGCTCACCGCCGCCCCCGAGCCGCGGGGCCACTCCATCGAAGTGCGCGTGTACGCGGAGGACCCGTCGCGCAACTTCATGCCCAGCCCCGGGAAGATTACGTACCTGCGCGTGCCGGGCGGCCCCAACGTGCGCGACGACTCGGGCGTGTTCCCCGGGTACACGGTGCCCAACTTCTACGACCCGATGATTTCCAAGCTGTCCGTGTGGGCCCCCACGCGGCGCGAGGCGATTGCCCGGACGCAGCGCGCGCTGTCCGAGTACGTCGTGAAGGGCATCACCACCAACATCCGCTACCTGAAGGCGATTCTCGCCCACCCCGAGTTCATCGGCGGCGACTACGACACCAGCTTCCTCACCCGCGAGCACGACACGCTGCTGGGCGTGGAGGACGCGAAGCTGAGCGAGATGGCGCTGCTCGCCAGCGCGGTGCACGCGTACCAGAGAGATCAGAAGCGCGCGAAGTCGCTGCCCGCCGCGAGCGGCCAGGGCGGCGGCAACGGTGGCGTCTCCCCGTGGAAGCTGGCGCTGCGCCGCCGGTAGTCCCTTCCCCTTCGAGCTTTGGAAAAGACCTCCATGCGTTACTTCACGAAGCAGCAGGGCCAGAAGGAAGCCGTGCCGGTGGACCTGGAGCCGCTCGGCAATGACCAGTACAAGGTGACGGTCAACGGCAAGACGTACCAGGTGGACGCGCTCATGCTGGAGCACGGCACCATGACCATGCTGGTGGACGGCCAGTCCTACGGCGTCGAGTTCGAGGAGAACGGCGACGAGGTGGGCGTCCTCCTGCGCGGCCAGGTGAACCGCTTCGACGTGGCGGACGAGCGCCGCCTGCGCCTGCGCGCGGGCAACGCGGCCTTCTCCGTGGAGGGCAAGCAGCTCGTCACCGCGCCCATGCCCGGCAAGGTGGTGAAGGTGCTGGTGAAGGTGGGCGACGAGGTGAAGGAGGGCCAGGGGCTCGTCGTCGTGGAGGCGATGAAGATGGAGAACGAGCTCAAGAGCCCCAAGGCCGGCAAGGTGACGGAGCTGTTCGCCAAGGAAGGCACCGCCGTGGAGAACAACGCGAAGCTGGTGGTGGTGGAGTAGGGCCCTGCACGCGCGGGGACGGCTTCCAGGGTGGAGGCCGTCACCCGTCCGGGGTCGCAGCACCTCACGCCCAGAGCTGCGCGGCCAGCGTGTCCACCAGGGCCGCGGCCGCCTCCGGCGCGGGCATGCCGGCCTCGGTGACGAGCGAATCATCGAGCGGCGCGGCCACCTCCGCGCGCAGCTTCTCCACGGCCTCCCGCTGCGCGGCGCGCAGGGCCTCGCGCTCGGAAGTCGTGAGCCGCTCCCGCGCCCAGCCGTCGATGGCCCAGGACAGCTCGGCGTGCCGCGTCTCGTCGTCCGCGATGCGCACCATGGCGCCGCGCACCTCGGCGTCCCGCGCGTGCAGGGCCTGGTGGTGCGCCACCAGCGCGCCGAACGTCTCCCGCACGCAGCCCTCCACCGCGTTGTCGAGCGCCACCTCGAACAGCGAGCGCAGCGGCAGCGCCGCCACCTCGGGCCGCCGGGGCGTGCCACCGAAGCGGCGGGCCAGCCGCGTGCTGACGTCGGTGTGCAGCACCTCCTCCATCGCGCTCTTCAAGGCCGCGTCCCGCAGCGCGACGTCCGCGCCGTGCAGCTCCAGCTCCTCGCGCAGCCGCAGGAAGGCGTTGATGGAGGCCGCCTCCAGGTGCGCCACCACCGCGAAGTGCCGCCCCAGCGCGTCCGAGCAGACCACCGGTTCCGCGCCACGCAGGCCCACCGGCCGCCGGCCGATGGAGCAGCCCGGGTCCCCCCGCTCGAGGACCTCGCGGCTCACCTCCCGCACCTCTCCGCCAGGCGACACCTCCAGCACGAAGCGCGTCACCGCCGTGCCCTCGCCGCAGGCGAAGCCCTGGGTGCCGATGACGCTGAAGCGCCCGTCGGGCTCCGCCTTCACCGCCCCCCGCGCCAGCGTCTGGCAGGACAGGTCGTAGCCCTCGGCGAAGGCCAGCAGCGCCGCCTCCTGCGTCGTGTCGATGGTGCCCAGCAGGACCCGGAGCGACTCCAGGGACGCATGGGCCTTCACCTCGTCGCCCCGCGTCGTCGCGACGTAGAACGCGGAGCACACGTCCACACAGGTGGTGCTGAAGCCCGTCTCCGAGGTGAGGTGGGCCAGGGCCGACGTGCAGGCAGGCACGTCGGAAGCCGTCGCACAGGGCGTGCCCGAAGAGGCCACCACCGCCTCGCGATGCTCGTCCGAGCCGGGATTGAACCCGATGCCGCGCAATTGCACGACGTCCACCGGCGTCGCGGGCGACAGCCCGCTCACCGCCAGGGAGCCACCCTCACACGCGGGCGCGGAGTAGCCCGTCAGGTCCACGTCCCCGTCACACCCGGCAAGCACCAGCGGCGTGACGAGCGAGGCGCGAAGGGCGCGGGAGAAGATTCGGCGCAGCGACATCGGCGTCATGGAATGGCTCCAGCAGGCGGAGTGATGCCTCCTGAAAGAGCAACACCGATGCCAACCCCTCCCCCCGGGAGCAGAGGGCACCGGGTGGCGCGGCACCCGTGACGGAGGAGGCGCTCGGACTCAGATTTCTGAAGCTCGCGGCCAGCCGCTCGGCTGCCTGCCCCCAGAGCCGCCGATATCCACTGTCCAACCGCCAATCCAGGCTCACGATGACATGAATGGGCATTCATGGTTCGGTCTGGCCACGTGTCCACCGCAGGGTCCATCCGGGATGCATGAGTCCTCCGAAGAGGAGCTGAGGCAGCTGCGGCTCCGACAGTTCCTTCAGTGGATGCTGCCCGTCGCGGTGGGCTTCCTGCTGGTCTACGCCGGCTTCGCGCTGGCGCTGCGCAGCCCCGCGCTCGCGGGGGGCACGGTGGCGGTGGGCGTCTACGCGGTGGCGCTCATCTGGGCCCGCCGGCTGGCCCGGGAAGGGCGGACGTCGCGGGCCGCGTGGGTGACGGGCCATGCGCTGCTGGTGATGGTCGTCATCGGGGCGCTGTTCGTGCACTTCCTGTTCGCCGCGCTGCTGCTGATGCCCATCGCCGGGGTGGCGCTGATGCTGCCGTACCTGGAGCGTCCCGCGCTCGGCCGCTACATGCTCACCGCCCTGGTCGTGGACGCGTGGGTGACGGTGGTGGACGGCCTGCTGCCGCCGCTCGTCGAGCAGCCTCCGCTGTGGCTCCAGCGGAGTGTGCTCGCCCTGGCGGTAGTGGCATGCGTGGCCCTGACGCTGCGAATCCTGTGGGTGGACTCCGCGCGCCTGCTCCGCAGCCTGGGGCTCGCCGAGAAGGCGGTGGCGGCACGGGACGAGTTCCTCTCGGTGGCCAGCCACGAGCTCAGGACCCCGCTCACCCCGCTCGGCCTCCGGCTCCAGTCGCTCCGGCGCGAGCTGTCACTGCCGCCGCCCCACTCCTCCCCCGAGCGCACCCTGCACCACCTGGACGTGGCCCAGCGGCAGGTGAAGAAGCTGGTGGAGCTGGTGGATGACCTGCTGGACGTGTCGCGCATCTCCGCGGGCCGGCTGGAGCTGCACCCCGCGCGGGTGGACCTGACGGACGTGGTACGCGAGGCCGTCCGGCGCTTCGAGCCGGAGGCGATGCGCGCCGGGTGCGCGCTCACGCTGGAGGTGGAAGGGGCCCTCATGGGACGGGTGGACCCGCTCCGGTTCGAGCAGGTGCTCGACAACCTGCTGTCCAACGCCCTGAAGTACGGCGCCGGCAAGCCGGTCCACGTGCGGATGGAGAAGCGGGACGGGCGGGCGCGCCTGACGGTGCGGGACGAGGGGCTGGGCATCGCCCCCGAGGCGCTCGAGCGCATCTTCGACCGCTTCGAGCGGGCCGTGTCGGGGCGCCACTTCGGCGGCCTGGGCCTGGGGCTCTACATCGTCCGGAGGATTGTGTCGGCGAGCGGCGGCACCATCACCGCGGCCAGCGTGCCGGGCCAGGGCGCGACGTTCACCGTCGAGCTGCCGCTGAGCACGGACGCCTCCCTTGTTCCGTTGGTGAGCGGCGGGCGGTAAGGTCCGCCCCGCGCTCGTCGACTCCCGCGCCCCCGAGGTCACCGCATGGAGATGCTCTGCACCCTTCGCAGCGCCACGGAGGCGCAGCGCAACGCCCTGCTCCAGGCGCCCCAGGGCCTGGAGGCCTTCCTCGACGACGAGGAGGACTTCGGCGATTCGAAGGGCGCGGCCTTCGTGGAGCTGGACATCGGCGAGGCGTGGCACGGCCTCCAGTACCTGCTCACCGGCACCCCCTGGGAGGGCGCGCCGCCGCTGGACTTCCTGGTGCGCGGCGGCGAGGACGTGGGGGACATCCCCTCGGACGAGGGCACCGCGCGCGTCTTCACGCCCGCGCAGGTGAAGGCGCTCGCCCAGGCGCTCCAGAAGGTGCCCGAGGCCACGCTGCGCCGCCGGTATGACCCGGTGGAGATGCAGGCCCAGGACATCTACCCCGGCACCTGGGAGGAGCCCGAGGAGGACGTGGACCCGCTGGAGGAGCTGCTCTCCTACTTCGAGGAGCTCCAGAAGTTCGTGGCCACGGTGGCGAAGCGCGGGGACGCGCTGCTGGTGCACATCGGCTGACGGGGCTTCAAGTCAGCCCATCACCACGTCGCGTCCCAGCTTCAGCACCAGCGCCAGCACCACGCCGAGCACCACCTTGCGCACCAGCGTGTCGCCGCCCTTCACCGCGAGGTGCGCGCCGATGTACGCGCCGGAGAACTGGGCCGCGGCCATGGGCAGCGCCACCTTCCACAGCACCACGCCCTTGAGGGCGAACAGCGCCATGGAGGCGAGGTTGGAGGCGAAGTTCACCACCTTCGCGTCCGCGGACGCGCGCGCCAGGCCGTGGCCCAGCAGCGTGGAGAAGGCCACGATGAGGAAGGTGCCGGTGCCCGGCCCGAAGAAGCCGTCATAGGTGCCCAGCCCCAGCGCGATGAGCGCGCCAATCGCCTGCGCGCGAGGGCGAGGCCCGGGCTCGGGCGCGTCGCCGGGGCGCGGGGCCCTGCGGAAGGTGAGGAACACCGCCACCGCGATGAGCAGCACGAGCACCAGCGGCTTGAGCACCTCCGGCTTCACCAGCAGCACCAGCGCGGCGCCCGCGAGCGCGCCCACGAGGCCGAAGGGGAACGTCACCCGCGCCAGCTTCCCGTCCACCAGCCCGGCGCGGGAGAAGCGCACCAGCGCGGCGAAGGTGCCGAAGACGGACTGGCCCTTGTTGGTGCCCAGTGCCACGTGGGGCGGAAGGCCGGCGGCCAGCAGCGCGGGCAGGGTGATGAGCCCGCCGCCCCCGGCGATGGCGTCCACGAGGCCCGCCGTCATCGCGGCGAGACAGAGCAGGATGATGTGCAGCATGCTGACGTCCACGTCCACCGGGGCCCACCTCCGCGCGGGAGGGCGCCTGGGTACCACGCCCCGCCCGCTTGCGTCGCGGCCGCCCGCTTCTTGCGTCCCCGCGCGCCTTGGGCGTCAATGGCGCACGCCCCCCTTTGCGCTTCTCGAGGTCCCCGTGCTCGCTTCCCTCGTCACCGTGCTGGCGCTCACGCTCGCTTCGGCGCCGCCGTCGCAGGACCCGTCCGCGCCCACGTGCCGCTCCATCGACGGCCAGGTGTCCTGCGGCTATGGGTGCAAGTCGGACGGACAGCGGGTGCGGTGCGCGCAGACGCCGCAGGGCCGCTGCCAGGTGGTGGACGGGCAGGCCGTGTGCTTCGACCCGCCGGCCTACGTGCTGAAGGCGTACGGCGACTCGCTGCCGGCGCCCGAGTGCAAGAACATCGATGGCGCGGTGGCGTGCGGCTACAACTGCGCGACGCAGCCGGGGCGGGTGAAGTGCGCGAAGTCCCCGGCGGGCGTCTGCAAGGGCCGCGGCGGCGAGGTGGAGTGCTTCGACCCGCCAGCCATCGTCTTCGCCGTCTACGGCCGCGAGACGCCCGCGGCGGACTGCCGCAGCAACGGGGTGCAGTTGACGTGCGGCTATGGCTGCGTGAATGCGCCGGAAGGGGTGCGCTGCGCCCGGACGCCGGCGGGCGTGTGCAAGCTGACCAGCGGCCGCATCACCTGCTTCGACCCGCCCGCCGCGGCGCTGTGTGCCTGGAAGCGCTCGCTGCCCACGCCCGAGTGCAAGAACAGCGAGACGGGGCCGGTGTGCGGGTATGGGTGCACGACGGCGTTCTCGAAGGCGGCGTGCGCGGCCACGCCCGCGGGGCTGTGCAAGGTGTTCGACACCGAGGTGTTCTGCTTCGACCCGCCCGCCGAGCAGAAGGCGGATGCCGCATGTCTCGCCGCGTTGGGACTGGCGGCGCTGGACGGCGCGACGCCCTGACACGGAGTGCGGGCCTGACGCCCGGCCGTATGCTTTGAGTCGAGGGAGGACGGCGGTAGGGTTCTCCTTTTCTTTCTCTGAACACCGACGGAGTCGAGCGGCGCATGGCCGAGGGTGAGGTCCGGCAGTACTGGGTTCGCAACGACAGGGGCACCATGTGGGGGCCCCTCACCCTGCCGACCATCGAGCTGCTCGTGGATAGCGGCTCCATCAAGGGCAAGCTCCAGGTCTCCGAGGACGGACTCAACTTCGCCTTCCCCTGGCGCTTCCCCGAGGTCCGCGACGTCTTCCCCCGCGCCCTGTGGGGCGACGGAGCGCCGAACGTCCCGGACCCGGCGCCGGGGGCCATCTCGCTCGGCCCCACGCCCGCGCATGGCTCCGGTGGCGTGACTCCCGGTGCGGCGCCCACGGCGGGGCCCATGGCAGGTCCGGGTGCGGCGCCGATGGCGGGCCCGGGCACGGCTCCCATGGCCGGGCACGGTGCAGCTCCGATGGCGGGTCCGGGCACGGCACACATGGCCGGGCACGGCGCAGCTCCGATGGCAGGTCCGGGCACGGCACCCATGGCCGGGCACGGCGCAGCTCCGACGGCGGGTCCGGGCACGGCACACATGGCCGGGCACGGCGCAGCTCCGACGGCAGGTCCCGGTGCCGCGCCGCGAGCAGGCCCTGGAGCCGCGCCGATGGCAGGTCCTGGAGCCGCGCCGATGGCGGGCCCCGGTGCCCGGCCGATGGCCGGCCCTGGAGCGGCGCCGATGGCAGGCCCGGGCGCCCGTCCGGTGGCGGGCACCGCGCCCATGGCCGGTCCGGGAACCCGCCCGCCCGTGGGCCCGGGTATGGCCCCGATGGCGGGAGGGGCGCCCATGGCGGGTCCGGGAGCCGCGCCGTCCATGGCCGGTCCGGGAGCCCAGGCCAACGTCGCTCCCGCGCACCGTCCCACGGTCTCCCCGCAGCCCGGTGTCGCCGGAGCCGTCCAGCGGCCTCCCGTCGCCGGAGCGGCGCCGGGCGCCCCGGGAGCCGCCGCTCCGGGCGCGGTCCCCGGCACACCGCCGGGAGTCGCCGGGGCGCCAGGAGTCGTGCCAGGACGACCGCCAGGCACGCCTCAACCGGCCGCGCCCGCCGCCGCGCGCGGCGCCACGGCGCCCACGCCTGCTCCATTCCCGAACCCCATGGCCGCGCCGGCCGCGCCCGGCCCCGCCGTCGTGGCGGCGGACGCCTCCCCCTTCGCGGTCCCGTCCCAGGGGCAGCTCGACCAGCTCTCTCCCATCCGAATCTACGGCCGCATCGCCGCCGGGGAGCAGACGGGCCTGCTGTTGCTCACCCTGTCGGACCGGGTGGTCCACATCCACTTCCGCAAGGGCAACCCGGAGTTCGTCGACTCGTCCCATCCCGAGGACGCGCTCGGCACGTCGCTGATGGGAGCGAAGCTCCTCACGCCCGAGCAGCTCCAGCAGGCCGAGTCCGCGCGAGCGCGCTTCGGCGGGGACCTGCTCGCGGCGCTCTTCGGGCTGGGCATCCTGCAGCCGGCCAGCGCCTTCACGCTCCTGGCCCAGCGCGCGGTGTTCATCCTGGCCAAGGGCCTGCGCGCCGATTCCGGCACCTTCACCTTCGAGCCCCGCGACCTGCCGGGACAGAAGGCGATGCCGCTCGGGAATCGCTGGGCGGTGCTGAGTGATGCCGTGCGCCGCCTGCCGCCCGCGGACCTCAAGCGGCGGCTGGCCCAGGTGCTCCAGCTCCCCATCATGAAGTCCGGCGGGCTGGTGGCCGCGAGCGAGCTGCGCCTCACCCCGCACGAGGTCCGCACGCTCGCAGTCATCGACGGCGTGCGCTCGGTGGCGCAGCTGCTGAACGACTTCCCGCAGGACGGCGACCACCTGCTGCGCATCGCCTTCCTGCTCCGCGAGCTGGACGCGGTGTCGTTCGCCGCTCCGTCGAGGAGCGCCGCCGTCGCGCCGCCGCCCGGAGCCACGGCCACGCCGCAGCCCGCGGCCGCAGCCACGCCACAACGCCCCGCCGCGCCCCAGCCCGCGGCCGCCGCCACGCCGCAGCGTCCCGCCGCCCCTCAGCCCGCGCCCGGCGCGCCCCGCCCGCCGCCCGTCGTGGGCCCGGCCGCCGCGGGCACGCCCCGCCCCGCTGGCGCCGCGCCAGGAGCCCCCGCCCAACCCGGCGCCGCGCGTCCCGCGCCGCCCGTGATGCACGCGGTTCCTGGAGCCGGCGGACCGCCCGTGGTGAACGCGGCCCCCGGAGCCGCCACGGCGCCTCGTCCCGCGAGCCCGCCGCCCGCGGCCGCGCGGCCCCCCGGTGCGACACCTCCCGCCGCCACGGCGGCGCCCGCGACAGGCCCGGGAGCGGATGAGATTCCGGCGCTGCGCCAGCTGGTCATGGCGATGAAGCAGCAGAACCACTTCCAGCGGCTCGGGCTGACGGAGCAGACGAACTCGAGCGCGGTGAAGATTGCCTACTTCCGCCTGGCGAAGCTGTACCACCCGGACACGCTGCCGCAGGGTGCGCCGCCGGAGCTGGAGAAGCTGAAGGCGGAGGTCTTCGCCTACATCGGCGATGCGTACCGGATGCTCTCGGACGACAAGAGCCGCGCGCAGTACATCGAGGAGCTGAAGGCTGGCGGCGGTGCGGGCACCGAGGTGGACATCAACTCCATCCTCATGGCCGAGGAGCTGTTCCAGAAGTCCTGCATCCTCGTGAAGGCGCGCAAGTTCGCCGAAGCCGTGAAGATGCTGGACGAGGCCATCAAGCTGAACGCGGAGGAGGCGGAGTTCTACGCGTGGCGGGGCTACGCGCGCTTCTTCACGGCGGCGGACAAGAAGGCCGCGCAGCCGGAGGCGTTCCGCGAAATCCAGAACGCCATCAAGCGCAATGAGCGCTGCGCCCCCGCGCACTACTTCCTGGGGGTGATTGCCAAGCTGTGTGGCGACGCTCCGGGAGCCCTGAAGCACTTCAAGCGGACCGCGGAGCTTCAGCCAGACCACATCGACGCGCAGCGGGAGATCCGCATGTCGACGCAGAAGAAGTAGGGTGCGTCCCCCGTCGCTGCCGGCCGGGGCCAGGAGCTCCGGCCATACACCCATGAAGGAGTCGAAGAACGTGCCGCTCACCGGGAAGCAACGCCGCGCCCTGCGCGCGCTAGGACACCACCTGGAGCCGGTGGTCATCGTCGGTCAGTCCGGCGTCACCGAGGGCGTCATCGCCGCGCTCGAGCAGGCCCTGAAGGACCACGAGCTCATCAAGGTGAAGATCAACGAGGGCCCTGAGACGCGGCAGGAGGCCGCGGCGAAGATGGCCGAGAGCACCCAGTCCGAGCTGGCCCAGCTCCTCGGACGCACCGTGCTCCTCTTCAAGAAGCGCAAGGAGAAGTCGAAGTTCGAGAAGTTCTAGGAGTCGAAGTCGCTACCAGGACAGGGCTTCGGGCGCCTCGCGAAAGAGCGCCCGGAGCTCGCGGTGTTGCCGCTGCTGCCGCTTCATCTCCCACCAGACCGTGGGATGTGCCGCCAGCTGGATGGCCTGGATGTGCCTCAAGAGCGCGGCCCGAGAGGCACCCCGCTCGCGCTGGGTAATGTACTCGGAGAGCCGGGCCCGATAGGCGCTGAAGGCCTCTGCCCGAGCCACCGTGAGGAGCTCCCGGTTGAGTCGCAAGATTCGCCGCGTGTAATCAGCCCGCTCGTAGTCGCGGGTGCCCTTCCGGGCACCTGGCTCGAACAGGAAGGTCCCCTGGAGGTCGAGGACGAGGAACGCCATGGGGTCCTCGCTGCGAGGGTCGATGAGCGCGGGCTCGCCCCTGGGAGGGGATGAAGCGGAAGCACCGGTCGCGGCACTGAGCTCGACGGGTTTGCGTGCACGTCGGGGGAATACGGCGAACTGGTTGTTCTTCGGCCCGTTGCACGGGCCACAGGCATACAGGTAGTTGCGCCAGGCGAAGACCAGCTCCGGGTAGAGGTCCTTGGGCCGGATGTGCTCGACCTCGTCGGCGGCGGAGTCCTCGCAGTACCCGCAGCGCTGGGCGCCCGAGCACATCGCCGTGAGCTGCCGGCGGACTTCGATGAACGTCCTGTTCCGTGGGGTATTGCGCTGCCTGAAAAGTCGCTTCGCGACCTCGACCCGCCCGGCGTGGCTCGCGAGCCCATCCACCTCGGCCTGCCAGCTCACGAGCTGCCGCAAAGCGGTCGTCGGCAGAGGGATGTCAGGCAGCTTGATCACTCCCTGCCCCACGCCTCCGATTCATGGACGGTCATCGCCGCAGTGGGCTGGCTTGCGCGCAGGGCGACCTGCTCCTTGCGCTCGGCGGCGGTCAGCCCCTTCTTCAATTCCTTCATGTTCAACTCCGCCAACCGCTGGAGCCGCTCCTTCGAGCGCTCCGAGCGGGTGATGCCCTCTCCAAACACACCTGTCCCATAAGCATCGAGCACGTTTCCGTAGATGAGCCGGTCCAGCTCCACACCGGTCACCTGTCGGGCCTCTTCATCCGTACCCGGCCGGGGCAGCCTCCAGACCGTCCCCTCTTCCGCAGCCTGACAGACCAGGGGGCTGTGGGTCGTGACGATGAACTGCATCTTCGGGAAGTGCTTCCGGAACCAAAGCCCCACCTTGCGTTGCCACGAAGGATGCAGGTGGGCATCCACCTCATCGATGAGCACCACGCCGGGAACATCCACACACGTGGGGTCCTTCGGATGGAAGACCTTCTTGGGGCCATAGCTTGCCGCGAGCTGACGGATAAGCTCGAAGGTCATGCTCAGGACGGAGCGGTAGCCATCGCTCAGTTCCTCGACCGGGACGCGGTACCCATTGCCGTCCAGGAAGACCACCTCGCGGGAAGTAATCTTCTCCAGCTGAGCATGATGCGGAAGGAAGTCGGGCTGATTGATGAACTTCGTCAGCGGCTCGAGCAGCCCGCCCTCCGGATCCTTCTCCAGTTGCTTGAACTTCAGCTGCTGAAGCCACTTCAAGCCCTCGGTGAGAGCGACGCTCTCATCGAAGACGGACAGGTGCCTGGCCAGCCGTGGATAGGCCTCAAGGTGCTGTTCGTAATCCTCATTGCCCCCTGTAAAGCGCCGGAAGGGACCAAACGCAGCCGAGAACCAACCCGCCTTGCTCTCCCACAGGGGTGAAACCTGGTGCGCCGAAGTACCGGGCCCCCACGACCAACCCAATCGCTCTCTATGTCCGAAGGTCTCAACGCCGACATGAACCAGCTGGGCTCGGCCACTCGGCTTCTTGCCCCTGAATCTGTCGAACCGGGGCTCCGGCACCAGGCTCAGTCGAACCCCCGCCGAGGCAGTGCCCCGTTTCCATCGCTCCCAGTCCTGCCGAAGTGCCAGGGCCTCAGCGGGCCCTACGAGGGCCAGCGCAATGGAGCGCAGGACCGACGACTTTCCGGAGCCATTGTCGCCCAGGATGACGTGCCAGCCTGGAGCCTGCTGGAGCGGAACCTTCCACTCCAGACTCCGGATGGCTCGAAGGTTTTCGATGGTGAATCGCGTCAGGTACATGGCTCGGCCGGGCACCCTAGCCGCATCCGCGCTCCGAGCCCAGAGTGGGCAACGAGGCTCTCGCCTGGGCCAAGACAAAGGTCCACCGGCTCGAGACTGCCGCGAGCTCCACCAGCCTCCCCGCCTGAACACCGGGGCAGCCCCGCCCCCTGCCGGATGACACCGTGTCATCCGGCCGCGCTCTGCCTGCTCAGCGCCCGGTGAAGCGCGCCTCGCGGCGCTCGATGAAGGACTGCACGCCCTCGGCCGCGTCCTCGGAGCCGACCAGCTGGAGCAGCCTGGGCAGCAGGGACTTCGCGGCGGCCTCGGGGCCCTCGTGGAGCGTCTGCCGCGCGGAGGCGAGCGTGGCCTGCACACCGAGGGGCGCCTGCTTCGCCACCGTCGCCGCCAGGGCCAGCGCGCGCTCCAGCTGTTGGCCGCGCCCCACCACCTCCTGCACGAGCCCGATGCGATGCGCCTCACGCGCGTCGAACTCGTCACCGGTGAGCAGCCAGCGCATGGCATTGCCCCAGCCGGCCACCTGCGGGAAGCGAATCGTCGCGCCGCCGAAGGGGAAGATGCCGCGCTTGATTTCAATCTGTCCGAAGCGCGCGTCCTCGGAGGCCACGGCGATGTCCGCGGCGAGGATGAGCTCGATGGAGAGCGTGAGGCACAGCCCCTGGACGGCGATGATGAGCGGCTTGGTGCGCACCTCGCCCTGGGTGGCCCACGGGTCGATGGAGCCCTTCGGTGCCAGCCCCTCGCCCTGGGCGAGCGCGGGCGCCACGTTGGCCAGGTCCAGGCCCGCGGAGAAGTGGTCTCCCACGGCATGGACCACCATGCAGCGCACGTCGGGGTTGCGGTCCGCCTGCGTCATCGCCTCGGAGAACGCGCGCAGCATGCCCACGTCGAACGCGTTGCGCTTCTCGGGGCGGTTGATGCCGATGACGGCGATGTGGCCACGCACTTCCAGGGTGATGCGGGGGTCGGTCTGGCTCATGGGGCTCCCGAGGGGGTGAAGAGTCGGCACGCATCTTCACCCGCCCGGAGGACGCCGCGCATCGCCTCGTGGCCGGAACGCGGTGGAGCATCGTCCAGGGCACATCACTCCCCCGCCTGCTCCCGCGAAGCCCCCTCCATCCTTGGAGCGACACCCGCGGCGCGCCCGGCTCCACGCGCCCCACACCCGCGACGTCAGGGCACGGAGTCCGCGGCGCGCGGCAAGCCGCGTGTCCCCCCCGTACCGGCAGCGAAGCTCAGCGCGTGAAGCCCGCCGTGCTCGCCGCGAGCTCGCTCGCCACCGCCAGCTGCTCCAGCAGGGCCGGCCCGAAGTACTGGCGCCGGGACTCACCGCGCGCGTCCTTCACCAGCGCCGGCGCCTCCACATAGCCCACGTACCCATCCGTCAGTCCCAGCACGCCCGTGGCGCCGGTGCGCCGCACCAGCTCCGCGCCCGCGTCCACCGTGGGCTCGCCCGGCACGGCCAGCAGCTCCAGCGGCCCCAGCGCCAGCGCCCCCACCTCCGCCACACGCTGCGCGGAGCTGCACAGCAGGTTGTCCCCCGCGGCGCGAGTCAGCGACGGCACCAGCCGCGACGCATCCGGCCGGGGCATCGCCACCTCCACGCGTGCCAGCGACAGGCGCACCGAGTCCCCCACCGGCGCCAGCGCCACCCGGCCCGCCAGCGCCGCCAGCGCCCGCGCGAAGCCGGACACGCGCTCCAGCGCCTGCCCTTCCGAGAAGGCCACGGAGGCGTTGCCCACCGTCCCCTGCAACAACAGCGTCACGCCGCTGCCCTCGGACTCGCGCAGCGAGCTGAGCCGCCCGGGATAGTCCGGGTCCACCGACGTCCGCTGGCGCGGCACCATCGTCGGGTGCGCGGCGAACAGGAGCAGCTCCGCCACCGGCCCCGCCTGCCCCCGCAGCACCGCGCGCGTCAGCGCCCCATCCGGCGCCGCCCCGCCGCTGCGCGTGTAGACGAGGCCCGGCTCGCGAACCTCCCCCACCTCCAGCTTCACGTCGGCCAGCGAGGCCGCCGCCCGCGTCAGCGCCGCCACCGCCGCGGTGGTGATGGCGTCCACCGACTCCTGCCGGTACCGGCCCGTCCCCACGAGCTGCGCCACCAGCCGCGAGTCATAACCGCCCATGGACGAGTGCGTGTGCGTGGCCATCACCAGCACCTCGCCCAGCCCGGCCGCGGCGGCCTGCGCGCGCACGCGCTCCAGCACCTCGGTGGTGACGGAGAGCAGCTCCAACGACACCAGCCCCACGCGCGTCCCTCCCACCTCCAGCACCACCGCGCGCGCGTGCAGCGGAGGGTCCGCCTGACCCGCCTCGGGGCGGGGCGGCGCGTACCCGGCCACCACCACCGGGAAGGGCGGCACGAGCGCCACCTTCGCCGCGCCCGCGCGCAGCGGCCCTTCGCCGCGCACCTGGGACAGCAGCACGGGCGCCCGCTCCTCCCAGACGCCACACCAGTTCCAGGACGCCAGCGAGTACGCGGCGCCCACCGTGAGCAGAACCAGGGGAATCAGGGAACGCCAGGGGATGCGTCGCAGGAAGAACATTCGCGGCCCAGACTACCCGCACACCGAGGGGGTCGGGAGGCTCGACTGCCCACATCGGCCGACTCTGGCGTCGGGTGGAATACCCACCAGAGGGGCATGCGTTCCTGTTCCGCTCACCGCCTGAAAGGAGTAAGGCAGCGCGCCATGTGCGGCATCTTCGGAATCACGGGGCACGCAGAGGCCTCCAACCTGACGTACCTGGGACTGCATGCCCTCCAGCATCGCGGGCAGGAGTCCGCGGGCATCGTGTCCTCTGACGGCAGCTCCCTGCGCGCGCACCGGCAGATGGGGCTGGTCGCGGACATCTTCGACGCGCCGGTGCTTGCTGGCCTGCCTGGGCAGGCGGCAATCGGGCACGTGCGCTATTCCACTGCCGGAGGCAGCGCGCTCAAGAACGCGCAGCCGCTCTTCGTGCAGTACGCGGGCGGCCAGTGCGCCATCGCGCACAACGGCAACCTCATCAACGCGGCCGAGCTGAAGGAAGAGCTCGAGGCCGACGGCGCCATCTTCCAGTCGGATGCGGACACGGAAGTCGTCCTGCACCTCCTGGCCCGCTCCAAGCAGCCTGGCTTCGAGCAGAAGCTCGTGGAGGCGCTGCGCCGGGTGAAGGGTGCGTACAGCCTCCTGGTCCTCACGCAGAACAAGCTCGTCGCCGTGCGAGACCCGATGGGCATCCGTCCGCTGGTCCTGGGGCGGATGAAGGAAGGCGCGTACGTGCTCGCCAGCGAGACGACGGCGCTGGACCTCATCGAGGCGGACATCGTGCGCGAGCTGGAGCCGGGCGAGCTGCTCGTCATCGAGAACGGCGTCATGCGCACCAGCCGGCCCTTCGAGGAGCCGAAGCGGCTGGCCCAGTGCATCTTCGAGCACGTGTACTTCGCGCGCCCGGACTCCACGCTGTTCGGCAACAACGTGTACGAGGTGCGCAAGCGCCTGGGCATGCAGCTGGCCCGCGAGCAGCCGGCCGAGGCCGACCTGGTCATCGCGGTGCCGGACTCGGGTGTGGCGGCGGCCATCGGCTACTCGCAGCAGAGCGGGATTCCGTATGACGTGGGCCTCATCCGCAGCCACTACGTGGGCCGCACCTTCATCGAGCCGCAGCAGTCCATCCGTCACTTCGGCGTGAAGCTGAAGCTGTCGGCGGTGCGGCAGGTGCTGAAGGGCAAGCGCGTGGTGGTGGTGGACGACTCCATCGTCCGTGGCACCACGAGCCGTAAAATCGTGAAGATGATCAAGGCCGCGGGCGCGGTGGAGGTGCACCTGCGCATCTCCTCTCCGCCGACGAAGTGGCCCTGCTACTACGGCATCGACACGCCGAGCCGTCAGGAGCTCATCGCCGCCACGCACACCACCGACGAGATTGCGAAGTACGTCACGGCGGACTCGCTCGGCTACATCTCCATCGAGGGCCTGGGCGAGGCGGTGGGCGACAAGAAGCGCGACAAGTTCTGCACCGCGTGCTTCTCCGGGCAGTACCTCGTGGGCGAGCTGAACGCGCCCACGGAAGCGCCCACCAAGCTGATTGCCTGAGGCCGCGCGCGTCCCGCGTGGACGGCTTCACGAGGCCCCCTGCCCTCACGGGTCGGGGGCCTTGGCATTTCGCGGGCGTCACGGGACAGGCTCGCGACGCGTGGACGCGGCCATGCAGCCCCGGCCCTTACGGGCCTGGGTGTTTCCGGGCGTCACGGGACAGGCCCGCGACGCGAGGACGCAGCCACGCGCCCCCCTGCCCTCACCGGGCCTGGGTGTTTCCGGGCGTCAGTGCTGGTTGTCGAACTTGATGCCCTGACGGACCTCGTTGAGGGCGCCCTCGGTGAGCTCGATGGCCTTCACGCGGTGGCCGCCCTTGTCGGCATTGGCGTTCTTCAGCGACGTGAGGGCCCGCTCCAGGTGGGCGAGCGCATCGCGCATCTTCGGCTGACGGTCGGCGTACGCGTGATTGGCGAAGCCGCCCAGGAAGAAGGCGGCGGTGGCGGCGACGAGGGTGCGGCGCATGGTGGGCTCCTGGAAGGAAAAAAGGTGTCTTCCCTCCTGAACCCGGGTGCCCGCCGGAAGTTGCGGGGCACGCTCAGGCCGCGTCCGTTTCCGACTCCGGCCGGGCGCCGGGCAGCGGCCTGCCGTCGATGAAGTCGGTGAGGTCCGCGGGCAGCGGCGCCTCGAACGTGACGGCCTCCCTCGAGCCCGGGTGCGGGAAGACGATGCGCGCGGCATGCAGGGCGTGCCGGGGCAGGCGCAGGCGGTGCCATGCCTCGGGCTCCAGGCAGCTCTTGCTGAAGCGGTCGAAGTAGCCGGGGTCCGGCCCGTACATCTTGTCGCCCACGAGCGGGAAGCCCGCCTCGCGCAGGTGGATGCGAATCTGGTGCTGCCGTCCCGTCTCGGGGAAGCAGCGCAGCAGCGCGAAGGGCTCGCCGTCGCGGGAGAAGCGCTGGAGCACCTGGAAGCGCGTGCGGCTCTCCTTCCCCTCCACGGGGTCGATGCGCACGGCGATGCGGATGAGCTCGGTGCCCTCGGCGATGGGCGCGTCCACGACGAAGGAGTCCTCGGGCGGGTGTCCCTCGCAGATGGCGAGGTATTCCTTGTGCACGTCGCGCGACATGAAGAGCCGGCCCAGCACGCGGCAGGACTCGGTGGTACGGCCGCAGACGACCAGGCCGCTCGTCTCGCGGTCCAGCCGGTGCGCGGGCTCCGCGTGCCGCTCTCCGAAGCGCTCGCGCAGGAGCGTGACGAGGGTGCCCTTGTGGTAGCGCGCCGTGGGATGAATCGGCAGCCCCGCGGGCTTGTCGAGCACCATCAGCCACGCGTCCTGGAAGACCACGGGCAGCGCGGTGGGCGTCTCGGGCTCCTCGCTGGCGCGGCGGCGGAGGCGGAAGGTGAGCCCCGGGTACACGGGCGTGGACGGCTTGAGGCGCCGCTCGTCGCAGAGGATGCCGCGGCGGATGACGCCCTGCAGGCGCTCGCGCGTCATGCGGCGGATCTTCTGGCCCAGGTACCGGTCCAGCCGCCACCCCGCGTAGTTGGGCTCCACGACGAAGACGATGTCGACGTAGCCGTCGGGCACTTCATCCGGGGGAGGTGTGTCCTGCTCGCTGTGCATGGGCCGTTACGCGCGCTCTAACACGCCCGGCCCCGCCGCACAGTCCACCAGACATGCAAACGGGCACCACCCCGCTCCCCCGTGGAGGAGCGAAGCCGGTGCCCGTCATCTGCATCCAGAAGTCGGAGCCCGCCGCCCGTTCGGGAGGTGGCGGACTCCCGCCTGCGCCCTTCGGGCGGAGGACTCGCGGAATGAGCATTCCTTCCGCGGCAGCCGGCCGCCGGGGAGGCGGCCCCGGCCACTCGCCCCGTCTTGAATCAGGCCGAGGCCACGCGCAGCGGAGCTCCCTCCACCTTCAGGTAGCGCGCGAACAGGTCGGCGATGCGCTCGCTGGCGCGGCCGTCCCACAGGTCCGGGATGCGGCCCTTCTTGCCCTGGCCATCGAGGACGCGGTCCGCGGCCTGACGGATGCGGTCCGGGTCGGTGCCGACGACTTCGTTGGTGCCCTCCTCCACGGTGATGGGGCGCTCGGTCTGCTCACGCAGGGTGAGGCACGGCACGCCCAGCGCGGTGGTCTCCTCCTGGAGGCCGCCCGAGTCGGTGAGGATGAGCTTCGCCTGCGACGTCAGCGCGACGAACTCCATGTGGCCCATGGGGTCCACGGGGCGCAGGTTCGGGTGACGCTCGAACCAGTGTCCCAGGCCCTGCTCGGCAATCATCTTCCGCGTGCGCGGGTGCACCGGGAAGATGACGGGCAGGCGCGTGGACACGTGGGCCACGGCGGACAGCAGTCCACCGAGCAGCCGCGGGTCATCCACGTTGGAGGGCCGGTGCAGCGTGCACACCGCGTAGCCGCGCGGCGTGACTCCCAGGTCCTTCAGCGTGGACAGCCGCTCCGCCTTCTCCTTGGACGCGATGAGCGAGTCGATCATCACGTTGCCCACGAAGTGGATGCGGTCCGGGTCGCAGCCCTCCTTGAGGAGGTTGGCGTCCGCGTCGCGCGAGGGCGTCAGCAGCAGGTCGGACAGCCGGTCGGTGACGACGCGGTTGACCTCCTCCGGCTGGTGCTGGACGTAGCTGCGCAGGCCCGCTTCGACGTGGGCCAGGGGAATGGCCAGCTTGGACGTCACCAGCGCGGCGGCGATGGTGCTGTTCACGTCGCCCACCACGGAGACGAGGTCCGGCTGGTGCTCCAGGAAGACCTTCTCCAGCTCCACCATCATCCGCGCGGTCTGCTGCGCGTGACTGCCCGAGCCGATGCCCAGGTGGACGTCTGGAGCCGGCAGCCCCAGGTCGGAGAAGAAGACGTCGCTCATCTTGACGTCGTAGTGCTGTCCGGTGTGGACGAGAATCTGCTGGAGCGAGGTGCGCGCGGCGATGGCCTTGTAGATGGGGGCCACCTTCATGAAATTCGGACGCGCACCGACGATGTGGATGACCTTCTTCATGTCGATCGCGAAGCTAGGCACTGACTTCCAGGTGACTAGTGGTTGAAGGTGGGCGCTCCAGGCAGTGGCGGAGATGCGTCCTGAATCTGATAGACGGGATGTGTCATGCCCGCGTCGCCCGCCTCCAGGACTGTCGCCGTCATCCCCGCCCGCCACGCCAGCACGCGCTTTCCGGGCAAGCCGCTCGCCCTCATCGCCGGCCGGCCGATGATTGAGCACGTGTGGCACCGCTGCCAGGAAGCCAACGCCTTCGACGAGGTGGTGGTGGCCACCGACGACGAGCGCATCCGCGCCACGGTGGAGGGCTTCGGCGGCCGGGTGGCCATGACGAGCCCCGACTGCGCCACCGGCACGGACCGGGTGGCGGAGGTCGCACGCGGACGTCCGGACGTGGACGTCTGGGTGAACGTGCAGGGCGACGAGCCGCTGGTGGACCCGGCCGCCCTCCGGGTGCTCGCGAAGCTCTTCGAGGACCCCACGGTGCGCATGGGCACGCTGGTGCGCCCCCTGGAGCCGGACGAGGCGGGCAGCCCCAACGTGGTGAAGGCGGTGCTCGCGCTCAACGGGGACGCGCTCTACTTCAGCCGCAGCCTCGTGCCCTTCGTCCGCGAGCCGGGCACGCCCGTGAAGCGCTGGGGGCACATCGGCCTCTATGGCTACCGGCGGGACGTGCTGCTGTCACTGGCGGGCCTGGCGCCCACCCCGCTGGAGGAGGCGGAGAAGCTGGAGCAGCTCCGCGCGCTGGAGCACGGCATCTCCATCCGCTGCGCGCAGGTGTCCTGGCGCACGGTGGCGGTGGACGTGCCCGAGGACGTGGCGAAGGTGGAGGCCGTCATGCGCGAGCGGGGACTGTAGCCATGGGCTTCTGGAGCGACCTCTTCGGCGGGGGTAGGAAGCAGGAGCCCGCCGCCAGCCCCCCGGGCACGGAGCCACCGGCCGCGAAGGTGGAAGGAACCCCAGCCCCGAAGCCGGAACCCGCACCGAAGCCGAGGCAGGAAGCGAAGCCGGAGCCCCGCAAGCAGCAGCAAGAGGAGGACGAGGACATGGAGGGCGTGCAGCGGCTGTTGTCGCGGAAGGTGGAGCGGGTGCTGGAGCAGCTCGGCGCGCTGGCGGCGCGGGCGCGCACGGGTGAGGAGGTGCCGTCGCTCACCGTCACGCTGCACCTGGCGCACGGGCACTCGATGACGGGCGAGGTGGTGGACTACGTCCCGCGCGAGTCGGTGCTGATGGCGCTGGGCAAGGAGGGGCTGCTGCGCTCCGCGTCGGTGGCCTACGTGGACCTGACCACGGTGGTGGCGGTGTCGGTGGGCAACGCGGACAAGCTGCTGGACCTCGCGCCGCTGGTGCGGCCGAACCCCACGCGGCAGGACCTGATGTCGCTGATGGAGAAGCTGCCGCACGCGCTCACCGAGCAGTTCTGGCCGGGCGAGGCGACGCTGGGCGGACGCCCCCTGCGCTTCGAGGTGGACTGGGTGGGGCTGGACGACGAGTCGGGCCGCCGCGCGCTGGAGACGGCGATGAACGTCGCGGGCCACGCGCTGCGCGCGCTCGCCCAGGAGCAGGGGCGCGAGGTGCTGCGCCGCATCACCACCGTGCGCTTCATCAAGGGGCGCGACACGCGCGCCGCCGTGGAGGGAGAGACGGGCACGGTGACGGTGGCCCCCGGCTCCGCGGACCCGACGATGTCCAGCTTCCGCAAGGCCTTCGCCGCCGCCCTCAGATGACGGGCAGCTCGCCGCTGTCCGGGCCGAGCGGGAAGGCCGCGTCGATGCGAGCCAGCTCCTCGGCGGACAGCTTCAGCGACGCGGCCGCGGCGTTGTCGCGCATGTGGGCCTCGCGGCTGGCCTTGGGAATGGCGAACAGCGAGGGCCGGCGCACGAGGAACCGCAGCGCCACCTGGTACGGGCTGACGCCGTGCGCGCGGGCAATGGCCCCCAGCACCTTGCCGCCCTGGCTGTCGGGCGTCGGGAAGTTGCCGTTGCCGAAGGGGCTGTAGCCCACCACCGCCACGCCCCGCGCCTCGCACCACGGAAGCACGGCGTGCTCAATCGCGCGCTCCTCCAGGTGGTACAGCACCTGGTTGCACGCGATGCGCCCCGGCCCCGCCAGGGCGAGCGCCTCTTCCAGGTCCTCCACCCCGAAGTTGCTCACGCCCCACGAGCGAATCTTCCCGTCCGCCACCAGCTTCTCGAAGGCGCGCACCGTGTCCTCCAGCGGGTGCGGCCCCGGCCAGTGCAGCAGGTAGCAGTCCAGCCTGTCGGTGCGCAGCCGCTTCAGGCTCCGCTCACACGCCGCCAGCGTGCCCGCGTAGGTGGCATTGGAGGGCATCACCTTCGACACGAGGAACACCTCGTCGCGGCGGCCGGCAATCGCCTCGGAGACGATGCTCTCCTCCACCTTGCCGTGCCCGTACAGCTCGGCCGTGTCCACGTGCGTCAGGCCCAGGTCCAACCCGGCCCGCAGCGCGCGGATTGCGCCTGCCCGGTCGTCCTCCTCCATCTGCCACGTGCCCTGCCCCAGCACGGGAACCGACACACCGGTGCCACCAAACGGGTGCTTCTCCATGCCACACCTCGCTCTCGAGCCATCCGCCCGGGAAGGATTAGCACCGTCCCGGAGGACGGGCAGCCCCCTGGAGTGCACGCCCGGAGGGCCCGCGTTAGTCTCCGGCGGTGTCTTCCCCAGAAAAATCCCCCGCGCCCCAGGTCTCCGCCCGCGTCACGCTGCGCCGCCTGCTCGAACTGGGGCGCCCGGAGCTGCCCACCCTCATCGCCGGCACCCTCTTCCTGCTCGTGAGCAGCGCGTCGATGCTCGCCTACCCGCGCGCCATCGGCGACCTCGTGGACGAGGCGCTCAGCACCCGCAGCCAGCAGATGCTCGACGGGCTCGCCCTGACGATGCTCGCCGTCTTCGTCGTGCAGGGCGTGGCCATGGCGCTGCGCGCCTACTACTTCAACACCGCCGGCGAGCGGGTGGTGTCACGGCTGCGCAAGGACCTCTTCCGCGCGCTCCTGTCGCAGGAGGTGGCCTTCTTCGACGCGCGCCGCACCGGCGAGCTCACCAGCCGGCTCGCCTCGGACACCGCCGTCCTGCAGAACACCGTCACCACCAACATCTCCATGGCCCTGCGCTACACCATGCAGGCCCTGGGCGGCGTGGCGCTGCTCTTCTACACGTCCGCGCGCCTCACCGGCGTCATGCTCGCCGTCATCCCCGCCGTGACGCTGGGCGCGGTCATCTACGGCCGCCGCGTGCGCGACATCTCCCGCCAGGTGCAGGACGCGCTGGCCGCCAGCAGCGAGGTGGCCGAGGAGGACCTGTCCGGCATCCGCACCGTCCGCTCCTTCGCCGCCGAGCGCAACGAGGTGGAGCGCTACGGCGTCGCCGTGGACCGCTCCTTCACGCTCGCCAGGGAGCGCACGCGCCATTCCGCCATCTTCATGGGCGCCGTCTCCATCGCCGGCTACGGCGCCATCGCCGCGGTGCTCTGGTACGGCGGCCGGCTGGTGGTGCAGGGCCAGCTGAGCGTGGGCGCGCTCACCTCGTTCCTCATCTACACCATGCTGGTGGCCGTCTCCTTCAGCTCCATGGCGGAGCTGTGGGCGGAGTTCATGCGCGCCAGCGGCGCCGCGGACCGCGTCTTCGAGTTGCTGGACCGCAAGCCCGCCATCGACTCCGGCGGCGCGCACCTGCCGGAGGTGCGCGGCCACGTGGAGTTCCGCGACGTGCACTTCGCCTACCCCACGCGCCCCGACATCACCGTGCTCCAGGGGCTGAATCTGGAGCTGCGTCCGGGTGAGGTGGTGGCGGTGGTGGGCCCCTCGGGCGCGGGCAAGTCCACGCTGGCCTCGCTGCTGTCGCGCTTCTATGACCCGCAGGGCGGCGCGGTGCTGCTGGACGGCCACCCGCTCACCTCGCTGGACCCGGAGTGGCTGCGCCGCAACATCGGCATGGTGGCGCAGGAGCCGCAGCTGTTCTCCTGCTCCATCGCGGACAACATCCGCTACGGCCGGCCGGACGCCACCGACGCACAGGTGGAGGAGGCCGCCCGCGCCGCCAACGCCCACGCCTACATCCAGCGCTTCCCGGAGGGCTACCACACCCAGGTGGGCGAGCGCGGCGTGCAGCTGTCCGGCGGCCAGAAGCAGCGCGTGGCCATTGCCCGCGCCGTGCTGAAGGACCCACGCCTGCTCATCCTCGACGAGGCCACCAGCGCCCTCGACGCGGAGAGCGAGCACCTGGTGAAGGACGCCCTCGAGCGCCTCATGCAGGGCCGCACCACCCTCATCATCGCCCACCGCCTGTCCACCGTGGCCAACGCCCACCGCGTGCTGGTGCTGGAGGGGGGCCGCGTCAGCCAGAGCGGCACCCACTCCGCCCTCATGGGCCAGGACGGCCTCTACCGCCGGCTCGTGGAGCGGCAGTTCGTCTCCGCCTGAACGCTTGCCCACCCTACAGGCCCATTAATGGGTCCAAGGAGTATGGCGCGGGATTTCGGCCGGGATTAGATCCGGGTCCTCGAAAGGAGGTGATGCCTTGACCGACAGCAACTCCAAGGCGTCCACCTCCGCTTCGCTGGCCTGAAAAGGCCGCGCAAGCGGTGGCAGACGCCGGCAGTTCGGGCCCGTTCCCGCCTCGGTGGGGACGGGCCTTTTTACGTCTGCTCGGGAATGCCCACCCGACCTCCCTGTTCCGACGCGCCGGGGGGAGTGGCCGACCCATCACGTTCCATTGCCGGGAGTCTCACGCCGTGTCCATCACCCCTTGCCCCAGCCCCCTGCCCACCGCCCTCCGTGACGAGGAGGCCGTGGACACGCAGCGCAACCTGTTCTGTCCCAACTACGACGCCTGCCTGCACCTGGTCGTCAAGCGCGGCTGGGAGGGCTGGAGCTGCCGCAACTGCGACCTCCGCAGCTTCCGCGTCGGACAGCCGACCGCCCGGGAATTCGCCCAGTCCCGCCCCGGTGGTTGGGACGGCAACTGACGCCGACCCGCCCGGTTGTCTACCGGAAACAGAATAATTGACGCATCCCTGCCTGAGTTGGCAGAACGGGACATGCGCTCCAAGAAAACCAAGTTCATCTTCGTGACGGGCGGAGTGGTCAGCTCCCTCGGCAAGGGCCTCGCCTCGGCTTCCATTGGCGCCCTGCTGGAGAACCGCGGGCTGGCCGTCACCCTTCTCAAGCTGGACCCGTACATCAACGTGGACCCGGGCACGATGAGCCCGTTCCAGCACGGCGAGGTGTTCGTCACCGAGGATGGCGGTGAGACGGACATGGACCTCGGCCACTACGAGCGTTTCACCAACGCCCGGATGAGCCGTCTCAACAACTTCACCTCCGGCCGCATCTACAACTCCGTCATCATGAAGGAGCGGCGGGGCGAGTACCTGGGCAAGACGGTCCAGGTGATTCCGCACGTCACCGACGAAATCAAGGCCAACATCCGCCAGGCCGCGCAGGACGCGGACGTCGTCATCGTCGAAATCGGCGGCACCGTGGGCGACATCGAGTCGCTGCCCTTCCTCGAGGCCATCCGCCAGATGCGCTACGACGTGGGCAGTGAGAACGTCGTCTACGTCCACCTCACGCTCTTGCCGTACATCGGCGCGGCCGGCGAGGTGAAGACCAAGCCCACGCAGCACTCCGTCATGAAGCTGCGGGAAATCGGCATCCAGCCGGACTTCCTCGTGTGCCGCACGGACCGCGAGGTGTCGCGCGAGCTGAAGGACAAGATTGCCATGTTCTGCAACGTGGACACGCGCAGCGTGTTCACGTCTCCGGACGTGAAGAGCACCTACGAGCTGCCGCTGGAGCTGCACCGCCAGGGCCTGGACGAGCGGCTCGCGGAGGTCCTCAACATCTGGAGCCGCGCCCCCCACCTGGAGCGGTGGGAGAACATCATCCGCAAGGTGTACGAGCCCGGCCGCGGACAGGTGCAGGTGGCCATTGTCGGCAAGTACGTGAATCTCACGGAGAGCTACAAGAGCCTCAACGAGGCGCTGCTCCACGGCGGCATCGCCAACGACGTGAAGGTGAACCTGCACTTCGTGGACAGCCAGGACGTGGAGGCGCAGGGGCCGGAGAAGCTCCTGGCCGGCGTGGACGCCATCCTCGTGCCCGGCGGCTTCGGCGTGCGCGGCACGGAGGGCAAGATTGCCGCCGTCCGCTACGCGCGAGAGAAGAAGGTGCCCTTCTTCGGCATCTGCCTCGGCCTGCAGATGGCGGTGGTGGAGTTCAGCCGCACGGTGCTGGGCCTGGCGCAGGCCAACAGCCTGGAGTTCAACGAGCACACCCCGCACCCGGTGGTGACGCTCATGGAGAGCCAGGTGAAGGTGCTGGACAAGGGCGGCACCATGCGCCTGGGCAGCTACGCGTGCGCGCTGAAGCCCGGCTCGCTGGCGCACAAGCTCTACAACGAGGACACCATCCAGGAGCGCCACCGCCACCGCTACGAGGTGAACAACGCCTACCGCGGCCGCCTCCAGGAGGCGGGCCTCGTCATCTCCGGCCACAACCCGGAGCTGAACCTGGTGGAGATGATTGAGCTGGCGGACCACCCGTACTTCGTCGGCTGCCAGTTCCACCCCGAGTTCAAGAGCAAGCCCTTCGCCCCCCACCCCCTCTTCTCCGGCTTCATCCGCGCGGCGCTCGAGCAGCGCGACGCGCACGCGGCGGCCGGCCAGGTGCGCGCATGAGCAACGGCACGCTTCCCATTGAACTCTGTGGCTACAAGGTCGGCCCGGGGCAGAAGCTCTTCGTCATCGCCGGCCCGGACAGCATCGAGTCCGAGGACATGGCCCTGCGCCACGCGCGCATGCTCAAGGAGATGACGTCCCGGCTGGGCGTGCCGTACGCCTTCAAGTGCTCCTACGACAAGGCCAACCGGACCAGCGGGAAGTCCTTCCGCGGCCCGGGCCTCAAGGAAGGGCTGCGAATCCTGAAGCGCATCCGGGATGAAGTCGGTGTCCCGGTGCTCACGGACGTCCACGAAACCAGCCACGTCGGGCCTGCCTCGGAAGTTGTGGATATCATCCAGATACCGGCCTTCCTGTGCCGGCAGACGGACCTGGTGGAAGCCGTGGCGAGGACTGGAAAGGGCGTCAACCTCAAGAAGGGGCAATTCGTGGCCCCCAAGGACATCGTCCACTCGGCGCGCAAGGCGTTCGAGGCGGGCAACCCCAACGTGCTCGTCACCGAGCGCGGCTCCACGTTCGGCTACAACAACCTCGTCGTGGACATGCGCGGCTTCGCCCAGATGCGCGAGGCGGGCCTCGCCGTCTGCTTCGACGCCACCCACTCCGTGCAGCTGCCCAGCGCCGGCAACGGCGAGACGGCCGGCGAGCGGAAGTTCGTGGCCTTGCTCGCCCGTTCTGCCGCAGCTGCCGGGATTGACGCGTTGTTCACGGAAGTCCATGAAGATCCGGACCGTGCCCTGTGTGACGGTCCGTGTTCCCTGAATCCACAGATGTTCGAGGACGTGGTACGAAACGTGCTGAACATCCGCCGGGTGTTGGGACACGAGCCCGGTTGATGCGGCTGCGATACGGGGAGGAGCCAGGCAAGCCATGGTGACGGAAGCGCCTTCCAAACCTGGAAAGGAAGAGCTCACGTCTCGCGCGGCACGCGTCCGCCTGCTCGTCTTCGACGTGGACGGGGTCCTCACCGACGGCGGCCTGTACTACGGCGCCCAGGGTGAGCTGATGAAGCGCTTCGACGTGAAGGACGGACACGCCCTGGTCATGGCCCGCCTGTCGGGCCTGCCCGCCGCCGTCCTCACCGCCCGCACCTCGAGCATCGTGGAGGTCCGCGGACGGGAACTGGGGCTGGCGGCCGTTTTCCAGGGCCGCCGCGACAAGGGTGCCGCACTGGACGAGCTGCTCCAGCAGCTCGCTGTCCCCCCCGAGGCCTGCGCCTATATGGGGGACGACCACAACGACCTGGCCCCGCTTTCACGCGTGGGGCTGGCCGCGTGTCCCGCGGATGCGGTTCCAGAAGTGCGTCAGGAGGTCCACTTCGTTACGCAGAGTCCAGGCGGCCGAGGGGCCGCTCGGGAGCTCGTGGAGCTCTGCCTCAAGGCCAGTGGCCGCTGGGACGACGCAGTGGGTCTCATGAGAGGGGCTGATGGACGCGGTGCGCAAAGAGTTGAACAAACCCCGTATTCAAGGTAGGTGAATTACTCCATGGGCAGCGGAATGATGCAGCAAGAGGGGAGTACGGCGATGACGGACCAGCTCTACACGACGCACGACATCAGTCGTTTGCTTCAGGTGGATCCGTCCACGGTGAGCAAGTGGATTGACCGCGGCATCCTGATGGCTTTCAGGACGCCGGGTGGCCATCGCCGGGTGCGCTCGGCGGACCTGCGCACGTTCCTCATCACCCATCAGATGCCGGTGCCCGAGGAGCTGGGCAGCGGGACGGTGCGCCTGCTGGTGGTGGACGACGAGCGTCCGGTGCTGGAGGCCATCAAGCGCGCGTTCAAGCCGTATGCGGCGCAGGTGGAGCTGCAGACGACGACGAGCGGCGTGGAGGCCCTGCTGCTGGTGTCCGAGCAGAAGCCGCACGGCATGATCATCGACCTCAACATGCCGGACATCGACGGCCTCGAGGTCTGCCGGCGCATTCGCGCGCGCAAGCAGATGGAGGGCGTGCGGCTCATCACCATGACGTCCCTGCACTCGCCCGAGGTGGTGGACCAGTCGAAGCAGGCCGGCGCGCTCGCGTGCATGGCCAAGCCGCTGGACGTGCAGGAAGTGCTGGAGCTGTTCCGCGTGCCGCTGGCGCTGAGCGCCAAGCGCTAGGAAGACAAAAGGCTTCCGCTCCCCTCGCGGAAGCCCCCGGGAAACTAGGGAGGAAGCCGCGCCCGTCCTGCTGGCAGCGGCCTCCCTGGAACGGGTCTGCGCGAAAATCAGCCCTGGACCTTGACCTCGATGACGCGGGGCTTGGACTCCTCACGCCGGGGCAGCGTCAGCGTCAGCACGCCCTGCTCGTACTTCGCCTCCACCTTGGAGGCATCCACCGTGTCCGGCAGCGCGAACGAGCGCGCGTAGGTGCCGAAGCCGCGCTCCTGGCGGCGCACGGTGATGCCCTCGGCCCGGGCCTCCGCCTTGCGCTCGGCCTGCACGGTGAGGACGTCGTTCTCCACCTTCACCTGGATGGCCTTCGCGTCCAGCCCGGGCATGTCGAGGTGCAGCGTCAGGCCGGCCTCGGACTCGAGGATGTCCGCCGAGGGCACGCGCTCACGCGGGGCCTGACGCCACACCGGCTGCGTCAGCTCGCGGAAGAGGGAGTCGAAGTCGCGCATCAGCGGGTTGACGACGACGGCGGAGTTGAACGGGTTGCGGGTCTGCATGGTCTTCTCCTGTTCGTGTCGCCCATTCAGGCGCACGTCATGTGCTGCAAGGGTTGTCCTGGTTCGCGGTCGCCGCGGCTCCCCACCGGGGCTCCAGCGCCGCCTCACAAGACTCAAGAGAACCATGGATGAAGACGTGTCAAGCAACGCCCCCCACGCCTCGGGGCGCCCCCTCCACGCGCACTTCGCCTGCCCGCCTGCCCTCCTGGCGGCCCGGCGTCAGTCGTCGTCGCGCCCCAGGTGGACGGAGACGCTGTCCTCCTCGCGGGACACGTGGACGTTCCAGGGCCGGCAGCACACCGGGCAGTCCTCGACGTACGTCTCCGAGTGGGCGCCGATGGGGTCCACGTCGACCTCCACCTCCTCACCGCAGTAGGGACAGAGTCGGGTGGCGGCTTCCGCGAAGGGTTGCATGGGGTGCGTCCTGCCTTTCGGGGCGGCATGTGCGTCATGGACTGAGCGTCCGCCCTTTCAGACGGTAGACTCCCGGACCATGGCTGCTCCTTCCCGCAATCGCATCGGAGAAATCCTCGTCAAGGCACGCGTCATCGACGACCTGCAGCTGCGCAGCGCGCTGGCCACGCAGGACCAGTGGGGCGGACGCCTGTCGCGCATCGTCGCGGACCTGGGGCTGGCCAGCGAGGAGACCATCGCCGAGGCCATCTGCCAGGGCATGGGCATGCAGCGCGTGCAGCTGGGCAACATCACCCGGGACGCGGGTGCGCTCGCGCGCGTGGACGTGAGCCTGGCGGAGCAGAAGGGCATCTTCCCGGTGGGCCTGAAGGACAACGGCAAGACGCTGGTGCTGGCCATGGCGGACCCCACGGACCTGGCCACCATCGACCAGGTGGTGGCGAAGAGCCGCGCCCGCGTGGTCGTCATGGTGGCGAGCGAGCGCGAAATCGCGCACGCCATCCTGCGCCACTACCGGAACCAGGAGCCGGTGACGAGCACGCGCTACGGAGGCCCCCGGCCGCAGAAGGACAGCAGCGAGCTCGAGGACCAGGGAGACGACGACGACTTCAAGGTCGTCGACATGAGCGGCAAGACGGTGGTGAAGCGCATCGCCGACATCCTCCCGCCGGAGTCGCCCGCCGCCGCGCCCACGCCGCCGCCCGTCGCCGCGCGCGCCGCGGAGAAGCCCGCCCCGCCCGTCGCCGGCTCGAGCGCCGCGGACATCCTCGATGAAATCCTCGCGGGCGGCACGCCCACGTCCGAGTGGACGGACGAGGACCTGCAGCGGCTGCAGACGGTGCAGCAGAACCAGGAGAAGAGCTCCAAGATTCTGCGCGCCCTCCTGGAGCTGCTCCTGGAGAAGGGCCAGCTCCAGCAGAAGGAGCTGGCGGCGCGGATGCGGATGTAGACGCGCGCAAGGCTTGCGCGGACCTGCGTGCGCGCGCAGGACTTGCGCGGGCGTCGCCTTCAGCCCGCTTCCTGGAGCTCCCGCGCGGTGAGCCCCAGGAGGTACAGGATGGCGTCCAGGCCGCCCGCGGAGATGGACGTGTCGGCCGCCTCGCGCAGCTTCGGCTTCGCGCGGAAGGCGATGCCCAGGCCGGCCTTCTCCAGCATCAGCAAGTCGTTGGCGCCGTCGCCCACGGCGATGACCTGGTCCAGGAGGATGCCCTCCTGCTTCGCGAGCGACTCCAGCAGCTCCGCCTTGCGGCGCGCGTTGACGATGGGGCCCACGGTGCGGCCGGTGAGCTTCCCGTCCTGCGCCTCCAGCACATTGGAGTACGCGTGGTCGATGCCCAGCCGCGCCTTGAGCGCCTCGGCCGCGACGGAGAAGCCGCCGCTGATGACGGCGGTGCGGTAGCCCAGGCGCTTGAGCACGCGAATCAACGTCTCCGCCCCTTCCGTGAGCGGCAGGCTGTCCGCGATGCGGCGCAGCACCGCCACGTCCAGGCCCGCCAGCAGGGCCACGCGCTGGCGCAGCGACTCGTCGTAGTCCATCTCCCCGTGCATGGCGCGCTCGGTGATGCGCGACACCTGCTCGCCCACGCCGTGCGCGCGCGCCAGCTCGTCGATGACCTCGATGCGGATGAGCGTGGAGTCCATGTCCATCACCACCATCCGCTTGCCGCGCCTGAAGAGGCTCTCGCGCTGCAGCGCCACGTCGAACGAGCCCGCCTCCATGGACAGCGCGAGCAGCGCGCGCTTGAGCGCGTCCGGCGCCGTGCCCGGCGGCAGCGTGAGGTGGAACTCCACCGAGCCCAGGTGCGTCTCGGTGAGGCGCGTAATCCGCTCGATGTTGGCGCCGTGCGCGGCCAGGCGCGCGGCCACCGCGTGCAGCTCGCGGGCGCCCAGCGCGCGGCCCACGGCGGTGACGACGTAGCGCACGGGCCCTGCTTCCGGGGCCGCGGGCGCCAGGGACGAAGGCGCTGGAGACGGCGCGTCCACCACCTGGAAGTCCAGCGCCACGCCCAGCTCGTGCGCGGCGAAGAGCAAATCCTTGAGGACGCCGCGCGCCCCGGGCAGGTGCACCAGGAGGCAGAGCGTGAGCCGGCCCTGCACCACCACCTGCTCCACGTCGAGCAGCTCGGCGCCGGAGTCGGCGAGCAGGCCGGTGAGGCGGGAGGTGATGCCGGGAGCGTCTCTCCCGGTGACGGTGACGAGCACTCGCTCGGACGACGGGCGCGGAGTCATGGGCGCCCGTCAGTGTGGCAGCCCCGCCCGCGCCCGGCGAGCCCGGAGTCGGGCGCCAGGCCGCCCACCGGACGGTTACTCCTTCGGCGCGTCCGAGGAGAGGACGAGGTCGCCGCGGGCGAGGAACTCCCGCTCCGGGAAGGCCTTGTAGAAATCCTCCAGCATGGCGTCCACGTCCGGGTAGCGCTGCTCGCGCTTGTCCTGGGTGGCCTTGTCGAAGAGCTGGTCCAGGCCACTGGGGGCCTCGGGGTTGACCTCCGAGGGCAGCGGCGAGCGGCGGCCCGGAATCTGCCCGGTGAGCATCTCGTAGAGGAGGATGCCCAGCCCGTACACGTCCGCGGCGGCGCCCGGCTCCTTGGTGCCCCGGTTCATCAGCTCCGGCGCCATGTAGGCCATGCCACCGGTGCCCACGAAGACCTGGGGCATGCCCTTGGTGGCGTCCACCTCCACCACGCGGCCGAGGCCGAAGTCGGCCAGCTTCGCGTTGCCGTACGCGTCGAAGAGGACGTTCTCCGGCTTGAGGTTGTGGTGCGTGAGGCCGGCGGCGTGCGCGGCCCTGAGGCCGTAGGCCATCTGCAGGAAGGCGCGCAGCGCGAAGGGCACGGGCACGCCGTTGCCGCCGCCCGCCTCCAGCCGCTCCTTGAGGCTGCCGTGCATCAGCTCCAGCACGAAGTAGGGCCGCGACGCTTCCACGTTCTGGTCCACCACCTGCACCACGCCCGGGTGGCGCACCTGGGCCTGGGCGCACAGCTCCTTCTTCAGGCGCTTGAGCACCTCGCCGCGCTGGAGGAAGGAGAAGTAGCCGAAGATGTCCTTCAGCTCCTTGAGGCAGATGTCCAGCCCCAGCGCGGTGAAGCGGCCCTTGAAGACGGTGCCGAGCGGCCCGGTGCCGATGGGGTCGAACTTCTGGTAGCGCAGGTCCAGCTCCGCCCCCTTCGAGGCAGGAGCAGCGGCGGCCGGGGCGGCGGGAGCGGGAGCGGCGGGAGGAGGCATGGGGGCGGCGAGCGGAGAGGTGATGGAGGGCAGCGGCGAGGTACCGGGCGCCGGCGTGGTGGGGGCGAAGGGCGCGGGCGCGATGATGGTCGCCTCCCTGCGCGCCTCGGGGGCGGGGGGCTCCACGCGGGCCATGGGCGGAGCCGCGGCGACAGGTGCCGAGGGCGCGGGAGGCGGAGGCAGCGGGAGCGGCGTGGCCTGCGGCACCGTCACCTCCAGCGCGGGCATGGCCGTGCGCGAGGGGCGCTGGGCCGGAGGCACGGGCGGAGGCGGCGCGAGCGGGGCCGGCGGCGCGGGCGGCACCACCACCTCCGCCTCGTCCAGCAGCAGCTCCGGCGGGGGCGGCGGCACCAGCATCGGCTCGTCGGTGCCCTGCGCCACGGGGGGCTCGTCGTCGGCGGGCACGAGCTGATCCGCGAAGAACTCACCCACCTCGGTGGTGAAGCGGTCCTGCAGGTCGCCTCCCGCCACGCGCTCGCCCTGCTCGGTGAGCTTGAGCTGGGCCTCGCGGTCCATGGCGATGTAGTGGAACTTGCGCAGGAAGAAGAAGTAGTTGTCGAACTCCAGCGACACGGACGGCTCGAGCGCGGCCTTCACATCGGCCAGCTTGTTCGAGCGTCCAAGACGGCCGTTCTCCCTCAGGTTGCGGAGGATGAACAGCGCCTCGCCACTGACGGTGTCGCGATTGATGGCGGGCTTCGGCATGGGTGGGAGACTCTACGCCGTCCCCGCGCCACCGCTCAACGTGGGACTGCCGGTAAAGACGTGCCGCGGCCGCTACTTGATGCGCAAGAGCTGCTTCACCGTCTCCAGCACTTCCACGAAGCGCACGGGCTTGCGCAGGTAGATGTCCACGCCCAGCTGCAGGGCGCGGTCCTGCGCCTCCTTGCCGCCGGCGGAGATGGCGATGATGGGGATGGCCCGCAGGGCCTCCTCCTCGCGGATGCGCTCCACGAGCGCGAAGCCGTCCATCACCGGCATGTACAGGTCCGTCATCACCAGGTTGAAGCGGCCCTCGCGCAGCATGAGCAGCGCGTGGTGCCCGTCCGGCGCGAAGTGGACCTCCAGGGGCACCTTCCCGTGCAGCTCCCCGCTGGCCAGCTTCTTGAGGACGTAGCTGTACATCTCGATGATGTGCGGGTTGTCCTCGACGATGAGCACACGGTACCCCTCGTGCTCGGCGTGGGACGCGTGGCTGTCTGCTCCTGCCGCACTCAAGATGTCACCCAGTTTCCGCCGGTCCTCTTCGCGCTCCACGCGGACGCCAACGCCCCCGGGATGATCGGAGGCCGCCGGCCTGACCCAGGCCACGGTTCCGGCCACTTCTACCGGATCCAGCAGTCCCGGGAAAGAAAGTGCGAGCCGCACCGGGTCTCCCAGGGTGAATGCCTGCTCGGTCTGCACGAAGAGTCCCGTATGGGACAGGTTCTCGGTCACGTCCCGGGCCTGGCGCCCGTCCGTGTAGTCCACCCTCAGCACGGCCGGGACCCGGGTGTGCTGGCGCTTGTTCTCTGGTCCCGGGCTCATAACAAGGCGTTGAAATCGCTCGGCAATTTGCTGATGGCCGCCCAGTGTAGCGTCGAGGGTTTATGTTGACAACGCAGCCATTGGGGCAATACGTACGCCCCGCCATGGCGGAGCCCCTGTTCACCCCTGAAGAGCAGAAGAAGTTCGACGCGGGAATCGCGGAGATCATCTCCCACTACCCCCCGGATCGCAAAAGCGCGGGCATGCTCCCGGCGCTGCGGCTGCTGCAGGAGCTCAAGGGTTGGCTCCCGCCGGAAGGCCTGAGGCTGGTGGCCAAGAGCCTGGAAGTCACCCCGGAGCGCGCCATGGAAGTGGCGAGCTTCTACGTGATGTACCACCTCAAGAAGCCGGGCAAGTACGTCATCGACGTCTGCACCAACCTCTCCTGCTCCCTCTGGGGCGCGGAGAAGATGCTCGCCTACCTGGAGGAGAAGCTCGGCCTCAAGGCAGGTGAAGCCAACGAGAAGTTCACCTTGCGGGAGACCGAGTGCCTCGCCTCGTGCGGCACCGCGCCCTGCCTGCAAATCAACGAGGATCATCACGAGAGCCTCACCCGGGCGAAGCTGGACGCCATCCTCGCCAAGCTGAGCTGATCCTCCACCCCTTCCCTTTCAGGACGTCATCCATCATGGCCTCTACGGCAAAGGCGATTGAACCGATCATCTCGGCGGCCTGGGGCAAGCCGCAGTCCTGGACCCTGGACAGCTACCGCAAGCGCGGCGGCTACGAGGCGCTGAAGAAGGCGCTGGAGATGCAGCCGGCCGCCATCATCGACGAGGTGAAGAAGTCCAACCTCCGCGGGCGCGGCGGCGCGGGCTTCCCCACCGGACTCAAGTGGAGCTTCGTCCCCAAGGACAGCCCCAAGCCCAAGTACCTCGCCGTCAACGGCGACGAGTCCGAGCCGGGCACCTTCAAGGACCGCTACATCCTCAGTGACGACCCGCACATGATGCTGGAGGGCATCGCCATCGCGTCCTACGCGCTGGGCGTGCACACCTGCTACGTGTACCTGCGCGGCGAGTTCAAGTTCCAGGCGGAGCGCACCCAGGCCGCCATCGACGAGGCCTACAAGGCCGGCATCTTCGGCAAGACGCTGTTGGGCAAGGACTTCGAGCTCAACTGCTACCTCGTGCGCGGCGCGGGCGCGTACATCTGCGGCGAGGAGACGGCGCTGCTGGAGAGCCTGGAGGGCAAGAAGGGCTGGCCCCGGCTGAAGCCCCCGTTCCCCGCGGTGGTGGGCCTGTTCGGCTGCCCCACGGTGGTGAACAACGTGGAGACGCTCGCCAGCGTGCCCGCCGTGTTCCAGCAGGGCGCGGAGGCCTACGCGAAGCTGGGCACCGACAAGTCCGGCGGCACGCGCCTCGTCTGCCTCTCCGGTTCGGTGAACCGGCCGGGCGTGTACGAGGTGTCCATGTTCACCACGCTCTCCGAGCTCATCTACGACGACAAGTACGGCCGGGGCCTTCCGGCGGGTCGCAAGGTGAAGGCCGTGATTCCGGGCGGCTCCTCGGCGCCGGTGCTGGCCGCGGACGAGCTGGACGTGGCCATGGAGTTCGAGGCCCTCAAGGTGAAGCAGACCATGGCGGGCTCCGGCGGCGTCATCGTCATGGACGACGCCACCTGCATGGTGCGCAGCCTGTGGCGCGTGGCGCGCTTCTACGCGGAAGAGTCCTGCGGCCAGTGCACGCCGTGCCGCGAGGGCACGCCGTGGCAGACGCGCCTTCTGCGCAAGATTGAAGAGGGCCGCGGCGAGCCGGGCGACATCGACATGCTGTCCAATGTCGCGTCCTCCATCGCCCCCTACCCGCCCATCGGCCTGGGCAACACCATCTGCGCGCTCGGCGACGCGGCGGCGCTGCCCACGCACTCGTTCCTCATGCGGTACCGGGACGAGTTCGAGGCCCACATCCGTGAGCACCGCTGCCCGTTCGGCGACAAGCCCTGGGGTTCGTTCGGAGACTGGTCTTGAACATCGAGCTCATCCTCTTCGGGGCGTTCGCGCTCCTGACGCTGCTGTCGGCCGGCATGGTCATCTTCGCCCGGAGCCCCATCAACTCCGCCATGGCGCTGGTGTCCACGTTCTTCTTCCTGGCCGGCATCTACGTGCTGCTCTGGGCGCACACCGTGGCGGTGATGCAGGTGCTCGTGTACGCGGGCGCCATCATGGTGCTGTTCCTCTTCGTCATCATGCTGCTCAACCTGGGCGAGTCGCCCACGCGGGGCCGGCCCACGCTGGCGCGCCTGGCGGGTGGCGCGGCGACGGTGGGCCTGTTGGCGGTGCTCTCCATCACCCTGCTCAAGCTGCCCGAGGGCTCCAGCGCCATGGGCCCGGAGGTGCAGGCCTCCTTCGGCACCATGGCGACGATGGGCCAGGTCATCTTCACCCAGTGGCTCTTCCCCTTCGAAGCGGTGAGCCTGCTGTTGCTGGTGGCCATGGTGGGCGCGGTGGTCGTGGCCAAGTCGCGAATCTGATCGCCGTTTCCGGACAACTTTCTGTGCTACATGGCGGCGCACGGTTGCCGCTCGCGAGGCCCCGAATCGGCCCATGGTCCCCATCACCTACTACCTCCTGCTTGCCGCCGCGCTGTTCTGCATGGGCATGTTCGGCGTGCTGGTGCGCCGCAACGCCCTGGTCGTCTTCATGTGCGTGGAGCTGATGCTCAACGCGGCGAACCTGACGTTCCTCGCCTTCGCGCGCATGCGCGGTGACAGCATCGGCCACGTGTCCGCCTTCTTCGTCATCGCCGTCGCGGCGGCGGAGGCGGCCATCGGCCTGGCCATCGTCATCGCCGTCTTCCGCAGCCGTGGCAGCGTCCTGGTGGAAGACATCCGGACGATGAAGCACTGACGCCCGCCCCGCCAGGAGCCTTCTTCCCATGAACCTTGCCGAATTCTTCCAGGTGGCGCCCGTCGCGCCGGAATTGCTGGCGCCCTCCCTGGGGCTCATCATCCTGCTGCCCCTTCTGGGCGCGTTCATCTGTGGCGTGTTCGGCCGGATGCTGGGCCGCGCCAACGTGCACCTCATCGCCTGCTCGGCGGTGGCCGGCGCCTTCGTGCTGAGCGTGCTGGCCTTCTGGGCCACCAGCCACACCGCGCCCGGCGCGGGGGACGGCGCGCGGCGGCTGCTCGCCTTCTACCGCAACCCCTTCGGCATCGAAGCCGACTTCGTGCGCTACGCGCTGGCGTATGACTACGGCACGTGGTTCGCGGTGGGCGACTTCCGGGTGAACTTCGGGCTGGCGGTGGACCACCTGTCCGGAATCCTCCTGCTGGTCATCACCGGCGTGGGCTTCCTCATCCACCTGTACTCCACCAGCTACATGGAGCACGACGACGGGTACTGGCGGTACTTCGCGTACCTCAACCTCTTCGTCGCGGCGATGCTGACGCTGGTGCTGGCCGACAACCTCGTCCTGCTCTTCGTGGGCTGGGAGGGCGTGGGCATGGCCAGCTACCTGCTCATCGGCTTCTGGTACACGGACCCCGCCAAGGCGTGGGCGGGGCGCAAGGCCTTCGTCACCAACCGCATCGGTGACTTCGCCTTCCTCATCGCCACGTTCCTGATGGTGCTGCTGGTCTCCGCCTACACGCGCCAGGCGAACACCGCCGACTACGCCATCTCCGGCAGCAACGCCCAGCGCTACCAGTCCGCGCTGCAGGACAAGGGTCCCCTCACCTTCAAGGGCCTGGAGAAGATGGCCGAGGGCCTCATCGACTCCAACAGCGACAAGGTGGACCTCTCCACCCCCATCGAGGAGGGCCCGCTGGAGGGCTACACCTTCGGCGGGGTGATGACGGCCGCGCTGCTGCTGTTCCTGCTGGGCGCGGCGGGCAAGAGCGCGCAATTGCCGCTCTACGTCTGGCTGCCGGACGCCATGGCCGGCCCGACGCCGGTCTCCGCCCTCATCCACGCGGCGACGATGGTGACCGCGGGCGTCTACCTCTTCAGCCGCATGTCCGCGCTGCTGGTGCTGAGCCCCACCGCCATGGCCACGGTGGCCATCATCGGCGCGCTCACCTCGCTGCTGGCGGCGCTCATCGCCTTCGCGCAGGACGACATCAAGAAGGTGCTCGCCTACTCCACCGTGTCCCAGCTGGGCATCATGTTCATGGGCGTGGGCATGGGCATCTTCTGGGCGGCGGTGCTGCACCTGGTGACGCACGCGTTCTTCAAGGCCTGCCTGTTCCTCGGCGCCGGCAGCGTCATGCACGGCAACGGCGACGAGACGGACATCAAGAAGCTGGGCGGCCTGCGCCACGAGATGAAGTGGACGTGGGGCACCTTCCTGGTGGCCACGCTGGCGATTACGGGCATCATCCCGCTGTCCGGCTTCTTCTCGAAGGACGCCATCCTCCACGGCGTGCACCACAACCACCTGGCGGGCCTGCACTGGGTCTCCAGCGCCGTCTACTACCTGGGCCTGGTCATCGCCGCGAGCACGGCCTTCTACATGACGCGCCTGTACCTGCTCACCTTCGAAGGCCCCCGCTCGAAGGAGGCCCGGGTGGCGCACGCGCACGAGAGCGCCTGGCAGATGACGCTGCCGCTGGTGGTGCTGGCGGTGCTCAGCGTGGTGGCCGCGGTGTACGCCTTCCCGCTGATGCGCTCGTCCTCCGGCCAGCCGCAGGCGGTGTTCGAGAACTTCCTCAGCCCGGTGTTCGGCGCCATGACCCGCATCACCAATGCGGCGAAGACGGTGGAGCTGGACACCAGCGTCCCGCACCTGGGCGACTACGTCTTCGCCTGGCTCGTCGCGCTGTCGGGCGGCGCGGCGGCGGCCTTCCTGTACCTGCGCTTCTTCCCGGCGCGCGCGGGCCAGCCGGTTCCGGCCTTCGCCCGGGCGGTGCGCCGCACGGCGCAGAACAAGTTCTACGTGGATGAGCTGTACGAGCTCATCGTCATCCGGCCCGTGAAGTTCATGAGCTTCATCCTCTTCCGCGTGGTGGACGCGCTCCTCATCGACACCGTCGCGGTGCGCGGCACGGCGTGGGTGACGGCCCGCGTGGGCAGCGCGCTGCGCTACGTGCAGACGGGCGACGCCCAGGCCTACGCCGCAGTGATGGCCATCGCCCTGCTGGGCGGAGTGGCCTACGCCCTCATCCAGGTGATGCAATGAGCTTCTTCGACACCCACCTGCTCAACCTCGTCGTCTTCCTGCCGCTCCTCTTCGCGGCGCTGGTGCTGGCGCTGCCCTCGGGTGAGCACGGGCAGATTCGCACCGTCACCTTCATCGCCATGGTGGTGGACGCCATCTTCGGCGTCTGGGCCTACCTGCGCTACGTGCCGGGCGGGCCGGAGTTCCAGCTCGAGTACCGGGTGCCCTGGTTCGAGATGTTCGGCACCAGCTACCACGTCGGCGTGGACGGCCTGGCGGTGAGCCTGCTGCTGCTCACCGTGTTCCTGGGCCCCCTGGTGGTGCTGGCCTCCACCACGTACATCAGCCACCGCATCAAGGAGTTCCACCTGGCGCTGCTGGTGCTCCAGACGACGATGCTGGGCGCGCTGGTGTCGCTGGACGTGCTGCTCTTCTACATCTTCTTCGAGGCCATGCTCATCCCCATGTACCTGATGGTGGGTGTGTGGGGCGCCGAGGACCGGCAGATGGCGGCGGTGAAGTTCTTCCTCTACACGCTGGCCGGCTCGCTGCTGATGCTGGTGGCCATCATCGCCGTGTACTTCATCAGCGCGCCCGCGGGCGGCCGCTCGTTCGACTACGCCGCCATGTACAACGGCCTTTTGGACGCCAACCGCCAAGTGACGGCGTGCATGGGCGGGCCGGAAGGGGCGTGTGACTCGCTGAGCGGGCTCGCCAGGACCATGCATACCTGGGGTCCGTGGATGTTCGCCGCGTTCGCGCTGGCGTTCGCCATCAAGGTGCCGATGTGGCCGGTGCACACGTGGCTGCCGGACGCGCACGTGCAGGCGCCGGTGGCCGGCTCCATGATTCTGGCCGGCGTCATGCTGAAGATGGGCACCTTCGGCTTCTGGCGCTTCGCGATTCCCTTCTTCCCCGCGGCCGCGCAGAACGCCCGGCCGTTCCTGGCGGTGCTGTCCGTCATCGGCATCGTCTACGGCGCGCTGATGTGCCTGGCGCAGCGGGACATCAAGAAGCTGATTGCGTACTCGTCGGTGAGCCACCTGGGCTACTGCATGCTGGGAATCCTCGCCGTGACGGCCGAGGGCGCCACCGGCAGCGCGTACCAGATGCTCAACCACGGCGTGTCCACGGGCGCGCTGTTCCTCCTGTTCGGCTTCCTCTACGAGCGGCGCCACTCGCGGCTCATGGCGGACTTCGGCGGCATCGCGAAGGTGATGCCGGTGTTCACCGCGGCCTTCCTCATCATCACCTTCTCGTCGGTGGCGGTGCCGGGCACCAATGGCTTCATCGGCGAGTTCCTGGTGCTGCTGGGCACCTTCAAGAGTGACTTGGGCGCGGCCGCCGGCAACGCGCACCTGACGGCGGTGTTCGGCGCCTTCGCCACGCTGGGCGTCATCCTGGGCGCGGCGTACATGCTGTGGATGGTGCAGAAGGTGTTCTTCGGCGGGCTCACCCACCGGGAGAACCAGCACCTGCGCGACATGAACCTGCGCGAGGGGCTCACCGTGCTGCCCTTCATCATCCTCGTCGGGGTGATGGGCCTGATGCCGCAGCCCTTCCTGGACCGGCTCGCCCCGTCCACGGACCGCTTCCTCGCCCGCGCCCGCGTGGGCAACCCCGGAGTCCCGGTGCAGGACGACCAGGTCCGTGTGGAGGTGATGTCGCTGCCCTCGAGCGTCACCGCCGCCTCGCCGTCCGCGCCCGTTCCGCTGGCCGCCGTCCCCTCGCAGCGGCAGTAGGCCGAAAGAGCTTCCACCATGAACCTGCCCAATCTCGTCCTGGCAGACTTCCTCCCGCTGCTGCCCGCCATCATCATGGTGGTGGGTGCCTCCATCCTGCTGTTGTCCGAGGTCTTCCTCTCCGCGACTTCGTCGCGCGCCTACCAGGCCGTGCTGACGGTGGCGACGGCGGTGGCGGCCGGCGCGGTGGCGGTGGCGGTGATGTTCGAGCCGCCGCGCGAGGTGATGCTCGGCTTCGGCGTGCTGGACCCGTTCTCCAGCTTCCTCACCCTCGTGGTGTGCGTGGGCCTGGCGCTGGCGGCGCTCAGCGCCGTGAGCTTCCTGCGCAAGCGCGGCGCGGAGCGCGGTGAGTTCTACGCGCTGATGCTCTTCGCGTCCGCGGGCATGAGCCTGCTGGCCATGTCCAACGAGCTCATCACCATCTTCGTCAACGTGGAGGTGCTCTCCATCGCCACCTACGCGCTGACGGCGTACCTGCGCCGCGGCACGCGGCCGAGCGAGGCGGGCTTCAAGTACTTCATCCTCGGCGCCTTCTCCTCCGCGGTGCTGCTGTACGGCGCGGCGCTGCTGTACGGCGCCACCGGCACCACGCAGCTGACGGCCATGGTGGGTCCGCTGGGCGCGGCGATGCAGAGCCAGCCGGCGCTGGTGTACGCGGGCATCGTGCTGGTGGGCGCGGGCTTCGCCTTCAAGGTGGCCGCGGTGCCCTTCCACATGTGGACGCCGGACGTCTACGAGGGCGCCCCCACGCCCGTCACCGCGCTGATGAGCGCGGGCGTGAAGGCGGCGGCCTTCGCCTCCATGGTCCGCGTGTTCATCACCGTGGGCAAGGGCATCGACCCGCAGATGCTGCTGGCGCTGTTCTCCACCCTGGCCTTCCTCACCATGGTGGCGGGCAACCTGCTGGCCATCCCGCAGCGCAACGTGAAGCGCATGCTGGCGTACTCGTCCATTGCCCACGCCGGCTACCTCCTGGTGGGCGTGGCGGCGCTCTTCGTCACCGCGCCGGGTGAGAGCTTCCGGCTGCTGGGCGCCTCCGCGCTGACGGGCGGCACCGCACTGGACGTGGCCCGCGCCGAGGCGCTGCGCGGCATCCTCTACTACCTGCTGGCCTACACCTTCAGCGCGGTGGGCGCCTTCGCCATGGTGTCCGCGCTGGAGCGCCGCGAGGACGAGGAGAAGGGCACCGCGTGGGACTTGGAGCGCTTCAGCGGGCTGGCGCAGCGCCGGCCGGGCTGGGCCTTCGCCATGGCGGCCTTCATGCTGTCGCTGGGCGGCATTCCCCCCACCATCGGCTTCATGAGCAAGCTGCTCATCTTCCAGGCGGCGGTGGACGCGGGCCTCATCGGCCTCACCATCGTCGGCGTGCTCTCCAGCGCCGCGGGCGTCTATTACTACCTGCGCGTGGTCGTCTACATGTTCATGCGGCCGGTGCCCGAGGGTGCGCACACCCTCGAGCGCAGCTGGTCCACCGAGCTGGCGCTGGTGCTGTCCACCGCGGCGGTGGTGGTGCTGGGCATCATCCCCGGCCCGATTATGGGCTGGCTCGTGCAGGCCAGCACCATCTTCGGCCAGTAGCCTCGCGCAGGGCGTGTCCCCTGCTCGCATCCCCGCCCGCCCCGGCCTCGTGCCAGGGCGGGCGTTGTCGTTTCAGGGCAGCGGGCCGCGCAGCTCCAGCGTCTCGTTGCGCACCTCCGCGCCCGCCGCGCGCAAGAGCGCGTCCAGCGGCGCGTCGTCCGTCACCACCACGTTGAGCGCATCCACCGCGTCCCCGCACCGGGCGAAGGCGTCCTCCAGCAGCGCCCGCGCATGGCCGGGCGAGGCCGCGAAGAAGGGGAAGAGGAGCTCGGAGGAGGCGCGCAAATCCATCAGCCCCGGCGGGCCTTCCGCGTCCCGGCCCGGCGCGTCCAGCCGCAGCAACCGGTGCGACGCCTTCGTGGCGAAGCGCGCCAGCTTGCCCGGCATCAGCCCGAAGGCGGCCGTCAGCACCTCATGCTCCGCCGGCGCCACCGGCACCACCCGCAGGCCCGGCGGCGCGGCGGGCAGCGCCGCCACGTGGGCCCGCCTCAGCTTGAGGTTGGCCGCCTGGCGCGCGGGCCGCAGCCCCACCGAGGCGTAGAGGTTCAGCGCGGGCGTGTTGTCCCGCTTCACGTACAGCGCCCACCGCTGACAGCCCTGCGCCCGGAGGCCCTCCGCCAGCCGCGCCATCATCCACCGGCCCAGCCCCTGCCCGCGGGCGGACGCGTCCACCACCAGCTGCCCCACGTAGCCCACCTCGCCCAGCGCCTCCGTCACCCCGTAGGCCACCACCCCACCCGGGCCTTCCGCGAAGACGGTGAGCGGCGCGAGCTCTACGGTCCACTGCGGCGGTGGAGGCGGCGGGTCGTCCACCCCCAGCTCCCGGAACAGCCGGGTGAATACCGCATGGTCCTCGGGCCGCGCGCGCCTCACCACCCACGGTGGCGCCTTCTGTCCCACTTCCACAGTCATCAGCCACCCCTCCCAGCACATTGGAAGAGCAACGACGAGGCGAGGGAACTTTCCGGACGTAGAAAAGAAGGCGGCCCGGCACCCCAGAAGGGTGCCAGGCCGCGGGTCTTCTCAAGGTGACTCACCGGAAGTGCTGAAGGGGTGGGGGGGAACCGCCTTCAGCCTCGCTTCGATGTGTCCCGCGCATTCCTTTAGCAGCCCTCGTGCCAGCGTCTCCTGGGAGGCAAAGTCCAATTTTCTCAAGGACTTAGCCCATCACCTGACGTTGCTGGCACCCCCTCATTGCATTGCAGCCCTGAAATGGAGTTGCAGATGTGAAAAGGGCCAGTAATTTCAACCCTTTGGCCTTTTCACCGATGAACCCCGCCCATTTCGGATCTGAATCCATGAGTGCGGAAAAGTTACACCGGTATGCCCAGGCCCTACCCTGTCGCTATTCGCGGGCCAGATCTGCGGGCGGGCGGAGGTTGAGGCGCTTCATCTTCCGCCAGAGGGTGGTGGAGGAGACGCCCAGCTCATCCGCGACGCGGGCGAGGTCCACGCCGTGCCGCTCCAGGGCCTGGGTAATGGCGTGGCGCTCGGCCTCCTCCACCACCTGGGCCAGGGTGGGCCCGGTGCCGGCGGGGCGGCTGCCGCCGCCCTGCCCGTCCAGGAAGGCCACGCTGGGGGTGCCGTGGGAGGGCGTGAGGCGGCCCTGGCGCAGGGGGAAGTCCTCGGGCAGCAGCTCGTCGCCTTCCGAGAGGGCGGCGGCCTGCTCCACCAGGTTCTCCAGCTCGCGCACGTTGCCGGGGAAGTTGTAGCCCATCAGATGCGCCACCGCGGAGGCGGACAGGCGCCTGGGCTTGGGGCTGCGGGCGTTGGCGCGCTCAAGGAAGTGCTCGGCCAGGGCGGGCACGTCCTCCAGGCGCTCGCGCAGCGGCGGCACGCGCAGGGCCACCACGTTGAGGCGGTAGTAGAGGTCCTGGCGGAAGCGCTTCTCGCGCACCTCCAGCTCGATGTCGCGGTTGGTGGCGGCCACGGTGCGCACGTCCACGCGCAGCGCGGTGGACTCGCCCACCCGGCGCACCTCGCCCTCCTGCAGGGCGCGCAGCAGCTTGGACTGGAAGGTGGGGCTGGTCTCCGTCACCTCGTCGATGAAGAGCGTGCCGCCGTCCGCCTCCTCGAAGAGGCCTCGGCGGGCCTTCACCGCGCCGGTGAAGGCGCCCTTGGCGTGGCCGAACAGCTCGCTCTCCAGCAGCGACTCGCTGATGGCGGCGCAGTTGACGGGAACGAAGGAGCGCACCTTGCGGCGGCTGTGCGCGTGGAGCGCGCGGGCCACCAGCTCCTTGCCGGTGCCGCTCTCGCCCTGGATGAGGACGGTGGCGTCGCTCTGGGCCACGCGCATGAGGCGCGAGGTGAGGTCCCTCATGGCGGGACTGCGGCCCACCAGCGCGGACAGGCCGTGGCGCTGGTTGAAGTCGGTGGCGAGGTTGTCCCTGTCGCGCAGCACGCGGGCGCGGTCCAGGGCGCGCTCCACGCGGTAGCGCAGCTCGCTCTCCTTGAAGGGCTTGGTGACGTAGTCGTCGGCGCCCAGGCGCATGGCCTCCACCGCGCTCTCGATGGAGCCGAAGGCCGTCATCATGATGACCTGCAGGCGCGGGGCCACCTCCAGCGCGCGCTTGAGCAGCGTGAGCCCGTCCATGGGCTCCATCTTCAGGTCCGTCAGCAGCAGGTCGATGCTGCCGCCGGCCAGCTGGGCCAGGGCCTCCTCGCCGGTGGCGGCCTCGAAGACGGTGTAGTGCTCCGCGCGCAGCAGCAACGCGGTGGTGGCGCGCATGTTGCGCTGGTCGTCCACGACGAGGATGCGTCCACGGGAGGGCGGGGTGTTCGCGTCAGTCATGGGAAGGACGGGGGCTGCGACAGGGGCAGCCGGAAGGTGAAGGTGGTACCGCGGCCGGGCGTGCTCTCCACGGCGATTTCTCCCCGATGCTCCTCGAGGATGCGCTTGACGACGGCCAGCCCCAGTCCGGTGCCCTGGGCCTTGGTGGTGAAGAAGGGCTCGAAGACGCGGTGGAGCAGCTCCGCGGGAATGCCCGGCCCCTGGTCCGCCACGTCGATGCGCAGCTGGTCCTTGCCCGCGTAGGCCTCGCGGCGCGCGCGCACCTGCACCAGGCCTCCCTGCGGCATGGACTGAATCGCGTTGACGGCCACGTTGACGAGCGCCTGGCGGATGAGCCGCCGGTCCATGGGCACCGGCGGCAGCCCCGGCTCCACGTCCGAGTGGATGTGGACGGGCCGGTCCGCGCCCCCGCCCTGCACCCGCGCGGCCTCCAGCGAGTCCTGCAGCACGCGCCCCAGGTCCTCGTGCTGGAGCACCGGGTCTCTCGGGCGCGTGTAGTCCAGCAAGTCACCCACGATGCGGTTGAGCCGGTCGCTCTCCTCGCCCAGGATGTCCAGCAGCATGGCCGCGTCGCCGCCCGGGTCCAGCAGCCGGCGCAGCGAGGCCACCGCGTTGAAGATGACGCCCAGGGGGTTTCGCACCTCGTGGGCGACAATCGCGGACAGCTCGCCCAGCGCGGCCAGCCGCTCGCGCTTCACCATCTCCGCGCGGGTGGCGGCCAGCTCCGCGTAGCTGGCCCACAGCGACTCGTAGAGGCGCGCGTTGGCGATGGACAGCGCCAGCTGGCCACAGGTGGCCTCGGCCAGCTCGATGAGCTCCGGCCCGAAGGCGCGCGCCCGGCGCGTGTCGTCCACCACCACCACGCCGATGAGCTCCTCGCGCGAGGTGAGCGGCAGGGCGAGCAGCGCCTTCTCCCCGAAGCGCTGGGCGAGGTGCGAGTCGAAGCCGCCGCCCGTGGCCATCACATCCTCGATGGCGATGGGACGGCGCTCGCGGGCCACGCGCGTGGCGAGGCTGTCCCCGTGCAGCGGCAGCACCACCGTGCGGAAGAAGTCGCGGTGGGCCGTGGAGGCGGCGGCGCCGCGCAAGAGCTTCGCCCCCTCGTCGTACAGCATGATGTAGCAGTTGGACACGTCCAGCAGGTGGACGAGGAAGTCGGACGCCACGTCGAGGATGCTGGAGGTCTCCAGCACGCCCGACGTGGTGCGCGCCAGGTCCAGCAGCAGGCGCGTCTCCGCGAGCTGGCGCGAGGACTCCGCGCGCAGCCGGCGCTGCTCCAGCAGCGTCACCAGCAGCTCCGCCAGCGTCCCCAGCAGCCGCACGTCCCGCGCGTCGAAGGGGTGGCCGGCCGCGCGCAGCAGCTGGAGGGTGCCGCACACCTCGCCGCCCCGGGTGAGGCGCGCCACCGCGCCACACCCCAGCCGCCCGCCGGACAAGTCCCCCAGCGCCGCGCCCTGGGCCTCGGTGGACAGCCCACCCTCCCCCTCCGCCGCCACCGCCAGCAGGCCGGTGAGCCGCGCCGCGTGCTCGCCGTCGCGCACCAGGTCCGCCAGCCCCACGTGCGTGGCCAGCGCCAGCGCGCCGCCCTGCGGGGGCGTCAGGTGCAGCGCCGCGGCGCTCCCCTGCAGCAGGTCCGCGACGCGCGCCAGGAAGTCCTCCAGCGAGGGCGGGACCGGCTGCGCGACGAAGCGCGCCACCTGGGCCACGGCCTCCATCTCCCAGCGGCTGCGCGCGCCGTCCGCCTGCACGCGCGCGTCCGTCAGCGCGGCGCCCACCACCTTCGCGAAGAGCGTCAGCACCGAGCCATGGCGGGGCGCCACCCACGGCCCCTGCACCCACAGCACCTCGTCCTGCGGACCGCCCACGGGGATGTAGACGTGCGAGGGCGAGGCGCGCTCCGTGCCGCCGAACACGGGGCGCCCGTCGGCCAGCGACTCCAGACCCAGGCGCACGTCCTCCGGCAGGGGCTCGCCGTCACGCGCCAGCAGCCGCTCGCCGTCCCAGCGCAGCAGCCGGACGCGGAAGCCCGCGTCCTGGAGCCCCTTCAGCGCCACGCGGCGCACCGCGTCCTCGGAGTGCGCGGACACCAGGCCCGCGGACGTGTCCACCAGGCGCTCGGCGACGGTCATCTCCGGCGGCGTGTCCTGGAGCGGCAGGCAGTTGAGCAGCCGCGCACTGCCGCCGCCCTCCAGCTGCACGCGCGTGGAGTACAGGGCCACCTCGCGGGTGACGCCGCCCGCGCAGGGCACCTGGTAGACCTGCGTGCGCGGGTCCATCGTCGCGTCGCCGGACTCCTGCAGGCGGTAGCGCTCGGACAGGCGGCTGCGCTCCTCCGGCTGGACGAAGTCCATCACGGAGCGGCCCTCCACCTGCTCGCGAGGAAGCCCCAGCAGCCCGAGGTAGGCCGCGTTGACAGCGGACACGCGCCCGTCGACGACCGCCACCATGGGGTTGTCGAAGGGCTCGATGAGGGCGCGCAGGTCGGCCTCGCTGTAACGCTTCATGCTCATCCGCGACGCAGCACCCGCTTCTCGCCCACCCTGAGTGTGACCTTCTCCCGGTCGAAGTACTCCGACAGCGGGATGACGAACTTGCGGCTCTGGCCGACCATTTCCTTGAAGGCCTGGGTGGTAATCTCCTTCTTCTCGCGAAGGTGGGCAACCAGGCGCTCACGCAGGCCCGCGAGCGCTCCCGCGTCGAAGCACAGCTCGTCGCTGACGCGCACCGCCATCCCCCCCGCCACCATCACCTTCAACAACTCCTGGAGCCGGGGCATGGGCAGCTGGAGCTTCTGCGCCAGCTCATTGAGGGTGGGCGGCGCCAGCCCCGCGGCGGACAGCTCCGCGGCCAGCTTCGTGCGGGCCGCCTCGTCCCCCAGCGACAGCGTGCGGCCCCGCCCCTTGAGGCGCACCACCTCCCTGTCCAGCTCCACCTTCCCCGCGTCCACCAACGCCTGCGTCACCCGCTGGAAGGTGCGCGAGTCCAGCTCGGCGGACAGGCGCTGGCGCAGCTCCTCGCGCGGCAGGCCTTCACGCAGGGGCTCGCGCTCATGGAAGGCGGCCAGCAGGGCCAGCGCCCGCCCCTGCAGTCCCTCGAAGACCTCGCCGGAGAGGTACAGCCGCCGCTCGCGGTCCACCAGCAGCGCCCCGCCCCGCGCGCCCAACAGCTCCAGCGCGCGCGAAAGGACTTTCGGCCCCAGCCCGGAGCGGCCGAACAGCTCCGGCTGCGTCAGCCCCCGGTAGCCGGCCTGGCGCAACAGCCACGCCACCTGCCCCGACGGCTCCGCCTCCAGGAGCGGCGCCACCACCGCCGAGCCCCCCTTGCGGCGCCGGGGCGGCGTAATGGACAGGATGCGGCCCCCCGCCACCGTGGCCCCGCGACCGGGCAGCGCGCGCGAGCCGCGCAGGATGAAGCGCTGCCCCACCAGCGCGCCCACGGGCCCGTCCAGCCGCAGCTGCGCCAGCGCCGTCTCGCCGGGCTCCAGCCGCTCCACGTCCAGCAGCGCCACCGTGGCCTCCACCTGCGCGGTGCCCAGGTGCAAAAGCAGCTTCCGGCGGCGGGGCAGCGCCGCCTCCGCCGCGGGCAGCAGCGCCAGCTCCACGTCCAGCATGCGCGTCTCCGGCAGCTCCCCCGAGCGCACCAGCACCATGCCCCGGTGCAGCGCCTCCGGCTCCACGCCGGTGACATTCACCGCCGCGCGCTGGCCCGCCTCCACCTTCGGCACCGCCTGCCCGTGCACCTGCACGCCGCGCACGCGAAAGGGGCCGGGCAGCCCGGGCAGCAGCGCCACCGCGTCCTCCACCGCCACCGCGCCCGACAGCAGCGTGCCCGTCACCACCGTGCCGAAGCCTTTGATGGTGAAGACCCGGTCCACCGGCAGGAAGGCGGGGCCCTCCGAAGGACGCTTCGGCAGGGCGCGGGCGGCGCGGGTGAGCGCGGACTTGAGCGCGTCCAGCCCCTCGCCCGTCTTCGACGAGCAGGGCACCACGGGCGCGCCCTCCAGGAAGGTGCCCGCGGTGAGCGCCCCCAGGTCCGCCTCCACCAGCGCGCGCCACTCCGGGCCCAGCTCCGCCAGCAGGTCCGACTTGGTGAGCGCGATGACGCCGGCCCTCACGCCCAAGAGCCGGCAGATGTCCAGGTGCTCGCGCGTCTGGGGCATGACGCCCTCGTCCGCGGCCACCACCAGCACCGCCAGGTCCACGCCGCCGGCGCCCGCGGCCATGGCCTTCACGAAGCGCTCGTGGCCGGGCACGTCCACCACGCCGGCCACCGTGCCGTCGTCCAGCGTGAGGTGGGCGAAGCCCAGCTCCAGGGTGATTCCGCGCCGCTTCTCTTCCTTGAGCCGGTCGGTGTCGATGCCGGTGAGCGCCTTCACCAGGGACGTCTTGCCGTGGTCGATGTGCCCCGCCGTCCCGACAATCATCGCCCCACCGCGCCGGGGCTCACGCCCCCGCCTTGTCCGGGTCCTCGTCGAAGCGCGCGTCGCCGGTGGCCGGCTCGTAGTCCCAGGGGAAGACCACCAGCGTGGCGGTGGCCAGCGCGCTGTAGTCCGGCGCGAAGCCCTCCGGCCGCGCCACCAGGCACGCCGTCTCCACCTTCTTCGCGCCCACCTCGCGCGCCAGCTGCGACGCCAGCTCCAGCGTGTCACCGCTGGAGGCCACGTCGTCCACAATCAGCACGCGGCGGCCCTTCAGCTCGCGCGGCATCTCCCCGGCGACCTTCGGCTTGCCCCGGCCGCGGGCACCCTCACCCCTGTCCCGGCTGCGGCGGCTGATGCGCACCGGGAAGAACTCGCAGCCGAGCGCCGACGACAGCGCCCCGCCCACGAAGACGCCGCCGTGGGCCACGCCCACCACCGCCTGCGGCGCGAAGGACGCGCGGATGGCGCCGGCCAGCTCCTGCACGGCGCGGTCGAACTCCGCCCAGGTCAGCTCGCGCACGCCTCCGGCGGACTTCTTGCGCGACTGGTCCTTGCCCGTGGGCTGGCGGGGGGCCTCCACCTGCGGCGCCAACACCATGTCCGCGGGAATGGAGACGAGCTTCTCCGCCTGCCTCCGGTCCGCCTTCGACGCGGAAGGAGAGGGAGGGGAGGACTTCTTCGGGGAGGACTTCGCGGTGGGCTTGCGCTTGCCCTGGGCCTTGGGCCCGGGCGCTGCCCGCTTGGTGGCCACGGCGTTGACTCCGGCTGGGGTGCGTGCGGGCCCCGTCATACCCCGAGCCACACGCCCTGGCCACATCCGGCCGCCTCTTCATCGTCGGAAGACGAGGAGAGGCGGCGCGCGGACCCGGCCGCCCTCAGGCGGCCAGCTTCTCTTCCACCATGCGGTCGGCCACCTGCTCGGGGCGGAGGCCGGAGTCCTTCGCGCGGGCCAGCACCGTGTCGATGGTCTCGAAGATGAGCGCGGCGCGGGCGTAGGCCTTCTCCCGGTTGTACCCCGCCCACTCCTGGGCCACGTTGATGAGGCCGCCGGCGTTGGCCGCGTAGTCCGGCACGTACAGGATGCCGCGCTTCGCCAGCTGCTCGCCGTGGCGCGTGGTGAGCAGCTGATTGTTGGCCGCGCCACACACCGCCTTCACGCGCAGCAGCGGCAGGGTGGTGTCATTGATGGCGCCGCCCAGCGCGCAGGGGGCGTAGATGTCCGCCTCCATGCGGTGCAGCTCGTCGGCCGTCACCGAGGTGGCCCCGTACTGCTTCACGGCGTGCTCCACGCTCGCGGGGTTGATGTCGCTCACCCACACCTTCGCGCCGCGCTCGTGCAGCTCCTTCACGAGGTACATGCCCACGTGGCCCACGCCCAGCACGGTGACGCGCAGCCCCTTGAGGTCCGGCCGGCCGAAGAGGTGCTTCGCCGTGGCCTCCATGGCGCGCGCCACGCCGTACGCCGTCACCGGCGACGGGTCCCCGCTGCGCTCCTTCAGGCCGACGACGTTCTTCGTGTGCTTGCGCACGTGCTCCATGTCGTCCGGGCTGGTGCCGCTGTCCTCGGTGGTGATGTAGCGGCCGCCGAGCGACTCCACCGCGCGGCCGAAGGACTCGAAGAGCTTCGCCCGGTCGAAGTTGCCGCGGGGCAGCATGATGACGGCCTTGCCGCCGCCGTGCGGCAGTCCGGCGAGCGCCGCCTTGTACGTCATGCCCCGCGCGAGCCGGAGCGCGTCCGCGACGGCTTCCTCCTCGCTCGTGTAGGTCGCCAGCGCGCGCGTGCCGCCCAGGCCCGGCCCCAGCCGCGTGTTGTGCATGCCGACGATGGCGCGCAGCCCCGTCCGCGAATCACTGAGAAGGTGGACGGCCTCGTAGCCGCCCTCGAGCAGTTGCGTGAAGTAGCTCATGGCGCGGCGGCAAGTACCGTTGAGGCCCTCTCAAGTCAAATCTCGCCGGCCTCCAACATGGCCCGAATTTCCTCTCCTGGAATGACGTAGCGCGTCGTGCAGAACTGGCACGTGGCCTCCGCCTGTCCTTCCTTCTCCAGGAGGTCCGTCAGCTCCTCGCGCCCCATGGCCAGCAGCGCGCGCTTCACGCGGTCCTTGCTGCACGAACAGCCGAAGCGCAGGGGATACCGCGACATCACCTCGAAGTCGGACTCGGGCAGCAGCGCACGCAGCACCGCCGAGGCGCCGGCCGCCGCATGCGCCTGGAGCACGGGCACGAAGTCGCGGCGCAGCCGCGGGCCCATTTCCTTGAAGGCGTCCATGTCCCCGCTGGGGAGCGGCTGGACGAGCAGGCCCGCGACGATGCCCAGCGACTCGGCCGCGCCGTCGCCCCCGGAGGGCACCTGGGCGAGCAGCAGGTGCGAGGGGAGCTGGTCGGACTGGTGGAGGTAGCGCTCCATGTCGGCCGCCAGGTCGAAGTGCACCAGCTCCACCGAGGAGCGGTAGAACTCGCCGCCGCCCTGATCGCGCAGCACGGACAGGAAGCCCTTGTTCCCCAGCACGGGACGCCAGTGGTACTGGCCCTCGCCGCCCACGTACTCCACCTGCGGGTTCTTCACGTAGCCGCGCACCAGCCCGGAGGCGTCGCCGTCCACGAAGAGGCCGCGCAGGGGGCCGTCGCACTCCACCTGGAGGTTGATGCGCGCGTCGTGCTTCTGGAGGGCGCCCAGGAGGGCGGCGGCGGTGAGGGCCTGCGACAGGAGGGCCGCGGCGGCGGGGGCGGTGCCATGGGTGGCGCGCGCCTGGCGGGACAGCTCCGGGGTGGTGGCCAGCACCACGCGCAGGTCCGTCTTCTTCAGCAATCCACTGACGAGCTCGTCGGACATAGGGAAGCGACTAGCGTGCCCGAGCCCGCATTGCCCGCCAACGACAGAAGGCGGGCGCCCCTCCGCCCGTCGGGGGAGCAGCAGCCCACCCCGGGGTGACGCATAAGGTCAGCCTTATGCCTCCGTGTGGGGCGGCTGGTATCCGGGGATGCGGAAGAAATCCAGCCTCCCGGCCGGAACGGTTATAAACCGCCGTCCGACTGTCACCTGACATTGACTTGGACGCGGTACCCGCCCGCGCGCCGTCGCTGGAGACCCGATGAGCAGCCAAGCCGCCGCAGCCGTTCCGACGAAGACACCGCTCCTCAAGTCCCGCCTGGGCTCGTTCCTGGCCGTGGTGCCCCTGTCCATCTGGGTCATCAACCACATCTGGGACAACCTCTCCGCCTTCAACGGCGCGGCGGCGTGGGAGGCGTCGGTGACGACGTACTCCAACCCGTTCGCCCAGGCCTTCACCTTCCTCATCGTCATCCTGCCGCTGCTCATCCACACCGGTTGGGGCCTCGTGCGGCTGTTCAGCTTCAAGCCCAACAACGGGCGCTACAACAACTACGGCAACCTCAAGTACATCGTGCAGCGCATCAGCGCGGTGGGCGTGCTGTTCTTCCTCGGCGCCCACATCTGGCTGGCCTTCCTGCACCCGCGCCTGGTGGAGGGGCACCCCGAGCCGTTCTCCGACATCGCCCGGGAGATGCACCACCACATGCCCACGCTCATCGTCTACCTGCTGGGCACGCTGGGCACCGCGTACCACCTGGCCAACGGCCTCCAGGGCTTCGCCATGTACTGGGGCATCTTCGCCAGCGACCGCTCCATGCGCCGCTTCGAGCCGGTCGTCATCGGCCTGTTCCTGCTCCTGACGGCGATGAGCTGGGCGGTCATCTACGCGCTCTACACCGCGGGCGCCGCCTTCAGCCCGGTGGGCGCCACCCCTCCGTGACGTGAGCCCCGGGGCCCGCGCCCGCGGGCCTTCACGGAGACGCGAAAGACAACCGGCCGCCCCCCAAGCCTCGGGGAGCGGCCGGTTTCATTTCCAGGGGCTATAGCAGGTCAGAACGGGATGTCGTCGTCACCACCGGCGTGGCCACCACCCATGTTGTTGCTGTCATCCATGGGGGGCGGCTGGCCGTAGTCGGAGTCCATGCCGTTGCCGCGCTGGGGACCACCCGAGGACCGGCGTCCGCCGCCACCACTGCCGGCGCTCATGCCCTCTCCGGCGTCACGACCGCCGAGGAACGTCACGGCGTTGGCCACGACCTCCGTGGTGTAGTTCTTCCGGTTCTCCTTGTCGGTCCACTCGCGCGTCTGCAGGCGGCCCTCGACGTAGCACTGCCGTCCCTTCTTCAGGTACTCGCCGCAGAGTTCCGCGAGCTTTCCCCAGACGACGATGCGGTGCCACTCGGTCCGCTCCTGCTTCTGGCCATTCTTGTCCGTCCAGCTCTCGCTGGTGGCGATGCGGAAGTTCGCCACCGCCTGACCGCCCGGGGTGAAGCGAACCTCGGGGTCCGCCCCCAGGTTGCCGATGAGAATGACCTTGTTCACGCCTCCAGCCATGACTGCGTTCCTTTCACGAGAACCGACCCACCACGGGCCGGTTGCACCCCGCCAGGACAGCTCCTGGCAGGTTGGCTTCCACCTATAGCAGTGCACACCGACATCCGGCTGGGCGCCAGAAATGTTCCGGGGGGGCTGTCAGCCTGCCTGCTCCCCGGGCGAGGAGGCCCACGCCCGGGGTTGGTGGTGCCTGGGAACGCGGTGCTACCCGCCGGGACGCGTCTCGGCGGTGCGTGACTCGGGCGGGCTGCCGGGGCGCGGCGCGTTGCCGGCCGGGGCCACCACATTCACGGGGGTGAGGCCGTCCTTGGGCGGGGCCTTGGCCTCGGCCACCTTCTGCGACAGGGTGGAGTCCAGCCCCTTGGCGAAGGCGGCGAGCTGCGGGTCCGTGGCGCCCAGCGTGCGGCGCAGGGACTTCCAGAAGGGATGGTCCGCCTGGCCGGCCTGCACCAGCGCGCGGGCCAGCAGCGTGGTGGAGGCCTCGCGGTCTCCAGCGCTGGCGCCTCGCAGGGCCACCACCAGCTCCTCGGGGGCGGTGCGGGCCACCTCGCCCAGCGCCTCGGACATCTCCCGCTGCGACTGCGCGTCCGTCCCGGCGGCGCCCGCCAGCTCCAGCACGCGGGCCAGCGCCTCGGTATTACCGCCGGCGGCCAGCTCCACCATGCTGCTGACGCCCGGCACGTCGACGGAGAGGACGCGGGCCACCTCCCTCAGGCGGCCGTACACCTCGCCGGTGGCGGCGTAGCTGTCCAGCAGCGTGCGCGCGCCCAGGTAGTCATGCGGGTTGGACTGGTAGAGGCTCTCCGCCAGCACCGCGCGCACCGCCGGGTCCCTCTCGCTGCGCCACGCGGTGCGCAGGAAGCCGATGTTGCGCTGGTCGCGCTGCCGGCCCAGGTCCAGGTACGTCTTGATGCGGGCGGCCACGTCGTTGATGGCCCCGGCCGGACGGCCGTTGTCGGCCAGCGCGGCCACCGCGTTGGACGGCCCCAGGCTGGAGCCGGTGGCGGCCACCGCCGCGCCCAGCGCGTCCAGGCCGGCGACGATGGGGCCGGCGCGGCCCGCGAAGTCGTTGGCGATGATGGAGAAGGTGAAGCGCTCACCGCCCGCGCTCGTCACGTAGCCGCTGAGCGCGGAGACGCTCTCCAGCGTGCCCGTCTTGGCGCGCAGGCGGCCCACCGCGTCGCTGCCCTCGAAGCGGTACTTCAGCGTGCCGTCCTTGCCGGCGATGGGCACGGAGGACATGTACTCGGGCGCGAAGGGGAAGCGCTCGTACATGTAGCGAAGCAGTCGGTTGAGCTGCGCGGTGGAGAAGCGGTTGGCGTCGTTGAGGCCGCTGCCGTTCTTCATCACGTAGGTGCCGCGGGGGATGCCCACCTCGCGCTCGAGGAACTGCTCCACCACCTCCACGCCCTTGGTGAAGGAGCCCGGCGTGCCCTTGAGCTCCGCGCCCATCGTCTTGAGCAGCTGCTCGGCGACGAAGTTGCTGGAGAGCTTGTTGAGGCGCTTGAGGATGACGTCGAACGTGTCCGACTGGGACACGTACAGCATCTTCGCCTTGGAGGGCGTCAGGCCGACCTTGACCCGGCCCTTCATCTTCACGCCCCGCGTGGTGAGCATCTGCTTGAGCGTCTGCCCGTAGTACATGGGCGGGTTGTCGATCTTCTTCCACACGCTGACGGCGCCGCCGCGCTCGCTGGGGAGCTGGCCGCGCACGACAATCTTCTGCACCGGGCCGGACGGGTCGGACGTCACCGACACGCGGCGCGCGCGCGCCGAGCCCGTGCCCAGCTGGTTCTCCACCACGAAGTAGTCGCTGGGCGGCTCCATCTCCACCGTGCCCTTGGCGCCGGGGGCGTTGCCGGGGCGCAGGTAGATGGCGGCGGCGTTCCAGTTGAGGCTCAGCGCGCCGGTGGGCGCCATGTACGCGCGGTCCGAGTCCTCCTGGTCATAGCCGGGCGGCGTGCGCTCGGCGTCGAACCAGGCGTCGTCCACGACAATCTCGCCCACCTCGCGCACGCCCGCGTGCCACAGCTCCGCGACGACACCCCACAGGCGCTCGGTCGTCATGGAGGGGTCGCCCTTGCCGCGCACGTAGAGCGTCTTCACCTTGCCGTCCGCGCCTAGCTCCGGGTCCACGAGGAACTCGGTGTCGTAGCGGAACTCGGGCCCGAGCGCGGCGAGCGCCGCCGCGGACGTGACGAGCTTCACGTTGGACGCCGGGTTGAGCAGCTCGTCGGCGTTGTGGCTGAACACGATGGCGCCGTCGTCCAGGCTCTGCATCTGGACGCCCACGCGGCTCGCCTTCAACGACGAGCGCTGGAGCACCTCCATCAAGGCCTGCTTCAACGCCTCACGGTCCGCGCGCTTCTCGGCGGAGGGAGGCGCCGACCACGCGGCGCTCGGGAGTGTCAGGAAAATGATGGCTGCTGCGGCCAAGTAGGGGCTGGCTCGATGGACCTGCACACTCTCTCCGGGGAAGTCGCTGGCCATTATGCGGAAGGGGGTGAAAGCCCGGCAAGGGAGAGAGGCAGCAGGAGTCCACGGTTGGGCGCTCGCTCTTCCACCAGGCGGCAAGCGAGTGCCAGGCATGTGGACTTCTTTTCACTCCCCTCTCTGAGAGTCCGAGACTGCACGGGCGCAGAATGGCCTTTCCCCCTGACATCCGACCTGTAACCGTGTGGCGGACAGGTTCCGAAGGATGCCTCCTCCCCCTACCCGGGCCCTCATGCGGGGCCTCCCCGGTCGCCTCGCGCTGTGCCTGCTCGCTCTGCTCGGGACGGAAGGCTGCAGGGCGGAGCCTCCGGCGGACGGCATCACGGTGCTGCTGGAGTCGCCGCCGGACAGCCTGGACGACCGCTTCGCTTTGACGGCCAACGGTCAGCGGCTGGCGGCGCTCATCACCCCGGGGCTGCTGGCCTTCGACGACGCGAGCCAGCCGGTGCCGGTGCTGGCCGAGTCCTTCCGCGAGGTGTCCCCCACCCTCATGGAGTTCACCCTGCGCCCGGGCCTCACCTTCCATGACGGCACCGCGCTGACGGCCGAGGACGTGAAGGCCACCTTCGACGGGCTGCGGGACGCGAGTGTCCGCAGCCCCCGGGCAGAGCGGTACGCGGCGCTGAAAGGGGTGGAGGTGGTGGACGCGCGCACCGTGCGCTTCCACCTGGAGCGCCCCCATGCGCCGCTGCTGGCGGAGCTGTCCGCTGGAATCATCCCCTCGGAGCGGACGGGCGCGGACCGTGTCGTCGCGCAGGGCGAGCACCCGGTGGGCGCGGGGCCCTTCCGCTTCGAGTCGCATCCGGACGAGGAGCACCTCACGCTGGTGCCCTTCGAGGGCTGGTACGCGGGAGCGCCCGCCCTGCCCCGGCTGCGCTTCCGCGTGGTGCGCGACGAGACGACGCGGGTGCTGGAGTTGCTCAAGGGACGCGCGGACCTGGCGGTCAACGTGGTGTCCCCGGCGGTGCTGCCGGTGCTGCGGCGCGAGCCCCACCTGCGCGTGGTGTCGCGCCCGGGGACGGGCTTCGCCTACGTGGGACTCAACCTGCGCGCGGGGCCGCTGGCGGACGTGCGGGTGCGGCGGGCGCTGTGCCACCTGGTGGATGTGGGGCCGGTGGTGGAGCACAAGCTGCACGGACTGGCGCGGCCGTCCCACGGACTGCTGCCTCGCGCGAACTGGGCGTGGGCGCCCTCGGACGGGTGTCCCTACGCGCCCGGGGAGGCCGCGCGGCTGCTCGATGAGGCGGGGTTTCCGGACCCGGATGGGCCGGGCGGCAGGCCGCGACTCACGCTGTCCCTGAAGACGAGCACGGACCGGCTGCGCCGCGCGGTGGGGCTGGTGCTGAAGGAGCAGCTCGCTCGCGGCGGCGTGCAGGTGGAGGTGCGGGCGCTGGAGTTCGGCACCTTCTTCGAGGACGTGCGCCGGGGACGGGTCGAGCTGTTCACCCTCAAGTGGGCGTCCGTCATGGAGCCGGACCTGCTCCGGGGGGCGTTCCACTCGATGAACATCCCCACGGCGGAGAACCACTGGGGCGGCTTCAACCGGGGCGGCCTGCGCGACGCGGCGCTGGACGCGTTGCTGGAGGCGGCGGCGCGCGCGACGCGTGAGGAGCGCAAGTCCCTGTATGCTCGAGCGCAGCAGCGGCTGGACGTGCTGATGCCCATTCTTCCGCTGTGGCACGAGGACAGCGTGGCCGTGATGTCCACGCGGCTGGAGGGCTTCGAGCCCAGTGCGCATGGCCTGCTCACCCCGCTGGCCCGTGCGCGCATGGCACCGGGCGCGCGGAAGGGCGCACCGTGAAGCGGCGGCCCGACTCCCAGGCGGAAGCGCGCTTTGGCATCGTCATGCGCCGGGAGGGCGCACCGTGAGGCGCCGCATCGGGTCCGCGGCGGTGGCGCTGGTGGGCGCGCTGCTCCTCGTGTCGCTCTTCCTGCACCTCGTGCCGGGGGACCCGGTGGACGTCATGCTCGGCGAGCAGGCCACGGAGGTGGACCGCGAGGCCCTGCGGCGCGCCGTGGGCCTGGACTTGCCGTGGTACTCGCAGCTCGGCGTCTTCTCGCGACAGCTCGTCACCGGGGAGCTGCGCACGTCGCTGCCGCCCTTCCAGCGCAAGGTGCTGCCGGCGATTGGCACGGCGCTGCCGTACACCCTGGTGCTCACCGTCGCGTCCATGCTCATCGCGCTGGCACTGGCCCTCCCGCTGGGCGTGGCGGCCGCGGCGCGACGGGGCACGGTGGTGGACGCGGTCGCCATGGGCACCTCGGTGGCGGGGGTGGCGCTGCCGCGCTTCTGGCTCGGCCCCGTGCTCATCATCGTCTTCGCGCTGAAGCTGGACTGGCTGCCCGTCTCGGGCGCGGAGTCGTGGCGGCACCTGGTGCTGCCCGCCCTCACGCTGGGCACCGCGCTGGCCGCGTTCCTCGCGCGGATGACTCGCGCCTCCATGCTCGAGGCGCTGCGCGAGGACTACGTCACCGTGGCCCGCGCCAAGGGCCTGTCCCCGCGCGTGGTGCTGTGGAAACACGCCTTCCGCAATGCGCTGCTGCCCCTGCTCACCGTGCTGGGCCTGGAGTTCGGCACGCTGCTGGGCGGCGCCATCGTCACCGAGAAGGTCTTCGCGTGGCCGGGCATGGGCACGCTGCTGCTCACGGCGATTGAGAAGCGCGACTACAACACCGTGCGCGCCACGGTGCTCGTCTTCACGCTCTGCTACGTGGCCGTCAACACGCTCACCGACGCGGCCTATGCCCGGGTGGACCCGCGTGTGCGGAGGCGCTCGTGAGCCGCTTCCGCCTGTCCTCGTGGGGAGGCCGCTTCGGGCTCGCCGTGGCCGCGCTGTGGGTCCTCACCGCGCTCTTCGCCCCGCTGCTCGCCCCGTACGCGGCGGACGGGGTGGACCTGCCCTCCGAGCTGGCGCCGCCCGGCCCCGCGCACGTGCTGGGCGCGGGGGAGAACGGCATCGACGTGCTCACCCACGTGCTCTACGGCGCCCGCGTGTCGCTGCTCGTCTCCGTGTTCGCGGTGGCGCTGTCGGGCCTCGTGGGAATCACCCTGGGAGGCATCGCCGGCTACGCGGGCGGCTGGGTGGACGAGGTGCTGATGCGCGTCGTCGACGTGCTGCTCGCATTCCCCGGCATGCTGCTGGCGCTGTTCATCACCGCCGTGCTGGGTCCCAGCCTCGCCAACGTCGTCTTCGCCCTCTCCTTCACCGGGTGGACGGGCTACGCGCGGCTGGCACGCGGACAGGTGCTCACCCTGCGCGAGCGCGAGTACGTGCAGGCCGCGCGCGCCCTGGGCAGCGGGCCCGGCCGCATCCTCTTCCACCACCTGCTGCCCAACGCCGCCGGGCCGCTGCTGGTGCAGGCCACCTTCGCGCTGCCGGGCGCGATTCTGGCCGAGGCCTCGCTGAGCTTCCTCGGCCTCGGCGTCCCACCCGGCACGCCGTCCTGGGGCGCGCTGGTGGACCAGGGCACGCAGTACCTCCTCGTCGCCCCGCACGTGGCCCTCTTCCCCGGCGCGGCCCTGGCCCTCACCGTGCTGGGCTTCAACCTGCTCGGGGACGCGCTGAGGGATGCGCTGGACCCGCGCCACCTGGAGCGGTAACGGAAGGGGCATTCAACGGCCGGCCATGGCGCCCGGCCCGGGAGGACACGTCGATGCGAGCCGTGGTGCAGCGGGTGCTGGAGGCGTCAGTCACGGTGGAGGGCCAGCGCGTGAGTGAAATCGGCCCGGGCCTGCTCGTGCTGCTGGGCGTGGGCAAGGGCGACACCGAGGCGGACGTGGCGTGGATGGTGGAGAAGCTCGCCACCCTGCGCATCTTCGAGGACGCCGCCGGGAAGATGAACATCTCCCTGCAGGACACCTCCAAGCAGCTCATCGTCGTCAGCCAGTTCACCCTCTACGGCAACGCCCAGAAGAGCCGGCGTCCCAGCTTCACCGACGCCATGGAGCCTGGCGTGGCGAAGGCCCTCTACGAGCGCGCCTGCGAAGCGCTCCGCCAGCGCGGCCTCACCGTGGGCACCGGCGTCTTCGCCGCCGACATGAAGGTGGCGCTCGTCAACGACGGGCCCGTCACCATCCTCCTGGAGAGCCCCGGCCCCGCCGCGCCGAAGCCCGCCTAGATTCGGACGCCGGAGCCCTTGGTCACCATCGCGGCCAGGCCCTGCTTCGCCAGCGCGGCGTTGCGCACGTGCGCCGTGAGCGCGCCCAGCTCGCGAATCCAGTTGGCCGCGCGCGGCCCCAGCCCGGAGAAGGCCACCGTCAGGGGCGGCGGCAGGGCCACCTTCCCCATCCAGTAGGCCATCACCTCGTCCTTCTCCGGCAGCGAGGGCAGCTTCATCCGCTCCTGCTCGCGCGCGAGCAACCGCTCCAGCTTGCGCGGCAGGTTCACCTGCCAGTGCGCCACCATCCGCGACGGGCGCCATGCCCAGTCCGCGAAGGCGAAGCGCCCGCCCGGGAAGTACTCCCCGCGCCCCTGGGTGCTGAAGATGCGGTCCGGGGGGAACTCCGGGAAGGGCTCCCACTGCCCCGCCAGCAGCGAGGCCAGCCCCATGTCGGCCATGGGCCGGAAGCGGAAGCCGTCCCGCACCTCGCGCGCCCCGCGCGCGTCCCAGTACGGATAGCCCGGCTCCTCCAGCATCAGCGCCAGGTGCAGCGCCTCGTCCCAGACGTCCGCGTAGCCCGCCTGCAGGCCGCCCACCTCCCAGCCCCCGGGGGCCTCCTGCCAGAGCAGGAAGATGAGCCGGTCCATCAGCTCCGCCCAGGGCTCCGCGTCCACCGAGCCCAGGCCTCCGGGCACCGCCGTGGCCAGCATGCGCTCGCAGAGCACGCGGGCCTGGGCGTCCCCCAGCCCGTCGAGCAGGGACTCCAGCGCACCCGAGGCGTCCGCCATGGCGCGGGTGAGGAACGGCAGCACCTGCTCGTGGAAGAACCGATCGTTGATCGGCCTCAGGACGACGTCCATGTTGCTCCCCCCGGAGACAGCCTCAGGGCCGTGCGTCTTCCTGGATGATGAGGGCGTGGATGTCCGCGGCCGTGGGCGCCTCGAGGATGGCGGTCCGGAAGCGCGGGTTCTTGAAGAGCCGGGAGATGCGGGCCAGCGCCTTGAGGTGCACGCCCGCGCTGTTCTCCGGCGCCACCAGCGCGAAGAACAGGTGGGTGGGCCGGCCGTCGATGGCCTCGAAGTCCACCCCCGCGCGGGACACGCCGAAGGCGGCCTGGAGCTGGGCCATGCCCGGCAGCTTGCCGTGCGGGATGGCCACCCCCTCGCCGATGCCGGTGCTGCCCAGCTTCTCCCGCTCGCGCAGCACCTCCACCAGGCGGTCCGCGGGCAGCGCCGGGTGGGCGCGCACCAGCGTGGCGCTCAGCTCGCGCAACACCTCCGGCTTCGTCCGCGACTGCATGTCGGCGATGACGGCTTGGGGGCTGAGGAACTCGGCGATTCTCACTGACGCTCCCGCGCTGGCGCTCCTGATGGCCGCAATTACTCCTCACCCTTCCATAGCGCAAGGGTCGCCTGTCTTCCGGAGACCGTCTTGCGCTCACTGCGCATCATGGCGGACGGGCCAGGGGAGCGCCACACGACGCGGCGGCCTTCCCCGTACTGGGGGGCGATATGCGATTCACGGCGCGGCGTTTTCCGGAGCGAGTCCACCACGAGCCACCGGACGCGAAGGAGCCACCATGAAGCGCCTGCTGCTGTCGACCGCCACCGCCCTCTGCCTGCTCGGCACGGGCTGCGCCGCCACCTCGGGCGCCCATTCCTCCTCTGGCAGCATCGCCCTGGGTGACTCCTCCGGCGAGCCCCTGCGCGTCGAGGGCCCGGCCATCACCGGCCCCCATTCCTCCCTCGTCATCGGGGAGGACGGCATGCGCGGCCGCTTCCGGACCCGGGACGTCGCCCTCAAGTGGGACTACCAGCAGATGACCGGCTCGGTAGGAAACCTCGTCACCGACCTGCAGCTCGCGGAAGGGGACGACACCCGCGTCTGGGGCGTCTTCGGCGGCCTGCCGGTGGACCTCACCGAGGACGGGACGTGGCTGCACGGCCGCGTGGGCCAGTGCGCCTACGCCCTCAAGCGCGAGGGGGACGACTTCAAGGGCATGCGGGAGTGCGGCCAGTTGCTGGAGAAGGACATCGCCGTGTCCTTCCCCCAGGCGCTCGCCACCCGGCCGGTGGGCGAGCGGGCCGCGCTGATGACGCTGATGCTGGTGAACACCAAGGCGAAGCCGGAGGCGCCCCGCATGGGCATCGCGCCCAGGGGCGGCGTCGAGCGCAACAACAAGTTCAGCGACTGCCGCTACGCCAGCTTCTGAACGCGCGAGGCGTGGAGGAAGGCTTGTGAGACATGCCCTGGCCACACACCGGGCCAGGGCTCGCGCGCTCCGTCACCTTGAGGGGGGTGACGGGGCGCGCTTTTTTTTGAAAGCGCCCGGGCTTCAGGTGCCCGTGGCGGCGGCGGGCGCGGCGGGCTCGTGGGGCTCGATGAGGCCGTACTGGCCATCCTTGCGCCGGTAGACGATGCACAGCGAATCCGACTCCACGTTGTGGAAGACGTAGAAGTCGTTGTTCATCAGGTTCATCTGCATCACCGCGTCATCCACCGACAGCGGCTTGACGGCCAGGTGGGTGGCCCGGACGACGCGCGCGGAGGGCGGCACGGAGTTGGTCGCCACCGGCGCCACGGCGGCCACGGGCCTGGGCTCGGGGGCCGCGCTGCCCTGGGCCTCCTCGGCGTAGGTGGCCACCTCGTCGGAGTCCGGAGGCATCTCGAACACCGCGTGGCGGACCTTGAGGTGATTCACCAGGTCCTGCCGGTGGTGGACGCGCTCCTTGCCGTGATGCGTCTTCAGCTTGTCCCGGTAGCGCCGCAGCTGCCGCTCGATTTTGTCCATCGCCAGGTCGATGGACGCGTACATGTCGTCGCTCTTCTCACGCCCTCTCAAGACCCACGCGCCCGAATGGATGGTGATGTCCGCGTGGTGGAGGTGGCGCTCCAGCGAGAGCACCACGTGCGCTTCCCCGGCCCTGTCCAGCAGTCGGTTCACCCGTTCGACCTTCTCTCGGGCGTACTCCTTGAGGGAATCCGACGTGCCGAATTGACGGAAGGTGATGTTGAACTGCATGCGCGGCTGCCTCCTAGGGAGAGAGGGGAGCTCCGTGACCGATCAGAAACGGTCTGCCCCCGCGAAAGCAACCCGCCCCCCCAGGTTCCCTCTTCCCGAGCGCACCGCCCGTCCGAGGCCGGACATCCGGCAGCCACACGGCGTCGCTGGCCCCGGCGCCCATGGAGGCCCGGGCCAGCAAGCCTGCTACAATCACGCGCCGCGTCAGCTCAGGCGAGAACTCCGCCGCCGGTGACGCCGAGCACCTCCGCGTTGACGAAGCGCGACTCGTCCGAGGCGAGGAACACGAACGAGGGCGCCAGCTCCGCGGGCTGCGCGGGGCGGCCCATGGCGGACTTCGCGCCGAACTCCTTCACCTTGTCGCCGCTGAAGGACTGGGGGATGAGCGGCGTCCACACGGGCCCCGGGGCCACGGCGTTGACGCGGATGCCGCGCTTGATGAGGTCCTGCGCCAGGCCCTTGGTGAAGGCGACGATGGCGCCCTTGGTGGTGGCGTAGTCGAGGATGCCCGGCGAGGGCTGGTAGGCCTGGATGGAGGCGGTGTTGATGATGGTGGCGCCCGCCTTCATGTGCGGCAGCGCGTAGCGCACCAGGTGGAACATCGCGAGGATGTTGGTGCGGAAGGTGCGCTCGACGCGCTCGGCGTCCAGGTCCTCGAACTTCTCCACCGCCGGCCCCTGGAAGGCCGCGTTGTTGACGAGGATGTCGATGCGCCCGAAGCGCTTCACCGTGTCCTCGACGACCTTGCGGCAGTGGGCCTCCAGCGCGAGGTCCCCGGGCAAGAGCAGCGCCTGGCGCCCCGCATCCTCGACGAAGCGCTTCACGTGCTGGGCGTCGTCGCTCTCGTTGAGGAAGGACACGGCCAGGTCCGCGCCCTCGCGCGCGAAGGCGAGGCACACCGCGCGGCCGATGCCGCTGTCCCCGCCGGTGACGAGCGCCACCCGGTCCGTCAGCCGCCCCAGGCCCTTGTACGACTGCTCGCCGTAGTCGGGCTGCGGCTCCATCTTCCCTTCGTGGCCGGGGGCCGGCTGCGTCTGCTCGGGGAAGGGGGGCTTGGGGCCTGCGTTGCGCGGGTCGGGGTTCTTCTGGGCCATTGCGGGGTTCCTCCAGGAAAAGGCTCCCTGGCACGGTGTGGGTGGCACCCGGCCCCGGCAATCGGTGCCGGCCCCCCGCTCCCCTGCCCGCCCCGCGGACATCCTCCGGACTACTGGATGGTGACGACCCGCTCCTCCGAGTGGAACACCGCGCCGTTGCACGAAGCCACGCCCGTGCACTCCAGCACCGTGGCGCCCGCGCTCCCGCTCAGCGTCAGCAGGTGGTTGGCCACCGGCGTGCTCGCGGGGACGGTGAAGGTGACGAGCCCCCCGTCCTGTGTGGAGGGCACGGTGGCCGCGGCCGAGCCCCCCTCGCGCAGCAGGGTGACGGTGATGGGGCCCGGGACTTCATCGCTCGGCTGCCAGCGGTACGAGTAGGTCTGCCCGCGCGACAGGCGGTCCGCGGCGCCGGCGCCCTCGAAGGCGAAGCGGCGCTTGGCCTTGCCGTCCTCGAGGACGAGGGACACGGTGCCGCTGCCATCCTGGACGACGAAGCGGGCGTCCTCGACGGGCTGCTGCGCCCAGACGTTGGGGTCCACGTCGAGGAAGGCGCGGGTGGGCTCGCACACGTCCCGGCCCGCGGTGCCGTTGATGCCCCCGAGCTCCAGCCGCATCGGCTGGCCGTTGAAGGTGGCCGTGGCGCCGTCATTCAGGCGGGTGCAGCGCCCTCCACCGGCCAGGGAGAAGTCGAGCGTGACGCGGTGGGCGCCGGGTGGCTCCACGCCCTCGAAGACGTCCACGTCGCTGATGGCCCAGCTGAGCGTGCGGTCCGCGAGTCCGGCGAGGGAGAGCGTCTCGGATTCGACGTCGTCACCGCAGCCCGCCAGCAGGCCGGCCGTCACGAGCGAGCCCACGACGGTGACGGCCGCACGGCGAAGAGAGGAGAGAAGGTGCATACGTGCCGAACCCTATACCCACCGGGCCCCGGAACCGGGAGCGAACGGCGGGGCAGGTGTCCGGTTTCAGCGGGCGAGAAAGCCCTCCAGGCGGGCCTTCACCTCGGGCCACTCGGTGTCGATGACGCCGTAGTACGCGCTGTCGCGCACGAAGCCGCCCCGCACCAGCATGTGGTTGCGCAGGATGCCCTCGAACTTCGCGCCCATCCGTTCAATGGCCGCGCGGGAGCGCACGTTGCGCCGGTCCGTCTTGAGCTGGACACGCATGCACCCGAGCGTCTCGAAGGCGTGGCGCAGCAGCAGGTACTTGCACTCGGTGTTGATGCGCGTGCGCCAGACGCGGCGGGCCAGCCACGTGTAGCCAATCTCCAGCGTGCGGTTCTCCCGCTGGATGTCCAGGTAGCGCGTGCTGCCCACTGGCTGGCCCGTCTCGCGCTCGAGGATGACGAAGGCCTGGTCCGTGCCACGCTCCGCCCCGGAGAGCGCGCCGGAGATGAACTCCTCCACGTCCGCCCGCGTGCTCAGCACGCGCGAGAACCAGGTGAAGATTTCGGGCTCGCACAGCGCCGCCAGCGCCGGCGCATGCTCCGGGCGCAGCGGCTCCAGACGGACGGCCTGCCCCTCCAGGACGACGGGCGGGACGACGAGCGGCACGGGCTCGCGACGGGGCAGGTCGGCGGTGTCAGGTGATTGGGAAGCGCTCATGACGGGGCACTGTGCCCCCGCGCGGGCCCGCGAGCCAGGGACAGTCCGCCCTGGCGCGGACCGTCACAGCGGGCCCACCGCGAGCGGCCTGGCGCCCCCCCCGCGCGAGCCCTCACCGCGAGCAGCGTGGCGCCACCCTGCCACAGAGGCCGTGCCTGGCCCGGGCACGGCCCCGCGAGCGCCGGAGCCTGCGCTCAGTAGTACCGCTTGCGCTTGCTGCTGGGGAGGATGCCCAGCACCTCGCGGTACTTGGCCACCGTGCGGCGGGCAATCTCGGTGCCCTGCGCGCGCAGCAGCTCGACAATCTTCTGGTCCGAGTACGGATTGCGCGGGTCTTCCTGCGACACCAGCTGCTTGATGTGGTGCTTCACCGCCTCGCTCGCGGTGTCCTCACCGGAGACGCGGGCGATGGACGAGTTGAAGAAGTACTTCAGCTCGAAGATGCCCTGCGGCGTGTGCACGTACTTGCTGGTGGTGACGCGGCTCACCGTGGACTCGTGCATGCCGATGTCCTCGGCCACGTCGCGCAGGATGAGCGGCTTCAGGTGGGCGATGCCCTTGTCCAGGAAGTCCCGCTGGAACTTGATGATGCTCTCGGTGACCTTGTAGATGGTCCGCTGGCGCTGGTGGATGGAGCGGATGAGCCACATCGCGCTGCGCAGCTTGTCCTGGATGAAGTCCTTCGTCTGGCCGGGGCCCACGGCGCCCGTCTTCAGCGCGTTCCGGTAGGTGCCGGAGATGCGCAGCTTGGACAGGCCGTCGTCGTTGAGCACCACCGTGTAGTCGTCCCCCATCTTGTAGACGAAGACGTCGGGGGTGATGTACTGCGCGTCGTCGCCGCTGAAGTTGCGGCCCGGCTTCGGGTCCAGCTTGGGCAGCAGCTTCACCGCCTCCACCACCTCCTCCATGGGGACCTTCAGGTCCTTGGCGATGGCGGGCAGGTTCTTCGACTCCAGGTACTTCATGTGGCGCTTGATGATGAGGCCCAGCAGGGCCGCGCCCTTCTCCTTCATCCCCTGCAGCTGGATGAGCAGGCACTCCTGCAAGTCACGGGCGCCGCAGCCGCGGGGCTCCAGCGCGTGGACGCGGCGCAGGGTGCGCTCCGCCACGTGCATGGGCACGTCCGCCTCGTTGGCCAGGCGGATGAGCGGGTCGCCGTCCACGTCCGGCAGCTTGAGGTAGCCGTCGTCATCCAGGTTGCCCAGGATGAGCATGGCGACCCGGCGCTCGGCCTCGTTCAGGCGCAGCGTGCCCAGCTGCTCCTGGAGGTGGTCGACCAGGTCCTCCTTCTTCACCATGTTGGCTTCGAACGACGGCAGGTCGTCCGTGGCCACGTTGCCCTTGTTGGAGGCGGTGGTCGGCTCGTTGAACTGGTAGCTGTTGAGGTACTGCTCCCAGTCGATTTCCGGCGGGCCCTCACCGTCGGCCTTGAACTCGGGAGCGGTGTCGGCCGTGGCGGCCGGCATCTCCATGTCGCGGGGCACCTCGGCGTTGTCCGCCTCCAGGGAGGCCTCGCCCGGCTCCTTGTCCACCAGGTCGCCAGGCGCCTGCTCGTCCGGCTGCTCAAGCAGGGGGTTCTGCTCCATCTCCTCGCGGACCTGCTCCAGCAGCTCCATGCGGGAAAGCTGGAGGAGCTTGATGGCCTGCTGCAGCTGCGGCGTCATCACCAGCTGCTGCGCGAGCTTCAGGCTTTGTTTCAGTTCCATCGCCATGAGACGGGGCTCCCGAGTTGACTCAGTCCCTTACAATCTGGGACCACAATCAAAGACCGTGCCAACGTAACAAGATGCCCCGGGTTCGTCTAGTGGCGAAAAGGTGGTCCCTTGCTTGCATAGTTCAAATTCTGCAAGGAAACCAACACGTTACACACACTCCGCGTGAGGCACGGGTGTTCACCGGCCGACGCAAAAGCGGGGCCAACCCATCTTAGTCACTCGGTCGGCTGCTGGGGAGTCGTGTTCAGAGCGCCTGTTGCAGGCGGAAGCGCTCCCCCAGGTAGACGGCGCGCGCCTTGGGGGAGGCGGCAATCTGGGCGGGCGTGCCCTCTTCGAGAATCTGCCCCTGTGCGATGATGTATGCGCGGTCGCAGATGCCGAGGGTGTCCTGGACGTTGTGGTCGGTGATGAGGACGCCGAGGCCACGCTCGCGCAGGAGGAAGATCTGCCGCTGGAGGTCGCCCACGTTGATGGGGTCCACGCCGGCGAAGGGCTCGTCGAAGAGGATGAAGCGGGGCTGCGGGATGAGGCTGCGGGCAATCTCCGCGCGGCGGCGCTCGCCGCCGGAGAGCTTCTCGCCCAGGGACTCGGCGACGTGGGAGAGGCCGAACTCCTCCATGAGGGCGTCGGCGCGCTGCTCGCGGGTGCGCTTGTCCATGCCCTTCTGCAGCTCCAGCACGGACAGGAAGTTGTCGCGCACGGTGAGCTTGCGGAACACGGACGCTTCCTGCGGCAGGTAGCCCACGCCGCGGCGCGCGCGGCGGTGCATGGGCAGGTGGGTGAGGTCCTCGTCGCCCACGCGAACGCGGCCGGCGTCGGGCGTCACCAGGCCCACCACCATGTTGAAGCTCGTCGTCTTGCCGGCGCCGTTGGGACCCAGCAGGCCCACCACCTCGCCGGGGGCCACGCAGAAGGACACGCCGTTCACCACCTTGCGGGGACGGAACGTCTTCTCCAGTCCCTCCGCGAAAAGCTTCGCGCTCACTTCGACGTCCCTCCCTGGGCCGCGGGCGGCGCGGCCGGTGCCGGTGCGGCGGGGGTGGGGCGGGCGGGAGTGCCAGCGCCCTTGCGCCGGGGCGGCGTGGGGGCCGACGAGGGCGGCGGCTCGAAGATGATGACGGCGTTCTCCACTTCGAGCCGTTCGCTTCCCAGGGTGAGGCGAACCTTCGTCCCCCGCATGTACGTGGTCCCCTGCCGGGCCTCCGGGGAGCCCGTCACGACGAGCGCTCCGCTGGCCACGTCGTACTCGGCGCGCTCGCCGCGGGCCATGCGGTCGCCGTCCTCGGCCTGCACGCCGCCGGTGCACACCACGCGCGTCACCACGCGGGGCTGGGTGTAGTAGGCAATCATCCTGTCGCAGCGCAGGTTCATCGTCCGGTGCGTCGCCTTCACGTTGCCCGTCAGGGTCGCCTGGGTGCGCTCGCCCTCGATGCGGTCGGCCGAAATCTGCACCGGCTCCTTCAGGTTCGTCGGCGCCAGCGAGCTGCCCGGGCGCGCACCCGCGTCAGCGGCGGGCGGCACTCCCCCGTCGGTGGGGGCCGCGGCGGCCGCGGGCACCGGCTGGGCGACGAAGAAGGCCATCACGAGGAACTCAATCACTCTGCCGCTCCCAGCACGGTTTCCACCGAGCCATCGAAGATGAACGTCTCGTCCTGCGTGGACAGCTCGAAGCGGTCCGAGCGCAGCCGGTAGTCCGGCCCCTTCACCGTCACGCCCTCGTTTCCTCGCGCCTGCCCGGTGGTGGCGTCGTACGTCAACCGGGGCGTCTCCACCACCATGCCTTCCCCCGTGCGGATGACGACGCCGCCGGAGGCCACCAACTGCTTGGACGCGAGGTTGCCTTCCATATTCGGGGCGCGCACCACCATGCCCCCCGAGGTGCCGGCCGGGCCCTTCGCCGCCTCCTGCCCCGGAGGCACCGTCAGTACCGCGTTGGTGCCCTGCACGTCGCCGCCGGCCCGCTGGTAGGTGAGGCGCTCGGCGGTGCCGGACAGGGTGAGCTGCTCGCCCTGGTAGGACTCCAGGCGCGCGCCGTGGAGCACCACCTGGGGCGGAGGCTGCTCCTGGGGCCCTTCCGCGCGAGGACGGGGCGTGCAGGCGGCGAGCATCAGGACGGCGAGGCTGGCGGCGGGCAGACGCGGCACGGCCCCCTCCTTATCACCGGGACGGGGCCGGCGCCGCCTCGGGAAGCGGCGAAGGTGCGGCGGGGGACGGACGTGTCTTCCACCGCTGGTGCATCCACACCCACTGTTCGGGCGTGCGGCGGATGGCCGCCTCGATTCGCGCGGACAGCGCCGCGGTCAGCTCGAGGGCCGCGACCTCGCGGTCGTCACTCTGGGGCACCGGCACCTCTTCCATGGACAGGCGGTACCCACCCTCCACGCGGTGGCAGAAGCCCGTCACCACCGCGGCGCCGGTGCGGATGGCGAGGTCCGCCGCGGCGCGGGGCGTGGCCGCCAGCTGCCCGAAGAAGGGCACGAAGAGCGACTGCACCCGCGTGTCCTGGTCGATGAGGATGCCGAGGATTTCGCCGCTGCGCAGCGCGCGCAGCATGGCCCGCGCCGCGCCCTCCTGGCCGCGCCAGATGCTCCGCACGCCGCCGCGCGCCCGGAAGCGCCCCACCAGCTCCGTGAGCCGGGGGTCGGTGGTCTCCTTGGCGATGCTCTGGCTGGGGTAGCCCGCGCGCGCCACGCGGCGGGCGAGCAATTCCCAGTTGCCCACGTGCCCGGAGACGAAGACGACGCCGCGCCCGCGGGCCAGCGCCGCCTCCAGCACGCGGCGGTCCTCCTCCGGCCAGGCGACGAGGCGCTCCAGCCCCCGGTCCAGCGCGCCGGTGCAGGCCACCTCCAGGGCGGCGGCGCCCAGGTGGCGGAAGGCGTCGCGGGCCACGGCCTGCCGCTGTGCGTCGGACTTCTCCGGGAAGGCCACGGCCAGGGACTTCAGGGCCTTGCGCCGCTCGCCGCCGGCCAGCGTGTAGGCCAGGGCCCCCAGACGTGCGCCCAGGGCCCGGGCGACGCCCAGGGGAAGGGGTTGAAGGAGCAACAGCACTCCGCGGATGAGCAGGTAGCGGAGGAAACGTTTGAGGCGCTTTGCTAAGGGAGGACGCTCCACGAGGCGTTCAATATCCCATGCGCGAATACAACTTCGACGGGCTCGTCGGCCCCACCCACAATTACGGCGGCCTCTCGCCCGGCAACCTGGCGTCGCAGAGCCACGTCGGGGAGCCGAGCCACCCCCGGGAGGCGGCCCTCCAGGGCCTGGAGAAGATGCGCTTCGTGTCCGGACTGGGCGTGGGCCAGGCCGTGCTGCCGCCCCAGCCGCGCCCTTCCCTGCGCGCCCTGAGGGCGCTGGGCTTCACCGGCACCGACGAGGAAATCATCACCCGCGCCGCGCGCGAGGCCGAGCACCTGCTGCGGCTGACCTCCAGCGCGTCCGCCATGTGGACGGCCAACGCGGCCACGATTGCGCCGAGCGCGGACACGGCGGACGGCCGCGTCCACCTGACGCCCGCCAACCTGTCGCAGATGTACCACCGCGCGATCGAGGCGGAGACGACGCACGCGGTGCTGCGCTCCATCTTCTCGGACGAGCGCTACTTCACCGTGCACCCGCCCCTGCCGGGCAGCGGCCACTTCGCGGACGAGGGCGCGGCCAACCACACGCGGCTGGCCACCCCGGGGCACCCCGGCGTGCACCTGCTCGCCTGGGGCCGCAGCGCGTGGCAGGACGTGCAGGGGCCCAAGCGCTTCCCGGCGCGGCAGACGCTGGAGGCGAGCCAGGCGCTGGCGCGGCTCCACAAGCTGGACCCGAAGTCGGTGCTCTTCCCGCAGCAGCACCCGGCCGGCATCGACGCGGGCGCGTTCCACACGGACGTGCTGGCGGTGGGCAACGAGCGCTTCCTGATGCTGCACGAGCTGGCCTTCGTGGACCACCCGGGGCTGCTCCAGGTGCTGCGCGAGAAGCTGGGCCCGGACTTCCGCGCGGTGGTGGCCAGCAGCGCGGAGCTGCCGCCCAAGGACGCGGTGAAGTCCTACCCGTTCAACTCCCAGGTGCTGACGCTGCCGGACGGCACCATGGCCATTGTCGCGCCCATGGAGAGCCGCGAGACGCCCGCCGCGCGCCAGTTCCTGGAGCGCGTGGTGGCCGAGGACTCGCCGGTGAAGGCCGTGCACTACCTGGACGTGCGCCAGTCGATGAACAACGGCGGCGGCCCGGCCTGCCTGCGCCAGCGGGTGTGGCTGACGGACGCGGAGCGCAAGGCGATTACCGCGGACGTCTTCTACACCCCCGCGCTGCACGACTCGCTGGCCGCGTGGGTACGGCGTCACTACCGCGAGGTGCTGCGGCCCAAGGACCTCCAGGACCCGCAGCTGGTGCGCGAGACGATGAACGCGCTGGATGACCTGACGCGCCTGCTCAAGCTGGGCAACGTCTACGACTTCCAGCGCTGAAGCTCCGGCTCCCCCGCCCCCCTGCCCTACCGACGGGCCGCCAGGCCCTCGGAGCGCGGGAATGCCCACGGTGGAGCCAGACGGCGGCGTCGTACGATGGTCCCAATCGGCGGGACGCCCCACCTTCCTCTGACAAGGAGGTGACATTCCCCATGATTCCGGAATCCATCCAGCATTACCTCCGGCGCAACCGCGTGCGCTTCGAGCGCTACTGGCATCCGCATGCGGTCAGCGCCCAGGAGCTGGCGGAGGCGCTGCATGTGTCCGGCTGGCGCGTCGCCAAGTCCGTCATCGTGATGGCGGACCGGCAGCCGTGGATTGTCGTCGTGCCCGCGGCGGGCACGGTGGACCTGCAGCAGGTCCGCGACATCATCGGCGTGCGCAGCGTGCGGTTGGCCACGGAGGCGGAGTTCTCCAGCTACTTCCCCGACTGCGAGGTGGGCGCGGAGCCCCCCTTCGGCGAGCTGTACAGCCTGCCGGTGGCGGTGGACGAGTCACTCAGCCTGACGGAGCGGCTGCTCTTCCGGGCGGGCTCGCACGAGGAGGCGCTGGAGATGCGCTTCCAGGACTTCGCCACGCTGGAGTGGCCCCTGGTGGCGTCGTTCATCCAGCGCGAGCAGCGGCAGACGGCGGGCGTCCCGGCGGCGGCGATGGAAGCCCACGCTCCCTCGTGAGAACCCGAGCGGCACCGGCTACGGGGTGTCGACCGCCGAACCCGCGCCGCGGGTGTTGCCCAGCAGGTGCTCCAGCTCCTGGGCGCGCGGGTCGTCCGTGAGCTCCTTGCGGCGCGTGTCCACGCGGGCGCGCTCCTCGGCCTCCAGCCGGGCCGCCCACGCCTCGGCCTCCTTGCGGGAGCCGGCGGGCAGCAGGCGCAGGCCCTCGTGGACCGAGCGCGCCGCGGCGTCATACCGGCGCAACGACTCCTGCGTGCGGGCCACGGCGAACCAGGCCTCCGGGGCGGGCGCCAGCCGCGCGGCGGTCTGCCGCAGCTCCACGGCGCGAGACAGCAGGCCCTCGCGCTCCACGCACGACGCCTCCATGGACAGCAGCCGCGCACGCTGCGCGTAGCCGGTGAGGAACGGGGACACCGCCTGCAGCGTGTCCTTCGCCCGCCGGGTCAGCCCCGCGTCCAGCTGCTGCGAGGCCAGCGTGAAGGACAGCTCCACGTGGCCCGGGAAGCGCGCCAGCAGCCGCTCCAGCGTCTGCAGTGCCTCGTCACGCTTGCCCTGCGCCCGCAGCACCTCCGCGCGCAGCAGGTGCGTGTCCAGGGCCTCCGGCTCCAGGCGCTCCACCTGGGCGCAGGCCGCCTCCGCGGCCGGCAGCTCGCTCTTGCGCAGCCGCAGCCGCGCCTCGCGGGCCCACAGCGCCGCCCCGCCCGGACGGCCCTCGAAGTGCTCACGCGCCCAGCCCGAGTACGCCAGCGCCGCGCCCAGCCGCCCGGGCGTGTTGCCCAGCGAGTCCAGCAGCCGCACCGCCACTTCCGGCGCGTCCGGCGTCAGCGCGGCCAGGTCCTCCAGCGAGCGGGCCCGGGGCAGGGCCTCGCCCTGGAGCACGGACAGGTCTCCGGCTTCGTACGCCAGCCGGTACTCCAGGAAGCCCTGCGAGCGGCGTCCCAGCGCCAGCAGCGCCCGCGCGGCCACCCGGTGCGCGACGGCGTCGTGGGGCGACAGGTACAGCGCGCGGTTGATGAAGGCCAGCGCCTCGCCCGCGACCTCGGGGCCCCGGGCCGCGTAGGCCGCGGCCACCAGCCGGTAGAGCAGGTAGTCCGAGGGGTGCCGGTCGATGAGCGCCAGCCCCCGCGCGCGCACGTCGGACTCCGGCGCTCGCGCGGAGACGAGCCCCGCCAGCTCCGCCTCCGCGTCGGACAGGTGGTGCCGGCCGGGCACCAGCGCCACCAGGGCCAGCGCCGTCAGCGCCACGCCCGTGCCCAGCACCCAGGCGGAGGGCTTCACGCAGCCCGGCTTCGCGGCCCCGGCGCGCCCGCGCTCGCGAGGCCGCGCCACCGCGCCCAGCACCACCAGCGCCGCCACCGCGCACGCCGGCAGCTCCAGGCTGAAGTCGAAGAGGTCATGCAGCGCCAGCGCCGCCACGCCCGACAGCACGGCCAGCTCCAGCGCGTCCAGCCCCTGGCGGCGCAGCAGGCGCGCGAAGCCCCACGCGGCCACCGCCAGCAGCAACAGGCCCGGCACGCCCAGCTCCACCGCCCCCTGCAGCACCGCGTTCTCCGGGTGCGTGAAGGTGTTGGGGTTGGGCTCGGACTGGTAGCGCGGGAAGGCCGCCTCGAAGGCGCCGCGTCCCATGCCCAGCACCGGGAAGGCGCGTGCCGTCCGGGCCATCATCGGCCACAGGCCCACCTTGGAGTGGCGCAACTCCTCCACGCTGTCCGCGCTGCGCGCCTCCGTCCACAGCCGGTCCGCCGCGGTGTACGCGCCCACCGCCAGCACCGCCAGCAGCCCCAGCAGCGCGGCGGCGCTGCGGGCCCACACCGGCGGCGCGCGCCCCGCCGTCTCGCGACGCCGGCGCAGCAGCAGCACCGCCAGCAGCACCTGGCCGAAGACGAAGAAGGCGATGCCGCCGCGCGACAGCGTCAGCACCACACCCAGGCCGCCCGCCCCCGCCGCCAGCGCGTACGGCAGCGCGCGCGAGCGGGGCCTTCGGGTGAGCGCCAGCCCCAGCGCCACCGTGGAGGACAGCCCGAGGAAGCCCGCGAGGTGGTTGGGGTTGCCGAAGGGCGTTACCAGCGGGGGCCGCGCGTCCACCCACGGCAGCATGCCGAAGAGGGACTGCACGCCCAGCAGCGCGTGCCCCAGCCCCACCACCACCAGCGCCGCGCCGGTGAAGGCCAGCACCGCCAGCAGCCGCTCGCGGCTGGGACGCGCGCGGCACACCTGCACCGCCGCGAGGAAGCAGAGGAGGTACGCCACGTGCTTCGCCAGCTCGCGCCAGGTGGCCGGCGGATCCAGCGACACGGGCCGCGCGCCGTCCAGGCCCAGGGGCGCCAGGGCGAACTCGCGCAGCGCCGCGGCCTCGGGGCTCAGCACGCCCAGCGCGCCCGCCGGCAGTGGCACCAGCTGCGCCGCGCACAGCACCGCGCCCGCGGCCAGGGGCACCGCCAGCAGCGGGAAGCGCAGGGACTGGCCCTGCCGCCTCGCGCCCACCGCCGCCAGCACCGCCGCCGCTCCGCAGAGCGCCACCAGCGGCCACAGCACCCAGCGCGCCGCGCCGCCGAGCGCCACGGGCCCCAGCACCACGAGCGACGCCAGTGCCGCTTCGGCGAGCAGGGTGAATCGGGACGTGCCGCGGTGGGAGGAGGACATGAGGGGGGCGGGGGGCCTCGGGAGTATGTCACGGCCCTTCAGGCCCGCCCGCTTCCGGCCCCCATACCCGGCCGCAAAGGGGCCGGGCATGCGTGGGACGACGCGTCAGAAGCGCAGCGCCACCAGAGGCAGCGTGGGCCGGGGCTGCCAGCGGCGCGCCTGCAGCGAGCTGCGCGCGTCACGGCGGGCCTTCAAGTCGCGCAGGTCGTCCTCCAGGCGGATGCGCTCGCGGACGAGCTCCTCGCGCCGGGCCCGGTTTTCGCTGGACTCCTGGTAGCCGGTGACGAGGCCCGCGACGAGCAGCCCCACGCCCACCGCGCCCGCCACCGTCAGCCCCGTGCCCAGGTGGACCAGCGTGTCCCGGTCATCGACGTTGTCCGCGTCCGCGCCGATGATGATGAGGGGGATGCCAATCAGCGCCAGCGGCGTCAGCACGTAGCCGAAGTACGCCATCACCAGCGAGCCGATGGGGAAGTTCACGTCGATGGAGCGAATCTCGCTCTGGAGCAGGCCCACCTGGGTGGTCAGCTCACGGATGCGCGCGTCCAGCTCCGCGTCCCCGGGGAGCGCGGCGGGCGGGGCGGAAGGCTGCGCGGGCGCCACGTCCTGGGGAGCCGCATCCTGGGAGGCCGCATCCTGGGAGGCCCGGGCCACCAGCAGCCGCGCGGACAGGTGCCGGCCGGAGGCCGGGGACTCCGGGGCCAGCAGGGACGGCCGGGAGGATGCGGGTGAAGCGGCCAGCAGCACGACGGCGACGAGTGACAGCATGGGACGGGTCCTCCCGGAGGGTGGAGCAGGCGGGCAACCCTAGCATCCGTCCCGGGACGACTGGCCTCGCGGGCTGCTTGCATCCGGGGGTCCTTCTGGCATCTTCGCCGCACCCATGCGCCGCCTCGTCCTCACCGCCGCCCTCCTGTGCTCCACCCTGACCGGCCTCGCCGGCTGCAAGGGCGCCTGCCGCGAGCTGTCGGAGAAGCTCTGCGACTGCTCCACCAACTCCGTGGAGAAGGAGCTGTGCCTCCAGCGCGCCGCCCAGGAGGAGAGCCGCGTGGAGCCCACCGAGGAGGACGAGGCCGTCTGCGAGGGGCTCGTCGAGAGCTGCGACTGCCGCGCAATCGAGACCGAGGACGGCAAGCGCGCCTGCGGCCTGTCGCGCTGACGTTCCTCGCGCGAGGCCGGGGGCCCGCGCGCACGGGGCCTCAGGCCCCCGGCGTCACCGGCCGCGTGGACACGCGGGGCTCCCCGTCCACCCACGGCTGCAGCGCCCCGCGCACCCGCGAGCGCAAGGGCGTCTCCACGTAGCGGTGCACCACCACCGAGGCCAGCACGCTCAGCGTCAGCACCAGCACGGGCGAGTGCAGGTCCACCCACGTCCCCAGCGCCTTGAAGCCCTCCGACAGCGGGTACTGGAGGAGGTAGAGCGCATAGCTGGCCCCGCCCAGGTGCACCAGCACGGGGCGCGACAGCAGCCAGCCCAGGGGCCCGCCTCCGCGCGCCAGCCCGTACACCAGCAGCCCCGACGCGGGCGCCAGCAGCGCGTTGTGCATCAATAGATAGGGAATCCGCGGGCCCGCCGCGCCCGCCGCCACCAGCAGCGCCGCGCCCACCACCGCCAGCACCGCGCCGCTGCCCTTCTTCACCCCGGCCGCGCGCTCGCGCACGAAGCACCAGCCGAGCAGCACCCCGAAGAGGAACTCCGGCAGCCGCATCAGCGGGTTGAACTTGAGGACCGACAGCACCGTCGACCCGCTGGCCGCGTTGACCGGGGGGGCGCCCTCCGGGAGCAGCGCCAGGTACAGCAGCGGCGGCACCAGCCCGAGCACCCACACCGCGCCGAGCAGGACCGGCAGCCGCGAGGGACGCAGGCGCGGCAGCACCCCGAGCGCGAGCGCGGGGAACAGGACGTAGAAGACGGCCTCCACCGCCACGGACCAGGCCGGCGGATTCCAGTACAGCGCCAGCCGGGGCACCCAGGCCTGCACCAGCGCCAGCGTGCTCAGGCCCCCCACCGCCAGCTTCCCGGTGGCCACCGCCCACCCGTTGGCGGCCACGGACATGGCGATGGTGGGGGCCGCCGACAGGAGGAACGTCAGCAGATAGACGGGGTACACCCGGGCCACGCGCGCGGCGAGGAAGGCGCGCGGCTTCGTCTCCATGCGGCCGTCCCGGTCCAGGTAGTTCCAGGCGAGGACGAAGCCCGACAGCACGAAGAAGACACCCACGGCGGAGTAGCCCGCCGCCACCCAGTTGCGAAACCCCTCCGGGGCCGTACCCAGGTACGGCCACGCGAAGTGGAACAGCACCACGTGGAGGGCCGCGAAGAAGCGCAGCCCCGTGAGCGAGTCGAGCGCCCCGCCCCGGCTCATCGGCGGCCGATGCCGTAGTACGTGAAGCCCAGCTCGCGCATGCGCACCGGGTCGTACACGTTGCGGCCGTCGAACACGACGGGCGACTTCATCAGGCCCTTCATGCGCTCGAAGTCCGGGTGGCGGAACTCGTTCCACTCCGTCACGACGAAGAGGCCGTCCACGCCCTCCAGCGCCTCGTAGGGCACCGAGGCGTAGCGGATGCGGTCACCGAAGACGCGCTTCGCGGTGTGCGCGGACACCGGGTCGTGCGCAATCACCTGCGCGCCCTTGCCGATGAGCCCCTCGATGACCTCGATGGAGGGCGCCTCGCGCATGTCGTCCGTCTTCGGCTTGAAGGCCAGGCCCCACACGCCGAACTTCTTCCCCTCCAGCGTGCCGTAGTGCTTCACGGCCTTGTTCACCAGGAGCTTCTTCTGGCGCTCGTTGGTGCGCTCCACGGCGCGCAGCAGGTCCAGCTCCAGGCCGTAGTCACGCGCGGTGGCCACCAGCGCCTTCACGTCCTTGGGGAAGCAGGAGCCGCCGTAGCCCACGCCCGGGAAGAGGAACGGGTAGCCGATGCGCTTGTCCGAGCCCAGGCCCTTGCGCACGAAGTCCACGTCCGCGCCGACCTTCTCGCACAGCGCGGAGATGTCGTTCATGAAGGAGATGCGCGTGGCCAGCATCGCGTTGGCGGCGTACTTCGTCAGCTCCGCCGAGCGCGTGTCCATGTAGATGATGGGGTTCTCGGTGCGCACGAAGGGCGCGTACAGCTCGCCCATCACCTTGCGGCCGCGCTCGGAGTCCACGCCGATGACGACGCGGTCCGGCTTGAGGAAGTCGTCCAGCGCGGCGCCTTCCTTGAGGAACTCGGGGTTGGAGACGACGTCGAACTCGATGCTCGTCACCTTGCGGATGGCCTCGCGCACCTTGTCCGCGGTGCCCACCGGCACGGTGCTCTTGTCCACCACCACCGTGTACTGCTTCATCGCCTTGCCGATCTGCTCGGCGGCGGCCAGCACGTACTGGAGGTCGGCGTCGCCGCTCTCGCCCTCGGGCGTGCCCACGGCGATGAAGACCACCTGCGCGGGGGCCACGGCCTCGGCCAGGTCGCGCGTGAAGAACAGGCGCTTCTCACGCACGTTCTTCTTGATGAGCTCCTCGAGACCCGGCTCGTAGATGGGCACCTCGCCCGCCTGGAGCATGCGGATCTTCCGCTCGTCGATGTCCACGCACGTGACGTCGTTTCCCGAGTCCGCGAAGCAGGTACCCGCGACGAGGCCGACGTAGCCCGTTCCGATGATGGCAATGCGCATTGAAAGAGTCCCAGTTGGGAAGTGTCCGGAGCAGGACTCATACGCCGGGAGGCGCACCGAAAGGAAGCCCGTCCCCCAGGGCTGGAGAGCAGGCAGGCGGACTTACTGTCCTGTGAGAAGTCGGCGCACCCGCTCCAGCCCCTTGAGGGCCGTGTCCCGGCCGGGGGTGCTCACAGGACCCACCACCGTCCTGTCGAGCAATTCACGCGTGGCCCGGCGCAGCGGAGGGAAGGCGGCGGTGGCGTCCGCGGCGGCCTCCGGGAAGAGCCGCGCGACGAGGGACAGGGAGGTGTACAGGGCGCGCTCCAGGCGCCACTCCGCGGCCCGGGACAGCAGCGCGCCCACGTCCACCGGGCGCGAGTACGGGCCGCCCATGGCCTTCGCCCCGGTGACGAGCTCGCGCAGGTCCAGGAAGGACAGCCAGGGTACCTCGTAGCCCTGACGCGCCTGCTCCAGCACGGCCAGCAGCAGCGCGTCCTCCAGGTCCGCGCGGAACACGGACGGGCCGTACATCTTCATGGGCCGGGCCCGCTCGATGATGCCCGCGGCCTGCTCCCTGCGCTGCGAGCCCAGCACGTCCGCGTAGAGGAGCATGAGGGTGCGCCCGTCGGACACCACCTTGGTGGCGCCGGTGCCGGCGGCGTCCTCGGGCTTGAACTCGTGGTTGGAGAGGAAGCCCGCGAAGCCGTCCACGTCCAGCCGCCGCATCAGCAGTTGCAGTTCCGTCACCGGGCGGAAGGCGACGTGGGGGTACAGGGAGTCGGCGAAGGCGGCGCCGCCGAACAGCACCAGCTTGCGGCCCTGAAGGTCGTCCACCATCTGCTTGAAGTTGACGAGCTTCATCACGTTGTCGTTGGCCGAGCCCTGGTAGATGGCCAGGAGCCTGTCGCGCACCCACTCCGGCACGGCGGCGCCGCCCAGCCGGTACTGGAGGTTGTACGCGGCCAGGGGGGCCAGTCCCTGGGCGATGGCCCAGTCCACGTACGCCTCCCACGGTGCCCCCCGCAGCGAGACGCGCGGCGGGTCGAAGGAAGCGAGGACGCGGAAGGTGTCGAGAAGGCTGGGCGGCATGGGGGCCCCCTTTAACGGGCCGGACGCGTGGGCCGCAACGCCCGCTTTCTGTCGGCGGCCGGACATAAACCCGCGCGAATGGTGCCCCGCGGACAGGGCCTGACCCTTCAGGGTGGGTCCGGGGGACGGAGTGAATGAATACCTGGGCCCCTCGGTACGTCGCGGGCCGGGCAGGCAGCCGAGGGAGGTTTGTCACATGAGGCAGCAGGGCTGGACGGACAGGCGGGCGGGCCGGTGGTGTGTCTTGGGAACGCTCGGACTGGTGGCGTGCAGCGGCACGGCCTCGGAGGCGCCCGCGGCGCAGGGCTCCACGGCGGTGGTGGAGGTGGAGACGGAGACGGAGGCCCGCTGCGAGGTGCGCCCCCCGTTCGAGCCGCACTTCGAGCCCGAGGTGGAGTGGGCCTGGACGGACAGCCCCCTGGTGCCCACGCACACCAACGTGGAGAGCACGCCCATCGTCGTGGACGTCAGCGGCGACGGCATACCGGACGTGGTGTTCAACAGCTTCGAGGGCTGGAACTTCAAGACCAATGGCGTGCTGCGCGCCATCAGCGGGGCGGACGGCACCGACTTGTGGGCGGTGACGGACCCGGCGCTCCGGACGCGGGGCGCGGCGAACGTCGCGGCGGGGGACATCGACGGCGACGGCAAGGTGGAGCTGTGCACCGTGCCGGAGAGCGCGCTGGGCATCATCTGCTTCGAGAACACGGGCGCCTTCAAGTTCCGCGCGGACGGGCCCCGGCTGGACTGGGGTGGCGTGTCGCTGGCGGACCTGGAGGGGGACGGGACGGTGGAAATCGTCGCCGGCAACCACGTCTACGACAGCACGGGCGTCCTGAAGTGGGTGGGCAGCGACGGCCTGGGGGGCCCGCCGAATGACACGGGCCCGCTGTCCTTCGCGGTGGACCTGGACGGGGACGGGAAGCAGGAGGTGGTGAATGGCCGCAGCATCTACCGGCATGACGGCACGCTGAAGTGCCGGGCCGAGTCGCTGGGCCACGGCTTCGCGGGTGTGGGCAACTTCGACGCGGACGCCGCGGGCGAGGTGGTGGTGGTGTGGAGCACCCACGTGTCGCTGATGGAGGCCGACTGCACCGTGCGCTGGACGGTGGAGCACCTGGGCCTCGGCACGGGCGGGCCGCCCAACATCGCGGACTTCGACGCGGACGGGCAGCCGGAAATCGGCGTGGCCGGCATGGCCTGGTACTCCGTCTTCGAGGCGGACGGCTCGGTGAAGTGGCTGACGCCGATACAGGACACCAGCTCCAACCGCACGGGCTCGACCACCTTCGACTTCGAGGGCGATGGCCGCACGGAAGTGGTCTACGCGGACGAGACGGCCCTGCGCATCTACGACGGCGCCACCGGCGAGGTGCGCTTCCAGGCGCCGCACAGCTCCTGCACCGCGTATGAGAACCCGGTGGTCGCGGACGTGGACGGCGACGGCAACGCCGAAATCGTGGTGGCGCAGAACACCGCGTGTGACTTCGGCCCGTTCCACGGCATCCGCGTGTTCAGGGACAAGAAGGATGGCTGGGTGAACACGCGGCGCATCTGGAACCAGCATGCGTACTCCGTCACCAACGTGGAGGATGACGGCTCCATCCCCGCGCACCCGGTGACCAACTGGCTGACGCCGGGGCTCAACACGTTCCGCACGAACAGCCAGGGGGCGGGCTCGGTGGAGCCCTTCGCCGCGCCCGACCTGGTGGTGGAGGCGGTGAGCGCCACATGTGACAGCGAGGGCGTCGTGAAGCTGGGCGCGCGCGTGAGGAACGCGGGAGATGCGCCGGCCTCGACGGGAGTCCGGGTGTCCTTCTACCGGGGGCCCGCGGGCGGTAGCGGCACGCTGCTGGGCGTGGCCACGCTGGCGGACAAGGTGGACGCGGGCGGCGAGGCGTGGGCGGAGCTGGAGCTCGGCACCGCGCCCGGGGGACGGGGTGAGGTGTCCGCGGTGGTGGATGACGACGGCACCGGGACGGGACGCGAGCTGGAGTGCCGCGAGGACAACAACACCGGCTCGGCGCTGGTGGCGCTGGAGTGCGGCGGAGAGGGCAACGTGCCGCCGGTGGCGGTGTGCCGTGATGTGACGGTGAGCGCGGACGCCATGTGCCGGGCCTCGGCCAGTGTGGACGATGGGAGCCATGACCCGGACGGACAGCCGGGCCCCTTCACGGTGACGCAGGCGGCGCCGGGACCGTTTGGACTGGGGAGCCGCGAGGTGACGCTGACGGCGTCGGACGGTGCGGAGAGCGCGGTGTGCACGGGCACGGTGACGGTGGTGGACACGACGATGCCGAGCATCGTGTGTCCGGCGCCGCAGGTGCTGGAGTGTGTATCGGGCGGGGCACGGGCCACGTATTCGGCGCAGGCGGCGGACAACTGCGGCCCGGTGTCGGTGACGTGCACGCCGCCGACGGGCGCCGTCTTCCCGCTGGGGCGGACGGTGGTGGACTGCAATGCGGTGGATGGCGCGGGCAATGCGTGCGGGTGCGCCTTCACCGTGTCGGTGCGGGACACGCGGCCCCCGGTGCTGGGGAGCTCGCTGGGGATGAAGCTGTGGCCGGTGGACCACCAGTACCGCACGGTGACGCTGGCCGAGTGCGCGGGCCCGGCGACGGACGCGTGCATGGGCAAGCTGCCGCTGGAGCAGTACGGCCGGATTGTCCGGGTGACGTCGGATGAGTCGGAGGACGTCGGCGGGACGTGTGACGGCGACACGTGCGACGACATGGACGTGCGGGTGAATGCGACGTCGGTGCAGCTGCGCGCCGAGCGCGACGACACGGGCGACGGCCGTGTGTACACGGTGCACTACGTGGTGGAGGACCCGTCCGGCAACAAGGCGGAGGGGAACTGCACCGTGGGCGTCCCGCGTGACTCGTACGGACGGCAGACGCCGCAGGACAGCGGGCCTGAGTACTGTGTGGGACAGGGGTGCCCGTACGGCACGGGTGGCAGCTACCTGTGTCCGTGAGGTGGTAGTGCGGGGTGCTCACGGGCACGGCTGTGAGTCATCCGTGCGGCTGTAGAGCTTCGCCCTGAGCGGTGTTGCTGGAGTCTCCCGAGGCGGTCCGAAAGGATGGCGGCCTCGGGAGAGGCTCCATGCGACGTCCTCCGCTGGGAACGCCGCTTCCTCGACTGACCCCTCAGCGCGCGGCCCGCACGGCGTTCCCCACCCGCCGCAGCGCATACCGCGCCATGGCCCCCGCCCGAGGCGCCAGCAGCAGCTTCGCCGCCACCCACGCCGGCTTGCTGCGCGCCAGCTCCGCGCCCAGCAACCGCGCGTCCGAGAAGAACCGCCCCGCCAGCACCCGCTGCCACCGGGGCGGCGCCAGCGCCTCCAGCACCTCACCCGGCACCGGCGCGTCCAGCAACCTCCGCGCCGCCTCCCAGCCGTACCACGCCAGGTGCGGGAGCGCCGTCCCCCGCGCGCCCTCCACCACGCCCCGCCAGTCCAACCCCTTCAGCGCCAGCAGCTTCAAATCGAAGACCCACGCCAGCCGCTGCAACAGGTGGTTGCTCGCATGCAGCGACAGGTACACCGCCTCATCCTCCGGCCGCAGCCACCGCACGCGCCGGCCGTCCACCTCGCCCTCCACCGCCCGCGCCATCAGCGCGTCCCCTTCCAGCGCCTCGCCCCACCCCGCCAGCGCGCGGAAGTGCAGCTCCACCAGCCCCGCCGGCCCCACCAACTCCAGATGGTGCGAGTCCTCCTCGCCATGCCGCGCACCGTCCTCCGCCCGCACCGTCAACCCCAGCCCCGTGAGCGCCCGCACCGCCGCGTCCACGTCGCCGCGCGCCACCAGCAGGTCCACGTCCGTCGTCGCACGCTGCAGCGGGTCCGGGTACAGCCGCTGCGCCAGCCCGTACCCCTTGAGCAGCACCGGCACCTGCCCCGCGGAGGCCAGCGCCTCCAGGCAGCGCGTGAGCAGCACCTTCACCCGCATCACCCGCGCCGCGCCCAGCAGCGACTCGCGCCGCAGCAGCGCCCGGGCCTCCGCGGGCAGCACCCACCCGGCCCGCGCCACCGCGTGCTCCACGAAGCCCGCGAGCCCATGGTGCACCGCCGCGCGCACCAGCCCGTCGGCCTCCGCGCCCACCGGGGCTTCACGTGAAGGGGGCTGGGGCCAGGAGCGCAGCAGCGCCCCCAGGGCGCGCGCGTCCACCGCCGTCACCGCCGCAGCGCGATGACGCGCGCGGGCGCCACTTCCACCGGCGCGTGCAGCCGAACGGCGCGCTCGGCCACCGCGTCCGCCACCACCTCCAGCGCCAATTCCTCATCGCGGTTGATGGCCGACCGCCCGTCGCGCCACACCAGCAGCAGCGCCCCGAGCACCTCATCGTCGTCCTTCACGTCGATGCGCACCTCGAGCGGCAGCGCGGTGCCCGACGCGCGCTGCGTCTCGAAGACGATGCCGTCCGTCTGCCCTCCGGACACGCGCTGGAAGCGCAGCTCCTGCCGCGCCACGTCCAGCGCCTCCGCCAGCGGCCGCAGCGCATTCCACACGTCCTGCAGCGACGCGGCCGCGCGCACCGAGCGGGTGACGTCCTTCACCAGCGTGCGCAGCCGGATGTTGCGCTGCCGTACCTGCTGCACGTCCGACGCGCGCCGCAGGTCCAGGTAGCCCAGCTTGCGCATCATCACGATGATGACCACGCCCATGCCACACAGCAGCATGGCGCTCTGCGCGCTGTTGGCGAAGTTCAGCCCCAGCGCCGTCAGGGTGAACAGGCCGCACAGGCCGTAGAGCACCAGCACCGTGGAGCGGTGGCTGAGCACCATGCGGCTCATCACCCGGTGGTGGATGTGCTCCTTGTCCGCGCTGAACATCGGCCGGCCCAGCATCGAGCGGCGCACCATGGCCAGCAGCGTGTCCATGATGGGCAGCCCCAGCGCCATCACCGGCACCAGCATGGCCACCGTCGTCCCGCTCTTCGTGCTCGTCTTGATGGCCACCGCCGCCAGGACGAAGCCCAGGAACATGCTCCCCGTGTCCCCCATGAAGATGGAGGCCGGGTTGAAGTTGAACACCAGGAACCCGAGGATGGCGCCCGCCAGCGCCGCCATCAGCAGGCACAGCAGGATGTCCCCTCGGGACAGCGCGAGGATGAAGTTGGTGCTCACCCCGAAGAAGGCCACTCCGCCCGCCAGCCCATCCAGCCCGTCGATGAGGTTGAGCGCGTTCACCACGCCCACCATCCACAGCACCGTGAAGGGCATGCTCAGCGCGCCCAGGGACAGCTCCGGGCCGAACGGGTTGGCGATGACGTCGATGCGGAAGCCCATCGCGTACAGGCCCAGCGCCACCGCGAACTGCACCCCGAACTTCAGCCGCGCGCCCGCGCCCTTCAGGTCGTCATACAGGCCCAGCGCCGCAATCACCGCGCCGCCGATGAAGAGGCCCGCCACCAGCTCGTGGTGGGAGCGGAAGTGGTGCCCCACGCCCGAGTCCACCAGGAACAGCGCGCACAGCGGCGCGAAGAAGCCGCCGACGATGCCAATGCCTCCCAGACGCGGGATGGGACGGACGTGCACCTTCCGACTGGAATTGGCCTGGTCCAGCCACCCCCACGCCACGGCCCGGTTGCGCACGAGCAACGTGAGCACCAGGGCAACCATCAGGGAGACGAGGAACGCGACGAAGAGGGTGATCATTCGGTTGAGCCACTCACCACTGTGACGGCCCCTGGCCTGGCGCGTCAATGCACTCAAGTGTGAGATAACGAATGGACCCCACGGCTGCTCCTCCAGCCACCAACCAGGCGGAATTCATGGCTTTCTTTGGTTGCGGAGAAGCGTCTCGTAGAGCGAGAGGGTGCGAGCGGCGATGTCTCGCCACGTAAGACTTCGCACCTCGGACTGCGCTGCCTGACGCAGTGACTGCAATTGTTCACGGTTCTCCGCGAACGCGCGCAGTGCACCCACCAGACCCGACACGTCGCCAATGGGGATGAGCAGGCCTGTCTGCCCATTCCTCACCACCTGCGGTGCCACGCCCACTGGCGACGACACCGGTGCCAGGCCGCAGGCCATGGCCTCCACCAGCGCCATGCCAAAGCCTTCCGAGTGGCTGGGAAAGAGGAGGACCTCTTCGGACTCCAGCAGCCGTGGCAACTCGGTGCGCGGATAGCGGGGCACCACGCGCAGCCGCTCCCGCACCTGCGCGGGGAAGGCCGCGAGCACCTCGTCCTCCTTCGCGCCCGTGCCGTACAGCGACAGCGAGAAGGCGACGCCCTCCGCGTGCAGCCGGGTGGCGACGGCCACCATCTCGTCGCGGCCCTTCAGCGGCAGCCAGCTGCCCACGCACGCCACGCGCAGCGGCGCGCCAGGGGCGGAAGGCCGGGGCGGCGGCAGCCCGTGGAAGGGCGCATCCAGTCCGTGCGGGATGACACTGAGGTGGCCTGGGGGCACGCCCAGGCGCTCGCGCGCGTACGCGGCGTCGAGCGTGTTGAGGAGCACCGCGTGGTCCGCCAGCAGCAGCGACTGGCGCACCTCCCAGAGGCGGAAGCCCCCATGGTAGAGCGGGTACTTCCAGCTCAGGTGAAGATGGCCCTCACGCGCGGACGCGCGCAGCCGCTCGGAGAAGGTGTGCTCCAGGCCGTGGCTGCGCGTCACCAGCGCATGGCGCGCACGCGCGCCGGGCCGGCCCAGGCGCGCCCAGGCCCACGCATCCCCGGTGGTGATGTCGAGGACGTCGTATCCGCGGGCCTCGCGCGTCAGGTGCGCGGCGACCTTCCACGGGAAGCGCACGCCGTGCAGCGAGCCGTGCTCGCGCGTGTCCGGGAACGCCTCGTGGTAGCTGTAGTAGTCCACCTCGCAGCCCAGCGCCGCCAGCGCCTGTCCCAGCGCGAGCGTCACGCCCGGGGCGCCCAGGTTCGGGTCCAGCGGATGGTGGATGCCGAGGAGGACTCGCATGCGAAGGCGTGCCTTCTAGGCCATCGCGCCGAGGAATGGCGACCTCTTCGTTCCCTCCATCCCTGCGGACGGCCGCCTCCCTGGTCGCTATTGACGCGCTGGCCCCCCGGACGACAATGGGCGGCCCGCCCCTTCATGTCCCCTTCCTCCCGACCGACGCTGCAGGCGTGCCTCGAAGGCCGCCGCAACAACCTCGACTTCCTCCGCTTCGCGGCGGCGGCGGGCGTCATCGTCAGCCACGCCTTCCCGCTGGGCGAGGGCCGCGGCACGGTGGAGCCCCTGGACGTCTTCACCCGCGGCCAGCTCTCGCTGGGACGGCTGTGCGTGGCGGTGTTCCTGGTCATCAGCGGCGTGCTCATCACCCGGAGCTGGGAGCGCACGCCGGACCTGGCGCGCTTCACCTGGGCGCGCGTGCTGCGCATCTTCCCGGGCCTGGGGGTGATGCTGGTGCTGACCACCCTGGTGCTCGGCCCGGCCTTCACCACGCTGCCGCTGCGCGACTACTTCACCGCGGCGGACACGCACCTGTACTGGCTGCGCAACTTCACCCTCGCCTTCCCGCAGTGGAACCTGCCCGGCGTCTTCGAGACCAACGTGTACTCGAACGCCGTCAACGGCTCGCTGTGGACGCTGAAGTACGAGGTGGGCTTCTACCTGCTGACGCTGGCGCTGGGGCTGTCGGGCCTGCTGCGCAAGGGCATGGTGGCCTTCGGCTGGGTGGGCGCGGCGGTGGCGACGTTCGTCACCGGGCGGCTGGGCTTCTGGCCGGAGCTCTACCTGTACTTCGGTGGCGGCGTGGCCCTGTACCTGTGGCGCGACCGGGTGCGGATGAGCCCGTGGCTGGCGCTGGCGTGCACGGCGGGGTGGCTCGTCATGGCGCGCCTCGGGTACGGCCGCATCGGCACCGGCCTGTTCGGCGCGTACGTGGTGCTGTACCTCGCCTACCTGCCGGCGGGCGCGCTGGCGGGCTTCGGCCGCTGGGGTGACTTCTCGTATGGCGTCTACGTCTACGCCTTCCCCGTGCAGCAGGTGGTGAGCGCGCTGTACGGCGCGAGCATGCCGTGGTGGCTGAACGCGGCGGTGTCCCTTCCCGCGGTGGTGGCGCTGTCCGCGCTGTCCTGGCACCTGGTGGAGAAGCCCGCGCTGAAGCTCAAGGACCGGCCTCCCGCGCTGCTCCAGCGGCTCCGGCTTCCGGGGCTCCAGCCCGCCGCGCCCCAGCCGCCGGGCTCGCACTGAGCGCCCCGCTCCCCTCCAGCCTGTCGTGCCGAAGTCGCGCTGAGCACCCGCTCACATCACTTCAGCCTGTGTCGCGCCGAGGTCGCGCAGAGCGCCTGCTCACTTCCCGCCGGCCAGCTGCTCCCCATGCGCCGCCGGAAGCACGCTGTAGCGCTCGCCCACCAGCCGGTCATACGTGAGCAGGCGGTAGCGCCGCAGCCACTCAGCCGACGAGCCCGGTGCCGGTGACACGGCGTCCCGCTCCGTCAGCGGCAGGTACTCGCCCGCCGCGCTCTTGAGCAGGTCACCCCGCACCACGGGGACCGCTCGGGACAGCCCTTCCAGGAAGGCGAAGAAGCCGTGGGGCTTCATCCCGGCCGCCTCGAGGATGCGCGGCGCGAGCTGCCCCATGCTCAGGTGCACGTCCTGCTTCGGCATCGCGAAGTTCGACCAGAGGAGCACCGGCACCTCGGCCATGCGCTCGCGCTGCGCGTCCGTCCACGGCTCCTTCAGGAACCCCGCCTCCCGGTAGAGGGAGTAGTTGGGCCCGAGCATGGGCAGGTGGTCGCCGAAGACGACCAGCAGCGTCTTGCGCGGCCTCGACTCCAGCACCCGCACCAGCCGCTCCAGAGCGCGGTCCGTCTGGCGGACCTTGTGCGCGAAGTTCGTCAGCAGGAGCGCGTTGTCGGGCGACAGCTTCCCCAGCACCTGCACCTCCTCCTTGCCGGTGAGCGGGAGGCTGTAGGGGCCGTGCGTCGACATGGTGATGGCCATGATGAACCGCGACCGGCGCTCATCCGCGAGCTGCGCGAGGATGCGGTCCACGAGCGCATCGTCCGACACCCAGGGCCCCTCCAGCTTCGCGTCCGCGAAGTCGGAGAGGGACTGGAACTCGTCGAAGCCGAGCAGCGGGTACACCACGTCGCGGCTCCAGTACCAGGCATGGAAGGGATGGATGGCGGCCGTGTGGTAGCCGGCATCGCGGAACAGCGAGGGCAGCGCCTCCACGGGCTTCATCACGTAGTGCTGGTAGGGGAAGGAGCCGTCGGGGGCGAACGACGCCGACATGCCCGTCAGCAGCTCGAACTCGGCGTTGGCCGTGCCACCGCCGAACGTCGGGCTGATGAGGTGGCCGGAGCTGTGCCTGGCCATGAGGCCACGAAGGAAGGGCAGCGGGTCCGTGCTCAGGGGCACGCCGAGCTGCGTCGGGTCCCAGAGCGACTCGGCCATGTAGATGATGACGTCGACCGGCTCCGGAGGCCGGGCGGGGGGCTCCGCGTCACGCCCCAGGGCGGTGCGCACCCCTTGCGCCGAGTACGCGCCCCCCGGCTCCAGGCGCAGGCCCTCCCAGTTCCAGAGCAGCATGAGCGGCAGCCCGTTGATCTGGAAGTTGGAGCGCTGGTCCCACACCTGGTGCATGACGCCAAAGCGCATGAACGCCTTCGGCAGCAGCGGCACGTGCGCGTAGAAGGTGATGGCGAGCAGGTACACCAGCGACGCCGCGGCGAGGCCCGCACGCGCGAGCCTGGGCAGCGGGAAGCGGGGCTGGCCGCGCCGCACGGCACGCACCCCGGCCACGAAGGCGGCCAGCACGAGCAGGCCCGCGAGGATGGCGAGGAACGTCCCGGCGCCCGGCAGGAGCGTGGGCGCGAGCGACGTCACCTGCCGCCACTCGAGGAAGTCCCACGGCAGCAGCGGCCGGCCGATGAGCTGGAGCTTCCGGATGTGGACCGAGGACGTGAAGAGCAGGCCCGCGCCCACCAGCGTCAGCGCGACGCCGAGCCGGTTCGTCGCCGTCCACAGCAGGCCCGCCACCGCGGTGATGACGCCCACGCTGATGGCCATGGACCACGGGTTGCGCTCATGGATGCCCTGGAGACCCGCGGGGGAGAACGCCGCGATGGTCAGCTCCGTCGCGGCCACGAGCCCGGCGGCGGCCAGGATGACGGCGACGCAGGGCCAGAAGACGGAAGGCGACTTCTTCGCGAAGAAGAGCGACGGGGGGCTGTGGGGGCGGCGGCTCAACTCTGGCAACTCCAAGAGACAGTCAGGCGAAATCCCGCCAGCGCGCGAGCCTATATCCTCGCGAGGCTCTGGCTCCACGAAGCAAAGCGACGGCAATGGCTTTCACCGGCCCCCCAGTCGCCTGGCTGCTGTCGCGGCTGGCGACCTTCACGGGCCCGCGGGCTTGTCGGCCGGCACGGGCGCCAGCCTCTGCTCCAGGGCGCGGTCCTCGAAGCGCGCGAGCAGCCGGTCCCTCCACTTGAGGCCGGGCAGCTCTACCGTGACGTACGTCACCCAGGCCACCGCCAGCGTGGCGCCCAGGTAGACGAGCAGGTCCAGGGGCCACGAGCCCAGGGACACGTGCGTGCGCTCGAGCACCCGCACCACGAAGCCGTGCCACAGGTACGCGCCATAGGAGAGCACCGCCACCTGGTAGATGCCCCAGCGCGGCCCGGCGGGGAGCTGCATCGACTCGGTGCCCACCAGCAGCAGCCCGAAGCCCACCGACAGGCCCGTGAAGACCCACAGCGCGCCCACCCCCGCCAGCATGGGGCCACACACGCCCACGGTGACGGCCAGCACGACGGCGCCCAGGACACCACAGGCCGCGCGCCATGAAGCCGCCCACCGCTGCCAGACGGGCGCGGTCTTCGCCAGGAACACGCCCACCGCGAGCCCGTCCAGGTGGTGCAGCGTGGGCCAGGACAGGAGCGCGGGGAGCTGTGCGAGCGGCAGCCCCGCCGGGAGCTCCCTCCAGGTCAGCCAGCGAGCGGCGAAGCTCAGGGCGATGGGCAGGCACCACACCCAGGCGGGCCACTGCCGCCCCCGCAGCCCGAAGGCCAGCAGGGGGAGCACCAGGTAGAAGTGCTCCTCCACGCACAAAGACCAGCTCTGCACGAAGTCGCTCAGCCCGGTGAAGTTCTGGAGGAAGAGCGCGTAGTGCCAGCCCCCGCCGACGAAGGGCGTGCCGAAGGCCCACGGCTTGAGCGCGTAGAGCGCGAGCACGACGTAGTAGAGCGGCAGCGTGCGGCCCCAGCGCTTGAGCCAGAAGGTGCGCAGCTCCGCCACCCCACCCTGCTCCGCCTGCCGGCCGAACACCTGCCGGCCCACGAGGTAGCCGGAGAGGACGAAGAACAGGTCCACCCCCATCCACCCGTGCGCGAAGGCCGCCCGCAGGGCCATGGGCAGCGCGTCGTGGACGACGGCCGGCGCATGGAAGACGAGCACCGCCAGGATGGCCACGGCCCGCATCACATCCAGGCCATCCCTGCGCGGAGCTGTCGGTTGAGCCGGTGAGGACATGAGGTGGGGGCCCGGGGCAGCGGGCGCGCCATTGTCTTCCACGGCCTCTCGCGGTCAACAGCGACCAGCCGGGCATCCGGCCGGAGGAGCGACTGCGCGCTTCAGGTCCTCACTTCATCGGAGGCTGGGAAAGCAGCGCGGCGCCAATGGCCCCGGACAGCTCGCCCAGCTCGACCACCAGCACCGGGGGTTGCCGCTCGGGGACGAAGATGTGTGGGCGCATCGCATCGTGGATGCGCCCGGCATAGGCGGGCCCCAGCCGCGTGCCCAGCCCTCCGCCGAGGATGACGGCCTCCACGTCCAGCAGGTTGATGGCGGAAGCCACCCCCGCGCCGAGCATCCGCACGGCCCGGTCGATGAGCCACGTCGCCACCCCGTCCTCCTCCGCGAGCGCCTTGTCCCAGATGCTGCTCGTCAGGCGCGGACGTCCCTTCTTGCGCATCAGGTCGAAGAGCATCGTCTTCTCGCCACTGCGCTCGGCCTTGCGCGCCCTGCGCTCCATGGAGGCGCGACCCGCGTAGGCCTCCATGCAGCCGCGCCGGCCACAGCCGCACCGCGCGCCGCCCGGCTTCACCACCACGTGGCCAATCTCTCCCGCCGCGCCGCGCCCCCGCCAGGGGACGCCGTCCAGCACCATCCCGCCGCCCACGCCGGTGCCCCACCACACGCCCAGCACCGAGCGGTACGGCCGGCCAGCGCCCAGGCGGTACTCCGCCGCCACGGCCACCTGCACGTCATTGCCGAGCAGCACCCGGCCCCCCACGAGGTCGCCCAGGTCGGCGGCCACGGGGTACGGCTCCCTCCAGCCCTTGCCCACGTTGCTGACGTGCCCCAGCGTGCCGTCGTTGGCGTTCACCGAGCCGGGCGCCCCCACACCCACGCCCGCGAGCTGCTGCGGGGTGGTGCCCGCCAGGCGCGTGGCTTCCAGCAGCGCGCCATACATCGCCTGCACCACGTCCTGCACGGAGCCGTCCCCCGGCGTCGGGTGCCGGGCCCGTCCGAGGACGGCGCCCGCCGTGTCGATGACCACGGCCTCTATCTTCGTCCCCCCCAGGTCGATGCCTCCCCACGCCCTCGACGTGTCGTGGGACGGCTCCTTCGTCGCCTCGACGCCCACCGAGGTCGCCTCGTCCATCGCTCACCTCCTGCTTCGGCTGACTGACTCGCACGAAGATGCGCAGTCCCATGCCGGGACGGCTGGGAGCGCCCGGTGGGCAGGAGGGCAGCCGCCCTGGGGACGCGGGAGGCCATGACAGGCGCTGGGCTCCCCGTGTCCTTTCTCAACGCTTCCGCGTCAGTCATTGCGTGGCCGGGGGCGATTCTCGCTAAAAGGCACCTTCCAGGCGGACGCAGGCCTCGTCACACGGAAGGAGCCACGGGATGGACCTCATCGGACAGCTCTCGCAGCAGCTCGGAGTGAACGGTACGCAGGCACAGGGAGTGGCGGGCTCCCTGCTCAAGCTGGTGCAGGGCACGGTGAAGGAGAAGCTGGGCCCGGACGCCGCGAACCAGATGGGCAGCGCCATCCCGGAGATGGACTCCTGGCAGCAGGCCGCGGGCGCGGCGGCTCCCGCGCAGCAGCAGGGCGGCGGCGGGCTCATGGGCGCCCTCGGTGGGCTCGTGGCGGGCAACGACGGCGGAGGCGGCGGAGGTGGCGGTGGCGGCATGGGCGCCATGCTGGGCGCGCTCGGCGGCGCGGCGGCGCAGGCCGGTGAGGTGGCCGCCGTCGTCTCGCTGCTGGGCCGCTTCAACATCGACTCGAGCAAGGCAACGCTCGTGGCCCCGCTGCTCCTCAACTTCCTCAAGTCGCGGCTGGACCCGGGGCTCGTCGGGAAGATTCTCTCGGTGGTGCCCATGCTGGCCGGCGCGGGCGGCGGTGGCGGCAACACCCCGGGCGGCGGCGGCCTGGGCGGGATGCTCGGCGGACTGCTGGGCTGAGGCCGCTGGAGACGGCCCGCGCCCTTTCAGCGCCCCGTCATGCGCTGGCGCACGGTGGTCGCCACCGCCCACGGCGGAAAGCCCAGCACGTAGCGCCAGCGCGGTGCGGCCAGGTGGAAGGGCAGCCCGCGCCGGTACAGCGCCAGCGCCAGGTCCACCCGCCGCAGCGACAGGAGCCACTGCGACACGTGGCGCAGGTTGTAGAGGAGCATCTCCAGCCGCTCGCGCCTGCGGGCGGCGCCTCCCGGGTAGCGCCCCTGCCGCTCCTGCTCCAACTGGTACAGCGTGCCCTGGAAGCTCAGCTCCAGCGCGGTGGACGACGAGCCCCCGTGCTGGCGGTAGCCCACCGTCACCGGCGCGCGCACCCACGCGAAGCCCGGCTCCGTGCCCAGCCGGTAGAGCAAGTCGTAGTCCTCGCCGTTGATGCGCAGCGGGGTGAAGCCGCCCACCCGCCGCAGCGCCTCCGTGCGCACCGCCACCACGCACGCCGTGCGCGGCGTCCGGTCCTCCGCGCTGGCCAGGTAGTCCGCGAAGCGCACCACCCTGGGAGGCTCGCGCGTCACGCCGGCCAGTTCCTCGCGCCGCGTGAAGGACGCCGCCGTGCCCATCACCACCGAGGGCCCGCCCTGCTCGCGCAGCACCTGCCGGTACGTGGCCAGCGTCCACGGGAACCACAGGTCGTCACTGTCGAGGAAGACGACGTACTCGCCCCGGGCCTCCTGGATGCCCAGGTTGCGCGCCGCGCCCGGGCCCGCGTTGCGCTGCTGGAACACGCGCACCCGCTCGCCGTACCGGGCCAGCGTCTCCAGCGTGTCGTCGGAGGACCCGTCGTCCACGACGAGCACCTCGTAGTCCGTCTCCTCCTGCGCGAATACCGACGCGAGCGTCTCCTCCAGCAGCCGCGCCCGGTTGTACGTGGGGATGACGATGGAGAAGAGCGGCATGCCCGGACGGCCTCTCACACCCGGGCGCGCAGGCCCATCTCGGAGATGCGCAGGAAGGTGGAGAGCTGCCGGCGGTACTCCGTCAGGTTGGTGCGCCCGCGCAGCAGCGTCTGCGTCAGCACCGCCGCGTTGTACGGCAGCGTGCCCACCAGGATGGCCCGCATCGCCACCTCGTGCAGCCGGCCGTGGTGCTTGCGGAAGTACGCCAGCCGCGTGCGCCACAGCTCGACTCGCACCTTGTCCGGCCCCGTCGCGGACGGCCGGAACGAGCGGCTCGACAGGTGCGTAATCACCGCCTCCGGACAGAAGGCCACCTCCCAGCCCGCCTTCCACGCCCGCACGCACCAGTCGGTGTCCTCGGTGTTGCCCAGCGGGGACATCGCCTCGTCCAGCAGGCCCACCTCCGCCAGCGTCTCCTCGCGCACCACGATGCACGCGCCGAGCACCCAGTTCACCCGGGCCTCCTCGTGCCCGTACTGCGCCGGGTCGATTTCCCTCCGCTTCAGGAAGTGCAGCGGGCGCGGCAGGAAGACGAGGTCGAAGAGCTGCCCGGACAGCGACATGGGCCGGAAGGTGCAGTTCTGGATGGTGCCGTCGGCGTTGAGCAGCCGCGCGCCCGCCATGCCCACGCGCGGGTGCTCGTCCATGAAGCGCACCAGCGCGTCGAAGGCCCCTTCGTGGACGATGGTGTCGTCGTTGAAGATGCAGATGTAGCGGCCTCGCGCGGCGCGCAGCACCTGGTTGTGGTTGGCGGAGAAGCCCTTGCGCCCGGTGTTGAAGAGCCAGCGCACCTGCGGGAAGTCGCGCCGCATGGCCTCCACGCCGCGCCCGTCGGTGGCGTTGTCGACAATCCACACCTCGAAGGTGATGTCGCGCGTCGTCGCGTAGAGCGTGCGCAGGCAGTCGTGCAGCAACTCCGGATTGGAGTGGTTGACGATGGAGATGACCAGGTCGACCTTCTTCATCGAATCGCTCGCGTCCTTCATCACGAAGCCGGGCTCACCGGGGCGGCCCGCGCCGCCCGCCGTGCCCGGACGAAGCCCAGGATGCCCTTCAGCTCGCCGAGGAGCGACAGCGTCCCCGGCAACCGCTCGCGCGCCAGCACCAGCCCCGCGAACAGCACCGCCCCCACCAGCGCCCTCATCACATTGCCGGCCCCCGGCAGCGACAGCACCGCCGCGCACGCGCCCGCCAGCAGCAGCCCCACCGTGACGAAGGGCTCCACCACCTGCGACACCAGCCCGCGCAGGGCCGGGTTGAGGCGCGCCACCAGCCACGCCGTCACCCACAGCTCCGCCAGTCCCACCAGCACGCCCAGGGGCCCGATGGCCGCCAGCCCGAAGCGCTGGATGGCCCACGTGCCCACACCCCACTTCACCGCGCCCACGCCCACGACGACGGCCAGCCGCTCCCACGGGCGCCCGCCCGCGTTCTGCGCCGTGGCCAGCAGGCCCGTCAGCGTGGTGAGCACGCACTCCAGGCTGAACCACTGCACCAGCCCCACGGCCGGCACCCAGCGCTCGCCGAAGAAGAGCGGCACCGCCACCGGCAGCACCAGCACCACGCACGGAATGGCCACCAGCAGCACCGCGGACAGCCGGCGCAGCGACGTGCGCAGGTACTCCGCGAAGCCGGCCGGGTCCTCCTGCAGGCGGCAGTAGGCGGGGAAGGCCACGCGGTTGAGGACGATGCTGAGCATCATCGGCGTGGAGGCCAGCGCCCAGGCCCAGTTCACCAGCCCCACCGCCTCCTTGCCGAGGATGCCGCCCACCACCAGCGGCACCCAGCCGGCCACCATCGCCCCCACCAGCGGGGGAAGCTGGAACGCCAGCCCGAAGCCGAGCAGGCGCTTGAGCACGTCCAGCCGGAACGCGCCATGCGGCCGCCACGGCGAGGCCCACCAGACCAGCACCAGCCCCACCCCCCCGCGCACGAGGCCGCCCAGCGCCAGCGCCCACGCGCCGAAGCCGAGCGCCGCCAGGGAGATGGTGGTGATGACCTGCACCACGTTCTCAATCAGCTCCGCGCGGGCGATGACGGGGAACGCGAGCTTGCGCTCCAGCGCCATCAGCGGAATCACCCGCAGCGAGGACAGGAACAGCCCCAGCGCCAGGGCGCACACCATGGGCACCGCGCCCTCGCCCAGGGCGTAGCCCTCCGTGAGCCGGGGCGCGAGCGCGCACACGGCGGCGACGATGACGGCGGTGAGCGCCTGGTGGCACCAGAAGATGGTGAACGTCTCGTCGCGGGTGGGCTCGTGCGGCTGGCGCACCAGCGCGGCGCTCAGGCCCAGGTCTCCGAGGAACACGCCCAGCGACGCCGCGTAGGACACGATGCCGAACAGGCCGTAGTCCGAGGGGAACAGGAGCCGGGACAGGAACAGCGCGCTCACCACCCGCAGCCCCTGCGAGGCCACGGTGCGGGCAGCCAGCACGAACATGCCCTTCAGGGCACGCGCCTTCACCTCTCCAGTGCTGACCTCGGGTACCGCTGTTTCAGTCATGGTCCTGGGCGGCCCGCGCCGCCGCGTCCTTCATTCAGGAGGGCCTGTCCGAATCGACATGCCTTCGGAAAGCGCGCGGCACGAGCAGGGGGCGAAATGCTACCGGTGGCGCTCCAGCCCTACAAGCAACGCGAGGCGCCCATGTAGAGACTGGAGGCTTGCTTGCCCTGCGTGGACGCACCGCCGGGCAGGCACGGAGGCGGGGCGCGGACGCCCGCCTGGATGCTCGCGCGCTTGTTGCGAGGGACGGAGCGGCGGGGCTACGGTCCCCCGCCGCATGCTCCCTGGCGGCAATCTCTTCCAGTTCCTGAAGCGCGAGGTGCTCGTCGGTGAGCACGAGGTCCTCCACCGTACGCTGAAGGAGGCGTTGGTGGGCACGTGCGACAGCGTGCTGGACATCGGCTGTGGCTCCCGCTCGCCGCTGCACACCTTCTCGAGCCAGATTCCCCACACGGTGGGCATCGACGGCCACGCGACGAGCATCGAGCGCAGCCGCGCCGCGGGCATCCACCGCGAATACCACCAGATGGAATTGCTGGACGCAGGCCACCGCTTCGGCCCCAAGAGCTTCGACGCCGTCGTCGCGCTGGACGTCATCGAGCACTTCGAGAAGCAGGACGGATTCCGGCTGCTGGAGATGATGGAGTCGATGGCCCGCAAGCGCGTCATCATCTTCACGCCCAACGGCTTCCTCCCCCAGGACGAGTGGGACAGCAACGTGCACCAGGTGCACCGCTCCGGCTGGGAGGTCTACGACTTCGAGCTGCGCGGCTACCGCGTCACCGGCATGAGCGGATGGAAGCCGCTGCGCGGTGACTACGCGCTGCCGACCATCCGGCCCTTCCGGATTGGCAGCCGGCTGTCCATCCTCACCGAGCCCTTCGCCACGCGCTTTCCGCGCCACGCCTTCCAGTTGCTCGCCATCCGCGACATGGAGGCGTCCTAGCTCCGGCCCGGTGGCCGGAGCCGTGGCCCCATGCCCTCCTCCTCCACCGCCCCCGCGTGGCACGTCCTCACGGGCGAGTACCCGCCCCAGCCGGGCGGCGTCAGCGACTACACGCGCCAGGTGGCCACCGCGCTCGTCCGCGCCGGGCAGGAGGTCCACGTCTGGGCGCCGGGTGACGCGGGCGTGCACGGAGAGGACGGCGTCACCGTGCACCGCGTCCCCGGCCTCTTCACGCCCGTGGGGCTGACGAAGCTGGCGCGCGGGCTGGATGCGTGTCGGGGGCCCCGCCGGCTGCTGCTCCAGTACGTGCCGCATGCGTTCGGCATGAAGGCGATGAACGTGCCCTTCTGCGCGTGGTTCGCCGCGCGGCGGAAGGACGAGCGCTGGGTGTTCTTCCACGAGGTGGTGTACCCGTGGAGCCCGCGCGCGCCGCTGCGGCACCAGGTGCTCGCGGGCACCACGCGGGTGATGCTGCGGCTGGTGGCCGGGGCGGCGGACCGCGTCTTCGTCTCCATTCCCACCTGGGCGGAGCACCTGCCCGCCCGCGTGCGCCGCCGCGCGGAGTGGAGGCCGGTGCCCAGCACCCTGCCTCCCGAGGCCTCCCCGGGCGCGGTGGCGGCGGTGCGCTCGGCGCTGGGCGCGGGGCCGTGGCTGGGACACTTCGGCACCTATGGCGCGCTCACCGCCGGGCCGCTGGAGGCGGTGCTGGTGCCGCTGCTGCGCGCGGGCGCGGAGCGGAAGGCGCTGCTGCTGGGGCGGGGAAGCCGGGCGTTTGGTGAGGCATTGGGCGCGCGCCACCCGGAGCTGGCGGGGCGGTGGGTGACGCGGGATTCGCTCGCGCCGGAGGACGTGGTGGCGCACCTCGCGGCGTGTGACGTGCTGGTGCAGCCCTACCCGGATGGCGTGAGCGCGCGGCGCACCACCACCATGGCGGGGCTGGCGCTGGGCAGGCCGCTCGTCACGAACACGGGCCACCTCACGGAGCCGATGTGGCGCGGGCTCGGCGCGGTGGAGCTGGTGGAGGGCACGGCGCCGGAGCCGCTGATACAGGCCACGGAGCGGCTGCTGTCCGACGCCCAGGCACGCGCCGCGCTGGGCGAGCGCGCCGCGCGGGTGTACCGCGAGCGCTTCGCGCTGGAGCGCACGGTGGAGGCATTGCTGCGTCCCGGGGCGGAAGGGACGCGCTCGTGAGCCGGGGCTCCAGGCCAGCCTCGCCACGCCCGAATGCGATGGTCGAGCCGCGCGGGGACGCACCATGAGCCAGAGCTCCATGCCAACCTCACCGCGCCCGAATGTGAGAGTGGAGCCGCGCGGGGACGCACCATGAGCCAGAGCTCCATGCCAACCTCACCGCGCCAATGCGCGCGGATGGCCGCGTGCGAGGACGCACCATGAGCCCCACGCATGCTTCGCCGCCCCGGCTCGCGCTGTTGATGGACCCGCGCGAAGAGGGCTGGCCCAGCATGGACCTGGTGGGCGAGGCACTCCTGGAGGGACTCTCCGCCCACCCCACCGAGGTCTCCGCCGTCAGCGTGCGCCCGGCCATGCCCTCCGTGGCGCGCCGGCTGCCGCGCCTGGGCACGCGCAACGCGGCCTTCAACGTGGACCGCCTCCTCACCCGCTTCGGCCTGTACCCGGGCCACGTGCTGCGCTCGCGCGCCCGGTACGACGCCTTCCACGTGGTGGACCACACCTACGCGCAGCTCGTGCACGCGCTGCCCGCAGGACGCACCGGTGTCTTCTGCCATGACCTGGACGCGTTCCGCTCCGTGCTGGAGCCCCAGCGCGAGCCGCGCCCGGCCTGGTTCCGCCTCATGGCCCGCGCCCAGCTCGCGGGGCTGGAGCGCGCCGCGCTCGTCTTCCACAGCACCCAGGCGGTGCGCTCGGAGCTGCTCGCGCGCGGCGTGGTGGACGCGTCGCGGCTCGTCTGGGCGCCCTACGGCGTGTCACCGGAGTACCGCCCCGAGCCGGTGCCGGGCGACCGGAGCGAGGACGTGCTCGCTCCCCTCGGCGGCCGGCCCTATCTGCTGCACGTCGGCAGCGCGATTCCTCGCAAGCGGCTGGACGTGCTCTTCGCCGTCTTCGCCGCGCTCCGCGCCCGGCACCCGGAGCTACGGCTGGTGCAGCAAGGCGGCACGCTGAACGCCACGCAGCGCGCGCAGGTGGAGACGCTCGGCATCGGCGATGCGTTGCTCCAGCCGCCGCGCCAGGACCGGCCCACGCTGGCGGGACTCTACCGACGCGCCCGGGCCGTGCTGGTGACGAGCGAGGCGGAGGGCTTCGGCCTGCCCGTCATCGAGGCCCTCGCGTGCGGCGCGCCCGTGGTGGCCAGTGACCTGCCCGTGCTGCGCGAGGTGGGCGCGGAGACCTGTGCCTACTGTCCCGTGGGCGAAGTGCCGGCGTGGGCGGACACCGTGGACGCGCTCCTCACCGGAAGCCGCCCTCCCCCGCCGCGCGAGGCCCGCCTCGCTCGTGCCTCGCGCTTCACCTGGGCCGCGCACGCGCGCACCGTGCTGGACGCATACCTGCGACTGCTGAGCGGCGGCCCACCCAGGTGAGCTGTCAGCTCCGGTGCGGGCCTCCACTCAGGGGGCCCCGGGAGTCAGGGCCACCCATTCCTCCACACCCGCTCAGCGCCGTGAGCCGCGCGCCTGCTCGCGGGCCACTGCCGTCCGCTCGCGACGCATCGCGAGCAGCACGCCCACCACCCCCAGCACGGTGAGCGCCAGCGTGCCCGAGCTCCCGCCCGACGCGCAGGACCAGCCGAGCGGAGAGCGGGGGTCTCCATCATCCTCGCCACCGTCGGAGGAGCCACCGTCCGTGACGCCCGCATCCGAGCCACTGCCGCCGTCGGACGTCCCACCATCCGAAGCAGTGCCACCATCGGAGGTGCCCGCGTCGGTGCCCGCATCCGAACCGGCATCCGGCTTCAGCGTTGGCATGAAGGAATTCGAGGACGCGGTGACGGACAGGCCCACGGCGTTGGTGGCGCGCACGGTGACGTAGAAGGGGCCCTCCTGGGCCGGCTGGAACAGGGGCAGCATGGCGGTGAGCTCGCTGCCCACGAACTCATAGCGCCGCACCCGGTCGGTCCCCGGGAAGATGTCGATGCCCCACTCGTAGGTGAGCGACAGCTCGGGGTCATTGAAGCCCGACCACGTCGCGGTGAGCGTCCCCGACGGAGACACTTGAGCGGACACCGTGCCCGGGGTGGGCGCAGTGGAGTCCACGGCCACGCTGAAGAGGAAGCCGTCCGTGCCACCGTTGGACACGAGGTCCACTCCCGCATCCACGAGGAGCACGTCAGACGCATTGGAATGGCCACCGAACGTCAGCCGGCCCCCGTGGCCCGCGGCGAGGCCCCGCACCCACTCGTCACTCGTGGCGAGCCCGCCCACGTAGGACTTCCAGAGGATGCCATCCACCGGATTCACCATGGCGGCGAACCCGTCGGAGTTGTTGTTGGCGTTGCCAGCGAAGAGGGAGTCGAAAGCGTTGACGGCGAAGCTCGACGACGAGGTCGTCCTGCCGCCGACGTAGACGTTGCCGTACGGGTCCATGGCGGCATGGCCCTCGGTCCGCTCGTTGCCGCTGCTCTTGTCTTCGCCCACGCGAAGACCGACACCCACCGGGAAGCCGTCCGCGCCCAGGTTGAGCACGAAGACATCCGTGCCGCCGCCTGGCACCGGTGCGCCCGAGGAGTCGGTGTTGCCCACGACGGCGACGCCGCCATCCGGCCGTGCCAGCACCGACCGCACTTCGTCATTGCCGCTTCCGCCCACGTAGCGGAACCAGGAAACGCCGGCATCCCTTTCCAGCCGCGCGACGAAGCCGTCGTTGTCCCCCGAGCCGAAGGAATTGAGGACGAGGGTGGAGTCACTCTTGAAGGTCGACCCCAGGATGCCGCCCACGAACACCGCGTCCCCCTGGGACGTCACCGAGTACGCGTTGTCGTTCTCGTCGCTCTTGAGGATGCGGGTCCACCGGACGACGGGGTCCCCGGGCGAGGCCACGTCCACCTGGGAGACGAAGGCCTCGAAGGCACGGAGCCGCTCGTTGCTCTGCGCGTTGTCCGGAGGAAAGGGGATGGGCGTGTCGTCGGACTTGCTGAGGGGGCCATCATCCTTGCCCGTCCTTCCGACGACGTAGAGCAGGTTCGACCCCGGTGGTCCCAGGACGACGTCGCGGGCCTCGTCATCGAGCGTGCTGCCCAGATACATGAACCAGTCAATCACGCCCTCCAGGTCCAGGCGCGCGATGAAGCCATCCACCCGTCCCTGGAAGCTGTAGCGCACGGACAGGGGGACCTGCACGAGGTTCGAGCGCGTCGTGCCCACGACGAATGTCGCGCCGTCGGGCGTCACCACCACGCGCGTGCCGATGTCGTCCTCGGCGCCGCCGAAGACGCGGGCCCAGCGCAGTGTCTGGCCATCCGCGGAGTAGCGGGCGACGAAGACGTCCTTCTTGCTCGCGGCGGCGCCGGAGATTCCCGTGTCCGCCGGGAAGGTGCGGGAGTTCGTCCAGCCCGTCACCACGACGTCGCCGTCGAGCGCCAGCGCCACGGACTCAATCTGGTCGTCCCGGTTCGAGTCGACGCCGCCGTCCGGCAGCGTCCCGCCGCCGAGGTACGTGTTCCAGGTGACGGAGGGTTGCACGACCTGCGCCGCGGCCAGGGCCGGCAGCAGCAGGACGAGCGCGAATGAAGAGGACACGGCGGCCACGAGGGCGCCACGGAGCGAGCGCGGGTGCACGGACATCCCTTCCATCACGGAGACAACAGGTCGAAGCCGAGACCCGCGGACGCGGTCAGCGCGAACGTGCGGTAGTTCTCGTCGGAGACTTTGAAGAGCTCGGCGCCCACGTCCACCAGCGCGGTGAAGCTCGGCCCGAGCCCGAAGCGCGCGCCCACCACCGGCCCGCCGCCGTACGCGGACAGCCCGGGGATGGCCGTGCCTCGCAGCGCCACGTGCGGACGGAAGGCACCGTCCCCCAGCACGAGCCCCACCTGGAGCCCCGCCGCCACCTGGGTGCCCATCAGCGCGCGCGCGCCCACCTCGAACGCGCCGCTGCCGTACGTCAGCGCGCCGCCCACGCCCACCGACTTGCCCGAGGGGTCCATGAAGCCGAACACCTCGGGCAGCAGCCGCGAGCGGCCCGAAGACTCCGCGGGCTCCTCCGACACCTCGGGCGTCTCCCACGGATTCGCCGTGGCGACCTCCTGGCGCTCCACCGGCTCCGGGGGCGGGCGGCGCTCGGACACCACGCGCTTGCGAGCCTCGGCGGCCAGCACCACGAACTCGGGCGGGAAGAGGGCGGGGTCCACCGGCTGGTCCGGGTGGCTGCGCGCCAGCTCCTCCAGCTCGGTGCGAGTCGCGGCCAGCGCTCCGAGCTCGTGCAGCGACGCCGCGAGGTACAGGCGCGCGGTGGCGCGCTCACGCTCGGCGAGGCCCGGAGCCTTCAGCTCCGCCTCCAACGCGCCGCGGGCCTGGGCGTACTCGCCCCGCTCGTACAGCGCGACACCTCGGGACTGCGCCAGGGCCGCCGACGGCAGCAGCCACAGGACGCACAACAGGATGCTCGGCCTCATCTGGATCTCGGTGCGGGGTTCACGGGATGGGCTCGAGCACCACGTGGTGCTCGGTCCGCTCACCGGACAGGATGGTGACGGGGCTGCTGTAGGGCTGGGTGAAGGCGTTGCCACGCACCTCGAGCTTGTGCACGCCCGGAGGCAGCTCCAGCTGGTACTTGCGCCCCTGGCTCTGGCCGTCCACGAGAACGTCCTTCACGAAGCCCTTCACCTTGAGCGACAGCACTCCGGGGACGGCGGGCTCGGGCGCGGGCCGGGGCTCCGCGCCGGAGTCGGTGCGGGCACTGGCGCGGGCTTCACGCGGCGCGCCCACCGTGCGCGACGTCCGGCGCGTGGTGCGGACGGGCGCGTCCTCGGAAGCGCGCGACGGCTGCGTGTCCTTCGCCAGGATGGTGGCGGCCAGCACCGGCTTCTGCCCGCCCGCCGCGTGGACGTCGCCCAGGGTTGCCTGGGACGGCGCGCTGTCCGCGGACGGCCGTGCCTCGGACGTGGGCGGCTCGGGGCGCGTGTCACGCGGCGCCGCCACCGGCACCGGAGGCGTCGCGGCGGCCGGTGCCAGCTCACGCAGCTGCGTCGTCGCGGCCACGGCCCCCGCGGTGAGCGGCCGGGGCATGGGCGAGGGCGGCTCCGTGTCGCGGGACATCCAGACCCCGCCCACCACGAGCAGGGCGAGCAGCACGGCACCGCCCGCGCCGAACATCACCGCGCGCGAGCGGCCCGAGTCGATGGCCGACAGGTCCATCTCCGTCTCATCCACCGCCACCAGGGCCGGGGCCGTGGGGGCCACGGGGGCTGGCGTGGCGCGGCGGGAAACCGGAGCCGACGCGGGCGGCGTCCCGGTGCGACGGCCCGGCGGCGGCCCGAAGCGCTCGGTGCGCACGCGCGGAGCCGGCGCCGGGACGGCCACGGCCTCCTGGGAGACAGTGGAGGGCGCCCCGCCCCGGGGCTGCTGCGACAGCTGCGTGGCGTCGCTGGAGAGCTGCTTGAGGATGACCTTCAGCTCGCGGCGCACGGCCTCCGCCGACGCCGGGCGCTCTTCCGGCGTCTTCGCCAGCAGCCGCATCACCAGCGACTCCAGCTCCGGGTTCAGGTCCACGTACTGCGAGGGCAAGGGCGCCGGCGTGCGCACGTGGTGCACGGCGATGGCCATGGGCGAGGGCCCCTCGAAGGGCAGCCGCCGCGTGAGCATCTCGAAGGCGATGACGCCCACCGCGTACAGGTCCGTGTGCGGGCCCACCTGCTGTCCGCAGGCCTGCTCCGGGGCCATGTACTCGGGCGTGCCCACCATCATGCTGGCGCGCGTCTGCGGCGTGGTGGCGTTGGGCGTCTCGGCGCGCTTGGCCAGGCCGAAGTCCAGCACCTTCACGTACTCGTTGCCGCTGCCGTCGCGCACGACGAAGACGTTGCCCGGCTTGAGGTCGCGGTGGATGACGCCCGCCGCGTGGGCCGCGCCCAGCGCGCCCAGCAGGTCGTCCAGCACCGTGACGACCTCCACCTCCAGCATGGGCGCGCGCTGGGCGATGATTTCGTCCAGGGGCGCGCCGTCCAGGTACTCCATGACGAGGTACTGCCCCAGGCCGGGGATGCTGCCGAAGCCGAAGATGTCGATGATGCCGCGGTGGCGGATGGCCGCCGCCGCGCGCGCCTCCGAGGCCAGGTCCCGCGAGCGCGCGCCCTCGGCGAAGTCCGGGCGGAGGATCTTGATGGCCACCTTGCGGCCGATGACGGGGTGCTCGCCCTCGTAGACGATGCCCATGCCGCCCGCGCCGATGCGGCGCTTCACCACGTAGTCGCCGAGCTGCTTGCCCACCAGCACGTCACGCGCGACGGACTTCTCCCAGGAGCCCTCGCCCTCGCCGTCCTCCACGTCCGAGAAGGACGCGGGAGCGGCCACCACGAGCGGCCGCGCGGTGGCGGGGGTCGGAACCGGCTTGCGCGTGAAGGTGACCTCGTTGTCGTCGAAGTCGTAGGAAGCGGGGGACGCGGGCTCGGAGGTGTCCCGAGGGCAGCGTGAAACACCCGCGGGGTGGGCAGACCCACAGCGGGGGCACTTACGGATATTGCTCATCGTCTCGGTCATCATCGCCCGTCCCGATGCGCGCTGGCCATCCCGGCTTGAAGAGTCTCAACTGACCCTTCCCCCTCTGGTGGAGCCCACACGCCTTCCCAATGCAACGAAGGCCGGCGCGGGAAGTCGCACGGAATTTTCAAAAATGTCGGCGGCCCTCTGGCGCGGCCTGATGAATTGCCTGATTCACATGTCTCGCTGATTTATTTGGGGGACCGACCGCTTCTTCGGGAGAGACCCGGCGGGCGGACCGGGCGGCGGCCGCCGCGGAGCCGCCCGGTGATGCCTTGACCCACCTGGAGGGGTCTGATTCGGTCCGGACCACCGTGCGCATCCTCTTCCTCAACCCGGTGGGCATCCTCGGCGGCGCCGAGCGCGCGCTCCTGGACCTGATGGCGTGCCTGAAGCGGCAGGACGCGGGGCTGTCGCTCCACCTGCTCGCGGGCACGGCGGGGCCGCTGGTGGACGAGGCGCGCGCGCTGGGGGTGGAGGCGCGCGCGCTGCCGTTGCCGGAGCGGCTGTCCGCGCTGGGGGACAGCGCGCTGCGCGGGCGGGGGCCGGCGGAGGTCTGGCGCTTCGCCCGGGACCTGGCGCCGACGCCGCTGCTGCTCGCGGACTACGGGCGGGCGCTGCGCCGGGAGGTGGCGGCGGTGGGGCCGCACCTGCTGCACTCCAACGGCATCAAGACGCACCTGCTCAGCCCGGTGACGGTAGGCCTGCCGTTGAAGCGGGTGTGGCACATCCACGACTTCCTGGGCGAGCGGCCGCTGGTGCGGCGGGCACTGGGGACGCTGGCGCCGCTGGCGTCCGCGGCCATCGCCAACTCGGGCGCGGTGGGCGAGGACACGCGCGAGGTGCTCAGCGGAGTGCCCGTGCACGTGGTGCCCAACGGCGTGGACGTGGAGCGCTTCTCTCCGGGCCCCGGGGAGGGCGCCCGGCTGGACGCGCTGGCCGGACTGCCTCCGGCGCCCGAGGGCACGCTGCGCGTGGGGCTGGTGGCCACGTACGCGCGCTGGAAGGGACATGACGTCTTCCTGGAGGCGGCGGCGGCGTTGGTGCGGCGGCACCCCGCCCTGCCCGTGCGCTTCTACCTGGTGGGGGCGCCGCTGTACCGGACGCCCGGCTCGCAGTTCTCCGAGGAGGAGCTGCGCGGGCTCATCGAGTCGAGAGGGCTCGCGGGCCGCGCGGGGCTGGTGCCCTTCCAGCCGGAGCCGGCCGCCGTGTACCGCGCGCTGGACGTGTTCGTGCACGCCAGCACCCGGCGCGAGCCGTTCGGATTGACCATCGCGGAGGCGCTGGCCTGTGGGCGGGCGGCGGTCGTCTCACGCGCGAGCGGCGCGGCGGAGGGGCTCACGGATGGCGTGGACGCGCTGACCGTGCCCCCGGGAGACATGCGGGCGCTGGTGACGGCGCTGGAGGCGCTGCTGGAGGACGGCGCGCGGCGGGCGCGGCTGGGCGAGACGGCGCGGCGCACGGCGGTGGAGCGGTTCTCCCGCGAGCGGTACGCGCGCGAGGTGCTCGCGGTGTACCGCTCGCTCGTGGACGGGCGCTGATCAGGACACGTTCTCGGGCAGGTCGGTGAAGAGCGCGTGGAAGAGCGTCGTGCGTGGCGGCTCCATGTTGTGCACGAAGAGGGGGATGGGCGTGTCCGCCACCTCTCGCGGGAGCCGATGCACGTCGAAGGTCGCCTCGAGCTTTCGGGAGATGAGGTCGGCCGGGCCACGCATCTCCGGGGGTAGCGGTTCGAAGCTCACTCTCGGGTTGTGGCGCTCCCTTCCAACGAAGTCGTACTGCACGCCATAGACGGTGTAGAGGGGCGCCAGGATGCTGACGCAGCCGACGAGGGCGAAGCGGAACGGCGGAGGAGTCCGGGGACTGCGCGTGTAGGCCACGAAGCGAAAGGCGCTCGCGGCCGGGCCAACGGTTGCGTTGCCAATCTCGTAATCAGGGAGCTCCGGTCGAAGCGCATCCAGGAATCCACCCCAGCGGACGAGGTCTTTGCGCAATCGCTCGTCCCAGAGGTCGCAAAGCCTGTCGTACTCAGGGGAGCTCACCCGATTGCCGTCATACGCCCTGTCCGCGCGCCAGTAATTCCGAGCGATGGACAACAGCTTCTCGGGGGACGAGTCCATGGTGTCAGGGCCCTACATAGACGGGGTTCGTCTTCTTGTGACACTGCAGTGAGACGCGAGCCCCCACCACCATGCCGCGCAGCGTGGTGCCATAAGCGTCATTGAAACGCTGACAGGCGAGCCTCAGTGCGCCTGCTTGCGCACGCCGGGCCAGCAGTCGTCCAGCCGCGTGCAACTTCGCCGCGTCCCACCATGCGCATCCTGACCTCTGCCTTGACCCGCCCCGGCGGCTCTGGTTCGGTCGCGCGCGCACCCGAGGGCTCCCACGTGAAGCGGCCACGCAGGCTCGTCACCGTCTCGCATTCCTACGTCGTCACCCTCAACCGGCGCCTTGCCAACGAGCTGGCGCGCGTGGGCGGAGGCGACTGGGACGTCACCGCCGTGGCGCCCCGCTTCTTCCACGGAGACTTGAGCCCCCTCACCCTCCAGCGCGAGCCGGGCGAGCCCGCGCGCGTGGAGGACGTGCGCGCCCTCTTCAGCCGCTCGCTGCACGGCTTCGTGTACGGGCCGGAGCTGCGCGCGCGGCTGTCCGGCGGCGTGGACCTGGTGCACTCGTGGGAGGAGCCCTACGTGCTCGCGGGGCTGGAGGTGGCGCTGCTCACCCCGCGCCGGGTGCCGCTCGTCTTCTGCACGGCGCAGAACCTCTCCAAGCGCTACCCGCCGCCCTTCGCGCAGATGGAGCGCTTCGTCGTCCAGCGCTCCGCGGGCTGGGTGGCCTGGGGCGAGACGGTGAAGGAGAACCTCCTCTCCCGGCCCGGCTATGCACAGCGTCCCGCGCGCTACATCCCCATGGGCGTGGACACCGAGCTGTTCCGCCCGGACCGCGCTTCAGGCGAGACACTCCTGCGTGAGCTCGGGTGGGAAGGCTCGGGCCCACCGGTGGTGGGCTACCTGGGGCGCTTCGTGCCGGAGAAGGGCGTGCCGTTGCTGATGGAGGCGCTGGAGCGGCTGACCACGCCCTGGCGCGCGCTCTTCGCGGGCGGCGGCCCGATGGAGGGCGCGCTGCGCGCCTGGGGCGCACGTCACGGAGACAAGGTGCGCGTCGTCACCGGCGTGCCGCATACCGGCGTGCCGCGTGTGCTCAACGCCATGGACGTGCTGTGCGCGCCCAGCCAGACGGCGCCGAAGTGGAAGGAGCAGTTCGGCCGCATGCTCGCGGAGGGCTTCGCCTGCGGAGTGCCCGTGCTCGGCAGTGACTCCGGTGAGGTGCCGCGCACCGTGGGCGACGCCGGGCTCGTGCTCCCCGAGGCGTCCCCGTCCGCGTGGACGGATGCGCTGGCCGGACTGCTGGAGAGCCCGGAGCGCCGCCGCGAGTGGTCCGTGCGCGGGAGGGAGCGCGCCGTCACCCGCTTCGCCTGGCCGGTGGTGGCTCGCGCGCACCTGGACTTCTTCACGGAAGTGCTGGACGCGCGGTAGTCACGCGGCGACGACACGCGGAGCGCGCGGAAGCCCGAAGGCGGCGCGGGCTTCGCCCCATCGAGGGACGCACAGGAGTCGCACGTCGCCTCAGCCCTCGCGCTCCACCACATCGACGATGGCGGAAGCCATGCCGTCCCACGTCTGCGCGCGCAGCGACCCGGACAGCGCGGCCACGTGCGGCGCCCAGGCCGCCTCGTGCTCCCGCCACGCCTCCAGCCGCCGCACCAACCCCTCCACGTCATCCGGGTCGTCCAGCAGCAGCCCGTGCAGCGCGGCCGGGTAGCGCTCCGCCACGCCCGCGGTGCGGCTCACCAGCGCGGGCAGTCCCGCGCACAGCGCCTCGTGCACGCCCAGCCCGTAGGCCTCGTACCGCGTGGGCGCCACCAGCAGGTCCGCCGCGGACAACAGCACCGGCACGTCCTTGCGGAACCCCAGGAACTGGATGCGCTCTCCCAGCCCCTTCGCCCGCGCTTCCCGCTCCCACGCCTCGCGCTGCGCGCCCACCCCCACCACCCTGAGGTCCACGCCCCAGTCCCCGCGCGCGCACAGCCGCGCCCACGCGTGGAACAACGTGTCGAAGCCCTTGCGCCGGTCTCCCAGCGCGCCCACGAACAGCGCCACCCGCCGCGACTCCGGCCAGCCCAGCGCCGCCCGCGCCGCGCGCCGCTCCTCGGACGAGGCGGGCCGGAAGCGCTCCGGGTCTCCACCGTAGTAGACGACGCGCACCTTCGACTCCGGCACCCCCGTGGCCGCCACCAGGTCCGCACGGGTGCGCTCCGAGTTGGCGATGATGACCCGCGCGCGCCGCAGCGCCTCGCGCTCACCGCGCAGGTAGAGCCGGTGACTCACCCGCCCCTTGAGCCGGCGCAGCGCACCGCCCACGGGCGCGGAGACATAGGCCCCGTGGACGTAGTGCACCCAGTTCGCCCCGGGCACCGGACAGTTGCCGCCATTGGCCAGCACGCGCCCACCCTCCGCGCGGGTGCGCAGCGCCCATGCTCGGCCCACCGCGTCCAGCAGCGGCTCGCCCAGCAGGTACGCGTTGCCCGGCTTGGGCACACGCACGAAGCGCACGTTGGAGTAGCCGAGCAGCTCGTCCGCCACCCGGTGCGCCACCAGCCGCACCGGGCCGCCCTGCTTCGCCAGCCAGAGCGCCAGCGCCAGGTTGGCGCGGTCCATTCCCCCGGTGGCGACGAAGTCACCGGCGATGAGCGTGTACGGTCTTCGCATGTGCCATGGCGCCGAAGAGCGCCGCGTTGAGCAGCCAGAACTCCATGCCCGTCTGGCTCAGGAAGAAGGCGTAGCTGAAGGTCAGCGCCAGTGCGCCCAGGTTGTACGCGAAGATGACGCTGCCCCACAGCCAGAACTCGTCGCCCGTGTCTTCCTTGCGCAGCGCGACGCGGAACACCCACCACAGCGTGGCCAGCATCGCCAGCGGGTAGAGCGCCACCACCAGGAAGCCGCCGTCGTAGACCCAGGCCGTCCACTGCACCTCGGCCCACAGCGCCGGGTACTCCCGGTCGCTGTTGTCACCGAAGTACGCGTTGGCCATGCCGTAGCGGCCCAGGCCCGCGCCCAGGGGAAACTCCGGCAGCAGGTGCTCGAACGTGCGCATCACGAAGCCGCCGCGGTTGCGCTGGTAGACGTCCTCGGGCCGGCCCTCGAGCAGGGTGCTCCAGCGCGCCGTCACCGCGTCACCGCCCACCGTCACCGCCCAGCCGAAGGCCCCCACGCCCGCGCCGCCCACCACCGCCAGCAGCGCCACCATCCGCACCAGCCGGCCGCTGAGCGCGAGCACGCACGCCATCGCCAGCAGGCACACCCCCAGCGTGACGAAGGTGGCGCGCACCTGGCAGAGGTAGACGCACAGCAGCCCCATCAGGATGCCGCCCGCGGCCAGCACGCGCACCAGCCCGCGCCGGGACGACAGCAGGAAGCCGCCGCCCAGCAGCACGGCATAGAAGCCACCCGTGGCCGCGCCGCCCGGCGTGTCCGTCAGGCCCATGGGACGGAACACGCGCTCGCCGCTCGCCGTCTCGAACTCGAGGCTGCGCACGTAGCCCTCGCCCAGCCCCTGCACCACCTGCGACACCGGGGGCTGGAAGCGGCCGGGGAAGTACACCTGGAGCACGCCCACCGTCGCGCTCGCCACGTTGAAGAGGAAGAGCAGCGCCAGCGTGCTGCGGAACGTCTTCCCGTCGATGGACAGCCGCGTCACCCACAGGAGCGGCGCGATGATGGAGAGCTGGATGCCCAGCTGCACCAGCCCCGCCAGCGGGCTGGACGTGCCGGGGTGGAAGAAGTTGAGCGCGGTGACGCCCATGGCGCCAATGATGAAGGGCAGGGCCGGGTGCTTGAGGCTCCGGCCCCGCACGAGCGCCAGCAACAGCAGGCTGACGCCGAAGGCCAGGATGCGCACCACCACGCGCAGCGGAGCAATGGCCGGCACCAGCAGCGCCAGCTGGCAGGCCATGAGCAGGGCGATGAAGAGCGGCACCAGCCGCCCCGACGCGAGCAGTCCCCCGCGAACGGGAGCCGGAGCGGCCGCCGGCTCCGGGGAGGCGGGTTCCACCCGTGCGCCTGGCGCCAGCGCCTCCAGCGGAGCGCCCGGCGCGCGCCGTACGTACCGGCGCCGCAGCACGCCCGGGCCCTGCAGCTGCGGCCTCGCCACCCCGGGCGCGCTCGGCGGACGCGGACTCCTCATGACGCGCGAAGCCCTCCCGTGACGACGTCGCGCAGGGCCTCGTCCAGGTTGCGCAGGTAGACGGACGGGTCACACAGCTTCGCCGCGCGAGCCGGCCCCGCCGCGCCCAGCCGCTGGCGCACCTCTGGATGCTCGATGAGCTTGCGCAGCTCCGTGGCCAGGGGCGCCGGCCGGGGCGGCACGAGCACGCCACACGAGTAGTCGACGATTTCCAGGGGCCCGCCCATGGCCGTAGTGACAACGGGCAGCCCGGCCTGCAGGGCCTCCACGAAGGCGATGCCGAACGGCTCCGCGGAGACATTGGGCTGGCAGTGGATGTCCGCGGCCCGCAGCAGCTGCGGCACGTCCGAGCGCTGCCCGAGGAAGCTCACCCGCTCCGTCAGCCCCAGCCCCTCGGCCTGGGCCTTCAGCCCGGCGAGGTAGGTCTCCTCCTCCGGACGCTGCGCGCCGCCCGCCACCCAGGCCCGCCAGCCCGGCACCTGGCGCAACCGCCCGAGCGCCTCCAGCAGCAGCCGCTGCCCCTTCCACTCCTGCATGCGGCTGGTCTGGACGATGACGACGTCACCGTCGCCCGCGCCCAGCTCCGCGCGCAGGCGCGCCCTGTCCTCGGTGCCTGCCCGCGCCGGCGCGAGCACCGGGCAGTAGGCCAGCCGCGAGCGGACATGGGGATAGACGGCGGCCAGCGTCCCCGCCGAGTAGCGGCTGTTGGTGATGACCAGGTCGGGCGCGGTGACGCGCGCCCAGCGCTCCAGCCAGTGCCGGCCATTCAGCGCGTCGTGCTGGTAGAAGACGAGCGGCACGCCCGCCGCGCGCACCGCCGGGCCGAACAGCGCCTGCGGCCAGATGGCATGGCAGAGGACGGCGTCGTAGCGCTCGCGCTGGAGCAGCTCCCGCAGCACCCTCCGCGCGCGCCACACCGTCCACGGACGGCCCACCCGCGCCTCGCCCAGCAGGTGCAGCTCGGCGCCCGTCTCGCGCAGCTCGGCGGCCAGCCGGCCCTCGAAGCAGAGCGCGAAGGCGTGCGTCAGCCCGGGCTGGCGCCCCTGCTCCCGCGCCACCGTGTGGAGGAACGTCTCCACGCCGCCGTAGAGGTTGCCGCTGTAGACGTGCAGCACGCGCATGGGACGCCTCACGCCCTGCCCGCGGCGGCGCGCGACGTGACGGGGGCTTCCGACTCCACCACCGGCGCGGGCCGCCCGAGTCCTTCCGCGTACAGCGTCAGGCTGCGCGTGGCCATGACCTCGTGCCCGAACTCGGCCACCGCCCGCTCACGCGCCGTGTGGCCCAGCCGCTTCGCGAAGCCCGGGTCCTCCGCCAGCCGCCGCGCGGCAATGGCCAGCGCCGGCGCATCACCCACCGGCACCGTCAACCCCGTCTCCTCGTGGCGGCTCACCCACGGCACCCCCGAGTGCGGAATCGCGGTGTTGAGCACCGGCAGCCCGCTGGCCATGGCCTCCACCTGCGACAGGCCATACGCCTCGCTGCGCGCGTTGCTCGGGAACCACAGCGCGGTGGCCGCGCGGTAGGCGCCAGTGAGCGCGTCCGGCGACAGGTAGCCCGCCCACGTCACCCGGTCCTCCACCCCCAGCGCCCGCGCCCGCTCCCGGCCTTCCGCCTCCAGCGGCCCCTGGCCCACCACCACCAGCCGGCCCGGCACGCGCGCCAGCGCCTCCAGCGCGGTGAACAGGCCCTTGTAGTAGACGAGCCGGCCCACCATCAGCCACAGCGGCCCGCCCGCGGCCTCCGCGCGCCAGCGCGCCTCCGCCGCCAGCGCCTCGGCGGACGGGTGCATGTACGGCGTCAAATCGATGCCCAGCGGCAGCGCGCGCACCCGGCTCCGGAAGGTGCGCAGCAGCGGCGAGCCCGGCACGTACGCCTCGCTGGTGGCCAGCACCCGCCGGGCGCGCGCGTACAGCAGCGCCTCGAAGGGGCGGAAGAGCGCGCCCGCCACCCGCTGGCGGATGACGTCGCTGTGGTGGGTGATGAAGAGGGGCGGCAGCCGGGGCGCCACGTCCAGCGCCAGCAGCATGCTGGGGTTGGGCGTGTGCAGGTGCAGCACGTCCACGCCCCGCGCCAGCGCGCGCCGCAGCACGCCCGGCAGGTCCGGCATCACGTCCATGCGCGCCACGGAGGCCGCGCGGCCCAGGCGCACCACGCGCACCGGCCCGTCCCAGTCCTCGCGCGTGGAGCACCTGCCGTGGAACTCGTGGCTGGTGCCCGCGCCGTCCGCCGAGTGGTTGGCGCACAGCACCTCCACCTGCGCGCCCAGCTGCGCCTGGGCCCGCGCCAGCGTCTGCACGTGGCCCTCCATGCCTCCGGAGGCCGGCGGATAGAACTTGCCCAGGTGCAACACCCGCAGCCCCGCCCCGACTGACGGCCCGCTCACGACTGGGCCACCCCGTCCTTGGACTCCTCGGCGTACTGCCCGTAGCCCTGGTAGGCCAGGTACGAGTCGCCGTAGCGCGGCGCCTTCAGGTCCACGTCGTTGAGGACGGCGCCGTACATGCGCGCCTGCACGTCCGCCAGCGAGCGCAGCGCGCGCCGGGCCGACTCGCGGTTCGTCTTCCCCGCCTTCAGCACCAGCACCACGCCGTCCGTCTGCGTGGCCAGCACCGCCGAGTCCGCCACCGCGTTGATGGGCGGGCTGTCCAGGATGACGCGGTCGAAGCGCTCGGCCACCGACTTGAGCAGGTCCGCGAAGGCCTGCGTGTGCAGCAGCTCCGCCGGGTTGGGCGGCAGCGGGCCGCACGGCAGCACGAAGAGGCCGGGCACCTCGGTGCTCTTCACCGCCTTGTCCAGCGAGCCCTCGCCCACCACCAGCGAGGAGATGCCCAGCTCGTTGGGCACCCCGAAGGCGCGGTGCAGCCGCGGCCGGCGCATGTCCGTGTCCAGCAGCAGCACCCGGTTGCCACTCTGCGCCATGGCCACGCCCAGGTTGATGCACGTGGTGGACTTGCCCTCCTGCGGACCGCTGGACGTCACCACCAGCGTCTTGAAGGGCTTGTCCGGCGACATGAAGAGCAGGTTGGTCCGGATGGCCCGGCAGCACTCCGCCACCGACGACTTCGGCTCGCGGTGCACGTGCAGGTCGCGGTCTCGCGGCGCCTTGTTGCCTTCGATGCGCGGCACCACACCCAGGAAGGCCAGCCCCAGTCGCTCCTCCACGTCCGCCTGCGTGGCCACGCTGTTCTCCAGCAGCTCCAGCAGGAAGGCCATGCCCAGGCCCGCCAGCAGGCCCATCACCAGGCCCAGCGCCAGGTTGCGCCGCACGTTGGGCTTCACCGGCGCGAAGATGGGCCGGGCCGGGTCCAGCACGCGCACGTTGCTGGTGCGCAACAGGCCCGACAGCTCGATGTCCTTGAGGCGCTTGGCGACCAGCTCGTACAGGCGCTGGTTGCTGTCCGAGTCGCGCTTGAGCCGGTCGAACTCGATGGCCTTCTTGTTCACCGCGAAGGCCTCCACCTTTTCCGCGTCCAGCATGCGGACGAGGTTCTTCTCCTGGGCCACCGCCTCCGTGAGCGACGTCTCCGCCGCCCGCACGATGTTGCCCAGGCTCTTGAGGAAGTCCTCGCGCACCACCGACAGCTTGCGGCTGCACTCCAGGAGCTTCGGGTGCTCGGGGAGGTAGCGCTCACCCAGCTCCGCGCAGCTGACGCGCAGCTCGGTGTAGCTGCGCCGCAGGTCCTGGATGGGGCCCTCGTTCATCCCCGTGAGCGCCTCCGCCCACGTCTCGTCTTCGGGCGACGCCTTGCGCAGCTTGTTGATGGCCTCCACGCGCGCCTGCTGCGCGGCAATCTGGATGCGCACCTCGGTCAGCTTGAGGTTGTAGGAGTTGATGCGCTCACTGACGATGCTCATCCGCGACTCGAGCGACGTGGACAGCATGTCCGCGTCCTTCTTGAAGTCGTAGACGGCCAGCTCGCTGGACTTGGACTTCGACTCCAGCTCGGACAGCCGGCCTTCCAGCCAGGTCCGCGCGTCCTCGGTGATGCGCAGCTTGAGGGCCAGGTTCTCCGCCATGTACGCGGCGGCGACCTCGTTGGCCAGGAGCGCGGCGCGCTTCGGGTCCAGGTCATCCACCGCGATGTCCATCACGCGCGAGTCCTTCGCCGGCACCACGCGGATGCGCGACTGGAGCGCGGCCACCGCGTCCGTGGACTGCATGGCCTGCACGCGCAGCTTCTCGTCCTGCACCTTCGCCAGGCCCAGGAAGTCCGCGTCCGTCGCCAGGCCCAGCTTGTCCACCACCCGGCTCGCCACCGCGCGCGAGGTGATGATTTCGCTCTGCGTGGCGTAGTACTCCTTGTTGAACCAGTAGTTGCTGCGCTCCTCGCCCATGACCTCCTTCACGTCCCCGTCGAGGAAGCGCGGCGCCATCACGTCGATGATGAGCGAGGTGCTGGCCGAGTAGACCTTGGGCTGGCGCAGCGTGTACGCGGCCGACAGCGCCGCCACCACCACCGCCACGCCGAGCACGACCCATTTGCGCCGCCACAGCGCGCGCACGTGCTGCATCATGCCCGCGGGCGTCAGGGCACCGGCGCCACCGCCGGCCGGGTCGAACACGGTTCCGTCCACGTCTCGTCTCTCCTGGAAGGCCTCGGGCCGCCGACCTTCACCCACACGCAAAAGCGCCGTCGAGCGTGCCGTTTCCACGCCGGGTTGTCCATCGTTCCACCGCCGCCTGGACGCCCTCCATCCATTCATCTTCCCGGGCCCGGAAGGGCGCGGACGCGCGCGTCCTGGCGGCCTGTGCTACTCAGCGCCGCGTGAATTCCTCGCTCTCCTTCGTCCTGCCCTACTCCGCTCGCAACGCCGACACCGCCGCACGCTTCGCGCGGGAGCTGTCACGGCACGCGGAGGTGGTGCTGGCGGGCGACGGCCCCGTGGAGGTGGACTCCCACCCGCGCCTGCATGTGCTCGCCGTGCAGGGAGGCAAGGGAGCGGCCATCCGCGCCGCGCTGTCCCGGGTGACGGGCGCGGTGACGGTGCTGCAGGACCCGGACACCGACTGGTCCCCGGACGTATACGACACGCTGGTGGGCCCCATCCGCGCGGACACCGCGGACGCCGTGTTCGGCCGCCGCACCTTCCCGGGCCTGGCGCCCGAGCTGCTCGCGGACCGGGCCCTGGGGCACGTCACCCGCTTCGTCACCGACGTGGCGCTGGCGGACCCGCTCACCGGCCTGCGCGCCTTCCGCACGGAGGCGCTGCGCTCCGTCACCCTCACCAGCGACGACGACGCGGTGGACGCGGAGCTGGTGGTGAAGCTGGCCGCGCAGCTGTTCCGCCTCACCGAGGTGGACCTGCCGCCCGTGCCGGTGGTGCCTCGCCGCCCGCGCGCCGCGCAGCAGCACCTGTCCCGGCTGCGCACCCTGCTGCGCTACGCCACCGTGCGCGACGACGCGGACAACCAGCACGAGGGCTACACCACGCTGGAGCGCATGGACGGCGCCACCCACTACAACCAGTGGCTGGCCCGCCGCTTCCGCGAGCACCTGGGCCGCCGCGTGCTGGAGATTGGCGCCGGCATCGGCACGATTACGCGCGAGCTGGAGGCGGGCCTCGAGCTGCTCATCGCGCTGGAGGTGGACCGCTTCTACGTGGACCGCCTGAAGAACCTCTTCCGCGGCAAGCCCCACGTGCGGCCCTACCTGTCCGACGTGGCGCTGGCGGACTGGGAGTCGCTCCAGGCCGAGCGCCTGGACACCATCGTCCTCTCCAACGTGCTGGAGCACATCCCCGACGACGGCTCGGCGGTGCGGCGCTTCCGGCAGATTCTGTCCCCCGGCGGCCGGGTGGTCATCCTCGTCCCCGCGCTGCCGCAGCTGTTCGGCGCCATCGACGAGGCGGTGGGCCACCACCGCCGCTACACGCCCGCCACGCTGCGCGCGGTGCTGGAAGAGAATGGCTTCGCGGTGGAGAAGCTGGAGTGGATGAACCTGGTCGGCATGCCCGGCTGGTTCGTCAACAGCCGCCTGTTGCGCCGCCGCTCGGTGCCCAAGCTCCAGCTCAAGCTGTACGACACGCTGGCGCCCCTCTTCGCCCAGGCGGAGTCCCGCGTGAAGCTGCCGGTGGGCATGAGCCTCTTCGCCGTGGCCCGCGTCACCGGGAGCGACGCGTGACGGAGCCGCGTCCATGAGCGCAGCCCCCCGGTCCGACGCCCCCCAGGCGCCCGCACCCGCCCAGCCGCCGTCCCCCCCCGCCGAGCGCCCCGTGTCCCCGGCGAAGGGCGCCCCGCGTGCCGTCTGGGCCGCGCTGGTGGCGCTGTACGTGCTGCTGTTCCCGTACCACCCGGGCCTGCGCTCGCCCAACGAGCTGTGCCGGCTGTGGCAGACGCGCGCGCTGGTGGAGGACGGCACGCTCGACATCAACGGCGCGCTGCGCGCCTACGGCTACGTGGGTGACTTGTCCGTGAAGGACGGGAAGTACTACCCCAGCAAGGCGCCGCTGCTGTCGTTCGCCGCCGTGCCGCTGTACGCCACGCTGCGCGCCGTGGGCGGAGGCCACCGCCACGCCGTGCCGGAGGTGCCGCTCGTCTTCTTCTCGCGCCTCCTGCTCACCGTGCTGCCCACGCTGGGCATGTTGTGGCTGGTGCGCCGCTACCTGCGCGCGCACCTGGAGGCGCCCGTGGCGGACGCCCTCACGGTGACGTACGGGCTGGGCTCGCTGGCCTTCAGCTACTCGCTGCTCTTCATGAGCCACCAGACGACGGCGGTGCTCCTCTTCGCCGGCTTCTACGCGCTGTGGCGCTGCGCGCGCGGCGACTGGCGCGAGCGGGGCTACCTGGTGGCGGGCGCCTGCGCCGGGGCCACCGTGGCCGCCGAGTACACCGGCGCGCTCGGCGTCGTGGGCCTCGTGCTGTACGCGGCGCTCACCGTCCTCTTCCAGCCGGCCCCCCTGCGCGAGCGCCTCGCGCGCCTGGGCCGCGCCGCGGGGCTCGCCACGCTGGGCGCGCTGCCCTTCGTGGTGGCGCTGGCGCTCTACCACCAGGCCGCCTTCGGCCACCCGCTGACGACGGGCTACAAGTACCTCAACGACGCGGCCTACCAGCCGTGGCACCTGGGCGGCTTCCTCGGCATCCGCACGCCGGACCCGCGCGCCTTCGCCCTCTCCTTCTTCTCCCCGCTGCGCGGCCTGTTCACCCTCTCTCCCTTCCTCCTCCTGGCGCTGCCCGGGCTCGCGCGGATGCAGCGCCGTGCCCCGGCGGCGCCCGAGCAGCGCGCGGTGGCCTGGATGGGCGTGGCGCTGCTGGTGGGCTACACGTACTTCACCTCGTCCTTCTCGTATGACTCGTGGGGTTGGACGACGGGGCCGCGCCACCTCACCGGCCTGGTGCCCTTCCTCCTGCTGCCCGCCGGCCTCTGGCTGGAGCGTCTGCGCGCCTCCGGGCGGACGTGGGCGACAGGCGCCGCCGCCATGCTGTGCGCGGCGTCCCTGCTCACCACCGGCGTGGCCACCTTCGTCAACTACATCCCCGACGACGTCTCCAACGCCGTGGGCGGGCTGGCGCTGCCGCTCGTGGAGGCGGGCTACCTCCCCGCCGGGGTGCTGTCCTTCCTCGGGCTGCCCCAGCCCGCCGCGGGCCTGGCGCTGCTCGCCGCGCTCGTGGCCTTGGCCGCGTGGGTGTACCGCGAGCTGGCGCGGGGCGCCTCCCGGCGGTGGCCCGCCCCCGCGGCCCTCGGCGCGGGCCTCGCCATGCTCGCGCTCGTGGCCACCTTCCACGCCCTCACCACCGAGCGCGACGACGCGGACCGCAACGCCGTGCGTTTCCTCCAGTCCGTGTGGCTCTCCCCGCCCGGGCGCCACGTCCCCTTCTGGCCCCGCCCCGGCGCCTGAAGCGGCACCGGGATTCCATCTCTTACGGATATTCCGGTATCTCACATTTCAAGAGAAACCCAGTTGCAAGGGCCGCCCTCCCACCACCCTGCCTCGCAACTTTTGCGGACCCTGCAAAAGGTTGTCAGCCCGACACGTGTCAGCTTTCACCCAGGGCCGTGCCAAAGGGCTGAAAAAATTGAAGTCCACGCGCCTTGTGGGTGGGCCCGGGGATTGCTGAGCGAGTGACACCGCTCTTCCCCGTTGCCTGTCCGGCAAGGAGCCTCAGGTGAACCGTTCCCCGCCCTCTTCGTGCGCGCCCCCGCGCCAGCGCTTCCGGCGCGGCTTCACGTTGTTGATGGCCATGGGACTCATCGCCATGACCACCGTCGCGGTGATGGTGGCGCTGCGCGCGGTCACCACGGAAAGCAACCTGCAGGCCCACGAGCGCCGCGCGCGCGAGGCCTTCTTCGCCGCCGAGGCGGGCATGGCCGAGGGGCGGGTCATCGTCCAGGCCATCGTGGGCAACAACACCCAGTACAGCGGGGTCTTCGATACGCTGGGCACCCAGTTCAACGGCCAGGGCCTCAACGGGTTCGTCGCCGAGGCGGGCCTGCCCTCGGATGCGGCCAAGCCTTGGTACCAGGTCATCCCCTGGACCGACTACAGGATGACCCGGGGCACCGTGGGCGCTGGAATCGACCCGGGGGTCACCGGCGCGAACCAGGAGCTCATCGGCCCGGACGGCCAGCCCATCACCGACTACCCGGCGCCCAACAACGTCCGCTACCGCGTCTTCATCGTGGATGACGTGGACGCAGACCCCAGCCGCATGGTCGACACCAACAACCAGATCTGGATCGTCTCCGTCGGCGAGGTCAGCTCCAACGGCGGCCAGCCCTACCGCACCATCGTCCGCTCGCTCGTCACCAACGAGAACGGCGTCGGCGGCGGCGGCGGGTACGGCACCAAGCTCGGCGGCGGCAGCAACGGGTCTACCTACACGGGCACCATGCCCACCTGGACCCCCTGAACTGAACTCCTTTCATCTCCTTGCCCCGGAAGGGGAGACACCATGCGCTTGAAGCGGATCATGATGGTCGCGGTGGCCCTGGCTTCGGCCGGCGGCGTAATCGCCCAGGCACAGACCGGTGGGGGAACCCCTCCCGCCACGCCCGGGGTCGGCGGCCTCCAGAGCCTCTGCATCGACACCGACGGAGGGGACGTCCAGCCCGACTTCAACGCGGATGCCGGCATCCCCTCCGCCATCCTCCTCATCGAGAACGAGCCGCCCGGCAGCAAGCCCAAGCTGCGGTTGAACACCAACCTCAACAAGCTGGACCCCGAGCGCATCATCCTGCCGTTCGACCAGAACCTGGACGCCCTCATCGTGGACGACCAGGCCGGTGGCGGCGCGTCCCACACGCTGGGCTGGTTCTATTACGACGAGCTCGTCGACGCCGGGTACATCGACATCCGCGACGCGGGTGACCCGAACGACGACCACCTCAGGGACCTGAACAACAACCGCGTCCCCGACTTCCACGAGGACCTGTACAACGTCTCCGCGGGCGCCAATGCGCGCCCGTACGTCGGCCTCACGCCGCGCTGCCCCGGCCGCACGTTCACCCATACCCTGGCGGACGGCGGCGGGACCGTCACCCTTCGGGACCCGGACCTGCTCACCGGCTCCTGCACCGGCACCACCAGCTACATCGCCAACAACGGCCCCAAGCGCTGGGACAATGGCCCGGGTTATCCGCCCCAGCCCACCGGCCTGGGAGGCGTGGTCGGCCAGCGTGTCCGGGACTTCGTCACCGCGCTGCTCGAGAACGGCACCGACACCGGCGTTCTGAGGTCGAGCGCCATCGCCAGCCCGACCCTCACCAACAATCTCGTCGACACGTATTTCAGCGACCAGGGCCTGTTCCCCCACGTCCCCAACCTGCTGGAGCCCCGGCACGAGCTGAACGGCAACCGCGGCATCGGCCATTTCGTCTTCCTGAGCACGGACGACGACGGCAACACCTGCCGCTCGTCCCCCAACGCCGAGTGCTTCGCGCCGCGCATGGCCTGGAAGCGGCTGGAGGACGGCGGCACGGCCTTCGTGGGCCCCATCTGGGACACCTCGACCGGCGCCAACGGCGTCCCCGACTACAAGGCGAGCGCCATCGACCCCTCGGGTCAGGTCATCGGCGACGAGAGCGTGACGGCGGCCATCACCAAGCTCGCGGACCAGCGCGTGCAGCTGGGCAAGCTCCAGGGCGACCGCGAAATCGTCTTCTTCCTCAACACCTACGTGGAGCAGCGCTTCGGCGGTACCGACTCGTGCCTCATCACCCGGCCCTCCGGTGATTCGCGAGAGCTCCAGTGCGACCTGTGGCTGCACGGCGACATCAACACCTTCTTCTCGAAGTCGCTGCTCAACATGGACCTCCACCAGAGCACCGACCCCCTGGTGGTGAACGACAAGAACCTGGGCACCGACTGGCTGGGCGGCAATGCCTACACCCGGCTCGCGACCGACTCGGCCTACGGCGGCATCACGTTCCCCGCGGGCCAGACGCAGGACGTGAAGTCGTACAACCGCCGCGCGGCGCACACCCTGGTGGGCGCCCCCTCCAACAACCCGCTGGTGTGGCTGCTCGGCTGGGAAGACCAGGTCGGCGGCGGTAACCGCACGTACGACGACATCGTCATCCTCATCAACAAGCAGAACAACGGCTCGTTCCGCTCGAACGTCGTCTCCGACATCCCCATCGAGGTGGCCGACGACTTCACCATCACCGAGGTGGCGTTCGACGTGGTGGACCAGCCCTTCTTCGTGCCGGACGGCGGCAGCCTCACCAACTGCTCGAAGACGGTGCCCAACAGCGTCGACCCGCTCAGGCCGGAAATCCGCTACGAGGTGGCGCTCGACTGCAAGGTTCGCGTCGCCGACGGTGGGTACGAGCCCAACCCGGAGCCGAACTGGCTGGAGCTCGACCTGGGCGGCAGCGACGGCGGCATCCGCGACGCGGGGACGGTGGTGTCGGACCTGATGGAGCGCGGCCGCGTGGGCACGCAGCTGTGCTGGCGCGCCGTCCTGGAGAGCCCGGGCGAGGCCTGCCAGCCCACCATCATGGACGTCAAGGTGTCCTACAAGGCGCAGCGCAGCGGCCAGTACGGCCGGGCCTCCGTCATCCCCATGGCCAACGTCGTCGTCTACGGCGTGCGCGAGACGCCGGGCCGCACCTGGTTCGACGGCGGCGTCGACGAGGTCTCCACGCGCGTCTTCGACGGCTACGCGGACACCGTGGACCGCGGCCACCTCCACCTGAAGCAGCTCTACAACCCGGACACCACCAACCTGCAGCCGTATGAGCCGGCCGCCGCGGTGTGGGACTCCGGCAAGTGGCTGCGAGACTTGATGGACACCCTGGAGGGACCGAGCACGGTGACCGACCCGGCCACCGAGCGCAAGCTGCTCACCCGGGACCCGGGCGGGCTGACGGTCGAGGTGGCGACCTACCTCGACGCCGACGACACCGCCAGCCCCGCCTTCCCCAACACGCTCTGCACCTCGACCTACCGGAGCGGAACGAAGTACCTCTACGACCTGGACCAGAACGGCACGTGCAACCCGGCCGACCGCACCTTCCTGCGCGACTGGCTCTACGGCTGGGAGAACCGGAGCGCGGCGAACGTCAACAACCGGCTCCGCACCTGGCCCATGGGCGGCATCATGCTCTCCACGCCGGCGGTCGTCGGCCCCGCGGGCGTCCCCGCCTGGGTGCTGCGGACCTCGAACCGGACCGAGCAGGACCAGTACCTCAACCGCTTCATGCGCCAGGCCACCGTGGCCGGCCGGCCCACGGTGACGTACGTGGGGACCACGCAGGGCTACCTGCACGCGGTGAGGACCGGTACCTACAAGCCCGAGGACGACCCCTGCACCCCCCGCGCCGAGGGCCAGGGCTACTTCGCCCGCCTGGGCGCGTGCGGCACCAGCCACAACTACGGTGACGGGAAGGAGCTGTTCGCATACCTGCCCTACAAGCAGCTGCCCTACTACGTGGAGAACTACCGCCGCACCAACAGCGTGCCCGGCAATCCCACCGCCGATGCACGGGCGAAGATGCGCGCCAGCATGGATGCCACGCCCAACGTGGCGGACGTCGACCTGGGCCAGGGCACCGAGTACACCGCCGAGACGGGCTACACGCCGACCGCCAACAACGCCTGGGTGCTCAACACCACCGACGTGAACCAGGGCGCGAAGACGGTGCTCGCCAGCGCCACCGGCCCCAACCAGAGCGTCTTCTTCGCCCTGGACGTCACCAACCCCAACAGCGCCGGCTACCCGCGGGCGATGTGGGAGTTCGACATGAAGAACGACGCCTTCAACACCACCGGCACGCCGTGCTCTCCCCCGAGCGGGACCACTTGCGCGGTGCTGCCGAACCGCTTCGGGAACGCCGCCGCCACCGTGAAGCCGGACACCCAGGGCTCGCGGCACGCCCCGGCCATCACCCGCCTGGACTTCGGCCCCCTGGCCGGGAAGAAGTGGGTCTCCATCTTCGCCACGGACTACGTGCCGGCGTCCGGCACGGTGGGCGCCCTCTACATCATGGACATGAAGACGGGCATGCCGGTGCAGGTGCCGGGCGGCAACCTGCAGTCGAGGCTGGCCGGCGTGGTGACGCTGGGCAAGAACGTGGCGGATGACCTCAACCAGGGCATCGGCGGCGAGCCGGTGACGGTGGACATCAACCAGGACGGCATTGATGACGTCATCTACGTCGCGTCCACCTCCGGGAAGGTCTACCGCATCAACCCCACGCTCATCGAAAACAACAACGCGAACAAGCTGGGCAAGGTGATCTCCTCCTGCGTCGTCGCCGACGCCAAGACGGCGCCGGGTGTGCAGGCGGCGTCCAGGCCCCACCAGCGCATCTTCTCCAGCATCTCCGCGCAGGTGGTGACGGCCGCCGGTGGCAACTCGGTGCGGCTGTACTTCGGCACCGGCAACAACCCGGACCTCGCCAACGAGGCGGCCGACACGGCGGTGCCGCGCCCGCGCTACTACGTGATGGCCTACGACGACCGCGACCCGACGCCCGCCGCCCGCTCCGCGGACGGCAACTGCCTGGCCACCCCCGTCTGGACCAATGAGCTGGATGACGGCCAGGTGGTGTGGGGCGGCGTGGCGGCGACGGACTCGGGCGTCTTCACCACCACGGCGGTGGGCAAGTCCGCCAACGTCTGCGGCCTGAGCAGCTCCGAGAGCGGCAAGGCCTACGCCTTCACCTCCGGGGGGCAGGCCTCCGCCGGCAACGGCACGAGCCTGGGCGGCCACGGCACGCACGCGCCGGTGGTGCACGACCGCCACCTCGTCTTCCTCACGGCGGACGGCAAGGTGATGTCGAAGGGGAGCGAGCCCTACGGCAGCACGGAGAATGGCGGCGCCGGCCGCAGGTCCAACATCCTCATCTGGGACGTGCGCTCCGGCACGCGCATCCAGGAGGCGGTGCCGTAATGCCGCACGCATCTGTTCGCTCCCGCCGGCACGCGCGCGGCCTCACCCTGCTGGAGACCATGGCGACCGCCGCGGTGCTCATGGTGGGCATCCTCGGGGTGCTCACCGTGCTGGTGGCGGCCTCGCGGCAGAACCGCCGGAACAACAACCAGACGCAGGCCACACTCATCGCCGAGCAGGAGCTGGAGCGCATCGTCTCGCTGCGCTGCCTGGGCAACGACGCGTCGCCCTGCTCCAACATCCAGGCCCTGGATGACAGCGTGCGCCAGGTGTGGTGGGCCGCCAACGGGGAGATGACCGAGGTGGCGCCCGCGGCCAGCGCGACACCCCGGATGCTGTACACCGTCGCGGTGGACGTGGACCCGCCCGTCGAGGGCGGCGAGCAGGGCTCGCCGAGCCTCACCCGGCCGGTCGCCGGCCTGAACCTGCCGGCGGGCATGATTGTCAACGTGCGTGTCACGGTGAGCTGGCGGGAACCCTCGGTTGCCCGCCGCGCCGTGGCCTTGCAGACCCGGATGTCTCGATGACGAAGAAACGCCAGTCCGCCCCGCGCGGCTTCACCCTCATCGAAGTGCTCATCGCCGCGACCATCTCGCTGATAGTCCTCAGCATGGCCGTGATGGTGGGCGTGCAGCTCCAGCGCCGTGGCTTCATGGAAGAGCGGACGGTGGAGACGCAGAACGCGGCGCGGGCCGCGCGCGACATGATGGCGGCCGGCGTCCAGCGCGCGGGCGCGGGCGCGGGCAGCCTGCCGCTCGCGGTGGGCACCAGCGGCGCGGGGACGGTGGACCTGCGCTATGCCGTGTGGCCCATCACCAACGCGAACTTCACCGACGGCGGCTTCGCGCTGCCGACGGGCCAGTACGCGGGGCTCACCTCGGACGCGCTGGAGCTCTGGGAGACGGACCCCGGGACGCTGATTCCCCTGGCGGTGTGCGACAGCACCTCCTCGCCCTGGGTGGGGAACAAGCTGTGCACTTCCGTGGCACCTCCCAGCGTGATGCTGGGACGGATGGCCGCGGTGGTGGCCCCGGAGCCCTCGGGCCGCACCGCGGTCTGCGTGGGCGTCGTCGGCACACTGGACCAGACCAAGTCCCCTCCGGGTGACAACGACTTCGGCGTCCTGTGGACGCCGGGCCTGCCGGGCAGCCCCCTTCCCGGGGGCCACCCCTGCGCCGCCTTTCCCGCGAGCACCGGCGGCACCCTCTGGGCAGCGCCGGACATCTACCTCATGCCGCTGACGGCCCGCTCCTTCCGCGTGAACTGGACGGGGGGCCAGCCGGCGCTGGAGGTGGACCCGGACGGCTTCGCCGGCAACCAGGGCTACGCCGCCGTGTCGCGGGACATCGAGCAGCTCAAGGTCCGCATGGGCGTGGTGGACCCCGACTCGACGGACGGGGGCGTGCTCTTCTTCCCCGACCCCGTCGCCGCCCGCCCGGCGCTGGACCAGTGCACGCACGCGAGCTGCTCGACCTTCGTCACCTGGGACGCCGGCGTCGTCATGGCCGGCAACGAGGGGCCGGGCAGCGCGCGCGACGAGCTGATGAGGCGCGTGCGGCTGGTGGAGCTGGAAATCACCGCGCGCTCCCAGCGGATGGACGTGACCGCCCAGACAGCGGACGGGGGCGTGGACGAGGATGGCAACCTGATGGACGGCTTCAAGCGGCGGCATACCGTCATCCGCCTGGCGCCGCGCAACTTCGGCTACTCGGGGTTCTGAGATGCGACCGCGTCGGATTCAGTCGGGCATGACGCTCATCGAGGTCATGGTGGTGGTGGCCATCCTGAGCCTCTTCGCCACCCTCGCGGTGGTGGGCGTGCAGGGGATGCTGGACCGTCAGCGCGTCAGCAGCGCGCAGCGGGAGCTGCTCCTGGTGGCGCAGGAGGCCCGCCAGAAGGCGCGCTCCACGCTCCAGCCGGTGCGGCTGTCGGTGACGACCACCGTCGAGGCCGGAATGAACGTGACGCGCCTGCGCTGGGAGGCGCTGGCCTGCGCGGACGCGTGGGGCACGACCTGCCCCATGACGGCCTGCGAGAGCAACGCCTGCGGAGCGGCCGGGTGCACCTGCACGGAGACGGGGACGCCCGTGATTGTCCCCCGGGGCCTGGACGTCGCCCCCCTGGACGGCCTGTGCTGGCTGGGCACCCAGGAGCCCGGCGGCGCCACGCCGCCCGCCGTCGTCCGCACGGGGGGGCGGGCCTGCCTGAGCACCAGTCCCCGCCCCACCGAGGGACAGCTCGTGCTGAAGCGCAACCGGGGCACCACCCAGGCTCCCGTGTGGCACAAGGACACGGTGATGGTGGTGGACGGGCTCACCGGCGCCATCCGCTCGGTGGACTGCGGAAAGTACCCCTCGGCGCCCGGCTGCATCTGACGCCCGCGGGCCTGCCTCGCAGGCCCGCCATTCCCTTCGAGGAGACAGCAACGATGATGAAGCGGCTCGCCCTGGTGATGGCCCTCGGCCTGACCATGACTGCCCACGCGGAGGACGTCGCCGACGTGTGGAAGGCGAAGTGCAAGTCCTGCCATGGCGAGGACGGCAAGGCGAAGACGAAGATGGGCCAGAAGGAGTCCATCGACGACTTCTCCTCGCCTGCCTGGCAGAAGGCCGAGTCGGACGCCGAAATCCGGCAGGTCATCACCGAGGGCTCGTCCCGCAACAACAAGATGAAGCCCTACAAGGACAAGCTCACCCCCGCGCAGATTGACGCCCTGGTGGGATACATCCGCACAATGAAGGCAAAGTAGCCGGCTTGAATTTCCCCGCGGGCCTGAGCGTCATGGGACGTGAGAATTGGAGCCGCCCATGAAGAACCTCACCGTCGCCCTCGTGTTCTGCGCATCCATGGCCAGCCTCTTCACCTCGCTGCGCGCGGACGCCCTGTCCTCCGTGCGCATCGAGCAGGGGCTGTCCCGGCCCGAGCCGCTCTCCGCGCTGCACAGGGGCGACGGCAAGGGCGGGGGCAAGGGCGGCGGGGATGACGACAAGAAGGGCGGAAAGGACGACGACGAGGAGGACGAGGAGGAGTACCGCGCCCGCTACTCCGGCCTGTCCCAGCGCGCCGCCCTGGAGATGGTGGACCCGGGCGGGCTGGAAGACGTGCTCCGCGTCCGCGCGGGCCTGAGGTTCGGCTCCCGCTAGCGCGGCCCTGGAGGCCGGGCGACGCGGGGCAGCGTCACCGCGAAGCAGGTGCCGGCGTCCACCGACGACGCCACGTCCACCCAGCCGCCGTGGGCGGTGACGATTTGCGACACGATGTAGAGCCCCAGGCCCAGCCCGTGGTGCTGGGGCCTCGGCTGGCCCGGCTCGGGCGCCGCGCGGTGGAAGGGCGCGAAGAGGCGCGGGCGCAGCGAGTCCGGAATCGGCGGCCCCCCGTTGTGCACCTCCAGCCGCTGGAAGTGCGCGTCCGCGGCGGCCAGCCGCACCCGCACCTGCGTGCCCTCCGGGCTGTGCTGGAGCGCGTTGCCGACGAGGTTGGAGAGCACCTGCCCCAGCCGCTCCTCGTCCCAGATGCCGCTCGAGTCGCCCTGCACCTCCAGGCAGACGCCGCGCTGCGGGTGGGCGGGCTCCAGCTCGGAGATGATGCGGCGGCACACCTCCTCCAGGGACACCTCGCGCGGGCGCAGGGGGATGCCACCCGCCATGCGCGCGCGGGTGAAGTCCAGCAGCTGCTTCACCAGCCGGGCCATGCGCCCGGCGCTCCCGTCGATGCGCTCCACCACGCGGCGCACGTCCGGCGTCAGGTTGTCCCTGGCGAGCAGCGCCGCCGCGGACAGGCGCACCGCGGCCAGCGGGTTGCCCAAATCGTGGCCCAGCACGCCGATGAAGCGCTCCTGGAAGCGCGCCTCCTCCTGGCGCTCCTGCTCCAGGCGGTGCCGGGCGGTGACGTCCCGGCTGATGCCGAAGAGGGCGTAGATGGTGCCGTCCCCGCGGCGCAGCACGCCCTTCGTCGTCTGCCAGATGCAGTCCGCGCCGGGGCCGCCCTCGGAGTCCTCGTACGTGGCCGTCTGGCCGGACTCCGCCACCGCGCGGTCATGCGCCAGCGTGGCCACGGCGGCGTCCGGCCCCAGCAATTCCGCGTCCGAGCGCCCGAGGATTTCATGCGGCTCGCGGTTGAAGGCGCTCGCGGTGGCGGGGTTGAGGAGCACGTAGCGCCCGTTCAAATCCTTCACGTAGACGGCGTCGGTGGCGCTCTCGATGACGGCGTGCAGCAGGTCATGGTCCCTCCGGAGGGCCTCCTCCGCGGCCATGCGCTCGGTGAGGTCCTCCAGGAAGACGACGGCGCCGTCCTCCCAGGGGGACACGCGCGCCTGCAGCCACACGGTGCCCACGGGGGACTGGCGCGCCAGCCGCGTCACCTCGGGCTCGCGGCGCACCGCCACGCGGACGCACACGGCGAACAGGCCGCACTCGCCCACCCACGGGGCCTCCTCCAACAGCCGCTGGCGCACCAGCGGGTGCTCCTCGCGGCCCAGCCAGCGCTCCGCGTAGCCATTGGCGGAGACACACTCGAAGTCGAGGATGCCCCCCACCGCGGAGCGGACGCTGCGCAGCACGACGACGGCCTCGGATGGAGAAATCTCCGCGACCCCTACCGGGCGCTTGTGGCTCCCACGAACAGATTGCATGGATGGAGCGGCACCCCCCAGTGATGCCCGTTGGAGCGCAAGCCTAGCCCCTCCTGCGGGCGGGCGGCCAACCGGCCCCCGGTGCGGCCGAAGCGTGCCGGACCGAACCTGGCGGGCGGTGTACCCCCCGCCGATACGACAGGCGGTGCGCTCTGTCGTTGCTTTGGTCCAGGCAGGCTCCTAATTACCCCGGGGCCCTCAGGGTCCACTCATGGACACTCCTCCCTTCTCCCAGACGCTGGATACCGAAGCCGCGCTGCACGGCGTGCCTCCGGTGGCAGGTGACCCGCTCGCCCAACTCCTGGCCGCGCTCCACCCCGGCCGCCGTGTGCGGACACAGGGGCTGAAGGGCGCGGCGCGGGGCCACGTGCTCGCCCGCCTGCACCAGGCGACCAAGGCACCGCTCGTCTGCGTCGCGGTGGACGAGGAGGCAGCCGACGCCCTGGCCGCCGACCTGGCCTTCTTCCTGGGAGGCAACGGCAGCCTGCTGGAGCCGCGGGTGCTGCGGCTGCCCGCGGACGAGCTGCTGCCCTTCGATGAGTTATCCCCCGACACGCGCACCGTCACCGAGCGGCTGGGCGCGCTGTTCCACCTGGGCCAGGGCACGCGCTTCCCGGCGCTGGTGCTGTCGGTGCGCGCGCTGTCGCGCCGCGTGCTGCCGCTGGAGGTGATGACGTCGCTGTCCCAGCGCGTGGTGGTGGGGCAGGACTTCGACCGGGACTCGCTGGCGCTGCAGCTGGCGCGCATGGGCTACCAGAACAGCCCGCTGGTGGAGGACGTGGGGACGTTCTCCGTGCGCGGCGGCCTGCTGGACGTCTTCAGCCCGCTCTACGACAAGCCGGTGCGCCTGGAGTTCTTCGGGGACACCATCGAGTCCATCCGCGCCTTCGACCCGCAGTCGCAGCGCACGGTGGACTCGCTCAAGGAAGTGTCGCTGGTGCCGGCGCGCGAGGTCATCCTCACGGAGGAGACGCGCCCGCGCGCCGAGGCCGCCGCCCGCGCGGTGGCGGACCGCATCAACCTGCCCACCATCCAGCTGCGAGAGCGCCTGGAGGCGCTGCGCGAGGGGCTGCCCGGCTTCGGCCTGGAGGGGCTGTTGCCCGGCCTCTTCGAGGGCGGCCTGTCCACGGTGTTCGACTTCCTGCGCACGTGGAGCAGGGAGCCCCCCGTCGTCTACGTGGACGACCCGCTGGGCGTGGACCGCGCGGTGGATGACTTGTGGACGGAGCTGGAGCGCTCCTTCACGGCGGCCCAGGAGCGGCAGGATTTGGTGTGCCCGCCCGCCGAGCACTTCCTCACGCGCGACGCGGTGGCGGAGCGGCTGGGCGCCTTGCGCGTGGTGGAGGGCGGCGGCCTGTCGCTGGCCCAGTCGGAGCGGCCCCCGGTGCTCTTCAACTTCGGCGGCACCCAGGATTTGCGCGAGGCGATTCTCGCGCACCACGGCGAGGAGGGCGCGCTCAGCCCGCTGGTGGAGCGGCTGCAGCGCTGGCGGGACATGCGCGTGGCGTGCGCGGTGGCGTGCGGCACGCTGAGCCAGGCGGACCGGCTCAAGCGGCTGCTCCAGGACCGCAACGTCATGGTGAAGGTGCACACGGAGCCCCTGACGGACGCGGCGAGGCTGTACGAGCCGTCCGTCTGGGTGCACCTGTTCACCGGTGAGGTGAGCCACGGCTTCGTGGACGGCGCGGGCGGGCTGGCCGTGCTGGCGGACGAGGAAATCTTCGGCGTCCGCGCGCGCAGGCGCCCCAAGCGCAGCAAGAAGCTGGACGCGTTCGCCTCGGGCTTTGGAGATTTGAAGGAAGGGGACCTCATCGTCCACACCGACTTCGGCATCGGCCGCTACGCGGGCCTGACGAAGATGGAGGTGAATGGCGTGCCCGGGGACTTCCTCGTCCTGGAGTACGCGGGGCGGGACAAAATCTACCTGCCGGTGGGCCGCATGCGGCTCATCCAGAAGTTCTCCGGCGGTGACCCGGACAAGGTGCAGCTGGACAAGCTGGGCACCACGAGCTGGGAGAAGACGAAGAAGCGCGTCAAGGAGCAGCTGCTCAAGATGGCGGCGGAGCTGTTGCAGATTGCCGCCGCGCGCAAGGCGCACCCGGGCCATGCCTTCAGCGCGCCGGACCGGTACTTCGCCCAGTTCGAGGCGGACTTCGAGTTCGAGGAGACGCCGGACCAGGCCAAGGCGATTGAGGACGTGCTGGCGGACATGCAGAAGCCGCAGCCCATGGACCGGCTCGTCTGCGGCGACGTGGGCTATGGCAAGACGGAGGTGGCCATGCGCGCCGCCTTCAAGGCCGCGCTGGACCGCAAGCAGGTGGCGGTGCTGGTGCCCACCACGGTGCTCGCGCAGCAGCACTACCTGTCCTTCAAGAAGCGCTTCAAGGACTACCCCGTCACGGTGGAGGTCATCTCCGGCATGAAGAAGGCGCCGGAGGTGCGGGAAATCCTCAAGCGGGCCAAGGAGGGCAAGGTCGACATCCTCATCGGCACGCACAAGCTGCTGGGCGGCGACGTGGCCTTCAAGGAACTGGGCCTGATGATTGTCGACGAGGAGCAGCGCTTCGGCGTGAAGCAGAAGGAGTCGCTCAAGAAGTGGCGCTCCCAGATTGACGTGCTGACGCTGACGGCGACGCCCATTCCCCGCACGCTGCACATGAGCATGTCGGGCGTGCGCGACATGAGCATCATCGCCACCCCGCCGGAGGACCGCCGCGCCATCCGCACCTTCGTCATGAAGCACGACGACGCGGTCATCAAGGAGGCGATTGAGCGCGAGGTGGGACGCGGCGGTCAGGTGTTCTTCGTCCACAACCGCGTGGAGTCGCTCCCCTCCATCGAGCAGCAGCTGAAGACGCTGGTGCCCCAGCTGAGCATCGGCGTGGCGCACGGGCAGATGGGCGAGGGCCAGCTGGAGAAGGTCATGCTGGCCTTCACGGAGCGCAAGCACCACGTGCTCTTGTGCACCTCCATCATCGAGAGCGGCATCGACATCTCGAGCGCCAACACGATGATTGTGAACCGGGCGGACCAGTTCGGCCTGGCGCAGCTCTACCAGCTGCGCGGGCGCGTGGGCCGCAGCAAGGAGCGCGCATACGCGTACCTGCTGGTGCCGTCGCGGCGCGCGGTGACGAAGGACGCGCAGCGGCGCCTGGAGGTGCTCCAGAACTTCACCGAGCTGGGCGCGGGCTTCTCCATCGCCTCGCACGACCTGGAGATTCGCGGCGCGGGCAACCTGCTGGGCGACAAGCAGTCGGGCGCCATCGCCGAGATTGGCTTCGACATGTACGCGCAGCTGCTGGAGGAGGCGGTGGCGGAGATGCAGGGCCAGCCGCCGCGCGCCCAGGTGGAGCCGGACGTGACGCTGCCCATGCCGGCGCTCATCCCGGACGACTACGTGAGCGACGTGCACCAGCGGCTGCTCTTCTACAAGCGCTTCAGCCAGGCCAGCCACCCGGACGAGGTGACGGATTTGCGCGCCGAGCTGGTGGACCGCTACGGCGAGGCGCCGGACGAGGTGGACTCGCTGTCCGAGCTGACGCTGCTGAAAATCGACATGCGGGATTTGCGGCTGCGCGCGCTCGAGGTGGGCACCGGCCGGCTGGTGGTGACTCTGGGCGCGGACGCGCTGCTGGACGGCGCGAAGGTGGCCGGACTGGTGCAGCGCTCGAAGGGCGTCTACCGCCTCACCCCGGACATGAAGCTCATCGTCCGCATGCCCCAGGGCGCCAGCGGGCATGACCTCATCGCCGAGGCGAAGAAGGTCCTGCGCGACTTGAGCCACTGCGCCCTGCCGCAGGCGTAGCTCGACCGAGAAACGCGAAGAGGCCTGGGACCTCATGGCCCCGGGCCTCTGTCTCGTCGGGCGCGTCCGGCTTCACGGCAGGGCGTACCGCCGGGCTGTTCGCCGCCTCCAGCGGATGCACGGGAAATCCGCGGGCTGCCCTCAGGCGGCGCGCGGCTCCACCGTGACGGGACGCACCAGGAACTCACGGGCCGCGTCGAGCGCGCGGCTGTCCGTGAGCACCTGCCCCGGCGCGGAGCCATGGCCGACGAGGGCCCCGCGCCAGTGCAGGCCCAGGTAGTCCGCGGACAGGCGCAGGCTCTGGATGGGCGGCTGCGCGACGGCGTCGTCCTCCTCGGAGGAGTGCGCGGTGACGAAGGACAGCACCTTGCCGCGCATCCGCTCGCGGAAGCGCAGCTCCGGCATGCGCAGCCACCAGGACCAGTGCTCCAGATAGTGCTGCGCCGTGGAGGACAGGTTGTACCAGTACACCGGCGACACCATGACCAGCTCGTCCGCCGCCAGCGTGCGCTCCGCCAGCGCGAGCAGCTCCGGCCCCGGCTTCGGGTAGCCTCCCGGCGCGTGGCGCAAGTCCCGGAAGGGCTGGCGCAGGTGCTCCTCCAGCCGCAGCCAGTCCACCACCGTGCCCGCCGGCAGCGCTTCCGCGGCGCGGCGGGCGAGCTGCTCGGCGTTGCCGCCCTCTCGCGCGCTGGCCAGCAGGAAGAGCACGTTGCGGGAAGTCGAAGACGTCATGACGGGCCCAGGTGGGAGGGAGGCCGCACTCTTAACAAGGCGTCCCCACTCGCGCAGGCCCCCCGTTGACACCAGGGCGCGCTCCGTCGTTTACCCCGAGAATGACCCTTAATACACGACAGACCAGAACACCCAGAAGGCTTGGAGTCCTTGGTACCCTCGCCGTCGCCCTCGCCTGCCTGACGGTGTCCACGTCCTCGGCGCACGCGCAGGCGTGGACGCTGAGCACCGCGCAGCGGCAGGCGTTCCTCCAGTACTACGCCCCCATCGTCTTCAAGCGCGGCAACGGCAACGACAGCCGCCACGGCTACGACTGGATTACGAACTTCAACTTCGACCAGGACGGGGACTTCTCCAACAACAAGCTGCACTGGAAGGACGTCGACAACTACATCGATGCCGCGCGTGCCGGGAGTGGCGCGTACAGCCACTGGCGCATCCGCCCCACGCTCTACACGTCGCTCATCGAGTTCATGGACGGCGGAGCGAAGAACCTCGTCCTCACGTTCCACATCTACCACGCGCTCGACAAGAACGCGGCCGGTGACTGGCAGCTCCACGACTGGGAGCGCGTGGAGATGCTGGTGAAGAACGTGGTCGGCGCACCGGGCAGCGGGGAGTCCGTCGCGTACGCCGTCGTCACCCAGCACAAGCGCCACGTCGTGCGCACGCAGGGCAGCGCCGAGCTCAACTTCATGCAGACGGCCACGGGCAAGCACCTGCTCATCTGGCAGGCCGAGTGGTCCGACAAGCTGCTGGCCCCCCACGGGCAGGAGCTGCGCTTCGTGGGCGACACGTACGCGTGGATTGCGACGCAGATGGCCAGTCCCACCGCGAAGGCGGAGGTCGACGTGAACAACGACGACGGCCGGAAGAAGGTGCACTACGCCTTCGTGCCGCAGGGCTCGTCCGCGGCGGTCTCCGCCCTTGGAGCGCGCGGCATCACCTACGCCACGGCGGACTCGCTCGCGAGCCGTACGGACAATGGCACCTCCGTCACGTGGCCCGGCGTCAAGCGCGTCACCTACGAGCTGCAGGACATCGCGGACATCCTCCCCACGCACTGGCAGCACGGCGGCTACGCGACGCACTGGCTGAGCACCGACCCGGTGGTGGACTTCTGGATGGAGAGCCCCATCACCAACGAAGCGGGCGTGGCGGAGGTCAGCAGCGGCATGAATCGCTTCTTCACGAAGACGCGCGACATCGAGAACCAGGATGACCGCGAGGGCTACCCCGCGAAGAGCTGGTTCCTCGGCACCTATGAGATGAACGCCAGCGCGTCGGACACGGGCGGCGGCGGCTCGGGCGCCTTCAAGGACAACTCCTACGCCAGCACGGCGGTGGACTCGCGCGGCCAGACGCGCGCGAGCGCCAGCGGCTTCAGCACGTCCCCCAACGCCTTCTGGTGGCAGCACGACTACTTCGTCCACGCCGGCACCGTCGACTCGACAGAAGGCGTGGAGGCCGGCTTCTGGCTGCCGGGGCCGTGGTACCTGCCGGCGTACGGCGGCTTCGACGGCCGCTGGGTGCAGCTCTTCGACGACCGGCCCGGCCAGGAGCCCTGACTCAGCGCGCGCCGCAGAAGTGCGCCACGGCGCGTGACAGCGCGGCCTCGCAGCGCACCAGGTCTTCCACGGGGACGTACTCCCCCGTCTGGTGCGCCACGCGGATGTCGCCGGGGCCGAACACCACGGCCTCGGCGCCCAGCTCCGTCATCTGCGGGGCCTCCGTGCCGAAGGACACCGTGGTGGACGCGTTGCCGCTGGCCTCGGCCAGGAAGCGCACCACCTCCGCGTCCGCCCGCGTATTCACACCCCGGTCCGTGCGCACCACCCGGATGTGCGCCTCGAAGGCGGGCTCGTCCCGCACCAGCTCCTGGCGGATGGACTCCAGCAACTGAGGCACCCGCTCCGTCGGCTGGCCGGGGATGGGGCGCCACTCGACGATGAAGCGGCACGCGCCGGGGATGATGTTCTTCGCCTTGCCGCCCTGGATGACGCCGACATTCACCGTGGTGAAGGGCGGCTGGAAGCCCTCGTCGCGCTCATCGCGCAGCACCGTGGTGGCCAGGTGCTCCAGCCGCTGGAGGAAGCGCCCGGCGCGGAAGATGGCCGACGCACCCGACTCCGGGTACGCGCTGTGGCCCTCCTTGCCCAGCACCTCCACCTCCGCCAGGCAGTAGCCCTTGTTCGCGCGCACCGGGGTGAGCCGGGTGGGCTCGCCGACAATCGCGTGGCGCGCGCGGCCCAGGCCCGCCTCCACCAGCTTCTTCGCGCCCACGAGGCCCACCTCCTCGTCGGCGGTGAGCACCACCATCAGCGGGGCCCGCACGCGCTCGGCCTTGAGGGCCGCGTGCAGCGCGCAGGCGATGAAGCCCTTGGTGTCACACGCGCCGCGCGCGTAGAGCTTCCCCTCCTTCTCCGTCAGCCGCAGCGCGTCCTTCCACGCCGGGTCATACGGCACGCAGTCGGTGTGCCCCACCAGCGCCAGCTCGGCGCGGCCGGAGCCGGAGCCGCCCTTCACCGCGACGAGGTTCACCTTCTCCACGCCCGCGTCGTCGGTGTAGCGCTGGCGCTCGGCGGTGAAGCCCGCGGCCTCCAGCTTCGCCTGCGCGTAGTCCACCAGCGGGGCGTTGGGACGGGCGGACGTGGTGTCCATGGCCACCAACTCTGTCAGGGTGGCTCGCAGCGCGGGCAGCGTGTCGCTCATGGGGGACGACCTCCAGGAGCCGCGTCATGCCACCGCCCGGCACCGCGCGCCAGCCCCTGGAGGCCCCCTGCCCTTTCAGCGGACGGATGCCACCGGGTGCACGGGCACCGGGTGCATGGAGTCCTCGTCCTCGCCCGGGCGGCCCAGGCCCTTGAACACCGCGGGCGCGGACGCGCTCACCGGCCCCACGTAGAAGACCCCGTGGTAGCCCGCGTCGTTCGCCCCACCCCACAGGTGGACGAAGAAGCGGTCGCCGTTGTCCCGGCCCTTCGCCTCGCGCACCCCGCAGTCCAGCCGGTCCTTCACGCCCTTGCTGTCCACGGCGCAGATCCACGCCGAGCCGCTGTCATACGCCATGTCCAGCGCCACCACGCCCTTCACGTGCTTGGACAGCAGCAGGCCCATGGGCTGGTACTTCCCGTTCCACGGCAGCCCGGGCTTCGTGCGCGGGTGGATGTTGCCGCTGACCACGAGGAAGAAGCGGTCCGGCGCGTGCTTCACGCGCGACATCACCGTGGCCGCCATGGCCTCCTCCCGCACCTGTCCCTGGAGCTTCGGGTGGTCGAAGACGAAGACCTCCACGTCCAGGCCGCGGACCCGGAGCTGGCGCAGCTGCTCCAGCATGTTCGCCATCGCCTCGCTGCTCCGCCCGTCGGGGTACGGGCTGCGCCAGAAGGGCGCGTCCATCAGCTTCAGCCAGTCCGCGTCCGTGCCCTCGCTGGTGAGGAAGCCCGCCACGCGGTCCTGGCTCTCCACCGGCAGCTCCAGCCCCACCGTCACCGGCGTGCCCGCCACCACCGACTGGCAGGACGCCTGCGCCAGGAAGCGCGGCACCTCCTGCGTGCCGTGCAGCTCTCCCAGCAGCAGCACTCCGCCCTTCTTCACCTGCTTGCCCAGGCCGATGATGGGCAGCCCGCACTCCATGGCCTCGGCACCGGGCGCCTGCTTCGCCTCCGGCGCCTTCGCCACCCGCACCGGCTTCGGCGCGTTCTCCGCCTTCGCCAGCTTCGGCGCGACGGAGCGGAACACCTTCCACTCCATGGTCAGGTCGCGCGTGCCCTGCGCGGACTCCGCGAAGAAGGAGTTCTCTCCCTTCGGCGCATCCAGCATCTCCTCCCAGTCCTCGGGGCTCGTGAGCGGCTGGGAGAACTCGCCGCTAGACGGGGCCCCCCCGTTCTCGCTTCCTCCGCCGCCAGGCGCCCCCAGGGTGCGGTTGACACCCCAGTCCAGCTCCTTGCCCGCCAGGGACAGCGCCTTGTTCGCGCTCTTGGTGATGCGGACGACCCACAGCTTGCTCTTCGTGGGCGACTCGCGCTTGCCCAGCACGAGGTAGCGGTGCCAGTAGCCCGACACCTTCGAGCCGCCGAACTCCTCGCGCCACTCCGTCTGGAGCACGTTGCTGCCCCTGTCCTCGCGGAAGGGCAGGTTGCTGTCGGTGAAGAACTGGCGGACCTCCGGCCAGACCTCCTCCAACGGCCTGTCATAGATGGCCTCCCGGTCCGGAAGGTCCAGGTCCCCCTGGCGAGCCGCACAGCCCGCCAGGGCAAGCATCAACATCACCGCCGCATACATCCTCGAGCGCATTCGCCCCTCCGCTTCTGACGTCCCCCGCGCAACAAACGCAGCACTTCACGGGGGCATATCGGCGCGGCGGGGGCCTTACGCCTTACGGGTACAGCGCGCGCGACAGCGCGTGGAAGGCGCGGCCGCTCTCCTCCGCGAGCGGGTGACGGCCGTCCCGCACCACCACGCGCCCGGCCACCGCCACCTCGCGCACCGCCGCCTTGTCCGCGCCGAAGACGATGGCGGCGAGCAGCGACTCCCCGCTCGCGCCGGTGAGCGACGGGTGGTGCAGGTCCACCGTGAAGAAGTCAGCGGGCCTGCCCGGCTCCAGGGTGCCCGTGGCCAGGCCCAGGCTGTGCGCGCCCTGGGCGGTGGCCATGTCCAGCAGCCGCGCCGCCAGGCCGTCCATCTGCCCCCGGCCCGGGTCCAGCACCGCGCGCCGCAGCCGCGCCAGCCGCAGGTGGCCCTCCAGCTGCCGCGCCTCGTCCAGCAGGTCCACCGTGGCCTGGCTGTCCGAGCCGAGGCTGATGCGCGCCCCCGCCCGCACCAGCGCGTCCGCGGGGACGATGCCGTCGCCCAGGTTGCGCTCGGTGGAGGGACACGCGCACACCGTCGCCTGCGCCCCGCCCAGCAGCGCCACCTCCGCGTCCGTCAGGTGCACGCCGTGCACGGCGGTGAAGCGCGGGCCGAGCAGCCCCAGGTCCGCCAGCAGCTCCACCGGACGCCGGCCATGCTCGGCGAGGCATGCCTCGATTTCCTTCGGCTGCTCCGCCACGTGCATGTGCACGGGCCCGCTCCGGGAGGAAGCACTGGCGACCGAGGCCAGCCACTCGCGCGTCACCGCGCGCACGCTGTGCGGGGCGAGGCCCACGCTGACCGCCGCGTCGTCGCGCAGCTCGTGCGCGAGCGACTCCGCCGAGGCGAGGAAGCCGTCCACGTCCCTGTCGATGAAGCGCCGCTGGCGCGGATTCGCCGGGACGTTGAAGCCGGCGCGCGCGTAGCCCACGCGCAACAGGCAGATGCGCAGGCCCACGTCCCTGGCGGCGCGGATGACGGCGTGCGCCAGCGTGTTGCGGTCCGCGTATGGGGTGCCATCCGCCTGGTGGTGGAGGTAGTGGAACTCGCCCACGGTGGTGATGCCGGCCAGGGCCATCTCCACGAAGGCCTGCCGCGAGGCGGTGTACACGTCCTCCGGGCCCAGCGACTCGGCGGCGCGGTACATGGCCTCGCGCCAGCTCCAGAAGTCATCCGCCTCGCGGCCGGAGGCCACGTACTCCGTGCGGCCGCGGATGAGGCGCTGGAAGGCGTGCGAGTGGCCGTTGACGAGCCCCGGCAGCAGCGCGCGCCCCGGCAGCCGGACGGTGCGCGCCCCGGCGGGCACGGGGCCCTCATGAAGGACGAGGCCGTCCGCGCTCACGCCCAGGGCGCGTCCTTCTTGGAACCGGCCCCCGGTGTAGAGGAGGTCCGGCTGGTAGACGATGGTTTCGCTCACCCGGTCAGCGTATGCCAGCCGACCGGGAGCCGCAGCAGCGGCGGAGCCACCCGCCGCGTGCCACCGTCAAGGCATGGACGCGAACGAGGAGCCCTCGTCCTTCAGCGGATGCGCCGAGTTGTCATCCTCGCCCGGGCGCCCCATCCCCTTGTGCACCGCGGGTGCGGACGCATTCACCGGGCCCACGTAGAAGACGCCGTCGTAGCCCGCGTCGCTCGTGCCATCCCACTGGTGCATGAAGAAGCGGTCGCCGTTGTCCTTGCCCTTCGCGTTGCGGATGCCGCAGTCCAGCCGGTCCTTCACGCCCTTGCTGTCCACCGCGCAGATCCACGCCGAGCCGCTGTCGTACGCCATGTCCAGCGCGGCGACCTCGTCCAGCCCGTCCTTCAGCAGCAGGCCCATGGGGCGGTACTTCCTGTCCCACGGCAGCCCCGCCTTCTTGCGCGCGTGGATGTTGCCGGACAGCACCACGTAGAAGCGGTCCTTCGCCGACTCCACCTGGTGCTTCACCGTGGCGGCCATCGCCTTCTCACGCTCCTGGCCCTGCGCCTTCGGGTGGTCGAAGACGAACGCCTCCACGTCCAGCCCGCGCGAGCGCAGCTGGCGCAGCTGCTCCAGCATGTTCGCCACCGCCTCGCTGCTGCGGCCGTCCGGGTACGGGCTGCGCCAGAAGGGCGCCTCCATCAGCTTCAGCCAGTCCTCCTCGGTGCCGGCGCTCTCCAGGAACGCGTCCACGCGCGTCTGGTTCTCCAGCGGCAGCTCCAGCCCCACCGTCACCGGCGTGCCCGCCACCGTCGTCTGGCACACCGTCTGCGCCAGGAAGCGCGGCACCTCCTGCGTGCCGTGCATCTCTCCGAGCAGCAGCACCCCGCCCTTCTTCACCTGCTTCGCCAGGCCGATGATGGGCAGCCCGCACTCGATGTCCATGGCATTGGGCGCCTGCTTCGCGTCCGGAGCCTTGGCCACGCGCACCGGCTTCGGGGCGTTCTCCTCCTTCATCAGCTTGGGGGAGATGCCGCGGAACACCTTCCACTCCATCACCAGGTCCCGGTTGCCCTGGCCCGACTCCGCGTAGAAGGAGTTCTCCCCCTGCGGCGCGTCGAAGTAGGCCTCCATGTCCTCGACGCTCAGGACGCTGCCGTCTCCATCAGGTCCTCCGACGGCCCGGCTGACGCCCCAGTCGAGCTCCTTCCCGGCCCTGGACAGCGTCTTGTTCGCGCTCTTGGTGATGCGGATGATCCACAGCTTGCTCTGCGTGGGGGACTCGCGCTTGCCCAGCACCATGTAGCGGTGCCAGTAGCCCGAAATCTTCGAGCCACCGAACTCCTGCCGCCACTCCGTCTGGAGCACCATGCTGCCCTTGTCCTCACGGAAGGGCAGGTTGTTCTCCGTGAAGAAGGTGCGTACCTCTGGCCACATCTCCTCCAGGGGCCGCTCATAGATGGCCTCCCGGTCGGGGATTTCCAGCTCACTGCGATGGGCCGCGCAGCCCACCATCACCCATGCCAGTGCCACGACCGCGTATACCGCCGAGCGCATGCCGCCCCTCCCGAGAGCAAAGTCCCGGAAGGGTAACGCAGGCATGGCCCTGGCATATCGGCTGGAGGTCGGAGGCTGCCTCAGGCCTGGGCTTCGGAGCCGTGGGCGATGACAGCCGCGCGGTCCTTCTCCCAGGGGCGGCTGCGGACGGCCTCGCGAATCCAGATGACGTGGCGGCGCTCGTCCTCGCGGTGCTTCTCGATGAGGGCGCGGACCTCCGGAGTCCAGTCGAAGCGCAGGGCGACCTCGTAGGCGCGGTTGGTGAACTCCTCGTTGCCCATCATCGCCACCAGCGCGGCCTCGGTGCCCATCATGCTGGTCATCGCCGTCAGGCTCTTCATCGCGGCGCCCTTGAGGTCCGGGCGCAGGTCCACGGGCTCGCCGCCAAGGCGGGTGATGAGGAGGTTGAGGTCCTGCACGTGCCGCATGTGGTCGATGCGGTACGCGTTGAGCCGCTCGCGCACCAGGGCCTCCGGGATGCGGGACAGCGCGGCGTCGTACGCCCCCACCGCGTCCGCGTCGAGCTGGGCCAGGCTGCGAAGCTTCGCGACTGCGGAATTCTCGGCCATGTCGACCTCCTCGAACGGGGACCTCGGGCAATGTGAGATGGCCCTTCCCGACGGCCAAGCCGCCCCCGGGGCTCGGCCCCTGCCCGGCCCGAGGGCATGCGGGCAGGCACTCGGAAGGCCCGGACGGCAGGCCTCCCGGAGCCGGGCGCCCTCAGGCATGGACGGGCCGGGTGGACTCCCGGCCTTCCGTGCCGGCTGGCGGGGCCCCGCGCCTGCGCTCCGCGCGACGATGCTTGAGGACGATGAACACGCCCACGATGGCGCTCAGCAGCAGCAGCGCGTTCGTCACCACGAACACCCAGTTGTTCACCATGACGCTGTAGATGGTGAAGCCCGTGGAGGCGGTGATCTGCCCCACGAAGAGCCACTTGGAGACACCTTCGCTGGAGCCGGACTTCCACTGTTTGTAGACCTGCTTGCCGATGGTCAGCACCAGGATGAACGAGCTGAACCAGCCAATGGCTTCGGACCCCATGCACCCTCCGGGCACAGAGGATGCGCACGCCCTCCCCCGAGGGCATCCGCCAGGGCCCGCTTCCCCCGCGGGCATGCCGGGAGGCGCCGCGTGCATCACGCGCCGGAGCCCCTACCCTGAGAGGTGAGGGGTGAGCAGTGGACACGGACACGCGCTCCGAGCCCGGTCTCAGCGGGGCCCGGTTGGCTGGTGGCCCTCCGGACAGTGGGTGGGGGCCCGGGGCGCGTGCCCCTCCTCCACTCCTTCCATCGCGTGATTTGCCGCCCGCAGGCTGGATGCCAAACGTTGAGGCGTGAGCCGCCCAACCACACGCCTGAAGACCTACCGGAGCAAGCGAGACTTCGACCTCACGCCCGAGCCGGCGCCCGACGTCGAAGCCCGGCCCCGCGTTGATGGCGCCCCCATCTTCGTGGTGCACAAGCACGACGCCACCCGGCTGCACTACGACCTGCGCCTCGAAATCGACGGCGTGCTCGCGAGCTGGGCCATTCCCAAGGGCCCCAGCTATGACCCGGGCGAGAAGCGGCTCGCGGTGGAGACCGAGGACCATCCGCTGTCGTACGCCGGCTTCGAGGGCCACATCCCGGATGACGCGTATGGCGGCGGGGACTCGCTGCTGTGGGACCGCGGCACCTTCGACACCGTGCCTCCGGGCCAGGCCGAGGCCCAGCGCAAGCAGGGCCGGCTCCACGTGGAGCTCCAGGGCGAGAAGCTGAAGGGGCGCTGGCACCTCATCCGCACGCACCTGCGCGGCAGCGGGAAGAAGACGCAGTGGCTGTGCTTCAAGGCGAAGGACGAGACGGCGGACCCGGCCTACGACGTCACCGAGGAGCGGCCGGAGTCGGTGAAGAGCGGCCAGGTGGAGACGCGCGGGCCGGTGAAGCGCGGCGCGAGGAAGGCCGCAGCCGCCGTACGCCCGAGCGCGAAGAAGCAGCCCGCGGCGAAGAGGCGCAAGCAGGCGGCGGCCCGGACGCCGGTGGCGCTGATGGAGCGCGTCTGGCCGCCCATGCTCGCGACGCTCTCCGTGCCGGAGGAGGCCAGCGATGCCACGCACATGTACGAGGTGAAGTACGACGGCTTCCGCGCGGTGGCCTCGCTCGTGGGCGGGAAGCTGGTCTTCCGGAGCCGGCGGGGCAATGACCTGTCCGTGCGCTTCCCCACGCTCGCCGAGGCCCTGCGCGGGCTGGACGTGCACGACGCGGTGGTGGACGGGGAAATCGTCGCCCTGGATGCGAAGGGCCGCTCGCGCTTCCAGTTGCTCCAGAACCAGTCCGGGGTGGAGCTGCGCTACGTCATCTTCGACCTGCTCTGGCTGGACGGTGAGGACCTGCGCGGGCTGCCGCTGGAGGCGCGGCGCGAGCGGCTGGAGCAACTGCTGAAGGGCGTGAAGCCGCCGCTCCAGCTCTCGGAGCGGCTGGACGTGACACTGACGCGCGCGCTGTCCACGGCGCAGCGACGCGGGTGGGAGGGGCTCATCGCGAAGCGGAAGGGCTCCGCGTACGTGGGCACCCGCTCCGGCGACTGGCTGAAGCTGAAGGTGCTGGCGGGCCAGGAGGTGGTCATCCTGGGCTACCTGCCCATCCAGAACGAGCGGGCGAAGACGGAGATTGGCGCGCTGCTGGTGGGCGTCCACGACGAGGAGGGCTTCCACGACGTGGGCAAGGTGGGCACGGGCTTCTCGACGAAGGACCGGCGCAGGCTGCGCGAGCTGCTCGACAAGGACCGCGTGAGCCAGCCCATGGCGGTGGACGCGGAGCCTCGCAAGGGCGCGGTGTGGGTGAAGCCGAAGCACGTGGCGCAGGTGCAGTTCACCGAGTGGACGGAGGATGGGCGGCTGCGCCACCCCGTGTACCAGGGCCTGCGCACCGACAAGCAGCCGGTGGAGGTGGTGCGCGAGAAGCCCGCCCCCGTCGCGCGCAAGGCACGGCGGGCCGAAGCGGAGGCCTTGCCGGATGCCGCCAGGAACGACGTGCGCCCGGTGCGTGAGGGCACGGCGGGCCGCGGGGAGAGCTCGAGGACGAAGCGCGCTCGTCCGGTGCGGACTGACACGGCGGGCCGTAAGGCAGCCTCAGTGACCTCGCTGAAGGCGGCGCGAGGCGGTGCGCCGGCTGGGACGGCGGGCCGCGGGGAGAAGTCGGCAGCCGCTCCGAGGGCGGCGCGTGCAGGCGCGCGAACGAAGCGTGCCGGTACGGCCGGCAGGCAGGAGCGCGCCACCACGGGCGTCCGACGCGCGCCGACGGCGCTGGCCGCGCGTACCGCGGCGGTGCGTGGGAAGGACGAGGAGACGGAGACGAGCGTGGGACGCGCGAAGCTGACGCACGGCGACCGCGTCATCTTCCCGGACAGCGGCCTCACGAAGGCGGACGTCTTCGCGTACTACCGCGAGGTGTCGCCGCTGCTGGTGCCCGTGCTCGCCGACCGCCCCATCTCCATGCAGCAGTGGCCGGCGGGAATCCAGGCGCCGGGCTTCTTCCGGCACGAGATGTCCGGCATGCCCGCGTGGCTGCCCACGCTGCGCGTGCGCCACGAGGAGAAGACGCTCCGCCACGTCAACGTGAAGGACGAAGAGGCGCTGCTGTGGCTGGCGAACCAATCCGCGCTGACGCTGCACATGTGGCTGAGCCGGGCGCCGAAGCTGGCGCAGCCGGACATGCTGGTGCTCGACCTGGACCCGGGCAAGGGGGGCTGGTCGGACGTGGTGACGGTGGCCCTGGCGCTGCGCGAGAAGCTGGAGGCGTACGGGCTGCGCGGCCATCCGAAGACGTCCGGCAAGCGCGGCCTGCACGTGGTGGTGCCGCTGGCGCCGGGGCACACGTACGCGCGGACGCAGTCCTTCGCGGACCGGCTCGTCTCCGAGCTGGAGGCCGACCTGGGCGACATCGCCACCACGGAGCGCTCCATCAGCAAGCGCGGCGGACGGCTCTACCTGGACGCGGGGCAGAACGCGCGCGGCAAGACGGTGGTGGCGCCCTACTCGCTCCGCGCGAAGGACCGCGCCCCCTTCTCCGCGCCGGTGAAGTGGAGCGAGGTGACGAAGAAGCTGGACCCGTCGCGCTTCAACCTGAAGACGCTGCGCAAGCGGCTGGATGCCGTGGGAGACCTCTTCGCCGAGGCCATGAAGGACACACAGACGCTCCCGAAGTGACACGGGCGCATCCGGCCGTGTTACTCCGTCGCGCCCATGTCCTCCGCCTCCGTCACAGGTCCGGTGAAGCCGGGTGGCCCGCTGAAGGTCGCCCTCGCCTACTGCACCTGCTTCCTGCTGTGGGGCTCCACGTGGTCGGTGGTGAAGGTGGGCCTCCAGGACCTGCCGCCGCTGCGCTTCGTGGGCATCCGCATGCTGGTGGCGGGGCTGGCGCTCCTGCCCTTCGCCCGCTCACGCGGCGCGCCGCTCGGGCCGGGCATGGGGTGGCGCATCGCGGGGCTGGGGCTGCTGCAGATTGCCATCCCCTTCGGCCTGCTCTTCGTCGGGCAGCAGTGGATTCCCTCCAGCTGGGCGGCGCTCCTCTTCTCCACCTTCCCCATGTGGTTGCTGCTGGTGGGCCGGGTGATGATGCCGGACCAGCACCTCACGGGCCGCAAGCTGCTGGCCGCGGGGCTGGGCGTGGCGGGCGTCGCGGTGCTCCAGGACTCCGGCCTGGGGACGCTGGAGGTGTCGGGGCACCTGCTGCTCGGGTGCCTCCTGTGCCTGGCGTCCGTGGCCGTCATCGCCGTGGCCAACGTGCTGGCCAAGAAGCACATGGGCCAGGTGCCCGCGCACGTGCTGGTGTTCGGCCAGACGTTCAGCAGCGCGCTCCCGCTGCTCGTGCTGTCCTTCCTGCTGGAGGCGGGCCAGCCCTCGCACTGGAGCCCGCGCTCGGTGCTCGCCGTGCTGTACCTCGCGCTGTGCGGCACCGTGCTCACGTACCAGTGCCTCTACTGGCTCCTGCCGCGCATCTCCCTGGCGGCGCTCGGCGCCATGGCGCTGCTGGACACGCTGGTGGCGGTGGTGCTGGGCGTGGTGTTCCTCGACGAGCCGCTCACCCTGTCGCTGCTCGTCGGCGGCGCGCTCATCCTCGGCGGAGCCGCGCTCGCCAACCTCATCCCCGCGGACGCGCCTTCCGCGTCGAAGGCGCCCTCGCGCTGAGGCGTCAGCCGGCGTGCCGCGTCCGCGCCCCGCGGTGCTGCTCAATCCACGCGCGGGCCTGCTCCAGCGTGTCCACGTACATCACGTCCAGCGGCTCGCCGCCGCTCAGCATGGAGCGCACCATGAGGCTCTTGGTGGTGGCCTTCTGGTCCAGCCCCGCGCCGATGTAGACGATGCCGCGAAACCAGTCCGGCTTCGCGTGGTCCACGAGGTAGCCGCGCGACTCCGGGCTCAGGTGCGAGCCGGTGATGTCCGCCGCGAGGTAGAAGCGCCCCGACGTGGACATCTCCCGGTAGACGGCGCAGGACCACTGCGACGTCTCCAAGGTGATGGCGCCACGGAACTTCGCCCAGAGGATGTCCGGAGCCTCCACCCACGCCCGCTGCTCCCCAAACGCCCACTCAGATTGCCGTGACATGGAACTCCTGCGATTGGAACGGAACGATGATAGGCCCGTTCCCTCGCGGAGACCAACGGTGTCACGGCCGCCTCGTCAGAAGGCGAGCGGAAGGGCGAAGGCCGTGCCGTTCTGCGTTCCGGTGCGGTAGCTGCGAGGCGCTCCGATGACGAGCATCGGCGTAACTCCGGTGGAACCCGGAATCAGTCCCAGGTCTTGTCCGAGAGCACTGCGCTCCGCTCCATCTCCCACCACCATGAGGAACGGGGAAAGCGCGCCCAGCTGCGTCTTTCCGCCCGCGTAGAGGAACACGGCGCCGCCGCCATCCGAGGCCTCCGACGCGCCCGGCGCGCCCACCAGCAGGTCCGGCACGCCGTCGCCCGTCACGTCACGGCCGCCCGCCAGCGAGGTGCCGAAGCTCACCGCGCGCGTGCGGTGCACCAGCGTCACCGGCTCCACGCCGTCACCCAGCGCGCCAATCACCAGGGGCCTGCCGGCGCTCTGCCGGGCATTCATCTCCGTGAGCAGCTCCGCCTTGTCGAAGAGGAGCACCACCGGCTGCGTCACGCCGTTGAAGGGGATGCTGGAGGCGCTGACGGCCACGAAGTCGCGCGCGTCGTCGAGGAACTTCCCCGCGCGCGTCACGGCCACGCCCAGGCCCAGGTTGTTGAGCTGCGCTTCGTTGTCGCCGGCCAGCCGCAGCACGGTGGCCGTGGTGCGGCCACCGCAGCGCGTGCCGCCCGCGTCGTAGCCGAAGAGGATGGCCACGCCGGAGCGCGTGCCCTCCGCGTAGCGCCACGCCAGCTCGTCGCAGCCGTCCCCGTTCAGGTCCTCCAGCGTCGCCGGCGCGGACGTCTGGATGTTCATCGACGGCCACGAGTAGACGGGGTCACACCCCATGGTCAGCTTCGCCAGCGACGCGTCCTCCGGCGCGCGGCCCAGGAACACCTCCATGCCCTTGTCGCGCAGCACGCCGAGGTCCTTCTTCCCGTCGCCGTTGAAGTCGAAGCCGCCCACCAGCCCGCGGCCGATGGCGGTGCGCTTGCACCGCGCGTCGGACTCCGGCGTGCAGCCCGGAATCAGTGAAGGCGCCCACAGCCGGTAGGCCGGCTTGAAGGTGCCGTCCGTCTGCCCCAGCGACACCAGCACGCCGCCCACGTTCAGGGTGCCGCTGGTGACGCACGCGGCGTCGACGCTGACGTAGGTGTTGGTCAGCTCCGTGTTGCCGGCCGTCGTGCCCGTGCCCGTGACGAAGAAGCTCGGCGCGCCCACCACCAGGTCCTGCCGCCCGTCGCCGTTGAAGTCGGTGAAGGCCACGTCCGCGCCCACGGCGCGGCCCGCCCTGTGCGGCGAGGGCGCGCCCTCTTCCGCCACGCGGGCCGCGGCCGGCTGCGCCGCGTCGTGCACGTAGGCGCGGCCGATGGACAGCGCATCACCGTCCGCGTTGGAGCCGGAGCCCGACCAGCCCGGCGCGCCCACCACCGTCAGGGCGCGGTTCTCCGGCCCCCGCGCCACGGCCACACCTTCGCCGTAGCGCTCCACGCTCGGCTTCGTGGGCACCATGATGCCGGTGCGCGGCCACTCGGCGAGCGACGCGCCCGAGGGCCGGTACAGCTCCACCCGGCCGGTGAAGGCCCCCTGGTCCGACGAGGCGCGGCCCGAGAAGGCCACCAGCACCGGGCCGTCCGGCAGCGTCCACGCCGCGAGGCCCGCGCCCAGCGTGTCCGACTTCGCCGCGCCGTTGAGCGTGGCCAGCGGCTTGTTGATGACGCTGCCCTTGGCGAGCGTGGCCAGCGGATACACCAGCACCTTGCCAATCCAGCGCTGCGCGTTGTTGGGCGCCGTGCCCGACGCCTTCGGCGCGCCCAGCAGCAGCTCCGGCCCCGCCGCGCCGTCCACGTCCAGCACCGCCTGGCTGCGGCCCGCGTTGATGCCACCCGCGTCGCCGTAGATGCGGGCGAAGGCCTCCTCGCGCTTCACCTGCGGGGGCGTGGCCGGCGGCTCGCCCGAGGGCCGGCGCTCGCTCAAGTCGAACAGCAGCGCGCCGCCCGCGTCAGTGCCGGACTTCACGCCACCGCTGGTGCTCAGGTCCGGCGAGTCCAGCAGGTCCGCCACCGCCATCAGCAGCGCCGGCCGCGAGCCCTCTGCCGGAATGGCGCTCAGCCGCCACGTGCCCTCGTTGCTGTCCGCCGTGTTGGCGGGCAGCAGGTACACGTCCGGGGAGGCCCGGAAGCGCGTGCCCTCCGGCCGCGCGAAGAAGACGGAGATGGCCACCTGCGAGCCCGACACGGAGCCGTCCGTGGCCGAGTAGCGCGACACCTTGCCGAGCGCCGCCAGGTCCACGCGGCCGTCCCCGTTGAGGTCCGCCGCCACCACCGCGCGCCCCAGGTCCGAGTTGCTGCGCGACACCAGCGCGCCCTCGCGCGTCAGGTCCGCGCCGCCCAGCCGGATGGCGGGCAGGTCCGGCACCGGGCTCTTGCTGTCGGAGAGGTACAGGTCCACCGTGCCGCGCCGGTTGATGGCCTGCGTGGGCGCCAGGTCTCCCAGCGGCGCGCCCGCCACCAGGTCCAGGTCTCCGTCCCCATCCATGTCCGCGACGGACATGCCCGCGCCGAACGCGGCGTCCTTGAGCAGGCCGGTGAGCCCCTCGCGCAGCGGGGCCGGCGTGCCGCCCTTGAAGGTATAGAAGTACACCGCGCCCGCGTTGCTCACGGCGACGTCCGCGCCCGGCGAGGACACCACCAGCTCCGCCCGTCCGTCCCCGTCCAGGTCCCCCGCGGCGAGCGCGTCACCGAAGGCCGCCGTGTCCGAGCTGCCGGTGAGCACCCACGTGGGCGCCGACGGCAGCCCGCCCGCCGCGCCCTTGAAGATGAAGACGGCGCCGCCGGCGGGCCGGGCCAAATCACTCTCGCGCTGGCCCACCGCGAGGTCCTGCGTCCCGTCCCCGTCGAAGTCCGCCGTCACCATGCTGGCCACGTCGGAGAGGCGGCCATGCGCCACGCCGGGGCGGGTCAGCTCGTCCAGCACGCGCACGGTCACCCGCGCCGTCTGCTTCGTGAAGGGGTCCGTCGCCGTCAGCACCGTCGTGCCGGTGGCGCCCGCCTCCACGGAGAGCCGCCCGTTCGCGAGCGTGCCCGGGCCGGACGTCTTCGCCCAGCTCACCCGGTCCGTGCCGCCGCGCGTGGCCAGCGGCACGGAGGCCCCGGAGGGCACCGCGAGGAACGGCGGGTCCCCGGCGAGCTTCACCCCCGCGCGGACCTGGTACTGGAGCAGTGCCTCGTCCCCCGTCTGCGCGTCGCGCACGGTGAGCAAATCACTCCCCTCGCGCGTGCCGGCCGTGTAGACGCCCTCGGGCGTGAGGGTGGCGCCGGAGTCGCTGCGCGTCAGGGTGTACGTGGGCGCGCCCAGCACCCCGCTCACGGCAATCTGGAACGAGGTCCCTGGCGGCAACTCGGCGCGCGCGGGGGCGACGTCGAAGGCGGCCACCACCGACACCGTGGTGCGTGCGTCCCCGGGGCACTTCGCGTCCTCCACCACCAGCGTGTCGGTGGCCGGCGTGCGCCCCGCGACGAAGCGGTCGCCGATGAGTGCGCCGGACGAGCCGCCCGGCTCCAGCAGGAAGCGGTAGTGGCCGCTGCCGCCCTTCGCCACCAGCGCCACCGGGCCGGACACCCGCACGCGCGCCGGCTCCGCGGTGAGGGCGAGCGCCGGCAGGCCCGTGCACAGGTCCACCGTGGGCGGCAGCGGAATCACGCGCGCGGGGTCCAGGTCGTCCGAGCACGCGGAGGCGAGGAGCGCGAGGAGGGGGGCCGCGCGGGTCAGTCGAATCATGTCGGGGTGCCTCGAAGAGGGGGTGCGACGGGGTGCTGCACCGGAGCGGCTCCGGACACTTCAGGGCAGCGTGCCGGAAGCGGCCCAGCGCTGGATGCGGGTGATGAGCTGCGGGTCCAGGGGCCCGTCGGCGGGCATGCGCTTGTCGCGCACTGCGGCGGTGATGATGGCCGCGTTCGCCTTCCACAGCTGGTAGGTGTTGAGCGGCCGGCCGGGGCTGGTGGTGTGGCACTTCGCGCAGCGCGACTCGTGGATGGGGCGGATGTCCTTCTCCCAGCCGAGCGCCTCCGCGGACAGGGGCTGGTACTCGAAGGGCACGGTGCGCCTGGACTCGGTGCCGTCCGCGAAGCGCGCGACGACGGCCAGCGCATGACGCCCGGCGGACAGGCCCGCCAGCGAGTACGCCCTGGGCGTGCCGTCCGCCTCCGAGCCGCCCAGGCTGTACTGCGGGCCCGACGTCGGCACGTCGGTGCCGTCGAGCTGGAAGAGGAGGCGCTCCGGGGGCGGGCCCGGCGGGAGCACCGCGTGCGCCACCAGCCCGTCCTCCACCACCTGCATGCCCTGGTACAGCCCGGACACGCGCGGCACCGGCGCGCGGCTCACCGCCACCGACTGGCCGCCCAGCTGCACCCACGCGGTGCCGGCCTCGTCCGCGGCGAGGAAGCGGAACTCGCGCGTGTCCAGGTCCGTGGCCACGCCCCAGGTGTTCGCGTCCGCGTCGTAGACGAGCAGCGAGTCGCTGGACTTCACCCAGAGGAAGCGGCCCGAGGCGAGCAGCTGCACCGGCCGCTCGCCCAGGTCCACGCGGCGCCAGCCGGAGCTCGCCCGGCGCAGCAGGCCCTGGTTGGTGAGCAGCCACAGCTCACCGGCGGTGCCCACCGCCGGGCCCAGGCCCACGAGCGACTCCACCACCTCGCCCTCGTCCAGGGGCGCATGGGCCTCGCGCACCTGGTACGTGGTGGCACCGGTGGCCACCGCCACGTTCAGCGTGCCGTCGCGGAGGAACCAGACGCCGGGCGAGCCGTCCGTCGTCGGCGCCGCCGCCAGCGCGGTGATGCCGGTGATGGGACTGCCGCCCACCTTCAGCGCGGCCAGCGTGCCCTCCTGCAGGCGGTACAGGCCGCGGGTGTGGGCCAGCCAGCCCGCGCCGTCCGCGGACTGCGCGGTGGCGGTGACGCCCGCGCCCAGCGCGTCACGCCACGACGGGGCGATGAGCCAGCCGGACTCCGCGACGAAGAGGCCGTTCTGCGCCTCCACCACCGCGCTGTGCGGCCCCATCCGGAAGACGCCGCTCACGGCGCCCGCCGCCACGGTGTTGCCCGGGTGCGGCTCCAGCGCGCCGAGCGAGCCGTCCAGCCGCAGCCGCACGAGCGAGCCCGAGGCGGTGGCGAAGACGCCTCCGCCGGACTGGTCGGCGAAGCCCGGCGTGGAGGCCAGCTCCGCCTTCGCCGGGACTTCCGCCGGACGGAAGGCCGTGGGCTTCGGCCGGTCCAGCGGGAGGGAGCCCTCCCCGCACGCGCTCAGCAGCGCGGCGGAGAGGAGGAGGGAGACGACGGAGGAGGAAGCCCTCGGATGTGGACGCATGCGGATGACGGCTCAGGCGAGGATGGGACGCAGGGGGTCCACGCGGGTGATGCTGTAGTCGAGGCCCGCCGAGGCGAGCACCGTGGCGATGACGTGCTCGGGGAAGATGTTGGAGCCGTTCGGGTCCGCGGCGCCGGTGCGCAAATCGAACGTGCCCGGCGACATGCCGATGTCGCCGCTCTTGCCGAAGACGTAGTTGTGCTTGATGCCCGCGCCCATGAGGAGGCAGGAGCTGCACAGGTGGTGGTCCCTGCCACCGGAGGCGTTGATGAGCGGCGTGCGGGCGAACTCGGAGAACACCATGATGGTGGTGTGGTCCATGAAGTTACCACCCGACGGGTGCGGGCTGGCGCGCAGGTCGTCCACCAGGCTGGCGAGCGCGTCGAAGCCGCGGCGCTGGTTGTTGGCGTGGGTGAGCTGGGTGCCGAAGTGCGTGTCCAGGCCGCCCGTGAGGTTGATGGTGACGCACTGGGCGATGCCCTTCTTCAGCGCGGTGGCCACCGTGGCGGCGCGGCCCGCCTCGTTGTCGATGGAGCCCGTGGTGGCCAGGCCGTAGCGCGTGCGCACCGCCTCCATCTCCGGGTTGGTGGTGTCCTGGAACTGGAAGGCCTTCTCCAGCCCCTTGGACAGCACCTGCTGCATCTGGTCCCGGCTGTTGGAGTAGGTGGTGCCCACGCCGCGCGTACCGTACGCCGCCTGCTCGCAGTTGATGGGCTGGCCGCGGAAGTCGATGAGCTGGTTCTCCAGCTCGCTGTCCAGCTGCTGGCTGGCGGAGGACGGCCGCAGCGTGAGGAGCAGGTCGTCGCGGCGGCTGACGCGCAGCGCGTTGGCGTAGCCCCCGTAGCGGTCGTTGTACGACTCCACGTTGTAGGAGATGGACGCGATGGGCACCCGCGGCTTCATCTGCCCCACGATTTCCGTGGCCGTGGAAGAGCCGCGCGCGGCGCTGCCGATGGGGAGCTTGCCGGTGAGGAAGTACCGGTAGCCCACCTCGTGGCCCAGCGTGTTCATGTTGATGCCGCGCACCACCGTCATCAGGTCGTAGTGCGACGCCAGCCGCTCGCCCACCGCGGGCCCGAAGTCGATGTTGGGCCGGCCCGCGCCGGAGCGCTCGTTCGGGAGGATGGGGCGCGTGGGGAAGCGCGAGTCGTTGATGAGGTTGTAGCCGGGGAGGATTTTCGTCTCGGACGCGCGGTCGGCGTTGAACTCGTCCGGATCTCGCGGGTCGAAGGCGAGCAGCTGGTCCCAGCCGCCGCTGAAGTACACGAAGACGAAGCACCGGTCCGCCGGGGCCAGCTCCGCGGCCTGGGCGAAGGCGCGGAAGGGCAGCCCGCCCAGCAGCGTGGAGCCCATGAAGCCGGCGGCGGCCTTGAGGAAGGTGCGGCGCTCGGGGAGGAAGTTCTCGTCGCGGTTGTTCTTCTTCATCGCAGGCTCTCCCCAGCTCAATAGGTGATGAAGCGCGGGTCGGTCAGCATGGCGATGCAGATGAGCGCCAGGACCTGGTCCCGCTTCTTCGTGGTGCCCGCGAGCGTCTCCACCCGCGTCGCCGCCTGGGTGAAGAGGCCCACCCACTTCGTCAGCTCGTCCCCCGTCAGCGGCGAGCCCCAGAAGCGCGTGGAGTTGTAGACGAGGAACTCGCGCACCTGGGCGTCGGTCAGCTTGCGCAGGTCGTCCCACTTGCCGGGCAGCGTGCGGCTGAGCGTGCGCAGCGAGGCGTCCGCCTGCGCGATTTCCGCCTTGGACTGCTCCAGGCAGACGTAGCGCGCACCGTCCTCCAGGAACTTGGCGAAGACGAGGTTGGGCTCGGTGTTCTCACTGGCGACGAGCGCGTAGTCCGCGCGGCCCAGCGACGTGGCGCGCACGTCGATGCCGTCACGGCCGTCCGCCGTCACCCAGCGGCGGCCCACCGCGCCGAGGATGGCCGCGTCCAGCTGGGACACGGTGAGCCGGCGCGGGGCGCGGCCCACGCTGCCCTCCTGGGCCTCGGGGTCCGGCAGCGGCTCGTAGTGGTTGTCGGGGTGGGGATTGGGGACGGGCTCGAGCTGGCCATCCAGGGGCGGAGGCGTGGCCTTCTCCTCCGACTTCTGGCAGCCGGAGGCCAGCGCGAGCAGCGCGGCGGTCAGGACCAGGTGGCGCATCAATCAATCCTCCGGTAGGCGTCCGTCGTCACCACCCGCTCGATGAGCGACTTGAGCTTGTGGCCGCTCTTCGCGAAGTCCTGGGACAGCGGCGTCAGGTACATGCGCTGCTCCTCGGTGGTCATCGGCCGGCCGAGGAACTCGTTCCAGATGCGCTTCACCGTGCAGCGCTCCAGGTCGCCCGTCTGCAGCATGCGCTGGACGAGCAGCTGCGGGCCGGCCTCGATGTTCTGCTCCTCGTCGGCCGTGCGGTACAGGTACGTCTTGAGCATGCCCAGGCTGTTGGCGCCGTCGCCGTCGTACGCCTGCATGACGTACTGGCTGCACTCGCCGCCGCAGTTGGTGTCGCCGTTGAGGGCGCAGTCGCGGCACTTGGGGTCGAAGCGGGGGAACTGGTCCGGGGTGAGGAACTGGGCGCCGCGCTCGGCGTAGCGGCCCCAGTGCGCGCCGGTGGGCTCAATCGTGGCGTGGCAGTAGTTGCAGCCGCAGCGCACCGCGAGGTTGTTCTGCCGGTTGCAGGAGTCCTCGGGGGGCGGCAGCGAGGCGTCCGCCGGCGGGGAGAACGTCTTGCAGAGGAAGGCCTCGTAGAACTCGTTCACCCGCGCGCGCTGGGTGGGGAAGCGGTAGAGGAAGGCGGGGGTGGTGAGCACGCCCGCGTGCTGCGCGTCGCGCGTGTACTCCACCCAGGCGCCGTTCTCCTCGTAGGGGATGGCGGGGATGGTCTGCGTGTCCGCGGGGGACGTCACGCTGAAGACGCCCACGCCCTGCTTCTGCCGGTAGTACTCGGCCAGGGTGCCGTTCACGAAGGAGCGGCGGGTGGTGAGGATGTTGAAGTAGGGCTCGTCGCGCTTCACCACCGACTCGGCGATGCGCAGCGGCTCCTCGTTGAAGGCGGCCACGCGCATGTCGTGCACGGAGCGGACCCCCTGCGAGTTGATGGCATTCACCTCGCAGCGGCGCAGGCGGTCCCCGCAGCCGCAGCTGCGGTCGCTGGCGAAGCGCGCCGCCTCGCACGAGGCCATGGTCCACGGGTTGTGCGGGCGGTCCTGCGCTTCCACCGCGCACACCTTGACGGACGCGGGCGTGGTGGCCGTGGCCCAGTACGGCGGCTTGGCGGTCATCACATAGCCCTCGCGCTGGACGCAGCCGCGGCGCGGGGCGTAGTTGCCCTTCACGTTGTCCCGCAGCTCCAAATCCAGGGTGCAGCGCTTGAGGTCCGTCAGCGTGGGCCTGGAGGGGATGTTGGGGTGCTCGAAGGCGGTGATGCGGCCGCTTGCGTCCGTCACCTCCACCGTCAGCGCGGCGGTGGTGCTCTTGCCCGGGTCCGGCAGGCAGAGGAACGAGTCCATGGCCGCGCCGCGCCTGTCACAGAAGTACGTGTACTTCCTCCAGGTGGCGTTGGCGGCCAGGTCGGCGCACGTGCTCACCGCGTTGCTGGTCGCGGTGGCCAGCGCCGTGCACTTGTAGAAGTTGGTGTCGTAGTCGAAGGACACGGGCATGGGCACGCCCATGTCGTCCCGGCACTTGAGCACCTTCTCGCGCAGGGGCGCCGCGTGCGCGTCCGGCTGCGTCGCGGTGAGGCAGGAGTCCTGTTCGACGGTGGCGTCACACCCGGCGCCGTTGACGCCGCGCAGGCCGGCGGAGCTGTTGTTGTTGAAGCCGAGGATGCTGTCGGCGGCGCCCGAGCCGCTCAGGCGCGAGTTGCCGTTGTCGAAGACGCTCGCGGAGAGGTTCGAGCGGAGCAGCGCCCGGTGGTAGTTGCGGATGCGGGCGTAGAACTCGTCCTTGCCCATCATCGCGCGGATGTCCTCCGCGTCGACCGAGCCCTTGGCCTGGGCCGCCTTGTACTCGTCGTAGGTGGGGGGACGGCCGAGCAGATCCAACGACAGCTGCCGGAGGTGCCGCTCCAGGGGCACCTTCGCGACAGGCGCGCAGACGGCTTCTTCAGCGGAAGCCGGCAGGGCCAGAAGCAAGGCGGCGCCAGCCAGGGCGGCGAGGCAACGCACACGGTCCAAGGGGGACCTCCGAGAGGGGGGGTCGGGGGTGACCGCTTCCGAGTATGCTGGCTTTCCCTGTTCAAGATCAAACGACGGGGCAACAATTCCTCATGCGACATGTATGAGGAGGTGGTCCCCGCGAGGCGGTGGCGGTTGCAACGGAGTGGGCGCCGCGAGAGATAGGGGACTCATGTCGAACGCCGCCCCCGCCGCCCTTCCCTCTCGCGTGAGTGACAGGAACTTCTTCGCCTTCACGGCGGTGGTGTCCGTGGCCGCGCTGTCCTTCCTGGCGTGGCTCCTGCTGGTGCGGCGCGGGGGCGCGGGGGGCGTGGACCTGCGCTTCCTGCCGGCGGTCAACGCGGGCCTCAACGCAACGGCGGCGGCGCTGCTCATCGCCGGGTGGGTGGCGGTGAAGCGCGGGGCGAAGAAGGTGCACCAGTACCTGATGGTGTCCGCCTTCGCGGCGTCGTCCCTGTTCCTGGTGTGCTACCTGGCCTACCACTACGTGCACGGTGACACGCGCTACGTGGGGGACTGGCGCGGGCTGTACCTGGCCATCCTGGCGAGCCACGTGCTGCTGTCCATGCCGGTGGTGCCCATGGCGCTGGTGTCCTTCTACTTCGCGTGGCGCAAGGAGTTCACCCGGCACCGCAAGGTGACGCGGTGGCTGGCACCCATCTGGGTGTACGTGTCGGTGACGGGCGTCGTCGTCTTCTTCATGCTCCGCGGCGGCGTGCCCGCGGTGCCGTAGGGCGCGCGGCTCACCGGGAGCGCAAGAACGAGGAGTCCTCGTCGGCCTCTGGCCCCTGCCCCCGCTCCGCGCCTTCGGGCATGCCGCGCGGCAGGCGCACGGTGAAGGTGGTGCCACGCCCTTCCTGGCTCTCCACCTGGATGGTGCCCCCGTGAAGCTCCACCATGCGGCGCGCGCTGGCCAGCCCCACGCCGCTGCCGGAGACGTCCCGGGCCACGTTGCGGCCGCGCCGGAAGCGCTCGAAGACGTGGGGCAGGTCCTCGGCGGGAATGCCGATGCCCTCGTCGGACACCTCCAGCCGCACCCCGTTCGACGGGTTGCCCCGCTCCTCGGCCAGCATCACCGTGACGGTGGTGCCCGGGGCGCTGTACTTCACCGCGTTGCCCAGCAGGTTCTCCAGCACGCGCTCCAGGGCGCGGGCGTCCCAGTAGCCGGTGAGGTCCTCGCCCTCCTCGTGCAGGATGAAGCGGTGCCGGGCGGAGGCCTCCAGCGCGTGCACCTTGGAGCCCACCAGCACGCGCAAATCCAGGGGCTCACGGCGCAGCGGCTGCTCCTGGCCACGCGTCGCCTCCAGGAAGTGGTCGATGAGCTCGCCCATGCGGTAGGCGGCGCGGACGATGTGCTCCAGCCGCGACTCCTGCGTGGGCTTGAGGGTGCCCTCGGGGAACTGGCGGCGCAGCACCTGGGCGTTGAGGGCGATGATCTGGATGGGCCCCTTGAGGTCGTGCGTGGCCAGGGCGAACAGCTCGTCGCGCACGGCCAGCGCCTCCTGGGCGGCCCGCTCCGCGCGCTCGGCGCGCACGCGGCGGTCCTCCAGCTCGCGCGTCATGCGCACCGTGTCCACCGCGCCCCGGAGGCTGCGGCGAAGGCGGTCCGCGCTGTAGGCGTCCTTGATGAGGTAGTCCTGCGCGCCCGCCTTCATCGCGTCCACCGCGACGCGCTCGCTGCCGCTGCCGGTGAGCATCACCACCGAGGGGGCCCTTCCCGGATGGCGCGCGTGCAGCTCGCGCAGCAGGCCCAGTCCCGTCATGCCCGGCAGGTGGTAGTCCACCAGGATGACGTCCGGCGGCGCGGCGTCGATGCGCGCCAGGGCCTCCTCCGCGGAGGTGACGGACTCCAGCAGCCAGGTCGCTTCCGGGTCGCGCTCCAGGGCGCGGCGCACGGCGAGCCTGTCCGAGGGACTGTCGTCCACCATCAGCACGCGGAGGCTCATGCCGGTGAGTCCTCCGAGCCCGGCAGCCGCGCCGCGGCGAGCCAGAAGGACTGGAGCGCGCGCGCGGCGGCCTCCAGCTGCTCGCCGGGCTCCGGCTTGAAGAGGTAGCTGTTGGCGCCGTCCGCGTAGGCGCCCTCCACGTCCTGCTTCTCCAGGGAGCTGGAGAAGATGATGACGGGGATGCAGCGCAGCGCCGGGTCCGCCTTGAGGCGGGACAGCACCTCGCGGCCGCCCATGCCCGGCATGTGCAGGTCCAGAAGGACGAGCGCCGGCCGCAGGGCCTGCGCGTAGTCACCGCGCTGGTAGAGATATTCCAGCGCGCTCTCCCCGTCGCGCACGCGCACCAGGGGCAGCGGCAGGGGCAGCCGCCGGGCGATGCGCTCCAGCGCCACCGCGTCCGCGTCGCTGTCCTCCACGAGGAGAAGAGGCCTGCGCTCCATCATTCCGGCCCCTGGCCCAGCGTGAAGTAGAAGGTGGCGCCCCGGCCGGGCGCGGAGTCCACCCACAGCTCGCCGCCGTGCAACCGCACCAGCCGGCGCGCAATCGCGAGCCCCGCGCCGGAGCCCCCGCCATACGCCTGCGCGGGGTGCAGCCGCCGGAACATCTCGAAGATGGCCTCGTGGAACTGCGGAGCGATGCCGATGCCCGGGTCTCTCACATAGAAAACGTAGGGCGCCCCCGGGCGGTCCGCCGTGACGGGACGGGACTCCCCCGGCCCGAAGAAGCCCAGCTCCACCCAGCGCGGCTCGGCTGCCTGGTACTTGGCCGCGTTGGAGATGAGGTTGGCCCACACCTGCCGGATGCGCACGGCGTCGCAGGTAACGTGGGGCAGGCGACGGGGCAGGCGCACCGCGACATGCCCCTCCTCCAGCCGCGCGCTGAGCGTGCTGAGCACCTCGTCCACCAGCTCCTGCATGTCCGACTCGCCCCAGGCCAGCTCCAGGCGTCCGAGGCGGCTGAACTCGAAGAGGTCGTCCAGCATCGCCTGGGCGCGGCGGGCGAGCCACCCCACCGACTTGAGGTGCTCGCGGCCCTCCGCGTCCAGCGTGGCCGCGTGGTCCTCCAGGAAGAAGGTCGTGTACTGCTGGATGCCGCGCAGCGGCTCCTTGAGGTCGTGCCCCACGGTGCCGCTGAAGGCCTCCAGCTCGTCGTTGGAGCGGGCCAGGGCGCGCGACAGGCGGGCCAGCTCCGCCGCGTGACGCAGCACCACGCCCGCGAGCGCGCCCCGGAAGGACTCCGCTGCCTCCACGTCCGCGGCCGTCCACGGAGCGCTCGTGCCGCGCACCTCCTCGCGCCACGCGTCGAAGGAAGCGCGCGGGTGCAGCCGTGCATGGCCGGGCTCGGGCTCCGCGGGCTTGCGCGGGTTGCCGGCCCAGGTGACGGTGTGAGCGACTTCCGGGCGGAACCAGAGGGCGAAGCGCGGGGCCTCGGGGTCCAGCCGCACCGCGAGCAGGCCCGCGGCCACGTCCCCGCTCCCGGCCAGCGGCGCGTAATGGGCCCCCAGCCGCTCGGTGTGGAAGGTGGCGCCCATGCCGGAGTCCTTCGCGAGCCACGCGGCCAGGGCCCGCACCTCGGCCTCGCCGGGCGTCTTGCCGAAGAGGAGGGGCGCATCCCCTACGTCCCTGTCCGCGTGCGCCCCCGGCTCGAGGACGTCGCCGAGCAGCAGCGCCGCGCCGGTGGCCCCGGTGAGCTCCAGCAGCAGCGCGCCGTTCGCCTCCAGCGCGACGGGCAGCGAGGGGCCCTCGCCCAGGCGGGTGACGAGCTGGCCCTGGAGGCCCGCACGGCGGGCGCGCGAGGCGGCCTCCGCGCCGCGCTCCTCCGCGCCGAGCTGGAGGGTCAGCAGCCGCGCGAGCACCTCGCACGCCTGGCGCCGGGCCGCGGACACCAGGCGCGGCGAGAGGTGGTGGCAGGCGATGAGCCCCCACAGCGCGCCGTCCTTCAGCAGCGACACGGAGAAGGACGCGCCCACGCCCATGTTGCGCAGGTACTCCAGGTGCACCTCGGACACGCTGCGCAGGGCGGCGCCGGACAAGTCGAGCGGGCGCTGCGTGTCCGGCAGCGTGGGCGGCACCATCGCCACCGGGCGCGCCGTCGCGTCCGCGATGAGGCGCAGCGGGTTGCGCGTGTAGAGGGCGCGGGCCTGGACGGGGATGTCGCTGGCGGGAAAGTGCATTCCCATGAAGCTGTCCACGCCCTCGCCGCGGCTCTCGGCCACCACCTCGCCGTGCCAGTCGGCGTGGAAGCGGTACACCATGACGCGGTCGAAGCCGATGAGCGCGCGCACGGCGTCCGCGGTGGACTGGAGGAGCGAGGCCGTGCCCCGCGCGAGCGCCAGGGGCGACACCAGCCGGTGCACGGCTTCGAGCGCGTCCTCGTCCGCGCTCGCGCCCTCGTCCGTGAGGGGCTCCAGCTCCAGCACCGTGAAGCCGTCACTGTCGTGCAGCAGCGCGGAGCAGGCGCGGTCTGCCGCCTTCACGCGCACGGGCCCGGAGGCGGTGCCGGCGCGCACGCGCCGCAGCGAGTCCGCGTCCAGCACGCGCGTGACGGGCTGGCCCCGCAGCGCGGCGGGTGACAGGCCGAGCAGCGCCTCCACGTTGGCGCTCACCACCGCCACGGTGAGGTCCGGCTCGCGGAAGGCCAGCAGCACGCCGTGCGGCTGCACTCCCCCGAGCAGGTGGATGGGCTCCCTGTCACATTGGGTGAGGTCCAGCTCAGGGGCGGGAGGGGGCATGGGCCGTCTCCCGCAGCAGCCACGCCCCGAAGGCGTCAAAGGTGTCCTGGGCGCCCTTCACCACGCGTGCGTCGAAGTCGCTCGAGGCTGCCTGGGCCGCGGCCTCCGTGACGGCCTGACCGAAGGCGCGCCACATGGGGCCCACCGCGTCGCCGTAGGCCTGGAAGAAGGCGAAGTCGCCCACGGGGACGTCCGCGAAGTGGCGCTTGAGGTGCCGGAGGATGAGCTGGCCTCCCAGCGTGGAGCCCTCCAGCACGTAGAAGCAGCCCAGCGCCTCCGGCACGCCGGGCAGCGACGGCAGCAGGGCGCAGCGCGGGAGCCCTGCCAGGGAGGCGTCGTCATGGCCGAGCGTGCGCAGGTCCTCCTCGAGCAGCGGCACCTTCCAGCGCTCGTGCGGGCGCAGGGCGGGCACGGTGTCGGCCAGCCGGGCGGCGAGCTGTGCCTCCAGCGGGACATAGAAGCCGTACAGGGCCTCCAGGTGGCGGCGGTAATCGCCAGGCGTGAGGCCCGGGTCCATCAGTCGGACCGCGGCCTCGGTGCGCTCGTGGTGCGGGCGCGTCTCCGTCTTCAGTCGCTGCAGCAATGACAAAGTGCCCGGAAGATGGCGCCAACCCCAGACGGTGGGAACCGGGTTTTTCCGCCGACTGTCCACCTTGTTACCCCTGTACGTACCTCACGACAGTGGGTGGACGGATGACGCGTGAGGAGGACCTCGGGTTCACCGTGTGGCGGTGGAAGTTGGCACTCCCAGCGGGCCCGAGCGGGGCACGGAGGGCCCTGGAGTGACGACTGCGTTGGCGCAGTCGGCCCGGCGTGCGCCCCGTCAGGAATGCCGGCGGCCATCCGACCCTCGGGCGCATGCGAATCCTGACACTCGACACGGTGCCGGCACAGACCTGGCCCTACCAATCCGCCGCACCGCGCGGCGGGGCGGAGATATGCCACTTTCCGCTGCTGCGCGGCACGGTGGACACGCTGCCCGAAGGCGTGGAGGCCCTGCTGGTGCTGTCGGACCTGCAAGGCGTGGCGCCGCACGCGCTGCATGATGGCGCCGTGGCGCTGCTCGGCGAGGTGCTGGCCGACACGCTGGCGTCACTGGGCGAAGCGGGGGAGTTGCCCCTCCCGGCGCACACGGGCGTGGTGCTCGCGGGCGACCTGTACTCGGACGACAGCGCCACGGTGCGCGGAGCCTCCGGCGACGTGCGCGAGGTGTGGAATGCCTTCGCCGCGCACTACCGCTGGGTGGCCGGCGTGGCGGGCAACCACGACTCCTTCGGAAGTCCTCGCGACGAGGCGCGCTTCAAGCGGCAGCCCGGCGTGTACCTGCTGGATGGAGAGGCGGCGGAATTGGACGGCCTGCGCGTGGGCGGAGTGGGCGGCATCATCGGCCGGCCCGACAAGCCCGGACGGCGCGAGGAGGAGGACCACCTGCGCCTGCTGCGTGAGGTGCTGCGAGCGGAGCCGGACCTGCTCGTGCTGCACGCGGGGCCGGATGTCCCCGGCATGCGCGTGCGCGGCAGCGCTCCCATCCGCGAGGCCCTGGAGAGACGCGAGGGGCTGCTGGTGGTGTGCGGCCACGCGCACTGGGAGGAGCCGCTCGCCACGCTGCACGGCGGCACGCAGGTGCTCAACGTGGACAGCCGCGCGGTGCTGCTCCAGCGCGCCAGCTGAGCCCCCTGCACTCCCGAGCAGCGAGCCCCGGCCCCTGTGGACCGGGAGCTCCTACAGCCCCACGCGTCAGCGGCAGAAGCCGTCCGACCTGCACGTCAGGCCCCCGGCGCAGCCCAGGCCCGTGCCGAGGCAGCTCGGCTGGCACGCGCCCACGCCCGTCCCGTCGCCATAGCAGCGGTAGTCGGCGCGGCAGTCACCCTGCCCCGTGCCCACCTCCTCCGTACACGTGGCCAGACACGTCTTCGTGCCCGAGGAATTCACCGTGTAGCACTTGGAGCCCGCCGGGCATGCCGTGGAGGAGCAGTCCTGCGTGCAGTACCCGCCGGGGAAGTTCGTCAGGCAGACCCCACCGGGGCAGGCGGCGTTGCTCGTGCACGCGCCGCCCACGTCCAGCGCCGGGTCGTCCTCCACGGGCGCCAGCGGCACCAGGTCGTAGCTCACGTCGCTGAGCGTCTCGTCGTCCTCCAACTCCAGCGGCTCGAAGGAGTCCAGGTTGCGCCAGAAGCCGGTCCGCTCCCCCTCCTCGAAAATCTCACCGTCCTGGTCATCGTCGATGGTGGCCAGCGAGAAGTACGTGCGCGGCACCAGCTTGAGGGAGTACGCGTAGTTGTTCGCGGCGCGCGCGAAGGTGATGGCCTCCTCCGACGCCTGCCACTCGCCCGACACGTCCTGCCACACGAAGGCGACGATGGCGTCCAGGTCCTGCGTGGACCCGACGCTGATCTTCAACGCCACCGTGGCCGAGCCCGCCGGACCCGACAGGGTGGAGCCCGCGAGGTTCAGCGTCACCGTGTAGTCCCCGTCCGGCAGCCCCGTCGTGTTCACCGCCACGTTCAGCGTGGACGAACCGAACGCCGGCACCGGCACCGTCGCGCCGCCGGGGAACGACACCGCGCCGGCCTGCGTCCCCGTGACGGTGGCCGTCACCGTCAGGTCACCGCCCTGGTTGCCGCCCACGTTGCTCACCGTGAGCGTCTGCAGGCCGCTGCCCCGGAAGAAGAGCGAGCTGGTGGTGACGCTGAGCTGCGGCGGCAGCGTCGCCGGATTCAGGTCCGCGATGCGGGCCAGCGCGGAGCTCGCGTTGATGAGGCCCGCGCCACACCCGCCCGGGCACTGCGACGAGGCAATGGGGGTGGCCGTGGCCTTCAGCGTGCTCTCCGCCAGGGTGGTATCCAGGCCCGGCCTCCTGGCGGCCATCAATGCCACCACGCCCGCCACGTGCGGCGCGGCCATGCTGGTGCCTTGCAGGAAGACGTACGCGGGCTGGTTGCTGTCGTCCCGCGCTGTGGACAGCACTCCGTCCGGGTAGTCGTCGCCGTTGAGGTCCTCGGTCATCTCTCCACCCGAGGCCATGAAGTCCACCTTCGCCCCGTAGTTGGAGAAGCTGCTGCGCCGGCCCGAGAAGCCGGTGGAGCCCACGCAGATGACGTTGTTCTGGTTGCACGGCGTGCTGTTGGTCGCGTCCACGTTCTCATTGCCCGCGGCGATGACGAAGATGGCGCCGCGCCCGATGCCGGCGTTGATGGCCTCCTGGTACACCTGCTGCGGCGGCGCGCTGCCACCCAGGCTCAGGTTGACCACCTTCGCGGGGTTGTCGTTGGGCGGCACGCCCGTCACGTCGCCACCCGTGGCCCACGTCATGGCCGCGGCGATGTCGAAGCTGTTGCCGCCCTGCTTGCCCAGCACGCGCACCGGGAGGATGCGGGCATTCCACGCCACGCCCGCCACACCGCTGGCGTTGTTCGCCTGCGCGGCCACCGTGCCCGCCACATGCGCGCCGTGCCACGAGGAGCCACCGCTCGGCTCGTCACCGCCCTCGTCCAGCGGGTTGGCGTCACGGCCGTTGGCGTCGCCCGCGTTGGCCGCGTCCTGAATCATGTCGTAGCCGGGGAGCCTGCGGCCATCCAGGTCCGGGTGCGGGATGATGCCGGTGTCGAGGACCGCCACCACGACGCCCGTCGCGTCCGACTCGATGTCCCACGCGGCCGGCAGGTTGATGGTGGGGTAGTGCCACTGGAGGGTGTAGCCCTTGTCGTTCGGCACCTTCAGCTTGTACATGCGGAGGTTGCGGTCCGTGTAGCGAACGCCCGGCAGCTTCGCGAGCTGCGCCACCAGCCCGCGCGTCTCGTCCGCCGTCACGGCGTGGCCGTCCACCGCCTCGAAGCCCACCAGGTGCAGGTACTCGCTGGCGTAGCCCTTGTGCGCCACGCGGTAGCCGGGGAGCTTCGCGGCCTCCAGCACGTGCTCGGGCGACAGGCCCGCCTCCTCGAAGCGCAGGATGACGTCGCCGGGGATGGTGGGGTCCTCCTGGGGAACGCGCGCCAGCGGCGGCGCCCCCGTCGGCGGCGGGACGATGGGCAGGTCCGGGTCCGTCACCACCGGACCGTCCTTGCGCAGGTGCATGCCGCGCAGCTTCGCCTTCAGCTTCGTCAGCTCGGCCTTGCTGAGCGGCGAGCGGACGACGCGGGAGACGCCCCCTTCGGAGGACTCGTCATTGCTGCGGAACGGCGTCAGCTCACCCTGGACGGTGGCCGTCGCGTTCGGATTGCCCGCGTCGGGGCGGTCGTCATCGTCATCGTCGTCGTCCTCGCCCGGGCAGGCGGTGGCGGTGAGCAACAGGAGACCCAGCAACAGCAGGCGACGCATGCGGACAGCCCCCTCGGAACACGGTCAGTGGGGGCACCCTAGCATCGCCCGTACGGGCGTAAGCCGCTTCTCAGCTCGCCATGGCCTCGCCGCTTCCGCCCTCCGTGTCCTCCCCAACGTTGCCCTCGGCCTCGTCCTCCAGCTCGTCAACGCCTCGGGGCACGCCGTCCACGTACGTGACGACATTTCCCGGCATCGCGGGCACGCGGGGCCCCGGCGTCACCACGCCGGTGAGGTTGAGCGGATCCACACCGGACAGCTGCACCCGCACGCCCGACGGCGCCTGACGGCGCACCCCGCGCGCCACGTCCACCGCCTCCGGCAGCGCGAACTGCTCGCCCACGAAGCCCGCCACGAAGCGGCCTCCGCGCACCTCGCCGCGCGCCTCCATGCGCCGGTAGACGAAGAGCAGCTCGCGCCACGTGGGCGCCAGCGCCTCGCGCATGACCAAATCCCTCCAGACGATGCCGTAGCGCTGGAGGAACAGCCGCGCCAGCTGGTCCATCACCTCGTCCTGCGGCTTCGGCTCGGCCGGGGCCAGCAGGCTCCAGCGTCCCGGGCCGCCGCGCTGCAGCAGCTTCTGCCGCTTGCGGTGCGCCGGGCTCTGGAGGATGCGCAGGTTCTGCACGGCGTCCGCCGTCACCAGCCCGCGCGCCACCAGCTCCCACAGCGCGTCCTCGATTTCCGCGGGCAGCCGCCGCGCGCGAGACACCAGGTCCTGGAAGAAACACGCGCCCCGGCGCTCCAGCACCGACACCACGTCCTTCGCGGGCACGCTCAAGTCGGGCGGCGTCCACACGTCGCCGTCGGCCAGCACGGCATGCGGGCGCGCGGCGGTGAGCATCCACTCCAGGTCCTCGCGCAGGGTGAAGGTCAGCGGCGCATTGCGCGTGGGCGAGGCCCGCGAGCGCGGCGGCGGCGCGGGCTCGGGGTCCACCGGTGCGCCCCGGCGAGGGCCCGGCGGCGGCTTCGCGTCCTTCATCGTCAGCCGGCCCCAGGCCACCTCGCCCGCGTAGCAGGCCCGCTCCAGCATGTCCGGCGTGTACCCGCGCATGCGCGCGGGCAGCAGGAAGCGCTCCCACGCGGAGGCGGGCGCCTCATACCCCTGCAGCAGGCGCACTGCCTTGAGCAGGCCGGTGGAGCCGCGCAGCGCGTCCACGTCCTCCAGGTGGTGCCACCGGAAGAGGAAGCGCATGAAGTCCTGCGCGCTCAGCGGCTCGATTTCCTTGCGCAGCCGCCCCACCGTCATCCGGTGGATGCGCTGGAGCAGGCGCCTGTCGCACCACTCCAGGGGCGGCGCTTCGCCCGGAGCGAGCGGGGACTCCAGCGCGCGGAAGCGGCCGCGCAGCACGGAGCCCTGGGACTCCAGGCCGTGCAGGGCGACGTTCACCTCGTCCTCGGAGAGCACCGTGAGCCGGGCCAGCTCCGCGACGGTGGTGGGCCCCAGCATCTCCATGCGCCCGCGCACCACCTGGAAGATGGCGGCGTCGCGCTCCACGGGCCGGTCATACTCCAGCACCGGCAGCGGCGGCTGCGTCACCGCGTCCGGGAAGAGCGCGCGCACCGCGTTGCCCCGCTCCGCCGACACGAGGAAGCGGCCCGCCGGCAGCTCCAGCCACGCCACCCGCCCCTGCTTGAACAGGGGCACCTCCAGCCCGCGCGGCACCTCGTGCGCGTGGACAAGAATCAGCTGCAACAGCGCGTCGTGCAGCTCGTCCTCGTCGCGCATGGGCGGCGCGGCGTCCTCCACCACCGTCGCGATGGCCGCGGCGTCCAGCGCGCCGAAGGCCGCCGCGTCCTCGGCGGGCATGGCCCGGCGCAGGGCCACGTTGCGCACGCGGCGCTCCTCGGCCGGCGCGTCGTCGAGGAAGGTGTACGGCTGGCTGTGAATCATCGCGTGCGCGAAGACGCTCGGCTCCGGCACGTCGCGCGCTTCCAGCTTGATGCGGCCGTCGCGCATGCGGCGCAGCACCTCGCGCAGGCCGTCGATGTCCATTGCCTCGCGCAGGCAGTCGTCCATCGTCTGCTTCACCAGCGGGTGGTCCGGCAGTTCGATATCGCCGCCCCCGTGGTTGTCCTGGCAGCCCACCTGCGCGGGGAAGACGGCGGCGAGCAGATCCTCGCTGCGCGCGCGCTGGAGGTTGGGCGCCACGCGCTTGCCGCCCATCATCCGGTGCAGCGCCAGGGCGCGCGTGGCCACCCAGCGGAAGCGCGTGCCGAAGATGGGCGCCTGCAGCACCGCCTGCACCAGCACCTCCTCCACGTGGTCCGGGTGGAGGAAGTCGAAGATGTCCGCCAGCGGGAAGGAGTGCTGCTCGCCCAGCGACAGGAGGATGCCGTCCTCGGTGGCCGCCGCCTGCAGCTCGAAGTCGAACGAGCGGCAGAAGCGCTTGCGCAGCGCCAGGCCCCACGCGCGGTTGATGCGGCTGCCGAAGGGCGCGTGGATGATGAGCTGCATGCCGCCCGCCTCGTCGAAGAAGCGCTCGGCCACAATCGTGGTGTGGCTGGGCACCGCGTCGAGCATCTTCCGGCCCAGCCGCAGGTAGCCCATGAGCGCGTCCACCGCGGGCGGCGGCATGCGCAGCTGCTTCTCCAGGAAGGACGGCGCGTCCTCGCGCTCGAGCAGCTCCTTGCGCAGCCGGCCCACCTGGGAGGACAGCTCGTCGGTGCGGCCCGGGGCCTCGCCGCGCCAGAAGGGCACGTTGGGCGGCGCGCCGCGCGCGTCCTCCACCACCACCGTGCTGCCCATCACCCGCTGAATCCGCCACGCGGTGCTGCCCAGGAGGAAGATGTCCCCGGGCGAGGACTCCACCGCGAAGTCCTCGTCCAGCGTGCCCACCACCTTGCCCTCGGGCTCGGCGGTGACGCTGAAGGTGAAGGTGTCCGGGATGGCGCCGCCGTTGGTGAGCGCCGTGATTCGCACGCCCCTGCGGCCCTTGAGGCGCTGGTTGACGCGGTCCCTGTGCAGGTGGATGCCGGCCCGGCCCCGCGCGGCGGCGATGCCCTCCGCCAGCACCTCCAGCACGCCCTGGTACTCCTCCCACGTGAGGTCGCGGTAGGGGTACGCGCGCTGGAAGAGGCTGAAGAGGGCGCGCTCGTCCCACTCCTCGCAGGCGCACGCGGCGACAATCTGCTGCGCCAGCACGTCCAGCGGCTTCTGCGGAATGCGCACCGCGTCCAGGTCGCCCTCGTGCACGGCGTTGAGGAGCGCGGCGCACTCCATCAGCTCATCGCGCGTCATCGCGAAGACGATGCCCTTGGAGATGGCGGCCTTGTGGTGGCCCGCGCGGCCCACGCGCTGGAGGAGCACGGAGATGGCGCGCGTGCTGCCCAGCTGCACCACCAGGTCCACGTTGCCCACGTCGATGCCCAACTCCAGCGACGCGGTGGCCACCATGGCGCGCAGCTGCCCGGCCTTCAGCTTCTCCTCCGCCGCCAGCCGGATTTCGCGCGACATGCTGCCGTGGTGGGCCGCGACGGTGCCCTCCCCCAGCCGCTCGCCCAAATCGTGCGCCACGCGCTCCGCCATCTTCCGCGTGTTGACGAAGATGAGCGTGGTGCGGTGCTGCCCCGTCAGCTCCACCAGCCGGTCATAGACCTGGCCCCACATCTCGTGCGTGGCCAGCGAGGACAGCTCCGCGTCCGGAATCTCCAGCGTCAAATCCCACGGGCGCATGTGGCCCACCTCCACGCGCCGGCACTCGCGGTGGGAGGCGCCGGTGAGGAAGCCGGAGATGGCGTCCAGCGGCTTCTGCGTGGCGGACAGGCCGATGAGCTGCGGCCGCACCTCCGTGAGCGCCTTGAGCCGCTCCATGGAGAGGGCGAAGTGGCTGCCCCGCTTGTCGCGCGCCAGGGCGTGGATTTCGTCCACGATGACGGTGCGCACCTTGCGCAGCGTGGCGCGGGCGCGCTCGGCGGTGAGGTAGAGGTAGAGCGACTCCGGCGTGGTGATGAGGATGTGCGGTGGACGGCGCACCATCTGCGCGCGCTCGGAGGCCGGCGTGTCCCCGCTTCTCACCTGCACGCGCAGGTCCTGGGGCGTGTAGCCCTCGCCGCGCGCGCGGGTGAGCAGCTCCTCCAGCGGCTGGAGGAGGTTCTTCTGCACGTCGTTGCCCAGCGCCTTGAGCGGCGACACGTAGAGCACCTGCGTGGCGTCCGGCAGCGTGCCCTCCAGCGCGAGGCGGAAGAGGGAGTCCAGCGCGGCGAGGAAGGCGGTGAGCGTCTTGCCGCTGCCCGTGGGCGCGGCGATGAGCACGTCCTGGCCGGCCTGGATGAGCGGCCAGCCCTCCACCTGGGGCCGGGTGGGCTCGCCCAGCCGCTCGGCGAACCAGCGGCGCACCACGGGATGGAACGACGCCAGCGCGGGATGCGCCGCGCACTCGGCGGCGAAGTCGAGGCTGATTTGCGGGGCCATGCGCACCTCTCTGGAAGCAGCCTGAACACAGGTACAGCCCGGCGTCAACGCGCCGCCAGTGTCTCCCGGCGCTACGTACTGCCCCACATTCGCGTGCCACGGCCCCCGACATGCATTGGGCAAACCCTGAACGCGCGTCTCCTCGCGGACGGGTGCGCGGACGGCGGTGTCACCTACTCCCCATGAGCGGCGACGCAGCGCGGCGGTACGAGGGAGTCGTTGCACCTCGCGTGCTACCTCTTTTCCAACCCCCATGGACTCCTCTTCCAGCCGCTACGCGCTCGAAGCACTCAACCCGGATGGCTTCCTTGCCCTCCGTCCTCACGGAGGCAGCGCCGCGGCCCCCGAGGACTTCCTCTGTGACTACGCCAACCCGGCCGCCGAGGCGCTGCTGGGGCCCGGACTGGTGGGCCCGCCGCTCCTCTCGAGCCGGCCCGCGCTGACGGGCATGCGCGCACCGTGGACGGCCACCCTCGCCACCGGCGAGCGCACCGAGCACGCGTTCAGCCACGGCGAGGGCGAGGCGGCGCGACAGGTGCGCGCCCGCGCCGTGCGCCTGGAGGACGGCCGCCTGGCCGTGTGGCTGGCGGACATCACCGAGGAGGCACGCTTCGTCGTGGACGCGGAGGCCTTCGAGGAGCGGATGAGCGCCTACGTGGAGTGCATGCCGGACGCCTTCCTCGCGCTGGACGGCGGCTTCCGCGTGCGCCACGCCAACCGCGCCGCGGAGAAGCTCCTCGGCCAGAGCCGGGACGAATTGCTGGGCCGCGTCCTGTGGGACGCCTACGCGGAGGAGCCCGAGTCGACGCTGCGCCGCCAGCTGCAGCGCGCGATGAGCACCGGGCGCACGGTGGAGTTCGAGGAGTGCCTGCCCACGCCCCAGCTCCACGTCCGCGTCACGGCGGTGCCCATGGCGGGCGGACTCCAGGTCTACGTGGCGGACATCACCCTGCGTCGGCGCACCGAGGACTCGCTGCGCCGCACCAGCGCCCTCTTCACCGCCGTGCTCCAGGGCAGCACGGACGCCATCTTCACGAAGGACCTGGCGGGCCGCTACACGCGCATCAACCCGGCCGGCGCGCGGCTGATGGGCAAGGCGGTGGACGAGGTGCTGGGCCACACCGACGCGGAGCTGTGGCCGGACGAGGCGCGCAACACCGCCTCGCATGACCGCGAGGTGCTGGCCTTCCGCCACACCTTCACCTACGAGGAAGCGCAGCGCGGCCCCAAGCCGCGCGTGTGGCTGTCCACCAAGGGCGTGCTCAAGGACGACACGGGCGCGGTGTTCGGCCTGTTCGGCATCAGCCGCGACATCACCGACCGCAAGGCCATGGAAGAGGCGCTGCGGCGCAACGAGGCGCGGATGCTCCAGGCGCTGTCCGCCGCGTCACTGACGCTCTTCGACTTGAGGCTGCCGGAGGGCACGCTGCACTGGGAGCGCAACGCCGCCGCCCTCTTCGGACAGGCGGAGCTCCCCGTGGAGGAGGCGCTGGGCACATTCTTGTCCCGCATCCACCCGGAAGACAGGCTGGGCGTGGCCGAGCGGCTGGCCCGCTGCGCCGAGGCCCCCGGCGAGGTGGTGCTGGACTACCGCGTGCTGCTGGCGGACGGACAGGTGCGGCGGCAGGCGCTGCGGGCCCGCTCGCGCGCGGAGGACGGCCGCATCGGCCGCGTGCTCGGCGTGCTGGCGGACCTCACCCACCGGCAGCCCGGCGCCAACGGCGTCATCCAGGCCGCGTGAGGCTCACGCGCGCGCCCGGGTGGCGCGTCACGTCCCCCGCTGGCGCTCGTGACGGCGGAGTGAGGCGCTCTTGCGGAGTGACGCCTTCAGCCGTGCACGCCCACCGCGGAGACCGGAGCCCGGGCCACACCGCGCGCCCAGGTGAGACGGAACGTCGCGGCGGTGCCGTCGAAGGCAATCGGCTCCACCTTCACCTGGCCCGCGCCCGCGCAGCGCAGCGTCTCCGCGAGGAAGCCGGCGGCGAAGTACGGGTTGTCCGCCGTCACGTCCTTCATCCACAGCGTGGCCGAGTCCTGCGTGGACTCCTCCACGCGCACCTCGTTGAAGTTGTTGCCGGCGCGGACGTTGTAGGGCACCCGCTCCAGCGTGCGGCGCGGGCCCAGGTGGGTGACGAGCGCCATGCTGGCCCGGCCCACGGACGTCTGCCGGAAGCCCTGGAGGTAGCGCGCGCCCAGCTCGAAGAGCGCCTCGTGCGGAAGCAGCGCGGGGTAGGCGTCCTGCGCGGCCACCCGGAGGAAGCCCCGCCACTGCTCCACCGTGTAGTGCGGGCGCAGCGGCTCCGACAGGTCCAGGCCCACCGCCTTCAGGCGCTGGCGGCCTTCACGGGTGAGGTGCGGGCCCAGGGCGCGCACGAAGAGGGCTTCCACGGACTGGGCGAAGATGAGCTTCTCGGACGGCATGACCGGAAGGTGGCAACAACTCCATCCGACCGCGAGGCTCAACGCACCGCATCCGTCCGCTTCTCATCACCGGGGTAGACGCACCGTGAAGGTCGTCCCACCCGGAGCGCTGGAGGCGACCTCCACGTCCCCCCCATGGCCCCGGACGATTTGTGAGGTGATGTACAGACCCAGCCCCAGCCCTCCGGCGGAGCCTCCCTCCGGCCGGGACTTGCGGCCCCGGCGCCAGGCGCTGAAGACGTGCGGCAGCTCCTCGGCGGGGATGGGCGGCCCCAGGTTGTGCACGCGCAGCACCGCGCCCTTCGGTCCGCCCTCGGCCTGCACCGTCACCAGGCTGTCCGCGGGGCTGTACTTCAGCGCGTTGGCCAGCAGGTTGCCCAGGGCCTGCTCCAGCCGGTCCGCGTCCCAGTCACCCCGGCCGTCCCCCAGCACCTCGAGCTGCACCAGGCGCCCGGGGTGGCTGGCGCGCAGCTCGTCCACGCTGCGGCGCACCACGTCGAACACGTCACACGGCGCGCGCGTCACGGGGATGCCGCCGCCCAGCCGCGCGCGGGCGAAGTCCAGCAGCTGGCGGATCATCCGGTCCATCCGCTCCGCGCTGGTGAGGATGCGGCCGGTGAGGTTGGCCTGGCGCTCGTCCAGCCCGCCGCGCCGCTGCAGCTGCTGCGCGGACATGGACAGGGCGTTGAGCGGGTTGCGCAAGTCGTGCCCGAGCATGCCGATGAACTGCTCGCGGAACTCCTCCGCGCTGCGCTCCTCGGTGACGTCGCGCAGGGAGGTCATCACCGACAGCACCCGGCCGCCCGGGCCCACCGCGGGCGAGATGACGAAGTCGAAGTACCGCGGGCCCCGGTCCGAGGACAGGCAGATGGAGCCGCGCTGCACCTGGCCCGTGCCCAGCGACTGCTCCACGAGCCGCAGGTAGGGCTCCAGCGCGGGGTCCTTCGCGCGCAGCTCCGCCAGCGTCAGCCCCGGGCCATGCGCGACATGGCTGCCGCGCGCCGCGTAGAGCGACTGGTTGGCGAAGAGCACACGCCCGGCGCCGTCATAGAGGACGATGGGGTCCGCGGCGCTGGAGATGGCCAGCTCCAGGAGCCGGCGCTGGTGCTCCACCTCCTGGGACAGCGCGCGGACCTCGCGCTCCGCCTGGCGCAGCCGCAGCAGGGCGTGCACCTGGGCGACCAGCTCCTCCGGGTCCACCGGCGCCACGAGGTAGCCGTCCGCGCCGTGCTCCAGGCCCTGCGCCCGGTCGCCCGGCCCCACGGCCTGCGCGGACAGGTGCAGCACCAGCACATTGTGGGTGCGTGGCGCCATCTTCAGCAGTCTGCACACCTCCAGCCCGCTGACGTCCGGCAGCCGCACGTCGAGGATGACCAGGTCCGTGTGCTCATCCGCCAGCGCCAGCGCCTCGCGGCCGGTGGCGGCCTCCACCACGCGGAAGCCGGCCAGGCCCAGCACCCGGGAAGTCACGTATCGGCTGGCGACGTCGTCGTTGACGTTGAGGATGACGGCGGGCTTGGAAGTCATTCGGTGGTCGGGACTCTTTCGTATCCGTCCCCCCCACCGCACGCAAAGCGTTACCGGCTCGGGAATGTCCGCTTCCCGGGTAGCCGGGCTACCGGAAGCCATCAAGTCTGCAAAAAGTTCAGAGACGCTCCCGCGAGGCCCGGTTTCGGGATAGTGAAGACCGCATGCGTCCTCCCTGTCGCCCGCTCCCCGCGGATGGCCGCTTCCTCCAGGCCGTGGGTCCCACGCCGCTCGTCCCCGTCCGCCTGGAAGAGGAGGGCCCCACCATCTGGTGCAAGCTGGAGTTCCTCAACCCCAGCGGCTCCACGAAGGACCGCATCGCCCGGTACATGCTGGAGAAGGCGTGGCGCCTGGGCGAGCTGAGCCCGGGCGGCGAGGTCATCGAGGCGTCCAGCGGCTCGACGAGCATCGCCCTGGCGCTGGCCTCCGCGCAGATGGGGCTGCGCTTCACGGCGGTGATGCCGGAGGGCGTCACCGACGAGCGCCTCATCACCATCCGCGCCTACGGCGGCGACGTGGTGCTGGTGCCGCGCGAGGTGGGCGTGCGCGGCGCGATTGCGCGGGCGGAGGAGTTGGCGCGCGAGCGCAAGGCGTTCGCCCCGCGCCAGTTCGAGAACCCGGACAACGCCGAGGCGCACCGCGTGTGGACGGGGCAGGAAATCCTGTCGCAGGTGCCGGGCGGCCTGGTGCACGGCGTGGTGAGCGGCGTGGGCACGGGCGGCACGGTGGTGGGGCTGTACCAGGCCTTCGCGGAAGCGGGCTGCCCGGTGACGGCCTTCGTGGCGCGGCCCATCGCCGGGCTGGGCTGCGACATCGAATGCTGCAGCTTCAGCCCCCGCGTGCCCGGCGTGGTGGACGGCATCTCCAAGCTGTACCGCGAGGCGGACATGCCGGGGCGCGTGGAGCTGGACGTGTCGGACGAGCTGGCCATGCGCACCGCGCGCGCCCTCATCCGCCGCGGCTTCCCGGTGGGCCCCTCCTCCGGCCTCAACTACGCCGCCGCCGTCGAGGCCGCCAGGCAGCTGGGCCCGGGCGCCCAGGTGGTGACGGTGTTCCCGGACCGGATGGAGCGCTACTTCTCCACCGAGCTCGTCCAGAAGCCCGCCCCCCGCGGCACGGCCTGAGGGGCACCTCGAAGTAGGAACCATGACGCAACTTCCCATGGTACCTCTCGATAATGGGGCAGGCTTTCCCACATTTTGAGAGTACCCCCCATGAGCGTCCGCCTTCCCCCCGTCTCCACCGCCACGACCTCCCGTACCGCTCCGGCGGCGACGACCCGCACCGCCGCGGTCGCAGCCAAGGTGACGGCGCCTCCCGCCGGCCTGCGCAAGGGGGATGAGGGCCCCAAGGTGAAGCAGCTCCAGGACGCGCTGGTGAAGCTGGGCTACATGACCAAGGCCCAGGTGGCCACCGGCCCCGGCACCTTCGGCCTGAAGACCGAGGCGGCGGTGAAGAAGTTCCAGGCGGACAAGAAGCTGCCCACCACCGGCTACTACGGGGAGCTGACGCACGCGGCGATGAAGAAGGCGCTGGCCAACGTGGACGGGCCGACGAAGCCGCCGCCGTCCACGCCGGGCACGTTCAAGAAGCCGCCCGTCGTCAGCGCGCCCTCGCCCAACTACAACGAGCGCGGCGGCAAGGACATCGACACCATCGTCCTGCACCACACCGCCTCCAACAACGGCGCGGGGGACCTGGCGTGGATGCGCAACCCGAAGAGCCAGGTGTCCGCGCACTACATGGTCGACCGTGACGGGAAGATCTACCAGCTCGTCAACGACCAGAAGCGCGCGTGGCACGCGGGCCAGGGCGAGCTGCACGGCGTGCCCAGCGACATCAACGGCCGCTCCATCGGCATCGAGCTCGTCAACGTCGGCGACGGCAAGACGCCCTTCACCGAGGCCCAGTACAAGTCGCTCACCCAGCTCACCGGCTACCTGAAGCAGCAGTACAAGGTGCCGATGAAGAACATCGTCGGCCACGCCGACGTCGCGGTGCCCAAGGGCCGCAAGAACGACCCGGCGCCCAACTTCGACTGGAACCGGCTGCGCAAGGGCATCTCCTGAGCCAGGGTGCTCCCTCAGGGGCCGGCCGCGGTGCGGTAGGCGGTCGGCACCAGATGCGATAGGGAGCGCCCATGCTCTCCCTGCCCCTGGTGATGCTGTCGCTCGGCCTGTCCATGGACGCCACGGCCGTGGCGATGACGAGCGGCTTCTCGGCGCCCCGGGTGCGGGTACGCGACGCGCTGCTGCTCGCGCTCTTCTTCGGCGGCTTCCAGGCGCTGATGCCCCTCATCGGCTGGGCGGCGGGCGAGCGCTTCTCGGACGCCATCGCCGCGTGGGACCACTGGCTCGCCTTCGTGCTGCTGGGCGGCATTGGCGTGAAGATGCTGCACGAGGCCTTCACCCACGAGGAGGGGGCCTCGGCGCCGCGCGCGAATCCGTTCAGCCTCCGGGTGCTGCTGGTGCTCGCGGTCGCCACCAGCATCGACGCCCTGGTGGCGGGCCTCACCCTGCCGACACTCGACGTGCGCCCGCTGCTGGCGGCCGCCTTCATCGGCGTCACCACCTTCGTGCTCTCCTTCGCGGGCGTGGAGGCCGGCCGGCGCTTCGGAGACCGCTTCGGGCGCAAGCTGGATGCCGTGGGCGGGCTGGTGCTCATCCTCCTGGGCGCCCGGACATTGTTCGAGCACCTGACGGCGGGCTGAGCCTCCGGCCGGATGGCCGTGTGGGGAGCCCGGCTCCAACGTCTCCTGGAACAGGAGGCGGCACATGGAGGTGTTCCGGTTCGAGAACGCCCGCATCTTCGACGGCCGGAGTGGAGCGCTCTCCGCGCCCTCGACCGTCCTGGTGCGGGGCGGGCGCATCGAGCGCATCTCCACCACGCCCCTTCCCGTGGACGGTGGCGCGCGGACCCGCGTCATCGACTGCGGGGGGCGCGTGCTGATGCCGGGGCTCATCGACGCGCACTGGCACTCGATGTTCACGACGGTGCCGGCGGCCGTCGCCGTCACCGCGGACATCGGCTACCTGAACCTGGTGGCGGGGAGGAACGCCGAGCAGACCCTGCTGCGGGGCTTCACGAGCGTGAGGGACCTGGGCGGTCCGGTGTTCGGCCTCAAGCGGGCCATCGACGAGGGCCTCGTCGCGGGGCCGCGCATCTACCCGTCGGGCGCCTTCATCTCCCAGACGGGGGGACACGGTGACTTCCGCCTGCTCAACGAGCTGCCCCGGGACGCCTCCGGGCACCTGAGCTACACGGAGCGCATCGGGGCCGCCGCCATCGCCGACAATCCGGACGAGGTCCGCCTGCGCGCCCGCGAACAGCTGATGATGGGCGCCAGCCAGATAAAGCTGATGGCGGGCGGGGGTGTCGCCTCGGAGCACGACCCGCTCGACTCCACGCAGTACACCGAGCCGGAGCTGCGCGCCGCCGTCGAGGCCGCGGAGAACTGGGGCACCTACGTCGCCGTCCACGCCTACACCCCGAAGTCCATCCAGCAGGCCATCTCCGCCGGAGTGAAGTGCATCGACCACGGGCACCTGGTGGACGAGCCCACGGTGAAGCTGATGAAGGAGCGGGACGTCTGGTGGAGCATGCAGCCCTTCCTGGATGACGAGGACGCCATTCCGATGCCGGACGAGGCCCGGCGGGAGAAGAAGCGGCAGGTCACCGACGGGACGGACAGGGCGTACCAGCTGGCGAAGAAGCACGGCGTCCGGCTGGCCTTCGGCACCGACATCCTCTTCGAGCCGAAGCAGGCCGCGCGGCAGGGGGCGCGGCTGGGCAAGCTGACCCGCTGGTTCACTCCCGCGCAGGTGCTGAAGATGGCGACGGGGGACAACGCCGCGCTGCTGGCGCTGTCCGGGCCGCGCAACCCCTACCCCGGCAGGCTCGGCGTCATCGAAGAGGGGGCGCTCGCCGACCTCCTGGTGCTGAGCGGCGACCCGCTGAAGGACCTCACGCTGTTCGAGGCCCCGGAGGAGAACCTGTTGGTCATCATGAAGGACGGCAGGCTCTTCAAGGACCGCCTCACCGCCGGGGGCCCCAGGCGGTGACGCCCCCTCGTGCGGCGGGAGGCCTGGCCCGCCCTCCACACCGCCCGTGAGGCCCGCGCGCGCGTTCCGTCCGGAAGCGTGCTAGGAACCGGCCTCGTGCTGCGCATCTGGCTCTGCCTCAGCCTGCTGCTGTTCGCCCCGAGCATGGGAGGGCTGCTGCCCACCCTGTCGGGCACGGCGAGCGAGGTGTGCACGCAGAGCTGCGCGGATGACGACGAGCGCGGGCAGTGCGCGCCCGACTGCGCCGACTGCACCTGCTGTGGCCATGTGCGCTCCGTGGCCGCGGCCGAGTTCGCGCCCCTCCTCCTGCCATACGTGGAGCGGCCGCCCCGCCTCGCGTACGAAGAGCGCGCGCCGCCCTCCGCCGACCTGGGCGACATCCTGCACGTCCCCATAGCCGTCCTCGCGTAGCCCGAGTCCGTCGTCTTTTCGCACGCGTCCGACAGGACGGGGATGCCTCCGGGGCATGCCCGCACCTGACGCTCGCCGACACTCCGCGAGGTCTTCCCCATGTTGTCCCATTGTCTCGCGACGGCCGCCCTCGGGCTCGCCGTCGCACTGCTCCCGCCACGCACTGGCGTGGCGCAATCATCCGAGTCCCCTCCCGTCGAGCTCACCCTGGAGGAAGCCCTGGCCCTGGCCCTGGCCCGCCAGCGCGCTCCCGCGTTGCTGGAGGCCACGGGCCGTGTCGCCGAGGCCCAGGGCCCCGTGGCCGGCGCCGCGCCCCTGCTGCGCAACAACCCCACCGTCGAGGTGCAGGCCGGGCCGCGCACCCTGGGTGATGGCACGCGGGGGGTGGAAGTGGGCGTGGGGCTCGTCCAGCCCTTCGAGCTGGGCGGCAAGCAGGGCGCCCGCCGGGAGTCCGCCCGCGCCGGCCTGTCCCGAGCGCAGGCGGACCAGCGCGACGCGGAGCGCCGCGTGCTGGGCGAGGTGGCCTCCTCCTTCCTGCGCGTCCTGCACGCGCGCGAGCGGCTGAAGCTGGCGCGCGAGGCCGAGGAGGCCGCCGCGAGCATGGCGCACTCCACGCAGCGCCGCTTCGAGGCGGGAGACGTGCCGGTGGTGGACGTCAACGTGGTGCGCGTGGCGCTCGCGCGGGCCCGGGCGGACGTGGCCGGCGCGGAGGGCGACGAAGCGTCCCTCCTCCACCTGCTGCGCGCGCTGCTGGGCATCGGGCTCGCGCGGCCCCTGGGCGTGCGGGGTGAGCTGCGGGCCCTGGCCACCGCCGCCGCGCCGGCGGCCCCCGGCGAGGAGCGCCCGGACCTCGTCGCGATGGAGGCCGAGGTGACGCAGGCCGAGGCGGACCTGCGCCTGGGCAAGAGCGGCGCCTGGCCCGACGTGGAGGTGGGCGTGCGCTACCAGCGCGAGGTGGATGAGACCGCCGTCCTCGGCACCCTCGGCGTGCCGCTGCCCCTCTTCTCACGGGCGCAGGAGGCGCGCGTGACGGGCGAGGCCCGCGTGCGCCGCCTGCGCACCGTGCTGGAGGCGGCCCGCTCCGCGCGGGACGCGCAGGTGGAGGCCGCGCGCGTGCGGCACCGCAAGCGACAGGACGCGGTGGACCTGCTGGAGCGCGAGGCCCTGCCCCTGCTGGCCGACAACGCCTCGCTCGCGGCCCGGTCCTACGAGGCGGGGGAGATGGGGCTCGCGGAGTTCCTCCTCGTCCGCCGCGACACCCTCGAAGCCCGCGTTGCCTACGTCGACAGCCTCCTCGACGCGGCGCTCGCGCGCGTGCAGCTCGCCGTCGAGACAGGAGCCCTGCCATGAAGCCCACCTTTCCGCTGCTGGCCGCCCTGCTCCTGCTGACCGCGTGCAAGTCGGAGTCACCCCGACACGAGGACGAGCACGGACACGAGGAGGCCCAGGGCGCCGAGCCGCACGGCGAGGGCCATGACGAGTCCAGCGTCCACATCGCCTCCGAGATGATGCGGGACTTGCGCGTCACCACCGCCCGCGTGGGCGAGCGTCCCGGCGGGGAGAGCGTCACCGCCCTGGGCGAGCTGACGTTCAGCGAGGATGCGTACGCGGAAGTGGCCTCTCCCATCGCCGCGCGCGTGGGCACCGTCTTCGTCACCACCGGCCAGGAGGTGAAGCAGGGCGACAAGCTCGCGGAGCTGCGCAGCCCCGAGCTGGGCAAGGCCCGCGCCGCGCTCCAGTCCGCCCAGGCCCGCGCCACCGCCGCGCGGCAGGCCGCCGAGCGCAAGCGCGCCCTCGCCGCCGAGCGCATCGTCGCGCAGAAGGACGTGCAGGCCGCGGAAGCGGAGGCGGCCTCCGCCGACGCGGACGTCGCCGCGGCCCGGGCGGAGCTGACGTCCCTGGGCGCGAGCGAGGACGAGCTGCGCGGCGGGCAGGGCGCGCCGGGCTTCGTGCTGCGCGCGCCGCTGTCCGGCACCGTCATCGAGCGGGACGCGCGGATGGGGCAGATGGCGGACGCCTCGCGCCCCCTCTTCCGCATTGGCGATTTGTCCTCGTTGTGGCTCATCGTCCACGCCTTCGAGCGCGACGCCGTGCGCATCCAGCGTGGCACCCAGGCGCGCGTCACCTTCGCGGCCTTCCCGGGGCAGGAAATCACGGCGAAGGTAGGCCACGTGGGGCAGCGCGTGGACGCGGCCTCGCGCACCATCCCCGTGCGGCTGGAGCTGGACAACCGCGATGGGCTGCTGCGTCCGGGCATGTCCGCGTCCGCCTTCCTTCCCCTGGGCGATGAGGGCGCGCCCATCACCACCGTCCCGGCGGCGGCGCTCCAGCGGCTGGAGGGCGGCTGGGTCGCCTTCCTGCCCACGGACACGCGAGGCGTGTTCGAGCGGCGCGAGGTGGGACGTGGCCGCACGCTGGGCGGCGAGGTGGAGGTGCTCTCCGGGCTGAAGGCCGGGGAGCTGGTGGTGGTGGAGGGCGCGTTCCTCCTCAAGGCCGAGGTGGAGAAGTCGAGCGGCGGAGGGGACCCCCATGCGCACTGACGGCCAGGGGCCTTCCTCCTCGGTGGTGGACCGCGTGCTGCGCGCGTCCTTCGCGCGGCCGGGGCTCACGGTGGTGCTCGCGCTGGCGCTCTCCGCCTTCGGAGCGGTGGCGCTCCACGGGCTGCGCCGCGACGTGTTCCCGGACCTGTCCGCGCCCATCTTCAACGTCATCGTGCAGAACGCCGCCATGGGCGCCGAGGAGCTGGAGACGGCGGTGGCCATCCCCATGGAGGTGGCGCTCGCGGGCCTGCCGGACGTGCGCCGCATCCGCTCCAACTCGCAGCTGGGCGTGACGCAGGTGACGGTGGAGTTCGAGCCCGACGCCGACTACTTCCGCAGCCGCCAGTACGTCGCCGAGCGCGTGGCCCAGGCGCAGGCGGAGCTGCCCCCTGGCACGGACGCGCCGCTCGTCTCCAGCCTCACGGGCCGGCTCAACGAGGTCTTCGAGTTCACCCTGGAGGCCGAGCCCGGCGCGGCCGACCTCATGACGCTGCGAGATTTGGCCGAGTTCGAGGTGAAGAACCGGCTGCTCGCCGTCCCCGGCGTCGCGGGCGTGGAGCGGCTGGGCGGCTACCTGCGGCAGTTCCAGGTGCAGCTGGACCCGGACCAGATGGTGGCGCGCGGCATCAGCCTGGACGCGGTGGAGCACGCGCTGGAGGGTGCCAACCTCAACGCCTCCGGCGGCTTCGTGGTGCAGGGGCCCATGGAGTGGACGGTGCGCGCCGTGGGCCGCGCGCAGACGGTGGAGGACCTGAGCGGCACCGTGGTGGCCCTGCGCGACGGGACACCCGTGCTGCTCGGCGACGTGGCGGACATCCGCGAGGCCCCCGCCGTGCGGCGCGGCATCGCCCACCGGCTCAAGGGCGAGGTGGTGAGCTGCCGGGTCATCAAGCAGTTCGGCGCGGACACGGAGCGGGTGGCGGCGGGCGTGCGCGACGCCATCACCGAGCTGAGCCGCGCCCTGCCTCCGGGCGTGCAGCTGCGCATCGTGTATGACCAGTCCGTGCTGGTGGACTCCGCGCTGGGAGGCGTCAGCCGGGCCATCCTGCTCGGCGCGTTCCTGGTGGTGCTCGTCCTCTTCGGGCTCTTGGGAGACTGGCGCGCGGCGCTCATCGTCACGCTCACCCTGCCCCTCTCCCTGGGCATCGCGGGCATCCTGCTGAAGGCGGCGGGCATCGGCATCAACACCATGACGCTGGGCGGACTGGCCATCGCCGTGGGCCTCCTGGTGGACGCGGCCATCATCGTCACGGAGAACATCGTCCACGACTTGCGCGAGGGCGCGGGGCGGAGGTCTCAACGCGAGGAGTCGCTCGCGGCCTCGCTGGAGGTGGGCCGGCCCATCGCCTTCGCCACGCTCATCGTCGTGTCCGTCTTCATTCCCCTGTTCGCGATGACGGGGATTGAAGGCCGCATGTACCAGCCGCTCGCGGCGGCCGTGGTGGCGTGCCTCGCGGCGTCACTGGGACTGGCCCTCACGCTGGTGCCGGTGGCCTCCGGCCTGTTCCTCCGTGCGCCCAGGCCGGACGCGCCGGAGGACGTGTGGCTGGTGCGCAAGGTGAAGGCCTTCTACGCGCCGCTCTTGGAGCGCTGCATGCGCCGGGCGGGGCTGGTGCGGCTGGTGGCGCTCGCCATCACCGTGCCGGCGCTGGGGCTGGCCTTCGCGGTGGGCAGCGACTTCATGCCCCGGCTCGACGAGGGCGCGCTGCTGCTCCAGACGGTGCTGCCGGCGGAGGCCTCGCTGGAGGAGGTGGACCGGCTCAACCACCTGGTGGAGGACGTGCTGCTGAAGTTCCCCGAGGTGGACGACGTGGTGCGCCGCACCGGCCGCGCCGAGCGCACCGAGGACCCGATGCCGCACACGCTCTCCGACGTGCTCGTGGTGCTCAAGCCGGAGCGGGGGCGCTCGCTGGAGAAGCTGGAGGCGGACATGCGCGAGGCGGTGGAGAAGGTGCCCGGCGTCAGCACCCTCTTCACCACGCCGCTGGGCATGCGCATCGACGAGGGCCTGGGCGGCAGCCCCGCCGACCTCTCCGTGCGCATCTTCGGGCCGGACCTGGAGGTGCTCGCCGGACTGGCCGAGCGCACCCGCGCCATCATGGCGAAGGTGGACGGCGTGGAGGACCTGCGCGCGGAGCAGCTGAGCGGGCTGCCGCAGCTGCGCATCACCGTGAATCGCGCCGCCGTGGCCCGCGTGGGCCTCACGCCCGGAGACGTCATCCGCGCGGTGCGCGTGGGGCTGGTGGGACAGGAGTCCTCCCAGGTCTGGAAGGGACAGCGGCGCTATGACCTGGTGCTGCGACTGGCGGACCACCGGCGCGGAGACGCCGCCGCCATCCGGAACCTCCTGGTGGACGGACATGACGGCACGCGCATCCCCCTGAGCCAGCTCGCGCAGATTGAGGAGACGTTCGGCGCGGGCAGCATCCGCCGCGAGGCGGGCAGCCGGCGCATCGCCGTGGAGGCGGGTGTCTCGGGACGGGACTTGGGCGGCACCGCGGCCGAGGTGCGCGAGCGGCTGGCGGCGGAGCTGAAGCTGCCCACGGGCTACTTCGTCGACGTGGGCGGCAAGGTGGAGAGCCAGGAGCGCGCGGCGCAGTCGCTGATGGTGGCCATCGCCGTGGCGCTGATGGCGGTGTTCATCCTGCTCTACCTCGCGCTGGACTCGCTGTCGGAGGCGCTCGTCATCCTCGCCACGCTGCCGGACGCCTTCGTGGGCGGAATCATCGCGCTGCTCATCGCCGGGGAGACGTGGAACGTGTCCAGCCTGGTGGGGCTCATCGGCCTGTTCGGCATCGCCGTGCAGAACGGGCTGGTGCTGGTGGCGCAGACGAAGCTGCTGATGGAGCGCGGCCGACCCTTCGACGTCGCCCTGCGAGAGGCGAGCATCAGCCGCGTGCGGCCCAAGCTGATGACGGCGAGCACCGCCATCCTCGGCCTGCTGCCGCTGCTGGTGCTGCCGCTGCACGGCACGGAGGTGGAGCGGCCCCTCGCGGTGGTGATGGTGGGCGGGCTCGTCACGTCCACCCTCTTCACCCTGCTGGTGCTGCCCACCTTCTACGCCTTCGTCCACGGGCTGCGCGAGCGCGTGGGCCAGAAGCTGGCGGCGCGGAGGACGGCGCCGTAGGCCCGGCGCTCCACACGGCGTGGAAGGAAGCTTCGTTCCACGCCGTGTCGCCGGGAGGAGGGCTACCTCGCGTAGGTGACGACGTCCTCGCGCACCTTGCTGACGATGCCCTGCCAGTTGCCGTTGGCGCCGTGGCTGAAGGCCTCGCCGTCATCGCGGAACTTCACCGAGTGGTAGCTCCACTTCGCCTTGCCGTCGCTGCACGCGGCGGTGCCGGTGTTCAGCGTGCCGCCGCAGAACCAGTCACCGGGGTTGCACTGCGAGCTGCCCGAGCTGCCCGACACGCCACCCGTCGTGTGGTAGGCGACGGCCTCGTCGTCCTGGCCCGGGAGGATGCCGGAGTACGCCGTGCCCTTGGAACCCGCGAACATGTAGAACCAGATGTTGCGCGTGGTGTTGTGGTTGTACATGGCGCGCGCCGTCGTCGTGACGAGGTCGCTGACGATGGCGTCACTCGTGGCCCACTCGCCCGCGTCCGCCAGCTCGCTGCCGCCGCCGGCGCCGGACGCCACGTCCACCCACTTGATGTTCCAGCCCGTCTGCGTGGTGCCGTCCGTGTTGCCGCACACGCCGCTGGAGTTGGGCACCGCGTTCTTCTTGTAGCGCGCCGAGCCGCCGTACAGCGACAGCGCGTAGCCAATCTGCAGGTCGCCCGCGCTGTGCACGGCGATGTAGCACCAGTTCGCTCCGGTGCAGAAGCAGTCCAGCGCGTCGCGGATGCGGTAGTTCTGCCCGCCGATGCGCTGCCGTCCGTCCCAGTTGACGGCCTTCTTGTTCACACCTGCCGCGGTGGAGCTGGGGCCCCAGTTGGAGAAGTCGGCATAGTTGCCGGCCTGCGTTCCGCCGGAGTTCTTCCCGTGGATCCACAGCGTGTAGTTGGTGGCGTGGGCTTGCGGCGCGGACAGCAGGACGGCGGCGACCGAGGCAACGAGTGCCGTGCGGACAGCGAGCAGCATGAAGACTCCGGGGGGATTGCGAGGGAATACCCCGGGCGGGGGACGGGGCGCCGGAAGGCTAGCAGCACGCACGGAGCGGCTCGCACGCACGGCTTCCGATTTTCTGACCCACCAACATGGGTCCAACGGACCCTACCCCGGCACCCTGAGCGAAGGCTCAGGTCCGCATCTTCAGCCGCGTCTCGTGCACGGTGTCGCCGACGGCGCCGGGCTTCTCCTTCTCCGCGGCGCGCAGCAGGCGGAGGATGCCGGGCCCGAGCACGTCAATCTCCGTGGACGCGTACGACTCCGTGCCGAAGCGGCGGATGGTGTCCGTCTGGAGCTTCAGGATGCGCGCGTCCTGGCCGAAGATGTGGAGCGCCACCGGCATGGCCAGCGGCAGCACGGCGCGCGTCAGCCAGCGCGGCAGCGGCAGGCGGAACGTCACCACCGCGTACACCAGCGTGTCCCAGTCCGACACGGGCGTCATCGCCGAGGTGACCATGATGTGGCTGCCCGAGCCGAGGCGGTACTCCACCTGGGCGATGGACGGCATCAGGAAGCGGTCGAAGTGCTGCACCTCGCCGCCGCCGGGGGCCAGCAGCTTCCCCACCACGCCGCTGGGGCGCGGCTCGCCGATGTACTCGGCCTCCACCTTGTCGGCGCTGCGCCGCACCACCACTTCGATTTCGTTGCGCTTCTCCTCGGTGCGGAACAGGCCGCCGTGGAGGTACGCGGTGTGCGGCACGTCCAGCGTGTTCTCCAGCGTGGAGTGCAGCGAGCCGGGCGCGCGGAGGATGCGGCGCACGGTGGTGTAGTCGCCTGCGTCCAGCAGCGGGAAGCGGTAGGGCTCCGTCGTCGGCACCACGCCGGGCGTGGAGTAGACCCAGACGAAGCCGTCCTGCTCGCGGGTGGCGTGGGACGTGGCGCAGCGGGCCCGGGCGCCGGGCTCGCCGAGGAAGCCGGGGATGGCGCGGCACTGGCCTTCCGTGTCGAAGCGCCAGCCGTGATAGCCGCACTGGAGCTGCCCTTCCTTCACGCGGCCCAGGGACAGCGGCACGTTGCGGTGCGGGCAGCGGTCCAGCAGGGCCGCGGCCTTGCCACCTTCTCCCCGGAAGAGGACCAGCGGGGTGCCCTGGAGCGTGCGGGCCAGCGGCTTGCTCCCCAGCTCGCGCGAGGTGCAGAGGATGAACCAGGCGTTCGGCAGGTGGACGATGGAGACATGACCTGTGGGCGCGCCAGGGGTGCGCGCCTCCTCGCGAGGGCTCATGCGGGGCAGTGTAACCCGCGCCCAGGCGAGGCGGGACCCGAGATGCACGGGTGCCCGCCCGGCAGGGCTACAGCTACAGCTTCAGCTTCCGCAGCCGGAGCGCATTGGCGATGACCGACACAGAGGAAAGGCTCATCGCCGCGCTGGCGAAGATGGGGCTGAGCAGCAGGCCGAAGAAGGGGTACAGCACCCCCGCCGCCAGCGGCACCCCCAGCAGGTTGTAGATGAAGGCGAAGAAGAGGTTCTGCCGGATGTTGCCCAGCGTCCCCTGGCTCAGCCTCCGCGCCCGGGCGATGGCTCGCAGGTCTCCCTTCACCAGGGTGACGCCCGCGCTCTCCATCGCGATGTCCGTGCCCGTGCCCATGGCGATGCCCACGTCCGCCTGTGCCAGGGCCGGCGCGTCGTTGACGCCGTCACCCGCCATGGCCACCACGCGCCCCTCCCGCTGGAGCTTGCGCACGGCCTCCCCCTTCGCGTCCGGAAGCACCCCGGCGATGACCTCGGTGATTCCGAGCCGCCGCGCCACCGCCTCCGCCGTGGTGCGGCTGTCGCCGGTGAGCATCACCACGCGCAGTCCCTCCTGGCGCAGCAACTCCAGCGCCTCCGGCGTGGACGCCTTCACCGGGTCCGCCACCCCGAGCAGCCCGGCGAGCCGCCCGTCCACCGAGACGAGCACCACCGTCTGGCCCTCTCCGCGCAGTGCCTCGGCGCGTGGGCCTGGCTCGCCCGCGTCCACGCCGCGCGCCACCATCAGCGCCGCGTTGCCCAGCGCCACCGACTCACCATCTACCCGGCCAGTGACGCCCTGCCCGGTGTGCGAGCGAAAGTCCTCCACCGGCGACAGCGCCACGCCGCGCGCCTTCGCGCCCTCGACGATGGCGGCGGCCAGCGGGTGCTCGCTGCCGCGCTCCAGGCTCGCGGCAAGCTTCAGGAGCCGGGCCTCGTCGAAGCCCGGGGCCGGCACCACCGACGCGAGGCGCGGCTTGCCCTCGGTGAGCGTGCCCGTCTTGTCCACCACCAGCGTGTCCACCGCCTCCAGGCGCTCCAGCGCCGCCGCGTCGCGGATGAGCACGCCCGCCTGCGCCCCCCGGCCCGTGCCCACCATCACGGACATGGGCGTGGCCAGCCCCAGCGCGCACGGGCAGGCGATGATGAGCACCGCCACCGCATTCACGAGCGCATGCGCCAGCCGGGGCTCCGGGCCCCACACGCCCCACACCACCGCCGTCACCACCGCCACCACGATGACCACCGGGACGAACACCGCCGCCACCCGGTCCGCCAGCCGCTGAATCGGCGCGCGGGTGCGCTGCGCCTCGCCCACCCGCTGGACGATGCGCGACAGCAGCGTGTCCTTCCCCACCCGCTCCGCGCGCATCACCAGCGAGCCCGTGCCATTCACCGTGCCGCCCGTCACCTTGTCGCCCGGCCCCTTCTCCACCGGGAGCGACTCGCCCGTCACCATGGACTCGTCCACCGCGCTGGCGCCCTCCAGCACCGCGCCGTCCACCGGCACCTTCTCCCCGGGCCGCACGCGCAGCCTGTCCCCCACGTGGACGTGCGTGAGCGGCACGTCCTCCTCGTGCCCGTCCTCGCGCAGGCGCCGGGCGATGGTGGGCGCCAGGCTCAGCAGGGCCCGCAGCGCCCCCGAGGTGGCGTGACGCGCGCGCAGCTCCAGCACCTGCCCCAGCGCCACCAGGGTGACGATGACGGCGGCGGCCTCGAAGTACAGCGGCGCCGAGCCCCCGTGCCCCGTGCGCAGCCCATGCGGCAGCGCGCCGGGGAACACCGTGGCGAAGACGCTGAAGAGGTACGCCGCGCCCGTGCCCAGCGCGATGAGGGTGAACATGTTGAGGTGCCGGTTGCGCACCGAAGTCCAGCCGCGTGCGAAGAAGGGCCAGCCGCCCCAGAGCACCACCGGCGTGGCCAGCACGAGCTGAGCCCACGCCAGCACCGACGCGGACACCGCGTGCTGCACCGGCTGGCCCGGAATCATGTCCGACATGGCGAGCACGAGCAGCGGCACGGTGAGCGCCAGGCCCACGCGGAAGCGCAGCCGCATGGACTGCAGCTCCGGGTCCGGCGCCTCCTCGGGCAGCACGGTGCGGGGCTCCAGCGCCATGCCGCAGATGGGGCAGCTTCCCGGCCCGTCCCGCACCACCTCCGGGTGCATGGGGCACACGTACTCGACGCGGGCTTCCAGCACGGGTGGGGACTCGGGCTCCAGCGCCATGCCGCACTTCGGGCACGCGCCCGGGTGGTCCTGACGGACCTCCGGGTCCATGGGGCACACGTACATCGTGCCCGGAGCGGCGGTCGGCTCGGGCTCGGTGGACGCGGGCGCGAGGTAGCGCGCCGGGTCCGCGCGGAAGCGCTCGCGGCACTTCGGGTTGCAGAAGAAGTAGCTGTGGCCCTCGTGCTCCAGGCTGCCCCCCTTGGGGGCGAGCGGGTCCACCTTCATCCCGCAGACGGGGTCGATGGCGTGCGCCTCCCCGCTCGTGGGGGGAGGCGGCGTGTGGGAGTGGTGGTGCGTGTGGGAGGAGTGCATGGTGTGTCCGTGCTCCTTTCGCCCAGGCCAACGAAGCACCCGGCCGGCTCTTACAGGGGACCGCTTCCAGGAGTGTGGCAACCCCGGAGGGAAGGTGCTCGCCCCTATGCTGGCGCGGGCCCGTTGTAGCCGGCGTCGCCATAGGGCTTGAGCCGGTCGAGCCAGAGCGCCTCCAGGACCTTGAGCTCCTCCTTCGGGTCTCCGCCCGGCTCCTCGGCGGGAGGCAGGACGTCGAGCACCTCGAAGGTGAAGCTGTCGGCGCCGTAGCGCCTCCAATCCGCGAGCAGGCCGGGGATGCGGTCCATCCCGGTGCTCAGCTCGAACTGGATGCGGTTGAGCGCGCCCTGGACGTTGAGGCTCGACCCCACCAGCGTCTTGCCATTCGCCTTGTTGCGGACGGCGAACACGCCCATGGGAGGCGGCTTCTCCTTGTACGCGCGTCGCACTTCGGCGCGCTGCATGCGGCTTCCAGGTTGTGCGGAGACATCATCAGCGGACATGGGGACCTTCTTGTGGGTGGGAGAGGAAGAGCGCTTCACGGAGGTGGGGCCGACGAGTCGGGCGAGCCGCTGCTCGAGTCGGGCGTGGGCGGCCGCGTCGCGCGGCGCCACCCAGTCAGGGCCCGCCAACGCCCAGTCGGCGTCGGTCAGGTCCACGCCGAGCGTCGTCAGCAGGCTCGCCTCGCAGACGAAGAACTGCTGACGGAAGGGGAAGAGGTAGCCGCCCTGCGCGCGCAGCGAGGCGACGGCGTCCTCGTAGGTGGTGAACCACCGGTTGAGGAAGAGGCCGCCGACGCGTGAGAGCAGCGCCTCGAAGTCGACCGCCGGAGGAGGTGCCTCCTCCCGCGCGGCCTTCAGCTCCACCCAGGAGGCATAGCCCTGCTCATGGGCGATGACGGCCAGCGCGTGCTTGCGCTGAACCTGGTCTCTTCGAGCGAGCAGCTCGGCCGATGACAGCCGTGCGAAGGGGGGAAGTACGCGCAGGCGTTCCGCGGCCCGGCTGGCGCGCGAGGGGTCAGACGAGCACAGCTCCTTCAGCAGGAGCGATGCGCGGACCTTGCACTCGTGCAGCGGGAGCGGCGGGGCGGTTCCCATGACAAGCCCTTCGTATCCGGCCCTCACCCGAGAATGGGCCGTGGAAGGAACTCATCAGGAACTGTCGCACTGCCGGGAGAAGCGAGGGTGACGTCGTCTTTTTCGGGCGCAGGCGCCCCTCGGCACCTGGGTGAGAGTTAACAGGGGGCCCAGGTCGTCGGCAAGGCGTGTGTCATCCACTCACACGCGGGACTTCTTGCACGAGCAGTCCAGGCAGCCGTGCGAGGCGCAGGTGCCACAGCTCCGCTCGAGCTGCTTCTTCAGGGCCTGCCGCGCCCGGTGCAGGCGGACGCCCGCGTTGTTGGCGGTGATGCCCGCCTCCTTCGCCACGTCCGTCACACCGCGCTCCTCCAGGTCCACCTTGCGCACCAGCTCCGCATACTCCGGCTTGAGGGTGGGCAGCAGCTCGCCCACGCAGGCGCAGACGGCGCTCTTCAACTCCGGGTCCTCGGAAGCCTCCGTCGCCTCACGGGCCTCGCGCTCCAGCGCTCGGCCCTCCGCGGCCTGGCGACGGTAGTGGTCCACCAGCGCGTTGCGCAGCAACCGGTAGAACCACGGCACCGCGCCCTCGCCATCGCGCAGCGCGCCGCCCTTCTCCAGCGTCTTCACGAAGGCCGACTGGAGGATTTCCTCCGCCACCGCCCGGCTGCCCACGCGACGCTCCAGGAAGCCGAGGAACTGACGGTGGTTGCCCACCAGCGCCGGAATCACGTCCTCGACGGGTACCTCGATGGTGTCCTGTTGTTCGCCGCTCATCGCACCACCAGCGTGCCCTTCATCATCTGCATGCCGCAGGTGAAAGCGAAGGTGCCTGTCTTGTCCGGAACGAAGTCCACCACCGTCTCCTTCAGGCCCGGAAGCGGCTGGCGCACGCCGAAGTCGGGGATGAGCAATTCGTCCCCACACCCGCCGGTGTCCTTGCGCACGAAGCGCAGCCGCGCCGGCACGCCCTGCTTCAGCGTCACCTCGCTCGGCTGGTAGCCGCCCTGCACGGTGATGGTGACCTCCTGCACCGCTGCGTCCGCCGGAGCCTTCGCGGCGGGCGCCTTCGCCGCGTCCACGGGCGTGAGCAGGAAGCCGATGAAGTACTCGGGGTCGTCCGGCATGGGCAGGCGCACCGTCACCTCACGCTCGCCGTCGGCGGGAGGCAGTGTGCCCGTGAGGAACTCTCCCGCCGCGCCGGGGACCAGCGGCGCGGAGGCACCACCGGCTTCCACCGTGCCCTTCTTCCCCGCCAGCGGCAGCGGCTGCCGGAACGCATCCGTCACCCAGACGCGCACCTCGCCGGACTTCAGCGACAGGACCTCCAGGTGCGTGTCCCCGCTCATCGCCACGATGCCGCCGTGCAGGGGCGTGTGGTCATGCGCCTGCATCGGCGTGGCGGAAGCGCCCTCGTGCCCGTGCTCCTCCAGGTGCGCGGAGAAGCGCGCCACCTCCGGCTTCCCGCCGCGCACCACCGTCACCACCATGGTCAGGTGGTCGTCCGAGTGCGCCGGCCCCTGCCCTTCGAGGTGGTCTCCCACCGGCGCCAGCTTCACGTCCGGATGACCGCCCTTGGCCACCTTCACCGTGCCGCTGGCCCCCTCCACCGGGCGCACCGCGAGCGCGTCGTCCAGCAGGTAGACGCGGTAGCCGCCCGCGCGGGTCACCACCAATTCCAGGTGCCCCTGTGACGTGGACTCCACGACTCCACCATGCGGCGCGGCGTGGGCATGCGGCTCGGCGGCGGCGTGCGACTTCGCCGCCGGAGCCTGCGCCTGCGCTTCGGAAGGCGCGTCCTTCTTGCTGCAAGCGGCCACCAGTCCCACCGCCATCACCGCCGCGATGACTTGCTTCCTCATCTCGAACATCCTCCAAACGTTCCTCACGGTGCTCACCGTCATAGCGAGCTCGCGAGCTGCTCACCGGGAGGCACTGCCTCCGGGAGCTGGGGGTCTTCTTCGGCGCGCGCCGCCGCCTTGCGCGCCAGGTAGCGCTCCAGGGCCGGACGCCCGAAGCGGAAGAACACGGCCGGCGTGACGAGCAGGTCCAACAGGGTGGAGCTGATGAGCCCCCCGAGGATGACCGTCGCCACCGGGTGCAGGATTTCCTTGCCCGGCGCTCCCGACGCGAGCGCCAGCGGCACCAGCGCCAGCCCCGCCGTCAGCGCCGTCATCAGCACCGGCACCAGCCGCTCCAGCGAGCCGCGCAGCACCAACTCCTTGCTGAACGTCTCCCCCTCCACCTCGACGAGGTGCAGGTAGTGCGAGATGAGCATGATGGTGTTGCGGCTGGCGATGCCACACAGGGTGATGAAGCCCACCAGCGTGGCCACGGACAGCGGCTGCCCGGTGAGCACCACCGCCGTCACGCTGCCCACCAGCGCCAGCGGGATGTTGAGCATCACCTGGAGCACCAGCCGCACCGAGCGGAAGTGCGCGTACAGCACCAGGAACATGCCCGCCAGCGACAGGAGCGACAGCAGGGCGATGAGGCGCGTCGCGGACTGCTGGCTCTCGAACTGGCCCTCGTACGTGACGAAGGCCCCGGGAGGCAGCGTCACCTGCGCGGCCACGCGCTCGCGGACCTGCTCCACCGCGCTGCCCAGGTCTCTCCCCGACACGTTCGCCATCACCACGATGCGCCGCTGCAGGTGGTCATGGTGGATGACGTTGGGCCCCTGGGACTCCACGACGTCCGCGATGGCCGCCACCGGCACCCGCGCCCCCGACGGCGTGTCCACCAGCGCCCGGCGGAACGCCTCCGCGTCCACTCGCGAGCGCTCGTCGTACCGCACCAGCACGTCGAAGGTGCGCTGTCCCTCCAGCACCTGCCCCACCACCACGCCGTTGAAGACCTTCTCCAGTTGCTCCGCCATGGCGCCGGGCTGCACGCCCAGCCGCGCCGCCTCCTCGCGCTTCAGCCGCACCTGGAGCTGCGGAATCAGCGTCTGCTGCTCCACCTGCAGGTCCACGATTCCGGGCACGCCCGCCATGACGGCGCGGACCTCCTCCGCCTTGCCGCGCAGCACGTCCAGGTCCTGCCCGAAGAGCTTCACCGCCACCTGCGCGCGAATGCCCGACAGCAGGTGGTCCAGCCGGTGCGAGATGGGCTGCCCCACGGAGATGGACATGCCCGGGAGCTGCGCGAGCCGCTCGCGGATGTCCCCGAGCACCACCTCCCGCGCGCGCCCGTCCCCCGCCTTGAAGTCCACGTCCAGCTCCGAGTAGTGGACGCCCTCCGCATGCTCGTCCTGCTCGGCGCGGCCGGTGCGTCGGCCCACCGTCTTCACCTCTGGGACCGCGGCGATGAGGCGCTCGGCGATGAGCCCGAAGCGGTTGGACTCCTCCAGCGACGTGCCCGGCGGCGCAATCAGCGTCACCGTGGCGGTGCCCTCGTTGAAGGGGGGGAGGAAGGAGCGGCCCAGGAAGGGCACCACCACCGCCGCCGCGAGCACCAGCACCGCCGCGCCCGTCATCACCGGGCGGGGATGCGCCAGCGCCACCTCCAGCACCCGCCGCGCTCGCGCCTTCAGCCAGCGCACCAGCGCGCCGTCGCCGTGCTCCAGCAGGCGCCCCTTCGGCAGCAGGTACGCGCACAGCGCCGGAGTCACCGTGAGCGACACCAGCAGCGACGCGAGGATGGACACGATGTACGCCACGCCGAGCGGCGCGAAGAGCCGGCCCTCGATTCCACCGAGTGCGAACAGCGGGATGAACACCAGCACCACGATGAGCGTGGCGAAGACGATGGAGCCGCGCACCTCGGACGAAGCCTTGAAGATGACGCGGAGCGCGGACTCGGGCCTGTCCTTCGCGCGGTTCTCCTTGAGGCGGCGGTAGACGTTCTCCACGTCCACGATGGCGTCATCCACCAGCTCGCCAATCGCCACCGCGAGTCCGCCCAGCGTCAGCGTGTTGATGGACAGGCCGAACGCCTTCATCACCAGCGCGGTGATGACGAGGGACAGCGGAATCGCGGTGAGGGTAATCGCCGTGGTGCGCAGGTTGACCAGGAAGAGGAACAGCACCACCACCACGAGCAGCGCGCCGTCACGCAGCGCCTCCGCCACGTTGCCGATGGCGGAGTGGATGAAGTCCGCCTGACGGAAGAGCGTCTCCACCCGCACGTCCGCGGGCAGCGTGGTGCGCAACTCCTTCAGTGCGTCGTCCACCTTCCCGGTCAGCTCCAGCGTGCTGGCGCCGGGCTGCTTCTGCACCGCGAGGATGACCGCGGAACGACCATTCATTCCGCCGTCGCCGCGCTTCACCGCCGGGCCCACCGCGACTTCGGCTACCTGCGACAGGCGCACCGGCACGCCGTCGCGTACCGCCACCACGGTGCCCGCCAGGTCCTCCGCGGACGCGCTGCGCGCGAGGTTGCGGACGAGGTACTCGCGGCCGCCCTTGTCCACGAAGCCGCCCGTGGTGTTGCCCTGCGCCAGCCCCGCCGCGCGCTCCACCTCCTCGAAGGTGAGCCCGAAGGCGAGCAGCTTCTCCGGGTCCACGCGCACCTGGAACTGCTTCACGCCGCCGCCCAGCACCGTCACCTGGGCGATGCCCGGAATCGTCAACAGGCGCTGGCGGAGCGTCCAGTCCGCGAGCGAGCGCAGCTCCAGCGGGGACGTGCTCCCGCTCTCGCTCTGCACGCCGAGCAGGAGGATTTCGCCCATGATTGAGGACACCGGCGTCAGGTGCGGCGTCACGTCGCGAGGCAGCCGCTCGCGCGCCACCTGGAGCCGCTCGGACACGAGCTGCCGGTCCAGGTAGATGTCCGTGCCCCAGTCGAACTCCACGTAGACGATGGACAGGCCCACGCCCGACGACGAGCGCACGCGCTGCACGCCCGGCGCTCCGTTCATCGCCGTTTCCAGCGGCGTGGTGACGAGCGTCTCCACCTCCTCCGGCGACAGGCCGCCCGCCTCCGTCATCACCGTCACGGTGGGACGGTTGAGGTCCGGGAATACGTCCACCGGCAGGCGCGTGACGGCCCAGCCGCCGTAGAGCAGCAGCGCCACCGCCGCCAGCACGACGAACAGGCGGTGCCGCAGCGCGAGGAGGATGACGCGGTCAATCACCTGCCGCCTCCCCTCGCCATGCGCAGCGCCGCCACGCCGCCCACCACCACGCGCTCGCCCGCCTTCAGGCCCTGGCGCACCTCGCGCCACTCGCCGTCCCGCCCGCCGAGCACCACCGGGCGCAGCTCGAAGGCCTCGGGCGTGGTGTGGACGAAGACGAAGGCACGGCCCTCCTCCTCCACCACCGCCGGCGCGGGCACCGCCAGCGCGTCCCGCCGTCCACCCTCGCCAATGGCCACGTCCACGAACATGCCCGGGCGCAGGCGGCCCTCACGGTTGTCCACCTCGAAGAGGACGCGGACGCTGCGCGTGGACTCGTCCACAAGTTGTCCCACGTTGTAGAGCCGTGCGGCGAAGTGCTGGCCCTCGTACGCGGGCGTGGCCACCAGCGCGCCCGAGGCGCCCTCCACCCGCGCCACGTCCCCCTCGTAGACACGCGCCTCCACCCAGACGACGGAGGCGTCGAGCACCGCGAACAGCGGGCGCGCCGGGTCCACCTGCTCGCCCACGGTGGCGCGGGCCTCCACCAGCACGCCGTCGATGGGAGCCACCAGCGGGAAGCGCGCCGTGCCCTGCCCCTGGCGCGCGCCGGACAGCACGTCTCGCGAGGCCTTCGCCCGGCCGAGCTCCTGCTCCGCCGTGCTCACGGTGAGCCGCGCCTGTTGGACTTCCTTCTCCGCCACCACGCCCTGCAGGGACTCCAGGCGTGCGAGGTCCCTGCGGGCCTGCTCCAGCGCGGCCTGCGCGCGGGAGACCTCCGCCTCCGCCTGGATGTAGCCCGTCGACAGGCCCGTGGCCTCCGAGGTGGAGAGGCTCTGCTGCACCAGCGCCAGCACCTCGCCGCGCTTCACGCGCTGGCCCACCAGCGGCACCGAGGCGCCGGAGGCCAGCACGCGGCCGGACACCGGCGCGGAGACCTGCGCGTAGCGGTCCGTGCGCGGCACCACCTTGCCGGGAGCCACCAGGCGCGACTCCAGCGGCCGCACCGCCGCGCGCTGGGTACGTACTTCGAGGAGGAATTGCGTCTCCTTGGGCACGGCGAAGCCCACGCCGGGGACGATGGGCTGCTGTTGCGCGGCCTGAGCCTGGACGTGGCCCTCATGCGCGTGGGCCCGGGGGCTCGCGAGCAGGGCGAGACATATAAAGGATACGTGCAGGAGCGTTCGCGTCGGGAGCCGGGCAGCCGGCGAGTTGTCATCCGCGCGGTACGCGACAGGAGCGCGCAACCGGCTCATCGCGCTCACCCGGCGCTCGAAGGCTGCCGGAGCCAGCTCCGTCATCAGGCACGTCGTGTCACTCACAGCAGCCCCCTCTTGCGCCGCGACACCCACCACGCGCCCACCGCCACCAGCAGGGCCACGCCGCCTGCGACACCCCAGCCGAGCCAGCCATCCCCCACCGCGGGGGCGTCCTCGTGCTCCGCCTCCACGTGCACCGTGCCCAGGGCCAGCACGTCCACCCTGTCGCCCCGGGTCACCGTCGCGACGGCGGCCAGTTCCACCTCGGGCGCCAGCTCCGCTTCGGCCACGTAGATGCCCGGTGACTCCATCTTCGACACCAGGGACTGCACGTCGGCCCCGGTCAGCGTCAGCTCCACCTGTGCGCCGCTGACGGGGGCGTTCGTCGCGCTGTCGGCCACCAGCAGGCGCACCGGCGTCTTCGGACCGTCCGCGTGCTCCGGGTGCTTGAGCACCACCTCGAAGAGGTCTCCCGTCGCCGCCAGCACATGCAGGGCCTCGCCTGTCGTGGCCACCGGGGGCGGCGCACCGTGCGACTCGCCCTCGTGCGCGCCCGCGAGCAGCGGCAGGGAGAGACACAGCGCCAGCATCCAGGTCATCGTTCTCATCGCGGCACCCCTCCCGTGGGCAGCCGTCCCTCCGCTCGCAGCAGTGCGGTGCGAGCGCGGGCCAGCTCCGCCGCCGCGTCCACCGCCTCGGCCCTCGCGGAGAAGGCCCTGTCTCGTGCCAGCAACAGCGCGTCCAGGCCCAGCTCTCCCGCCTCGTAGGCACGGCGCATCAGCTCCAGGTTGCGCTCCACGGAGGGCCGGGCCGCTTGCAGTGCGGTGTATGCGGCTCGCGCGGCTTCGAGCGTGCTTCGCGCCACGGTCGACTCAGCGTCCACCTGCCGCTCGCGGGCCACCCGCTCCGCTTCACGCGCCGAGCGCCTCGCGCCCGCCTCCGCCAGCTCGCGCTGGTTCCGCTCCCACAGCGGCAGCGGAAGGGACAGCCGCGCGACCAGCAGGTGCTCGGTGTGCAGGTCCGTGAAGGCACCGTGCGACTCGGGGCGCCGCTCCCGCTCGTAGCCCAGGCCCAGCGTCGGGTCCGGGAAGCGCTCTCTCCGCAGCAGCTCCACCTCCGCCTTCGCCGCGGCTTCCTCGGCGCGTGCCGCCTGGAGCTCGGGCCGCTCGTTCAGCAGAGGCGATGGCAGTGATGCCCGCGTGGCGCGCAGCTGCGGCCGGTCCTGTATCCCCATCGGCGCTGCCGGCGACGTCACGCTCGCACCCCCTGCATCTCCACGTGCCTCCTCATCCGTCGCCGGTCCCACTTCGGCCCCAGCCTTCGCCAGCACCGACACGCTCAGCGGAGCCCCGGCCGGGCGCCCCAGCCTCCGGTTCAGCGCCGCGCGCGCGCCCACCGCCTCCGCTCGAGCCATCGCCGCCCGAGCCTCCGCGCGAGCCCGCTCCAGCGCCGCGCCATTGCGCTCCAACTCCGGTACGTCTCCGGCCGCGAAGCGGCGCGCTGTCGCCTCCTCCAGCGTCCGGGCCAGCTCCAGCGCCTCCTCCGCGAGTCGTGCCCGCGCCTCGCGCCGCTCCAGCTCCACCGCCGCGCTCACGGCTTCCGCCGCGGCCTCCAACACCACCCCGCGCCGCCGCGCCCGGGCCGCGTCCACCGCCGCTTCTGCCCGGGCCACGCGCAGTCCCCGCTGCCCCGCCACCTCCACCGTCTGGCTCAGCATCAGCTCCACGCGCTGCTCGCCCTGGTTGCCCGTGAGCGCATCGCTGGAAACACTCGCCTCCAGCTGTGGATTCGCCTGGAACCACCTTCCGTCGGCGGCCCGCACGCCCTCGGCGGCCACCTCCTCGGCCCGCGCCGCCGCCACCTCCGGCGCGCGCTCCACGGCCTCCGCGACCACGCGCTCCAGCGACCAGGCGTCCGTGGGAGCGGCGGCCAGCATGAGGGACAGCGTGGCGGAGACGGCGAACATGTCCTCTTCACAACGCAAGCCGCATACCGGCTCAGCGCCCAGTGATTTCGCACACCTGCACACCGCGAACGGCCGCCAGGTGTGACCGCCGACGTCACACTGTGACCTGTCCGGGAGGTGCTCGGCCTGCGCCCCCCGTCGATACGAAGACGGGGAAGAACGCCTACGACGCGGCGCAGACCTGCTCGGCCGTGTACGTCTGGGCCGCGTTGGGCTGAGGCCCGGCCGCCGAGCGGCTCCCGAAGAAATAGAGGGGGCCGCACAACCAGCATTTCGAGGGTCCTACGTATGGAGGGCGGACCGGGGTTCCCGCCGCGCGCGACGACGTTTCGCCGCGGGCTGGGCTCGGTGGCCGCCGTTCCCCCAACTCGACCCCACTTCGCTGGCGCGGCCGCGCGAAGCGCCTGTCCTCAGGCGTTCCTCAACGAAAGTACATTCACCATGCAGATGCAGAAATGGCTCGTGTCGACGGTGCTCGGACTCACCCTCGTGGGAGGCGCCGGCTGCGGCCCCCAGGAGCAGCCCGCCCCCACTCCCGCCCCCGAGACGACCCAGCCCCAGCAGCCCGCGCCCCAGCAGGAGGACGAGGGCGGCACCGTCTCCGCCATGGCCGCGACGACCATCACCTGGGAGGACTTCACCCGCTCCCGCACCACCACCTCCCTCACGTGCATCAGCGCCAGCTACGCGCATTCGTGTGCCTTCTGCGCGAACAACAACGACTACCTGCTGGAGTACTCGAACAGCTCATGCACCGGCCCGAACGACACCTTCAACTCGTGCATCACCTGTGACAAGGCGTGGCTCACCGACATCCAGCCCGTCTACCTGCCGGACGGTGACCTCATCAACGTCATCGTCGAGCACAACGCCGCGTCGCCGGACGTGGTGGAGTTCCGACTGGAGTCCGGCTCGGCCGTGACGTGGTGGAAGCAGGTGGGCCTCGTCGGCGGCGGCGACCACTGGAAGGTGTGGAACGAGAACGGCAACTCCTGGTGCAACTGGCCCTCGGCTTCGACGGCCAACTGCAACACCAACTCGCAGTGGACGAGCATCGTGACCGACCCGGGCTCGTACTTCGTCTTCAGCAAGGCGAAGGGAATCTTCGCGGTCCACACCGAGATGTACAAGCTCTACAACCTCGCGGGCCGGCTCAGCGGCGGCGACCGCGTGACGTTCCGCTGGACCAAGGACTGACGTCCCGTCGCGACGGGGCCGCGCACCGGCCCCGCTCGCTTCAGCCGGCCACGAGCAGGCGTGACGCGAACTCGCCAATCATGATGGATGGCGCGTGCGTCCCGGCGGAGGGAATCGTCGGGATGATGGAGGCGTCCGTGATGCGCAGTCCCTCGATGCCGTGCACGCGCAGCCGCGCATCCACCACCGCCTCCCGACCCTTGCCCATGGCGCAGGTGCCCACCGGGTGGAAGTAGGGAGAGCCACCCAGCGTTCGATGAGTTCCGCTCGAAGCCCGCCACGAGCGCGTCCACGTCGGCCTGCGCCTCCAGGTCCACCAGCTGCTCGCGGTGGGCTTTGCCTCCCGCGGCGTCCGGACCGCGGGAGCGTCCGCCGGCCACAGTTCCGTTGCGTCAGGCTCAAGCCCAGCCCGTTCAGCGCGTTGAGCATGGCGTCCGTCCCGCCAGGCCCGATGAAGTCGGCGCGGCTCAGTGCCTTCGGCGTGCGTGGGTTGCCGATGCTCGCAAGGTAGCGGGTCGCCGCATACAGCCGCATCGGGTCGTCCCGGACCTTGGTGGCGATGAGGTCGGGCTGGGTGGGGCGGAAGTTGCGGATCGCGACATCCGCCTCCCGTCGGCGCAGGTCGACCGCGGTGTTGGTTGCGACCAGCTCGATTTCGATGCCCGGCGCTCGCGCCGAAGCTGCTCCACGATGGGCGGCAGCAGGAATGCCGAGTAGCTCTCATTGGCCGAGATGCGGACCAACCCGGTGATGCTCTGCGACTGTCCGCCGGCCGCGAGCGAGACGCGCCCCGCGGCGTCGCCCATGGCTCGCACGGGGTCGAGCAGCTCGCGCCCGCTCGGCGTCAGCGTGAGGCTCCGTCCCACGCGCTCGAACAGCACCACGCCCAGCTCGTCCTCGAGCGCGCTCACTTCCGTCCGCGGGGATTCGACGTGGCAGGGCGAGCGGTCCGGAACACGGGCGCGTAGCACTGCCCGTCCTGGTACAGGTAGCCGTTGTCGTCACAGCCCTTCCGGTCCAGGGCCTGCTTCAGCCAGCAATACCCCTGGATGGGAACCTGCCCCGGGCTTGGACAGCGGCCTTTGGAATCTGTCCGCCGCTGTCCCGGGATGGGATTGGGGGGAATGTCCTGGGCGATGCTCGCCAACGCGGAAGGTGGCGCGGCGGAGGACGAAGGCTCCGTCAGGGCGGAGTCCCCGACGGCCACCGCGCCCGCGTCCCTTGCCTCCAGACGCACGGAGACGCTCGCCACCGGGGGGACGCCTCCGTGCCGCGTGCCCAGCAGCCCCGCGATGGCCAGGGCCCCCATGGATACCGCGGCGGCGGCCGCGATGCGCCAGTGCCTCCTGCTCGCACTTCGCTCCCGCGACGAAACGCGCCGCGAGGCTTCATTCACGTGGGCGGGCCGGGCTTCTTCCGGGCTGAACAGAGGCACGTCCGCCGCCGGCCCTGCTTCACGCGCGGCAGCCTCCAGCGCTTCGGCCACTTCGCCTGCGCTGCCGCGCGCCTCCGGGTGCACGGAGAGCATCCGGGAAACGAGGTCATCCAGCTCCACGCAGCAGCGCCCATTGAGGACTCGCGGAGCGAGGTGGCTCGGTCCTTCCGGTCGCCACAGGCGAGCTCCCTCCCCCGCCAGTCCCAGCTCGCGAGAGTACTCGCCCGTCACCAACCGCCAGGCGGTGACGCCCAGCGCGTAGACGTCATCCGCCGGCCCGGGCGCATAGGGCACGGACCGGTCGGGACCGGGACGCAGCACTGTGCGCCACGCCTCCGGCGCACGGTAGGCCGGCGTTCCTGGAGGAAATGGCGGCCAGGTGATGGTAGCCGCGCCAACGTAGTGGCTGGAGCCGAAGTCGGTCAGGAAGGGTTGGCCATCTCCATCCCTCACGACGACGTTGCCGCCCTTCACATCCCGGTGGACGCCGCCCGCGGAATGCGTGGCCTCCAGCGCCCGCGCGAGACTGGCGAGGCACGAGAGCACCTGCCGGGAGGTCGGCCGTTGCTCCATCGCCCAGACATAAAGAGGTACGCCGTCCACCAACTCCATGGCGAGGTACGGGTAGACAGTGCCAGCCGCGTCCGCCCATTCCCCGTGGCCGACGAGGCGAGGGACGTTGGGATGACGGATGCGTGAGAGCAACTCCACTTCGCGTGTGAAGCGTTCATCCCGAGGACCCAGGGCCAGCTTGAGCGCCACGAACCCGGGGTGCCCGTCCGCCCTGATGGCGCGATAGACAGCGCCGTAGACGCCGCGTCCTCGCCGTTCCAGCGTGCGCCACGGCCCCACGCGTGTGCCCGGGCGAAGCCGTGCTGGGTCCAGGTTGCCAGGTGCCATGAGGGTCTCGTGAGGAGGAATGCGGTTCATCCACCCGCGGCGAGCCTACCCCCGTTTCCGGTACCCTTCGCGCGCTCTGTGGTCGCCCATCAGCGTCTTCTCGGATGGCGCCTCGTCCTCAGGAAAGCGCGGGAGTCCGAAATAGACGCGGGTGCCGTCGTCGAGTCGCCCCACACCATCCCCCCCTGCCCAGGCCGCGCTCCCATCAGGTGCGTGGCAAGGGCCGCCGGCCTGTTACGTCCTTCTCTTGACCGGTTGCCGAAGGATTGTCTTGAGTTTCGACGGCTCCGCTTTACGCGGATCTCCAAGGTACACCTCGTGGTGAGGCCCGTTGAAATCAAAGCCATTCGCCGGCATGTACTCTTCATGCAAACGCCTCAGTGTCGGCGCCTCATCGTCATATGAGCCAATGTGCATGATTTGCACCGACAGGCCTTCATCGTAGGTATCGAAATACACGCCAGACAAAGCCGCCGGATTCTTCTTGGTCCGCACCACCTCGACGGCCTCGTCGAACATCTCCCTCGTGATCCACTCCGGCTGCATGATCATCATGGTCCACTTCCACTCGTCTTTACGGCGCTGCACGAAGGCAGCGGGATCATCGGCACTCCACAATCCCTCGAGCGGCGCGACCACATAGTCCCTGTTCGCCAACTTCTTGCTGGCAAACTTCAAGGCATATGAAACCGCGTACAGCGCCTGAACTGCATCCTTATAGCTTTGAGCGATATTTGGATTGCCCGCGCCGTCAGCCATCACAAACGACATCCTGGGCACGACAACCACACTGAAGTCCTTGTGCGAAGGCGCATATATCTCCTTATGCAGTGCACGAAGGTTCATCTTTTCAGTGGACCCAGTGGCTGTGCGCACCTGTTGCTCTCTTTCTGTCCGCGGCAGGTTTATTGGATGGCGGTCAAGGTCTTGCGGTGGGTCGCATGCCGTCGAAGAGGATGGTGAGTGCGCGCTGGCGGAGGGGTTCGCTCCACTCATCAGTCATCGCTTCCTGGCAGAGCGCTGCGAGCAGGGCGACCAGCTCGACGGGGCGCAGGTCGTCGCGGACGGTGCCTGCTTTCTGGGCGCGTTCGAGCAGCAAATCGATGGCAGGCCGCAGGCGTGTCAGGGCGTCTCCGACGCGGACCTGGACCCCGGTTTCGGCGAGTCGGGCGAACACGGCCCTGTTCTGGGCACTCACCGCCATGACGCGGGCGCAGAACTCGAACAGGGCCGTGACTGCGTCCTGATTGCCGACCATCGCGTCGACTTCCGTGATGAGTCGGTCCAGCAGATTCATCACCACGGCTTGGAGCAGCTCGGGTTTGGTCGGGAAGTGCCGGAACACGGTACCAATCGCGACGCCAGCGCGCGCGGCCACGGCCTCGGTCGAGGCCGACGCGCCCTGCTCGGCGAACACGGCCTCGGCCGCCTCCAGGATGCGCTCGCGATTGCGGCGGGCATCGGCACGAACGGGTCGTTCACCCGCACCGCCGCCGTCAGGAGGCACACCGTCTCGAGCCATCCGTCACCCATCCTTGCAAAAGTGAGTCGGACTCATTATCAATCCTGAGTCGCACTCATCTTACGTCGGGAGGTTCGACCATGTCACAGTCGGCGGTCTGTACCGCGGGTCCTCTCACCATCTACCAGCGCATGCAGGAAGCACTCCTCGGGGACGGCGCTACCCTCCTCCCAGCCGAGCTGCTGGCCGAAGATGTCGTGGTCGAGACCCCGTTCTCCCCTCCAGGCATGCGACGTCATGAGGGCCGCGAGGCGTGGCTGGCGTTCTACCGCGCCAGAAGCGCGGCCCTGCCGGTGCGTTTCGAGCAGTTCCGCGAACTGGCCACCCACCAGACCGACGACCCTGAGGTCATCGTCGTGGAATACGAGCTGGCAGGGACGGTCACCACCACGGGCCTGCGCGCCTCGGCGACCCTCATTGGCGTGCTGCGGGTCCGCGACGGCCTCATCAAGCACTGGCGCGAGTACCAGGACGTCCTGGCCATCAGCGAGGCGCTGAAACTCACGCCCGAGGACCTCGGCGGAGCCGGCACGCCCACCCCATAGCGCTCGGGCTTCATGCTGCGACCGCGAGGTGAGGCTTTCGTGCCGGACGCACGAACCCTGGAAACGCTTTTTGCGCCCGTCCGTACGTGAATTCGAAGAGACGGCGCAGCACCCATCATCCAGCTCCGTGAGTTCTTTCCGTCAGGGCTGCGCCGACGCGCCGCACCTCGCTGCTGAGGTGCGGCCTTCAGTCAATCCATCCATTCACGGGAGAGACACATGCTGAGGAGCTTCTGGAGGAACCGCGTCCTGGTGGCGGCGCTGGCCGCGTCGATGTCCACGCTGGCCGCGGGCTGCGGTGAAGACGACGACAAGGATCCGCCGGACACCAAGACCGCGAGGCTGCGCGTCATCCACGGGTCGCCCGACGCTCCGGCGGTGGACATCTATGCCGAGGGCCAGTCGACGCCACTGTTCACCAACGTGAAGTACGGCGACACGACGAGCTACGCCTCCGTGCCCGCGGGCACGTACACCGTGCAGGTGCGCGCGGCCGGCGCGGCGGCGAGCTCGGCGCCCGTGTACTCCACCGGCCCGCTGGCGCTGGATGCCAACGCCACCGTGAGCGCGCTGGCCTCGGGCCTGCTCGGCTCCACCAACACCCAGCAGGCCTTCCGCGTGCTGCCGCTGGCGGAGGGCTTCGGCGCTCCGGCGGACGGACGGGCGCGCGTGCGCATCGTCCACGCGGGCGCGGACGCGCCCACCGTGGCGCTGGACGTGGGCGATGACGGCTCCTCCGAGGTGACGGCCCTGCAGCGCTTCCAGGACACCGGCGCCGCCGGGGTGGACCTGCCCGCGGGCCAGTCCTTCCAGGTGGGCGTGCTCGCGGGAGGCACCAAGGTGACGGCCTTCACCATCCCCGCCCTGCCGTCTCGCGGCGAGGTGTTCGTCATCGCCACCGGACAGCTCTCCGCGAAGCCTGGCGCCACCAACGGCTTCGGCCTGCTCGCGGCCGGGGTGGGCTTCATCCGGCAGAACCCCGTCGTCTACGCGCTGCACGCCTCGCCGGACGCGCCCCCCGTGGACATCTTCGCGGGCACCACCGAGCTGGTGGACAACCTGACCTTCGGCCAGCTCTCCAAGCCCATCCAGGTGCCGCCGGGCACGTACACCCTGGACGTCTTCGCGAATGCGCAGGGCGCCGCGCGCCCGGCGGGCTCCCCCGCCGGCGCCGACAGCACGCCCGCGCTGGAGGCCGGAGGCCGCTATCTCGTGGTGGCCACAGGCTTCCTGTCGCCCGGCGCGGGGGACCCGGCGACGTCCACCTTCGAGCTGCTCGCCTTCGCCGACAGCTTCGCCCAGGACAGCGACAGCATGAGGCTGCGCGTGGTGCACGCCTCGCCGGACGCGCCCGAGGTGGACGTGGCTCCGCTGGAGAACGGGCTCGTCCCGGCGCAGGCGGCCTTCAACGACGTGACCTACCGGCAGGCCTCCGCGCCCGAGGGCCTGGAGCTGCCGGCGGTCCAGGCCCGGGTGGGCGTGACCGCCGCCTCCGCGAGCGACCGCACGCCGGTGGCACGCTTCGACCTCGACACCGGGCTCTTCATCGGCAAGGGCGTCTTCGCGGTGGCCGCGGGCGCGCTGTCGCCCACGCACGGGGAGAATGAGGCGTCCTTCCGGCTGGTGGCGGTGGACACCAACGCCTCGCCGTGGGCCGCCGTCACCCTGCTGCCCGTCGTGCATTAGCCCCTGCTCGCGGTCCCCGGCGGGTGCCACGGTCCTCTCTACCGTGGCGCCTGCCTTCCCCCGCCCCCGTCCACGCCGTGGGCGGCGCGCCGTGAACGGCGTTGATACCCTTGCCGGTGAGCGTCAAGGAAGACGTCGCGTGAGAGGACGTGCGCGGATGGGCTGGGAGTTCGTGCTGAAGGTCGGTCCGGACTGGCGAGGTCCGCGCGCGCAGCAGATCGCCCGCGCCATCACCGAGGAGATCCAGCGTGGGCGCCTGGCACCCGGAGACCGGCTCCCGTCCACGCGCGAGCTGGCGGCGCAGCTGGGCGTCCACCGCAAGACGGTGGTCGCTGCGTTCTTCGAGCTGACGCGGGAGGGCTGGATCACCAGCGAGCGAGCGAAGGGGACCTACGTCTCGCTCGAGCTGCCGGTGTCCCCCGAGTCCTCGGGGAAGGCGATGGCGAGGGCCGCCGGATTCCGGTTGCCACGGCTCGAGCTCCCCGGGCCCGCGGGTTCTCGACGCGCGGAGCTGCTGCTGTTGGGCGGAATCCCGGAGCTCTCGTTCATCCCCCGCGCTGCATTGTCGCGCGCGTACCGCCACGCGCTCGACGGCCGCGGCGCCCGAAGGCTGCTCGACTATGGGGACCCGCGAGGCGAACCACGGCTCCGCGAGGCCGTGGTCGAGATGTTGACGCGCAGCAGGGGCGTGCGCGCGACGCTCGACACCATCAACATCGTCCGCGGCACCCAGCAGGGGCTGTACCTCGCGGCACGGACCCTGCTCGCGCCAGGAGACTGCGTCGCGGTGGAGGCGTACAGCCACCCGGCCTTCCGAGGCGTGTTCCAGCTCGTCGGCGTGGAGGTGGTGCCCATTCCGGTGGACGGTGAAGGCCTGGACGTCGCCGCGCTCGAGGCGGTCTGCGCCACCCGGCGGGTGAACGCCGTCTACCTCACGCCGCACCACCAGCTCCCCACCACGGTGACCTTGAGCGCGCCCCGGCGCCTGAGGCTGCTGGAGCTGGCACGCCAGCGAGGCATGCTCATCCTCGAGGACGACTACGACCACGAGTTCCAGTACGAGGGTTCGCCCGTGTTGCCGCTGGCGCACTCGGACCGCTTCGGCGTGGTCGTCTACTTCGGCACGCTGTCGAAGATTCTCGCGCCCGGCCTCCGGTTGGGCTTCGTGGCGTCCACCCCCGAGGTCGCCGAGCGCATCGCGAGCTATCGCGCGTACGTGGACCAGCAGGGGGACCACATCGTGGAGCGCGCGGTGGCGGAGCTCATCGAGGACGGAGAGCTCGAGCGACACGTCCGCCGAGCGCGGCGCCTCTATCGCTCACGCCGGGACGCGCTCGCGGAAGCGCTGACGCGCCACGTCCCCGACCTCGTCTTCACGCCACCGAATGGCGGACTGGCAATCTGGGCACAGGCGCCGGGCGTGGACGTCGACGCCTGGGTCGAGCACGCGCTGGCCGCCGGCGTGTCGTTCCAGGCGGCGAGCCACTTCCTGCTCGGAGCCGCACCCCGCGACTTCGCTCGCCTCGGTTTCGCCGCGTGCGATGAGGCTCAGCTCGTCGAGGCGGCGCGCCGTCTGGGCAAGGCGTACGCGGAGGCCACGGGCCGCGCGGCGCTGCCGCCCCAGAGGCGCTGACGGCGGCGTCGCGCGGCTCACGCCCGACTGGACCCCTGCGTTTTCCGGAACTGGACCCATATGCAGAAACCCGCTCGGCATTTTTTCCCGCGAACCCCAACGGGAGAAACCGATGACGAGACGATTGCTGATTGGCGGATGGGTCCTGGCGCTTGCGAGCTGTGGTGACCCGTCGACCCACGACCTCCAGACGCTGCAGGAGACCCAGGAGGTCTCCAGTTCCGCTCCGCTGCTCGTTCAGTCCGGGAGCGCCCAGCAGCTGCTCGCGGTGACAAGCGACGATTACGTGCTCTACCAGGAGGGCACCGAGGTCTTCGCCTCGGCCCTCGTTTCAGGAGCGCAGCGGCAGCACGTGGCCTCCGTCCCGGCGGGAAACGTCGCCTTCGTCTACGCCTCCGGGAAGGTGGCGTTCGTCTGGACGAATCCCGACCGTACGAAGCCCGGGTTTGGCGTGAGCCCGCTGTGGGTCTGGAGCGCGGAGTCCGGCGCGAACTTCGCTTCGGACGGTTCGCCAATCGGAACCTTCTCTACCGCGGCGAGCCCCGATGGGCGCTCGGTCCTGTACCCCACGCGAGGCAGCGCGGATGGAACCTCGGGAGACCTGGAGCTGGCGTCGGCCGACCTCTCGTCGCGCACGACGATGGCCGCCGGCATCCCGATGGGGTTCCCCTTCGGCTTCTGCCGTCCGTGGGCGAGCTTCGTGGGCAGCGGCGACTCCGCGCACCCGGTCGCGCTGTACTGCCGGCCCGGGGAGAGCACCGCGACGCTGTCCAGCTGGAGAGGGAGCACGAAGGCCGACCTGCTCAGCGGCGTGGCGACGCCGCCTTTCTTCACCGCGGACGAGAGCGGAACCACCTTCTTCACCACGCTCGCGTCTCCGTCCACGGCCGTCGTGGTCTCCGAGGACCGAGCGCCCATCGTCGTTGACCAGAATGTCACTCGCACGGGCTTCATCACCAGGGACGGGGTCGTGTATGTCGGCCTCGTCGGCACCCGGCCGGCGCTGAAGCGGTTCGACCCGGCCACCGGCGAGCGGACCACGCTGGTCGAGAACATCCGCGGCTTGCTGACGACGCTCGCCGGCTCGGACCTCATCACCAGGCCCTGGGGCTCGCCAGACCGCAAGAAGCTCGCTTATTTCACCCAGGCGTCGAGCCTTGGGCTCGACCAGCACCTGGTCGACGTGCGCGGTAAGCGCCAGCCCGTCGTGGTCGACGCCGAGCCTCGCAACTGGAGCGGCGTTCCCAACTTCACCGCCGACTCGAAGCATTTCCTGTTCGCGCGCTCGACCGACGCGGCGAACGGGCTGGGTGCCCTCTTCGCTCGGTCCGGCACGACCTCGCGGCAATACAGCGATGACAAGGCGTGGAACTACCTTCCGGCCAAGGGGAGCAACGTCTCGTACCTCGACAACTTCGACCTCGGCACGTTCACGGGCGACCTGAGGGTCGTGGACGTCTCCAGGAAGACCTTGGAGCCGCGGCGCATCGCCACCGGCGTCGACGCCAACTTCCTGGCGAGCCCTGACGGCCGCCTGCTCATCTACACCCGCAATGCGCCCGGGGTGAACGCCGGGCTCTACGTGGCGCGCGCCGAACCCTAGCGCGTCCGGACGAGGGCGCGGAGGTGTCCATCGCCGCGCCGCGTGAAAGCAAGGCCCCGTGGCACCTTGCGGCGCCACGGGGCTCCTTGCTGCTTGGAGGCGGCGGGAATCGAAGCCACCGCCGGAAGCCCACCCGTCAGTCCACCTTCGCCCTTCGTCGCCAGCTCACGGCGTCGCGGCGTTGTAGGCCGTGGCCAGCACGCTGCACGCGCTCGTCGGCGTATCCGAGTTGATGATGAGCGAAGCGTCGATTCCGTTCGGCAGGCGCATCACGCACGTGTGCGTTTCACGCCCGGACGTCGCGTAGTAGTTGCCATAGTGCGAATAGGCCATGCCGCCGTCGACCGCCGTCGCGGTGCTCCAACCTGCCAGGTTCGCGTCCATGTAAGACTTGCTCGACGCAGACAGGATATGGTCGCTGTAGCGCACGCCCGTGAGGAACTCCGCGAGTTGCTGCGCGTTCATCTGCAGCCCGTCGTGGCCACCGCAGCCGCTGCTCGTCGTGGCCCAGGACTTCCCGCCAATGGTGGCATCGGCGGTGTTGTACGAGAGGGCCTCGATCTGGCCGGCGGCCGGCTGGCACGAGATGTCCTCGATTCCGAGACGCTCGAAGGCGATGGAGTCGAGCGCTTGCAGGTACAGCTCGCGCGAGTTCGTCTCCGTGACGACCGGAATCGACGCGCCTTCCAGCTCTCGCCGCAGGGCGGGAATGAGGACTCGCAGCAAGGCGAGGTTTGCGTTCTTGAATTCGCGGCTCGCTCCCGGCATGGCCCCCACCTGCTCCACCAGGACTTTCAGCCCGTCCCAGTCGTTGCCAGCGCCCTGCACGCTCGTCGTCGCCAGGCGCTGGCTGAACCCCGAGGTATGCGTCAAGAGGTGCTCGAAGCTCAGGCCGTCGAACGTCGAATCGGGCGACCACGCGCTCGGCAGGCGCGCGAGGACCTCGGCGGTTGGCGCACTGCCATTCCGCTCGAGCAGGGCGAGCGTCGCCACCCCCGTGAGATGCTTCGTCACGCTGGCGACCGTCGAGGGCGTGCGCGACGTCATCACGTGCGTCGGGTTCGGCGCGCGCTGCGCGAAGCCGCCTGCCCCCGCGAGGGCGAGCTGCGACTGGTCGGCGACCGCGTACGAGAATCCCGCCACCTTCCCGGACAAGGCATTCTGGATTTGCGTCGCCATCAGCGCGGTGTCGGTGCGGCCCACGGGGTCCGCGGGCGCGTTGCCCCACGTGCCAATGTAATAACGGCCGCCGGCGGGGCGATCGATGACCTCCACGTCGCGCAGGGACCGGCCGGCTTCCGCCTGGTCTGCCCATTGGCTCTTGAAGAGCTCCCAGCTCGTGTAGACGTAGTAGGCCCAGCCGTCCGAGGCCTCGTCCGTGACGCCGACGTATTCCTGGCTCTGGTCGGCCCGGGTCACGCCGCTCAGGTGCCGCAGGCGTTTCCCTTGCCCGCGCGCCACCGCATACGCGTCGCCGAAGGCCGTCAGCGAGGTGCCGCGCAGGAGGTGCTGCGTGGGCGTCGTGCCCACTTCCCATACGCCCCAGTACCTCGGCTGGCCGTTCTCGAGCGCAATCTCGAGGTCGACCAGACGCTGCCCCTGCGCCGTGCGCTGCGCGTGCAGGCTCTGGAAGGCCGTCCACGACGTGCTCTCGGTGACCGGGGCGTTGTTTCCCGTGCCGTTCCACACGCCGTAGTACCACGTCGTGCCGCCGATGGTGACGACCTCCATCTCGACGAGCTTGCTGTTCTGCTGGCGCTGCGTCTCCACGCGCTCCAGGAACGCCGCCTTGCTCGTGTAACGGTACAGGGCGGAGCCACCAGTGCCGGGCGCCCACGTCCCGTAGTACCGCACCGTTCCGTTCGTATCCTCGTAGACGTCGAGGTCGATCAACCGCATGCCGGCCGCGTAGTGCTGGCGCCAGCGCTGCACGAGCTGCTCGAACGTCTTCGATTCATGCGTGCCGTGTCGCGCGGCCGCGCCTCGCGGGCTCAGGGTGCCGTCATCGCTGCTCGGCGGCGGGGTCGTGAGCATCCCGGCGCTCTCGTTCGACGCGCCTTCCACGTGATTGTCGACGTACTCGCCGCCGCAACCCGCGACTGTGAGAATCAAAGCCAGACTGCTGGCCGAAGCCATTCTTCTTGCGTTCGTCTTCACGGATAGACCCCTGCCTGATGTGTCGAGAGGACGGCTCGTCCCCAGTCTTGTCGCGCAGGCCGCCCGTCGCGCTTGCGCCGGGCGGCCTGCGCGGGGGAACCATTTACGGCGTCGCGGCGTTGTAGGCGGTGGCCAGCACGCTGCACGGGCTCGTCGGCGTATTCGAGTTGATGATGAGCGAAGCGTCGATTCCGTCCGGCAGGCGCATCACGCACGTGTGCGTTTCACGCCCGGACGTCGCGTAGTAGTCACCACCGTGCGAGTAGGCCATGCCGCCGTCGACCGCCGTCGCAGAGCTCCAACCTGCCCGGTTCGTGTCCATGTACGACTTGCTCGACGCGGACAGGATATGGTCGCTGTAGCGCACGCCCGTGAGGAACTCCGCGAGCTGCTGCGCGTTCATCTGCAGCCCGGCGTGGCCGCCGCAGCCGCTGCTCGTCGTAGCCCAGGACCTCCCGCCGAGGGTGGCATCGGCGGTGTTGTACGAGAGGGCCTCGATCTGGCCGGCCACCGGCTGGCACGAGATGTCCTCGATTCCGAGACGCTCGAAGGCGATGGAGTCGAGCGCTTGCAGGTACAGCTCGCGCGAGTTCGCCTCCGTGACGACCGGAATCGACGCGCCTTCCAGCTCTCGCCGCAGGGCGGGAATGAGGACTCGCTGCAAGGCGAAGTTTGCGTTCTTGTACTGGCGGCTCGCGCCCGGCGTCGCGCCCACCTGCTCCACCATGATTTTCAGCCCGCCCCAGTCGTTGCCAGCGCCCTGCACGCTCGTCGTCGTCAGGAGCTGGTTGAACCCGGAGGTATGCGTCAGGAGGTGCTCGAAGCTCAGGCCGTCGAACGTCGAATCGGGCAGCCACGCGCCCGGCAGGTGCGCGAGGACCTCGGCGCCTGGCGCGATGGCATTCCGCTCGAGCAGGGCGAGCATCGCCACCCCCGTGAGATGCTTCGTCACGCTGGCGAGCGTCGAGGGCGTGCGCGACGTCATCGCGTGCGTCGGATTCGGCGCGCGCTGCGCGAAGCCGCCTGCCCCCGCGAGGGCGAGCTGCGACTGGTCGGCGACCGCGTACGAGAATCCCGCCACCTTCCCGGACAAGGCATTCTGGATCTGCGTCGCCATCAGCGCGGTGTCGGTGCGGCCCACGGGGTCCGCGGGCGCGTTGCCCCACGTGCCAATGTAATAACGGCCGCCAGCGGGGCGATCGATGACCTCCACGTCGCGCAGGGACCGGCCGGCTTCCGCCTGGTCTGCCCATTGGCTCTTGAAGAGCTCCCAGCTCGTGTAGACGTAGTAGGCCCAGCCGTCCGAGGCCTCGTCCGTGACGCCGACGTATTCCTGGCTCTGGTCAGCCCGGGTCACGCCGCTCAGGTGCCGCAGGCGTTTCCCTTGCCCGCGCGCCACCGCATACGCGTCGCCGAAGGCCGTCAGCGAGGTGCTGCGCAGGAGGTGCTGCGTGGGCGTCGTGCCCATTTCCCACACGCCCCAGTACCGCGGCTGGTCGTTCTCGAGCGCAACCTCGAGGTCGACCAGACGCTGCCCCTGCGCCGTGCGCTGCGCGTGCAGGCTCTGGAAGGCCGTCCACGACGTGCTCTCGGTGACCGGGGCGTTGTTTCCCGCGCCGTTCCAGACGCCGTAGTACCAGGTCGTGCCGCCGATGGTGACGACCTCCATCTCGACGAGCTTGCTGTTCTGCTGGCGCTGCGTCTCCACGCGCTCCAGGAACGCCGCCTTGCTCGTGTAACGGTACAGGGCGGAGCCACCGGTGCCGGGCGCCCACGTCCCGTAGTACCGCACCGTTCCGTTCGTGTCCTCGTAGACGTCGAGGTCGATCAACCGCATGCCGGCCGCGTAGTGCTGGCGCCAGCGCTGCACGAGCTGCTCGAACGTCTTCGACTCGTGCGTGCCGTGTCGCGCGGCCGCGCCTCGCGGGCTCAGGGTGCCGTCATCGCTGCTCGGCGGCGGGGTCGTGAGCATCTGCGGAAAGGGCGCCAGGGGCGCGACACCTGTGACGCCGTCTGCCGTTTCGTTCAAATCGCCGCGCGTGATGAGCGCTTCGGCACTCTCGTGCGACTCGCCTTCCACGTTGTTGTCGACGTACTCCCCGCCGCAACCCGCGGCCGTGAGAATCAAAGCCAGACTGCTGGCCGAAGCCATTCTTCTTGCGTTCGTCTTCATGGACAGACCCTCGTTTCAAGGTTCGAGGGGCCGTTTTGCAACGGGCCTGCCACGTCGAGCCTCCCGGCCGCATCCAGGGGCTCTTCCGAGCCAGGTGGCTTCATGAGGCCAGGATTTCCAACCCCCGGCGGACCTCGGGAGGAAGGGCAAGACCTGCCCCCTCGGGCAAGAACGGCCTCGTCAGGAACGCCGTTGGGGCAATCCCTGCCCCACCCTCCCGTCAGTCACGCCGCCATGGGTCCAAACCCACCCCAACTCCGGAAATCGGAGGGGACCATGTAACCCCAGTTCAAGTCCTTGCGTACCGGGAGTCTTGAAACCGCCCACCGGGCGGCGGGGGTGCGGAGGTGAGCACCCTTCAAGAGCGGGAAGAGGCAACTTTCCCGTCACGCCGCCGATGATTGGACCAGGGATTTCTCGCCCCTTGAGGATTTGAAACATGGTTGCTTCGACCAGCGGCGTCAGCGGCAGCAGCACGACAAGCACCTCCGGAAGTGACGCGGCGGCAGCAGCCGCGGCAGCCGAAGCCGCGCGCCGCCGCGCCGAGGAGGCCCGCCGGGCCGCGGAAGCCGCGCGCAGGGCAGCCGAGGCCGCCGCCCGAGCCGCCGCCGAGGCCGCGAAGGCCGCCGCCGCGGCGAGGAAGGCCGCGGAGACCGCGAAGCAGCAGGCCGCCGACAAGACGAAGACGCCCGCGGAGCAGAAGACGGCGGGCGAGGCCGCGAAGCTCGCCCAGCAGAAGGCGGACGAGGCCACCCGGCTCTCCCAGCAGAAGGCGCAGGCGCTCCAGAAGGCCGAGGAGAACGTCGCCCTCACCGCCAAGAAGGCGGCGACGGAGATGACGAAGGCGAACGACATCGCCAAGAGGGAGAAGGTCGCCCAGCCCTTCACCGAGAAGGACATCAAGGCCACCGAGCCCAAGAAGAACGAGCTGGCGTCCGCCTTCGAGGGCACCCGCCGCAAGGCGGAGCTGGAGAAGCTGCTGGGCACCCAGGCGCCGTCGACCGCCGAGACGCAGCAGCGCATCAAGGGGGACCAGCAGTTCGAAATCCTCAACAGCAAGCCGGAGAACCGCGCCGCGCTGGAGCAGCTGGGCATCAAGAACGGCCAGGACCTGGTCGCCTTCGGCAACCGGCTGGAGGCCCAGGCGACGCGCGGCGAGAGCCCGCGCCCCAATGACGTCCCGCTCAAGGACGTGCAGGACAAGGAGGCCCTGGCGCGCATCATCTCCGCGGCGGGCGAGACGCGCACCGACGAGGCGGTGAAGAAGACGCTGAAGGACCCGCTCTTCACCACGGAGGTCCACTCGGGCAAGACGCCGCAGGAGGCGACGGAGTCCGTCGAGACCGCGGGCGCCCTGAAGCTGACCGAGCGCGAGTTCCTCAACGTCTTCCGCACCGACAGCGCGCGCGGCGCGGCCCGCACGCTGCTCAACCCGGACTCGCCCCCCGACAAGCGGCTGTCCGCGGCGCTCGCCCTGGGAGGCTCCATCAACCAGGCGCTGCCTCCCGAGAAGGTGAAGGAGGTGCTGGGCAAGATTGGTGAGAAGATCCCTGGCAACGATCTGCTCAACCGCGCCAACGCCCAGCTCCCCAACGCCAAGGCCGCGGTGGACGCCTACACCGCCCTCTTCGACCCGAACGCCTCTGACGCCGCCAAGGCCAAGGCCGGCGTGCAGCTGGCCAACGCGGCCAAGAACCTGCTCGGCGCCGAGGGCCCGCAGGCCCTGAAGGACCTGGGCCCGGCACTGCGCAAGCTGGACGGCCCCGCGCGCTTCGCCAGCGCCGGCCTCACGCTGCTGGACCCGAACGCCAAGCCCGAGGACAAGGCCGTCGCCGCGCTGCAGCTCGCCGGAGAGGCGCCGGGGGCCTGGCGCGACACCAAGGGGTTCGTCCAGGCGCTCCGCGACGCACGCGTCCCCAACCCGGAAGGACTGGTCAAGGACGCCCAGTCGCTGGCCAACAGCACCCTGGGGAACCTGCCGGATGACCTGAAGAGCAAGCTCACCGCCAACCAGGTCGGCGAGCTGCGCCGCGCCGGCAGCAAGGTGGACCTGAAGGACCTCACCCCGCTCCTGCAGAAGCTCGACGTGAACGACGCGGGGGGGCTCGACAACGTCCTCAAGCAGGTCAACAACGCCGCCACCCCGGAGGAGGCCAGGCGCTTCCTCGGCGCGGTGAACGGGCTGGACCCGAAGATTGCGTCCGAGGCCCTCAAGGACCCGGCCACCACGGAGAAGCTCGCGAAGCTGGCCGGCAAGATGCCGGTGGACGGCACCACGGACCACCTCGGGGACGTGCTCAAGCTGGCGAAGTCGCCCGGGGACCTGGACAAGCTCCTCACCTCGCTGGACGGGGTGGACGCGGCGGACGCCAACAAGCTCGCCAAGAGCCTCAAGGGGCTGGACGCCTCCGAGTTCAGCAAGCTCGTCAACACGGACGGCGCGCTGAGCGACCTGGCCAAGACGGTGAAGCACCTGGACGGCCAGGACCTGGACACCTTCGTGAAGCTCACGAGGAACATGGACGCGGACGGCATCGCCAAGCTGGCGAAGTTCGCGGGCAAGACCGACGGCACCATCATCAAGGACGTGCTGAGGGTGGCGGGCCCCGCGCTGGAGCACATGGACGGCCGCGTCCTGGGCCAGCTGGGCAAGACGCTGTCCAAGGGCCTGGACATGATGACGGGCCTGCTCGGGAAGATGGGCGTCACCGTCACGGCCGACGTCGCCGGCAAGGTCCTGAAGAACCTGAGCAAGATTGTCCCGGGCCTGGGCGCGCTGCCCGGCCTGTACGACGCGGGGCGGCTCACCAAGGAGGGCTTCGACCTCAAGTCGCAGGACAAGGACCTGAGCTTCCTGGCCTTCACGGGCGCCAAGCTCAACGCGCTGGACGCGGTGGGCGGCCTCATCCTCGACGCGACGGGCGTGGGCGTGGGCGTGGACCTGGCGGCGGGCGCGGTGCTCGGCGTGGCGGAGCTCGCCCTCGACATCGGCCTGAGCTCCGAGAAGGCCAAGATGGAGGAGGCCAAGGCGCAGGGGCAGGACTACGAGGCGCCGGACTGGGTGAAGGCGGTGAACCTCGTCGGCGCGGTCGCCGGCGGCCCCCTGGGCATCGCCCACATGGTCGAGCACTACGGCCCGAAGGAGTCGCTCGAGATGGCCAAGTGGGGCCTCGAGCAGGGCGGGAAGATCGCCGAGAAGGCCTGGGACGCCATGAAGGAGCTCGGCGGGAAGTTCGTCGAGCTCGCTGGCGAGGCGGTGGAGGCGCTGAAGGACCTGGGCGAGGCGGGCGTGGAGAAGCTGGAGGAGCTGGCCGCGGGCACCGGCAAGCTCGCCGAGGCCGCGGCGTCGGCGGCGCAGGAGGCGCTGAAGGACCTGGCGCGGGGCACGGGCGAGGCGGCGAAGAAGGCGGCGGAGGCCATCGCCCGCGGCGTTGACGCCGGGGTGGACTGGGCGAAGGACGCCGCCACCGAGCTGCTCTCCGACGGCGTCGACGCCATGAAGGACGTGGCGAAGGCCTGGGCGGACGGGCTGTCCGACGGCGCGAAGGCGGTCATCGACGGCCTGGAGAACCTGGACGAGGCCGGCGTGGAGGCGCTGCAGGACCTGGCCGGCGCGGGCGGGGACCTGGCGGAGTACTCCGTGGGCAAGCTGAAGAACCTGGCGGAGGCGGGCATCGGCGCGGCGGAGGATGCGCTCGGCGCGCTGGAGGACATCGGCGGCGCGGTGGGCGACCTGGCCAAGGGCGCGCTGGGCGGCCTCGGCAAGCTCTTCGGCATCGGCTAGACCGCCTCGGCGGGTCCGCCACCCTGGGCCGCGACACCCCGCGGCCCGGGTTGGCCCTCGTGCCGGGGCCCACCTCGCACCTGCTCGAGGGGCCAGAGCTCGACGTGCGGCTCACCGTGAGGCTTCAGCGCCCTCGCCGGGCCGTGCTGCCCGCCGGGGACGGCGAGCGAGGACGGCGTTGAGCTCGGCCCCCAGCATCAGCGCGAGCGAGGAGATCCACATCCACAGCAGCAGGACGATGAGGGTCCCCAGGGCTCCGTAGGTGATGCCGAAGGTGTTGAAGCGGGAGACATACCCGGCGAAGCACAACGAAGCGGCGAGCCAGACGAGCACCCCGGCCACGGAGCCGGGCGTGATGAGCTTGAACCCGCGCCGGGTATCCGGGAGCACCGAGTAGAGGGTCCCCCAGAGCAGCATCATCAGCAGCGCCGCGAGGGGAAATCTCAGCCAGGCGGCCAGCGTCGCCCAGGGCTCTCCGAGCCGGGTCGCAAGGGCGGGGGCCGCCACCGCGACGAGCCCGGCGAGCGGCGCCAGGACGGCCAGCGCCAGCATCACGCCGAGCGCTATCCCGAATACCTTCCAGCGCGGTCGGCGCTCCGTCACACCGTAGGCGGTGTTGAGGGCCGTCATGAGACTCACCACGCCAGCGGTCGCCGACCACACGGCGGCCAGCGCGCTGAACGTGAGCATTCCCCTGCCGGGCCCGGAGGTGAGGTGCGCGAGCTGCGCATAGACGAGCTGGGTGAACGCCGGTGGAATCGTGCGCCCCAGCGCCCCGATGCGCGCTTCCACCTCCGAGGGTTGGATGGTGAGGCCGGCCATGGCGACGACCAGGAGCAGGAAGGGGAACAGGGAGAGGACGCCGTAGAACGTGAGGGCCGCCGCTGCGTCACTCAGCTTGTTGCGCCGCCACTCGCCTCTCAGCCCGTCAAGGAGGCCCTTCCACTCCGCCGCGCTCCCGGTCCAGCGCCTCCGCGGCCTGGCCGGGCGTGGCTTCGCGATGGCCGCTTCCTTGTCGGTCAGGCTCCGGGACACGCGTTCCATGGTCGTCTCCTGGACCAAAGGTAGCCCCGCCAATGCACATCTTGAGGTGGAGGGCAGCCCGGGTTTCCAACCTGGAGCCACCGCCATCCAAGGAGTCGAGCCATGGAACGCGTAGATGCTGACCGCTTGAAGGGAGCGCTCGCCAAGGTGATGGCCGTGCTGGTCATCATCGGCGCAATCAACTGGGGCCTCATCGGCTTCTTCAACTGGAACCTCGTGGACGCCATCTTCGGCGGCGGCTCACGCGAGGAGACCAGCGCCATTGGTCGCCTCATCTATTCCATCGTGGGGCTTGCGGGAGCGGCGCTCGCGCTCACCTTCCCGTGGCGCCGGCCGCTGGAATCGACGACGACCACCGCCACGACGCGGACGACGGGAGGCAGGGTCAACCGGCGGGCGGACGTGAGGCCCTGAACCCGGGCTCGCGAACCGCGCTCACCTGAGGGTGCGGACGGCCTTCGCCTCCACATCCAGGAGCCCGGCAAGCCCGCAGGGTTGCCAGGCCGCATCCGCGTCCGAGGGTTCAGTTCACCTTCACGGAGATGGGCGCCGAGGTGGTGACGTTGCCCGCTGCATCATGGGCCCTGGCCGTCAGGGTGTGCGTGCCCTTGGAGGCATTCAGCAGGTTCCAGCTCACGCTGTAGGGAGCGGTGGTGTCGGAGCCGATGACGGAGGCGCCGTCGTAGAACACCACCTGGACGACGCCCACGTTGTCACTGGCACTCGCCTGGAGGGTGGTGCTGAAGGTGAGGAAGGAGAACGAGGTCCCGTTGGCAGGAGCGGTGATGGCCACGCCAGGCGCGGTGGAGTCCACCGTGACGGTGCGGCCGGCGGACACGGTGACGTTGCCCGCCGCGTCGTAGGCCCGCGTGGTGAGCATGATGACGCTGCCAGTGGCGACGGCCGTTGTGTCCCAGCTCCACCCGTAAGGCGCGGTGGTGTCGGTGCCAATCAGCGTCCCGCCCGCGTAGAGCTCGACCCGCTCCACGCCCAGGTTGTCGCTGGCGGTGGCGCTGACCGCGACGGTTCCCCGGACGGAGGCGTTCTGTGCCGGAGTGCCAAGGGCCGTCACCGGTGCGGCGTTGTCGACGCTTACCCCGACCCCAGCGGAGGTGCGCACGTTGCCGGCACTGTCAAAGACCTTCACGGTGAGGGCATGGGCCCCGTTCGTCACGCCAGCGGTGTTCCAGCCCACCTGGTAGGGCGGGACGGAGGAGGTTCCAATCAGGGCCGCGCCGTCATGGAACTCGACCCTCGCCACGCCCACGGAGTCGCTGGCGGTGGCCACGAGCACGGGCGTCCCCCGGAGGAACGCCCCTGGCGCGGGTGACGTGAGCGCCGCGTCCGGCAGGGTGTTGTCGGTGTTCACCACGAGCGACGGAGTGCTCGTGACATTGCCAGCGCGGTCGTAGGCCCTGGCGTTGAGCAGGCGGACACCGTCCGCCTGGGCGGCGCTGTTCCAGCTCACTTCGTAAGGCGCGCTGGTGTCGGTGCCAATCAGCACCCCGTCCGCGTAGAGCTCGACCCGCTCCACGTCCAGGTTGTCGCTGGCGGTGGCGCTGACCAGGACGGTGCCCCGGACCAGGGCATTCTGCGCAGGCGCGGTGAAGGCCACTGTTGGCGCGGTGTTGTCGACCGTCACGTTCACCGCCGGGGTGGTGGCGGTGTTGCCGTAGCTGTCCGTGGCGCGCGCGCTCAGCGTGTGGCTGCCGCTGGGCACCGTCGTGCTGTTCCAGACGTAGCTGTAGGGCGCGATGGTGACGAACCCCAGCACCTGGGCACCGTCCAGGAGGAACTCCACCTTGCTCACCCCGGAGCCATCGGAGGCGCTCGCGATGAGCGTCACCGTCCCGGAGAGCACCTCACCTCCACCTGGCGCGGTGAGCGAGACGGAGGGCGGTGAGACTTCAGGCGCGACGGTCACCACCACCGGCGCCGAGACTCCCACGTTGCCGGAGACGTCATGGGCCCGGGCGGTCAGGGAGGTCCGGCCCGTCCCGGTGATCTTCGTGTCGCAGGAGCAGGAATAGGGAGCCGAGGAGTCGGAGCCGACCAGCCGCTCGCCCGAATAGAAGTCGACCCGGATGACGCCCTCGGGATCCGTGGCGTCCGCGGCGAACTCCATGTAGCGCGTCTGCCGGGAGCCCTCGGCGGGAGAAGTGAGGGTGACCACTGGCGCCGACAGGTCGTTGGACGCCGTCACCGTCACGGGCGCCGAGCTGCTCGCGTTTCCTGCCAGGTCGCGGGCCCGGGCCGTCAACGTGCGGCTGCCGTTGGGGCCATTCCTGCTGTTCCAGCTCACGCTGAACGGCTCCGTGGTGTCCGTCCCTATCAGCGTCTCGCCGTCAAGGAAGTCCACGGCCGCCACGCCGAAGTCGTCGCTCGCCTCGGCCGTCAGCAGGACGTTTCCAGTCACCGCCGCGCCATTCGTGGGAGCGGTGAGCACGGCCAGGTGAGGGGGGACGGTGTCCGTCTCCTGGGCGACCGCGAAGACCAGGTCGTCGCGGTCGGTGAAGTCGTCCTCCGCCCGGCACTGCGGATGGTACAGGTCTACGTTCGACTGCATGCGCGCGCGAATGGCCTGCAGGTTGCCGGCGGGCAGGACGAGCTCCGCCGAGAGCGTCTGATGGGGCCCTGCCCCGTCCGTGGGCTGGAGGGCGGCGAACTTCGTGAACGAGGCCCCCGAGGCGGCATTCGCCAGGTGGTACAGGTCCAGGGTGTCCGCGGGGATGTAGCCGGCCCGCACGTCGACCTCGATGCGGACCCGCTTTCCGGCGGCCAGCGCCGTCCCATCCTCCCGGATGATGCGGATCCGCTCGACGGCCTCTCTCATGTGGGACCAATCGAACGAGTTGCCGTCCACGCAGCCGTCCAGCGTGTTGGGCGTGTTCCGCTCCTGGCTCCCACGTCCCAGCAGCAGCTCGCGGCTGTCGCAGCGCGCCGTCGCGGCGTCGCACCGGGGAACCCTCAGGGACGTGTCGAAGCGCACGTTGCCCGCGTTGCTCGTCTGCACGGGGACGTTCGCGCTGGGCCTGTTGTTGCCTCCGGCATCCCGGGCCAGGGCCTTCAGTGCGTGGCTGCCATTGGACACCTCCGCCGAGTCCCAGGCGAGCGAGTACGGCGCCGTCGTGTCGGTTCCGATGAGCAGGCCGTCCACGTAGAAATCCACCGCCGCGATTGCCCGGTCGTCGCTCGCGGTGGCCGTGAGGGTGACGAGACCGCTCAGGAGCGCCCCGCTGGCGGGCGAGGTGAGCGAGCTCTCCGATGGGGCGGTGTAGTCGTTGTTCACGACCACATTCACCACGCTCGGGGGCGAGGCGTTACCGCCCAGGTCATAGCCCGTCGCGCTGAGGACGTGCGGCCCATTGGCCACCCCATTGGAGTACCCGTAGCGGCTTTCCCAGACCACGGTGTACGGCGGGGCGTACCGGGTCTCGAGGAGGCGGCCGTCCAGATGGAGCTCGACGCGCACCGTGCCCCGGTCATCGGTGGCGTGGACCTCGAGCGGAATCGTGCCTTCCACGGTCGCCCCTTCCACGGGGGAGCTGAGCGCCACCTGGGGCGCCACGAAGTCATTGTCGAGCAGGACGTTGACGGGGGCGGAGGTGGTGAAGTTGCCGGCCAGGTCATACGCGCGGGCGGTGAGCGTGTGGAGACCGTTGGGCGCCGTCCGCGTCGCCCAGCTCAGCGAGTAGGGCGCGCGAGCGTCGCTGGCGACGCGGGTGGTGCCGTCGTACAGCTCCACGCGGTGCACGCCGAAGTTGTCGCTCGCCGCCACGGCGACGGTGACGACGCGCTCGAGCGTCGCGCCCTCCGTCGGGGAGGTGATGGCCACGGCCGGAGGCGTGGAGTCCGTCTCCTGGCCCACCGTGATGACGAGGTCGTCGTGGTCGGTGAAGTTGCCGTCGAAGTTGAGCGGGACGCAGGGCACCGGAGGCGTCTCTCGGCCGTTCGAGCGGTACACGCCGCGGAGGATGTGCCGCCCGCCCACCGGAAGCAGGTACGTGGTCGAGAGGGTCCAGCTTCCGAGCGCACTGGGTGGGAACAGGGTGTCCACGAGGGTCCAGGTGGGGTTGCTCGCATCGGGCGCGACGTAGAGGTCCAGCGCCTGGTAGCCGTAGGTCCCGGTCGTCTGGACCGTGGCCTGGACCGTCACTTCCTTGCCCGCCGTGAGCGCGGTGCCATCGCTTCGCGAGACGGCGAGCCGGTGCAAGGCAGCCGTGAAGTCTCCCGCGCTGTTCGAGCCATCCGCGCAGGAGCCGCCCAGGGTGTTGGGCGGGTGGAGCTCGCCGAAGCCTCCTCGCCCCTGCAGGAGATCCGCCGAGTCGCACTTGCTACCCACGGCCGCGCAGGCGGGCGCGCCCCACGTGGCGTCGTACGCGGCGATTCCGGCGTTCTCGAGTGACACCTCCACCGGAGCGCTCGTCGTCGATTGGCACCTGCTGTCCTGGGCCAGGGCGGTGAACACCGCCGGGCCGTTGCCATGGGTGGTGCTGTCCCAGACCAGCTCGAAAGGCGGCGTGGTATCCGAGACGAGCAACTGGCCATCGACGAAGAAGCTGACGCGCGTGACCCGGTCGTCGTCCGTCGCCTCGGCGCGCAGGGTCACCGTGCCGCTCAGGACCGCGCCAGCGGCGGGCGCGGCGAGCGCGACCTGCGGCGGATTCGGGCCGGTCCCGTAGCAGTCGATGGCCTGGCCCTGCGTGCGGAGGGTGGGCTCGGCGGTGCCGCCCTCGGATGGGGGCTCACAGGACGCGAACACGAGTCCTGCCACGAGCAATGTCACCGGGATGCGCATGGTTCCCCTGGGGAATCGAAGTGCGTTTCCCTTCAATTGAACAATTCCTGGAAATTGGATCGCGCTTCGTGGGGAGAGGCTCACGCACAAGGGATTGACAGACGCCCGGGAGACGTTTATCTGCTGTCTCAGCATCCAGAGCGGCCTCCGCTTCACGCGGTGGCCCGACAACCTGGGGTCGGACCTCCAAGGTGTCCAAACGATGCGGCTCGCGGAGAAGAACCTCCACGGGCAATCCAAGAGTCCGAAGCCACAGAGCTTCGGTGAGAGAGGACCCCCGTGGTTCCGTCCACCCGTGCCGCATCCCTGAACGCCACCGCTGACCGTCTCACGCCGTGCCGTGTCCCGGCCGCGTGCCGGTGTTGCGCCCGAATGCGCTAGCCCGGCGGCCACCGCCAGTCCGCGTCCGCCAGGGCCCCGCCTCCCCAATTCCTCTCACTTGCCGTGGGCGCGCGTGCGCCGCGACGGGCCTTCGTGTGCCCGAAAGCGCGGGACGTGTCTGCCTTTGACTGTCTTCAGGGGCCCGTGGGGCCCTCCAGAGGTTCGCAGATGAGCAGCGCTCCCTTCCAGGTGATGAAGTTCGGAGGCTCCTCCGTGGGCTCTCCCCGGCGGCTCCGTCAGGTCGTCGAGCTGATTGGCCGGCACGCGAAACAGGGCCCTCTCGCCGTCGTCGTCTCGGCCATGGGCGACACCACGGACTGGCTGATTGAAGCGGCGGGGCTCGCCACGAAGGGCGAGTTGGAGGGCGCGCTGACGGTGGTGGCGCGCATCGCCCACCTCGCCAAGACGAATGCCGCCGCGCTGGACCCGGCGCGCTCCACGGTGCACGCGGCGCGGGTGGACACGCTGCTCGCGCCCTTGCAGCAGCTGCTCCAGGGCATCTCCCTCACCCGCGAGTGCTCGCCGCTGTCGCGCGACAGGGTGCTCTCCTTCGGTGAGCTGGTCTCCGCCACGCTCCTCGCGGAGCTGCTCACCGCCGCGGGCACCGAGGCCACCTTCCGCGACGCCCGGCAGTTGCTGGTGACGGATGACCGCTTCGGCGCGGCGCGGGTGGACGTGGCCCGGACGCGCGAGCGGCTCCAGGCGTCGGTGGCGGGCTGGAGGACCTCCGTGCCCGTCCTCCCCGGCTTCATCGCCGGGACGCCGGACGGGCGCACCACCACGCTGGGGCGCAACGGCTCCGACTACACGGCGGCGCTGGTGGCCCAGGGCATCGACGCGGCGGAAGTCACGGTGTGGACGGACGTGCTGGGCCTGCACACCGCCGACCCGGACCTGGTGAGCGATGCCTACCCCGTCGCGCACCTCACGCACGGCGAGGGCCTGGAGCTGGCCGCCGTGGGCGTCCGCATGCTGCACCCGCGCACGATGATTCCGCTCATCGAGGCGGGCATCTCCCTGCGCATCCGCAACACGATGCACCCGGACCACCCGGGCACGCTCATCGACGCCATCGGCTCGCGGGACGGCCAGCGGCCCACGTGTATCGCCACGCGCGAGGAGCTCGCGCTGCTCGGCATCGAGGTGCGCAAGCTGTCGGACCAGTTCCAGCTCGGCGAGCGCGTGCTGGCCGCCCTGCGCGAGGCGGAGGTGACGGTGTGGCTGTCCGCGCAGTCCGCGAATGGCCAGTCGATTGCCGTCGTCATTCCCCGTCCGGACGTGCTGCGCGCGCAGGGCGCGCTGGAGAACGAGCTGTCCCAGGAGCTGGCCCGGAACGAGGTGGAGCCCCTCGCCATCCGCGAGCCGGTGACGCTGCTGACGCTGGTGGCCGAGGCGATGGGCCACGGCGTCAACGTCGCCGGGCGCTTCTTCAGCGCGCTGGGCGCGGTGGGCGTCAGCGTGCGGGCGAGCGCCCAGGGTGCCAGCTCCCGCTCCATCTCCTGCGTCGTGGACGCGGGGGACACCGCCATCGCCGTGCGCACCACGCACGCGGCCTTCAACCTGGCCCACCAGCAGGTGAGCCTGTTCCTCCTCGGCCGGGGCACCGTGGGAGGCCAGCTCCTGGCACAGCTCCGCGCGCAGCAGACGCTGCTCAGGGACAAGCACGGAATCGCGCTGCGAGTCGTCGGTCTCGCGGACAGCCGGCGCGCGCTGTTCGACGCGGCGGGCCTGCCGCTGGAGGGGCTGGAGGAGCGGCTCGCGCGCGTGGAGCCGGTGGACCCGGAGGCGCGCACGCTGGTGCCACTGCTGGACGAGCTGCGCCGGCTGCCGGTGCCCATCCTCGTGGACTGCACCTCCGCGAGCGGCATCGAGGCCCTCTACACGGAGGCCTTCCAGCGCGGCATCCACGTGGTGGGGGCCAACAAGAAGCCGCTGGCGCTGCCGTGGAATGAGCGAGAGGCGCTCCTCTCCGAGGCCCGGCGCCACCACGTGGCCTACCACTACGAGACGACGGTGGCGTCCAGCCTGCCGGTCATCGACACGCTGGCGAACCTTGTCCGCACGGGCGACACCGTGCGCCTCATCACCGCGTCACTGTCCGGCAGCGTGGGCTTCATCTGCAACGAGCTGACGGCCGGCGTGCCGCTGTCGGTGGCCGTGCGCACCGCGAAGGAGCGGGGCTTCACGGAGGCGGACCCGCGCGAGGACCTGAGCGGCACGGACGTGGCGCGCAAGGCGCTCATCCTCGCCCGGGAGCTGGGGCTGCCCCTCTCCCTCTCCGACGTGGCGCTGGAGCCGTTCGTCCCCGCCGAGCCACAGTCCGGCACGACGGTGGACGCGTTCCTCCACGCGCTGAAGGCCCAGGACGCGGCCTACGCGGACCGCGTCACCCGCTGCCGTCACGCCGGCACGGTGCTGCGCTACCTGGCGCGCATCGACCCGTCGAAGGTGGGCACCGGCTCACCCGTCATCCGCGTGGGCCCCGTCCCCGTGGAGGCCGGCCAGCCCGCGGCGGACCTGCGCGGCTCCGAGTCCTTCGTGTCCTTCACCACCACGCGCCACAGCGACTTCCCGCTCACGGTGCGCGGCGCGGGCGCGGGCGGCGCGGTGACGGCCTCCGGCGTGCTGGCCGACATCCTCCGCATCTCCCAGACGCTGCGCGGCCGCTGACCCCTTCACCGAGAGAAAGAGCCCCTCCATGAAACTCGCCACCGCGCTCGTCCACGCGGGCGTACGCAGAGACCCCGCCACCGGCGCCATCGCCGTCCCCATCTACCAGTCCGCCACCTACCAGCACCCCGCGCTCGGCCAGTCCACCGGCTATGACTACTCGCGCACGAAGAACCCCACCCGCTCCGCGCTCGAGGACGCGCTGGCCCGGCTGGAGGGCGGCAGCAATGGCCTCGCCTTCAGCTCCGGCATGGCGGCGTTGCACTGTGCGCTCCAGCTCTTCGGGCCGGACGACCACGTCATCCTCACCGAGGACCTCTACGGCGGCACCTACCGGCTGGTGGACCGCATCCTCCACGTCCCCTACACCTTCGTGGACACCACGCGCCCGGAGGCGGTGCGGGCCGCGCTGCGTCCCAACACGCGGGCCATCCTCGTGGAGTCCCCCACCAACCCGCTGATGAAGACGGCGGACCTGCCGGCCATCGCCGCCATCGCGCACGCGGCCGGGGCGCTGCTCATCGTCGACAACACCTTCCTCACGCCGTGGCTGCAGCGGCCGCTGGAGCTGGGCGCGGACCTCGTCGTGCACAGCGCGACGAAGTACCTCGCCGGGCACAACGACGTCGTGGCCGGCGCGCTGGTGGTGAAGGACGCGGCGCTGGGCGAGCGCCTCGCGTATCTCCAGAATGGCATCGGCGCGATTCTGGGCCCGCAGGATGCGTACCTCGTCCTTCGCGGGCTGAAGACGCTGGCCCTGCGCATGGAGAAGCACCAGGCCAACGCGCGCGAGGTGGCCGCGTGGCTCGGCGCACACCCGCTGGTGGAGCGGGTCTTCTACCCGGGCGTGGGCGGCATGCTGTCCTTCAACGTCATCGAGGCCGCCCTGGTGCCCGGGGTGCTCGCCTCCGTCCAGGTGTGTCTCTTCGCCGAGTCGCTCGGCGGCGTCGAGACGCTCATCACGTACCCGACGACCCAGACCCACGCCGACATCCCCGTCGCGCGCCGGGAGCAACTGGGAATCTCAGACCGACTGCTTCGCCTCTCCGTGGGAATCGAGGACTGTCATGACATCATCGCCGACCTGGCCCAGGCGCTCGAAGGAGCCCGCCGTGCGAACCCGCTTCGCGACGCGCTTGCTGCACACGGGTCATGAGACCGACCCCGCCACCGGCGCGGCGGCGGTGCCCATCTACCAGGTGTCCATGTTCGACCAGCCGGGCTTGGACCGGCCCGGCGAGTTCGACTACGCGCGCTCCGGCAACCCCACGCGCAAGGCGCTGGAGGGCGTGCTCGCGGAGCTGGACGAGGCGCACGCCGCCTTCGCCTTCGGCTCCGGCATGGCCGCCATCTCCACGGTGCTGATGCTCTTCAGCGCGGGGGACCACCTCGTCGTCACGGACGACTGTTACGGCGGCACCTACCGGGTGCTGACGCGCGTGTTCAGCCGCTTCGGGCTCAAGGCCACCTTCGTGGACACGAGCAACCCGGACGCGGTGCGCGCCGCCCTCCGGCCGAACACGAAGGCCCTGCTGGTGGAGAGCGTCAGCAACCCGTTCCTCCGCCGCACGGACGTCACCGCGATGTCCATCCTCGCGCGCACGTGCGGGGCACTGCTCATCGTCGACAACACCTTCCTGTCGCCGTACGTCTCGCGGCCGCTCACCGAGGGCGCGGACATCGTGGTGCACTCGGCCACGAAGTACCTCGGGGGCCACAGCGACGTCGTCGCGGGGACGGTGGCGGTGAAGACTCCGGCACTGGCGCAGGAGGTCTACTTCCTCCAGAACGCGGTGGGCGCGGTGCTGGGGCCCCAGGACTGCTTCCTCCTCCAGCGCGGCATCAAGACGCTGGGGGTCCGCATGGAGCGGCAGGTGCGGACGGCGGCGGCGCTCGCTCGCTGGCTCGCGGACAGGCCCGAGGTGCGGGAGGTCTTCTACCCGGGCGCGGGGGCGGTGGTGTCCTTCCGGCTGGCCCAGGATGCGTGGGCGCCCCCCTTCGTGGAGGCGCTCCAGTTACCCCTGCTCGGCGTGTCGCTGGGCGCGGTGGAGAGCATCGTCACCGTGCCTGCCCGCCACTCGCACGCGTCCGTCCCCGCCGCCGAGCGGCAGCGGCGCGGCATCACCGACGGGCTCATCCGCTTCTCGGTGGGGCTGGAGGACCTGGAGGACCTCCAGGAGGACCTCGCGCGCGCATTGGGACTGGCGGTGCGTGTGGCGGCGTGAGCGGCACATCGTGTTGACGCGCGCGCGACGCCTCATTACCTGAAGGGCCGATGCTCATTTCCGTCGCCACGTCCGGTTCCTGTCGCGGAGGCATGTGTTGCCAGGCCTCCACGGGTCCGTCCGTTCGCGCGCGCTGAGCCTTCCTCACGCACCGCGCGTTGACCGGCCCGTTACCCGCTTCTCGGGAACGGGCCGTTTCATTTTCCCCTCTTCGCCCCGGCAGGGGCCTTCCACCACGCGGTGACGACACGTCACCCAGGAGAAGCAGATGTCCGGCAGTCCCCATGAGGACGCGCAGCGCACCGAGTCTCCGCAACCCGGAGCGAGTGCCGTCAGCCCCGCCCGCGAGAGCACGCGCTTGAGCCAGCCGAGGGTCTCCCCCGCCATCACCCGGCTCGAGCGGCATCCCGCCAGCCTCAGCTCGAAGGTGGTGACACGCGGACTCCGCCGTCAGGTGCGCCGTGATTGAGCTTCGAGGTGTCAGCAAGGTGTACGGGCAGGGCGCGCGGGAGGTGTCAGCCCTGCGCAACGTGTCGCTGCGGGTGGAGTTCGGTGAGGTGTTCGGCGTGCTCGGGCAGAGCGGCGCCGGCAAGTCCACGCTCATCCGCTGCCTCAACCTCCTGGAGCGCCCCACCACGGGCGAGGTGCGGGTGGACGGGCGGGACATGCTGTCGCTCGGCCCCGACGAGTTGCGCGCGGCGCGGCAGGGCATCGGGATGATTTTCCAGCACTTCAACCTCTTCTCCTCGCGGACGGTGGCCGGCAATGTCGCCTTCCCGCTGGAGGTGGCGGGCTGCTCGCGCGCGCACATCCGCGAGCGCGTGGCGGAGCTGCTCGCGCTGGTGGGGCTGTCCGACAAGGCGGCGGCGTATCCCTCGCAGCTGTCAGGCGGACAGAAGCAGCGGGTGGGCATTGCCCGGGCGCTGGCCCCGCGTCCGCGTGTCCTGCTGTCCGACGAGGCCACGTCCGCGCTGGACCCGGAGACCACGCGCTCGGTGCTCGGGTTGCTGCGGGACATCAACCGCCAGCTCGGGCTGACCATCCTGCTCATCACCCACCAGATGGAGGTGGTGAAGTCCATCTGCGACTCGGTGGCCGCGCTGGAGCGCGGGCGCGTGGTGGAGCAGGGCAAGGTGGTGGACCTCATCGCCCGCCCCGGCACCCGGTTGCATGACCTGTGCTACCCGCCCTCCGCGGGCGCCGCGTCTCCCGGCGGGCGGCGGGTGGAGCTGTCCCTGGTGGGCGAGCACTCGACGCGGCCCATCCTCACCACGCTGGCGCGGCGCTTCGGCGTGGACGCGTGGCTGCTGGAGGGCTCGATGGAGCGCGTGGGAGAGACACGCGTGGGCCGGCTCCTCTTCGAGCTCACGGGTCCGCCGGAGGCGGTGGACGGAGCCCTGGGCTTCCTGCGCGAGCAGGGCCTGACGCCGCAGGTGCCCCATGTCTAGCGAGCTGCTGCGCTCCCTGTGGGTGGCCACCGGAGAGACGCTCTACATGACGTCGGTGGCCGCGGTGCTGGTGCTGCTGGCGGGCCTGCCGCTGGGCGTGCTGCTGGTCATCACGGACCGGGGTGGACTGTGGGAGCGGCCGGCGCTGGGGCGCGTGCTGGGGACGCTCGTCAACGTGGGCCGCTCGGTTCCCTTCATCATCCTCATGGTGGCCATCGTCCCGCTTACCCGGGTGCTGGTGGGCACCACCATCGGCACCACGGCGGCCATCGTCCCGCTGGTGGTGGCGGCGATTCCCTTCATGGGCCGCGTGGTGGAGCAGGCCCTGCGTGAAGTGGACTCCGGACTCGTGGAGGCCGCCGTCGCCATGGGCGCCACCCGCCGCCGCGTCGTCTTCGGCGTGCTGATTCCGGAGGCGCTGCCTTCACTCGTGCGCGGCACGGCGCTCGTGGTCATCAGCCTGCTCGGCTACAGCGCCATGGCGGGCGCGGTGGGTGGCGGCGGGCTGGGCGACCTGGCCGTGAAGTACGGCTACATGCGCTTTCGCACCGACGTCATGCTGGGCTGCCTGATGGTGCTGCTGGTGCTGGTGCAGCTCGTCCAGTGGCTCGGCGACGGGCTGGCCTCGCGCTTCGAGCGCGCGTCTTCCTGAACCTCTACCTGGAGCCCTCCATCGTGAAACGCTTCTTCGTCCCGTTACTGCTCTCCGCCGCCGTGCTGCTGGCCGGCTGCAAGGCTCCCGCATCCGATACGTCCACCGAGGTCGTCCGCATCCTGAGGGTGGGCGTCAACCCGGTGCCGCACGGAGAAATCCTGCGCGCCGCAGCGCCCGTGGCCCTGCGGGAGGGCCTGCGCCTGGAGGTGGTGGAGTTCACCGACTACGTGCAGCCGAACATCGCGCTGTCGGATGGGCAGCTCGACGCCAACTACTTCCAGCACGTGCCCTACCTGGAGCGCTTCAGCTCGGACCGGAAGCTGGCCCTGCGCAGCGCGGGGCCCGTGCACCTGGAGCCGCTGGCGCTCTACTCCACGAACTACCGACAGCTCGCGGAGCTGCCCGAGGGCTCACTGGTGACAATTCCGTCCGACCCCAGCAACGCGGCCCGTGCGCTGCGCCTGCTGGAAACGCAGGGGCTGGTGCGCCTGCGCGAGGGCGCGGGGGCCACCGCCACCGTGCAGGACGTGGTGGGCAACCCGCGCCGGCTGGAGCTGCGGGAAATCGACGCGGAGCAGCAGCCGCGCACCCTGGAGGACGTGGCCGCCGCCGTCATCAACGGCAACTACTTCCTGGAGGCGCAGAAGCACCTCGAGCTGAAGGCGAACGTCCTGGCCCGTGAGGCGCCGAGGAACAACCCCTACGCCAACGTGCTCGCCGTGAGGAAGGGCGACGAGGGACGGCCCGAGGTCCAGACGCTGGTGCGGGCGCTCCACTCCGAGGAGGTGCGGAAGTTCATCGAAGCGCAGTACGGCGGTGCGGTGGTGGCGGCGTTCTGAGGGAAGCCTGGCGGGTCGGCATGCCCGCCGCATCCGAGCTCCAGTCGGGTCCCAGTTCCTGCCCCGTTCAAGACACGGGTTGGGTGCCAGTCGGAGAGGCTCCTGACCCGTCCTGTTCGGAAATGTCGGGGGTTTCGTGCGGCGAAATGTCCCGACATTTCCGAACAGGACGCCCCCGAAGTGCCACCGGGGCCTGAATCAGTCCGGGCGCTTGAAGTCGTCCGAGCGCACGCCATAGCGCTTGAGCAGCCGGTGCAGGCTCTCGCGCTCCATCCCTGCGCGCTCGGCGGCGTGGGTGACGTTGCCGCCGAACTCCTGCATCAGCGCGGAGAGGTACTCGCGCGACACGGCATCCCGCGCGCTGTCCACCGCCTCGCGGTAGGGCAGCTTCGCCAGCGCCTCGGCCGGGACTCCTCCGGCCGGGGCCCCGCCAGCCTCCGCCACCCGAGCCACACCCAGCTCCGGCGGCAGGTCGTCCACGCCGATGCGCGGCCCCTGCGCCACCGCCGCCGCACGAGCCACCGCGTTCTCCAACTGCCGCACGTTGCCGGGCCACGCATACGCATTGAGGGCTCGCAGGGCCTCCGGCGAGAAGCCCTCCAGCTCCGGCCGGCCCGCTCGCGACAGGAAGTGCAGCGCCAGCAGGGCGATGTCCTCACGCCGCTCGCGCAGTGCCGGTAGCCGCACCGTCACCACGTTGAGCCGGTAGTAGAGGTCCTCGCGAAAGCGCCCCGCCGCCACCTCCGCGGTGAGGTCCCGGTGCGTGGCCGCCACCACTCGCGCGTCCACCTTCACCGGCGTGGTGGTGCCCACGCGTCGCACCTCACGCTCCTGCAGCGCGCGGTTGAGCTTCACCTGCACCGGAAGCGGCAGGTCGCCAATCTCGTCCAGGAAGAGCGTCCCGCCGTGCGCCTCCTCGAAGAGGCCGGCCTTCGCCATGGTGGCGCCGGTGAAGGCACCCTTCGCATGGCCGAACAGCTCGCTCTCCACGAGGTCCGCGGGAAGCGCCCCGCAGTTCACCGCGACGAAGGGCTTCGCCTTGCGCGGGCTCTCCGCGTGTACGGCGCGCGCCGCCAGCTCCTTGCCCGTGCCCGTTTCCCCCGTGAGCAGCACGGTGAGGTCCCTCACCGCCACCTGGGACAGCAGCGCGTGCAGGCTTCGCATCGCGGCGCTCGCCCCCAGCAGGCCATGGAGGTCCGGCGCCGTCGCGAGCCGCGCCTTCAGCCCCGCCGCGACCTGGCGCTGCCGCCGCTGCTCCAGCGCCCGCGCGACGAGGAGGGCCACCTCGTCCGGGTCGAATGGCTTGGAGAGGTAGTCGTACGCGCCCTCCTTGATGGCCTCCACCGCCTTGGGAATGCTCGCGTACGCCGTGACGAGCACCACCTCCGTGTCGGGCGCGCGCCGCTTCACCTCGCGCAGCACCGCGAAGCCGTCCGCCCCGGGCATCTGGATGTCCGTCACCACCACGTCGAACTCGCGCTCCGCCAGCCGTGCCAGCGCCTGCGTCCCGTCCGCCGCCTCCGTCACCGCGTAGGCGTCCGCGAGGATGCGCGCGAACAACTTGCGCATGTTCTCCTTGTCATCCACCACGAGGATGGCCGGCTTCCGGGTCGTGCTCATGCCATGGCCTCCTGCGCGGGAGACGCGGGTGGCAGCCGCAGCGTGAAGCGCGCGCCCCCCAGCGGCCCCGTGTCCGCTTCAATCCGGCCGCCGTGCGCCTCCGCGATGGCCTGGCTCACCGCGAGCCCCAGCCCCGTCCCCGACGGCTTCGTGGAGAAGAACGGCTCGAAGAGGCGCGGCCGGTCCTCCGGCTTCACCCCGGGCCCGGAGTCGGACACCGCGACGCTCGCTCCGCCGTCCGGCGCCGCTTCGATGTGAAGCGCCACCCTGCCCCCCTGCCCCGCGGCTTCCGCCGCGTTCTTCACGAGGTTGAGCAGCACCTGCCGCAGGCGCGGAGGCCACGCCCACGCGGTCGCGGCTCCCTCCACGCGCACCTCCACGTCGCCCAGCCGCGAGGACTCGCGCAGCCGCGCCACCACCTCTTCGCAGACCTCGCGCAGTGGCACGCGCTCCAGCGGGCCACGCCCCGGGCGGGAGAGGTCGAGCAGCCCCTCGACGATTTCCTGGCAGCGCACCGCCTCCTGCTCCACCACCTCGAGGTCCTCCGCGAGCGCCCCTTCCGCCTTGCGCTGGAGCAGCCGCACATAGCCGAGGATGACGCCCAGCGGGTTGTTGATTTCGTGCGCCACGCCCGCCGCCAGCCGGCCGATGCCCGCGAGCTTCTCGTGCTGGACGAGCTGTGCCTGGTGCGCTCGGAGCGCGTCTGTCATCCGGTTGAACTGGGCCGCGAGCTGGCCGAGCTCGCCCGGGTCGCCCTCGGGGATGCGGGTGTGCAGGTCGCCGCGCGCCAGCCGTGCCGCGCCGTCGGAGAGCCGCGCCACCGGCCGCGCCACCGAGTTGCCGATGTAGATGCCCACGCCCACGGCGAACAGCGTGGCCCCGCCGAGGAACAGCAGGGCCCAGCGAAAGCTGGCGTGCTCCACCGCGCCCACGTGCGCCTCGAAGGAGCCGATGGAGGTGTCGAAGCGCTGCGCCAGCGAGTCCGCCCGCGCCTGGATTTGCGACACCAGCTCCAGCGCGCGCCCGTGCGCGGCGGTGATGGCGGCCTGGTCCTTCGCGAGCACGGCCGGGAGGAGCGTGTCGTGGTAGAGCCGGTTCAGCGCGTCGCCGTTCTGCTGGATGTCCGCGACCCAGGTCTGCTCCTGCGCGTCGCGCGCCTGCTCACGGAGCTTGCGGGTGAGCGTCTCCACGCGGGCCCGCGCCTCGTCGTGGAAGCGCACGTGGCTGGCATTGCCGAGGATGATGGTGTGCGCGAGGTGCGCGTACTGGTCTCTCACGGCGGTGGCCAGTTCCAGCGCGTCCCGGACACGGCCGCCCGCCTCGCGCAGCGCGTGGGAGCCATCGTGGATGTCCGTCAGCCGGGCGAGCGCGAAGCCGGACGCGGCCGTGAACAGCGCCACCAGCGCGCCGAAGGCCAGGAGCAGCTTGCGAGTGGTGGAGCCGGGGGTGGAGAGCATCTCGCCCTCTATATAGGGGAGTGAGGCCCGGGCTGCTCACTGTGCGGCGGCGAAGATGCCCCGCGGGGTGGGTACGGCCCCGGGAGGGCCCCCGGTAGGCTCGCCAGGCTGCTTCCTCTGCCTGGAGGAACGCCGATGCGCTGGCCGGCCATGTGGGTCTGTTCGCTGTCTCTTGCCGTATTCGGGTGTCCCGAGGTTCACAGGCCGGGGGGACTGGCCGACAAGGCCGCGCATCGGGATGCGCTGGAGAGCATTCCCAAGCAATGTTCAGACGCGGAACGCAAGAAGTTCTGCGGCGGAGACGAGGAGGGCACTGAAGAGTGCATCAAGAGGTGCGGTGGATGAACTGGCGCACCGCGATGGGCGCCTTCGCCGCCCTGCTGTTCCCGCTCCCCATGGTGTTCCTCCTGGGCAGCGTCTTCCGGCCGGGACTGCCTGAGCAGCAACAGGAACACGGGCGGCGGGCCGCCCCTGTCCTTCGGGGTGAAGAGCGGCTGCAACTGCAGAGCTATCACCGCAACTGCAAGCGAGCCCCCGACTGCGAATTTCCCCTCGGATGTCTGCATGATACCCGGGCTGGAGCCAACTACTGCTCAGACAGCCAGTGCCTGACGGACATGCAATGCGGTGATGGGGAGGAATGTCGGACGCTGACAACCTCTGGCGATGGACCGCTGGTGCGCATCTGTGTCCCGGTTGGACTCCGCAAGGAGGGCGAGTGGTGCGTCCCGATTGGAAGGGACCTGCACGGCACCTGTGGTCCCGGACTCGTCTGTGGCGGAGAGGCGGGACTGTGCGCTCGCGCTTGCCGCAAGGATGACCCGGGCTCCTGTCCGGAGCACTTCTTCTGCGCGGACACGGAGCTCGAGCCGCTGTGCCTGCCAACCTGCGAGAAGTCCGGGTGCCCCGACGGCCAGGAGTGCATCCACTACGAAGAGGGCGCCTCCATCTGCGAGAAGGTCTACGGCCCCAACTGCCAGCAGACCCCGTGTCCTGAAAATCAGAAGTGCGAGCTGGACCACGAAACGGCCTACCCGGCCACGGTGTGGATGCAGTGCGCGCAGTACTGCCACAAGGACCCGACTTCCTGTCCCCCCGGGCGCATCTGTGACGGATGGAGCTGTGAGCCCCCCTGCGACCCGAACGGCCCCAACACCTGCGCGGAAGGCTACCGCTGCAGGAAGAGACGCCCCACGCGCGCCTGGGTCTGCCTCCCGGACTATTGACCCGCGCCTCCTCCCCCTTGCGCGCCATGCCGCTCCCGAGCATGTAAGGGCAGGCATCACCCCAAGCGGAGGAGCAGTCCCATGGCCTTGCGGTTCAAGAACCTCGACGGCAGCGGTCCCCAGTCCTTCGACCGCGTCCTCAAGTGGGCCGTGGCCGACAAGCTCACCGGCCGCCGCCGCAAGTCCCCGGACCGCGCGCCCGTCCCCCGCGTGGAGCCCGACCTCGCCCTCCTCGCGACGCCTCCCGGCCCCGGAGAGGGCGCCCGCCTCACCTGGCTCGGCCACGCGAGCTGGCTCGTGCAGCTCGACGGCCTCTCCCTCCTCGTCGACCCCGTGCTGCGCGACGCCATCAACGTCGTCATCCACCGCAACGTGCCGCCCGGCGTCCCCGTGGAGAAGCTGCCGCCCATCACCGCCAGCCTCGTGTCGCACAACCACTATGACCACCTGGACCTGCCCACGCTGAAGCAGGTCGGCGCGCCCATCGTCACCGGGCTCGGGCACACGCCCGTCTTCAAGGGCTCGCGCCTGCCCGTCACCGAGCTGGACTGGTGGCAGTCCACGAAGGTGGGCCCCGTCACCGTGCACTTCGTACCGTCGCAGCACTGGAGCCGCCGCGGCCTCAACGACGTCAACGAGATGCTCTGGGGCGGCTTCGTCATCGAGGGCTCCAGCGCCCGCGTCTTCCACTCCGGCGACACCGCCTGGTTCGACGGCTTCAAGGAAATCGGCCGGCGCTTCCCGGGGCTCGACGCCGCGCTGCTGCCCATCGGCGCGTATGACCCGGCCTGGTTCATGAGCCGCCAGCACATGAACCCCGAGGAGGCCGTGCAGGCCTTCGAGGACCTCGGCGCCACGCGCTTCCTCGCCATGCACTGGGGCACCTTCAAGCTCACGGACGAGCCGCTCGACGAGCCGCCCCGCCGCCTGGACGCGGAGTGGACCCGCCGGGGCTGGCCGCGCGAGCGCGTCCACGTCCTCCCCGTGGGCGGCACCCTCACCGTGCGCAACGGTTGAAACCCACCGGGGCCTGTGCTGTGGGGAGGAAATGCTCCTGCCCACCCTCGTCGCCCTGGCCCTCGCCCAGGCCGCACCGCCTCTCACCACCGTCTCCGAGCAGAGCGGCTGGACGCGCACCGGCCGCTACTCCGAGGTGGAGTCCCTCTGCCGCGCCTTCCCCAAGGCCTTCCCCGGCAAGGTCCGCTGCGACACGCTCGGCACCACGCCCGAGGGCCGGCCGATGCTCGCGCTCGTCGCCAGCGCGGACGGCACCCTCACCCCCGCCGCCGCCGGGAAGAAGGGCCGCCCCGTCGTCTTCTTCCAGGGCGGCATCCACGCGGGTGAAATCGACGGCAAGGACGCCGGCTTCTGGCTGCTGCGCGACATGCTCAACGGCACCGCGCTGCCCGGCGTGCTCAAGGGCGTCACCGCCGTCTTCGTCCCCGTCTTCAACGTGGATGGACACGAGCGCTTCGGGAAGAACCACCGCCCCAACCAGGTGGGCCCCGAGGAGATGGGCTGGCGCGTCACCGCGCAGAACCTCAACCTCAACCGCGACTATGCGAAGGCGGACGCCCCGGAGATGGTGGCGCTCCTGAAGTACCTGCACGCGTGGGACCCGCTCGTCTACGCGGACCTGCACGTCACCGACGGCGCCCAGTTCGAGCCCGACGTGTCCGTGGGCATCGAGCCGCAGAAGTCCGGCCCGGCGGCCCTGCGCGAGCTCGGCGTGAAGCTGCGCCAGGAGCTCTTCCAGGAGCTGGAGTCCCAGGGCCACCAGCCCCTGGAGTTCTACCCGTCCTTCCGCGAGGACGATGACCCGGCCTCCGGCTTCGCCTACGGCGTGGCCCCGCCGCGCTTCAGCCACGTCTACTGGTCCATCCACCACCGCTTCGGCGTGCTGGTGGAGACGCACTCGTGGAAGCCGTACGCGGAGCGCGTGAAGGCCACGCGCGACACGGTGGCGGGCCTGCTGCGCCTGGTGGCCCGGGACGGCGCGGCCCTGCGCGCGGCGGCGAAGGCGGCGGACACGGAGGCGGCGTCCGGCAAGGTGCGCGAGGTGGTGCTCGCCTGGCAGAACACGGAGAAGAGCCGCCCCATCGCCTTCCGGGGCTACGCGTACGAGCGCGCCCCGTCCGAGGTGTCCGGCCAGACGTGGATTCGCTACGACGTGACGAAGCCGCAGGTGTGGAACGTGCCGTACTTCGACGAAATCCGCCCGGCCCTCACCGCGCCGCTGCCCTCGGGCGGCTACCTGGTGCCGCCGGCCCACGCGGCGCTGGTGGCGCAGAAGCTCGCCGCCCACGGCCTGCGCTTCCAGCGCCTCACGCGCGAGGCCCCCTCCACCGAGGCGGAAGCCTTCCGCGCCACCGACGTGAAGTGGAGCCCCCAGTCCGTCGAGGGCCGCCAGTTGCTCACCGTGAAGGGCGCCTGGGAGAAGGGCACGCACGCGCTGCCCGCGGGCACGCTGTACGTCCCGGTGGCGCAGCCGGGCATCCAGATGGTGGCCCACCTGCTGGAGCCCACGGCGCCGGACTCGCTGCTGTCGTGGGGCTTCTTCAGCTCCCACTTCGAGCAGAAGGAATACATCGAGGACTACGTGCTCGAGCCCTTCGCCCGGGAGCAGCTGAAGGACCCGGCGGTGAAGGCCGCGTGGGACGCGAAGCTGAAGGACGCCACCTTCGCGAAGGACCCGCGCGCCCGCCTGCGCTTCTTCTACGAGCGCCACCCCGCCCGCGACGTCCGGCTGCGCGTCTACCCCATCCTGCGCACGCAGGCGGCTCCCGCCGGGCTGGCGGCCGCGAAGTAGCGCCCCAGACACGGACGCCCCGCGAGCCACAGGGCTCACGGGGCGTCCTTTCACTTCACGCCTGCTCCGGGCCCCTCAGCGGACGAGGGGCCCGGCGTGACGAGCCACCTCAGCCGAGGATGGGGTCACACGTGCAGGTGCTCGGGTTGCAGACCTCGCGGCGCCCGCAGCCACCGCAGTCCGCCTTGCACGCGCACGAGCACGAGTTCGCATCCGGCTGGTGCTGCGGGTCGCAGTTCAGCGCCGCCGTGTTGCACGCGCAGGCGCACACATTCGGGTCGAACTCGTAGCCCTCCGCGCAGGTGGCGTCCGGCGCGCAGGTGCAGGCGCAGGCGGCCTGGTCGCACGTCTCATACGTGCCGCACGTCCCGCCGCAGTCCGCCGTGCAGGCGAAGGCGCACACCGCCGGGTCCGTGTTGCACACCTGGCCCGGCGCTCCGCCGCCGCCGCAGTCCGCCGGGCACTCGCACCGGTCCGTGGCGCGGTTGCACGCCAGCTTGCCCCGGCACGAGTCCGCCTCGCTGGCGTCGTAGTACGGGTCCGACCTGCACGGGGGCGGCACGCCGTTGGGGTTCGTCGTGCGGTCGCTCCAGTACCGGTAGGACACCGCCGCCTCCGTGGTGCCCGCCGTCTTCGGACGGCAGGCGCCGTAGAAGGACACCGCCCGGCTGATGCCGTCCACGTCGAAGCCGTGGGTCCGGCTGCGTGGCAGGTCCCCGGCGCTCGGGCACACGGCCGCGTCCGTCACCTCCGCCACCGCCACCCTCAGCGAGGCGCCGATGGGCGGCTTCAGCGTCTTGTAGCCCACCGAGGCGATGACGCTGTCGACGATGGCGTTGATGGTGGTGGTGATGGAGGCCGCGTCGCGGATGCTCCCGTACACGCCGCCCGTGGCCTGGATGATGTCCAGGTGCCGCGGGTTGGCGTTCTCCTCGTAGTTGTTCGGGTCATTCGCATCCGTCCAGCAGCGCGGCCCGTCCGGCGGGCAGATGATGCCGTGCACCTGGATGGGCTGGTCCACCGGGTTGTTGCTCTCCCCCGCCACGCTGCCCGTGTCGAGGAAGTACTGATTGAAGGTGGCCACGGGGTTGGAGGACTGGTCGCGCGTGTCCGTCAGGATGACGACCACCACCTTGGCGCCCGCGCGGAAGCGGGTGTCCGCGGTGCCGCCGGCCGCCTTCAGGTCATTGATGGCCTTGCGCGCGGAGTCCAGCGAACGCTCCGTGCCGGTGCCGTCGATGTTCACCCAGCACTGGTTCTTGCTCGTGCACGTGGTGGCCTCACCGCCCGCGGGGATGGTGACGTTGGTGCACTGGCCGTTGCCGCCGCAGGTGCTGCTCTGCGTGAGCCACGCCCGGAACTGATTCACGTTGCGGGTGAAGCCGCGCAGCAGGTTGGAGTTGGGCTCGTTGGAGGCCGTGTAGCTCGTCGTCACCATGGCCAGACGCCAGTCGAGCGTCGCGTTGCCCAGCTTCTGCGCCACCGCCGTCGCCGCGTCCGCCAGCGACTGCTGCGACGTCGCCATGGAGCCGCTGTCGTCCACCACGAAGAGGAAGTCCACCACCGCCTGGCTGGCGGTGAACTTCTCGCACTGCACCGCGTCCGTGTCGCCGAACTGCGCCAGCGCCGTGCCGCCCGCCGTGTCCGACAGCGTGAAGAGGCTCTTCGCCTCCGTGTACTCGGCCGCCGGCGTAATCGCGAGCACCACCACCACGCTCTGGTTGGAGCGGTGCACGTACTGCGCCTGCATCTTGAACGGGCCGGTGATTCCAGCCGTCCCCGCCAGCGCACCGGCGCTGTTGGGCACCAGCGAGCGGGCCAGGGTGTTGGTGAAGGCCTTCAGGTCCGTGGTGCCCGCCTGCGAATAGCGCGCGGCCAGCGCCTGGAAGCCGTCCCAGGTGGTGAAGGTCTGCGTGTAGTCGCGCGTGGCGGAGTTGAAGGACGCCGTGCGGATGCCCGCCTCGTCCCCGGTGGGGTCCGCGGCGGTGCCCACCTGGCCGCGCTTGTACGCAATCAGCGTCACCTTCTTCGTGGGGTCCCAGCCGATGAGGCCCACCGAGCTGCCACCCACCGTGAGATTCACGAGGTTGGCGTCCGTGAAGGTGCTGGGCAGCGCCAGCCGCAGGTCACCACCGGAGTCCTCCTTGAAGGTGACGGTGCGCAGGTTGGTCGTCTTGCACGCCTGGCCCGCGGGCGTGTTCGACGCGCCGTCATTGGGGTTGCGCGGGTCCAGCTCGCCCGGGTCCACCTGGCCGTTCTGGTTGGCGTCCTCCGCGCCGTCCTGGATGCCGTCGCCGTCCGAGTCCGGATTCAGCGGCGAGGTCGTCGTGGTGGTATTCACGTCGCCGGAGTAGCCGCAGTTGGTGCGGGGAGCCGCCGCCGTCGCCACGCCGCGCTCCAGGCCGTCGCGCAGGCCGTCGCCGTCCGTGTCCGGGTTGGTGGGGTCCGTCTCGTTCGTGTCCACGCGGCCGTTGTTGTTGGGGTCCTCGCCCTGGAAGCCGCCCCTGCCGGGGCCGTCCTGCAGGCCGTCGCAGTCGGTGTCCGTCAGGCGCGGGTCCGTCTCGTTCGCGTCCACGCGGCCGTTGCGGTTCTCGTCCTCCACACCGTCGGGCGTGCCGTCACCGTCCGTGTCGGCGTTGTCCTTGTTGGTGTTGGTGGCGGTCTCCACCGCGTCGGGGATGCCGTCGAAGTCCGCGTCCGGCACGGAGGCGGCGCAGTCGGACACCTTCGGGTCCGACTCACCGGAGTCCTTCACGCCGTCGTGGTCCTTGTCCTCGTCGCCGTCCTTGCACGAGTCGCCGTCGGTGTCCGGCTTGAGCGGGTCCGTGCCAATCTGCTTCTCGAGGCCGTCCGGCAGGCCGTCGTCGTCCGTGTCCCGCTTGCGGGGGTCCGTCTCGCCCGGGCTCACCGTGCCGCTGTGGTTGGTGTCCTCGTCGCCGTCCTTCAGCCCGTCGCCGTCCGAGTCGAGCGCGTTCGGGTCCGTCTCGCCCGGCTCTCGCGCGCCGTTGCGGTTGGTGTCCTCCAGCCCGTCCGGCAGGCCGTCGCCGTCCGTGTCCGCCTTCACCGGCGAGGTGCGGGTGTCCGGGTCCGCGTCCGCGCGGAAGGTGCACCCGGTGTTGAGGGTGGTGGTGCGGCCCACCTCCACGCCGTCGCGGAGGCCGTCACTGTCGGTGTCGCGCAGGCCCGGGTCCGTCTTCAGGCCGCTGGGATACACGTTGGCGAACTCCTCGGAGTCCGCCAGGCCGTCGCAGTCCGAGTCCTTCGTAGGGTTGCTCTCGTCGCCCGCGTCCGTGGGCACCCGGCCCGGGTCGGGGTCCGGGTCCGGCTCGATACCAGCATCCTCGTCCGTGGGCTGGACACCAGCGTCCGGCTCTTCGCCCGGGCCTGCATCCACGACGGGCTTGGGGTCATCCTGGGGGTCATCGCCACCGCAGGCCGTCAGCAGCGAAGCTGCCAGCAGCACGCAGGTGACGAGCTGCTTGATAGGGGTACGCATCGTCTTTGACTCCAGTTGCTTCGACACCAAGTGGGGGGAGGGATGGGTCGAAGCAGACATCGATTCTAGAGAGCGATTCGTGCCCTGCCAGCCTGTATTCCCTTTAGGGCGAGAGAGGGTCGGCGCCCGGTCGCTTCCCATGCAGCCACATGGGCAGATTGTGGCCGGACTGTGAGCGAACAGGGTTCGCGAGGTGAGAGGGCTCGGATATCTTCGCGTCCGTGCCCGTCTTCGGTCTTGCGGCATTGTGGAATGGCTCGGCCCTGCCGGAGCGTGTCGCGGCCTGGGTGGAAGGGCTGGGCACGCTGCTGGCCACGGCTCAGTCGCTGCATCTCGTGGTGTCGCTGCGCGCGGAAGAAGCGGGCCTCGAGCTGAAGGTGGAGGCCCCCGGCTACCCGCGCGCCGCGGTGGAGAAGCTGGCCGAGGAGGCGAAGCGCAGCCGCGGCACCTTCGTGGAGCTGTGGCGCATGCCGAAGGCCGAGCGCGATGCCTTCCGTGCGGCCACCTTCGGCGGTGGCACCGCCTACCCGGGCGAGGAGCGCGCCGCCGCCGCACGCGCCCTGCAGCAGCACGTGAGCAAGCTGGCCCTGAGTGACGCGCGTCCGTCCGCGCCCCCCGCCAACCCCATGGACGCGCCAAAGCCCGTGGCGGTGCCCGTGCAGGCGGCCCGGCCCGCGTCAGGCTCCTTCCCCTCCGTTGCCGCCGCGAGCACACCGGAGGCCGGTGCCGCGGCAGCCGCTCGTGACGCCGCGAGCGCGCCGGAGGCCTCGGCCCCGCAGCCCCGGGCCATTGCCCCCTCGCACCGGGTGCCCACGGCGCCCCAGGACGGCCCGCAGCGGCGCGGACGGCGCTTCGCGGTGAAGCTGGAGCTGGAGTTCCGCACCGAGCTGGACTTCGTGCGCGAGCACGCGCTCAACATCTCCAACGGCGGCCTCTTCGTGCGCACCGCGCACCGGCCGCAGCCCGACAGCGTCGTCACCGTGGACGTGAAGCTGCCCAACGGGAACCGGCTGCAGGGCGACGCGGTGGTGGTGCACGTGGTGGATGACCCGTACACCGGTGGCGTGGGGCTCGCGTTCCTCAGCGACGACGCCACCTTCTCCCAGACGCTGGACCAGTACCTGGCGAGCCTGGTCGGCGGCACGGGCTGACGATGGACGGCACGTCGGAGACCTGGCCGCGCGACTGTGGCCGCTTCGAGCTGCTGTCGCGGCTGGGGCGCGGGGGCATGGCGGAGGTGTTCCTCGCGCGGATGCGGCAGGGGCCCCGGGCCGGAGAGCGGGTGGCCATCAAGCGGGTGCGCCCCGAGCGCGCGCGAGACGCCGAGGCCCGCGAGCAGCTCCTCCACGAGGCAGAGCTGGCGCGGTGCCTGAACCACCCGCACATCGTCGGCTTCGTGGAGTACGGCGAGCTGCCGGATGGCGGCTACCTGGCGATGGAGCTGGTGGAGGGGCCGGACTTGGGCCGCGTGCTGGCCCAGTGCCGGCGCCGCCGGATTCAACTGCCCATCGACATCTCCGTGCTCATCGTCCGGCAGGTGCTGGAGGCGCTGGCGCACGCGCACCATGCCACCAGCACCACGGGACGGCCGCTGGGCGTGGTGCACTGCGACGTGTCCCCGCACAACGTGCTGCTGTCGCGCACGGGCGAGGTGAAGCTGGCGGACTTCGGCGTGGCCCGCTCGCGCGCGGGCCTGGCGCTGGATGCGCGGCGCCTGGGCAAGCAGCACTACCGCTCGCCGGAGCTGATTGCGGGCGACGTGTCCGTGGCGGTGGACCTGTGGGCGGCGGCGGTGCTGCTGTACGAGCTGCTGTCGCTGGAGTCCCCCTTCCCCTCCGGCCCCGGTGACGAGGTGGAGTCCTCCATCCGCGGAGGCCGGGTGACGCCCATCCGCCAGCTGGTGCCGGAGGTGTCCGACGCGCTGGCGCTGGTGCTGGAGCGCGCGCTGGCGCCCCACCCCGCGCAGCGCTTCAAGGCCGCGGAGCAGTTCGCCCGGGCGCTCGCGCCGCTGTGTGATGACCGCGTGGCCACGCCGCTGGCGGTGGCCGCCGTGGTGCGCGGGCTGATGGGCACCGAAGCCTGAGGCGTAAAGCCCCTCGCCTCACGCCACCTGCTGGCCCACCGCGGGCGGCACCATGCCCGGGTCTCCCTCCACCACAAGCCGGCTGCGGCCTCCGCCCTGCTTCACCACGCGCACCTGGACGCCGATGCGCTCGGCCAGCCCGCTGACGTGGGAGATGATGCCCACCTGCCGGCCCGTGGCCTGGAGCGCGTCCAGCGTGGCCAGGGCCACCTCCAGCGTTTCCGGGTCCAGCGTGCCGAAGCCCTCGTCGATGAAGAGCGTCTCCACCTGCGTCGTCTCGGACGACAGCGAGGCGAGCCCCAGCGCGAGCGCCAGCGACACCAGGAAGCTCTCTCCGCCGGAGAGGCTGGCCACGCTGCGCACCTCGTCGCCCATGTCCCCGTCCACCACCTGCAGGTCCAGGTCGTGCCCCGGCACGCGCATCAGCCGGTAGCGCCGCGCCAATTCCCTCAAGTGGGCGTTGGCGTGCAGCAGCAGCGCGTCCAGCGTGAGGCTCTGGGCGAACACCTTGAAGCGCTTGCCGTCATGCGAGCCGATGAGCTCGCCCAGCGCCTTCCACACCTCCGCCTCGCGCCGACGCTCCTCCAGGGCCGCGGCCTCCGTGCCGTGCCGCGCCCGGGCCGCGTCGTCGGACTCCAGGCGGGCGCGCAGCGAGGCCTCGGCGTGGCGGCGGGCCGCCACGTCGGCGCGCAGCCGCTCGCAGGCGGGCTTCGCGTCGGACTCGGACAGGGCCGGGGGGCCGGACTCCTCGTGCCGCGTGCGCCGCTCCCGCCGCTCCGCCAGCACCGCGCGCGTCTGGGCGAGCGCCTCGCGCAGCGCGGACAGGGCCCGCGCCTCCGCCTCGCACCACGCGGCGTCGTGGGCCAGCAGCGCCTTCACCGCCTCCAGCGTGGTGCCCCGGGCGGAGAGCTGTTCCGCCAGGGCGGCGCGCGCGGACTCCCTCGCCTCGATGGCGTCGGCACGCGCGCGCAGGGCGTCCTCGGCGCGGGCGGCGGCCACGCGCTCCGCCTGCTTCGCGGCGTCCGCGGCCCTGCGGGCGCGCTCGAAGGACTCCACCGCGGCCTCCAGCCGGGCGCGCAGCTCCGCGCGCACGTCCTCGGTGGAGCGGCCGTCCAGCAGCGCGGCGCGAGCCCGGGCCACCTCGCTCCGCTCCTCCTCCTTGAGCGCGGCGAGCTTCGCGTGCTCCTCGGCGTGCTGGGTGCTGACGTCCACGAGTCCCTGGGCGCGGGCGCGGTGCTTCTGCTCCTCGGCCTCGCGGCCTTCAGCCTTCTGCCGGGCCTCTTCCTTCGTCTTCCACAGGGCCACGCGCTTCGCGCAGTTGCCCCGGAAGGTGGCGGGGTCCGCCTCCAGCTTCGCCTCCCAGCCCTCGTCCTGGGCGAAGACGGGCGCCACGTCCGCGAGCACCTGCCGGCGGATGGCCTCCGCCGCCTCCACGCGGGCCAGCACCTCGTTGAGCGCGCCCTCCGCCCGGGTGAGCAACTCCTCGGCGCGCCGGAGCATCTCCGCCGCCGCCTCGCGCCGCATGCGCTGCGTCTCCAGCGCGGCCCGGGCCTCGCGTGCCGCGCGGGCGAGCCCCTCCGCGGCCTCCTCCTCGGCCTTGAGCGCGGCGAGCCGCTCCTGCACCTCGGCATGCGCCGCGCGCAGCCAGGCGCCGGCGTCGGCGTCCTCACCCGACTCCGAAGGCAGGGATGCGTCGTGTGCCGCCCCCGACGACGCCGCGCCCGCTCCGGGACCGGACGCCAGCGAGGCACCCGGCACCTCGCGCACGTCTGACAACGCCGTGCCTCCGAAAGGCCCGGACACCGCGCGCACGTCTGACAACGCCGTGCCGCCGCGAGGCCCGGACACCGCGCGCAGCCACCTCTCACGCGCCCCGCCCCACGCCGCGCGGTGCTCCGCGCTCCGGGCCGCGGCCGTGTCACGGCGAGCCCCCGCCTGTCCCGCGCGGGCACGGGCCGCCGCGCCCTTGGCGCTGGCCTCCATCTCGGTGCGACTGGCCTCGGCCCGCTCCGCCTCCAGCGTCTCCACGCGCGCCGTGGACTCCGCCACCAGTCCATCCAGCGCGGACACCTCGCGGGCATACGGATGCTCGGTGGCCCCGCACAGCGGGCACGCCTCGCCCTCGCGCAGCAGGGCGCGGTGGGACGTATAGCTCTGCGTCGCCTGCGCCATCGACAGCGCCCGGCGAGCCTCCTTCAGCGCGGCCTCGCGCTCCGCCCGCCGGGTCGCCGCCTCCCGGGCCTCACCTTCCGCCGCATCCGCCTCTGCCTTCGCCTTCGCGGCCTCGCCCTCGGCGGCGCGCACCTCCGCCACATCAGACGTCAGCCCTTCCCTTGCCACCTCCAGCGCCCGCAGCACGTCCTGCCGCGCCAGCAGCGACTCGCGCAGCGCACGCCGTGCCGCGCCCGCCTCTGCCCCCTCCGCGGCCTCCGCATGCGTGGCCGCCGCCTGCGCCATCTCCTCGGCCTCGGCGGCCTTGGCCTTCTCCTCCCGCCGCAGCGTCACGTCCCCGCGCAGCCGGTCCACGTCTCCGCGCAGCCGCCCGGCCTCCTCGCGCGCCTTCCGCCCGTCGCCCAGCGCCGCCTCGTAGCGCTCCAGCTCGCGCTGCCAGCGGGGCCACTCACCCGCCAGGGCGACCCAGTGCGCCTTCTCCGTCAGCCACCTGCGCGCGCCCTCACCCTCCGCGCGCGCCGCCGCCTCGCGGGCCAGCACCGCCTCCAATTCCGCCTTCGCCGTCCCCGCCGCCCCGCGCGAAGTCTCCGCGCGCTTGCGCGCCTCCTCCGCCTCCCGCGCCACCACGGCCAGCCGGGCATCCAGCCCCGCCGCCTCCTCCAGCGCGGGCCTCGCCGCCTCTTCCGCGTCGTGCGCCCCCGTCCTCGCCCGCTCCGCGTCCAGCAGCACCACCCCGCGGGCCGCCGACTCCGCCAGCGCCTTCTCCGCCTCCGAGGCCCGGGCCACCTGCGCGGCCTGCGCCTCCGTCCACCGCCGCTCCGCGCCCTCCGCCGCCGCCACCGCGCCCCGGAAGGACTCCGCCGCGCGCACCTCCTCCAGCCGTGCCGCGCGGGGCGCCGCCTCCTCCAGTGACTGCGCGGCCTCCGTGGCCTTCGCCTCCGCCGCCAGCTCCGCCCCCTGCAGCTCCGCCCGCTCCGAGTGCCAGGCCGCCGCCCCCTCCGCCGCCTCCAATTGAGCTTCCGCCGCCGCCCTCGCCCCGGCCTCCTCGCCGAGCCGCGCCTGCGCCGCCTCGCGGTCCGCCTCGGACATGAGCGCAATCGCCGCCAGCCCCTGCGCCCGCCGCGTCAGCTCCTCCTGCTCCGCGCGGTTCTTCTCGTGCGCGGCGACGGACAGCCGGCTGTACACCTCCGTGCCCGTCATCCGCTCCAGCAGCTCCGCGCGCTCGCTGGCATCCGCCTTGAGGAAGGCCGCGAACTCGCCCTGCGCCAGCAGCGCCGAGCGGCGGAACTGGTCGAACGACAGCCCCAGCCGCTCCTGGATGGCCGCCAGCACCTCGCTCTTGGTGCGGCCGAACTGCTGCGCGCTGGCCACCTCCGTCAGCATCATCTCCTGCGGCCGGAAGCGCCCCTCCGCGCGGCTGCGCGCGCGCCACACCGACCAGCGCGCCCGGTAGCGCTTGCCGTCCTTCCCCTGGAAGTCCACCTCGGCGTAGCCCTCGCCCGCCCCGCGCCGCAGCATGCCGCGCACGTCGTACGCCGACAGCCGCGCCTCCTCCTCTTCATCCGCCCGGCCCACCGGCGCGCCGCCACGCCCGCCCAGCCGGGGCGTGCGGTCGAACAGCGCCAGGCACATCGCGTCCAGCAGCGTGCTCTTCCCGGCGCCCGTGGCACCGGTAATCGCGAACAGGCCCAGCCTGTCGAGCGGCGGCCGGTCCAGCTCCAGGGCGAAGTCGCCCGCGAAGCTCGTCAGGTTGGCGCCACGGATGGCCAGAATCTTCATGACGCCTCCTCCACCTCGGCCAGCAGCGTGTGGAAGGCCTCCAGCAGCACCGGGGACGGCGGCTCCTGGAAGTCCCTCGCGTAGCGCGCGCGGAAGACGTCCTCGGGCGTGCGCTCCTTCAGGGACAGGCCCGGCTGCGCTTCGGCCAATGCGCCGCCCGTACCCGTGTACGCCGGAGTCAGCTTCACCAGCCGCACCGCCTTGCCCTCCAGCACCTTCTCCACCTTCTGCCGCAGCGACGGCTCCGGACGGGGCAGCGCCACGCAGACCTCCAGGTAGGGCCGCGTCCACTCCGGCGAGGCCTCCTCGCGCTCCGGCAGCGCCTCCAGCAGCGCCACCACCTCCTCCAGGGGCACCGCCTCGCGCGCGGGCACGCGCACCATGTCCGTGGTGCGCGGCACCGTCAGCGGCCGCACGCCTTCCAGCGCGTCACCCTTCAATTCCACCAGCAACACCTGGTGCCGGTAGCCCGCCTCCGACAGCGACAGCGGCAGCGGCGAGCCGCTGTAGCGCACCCCCTCGCGCCCCCCCACCCGCTGCGCCTTGTGCAGGTGCCCCAGCGCCGCGTACGCCACGTCCTCCGGGAACAGGTCCACCGGCAGCGCGTGCTGGTTGCCGCCCAGAATCTTCCGCTCGCTGAGCGCGGACAGCTCCGTGCCCGTCATGTAGCAGTGGCCCATGGCCACCAGCGCCTGTCCGGGCTGGCGCCTGCGCCGCGCCGCGGACAGCACCTCGCCGTACACCGCGCGCACGCCCTCCACCAGCCGGTCTCCCGCCTCCACCGGCACGGGCGGCAGGTCCGCGGGCCGCAGGTACGGCACCGCCGCCACCCACGCGCCCACGCGCCCCTTCGCGTCGTGCAGCGGCACCAGGAGCCGCTCCAGCTCCAGCTCCCCGCGCGCACGCGGCAGGCCGCCCACCACGCGCACGCCGAGCGCGGCGAACAGCGGGTCCGGCGCGTCCAGCCGCGCGGCCGAGTCGTGGTTGCCGCCGATGACGACCACGTCCAGCCGGGGCAGCCGCCTGCGGGCGCGCGCGACGAAGTGGTACCAGGCCGCCTGCGCGTCCGCGCCGGGGTTGGCGGTGTCGAAGATGTCGCCGGACACCAGCAGCGCATCCACCGCGTGCGCCTCCAGCGTGTCCAGCAGCCAGTCGAGGAAGGCCGCGTGCTCCGCCTCCCTCGAGACGTCGTACAGCGTGTGCCCCAGGTGCCAGTCCGACGTGTGCAGCAGGCGCATCCCGCGTCCACCCTCCCTCGCCCCGCGGCGCTCGGGCCGCGGGCAGCCTCCCCTGGGGAAGCCACCCGCTCCAAGCGGCAGGCGCTTGCTCCCTTACTCGCTCGCTCTGACATGCGCGCAAGTTCCTGGAAGTCCGCGCAGTTACGAAGGCGACTCCCCTGGCGGGTCCTCCCCTCCCACCCCACGCGCGGAGGTGGCTGGCCACCGCCTCCCGGTGCGGAGCTGCTCACACCCCAGGTCCGCCGGGCTCCGGGGCGTCCTCTTCAGGAGCGCCAGCTTTGCCACCCTGGGGTGGCTGGCGGTCCGCGCCAATGGCGGAAGAAGATGCCCGCCCATGTCCTTCACCCAGCTCCTGCTCGTCTCGCTCCTCGGGGGCGCCGTCGTCTTCGCCGTCTGGAACCTGCGGCGGCGGCAGCACGCGTGGACCACCTTCGCGCAGCGGAACGGCTGGGCCTCCACCGGCACCCTGTCCCGGCTGGAGGTGCGCCGGTCCACGGGCCGCCCTCTCTCCGCGTTCACGGTGAGGGATACGGACGGCGATAGCCCGACCCGCACCGTGGTGCGGCTGGACGTCAGCGACGTGCTGCCCCGGGAGCTGACCCTCCGGAGCGACGAGGTGAAGGAAGGCCTCCTCGTGTGGCTCGGCATCCGGGACGACGAGCTGGGCGCGGACGCCGTCGCCCGGGTGCTCGACCAGCAGCGCCTCACGCCCCGGGCCCTCTCGGTGCTCCGCACGCCCTCCGTGCGCGAGCACCTGCTGGCGCTGCGAGACCCGGACACCTTCTGCGCCCTCGCGGACGGCACGCTGGAGCTGACGTGGCTCAGCGTGCCGGGAACCGCGGACGAGCTGGAGGTCCTCCTGGCCCCCGCGCTGGACCTGGGCGAGGCGCTGGACGCCGCGTCCGAGCGCCCCACCGAGCGCGCCCGGACGTCAGGCTGAGCCAGGCGACTCAGTCCCCGCGCGCCCGCCTCCGCCGCAGCGCCAGCGCCCCCAGGGCCAGCCACGCGAGCGGCGCCACCGGGGCCGCGCCGCAGCCGCAGCCGCTGTCGTCCTCCGGCTCCCGCGGCCCACCCGTCCCCGCGTCCGGCCCGCCCGTCCCCGCGTCCTGCCCACCCGTCCCCGCGTCCGGCCCGCCCGTCCCCGCGTCCTGCTCGCCCGTCCCCGCGTCCGGCTGTTCCAGCGAGCAGCCCTCTTCACCGGCGCACACCGTCACCTGCACCTCTGACTGCTTCCCCGAGGTATCCACCACGACGAAGCGGACCGTGTGCTCGCCCGGCGTCAGCCCCGTGGTGTCCCAGCGGTTGTGCTCGCCGCCGAAGTGGAAGTGGTTGTCCGTGCGCGTGTCCGTGAATTCCAGCACGCCGTCCACGTAGAACTCGGCGCGCGTGCAGCCCACGTCGTCCACGCAGTCGCCGAAGAACTCGGCCGTGGCACCGGACACGCGCTCTCCCTCCTCGGGGCGCGTGAGGACGGCGCGCGGCGCTTCATCTTCCTTCACCGTGATGGTGAAGGCCTGCTCCGCGACCGGCACCTCGCCGTTGCTCACCCGCACGACGACGTCCGCCGTGCCCACCGCAGAGGGCGTCCAGGAGACGAGGCCGGTGGCCGCGTCCAGGGACATCCCCTCCGGCACCGTGCCCACCAGCGAGTAGGCCGGGGCCGGCCGGCCTTCTGCCTCCACGTCGTAGCGGTAGGGGTTGCCCACCACCGCGGTGGTGATGGGCGTGGAGGTGATGATGGGAGCCAGCGGCTCGTCATCCATCTCGGTGGCCACCACCTCGCGCGCATCCAGCTCCGGCGCGGCCACGGTGATGGTGGCGACTCCGGCCAGGTTGTCCGCGTCCGACGCGGCCCGCAGCGTGACAGTCTTCGGCGTGCTCCAGTTCGAGGTCGTGAAGGCGAGCGAGGCCCCATCCTGCACCGTGATGTCCGCGTCGCCCAGCGTACGGGCCACGGTGACGGTGACGTTGCCCGAGGGCCGCTTCGTCAGTGACACTTCGAAGGTGGCGGTGCCGTTCTCCGGGACGGACACCTGCGCGGAGGACAGCACCAGCTTGGGGGCGTTGTTGTCGATGGTGGTGACCACCACCGACTCCTGCCCGAGCCCCGCCGCCGTCACCATGAAGGTGGCGACATCCTCCACCGAGTCCTCGTCCTCCACCGCCGCGAGCGTCACCGCGCGGGGAACGCCCCAGTCCGTCGGGGAGAAGGTGAGCGACTCGCCGCTGAAGACGCTCAGGTCCTCCGAGCCCCCCATCGCCCGTGTCACCTGCACCGTGACGTCCGCCGTGGGAGCCTGGGCCAGGCGCACGGTGAAGGCGGTTCGACCGCCCTCCACCACACGCAGGTTGAGCCCGGACACCACCAGCTTCTGCCCGGGCGCGGACGGGGTGATGCGGCGCACGGTGCCGTTGGTGTACCCGAGCGCGTACAGCGCCCCGTCCGGCCCCACCGACAGGTCCACGTTCGCCGAGAAGCCCGTGCCCCACTCGTCCACCGTGGCCACCGAGTTGTCCGCGGCCAGCGTGGCGCGCGTCACCTGCGCGGAGTTGTAGTCCCCGAAGAAGAAGTTGCCGCGGTACTCCGGAGGAAAGAGCGTGGCGTCATAGAAGGTGCCGCCGGTGATGGAGCCGCCCAGCGCCTGCGTCGTCGCGGTGCCGCCGCCGCTGCTCGCATCCGGCTGCCCCGGCTGGGCCACGGTGAAGGTGGTGGCGTCGGGCGCGGCGGGCGCGCTGGCGACATAGAAGGTGCCGTTGAAGCTCGCGTCGCCCACACCCGCGAGGGTGAGCTTCTCGCCCTTGCGGAAGCCGTGCGCCCCGGTGGTGGTGAACGTCGTGACGCCCCCGCTGCGCACCGCACCGCCCGGGGTGAGGTTGCGCGTATCCCTGCCATTGGTGCGGTACTTGATGACGGGTTGGATGTACCCGTTGGCGGGCTGGTTGTTCTCGTACTCGCCGAAGCCGGCGTGGTCTCTCCTGCCCACCACGAAGACCTGCTCGTAGCCCGTGCCCACGGTGTTGCTCCACAGCTTCCCGGTGGACGGCTGGAAGGTGAGCGTGAAGGGATTGCGGAAGCCGCGCGCCCAGATGTACTCGTTGTTGGGGCCCACGCCGTCGTTGAAGGGGTTGTCGTTGGCGGGCGTGCCGTCCAGGTTGGCGCGGCCCACCTTCGCCGCGAGCGACGTCAGGTCGGCATCCACACCGGAGCCGTTGCCCAGGTCGCCAATGGACCAGTAGAGCTTCCCGTCCGGGCCGAAGCCCAGGCCCCCGCCGTCATGGTTCTGCCCGGCGGTGGGAAGCCGGGTGACGACCTCCGTGCGCGCGGTGCCCACGCCATTGGCGTCCGTGTAGCGGACGATGCGCTGCTCGGAAGAGGAGACGGTGACGAAGAAGTAGACGTAGCGGTTGACCACGTAGTTCGGGTCGAACGCGATGCCGATGAGCCCGCACTCGTTGGTGGTGTAGACGGCGGGCTCCGTCGCGAAGACGCTGGAGACGGGCGTGTTCGTCCCCGTCTGCGTCTCCAGGGCGCCATTCTTCATCGCCACCGTGCGCACCACGCCATTCTTCAAGATGACGAACAGGCGTCCCGAGCCATCCGGCGCCCACGCCATGCCCGTGGCGGGCGACAGCAGGTTGGACGTGTAGTTCGTTTCCGTGAAACCGGCAGGCACCGCGGCCCATGAAGGGGAACACAAAACCAGGAGCAACAGCGACGTCACGAGGTGGGTACGCATGGCCGGCGAAGCTACCGCACGAGGAGCGCGGCTTCAGTCCGTCATCTTGTCCGCCCACACCCCGTGCTGCGCCACTGTCGGCTTTTTACAACCCGGTTGCCTCCACAACACCTCACCAGGTGATGAAGCCCTCCAGGTACAGCGCGGCCTGGCCGGCGATGCGCACGCGCGAGCCCCGCTCCTCGCAGCGCAGCTCGCCGCCGCGCGCGGACACCTGCCGGGCGGCGAGCGCGGGCTTGCCCAGCCGCTTCGCCCAGTACGGCACCAGCGAGCAGTGCGCGGAGCCCGTCACCGGGTCCTCCGGCACGCCCGCGCGCGGCGCGAAGAAGCGCGACACGAAGTCGCAGTCCTTCCCCGGCGCCGTCGGCACCACCGCGAAGGTGTCCAGCGTCGCCAGCCGCGCCAGGTCCGGCCGCAGCGCGCGCACCTGCTCCTCCGAGTCGAAGACGGCCACCAGGTCCCTGGAGGCGAGCGTCTCGCGAGGCGCCGCCCCCAGCGCCTCCGCCAGCCCGGCGGGCACCGGGCACGGCGTGGGTGGCCGCGAGGGGAAGTCCATGGCCAGCCACCCGTCCGCCTCCTGCGTCACCACCAGCGGCCCGGAGCGCGAGGCGAACTCCACGCGCTCCAGCCCCACCTCCCAGCGCTGGAAGAGCACCCACGCCGCCGCGAGCGTGGCGTGGCCGCACAGGTCCACCTCCTGCGTGGGAGTGAACCAGCGCAGCCGGAAGCCGTCGGCCTCGCGGACGAAGAAGGCCGTCTCGGAGAGGTTGTTCTCCAGGGCGATGGCCTGCAGGTCCGCGTCCGGAAGCCACGCGTCCAGCGGGCACACCGCGGCGGGGTTGCCACCGAAGACGCGGGAGGAGAAGGCATCCACCTGGAAGAGGGGCAGGCGCATGGGGCTTCCTTTCGTTCACCGCCGCGGCCGGCTCAGCCGGTGGCGGACAGGGTCTGCTCGTACAGCGAGCGTACGCGGTTGGCGAGCGCCACCGGGTCGGGGCCGAACGTCTCGGGCGGCAGCGGCGGCAGCACCCGCACGCGGATGGAGGCGCGCGGGAACATCCAGGGGCCATCGCCGTCCAGCAGCTGGGGCGTGCCCTCCACCACCACCGGCACCACCGGCACGTGCTCCTCCAGCGCCAGCTGGAACGCGCCGCGCTTGAAGGGCAGCAGCTGGCCTCCGTTGGAGTAGGTGCCCTCCGGGAAGATGAGCACCGGCATGCCCCGGCGCAGCCACTTGCGGCACGGGTCCATCAGCTGGTGCAGCGCGGTGGAGGAGCCGCGGACGATGGGGACGTAGGCCAAAAGCGACATCATCCACCCCACCAGCGGCAGGGAGAACAGCGACGCCTTGGCCACGAACTTGTACGGGTAGCGCAGGCCCATGACGGCCAGGATGTCCGCGGCGGACTGGTGATTCACCACCAGCACGCACGGCCCGCTCGGCAAGAGCTCGCGGCCCTCCACGCGCGTGCGCCAGCCCGGCGACGCGTGCAGCCACAGCCCATGGCACCAGCGGCACACCAGCGCGTGCAGCAGCCGGCGGTCCCTGTCGAAGGGGTACGTGACGAACAGCAGCAGCGCCCCCAGCGTGAAGAGCACCGGGGCGGTGAGCGCGAAGACGAGCCAGAACCAGAGCGTGACGGCGTACTTCATGGCGAGGGCCCAGGGCATACCATCTTCCGGCCCCCCGGGCTCCACGCCCCTCCGCGTCGAGGCAGGCCGCCTGCCAGGCCGCACTCGCACTGGAAACCCCGGGGTTCCTGACATAGACGCGCACATACATGGGCCTGCCCTCTCCCACGGACACTTCTCCTCCCCCCGCCCGGCCCCTGTCGGGCGTGGAGGCGTGGCTGACGGCCGGGCTCGTCCTGGCGGCGGTGGCGGCGCTGGCCTACCTCTGCGGCTACATGGCCGTGCCCATCGTGGACGACGCGGCCATCTCCATCGCGTACGGCCACACCTTCTTCAGCGGCGAAGGCCTGCGCGTCACCGAGGCCTCGCAGCCGGTGGAGGGCTTCTCCAACCCGCTCTGGACGCTGCTGCTGGGACTGAGCCACCCGCTGGACCTGCCGCCGGACACGTACGCGCACACGCTGGGCATCATCTTCGGCCTGCTGGCGCTGCCCCTCTTCGCGCTGTGGGGCTCCGCGTCGGAGCGCCGGGCCCCGCGCCTGGAGGACGCCGCCGCGCCGTGGGTGGCCGCCACCAGTCCCACGTACGCGACGTGGATTTCGAGCGGCATGGAGACCGGCCTCCAGTCCTTCCTCCTCGCCGCCGCCGGCGTGCTGCTGCTGCGGCAGCTGCGCACGGGGGTGGGCGCGAGCGCGGGGCTGGCGCTGGGCCTGCTGTGCCTCACGCGCCCGGAGGGCGTCCTCTACACCGCCGCGGCCGGCGGGCTCTGGCTCGTGCACCGCGCGCTGGAGCGGCGCTGGACGGGACGGCAGGCGCTGGGCATCGCGCTGTGGCTGCTCCTCCTGGTGGGCGGGTGGCTCCTGGTGCGCTGGGTGTACTTCGCGGACCTGCTGCCCAACACGTACTACGCCAAGCGGCTCTGGCAGTTCGACGGGCCCGGCTACGTGCGCCACTACCTCGCGGAGCACGCGCGGCTCTGCCAGCTCGCCGCGGTGGGCGTGGTGCTGGGCCTGGCGGGAGGCGCCGCGCGCGCTCGGACGGCGGCGCTCGCGGCGCTCTTCCTCGCCAGCGGCGGGTACTTCGCGTGGCGCTCCGGGGACTGGATGCGCGAGTGGCGCTTCCTCGCGCCCCTGGTGCCGCTGCTGGGCGTGGGCATGGCGGCGGGACTGTCCGGCGTGCGCGCGTGGGCCGGCTGGCTCCGCGGGCGGGACGCGCGGTGGACGTGGCCGGCGCGGGGCGTGGTGGCCATGGCGGGGGTGGGTGTGCTCTTCGTCGGCGTGCCGGCCCTGAAGGTGTCGGTGCTGCGCGCGCCCCACATCAAGGCCTCGCCGGAGCTGCCGTACGACTTCATCGCGGGGCGCTTCCGCCACGTGAAGGAGATGGCGGACAGGCTCGGGCAGGCGCGCCCCCTGGTGGGGTACCCGGACCTGGGCGGGCAGGCGATGGTGATGCGCCGGGCGGAGGTCATCGACGTGGCCGGGCTGGCGGACTACGCGCTGGCGCACCACGCGGGCAACTACCCGGCGATGGAGGACTACCTCGTCTCGGAGGGGCCTCCCGTGTTGCTGGACGCGCACGGCCCCAGCGGGCACCTGCGCGGGTTCCAGCAGCTGATGTCGCAGTTCCGCGCCCTGGGAAGCGACCACTGGCAGCTCGTGGGCCTCACCGACAGGGAGGACCCGCGCTGCCCCGGCGGCAAGGACGCGGCCCTGGCCCCGGACCGGGAGGCACTGGCGCTCCTGTTCGAGCAGGACATCCAGGAGGGCGAGGCGGAGCGGGGCCTGAAGCGCTGGCGCTGCGTCTTCTCCTACAAGCCCTGGGACGCGCTGCCGGACGCCGACACGCGGGAGCGGCTCGCGGACCTGGCCGAGGAGCGCGGCGAGGCGCTGGAGCGCGAGGGGAAGCTGGTCCCCGCGCTGCGCCACTACTCGCTGGCCACGCTGCTCGACGAGGGCGATGCGCACCGGCGCCGGAGGACGGAAGCGCTGCGTGCCCGCGTATTCCCACGGCAGCCGGGCGGATGAACACCCGCCACCCGGTCCTGCTCCTACGGCGGGGCCATGCACGCCGCGAACGGCGACATTTGAACGTCCCGCTGGCGCCCGCACGGCCCGCCCGTTAGCAGAGGGCGGAAGAAGCGTGCGTGGGGACTGACGTCCAGGTCACTCCCCGGTCGGAGCGGACGTCACGCCCCCATCACTGCGCGCACTCTCAACTTGCCCGGCGACGATGAAGGCGGCGAAGGTGCCCGCCCCAGTCGAACCCGGAGGAGGCAGCGGCATGGACGCGCAGGGGCTGCACATCGAGACCCATCCCCGTGAAGGAGACCCGGTGGTGCGCGCCGGGCGTCCGGACCCGTGCACGGTGGTCATCTTCGGCGCCACCGGAGACCTGGCCGAGCGCAAGCTGTTCCCCGCGCTGTTCGAGCTGGACCGCGCCAACCTCCTCCCGGACCACTTCGCCATCGTCGCCTACAGCCGCTCCAAGCTGGAGGGAGACGCCTTCCGCGAGCACGTGAAGGAGGGGCTCCAGAAGTTCGCCCGCACGCAGCCGCTGGACGAGTCCACCTGGCAGCGCTTCGCCCCGCGCCTGGAGGTCGTCTCCGGCGCCTACGACGACCCGGCCTCCTTCGTCCGCCTGAAGGAGAAGCTGGAGCAGGTCTCCAAGCACCACGGCACCGACGGCAACCAGCTCTATTACATGGCCACGCCGGCCTCCACCTTCCCCCAGATACTCAACGGCCTCGCCCAGGCCGGCCTGCTGCCGCGGCAGGAGAAGCCCCACCAGAAGTCCTGGCGGCGGCTGGTCATCGAGAAGCCCTTCGGCCACGACCTGGAGAGCGCGCGCGAGCTGAACCGCCAGCTGTCGGCGGTGCTGGACGAGAAGCAGGTGTTCCGCATCGACCACTACCTGGGCAAGGAGACGGTGCAGAACATCCTCGTCTTCCGCTTCGCCAACGCCATCTTCGAGCCACTGTGGAACCGCAACCACATCGACCACGTGGAAATCACCGCGGCGGAGAAGATTGGCGTGGAGGGCCGCGGCGGCTTCTACGACGAGACGGGCGTCATCCGGGACATGGTGCAGAACCACCTGCTCCAGGTGCTCGCGCTGTGCGCCATGGAGCCGCCGGTGTCCTTCGGCGCGGAGGACATCCGCGACGAGAAGAACAAGGTCTTCCGCGCGCTGCGCCCGCTGGAGGGCCGCGACGTGGCGCAGGCGGTGGTGGCGGGCCAGTACGAGGGCTACCGCCAGGAGAAGGGCGTGAAGCCCGACTCGCGCACGCCCACGTACGTGGCCATGAAGATGAACGTGGACTCGTGGCGCTGGCAGGGCGTGCCCTTCTACCTGCGCGCGGGGAAGAACCTGAAGCAGCGCCTGACGGAGGTGTCCATCCACTTCAAGTCGGTGCCGGTGGGCCTCTTCTCCGGCGAGGGCGCCACGTGCCAGCGCCTGCAGCCCAACGTGCTCACCCTGCGCATCCAGCCCAAGGAGGGCATCGCCCTGTCCTTCGAGTCCAAGGTGCCCGGTGAGGACGTGAGCATCGCGGGCGTCACCATGGACTTCAACTACGCGGAGAGCTTCGCCAAGCCGGTGCCGGAGGCGTACGAGCGGCTGCTGCTGGACTGCATGCGCGGCAATGCCACCCTCTTCGCGCGGCAGGACAGCGTGGAGCAGGCGTGGAGCTACGTGACGCCCATCCTCCAGGCGCTGGAGTCCGGCGAGGGCGGCGAGCTGCACCCGTACGCGCCCGGCACGTCCGGCCCGGAAGCCGCCGCCGCCCTGCTGGCCCGCAACGGCCGGAGGTGGACCCAGCTATGAGCTTCGCCCCGCCGACCATCGTTCCCTCCGAGTCGCTCGCCCACGAGGCCGCCGCGTGGATGGCGCGCTCGCTCCAGGACGCGCTCGCCACGCGCCCGCGCGCGAGCCTCGCCCTGTCCGGCGGCGGCACGCCGGTCCCCGCCTACCGCGCGCTCGCGGAGGCGAAGCTTCCCTGGGAGCGGGTGGACGTCTTCTTCGTGGACGAGCGCTTCGTGCCGCCGGACCACGCGGACAGCAACTACCGCATGGTGGAGGACACGCTGCTCAAGCCGCTGCGGCTGCCCTCCTCGCAGGTGTTCCGCATGCAAGGCGAGCGGGCGGACCGGGACACCGCCGCGCGCGAGTACGAGGCCACGCTGCCCCCGGTGCTGGATGTCGTCCTGCTCGGCATGGGGCCAGACGGGCACACGGCCAGCCTCTTCCCCGGTCACCCGGCGCTGGAGGAGCGCGAGCGGCGGGTGCTGGCGATTGTCGGCCCCAAGCCGCCGCCGTGGCGGATGACGTTGACGCTGCCGGTGCTGCTCTCGGCGCGCGCCGTGCTCAACCTGGTGGCGGGCGCGGGCAAGGCGGACGCGGTGCGCCGGGCGCTGGCGGGGGACCTGTCGCTGCCGGCGGCGCGGGTGACGAACACGCAGTGGATGCTGGACCCGACCGCCGCTGGACGGTGAGCGGCCGTGCGGAACCAAGACTTCTGGAGGAACCATGGGTGACACAGCGGGCGCGCAGTTTGGCGTGGCGGGCATGGGAGTCATGGGGGCGGCCCTCGCCCTCAACATCGCGGACCACGGCTTCCGGGTGACGGCGTGGGACCGCCACCCCGAGCGCATCGACCAGATGCACGAGAAGTACGGCCACGAGGAGCTGAAGGGCACCGCGTCGCTGGAGGAGTTCGTCCAGCGGCTGGAGCGCCCGCGCCGGGTGCTGCTGATGGTGACGGCGGGCGCGGCGGTGGACCAGATGATGGAGCGGCTCTTCCCGCTGCTGTCGCCCGGCGACGTCATCATGGACGCGGGCAACTCCTGGTTCCTCGACACGCGCCGCCGCGAGGAATTGTGCAAGGCGAAGGGGCTGCACTTTCTGGGCATCGGCGTGTCGGGCGGTGAGGAGGGCGCGCGCCACGGCCCGTCCATCATGCCGGGCGGCCCGCCGGAGGCGTACGCGCTGGTGCGCCCCGTGCTGGAGGCCATCGCCGCGCGCGCGGAGTCCGGCCTGTGCGTCACCCACGTGGGGCCGGACGGCGCCGGCCACTTCGTGAAGATGGTGCACAACGGCATCGAGTACGCGGACATGCAGCTGCTGGCGGAGACGTACGACGTGCTGCGCCGGGGCCTGGGCCTGGGCGCGGAGGCGGTGGCGGACCTGTTCTCCCAGTGGAACCAGGGCATCGCCGAGTCCTTCCTGCTGGAGACCAGCATCCAGGTGCTGCGCAAGAAGGACGCGGAGACGGGCAGGCCGCTGGTGGACCTGGTGCTGGACAAGGCGGGCCAGAAGGGCACGGGCAAGTGGACGGTGCAGGTGGCGTTGGACCTGGGCGTCCCGGTGCCCTCCATCGCCTCGGCGCTGGACGCACGCAACCTGTCCTCCATGAAGGACGAGCGCGTGGCGGCGAGCGCGAAGCTGAAGGGCCCTTCCGAGACGCTCTCCTCGGAGGAGAAGGCGCAGCTGGCGCAGTGGGCGCATGACGCGCTCTACGCGGCGCGGGTGGTGACGTACGCGCAGGGCATGCGGCTCATCCAGGCGGCGTCCACCGAGTACAAGTGGAACATCTCCCTGGCGGAGATGGCGCGCATCTGGCGGGGCGGCTGCATCATCCGCGCGAAGCTGCTCACCCCGCTGCGCGAGTCCTTCGAGAAGCAGCCGGACCTGCCCAACCTCATGGTGTCGGACGCCTTCGCGCCGGTGCTGGAGAAGATGGGGCCCGCGTGGCGCCGGCTGGTGGGCGTGGCCGCGAAGGCGGGCATCCCCGTGCCGGTGTTCAGCGCGTCGCTGGCGTACATGGACAGCTACCGCAGCCCGGAGCTGCCGCAGAACCTCACCCAGGCGCAGCGTGACGCCTTCGGCGCGCACACGTACCAGCGCCGCGACAGGCCCGAGGCCGGCTTCGTCCACACGGAGTGGAACAAGTAGCGACGCTGGCGGCGCCTCCAGCGCGAGGCCCCGCTACTGCTCCGAGCGGGCCACCGCCCCCATGGCATCGAGCAGGGACACGCCGGCCATGAGCGCGGCCCGCGGCGACGCGAGCGGACGCGCGCCCACGCTCACCCCGGCTTCGGCGGCGTGGCCCGCAGCTCCGCGCGGCGAATCTTCCCGCTCACCGTCTTGGGCAGCTCGGTGACGAATTCGATGTCGCGCGGGTACTTGTACGGCGCCGTCGTGTGCTTCACGTGCTCCTGGAGCTCCTTCGCGAGCGCGTCGGACGCGGTGTGCCCCGGCGCCAGCACCACGTAGGCCTTGATGCGCTGGCCAATCTTGTCGTCCGGCACGCCGATGACGGCCGACTCCGCCACCGCGGCGTGCTCCAGCAGCGCGGACTCCACCTCGAAGGGGCCCACGCGGTAGCCAGACGTCTTGATGACGTCGTCCGAGCGGCCCACGAACCAGAAGTAGCCGTCCGCGTCCCGCACCGCCCTGTCTCCCGTCACGTACCAGTCGCCCCGGCGGCAGGCCGCGTTGGCGCCCTCGTCGTTGAGGTAGCCCTGGAACAGGCCCACCGGCCGCTCCGGCGCCACGCGCACGGCGATGTCGCCCTCCTGCCCGTCCGCCACCTCGCGGCCCGCGTCGTCGATGACGCCCACCGTGAAGCCCGGCGACGGCTTGCCCATGGAGCCCACGCGCGGCTCCACCGAGGGGAACATGCCCACCACCATCACCGTCTCCGTCTGCCCGTAGCCCTCGCGGATGTGCAGGCCCGTGGCCTCCTTCCACGTGTCGATGACCTCGGGGTTGAGCGGCTCGCCCGCGCTCACCGTGTGCCGCAGCGAGGACAAGTCGAAGCCCTTCAAGTCCTGCAGCACCAGCGCCCGCCACGCGGTGGGCGGCGCGCAGAACGTCGTGACTTTCTGCGCCTCCAGCACCTGGAGGAGCTTCGCGGGCTCGAAGCGGCCGCGGAAGTCGTAGACGACGTTGCACGCGCCCTGGCTCCACGGCCCGAAGAGCTTGCCCCACGCGCACTTCGCCCAACCGGTGTCGCTCAGCGTCAGGTGCCTGTCGTCGGGCGTGAGGTCCAGCCAGTACCGACCGGTAATCACGTGCCCCAGCCCGTAGCTGGCGTGCGTGTGCAGCACCATCTTCGGCATGCCGGTGGTGCCGGACGTGAAGTAGATGAGCATGGGGTCGTCCGCGCGCGTGGGGGCGAAGCCCTCCCCGTGCGCGCCCGTGCCCGCCGCGCCCGGCGTGTAGCGCACCCACGGCGACGGCGCGCCCTCGCCCACCGCCACCCAGGTCTCCACCCGGCCCGTGCCGACGAGTCCCTCGAAGCGCTCCAGGCAGCTCACGTCCGCGATGACGGCGTTGGCGTCCGCGGCCACCAGCCGGTAGCGGATGTCCTTGACGGTGAGCATGGGCGTGCCGGGCATGAAGACGATGCCGGCGCGGATGCAGCCCAGCACCAGGAACCACCACTCCGGCACGCGCGGCATGATGATGAAGGCCCTGTCGCCCTTGTGCAGCCCCAAGCCGGTGAGGAAGCGCGCGGCGTGCAGCGAGTGCCGCCGCACGTCCTCCCACGTGAAGCGCTGCTCCTGCCCCGCCTCGTTGGACCACAGCAGCGCGAGCGCGTCCGGCCGCTCGCGCGCGTGCCGGTCCACCACGTCCGCCGCGAAGTTGAAGTGCTCGGGCCGCTCCCACCGGAAGTCACGGCGGGTGGCCTCGTAGTCACGCATGTTGCGCGGGGCGGATGGGGGCATGAGTCACTCCTGGGGAAGGGACGCACCCCGGAGCCTGCCACGCGCCCCCGTACCGGACCTCCCCTTCCCTGCCGCCTTCGCCCGGTGGACGACACGCGCGCGGCCCCTGAAAAAGCGAAGAGGCCGGCCCTGTGCAGGCCAGCCCCCCCGAAGTCCACCCGCCCCCCGTCACCGGAAGGCCGCGCGCGTCAGTTGATTTCGGCGCAGTGGAAGAGCTTGTCGTACGCCTCGCAGGTGCGCAGCGTGGCCAGCAGCAGCTGCTCGGCGGCGGCGGTGCGGCCCGCCAGGCCCTCGCCGCGGGCGCGCTCGCGCTCCACCACCAGGTTCAGCCACGGGTCCCTGGAGCCGTGGGCGAACCGCTGCAGCGCCTTGAGCGCCTCGGCGTCCTTCTGCGCCTCGCCGGTGTGCACCAGCGCGCCGAAGTAGAGGTCCCACTCCTTCGAGCGGCGCAGCGCCTCCAGCAGGCCCGGCGACGTCTGCCCCTCGGCCACCAGCTTCGCGTACTCGCGGGCCAGCGGAGCGCGGGCGCTGAAGTCCCGCGCCGCCATGTCCCGGACGTAGTCCTGCAGCACGGCGCCGCCGCCCACGCGGTCCAGCTCCGCCGCCAGCGGCAGCAGCGCCGCCACCTGGGCCGGGGTGGTGGCCGTGCGCACGGACTCGTAGAGCGCCGCGCGGGCCACCGCCGGCTGCTGCGCCAGCTGCTTCACGTCCGCCGTGCCCGCGGCCAGCTGCTGCCACGACTCCTTCACCTGCTTGTGCCACCGCGAGCCCTCGGTCTCCCGCAGGTCCTTCAGCTCGTTCGCCCGGTCCTCCGCCTCCTTCTTCCACCCCGCGTCCTGCTCCGGCAGCGCGGCCACCTCGCGGAAGGACTCCTCCGCCTGCGTCAGCAGCCCGCGCCCGTGCAGCGCCAGCCCGCGGTTCCACAGCGCCTGCGGGTGCTTCGGCTCCTGGCGCAGCGCGCTGTTGACGAGCTCCAGCGCCTCCTCGTACCGCTGCCGGCTCAGGGCCACCACCGCGCGGTCATTGTCCTTGTCCGCGGACTCGGGGGCGCGGGCCAGGAAGGCCTCCGCCTGCTGCCAGTCCCCGCGCAGTGCATACGCCGCGGCGATGCCGCGGAAGTCCTGCCGCTCCTCCAGCTCCGCCAGCGGCCGCAGCGGCAGCGCCTCCGAGGAGGTGCTCTGGCCGCGCATGGGCTCGAAGCGCCGGAAGTTGTCCGCGTTCGGGTGGCTCAGCCGCGCCGCCAGCGTCCGCGTGTCCGCGCTGGCCAGGAAGACCTCGGACGGCATCCGGGGCTCCGCCTGCAGGCGGTACACCCCCACCGCCGCCAGCCCCGCCGCCAGCGCCACCGGCACCGCCGCCCGGTACGCGCGGTGCAGCCACGGGCGCAGCGGCGTCACCTTCTCGCTCTCGGCCTGCGCGGCCCCGGTGCCCGCCAGGGCCCGCGAGGCCAGCAGCTCCAGCTGGAGCAAGTCCCTCAGGCCGACCTCGCACTCCTCGCAGCGCGTCAGGTGCTGACGGAAGGCGTCTGCCTCGGCGGCGGACAGCTCCCCGTCCACGAAGAGGTGCAGCTTGGTGCATGGCGTGTTCATGAGCTCGTTGCCCCCTGCTCCCGGGCTACCGCCACCTGGGGCAGCAGCAGTTCCTTCAGGTCCCTGCGCGCCAGGGTGAGCCAGCTGCCCACCGTGCCCACGGGTACGTTGAAATGCTCGGCGATGGCCGTGTAGCGCTTGCCCTCCGCGTGGAGCCGGTAGGCATCCCGCAGGTGCGGCTTCAGTCGCTCGATGGCCTTCTGGAACTCGTCGGTGTTCACCAGCTCCCAGTTCTCCTGGGAGTCATCCGGCGACAACGCCGCGTCCTGAACCAGCGCCAGGTGAGGCAGCCCCCGGGTCTCCGTCCGCTGTCGGCGGCAGTAGTCCAGGAAGCGGTTCGTCATGGTGGTGCACAGCCAGGCCGCCGCCGCCGAGTCCGTCCTGTCCTTCAGGTGCTCGAACTCCGGCATCGCCCGCTCGAACGTCTCCTGGACCAGGTCTTCCGGCTCCAGGCTCGAGCGCGCGCACAACCGGCGTGCCAGGCCCAGAAGGCCCGGACGATGCTGGCGGATGAACGCTTCGAAGCGCCGCCGCTCCCGGTTGAAGAGGTTTGCCATGATGCCCCACGCTTGCGCAGCTGGTGGTTTCCCACCAAAGACGCGCGGCGGCCCAATCCTTGAGAAGAAAAAAAGCCGCCACCAGACAGTAAAATGCCCGGGAGGGTGGAAAAACCCTTACCGGGCAGGAGGATCAGCCGTTCCGGGCCGCGCCGCTGGCATCCGCCAGGGGGGCCGTGGCCGGCGGGGGCAGCGGCCGGCGCGGGCGCTGGACGTCCACGTTGGTGGCGCAGTCCACGTAGCTGTTCTTCACGTTGGGCTCCCCGGCGACTGCCTCAAGGGAAGGGCTCTGCTTCGTCTCATTGGCACCGGGCGTCATGGCGCTCGCTCCTCGTGCTGGCTACAGGCAGCACGGACAAGTTGCTGATGTATGTAAAACGCAAACGGTCGCATTCCTTACCATGCTGGTTGCGATTTCGTGAGTAGCCCCGGGTCGGACTGGCGCCAGGAATCCAGGGAGTTCCAAATGAGCAGGGAAAATTCGCGACTGACGCCGGAGTGGCAGTCCTGGCTGGTGGAAAACCTGGCACTGGGAGTGAGTCACGACGAGGCGGTGCAGGTCCTGACGGGCGCGGGCGTGGCGGAGGACGTGGCGCGCGAGGAGGTGGCCTCGGTGCTGGCGCATCCCTACTTCCAGGCGGCGCTGCGCGTGGGACGCCGGTACGGCTGGCTGGAGTCCGTCATGGACACCTACAGCGCGCTGCACCGGCAGGCGGGCGGGCACCGGGCGCTGGAGCGGCGCGAGGGGCTGAGCCCGGAGGAGTTCTTCTCGCGCTACTACTTCGGGCACCGGCCGGTGGTGCTGCGCGGCCACATGGAGGACTGGCCCGCCCTGGGGCGCTGGTCCCTGGCGTACCTGGCCGAGCGCGCGGGGGACGTGGAGGTGGAGGTGATGACGGGGCGCAACGCCAACCCGGACCACTCGCCCGAGTACGAGAAGCACCGCTCCACCCTGCGCTTCCGCGACTACCTGCGGATGATTGAGACGGGGGGCGAGACGAACGACTACTACATGGTGCCGCGCAACGAGAACTGGGCGCGGGAGGGCTTTGGCGCCCTGCGCGAGGACGTGCGGCCGCCCAGGGGCATCATCGACGCGGACTCGGGCCCGGACATGATGACGCTGCTACTGGGCCCGGCGGGCACCGTCACCCCGCTGCACCACGACAACATGAACGTGCTGCTGGCGCAGGTGATGGGGCGCAAGCACGTGAAGCTCATCCCCTCCTTCCAGCGCCACCTCATGTACCCGCGCTTCGGCACCTTCAGCGAGGTGGACGCGGAGCGCCCGGACCCGGAGCGCCACCCCCTCTACGCGGAGGCGGACGTGGTGGAGGCGGTGCTGGAGCCGGGGGACCTGGTCTTCATCCCCGTGGGCTGGTGGCACTGGGTGCGCGCGCTGGACGTGAGCGCCTCGGTGACGTTCCACCACTTCCGGGTGCCCAAGGGGAACACCTTCCTGCCCACGCCCCGCTGAAGGCCCGGCTACGGGGACGTCTCCACCAGCAGCACCGACTGCGTCCAGGCGTTGCGCGAGTCGCGGGCCAGCCACTTCTGCCGCTCGTCGCGCAGGGCCACGGCGGGCGGGGCGCCGTCGCGGATGCGCTGGCGCACCCCGTCGAAGAAGCGGCCCGCGGCGTCCGGGATGTCCACGGTGGAGGCGAGCACCGCCCGCGCGCCCGCGTCGATGAAGGCGGCCGGCAGGCTGAAGGGCTCGTGGGTGGTGGAGGAGGCCAGCCGCCCCGCGCTGCACGCGGCGAGGAAGACCAGGGGCGAGCCCGCCAGCTTCTGCTGCCGGACGACGTCCGCGGTGAGCGCGTAGCGCCCGTTGCCCTCCGGCGACAGCACCACCAGCGACGCGTCCGACAGGGCGGGGTCGCTGATGCCGTGCGCGTGAATCTCGATTTCGGTGGCGTCCGACATGCTCGACAGCACGCGCGACGGCGTCGCCTCGGAGCCGGACAGCAGCTCCAGCCGCGTGGGCTCCGGCTCCGGGGACGGCGTCCACGCGGGCAGCCGGGGCAACTGCAGCAGCGAGGGGGCCTCCACGCTGGAGACGACGAGCCGGCGCCCGCTGGACGCGGCGCGCGGCTGGGCCGTCTTCCCCATGCGGAAGCTCCAGGCCATGTCCGGCGGCAGCAGGTCCGTGCGGCCGAAGACGGGGGCCCAGGCCAGCACGTCCACCCGCTCGCAGCCCCGCAGCGCCTGCCGCAGCTTCTCCGGGACGAGCTTCGACGTCGGGCTGCGGGAGAAGGGCTCCTGGCGGTTGCCCTCGTAGACCCCCTCCACCTGGCCCTGGGGACCGCGGGCCACCACCACCGCGCGCTCGTGGTGCACCGCCGCCGCCAGCGCGCACCGGGCGGGCACGGACGTGCCCAGCTGCGCGGCCATCAGCTCCAGCACCCGGGGGTAGTCCCCCGTGCGCCCCGCGTCGGTGACGAGCGACGAGTAGCTCAGCGTCCACGACTCGCGCGCCAGCGCGTCCGCGCGCGGCAGCTTCTGCGCGTCGCTGATGACGCGCTCGAGCAGGGCCTTGCCCTGCGCGTGCTCACGGTCCAGCGCGAAGCGGCCCTCGATGTAGCGCGCGTAGACGGCGTCGCCGGGCATCGGGTTGGAGGAGCGGGCGACGGCGAGCACCCGGCGAAGCTGCTCCGCGTCCCCCGGCACCGGGCGGGCGCGGGCCATCTCCGCGAAGGTGGCGCCGAACACCAGGTCCAGCGGCGCGACGGGGCACGCGGTGGCGGCGTCCATCGCGCGGCGCGCATCCTCCGGCCGCATGTCCAGGTAGTGGATGTGCGCCAGCTGGCTCTGCGGCCAGTAGCAGGTGTTCTTGCGCCCGCCCCGCGCGGTCCACTCCTCCACGTAGGCCCGGGCGCTCGAGAAGTCGCTGCGGTCCCTGGCGATGTGGTTGAGAATCTCCAGCGACGTCAGCTCCAGCTCCCACTCGCGCAGCTGGCGCGCCCACGTCCACGCGGTGCGGGCGTGCTGCTCGGCCTCGGTGAGGCGCCGCAGCTCGGCGTAGAGGATGCCCAGGCGCAGCTCCAGCTCCACGCAGCCCGCGGAGAAGGCCCCCTCGCGGCAGCGCTGCAGCGCGCTGAAGAGCCGCTGCTCGGCCTTCCACCACTCGCCGTCCGCCGTCTCCTTCCGGGCCTGCTCGCGCTCCAGGTAGACGTTGAACCAGGGGTCCTGCTGGCGCTTGCCGCGCTCCACCGCGTCCATCACGTAGCTCAGCGCGCCGCGGGTGCGCACGAAGGCCCCCGAGAAGAGGTCGTCCTCGCCGGAGGCGCGCAGCGTCTCCAGCATCGCCTCCGGGACGGGGCCCTGGGTGCGCACCAGCTCCGCGTAGCTCTTCGCCAGCGACGCGCGGCGGGAGAAGTCCCGCGCCGCCACCTTGCGCACGTAGTCCCCCAGCGCGGAGCCGCCCTGCAGCCGGTCCAGCTCCTGCGCGAGCGGGAGCAGCGCCAGCGCGCGCTCCTTCGACTGCGCCGAGCGGACCACGTCATAGAAGCTCTGCCGCACCACGCCCGGCTGCTGGCGGGCCTCCTCGAGCGGCAGCCGGGCCTGGGGGTCCTCCATCAGCGCCAGGGTGGCGTCGCGGGCGCCCTTCCACTTCCGGGCGCGCTCCAGCGTCTCCTCGCGCAGGGCCAGGGCGTGGGCATGGGCCTCGCGGCCCCAGCCCTGCTCGTTCAGCGTGGCCACCTGCTCGTAGGTCTCCGACGCCTTCATGGTGAGCCCCATCTCCTGGAGCACCAGCGCGCGGTTCCACAGCGCCTGCGTGTGCTTCGGCTGGGTGGCGAGCACCGCGTCCAGCAACCGCAGTGCCTGCTCGTGTGCCCCCTTCGCCAGGTGGACGGCCGCCAGGTCGCTGTCCCGGTTCGGGGAGGCGGGCATGCGCTCCAGGAAGGAGGCCGCCTGGTTCCACTCGCCCTGGAGGGCATAGGCCGAGGCGATGCCACCCCAGTCCCCCACCTCCTCCAGCTTCGCCAGTTCCTTGAGGGGGATGGGCTCCGGGGGCACGGGGCAGCCGCCGGACGAGACGCGCGGCCGGTACTTGTCCGCCTCGGGGTGGGTGAGCCGGGCCTCGATGCGGGCCGCCGCGCGCCGCTCGGCCCAGAACTGGGGTGACACGCCCGCACCGCCCCCCCGGGAGGGGCTTCGCGCGAGCAGGACAGTCAATACGAGCACGGGCGTCGCCAGCGCCAGGACCCAGAGCTTGTCGTACGCCGGCTTCAACATACTGCCCCCTCGGGCGCCACCCCCAAGCAGTCGCCCACCTGTCAGGTTCTACACCAACATCCGCTTGCCGCCGACTGCGCCGCCGGCCATCCCTTCATGCCGCGGGGCGTCTCGACGTCCCCCAACCCACGAAATCCCCGCATGCACGGGCACGAGTCCATCCGGTTCTGGCATTTCCCGGGGGCTTTTTCGGGGCCCTCGCGAGACACCTTCCCCTGCGGACGGGCCGTGCTGGGCTCCGTGGCCAGGCCGGAAACCGACCGGCCTTCAATAGAGACGATGTGCGCCGGAATCCTTGAATGACTCCTTGCGCGCATCCCTTCGTAATCATTGCATCCGCAATGTTGAGGCGGCGGCAGATGGGGGGGCTCGCAGGGCAGGTCGCCCTCCGAGGCAGGGCGCGGGCGCGAGCCCTTCTGGGGGTTGGCAGACGGGCGTTGGCGGGAAGCGAGAAGGCGGCCCGGATGTCCCATTGCGCCAACCCGAGACGAAAGGACCTCGCTTGCCGCATCTCCTTCGCCATGTCGCCCTGTTGTCCCTGCTCCCCATGCTCGCTTCCGCGGACGTGGCCTGGAAGGGTGACTTCGAAACGGGAAACATTTCACAGTGGACGCGCTCCCAGGCCGTCACCAGCAGCCGACTCCAGGTCGTGACGGACGTCGTGCGTGAGGGCCGCTATGCGCTCAAGGCCATCGTCCGCCAGGGGGATGACCCCATCGGCGCGAGCGGCAACCGCAACGAGCTGCTCTACATCAGCCAGGAGAAGACGGGCTCCACGTGGTTCTACAAGTGGAGCACCCAGTTCCCGAAGAGCTACCCCAGCGCGGACGGCTGGCAGGTCTTCGCCCAGTGGCACCAGGAGGGCTGCTGCGGCTCTCCCCCGCTCGAGTTCTTCGTGCGCGGCGAGGAGATGAACATGCGCGTGGGCGGCTCCAGCGGCACCGTGCTGTGGCAGGCGCCGCTGGACCGCGGTCAGTGGCACGACTTCGTGCTGGAGGTGAAGTGGTCCTCCAACAAGAAGGTCGGCTACGTGCAGATGTGGCACAACGGCAAGCTGGCGGTGCCCAAGACGTTCGCGGCCACGCAGTACGGCAGCGAGTTCAACTACCTCAAGCTCGGCCTGTACCGTGACGACGCCATCCGCCCGGAGGCCTTCGTGTACCACGACGGCTTCACCATGGCCTCCAAGCTGGAGGACGTGATGCCGCCCGCGCCGACGCCGGAGCCCACGCCCGAGCCGACGCCGGAGCCCACGCCCCCGCCCGTGGTGACGCTGCCGGACCCGCTCCCCACGCCCGAGACTCCCGAGGAGGAGCTGCCCGACGCGCCCGTGGAGGAGACGCCCACCCCCGGCACCCAGCAGCCCGTCCTGGGCGCGCTGCCCGGTGACGACCTGGGCAGCGGTACGCCCGCGGACGGCTCGCGCGTGCCCGGCACGGCGCCCCAGGGCTGCGGTGCCTCGGCCACCGGCACGGGAGGTGTCCCCCTCATGGCGGCCGCCGGCCTGCTCGCCGCCTTCGCGATGCTCGGCCGCCGGCGCAAGCACGCCCACGCGGTCGCCCGCTCGCGGCGCTGACAGCAGCGGCCAGCCCCTGACGCATCCGGCGGGTCCATCCTTCGAGGATGGACCCGCCTTCTTTTTTCCGGGGCCGGGAAAAAGAAGCGAAAAAGCCGTGTCGATCTCCCGCGACGTCGTTCGTCGCAGGGTTGGAACCCACCTAGGAGACCCGAACCATGGCGACCCAGATTTTCGTGAACCTTCCCGTGCAGTCCCTCAGCCGCTCCATCGAGTTCTTCAAGCAGCTGGGCTACACGTTCAACGCCCAGTTCACCAACGAGAGCGGCACCTGCATGGTCATCAGCGAGGGCATCTACGCGATGCTGCTGGTGCGGGACTTCTTCAAGACCTTCACCGACAAGGAGGTCGCGGACCCCACCAAGGTCACCGGGGCCATCATCGCCCTCTCCGCGGACAGCCGGGCCGCCGTGGACACGCTGGCGGACAAGGCCCTGAAGGCCGGCGCCACGAAGGCGAAGGACCCCCAGGACCACGGCTTCATGTACCAGCGCAGCTTCCTGGACTTGGACGGCCACCACTGGGAAGTCTTCTGGATGGACCCCAAGCACGTGCAGCCGCAGCAGTAGCTCGCGCGCGAAGAGCAACGGGCCCGCCCCCTTGAAGAGGACGGGCCCGTCGGGGGCTCCCACGTGGCGGGCGCGCGACTCAGTGCGCGCCTTCCACCTTCACGCCGGGGGCCGGCTTCTTGAGCATGAAGACCAGCACCAGCGACAGGGCGAAGATGGCGGTGAGCATCGTGAAGTTGGCGTTGAACGCGCGCACCAGCGCCTGGCCGTTGATGCGCTGGCTGAGCAGGCTGTAGGCGGCGCCCAGCGGGTCCGCCACGCGCGCGCCCACCGCGCCCTTCATCGCGGCGAGCTGCTCCTGCGTCACCTGGCTGTACGGGTCCACGTGCGACGTCAGCGCGGTGAAGTTCACCTTCGTCGTCCGGCTGAGCGCGCTACTCATCCACGCCGTGCCAATGGAGCCGCCCAGTTCGCGCGTCAGGTTGTAGAGGCCCGCCGCATTGCCGCGCTGATCCGGCCGCAAGTCACTGAGCGCCATCACCGACAGCGGCACGAACACCATGCCCAGCGAGCAGGCGCGGATGAACACCGGCAGGATGAGCGCGCCCTCGTCCGCGGTGCTGGACAGGTGGCCGTTGGTCCACAGCGAGAAGCACATGCCGATGAGGCCCAGCCCCACCAGCATCCGCCCATCCACCTTCCCGCCGAAGCGGCCGATGAGCGGCATCAGGAGCAGCTGGATGACGCTGCCCTTGAGGAAGATGAGGCCGATGTCGAGCGCCGAGTAGCGCATCACCGTGCCGCAGTAGAGGCTGAAGAGGAACGAGCCGGCGAACAGCGCCGTGCCGACGATGAAGTTGATGCCCGTGGCCGCCGTGTACGAGCGGTTGGCGAACACGCGCAGGTCCACCACCGGCTGGGGTGTCTCCAATTCGTGGACGATGAAGGTGATGAGCGCCACCCCCGCCACCACCGCGAGCAGGGTGATTTTGGTGCTGTCGAACCAGTCCTCGCGGTTGCCCTCCTCCAGCACGAACTGGAGCGAGGCCATGCCCACCGCCAGCAGGCCGATGCCATACCGGTCCACCCGGTCCTGGGTGGGCGCGAAGGCCGGCTGCTCGATGTGGCGCCACGCCATCCAGGCCGCGAACAGGCCCACCGGCAGGTTGATGAGGAAGATCCAGTGCCAGCTCGCCACCTCGATGAGCATGCCGCCCACCGTGGGGCCGAGCAGCGGCCCCGTCACCGCGCCGAGGCCGAAGAGCGCGCCCGCCATGCCGTGCTCCTGGCGCGGGTAGCGGGCGAAGAGGATGGCCTGCGAGGTGGGGATGATGGCGCCGCCACCGATGCCCTGGAGGATGCGGAAGGCCACGAGCGACGGCAGGTTCCACGCCAGGCCGCACAGCACGCTGGCCGCGGTGAACATCAGGATGGAGGCGGTGAAGTAGCGCCGGTAGCCGAAGCGCCGCTGCAGCCAGCCCGTCATCGGGATGACCACCACGTTCGCCATCATGTAGCCGGTGGACACCCACGCAATCTGGTCCAGCGGCGTGCCGAAGCTGGCGCGGATGTCGCTGAGCGCCACGTTGACGATGGAGATGTCCAGCACGGACATCAGCGCCGCGGCCATGGCGGCGATGGTGATACCGGCCTTGGAGCCGGTGATGGCGTCGCTCTGCATGACTAGCGGCCCTTGGTATTCACGGTGACTTCGGCGCTCATGCCCGGACGCAGGCCCGCGTCCTTCAGCTCACCGTCGAAGCGGATGAGCACGGGGATGCGCTGCACCACCTTCACGAAGTTGCCGGAGGCATTGTCCGGGGGCAGCAGCGCGAAGCGCGCGCCGCTGGCGCCGGCCAGGCTGTCCACGTGGCCCCTGAACTCGCGGCCGCCGAAGGCGTCCACCGTGAGCTCCACTTCCTGGCCGGGCTTCATCTCCCCGACCTGGTCCTCCTTGAAGTTGGCCACCACCCAGAGGTCGTCCTGGGGCACCAGCGCCATCAGCGGGCGCGAGGGGTCCACCACCTGGCCCACCTCCACCGTGCGGCGGCTCACCACGCCCGCCACCGGCGCGCGCACCTGGGTATAGGACACGGCCAGCTCCGCCAGCTTGAGCGCCGCCTGGGCCTGCTTCAGCTTCGCCTCGGCCAGCTTCACCGCCGCCTGGGCCGCCTGCACCTGCACGGCCACCGTCTCCGCCGCGGCCAGCTTGCCCTGCGCCGCCTCCAGGCCGCCGGACGAGCCCTGCACGCCGGCCTCCGTGGACACCAGCCGCGCGCGCGCCACGTCCAGGTTGGCCTTCGCCTGGTCATACCCGGCCTGCCGCGCGTCCAGGTCCGCCTGGGTGACGGCGCCCTCCGTCTTGAGCGTCTTCACGCGGTGGAGGTCCGACTCGGCCAGCTTGAAGCGGGCCTCGGCGGACTGCACGTCCGCGCGCGCCTGGTCCAGCGCCGCCCTGGACGAGCTGATGCCGCTGGAGGCCTGCACCACGCCGCCGCGCGCCTGGCGCAGGTTGGCGCCGGCATTCGTCTCGGTGAGGGCGAGCTGCGCCTGGGCGCTGGAGAAGCCGGCCTCCGCGCTCAGCACGTCCGCGCGCGCCACGTCCAGCTTCGCGTTCAGGTCCGTGTCGTCCAGCTCCACCAGCACGTCGCCGGCCTTCACCAGCTGGTTGTCGCCCACCCGCACCTTCGCCACCTGGCCGGAGATGCGCGGCGCCACGTTGGCGATGCGGCCCTCCACCTGGGCGTCGTCGGTGGACTCGTGGCCGTACGTCAGCGCGTAGCTGACGCCGCCGCCCAGCAGCGCCACGGCCAAGAGCGCCGGCAGCACCTTCTTCGCCCGCGACGAGCGCGGGGCGGCCGGCTTCGTGCCGACATTGGCGGGGGCCTTGGGTTCTTCGATGCCAGGGAGGTCCTTGTCGAGATTCGCGGTCTGGGTGCTCATGGAAGGCTCGGGAGATTCGGTGACAGATGGTTTGGTGGCTAACCATCCAGCCCGACGGAGGCCTCCGCCGGGACTGGACGGAACGAATCAGGGGTGTGGGAGGGGCTTCAGGGGTCCCGCAGGGCGGGGATGCCCGAGCTGACCTTGGACATCAGCTCCTGGAGGGTGGCCCGCTCGGCCTCGCTCAGGGGGTCCATGAGGGCGGAGATGCGGCGGTAGTGGTCCGGCAGCATGCCCTCGAGCAGCTTGCGCGCCTTGGCGGTGAGCTTCACCGTGTACATCCGGCGGTCCTCGGGGTGGTCCTGGCGGGAGATGAGGTCGTCCTTCTCCAGGGTGTCGAGCAGCCCCGTCATGGTCGCCCGGCTGACGCACGAGCTCTCCGCCAGCTCCGCCGGGGTGAGGCCCCGCCCGCCCTCCCCCTCCTCGGTGGAGAAGAGGCGGATCAACACGACGAAGCGGCCCATGGAGAGGCCATGCCGCGCCAGGTGCGCGTCGTAGGCCCCCGTCAGCTCGTGCGCCAGGTCCAGCATGGCGATGCACGTCTGGATGGCGCTCATGTCGAGCTGGGGGAAGCGCTCCGCCAGCCGGCGCAGCCGCTCGTAGCGGGCCGCCGGCGGGACCGCCAACAGGGATGGGGTTCGCGTCGCCACAGTGACCTTACAATAAGGGACCTAACTAAATTCGCAATCGGAAGTTCGAAAGCGCCTCTGGAGACGAGCCCTCGCCTGCCCTCCTGCCGGGAGGCTCCGGACGCGGGCCGTTAGGAAGGGCGTGAGATGGATGTGAAGGACCCCACGGTGCAGGCGGCGCTGCGGCGCGCATGTGAGGAGGCCGGACTGCCGGACTCGCTCCGGGGCTGCGTGTACCCGCTCCTCAGGGAGCCGGAGGGCGAGTGGCCCGCGTGCTGTGGCGGGGGCTGCCTGCCGTGCGCGTCCACGCTGGCGGATGTGGCGGCGCGCACGCTGGAGTTGCTGGGCACCCCGCGGCGCGCGCCGCTCTGACGGGGTGGAGGCTGACCTGGGGCGCGCATGCTGCTCGGTGACGTACGCTCGCGGGCATGAATCCCATCGTCCATGGCGAGATTGCGTGGCTCGCCGCCCAGGGTCTGCGTGAGCGCAGGGACCGCATCCTCGTCGTCTGCGCCGGGCTGGCTCCGGACCTGGACGGGCTCACGCTGCTCGCGGGCGAGGAGTATTACGGGCGCTATCACCACGTCCTCTTCCACGGGTACGTGGGCGCGCTCGTCACCATGGCGGTGTGCGCCGCGCTGGCGCGGCAGCGGGCGTGGGTGGCGGGCCTGTCACTGCTGGCCTTCCACCTCCACATCGTCTGCGACCTCGCGGGCAGCGGGCCCGGCTGGCCCATCCACTACTGGTGGCCGAACAGCATGCGCGAGTGGTTCTGGGACGGGCAGTGGGATCTGGCCTCGTGGCAGAACAGCCTCATCGGCCTCGTGACCACGCTGGCGTGCCTGGCGTGCGCGCTGCGCTTCCGGCGCACCGTGGTGGAGGTGTTCTCCCTGCGCTGGGACGCGGAGGTGACGCGCACGCTGCGGCGCCGGTTCCTCGGAGAGGTGGACTCCCCGGGCCCCACGCCTCCCGCGCGGTGAGCGAGCGAGGTGCTGCCCACGCGCGGCGGACCGCGCGGTGCGCGAGCGAGGTGCTGCCCACGCGCGGCGGACGGCGCAGTGAGCAAGCGAGGTGCTGCCCACGCGCGGCGGACGGCGCGCGCGCCTCACTCCGGCTGCTTGCACTCGCGGCGCAGCGCCTCGACGCGCTCCTTGGGCATGGCGCGCACCGTGGCGGGCACCAGGGCGCGGAAGCGCTCGCACCGCTCCGTCACGTCCTGCTCCTGCTCCAGCTGCTTCACGGCCACGTCCGCCGCCTGGGACGGCTGACCCTTGCGCTGGTACAGCCGCTCCAGCAGCACGTACGAGCCCTCCGGCCGCGGGTTCTCCGCCACCTGGCGCTTCGCGGCGTCAATCGCCTCGTCCACCCGGCCCTCGCGCTCCAGCTCCGACGCGCGCTCCAGGTCCTCCGTCTTGGTGCAGTACGGCAGGAGCGACCGCACCTTCTGCATCACGTCGCTCTTCGACTGGTACAGCTTCGAGTCCACCGAGCGCCAGATTTCGCAGCGCGTGGCGCGGCGCTCGCCCTGGATGAGCTTGGACACCTTCTCCGTCATCCGCGTCGCCGCGTCCATCCGCCCCACCTTCTCCAGCCGCTTCGCGAAGTTCAGGTGGTCCATCGCGTCCTGCGAGTCCCGGTACGGGCTCACCTCCAGGTGCTTCTCGTAGCTGCGCACCGCCGCGTCCACGTTGCCCTCGTTCAGCTCCGCCTGGGCCAGGTCCTTGTTCGCCTGCGGGTGGCGCGGGTTGAGCGCCACGGTGCGCTTGAGCAGCGACACCCGCGCCGGCTCGCTCTTCTGCCGCAGGCTCAGCTCCCAGTAGGCCCGCGCGTCCTTCGTGCCCCCGTCCACCAGCTTCTGGTAGATGCCGAGCGCGCGCTGCTTCAGTTCCCCCCGTGAGCGCGCCTGCGGGGACTCGCGGAAGGACGTGTTCCAGTAGGCCTGCGCGAGCGCGAGCTGCACGTCGTTGTTGTCCGGGTCCCTGCGCTCCGCCTCCTTCAACAGCTGCACGGCCTTCTCGCAGCCCGCCCTGTCGAAGCCGTCCGACGGGCAGTGCTCCTGCGCCAGGCGGATGCCCTCCTTCGCGTCGCTCGACAGCACCGCAGGGGCCGCCACGGAGGGCGTGAGCGCGGCCGACTGAGGCGGAGGGGGCGCGGCCTGCGCGCGCTCCGGAGGAGGCAGGGCCTGGGCCTGGGCCTGGGACGGCAGGGGCGTGAGCAACGCCAGCAGCCACACGCAGCGGACATGGAACGCGGTCATGGAAGGCTCCTTGCTCATCGCTGCACGTGGACGTGGTCCGCGGCCGGGTCGTTGCAGTCGAGGAACGTCACCGGGCCGTTCTCGCTGAAGCTGTTGTCCTCACCCGCCACGCGGATGCCCGCTAGCTCCACCACGCACATGAGCTGCCGCGCGTCCTTGCCGGGAATGGTGAGGCTGCGCGGGTCCAGGTCGAGCGCCAGCCCGCGCGTGTGCCGGCTGTTGATGGTGCCCGAGCCGATGAACTTGTTGCGTTGCGGGTTGCGGAACGCGCTGGTGACGATGCGCTCCAGGCTCACCCGGCTGGCGCGGTTGTTCGCGGACGTGTCGGCGATGCCGTTGGGCCCGGCGCGGATGGCGCCCGCGCAGCCGCCGTTGACGCGCGCGCCGACGCACACGTCGTCTCCCTTCGGCTCGGTGTCCCCCAGCGCCCCCAGCATCAGCACGGCCTGCCCGGGTGACACCACGGTGGAGGAGGGACTCGCCGCCCGCGTCCCCACCGGCACCACCTGCACGTCGTCGTTGAGGATGCGGTTGACCTCCGCTTCCAGGTCGGTGAGCAGCTTCTCCAGCTCGCCCGGCTTCTCCTCGACGATGATGGAGTAGTTGCCCCGGTTGAGCGTGGTGCGCCCCGGCACGCTCACGTTCGTCAGCGTCGGCTGGAACGTCGTGCCGTAGTCCACGTACTCCTGGCGGAGGATGTCCGCCTCCTCCTGGCGGATGAAGGTGGTGGGCGGCAGCTTCGCCTCCAGCGTCCCGCCTTCCAGCACCAGCGTGGCCACCACCTCGTACTCCAGTGGAGGATTGGGGTCCCTGCTGCCCGTCTTCGGCAGCGCCGAGGTACCCCGGAAGACCAGCTCGGCGCCTGTCGCCACCGCGGGCACTGCGGGCCCCGACTGCGTCCCCACCGGCTTCACCGTCCAGCGGATGCGGTCCGCCAGCCCCGCCTCGCCGCCCTCCACCCGCGCGCGCGCCACCGTCTCCTCGCGCGTGACGAAGGACGTGCGCGCCGTCGTGCCCTCGCGCCGGGTGAAGACCTCGGTGAGCGCCAGCGTCACCTGCTGGCCTTCAATGTCCTTCGTGACCTCGACCAGGGGAGGAGGCGGCGCACCGCTGCCGCCCGTGGCCGGGCCGGCATCCTCCTTCGCCTCCTCGGTGCCGCACTTGCAGCCCGTGGCGAGCACGACGCAGGTCAGCCCCGCGGCCAGCCACCAACGTGGATTCGTCTTCACGAGCGCTTCACCCCCCGCCGCGCGCCGTCCGAGTGACTCTCGCCGGGCGCGGCCGTGTAGCGACGCGCGCATCTTGCGTGAGCCGTCACGCGCCGCCGGGCGCGTCCGTGTCGCGGATGTCCGTGACAGGACGCGCTCGCGCGCGACGACGCACTGTCCGACGCTGCGCCCGTCCCCGGGGGCGACACGCCCCACCCCGCCACCCCTCCCCGCGAGTCACCCACGCGGTGAACGGAGCGACAGTTGCCCCGCAGGCGCCCTGCGTGCGCGACCGCGTCGCCGCGCACCGACGCAGGGCCGCATGCGCACCCGCGCCTCTCCACACCGAAGTAGGACGGCATGCGCGCCGCCCCGCACCGATGCGGCGCCTCGAAGGAGCCCTTGCGCCTCGCCGCGCCGGGGCATCCTGCCCCCGATGGGGCGATGTGCCCCAGCCGGACGGGGCCGTCCGCCCCGGTCAGCCGCCACTTCCCGAGGGAGGCTCCCTCCACTGGAGGCTGGCACGGCCGATGCTCTTGCCCACCCACAGCCAACCTGCCCCGGCACCCGCCGAGGGCTCCAGCCGCGGCAACTAACCGCCGCTTTCCTTGCAGCACTCGCGGTACGTTGTGAGTACCCACCTCCGGTCCGTGGGCTCCACCCCCTCGCCCACGGACCGGGGAAGCCTCTCCAGAAGACCGCCCGTGAGACTCGCTCGCAAGTTCACCCTGGCCCTCGTCCTGCTCGCTGTCGCCGTCATCTCCGGCCTGCAGTACATCCAGGTGCGCCGGGAGCTGGAGCGCTCCGCGCTGGACATGCAGCACGACCACCGCCTGCTCGGCCACACGCTCGCCGGCGCCATCGGCAAGGCGTGGCAGCTCGCCGGTGAGCGGGAAGCCCTCACCCTCCTCCACCAGTCCAACCGCTTCCAGGAGCAGGTGCACCTGCGCTGGGTGTGGCTCGACGGCGGCCCCGGCACTCCGCCGCTGGCGGGCTTCCCGCCGCGCCTGCTCGCCACGCTGCGCGCGGGGCAGGACGGCTCCATGGTGGACCCGAGCCCGGAGCCGGGCCTGCTGCACTCGTACACGCCGGTCATCATCAACGGGCAGCGGCTGGGCGCCATCGAAATCACCGAGTCGCTGGGCGACCAGCGGATGCACGTGCGCACCGTCGTCGTGGGCACCATCGCCGCCACCGCCGCGATTACGGCCGCCTTCTTCGTGGCCGCCATGGCCATGGGCCGGCGCCTCGTGGGTGAGCCGGTGGACCGGCTGGTGAAGCTCGCGCACCGCATCGGCCAGGGCGACCTCACCGCCCGCGTGCAGCTCCCGCAGCGGCGCGGCGACGAGCTGACGACGCTGGCCAGCGCCATGAATCGCATGGGCGAGCAACTGGAGGAGACGCGCGCGCGCCTCGCCTCGGAAACGGCCGCGCGGCTGTCCGCGGTGGAGCACCTGCGCCACGCGGACCGGCTCACCACCGTGGGCAAGCTGGCCTCCGGCGTGGCGCACGAGCTGGGCACGCCGCTCAACGTCGTCATGGGCCGCGCGAAGATGATTTCCAGCGGCGAGGCCGAGGGCGAGGAGGTGAATGAGTGCGCGCAAATCATCTCGCAGCAGGCCCAGCACATGACGGGCATCATCCGCCAGCTCCTGGACTTCGCCCGGCGCCGCCCGCCCCATCGCGCGCCGGAGGACGTGCACGGGCTGGTGGAGCGCTCGCTCAGCCTGCTGCGGCCCATGGCGTCCAAGCGCAGCGTGGCGCTGGAGACCCAGGTGCCCTCGGGACTGGCGCTGGAGGTGGACGGAGGGCAGGTGCAGCAGGTGCTCACCAACCTGGTGATGAACGCCCTGCAGGCCATGAAGCGCCCGGGTACCGTCCACGTGCGCGCCGAGGAGGTCCGCGCCACGCCGCCGGCCGCGGAGGGCGGCGCCGAGGCCGACTACGTGCGGCTGGACGTGCAGGACGAGGGCGACGGCATCCCCGCGGACGTGCTGCCCCACGTCTTCGAGCCCTTCTTCACCACCAAGGACGTGGGCGAGGGCACGGGCCTGGGCCTGTCCGTCTCCTACGGTCTGGTGAGAGACCATGGGGGCTGGATTGGCGTGCGCAGCGAGCCCGGACGCGGTAGCTGCTTCTCCATCTACCTGCCACGAGGAGAGCACTGATGCCGGGCCGCGTCCTGGTCGTCGAGGACGAGCGCGAGATGCGCGCCATGCTGGAGAAGGGCCTCACGCGCCGGGGCTTCACGCCGCTGGCGCTGCCTTCCGCGGACGAGGCGCTGGCGAAGCTGGCCGCCGAGGACTTCGACGTGGTGCTCACCGACTTGCGCATGCCCGGCATGGACGGGCTGGCGCTGTGTGAGCGCATCGCCCTCAACCGCCCGGACATCCCGGTGGTGGTGGTGACGGCCTTCGGCAGCCTGGAGACGGCGGTGGCCGCCATCCGCGCGGGCGCGTACGACTTCGTCACCAAGCCCATCGACGTGGACGCGCTGGTGCTGGTGCTGGAGCGCGCGGTGCAGCACCGCGCCCTGCGCGAGGAGGTGCGCCGGCTGCGGCAGGAGCTGGGCCGGCGCGACGACGGCGGCGCCGTGGTGGGCGAGAGCCTGGCCATGAAGCAGGCCTACGCGCTCATCGACCGCGTGGCCGATTTGGACTCCACGGTGCTGATTACCGGCGAGAGCGGCACCGGCAAGGAGGTGGCCGCGCGCGCCGTGCACACGCGGGGACGCCGCAAGGACGGGCCCTTCGTGGCCCTCAACTGCGCGGCCATGCCGGAGGCGCTGCTGGAGAGCGAGCTGTTCGGCCACGCCAGGGGCGCCTTCACCGACGCCAAGGCGGCGCGCACCGGCCTCTTCGTCCAGGCGCACGGCGGCACCCTCTTCCTGGACGAGGTGGGCGAGCTGCCCCTCACGCTCCAGCCCAAGCTGCTGCGCGCGCTCCAGGAGCGCGTGGTGCGCCCGGTGGGCGGGGACACCGAGGTGCCCTTCGACGCGCGCATCGTCGCGGCCACCAACCGGGACCTCGAGCTGGCGGTGGAGGAAGGCCGCTTCCGCGAGGACCTCTACTACCGTCTCAACGTCATCGGGATTGAGCTGCCGCCCCTGCGCGCGCGCGGCAACGACGTGCTGGCCCTGTCCCAGCGCTTCATCGAGCAGTTCGCCGCGCGCACCGGCAAGCGCGTGGTGGGTCTGTCCCCCGCGGCGGCGCAGCGGCTGCTCGTCTACGGGTGGCCGGGCAACGTGCGCGAGCTGCAGAACTGCATCGAGCGCGCGGTGGCGCTCACCTCCTTCGAGCAGCTCACCGTCGATGATTTGCCCGAGCGCGTGCGCAACTACAGCCAGCCGAAGGCGGTGCCGGAGAACACGGACCCGTCGGAGCTGGTGACGCTGGAGGAATTGGAGCGGCGCTACATCCACCGCGTGCTGGAGACGGTGGGCGGCAGCCGCACGCTGGCCGCGCGGGTGCTCGGCGTGGACAGGAAGACGCTCTACCGGAAGCTGGAGCGCGACGACGAGGCGAAGAAGCCCTGACGGAGCCCGCTCAATTCTCGCCCGGCGCGGGCTCCAGGCGGACCTCGAAGAGCTTGGGCCACAGCTTGCCCGTCATGAACATGCGGCCGGTGCCCGGCTCCACGGCGATGCCGTTGAGCACCGCCTCCTTGCTGTCCAGCTGCGAGGCCACCGCGCGCGTCAGCTCCGACGCGTCGATGATGGCCACCACGTGGCCGGTGTGCGGGTCGATTTCGATGACCTCCGAGGTGTGCCAGACATTGGCGTAGATGACGCCGTTGGCGCACTCCAGCTCGTTGAGCTGGTCCAGGGGCTGGCCCTGCAGCGTCACCTCCACGGTGCCCAGCGGGCGGAAGTCGTCGAGCGCGTGGAAGGTCAGCGTGGAGCTGCCGTCGCTGCGCACCAGCTTCCCCTCCCAGTAGCACAGGCCCCAGCCGTCGCCCTCGTAGCGCGTGGTGCGCTCGCGGCGCGGAGGACTGCCGCTCCACGTGAAGAGCAGCCCCTCCGTCCAGGTGAGCTGGTAGAGGCGCTCGCCGTCGCTGGCCAGCCCTTCCGTGAAGATGTCGCCCAGCTCCTCCATCCACACCGGCTCGGCGGAGTCGAAGGAGAGCTGGCGCAGGGTGCCCTCGTGGCCGGTGCTCTCGAAGAGGCGGCCCTGGTGGAACACGAGCCCCTGCGTGAAGGCGTCCGTGGAGTGCGGGTACTCACGGACGATGCGCGCCACCCGCCGCTGCGGCACCGTCGGCTGCGTGCCCTCCGACACGGGCCGGTGGGCGGGCGTGCACGTCGCACTCAGCGCGCACAGCGGCAACAACCAGGACGACTTCCGCAGGGAGGGCTTCATGATGCGCGAGCTTATCGCGCGGCACGGGCCGCGTTGGCCAGCGCCTCAGCGCTGCGGAGGAACGAGCGTTTCCACCGCCGCACAGAGGTCCTCCATGGCGAAGGGCTTGTTGAGCACACACGCCGCGCCCAGCTGCTTCGCCTCCGCATGGAGCTGCGCGTCGCCAAAGGCGGTGATGAGGATGACCGGCGTGGTCCACCCCTCGCGCCGCAACCGGGCGAGCACCTCCAGACCCGAATAACCGGGCATGCGCACGTCGGTGACGATGAGGTCCGGCACCTGCGTCTGGGGCGCCAGCAGTCCATCGACAATCGCCTGCACCAGGTGCGGCCCGTCGGGCGCGTCCACCACCTCATAGCCCCGGCGCATCAGCGCCCGCCGCAGCAGCACGCGCATCTCCGCCTGGTCCTCCGCCACCAGGATGCGCGGCGCCCCGCGCCTGTCCACCCACGCCCGGGTCGAGGCGGGCCGCTGCCGCGACGACACCTGCTCATTCACGTTCTCTTCCGGCCCCATCATCAATATCGGCTCCTTGGGAATTCGGGTGGGCCCGCCAGGCAGAGCATTCGCCGTGCCATGCCCGCTTCCTCGGAACGGGGCGCGTTTCCCGCGGAGAAATGCCCCGGGCGGGGCACTTTGCCCCGCCCCACTCCGCCCCATGGGGCCCTCGCACCGGCGCTTCCAGAGGGAGACACGCCCTGTCTGGGATTGGCCCGGGGCCTGCAATGACTCGCGGCATCGGTTCGGGCGTGGGGCTTCGCACAGGGTCCCCATGCACCAGTGGCCGCCGCGAGGAGTCGGGGGACGCCTCGCGCGCGGCCATCGCGTCCACCCCGCGCCCGGACCGGGATTTCCACCCCTTTTTGCGGCCGGACTCCCTCCGGCCCACATGGAGAACGAACGATGCCCTGCTCGCTCCCGACCCGCCGCTTCCTCGGTGCCCTGGCCCTGCTTCCCGCCGCGACCTTCGCCGGTGCCTGCGGCCAGTCCCAGGGCACCGCGGCCGCCGCGGCTCCTGCGGCCGCCGTCTCCGCGCCCGCGCCCACGAACGTGGCCGCCACGCCTGTCGCCTCGCCCAACGTGCCCGTGCAGCAGGCGCTCTACAGCCCCGCGGCGTCCGGCGCACCGGGCACGCTCACCTCGCTGGCGCCGCTGGTGGACGCGGTGAAGGGCGCGGTGGTCAACGTGGAGGTGACGGCGCGGCCGCGCCGCGTGTCCGGCATGCAGGGCCTGCCGCCGGGCATGGCGGAGCGCTTCGGCCTGCCGCCCGGCATGGGCTTCCAGGGCCAGACGCCGCAGCGCCAGGGCGCGGGCTCCGGCTTCATCATCGACTCGAATGGCACCGTCCTCACCAACAACCACGTGGTGGCGGACGCGGACGTGGTGCGCGTGAAGCTGGACGACGGTCGCGCCTTCGATGCCGAGGTGCTCGGGAGGGACCCGCTCACCGACGTGGCGCTCATCAAGCTCAAGGGCGCGCCGGGCAACCTGCCCGCCGTGCCGCTGGGCGACTCGGACGCGCTGCGCGTGGGTGACGCGGTGATGGCCATCGGCAACCCGTTCGGCCTCGCCTCCAGCGTGAGCGCCGGCATCCTCTCCGCCCGGGCGCGCGACATCCACGCGGGGCCCTATGACGACTTCCTCCAGACGGACGCCGCCATCAACCCCGGCAACTCCGGCGGGCCGCTCTTCAACATGAAGGGCGAGGTGGTGGGCATGAACACGGCCATCATCGGCGGCGCCACGGGCATCGGCTTCGCGGTGCCCAGCAACCTCATCCGCAACCTCCTGTCGCAGCTGCAGGACACGGGCGCGGTGCGGCGCGGCTGGCTGGGCCTGTCCGTGCAGGACCTCACGCCGGACATCGCCAAGGCGCTGGGCGTGCAGGCGACGAAGGGCGCGGTGGTGGCCGGCGTCAGCCGCGGCGGGCCGGGCGCCCGCGGCGGCCTGCGCGAGGAGGACGTCATCACCTCCGTGGAGGGCAAGCCGGTGGACACGGCGGGCGCCCTCACGCGCGCGGTGGCCCAGCTCAAGCCCGACAGCAAGGTGAAGGTGGAGCTCTTGCGTGACGGCAAGCCGCAGACGCTGGAAGTCACGCTGGGCACGCGCCCGGCCATGGAGGGCGAGGAGGAGGTGGCGCCGCGCAACGGCACCGCGGCCCAGCGCCAGCGCATCGGCGTGCAGCTGCGGGACACGGAGGACGGCCCGCAGGTGATGGCGGTGGAGCCCGGCAGCCCGGCGGACAAGGGCGGCCTGGTGCCCGGCATGGTGCTCGTGCAGGTGGGCGACGAGAAGGTCTCCAGCGCGTCCGAGGCCGTGCAGGCCTTCGCCTCCGCGAAGCCCGGCGCGCCGGTGCTCCTGCGCGTGCGCGCCCCCAACTCCGACACCGCCCTGCTGCGCGCGGTGGAAGTGCCGGAGCGCTGAAAGCCTCCGCGTTCAGGCTTTGCTTGGACAAACCCCGCACACCCGGGAAGGTTGTCCAAGCCCGGGGCGGCGCGGTGGCGGACGACCCACCGGGTCGCCCCGCGGCCGGCCGTCCGATTCTGAATTGGCGGTGGACCTGACGTAGAGTGTCGCCCCGTGCCGCGCTGCCAGACATGTGGGCGGCGTTGGGAAGACTCCCACGCGCCGTGCCCGCCGAGCCCGCCCCCTCCCGGGGGAGGCCCCGCACCGTCCGCCGTGCCCACCTCGCTGCCCGCCGTCCCGGGCTACGAGGTGGAGCGGGTGGTGGCACACGGGGGCTTCGGCGTGCTGCTGGGCGCGTGGCGCGCGTCGGATGGCAAGCGGGTGGCCATCAAGGTGGCGCGCAGCGGCAACGTGCTGGGCCGCGCGCAGCTCGTCCGCGAGGCCGAGGCGCTCAAGGTGCTGGGCCCACCCACCGTGCCCGCCCTCTACGAGTTCGGCACGCTGCCGGGCGGCGCGCGCTTCCTCGCCATGGAGTACGTGTCGCTGCCCACGCTGGCCGAGCGCCTCGCCCGCACCTCCGGGCCGCTGCCCGCGGAGGAGCTGGCCCTGCGCGCCCTGGCCGCGGTGGACACGGTGGCCGCCGTGCATGCGCGCGGGCTGGCCCACTGTGACTTGAAGCCGGAGCACCTCTTCCTGGACGAGGTGGCCGGCCGCATGCGCGTCTTCGACTTCGGGCTGGTGCGCGGCACCGCCACGGAGGGAATCATCCTGCCGGTGGGGGCCACGCCCAGCGACACGTCGGGCTTCGCCGGCACCGCGGAGTACATGGCGCCCGAGCAGTGCGCGGGCAACCTGGACGTGGACGCGCGCACGGACGTGTACGCGCTGGGCGTGCTCCTCTACGAGATGCTCACCGGCCGGCCGCCCTTCTTCGGCGCCACGCCGGACGTGCTCCAGGCCCACCTGTCCCTGCGGCCGCCTCCGCCGTCGGACTTCGCGCCGGTGCCGCCCGCCCTCGAGGAGGTGGTGCTGCGCTGTCTCGCCAAGGAGCGCGCGCGCCGCCCGGAGGACGCCGCCGCGCTGGCCACCCTGCTGCGCGGGGCCTTCGAGCACGTGCACCGTCCCTCGGAGGCGTCCTCGCAGCGGCCGGTGTCGCCCGGAGAGCCGCGCCCCGCCCAGGTGCGCCGCTCCGTCGCCGTCCTCTTCCTCACCTCGCGCGCCAACCCCGTGTCCCTGCAGAAGGCGCTGGGCTCCTACGGCGGCCACATGGCCTTCACGGACGGGCCGCGCATCGCCGCCGTGTTCGACCCGGACGTGGGAGAGAATCCGGTGCGCCGGGCCATGCGTGCCGCGGAAGGACTGGCCGAGCGAGGGCTGGCTCCCGGCGCGCTGGTGGACGTGTCCGCCGTCACCGTGCAGCGCCGCCCCACCGGCGCGCCGCGCTACCTGGGCGCCATCTTCTCGCGCGAGGACCACTACCCCGTAGGGCCGGACGCGCACGGGCTCTTGCTGACGCCGGCCGCCGCGGAGGCCGTGCCGGAGGTGCCCTGCATGGAGGTTCCGGGCCTGCGCGGCCTGCTGCGCCCCGCGCCCCCGGGGGCCGCGCCGCGTCCGGACATCACCGTCCTCCAGCTCGGCAGCGAGGTGCTGGTGGGCCGCGAGGCGGAGCTGACCTCGCTCCTGGAGAGCGCGCGCTCGGCGGTGGGCGAGGCCGCGCCCACCGTCGTCACCGTGCTGAGCGACCGGGGCCACGGCAAGAGCCACCTCGCGGCCACGCTGGCCCGCAGGCTCCAGGCGCTCCTGCCGCACACGCGGGTGTACTCCACGCGCTCGCGCGAGCCGGTGCAGGGCGACCCGGACGGCACGCTGCGCACGCTGCTGCGCTGCGCGCTGAGCGCCTTCGAGCACGACGACACGGACTCGGAGGAGCAGGGCTACGCGGCGATTCAGCAGCGGCTGGGCCCCACGCTGGGCACGGAGCTGTGGCCCGGCGTGGCCGCCACGCTGGGCTGGTACGCGCCGGGCGGGCCGGAGCTGCAGAGCTGGGCCGCGGCGCCCGGCGCGCTGCGCTCGCTGGCCATGCGCGCCGCGGGCGAATTGCTGGCGGCCAACGCCCGCGAGCGCCCGCTGTGCCTCATCGTCGACGACGCGCACTTCGCCGAGGAGACGGCGCTGGACGCGCTGGAGTACGCCTGCCTCGCGGAGGCCAGCGTCCCCCTGTGGGTGTGCGTGCTGGCGCGCCCGGGCTTCGAGAAGAGCCGCCCCACGTGGGGCACGCGCGCCGCCCGGCAGGCCACGTTGTCACTGGCCGCGCTGCGCGCCGACCAGGCCCAGCAGCTGTGCCGCATGCTGCTCAAGCCGGTGGAGAACGTGCCCGCGCAGGCGGTGGAGCGCATCGTCGAGCGTGCCCAGCACGTGCCCCTGTACGTGGTGGAGCTGGTCCGCGGCCTCAAGCGCCAGGGGCTGGTGCGCCAGCGCGCGCCGGGCGGCAGCTGGTACCTCGTCACCGACGGGCTGGAGAAGGTGCCGGAGCTGCGCCTCGTGGAGTGGCTGGCGGACCGGGAGTTGGGCGCGCTGCCTCCGTCGCTCGCCGCGCACGCGCGGCTGTGCGCGCTGCTGGGCACGGACTTCACCGCCGCCACCGCGGAGGGCGTGGTGCGCGAGCTGGAGCGCGACGGCGCGGCGGGCGGCTTCCCGCTGGACGCGGGCCACGCCACGAAGCGGCTGCTGGACTCCGGCCTGCTGGTGGCCCACCGACAGGAAGGGCTGAGCTTCCGCAACGAATTGCTGCGCGAGGCGGTGGCGGCCACCCTGCCCGCCGCCGAGCGGCTGCGCATCCACCACGCCGCCTACCGCTACTACCTGGGCAGCGCGGGGGCCAGCGAGCGCCAGCGCCTGCCCCGCCTGGCGCTGCACGCCGCCGCCGCCGGCCTGCGGGACGAGGCCGCCGCGCTCTCCATTGACCTGGCCGAGTCCGCGCGCGGCCGCCACGCCTTCCTCGACGCGGAGGCCATGTACACGCGCGCGCTGGAGTTGCTGGAGCCGACGGACGAGCTGCGCTGCCTCACCGCGCTGCGGGGCCGGGGCCTCATGCGCATCCGCATCGGCCGGTATGACGACTCGCTGGCGGACTTCGCCACCGCGCGCGAGAAGGCCCGCCGCCTGGACGACACGCGCACGGAGGTGGAGCTGCTGCTGGACGAGGCCATGGCGCTGGACTGGACGAACGACTACGCGCGCAGCGAGGCCCGCGCGCTGGACGCCCAGGCCCTGGCGTCGCGCGTGGAGTCCCCCTACGTGCAGGCCCGGCTGCTCTTGGCGCTGGGCCGCGCCCAGTTCCGCAAGGGCGAGTGGCAGGAGGCGCGCATGCCCCTGGAGGCCGCCGCCGAGCGCGCGCGCCGCCTGGGGGACGCGGGCTACGAGACGCAGGTGGTGGCGCAGCTGCTGCTCGCCGTCATCCTCCCCAACCTGGGCGACATCGACGAGACGGACCGGGTGCTGACGGAGGTCATCGACGCGTGCACCGAGCGCGGAGACCGCTTCCACCTGGGCAGCGCCATCAACAACCGCCGCAACCTCTGGGTGGCGCGCAAGGATTTGGCCAGCGCGCTGAAGGACCAGGAGCGCTTCATGCACCTGGGCCGCGAGCTGGGCATGGTGGGCTGGGAGTACTTCGCCGAGCACAACCTGGGCGAGCTGCACTACCAGGCTGGCGACGTGGAGGCGGCCACGCCGCACATCGCCCGGGCCATTGCGCTGGAGCGTCGGCACCCGGAGGTGGCGCCGCGCCCGTGGGCGCTCCTGCTGCAGGCGCGGGCCATGGCGTGGACGGGCCGGCACGCGCGCGGGCGGGAGCTGTTGGCCCAGGTGCGGCAGGTGCTGGCGGACGGCCGGCACGGCGTGGACCTGAGCCCCTCGGAGGAGGTGCTCTTCGCCATGGTGGAGCTGGCCACGCGCGACGCCACGGCGGAGGCCTGGCGCGCGCTGCGCGAGCGCTCCGCCCAGGTGTCCGTGGAGCAGGAGCCCCTGGAGGTGCTGGAGATGATGGGGCTGGCGGCGCTGCGCCGGAACGACTTCGACGAGGCCGCCCGCGTGCTTCAGGAGGCGCTGGAGCGCGCCCTCCACGTGCCCAACCTCATGGAGGGCCGCATCCGCCGCTCGCTGGAGCGCGTGAGGGACCTCACCCCTGCTGCATGAGGCCCAACGCCATCAGCGCGGCGATGAGCACCCCGGTAATCGACTCGCCGGCAATCGCGCCCGCGCCCAGCGGGGCCACGTTGCGGTCCGTCGCGTCCGGCCAGCGCCTGCGCGCCAGCGCCATGCCCACCGCGCCCAGGCAGATGGACACCGCGTAGAAGGCCGGGAGGATGAAGCCGATGCCCATGGCCAGCGGCAGCGGCAGCCACTTCGCCGCCCGGCTCTTCGCCGCCAGCGTCAGCGCCGCGCCCACCACCGCTGCCACGCCCGCGGCCAGCCCCGCGTGCGGGGGCAGCCCGTCCAGCCCGCGCACCGCCAGCTCCGCCACCGCGCGGAACTGGGTGGCGAAGGGCGCCGGCAGCGCCTGCGAGCCCAGGCCATACGCCTTCGCCAGGAACAGGTAGGCCGGCACCGCCACCAGCGAGCCCGCGAGCACGCCCACCAGCTGCGCCACGAGCTGCCGGCGCGGCGAGGCCCCCAGCAGGTGCCCCGACTTGAGGGACCACATGCTGACGCCCGTCTGCGCCGCCGCGCCCGACGTCACCGCGCCGGACGTCACGTTGGGCGCCACCGCCCCGGGCAGCAGCGCGCCGAACACCACCTGCGTAATCTGGCCCATCTGCGACACCGGTGACACGTCCGTCTGCCCCGCGCCGCGCGCGCACACCGCGCACAGCGGCAGCACCAGCACGAGCGCCAGCAGCATGTACGGCACGCTCAGGCCGAAGACGAGCGCGCCCAGCCCCACCGCCAGCGCGCACGCCGCCAGCCCCACGCCCAGGGCCCAGCGCGGCAGCGCGTCCGCGCGCCCCAGCGAGCCCACGTCCTTCGCGGCCTTGAGGAAGTCGCGCGCCTGCACGCCCAGCGCCGCCAGGGCCGAGCCCACCAGCAGCCCCACGCCCGGCCACGTCAGCCACGTGTCGAGGCCGCCCTCGTAGCCCGCGGCCTTCAGCACGCCCGAGCCCTCCAGCCACGGCGCCAGCACGCCCCACCCCACCACCGCCCCGGCCAGCATGCTCAAGCCCAGGCGCAGGCCCGTCATCATTCCAATCGCCAGCAGCATCGGGCTCCAGCCGATGCCCCACGTCAGCGACGCCGCCGGCACGCCACCCAGCGCGCCCGGCATCGCCGTCATCCCCGGCAGCACCTTGAAGGCGTCCCGCAGCGCGGTGATGGCCACGGACACGCCGGCCACCGCCGCCAGCACCCACCCGCGATGCCCGGTGCGGGCCTCCGGCTGGGTGGGCGCGTGCATGGCGGTGATGAGCTCCGCGGTGGCGGCGCCGGTGGGAAAGGGCAGCGCCTCCTCCACCACCAGCCGGCGCCGCAGCACGTGCGCGGCCAGCACGCCCAGCGCGCCCAGCGCCACGCTCCACGCCACCACGCCCCAGTCGGGCACGGCCAGGCCCAGCAGGCTCAGCGCGGGCAGCGCGCCCAGCAGGCCCGCCGCCGCCGGCATGGCGCCCACCGCGGACGCGGCCGTCTGGGTGACGTTGTTCTCCAGCGGCGTGTACGGCGAGCCCCGCCGCCGCGACACCGTCGCCAGCGCGCTGAAGCCCAGCACCGCGGCGGTGACGGAGCCGCTCTCCCACCAGCCCGTCTTCAGCCCCATGTACACGTTGGTGACGGCCAGCAGGCTCCCGATGAGCAGCCCCACGCCCAGCGCGCGCGCCGTCAGCTCCCGGGGCACCTCGGGCGCCGGGGCCACGGAGGACAAGAGCGGCCGCGCCTCGGAAGGGGGCGGCTCGGCGGCCGGGAGTCCGGAGGGGCCCACGGGAGGACTCATCGCGCCGCCTCGGCGGAGCGGCCCACCAGCTCGCGCAGCTGCGTGAGGTCCAGCGGCTTGGAAATCTTGAGGTTGGGCACCTCGCGCAGGAAGGACACCGTGCGCGGGGTGAAGGCACCTCCCGTCATGAACACCATGCGTCCTGCCTGCTCCGGGGCACAGCGGCCCAGCTCGTTGTACAGGTCCATGCCCGTCATGCCGGGCATCATCACATCACACAGGATGAGGTCGTAGCGGCTGCCTTCGCTCACCAGCCGCAGCGCGGCCTGGGCGCTGTTGGCCGTCGCCACCTCGTGGTCCGCCGCCAGCGAGCGCTGCAGCGCCAGCGTCACGTTGGGCTCGTCGTCCACCACCAGGATGCGCGCCCGCGCGTTGCTCTGCACCGCGGCGGCCAGGCGCGGCAGCACCTCCAGCTCGCGCGTGGCCGCGCGCAGCACCACGCGGAAGGTGCTGCCCCGGCCGGGCTCGCTCTCCGCCTGGATGGAGCCGCCCATGGACTCGATGATGCCGTGGCAGATGGACAGCCCCAGCCCCGTGCCCACGCCCACCGGCTTGGTGGTGAAGAACGGGTCGAAGATGCGGCCCAGCACCTCCGCCGACATGCCCATGCCGGTGTCGCGCACCTCCACCACCACCCGGCCGCGCTCCTCGGCGCGGATGACGACGCGGATTTCGTGCTCGTGGGCGCGCGGGCCGTCCTCCGGAATGGCCTGCGCCGCGTTGAGCAGCAGGTTGAGGAACACCTGGCACAGCCGGGACTCGCTCGCCTCCACCGGCGCCACCGGCTCGAACTCCGTCACCAGCCGCGCGCGGTGGCGCACGACGTTGTCCGCCATCTTGCACGCCAGCTCCACCGCCCGGCGCACGTCCACCGGCATCAGCCGGTGCTCCTGCTCGCCGCGCGCGAAGACCTTCAAGTCCCTCACAATCGTGGCGATGCGCTCGGCGCCCTCCGTCGTCTCGCGCACCAGCTGCTGGAGCGACGCGACAGGGGCCGCGGGCACCACGTGCTCCAGCCGGTCCAACCCCTCGCGGATGAGGTGCAGGTTGACGAGCATGTAGGCCAGCGGGTTGTTGATTTCGTGCGCCACGCCCGCGCCCAGCGTGCCCACCGACGCCAGCCGGTCCGCCACCACCAGGTGCGCCTGGAGCTGCTTGCGCTCCGTGGTGTCGCGGTGGACCATGATGTTCGCAATCGCGCGCCCCTCGCTGTCGCGCAGCGGCACCACCACGGACTCGCACCAGCACGTGGTGCCGTCCCCGCGGCGGAACTCCAGCTCCCCGCTCCAGCGCCCCTGCTTCTCCAGCGCGGTGAGCACCTGCGCGGTGGTCCGGTCGGCCTCCTCCGGGTGCAGCACGCTGAAGAGCGTCTGTCCCAGCGCCTCGGACTTGTTGCGCCCGAACATCCGCTCCGCGCTGGTGTTCCAGTCGATGATGCCGCCGCCCAGGTCGGTAATCACCACGCCGTCGTAGATGCTCTCGAAGATGAGCGACTGGCGCTGCAGCTCCTGCTCCGCCTGCTTGCGCGCGGTGATGTCCATCACCGTGCCCGTCACCCGCGCGGGCGTGCCGGACGCGTCGCACAGCACGTCGCCCTTGCAGGAAATCCACCGCCAGCCGCTGCCCTGCGGCTCGATGCGGTACTCCACCTCCACCTGCGTCTTCTTCTCCAGCGCGGCGCGCAGCACCTCGCGCACGCGGGGCAAATCGCCGGGGTGCACCACCTCGTCCAGGTCCATGGCCCGGCCGGACAGCTTGCCCACCGCGAGCCCCAAGAGCCGGTCCACCTGCTCGCTCCACGTCACCCGGCCGCTCTGCGCATTCCAGTCCCAGATGCCCACGCGCGCGGCGGACAGCGCCTGGCGCAGTTGCTCCTCGCGCTGCTCCAGCACCTCGCGCTTGGAGAAGCGGAACACCGTGACGGTGCCAATCTGGAGCCGGTCGCCTTCCTGGAGCTCGGCGGTGGTGACGGGCACGCCGTTGAGCAGCGTGCCGTTGGTGGACTCGAGGTCCGTGACGTGGCAGCCGCCGTCGTCGGTGCGGACGATGCGCGCGTGCTTGCGCGACACCCCGTGGTCGTCGATGCGCACCGTGGCCTCGGAGCCGCGGCCAATGGTGTGCTCACCCGGCTCCAGCCGATACGCCTTGCCGATGGCGGCCGGTGTCGTCGTGCTGATGAGGATGAGGCAGGCACCGGTGGAAGACGGCGGAGCCAAGGCAAGGCCCGCGCACGTCGTGAGGTCGTCCAGCGTCGTCATGTCCACTCCCCCCGGCGCCCACCCGCGGCCCCGAACAGCCCACCCGTCCCCTGCCGCCGCGCGTGTCGCCACGTCCCGAAATCCAGCAGCCCCGGGCACTTGCCGTCCAATCCCCCCGGGTGTGGTGGGAAGCCCGAGCATATGCCAGCCGACACCCGGCCTGCCCGAAGGGCACCCGGGTGACGGGTGGTGAACGCACGGACGGTATTGATGCAGCCGGACGAGCCTCCGGGGCCCGGGCCGTGCAGCGGATACCTGGAGGAATGGTGGTAGAGTCGTCCACCCATGGCGGCGGATTCCGAGAGCACCTTCCGCATCCAGGCCCGGTCGGACCTCGGCGCCTTCGAGCGGGAGCGTGGAGAGACGACCAAGGGCGAGCGCGGCCCGGGAACGCTGGCCGGTGAGTACGTCCTCAAGGCGCTCCTGGCCTCTGGCGGACACGGCAGCGTCTACGAGGCCGAGCACCGAATCCTCGGGCGCCGGGCCGCGGTGAAGGTGCTGCACCCGCACCTGGCGGATCAGGGCGAGATGCTCAAGCGCTTCGTGCGCGAGGCGCGGGTGGTGAACCAAATCCACCACCCCAACATCGTGGACGTCTACGACTTCGGCCTGATGCCGGACGGCAGCCCCTACTACGTCATGGAGCTCCTGACGGGGCGCACGCTAAGCCAGGTCGTCCAGGAGCGAGGCAGGCTGTCCGCGTCCCGCGCGCTGGCGTACCTGGAGCCCGTCTGCGCGGCGCTGGATGCCGCGCACAAGGCCGGCGTCGTCCACCGGGACTTGAAGGCCAGCAACGTCCTCGTCATGGAGGAGGGCGAGCGCCCCCGGGTGAAGCTGCTCGACTTCGGCATCGCCAAGCTGCTGCACGCGGAGCCGTCCCAGGAGGGGCTCACCATCGCCGGCCAGCGGCTGGGCACCGCGCACGCCATGGCGCCCGAGCAGTTCCGCGGCGGCCCCATTGGCCCGCACACGGACATCTACGCGCTGGGGGTGCTGCTGCACCAGCTGCTCACCGGCCGCTACCCCTTCCAGTGCGAGGACCGCATGGAATTGGAGCGGCTGCACCTGGAGGCGCCCGCGCCCCGGCCCAGCGCGATTGCGCCCGTGTCTCCCGCCGTGGACGCGGTGGTGCTGCGCTGCCTGGAGAAGGACGGTGGCCGGCGCTACAGCAGCGTGGGCGTCTTCCTCGCCGCCCTCAGCGAGGCCGCGGAAGAGCCCGTGCAGCCCGCCCGCCGCACGCGCCTGGCGCTCGCCGTCCACTGCGAGGTGGTGCTCGCCTCGTCCGCCCAGGACGACGACGCCGTGTACGCGGTGCTGGCGGACGTGCTGGACGGGCTGGAGCAGGGCCTGCGCGGCGGAGGCTTCCTCTTCGCGCTCCAGTCCGGCACCACGCTGCTCGCCGTCCACCCCCTGGAGAATGGCGCGCCCAGCCCCGAGCGCACCGCGTACCTGCGCGAGGCGGAGAACTCCCTGCGCATCCTCCAGCAGGCCGCGCAGAAGCTCGCCGACCCCGTGAGCGCCCACGTCCACCTGTGCATGCACCTGGGCCAGGCCGAGACGCGCGGCGACTCCGGCGAGTCCGAAGTCGTCGGCGGCCCCGTCACCGACGTGGGCGCCTGGCGGCTGCGCGCCGCGGACGGCTTCGCCCTCACGCCCGCGGCCTCACTCGCCCTCGAATTTCCGGAGCCTGAGTAACAAACCGGAACACGGGCAACTCTCTGAGTCCAAGACAACCCGTTTTGCACCACACACACCGGGTGTCTGTGTTTTAACCCAGACGGCAATATTTCTGCGTGGTCGCATTTCATCTCACCGCGTCGCTTCGTCACACTTCCCTCACCTGCCAGCAACAGCGTTTTTGTTTGTCAGCGCTGGAAATGGTGGGCGCCACGGCGACCGGCCAAAAGCCGGCCGCTTCAAGCGGGGGGAGTCATGCGTCTCACACCAGCATTGCAGTCTCGCAGTGGAAGCCGTGTCAGCCGTGAGTGGAGCCAGCGCTGGCTCACCTGGGGACTCCTGGGACTGACATTGGGAGTGGGAAGCGCAGGTTGCGGTACAGCGGACGTGCCCGACACAAGCCCCGGGGAAGAGCTCGGGGTGGTGCTCGCGGAAGAAGAGACAGACAACGGCCTGTCCACCAATGGCCTGTCGACGAATGGCTTGTCCACCAATGGCCTGTCTACCAATGGATTGTCTACCAATGGCCTGTCGACGAATGGCTTCAAGAACTGGTTCAACCAGGACATCACCGCCGCGAACATGGTGATGAAGTACGTGGTGAAGTGCGCGGTGCCGGCCGGGCAGACGCGCAGCTACACAAGCCCCCTGACGGGGGTGACGTACACCTGGGCGGGCGCCCTGGGGCTGGCACCGGCCTGGGCTTCGGGCTCGACGGCGACGGAGCTGGAGCAGGAAGTGGTGTCCGCCTGCCTCGCGGCGCACACCAACAAGTACGGCATCCACGTCTCCATCTCCGTGCTGGGCCGCACCGCCCAGGGCACGCCCATTCCCTACACCACCTCGGAGCTGTCGACGTACAGCGAGCAGGAGGCGTGCTTCTTCGGCAACCTCTTCGACGGCACCGGCATCTACGCCGCCAACGACAGGGCCTACCTCACCTCGCGGGAGAGCACCTCGCGCGCCTGTGGGCTGGCCTGGAGCGCGACGTCCTCCTCGTGCCCGCCCATCATCCACCAGGGCTCGTGCGAGAGCCTGTGCGAGCGGGCCGGCACCGACTCCGACCCGAAGCCGTACTACCTGCGCTGCACGTACGGCGGGAAGCACTACCGGCCCATCGTCACGCGCATCCGTCCGCAGGAAATCTACAAGTGTGGCGACGGCAGGTGTCAGCCCACCGAGAGCTGCGGCACCGGCACGACCTACGACAACTGCCAGGCCGACTGCGGCACGTGTGGCCCCTGAGCGGTGCGCGGACCCGACGCGGCCCCGCGGCCTCTCAATCACAGACACGGACGCGGCCCCCCGGAGCGGCCCCTCCGGCGGTGTTCCACGGCAGACACCCTCCTGCCCGGCGGCCCGATGCCCCGCCGGACAGCTGAAGGCCTCTCGGATTTTGATATAGCGAGATTATTCGCGGATTGTCTGGCGAAGCCTCCAGTGGCTGGGGGGGTCTGGATGAATACGGAACGCATGCAGGAAGCGCCGGAGGGCACCGACAGCGCCGGCTTCGCGGTGGACGGCGTGCGGGGCCACACGCTGTCGCGCGGGGTGGCGGAGGCACGCTGGAACGCGCCGTCGTGCGAAGCGCCCCTGGAAGCGCAGCGCTCCGCGGATGGCCACCCCGAGTCGCTGGGGGCATGGCTTCCGGCCCGCGAGGCATGGGGGGAGGAAGGCACGGAGCGCGACGGCCCCGCGCGGCGGGGCGGGCATGCGCATACGTGGCAATGGGAAGAGGCGAAGTCGCGGGAGGACAGGCCGACGTTGAGGATTCGTGCGCCCCTGGCCCTCGTGTCCGCGCCTCCGGCGAGCGTCATGTTCCGCGCCACGGCGGTGCTGGGCATGGCCCTGGGACTCATGACGGCGGTGCTGTCGGTGCTCGGGTGGCATCCCTCCGTGAGACTCCTGGACCTCGCGGGCTCCTGGCCCTGGCGGGATGCGGCCGTGACTCCGGGGAAGGCATACGAAGCGCCGACATCTCCTCCGACGACGCGGCCCCCCGGCGATGACGTCTGGCCGCGGACACCCGCACCACACCCGGCGCTGGCGGAACCCACACCGTGAGTCCCCGCGCGCCTCCGTCCACGGGGCATCGGAGCATCCCCTCGACAACACCGGGGCACACCGCCTGAGCGCCACCTGACAAGAACCCGAGCAGGTTGGCGGGGGGCACGCCGGTTCCTCACCTCTGCTCCCTTGCCGCCACCCCCTTCCCGGTGTTGACTGCACGGGTCTGCCGCGACTTCCGGGCCTCGTGGTGAACAGCCACCGGCCGCCGGAGCTGGATGTGATGACGCTACGAGCGAGGGTGTTGCTGATGGCGGCGGTGGCGCGGAGGCGAGGCACGCTCCGGCGCGCCTTCGACGCGGTGCACGGCCCCACCGGCCGTCCCCGTCGCGAGGACACCACCCTGCTGGAGGACACGGTGCAGGAGCGCACGGCGGAGCTGGAGGCCGCCAACGCCAAGCTGTCCCGCAGCCTGGAGCAGCTCCGCGCCACCCAGGCCCAGCTGCTCTTCGCGGACCGGCTGATTGCCCTCGGGCGCATCGCCGCGGGCGTGGGTCACGAAATCAACAACCCGCTCGCCTTCATCCTCAGCAACCTCGAGTACATCCACCAGGAGCTCCAGCAGAAGGCGCAGCTGTCCGAGCAGGAACGCCAGGAGGTGCTGGAGGCCCTCGCGGAGACGCGCGACGGCGCCGAGCGCATCCGGCTCATCGTCCGTGACTTGCAGTCGCTCTCGCGCGCCGAGGACGTGGGCACCGGCCCGTCGGACCTGACGGCGGTGCTGCGCACGACGGCGAAGATGGCCATGCACGAGCTGCGGCACCGCGCGCGCCTGGTGGTGGAGTGCGAGGGCGTGCCGCCGGTGCAGGGCAACAACTCGCGGCTGGGCCAGGTGTTCCTCAACCTGCTGCTCAACGCGGCGCAGGCCATTGCCCCGGGCAACGTGGAGCAGAACGTGGTGCGCGTGGTGGCCCGGGCCGCCCCGCCCGGCCGCGTGGAGGTGGAGGTGAGCGACACCGGCTGCGGCATCTCCCCCGAGCACCGCGAGCGCATCTTCGACCCGTTCTTCACCACCAAGCCGCTGGGCGTGGGCACCGGCCTGGGGCTCGCGGTGTGCCATGGCATCGTCACGTCGCTGGGCGGCACCCTGACGGTGGACAGCGCCCCCGGCCGGGGCAGCACCTTCCGCGTCACGTTGCCCGTGGCGGGCGCCTTCGTTCAGCCCTCGCGACCCCAGGCGGACGCGGCGGCCTGAGCACGCCCTTCAGCGCCAGCTCCGCATCCAGCGTCCGTGCCACGCTCGCGTCGTACCGCGTCATCCCCACCATGGGCGGCGCGTACACGTGCAGCGACACGGCGCCATGACGGGATGCGTTGTGGATGCGGTGGATGGTCTCCGAGCGCTCCAGCAGGAAGTCCCCCTCTTCCGCGGCCGAGCGCTCGTCGGGCAGCAGCCGGTCTCCCCCCCAGGCGTAGCGCGTCTCCTGGAGCTGGCCGCGCACCACCCAGGACACTCCCGAGGAGCCGCCGTGGTCGTGCACCCGGGACACCTGGCCCGGCAGCCAGCAGACGAGCAGCAGCTCACACGCGTCCGTCCGCTCCAGGACCCGCCGCGAGTAGCCCGCGGCGTCGTAGCGGACGAGCGACTCGAGGAGCCGCCAGTCGGGCCGGCTCGCACGGAGCCGCTCCACCAGCCAGTCCAGGGACGGCACGTCCCGGGCCTGCTCCGGGAGCGACCAGCCGAGCAGGTCCACCGCCCTGGCACAGCCCTCGCTCCCTTCCTCGCTGGCGTGCTCGCGCATGGTGTCCTCCCGGTGTGCGTCGGAGTGTGAGCATCACTTCCGACCCTGGCCAGGGTGGATTGTCACCTCGTCACCTGTGACGCCTGGACAGTGGGCGGCCTCCGAGGATGCCCCCGGGGCGCACACGACATACGATTGCGACGTGCGAGCACAGACGGGTTGTTGGGACGTGGCCATCGTAGGAGGAGGGGCCAGCGGGACGCTGCTGGCGTTGAACCTCCTGAAGAGCGCGCGTGCGCCCCTTCGCGTGGCCCTGGTGGAGCGCAGCGGACGGGTGGGCCGGGGCCTGGCGTACTCCACGGACAGCGCTCGCCACCTGCTCAACGTTCCCGCCGGGAGGATGGGCGCCTTCCCGGACGACCCGGAGCACTTCCTGCGCTGGATGCGGCGCGACGCCCCGGACACGGCCCCCGGCGACTTCGTCCCGCGCCAGCGCTACGGCCGCTACCTGGAGTCGGTGCTGCGGGAGTTCGTCGCGAGCGCGCCGGCGGGCATCCACCTGGAGGTGGTGGCGGCGGACGTGGTGTCGGTGCGGGAGGACGCGGGCCGGGTGCTGCTGTCGCTGTCGGGCGGTGGACAGCTGGAGGCGCGCGCGGCGGTGCTGGCGCTGGGCAACGCGCTGCCGGCGGACCTGCGGGTGCCGGACGGCGGACTGTACGCGAGCGCGCGCTACCACCGCTCGCCGTGGGCGCCGGGCGCGATGCTCGACGTGGGCCCGAGGGACTCGGTGCTGCTCATCGGCACGGGGCTCACCATGGTGGACACGGTGCTGTCGCTGGAGGAGCGCGGGCACCAGGGCATCATCCACGCGGTGTCCCGGCACGGCCTGCTGCCGCACGTGCACCGGCGCGGCGCGCTGAGCTGCGCGACGACCTATGCGTCGCCCGGCATCCGCGACGTGCTGCGGGCGCTGCGCCAGGAGGTGCTGCGCGAGTGCGAGGAATGGGAGGGCGCCGACGGCCGCATGCACCCGATTCCCATCCGCATCCGCGCGGTGCTGCGCATCATGCGCCAGGAGGTGAAGCGGGCGACGGACGCGGGCGCGGACTGGCGGACGGTGGTGGACGCGCTGCGCCCGGCGACGGTGCCCCTGTGGCACCGGATGACGGAGGGTGAGCGGCGGCGCTTCCTGCGGCACCTGCGCTCGCACTGGGAGGTGCACCGTCACCGGATGGCACCGAGCATCGGCGACACGGTGGAGCGGCTGCGCGGCGAGGAGCGGCTGTTCCTCCACGCGGCACGCGTGCGGAGCTTCCAGCTGGAGGACGCGGGCGTGGAGGCGCGCCTGCGGCCGCGCGGAGGGGTCCAGGAAGCCGTGTTGCACGTACAACACGTGGTCAACTGCACCGGCCCCGAGGGCGCCATCACCCGGGGCCACCCGCTGCTCAAGGCAATGGCGGACACGGGACAGGTGAGCCCGGACGTGCTGGGCATGGGGCTGGCCACGGACGGGGACGGGGCGCTGCTGGACTTGAGCGGCCGGACCTCCGGACGGCTCTACACGCTGGGACCGCCGCGCCGGGGCGAGCTGTGGGAGACGACGGCCGTCCCCGAGATTCGCACCCAGGCGCGGGCGCTGGCCGAGCACCTGCTGCAGCGGCTGGGGCCGGCGCCGGTGACGCGCGCGCCGGTGGAGAGGGAGCACGCCGGGGTGCCGCTGGAGCAGTGAGCCGGGACGGTGCGCCCGGCCGGACGGGAGGATGCCTCGGGACTTCCGGCGTGCTGCTCGTGCGGAGGGCGCCCGGACAGGCGGTGAAGTGCACCAGGTGACACGTGGGAAATGCCGTGGCGCGGCATTTCGTGAGAACCTCGGTGCGCCTCTCTGGAGTCCCCCCGCATGTCCTCCCCCCGCCTCCTCCTCGCCGTTGCCGGCGGCGTGCTCGCCATCGTCCTCGCGAGCCTCGGGGGCGTGGCGTACGTGACGCTGCGCACGCGGCCCCTGGCCGAGCGGCTGGTGCGGGACGTGGAGGCGCTGGCGGGGACGCGCTACCCGAGGCCGTCGCACGTGACGCCCGCGGAGCCCGGCACCTTCGCGCAGCACCTGGAGCCGCTGATGGGAGAGGTGCTGCGGCTGTATCGCGAGCGGTCCGAGGCCTTCCAGTCCGTGGCCCCCGACTTTCCGTGCCTCGGTGTCATCGAGGGCCGGGAGCCCGTCCCCGCGCTGCCTTCCCCGTGCCGGGAGGAGTGGAAGAAGGGGCGCGAGTTGGTGGTGCGGGTGCTGGCGGCCACCCACGCGGAGGAGGGAGGGCTGCCGGAAGGCATGGGCGACCTGGCGTCTGCGGCGCACCCGTATGACCCGGGCCGGCCGGCGTTGCTGTATGTGATTCGGCTGGCCGCGCTGGAGACGCGGCTGCTGCTGGACGAGGGACAGGCGGCGAAGGCGGTGGACACGTGCCTGGACACGCTGGCGCTGAGCCGGGAGCTGACGCTGGGCGGAGGGTTGATTGGACAGATGACCGCCGCGGCGGGACATGGGCTCCTGTACCGGCCCTGCGCGGGGGCACTGGATGCGGCGCCGCAGGAGCGCAAGCGGGCCGCGGTGGCGCAACTGTCGCGGCTGGCGGAGGGATATCCGTCCTTCTCCCAGGTGCTGAAGCAAGAGTCCGTGGTGATGCAGCTCACCCTCTTTGGCGAGCGGATGCCGGCGGAGCTGCTGGCCGTGCTGCCGGAGGGAGCGCGGGAGGTCGCCACCCAGAAGCGGCCGGGTGCGCCGCTCGCCCCGGCCAATCCCGTCACCTCCCGCCTCATGTGGCGGAAGGTGGTGGCGGGGTATGACGCGCTGATACCTGGAGCCGACCGTGCGCCCGAGGCGCGGCGGCGGGCCTTCGCGGAGCTCGACACGCGGAGCGACAGTGAGCTGCTCTCCATCGAAGGGCCGAGTGGCGCCAACTATGACGGGTTCGCGAAGCGGATGGACCTGGCCCGGCTCCAGCACGACGCGCTCGTCACCCTGGCGGAGGCGGACCTGCGGCGCACGGAGGAGGGCCGCTGGCCGGAGCGCCTGACGAGCCGCGCGAACCAGTCCTTCGTGCTGGAGTCCACCCACCTCGGCGAGGCCCGGCTCAAGCCCTGCGCGCCCTCGCTGGCGGAGCAGGCGCTGCGGGTGACGGCGGATGCGCCTTCCGGCGCGTGGGTGCGGCAGACGCCGTGAAGCCGTGCGCGGGGCGGCTGCATGTCAGCCCCACGTACTACCTTTCGCGTCGTGCACGCCATGGACTACCCGATGGAGCAGCTCTACTCGGACCAGGACTTCGACTGGGTGGTGGATACCGTGCCAGGCGTCCTCGCATGGGTGCCGGGCCGCGCAAAGGGACGGCACCAACAACCCTTCCGCTTCACCGTCCACCACCAGCCGGCTCCGGATGCGCGGGCGGAACCGCTCCAGCTCTCACTGCGCTGGGACCTCCAGAAGCTCGCGGCCCATGACAGCGCGGTGCGGGAGCGGGCCGCGCGGATGCGGGCGGGGCGCACGGCGCAGCGCGAGCACGTCACCGAGCTGGCCGCGTATGGCCTGGCGCTCGTCGCCGTCTCGGTGTTCCTGCCGGGACGGCGCGTCGTGAGCATGCGCAAGGGCCTGCCACCGGACCTGTTGCTGGACGTGACACCTGGAGCGCTGCGCGGCGTGGAGGTCGCCGGGCGCAGCCAGGGTGGTCTCCGGGTGCTGGAGGAGCTTCGCCATGGCACCGGGGATGAGCCGGGCAAGCAGCCCCTGCTCCTGGCACGGACGGATGTCGCGGAAGCGCACCTGTCACTCTGGTGCGCCTCGCCCCGTGTGGCGCTCATGGCTAAGGTGAAGCCATGAGGGCGGAGCACTACCAGCTCGGGCTGGGTGAGTCGGGGAGGATGAAGCTCCGGGCCACCGCGCTGCTCGCCGAGGGAGGCAGCGCGCGGACGTTCGAGGCCGCCGCCCTCCTGCACGACGCCGCGCGCGCCGAGGCCCGGGCACTCCTCACCCTGGAGCACCCCACGCCCGAGCTGCGCCTCGCCTCCGCCGTCGAGCAGTGCGCCTGCTTCGTGGAGGGGCTCGACCCCGTGCTGGCCGCGAGGGCCTGGGGACACGTGCTCGACGCCGCGGGCCGGGTGCCCGACGCGGTGGCGGCGCCGATGCTCACCCGGCTGAAGCCCCGCTACTTCCGCCTGGAGTCCGCTTTCGGCGGCGCCCTGCGTAAGTCGCCGCTCGTGGCCCGGCACTCCGGAAGCATGGAGCTGCTGCGCGGCGGGGAGCGGCAGCGCTACGCCCGCGAGGTCGGCCTGCTGCTCGCGCGCTTCCCGGGGACGCCGTGGCTCTGGTGGGCGTCCTGCCGCATCGAGCACGTGCGCGGCCGTCCCCGCGTGGCGTGGGACGCCATCCAGCGCGCGTGCAGGTTGGAGCCGGACAGTGGCCACTATGACGCCGTGCGCCTGTGGCTCATGCCGCGCGCGGTGCCGGTGAAGCAGGTGGACGCGTACCTCTCGGAGTCCTACGCCGACATCCACCGCGCCTCGTCCGAGGTCTGCCTCGTCTACGCCCTGAACGAGATGGAGCTCGCCAGGCATGAGCCCTCCGCGAGCACGCCACGGCTGGAGCGGGCCTTCGAGGCCGTATTGCAGGGACGCAGCCGCGCCCAGCCCGAGACTCCCGTCGGCCAGTACCTGCGCGCCGCGCAGCTCTTGCTGAGCGAACAGCTCAAGGGGGGCGAGCCCACCATCGACCTGCTCTATCGCGCCGGACTGGGAGACCTCATCGTCGCGTCGTCCGCCGCCAGTCGCAGGGACCCCTTCCGGCTCCTGAGCCAGCAGGTCAGCCAGGTCATCACCCGCCACGCGGCCTGAGCTCCCTCGCCCGCCCTCTTCACCCCCAGGCAGGCAGGCTGCGACCGCCAGCCTGTCCGGGTGCGACGCGAGGGCTACCTTCCTGGCGGACCTCATACAGCTAGGGAGCGGGGATGGGCCTGCTGGCACACACGAGTCTGCGCCTCGCCGAGCGCGCGGGAAGTCGTCGGGCACTGGAAGGACTGGGCGGGCTGCCCATGGGGGCGCTGCGCAGCACCTGGCACCAGGTGAATGACTTGCGCATCCACACGCGAGTCTCCGCCCAGCCCGTGCCGGGCCGCGCGTGGAGCGTCGTCCTCCTCCACGGCCTCGTCGCGTCCAGCACGTACATGGTGCCCACCGGCATGGGCCTCGCGCCGTACTTCCGCGTCTACGCTCCGGACCTGCCCGGCTTCGGCCGCAGCCAGAAGCCCCGCCGCCCGCTCGACGTCGCGGGCCTCGCGGACTCGCTCGCCGCGTGGATGGACGCCGCCGGCCTGGAGCACCCCGCCCTCGTCGCCAACTCCTCCGGCTGCCAGTTCGCCGTGGACTTCGCGTCGCGCTACCCGGAGCGCTGCGGGCCCCTGGTGCTGCTCGGGCCCACGCTCGACACCCGCGAGCACGGCACCCCGAAGCAGGTGGTGCGCTGGCTCGCGGACGGCGTGCGCAAGCCGCCGTCCCTCAACGTCATCATGGCGCAGGACTACCGCACCTTCGGCCTCATGCGCGCCCTGCGCTCCGTGCGCTCCGCGCGCAAGGACGTGCCGGAACAGAAGCTCCCCCACGTGCGCTCGCCCGTGCTCGTGGTGCGCGGAGCCAAGGACCGCATCCTCCCACGCACCCGCGCCGAGTCGCTGGTGCGCTCCCTCCCCCAGGGCCGCCTGGAGGAGGTGCCCGGCGCCGGCCACACGCTCAACTTCAACGCGCCGGAAGCGGTGGTGAAGCTCATCCGCCGCTACCTCTACGAGCTGGAGGCGCGCGGCGAGGCCTGGCCCTGACTCAGGCCGCCGACACCGCCACCGAGCCCAGCCCCTCCACCGTCAGCTGCACCCGGTCTCCGGGCCGCAGCATGTGCGCGGCCGTCGCGGCGCCCGCGAGGACGATGCTCCCCGCCGGCAGCACCTGCCCGCGCTGCGCGAGCAGCTCGCACAGCTGGATGACGGACACCACCGGGTCCCCGGAGATGGCGTCCGAGCGCGCCGCCTGCACCCCCTCGCCGTTGACGGACATCTTCATGTCCAGCCGCGTCAAATCCAGCGCGCGCGGCGGGTGCTCCGCGGTGCCGAGCACGAACAGCGACGACGACGAGTTGTCCGCCACCACGTCCGGCAGGGAGAAGTACTTGAAGTCCCGGTAGCGCGAGTCGAGGATTTCCATCGCCGCGAAGACGGACGCGCACGCGTCCAGCACCTCGTCGCGCGTCACCTTCCCGCCCAGCTCGCGCGAGGTGCGGAAGGCAATCTCCGGCTCGATTTTCGGGTGGATGCCCTGCCCCACCTGGATGACGCCGTCCGCCGGCACCTGCATCCGGTCCGTGAGGACGCCGTACACCGGCGAGTCCAGGTTCATCTGCCGGCGCTTCGCCTCCGAGGTGAGCCCCATCTTCAGGCCCACCACGCGCTCCCCCCGGGACAGGCGCAGGCGGATGCCCGCCTCCTGGATGGCGTAGGCGTCCGCCAGCGACAGCTGCGCCAGCTCGCGGGTGAGCGGCGCCACCTCGCGGCGCTCCAGGCGCGCGGAGTCCAGCGCGAGGGCAAGCTGCTCGTGGTCCACAGGTGCGGTCATCCCCGTCCCTCTCTCGTCAGAAGTGGCCGGCGAGCTTCTGGCACCCGCGCGCGGGCGCGCAAGCACGCCGTGTCCCACTGTCAGCGGTTGAAGGCAACCAGGGTCATGAAGGCCAGAAGCGCGAGCGTCCCCAGGGCGACGAGCCCGTACGCCCCCACGCTCACCAGCCGCGCCCTGCCCGGCACGCCCACCCGGCCCAGCCCCCGGTAGACGACGGCGATGCCCGCCAGGAAGGTGGCCGCCGTCAGGCCGAGCGTCACCATCATCCCGAAGCCCGCGCGGGCGCCCATCGCCTTGCCCGCAATCAGGAGCCCCACCATCAGCCACGCGCCGGAGATGAAGAGACTGCCCGCGAAGGTCGCCGCCGCGACGAGCAGCCCCCGGACGGCGATGTTCATGACGCCACCACCCGGTCCAGGGTCAGCGGCTCCAGCACGCTCGCGTCCGGGGTGTTCACCATGCGCCGACAGGCTACCCGAGACGCCGGGAGGACTCACGGCGCCCCGCGTGAATATTGGCCTTCGCCCTGCGTCCTGCTGCATAACGTTGCTGCCCATGGCCGGGCGGGCTCATTCGGCAAGGAATCTCTTCATGCGACTCACTCCATGGATGGTCTCGGCAATGCTGCTCACGGCGACCGCGGCGAGCGCCCGCGACCGCGACAATGACCGCCGCGACGACGGCTTCCACGAGCACGACGGCTTCTACCTGCGCCTGCAGGTGGGCGGCGGCTACAACCGCGCCTCGGTGGTGGGCGAGGACCTGGCCGTCAAGGGCGGCGCTGGCGGCATCAACGCCGAAATCGGCGGCGCGGTGGCGCGCAACTTCATCCTCTACGGGAAGCTCTTCGGCACGTCCGTGCCCAGCCCGGACATCGAGGTGGGCGATTTGACCATCGAGGGCCGGGACGAAGACGTGAGCCAGAACTACGGGGCGCTCGGCGTGGGCTTCACGTACTACCTCATGCCCGCCAACGTGTACCTGTCCGGCGCGCTCTCGTTCAACCAGCTCACCATCGACGATGACGGCGAGAAGATTGCGGAGACGGACCTGGGCGGCGGCCTCCACCTGGGCATCGGCAAGGAGTGGTGGGTGAGCAAGAACTGGGGCCTGGGCCTCGGCGCCGAGCTCGCGCTCGGCCGCGTGCCCGAGAAGGACGAAAGCGCGAAGTGGAACGTCGTCAACGGCATGGTCTTCCTGTCCGCGACGTTCAACTGACGGCATGGCGGGGCGGCCCGCGGGCCGCCTCGCTCCGCCCGCCTCCGCTCAGCCCTGCTGGTTGAGGTTCGCGGCGACGGAGCGCACGGCGAAGCGGGGGCTGAAGCGCACCATCACCGCGCCCAGCCAGTTGAGCGCGCCGTGCACCGACAGCACGCGCCCGCGCATCATCGCCGCGTAGGCGTGGGCGGCCACGTCCGGCGCCTCCGCCACGCCGGCCCGCTGGAACAGGCGCGACTTGTCGTTGCCGGCCCGCTGGGCGAACTCGGTGTGCGTGGCGCCGGGGCAGTGGCACGTCACCGTCACCCCGGTGCCCTTCAGCTCGTACGCGAGCGCCTCCGACAGCGACATCACGAAGGCCTTGGTCGCGTAGTACGTGGCCATGTACGGCCCGGGCTGGAAGCCGGCGGTGGAGGCGACGTTGAGGATGCGGCCGGCGCCGCGCTCGCGCATGGGCCGCGCGAACAGGTGCGTCAGCTTCAGCAGGGCGGTGCAGTTGACCTGCACCATCTCCGCCTCGCGCGCCACGTCCTGCTCCAGGAACGGACCGGCGGAGCCGAAGCCCGCGTTGTTGACGAGGAAGTCCACCGCCAGGCCCTTCGCGCGCACCGCCTCGAAGAGCTTCTCGGGCGCGTCCGGCTGGCCCAGGTCCGCCGGCAGCACGTGGGCCTTCACCCCGTGCTCCTTCTCCAGCTTCGCGGCGAGCGCCTCCAGCCGCGCGGCGCCGCGCGCCACCAGGATGACGTCGTGTCCGTCCCGGGCGAAGCACAGCGCGAACTGCTCGCCAAGGCCAGCCGAGGCGCCGGTGATGAGGGCCACTTTGCGCGACATGGTGTTTCCTCCTAGTGCCCCCTTATAGCCGAGCGGCCACGGGCCCGTGGGAGGGGCTCCCCGTCCACCAGGCGGGGCGGCATCCCCTCCGGCCAGGGGAGGTCCCACGGCCCTTGTCGCACGGCGCGCGGGTGGTGAGCTTCCCGGCATCCACGGGGGAGATCCGCCACACGGCAGGCGCGCCACGTGCCTGCCCACCCAGGGGGCCAGTCCATGAGGGGGGCCGCAGCCACCGTCTTCACCCTGTCGCTCCTGGCGACACCGGCGGCCTTCGCGTGCACCACGTGCCGGCCGGCGGTGCAAGCCGGCATCTTCGACGAGCACTTCTGGGGACGGCTCGCCATCGCCGCCCTGCCCTTCCTCGTCATCCTGCTCGTCGTCGCCGTCCTGTATCGCCTGGGCCCCCGCCTCGAGTCGCGGCCCGGAGAGGAGCAACCCGGATGAGAGCCCTCCACCGTGGCCCGCTGGTGTCCGCGGGCGTGCTGCTCGGCGTGGGGCTGGGCGGCTTCTTCGATGGCATCCTCCTGCACCAGCTCCTCCAGTGGCACAACATGCTCTCCAGCCACCTGCCTCCCGATGACCTGGTGAGCGCCAAGGTGAACATGTTCTGGGACGGCCTCTTCCACGCCTTCACCTGGCTGATGACGCTGGGCGGAGTCATCCTGCTGTGGCGTGCGGGCCAGCGCCCGGACGTGCCCTGGTCCACGCGCACCTTCGCCGGCGCCATGCTGGGCGGCTGGGGGCTGTTCAACCTCGTCGAGGGCATCATCGACCACCAGCTCCTCGGCGTGCACCACGTGAAGCCGGGCCCGCACCAGCTCGCGTGGGACCTGGGCTTCCTCGCCTTCGGGGTGCTGCTGATGCTCGCGGGCTGGCTCCTCACCCGCACCGGACAGAGGAACCGCAGGGTGCGCGGGGGCGTGCGCGGCGAGCCGCTCGCGGCGCACTAGTGGAGTGTCCGCGAAGTAATCCAACATAGTCAGCGGCGGTGTCGCTCGAACCAGTCGTGCATCTTGGCCCGAGTCCAAAACCAGGTGAAGGGATGGGCGTAGAGGCGGTTGTACTCGGGCCAGCTTGCATCGAGGTGGGCGATGAAGTCGGAGCGGCGCTTCCAATCGCCGCGCTGCAGGTAGCGCGCGCTGAAGGCCCGCAGCAGCAACTCGGCCTGGTTGAGCCACGAGGCATGAGGTGGCGTTACGAGGACACGCACGTGGTGGTAACTGCGCAGCAACTCGCGTGTGTCCTGGGCGATGTGGCTGGAGCCTCCATCCCAGATGAGGTGGACCCGTCGAGCCTTGCGGTAGGGGTGCAGCAACTGGGGCAGGACTGCGCGCAGGCACGCCCCGTCGTTCTTCTCCAGGCACCAGCCCTGCATGGTGCCCGTGTGCACCACCAGCAAGGCCAGGAAGTTCACCGTCCCATGGCGCACGTACTCGAATTCGCGGCGCTCGATGAGGCCCGGACGCCCGAGGCGGGTAGCACAGCGGCGCTCAAGCACCTGGATGTTGGGCTTCTCGTCCACGCACAGCACCACCTCCTCGCGTTGGGCCAGGGCCTGGGCCCGCTCGTAGCACCAGAGGACCGCCGCCGCCTTCTGGCGGAAATCCTCGTCCAGGGTAGGCGTCTTCCAATACCGGCTCCGGTGAGGCTGCAGCTCCGCATGCTTGAGGATGAGCGCTACCGTGGAGTGCGACAGGGTGGGCGCGATGCCGCGCTCGCGGGCGACGCGCGCCAGCGAGCGGGTACTCCACTGGGTCATGTGCAAGCCCACTCCCGCTGGCTCACAGCAGGCCAGTTGCTCCACTTCTACGAGCTGTAGGGGGGGAGAGCCGCGATGGGCGGCCAGAACGAGGAGCATCCCAGACCACGAAGGCCCCCGCTGCTTCGTAACGTCGGCACAAGCTCCAGATGCTGGTGCGGTCCAGACCGAAGTGCTCGGCCAAGTCCTGCACAACGGTGTCCGGGTCGGCCATGGCCAGCAGAATGCGTGCCCGGCGCGCCACCCGCTGCTCGGTGCGGCCGTCGCGCACTAACTCCTCCAGGAGGGCAGTATCCTCCTGGGAGAGCTGGATGATTCGCGGAGGTCGTCTCCTCATTGAGGAGAACTATTCATCCTCCGCGACTATGTCGACTTACTTCGCGGACACTCCACTAGCTTCCCGGTGGGGAGGGCATTCCGGACCCTGAGTTCCCATCGTTCAGGAACAGACGGGAGCGGGCCTCTTTGGCATTGCTTTCATGCACGCGGGCGGGAAAGCCTCTGCCCCATGTCCTCCGAAAAGACCGACGCGGAACTCGAAAGTCCCCAGCTCGCGCGCGACGGCTTCGACGTCGCCAGCTTTCGCGACCTGCTCGCCCGGCTCAAGCGCGGGGAGCTCGCCGAGGCCGCGGCGCCCACCAGCGCGCTGCAGCCGCTCCACGAAGGCGACGTCCAGCCCCTGCCCCGCCCGGGCACGCCCGCCTACGAGAAGTACCGCGCGCGCGGGGAGGAGGCCTTCCGCCAGGGCCAGGTGGCGGCCCTCATCGTGGCCGGCGGCGCGGGCACGCGCTTCGGCGGCGCGGTGAAGGCGCTGGTGCCCGTCTACGGCGAGCGGACGTTCCTGGACATCAAGCTGGAGGAGGGCCGCCGGCTGGAGGCGCGCTTCGGGCGCCCGGTGCCCATGGCGGTGATGACGTCCTACCTCACGCACGACGGCATCGAGGAGCACCTGAAGAAGACGGGCCAGACGAAGCACGTGCACCTGTTCCGCCAGCGGATGCTGCCGCGCCTCACCGCCTCGCATGAGCTGTGGCGGGACGCGGAAGGCCAGCTGTCCTTCGCGCCGTCGGGCCACGGCGACGTCTTCCGCGCCCTGCGCGACAGCGGCGTGGGCGAGGCGCTGCGCAAGCAGGGCGTGCGCCAGGTCTACTTCTCCAACGTGGACAACCTCGCCGCCACGCTGGACCCGGCCGTCATCGGCATGCACCTGGAGCTGGGCAAGCAGATGACGGTGGAAGTCACGCCGCGCGCCAACCCCGGCGGCGCGCTGGACGCGGGCGCCGCGCCGGTGCGGCTCAACGGCATGCTCCAGCTCGTGGAGAAGGTGGACCCGACGAAGCACGCCACCATCTCCACCAACAACATCACCTTCGACCTGGAGCCCCTGCTCGACAAGGCCATCCCCATCCCCTACCGCGTCGTCACCAAGAAGGTGGACGGCCAGTCGGTGATTCAGCTGGAGCAGGTGACGGCCGAGGCCAGCAGCCTCACCCGGCCGGACGGCCAGCCGCTCTTGCCCGTCACCTTCATCGAGGTGGAGCGCGTGGACCCGGCCAACAGTCGCTTCGAGCCGGTGAAGGCCCCGGAGGACTTCCCCCGCGTGAAGGACCGCCTCCGGGCGCGGATGGGGAGCTGACCTCTCACCGGGGGAGGACCACCTCGAAGCGGCTGCCCTGTCCGGGCGTGCTGTGGACGTGGACCTCCCCGCCGTGGGACTCGACAATCTGCCGGGTGATGTAGAGCCCCAGCCCGAGTCCCCCGTAGTGCCGCTCGCTCACCGCGCGGCCGAAGCGCTCGAAGATGTACGCCAGGTGCTCGGGGGCGATGCCGATGCCCGAGTCCTCCACCACGATGCGCACGTGGGCCTCGTCCCCGCAGAGCGACAGGTGGATGGGCTTGCCCGCGCCGTACTTCAGCGCGTTGGTGAGCAGGTTGGTCATCACCTGGTCCACGCGCAGCCGGTCCCAGCTGCCGCGCATGTCGTCCCGCGCGTGCAGCGTCACCGGGCACCCGGCCTGGTTGGCGGGCAGCGAGAAGCGGGACACCACGTCGCGCGCCAGCTCGGCCAGGTCCATGGGCTCGCGGTCCAACGACAGCCGCCCGCTGGAGATGCGGGACACGTCCAGCAGCCCGTTCACCAGCGCCGACAGCTTCGTCACCTGCCGCTGCACCACGTCCAGCTGCGAGGCCACCGTCGCCGTGGGGAGGGTGGGCGTGCCCTTCTGTGTCTCCCGGCGCAGCGCCTGGAGGCGCAGCTGCAGCGGCGTCAGCGGCGTCTTCAGCTCATGGCTGGCGATGGAGAGGAACTCGTCGCGCAGCAGCACCGACTTGCGGGCCTCGCGGTAGAGGATGGCGTTGTCCAGGAGCAGCGCGGCGCGGCGCGCGAGGTCCTGCGCGGTGACCAGGTCCGCCTGCGTGTAGCGCCGCGAGGGCCGCACCGCGAGGAAGGTGAGCGCGCCCAGCGAGCGCCCCCGTGCCAGCAGCGGGACGGACATGATGCAGTGGAAGCCCACGGCGCGCATGATTTCGTAGTGCCGCTCGCTCACCGCCACCTTGCGCAGCCACGCCTCGGAGACGTCGTCCACCAGCACGGACTCGGCGCTGCGCACCACGCGCGTGGTGGGGTGGTTGGAGCCAGGGGCGCCGGGCGGGAAGTCACGCACCTCCCGGGCGAGCGCCTCGTCCGAGGCCTCCGCGTGCGCCACCGACATGCGGTGCACGGTGCCCGAGTCGTCCGTGAGGTCCACGAAGCACCAGTCCGCCATCGTGGGCACGGTGAGCCAGGCGAGCGCGTCGAGCGTCGCCTTCGGGTCGAGCGAGGAAGAGGTCAGCACGCGGCTCGCCTCGGACAGGAAGGCCGCTCGCTGCTCGGCCGCCTCCGCCAGGGTGCGCGCCGCCTGCTCCTCGCGCAGCAGCCGCTCCAGCTCGTCCTCGGCGGCTCGCATCGGGGCGAGGTGGGTGTTGATGCCCACCCACTCGCGCGCGGTGCCGTCCTCGTTCAGCAGCGGCACGCCGCGCGCCAGGGTGGAGAAGTACGAGCCGTCGCTGCGGCGCAGCCGGTACTCGCACTCGTAGTTGCCGCCCATCAGGGCGGTGCGGCGCACCACGTCCGCCACCCGGGCCTGGTCCTCCGGGTGGATGGCGGACATCCACCCCCAGCCGGCGTACTGCGCATGCTCCTGCCCGGTGAAGTCCCCCCAGGTGGTGCACAGCCGGGTGATGGCGCCCTGGGCGTCCGACGTCCACACCACCTGCTTCGACGCGCGGACGAGTGCCTGGAAGCGCTCCTCGGCCCGGTGGAGCTGCTGACGCAGGGCCGCGTTCTCCTCGCGCAGCCGCACGGCCTCCAGTGCCATGCCCGCCAGGTCCGCCAGGCCGTTGAGCGCGGCCTCGTCCTCCGGCGTGAAGTCCCTCCCCGACTCCGCGTCGAAGACCTGGAGGTTGCCCGTGACGCCCAGGAGGGGCACCGACAGCCAGCCCCGCGACGGGGCCGGGCGGGCCTCCCAGGAGGGAAGCGGCTCGCGCCCGCCGTGCTCCAGCCGCAGCCGCGACTTCTCCGTGCGGGGAGGCGGCGTGCCAGAGCCCGGGGGTGGCACATGGTAGCCGCCCCACGCCTGGTAGGTCTTCGACAGCGACGTGGCGAACAGGCCATGCGGCCGGCCGGCGTCGGCCCCCAACGTCACGGTGGCCTGGTGTGCCCGGACCAGGCCGCGCGCCGTCTCCGCCAGGAGGTAGAAGGCCTCCTCGAGCGTGGGCGCGGTGAAGAGCGAGCGTGGGCTCTCCTCCTCGGGCGGGTCCTGTAGCAAGGGCACAGCGGGTTCCATGGGCATGTTGAGCGAATCCCCTTGAGGCACAACCCCCACGGGACACGTCCACCTCCGCCGGGGCCGCGCCCCGCACGGGCCGCCTGCCCACCAGGCGAGCGGGAGCGCGGACGCCGCCGCTACCAGCGCACGCCGATGTCGAAGTTCGTGGGCTCGCGCAGGGTGACTTCCACCGAGGCCCGGATGCCGATGCGCAGGAGGCTGGCCTCCACGAGGCCCGCGATGAAGTCCGGCTTGGCGTCCGGGTCATTGCGGAACACCAGCGCCCAATCGCGCGGCGCCAGCTCGTTCGCCTCGACGCGGTAGCTGTACGTGTCCACCTTCATGTACTGCGGCAGGCGCCGGAGGAACCGCTCCGGGCCCAGCACCGGCAGCCCCACGGCCAGCACGGAGCCGACGAGCGTCTGCGTGAAGCCGTCGAAGAAGCGCTTCCCGAAGTCACGGTACGCCTGCTCCCGGGTCTTCTCCGGGCACAGGTGCTGCCAGGCGAGGCGCATGGACTCGTTCCACACCTCGATGGGGTACTCCCCCTTCGGACGCTTCGTGTCGAAGCCCGCCTCCTGCAGGGCCGCCACGAGCGTCCCCTGGACGCGCAGCCCGTTCGTGAAGAGCGCCACGAAGAAGCTGCCCTGGGTCATCCGTGGCTTGGGGGGAGCGACGGTCATGCGGCCATGTAACAACAGAACGCTCCGCCCCTGGAATACCGGCCTGGCCGCGACGCCTCAGGTGTTCAGCACTCCCAGGTCGAGCTCGCGGAGGCTCGCCGGCTCGCCGACCACGTCAATCTGTACGACCTTCCCGTGCACGAGCGTGAAGCGCAGGGCGCGGAGCAGCCGCCCGCCCGGGGCCACGACGAGGCCCACCGCCCCATCCACGAGCGCGGGCCGCGCGAGCAGGGCGCCCCGCGACACCTTGAGCGCCAGCGTGGCCGCGGCCCGGGCACCGCGAAACTCCGTCGGTGAACCCGGCGGGACGGAGACGGTGTCGGCCCGGAGCACGACGTCCGGGTCCAGCACCGCGAGCAGCGCGTCGAGGTCCCCGGCGCGCAGGGCCGCGAGGAACGCACCCACGGCCTCGCGCTGGTGGGCGAGCTCGGCCTCGGGAATCGCGGCGGCGCCCTGCACCCGGCGGCGCGCGCGGCTCGCGAGCTGCCGGGTGGCGGCCGGGGCGCGTCCGACGATGGGCGCAATCTCCTCGAAGGGCATGGAGAAGAGGTCATGCAGCACGAAGGCGACGCGCTCGGCGGGCCCCAGCGTGTCGAGGACCACGAGCAGCGCGAGGCCCACCGAGTCCGCCAGCAGCGCCTCCTGCTCGGGGGAGGCGCCGCCCTCGCGGTTGGCGAGAGGCTCGGGCAGGTGCACGCCCTGGGGCTCCTCGCGCCGGGCCTCGCGGGCGCGCAGCATGTCCATGCACACCCGGGCAACGACGGTGGTCAGCCAGCCGCCGAGGTTCTCCACGCCGCTCGTATCGGCGCGGCTGAGCCGGAGCCAGGACTCCTGGACGGCGTCCTCCGCCTCGCCCAGCGAGCCGAGCATCCGGTAGGCCACCCCGCGCAGGTGGGCCCGGTGCGCCTCGAATCGCTCCGCCAGCCCCTTTTGCTCGTGCATCGGTCACATCTCCTTTTCGCGTTTCGTCATCCCTGTGAAGGCCGAAACGGTCGCGGTGCCAATACACCTGATGAACCTCGAAGGAGAGCCCATGCAAGCCCGAATGAAGAACCCGGCGATGATTCACCCCGAAGCGATGCAGGCCCTGATGGCCCTGGGGAAGTCCGTGAAGAAGGGCAGCGTGCCGGCGAAGACGCTCGACATGGTCCACCTGCGCGCCAGTCAAATCAACGGCTGCGGCTTCTGCGTGGACATGCACGCGCGCGAGCTGAAGAAGAACGGTGAGACGGACACGCGCGCCTTCGCCGTGGCGGCCTGGCGGGACACGCCCTACTTCAACGACGCCGAGCGCGCCGCGCTGGCGCTCGCAGAGGCCGTCACCCGGCTCAACGACAGGTCGGACCCCGTCCCCGATGACGTCTGGAACGAGGCCGCGAAGCACTACGACGAGGCGGGGCTGGCGCAGCTCGTCCTGTGCATCGCCACCGTCAACCTCTGGAACCGCCTCAACGTCCCGACGCGGCAGGTGGCGGGCACGGGCTGGTGAGCGGGAGCTCCACGGTGAACGTCGCCCCCTGGCCGGGCATGCTGTCCACGAGGATGCGGCCGCCGAGCCCGCGCACCACCTCGCGCGAAATCCACAGCCCCAGCCCGAAGCCCCCGTAGTTCTCCGACACCGCGCGCTCGAACTTCTCGAAGATGCGGGGCTGGTCCTCGGGGGCGATGCCCATGCCCTCGTCGCGCACCACCAGTCGCGCGTGCTCGCCGTGTGTCCGGATGGAGACGTGGATGGGCTTGCCGGGCCCGTACTTCATGGCGTTGCCCAGCAGGTTGTCGAGCACCTGCTCCAGGCGCACTCCGTCCCAGCTCCCGACCACCGGCCCGGGTGCATCCAGCGTGTACTCGCACTTCACGCGCGCCAGCTCGTCCTTCCACCGGTCCACCGCCTCCACCGTGAGCGCGGCCAGGTCCACCGGCGCCCGGCGCACGGGCAGCCGGCCCTCGGACATGCGGGACACGTCGAACAGGTCCTCCACCAGCTTCGCCAGCCGCAGCAGGCGCGCGTTGGCTGTCTCCAGCTTCGTCACCCACGACTCCAGGCCCGCGGCCCGGGCCGGATTCTTCAGCGCGCCGAGCAGGCCCTGCATGTACAGCCGCATGGGCGTGAAGGGCGTGCGCAGCTCGTGCGAGGCCACGGCGAGGAACTCGTCGCGCTTGCGCAGCGCGGCCTGGGCCTGCTGGTACAGCCGCTCCCGTTCTTCCGAGAGGGCGTTCACCTCGGCGAAGCCCCGCGCGTTCTCCAGCGCGGCGCCGGCCAGCGTGGCGATGTACTCCGCGATGCGCAGCTCCTCCGGCCCGAAGGCCCCGGCCAGCTTGTGGTTGGTGACACGGAAGACGGCCGCGACTTCACCGCGCACCAGGATGGGGGCGCACAGCACCGAGCGCGCCTCCACGCGGCCCGCGCGCTCGAGCTCCTCCGTCGAGGGAACGAAGGGACGCCGCAGCTCCAGGGCGCGGCGCAGGAAGGGGCCGAGCCGGTCATCGGACAAGGCGGGGACGAACGCGCCTTCTGGAGTGACCTTGACGAGCACCGGGTCCTCGCCGCGCAGCAATCCCGGCACGGCCTCACGCACGGCCGAGCAGACGGCCTCCCGCGTCAGCGCCGAGGCGATGGTGCGCCCCGCCTCCAGGATGCGGGGGAACCGGTCCACGAGGGACAGACTTGCGGGGACTTCCTCGACGGGAGCGGGCTCCAGCGCCGCGCGCATCGGTCTCAGCGCCTCTTCACCGGCGGCGGCATCCCCGGCGGCCTCGGGCCACCCCACGGCCGCTCCCACCTGGGCGCGGGCCAGCAACGTGCGGGCCTGCTCGTAGCGCATGTCCAGGCGCTCGGCGATGGCGAGGCTCCGGTTGAAGTACCGGCGCGCCCGGGCATTGCGTCCCTCCATCGCCGCCATCAGCCCCAGCTCGCGGAAGATGCTCGCGAGGTTGTTGCGCAGGGGCAGCGGGTGGCGGCACTCCCTCCGGGCAACGGCCCGGGCCTGGCGCAACAGCCCTGCGCGCACGGAGAAGGCCCAGGGTGGCACCTGGGCGGCCTGCTCCCGGAGCGCCCTCACGCGCTGGGCTTGTACTTCGGCCAGGAACATGGGGACTCGAAGCCTGGAGGCTCGCGCGCTCCGGCCGGCCTGCTCCAGTGCCTCCACGGCGCGCCCGGGCTCGCCCACCCGGAGGAGCCGGCGTCCCTCGGCGTACAGGAGCTCCGCCTGGCGGAGCGCGGCGTTGCAGGCAGTGCCCGTCGAGGACCGCGCGAGCTCGGTGGCGAGGGCCGACTCCGGGACCAGCCCGTCCGATGCGCACGCCCAGAGGTACAGCCCGAAGCTGCGCCGGACGTCATCATCGTACTGCCTGCCCAGGTGGTACTGCTCCTGGCCATGGGCGGCGGCCGACGTCAGGTCCCCCAGCAGGTAGAGCGCGACGCCGAGATGGTCCTTCACGTTCCCGGCACGCCAATCGTCCGTGGCACCGGACTGCTGGCCCAGGTGAACGGCCCTGCGGCCCACCTCGGCGCTCTCCGCGAACCGCGCGCAGAACAGCAGCGTGAGCTGATACATGTAGAGCGTGACCCCTTGCAGGTAGGTGTCACCCAGGGCCTCTCGCATGACGAGCGCCCGCTGAAGGTACGTCCTCCCCCGAGCCAGCATCCAGGCCGCGACGAAGCGGGGCATGCCGGGCATGGCCTGGGTGAGCAGCGACAGCCCTGCGCCGTGGTTCACGTAGCACGTCGCCAGCTTCGAGCCAGGTGCATGCCGCTCGACGAGGTTCAGCGCATGCAGGTGGGCCCACCAACCCGCGGTCAGGGGCCGGGCCTGGACCCAATACGCCCGCGAGAGCTCGGAGGAGAGATGTGCCGCGAGCAGCGCCTCTCCCTCCAGGGGCGGCGAGCGGCGCGCCCACCTCAGCAACGGAGACACCCGCGACACATGGACGAGCATCGCCCAGAGCAGGAACCCGAGTCGGGACAGGAGACCGCCTGGCACCCGCTGTCCGACGAGCCGGAGCGCGGACTCCATCCTGTCGATGGAGTCCTGTCCGTCGAGTCTCCCGAAGGTGGCTTCTCCTCGCTGTCCCTCCAGCCGGGCCTGGTCCAGGCGCGTCGTGGCGAAGCCCTGTGCTCGCGCGTAGGCCTGCTCGGCCTCGGGGTTGCCTCGGATGCGCAGGACGTCCCCCAGTCCCTCCAGGATGCCCATCCGTGTCGCGTCGTCCGCGTCCACCGCCCCGCGGTCGGCCAGCCGGTAGTAGCGCTCGGCGACATCCAGGGTGGACCTGCGCCGGGCCTCTTGCGCTGACCTCAAGGCATGGGGCCACGCACGCTCCGGCGCTCCCGCCTCGTCGAAGTGCCAGGCCAGCTCGAAGCTCCGCTCCGGAGCCCGGCGCTCCAGCTCCAGCGCGGCCGCGAGGTGCAGCGCTCGCTCCTCCTCCGCCGGGAGCTGTTCCAGCAGGGTCTCCCGGATGAGGTCGTGCGCGAAGGTGTACGGGCCCCGGGGAAGCTCCGCCCAGACGAGGGTGCGCCGTCGGGCCTCCTTCAGCAGGTCGATGGCCCGCTCCCGGTCCTGCTTCACGAGGACCGCCGCCAGGTCCACCTCGAACTCCCTGCCGAGGACGGCCCCCGCGGCCAGCAGGGAGCGCGACTCCTCCGGGAGATGCGCCAGACAGTTCAGCAACAGCGAGGCGGCCCTCAGCGAGGAGCGCACCTCCGCGAGCCGCTCCGGCACCACGTGCCATCCGGAGGCCACTGGCTCCAGGGCCCCGGTCTCGACGAGCCCTCGCACCATCGCGGCGGCCATGAAGGGATTGCCTTCGGAAATCCTGACCACGACCTCCAGCGCCGCGTCGGGCAGGCGCCCCGCCATGGACTCCGCCAGGTCGCGCAGGTCCGGCGCGGTGAGCGGCGACAGGGCGACGTGGAGCATGGGGGACAGCCGGCGGAGCAGGTGGTCTCCGGGGACGACATCCGTCCGGAAGGCCGCCACCACGGTGACGAAGCGGCGGGCTTGCGATGCATCCTCGGAGGGCGCCTCCAGCGCGGCGAGCAGCTTGAGCGTCAGCTCATCCGACCACTGGCAGTCGTCCAGCATCACGAGGGCCGGTGTCTCCGCGTCCCCCAGCCCCCTGACCACCGCGGCGAGCGACCGCACCATGCGGGCTTCACCCAGGCTCTCGGGCCCGTTGGCGTCACATCTGAAATCAGGCAACTGCAACAACTGCTCGAGCCGGGGGTGGGCGGCACACAACGCACCGAGTGTTCCCGCTTCCGCCCGCAGGACCTTGGCCAGGGAGGGGGAGCGCTCCACGGCCGCGGCCAGGTCCTGCATGACGCCCAGCAGCGTCTGCAACGGCTGCGGCGCCGCGCGGTTCATGGCCTGGCCACGGAAGACGCGTGCACCGTGCGCCAGGGCCCGCCGCTCCAGCTCATCCAGCAGCATCGTCTTGCCTCCACCCGACACGCCCTCGACGAGGACGAGTCCCCCCTCCCCCCGGGCCGCTGCTTCCCGCGCGCGCTCCAGCGCCGTCAGCTCCTGGGCTCGACCGACGAAGGCGGGCTCGATGAGCCGGGGATGGAGGTCGGTCCTGCCCACCACCACGGCCGGGTCCGCGAGGCCGCGCGCCAGCTCCCCGGCAATCTCCTCGAGGTCACGAAGCGCCGCCTCCGCCGACTGGTAGCGCTCGCGCGGCTCCTCGCACAGCAGGTGCTGCACCACCTGCTCCAGCGCGCGAGGCACCGGGAGCCCCCGCGCGCGAAGCTCCGGGACGGTGCTGAGGTGCTGCTGGAGGAACTCTCCCAGCGTCTTGCCTGGAAACGGGAGCGTCCCGGCGAGGCACTCGAAGAGCATCAGGCCCACGGCGTAGAGGTCGGAGGCCGGTCCTGGCACGGCGGCCACGAGTCCCAGCTGCTCGGGGGCGAGGTACTGGATGGCGGTGAGCGGAAGCGCCAGGAGGGACGCCTCCCGGAAGTCCTCCAGCGCGAGTCCGAAGTCGATGAGCACCGCCTCCCTGAACGCATCCTCGGAGGCGATGACGACATTGGAGGGCTTGAGGTGGCGGTGAGGCAGGCGCTGGGCATGGGCCTCGCGCAGCGCTCGCAGCAGGCCCTGTCCCAGGTCGAGGGTTTCGTGGAGCAAGAGCGGACCTCGCGCCAGCCGCTCCGACAGCGTCCCAGACGGAGCGGAGGGGCTCACGCGGAGCAGCAGCTCGCCCTCCACCCCGCCGTGCAGGGGAGGCGAGAGCCAGGGGCTGCGCAGCTCGCGCAGGACGTCGTCGTCTCGCGACATGCGCTCGAAGGCCCCCACCTTGAGCGCGTGGAGAGGCGCCGTCTTCATCACCACCGCGGCGCCCGTGGCGAGGTCCGTCCCGCGCCACGTCTGGAGCGCGCCCTGATGGCGGAGACACTCATGCTTCAGGAAGCGTCCCTCCCGGGTAGAAGTCCGTTCGCCGCGTGTCTGCATGTGCAAAGCCTCCAGGGCCTTGAAGGCAGACAGCGCACGGCGGAGATGTGATGAGCCCCCGGCGAAGAACCTCCTGCCGGCGGGGAGGACGGCCCCGGTGACGGGCCCTACCAGCACGGCTGCTGCCCGTCAGAAGGAGCCGTCCTGGGGCGACGCGTCATCCCCGGGTGCACGAGTGGACGGCGCATGTGCGCGGCGCTGGTGGGAGCCCCCCTGGTTTCATACATTGCGCCGCGTCCTGCACTGCGCGGCGCGGCCCCCTCCCCTGCGAGCAACCAGGGAAGCGGGAGTCCGTGGCCGGGCCGTGGGGTTGGCACACACAGAGGGCCCGGCCATGGAGAAGGTACTCAACTACATCGGCGGTGAATTGCTGCCCGCCAGCAGCGGCACGTGGCTGGACAAGCCCGAGCCGGCCACGGCGGAGACGTACGCGAAGGTACCCGACTCGGACGAGCCGGACGTGCAGCGTGCCGTGGAGGCCGCCTCGCGCGCCTTCCCCGCCTGGTCCGCCACCCCGGCCACCGAGCGCTCCCGCATGCTCCGCCGCATCGCGGACGCGATTCGCGGCCGCATGGACGCGTTCGCCCGCGCGGAGTCCATCGACACGGGCAAGCCCTTGTCCGTCGCCTCCACCGTCGACATCCCGCGCAGCATCCTCAACTTCGAGTTCTTCGCGGACGCCGTCACGCAGTTCTCCAGCGAGGCGCACCAGACGGACAACGTCGCCCTCAACTACACCCTGCGCGCGCCGCTGGGCGTGGTGGGCTGCATCTCCCCGTGGAACCTGCCGCTGTACCTCCTCACGTGGAAGATTGCCCCGGCGCTCGCCATCGGGAACTGCGTCGTCGCCAAGCCGTCCGAAGTCACGCCGATGACGGCGTACCTGCTCTCCCAGGTGTGCCGCGAGGCGGGCCTGCCGCCCGGCGTGCTCAACATGGTCCACGGCCTGGGCCCCAAGGTGGGCGCGGCGATGAGCCGCCACCCGGACATCAGCGCCATCTCCTTCACCGGCAGCACGCGCACCGGCGCGGAGATTGCCCGCGTGGCCGCCCCCGCCTTCAAGAAGCTGTCGCTGGAGATGGGCGGGAAGAATCCCAACGTCATCTTCGCGGACTGCGACTTCGACGAGGCGCTCGCCACCACGGTGCGCTCGTCCTTCGCCAACCAGGGCCAAATCTGTCTCTGCGGCCCGCGCATCTTCGTGCAGCGCCCCATCTACGAGCGCTTCAAGGAGGCGCTCGTCGCCCGCACCCGCGCGCTCAAGGTGGGTGACCCGCTGGAGGCCGGCACGGACCAGGGCGCGCTGGTGTCGCAGCAGCACTTCGACAAGGTGCTGGGCTACGTGGACCTCGCGAAGCAGGAGGGCGGCCGCGTCCTCACCGGCGGCCAGCGCGCCAGCGTCCCGGGCCGGTGCCGCAATGGCTGGTTCGTGGAGCCCACCCTCATCGAGGGCCTGGACGCCGCGTGCCGCACCAACCAGGAGGAAATCTTCGGGCCGGTGGCCACGCTCATCCCCTTCGACCAGGAGGACGAGGTCCTCGCCTGGGCCAACTCCACGAAGTACGGCCTGGCCGCCAGCGTGTGGACGCGTGACTTGCAGCGCGCGCACCGCTTCGCCTCGCGGCTGCACAGCGGCATCGTCTGGGTGAACACCTGGATGCTGCGCGATTTGCGCACGCCGTTCGGTGGGGTGAAGGACTCGGGCGTGGGGCGCGAGGGCGGCTGGGACGCGCTGCGCTTCTTCACCGAGCCGAAAAACGTCTGCATCAAGCTGTGAGCCGCAAACCCGTCAGGAGCGCATCGTGAGCAGCAGCGAGCGAGTCGATTCCCAGAAGGCCCCGGAGCCGGTGGGCCTGTATCCCCACGCGCGGCGCGTGGGAAACCTCCTCTTCCTGTCCGGCGTGGGCCCGCGCGAGCGCGGCACCAAGCGGATTCCCGGCGTGACGCTGGACGCCGAGGGCAACATCTCCTCGTACGACATCGAGGCGCAGTGCCACTCGGTGTTCCGCAACGTCCGCTACATCCTGGAGGACGCGGGCTCGTCCTGGGACAAGCTGGTGGACGTGACGGTGTACCTGACGAACATGAAGAAGGACTTCCCCACGTACAACCGGCTGTGGGCGGAGTACTTCAAGGACAACCCGCCGTGCCGGACGACGCTCGAAATCAACTGTCTGCCTACGCCGATTGCCATCGAGCTCAAGTGCATCGCCACCATCGGAGATGAATGAATGGGCCGCCTGACTCCCATCAACTTCAAGAAGTGGATTGATGAGCACCGCCACCTGCTCAAGCCGCCCGTCGGCAACCAGCAGGTCTGGGCCGACCGCGAGTTCATGGTCACCGTCGTCGGTGGCCCCAACGCGCGCACGGACTTCCACATCAACGAGGGCGAGGAGTTCTTCTACCAGCTCGAGGGGAACATCACCCTGCGCGTCATCGACGAGGGCCAGGTGCAGGACATCCCCATCATGGAGGGGGAAATCTTCCTGCTGCCGCCCAACGTGCCGCACTCGCCGCAGCGTCCCGCGGGCACGGTGGGGCTGGTGCTGGAGCGCCGCCGCCAGCCGAAGGAGATGGACGGCTTCATGTGGCTGTGCCCGAAGTGCGGCGAGAAGCTCTACGAGGAGTTCGTGCACGTCACCAACCTCGTGACGCAACTGCCGCCCATCTTCGAGCACTTCTACGGGAACCCCGACAACTGCACGTGCAAGAAGTGCGGGACGAAGGTCACCAAGGGGAGCCCGGCGCGTTGAAGATCGACATCCACACGCACCTGTTGCCGGAGAAGCTCCCCCGCTTCGCCGAGCGCTACGGCTACGGCGGCTTCATCACCCTGGACCACCACGCGCCGTGCCGCGCGCGCATGCTCCGGGACGACGGGAAGTTCTTCCGTGAAATCGAGAGCAACTGCTGGGACCCGGTGAAGCGGATGGAGGAGTGCGACGCCCACGGCGTCCACGTGCAGGTGCTGTCCACCGTGCCGGTGATGTTCAGCTACTGGACGAAGCCCGAGCACGGCGCGGACATGGCGCGCTTCCTCAACGACCACCTCGCCGGCGTCGTCCGCGAGCACCCCAAGCGCTTCGTGGGGCTGGGCACGGTGCCGCTCCAGTCGCCGGACCTGGCGGTGCGCGAGCTGGAGCGGTGCGTGAAGGAGCTGGGCTTTTCGGGCGTGCAGATTGGCAGCCACGTCAACGACTGGAACCTGAGCGACCCGGCGCTGTTCCCCTTCTTCGAGGCCGCGAGCGAGCTGGGCGCCGCCCTCTTCGTCCACCCGTGGGACATGATGGGCGAGGCGAAGATGCAGAAGTACTGGCTGCCGTGGCTGGTGGGCATGCCGGCGGAAGTCTCGCTCGCCATCTGCTCCGTCATCTTCGGCGGTGTGATGGAGCGGCTGCCCAAGCTGCGCTTCGCCTTCGCGCACGGCGGCGGCTCGTTCCCGATGACGCTGGGCCGGATTCAGCACGGCTTCGAGGCGCGGCCGGACCTCGTCGCGGTGGACAACAAGGTGGCGCCCAAGGACTACGTGGGCCGCTTCTGGGTGGACTCGCTGGTCCACGACGTGGAGGCGCTGCGCTTCATCGTCCGGCTGTTCGGCCAGGACAAGGTCGCGCTCGGCAGTGACTACCCCTTCCCCCTGGGCGAGGACCGCCCGGGCACGCTCATCGAGTCCCTGGGGGAGCTGGAGCCGGCCGCGCGCGAGCGGCTGCTCTGGCGCAATGCCCTGGAGTGGCTCGGACGCTCGCGCGAGGACTTCGCACCATGACGACGCCGTACTCCTTCGAGGACACCGAGGCCTTCGCGCGCAAGCTGGACGGCGAAGACCCGCTGCGCACCTTCCGCGACGAGTTCCTCTTCCCCAAGGGCCCGGACGGCAAGCCCGTCGTCTACCTGGCGGGCAACTCGCTGGGGCTCCAGCCGCGCAACGCCGCGCGCTACATCCAGGAGGAGCTGGAGGACTGGGCCCGCCTGGGCGTCGAGGGCCACCACGAGGGGCGCCATCCGTGGCTGCACTACCACGAGCTCGTCACCGACATGGCCGCGCGGCTGGTGGGCGCGAAGCCGCTGGAAGTCGTGGTGATGAACACCCTCACGGTGAACCTCCACCTGATGATGGTGTCCTTCTACCGGCCCACGAAGGAGCGCTTCAAAATCCTCGTGGAGGGCGGCGCCTTCCCGTCGGACCAGTACGCGGTGGCCTCGCAGGTGCGCTTCCACGGGTACGACGCGCGCGAGGCGGTGCTGGAGCTGAAGCCGCGCGCGGGCGAGGAGACGCTGCGCACCGAGGACATCCTCGCGACGATTGAAAAGCACGGGCACGAGGTGTCGCTGGTGCTGCTGGGCACGGTGAACTACCTCACCGGGCAGGCGTTCGACATCGCGGCGATTACGAAGGCGGCGCACGCGAAGGGCTGCTTCGTGGGCTTCGACCTGGCGCACGGCGCGGGCAACCTGAAGGTGTCCCTGCACGACGACGGGCCGGACTTCGCGGTGTGGTGCTCGTACAAGTACCTCAACGGCGGGCCGGGCAGCCTGGGCGGCGTCTTCGTCCACGAGCGGCACGCGCGCGAGAAGAACCTCCCCCGCTTCGAGGGCTGGTGGGGGCACGACAAGACGACGCGCTTCCAGATGGGCCCGACGTTCGACCCGCTGCCGGGCGCGGAGGGGTGGCAGCTGTCCAACCCGCCCATCTTCCAGCTCGCGGCGCTGCGCGCGTCGCTGGAGCTGTTCGACAAGGCGGGCATGGAGGCGCTGCGCGCCAAGAGCGAGCGGCTCACCGGCTACCTGGAGTTCCTCCTGGACAAGCTGCCCCCGGGCTTCGTGCGCATCACCACGCCGCGAGACGCGAAGCAGCGTGGGGCGCAGCTGTCGCTGCGGTTCAAGGGCGAGGCCCAGGGCATGCTGAAGCGGCTGGCGGACGCGGGCATCGTCTGCGACTTCCGCAAGCCGGACATCATCCGCGCGGCGCCCGCGCCGCTGTACTGCAACTACACCGACGTGTACCGCTTCGTGAGGACGCTCGAAGGCCATGCCCGAGACTGACCGGAAGGAAGCCGTCACCGTGGTGGGCGCGGGCCTCGTCGGCTCGCTGCTCGCCATGTACCTCGCCCGCCGGGGCTACACCGTGGAGGTGCTGGAGCGCCGCCCGGACATGCGCCGCGAGGTCATCGACGCGGGCCGCTCCATCAACCTCGCCATCTCCACGCGCGGGCTGCACGCGCTGCGGCAGGTGGGGCTGGAGGCAGAGGCGCTGAAGCACGCCATCCCCATGCGCGGAAGGATGATTCATTCCGCGAAGGGCGAGCTGACGTACCAGCCCTACGGCAAGGACGACTCGCAGCACATCAACTCGCTGTCGCGCGCGTGGCTGAACAAGTTCCTGATGACGGAGGCGGAAGGCACCGGCCGCGTCCGCATCCGCTTCAAGCAGCGCGTCACCCACGCGGACTTCGAGACGGGCGCGCTCACGGTGCACGACGACACCACCGGCGAGACGCGCCGCGAGGAGGGCCGCGTGCTGTTCGGCACGGACGGCTCGGGCTCGGCGGTGCGGCAGGAGATGGACCGGGTGCCGGGCTTCCAGGTGTCGAACGAGCAGCTCGGCCACGGGTACAAGGAGCTCACGATTCCGGCGGGCCCGGGCGGCGCGTTCCAGATGGAGAAACACGCGCTGCACATCTGGCCGCGCGGCACGTACATGCTGATTGCCCTGCCCAACGAGGACGGCAGCTTCACGTGCACGCTGTTCCTGCCGTGGAAGGGCGGCGCGGTGAGCTTCGAGACGCTGGACACGCCGGCGCGGCTGGAGGCGTTCTTCGAGGAGCAGTTCCCGGACGCGAAGAGGCTGATTCCGGACCTGGTGGAGGCGTTCTTCTCGCGGCCCACGGGCAGCATGGTGACGGTGAAGTGCGCGCCGTGGCGCGTGGGCGGGCGGACGCTGGTGCTGGGCGACGCGGCGCACGCCATCGTTCCCTTCTTCGGGCAGGGGATGAACTGCGGCTTCGAGGACTGCGTCGTCCTGGACGGGCTGCTCGACAAGCGCGGACAGTGGGAGGACGTGTTCGCGGACTTCGAGCGGCTGCGGAAGACCAACGCGGACGCCATCGCGGACATGGCGGTGGAGAACTTCATCGAGATGCGCGACAGCACCGGCAGCCCGCGCTTCCTGCTGGAGAAGGCGGTGGAGAAGGTGCTGCTCAACGCCTTCCCCGGCGAGTTCGTCAGCCGCTACACGCTGGTGAGCTTCAGCCGCGTGCCATACCGGCTGGCGTACGAGGTGGGGGCGATTGCCGGTGGCATCGTCTCGGAGCTGTCCGAGGGGCTGACGCGGGCGGAGGATGTGAACCTGGAGCGCGCGGGGCAGCTCATCCGCGGCCGGCTGGTGCCTTTCATGAAGGAGCACGCGGATGGATTTCGGACTCAAGGGTAGGCGCGCGCTGGTGATGGGCGCGTCCGCGGGGCTCGGCTACGCGATTGCCCAGGCGCTGGTGAAGGAAGGCGCCACGGTGGCCATCTGCTCGCGCGGCGGGGACAAGCTGGAGAAGGCCGCGAAGGAGCTGGGCGCGGCGCTGGCGGTGTCGTGCGACTTGAATCAGCCCGGGGCGGCGAAGCGGCTGGTGGAGGAGACCGTCGCGAAGCTGGGCGGCGTGGACGTGCTGGTGGTGAACACGGGGGGGCCTCCGGCGGGCGGCTTCGAGTCGCTGACGGGCGAGCAGTGGCAGCTCGGGTTCCAGAGCCTGTGGATGGCGGCGGTGGACGGCATCCAGGCGGCGCTGCCGGGCATGAAGGAGCGCAAGTGGGGCCGCATCGTCCTGGTGACGTCGCTGGCCGCGCGCGAGGCGATGCCGAACCTGACCATCTCCAACGGCCTGCGCGCGGGCCTGCTGGGGCTGGTGAAGACGGTGAGCAACGAGGTGGCGCAGCACGGCGTCACCCTCAACGCGGTGCTGCCGGGCTTCCACGCGACGGAGCGGATGACGCAATTGGGGCTCACGGACGAGAAGGTGGCGCCGCAGATTCCCGCGCGGCGCCTGGGACGTCCGGAGGAGCTGGCCGCGCTGGCCGCGTTCCTGTCGTCGGAGCAGGCCTCGTACATCACCGGCCAGTCCATCGTGGTGGATGGCGGGGCGGCGCGCGGGTTCTGAAGCGGCGGCTCAGGGGTTGAGCCGCTGGAGGTAGAGGTCGCCCTCGTCCGCGATGAAGCTCGCGCCGCCGCTGAAGGTGCGCGGGCCCCGGAACACGCCGGTGCGGACGAGGGTGCCATCCTCCAGGAACTCGAGGTCGCGCGGGAGGAGCATATCCCGGGTGCACGGGCCGCTGAGGTCCTCGAAGCGCCAGCGCACCTCACCCGCGGGGGAGAACCGCATCACCCGCGAGCTGCACGACGACTCCCAGAACACCAGGGCATCACCATCCGGGGCCACCGCGAGCTGGGGGTTGATGGAGTAACCCTCCAGCTCCTCGGCCCATAGCGGCTGGCCCCGGGCGTCAGCGGCCAGGAGCGTCGTGGCGGGGGTGCAGGGAGCGCCGGTGGCGCAGGCCCGGTTCACCCGGTAGTTCCCCCACAGGAAGCTCTGCTTGACGGTGCCGGTGAGGAGCAGGCCGCCGTCCGGCAGGATGGCCAGGTCCGAGAAGTCCGCCCATCCCGCCTCCGGAGGCGTGGTGCTCCACCAGCGCTCCGCGCCGGAAGAGGACAGGCCCAGGATGAAGCCCGCGCCGTAGGACATGTCGACGAGCTCGTGCCCCGCCGCGACGATGTGGCCCTCGGAGTCCACCGCCACCGTGGTGAAGACGCGCGAGGCCTTCGAGGACGTCCAGGTCCACCGCGGTGCGCCCTCGGCGTCGTAGCGGCTCACGGCGCCCCGCTGCGTCACCGCCACCACGCCACCCTCCCCGTCCGCGGCCAGCGCAGACGCCTCCCCGTTCCGGGCCCAGCGCACCGAGCCATCCGCCGAGAACTTCGCGATGAAGCGGTCCCCCACAGGCGGGTTGTCCCCCACCAGGAGCGAGCCACCGCCCCAGACCTCGAGGGCCACGAAGATGTCGCCCGTGCGTGAGATTGCGAGCGCGGAGGACTGGGGAAGGTTCGTCCCGCTCGGGCCCGGCGTGACGACGAGGTCCTTGGACCAGAGCTGCACTCCCGCGGCGTCATGGCGGCGGAGCACCAGGTTGCCGACGCCGGTGTAGCCCGCGTCGCTCACGACATGCGTCCTCGCGAGCAGGATGAAGCCACCCGCGCCATCCGAGGCCAGGCCCATCACGTCCTGCGCTCCAGGCAGCGACACCTGCACCGACCACAGCGGGTCTCCGGAGCGCCAGCGGCCCGCTGGCGGAGGTGGGACGTTGGCAGGCTCCGGCTCGGGTTCCTGCTGCGCCACAGGCTCAGGCGCGGGCACCGGGTCTGCCGGGGGCGCTCCGTCCTGCCCGAGCTCCCGCCAGTCGTCGACTGCCCCACACCCCAGCGCCGTGCACACGCCCAGCGCGAGCCCCACCGCCCCCGTCCACCACCTGCTCATGACCCGCACCACTCCCGCCCGGCCTTCCCGCCGCGTGGAAGGTGGGGACACGGTGGGTGCACGGCAAGGGGAGCGCCGGCACTAGAGGAGTGAGCGCACGGCCTCCACCACCTGGGGCCACTCGCGCGAGCGCGGGTCGATGACCTCGAAGTGCCCGGCGCCGGGGAGCACGACGAGTCGCACGGGGTCTCCCAACTCACGGCCGCGCGCGTGGAAGGCCTCACTCATGGACACGGGCACGGTGTCGTCCTCGGTGCCATGCACGAGCACCTGTGGCAGCCCGAACGGCTGGAGCGCCGCGGGTGACGCCAGGTGGTAGCGCTCGGGCACCCGGGCAGGCGAGCCGCCAAGGAACTCTTCCACGATGCCTTCGCTGAGCCGCAATTCGAAGACGCGCTCCAGGTTCACGGCCCCCGCCAGGGACACCACGCCGCGCAGGGGCAGCGGGTCCGCATGGTGGAGCGGTCCGCCCGCGGGCAGTCGGTGACGCGCGCCGATCCACATGGCCAGGTGCCCGCCCGCCGAGTGCCCCATCGCCACCACGCGCGAGAGGTCCAGGGGGTGGGAGCGAGCCAGCGTGCGCAGGAAGTCCGTGCCGAGCGCCACGTCCTCCAGCGTCCCCGGCCAGCCGCCACCTTCATGGCCCACGCGGCGGTACTCCAGGCTCCAGGTGGCGAAGCCCTGCCGCGTCAGCTCCGCGCACAGGTGGCCGACGTGCTCCAGGTCGTACTTCGCGCGCCAGAAGCCGCCGTGGATGACGACCACCACCGGATGCGGCCCCGGGCCGACGGGCAGCCGCAGCTCACCGAACTGGTGCTCCAGCGAACCATAGGGAATCCGCGCATCCACGGCGGGCGGAGGCGTGTCGAGGACCCACATCGAGCTCATTCATCCACCATCCCACCAGCACTCCGGTCTTGAATTAACATACCTCCCTGAGCATGGCCCCAGGGTGCCATGCTCGGGGGGAGCACGTGATGGATGCGCATGTCATGGCCATGGGCATGAGCTCGTGCCTGGGCCCTGTTGTCACGGCCTGTGCCGCGTTCCGAGCGGGAATACGCCTGGCACGGGCCTCGCTCGATGCGGACTACTTCGCGGCGGACAGCAATGAGGCACACCCGCTGGATGCGTGCGCCATCCCATCGTCGACGTTTGGCTTCTCCGGCATCGGTCGACTCGTGGCCATCCTTCACGAGACCCTGGTGGACCTCCGCTGCGGCATGAGTGCCCCGGCACTGGAGCCGGAGACCCGCGTGTACCTGGCCCTTCCAGACCCGGTCGACCTGGAGCTTCCCGTCGAGCCAGAGGTCGCGGGTGTTCCCAGGAAGCGCACCGACGCCATGGGTCGCTGTGTCCTCGCCATGACACTCCAGACCCTGGGGCTTACCCACCCGAAGGCGAACTGGCGCTTCTTCAGCGGGGGCCATACCGCGTTCGCCCGAGCGCTGGAGGCAGCCATGAAGGACCTGGGGCGGGGGCGCCAGGAGTCGTGCCTCGTGGTCGCCGTCGACAGCCTGCTGGACCCGGTGGTGCGCGAGGGACTGCTGATGGAGGGCCGACTCAAGACCCAGGACCATCCAGTGGGGTTCACCCCGGGAGAGGCGGGCGTCGCGGTTCTCCTGCGACCGGCCCCGGCCATCCCGGGTGCCTCGAAGAAGTCTGGGCCGAAGGTCATCCTCCGACAACTGGCCCTCGCCTCGGGAAAAGCCGCCACGCAATGGGACGGGCAGGCACTCGCGAGCTGCGTGGAGCAACTCCTCCCCCACATGGAGCCAGATGCCGCGGCACCGACGCTGATCAGCGACCACTCGGGCGAGGAGAGTCGGGCCTCGGAGTGGGGCTTGCTGCAAGTCCGGCTGAAGGCGATGCGCCCGGCCTGGGACACGCCCGCTGCCTGGTTTCCGGCCATTGGCTTCGGAGAGACGGGCTGCGCGTCAGGGGCCATTGGCTTGTGCGTGGCGGCCCGGGCCTTCGAGCGGGGCTACGCACCAACGCGGCACTGCATCGTCCTGTCCTCGTCGGAAGGTGGGGAGCGGGCGGCGCTGCTCATGGAACGGCAGGGATGAAAGGAGACGCGACATGCCTCCCAGGAAAATCCCCAAGCACCTCTTCCTGGAGCTCAAGAGCGAGACGGAGGACTACCCGGCGCAGCTCAAGAAGCTTCGGGAAGAGAGACAGAAGTCTGGCAAGCACCTCCGCGTGCCCAGCAAGCGCCTGGTGCGCAGCGGCTTCAGCCAATACAGAGGCCCCGCCTACGTCCACCTGCACCGTGGCAGGGACCTCTACAACGTCCATCCTCTGGAGTACCTGCGCCCGCTCCTGGGCGGCAAGGCCACCTCCATTCCTGCTCCTGCAAGGCCGTGGCGGCTCCTCCAGGATGAAGCTGGCTGGAAGAACGAGGTCCGCTTCCCGGAAGGCGGCGCCTTCCCCGGCTCCAAGAATTTCTTCAACGTCGACCGGAACAGGCCCATCGACATCAAGGGGGTACTCAAGGGCTTCGCGTCCTTCCACCTGCCCTACAGCTGGAGCCCCCACCACCTCGTTCCCATCGAGGTCTTCAGCACCAGGGCAGGCGACGACCCCACCTTCACCGAAGAGGTGGCCCAGGCCATCCATGACTCCGGCTATGACGTGAACAACGGCCACAACCTGATGCTCACGCCCAGGAGCACCTATGACATTGCCTACCACTGCGTCATCCCGCACCAGGGCGGCCACCCGAACTTCAATAGCTATGCCCTCAAGGACCTGAAGAAGGTCAACCGCGCCGTGAAGGAAGAACTCGATGCTGTACGACGAGACCCGAGTCGCAAGCACGATGCCTTTCTCGACGTCGCGGTGGACAAGCTCTTCGAGGCAGAGACCGACTACTGGAACAAGCTTCGGGACCTGGGCCGCGATGTCGTGGCCTCACTGCTCAACGCAAGCCATCGGGTCCGGGATGAGGACCGGCTGCTCAAGAAAGTCGAGACGAAGAGGAAGACCCTGTGGCAACGGGTGAAGCTGGGATGAACACAACAGATGCGAAGGCGTGGTGGGTGCTCAGCACCGGGGGCAACTCGGGAGCCGTCATCTGGGGACTCCCCGAGGGCAGCCCGGAGGAGTACCACTTCTTCAGCGGCCACCGGATGAGGGACCAGTTCCCCCAGGATGGGAGCGTGCGGTTCTCGAAGAGGTTCCGGTCCCAGAAGAAGCTCTTCGACTCGGTCACGAGCCTGTCGAGCATCCCCATCGTCTCGGGCCGCATCAAGCGCATCCTGGAGTCCTTCAGCCCGAACGACTGCGAGTTCCTGTCCGTCACCATCCTCGACCACAAGGGTGCGGTGGCCAGCAAGGACCACTTCGTGCTCAACCTGCTCCGGAGCGAAGACATCATCGACATGGAGCGGTCGAACTACAAACGGGATGGGTACAACCCGGACAGGATCGACCGGCTCTACAAGCTCTACCTCCAGCCGCACGCCGTGCCCGCCGACGCGCGGGTCTTCCGGGCCAGGACGATGATGGACTGCTACTTCCTCCATCAATCCGTCGTCGACGCATTCACCCAGGAAGGCATCACCGGCCTGCGGCTGTTCCCCGCGGACGGCTGGGACGGCAACGACATGTAGTGGAGGAGTCATGCGCATCCACTTCCAAGAGCTGCGCGAGGACGCGGCACGAGACCTGGAGGAGCTGCTCGACGGTTTCGACCCACGAGCTCCCGCCGACCGCCTCGTCACGCAGGTGAAGCAAGCCTGTCTCCACCTGCACACGGTGGCCGTGGCCACCCTGCTCCTCGAAGGTCAGGTCCAGGACTTCCACCTGAACCTGTGCCGCGCCGCGGAGAACTGGCGCCGGCTGCTCACCCATCTGCGCTCGCACGGCCAGCCGCTTCCTCCCGCCACCGACAACACCCCACTGCTGGGAGCCATGGCCGCGGGACACTGGGAGCTCGCGCGGGCGCTCTCTCGCGCCTCCCCCCACGAGCGTCAGGAGGACGAGTATCCGGATGACTTCGACTGGGCCGTCCTGCTCCAGGAGCTCGTCCTCGCGGAGACAGGAGCCCCTCACCGGCTCGACGAGCAGCTCCAGCGGCTCGAAAACTCCGGCGCGCGCACCCATGCGGAGCGACTCGAGGTGGTCCGCGCCCTTAAGGCCCGGGATGCCGCGGCCTTCATCACCGCGTTCGAAGCGGCCGTGGTGGCCCAGGGCATCCTCATCGAGGAGCTCGCCGGCACCTTCACGACGCCCGTCCGGGAGTTCGCTGCGCACCGCTACCTCTGGTTCGACGGTCTCGCACTGCTGCGCCTGGCGGAACGCAGGGGCCTGCCCTGCCACGAAGAGCGGTTCCTCTACTGTCCGTGGCTCGCGAGACTGCCCATGCACCCCGTCGACCCGGAGGACTGGGACTGGGTGGTTCCTCTCGCCACCTGACCTCTTGTCCACTCGCACGCTGTCCTGCCAGGCGTACAGCCCGTGAAGCCCACCCTCTGTCCACCGCCCATCACTCCGGACCTCCCGCGGACATGTAGGTCTGTCCTCCAGCGAGCTACAAGCTTTGTGGACCCAGTTTTTAAGGCTTCCTGTCGCGAAATTTAGGCTTGATTTCCGCGCCCCAAATGTAAATACCTGCGCCCACGGATTTAGCGCGCCGCGTATACGGCGTGGAACCCGGCCTTGGGAGGCACGGACATGGAGACGAAGGGCCTGCGGACGTTCCTGGAGATTCCCTACGACGAGCTGGAGGAGAAGAACCTCCGCGTGAAGGAGCAGCGCCTCAAGCACGAGTCGGCGGACAAGGTGCGCGAGGAGCGCATCAAGTACCTCACCGACGAGCGCAAGCTGAAGGCCGTCACCGTGTGCTTCACCGACCTCGAGGGTCGGATGCACATGCTCGACTACGACAAGAAGTTCCTCCTCAAGAGCGCCGACAACCTCACCTTCGACGGCTCCTCCATCCGCGGCTTCTCGCAGCAGGCCGAGAGCGACCTGCGCCTGAACATCGACTGGGGCTCCTTCTACTGGCTGCCCTCGGACATCTTCGGGCCGGGCAAGGTGCTGGTGTTCAGCGAGGTGCTGGAGCGCGACGGCACGCCGTACCACGCCGACCTGCGCGGCCAGCTCAAGCGCGTCACCGAGGCCATGTACCAGAAGGACGGCACCGTGTTCCACGCGGCGCCGGAGGTGGAGGGCTTCCTCTTCAAGGGCCGTGACGCCGAGCGCCACTACCACGAGACGGGCAAGTTCGAGTTCATCTCCACCGGCGGCTACTACCACTCGCTGCCGGGCGACCCGCTGCGCGCCTTCATCGACAAGGCCGCCGAGGCCCAGCGCGCCATGGGCTTCCAGAACGAGAAGGACCACCCCGAGGTGGCCCCCAGCCAGTTCGAGATGAACTTCTCGTACAGCGAGGCGCTCGTCTCCGCCGACCAGATCCAGCTCTACAAGCTCCTGTGCCGCCAGGTGGCCGCGCAGATGGACACCACCGCCTGCTTCCTCCCGAAGCCGGTGACGGGCGTCAACGGCAACGGCATGCACATGAACATGTCGCTGTCCAAGGGCGGCAAGAACCTCTTCTACGACAAGGGCGGCCAGGACGGCCTGAGCGCCATGGGCTGGGAGTTCATTGACCGGCTCCTCAACAACGCGAACGACATCTGCCTGACGCTCAACTCCAGCGTCAACGCGTACCGCCGGCTGGACCCGCACTTCGAGGCGCCCAACCAGATCAAGGCCAGCGCCAACAACCGCGGCGCCATGGTGCGCATCCCCTACGGCAACGAGCGCAGCGCGCGCGTCGAGTGCCGCTCGGTGGCCCCGGACGCCAACCCGTACCTGGTGCTCTACACGCTGCTGCGCACCGGCCTGGAGGGCCCGCAGCCGCAGGAGGACGCGGAGACCAAGCGCAGCCGCACCCGCTTCCTGCCGGACAACATCTTCGACGCCGTCCGCCTCTTCAAGGGCAGCCAGTTCGTCGCCAGCATTCTCGGTGAGAACGTGCAGGGCAAGTTCGCCGAGCTGAAGACGGCCTCCGCCGAGCGCTGCCCCAAGCAGCTGGGCACCCGCGTGAAGGAAGCCGAAATCATGTTCCACCACGAGGTCACCAACCAGTACATCTGGAGCCAGTTCTAGGCTCCCGGCGCCGCGGGCGCCCCGGCACCTGCCCGGGGCCTCGCGAGCCGCAGCAGCACCAGGCCCGCCACCACCGTCAGCGCGGTGGTGGCGGCCTCTCGCGCGGTGGCGCCGTACGCCACCAGCGTCAGCCCCAGCACCAGCGTGGGCACGGCCAGTACGGCATGCAGCGGCGCAAGGCCGCGCTCGCGCCGGAAGGCCAGCGTGGCCAGCGCGGCGGCGGTGACGCCGTACTGCATCAGCACCGCGATGCTGGAGAGCGCGAACAACTCCGACAGGTCGCCCAGGTTGACGAAGAGCAGCACCAGCGCCCAGGTGACGGCCAGCGCCCGCACGGGCACGCCCGCCGGGGACATGCCGTCCAGGCCGAAGAGCGTGCGCTCGCCGGCCGCCAGCGCCGACAGGTAGCGCGGCGTCGTCACCATCATCCCCAGGCAGATGCCGAGCGCGGAGATGCTGGTGCCCGCCCCCACCCACCTCGCGAGCCCCGCCCCGCCCCACACGCCCGCCGACGCGGCCAGCGGCGCCGGTGACGTGGCCAGCGCCGGCAGCGCCGCGACACACGCCCAGACGAGCCCCACGTAGAGGAGCACCGCCACCAGCAGCGAGCCCACCGTGGCCAGCGGCACGCTGCGCGAGGACGAGCGCACCTGCCCGGCAATCACCGGGACGATTTCGAAGCCCTGGTACGCGAACATCACCGTCAGCCCCGCGCGCAGCCACGCGGTGTCACCGGCGCCCGCGGCGACTACTCCCGGCACGGGGCCCGCCGCGCCCGCCACCGCGAGGAAGGCGACGAGCAGCGCGGCCAGGGGCAGCAGCTTCAGCACCGTGAGCCCCGTCCACGCCCGCGCCGACACGCGGATGCCCGAGGCCACGACGCCCGCGAGCACCGTGGCGAGCACGGACGACAGGGCGCGCTGCCCCACCGGCCCCGCAAGCCCCAGCGAGGGCGCCAGGGCCTGCGACAGCCCGGCCACCACCGCGGCGGTGCTCAAGAAGGCGCTGACATAGGCCACCCAGCCCACGAGGAAGGAGGCCCGCTCGCCGAAGGCCGTCCTCGCGAAGAGCACCGGCCCGCCGTCCGCGTCGAAGCGGCGGCCCAGCACCGCGAAGGCGAAGGCCACCGGCACCAGTGCCAGCCCCGTCAGGGCGAAGGCGAGGATGGCGGCCGCGCCGGGCGCCTGGGCGGCGACCTCGGCGGGGGCGAAGAAGATGCCCACCCCGACGATGCCGTTGACGCCGAGCGCCAGCAATTGGAGCGGGCCAACAGGACGCTCTTGCGACGGGGCGGGGGCGGTTGCGGAAGCGGGCACGCCCGGAGTTCACTACAGGCCCGCCTCCGGCACCAACCCGCCAGGGACGGGCCGGGCCGATATGTCGGGAGCCTTCGAGCGTTGCCCCGTCAGGGGGGCACTGGCTCGACACGGTCCGACGCCTGCCCGGCTGCCAAGGAGAACGAGATGCGTCTGTACGGGATGCTGCTGGGGGTGGGACTGGCGTGCTCGGGCTGTGCGACCCTGACCCGGCCGCTGGGGGCCGTCCGCGACGACGAGACGGGGGAGTACGAGACGCCGAAGGAAGAGACGGTGTACCTGGTCCCCATCGAGGACGCGATGATGATGACCCGTCGCATCCTCGAGGAGCAGCGCTACGACGTGCTGGAGAAGGAGGGCGGGATGGAGATGTTCACCTCCGCCCAGGAGCCCGGGAAGAACATCGCGGGCTCGCGAACCTTCGAGCGCTACTACATCCGGGGCGAGAGGGTGGGCCCCCGGCAGTCGCTCGTGCGCGTCTTCCGGCTCCGCTACGACGAGACCAACAGGGTGCTGGAGATTCCGCACCAGGCCCTGGGCCCGAGCGATGAAACGCGCGGCGCCGTCAATGACCCCGACCACCCGTTCGACGCCAACCGCGTCGTCAAGTCGTCGCCCGGCTCGCAGTCGGCGATGCACAAGTACAACGCCAACCCGTTCCCGGACGCGCCCGGCATCGAGGGCTTCCAGCTCGTGCGCGGCAACCGGGACGTGGGCATCGAGCACACGCTGCTGGAGCGGCTGGAGATGGTGCCCTCGCTGGAGCTGGTGGGAGGCAATACCTCCGTGCCCGCCCGCTCCGTGGTGCTCGAGGGCTGGGCGGAGGCCTCCGAGACGGAGCCCGCGCCCCAGCCCGAGTGCGGCGCGCCGGTGGATGGCGCGGCGCCGCTGATGGCCCGGGGCCAGACGCTGCTATTGGCCGACCCGCTGGGCACGCGCGAGCTGCCCTCCGCCGCGCTGCGCATGCTGTGTGAGGCCGCGTCCCAGGGGATGCCGGTGACGCTGGCCCTCTCGCTGCCCGTCGCCGAGCAGCCGCTGCTGGACACGTACCTGGCCAGCGCGGGCTCGTCGCACGACGCGCAGGAGCTGCTGCGGGGCAGCTCCTTCTGGCGCCGCACGCACCAGGACGGGCGCAGCAGCCGCGCCATGCTGTGGCTCGTGGAGCAGGCCCGCAGGCTGCGCGCCTCCGGCAAGACCGTGTCCCTGGTGGCCTTCGACGTCGACAAGGGCAAGGGCAACGAGCGCGAGGCGCAGATGGCGCAGAACCTGCTGGACGCCCGGAAGAAGAACGCCGACGCGTGGATGCTGGTGCTGGCCGGCGGCACGCACGTGCGCACCTCCAGCGTGGGCTGGGACAGTGGCTACGAGCCGCTCGGCATGCGGCTGGCGAAGGCGCTGCCGTCGGTGAAGGCGCTGGACGTGGGCTTCACGCGCGGCTCGCAGTTCTCCTGCCGCTACAACGTCTGGGATGCCGTGGAGTGCAACGTCTTCGCCATCAGCCCGACGAAGCAGGCGCGGCAGGCGTCGACCGTCTCTCCCGGCGTGCAGCTCTACCCCGAGTCCCAGCGGGAGGGCTTCAACGGGCGGCTCTACGTGGGCGCACTGAATGCCTCGCCCCCGGCGCTGCAGGCCGGCGCCGCCGCTGTCAGCAGCGCTCCCGCGAGCCCCGGGGAGTAGGGCCGCGCAGGGCGCCGGACGGACCTCCCGGCGCCCCGCGGTCGTGCCTGCTACGGGCTGACGTAGACGGGCACGAGCACCTCGGCGAAGTGGCCGGCCGCGTCTCGCGGCCTGCACGCTGGGTCATCCAATCGGTTTTCACACGCCGAGGCACTCCGCGTGTCAGGCGGGCCATGCGGAGGGTGGAGGGCGGCAGCCGCTGCCAGGGCCGGCAAGCCTTGCCGGGCCCGGGGCCCGCGTTCGCGGCAAGGCTTGCCGGAGGTGCGCGGGGCTCCCTGGGAAGGGGCGCCGGCCGGGGCTGGCATCGCGGTTGCTCTAGGGGTCTGCACGCACGCATCCCCGGCCCGCATGACGCGGCTTCGCACGGGAGACGCGCGGCCCAAGGAACAGTCCCATGAAGAAGACCCACGGTTTCGTGTCGAAGTCCGTCGTTGCCCTCGCGATGCTGAGCGCCCTGCCCGCCGCCGCCGGTACGGCGAGCTACCCGGGCTCGCTGTGCACCTCCGTGTCGGGCTTCGGCGCGCCGACCATCTTCCGCAGCGGCCGCCTCCTCAACCAGTCGGCCAGCGCCATCGAGGTGGTCTGCCCCATCCAGCGCAACGTCGTCGCCCCCTACTTCACGGAGGACATGTCCGTCTCCGTCACCGTGAGTGACCCGCACATCAGCGCGGATGTCTGCTGCACCGGCTACGTGGCCGACAACGATGGCTCCACGCTCGCCTACGACGAGGCCTGCACCCCGGCGGGCACGGCGGACCTCACCAATCCCCGGACGCTCACCCTCAACCTGCCCTCGGTGAACGCGTCCTCGAACGGCTACCTGAGCCTGCGCTGCGAGCTGCCGGCGCAGTCCACCACCGCCGGCGTGAAGTACTCCTCCGTCCTCGCCAGCTTCGTCGTCTACGAGTAACCGCCATGCGCCAGAGCCGCTGGGGAGTCCTGGGTTCGGCCGTCGTCGTGGTGGCCGCCGCTGGAGCGTGGAGCATGAGGGGGAGTGCGCCGGAAGCGGCCACCGCGCCCACGGTGGCCACCGAGGCCCGGGCCCCCGCGGAGCTGGAGCGTGAGCTGCGTGCCTTGCGCGCGGAGCTGGAGTCGCTGCGTCAGGGCCAGGGGCGCCTGACGCGGCAGGTGGAGTCCGTGTCGGCCCCCACGCCGGTGGCCGCGCAGGCCACCGGGCCTGAAGCACCGCCGTCCGAGGAGGGCAAGAAGTCCGAAGCGGAGGAGCGGGCCGCGGCGGAGGAGGTCCGCAAGGAGCGGCTCATGGAGCTGGACGCCCGGCTGGAGGCCGCCGTCCAGACGGAGGCCCGGGACGTGACGTGGGCGGGAACCACCGAGGAGAAGCTCAGCGGCGCCTTCCACGCGCCCGAGCTCATCGGCTCGCACCTGACCCGGGTGGACTGCCGCACGAAGCTGTGCGTGCTGGAGGTGGAGCATGACACGCCGGAGGCCCGCGCGGAGCTGCTGATGTCGCTCCAGCGCTCGGCCGGAATCCGGGGGGCGCAGGCGGTGCTACGGCCCGCGGGTGACGGCACCCGGCTGGCGTCTCGCGTCTACCTGTCACGTCCGGGTGAGCGCCTGCCGATGAAGTCCCACCCGTGAGCTTCGCGACCCCACCTCCCTGGAGGCGGCGAGCGGCCCCGCCGCCCCCGGGTTGCTCCCCTCGGCGCGGGCGTGCCAGCATGGACGTCCGCGCGATGTCCGTCCCGCACCCCAGCGCCCGCGACACCCGGCCCCTCGGGGCCACATCGGAGTCGTCCGAGTCTGGCGCCGCGTACCTGCTGGTGCTGGAGGGCGACTCCTCCTGGCGTTTCCCCCTGCCCGACGAGGGCATGGTGCTGGTGGGCCGCGACGAGCAGGCGGACCTGCGGCTGCGTGACGACAGCGTGTCGCGCCGCCATGCGCGCATCCTCCTCACGGAAGACGGCGCGCGCGTGGTGGACCTGGGCAGCCACAACGGGACGTCCATCAACGGCCGGCCCGTGGACAGCGCGCAGCCGGTGCTGTCCGGGGACGTGCTCTCCTTCGGCGCGGTGGTGGCGGTGGTGCGCGCGCGCACGCGGGCCACGCCCGCCCGCCGGGCGCTGGAGGCGGAGCGGCTGATGGGGCAGCTGCGCGAGGAGGTGGAGCGCGCGCTGCGCTACAGCCGCCCCCTGACGATGCTGGTGCTCGCGCTGCCGGACGCGGGCACCGCGGGCCGCGAGGCGGTGGAGGCGGTGCTGGCCACCGACGCGGGCCCGGCCGAGGCCGCCGGCTGGCTGGACGCCACGCACCTGCTCTGGGTGCTGCCCGAAGTCTCGGGCGAGCCGGGCGAGGAGGGGCTGGGCGAGCGCGTGGAGGCGCTGCTGGGCGCCTGTCCCCAGGCACGGCTGGGGCTGGCCGCGTGCCCCGCGGATGGCTGCGACGTGGAGTCGCTGGTGGCCGCCGCGCGCACCGCCGCGCAGACGGCCGCGCCCGGGGCGTGGGCCTCCGCCGACGAGGGCATCACCCGGCTCGCGCTGGGCGAGCGCACCGTGCTGGTGGCCGACCCCGCCATGGGCCAGCTCTACGCGCTGCTGCGCCGGCTGGCCGCCAGCGAGCTGCCGGTGCTGGTGTGCGGCGAGACGGGCGTGGGCAAGGAGAACGCCGCCTTCGCGGTGCACCACTGGTCGCCCCGTTCCGCCGGGCCCTTCATCGCCGTCAACTGCGCCGCCCTGCCCGAGGGGCTGGTGGAGAGCGAGCTGTTCGGCCACGAGCGCGGCGCCTTCACCGGCGCCACCACCACGCGCACGGGCCTTTTGGAGAGCGCGCAGGGGGGCACGGTGTTCCTGGACGAAGTGGGCGAGCTGCCGCCCTCCGCGCAGTCCAAGCTGCTGCGCGCGCTGGAGGTGCGCCGCATCACCCGCGTGGGCGACGTGCGCGAGCGCCCCATCGACATCCGCGTGGTGGCCGCCACACACCGGGATTTGGAGGCGGAGGTGGCCGCCGGGCGATTCCGCGAGGACCTGTACTTCCGGCTCGGCGCGGCCACGGTGCTGCTGCCTCCGCTGCGTGAGCGCCCGCGCGAGGTGCCCATGCTGGCGCGCGACTTCCTGGCACGGGCGTGCCGGGCACTCGGGCGCAGCGAGCTGGAGCTGGCGGCGGGCACGCTGCTCGCACTGGCGCGCCATGGCTGGCCCGGCAACGTGCGCGAATTGCGCAACCTGATGGACTACGTGGCGGCGGCGGTGACGGGGGACGTGGTGGAGCCGCACCACCTGCCGGCGCGCATGCTGGGGCGCGGGGCCGCTTCCACGGCCGCACCGCCGCAGCCGGCGCCTCCCGCGCCTCCGGTGGCGGAGACGGCTCGGGGGCCGCGGGTGCCGCTGGCGCAGGAGATTCGGGAGCTGGAGCGCCGGCGCATGCAGGAGGCGCTCGACGAGGCGGAGGGCGTGCAGACGCGCGCGGCGGCGCTGATTGGGATGCCCATCCGCACCTTCTCCTTCAAGCTGAAGCAGCTGGGCCTGGTGGCGCGTCCTTCGCGGAAGGGGACGCCTACCGGATGAGCGCGGGCCCCGGGCTGCTGGAGCCTCCTCGCGAGTTCGAGGAGTACCGGCTGCTGCGCCCCCTGGGGCACGGCGCCATGGGGCAGGTGTTCCTGGCGCAGGACACGCTGCTGGAGCGGCTGGTGGCGGTGAAGTTCATCGCCACGCCCGCGGGGAGATTGCCGGACGCGGCGGCCCGGGCGCGCTTCTTCCAGGAGGCTCGCGCGATTGCGCGCCTGCAGCACCCCAACGTGGTGGCCATCCACCGCGTGGGTGAGGTGCGTGGACAGCCGTACCTCGTGTCCGAGCTCGTGCGCGGTGAGCCGCTGGACCGGCTGGCCCGGCCCGTGGAGGGACGGCAGGTGCTGCGGCTGGGTGTGGGCCTGGCGCGAGGGCTCGCCGCCGCGCACCGGTGCGGCGTGCTCCACCGCGACATCAAGCCGGCGAATGCCATCCTCTCCGAGGATGGTGAGGTGAAGCTGCTCGACTTCGGATTGGCCGAGCAGCACGAGGTGGCGCGGGCGCAGCTGGACGGAGCGACGGAGCACGCCGCCCCGGAGCGGCCCGTGGATGCGAAGGCGCGGGAGACGCGGCCCGTGGACACGCGCCCGCTACCCGGTGACCTGCAGCGCGCTCCGCAACGCGCGGACGAGGCCCCGGGCGCGCTCGCGGTGGACACCCGCCCGCTGCCCGGTGACCTGCAACGCGCTCCAGCACGCGCGGGCGAGGCTCCGGGCGCGCCCACCACGGTGGACACCCGCCCGCTGCCCGGTGACCTGCAGCGTGCTCCGCAACGCGCGGCGCATTCGACGGGCCCCTCGCGCGAGGAAAGAGCCGCCGCGCCCGACACGCAGCCTCGGCCCGGGGTCGTCTCCACGCCCGGGGACGCACCGCCGAGCTTCGGGACCGCGCCGTCCGGCGACGTGACGCGCACCTCCTCCCCGGCCCAGTGGCGGATGGTGCCCGGCACCCCGCTCTACCTCGCCCCCGAGCTGTGGCGCGGTGAGCCCGCCAGCCGCGCGAGCGACGTGTACGCGCTGGGCGTGGTCCTCTACGAGCTGTGCGCCGGCGCCCCGCCCTACCAGGACGTCTCGCTCGAAGACCTGGGCCGCACCGTGCTGGAGCACCCGCCCGCGCCGCTCGCGACGCTCGCCCCCGGACTCCCGCCCGGGCTCGCCGCCGTGGTGGACCGCTGTCTCGCCGCCGAGCCCTCCCGCCGCTTCGAGTCCGGGGACGCACTGCGCGAAGCCCTGGAGGCGCTGGCCGTCCCCGAGCGCCCCGCCAGCGCCCTGCCCTCCGGCAACCCCTACCTGGGCCTGCGCGCCTTCGACGCCGAGCACCGGGGCGTCTTCTTCGGTCGCGAGGCCGAGCTGCGCGAGGTGGTGGACCGGCTGCGCGGTGAGGCCTTCGTCCTGCTCGCGGGCGACTCCGGCGTGGGCAAGTCCTCGCTGTGCCGCGCGGGCGTGCTGCCCCTCGCCGCGGCTTCCGGCCTGGAGGAAGGCGGGCCCCCTCGCGTCGTCGTCTCCTGCACGCCCGGGCGCCGCCCGCTGGAGGCACTGGCGGAAGCACTGTCCCCCGTGCTGGATGAAGGCGCGGACGCTCTGCTCGCCCGCGTGGCCACGGAAGAGCCCGGCGCCCTCGCGCGCGCCCTGCGCCGCCGTCCCGCGAGCGCTCCGCCCGTGCTGCTCTTCCTCGACCAGCTCGAGGAGCTGGTCACCTTCTCCGAGCCCGCCCAGGCCGCGCGGCTCGCCGAGGAGCTGGCGCTGGTGCTGCGCCGCGCCCCGCGCGTCCGCGTCCTGGCCACCGCGCGCAGCGACTGTCTCACCCGGCTCGTCGCGCTGCCCGGCCTGGGCGAGGAATTGCCCCGCGCGCTGTACCTCGTGCGGGCCCTGACGGAGCACGGCCTGCGCGAGGCCGTGGAAGGCCCCGCCCGCGCGCTGGGCGTGCGCTTCGAGTCCCCCGCCATGGTGGACGCGCTCGTCGCCGCCGCCGCTCGCGCCGACGGCGGCCTGCCCATGCTCCAGTTCGCGCTGGAGGCGCTGTGGGAGGCACGCGACAGGGAGCGCCACCTCATCCCCGCCGCCGCGCTGGAGGCCCTCGGCGGCGTCGAGGGCGCGCTGGCCCGCCACGCGGACGCGGTGGTGGCGCGGCTGCGGCCGGAGCAGCGTCCCCGTGCACAGGCGCTGCTGCTGGAGCTCGTCACGCCCGAGGGCACCCGCGTGCGCCGCACCCGCGAGGAGCTGCTGCGCGGGCCCGGCGACGACACCGGGCGCGCGGTGCTGGATGGGCTCGTGCGCGGCCGGCTCCTCACCGCCGGAGAGGCCGAGGGCGGCGAGGGCGTCTACACGCTGGCCCACGAGAGCCTGGTGACGGGCTGGGACACGCTGCGCGGCTGGCTGGGCCAGGACGAGCAGCGCCGCGCCGCTCGCCACCGCCTGGAGCGCGCCGCCGCCGAGTGGGAGCGCCTGGGCCGCCCCGTGGAGCTGCTCTACGGCGAGCGCCAGCTGTCCGAGGTGCGCGCCGTGGGAGCCGCCGCCGAGGGGGCTCGCGAGCAGGACTTCCTCGCCCGCTCCGAGCAGACCTTCCGCCGCCGCCGCGCCGCCCGCTGGGCGGTGGCCGTCGCGGTGCCGCTGGTGCTGCTGTCGGCGGTGGGCGTCACCCGCGTGCAGGCCCGCGCGCAGCTGGAGGCCCGCATCACCGGGCACCTGGGCGAGGCCCGCCGGTACCGGGACGCCGCCCTCGCGCGAGGCGCCGAGGCGGACCGGCTCCGCGCCGAGGCCTTCGCCCTCTTCGACACGCCGGGACAGGACCGCCGCGACGCCGCCGAGGCTCTATGGTCCCGCGTGCTGACGGAGGAGCGCGGCGCCGAGGCGAGCGCACTCAAGGCCATGGCCGCGCTGGAGACGGCCTGGGGCCTGGACCCGGGAAGCGCCCGCGTGAAGGAGCCGCTGGCGGACCTGCTGGCCCACCAGGTCGAGTGGGCCACGCAGCGGCGCCAGCCCGAGCAGCGCACGCAGTGGCTCGCGCGGCTGGCGGCGTACGACGACTCCGGGACACGGAGCCACCTGCTGGAGGCCCCGGCGCGGCTGACCCTCGTCACCTCGCCTCCGAGTGTGAGCGTGCGGTTGCTCGGCACCGGGCCGGACGTCCCGGAAGGCCGCGTCCTGGGCGAGGCGCCGCTGCGCGACGTGGAGCTGCCGTCGGGCTCGCATCTCCTGCTGCTGGAGGCCCCGGGACACGCCCCCGTGCGCGTGCCCGTCCTGCTGGAGCCCGGTGAGCGCCTGGAACTGGAGCTCACGCTTCCGGAAGCCTCGGCCGTGCCGGAGGGCTTCGTCTACGTGCCCCCCGGACGCTTCCTCCAGGGCGTGTCGGAGAGCGAGTACCTGCGCCGCTCCTTCTTCTTCGCGCCGCCCCTGCACACGGTGCGGACGGGCGCGTACCTCATCGCCCGGCACGAGGTGACGTTCGCCCAGTACATCGCCTTCCTGGAGACGCTGCCCCCGGGCGAGCGCGCCGCGCGCATGCCCGGCGCGCGCCTGCGCTCCAGCGTGGTGGACCTGTCACGGAAGGCGGATGGCCGGTGGCGCCTGGACCTGCGTCCGGCCGCCGCGAGCTACAGCGTGCGCGACGGAGAGCCGGTGCGCTACGGCAAGCGCAGCCGCCGCGCGGTGCAGGACTGGCTGCGCTTCCCCGTGTCGGCCATCTCCTTCGACGATGCGCTGGCGTACGTGGACTGGCTCGACAAGACGGGACGGGTGCCCGGCGCGCGCGTCTGCACGGAGCGCGAGTGGGAGCGGGCCGCCCGGGGCGCGGACGGGCGGCGCTACCCCTCCGGCGAGTGGCTGGCCCCCGACGACGCCAACCACGACGTGACGTACGGCCGCGAGTCCTGGGGCTTCGGCCCGGACGAGGTGGGCAGCCACCCGCGCTCGCGCAGCCCCTTCGGCGTGGACGACCTGGCCGGCAACGTGTGGGAGTGGACGCGCTCCGACGTGGACCCGAAACAGCCCGCCGCGCAGGGCGGCAGCTGGTACCAGAGTGACTTGACGGCGCACTCCGCCAACCGGGACCGCGTGGAGCGCACCCAGCGTGAGGCCCTCATCGGCATGCGCGTGTGCGCCACGCCCCGGCCCTGAGCCGCCCCCCCGGCAAACCTTGCCGACAGGAGCCGCCGTCACCCCGGCAAACCTTGCCGGCAGGCGCCGCCCGCGAGAACCGCCGGCGAGTCACACCCGACCGAGGACTTCCACGCGAGGGCGTTGGTGTCGGTGGCATGCCGGATGCTCCGGAATTGCCGACAAGAACGAGAACGAGGTCCCCACGTGACGCCCCTCCTCCGCCTGCTGTCGACGTGTCTGTGTGTCTGTCTCCTGGCCGCCTGCGACGTGCCTCCGGATGGCGGAGAGCCTTCCCTGGAGACGCAGTCCTTCGCCGCGGGCAGCGACGGCTTCCACACCCAGGGCACGCAGCTGCACGGCACGCCGATGACGTCCGCGTCCTTCACGGGGGGCACCGTGAGGTACGAGGGCACCAACCGGAGCGCCACGCTGAAGCTCCTCCAGGGAGAGCTGGCCGCCACCATGCCGCTCCAGGTCACCGGCACCACCGCGAGCCTGCAGGCCTGCACCGGCTACTACGCCACGGGGGTGGGACGGAGCTGTGGCTGGGGCGTGGAGGGACAGGGCACGTGCACGCCGGGCACCTCCGTCCGCCTCACCAGCGGGGCGTGTGGCACCGAGGCCGGAAGCTGCTACGGCAACCCCATGGTGCGCGTCTGCGCGGGCGAGCATCCCTGCGAATACCGGGGCCGCGACTACCTCGCCTCAGGAGATGAGGCCACCGCGTGCGTGTCGTCCTGCCCGGACGTCTCGTTCGTCTGCCCCCCCAGCGGCGTCTACACGGTGCTCGCCGGAGCATCCTCCTACTCCACCCTGCGCTGGGGTGTGACGCTGGCGGCGAGCAGGGGCCTCTACCCCGCGACGTCGAAGCAGCTGCGCGGCACGGAGTTGATTGGCGCGGTGATGCTCACGCAGCCCGGAGCCACCACGGGCTTCCGCCTGGAAGTCGTCGACGCCATCAACGCCAACAGCGTCGCCAGCCCCGATGCCGAGGAGAAGTGGGACTCGAGTGGCGAGACCTTCCTGTACCGGGTGCGCTACGGGCCCAGCTACGGCACGCCCACGACGGAGCTGTGTGCGCAGAGCGCGGGCCCCGCGGGCTGGGCCTGGGCCGTGCCCATCAGGGGCGTCTTCAACAGCGTGACGGGCCACCGGACCGACAGCACCACCGTGTTCACGCTGGGGTGTGAGTCGGGGGTCATCGCCAAGTGCTACCGCTGGGGCTACAAGCCGTGGCTGGACGGCTCCGCGACGGGGAAGGTGACGCTGGCGCACCATGCGTGCACCCGCATGGCGCGCGCGGACTACTGCGGCAACGGCTCCTCGTTCACGCAGAACGGCACGCCCATCCGCCCCTGGGACAGCCTGACGCCAAACATCATCCCCGCGCCCCCGCCGGATGCGGGCGTGCAGGGAGTGACGTTCGAAGCGGGCTGGAGCCCGAGCGGCCCCGCGTGCCTCAGCCACTGGCGCTGGAAGCACCTGCCCGCGCAGCAATGCATGGAGCTCAACCCGCCCATCTATGACAACGACGGCGGCATCGTGAATGACTGCCGGGACGCGGACAACATCGCGGGCCCCTATATCGGCCCCACCAGCAAGTGCTCGCAAATCTGCAACAGCGCCGAGGACGCACAGCAGGTCTACGGCAGCCAGGTCTTCAACGAGTCCGCCAGCAACACGCTGGACGGCGGCGTCGGGTACTGAAGCGGCCTACTCCGCCAGCTTCACCCAGTCCTCCTCGTCGGAGAACACGTGCACGCCCAGGCGCAGGGCCACCTCCGGGCTGGCCTGCGCCGCGGGGCCGCCCACCCAGAGGGGCACGCCCGGGGGCAGCGCCTCCACGACGCGTGACAGCGTGTCCCCGAACACCTCCGCGCCCCTGTCGTTCACCGCCGACAGGCCCACGAAGTCCGGCCGCAACTCCGCCACCGCGCGGCCCAGGTCCACCGCCGGCATGCGCTGCCCCAGCAGCGTCACCCGCACGCCCGAGTGCCGCAGCCGCAGCGCCACGCCGAGCAGTCCCAGCTCATGCTCCTCGTCCGGGAAGCACGCCAGCACCGCGTGCCTGCGCCCGCTGTTCGGCGCCGCGTGCAGCAGGCTCACCACCCGCGCCCGCACCACCTGCGTCACCAGGTGCTCCTGCGCCACCGACAGCCGCCCCGCGTGCCAGCGCTCTCCGATTTCCCGCTGCAACGGGGCCAGCACGTCGTCGAAGGCGCGCAGCGGCGGCAGCGCGGCGAGCACCTCGTCCACCACCGCCGACACGCGCGCCTGGTCATACGCGCCGGCCGCGGCCAGCGCCGCCTCCAGCCACGCGTCCACGCGCGTCCCCCGGGCGTCGTCCGTGACGGCGGGAGCCTCCGCGCCCAGCTCCGCGCGCAATTGCGGCAGCAGCTTCGCCGCCTCGCTGATGGCCACGCCCTCGTCGGTGAGCGTCTTCAGCCGCTTGAGCAGCGCCACGTCCCGGTCCGTGTAGACGCGGTAGCCGGCCGGCGTGCGCCGCGGCTGGAGCACGCCGTAGCGGCGCTCCCAGGCGCGGATGAGCTCCACTCGCACTCCCGAGAGCTCGGCGGCGATGTGGATGCGGTAGGTGCGCTCGGCCATGTCGCGGGTGAAGTCAGGTACGACGATTCTGGGCGTTGCGCACCTGGTTCCAGATGGCGACGAGCTCTTCCGAGGACTCCGCGTACTGCGCCCCGAGCGTGAAGAGCGTCTTCAGGTGCTCCCGGGCGCCGGCCCCTCCTACCACGACGGGGAAGGGCGCGCAGGCCCGCAGTGCGTCCCCCAGCACCTCCAGGAACTCGTCCGGCTCGCGTCGGCGCACGAAGGACAGCGCCACGACGTCCGGCCGCACCTGGGCGCAGGCGACGTGCAGCGCCTCGGCCGGCGTGTCCGCGCCCAGCAGCGTCACCCGCCAGCCCTTGCGCTTGAGGTGCAGCGCCAGCGCCAGCAGGCCCCCCTCGTGGTGGTCCCTCGCCGGGCACGCGAGCAGCGCGCGGGGCCCGTCCTCCGCGGACTCCACCGCGTCCAGCACCTGCCGCAGCCGGTGGCGGATGAAGGCGGACGCCAGGTGCTCGCGCGCGATGTCCAGCCGCACGCCCATCTCCCGCAGCAGCGGCATGAGGAAGGTGTCGCAGTACGCCTCCACGTCCATGGCGGCCTGCGCCTCGTCCAGCACCCGCGTCACCTCGTCCCCGTCGAGCACCATGACGGCGGACCAGAAGCGCTCGTTCAGCTGCACCGGCGGAGGCAAATCCCGCAGCGGCGTGGCGCGCACCTGGGCAATCGCCTCGCTCACCGCCAGGCCGTCCTGCTGGATGAGGCGCGCGACGCGGCGGATGGCCTCCACCTCGTCGCGCGAGTACACGCGGTAGTTGTTGCCCTCGGTGCGGTGCGGGCGCGGGAAGCCATAGCGCCGCTCCCACGCGCGCAGCGTGGCCTCGCGGATGCCCGTCAGCCGGGCGATGGTGCGGATGCGCAACGTCATGGCGCCAGCCCCCGGGCCGCGTCCCAGCGCTCCGCCACGCCCCGCGCTCCGGACACCACCTGCGTGAAGCCCTCCAGCGACGTCGCCGCCGCCACGCGCTTCACCACCGACTCCAGGCCGCTCTGGAATTGCGCCAGCGGCCCCGGCGGGTGCGGCGTGCCCACCTCCAGCAGCACGTCCGGACGCTCGTGCTCGAAGAAGGCGTAGCGCACGCCAATGGGCACGCACTCCACCTTCGACACGCGCGCCAGCAATTCCACGCCTCGCTCCAGCTGCAGGGGCAGCACGCCGAAGGGGCGGTGCTCGCCCTCCGGGAAGACGTACAGCGCGGCGCGCGGCCGGCGCAGCAGCGCCTTCGCGTAGCGCAGGGACTCCACCGACGACACCGCGTCCTTGCGGCGGATGCTGAAGGCGCCGATGCGCGCGAGGAAGCGGTAGCGCCGCAGGTTCTCCTCCTCCATGAGGCAGTAGGAATCCCACCCCGCCGCGCGGCCGAGCTGGTGCAGCATGAAGCCGTCCCACCAGTTGCAGTGGTTCAGGTACACGAGCCGGCCTTCATCCCCCGTGGGCAGCGTGCCGCGCACCCACAATCCGCGGAACGCCGAGCGGAACTTCCACCCGATGTACGCGTCCAGGGCCCACCCGAGGGGGCCGCCTTTGGCATCACGAATCAAGATGCCCGCGCCTCCCGCGCCCGGGAGACCAGCGCGGTGAACAGGGCCAGCCCCAGCGACACGAGGATGCTGGTCAGCAGGAAGAAGAGGACCTCCTCCAGCGGGACGAGGCCCAGGTACACACCCAGGTGCCGGCCTTCGCCGAAGTTCCAGATGCCCGTGGAGATGGCCAGGTGGTCCGCCACCGAGAGGTAGACGCCGATGACGAACGCCGGAGGCAGCACCGCTCGCAGCACCGCGCCCGCGCGCTCCTTGTAGTGGCGCACCAGCACGATGAGCTGCAGGAGGATGAGCGGCAGCGTCCACGCGAGCAGGTGGATGAGGTAGGCCCACTTCGTCTCCATCATGGCGCCGCCTCCCGGGCCGTGAGCTTCCGGCCCTCGGAGCGGGGCTCGGGCCGCCGGGCCACGGGCTCCTTCTCCAGCGCCCGCGACAGGCGCGCGCGCGCCCACAGGCCCACGAGCAGCGTCTGCAGGCCGAAGAAGAGGTACTCCTCCAGCGGCAGGTAGCCCAGTTTGATGCCCCAGATGCGCTCCGGGTCGAAGCCCCACAGGCCCCACTTCACCGCCAGGTTGTCCCAGGGCGACGTCGCCACGTAGACGACGACGAGCAGCATGCCCATGGGCGCCAGGCTCCGCGCGGTGAAGGTGCGGCGGTAGCGCCACACCAGGAAGAGGATGGGCAACACGACGAACAGTCCGAGGAATCGCGCGTAGGTCATCCCGGTCCTCCACTCAGCTCCGGCCACACCCGGACCATCCGGCCCCCGGGTTGAAGCGCATAGGTTCGGCCCCGCCACGTCACCGTGCCCTGCTGCCACAGCGAGCACACGAAGGCCGCCAGCAACAGCCCCTCTCCCAGCAGCCAGTCCGTCAGCGCGTACGGCCGGCCCGGGTCCGCGCCCGTGTTTCCCGTGGGCGCACTGAGCGCGGCCAGCCGCAGGGCGAGCAGCGTGCGCACCCCCACGAGCACGGCCACCGCGCCCGCGAGCACTGGCGAGCCGAGCACGAGTGCCAGCAGCACCAGCGGCAGCGTGGGCGTGAAGAGCAGCGGCACCGTGGGGTAGAGCGCGGGGCGGTGGCTGGCCAGCACCTGCATCCACCGCGTGAAGCGCGCCAGCGGCGTGCCCCAGGACTCCACCGTGCCCAGCGGCACCACCGCCGGGGCCGTGCTCAAGGCCACGTCCAGCCCGCGCGCGTGCAGCCGCTTCGACAACTCCAGGTCCTCGCCGATGTGGTCCGCCAGTTCCTTCAGCGCGTCCATCGCCACGGGCGACAGGCCCAGCGCCTTGCCGCACACCGCCTTCGCGCCGGCGCTCATCACGTCCAGCGCGCGGAAGCTGTGGTGCGTGTAGCGCAGCAGGCCGGCCATGGCGCGACTGGCTCCGTCCTCCGGGCTCACCGGCGTGGGCGCCGCGGTGCTCAGCGCCGCGCCCGAGGCCACGGGGGCCGCGAGCCCTTCCACCAGCGCGCCCGTCACCGCCACGTCCGCGTCCACCGCGAGCACCACCCGGCCCTGCGTCTGGAGCACCTCCAGCGCGTAGAGCAGGTGGCCGACCTTGCGGTTCGGGGTGAGCGGGTCGCTCGGCAGCCAGCGCACGCCCGGGGCGAGCCGGGGACGGTACGGAGACACCACCACCTGCTCCAGCGGCCCCGCGTAGTCGATGGGGGTGGCCAGGTTCTCCAGCTCGCGAGGCGTGGGCGCGTCCACGGGGCGAAGCAGCAGCACGGGGACCTGCGTGCTCCCCGTCGCTGCCGGGCGCCGCGAGCGCAGCAGCCGCGCCAGCGCCACGCCGCTGAAGCCCGTGGCCAGCACGGCCCATGACAGGGACATGAGCGCCAGCGCGTTCATGCCGCCCGTCCCATGCGCGTGCGGAAGTGCGCCATCCAGCGGATGAACGGAGAGTGGAAGCGACGGAAGTCCGCCACCTCGCCCATCGAATCGAACCGGTCCTTGCGCGCCTCCAGCCGTGCGTAGAAGGGCGAGGACTCCAGCAGCCGGGCCTCGCCCACCACTTCATTGCCCGCATGCAGCCGCGACGGCACCCGCAGCCCCCACCCCGTCATGCTGGTGGGCCGGGTCTCCTGCGCCACGCCCCGCTCGCACAGCACGCCGCGCGCTCCCGCCACCACGCGCAGCGGCGGCACCCCGTCCGGCAGGTGGTAGTCCACCACCGTCTCGTCCTCGCGGTGCGTGCGCGCCCAGTGCCAGCCGGACAGCCGCGCGCCCAGCAGCTCATCGCCGTGGTTGGTGTCGTGGTAGCCCATCCCGTCCGCCTCCACGCCCAGCGACGGCACCTCCAGCCGCGCCTTCGCGCGCGGCGCGAGCGCCTGCCAGTAGTGCGGCAGCTCCGGCATCAACCGCACCACCTCGCCCACCGGCGTCATCGGCTCCAGCGAGAGGCTCGCGCGCACCGGCCGGCCCCACGGCGCCGTCCAGTCCTCCACGTCCATGCGCACCGGCCCCGCCCCCGCCGAGTACGTCAGAGTGGACCGGCCAATCCGCAGCTGCCCCGGCGACACCACCTCCGCCCTCGAGTACTCGCTCAGCACCCACAGCTGGCGCACGCCCTGGTGGTACAGCGCGAAGTTCACCGCGCTGTGCTCCAGCGGCCGTCCTCCGCGCCGCGCCGCCACCGAGTAGCGCGGCGAGAAGAGCGAGCCCAGCATGAAGATGCACACCGCGCTGAACGGCCCCGCGGTGACGTCCGCGTAGAACCACCGATATGCGCCCGCCGCGTCCGGCAGCGCGGGAAGGTCTCCCAGCGGCCTCATGCGCTCCTCCGCAGGTGCTGCGATGCCAGCTCCGCCGCGAACCGCCCGGACAGCATCACCAGCGGCACCCCGCCGCCCGGGTGCGTGCCCCCGCCCGCGAAGAACAGGCCCGGCGTGCAGCCGCGAATCCGCGGCCGGCGGAACGGACCGAACTTCCCGTGCGGCAGGAAGCCGTAGATGGAGCCCCCCGGAGCCCCCTGCGCCGCCAGGTCCACCGGCGTGCGCTGGCCGATGACGCGCGTGCGTCCTCGCAGCTCCGGGAAGTGCTGGTAGAGCTTCTCGAACATCTGCGCCTTCGCCCGCTCGGCGCCCAGCTCCCAGGCCCGCGCGGCTTGCTCCGCCTCCGCCTGTCCCACGGGCAGCGCCGGCGCGTTCACCATGACGAACAGGCCCGTGCGCCCCTGCGGCGCCATGGTGGCGTCCGTCGCGGACGGGTTGCAGAAGTACACCGTCGGGTCCGACGCGAGCTGCCCGTTGAACAGCTCGTTGAACTCGCGCCGGTAGTCCCCGCCGAAGAGCACCGTGTGGTGCGGCAGCCGGGGACGCCCGTCCACCTCCATCAGCAGCACGCAGCCCGACAGCGCGAGCGGCTCGTCGGCCCGGCGCAGCGACTCCAGCGGGTCCGCGTTCACCACCACGCTGTCATACGGCTCCGCGTCGCCCTGGGGCCCCACGCGGTAGCCGCCCGCCTTGCGCTCGAAGCGGGCGCGCGTGTTGAGGTGCACCGTCACGCCCAGCCGCCGCACCGCCACGCCCAGCGCCTCCACCAGCGCGCCCACGCCGCCGCGCGCGTGGTGCACGCCGTAGGCATGCTCGATGTGCGGAATCAGCGCGAAGGCCGCGCTCGCCTGGTATGGCGACGCGCCCGCGTAGGTGGCGAAGCGCCCCACGTACTGCCGCATGTGCTCCGTCTTGAAGTGCCGCACCGCCAGGTCATGCAGGGTGCTGAGCTTCATCCCCGCCATGACGGCGCCCACGCCGCGCTTCGCCACGCGCGCCATGAAGCCGGCCATGCCCTCGAAGGGGGCCTCCAGGTACGGCTCCCCCGCCGCGCGCCAGATGGCCGCGGACTCCTGGTAGAAGCCGTGCACGCCGCGCTTCTCGCTCGGCCTCAAGTCACAGGCGCTCTCGGCCATGCGCTCCAGGTCCTTGTACGCGGTGAGGCCGCACCCGTCCGTGAAGCGATAGGTGCACTGCGGCTCCAGCTCCGTGAGCGGGGGCAGCAGGTCCGCCGCGTCCAGCTTCTCGAAGGTGCCCCGCACCAGGTCCGGCAGCGTCAGCAGCGTGGGCCCGGTGTCCAGGGTGATGCCGTCCACGGTGACGGCCTGGGCCTTGCCGCCCAGCGAGGCGCTCCCCTCGAAGAGCGTCACCGCGTGGCCTTCCTTCGCGAGCAGCCCGGCCGCCGTGAGGCCACCGATGCCGCCGCCCACCACCGCGACGCGGGTGCGCTTCATCCCCGGGCCTCCTTCCGCCGGGCGACTTCCGCCGCGAGGATTTCCCTCGCGCGCTCCGGCCGGTAGACGCGCTCGCGAGACAGCCGCTCCGCGACGATTTCGATGAGCTCGCCCTGCGCCCCCGCCTCCGCCGCCACGCGCCGCGCGTGCAGCGCCATGTGGCCCTTCTGGATGCCCTCGGTGGACAGCGCCTTGAGCGCCGCCAGGTTGGTGGCCAGCCCCGCCGCCCCGGCGAGCCCCGCCAGGTCCACCGCGCCCGACACCCCCGCCAGCTTCAGCGCCCGCTGCACCCCCGGGTGCGTGCGCGCCGCGCCGCCCGCGGTGGACGTGGCCAGGGGCATGAGCAGCTCGCCCTCCAGCATGCCGTCCCCCGCCGCGCGCCACGTGGTGAGCGGCCGGTAGCTGCCCGAGCGCGCCGCCCACGCGTGCGCCCCCGCCTCCACCGCGCGCCAGTCATTGCCACACGCCACCAGCACGGCGTCCACGCCGTTCATCACGCCCTTGTTGTGGGTGACGGCGCGGTACGGGTCCAGCTCCGCGAAGCGGTGCGCCGCGAGGATGCCGTCGCGCACCGCACCACCGTCCGCGAAGCCCTCGGACACCAGCGCCGACGCGGGCACCCGGACACGCACGTGCACCTTCCGCCGGTCCGCCAGGTTGGTGAGAATCTTCAGCCCCGGCCGAGCGCGGGCCAGCTCCGCCAGCCGGGGCGCCATGCCCTCCGCCACGGAGTTGACGCAGTTGGCGCCCATGGCGTCGCGCGTGTCGATGTGCAGGTGCACCACCAGCGTGGTGGCGTCCAGCACGCGCACCTCCAGCTCGCGCGTGCCGCCCCCGCGCGCGCACATGGCGGGGATGAGCGCGTCCGCCTCCGCCAGCAGCAGGGCGGCGTGCGCGTGCAGCGCCGCGCGCGCGGCCTCCAGCGAGGGCACGTCCAGCAGCTCCACCTGCGCGGTGGTGATGGGCGGGTCCGCCTCCACGGTGAAGCCGCCGCCCTCCGCGCACAGGCGCGCGGCATAGGAAGCCGCGGCGATGATGGAGGGCTCCTCCACCGCCATGGGAATCAGCCGCTCCCGGCCGTCCACCACGAAGTTGAGCGCCAGGCCCAGGGGCAGCCCGTGGATGCCGACGACGTTCTCCACCATGGCGTCCGCGCACGCCTCGTCGAAGCCGGCCAGTCCCTCCAGCGACGCCGCGTCCTCGGGAGCCACCCAGCGCGCCTCCACCAGCCGCGCGCGACGGCGCTCCGGGGACTGCCGGTAGAAGCCCGACAGGCGGGAGGTGCGCTTTATTTGAAGACTCTTCACGCGGTCATCGCTCATCGCGTCCTCACCCTCCCGTCCCCGTGGGCAGCAGCGGCACGCCCGCGTCACCCCGGGGCGCGGGCAGCGCCGAGCCGGGGCGCATGAAGACGCCCGTGGCCAGCGCCAGCTTTCGGCGCATCGTCACGTGCGCCCGCGCGCTGAACACGTCGTAGTCGCGCGCCTCGATGTCCCGCAGGATGTCGCCGTAGATGGCGCCCATCATCCGCACCATCCGCTGGCTGCCGAAGCCCTGGAGGTAGTGCACGCCCGCGGCGGCCCGCGCGTAGTACACGCGCGCGCGCTCCACCTGGAAGCGCATGAAGGCCCGCCACCGCTCGTCCACCCTGCCGCGCCGCAGGTCGTCCTCGCCCAGCCCGAAGGCGGCCAGCTCCTCGGCGGGCAGGTAGACGCGGCCCCGCTCCAGGTCCTCGCGCACGTCGCGCAGGATGTTGGTGAGCTGCATGGCCCGGCCCAGGTCCGCCGCCGGCTGCGAGGCCTTGACCTCCGCGCAGCCCAGCACCGGCGTCAGCATCAGCCCCACCACGCCCGCGACGCGGTAGCAGTAGAGGTCCAGCTCCTCCCACGTGCGGTAGTGGCTCTTCGTCAGGTCCATCTCCATGCCGGAGATGAGGTCCTGGAAGGGCTGCTCCGGAATCCGGTAGCGGCGCACCGTGTGCTTCAGCGCGGCGAACTCGCTCGGCTCCCACGGCGACTGCGCCTCCGCCGCCATCAGCCGCTCGGCGGGAGAGCCCAGCTCCGGCGACGCCAGCTCCGGCATGGGCAGGTACACCTCCGCCACCATCTGCCGCGCCTTCGCCAGCCGCACCGACAAATCAATGGGCACCACGTCGGGCCCATCCCCGTCCACCAGGTCGTCCAGCCGCCGGCAGAAGGCGTAGAGGGCGAACGCCGCCTTCCGACGCTGGCCGAAGAGGAGGTACGAGGCGAAGAAGAAGCTCTTCGCGTGGTGGCGCGTCACCTCCTTCGCGCGCCGGTAGCCGTCCTCCACCAGGTCCTGCTGGTCGTGCGAGTTCATGCGGCCACCTCTTCCATCGAGCGGGGCGCGCTCTCGCGCGGGGGCAGGGAGACACCCGCGTCACGGGCCCAGCTCAGGAGCCGCTCGGTGACGAGGCGCGCGGAGATGAGCACCGTGGGCAGCCCCGTGCCGGGCTGGGTGGAGGCCCCCACGAAGAAGAGGTTCTTCACCCGCTCGTCCTGGTTGCGCGGACGGAACGGGCCAATCTGCGTGAAGTTCTGCGCCAGCCCGAAGGCGCTGCCGCGCGCGAGGTTGAAGGTGGACGCCCAGTCGTCGGGGGTGAAGATGCGCTCCACCTCGATGTCGGACTCCAGCCGGGGGAAGCCCAGCTCCGCCAGCCGGGCAAACACCTTCGCCCGCACCTTCGGGCCCTCCTCCCTCCAGTGCACGTCCGGGTTCTGGTGCGGCACCGGCACCAGCACGTAGAGCGCGTCCTTGCCCTCGGGCGCGAGCGACGCGTCGGTGCGCGTGGGCACGTTGACGTAGAAGCTCGGGTCCTCCGGCACGCGGAAGCGCTCGAAGATGTCGTCGAACGAGCCCTTGTAGTCCCGGCCGAACACCACGTTGTGGTGCAGCAGCTCGGGGACCTTCCGCTTCATGCCCAGATAGAGCATGTAGCCGCTGGACGTGTAGCGCAGCTTCTCCGGGCGCTTGAGCCGGGTGGCGTTCGGGTCCAGCAGTGTCTCGTACGCGTAGGGCAGGTCCGCGTTGCACAGCACCGCGTCCGCCTCCACCACCTCGCCGCTGGCCAGGCGCACGCCCGTGGTGCGGCTGCCGTCGGTGAGGATGCGCTCCACCGGCGTGCCGTAGTGGAACCGCACGCCCTCCTCGCGCCCCAGCCGCTCCAGCGCCTTGGGAATGGCATACAGGCCGCCCTTGGGGAACCAGATGCCCACGCCCAGCTCGGTGAAGGGCAGCAGGCCGTAGACGGCGGGCGACGCGAAGGGCGACACGCCCAGGTACATCGTCTGGAACGTCATCGCCGCGCGCAGCCGGTCGTCCTGGAAGTAGCGGCTGACGTCCGCGTACATGCGGCGGTGCGCGCGGACCTTCAGGATGCGCGCGAGCACCTTCGGCGAGAAGTAGTCGGAGATGCCGTCGTAGTTGCGGCCCACCAGGTAATCCAGCGAGGTGCGGTACTGGACGCGGCCCTGCGCCATGAAGGCGAGGTAGCGCTCGTAGCTGCCCGGCTCCACGCGCTCCAGCTCGCGGCCCATGGCGCACAGCTCGGAGGTGAAGGTGACGTCCGAGCCGTCGCGGAAGTGCACACGGTAGTTCGGCTCGCACCGCAGCAGCGTCAGGTAGTCCTCGATTCGGCGGCCCAGCGCGCGGAAGGTCTCCTCGAACACCTCCGGCATCAGCACGATGGTGGGACCGATGTCCCACGTGAAGCCATCCACGCGCAGCTGGTTGCAGCGCCCGCCGGGGCCGTGCGTCTTCTCGAAGACCTGGACGTCGAAGCCCTGGTGCGCCAGCCGCGCCGCGGCCGCGAGGCCTCCGACGCCCGCGCCCACCACCACCACCCGCCTGCCCTGCGTCCGTGCGCTCGTCATGGCGTCCTCAAGCGGCGCGGCGCGCCAGGCGGGCGATGAGGGCGTCCAGCAAGTCCCTCACGCCGTGCGGGTTGGGCAGCGACTGCAAGGAGCGACGCGCGGCGCGCGAGGCCCGGTCCACCATGCGCTCGCAGGCGGCGCGTCCGCCCCAGTGCTCCACCAGCGCGCGGGCGCGCTCGAGCGAGGCCTCGTCCTTCTGCTCCACCGGCAGCGCCCACAGCGCCTCCAGCTCGTCGCGCGCGGCGGCATCGGCGCGGGCGTAGGCGGCCAGCACCGGGAAGGTGCGCTTGCCCTGCGTGAAGTCGCCGTCCGTGGCCTTGCCCGCCACGCTCGGGTCGCCGAAGAGACCGATGAGGTCATCGCGCAGCTGGTAGGCGAGCCCCACGTGGCGGCCCACGCGCTCCAGCCCTTCCAGCAGCTCCGCGCCGGCACCGCCGAGCATGGCGCCGCACACCAGCGGGGCACAGAAGCCGTAGCGCGCCGTCTTGAGGTAGGCCACGCGCAGCGTCTGGAAGAGCGTCACCTCCGACAGGGGCGCGCGCCCCAGGTCGAGGTCCAGGTACTGCCCGGCCGCGGTGTGGCGGCACACGCCCAGGTAGTACTGCATCACCCGGGGCGCGCCGGGCAGCCCGGAGGCGAGCATGGCCTCCAGGGAGCGGGCGAAGAGGTGGTCTCCCACGACGACGGCAAGGTCCTCTCCCGCGCGCCCGGGCGACAGCATGCGGTGCAGCGCCGGCCCTCCGCGCCGCAGCTCCGCCTGGTCCGCCACGTCGTCGTGGATGAGCAGGAAGGTGTGCAGCAGCTCCAGCCCCGCCGCGAAGGTCCACAAGCCCGCGGGCACCGCCGTGCTCCCCCGCGCCAGCGAGTGCCCCGCCACCACCAGCGCCGGCCGCAGCCGCTTGGCCGGCCGCAGGGCGTACGTACGGGCCTGCTCCATGGCCGCCGCCCAGCGAGGGTCCAGATTGGACTCGTCCGGCAGCTCGAAGAGCGCCTTGAGCGAGGCCTCCACCTCCGTCTGCACGAGCTGCAGCCAGGCCTGCTCCAGAGGAAGCGCTCCCGGAAGGGGCCGAGCGTTGCGAACCGAGAGTGCCATGTGGCGTTCCTCCATGAAGCCTGTCCCCTTCGTTCCTAGAGGTAGCGTTTGCGTCCAGAGCTTGTCAAGGGTATGTCTAAGGTTTGCAAGAACCTTGTACACGGAGGTTCCCTCATGAAGGCGTGGATCGCAGGAGCGTTGACGGTGGCCCTGGCGACGGGCGGTGCGTACGGCGGAGAACCTGCGTACGGGCCAGTCGACGCGACGTTACGCACCTCGGCTGGTGAAGAGGTGCGCTTGTCCCGGTGGCGCGGGAAACCGGTCATCTTGTTCTACGAGGACAAGGACTCCACGACACTCAACCTGCCCTTGAAGGAAGCCCTCTTCTCCCGAGGCAAGGAAAAGGGCCTGCTGGGCTCCGCGTCGGTGGTGGCGGTGGCCAACCTGGAGAAGTTCGACTTCTTCCCCGCCCGGCAGATTGCCCTCTCGTACGTCCGGGACGAGGAGAAGAAGGTGGGCGTGCCCATCCTCGTGGACCTGGACGGGACGCTGGGCGCCGCGCCCTGGGATTTGCCCAAGAAGACGTCCAACGTGCTGCTGCTGGACGCGACGGGGGCGCCCGTCTTCCGGCACTCGGGGAAGATGAAGCCGGAGGAGCAGGAGGCGTTCTTCGCCACGCTGAGCCGGCTCATCGGCGTGGACCTGTCGGCGCCCGCGGTGCCTCCCACGGCGGCGGGGGACCGTCCATGAAGGTGGCCGTCACCGGGGCGACGGGGTTCCTGGGTCCAGGCCTTGTCCAACGTTTGCTGGCGCAGGGGCATGAGGTGCACGTGCTCGCGCGCAACGTTGAACGGAGCCTGAGCCGGCTTCCCGAGGGGGTGACGGGCGCGGTGTACGACGCCGTCACGCCGCTGGCGCCGGTGGCCCTGGAGGGAGTGGACGCCGTCGTCCACCTGGCGGGCGAGCCGGTGGCGCAGCGGTGGACGAAGGAGGCGAAGCACCGCATCCACGACAGCCGGGTGGTGGGCACGCGGCTGCTGGTGGAGGCGATGAAGGCCGCGGGCACGGTGAAGCGCTTCGTGTCGGCGTCGGCCATCGGCTACTACGGCGGCACGCGCGGGGCGGAGCCGCTGACGGAGGAGAGCTCGCCCGGGGACGACTTCCTCGCGCAGGTGTGCCGGGGCTGGGAGGCGGAAGCCACGCGGGCGCGCGAGGCCGGCATCCGCACGTCGGTGGTGCGCATGGGCGTGGTGCTGCACCCGGAGGGCGGCGCGCTGCACAAGATGCTGCCGCCCTTCCGCATGGGCGCGGGCGGCCCGGTGGGCAGCGGCAAGCAGTACGTGAGCTGGGTGCACCGCGAGGACGCGCTCGACTTGCTCCTCTTCGTGCTGGAGCACCCGACGCTGGAGGGCCCCGTCAACGCCACCGCGCCCACGCCCGTCACCAACGAGGCCTTCGCGCACGCGCTGGGCCACGCGCTGGGCCGGCCGTCGGTGATGCACGTGCCGGCCTTCATGCTCAAGGCGGCGATGGGAGAGATGGCGAAGGTAGCGCTGGAGGGCCAGCGCGTACTGCCCAGACGTGCACAGGAGGCGGGCTTCACGTTCCGCCATCAAGACTTGGAGGCGGCGCTCAAGGAGTTGCTGACATAGGTTGCGCCGCATGGATGCGAAGACGCTGGAGGCGCGGGCCCGCGCGGAAGGCACGCCGGTCATCGAGGGAGACACCGCCACCTTCGTGTGGCGCGGGCGCGGACCGGTGTCGGTGCTGGGGGACTTCCAGGACTGGCGCGGCGAGCCCCTGCCGCTGGAGCGCGTGGCCCCCGGCCTGTGGGCGCGCACGGTGACGCTGCCCCGGGACGCGTATGCGGAGTACGTGCTCCTGGACTCGCGCGGCAACAAGGTGGAGGACGCCTTCAACCCGCGCACGTCGGACAACGGCTTCGGTGACTTCAACCACTGCTTCTACATGCCCGAGGGCGGCCCGCCCGAAGTCCTCCAGCGCCCGCGCGGAGCCCCCCGGGGCCGCGTCACCCGGCACCTGCTGGAGACGGAGGACATGGCGGTGGGCGGCAGGCGCTCGGTGGCCCTCTACGCGCCGCCCGTGCCCGGCCCGGTGCCGCTGATGGTGGTGTTCGACGGGGACGACTACCTCAAGCGCGTGAAGCTGCCGGAGTTGGTGGAGTCGCTGATGGCGCGGGGGCTGATGGGCCCGGTGGCGCTGGCCATGGTGTCCAACGGTGGCGAGGCGCGCAGCGTGGAGTACGCGTGCAGCGAGTACACCGTGTACCTGCTGCTGCGGCGCGTGCTGCCGCTGGCGCGCGAGCACCTGTCGCTGGTGGAGGAGCCCGGCGCGCACGCGGTGCTGGGCTCGTCCCTGGGCGGGCTGATGGCGCTCTTCACGGGCTTGAGGGCCCCCGAGGTCTTCGGGCGCGTGCTGGCCCAGTCCGGGGCCTTCGCGATTGAAGGAAGAGACCTCGTCGTCTTCGACCTGGCGCGGCAGACGCCCCGCCGACCGCTGGACGTGTGGATGGACTGCGGCCGCTTCGAGGTGCTCCTGGAGGGCAACCAGCGCATGGCGCCGCTGCTCGCGACTTCCGGGCATCGCGTGGAGTACCGGGAGTACAACGCGGGCCACAACTACCCGGCGTGGCGGGACGACTTATGGCGGGGATTGCAGTGGTTGTTCCCGGTGTCGTCCGCCAAACGCCGGTAAGCACTGCGGTTTACAAGTGTCAGGTGGTGAAGGTCCGGGGGTGCGCGGGGGAAGGGCCGACCCCACCCTTCCGGGAGGGACGCAACTGGCGCCGCACGCGTCCGATAACCTACATGGGAATTCCCCTGGCCCTGTCCGCCAGGGGATTCCACCGCTGGAGCTCCCCCATGTCGCGCATTGATGGTGGCAACCGCCCGTCCTCCCCCAAGGGCCCCGTGACGGAGCGCTCCGGAGCGGAGCGGCCGGACACCGCCGCCAGGGGTGCGCAGCCGGGCGCGGGGACGAAGGGCGGCCAGACGCACCGCGCGGTACAGCCCTTCCAGGGGCGCAGCGACTTCGAGCCGGACCGCCGTCCCACGCCGCGCGCCACGCCGGCCGTGGCTTCACAGACGACCGCGGCGCAGGACCTCGCGGCCGCCGCCGGAGCCGACGCGGAGCTGGAGTTGCTCTCCGAGTTCCCCGACCAGGCGGATGCGCAGGGCGGCCTCGCCTCCGCGATGCTCCACGCGCACGCGGACGAGCCCGCCTCGCAGGCCCGCATCGTCGAGCGCCTGAAGCAGGACGGCCGGCTGGAGTCCCTCTTCGGCGAGGTGTTCCGCGAGGGCAACCCGTTCGTCGAGCAGCCGCACCGCAATGCCGTCGTGCGCGCGCTCGACACCGCGCTCGCGCGGGGCACGGTGACGGGTGAGGAGCTGCGAGCCTTCGCCCGCGGTGCCTATGCGCAGGAGTGGCAGCAGATCGGCTCCGAGCTGGCGTCGCCCGCAGCGCCCGGGAAGAAGTAGACAGCGCTCCTCTGGTTTCGCGTCGTCCCTCCTCATGCACGTTCCTCGTCGACGAAGCTCGGTTGCCGGCCGGCGGACGCCAACGTCCTGCCGCCCTGTCGTGGTGCGCCGCGCACAGGGCCCCCACCATGCCCGGCTCCGCCCGCCGCCTCCGAGCCGGTGCGGTGGGAGGACGCGCCCCGCACGCCGCTCGGTGTGAGGGCACTCCGCGCGCGCTACGGGGCGACACTTCCGTTGCCGCTCTGTTCCATCTCCGCTCGCGTCAATGAGGCTCCTCGACGAGCTCGGGCTCTGCCCGAAGCGTCGCAACGCCTCCGTGATCACGGGGCACAGGTCCGCACCTCCCGGCCGGACGGATACGTCCGCCCCATCGCCTGCGCACACCCACGCTCGAGACCGCGGCGAAGAGCAGCGACCCACGCACGCGTCAGGTGCCGAGGCTCCCAACCAGCGACCGCGGCGAAGAGCAGCGACCCGCGCACGCGTCAGGTGCCGAGGCGCCCCATCAGCGCACCACGCACCGACTGGGCGATGATGCGCGCATCAGCGGAGAGCTCCTCGGGCAGCCAGTAGTAGAGGACCTTGCCGCCGGTCTCCACCTTCGAGCGCAGGAAGGTGAGGCCACCCGTCGCGGCGCGCTCGGGGCTCTTCGGGAAGCAACGTCCGCACAGACACGGCAGCTTCGGCTGCGCCTCGTGCGCCGTGAGGTTGGTGGGGCCGCCTCCGGTGTCCTCGCCGCCCGCGGTCTGGAGCAGCAGCGCGGCGTCCGCCGTGGTGAGAGCCCGAGGCGTCTGCAGCGACATGCCCAGCGCGCCCTTCGCGGCCTGGATGCCCTTGCCGGACTCGAAGCGAATCTTCGGGATGAGCGCGGTGACGTCGGTGATGGGCACGGTGTTGGGCCGGGAGCGCCAGCCCTCGGCGTCCGACTTGAGCCCTTCGAGCACCGCTACCAGCCAGAGCGCCTCGTTGGGTGGACGCACCGTGAAGAGGAACAGGCGCCCGCCCGAGCTCAGTGACGCCAGGTGCTTGCTGTTGCTGCGGTAGCGGTCCATCGGAAGCACGTCACCGGGCTTCTTGCCGGCGGCTTCCTTCTCGAACACCGCCTTGCTGATGATGGCCAGCATGTCGGGCATGTCCCCGAGTGTACCAGGGCGCGTAGAGTCCGCCGCAATGCCCGACCTGGACCCGGCCACGGTGCGGTTGCTCGACGAGGACGTCGCGGTTCGACGCGAGGCGGTGGGCGAGGTCGGCACCTCCACGCTCGCGGGACGCTACGCCCTGCGGCAGGCCCTGCTCACGGACGAGGACGCGGAGGTGCGCGCCACGGCCGCGCAGCGGCTCGGTGGGACGCGGGATGCGCGCTTCACCCAGGCACTGCTCGACGCGCTCGCGGACCCGATGCCGCTGGTGAGGGACAGGGCGTGGCGCGCGCTAGCACGGCTGGGGGCACAGGCGCTGCTGCCGCAGGCGGTGCGCGCGGTGCGGGAAGAGCCCGTGTGGTGGGTACGCCGGGCGGTGGTGCGGGCGTCCGCGTCCGTCGCGGGCTCGGGGGCGATGGACGTGCTGCTGGGCGCGCTGGAGGACCCGTTCTGGCGCGTGCGACATGCGGCGGTGCAGGCGCTGGCGTGGATTGGCCTGGGCAACCCGGCCGTGCGGCAGCGCGTTCGGCAGGCAGCGGAGGGCGCCACACAAGGGCCGATGCGCTCCGCGGTGGCGTGGCTCGAAACGGCGTGGAACGAAGCGCCTTCGCTCCAGGCAACGGAGCACGTCGGGGGCGCACTAGAGCAGACGGAGCCACTGCGCACGGAGCGTCCCGAGTCCCTCGGCAACGAAGACCCGGCGGTGACGACGGCGCGACTGGAGGCCACTCCCGCCTCGGCGCTCACCGCTCGCGAGCTGGTCGAGTGGCTGGGGGACCCGCATGAGCCGCTGCGACTCCTCGCGCGTCGGCGCCTCCGCGAGCGGAAGGACGTGGACGCCCTGCTCCTCGCGATGCGCTGGCTGGACGAGCCGCGCGTGCCACATGCGGCAGCGGAAGCCCACGCGCTGCTCGAGCGCCTCGACGTGGAGGACCTCGAGCTCGCATCCCGGATTCTCGCCGCGCCACCTCGCCCAGGCGCGGTGGCCTGGGCCTCGCGCGTCGCGGTGCGTAGGGGGAGCCCCGAGCTGCTGGAGCGCGTGCGCATTCTGCTGCGTCACCACGAGCCCGCCCTGCGGCGCGCGGCGCTCTCCGGCCTCGTCTACGACCCCGACAGCCTGGACGACGTGCTCGCCGCGCTCGAAGACCCGGACGAGCACGTGCGCGCGGAGGTCATCGCCGCCTGGGAGCGCAGGCCCCCGGCACGCGCCGCCGCCGAGGCCTTCGCACTGGCACTGGCGCGCTTCGCACCTCGCGCCGCCACGACTCGCGAGCGGCGCGCCGTGGCCGTGGCGGCCATGTTCCTGGAGGAGCCCGAGCTGCTCATCCACGCCTCACACGACGAGGACCCGGCCGTGCGCGCCGTGGCCCTGCGGGCGCTCGCGTCGCTCGACCTGCTCACGGAGACCGAGCGCGAGGAGGCCGAAGGACACGAGGACCCATGGATTCGCTCCGCGGTGCTGGACACTGACTCCGCGCTCCGGGTCTGCGCGGAGGACCCGGACCCCACGCTGCGCCGCACCGCGCTCGAGCTGCTGCTGCCACTGGGCCGTCGTCTCGCGGCAGGGCCGGATGACGCGGACCACGGCATGAGCACGGCCGCCCTCGCCTGCTCACAGTCCCCCGACGCATGGCTGCGCGCCCGGGCCGCCGAGCTGCTCTCCCCCACCCGCGGCCGGGAAGAGCTGCGCGCCCTGCTGCGCCTGTCGCTCGACACCTCGCCCATGGCCCGCTCGGCGGCGGCCTCCATCCTGGAGTCGTGCCCCCTGCTCGACACGCTCCTCGACGACCTCCTGCACGGCCCCACGCGAGAGCAGGATGAAGCCCTGCGAACCTCCGCCTGGACCTGGCGCCTTCGCCTCGCGGATGCCTCCGCCTTCGAGCACCTCCGCTCCGCCCTCCTCGGCAACGCAGAGCCCGAGCGCGTCGTCTCCCACCTCCAGGCCCTCACCCTCGTCTTCCCCGACGAGCTCATCGCCTCCGAGCCCGCCCTCGCGCGCCACCGGCCCACGCGCCCCGCACAGCCGCGCGCCGCTCCCGCCCCGCGCTCCGCCGTGCCTCTCCACACCTCCTCGCGCGCCCTGGGCCGCACGGGCCTCACCGTCTCGCCGCTCGTCCTCTCCGGCGCGCACCTCACCACGCCCGAGCCCTTCTTCGAGGCCCGTGAAGCCGGCCTCAACACCTTCTTCTGGGAGCCGCGCTACAGCGCGCTCACCACGTTCCTCCGCAGTGGCCGCAACCTGCGCGACGGGCTCGTCATCATCGCCGGCAGCTACTACTCGGGTGCCACCGCCCTGCGCCGCGACGTGGAGACCGCGCTCCGCCGCCTGCGCACCCCGTGGCTCGACGTGTTCCTCCTCTTCTGGGTCCGCTCCCCCGAGCGCCTCCATGCGGAGGACTTCGCCGCCCTCGAGCGGCTGCGCACCGAGGGAAAGGTCCGCACCTTCGGCTTCTCCACGCACCTGAGAGACCTCGCCCGCGACGCGCTCCGCCAGCACCCATGGCCCGTCGTCATGACCCGCCACAGCGCCGCGCACCCCGGCGCGGAAGGAACATTCCTTCCGGAAGCCCGGGCCCGAGGTACCGGCGTGCTCACCTTCACCGCCACCTGCTACGGCCGCCTCCTCCAGCCGGCCCCCGGTACTCCGCCGGACGCGCCGCTCCCGACGGCCGTGGACTGCTACCGCTACTCCCTCTCACAGCCCGGCGTCAGCGCATCCCTCACCGCGCCGCGCAGCCGCCGCGAGCTTCTCCACAACCTGGACGTGCTCTCCCGCCCGTACATGGAGCCGGACGCCCTGCCCGCCATGCGCGTCCACGGAGAGCGCGTGCGTGCGCGAAGCCGCCAGCTCGACGCGCTCGTCCGCCGCGCTCCGGGCGGGCCGCGTGACGCACTGCTCTCACTGCTCGAAGAGGAGGATGGCCCTCCCGACGCCGGCGACCTCCCCTCCTCCTGAGTCAGCACCCGCATCCACCGCGGCCCCGGCGGGCCGCGTGACGCACTGCTCTCACTGCTCGAAGAGGAGGACGGCCCTCCCGACGCGGGTGACCTTCCCTCCACCTGACGGATGTGGTGTGCTCCACCTCGCTCCTGGGGCCGCGTGCAGCCAGCCTTCCGTCCGCGATGTCACGTCGCGGCTGCCTGTGACTCCCATTGAAGGACGAAGCGGTGCGAGGTCCGCCTGGCGGGCTTCCCCGACCTCGCCCGCCTCTGCCGTGCAGGTGGCGGCGGCCTCAGGAGCGTCGCAGTCCTTCACCGCGGTCGGAGCGCCGGAATGGACCTCGTTGGCCTCATCCTCGAGCTGAAGCCGCTGCTGGCCGACCCCGAGGCGAACTTCGACCGCATCGTCGCGCTGCTGGAGCGCCACCAGGGCCTGGCCGAGTACGAGGTGGCCCGCTTCTACGTGAGCCGCTCCTGGCTGGAGCCCGTCGCCCGCCGCCTCAAGAGCGTGGACCCGCGCGAGCGGCTCCAGGCCGTGCGCCTCATTCCCCTGCTCTTCGCCCGCGCCAGCGCCTCCGGCCAGCTCCGCCGCCGCGTGAAGGACCCGGACTCGCGCGTGGCCGCCCATGCCCGCGCCGCCGTGCGCCGCCTGGGCCTCGCGGACGTCTCCCCTCCCGACATCCGCGCCGACCCGCCGCGCTACGCCAGCGCCACCGCCCTGGGCGGATGGAATCCCACCGGCTGGAACTTCGGCCTCTACCCGAGCATGAGCCCGCCGGTGAAGCGCAAGCCCGGCCTCACCGCCGCCCTGCCCGTGCTGAAGTCGCACGCGGACGTGGCGACGCTCGTCGGCGTGCAGGAGGAGGAGCTGGACGCGCTGATGCGTCCGGGCTCGGAGGCCGGCTCCGGCTACGTGGAGTTCGACGTACCCAAGCGCTCCGGAGGCGTGCGCCGCCTCTGCGCCCCGCGCGCGAAGCTCAAGGCCGTGCAGCGCGCCATCCTCGACAAGCTCCTCGCGCACCTGCCCACGCACCCGGCCGTGCACGGCTTCGTCCCCGGGCGCTCCACGGTGACGAATGCACAGCCGCACGTGGGCTCCACCGTCGTCGTGCGCGTGGACCTGGAGGACTTCTTCCCCACGGTGCACTACCGCCGCGTGAAGGGCCTCTTCGCGGCGTACGGCTACCGCGACGAGGTGTCCTCCGTGCTCGCCGGCCTCACCACGTGGAGGCCCCGGCTGGCGGATGGCACCGTGGTGTGGCCCGGGGTGCTGCCGCAGGGCGCGCCCACCTCGCCCGCCATCGCCAACCTCGTCTGCCGCCGCATGGACGCGCGCCTCACCGCGCTGGCGAAGAAGGCGGACGCCACGTACACGCGCTACGCGGACGACCTGTCCTTCTCCTTCCAGAAGCCGCCCGAGAAGCTGGGCCGCTTCCTCTGGTGGGTGAACGCCATCCTCCAGCAGGAGGGCTTCGCGGAGAACGCCGCCAAGCGCCGCGTCATGCGCCAGGGCGGCCGCCAGCGGGTGACGGGCCTCACCGTCAACCAGCAGGTCTCCATCCCCCGCGAGGAGCGCCGCCGCTTCAAGGCCATCCTCGCCAACTGCCGCCAGCACGGCGTGGAGTCACAGGCGCGCGGGCGCCCGGACTTCCCCCAGTGGCTGGAGGGCTACGCCGCCTACGTGCGCATGGTGCACCCGGAGCTGGGGGAGCGCTGGCAGCGCGAGGTGAAGGAGCTGCTCGCCCGATGAGTACCTGGCAGGAGCTGGTGGCGCGCATCGCCGACGAGCCCGAGAGCAACGATGCGAGGCAGGTCTGCGCGGACGTCCTGTGCGGCACCGACGACGCGCGCGTCGAGCTCATCCACATGCAGCTGGCGCTGAGCGGACGCCTGGACCCGGTGCGCCGGGAGGGCTTCAAGAAGTGCGTGGAGATACTGCTCGCGGAGCACGGCCGCCGGTGGCGCCAGCCGCTGGAGGACGCCCACGCGAGCGACGTCGTCTTCTCCCGGGGCTTCATCGAGGAGGCCACCCTGTCCGAGGACAACCTCGCGAAGCACGGCGAGGCCCTGTTCGCACGCGAGCCGCTGCACCGGCTGACGTTGGAGACGAAGGACGGCAAGGGCCTGGCGCTCGCCGGCGGGCAGCCCTGGTTCGAGCGCATCCGCCAGCTGAAGCTCACCGGCTCCGGCGTGACGCGCGCGGCGAAGGCGCTGGCCTCCGCGCCGCACGCGGGCCACCTCGTGAGGCTGATGCTGGCCGGCGCCGACGACGAGGCCGTCGCGGCGGTGGCTGGGGGCAAGGCGCTGGCGGGGCTGCGCTCCCTGAGCGTCTCCAGCGCCGAGCTGTCCGACGCGTCCGCCGAGGCGCTCGCGAAGGGGCCGCTGTCGCTGGAGGCGCTCTACCTCTCCGGCACCGGCCTGTCCGACGAGGGCGCGGGGGCACTCGCGCGCGGCACCGCGCTCGGCGCGCTCCGGCTGCTGGCCCTCAACCGCAACAGCCTGTCCGACGAGGGCGCCGAGGCGCTCGCGGCCAGCAAGACGCTCCTCCAGGTGGAGCGGCTGGAGCTGTCCCGCAACGAGCTGAGCGATGAAGGGGCGCTCGCGTTCCGCTCCGTCAAGGCGATGCCGAAGCTGCGCCGCCTGGAGCTCATGGACATGGGCCTGGACCGGCGCGAGCTGGAGCCGGTGCACAAGCGACTGGGCGCGGGACTGCGGCTCTGACAGCCCCGCGCCAGGGACTGCGCTACTCCACCTCGAGGATGGGCTCGCCCTCCTCGTCCAGCAGGAGCTGGCAGTAGCTGCGCCCGAAGGAGTCACACTCCACGAAGCCGGTGCCCGCGGGAGAGTCCACCCTCCAGTAGCAGACCTTCGCGCCGGAACAGGACACCGTGGTGCCATCCACGCAACGGACGCTCACATTGCAGGGGCCGGCCTTCTGCCCGTACGCCCAAGCCACCGCCGGCACCAACGCGCCCGCCGCGGTGAGGACCGCAACCACCACTGCCATCCACTTCGACATGGACTCCCTCGCTTTCGGACAACCGGGGTTGTCACGACTCATGGTGAGCGAAGGACGGGCGCACGTCAACGCAACGGGGTTGCGCATGTTTCAGGATAACCAGCGCATCCCCATGGCGGCGCGGGGCGCACCGTGTGGGCCCCCGCGCACCCGGCCCGGGCTCAGGGCATGGCCACGGTGCCGGGGGAGCAGCGGGTGCCGCGGACGCCCTGGCCCAGCGTGCCGTGGAGGTTGCTGCCCCAGCTGAGCACGGTGCCGTCCTCCAGCATGGCCATGGAGAAGTCGCTGCCGGCGGACACGTGGCGGGTGGAGGCCAGCCCCTTCACGAGCACGGGCTCGGAGTGGTGGAGGCTGTCCCCGTTGCCGAGCTGGCCGTGGGAGTTGCGGCCCCACGTCCAGACGGCGCCCTCCGGGCTCACGGCGAGCGAGTGCCGGGCTCCGGCGCCAATGGCCATCACTCCCGTCATGCCCGCCACAGGCCCCGGCACCAGGCGGGGCTTGCCGCTGGACGTGCCAAGCTGGCCGAAGCTGTTGTCGCCCCACGTCCACACCGTGCCGTCCTCACGCCGCGCCAGCGTGTGGTACGCGCCGGCCCGCACCTCCACCACGCCGTCCAGCGACAACACCGACACCCGCGAGTAGCGCGTGGTGGTGGTGCCGTCTCCCAGCTGCCCGCTGGCGTTGTAGCCCCAGCCCACCAGGGTGCCGTTGTCGAGCAGCACCAGCGAGTGGTGGTCCCCACCCGCGGCGGCGCGCGCGTCCTCGACGCCCTCCACCTGCACCGGCACCAGGCGCGACGCGGCGGTGCCGTCCCCGAGCTGCCCGAAGGCGTTGTAGCCCCACGTCCACACGGTGCCGTCCGCGCGCACCGCCAGCGAGTGGTAGCTACCGGCGGCGATGGCCTTCACGTCCGCCAGGCCCTCCACGCGCACCGGCAGCTGCCGCGCGGAGGTGGTGCCGTCCCCCAGCTGGCCGAAGCCGTTGCCGCCCCAGGCCCACACCGTGCCGTCCGCGCGCAGCGCCAGCGAGTGGTACACGCCCGAGGACACCGCCGCCACGTCCGTCAGCCCACTCACCGCGGCGGGCGCGGACCGGCTCACCGTGGTGCCGTCTCCCAGCTGGCCGTAGGTGTTGTCACCCCACGCGTGCACGGTGTGGTCCGCCAGCAACACCAGCGCGTGCTGGTGCCAGGCGCGCACGTCGAGCACGGGCGGGCGGATTTTCGGCCCCTGCACCTTCACCTCCACCGGCTCCAGGCGCGGGCCCGACGCCACCTCTCCCAGCTGGCCGTACTCGTTGCTGCCCCACGAGCGCACCGAGCCGTCGCGCAGGAGCGCCAGGGTGTACTGCTCGCCCGCGGCCACGGCCACGGCGTCCGCCAGGCCCGGCACATGCCTCGGCAGGCCCGCGGCCGTGTACGTGCCGTCCCCCAGCTGGCCGTAGCTGTTGTCGCCCCAGGCCCACACCGAGCCGTCCGCACGCGTCACCACCACGTGGTGCGCGCCCGCGGAAACGGCGGTGACGGCCTCCAGCCCCAGCACCGGCCGGGGCACGCCGCGGCCGGCGTTGCTGCCGTCGCCGAGCTGCCCGGACGGGTTCGTCCCCCACGTCCACAGCGTGCCGTCCAGGCGGAGGGCCAGCGAGAAGGCCCGCCCCGCCGCCACGGCCATGACGCCCTCCAGCCCCTGCACCCGCACGGGCACGGTGCTGTTGACGGTGGTGCCGTCGCCAAGCTGCCCGGAGGCATTGGCGCCCCAGGCCCACAGCGTGCCGTCCTCGCTCAGGCCCAGGCCGTGCGTCTCGCCCAGCGCCACCGCCACCATGCCGCTCAGCCGCTTGACCTGGATGGGAGCCGCGCGGTCCGTCGTGCCGCCGTCACCGAGCTGTCCGTTGAGGTTGCTTCCCCAGGCCCAGACGGAGCCGTCCGAGCGCAGCGCCATCGACGTGTCTCCGCCCGCCGCGACGGACACCACGCCCGACAGCCCATCCACCATGACGGGCGTGGAGCGCGTCGCATAGGCCGTGCCGTTGCCGAGCTGGCCCCGGTTGTTGGCGCCCCACGCCCACACCGTGCCGTCACACGCCAGCGCCAGCGTGTGCTGCAGGCCGGTGGAGAGGGAGCGGACGCAGGGCACGCCGGGCACGGAGACGGGCACCGCGCGGTGGATGCTGGAGCCGTCGCCGAGCTGGCCGGAGGCATTCTGCCCCCACGCGAGCACCGAGCCGTCCTGACGCACCAGCAGCGCGTGCGCGCGGCCGGCCGCCAGCCGGTCCTCGCGCCCGAAGCCGCGCACCTGCACCGGCACCGGGCTCCAGCCGGCCACGCCGAGCCCGAGCTGGCCGAAGCGGTTGTAGCCCCACGCGCGCACCGTGCCGTCCTGGCGCAGCGCCAGCACGTGCAGGTAGCCGGGACACAGCGACTTCACCCCCGACACCCCCGGCACCGCCGCCGGCAGGGAGTGCGAGGTGAGCGTGCCGTCCCCCAGCTGGCCATAGCCATTGGAGCCCCAGGCGCGCAGCGTGCCGTCGGACAGCAGGGCCAGCGAGTGGGAGCGCCCGCCGCTGACGGCGGTGACACCCTCCAGGCCGGACACCTTCACCGGGCGGAAGCGGTCCGACCACGTGCCGTCGCCGAGCTGCCCGTCCGCGTTGTCGCCCCAGGCCCACACCGAGCCGTCCGTGCGCGCCACCAGCGCGTGCGCCGAGCCCGCGGCCACCGCCGTCACGCCCGTCAGCTCGGCCACCATCACCGGCGTCGAGCGCTGCACCCCGGCGCCGTCGCCCAGCTGCCCCTCGTAGCCCTCGCCCCACGTCCACACCGTGCCGTCCGCGCGCAGCGCCATGGAGAAGTAGGTGCCGGCCGCCACCGCCTTCACGTCCGCCAGCGCGGAGACCTTCACGGGCACCGCGCGGTCCCTGGTGGTGCCGTCACCCAGCTGCCCCAGCGCGTTGTAGCCCCAGGCCCACACCGTGCCGTCGCCGCGCAGCGCCAGCACGTGGCTGCCGCCCGCGGCCACCGCCACCACGCCCGTCAGCCCCGGCACCTGCGCGGGCACCGCGCGGTCCTTCGTCGTGCCATCGCCGAGCTGGCCGGAGGCGTTGCGCCCCCACGTCCACACCGTCCCGTCCTTGAGCAGCGCCACCGAGTGGTGGCTGGCCGCGGCCACGGCGACGGCGACGCCGGACATCGCCACCCGCGCCGCCGCGGTGCGCTCCGTCTGCGTCCCCTCCCCCAGCTGGCCGTAGGTGTTGCGCCCCCAGGCCCACACCGAGCCGTCCGAGAGCAGGCCCAGGGAGTGGAAGCTGCCCGACGCGAGCGACGTCACCCCGGCCAGCCGCAGCACCGGCTCCGCGGACAGGTGCCGCTCGGAGCCGCCGTGGCCCAGCTGGCCGGACGCGCCGCCGCCCCAGCCCCACAGCGTGCCATCCGCGCGCAGCGCCACCGCGTGCTGCGCTCCCGCCGCCAGGGCCGTCACCGCGCTCAAGCTCTGCACGGCCACCGGGGCGCCGCGCTCCGTGGTGGTGCCGTCGCCGAGCTGCCCGGAGGCGTTGTAGCCCCACGCGAGCACGGTGCCCGTCCCGCGCAGCGCCAGCGAGCCGGAGTCCTGCGCGGCCACCGCCTTCGCGTCCGAGAAGCCCGGCACCTGCACCGGCGTGGGCCGGTCCATCCACGAGCCGTCCCCCAGCTGGCCGGCGCCGTTGGAGCCCCACGCCCACACCGAGCCGTCCGTGCGCAGCGCCAGCGCGTGGTAGGTGCCCGCGGCCACCGCGGTGATGCCGGTGAGCCCGGCCACCTGCACCGGCACCAGGCGCTGGGTGGACGTGCCGTCCCCGAGCTGGCCGGAGCCGTTGGCGCCCCAGGCCCACACCGTGCCGTCCTTGCGCACCGCCACGGTGAAGTCATAGCCGGCGGCCAGCGCCACCACGCCCGTCAGGCCCGGCACCGGCCCGGGACTGGCCTCGCTGCTGGAGGTGGAGCCCCGGCCCAGCTGGCCATTGAAGTTGATGCCCCACGTCCACACCGTGCCGTCCGCGCGCAGCGCCAGCGAGTGGAACTCGCCCGCGGCCACCGCCACCACGTCCTCCAGCACCTGCTGCGGCGTGGCGCGGTCCAGGAGGGTGCCGTCGCCGAGCTGCCCGGAGGCGTTGCTCCCCCACGTCCACACCGTCCCGTCCGAGCGCAGCGCCAGCGAGTGCGAGTCCCCCGCCGCCACCGACACCACGTCCGTCAGCCCCGGCACCTGCGCCGCCGCCAGGCGCTGGAAGGAGGGCTCCCCCCCGCCCAGCTGCCCCGCCGAGTTGCCGCCCCACGCCCACACCGTACCGCCGGGGGCGAGGTAGAGCGAGTGCTGCGCACCCGCGGCCAGGCGGGGCAGGTCGCCCTGGGGCACCACCAGCCGGGAGGTCCGCGTCGAGGGGGCCTGGGGGGCGGTGGCGGCTCCGGCAGGGCTCGGCTCCCGCTCGCAGCCGGCCATCAGCAGGGCTCCGAGCAGCAGCCCCCACAGGGCGCGAGCTCCCGCGTTCATGTCCTTGCGCATCGGTTCTTCCTCCGGGTGTGCGAGCACGTCCGACTGGCGGCTCGCGCCGTCTCACGAGAGGCGCAGCGCCAGGGGCCGTCCGGCGGGGCGGTGTATACGGCCAAACCTCGTCCCCTTGTACCGCGAGAACGACCCTCGGCGCCCCTCCAGGCAGCCAGCTGTTTCAGGGTTGCAGAAAGCGCGGGGCCGTCTAGCCCATTTCGCTCGCGGTCCACACTTCTTCACACGGATTGCATTGCGTTGCGCCCCGGGGGGACGGCTATTGGATGCCCATGGATTCGCCGGTTCGCTTCGTCGTCTTCGCCGTCGTGACGGGCCTCGTCACGGTGCTCGCCCACATCTACCTGTACCGGCGCCTGTTCGTGGATACGTCGGACAATCCCCGGTGGCGGCGGCTGGGTGGGTGGGTGATGGCGGCGCTGGCCGTGCCGCTCGTGCTGTCCTGGTCCGTGACGCGCTTCGTGCCGCTGGACGCCACCTTCGCCGTGGCCACCGCGGTGTGGGCATGGATGGGCGCGGCCATCTACCTGCTGTTCGCCTTCTGGGTGGCGGGGGGCGCCCGCCGGGTGGCGGGGTGGGTGGCGCGGAGGCGGAGGGTGACAGTGACGGAAGCAGGCGCGCCCGTGGCGGGGACGGTGGAGCGGGCCCGGGCGGCCCCGATGACGGCGCCGGGGGCCGCGCGGACGGCGGAGCCGGCCCGGGTGGCCCCGATGGTGGCGGGGACGGTGGCGCAAGCGGTGGGTCCGGTGCTGGCGGAGACTGTGGCGCAAGCGGCGGGTCCGGTGATGGCGGGGGCGAGCCGGCAGGCGGAGGCGACCGCCGTTGCACCGGAGCCGCGGATGGCCCCCGCCGCCCCCAGCGAGGCCGTGGCCCCGGTGGCCCTCGTCGCGGCGCCGGAGCCCGCCCGTCCCGTCGACGTGGAGCGCCGCCGCTTCCTCGCGAGAGCCACCGCGGGCGGCGCGCTGCTCGCCACGGGCGGCGTGACGGGCTTCGGCATGTGGAGCGCCTTCCACGAGCCGGCGGTGAGCGAGGTGGCGGTGCGCCTGCCCGGCCTGCCCCGCGCGCTGGACGGCTTCACGATTGTGCACCTCAGCGACATCCACGTGGGCCCCGTCATCCAGCGCCGCTTCATGGACGAGCTGGTGGCGCGCTGCGACGCCCTGCGCCCGGACCTCGTGTGCATCACCGGGGACCTGGTGGACGGGAACGTGAAGTCGCTGGCCCCCGCCGTCTCCGCGCTGCGGAACCTGAAGTCCCGCCACGGCACGTACTTCGTCACCGGCAACCACGAGTACTACTGGAACGCCGCCGCCTGGGCGGACGCGCTGGAGCGCATGGACATCCACGTGCTGCGCAACCGGCACGTGCGCATCGGCGACGCGGCCGCCTCGTTCGACCTGGTGGGCGTGGATGACTGGGCCGCGCGCAAGACGCGTCAGGGCTACAACCTGGACGCCGCAATCGCAGGCAGGGATGCGCAGCGCGCCTCCGTGCTGCTCGCCCACCAGCCGTCGAACTGGGCGGAGGCGGCGAAGGCTGGCATGGGATTGCAGCTCTCCGGCCATACGCACGGCGGCCAGTTCTTCCCCTTCACCCTGGCGGTGTCCGCCATCTGGCAACACGACGCGGGCCACTTCCAGGAGGCAGACAGCCATCTCTATGTCAGCCGGGGAACAGGCTTCTGGGGCCCGCCGCTGCGAGTCGGCTCACCGCCGGAGATCGTCAAAGTCACCCTGATGGCATGAGGTATAGAGTTGCATTGGCATGGCCAAGGAACCAGCACAGCGGGAAATCAAACAGGAACGGGCGGCGCGCACGCGGGTGGAAATCCTCGAAGCCGCCATCACCCTGTTCTCCCGCCGCGGCTTCCTCGCCACGACGATGGCGGACCTGTCCCGCGCCATCCGGATGACGCCCGGGGCGCTGTACTGGCACTTCCCCACGAAGGAAGACCTGCTGCTGGCCGCAATCTCGGAGCTGCACCAGCGCTGCGTCCGTGAGTTCGAAGGCCACCTCCAGGAGGCCCGCAAGCTGCCGGCCCGCGAGCAGCTCCAGGCCTTCACCGAGCGCACCCAGGCGTTCCTCCGCTGCCACCGCGAGTACGGCATCTTCTTCGCCATGCTGGCGTCCGAGGCGGCCGAGTCGAATGACCGGGTGGCGGACGCCATCCGCGAGAAGCTGGCCCTCTACGCGAAGGTGCTGGAAGGCATCATCCGCCACGGCCAGAAGACGGGGGAGTTCCGCCAGGACGTGGACGCGCTGCACGCCGCCCACGGCCTGTTCGGCGGGTACATGGGCGTGCTGGTGCACCAGAACCTCTTCCGCGCCACGCTGGACTACGACCCGCTGGTGGGCGCGCTGCACCGCCTGGTGACGGACGGGACGCAGGCGCGGTAGGCCGCGCAATCCCTCTCTTCCCGGCCCGGAAGCACCGGGGCCCTGAAATGCAACGGGCGACCCCTGACATCGCAGGGGCCGCCCGTCTCAATTCCTCTCACCTGCTGGCGCGGCCTGGACGCCGCGCCTGCGTCACGGGGCCGGCGGCGGCGTCGGCGTGGTGATGACGTTGACCGCGCCCGGGGTGACGGTGGTGGTCTTCTTGAAGTCAGTCGCGTTGACGTCGGTATCCAGGGAGTCCGGGCCGCGAGCCAGGGACAGCTCGGAGGTGGCGGACACCGTGTCAACCAGCGTGGTGGTCGCCTCCGTGCCCTCCGTGACGTTGACGGTGCCGCTCACGCCCGTGAGGGTCGCCTCGGTGATGGCGCCGCCGTAGGACAGCGCGTCCACCACCCGCGCCTGCGTCGTGTCGAAGAGGGCCACCGCGTCCGGGTTGCCGTTCTGGATGGAGGACGGCCCCGCGAGCTTCTTCACGCTCGCCGAGGTGATGCCACCCAGCACCGTCTCCGAGCCGACCACCAGGTACTGGCCCGGAGCCAGCTCGGTGGCGGGCGCCAGGTTGGTGCGGGCGTACTCCTTCTTGTCCGCCCCGTTGACGAAGACGAGCACCAGCCCCTGCAGCGACACCGTCGAACCAGAGGTGTTGTAGATCTCCACGAACTCCTTCGTGTCCGTGCTCTGCTGGTCGTAGTCGATTTCGTTGATGACCAGGCCCTTGCCCGCGGCGACGACGACACTCACCTGCGCCGTCTTCTCCACGCCGCCGAAGCTCGCCTTGAGGGCCACCTGCGCCGGCCCCTGCAGGTCGGCCGCCGTGAAGGTGAACGTGGCCGTCGTCGCATCACGCGGCACGCGCACCGTGGCCGGCACCGAGCCCACGCCCGTCGCGGGGTCCAGCACCAGCGTCACGTCCGTCTCGTCCGTCTGCGCGGCGCGGTCCAGCGTCACCGTGAAGGTGAACGTCTTGCCCGCCGGCACCGTCGCCGTGTCCGGAGACAGCGTGGCCAGCTTCGGAGGCGGCGGCGTCACCGTGAGGTCCGCCTCCCGGGTGATGCCGTACAGCGAGGCGGACACCTTGCCCGCGCCCCCACCGTCCGCGGCGGCGGTGAAGGTGAAGGTGGCCTCCGTCTGGCCCGTGGTCAGCGTCACCGTGGCGGGCACCGTGCCGTAGCGCGCCCCCGCCGTCCCCGGCGTGGCCGCCAGCGCCACCACCGTGTCCTCCGTCACCGGCTCGTTCACCGTCACCCGGAACTCGCGGGTGCCACCGGCGGGCACCGGGCCCGCCTCGAGCGCTTCCACGGACACCAGCCGCGGCAGGTCCTGGTCCAGCGTCACGGTGATGCTGTCGCTGCTGCTGCCCAGCGTCGCCGTCACCGTGCCCGTGGTGCCCGTGGCGTCCGGGTCCGCGGTGAAGGTGAAGGTCGCCCGGACGGCGTCCGTCGGTACCGCCAGCGTCGCGTTCGCCACGCCGAAGGTGCCGAAGCCCTCCGCCGGGTCCACGCTCAGCGCCACGGTGGTGTTGGCCGGCGCCGGCCGGTCCAGTTCCACCGTCATCGTCACCGTGCCGCCCGGCACCAGCTTCGCCGTGTCCGAGGTGAGCTCTTGCACCGTGGGCTGCTCGTTCTGCCCCAGCACGCGCACCGTGTGCTGCTGCGTGGAGCTCCCCAGCGTCGCCGTGAGGGTGACGGCGGCGGCCTGGGCCACCGGGTTGAGCTTCACCGTCGCGGACGTCTGCCCCGCGGGGATGACCACCCCGCCGCCCACCACGGTCAGCGCCGTGGAGTCACTGGAGGTGATGGCCACGGTGACGTCCTCCGGGAAGGTGGAGGCCATCGTCAGGGTGAGCGCGGCCGGGAAGGTGTCCCCGGAGGCCGAGCCCACGCGGATGAAGCCTCCGCCCGTGAAGCCCGTCAGCGCGGGCAGCGGCGGCAGCGGGACGCGCAGGTCCCTCGCGTTGCGCGGCAGCAGCTTGTACTCGTTGAAGTTGAAGGTCAGCACGCCCGTCACGGAGAGGTACTTCGTGCCCGGCGCCTGCACCGGGTAGTCGAAGGCCTGGTCATCCACCTTGAGGCCCGTGGTGGCGCCGTCGCCGTTCGGGTTCTCGTCGATGATGAACTCGTCGAAGCTGTTGGTGGCGCCGGTGAGGGTGACGTCGCGCACCTGCACGAGCACGCCGTCCAGCTTCTCCGCGCGAGGCCCGCCGGTGCGCACCTCCTCGGTGCGGACCACCACGGGGTCCGGCAGCCCGTTGCCCGAGCTGCGCTTGGTGAACGTCACGTTCGTCAGCTCCAGCAGGCCGCGGTAGAGCGTCAGCGTCGCCTGGCTGATGTCCAGCCGGTCACCCACGGCGACGTCCGCCTTGGGGGCGAAGACGTAGATGCCGGAGTAGTCCACGCTCTGGCCCTGCGGCAGCGGCGAGGCCTGGATGAAGTAGCCGCTGGTGCCGGTGGCGTTCAGCGCGGTGACGACGACGTCGGACACCGCCACCTTGCTGTTGAGCAGGGTGATGGCGCCGTTCACCGGCGTCTTCATCTCCTGGATGGTGGTGGGGCACGAGGCGCCGTCGGGGTTCGCCACGGCGCACGGGTCACACGCGTTGCCCTGGCCGTCGCCGTCCGCGTCCGCCTGGTCCGGGTTGACCAGGTACGCGCAGTTGTCGCCGGGCGTCAGCACGCCGTCGCCGTCGGGGTCCGAGGGGTCCGCCTTGTCGCACGTGCCGCCGGCCTGCGCGGGGCAGCCATCGCACGCATCACCCTTGCCGTCCGAGTCCCCGTCCGCCTGGTCGCGGTTGGTCAGGAAGGGGCAGTTGTCCTTCCAGGTGGCCACGCCGTCGCCGTCGTCATCCGCGGGGTTCGGCGTGGTGCAGGTGGTGGCGTTGGCCGCCAGCGGGCACGTGTCACACGCGTCGCCCACGCGGTCCCCGTCCGAGTCCGCCTGCGCGCCGTCGTCCATGGGGCGCACCGGGTTGAAGATGGTCGGGCAGTTGTCCGCGCTGTCGATGATGCCGTCGCCGTCCTTGTCGTCCGCCTTCACCTCGCTCGTGTAGACGGTGGAGTTGTTGCGGGACGCCAGCCACCGCTCGTCCATCGAGGCGCGGCGGGGCGAGCACACCGGCTCGTTCTCCGGCGGGCCGTTGCAGGCGAACAGCTGGTAGGCGCTGCCGTTGACCGCCTTCAGGGCCGCCAGGTCCTTGCCCACCTCGCCCTTGAGGCACACCGCCTTGGCGGCGCCGCAGACGTCCAGGGTGTCGCAGGTGTCCGCGCCCTTCAGCCCGTCCACCAGGGTGCCGTCGCCGTAGAGCGCCTTGCCGCCGCGCATGGTGAGGACCACGTCCTCCGGGTTGGCGGTGATGACCGCGCGGTGCGGCGTGGCGGCGAAGGTGCGCAGCCGGAAGATGGACAGGTCGCCCATCCTGCCCGGGGCGATGCGGCCCACCTTCTCGAAGACGTCCGTGGCGTCCGCGGCGTTGGCCGTCACCATGCGCCACAGCTGCTCGTCGGACAGCGTCTTCGCGAAGTACGTGGCGTTGAGGTAGTCCGCGCACTGCAGCTCGCGCAGCAGGTTCATGGAGCCGGACTGAATCCAGTCGGTGCCCAGGGCGATGTTCACACCCAGGCGCTTGAAGGCCGGCACCATGGCCGTGTCGCCGTACAGCGCGATGTTGGAGCGCGGCGACCAGACGAGGCCGGTGCCCCGCGCCGCCATGCTGGCCATCTCCTTCGCCGTCAGGCCGATGCCGTGGATGATGGACGTGCGCGCGAAGAGCACGTCGGAGTTGCCCGCGGACAGGCAGCGGAACTCGTTGAGCGCCCGGGCGTCGATGCCCTCGGCGATGTGCGGCAGGTAGGCGGACACCTTCGGCAGCCCCGAGGACGACGGCAGCGCCGGGTAGCTGCAGCCCGAGGCCAGCGTCTCGCCCCCGGAGTCACCCAGCGGGAAGGTATCCGAGTCCGCGTAGCCCTCCTCGAGCCCCTCCTGGCGGGCCACCGTGCTGACGTCCAGGTTGCGCAGCAGGCCCGGAGACCCACCCGCGCCCGCGACGGAGGTGGTGCCGGCCATCAGCTGCCGCAGTTCCTGGTAGCCGATGATGTCGTTGCTCGTCTTGCTGCCGTTGTTGTCCACCCGGGTGTGCCCGCCCAGGCCGCGGCGCCAGTCCTGGCGCTGCTCGAAGCGCTCCTCCGTGCCGACGTACGGCTTGTCGGGGAAGGTGATGTGGTCGTGCGGGTTGATGAGGCCCGGGGAGATGACACCCGTCGGGCACGCCACCTGCGTGGCCTCGGCGGCGCCGGCCGCGCTGGCGCAGTCACACGCGGCGCACTGGATGACGCCCTTGTCGTCCACCAGCACCTGGCCGCCCAGCAGCGTCTCGCCGTCCTTCAGCACCACGCCCGTGAACAGGCGCGCGCCGTTGCCGGCCTTCGTCACCTCACAGGTAGCCCCGCTCGGGAGCGCCGGCGCGGACGCGGCGGCGCAGCGCGTGGTGGCGGCGACCGAGCAGTCCGCAGCGCAGGCGTCCCCGTCCGCCGTGTTGCCGTCGTCGCATACCTCCGGCGCTTCGACGCGCCCGTTCCCACATTGGGCGCTCCCCGTCGGCGTCGGCGTACAGTTCGCCTGGCAGCCGTCACCGCTGGTGGTGTTGCCGTCGTCGCACTGCTCGCTTCCCTCCTTCACGCCGTTGCCGCAGACGGGCGCGGCAACGCCGCAGCCATCCCCCTCGCAGTCAGGGTCGTCCGAACATCCGGCGGTGAAGAGCAGGACCGCGCCGAGCGCGGCCAGCAGGAGGCGTGGGGACATTCGCATTTCGTGGGTCTCCAGGCGGACGCCGCCACGGGGAAGGTGACAGGTCCTTGGCACGCACGGAGCGTACCCCGTGAAACATTTCAGCGACACCTTACGTACTGAGTCCAGCGCCCCGCAGTCCTACCTGGGTCGTATGTACCCCGGAGTGTGTTGCCACCACACTTCAGGTGCAACAGCACCCGCATTCCCACCCCTATAGAGTTCCCACTCCATGCCCTCGAACACCCAGACGAGTCCCGTCTCGCGCTTCCTCGACAGCCACCTGCGCCGGGACGCGCAGGGGCGGGAGCTGTCCGTGGCCCGCTTCATGGCGGGGCTGTCCGGTGCCTCGGTGGTGGTGGCGGCGGCGCTGGGGCCGTCGCTGGGCTGGGGGCTGACGCAGGCGCTGATGGGGCTCTCCGCGGTGCTGTGCGCCTGGTACACGGTGCTGTGGCGGGTGCTGCGCTCGGGCGTGTTCCACCCGGCGGTGCCGTGGATCAACGTGGCAATCGAGGTGAGCATCCCCGCGGTGGTGCTGGCGTTCGACCTGCGCTACCAGGGGCCCATCTACGCGCTCACCGCGCCCACGCTCGTCATCTGGCCCACGCTGATTACGCTGGCCACGCTGCGCAGCAACCCGCGGCTGGCGCTGTCCGCCGGCCTGCTCGTCGCCGCGGAGTACCTGGGCATCTACTTCCTCTTCGTGCGCCCGCTGTTGCCGGACGAGACGCTCATCACCCTCACCCCGCGCTTCATCGCCACGCGCGCCTTCTTCTTCGTCGCCGCGGGTGTCTTCACCGCCATCCTCGCGCGCCACTTCCTCCAGCTCACCCGGGGCGCGCTGTCCGCCCTGCGCGAGCAGGAGGTCATGGGCAAGTACGTGCTGCACGAGCGCATTGGCGCGGGCGGCATGGCGGAGGTGTACCGCGCCACCTACTGCCCCGAGGGCGGCTTCCAGAAGGCGGTGGCCCTCAAGCGCATCCTCCCGGCCTTCACGGACAACGAGGAGTTCGTCACCCTCTTCCGCCACGAGGCGGAGCTGTGCTCCTCGCTCAACCACCCCAACATCGTCCAGGTGTTCGACCTGGGCCGCCACGGCGGCACCTACTTCCTCGCCATGGAGTTCGTGGACGGGCTGCCGCTGAGCAGCCTCGCCAGGGCGCTGGGGCGCAAGCCGCTGCCGCTGGCGGCGGCCACGTACGTCGCCGCGGAGCTGGCGTCCGCGCTGGACTACCTCCACCGGAAGACGGGCCCGGACGGCCAGCCGCTGAACCTGGTGCACCGGGACCTCAACCCGCCCAACGTGCTGGTGTCCCGCTTCGGCGACGTGAAGCTGTCCGACTTCGGCATCGCCCGGGGCGCGGCGCGCGCCCAGCTCACCATGGCCGGCAGCGTGCGCGGCAAGCTGGGGTACATGGCCCCGGAGCAGGCCATGGGCCGGCCCTTCGACGGGCGCGCGGACCTCTTCGCGCTCGGGCTCACCCTCTATGAGATGCTCACCGGACGGCGCGCGCTGCAGGCCGCCACGGATGAGCTGCTGCTGCGCGCCGCGGTGGACCAGCTGGTGGAGCCGCCCTCGCGCTTCAACCCGGAGGTGCCTCCGGCGCTGGACGCGGTGGTGATGCGCCTGCTGGAGAAGGACCCGGCGCGCCGCACCGCCACCGGCGCGGAGCTGCGCGCGCAGCTGCTCGCCCTGGAGGGCGCCGCGGCCCCCTTCCCCCGCGGGCAGGCGCTGATGGCGCAGGCGGCGCGCGACGCGCAGGACCAGGCGCGCCGCGCGGTGGCGGCGCAGGAGGAGGCGGACGACGTGCGCACCAGCCGCAGGCTCACCGCGCGGGCCTGAGGGCCGCCGTACCCGCGGGAAGCGGACGGGCGGGCGCAGCCTCCCGCCGGATGCGGAAGCCGCTGCGCCCCCGCGCCGTCCGCGCTATCAAGGCGCCGCCGATTCCCCACCAGGAGCCGCACCTTGGACGTCGCCGTCCTCACCTACTCCGGCCTGCCCCAGCTCGACGCGTTCGACGCCCCCCTCCTGCCCGCGCTGAAGGACCTGGGCCTGGACGCGCGCCCCGTCGTCTGGGACGACCCGGCCGTGGACTGGCGCACCGTGCGCGTGGCCGTGGTCCGCTACACCTGGGACGCGCACCTGCGGCGCGACGAGTTCGTCGCCTGGGCGGAGCGCGTGAGCCGCCTCACCCGCCTCTACAACCCGGCCGACGTCCTGCGCTGGAACACGCACAAGCTGTACCTGCGCGAGCTGGAGGCGAAGGGCGTCCCGGTGACGCCCACCGTCTGGGTGGAGCGCGGCGGCGGCCTGGACGTGGCGGAGCTGTCCCGCGAGCGCGGCTGGGACGCGGTGGTGCTCAAGCCCGCCGTGTCCGCGGGCGCGCTGAAGACGTACGTCTTCCCCCGCTCGGACGCGAGGGAGGCCACCGCCCGCGTCACCGAGCTGGCCGCCGAGTGCGAGGTCATGGTGCAGCCCTACCTCACCGCCTTCGAGACGGAGGGCGAGCGCAGCTACATCTCCTTCGACGGCGCCTTCAGCCACGCGGTGCACCGGCCTCCCACGCTGCTGAGCGCGCCGCGCGGCTTCTCCGAGCCGCGCGCCTTCACGCCCGACAACCCGGCGGAAGTGCGACTGGCCGAGTCCGTACTGGAGGCCATCGGCCGGCCCCTGCTCTACGCGCGCGTGGACGTGGCCACCGACAACGCCGGCCACCCGCGGCTCCAGGAGGTGGAGGTGACCGAGCCGCGCCTGTTCCTCTCGCTCGACGCGGGGGCACCGGGCCGGCTGGCCCGGGCCATCGCCGCGAAGCTGTGAGGCGTGGGCGGCCCTAGAGGCCGCACACCTTCGGGTCCGCGTTGCGGAAGGAGCACAGGAGCTTCGGCAGGCGCTTCTTCCAGTGGACCCAGTCGTGCGCGGCGCCCGTGTCGTTCCAGTGGGCCACGCCGTAGCCCCGGGCCTTGAGCGCCGCCACGAACTGGAGGCTGGACTGGCAGTCGTCGCCGCCCGGCTCGTCGTCGCGGGTGCAGCCCGTCGCGGGCGCGCCGTGGTCCACGTAGAAGCGCAGCGGCACCACCGGGCCCTGCTCCGCGCGGACAATCATCGCGTTGCCGTCATTCCGGTCCACCTGCCCGTCATGCGGCCAGAAGAGCGAGCCGGACTGGCAGCCGACGAAGCCGAAGCGCTCCGGCATCTGGAAGCCCGCGTAGACGGAGATGAGCCCGCCCAGCGACGCGCCGGCGATGCCCGTGTCCTGCGGCCCCGTCTTCACCCGGAAGGCCGCCTCCACGCGCGGCATCAGGTCATCGCGCAGGAAGCCCAGGTATTCGTCTCCGCGCGGCGTGGGCCAGTTCGGGTCCATCTTCGGGGGGAAGGTGTACTGCGCCAGGCGCACGTTCTGGTTGGGCAGCGCCACGAAGACGAGCACCGCCGAGTCGCCCGGGTGCGCCGCGTACCAGTCGTCCGCGGCCTGCGCGAAGGACTCGCGGGTGAGGCTCTCGTTGCCGTCGTGGAAGTACATGACGGGCAGCGACGGGCAGTCCGCTCCGTCGTACGCGGCGGGCGTGTAGACGAAGACGTCGCGCGCGTCGTCCAGCGCGGTGGCGTGCACGCCGTACCACGCGGTGAGCCGGCCCTTCGTCGCGTCCTGCAGGCCCGGGTACACCAGCGAGTTGAACTGCCCCACGTCACCGCGGTTGAGGCCGTCCCACACCACGTGGTGCGCGGCCGGGTCCTGGAAGTAGTTGCCGGCCTTCACCAGCTTGTACGGCTGGGGGCCGGTGCGGGGGATGTCCACCTCCGCCACGTACAGGTCCGTGTCCCGCACCTGCACCAGCGGCGTGGCGGTGGCGGACCACTCGTTGAAGGCGCCCGACACGAAGGTGTCCCGCCCGGCGTCGCCGCGCACGAAGAAGGCCACCCGGGGACGGATGGAGGCGGCGTCACTCACCAGCGGCGTGCCGCCCTGCTCGCCCACCGCCGCCACGAACCGGTCGATGGCCGCCACGCGCGCCTCGCCCGTCGTCGCGCGGCTCATCTCCAGCTGCAGCTCCGCCAGCAGGGACATGGGCGCGCCATGCACCACCGTGTCGCGCTGGCACGCCGAGGGCTCCTGGGGCCCGGCGTCCACCGTCCCGCCGTCGGGGAACGTCTGGGTGAAGGGCGGGGGCGGCGGAGTCCCGGAAGCCGGGGAGTCATCACAGGCGGCCCACAGGGCCGCGCACAGCACGACGGCGGACAGACGGCGCATCACGTTTCCAGGAGGCAGCGGGTTGCCTTGACGGAGGGGCGATCAGCAGGCGCCGCATGGGACCTGCGACAGCATGTGGGAGTGGATGTACTACAGGCCCCGGCTCCCGCGCGAGAGGCCCCCCGCCGCCCATTCGTGGACCCGTGGACAACCTGTTGCGCCTTGTGCCGCGCGCCGCCCTGAGGGAGGTTATGCAGTCCCTATGGCCCGCGCTCTGTTGCTCTCTCTCCTCGTGCGTCAGCACATGGCACTGAAGGAGAAGTTCCGTGCCAAGTACCCACACCCGTGGCTGGTGTGGGAGGCGGGCGCATGGAACGTCCCGGAGACGCTGGAAGGCAATGTGGCCGCCACGCGGCTGCCGCTGACGGACCTGCGCGACTGCCTGCCGGCCGGGGACGCCATGTGCTTCGAGCTGGTCGCCATGGCGGAGCGGGGCCCCATTGGCCTGGGGCGTGCCTCGCACAACGCCATGGTCGTCAACGACGCCACGGTGTCCCGCGAGCAGCTCGTCCTGGCCCCCACGCCGGACGGGCAGTGGCAGGTGACGCGCCTGCCCGGCTCGCGCCCCGTGTCCCTGGAGGGCGCGTCGCTGGAGCCGGAGCAGCCCGTCGTCCTGCAGCCGGGCCTCCAGCTCCAGGTGGGAGACGTGCGCCTCACCTTCCATGACGCGGAGGGCTTCAACGAGCGCATCGGCCGCATCGCCGCGCAGGTCATGGCGCAGGCCGCCGTCCCCCGCTGAGGGCCCGACATCCGGCCCCTCACCGGCGCCACGGGGACGCTCCATGCCGCCCGGCCCCGGGTGGGCCCGCCGAGGGCGCCTCGGGCTGCCCACCCGCGCGGGGGCCTACCGGAAGACGGCCCCGCGGCCCGACGACATGGGCCCTACCTGGGACGCCCCACGCTGCCCAGCGAGGTGGGGCGCGCATCCGGGCCGCTCGTCGCCAGGATGACGCCGGTGGTGACGAGCGCCGCCGCGGCGCCCGCCCCGGCCCACACCCACCACTTGCGCGTCCAGGGCGCGCCCACCTGGGCCTGGCCCTGCGGCCCGGGTCCGGTGAGCGACTGCGCGGTGCGCACCTCCAGCGCGCGCTGCTCGGCCTCCAGCTCCGCGCGGCGCCGGGCGGCGGCCTCCGCCTCGGCCTTCGCGGCCTCCGCGCGGGCGCTCTGCACCTGCTTGTCCTGCTCGGCGCGCTCGCGCTCCAGCCGCCGCGCCTCCTGCTCGCGGGCGCGGGCCTCCATCTCCTGCACCAGCTCGCGCACCACCGGCGCGGACGCCGCGTCCGGCACCAGCGACAGGTAGCGCCGGTAGAAGAAGGCCGCGCGGGAGAACTGGCCGAGCTGCCGGTGGCACTGGGCCATGTTGAAGAGGAAGCCCGGCAGCGGCTTGAGCCGGTACGCCTCGCCGAAGGACTTCAGCGCCTTGCCGAAGTCGCCCACGTCGTACGCGAGGTTGCCCTCCGCGAAGCGCGCGCGCGCCTGCTCCTCCACGGCGGGCGACACCTCGGCGGGCGACTCCGCCCACGCGGAGGAAGGAGCCCCCAGCAGCATCAGGCCCAGCAGGACCAGCGACGGCCCGCTACGGAGCGGCGAACGGGTCGATGACCGCATCGCGCACCCCTCCCTTCCGAGCCGCCGGCCGCGAGGAGCCCGGCGCCTGCCGGGGCGCCGTCTGGGCCTTGGCGAGGGGAATCTCCAGCAACGCATGCTGGTCCAGCCGCACCACCCGCTCCAGCGGGACGTACCCGGCCAGCTCCACCCGCAGGCCGATGGGCGCGTTGCTCCCGGGGAGCTGCTTGATGAGCGGCGTGACGCCCAGCACCTCGCCCGTGTCCGCGCGCAGCACCTGCGCCCCTTCCGGGAACGAGCGCACCGTGAGGGTGATGGGCCCTTGCGGCTCGCCGGTGGGCGTGTCCTCCGCCGCCACCATCGACGCGGCCCCCGCCATCAGCGGCGCGGGCTCGCGCGCGAGCCGGAGCCCGGACCAGGTGAGCATGCCGGACACCAGCGCCAGCACCGCCGCGCCAGAGGCCAGCGCCACGCGGGGAGGCAGCCGCCCCACCGCCGCGCGCATCCGCTGCGTGGGCCGCTCCGAGGGGTCCACCGCCTCGGCCGCGGCCGCCGCCTGCGCGGGCGTCGTGGGCAGCAGCAGCAGCGCCGTGGTCACCTCCGCCAGGCTCTGCGGCCGCGCCTCCGGCTCCTTGGCCAGGCAGCGCAGGACGAGCGCGGACAGCTGCGACGGCAGCGGCTCTCCGGAGGGCAGGTGCGTGGGCAGCGGCGGCGGCGACTGGGTGATGATTTGAACCACCAGCTGGCCGAAGGCCGGCGCCTGGAAGGGCGGACGCCCGGCGAGCAGCTCGTAGAGGATGTTGCCCACCGCGTAGACGTCCGCGCGCGGGTCCACCGGCAGGCCCGCGGCCTGCTCCGGGGCCATGTACGCGGGCGTGCCGATGATGGTGCCGTCCATCGTCCCCGTGGTGTTGCCCTCGGACGTGAGGAGCTTCGCCACGCCGAAGTCCAGCACCTTCACGAAGTCCGGCTGGCCCGCGCGGTGGATGATGAAGAGGTTGTCCGGCTTGATGTCCCGGTGCACCACCCCCACCTGGTGCGCCGCGCCCAGCGCCGCGCACACCTGCACGACGATGCGCTGGATGCGCGCCAGCGTCAGCTTCTCCTCGTGGAGCAGCGACGACAGGCTCTGCCCGCGCAGCAGCTCCATCACGCAGTAGACGTGCCCGCCCTCGCCCTCGTCCACGAAGTCGAAGATTTCGACGATGTGCTCGTGGTTGATTTGATTGACGGTGCGCGCCTCCTGGAAGAAGCGCTGCACGAAGCTGCTGTCCCGCGCGTGCTCGGCCTTGAGCACCTTGAGCGCCACCTGGCGCCCCAGCCGCGCATGGCGCGCCTGGAACACCTTGCCCATGGACCCCTCTCCGAGGAGTCGCTCGAGCTGGTAGTTCCCCAGCATGGAGCCTTCCCGCAGCTCCACGTCGGACCGGTTCACGACGCCAGCCACGGCGCCTCCGGCGGTAGACAGGACGGTCTGTGCGAAGAGGTCATCTGAGCCCATGATGGGAAGAACTTTCCATGATCGGGCCCAACGGCAACCCTCTCAGGCCACTCTGTCTTCCCAGGGACGGCGAACTTGTCGGGCTGTGAGAATTCACGATGCCACGCACTGAGCGTTTCCGGGGGAGCGCCGTCGGAGCAACACCTACCCTTCCCGCCGGGGCAGTTCGCCAGTCGCCAGACCGGGGCCGCAGCCCCCCGCCGGTGACTGACGGCTGGCCAACAGTGCGGGGGTGACGGGTTCACGACGCGGGGGCTCTGGAGTCGAAACGAGGTGGGAAGCGGGGTGCGCGGCGGGGACTCGGAAGAGGACCCCGCCGCGGGTCAGGCGATCACCCACACGTCCTGTTGGGCTGGCACGTGCCCGCCGTGCCATTGCTGCGCGTGCAGGCGGTGTTCTGCGGACAGTCCGCGCTGTCCGCACAGTCGATGCCGTTGTTGCCGTCGTTGTCGAGGCGGTCGTTGCAGATGGTCTCCTTCTTGTTGCCGGTGTCGCAGATGCAGCCGGCGCCGCACGACTGGTTGTCGCAGTCGGCGCGGTCCGCGCAGTCGGTGCCGTTGTTGCCGTCGTTGTCCCGGCCATCGCCGCAGCTCGTCTCCCTGCGGGTGCAGTTGGTCAGAACGCAGCCGACGCCGCACTCGCCGCTCACGCAGTTCTCGTCCGCATTGCCGGTGACGCAGTCCGTCTTCCCGTCGCCGTCGTCGTCCGCGTTGTTGGAGCAGTTGGTCTCCTGCACCGCGCCGCCGATGCACATCTGCGAGGGCACCTGGCCCGAGGGCTGGGAGATGATGGCGTAGTCGCAGTCCAGGCGGTCGGCGCAGTCGGCGCCCTCGGAGCCATCGTTGTCGCGGGTGTCGCGGCAGTTGGTCTCCGCGCACCGGGGCGCCGTGGCGGAATACACGCACGCCGTGTTCGACTCGCCGGCCACGCACACCTTGGTGTTGCAGTCCGAATCCGCGCAGTCGATTTCCGGGTCACCGTCATTGCTGATGCCGTCGGTGCAGTCCGTCTCCGTCCGCTTGCCGCCGCCGCACGTGCAGCCCTGGCCGCAGGGCTCGCCGGTGCAGGACGCGGTGTCCGCGCAGTCGATGCCGTTCCTGGCGTCGTCGTCCACGCCGTTGGCGCAGTCACCCTCGACGCACGCGTTGACCTGGCAGATCTGCCCGTCGCCGCACGCCTGCCGGTCGCAGTCCGAGTCCAGGCAGTTGGCGGAGCCGTCGCCGTCATCGTCGATGGGAGCGCTCTGGGCCGTCTGATTGCCGCACTCCGTCTCCTCCTTGCGGCCATTCACGCACGCGCAGCCCGTGCCGCAGGCCTTGTTGTCGCAGTCGTCGCGGTCCGCGCAGTCGGTGAGCCCGTCGTTGTCCTCGTCGCCACCGGCGCCGCAGTTGGCCTCCGTCCTCCGGCCGTTGCGGCACACGCAGCCCTCGCCGCACGCCTGGTTGTCGCAGTCGTCGCGGTCCGCGCAGTCGGCCGGGCCGTCGTTGTTGTCGTCCACGCCGTTGCCGCAGTCCAGCTCGCCGCGCCGGACGCACTCACCATTCACGCAGTTCTGCAGGAAGGTGCAGGCCACGTCGCAGCGGCCGCAGTAGCCCGGGTCGGACTGGAGGTCGAAGTCCTCGTCGACGCTGTTGTCGCAGTCGTCGTCCTTGCCGTTGCACTCCTCGTTGACCGGGAGCACCTGGTTGACGCAGATGATGGCGCCGTTGCGGTCACACGCCGACAGGCCCGGGCGGCACGTGCCATGGCCGCTGGTCCCTTCGGGGCCCGTGTAGCAGGACGTGTCCAGCTCATCGACGGCGCCGTCGCAGTCGTCGTCCACGTTGTTGCAGCGCTCGGCCTCTTCCGGGAGGCAGCAGTACTTCGGCCCGTCGTTGGGCAGCGCCGTGCACAGGTAGCCGTCGCCGCCACAGTCCGCGTCCGCGTCGCAGGTGTAGGGCACGTCGTTGGGGAACTCCACCTTGCAGCCCGCCGCGCCGGACAGGAGCAGCAGGGCGCAGAGCGAGCGCAGCCAGGGATTGAAGGTCTTCATAAGAGGCTCAGAAGCTCCCGCCGACGACGAGGTGGAGCGCCGTGGAGGACGCGGCATCGCCGCGCCCGCCCGGCTCCAGCGAGGAAGAAGGGGTACTGCGCGCGGGCACCACCACCAGCCACACCACGCTGCCGGCGGCCACCACGCCGCCTCCGGCGATGAGCGCCGTGGCGAGGTTGGCCTGCGACTGCGCGTCCAGCCGCTCCTTGCGGCTCACGTCGAAGATGCCGTCCCCGTCCGCGTCGCCCGCGCGGGCCTCCACGTCCTTGGCGCTCTTGCCCATCACCATGCCCACGCCCACCGCCGCCAGGCCCACCAGCGCGGTGTAGAGCGCCGGCCGCTTGAAGATGGAAGCGCCGCCGCCGCCGCGGCCCGACGCCCTCGCCACCGCGTCGTCGCCGGGGCCTTCCGGTGCCGGGCCCGAGATTTCCAGCCGCACCTCCACCGCCTCGCGCGCGCCGGGCTTGAGGTTCAGCGTCCGGGTGAAGGTGCTGTACTCGTCCGCGGACACCTCGAGCTGCGCGGTGCCCGGGGGCAGGCGCGCCTCCACGCTGCCCACGCCGAGGATGCGCTCGCCCACCTTCACCACCGCCGTGGACACGTTGACGCTCACCTTCAGCACCGCGCGCGGCCGGGCCAGGGCCATCATCCGGTTGGACAGCTTGGTGGTGGCCTCCTTCTGGAAGGCGGCGTCCTTCGGGTTGCGCCCCGTCACCACGTCCTCGTGCACCACGCGCCGGTCCCGGTCATACGTCCACGCCCGCAGCGTCCAGCCCGCGTCCTCCAGGGACAGCCGCGCGGTGGTGAGCAGGTCCGCGTCCAGCGACTCGGCCGGCTCCGCCAGGCACGAGGCCTCCGCGCAGCGCACCGCCGCGTCATAGCCATCCGCCAGCCGCTCGCGCGCCTCCTGGAGGTTGGCCCCCAGCGTCACCATCCCGGAGGACATGGCCCCGCGCGCCAGCGCCCTCAGCCAGACGGCCGACTGCTGCGCGCCGGCCCGCTCGGGCGTGTCCAGCCCCAGCAGCACGAAGCGCGGCATCAGCTCCGTCTTCGGGTCGTCCGCCCGCAGGTCCAGCCCCATGTCGCCCGGCTGTTCCTGCGTCGTGGTGTCGCTGCTGAGGTCCAGGCCCAGCCCGCCCTGCTCCTGGGCCCACGCGGGGTGGACCCACAGCGCGAGCGCCAGCAGGGCGACAGAGGAGGCGGCGGGAATACGCATACTGAACGTTCTACCCTGTCACCCCCCCACAACGGAATGATCCTGGTCCGTGCACCCCTTCCGTGAAGGCAACCCCGTCAGGCAAGGGTGGGACATGGCCGCCTGCCCTGCGCACGACGGGGGCTCGGCTCGGTGACGGAAGCTTGCCGGGGGCCACGCCGGTCCTCATCTCCCTTCCTAAAGGAGAGAAACGACATGGCGGATGGAACGCTCTGGATTCTCGTGGGGAACGCGAGCCGTGCACGGCTCTTCGCGACGGACGCGAAGGCGCAGGGGGACTGGCGACTGGTGGAGGAGTTCCAGCACGAAGAGAGCCGCGCCAAGGCCTTCGAGCTGCTCAATCAGCCGGACAACCCGAATGCAGGCACGCTCCACGGCCCGCCCCCGGAGAACGAGCCCAACGGGCGCAAGGAGCTGGAGCATGACCGCTTCGCCCGCGAGTTGTCCGACTTCCTGGACAAGGGGCATGATCGCCAGGCCTTCGACAAACTCGTCATCGCAGCGCCTCCTGAATTCCTGGGACGCGTGCGGCGCTTGCTGAGCTCGCGGGTAAAGCAGCGCGTCTTGCTGGACGTGGACGCGGACTACTCCAACGTGCCAGCCAGGGACTTGCCCGACCGGGTGCCCGTCCTCTAGGCAAGGGAGCGCGGAAGGCCCCCGCGCGCGCGGGGCTCTGGTATAGGGCGGGGGCCACCTCCTCGGGGGGCCCCCGTCCTCCGAGCCCCGAGCCACATGTCCCTTCGCTTCCTGGGTGCCCTCTCGCTTCGCGGGCGCCTGACCCTGTACGTCGCCCTCCTGTCCGTCGTTCCGCTGCTGACGCTCAACTGGCTCCAGACGCGCAACGCGCGTCGGATGATGGAAGAGCAGATTCACGCGTCGCTGCTGCGGGAAGCCGAGGGCGTGAAGGACCTGATGGAGGCGACGCTCGCCGAGCGCGAGTCGAGCCTGCGCAACTGGGCGGAGGACTCGGACGTGCGCTCCGCGCTGCGCACCGGCAACACCCAGTCCGCGGACGTGCTGCTGACGCTGCTCCAGCGCCGCTACCTCACCCTCAACGGCATCGTCCTCTTCAACGACGAGGGCCACGCGGTGTCCGCCAGCATGCCGGCGCTGCGCGACGCGTACGCGGCCGACCCGGAGCTGGTGCGCACGAGCGCCTGGTTCCGCGAGGCCCAGCAGGGCCGCACCACCGCGGAGGGCGTCACCACGGAGGACCCCGTCCTCGGCGTGCGCGTGCTGTCGCTGGCGGCGCCCGTGGTCGACCCCGCGTCGGACCGCCGCATGGGCGTGCTGATGGCCGCCTTCGACTGGGCCCAGGTGGACGAGCTGGTGCGCCCCTCGCTGGTCCGCGCCAGCCAGCGCAACCTCGAGAGCTTCGCCCTGGTGCTGCGGCGTCCGGACGGCGCGGTGCTCTACGACTCGCGCGGCGCGGCGGGCGGCACGGACGCGGAGCTGCTGGCGGTGTCGGCCGTCAACGGCACGGATGTGAAGGACGCGGGCGACGGCTGGCGCTTCGAGGCGCTGGTGTCCCCGGACGAGGCCTATGCGCCGGTGAGCCAGGCGCGCACGGTGGCGATGCTGCTGGCCGCCGGCTTCCTGGCGCTGGGCGTGGCGGGCGCGTGGCTGCTCGCGCGCGGCATCACCCGGCCGGTGCTGGCCCTGCGCGAGGCGGTGACGCGCATCGTCCGCGAGGGTGACCTCACCCAGGCCCTCGACGTGAAGGCGGGCGACGACGAGGTGGGCGAGCTGGCGGATGCCTTCGGCCAGCTGGTGAAGCAGCTGCGCGACACGGCGCACAGCCTGCACCGCGGCACCCGCGTGCTCAGCGACACCGTGGCCGAGCTGCAGAGCGCCGCCGCCCAGCAGGAGCGCAACGTGGCGCGCCAGGCCTCCGCCCTGCAGGAAACGCAGGTGACGGCGCAGGAAATCAAGCAGACGTCGCTGCTCGCCGCGGAGAAGGCGGACGCGGTGCTGACGAGGGCCGTGCGCGCGCAGGAGGCGGGCCAGGAGGGCGAGGAGGACATCCGCGACAGCCTCGGCGGCTTCCAGTCCCTGCTGGACCAGTCCCGGCAGATGACCGAGCGCATCTCCCAGCTCAACGAGCGCACGCGGCAGATTGGCGGCATCACCCAGACGGTGAAGGACCTGGCGGACCAGTCCAACATGCTGGCGCTCAACGCGGCCATCGAAGCGGCGCGCTCGGGCGAGCACGGCAAGGGCTTTGGCGTGGTGGCGCGCGAAATCCGCAGCCTGGCGGACCAGTCCATCGACTCCACGGTGCGGGTGCGCGACATCCTCAACGAGCTGGGCAGCGCCATCCTCTCCACCGCGAAGATGACGGAGGCGGGCCACTCGCGCGTGGAGGCGGGGCTGGAGCAGGTGCGCAGCAGCGGGGACAGGCTGAAGGAGCTGGCCACCATCATCCAGGACAACGCGTCCGCGGTGAGGCAGATTGCCGGTGCGGTGGCCCAGCAGAACGCGGGCATCGCTCAAATCTTCGGCGCGGTGACGGACCTGTCCTCGATGATGAACGACACCCAGCAGGGCCTGGTGGCCACCACCAAGGCGGCGGCGCTCCTGCGAGAGGTGTCCGAGCAGATGCAGGCCGTGGCACGCGCCTACCGAATCTGACTTCCGAGGAGGCTGCATGGCGGCGGTGAAGGCGGTGCTGTTGGACCTGGGCAACGTCCTCGTCTTCCATGACAACGCGTTGCTCTTCGCGCGGCTGGCGGCGCGCGCGGGGCTCACCGGTCCGGAGGTGGGCCTGCGGCTCACCGGCGCGGGCTGGACGGCCGCCAACCGGGGCCTGCTGGACGCCGAGGGCATCCGCCAGGACGTGTGCCGCGCGCTGGGCGTGGACCTGCCCATGGCGGAGTTCGCGCCGCTCTGGAGCAGCCACTTCACCCTGCACGCCGCGGTGCTGCCGCGCGTGGAGGGGCTGGTGGGGCGGGTGAAGCTGGGGCTCGTCTCCAATACCAACGCGCTCCATGCCGCGTACCTGAAGCCCCTGCTGCCGCTGCTGAAGCGCTTCGACAGCGTGGTGATGAGCTGCGAGGTGGGCCACGTGAAGCCGGAGCCGGAAATCTACCGGCTGGCGCTGGAGGGCGTGGGCTGCGCCCCGCACGAGGCCGCCTTCTTCGACGACCTCCAGGAGTTCGTGGACGCGTCCAACGCGCTCGGCCTGCGCGGCCACCTCTTCACCACCGCGGACGCGTTCGACGCGCAGCTGATGGGGCTGGGGCTGTGAGGCTCGGCGGCTACGTCCTGCACCGCGACAACCGCGACACGCTGAAGCCGTGCCTGCGGGGGCTCCTGGCCCTCTGCGACGAGGTGGTGGCGCTGGACTCCGGGGCCACGGACGGCTCGGCGGAGCTGGCGCGCTCGCTGGGGGCGCGCTCGGTGCCGCACGCGTGGCGAGGCTACGGGGCGGCGCGCGACGCGGCCGTGGCGGCGCTGGGGCCGTGTGACTACGTCTTCTTCCTGGACTCGGACGAGTCGCTGTCGGCGGAGGCGGTGGAGACGCTGCGCGCGTGGAAGGCGTCCTCGCCCGGCGAGGCGGTGTACCGGCTGCCCCGGCGGGACTGGGCGGAGCTGGACGGGCACCGCTTCCTCTTCCGCACCCAGTGGCGCGCGCGCCTGGTGCGGCGGGAGCGGGCGATGTGGCGGGCGGAGCAGATTGTCCACGAGGCGCTGCCGAAGATGCCGGGCGGCCGGGTGCACGCGCCGATTGAGCACCGCTTCGCGACGTCGGTGGCGCGACGCTCGGCGAAGGAGGAGCGCTACGCGTTGCTCTGGGCCCTGCGTGCGCACGCCGAGCACCGGCGACTCAAGCCCGTGGGCGTGCAGCGGGTGGCGGCCTGGGTGCGCGACTGCGTGCTCAAGGGCGCGCTGTGGCGCGGCGGCACGGACGCGTCCCGCCTGGCGTGGGCCGTGGCGGGCTACCACGCCGCGAAGTACGCGTACCTCCGCGAGCTGCGCCAGGGCCGCTACCCGGAGCTGGCGCGCGCCTATGCGGAGGGCCGCTACGACGAGCTCTTCACGCGCGTGCGAGAAGGCGCGCTCGGCTGAGGCCGGGCCTCGCGCGAGACACCGCCGCGACGTGCTCAGCCGGGGCGCGTCCGCCGCGGCGTCAGTCGTACTTCGCCACCGGCTTGTCGTGCTGCGCCGCCTCGCTCCACTTCTGGAAGGACGGCAGGGCGAGCACCGCGTCGCGGTACGCGGCGCCCACCGCGTCCAGCGTCACGTCATACGTCACGAAGCGGGTGACGACAGGCGCGTAGAAGGCGTCTGCAATCGAGAACCGGCCGAAGAGGAAGGGGCCGCCCTGGCCGAAGCGGGAGCGGCACTCGTTCCAGATGGCCTGGATGCGCGTGATGTCCTCCGCCACGCCGGGCGCGCGGCCCTGGCCGGGCTTCCGGGCGCGGATGTTCATGTTCATGTGCTGCCGCAGCGCCGCGAAGCCCGAGTGCATCTCCGCCGTCACGGAGCGCGCCACCGCGCGGGCCGCCCTGTCCTCGGGCCACAGGCGCGCCTCGGGGAAGGTCTCCGCGAGGTACTCGCAGATGGCCAGCGAGTCCCAGATGGACAGCTCGCCGTGCTTCAGGAGCGGCACGCGCCCGCTGGGCGAGTGCTGGAGGATGTTCCGCGTGGAGTCCGGCTCCCCGAGATGAATCACCACCTCCTGGAACGGCTGACCGGTGTGGGCCAGCGCCAGGTAGGGGCGGAGGGACCAGGAGGAGTAGTTCTTCGTACCGACGACGAGCGTGAGCGGGGCGTGGGACTGGGACATGGCGGCACCCTAACGCCGTCCGGCCCCGCGCGCGCGGGCTTCAGTTCGCCGGCCCCCTGCGGCCCAGGAACGAGCGCATCCGTGTCAGCAGCGTCACCCGGTTGCGGCGCTCGGGCGGGTCGATGCGGTAGACGGCCACCGGCAGGCGGATGTTCTTCATCTCCCCGCGTCCCAGCCGCACCGGCGGCCTGGGCAGCCGGCCCTCCACCTGCCGCGCCACCGTCTCGCTGACGTAGAGCGTGCCGGGCCGGGCCAGCGCTTCGATGCGGGCCGCCAGGTTGACGCCCTCGCCGAACACGTCGCCGTCGCGGTGCACCACCATGCCCAGGTGCACGCCCACGCGCAGCACCATGCGGCGCTCGGCCCCGACACCGCCGTTGCGCGCCGCCAGCGTGCGCTGCAATTCCAGGCCGAAGTCCACCGCGGCCAGCCCGCCCTCGAACTCCAGCAGGAAGCCGTCCTCCAGCCGCTTCACCTCGCGGCCGCCGTGGCGAGGCAGCAGCTCGCGCACCAGCGACGCGTGCTCGTCACGCCAGAGTTGTTGGAGCGCGTCGTCGCGCCACGAGTCCCGCCCCGGGCCTTCGATGCCCGTGAACAGGATCGCAGAAAGCTTCCTGGGTTCCGGTGCCTCCATCACCATCGCTCAGCTCCCCTCCCCCCGGCACAGACAGTGGACGACGTTACTTCACGACGGGGTCCCCGGTCCCAGCCGGGCCCCCCGTCCCGGCTGGGACCGGGCCCCGGACGACCCTTCGCCACCGGGAGCGCGGCCGTACGACGGGCGCAGCCCCACCACCCCCGCAAACCCCGGCCCCGGAGGCGCCAGGGGAGGTTGGCCCCCCGGCGTCGGCTCCAGGCTGGACTGCGAGGTGGTGGACATTGCGTAAACCATCCTATTCACTCCCATCAGGATAGGTCATCACTGACGCAATGCACCAACCTCCCGAGCAGTTCGCGCGTGGGCTGTCCACGGGCGGACTCGGGAGGTCGGGTGAGGTCGGAGTCAGGACAGAGCGAAGGTCGGCTACAGGTCGTCGCAGGGCGTGCCCAGGCGCGCGCCGGTGTAGACGCCCAGCTCGTTGTAGATGAGCAGGCGGTTGTCCTCCACGGGCACGGGGCGCAGCTCCCTGCGCTTCTTCTTCACAACCCAGAACGAGGGCTGCTCGCGGTCCAGCACGAGCTGCAAGTCCCCGCCCTTCGTGGAGAAGATTTCCCCCTTCGAGTCCTCGACGACGTTGAGCATCTGCTGCGGCTTGAGCCGGCCGCGCGGGCCGATGGAGACGCGGTAGCCCTTCAGGCCGGACGTGGGCGTGCTCTTCTCCACGAGGTAGTAGGCGCCCTTCGCGTCCCGCAGCAGGGCATGCGGCGCGTACTTCTGCGGGCTCGGCTCGTAGGTGGCCTTGAGCAGCAGCTCGCGGGCCTGGGCGGGCTCCACCAGCGTGAAGGGCGTGGTGCGCCGGCCGCAGGTGACGGCACACGTCTTCGCCTTCGGGTCCACCTCGACGCGCGAGTAGGGCCGCAGGTCGAGGCCGCTGTCGTTCACGTTGCTGTTGGCCTCGGGGTTCTCGAAGCGCGGGTCCAGGAATGAGCCCGTGGGAATCCAGAGGCTGTTGGGCGCCAGCGGCATCTCATGGAAGCGCTTCCCGTCCCCGTAGAAGAGCTGGACGTGGGACTTGCCCGGGAAGGGCGTGGACGCGACGTAGTGGCCGCTGCCGTCGGTGCACAGCGAGGTGCGCTCGAGGGCCATGCGCTGGCCCAGGTTCTTCCCCGGGCCCCAGGGCGGCTCGAGGGCCGGGGACACACCGGAGGAGAGGAGGACCGCCAGGGCGAGGACTCGTGAGGGTGACATGCGCGGGCTCCCGCCTAGAGGGTGTCCATGAAGTACTGGGTAATCTGCTCGGCGCCCATGCTGTCCGCGCCGGGGGCGATGCTCCACTGCACGGTGTCCGCCTCGATGCGGCCGGAGAAGCGCTCACCGGCGCGGCAGTCCACGCGCTTCACCTTCGCCTGCACGGTGCGCCGCGCCTCCTCCGACTCGTCGCACAGCGACTTGAGCGCCTCGAGCGGCCTGGCGCAGTAGCCGCCGATGGCCTCTCCGTCATCGAGCAGCTTCTGGGGAATGGCGTCCCAGGTGATGGCCGCCGTCACCGAGGAGCCGCATGACGTGTTCAGGGCCTTCAGCGCCTCGGCGAGCTGCCGGTCATGGTCCCTGGACCAGAAGGCCTTGTCGAAGGCCTCGCCCCTGGCGAGCGTGCCGTCCGAGAACTGGCGCAGGTACAGCTCCTGGACGTCCTCGGAGCTCAGCGCGGCGGTGCGCTCGGCGTCGGGCTTCACGTGGATGACGCCGTCCTTCAGGACGCTCGAAATCATGAAGTCGCCGGTCTTCCTCCGGAAGCTCTTCCGCTCCTGGAAGAGGCGCATGTTCCGGCCGCGCCAGCGCGCCCAGAACTCCGTCCCGTCCTCGGTGGCGGTGTGGAGGAGCACCTTCCCGTCATGGTCATCACCGGGGACCTGGAACTGGATGAGGTACTTGCGCTCCTCGAGGGGCAGCAGCGGGACGACGCTCACCGACTCGCCGCTCGGGGCCGAGTAGACGGTGCCCTTCGCCACCGGATGGGTGCCCGGGCCGGTGGGACGGACGCCGCGGGCACAGCCGAGCGCGACGGTGAAGACGACACTCATGGCCAGCAGGTTTCTCAAGGCAGCTCACCTCGGGGTGGAAGCTCGGCGCGGGCCCGACGCGCGGGCCCGGTGCTCAGAGCGCGATGTCGTACTGCTTGCAGTACTGACGCACGCGGGTGCGCTCCCAGGCGGGGACGCTCGGCCACGCGGTGCGGGCATTGGAGAGGTCCTTCTGGAGGCAGTGCGCGCGGACGAGGAGCGCGTAGGAGGTGCCGGTGACCTGCACCCGCTGACTGCGGCGGACCAGGTGCAGCGCCTCGTCCGCGTCCCCGCGCGCCAGGGCCCGCTCCGCCGCCTTGAGGTCCACCAGCGCCGCCTCGGAGATGGGCCCCGACGGGCTCTTCCCCTTCTGCGTCGGCGTGCGCGCCCTCACGGAACCGCCGGGCGTCTTCGCCTCACCGGACATGTCGGAAGGGGACGGGGAGGTGCCCGTGTTCACCGGAGGCTGCGCGGCCATCGGCTGCGACGGTACCGGAGCGGTCTGTCGCGGCTCCGCCTGCGTCGTACCGGGCTGCGCGGGCGTCGCCTGCGCAGTGCCCGACGGCACGGAAGGCCCCGGCTGCGCGGGCGTCACCTGCGCCGTGCCCGACGGTCCTGGCTGCGCGGGCGGCACCTGCGTCGTGCCCGACGGCGCGGAAGGCCCCGGCTGCGCGGGCGTCACCTGCGCCGTGCCCGACGGCCCCGGCTGCGCGGGCATCACCTGCGCCGTGCCCGACGGCGCGGAAGGCCCCGGTTGCGAGGGCATCGCCTGCGCAGTGCCCGACGGCCCCGGCTGCGCGGGCATCACCTGCGCCGTGCCCGACGGCCCCGGCTGCGTGGGCACGGCCCCCGGCGAGGGCCCCTTTTGCGCGGCCTCCGGCTGCACGGGACTGGACGGACCGGTGCCCGAGGGCGCTACGCCCCCCGGCTCGGGCCGCGTCGGCGCGGGCCCCACGCCTGTCCCCGCGTTCGCGACCTCGGGGCGGGGTGGCGTCGGTCCGACAGGAGCATCTCCTCGCACGACGGGGGCGTCGGGCTTCGGCCCGGTGACGCCCGGCGACAGCCCCACGGCGAGCCCCACGGCACCGACGAGGACGAGCACTGCGGCCGCCACCCACCAGCGCTTCCCGGAGCGCTTCGTCTCGATGAATGGCGCGGGCCCCTGGGCGACGCCGACGTCCGGGCGCACCACGTGCGTGGCGCCTCCGGGAGGCGTCACCAGCACCTCGGGCTCCGCCCGGGGAGCCATCGCCTCCGGAGGCCCCTCCACCGTCATGGTGGACACCTCGTGGAGCGGCACATTGACGACGGGCCGCTTCGCCGAGGCCTCCACCGACGCGGCCGAGGACGGCTGGAGCGGACGCCGCTCCGACACCGTCTCCGCCCTCGACGCGGGTGCGCTCGCGGCCGGGGGCTCGCGCCTTCCGCCCACCGTCTCCAGCTGGGAAGGACGGACCGACAGGGCGGGCACGGGAATGGCGCTGGGAGGCAGCGTCTGCAGCGGACTCCCCGTCAGCTCGGCGATGAAGCTGCCCACGTCGGGGTAGCGATTCTCCGGCTTCTTCTCCAGGGCCCGCTCAATCGCCTTCACCACGTTCGGAGGCAGGCCGGGGACCAGCGCCGCCAGCGACTGCGGCGGGTCATAGACGATGCGCCAGATGAGCTCCGGAAGCGGCCCGTCCTTGAACGGGAGCCGCCGCGCCAGCATCTCGTACACCATGCACCCGAAGGCGAAGATGTCCGTCCGGGGGTCCACCTCCTGGTTCTTCCCCTGGGCCTGCTCGGGCGCCATGTACTGCGGCGTGCCCAGCAGGATGCCGCCCTGGGTGTTGATGCTCTGCGAGTCGATGACCTTGGAGATGCCGAAGTCGAGCAGCTTCACGTGCTCCATGACGACGCCGCCCATCTCCATGGGCATGAGGAACACGTTCCCCGGCTTGAGGTCCCGGTGGACGATGCCCGCGCGGTGGGCCGCCTGCAGCGCCGAGCCCATCTGCCGCGAGATGGAGAGCACCTCCTCCAGCGTCAGGCTCCCCCGCCGCAGCCGCCGGGACAGGGGCTGCCCGCGCAGGCACTCCATGACGAGGAACGGCGAGCCGTCCTCCAGGTTATGGAAGTCGAGCACCTCGACGATGTTCGGATGCCCCAGGCGCGAGGCGATTTCCGCCTCGCGGCGGAAGCGCAGATAGACTTCCTTGCCCAGGCCCCCGTCGCCGCGCAGCACCTTGATGGCCACCTGCCGGCCGGGAAGCCGCAGGTGGTTGGCCAGGAAGACGGTCCCCATGCCGCCCCGGCCCAGCACGCCGACGATTTCGTAGGTTTCCCTCAGGACGGTGCCGAGGGGGATATCGCGAGTCACGGAGGAAGGCATGAAGGATGGGCGCTCAGACCCGAAAGCCCATTCTATCCTGTCCCCCCCGACACCCCTTGGCGAGTTGTCCACCCCGCTCCCGGCTTCAGAGAGAGGGATTAATGCCTCTGACTTTTGAGAAAGCAGGAGGCCGGCCCGGGAGCCGACCTCCTGCATCCCGAAGCCGGAGCCTACTTCGCGGGCGGGACGCTGGCGTCACTGGCGGCGCGCAGCTCGCCCACCACGCGGGTGGCGCCGTAGATGTGCTCCAGGGCGGCGAGGATGCCGTCCCCGTGCACCGCGACGGCGCGGTTCGTCTCGGGCACGTACGCGTACCGGCCACCGAGCGAGTGCAGGTTGCCGTCGAAGATGAGCCCCACCACGCGTCCTTCCCGGTTCACCAGGGGTGAGCCGGAGTTGCCGCCGATGATGTCGTTGGTGGTGGCCACGTCCAGCGGCGTCGCCGCGGGCACCTTGCCCTGCGCCTTCATCCAGGAGTCCGGCAGCTTGAACGGCTCCTTGCCGGTGTGGCGCGCATAGGCGCCGCCGAAGGTGGTGAGCGGCGCCACGGCGCGGCCATTCTCGTCCCAGCCCTTCACCTGCCCGTGGTTGAGGCGCAGGGTGAAGGTGGCGTCCGGGTAGCCGGAGGTGCCGTACACCGCGACGTGCGCCTTGGCGATGCGCTCGCCGTTGCGCTTGAGCACCGCCTCCACCGTGTCCTCGTAGCGCTTGCGGACCGCGCGGGCCTCCGCGTCCACCTTGCGCGCGAGCAGAATCATCGGGTCCTTCGACGCCTCCACCGCCGCCCTGCCGCCCTCGAGCAGCGCCTGGCGCACCTTCACGTCGCCCAGCTTCGTGCCCTTCACCAGCGCGCGGGCGAGGTCCGCGGGGGCCTCACGGCCGAGCACCTGCTGCACGAAGGGGTCATCCGCGCCCAGCGTCTCGCGCACGCGGTTGAGGCCGAAGGCCAGCGTCGCCTGCTCCAGCTCGACGGCGATGGGCGCGTCGCGCAGCAGCTGCTGGCGCAGGGAGGGCAGCTGGGCATCGGTGTACTCGCGCAGCCGCTCCGCGTTGGGCCTGGGCTGCTCCTCGGCGGCGCGCACCAGGTGCCGGGCGATAGCGAAGAGCTCGCCGGGGTACGCGTCCGTGCCCTCCTTCATCTTGTACTGGGGGAGCATGCGGCGGTACGCGTCGAGCGCCTGCGCCGTCTCCTCCCACGCGCCCGCGGTGGCGGCCTTCACCTGCGCGTTGGCGTCCACCTTCTTGCGCAGCTCGGCCTCCTCCTGGCGCTTGCGCGCGAGCAGCGCCGGGTCGGCCAGCGCCTGCTGCCGGCCGCGCAGCGCCTTGAGGCCGTTCTCCACGGCGCGCAGCCGCGAGCGCGTGGTGCGGTAGCGCTCGGGCGAGGTGCTGGCGAACTCGCGCAGCATGCCGCGCAGCTCCGCGAGCTGGAGCAGCGTGTACGGCAGGTTGACGTCGCGCTGGAACTCCAGCTCGGCCACGGTGGCCTTGCGCTCGGTGCCGCCGGGGTGGCCGGAGACGAAGACGAGGTCCCCTTCCTTCGCGCCCTCCTTCGCCCACGGCAGGAAGTCCGGGCTCTTCGCCGGCGCGTCGCCCTGCCACACGCGCAGGAAGGCCGCGTCGAAGCCGAAGCGCGGGAAGTTGAAGTTGTCCGGGTCGCCACCGAAGGCGGCCATGGAGAACTCGGGCGCGAAGACGAGCCGCACGTCCTGGAAGCGGCGGTACTGGTACAGGTGGTACTTCCCGCCGTTGAAGAGCGTCACCACGTCACAGCGCCGGTCCACGGAGGTGGCGCACTCGGACTCGGCCGCGGCCATCTCCTTCTTGAGCGCGGTGTTGAAGGCGGCGCCGGCAAGGCCCTTCGTCGCCGCGTTCATCCGCTCGGTGACGTCCGTCATCTTCTCCAGCTGGTTGGCCTCCACCTTGGGGCAGCGGCGCTCCTCGGCGGGCGTCTTCGCCACGAAGCCCTTCGCCAGCAGGTCCTGCTTCGGCGAGGACAGGTCCTCGATGCACGCCCGGATGCAGTGGTGATTGGTCATCACCAGGCCGTCGGGTGACACGAAGCTGGCGGAGCAGCCGCCGGCCAGCCGCACCGAGCCGAGGCGGACCTTGTCCAGCCACGCCTGCGTGGGCGCGAAGCCGTAGGCCTTCTTCACGGCCTCCGAGGGAAATGCGTCGTAGGTCCACATGCCCTCGTCCGCCGAGGCGGGGAGGGACAGCAGCAGGCCGAGTGCGAGCAGTCTGCGGTCCACGTGCGGTCGTCCTTCTGGAATGACTGGGAGTAGAAGCCCGTTCTCGTCATGAGGACAGGCGCGCGTCAACCACCATGCGTGGGGCGCATTCCCGGCGGGGCTTCACGCGTCGCGTCAGGTATGGTGGGGGGCAATGCCCGCGAAGCACCACGTCTACCTCGTCCCTGGCTTCTTCGGCTTCATCAACCTGGGCGAGCTCATCTACTTCGGCCACGCGTACGACTACCTCAAGGCGGAGCTGGCCCGCCGCGGGGTGGAATCCGAGGTGACGATTGTCCTCTCGCACCCGACGGCCTCCATCCGGACGCGCACGGCGGACCTGCTGAAGGCCGTGCAGGAGACGGCGGCCGGCGACGACGGGCCCATCCACCTCGTGGGCCACTCGACGGGCGGGCTGGACTCGCGGCTGTTCGTCAGCCCCGGGGCACAGCTGGCGGAGGGGCTGGACCTGGAGCCCTTCGCACAGCGGGTGCGCTCGGTGGTGACGGTGTCCACGCCGCACGCGGGCACGCCGCTGGCCACGTTCTTCATGGGCCTGTTCGGCCAGAAGATATTGAAGCTGCTGTCGCTCTTCACGGTGTACGTGCTGCGCTACGGGCGACTGCCGCTGCGGGTGGCGTTCCGCTTCGGGCACGTGCTGGCGCGCGTGGACGACACCCTCGGGTGGAAGCCCACGCTGCTGGACCAGCTCTATGACCAGCTGCTGGGGGACTTCTCCTCCGAGCGGCGGGACGCGGTGGCGAAGTTCCTCAGTGACGTGGGCAACGACACGTCGCTGATTCCGCAGCTCACGCCGGAGGGCATCGACCTCTTCAACGCGAGCACCGTCGACCGGCCCGGGGTGCGGTACGGCTCGGTGGTGACGCAGGCGCGGCCGCCGTCGTTCCGCACGCGCATGGCCGCCGGGCTGGACCCGTACGCGCAATTGACGCACACCATCTACGCGCTGGTGTACGGGCAGACGCAGCGGATGCCGCTGACGTCGCTGCCGCCGCACACGCCCGCGCAGACGGCGGCCCTGGTGCAGGCCTATGGGGCGCTGCCGGGGCCCACGGCGTGTGACGGCATCGTCCCCACGCGCTCGCAGGTGTACGGCCGCGTGCTGGCGGCGGTGCGCGCGGACCACCTGGATGCGATTGGCCACTTCGACCAGCCGGCGCACCAGCCGCCGCACGTGGACTGGCTCATCTCCGGCTCCGGCTTCCGCCGGCCCCAGTTCGAGGCCATGTGGAAGAGCATCGTGGACTTCCTGATGGAGGGAGAGGGGCGCTGAAGGCTCAGCCGTCCCGCAGCCGCGTGAGCACGCGCACGGCCGCGCGCAGTCCCGCGGGGCTCGCTCCGGAGAAGCCCAGCACCAGCCCCTGCTCCGCGTCGCGGCCCAGATAGAGCGGCGACAGCCCGCGAACCCCGAGCCGCCTCCCCTGCGCGCGCCGCACGACGTCCTCGTCCCGCGCGCCCGACGCGAGGAACGTCGTCACGTGCATGCCCGCCTCCGCCGCTCCGGGGCGCAGCCACCCGCCAGCCTCGCGACGCAGGGCATCCAGCAGCGCGTCCCTGCGCTCGGCGTAGGCCAGGCGCATCTGCCGCAGGTGCGCGGCGTAGTGCCCGGCTTCCATGAAGTGCGCCATGGCCGCCTGGGAGAGCAGCGGCGCGTGGCCATCCGTGGCGGCCCGCGCGGCGGTGAAGGCGTCCACCAGCGCCTCCGGGACGACGAGGAACGCGAGCCGCAGCGAGGGAAACATCACCTTGTTGAAGGTGCCCGCGTAGAGGACGCGTCCCGCGACATCCAGGCCCTGAATCGCCGCCAGCGGGCGCGTGGCGTAGCGGAACTCGCTGTCGTAGTCGTCCTCGAACACCCAGGCGCTCGCGGCCCGGGCCCACTCCAGCAGCGCCAGCCGCCGGGGGAGGCTCAGCGTCACGCCGAGCGGGTACTGGTGTGACGGCGTGACGTAGGCCAGCCGCGCCCCGGGCGCGCGACGCCTCCCCACCTCGACGCGCAGCCCCTCCGCGTCCACCGGCACCGACAACACGCGCGCCCCCGCGGACTCGAATGCGGCGCGAGCCCCGAGATAGCCGGGCTCCTCCAGCCAGACCGCGTCCCCTTCATCCAGCAGCAGCCGCGCGGACAGGTCCAGCGCCTGCTGCGTGCTGGAGAGCACGAGCACCTGCCGCCACGCACAGCGCACCCCGCGCGCCGTGCCCAGGTGCGCGGCAATCGCCTCTCGCAGCGGACGGAAGCCCGCGGGCTCTCCCGCTGTCATCAACTCCGGTCCGAGCAGCCGGACCTGCTTCGCCACCGCGCGTCCCCACAAGCGCGTGGGAAAGAGGTCCAGCGCGGGCAGGCACGGGGTGAAGGGCTGGACGTCGCGGGGCTCGGGAGGGAGCACGTCGCGAGCCAGCCGCTGGCCCCGGCGTGACAGGCCCGGACGGGCCGGGACGCCATTCCGACGACCCGGCGTCACGGTGACGCCGCGGGGCAGACGCGCATGCTCGGGCAGGGCCACCACGCTGCCGGAGCCCACGCGCCGCTCGAGGAAGCCCTCCGCGTCCAGTTGTGCGAATGCGCCCTCCACCGTGCCTCGCGAGACGCCCAGCTCGCGCGACAGCGTGCGCGTGGAGGGCAGCCGGCTGCGCGGCGCGAGCGCACCGGAGAGGATGGCCTCCCGCAGGCGCTCGTAGAGCTGACGGTGGAGGGGCTCCCCTCCTCCCGTGTCCGGCTGCAGGAAGGGAAGTGACACCCCGGCGGCCCGCTTCGGCATGGCGCCATGAAGCCAGGGCCCAGACTTTCAGGCAACCGTCTCCACCGCCATAATGGCCCATGCCCGTGGCACGAAATGGAGCTTTCCGAAGGACCACTCCGAGGGCACATTTCCCCGCGTCGAAGTCCCTGGAGGTCTCGTCATGACCGCTGTCGCCACCCCGTTCTCCTTCGTCCTCGAAACCCCGGCCGCCGCCCCCGAGGAGGCCCGGCGTCACTTCCTCGCGAAGCTGTCCGTCGAGACAGACCCCGCCGACGTCCACCTGGACCTGGAGCGTGGCAAGAAGGGCTTCGTCGTGGTGGACGTGCGCGCGAAGGAGGCCTACGCCGAGCGCCACGTGCCCGGTGCGCTCAACCTCCCCTCGCGGACCATCAGCGCGGAGACGACGGCGCACCTGAACAGGGACGACGTCATCGTCACCTACTGCTGGGGACCGGGCTGCAACGGCTCCACCAAGGCGGCCGCGCGCTTCGCCGCCCTGGGCTTCCGCGTGAAGGAAATGATTGGCGGCATCGAGTACTGGGTGAAGGAGGGCCATGCCACCGAGGGCACGGCCCCGCGAGGCACGCCCGTGTACACGCACCGCGGCGACACCTGATTCAAGCCTCGAGGCGCGGTAGGAGACGGCACGGGCGAGGGCGTTGCCTGGAGCCCGCTGACACCTCACCGTGGCTGCTTCACTCAGGAGAGACGCGCCAGCCATCGGCTCCCGCGGCGTCTGCGAAGGCGCTGCCGCGGGTCCGTCAGGCATCGTGGGGGACTGGAGGGTACCTGCAGGAGGAGGAGTCTCCGTGCCCTGAGGTCCCGAGTCCGCAGCGGGAGCCAGGGCCCGCCAGAGGACCGTGGCCGAGGCGAGGACCTCGGCTTCAGTCACCTGCACGCCCTCCTCGGCCGGCGCGCGTACGAGCTCCAGCAGCGCGCCCCATACCAGGCCCTCGCCCGCGCGGGCGCTTCCTGGAGCCAGCGCCCCCTCACGCTCGCCTTTCTCCAGAATCTCGCGCACCAGCGCCCTCGCCGCCCTGCCGTGAGACTGCGTTCCCAGGGCACGAGGCGCGCGAGGCCTGGAGGACTGGGGCGAGCGTGGCCTCGGGTCATCTGCATCAGGGACGTCTGGCGCAGATGAATCCAGGGCATCGGACCCGGAGTCATCCGGGGCATACGGCTCCAGCGCATCCGAATCGAAGGTGGCTGGCGCATACGACGTCGCGGGAGCGGAGGACGGGAGCGGCCCGAGGGAGCGCGGCACGTACGGCGAGAGAGCGTAGCGCGCATGAGGACCCGGGACGTGCGGGTGCCAGTGCAGGAACGTGAAGGCGAAGAGGCCGGGCTCCTCCAGGGCCGCACTGACCAGCTCCCACCAGAAGGAGAAGAAGGCCTCGCGGAAGTCCGTGTCCTGCCTGTCGTGCAGGCACTCGAAGCCACTGCGCGCCCGGATGCACAGGCAATTCTCGGCGAAGTCCCGCACCGCCAGCGCGAAGCCGTGCTTGCTGCCGTAGCGCCGATAGAGGGTGCCCACCGAGATGCGCAGCGCCCGCGCCAGCTCCGAGGCCTGCACGTGCTCGTACCCGCGACGCGCCAGCAATCCCGCCGCCTCGCACATCGCGTCGGCACGCATCTGCTCCAGGATCCCCATGCCCCTTCCCCTCCCCCGCCCCTCCGGGCGACTCACGGCTGGAAGGAACGTTCCTTCCAGGCGCTCCTGTCTACCGGGTGGGTCTGACATGGGGTGAGCAACCGGTGGCGGCGGCTCGGGAGGAAGCAGCTCACGCGGTGCGGACAGGCGTGGACCCGGCGGGCTTCCTTCGGCCCTGGGTCAGTAGACGCCAATCAGGTGGATCTGCACCCTCGGGTTGCCGAGGAACTCCTTCAGTCGCCACCGGCTCCGCATCCCGTCGTCGTGGATGCCCACGCCGCCGTCGTCGGGGGCGTCCGCCCGGGCGAGGGCCTGGCGGAGCTGGGAGACGGCCCACTCGTCGAACCTCGGGTCGCCGGAGCCTTCAATCACCTGCAGGTCCAGCACCTTCCCGTCGCGGGCCTGGCGGACCTCGACGACGGCGGCGAGCGCGAGGATGGGCTCGGTGACGTCCACCATGAACATGTTCGCGGCGCGTCCCGCTTCCACGGCGGCCTGAAACCGGTTGCGCTGCTCCAGGCGATGGTCTCGCTCCTTCGGGGCATAGGGAGTGCCCGTCTTGCCAAAACGCTCGATGGCTTCCACCTGCTCGCGCTTCATCCGCGAGGCAAGCACCTTCAGGTCCGGCGGCGGTGGGTTGACCAGCTCCTTCGAGAAGTCCTTCTGCAGCTTCGCGAAGTACGGCGAGGGCGCTCCGCTCTCCGCGCGCGCCGCCGCCAGCGAGTCCCGGGCCCAGCCATCCACCTTCTCGCGCGCCTCCTCCGCCTGCTGCCGTGCGATGACCTGCGGGTCAGGCTCCTGTCCCGTGTTGCGCAACGTCCGTCCCGTCGAGGGCGGCTTTCCCGTCAGCCCCTCCCCCAGCAGGTTCCCCGGCACCTGGATGGACCACTCCGCCGCCGCGTGCTCCTCCGCCGCCGCACGCTCCGCTGCCTCGCGCTCCGCCGCCTTGCGCTTCGCCGCCGAGGCATACGGTATGTCCGACTTCAGGCGCGCCCCTGCGTTCGCGCCGTCCTGCCCGGACTCCACTTCCGAAGGCGTGTCCTGCCGGGAAGCGCTGGATTCCGGGGGCACGGTCGCAACCTGGGGAGCGGGCGTCCCCGTTTCCGATGATGTCGGGCGCTTGACCTGTCGTCGAGGAGGGGTGACCACACGGTCGGGGGGCTGCACGGTCGCGCCGGGAGCAGCCGGCACCGTCGTCTTCGGGGACGCGTGCAGGATTTCCAACTCCACCACCTGCACCGAGGCCTGCCCCGGGAGCCGGGCGGACGGGACCCGCGACAGCGCAAAGAAGAGCGCTGCGTGCAGGAGCACCGAGAGCAGCAGTGTGAGGCCCAGCCTGGAGCGACGTGACACGGGAGTCAGCTTGCCTCGACAGGCCACCCGCGTGAAGCGCCCCAAGGTCTGGATGTTGACCCGGCGAGCCGTCCTGCCTGCCGGGCTCTGCGTCGACCTGACCTGCCGCTCTCCGCGAGACACATACCCGCGCGTCCAAGCCCGCTCCCAGGTGCGCGTGCTGCCCCGACCATTTCCCTACCCTGGAAGGCCAGCGCGAGGTCGGTCGACCGCAGGCAGCCACGAGCCGGGCGCGGTCCGCATCTCCGCCTGGGATGAGCAGCAGGTGGTTTCTTGCAAGCCGCGCACGCAGCGCGGTCCGCGTCCCCCGTCAGTCCCACCTGGCGTCGGCCGCATGTGGTTTCTTGCGAGCCGCGCACGCAGCGCGGTCCGCGGCCCCCGTCAGTCCCGCCTGGCGCCGGCCGCATGCGGTTTCTTGTGAGCCGCGCATGCAGCGGGGGTCCGCGTCCATGGGCAGTCCCGCTTAGAGTCAACCGCATGCGGTCCTTCCTCCGTGTCCTGCTCGCGTTGCTCCTGCCCGCCCTGGCGTCCTGCTCGACTGGCGCCCCACCCACTGATGACGCGGGAGTGCCAGCTGCCGGTGCACGGCTGGAGGGCCCACGCGCGCTCCAGGTCCGCGTGCTCGGCCCCGACGGAGCGCCCCTTCCGGGCAGCCATGTGCAGGTCGTCCCCGAGTCGCTGGACGCCACCAACCTCTGGCTCCAGACGAACGACCATGGAGAGACCGGCCACGCGGCGCCCCCACCCGGCCGCTATCGGGTGCTGGCCTTCTGGATGGAGAGCAAGCGGTTCCAGCGCTACGTGTGGCAGGAGCTCGACGCGAGCCCCGGCCCGGACGATGCGCGCGTGGAGCTCCGCTTCGCGCCACGGTCCGCGCCATCCATCTCGGGACGGGTGCGGGGATTGGATGGGCAACCCGTGCCCGGCGCCACCGTGGAGGCCCGGCAGCATTACCCCTCCGTGCCGCTGGATGGCGACCTCCTCCGCAATACGTCCGGGCCCCGGGAGCTGGCAACCGCGACGACGGACGCCGAGGGCCGCTTCACGCTGGAGCCCTTTCGAGAAGGCGAGTACGGGCTCCACATCCAGCACGAGGCGGGCCTGGGTGATGCCACGGCTCGGACGGGCAACTCCGCGGTCGACCTCGTGCTGGCCCCCCGCTGCGTGAGGAGCGCCGCCGGCCGCGTGGTCGACGCGCAAGGCAATCCGCTCAAGAGCTTCGAGGTGGGCTCGATGCGCGTGCGCGACCCCAAGGGGCGCTTCCAGCTCGGGTCCGCCTGCTTCAGCCACATCGAGTCCGCCGGCTTCGTGCCCCAGGAACTTCCGCTGCTCGGCCTGAAGTCACTGCACGCGGAACTGCCGGACATCGTGCTCGAGCGGGGACGCGAGCTCACGGGGCACGTGGTGGGCCCGGATGGCAAGGCGGTGGAGTCGGTGAGCCTCCGCGCGAGCTGGGAGGGCTCCAGGGGCGGCCCCGCAGTGGGGAGCACGAATGCCTCCGGCCGGTTCTCCCTCGGGCCGGTACCTGTGGGCCGGGAGGTGACGCTCCGGGCGCAGTGGGACGAGCGGCTCCTGCGGCTGCGCGTTCCTCCCGGGAAGGAGGGGAAGGTCGAGGTCCGCTTCCCCACGGAGGACTCCCGCCTGGAGGTCCTCGCGAAGGATGCGCAGGGAGCGCCGCTCCCGGGCATGAAGGTCACCGCGGAGGGCACGTGGGGCAGCCTCACCCTGCTCACGGACGACGCGGGCCGCGTGAGCCACGGCGTGCCCTCGGGGAGCTACGAGGTCCGCGTCACCCACAAGCCCCTCAAGAGTCGGACGGGACCGCGCGTCCCGCACCGCTTCGCCCCGGTGCGCGTGCAGGCCTCCCCCGAGAACAGCACTCCGGTCGTGGTCCAGCCCACGCAAGGCACCGGGCGACTCCGGGTGCTGCTCCCCGAGTCGACGCACTACGACTCCATCTTCGTCGTTGCCGGCGCGCACGACTGGCCCGCCGACGTCCCGGGCTGGGTCGAGCTCGTGGAGTACCCGCTGCTCAAGAACACGAGCACGGACATGCGGGAGCAATACTCGGGCGGCATCATCTATTACGAGTCGCAGAACGACTTCAGCGAGCTGGTGCCGGGGCCCTACACCGTCTTCGCCACGAACCCGAGCGACGACGGCCCGGGCCTGCTCCTCTACCGCGAGGTCGTCCAGGTCGACGGCCGGGGGCGGCAGGTCGTCCAGGTCCGCTTCGAGGGCGACGGCGCACGCAGGCTGCCCGAAATGCCCACGCCTCAGTAGCGCTTGAGGACCGCGAGGAAGCGTGCGTCCGCGATGTGCCTGCCCTCGAAGTCCTCCAGCCGCACGGGCACCCACTCGCGGGCCTTGTCGTTCTTCTCGCGGAGGGCGGCGTCCAGCGTGGTGAAGACCTCGGCGGGTGGCTCGCAGATGGCGCGCACGCCGCCCTTCGCCTTGGCGTGGAAGGACACCTCCACCTTGTCCACCAGCGCGTTGTAGCGACCCGGCGGGAAGCGACGGAAGAGCCACAGCCCCATCGTCAATTCCATCACCGTCACCTGCACGCCCAGGTACACGCCGCCCACGTGGTTGCGCGTGCGCCGCTTGAGCGGCACGGACGCGCGGGTCCTCGCGTCGGACGCTTCCTCCACCTTGAAGCCCATCACCGCCGACAGCGGGATGATGTTCTTCACCGCCACCGTCATCAGGGCATTCGCCGCCGCTGGCGACACCTGGCGCAGCCGTTCCACGAGGTCGAGCGCGAGCATGGCTCCTCACCATCCACAACGAAGGGGCACCATCGTAGCGCCAGCACGGGCGTCGCGCGGCCCCTGAATGGCCACCCGACACCCCCTGTCCGGTGCGAACGCCCCGTGACGCTCGCACCGCGCGCCCTTGCCAGCATTCGTGCCAGCGCCTCTCCGGCCATCCGAAGCCATGCTACCGCCCCGGGCGCCCGCTCCATTCCCCGCCAGAACGGTGGCCAACTCCGCGCCCGCATTCCCGGCGTGCGCGCCCCCTCCAGGCTCCTGAAACCGCATCGCGTTCGTCCATCGCGCCGGCCCTGGCCGCTTGCGCCCGCCCGTTCACCCGCATCCTGAAACCGCGTTGCATTCGTACGTCGCGCTGGCCCCGGCCTCTCGCGCCCGGCATAGAGTCCCGCCCCGGAGGACACATGGACGCGAGCGGAGCGGATGTCGTCATCGTGGGCGCGGGCGTGGCGGGGCTCACCGCCGCGCGGGCGCTCTCGCGGACCGGGTTCTCCATCGCCGTCCTCGAAGCCCGGGAGCGCGTCGGTGGACGCACGCTCACGCAGTCCCTCGGCGGCGAGGCCGTGGACCTCGGCGGCCAGTGGGTGGGCCCCCACCAGCGCCACGTGCTGCGGCTCGCGGACGAGCTGGGCCTCAAGCGCTTCCCGCAGCACCACCAGGGCACCAAGGTGCTCGACGTGCGCGGGGAGCTGCGCACCTACCGCGGCCAGGTGCCGTCGCTGCCGCTGCTGTCGCTGCTGGACCTCCAGCGCATCATCTGGAAGCTGGACGGCCTGTCCAAGCGCGTCCCCCGCGAGCGCCCGGACGCCGCCCCCCGCGCCGCCGAGTGGGACGCCCTCACCCTGGAGGAGTGGAAGCAACGCCACGTGCCCACGTGGGGCGCCCGCGCCGCGCTCGACATCGCCACCCGCGCCGTCTTCGCCGCCGAGCCCTCGGAGGTGTCGTTCCTCCACTTCCTCTTCTACGTCCACTCCAACAACGGCCTCATGCCCCTCACCACCATCGAGGGCGGCGCCCAGGCCGAGCGCTTCAAAGGTGGCGCCCAGACGCTCAGCCTCCGCATGGCCTCGGAGCTGGGCACAAGCGTCCACCTCTCCACTCCCGTGCGCGCCGTGCTCCAGGACGCGGACGGCGTCACCGTCACCGCCGAGGACGGCCGGACGTGGCACGCGCGCTACGCGGTGGTCGCCGTGCCTCCCGCGCTGGCCGAGCGCATCGACTTCGGCGCCGCCCTTCCCGCCGGCCGCCGCCGCGCCCACGCGGACATCCCCATGGGCAGCACCCTCAAGGTGGTGGCCACGTACGAGCGCCCCTTCTGGCGCGAGGCCGGCTTCTCCGGCGAGGCCGTGAGCGACACCGGCCCCGTGCGCCTGTGCTTCGACGACTGCGGCGCGGATGGCCACCACCCCGCCCTGGTGGGCTTCTTCCTCGGGGAGACGGCGCGCGCGTGGACGGGGCGCCCCCCGGAGCAACGGCAACGCGCGGCGCTGGAGTCCTTCGCGCGCTTCTTCGGCCCCCAGGCCCTGAAGCCCACCGCCGTCGCGGACCTGGACTGGGTGGCCGAGCCCTGGAGCAAGGGCTGCTACGTGGGCCTCCCCCGCCCCGGCACCCTCACCGCCATTGGAGAGGCGCTGCGCACGCCCTTCGGCCGCGTCCACTGGGCGGGCACGGAGACGGCCATCGAAGGCTGCGGCTACATCGACGGCGCGGTGGAGTCGGGCGAGCGCGCGGCCACGGAGCTGTCCGCACGGCTGGCCGCGCCCGGGGACGCGCCCGCCCGGGGAGGCGCCGTCTAGGCCCGGCCGCCCGCCCTCCAGCCATCGCGGCGTGGATTGGCGTCCCCACGGGCCATCCCCACCCTTGGGAAGCCCTCTGGAGGAGGCCGGAACATGAACTTTCCCAGTCACGTGAATCTCCCCGCCGACGCTCGCGAGGAGCTCATCGATGTCCTCAACACCCTGCTGGCGGATTCCATCGACCTGCACTGGCAGATAAAGCAGGCCCACTGGAACATCCGCGGCAAGCACTTCTACAGCCGCCACGAGCTGTTCGACGAGCTGGCCAAGCACGCGCGCAAGCAGGCGGACGAGTTCGCCGAGCGCGCCGGCACCCTGGGCGGCTACGCCGAGGGCACCATCCGCCTCGCCGCGAAGAACAGCGAGTTGCCCGAGTACGACTTGCAGGCCGTGGACGGCGACTCGCACCTGCGCGCCCTGGTGGACCGCTTCGCGCGCTACGGGGCCAGCATCCGCAACGGCATCCACCGCTCCGAGGAGCTGAATGACCCCGTCACCGCGGACCTGCTCACGCAGACGCTGGGCCAGGTGGAGCTGGACCTGTGGTTCCTGGAGAGCCACCTGCACGGCGACGCGCGCGCCAACGTGCGCCGCGGCGCGGACGTGGGGGACGACGCCGTCACCCGGCCTCCCAACGCCTGACGGGCAATGAGCAGAAGCCACCGCCGCGCTCGCGGTTGGGCGAGCGCGCGGGCCTGCTCCGGCGTATAGAAGGCGTCCTCTCGCGACGGAGGACGCCTTTTTGACTTCACAGACGCGGATGGACGGGAAGGTCTGCCTCATCACCGGGGCCTCCGGCGGCATCGGCCTGGAGGCGGCCAAGGCGCTGGCGGGCCTGGGCGCCACGGTGGTGCTGGTGGGCCGTGACGCGACGCGCACCGAGGCCGCCGTCAGCGCCGTGCGCACCGCCGCCCCCGACGCGAAGGTGGAGTGGCTGAAGGCCGACCTCACCTCGCTCCAGTCCGTGCGCGAGCTGGCCGCCACCTTCAAGGCGCGCTACCCGCGGCTCGACGTGCTGCTCAACAACGCGGGCCTCATCCTGGACCGGCGCGAGGTGACGGGGGACGGGCTGGAGGCCACCATGGCCACCAACCACTACGCGCCCTTCCTCCTGACGCACCTGCTGCTGGACGTGCTCAAGGCCAGTGCCCCGTCGCGCATCATCAATGTCTCCTCCGATGCCCACCTCGCCGGCAAGGTCGACTTCGCGGACCTCCAGAGCGAGCGCGGCTATGTCGCCTTCCGCGTGTACGGCACGTCCAAGCTGGCCAACATCCTGTTCACCCGCGCGCTGGCGAAGCGGCTGAAGGGGACGGGGGTGACGGTCAACGCCCTGCACCCGGGCATGGTGCGCACGGGCTTCGGCCACAACACGAAGGGCTTCTTCCGCCAGCTCGTCAAGCTGGGCACGCCGTTCATGATTTCGGCGGAGAAGGGGGCGCGGACGTCCATCTACCTGGCGTCCTCGCCCGAAGTGGAGTCGGTGTCCGGGGAGTACTTCTACAAGTGCCGCCCGAAGAAGGCGTCCTCCGCGGCCCGGGATGACGCCCTCGCCGAGCGGCTCTGGCAGGTGAGCGCAGAGCTCACGGGAGTGAAGGCATGATTGACCTGTACACGTTCGCTACGCCCAACGGGCGCAAGGTGTCCATCGCGCTGGAAGAGATGGGGCTGCCCTACAACGTCAAGGTGGTGGACATCACCAAGGGTGACCAGTTCAAGCCCGAGTTCCTGGCCGTCAACCCCAACAACAAGATTCCGGCCATCGTCGACCACGCGCCGGTGGACCACCGGCCGCTGACAATCTTCGAGTCGGGCGCCATCCTGCTCTACCTCGCGGAGAAGACGGGCAAGCTCTTGCCCTCGCACCCGCGCGGCAAGGCCGAGGTGACGCAGTGGCTGATGTTCCAGATGGGCGGCCTGGGCCCCATGTTCGGGCAGCTCGGCTACTTCACGCGCTTCAGCAAGGCGTACGTGCCGCACGCGATTGAGCGCTACCGCAATGAATCCAAGCGCATCCTCGGCGTGCTGGATGCGCAGCTGGGCCACGGGGACTACGTGGCGGGCAAGTTCTCCATCGCGGACTGCGCCATCTACCCGTGGGTGGCGGGCGCGCGCGAGTACAACCCCGACATCTTCCAGGGCCTGCGCAACGTCCCGCAGTACCTGCAGCGCGTGGGCAGCCGTCCCGCCGTGCAGCGCGGCATGAAGGTGCCGGAGCTGAAGAAGTAGCGACGCCCGGGTGCAGGGCGGGCGGGCAGGCGGGGCGGGCGCGGGGCGGCGGAAGTCCGGTGCGTAGCTTGAAGCGCATGATGGAACCGTCTGTCCCCTCGCGTCCCCGCCTCCTGCTCCGCGCCCTCGGGCCGGGGCTGGTGGGCGCCACGTCCCTGACGCTCGTCCACGAGGGTGCCCGCCGCGTGCTGGAGCACCCACCCCGGATGGATGTGCTGGGCAAGCGCGCCCTGAAGAAGGGCATCCGCTGGTTCGGCGGCAGGCCCGCGCATGGCCAGCGCCTGCACCGGCAGTCGCTCGCGGGGGATGTGTTGACCAACAGTCTCTTCTACTCGCTGGTGGCGCTGGGCCGGCCGAAGCGGCCGTACCTGCGCGGGGCGGTGCTGGGGGTGCTCGCGGGCCTGGGCGCGGTGGTGCTGCCGCCGTACCTGGGGCTGGGCCGAGGGCCTGCTCGCGCGCGGACGTCCACGTCGCTGCTCACCGTCGCCTGGTACACGCTGGGCGGGCTGGCCGCGGCGCGGGCCACGCGCAAGCTCCTGGACGCGGCGCCACCCCTGGAGACTCCAGGCCCTGGCTGGTAGGCCGCGCTCCTCGGGGCCGAGGGGTGGGTGGTTGCCCCTGGCACCGAGGCGCTCAACCTTCCCTTCATATGGTGACGGACCTCACCCGCATGCCCCTGCGCGGGCAGAATGGCGCCTTCCACGTGGTCGTCGAGTCGCCACGCGGCTCGACGGTGAAGCTGAAGTACGAGCCGACGCTGGGGGCCTTCTCCATCTCCCGGCCCCTGACGCGCGGGCTGCGCTACCCCTTCGACTGGGGCTTCATCCCCTCCACGAAGGGGCCGGACGGGGACCCGCTGGACGTCATGGTGTACTGGGACGACACGACGTGGCCCGGCGTGGTGCTGCCCAGCCGCGCGCTCGGCGTGTTGCAGGTGGACCAGAAGAAGAGGGGCGGCAAGCCCGGCGAGCGCGAGCGCAATGACCGCATCCTCGCCGTGCCCGTCTCCTCCACCCGCGCCGAGCACCTGCAGACCTATCAACAGCTCTCCAAGCGCGAGCGCGACGAGTTGGAGCACTTCTTCCTCGCCGCCGTGCACTTCGCGGACAAGGACGCGCGCATCCTCGGGTGGGAGGGGCCGGAGGGCGCGGAACGGATGCTGCGGCAGTACGCGCTCACGGAGGGCTGAGTGGCACACCCCACACCCATCCGGGGGCTGGGCCCCGACAGCCAGTTGGGACACGCCGCGCGGCGCCTGCTCGCGGGGCGGCTCGCGGACGTGCGCAAGCCCGAGGCCGGGCTCAAGGACGGCGTCGACGACGAGTCCGTCCATGACATGCGCGTGGCCACCCGCCGCCTGCGCGCGGCGCTCCAGGTGTTCCGCTCCCTCGGGGGGCTGAAGAAGCTGGAGCGCGACGTGAAGCGCCTCCAGGACGCGCTGGGGGACGTGAGGGACTTGCACGTGCAGGCGGCGTGGCTGGAGGGCGCGGCCAGCAAGCTGAAGAAGGAGAAGCCCGGGACGCGCGCGGGCGTGGCGGCCCTGCGCGACGCGCGGCTGGCCTCGCTGGACGACAAGGAGCGCCGGCTGCACGCGGAGCTGCAGCGCTGGGTGAAGCGGACGGTGCCGCGGCTGTTGGAGAAGGCGGAGGCGCTGGATGACGCGCACCGCTTCGGCGGCCGCCGGGTGCGCAAGCACCTGCGCGCGCGGGTGCGCTCCGTGCGCAAGCTCATGGACGCGTACGCGGACGCGCCGGACGCGGAGTCCGCCCATGCGCTGCGCAAGGACTTGAAGAAGCTGCGCTACGAGCTGGAAATCTTCCAGCCCGCCTTCCGCCGGACGATGGACGCGATGCTGGAGGTGCTCGTCCCATTGCAGGACGGGCTGGGCGAGCTGCACGATGCGGACGTGCGACTGGAGCTCTTCGAGCGGCTCGCCGCCGAGGCAGGGCCGAAGGAGCGCAAGGCCGCGCGGGCGCTGCTGCCGCACGTCCGGGACGAGCGCGCGGAGCGGGCGAAGGAGATTGCCCGCGAGGTTCAGCGCTGGCACTCCGAGGAGATTCCCCGGCGGCTGCGCCGGATGCTCGCGTGACGGAAACGTGCGGGCCGACGCCGCGGCCTCGGCGCGAGGCCCCGCCCTCGCGAGGCACGCACAGCGCCCCGCCGGGCTCCACGTGGGAGTCCGAGCGGGGCGCGGGTGTCCTGACGCCTACTGCTGCTGCGCGGGCGCGCCCGGAGACGACTCGCCGCTCTCCGGCGTGGCCGGCGCGGTGGGCTGCACCTGCGACGTGGCCTCGATGCGCACCGCCTGCGGCTCGCCGCTGCCCTGGTCCGTGCGGTACGAGGCGCGCACCTGGCTGCCCTCCTGGATGTCCGCCGCGCTCGCCTGACGGCCGTCCACCGTCACCTGCGTCTGGGGCCCAATCTGCAGGCGCAGCTGCGGCTCACCCCGCGAGCTGAGCAGCACCTCCTGCTCGCTCGAGTTCAGCACCTCACCGACAATCTGCTGCTCGGAGCCCTGCGCCTGGGCCGGCTGCTGCTGCTGCTGCTGCTGCGAGGGCTGGGACGGCGCGGGCGCCGCGGCCACCGGCTGCTGCGCCTGCTGGCGGAGCTGCTCGGACTGCTGCTGAGCCTGCTGCTGCATCTGCTGGTTCGTCTGCGACAGCTCCTGCTGCTGCTTCTTCTGGGCCTCCAGCGCGCTGGCCTGGGCCGACTGCGCCTCCTGCTGGGCCGACTGCGTCTGCTGCTGGGCGGACTCCTGCGCCTGCTGGGCCTGCTGCGACTCCTGTCCCGCGCGGGCCTGGGCCTCCTGGAGCTCCTGCTGCTTCTTCTGCAGCTCCGCCTGCGCGTTGGCGGCCTCCTTCTGCTGCTCGCTGGCCTCCTCCTGCGAGTCGCGGGCCTTGTCGAAGGCGTTCTCCGAGCGCTCCTGCGCCTGCTCCACCTGGTTGCTCGCGGACGCCTGCTCGCCCGATTGCTCCGTGCTGCTCTTGCTCCGTTCCTCACAGCCTGCGCCCAGCACCAGCGCCGCCGCCCCAGCCATCAACCACCCCGCGCGGAATTTCATGGATGTCTCCTGTCGTGAAAGTGACAGCGCAAAGATGGCGAGGCCTCCGGCGGAACCAACCCACATCCAAGGCATGCGCCCGCCAACCCGCCCGGTCACCAGCAGGCAGCCCCCTCCACGCGGCGCTACCCTTGGGAGGGTTTTGACGGTAAGGGGCGCACCCCCATGCGTGCCTGCGGACTCGACTTCGGAACCAGCAACACCGCCGCGGCGCTGCCCGACGGCACGGTGCTGCCCCTGCAGCCCCACACCTCGGAGCAGCGCCTGTTCCGCTCCGTCCTCTTCTTCCCGGACGACGAGCAGCAAATCTACGCGGGCGCAGACGCCATCCAGCGCTACCTCGAGGACAACACCGGACGCTTCATCCAGTCCGTGAAGTCCTTCCTCCACTCCAACTCCTTCCGCGCCACCCAGGTGCGGGGGCGCACGTACACGATTGAGGAGCTGGTCGCCGTCCTCCTGCGCCGCGTGCGCGAGGCCGCCGGCGCCCACATGGGCGGCCCCCCGGAGGCCGTCATCCTCGGCCGCCCCGCCGTCTTCACCCCGGACCCGGAGGCGGACGCGCTCGCCCAGCAGCGCCTGCTCCGCGCCGCCGAGCTGGCGGGCTTCCAGAAGGTGCAGTTCCTCATCGAGCCCATCGCCGCCGCGCTCGCCTACGAGGCCCAGCTCACCCGCGACGAGCTCGTCCTCGTGGCCGACTTCGGCGCCGGCACCACCGACCTCACCCTCATGCGCCTGGGGCCCTCGCGCCGCGGCAACGTGGACCGCCGCCCCGACGTGGTGGGCTCCACCGGCGTGCGCATCGGTGGAGACCGCTTCGACGCCGAAATCATGCGCCACAAGCTGCTGCCCCGCTTCGGCGCCGGCTCCACGTACCGCGTGCGCGGCTTCAGCGACAAGCGGCTGCCCATCCCCCAGCACGTCATGGCCAAGCTGCTCTCCTGGCACGAGATGTCCTTCATCCGCGAGAAGTCCACCCAGGAGCTCCTCGAGACGATGCTCGAGACGAGCGACAAGAAGGCGGAAATCCAGGCGCTCCACGACCTCGTCATGGACAACCTGGGCTACCGGCTCTTCCGCGCGATTGAGGCGGCCAAGGTGCGCCTGTCCCGCGACGAGCAGGCGACGGTGGACTTCGAGGAGGGGCGCATCCAGCTCCACGAGCCGATTACCCGCGCCGAGTTCGACGCCTTCAGCAAGCCCCTGCTCGACGAGCTGCAACAGTGCACCGAGGGATTGCTCGCCCGCCATCCCGAAGCGGAGGCCATCGACGCGGTGTTCCTCACCGGCGGCTCGTCGCAGATTCCCGCGGTGCGTCAACTCTACGTGCGCCGCTTCGGCGAGGAGCGCGTGCGCACCGCGGATGCCTTCACCTCGGTGGCCGAGGGCCTCGGACGTGCGTCGGCCCATCTGACGTCCTGAGGAGCAGGCGGACTCAGGGCGAGTACGGGCGGACTCATTCCGCCCGTCCCGGCGCGTGCGTCATCATCCTGCACAAAGGGATGTCCTTCGCGCCCCCCTCGCGCGAAGGCGGACACACCACATGGCTGGTCAGATTCTGGGCGCCTATTGCAAGGCCGTCATGAGCTCCATGCTCGACGCCACCGCGACGCTGCTCTTCCCCCAGCACCGCAAGCGCATCGCGGAGATGAAGGACGACGTCTGGTACCCCATGGAGGACTACGTGCAGATGATTCAGGACCTGCACGCGAAGCTGGGTGACACCACCATGACGGCGCTCGGCCAGGCCTCCATCAACAAGACCTTCCACCTCACCAAGGCCCAGGGCTTCGACACGCTGGAGAAGGTCTTCAAGGACTTCAACGCGCTGTCGGTGGCCGTGGTGAAGAACGCGCCCCCCGAGGATGCCGTGCGCACGGTGTCCCTGACGAAGGACACCGTGGTGATGGAGAGCCAGTCGAAGCTGCCGCCCTCGCTGATGGTGGGCTACTTCCGCGGGCTGTTCTTCGGCTTCGGCAAGCTCGTCACCACCGAGACGGTGGAGCGCAAGGGCAACACCGTGCGCTACACGCTGAAGTGGCTGTGAGGCGCCCGCTCCAGCCCCCGCGCCACGACTGACGCCTACGGGCCCACGTCCACCGTGCGGCTCAGCCACCCCACCCCGCCGCGCCCGTCGCGCGCCACCACCCAGAAGGTGACGCGCTGGGGCGTGGCCGGCGTCTCGTACTTCGACGTCGGGTCGCCCGGCCTGCCGTCCACCGACTCAATCGAGCGGAACTCCTTCACCTCGCCGTCGCCGGTGGCGAACCAGCTGTAGAAGACCTGCTCGGTGCGCGGGCCGTCCTCGGCCTCGTAGACTTCCGCGCTGCCCTCCGTGAGCACCGGCTGGAAGGTCACCTCCGTGCCCACCGGCAGCGGGCCCGCCAGCGGCGCGCCCTCCCAGAGGACGTCCGCCACCGACGGGTTCTGGTTGGGCACCGCCGCCGCCCGCAGCGTCACGCGGCGCACGCCGCGCTCGGTGCCCTCGGGGGTGCCGGTGCCGTCCGTGGCCTCGTAGCCGACGAAGAGGGGAATGCCCTCCTGGAGCGCCTCGAGCAGCGCCGGGTCTCCCGGGTCCACCGGGCCTCCGTCGGGGTTGGCCGCCTGCAGGGCTTCCGCCAGCACCGCCTGCACGTTGGCGTCTTGAAGCGACAGCACGCCATCCGGCAGCGGGACGCCGTTGTCCCCCGGGCAGCGACCGTCGTACGGGTTGCCGGTGAAGCGGCACAGCGCGTAGCTGACGGTGACGGGGCGCGCGTCCGCGGAGACGGCCAGCGCGTCGAACGTCATCGGGCCCGGGAGCGTGGTGGCGTCCGGGTCCAACACCAGCTCCGCGGGCTCGGCGCGAATCGCGAGCACGCGCACGCGGCGGATTTCACTCTGCAGCTCGAGGTCGGGACCACACGCGGCCAGGAGCGCGGCCAGCAGGACGAGGATGGACGGGCGCATGCGCTAGAAGCTCCCCTTGGCGCCGAGAATCGGGAGGATGGGCAGCCCCTCGAAGAACGCGCTCTGCGAGTAGTTGTAGTTGTAGGCGATGCCTTCCACCGCCGGGTTGTTGTAGGCGTTCGTCAGGTCCAGGTAGACGTTCAGGGTCCACCGCTCGAAGACGAAGTTCTTGTCCACGCGGATGTCCAGCTGGTTGAAGGACGGCAGCCGCACCGAGTTCACCGCCGCGTAGAGGGGCACGAAGACGTCATTCACGTCGTCGCGCACGGCGCCGGTGACGGGCGTGGTGGGGTTGCCCGAGGCGAAGCGCAGACGCGCGCCCACCTCCCAGCCCCTGGGCAGCTTGTAGGACGCAATCGCCGTCAGCACGTGCGTCTGGTCATTGTCGAAGAGGCGCCAGTCCGCGCCGGGCGCGTCGCGGCGCTCGCTGCGGCTGAGCGTGTAGGAAATCCACCCGAAGAGCCGGTCCGTCAGCGAGCGGCGCACCAGCACCTCCAGGCCGTAGATGCGGCCCACCCCGCCATTCTTCAGCCGCTCCGGCACCTGCTCGCCGTCCCGCTCCACGGTGTCGGTGGAGCGGACGATGAGGCCATCCAGGTCGTTGTAGAAGACCTCGCCGCTGAAGAACCACTCGGGCCTCGGCTGCCACTCCGCACCCAGGCCGTACTGGAGCGAGCGCTTCGCCGCGAGGTCCGGGTTGCCGAAGGCCACGCTCGGCTCGTCCTGAATGGGCGGGCCGTGGTAGACGCCCGCGCCGCCCTTGAGCGACACCGTCTCCGTGAGCGCGTAGCGCACCGCCAGGCGCGGGTTGAGGGTGCGCTGCGGCGACGTCTGGTCCGTGAAGACGTAGCTCTCGGCGCGCAGGCCCGGCACCACCAGCAGGTCCTTGATGGGCCGCCAGCGCGCCTCCACCCAGGTGGAAGGGAAGTACTGGACGTAGTCTCCGTCGGTGACGAGCAGCTCGTCGGTGACGGTGGGGGTGGGCGGCTCGCCCTCGCGCGGCGGGGACTGGATGCGCGCGGTGACGTGCGCGAAGTTGCTCACCACGTCCACGCCGCCGGCCAGCGTGAGCGCCTCGCCGAAGGCGTACTCGGCCGTGGAGCGCAGATTCACGTCCGTGGAGGCGATGCGCAGGCCGCGCTCGCCGATGCCGAACTCGAGGAGCGTGTTGCCCACCAGCGCCTGCGTGTCCAGCGTGAGGGCGTCGCCGCGGTACTGGTGGCGCAGCCGCAGCTGGTTGAAGCCGGTGGTGACGTCCAGGTCGCCGGTGACGGTGGGGTCATTGTCCGACGGCCGGTCGAAGACGAGGCCCAGCCTGTCGCGCGAGGTGAGCCCCTGCAGCGAGAAGGTGTGCCTGGGCAGGGGCTTCCACACCAGCTTGAGCTGCGCGTCGTAGTAGCGCGGGGCCACCTGGAGGCTGGGCCCATTGTCGCCCTCGGGCACCAGCCCCAGCACCAGGTCGATGTACGAGCGCCGGCCGCCCACCACGAAGCCCAGCGTCTCGGTAATCGGCCCTTCAATCACCGCGTTGGACTCAATCAGGCTGACGCCCACGGTGCCGTGGATGCGGTCCATGCGCGGCTCGCGGCTGCGCACGTTGATGACGCCGCCGGTGAGGTCCCCGTAGTAGGCGGAGAAGTTCCCGGGCAGGTAGTCCACCGCCTCCAGCAGCTCCGAGTTGTACACGGAGGTGAGGCCGCCGAAGTGGTACAGCAGCGGAATGCGCTGGCCGTCGAGGAAGACGCCGGACTCCTGCGGGCTGGAGCCGCGGATGATGAGCTGGCCGCCGTTGAAGGCGGGGCGCGCCACGCCGGGCAGGTTCTGCACCACCTTCAGCGTGTCGCCCTGCGTGCCGGGGATGCGCTGCACCTCGGCCACCTGGATGGAGGTCTGCGTCACCTCCTTGCGCTCGCGCTCCGTGCGCACCACCGTCTCGTACTGGCTGAAGATGCGCTTGCGCACGTAGTACGTGGCACGCGTCTGCTGCCCTTCCGAAATCGTCTCCTTCGTGCGGAAGCGGTCGTACCCGCCCTGCACCACCAGCACCTCGTGGGTGCCCGGGGGAACGCCCCGGAACGAGAAGCGCCCCTCCGCGTCCGTGACGGAGGACAGGTCGAGCTCCGGCAGGACCACCTCCGCGCCGTTGAGCGGGTCTCTCGTGCCGCGCTCCAGCGCCTGGCCGCTGAAATTCACGGGGGCCTCGGACGTGGCGGCGCCGCCGTCGGGGCCTTCCGGCGGCGGGGCCGGGCGGAAGACGAACTGGTAGGCGTACTGGATGCGCACCGGGGCGGGGACGTTGTCCACCTCGGCGGGCTCGAACTGGAACTGCTTCACCGCCTCCACCGCCGCCTCGTCGAAGCCGTGGCCGGCGGGCTGGGTGATTTCGACATTCGTGACGGCGCCCGTCTCCGAGATGTCGATGAACATCACCACCGTGCCCTCGAGCTGCTGGGCGGCGGCGTCCGGCGGGTACGGGGCCTCCACCTGGCGCAGCAGGGCGGGCGGCTTCGTCAGCACGCCCGTGGGGACACCGGCATCCACGGTGCCGGCGTCCTCCGGAGACGGGGGCACCTGGGCCCGGGCTTCGGCGGCGAGGAGACAGAGGACGAGGGCGAGTGTTTTCATGAGGGGCGGGGCAAGGCCGGGCCCCTCATATACGTCCCTGCGTCCGGGGTGTTACTTGGGCGCGAGCACGATTTCGATTCGCCGGTTGAGCGAACGATTCTCCGGCGAGTCGTTCGCGGCGATGGGCTGGTACTGGCCATAACCCGCCGCGGACAGCGTCGTGGGGTCCACGCCGGCGTCCTGGAGGCTGCGCACCACCGCCATGGCGCGCGCCAGGCTCAGCTCCCAGTTGGTGGGGAACTGCCCGCCGCCGGTGGGCACGTCGTCCGTGTGGCCCTCCACGCGGACAATCTTGCCCTGCACCGTCTTGAGGGCGTCGGCGATCTTCGCCAGGGCCTCCTCGCCCTCCTTGCCCACGCGCGCGGAGCCGGACGCGAAGAGAATCTTGTCCTTGAGCTGGACGGTCATCTTCCCCTTCAGCTCGGACAGCTGAATCTTCCCGTCGGAAATCTCCTGCTTGAGGCTCTGTGCGAGGTTCTCGTACTCGGAGCTCTTCTTCTCCAGCTCCGCCTTCGCCTGGGCCAGCTGCTTGCTGTTGCGGGCCAGCTCGTCGTTGAGGGCCTGGAGCTGCGCGAGCTGCTCCTGCAGGGAGCGGCGCTCCGCGGCCGCGGCGCCCAGGCGCGACTCGGCGGTGGTGAGCCGGGCGGTGAGCGCGTCCCGCTCCGCCTCCAGCGCCTTCACCTTCTCCTCGGCGGCCGCACGCGCGCCCTTCTCGTCATTGAGCCCCTTGGCGAGCTGCTCCGCCTCCAGCGTCTTGGCTTCGAACTTCCCCTTCGAGACGCAGCCCGTGGAGAGCGCGACGAGAGCCGCCAGAACCAGCCGTGTCCGCATATGTACGTGTCCTCCCGACAGCAGTGAGTGCGCCGCCAGACTACCGCCAGCGACGGCCCGGGTCAGGAAGAACCTCTACATTATTTTGAACGCAAACGACTGCCCGCCTGCCGGACACCCTCCCGGGCTCAGCGGGGGAAGATGGGGTGGGCGTCCAGCCACACGGAGAAGAGGGCGTCGGCGAAGCCCTTGCCGGGGATGAAGGCCCCGCCGCTGGCGCCGCCGCCAATCTCCAGCCCGGAGCCGGGCAGGTAGGTGATGACGAGGTCCTCGCCCTTCCGGACATCCTTGAGCGACGACAGCATGACGCTCAGGTGGTCGGCCATGGGCCCCTGTCGCAGGTCCGGGTTCTTCTGGAGGCCGTCGCGCAGGCTGCCCACGAGCTGCTCGCGGCTGATGTTGCGCAGGAAGCGGAAGTGGAGGCGCTTGACGGAGTTGGAGGAGATGGCCTCGGACGCGCTGCGCGGCTGGTTCTCCAGGTAGAGGCTCCACACGTAGACCTTGAAGAACAGGCGCTTCTGCAGCTGCATGTGCGCAAGGGCAATCCTGCGCCCCTGCAGCGTCAGCGTGTCCGGCATGTCGACGCCGCCCACCTGCTTTTCGCCCGCTCGGGCCGTGCCCACGGCGAGCACCATGCCGAGCACGAGCCACCGCGCACCTGTGCGCCACGCTTGAGTTCTCATGCGTCCGACCCCCGAACCCCTCTCAATCCGGTACCGCGAACGGTGCACACGGACGCTCCGGACCGCCACCGTCTGAAACCCGGGGGCTGTGCGGCAGTGGACGGGGACCACGGGTGGTGAAGCGCGGCACACCTCGGGTGCCAGGACGGTGAACACACCCAACTCCCGTAACACGGCGGGGCGACATCCAGGACACCTGTGCGCAACGGAGAGGGCCTCGCGCCTCCGGGTGCTGGAGTGGTGTTGAAAACATCCAGCAGCCCAGTGCACAAGGCGCGCGCGGCGGCCCCCGCGGCGCACTCCCTGTGCCACGAGCCGCCCGCACATCCGGGAGAGGGAATGCTTCGCACGTTACTGGCAGTCACCCTGGCGCTGGCCGTGGGCTGCGTCACGCAGGAGGAGCCCGCGCCGTCCGCGCCGGCGCCCGTGGAGACGGAAGACCGGGCCCCCGCGCGGACCGAGGCGGCGCCGCTGAAGGAGCAGGTGTCCCGCCTCAACGCCCGGCTGCGCCGGGGCGCGGCGGACGTCACGCCCCTGCTGGGCGAGCGCGCCGAGGCCCTGGCCGCGCTGATGGACGTGGACGCGGGCGCCGCCCTGGCGCTGGCCCTGCCGGAGTCGGTGCGCGCGAGCCTGGCGCGCAAGCACCCCGCGGCCGCGCGGCACCTGGAGGAGCGCGGCGCCTTCGAAGGCGAGCTGGAGGTCCTCGTCGCGGACAGCCCCGCGCGGACCGAGGTGCGCACGGAGCACTTCCTGCGCGTGGGGGGTGAGCGGCTCCAGGTGCGCTTCGCGCGCGCGGCGCCCGGGGCGCTGCACAGCGGACTGCGCCTGCGCGTGTCGGGCCTGAAGCTGGGGGCGCGGCTGGCGGCGGAGGATGCGCAGGTGGTGCCGGTGCGCTCGGCGCTCTCCGCCACGTCGGCGTGCACCTCCACGGGGGACCAGCGCACGCTCGTCATCCTGGCCACCTTCCCGGGGCAGCCGCAGGCACTCACCGTGGAGCAGGTGCGGGAGGTGTTCTTCTCCAGCACGCAGCGCTCGCTGACGCGCTTCTGGAGCGAGACGTCCCAGGGTCGCACCACCGCCAGCGGCGACGTGGTGGGCTGGTACACGCTGGACCGGGGGTACTCGTGCGACGAGTCGCACGAGATGCGCATCGCCGCCATCGCCGCCGCCGACGCGGACGTGGACTTCCGCCAGTATGACCGCGTCTTCATCGTCCACCCGGAGGCGGACGGCACGAGCTGCTACTACGGCGGCCTGGGCACGCTGGCGTGCGGCACGCAGCAAACGCAGGACGGCCCCATCACCGCCTCCACGTCGTGGCTGCGCGCCGAGTACATGAGCCCCAATGACCAGGGCGTGGAGCTGGTGACGCACGAGGCGGGCCACAACCTCACCCTGCACCACGCCAGCTCGCGCGACTTCGGCGCGGAGGCGCTGGGCCCCGTGGGCGTCACGGGCAGCCTCACCGAGTACGGAGACCTGTTCTCCACCATGGGCAGCTGGAACCTGGGCCAGTACGCCGCGCCCCACAAGGTGCGCATCGGCTGGCTGGAGCCGGGCGCGGTGGCCACGGTGGACGGCACCGACGGCACCTTCACGCTGTCCCCGCTGTCCGCGCCGCTGGGCAGCGGCGTGCAGGCGCTGAAGGTGCGCCGCGGCTTCCACGGCGACGGCTGGCTGTGGCTGGAGGCCCGCCGCCCCGTGGGCGACTACGACGTCACCCTGCCCTCGCAGGTGTTCGGCGGCGCCGTCATCCACTACGAGGACCCGTACACCAGCAGCCACACGCACCTGCTGGACTTCACCCCGGAGACGCCCTCGTGGCTGGACCCGGCGCTCCTGCCCGGCGCCACGTGGACGGACCCGTACACCAACCTGCGGCTGACGGTGGACGGCGCCACGCCCGCGGGCGTCACCGTGAGCGTCCACTACGAGCCGGTGCCGTGCGTGCGCGCGCCGCCGACGGTGGAGCTCGACACCTGGTACGAGTACGCCGTGCCGGGCTGGCAGGTGGAGAGCGGCCTCACCCTCACCAACAACGACACGGTGGGCTGCCCCGCTTCCACCTTCGCCTTCCAGTCCTCGCTGCCCGCGGGCTGGCCCACGTCGGAGCTTCCCGCCAGCATCCTCCTGGCGCCCGGCAAGCAGCGCTTCCTCTCCTTCTCCAAGCAGGTGCCGGAAGGCACGCCGTACGCCACGTACACGGTGGACGTCACCGTCTCGCGGGACGGGGAGGGCCTCACCGCCGAGGACACGTTGGACGTGATTGCGCCGTGCCAGCCGGCGCCCCTCGAGGTGCGCTTCGACCGGCAGTCGCAGGTCGTCACCGCCGGAGACACCGCCGCCTTCGGCGTCACCCTCATCAACCGCGACTCGCGCGCCTGCGGCTGGGTGTACTTCGAGCCCGCGTCCACGCTGCCCCAGGGCTGGGCCACCGAGTATGAGCAGTTCGGCTTCGACATCGAGGCGGGCGGCTCCTTCGCGCTGAACATGTACAAGGCGGTGCCCGCGGACGCGCAGGGCACGTATGACGTGGACGTGCAGGTGCTCCGCGACGGCTACACGGTGGACGCCACCGCCACCGCCACGGTGACGGTGAACCCGTGCGTGCGCACGGCGCCTGCGTTCACCGCGCTGCCCGCGACGGTGGACGTGGAGCCCGGCGGCTCGGCGAGCTACACGCTGTCGCTCACCAACCACGACCCGGCGTCGTGCGGTGCGTCCACCTTCACGCTGGATTTGACCGACACCGACCCCTGGGCGTCCGTCCTCTCCGCGCCGTCGCTCACCGTGGAGCCCGGAGGTACGGCGACCGCCACGCTGACCGTCACGGCGCCCGTCAATGCGGGCAGCGGCAGCCGCTACTTCGAGCTGGGCGTGCTGCGCGACGCCACCTTCGTCGGTGGCGCGGAGCTGGAAGCACGCGTGGTGTGCCGGCGCAATGCGCCCGCCGTGAGCTTCACGCCGGCCACGGGCACCGTGGAGGCGGGCAAGCCTCTCACCTTCACCATGAAGGTGACGAACACCGACAACAGCGCGTGCTCCGCGAGCAGCTTCACGGTGGGCGCCACGGTGCCCACGGGCTGGACGTACGGCTTCGCGCAGCCGGCCCTCACGCTGGCTGCCGGGACGAGCGGCACGGTGGGCCTCACCGTGACTCCGCCGGTGACGGCGGCGGGCCGGTCCACGCTCAGCGCGCTTGCTTCACACCCGGGGGCGAGCACGACGACGGGCACCTTCACGGTGGACGTCACCCCGCCGCCGCTCAAGGCCACGCTGTCCGTGCCGGCCACCAGCTACAAGCGAAACAGCGCGGTGCCCCTCACCACCACCGTGACGCGAGGCACCCTCGCCGCGCAGGCCGGCGTGCGCTTCAGCGTCAGCCGGCCGGATGGCCTCACCGAGGTGCACACGGTGTCCACGGCCTCCAACGGCAAGGCCACGTGGAGCTACACGGCGCGCGTGCGCGGCACCCACAGCGTGACGGCCACGGCCACGTCGGGCACGGAGACGGCCACCAGCAACACGGTGAGCTTCTCGGTGCAGTGAGGCACCGCGCCACCTGGCGCGCCTTCCGGGCCGCGCGGACCCACGCGTCCGCGCGGACCCGGATGTCTCACCTGACCTGTTTCTCAGTTTATCATGCGATGTCAGACCTGAGCCTATCGTGCTTCGCGCAGCACCTTTCACCGAGAGGAGCAGGCGTGAAGAACCATGGGTTGAAGTCCCTGACGGGGGTCCTGACGGCGCTGGTCATGACGGGCTGTGGCGGCACGACGGCACCGGATGCGGCGCGCACGGGGCAGGGCGCTTCACGGAGCGAGGCACGGGCCGGCGCTCCAGAGCGGAAGGTCATTCCGAACCGGTACATCGTCGTCCTGAAGGATGCGCCGTCGGACGGCGTGCACGCGGAGGCCGTGCGGGCGGACGCCTCGGAGGTAGCGGCGGACCTCGCGAAGCGGCACGGCGCGAAGGTGGGGCACGTCTACCGGAATGCGCTGCGCGGCTTCGTGGCGGAGCTGGATGACGCGAAGGTGGAGCAGCTGCGCGCCGACCCGCGCGTGGAGTCCGTCGAGCAGGACACGGTGGTGGAGGCCGCGAGCCAGCAACTGAATGCGCCGTGGGGCCTGGACCGCATCGACCAGGCGAACCTGCCGCTCGACGGCAGCTACACCCACACCTCCACTGGCAAGGGCGTGCACGTCTACGTCATCGACTCCGGCCTGCGCATCACCCACCAGGAGCTGCAGGGCCGGGCCACGTCCGACTACAACATCGTCTCCGACGGCAACTTCGGTGACTGCTACGGCCACGGCACCAGGGTGGCGGCCATCGTGGGCGGCAGCACGTACGGCGTGGCCAAGGGTGTGTCGCTGCACTCGGTGCGCGTGCTGAACTGCAATGGCGGAGGCCTCGCCTCGGACGTCATCGCCGGCGTGGACTGGGTGACGGCCAACCGCATCCGTCCCGCCGTGGCCACGATGAGCTTCACCACGGCGGCCTCCAATGCGCTGGACCGCGCCGTGCGCCAGTCCTCCAGCGCGGGCGTGGTCTACGCGGTGGCGGCCGGCAACGGCACGGCCGACGCATGCACCACCTCGCCCGCCCACGCGCCGGAGGCCATCACCGTGTCGGCCACCACCAGCGCCGACGCACGGCTGGCCAACGCCAACTTCGGCTCGTGCGTGGACCTCTTCGCCCCGGGCGAGCACACGCCCACCGCGCAGGGCGGCGGGGATGACTCCGTCACCCACTTCGGCAGCGGCACCTCCCTGGCCGCGGCTCACGTCGCGGGCGTGGCCGCTCGCTACCTGCAGGCCAACCCCACCGCCTCGCCGGCCACCGTCGCGAGCGCGCTGACGGCGGGCGCCATCACCGGCAAGGTGACGAATGCGGGCACCGGCTCGCCCAACCGGCTCGTCAACACCGCGTTCCTGGCGGCCGTGGGCGATACCGTCGCGCCCCAGGCGCAGCTGGGCGGCCCGGCCGCGGGCAGCACGCTGCAGGGCACGGTGAACATCCCCGCCATCACCAGCGACAACGTGGGCGTGCAGCGGGCGGAGCTGTGGGTGAACGGCAGCCTGCGGCAGGCCGACACCGCCGCGCCGTTCGAGTTCACCTATGACACCCTCGTCGACGGCAACGGCCCGGTGACGCTGGAGACGCGCGCGTATGACGCCGCGTTCAACGGAGGCCGGAGCACGCCGGTAGCCTTCACGGTGAACACGCCGGGCTCCGCGAACTTCGACCCGGTGCGCGGCGTGCCCACCTGCGTGGGCGTGGGCCCCCTCTGCGACACGGGCACCCGCATCGCCGGGAGCGGCGTCAGCACCGAGCCCCACTCGCCCAACACGCTGTTCGGCAGCTGCGGGGGCGACACCAATGGCTACTACCACGAGGACGAGTCCATCGAGCGCATCCGCGTCTACACCACCGACGGCAGCCCGCTCGCGCCGGGCAAGACGGTGCGAGTGGACGTGTTCGCGTGGAACCACAGCCTCAACCAGTCCTATCCGAAGGGCTTCTACTGGGGCTGGTGGGATGACGGGGTGGAGATCCTCCACGCCGCCGACGCGAACAACCCCGTGTGGACGTACGTGAGCGACCACTACGCCGCGGGCCCCGGCCCCAACACCTACTCCGCCACGTTCGTGCTCCCCCAGGGCGGCGTGCAGGCCATCCGCGCCATCATCGGGAACTTCGGCTTGGAGGGCATGTACGACGTTGCGTGCCCGGATGACTACTACCGCGAGGATGTGGACGACATGGCGTTCGAGGTGGGCAGCGCGACGCCGTAGCGCGGTGTGAAGAAAGGCCGGGCCCCGTTGCTCGGGGTCCGGCCTGTCGTTCCGTGGGGCTCACCCACCCAGCGGTTCCAGCAGCGCCGCTCGGCCTCCGTCACCCGGGGACGGCGCAGCGCTACGGAGGCGGACCTCGCGCTACGGCTTCGCGGCCGCCGTGCGCTCCAGCAGCGCGCCCGCCCAGGTGAGCCCGCTGCCCACGACGCTCAGGACGACTGCGTCGCCCAGCGACGCATCATCCCAGTGCTCGCTGAGCACGCCCGGCGCTCCGGCCGAGCCCGTGTTCCCTCGCGCCTGCACGTTGTACTTATGGCGCGCGTCAGGCACCTCGCAGCGGCGCTGCACCGACTCCAGCATGCGCAGGTTCGCCTGGTGTCCGATGAAGGTGACGTCCCCCTGCCCCTTCGCCGGGTGCTTCGCCAGGTAGCGCCCGCGCAAATCCTGGAACGTCTCCCCCGTGCGGCGGATGGCGAACTTCTGCACCTCGCCGCCCTGCTGGGTGAAGTGGCCCACGCGGGGCACGCGCACCTTGTCCGCGCCCGCCGGGTCTCCCGCGAGCAGCGTCTCCGTCACCTGCCAGCGCCCCGGAATCCTCGGGGACAGAATCGCCGCCGACGCGCCGTCACCCCACAGCACCGCGCTGGAGCGGTCCGTGTAGTCCACCACGCGCGTGGAGTTGTCCATGTTCACCACCAGCACGTAGTCCGGCAGACGCTCCGGCCGCATGCCCGTGAGGAAGTGGAGCTGCATGCAGAACGAGGAGCACGCGCTCTGCAGGTCCACCGCCGGCGCGTCGATGCCCAGGAGCTGCGCCACGCGGTTGGACTCGGCTGGAATGCACTCGTCCGGGCTGCACCCGCCCGCCACCACCAGGCCAATGTCCGACGGCTTCAGCCCCGCCCGCTCCAGCGCCATCAGCGCCGCCCGCCGCCCCGTCTCCGCGTTGCTGAAGAGGGCCGCCTCCTGCGCCGCGCGCACGTCGCGGTTGCGCGTCTCGCGCAGGTAGTCCAGCGGCAGCACCGTGTGCCGCGTCCGGATTCCCACCCGCTCCAGAATCCACGCGTCGTTCGTCTCGAGGCCGAGCTCCTCGAAGAAGGCATTCGTCAGGAGGTTGGGCGGGTGGAAGTGACCGAGCGAGTGCAGGTACATGTGAAACCCTCTAACCACCCACACTGACAATTCTTTGTCAGCCTCATGTCACGGCCCTGCCGCGACGGGGGGCAGTCGGCCATGCGAGCAGGACACCGCGGCGCGGCACCGTCACGACAACGCAACACGTCATTCCCCGTCAGGCCGTGACGGTCCTCCGCCGCACGCCACCCGGGAGGGCGGGCACGGCCTGGCCGGAAAGGCAGACGGATGCCCCCGTGCCTAGGGCACCGAGGACGTCAGGTGCATCTTCATCTCGCCCTCCCCCTGCACCGTCATGCCCTGCTTGCGCAGCGTCTCCGTCACCGCCATCTGCGCGGGGCCGGTGAGGGAGAACTCGAGCACGCGGGCCCCTTCCGCCAGCACGGACAGCTTCCCCTCCAGCGGAACCGTCATGACCACGGGCGAGTCCGCCTGCTCGAGGGTCATCGTCGTCGACACACTGAAGATGCCCACGGGGCCCTTCGCGTCCTGGGTGATTTCGGCGAGCCGGACGCGCGTCCCACGGAAGCGCGTGGCCGGGTCTTCGGTCTGGAGGACTTCCTCGGTGAGGACCCTGGCGAAGCGGTCCAGGCTGTCCCCCACGCGGATGGGCTTGTCGGGAAGCGCCGCCTCCAGCGGGTCCGGCTTGCCCAGGTCCGGGAGGTTCTCCTTCACGGCGGCCAGCTCCTCCCTGGACACCGGCTTGCCCGCCTCGTCCGTCACCACCAGACGCCCCTTGGTCTTCCCGGCGACGTACGTCCTGCCGCTGACCGGGCTGGGCTTCCGCTCCTTCCTGCCGCCCTCCTCCGTCTCGTCGAACGTGTCCCCGTAGGCCACCTTCACCCGGTCCACGATGCCCTTGCGCGCGGCGAGCACCGTCATGGTGAAGCGGCTGGACGCCGTGCTCGACACGTTCATCGGCTGGGGGTCCAGCTCCGGCCCGCCCAGCTCGAAGGCCAGCCGCAGCATCACCTGCATGTCCACCGTGTCCACGTCACCGACCGCGGACTGCCGCTTCTTCAGCTGGAGGGACTGTTCCTTCCGCGCGCCCTCGGCCTGGGCTCCGACCACGGACGGCGCGAGCAGCAGTCCCACGGCGACGATGAATGACGAGACGCGGTGCATGTCAGGCTCTCCCTTTGGAGGCCATCCTTCCACGGGTCCGTGGCGTGGGGCTGGGGATTCCAGTTTCGCCAGGCGGTACACCACCGCGACCCGCCAGGGTGAAATCGAGCAGTGGCGCGGGGCGTTGTAGAGTCCCGCGCATGAGCGCCTCCGCCGCGTCCCGGGTCCACTTCCGTACCTGCAATCTCTGCGAGGCCATGTGCGGCCTGCGCATCGAGCTGGAGGGGGAGCGCATCACCTCCATCCGCGGCGACGAGGAGGACCCGTTCAGCCGCGGCCACATCTGCCCCAAGGCGCTGGCCCTCCAGGACCTGCACGAGGACCCGGACCGGCTGCGCCACCCCATGCGCCGCACCGCGAGCGGCTGGGAGCAGGTGTCCTGGGAGGACGCGCTGGACGAGGTGGCCCGCCGCCTCCACGCCATCCAGAAGGAGCACGGCCGCGACGCGGTGGGCGCGTACCTGGGCAACCCCAACGTCCACAACCTGGGCAGCATCATGTTCGCGCCCGAGCTGCTGCGCACGCTCCGCTCGCGCAACCGCTTCTCCGCCACGTCGGTGGATCAGCTCCCGCACCAGCTCGTCGCGTACCTCATGTTCGGCCACCAGCTCCTGGTGCCCATCCCCGACATCGACCGCACCCGGTACATGCTGGTGATGGGCGCCAACCCGCTGGCCTCCAACGGCAGCCTGATGACGGCCCCGGACGTGCGCACCCGCCTGCGCGCGATTCAGCAGCGCGGCGGTCGCGTCGTCGTCGTCGACCCGCGCCGCACTGAAACAGCCCGCATCGCCGACGCACACGTCTTCATCCGCCCCGGCACCGACGCGCTCCTGCTGCTCGCCCTGCTGCACGTGGCCGTCGTGGAGAACGCGCCGCACCCCGGGCACCTCGCCGCGCACGTGGACGGCCTGGACGCCGTGCGCGAGCTGGCCCGTGACTTCACGCCCGAGCGCGTGGCCCCGCACACCGGCGTGTCGGCGGACAGGGTGCGCGGAATCGCCCGGGACTTCCTCGCCGCGGAAGGCGCCGTCTGCTACGGCCGCATGGGCCTGTCCACGCAGCCGTTCGGCTCGCTGTGCCAGTGGCTCATCAACGTCCTCAACACGGTGACGGGCAACCTGGACCGCGAGGGCGGCGCCATGTTCACCCTGCCCGCCTTCGACATCGTCGGCGGCCCCAAGGCGCTGGGCCTGGGGCGCGGCAGCATCGGCCGCTGGAAGAGCCGCGTGCGCGGGCTGCCCGAGTTCGGCGGCGAGCTGCCCGTCGCCGCGCTCGCGGAGGAAATCCTCACCCCGGGCGAGGGCCGCATCCGCGCGCTCGTCACGCTCGCGGGCAACCCCGTGCTGTCCACCCCCAACGGCGCGCAGCTGGACCGCGCGCTGGCCGGGCTGGACTTCATGGTGAGCATCGACCCGTACCTCAACGAGACGACGCGCCACGCGCACCTCATCCTCCCGCCCGTGTCGCCGCTGGAGCGCAGCCACTACGACATCGCCTTCCACGTGCTCGCGGTGCGCAACACGGCGAAGTACTCGCCCGCCCTCTTCGAGCCCGGGCCCGACGCGCGCCACGACTGGCAGATTCTCCTCGCGCTCCAGCACCGGCTGGAGGTGCTGCGCAAGGGCCGCAAGTCGCTGCGCGCCACGCTGAAGCACCAGGCGCTGTCCCGCCTGGGCCCGGAGCGGCTCTTGGACCTGGGCCTGCGGCTGGGCCCCCACGGCGCCCGCTTCCACCCGCTGAAGCAGGGCCTGTCCCTGGCGAAGCTGCGCGAGGCGCCGCACGGTGTGGACCTGGGCCCGCTCGAGCCCTGCCTCCCCCACCGCCTCCAGACGAAGGACCACCGCATCCACCTGGCCCCGGAGCTGCTGGTGGCGGACGTGAAGCGGCTGCGCGAGCGCTTCCTCGACGCCGCGACGCCGGAAGTGCACAGCGGAGAGCTGCTCCTCATCGGCCGGCGCCACCTGCGCGACAACAACTCCTGGCTGCACAACGTGCCCGGGCTGGTGAAGGGCAAGCCGCGCTGCACGCTGATGGTGCACCCGGAGGACGCGACGCGGCTGGGCCTCACCGACGGCGAGGACGTCACCATCACCTCCCGCGTGGGCGAGGTGACGGTGCCCGTCGCGGTGACGGACGACGTGATGCCCGGCGTGGTGAGCCTGCCGCACGGCTACGGGCACGGGCGCCAGGGCACGCGGCTCAAGGTCGCCACGGGAAGCGCGGGCGCCAGCATCAACGACCTCACGGATGACCGGGCGCTGGACGCGCTCAGCGGCAACGCCGCCTTCAGCGGCACGCCGGTGCGGGTGAAGCGGACCGGGTCGCCCGCGCTCGCCACACCAGCGGCGTGAGCGCGCCCGCGGCGACGAAGAGCAGCTGCACCACGTGCCCGAGCAGCGCCACCGACATGGCGCGCGCGGCCGTGGTGTCCAGCACGCCCGCCGCGAGCGCGAAGGCACCGTCGCTCACCCCCACCTGCCCCGGCACCAGCGAGCCCACCGCCAGCGCGCACAGGTAGAGGCCCTGGGAGAACAGGGCCTGCACCACCGAGGTGTCGATGCCCACCGCGTGCGTCAGCACCGCGTACTGGCACACCTGGAGCACCCGGCTGCCCAGGAAGGCCAGCGTGGGACGGCAGGGCAGCAGCGCGCCGCACCGCGCGGAGGCCTGGAACTGCTCCGCGTGCGAGGCCCACCGGTGGAAGCGCCGCGCCATCCACGCCCCGGGCCGCTTCGCGCGCATGCACGCGCGCACGCCCGCCGACAGCAGCACCAGCACCACGCCGTGCACCAGCATGGCCACCGTGAAAATCGAGAAGCCCGTCAAGAGGTACGACGCCACGGCGCACGGGAAGGAGATGAAGCCGCCCGCCGCCAGGGACGCGGACTGCGAGGTGGCCGCCGCCGCGGTGGCGCTGGCGCCGCCCATGTGGGGCGCGAGGAGGGCCGCCTTGGTGGCCTCCGCCGCCGCGCGGCCCGCGGGGGCCATGCTGGACACCGCCGTGCCGATGAGCTGCGCACGCGCCAGCACGGAGAGGGGGACCTTCTCGGCGGCCGCCCCGTACGAGAAGCGCGTCGCCAGCGCGTCCATGCACTGGCGGCCCAGCTCCAGCAGCACCACGCAGGGCAGCCAGGCCGCGGCGTCCGACAGCACCGCGGCCAGCTCACGGGGGCCCGCCTTGCGCACCAGCAGCGCCAGCATCCCCAGCCCGGCCAGCGCGAAGAGGGGACGTAGGAATCCCGTCATCCGCCGGCGCCAGGTCCCGGGCAGCGCGGGCACCGGCATCGCGGCACTCATCGGCTGGCCCAGGGACATCTCCCCCTGCGCGTCGCTCACCCTCGCCCCCTCTTCGCCGTCCCACCCACCGTTGGGCCAGAAATGAAGGTGGGCAGCGTGATCGCCGCCGGGGAGGGCGGACTGTTCGAAGGCGTCCGCTGCCTGCCCTGCCCGTTCGAGGGTGGACACCCGGGCCTGTCCCACATGGCCCTGGCGGACCTCTTCCCACACGGCCCTCGCGGGCCAGGGACTCCACACACGGCCCCGGAGAGCGAGGCCCACCGGCGGACATCGCCCGCCTGCACGCTCGGCTCCCGCTCGCAAGGCCGCTAGGGTGGGCCCGGTTTTCCCCCTCGGACTACGGAGCAACGCATGAAAGCAGTGCGGTTCTCGACCTTCGGTCATCCCCTGAAGGTGGCGGAGGTGGTGGAGGAGCCGGACGCGGCGCTGAAGCCCGGCGAGGCGCGGCTGGAGGTGCTGGCCACCCCCATCAACCCCTCCGACCTGCTCACCCTCACCGGCCAGTACGGCCAGCTCCCCAAGCTGCCCGCCACCCCCGGCAACGAGGGCGTGGGCCGGGTGGTGGAGGTAAAGGACTCCACCGCCGTGCGCGTGGGGGACGTCGTGTTCCTTCCCCTGGGCGCGGGCACCTGGCGCACCCACCTCACCGCGCCCGCGGAGGCGCTGACGCCCGTGCCCCCGGGCACCGACGTGCTGCAGGCGTCGATGATGTTCGTCAACCCGCCCACCGCGGACATCATGCTGCGGCACTTCGTCACCCTGCAGCCCGGGGACTGGGTGCTGCAGAACGCCGCCAACTCGGCGGTGGGGCGCTACGTCATCTCCCTGGCGAAGCTGGCCGGGTACAAGACGGTGAACGTGGTGCGCCGCGAGGAGCTGGCGGCGGAGCTCACGGCGCTGGGCGCGGACGCCGTGCTGGTGGACTCCGACAACCTGCCCGAGCGCGTGCGCGAGGTGACGGGCGGCGCGAAGGTGCGGCTGGCCCTCGACGGCGTGGGCGGCGACGCCACGATGCACCTGGGCGACTCGCTCGCCACGGGCGGCACGGTGGTGAACTACGGCGTCATGAGCGGCAAGGGGCCGAAGCTGTCCGCGGCGGCCACCATCTTCAAGGACATCACCCTGCGCGGCTTCTGGCTGGTGCTGTGGATGAAGCGCACCCCGCGCGACGAGCAGCGCGCCCTCTTCACCCGGCTGGCGGGGCTGGTGGCCAACGGCACCCTGAAGACGGCGGTGGAGGGCACCTTCACGCTGGACGACATCAAGGACGCGCTGGCGAGGGCCATGGAGGGCGGCCGCGGCGGCAAGGTGTTGCTCACCCCCAACGGAAAGGTCTGAGTCATGAAGCGAGTCGAAGGAAAGGTGGCACTGGTGACGGGCGCCGCGGGCGGGCTGGGCAGCGCGGCGGCGCGGATGCTGGCGCGCGAGGGCGCGAAGGTGGTGGTGACGGACCGCAAGGAGCGCGAGCAGGACGGGCTCGCGCTCGTCGCGTCCCTGGGCGAGGGCGTGGGCCTCTTCCTCCCGCTGGACGTCACGAAGGAAGCGGACTGGACGAGCGCCATGGAGCGCACGCTGGCGCACTTCGGCCGGCTGGACGTGCTGGTCAACAACGCCGGCATGGGCATCCCCAAGGACATCGAGTCCATCTCCCTGGAGGAGTGGCGCATCGTCCACTCCGTCAACCTGGACGGCGTGTTCCTGGGCTGCAAGCACGCCATCAAGGCCATGCGTCAGTGCGGGGCGAAGGGCTCCATCATCAACGTGTCCTCGGTGGCGGGCCTGTTGGGCGTGCCCACCCTCATCGCGTATGGCTCGGCCAAGGGCGCGGTGCGCATGCTGAGCAAGTCGGTGGCCATGCACTGCGCGCACAAGGGCTACGGCATCCGCTGCAACTCCATCCACCCCACGTTCATCGAGACGGACATGGTGGACGCGCTGGCGAAGAGCAGCGGTGACGCGGCCAAGGCCCGCGCCAACATGGCGCGCACCATCCCCCTGGGCCACCTGGGCGAGCCGGACGACTTCGCCTACGCCGTCGTCTACCTCGCCTCGGACGAGTCGAAGCTGATGACGGGCTCGGAGTTCGTCCTCGACGGAGGCGCCACCGCGCAGTGACGCCGTCTGGAGCGGCGGCGCCCCTGGACGCCGCCGCCCTCCCCTTCCCGACGCCGGCTGGACATCCTCGCGCCGTTTCATTAAACACGTTCATTGAACGTGTCCAACGAACACAGGAAACAGCCCGGCGTGCGGGCGACGCAGAAGGAAGCCACCGCCAAGGCGGTGCTGGAGGCGGCGCGGGAGGAGTTCGAGCGCGTCGGCTTCGAGGCGGCCAACCTGCGCGCCATCGCGGCGCGGGCGGGCGTGTCCGCGGGGACGGTCATCCACCACCACGGCGACAAGCGGGAGTTGCTCCACGCGGCGCTGTTCGATGACCTGGACGAGACGCTGCGGCGCGCGCTCTCCGGGCTCGGCCCGGGGCCGCTGGAGTCCCAGCTCTCCGCGTTGACGCGCGCCGTATTCGCCTACTACCAGCGGCGGCCGAAGCTCTCGCGCACCCTGCTCAAGGAGTCGCTCTTCGCGGACGCGCCCTGGGCCGGGAGGTTCACCGCGCAGGCGGGCATGGTGCACGGCGCGCTCGCGAAGCTGGCCACCGAGGCGGCCGCCCGGGGCGAGCTGCGCGCCGACGTGGACGGCGCGCTGTTCGCCGCCGCGTACCTCTCCTTCTTCTACTTCGCCCTCATCGCCTGGGTGCAGGGCGCGCCCGTCGCTCCCGTGGCGATGGTGGAGCACCTGGTCCTCCAGCACCTGGAGGGCCTCCGTCCCACGAAGAAGCCCTCCCGGAGGAAGGCCCGATGAAGTCCGTGTTCCGAGGCGAGCAGGCCAGGGGCGTGCTCCTGAAGTGGTACGAGCATTTCCGCAACCGCCTGAAGGTGCCCACCGAGAGCCGCACGGTGCCGACGCGCTTCGGCGACACCCACGTGCTCGTCGGCGGGCCGGAGGCCGGCCCCAACGTGGTGGTGCTCCACGGGGCGCTCGCCAGCTCCGCGCACGTGCTCCACGAGCTGGCGCCGCTCATGGAGCGCTTCCGCGTCCACGCGGTGGACATCGTCGGGCAGTCGGTGAAGAGCGCGGACGCGCGGCCCTCGGTGTCCAACAACGAGTACGGCGCGTGGCTGACGGACGTGCTCGACGGACTGTCACTCCAGCGCACGCACGTGGTGGGCGTGAGCTGGGGTGGCTTCGTGGCCATCCGACTCGCGGCGTCCGCGCCCGAGCGCATCGAGCGGCTCGCCCTCCTCGTCCCCGCGGGCGTGGTGAATGGCTCGCATTGGGACGGGCTCACCAAGGTGGGCCTGCCGGTGATGCTCTACCGCATGTTCCCCTCGGAGCGGCGCCTGGAGGCGTTCACCCGGCACCTGCTCACCACCCGGGATGACGACTGGATGCCCTACCTGGGCGACGCCTTCCGCTCCTTCAACATGGACATGCGGGTGCCGGCGCTCGCGAAGCCGGAGGAGCTCTCCCGGCTGAAGGCGCCCACGCTGGTGCTGGGCGCGGACCTGGACGTGAGCTTCCCGGGCCAGAAGCTGCTCGCCCGCGCGCCCCAGCTGTTTCCCACCCTGGTCGACCAGGAGCTCATCAAGGACTGCCTCCACTGCCCGCCGACGACGGACGCCTTCCGGCGCTGGCTGTCGGAGCGCATCAGCGGCTTCCTGCTCGCGAGCTGACGCGCAGGCCCGCTAGTCCTTCATCACCTGGGCGGCCCTCAAGAGGCGCACCATCTCCTCCGCGCCGGGGGTCTTCTTCTCCACCAGCGCGCGCAGCCGCGCGGCCACCTGCGGGGTGAGCGACTCCATCAGCGCCTGCTGGAGCGCCTCCCGGTCGTGGGCCGGGCTCTCCAGCGCCGGCCCGAGCAGCTCCACGGCCCGCCGGTCCTTCAGCCGCAGCAACGCCGCCGTGGCATCCGCGCGGGCGCGCGGGCACTTGCGCGCGAGCTGGTACGCCGTGTCCGCCGCTTCCCGCCCCTTCACGAAGCCGAGCAACTGCAGGCCCGCGCCGCCAGCGGTGTCCCGGCAGAACACGGACTCGAGGATGGCCGCCTTCGCCTGCGGGTGGCCCTGCCGCGCCGCTGCCTCCAGCTCCTCCTCCTGGACGAAGGCGTGCTCCACCTTGAAGGTCACCTTCACCGGGACGGTGAAGCCCGCGTTGACGAGCCTCGCCGCCAGCCGGTTGCGCTGGTCCTCGGGGTAGCGCTCCAGGTCCTTCGCCGCGCGCGCCCCGGCCGCCTGCCGGCTGCCCACGGCAATCCACTGCTCGGTGGCCACCGGCATCAGCAGCTCCGGCACGTACCGGCCGCGCTCGGCCACCGCTTCGTACAGCGCCACCGCGCAGCCCGGAGCCACCTCCAGCGACTCGCCCGGCCCGGCACGCACCGGCACGCGCAGCTCGTCGTTGGAGCGGGACCAGCCATTCGTGGTCGCCGTGCCCGCCGCCAGCATCTCCACCCACCGCGGCTCGAGCTGTGCGGGCTCCTGGCACGTCTTCGCGTCCCGCAGCATCCGGGCCCGCTCGGACAGCGCCTTCAGCGGCTCACCCAGCGACGCCACCTTCTCGGCCTGCCGCATCACCGTGCACTGCACGAACGACTCCGCCCAGAGCACGAGCCAGGGCTCCTTCTCCTGGGAAAGCCGCTCCACGGCGCCGGGCAGGGCGTCGGGTACGCCGTCCGCGGCCAGCAGCGCCAGGGCGCGGTCGAACGGCTCCGCCGACGCCTGGGCGCGCTGGCGCAGCTCCGGGGACTGCACCAGCAGCTTGAGGGCCAGCTTCGAGGTCTTCTCCGGCAGCCGGGACTGCCCCGCCTGCGCGTGCATGCTCATCATGTGGATGGCGAACATGGGGCAGGGCCGCGGGCCGGCGGCCAGCGCCAGCGCGCGCTCCTCGCCGCTCACCCGCGCCAGCTTCACCAGCACGTCGTACGCGGCGGCGCCGCCCTTCAGCAGCGTGGCCTCCGCCGCCTCGCCCTTGCCCGGCTTGTCCAGCGTGTACGCGGCCTGCCACAGCGCGGCGTCATCCGCGGCACGCGCCGCGCCCGCGAGCACGAGGAAGGCGACGAGGAACATGAAGCGGTGCATGGAACCTCCGGGGGCGTCCGATGACGCGGCGACATCGTACACCCGGGTGCGCGGCACCCCGCTGGCATTGGCACGTTTCAAGTGATTTACAAGGAATCCACACCTTCATCCCGTGGCACGGCGGCGATGAACCTCCGGGAGAGCACCATGTTCTGGAAGTCCCCTTCGCTTCGGCGAGCCCTCGCCACCGTCCTGTGCACGTCGGCCGTCATCGGCTGCGAGCCGCCGCCTTCCGAGCCCGACGTCGGTGACGCGGACCTGGGTACAGCCCAGGCCGGCATCCGGTCCGCGTCCGCGACGCTGGGTGGCAAGGTGGTGTGGGCGCACTTCAACAACCCGCCCGCGTACAGCGGCCGGGACTACACCATCACCGACGAGCTGAAGCGGCTCATCAACGAGGTGCCGGCGGGCGGCACCATCCGCGGCGCCATCCACTCGCTGAGCATCGACGGGGTCGCGGATGCGCTGCTCGCGGCGCAGAACACGCGCGGCGTCACGGTGTACCTGGTGCTGGACGGGAAGAACGCGCCGTCCACGGACCCGGCGGTGAACACCATCCGGCAGGTCGCCAACACCCGCTTCTGCACCAACTCGAGCGGGGGCGGCGGCTGCATCGGCACGAGCGCCGCCGGCAACATGCACACGAAGATGTTCACGTTCAGCTCTACCAGGGACCCCAGCGGGGTGCTGCGCCCCTACGTGTCCTGGTTCGGCTCGGCGAACCTGACGTACGCGAGCGGCACGGACGCGTTCAACAACACCCTCACCGTGTACGACGCCGTCACGCTGTACGACGGGCTCAACGCCAACCACTCCGACATGTGGAACCGGCGCCACTACGCCAACAACGACTACTACGACTCGGCGAGCGGCCGGGGCTACTACCTGGCGAACCCGGCGGACGCGTATGCCTCGCCCGAGGCGCCGGGCCAGACGGACACCATCGTCACGCGGCTGAATGACGTCACGCCGGACTCGAGCTGCCGGGTGCGCATCGGCATGTCCTTCGTCACCACCGGGCGGCCTGAGCTGCTGGCGCAAATCAAGCGCATGAAGGCCGGCGGCTGCGCGGTGTGGATGGTGGTGAGCGGCAACGCGACGGACGGCATCGACATGTCGCAGTCCGTCTACAACGAGCTGCTCGACGCGGGCGTTTCCATCCGCCGCCGCGACAAGGTGCACGACAAGTTCTTCCTCGTGTACGGCAAGTACGGCTCCAGCTACGCGTACCGCGTCTACTCGGGCTCGCAGAACTGGTCCCAGGACGCGCTCAGCGAGAACGAGGAGATCTTCGTGAAGATGGCTCCGGAGACGGGCTCCGTGCACCCGATGTACGACGCGTATTACACGCACTTCAACGACGCCTATAACGGCGGCGTCACGTGCACGCGGAGCAACTACCCCTGCCGCTGAGGCGGCAGCCCGGGCTCCTCGCCATGCCTTTCCCGCGCCGCTCCGTGGGTACCGCCGCGCTGCCGCTGTTCAGGGCCCGCGCGCACACGGAGCGGTCGCCGGAGGAGTGCTGGCGCCACGTGCGTTCCGTCGCCCTGCCCTCCGTCACGCGCCAACACGCCGATACATGAGGTCGGTGCGGAGCGCGTATTTGCGGCCTTCGGTGACCTCCGCGCCTTCGTGAAGCAGATGGTGATTGAAGAGCAGGGCGGTGCCCGTGCTCGGCGTCACGGAGCGCTCGAGGTCGAAGAAGTTCGTCGCGCCTCCCTTCCGGCAGTCATTCAAGTAGACCATGAAGGTCAGCAGGCTTCGCTCATCCCGGTGGCGCACGAAGGCCCCGTCGAAGTGCGGAGCGAAGTACTGGCCCGCGTCATAGCGATAGCAGCGAAGTCGCTCGTTCGCCCCGCACACCTCCCAGTCGCGCTCGAGCCGGCGCGGCACGTGTGGCGCGATGCGCTCGAACAACATCGTCGCCATCGCGACGTCGTCGAACATCACCCGGGTGTTGTTGCGAATGTCGGGGCGCATCACGAAGCCCGACGACGTGGTGATGGGGGCCGCCGTCGGTCCTTCTCTCTCGATGCGCTCAATCAGCGCGTGGCACTCCTCGGCGCTGAGCAGGTGGTCCACGGTGATGAGGAGCGGGTTGCGCGTGTCGAGCTCCTCATCGGGATTCGGCAGGAGGGGCGTCATGGGGACCTCCGACGGCTCTGTCCCGTCACAGCGTGAAGTTCACCACCACGTCCACGGTGCCGGTGGCGCCCGTGGACTCCAGGGGCAGCAGGTGGGCCTGCATGGTGCCCTGGAAGCGGTACGACACCACGGTGCCGCTGTCGATGTAGTCCTCCACCTTCGTGAAGGTCAGCGTGCAGCTCCCGCGCAGGGATACTCCCGCCCGCGGGTCCTCGTAGTACGGATACCAGGCCTTGCCGCCGTCGCGGACCGTCACGGCGCAGTCCACCTGGGAGGTGGGGCCGACGAAGTCCCCCACGAAGGGACGGCCATCCGCGCTCGGGCGGACCTGCACCAGGGGCCTGGAGCCCGTCTCCATGTCCAGGGTGAGGCTGAAGTCGTCCGTCGTCTGCCTGTAGGTGAGCGACGCGTCCGCGCACGTGGGCGTTCCCGTCACCGCGCCCGAGACGGTGACGTTGCAGTCCGCCTTGAGCAGCGGCTCATCCTCCACCAGGGCCCCGCCCGCCCCTCCGCAGCCCATGAGCAGCGCCGTGCTCAACCACGTCAGTCCAGGGATTCTTCGCATACGAGTCTCCGTCGCCAGCAACGTGCGCTGAAGATTACCCCGGCCTCACAGCCGCTGGAACATCACGTGCAGTCCCACCAGGCCATGCCTCGGGTGGGAAAAAGCCTCGGGGACGGTGCCGATGATTCGGAAGCCAAGCGACTGCCACAGCCGCACGGCCGCCGTGTTCGTCTCCACCACCGCGTTGAACTGGATGCCGTGGTAGCCCGCCGCCCGCGCCCAGCCGAGCACGTACTCACCCAGGGCTCGGCCCACGCCGCGCCCGTGGTGCGCCGGGTCGACCATGAAGCTCGCCGTCGCGATGTGCGCGCCCCGGCCCGGCCGGTTCGGCCCCATCTTCGCGGAGCCGAGAATCGTATCGCCCTCGACGGCGACCACCGTCAACCCTGGCGGGTGCTCCATCCACAGCGAGCGGGCCTCCTCCAGCGAGAGCCCCTCCGGATAGGCGTACGTCTCCCCTGCCGCGACGATGGTGGAGAAGAAGGGATGGATGCGGGGCCAGTCCCGCGCTTCGGCCGTCCGGATGTCCATGGCGTTCCTCAAGTCAGCTCGCGCAGGCTCGCTTCCTCGACGCGTGTCGAAAGCCCAGGGCTCAGTACCCCACGTGCAGGCATCCAGGAGACAGCGCCTTCTCCAGTCGCTTCATCTCCGGCTCGGGGACGCGGTCCAGCGCCAGCTTGAACTGCTTGAGCCGGGCGAGCGGCGCGAGTCCCCCTGGCAGCGCGGACAGCTCTCCCTGGAAGAAGCCGGCGTGCGTCAGCTTCGGCAGCCTCCCGAGCCCGTCCACCAGGAGCTGAACCCGGCCCGGCGTCGTCTTGAAGAAGCGCCAGAACCAGAGCTTCTTCAGCCGCGGCAGCCGGGTCAGCACCTCGGGGAAGCCCTCCAGCGCCATCGCGTCGAGGTACAACTCCTCCAGCGACTCCAGCTCGCCGAACGCCTCCGGGAGATGGTGGAGGTTATTGCAGTACCGCAGGCTCAGCTTCTTCAGAGCGGGGAGCCGGCACAGCTCCACGGGGAGCGTCGTCAGCAGCAGGCTCTCCAGGCTGAGGCTCTTCAGCGCGCGCAGCTCGCCGATGCGCGGGGAGATTTCCGCGATGTCGTTGGTGTCCAGCGTGAGGCTCTCCAGCCCGGTGAGGGAGAAGACCTCCTCGGGAATGGCCTTCAGCTCCTTCTGTGCGAGCCCCAGTCGCGTCGCCTTCTCGCCCCGCGCCGCCTTCTCCTTCACGGCGGCGATGGCCTTCTCCACGGGACCGAGCCGGGTGTCCGCCAGCAGGGGCTGCCCCGCGCGCAGCTTCGCGAGGAGCCCCTTCCGGTCCACCGTCGAGTCGGTGACGTCGCCCTCGTCCTCGTCCTCCACGGTGAAGGCCCCCGGCAGGAGCGCCTCGTGCGGCTCCAGCCTCTTGCGGGGCTTCTCCGTCGCGGTGAGCTTGTCGCCCACGAGCACGTCCACGTCCAGCGGGCCGTGCACCTGGAGGTGGTGGTGCTGCTCGACGAGGGTGTGTGCCTGCAGCCCTCCGCCGACACAGAAGACGTCATCTCCGAACGAGTCGCCGAAGAGCAGCCCCCGAATCCGGACGTTGCCCGCGATGAACATGGCGGAGAACGTCGCCACGTTCTCCACCTCCAGGTCTCCCAGCACCACCAGGAGGGTGTGGTCCGCATTGTGGCCGTCCTCGAGCAGCCCCTTCAGCCGGACGCTGCCAGAGACGACGAGCGGCCGGGGGCCAACGACGAGCGAGTCGGCCTCCAGGTCTCCCTCGTGGAAGAGGACGCCCTGCTGGGTGATGCCCTTCCACCAGGAGGCCAGCTCCCGCCGCCACCCGGGCGTCCCCGCTGCCTCCACGTGGGCCCACACCTCTCGAGCGGAGGCTTCCCGCCCCCAGTCCTGCATCGCCGCCATGGCCCGGTGCTCCCTTCCGGGAGCCATCACGCCATGGAACCGCCGCGAGGAACAGCTCAGCGAACGCGGACGACGAGCTTGCCGAAGGGCCCGCGGTCCAGGTGCTCCAGCGCCTTCGGGAACTCCGCGAGCGGATACACGGTGTCGACGACCGGCTTCAGCGCGAGCGCGTCCACCGCGCGCACCAGCTCCTCCAGGCCGCGCCGGTGCCCGACGAAGATGCCCTGGATGATGCCATGTCGTTGCATCAGTGGCACGGTGGGGAAGCGCACGTCGAAGCCCTCGAACACGCCGATGAGGGAGATGCGTCCCCCCGGCGCCAGCGCCTTCGCCGAGCGCCCGAGGTTGTCGCCCCCGGCCAGCTCCAGGATGTGGTCCGCGCCCTGCCCTCCGGTGAGCTCCAGCACCGCCGCGTCCCAGTCGGGCGTGTGGCCCCGGTGCAGGCCATGCGCCGCGCCCAGCGCCTTCGCGCGGACGAGCTTGCCCTCGTCGCCGGAGAGCACGATGACCTTCGCCCCCATGGCGGAGGCGAGCTGCACCGCGAACAGCGACACCCCGCCCGTGCCCTGCGTCACCACCGTCTGTCCCGGCAGCGGCGCGCCCGAGCCCATCAGCGCCGTCCACGCGGTGAGCCCCGCGCAGGGCAGCGTGCTCGCCTGCACGTCATCCACCGTCGTGGGTGAGGCGACCAGCCAGCCCTCCGGCATGGCCACGTACTCGGCCAGCACGCCGGGGGCGGAGGCGCCCAGGCTGCGCATCTGCCGGGGCGGCGGCCCGTCCACCCAGTCCGTCTGGAAGTTGGCGAGAACTCGCGCACCCTCCTGGAAGCGCCGCGCGCCCGCGCCGGTGGCGACGACTTCACCGGCCATGTCGGACGTCGGGACGAGGGGGCCCGTCATGCCCGCATAGCCGCCGCCATCCAGCAGGAGCTTCTCGCGGTAGTTGAGGGAGACGGCCGAGACGCGCACCAGCACCTCGCCCGCGCCCGGCTTCGGAATCGCCACGTCCGCCAGCCTCAGGTGCTGCCGGCCGGGCTGCTCCAACCGCCACTGCTTCATCGTGCCGCTCATCGTCCGCTCCGGTTCATGCGTGAAAGCCGCACGCCGGATATAGAGGCGCGTCCCCGTCTCCAGTGGCGACACTTCGTCGACTCACTGCGGACAGGGAGGCACCAATCGGAGCAGCGCCATGACGGACCGACTCAGCGGAGTGCTCACCTTCGTCCAGGCCGTGGAGGCCGGCAGCTTCGCGCTCGCCGCCGAGCGCATGGGCCTGTCGCGCTCGGCCATCGGCAAGAGCATTGCCCGGCTGGAGGAGCGGCTGGACACGCGCCTGTTCCAGCGCACCACGCGCCGCCAGAGCCTCACCGACGACGGGCAGGCCTTCTACGAGCGCTGCGTGCGCGCGCTGGCGGAGCTGGAGGCCGCCGAGGCCGCGCTGGACTCCGGCCGCCGCGCCCCCACCGGCCGCCTGCGCGTCAGCATGCCCGTGCTGTTCGGCCGGCACTGCGCGGCGCCGCTGCTGTGGGAGCTGACGCGCGAGCACCCGGGACTGGAGGTGGAAGTCTCCTTCAGCGACCGCGTGGTGGACCTCATCGAGGAGGGCTACGACCTGGCCGTCCGCGTCGCGCCGCTCGCCGACACCGCCAACCTGACGGCGCGCCGGCTGGGAGTGCAGGAGATGGTGGTGTGCGCCTCACCGGCGTACCTCGCAAAGCACGGCAGCCCCCGGACGCTGGACGACCTGGCGCGGCACGAGGCCGTCGTCTACGGCCGCAACGGCGTGTCCAAGCAGTGGGGGTTCCCGGACGGCCAGGGCGGCCTGAGGCAGGTGGCCGTGCCGTCGCGCCTGCGCCTCGACGACCTGGAGACCATCGCCGACGCCGCCGTGCAGGGCGCCGGATTGGCGTGGCTGCCGTGCTGGCTCGTCGGGGAGCGCCTGCGCAAGAAGCAGCTCACCCTGGTGCTCCGCGACGTGCCCCGCTACGGCAACGAAATCTTCGCGGTGTGGCCGCAGAACAAGCACCTGCCGTCGAAGGTGCGCACCGCCATCGACGTGCTGGCGGCGCACATCCCCGGGCGGCTGAGCACGGTCCACCGTCCACGGCGCCGCGGGTAGCGCTCCTGGGTGGGCGTCTTCCGCGGCGCGAGCTTCGTCCTGCACGGCAGGCGCCTGTCTTCAGCGGGGCCGCTTGCTCTCCTGGAACGTCACCTCCAGCGGCACTTCCTTCCCGTCGCGGATGACCACGGCCCGCACCGTCTCGCCGGGCTTGGAGGTGTTGAGCACGAACATCAGGTCCTCCACGCCGCCAATCACGCTCTTGCCGAGCCGCACGAGGATGTCGCCGCGCTTCATGCCCGCCTGGTCCGCCGCGCCCCCGGCGCGCACGCCCGCGAGCAACATGCCCTTCCGGCCGTCTGACGGGCCCGCGTAGTCCGGCACGGTGCCGAGCGAGGCGTTGAAGCTGCGCATGTCCCCGCGCGGCGCGGGCGACGGCACCTTCCGGTAGGTGAGCGCCGTCTTCCCGTCCAGCGACAGCGCCACGGTGGAGACGATGCGCGCCACCCGCTCCGTGCCCGCGACGTTGAGGGTGTCCACCGTGTCGGACGGCTTGTGATAGTCCGAGTGCGCCCCCGTGAAGAAGTGCAGCACCGGGACGCCGGCCGCGTAGAACGGCGAGTGGTCGCTGGGGCCGTAGCCGTCGCCGCTGGGCGTGCAGGACACGCGGGCCTGCTCGCAGGCGGCGGAGATGAGCGGGCCCCACTCCCCGGCGGACTCGGCGCCCAGCACCGTCAGCCCACCCGCGCGCAGCCGGCCCACCATGTCCAGGTTGAGCATGGCCGCGATGTCCTTCATCCCCGCGTCACCGCGCTGCCGCGTGAAGTACGTGGACCCGAGCACGCCCGTCTCCTCGCCGGAGAACGCCACGAAGAGCACGTCGCGCGGGAGCTTCGCGCGCTGCTCCGCGAGGGTGCGCGCGATTTCGAGCAGGCCCGCGACGCCGGAGGCGTTGTCGTCCGCGCCACCGTGCGGCTCGTGCCGGTCCGGCGTGAGCGAGAAGCGCCCGCCTAGGCCCAGGTGGTCATAGTGCGCGCCAATCACGATAGCGCCGGGCAGCTTCCCCTCCCCCGCCGCGAGCAGGCCCACCACGTTGAAGGCGTCACGCTTCTCGAAGTCGAGCCGCGTCTCGACGCGGGCCTCGACACGCTTGCCCCGCGTCAGCGCGTCCATCAGCGGCGCCAGGGCCGCGCGCTTCACCACCACCACGGGGATGCCGGCGTCGCCGTGGCCCTCGGGCGACAGGCCGGGCAGCGACGCCTCCGGCGGCAACTGCCAGTCCTTCTGGGGCGGCGTGGGGGCCTCCGGCCAGTCGACGACGAGGAGCGCCTTCGCTCCCCGCTGCGCGGCCACCCACGCCTTGTAGCGGAGGTCCCCGAAGCGCCGCTGCTTGTCGGTGTCGGAGAACGCGGCCGTGTCCGGCACGAAGCGCCGCACCACCACGAGCTTCCCCTTCACCGACTGCTTCGCGTAGTCGTCCACCTTCAGCGAGGGCTCGACGATGCCGTAGCCGGCGAACACCAGCGGCCCCTGCGCCAGACCCTGCGAGGAGAACCCGAGCACCGTGAACGCGTCCGCCGGCACCACCGTCCCGCCGAGCGTCACCTGCGTGCCCGCGCCCGGCTTCACCGCCGTCGTCACCGGGAACACCTGGCGGAACGTGCCGCCGTCCCCCGCGGGCGAGAGGCCCAGCGACTGGAAGCGCTGCTCGAGGTGCTGGCCCGCCGCCTCCAGGCCCGTGGTGCCGATGCCACGCCCCTCGCGCTCCGGGGCCGCGAGGAAGGTGACGTCCTGCTTGATGCGGTCGGTGGCCGTGGCCTCGGTGACGGGCTTCGCGTCGTCCACCCAGCGCGAGAGGAAGAGGTTGGTGTCGTTCTTCCCGGGCGCGGTGGCGCGGTTGCTGGAGAACGCCAGCCACTTCCCGTCGGGGGAGAACATGGGGAAGCCGTCGAAGCCCGGGGCGTGGGTGATGCGCTCCAGGTTGGAGCCGTCGACGTCCACCGCCCAGATGTCGAACTCGCGGCCCTTCGGGTCGCCGTAGTTGGACGAGAAGAGGATGCGCCTGCCGTTGGGGTGGAAGAAGGGCGCGAAGGAGGCGGCGTTGAGCCACGTAATCTGCTTCGCCTCCGAGCCGTCCGCGTTGGCCACGTACAGCTCCAGCTTCGTGGGCCGCACGAGCCCCCGGGCCAGCAGGCCCTGGTAGTCCTCCAGCTCCTTGCCCGGGCGCGGGCGCGAGGCGCGCCAGACAATCTTCGAGCAGTCCGCGTTGAAGAACGCGCCGCCGTCATAGCCGGGCGAGCTCGTGAGCCGCCGGACGTTCTTCCCGTCCCGGTCCATGCGGTACAGCTCCAGGTCTCCATCCCGCACGGAGGTGAAGACGATGGAGCCGTCCTTCGCGCAGACGGTGCCCTCCGCGTCGTAGCCCGGCGTCTCCGTCAGCCGCGCCAGCTCGCCCGTGCCGTCCGCGTGCGTCTTGAAGATGTCGTAGGTGTCGTAGAGCGCCCAGACGTAGCCCATGGAGTGGTCCGGGCGCGGCGGGCACGCCTCGCCGCCCAGGTGCGTGGAGGCGTAGATGACCTCCTGGTCTCCCGGCAGGAAGTGCGCGCACGTCGTCGCGCCCTTCCCGCTCGACACCGGCGTCACCGTGGGCTTCGCGCCCGCCGGGTCCAGGGCCATGCGGTAGATGCGGTCACACCCCATTCCCTCGTGCCGGGCCTGGAGGGACAGCTGCTTCCCGTCGAAGGACCAGTAGGCCTCCGCGTTCTCTCCTCCGTCGGTGAGCTGCCGCAGGTCGGCCAGCCGCACCTCCTGGGGAAGCGGCGACGAGGTGGCCACGGGCTCCGCGGTGGGCGCGGGGCTCGGTGGCGTGGCGCAGGCGACGAGGACGAGACAGGGCAGGAGGCAACGCTTCATGAGGGAAACCATCGCAAAGCCTCCCGCATAGCTCAATCATTTGCCTGAGCAACTCGATTGCATTCCCGTGGAGTCACCCGCCTTCCACGTCGAGCAGCGCCGCGAGGAACAGGGAGTAGGTCAGCTCCGCGACGGGCCGCTTCTCGCGGCGGGCCTGGGTCCGCAAGGCCTTGGGCAGTGAGCACGGCTTGCCACGCTCACCGTCGCGGAGCTGCACATAGCCCCGCTCGGAGTACCCGAGCACCTGCCAGCCCCGCTGGCGGAGCGCCTGGCTCAGGTCGTCGGTGAGCTGGTGATGCAAGGCCTTCGCCGTCGGGTGCAGGCCGAAGATATCGTTGGACCACCGCCCCTTCTCCTCCTCGCGCCAGCCGCGCGCGCGCAGGTAGTGGGCCTTCCGGGCGAGCGAGAGCCCTCCGACATGGCGCTCCAGCTTCACGGAGTGGCGCGGATGAGCGGACCGTCGAAGCTCTGCCCGTCGCACTCGACATAGGCGTGGTCACCGGAGATGGTCACCGACACCCTGATGCGCCGTGTGTCGAACTGGGAGAGGTCTCTCAGCAGGTCCGCATCCACCGCGACGAGCTCCGCCTTGGACACGCGTGCCGCCTTCGCCTCGCGGGCCTCGGCGAGGAAGGCCTCCATCCGCTGGACGGACTCGAACACCACGGCGACCTTCGCGTGCGGGTTCTGGTCCACGGCGCGCTGGACCTTCACCGGGTCCGCCTTGCCCACGCGCACCCAGCGGGTGACGAGGCCCGTGTAGTCGCGGCACTCGAGGTCCGGCGCGTCGGGCTCGGCCAGGCCCTTGCCGAAGGCCAGCCGCTCCTCCCACAGCCAGCAGAACGCGAGCACCCGCAGCCACGCACGCTGCATCGTCTCCGACGGGTGGCGCGCGAGCTTGATGACCAGCGTGGGCTGGTCAATCGAGCGGTCGACGTGGCTCAGGGACACCTGGAAGTCGTACAGCGTCGGAACGAGGGTCATCAGGGCGTGCGGTATAGCCCATCCCCCTGGTTGTCGGCTCGCGGCGGCCTGGACGAGACTGCCGGCCGTCCACACCCTGGAGGCCGCATGGGAATCGCCGAGCGCAAGGCCGCGAAGCAGTTCGAGGAGACGCACTACCCGAAGCTGAAGAAGGACATCGACGCCGCCGCCCGCTTCGAGGTGCCGGTGGAGGTCGACTGGACGAGCCTCGCCGTGGACGGCTACGAGCACCTCTACGAGGAAACGTGGCCCAAGGTCTACTTCACCCCGCTCATCGGCGCGCTGCGCGCCGTCAGCCAGGATGACCTCGGGCGTGAGTCGCTCCAGGGCTCGCTCGAGCGCGTCGTCATCCGCAACAGCGCCGGCAACTCCTCCGCGTCCAGCGTGGCCACCTTCCGCGACGGCGTGCTCACCCTGGACCACGAGCCCGCCACCAACGTGGACGAGGTGGAGGACCGGCAGCAGGCCATCCAGAAGGCGCTGGAGGCCGCGCCCGAGCCGCCCCACATCTACAGCGTGACTGACCCGCTGCGCGCGTTCCTCGACTGGGACGCGAAGGGCCTGGACGCGACGCTGCACGCGCTGCTCCGCATCGCCGCGCGCCAGCAGGCCGGCATTCCCCTCATGCTGCCGCGCGTCGGCCTCTCCCTGCGCAGCGGGCGCACCGCGAGCGGCTTCGTGCGGGAGATGCTGGAGGACCGCCGCGAGGGCCGCGCCGTGCTCCTCTACGTGCCCTCCGAGAGCGGCATGCCCTACGACGAGGCCGTCCTCATCCCCGTGGGCACCATCGAGGCCATCTCCATCCTCGACATCGCCGCCTTCGGCGCGCTCAGGCGCGACTCGGTGCCCGTCCCCTCGCTGCTCCAGCTGCGCCGCCAGCTCGCCGCCGTGGAGGCCCGCGTGCGCGGCGCCACCGAGACGTCCGTCACCCTGGGCCTCGCGCCCGGCGTCGACTCCAGCAGCGCGGAGGAGCTGCGGGCGCTCGGCTTCCTCGCGGAGCGCGCCCGCGAGGTGCTGGAGGCGCTGGTGAAGGACGACATCGGCCGCTCCACCCTGCGCGACAAGGTGAAGCGCATCCACCTGCGCACCGACAAGCACGCCTCCGTGGCGCTCACCGACGGGACGCTGGAGCTCGTCACGGGCCGCCGCCCCGTGGACTGGCACACCCGCCCGGAGCTGGAGAAGGCCGTCGAGGCCGCCCTCTAGGCAGCCAGCCAGGCCCCGCGTCCGAGCCGCTGTCGCCAGCTCCGCCCCGGGCGGCTCGGATGAAACATGGCCACGGATTTCCTTGTAGATGTGGGAATCCCCTATGCTTCTCCAGGTTGTCCGGGAGGTGCGCCGGGCACCCTCCCGGAGAAGGCGCATGAGGCACAGCGTGAGCGAGAGTGACTCCCCATCGGACCGCCGCCGCTTTCCCCGGCTCGCGGCGCCGCTGTATGCACGCCCGGCACGGCTGCGGCGGGTGGACTGGCAGCAGGTGCTGGACGCCAGCCTCGGCGGGGTGCGCATCTACTCCGACGAAGAGTTCAGCGAGAAAATCCCCCTGGAGCTGGACCTGTTCCTCAAGGACGGCACGTCACTGAGCTGCGTGGCGCGCGTGGCATGGACGAAGAAGCTCCCCGCCAACGCGGTGGCCCGCTTCGAGGTGGGCCTCGCCTTCACCGAAGCGTCGCCCGCCATGCTGGACCAGCTCAAGACGGTGCTCGTCCCCGAGGACGAGGGCAGCCCGGACTCGCCGTAGCCGCCCCCGCCGGGGTACGTCTGACTAGCGCCCCAGCCCCTGCGCGACGCGCTTGCCGTAGTCGGCGTCGCACCAGGTGAGGTGGTGCACCATCCGGTCCTGGATGTCCCGGTCGCACTGCTTCAGCGCGCCCACCAGGTTCTGGATGAGCCCGTCCCGCTCCCAGTCCTGGAAGGCGCGGTAGCGCTGGGTGTCCGAATACGAGAACGTGCAGCCCTGCAGCACGCCGTCCTCCATGATTTGCACCTGCAATTCCCACTCGGGGAAGTCGCCGCGGGCGATGGCGTCGAACAAGTCACCGGTGGCGTGGTTGAAGTCCTTCGCCTGGATGGCCTGGGCCCGCTCCTGGGTAAGGTTGCGCTCTCCGCCCTTGGGGATGGAGTTGATAGCCTGGGACTATGAACCTCGCCCCCCATCCCTTCACCCTGCGTCAGCTCCAGTACGTGGTCGCGGTGGCGGATTCACTGAGCTTCCGGAAGGCGGCGGAACGGTGCCATGTGTCCCAGCCGTCGCTGAGCGCGCAGATTTCCCAGCTCGAGGGCGTGTTGGGGGTGCAACTGTTCGAGAGAGACCAGCGGCGCGTGTTGTTGACCGCCGTGGGGGCGGAACTGGTCGAACGTGCGAGGCGCCTGCTCCTGGACGTGGAGGCCCTCACCGAGGCGGCGCGGCGGGCGGGCGACCCGCTCAGCGGCACCCTGCGACTGGGCGTCATCCCCACCGTGTCGCCCTACCTGCTACCGGCGGTGACGCCCGCGCTGCGCAAGCACTTCCCCCGGCTCACCGTGCGCTGGCTGGAGGACAAGACGGAGGCGCTGACGCGGGAGCTGGAGCGGGGCGGGCTGGATGCGGCGCTCGTCGCGCTGGAGGCGGACCTGGGCGACGTGGAGTCGGCGGTGCTCGCGGACGACCCGTTCTTCCTGGTGACGCCGAAGGACCACCCGCTCGGACAGAAGAAGGGCGAGGCCACGCCCGCGGAGCTGCGCGGGCAGGACGTGTTGCTCCTGGACGAGGGGCACTGCTTCCGGGAGCAGGCGCTCGCCCTGTGCTCCAAGGCACGCGCGCATGAGCTGGAGTTCCGCGCCACCAGCCTGCCCACGCTCACGCAGATGATTGCCTCGGGCGCGGGCGTCACGCTGCTGCCGTCGCTCGCGGTGGCCACCGAGGTGAAGCGCTCGGAGCTGCGGGTGCGCCCCTTCGCGGCCCCGGCCCCCAAGCGGACGCTCGCCCTCATCTGGAGGAAGCGCTCGCCCTTCACGGGCGCGCTGCGCGAGGTGGCCGGGGCCATGAAGGACGCCTGGCCCCGGAAGTAGCGCGCCCGGCCTTCAGCCCAGCAGACGGTTGAGGCTCAAGTCCAGCCGGCTGCGCACGAGGCCCAGCAGGCTCTCCAGCTCCGAGCCCTCCAGCCGCATCCGCGCCGCCAGCTCCGCGCGGGTGAGCTTCAGGAGCCGCTCGCGGGCGTGCGCCACCTGGCGCTGCATGCCGGAGCGCGACTCACCGTACAGCGCGGCCAGCCGGTCCATGGTGAAGCCGTGGAGGTGGTGCAGCCGCAGGAGCGCGCGCTCGCGCTCGGGGAGGGCCGCGAGCACCTTGCGGAGCACGTCGACGAGCAGCTCGCGCGAGTCCCTGCGCACCAGCTCGTGCTCCGGGTCTCCGGTGGAGAGCATCCGCGCGAAGGCTTCCGGGGGCTCGTCGAAGAGCTCCTGGCGCCCGTCCCGGTGCGCCAGCTCGCCGGCGATGCGCGCGGCGGTGATGCGCACCCAGGCCAGCAGCGGGCCCCGGCCGGAGTAGTCCGCGACTTTCGGCGGCGCGTCGCCCCGGCCCATCAGCAGCCGCGAGCGAAGCACCTGGAGCACCTCGTCCACGGTGGCGTGCGGCAGTCCGCCCAGCTTCGGCGGCACCTTCTGGAGGATGTGCTGGTCGAAGGCGCGCAGGGCCTGCGGGTTGCCCTCGGCGCAGGCGCACGCGAGGTACAGGTCCGCGCCGTGGAGCTGGCGCAGCACGTCCGCCGTCGCTTCGGCCGGCACGTGCCGGGCCACGTGGCGCAGGAAGGTCTCCACCGGGAGCGCCACCGTGGGCCAGGCGCTCCGTGCCGCGGCGAGGTGCTCCGCCAGCAGGGCGTCCAGCCCGTCCACCGCCGCCACCTGCGCGCGGCACTCCAGCGGGACGTATGCGCGGAGCAATTCGGAGAGGGCGCCGGGTTCCGGGGTGTCACTCATTGCAAACCCTCCCGTCGCTGCCAGGCCACGACCTGGTCCAGCTCCCACCGGGCACGGCCGCCGATGTGCTCGAACCGGGCCCGTGCCTCTTTCACCATGGTGGCCGCGCGGGCCCTGTCCGGTGGCTTCAGCGCCACGAGCACCCGGGCCAGCACGAAGGCGCCCCACGCCGCGTCCATCTGCTCGCTGGAGGAGCTGTCCAGGCGGGCCCGGGAGCGCTCGACGATGGGCAGCGCCTTGGCCGGCTCGCCCAGCAGGAGCCGGGCCTCCGCGATGCAGTTGTCGGCGATGGCGACGTCCATGGAGTCCTCCCCCTGGACCTTCGCATCCAGCTCCCGCACGCGCTGGCAGAGCGTGAGCGCCTCCCGGCCCTCGCCAGCCGCCAGCGCCACGTCGGCCAGACGTGTGAGCGCCATGGCGACGTCGGGGCTGTCCGGCCCGTGCACCTTCTCCAGGATGGCCCGCGCATGCCGCGCGTCGCGCCGCGCCTCCGCGAAGCGACCCAGCCGGATGAAGAGGTGCGCGCGGTAGAGCAGCGTCGAGACGCTGCGCCGCGAGTCCGGCCCCAGCGAGCGCTGGAAACGGTCCAGCGAGTCCTGCACCAGGCGGAGGGCCTCCTCGCTCTCGCCCGCGTCACCGGCCAACTGCCCCAGGTTCGCCAGCGCCAGGGCCGTGGAGGGGTGGTCCGGCCCGTGGACACGCTCGAAGATGGCACGCACCCGCGAATGGTAGCCCCGGGCCTCGGCAACCTTTCCCTGGGCGCGCAGCTTCATGCCGAGATTGCCCAGCAGCATCGCGAGGGTGGCGCTCTCCTTCAATTCGGTCCGCTCGACGATGGCGATGGCCCGGCGCAGCGTGGCAATGGCCTCTTCCGGGCGGCCCAGCTCGTCGTACGCCAGGGCCAGGCCGTTGAGGGCGATGTTGAGGTCGGGGTGCTCCAGGCCCAACAGCCGCTCCTGGAGCTCGAGGGCCTGCTGGTGGAAGCGCAGGGCCTCCTCGAACCGCCGCTGGCGGAAGCGGGCCCGGCCGAGGACGTTGAGGAAGTCGGCGGTGCGCAGGCTCTCCGCACCATGGGCCCGGCGCGCCAGCTCGAGGCCCCGGGAGGCCTCGGCGTCCGCCTCGTCGTACTTCCCCTGCGTCAGCAGGACCTTGCTCGTCCAGAAGTGGAGGTCCGCGGTGATGACCGGGAAGCGCTCGCGGCCCAGCCGCTCCACGGCGGCCTGAGCGTGTCGGGTGATGCGCTCCGCGTCCGCCGGGCGGGAGAGCAGGTCGCCCACCACCCACAGGAGGAGGTTCCACGCGCGGGCCAGCGTCTCGTCGTCGCGTCCGGCCTCGGCGGCCCAGACGGCCTTGTAGAGGAGGTCCTCGCCCTCCTTCGGCCGGTCATCCAGGGCGGTGAGGTAGCCGTGCGTGAGGAGCACCTCGGCCTCCAGCGGCTTGTAGTCCAGCCCCTGGAGGTCCTCGAGGAGGACCGAGGTCAGCCGGAGCCCCTCCTCGTACCGGCCCGCGGCACGGTGGGCCTCGGCATCCGCCAGCTTGCGCCGGGCCGCGTCCACGCGGGGCAGCAGTGCATCCGGCGGCTGTGGGCGGGTGGAGAGCTCCGGCGCGTCGAGGCACCCCTGCAGTCCCTCGAGCGACGCCGTCAGCTGCTGCGCGTTGCGCACCGTCTGTGCGTCCGCCTTGCGCAGCACGTCGGTGACGGCGGCGAGCCGCCAGAGCCGGGCGTCGAGGCAGGCGGCCGTCTGCCACGCGGTGCTCTCGGGCTGCTCATGGGCCAGGACACAGGACTCGGCGCGCAGCGTGCGCCACTGGGCGGCGTGCGCGTCCAGCACCGTGGCCACCTTCTCCCAGGCGACGGCCGCGTACGGCGTGCCCGTGGCGAGGAAGGCCGCGCGCCCCTGCTCGCGCTGCGCGGGTCCCCAGGCGCCGGTGAGCTTCTGCGTCTCCTGCGCACAGCGCGCCTCGGTCCGGTGCGCCAGCGGCCAGGCCACCGCGGCGCCCAGCAGGCTGGCGACCACCGTCATCGCCGCCACCCGGGTCCACACGCGCCGGGGCGGAGGCGAGAGCGCCGCCAGCAGCGGCTCCATGGACGGGTAGCGTTCCTCGGGACGGGGCAAGAGGCCGCGCAGCACCGCGCGCCGCGCCCAGGCGGGCACCTTCGCGCCCGGGGCCGCGGGGCGCACCCGGCCCTCCAGCGCGGCGCGGGCCACCTCCTCCAGGCTGCCGCCCTCGAAGGGGCGCACGCCGTAGAGGGCCTCATGCAGGGCCACGCAGAAGCTGAACTGGTCCGACAGCGCGTCCGCACGTCGCCCGCCGAGCAGCTCCGGAGCCATGTACGCGGGCGTGCCCAGCAGCACGCCCGTCCGCGTGAGCGGGCTGGCCGTGGACGCGGCCGGGCCGGGCCCCGCGCCAGGGACGGAGCCCTGCCCCCGGTTGAGGGGGCGCGCCATGCCGAAGTCCGTCACCCGCGCGCGTCCGTCCCGTCCGACGAGGACGTTGGCGGGCTTGAAGTCGCGGTGCACCAGGCCCGCCGCGTGCGCCGCCGCGAGCCCACGTCCGGCCTCGGTGAAGACGCGCAGCACCTCCTGCCAGGAGCGCGGCTGCTTCAGCCACTCCGCCAGCGTGACGCCGTCCACCAGCTCCATGGCCAGGAAGACGCAGCCGTCATGGGTGCCCACGTCGAATACGGAGACGACGTTGGCGTGGGAGAGGCGGGCCAGCGACTGGGCCTCCAGCACCAGCCGCAGCCGCAATTCCTCCACCTGTCGGCCCTCGGGGCGCAGCACCTTGAGCGCCACCTGGCGGTCCAGCTCCGGGTCATAGGCCGCGTACACCACGCCCATGGCCCCGGCGCCGATGCGCTCCAGCACCACATAGCGAGACAGCGTGGCGCCGCGCTCCAGCGGCGCGGCGGACACGCTCGGGTCCGCCTTCGAGGAGACGGAGTCATCCCCCGCCGCGGCCAGCACGCGCTGACAGTCGGTACAGCCCTCGACGTGCGCCAGGACTCCGGACTTCTGCTCGGCAGGCAGCAACCCCGCCAGCAGGTCGCTCAAGGTCGTCTCGGCCGGGCACATCGTCATACTGTGGCAAGCGTACCAGCATTCCAGAAGGGCCCCGCCCGACGGTTGCGCGGCGAGCGACAGCTGGAGTGAGCGGAGATTTTTGCGACCCCGGTGGACCGTGTCGGAGCCTGATTGAGGACGCGGGATGCTCCCGCCGACGGGCGCCGCGGCGGAAGGAACGTTCCTTCCGCGAGACGGCTCGCGCCTGGGCCTCTCATTCCTGCGGTTTCGCCATCCTTCCCAGAAGCGTGAGCTCGCAGTCTCGTACGGAGAGAGTCCGCGGGCGATTGCACTCGCCTCGGTGAGGCACCTGCCGCAGGCTCGCGTCCATGAATGCCCACGTGCCCACGGAGGCGCCTTCTCGCACAGGACGCGCCGGCTTCGCGCGGCTCGCCTTCGAGCGCGTGGGACAGCGCACCGTGGTGCGCACCGCGCTCGCGCACAGTCCGCTGCGGCTGCTCACCCCGCGCAACCACGGCCACGCTGCGTGGGCGTACACCTCCTCGCTGGGCGGCGGGCTGGTGGATGGGGACCATGTCTCGCTGGAGGTGGACGTGGCACCGGGCGCCTCCGCATTCGTGTCCACCCAGGGTGCCAACCGCGTCTACCGCTCTCCCCAGGGCTGCCGCAGCGAGCTCACCGCCCGCGTGGAGCAAGGCGCGCTGCTCGCCGTGGTGCCGGACCCCACCGTGTGCTTCACCGGCGCGCGGTATGCGCAGACGTTCGACCTGCACCTGCACTCCAGCGCCTCGCTCGTCTTCGTGGACCTCGTCACCTCCGGTCGCGATGCCAGCGGCGAGCGCTGGGCCTTCACGCACTACACGTCCACGCTGCGCGTCACCGTGGACGGCCGTACCCGGGTGGACGAGCGCTGGCTGCTCGACCCGGCACACGGGCCCCTGCCCGAGCGCCTGGGCCGCTTCAACGCGCTGGCCTCCGTGCTGCTGCTGGGCCCGGCGCTGGCCTCCGCACGAGAAGCCCTCTCCGCCCAGCTCGCCGCGCTGCCCGTGTCCTCCCGCGCGGCGCTGACTCCCTCCGTCAGTCCGCTCGGCACGGACGGACTGCTGCTGCGCGCCGCCGCCTCTTCCGTGGAGGAATTGCTGCGCGCCACCCGAGCCTGGCTGTCCTTCCTGCCGCCCCTGCTGGGCGACGACCCGTGGGCGCGGCGGGTGTAAGGCGCCAGACGCGGCGCGGCAGGGAACTTTTATCCCCTCTCCACGACAATGCGGGGCCTGCCCCCACGACAAGGTGTGGGCCGGAATAGAGGGGGAAGTACAAATGCGAAGTATCCGTGGGATGTGGCTGGGACTCGTGTGCCTGGCGATGGGGTGCGAGCCCACGCAGGGGGAATCACAGGCGCCGCTGGAATCAACGCCTCAGGCCCGCGCGGAGCGGCTGGCCGTGGAGCGCGGCTTCGACCTGCGCGAGGCGACGCTGGTGGAGAAGCCCGGCGAGAGGGGGCTGCGCCATCAACTGCAGCTGCGGGGCGTGCCCGTCTGGGGCCTGGAGGCGAAGACGTCGCAGGGTCAGACGCACTTCACCAACGTCCGGCTGGCGCCCGGCGTGCGCGCCGAGACGACGCCCCGGGTGTCGCAGGAGCAGGCGGTACAGGCCGTCCTGGAGCGGCTGGCGGACGCGTCCGCGCAACTGACCAGCGCCCAGCTCGTGCTGATGCCCCAGGAGGAGCGCCGCCGCAGGGCGGATGCACCGCCCGCGGCCGTCGCGCTCCCCAATGCCGCGCACTACGAGCGGGTGGTGACGGGCTTCACGCTCGTCTACCGGCTGGGGCTGTCCACGAATGACGCCGAGGCCCAGGGCGAGATGCCGTGGACCGCCGAGGTGGACGCCCTGTCCGGACAGGTGCTGAAGCTGGCCCCGCTCCGGTTCGAGGCGGGCGATTTCCGCACCGTCAAGGGGTACGGCCTCCACTCCGGGACCCACTCGTTCCTCACCTACTACGACTCGGACGAGCAGTTGTACGAGCTCCGGGATACGCACGGGAACATCTTCAAGAGCGACTCGGCCGACTCCGACATCTACTTCAGTGACACCCCGAGTTTCGGCGACGGGAAGGTGTTCACCACCAGCAACGAACCGGACAGCGTGAACGGGGAGACCGCGGGGGTGGACGCGTTCTACGCCGTGAACATGACGTGGACCTTCTTCAACACCATCCTCAAGCGCGACGGGCCCAACGGGCGCGGCAGGCCCGTGCCCGTCCGGCTCCACCACCAGAGCGCCAACGCGTACTACTCCCCCAGCGCCACCAAGCCGCAGCTCCTGGTGGGCTACACCTGGCTCAGCACCTTCCCCCCGAAGTCGTACCGCGTCCCCCTGACGGCGACCGACATCATCGCCCACGAGCTCGGGCATGACTTCTTCTGGTCGGAGCTCTCGTCGGACGGGATGGCCTCGGACATCAGCTTTACCGAGCTGAACGGCATCAGCGAGGGCACGGGGGACATCGTCGGCTTCCTCACCGAGCTCACCCGGGATGCCATCCGGGGCGGAGGCCAGCCTGGCGACATCGACCGGATGGTGCCCCAGACCTCCAACTACACCCTCGGAGAGCAGGTCGGGACAGTCTCCCGCAACCTCCTCACCCCCTACTACAAAGAGTGGTTCGATGACATCGGCAGGAAGGACGAGCACGAGTCGTCCGGCCCCCTCTCCCTGATGTTCCTGCGGCTCGCGTACGGCTGTCAGCCCATGCCCTCCTCGGGAAGCGGGACGGAGAAGAACTGCCCGCGGATTCCCGAGGGCTTCGCCGGCATCGGCCCCATCCGCGCGGCGCGCATCTGGGCGGGGACGCTGGCGGCCATGCCCATGGGCGCGGACTACCTCCAGGCCCGGGAGCTGGCTCTGGAGGTGGCGCGCCAGAACGACAGCGTGTCCGGAGAGCAGCAGCGCAAGGCGGTGGCCTACGCCTTCGCGGCCATCGCCGTGGGCGGCCGGCCCGACGTGGACCCGCCGAAGACGACGCTGTCCTGCCAGCAGGTGGCCCTCGACATCCAGTGCACCGGCAGTGTCACCGACACCGGGCAGCTTCCCGGCGAGCCCCTGCGGCCCGCCCAGCTGCGCGTGCTGGGCACCTCGCTGAAGAACGGGCTGCTGGACTGGCAGTTCACGCAGACGTTCCCCGGCACGTCGCTCTCCACCGCGAGCTACGTCATCGAGCTGAAGGCCTGGGACGGCTGGAACAACGAGACCCTCCGGACCGTCACCGTCGCCTTCGACAAGTCGGGGCCCCAGGCCACGCTGTCACGCACCGGCCCGCCCAAGCAGCCCGTGCTCAGCGTGACGGCCAGCGATCCGTCAGGGCTCTTCAAGGCCGAGTTCCTCGAGGGCACCCAGCTCTTGAAGACGCTGCTCAACCCGCCGTATGCCGAGGTCTTCGACACCTCGACGTGGACGGACGGCACCCACGCCATGGCCGTCAAGGTCTACGACACGTTCGGCAACGTCACCGTCCTCAACCACGCGCTGCTCGTGGACAACACCCGGCCGGTGGTGACGATGACCGTGGGCGGCGGCACCACCCCGCCCTTCCCCGTCAGCGCCACCGCGACGGATGCCTCCCAGTTGGTCCGCGCGGACTTCAAGGTGGACGGGCTCGTCTTCGCCACCCGCACCACGGGCTCTCCCTACTCGGCGACGTACTCGCCGGTGGACCCGCTGCCCCGCAACCTCACCGTGGAGGTGACGGACGCCTTCGGGAACAAGGGCACCGCCACCGTGGCCGCGCCGCTCGACAAGGCGCCGCCCACCGTGACGTTCAGCGCCCAGCAGAACTACACCGGCACCATGACGCTCACCGTGGGCACGTCCGATACCTGCGGCGTCCAGTACCCGTATGCCCTGTACGTGGACGGCATCCTCGTGGGCCAGCCCACCACGCCCGGCTACGTCGTGGTCATGGACAGCGCAGCGGTGTCCGTCGGGGTGCACGCCTTCCAGGCCCTGGTCCGGGACAACTGCGGCAATCTGGCCCAGTTCAATACGACCTTCAGCAAGGTCTACACGCCCCCCGCCATCTCCTCCATCGCCCGCGACGACACCCAGCCGAAGAAGCCGAAGTTCACCGTGCAGTGCTCCGACTCCGACGGCATCCACCACGTGGAGATGCGGGAGAACGGCGTGGTCCTGGGTTCGGACAGCACGCCGCCCTATGAGTTCGTGGTGGACACCACCACGCGGGCGGACAGGGATTACTCGGTGCTGTTCCAGTGCTTCGACGTCTACGGGGCCTGGAGCCCGACGGAGTCCCGGACGGTGACCGCCGACAACACCGCGCCCGTCATCCAGGGCTTCACCATGTACGGCTCCGGCCACTCGTACCAGGTCGCTGTCTCCACCATCAGCGACCCTCGGGGGATAAAGACTGTCGTCCTCCGGGGCGGGCTCGGCATAGACCCCACGTTCCGGACCACGTTGACGCAGCCCCCCTGGTTCTACAACGTCTTCTTCAACACGAGCCTGGACCTGAACACGAGCTACGCGGTCTGGGTCGATGCCACGGACAAGTGGGGCAACATGCGGACCGACATGTACTTCTGTCCCCTGAACACGGACACCACCCAGAATGCGTACCTGCCCTGCACGCTCTTTGGCTCCCAGACCCAGAGCTCCCAGCTCCAGGCCTATGTGCCCCTGAGCTGGGGCGGGTGAGGCGCCGGACCCGCACACCGGCCCCTGGCGTGACACGGCGCCAGGGGCCAGCGTGGCGTCAGCCGTTCGTCTCGTATTCGGCCGTAGCGTAGAGAATCGGTGACACGGTGTTGGTCCAGGTGTCGACGACCTGGACCCGCTGGGTGGTCGAGCCCCAGTGGATGTCACGGATGCAGATGGAGCCCTCCTGCACGGTGTAGGACGTGCTGTCGCAGGTCCCATCCAGCCAGATGACATTGTAGCGGCCGCTGCTCTGGTCGAGCCCGAGCACGCCGAAGACGGCCGTGCCCGACCAGGGGCCCATGCCCCAACAGTAGCCGGGGTTGAGGTAGTCGAACGCGGAGGTGTCGACGTAGCAGGCGGCTTCCTCAGCGAATGCGGCGGGCGCGGACAGCACGGCGGCGACAGCAGCGACTCCGGCAAGCGAAGACTTCATGGCACCTCTCCGGTGAAGGGGCCATGGAAATAACAATCAGATGTTTCACTGCCAAGTCTGTCATTGGGAATTTATACGTGAACAAATGAATCAGGGTTGAGTATCTCTCCCTGCCGTACAAATCCGGCATGAGTGCCTGGTAGCGACAGGTGCGAACGTGGAGCCTTCGTCCTTTCCTCACCTGCGATGGGAGCTCCCGGGCGCCCTGCGCACCTCCAGCTGCTTGCGGGTCTTCACAATCTCGGCGGCGAGGACGCGCTCCTTCGGCAGCGCCGTCTGGTACTCAGCTGCAAGCACCTTGTTCGGCAGTCCCTCAAGCGCGTACTTCGCCACCGCGGTGTCCTTCTGGGCGCAGAGGATGAGGCCGATGGGAGGATTCTCTCCAGGCAGCGTCCAGTGTTCGCGCGCGTAGTTGAGATACAGGTGCATCTGCCCGGCATCCGCGTGGGTGAATTTCCCCAGCTTCAAATCGATGATGACGAGGCAGCGCAGCCGGCGGTGGAAGAAGAGCAGGTCAATCCGGTACCACTCGTCCCCCACCCGCAGGCGCCGCTGCCGCCCCACGAAGGTGAAGTCGCCGCCAAGCTCCAGAAGGAACTCCTCCAACTTCTCGATGAGCGCCGCCTCCAGCTCGCTCTCGGAGTACTCGTCCTTCAGGTCGAGGAACTCCAGGACGTACGGGTCCTTCACCTCCTCTTCGAGCGACACCGCGTCCTCGGGTCGGGTCACCGCCCCTCGGGTGAGCATCGCCGCCTTGTTCCGAGATAGAGCGGTACGCTCATAGAACTGGCTTCCAATCTGCCGGTCCAACTGCCGGACGGACCAGCCGCCCCGCAGCGCCTCTGTCTCGTAGAAGCTCCGAGCTTCCAGGCTGCGCACCGACAGAAGCCGGACGTAGTGGGACCAGGGGAGTGGAAAGGTGGCGTCCCCGACAGCCTTCTCGATGGGAGATAGTGCAGACGCCGTCTGCACTTTTCTGCGGGACCGCGAGGACGGAACTCCCGATGACGCCAGCTGCGGAATCTCGCGGAAGGCCAGGTAGAACGCCCGCATCTGGAAGAGGTTGCGGCGCCCGAAGCCCCGGCCGAACCGGGCCGTGAGGTCCCGGGCGAGCCGGTCCATCAACTCCTCGCCGTAGCCCGCACGCGCCGCACCGTGTTGCTCCTGTTCCACGATTCGGCGCCCCAGCGCCCAATAGGTGGCCGTCATGACAGCGTTGACCGAGCGAGCGGAGGCATGGCGCGCGGCTTCGACTAGGCGCACGGCATCAGCCAGGACGGAGTCGTAATTGAGATTCAAGAGTGCGCCTGTCGTCCGCTTGCGAGTCACAAGAACAGGGTGGCCCGAGCGAAGTGCCCAGGCAAGACGGATGCTGCATCCTTCGACGCGGCGACATCCCACGCCAGGGAGCAGGCCCTTCCCGAATGTCGGCCAGCAACGGGCGCCGAAACTGAACGCAGGCTCACCTTGGAAGTGGCTGACGCACCGCACTAACCTGCGGGCGTGCACCTCTCCCCCCGAGACGTCGACAAGCTGCTGCTGCACCAGGCCGGCTTCCTCGCGCAGAAGCGCCTCGCGCGAGGCGTCCGGCTCAACTACCCGGAGGCCGTGGCGCTCATCGCCACCCAGTTGCTGGAGTTCATCCGTGACGGCCGGGGTGTGGCCGAGCTGATGGACCTGGGCCGCCGCCTCCTCGGCCGCGCGCAGGTGATGGAGGGCGTGCCCGAGTTGCTGGTGGAGGTGCAGGTGGAGGGCACCTTCCCGGACGGCTCCAAGCTGGTGACGGTGCACCACCCCGTCGTCGCCGAGCATGGGGACCTGGAGCTGGCCCTCTACGGCAGCTTCCTGCCGGTGCCCCCGCGCGAGCGCTTCAGCGTGCCCGCACCCACGCAGGAGGGCCCACCCGGCGAGGTCCGCGTGCTCCCCGGCGAGCTGGTCCTCAACGAAGGACGCGACGCCATTTCCCTGCGCGTCACCCACAAGGGAGACCGCCCCATCCAGGTGGGCAGCCACTACCCCTTCTTCGAGACGAACCGCGCCCTCGTCTTCGACCGGGCGAAGGCCTACGGCCGGCGCCTGGACATCCCCGCGGGCACGGCGGTGCGCTTCGAGCCGGGGGAAACGAAGACGGTGCCGCTCGTCTCCATCGCCGGGGACGCGGTGGTGCGCGGCGGCAACGCGCTGGGCAGCGGGAAGGTGTCCCCCGAGGGCCTCGAGCGCGCCATGGACGCAGTGCGCGCACAGGGCTTCGGTCACCAGGAGGAGGGCTCATGAGCCGGAAGATGGACCGCCGCCACTACGCGGACATGTTCGGCCCCACCACGGGAGACCGGGTGCGGCTGGGTGACACGGGGCTGTGGGCCGAGGTGGAGCGCGACGCCACCGTCTACGGCGACGAGTGCAAGTTCGGCGGCGGCAAGGTGCTGCGCGAGGGCATGGGCCAGCAGGCCGGCGTCGGTGACGACAAGGCGCTCGACTGCGTCATCACCAACGCGCTCATCCTCGACTGGACGGGCATCTACAAGGCGGACATCGGAATCAAGCACGGCCGCATCGCCGGCATCGGCAAGGCGGGCAACCCGGACGTCATGGCCGGCGTCACCCCGGGCATGGTGGTGGGCGTCACCACCGAGGCCATCGCCGGCGAAGGGCTCATCGTCACCGCGGGCGGGCTGGACACGCACATCCACTTCATCTGCCCGCAGCAGGCCGACGAGGCGCTGGCCAGCGGAGTCACGACGTGGGTGGGCGGCGGCACCGGCCCGGCCACGGGCACCAAGGCCACCACCTGCACGCCGGGCGCGTGGAACCTCCAGCGGATGCTCCAGGCCACGGACACCATTCCGCTCAACATCGGCCTCACCGGCAAGGGCAACACGTCCCTGCCACACGGGCTGGTAGACCAGATTCGCGCGGGCGCCATCGGCCTGAAGCTGCACGAGGACTGGGGCACCACGCCGGCCGCCATCGACACCTGCCTCTCCGTGGCGGAGGACGAGGACGTCCAGGTGACCATCCACACGGACACACTCAACGAGTCCGGCTACGTGGACGACTCGCTGGCGGCGTTCAAGGGCCGCACCATCCACACCTACCACTCCGAGGGCGCCGGCGGCGGGCACGCCCCGGACATCATCCGCGTGTGCGGCGCGCCCAACGTGCTGCCCAGCTCCACCAACCCCACGCGCCCGTACACGGTGAACACGCTGGATGAGCACCTGGACATGCTCATGGTGTGTCACCACCTGGACCGCGAGATTCCCGAGGACGTCGCCTTCGCGGAGAGCCGCATCCGCGGGGAGACCATCGCCGCGGAGGACATCCTCCATGACCTGGGCGCCATCAGCATGATGTCGTCCGACAGCCAGGCCATGGGGCGCGTGGGCGAGGTCATCTGCCGCACCTGGCAGACGGCCCACAAGATGCGCGAGCAGCGCGGCCGCCTGCGCGACGAGCGCGGCGACAACGACAACCTCCGCATCCGCCGCTACGTCGCGAAGTACACCATCAACCCCGCCATCGCCCACGGGCTGGCGCACGAGGTGGGCTCCGTCGAGGTGGGGAAGCTGGCGGACCTGGTGCTGTGGCGGCCGGCCTTCTTCGGCCTCAAGCCCGAGCTGGTGCTCAAGGGCGGCTTCATCGCCTGGGGACAGATGGGCGACGCCAACGCGTCCATCCCCACCCCACAGCCGTACCTCATGCGGCCCATGTTCGGCGCGCGCGGCCGGGCGCTCGGAGCCACGAGCCTCGCCTTCGTCTCCGCCCGTGCGCTGGCGGAAGGGACGACGCGCGAGCTGGGGCTCACCAAGCGGCTGTCCGCGGTGAGCCGCTGCCGGGGCCTGGGCAAGCGGGACATGAAGCTCAACGACGCCCTGCCCGTCCTCACCGTGGACCCGGAGACCTACGAGGTGCGCGCCGATGGCGAGCTGCTGCGCTGCGAGCCCGCCCGCGTCCTTCCCCTGGCCCAGCTCTACTCACTGTTCTGAGATGCGCGGCCAGTCTCGCGGCGTGGCGGCTCACGGTTCCGGCGAGGCAACGAGCGGTGGTGCAGCATGGAGGGTGTCGCAGCGGTCGACTCGCCGTTCTGGGGAAGCAGCGGGTGGAGGCGCAGCATGGAGGTTGTTGCAGCGGTCGACTCGCCGTTCCGAGGAAGCAGCGGGCGGTGGCGCATCATCGAGGGTGTCGCAGCGGGTCTACTCGCCGTTCCGAGGAAGCAACGAGCGGTGGCGCATCATCGAAGGTGTCGCAGCGGGTCTACTCGACGTTCTAACGGAGCAACGGTTCATGGGCGCGTCGTGGAGGGTGTTGCAGCTGGCGGACTCGGGCTTTCCCACCGGGGGCTTCGCGCACTCGGCGGGGCTGGAGGCCGCCGTGCAGCAGGGCGAGGTGCGCGGAGCCCCGGAGCTGCGGCGCTTCGTGCGCGAGCTGCTCTGGCAGGCGGGCCATGGCGGGCTTCCGCTGCTCTCCGCGGCGCACCGCGAGCCCTCCACCCTGCCCGCGCTGGACGCGCGCACGGACACCTTCCTCACCAGCCACGTGGCCAACCGCGCCAGCCGCACGCAGGGCCGGGCCCTGCTGGACACCTGCGCGCGCATCTTCCCCGGCCCGGTGGCACCGCTGCGCGAGGCCGCCCGCGCGGACAAGCTGTGCTTCCACCATGCGCCCCTCTTCGGCGCGGTGCTGCGCGCGCTGGACGTGGAGCTGCCGGACGCACAGGCGCTCTACCTGTCCCTGACGCTGCGGGGCGCGCTGTCAGCGGCGGTGCGGCTGGGCATCGTCGGCACGCACGAGTCGCACCAAATCCAGCACCAGGCCACGCCGCTGCTGGACGCCGTCCTGGAGCAGTGCGCCGGGCTGGGTGTGGACGCCCTGGCGCAGCCCTCTCCCCTGTTGGACCTGCTCGGGTCCACGCACGACCGGCTCTATTCGAGGCTCTTCCTGTCCTGAGGTGAAGCGCACATGCACGACGACCACCGCGGCCACGGCCACGACGACGACCATGACCACGAGCACGAGGAGTGGGACCACCCGGGCCACTTCGACGAGCGTGAGGCGCCGAAGAAGCGCGACTACCAGGCGCGCGCCTTCACCATCGGCATCGGCGGGCCGGTGGGCAGCGGGAAGACGGCGCTGGTGCTGGCCCTGTGCCGCAAGCTGCGCGAGCGCGTCCGCCTGGGCGTCGTCACCAACGACATCTTCACCAAGGAGGACGCCGAGTTCCTCGTCCGCAACCAGGCCCTGCCTCCCGAGCGAATCAAGGCGGTGGAGACGGGCGGCTGCCCCCACGCGGCCATCCGCGAGGACATCAGCCATAACCTGATGGCGCTGGAGCAGCTCATGGAGGAGCTGTCACCGGAGCTGCTCATCGTGGAGAGCGGCGGCGACAACCTCGCGGCGCAGTACAGCCGGGAGCTGGCGGACTACACCGTCTACGTCATCGACGTGGCCGGCGGGGACAAGGTGCCGCGCAAGGGCGGCCCCGGCATCACCCAGTCCGATTTGCTGGTCATCAACAAGACGGACCTGGCGCCGCACGTGGGCGCGGACCTGGGCGTCATGGAGCGCGACGCGAAGAAGATGCGCGGCAGCGGGCCCTTCGTCTTCACCCAGGTGACGAAGGGCGTGGGCCTGGACGAGGTGGTGGAGCACCTCCTCGGCGCGTGGCGCCAGCGCACCGCCGCCTAGCGCTGGCGGATGGCGCGGATGCCCACGTCGATGGGCGCATCCGGCGTGGACGCCTTGATGCGCTCGCACATCGCCCCGGTGAACAGGACGCCTTCGTCCGTCAGCTCCCAGGTGTCCGCGCCCGGGGGGGTGCTCGCGCCTTCCACGTAGACGACGATGAGCTTGGGGTCCGACGGGAGCTGCGAGGGGTCCAGCTCGACGAGGCAGGGTTGCTGGTTGACGACCTCCTTGCTGATGGCCTCCAGCACCTGGGCCAGCTCGGTCTGGTTGCCCGCCTGGTAGAAGGGGCGCTGGCACAGGCGCGTCACCGGGTCACACGGGTCATTCGCGCCGCAGGACGTCTGGCCCTCCGCACAGGTGCGGGCGAAGCCACCGGCACGGGCCATGGCGTCCAGCACTGCGGGGCCGTTGCCCTCCGCCGTCTCCGTGCCGAAGCCGATGACGATGGTGGTGATCTGCTTCACGGCCAGCTCCTGCACCGCCTCCACCGAGGCTTCCATGTCCAGGCAGCCCAGCTTCTCCGCCGCGCCCACACAGGTCGAGGCCGTGCACCGGCAGCGCGGATCACCGCCCGAGTAGATATTGTCCTCGTTGCAGTTGGGCAGGCCGTCCGTGAGCAGCACGACGAACTGCTTGCGCTCCACGTCCTGGAGCCCGGCCAGGCCCTTCACGAAGCGCAGGCTCAGGCTCGTCGGCGTGCCGCCCAGGGGACGTCCCTCTCCCGCGTTGGGGATGCCCTGGATGATGTCGTTGATTTGATTGGCGTTCGCCAGCAGCGAGGCATCGTCCTCCGCCGTCGGCAGGGCCTTGCGCACGGTGGTCTCCGAAGCGGTCCGGCAGGACGCGAGGATGCCGGTTTCTCCGCGCGGGTCGGGATAGGTCGTCAGGCCGAAGCGGACGAAGGCCCCCGTGTCGGCGAGGAACTTCGGCACCGCGGCCTGCAGCTCCGTCCAGCGCGTGGGGCAGATGGCCGGGTTGCAGGCATCCTCGTCCCCGCAGACCTTGCCGCCATCCGACCCGGGCACGAGGCAGTCGGGGTCCGACGTGTCCACCGGGTCCGTCATCGAAGCGGAGGTGTCCACCAGCAGCATGACGTTGGGCTTGAGCCTGCGCCCGACGAGCGGCTCCTCGTAGGTCGTCTGCGCGATGGCGAGGGGCTCCACCGGCTCGAAGTCATAGGTCTGGCAGGCTCCCGCGATGGCGCTCATGCAGGCGCCGAAAGCGAGAGCACTCAGCAGGGTGGGCCGGGTGCGCATGGACGAGGGACTCCTTGCAGTTCAGGGGCGCGGGCAGCGTAGCGCGCCATTCTCTCGCATGGACAAGGACTCTGCATGCCGCGCGGCGGTCACCACCGAATTGCAAGTACCGCCCACATGCACACTGGAGTTTTTGAGGAGCCTGGGACGGGGCGGTGTTCCTGTGAGATGCCGGAACACCGCCCTTCAGTTTGTCCCACCTCCCTCGGGGGAGGGAGGACGCGGCCGCTCAGTAGAAGCGCAGGTTGAACGTCTCCTGCACGCCCGCGCTGGTGCGGGTGGCGTTCACGCTGCTGCCGCCGCCGTTGAAGGCGCTGACGTAGCGGCCGTTGAACGTCTCCAGCGTCACCGGCTCACCGGAGCCGATGGTGCCCGCGCCAATCACGCGGTGGATGCGGAACGTCTCCCAGTCGCCGGCCTCGTTCCGGTCCGCGAGCACGTCCGCGCCGCCGCCGTTGATGGCCACCACGTAGTGGCCGCTGTCGACCTTGAGCTGGATGAGGTCGTTGTTCTGCAGCGGCGGCCCGTTCAGGTCGACGACGGTGAAGCGCTCCCAGTCCCCCACGGTGGTGCTGGTGGCGACCACCGCGGCGCCGCCACCGTTCTGCGCGCCGAGGTAGTTGCCCATCGTCGTGCGCAGCGAGATGAGCGGCGGCAGCCAGCCATAGGCGCTTCGCAGGTTGGGCAGCTTGCCGATGTTGCGCGAGTCGCTCCCCTGCGCCGTGCCCGTGCCCACGAGGAGCCGTCGCACGAGGCGCGCGTCGAGCGGCGCGCGGCCGCTGGCGAGCGCGTAGCCCTGGAGGCTGGCCGCCGCGCCGGTGACGATGGGCGAGGCGCTGGAGGTGCCGCTGAAGGTGTGCGTGTAGAACTGGTCCTCGCCGTACGTGGAGCCGAAGAGGTTGCCGTAGCCCAGGGTGACGACGTTCTCCCCCCAGCCGAACACGTCCACGCGGCTGCCGTAGTTCGTCCAGCACATGGGCACGCGGTTGGAGGAGGCCCCCGCGCCCACCAGGATGGCGCCCGAGTCGCGCGTGGCGCGGTTGAAGGCGTTGCCGTACGCGAACGCGTCCAGGTTGGCGCTGCCGTTGCCCGCCGCCTCCACCACGATGACCCCGTTGGCGGTGGCCGTGGCGATGGCGTCGTAGTTGTCCTGCCAGTACTCCATGGCGATGAAGTTGCACTGGCTGAGATTGCACGAGCAGGGCGTGCCGTCCGACGGGCCGCCCGCGTGCAGCTCGATGAGGACGACGCCGCCGCGCCCCACGGCCGTGGCCGCGTTGGTGATGGCGCTCGCGGTGGTCTGCGTGGCGATGCCCTCGATGCCGACGTTGGCCCCGTTCACGATGCCCGTCATGCCGTAGCTGTTGGACACGCTGGCCAGCTCGCCCACCACCGCGGTGCCGTGGTCGCGCCAGCCGAGGTCCGAGAACTGCGTGCCGCCCGTGTAGAACATCGCGGGCATGTCCTCGTGCGTGGTGCGCCAGGCGCCCTCGATGTCCACCACGTTCACCCCCGCGCCGTTGCCTCCGGCGAAGCCCCAGGCGTAGCGGGCGTCGATGCCGCCGGGGGCCGCGTCGAGGTAGCCCTGGCTGAGCGACCAGCTCGGGGTGGTGGGCGGCAGGTCCGCCGCGGCCAGCAGCGAGCGCACGGCCGCGTCCATGCCGAAGTTCACCATGGCGGGCTCGGCCGGAGGCGCGGCGTAGGCCGTCTCCACGCCCTCCAGCGCGTTGAGCCGGTCCACCAGCTCCGCCACGCCTCCCGCGGTGGTGCCCGGCAGCAGCGGCACCTCGAAGTAGAGGTTGAGGTCCGCGAGTTGCTGGCCGCTGGCCGCTTCACCGGAGCGCTGGCGCGCCTCCAGCGAGGCCTCGTCCTGCTGGAACACGCGCTTCAGCCCGCCGATGCGCGGCGCGCGCGCCAGCAGGGCCTCCACGGCCCGGGTGTCCGCCTCCAAGCGGGCCTCGGACAGGCCGCGCCCGGCCACCAGCTCCCGCTCCCGCTCGGTGCGCTCCGCGGAGACGGCACGCAGCGCGCCCTCGCGCAGGCGCACCCGGCTGCCTTCCTGGAACTTCACCACCAACCGCTCCACGAGCGCGTCCGCCGCCAGCTCACGGCCGGTGTGCTTCACCACCGCCCGCGGCGCCAGCCGCGACGGCGCCGCCTGGACGTCCGGAGCGCCGGCCCACAGGGCCATTCCGACCAGCGCACCGGTGACATGCTTCACCCACTGCGAAGACCTTCGCATTCGCCTCTCCTGATGTCGAAGAACCCACGAGATGTGGCGACGGCTCCGGCCCCCAGATTCCGCGCCACGCCCGCATCCTGGCGAACGTGTCTGTCATTCCCAACGTCTTTCGCAGACGTGGCAGATTTCCGTGTCTGGTGTTCATTCCCGCAGCCATGAGCAGGAAAAGGTCCGGCTGCCTGGAATTGCGCCGGGTGGGAGCCCGCGCCCGCCCCTGGCGTGGCCGTGGGCATCCTCCGTGCCCGGGCGTCTGTCTCATTCCAGACAGAGGAAGCGCGGCCGGAGGAAACGTTCGACGGCGGCAACCCGGGCCCGCCGCCACCTGCTCGCCAACCTCGCTGTGACGGGAAGCGCCACAGCCGCGACGGAGTTGTGACCTGACGCGCTACAGGCGCGCTGTGTCTCGGAGGACACTTCCGTACTGCCCCAGAGGGAGGGAGGCCGGGTCATTCCACACGGCGCAGCGGGTGCATCGCGCTCCGGTGCCCGGCGAACGAAGCGAGCCCTCCCGCGAGCTTCACCTTCCGGGTGAAGGCAGCACCACCCCCCATCAACGAGGCAAGACATGCACATGAAGATGGCAGGTCGTCTGTTGGCGGCCGCGCTCCTGAGCCTGGCCGCGGGTTGCCAGGGCGAGGTCGGCGAAGCAGAGGCAGAAAGCCCCCTGAACAGCCAGGAGGCGAAGGCGGAGGCCCAGTGCGTCGAGCGGTTCGACGGCATCCGGACCTGCGCGACGGGCAACGCGAAGGTGACCGCGTCCGAGAAGGGCGTGGACGTCACCGGGCTCAAGGACCCCAAGACGGACAGCGTCTCCAGCAACTTCGCGGGCGCCATCGGCTGGTCGCAGCAGGCGTCCATCCGCGTCGGTGAGAGCCGGACTCCGTTCTCCCTGGCCGCGCGGGACGGCGACCAGGTGGTGAGCACGCTGAACGTCGCTCCCGGCAAGGCGCCCAACGAGCTCGCGCTGATGCCGAACTTCACCGGCACGGCGGGCGGCTCTCAGTACCGGGTGAACGTGTACCAGGACGGCAGGTTCGTGGGGTCCACCATCTATGAGCCCCAGCGCTACATCATCATCATCATCATCATCCACTGGTGGTGGTGGTGGGACTTCCACAACTGGCGGACCTACTACAGCCCGCACTACCCCATCCGGGACGGCGCCTGCGTGTGGCGCATGAACGCGGGTGACGGCGCCTTCAGCGTGAACATCGACGGCAAGGAAGTCCGCGGCAACCAGCTGGAGCTCGTCGAGGAGATTGGCGACGGCCACTACCCGTACACGAGCTTCTCCGGCATCGACGTGAAGGGCTCGATGGGTGACTTCACCATCCTGAACGAGTCCATCAGCCGCGAGTAGTCACCGCATCCGCCCGTCTCCGTGACGGGCACCGCGCCGGGCGGGAGCTCCACTCCCCGCCCGGCGCGTCTGCCTTCAGTGCCCCGGTGCGCCCGTGGCTCCGGGAGGAACCGGCGCGGGCTCCGGCGCGGCCCGGCGCAGCTCCAGCTTGCGGATGACGATGTAGAAGATGGGCGTCAGCACCAGGCCGAAGAGCGTCACCCCGAGCATGCCGGCGAGCACCGCCACGCCCATCGCCTGGCGCATCTCCGAGCCCGCGCCCGTGGCCGTCGCGAGCGGCACCACGCCCATGATGAAGGCCACCGACGTCATCAGGATGGGCCGCAGCCGCAGCCGGCACGCCTCGAGCGCCGCCTGGGCCACGCCCATGCCCTCGTCCTCCTTGGAGCGGGCGAACTCGACGATGAGGATGGCGTTCTTCGCCGCCAGGCCGATGAGCACCACGAGGCCAATCTGCGTGAAGATGTTGTTCTCCCCGCCGGTGAGCCACACCCCGACAATGGCGCTGAGCAGCGCCATGGGCACCGTCAGCAGCACCGCCAGCGGCAGCGTCCAGCTGTTGTACTGCGCCGCGAGGATGAGGAAGGCGAGGAGGATGGCCAGCGGGAAGACGAGCAGCCCTTCCTTGCCAGCGAGCTTCTCCTGGTAGGTGAGGTCGGTCCACTCGAAGCTCATCCCGGCGGGGAGCGTTTCCGCCGCGACGCGCTCCATGGCCGCCACCGCCGCGCCCGTGCTGACACCCGGCCGGGCCATGCCATTGAGGTCCGCGGACGGGTAGCCGTTGTAGCGCATCACCTGGTCCGGCCCGAAGGACGGCTCCACGCTGACGAGTGACGCCAGCGGCACCATGCCGCCCCGGGCGTTGCGCACCTGGAGCCGGCCGATGTCCTCCGCCTGCATGCGGTACGGCGCGTCCGCCTGCACGTTCACCTGGTACGTGCGCCCGAAGCGGTTGAAGTCATTCACGTAGAGCGAGCCCAGGTGGATTTGCAGCGTGTCGAAGATGTCCCCGAGCGGCACGCCCTGCGTCTTCGCCTTCACCCGGTCCACGTCGAGCTGGAGCTGGGGCACGTTGATTTCGAAGCCCGTCATCAATCCCGCCACCTCCGGCTCCTGCGCCGCCCGCTGCGCCAGGGCCTGCGCCGCCTCGTAGAGCGCCTCCGGCCCCAGGCCCGCGCGGTCCTCCAGCTGGAGCTTGAAGCCCGCCAGCGCGCCCATGCCCGGCACCGGCGGGGGCGGGAAGATGGCGGCGAAGCCGTCCTGGATGGTGCTGAACTTCGCCTGGAGGCGCCCGGCAATCGCGTTCGCCGACAGCTCCGGCGACTGCCGCTTCTCGAAGGTGTCGAGCGCGGTGAAGACCACCGCCGCGTTGGGCGCGTTGACGAAGCCGTTCACCGACAGGCCGGAGAACGCAATCACGTTGGCCACGCCCGGCTCGGACAGCGCCAGCTCCGACATGCGGCGCACCACCTCCGTCGTCCTGTCCAGCGAGGCGGCCGGCGGCAGCTGGGCGATGCCCACCAGGTAGTACTTGTCCTGCATGGGGACGAAGCCCTTGGGCACGTGCGCGAAGCCCGCCCACGTCAGCCCCAGCAGCCCGCCGTAGACGAGCAGCGCCACCGCGCTGACGCGCACCACGCGCTTCACCGTGCGCACGTAGCCTTCCGACGCGCGCTCGAAGAAGCGGTTGAAGGGCTTGAAGAGCCAGCCCCCCAGCGACCAGTCCATGAAGCGGGTGAGGGCGTCCTTGTGGCCGTGGTGCGGGCGCAGCAGCACGGCCGCCAGCGCCGGGCTCAGGGTGAGCGAGTTGAAGGCGGACAGCAGCGTGGAGATGGCGATGGTGAGGGCGAACTGCCGGTAGAACTGTCCGGTGAGGCCTCCGAGGAACGCGGTGGGGACGAAGACGGCCGCCAGCACCGACGTAATCGCGATGATGGGCCCCGTCACCTCCGTCATCGCCCGGCGCGCCGCCTCCTTCGGGCTGGCTCCCAGCGCGATGTGCCGCTCGACGTTCTCCACGACGACGATGGCGTCATCCACCACGATGCCGATGGAGAGCACCAGCCCGAAGAGGGACAGCGTGTTGAGCGAGAAGCCCAGCAGGTGCATCACCGCCGCCGTGCCCACCAGCGACACCGGCACCGCCGCCAGCGGGATGATGGACGCACGCCACGTCTGGAGGAAGAGCACCACCACCAGCACCACCAGGAACACGGCCTCCAGCAGCGTGCTCACCACGTTCTTGATGGACGCGCGCACGAAGAAGGTCGGGTCATACGCGACGCGGTACTCCATGCCCTTCGGGAAGGCCGCGCTCAGCTCCGCCACGCGCTCGCGCACGGCGGCCGAGACTTCGAGCGCGTTGGAGCCGGAGGCCTGGTTGATGCCGATGGCCACCGCCGGCTTGCCGTCCAGGAGCGCCTTCAGCCCGTAGCTGCTGGCCCCCAGCTCCACCCGGGCCACGTCGCGCAGGCGCGTCACCTGGCCGCCCTCGCCCACCTTGAGGACGATGTCGCCGAACTGCTGCTCGTCGGTGAGCCGGCCCTGCGTGGTGACGGTGACTTGAAACGCCGAGCTGGCGTCCGGCTGCTGCCCGACGACCCCCGCGGCCACCTGCACGTTCTGCTCGCGGATGGCGGCCACCGCGTCGCTCGCGGTGAGCTGGCGCGAGGCCAGCTTCTGCGGGTCCAACCAGACGCGCATGCTGTACTCGCCCGCGCCCCACACCACCACGCTGCCCACGCCGGGGATGCGCTGGAGCACGTCCTTCACCTGGAGCACCGCGTAGTTGGAGAGGTAGAGCGGCTCCAGCGACGCGTCCGGCGAGACGAGGTGCACCACCATCAGGATGTCCGTGCTCGTCTTCTCCGTGAGCACGCCCAACCGCTGCACCTCCTGCGGCAGGCGGGGCAGCGCGCGCGCCACGCGGTTCTGCACCTGCACCTGCGCGAGGTCCGCGTCCACGCCCTGGGCGAACGTCACCGTGAGCGACACCCGGCCGTCACTGGTGGACTGAGAGGACATGTAGAGCATGCCCTCCACGCCGTTGATTTCCTGCTCCAGCGGCGCGGCCACCGTCTCCGCGATGACGCGCGGGTTGGCGCCGGGGTACGCCGCGCGCACCACCACCGTGGGCGGCGCCACGGCGGGGTACTCGCTCAGGGGCAACTGGACGATGGAGAGCCCTCCCGCGATGAGCAGGAGGACGGAGAGCACGGCCGCGAAGATGGGCCGGTCGACGAAGAAGTGGGTGAACTTCATGGCCGGGCGCTCCCCGCGCGCCGCGGCTTCGCCATGGCCACGAGCTTCGGCGTCACCTTCATGCCGGGACGCGCGAGCCCCTTGAGGACGATGCGCTCGCCGGGCGACAGGCCCCTCACCACCGTGCGCAGGCCGCCGTCACTGGCGCCCAATTCCACGCGGCGCTGCTCCAGCGCGCCGTCCGCGCCCACCACGAGCACGTAGCGGCCCTGCTGGTCCGTGCCCACCGCCTGGTCGTCGATGAGGACGGTGTCCCGGGACGGGCCGGTTTCGAGGCGCACGCGCGCGAAGAGGCCCGGGGTGAGCCGGCCGTCGGGGTTGGACAGCACGGCGCGGGCGCGCGCGGTGCCGGTGCCGGAGTCCACCTTGTTGGAGAGGAAGTCGAGCTTCGCCTCATGGGGGAAGCCGTCCTCGCCCAGCAGGGCCACGCGCACGGGCACGGGGTGGATGCGCCCGTCGGCCTGGCGGCCCGAGGCGCCCACGCTGGCGAAGCGCAGGTAGGTGGGCTCGTCCACGTCGAAGTAGACGTAGAACGGGTCCACCGAGACGATGGTGGTGAGCAGCGTGGCCCCGGCGGTGCCGCCGCTGACGAGGTTGCCCGGCGTCACGAGCGCCTGCCCCACCCGGCCGTTGATGGGCGCGCGGACCTTCGTGTCCTGGAGGTCGATTTCCGCCGAGCGGACGGCGGCGCGGGCGGACTCGACGCGGGCGCGGCTCTCGGCGTGCTCGGCCTTGAGCACGTCGAAGTCGCTCTGGGAGATGACGCGCTCGGCGACGAGCTTCTCGCCGCGCTCGAAGCGGCTCTTCGCCAGGGTGCTGCGCTCCTCCGCCTGGCGCAGGTCGGCCTGCGCGCGCGCGAGCGTGGCCTCGTAGGTGCGCGCGTCGAGCTGGAAGAGCACCTGGCCGGCCTTGACCAGTCCGCCCTCGGCGAAGCGGACGGAGTCGATGTAGCCGCCCACGCGGGGACGCAGCTCCACACTCTGCACGGCGGCGAGCGCGCCGGTGAACTCCGCGCTCTCCGACAGGGGCTTGGTGACGACCTCGGCCACGACGACTTCGGGGGCCTGGGGTTGCGCGGCCGCCGGCCCTGGTTGCGCTCCCTTGTCGTCCCGGGCCAGGACGAAACCACCCACCACCAGCGGGGCGACCAGGGCCGCTCCCACCACGACACGTCTGAGCTTCATGGATGACTCCTCTGCTGCGAAGACACGACGGCACGAAACGGCGCGCGCTCCCGCGAGCCGCCGCGTCCTGCCGGCGTCGAGATTCAGGGCGTGAGCAGGGCTCCGCCCGGGCCCCTCCCGCGGAACAGGTGCGTCCGCCGGGGAGCCGGGATGTGGATGGAAGTCAGGGGCGCGAACGGACGTCCGCGCGGGCCCTTACGGGGAATCGACCGGGGCGCGAGTCGCGCCGCTGCGTTGTCGACGACAACATGGGCAAGCCGGGAGCCTCCCGCGTTCTCGCGCGTCATGGCGGGACGTCGGGGACGTGGCGGCCATCCGCGCCCCTTCTACGGGGGCGAAGGACGATTCGGGGGTGTAACCGGCCACTAAATGAAACATGCGCGGTTACTAATCACCCAGGCGCGGGGAGCGCAATGCATTCTTCCTTCCCTTCGGGGCGGGGGCGGCGACCTCCGGCGAACCGTCTCCGGGGTGCAGCTGAAATGACACGTCCGGGCCCGCGGTGGCGCAGGCCCGGACGAAAATAATCTCGCGACTGGAACGACTTGACGCAGAGTCCCTCAGAGCCTGAAGCCGCCCGTCACCTCGATTCGCTGCCCGGTGAGCCAGCGGGTCTCCGGGGCGAGCAGCATGGCCACGACGCCACCGATGTCGTCGGGCACTCCCACCCGGCCGAGCGCCGTCTCCGCGGCGACGACCTTTTGCAGCTCGACGTCGCGCATCACTCCGCCGCCGAAGTCGGTCTCGATGCCCCCCGGAGCGATGACGTTGACCGAGATGCGCCGCGGTCCCAGCTCCGCGGCCATGTACCGCGTGAGGACCTCGACGCCGCCCTTCATCACCGCATAGGCGGAGCAGCCTGGGAACGTGTAGCGCGCGAGGCCGGTCGACACGTTCAGGATCCGGCCGCCGTCCGCGATGAGCGGCAGGAGCTTCTGCGAGAGGAAGAACGTGCCCTTGAGGTGGACGTTCAGGAGCTCGTCGAACTGCTCCTCCGTGGTGTCAGCGAAGCTGGCGTTGAGGCCCGTGCCGGCGTTGTTCACCAGGTAGTCGAAGCGCTCCCGCTTCCACACGCGCTCGAGCTCGGCCCGCACCGCCATGGCGAACGCCTGGAACCCAGCGCTCTTGCCGACGTCCAGGGGCAGAACCGCGGCCTTGCGCCCCCTGGCTTCAATCTGCGCCGCCACCTCTCGCGCCTCGTTCACCGCGGTCCGGTAGGTGAGAATCACATCGACGCCGCGGTCGGCGAGGCTCAGGGCCATGCTCCTGCCAAGTCCGCGGCTGCCGCCAGTGATGAGGGCGATGGGGGATGCGGCGCTGTCGTTCGTCTTGCTCATGAGGCTCTCTTTCAAACGGCCCACGGTGTGCCGTGAAAGAGATGTGCAGTACGGCCCGAGTCGTCGCTAGATACTCTTTCGTCCCATACGAACCTTTTCGTTCCATAGGAACCTGGCGGTAACCATGCCGACACTCTTCAAGCAACTGCCTCCCGTGCCTGCGGAGCGCGCGCTCAAGGTCATCGGGGGCCGGTGGAAGGTCTTCATTCTCTATTACCTGTTCGAAGGCCCGAAGCGCCTGTCGGAGCTCAGGCGCCTGGCGCCGCTCGCGAGCCAGAAGGTCCTGGTCCAGCAGCTTCGCGAGATGGAGGAGCACGGCATCGTTGACCGAAAGGTCTTCGCTCAAGTGCCTCCGCGCGTGGAGTACTCGGCGACGAAGCTGGGCCTCAGCCTCCAGCCCCTCATCGCGTCGCTCTGCGAATGGGGCCGCCGGCACGCGTCGGAGCTGAGCGAGCTCGACTCACCTGAAGAGAAGGAGCGGCCGAGAGTCCGCAGCCCCCGGCCGGCTTCACGCGACGTCAGGTCGGCCGGGCAGCCCCTCGACTGACGTCGGACGCGAAGCCCTGCCGCACCCGCGGGGTGTCCAGCCGGAGCAGGTCGCGGCTGGAAGATGTGGGTATTCGCGTCAGGCAGCGGCCAGCCGCGACTGCAACTCCGCCAGCTTCCGCTCGACGTCCGGCCGGTCCTCCGCCGTGGGATTGAGACGCAGGTACTCGCGCAGGTCCTTCGCGGCTTCCGGCAGGCGTCCGAGGTCCGTCAGTGCGACCGAGCGATTCTGATAGAGGTCCGCCATCCCAGGCTCCAGGTTGATGGCCCGGTCCAAATCCGCCACGGCGGCGTCGAGCCGTCCGAACTCGTAGTGGAGCACCGCGCGACTCCCGAAGACGAGCCCCTGTGTGTCGTCGATCTCCAGCGCGACGTCGTAGTCCGCCAGCGCCTTCTCCGACTGGCCCAGCGCCTCGAACACCTGCCCCCGGTGCACCCGCGCCACCACCTGCTGCGGCAGCAGGTCCAGGGATTGCGTGAGGACCTGGAGCGCTTCATCCAGCCGGTCCTGCAACCGGTAGCACTGTCCCAGGTTCGTCAGCACTTCCATGTAGGGAGGGCTCAGCTCGATGCCCTTGAGGAAGTCACGCTCGGCTTCCTCGTACCGCTCCAGCTTCAGGTAGAGGCTGCCACGGTCGTTGTAGTACTCGGAGTAGTTCGGGTCCATCCGGATGGCCTCCGAGTACATCGCGATGGCGTCCTCCAGCCGGCCAATCGTCGAGTAGACCTGCCCCACGTTGTAGAGCAACACGGAGCGATGCAGCAGGTGCTCGTCGGGTCCCAGATGCCGGTCGAGCTCGGCGAAGCTTTCCTGGCACAGCGAGATGGCCTCGTCGTACCGCTTCTGGAAGTGACGCACGAGCGCCAGCCCGTTGCGGTTGAAGGCCGTCTGGAACAACCGTGTGTGCAGGGGCAGGTCCGCGTTCTGGATGTGGCGCAATCCCTGAGCCAGGTAGTCCTCCGCCAGCGACAGGTTGCGCTTGGGCAGGTAGCGCGCATGGAACATGGAGAGGATGTAGCACCAGCGATAGAGATGCTCCGGCGCGTCCGTGAGCGTCATGGCCTTCTCGGCCACCTGGAACCCCTCCGCGGAGCGCCCCAGCCCCGCGTAGCAGTTCACCAGCTTCATGTAGATGGCCATCCGCTTGTCCAGGTCATCGGGACAGTGGCGCTCGAGGGAGGCCAGGGCGGCCTCGCCGTAGCGAATGGCGTCGTCGTAGATGCCGCGCGTCGTGTACATGGAAAGCGCGTGCATCAGCGGTAGCAGGGCGCGCTCGGACTCGTCGCTCTCCTGCCACGCACGGATGAGCCGGGGCAAGACCCGCTCCAGGCCCGCATGGTCCTGGACCTCCGGAGCGAACGCGCGCGCCTGCGCGGCCCGCTGCTTCGGGTCCACGGGGGCCGCGGGCGGGTCCTGGGGAAGCTCGAGCACCGTCCGCTGGAAGGACACCGTCGGGTCGAACCTCGCGCGTACCGAGTCCCCTGCCCCGGGCTCCACCGCCAGCACCAGCCTCACGTTCAGCGCCGTGCCCCGGCGCCGTACCAGGTCCGCGAAGAACTGCCGCACCAGCGCTCCGCCCCGCTCGAATTCGTTGCAGATGAGCACCCAGGGCCTGCCATCGCTCTTCGGCCTCCAGGCGGTCAGCAGGTCGATGAGGCCATGGCCGATGCGGAACGCGCGGTCCGCTGCGTAGTTGCGCGTGCGCTCCGCCTCGGGGCTGATGTCCGTGAGCGTCGGGTTGCGCACCTGCAGGGTGCGCTGGAGCTCCTGGACCACGAGCACCAGCTCGTAATCGTGGCGCCGCACCAGCTCCGGCGCATGGGCCTGGAGGGACGGCACCAGCTCCGTCATGAACTCACTCAAACCAGCCCAGGGCCCGCCTTCCTCGCGGTCGCACTCCAGCAGCCAGCAGGAGGCTCCCTGCTCGCGGACCTGGGCCTGGAGCTGACGCAGGGCTTCCGCGCGAGCCCGGCCTCGCGGTGCCTCGACGAGGAGCACACCGCCTGGAACGGACGGAAGGGAATCGATGAGAGCCGCCATGGGTCAGACCTCTTGGGGTTTACGGAAGGACCGAATCCACAACCACAGACCGAGCAACTGCGGCCCGAGCGAGATGAGCACCATGCCCAGCACATCCGCGCTGCGGGGAAGGCCAGGGGCGCCCGCGCCATCCGAGGGGAATCCGAACAGCAGCCGCCCGTAGTGCCAGAGCAACGGCAGGGAGATGGCAAGTCCCACGGACACCGCCATCACCCGCCCGCCCAGCCAGATGACCGCGTACAGGCGGATCGCCCTTCGCTCGTGCGCCGGGATTCCCGACTGGTCCTCGTAGCGGAAGAAGGGGAGGACACGCGACATCAGGTTCTTCAGGAACGTGACGGTGTCGCCCAGCAGGTTCTTGCAGCGCAGGAAGGTGCTGATGACGTAGTAGAAGTCCGTGCGCACGAAGAAGTAGCACTGCCACGCGATGCCCATCACGTAGCGCATCAGCATCGCCTGGACGAGCGCCGCGCCCAGGGGCGGCAGCGTCAGGTAGCCGTGCTGCGCGGCATAGGCCACGAAGAGCAGCACCGAGGCGGAGAGCGCATCCAGCATCGGGCCGGCGAGGAAGGGCAGGTAGCGCCGCCGCGGCTCCACGCGCCAGATGCCGGTCATGTCCGTCTCCGCCACCAGTACCCAGAGCCGGTTGCCCAATCCCAGGCGGCTCGGCACCCCCAGCGCGCGCGCGGCGAGCAGGTGTGCCATCTCGTGGAGGAAGATGGACAGGTACCCGAGCACCGTCAGCAGCACGAAGGACAGGGTGATGTGCTCGGTGAAGAAGAGAGCCCGCCAGCCGGGCATGAGCTGCGGTTGCGTCACCAGCAGCGCGAGCCCCGCGGCGATGACGACGAGATAGAGCGCCAGCATGGGGCCACTGAAGACCCAGCGGGCCAGCGCCTCGGGGATGTTCTCGAAGTGGTACTTCAGGCGGACCTGGGACGGCCCCTGGCGCGTCGTGTCGCCTTCCGGCCAGACGAAGCCTTCGCGCTCCAGCCGGCCCAGCAGGTCCTGGATGTCCGGGTCGTCGCCGTAGCGCTGCTGGTAGCGGGTCCGGGCCTCGCCAACCGTGGTGCCTTGTGCCAGGTCATCCAGGAGGGAAATGGCATCCGCGGGCAGTGCCAGGAATACGTCCGTGTCCGGCCGGCCAATGATGACCTCGCCCCCCTCCTCGCGACGGGTGAAGGGAAAGACGGAGATTCGTGAGTCGGGCACATACTCAGACATCGATACCCACCTGGACGTGTGCGGCGCATGGCTGCCGCCAGGAGACTCCGGAAACAGAGGCGCACCGGTGAGAGCAGGTGCGCCCCGGGAGCAAGCGAGCTTGCTCCTTCGAAACTCAGGCGTTGCCGCCGGCCACGCCGCTCAGGCCGAAGACCTCGATGATGTCACACCAGAAATCGCAGCTGGCGCAGGCATACAGGGCGGCGGTGGTCTTCAGCGTCTCAACCTTGCGAACAGAGATCTTCTTCATGGTGAACCTCTGGCTGTGGGGTGATGGGGAGCGTGCCTGCCCGTGAAGCCTTGACCGGCGGCTCCGCGAGGGCCCGGAGCGAGCACCTCGTTTGTCGTTGTACCATCAATCCATGTGAAAACTTCAATCACCGAACAGTTTTTTAGACAGGTAATTCCTGACCCATGAACAGGCATTTACCGACCAGACGACAGACAGCTCTTCATTCCCGAATTGTCTCATTGCGTCAGGGGACCTGCTTCGTCGTGTGACGCGAAAGGACGGCGTCGACGGCGGACGTGAGGGCCGGCCACGCAACAGGGCCCAGATGCATCCCGAAGGCCCTGTCCACGTCCAGCTTCTCCCGGCTCGCCACGTCCACGGCCTCGGAGACCATCTGCGTGTTGAAGAACGTGCCATCCGGCAGGGGCTGGACCAGGTCACTGGTGTAGAGCAACCGGTGCTCGGGCATCCAGACGAACAGCATGCGCTCGCCCGTCTCGGTTCGCGCGGGGATGAGTTCCAACCGGTTCTTCCCCGCACCGAGGACCGTGCGCTTTCCCACCGCCTGGAACTTCGCGGCGCGGGGCGATTTGGCAAGCGGGTCCGGGAACAGCGTGCGCGGTGACTTCACAAGCCGCTCCACCAGAGGGCGGTTGAGGTCCAGGACATATACCGGGACTCCTCGCGCCACATACTCGCGGAGCCCGCCGACATGGGGCCAGGAGTCACTGGTCGCCACCACGGCCTTCACCTTCACACCCGGGAATCGGCGCGCGGCCTCCTCCAGCACGCGCTGTGAGTAGCCGGACGTCAGCGGCCCCTCCAGCACGACCAGACCGTCGTCCTGCTTCACCAGCGCCACGTTCCAGCGCCCGGGAAGCTGAACGACGCCCTCGGCCACGTCCACGGGTGGCGCATCCGGGCGCCCGAGCGGCAGGCTCTCCAGCGTTTTCGCGGCGCGCGCCTGGAACCCCTTCCTCACGTCCTCCGACAGGGCGAAGTCCTCCTCCTTGAGCGGAGGATCCACGGTCACCGTGGTCACCGTCTGGGACTGGAGGGGCTGTCCATTGCGCTCGTAATCCCAGGCATGCGGGTAGCGCAGTCCCCCGGGTTCCAGCGTCCAGGACTGGAAGCTCAGCAGGGTGCGTACATCGCCCCAGACATTCCAGAAGGTGTCTTCGGGACGCGCATCCACCGTCTCCACGGCCGTGGGAAGTCGGGTCTGGGCATTGAGGAACAGGCGCACGCGGGCCCGCCCCTGCTGGAAGGCCACGACATGGTGTGGCACGTCCTGGAATACGGCGTCCTTCTCCAGACGCAGATCCTGGGCTTGCAGTGCGGTGAGGAGGATGCGCTCGGGCGCGGTGTCAAGCCGCTCTCGGGCATCCTGGAGCTGAGCTGCGCCCGCGGGGCGGAGCTGGCCTTCCCGCCCCATCGCAACCACGTCGCCGGACAGGACAGTCACCTGCGGCGTCCAGGCTTCGATGGGCGCTCCCCGCCGCTCGACCTGGAGACGCATGCGCCCCTGTTGCAGGTCGCGCAGTTCATCGAATTGCTCATAGAGCACGAGGAACGGCGGAGTGGGCCGCTCGGACTGCTCCAGCAGATTCCGGTGGCCTATGCCCTGGAGGCGCATTCCTTTCAATGCCCGGAGGCGGGCTTCCCCTCCCATGGCCTCGACGGCGGCACGGACGTGCCCGCGAGCAGCGTCTGCTGCAATGGATGGGGGCGCAAACATGAGCACGGCGGCAATGATTAGAATCCGAGAGGGCATGGGACGCGCATACTTTCATACGCGCGAACCCCGCACCAAGTTCAAGGCAGTCCGCCTCACATCCGCCAATCGCTCTCCTACGAGAGACCTGTGAGACGCCTGGGACTCCACATGTTTGCAACACCTTGTGCCGTCAACGCGTCACGGCCTCCTCGCATCCTGGGGCCGTGATGGAGACCCAGGGCTGGTGGCGGCCATGAAGCCCGGCCAGAGGTCCTCACTTCCTCGCTCGCGGTACACCGCTCCATTGCGCCAGGGGCCGCCGGGGGCGTGCTCCCCTGCCCGCCCTCCGGTCTGCGGTGGGAGGCCGCTGGTCAGCGGCGCCTGTCCGCCCCACCTTTGAGGGCATGAGCCCGCCACGGGGTATGAGCCCGTTCGAGGACGAGGAGGACACCTCGCCTGCCCTGCTGGAGGGGGTGCGGGCGGCCGCGCTCCCGCTGAGTGGCCGCTCCGAGGACCTGGACCCGCTCATCGAGGGCATCGGCGACGCGTGCTTCGTCCTGCTGGGCGAGGCCACCCACGGCACCCACGAGTTCTACCAGGCCCGCGCGGCCCTCACCCGCCGCCTCGTCGCGGAGCACGGCTTCACCGCCGTGGCCGTGGAGGCAGACTGGCCGGACGCCCTGCGCGTCAACGCCTTCGTCCACGGCGAGGGCAACGACAGGGACGCGGCGAGCGCGCTCGGCAGCTTCCAGCGCTTCCCCAAGTGGATGTGGCGCAACCGTGACGTGGAGGAGCTGGTCACCTGGCTGCGCGCTCGCAACGCCACCGTGGCCCCGGAGTTTCGCGCCGGCTTCTACGGGCTGGACCTCTACAGCCTCCATGCGTCCATGCGCGAGGTGGTGGCCTACCTGGAGACGGTGGACCCCGCCGCCGCCCTGCGGGCCCGCGAGCGCTACGCCTGCTTCGACCACTTCGGCGAGGAGCCGCAGGCCTACGGCGCGGCCACCGCGTACGGCCATGCGGACACCTGTGAGGCCGCGGTCCGCGCGCAGTTGAGGGAGATACAGCGGCGCGCGCCCCTCAACGCGCGGGACGAGGACGCGCGCTTCTTCGCCGAGCAGAACGCCCGGCTCGCCGTCGACGCGGAGGGCTACTACCGCGCCATGTACGCCGGCCGGCACGAGGGGTGGAACCTTCGCGACACGCACATGGCGGACACCGCGGATGCGCTGCTGAAGCACCTGTCCCACAAGGGACGCAAGGCGCGCATGGTCATCTGGGCGCACAACTCGCACCTGGGCGACGCACGCGCCACGCAGATGGGAGACCAGGGCGAGCTGAACCTGGGGCAGCTCCTGCGCGAGCGGCACGGCGACGCCACGTACAACGTGGGCTTCACCACGTACACCGGCGTCGTGATTGCCGCGCACGAGTGGGACGAGCCGGGCCTGCGCCGCCGCATCCAACCCGCCATGGCCGGCAGCTACGAGCACCTCTTCCACGAGGTGGGCCTGCCGTCCTTCATGCTGCGCATGGAGGATTTGGGCGAGGCGGCGAGCGGCCTGCGCGAGCGCCGGCTGGAGCGCGCCATCGGCGTGGTGTACGCGCCGCGCACCGAGCGCTGGAGCCACTACTTCCACGCGGACCTGCCCGCGCAGTTCGACGCCGTGCTGCACTATGACGAGACGCGCGCCCTGCGACCGCTCGACGCCGACTCCGGCCACGAGGAGGAGGACGCGCCCGACACCTATCCCTTCGGCTTGTGAGGAGCGGAGTGGGAGCCACGACCCGGGTCCGACCCCAGGGGCCGTGGCACTCCCACTCCCTTCCTCACCCCGGAAGGGGGCTACTTCTTCGGAGCGGGGGCCGGCGCGGCCTTCGCCGCCTGCGCCTTCTCGTACGCGGCGACGCGCTTCGTGACTTCGTCCATGATGTCGTTGGGGATGGGGACGGAGAGGTTGTACTGGGCAATCTTCCAGGCGTTGCCCTCCTTCACCAGCACGCCGCTGCCCCGGCTGGGGCCCAGGTTGGGCGTGTCGAGCGTCTCGTCGAACCAGGCGATGCTGCCGTCCTTCGAGAGGGTGATGAAGCGCTTCACCGGCTTGAAGCTCCACGCCTTGCCCTTGGAGAAGTAGGGCTTGGACCAGGCGCGGAACTCGTCGCGGCTCCACCGCTCGGTGGCGTCGGTGCCCATGAAGATGGCGTCGGCGGTGAAGTGGCCGAAGTAGCGCGGCTCGTCCGCGGCGGCGGCGGCCTTGTGCCAGTCATCCAGCACCGTGGCGACGGCGGCCTTGGGGTCGGCGGAGGTGGTGCCCACGGGGGCGGTGGCGAGCGCGAGGAGCAGCAGGGAGACAGTGGTCACGCGGAGAGACCTCGTCAGGTGGAAGGTTCGCGGTATGAAGCGGCACGCGGTGCCCCGGGTCAAGCCGCTCGGGCGTGGAATAGAAAGGTGTCTCGCAGATGGTCCTCGAGAGCTTCGTGGTCGGTGAGGGCGACGTGCCCACGGTGATGCTGCACGGCTTCCTGGGGACGGGGCGGAACCTGCGCTCGCTGGCGGCGGCCTGGAGCGCGGCGGACCCGCGCCGGCGCTTCGTGCTGCCGGACCTCACCGGCCATGGCACCTCTCCTCCGCCGCCCTCCAGCGCGGACCTCTTCACCCTGGCCCGCGACGTGGTGGACACGGCGCGCGCGCAGGGAATCACCGGCGCGTTCGACTGGGTGGGCCACTCGCTGGGCGGGCGCGTGTCGCTGGCGGGCAGCCTCCACGTGCCCGAGGCCGTCCGGAGCGTCACGCTGCTGGACATCACCCCGGGGCCGGTGCCGGGTGACTTGTCGGAGAGCGGCAAGGTGCTGGGCGTGCTGCTCCAGGCGCCGCCGCGCGCGGACAACCGCCGGGCGATGCGCGCGGAGCTCACCGGGCGCGGCCTGTCCGAGCCGCTGGCGGACTGGCTGCTGATGAACCTCGTCACCCAGCCGGACGGGGTGAAGTGGCGGTTCGACCGGCAGGCGCTGGCGGAGCTGCACTCGCGCGTCAACGGCACGGACTTGTGGGAGGCGGTGGAGCGGCAGGGACGCCCGCCCATGCGGTGCATTCGCGGAGGGCGGGCGAAGTACGTGCCGGATGCGGACGCGGAGCGCATGGTCGCCGCCGGTTGCCCCGTGGCCACGCTCCCGGACGCGGGGCACTTCGTCCATGTGGACGCGCCGCAGGCCCTGCTGGAGTGGCTGATGCAGGGGGCGTGACTCAGAGCCTCTTCGCGGGGAGGCCGTACCGCTCGCGCGTCCAGAGCCTCAGGTCATCCGTCAGGTGTCCCTCGCCCACCACGCCGAAGATGCGCTTGGGCCCCTCGTCCTCGTCCTCGACGATGACGACGTCGCGGGCGTGCTTCACGAGCTTCTCGTTGATGAGCCGCAGGAACGACGTCAGGTCGTTGGCGATGAGGCAGTGCTCCTCCTCACGCGTGCCGAAGTTGATGAACTGCCCCGGCTTTCCGTTGGGCCCCGGCGCGAAGTCCAGGCCGAGGTAGTCCCCCTGGCCGTCCGTGAAGAGGGGTATCCACTTGCGGTGGAAGTACAGGTCCTGGACCGCGCCCTTGGGAACGGACCGCAGCCACTCGGCGGTGTTGGAGGGTCCACCCTCCTCGTGGCGCGGGAGGACGTCCCGCTTCCAGTAGTACGCCACCTTCTGGAGGGAGAGGAAGTGGAGGCCCATCATGCTGCCCCCGTTGAAGTCCTCATCGAGCTCGCCGTTGTTCTCCAGGTAGAGCGCCTTGAGGTCCTCCGGCAGCTTCACTCCCAGCTCGGCCTCCAGCGCCGTGATGTCCTCGGGCTTCGCCGGGCCGTTCAGCCGCTGGTGGTAGATGGGGACCTTCTTCGCAATCCACTGCTTGTACTTCCGCCACTCGCGAACGATGTCCATGGACTTCTTCCCCGAGGGCGCGGCGCCCCAGCCGTCCCGCGACGTGCCCAGGGTCACCAGCCCGCCCAGCAGGACCAGGGTCTGTCGACGCGTTGGATTCATGCGGCTCATATTCGCACGCCGAGCAGCAGGCCGGGCCACATCCGCGTCGCGTCCGGCCCGCGCCCCAGCTTCCACTGCGGCAGCAAACTGATGTCCGGGTCCTCCTCCTCGGACGACGGCTCGTACACGTTGAGCGAGACACCGGCGAAGAGGGCGAAGCGCCGCTTCAGCTCCCAGCCCACCATGGCGCGCAGCCGGCTCAGGGAGCCGTCCTTGTCCCCGCCGATGAACTGCGTGCCGACGTCCACGTCCAGGTAGTACCGCTCCGATGCGCCGAGCGGGAAGTGCACGCCCAGCCCCATCAGCGTGAGCGTGCGCACGGAGCGGTCCTTCAGTCGCGCGCCTTCCGTGACGAGCACGTACACGGTGCGGCTGCCGTACTTGAGGCTCACCGCCAGCGGCAGCACGTCATCGGAGGACGCCTCGAAGGCCAGCCGTCCCTTGCGCACGATGCTCAGGAGCCCGATGGGCACCGACACGTCATCCGAGATGTTGATGAGCCCCAGCTGCACGCCGCGCACATTCGCCGCCACGTTGATGAGCCCCACCTGCGCCCCGGACACGTCCCCGGAGATGTTGATGAGCCCCACCTGCGCCCCGGCCAGCCGCTCCGTCAGGTTGATGCCCGCCGCGACCTGGGCCCCTCGAAGCCTCGCCGCGGAGCGGTTGGCCGTGGTGCTGAGCTGGAAGCCCGTGTAGTCGCCCTCGGCGATGTTGAAGACCGCGGACACCTGACCGCCCGTCCCGCCCGCGAAGGCCAGGTTGCCGCCGGGCGCCACCTGCAGGCCCAGCACCTCGCCGCCCGCCACGTTGGCGATGCCGGAGACCTGGAGCCCCTCCATCGTCCCGTCCACCCACCCCACCCCGCCGGCCACTCCCAGCCCCTGCAGCTGGAGCGAGCGCACCGCCAGCGCCCCCAGCGCCACGTGGTTGAGGCCGCTGCCGCCCCACAGCGAGGTGCTCGCCAGCGGCGGCACCAGCGACAGGTTCAGCGGCACCGTGGGCATGTCCACCGTCTGCATGGGCGCGTCAGTCACCGCGGCCAGGGGCTCGCCGCCGCGCGCCGCCGTGCGCGTGAGCGTCACCGGGACGAAGTGCTCCGCGCGCAGCTCCGCGCCGCCCTTCGCGGACACCGACAGCTCCGCCTCGAAGCGCTGCGCGGGACGCTCCAGCACGAAGGTGTAGCGGCCCGCCGCCAGCCCCAGCGCGAGGCGCCGCCCGCCGGGCTTCTGCAGCTCCGCGACGAGCTGGTTGCCCCAGTCACGCACGAACAGCCGCCCCTGCACGTCCTCCGCCACCGCCAGCCGCACGCTGGAGCCGCGCAGGTCCGTCATCACCAAATCTCCGCTGCCCGCGAGCTGGATGTCGTAGGCCGCGTGCTGCGGGCCCCCCTGGGAGCGCTCCGTGCGCGCCAGCGTCTCGTGGAAGGCGAACTGGTAGGCCTCGTGCAGCGTCACCCGCCCGTCGCCGCTGGCGTCCGCCGCGCCCCGCAGGCCGGTGACGAGGAAGTGCGTGAAGAAGGACGCGCCGATGCTGTCCGACTCCTGCGCGACTTCATCCGCGGAGCTGGACGCGAGGTACGCGTGGCCCCTCACCTGCGAGGACGCGTCCGTGAGGAAGGCCGGCCGGCGCACGCCGCCCTTGTAGCGGGTGAGCGCGCCGGAGCCGCACGAGTCGAGGATGGCGATGCGCACGTCCGCCGGCACCGCGCCCAGCGCGCGCCGCAAGTCGTCGTAGGAGAAGCGCTCGCCGCGCGGCAGCAGGCCGTCCCCGTCCGAGTGGCCCGAGTAGTACAGCACCAGCTCGCGCCGCACGCCCGGCGCCTCCGCCGCCTCCACCAGCGACTTCATCTGCCGCAGCGCCGCCACCAGCGCATTCTGGTCCGCCTCCAGCAGCAGCACCCGGTCCGCCCCCGCCACGCCGCCCAGCTCCTCCAGCACGCGCGACATCGCCAGCGCGTCCGAGCCCGCGTAGCGCAGCCGCTCGCGGCCCGGGCCTCCCTCGCTGGAGCCGACGACGAGCGCGAAGCGGCGCAGCGTGGCCCCAGGCTCCTCCAGCAACTGGACGGCGGCGGCCTCCGGAGCGAGGAGGCACAGGCCCAACCCCGCGGCCGCCACCAGGCCGGCCACACGTCCCCACCCATGCCCTGTGGTGCGTCTCATCATCCGCATCCCGCTCCGTGCCAGCCCCGGCCCGGCGTCACATGAGCGCCGGTGGCATACCGCGTTTGGCCGCCCCCCGGCGAGCCCCTGCCCTCACGGACTCCAGCGGGCGCGGCGCACCAGCCAGGAGCTGCCGCCCCGGCCGTCGCGCACCACGGCCCAGAACGTCACCTCCTGCGCCGTCGCACCCTTGGCCGGCTCCCACTCCGTGCGGTGCCGCCCCTGCTGGCCGCCGAAGTCCGCGCCGCCCGTCTCCTGCGGAGAGAACTCGCCCAGGGTGGTGTGCCAGGAAATCTCCCAGGCCTCCTTCAGCGTGACGGCGTTCAGCCGCAGGCCCGGCACCACGTACGTCTCCTCCAGCGCCGACACGTCCTCGGACGTCATGATGAAGGGGCCGGGGCCGCTCAGCTCCAGCAGCGCGCCGTCCTCCCAGGGCACGTCGTCCACGCGCAGGCCCGGGAGCACCGGCTGCACGTTCTCCTTCATGCCCTCCACCAGCGGACACCAGAAGACCATCAGCTTCTGCGCGTACACCTCCTCGTCGCCCGCCGTCACATGGAGCACGAGCGGCATGCGGATGCCGCCCAGGCCCTTGTACGGGTCCTCCTCAATCACGCGCTCCAGGAGCAGCCGGTCGTCGCCCACCCGGACGGCGCCGGGGCGGATGGGGAGCACCAGCTCGCCCGCCGTCGTCGTGCCCTCCGCGAGCTTCGCGCGGCTCGCCTCGTCCGAGCAGGTGGTGTCGTCCGTGGCCGCGCACGCCCACAGCTCGTAGCGGATGGAGCGCCCCTCGCCGGCGGGGTCCACCAGCAGGGCGCGGAACGTGATTTCCTCAGCGAGCTGGTCCAACGCCTCCGGCGTCTGCTCGCAGGTGGAGGCATACATCTCCGGCTTCTCGGTGGAGAGGCCGAGCACGCGGAAGTCATGCACCTTCGACGGCTGGTCCTCGGGGTCGATGCAGGCGACAGCGCCGAGCGTGAGCAGGAGGCCGGCGCACTTGAGCAGGGCCTTCATGTCAGAAGCTTCCTTTCAGGCCCACCACGGGGAGGATGGGGATGCCGGGCACCTCGTACTCGCGCCGGCCACGGTAATCGTTGAAGACGAACTCGGCGTTCTCGGCGTTGTAGAGGTTCTGCACGTCGAGGTAGGCCGTCAGGGTCCAGCTCTGGAACTGGAAGGCCTTGTCCACGCGCACGTCCAGCTGGTGGAAGCCGGACGCGCGAGCGGACGCGTACGGGCCGAACGTGGGGCTGTAGCGGTTCGGGTCGGAGCGGTACACGTCATACCCGTGGTTGAGCGGCGTCGTCGGCCGGCCCGTGGTGTAGCGGAAGCGGCCTCCCAGCTCCCAGCCGTTGCCCAGGATGTAGCTGCCCACCAGCGTGAGGATGTGCGTCTGGTCCCAGGGGCTCAGGCCATACGTCTCGTCCGAGTCGCCGAAGCCGCCGCCGCCAAAGCCCCCGCCGCCGTCGGGCTGCGGCCCGGCGCGCCCGTCCAGGGCCCGGCTGAAGGTGTACGAAATCCAGCCGGACCACTTGTCCGTCTCGGACGCACGGTCCTTCTTCGCCATCAGCTCGATGCCCCACGCGCGGCCGATGCCGTCATTGGAGTAGGGCAGCTGGACGACGCCCCCGCCCTCGCGCTCCACCAGCTGGCCGGGCAGCGCGATGTTCTTGAAGCGGCGGTTGAAGAAGCCCGTCACGTCCACGTTGAGCACGTCGGTGAAGCGGTGCTCCACGCCGAGGCTGCTCTGGAACGCGCGCTGGTAGATGAGGTCCGGGTTGCCGTACGGCAGGCTGATGAAGCGGAACGTCTCCGGCGGCTGGCTGTAGAGGCCGAGCGAGCCCTTGAGGCTGGTGCGCTCGGTGGCCGCGAAGCGCACCCACAGCCGCGGGTCCAGCGCGATGTTCTGCGTGTCCCCCACCAGCTGCAGGTTGCCGCGCACACCCGGGGTGAAGGTGAACTTCCCCACCTTCATGTCCGCTTCGAGGAAGAGCGCGCCGTCGAAGGCGCCGAGCGCCAGCTTCTCCACCAGCACCTCACCGACGGACTCGGCGCCGGGGAAGGCCACGTACTCGAAGTCCTCCGGGGCGGGGAACTGCACGTCGTAGGACTGGTGCTCGTAGACCAGGTCCAGGCCGGTGCGCACGGTGAGCGCGGAGGACAGCTCCAGGCCCACCACCTCGCGCGCGCCCACCATGTACCCCACACCGTCCTGCTTCGCGGTGCCGAACTCGAAGCTGATGCCGTCGTAGCCCACGTACGGCGTGAAGACGGAGGTGAGCGCGCCCTTGCGGTACGTCCAGTCGCCCTTCACGCGGTGGAAGAGGGTGCGCGTGTCCAGCGACAAGTCCCGCTCCGTCTTCGGACCCGAGGACACGATGCGCAGCTGGTCGTCGCTGCCGAAGGCCATGACGTAGCCGCTGCTGCGCGCGCCGCCCGCGTCCGCCTCGGTGGGGGCGGCGCGCTTCGCGCCGAAGTCCACGCGCAGCTGGTAGTCCCAGTACTTCGGCACCACGGAGAGCGTCTCGCCGTCACTCTTGGGAAGGAAGGCGGGCAGCAGCGTGTCGATGTACGAGCGCCGGGCCGCGGCGGCCACGCTGATGCCGTCCGTAATCGGGGCCTCGAGGAAGAAGCCCGCGTCCAGCACGTCCACCTTCACCGAGCCGTGGAGCGTGTCCGCCGCGCCCTTGCGCGTGCCCACCTCCACGACGCCGCCCACCGCGCGGCCGTACTGGCTGCCGTAGCCGCCCGGGTAGAAGTCGAGCTGGTCGATGAACTCGGCATTCACCACCGAGGGGCCGCCGAGCAGGTGGAAGAGGATGGGGATGCTGACCCCGTCCATCATCGTCGCCGTCTGGCCGGGGTTGGAGCCGCGCACCAGCAGCTCGCCGGAGATGAAGGGCGCGCGCGCCACGCCCGGCAGCGCCTGGATGACGCGGATGGGGTCACCGAAGGTGCCCGGCGTCTTCTGCGCCTCCTCGCGCGTAATCGTGCGGCGCACCACCTCCTTCTTCGGCCGCTCCGAGCGCACCACCGTCTCCAGCGCGCCACCCGACGGGGCGAGGTAGAAGTTCACCTCCGTCGTCTCGTTCTCCTTGAGCAGTTCCTTCGTCTGGTAGAGCTGGTAGCCGGACGCCACCACGCGCACCGCGCACTCGCCGGGCGGTACCTCGAGGGTGAAGCGGCCTTCCGCGTCGGAGGTGGCCTCGGGGGCCTCCGGGTCGTCACCGCAGCGCACGGTGGCGCCCGCCACACGCGAGCGGCTGCCGCGCGAAATCAGCTGGCCGGTGAGGGTGGCCTTCAGGGCCTCCTGCTCGGCCGCCGGAGTCTCGCCTTCGGGTGGCGGCGGGGCGGTGAGGGTGAAGTGGTAGACGTACTCCACCTGCACCGGCGCGGGGACGCCGTCCACCTCCGCGGGCGAGAAGCGGAACTGGCGCACGGCCGCGATGGCCGCCTCGTCGAAGCCGTTGCCCACGCTTTCCGTGGGCTGCACGTCCGACACCGAGCCGTCCTCGGCGATGGTGATGATGAGGCGCACGGAGGCGGTGAGGCCCTGCGCGAGCGCCTCGGGCGGGTACTGGGCCTCCACCGGCTGCACCAGCTCGGGAGGCTTCGTAATCGTGGGCTGGTGGGCCTGCGCGGCTTCCGCGGGAGGCGCGCCGGCCTGGGGTTCCTGCGCGAGCGCGGGAGTCGTCAGCAGCAGCGAGGCCGCGGCGAGCGCGCTTCGGGCTTTCAGGTTCGAGGACATGGCGTGGGAGAGCATACGGGGTGATGGGACTTCCTGCTCCCGCTGAGGGAGGGGCGGAGCGGAGGCCTTGGAGAAGGCCCACGCGGTGTGGCCGAGGAGGGGAAATCACCGGCCGCGCGCGGGCGCTTCCTCGCTCCGCCCCTCTCTCAGCGGGAGAGAGGGCATCAGTCGAGAAGAAAGGTGTAGGAGTACTTCATCTCCGTGGAGACGGCCTCGCCGCCCTTGATGGCGGGCTTGAAGCGGAAGCGCCTGATGGCGTCCCGCGCCGCCTCATCCAGGCCGTAGCCCGGCCCCTTGAGAATCTTCGCGGCCACCACCCGGCCCTCGTTGTCGATGGTGATGGACAGCGTCACCGTGCCCTCGATGCCGGCGCGGCGCGCCTCGTCGGGGTAGGGAATCTTCACCTCGGAGGCCACGGTGGGCTCGGAGTCCACCTGGTAGATGGGCGTGTACTTCGGCGCGCTGTAGGCCCGCACCTCCTGCGGCGCCTTCGCCTTGTCGGCGGTGCGGCCGTAGAGCGTGTTGCCCACCGGGGCGGCGAAGCTGCCCGCGCTCGTGGTGGAGGACATGGACATGCCCACCACCAGCGGCGCCGGCTTCGCGGCCGGAGGGGGCGTCTCGTTGGGCGGCGGCGGCGCGTCCACCGGGGGAGGAGGCAGGGGCTTCGGTGCCTCGGCCACCTTCACCGGCGGAGGACGCACCCGCACCTTCGGCGGAGGGGGCGGCTCGGGCTTCGGCTCCTCCTTCACCACGGGCGGGGGCGGCTTCTGGACCTCCACCATCACCAACTCCACCGGCCGCTGCACCACCGGACGGTCCACGCGCCCGTTGTGCAGCACCACCAGCGCCAGCCCGTGCAGCGCGAGCGAGCCGACCACGAAGCCCACCAGCAGCCCGTTGCCTCCGCGCCTCGGCGCCACCCACGCCCTGTCGTCGAGCACCAGCTCACTCATGGGTTTCGCGTCAGCCCCGCGGCGCGGTGGGCGCGACGTCCTTTTCGATGTTGAGCGCGAACTTCGCGATGCCCTGGCCCTTCACCACGTCGATGAGCCGCATCACCCGGCCATACGGAATCGACTGGTCGGCGCTGATGATGGCGCGGGTGTCCTTGTCCTTCGCCACCTGCTCGGCCACCTTCACGGACAGGTCCGCCTCGCTCACCTCGGCACCGTCGAAGAAGAGCTTGCCGTCCTTGTCGAGCACCACGTTGACCAGGCCCTGCACCGTCTCGCCGCCGTTGGCCGCGCGGGGCAGGTCCACCTCCACCGTCTCGCGGACGATGAAGTTGGCCGTCACCATGAAGATGATGAGCAGCACCAGCACGATGTCCACCAGCGGCGTGACGTTGATGCCGGTGATTTCCTCTTCGTTGTCCTGCGCGCTGCCCGCCATGACTAGCGGACCTCCGCGCGCAGGCTGCCCACCAGCGCGTGGCCCAGCGCATTGGCGCGGCTGGTGAGCGTCTTGAGCTGGCGGTTGAAGATGTTGAAGGCCACCACCGCCGGAATCGCGACGGCCAGGCCCACCGCCGTGGCGACGAGCGCCTCGGAGATGCCGGCCATGACGGTCTGCTGAATCGCCGCGCCCTTGGCCCCCATGGCGCCCAAATCATGGAAGGCCTTGATGATGCCGAGCACCGTGCCGAACAGGCCGATGAAGGGCGCGTTGTTGCCCAGCGTGCCGAGGAAGGACAGGAAGCGCTCGTACTGGGGACGCTCGCGGGCCATGGTGGAGGCAATCACCTGCTCCACGGTGTCCGCGCCCTGGGAGGAAGAGGCGAGGCCCTCGCGGATGATGGCGGCCTCCATGCCCTTCTTGCCTTGAATGGCGACGCGCACCGCCTCCAGCTCGCCGCGCGCCAGCCGCACCGCTAGGCCTTCCGAGTCCGACAGCCGGTTGCGGGCGAAGTACACCGCCCGCTCCAGCATGATGGCGATGGAGAGCACCGAAAGGCACACCAGCACCCACAGCACCCACTCGGCGGAGCTGAGCGTCACTCCGAGCAGCTTGCTGCTGAGCCAACCCAGGTTTTCGGGAGCCTGGGCGAAGACGATGGACGACATGTTTTTCCCCTCGTGAAACACGTTGGCGCGAAGGGAACACCGGCCGCCCGGAAATGTGTCACCGGAGACTTTTCAGCCCTTCTTCCCCGCCTTCGTCTCGGCGGCCTGGATGAGCTCCAGGTGCTGCTGGTCCTCGGGCGTCAGACGTGCGTCCGTGTAGGCGGGGTCCGGCTGGTACCAGGGCTCCCGGGTGAAGAAGTCCTGGAGGTCCTTCGCCTGGAAGACGCGGCCGCGGCGGGCATACACGGCGTTGCGCAACAGGCGCAGCTGCGCCGGGGACAGCAGCACGAGCGCGTCCGCCGGCAGCTTCCCCTCCAGCGAGCGGATGGCGGCGGCCAGGAGCAGGTTCTGCCCATAGGGACAGGACAGGCGCTTGCGCGCGTCCGCGGGCTTCACCCCCGAGGGCAGCGGCCAGAGCTGGTCCAGCGTCACGTCCTCCAGGGCCAGCTCGGAGATGACGGTGTAGTGCTCGCAGTACGCGTAGAGCGCGCGGGTGAAGGCGGCGGCGTCCCCTTCCGTCGCCTTCACCAGCGTGTCCCACAGCGGCGCGCGGCCCGCGGCCACCATGACGGGGCGCACCTTCGCGCGCACCGGGACGTCCGCGTAGGACTGGGAGCCGAGCAGCAGGTTGACGGCTCCCTTGGAGAGCGCCTTGTCCTTCGACGCGGCCACCAGCGCGTCCACGCCCAGGCGGAAGGACTCCGCCGTCTGCTCGCCCTGCTTCACATTCTTGAGGGAGAGGCCCCTCATGCAGCTGAGCGCGTCGGCCTTGCTGGGACGGCCCTCCTCACACTTCGAGAGTTCCTGCGGCGTGGCCCTGCCCAGCAGCACCCTGGGGTACAGGTCGACCTCGCACAGACAGCTGCTCGCCAGCGCGCTGGGGGCGGCAAGCAACGAAGCGAGCATGGTGAAACATCCGAGGAGACTGGTGGGCAGTTTCATGCGCCGGGAACGATAGCCTACGCTCCGCGCAGGAGACCCTCTCTTGTCCTTCCTCCTCTATCCCTCGCGGGAGCGCACCGTCTTCCAGGATGGCGCCCCCCTGCTGTGGCAGCTCGGGCCCTACGTGGCGCTCTTCCAGCGGCCGGAGCTGGGGACCACGGGCGCGCTGCTGGCGCGGCGCGTGGCGGAGGACGGCAGCGAGCACGGTGACGTGCTCATCCACCAGCTGCCCACCGGCTCCGCGCGCACCCAGGACGCGGTGGACATCTTCCGCGAGGAGTGGCGGCTGGCGACGCTCCTGTCCCATCCGAACATCCTCCACACGCAGGACACGTGGCTCGACACACAGGACGGCGCGCCCCGGCCGCTGTTCTTCCAGCTCGTCACCGACTACGTGCCGGGCGAGACGCTCTCCACCGTGCTCGCCGCGCTGGACGCGAAGGGCGCGCGCATGCCCGTGTCGGTGGCGCTGGCCCTGGCCGCGCAGGTGGCGCACGGACTGCACGCCGCGCACGAGGCCACGGACGCGGAAGGCAAGCCGCTGGGGGTGTTGCACCGGGACGTGGGGCCCGCGCACGTGCTGCTCGGGTACGACGGCGGGGTGCGGCTGTCTGGCTTTGGCATTGCCCGCACCGCCGTGCGGCTGATGAGCGGCCCCATCTTCAAGCACCTGGGCTCGCAGCCGCCGGAGGCGCAGCGCAAGGGCAGCGGGCAGGTGGACCGGCGCGCGGACGTGTACGGGCTGGGCGTGACGCTCTACGAGGCGCTCACCGGCGCGGACCCGTTCCGGAGGCCGCTGGACTACGACTCGCTGAAGGCGGCGATGACCGGGGACGCGCCGCCGCCGGGCAAGCACCGCCCCGAGCTGTCTCCCATGGTGGAGGCAGTGGTGATGCGCGCCATGGCCCCGAAGGCCGGGGACCGCTACGCCACCGCCGCCGAGCTCGCCCGCGCGCTGGAGGCGCTGCGCACCACGCTGACGACGGTGGATGCGCGCGAGGAGGTGGCGGCGTTCCTCTTCGAGCTGTTCGGTGAGGAGCGGATTCGAGCTCGCACGCGGGTGCCGTCGCTGGAGGAGCTGCGGGGCCGGGCCGCCGCGGCCGCCGCGCTGGAGGCACTGCCTTCCGCTTCAGAGCAGGAGCCGGAGGACGCGGTGACGCCCGCTCCGCGCCGGGGGACGCGCTTCATTCCGCACTCGCGGCTGATGATTCTCTGCGGCGGCGCCCTGCTGCTCATCGTGTCCGCGGTGCTGACGCGGGTGGCGAAGACGCGCGAGTCCTTCGTCGCGGAAGTGACGGAAGTGGCTCACGAAGGGCGCGGGCGCGCGGTGTCGTGCCTGGACGGTGGCGGCGCCGAGCGCGTGCCGGTGCAGCTCATGCTGGACGGCCAGGGCCGCGCCGAGGCGAAGGTGGCGGGCCCGCTGGCGGGCACCGTGGCCGCGCGCTGCATCGAGGACGCGATGACGGCGCTCCCCTACCCGCACAAGCGCGGCATGCCAGTAACGGTGGAAGTGGCGACTGGCGCGCCGTGACCGGGCTCCCCACCTCACGGTGGGGAGCCGATGGCCGGAGTCACCGGGCCAGCTGCTGCCTGCTACGGCGACGTGAGGCGGTTGCGACGTCCCCAGAACGCCAGGGCCAGCAGGCCCAGGAGCGGCGCCAGTCCTCCGCCAGGAGACGAGGCACAGCCACAGCCCTGCGACTCGGACTCCGACGCCACCGTGAAGGCGCGCCCGTTGGAGGCCCGGCTGACGTTGCCCGCCGCATCCGTGGCAACCACCGTCATCGTGTGCGGGCCCTGCGCCAGCTCCTGCTGCGAGTTGACGCTCCACGCCCCCGCCGTGCCCACGGTGGCCGTACCGATGACGAGCCCATCCACGGACACCGTTACCGTGCTGCCCGCCTCGGCGGTGCCCGAGAAGACCAGCCCACCGGGTGCCACCGTCGCTCCTTCCGCCGGTGTCACCACCTCGGGTGCAGCCGGGGCCACGCTGTCCACCGTGAAGCGGTGCGGAGCGGACGGCTCGCTCGTGCTGCCCGACGCGCGCACGGCCGTTGCCGTGGCGACGTGCTCGCCCTGGGACAGGGGCGAGGCCAGGGCGAGGCTCCAGCTCCCCGAGGTGGTAGCAGTCACCGTCCCCACCTCGAGCCCGTCCACGAGCACGGTGACGGCGCTCCCCGGCTCCGCGGTGCCCGAGATGACGGGCGTCGCGGTGTTGATGAGCGCCGCCGGAGCCGTGAGCACCGGCGCCGGCGGGGTCGACGTGTCCACCGTGAAGCTCCTGGGCGCCGACGGCTCACTGGTGTTCCCGACGGCGTCCGTGGCGATGGCCACCGCCGCGTGCGCTCCCGGTGCCAGCGGTGCGGCCAGCTCGAGGTTCCAGAGCCCCTGGGCGGTGGCCGTCACCGTCCCCACCACGATGCCATCCACGGACACCGTCACCGTGCTGCCCGCCTCCGCCGTGCCCGCAATCTCCGGCTGCGCCGTGTCGACGTCCGCTGGAGGCCCCAGGAGCACGGGCGCCGCCGGGGCCACCGTGTCCACCGTGAAGACTCGCACCGCGGACATGAGACTGGTGTTGCCCGCGGCGTCCGTGGCGGTGGCGCTCACGGTGTGCTCCCCCTGGGCCAGCGGAGCGGCCGCCGTGAAGCTCCAGGCGCCGGAATCGCCGACAGTCGCCGTCCCCACCACGACTCCATCCAGTCGCAGCGTCACCGTGCCGCCAGCCTCCGCGGTGCCCGAGAAGAGGGGCGTCGCGGAGTTGACGCGCGCGTCCGGGCGGGTCAGCACCGGCGCGGCCGGGGGCACCGCGTCCACGGTGAAGTCGCGGGGAGACGAGACCGGGCTGAGATTGCCCGCGGCGTCCGTGGCGGTCGCCGTGGCGGTATGCGCTCCGTCGGAGAGCGGTGACACCGGGATGAAGGTCCAGGTTCCCGAAGCGGTGACTGTCACCGTGCCCACTACCGTCCCGTCCAGCGTCAGCGTCACCGTGCTGCCCGCCTCCGCGGTGCCGGCGAAGGTGGGCGCCCGGGTGTTGACGAGCGCGGCCGGCGCCGTGAGCACGGGTGCGGCCGGGGCCACCGTGTCCACGGTGAAGCCGCGCGTCGCGGAGGCCGGACTGATGTTGCCCGCGACGTCCGTCGCCGTGGCGCTGGCGACATGCGTCCCCTGCGCCAGCGGCGAGGCCGGCGTGTAGCTCCAGGCTCCCGAGTCACTGGCCGTCACCGTGCCCACCACCGTCCCGTCCAGCGTCAGCATCACCGTGCTGCCCGCCTCCGCGATGCCGGAGATGATGGGCGTCGTGGTGTTGACGAAGGCAGCCGGGGCCAAGAACACAGGCGCGGACGGAGCCACCGAGTCCACGGTGAAGCTGTGCGGCTCGGACGCGGGGCTGGTATTGCCCGCGGCGTCCCTGGCGGTCGCCGTCGCAACGTGCACCCCCTGTGATAGCGGTGAGGCCGGCGTGAGACTCCAGGCCCCCGAGGCGTTGGCTGTCGCCATGCCCACCACGCTGCCATCCACCCGCACCGTCACGGTGCTGCCCTGCTCCGCGGTGCCCGAGATGACAGGCGTTCTGGTGTTGACGAGCGCGGCCGGCGACGTGAGCACGGGTGCGGCCGGGGCCACCGTGTCCACGGTGAAGCCGCGTGTCGCGGAGGCCGGGCTGATGTTGCCCGCCGCGTCTGTCGCCATGGCGCTGGCCGCATGCGTCCCCTGCGTCAGCGGCGAAGCCGGCGTGTAGCTCCAGGCGCCCGAGTCACTGGCCGTCGCCGTCCCCACCACCGTCCCGTCCAGCGTCAGCGTCACCGTGCTGCCCGCCTCCGCGATGCCGGAGATGATGGGCGTCGTGGTGTTGACGAGCGCCGCGGGGGCCGTGAGCACGGGGGCAGCCGGAGCCTGCGTGTCCACCGTGAAGCTGCGCGACGCGGAGGGCGGGCTGATGTTGCCCGCCGCATCCGTGGCGGTAGCGGTCACCGAGTGACTTCCCTGGGTCAGCGGCGAGGCCGGAGTCAGGCTCCAGTCCCCCGAGGCACTGGCCGTCACGGTCCTCGCGGTGCCCCCATCCACCTTCACCGAGACGGTGCTCCCGGGCTCCGCGCTGCCCGAGATGGTGGGCGTCGTGGTCCTGACGAACGCGGCCGGCGCCGTGAGCACGGGCGCGGCCGGCGCCGTGACGTCCACGGTGAAGGTGCGCGGCCCCGAGACAGGGCTGGTGTTGCCCGCCGCATCCGTCGCCGTGACGCGGGCCACATGCTCCCCCTCCGCCAGCGGCTCGGTCGGCGTGTAGCTCCAGTTTCCCGAGGAAGGAGTCGTCACCGTCCCCACCACCGTCCCGTCCAGCATCAGCGTCATCGTGGTCTGCGGCTCCGCCGCTCCCGAGAGGGTGGGCGTCCGGGTGTTGACGAAGGCCGCCGGTGAGATGATGACGGGCGTGAGCGGAACCACCGTGTCCACCGTGAAGGTGCGCGGCGCGGAGACAGGGCTCAGGTTGCCCGCCGCATCCGTGGCCGTGGCCGTGGCGGTATGGGGCCCTTCCCACAGGGCCGAGGGCACCTGGAGACTCCAGGCCCCCAGGTCATCGGCCTGCACAGACCCGACCAAAGTCCCATCCAACGAGACGGTGACCGTGCTGCCCGCCTCCGCCGTCCCCGCGAGGATGGGCCTCACGGTGTTGACGAACGCCGCCGGAGCCGTCAGCGCCGGCGCTGGCGGCGGGCCGTCGACGTGGACCACCGCGCCGCCGGTGATGGCGTTGGTCGTCACGTTCATCAGGTAGTACCCATCCAGCAGGGACGGCACGCGCACTCCGACCGAGGTGCTGGAGAAGCCCTGGATGAACACGGGAGTCCGCCGCCCACCCTCCAGCGCGGTGAGAAAGACCAGGGGATGGTTGGTTGCGGAGCCCTGGGTGTTGCCGCCGCTGGACTCGGAGATGCCGCGCAGGCCGCTGCCGCTCACCGTGACGCTCACTCCCGACTGGAGGGAAGGCGGGGGCGTCACGACGGGGCGCCAGGCCTCCAGGGCGCCCGTGTCCTCGTACAGCTCCGCGCTCGCCAGCACGCCCGCCGACGCGCTTCCACCCACCGCGAGCACCCGTCCGCCGGGCAGCACCGTCGCGGTGGAGTCGGCACGGGCGGCCGCCAGCGGCCCCACGGCACTGAAGGTCCCCGTGGACAGCTCATAGACTTCCGCGCTGCCCAGGCGGCCCGCGGTCCCCAGCCCCGAGGCCACCAGCACCCGCCCCGCGGGCAGCAGCAGCGCCACATGGCGGGTGCGGGCGGCGAGCATCGAACCCGTGGCGCGGAAGGTGCCGAGCACCGGGTCATACAGCTCCGCGCCGGCCACGGTGCCCGAGGCGCCTCCTCCTCCGGTCAGCAGCACCCGGCCCGTGGGCAGCAGCGTCGCCGTGTGGTCCGCACGCGCGGCCAGCAGCGAGCCCGTCGCACTGAAGGTGCCCGCCGCCGGGTCATACAGCTCCGCGCTGGCCAGGGGGCCCGAGGCGGACTGGCCGCCAGCCATGAGCACCCGGCCCGTGGGCAGCAGCGTCGCCGTGTGCCCGAAGCGAGCCGCGGCCAGCGAGCCCGTGGCGAGCCAGGTCCCCGTCACGGGAGCGTACAGCTCGGCGCTGAGCAGCGGGCCCGAGGCGCCGCTGCCGCCCGCCACCAGCACCATGCCTCCCGGCAGCAGTGTCGCCGTGTGCCGCGAGCGGGCCGTGGCCAGCGCGCCCGCGCTGCTCCAGCTGCCCACCGCCGGGTCATACAGCTCCGCGCTGGCGAGCAGGCCGCTCGTTCCCTCTCCGCCCGTCACGAGCACCCGGCCCGTGGGCAGCAGCGTCGCCGTGTGGCGGGAGCGGGCCGTGGCCAGCGCTCCGGCGCTGCTCCAGCTCCCCGCCGCCGGGTCGTACAGCTCCGCGCCGGACAGGAGGCCGGAGGCGCCCTGCCCACCGGCGACCAGCACCCTGCCGTCGGGCAGCAGCGTCGTCGTGTGCGAGGAGCGAGCGGCCCCCAGCGGGCCCGTGCCGCTCCAGGTGCCCGTCACCGGGGAGTAGAGCTCCGAGGTGCGCGTGGGGCCCGAGTAGCCTCCGGCCACCAGCACCGCGCCGCCGGGCAGCAACGTCGCGGTGTAGTCGTAGCGGAGCACGCCCATCGGGCTCGCGGCGCTCCAGGTGCCCGTCGCCGGGTCATACACCTCCGGTTCGTAGAGGAAGGCCGAGCCCTGGCTGGAGGTGTACGAGTACCCGCACCCCACCAGCACCTTGCCGTTCGGAAGCAACGTCGCCGAATGGAACTGGTGAGGCTTTGCCAGCGAGCCGGTGGCGCTCCAGGTGCCCGTCGCCGGGTCATACAGCTCCGCGCTCGCAAGGGTGTTGGAAAGCGTTCCTCCATTGTCGCCTCCCGCCACCAGCACCTTGCCGTTCGGAAGCAGCGTCGCCGTGTGGTCATTGCGGGCGGCCACCAACGAGCCGGTGGCGCTCCAGGTGCCCGTCGCCGGGTCGTACAGCTGCGCGACGGCCGTGAGGCCGTAGCCTCCCGCCACCAGCACCTTGCCGTTCGGAAGCAGCGTCGCCGTGTGGGAGCCCACGGCCCTCACCATCGTGCCGGTGGCGCTCCAGGTCCCCGTCGCCGGGTCATACAGCTCCGCGCTGGCGAAGGGGGTGCCGTTGCAGTCGCCACCTCCCGCGACGAGCACCTTGCCCGTGTTCAGCAGCGTCGCCGTGTGGCCGCAGCGCGCGGTCACCATCGAACCGGTGAGGCTCCAGATGCCCGTCTCCGGCTCGTACAGCTCCGCGCTCGTGATGACGTTGCGTCCCGTGGTCGCACCCGCGGCGACCAGCACCCGGCCATCGGGAAGCAGGGTCGCCGTGTGGAACTCACGCGCCTGGGCCAGGCTTCCCGCGGAGCTCCAGGTGCCCGTCGCCGGGTCGTACAGCTCCGTGGTGGCAATCTGGACGCCCCATCCGCCTTCACTGTCACCCGCCGCCACGAGCACCTTGCCGTCGGGCAGCAGCGTCGACGTCTGCCGGTAGCGGGCCCCCGCCATGGAACCCGTGGCGCTCCAACCCGGGTCCACCACCACGGGGCCCTCCAGCCCCTCCAGCCCCACCTCCAGGTCCACCCTCAACGTCCGCCCCTGCAACGCCCACCGCGGCAGGTTCCCCGGGCCGCCCCGGCCCGCGGGCTGGACGCCCCACAGCCGCGCCTGGCCCTGCCGGCTGCGCCCCGCCGCGTCCCGCGCCACCGCGTAGTGCAGCCGCACCACCGGCACCTGCGCGCCGTCGAGGAACTCCAGGTACTCGCCCGCGTCCCGCACCACCTGGATGCCCTCGGGCACCTCCACCTCATAGGAGGCCCGGTACGGCGTCCCTCCGGCCTCCATCACCACGAACTCCTCCGCCCGCTCCGTCAGCCACAGCCCCTGCTGCTCCAGCCCCTGCCCGCCCGCCACCGTCCAGAAGTGCTTCGCTCCATAGAAGGTCGCGCCCTTGCCGGGCCTCGCCGCCGCGGCGGCGCGGGTGTCGCGCGGCCTGGCGCGGAACACGTAGCCCCGCGTGGCCACCTCCACCTCGCCGTCTTCCGTGGCCGGCAGCCGCACCCGCAGCGCCGTCGCCGCATCGAGCGACTCCTGCCGCGACTCGGGCTCCGCGCCGCCCACGAGCTCCGGGAAGTACGCCCGCGCCAGCAGGAGCGCGCTCTCCTCGCTCGGAGCGTCCTGCCACGCCCTCACCGAGGGTGCTCGCGCGGGAGGCTGGAAACGCGGGGCGCGAGGCGCGGACTTCCACGGCTGGGGCTCTCGCGGTGCCTCTTCCCGAAGCTCTCGCGGGCGCCCCACCGCCACCCCGCCACCTTCGAGGGTGCGAGCCCCGGCCGACTCCAGTCCCTCGTTCTGGCTACATGCCAACCCCACACACACGAGGGCCAGCCACGTCAGGGCTTCCGCCCGCGAAACCCTTACAGACGCCGCACTCCGGCCCTTCCGCTGCACTGGTGTCAAAACCGCCCCCAGGAAATCATGTCCACGGGGCGCAAACACAGGCCCCCGGAGGGGGAGCCGATAACACAGACATCGATGCAAGAAAAACCGAAGGCGCCTCGTTCCACGCGCGGGAGCGCCGGCTCCACGGTCGGATTGACTCCGCTGCAATCCCTGTCATCGAGCCCGCGGGCGCGGGCACTCCCGGGCCCCACGTGTGTCAGACTTCACCCGGCCGGAAGGGCCCGCGCGGGCTCAGGCCAGGCGCTCTTCCCGGCCGCGGAAGTAGTCGCTGAGCTTCGCGCCCTCGCCGGAGGAGCTGCGTGCCACGGCCGGAGCCTTCTCTCCCGTGACGGCCTCCACCGCCTTCTTGAGGAGCAACGGCAGGGCGGCGCCGACGATGAGGTACTGGCGTGCGGGCAAATCTCCATCCCCCCCGAACCACGCCCAGACCGCCAGGCCGGAGCCGAGAATCATCAGGCCGGTGATGACCCAGTACCCCACGGACTTGATGAGCTGCTTGTAGCGCGGCGTCGAGAGGTGCTCACGCAGGCCATACCAGTGCAGCAGTTCCTGGAGCGCGCTGCCCAGCGCTCCGACGAGGATGATTTCCAACGTGCCCATGACACTCCCCCAGTCAGTCTCCAGGTGGCTGGAGGGGACCGACCGGAGGATGTGACGCGGGGGGCGCGGCTTGCGCCCGGACGCCCGCCGGCTCAGCTGCCCGAGGCGCCCTGCTTCTCCACCCGCGTGAGCAGGCCGGTGAGTCCCTCGAAGGTGGCGTTGCCCACCTGGTGCAGGCCGAAGCCCCAGAGGAAGGCCGTCATGCCCGCGCCGAAGCCGCCCCACGTGGGCGAGAAGACGTTGAGGAGCTGCAGCCCCAGCGCCACCGCCACGCCGGTGAGCAGGAGCAGCACGGACAGCTCCACCAGCCACATGTGTCGCGGTGACGGGAGCGGTATCCCCTCGAAGTCCCCCAGCGCGGGCAGGCCGGTCGGAGCCTCCGGCAGCGCGGAGAGGCTGCCTCCCGTGGGAGCGCCGGGACTGGCGACTGGTGACGGGGCAGCCTCCCCTCCTTCCACCAGCGCATCCATGACGGAGCCTGTCGCGACGCGGTGGTAGGGCTGCTGGTAGCGGGAGAAGGCGATGCGCGCCTCGTCGTACCGCAGCGCGGCCTCGTGCGGCGCCTCCGACGCGAGCGCCTTGTGCGCCTCGCCCAGCTTCGCGCTCACGGCGTCCAGCGTGGCCCGCTGCGCGTCCGTGGTGGCCTCCTCGCGCGCCCGCTCCACCTCGCCGCGCAGCTCCTTGACGAGCCGGCGCACGTAGACGGCGTGGGCGCCCTGGTACAGGCGGAAGGCATCATCCACGCTGGCCTCCGCCGTGGCCCGGGCCTGCCGCAGCCGCTCCTTCACGTCCGTCGTCAGCTCGCGCCACTCCACGTCGTCGAAGCCGAAGCTGCGCGGCGCATGGACGGCCGCCACCGCCGTGGACAGCTCCTCGCACAGGATGTCGAAGTACGAGCGGCGGGCCAGCTCCAGCTGCTGCCGCGCCGTCGCCACGTCCGACCGGTCCAGCTTGTCGCCCACCGTGTCGAGCAGCGGCAACAGCTCGTACGTGAGCCGGAAGCCCAGCGAGTCATCCTCCCCGCGCTGCTTCACCAGCGCGCGCGCCTGCCGGGTCATGTCCTCCAGCTGCGCCTTCAAGCCCGCGCTCGCGAGCCCCACCACGTCCAGCTCCCGCACCGACTTGAGCCGCGCGTCGAGCTGCTCGGGGGAGGTGTCCTGGCTTCGCAGCGCGTCCTCGACCTCGTCGAGCAGCTTGCGGGCCTGCGAGGGGCGGACGGACTCCGGCAGCGCTTGCAGCTTCTTCGAGGCGTCGCACCACGCCTCGTAGAGCCGCAGGCGGGGCTCCATCGCCGCCAGCTCCTCGTCGCCCACCCGGATGCCGCGCACCGGCTTGCGAATCTCCGACACCAGCGTGTCCACCTGGGCCCGCACCGCGCGGCCCACCTCCTGCGCGTCCGTGTCCTGTCCCGACATCAGCGACTGGAGGCGGCGGCGCAACGCCAGGGCCCGCTGCAGGCGCTGCGCCCGGGGGCGGATGCGCTGCGTGTACAGCCGCACCGCGTACGACGACAGTGCCCCCAGCGCGATGAGCACCGCGCCCCACGTCCACGGCGAGCGCACCCAGACGGTGAAGGACTGCTCCACGGGCACGCCCGCCGGCACGGCCACGCGCACGGTGCCGGTGTACTCGCCCGGCCCGTCCAGGCCGCGCAGCTTCAGCACCAGCGCGCCGCTGCCATGCGCGCCCACGGGGATGCGCCCCTGCAGCGAGCCCAGGTCCTGGACGCCCCCGTCCGCCAGCACGCCCTCCACCACGAAGTCGGCGCCCTCGAACTCCGGCTGCACCAGCGCCGTGCCCAGGTCCGGCGCCTTGCGCTGGAGGTTGAGCAGCCGGGGCGCGGAGATGACCCCCGCGACGCCCGCCGTCTCCTTGAAGGGCAGCCGCACCGTGGCGTCCACCGAGTGCCAGCCCCACCCCGACGAGGCCACCGCCGGGGACGCCGCCACGAATTGCAGCGTGGGCGCCGCCTGCACGCGGGTGACGGTGAGCGCCGTCGTCTCGCGCCCGCCCGCGTGAATCAGCACCACCTGCCCCGTGAAGTCCCCCACCGTTGGCAGCTTTCCGGACACCTCCACCTGGAGCGGCTGCCGCGCGGTGAGGCTCGCGGTGGCGCCGCCGTCCGCGGCCCCGCCCACCGTCGCCGTCAGCGGCACCTGCACGCCGTCCTGCGACTGGAGCGGGTCCACCAGCACCGTCACGCCGCCGGGCACCTCCTCGTCCACGCTCACGCCGCCATCCGTCGCCACGGTGGACAGCAGGTCCACGCGCAGCACGTGGCGGAAGTCCTCCGACGGCGTGCGCAGCTTCACCTCGTTGCTGGCGTTGGCGCCGGCCACGCGCAGCCGGGACGTCTGCGCCCGGGCGGACATCCACGGCGCGGAGAGCAGCAGGCACAGCGCGAGGCGCACGAGGCTCGCGCCACGGAGGAAGGGGGAGGAACGGCGGGAGGCATGTTCCATCCACCGACGATAGCAGGCACGCCCCACGGCTCCAGTTCGCGCACCCGGCCAACGCTGTCCCAGCAACTCCAGCCACGCACCCAGGGCACCTCGCGGGACAGTCCGTCGCGGCCCCGCGCTCGGGCCCTCAACTCCAGCCACGCACCCAGGGCACCTCGCGGCACAGTCCGTCGCGGCCCCGCGCTCGGGCCCTCAGCTCCAGCCGAGCACGTCGAGCACCTCCCGGGGCAGGCTGTCGCGGATGGTGTCGGTGGGGATGCCCTCGTTGTGGCCCAGCGAGGACGGCATGCGCGGGCCGCCGCTGTGGTGCAGCGCGGCCAGGCGCAGGTCCCGCGTGAAGCACGGCGCGCCGGAGGAGCCCGGCCCCGTGCAGGGGCGGTACACCACGCGCGTGCGGGACGCGTTGACGCCGAGGAACTCGTCCACGGCCACGCTCATCGGCCGGCCCTCCGGGTGCTGGACGATGAGCACCAGGCTGCCGGGCAGGAAGGGCTCGCGGGCGCGGGGCAGCTCCAGCCAGCCCCGCTGCTCGCCGTCCACCTGCGCCTCTCCCGGGACGCCCTCCACCTGGAGGAAGGCGTAGTCCAGTTCGTCCGTGCGCGCCTCGCGAGGCCTGGGGTGCATCAGGTCCGCGGGGCTGTAGCGGCTGTACGCCAGGCACTTCGTCACCCGGTACACCGTGCCCGACTGGAGCAGCGTGCGGCCCGGCAGCACCTTGTGGTCGAAGCGCACGCGCAGCGACTCCAGCAGCTTGTTCTCGATGACGTGGAAGTTGGTGAGGACGACGTTGGGTGACACGAGGAAGCCGGTGCCCAGCGCCGCGCCCACCTGGGGCTCCACGCGGCACACCCGCCGTTCAATCGATGACAGCCGCCGCCGCCACGCCTCCGGCGCGCCGCCCATCCGCCCGGGGCCGAAGAGGCGCTCCAGGCTGACGCGGGGAATGCTCCGCTCCACGGACGCGAGGTAGGCCTGCACGAAACGGAACAACCGCCGGTGGCGGGGGTGGGCCTCGTACGCGCCCGCCACCAATTCGCGCGTCCACCCTTCCGACTCCGCCCGGTGGATGAGCTCGAAGATGCGCTCCCGCGCGCTGCCGGAAGCCACGAGCGACTCCAGCCCCTGGCGCCGGGCGGACTCCACCACGCGGCGCAGCTGCTCCAGCGAGGGGAAGGCGCTGGTCAGCACCCGCAACAGCTCGTCTTTTTCCGCGCCGTCGAGCTCCATGGTTGTCACCCGCGACGAGGCCATCCACGAGGCAGGCCGGCCCCGTGACGCTCACGAAAATGTGCCGCATCCCAGGAGTGGAATCACGGGGGCCAGTGCACTGACGCCGTTGATCGGACACTTTCGCGAGCCCGGTGTCCACGGCAGTGCCCCCGAGGGCAGGGGGTGGGTCGCTCAGCGCACCGCCCATATAGTGGGAGGTACGTAGGAAATGAGATCAGGACGCGACACCACCTTCAGCGAGGAGGCCCCGCCCTGCAGCGTGCCGGCCAGCGTGGGGATGACGCGGAAGCGCGCCTGGAAGGCCTCGCCCGCGCCCCGGGGCGGCAATTGCAGCGTCACCGCGCCGTCCTCGGCGTCCCAGGACGACACCCGCCCCTCGGCCACCAGCGCATTCAGGCTGGCCGGGTCCACCTGCACGCCGGCGGGCAGCCCGTGGCGCAGCTCCAGCGCCAGTCCGGACGGGGTGGCCGCTTCCACCACCACCTCCGCCGGCTGCCCCACCTTCGCCTCCGTGGGGCCCTTCACCACCAGCTCCAGCCCGCCCTGCGACTCCGGCTTCCAGGGCACGGCGGCGGCCAGCGCCAGCGAGAAGCCCAGCCCCGGCACCGCGGGCTCCGCGCGCACCGTCCACGCGTGCGCGCCTCCCGAGCCCGGCGCCGCCGCCTCCAGCGCCAGCACCTCGCGCAGCGCCTTCGCGTCGTAGGTGCCCTCGGTGATGACCTGGCCGTCGCGCTCCAGCACCACGCGCACCCGGGCGGGCAGCGGCTCGCGGAAGAGGGCCACCACCGCGCGCAGCGCCAGCCGGTTGGCGCGCCCGCCGCCCCAGCCGAGGGCCGGCGCGTAGGTGGAGAGCAACGACGCGCCCAGGTCCGCCAGCGGCGCCTTCGTGTCGCCCTCCAGCGCCAGCACCGCCAGCGCCGTGGCCTCCGCCTCCGAGGGCGTCGCCCCGCTGGCGTCCACCACGCCCGGCTCCACCGGCAGGTACGCCGTGCCGCCGTCGCGCGTCTTCACCGCGTCGCGCACCTGGGTGCGCAGGTCGTCCTTCAGCGAGCCGGACACCGCGCCGCTCGCCAGCAGCGCCGCCGCGGTGTAGCCGTCCTTCACGTGGGCCCGGTTGCGCTCCAGCGCGCCGGTGGCCTTCGCGGTGAAGAGGGCCGCCCGGCGCTTGCCCTCCGGCGTCCCCGCCGCCGCATTCACCGCGCGCGTGCAGTCCGCGGTGGCCACCAGCAGCCGCTGCAGCGTCCAGCCTTCGCCGCCCTGGCAGGTGCCGTCCGGCAATTGCGCCGCCGCCACCTTCGCGGCCAGCCGCTCGCCCAGGCGGGAGAGCACCACGTTGTCCGGGTGGGCCAGCGCGCCTTCCGCCAGCAGCGCCGCCGTGGCCACGTCCGGCGCCCGGCCCTCGCGCAGCGCGCGCTGCGTGGCCTGCGCCAGCGCCTTGCGCATCGCCTCCACGTCCACGACGGCCTCCACCGGCTGCGCCGGCGCCGCCAGGCGCTTCGCGGCCCCCGAGGTGAGCGCCTTCAGCGCCTCCGAGGACTGCGTCTCCCCCAGCGCGGCGAGCAATTCCGGCGAGCGGCCGATGAGCATCAGCGTGTAGGCCACGTCCGCGGCGCCCTCGCGCCCGCCCGAGGCGGCCAGCTCCGAGCGCAGCACGCCCAGCGCGCCCGGGTACACGAGCAGCCGCACCCGCTCACTGCCGGCCTGCGCGTCGGAGGGGCCTTCCAGGCTCACCGTGCGCGGCGCCGCCAGCGTGCCGCCGCGCTGCCGCACCACGGGCCGCCCGGTGGGCCACACGTCGAAGTCCCGCACCACCGCGTCCGAGCTCCCCAGCGCGGCGCGCACGGCCACCGCGCCCGGCCCGGCGGCGCGCACCGTCACGTACTCCACCACGCTGCCTCGCGCCGGCACGCGCACCGTGCGGCTGCCGCCCTCCACCGTCGCGCCCTGGGCCTCCACCTTCAGCGACGTCTCCACGGCGGCGTCCGTCGTGTTCACCACCTGCACCGGCAGCCGCGCCGCGTCCCCCGCGCGGAGGAAGGGCGGCAGCACCGGGTCCACGTACGTGGGCAGCGTGCCGGCGAAGCCCGCCACCGTGCCCGCCTGCGCCCCCGAGCGCGAGTGCGCCAGCGCCAGCACCCGCCAGCGCGTCAGCCGGTCCGGCACGCGCACCGGCACCGTCGCCGCGCCGGAGGCGTCCGTCACCACCAGCGGCTCGAAGAGGAACGTCTCCGGGAACCAGGCGCGGCTGGGCGCGGAGCCCTCCGCCGGCGCCTGGTTCGCGTCCTCGCCCCCACCCCGGTCCTTCTTGGACATGTCGATGGCACCGCGCAGCTTCCCTCCTCCGCCGGGTGCTCCGCCGAAGGATTCGGCCACGGCCTCCTCCATCGGCATCGGCGCCGAGGAAGGCGCCGGAGCGGCGGCCATCCTCGGTGCCGGGGCTCCCTCCAGGCTGTCGAACTCGGCCTCGGGCTCCGCCTTGAGGGCGAAGCTCTGCCCCGCGGGCGCCGCGGAACGGCTGGCACCGCCGACCAGCCGGAACCCGAGCAGCAACACGAAGGCCAGCACCGCTCCCAGCACCACGCCCACCGTCCCCATCATCAACGTGCGCTTCATGGCGCCTCCCGGGCGACCCACGCGTTCCAGTTCTCCACGTCCTCCGGCAGCCGCGTCCCGCTCGTCACCACCGCCCGCGGGTCGGTGAGGGCCAGCAAGTCCTGCGGCAGCCGCGACAGCCGCAGCCGGCGGCCGAACGCGTCCGTCACCTTCTCGCCGCGCTGCTCACACGCCTCCAGCGCGCCGTCCCACAGCTTCGCGAGGTCCTCCGGGTCCAGCGTCTCGCCCTCGGGCGCCTTCTCCTCCCACGTCCGCACCCGCGCGTGCAGCTCCGCGAGCACCGCGTAGAAGGGGTCCGTCAACTCCGCGGACGGGTCGAAGGGCATCGCCGCGCTCACCGACACCGCCGGCTCGCCGTCCTCGCGCCGGGGCACCGCGCTCACGCGCAAGAGCGCCGCCGCCGCCGCGTTGGAGCCGCGGATGCGCCCCATGGCCAGCGCCTGCCCGTCCAGCACGCCGAAGGCCGACGAGGCCATGCTCGGCGCGGGCCGCACCGTGTCCAGCGACTCCGCCCCCGGCAGCGGCGCCAGCTGCGCCAGCGTCTCGTCCACGCCGAAGAGGCCCACCGCGGCGGGGCCCTCCTTGCCGTCCACCCGCGTGCGCAGCTGGAGCCGCGCCAGCTCGCCGGGCGCGTACACCGGCTTCTCCGGCGACACCTCCACGGAGAGCTGCGCGCGCGGCGGCACGTACACCCGCGCCACCGCGCCCTCCCACTGCGCCTCGGCCCAGCCCTCGAAGTCCGCCGGCAGCCGGAAGCGCACCGAGCGCGAGCCCCTGTCCACCTTCTCCTCCAGCGCCTTCGCGCCCACCTGGAGCACCAGCTTCTCCGGCAGCTGGCCCACGTAGTGCGGGCCGCGCATCAGGTCGATGCGCACCTCGTCCCCCGCGCGCGCCTGCACCGGCGTGGCGCGCAGGCGCGTGTTGGGCAGCTGCGCCGGACGCAGCACCAGCTTCGTGTCGCCCGCGTCCCTGCCGTCCACCTTCGCGCTCACCTTCAGCTCGTAGCCCGGGAAGACGGTGGCCATGGCCGGCCCGTCCTCATCCGAGCTGCCCGCCGGGTACGCGGTGAGGCGCGCCACGCCCAGGGCCTCGCCCCGGCTCGCATCCTCGCCTCGCGCGGGCAGCCGCAGCCGCGAGAAGCGCTCCTGGATGCAGGGCATCACCGACGCCGCCAGCATGCCCTCCTCCTTCGGCAGCGACACCCACGAGAGCGCGACTTCGGGCCCCGTCTTCGCCAGCCGCCAGCTCAGCGCGAGGGGCAGCGGCGCCTCCGCCGCGAGGTCTCGGGGCAGGCACGCGCGCGCATCCCTCGCCGCCGTGGCCAGCACGCCCCTCAGGTGCGCGCCCTCGCCGAAGGCCGCCTCCAGCTCCACCTCCAGCCGGGGCAGGCCCGCGTCCCTCGCGTCCCTCACGCCCAGGTAGAGCGACAGCACACGCTCCCGGCCAGGCGGCAGCACGCGCGAGCGCAGCGCCGCGGCGAGACACGCCGCCAGAGGCCCCTCCTGCCCCGCCACGTCCACCACCGCGCCACCCGCGCCCACGCGCACGCCCAGCTCCACGCTGACGTCGCCGTCGTCCGGCTCCACGAAGCGCGAGCACGGGAAGAGCGACGGCAACCAACCCTCCACCGCGAGCTGGTCCTTCAGCGCCGGCACGCTGTCCTCGTTCAGCAGGTCGCGCAGGCCGTTCAGCTCCACCGACGGCGGCGGAGGCGGCCGGCGCACCGGCATGGGCGGCACCACCACGTTGACGGGCGGGCCCGGGTCCAGCTGGAAGGCGGCCACGCCGTCCTCGTCCGCCACCGCGCGCACGCCCTCGTCGCGAGCGTCCCACGCGCGCTTCACCGTCAGCTCCGCGCCGGGCAGCACGCGGCCGTCCGCGGTGGTGGCGCGCAGGTAGACGCGGTTGCTGAAGCCCGCCACCAGCCCGTCCTCCAATTCCGTCACGGCGGACACGGCGAGGGCGTCCTCGGCCAGCAGCAGCGACACCGCGCCCTCCACGCGGTCTCCCGCCGCGTCCTTCGCCGCCACGCGCGCGTGCAGCCGCGCCTCGCCGCGCAGGTCCGCGGGCACGCGCGGCAGCGTCACCCGGAAGCGCCCCGCGGCGTCGGTGCGCGCGTGCTGGGGCAGCCCGCCGTCGAGCCAGCCCACCGGCGGCGGCCAGCCCCCGGACGCGTTCCAGTCCAGCGCCACCTCGGCGTCCGCCACCGGCGCGCCCGAGGCGTACACCACCTGCCCCTCCACCTCCGGCGTATCGCCGGCGCGCCAGAAGGGCCGGGGGCTGCTCGCCTCCACGCGGAAGCGCGGCAGGGTGAAGGGCTCCACCTTGAACTGCGCCTGCGCCGGGGTGCCGTTGCTCACCCAGCTCACCGTCCACGTCCCGGTGGCGGCGCCCCGGTCCAGCGGGAAGCTGCCGGCCACCACGCCCCAGGGGCCCGCGGGCGCGCGCTCCTCCAGCACCACCTCGCCGGACGGGTCCGTCAGCGTCCACGTCCCGGGCCGGCCGTCCAGCGGCGACAGGTCCTTCGCGCGCAGCGCCACCGCGCGGAAGCGCACCTCGTTGCCGGGCTCGTACAGCGGCCGGTCCGTCAGCACGTGCACGCGCGCGGGCGCATATAAAGGTAGCGCCGCGTCCACCGTGTCCGTGCCCAGTGGCGTGGTGACGCGGGCGCGCAGCCGGTAGTCGCCGTCCGGCACCTGCGGCAGCGCCACGCGCGTCACCAGCGGCCCGTGCGACTCCCGCCGCCAGCCGTGCTCCGGGTCCGGCGGCAGCGGCGTCTCCTTGCCGTCCGCGTCCACGAGGAACAGCTCCGCGGAGCCGCGCTGCACCGGCGCGTCCATCATCCCGCCGTGGCGGGGGCTGGGCGCATGCGCCTGGGCCCAGACGGACACCTGGCCCGTCGCCCCGCGAGACAGCCCGTCCCCGCTCACGCGCACCGTCTGCCGCATCTGCCCGTCCGGGCAGTACGCCATGGGCACGCCGTGCAGCAGGTAGGAGGACAGGCAGACCTCGAACGAGAGCACGGTGAGAAAGCCCCCGGCGAGCAGACCGGCGAGCCCCCCGATGAACAACGGGAGCCGGCCTCGGAAACGTTGCGTCATGCATCCTCCCCTGCCCCGCACTCTATGCCGGGAAGCACACGCTCTGCCGAGTCCCCTCTTTTCGCGCTCCGCCAGCGGTGCGCTAGGGTGCCGCACCTGCCTGCTCTCCCTCTTCGGCAGCACCCCACCATGCCCGCGCCGACGCCCAAGTCCCGCCCTCCCCAGGACGCCCTGCCCTCGCGGCTGGAGGCGTTGCTGGAGTCCCTCACAGACCGTCACCTCGCGGACCGGCTGGAGCGCGTGCACCGCGCGGCCGCCGTGGCCATCGACCGGCTGGGGCACCTGAGCATCGCGAAGTACGAGCCCACGTCGGTGGAGCCGGACGGCGGCGCGGACCTGTCGCTGTGGGAGACGATGGCGCCCGCCATCGGCGACACGCTGGTGGGCGTCAACCAGCTCGTCGCCGCCATCCACAAGGAGTTCCCCCCGCCCTCGCGCCCGGCCGGCACGAGCGAGGGCTGGGCGCCTCCGCCCGCAAGCTCCGACGAGCGGCTGGCGCAGGAGGTGGAGGCGGTGCTGCACTCCATCGCCGCGCTGCTGGCGAAGCGCGTGGGGGAGCTGGGCCTGCAGATGCGCCGCCCCGAAGTCGTGAGCGACCGCTGGACGCTGATGGCGGAGCTGCAGGCGTCCCGCGCCGACTTCAGCGTGCGCATCGGCGACCTCGTGTACCTCACCGCGGCGGCCTTCGAGCACGTGCGCCGCGAGGACGTGGTGCCCGGCTACGTGCACCAGGTGGCCGCCCGGGCCGCACTGCGCGCGGCGGCGGCGGACCTGCGCCGCTCCCTGCAAGGCCGGCTGGAGCGCGCCGCGAAGGCGGAGGCCCGCGCGCGCCCCGCGCTGGCGAAGCAGGTGGCGGAGAGCCTGTCGGCCTTCGTCTCGCTCCCCGCCTCGGTGGCGCTGCGCACGCCGCACAAGCACCAGATCCTGGAGCTGCGCGCGCGCCTGGTGGAGACGGCCGCGAAGCCCGAGCTGGAGCCGGACGCGCTGCCGGCGCTGGTGGAGCCCTTCCTCGTGGCCCTGGACGGGCACATGGAGGAGGTGACGCGCACCTGGCTCATCGTGCACGACCGCGCGGTGTGGGCGGAGTGCGGCATGAAGCTGGAGCAGGTGGAGATGCACCTGTCGCTCGGCTCGCCGGGCGCCGCGCGGGTGGTGGCGGACGCGGTGGACGCGGCGGGCGCGCTGCAGGGACGCGTGGGCGCCTTCGACGTCTTCCTGCGCAAGGCGCGCCAGCAGACCACCGAGGGCCTGGACGAGGCAGGGACGCGGGAGCTGCTCACGCTCTTCCGGGAGCGGCTCGCGGCCCTGCCGTTCAGCTGAAAGAGGGCTACTTCTTCGCGGCGTCGCCGGCCGGAGCGGCCGTGGCCTGCGCGGGCAGCGCCGGAGCCACGGGCTTGGGCGGCGTGACGCGGAGCTCGGCGAAGCGCGCGGCGAGCGTCTCCGGCGTCATCTCCTCCTGGTCCTGCTTGGGGTTGGTGTTCCAGCCGAAGTCCGCCGGCACCTTGCCGCCGCCCTGGCTGCCGTAGCCAATCATGTCCGGGAACTGCGTGGACCAGCGGCCCGCAGGGTCCGGCTCCTTGGTGATGTGCTGACGGTTGGGACGGTGGAGGAAGGGCTTGGGTGCGTCGCTCATGGTGCGAAAGCCTCTCCGAAAGCAGCCCGCAAGGGTAGAGGGAAGCGGAGGCCCGAGGCCTCAGGCCGCCCGCCGGGTGCGCTTGCGGCGCACGGCCGTCACGGGGGGCAGCACCCTTGGCCCCAGGGCGAACACCGCCGCGAAGTACCGGGCCTGGGCCTCGCTGCCATAGCGGTAGCGCCGGACCTCCCCTTCGCGCAGCCGCACCTCCACGCCCCAGCCTCGTCTGTCGTGGAGGAGCTCCACCTGTCCCACCTCGCCCATGCCATCCCCTCCCACATCCATTCCCCTCCGCTCTTGAAATCCCCGTGCCAGCGCCGCGCCGTAAGGACTCCGGGTTGCGGTGTCAGGGAGTCATCACTCCCCGTGGGGGCGGTAAGGATTGCAGGAGGGCCCGGTTGGCCGCCTGCCATGCAGAGGCACCGTGGAAGCAGGCCCCGGGGTGTGGACCCGAGTACAACCCCGGGTCGCCTTGTGCCCCACGAATCCTGCGTTAACTCAAAGGCATGACTCACTTCGAGAGCAGCAACGGCGACCGGTTCGCCGAATTCGTCCTTCCCGACGGCTGCGTGCTCTGCGGCGGCGAAGTGACTGTGCGCGCCTCACAGGCGGGCGCGCACAGCTACTGCCCGCAGTGTCACTGGCTGTCCAAGCCGAGCATGCGCGTGCGTGACAACGGCGTGGAGCTGTCCTTCGCCACGTCGGCGCAGGCGTAGCTCCCGACATCCTTGCCGGGTGGCGCGCAAGGCAGCTCCTGCCCCGCCACCCGCCGCTGCCTCACCGGGGGCCCCGCACAGCGGGCCCCCTTCTCTTTTTGCGCGCGAGCTTCGTGGGCCTCAGTGCGGCCCGTGGAGGCTGCTGGAGTGCCCCGTGGCGAGCACCTCGTCGCCACGCTGGCGGTCCTGCTCATCCCAGGCGCGGCCGTCCTCGTAGCCCCACTCGTTGAGGTCGACCCCGTACTGGACGTGGGACAGCAGCCGGCCGCGGCAGAGCTTCCGCTCCCAGTTGCCCTCCTGCACCGAGCCGCTGGCGCGCGACAGCAGCTCCTGCATCAGCCACTCGGGGACGATGGCGCGGTCCGCGGGGTAGGCGAAGCGGAAGAGCATGAGGTGGGAGAGGAGCACCTCCCAGTACCGGTCGAAGCGCTTGAGGAGCCGCGGCCAGTCGAAGTTGGCGCCCGTCTTCACGAGGAGGTGGGTGAGCTCGTGGCCGTCGAAGCGCTCGCGCTCCAGGACGAAGGCCTTGCTCCAGAAGATTTCCTCCGCTGGGGGCACCTTGCACGCGCAGCCGAGGAGCTGGGCGCAGACGGCGTGCTCGAACCAGCCGTCGTCGACGACGGTGAGGCCGTTGCCGGAGGCGAAGATGATGTCGACGAGGAAGTCGTCCCAGAAGGCCTTGTGGAGCCAGCCGTGGACGTTGCTCTCGGTGCGCCACCCGTTCTGGGCGAGCACCTCGAGGGCGCGGTCCGCGTCGACCTTGCGGATGAAGAGGTCCAGGTCCTTGGTGTCTCGATAGATGCCCGTGTAGTGCGCGAATGCGTACGCGCCGCCGACGAGGAATGGAATGCCGGCGTCAGAGAGTAACTGGATGGCGTAGGCGCGTGCGCCCAACTCGGCGACAGGTCGCCGGACCTCCATCCGCCGCGGGTCGCCCCCGGGTGCTCCCGAGGCCTTCGGTGGTTGCTCAGCCATGCGCAAAAGATAGGAGGACAGAGCCTGCACGACAGCGGTACGGCCGCGCGCCCGGATGCAGGGCAGGCAGGGAGGCACAGCGGTCGGTTCGGGGCGAGCGGCGGAGTGTTCGGCACCTCACGCGGAAGGGCCGCAGCCCTCGTCTGCCAACGTGAGTGAGACAGTCCATACCCGGCCAATCACCATGCTATTCATGAAAATAATGAATAGCCTCTCTTTTGCCGCACTCGCCATCGCCGCCCTGGTATCAGGTTGCTCCAGCTCCGCGCATTCCATGGCGAGTCGCCGCGAGTACTACGCACAGAGCACATGCATGGACAGCGAGACCTGCTGCCTGCAGCGCAACGCCGGCATACCCGATGCGTGTGGCCTCAGCTCCTCCGAGGCCGCCGTCCTCATGGGCGGTGCGAAGGCGGCGGCAGACGCCGCTGAAGCTTGGGACGACTCGCATAACGCGGACCTTCCTGAATGGAAGCAGCGTTGCATCCGTGCCTACGGTGACTGCCGAGAATTTGGCTGGACCGGCTCGTGCTACGACTGCTTCCGATACTGTGAGGGCCAGCAGGAATGGCCAGAGGACAAGTGCACTCCGGGCAAGAAGTAGAGGTGACGCATGTCCGAGAAGGTTGATTGGGACCCCATCCGCGCACTGGCACGCAGGGTCATCCGCGAAGGGGCACCGCTCATTCTCAGTGATGATGTGTGCGCACTCCTCCGGCGCACAGCGCGAGAAGTGGGCATCGGCGATGCCGACACCGAGCAGGCACTGGCGACGGACGGGGGAGCGCTAGAGCTCCTACGCGAATGCTCGCGGCGCATCACTGACGGGTCCAACAGGCTGATGGACGCGTTACACAGGATGTACCGGCATCAGAAAGCTGGCGACTTCGACAGCGCACGCCAGGAGATGCGCGATGTGCTGGCCGTCGAAGTCGTGCCTCGCTACCGGGAAACGGCGCAAGGCCAACTGGCCGGCATGGCCGACGAGCCATGACGGAACCGGGAACGCCGCCACTGCCGCATCCCCCCGGTGAGTCTGAGTCGTCCCCGCCGTCAGCGGGTGGGCAGCTCGCGGCAGGCGAGGCCATCCAGGCCCAGGCGGCGGACGGCCTCCACGAACCGCTCGGTGCCGATGAACATCGTCGCGAAGTTGCCCACCCGGAACAGGTCCAGGTCCGAGGGCAGGGAAGCCGCGTCCAGGATGGGTTCGTCGGGCCATCTGAATGCGTGCCGACCGCAGGTGGCGCACGGTGGAGACACATCCGGCGGAATGCAGTCCGGGTGCAGCCGGCCATGAGGCTCCACCTGGAGCTCCAGCAACTCCAGCGGGTTCTTCTGTCGGAACCGCAGCGCTGTCGGGCAGCCCGACAAGCCCCGCACACCCTCTGCCTGGAGACGTTCCAGCGAATCCCGCTGCACGAGAAGTACCTCGATGACCCATACAAAGGCGGCAAGCTTCCCGGAGGCACGGCCCACCAGCGGCCCGAAGTCCGTGCCAGGTGGCAGTTCGGCATTCGGGGGCGCCAGGGGACGTACCAGCTCGCGCAGGCGCGCGAACTCGGAGAAGGGTTCGGGCCTCGGCCTCTCGAACTCACCACGCTCTGGCAGCTGCGACAGGTCGACGCACGGGTACGTGTGGCCCGAAGCGCTCCATGTCACGCCGCACATGTGGCACGCCGCACCGGGGAGCCCCCACGTGTGGGCCCCGTGGACTTCCCCGCCGTACTTCGTTGCGACCTCGTCGTCCTCATCCACCCAGAAGAATCGGCCCATCAGTCCTCACGTACCGGGGCGGGAATAGTAGGACTGAATAGGGCCGCCCGTGAGCTGGAAGCGGTAGATGAGCTCGCCCGCGTGCTTGTAGATCTCCTCTGGACTGGCCCCTGAGTTGCGCCTCTTGAAGTCTCGCCAGGCTTGATTCCACTGCCCTCCACGCCCACCTACGTTGTGAATCCGGTGATGCAGCTCGAAGGGAATCGGCATCGTGTAGCTGTGGATCTTGATGCCTTGTTTCTCGAACCACCTCGCCAGCTCCTCCTCCTGGGGGAAGATGTGGTGCTTCTCCCAGCGCCCGGGCGGGAGCCGGTGTGACGGCGGGATGATTCGCTCGGGGGCGCCGTTCCAGTTGGGAAAGACCATGACGGCGCCACCGGGGAGCTTCCCCGCGCCGCCCCAGTTTCTCCGGGGACCACTCCCCGGCGCCGCCGCTGCTGGAGGGCGCGTAGGAGGGAAGCGCGCCGGCTCGACTTCACCGGGCACGTCCTGGCAGCGGTAGAAGCCGCAGGCATCACCCAGACACAGAAGCGAGACGCACTGGTCATCCTCTGGTGTGTGGCACTCCAGCTCCGCCTCTTCCCATGCCTGCGCCATGGGAGTGGGTGGTGTGGTGGTGCAGCCCAACCAGAACACGGTCGACAACGAGAACCATAAAACAAGAAAGTCTCGCATATCCTGCGAACCCTACCATCCGGGTCTGTTCTCACATGGAGTAGCCCCGTCCTGGGGGCGCCACCCGCCCTCACCGCACCAGCCACAGCATCAACGGCGCCGTCGCGAACGACAGCGGAATCCCCACGCCGACCATCAGCACGGCCAGCTCCGGGTCCAGCTTGTGCTCGGCGGCGAGAATCGCCGCGCTCACCATGGGCGCCATTGCCGCCTGGAGCACCGTGGCCTGCACCACCACCGGCGCCAGCCCCGGCATCGCCAGCAGTCCCAGCGCCACCAGCCCCGGCACCAGGAACAGCTTGTAGGACAGCCCCAGCGCCAGCGCCGGAATCCGGTGGCTCACGCCCGTCAGCCGCAGCTGCAACCCCACCGAGAACAACGCCAGCGGCGTGAGCAGCGCGCCCAGCCGCTCCAGCACCGTGTCCACCCAGACGGGAAAGCCCCACGGCCGCAGCGCCAGCGACACCACCAGCGCGAGGAACGGCGGAAACGTCGCCACCTTCCGCGCCAGCACGCTCCACGGCAGCTCCTTCTCCGCGCTCGCTCGCGTTGCGGCCAGCGTCGCCAGCGTGGACAGCACGAGGAACGAGCCGAGCTGGTCCGCCACCACCGCCACCGCCAGGCCGCCCTGCCCCAGCAGCGCCTCCGCCATGGGCAGTCCGACGAAGGCCGTATTGCCCAGCCCCGCCGTCAGCACCAGCGCCATTACCGACTGCCGTGACAGCCCCAGCCGTGGCCCCAGCAGCCGGAAGAACGGACCCGCCGCCAGGTAGTACAGCCACGGCACCACCGCGGCCACGATGAGCTCTGGCACGAACTCCAGCCGGTGCATCACCCGCAGCACCAGCGCCGGCAGCGCGACATACAGGATGAAGGTGTTGAACGCGCCCGCCGCGCCCTCGGTGAACCTGCCGCTGCGCCGGGCCAGCACGCCCAGCAGCAAGCACGTCCCCAGCAACCCGATGACCGCACTCATGACGTCCGCGCCTTCCCTCGCCGCGCCTGTCCCGCCCGAGCGCGCGACGCCGCCTTCCCACGCTTCACCGCCCCACCCGAAGGCACAGGCGACTTCCCCTGCCCATCCGAGCCCACCGCTCCCGCCAGAGGCCCGGACGGCTTCTTCCGCGCATCCGAACCCACCGCTCCCGCCAGAGGCCCGGACGGCTTCTTCCGCGCATCCGAGCCCACCGCTCCCGCCAGAGGCCCGGCCGGCTTCTTCCGCGCATCCGGACCCACCTCCCCACCCGGAAGCATGAGCGACCGCCCGCGCGCCTCCGCCTCACCTCCCATCCCCGCGCTCCACTCCGAAGCCAATCCCCCTCCCGCCAGCAACGGCCGGTCGCGCTGGATGACCTCCGACAGGAAGTCCATCACCGCCCGCACCCGGGCGCTCTGCTGCAAGTCCGGATGCACCACCAGCCAGATGTCCCGCCGCAGCGCCGCCACCGGAGGCAAGAGCCGCCGCAGCCCCGGCGCCGTGTCCCCCTGGAAACACGGCATCAACCCCAGCCCCACGCCCGCCCCCGTCGCGGCCACCACCGACAGCAATGAATTGCACCGCAACACCACCCGCGCGGACGTGGCCACCTCGCCCATCCACCGCGCCTCCGGCCACTTCGCCGCCGCGTCCGCGTAGCCGATGACGTCATGCCCCGCGAAGCCCACCGCCGGGTCCGGCAGCCCGCGCCGCGCCAGGTACCCCTCCGACGCGTAGAGGGAAATCGCAATCTCCCCCACCTTGCGAGCCACCAGCGACGCCTCCTTCGGCCGCGTCAGCCGCACCGCCAGGTCCGCCTCGCGCCGCGCCAGGTCCAGCGCGCCATAGTCCGTGAGGAACTGCACCTCGATGCCCGGGTGCCGCTCGCGGAACACGCCGAAGCGCGGCAGCAGGTGATTCACGGCGAACGCCTCCGTCGTCGTCACCCGCACCACGCCCTCCAGCCGCGCGTCCTCTCCGCCCGCCCGCCGCTCCACCGCGAGCACCGACGCCTCCATCTCCTCCACCGTGCCGCGGATGCCCTGCCCCGCCGCCGTCAGCACCAGCCGCCCCGGCGTCCGGTCGAACAGCCGCGTCCCCAACTCCTCCTCGAGCACTGTCAGCCGGCGCCCCACCGTCGTCGCGTCCACCTTCAGCGCCCGCGCCGCCGCCGCGAGCGTCCCCTCGCGTGAGATGGCCAGGAAGTACCGCAGGTCATTCCAGTCCGGCATGGCGCCCTGCAAGATTGCAGGCACCCCCGGCAAACTCCAGCGTTTCCGCATGGCCGCCTCCAGGGCATTCATGGCTCCACCCACGGGCCGCGACGAAGCGGCCCCGCACCCCACGGGAGCACCGCCATGAACACCACCCTCCGCCTCGCCCTCACCCTCTCCGCCCTCTCCGCCGCCGCGTGCGGTGGCGCCAGGACTGCCGTGAAGCCGCAGGACCTCGCCGGCAGGTGGGACAGCGCCACCTGCGAGGCCATCCCCAACGGGGACGGCTCCAACAGCTACATCCAGCGCCACTTCCAGCTCACCGAGGCGAAGTGGACCCTCGACCTCGACGCCTTCGGCGACGCGCAGTGCCAGACGAAGCTCTTCACCGCCCGCGTCGCCGGCCCCTACACGCTGGAGCGCGACTCGGAGAAGGTGACCGGCGCCACCGAGGGCAACTTCGTCTTCGGCGAGCGCTACCTCACCGCGCACGTGCAGCCGCTCGCGGACGCCTTCGCCCAGTCCGGCTGCGGCGCGGGCGCATGGACGGTGGGCGCCGAGCAGGCCGTCCCCGGCGCGTGCCTCTCCTTCAAGCCCCTCACCCTGTGCGGCACCGACCACGACGTGGTGAAGGTGGACGGCGACAAGCTCTTCTTCGGCCAGCGCCCGGCGGACAACGACATGTGCTCCCCGGACAAGCGCCCGCAGACGCTCGCCTCGCACCCCTTGGTCAAGGGCTGAGGCCCTCGCACCCGGAACGCCTCGCACGGCCGCCGTCAGGAAGCGGCGGCCCGGTCGACTGTGCCAGACTCCCACGAGCGGACATGTCGACTCCGGACGCCAAAGAGACCCTGGATGCGCACCACCCCGACTCGCCCCCGGGAAGCGAGGCGGCGGAGCGGCTCTACCTCTTGGTCTTCGAAGGGGACTCGAGCTCGCTCTGTCCCCTGCCACGCGAGGGGGAGCTGCTGATTGGCCGTGGCAGCACGGCGGACCTCCGCGTGCAGGACGCCTCGGTGAGCCGCCACCATGCGCGGGTGAGCGTGACGGAGGGCGTGGCGCGCATCTCGGACCTGGACAGCCACAACGGCGTCAAGGTCAACGGGGTCCGGGTGGAAGGCGCGCAGCCCCTGCGCAACGGCGACGTGGTGGAGCTGGGGGACGTCACCCTCGTCCTCAACTGCGAGGCCCGCCCCCGCGCCACCCATCCCCTGCTGGACGCCAATGCCTTGCAGTCCCGGCTCGCCGACGAGCTGGAGCGCGTGGTGCGCTACGAGCGCAGCGTGGGCGTCGTCGCGCTGGAGCTCGGCCCCTCCACCGCCTCCCTCGCCGAGCTCGTCCGCGCCGCGAGCGGAGGCGGCCTGCGGCGCATGGACGTCGTCGGGCAGCAGGGCCCCGGTCAGCTCGTCATCCTCCTGCCGGAGCTGACGCGGGACGAAGCGGAGGACTCCGCCCGGCACCTCCTCGAGGCGCTCCTGCCGCTCGTCCCCGGAGCCCGCGCGGGACTGGCGACGGCCCCTCAAGATGGCATGGACGCGGATGCGCTCCTGTCCGCCGCGCGGGCCGCGGCGCTCGCGGCGCCCACCGGAGGCGTGGGCCTCAGTGGCCCCAACCTCTACCGGCTGGAGCTGGGAGAGCGCTCGGTCATCGTGGCGGACGCCGCCATGGTGCGCATCTACGAGCAGCTGCGGCGGCTGGCCTCCAGCTCGATTGCCGTCCTCATCCACGGCGAAACGGGCTCGGGCAAGGAGAACGCGGCCTGGGCCGTGCACCACTGGTCCAAGCGCGCGAGCGGTCCCTTCCTCGCGGTCAACTGCGCGACGCTCGTCGAAGCCCTCGCGGAGAGCACGCTCTTCGGCCACGAGCGCGGCGCCTTCTCCGGCGCGACGGCGTCCCAGCCCGGCCTGTTCGAGAAGGCCAGCGGCGGCACCCTCTTCCTCGACGAGGTGGCCGAGCTGTCCCTCCCGGTGCAGGCCAAGCTGCTGCGCGCGCTGGACCAGAAGCGCATCACCCGGCTGGGGGACACGCGCGAGCGCCCCGTGGACGTGCGCATCGTCGCCGCCACCCACCAGAGCCTCGCCGACGCGGTGAAGGCCGGGCGCTTCCGCGAGGACCTGTTCTTCCGCCTCTCCACCGCCGTGGTGCTGCTGCGCCCCCTGCGCAGCCGGCCGCGCGAGGTGCCGCTGCTGGCGCGCGCCTTCCTGGAAGAGGCCTGCGCTCGCGAAGGACGGCCGCCGCTCGACATCTCCGCCGCCGCCATGGAGCTGCTGTGCGCGTACCACTGGGAGGGCAACGTGCGCGTGCTGAAGGGCGTCATGGAGCGCGCGGCGGCCATGGCGGATGGCCCCGTGCTGGAGCCCTCGCACCTGCCGGACGCCCTCCAGCGCCAGGAGCCTGACGACGCCGGGCCGCCCGCGCCTCCAAAGGACCCCGAGGCGAAGGCCCCCGCGGCGCCACGCGCCTTCCGGCCCATCGCCGAGGAGCTCCGGGAGCTGGAGCGGCAGCGGATGCTGGAGGCCCTGGAGGCGACGGGCGGCGTGCAGAAGCACGCGGCGCGGCTCATCGGCATGCCGCTGCGGACCTTCGCGCTCAAGTACAAGCAGTATGGACTGTCTCGCTGGACCCGACCCGAGACATGACCGCCAAGGCCCCTGGCTCCTCCACCTGGCAGCCGCCCACCGACTTCGCGGAATACCACCTCCTGGAGCCGCTGGGCCGGGGGGCCATGGGCGAGGTCTACCTGGCGCGGGACACCCTGCTGGACCGGCTGGTGGCGGTGAAGTTCATCGCGGGCCTGGCGCCCCAGGAGGGTCAGCGAGAGCGCTTCCGCAACGAGGCGCGCGCCATCGCCCGGGTGCAGCACCCCAACGTGGTGGGCATCTACCGCGTGGGCGAGGTGCTCCGCAGGCCCTACCTGGTCTCCGAGTTCGTGCGAGGACAGAGCCTCGACAAGCTCGCCCTCCCGCTGCCGTGGACGCGCGTGCTCACGCTCGGCATCGGCCTGGCGCGCGGGCTCGCGGCGGCGCACCGGCGCGGTGTCGTGCACCGCGACCTCAAGCCCGCCAACGCCATGCTGACGGAGGACGGCGAAACCAAGCTGCTCGACTTCGGAGTGGCCAAGCTCCTCGACGCGGCGGCGGGACTGTCCGAGCCGCCGGGCATCCCGGACGTGGCCCCACCGCTCCGGCTTCCCGACGCGGGGGAGCGGGACGCGAGCACCGCGGACCTCGTGCGGACCGGCACGACTCCGCCACCCGCCGGAGCACCGCCCACGCCGCCAGCAGTCGCCGTCAGGACGGGACTGGTGGGCACGCCGAGCTACATGGCACCGGAGACGTGGCACGGCGCCGCCGCCTCCCCGCGCGGCGACGTCTACTCCTTCGGGGTGATGCTCTACGAGCTGTGCACCGGCGCCCCGCCGTACCGGGCGGACTCGGTGCAGGACCTGCGCGAGGCGGTGCTCCAGGGGCCGTACCGCCCGCTCGCGCAGGTGGAGCCCCGGGTGGACCCGGCCTTCGCCGCCATCATCGACCGCTGCCTGTCACGCGAGCCGTCCGCGCGCTTCGCCTCGGGCGATGCGCTCCGCGAGGCGCTCGAGGCGCTGCGTGAGAGCACCGGTGACGCGGCGCCGTCCACCGAGCCGCCCTACCCCGGCCTCCACCCCTTCAGCGCCCGCAACCGCGCCACCTTCTCCGGCCGCGCCGCGGACATCCGCGCGCTGCTGGACCGGCTGCGCGCCGAGCCGCTGGTGCTGGTGGCGGGTGACTCCGGCGTGGGGAAGTCCTCGCTGTGCCGCGCGGGCGTCCTGCCCCGCGTGGCCGAGGGCGCCCTGGGCCCGGGCACGTGGACGACGTGCGAGCTGCTCCCGGGGCGGCACCCGCTCGCGGCGCTCGCGGCGGCGCTGGCTCCGCTCACGGGAGAAGACGAGACCGCGCTGCTGTCCGAGCTGCGCGAGGCACCGGCGGAGCTGGGGCGCCGGGTGCGCGCGGGCAGTGACACGCGGGGCGTGCTCGTGCTCGTGGACCAGCTGGAGGAGCTGCTCACCCTCGCCCCGCCCGAGGACGCGGAGCGCTTCGCCGTCGCGCTGGAGTCGCTCACGGCGGGTGGGCCGAAGCTGCGGGTGCTGGCCACGGCGCGCGGCGACTTCCTCGCGCGGCTGGCCTCGCTGCCGGGACTGGGCGAGGTGCTCTCGGGCGGTGGGCTGTACCTCCTGCAGCGGCCAACGCCGGAGGGACTGAGGGAGGCCGTCGTCGCGCCCGCGCGCGGCCAGGGCTTCGCCTTCGAGTCGGAGGAGCTGGTTGAGACGCTGGTGAAGGCCGGTGGCGGGGACGGCGGGCTGCCGCTGCTCCAGTTCGCCCTGGCGGAGCTGTGGGAGCGCAGAGACCGCGAGCGCCACGTGATTCCTGCGGCGGCGCTGGTGGCATTGGGCGGCGTCGACGGCGCGCTGGCCCGCCATGCCGACGGCGTGCTGTCCACCCTGCTCCCGGTGGAGCGGAGCGCCGCGCGGCGCCTTCTCCTCCGGCTGGTGACGGCGGAGGGGACGCGCGAGCGGCGCACACGCGCGGAGCTGCTGGGCGACGAGGGCCGCGAGGAGCGCCCTGCCCGCGCGGCCCTGGAGGCCCTGGTGCGCGGCCGGCTGGTGGTGGCCCGGGAGGCCGCGGGAGAGGAGGCGGGCGCGGGCACCTACGCGCTGGCGCACGAGGCGCTGCTGGTGCGCTGGGACACGCTGCGCGGCTGGCTCGCGGGAGACGTGGAGCGGCGAGTGCTGCACCAGCGGCTGGAGCGGGCCTGCGCGGAGTGGCAACGGCTGGGGCAAGCGGAGGACCTGCTGTGGCGCGGCTCCCAGCTCGCGGAAGCCGCGCGCCTGCCCACGGAGGCGCTGGGGGATGCGGAGCGCACGTTCCTCCGCGAGTCACGCCGGCTGGGGACACGGCGGCTCGTCGCACGCGTCGCCGCGGTGCTGTCGCTGCCCCTCGTCGCGGCCGCCGTGTACGGGGGCCTCCAGCTCCAGGAGCTGCGCGCCCGGGAGCGGGACATCGCCCAATCCGTGGCGGTGGCCGAGCGGGCGATGGCGCTCGCCCACGCGGAGCAGGCGCGCGCGGAGACGCTGCGGCGCACGGCCTTCGCGGCCTTCGACACGGGCCGCAAGCAGGAGGGGGAGTCGACGTGGGCGGACGCGCTGGCGACCCTCGCCACGGTGGAGCGCGCGCATGGCGAGGCGAGCACGGCGCTGGACACCGCGCTCCGCAGGGACTTCGGCCACGCGGACGTGCGCCGCCGCTTCGCCGAGGTGCTCTTCGAGCGCATCGTGCTCGCCGAGCACCTGCGCCGCCACGCGCTGCACGCCGAGCTGCTCCAGCGCCTCGCCAGCGTCGACGACACCGGAGAAGTCCAACGCCGCCTCCAGGCGCCGGCACGGCTGGACCTGGAGACCACCCCCACCGGCGCCACGGTGCGCGTCGAGCGCGTGCTGCAGGACGGAGGCAGACAGCGCTGGTCCGCTCCCGAGCCTCTCGGCACGACACCGCTGCGGGGCGCCACGCTGCCGCCGGGCTCCTACCGCCTGACGTTCCACCTGCCCGACCGCCCGCCCGTCCTCTACCCGGTGCTGCTGGAGCGCGGGGAGCACCACGAGGCCCGTCTCGCGCTGCCCGCCGCTGTTCCCGACGGCTATGTGTATGTGCCGCCCGGGCGATTCCTGTACGGCAGCGGCGACGAGGAGGCCATCCGACGCAACCTGGTGCTGGCCCAGCCGCTCCACGCGCTCACGACGGAGGGGTACCTCGTCGGACGCACCGAGGTCACCCACGGCGAGTGGCTCGCCTTCCTTCGCACGCTCCCGCCCGACGAGCGCGCCAGGCGCCGGCCCCATGGCACCAACTACTTCGGAAGCATCGACGTCGTGGAGCTGGCCAATGGCCGATGGGAGTTCCGCATGGAGCGCCCGGGGCACGTCTACCGTGCCCGGGAAGGCGAGCGCGTTCACTACCCCGAGCGCGAACACCGCATCGACCAGGACTGGCTGCGCTTTCCCGTGTCCGGTGTGTCCTGGGAGGACGCCCAGGCCTACGTCGCCTGGCTGGACGCAACGGGCCGCCTGCGCGGTGCCCGCCTCTGCGATGACCGCGAGTGGGAGCGCGCGGCGCGCGGCGCGGACGGGCGGACCTTTCCTCATGGCGACCGGCTCGAACCGGACGACGCCAACTTCGATGCGACGTATGGCCGCAAGTCTCTTGCCTTCGGTCCCGACGAGGTCGGCTCACATCCCGACTCCGACAGCCCCTTCGGGGCCGCGGACTTCGCGGGCAACGTGTGGGAGTGGATGCGCTCGGTGACTTCGCCCGACATGCCCACCTACGGCGGAGGCTGCTTCTACCAGGACATGTTCACCGCCCGCAGCCTCAACCACGGTGACGGAGAGCCGCGACTGCGCAATCCCTTCATCGGGCTGCGTGTCTGCGCTCCGGCCCCCGCGCCCTGAGGTCCGTGCCCGCTGGCAGGCTTCCTGCTTTGGCAGGGGGTTGCAGCACGCGGATGACACATACAAGGAGAACATCGATGCGACTCTTCACAGGACCCGCGTTGGGGGCGTGGGTGGTCATCATGGGAGGGCTGTATGCCTCGACGGCCTGGGCGGAACCCCCTCCCCAGAGCGCCCAGGGCACCCACCTCCACGGCACCGGCTCCGTGGAGGACGCGCACGTCAACATCCGGCTCGAGCCCACCACGCTCCCGCCCGCGGGCTGCCAGTCCGTCACCCTGGAGAAGGGAGGCTTCAAGGCCCAGGCGCCCCTCTGCACTCCGACGGACTTCGCCGGAGCCACCTTCACGTCGGTGGATGGCAACTGGACCTTCAAGGTCAACTCCGTCCACACCCACGAGAGCATCTACAAGAACTGCACGCCGCCGAGCGTGTCGCTGCAGGACACGACCTGGGAATACGACGTGACGGTGTCCCGCGGCGGCCGCTCCTCGAAGCTGTGCCCCGACGGCAGCCGCGCGCTGGCCGTGCCCTTGATGTGGGCGCCGGGCGTGCCTCCCGAGGCGTGGACGGTCCGTCCCCCCAAATCAGGGGAGAACGCCTTCACCTTCGCCTGTGTCCCCAGGCCCGCCGCGCAGGGGAGCTGTGAGTTCACGGGAGGCGGTGTCATCGCCAAGTGCATCGACTGGGGCTACCCGCCCTGGGAGCACATGGGCCAGTCGCTGAGCGGGCAGTACCTCGTCGGCGACACCGTCGCCAAGAATCAGCTGTCGGGGATGAAGAACGAGGCGCAGAGCTTCCACCTGGCGTGCCTGCGCATGGCCACCGCGGACTACTGCGGCGTGGGCCAGAGCAACACGCTGGATGGCACGCCCATCGCCTTCTACGACACGAAGTACGTGCCCCTCGGCGCAGCGAAGTCCCCCGCGCCCGGCGACGCCCACATCGTCGAAAACCTCGCGGAACCCCACCAAGAGCTCGCCTTCGAGGCCGCCTGGGCGGACTGCAGGTTCGTCGACAGGCCCATCGAGGGCTCGGCCTGCGACACCTGGGACAAGCTCCGCTGGGGCTTCGGCGCGGTGTGCCTGAGCAAGAAGCGCTGGTCCAGCCTCCCCGTCGCCGGCACCTGCTTCGACCCCACGGCCCTCCAGACGACCGCCCAACCAGACATGGCGGGCAAGACGTGCGAGGCCTACACAGAGGCGGAGCTGGAGGCGCTTGGAGCGCGGTTCTTCTCCTTCTCGCGCTTCCTCGACACGGGCCTCTACCGGTTCACCAAGGTCAATGCCCCGGCGTCCTCCATCACCACGACGAAGTACGACGTGTCCTCGGCCTTCCCCGCGGCCGACTCCGTGAGCCTGAAGGCTGAAATCGACCCGGGCCAGCCCTATGGCTACACCCGGTTCGAGGGGGCCATCCTCTCCCCGAATCTCTCGCCGACGCTGCAAGCCAGGTTCAACCTCAGGGGTCTCTACCGCTGCGTGAGCCAGACCCCGAGCGGCCGTCGCTACCTCCTCAACACCACGAGCACCGGCGTCCCGCAGGACGCCTGCACCCTCCTGACGAATGGGAGTCTGGACACCCTCCCCGGTGAAGCACCCGAGAAGGCGCTGGAAGGCTACGTGTCCCGGCTGAGCGTGGGCTTCTCGGACACGGAGCTGTTCCTGTGGCGGGACCTGAATGGGAACTTCGTCGCGGCGACGGTGCACCCGGGCTCTTCGTGGACCTACGCCGGGTCGCTCGGCTTCATCCCCGGCAACGACTGACGCGCCAGGGGCGGATGCAACTCTTGCACACCCGTGCAGCCGCTGCTTCGCCCCTCGCCCGTCATCGTGCAAGCGCTGCATCCGGAGCGCGTGCATGCGGGGAGCGCGGTGCCACCGCGCGGGCCGCCAGCGACTGGCATCGGGGTTGCTCAAGGGGCATGCAGGCCCGGCGCAACCGCCGGGCGCACCCCGGCCCGCCACCCGCGCGGGCACCGCATGGAGACACCTCCCATGAAGCTCAAGAGCATGCTGTTGCTGGCGGCGCTGCTGTTCGTCCAACTCCCCTTCGCGGCGCACGCCTCCTCGGCCGAGAATGACCTCGACTGGTGCGGCACGGCCTGGCCGAAGTGGTGGTGGGGGAAGAAGGGACCGCCCGGCGGCCTCTCCCCGGAGAACTGGCGCATCGAGCCGGTGGGCCCGGACTTCCGCATCGTCGTCGACCTCGTCAACCGGGGCACCACCACCCTCACGGGCGGCATGGCCTATGCGCTGACGCACGCCGCGGTGGACCCGGCGGGCCACCCCAACCCCGCCTCGGGCGCGGCGCCGCCGGACGCGAGCTCGGTGCTGGGCACGGAGACGCTCTTCCGGGGCACGCTGCCCACGCTGCGGCCCGGTGAGTCCACCACGGTGTACGCCTCCGCGCGCCTCTTCCGGACGGACGCCAATCACATCCTCACCGTGGCCTTCCTCGACGGCAGCACCTGGCGGTTCGACCCCGAGCCCCAACCCTGGTTCTGGCTGAGCCTCGACAACGCGCAGAGCGGTGTGAGCCTGCGGCCCGTGGCCTCCACGGCGGAGCCGGTGGCCTCCACGCGGGTGGGCTACACGGCCAGCCGCGTCCGCGTCACCCTCCAGAACGTGGGCCGCGCCAACCTCGACGCGCGCACGCCCATCCTCATGGTGCACGGCAACGCCGCGTCCGCGGTGGGCTACTGGAGCCCGGAGGACGACAAGGACCCGAACGACCCCGGCAACCCCTACGCCCTCATCTACCGCGAGGTGCTGTTCCGCGGGCCCGTGGGCGTGGTCGTGAGGCCCGGCGAGACGGTGACGGTGGAGGGCATCGCCTTCTCTCCGGCGGGCACCCAGACGCAGAAGCAGATTGCCGTGAAGGTCGGCGGCTAGTCTCGCGGGCCCCCCCGCCCGGGAAGCCGTGACTCCCGGGCGGACACCGGCTCGCGCCACCTGGAGGCAGGCCTCGGCGCCACGCCAGCCCTGCTGGCGGCCCACCGCCGAGGCGACGTGGAGGCCGGGCTCCCCTGTCAGGTGGAGGGCTCCCGCGCCGTCGCCCCAGGTGCGGGCGTCACCGCCACTCCCGGCGACTTGGAGCGACAGCCCCGCTGCCCCATGCTCCGACCCCTTCATGGCACCCCACCCCGCGCCACCCCGCCCCGCCCCCTTCCCCACCATCCCAGAGTCGCGGCCATGACCGGCGCGCTGCGCGAGGTGGTGCGGGAGATGGCGGGCGGACTGCCCCGCACGTACTGGGTGCTGTGGATGGGCACGCTGGTCAACCGGCTGGGCAGCTTCGTGGTGCCCTTCCTCGCCCTCTACCTCACGCGCGAGCGCGGCTACTCCGCGGCGCAGGCGGGCCTCGTCGTCTCGCTGCACGGCGCGGGCACGGTGCTCGCCGGGCCGCTGGGCGGCACGCTCGCGGACAAGGTGGGCCGCCGCTTCACGCTGGCCGCGGGGCTCTGGCTGGGCTCGGGCGGCATGCTCTTCCTCGGCTTCTCTCGCGAGCCCCAATGGATTGCCGTGGCCGCCTTCACGCTCGGCATCCTCGGAGAGCTGTACCGGCCCGCGGTGTCCGCCGCCATCGCGGACGTGGTGCCGCCCGTGGACCGGGCCCGCGCCTACAGCCTCTTCTACTGGGTCATCAACCTGGGCTTCTCCATCGCCCTGCCGCTCGCCGGGCTGATGACCCGCTTCGGCTACGTGACGCTCTTCATCGCCGACGCCATCACCACCTTCGTCTACGGCTGCTGCGTCTGGCTGCTGCTCCCGGAGACACGCCCCCCGCGCCAGGCCCCCGAGGCAGGCGCAGCCGCGCGCGGCTCGCTGCTCGCGCCCTTCAAGGACCCCACCTTCCTCGCCTTCGGCCTGCCCATCTTCGCGGTGGCCCTCATCTTCTTCCAGGGCCAGGTGGCGCTGCCGCTGGACCTGGGCCAGAAGGGGCTGACGCCGGCGCAGTTCGGCTCGGTGCTTGCCGTCAACGGCGTCCTCATCGTCGTGCTGCAGCCCTTCACCGGCCGGCGGATGGGCCGCATGCGCCGGGCCCACGCGCTGGCGCTGGCCGGGGTGCTCACCGGCGTGGGCTTCGGGTTGCACACGCTCTCCGCCAACGTGGGGCTCGCCATTCTCGCCGTCGTGGTGTGGACGCTGGGGGAGATTGCCCAGGCCCCGGTGGCCTCCACCGTGGTGGCGGACCTCGCGCCGGCCGAGCTGCGCGGCAGCTACCAGGGCGCCTACCACATGCTCTGGGGACTGGCCGCCTGCGCCGCGCCTGCGGTGGGCGGACACGTGCTGGGCCGCTTCGGCGCCACCACGCTGTGGCTCGGCTGTCTCGTCGTGGGCGTGGCCGCGGCCGGCTGGCACCTGGCCATCGCCGGCGCCCGGCGCCGCCGCCTGGATGAGCTGCGCACCCTGCGCCCCGAGGTGAGCGCCAGCGCGGACTGAAGCCTCACGAAAAGCAACGGGCGGCCTCCCATGATGAGAGACCGCCCGTCGCCTACATCTCGCCGGAAGTCAGACTACGGCGAGGTGTAGTTGATGTTCAGCGTGAACGTCCCCGAGGAGTAGCCGCGCACCATGATGTACGCGCTCGTCTGGCCCGCGGGCACGGTGAGCTCGCACGTCTCGGCGGCGCCCGACTGGTACGGGCGGCAGTTGTACGTCGTCGTGGTGGGCGCCGCGCCGAAGCGGACGTAGAGGTCCGGGTCGCCCGTGCCCGACATCACCACCTTGAACGTGGTGCCGGCCAGCACGCTGTACGGGCCGTAGTTGACGTTCGACCCCGTGGCCACGCTGCCGGACTTCGTGTCCGTCTTCGGCGTGCCGGTGCCGGTGCCGGGCTTGGTGTAGTCGATGGTCAGGTTGAAGCTGCCGGCCGCGTAGCCGCGCACCATGATGTACGCGCTCGTCTGGCCCGCGGGCACCGTGACGGTGCACGTCTCGGCGGCGCCGCTGAGGTACGGGCGGCACGCGTAGCTGCTGGTGGTGGGCGCCGCGCCGAACTGCACGTACAGGTCCGGGTCACCCGAGCCCGACATGACCACCTTGAAGGTGGTGCCGGCCACCACGCTGAAGGGGCCGTAGTTGACGCTCCCGCCCGTGGCCACGCTGCCGGACTTCGTCTCCGTCACCGGCGTGCCACCCGTCGGGGGAGGAGTGCCACCCGGCGCGCCGTACAGCGCCTGGATGCCCTGGATGTCCTTGGTCGTCAGGACGAGGTCACCCGACTGCGAGCCGTTGCACTGCGGGTAGTGCATGACGGACGCGGAGTCGTACGTCGTCAGCGAGCGCCAGTTGTTGTCCTCGAAGCAGGTGCCGGACTCGGGGCGGGTGTGCTCGTGACGGAAGCCCAGCGTGTGGCCCAGCTCGTGGCGCATGATGCCCGTCAGCGTCCACGGCGAGGTGTTGCCGAAGGCCGAGGTGTCGATGAGCACGTTGCGGTTGGCGCGCGTGTCATTCGGGAAGAAGGCGCGGGCCAGGTACTGCCCACCCGAGTTCACCGGGCGCACGTCGAAGACGACGTTGTTGTTGCTCGCCGTGCAGTTCGAGTCCTGCGCGCTCACGTAGACGAAGTCCACGTCGCCCGCCTGCTCCCAGGCCGCGGCCGAGTTCGCCATCGCCGCGATGGCCGCGTTGTAGTTGCTGCCGAACGTGGTGCTCACGCAGTAGGTGATGTTCTTCTTCTGCGTGTCGCTCCACTTCGCGTCCGTGCCACCGGCCGTGTGGACGATGAGCTGCCCGTTCTTGATGTTCTGCTCGTAGAACTCGCGCAGCAGCTTCTCGTTGGCGAACGTCGTGTCCCCATCGGCGATGAACACGCCGGTGTCGGGCTCCTGGTGGACGACGGAGAGGAACTGCTCCCACGTCATGCCCTGGCTGGTGCTCTCGGGAGTGGACGAGGGGGTGCCCTCGGTGCCGCCGCCGCAACCGGCGAGCAGCGCCAGGCCCGCGAGGGCGCCGACGAACTTGGACTGGGACATGGAATGCCTTTCTGACTACGGGGGTGCGGGCCCCACAGCAGCCCCCGTGCCAGAACCCAACCTGCCGGATTCACTGACTTCTCGAATCAAGCCCCACCCTGACGCGGTGCGTGGGCAGTCCATGGGCCCACCGTCAGGATGTAAACCTTTTTGACGCTTTGAACGCAAAGCATCCCGTTTCTACGTACTTACCCGTAACTCGCGCACTGACCTGTCCTCGGACAGCCAGGCTCGCGGAAGTGACGGATTCCGCGTCACCCGGCCCCCCTCAGGTCGGGATGATGGCGAGCAGGGTGAGGATGACGAAGGCGACGAAGACGAACAGCGCGGCGGCGAGGTTCAGGTCGCTCTCGTGGAACAGCTGGTTGAAGTCGAGTCGCATGGCGGTGTCCCCCGTGGAAGTCCCTTCAAGAGGGGCTACGGGAGGCACCCTTTCGTGATTGCGAGGCGCACCGGCCCGGGCCCCTGGGACGCCCGTGTGACGGGCGGCGGGGGCGGGGCTTCACGCGCTACAGGCCGAGGAGGGCCTCGGGGCGGCTGAGCCCACGCGCGCGGCCGAGCGGCTGGAGGATGTCCGGCGGGGGCGCGTCCGCGGTGAGCAGCAGCGCCCGCACGGCCGTCTCCACCACGTCCTCGGCGCCCGGGCGCACCATGCCCCGGCGCGCGTCCTCCACGCGCTTGCCGCGGTACGTGTCGAAGCGCTCCTTCACCCGGCGGGCCACGTCGGCCACGGCCTTGTCGCCCACCTCCACGCGCAGCTCCAGCTCGTTGCGCAGCTGCACCGGGTCCGCGAGCACGCCGTAGCGGTCATAGCCCTTGTGCGCCACGTCCTCGTGCGCCACCGCGTAGTCCTGCGTCTGGGGGGCCACCACGCCCGCGTCCTTGATGAGGTCCTTCATCACCGCGGTGACGGAGGCGGTGACGGTGAGCCGGTGCAGCTGCACGTCGTAGACGAAGTCCGAGTACATGGGCTCCTCCACGGTGACGGGCTCGCGGAAGGCGGTGTCGCGGTTGCGCTGCACGTCGATGCGCTGCACCTCCGACTTGTCCAGCGCCGCCTCCAGCGCCTTCTCCTTCTCCTTCACCGCGTTGGCCTTCTGCACGAGCAGCTGCTCCTCCTGCGCGCACACGCCGCTGGCGCAGCGGGCGGGGTTGCAGTCGCCCGGGAGCTGTCCCGGCTCCTTCGCCTCACGGGCCGCCTCGCCGCACTCCTGCAGGGCCTCGCGGCACTCGCGGCGCTCGCGGTCCCTGCAGCGCTCGGCGCCCTCGCGCACGGTGAGCAGCTCGGCCTGCATGCGCAGGTACTCGCGCAGCACCGCGGCCTGCTTGCGGTCGGTCTCCTCCAGGGTGCGCTCGGCCTGGAGCAGCTTGCCCTCGAAGCCCGCGCGGCGCGGGTTGGGCACGGAGCGGTTGCCGGCGAGGTAGCGCTGCGTGCGCTGCGAGTCCTCGGTCACCTTCAGCGGCAGCACGCGCTCCAGCGACAAATCCAGCCGCACGCCCTCGCGGCCCTCGGGCGCGTCCGTCACCACGCGCAGAGGCAGTTGCGTGGGCAGCATCGTCGCCAGCCGGCCGGCCGCCAGGCGCTGCACCACGTCCGGCGCCCCGGCGCGGTCCTCCACGGGCGCGGCCACCACGAGGAAGGCCACCTCGTCGCGCAGCTTCTGTCGCACCGCCTCGGCCCGCTCTCGCGCGGCGGTGGCGCCCACGCGCTCCTGGTCCGCGCGCACGTACGCCACCAGCGCGTTGCCCAGCTTGCCCGCCTTCTCCAGGCTCTCTCCGGTGCCGAACCAGCGCTTCGCCCAGGCCACCTGCACGCCGTCCACGCCCCGCTTCGCGGCCGCGTGGTCCGGGGCCACGGACAGCACCGCGTCGAACTCGGCGCGCGCCTCCTTCAGCCGCTCCTCCTTCAGCGCCGTCTGGCCCACCACCACGCGCGCATCCAACGTCTGGCCCAGCAGCTCGCGCGCGGGCCCGTTCTCCGCGTTGAGCTCCAGCGCGCGCACCAGCCGCTTCATGGCGCCGTCCAGGTCTCCACTGGCGTGGACGCTCCGCGCCTCCTCCAGCACCACCTCGCTCCAGGCCGTGCGCACCTTGCCCAGCTTCACCTTCACTTCGGACGCCTCGGGGTCCGCGGCGAGCGCGCGCAGGTAGGCGGCCTCGGCCTCCGCCCACTTCTGCTGCTGGCTGGCGGTGTCGCCCTCCTTCACCGCGCGGGAGAAGGCGGAGCAACCCGTGAGGGCGAGCAGCGTGGCCAGGGCCAGCGCTCCCAGCCAGCGGGACGCGGCGGGAGCGGGACGGGGGCTTCGGGAGGGGTGGGTCACGGCCCGCATCTTCGGGGAAAGCCCCGTCCTGGTGAAGACTTCGACCGGATGCCCGCCTGCCCTCCGGCCCGGGAGCGGGCCCTGTCGCAGCCGCGGCGAGCACCGCCCCGCCGACGCGCGCGTCGTCGCGCGATGAGGCCGGAGATGGCGCGGGTGCCCTGGCCCCGTCGGACCCAGGTCCAACCCGCCTCATGCGTGGGTTGGGTCAGACCGGAGTGTCGAGGATCTCACGCAAAATTACAGTCACATTGCCCGGGTATATAAATACTGCATATAGTCCCCGCGGACCGGCCCTGGCCGGTCGCCCCTCTGCCAGCCCGCCGTCGACCTCACCATGGATTCAGCTCCTCGAATGGTGTCATCCCAGCCCCGGCAGGTCGTGCGGACGGTGCTCCACGAGGCCCTGGAGAGTCGGCTTGGAGGCGAGGTGGTGGTGAAGTCCGCCGCCGTCTCCGGGCGCATCTTCGTGGTGGAGCGGAAGGTGGCCTGGGCGGTCATCACCGAGCCGGCCACGCCCAACTTCGCCTCGCTGCTCGTCCAGCAACGGCTGGTCAGCCGCGAGGACCTCGAGCAGGTGATGGCGGAGTGCCGCAAGAGCGGCGGCAACTTCTGCGAGGTGCTCGTCGCCTGGGGCCTCATGCCGCGCGAGCGCGTGCGCGAGCTGCTCCGCGCGCACCTCGTCGGCCAGGTGGAGACGCTGCTGTCCGCGCCGGACGCGCAGGCCCTCTTCGTCCCCCAACCCCGCGCCTACTCCAGCCAGCTGACCTTCGGCCTGGAGGAGCTGGTGTCCTCCGTTTCGCAGCACCGCACCTCGCACGCACAGCAAGAAAGAGACGTCATGCCGAACGTGAAGCAGTCCCTGGAAGAGTCGCTGAAAATCGATGGAGCCTTCGCGGCCTGCCTGGTGGACGCCAAGAGCGGCATGAGCCTCGGCAGCATCGGCGGCGGCCCCACCTTCAACGTCGAAGCCGCGGCCGCGGGCAACACCGAGGTGGTGCGCGCCAAGCTGAAGACGATGAACGCGCTCGGCCTCAAGGACAAGATCGAGGACATCCTCATCACGCTCGGCGAGCAGTACCACGTCATCCGTCCGCTCGCGACGCGCGAGGGCCTGTTCCTCTACATCGCCCTGCACCGCTCCAGCGCGAACCTCGCCATGGCGCGCTACAAGCTGGCGGACATCGAGAAGGGGCTGGCGCTCTGAGCGAGCGGCCTCCCGCCCCTCTCACGGCGTGAGCCCGTCCGCCCCACGAGCGGGGCGCCGCTCCCCCACCGCGCGGCGCCCCCGTGCATGCGCGGGTGTACCCGGGACGTTAGACAGGACGACCCTCTCTGCTGGACCCCATGAGGCAGGCCCCGCATGTCGCGCGGACCGCCCGGGGGGGCGTCGGGAATGACGCGACGCACCAGCCGGTAGAGAAAATCAGCATCCCGGGAATCAGCACCCACGAGGGGGCGAGAGAGTCACCATGTCCTGTCCACAGCCGCGACCTACCGAGTTCCGTCTTCCTCTTCGAGCCGAGACCTTCTCCATCGAGGAGCACCGCAACGTGCACTGCCGCTTCTACGGCGGCTGCATCGACGTGGCGGTGAAGAAGGACTGGGACAGCTTCACCTGCGCCAAGTGCCCCATGTTCCACCAGGACCGGGCGCCGGGCGCGGACACCTACGCCTTCAACCAGCCCGCTGACGCCGGCCGGCCGTAGCCTGCCTGGCGGCTGGAGGGCCGAGCCCCGGCCGCGCGTGCTTCCGCGGGACGAGGACACGCGAGCGCCGGGGTTCTTGCGCAGCGGCGGAGAACGCATCCCCGGAGCCCTTCCCCGCCCTGCCCCCCTTCCAGGAAGCGAGCCCCCGCATGTCCCGCCGTCCCGTCATCGTGCTGGCCGAGGATGATTCCATCCTGCGCGAGACGATGACGGAAGCCCTGGAGCTGGAGGGCTACCGCGTCCTCGCCTGTGCGAACGGCTTCGCCGCGCTGAAGGCCTTCTTCACCGAGCCCTGCGTGGACGTGCTGGTGCTGGACTGGATGCTGCCCGACATCGAGGGCAGGGACCTCATCCTGCTGCTGCACGCGCAGCGCGAGCTGGCGGAGCTGCCCGTGGTGCTGACCACCGGCCTGGACCTGGAGCTGCCCAGCTTCGAGGGCGCGGTGTGCCTGCTGCGCAAGCCCTTCGTCCCCGGTGAGCTGTCGCGCATCCTCAGCCGCCTCTCCCACCCGGGCCGCTGCGAAGCCGCGCCGCGGACCGCCGCGCGCGTGGCCTGACGCCGGGCGGGTGACACCCGCGCGTCCCTCGGGCCCCCTCCCACCGCCCCGCTGTGCGCCAGCGCACCTCGTCCTGTCTCCGGAGACAGTGGGCGTTGGTGTGCCGCGGCTCCAGCTTGCCGGACAACCGGCTTGGGCTCGGGTACGCCGCCGGACGGGAGGCGCCATGCTCCGCCAGCTGCTGCTGTCCGACTACGGAACCGAGGGCCCCTGCGCGGGCAACGGCTGGGCCCTGGTGCAGGCGGAGTTCCCCACGGTGGTGGTGGCCCCGCTGTCCGCCGGCCGGGGCATGCGCGTGCTTCGCCTGGACGTGTCCGAGTGGGGCTCGCTGGACTTCGACCCCATCACCTGGGACGCGCGCGTCTTCGGCGCCGACGAGGCCTCCGAGCAGCTCGCGCTGCACCTGGAGGGCGCGCGGGGCGAGGCGCTCGTCCTCGCCGCGCTCGAGGTCCTCACCCGCTACCAGGGCCTCGTGGGCCGCCGCAACGAGGCGTCCGCGGCCCCGCTGTTCGACCGGGTGCTCGCGCGCCACCGGGCGCTGCATGACCTGGGCCTCCCCCTGGTGCGCGCGGACTACCAGCACGCGCTGGACGCGTGGCAGTGGGTGCTGCGGCTGCGCCCGGACGCGGACCTCGCGGTGCAGGCCGCCGCCCTCTTCCACGACGTGGAGCGGCTGGTGCCCGAGGCGGACCGGCGCGTGGAGCCCTGGTCCGAGGAGGCCGTCCCCGCGGCGCGCGGCGCGGAGCTGGCGCGCAGGGTGCTCAAGGAGGTGGGCACGGACGTGGACACCTGCCAGCGCGTGAAGGAGCTGGTGACGCGGCACGGGCGCACCGGAGAGGACCCGGACCTGGCGCTGCTCAACGACGCGGACGCGCTGTCGTTCTTCTCGCTCAACGCCTCCGGCTTCATCCGCTACTTCGACGCGGAGCTCAGCCGGCGCAAGGTGGCGAACACGCTCGCGCGCCTGCGCCCGGAGCAGCGGCGGCGGCTGGGACAGATGCGCTTCGCCCCGACGGTGAAGAACCTCCTCGACGTGCAGCTCGCCTCCGCGTCGCTCTACGACGAAGGGCCGGGCTGAATTGGCGGGGAGTCCTGCTCCCGACCGGGATATACGCACCGGGACGCCGTGTTCCATCAAGCAGGACACGGGTGGAGGGACGGGCACCCCATGCGGGAGCAGCGGGTCGGCACATGGTTGGAGCTCCAGGACGCGCTCTTCGCGGGCTCCTGGAACGAGCAGCTGGGACGTCACCGCCCCAGCTTCGTCTTCCGGGGCATGCCGCACGTGGAGCATGACCTGTCCACGGCGCTCAACCGCCAGGGCATGTTCGTGCGGCAGGAGCGGGACCTGCTGCGCGCCTTCCGCAAGTACGCGCACGCCGCGGCGCAGCAGCAGATGACCTCCATCTGGGACTGGCTGGCGCTGGCCCAGCACCACGGGCTGCCCACGCGGCTCTTGGACTGGACGTTCAGTCCGAACGTCGCGCTGCACTTCCTCACCGAGGACACCGAGCTGGCGGGACAGGACGGCGTGGTGTGGTGCGTGGACTACCACGAGACGAACCGCCTGCTGCCCAGGCCCCTGAAGGCCCAGCTCAAGCAGGAGGGCGCGGACGTCTTCACCGCGGACATGCTGGCCGCGGTGGCCGGAGACCTGGGCGCGTTCGACCGGCTGGCGAAGCACCCCTTCGTGCTCTTCTTCGAGCCGCCCTCGCTGGACGCGCGCATCATCAACCAGTTCGCGCTCTTCTCGGTGATGAACGGGCCCGCGCTGCGCCTGGACGAGTTCCTCGAGGACCAGGAGAAGGGCGTGAGGAAGCTCATCATCCCCGCCGCCCTGAAGTGGGAGGTGCGCGACAAGCTGGACCAGGCCAACGTCACCGAGCGCGTGCTCTTCCCCGGCCTGGACGGGCTGAGCCGCTGGCTGCGCCGCTACTACAGCCCGCGGCCCCGCTGAAGCGCCCGCCTCAAGCAGGCACGTGGCGGCGGTCGTCGTAGTCCAGCGCGTAGGGGTCGTTCATCGTGGTGTCCCCCGTCAGGCCCGCGGCCCGCTGCTGCTCGGTGAGCTCGCGCAGGTCCTTCACGCGCTTGTTGCCGAAGGCGCCGCCGATGATGACCGCCAGCATGAGCCCGTAGAAGATGACGACACCCAGCAGCGTGAATCCAAGAAGCGCCATGTGTTGGACCTCCGTATCGGGGGCCGCGCGCCAGGGGCGGGCGGCCGCGTTGACTCCACCCCGCCAAGATGTGTCCTGCCGCCGTTCGCGGCGCCGCCTCCCCGGACGCTCGCTCGCTGTCCGCCCGCCACCAGGGCAGGCAGGCGGCCAGCGAGCCCTTCAGCGGTTCGCGATGAAGCTCGTCATCAGGTCGGCGCAGACCTGCGGCGCCTCGTGCTGCGGGCCGTGCCCCATCTGGGGGAAGACCATCAGGTGCACCGACTGCGTCCGCGGCGCGACGTCGAACCAGTTCTCCACCGGGAAGACGATTTCCTGGTCGCCGGAGATGACCAGGACGGGGATGTCGGTCGTCATGAGGAAGTCCCGGTAGCCGTTGTCGTCGACGAAGATGTCCTCGGCCTTCGTCTCGGCCAGCAGCTTCATCACGGTGTCGATGGGAATCGCCGGGCTGGTGTCCGTGGTGCGCGCCGCGATGCGGTGGTGCGAGTCCACCGCGGCGGCGCGGGAGCGGCTCGACGGCGGATGGAAGAACAGCACCGTCTCATCATCCAGGTCATTCACCGGCTTGAGGGCGCGCTCGAAGAAGATGGGCTTCGCCCCGAAGCGCACCTTCCCCGGCGGGGTGGTGCCAATCAGGATGAGCTTGCTGACGCGCTCGGGGTGCAGGCGCGTCAGCACCTGCGCCGCGATGCCACCCAGCGACCAGCCGCCGATGACGAAGCGCTCCAGGCCGAGCGCGTCCGCCAGGTCGAGGGCGTCCTGCGCCATCCGCGTGCGCACGTAGCTGGGCGTCCCCGTGGACTGGCCCAGGCCGGAGTAGTCGAAGGTGATGACGCGGTGGTGGGCCGCCAGCGCATCGAGGAAGGCGGGGTCCCACGAGTCGAGGACGCCGCGAAACCGCAGGCACAGGATGAGCGGCACGCCCTGGCCGATGTCTCGGTACGCGAGGCGGCGGCCCTTCACCTCCACGAAGCGGGTGGGCGTGTTGACGGCGGTCTGGGTGGAAGCGGGCATGTCCATGGCGTTCTCCTTGGGAATCGCGTGGGGAATCATGCGGAGAGGGCCCGTCGCCGTCTTTTGTACTGTGGGCTGGCCGACCTGAACCTTCGTATGAGGCGCCCCAACCCCCGGTACGATGGCGGGACGTGATTGCGACGCGCATCCTCCCGGCGCTTCAACGCCCCTCGCCGAAAGGAAGCGCCCATGGATTCCAAGACGCGCCCCCATACCGTTCCCGCTGGCAAGCTCGACGGCAGCTACCTCACCACCCGGGATGGCACGCAGCTCTACTTCAAGGACTGGGGTCCGAAGGACGGCCAGCCCATTGTCTTCTCCCATGGCTGGCCCCTCAGCTCCGACGCCTGGGAGGACCAGATGCTGTTCCTTTCCGAGCAGGGCTATCGCACCATCGCGCATGACCGCCGGGGCCACGGCCGCTCGTCACAGCCGTGGGACGGGCACGAGATGGACACCTACGCGGATGACCTCGCCCAGCTCACCGCCGCGCTCGACCTGAAGAAGGCCATCCACATCGGCCACTCGACGGGCGGCGGCGAAGTCACGCGCTACCTCGGCCGCCACGGCACGTCACGCGTCGCCAAGGCCGTGCTCGTCAGCGCCGTGCCGCCCATCATGCTGAAGACGGACTGGCACCCCAACGGCCTGCCCCGCGAGGTCTTCGACGGTATCCGCGCCGGCGTTCGCAATGACCGCGCCAGCTACTTCAGGGAGCTGAGCCTGGCGTTCTACGGCTTCAACCGTCCGGGCGCGAAGGTCTCCGAGGGCCTGCGCGAGAGCTTCTGGATGCAGAGCATGATGGGCGCGCTGAAGGCCGAGTACGACTGCATCAAGGCCTTCTCGGAGACGGACTTCCGCGCCGACCTCGAGAGGTTCGACGTGCCCACCCTGGTGATGCACGGCGACGACGACCAGATTGTCCCCATCGACGGTGGGGGGCGGCTCACGGCCACCCTGGTCAAGGGCGCGAAGCTGAAAGTCTATCCGGGCTTCAGCCACGGCATGCTCGCGGTCAACAAGGACGTCCTCAACAAGGACCTGCTGGCCTTCATCCAGGGCTAGGCGCGGCCCCTACCGGGCGAACGGCAGGGTGAAGACGAAGCGCGCGCCGCCCGCGGGGAGGTTCTCCGCCCAGATGCGGCCGCCGTGCGCCTCGATGATGTTGCGGCAGATGGACAGCCCCATGCCCAGGCCGTTCGCCTTGGTGGTGAAGAAGCTCTGGAAGAGCCGGTCGTGATGCTCCGGCGGAATGCCCGGCCCCGAGTCCTCGATGCAGCAGCGCAGCTCGCCGTCGCGCGCCAGCGTCACCAGGTCGAGCCGCGGCCGGGGGCAGCCGGCGCGCTTCATCTCCTGCATGGCATTGAGCGCCAGGTTGACCACGGTCTGCTGGAGCTGCACGCGGTCGGCCTCGATGTCCGGCAGGCCGCTGGCGAGCCCGAGGCGCAGCTCCACCTCGTGCGCCATCAGCTCGTGGCGGAGGAACAGCACCGCCTCCTCGATGACCTGGTTGGGCGACAGCCGCTGTCGCTCCGCGGCCTTGTTGGACGCCATGGCGCGGATGCGGGCGATGATGTCGGCGGCGCGCCGCGCGTCGCCCACCATGTTGGCGTGGATGGCGCGCACCTCGTCCAGGTCCGGCTGGGGCCGCGACAGCCAGCGCGCCCCCGCCGCGCCGTTGGTGACGATGGCGGCCAGCGGCTGGTTCACCTCGTGCGCAATCGACGCCGTCAGCTCTCCGAGCATCGACAGGCGCGAGGCATGGGCGAACTCGCTCTGCAGGCGGCGCACCTCCCGCTCCGCCGCCACGCGGTCCGACAGGTCGATGACGCCGACGAGGACGGTGCCGCGCCCATGGTGGCCCGACGGCCAGCAGACAGTGAACAGCACCTCCATCATCCGCCCGTCGAGCGTGGACAGGCGCGTCTCCCGCGACAGGCCAGGCAGGCGGTCCACCGAGGCCAGCAGGCTCTCGGCATAGACGTGGCGGCTCTCCGGCGGCCAGAACGGGGCCACGGTGCCCCCGACGAGGTCCTCGCGGCTGCCGGCGCCGAACAGCATCGCCGTCTTGTCGTTGACGTCCACCACGCGCGTCACGGCGATGGCGGCGTCGATGAACTCGGGGTGCGCCGCGAAGTACGCGCGGAAGTCCTCCACGCCCTCGTGGATGCGCTGGCCCAGCATCTTGCGCACCTCGGAGAAGTCGAGCTCCCAGAACGACGCCGCCATGGCCTGGAACAGGTTGCGGTAGCGGTGCGCCTGCGCGCGGGACTCCACCTCCAGCTCGCTCAGGCGCGTGAGGTCTCGGCCATACTCGAGGATGAAGGCGGGCTGGCCGTCCGGGCCATGCTGCACCGTCCACCGGACCTCGACGCGCTTCTCCTCCCCGGAGGCGGTGGTCCGCTTCAGCTCGCCTTCCCAGTGCCCCTGCGCCAACAGCTGTTGCTCGAAGCGCGCCAGCGTCGGCGGGGAATGGGCATTGAGGCTGTCGTGGAGGTGGCGGCCCAGCATGGCGTCGCGCGCGTAGCCGTAGAGCGCCTCCGACGCCTTGTTCCACAGCAGGACGCGGCCATCCGTGTCCCGGACGATGATGCTCTCGGACGCTCCGTCGATGAGCGGGCCGAAGACGGCCTCCGCACCCTTTGCTTCCGGCATCAGCCTGCTCCGACAAGAGTCCTGAAGCGCTCCGGGGCGAGCGCCGGGGGAACCTACCTTGCCAGGGCGCGCTCGACGCAAGCAACGAACTCGTCGCTGTCGAACGGCTTCTTCAGCAGGCAGGACGGATTGCACGCCCGCGCGCGCTCCATCACGGAGGATTCAGACTTGGCGGTAATCATGATGACGGGCACGGTGGAGCCCCGCGCATCGAGCTGCCGCTTGAGGTCGATGCCGCTCATGCCCGGCATGTGGATGTCGGTGATGACCAGCTTCGTCGTCTCCAGCTCCCCCGACTCCAGGAACGCCTCGGCGCTGTCGAACGCCAGTCCCTTCAGTCCGAGCGAGCGGAGCAGGCTGAGGACCGCCGTGCGGACCGACGCGTCGTCGTCGACTACGGAGATGAGGGACTCGGGCGACATGGCCTTCTTCCAGACTAGGGTTTTCGCGCCTGGGAGGGAGGTGAGGCCGCGTCCAGGGTCTTCGGGAGCTTCAGCGCCTCGGCCATGCGCACCAGGTCGGCGAGCGAGTCCGCCTCCATCTTTCGCATCACCGAGCCGCGGTGAATCTTCACGGTGATTTCACTCAGGCCCAGCTCGCCGGCCACCTGCTTGTTGAGCAGCCCGGCCGTCACCCGCGTCATCACCTGCTGCTCGCGGGGCGACAGGCTGTCGAAGCGCCTGCGCAGGTCCGCCTGGTCCTCGCGCACGGAGCGCTGACCGCGATGTCTCTCCACCGCCACCGCCACCGCGTCGAGCAGGTCCTGCTCGCGAAAGGGCTTGGCCAGGAAGTCGACGGCCCCCGCCTTCATCGCCCGCACCGACATGGGGATGTCGCCGTGGCCGGTCATCATGATGACCGGCAGGTCGATGCCGAGCGACTCGAGCTGCCCCTGGAAGGCGAGGCCGCTCGTCCCGGGCAGGCGCACGTCGAGCAACAGGCAGCCCGGTGCGTCTCCCCGCTCGGCGTCGAGGAAGGCCCGCACCGAGTCATAGGCCCGGGCCTTCATGCCCACGGAGCGGAAGAGGGTCTGCAAGGCGGTGCGCAGCGACGAGTCGTCGTCCACGATGTGGACCAAGGCTTCCTCACCCATGCCGTCAGCGTGGCACGGTGAAACGGAGGCGGCAATCACGGCCCGGCTCAGACCGCCGCGCCCAGCCGCTGCGTGCCGGCGGCGGCCGCGACGGAGACGGGCACGGTGGCGCGGGCCGCGTCCACCGCCCAGTCGAGGGAGAAGTCGGCCACCTCTTCCCAGCCCTCCTCGAGGCACAGGAAGTGCGAGCGGTCGGGGAACATCTTGAACTCCGTCCTGGACGGCGACTTCGCCTGCTTCTTCGCATTCGTCAGGACCATCGGCAGGGGAATCGTCCGGTCGAACTCGGCGGCGGTGAGCAGCAGGGGCGCCCGCTCCGGATTGCCCGCCTTGATTTTCGAGCCCTTGCCCAGCACGGCCTGGAAGAAGATGCGGCCCGGCGTCGGGACGATGTACTTCTCCCAGGCCACGCGCAGCTCCGACTCCGGCAGGGTGTTGGCGAAGCCCTCGCGGAAGCCGTCGAAGCTCATCTTCAGCGCGCGGTTCCACCCGTTCCACGCGGTGAAGACGGACCGCGACGTCCAGATGGCCAAAGGATGCGCCGGGACGCCGAACGGCGGCCCCGGGTCGATGGCCACGCCCGCCACGCCCAGGCCGCGGTCCAGCAGCACCTGCACGATGAGGCCTCCGAACGAGTGGCCCATGAGGATGGGCTTCTCCGGCAGGGCGCGGATGATGGCGTCGTAGTGGTTGACGATGTCCTCCAGGTTCAGCTTCGCGAACCGGGGGTCCACGCCGTCGCGCAGCTCGGCGACGGGCCGGTCCAGGTAGGGCCAGGCCGGGGTGATGACCTTGTAGCCCCGGGCCTCGTAGCGGGCGCGGAAGCCCTCCCATGAAGCGGGGGTCAGCCAGGCACCGTGGATGAGCACAATCGTCTTCGAAGGAGCGGGAAGCGGCATGGCGCAATCTCCTGAGTCGTTGATGGCAGGAGAATGCGCCGGGGCCGCGCTGAAACCCATTCTACGTGAGGCTGTGCGGCCCATACCTAGGTATGGGTCTGCAAGGAGTGTGGAATACCCCTCTTCCCCTCCAGAAGGGGGCGCACAGGCATGAAGGTCCGCCAGGTACCTGTTAGGGCTTCGGGTATGGGGCCCAAGAACAAGAAGCCGCGCCAGGACCAGGACAGCACGGACCAGAGCCTCCGCGACGAGCGGCTGACGGCTGACACCGAATTCAGCAAGCGACGGAACTCCATCGAGGAAGACGCCGATGCGGCCGTCCAGCGTACGCGAGCCGATGCGGACGTATCGCTGAGGGAGGACCGGGCCAAGACAGATGCAAAGCTGTCGCGGAGCGAGGCGCCTCACCAGGAGCGCCAGAGCGTGGCCCTCGAGCGGGCCCGGGAGGACGCCACCCTGCTGCAGGAGCGGACGACCTCGGACGAGAAGCTCCAGGATGAGCGCGAGGCGAGCAAGCAAGCCCTGGCGAGCCTTCTCCGGCTGGAACGGGAGAAGACGGACCAGCACCTGCTGATTGAGCGGGAGCGCTCGGACGAAGTCCTGGCGGCGCGAGACGACTTCCTGGGGATGGTGAGCCACGACCTGAGGACGCTGCTCGGCGGCATCGCCATGCGCGCGGCCATGCTCGTCAAGAGCACCTCCGAGGACGCGGCCGGGCAGCGAGTCCGCAAGAACGCGGAGAGCATCCAGCACTTCACCGCTCGGATGAACCGGCTCATCGGAGACCTGCTGGACGTGGTCAGCATCGAGGCAGGCCAGCTCCTGGTAGAGCCCCGGCCCGAAGATGCGATTCGCCTCATCCGGGAAACGGTGGAGGCCTTCCAGCCTTCCGCGTCGGCCAAGAGCCTCTCGCTCGACTCGGAAGTGGCCCGGGACTCATTGCTGGCCCGCTTCGACCATGACCGGGTGCTTCAGGTGCTCGCGAACCTGATGAGCAACGCCATCAAGTTCACGCCCGAGGGCGGCCGGATTTCGATTCGCGTCGAGCCCGCGGGAGAGGAGGTCCGGTTCTCCGTCACCGACACGGGCCCGGGCATCAGCGGCGAGAAGCTGGAGCGAATCTTCGAGCGCTTCTGGCAGGGCGCCGAGCGGGACAAGCGTGGGCTCGGCCTGGGGCTCTACATCTCCAGGTGCATCGTGGAGGCCCACGGCGGACGCATCTGGGTCGAGAGCCAGCCGGACGCGGGCAGTACCTTCTTCTTCACGCTTCCGGGGGCGCGAGCCGCCGGGTGACGCCGGCCGTGGCGGCCTCGTGTCGCGGCAGGTGCAGCCAGAAGCGGGTGCCCTCCTGCGCCGTGGACGTCACCCGCAGCAGGCCGCCGTGGGCGCGCACGATTTCGTGGGTGATGTAGAGCCCCAGCCCCAGCCCGTTGCGCTGCGCGCTGCGCATGTCCTGGGCGCGCACGAAGGGGTCGAAGATGTGCGGCAGGCGCTCGGCGGGGATGGGCAGCCCCCAGTTGTGGACCTCCAGGTGCACGCCCCCGTCCTCGTCGCGCACGGACACCGTCACCGCCGTGTCCTCCGGCGAGTACTGCACGGCATTGCCCACCAGGTTGGAGGCCGCCTGGGCGATTCTGTCCGCGTCCCACTCGCCCCAGCCGTTGCCGGACAGGCTCAGCTCGAAGCGGCGCCTGGGGTGCGCCACCTCCAGTTCCTCCACCACCTGCTGGACGACGTCGTGCACGTTCATCCGCGCGCGGTCGAGCGCGTAGCCACCGCCCAGGCGCGTGCGGGTGAAGTCCAGCAGGTCGTTGATCATCCGCGCCATCCGGTCCGCGGAGATGGAGATGCGGTTGACGGCCTTGCGCTGCGGCTCGGCCAGCCCGCCGTAGCGCAAGAGCAGCGCCGCGTTGCCGGAGATGGCCTGCAGGGGATTGCGCAAGTCGTGCCCGAGGATGCCGAGGAACTGCTCGCGGAACACCGCCGTCTGCCGCGCGGCCTCCTCGCGCTTGAGCCCCTCCTCCACCCGCTTGCGCTCAATCGCGTAGCGCAGGGCGCGCACCAGCAGCGGGCCCGTCACCTGCCCCTTCACGAGGTAGTCCTGGGCGCCCTCGTGCACCGCCTGCACCGCGAGCCGCTCGTCGTCCGTGCCGGTGAGCACCACCAGCGGCACCGAGGGCGCCGCCTGCAGCATGCGCGAGATGTTGCCCAGCCCGTGCCCGTCCGGCAGCGACAAGTCCAGCAGCACCGCGTCCACGCGCGCCTCGGCCACCACGCCCAGCGCGTGTGCCAGGCGCTCCACGTGGACCACCTCGAAGCGCGTCGAAGACGAATACTCCCGCAGCTCCTCCTGGAGCAGGCGCGCGTCCCCGGGGTTGTCCTCCACCAGCAGCACGCGCAGCGACTGCTCGTCCGTCGCCCTCGCGCTCATGACGCCTCGGGCTTGGGCGGCAGCCGGACGACGGACAGCCAGAAGTCGTCGATGGAGCGCACCACGGAGATGAACTGCTCCAGGTCCACCGGCTTGGCGATGTAGCAGTTCGCGTGCAAGTCATAGGTGCGCAGGATGTCCTCCTCCGCCTTGGAGGTGGTGAGCACCACCACGGGGATGCGGCGCAGGGAGGGGTCCTCCTTGATTTCGGCCAGCACCTCGCGCCCGTCCTTCCGGGGCAGGTTCAGGTCCAGCAGGATGAGGTCCGGCCGGGCCGCGTGCGCATGCGGGCCCTGCTTGCGCAGGAAGGCCAGCGCCTCCACGCCGTCGCGCGCCACCGACAGGGTGTTGCGCACCTTGCCCTCCTTGAGGGCCTCAATCGTCAACCGCACGTCGCCGGGGTTGTCCTCCACGAGGAGGATTTCAATCGGTTGTCCAGACTCGTCGTGATTCATGGTGACTCAGGCTCCTGGGCGGACGGCGCGGCGGGCAGGGTGAACCAGAAGGTCGTCCCCTTCCCCTGCTGGGACTCCAGGCCGATGCGCCCTCCATGGCGCTCGACAATCTTCTTGCAGATGGCGAGCCCGATGCCGGTGCCCGGGTATTCCTCCTTACCGTGCAGCCGCTGGAAGATGATGAAGATGCGGTCGAAGTACTGCGGGTCGATGCCGATGCCCCGGTCCTTCACCGTGAAGCGGACCTCCGTGCCCTTCAGCTCGCCCGCCACCTCCACGTGGGGCGGCGCGTCGCCGTGGAACTTGAGCGCGTTGCCGACGAGGTTCTGGAACACCTGCGCCAGCTGCGTCTCGTCCGCGAGCACCGGAGGCAGTGGGCCGGTGTGCACCGTGGCGTGGCTCTCCTGGATGGCCGCCTGGAGGTTGGCCGTCGCCCGCTCCAGCGCCCGCCGCGTGTCACACGGCCTGGGCTGCAGGCCGCGCGTGCCCACGCGCGAGTACGTCAGCAAGTCCTGGATGAGCCGCTGCATGCGGTTGACGCCGTCCACCGCGTAGTGGATGAACTCGTCCGCGTCCGCGTCCAGCTTCCCCTTGTAGCGGCGGCCCAGCAGCTGCGTGTAGCTGGCCACCATGCGCAGCGGCTCCTGCAAGTCGTGCGAGGCCACGTAGGCGAACTGCTGCAGCTCCTCGTTGGAGCGGGCCAGCTCCTGCGCGTGCCGCTTGAGGGCCTCTTCCGCGCGGCGGCGCTCCACGCCCTGGGCGATGGCGTCCGCCACCGCGGCCAGCGCCGCCACCGCGTCCTCGCCCAGCGCCTGGCTGTTGTAGATGCCCAGCACGCCCACGAGCTGGTCCTTCACCAGCAGGGGGATGCCCGCGAAGGCGCGAACGCCCGTGTCGCGCACCCACGCGGCGTCCAGCACGCGCGGGTCCAGGTCCATGCGGCCCACCCAGACCTGCTGGCGCGTGCGGGCCACCTCGCTCACCATGCCCGGACCGCCCACGGACACCCGGTTCCACTTGTCGCGGGGCGGGGCCTGGGGGCCGGCGTTGCCCGCCAGCTCCAGCGTCTCCGTGGCACGCACGTGCAGCCACAGCCGGGCCACCTCGGCCTCCAGGTGCTTCGCCAGGGCCTGGGCGCAGCCCTGGAGGAGGTCCGGCACGGTGCCCTCCAGGGACAGCGCGTGGCTTACCTCCGCGCGCAGCGCCTCCAGCCTGCGGCCCGTCTTCTCGCGCACCAGCCGGCGGGCGGACTCCTCCGCGCGCAGCTGCGCGCTGATGTCCGAGTTGGTGCCCACCCACTCGCGCACGCTGCCATCCGCGTTGAGCACGGGCACGCCGCGCGCCCTCGTGGGCGTATAGGTGCCGTCCGGGCGGCGCACGCGGTAATCGACCTCGTAGGGCGCGCGTGCCTCCACCGCGACGCTCCAGGCCCGGGCCGCCAGCTCGCGGTCGTCCGGGTGGATGGCGTCCAGCCACCCCCTGCCCCGCCACTGCTCATACGACTGCCCGGTGAAGGCGCGCCAGGACGGGCTGTCCTCCACGATGTCGCCCTCCGGGTGCGTCACCCACACGGCCTGGGCGCTGGCGCTGACGAGCGAGCGGAAGCGCTCCTCCATGCGGCGGGCATCCTGGAACAGGCGCGCGTTGTCCAGCGCCACCGCCGCCTGCGACGCCACGCCCTCCACCAGCCGCGCATGCTCCGGCCGGAAGCGCCCCGGCTCCGGGTGCCCGAAGAACAGTCCGCCGAGGACCTCCCCCGAGCGGCTCTTCACCGGCACGGCCAGGTAGCTGCGCACGGGCAGGTGCCCCCGGGGCATGCCGTGGTAGGGCGGGCTCTTCCCGTAGTCGGGGTGCTGCGTCACGTCGTCCAGCAGCCGCGTGCCCTCGCCCCGGAAGGTGGGGCCGAAGATGGCGGTGTTGCGCGGCATGGGCATGTGCGCGAAGGCCTCGCGCGGCGCGCCGGTCAGCGTGTAGAGCATGTACGAGTCGCCGCGCGCGTCCACGCGGTTCTCGAAGAAGGCCCCGAAGGCGGCGCCGGTGAGGGCCACCGTCTCGTCGGTGATGCGCTGCACGAGCTTCGTGGCGTCCAACTCGGACGCGAGCGAGCCGCCGATGCGCATCAACAGCTCCGCGAGGTTGCGCTCGGACTCGCTGCGCCGCAGGGCCTCCTGCGCGTCGCGGTACAGGCGCGCGTTGTCCACCGCGAGCGCGGCGCGCGAGGCGAGCTGCTCGGCCAGCGGCATGTCCTCGGCGGAGTAGCGCCGGCCCGACTCCGCGGTGACGAGCGTGAGCGCGCCCAGGGTGCGTCCGCGCGCCTTCAGCGGCAGCACCAGCGCCGAGCGCAACCCCAGCTCGCGGGCGATGCGCAGGTGCTCCGCGTCGCGGGCGCTGACCACCAGCACGTCGTCCGGGATGTCGGGCATCAGGACGGGCTGGCCCGTGCGGATGACGGACAGCACGCCGGACGGGTCCTCCGGGCGGGGTGGGTAGCGCACCCGCAGCTCCTCGGCGAAGCGCACCTTGTCCGGGTCCACGTGCGCCACGCCCACCTGCCGCGTGGAGCCATCCTCGCTGGCGATTTCGATGGCGCACCAGTCCGCCAGCCGGGGCACCGTCAGCCGCGTCAGCGCCGCCAGCGTGGCCTCGTAGTCCAGCGGCGAGGCGGACAGGAGCGCGCTGGCCTCGTCCATCAGGCGCATGGAGTCCGCGGCGCGCTTCTGGTCGTCGATGTCCGTGCAGGTGCCGAACCAGCGGAGGATGCGCCCGCCCTCGTCCCGCACGGGGCGCGCGCGGCCGAGGAACCAGCGCCACACCCCGTCGTGGCGGCGGCAGCGGTACTCCACCTCGTAGGGCTCGCCGGTGCGCAGCGAGTGGGCCCAGCGCCTGCCGGCCTCCCCCAGGTCGTCCGGGTGGAAGGCCAGCCGCCACCCTTCTCCCACCGCCTGCTCGGGGGTGAGGCCCGTGTACTCGTACCAGGGCGCGTTGTAGTACTCGTGGTAGCCGTCCGGCCGCGTAATCCAGATGAGATGGGGAATGCTCTCCGCAATCTGATGGAAGGCATCCCCCAGGTGCAGGCCCGCGTGCGCTTCGGTCGCCAGGGGCTCCGGTGTCCTGGCCGGAGGACTGGAGAGGGGGTGTGTCATGGGAGGCACCGGACGTTAACAGCCCGTCCACACTCCACCTTTCGTCATGAGGCGGCCTTTCCGGCAGCCGACAATCACCTCCGGGGTCAGCCCCCTCTCCAGGCGTGCAGGCGTCGCTCGCCTCTCACGCCCACCTGGCTCCTGGGCTCAGGCGTCCTTCGCGGCCCGCTCCTCGTGCGCGAGCAGGGTGCGCAGCACCCGCTCGCCCGTGGCCGGAATCTGCCGGAGGCACACGCCCGTGGCATGGCGGACGGCGTTGATGATGGCGGGCGCCGCGCCCACCACGGCCACCTCCGCCACGCCCTTGGCGCCGAAGGGCCCGGGCCCGAAGGCGTGCTCCAGCAGGACGGGGTGGATGGCGACGGGCACGTCGAGCGCGCCCGGCACCTTGTAGCCACCCATGGAGGGATTCACCAGGTGGCCGTCCTTCCACACCAGCTCCTCCGTCAGCGCGTAGCCGAGCCCCTGGACGAAGCCGCCCTGCACCTGCCCCGCCGCCGCGGCGGGGTTGAGCGCCCGGCCCACGTCGTGGACGCACCACGCCTCCAGCACGTCCACCTTGCCCGTCACCTCGTCCACCTCGACTTCGGCCACCTGCGCGGCGAAGACGAAGAAGCCGTTGCCCATGGAGGGCAGCCCCTCCACCGTCGTGCGGCGCGTGTCGAGCTGCCACGCGGGGAACAGCCACCGCGAGGAGGCGATGATGGGCCCGCCCGCGACATAGAGCGCATACCCGGAGATGGCGCCGAAGGTGGTGGACCGGCCGGGCTCGCCCCGGACGCCCACGACGCCGCCGGGCCGCAGCTCGAGCTGCTTCACGGGACGCTCCAGAATCGCGCTGGCGTGCTCGAAGAGCTGCTCGCGGACCTGCTCGCACGCCTCGGCGATGACGTGGCCCACGGTGAAGGTGGTGCGGGTGCCGCCGGTGCACCAGTCATATGGGGACGTGTCCGTGTCGGGGCGGCTGAAGTTGACTTGCTCCAGGGAAAGCCCCAGCGCGCCCGCCGCCACCTGCGCGAGCGCCGTGTCCGAGCCCTGGCCGGTGTCCACCGCGCCGGTGCTCACGTTGACGGTGCCGTCCTCGTTGAGCCGCACGGTGGCGCTGGAGCCCAGCAGCGCGGACACGTGGCCCACGGCCGCGATGCCGATGCCGCGACGCTTTCCGGGTGAGGTGGTGGGCGGGCGCTCCCGGCGCCGGTGCCAGTCGGAGACTTCGCGGGCCTTCTCCAGGCAGGCGCGCAGCGTGCCGCTCTCCACCGGTGCGCCGCCCAGCCACTTCTCGCCCGTCTCCAGCGCGTTGCGCAGCCGCAGCTCGATGGGGTCCATGCCCAGCGCGTCGGCGAGCCGGTCCACCTGGAGTTCGCTGGCGAAGTGGACCTGCGGGTTGCCGAAGCCCCGGAACGCGCCGGCGCGGAGCTTGTTGGTGTAGACGCTCCAGCACTCCACGTCGACGTGGGGGATGCGGTACGGCCCGCGCGAGAAGTAGCTGCCGATGGCCGCGACGAAGGGCCCGTCGTCCGCGTAGGCCCCGGTGTCGTAGTGGATGCGCACCTGGCGGGCGAGGATGCGCCCGTCTCGCGTCGCGCCCGTGCGCATGTGGATGCGGGCTCCGTGGCGCGAGCGCATCATCCGCATGTCGTCCGTGCGGGAGAAGGTCAGCCGCACCGGCGCGCCAGCCGCCTTCGCCAGGGCCACGGTGATGGGCTGGTTGGTGGACTCCACCTTGCCGCCGAACGCGCCGCCCACCCGGGGCACCTGGACGCGGATGCGGGACATGGGCACCGCCAGCGCCTCGGCGGTGATGGCCTGCACCCGGAACGCCGTCTGCGTGGACGTATGAATGGTGATTCGGCCGGTGTCCGGGTCCACGGCCGCCAGCGTGGTGCACGGCTCCAGGTAGACGTGCTGCTGCGCGGGCGTCTCGTAGACGTCGTCGATGATGGCGTCGCACCGCGCCCACACCTTGTCGGGCTCGCCCTCCACCAGCCGGATGTGCGTGGCGACGTTGGGGTGCCCCTCGCCGCGCGGCGCGTGAATCACGGGTGCGTCCGGGCGCAGTGCCGCGTCGACGTCGAACACGGCGGGCAGGACTTCGTACCGGATGTCGATGAGCTCCAGGGCCCTGCGCGCGGTGGGCAGGTCCACCGCGGCGACGGCGGCCACGGGCTCGCCCGCGTAGCGGACCTTGCCCCGGGCCAGCAGCGGCTGGTCCTTGATGACGGGACCGATGTCGATGGGCGGCAGGTCCTCGGCGGTGAGCACGGCGCGCACGCCGGGCAGCGCCTTCGCCCGCGAGGTGTCATACGAGAGGATGCGCGCATGCGGGTGCGGGCTGCCCAGCAGGGCGCCGTGCAGCATGCCGGGCAGGACGAGGTCATCGGTGTAGAGCGCGCGCCCCGTCACCTTCTCGCGCGCGTCCGGCTTGGGCACGGACTGTCCGACGACTTCGCCCAGGGGCTCCGGGACGGGCTTCGGCTTCGCGTCGTGGCTCATGGACGACCTCCCACCGAGGCAATGGCCTCCACGACGCGGGCATAGCCCGAGCACCGGCACACGTTGCTGCCGAGCGCGTGTCGGACTTCGTCCACCGTGGGGGAAGGGTTGCGCGCGAGCAGCGCCTTCGCGGCGAGCACGATGCCGGACATGCAGAAGCCACACTGCACGGCGCCGTGCTGGACGAGGGCGCGCTGCACCGGGTGGAGCTCGCCGCCGGACTCCACGCTCTCGATGGTGCGGATGTCGCGTCCGCCCAGCCGCGCGGGCAGGGACAGGCACGAGAGCACGGGCAGGCCGTCCACGAGGACGGTGCAGGCGCCGCAGTCCCCCGCGTCGCAGCCGCGCCGGGTGCCCGTCAGGCGGAGCTCCTCGCGCAGCACGTCCAGCAGCGTGCGCTCCGGGGCCACCGTGAGCGCGTGCTGTGCTCCGTTGATGGTGAGGGTGAGGGAAACGGTGTCAGACATGGGCCAGCTCCCGGGCCTGGGACAGGGCGCGGCCGAGCAGGCGCGGGATGAGCATGCGCCGGTACTCCGCCGAGCCACGGACATCATCGAGGGGGGCCGAGGCCTGGACGAGGAGCCGTCCCGCCTCGGCCACGTCGCGCGCCTCCAGCCGGGTGCCCACGAGGGCCGCGTCCGCCGCGTCCACGTGGAGCGGCACGGGGCCACAGGAGCCCAGCACCACGCGCGCCAGGCGGCACGTGTCGCCGTCCATGGCGAGCACCAGTGACACGGACACGGTGGGGTAGTCGGAGGACACGCGGCTGAACCGCAGGTGGTGGCCCACCGCGCCGCTGACGCCCCGGGGGATGAGGACGCGCGTGAGCAGCTCGCCGCGCCCCAGGGACGTCTGGTGGGCGCCCGTGAGGAGCTGCTCCACGGGGAGGGTGCGCCTGCCGGCGGGGCCCGCGACTTCGACGAGGGCCGAGGCGGCGACGAGGGCCGAGGGCAGCTCCGTCTTCGGGTCGGCCAGGCAGAGGGAGCCGCCCAGGGTGGCCATGTTGCGGATGGCCGGGTGCGCGAGCTGGCTCGCGGCGCTGCGGACGACCTCCATGGCCCCGCGAAGGCGGGCCTCGGTGGCCACGGCGCGGTGGGTGGACATGGCGCCCAGCCAGAGGCCCTCGGTGGACTCCGTGGTGGTGGCCAGCTCCTCGATGCGGTGCAGGCTCACCAGCATCGCGGGCGAGGCCTGGCCCGCGTTCATCATCGACACCAGCGAAGCGCCCCCGGCGAGGCAGCGCGCATCAGTGATGGTGGAGAGGATTGCGAGTCCCTCGTCCACGGTCTCCGGCTCCGCGTATCGCATCGCGTCACCTCAGGCTTCCCAGGCGGTTCGACCTTCCAGGGTAGCGCAATCAGGTTACGAGAGAAAAGGAGTGTCACCCGCTGGACAGGCAATTCAGACGTGGGGGCATTCCCTTTCAAAGCCTTGCAGTACAATTGCAGCGGGCCTTCAGACGCGGGCCGGACTAAGGGCAATCCACTACAAGCGCTTGAGGGGGCCATGCATCCGATCCGCCCATCCAATTCCTGTCAGTCAGGCCAGGTCGCCGTCGAGACCGCGCTCGTGGTCCCGATGATGGTCTTCCTGGTGCTGGGCATCATCCAACTGGGCATGGTGCACCACGCGCGGCTGATGACGGAGTACGGCGCCTACCGTGCGGTGCGGGCCGGCATCGTCAACCATGGCGACTGCGGCATCATGGAGCGGTCCGCGCTGCTGGCGTTACTGCCCACGGTGGGCCCGTTGAAGGGCCTGTCCGGTCGCGTGGACACCATCGAGCAGGCTCTCGACCTCAACGATAAGTATGCCCAAGCGGTTCTCGGTCCCGGGGGTCCGCAGACCTTCTACATGGCGGGCCAACTTCCCCTCCTGCGGCTGCAGGTGGTCAACCCGAAGAAGAGCGAACTCCCCGCCCTGTTCGACATCTACGGCTCCCACATGCAGGAACGGGAGATCGACTACGACGATGTCCGGGATGACCGCGTCATCGAGGCCAACCTGCTCTCCGTGCGGCTGACCTATTTCTATGAGCTGCGCATTCCCTTCGCGAACTGGCAGCTCCACAGCTTCTACATGGGGCGCGAGTACCTGGACAGACTGCGCGGCGTGCAGTTCGAGAACAAGCGCGTCGGAGGACAGTCCGCCACTCAATACCTGGAGCAGCGGGGCGCCGAGCGGGACGAGGACCACCAACGCGTCGCCACACAGGCGGGGAGCGGCCGGTACGTCATCCCTCTGGTCGCCACCTGGTCCATGCGCATGCAGTCGAATTACTTCTACCAACAGAACCAGCACGGTCCTGACCGCTGCGCTACCGACAGCTGAAGCGCAGGCCCCACGGAGATTTGTGAATGTTCAGCCTCTTGAGAAGGATGCGCCGCGACGAGCGTGGGCAGGCCATGGTCATTGCCGTGGTGGCCATGCTGGTGCTGGCCGTCAGCGTGATGGCCTCGGTGAGCATCGGGCATGGCGTCTACGAGAAGATCAAGCTGCAGGATGCCGCCGACGCGCAGTCCTATACGTTCGCGGTGAAGGAGGCGCGGGCCTATAACTTCCTGGCCTACACCAACCGAGCCATGATCGTGCACTACTCGGCCATGCTCACGGTGATGTCGTATGTGAGCCACGCCGTGTACCTGGACCAGACCATCAGAGCCAACGCCGCATCGAAAGTGCTCAAGGCCCTTCCAGGAATAGGCACCGTCCTTACGGCCGTCTCACAGGCCATCAAGGTCTGGAAGAGTGCGGTGGACGCAGCAGCCCGAGCGCTCATCCCCATCCTGACGGAACTCAATGTGGCGCTCTGGCTCGCTCAGGAAGCCATGATGTTCGACACATTCCTCAGCCTGTTCCTGGATAAAGAGAACACCGACGACGACGTCTTCAAGCTCACGGACCCCAAAGCATTCCCAGGCTTCGATGGTGTCATCTATCAACCGGGCTCAGGCCCCGACATCACAGTTGATAACTTCAACTTCTCCAATCTGAAGAACTTCCTGCACATCATCGACGATGGTCCCACCAGCAACCAACAAGTCGTCAGCCTGAGCGACCCCACGGGACTCAAGCAACGCGCAAACCTGCTCAAGGACAATGCACTCTCCGAGCCCAACATGGCGAAGTACCGGCTGTTGATGGGCAACCTGGCCAACTCCGTACGCCGTGAGTGGACTGCTGTGGGGACAGGCCCGCAGTTCCTCGGACGCAAGTGGGACCTGAACCTCTGTGTCGTCATCGGGCAGGTGCGTATCCAGAAGACGGCCGACAGCCAGATCAAGAGCTTCGCGGAGAGCTTCGAAGGCAATCGCAAGGACCAGCTCTACGCCGCCGATGACATCCAGATTGACGTGCGTCCGGGCTGCGGCCTCGTTCCCTGGAACACGGTGTTCGAGTTGAACGTCCGTGTCGCCGCGGACGCTCGTGACGGCTTCCACAAGGACGACGGTGCGCGCGTGAGCCACCGGCATCACCGCTGGACTGGCATCACGCCTTTCCTGACGTCGGATACGAGCTTCATCAATCCCTGGAAGAACCACTTCGGCTACCCATGCAACATCGTCATCATGACCAAGGACATGAGACCTCTAGACATGAAGTCTCCTGAGGAACGCCAGGAGCAGGAGAAAGACAAGCCATTCCAAATGACCTCCCTCTCCAAGAGAGGCTTCATGGAGGAGAACAGCTCAGGCACCTTCGATGACCCGAAGAGAGGCATCAGGGGAGGGCTGCTCGACATGACCTGGCGCCGTGTGGGCGATGAAAAAACTTTCGCGGGCAGAACCTTCCAGGAGAGAACGAACGGGATGATGGCCATCGCGGTGGGACGCGCCATCTACCACCGCCCGGGCAACTGGCAGGAAGAACCCAATTTCTTCAATCCACTCTGGACGGCTCGGCTGGCCCCCCTGAAGACACACTGGGAGCAGAAGCTGCTGATAGAGGCCATTCCTGAACTGGATATCCAGTCTCCAGAGCACAGGAATGTGCTCAACTACTGACGGGGGCACCATGAATGTACGCAAGCGCGGGAATCAGCGGGGCGCGGCGACGGTGGAGCTCGCGCTGGTGGCTCCCATCCTGGTGGCGCTGGTGCTCTGGTCCAATTACTTCTGGGAGCTGCAGCGAGTCCGCCTCAAGGCCGCGGAGATAGTCCGCTTCATGGCCTTCGAGCGCACTGTGCGGAAGGACCCGAGTGGCATCGACGTCGACGCAAGAGCGCGATATCAGGACCTCGACGGCTCAACCCGGACAGGTGCATTGGGAACGGCTTTTCGCAACCGGCTGACGTTCAATGTCTGGGTTCAGGATGGGAGCGCGCCCCTTGTCAGAAAGGCTGATGAGCACACATCCATGGAAGACCGGGCTATAGAGGGTGGCGCAAGCCGGTTTCTCACCCCGGCTACGAAAGCGCTCGGCACCAATGCGGACGAGGTTGCCCGGATGATGGAGCTGAACCTGGACGAAGGCGCCGTCAAGGCAGAGGTCACGTTCACCATCGAGAACGGCATCATCCCCGACTACATTGCCTTCTACGCCACGGGCGTCGGCGCCACTCTGGATTACACAATCAACGAGAAGCTCTTCCTTGTCCATGACACATGGCGCGCATGGAAGCCGGGAGACCCTCCGCGCGACAGCTACGCGGCCGTGGAGCAGCACACCTACGACCACGTGAAGCCCATCATTGACGCGGGCATGAAGCAGCAGCTGGGTGGCGCGCTGAGCGCCCTCGGCGGCATGGCGTCTATGTTTCGCATGGATAACGTCAATGACACCTCCTACATCCGGGACTCCGTCAAGATTCTTCCGGTGGGTGAGGCGGCTGACTATCTGGCGGTGAAAGCAACCTACACGGTGCCCGGGAATGTGCTTCACGCGGCCTACTGGCAGAACGACACGCAGGCCTGTTTTGGAACCTGCGAGCCGCGGGCCATCCAGCTGAAGCGAGGCCTCATCAGCGATAGTGGCCGTGACGACAACTGGCCCATGCGGGCCTATAACTGCCGCGGTGAGTTCTTCCAGGGCGCCACGAAGTCCGAGCTTCCTGAGTCGGTGTATGGCTCGGACACCCGCGACAACAAAGTGGGTCGTGAGTATCACGACTATGGAGGCCAATCGTGTCACTACAAGCAGGACTAGGTCTGGCCTCCTGCACTGCACGCCTCGGGGTTGCAGGCGGATGAAGTCACTCCTGGACCGGACAGGCACCCTCACGCGAATGGCCGGACTGGGAGGTCTGCTGCTCCTGGTCGCGACCGCGGCCACGTTGCGTGAGCCTCCGCCCGAACCGGCGGCGGAGCCGCCCCCTTCCCCTCGGGACCTGCCGCCCGTGCAGCCCGTGCCGCAGGTGGGGTCGGCCCGCATGCAGCGACTCTTCCCCGAATACCCGAAGGCCACCGTCATCCCCATGGGACGGCTGGAAACCAACGGCAACCCGATGGAGCTGGCCTACTTCGAGACGCCGGACTCCGCCCCGCAGGTGCTCGAGTTCTACGTCCGCGAGTTCCGCAGGCGCGGCCACCGCGTCGTCACCCAGCCGGACGGCGCAGGAGGCGGAGCCGTCAACTACTACGACGCGCCACGCGGCGCGCTCGTTTCCGTCACGGCCATTGGAGTGGGAGGCAAGCAGCCGCGAACCCTGGTCTTCCCCTCCATCGTCGATGCGCCCCAGGGCATCCACCTCCAGAGCAGCGTGCCTGACTCGCTGCCGCGTCCTCCCGGGGCCATGACGGTGCTGCGTGTGGATGACCTCAACCCGGGCCCCGCCGAAGGAAGCACCACGGTCACCGAGGTCGCCACCGGCACTCCGCGCATGCTCGCGGATTTCTACCTCGCGCAGCTCCGGGAACGCGGCTTCTCTCAGGTGGAGTCGCGCGCCGGGGCCCACGGCGTGGAGCTGCGGGCTTTCGAGCGGCCCGGGGAGCGCATCTCCCTCTCCATCTCGCCCGTCGCGAAAAATGGGTTGCCCGAATCACTCGTCACCGTGGTCCTGGAGCGGACCACTCCTACCGAGGAGCACCGACCATGAACGGATGGATGTCCCGCCCGTACCGCTGGCTGAGGCGCTCCCGCTCACGCGGGCAGGCGGCGGCCGAGTTCTCCCTCCTGCTGATGGCCCTGCTGGTCCTCATGGGCGGTATTTCCTCCTTCGCGCCCGACATGCTCGCGGCCTTCACCATCTACGTGCGCGGGTTCTACGTCGTGCTCGGGTATCCGCTGGGTTGAGCGGCGCCGGCACCTCACTGCCCCTGCACCCGGGGGATGGCGATGGGCACCGAGCCCAGCTCCGGGCGGGCACCGGTGCCCGTCTTCCGGGCCACCCAGGTGGCCTCGATGTCACGGACGGACTCCACGCCGAACACAGGGACCTTCGCGGTGTTGACGGTCACCACGGTACCTCCCTGCTCCCGCTTGAAGGTCCGCTGATGCGCCCCTCCCGCGAAGGCACCTCCGCGCACCTCGGTGTCCTTCTCCGCCGCCAGCGCGCCGCGCAATTCGGGCTGGTCCACGTACAGGTCCACGGGGATGGAGATGGGCGCATTGGGCGGAACGGAAACGGCCAGCCGGTCCACCATGGGGCGCGCGCCTCCGACGACCCAGACCACCATCAGCGTGCGCGGCTTCGTGCCGTAGTCCAGCTCCACCTGGTACAGCGGGCTGCCATCCTCGCGGCGAATCGTCTCTCCCACGACGGCGGCGCGCACCGGGAAGCGTCCCTGCTTCGAGCTGAACTCATACTCCACCCAGGTGCCGACCACGGGCCTGAAGTCCCCGTAGAGCAGCGGCGGAGGCACGAGGGCCCGTGCCTCGGCCAGGCGGGAGGGGTCCACGGCCGTGCCCCCATCCGCCGGAGCAGCGATACCGGCATCGGCAGCGGCCCCCGGAGCGCCAATGACTGGCGCGGGGCCCCGCGTACCACCGTCGACGGCCAGCGCCGTCGCGAAGCCAAGCAACAGATTGCAGCAACAGACGACAGTCAGAAGGCGGACCATGGAAGCAACACTATTCGTCCCCTTCGCTCTGCCGGACAAGGGTGATGGCCCTGATTCGAAGCTCCAACCGAACACAAGGAGAGTGGGCATGAGCAGGGCATGGGTCGTCATGGTGCTGCTGTGCCTCCTGGCCTCACCGGTGCGCGCCCAGGACGTGGCTCCTGGAGGGATGCTCGGGCTGCCCCTCGTCGTCCGTGCGGGCGGCTGGGCCCGCTACGTGGCGGAGTCCTCGGACGGGCCCACACAGTTCGTGGTCAGGGTTGGTGCGCCCGGGAAGCACGGTGGCCGGAGCGGCCGGTGGCTCCTCCTCGAAATCGCAGTACCCGCCACGGGCCGCGTCGCCCTCCACTTCCTCATCGAGGGAGAGCGCTTCACCGCCGACAAGGTGCTCCTGCTCCGGGTGCTGGTGCCCGGACAGGCTCCGCGCGAGTCCTCGGACGCCTTCGCCGACGCGAAGAAGCCGCCCCGGCAGCCTCGCGTGCTCCGGCGGGGCACGGAGACAGTGGCGGGCAAGAAGCTCGAGGTGACGGAGTACTCCTATCCCGAGGGACTCACCGCGGAGTGGTCGCCCTCGGTGCCCGCGCTGGGCCTCGTCCGGGTCTCCGGCCCCCAGCCCTTCCAGCTCGTCGCCTTCGGCACCGGGGGCGACCCCTGGAAGGGCGCGGCGACGCCCTGAGCGTCAGGGCTGCCCCGAGCGTGACGAGAGTCCCGCCTGGAGGAGCGTCCCGCGCACGCTGCCCGCGTCCGCGTCGGCGAGCCGGGCCTCCAGATGCAGCGCCACGCCGCGCCCCGCCTGGAGCAGCACGCGAGGCGGCTCGCCCTCCTGCTTGCGCAGGCTGAACCACTCCAGCTCGGAGAACCGCGTCCGCCGGCCCAGCGGGTCGATGAAGCCGTCCCCTCCCAGAAAGAGGGCGGGCACGACGCGCAGGCCGAGACCTCCGAGCCACGCGGCCAGTCCCAGGCAGAACGTCCCAAGGGCGGGCCGCCCCTCCGTGTAGAGGAGGTGGAGCCCCAGCAGTCCCAGCACGCCCAGCGCCAGGAGCACCTGCACATAGGTGCCGACGCGCGCATGGGCATCGAGGACTCGCAGCTCCCGGGCCCGCGACAGCATCCAAGCCCCATGGAGGGACAGGAGCGCGAGCCCCACCGCCGCCACGGCCACGCCCAGGTCAATCATCCCCCGGCGCCCGCCCAGCGCCTGGGACTCGCGGACGAGCCCCACCGCGCAGCCGCAGAAGAACAGCAGCGCCAGCACCTGGAAGCCGACAGCGAAGCGGGGGAACGCGGGAGCCTTCATGGGGAGGGGTGAGCGCAGCACACCGGTGGCTCGGGCAGACGCGGAATCCGTCGCCTCCCGTCAGGTAGCCGACCAGGCGGGCGCCCGCCCTGCCCTCGCCCCTGCCCACGGACGGACGGCATCGGAGGACCCCTACATGGCGGGCCTGCCTGCCCGTCATCAACCTTCCCGGATGGACGTCCCTCAGCGGGGTGACTGCGTCCGGGGAGCGTGAGTCCCATGTGGAGTCCTTCGTTCCGCAGAGCGAAACGCACGCCCCGGCGGCCGCGAGGGCCGCGCGCGGGGATGCTCGGCCCCAGGACGGCGGCAGTGACGTTCGCCGTGCTGGAGGTCCTGTCCCTGCAACGCGCACCGGGCGGCGGGCTGGCACGGGCCCGCGCGAAGCGTGGCCTCGCCTTCGCGGCCCTGGGGGGCGCGACGTTGCGGCTGCTGAAGGGGCGCCTGGAGAAGCACCTGCGGCGGAGGAACCGGCAGGTCCGCCGCCGGGGGCCTCCCACGACGCGGGAGCCCATCGAAACGGCGCTCGCCATGGCGATGCTCGGCGCGCTGGCGCTGCCGCTGATGCTGGAGCAGGAGTCGAAGGCGCCGAACCGAAGAGAGCCAGCGCCTCCGCTCGGGAAGGGAGCCGCGTCCGCGCGCTCGGTAGACGACGATGGGGAGGACGGGGACGACCTGGGCCTCAACGGGGCCATCGCGTCCTGGTAGCGCTCCTGTTAACACCAGGGGCATGACCGCGCCTCGCCCCAACCCGCTGCTGTCGGACCGCGACGTGGACTTCCAGCTCTACGAGGTGCTGGACGCCGCGTCCCTGTGCGCGCTGCCCGCCTTCTCCGAGCACTCGCGCGACACCTTCACCCTGCTGCTGGACAGCACCCGCCGCTTCGCCCGCGAGGTGCTCTACCCCACCTACCGCCCCATGGACGCGGAGCCGCCGGTGTTCAAGGACGGCCGCGTCCACGTCCACCCGCTGATGCGCAAGCTCTATCCGCGGATGGTGGAGCTGGGCCTGCTCACCGCCACGCGGCCGCCGGACGTGGGCGGGCAGCAGCTGCCGCTCACCGTGCACGCGGTGTCCAGCGCGTACCTCATGGCGGCCAACCTGAGCGCCTACGCGTACGTGGGGCTGACGCTGGGCGCGGCGCACCTGTTGGAGGTGTTCGGCACGCCCGAGGTGCAGGAGCTGTTCATGGCGCCCCTGTACCGGGGCGAGTGGACGGGCACCATGGCCCTCACCGAGCCGCAGGCGGGCAGCAGCCTCGCGGACGTGAGGACGCGCGCCACGCCCGCGCCGGACGGCACCTGGCGCATCCAGGGCTCGAAAATCTTCATCAGCGGCGGCGACCAGGACTTCACGGAGAACGTCATCCACCTCACGCTGGCGCGCACCGAGGGCGCGGAAGCCGGCGTGAAGGGCATCTCCCTCTTCGCGGTGCCGGCGCGGCGGCCCGAAGGCGGGAAGCTGGTGGACAACGACGTCCGCGTGGCGGGCGTCATCCACAAGATTGGCTGGAAGGGCATCCCCAGCCTCGCGCTCAACTACGGCGAGGAGGGTGACTGCCACGGCTGGCTGGTGGGCCCACCCGGGCGCGGGCTGGCGTGCATGTTCCAGATGATGAACGAGGCCCGCATCATGGTGGGCATGAACGGGGTGGCCACCGCGCTGGTGGCCTACCACGAGGCGGTGGCCTACGCGCGCGAGCGCCCGCAGGGCCGGCCCGCCGGCATCCGCGACGCCACGCGCCCGCAGTCGCCCATCATCGAGCACGCGGACGTGCGGCGCATGCTGCTGCGGCAGAAGGCGATTGTGGAGGGTGGCCTCTCGCTGCTGCTCGCCGCGTCGTACCAGGCGGACGTGGCGCTGCACGGGACGGACGAGGACTCGCGCAGGCGCGCGCAGCTCTTGGTGGACCTGCTGACGCCGGTGGCGAAGACGTTCCCCGCGGAGCGCGGCTTCGAGTCCAACGCGCTCGCGGTGCAGGTGCACGGCGGCTACGGCTACTCCAGTGAGTACCCGCCGGAGGCCTGGCTGAGGGACCAGAAGCTCAACAGCATCCACGAGGGCACCACCGGCATCCAGGGCCTGGATTTGCTCGGGCGCAAGGTGGTGGCGGGAGGCGGCGCGGCGCTGCAGGCCTTCGGTGAGGAGGTGGCGGCGACGGTGGCGCGGGCGCGCAAGGCGGGCGTGGAGGCCGCGTGGTGCGACGCGCTGGAGACGGCGCTGGGCGAGGTCGCGGAGGTGGTGGGCGCACTGGGCGCGCGCGGCATGTCCGGCGAGGTGGAGCTGATGCTGCGCCACAGCGCGGACTTCCTGGACCTGTTCAGCGTGCTCGCCGTGGCGTGGCGCTGGCTGGCCCAGGCGGCGGCGGCGAAGGAAGGCCTGGCGCGCGGTGGCGACGGGGACTTCTACGAGGGCAAGCTGGCGGCCGCGCAGTACTGGTTCGCCGTGGAGCTGCCTCGCGTGCCCCTGCTGGCCGCGCTGTGCCGGACGGGCGAGGACTCCTACGCCCGCATGCGCCCCGAGTGGTTTTGACCTCTTCGCCCGCCTGCCTGGCTGCCCTCCGCGTCTGGACGGATGAAGGGACGGCCCGGGTGCCGGGGCAGGCCAGCACGTTTCTGATGCACCGATTGTTGGTGCTCGTAAGATGTAAAGCGTGACTGTTTCTTTCCACCTGTGCCAACCCGGCGGCGGCGCTTCGTGTGGCGCCTGCTGTGGCCTGTACAACTTCCGGGACCACTCGCGCGCGGCGCTGACCGAGCAGCTCGCGATGCAGACGGAGCGACTGCGCCGGGTGCCCTGGGAGGCGTCGGCCTGGCAGGCGGCGGCGCGCGAGCTCATCGCGGCGCGGCGCGCGGAGCCGATGTTCTCCGCGGTGCGGGTGTGTCCGCTGCTGGGGTTCCTGGACAAGGACCGCAAGCAGGTGGGCTGCCTGGGGCATCCGCTGGTGACGGGCGGGACGGACCTGCGGGACTGTGGCGTGTACCGGGCCTCCGTGTGCGAGACCTTCACGTGTCCGTCCTTCGGCTGGCTCACGGATGCGCAGGCGCGGCTGGTCCAGGTGGCGTGCGCGGACTGGTACCTGTACGGACTGGTCATCACCGACGTGGAGTTCGTGCGCGGCTGCCTGCGGCTCATTGAATGGGAGCTGGGCGGGCCGGCGAAGCCCGAGGTGCTGATGGACAAGCCGGAGGTGCTCGCGGCGGTGCGGAAGCTCTTCGCGCTGAAGGAGACCGCACCCCGGCGCGACGCGAAGGCCACGGTGTTCGGCCGCTTCAGCCGGGACGCCGAGGGCGAGCCGGTACCGCGCACGGTGGACTACGTGCGCCTGGGCATGCGCGCGTCGACCGAGGACGACGTGGTGCTGTGCCTCGGCTACACGCCCCAGGACTCCACCGAGCTGATGGCGGCGCGAGAGCTGGTGCGCTCGCACGTGAAGGCCGTGTCGCGCCTGCTCGCGAGCTGAGCCGAGCCGGTGCCTGCCCGGGCTGGCGTGACGGGGAGCGCACCCGCCGCGCCCGCGCCCCGTCCCGTGGCCGGTAGGAGCGGAAGGAGCATTCCTTCCACGGGACTGCCGCCCGAAGAGATGGGTCCAGGGGCCGGACCGCATCAGGCGGAAGGAGCATTCCTTCCACGGGACAGGCCCGAAGAGATGGGTCCAGGTGCCGGGCCGCATCAGGTGGAAGGAGCATTCCTTCCACGGGACGGCCACCGAAGGGATGGGTCCAGGGGCCGGGCCACACCAGGCGGAAGGAGCATTCCTTCCACGGGGCTGGCACCCGTCGCCGGTAGGAGCGGAAGGAACATTCCTTAGGATTCAACAGAACGCGAGACGGGTTGCGCATAGATGCTCTTGCGCAAGAAGCCTGCTGCGGCCAGTGTGCCTGCCTGTTCTTCAGCCCGGCTGCCTCCGCTTCCAGAGGAGTATGAGTCAGCGCAGTTGGGGGACACCCGTCGCACCCAGAGGTTGGTGGCCATTGCCGAGCGGCTCGCGCCTGCGCCCGGCACTAGCTTTCCGGAAGCCTGCCGAGGCGCGGCGGAGCTGGAGGGGTGCTACCGCTTGCTGAGCAATAAGAAGGTGGAGTGGGCGGACGTGCTGGCGCCCCATATCGCGCAGAGTCTTGCGCGCTGCCAGGCCGCGGCAGCGCAGGGCCGCCCCGTGGTCGTCGCTCACGACACCACCAACGTGCGGTTTGTGGGCAGTGAGGCGGGCGTGCGCGAGGGGGTGGGGACGCTCAACCGAGGCGAATCCGGCTTCGAGGCCCACCTGGCGCTCGCCTGCAGTCTACCGTCGCCTGAGCACGTGCTGGCGCACCCGTTGGGCGTTGTCGGACTGCACCCCCACGTGCGTCCTGTGCGCCCCAAGCGCACCACTGCGCAGCAGAAGAAGGAGAGCCAGGCACGCCCGCAGGCAGAGCGTGAGTCGCAGATGTGGCAGACGCTGGCGCACACCGTGCAGCAGCGGTGCACCCAGGCCAGCGTGCCCCAGGTGGTGCACGTCATGGACCAGGAGGCCGACAGCTTCCGTCTCTTCTACGAGCTGACCCAGCATGACTGCGCCTTCGTCATCCGCACTCGCTTCAACCGGCTGGTGGACGCACTGGGCTCTGAGACGGACCCGGCCCGCCACCTACACGCCGCACTCGAAACCGCACCGACACTGCTCACCCGAGAGGTGTCGCTCGGGGCGGTCAAGGCCCGGTGGAAGGGCCGCAATGGGGGCGCGCCCGCCAAAAAGCAGCCCGCACGGCAGGCGCGCACCGCGCACCTTGAGGTGCGTGCCCGAAGCGGGTTGGTCCTGCACGCCAGCGAGTACTCCCAACGCGATGCGGACGTGCCCTCCACCCTGACTCTCAATGCGGTGGAGGTGGTGGAGCCGCGGCCTGCCGAGGGCCAGCAACCGGTGCGCTGGGTGCTGCTGACGACGCTGCCGGTGGACACCCCGGAGGCTGTCGCGCACGTGGTGGATTGCTACCGGGCACGCTGGAGTGTGGAGGAACTCTTCAAGGCCCTCAAGACAGGCTGTGCCTTGGAGAAGCGTCAGTTGATGAGTTTGCACGCGCTGCTCAACGCCCTCGCACTCCTGCTTCCGCTGGCCTGGCGCCTGCTGGCCCTCAGAACCTTGGCGCACCAGTCCCCCACCACTCTCGCTACGGACCTCTTCAGCCCCGACGAGCTCGCGTTGCTGCGCCATCTCTCGGTGCGCGTGCACCTCGGCCCCAAACCCACCTGCGGTGAGGCACTCCTCGCCCTGGGCGGGCTGGGCGGCCACCTCAAACACAACGGACGCCCCGGGTGGCAGACGCTCGCGCGCGGCCAGGACAGGCTCACCACGGCTCTAGAGGGATGGCTGGCTGCTCGGGCCGCTCCAGAGTTCTGTTGAATCCTAAGGAACATTCCTTCCACGGGACTGCCGCCCGAGGGGCCGGGTGCCGTTCCGCGCGGCGTGAAGGAGCCACGCCACCGTCCGCCACCGCACACGCCGGGTGGCCATTGTCCACCCGCCACCGTGTTACCGGTGACGTCGCTCCCACCCTGACGGGCAAGCACGCAGCTTGCAGCGGCAAGCCGCGAGTCAATTCGGATGGGAACGCGAGGTGTACGGATGGGCAGTCGATGGGCGTGGGTGGGAATGGTGGGACTCTGCGCGTTGGCCTCGGGGTGTCATGAGCGTGGGGAGGAGAACACTTCGTCGGCCGCTCCGAGCATGGCGGTGGCGACGCCGGACACCTCGGAGACAGGGGCCCTGGGAGCCCATGCGCCGGTGACGAATGCGGTGGCGCAGGGGCCGATGGTGGCCCAGCCCGGCACGGCGGAGCGGCGCGCGCCGCCCACCGGCACGCAGGTGCGTGAGCCGACCGCGGGCGGCTCGACGACCGGCGCTCCGGCGGGAGCCAACACGGCGACGACGGGCACCCAGCCAGCAGCGGCCGGCACGGCGAGCGCGGGCACGACGGGTGCGCCCGCCACGGGCACGACCGCGGCCGGCACGGCGCAGGCGCCCGCGCGAGGCGGCCGGGTGATGATTGGCTACGAGGCGGTGCAGGCGAGTGACGACGAGGCCTGGCACCTGGGCGCGGCGCGCGCGGCGAAGGACGCGGCCACGGGCGGCAGCGGCAACGCGGGCGCGTCGCTGGAGGAGGTGGTCATCGCCTCCAGCTCGGTGAGCGGGCGTGTCACCCGGGTGGGCAAGAACGCCATCACCGTGAAGGACCAGGAGGGCGGCGTCTACGAGCTGCAACTGGACCGCCGCAGCCGGGGCCTGCGCCAGGGCCGCAAGGTCTCCCTGCGCGGGCTCGAGGAGGGCACGCCGGTGCGCGCCCAGTTCGTCCTCATGGGCGGCCGCACCGTCGCGCGCGACGTGCAGATTCGCCGCTAGCGTCACGCTTCCTCCCCGGCGCCGGGGCGTCACGCGGTATGACGCCCCGGTTCACGGCAGGTCGCCCGGCCGCCCTCCCGTCGAGGGAACGGGCGACTCGCGGGCGATGGCACTCCACCGGCTGTTGCAGTGTCCGAGTGGGGAGCCCTGGAGGCGAGCACATATGGAGGAAGTAGCACCCCGGCAATCCGGGACGCGGTGTCACCCCTGGCTCGCCGTGCTGTTCGCGGCCTGCGCGCTCACCGCGTGCAGGCGTGGAGCGGGCACGCTGGAGCCCTCCGTGCCGCCGCCGCCCCGGCTCACCGTGGAGCAGGTGGCGCGGCTCCTCCCTCCCGACGTGAAGGAGCGCGAGGGCTGGGCGAGGGACGTGCTCGCCGCGCTGGAGGTGGAGGAGCTCGCGCCCTCGCCGCCGGCGGTGTGCTCGGTGCTGGCCGTCATCGAGCAGGAGTCCGGCTTCGAGGAGGACCCGGCGGTGCCCGGCCTGCCGAAGCTGGTGCGCACGCGGCTGGAGTCGCACGCGGACAAGCTGGGCCCGCTGGGCCGCAAGGCGCTGGCCTCCGTCATGGAGGGCAAGGCGCCGGGCCAGAAGCGCACCTTCGACGAGCGGCTGCGCACGGTGCGCACCGAGCACGACCTGGACCGGCTCTTCCGGGACATCCTCGCGTTCTACGAGGACAAGTACCCGAAGACGTACGCGCTGGCGGACCTGGCCAGCTCGCTCTTCGCGACGGGGAAGCTGGAGGACCTCAACCCCATCACCACCGCCGGCTCCATGCAGGTGAGCGTGCGGTACGCGATGGAGAAGGAAGGCGACGACGCGGACCCGGTGGAGGTGCGCGAGCGGATGTACACGCGGGCGGGAGGCGTGCGCTACGGCACCGCGCGGCTTTTGGGCTACGAGGCCGCCTACCCGGAGCCCCTCTTCCGCTTCGCGGACTACAACGCGGGCGTCTACGCCTCGCGCAACGCGGCCCTGCAGGCGCAGGTGAGCCGCCTCACGGGCCTGGCGCTGGCGCCGGACGGAGACCTCCAGCTCTACGACAAGCAGGGCGAGCCGCTGGACGACGACAGCAAGTCTCTCAAGGCGCTGCTCGCCTTCCGCGAGCGCTACGCACCGGAGCTCAGCGAGCGGCAGGTGCGCCGCGACGTGCGCAAGGAGAAGGAGCGGGACTTCGAGGACACCGACACGTACCGCGCGGTGAGGCGCGTCTACGCGCGGGAGACGGGCGAGTCCCCTGCCTACGCCCAGCTCCCCCAGGTGACGCTGCGAAGCCCCAAGCTGAAGACCGAGCGCACCACCGCGTGGTTCGCGCGCTCGGTGCAGGCGAGATTCGACAGGTGCCAGACCCGCTACCGCGCGCTGGCGAAGTAGCGGGCCCGGCGAGTCAGCTCATGGCGTGGTGAAGAAGGAGCTGATGGCCTCCGAGGAAGCGAAGGGCAGCGGCTCGCCGTAGGTGAACGGCTTGCGCTCCACGTCGTACCCGGGTGACTCCATGGCCGCCACGCGCAGGTAGTAGATGCCGTCCGAAGGCAGCGCTCCGGGCGGCAGCCGCACCTGGGTGACCGAGCCAGGCACGTAGAAGCGGACGAACGACGTGCCGAAGAACAGCTCCGGGTCGAACTTGTAGATGGCCACCCGGTACGCCGAGGGCACCCCCAGCGTGGGCGCCTGCCACGAGATGACGGGGCTGGCCGAGCCCACCTCACGCGCCACGCTCGCGGGCACACCGTCGATGCTCAGCCCGCGAGGCGGAGACACGCGGGGCTGCACGGGACCCGCGACGAGGTTGTCCAGCCGGTCGTACGTCACCATGGTCCCCGACAGGTAGAACTGGCTGCCCGAGCCATCCGGAATGGGCTGGAGGGTGCGGAACGAGTACTGCGCGGAGGCCACCGTGCCCCAGCTCGAGGGGAAGGGGTTGCCGTACGTCAGCCGGCGCGTGAAGTCGTACGAAGCGCCCCGGGGAAGCTGCAGGGTGAGCAGCTCGCCCGAGTAGCCCACCCAGCCGTCCGAGAGGCCGTGTGCGGCGGGCGTGACGTAGAAGTACGGAGTGGACGGCGTGGCCGACGGGTGCACCTCGGCGGCCCGGGCGGTGTACTGGGGCAGCCGCCACTCGATGGGGAACTCCGCCATGGGCACCGGCTGCATCACCCCGGTGATGGGCAGGGGCGTGGTGCCGTCCGGGGTGAAGTCGAAGGCGCCCATCTCCACGCTGCGCACCACCGTGGAGTAGCCCAGCGCGCCGCCATCCGGCAGCGTGCCCGCGTCCATGGGGTGGAGCTGGTTGACGACCAGCCGGTCCCCCTTGTCCGCCTCGAACACGGGGATGGGGCCGGTGCCGGCCCACAGCTCGGAGCCGGTGGAGACGACGCTCGTCTGACCGGTGGGGTCGATGTCGAGGATGTCCACGCCGCCGTACAGGTCCACCTGCCGGGAGGCCACCTGGAGGCTGGAGCCGGGGAACGAGCTGCTCAGCCACTGCGCCCACGGCGCCATACCGACGAGGTTGAGCTGCACGGGCGTCGTCGTCACCGGGCTGAACACGGTGTCCGGACGGCCCAGGCGGTTGCCGCCGAGGTCCACCTGCCGCTCATCGGTGATGATGTAGCTGGAGCCGGCCTTCAGGTAGTACGGGCCGGAGGGCACACCGGAGAACTGGTAGCCGCCGTCCACGGCCGTGCCGGTGAGGTGCGTGAAGGTCGTCCCGTTGGGGATGAGCAGCTGGGGCGGGCTTGCCGACAGGTCATTGAGCCGCGTCGCGACGCCCACCGCGGTGTGGAAGCGGGTGGTGCTCGTCACGAGCACCGTGTCGCCAGCGGGAGTGCCGCCGTCGGACGCGCAGCCCTCGGTGATGGGCACGCCCATCCACGTGCCGTCGCCGCCGGTGGAGTCGGTGTCCACCTGGGACTGGCCGTCCTGGAGTTCCGGCGAGGTGCCGGGCTCGCCGCCAGCACAGCCCAGCCACGTGGCACAGAGCAGAAGGGAGAAGTGACGCAGGTACATGAAACCCCCGAGAAGATTGGGAAGGGTGGAGCACCCTACCGGGGGCCTCTGACGTCGCCTGGTGAGCAACCTGACATGCGCCGGCCCGACAGGATTCGGGCCGGCGGCGTGCGGCGTGCGTCAGTTCTTCGCGGGGGCGGCGGGCGGAGCGAAGCGCTTGTCGGAAATCTTCATCTCGGTGACGGTGCCGTACTTGCGGGCCACGTCGCGGATGGCGGACGCCTTGCCGATGAGGACGACGGTGAGGTCCTGCGGCGAGGGCAGCGTGCGCTGGATGACGGCGCGTACGCTGTCGCGGGTGGCGGCGGAGACGGCGCTGGCGAAGCCGTCCACGTCGCTGGAGTCGAGCCCGTAGAAGGCGAGCTCGGACAGCTTGTCGGCCACCTGCGTGCCGGTCTCCAGCGTGGGCGGGAACTGGCCCAGCACATACGCCTTGGACGAGGCGAGCATGGCGTCATCCATGCCCGTCTGCCGGTAGCGCGAGAGCACGTCCAGCGCGAGGTCGAGCGCACGGCCGGTGGACTCCGTCTTCGTGTACGAGCTGATGACCACGGGGCCCGGGCGCGAGTTGCGGATGAAGTACGAGCTGGCGCCGTAGCTGAGGCCGGACTTCACGCGCAGCTCGGTGTTGAGCAGCGAGGTGAAGCGGCCGCCGAACACGGTCTCCGCCAGCTCCACGGCGACGCGGTCCGGGTCATCTCGGGAGATGCCGGTGTTGCCAATCCAGAAGTAGGTCTGGGTGGCGTCCGGCTTGTCCACGAGCAGCACGCGGCGGCCCTTGGAGACGGAGGTGGCGGGCACCTCGGGAGCCGGCGACGCGGCCTTCGCCCAGCCGCCGAGCGAAGACTCCAGCTTCGCGGCGAGCGCCTTGGCGTCGAAGTCGCCCACCACGGAGAGGATGAGCCGGTCCGCGCCGAGGTGGTTCCTGGCGTAGGCGAGCACGTCCTCGCGGGTGAGGCCCGGGAGGGACGCCTCGCTGCCGCTCACGGGGGCGCCGTACGGATGGCCGGTGAAGTGGAACGCCTGGAAGTAGGCGCCGATGAGGGCGCGCAGGTCGCCATCCTTGGCGGAGGCGATTTCGGACACCATGCGCTCGCGCGTCTTCTCCAGCTCGTCCTGGGAGAAGCGCGGGCGGGTGAGCATGTCGGTGAGCAGCTCCACCATCAGCCCGGTGTCGCGCGACATGAACTGGCCATGGATGAGGAGGGCCTCGAGGGAGGGCAGCACCTCGAGGGTACCGCCCACACCGTCCACGGCCTCGGCGAACTGGCGGGCGTCGCGAGCGCCGGCGCCCTTCTGCATCAGCTCTCCGGTGAGGGCGGCCAGGCCCTCCTTGCCGGCGGGAGCGCCGAGCGCGCCGCCGCGAATCCACGCGCTGAACGAGACGAGCGGCAAGTCGCGCCGCTCCACGAGGAGCAGCTTCGCGCCGTTCTTCAGCGTGACGGTGGTGGCCTTGGGGAGCGTCACACCCTGCGCCGGAGTCGGAGCAGGCGTTGCCGGCTTCGGGGCCGGAGCGGCGGGGCCCTGCGCGGCGGAGGGGAAGGCGGACAGCAGCAGCGCGCTGAGCAGGACCTTCCAGGAGAGGGGCGCCATCATCGCGTGGCCTCCTTGCGGGTGTCGGGGGTGGTCTCGTCGGTGGGCACGAGCCACCCGACGGTGCGGCGCTGGGGGTTGAAGATGCGCGCGGCGACCTTGCGAACGTCGTCGCGCGAGACCTTCTCGAAGCGGGCGGGGGCGTCGAAGAGCTGGCGGTAGTCGCCGCGGAAGACCTCAGCGGCGCCGAGCGCACGGCCGCGGCCGTTGTTGGTCTCCAGGCTGCGCCAGTAGCCGGCGAGGGCGATGTTGCGGGCCTTGCGCAGCTCGGCCTCGGTGACGCCGTCCTTCACGACGCGGGCGAGCTCCTCGGTGAGCATCGCCTCCACCTTCGCGAGGTCACCGCCGGGGGGCAGGTCCGCCTGAATCCAGACGAGGGACGGGTCGAAGCCGGGGGAGAACAGGGTGTCGACGTTGATGGCGACACGGGCCTCCTCGACGAGGCGGCGGTGCAGGCGCGAGGAGTCGCCGTTGGAGAGGATGCGCAGGAGCAAATCCAGCGCCTCGGCGTCCGGGTCCTTCCCGGAGATGCCGTGGTAGGCGAGCTGGAGGATGGGGGACTGGGCGAGCTTGCGGACGACGATGCGGCGCTCGCCGTTCTGCTCGGGCTCCTGGGTGCGGACGGGGGCGGGAGCGGGCTGGGAGGGAATGGGCTCGAGGTGCTTCTCGGCGAGCGCGAAGACCTCGGCGGGGGTGACGGCGCCGGTGACGATGAGGGTGCCGTTGTTGGGGGCGTAGTACGTCTTGAAGTAGCGCTGGAGGTCCTCGAGCTTCCAGGACTCGATGTCGGACGGCCAGCCGATGACGGGGAACTGGTACGGGTGGGCGACGAAGGCGGTGGCCTGGACCTGCTCCTGGAGGGCGCCGGCGTTGTAATTGTCCACGGAGGAGCGGCGCTCCGAGTAGACGACGCCGCGCTCGGACTCGATGACCTTGGGGTCGAAGGCGAGGTTCTGGAGGCGGTCGGCCTCGAGGTCGAAGATGAGCTCGAGGGCGGAGCGGGGGAACCACTCCATGTAGACGGTGACGTCCTCGGAGGTGAAGGCGTTGTTGGCGCCGCCGTTGGCCTCCATGACGCGGTCGAACTCACCGGGGCCGTACTTCTTGGCGCCGTTGAACATCATGTGTTCGAAGAAGTGGGACAGGCCGGTGATGCCGGGGTACTCGTTGCGGCTGCCGACGCGGAACCAGTTGTAGAGGACGGCGTTGGGGATGTCCTGGTCGGGCCAGACGATGACCTTCATCCCATTCTTGAGGGTGCGCGCCTCGATGCCTGCGCCGAGCTTCTGCGTGGCGGCCGCGGCGGGCTTCGTCGCCGCCCTGCCCTGTCCCTGCGCGAGCGCGACGGGGGCCGCGAGCAGGGCCAGGCTGGACGCCCAGAGTAACGACTGACGGAACATCCGTGCTCCTGTCGTGAGGAAGACGCCCGGGAACGGGCGGCCGGGCACCATATTCCAGGTGCCGTCCTCCCGGGTGACCCGGGAGGGTGGGACGGGGGACACGGACCCGGAGTGGAGGAAAGCCTGGAAGATGGGTGGGTTAGAGTCCCCGAGTGTCTTCCCCCTTTCTGTCGATACCGGAATCCCAGTGGGTGGCGTCGAACGCGCATGCCTTCGCCATCCGTGACGGCTTCCCGGTGAGTCCGGGCCACACGCTGGTGATTCCCCGGCGGCTGGTGGCCACCTGGTTCGAGGCCTCGCCCGAGGAACAGCGAGCCATCTTCGAGCTGGTGGACGTGGTGCGGAGCCGCCTGGAGCTGGAGCTTCAGCCGCACGGCTACAACATTGGAATCAACGTGGGTCAGGCGGCCGGGCAGACGGTGTTCCATCTGCACGTGCATGTCATTCCGCGTTTCACCGGAGACATGGCGGACCCTCGCGGCGGAGTCCGGCACGTGATTCCCGGCAGGGGCAACTACCTCACCGGGCAGGCGAAACCGCTGGCCACGGGAGGCGCGAAGGACCCGTTCATCCATCATCTGGAGCCCCTGTTCTCGCAGGCGATGGAGGTCGCGGTGCTCGCGGCCTTCGTCCAGGACAGCGGGCTGGAAGTGCTGCGCGAGTCCGTGGACGCGGCGCTGACCCGTGGGGCCCGGGTCCGAATCCTCACGGGCGACTACCTCGCCATCACCCAGGCGGATGCGCTGCGCAGGCTGCTCGACTGGATGGACGAGGACACCGCGCTCCAGCGCGCGGGGCGAGGCCGGTTCGAGGCGCGCGTGGTGGAGGTGGAGAAGCAGGGCGTGCCCTCCTTCCATCCGAAGTCGTGGCGCTTCCACGGCCCGGGGCTCGCGGTGGCCTATGTCGGTTCGAGCAACATCTCCCGGGCAGCGCTGAAGACAGGCATCGAGTGGAACCTCCGCGTGGAGAAGGACCGCGACCCGAGAGCCTGGCAGGAGGTGGTCGAGGCCTTCGAGGGCTGGTGGACGCGGGCTTCCCCGCTGGATGCGGAGTGGGTGGAGCGCTACGCGCTTCGTGCGAGGGAGGCGGGGCGCGCGCTGCCGGCGGGCGACGTGGAAGCAGAGCCGGCGCTCCCCAGGCGTGAGCCGCATGCCTTGCAACAGAAGGCCCTGGAGGAGCTGGCACGCAGCCGGAGGGAGGGGCGGCGCCGAGCGCTCGTCGTCCTCGCGACCGGCCTGGGGAAGACCCTGCTCGCCACGCTCGACGTGGAAGCCTTCGGGAGGGAGCTGGAGCGAACGCCGCGAGTGCTCTTCCTCGCCCATCGCGAGGAGTTGCTCGTCCAGGCGGCGGAAACGTTCCGGCGGCAGCTGCCGACACTGAGCTTTGGCTGGTGCGTCGGTGAGCGCTCCCAGCTCGCGGGAGACGTGGTCTTCGCGTCCGTGCAGAAGCTCTCTCGTTCCGAAATGCTCCAGCGGCTCCGGGAAACGGCGAGCTTCGACTACGTCATCGTGGATGAGGTGCATCACGCCGCGGCGGCAAGCTACCGGGCCATCCTCGCGTGCCTGGAGCCGCGGTTCCTGCTGGGCCTCACGGCGACTCCCGAGCGCGCGGATGACGGTGACGTGCTCGGACTCTTCGATGACCACCTCGCCTGGCGCTCGGACCTGGGCGAAGGAATCCAGGAAGGACTGCTCGCGCCGTTCGCCTACTTCGGCCTGAAGGACGAGGTGGACTACGAGAACATCCCCTGGAGGAACCGGCGCTTCGACCCCGAGCAGCTCGCCGAGGCGGTGCAGACGGAAGCGCGCATGCAGACGTTGTGGCGCGCGTGGCGCAAGCACACCGCGAGCCGCACCCTGGTGTTCTGCTGTTCGGTGAGCCACGCCCATTACGTCCAGCAATGGCTGAATCACCAGGGTGTACGCGCGGTCGCGGTCTACGCGGGCGCGGGTTCGGCGGACCGGGCGCAGTCACTCCGGCGACTCGCCGAGGGCACGCTGGACGCGGTATGCGCCGTGGACCTGTTCAATGAAGGTGTCGACGTCCCGAGCATCGACCGGGTCGTGATGCTGCGCCCCACGGAGTCACCGGTGGTGTTCCTCCAGCAGCTCGGCCGGGGGCTGCGAAAGTTCGAGGGCAAGGAACAGGTCACCGTCATCGACTTCGTGGGCAATCACAAGCTGTTCCTCGACCGGGTGCGCACGCTGCTCGCGCTGGGACGAAGTCCGGTGTCGCTGCGCGACTTCCTGGTGGACGGCAAGGAACCCGAGCTGCCCCCTGGATGTGCCGTGCAGGTCGAGCTGGAGGCCAAGGACCTGCTCAAGCAGCTGCTTCCCTCGGGAGGTTCGGAGGTCGAGCGAAGCTACCGTGAGCTTCGAGACGCGCGCGGAGAGCGCCCCAGCGTAGGCGAGCTGTACCGCCGGGGTTCTCCCCCTTCGACCCTGCGCAAGGCGCACGGAAGCTGGTTCAACTTCGTGAGGAGCGAGGGAGACCTCGAGCAGGGCGAGGCTCTCGCGCTGAAGAAGGGACAGGACTGGTTCGAGGAGCTCGAGCTCACGCCCATGAGCAAGTGCTTCAAGATGGTGCTGTTGGAGGCGCTCCTCGAAGCGAACGCCCTGGAGCGGGGAATGGCCCTGCCAGAGCTGGCGCGGCGAAGCCTCGCCATCCTCCAGCGCTCACCCGAGCTGCTCCAGGACCTGCAGGACGTGGAGGCACTGGACGACCCTCGAAACCCGAGCGCCGCGAAGTTCCTCGCCTACTGGAAGGCCAATCCCATCAAGGCGTGGACCCAGGGCAGCAAGTGGTTCCGGGTGGAGAATGACCAATTCGTCCCGCGACTCCCGCTCGAGCCTGACGCCCGACAGTCCTTCGAGGAGATGACCTACGAGTTGGTGGACTACCGGCTCGCGCAGTACCGGCGTCGGCGGCAACAACAGGAGGAGGGGACAGCATTCGAGGCCAAGGTCTTCTCGAACAAACGAGACCCCATCCTCAAGCTACCGGACCGCGACAAGCGCCCGGACCTCCCGCTGGGCCCCACGGACGTTCGGCTCCCGGATGGAAGCATCTGGCGCTTCGACTTCGTGAAGATCGCCGTCAACGTGGCACGGCCACCGGGCTCTCAGCGCAACCAGCTCCCGGACCTCTTGCGACAGTGGTTTGGTCCCACCGCGGGCCTGCCGGGCACGGCCTTCCGCGTCCGCTTCACCCCTGGGCCCGACGGCTGGTGGGTGGAACCCGTGCAGGCGGAGGTGGTTCCATTCATTCGCCCTGGAACGCTGGTGGCCTTCCCGAGCCTGAGAGCAGCCGCGGGTGCGGTGAACCCCGCGGTGTCGCTGGAGAGCGCACCGGAAGCGGAGCATGTCCGGTTGCCAGTCCAGGCACGCGGCGAAGGACTGTTCGCGGTGCGCGCCTCCGGCGATTCGATGGAAGGTGGCGAGCGGCCCATTCGCGACGGCGACTGGCTGGTCATGCGCTACGCCCGAGCGGCTGGCGCTGGCTCGGTGGAGGGGAAGGTCGCCCTCGTGCAGGTGCCGGACTCCGCTGGCTTTGGATATCAAATCAAACGGCTCGTCCGCGGCGAGGGGCACTGGACTCTTCGCTCCGACAACCCGGAGCGCCCTTCGTTCGAGGCAGGAAAAGAGGTGGTGCCCATCGCCCTGCTCGTCGAGGTCATCCCGCCCGAGCGAATGGGCCCGGAGCGTGCGGCTCCGCTCACGGATGAGCAGCTCGAGGAGCACTTCGGTCTGAGCGGGGCACCCAGGACAGGCCGTTACGAAGGTCATCTGTTCCTATGCGTCACGAAACAGGGCGTACTCACCGGGCCTGACCGGCTGGACCTGAGAGTCGCGGACCGCCGCCCCGCCGAGACTGCATTCGTCCTGACGCGAGAGACCACGCAGGAGCCATGGCGCTACTGGGGTGTGGCGCGCTGGAAGGACGATGAGGGCCAATGGGCTCTTTCGGAGCCGGTGGACTACGGCACCTGGCGCGCACTCGGGCATGGACGCAGCAGCTCGAAACGGTTGCCGGATGAGGCAATGACCCAGGCTGCCATATGGGTCGACCGCTTCCTGGCGGAGAACCCACCGGGCCGAATCATCGAACACAGCGGGAAGCGGTGCCGCGTCGCAGGCAGGGCTCCAGCAGGAGGACTGCGTATCGACGGTGGAGAGGACGGGTTCGCGGAACGGACAGTCAGCCTCACGGACATCGCCTGGGCGATGTTGGCCCGACAGGATGCATATGAATCCGGTGGGATGCTCGATGAGGCGCGCGTCAACCAACTGCGCTACCTCGAAGGCACTCCGAAGGACTCGACCCGATGGATTGATACGGGCTGGGCCTTGTTCCTCCTGAAGGCCTTCACCTCGTGACCCTGCATCCAACCCGCCCCGAGCCGCACGAATGGACCACCATGTTGCTGCCCCACTCCCGGCGCTGGTGGATATCTGCGGGCTGCATGCTCCTCGCCGCCTGTGCGGGCACACCTGCTCCGAGACGCGCCGAGCCCTACCGCTTCGACACGGTGTCCAACTCCTGCCGGCAGACCCCCGCCAACTGCGCGGCACTCGCTGGCGGGGAGACGGCGAGCCCCACTCTGGCCGCGGCGGCGACCACGGGCTACGTGCTCGTGCGCGCGCTGGAGGACCCCGTCAAGGACCTCATCGAAGCGATACTGGTCGAATGCGCCGACCTGGCGCGCTCCGAGGTCCTGCTCCGCCATCGCCAGGACTTCGCGGCTCCGAGCCCCACGAGGGAGGAGTGCAACCAGCAGGTGAGGGATGCGACGGGCAGGCGTGTCAGCCGGTCCGCGCAGCTCGGCGCGGAGATGCACCAGGAGGCCTTCAGGTGCGTGAAGGAGCGGCTGGGCAGGTTGCGGCCCGGAGGCTTCAGCCTGGAGCCGCACTACCGCTACGACTCGAAGTCCGGAAGGACGACGCACATTCCCCAGGAGGATGTGACGGCGCTGCGGGAGTCCGGCAATGCGGGAGAGCTGTGGGGGACGCTCGCCCCGGATGTCGTCATCCATGCAGGGAGCCCCTTTCAAATCCAGGCAGTCTATGACTTCAAGTTCCCATGCTTCCATCTGGATGGAATACCTGCTTGGGACTCGTATTCGGCTGGGCATCCGCACCATGAATTCAATCAAGGGCAGCTCTATAAAGCAGCCTTGGGAGTGCCCCCCCTGCGTGTTGCGCCCAGGATAGGAGTCGAACGATGAACAGGCCTCCGCCCCGGATTCGCCTCCGGAAGCCCAACGGCGTGCCCATCGCGCGCGACGCCCTGAGCATCAACCTCTACATGCGCCATCCGCGTCGAGAGGTGGCTCCCGCGCTCCTGCGCTCCCTCGACCGCTACCGGCGTGTGCTGGGCAGCGAGGTCCTCAGCAGGTACTCCTCTGAGAGATGCGTCTGGGATGACCTCGACGATGCGGCGTGGGAGCACCTTCGCGGGGAGGTACTCGGCGGCACGACCCCCATCATCCATCTCACGGACATCACCAGCGGCGAGAATCGCTTTCGCTTCGACTACTACGGCTCCTACGGTGCGCTCATCGGCCCTCCCACGGACGAGCCGACTTCGGTGTGCGCGGTCAGCTTCTGGCTGCCCACCGAGTACCTGGAGGAACACGGTCCCGGGCACGTACGCGAGCTCGCGATGGAGCTGGCCGCTCCTCTTCCCTTCTGCTCCGGCCACGCGGGACTCGCCTTCAACACGGAGCACGACATGCTCTATGCGAAGCCCGAGCGGCGCAAGCTGCTCTTCCTCCACCCGGGCATGGATGCCCCCAGGCTCGACACGCTCGCGCTGCATCTGGGCGCGAAGGTCCGCACACCCTCCTGGCTCACCTTCCTCGGCCAGCCCGTGCTGGGCGAGCTCGGCGGTGCCTCCGGCCTCCGCTCCCGCCTCCACTCACCTGACATCACCGTGCAGGAGATGGAGGGCGAGCGCGTCGTCGTCACCGTCGGCCCCGAGCCGGAGGCAGGTGAGGACGGGCGCATGCCACCGCCCTACCGCGAGCTGGCGCGCGTCCTGGAGCCCTGGCTCTTCCACGAGAAGTACCTCATCGACTCCACCCTCACCGCCGAAGAGCTGCGCCGCTGGGAGCGCCGACTCCTCGACTGAGCCAGACGCGTCACCCCTGCCCACCAAACCGCAGCAGCGCCAGCAGTTGGTCGGGTGAAAGGGCCGCGGCGCCGTCCGCCTCGGACAGCAGGCTGTCGGCCAGCTCGCGCTTCTCCGCGTGCAGCGCGAGGATGGCCTCCTCCAGCGTCCCCTCGGACACCAGCCGCGACACCGTGACGGGCTTCGTCTGCCCAATCCGGTGTGCCCGGTCCGTGGCCTGGTCCTCCACGGCCGGGTTCCACCACGGGTCCAGGTGGATGACGTGGTCGGCCGCGGTGAGGTTGAGCCCGGTGCCGCCCGCCTTGAGCGAGATGAGGAACAGCTCCCCCTCCCCACGCTGGAACGCCTCCACCCGCGCCTGCCGTTCCGCCGGCGGCGTCTGCCCGTCCAGGTACTGCATGGACACGCCCCGCGCCTCCAGCGCCTGCCGCACCAGGGCCAGGTGCTTGACGAACTGGCTGAAGACGAGCGCCTTGCCTCCCCCGGCGCGCACCGCGTCCACCAGCTCCAGCAGCCGCTCCGACTTGGAGGACGACAGCGGCGAGTCCCCGTCCACCAGCCTCGGGTGACACGCGGCCAGCCGCAGCCGGGTCAGCGCGGCCAGCATCGCGAAGCGCTGCTCGGGTCCCGGCTGCTCTCCCAGCTGCGCCAGCGCGGCCAGGCGCACGTCGTCGTAGAGGCGGCGCTCGCCCTCGGACAGGGAGACGGGCACCACCGTCTCGATTCGCGCGGGCAGCTCGCGCGCCACCTGGGCCTTGGTGCGGCGCAACAGGAAGGGCCGCACCACACGGGCCAGCGACGTGCGGGCGTGCGCGCTCCGCTCGCGCTCAATGGGCACGGCGAAGTGCTTGCGGAAGGACTCGAGGCTGCCCAGCAGTCCGGGGAAGAGCAGCGCGTAGAGGCTCCACAGCTCCGACAGGCTGTTCTCCACGGGCGTGCCGGTCAGCGCCACGCGGGCCTCGGCCTTCACGGCGCGCACCGCGCGGGCCCGCGCGGTGTCCGGGTTCTTCACCGCCTGGGCCTCGTCCACGATGAGCGTCGCGAAGGACGTGCCGGCGAAGCGCTCCGCGTCGCGCACGAGCAGCCCATAGCTGGCGACCAGCACCTCACCGGGCCCCAGCGCGTCCAGCAGCGCCTCCCGCTCCGCCTCGCGATAGGAGTGCACGCGCAACGAGGGCGCGAAGCGTGCCGCCTCTCGGGCCCAGTTGAAGCACACCGAGGTGGGCGCCACCACCAGGGCGGGCCCCTCGCCCGCGCGGTGCAGCAGCAGGGCCAGGGCCTGCAGCGTCTTGCCCAGCCCCATGTCGTCCGCGAGGCACGCACCCGCCCCCCACTCGGCCAGCCGGGCCATCCACGTGAAGCCCTCGCGCTGGTAGTCGCGCAGCTCGGCCTTCAGCTTCCGGGGCACGGGCACCTTGCGTGCCTGCGCCTCCCGGACGCGGGTGGCGAGCCGGCGCCAGTCGGGCGGGGCCTGCACGCGCGCTCCCGCCTCCGCGAGCGCGTCCAGCGCGGGGGCCGCCGCCGCGCTCACCTCCAGCCCGTGGCGCGTGGGGTGCGCCAGGTCCGCCAGCGGGGCAAGCCGCTCCCGCAGCTCCTCGGTGAGGCGCAACCACCGTCCCTGCCCCAGCCGCGCGTAGCGGTGGCCCCGGCGCAGGGCCTCCAGCAGCACGGCCAGCTCCACCCGCGCTCCGTCCACCTCCACCCCGCCCTCCACGCCAAACCAGTCCCGCCCTCGCTCCACCCTGACCTTGAGACGGGACATGTCCGCCCAGCGCGACACCTTCCAGGGCTGCTCCTCCCACTCCACCGTCACGTCGGGGCCAGCGAGCGGCTCCAGCGCCTCCAGCAGCGCGAGCGAGGCGGCCGCGTCCTCACGCGTGAAGCGGTGCGCGTCGGCGGGCAGGCCCAGGCGCCCGAGCAGCGCCGCGGCCTCGGCGCGCTCGGCGTCCAGCTCGCGGCGGACCCGGACCCGCTGGCGGCCCCGCTGCCCGCGCACCACCGGAGCGCCCTCGCCCGGAAGCTGCGGCGGGGCCTCCGGCAGCGGCCGGACGAGCACCGTGCCCTCCAGGGCCTCTTCTCCCACCGCCCGCAGGCGGACGAGCAACCCGCGCGCGGGCTCCACCTCGGTGGCCTCCAGCGACTCGGGCAGGGACACCGGGAAGCCGGCCTCCAGTCCGCCCAGGCTCGCCAGCAGCGGGCGGCGCGTGGAGGCCGGCAGCCGGGAGCCGTACTCCCGCAGCGTGGCGAGCAGCGCGCGTGCCTCGGGCGGCACGGCCACCAGCGTGACGCGCGGCACGTCGGGTTCCACGAAGAGCCACGGCTGCGCGGCGTGGAGTTCCAGGGGTGGCGCGTACAGGTCCTCCGGCCGGAGCCCGCTCCCCTCGATGGAGGGCCGCACGCGCAGGGCGCCTCCGTCCTCCTCCTCGAAGGTGAAGCCGAGAGGCGCTTCGCGAACGCGCAGCGGCACGTCGGGGCGCTCCGCGAGGCGCAGGCGGGAGCTGTGCATGAGCGCGCGCAGCACCTGGAGCAGCAACGGCCAGTTCCCCCCGCGAGAGGAGGCGAACCCCGAGGACGACAGCACGGCGCCCGCTTCAATCAGGGCAAGCGCCTCCTGCTCATCCGGCCGGGTAAGCGCCGCGTGGACGCCGTCCCTTTCCCCCCAGCCCACCTGCGTGCCCTTGGAGAGTCCGCCCTTCTTCGTCAGCCGGTGCACGTAGGTCCGCACGGAGAGCGGGCCTCCGGAGAAGAAGCCCTCGAGGCGGAAGGTGACGTGCGGAACGGACTCCGGGGCCTCGCGAGCGCGGGAGGCGAGCGACGCCTTCTCCAGGGCGGCGAGGATTTCCTGACCGGGGACGACGAAGAGCAGCTCGGCCAGCCGCGCGTTGAACCCTCCGGCCTGCTCCCGGCTGAGCGCGTCCAGCACCGCGTCCACCGCGGTGAGCGCGTGCACGCACTGCGCCCCGGTGTCCTGGGGGAAGCCCTGGGGACACGGGCAGGCCAGGGCCGGGCGGCCTTCGAGCAGCATGCGCGGCTCCAGCCTGACGCCCGTGAAGGCGTCCCCGTGCACGCCGGGCGGCGCGGCCTCCCCCGTCGGCTCCGAGATGAGCAGCCGCAGCGGGCGCTCCTGGAGGTGCACCTCGGCCCTGGCCTCCAATGCGCGAGGAGGCGCATGGGCCCGCACGCGCTCGCGCTCCCGCTGGAGCGCGTCCACCAGGGGCGCCAGCCGCGCATCCGTGGGAGGCCCGCGCGGTGCCGCGGCCGCCTCCTGCTCCAACCCCCGACGCACCCGCTCCGCCTCCGCGAGCAGCCATGCCCACGCCGCATCCTTGAGCGCGTCGCGGTCAACGGCTCGCAGGTAGCGGCTGAGCTCGTCGGACGTCAGGAAGGAGAAGACGGTGTTCAGCGCCAGGGAGTGGAAGACGTGCCGCTGGAGAGCGACGGGCAGGTGCGGCCACAACATCCCGAGGCGGGTCTGGCCCGCGTGCGTGACGTGGTGGGCGTCCAGCCATGCACTCAGCGCCCCGGTGGTGCTGGGACGGGCGGACTCGGAAGCGTCAGGCGGGGGGACCGGGACGTCCCGCGTCAGGCGCAGCCAGGCGAGGCCCACGGCGATGACGTGCTTGCAGAAGAAGAGCTCCGCGAAGTCGGGGCACTGGCAGTCGAAGACGTTCCCTACTCCCGTGGCGGAGAGGCGGACACGGTAGGGCCCCTGGCGGCCGGCCGCGATGATTCCCTCGACCGACTCCCCCTCCGTCCGTACCGACAGGACGCGCTTGCGGGCGAGCAGCTCCCTTCCCTGCTCATAGAGGTCGTGGCCCGCCTCGTCGCGCAGCAAGCCATCGGTCAGCCACTGCCGGAGGGCGGAAGAGGGCGCGGGGGATGAGTCGAGCATGCGGGACGCGGAAGCTACCTGCCGGGTCATGAGGAAGCGAGCCCCACCAGTGGGTCACCTCCTCAAACTCCGCTCCCCCAGCCTTCATGTCCACCGGGCGGCGACCCCACCATGCCCGGCTCCCCGCTCCAGGAGCAGGCCAGGGCCGCGGCGGGACACCCCCGTGGAGATGTCCGGAACGCTCAGGCCCCGAGCACGCCGCGGAGCACGTCCTGGAAGTAGTTGATGCTTCCGACGTGGGTCTGGTGGTGCTTCGCGGACTGGTGGAGCCGCTCGACGACGGCCTCGAACTCCGCCTGGGAGACGTCGCGCAGGGACATGTAGAGGCGCGCGGCGCCCTGGAGATAGGAGAAGAGGGGGTTGCGGTCGGTGCCGTCGGGACGACGGAGGAGGTGGCGGTAGAGCCGCTCGAACTCCTGGTCCGTCTCCGTGTTGCGCACGGCGCGGCAGTAGGCGGCGGCGGTGGCTTCGATGAGGAAGAAGAAGGGGTGGTACTCGGGGGGCGGGGCCTTGGCGAAGCTGGGGGGCACCGCGGAGCCGGTCCACAGCTTGGAGATGGGCTGGAGCGTCACGTGCGCGAGCTGCTCGCCGGCGCGAACCTGGGCGCGCTCACCCACGGGAATCACGTGCTTCCCGTCCTGCCACTCCACGGCCACGTACAGGCGGTCCGGCTGGTCCACCTTCACGCCCGCCTTCTCCAGCTCCGCCACGGCATTCGCGTCCATCTCGGTCCATCCCTCCGACGAACGCTGCGTATCAGGAGCCGCTCCGGTCCGCCACGCGGTATCCGGGGCGGAGTCGGTTGCTCGACGGGCTCGTGCCCCCTGGGCCCGGAAACATCAAAGGCCCCCGGACTTGCGTCCAGAGGCCTTGGAAGTTGCGGGAAGTGCCCAGAGCCGGAATCGAACCAGCGACACGGGGATTTTCAGTCCCCTGCTCTACCAACTGAGCTATCTGGGCGTGTTGGGTCGCCGCGAGAAACAGCGCCCTCATAGCGAGCCCATCCCTCACCCGTCAACACCCATTTTGACGGGCCCGCTCGCTCTGCTCTCAGGCCGCCAGGGACATCGCCTCGCCGTCCCACCGCGTGAGACTCGCGGTGAGCCTGCGGCGCAGCTTCGCCCGCAGCGCCTGTTCGATCTGCCGGATGCGCACCGCCGTCACCCCGAAGCGGCGGGCCAGCAGCTCCGCGCTCGCCCCCTCGTCCACCAGCATCCGCTCCTCCACCAGCGCCCGCTCCCGCGCGTCCAGCTCCGGCCAGGCCTCCTCCACGCTCTCCCGCAGCTTCACGGCCCACTCCGAGCGCTCCACCACCTCCTCCTGCGACTCCCACTCCGACTCCAGCCCCTCCAGCCGCGTCACCTCGCCGTCCGGCGTCACCGGCGCGTCCAGCGACACGTCCCGCCCCAGCGACTCCGCCGCCCGCGCCACGTCCTCCTCGCGCTTCCCCAGCGCCTCCGCCAGCCGCCTCGCCACCTCCGGGTGCCCCTCTCCCCACCGGGCCTCCAGCCGCGAGCGCTCGCGCCGCAGCTGGAACACCACCCACGGCGCCCGCCCGCCCGCCATGCTCCAGTTGCGCCCCACGTACGCGCGGATCCGCGCCCGAATCCACTGGTTCGCGTACACCGCGAAGGGAATCCCCCGGTCCTCGAACCGCCCCGCCGCCTCCATCAACCCCACGTTCCCCTCCCCCACCAGCTCCTCCAGGGGCAGGCCCGTCCACCGGTACTTCCACGCCAACCGCTGCACCAGCTCCAGGTGCTCCCGCACCCGCGCCTCCACCACCTCGTCCGATGCCCTCGGCACCGACACCTCGAGCTCAGGGGACTGGCTGGACATGCTCTGGTTGACGGCTTCCATGGACCTCCTCCGGTCTGCTCCCCGGGGGACTCCCCGCGGAACGCAGAGAAACCTAAGGTCCGGCGGTCCATAAGAAAATGAGGTAGTTTAGACGCAACCCTTAGGTTATCTCTATGAGCATGAGCTGGCTCAACTACCATCATCTCCTGTATTTCTGGACGGTTGCGCGGGCGGGCAGCATCGCCAAGGCGAGCGAGGAGCTGCACCTGGCGCAGCCCACCATCAGCAGCCAGCTGAAGCTGCTGGAGGAGTCGCTGGGCCACAAGCTCTTCGAGCGCCAGGGCCGCAAGCTCGTCCTCACCGACGTGGGCCGCACCGTCATGCGCTACGCGGACGAAATCTTCCGCCTGGGCAACGAGCTGAAGAACGTCGTGTCCGGCATGCCCGCCGGCCAGCAGCTCCGGCTCAACGTGGGCGTGCTCGACGTCATCCCCAAGCTGGTCGCCGAGCAGCTCCTCAAGCCCGCGCTCGAGGCCGGCCCGTCGCTGCGCATCATCTGCCGCGAGGGCCCGCTGCCCCAGCTCCTCGCCTCGCTCGCGCTGCATGAGTTGGACGTGGTGCTCGCGGACGCCCCCAGCTCCGAGCCCGTCAGCGTCCGCTCCTTCAACCACCTGCTCGGCAAGAGCGGCGTGTCCTTCTTCGCCGCCGGCAAGCTCGTGCAGCTCAAGAAGGACTTCCCCCGCTCGCTGGACGGCGCCCCCCTGCTGCTGCCCTCGGACGAGTCCTCCGTGCGCCGCTCGCTGGAGCTGTGGTTCGAGCGGCAGAACCTGCGCCCCGTCATCGCCGGGGACTTCGACGACAGCGCGCTCCTCCAGGCCTTCGGCCAGCGCGGACACGGCGTCTTCGCCATGCCCACCGCCATCGAGGCCGAGGTGGAGCGCCAGTTCAGCTGCTCCGTCATCGGCCGCACCGACGAAATCGAGACCTGCTTCTACGCCATCACCGTCGAGCGCAAGCTGCGCCACCCCGCCGTCGTCGCCATCGCCGAGGCCGCCCGCTCGCAGATGTTCGGCGGGTGAGCCCCGCCCCTCGAGCCCGTCAGCTCGCGCCCGGCGCGCGGTACACCTCCGCGCCCGCCACCACCGTGGCCACCACCTGCGCGTCCACCAGCGCCCGCGCCGGGCCCTCCAGCGGGTCCTCCGACAGCGCCACGAAGTCCGCGTCCAGGCCGGGCACCAGCCGCCCGCGCCGCGACTCCTCGAAGGACGCCCACGCCGGGCCCACCGTGAAGCCCTCCAGCGCCTCGTGCGCCGTCAGCCGCTCCTCCGGCCTCCACCCGCCCTCCGGCCGGCCCGCCGCGTCCTGCCGCGTGACGGCCGCGTACAGCCCCGCCAGCACATCCGGGTTCTCAATCGGGAAGTCGCTGCCCAGCGCCAGGTGCGCCCCCGCTTCCTTCAGGCTCCGCCACGCGTAGGCGCCCTTCAGCCGCTCCGCGCCCAGCCGCGCCTGGGCCCACGTCATGTCGCTGGTGCAGTGCGTGGGCTGCACGCTCGCCACCAGCCCCGCCGCGCCCAGCCGCTGGATGTCCTCCGGCCTCAGAATCTGCGCGTGCTCCACCCGGTGCCGCAGCGCCTGCGTGCCCGTCTCCGCCGACGCGCGCAGCAGCACGTCCACCACCAATGTATTGGCACGGTCTCCAATGGCATGGATGCACACCTGGAAGCCCCTCGCCATGAAGGCCCTCGCGCGCGCCTCCAGCTCCTCGGGCGGCATCAGCAAGAGGCCGCGCTGTCCGGCCTCGTCGCAGTAGTCCTCGTGCAGCGCCGCGCCCCGGCTGCCCAGCGCGCCGTCCGCCAGGAACTTCACCGAGCGCATCGCCAGCATCCGCCCTTGCCACGGCCCCTGCTCCAGGTACGCGTGCCGCTCGTCACCCTGCCCCGCCGCCATGGCGTACACGCGCAGGGGCAGCTTCCCGGCCGCGTCCCACGCCTGCAGCAAGCGGAAGGCGTCCAGGTCCATGCCCGCGTCGTGCACGCCCGTCAGGCCCACCTGCGCGCAGCGCTCCAGCGCCGCGCCCAGCCGCGTCTCCAGCTGCTCCCGCGTGGGCGGCGGAATCACCGCGGCCACCACGTCCATCGCGTTGTCCACCAGCACGCCCGTGGGCTCGCCGCGCGCGTCCTTGAGGATGCGGCCTCCGGCGAAGTCCTGCGTGTCTCGCGTGATTCCCGCGCGCCGCAGCGCTTCACCGTTCACCCACGCCGCGTGGTGGTCCACCCGCGTGAGGAACACCGGCGTCGTGGGGAAGCGCGCGTCCAGCTCCGCCCGGCCGGGGAAGGCGCCACCGGGCCACTCGTTCTGGTCCCAGCCCTTCCCCAGCAGCCAGTCACCCTGGAAGCTGGAGGCCGGGGCCTGCGACAGCCGGCGCACCACCTCGTCCACCGAGGGCGCCTTCTCCAGGCGCACCGTCGTCAGGCTGCGCCCCAGCCCGTGGATGTGCGCGTGCGCGTCCACCAGGCCCGGCACCACCGTGGCCGGGCCCAGGTCCACCTCGCGCGCGTCGGGCCCCGCCGCGGCCCGCACGTCCGCGCGCGTGCCCACCGCCAGCAGCTTCCCGTCCCGCACCGCCAGCGCCTGGGCCAGCGGCCGCTCCGCGTCCAACGTCCAGATTCGCTCCGCCAGGTAGACCGTGGTCTCCACCGTGCTCCCTCCGGCGCACCCGTGCCCGGGCGCGGCGCGCGAACCGTGCCCGAGCCCGGCGGTGATGTCACGGGCGCGGTGGAGCCGCGGGCCGGAGCGCTACTCCGTTTCCGACGGGCCGCCGCTGCCTCCGTCCGCGTCGGGCATGGGCCCGGCGGGGCCGGGCGCGCCGTTCTCCGGCACGTTCTGGATGGGCTCGCGCACCTCGGTCGGGCCCTGGATGGGCTCCCGGTTCTCCGTCCCCTCGGGCTGCGTCGTCTTGCAGGCAAGCGGGATGGCGGCCAGACACAGGGCAATGAGGACGACACGACGCATGGAGCCTCCAACTCAGGTTGAGGGCCGGACCCTAGGAAGCACGCCCTCCAGCCACAATCTGCGGCGTGGGCCCAACGTCCACCAGCGGATGCACGGCCCACCGGACAGGCCCTCGCCCCGCGCGTCCGGCACCGGCCCACCAGCGGACAGCGGCGGAAGCTTCTTCGCACCATGCGCACCGTTTCCTCGGGACGCACTTCCTCCCGGAGAGCAAGGGCCATGCTGGACGTCGTGGATGTCGGCAAACGCTCACTCGCGAGCTACCGCGGCGTCGCTCCCGACTGGCAGCTCGATGAGCTGCAGCACCTGTCGGAGCGCCTGCGCGGCGCGCGGTGCATGCACCTCAACGCCACGTCCTACGGCGGCGGCGTCTCCGAAATCCTGCGCTCGCTGGTGCCCCTCTACAACGACCTGGGCATCACCACCGACTGGAAGCTCATCCACGGCGACGAGTCCTTCTTCCAGGTCACCAAGCGCATCCACAACGGACTCCAGGGCGCCCCCGGCGAGCTCACCGAGAAGGACAAGGCCATCTACCTGGCCAACGCACAGCTCAACGCCGGCCGCCTCATCAGCGACTCCGAGGACTACGACTTCATCTTCGTCCACGACCCGCAGCCCGCCGTGCTCGCCGCCCTGTCCTCGCTGCGCGAGTCGCGGTGGATATGGCGCTGCCACATCGACACGTCCCATCCCAACCCCAGCTACTGGGAGTTCCTCGCGCCCTACCTGCGTGCGTACGACGCCGCCGTCTTCACCCACGAGGGGTTCATCCCCCCCGGGCTGCCCATCCAGGACGTGCACGTCTACGCGCCCTGCATCGACCCGCTCAGCCCCAAGAACCACCCGCTGCCGGAGGAGCTCGCCAGGCACGTGCTGGAGTGGATTGGCATCCGCACCCACCGGCCCCTCGTCACCCAGGTCGGCCGCTTCGACCGGTGGAAGGACCCGCTCGGCGTCGTGCGGGCCTACCAGCGCGTGCGCCCCCACGTGCCGGACCTGCAGCTCGCGCTCGTCGGCTCGCTCGCCCTGGACGACCCCGAGGGCTGGGACGTGTACGAGGAGGTCCGCGCCGCCACCGCGGGCGACAGCCTCATCCACGTCCTCACCAACCTCATCGGCGTGGGCAACATCGAGGTCAACGCGCTCCAGTCGTTCTCCAACGTCGTCATCCAGAAGTCGATACGCGAGGGCTTCGGGCTCGTCGTCTCCGAGGCCACGTGGAAGGGCACCCCCGTCATCGGCGGGCGCGTGGGCGGCATCCCCCTCCAGCTCCCCGAGGGCATCGGCGGCGTGCTCGTGGACACGGTAGAGGAGTGCGCCGAGCAGCTCCTCCGCCTGCTGCGCCAGCCCGAGGAGGCCCGGCTGCTCGGGGAGCGCGGGCGAGAACACGTCCGGGAGAACTTCCTCATGCCCCGGCTCCTGAGGGACCACCTGCTGCTGCTCGACCACCTGGCCTCGGTGCGCCCCCTGCCCGCGCGCGGCATCATTCCCGCATCCTTCGCCCCCGCGGCGCTGCAGGGGGTGTGACATGCGGACGCGCTCGCGGCGAAGACTCCACGGGGCGGCGCTGCTGGGCGTCCTCGCCGGGGTCCTGCTCGCGGCGGCGCCTCCTTCCGAGACACCCGCGCCCCCCGGAGGCGTGCGTCCCACCGTGGCCCGCTGCGAGCTGGATGGCGTGGTGGACGCGGGCTCCGGCGGCTACCTGAAGGACTGCGTGGCGCGCGCGGAGGCGGAAGGGCACGGCGCGCTGCTGGTGCGGCTGGACACGCCGGGCGGCTCGCTGGAGTCCACGCGCGTCATCGTCCGGGCCTTCCTCGCCTCGCGCGTGCCGGTGCTCGTCTGGGTGGGGCCCTCCGGCGCGCATGCCGGCAGCGCGGGCGTGTTCATCACCCTCGCGTCCAACCTCGCGGCCATGGCCCCGGGCACCAACATCGGCGCCGCGCACCCCGTCGTCGGAATCCAGGGACAGGACCCGGAGGCCGCGGGCGGCAAGCAGCTGGCGCGCAAGGTGGAGAACGACGCCGTGGCCTTCGCGGAGGGCATCGCCCGGCAGCGGGGGCGCAACGTGGCGTGGGCCGCCTCGGCGGTGCGCGACAGCGCCAGCGTCCCGGCGGAGAAGGCCCGCGAGCTGCGCGTGGTGGAGCACGTGGCCGCCTCGGAGGCGGAGTTCCTCGCGTGGGCCGACGGGCGGCGTGTGGAGGTGGCGGGCGGTGACAGCGTGCGGCTGGTCACCGCGGAGGCGTCCATCGTCGGACTGGCGCCCAGCCTCTCGCAGCGCACCGTCCATGCGCTCGCGCACCCGTCCGTCGTCTACCTGCTGTTCCTCGTGGCGGCGCTGGGGCTGGTGGTGGAGATGTCGCATCCGGGGGCCATTGCCCCGGGGCTCATCGGCGGGGTGGCGCTGGTGCTCGCGCTGGTGGCGTCCTCCGCGCTGCCGGTGCGCGCCGGGGCGCTGGTGCTGCTGCTGGTGGGCGCGGCCCTCATCGTCGCGGAGCTGTTCGTCACCAGCGGTTTCCTGGGCGCGGCGGGCGTGGTGCTGCTGGCGCTGGGCGGCCTGTTCCTCGTGGACCGCTTCGACCCGGGCTGGTTCGTGGACCGCTCCTTCCACCTGTCGTGGAAGTGGGTGGTGCCCACCACCGCGGTGCTGGCGGGGGCCGCCGCCTATGTGGCGTACCGGGGCGCGCAGACGCGCCGGCTGCCGCAGCAGGGCGGCGACGTGGGCCTCGTGGGCGAGCACGGCACCGCGCTGGCCTCCGTCAGCCCCGAGCAGGGCGAGGTGTTCGTCCACGGCGAGCGCTGGCGCGCCACGTCCCCCACTCCCATCCGCCCTGGCGCGCCCGTGGTGGTGCGGCGCGTGGAGGGGCTCACGCTGTTCGTCGACGAGGTGAAGACATGATCAACATCACCGGGCTCATCGGAACGCTCGTCCCCGTCGTCATCGTCCTCCTGCTGTTCCTCTCCGGGGTGCGCATCGTCAACGAGTACCAGAACGGCGTGGTGTTCCGGCTCGGGCGCTTCGTGGGCCTCAAGCGCGCGGGCTTCCGCTGGCTCATCCCCTTCGTGGAGCGCATGGTCATCATCGACCTGCGCACGGTGGCGCGCGACGTGCCCCCGCAGGACGTCATCACCCGAGACAACGTCAGCGTGAAGGTCAACGCCGTCGTCTACTTCCGCGTCATCCACGCCGACAAGGCCGTGCTCCAGGTGGAGGACTTCCTCTACGCCACCAGCCAGCTCGCCCAGACGACGCTGCGCGCGATTCTGGGCCAGGTGGAGCTGGACCAGCTCCTCAGCGAGAGGGAGCGCATCAACCGCGACATCCAGCTGGTGCTCGATGCGCACACCGACCCGTGGGGCATCAAGGTCTCCAACGTGGAGGTGAAGCACATCGACCTGCCGGTGGAGATGCAGCGGGCGATTGCACGTCAGGCCGAGGCCGAGCGCGAGCGCCGCGCGAAAATCATCGCCGCCGAGGGCGAGCACCAGGCCGCGGAGAAGCTCGCCATGGCCGCCGACGTGCTCAGCCGCAACCCGTCCTCGCTCCAGCTGCGCTACCTGCAGACGCTGGTGGAAATCACCGGAGGCGGCAATCACACCATCCTCCCCATCCCCCTGGACCTCTTGCGCATGGTGGGCATGCACCGGACCGGCACCGGCGTGGCCGAGCGCCCGGGTGACGGCTACGGCGCCGAGGAGGAGGAAGGACCGCCCGTGGGGGGAATGTCCTCCTGACCTCCCGAGCCTGGCGCCTCAGGGGGACGGTGGCGGCTCGGGCTCGTCGAACAGCTCCCGCCGCTCCAGCGCAATGGCCCGCCGGCCCAGCCGCAGCGACGCGAGCGCGAGCAGCGCCATGCCCCCGAGCAGCATCACGCCCAGCGAGAAGGACGCCACCGGCAGCACCTCCGGAATGTCCAGGTCGCGCTTGGCGAGGTACAGCAGCGACGTCACCACGAAGGACAGCAACGCCGCGTAGGTGACGCCGATGGCCCGCGCGAGGATGGCGTGGCGCCGGTCCAGGATGGCCACCTCCTCGCGCAGCACCGCGCGCCGCGAGTGCCCTTCTGGCAGGAGCCGCCACTCGCGCGTCATGTCCCGGATGCGCGCCGACATCCGCGCAATCTGGTTGTCCAACCCCGTCGCCACGATGCCGCAGGCCGACACCATCACCGCCGGCGTCACCGCCGTACCGATGAGCCGGATGGACGCGAGGTCCAGGCCTTCCGAGCCGCCAGTCATGCCCTCCCCTGTCCCACCCCTCCCCCGGTGGCGCAACCCGTCTTCCCGTCTGACAGGAGAGAGCACCCCATCCCGACAGCAGGACTGGCAAGGCCCGGCTCGAGGAGAGCAGGTGCCCTACCTGCCAGTGAGAGCGACAAATCGACACTGACAACTTGACACCACGACTGTCACCTCTTACTGTCCTGGTTGTGAGCACGCCCAAGACACAGACCGAATGGAAGTTGGCGGAGCTGGCCGAGGCGGCGGGCGTCTCGCCGCGCACGGTTCGCTACTACGTCCAGCGGGGGCTGCTCCCCGCACCGCCGTTCCGGGGGCCGGACACCGTGTACGGCGAGGAGCACCTGCTGCGGCTCAAGGCCATCCGCGTCCTCCAGGCGCGGTTCCTTCCCCTGGACGCCATCCAGGTGGAGCTGCAGCGCCTGTCCGCCGACGAGCTGCGCAAGCTCGCCGCGTCGGACACCACCCCGACGCCGCCGACGTACGGGCCGTCAACGCCCGGCGTCATCACCGACGCGCAGGTGCTGGCGCCCCCGGTGATGGGCTCACGGCCGGCGGTAATGGCACGCTACCAGCGGTGGGAGCTGGCCCCGGGGCTGGAGCTGCACGTGTCGGAGGGGGCCGACGCGAAGGTCCGGGCGCTCGCCGAGAAGGTGCGCGCCCTCATCGAGGAGTTCCAGGAAAGGGAGAGGTCATGAAGACGGAGCAGGCCGGGCTGTACACGCGCGAGGGTGCGCAGGTTCCCCTCCAGGGCGTTGAAGTCACGGGTGAGCTGCTGGGAGGCCATGCGCGGGTGCGCGTGCGCCAGCGCTACCGCAACGACGAGAAGCGCCCGGTGGAGGCCATCTACACCTTCCCGCTGCCTTCCGACGGCACCCTCTCCGCCTTCTCCATGACGTGCGCCGGGCGCCGCGTGGAGGGCGTGGTGAAGGAGCGCGAGGAGGCCTTCCGCACCTACGACGACGCCGTCACCGCCGGCCATGGCGCCGCGCTCCTGGACCAGGAGCGCCCCAACGTCTTCACCGCGCAGGTGGGAAATCTCCTCCCCGGCGAGGAGACGGTGGTGGAGGTGGAGTTCCTCCAGGCCGTCACCGCGGAGGAGGGCTCCGTGCGGTGGATGCTGCCCACGCTGGTGGCCCCCCGCTACATCCCCGGCGCGCCGTCCGGAGACCGCACCGGCCACGGCGGCATGGACCCGACGAGCCGGGTGCCGGACGCGGACCGGATTACGCCGCCCATCGGCGAGGTGCACTACGGCCTGCGGATGGACCTGCTGGTGGACCTGGGCCGCGAGGTGGTGGTGGAGAGCCCGTCGCACGCCATCACCGTCAACCGGGAGAGCGGCACGCGGATGCGCGTGGGCTTCTCGCGGGGCGAGGTGTCGCTGGACCGCGACCTGGTGCTGAGCCTGCGCAGCCCGGACTCGAGCGCGGTGTTCGCCCCGCTCGTCACGCACCGCAAGGACGGCGCGGAGGCGGGCACCTTCGCGCTCACGGTGATTCCGGACCTCCTGGCCATGGCGTCCGCGCCGCCGAAGCAGGAGGTGGTCTTCGTGGTGGACGTCTCCGGCTCCATGGCCGGTGAGTCGCTGCCCCAGGCGCAGGCCGCGCTGCGGCTGTGCCTGCGCCACCTGCGCGAGGGCGACCGCTTCAACGTCATCGCCTTCGAGAGCAGCTTCCGCAGCTTCGAGCCGCAGCCGGTGCCCTTCACCCAGCGCACGCTGGAGCAGGCGGACCGGTGGGTGGCGGCGCTCCAGGCCGACGGCGGCACGGAGCTGCTGCGGCCCATGCAGGCCGCGGTGCGCACCGCGCCGGACGGCGTGGTGGTGCTGCTGACGGACGGGCAGGTGGGCAACGAGGACGAAATCCTCAAGGCCGTGCTGGCCGAGCGGAAGACGGCGCGCCTGTACTCGTTCGGCATCGGCACCAACGTGAGCGACGCGCTGCTGCGCGATTTGGCGAAGCAGACGGGCGGCGCGGTGGAGTTCATCCACCCGGGCGAGCGCATCGACGACAAGGTGGTGGCGCAGTTCTCCCGCGCGCTCGCGCCGCGCGTCACCGAGCTGCAGGTGAGCTTCGACGGTGTGGAGGGCACGGAGCTGGCCCCGTCCGAGCTGCCGCCCATGGTGGACGGCGTGCCCTGGACGCTGCTGGGCCGCTACCCCACGCCGGGCACCGGCAAGGTGACGCTGCGCGGGCGCTCGGGTCGTGAGCCCTTCGCGCTCACCGTGCGCGTGGACTTCCCCGCGCTGTCGGACCGGCCGGCGGTGGAGAAGTTGTGGGCGGCGGAGCGCATCCGCGGCTGGGAGGCGGCGGGACTCACCGGCCGCCGCGCCGAGTCCATGAAGAAGCGCATCGTCGACCTGGCCGTCGCGCATCAAATCGTCACCCGCTACACGTCGTTCGTCGTGGTGGAGGAGCGCACAGCAGAGCGCCGGGCCTCGGGGCAGCCGGAGACGCGCGTCGTCCCGGTGAATGCGCCGGCTGGCTGGGACATGTTCGGCACGGCGAAGCAGGAGGAGGGCGCGGACGGCGCGACGAGCGTGCGCCGTCGGGGTGGCCCCCTGGGCCGGGCCCAGGGGACCGCCGCTCCCGGGAGCAGGCCGGCGCCCGCGCCCGCCTCGGCCGGGGGGGCCTTCGCGCCCCCGCCTCCGCCCGCCATGGCCCCGGCGCCCTCCCCCGCGAGGGCCACGAGGCCCTCGGCCTCCGTCGCGCCCATGAAGGAGATGCGGGAGCTGAGCAAGTCCGCCCCCGCGAAGAAGAAGGGCGGCTTCTTCTCCGGCCTCTTCGGCGGCGACAGCGAGGCGGAGCAGGGTATCGCCCCGCTGGAGTCCCTGGCCCCTACGGAGCCCCTGATGGACGCGGCCTACAGCCAGGACGAGGACGACGGGAAGGTGACCGGCGCCATGAAGCTCGAGAGCCTCCACGTGGCGGAGGCGCCGGCCACCCTCTCGCGCGAGGAAGGTGGCCCGGGCGTGGAGGCGCTGCTGGGGCGGCAGCTCGCCAACGGCCTGTGGGACGGCGCGGGGGCGGGCCCGGAGCCGGTGCGCCAGGCGCGCGCCACGGCGCTGGCGCTGCTGGAGCTGCTGCGCGAGGGAGTCACCAGCAGCCATCCGCTGCACGGCGCGCAGGTGAAGAAGGCGGTGGAGGCGCTGCTGTCGCTCGCCGCCAGCCTCACCGGTGAGCCGCAGGTGGCGGAGCTGGCGCTGGGCGTGGCGTGGCTGGCGGCGGCGGGCCCGCGCACCCGCGGCCGTATCGAGCAGGCCGCGAAGCCGCTGGCCGGACTCAGCGGCCGCATGGGCAACGAGGTCGCCCTGCGGCAACACGTGGACGCGCTCGCCGCGCGCTGAAAGCAACCGGGGCGGGTGGCCTTCCCAAGGTCACCTGATACCCGTGTCCACAGGCCTCCCGCCCCTTCGCACGGAGTTACGCGAGGGGGCCGGGGTCCTCGCATAGAGTGCGCGTCCGATGACGCTCACCACGCTGCTGCTCGTCGCCCTCTCCGCCGCCCAGGCCCCGCCCCCCACGGACGCGCCCCGGGACGCTGCCACCGTCACCGCGCCGCCCCTGGTCCCCACGCCCGAGGCGTGCCCGGCCTCCGCCGAGGCCGCCTACTCGGAGGGCTTCGACGCGCTGGCGGGTGGCAGGGACGAAGAGGCGCTGGAGGCCTTCCAGCGCGCGCTGGCCGCCTGCCCCCAGCACCCGTACGCCACCGAGCTGGTGCGGCTCGCGCGGGCGCGGCTCAGTCCGGGAGGCCGGCTGGCGCAGGCGGCGGTGAGCGAGCTGGGCCCCGAGGGCCGCTCGGACGCCGGGCTCGCGGCGATGACGGTGGTGCAGACGCTGCACGGCGCGGCCCAGGGCATCCTCCTGTGCGCCATCGCCGAGTGCGGCGGCCAGGGCTACGCGGCCGCGTCGCTGGTGGGCGCGGGCGCGGGCGCCGCCGCCACGCTGCTGCTCGCCCGAGAGGACGGGGTGACGTCCGGGCAGGCGGCGGTCATCAACTCCGGCACCATCTGGGGCTTCTGGTTCGGCGCCGCCTCGCTGGTCGCGCTGGATTTGCAAGGTGATGACGCGCTGGCGGCGGCCATGATGGGCGGCGCGGGCTTCACCGGCGTGGGCATCCTCCTGGCCACCGGCGTGCGCCCCACCTCGGGCCAGGTGTCCATGGCCAACTCGGGCGGCCTGTGGACGGGCGTGGTGATGGCGCTGCTGCTCGCCACGTCCGACAGCAGCGACTCGAAGACGTTCTTCGCGGTGGAGCTGGGCGCCACCGCCGTGGGCCTGGCCTCGTTCGCGGTGGTCTCCACCCAGGTGCCGGTGTCGCGCGGCCGCATGCTCATCATCGACGCGGGCGGCATCCTCGGCGGCCTGCTGGGAGCGACGACCACCTTCGTCGTCGCCGGCAACGACGCGGGCGACGCCATCCTCGTGGGCAGCGCCGCTGGCGTGCTGAGCGGGCTGGGGCTTGCCGCCTACCTCTCGCGTGACTTCGACGTGCGCGAGGCGCCCCAGGCGGTGCTGACGCCCACCCTGCTCGGCCGCGACGGCGCGGGCGTGGCGCTGCTCGGCCGGTTCTAGCCGCACGCGAGCGCAAGGCCATGCCCCCACGGAAGCCCAAATCCCCGCCCGGCACGCCGGACGGGCGCTACCTCGTCGTGGACGGCCGGCTGTGGCGGCGCTCGGACCCCGCCCTCGGGCCCCGGCAGCGTCAACTGCTGGTGGAGGTGCTGATGCGGGCGCGGCGGGACGTGGGCCTCGCGCTCCGCGCGAAGGACGCGGCGGCGGAGCGCAAGGCCCGGGACACGGTGCACCGCGCGAAGGTGGCGCTCGGGGAGCGGGGGCCGCCGTGGTGGACGGACGGCGCCCCGGACTTCAACCGCCACCGCGTGGAGGGCACCCCCTACGCGGCGTGGTTCGCGGCGCTTCAGTCCCGGGACAGGCCGTAGAGGGACATGACGAGCGCCTCGAAGGCGCGCGAGGGCAGCACCCACTTCGCCATCACCGCCGCGCGCTGCACCCACCTGCCCACCGAGTAGCGCACGCGCACGTGCCCGTGCTCCAGCACCTCCAGCACCGTGTGCGCCACGGCCTCCGGGGGCACCCCGCCCCGCTCGTCGGCCTGGATGGTCTTCAGCGCCGTCTCGAAGGGCGCGCGGTACGCGGAGCCCGGGCCGGACTGGCCCGCGAGCACACGGTTGTCCGTGATTCGCGTCTGCACGTCACCGGGCTGGACCAGGGTGGCCTGGATGCCGAAGGGGGCCACCTCCTGGCGAAGGCTCTCCGTCAGCCCCTCCAGGGCGAACTTGCTGGCGCTGTAGAGCCCCTGGAAGGGCAGCCCCACCGCGCCGCCCAGCGAGCTGATGTGGATGAACAGGCCGGAGCGGCGCTCGCGCATGGACGGCAGCGCCGCCTTGCACACGCGCATCACGCCCAGCAGGTTGGTGTCGAACTGCTGCCTCGCCTCCTCGATGGAGGTGTCCTCCAGCGAGCCCGCCAGCGCGTAGCCAGCGTTGTTCACCACCACGTCGATGCGCCCCTCCGCCGCCAGCACCGCGTCCACCGCGCGCCGCACGGAGTCGTCCCGGGTGACGTCCAGCTCCAGCCAGCGCCAGCCCCGCGGGGCCTCTGTCAGCGGCTGGCGGCTGGTGCCGTAGACGGTGTGCCCGCTCGCGCTCAGCAGCTCCGCGCAGGCCCTGCCAATTCCGGAAGAAGCCCCGGTGATGAGTACGACCCTGCCCTGGGATGCGACCATGTCATTGCTCCGCAATCCCCCCAGGGCCCGCACAAACCATGAGCCCCTCGTGCGGACAAGGCACTGGAATGGACTGGAACGCGCGGTGCGGGCGCGCGACCCGGACTAGCGCACGCTGGGAGGCAGGCGCGTGCGCCCCTCCTGGTCCAGCGGCAGGCCGTCCGTGTCCTTCCAGGGCCGGTGGCGCTGCACCTCGCGCACCATGAAGAAGGCCGCGGCGGACAGCACGCCGACGTCGTCCAGCCAGCCGAGCACCGGGATGAAGTCCGGCAGCGCGTCCACGGGCGACACGAAGTAGACCACCGCCAGCACGCCAGCGAGCTTCCGCCAGAGCGACACCCGCGGGTCGCGCACATAGCCGAAGAAGCGGGTCCCCATGCCACGAAGGCCTGCGATGTTCATGCCCACCCCTACGCGTGAGGGGCCCGGGTGATTGCAGCCCCGGCCCACCCCCAGCGTACGACGGTTGCCCGGTTGGAGGGCAGCCGGCCTCAGTCCGGACTGTCCTCCAGCACCACCGCGCGGCCCACCACCTCCAGCCGGGCCCGCGAGCCCGGGCGCAGCGGCAGGTCGGGCGCGCCGCGCACGGTGAGCTCCAGGCCTCCGCAGGCCACGGTGTATTCGGCGCTGGCGCCCTGGAACTCGCGCGCCAGGACTTCCGCGCGCAGGGCGCCGCCCACCGCGACGGCGTCCGTGTCCGGCACCAGCTTCAGGGCCTCCGGCCGCAGCGACAGCAGCACGTTGCCCTTCGCGTGGCCCGTCACGGGGAGGATGCCGAGCATCGTCCGCGCCCCGTTGCCGAAGCCCACGCCGGGCAGCAGGTTGGTGCCACCCAGGAAGTACGCCACGAAGGCGGTGCGCGGCGTGGTGTAGACGGCCTCGGGCGTGCCCACCTGCTCCACCTTGCCGGCGCGCATCACCGCGAGCCGGTCCGCGAAGGCCATGGCCTCGCCCTGGTCGTGCGTGACGAACAGCACCGTGGTGCCCAGCGACTTCAGGGCCCGCCGCACCTCCACGCGCGTGGACGCGCGCAGGGTGATGTCCAGGCGGGAGAAGGGCTCGTCCAGCAGCAGCACCCGCGGCCCCGGTGCGAGCGCGCGCGCCAGGGCCACGCGCTGCTGCTGCCCGCCGGAGAGCGCGTGCGGCATGCGCGGCTCGAAGCCCTCCAGGCCGAACAGCTTCAGCAGGGCCCGGGCGCGCGCATGGGCCTCGGGACGCGGCAGCGCGGCGAGGCCGAAGGCCACGTTGTCGAGCACGGACAGGTGCGGGAAGAGGGCGGCGTCGTGGAACACCATGCCCACGCCGCGCTGCTCCGGCGGCACGAAGGCGCCCGGGCCCGCCAGGGTGCGGCCGTCCAGGGTGAGGGTGCCCGCGTCGGGGCGGTCGAAGCCGGCGACGAGGCGCAGGGCCGCCGTCTTGCCGCAGCCGGAGGGGCCGAGCAGCGCCACCACCTCGCCCGGCTCCACCGCCAGCGTGAGGCCGTCCACGGCAGGGGCACCGCTGGACGTGCGCAGGGTGAGGGCATCGAGCGAGAGGAGGGGCATGACGGAGCGCGGCGCACCCTACCGCGTTCCTGCGTGGGAGAAAGCCCTCCGGGGACGTGTGATTCGCGCGCAGGAGCGCGGGCGCTGGGCCCGGGGCGGCGCGGGCGCTGGCCGGCGAGCGCGGGGCCCGGGCGGCGCGGGCGCTGGTCGGCGAGTGCGGGGCCCGGGGCGGCGCGAGCGAGGGCCTCTCGCGGCGGACCACCGGACAGAGGGCCATCCCACCCGCGCGACGCGGCGCGGGGCGGGATAGCCTCCGCGGCCGTAAGCCACCCGCCGTCGCGGAGACACGCCATGCTTCGCCCGCTCATCGCAGCCTGTGCCGCCGTCCTGCTCGTCGCTCCACTCGCCTCGGCACAGCAGTCGCCGTCGCCTTCGCAGCCGCCCGCTCCGCAGTCAGCGCCCAAGTCGCGGGCCCTGCAGCAGCAAGCGGCGCAGCAGACACCGCCGAAGGCATCGGCCGCGCAGCAGACCCCTCCGAAGCCACCGGCCACCGCGACGGACACCACGCGCCCCAACTCGATGAAGACCGCGGGCGAGCGCACCCAGGCCGCGCTCCAGCAGGCGCCCACCGCGAAGCCCGAGGACGTGCGCTCCATCGCGAGCCTCATGTCCGCGCTCTACGACGTCATCAGCGGCCCCGCGGGCCAGGCGCGCGACTGGCAGCGCTTCCGCTCGCTGTTCTATCCGGGCGCGAAGATGATTCCCGTCCGGCGGCCGAAGCCCGGCGCGGGCCCCGGCATCTCCCCCATCACCCCGGATGACTACGCCACGTGGGGCGTGGACTTCTTCAACAAGCACGCGTTCTACGAGAAGGAGACGCACCGGGAGGTGTCCGGCTACGGCGACCTCGTCAACGTGCTCAGCGCCTACGAGACGCGCGAGGCCGCCAACGGCCCGGTGACGTCCAAGGGCGTCAACAGCCTGCAGCTCGTCTTCGACGGCCAGCGGTGGTGGGTGCTGAACATCGCGTGGATTGACGAGAAGACGGCCGGCACGCCGGTGCCGAAGGACTTCGCGCGCAAGGAGTAGAACCCGGACGCATGAGCCCTCGCGCCTCGTGTGACGTGCTCGTCGTGGGCAACTACTGCCACGACCTGCTGCGGCTCGGTCCGGGCCGGGAGGCGCACGCGCTCGGGGGCTCGTCGGCGTACATCTCCTCGGTGCTGGAGGCCATGGGCGTGGACTACACGGTGGCCGCCGTCGCGGGCGAGGACTTCCGGTACGCGGACCAGGTCCGGCATCCGCCGCGAATCGTCCCGGGCACGCGCACCACGCAGTTCACCGCGGAGCTGGGCCAGGGCGAGCGCGTGCTGCGTGTCAGCGCTCGCGCGGAAGCCATCCGCCCCGAGGACATCACCGTGAACGCGCGCGTGGCACTGGCCTGCGGTGTCATGGGCGAGCTGCTTCCGGAGACGCTGGTCCGCGTCTCCGAGCGCGCCCGGCACGTGGTGGCCGATGCGCAGGGGCTGCTCCGGGTGCTGGATGGCGAGGGGCGCGTGCTCAACCAGCGCCTCGAGGCGACGCCGTACGCCGCGCTCCTGGAGCGCATCCACATGCTGAAGGCCAGTGAAGAGGAGGCGCGCGCGCTGGACGTCGAACAGGTGCGCAGACGCACGTGCCTCGTCATCACCCGGGGCGCGGACGGCTGCACGGTGCTCACAGCGGAGGAGCGCATCGACGTGCCCGCCCTTCCCACCGAGGAGGTGGACCCCACCGGGGCGGGAGACTGCTTCCTCGCGGGCTTCGCGCTGGGCCTGCTGCGGGAGCTTCCGCTCGCGCGGTGCGCGGAGCTGGCCAACTGGTTCGGAGCGCAGGCGGTGATGCAGGTGGGCGTGCCGAAGCTGGACGTGTCCGCGCTTCCGGCGTCGCTGCGCTGACGCGGCCGTCACGGTGGGCGGCGCACCGGGCTTTCCTGGTACAAATGCAATCCATGAACCTGGCCCGCTCCACCGCCCTCGCGCTGCTGCTGGTGTTCGTTCTCGCGCCCACCGTTTCCGCTCATGCCGCCACCGCCATCGTGAAGCACGGCGACGGCTGGCAGCTCCAGGTGGACGGGAAGCCATACATCGCCAAGGGCGTCACCTTCAGCGGCGGCCGCTCCGCGGACTACGAGAAGGACTGCGCGCGGCTCGCGGCCCTCGGGGTGAACACGCTGCGCACCTGGGGCACCGGGACGGAGACACGGGTGCTGCTCGACGCCGCGCACAAGCACGGGCTCAAGGTGCTCGTCGGGCTGTGGCTGCGGCAGGGTCGCCCCGGCGCGGAGAGCGATGACTCCTTCGACTACCTCCACGACACCGAGGGCATGAAGAAGCAGTTCTCGGACACGCTCGCCCAGGTCCGCGCCTTCAAGGGCCACCCCGCCGTGCTCGCCTGGGGCATTGGCAACGAGGTGCTGCTCAACTCTCCCAATGACGCCGCCAAGGAGGCCTATGCCCGCTTCCTCGAGAAAGTCGTCCGCGAGGTGAAGAAGCTCGACGCGAGCCACCCCGTCATCTCCGTGGACGCGTGGACGCTCGGGGTGCCGTGGTGGATGAAGTACTCGCCGTCCCTCGATGCGTACGGCCTCAACGTCTACGGCGGCGGCATCCACGCCCTCCCCGGCGAGTTGCAGAAGGCCGGCGTCACCAAGCCCTGGCTCATCACCGAGTTCGGCGCCCAGGGCGAGTGGGACGCGCCCAGGGATGCGAATGGCATCCCCCGCGAGCCGGATGACTCGCAGAAGTACGACGCCATCGTCGACGGCTGGCAGAAGGCCCTCGCGCCGCACGTCCAGGAGGGCCGCTGTCTGGGGCTGTTCGTCTTCAACTACAGCGCGTCGTTCGACCACACCGGGCTGTGGCTGGGCATGCTGTCGGGCACGTCCACCCGGCCCGCGTGGCACGCGGTGCGCGAGGCCTATACCGGCCAGAAGCCCGCCACGGCGCTGCCCGCCATCACGCGCGTCACCGTGGGCGAGGTGAAGCGCGAGAAGTCCGGCACCTTCGCCCCGGTCCAGGTCGAGACGAAGGATGCGGAGGGGGCGCCGCTCGACGTGTCCTTCGCTTACAACTTCCGGGGCGCGGCCACGCGCCACGAGCGCGATGAGGTGGTGCGGCTCCAGGCCACTCCAGGCCCCACGCCCGGCGCCTGGCTCGTGCGCCTGCCCGCGGTGAAGGGGCCCATCAAGCTCTACACGCTCGGCAAGGACCGCGCGGGCAACCTCGCGGCCGCGACCACCTCCGTCGCCCTGCCCTCCGCGCCCTGATTCGAGGCGCGGCGGGCCTCCGCGCTCCACCGGAGGATTCGCGGAACGAACGTTCCTTCCAGGGTGCCCCCTTCCGGGCAGGGCCAAGGCCGATCCAGGCTCTGAGGATTCGAGGAACGAAACGTTCCTTCCGCAGCGACCAGCGACCGGAGGCGGCCCGGGTCGGTCCAGTCTCAGGGGATTCGCGGAACGAACATTCCTTCCGCGGCGACCAGCGGCCGGGAGGGCGGCCCGCCGGGTGTCCAGCTTCGGAGGACTCGCGGAACGAACGTTCCTTCCAGGGTAACCAACTGCCGGGCAGGGCTACTGCCACGTTCGGTCCAGTCTCAGGGGATTCGCGGAACGAACATTCCTTCCGCCGCGACCAGCGGCCGGGAGGGAGGCCCGGGGCCGTTCATCCCGCGCAGCCCGCACCCGCGGCCCGAGATGAAAACGCGGCCCGGCGCCCGGCTCACGCGCATCCAGGTGCCCACCCACCTCGGCCCAAGAAAAACGCCCCCTCCCAGGTGGGAGGAGGCGTCGTTCACTTCAGCCGTCCCGTCGCTCAGCCCTCTTCTTCGGGCGACTCGGAGCCGGTGGCGCCATTGTCCTCCGGCGTCCCGGGCGTCTCCTCCGCGGCAGGAGCCTCGGCCGTCTCACCCTCCGGCGAGGCGCTCGCCTCGGCAGGGGGCGCCGCTTCCACCGGGGACACCGTCTCCTCGTCCTCGGAGGCCTCGCCCTCGGGGAGCTTGGAGATGGCCATCACCTTCTCCTGCTCGTTCTCCAGCGCAATCAGCCGCACGCCCTGCGTGTTGCGGCCGATGACGGAGATTTCCTTCACCCGCATGCGGATGAGCATGCCGCCGTTGGTGACGAGCATCACCTCGTCCGAGTCCTTCACCTGCAACAGGCCCACCACCTTGCCGTTCCGCTCGGTGGTCTTGATGTCGATGATGCCCTTGCCGCCGCGGCCCTGCTGCCGGTACTCGGTCTCCTCGGTGCGCTTGCCGTAGCCGTTCTCCGTCACCGTGAGGATGGTCGTCTCCGGCTCCACCACGTCCGCGCCCACCACCTCGTCGCCGTCCTCCAGCGTGATGCCCTTCACGCCGTAGGCCTGACGCCCCATGGAGCGGACCTCCGTCTCCGGGAAGCGGATGCTCATGCCCGTACCCGTCGACAGCAGGATGTCCTTGGTGCCGTCGGTAATCATCACCGACACCAGTTCGTCCCCGTCGTCGATGCCCAGCGCGATGATGCCGCTGGAGCGCACGTTGGCGAACGCGCTCAGGTCCGTACGCTTCACCACGCCCTTCTTCGTGACGAAGAAGACGTACCGGTTCTCCGGGAAGTCGCGCGTCACCAGCACCTGCGCCAGCCGCTCGCCCTCGCCGAACTGCACCAGGTTCACCATGGCCTTGCCGCGCGACGTGCGGCTGGCCTGCGGAATCTGGTGCACCTTGAGCGAGTACAGCTTGCCCTTGGTCGTAATCGGCATCAGGAACGCGTGGGTGCTCGCCACGAAGAGCTTGCTGACGAAGTCGTCCTCCTTCGTCGCCGCCCCCGTCTTCCCACGCCCACCGCGCTTCTGCGCCCGGTACTCCGACAGCGGCGAGCGCTTCACGTAGCCGGTGTGCGAGAGCGTCACCACCATCGTCTCCTCGGCGATGAGGTCCTCGCTCGTAATCTCATCCACCGCGCCGGTGATTTCCGTGCGGCGCTTGTCGCCGTAGCGCTCGCGAATCTCGAGCAGCTCCGCCTTGATGACGCTGAGCAGGCTGCGCTCGTTGGCGAGGATGTCCTGCAGCCGGGCGATGTCGCGGATGAGGTCGATGAGCTCGCGGAACAGCTCCTCGCGCTGCAGGCCGGTGAGGCGCTGCAGGCGCATCTCGAGGATGTTCTGCGCCTGCTCCTGGCTGAAGCCCGCGCCCTCGTACTTGTGCGCCAGGCCCTGGTAGGACGGCTCCTCGTTGCGCGCGCGCGAGACGAGCAGCTCCATCTGCGCCTTCGCCGCCGCGTAGTCGATGCGGTCCAGCTTGCTGAAGCGCTCGTGCTCGTACAGCGCGGGCGACAGGATGTGCATCAGGCCCCAGCGCGCCTCGTCCGGGTCCTTGGACGCGCGGATGAGGCTGACCACCAGGTCGATGAGGTCCTGCGCGACGAGCAGGCCCTCGACGATGTGCATGCGCGCCAGCGCCTTGCGCAGCTCGTAGCGGCTGCGGCGCGTCACCACGTCGCGGCGGTGGGCGATGAAGCGGTCCAGCAGCTCCTTCAGGTTCAGCGTGCGCGGCTGGCCCCCGTCGATGGCGAGCATCACGGCGCCGAACGTCGTCTCCAGCGGCGTCATCTGGTACAGGTTGTTGAGCACCACCTGCGCAATCGCGTCACGCTTCAGCTCGATGACGATGCGCATGCCCTGACGGTCGCTCTCGTCACGGATGTCGCTGATGCCCTCCAGCTTCTTCTCGCGCACCAGCTCGGCGATCTTCTCGATGAGCCGCGCCTTGTTCACCTGGTACGGAATCTCCGTGAAGATGATGGCCTCACGGTCCGCCCGCTTGGACGTCTCAATCTCCGAGCGCGCGCGGATGGTGATCTGCCCGCGGCCCGTCTCGTAGGCGCGGACGATGCCCTCGCGGCCGGTGATGATGGCGGCGGTGGGGAAGTCCGGGCCGGTGATGAACTCCATCAAGTCGCGGACGGTGCAGTCCGGGTTGTCGATGAGGTGCAGCGTGCCGCTGATGACCTCGGTCAGGTTGTGCGGCGGGATGTTGGTGGTCATGCCCACCGCGATGCCGCTGCTGCCGTTGACCAGGAGGTTGGGGAACTTGGCGGGGAGGACGAGCGGCTCTTCGAGCGAGTCGTCGTAGTTGGGACCGAAGTCGACGGTCTCCTTCTCGATGTCCGCCAGCAAGTCCTCCGCCAGCCGCTCCATGCGCACTTCGGTGTAGCGCATGGCCGCGGGCGAGTCGCCGTCCACCGAGCCGAAGTTGCCCTGCCCGTCCACGAGCAGGTAGCGCAGGCTCCATTCCTGGGCCAGGCGCACCATGGCGTCGTACACGGACGCGTCGCCGTGCGGGTGGTACTTGCCGATGACGTCGCCGACGACGCGGGCGCTCTTCTTGTACGCGCGGTTGTGGGTGTTGCCGAGGTCGTTCATCGCGAACAGCACGCGGCGATGCACGGGCTTGAGGCCGTCACGCACGTCGGGCAGCGCGCGACCGATGATGACGGACATCGAGTAGTCGAGATACGAGCGGCGCATCTCGTCTTCGATGTTCACGGGGATGAGCTCCCCGGCGCTGCCAGGAGGCGGAGGCGCGGGGGGCGTTGCCGGCTTGTCGGTAGTGTCGTCAGCCATGAGCTCTGGAAGTGTCTGGGAGGGGCGCTCTCGCGAGGCCGCCGTCCGGTGGGTGAGCGTTCGTAACCCCCGGATTTCCCTACGTCAACAAGGGAAACGAGGGGGTGGCGGCCTGGATGCCCGGATGGTTGGAAATGGGGTCTGGAAAGGGCCTTCCGGCGCTCCATTTTGAACGCTCGGGAAGGCCTTTTTCAGCCCGCCAAAACGGGCTTGGAGGCAGCTCAGGCGGAGCGCGCGGAACCCTGGGGACGAAGGGGGGCGGCCAGCCGTTCGGCCTCGGTGCCGATGGCGCCTTCCGGGTCCTTTTCCCTTGCCTTCTCGAAGGCCTCCAGCGCGCCCTGGCGGTCGCCCTTGAGCTTCAGCGCCACGCCCACGTTGAGGTGCGCGGAGGCCAGGTCGCGGTCCATGGACACGGCCTCGCGGAAGAGCGTGAGCGCCTGGTCCACGTCACCCGACAGCAGCGCCTCCTTGCCGGCCTGCACGCGCTTCTCCGCGTCGTTGACCAGCTCCACCTGGAAGACGCTGCCGCCCACCACGTTGGCGATGAGCATGCGGAGGATTCCGCCCCAGTAGAAGGTGAGCCCCTCCGCGGCCACCACGGCGGCCAGCGGCAGGTCCGGCAGCAATTGCTTGCCGCGGAACTTGAAGCGCACCCGAGTGTAGCGGCCCTTGTTGGCCCAGTGGACCATCTCGCCCTGGAGCTTGCGCAGCCCCTCCTCCATGCGCTTCGGGTCGATTTCGAAGGGCAGGACGCGGCCCCCCACGGGCTCTCCCGCCGGCAGGGCCTTGCGGGGCTCGACGGGCTCGGTGATGGGCTCGGTGTCGAGGACGGGCTCCGCCTCCAGCACGGGCGGACGCGGCTCGGCCCTGGGCGCGGACGCCCTGGCCGGGGCGGCAGGCGCCTTCGCCGGAGGAGGGGTGGACGCCTTCGCCTTCACGGGGGCGGCGCGGGCCGCGGACTTCTTCGCCTTCGCCGGGGACTTGCGGGAGGAGCTCTTGGCCATGTCTCCACCTTAAACGAGCCACGGACCTCGCGCTTGCATGTCCCAATCACTCCGGCCTCCCGGAACACTTCTTCGCACTCGCGCCACACGGACTTCACGCCGGGGCCGTGCCCCCCGCGGGCGACCTCGGGGAAGATGGGGCGCCCTCCCTCCCGAAAGGACCCTCCACCGAATGACGCGCGCACGGCCCGTGGTGCTCTCCGCCCTGCTCTCCTCCGCCTGCCTCTGGGCGCCACTCGCCAGCGCCGCCGGTGGCGCCGACATCGCACCTCCGAACGTGCCTTCAGACGTCTGGCCCCGCATCCGGAAGGAGCGCATCCAGAAGCTGCTGCCCCAGGCCATGGCCCGCGCCAACGTGGACGCCTGGGTGCTCCTCTGCCGGGAGAACGACAACGACCCGCTGGCCGACCACGTGGGCTGCGAGAACGCGGGCGGCACCGCCGCCTTCCTGTTCTTCCGGCAGGGCGACGGGGTGCGCTCGCTCGCCCTGTCTCCCGCGGGCGAGGCCACGGCGCTCAAGGACGTGGGCCCGCTGGACGAAGTCATCCCGCTGGAGCGCGGGACGGACCTCTACGCGCAGGTGGCGGCGCGGCTGGCGGCGGCGAAGCCCGCGCGCATCGCCGTGAATTCGTCGGACAAGGTGACGGTGGCGGACGGGCTGTCCGCGTCGCAGCGCGCGGCGCTGGAGAAGGCGCTGTCACCCGCGCTGCGCAGGAAGCTGGTGTCCTCCGACGACCTCGTTTCCGAGTGGCTCTCCGTGAAGCTCCCCGAGGAGGTGGACATCCTCCGCAAGGCCGCCGCGCTCACGTCGCAACTGGAGGTGGAGGCGTACCGCGCAGTGGTGCCGGGCAAGACGCGCGACGTGGACGTGGCGCGCTTCCTCAGACGGCGCATGGCGGAACTGGGCGTGGGGGACGCGTGGGCGCCGGACCAGAACCCCAACGTGCAGAGCGGGCCCACGCGGGGCCACTCGCACGCCACCGAGCGCGTGATTCAGCCCGGGGACTTCATCCAGACGGACTTCGGCATCCGCGTGGGCGGCCGGTGGGTGACGGACATCCAGCGCTTCGCGTACGTGCTGGCCCCCGGCGAGACGAAGCCCCCGAAGGAGGCGCTGGAGAAGTGGGAGAAGGGCAAGAAGGGCAGCCGCATCGCCCTGGCCGCCCTGAAGCCCGGCGCGCGAGGCTGGGACGTGGACAAGGCCCAGCGCGACTGGATGCGCGAGGCCGGCTCCGAGCCCGTCATGTGGGGCACCGGCCACCCCGTGGGCTACTGGGCGCATGACGTGGGCCCGGCGCTCTCGGGGGCGCAGAAGGACCAGCCCGCGAAGGGCCAGTCGGCGCGCGTGGTCCGCCCCGGGCAGGTGTTCGCCTTCGATGGGTTCTTCGCGTGGAAGGACGGCGGGCCGGACCAGATGCGCCTCGTCTCCGTGGAGGAGATGGCCGTCGTCACCGACACCGGCGCGGAGTACCTCATCCCACCGCAGGAGGACCTGGTGCTCATCCCCTCTCCGGCGCCGAGCGGGGGGCCGTCCGGACCCGGCCCGGCGCGGTGAGTGGGGCGGCCCCTGTCGGCAGCGCCGCGGGGGCTCGGCTAGGATGAACAGGCTCTTCCGGAGAACCCCGCGATGCTGACCGTGCTCGTTATCGACGATGACCTCTTCGTGCTCGCGATGGTGAGGGACATCCTCCAGAGCGCGGGCTACGCGGTCGTCACCATGCAGACGCCGGAAGAGGCGTTCAACATGAGCGTGGCGGACGTCTCCGCCATCCTCTGCGACTTCAACATGCCGGGGATGACGGGCGCCGACGTGCTGACGGCCATGCGCGAGCTGCAGAACTGCCAGGTGCCGTTCATCTTCCTCACCGGACACGAGGAGCTGGACGACATCCTCCCCGTCGCCATCCGCTACGGCGCGGAGCTGCTGCCCAAGCCGATTCAACCCGTCGAGCTGATACGGCTGCTCGTCAAGCAGCTCGGCACCGCGGCGGCCTGACGCGCACGGCCGCCTCCGTGCCGCTCCGGGTCCTCACGTTCAACATCGCGCACGGCGCGCCCTTCCTCGTCCCCATGCCCTTCCTGCGCCCGCCGGGACGCCTGCGGCGGACGCTGGACGGCATCGCCGCGCTGCTCGCCCACGAGGCGGCGGACGTGGTGGCGTTGCAGGAGGTGGACCGCAAGTGCCTGTTCAGCGGCGGGGTGGACCAGGTGGCGCACCTGGCGGCACAGGCGGGCTATCCGCACGTCCTGCATGGCGCGCATCTGCGGGTGCCCGGCTTCTTCGAGCAGGGCACCGCGCTGCTGTCTCGCCTCCCGCTGCATGAGCCCGAGGCGCGGTCCTTCGAGGGGGACCGCGCCGTGGACAAGGGCTACGTGGTGGCCGCCATCCACTGGCAGGGAGGTGTCATCGATGTGGCCTCCATCCACCTGGACCCGTTCTCCGCGCAGCGGCGGCTGCGGCAGGTGCAGCGGCTGACTGGAGCCCTGGACCGACGCCCCGCGCGGCTGCGCGTGGTGATGGGCGACCTCAACTCCCACGAGGCCCTGGTGGCACCGCTCCGCCAGTCCACCCGCGTCCAGGCGCCGGAAGGCGGCGAGCCCACGTACACGTCGGCAGCGCCTCGCGAGCGGCTGGACTGGGTTCTCGCGTCCCCAGAGCTGCGCTTCACGCGCTACACACGGGTGCACTCGCTGCTGTCGGACCACCTGCCCGTGGTCGCGGAGCTGGAGTTGACGGCGTCCGGCCAGGGCCAGGGCTGACCGCGAGCCGTCAGTCGGACTCGGACAGGGACTTCGGTGCGCTCGCCACCACCTGGCGCAGCACCTCGCGGAAGCCGGAGGGTTGAAGCGCGTCCTGCTCCAGCCGCCGGGTCCTGTCGGGCGTCGTGAAGAGGTAGCAGTACTCGCCCTCGGGGAGCCGGCCCGTGCGGCAGGCTTCGGCGAGCACCGGCGCGCGCGCCTTCAGGTAGACGAGCGCCGTGCGCGCCGCGGCCTCCTCCACGTCATGGCCGCGAGTCCAGGGCGTCGCGTCCACGTCCGGCATCCTGGAGACCCGCTCCAACCAGTGCAGCCAGGCCTCCGCTTCCGCCGCGCGGCCGCCCGCTCGCAGGTGCCGGTACCAGTACACCGGCAGGAACCTCGGGCTGCTGCCGCGCCCGCCTCCCGAGGCATAGCCCGTCGCGAGCGGTCGCTCGTCCCGCCAGAAGGCCGTGGCCACCGCGCCCACCAGGACGTCCACTCCGAGCGGCGGCGGCGCCGTGCTCGCGAGCAGCGCGTCCAGCCGGGCCCATGGCCGCTCCGGCCGGGGTGAGAAGGCACGGGCCTGCCGGGGTGGCAGGGGAACGAGGAGCGCGGACTCGCGCACCTGCTTCAGCCGGTGCTGGTACGCGTTTCGCGTCTCCTCGTGGTTCATCGGCGGCCAGGGCGCCAGTGCCAGCGTCCCTGGAGCGTGCCGCCAGAACTGCACGCTCCTCGAAGGCTCCGGCACCGGGAGTGGCAGGGTCTGCTCCAGCGACGGCAGCAGCCGGCCCTCCAGCAGCCCGGGGTGCTGGGAGACGAAGTACACCGTGTCCTCGTCGAAGGCCCACGTGTCCTCGAGCGTCGCCAGCGTCAGCGTCTCGGCGGGAGGGTGCAGCCGCAGCGCGAGCGTCCGGTGCTTCTCGCGGTAGATGATGACCAGCGCGTCGCCATACCAGCGCATGAAGCCCACGCGGCAGCCGAAGTACGGATTGTAGGTGGGCACCTCCACCTGCCCGCGTGGATGTCCCTCCCAGGCGAAGTGGACGTCGATGCTCACCGGCACGTAGCCACCCTGGGACTCGCCGGTCCGTTGCTCGACCCAGGCCACGCGCCCGGTCGCCGCGTCCACCGCACCGCCGAGCACCTCGCGGCTCGTGCCCACCGGCAGCAGCTTCATCGTCCCGAGGTGGAGGGCGTCTCCCGGAGCCCCCGGCGCTTCCGGGTACGGCACGTCGCTCCCGAGCGCCCGGCCGATGGCCGCGAGCAACGCGTCATGTTCCAGGTGCCCCGTGCTGTCCGTCATCTCCGCCTCGACGTGTCCGCTCCCGCTTCGCGCGATGGAGCGCAGCTTCCCATGCGCGACGCCATCAGGACGTGGATTCAACCGCGCGCGGAAGCTCCTTCCGAATCTCGCGGTAGGCCCCGGTCGGCTTCCGGAGGCGTCCTGTTCGGAAATGTCGGGGGTTTTGAGCGGCGGTCTCAGCCGGTCATCGCAACGGCCCGGCGCGAAATGTCCCGACATTTCCGAACAGGACGGTGCCAGGAGTGTCCGGACCGCCCCCGCGCCGCCAGTACGTACCGCGGGTCAGCCCAGCAGCGCGAAGAGCTGGTGGCACTGCGCCAGCAGTTGGCCGTCCTCGGTCCAGAGCTGTTGGTGGTCTTCCGCGTAGCCCCCGGCGGCCTGGCGCGAGCGGCCGGTGCGCAGGAAGTGCGCGTCCTCGCGCAGGCCCGGACGCGGCAGCGCGTGGAAGAAGTCCACCCGGAAGTCCACGGTCGCCGCCGCCTGGAAACCGTCCACGCGCGTGAGCGCCGACGGCGGGTACGCATCCATCAGCCCCACGCACAGCGGCGCGTCCAGCAGCAGGTGCTCGCGGGGGCGAATCCAGCCGCCGGTCTCCGCCACGGGCCCGCCCGAGTACGGGGCGCCTCCGAGGCAGAAGCGGTACTCGAAGAACTGGCAGAACGTGGGCATGGGCACGTCGTCCGGCACCACCGGCACGTCGTGCGGCGGAGGCACTTCCGGGCGCGGCACCTCGAAGTACTCCATCGTTCCGCCGCGCGCCGCGCCGAAGGTGGCGCTGGCCACGCACACCACGCCCGACGCGGTCTCCACTCGCGCCGTGGCGTGCGTGACGAGCTTCCCCGCGCGCTCGATGCGCGTCTGGATTTCCGCCTCACCTTCCACGGCGGGCGCGCAGAAGTGCGCGGTGAGCGAGCGCACCGGCCTCCCCGCCGCGCCCACGTGGTGCTCCAGCGCTCGCAGCGCCGCTCCCGCCACCACGCCTCCGAAGGCCCCGCGTCCCTGGTACCAGGGCGCGGTGAAGTGGATGCGGTAGCGGCCAGGGGCGAGCGGCTCGGGCGAGGTGGCGGCGAGGAAGGCGGCGGTCATGTCGCGGCGCACCGTATCAAGCCGTTGGGGCTCGGGGGCCCACCGTACACACGGCCGCCGCGACGTGCTCTCTCGCTCAGCGAGCGGCCCCGGTATCCGTGACGAGCCCCACCGCGGAGAGGGCGACTTCGTACAGGTCTCCCTGGCCGTTGCCCGGAGCGCGCAGGCGGGCGTCGAACTCCTCGGTGGTGTACGGCGTGGCGCGCGGCTCCACCTGGAAGGGAAGGCGTGACGCGTACACCAGCACGCCGCGTGCTGGCACCACCACCGGTGTCAGCACGTCGCCCCGGTTGACGGCCGCGCCCAGGTTGCGCGGCGTGCTCCAGCCCGTGCCCTCGCGGAAGGACACCCAGAGGTCGTACCTGCCCAGGCTGCCCGGCCGGTCCTCCGAGCTGAAGAGGAGGTAGCGCTCATCGGGGGCGATGAAGTGGTTGCCCGCGCCGTGCTCCGTGTTGATGGGCGCGGGCAGCTTCTCGCCAGGGCCGTAGCGGCCGTCCTTCCACGGGTAGCGGTGGATGGCGCGCTTGCCCCCGGGAGCCACCGGCATGCGCGTGACGTAGAGCGCGCCGTCCGCGGTGACGGAGGTGTTCGTCTCCGTGTCGTCCGTGCTGACTTCGGGCACGTGGCGCGGTGCGCTCCAGCCTGTGCCCTCGCGCTCCACCATCCAGACGTCGAAGTCCTTCCGCACCGGCTCGCCTTCCTTCACGGGCCGGTTGGACGCGAAGAAGAGCCGCCGGCCGTCGCGTGACAGCGCCGGGTCGATGTCCCGCCAGCGGCCGGAGAAGGGCGCTACCTCCGGCTTCGTCCAGCGCCCGCCCCGGAAGTGGCTCAGCATGATGAGCTGGAAGGTGTAGCGCGTGGGGTCCGCGCGGTTGAAGTAGACGGTGTTGCCGTCCGGCGAGAAGGCGGCGCCGAACTCCTCGTGGGCGGTGGACACGACGTCGGCGGCGAAGACGCGCGGCGCCTGGGGAGCAGCGGGCGCGGCGGACAGCGAGGCGAGCAGCGCGAGGGATGCGACGGTGGACATGGCTCTCCCGTGCGGCCCGTGTCCTCGGTGAGAGACCACGGGCGCGAGTGTGGTGATTCAGCGCTTCAGGAAGGACGGTGATGGCGCGGGCGTCAGGCCCGGTGCGGCATGAGTCCGATGACAGCGCGGGCGTCAGGCCCGGTGCGGCATGAGTCCGATGACAGCGCGGGCGTCAGGCCCGGCGAAGTACGAGTCCAGGAGTAGCCCGGGTGTCAGGCCCGGTGCGGCATGAGTCCGATGACGGCGCGGGCATCACGCCCGATGCAGCTCGAGTCCGGTGGCGTCAGGCCAGCTCAGGCCCGCCGCAGCACCAGCGCGGGAGTGGACGCGAGCACCAGGCCCAGACCCACGCCGATGACTCCGGACGCGCCGTAGAGGACACAGGTAAGCGCACCGCACAGCGTGGCCAGCACCCCGGCCGCGAGCACGAAGCGGCCGCGCCCTTCCACCGGTGCCGCGCGGGTGATGAGGATGCCGGCCAACACCCCACCGCCCACGCACGCCCAGACGCAGAAGGCCCGGCAGCCCGACACACACACGTGCCCGGAGGCCACCACCAGCGGAGGCACCAGCAGCGGCATCACCCCGCCCAGCACCCCCGGCACCACCGCGCGCCCCAGCACTCCGCCCCACCAGCCATATCCAATCAGCAGCGCCGTGAAGACGGCGCCCAGCACCAGCGTCCCCGGGCCCACGTTGGAGCGCAGCGCCACCGCGCACAGCACCAGCACCACACCGTAGCCACCGAGCGGCAGCGCCCGCGCCAGCCGGCCCTTCTCGTACGCCCACCTCGCGCGGCGGGCGAGCTCACTCGACTCCATGTCTCGTCCTCCAGGCGGCCCTCAGCCGCGTCATCGCCCGCTCCACCCGCTTGCGGAAGGTGGCCGGCGGCACCGCCGGGCGTTCCACCTCACCCATGGCCGCGGCGAGCGTGGCCGCGTCCTCGGGCTTCAAGTCCTCCAGCACGTCCCGCAGCGCCTCGGCGAGCTGCGCCCCCACGAGCCTCGCCTCCGGCCCCTCCGCCGCGTCGGCGAACTCCTCGTCCGGAGGCGCCTCCTCGCGCCGCCGCTGCCGCGCCTGGCGGTACGTGCGGCACTCGTACGCCGCCAGGGACAACACCCAGGGCAATGCCTCCCTCGAAGCGTCGAAGTCCGACGCCCGGGTGAACACCTTCAGCAGCGCCGCCTGCGCCGCGTCCTCCGCGTCCGCACTGTCCGGCAGCAGCCGCGCACAGAAGCGCGCCACGAGCGGGTGCAGCACCCCGAAGGCCGGAGCGAACGCACTCCGGTCGCCCTCGGCGAGCCTCGCCATCCACTGCTGCAACGCCTGTCGCGCCGCGGAGTCCACGTCCGTGTCCGCCTCTTCCGCCTGCCCTGCCCTGCCCGCCTCGCCGCCCTCTCCCTCATTAGGCACGTGCCAGCAAAGCGTGACAGGGCCTCCGCGTCCCAGGCCCCCGAGTCACCCGCCACCTCAGGCGGAGAGCTTCCAGTCCACGGGGGGACGGCCGTTCGCCTCCAGCGCCTCGTTCACCTTCGAGAAGGGGCGGCTGCCGAAGAAGCCGTTGCTCGCGGACAGCGGCGAGGGGTGCGTGCCCTCCATCACCACGTGCCGCTTCGCGTCGATGAGCTTCTTCTTCTTCTGCGCGTAGCGGCCCCACAGCAGGAACACCACCGGTTCCTTCCTGGCGCTCACCGCGCGGATGACCGCGTCCGTGAAGTCCTCCCACCCGTGGCTCGCGTGGCTGTTGGGCTCGGCCTGCCGCACCGTCAGCACCGCGTTGAGCAGCAGCACGCCCTGCTTCGCCCAGGGAATCAGCGAGCCGTCCTTCGGGCGCGGCACCTTCACGTCGCTCTCCAGCTCCTTGAAGATGTTCACCAGCGAGGGCGGCGGCGGCACCCCGGGCTGCACCGAGAAGGCCAGCCCGTGCGCCTGTCCCGGCCCGTGGTACGGGTCCTGCCCCAGCAGCAGCACCTTCACGTCCCGGTACGGCGTCAGCCGGAACGCGGAGAAGAGGTCCTCCTCCGACGGGAAGACCGTGGCCGACTTCCGCTCCTCCGCGACGAAGCGCTCCAGCTCCAGGAACGACGGCGACGCGAGCGCCGCGCGCAGCTCGTGCTTCCAGTCCTCGGGCAACCTGTCCGCCAGCATGGCTCCCTCTCTCCCCATCCAGGGGTGAGGGCATTGAAGCACCTACCCGCCGCGTAGGCCCAGGGCTTTCACTGCGAAGGGGGCGCGATTCCGACCCGGGTGGACCGGGCCTCCCGGAGCGGCCTCCAGAGGGGGGAGGGTCTCCGCCAAGACGGACGGCAGCCGGGCAGGCAGGGCGGGTTCTTGGGGCCCACCCACCAGGCGCGCTAGCCTGGGGGACGCCATGACGATGTACACCGAGTCACTCCGCGCCTTCCTCAAGCCCGTCCTGCCCTACCTGGACGACGAGTCGGTGTCGGAGATCATGATCAACGGGCCGACGGACATCTGGATCGAGCGCAAGGGCAAGCTCACGCGCACCGATGCCTCCTTCACGGAAGAAGGGCTCATCGGCGCCGCGCGCAACATGGCCCAGTTCGTCGGTCGTACCCTCACGGACGAGCGCCCCCGCCTGGACGCGCGCCTGCCGGATGGCAGCCGCATCCACGTGGTGATTCCGCCGATTGCCCGCCAGGGCACCACCATCTCCATCCGCAAGTTCTTCAAGGAGAAGCTGAGCATCCAGTCGCTCCTGAAGTTCGGCTCGCTCACCCAGCCCATGGCGCGGCTCATCGAGGCGGGCATCGCCACCAAGCTCAACATGCTGGTGGCGGGCGGCACGGGCTCCGGCAAGACGACGCTGCTCAACATCGTCTCCTCCCTCATCCCCGACGAGGAGCGCATCCTCACCATCGAGGACTCGGCCGAGCTCCAGCTCAACCAGTCGCACGTCGTCGCCTTCGAGAGCCGGCCGCCCGACAAGTTCGGCAAGGGCGGCGTGGACATGGGTGACTTGCTGCACTCCGCCCTGCGTCTGCGCCCGGACCGCATCGTCGTCGGCGAGGTGCGCGGCGGCGAGGCCTTCCACCTCATGCAGGCCATGAACACCGGCCACGGCGGCTCGCTGGCGACGACGCACGCGAACACGCCCACGGACACGCTGCGCCGCATCGAGTCGCTGTGCCTCATGTCCGGCGTGGAGTTGCCCATGGTCGCCGTGCGCGCCCAGGTGGCCAGCGCCATCAACTTCGTCATCTGCTGCGAGCGCCTGCACGACGGCAGCCGCAAGACGATTGCCCTCTCCGAGGTGCTTCCCCTCAACGAGAAGGGCGACTACCGCACGCAGGACATCTTCGTCTTCACGCCCGTGGCGAAGGACGAGGACGACCACATCCTCGGCTACCACGCGCCCACCGGCATCATCCCCAACTTCGTCGCCAAGGCGCGCGCGTACGGCTTCCCGGACCTGGACGAGTCCTTCTTCGACCCGGCCACCTACGGCCTGCCGCCGCCGCCCACCTTCCACGTCGGCGAGGCGTTCCAGGTGCGCTGGGCGCCCTCGCTGAAGCACCGCGAGGAGGGACGGCCGGACCCCTCGCACTTCAAGGAGGAGTGGGCCGCGTTCGAGCAGAAGCTCAAGCAGGACGCTCGCGACGCGAAGGGTGGCAAGCCCGCCGCGCCCGCGCCTGCGCCCGCGTCCGTGCAGGTGCAGGTGCCGGCCAACCACCCCGCCCCGCCTCCCGGCCCGCGCCTGCGTCCGTCCGAGCCCGTGGGCGCGAAGCCCGCCGCGCCCACGCCTCCCGCCGGGATGAAGCCCGCGCCGCGCCCGCCGCCTCCGCCGAGCATGGGCGATGACGACAAGACGCCGCCGCCCACGCGCAACCCCTTCGCCGGCCCGCCCGAGGACACCCACGCCGCGCCGGTGTCCGAGTCCAACGTGGAGGTGGACGCGGAGCTGCTCACCGAGGCGGGGGGCTCTCGCCCCATGCCCGCGCGCCGGCCCCCGCCCGCCACGCCGCCCGCGCGGCCCGCGCCCAACTCCGTCTCCGGCATCCGCCCCGCCACGCCCGTGCGCCGGCCCCCGCCCTCGCCTCCGCCGCATGTGCCGGAGGATGAGGACGAGGACGCGACGGCCGGCTCGGCGGAGCGCAGCGGCGGCTCCGAGAAGACGCAGATCCGCCCCGCCCCCGAGCGGCCCCGGCGCTGATTTCCGGACGGCGGCCCGCCTCGCCTGACGGGCCCGCCCGAGCTGTCCGGACCTCCCGGCTCCGGCCCACGGAGGGCGCCTCCGCCCCGCTCCCGAGCAGCCTCCGCGCTGATGCCGGATGACGTCCCTGGCCCGCCCGGGCCGCCCGGGCCTTCCGGCTCGACAGGACGGAACCACTGCGGAGCCCGGGCGACGCCCCACTCCACGTCCCCGCCCGAGCGCGGGTGCCAGGTCCATCCGGCTCCAGCCCCACGGGGCTCGTGCCCGGGTCGGTGGGCTGTTCTCCCACCGCGCTGCCCGTGGAGCGCGCGCCCTCGCCGCGGGCGCCGGCCGCGCTTGCCGACCTTGCGAGGAGCCCGTGTCGGGGGGAAAGTGGCCACCGTGTGGATCTCCCTGCTCGTCGCGCTCACCCTGGCCGCCCCGGCACCCGCCGCGTCCTCCCAAGCGCCCATCACCGTGATGGTCGCTCCGCCTGACGCCTCGGGCGCCCCGCCCCACGTCATCGAGTTCGCCCAGGAGCACGTGGCCGAGCAGCTCAAGTCCCGGGGACTGCGGGTGGTGCGCGTCGAGGACGTCACCCGGACGATGACGTCCTCGCGCCGCCGCGCCCTGCTGCGCTGCAACCGCACGGAGCCCGCCTGCCTGCGCTCGCTCGGCGCGGCGGGCAAGGCCGAGGTCGTCCTGGTGGCGGAGCTGGGCCAGTTCGTCAGCGGCTACCGCACCGGCGCCCGCGTGTACAAGGCCGCGGACGGCACCCTCATCACCGAGCACCTCATCCCCGGCGTCAACGAGGACCAGCTCCTCGACGCGCTCACCAAGGCGCTCGACGTGGTGGTGCCCCGCACGCGCACCGCGCTGCGCGGCGCCTCGTCCATGCCCTCCATGCAGGACGTCCCGCCGCCCGTGGGCGTCCGCCCCTCGGAGACGAAGCCTCCCGAGACGAAGCCCGCCGAGACGCAGCCGGCGAAGCCCGCCGTCCAGCCGCCGGAGGTCGCCACCGCGAAGGAGCCCGCGCCGCGCGCCTACCCGCTGCGCCGCTGGGCGTGGCTGCCCGCCGCGGGCGGCGTGGCGCTCGCCGGCGTGGGGACGCTCTTCTACCTCCAGGCCGGCGACAAGTACGACACGCTGAACAATGGCGGCACCTCGGGGCCCGCCGTGGCCGACCCGGACGGCGTGGCCGCGGATGGCCGCCGGGCGCAGACGCTGAGCCGCGTGGCCTACGGGCTGGGCGCGGTGGCCATTGGCGCGGGCGTGGTGATGTTCCTGCTCCCCGGTGACGGGGACGCGAAGGTGCGGCCCTCGGCCGCCGTGGTCCCCGGTGGGGGCATGGTGGGCCTGTCGGGGACGCTGCCGTGACTTCGAGGAGATTCATGCGGAAGACCTGGACGCTCGGCGCTACCGGCGCGGCGCTCGCGGCGGTGCTCGCCACGGGCGGGTGCTACGACTTCGACAAGGCCACGGAGCAGTGCATCCAGGACGGGCGCTGCGACCCGGAGGGCGTCGGCCCCGACGCGGGGGACGCCGGTGACGCGGGGGATGCCGGTGACGCGGGCGACGCCGGCTTCGACGCGGGCTGCACGCCGACCTCCACCTCGGACCAGCCGGACGACAGCTTCGCGGACACCGACTGCGACGGCGTGGACGGCCAGGCCGACGCGGGCTTCTTCATCGACCCGGAGAACGGGAGCGACCAGGGCGCGGGCACGCGCGCGTCGCCGCTGCGCACGCTGGAGCACGCGCTGGAGTTGCTGCGCGCGGCGGACGGCGGCGGGCCGGCGCGGCTGTACCTGGCGGGCGGCGTCTACGCCGAGCCCGGGCTGGAGCTGGACGTGCCGGTGTCGCTGCACGGCGGTTACGTCCGGGGCACGGGCGACACGTGGGCTCGCGCACAGGCCAGCGCCGCGCGGCTGAATGGCGGCACGGTGGGCCTGACGGTGCGGGGCCTGACGGACGCGGGCATCGTGCTGGAGTACGTGCACGTGAACGCCATGGACGGAGTGCAGCCCGGTGAGCCCTCCATCGCCCTGCGCATGCTGAGCGCCTCGGGCGTGGCGCTGCGCCACGTCACCCTCGAGGCCGGCGTGGGCGCCAGCGGCGCCGACGGAGGCTCCGGCACGCTGGGCTCGGACGGGCAGGATGGCGGCGGCGGTGCCTCGGCGATGACGACCAGCACGGGCGAGGGCGGGCAGGTGCAGCCGAGCGTCTGCGGGTCCAGCGACCGCTCGGGAGGCCCCGGCGGGGATGGCGTGTTCGGCCGCAAGGACGGCAACCCGGGCACGATGGGCCAGCCCGACGCGGGTGGAGGCATGGGCGGCACGGCGGGGACCTTCGGGACGAACTGCGCGGGGACGCTGCGCTGCAACTGCAACGGCTTCATCGGAGACAACGGTTCGCCGGGCGCCCCGGGCGCGGATGGCCCCCTCGGCCCCTCGGGCGGGGGGCTGGGCGAGCTGGACGTGACGGGTGGGACGTGGCGGGCCAACCAGTCGGGTGGCCCGGGCGACGATGGCCTCCCCGGTGGCGGCGGTGGCGGCGGTGGCAGCGGCGGCACCTGCGTCAACACCACCCGCACCGTGGCGGCCAGTGGGGCGGGCGGCGGCGGCGGTGGCGGCGGCTGCGGCGGCACGGGTGGAGAGGGCGGCAGTGGTGGCGGTGCGTCCATCGCGCTGCTGCTCATCGACTCCCAGGTGACGGTGGGCGCGGGCTCGGAGCTGCGCACCCGCGGCGGAGGCCCGGGCGGCGCGGGCGGCCCCGGCGGCGCGGGCGGCGGTGGCGGCAGCGGCGGCGGTGGCGGAGACGGCGGTGTGTACGAAGTGCAGGAGGGCTCCGTGCTGTACTCCACCAGCGGCGGCAATGGCGGCCGCGGCGGCAGCGGTGGCGACGGCGGCACGGGCGGACCGGGTGGCGGCGGTGGCGGCGGCCCCTCCGTGGGCGTGTGGTGCGGGCCGCAGTCGCAGGTGACGCAAGAGCAGGGCGGCGTCACCTACACCCTCGCCAACGGCGGTGCGGGCGGGTTCAGCACCGGCAACCGCGGCACGCCAGGCGCGCGGCGGGAGACGGAGGGCTGCACCCCGTAGGTCATGGTGTGTTGTCCGACTTTGGGGGGCATGTGAGGGCGACCCGGCGTGCGGTGCTTGACCGCTTGCTGGGTCGCCGGTCCCGGCACGTCGCGTCGCGGGTTTCGACCTGCTACGCTGCTTCTCCTGGTTGAGATGGCATCCGAGCTGATCTGCGAGACCTGCGGTCTTTCCGTTCCTCCCGACACCGCCGTGTGCCCACGCGACGGGACGGTGGTGCTGACGTCGTTCCATGTGCCCACGCCGGCCCCGGTGCTGGAGGAGCCCAAGGTCGTGGTGCACGCGGCGGACGCCCGGCTCATGGACACCGGCACGAGAGACCCGCTCATCGGCCTGCGGCTGGGTGAGTACGAGCTGCGCGCCCGCGTGGGCGTGGGTGGCATGGGGCTGGTGTACGAGGGCATCCAGCCGCTCATCGGCAAGCGCGTGGCGGTGAAGGTGCTGCGCCCGGAACTGGCCCACTCCACCGAGCAGGTGGAGCGGCTGCTGGCGGAGGCGCGCGCCGTCAACGCCATCCGCCACCGGGGCATCATCGACATCTTCGGCTTCGGGCAGGTGCCGGACGGGCGGCAGTACATCGTCATGGAGTTCCTGGACGGCCACGCGCTCGACGCGGTGCTGGCGGAGAAGAACCGGCTGCCGGTGCAGGAGTCCCTGTCCATCCTCGACGAGGTGCTCGCCGCGCTGGCGGCCGCGCACGGCGCGGGCGTGGTGCACCGGGACTTGAAGCCCAGCAACATCTTCCTGGTGCGCCAGCCGGACGGCTCGCGCTACGTGAAGGTGCTGGACTTCGGCCTCGCCAAGCGCGCGCAGACGCCCACCGGCCGCAGCGCGCAGACGCGCACGGACATGGTGGTGGGCACGCCGGAGTACATGGCGCCGGAGCAGGCCCGCGGCCAGGAGGTGGGTCCGATGACCGACCTCTACGCGCTGGGCGTCGTCACCTTCGAGATGGTGACGGGCCGGCTGCCCTTCATCGGCACCTCGCCGGTGGACCTGCTGATGAAGCACGTGGAGGCGCGCCCGCCGCGGCCCTCGGAGTTCGTCTCCGACCTGCCGCCCGCGCTGGACGCCTTCATCCTGCAGATGCTCACGAAGGACCCGGAGACGCGGCCCGGCTCGGCGGACGCGCTGCGCCAGCAACTCCACAAGCTGCGCCGCACCCTGCGCTCCTCCACGCGCTCCAACCCCAGCGCGCTCGCGCCCGTCGAGAAGCCGAAGCCGAAGGACGACGTGGACTCGCGCCGGCCCACCCTGCCCGTGCCCGTGCCGCCGGAATTGAGCGCGGAGCTGACGTCGCAGGAGCTGCGCGCCGCCGGAGTGCCCGCGTCGGGACGCCGGCGCAGGGTGCCCATGGCCGCGGCCATCGGCGCCGCCGTGGTGCTGCTGGGCGGAGGCGTGGCCCTCGTCGGCCGTGGCTCCGGACAAGGCCCGACGCCCGCGCCGGTGGCTGGCACGGGCGCCGTGAGTGGCACGGCCCCGGCGCCGAGCTCCGCGCCTGGCCCCACCGCGAGCGCCGCGGCCGGCGCCATCGCCAACACCTCGGCCGGCGCGGCGAATGGGACGGACTCCGCCCCTGGCGCCATCGCCGCCCCCGGTACCGCGAATGGCTCGGGCGCGGCACCTGATGCCATCGCCAACGCCGCGGCCGGTACCGCGAATGGCTCGGGCGCAGCACCTGGCGCCATCGCCAACGCCGCTCCCGGTACCGCGAATGGCTCGGGCGCGGCACCTGACGCCATCGCCGCTCCCGGTACCGCGAGCGGCTCGGGCGTGACACCTGACGCCAACGCCAACGCCGCGCCCGGCAGTGCGAGCGGTTCGGGCGCCGCCATCGCGAAGCAGGCGGCCCCATCGGCGGACGTGGCGCCGTCGGGTGCCCCCGGCGAGGCGCTCTCTGCCAAGGCCAGGCCCTCCTCGGGCGCATCCCGGGCCGACACCCGGGCTTCCCGCGCGGGTGCTGGCGTCAGGGATGCCGAGGCCAGGGATTCGACTTCCCGGGAACCGCGCCTTTCGGGGGGCACGCCTGGTTCGGATGCCCTGAAGCGGCGCATCGAAGACTTGGAGACCCGCATCTCCACCCGCTCCCTCTCGGGCGAGCTCCCGGAAGCCGAGAGGGATGCCGCGTTCAAAATGCTGGACAAGAGCATCTCCAAGTCCCGATCCGACCGGCGGGAGGCCGAGAAGATGCTCAACTACCTGGAGCGCACCTACCTCAAGCCCTGAGCGGCGCGGGCCCGCTGCCCGCCCCGCTCACAGCGAGCGCGTGCAGAACACGGGCTGGGCAATGGCGTGGCGCGCGTGGGTTTCGCTCACCAGCTTCCAGCCCGCCAGGTCCTCCAGCAGCTTGTCGCGGTTCTGCCGGATGACCGTCGCGTTCTTGCACAGCTTGAGGTCGCCGTAATAACCGAACGGCGGCAGGGCGAGCTGCAGCTCCGCCAGCTCCGCCAGCTGCAGCTCTCCCAGCTCACGCCCGAAGAGCGACCACGCCGCGTCCTCCACGCCGACGACGCCGCGCTCGAAGTGGATGATGGCCAGGTCGTACGCGATGAGCTGGTCCTTCTGCATGAAGGCGTGCAGCCGGTGCGCGGCCACCGACTGCGGCAGCGGCCCGTGGATGCCCAGCGCGCTGGCGATGCGCATGGCGAGGATGCGCTCGCACCCCCCATCCCCCGGAGGCTCCCCACCCGTCATCACCCCGGTGAACAGGCGCCAGGCCCACGCGGGCCCGTCCTCGCGCGGCGTCTGGAAGTACCGCGGGCAGCCCAGGTGGCGGATGTAGAGCGCCACCAGGTCCTTGGGCAGCCGCGAGAAGTCCGGGGGCGCGAAGGTGAGGGGGCGCTGGTTCTTGTCGTACTGCCCCGCGCGGAGGCTCATCCGCTCGCCTTCGATGCTGTTCTTGAACTGCTTCTGGACGTCGAACTCGCTCTCCAACGGCGGCAGCTTGCTGGCCGTATAGAGATACGTCAGCGGAATGACCACGCCGGCCAGGCCCAGCAGGAACAGCACTATCCAGAAAAGACTCTTCACAGCCCCAGGTTACCAGGGGACGCACTCCCCCTGCGCAACGGGTTAAAACCAGGCTCACCATGCCCCACTGGCACCCGGCCACCGTCTCCGACACCTCGCCCGCCGCCGATGGCCTCACCGACCTCGTGCTCGACATCCAGGGGACACCCCTGGTGGGTACCCACGCGCACCCCGGGCAATACGTCCGCCTGCGCCTGCCCGGCCAGGAAGAGGGCATCTTCGCCATCGCCTCCCCGCCCGACCCCCGGGGGACGCAGTGGGAGTTCCTCCTCAAGGACGGCAGCCCGCTGCCGGACGCCCTCATCCGCCTGCGGCCCGGCGACCGGGTGGACGTGACAGCGCCCGAGGGCAAGGGCTTCCCGCTGGAGCGCGCCCGGGGGCATGACCTGCTCCTCTTCGCCACCGGCTCCGGCATCTCCGCCATCCGCTCCGTCATCGCCAGCATCCGCGGCGAACGAGACGCCTACGGCCGCGTGACGCTCTTCTTCGGCGCGCGCACGCCGAGCGCCTTCGCGTACTCGGATGAGCTGCACGAGTGGGAGGCCGGCGGCATCCGCGTGGTGCGCACCGTCAGCCAGCCCGGCGCCAGCGGGTGGCAGGGCCTCACCGGCTACGTGCAGGCGCACCTGGGCGAGGAGCCCCTGCGGGACGAGGTGGCCTTCCTGTGCGGCCAGTCGGAGATGGTGCAGGGCGTGAAGGCCACGCTCCAGGCGCGCGGCGTGCCCAGGAGCGCCATCTACCTCAACTACTGAGGCGCGGCGGCGCCCTCGATGGAGGGCTCCGCGTAGCGCACGCCGAGCAGCACCGCGGCCGGCTCACTGTCGCCGCTGCTGCTGGCCACCTGCGGCGTCCACGCGGCCACCCCCACGTAGCGCCCGTCCGCGCTGAAGCGCACCCGGCGCACGGACCAGCTGAACCCGTGCTCGGCCCGCGCGGCGTCGGAGCCCTCGGTGAAGAGGTACACCTTGCTGTCCCAGCCGCCCGTGGCCAGCGAGCGCCCATCCGGGGAGATGGCCGCGCTGGACACCACGCCCCGGTGCAGCGGCCACTTGTGCAGCACCTGCCCCGACTGCGCATCCACCAGCGCGCCCGTGTTGAAGGGGCCCTGCGGCTCTTCCACCTTCTTCTTCTCGCGCTCGTACACGGCCCGGTTGCGCTCGGGGAGCTGCTCCGAGAGGCCCACGCCCAGCCGCTGCCCGCGCGCGTCCACGGTGACGTCGCTCACGTGGGCCGGGAAGGTGAAGTCCGAGCGCGGCGACAGCACCAGCGTGTCCACCGCGCGCGCGCCGTCCGGCGCCGCGCCCTTCAACGTGAGGATGGCCTCCTGGGTGACTTCGTCGAAGGCCACCTCCACGCGGTCCGTGAAGGGACTGCCCAGCACGCCCTGGCTGCCCTTGGGCACGCACGAGTCACACACCGCGACGTCCAGGCCCTCCAGCACCAGTGACTTGAAGCGCAGCGACTGGTTGCGCGCCAGCCGCGCCGCGGTGGTGCCCAGCGCGCCGGGGAGGTTGAGCGTCTCCTTGAGGAAGGCCACGTCGATGCCCGCCGCGGTGGCCGCCGCGCTGGTGAGGATGACGGCCGGCACGCGCGCATCCAGAGAGAGGGACACGGGCGCCTTCACATTCACCGTGCCATTCAGCACCACGGAGCCCTCGCGCCGCTCGAAGCGCACGCGCGCCACGCCGGGCCGCACCGTCTCCACGCCCGTGCGCCAGGCGCGCAGGTGCTTGTCCCAGCCGCCCGAGTACAACGTCCCGTCCGGCGAGAAGGCCAGCGCGCTCACCACGCCCACGTGGCCGCGCTCCTCCGAGGCGTACTCCAGCTCCGGCGCCGACAGCACCGTCAACAGCCCCTTGAGGCTGCCCGCCACCAGCCACTTCCCGTCCGGGTGGAAGGCCACCGCGCCCAGCGGCTCCTCGGTGCGGCGCTCCCCGCGCAGCGCGCCGGTGGCCGCGTCGAACAGGCGCACCACCCCGTCCTTGCCCGCCGTGGCTACCAGCGCACCGTCCGGCGAGAAGGCCACGCCCTCCACGTCGAACTCGTACGGATTGATTTGCGGATCCGCGAGCGGCTGCAGCGGAGGCCCCAGCGACCAGAGCGACAGGAAGTAGAACTTGGAGCCCAGCCGCGTGTACGCCATGCGCCCGCCCCTGGGCGAGAAGGCCAGGCCCCAGATGAAGTCCCGCCGGTTGAGGATGGCCTCCTCCTCCACCCCCACCACGCCGCCGGAGAGGTAGCCGCCCGGCGTCGCCGTCAGCCGCGCTTCCACGTCCGGCGCCAGCTTCGGCGGCGCGTGCGCGCAGCCCGCCCCCGCCGCCAGCCACCCGAAGGCCAGCAGCGCCGCCATCCGCTGGCCCGGCTTCATGAGCCCGAGCCTCCCGAGGCCGCGGCCGCCTTCTCCTTGTCCACGTTGATTTCGGTGATGCCCTTGTTGTCGATGGACAGCAGGAACAGCTGCTTCACCGCCTCGCGCTTCTCGTTGAAGGAGGTGCGGCCGGTGGCGCCGTCGAAGTCCTTCAGGCCGGCCAGCGCGTCGCGCATCTCCGCGCGGGTGCGCGGCGCGCCCTCCTTCTTCTCGATGAGCTGGCGCAGCATGCGGCCGGAGTCATAGCCGATGGCCTCCAGCAGACCCGGGTCCTTGCCCGTGTCCTCCTTGTACTCGGCGCGATAGGCCTGCACGAAGCGGCGCGTGGCCGGGCGCTGCGAGTCCACGAAGAAGCCGTCCACGTACACCGAGCAGGTGACGAACTTGCCGCCGCGCTCCACCAGCTCCGGCAGCCCCGAGCGCCCCTTCGGGCTGCTCCACTGGTTGGCGCCGAAGAGCGTCACCGTCTTCAGCTCCTTCTTGCCCGTCGTCTTGCGGATGCGCTCCAAATCCCGCGGGTCACACGCGTTGGTGACGATGTCCTCTACCGCGAGCGCCGGGGCCACCAGGCTGACGCGGCGCCAGTCGTCCGGCATGAAGATGGCGTCGAAGTCGATGATGGGCTCCACGCCCGCCTTCACCTTCTCCAGCGCCTTGCGGCGGCGGTACGCGTCCAGCTGCTCGCCCTGGAGGTCGCGCACGCCGCCCACGTAGTCGCCGCGGTCCTCGAGGTAGTAGCGGCCCACCAGCTTCTTGGCCTCGGTGGTGAAGGTCGTCTGGTCGTGCGCGTAGCGCTCCGCGCCGCGGATGGCGCCGCCGCGCGCCACCACTTCATCCCAGAAGGTGTCCGCCAGCTCCACGCCGTAGGGGATGTTGGGGTACAGCACCGCGAAGCGCTTGTAGCCCTTCACGTTCATCGCGTAGTCGACGATGGCGTCCGCCTGCGCGGTGTTGGTGAGCATGTTGCGGAAGACGTACGTGCCCAGGTCGGTGACGCCCTCCTGGCGGCTCATGGTGAGCAGCGGGACCTGCAGCTCCTCCGCCACCAGCGCCGCGCGCTTGGTGTCGTCCCCGAGCAGCGGCCCGAGCACGGCGATGGCGCCGTCGTCGAAGGCGAGCTGCTCCATGGCCTGGCCCGTCTTGTTGACGTCGCCCTGCGTGTCCTTCACCACCAGCTCCACGTTGCTGCCCTCCAGCCCCAGCTGGATGCCGCGCAGCACCGCCTCGCCAATGGGCTGGTAGCGGCCCGTCATGGGCAGCAGCACGCCCACCGTGCGCGGCTTCGCCTCCACGCGGCGGGTGGCGCGGGCCAGCAGCTCCCGGGCCTGCGGCGCGAAGGCATGGCCCGGCGCCTGCGCGAGGAAGCGGTTCAGCGTCTCCTCCAGCCGCGTCCAGTCGCGCAGGTGGTAGTAGACGCGCGCCAGCTTGAAGGTGATGACGGGCCACGCCGGGTTGGACGGGGACAGCCCCTCCGCCACGCGGGCGATGTCCACGAAGTCCGCGCGGCCCTCCACCAGCGACTCCACGCGGGCCACCGCGGCGGCCTGCTCCTCGGCGCTCTGCGCCTGGCCGGCCTGCTCCACCGCCAGCGTCAGCGCCTGCCCGTACAGCCCGGCGCCCGCGGCGGCGCGCGCGGCCTCGGCCTGGAGCCGCTCCTTCTCGGCGCCCTCGGCGCGCTCGGCGAGGCTGGACAGCGTCTGGTACGCGTCGCGGTAGGCGCCCACCTCCATCGCGGACAGGGCCAGCTTGTGCTTGGCGTCATCCGCCTGCGGATAGAGCGGGTTCTCGAAGAGCAGCTCGTTGAAGGACTTGCGCGCGTTGACGAAGTCCTTCGACTCGTAGAAGAGGACGCCCGCGCGGTAGAGGGCCTCCTGGCCCGCGGTGGTGGCGGGGTACGCCTTGCGCACCGAGAGGAAGGCCTCGGCGGCCTTCTTCTTGTCCGGGGCGGCCTGGGCCGTCTGCGCCGCCTGGGCCAGCGCCGCGTCCGCCGCGGCGTCCTTCTTCGCCTCCAGCGAGGGGCGCTTGGGGAACGGGTCCCCCGTGGGGACGTCTTCCGTGCCGGTGCCGTCGCCAGCGGGCGGGGTGCGGGTGGTCCGGTTGGGGCAGGCCGTCAACGACAGGGCCAGCGCGACGGCGAGCGAGCGGCGCAGCAGAGATGGGACGTCCATGGCAGGGGCGTGCATAGCAGTGGGGTGCGGCATCCGTCGACAACGGAGCGGGGGGAAGATTCCTCTGGGAAACCCCTCCCCCCTGCAGCGCCCGTACCCGTGCCCGCCTGCCGTGCGGACGTCGGCTGCTTCACGATTGCGCGGCTTGGGGGCCACGCCCGGCGCGGCCCGACGCCCGCATCACGTCCTCAGCCGAACAGCTCCTTCACCTTGGCGAAGAAGCTCTTGGACTGCGGGTGGGACTCCTCGCCCGCGGCCTCGGCGAACTTCTCCAGCAGCTCACGCTGCTTCGAGCTCAGCTCCGTGGGCGTCTCCACCACCACGCGCACGTGCTGGTCTCCGCGCTGCTGGCTGTGCAGGTGGGGGATGCCCTTGCTCTTGAGCCGGAACACCTTGCCGGACTGGGTGCCGGACGGAATGGTCATCTTCACCTTCCCGTCGAGCGTGGGGACGTCGATCTTCGCGCCCAGCGCCGCCTGGGTGAAGGAGATGGGCACCTCGCAGAAGACCTCGTACTCCTCGCGCTGGAAGAGCGGGTGCTCCTTCACGATGACGGTGACGTAGAGGTCGCCGGCGGGGCCGCCGCGGTCTCCGGGCTCGCCCATGCCGCCCAGGCGCACGCGCGTGCCGTTGTCCACGCCGCCCGGGATGGCCACCTCGATGACCTCTTCGGAGGGCACCTTGCCACTTCCCTTGCAGCGCGGGCACGGGTCCGGCACCACGGCGCCGGTGCCGCCGCAGTCACCGCACGGACGGGACACCGCGAAGAAGCCCTGCGTGTAGCGCACCTCGCCCGCGCCGCCGCACGTGGAGCACGGCCGGGGGCCGGCGCCGCTCTTGCTGCCCGAGCCCGTGCACGTCTCGCACTTCTTCGGCCGCGGAATGGTGACTTTGGGCCGGCAGCCGAAGGCCGCCTCCTCGAAGGTGATTTCGAGGTTGTAGCGAAGGTCGGCGCCCCGCGCGCTCGTCCGGCGGCCGCCCCGGGCGCCCCCGAAGATGTCGCCGAAGATTTCGCCGAAGATGTCGTTGATGTTGACGCCCTGGAAGCCGCCGCCCCCGGCGCCGCCGAAGCCCTCGAAGGGGTTGCCCGCGTGCCCGAAGCGGTCGTATTTCGCCCGCCGCTCGGGGTCGCTCAGCACTTCATACGCTTCCGAGGCTTCCTTGAACTTCTCCTCGGCCTCGTGGTTCCCCGGGTTGCGGTCCGGGTGGTACTGGAGCGCCACCTTGCGGAACGCGCTCTTGAGCTCCTGCGCGGAGACCGCCTTCTGGACGCCCAGGACCTCGTAGTAGTCGCGCTTCTGACCCGCCGCACCTGCCATCGGTTACAACCCCTGGAATTTGCTGGACTTTTCGCTGACGCGTAGAACTCTGAGCCACTATAACGCAGCGAAACGCACCAGCAATCCAGGGGTGCAACCTAGACAGTCCAGACGCGGTTGGCCGTCAGCTCCATGCGAGCCAGCCGGCGTTTGAGCCCCGGGTCGACCGGTCCGTTGATGGACCACTTGGGCACGACGAAGTGCAGCTCCGCGTTGTAGAGCTTCGCGGCGCTGGCGAGCAGGCTCCACCGGTTCTCCGCCGTCGGGTCGTCCACCATGTGCGGGGTGACGATCTCCAGGATGATGGGCGTGCGGGCCGAGTCCGACTGCCGGCACGTGAAGTCGGGGCGGTGGTCCTCGATGGTGCCTGACAGGATGGGCGGTGGCATGAAGCCGGGGAGGCGGGCCTTGATGTCCGTGTACCCGATGGTGCGGAAGTACTCGGCCATGAGCCACAGGAGCCGCCGGCGCTCCTCGTCCTCTACCACCGGCTCACAGCCCGGATTGAACAGGGCCTCTTTTTCGTTATTGGTTTCCATGGCTCCCATGAAGCTGTCCGCAGGGATGTGAGGGAGCAACGGAACTGGGCTGCCTGCTCTCGGTGGCAGGAGGCAGGGCAGGCAGCAGGGCATGTAGGAAGGTGTGCCTCCTGGCCTTGGACGTTGCGGCGACTCGGTGACAGAGTGCGCCACCGAACACAGTGGCTCCAAGACCCTCTCCCCACGTCTACCGCCGGCTCCTCGGCTACCTGCGTCCGTACCGCCCGCTGCTCGCGGCGGGAGTGGGCGCGTCCCTCGTCGCCGCGGCGGCCACCTCCGCCTATGCCTGGGTGGTGGGCCCGCTCTTGCGCGCGGTGCTCACCGGTGAGCCCATCACGGTGGCCGGGGTGTCACTGCCGGGAGACGCGCTGCTCGAGCGGCTGCCCCTGCTGGTGGTGCTGGTAGCGCTGGTGAAGGCCACGGCCCAGTTCCTCCAGGGTGGGCTGATGCAGCGGCTGGGCCAGCGGGTGATGGCGGACCTGAGAGGGTTCCTCTACGGCCGGCTGCTCGGACAACCGCCCGCGTTCTTCGAGCGGCGTCACTCGGGAGAGCTGCTCACGCGCTTCACCTCGGAGGTTCCGCTGGTGGAGTTCTCCGTGACGCAGGCGCTCACGTCCTACATCAAGGACGGGCTGCAGATTGTCTCCCTGCTGGTCACCTGCTTCCTCATCGATGGAACACTTTTCCTCTTCACGTTCATCGTGGTGCCCGTCACCGTGCTGCCCATCAACCGCTTCGCCCGCTCGCTCAAGAAAGTGGCGGCGCGCTCGCAGCAGCGGCTGGGGGCGCTGACGGCGCTGACGGCGGAGCAGCTGCAGAACCTGCCGGTGGTGCAGGCCTATGGCGGCCAGGCGCGGGCGGTGGAGACCTTCGAGGGCGAGGCGGAGCGCTACCTGGCGGAGATGCGCCGCTCGCTGTTCCTGCGCGGCGCGGTGAGCCCCACGGTGGAGCTGCTCGGCATCGCCGGGGTGGCCATGGCGGTGGCGTGGGGCGCGCGCGCGGTGGCGGCGGACCCGGCGCTGGCGGGAAGGCTCCTGTCCTTCATGGCCGCGGCGCTGCTCCTGTACCAGCCGGTGAAGTCGCTGAGCGGCACGTTCTCCCAGGTGCTGACGGGGCTGGCGGCGGCGGAGCGGCTTTTTGCCCTCGCGGACGAGCCGGCGCCGCCCGACGTGGGAGACGTGGCGGCTCCGCTGTCCCAGGCGCTGGTGCTGGAGGGCGTGCGTGCCACCTACCAGGACGGGCGCGAGGCGCTGCGCGGGGTGGACCTGGTGGTGCCCGCGGGCAAGCGCGTGGCGCTGGTGGGCCCGTCGGGCGCGGGGAAGACGACGCTGTTCTCGGTGCTTCTGGGCTTCCTGCCCGCGTCGGGCGGACGGGTGCTGTGGGACGGCGCGCCGCTGTCGGGGCTGAAGCCGTCGAGCGTGCGCGGGCAGATGGCGTGGGTGCCGCAGGAGCCGGTGCTCTTCTCCGGGACGGTGCGCCACAACCTGCGGCTGGGCCGGCCGGAGGCGACGGACGCGGAGTTGTGGGAGGCGCTGCGGCTGGCGCACGCGGACGACTTCGTGCGCTCGCTGCCGGGCGGGCTGGATGAGCCGGTGGGGGAGCGCGGCAGCCGGCTGTCCGGAGGCCAGCGTCAGCGGATGGTGCTGGCGCGCGCGTTCTTGTGCCGGCCGTCGGTGCTGCTGCTGGACGAGCCCACGAGCGCGCTGGACGCGGCGAGCGAGGCCGCGGTGGGCGCGGGCCTGGCGGCGCTGATGAAGGGGCGCACGGTGCTGGTGATTGCACACCGGCTGTCCACGGTGCGCGACGCGGATGTGATTGCCGTGGTGGAGGGCGGCCGGGTGGTGGAGGCCGGCACCCACGCGGAGCTGCTCGCGCTGCGCGGGCGGTACACGCAGTTGCTCGGCGAGGGCGCTGTGGCGGCGTGAGGCGCGTCAGGCCGAGACGGTTGCTCCCCACCCCTGCTCGCGCAATCGCGTCCACGCGGCACGGACATGCCCGCTCTTCATCTGGGAGCGCTTCCGCTCACTCCAGGAATGAACCTTCGCGACGACGGCGTCCACGTCGTCAGCGTTGACCTCGCGCCGCATGACCCAGTGTACGGTGCCGAGCAATTCCATCCCGAATGGGGTCTCGAAGCCCTCGATGAGCCGAGCCACCCGCTCGAGCCTCGCGCCTGACTCGGGCCGACTCGCGAGGAAGGCCCGAGCGGCTTCGACCGCGTTGGACATGAGCTCCAGCGGGGTCTCCGGGCTGTTCTTTCCGTCACCGAGCCCCCGTGTGTAGTGTCCCTCCATGTTCCGTAAGGCCTTGCGCAGCGTGTCCGCATAGGGCCCGTAGTGGTGCGCCTGGTACTCCAGCCCCAGCGGCTCCCCCGCCTCTTGGAGGAAATACGCGAGCTTCTGCACCTCGACGAGCGAGAGCCTGTAGTCGTAGCCCGTCTCAACGTAGCGTCCCATCAGGGCAATCACGGCGGCCCGCCCGGAGGTCATTGATGGTTTCTCGCGGCGGTCGATGATGTCCGCTGCCGCGGGTGCGTCGGCGGGCTCGAAGAGGAGCACGCGAACCTCGGGCAGGGACTCAAAGGCCTGGACGATGATGGGCCTTACGTCAGCCCATGGGAGCCCACCGTTGCCACACCCCAATGGAGGGACGGCGATGGACTGGATGCCGAGCTCGCGCACCCGTGCGGCGAGGTCGTGCATACCCTCGCGGATGTATTGAAGCTTCGACGGCTGCCGCCAGTGTTTCTTCGTGGGGAAGTTGATGATGAACCGGGGAGACGCCAGTCGCCGCACGATGTGCATTCGCCCGGGAACGACCTCACCTGCCTTGCAGGCGCGCTCATAGGCCGTGAAGTTCTCAGGGAAGGCCTTCTTGAACTGCAGGGCGAGGCCCTTCCCCATGACGCCCTCGGTATTCACCGTGTTGACGAGGGCATCCACGTCGGCTGCCAGCAGGTTTCCATGGCCGCGTTCAATCGTCATGGCATCTCAGTAATACCACTCGGGCTTGATGGTGACTGTCGGCTGGTGGGCCGCTCCCCCGAGGACCGAGCGGACCCTGGCCGCAAGCGCCTCTGAGTGGACCGCCACTTCCATCACCGAACTCCAGGGGAAGAAGTCGTGAACGAGGAACTCCGCCTGCCGCTCTTCCTTGACCGCACTCCAGTACTTCTGCCGCATCACGTGCCAGGGCACCTCGTTCAACTTCTGGATGTCGTCAAAATGTAGCGCGTGCGCCAACTCCGCATGTCGATCCGTGAAGGCCCAGGGCCGGCCGAGCGCCATGGCACGCGAAACTGAACTGACAAGGTGGACGATTTCTCCCTGGCTGCCGTTGTAGTCCTGATGCCCGCAGTGAACCGCGAACAGCATGACGGAGCGCGGGCAGAAGTTGAATGGAACGTAGTCCCCCAACATGCCGCCAGCAGCAGTCGTCACGGGGCGGCTCAATCGGCGCTGTTTGATGTGGAGGTGACCGATGTTCCTGTTCCCCAGATTCTGGACAATCCGCTGCGCGTCGCACCACAACCCACCGGCCTGGAGGATGCCTGGGAGGTTGTCCACATGGGTGATGTGAAAGATGGGTGGGTCGCTGGGCGGATTGGAGGTCGTGCTCATGGGGAGCACCCGAAATCTAGCGGCGGACAGGTGCCCGTATTCGTAGTTGGCAGGCGGTGAGGAGTCGAGTGGGTAATGCATCCCACCGTGTCCCGCCGCCTCCGTCCTTGCCTCACCCTCCCCGCTCTGCCACCGTCGCACCCGTCCCCATGCGTTTCCGGGAGCCCCTGTCCCTCAACGCGCTGCTGCTCGTGCCCGCGCTGGCGCTCGCGGCGCTGGCGTGTGTGGCCGTCTCCGCCCGCCACCTGGCGCTGGCCGTCGCGGCCACCCTCACCCTCGTCCTGCTCCCCGTCGTCTTCCGCCTGTGGACACGCACCTGGTACCGCGGCCTCGTGCTGCGCGGCGTGGGCGTCTTCCTGCTCGGCATGCACGTGTCGGTGCTGCTCGGCGGCGCCCTCGAGCACGGCCGCATCGGGTGCGCCCAGGGCGGGTGTCCGAAGCTCTACCTGCTGGGTGTGCTGGTGTCTCCCGTGGTGGGAGCCCTCGCCAGCGTCGTCTACTGGCTGGTCGGTCGTCCCCCGGTCTGAATTCACAGTTTTAGCGGGAGAGACTACTCTCTCTGGAAATGCTCGTTCCATTCCGGCTCCGTCTCGCGCCCGGGCTCTCCGTGGCGTCGGCCGTGCCTGTCACGGTGTTCCTGTGGTGCTTAACACTTGCACCACTGATGCACGGCTCCACGGAGCTGGGGCACACCGTGGACGCGGCCGGCCCATTCGCGGCGCTGGTGGCGCTGGCGCTGCTGGTGGAGCTGCCGCTGCTGTCCCTGGCGCTCGCCAGCACCGGCATGGAGCGCAAGGTGCCGCTGGCGGTGATGCTCGGCATGGCCACGCTGCCGTGGATGCTGGGGTTGATGGGCACGGAAGTCCTCGTGGAGCGCGCCACCGCCGTGCTCCCCCACCTGGATGAGATGGAGGCCGGCGTCGCGCTCGCCTCCAGCACCGGGCAGGCCATGGCGCCGCGGCTTCTGGGCGCCTTCACCAGCGCGGCGCTGCTGCTGGGCCTCGCCCTGGGGCTGGCGCTGGCGCGCTTCGGCCCCATCCACGCGACGCGGGAGGAGTGCACGTGCCACCGCGCGCGCGGCCTGCTGCTGGCCAGCGGCGTCTGCGCGTCGCTCGCCTCGGTGGCGCTGGTGGGCGCGATGGAGGCGCGGCACCTCTTCGAGCTGCTCACGGGCCTGGCGCAGGTGCCCGAGTCGGGACGCCAGGAGCTGGTGACGGCGGGGCTCGAGGCGGCGGCGCGGCTGCGCACCGTGCGCTGGGCCTGCACCGGCGTGCTCGCGGTGCTCGGCTTCACCCTGCTCGTGCGCCGCACGGCGGGTGACGGGCACTCGCCGCTGGGCTGGTCCGCGCGGCTGGTGCCCGCCGCGGCCGTGGCGGCCCTGCTGGTGCTGGACGCGCACCCGGTGAGCTCCGTCACCGCGCGCGCGCCCGTGGCCATTCCCGCCGGCCAGGGCGTGCACCTGCCCGGCTTCGAGGCGCCGCGTCAGCCGAACAGGATGACCACGAGGATGGCGAGCCCCAGCAGCACGCCCACGCCGAGCACGGCCACCATGACCAGGCCCTCGGACCTGCGCACCACCGGCGGCGGCACCTCGTCCGGCAGCGGCTGGCCGAACGCGAGCTGAACCGGCGGCGGCGCGGGCTGGAGCGACGGCAGCGTGGGCTCCGACGGACGCTGTCCCGGGGTGATTCCGCCGCCCGCCAGCTCCAGCCCCTCGCGCGCCAGCGCCAGCACGCGCTGCATGTGGATGATGTAGCGGTCCTGCCCCGTGTACGTGCCCATGGCCGACGCGGCCTTGAGCAGCCGCTGCGGGACGAGCTCCGGGTCCGCCTTCACCACCACCGCGGGGCCGGCCTTCTGGGCGCCCCCGCGCTCCAGGCTCGCGGTGCGCACGCCCTGCCCGCTGGCCCAGATGTAGTGGTCCTCCAGCAGCGTCAGCTCCTGCCGCTGCACGCGCCCGTCCCCGTCCACCAGCGACAGCAGCTCCGCGCCGTCGGGGCACAGGTGCCACACCGTGCGCAGCCCGTTCTCTCCCGGCGGGCCCTCCACCGCGTGGACGCGGTAGAGCGCCTGCACCGCGGTCCTCAACGTCTCCACCGAACTGTCTGCCATGTGAGGCCGGAGACTAGCACGGTGATCACGGCGGTTGAGGCGGGTAGCCGCAGTAGGCGAACCAGGCGGCCGCGTCCTGCGGCCGCACGGTGGAGAGCGCCTCGCGCATGGCCTCGATGAGGGCGGCGTGGGTTCGCGCGCCGATGGCCCGCAGGCGCGTCTTCACCTTCAGCCAGCACGACTCGATGGGGTTGAGGTCGGGGCTGTAAGGCGGCAGGAAGAGGAGATGGGCCTTGCGGCTGCGAACGAGCGACTCGACTGCGGGACGGTGATGGGCGCTGAGGTTGTCCAAGACAACGACGTCGCCGGGCTTGAGGACGGGAAGTAGCCCCTCTCGGACGTAGGTCTCGAAGCGTTCGCTATTGGTGGCGCCCTCGAAGGTCAGCACGGGCCCCATCCCCTGGAGCGTCAGGTCCCCAATCATCGTGAGGACCTGCCGACGGCCCATCGGTACGTAGCCGCGTGTTCGCTGCCCTCGTTGAGCACGCCCATAGCGGCGAGTCATGGTGAGGGTGGCGGCGGTCTCATCGATGAAGTGGAGCTGCGAAGGCTTCAGCTCGGAGGCTTTATCCAGGTACCGCCGTCGCGCCTGGCGACTCTTCGCCAGCCGCCGCTCGGAGGCGAGGAGCGACTTTTTTTACGCGTGTAGCCCAGGCGCCGGAAGGCACGTCCCATGGTAGGGCGGCTCACCCGTACGCCTGTCGCCTTGGCGTAGGCATCCGCAATCTCCTGGGTGGTGCTGTCGGGGCTGGCATCCAGCAGCCGCTTCACCTTGGCGAGTTGCGAATCCGGGATTCGATAGTGGGGCCGCGGGCCAGGACGCAGCGGAGCGATGGAGTGGGTGCGCTTCCAGCGGCCGACGAGCCGATCAACCGTCGCGACCCCTACCCGAAACCGCTTGGCAAGTTCTTCCCACGTTTCTTCGTGCGCCAGGTACGCCTCGAGAATGCGTTGTCTCAAGTCCATCGACAGTGGAGTGCCCATAGTCCCAATTTGTGGGCTCCGCAGCGCACTGCCTTGCTCCTGTGCCACGGGACGGACCGATTCAGGGCTGCGCTACTTGCTTCGCACGATCAGCCTCCACGAGCACCGTTGTAAACCAACGTTCGCGATCGTCGATCGCGGTTGGAGAGCGAGCAGGCGCGGAGCGGACGGGAAGAGGCGGCAGGGGCACTTCCCGTTCGGCTCTGTGTGCGCAGAAAACCTGAGAGCGAGAAGGCCCTGCCCAAGGGCAAGGGTAGGTTCTGGTTGAAGCGTCGGCAGCGCCAGGCGCTGCTACGCTGGGGCGAGCTGAGCGGCTGCCCGCTCACCCTGCGGCGGTGCATGGCGGTGGCCGCCGTGGCGCGCGGCGAGTCGTGCAGCGCTGCGGCTCACTTCCTGGGGTGCGCCACCTCCACCGTTGTGTGCGCCGTGCGTCGCTACCGGGAAGGCGGGCGCGAAGCCCTCCGGGACAGGCGAAAGGGCAACGGCCAGCCCAAGGTCGATGACCGATTCCGCGAGAAGCTCTCGCGCGTGCTGGTGGGCACGCCCGAGGACTGGGGTTGGTGCCGGCCCACCTGGACGCGGGAGTTGCTGAGCCTGGAGCTGGAGCGCCGAGGCATGCCGCGCGTGTCCGTGGCGACCATGGGCCGGGCTCTGGCCTCACTCGGCGCGCGGCTCAAGGCAGCCAAACCCATCGTCCAGTGCCCCTGGCCGGGGTGGAAGCGCCGCCGCCGGCTCTACGAGTTGAAGTGCCTGGAGAGGTACACCCCGCCCGAGGAGCCGGTGCTCTACGTGGACGAGGTGGACATCCACCTCAATCCCAAGGTGGGACGCGACTGGTGCCTGCCCGGTCAGCGCCGGGTGGTGGTGACGCCCGGCAACAACCAGAAGCGCTATCTGGCCGGAGCTCTGAATGCGAGGACGGGGAAGCTGACCTGGATAGAGGGCAAGTCCAAGGCCAGTGACCTCTTCATCCAGCTTCTCTGGCGCCTGGCGGGCGAGTACCGACGGGCTCGTCGCATCCACCTCATCCTCGACAACGCCTCGGTCCACAGCAGCAAGAAGACGCTCAAGGCGCTCGCGCAGCTGGGCGGGCGCATCGTGCTCCACTTCCTGCCGCCGTACTGCCCGGAGGGCAACCGCATCGAGAGGGTGTGGCTGGACCTGCACGCCAACGTCACCCGCAATCACCGCTGCCGCACCCTGGCCCGCCTCATGGAGCGGGTGCAGGCCTACCTCTCCGGACGCAACGCCCAGCGCTCTGCCAGTCCAAGCCTGCGCCGAGGGGACCTCAGGCGCACCGCCTGAGGTCGTGCGAACATCGCGATCGGCCGTTTAGGAGCGACGGGCCGGAAACGGAAGACGGCCTGGCCCTCGGCTGCCCGGCTCCACACGCTCCTCTCCGCCACGGCGCCTGCCTAGGTTTGCCAAGGACAGGAGGACACTGGCCGCGTGTGACAGCGGACATCCGCGCGCGCCCAGGCCTCCTCGGAGGCAGTCCCCCATGGCCATCATCATCCCCAAAGAGCCCATCGACGCGCCCTTCACCCTTCCCGCCAACCGCCGGGCGGTGACGGGGGAGGACTCCGAAGACTTCCTGCGCGGCCAGGTGAGCTGGGACGGACAGGCCGCGCACGGCGGCGGCCACGTGCCCGAGGACTACGCATGGCCCACCAACCCGAAGGAGCACCAGGACGCGCTGATGGGCGAGTGGCCCGGCGAACACTGAAGCTGCGTGCGCCCGCTCGCCCGGTGTGGTTAGCGTCCCCTCCACCATGAGCCGCTCCCGTGACAGAGGTGCTGACTTCCAACGCCAGTTCGAGGGCGCGCAGACGCTCGACGGACTGCTCGACCTGGCCGGCAGCCCGTTGGATACCGCCGAGGTGCTCGCCCGCATGCAGGCCGCCCGGGCCGATGGCACGCCCTACAGCGACGTCATCCCCACCTTCTTCGAGGAGGAGCCGCGCTTCGCCTCGCCGGAAATCGCCCGGCGCCTGTACCAGAACCTGCTGGGCCTCTGGGATTTGGTGGAAGAGGGCAAGGGGGTGCGGCTGGAGGACGAGGGCCCGCGCCCGCCCCGCCCGAAGAAGGTGAAGGCCACGCCGCCCGCCCCCTTCCACCCGGCGGAGCCCACGGCCGAATTCGTCGAGGCCGCCTGGCGTTACCTGGAAGACGACGAGAAGTCGCGCACACGGCTCACGCATTCCTTCGAGAACCGCCAGGACGCGCTGCTGGGCGCGCTTGACGCGGCGGGGCTCACGGACGAAGGATACGGAGTCGCCCGCCACCTGCTCTTCGAGCTGTACGCCATGCTGGAGCTGGGGTGGCCGCCGGGACTCACCGCGGTGAGCCTGGCGGCGCTGGAGGCGGACACGGACGCTCCACCACTGCCCCAACCGCTGCAGGCCTACGCGGACGAGGCGCTTTTCGAGGCGGAGCAGGACGAGGAGCAGCCCCTGTCCTCCCAGGAACTGGAGGCGGTGCGGCGTCTCGTCCGTCGCGGACTGGCGGCGCTGTGGAGCGCGCGCAAGGGGAGATGAAGGATGGCCAAGGACAAGGACGACAACGGCGGCGGCTTCTCCGGGAAGCGGAACAAGAGCTGGCGTGAAATCGACGCGGGGCGCGGCAAGGGCAGCAAGTACGCCTCCCGCCAGGATGACCCCGCGCAGCAGAAGCTGGAGCGCAGCGCGAGCTACCAGAAGTACAAGGCCGCCGCCGACGCGCTCTTCACCGGCGGCGAGCTGCCCGAGGGCCTCGCCAAGACGTTCGACCCGGAAGGCAAGCGCAAGGCCCAGAAGGCGGCCATGCAGAAGGTGGCGGACTCGGAGTCCCGCGCCGACTGGGTGAAGGCCGTGGTGGACTACCTGGAGAAGTACCCGGAGCTGCCCGAGGACACGTACTTCCTCGACAGCCTCCTGGACCACCCGCGCGAGCGCATCGTCGACAAGGCGCTGGCGAAGCTCGAGGTGATGTCCGAGGAGGGCAAGCTCAAGACGAAGGTGCCGCAGAGCCTGGATCAGCGCCTGAAGTCCGTGGAGCTGACCAGCATGGACCCCGACATGCAGGGCCGTGCCAAGACGCTGCGCGAGAAGCTGCGCGCCTGACCGCGCGGGCGGAAAGCTCAGGGAGCCACGGGCTTCACGACGGCGGCAGCGCCCCTTCGGTACACGAGCACCACCGCGCGCAGGCCGCCCTCGCCCGGCTCGTGCACCACGCGCAGCTCCTCGCCGGAGCGCGTGAAGATGCCCTGCTCCTCGTCACTGCGCTGCCAGCCGTGCTGGGCCAGGGCGCGCGTGTAGAAGGCGTCCACATCCGCGCCGGACAGAGGGACGTGGAAGGCCATCGTCCGTGAGCTCTCGCCGCCCACGCGCAGCACCTGGCTCGCGCCGGGCGGCAGGGGCGCGAAGTCCCCCGCGGCGACGGGCTCGCGGCGCAGCATGTGGTTGGCCTCACCGAGATAGAGCGAGGTGGTGCCGTCCGGCTGCGGCTGGACGATGGCGGTGTACGTCAGCCGCTTGAACATATCGACGGCGGTGAGCATTACCGCGCCGCTGGCGAGCTGGGGCTGCTCGGGGCCCGGAGGAATGTGGAGCCCGCCTTCGCGGAACGCATCCGCGAGGCGCTGCACCACTTCCGGCAGCCGCTCCTTCACCCGCACCGCGCGCAGGGCCACCGGGATGCCGGCGGCCTCGATGACTTCGTTCGCCTCAACGTGTTCAAGCACCTGGAACCGGGGCCAGGCGAAGCGTGGCGCACCGTCAGTAGCGGGAGGCGTGCGCGGCGCCGCAGCGCGGGCCGGAGTTGCCGGGCCGGGAGCCGAATTGCTCGCCACCGGGCGACCCGATGGTGCGGTACCTGCCACAACCGAACCCGACGCCGCCGGGCTCGAGGCTGCCCTGCCCGGAATGAACGTTCCTTCCGCCGCACCGCCCCGCGCCGGGGGCGCCGCGCCGAGGAGCCACGCTCCGCACAGCACGACGACAGCCCGCCTCACCGGGGCATCCCGAGCCAGTGATTGCGCCGGCCCACGTTGTAGTTCGGGACGTTCGGCGCCTCGAAAGGCGTCGTTTCCCAGCGCGCCTGTCCTCCCGCGTGCGTGGAGCCGAGGTTCTCCTCGTAGTTGGCCTCCGCCCCACGGAAGCTCATGAAGAACTGGTCCTCATTCACGGACTCCGCCCCCACCAGCCCCGCGAGCGCGGACCCCGCGCTACCACCACCGCCGTTGGCCCGGTAGATGCGCTCCGTCCACCGGTAGTAGTCCACGTTGGCGCACTCCGTTCCGCTGTCGATGCTCAGCGGGCACGAACGCCCCTCCGCCACGCCCGCCAGCCCCCAGTCATCCAGCATCATCGAGAAGCGCCCCGTGCACCTGCCATTCGTCGCACGCCCCGCCGCGCACACGGTGAAGACCGAGGCCGCGCGGCGGTGCGCCTCCTGGAACTGCGCCTCCATGAACCGGCCGATGCGCGCGCCCCGCATCCGCGAGGACGCCGTGCACGCCATGCCCTCCGTGCCCACGCGCATCGCATCGCCCAGGGGGGACTCTCCAGGCGCCACCTCCGCGGACTCCGGAGGGAGGCTCGGCACGCCCGCGGCCAGCGTCGGCCGGCAGTCGACCTGGATGGCCTGCGCCCGCGCAATCGCCTGCTGAATCGGCATGCCCGTGCCGCCCATCCGCTCGCGCCCGTCGAAGTCCGCGTAGCGCGCGGTGGCCTCGGCCTCCGCGTCCGCCACCACGCCGCGATTGCCCCAGTCGCCTCCCGCCGGGTCGTGCAGCACGCGCCCGGTGGCGTCCCACATCGCGAAGTTGGCGGCCTCCTGCACCTTCAGCGTCAGCGCCCCCACCTCCGCGAAGTAGATGCCGAAGACGAGGATGGTGACGAACACCATCAACGCCAGCGACGTCTCCACCAGCGACTGTCCACGTGCCTGGCGCGAGCGCATGTCAGTACCCCCTCCCGCCCGGGCCACCGCCCCGGTAGCCCTCGCCCACCAGCCGGCGCAGCGCCCGCGCGTGGCCGGTGAAGCCCGCGCCCGCCAGACTGTCCGCGGGCCGGTCGTCGACGGAGCCCTCGGGGCTCGCCAGCGTCGCGCGCCAGAAGGGGTTGAGGAAGTTGGGAGGCTCGCTCCAGCCGCCCCCTGCCGCCGCGGGGCGGGGCCGGTGGTAGTAGACGAGGCCGGCGGACAGGGCCACCTGGTTGCGGTGCACGTCCTCGCGCCCGGTGGGGCGGATGCGGCCCAGCGGGCTGCCGTTGTCGAACTCCGCGTCGCTGTCCTCCGTGAAGCGGAAGCGGAAGAAGAGGTTCCACGGGTCCGGCTGCTGCCGCCGCCGGGGGCTGGCGTAGTCCCGGTAGAGCATCGCGTACAGCTTCGGCTGGCCGTACTGGTTGGCCGCTCCCCGCTGCAGCTCGGCCGTGTTGTAGCTCATGGAGAACGGCCAGATGCCCGGGCAGATGACGCACTCGCCCAGCGTGTGCATCTCCCAGACGGGGTTGGCATTTTCAGGCGCCTGGCCCGGGGGCGCGCGGGCGCCGTACACATGCTGGTCCTCGTGCGTCTGCCGCTCGTCGGACATCACCCACGCGTCGTCCGCGATGGGCGGCACGGGGGGCGGCGTGGGGCAGAGCGCGGGCGTCACGGTGCGCCCATGGTCATGCGCCTGCGCGTTGCGCCCGGAGACGGTGTCATACCGGGACGAGTCCATCTGCGCCGCGGAGTTGTAGTGCTTGAAGGAGGTGGACACCGCCGCGAAACCGGTACCGAAGCTCGCGCCGCCTCCCGGGCGGTTGTGCACCCACGTCCAGCCCATGCTGCCCATGGTGGCGTTGAGCGCGGCCTTGCTGCCACCCGACGGGCACACCGCGCCGTCCCCGACGGCGCAGTTGTTGGTGCCCGACTTCATCGCGTTGATGACGTCGTCGCGCGTGCGAATCGCATTGGCGCCGTTGAGCTCGGAGAAGCTCTTCTCCGCGCCCGCCGGTGGCGCCTCCAGCTCGGGGTTGACCGCCTCGGCGACCCGCTTCGCGAGCTCCTGGCCCGCGATGTGGTCCCCCAGCAGCTTGATGTAGATGGCCATGCCGCCCCGGTACATGTTGCCCGCCTGCCCCTGCAGGCTGAGCACCTGGGCGGCCGCCGCCTCGTCCCCCTTGAACCAGTCGCTGGGCAGGACCTCACCCGGGCACACCACGTTGTGCGCCGCGTACTCCTGGCTGCTGTGGCTGATGAGCGCCTGCGTGCCGGCCATGGCCACCATGTGGGCCACCTGCGCGCGGTTCATCACCGAAATCGCATTGAACGTCCGCGCCGTGGCCACCGCCTGGCTGTAGGCCGCCGCGTCCGCCGCCATCTGGATTTCCACGCGCTCCTTCGCGCGCATGCCGAAGCCCAGCGTCATCAGCACCAGCACCGCCAACAGCAGCAGCGTCAGCGCGAAGAGCACCAGCGCCTGTCCCCGCCGCGCGCGGGTCATGAACCGTGAAGGGCGCATGCGGGGCCTCCCTGGAAGTACTCGGACATCACGGGCGTCATCATCCGCATGGCCGCATTGACCTGGATGGGGAAGAGGAAGTGCCCGTCGTTGCTCCAGCGCACCATGCGGGCGCCCAGGTCTCCGCCCGGCCACCTGTCGCGCCCAATCGTCTCGTCCGTCTCGCCGTACCAGGCCGCGCGCTTCTGCGTGGGCATCAGCGGGTTGGTGGCCGTGTAGCGCTGGAGCTGGAAGTGGGCCAGGAACATGCGGCTCATCACCCAGTTCGCGAACGGGATGCGCATGTAGTACCAGGCCACCATCCGTATCTCCAACGTGCGCTGCCGCAGCTCCCGCGCGTTGTTGGTGGGCTGGTCGAACATCAGGTCCTCGTCGCCCAGCAGCGACTGCACCCAGCCGGCGTCCGGCGACTCGCGGACGATTTCAATCATCGGCTCGTTGAAGCGCTCGCCGGTGGAGCCGCGCACCCAGAAGTGGTTGTGGCGCCGCGGAGAGAAGGCATCCGCGAGCCGCTCCGCGGTGTCCGTGCGCGCCACCGTGGGCAGCATCGTCACCAGCGCCGCGTGCGTCATCGGCAGGCAGTTGCCGTGGTTGAGGCTGCCCGCGCGCACCGCCCGGTACACCGCCACCTGCGCCAGGATGCGCGCCTGCAACATCAGGAACAGCTGCAGCGTCCCCAGCACCAGGAACACCACCAACGGCAGCGTCAGCGCGGCCTCCACCGCCGCCTGTCCAGACTGACCTGTCCCTGAGGTGCCCCGGTGTGCCATGGCTATTACCGGATTCCTCTTTTCTGGTTGATTGAGGAATCGGTCAAATGGACGGGGCTCGCACATTGACGCACAGCACGACTGTTGCAGGCGCAGCCGGGCTGTGCGCGACCGGGTGGGGGGGACCCCGGCCGTTGAGAGGTGGACGTTACACGTCCACCCCGAGCGTCAGCGATTGATGACGAAGCCGCAAGCGGAGTCGAGAATGACCTTCGCGCCCGCCAGTGCCTTGAGCAGCCGCTCGTAGTGGGCGCGCTCCGCGTCCAGCTGGGCCTGCACCGCGTCGGCCGGGAGGCCCTGGTGGGCCAGGGAGAGGCGCAGGCGCTCGGCCGCGGTGTCGCGCTCGGCCTCGATGGCCTTGCGCGCACGGGTGGCCAGCTTCGCCAGGTCCGCCTCCGCGGCCTTCTGCGCCACCGGCACGGCCGCGTCCACGAAGGAGCCGAAGCCCGGGAAGGCGCGGTTCACCTCGTCGCCCTTGAGCGCGCGGCCTTCCGTCTCCAGCGCGGGCAGCACGGTGGTGTCCGCCTTCGGGCCGCTGGCACCCTCCACCACCGCCACGTGCAGCAGCGTGCGCTCCAGGAAGCGCGCCAGCTGGCGGCTGGGCACGCGCGCGCCCGGGGAGGTGTCCTCCGGCTCCGGCAGCTGCACGTGGTAGAGCACCTCCAGCCCGCGCGCCTTCATGGGCCCGCGCTTCTCGATGAAGCGGAACCCGCTGCGCCCGTAGGGCCCGTCGCGCAGGAAGCCGAAGAGGGCCTCCACCAGCGAGTGGCCGGTGGCGAAGTACTCCAGTTCCTCCGCCTCCACCGCCGTGTCGCGCCAGAAGGTGCCCAGCAGCGTCCGGTCCTCCATCACGTCGAGGCCCGGCAGCCCGTCCACCTTCAGCGCGTGGCCGAACTGGAAGGCCACCTGGAAGGCCTCCACCTGCTCGTCCACGTCCACGCCGATGCCCACGCGGCGCGCCAGCTCGGTGACGCTCTCCTCCAGGCGCTCGTCGAGGTCCCTGGCCACGCCCCACAGGCCGTCCTCGACGCTGGGGGCCTCGCCGTCCTCGCCCTCGTCCTCGTCTTCAATCCCCATGCGCTCCTGGGCGCGCTTCACCAGCCGCTCCACCGCCGGCTTGTCGAAGCTGCGCACGTCCAGCAGCGGGTCATACGCGCGCTTCACCTGTGCGCGCGCGGCCTCCACCTTCGCCTTCAACTCCTGGGCGTACGCCACGCGCGCCTCGCGCGGCAGCAGCGCCAGTTCCGCGAGCCGGTCCTCCACCTCTTCCAGCACCGCGTCCAGGCCGCCCACCGTCTCGCCGAAGACGCCGACGGCGTCCGCCAGCAGCATCAGCACGTCCGACGCCAGCGTGCCTGCCGGGTCGAAGACGTGGATTTCCACCGGGTGCGTCTGGCCGATGCGGTCCAGGCGGCCGATGCGCTGCTCCACCGTGGCCGGGCTCCAGGGCAAATCGTAGTGCACCAGGTGGTGCGCGAACTGGAAGTTGCGGCCCTCGCCGCCCACCTCCGTGCACAGCAGCACCTTGGGTCCTTCCGGGTCCCTGAAGCGCGCCACCTGCCTGTCGCGCTCCACCAGCGGCAAATCGCCGTGGTAGCCCAGCGCCTCCACGCCCTCGCGGCCCAATTCCGATTGGAGCGCGTCCAGCGTGTCGCGGCTCTCCGTGAAGACGAGCACCTTCGCCGCCGGCTCCGCCTTCCAGATGCCGCGCAGCACGCCGAGGAACGCTCCGAACTTCGCGTCGCGCGTGGGCAGCCGCAGCGCGTCCGCCTTCCCCTTGAAGACGGGGTTGGCCTTCACCGCGCCCGCGAAGGCGGCGGGGCTGGACTCCAGCCGGCGCAGCACGTTGCCCAGCGGCGCACCGCGCAGCGAGCCCTCGGCCAGCGTCGCCAGCGCGGCGTCGCGGACCTTCAGCTCCTCGGCGGGCAGCTCCACCGGGTGGCGGTGCAGCCGGCGCGTGGAGAAGCCGCCCACCACCGCGCGGCGGTTGCGCACCAGCCTGTCACTCAGGCTGTACGTCTCCGCGAGGTGCTGGAGCAGCGCGTCCCTGTCTTTGAGCGCCGCGAGCTTCGCGTCCTCGGGGAAGCGCTTCGCCAGCGCCTGCACCGCGGCGGAGGGCTTGCCGCCCTCCATCAATGCGCGCACCGCGGAGGACAGCTCCTCCTGGCGCTTCAAGCGCTCCTCGAAGCCCGCCACCGTGGGCGCGGTGCCCGCGTCGATGAGGGTGAGCAGCCCGTGGTACTCCGCCGGGTCCAGCTGCATGGGCGTGGCGGTGAGCAGCAGCAGGCCCCACGAGTTGCCCGCGAGCACCTTCGCCGCCTCGAAGGCCTTCTCGCCCTTGAGGTGGTGCGCCTCGTCGACGATGACCAGGTCCCAGAAGGCGTCCTCGCCGGCCAGCTCGCGGCGGTGCTCGGCGCTGCGCGACAGCAGCTCCAGGCTCGTCACCACCAGCGGGAAGCGCGCCCAGGGGGAGACGCCGGGCGCCTCCTTGAGGGACTGCTCGTAGCGGTCCGAGTCCATCAACGTGAAGAGCTGGTTGAACTTGTGGAACAGCTCCACCAGCCACTGCACGGTGAGGTGGCTGGGCGCCACCACGAGGCAGCGGCGCGCCAGGCCCGACAGCCGCAGCGCGCTGAACACCATGCCTGCCTCAATCGTCTTGCCCAGGCCCACCTCATCCGCCAGCACGAAGCGGGGCCGGCGCGCGGACAGCACGCGCTGCACCACGCCCACCTGGTGCGGCTTCACCATGATGCGGCTGGCCAGCAGCGCGCCCAGCGCGTCGCAGCGGCGCTCGTCGTCCAGCACCAGCGCCTGCTTGCGCAGCGTGAAGGCCTTCGCGTCGCCCACGCGCCCCTCGCGCAGCGTGGAGAGCAGGTCCGAGCGCGGCGGCAGCGCGCGCACCTCGGACTCGGGGAGCTCGTCCTCCTCGCCGTCGTCCGCGTAGCGCAGCACGTAGCGGCGCAGGCCGCGCGCGCCCGGCTCCTCGCGGATGACCAGGGCCAGCCGTCCCTTGTACGTCAGCACCGGCTCGCCCGGCGGCAGCGCGTACGGCACCAGCGCGCCGCCCTTGGTGGACACCAGCACCGGCGCGTCCTCCCGGGCCGGGAAGGAGACGAGCGCCTTGGCGCCCTCCTCCTGAAAAGACATCAGGTGTCCCACACCCCATTCGGGCTGCGGGAGGTAGCGGACCTTGGAACCTTCGACGAGGGACATGGGAGTGAGCGCAGGGCCCCCGGAAATGGGGGGTACGCCTCATAACCCCCTGGCATCACGAAGGCCATTCCGTCGACGGCGCCTCGCGAGCCTCCAGGCACCCGGCACGTCTCCCCGGCCGGGGCTGATCACAAAACTCACGGGTCGGATCCGCCCCGTCCAATGGGGTGATGTTTTCAGTGCTTCACATCGGTGATGCTGACCTTGCCTGTCGTACGGGGTTTCCCGGAGCGACTGGGGGGGAGTGCCAAATGATGCGCCGTTGGACGTTCGCTCAGCGAGTAGGGGCAGGTCTGTCCGCATGCCTGCTGGCCGGGGTGTTGCTCCTCGGGACGCTGCTGTCCGCAGTCCACGGACACCTCATCACCCAGGAGTCCCCGCCCGGCGCGCTGCCCCAGGCGCTGGTGGCGGGACTCCTGGGTCTGGCCGGGGTGGGCGCGCTGGGCTTCGTGCTGCACCGCGCCCTGGCGCCGCTGCATGCCCGGCACGAGCACAGCGAGCAGCGCCTGCAGCTCCTCATGGATGGCGTGACGGACTACGCGCTGTGCTTCCTCGACCGGGCCGGCCGCGTCACGGCGTGGAGCGCCGGCGCCGCGCGGCTGAGCGGCTGGTCGGAGGCGGACGTCCTCGGCCGCGAGGCGGACCGGCTCTACCCGGAGGACGAGGTCGCCGCGGGGGTGCCCCGCGCGCACCAGGAGCGCGCCGCGCGCGAGGGGCGCCTGCTGGCCGAGGGCTGGCGCGTGCGCCGCGACGGCACGCGCTTCTGGGCGGAGACGCTGCTCACCGCGCTGCATGACGGCTGCGGCCGGCTGCGCGGCTTCGCGCAGGTGACGCGCGACATCACCGAGCGCCGCCGCATGGAGCGCGCCCAGGCCCTCTTCGCCGAGGCCGGCCGCGTCCTCCAGCCGCTGTCCGGCGCGCGCGAGGTGGGCGAGGCCCTCACGCGCCTGTGCGTGCCCGAGGTCGCCGACGCCTGCATCCTCTTCGTCCCCGGCGAGGACGGCACCGTGCGGCCGCAGGCCGTGGCGTGCGCGGACATGGACGCCGCCGGCCGCATCTGGGAGCCGCTCCTGCGCTGCCCGGACGACGGCGAGGTGGGCCCCTCGCGCGTGGTGCGCACCGGCCGCGGCGAGCTGCTGCCCGAGCTGGACGCGGCGCGCACGTCGCAGGCGCTGGCCGGCACCGCGTACGGCGAGCTGTTGCGCACCCTGGGCGTGACGTCCGCCCTCACCGTGCCGCTGGACGTGGGCACGCGCGTGCTGGGCGCGCTGTGCCTCATGTCCACCGGCCCCCTGCGCCGCTTCGGCGAGGTGGACCGCGCCTTCATGGAGGAGCTGGCCGCGCGCGCCGCGCTCGCGCTGGACAACGCGCGGCTGCTGGCCGAGGCGAAGGACGCGCTCGAGCTCATCGGCGTGGCCGCGCATGACCTGGGCAACCCGCTCAGCTCGCTCCAGCTGCGGCTGCGGCGGCTGCGCATGCTGGAGGGCGCCAACGGCCACGATGCGCGCATGCGCGACGGGCTGGCCGGGGCGGAGATGGAGACGCGGCGCCTGGGCCGGCTGGTGCACAACCTGCTGGATTTGTCGCGCCTGTCCGCCGGCCGCATGGTGCTGGACACCGAGGAGCTGGACCTGGCGAAGCTGGTGCGCGAGGTGGTGGAGCGCCACGGCGACCAGGCCACCGCCGCCGGCTGCGCCCTCACCCTGCGCGTGGACGAGGGCGCCACCGGCCTGTGGGACAGGCAGCGGCTGGACCGCGTCGTCACCAACCTCATCAGCAACGCCCTCAAGTTCGGCCGGGGCCAGCCCGTGGAGGTGCGCGTCCACGCCGACGGCGAGCGCGCCCGCTTCACCGTGAAGGACGCCGGCATCGGCATCTCCACCGAGGCCCAGCAGCGCCTCTTCCACCGCTTCCAGCGCGTCCACGACGGCGGCGCGAGCCGCCACCCCGGCACCGGCCTGGGCCTCTACATCGTCCGCCAGCTGGTGGAAGCCCACGGCGGCTCCATCCACGTCCAGAGCCGCGCCGGGGAGGGCGCGGAATTCACGGTTGAGCTGCCCCGAACCCCGCACTCCGAGGCCTGCCTGCCGGCTGAAGCCCGGGCGTGACTTTGGAGCCCGACTTCACCGCCGGTCGCTCGCTTATCCACCTGACAACACTAATGGTTTGGATTACAGCGGATATTTCGCCCCCAAGTTGAATCGCTCTGTTCATTGCAGATATTCTTCGTACGGCTAAAAAGGCTCGAACCGGGGAAACCCGGAAACGGGAGAGACCCCGCCCACACCGTCCCCCCCCCGGGGCGACGGGCCACAGGGTCCGCTGGCCGGGGCGCCATGAGGGCGCCTTCATCAATGTACGAGGAGATTCACCATGGGTGGTCTTGGAGCCCCCCGGGCGAGCCGCGAGATGTCTGCTTCGCGCATGCCCTCCGTCCTGGCGACCTGCCGCGCGGCGCTGCTCGCCTCCCTCGCGAGCCTGCTGCTCGCCTGCGGCGGACCGGACGTTTCGGGTGACGTGGAGAGCGACGCCGAGCTGGAGGCGCAGGCCCAGGCGATGACGGAGCCGGACGCGCTGCGGCCCGGGTCCGTCAAGCCGGTGGCGCTCGCCCTGGAAGTGCACAATGGCGAGGGCCAGCCGGTGCGCGTGCGCGCGGGCGGCACCTTCTACATCAACCAAATCGACATCCGCGCCGTCGTGCAGGCCACCACGGACGAGGGCCTCGCGTCCCTGCGCACCCGCAGCGACTTCGCGGGCCTGGGCTGGACGGGCGTGCGCGCGGCGGACCAGGAGTCCACGGGCCTGGGCGCGCCCTTCACCCGCCGCCGCTTCTACCGGGGCGCCGCCTGGATGGACGTGCCCAGCTTCTTCACGGTGGAGCCGGTGGACCAGCACGGCCGCCTCACCGGCGCGCCGGTGCTGGTGAATGCGGGCAGCGAGTACACGCGCCGCACGGAGAGCGACGACTTCTTCGTCCGCCGCTTCCGCGCAATCCAGACGGCCACCGGCTGCGCCACCCGGACGGACTGCTCGGGCTCCACCTCGTTCGAGGAGGAGGCGCTCGTCGAGCTGCGCAACGCGTATGACCACGCCAAGGCGCACACGCTCACCTTCCAGCCGAACACCCGCGCCCTGCGCCTGCGCTGGAGCCTGCGCCCGTTCGCCCCCTACTCCATTCCCGTCGAGCAGGTGAAGAACCCCGAGTACTCCTACGGTTTCAAGCTGGAGCTCGCGGCCCTCACTCCGCCGCGGCCCGACGGAACCTATGCGCCAGGCAGCGACATCACCTTCCAGCTCACCCTGCGGGACGGGGCGGGCAAGCGCCTGCACCCCAAGGGCGTGCTGCCGGCCTACAACGACGTGGCGCCGGACGGCACCGAGTCCGGCCTCCAGTACTACCGGGCCTTCTTCGACGCCACGACGACGTACTACCGTCGCAAGCACCGCGAGCGCATGCTGATGGCGCAAATCATCGGCCCCGCGCAGAACATCCGCCCCATCCGCTCCATCGTCGGCCTGGGCGCGTTCCTCGACCCGGACATCGACGCGCAGGTGGTGGGGACTCCGGAGCGCGACGGCGTCTTCTCCCAGTTCACCACGTTCCCCTTCGCCAACGTCCTGTTCGGCGGCGCCTTCATCGACCCGAACCTCTGGAATCAAATCAACACGGACACCTGGACCTTCTCCGTCCCGGCGAACGCCGCCCCCGGCACCTACCTGCTCACGGCCAAGGGCCGCCGCGTGTACCTGGGCGAGGACCTGCCCGCCTCCACGACGATTGAAGTCCAGGTGGGCACGAAGACGCGCACCCAGGCCACCCTCACCACCGGCCCCTGCACCAGCTGCCACAGCCAGGGCGGCGAGCTGAGCCAGGTGCTGCACGCCAACGACAACCGCGCCGCGTGCGCCGGCTGCCACGCTCCCCTGGAGTTCGAGCTGGAGGGGCCCATCTTCGTGCGCACCCACTTCATCCACTCGCGCTCCAACCGCTTCGACGCCCCCCTGGAGAAGTGCTCCTCGTGCCACCTGACGAAGGCAAGCATCCAGCGCACCAGCAAGGCCGCCTGCCTGTCCTGCCACAAGTCCTACCCGGAGACCCACGTGGCGCAATTCGGACCCATCGAGAGCATGTATGTCGGTGGCGGGCAGGAGTCGTTCCAGCAGTGCACCGGGGCCTGTCATACTCAGCACCCGGGCAGCGGCCTCTAGCCGCCGCCCGCAACACACCGGAGGTCCTCCATGGCACAAGTGAAGATGCACACGGCCCGCACCACGCTGAAGGAGCCGGATGCCGCCGCGGAGGACCTCCTCAGCCAGCTGGGAGGCACGCATCCCCGGCTGGTGACGATGTTCGCCTCGCGCGAGCGCGACCAGCACGCCCTCAACCGCGCGGTGCGCGCGCGGCTGCCGCAGGGCACGCGCCTCATCGGCGCCACCACGGCGGGCGAGCTGGACAACACCGGCATCCACGAGGGCAGCGTGGTGCTGTCCGCGCTGTCCGGTGACTTCGAGGTGGGCCTGGGCCTGGGCAGCGGCCTGTCCGTGGACGCCATCGGCGCGGGCGCGGCCGCCATCAAGCGCGCCTGTGATGACCTGGGCGTGCGCCAGCAGGACCTGGACCCGCGCCGGTACGTCGGCCTCGTCATCGACGACGGCTTCCGCTACAAGAAGGAAGAGCTGCTGCTCGGCATCCTGGAGAAGAGCCAGACGCTGGTGCTCGTCGGCGGCGGCGCCAGCGACGACAACCGCGACCCGGCCAAGCAGTCCGCCCTCATCCACGTGGACGGCGAGGTGGCCGGCGACGCGGTGCTGGTGGCCCTCTTCAAGACGAATGCCCCCTGGGCCGCGCTGCGCTCCCACTGGTACGTGCCCACCGGCGAGAAGCTCACGATTACGAAGGTGGACGAGAGCCACACCCGCGCGCTCGAAATCGACGGCCAGCCGGCCGCGAAGCGCTACGCGGAGCTGCTCGGCGTGGAGGACCCCCGCCAGCTCGAGTTCGGCACCCCGCAGGGCTTCGCGGTGCGCCCCACCGCCCTGCGCGTGGGCCGCGAGTACTTCATCCGCAGCGCCTGGAAGCCCCTGGACGACGGCTCCATCCTCTTCGCCAACCTCCTGGAGGAGGGCACCGAGCTGGAGCTGATGAAGATGGGCGACATGGCCGGCATGACGCGCACCTTCTTCACCGAGGAGATGCCCCGCCGGGTGCAGAACCCCCAGGCCGCCCTCCTGTTCCACTGCGGTGGGCGCATGTGGTATGCGAGCGCCACCAACAGCGTTTCCCAGCTCGCCGAGACTCTCCGGGCCGCACCCACCGCCGCTGGGATGAACGTGCACTTCGAGATCTACTCGGGCTTCCACATCAACACCACGCTGACCACGCTGGTGTTTGGGGCGAACTAGAGCCATGGCGAACTCCGACACTTCGGACAACGTTTCCGTCCTGCTGGTGGCAAGCGAGCGCGAGTGCCAGCAGGTGGAGGCAGCGCTTGCCAGCGCGGGCATGTCCGTGAAGACCGAGCGCGCCACCACCCCGGCCGAGGTGGAGGCGGCGCTGTCGAAGAGCTGGTCGCTCGCCCTCTGCGGCTCCGAGCTGCCGGGCCTGGGCTTCGCCGAGGTGCAGGCGCTCTGGCACAAGTACGGCAAGCAGCTGCCCTTCGTGGTGCTCTCGCGCGACTGGAGCGAGGACACGCTGGAGGCGAGCGTGCGCGCCGGGGCGCTCGACTACGTCACCGAGGACCGCTTCAGCCGGCTGGTCCCGGTGGTGAGCCGCGAGCTGCGGATGACGGCGGACCGCCGTCGCCACAACAAGACGGCGGAGGAGCTGCAGCGCACCAACTACCTGATGGAAAACATCATCGACGCGCTCCCCTTCGTCCTCTTCGTGAAGGACGCGGAGACGCGCCGGCTGGTGGTGGCCAACAAGACTTTCGCGGACATCTTCCGCGTCACCAAGCAGTGGCTGCTCGGGAAGCTGGACCACGACTACTTCCCGAAGGAGCAGGCGGACTCCTTCATCGCCATCGACACCGAAATCCTCACCAGCCGGCAGATGAAGACCTTCGAGGAGGTGGCCCGCGCCGACGGCGTGGACCGCATCTTCGCCACGCGCAAGCTTCCGCTGCTGGACGAGCACGGCGAGGCGCGCTTCGTGCTCGGCGTCACCGAGGACATCACCGAGCGCAAGCAGCGCGAGGAGATGCTGCGCGCGTCGCAGGCGGAGCTGCTCGCCGCCAACAAGCAGCTCGCCGCCAGCCTGGAGGAAATCAAGCGCACGCGCGCCGTGTCCGCGCGCTCGCTGGCGTCCTACCAGCAGCGCGCGCTGCAGATGGAAATCATCCGCCAGCAGAACGAGGACCTGGACCGGCTGGCCCAGGAGCTGGCCATCGCCAAGCGCAACGAGGAGGAGCGCGCCCGCGAGGCCGAGGCCGCCGCCCGCCTCAAGAGCGAGTTTTTGGCCAACTTCAGCCACGAAATCCGCACGCCCCTCAACGGCATCATCGGCTACTGCGACCTCCTGATGCGCGAGGAGGGCAACCGCCTCACCGCCCACGGCCGCAGAGACCTCAACGTCGTCAAGACGAACGCCAAGACGCTGCTGGCGCTCATCAACGACATCCTGGACCTGTCCAAGATTGAAGCCGGCCGCGTGGAGGTCGTCACCGAGCAGGTGGACGTGCAGGAGCTGGCCGACGAGTGCATGGCCACGGTGAAGGAGTACCTCAAGGGCAAGGACGTGGCGCTGACCACGAACATCGACCCCGAGGCGCGCCTGCTCCGCTCGGACGCGCTGAAGCTGCGGCAGATCATGCTCAACCTCCTGAGCAACGCCGCCAAGTTCACCGACGCGGGCGAGGTGGCCCTCAACCTGGTGCCCGCCGGCGACGAGGTGGTGATGACGGTGGAGGACACCGGCGTCGGCATCCCCTCCGACCAGCTCCCCTTCATCTTCGAGAAGTTCCGCCAGGTGGACGGCTCCACCACGCGCAAGGTGGGCGGCACCGGCCTGGGCCTGGCGATTGTGCGCGAGCTGTCGCGCGTGCTGGGCGGCACCGTGTCCGTGACGTCCACGCTGGGCCGCGGCTCCACCTTCACCGTGCGCCTGCCCAACGCGCTGGAGGCCCCGGCCGGCATCCCCACGGCGACGCACCCGTCCGAGCGCGCGGTGCCCTTCTCCGAGGTGGCCCAGCACCTGGGCACCATGGCCCAGCCGGGCAGCACCGTGCTGGTGGTGGACGACGACCCGCTGATGCAGCAGCTGGTGGCGGGGCAGCTGGAGCCGGCGGGCTTCAAGGTGGTGGGCGCCGAGGACGGCATCGCCGCCCTCAAGCGCGCCCGCGAGCTCAAGCCGCAGGCCATCCTCCTGGACATCCACCTGCCCAAGCTGGACGGCTGGTCCGTGCTCAGCCAGCTCAAGGGCGAGCCCTCGCTGTCCGGCATCCCCGTCATCCTCATCTCCGTGGAGGAGCAGCGGGCGCGCGGCTTCTCGCTGGGCGCGTGCGAGTACCTCGTCAAGCCGGTGGAGCCGGAGCGGCTGGTGGAGGTGGTGCAGCGCTGCCTGGGCCAGACGGCCGGCTCCTCCGCCCACGCGGGCGAGGTGCTGGTGGTGGACGACGACTCCGCCACCCGCGAGCTGGTCAGCCGCAACCTGCGCCGCGCCGGCTTCTCCACCGCCGAGGCCCGCAGCGGCGAGGACGCCCTGCTCAAGGCGCGCGTGTCGCCGCCGGCCCTCGTCGTGCTCGACTTGATGATGCCCAACCTGGACGGCTTCGAGGTGCTGCGCCGGCTGCGCGCCGAGAAGCTCCAGGTGCCCGTCGTCGTCCTCACCGGCAAGACGCTGTCCGCCGAGGAGGAGGCGCTCCTGCGCGACGGCTTCGCCGGCTTCGTGAAGAAGGGCGGCCACGCGCTCGAGGACGTCATCGCCCAGGCCAAGGGCCTGCTGTTGTCCCAGCGCGCCGCCACCGCCGGCAAGCTGCCGCGCATCCTCTACGTGGAGGACAGCGCGCAGAACCGGGACATCGTCCGGCGCTACCTCGGCGGCCTCTTCGAGGTCATCGAGGCCGAGGACGGCGAGCACGGCCTGGAGCGGGCCACCCGCGACAGCCCGGACCTCATCCTCATGGACTTGTCCCTGCCACGGCTGGACGGCTGGGAAGTCACCCGCCGCCTGCGCGCGCTACCGTCCGCGGCCAACGTCCCCGTCATCGCCGTCACGGCGCACGCGGGGCGCGAGTACCAGGACAAGGCGCACGCGGCCGGCTGCACCGCCTACCTCACGAAGCCCCTTGATCGTGACCAGTTGCTCGAGATGATTCGCAAGCATCTAGGGAGAAACAATGGCTGAAGAGAAAGCACGCGTCCTGGTGGTGGACGATGACCCGGACCTGCTCGACCTCGTGCAGCGCTCGCTGAGCGCCTACGGGTTCGAGGTGCTCACGCACACCTCGGCGCTCGGGGTCTCCAACCTGGTGCGCTCCGTGGAGCCGGACTTCGTCCTCATCGACGTGAACTTCCCTGCCCTCAAGGGCGACAAGGTCGTCAACCTGGCCCGCCAGTACGCGTCCGCGAAGACGAAGTTCATCCTCTATTCGGCCTCGGACGAGTCCAAGCTCCGCTCGCTCGCGCTCGCCTCGGGCGCGGACGGCTACATCTCCAAGAGCGTCCAGGGCGAGGAGCTCGCCCAGCGCCTCCGCGCCTTCCGCCTCAAGCCGCGCCCCCCCACCCCCACTCCCGCCCCCGCCACCTGAGCGCGCGGCCGTAGACATTCCGGGCCCCCTTCCGGCCCGGAGGTATAAGCAGCACCTTCCGAAGTCCCCCTCCGGAGGGCCCATGAACACGGCCTCTGATTACAGTCCAGCTGAAAAGTTACGTCTCGAACTCTCGGAGCCTCTCTTCAACCCCCTGCTGAAGAAATGGGTGGGGCGTGGGGAGCTGGACTACGAGGTGTACCTCAAGACGCCGGTGCTGCTGTCGCTGCAGGCAGGGGAGACAGAGCGCGTCACCCACGACGAGCTGCTGTTCCAGGTGGTGCACCAGGCGCAGGAGCTGTGGCTGAAGCTGGCCTCTCGCGAGGCGGTGGAGGTGGTGGCGGAGCTGGACGCGGGGAAGCTGTGGGCGGCCTCGGCGCGGCTGGAGCGCATCCACCGGGTGCTGCGCTCCATGGTGTCCGAGATGGCCGTGCTGGAGACGATGACGCCGGACACGTACCAGGTCATCCGGCGCAGCCTGGGCAATGGCAGCGGCCAGGAGTCGCCCGGCTACAACATGCTCCGGCACGCGGCGGGCGGGCTGGAGGCAGCGCTGGAGCGGCTGCTGGCGCTGCGCAAGGTGTCGCTGAAGGCCGTCTACACCGTCGGCGGGCCGGATGACCTCAAGCGGCTGTGCGAGCAGCTGGTGGACGTGGACGAGGCGTTCCAGAACTGGCTGTACGCGCACTTCCAGCTGGTGCGCCGCACCATCGGCGTGGACCGCTCGGTGAAGGCGCTGGACGGGCTGCCCTCGCAGGTGCTCGCGGGGCGGATGACGCTGCCGCTGTTCCGCCAGCTGTGGGACGTGCGCGTGGAGCTGACGTCCTCGTGGCGACGCGAGGGCGGCATCGCCCCGGGCGCGCTGCGCGACGGCTGCATGCACGCCAGCGCCGGGACGTACGCGGCGGCGGCCCGGGCCGCGGGGTGCCCGGCACACGCAGGGGCCGCATTCCCTCCCGCGGAGCCATGAACGCGCCACCCTCCCCGCGCGCGCTGCTGCACCTGCTCTTCAACGGCGCGCGCGCCGTGGACGTGGTGGAGGCGTCGCTCCAGCTCGGCCTGCTGGACGCGCTGGAGCCGGGCCCCGTCACCCTGGGCGAGCTGGCCTCGCGCCACCGCCTCATCCCGGGGCGCCTCTACAAGCTCCTCGACTGCCTGGAGAGCCTCGGGCTCGTGAAGCGCGAGCAGCCCTCGGACGCGCTGGAGTCCGCCACCTACCGCGCGGTGCCGGGCCTGCGCGCGGCCGTGGACGCCGTGCTGGGCCCGCGCTCGCTGGAGAGAGACCGCGAGAAGTACGCCTGGAGCGAGCTGCGCGGGAAGCTCCCCCAGGTGCTGCGCGGCGAGCACGCCATGCCCGCCGCCGCCTTCGACTGGCCCCCGCGCACGCCCGAGCAGGTGGAGGGCTTCGAGGCCAGCATGGCCGCGGGCCTGCCCCCCATCCTCGAGACGTTCCGCGCGCACACCCCGCGCCTGTGGAAGGACGGCGCGCGCCTGCTCGACGTGGGCGGCGGCGACGGCACGCTGGCGGCACACCTCGTGCGCGAGCACCCCGGCCTCGCCGTGGACGTCTACAACCTCCCCGCCACCGCCCCGCTGGTGGCGCGCACGCGCGAGCACCACCACCTGCCACCCGAGCGCCTGGGCTTCGTCGGCGGCGACTTCCTGAAGGAGCCGCTGCCCACAGGCTACGACGCGCTGTCCTTCGTCCGCGTGCTGCACGACTGGCCCGCGGACACCGCGCGCGCGCTGCTGGAGGCCGCGTGGGAAGCGCTGCCCTCCGGAGGCCGCGTCCTCATCTGCGAGGAGTTCCGCACCCCGGAGCGGCTGGCCGCGCAGTTCTTCTGGTCCTACTTCCTCATCGGTGTGGACTCCTGTGTCAGCCGGCTGCGCGAGGTGGAGCACTACCTGCGCGTGCTCCAGGAGACGGGCTTCACCGGAGCCGAGGTGCTCCCCGGCCCCTTCGAGCTGGTGGTCGCCACGAAGCCGTGACGGCGGCATGTCAGGCCCGCGTCGTACGAAGGTGCAATGCGGCCGATGCGCCCCGCTCCTCCCGTAAAAACGAAAGTCCCTTCCCGACGCCGGGGCGGCCCTCACGGCCGTCACGGGCCGTGAGCATCCGGTCCACCACAGCCGCGCGCGGCGGCTCCGGGAGGGGGGGCCCGCGGAAGTCGCCATCCTGCTACGCTGTCCCCATGAGGAGGAACGCCAGCACCCGCTCTGGCTTCACCGCACCCCGGGCAGACGCCCCTGGGAGCCGGCCCGCCTCGCCCCTCCCTGAAGCCGCCCGCCTGCTCCCCCGCTCCATGACGGGCTGGCATGGGCCCTGCAGTCCCACTCACTCGTGGAGTGTGCAACTTCAAGGCTGACGCAGTCCGACAAAAGGAAGGACTCCGCATGAAGAAGCAGGGTTCACGCAGGTCGGATGAGGGTGCTGGGAAGGCGGTTCGAGGACTGGTGACGTCGGCGGGAGGCCCGGGGGCCTGGACGCCGCCCGCGAACAACGGCGAGGTGCGGGTGCCGGTGGACGAGGGCGTGGAATTGCGCGGCATCCTCCACGTCCCCCCGGCCGCCTCGGGTGTCGTGGTGCTGGCGCGGGGCCATGGCAGCAGCCGGCGCGGCGCGCGTGACTTGACGGTGGCCCGCCTCCTCCAAGCGGAGGGGCTGGCCACCATGGCGGTGGACCTGCTGACGGCGGCGGAGGAGGAGGCCTGGCGCGAGCGCGACTTGCGCTTCAACGTGGGCCTCTTCGCCGGGCGCCTCGCGGGCGTGGCGCGCTGGCTGCGCCGGGCGCCCCGCACCAGCGGCCTGCGCGTGGGCTACCTGGGCAGCTACACCGGCGCGGGCGCCGCGCTCGCCGCCGCCGCGCTGCGGCCCGAGTCCGTGGACGCGGTGGTGTGCCGCGGCGGGCGGGTGGCCATGTCCGGCACGGTGCTGTCGCGCGTGCGCGCGCCCACGCTGCTCATCCTCGGCGGACATGACACGTCCGCGCTGGAGCCGCACCGCCGGGCCTTCGCCGCGCTGAAGTCGGAGAAGCGGCTGGAAATCATCCCCGGCGCCACGCACCGCTTCGAGGAGCCCGGCACCCAGACGCAGATGGTGGAGCTGGCGGGGCTCTGGTTCCTCCAGCACCTGGGCGCGCCCCGCTGGGAGACGCAGCCCGAGCCACACGCCCTGGGCGTGTAGCGCGCGAGGGATGCGGGACCGGGGCAGCCCCTTCGGGTCTGCCCCGGCCCACCCTGGGGACATCGAACGAGCCCACGGTACCCGCCGCCGGGGGGAGACTCACGGCGGGCTCCGGGGCCAACGCCACGATGCGCTCATGGCGCGCGCGCGGATACTGGCCCGGAGTCGAATGCCCTGGAGGACTCGCCCCCGGGGGTGATGCGGGCTCCCCTCACGCGAGGGCGCGCCTAGACGGTGGCCGGGCGCTGCACACCCAGCTGGCACGCGAGCACGGCCAGCTGCGTGCGGTTCTCCGGGCCCAGCTTCTTGTAGATGCTGGTGATGTGCGCCTTCACCGTGCGCTCGGTGATGCCCAGACACGCGGCAATCTTCAGGTTGTCCGCGCCCGCGGCGATGTAGCCCAGCACCTCGCGCTCACGCAGCGTCAGCTTGCCCAGCTCGCCGCCGACGGACGCGGTCTCCTGCTGCGCCTGGAAGCCCTGGAAGGGAGACGACCACGACAGCCCTACCGGCATCAGCCGCTCGCCGCGCGCCACGCGCTGGACCGCCTCCACCACTTCCGCCAACCCGACGGTCTGCTTCCACAGGTACCCGGCCGCGCCGGTGTTGAGGCACTGCTCCACCAGCTGCGAGTCCTGGTTGCCGGACATCACCAGCGCCTTCACCCCCGGGTAGAAGTCGTGCAGGCACTGCAGCGCCGTCAGTCCGCTGGACGCCTCGTCGCGCCCAGGGACTTCCAGCCGCAGGTCCAGCAACACCACGTCGGGCTGCGCCTCGCGCACCCGCGCCAGGAAGGTGGGCGTCTGCGCGCAGCTCGCCACCACCTCCATCCCCGCGCTTTCCAGCACCGCGACCAGGCACTCCCGGAAGACCTGCTGGTCCTCCAGCACCGCGACCCGGATTCGTTGTCCCTGCATGGCGGTCCATCCTCTCGGTATCGCAGCCACGCCTCGTGGCATGCCCACAGCGTGGAGTCCCGCCCTAGATGTAACCCCCGAGGGCAATGGCGCACGAGTCCCTCGACAGGTAGGCCGCACCCGCTGTTCAGGAACCGATGTTCAGGAGATGTTCAAGGTTGCTCGGACAGCGCTGCTTGTGTCTGCCTCGTCACGGACCCCGGGCAGGCGGACGAGCACCCGCCCCATCTCCCGCACCACCAGGCGGCGGCGCTCGGGCTCCAATCCCAGCCGGACGCAGCAACCCTCCGCGTAGAAGAGCAGCTCCTCGCCCTGCTGCCGGGCGAGCTGCCCCCACCGCGGGTCTCCCAGGGGCCAATGCTCCGCGACCTCCGCCAGCCGCGCCAGGCGCGTCTGCACAGACAGGCGCGCCCGGGATGAGAGGGATTCCATCAGGTCCGTCAACGCGGAGTGCATGTGGATGGCGTAGGACATGGGGTGCGCGACAGCCTGGGTAGACTGTCCTCTGACAACACAATGGACCCCGAATGCAGGGGGGGAAATTGGACCTCGGAACGATGGGATCCAACGTCTCGTGGCGTCATGCGCGGGTCCACCCTCCCGGGTCGTCCCGCCTTGCTGCTCCCCATTCGCTGCGCTACAGCAATCCCATGGCGACCCGCCCCGCGCGTGACAACGAGCTCGAAGCCATCCTGGAGAAGGTGCGGCAGGTGCGGAACTTCGACTTCCGCAATTACAAGCGGGCCACCCTGCAGCGGCGCATCGAGCGGCGCATGGTCGCCACGCGCTGCCGCACCCGGGCGGCCTACCTGGCCCTGCTGGAGCGCGAGCCGCAGGAGGTCAACACGCTCGTCTCCTCCATGCTCATCAAGCTCACCACCTTCTTCCGGGACCGGGAGGTCTGGGTGGGGCTGGACCGGGTGCTGCGGGAGCTGGCGCAGCGCCGCCGGCCGGAGCAGGAGCTGCGCATCTGGAGCGCCGGCTGCGCCACGGGCGAGGAGGCGTACGCGGTGGCCATCGCCGCGGCGGAGGCGCTGGGCCCCGGCTATCCGGGCCCGGAGCTGAAGGTCTTCGGCACCGACGTGGACGAGGCCGCCATCGCCACCGCGCGCCGCGGCGTCTACTCCGCCGCCCAGCTGGAGAACGTCTCCAAGGAGCGGCTCGCCCGCTGGTTCACCCCCGCGCCCGGCGGCTACGCGGTGCGCAAGGAGATTCGCCGCGCGGTGGTGTTCGGCGTCAACAACCTGGTGTCGGACGCGCCCGTCTCGCGCATCGACCTCATCCTCTGCCGCAACGTCTTCATCTACCTGGACTCGGACCTGCAGAAGCGCGTGCTCGCGCGCTTCCACTTCTCGCTGCGGCGCGAGGGGCTGCTGGTGCTGGGCCGCTCGGAGCTCATCCCCTTCGCCGCGCGCCTCTTCGAGCCGCTGGACCTGCCACGCCGCATCTACCGCAAGGACTTCCGCCAGGAGATGCCCCTCACGCCGCAGCAGCGGCTGATGAACCTGGTGGAGCCGGACCCGCTGCCCATGCAATCGCCGGCGCCTCCGCGCGAGGTGTCGCGCACCCCGCCGCGCGACGCGCTCGACTCGCAGCCCTGCCCGGTCATCACCACCGACCTCGACGGCGTGGTGACGATGTGGAACCGCGCCGCCACCCGGCTGTGGGGCTACAAGGAGGCGGACGTCACCGGCAAGAAGCTCACCTCGCTGGGCCTGCCGGGGCTGGGCCAGGAGCTGCTCGTGGAGCAGAGCGCGCGGGTGCGCGGCGGCCGCTCGGAGCGCGAGTCCTCTGACGGCGTCGTCGAGTCCATGGACCGCGACCCGGTCCACGTGCGGGCCCAGGTGATGCCCCTGCGCGCCGCCGCCGGTGACCTCCAGGGCCTGCTCTACGTGGCCCACGACATCACCGCCCTGCACGGGCTGGAGCAGAACCTCCAGCGCGCCACCGAGGAGCTGCAGGCCAGCAACCTCCGGCTCCAGTCCTCCAACGAGGAGCTGCGCGCGTCCAACGAGGAGCTGGAGACGACGAACGAGGAGCTCCAGTCCGCCAACGAGGAGCTGCAGACAACGAACGAGGAGCTCCAGTCCACCAACGAGGAGCTGGAGACGACGAACGAGGAGCTGCAGTCCACCAACTCCGAGCTGGACGCCACCAACCGGGAGCTGGCCCACCGCACCGAGGAGATGGACGCGCTGACCTTCTGCCAGCGCACCATCATCCGCACCCTCTCCGTGGCGGTGCTGGTGCTGGACGCTCAGGGCTACATCACCACCTGGAACCTCGCCGCGGAGCGGCTGCTGGGCCTCACCGAGCGCGAGGCGGTGGGACAGGTGCTGTGGACGCTGCGCATCCCCGCCCTCAAGCGCGCCCTGCTGCTGCGGCTGCGCAAGCAGCTCTCGGAGGGCCGCTCGGTGCGGCAGGAGAACGTGAGCTACCAACTGCTGCACGGTGGCCAGGGCCACGCCACCGTGGTGGCCACGCCGCTCGTCACCGACTCGGTGGTGCTGGGCGCCGTCATCCTCTTCGAGGACACCACCCGCGTGACGGCGCTGGCGAAGGAGAACCGCGAGCTGAAGGAGCGGAACGGGAAATGACGCCGCCGCGCACACCGCCGCGCCGGAGCGCGGAGAAGGAGGAGGAGGAGCAGCCGTCGCTGCTGAACAAGTACCAGCAGCTGCTGCGGAAGCACGAGGCGCTGGTGCGCCGGCTGGCGGAGCACAACGTGGAGCACATCTCCACCTTCAAGCTGTCCTCCTGGGCGCTGGAGACGAGCGCCAGCGCGCTGGCGCTGCTGCGCGGCGGCCGGGTGGTGCTGGCCAACTCGCGCTGGCACGAGCTGGTCCGCGGGCCCGGCCCGTGGCGATGGCAGGGCGGCGGCGCGGACGCCGTGGAGGTCCGCACCCTGCGCGAGGCGGCCGTCCAGGAGACCGCGGCCCTGCTGGCGGCGGGCGGCGGCCTGCGTGTCATCCGCTACCGGCAGGTGATGGACGGGCGCGTGGTGGAGCTGAACTCGGAGCAGGTGACCGCGCCCGGCGAGGTGCTGGTGCTGGTGCTGGCCCGCGACATCACCGAGCAGGTGCGGGCGGAGGAGGAGCTGGAGCAGGCCCGGGCGTCGCTGGCCCAGCGTGAGCACCTGCGCGCCCTGGGAGAGATGGTGGCCGGCATCGCCCATGATTTGAACAACACGCTCAACGCCATGCGGCTGCGGCTGGAGCTGCTGGGCCGGCACCCGACGGTGGCCGCCGCGCCCCCCTCCCACCTGGACGCGCTGGTGCGCATCGTCGCGGACGCGAGCACGCGGGTGGGCCGGCTGCAGTCCTTCGCGCGCCAGCAGCCGGAGGACTCCTCGGAGCGGGTACAGCTCGACGCGCTGGTGCGGGACGCGGTGGAAATCGCGCGCGGTGACATCATCCACCGGGCCACCCGCGCGGGCGTGCAGGTCCACGTCGAAGTGGACCTCGCGCCGCTGCCCCCGGTGAAGGGCAGCGAGGCGGACCTGCGCTTCGTCTTCATCAACCTGCTGCTCAACGCGCGCGACGCCATGCCCCACGGCGGCACCATCCGGGTGCGGGGGCGCCACGAGGACGGCCGCGTCATCCTCAGCGTGGAGGACGAGGGCACCGGCATCCCGCCCGAGCACCTGGACGCCATCTTCCGCCCCTTCTTCACCACCAAGGGCAGCAGGGGCACCGGCCTGGGCCTGTCCATGGCCTACGGCGTGGTGTCCCGCGCGGGGGGGACGCTCACCGCGGCCAACCGGCCGCGAGGGGGCGCCATCTTCACCCTCACCTTCCCGGTGGAGTCGCCGGCCCCTCCGGACACGTCCGGCCTTCGTCCGCTGAAGAAGCGGCGCCCCCCCGCGGAGCGCTAGCACGCGCCCGGCCTCGGCGAAGAAGCGGCGCTGACCTGGGCCCCGCTCCCGGTGGACGGCGCGGCGCGAGCGGGCGCGGCTGGAGGCGCCGGGCAGTGAAGGAGTCGTCACTCGCCCGCCACGGCGGGCTCACCCCTGGCGCTGTCGCCGCGGGGCGGACTCTTCTTCCATCGCGTCCACGTCCGGCGAGGAGCCGCCGAGCAGCAACTCCCGCAGGACGAGCACCTGCGCCTCCGCCTCCTGCGCGCGCTCCTCGAAGCGGTCCGCCGAGTGCTGGTGGTGGTGCTCCTTCGCGCGGACGGCCATGCGGCGGGCCAGCGCGGCGCTCTCCTCCAGGGCGCGCAGCGCGGCCCACAGCGCCTCGTCAACGCCCTTCTGCTGACTGACGACCAGCGCCTTGCTGGTGTATCCATGGCCGGTGCGGCAGCGGAAGCGCAGCAGGCCCTCGTCGTCCATCTCGAAGAGCACCCCGCCGCACTCCGGGCAGGAGAAGTGCGAGGGGTTTCCATACTTCGGAGGCTCTCCCGCGACGGTGTCCTCCTCCAGTGTCATGGTCTTCACCTCTGCTTCCATCTGGCGCGAGAATCCTGACGGCTTCGGGACACGCACCGTCACCGGGGTGGACACGAGGCGCTCCAGCAGCGGCCCCATCTCCCTGAGTGGCACGCAGTGGTCCACCTTCACGTACTCCAGCGCGCTGCGGGGCATGTCCGGGCAGAAGGCGTCCTTCGGGTCCTGCACCACGGCGACGCCGCCCTGGCCCTTCACCGCCAGCAGCCCCGCCGTCCCGCAGTCCAGCGCCCCGGTGAGCACCACGCCCACCACGCGCGGGCCATAGGCGCGCGCCGCCGAGCGGAACAGCGTGTCCACCGCCGGCCGGTGCCCGTTCTCCCGCGGCCCCTTCACCACCAGCACCTTCCCGGCCTCCACCACGAGGTGCCGGTCATTCGGCGCCACGTAGATGTTCCCCGGCTGGAGCGGCTCGCCATTCTCCGGGTGGCGCGCGGGCAGGTCGCCTGCCCGGGTGAGGATGGCCGGCAGCACGCTCTTATGCTGCGGCGCCAGGTGCAGCACCACCAGGACCGCCGCCGGAAACTCCCTGGGCAGCTGCGCCACCAGGGCGGAGAGTGTCTCGACTCCCCCCATGGACGCGCCGATGACGATGATGTCGCGCTGGGCCATATGCCTCCGTCCTTCAGCTCAATCTAGGAAGCACGCCTGGCCAGGGCACCGCGCCAGCCCCCCCCGCCCCGCCCCACCGGACGCTCCCCTGTCACCTCGCTCCCGCCAGGGTCCGAACGGCCTCACGGCGGCAGGGTGCGACGCACCGGGTAGGGCGGCATCCGTCCCGGCTTTCAGACTGTGCGGGCTATTCAGGCGGTTTTGCGAGGGAGTGTCGGGGTCGGAAGGGCCCTCCCCGGGGGGTGGCGACAGGGGGACGCGGGTGCGGGATACTCGGGAGCGAAGACTTCCGCACTCTCTGGGGGACGACTCATATGTCGGAGATGAAGATCCGCGTCCTGGTCGTGGACGATGATCAGGACCAGCTCGCCCTGGCCGAGCGCACGCTGTCCACCTACGGCTTCGAGGTCCGCACCCACCGCTCGTCGCTGGGCGTGTCCAACCTCGTGCGCACGACGGCGCCGGACCTGGTGCTGCTGGACGTGAACATCCCCGCGCTCACCGGCGACAAGGTGCTGGCGCTGGCGCGCTCGCAGGCCCCGGCGGGGACGAAGTTCATCCTCTACTCCGCCTCGGACGAGTCCAAGCTGCGCGCGCTCGCGCGTGCGTCCGGCGCGGACGGCTACATCACCAAGAGCGTGCAGGGCGAGGAGCTGGCGCAGCGGCTGTCGGCGCTCCACCACAAGGCCCGCGCCGCCGCCGAGTCCACCCCGGCCGTCCGGTAGCACGCGGCGCGCGAGGCCCTTCAGCCCAGCAGCGCCGCCACCTCCAGGAAGACGCCGCGGAAGTCCCCGCGCGCGCCGAGCAGCCGCAGGTTCTGCACCAGCCCCCCGGTGGAGCGGAAGAACATCACCGCCTCCGCGGGCGGCTTGATTTTGAGGAAGCGCGGCGCGTTGCGCGCGAAGTGGTTGCGCAGGTCCCGGCTGATTTCACACGTCGCGTAGTCGTACGGCGTGGTGCGCATGGGGCGCCCGGCGATGTGGAGGATTTCGCGGATGAGCGCCTCGGCCTCCGCGTCCGGCAGCTCCGTGGTGAAGCCCACCTCGCGCGACAGGCCCAGCACGTCCATGGACTCCATCCGCGTGGCGTGCTGGAACATGCGCTGGTTGGCGTCCACGAAGCGCGGGCTGAAGCGCTTGATGCTGCCGAAGTCGAGCAGGCCCAGCCGCCCGTCCGGCATCACCATGAAGTTGCCCGGGTGCGGGTCCGCGTGGATTTCGCCGGTGCCGAAGAACGGGCCGTAGGTGGCGCGGATGAGCTGGCTCGCCACGCGGAAGCGCTCCGCGTTGGACGGGCCGGTGGGCACCCAGTCCTTGAGGGTGAGCCCCTCCAACAGCTCCAGCGTCAGCACGCGGCCGGCGCTGTGGCTGGAGATGACCTGGGGCACGTACACGTCCTTCAGCGGCGCCACGGCGCGCGCGAAGCCCTGCGCCAGCGCGGCCTCGCGGCGGTAGTCCAGCTCCAGCAGCAGCTCGTCGCGGAACTCCTGGAAGTAGGCGGAGCCGTCCATCAGCTTCGACGCCATGGACACCGTCTTCACCACCATGCCCACGTTCTGGAGGTCCTGCGCCATGGACTCGGCGATGCCGGGGTACTGCACCTTCACCGCGACGTGGCGCCCGTCGGGCAGCACGGCGCGGTGCACCTGGCCCAGCGACGCGGCGGCCAGCGGCTCGCGGCTGAAGTCGCGGAAGGCCTCCTCCGGCGGCGCGCCCAGCTCCTCGCGCACCACGCGGGCCACCTGCGCGTACGACATGGCGGGCGCCTGGTTCTGGAGGCGCGCGAGCACCTGGCGCACCTCCGGGGTGAGCAGGTCCGGGTCCATGGAGATGGCCTGGCCCAGCTTCATCGCCGCGCCCTTGAGCTCTCCCAGGGTGGAGACCAGCTTCTCCGCGGCGCCCATGGACAGCAGCTCCGGCGTGCTCCCGGTCAGGCGCTTCGCGCTGCTCTTGAGCACCTCCGAGCCCACCTGCATGGAGAGGCCCGCCAGCTTGCGCATTCGGGTGAACCGCCCCTGCGGGGGCAGCGTGTCGTCGGAGTCGGAAGCCATGGGGATGGCTGGGGATTAACGCGGCGCCGCCTCCGGGACGCAAGGCACGCGCTCAGCCCCGCGCGCCCGGCCGCCCTCCAGGGAGGCGGGAGTGGGAGGCTACCGGGGGATGGGCGTGTTGCGCAGCCGCGCGCGCAGGGAGCGCCAGCGCTTGAGCCCTTCCAGGTCCAGCGGGTCCAGGCGCACCGCGGACTCGTAGGCGGCAAGCGCCTCCTGGAGCCGCCCCACGGACGCGAGCGCGTCGCCGGACAGCCGGTGCACGGCGGCGCGGCCGTCCCGGCCGGGGTTGGCGGTGAGGAAGCGGCGGCGGCAGCCCTCCATCATGGTGACGGTGAGGCCGGCGGCGAGGCAGCGCTCCACGCCCTCCACGTTGCCCAGCGCCGCGTCGTACTCCGCGCGCCGCTCCACGTGCCCCAGCACGTGGAAGGCCGCCTGCACGCGCTCCTCGGCCCGCTCCAGCTGGGCGCGCTGGGCCAGGGACAGCGTGCGCGCCTTCAAGGGCTCCAGCGCCGCGCGCGCCTTCTGCACGGAGGCGCGCACCGCCTCGGAGGAGGCGTCGCGCGGCAGCTCCAGCGCCGCGTAGTGGTCCCCCGTCAGCCGCGAGCGGAAGCCCTGGAGGGCGCGCTCCGCGACGGCGTCCTCCTTCCCGGAGAAGGGCACCGGTGTGGGCGGGGCCAGCCGCGCGCCGGACTTCATGCGCACCAGGGCCTCCTGGAACTCAGGCGAGGTGTCGCGCAGCTGCACGCCGAAGCCGGGCACCATGCGCCAGGCGCGGGCCTGCTCGGCGGTGACGTGGCGCACCACCTGGCCCGTGCAGCCCAGCTCGCCCCCGGGCAGCCGCAGGAGCAGCCCCACGTCGGACAGCAGCGGCGGAGGCGCGCCGTCCGAGTGGAGGAAGAGGCCCGCGCGGCCCATCCACTCGCAGCGCAGCTCCTGCGAGTGGGGCGCGCCGGCCAGCCGCACCCGGGCGCTGAAGGTGGCGGGCGCGACGGACTCCGGCGCGGAGGTGAGCGACGCGACGAGGGCCGCGCGCAGCTCGGCGGCGTTGGCGTAGCGGTCCGAGGGGCGCTTGGCCAGCGCGCGCAGCAGCACGCGCGAGAGCGCCGGAGGCACCGCCGGGTTCACCTGGTGCGGCGGCACCGGCGTCTTCTGCAGGTGGCCGATGAGCACCTCCGCCGCCGTGCGGCCCGCGAAGGGCACCTGGCCGGTGACGAGGTAGTAGCCCAGCACGCCCGCCGCGTAGATGTCCGTGCGCGCGTCCACCGGCGCGTCGCCGCACTGCTCCGGGGCCATGAACTCCGGGGTGCCCAGCAGCATGCCCGCTTCGGTGGTGAGCTGGCCCGCCGGCCGCGACAGCAGCTTGGCGATGCCGAAGTCCAGCAGCTTCACCCGCTGGCGGCCGTTGGGCAGCGGCACGAGGAAGACGTTGGCGGGCTTGAGGTCGCGGTGGACGATGCCGTGCACGTGCGCGGCGCCCAGCGCGTCACACACCTGGGTGAGCAGCTCCACCGCCACGGAAGGGGCCAGCGCGCCCTGCGCGAAGGACGCCAGGCTCTGCCCCTCCAGGTACTCCATGACGAGGTAGGGGCGCCCGTCGCGCGTGTCCAGATCGTAGAGCGTGACGACATTCTCGTGCTGGACGAGCGTCAGCGTGCGCGCCTCGGACAGGAAGCGCGCGACGAGGTCCGGGTCCTGCGCGAGGTGCGCGTGGAGCACCTTGATGGCCACGCGCTTCTGGATGAGGGCGTGCTCGGCGAGCAGCACCGTGCCCATGCCGCCCCGGCCCAGCTCCTTCAGCAGCCGGAAGTGGCCCAGCTGCTTTCCCACGAGCTGGAAGGGCACGGGCACCGGCGTGTGGGCCGCCACGACGCCGGCCGGCGTCCCCCCGGCGAACAGCATCGTGCCCCCATCCACGGGCGTGTCCCGATGTGCGCGCACCCAGGTGGGGCACTCGCTGAGGTCGGCGTGCGACGGCACGCAGGAGCAGTTGGCGGTGGAGGATTGAGCGAACACAGTCGGGGGTGGTGACTGCCGTGTGGAGCGTGGCGGCGGGGAGCTGTGCGAGACACGTGCCAGGGGTGATTCAACTGCCTTCGTAGGGGGCTTCCACAGCAAGGCGTTGATCTGGTTCGGATTTCGGACAGTGTTGCCAGGACTTCATCTCGCCCAATCGCATGAGCCCCCTCTCTCGCGCTGGAGAAACTACAGCCACCGGGTTGAAAACATTACCGCCGCCCTCACCCTCGCGCGATGGCCATCCCACCTTTCCTCAACGCAGTGGGCGCACATTGTTGGGCGGAACACGCGCCGTCCCCGCCCGCGCGCGGGGCTTCCGTCGTTTTCCGACCTCGTGAGGGGTGGACGGTGGCGCAGGCGTCGGCACCGGAGGCCGCGGGTGGTGTGAGGTGGGCACGCGGGCGCGGGGCGCCGACCGCGTCCGCGCGGGACGCGGAGCGGGTGGGGACGCGCTGACGCCCGGCCACGGAGCGGCGGTGGGGCGGGCCTCCAGCGACTGTCCCGCCCGTAGAACCGCGTGAGGGAGGGTCGTGGGCTGACGGAACTCTCGCTCTGATGGAGCGGTCCGAGCCGGCTTCGCCGCACGTGATCTTCCACGTGATCTTCAAGGGCGCGGGCCGACGGCACTCTCGCTCCGGTGGCGGAGTCCGCGCCGGCTTCGCCGCACGTGCTCTTCAGCGCGTGGGCCGACGGCACTCTCGCTCTGATGGAGCCGTCCGAGCCGGCTTCGCCGCACGTGCTCTTCAGGGCGTGGGCCGACGGCACTCTCGCTCCGGTGGAGGAGTCCGCGCCGAGGACGCGGGCGGACTTCGCCGCACGTGCCCTTCAAGGCTTGGAAGGAGAGGCCCGCGAGCCCGAGGGCACCGGAAGGGCCGGCGTCCGAGGACTACGCGCACGCGTCCGCAGTGGACGCGTGCGGAGGGAGCCTCCCCTGCACGACGTGACAGGGAGGCTCCTGGCGAGGCGTGGGCCTCAGCCGATGATGGGCTCGCAGTAGCCCTCGGGGCCGCAGGTCAGCCCGTCGCAGCAGACCGAGCCGCCGCCGCAGGTGGAGCCCTCGGGCGCGCACTCGGAGGAGCCCGCGTCCGTCTCGCCACCCGTGCCCGCGTCCGTCTCGCCGCCGGTGCCCGCGTCCGTCTCACCACCGGTGCCCGCGTCCGTCTCGCCGCCGGTGCCCGCGTCCGTCGCGCTGCCGCAGGCCCCCAGCGTGTCGCCGTGCTTCGTGTGCGCCTTCAGCGCGGGCAGGCCCACGGTGATGGTGTGCGCGTTGGCCGGATTGCCGGGGGGGATGTGGCAGATGGTGACCTTCGCGATGTTCGCCGGATTGCCCGGGGCGTCGGCGGTGCCACCCTGCCCGTCAGCGGCCGGGTCCTCGGACGTCGGGGGCGCGCCCTCCAGCCCGCCGCTCTGCGGGTCATCCGGGGTGGGCTCCCCGTTCTGCTGCGGCTGGCCACCACACGCCAGCAGCGTGCACAGGGCCACCATCAGGGCGGACGAGGAAACGAGGTTGAAACGTCGCATGCGCGTTCTCCAGTGACAGGTGTTCGGGTACTGCTACAGCAACGGGGCCACCCCACCGTCAGGCGCTCCAGCCGAGCGCGCACGTCCGGGTGCCCCGCATGGAGCAGCGGTTCGAGCGTCGCGTCTGGAGCCGCCTGCGCGGTCCTTCCAGGTGCCAGCCCCCCGCCGGTACAGCCACCACCGCGAGAAGACCCTCCGTCCTCGCCACCGGCCACGCACGCCACCCCTCCATGACGCGGACAGACATGCTGGAAAAATGAACCCTTAGCTCACACTTTCGGCGCTGTAGCGGGCAATGAGGCCGGTGCGTACGGCGTGTCGGTGGACCCGCGAGAAGAAGGCGCTCGCGAGGACAATCTGCACGACGGCGAGCCCACCGCCCCACAGGAGCGCGGTGCCGGAGAACGCGCCGCCGGAGACGAGCGTGCGCATGCCCTCGAAGACGTACGAGGGCGGCAGGAGCCTGGACACCGCCTGCATCCACGGGGGCAGCGTGGCCAGCGGGTAGAAGACGCCGGCGAACGGGGAGATGAGCGCGGGGATGGGCCAGACGAACCACTCCGAGGCCGGCCCCAGCCGCAGGACTATCGCGCAGCCGAAGATGCCGATGGCGATGCCGAAGAGGAACAGCACGAGGAGGAACGGCACGAACATGACGCCGTACGCGGCGAAGGACAGGCCGAACACGGTGCTCGCGAGCAGGAGCATGACGGCGAGCCCCACCGCGCTCGTGGCGATGCCGGAGAGCACCAGCCCGCCGATGTACTCGGAGATGGAGAGCGGCGTGGCGAAGACGTTGAGGAAGTTGCGGGACCAGACGTCCTCGAAGAACACCATCGTCACGCCCTGCATGACGCGCGTGAAGAAGTCCCAGAGGAGCACGGCGCCCAGCAGCGTGTGGACGAAGTCGAGCCCGGGGGCGGCGGAGACGCTGTTGAGGTAGCGGCTCATGAAGCCCCACAGCACCATGTCGATGGCTACCCACGCGAAGAGCGGCAGGAAGCGGGCGACGCTGCCGCGCAAGAGGTAGAAGTGGCGCAGCGCGATGGCGTAGGCACGGGACGGGCGCATGGCTCAGGCCCTCCCCAGCGCGAGCGGCTCGCGCGCCACGGCGATGAAGAGCTCCTCCAGGGACGCCCGGCCGTGCTCGTGGGGCAGCGTCCTGGGGTCGCCCTCGAGGAGGACCTTGCCACGCGACAGGAAGAGCACGCGGTGGCAGACCTCCTCCACCTCGTACATGTTGTGGGACGTCCACAGCACGCCGCCGGCTCCCTGCGCGGCGAAGTCGCGGATGCGGCCGCGGATGTCGCGCGCGGTGGACGGGTCCAGCGAGGCGGTGGGCTCGTCCAGCAGGAGCAGGTGCGGGCGGTTGAGCATGGCCTTGGCCAGGGCCACGCGCGTCTGCTCTCCCGAGGACAGCACGCCGCAGCGGGTGTCGCGGAAGCGCACCAGGTCGAACTGCTCCAGCAACTCGGTGATGCGCGCGGACAGGGCCTTCACGCCGTAGATGAGGCCGAAGACGCGCAGGTTCTGGTACACGGTGAGGTTGCCCGGCAGCGGTGAGTACACGGCCGCGAAGTTGGTGCGCTCCAGGGCCTGGGAGCGCTGGCGGGCGAGGTCCACCTCCTCGATTCGGATGGTGCCGGAGGTGGGCTCCAGCACGCCGAGGAGCATGTTGATGGTGGTGGTCTTCCCCGCGCCGTTGGGCCCGAGCAGCCCGACAATCTCGCCGGGGCCCACGTCGAAGGAGACGCCGTCCACGGCGACGGTGTCACCGTAGGACTTTCGCAGCGCGGAGACGGAGAGCACCTTCGTCGCGGAGGGCCCCCGCGAGGGGCCGGGTGTCGTCACTGGAGTTGCCATATGGGGGCGGCATTGTTCCCCAGCCCGCGTGTCCGCGTTCCTGGAACCGGGGCCGGAGCGTGCGTCCGGTGCTGGAACCGTGGAGTGGAGCACCCCAGGTGGACGCGAGTTGGGGGTTTCACATCACTGAGGGTGGACCCGGGGTCAACGGTGGCGGGCCAGGGCGACGAGGTCTCCCCCCACGCCGGAGACCTCCGCCACCCCGGCGAGAGAGAGCGCGTGGGCGGTGTCCTCGCGCAGTCCATCGAGCACGCCGCGCACGCCTTCCGCGCCGCCAGTCGCAAGCCCCCACAGCACGGGCCGGCCCACGAGCACCGCGCGAGCCCCCAGCGCGAGCGCGCGCAGCACGTCACGGCCGGTGCGCACGCCGCCATCGACGAGGACGGGCACGCGGCCCTCCGCGGCCTCCACCACCTCGGGCAGCGCCTCCGCCGTGGACACCGCGCCGTCGAGCTGTCGCCCGCCGTGGTTGGAGACGATGAGGCCGGCGGCCCCATGGTGCAGGCACTCGCGCGCGTCGTCCGCGCGCAGCACGCCCTTCACCAGCACCGGCAGGCCGGACAGCTCGCGCAGCCAGTCGAGGTCCGCGAAGGTGACATCGGGGGCCTGCTCGGCCAGCTCGCGGCGGGTGAGCCCTTCCAGGTTGGCGAGGAAGTCCTCCTCGGGCAGGGCCAGCGCGGAGTCGCCCCTGTCACGCCGCTTGCGTCCGACCACCGGGGTATCGCCGGTGAGCACCAGCGCGCGGGCGCCCGAGGTGACGGCGCGCTGCACGAGCGCGCGGGTGAGGCCCCGGTCCTTGAAGACGTAGACCTGGAGCCACCAGGGCCCAGCGAGCGCGGCCACGTCCTCCACGCGGCGCGACGCGCGCGAGGAGAGCACCAGCAGCGAGCCGGCCTCGCGCGTGCCGCGCGCGGTGGCCAGCTCCCCTTCCGCATGCGCGAGCGAGTGGAACGCGGTGGGCGCGACGAGCACCGGCGCGGCGAGCGGCGTGCCGAGCACCTCGGTGGCGGTGCGCACGGAGGACACGTCGCGCAGCACGCGCGGGCGGAGGCGCACGCGGGCCCAGGCGGCGGTGTTCTCCGCGAGCGTGGTCTCCTCGCCGGAGCCGCCGGCGTAGTAGTCGAACACCGCCTCGGGCAGCCGCGCGCGGGCACCGGCCTCCAGCGTCTCGTACGGGAGCATGGCCTCGCGAGCTACCACGGCACAGCAGTCGCTTGAAGCCACGGACGCGAGCGGGGGGCACAGATGCTGAAACCATGAGGGTTCCGTGACGATTGCCGCGCGCCCCTTCCGTACCGTCCTCTCGAACATTGACGAAGGGGACACCCATGGCGGCATGGAGAGTTGGAGTGGCACTGATCGCGGTCCTGGCGGTGTTGATTCCAGGAGCGGGGCATCCCTGTCCCGTCCTTCCCCTGACGACCCGGGAGCTCATCCAGCAGGCGGAGCGCATCGTCCTCGTCCGGGTGGTACGAAGCTGGCGCGCGAAGCCCACCCAGTGGGACGTCGCATCTCCCCTGGAGACGGAGGACGCCCGCATCTTGCGCGAGCGCCTCCGGGACCTCGCGCCCCGGGACCGGGTGGAGCTCGAGGTGCTCGAAACATGGAAGGGCGCCCCCGCCAGGACCTTCACCGCCGTCTCGCATGCGAGCTGGGATGACCTGCCCTACGCCCAGCAGCGCCATGGAAAGGACCACACGCTGCTCGTCTTCCTCAGCCGCGAGGACGATGGCTGGAGCACGACGGGCTACAAGTCCGAGCGGGTGCTCGCGGACGGGGATGTGGCGGCCTGGAGGGAGCGGGTGAAGGAAGCGCTCGCGATCCAGGCGCTCGCTTCCGTACCTGAGCAAGCCCTCGTGGACTGGAACGTGCTCGCCGTTTCGAACCTCGCTACCCGGCTGGATGGCCTGACCTCCCTCTTTGGCGAGCACCTGCTGTGGGACTTCGAGCGCGACCATCCCCTGGAAATCCCGCGCCCGCACCCGCTCAGCTCCGTGGCGCAGCGGCGCATCGCCGACAGCTTCATCGCGCACCCGGGCCCACCCTCGATGGTGTCGCTGATGCTCCTGGCGCTGGACGGACAGGCGCATCCGGACGTGGACCGTGTCGCGGCCAGGCTCATCGACCAGCAGCTCGCGAATGAAGTCACCGATATCCTCGAGCTCCAGGTGGCGCAAGACGCCATGGACCTGCTGAGCGCACGGCTCGGGGCGAGCAGCCCCGGGACGGACCGATGCCGGCATGGGCAGTTGGAGGACATGCACCTCCCGACGTTCACGGCGTGCGTCCAGGCGCGATGGGTACACCTCCGTGCGCTGCTCCCGGAGCCGCGCCCCTGAAGCCCTCCCCTTCTCCATGACACGACGCGGTTGAACACTTCCGAACGAGGGCCGGCCCCTGGGGGTGAGGGACGTGCGACTGCGGGACGCCGCATCCTCGCAAGTCCTCACGAAACACCGCCGACGCGGGAGGTTGCGCATGTCGAAGGTCTATGAAGCTCCGGGGCAGCAGGGCAGCCTGGTGCGGTTCAAGAACCGGTATGGCAACTACATCGGCGGTGAGTTCGTCCCGCCCGTGCGAGGCCAGTACTTCGAGAACATCAGCCCCGTGAATGGCAAGCCGTTCTGCGAGGTGGCCCGCTCCACCCACGAGGACGTGGAGAAGGCGCTGGACGCCGCGCACCGGGCGAAGGACGCCTGGGGCCGCACGTCCGTCGCCGAGCGCGCGGACATCCTCAACAAGCTCGCCGACCGCATCCAGCAGAACCTGGAGGTGCTCGCGGTGGCCGAGTGCTGGGACAACGGCAAGCCGGTGCGCGAGACGCTCGCCGCGGACCTGCCGCTGGCGGTGGACCACTACCGCTACTTCGCCGGAGCCATCCGCGCGCAGGAAGGCGCCATCAGCCAGATTGACGACCAGACCGTCGCGTACCACTTCCACGAGCCGCTCGGCGTGGTGGGGCAGATCATCCCCTGGAACTTCCCGCTGCTGATGGCGACGTGGAAGCTCGCCCCCGCGCTGGCCGCGGGCAACTGCGTGGTGCTCAAGCCCGCCGAGCAGACGCCCTCCTCCATCCTGCTGCTGATGGAGCTGGTGGGGGACTTGCTGCCGCCCGGCGTCGTGAATGTGGTGAACGGCTACGGCATCGAAGCGGGCAAGCCGCTCGCGAGCAGCAAGCGCGTGTCGAAGGTGGCCTTCACCGGCGAGACGACGACGGGCCGGCTCATCATGCAGTACGCGTCGGAGAACCTGATTCCGGTGACGCTCGAGCTGGGGGGCAAGTCGCCCAACATCTTCTTCGAGGACGTGCTCTCGAAGGACGACGACTTCGCGCGCAAGGCGGTGGAGGGCTTCACCATGTTCGCCCTCAACCAGGGCGAGGTGTGCACCTGCCCGTCGCGCGCGCTGGTGGCCGAGCGCATCTACGAGGAGTTCATGCACCACGCGCTGGAGCGCACGCGCAAGCTGGTGCAGGGCAACCCGCTGGACACGGCGACGCAGGTGGGCGCGCAGGCGTCCAACGACCAGCTGGAGAAGATTCTCTCGTACATCGACATCGGCAAGAAGGAGGGCGCGAAGGTGCTCACGGGCGGAGGCCGCAAGGCGCTGCCGGGCGCGCTGGCCGAGGGCTACTACGTGGAGCCGACGGTGTTCGAGGGCACCAACCGGATGCGCATCTTCCAGGAGGAAATCTTCGGCCCGGTGGTGTCGGTGACGAAGTTCCGGGACATGGAGGACGCGCTGGCGGTGGCGAACGACACGCTGTACGGGCTGGGCGCGGGTGTGTGGACGCGAGACCAGAACACGGCGTACCGCATGGGGCGCGCGGTGCAGGCAGGCCGCGTCTGGGTGAACTGCTACCACCTGTACCCGGCGCACGCGGCGTTCGGCGGGTACAAGCAGTCGGGCATCGGCCGGGAGAACCACAGCATGATGCTGTCGCACTACCAGCACACGAAGAACATGCTGGTGAGCTACGACCCGAAGCCCACCGGCCTGTTCTGATGCGCGTGGAGCGAGTCACCGTGACACCGGCGGCGGAGGCCCTCCTGCGCAGGCTGCAGGAGGTGCACGGGCCGCTGATGTTCCACCAGTCCGGGGGCTGCTGTGACGGCAGCGCGCCCATGTGCTTCCCGCGCGGTGAGTTCCGCGTGGGGCAGCAGGACGTGTACCTGGGCACCGTGGTGGACACGCCCTTCTACATCTCGGGGCCGCAGTTCGAGTACTGGCAGCACACGCACCTGACGGTGGACGTGGTGCCAGGGCGCGGCAGCGGCTTCTCGGTGGAAGCCCCCGAGGGCGTGCGGTTCCTCATCCGCTCGCGGGTGTTCGAGGACGCGGAGTACCACGCGCTCCAGGAGCAGGGCCCGCCACCACGAGGGCCCCAGCACGAGCAGCGCGACTGACCGGGGGACTGAATGGTCCCCACCGCGGACCCTCTTCGGGGGCCGGGAACGGTGCGGGACCGCCCTGTTCGGAAATGTCGGGGGTTCGAACAGGACGCGTCCAGACCCGGGCCAATCGGACTCCCGAGGCGCCGTCACTCGAGCTCCATGTCTTCAGTTCCGGGGAGTGGCCCGGCCCGGAGAGCGGCCCGGGAGGCCTCGTGTTCCGCCTCTCGGGCAACACGGGCATGCTCGGCCCGCGCGAGGTCGGCGCCCCTGCGCGCCCGGATGACTTCCAGGTAGGGAGCCATCGCCGTCCCGACGCGACAGATGCCCGCGAAACGCAGCAATTCCTCCTGTGAGCATCGACCTGACAGCAATGCATCGCCCAGGGCGCGCACCGCAATCGGGTAGCCCAGCTTGCCGCGGTACTTGAAGAGGTCGGCCACTGTCTTGGCCACGCTGTAGACGGGCACCTGGACGCCGTGGATGGAGCGGTACTCGATGCCCTCGGATAGCGCGAGGCCGGAGAAGCGCACCACGTGGAGTGGCGGCTCCTCCCAGCGCGGCTTGCGTGCCTTCTCGTCGATGGCCATCCAGACCTTGTCGGGCTCCTCCTCCCGCGAGAGTCCGTGAATCCAGAGCGCGGTCTTCAGGCACAGCACGCCTCGGGGAACACGCCTGGCAGCCACTGCCACCGCCGGGAACTCGAACCGGTAGGGGCGCCAGAGGCCACGAGCCACCTTCCTCAAGGAGCCCATGCGCACCCACAGCTGGAGCTCCGAGCGGGGCATGCCGCGCGCTTCCAGGTCACGCCAGCGCAGCAGCCCCATTTCCTCGGCCAACGTCATCACCGCCGGCCGGTTCTTTCGTCCTGGCCGGAGTCTCGTTCTGCTCACCATCCTCCACCCCCAAAAAACCCCCGACATTTCCGAACAGCACGCCGCGCAACCTACCGGGGTGGGCTGACATGCCCATCTGACAGGCGGAGCGGGCCGGCTGCCCGCGGAATTGGAAGGCTCCACCTCGACGAACCGAGAGGGAGCGCTCCAGCGAAGGCCTGCAAGGGCAGCAACCCGCCTCGAGTGCCACCGGGCGTCACGCGAGGAGGCGCGTTTCCTCGTCACCGGATGCGGCGTGAGGTGCATGCCAGTTTTCGCGGAACCTCCCACCGGCCCACGGTGTCTGGAGCGGCCACCAGGAGGCGGGCTTGGAACGTGTCTGTGGCCGGCGTGCGCCGGTGGGGTCGTGGTGCGCCATCATGTTCGCGGTCGTTCTCGCGGCCGTCTCCGCGGAGGCCGCGGGAGGCGCACCCGCAGCGACCCGCGTTCCCGTGGCCGACGACAGGCCCGAGCCCGCCATGGAGAACGCCGCCGCCCTGGGGCGCGTCTGGGGCACGGTGAAGTACGTGCACCCCGCGCTCGCCTTCCGCGAGGTGGACTGGGACGCGGCCCTCACCGAGGCCCTCCCGAAGGCCACCGCCGCGACGACGCCGGAGGCGCTCGCCGAGGCCGTGCAGTCCATGCTGCGCCGCCTCGACGACCCGCTCACCCGCGTGGAGCGCGACACGCCGCCCGCTCCAGCCCAGCAGTCCGGCAAGGCCCCGGGCCCCTTCTCCCGCTGGTCGGGTGACGTGCTCGTGGTGGACCTGGACCGCCGCTACGCCAACCTCAACGAGCTCTTCCCCGCCATGGCGGCGCTCGCGCCCGAGCTGGCGAAGGCCCGCCGCGTCCTCATCGACCTGCGCGCCAGCGGCCCCGATGAGGCCATCTGGATGGACATGGCGCTCGGCTTCCTGGAGCGCTCGCTTCCCTCCGAAAAGGTGACGGCCCCCGCCGAGCGCTTCCGCGTGTACTCCGGCTTCCCCGTGCAGCTCGGCCCCAGCTCGGGCGGCTACAGCGCCTCGGTGGAGACGCGGCTGGCCCGCACCTTCGCGCCCGCGCCCGGCACGCCGAAGCGCTCCGTCGCCTTCCTCGTCAACGGCCGCACGCCGCTGTCACCGCTGCTGCTGGCCCTGCGCGCCTCACCGCGCACCTTCCTCGTGTCCCAGGGCGCGCTCGACGAGTCCTCCGCCGTGCAGGTCCTGCAGCTGCCCCTGCCCGGCGGCCACCACGCGGTGATGCGCGCCTCGGAGCTCGCCTTCCCTCCCGGCTCTCCCGGACTGCGCGCGGACGTCACCGTGCCCGCGAGCGCGGACGCGCAGGACGCCGGCCCCGCCTTCCAGGCCGCCCTGCGCCTGTTGCGCTCGGGCTCCGCGAAGTCTTCCGCCCGCGCCTCCACCCCGAGCACGGCGCCACGCTCTGGAGGCCCGGACGACGCCGGCCAACCTTCCGCCCGCGCCTCCACCCCGAGCACGGCGCTGCCCACCGGCGGACCGGACGACGCCTACGAGTCCATGCCCTACCCGGCCGAGCCCTACCGCCTGCTCGCCGTCATCCGCTTCTGGAACGTGATGCGCTTCTTCCACCCGGACCCGAAGGCGCTGCGCCACTGGGACGCGGTGCTGCCCGAATTCCTGGCCCGCGCCCGCGAGGCCGCCGACGCGTCCCAGTACACACGCGTCCTCTACGCGCTGGCGGCCCGCGTGGATGACGGCCACATCTTCGTCGCGGAGGGCGGCGTACCGCTGCGCTCGCTCGCGGAGGCCAGCGTGCCGCTCGGGCTCCAGGCCGTGGAGGGCCGCTTCCTCGTCACGGAGCTGCCCATGCCCGAGGCCGCCCGCGCCGCCGGCATCTCCCTCGGCGACGAGGTGATGTCCGTGGACGGGGAGGCCGTGGCCACGCGGGCCCAGCGGCTCGGTGCGCTGCTCGGCGCGTCCCACGCCGAGGCCTGGCAGGCGCGCGTGGCGAGCCTGCTGCTCGCGGGCGCGGACGGCTCGCCCGGGGTGATGATGCTCCAGGGCGCGGATGGCCGGATGAAGGAGTCGAAGCTGCTGCGCTCACGAGTATTCCTCCCCTTCCTCCGTCCACCACCGGAGAGCCCCACGCCGTGGAAGAAGCTGGAGGGCAACGTGGGCTACGCGGACCTGCGCCTGCTGCGCGCGGAGGGCGTGGACGCCATGCTGGACGCGCTGAAGGACACGCTCGGGCTCGTGCTGGACTTGCGTGGCTACCCACAGGGCAGTGCGTGGGCCCTGGCCCCGCGCCTCAACACGCGCGGCGCCACCACGTCCGCGCTCATCGCCCGGCCGCGGCTGTCCGCGGGCGAGGTGCGCGAGGTGCGCCACGCGGAAGCCCTGCCCACCACCGACAAGCCGCTCTACCGGGGCCGCGTGGTGGTGCTCGTCGACGCGCGCACGCTGAGCCAGGGCGAATACACGGCGATGATGATTCAGGCCGCCTCGGGCGCGCAGCTGGTGGGAAGCGCCACCGCGGGCGCCGTGGGGGACACCACCAACGTGTGCCTGCCCGGCGCCGTCTGCGTCCTCTTCACCGGCCAGCGCTTCGAGACGCCCGACGGCCGCGCCGTGCAGGGCGTGGGCCTGCGCCCCGACGTGGAGGTGCGGCCCACCGTGCACGGCCTGCGCTCCGGCCGCGACGAGGTGCTCGAGCGGGCGCTCACCGTCCTGCGTCGAGCCCGCGCGGCAGCCACACCGTGAAGATGGAGCCCGCGCCCGGGCGGCTCTCCACCGCGATGCGCCCGCCCATGGCCTCCACAATCTGCCGGCTGATGTAGAGCCCCAGCCCGAGCCCGCCGTAGTGCCGCTCCGACACGGCGCGCTCGAAGCGGCCGAACACGCGCGCCAGGTCCTCCGCGGCGATGCCGATGCCCTCGTCGCGCACCGACAGCCGCACTTCCCCGGCGCCCTCGGGGGCGGCCACCACCACCACGGGCCTGCCCGCGCCGTACTTCGCCGCGTTGGTCAGCAGGTTCACCAGCACCTGGTCCAGCCGCAGCGAGTCCCACCGCCCCGGCAGCGGGCCCGTCACCTCCACGCGCACCGAGCACCCGGCCAGGGCGAACACCTCCTCCATCCGGTCCACCGCGTCGCGCACCGCCTGGCCCAGGTCCACCTCGGCGGGCTCCAGCGACAGCCGGCCCAGGGAGATGCGGCTGACGTCCAGCAGGCTGTCCACCAGCCCGGTGAGCCGGTGCACCTGGCGCATCGCCGTGGCCAGCCGCGGGCCCACCTTCTCGCGAGACGCGGCGCCCAGCGCGCGGTCGATGAGCCCGTGCTGCAGCTTGAGGCTGGTAAGCGGCGTCTTCAACTCATGGCTGGCCACGGAGAGGAACTCGTCGCGCAGCCGCACCGCCGCCTGCGCGTCCCGGTACAGCGACGCGTTCTCCAGCGCCACCGCCACCCGCCGCGCCAGCTCTTCCGCCATGGTGACGTCCGCGGTGCCCAGCCGCCGCTGCGGGGGCGCGGTGCCCAGCGTAATCACCCCCAGCGTACGCCCGCGCGTCCGCACCGGCACCGCGAGCAGCGACTGCGGGTCGAGCACCTCCAGCAGCGCCCGGTGCTCGGGCCCCTCGCACATGCGCTCGCGCAGGTCTCCGCCTACCTCTGGCAGGTAGCGCGTCTCCCCCGTCTGGAAGCAGTCACGCGACAGGTGCAGCGTGCCGTCGCTCCGGGTGGGCGACAGCGAGGACAGCACGAAGGCGTCGCGCGTCGCGTCCCGGTGGACGGCGGCCACGCACCGCAGGGCCCCGTCCGGCCCCGCCAGCTCCACCAGGCAACAGGTGGCCACGCCTCGCGCCGCCGCGCGCGCCACATGCTCCAGCGTCCACTCCACGTCGTCCAGGTGCTCCGCCAGCGCGCGGCTCGCGTCGAGCAGGAAGAACAGCCGCTCCTCGGCCTCCTTCCCCATCTCCAGCGCATGGTGCAGCCGCGCGCCACGCTCGCGCAGCGTCTCGTACAGCACCGCGCGCTCCAGCGCCTGCGCGCACTGGTACGCCAGCGCCTCCAGGAAGGCGCGCTCGGCGGGGACGAAGGAGCGCGGCGCATCCCAGGCCATCACCAGGAAGCCGCGCGTGCCCCGCTCCACCAGAAGGGGCAGGAGGGCCCGCGCGCCCTCGCCCAGCGACTCCGCGGTGCTCCGCGCGGGGTCCGACGCGGACAGCATCGGCCCCAACTCGGTGAACCACTGCGGCTCGCGCTGCTCCCGTGCCCGCCGCAGCAGCGTCTCCTCGGAGACCTTCCGCGTCCGGAAGTACTGGACGAGCTCCGGCGTGTAGCCGAAGGAACCCCGCACGGTGAGGCCATCGTCCTCCCGGACCTCGAGGACGGCGACGCGCGCCGCGCCGCTGGCGCCCAGCCCCTCGCGCATCACCACCTCGGCGACCTCTTCCCCGCTGACGGCGCGGGAGAGGGAGGCGGTGACGGCCTGCAACCGCTCGGTGCGCAGCTGGGCCTCGCGCGCCTCGGCGTACAGCAGCGCGTTGTCCATCGACAGGCTGGCGCGGCGGACCAGCTCGAGGGTCAGCTCCAGCTCCGCTTCGTGGAAGCGTCCGCCTTCGTCGTTGCGGACCAGGGCGACGGCGCCCAGCGTCCTGCCGCGCGCGCGCAACGGGATGATGATGCCGGAGCGGACGCCCAGCTGCTTCGCCACCTCGAGCTGCTCGGGGGCGCGCAGCATTCCCGGCAGCATCGAGTCCGTCACCTCGGGCAGGAACGCCGGCGCGCCCGTGCGCAACACCTCGGAGACGGGGCCCGGAGTGGACAGGTCCGGGGGCCGCATGCGCCACAGCTCATGAAGCAGCGCGACCTTCTCCGGCTCCCGGTGCGTCGCGGACACGCGCTCCACCCGGCCGTCCTCGGTGAGGACGTCCACGACGCACCAGTCCGACAGCACGGGCACCGCCAGCTCCGCCAGCCGCCGCAGCACCGTGCGCCACTCCAGCGACGAGGACAGCAGCTCCCCGGCGGTGGCGAGGAAGGCGATGCGCTCCTCCGCGTCGTCGCAGCCATTGAGGCGGACGGACATCCTGGAGCCCTCGCGAGCGCCAGCGCCGCGGCCGTCCACGGAGACAGACGCTCCCGAGTCCTCGCGCACGAGCACGTTGCCACCGTCCACGGAGCCAGACACTCCCGAGTCCTCACGTCCGAGCACGTTGCCACCGTCCACGGAGCCAGGCGCTCCCAAGTCCTTACCTGCGAGCACGTTGCCACCGTCGAGGGAAACAGGCGCCGCGGAGCCCTCGCGCGCGAGCACGCCCCCGTCGTCAGAGACAGACGTGGGTGGCTCGGCCACGGACGCGGGCCGCGACGAGGACGGAGGGCGGCGCGACATGGCGGGCCCAGATAATGACGCACCCGCAGAACGGCCACCGGCCCCCTCCCTGAAGTACGAGCGGAGTGTCAGGTGGCGAACCCGCTGTCTCGCGCATCATGCAAGCCGACTCGCCGCGAGCACGGGGCTCCACTCACACGACAACACTCATGCTGAACGAAGGGCCTGCCTGGACGCGACGAGCCCCGTCCGGCGGGCGACAGCCCCGGAAGCGGGTCACCCCGCGCCGGTGGCCGCGGCGGGCGGGTCCCACCACACGGCGCCCTTGCCCTGGATGGCCTCACGGGCGTGCTCACGCACCCGCGCCATCTCCCCGGTGGACAGGGGCTGGAAGGCGGCGGCCGCGCGCAGCGCCGCGTCCTGCTCGTTGGGGTGGCTCATGCCCATCAGCATGACGTCCGGGTCCAGCGTGAGCGTGTAGCGCACGCACGCCTCCACCGTGAGGTGCGGCAGCGACGGTGCCTCCCGGTCCTCGCGCCCGCCGGAGCCCACCTTGCCGCGCGGCCGGGCCTCCAGCGGCCGGCCATAGCCCTCCGTGTCCCCCAGCAGCTTCCCCGCGCCGAACGTCTTGAACGACACCACGCCCACGCCCAGCGAGCGCGCCAGCGGCAGCACGTCCACCACGTAGCGCGCGTCCACGAAGGGGCCCAGGGGGAACATCACCACGTCACACAGCCCGGAGCGCAGCGCCGCGCGCAGCACGTCCGGGTGGTGGCTGGAGATGCCCCGGAAGCGCGCCTTGCCCTCGCGCACGCACCGGCCCAGTTGCTCCATGCCGCCCCCGGACGCCGCCAGCCGCTCCCACGCCGCGGGCTCCGACACCGCGTGGAAGACGAACAGGTCCACCGCGTCCCGGCCCAGCCGCCGCAGGCTGCCCTCCACCTGGGGCGCCACCGGCGCGTCCAGCACGTCCACCTTGTCGATGAGGAAGACGCCGTCGCGCCGCCCGCGCAGCGCCTCGCCCACCGTCTCCTCGCTCAGGCCCTCCTCGTAGTTGGGCGCGGTGTCGATGACGTTGAGCCCGGCGTCCAGCGCGCGGCGCAGCGTGCGGACGAGCGTGTCCCGGGGCGTGGCGCGGTCGGCGATGTCGCCGATGCCCACCGCCGTGGCGGTGAAGCCGGTGCGCCCCAGGGCGCGGCGCGGCGTGAAGCGGGGAAGCGAAGTGGCGGCCATGGGCCACACGTTGTCGCGGGAGCCCACCGCCACCGTCAAGCACCGCCATGGCCCCCCGGGCGACACCGTGCGCTGCCGGCCACGGCGCCCCCGGCGCAACGTCCGCGAGTCACCGAAAAGCCTCAGCGGAACGGGCCACTCACCTCGAACGTCATGCCCCCGTCTTCCATGCCGGTGGTGCCCCACTGCGAGCTGAAGTACAGCCGCCGCCCGTCCGGGCTGAAGGCCGGGCCGGTGATTTCCGAATAGTCGTGGCCCACCACCTGGATGAAGGGCGCCACCACGCGGCGGGGGCCCGGGGTGATGATGCAGATTTCCATGTTGCCGCCATCCTCCGCCACGTAGACGTCGCCCGAGCGAGACACGGTGACGTTGTCCACGCCGGTGAGCGGCGAGGACGAGGAGACGTCGTCGTAGATGACCTCCAGCTTCCGGGTGGCCGGCGTGTGCGCCCACACGCGGTTGTCTCCCTTGGTGGTGAAGTACACGACGCCGCTGTCGAACCAGCAGCCCTCGCCGCCGTCGAACACCGTCGTCTCCGCCGCCACGGCCGGCTGCGACGACGCGGGGCTGGACGGAGCGCAGTTCACCCAGCTCAGCGTGGCCGTGCCGGCGAGCGGGTCTCCCGTCACCTTCGCCGCCTGCAGCGTGCCCGCCTTCAGCGAGGGCCACGCAGACGGAGTGAAGCGGTAGAAGCGGCCGCTGCCGGTGTCCTCCGTGAGGTACAGCCGCCGGCCCACCGGGTCCACCGCCACCGCCTCGTGCGGGAAGGTGCCCAGCGCCCCGCGCGCCACGCCCTGCGACGGCCGCGTCGGGTCGCACTCCCACACCCTGCCGTCGCCGTGCTCCTCGCACGACAGCCACGTGCCCCACGGCGTCGGGCCGCCCGCGCAGTTGACGCGCGTGTTGGCGAGGATTCGCCACGCGCCCACCACCGCGCCGCCGCCGTCGAAGCGCACCGCGCTCGCGCCGCCCCCCTCGTACAGCTCGCTGTTGGACGCGTACACCCAGCCGCCCTCGGGCAGCGCGAAGCACGCCCCGCCGTCCGGCGCGCTGTGCCACGTGTAGCCCGTGCCCGCCACCACCCGCCCCGAGCCGGCGATGATGCGCGACGAGAAGCCCGCCGGCAGCCGGATGCCGTTGGCGTCGGGCGTACCGGACATGGCGCCATACGGGCTCGGCCCCGGCCGGGCCGGCGCGGCATACGCCTCCTTCCAGAAGGAGGGCCCCAGGGCCAACGCTCCGCCTCCCAGCGCGGAGAGACGAAGCAGCTCACGACGGTTCAGGCGCATCCAGGCTCCCCCTTCAAGAAACAGGAGGGAGCAGTATTTCACGAATTAACAGAAAGTTAAGCACCGGCCACGTGAGGCGCCGCGGGCGGCCGTGTGCCGACCTACCCGGTGCGGCGTGACGCCCGGTTCTTGTCCCAGATGGCGTAGAGGATGAGGAGGAAGGCGAAGAGGCGGACTACGTAGATGTAGTAGCGCCGCTCGTCGCTCACGTCGATGAGCGCCCCCGCCACCGCGTTGCCCGCGAGCAGCGCGAAGGCCAGCGAGAAGAAGCCGAAGAGCCTGTCTCGCGACTGCTTCCAGAAGCGCAGGAAGAACAGGGCGCACGCGAACCACGCCATCGCCGTCGCGCCATTGAGGATGGGGTTGATCATGCGTCCACCTTCACGATGCATCCCAGATGAGGCCGTAGAGCAGGATGGTCGCGCTGGCCATGCCGGTGACGAGGCGCGGCACGTACAGGTCCACCGAGGTGGGCAGCAGCACCAGGTCCACGAAGAGCAGCGTGTTGTTGAGGACCAGCCCCGCGAAGCACAGCCCGCTCCACAACAGCAGGCGCGACTGGGTGCGCTTGTAGGCGCGCAGCAGCAGCACCGCGCAGGCCACGCTGGTCAGGGCGCAGAGGATGTAGACGGCCTCAGCCATGACCACCACCGTCCTTGTCCTTCTTCAACACGAAGGCCTCCGCGAAGCCCCGGACCTTGTCCAGGGGCCGGGAGAAGATGAAGGTGATGACGCTCACCCGCTTCGCGCCATACACCGCCGCCAGCTCCGTCACCGCCTGCACGTCCTCCGAGTCGGAGGGACTGTAGCGGTAGGTCGGCGGACTCGTTCCGCTGCCCGTCAGCAATCCACGCGAGGCCAGGTCCACCAGCCGCGCGCTCGCCGACGATTCTGTGATTCGCAGTTCCAGGCTCACCGCTGACGCCGTCCACTCCCGGTCCGCTCGGGCTCGAAGCAGGAGGAGCACCTCCAGCTTCTCCAGGGAGTCGATATGCGTCGTGATGAAGCGCTGGACCCGCGGTGGAAGTCCGGCATCGCTCACGCGCCCACCTTGCCCATGTTATTTGGGCCGTCAACCATTTCCCTCACGGGGTTGTTCAGCGCTGGGGGCACCGGGGTTGGACGCCTGCCCGGTGTCCACCGCTGGAGGGGAGCCCTCCGGTGCGGGCAGGTTGCGGAGACCTTCGACGAGCCGGGCCGCGTCGAGCGGGGCGTCGCGCCCCAGCAGGGCCCGCCGCAGCTCGCGCTCGGTGGCGCGCAGCGCCGTCACGTCCAGCAGCGCCAGCAGCACCGTCTCCGGGCGGCCGTGCATCTGCGGCAGCTGCGCGCTGAAGGCGAGCGCCGCGCCGTGCTGCCCGTTGAGCTCCCACTCCACCGCCAGGCCCTGGAGGGCCTCGCCCCGGGCCGCGCGCATCAGCGGCATGGCCGCCTCCGTCAGCACCTGCCCGTCGGGCCCCCGGAAGGCGGCGTCGCCGTAGAGGTCCCTCGCCTCGCGGTACGCCAGACACCCGCCGGCCAGCCCCTGAGCCGCCCGGTTGGCCAGCAGCGTGCGGCCGCTGCCCGGCTCCACCAGCGCCAGCGGCGTGGGCAGCGCGGCCAGCACGGCCTCCAGCCAGCGGTACTGGTTGCGGCTCGTCTCCATCTCCCGCCGCAGCAGGTCCTCGCGCACCCGGCCGCGCTCCACTTCCGCGCGCCGGTTCGCCTCCGCCAGCTCGCGCTCGTGCTCGTGCCGTTGGACTTCGCGCAGCGCCTCCGCCTGCCGCCGCACCAGCTCCGTCTTGCGGAACAGGTCCACGAAGACGCCCACCTTGGAGCGGAGGATTTCCGGCTCGTAGGGCTTGAGGAGGTAGTCCACCGCGCCCACCGCGTAGGCGCGCAGCTCCGGCAGCTGCCCCTGGGACAGCGCGGTGAGGAAGAGGATGGGGGTGTCGCGGCTGCGCTCGCGCTCGCGGATGAGCTGCGCCGTCTCGAAGCCGTCCATCTCCGGCATGACGACGTCCAGGAGGATGACGGCGAAGTCGCGGGTGAGCAGGTGGCGCAGCGCCTCGCGGCCGCTGCGCGCGGTGACCAGCCGCTGCCCCAGCGGCGCCAGCGTCGCCTCCAGCGCCAGCAGCCCTTCCGACTGGTCATCCACCAGGAGGACGGAAACCGGCTCCAGCGACACCGCCGGCAGGCGCTCGCGCGTGGGTGTGGCGCTCAAGGCTGCACCTTGGCGCGCGGCACATACGCCAGTCGCGTCAGCCACGCGCCCACCGTGTCCAGTGACAGCTGCTCCACCGGGCCGTCCTGTCCGCCGCCCCCCTCCCAGTCCTCGCCCACCACGGCCACGCGGCCGCCGCGCGCCTGGAGCAGCGCCAGGCCCGCCGGGCCATCCTCGTGCCCGGTGAAGAGCAGCCCGGCGGCCCGGGGGCCGTAGCTGTCCGCGGCGGACTCGAAGAGGGCGTCCAGGCAGGGCCGCTGCCCGTGCTCGGGCGGCTCCACGGACAGGGCCACGCTGCCCCGGTCCACCAGCAGGTGGTAGCCCGCGGGCGCCAGGTACACGCGGCCGGGCGTCAGGTCATCCTTGTCGTCCGGCTCCACCACCGGCAGCGCGCAGCGGCGCCCCAGCGGCGCAGCCAGCGCGTCATGCGGCCCGCGGTGCAGCGCCAGCACCACCGGCGCCGCCAGCTCGCGCGGCAGCAGCGTCAGCAGCGTCTCCACGTCCGCCGCCGCGGCGCGCGGAGCCCCCACCACCAGCATGCCAATGGAGCTCATGCCACCCTCCGGAAGATGCGACCCGAGCCTTCCAGCTCCTCGTACACCGCGGCATGCGGCGTGCGCGACAGCGACTCCTTGCGCCCCAGGCACAGGAAGCCGAAGCGGGCGAGGCTCTCGAAGAGGCGCCCATGCACGCGGTTGTGCAGCGTGCGGTTGAAGGTCAGCAGCGTGTCCCGGCAGATGATGACGTGGAACTCGTTGAACGAGCCGTCCGTCGCCAGGTTGTGCTGGGTGAAGAAGATGCCGTCGCGCAGCTTCGGCTGGAGCAGCGCCCAGTTGCCGTCGCGCATGTAGTAGTCGGCGAGGGCGCCCCTGCCGCCGGCCTCCACGTACCGGCGCGCGTCGTCCTCGGTGGGCAGCGGCAGCACGCCGGTGCGCGCGTCCGCCAGCAGCCCCTCGCTGGAGTCGGACGCGTACAGCCGGCACTTGCCCCACAGCCCCTCTTCCTGGAGGAGGATGGCCAGGGCATAGGTGTCCTCGCCCGTGCCGCAGCCGGCGTGCCACACGCGCACCGACGGCCAGGTGCGCAGCACCGGCACCACCCGCGCGCGGAAGTCGCGGAAGAAGGCCGGGTCCGAGAACAGCGACGCCGGCGTGCAGGACAGCGTGCGCAACAGGCCGTCCATCGCCTCGCCGTCGTGCAGCACGCGGGCCTGCAGCTCGGAGAAGGTGTCCAGCCGTTCCTCGCGCAGGTGCCGCCGCAGCCGCCTGAGCAGCAGCGGCCGGGCATGGCTGCGCAAATCGAAGCCCCACTGACGGGCCACGCCCTCCAGGAGCAGGTCCACCTCGAGGGACTCCAGCTCCGCGCTGGGGGTGCCCGCGCTCAACTGGAGACCTCCGTGCGCGGGCCTCGGGGCTGCGTGCCGCGCGGCGCGTGCATCCACACGCGCAGCAGGCTGAGCAGCTTCTCGATGTCCACCGGCTTGGTGATGTAGTCGGACGCACCCGCCTCCAGGCACTTCTCGCGGTCTCCCTTCATCGCCTTGGCGGTGAGGGCCAGAATCGGCAGGTGGCTGACGCGCTCCATGCGGCGGATGGCGCGCATGGCCTGGTAGCCGTCCATCTCCGGCATCATCACGTCCATCAGCACCAGCTCGATGTCGGCGTCCTTCTCCAGCAGGCCCAGGCCCTCGCGCGCGCTCTCCGCGAAGGCCACCCGCATGCCGTAGCGCTCCAGCACCGTGTTGAGGGCGAAGATGTTGCGCACGTCGTCGTCCACCACCAGCACCTTGCGGCCGACGAGCAACGGGTCCCTCTCGCGCGCCTTCTCCAGCATGCGGCGCTTGGGCTCGGTGAGCTGCGCGGGCGCGCGGTGGAGGAAGAGGCTCGTCTCCTCCAGGAGCCGCTCGGGGCTCTGCGCGTCCTTGACGACAATCGCCTCCGCCACCCGCCGCAGCTCCGTCTCCTGGGAGCGCGTCAGCTCGCGGCCCGTGTAGACGATGATGGGCGGCCCGCCCGCGCCGTGCAGCTCGCGGATGCGGCGGATGAGCTCCGTGCCCGCCATGTCCGGCAGGCCCAGGTCCAGCACCATGCAGTCGAACCGGCGGCTGGCCAGCGCGGCCAGCGCGTCCGCCCCGGTGCCCACCGCCGTGGTGCGCACGTCCTCGCTGCCCAGAAGCTCCAGCAGCGTCTGCCGGTGGACGTCGTCGTCCTCGACGATGAGCAGCGCGCGGCCCTTGCGCTCCACGAAGCTCTTCAGCGACTCCAGCGCCTGCGCTGCAATCTCCGGGTCCGCCGCCGCCTGGAGGTGGCCGATGGCGCCCAGGTTGAGCGCACGCTCGCGGTGGTCGTCATCCGACACCGTGTACACCGGCAGGGCGCGCGTCGCGGCGTCGTGCTTCAGCCGGTCCAGCACCACCCAGCCCGCCATCTCCGGCAGGTCCAGGTCCACGGCCACCGCCACCGGCCGCGCGTTGCGCACGGCGTCCAGCGCGCCCTCCACCTCCGTGGAGACGAGCACCTTGAAGCCCGTGCCCTGCGCCGCGGCCCGCAGCCGCGCCGCGTGGTCCGCGGTGTGCGTCACCGCCAGCAGCACCCGGTCTCCCGGCTGGATGGAGCCGCGGTCGTCCTCGATGTCCACCCGGACCGACGGGAAGGACACGTCGTCGTCGGGGAGGTGCGCGGGCAGCGACGGGGCCGCATGGAGCGGCTCGCGAGCCCTCGACTCCTGCGTGGGGCGCTGCTCCACCACGAAGTCCAGCGGCAGGTACAGGGTGAACATGCTGCCCTTGCCCACCTCGCTCTCCAGCCGGATTTCGCCGCCCAACAGGCGCGCGATTTCACGGCTGATGGACAGGCCCAGGCCGGTGCCGCCGTACTTGCGCGCGGTGGAGCCGTCCGCCTGCTGGAACGCCTCGAAGATGATCTGGTGCTTGTCCTTCGGGATGCCGATGCCCGTGTCCACCACGGAGAAGGCCACCACCGACGGGGCCGTGGACAACACCGGGTGGTCCGACGTCCAGCCGCTCTTCGCCATGCCGATGCGCAGGGCCACCGTGCCGGACTCGGTGAACTTGAAGGCGTTGGACAAGAGGTTCTTGAGCACCTGCTGCAGGCGCTTGGCGTCCGTCTCCAGCTCGCCGGGCAGCGCCTCCGCCAGGCCGATGGTGAACTCCAGCCCCTTCTTGTCCGCCACCTGCCGGAAGGTGCGGTCCACGAACTCGCGCAGGTCGCTGAAGCGCAGCGGCCCCACGTCCACGGCCATGGTGCCGGACTCGATCTTGGACAGGTCGAGGATGTCGTTGATGAGCTCCAGCAGGTCCGCGCCGGAGGCGTGAATCGTCTTCGAGAACTCCACCTGCCGCGGGGTGAGGTTGCCGTCGACGTTGTCGCTGAGCGTCTGGCTGAGGATGAGCAGCGAGTTGAGCGGCGTGCGCAGCTCGTGGCTCATGTTGGCGAGGAACTCGGACTTGTACTTGGAGGTGAGGCTGAGCTGCTCGGCCTTCTCCTCCAGGGCGCGCTTGGCCTGCTCCACTTCGCCATTCTTGCGCTCCACCTCCGTCTTCTGCTCGGAGAGCAGCTTCGCCTTCTCCTGCAGCTCCTCGTTGGTGCTGCGCAGCTCCTCCTGCTGCCGCTTGAGCAGCTCCTCGGACTGCTGGAGCGACGTGGCCTGCTGCTCCAGGCGCTTGTTCGTCTCCGTGAGCTCCTCCTGCTGCTTGCGGAGCTCGTCGGTGAGCGCCTGCGACTGCTTCAGCAGGGCCTCCGTGCGCATGTTCGCGGCAATCGTGTTGAGCACGATGCCGATGGACTCCGTGAGCTGCGCCAGGAAGCCCAGGTGGACCTCGCTGAAGCGGTGGAAGGACGCCAGCTCGATGACGGCCTTGACCTCACCCTCGAAGAGCACCGGCAGCACAACGATGTTGCGCGGCACCTCCTCGCCCAGCCCGGAGGAGATGCGGATGTACGAGTCCGGCACGTCCGACAGGAGGATGGGCTCCTTCTCCAGGGCGCACTGGCCCACCAGCCCCTCGCCGTACTTGAAGGTATTGGAGAGCCCCTTGCGCTCGCGGTACGCGTACGAGGCCAGCAGCTTGAGGACATGCTCCCCGGCCTCGGCGCGCTCGGAGATGTAGAAGACGCCGTGCTGCGCGTCCACCAGCGGCGCCAGCTCCGACAGGATGACCTTGGACACCGTGAGGAGGTCGCGCTGTCCCTGGAGGACGCGGGTGAACTTGGCCAGGTTCGTCTTCAGCCAGTCCTGCTCCGTGTTCTTCCGCGTGGTGTCCTTCAGGTTGCGGATCATCTCGTTGATGTTGTCCTTGAGGGCGGCCACTTCGCCCTGCGCGGACACGGTGATGAACCGCGTGAGGTCACCCTTCGTCACCGCCGTTGCGACCTCTGCAATCGCGCGCACCTGCGTGGTGAGGTTGGCGGCGAGCTGGTTCACGTTGTCCGTGAGGTCGCGCCAGATGCCGGCGGTGCCGGGCACACGGGCCTGCCCGCCCAGCTTTCCTTCGATACCCACCTCGCGGGCCACCGTGGTCACCTGGTCGGCGAACACCGCGAGGGTGTCAATCATGCCGTTGATGGTGTCCGCCAGCTCCGCGATTTCGCCCTTCGCGTCCACCACCAGCTTGCGCTTCAGGTCGCCGTTGGCCACCGCCGTCACCACCTTGGCGATGCCGCGCACCTGGGTGGTGAGGTTGGAGGCCATGCTGTTCACGTTGTCCGTGAGGTCCTTCCACGTGCCGGCAACGCCCTTCACCTCGGCCTGACCGCCCAGCTTGCCTTCCGTGCCCACCTCGCGGGCCACGCGCGTCACCTCGGAGGCAAACGAGGAGAGCTGGTCCACCATCGTGTTGATGGTGTTCTTCAGCTCCAGGATTTCCCCCTGCACGTCGACCGTAATCTTCTTGGACAAATCACCCCGGGCCACGGCCGTGGTGACTTCCGCGATGTTGCGCACCTGCGACGTCAGGTTGGACGCCATCGAGTTCACGTTGTCGGTGAGGTCCTTCCACGTCCCGGCAACGCCCTTCACGACGGCCTGACCACCGAGCTTTCCTTCGGTGCCCACCTCGCGGGCCACGCGCGTCACCTCCGACGCGAAGCTGTTCAGCTGGTCCACCATCGTGTTGATGGTGTTCTTCAGCTCCAGGATTTCACCGCGCACGTCGACCGTAATCTTCTTGGACAGGTCACCGTTGGCGACGGCCGTCGTCACCTCCGCGATGTTGCGCACCTGCGCGGTGAGGTTGGACGCCATGCTGTTCACGTTGTCGGTGAGGTCCTTCCACGTTCCACCGACACCGCGCACCACGGCCTGCCCGCCCAGCTTTCCTTCCGTGCCCACCTCGCGGGCCACGCGAGTCACCTCGGACGCGAAGCTGTTCAGCTGGTCCACCATCGTGTTGATGGTGTTCTTCAATTCGAGAATCTCACCGCGCACGTCCACGGTGATCTTCTTGGACAGGTCTCCCCTCGCCACCGCCATCGTCACCTCGGCGATGTTGCGCACCTGCGAGGTGAGGTTGGACGCCATGCTGTTCACGTTGTCGGTGAGGTCCTTCCACGTTCCACCGACGCCGCGCACGATGGCCTGACCGCCGAGCTTCCCCTCCGTACCCACTTCCTTCGCGACGCGCGTCACCTCCGAGGCGAACGAGGAGAGCTGGTCCACCATCGTGTTGATGGTGTTCTTCAGCTCCAGCACCTCGCCCTTCGCGTCGACCGTAATCTTCTTGGACAGGTCGCCCTTCGCGACGGCCGTCGTCACCTCGGCGATGTTGCGCACCTGCGCCGTGAGGTTGGAGGCCATGGAGTTCACGTTGTCCGTGAGGTCCTTCCACGTGCCGGCCACGCCCTTCACGACGGCCTGACCGCCCAGCTTGCCTTCCGTACCCACCTCGCGGGCGACGCGAGTCACCTCGGAAGCAAACGACGAGAGCTGGTCCACCATCGTGTTGATGGTGTTCTTCAGCTCCAGGATTTCACCCTGCACGTCGACCGTAATCTTCTTCGACAGGTCACCGTTCGCGACGGCCGTCGTCACCTCCGCGATGTTGCGCACCTGGGCGGTGAGGTTGGACGCCATGCTGTTCACGTTGTCCGTGAGGTCCTTCCACACGCCGGCAACGCCCTTCACGTCGGCCTGACCACCGAGCTTTCCGTCGGTGCCCACTTCCTTGGCGACGCGAGTCACCTCCGAGGCGAACGCGCGGAGTTGGTCCACCATCGTGTTGATGGTGTTCTTCAGCTCCAGCACCTCGCCCTTCACGTCCACGGTGATCTTCTTGGACAGGTCACCGTTGGCGACGGCCGTCGTCACCTCCGCGATGTTGCGCACCTGCGCGGTGAGGTTGGACGCCATGCTGTTCACGTTGTCGGTGAGGTCCTTCCACGTTCCACCGACACCGCGCACCACGGCCTGCCCGCCCAGCTTTCCTTCCGTGCCCACCTCGCGAGCGACGCGCGTCACCTCCGAGGCGAACGAGTTCAGCTGGTCCACCATCGTGTTGATGGTGTTCTTCAGCTCGAGAATCTCGCCGCGCACGTCCACGGTGATCTTCTTGGACAGGTCGCCGTTCGCGACGGCCGTCGTCACCTCGGCGATGTTGCGCACCTGCGAGGTGAGGTTGGACGCCATGCTGTTCACGTTGTCGGTGAGGTCCTTCCACGTGCCGGCAACGCCCTTCACCATGGCCTGACCGCCGAGCTTCCCCTCCGTGCCCACCTCGCGGGCCACGCGAGTCACTTCGGAGGCGAAGCTGTTCAGCTGGTCCACCATCGTGTTGATGGTGTTCTTCAGCTCCAGCACCTCGCCCTTCGCGTCCACGGTGATTTTCTTCGACAGGTCGCCGTTGGCGACGGCGGTCGTCACCTCGGCGATGTTGCGCACCTGCGCCGTGAGGTTGGAGGCCATGGAGTTCACGTTGTCCGTGAGGTCCTTCCACGTACCGCCCACGCCCTTCACGACGGCCTGACCGCCCAGCTTGCCTTCCGTACCCACTTCACGCGCCACGCGCGTCACTTCCGAGGCGAACGAGGAGAGCTGATCCACCATCGTGTTGATGGTGTTCTTCAGCTCCAGGATTTCGCCGCGCACGTCGACCGTAATCTTCTTGGAGAGGTCACCCCTCGCCACGGCCGTCGTCACCTCGGCGATGCTGCGCACCTGGGCGGTGAGGTTGGAGGCCATGGAGTTCACGTTGTCCGTGAGGTCCTTCCACGTGCCGGCCACGCCCTTCACCTTGGCCTGTCCGCCGAGCTTTCCGTCGGTGCCCACCTCGCGGGCCACGCGCGTCACTTCCGAGGCGAACGCGCCGAGCTGCTCCACCATGCCGTTCACCAGCCGGGCGGTGCGCAGGAACTCGCCCTTCAGGGGCCGGCCGTCCACCTCCAGCGCCATCGTCTGGGACAGGTCGCCCTTGGCCACCGCGCCGATGACGCGGCCCATTTCGGTGGTGGGCTGCACCAGGTCCGCCACCAGCGTGTTGACGGACTCCACGCAGTCCGCCCAGGAGCCCACCGCGCCCACCACGTTGCCGCGGTGGGTGATGCGGCCTTCCTTGCCGACGACGGTGCCGATGCGCTCGAACTCGCGAGCCATGCGCTCGTTGAGCTCGATGATTTCATTGAGCGTGTCGGCCACCTTGCCGGCGCTGCCCACCTTGTCCATGGGCATGCGCTGCGAGAAGTCGCCCTTGCGGACGGCGGTGAGCACGCGCAGCAGCTGGCGCGAGTCCAGGGAGTTGGCGTCGTCTTCCTCACGCGCCCGTGACGGCGGAGGAGGAGCCACCGCCGGGGGGCGGCGAGGGGAAACCTTCTTGGTGGTCATTATGAGCCCCTGGTCGGTCCGGGAACGGCGCAGCCTGCGTCCGCCTTGGGACGGGAATCTCTTGGCAAGCCGGTGTTCTCCCGCATTGACGCGGACTTGGGCCAGCCCCCCGGACAGCCCTGCCTGGTCACCAGGCGACAGTGCAGGGCCCCTCTGTCCGGCATCGGACAGCCCTGCACGCTGGGGATGGGAGGGTCTTCAGGAACCCTTGGTGCGGAGTCGCTCGATGAGTGCGGGCAGCTCCTGGAGCAGCTCCGCGTCGGAGCGCTCCACGATGGCCTTGATGTAGGCGGGCGTGACGGGCTCGACGGCCGCCGCCATGGGGGGCGGCGTCCCCTTCAGCATCTGCCCCAGCGTGCGCAGGCGCTGGCCGCGGTCCGCGAGCCGGCGCGTCAGCACCTCCAGGGCCTCCACCGCCTCCGCGTCGAGCTGCTGCGTGGCCAGCACCTCGCGCAGCAGCTGGAGCTGGCGATTCAAGGCGCTGTCGTAGACCGAGCGGGAAAAGGTCTCCATGTTGCCTCCCGGGCGCCAGCGGCCCCACGAAGCCCGCAAGCTAGGTCCTGCCTCATCGGGTTGGCTACCCGCCCCCCGCTCGTTATTCGTCCAGCCGAGGACAGCGGCCCGGCCGGCTTGCATGGCAGGGCAGCCCGGCTTCACAATGCCGCTGTCAGCGCATGTCATCGACCGAAGATTCACCGGGTGCCCGGCGCGACGCGTCCACGCCACCACCGCAAGACGCACCCACCGTGCTCCCCACGCCGCCACCGGCGCGCACGCTGGGCGCATACCTGCGTGGCTTCGGTCAGCTGTCACCGCGCGAGGTGCTGGAGCTCGTCGAGCCGCTGAGCAGCTTCCTGGAGCAGGCGGGTGCGCCCGCGGGGAGCGCGCTGACGGCGGACCGGGTGGTGCTGGAGGACGGGCTGGCGAAGCTGTCCGCGTCGCTCGCGCCCGGGGTGGGGGCCGTGCCCGCGGAGCCCCGGGAGTGCGTCCGGCAGCTCGGGGCGCTCCTCTATGAGGCCGCGTCCGGCGTGCCGCCCGGCACGCCGCTGCGGCCGCTGGAAGGTGACATGGCGTGTCTGAACGCGCCGCTCTTCCGCTGCCTGGACGCGGAGCCGGAGGCGCGGTTCGCGGACCTGGAGGAGGCGCGGCGGGCCCTTCGTGCCGCGCTGGACCCGGGCGGGCTGGAGGTGACGTGGTTCCGCACGCCGCCGCCTCCGGCGACGCCCGCGCCCCCGCAGCCCGTGGCCGGGACGAGCCCGGTGGCCAACCTCGGCGAGGTGCTCGGCACCTACCAGCTCGAGCGCGTCATCGGCGAGGGGGCGATGGGCGTGGTGTTCGAGGCCCGGCACGTGCGGCTGGACAGGCCGGTGGCGGTGAAGATCCTCAAGCCCCAGCACGTGGTGGACCACGCGCTGGTGCAGCGCTTCTTCCAGGAGGCGCGGGCGGTCAACGCCATCAACCACGAGAACATCGTGGAGATTTTCGACTTCGTGGAGGAGCCCGCTCCCGCCGGGGCGCTTCCGCGCATCTACTGCGTGCTGGAGCTGCTCCAGGGCTCCAGCCTGCGGGAGCTGCTCCAGCGCGAGACGCTCGCCGTGCGGCGGGCGGTGCGCATCGTCGAGCAGCTCTGCGCGGCGCTCGGGGCGGCGCACCGCACGGGCGTCGTCCACCGCGACATCAAGCCGGACAACGTCTTCGTGACGGCGCGGGGCAACCAGCCGGACTTCGTGAAGGTGCTCGACTTCGGCGTGGCGAAGCTCACCACGGGGCGGCTGGCGCAGAACCCGGACACCTTCGCGGGCGCGGTGATTGGCACGCCGGGCTACATGGCGCCGGAGCAGGCGTCGGGCCTGGAGGTGGATGGGCGCGCGGACCTCTATGCGGTGGGCACGGTGCTGTACGAGTTGCTCGCCGGGAAGCGCCCCTTCGAGCCGACGAACCTGGGCACGTGGGCGGTGGACCTCATCGTCCGCCCCCCGCCGCCGCTGCCCGAGACGACGCCCGCCGGAGAGCCGATTCCGCCCGGGCTCGCGGCCGTGGTGCTGCGCTGCCTGGAGAAGGCACCGGAGGACCGCTTCGCGTCAATGGACGCGCTCGCGGAGGCGGTGCGGCCCTTCGCGCACGCGCCCATTCCGCTCGTGATTCCCGCAGTGCCGACCCCGGTGCCCGAGGCGCGAAAGCGCCACCGCTGGCCCTGGGTCGCGGCCGCGGGCGTGGTGCTGCTCGCCATTCCGGGCGCCCTCGTCTGGTCTCGCGGGGAAGCACCGGCCCCCCAGCCGCCTCCGCCAGCGGTGGCGGAGGCGGCCCCGCCCCCGGTAGTGCAGCCGCCTCCGTCCGCGCCGCCGCCCGCTCCGGCGGAAGTCGTGCTCCAGGTCCGCACGACACCGGCCGGCGCGCGGGTGATTCAGGACGACACGGGCGAGACGCTCGGCGTCACCCCGCTCCAGCTCTCCGTGACGCAGCCGCGCGCCCTGCGCTTCGAGCTGCACGGCCACCAGCCCGCGCAGGCGGTGGTGCGACCCGAGGACGGCGCCGACGTCGAGGTGACACTGGCGCCCAATAAAGCCCCGGCGGGCGGCAAGGCCCCGGCGGGGCCCAGGCGAGGCGCTAGACTCAAGTCCACCGATGGCCTCCTCAATCCGTTCCGCAAGTAGCTGGCTGCTCATCGCCCTGCCCCTCTTCGCCGCCGCCACGTCCGCCGCGTCGCCGAAGCCGGGCGCCGCCGGCAAGGAGGACCCCAAGGACGCCGCCCGCGTGCTCTTCGACCACGCGCAGCGCGAGTACGACCTCGGGAACTTCAACGACGCGCTGAGCGGCTACTCGGAGGCCTACCGGCTGGTGCCGGAGCCCGCGCTCCTCTTCAACATCGGCCAGTGCCACCGGCAGCTCGGCCAGTACGAGCGCGCCGCGTTCTTCTACCGCCGCTACCTCGCGCTGGACCCGGAGTCGCCGGACGCGCCGCTCGTCAATGAGCTCATCCAGACGATGGAGGCGAAGCAGGCCGAGCTCGACAAACAGAAGTCCCAGCAGGGAACGCCGCTCGCCGTGCCCCTGACTCCGGAGACCCAGGCCACGGAGCGCCCGTCCTCCGTCCCCGCCTTCCTGCGCAGCAAGTGGTTCTGGGCGGGCGTGGGCGTCGTCGCCGTCGGGGCCACCACCACGGTGCTGCTCACACGCTCCAGCGAGCCGCGCGCCAACCTGGGCACGGTGACGGTGCCATGAGCCGCGCCTCCCGGGCCCTCCTCGCGCTGCTGCTCACCGCCGCCGTGTCGTGCGGCGACGACACCACCTCCCTCTTCCTGCGCGTCGAGGGCGCGGACGGGGCCACCCAGCTGGAGCTGCGCGGCCTGCGCGACGGCGAGCCCTGGTTCGGCCCCGAGCGCCGTCCCGAGCAGGAGGGCACGCCCTTCTCCGGGGAGCAGACGCTGCGCCTGCGCTTCAACACGCCCCCGGGCGGCCCCTTCGAGCTCCAGGTGGACGCGCTCCTGCAGGGCGAGCCCTTCGCCCGCGCACGGGTGGAGGCCACGCCGCGCAAGGGCGAGGAGCTGGAGCTCCGGCTGCGGCTGACGCGCATTCCCGACGGGCCCGGCCCCCAGCCGGACGGAGGCACGCCGGACGGAGGGGAGCCAGACGCCGGAGACTCCGACGCGGGCACGCCGGACGGAGGCACGCCGGACGGAGGGGAACCGGACGCCGGAGACTCCGACGCGGGCACGCCGGACGGAGGCAATCCGGACGCGGGCAGCAGCGTCTGCACCACCTGCGTCCAGCCCGGTGGCGCGTGCGTTCCCACCACCTCGGCGAGGGCCTGCGGAGGCAGCGGCGTGGCATGTGTCGACTGCGTCGTCGACGGACGCGCGAACCAGTGCACCGCGAGCGGGGCCTGCTCGTGCGGCACCCGGGGCACGCCCTGCGGCGAGGGCGAGCGCTGCGAGGCGGATACCTGCGTTTGCGACCCGGATACCTGCGCCGGCTGCTGTGCGGGGAACGTCTGCCGCAACGGAAACACAGCGAGCGTGTGTGGAGTGCAGGGGGCGGACTGCACGGACTGCACGGAGCTCCGAGCCGACACCTGTTTCGAGGGCGGGTGCCGCTGCGGGACCAGTGCGCCATGCACGGGGCTGCTCAGTTGCAAGAGCGGCCAGTGCAGGCTTTGAGCGCCGCCTGACAGGCTTGAACGGATTTCCCAACCTGGATGTGCTCGGCAATCGAGGGAAGTCTCGTCCCGTTGCCGCATCGTGATGAATGGGTGGCCCAGGGGAGGCCGGACGGCCCGGGCCTTCAGCCGGCCCGCGCTACCGGAACTCGTTCACGATGTAGACGCCGGCACGGGGAGAATCGAGGATGGCCGTCCCGGGCTTGGACTCGGGCCGCTTCCGGAGCTGGCCCAGCCCGAGCCGCGCCACCGCGCAGAGGGGTATCTCCTCGCCCCCATTCAATGGCTGGGCGGCGTAGTACCGGATGACGGCTTGTGGTCCGCCAGTCCAGACCCGGCCATAGAGGCGGGCCGGCGCTTCAAGCAGCCCGAGGTCCTCGTCCAGCACGCTCTCGATGGTCCCTTCGTACAAGGTGATGGGATAGGCCCGGGTCTGGTTCGCGTCGAGCTGCACCCACGCGGACTCCCCGACGAACAACCGGAGGTATTTCATCACCTCCCGTGCCTTCTCGGAGCACTTCTCGGGCCCCGGAGTGCCATCAACACGCAGGGCCACTCCTCCCGTCGCGGTTCCTGGGCACCCGGAGGACATCATGAGCAGGACGGCGCAGCCCAGGAGCGCTGACTTGTTGGAGGCCATGCCTCTCGCTCTTACCGCGCAATGAGGGCTGGTTCTAGCAGGACGACTGCTTGCCGCTGCCCATCATGCCGGTAGACCTCCAGCCACAGGCCCGTCAACGCGCCATCGTCAACGAAGGCACTGCCGTCCGCGACGACGGCCACCACACCGGACCCACCGGGCATGACCTCACGAACCGTGGCGCGAACCGCGACCACCCGCTCATGGCCGCTGTCCCGGGTCACCAGCCGGATCCGCTGCACGCTCCAGGAGTTCTCCGCGTGGACGTTCTTGACCTTGAAGACGACCGCGACCTTGCCTTTCCCTTTGAAAACCTTTGCATCAATCTCGGTATCAGCGTCCTTGCCAGAAGAGCGGTCCACGACCTTGAACGGCGTCTGCGCCACCGCGCCCGACGCGAGCAGCGCGGCAAGGGCGTGGTCCTGCGAGGTCTCCTCCTGGCGGTATCGCTTGTTCTCCTCGGTCAGCGTGTCGTTCTTCTTGAGCGCGTCCATCATGGCCGCATGCATGGCCGCGTAGCTGTCGCGGTCCTTGAATACGTCGACCTGTTGGTCGGCCGTCTGCGTCCACCCGCCGCCCCGCCTGCTCCTGGGGGGTCTCACGAGGAACGGAATCGCGGTCCCATCCGCCAGCGTCACGACCAGGGGAATCCCTTCGTCCCTGTTGAGGTCATGGATGGGCTCGAGCATCACCTTGTTGCGGACCACCGCCAGCGGTTCGAGCCGCCCCTCCCACCCCATCATCTTCGTCTTGCTCGGGTCCACGAGCTGCTCGAACCGCAGCGTCGTGACGACCTGCCCCTTCACGTAGATGGGGTGGGTGTCATCGGCCGGGTGTTCGGAGAGCATGACGGGACGCACGGAAGGCGTGTTGCATTCGCCGCTGGCTTGAGCGGCGGATGACGCGACGACGACCGCCAGCAGGCCACACCTGAGAAGTCGGACGGTGCGCATGATGGAGCCAACGTACCAGGAGGGGCATGAGGCATCCGATGCTCACCTGCCGAAACGGTCAGTGCACGCTGTGAACGGCGCCCGGTGCCTCAGTGCCGGACGCGCGGGGCGGGGGCGCGCACGCGCACCTCCATCTGCGCTTCCCCCGCCACCACGGTGCTGAGCACCTCCTGCTGTTCGGGGGACAGCCGCGCCACGGCGCGCAGGGTGGCCACCAGCAGCACCGCCTCCGTGGGGTTGGGGACGCTGATGCCGTCAGGCCCCGTCTTCAGCGGCATGGGCAGGCGGGGCACGCGCCCCGCGTCGGAGAGCGCCTCCACCGCGTACGCGGGGGACGTGTCCAGCGTGACGGCGATGGCGGGCAGCTGCGTGGCCGCGTCACCCTGGCCGCGCGCCTGCATCTCCATCAGCATCTGCAGCGCGCCGGGCTTGAAGTACAGCGCCAGCCCCGCGCGGCCGTCCCCGGTGTGGAACACGCACCCCTCGAAGCTGTGCGTCAGCGCGCCTGAAACCGCCACCTCGAAGGGCTGGCTGTCGTCCCAGTGCGTCCACGGCTTCGCCTCCCAGTACTCCGTGGACGCCTGCACGAAGAGCAGGGCCTTGTCCGAGCCGAGCCCGGACAACCCCCGCTGGCCCCACGCGAGGAAGGTGGCGATGGCCGCGCGCGACGAGAGCGCCGCCTGGGGCGGCTCCTCCACCTGCACCCCGAGCCCGGCCCCCGCCTCGGCCAGGTCCGGCGCGCAGCGCACGTCCGCGACGTCCACTCCCTCCAGCAGCGCCCGCATTCCCGCCTCGTCCTCCGCCTCGAAGACGGGGGCGGACGGCTCCCCCGTGTCGGAGATGCGCAGGTAGACCTGGGTGGTGCCCTGGCTGAGGGGCACGGGGCCAAGCTTGAGCAGGTAGAGCATGGGGCCTTTCAGAGCCGCCGCGAGTCCAGGGCCTTGCGGACCTGACGCATGAGCGCGCTGATATCGAAGGGTTTCTGGAGGAAGGGGACGTCCGGGTACAGGCGGCGCAGCGCCGACACGTCCACCGCGCTCATGCCCAGCAACGCCACGCCCTGGAAGGCCGGCTCGGCGCGGATGCGCTCGATGAGGGCCGGGCCGTCCAGCACCGGCATCATCCAGTCGGTGAGGACGAGGTCGGGACGAAGCTCCGCCATCCGCTCCAGCGCTTCACGGCCGTGGGAGGCCGTCACGACGCGGTAGCCCTCCTCTCGGAGGAGGTCCGCCAGGGCCTCAAGGATGCCCTGCTCGTCATCCACCACCAGGACCGTCTCCATACGGGCGGCGCTACTCCTCGCGGTTTGTTCAGGAATGGCCACCGCCCGGATGCCGGGCAAGGCCAGTCAGCAGGGTGTCCACGGTGACGCTGAAGGGGGGCAGTACCTCGATGCCTTGACGGGAGATGACGAACTCCCGAAGGGTAGGGTCGTAGTCGGTGTCTCGGAGCTTGAAGATGGACAGCAGCCTGCGCAGCCGGCCTTCGAGCTCGACGTGTCGCAGGAAGAAGAGGTTCTCCGCCACAGCAGAAGGCCCCGTCTCCAGCGGGACGTCCAGCACCGGACCGAAGAGCCGGGGCGTCTCCAGGCCGAAGAGGGTGGTGGTGCCCTCGCAGCGCAGCTCCTGGGTGAGCGCGGCGAAGAACGACGCCATCCGCGACGACTCCGGCGTGGACTGGCTCATCGCGCTCAGCCCGTCCACGAAGACGCGCTTCACCTTGCGCTTGCGCACGTCCTCCAGGAGCTGGTCCGCCAGCACGTCGAGGATGCACTCCGCGGGCGGCTGCCAGATGAGGTTCAGCCGCCCATCCTCCACCGCCCCCTTGAGGTCGATGCCCGCGGACGCCACCTTGTTGAGCAGGCGGTTGGGCGGCTCGTAGAAGCCCATGTAGAGGCACGGCTCGCCCTGCCTCAGTCCCTCGGCGAGCAGGCTGCTGCCCATCATCGTCTTGCCGACCCCCGGGGGGCCGAGCACCAGCGTGGTGGAGCCGGCGGCCAGCCCCTCCGGGAAGAGCGCGTCCAGGGAGTGGATGCCGAAGTGGATGCGGTGCGCGCCCGGGTCCGGCGGCGGCGAGCGGCGCACGCGCGCCTCCAGGCGGGGGAAGACCTCCAGCCCCGCGCTGGTGACGCGGAAGTTGTGGACGCCCGCCAGCGTGGCGCTGCCCCGGAACTTGCGCACCTGGAGCTCACGCCACGAGCGCACGCCGGAGGTGCGCTCGCGCAGCTCCAGGATGCCGTCCACCATGGTGTACTCGGGGTGGACGGTGGGGCCGTCACTGGTGAGCATCAGCGAGGTGAAGCGCGCCAGGCTCGCGGCGACCTGCAGCTCGTGGATGAACTTCTTGAAGTCGCGGTTGCTGCCGGCCGCCTCCTGCGCCTGCACCAGCCCGTCCAGCACGAGGATGCTGGCGTTGTGGTTGCGCACCTCGCGCCGCAGCAGCTCCAGCAGGCCCGGCAGCCCCTGCTCCTCCAGCGTGCGGAAGCCGCTGACGTAGTAGACGCCCTCGGGCAGCAGCGCGGGGTCGAAGAAGGCCATGTCGCGCATGTTCGCGAGCATGCGCGCGTGGGACTCGGCCAGCAGCGTGACGTAGAGGCAGCGAGCCCCCGCGCGCGCCTGGTGGTAGCAGAGCTGGTTGGCGAGGAGTGTCTTCCCGGCGCCAGGCTCGCCCACGACGATGTAGACGCCGGACGGGACGAGGCCGCCGCCCAGTACGGAGTCGAGCCCTGGCACACCCGTGGACACACGCGCATCCGCTCTCGCGGGCTGCTCGGAAGAGGACATGATGGCCGCTCATACCGTAAACGCCCCCGCCGCGCCGCTCTATTGAGGCCGAAACGTCTCGCACCGGTGGACCCGTGTTCGCCGCGCGCCCCGCTGGCCGCCTGGGGCCCGGGGCGGCGCCCGTGGAATGAGGCCATGCCGCGCCTCCCCCACCGATGGAATGTTGGTGCATGGAGGACGCGTGCCATGGCGGACATCCAGCCAGACCCGGCGGGCCCCCCTGCGTCAGGCCCCCCGGACGGCCACGAGACGGCGCGGGAGCTGTCCCGGGCCTGGCGTGAGCACGAGGAGCTCATCGACAGCATCGACGGCATCGTCTGGGAGGCCGACCCGTCCTTCCGTTTCACGCTCGTGAGCAAGCAGGCGGAGCGGCTGCTCGGGTACCCCGTGCAGCGCTGGTACGAGGAGCCAGACTTCTGGGCGGAGCACCTGCACCCGGATGACCGGGAGTGGGCGGTGTCCCACTGCCGTGAAGCCGCGGCGCAGTGCCTGCCCCACGAGTTCGAGTACCGGATGCTGGCGGCCAACGGGCACGTCGTCTGGCTGAGAGACCTCGTCACCGTGCTGACCAATGAGGACGGGCGGACCGAGCGGCTGCGCGGCATCATGGTGGACGTCACCGCGCAGCGCGGGACGAAGGAGCACCTGGAGCGCACGGTGGCGCTGCTGGAGGCCACGCTCGAGTCGACGGCGGACGGGCTGCTGGTGGTGGGGCTCGACGGCCGCATCCGGGCCTGCAACCGCCGGTTCCATCAAATCTGGGGGTTGGACCCGGCGAAGGTGGGCGTGCGGGACGCGCCGCTGCTCCGGGAGGTGGGAAGCAAGCTGAAGAACCCGGAGGGCTTCATGGCGCGCGTGCGGGCGCTCTATGACACCCCGGGAGAGGAGAGCTTCGACATCATCGAGCTGCGCGACGGGCGGACCCTGGAGCGCTACTCGCTGCCCCAGCGGCAGCGCGGCATCATCACCGGCCGCGTCTGGAGCTTCCGGGACGTCTCCGCGCGCGTGCAGGCGGAGCGGGAGCGCGAGCAGCTCCTGCGCGACGCGAACGAGGCCATCCAGGTGCGCGACGACTTCCTCTCCATCGCCTCGCACGAGCTGAAGACGCCGCTGACGCCGCTGCGGCTGAACCTCCAGCTGCTGAAGCAGTCGCTGGAGTCGGGCCAGCCCGTCACGCCCGGGCGCGTGGACAAGGCGCTGGGACAGGTGCGCCGGCTGTCCGCGCTGGTGAACGACTTGCTGGACGCGTCGTGCGTGGGCGCGGGGCGGATGGAGCTGCAGCGCATGCCCATGTCGCTGCCGGAGGTGGTGCGCGAGGTGTACTCCGACTTCCGCGCGGCCGGCGACGCGCAGCACCCGCTCACGTACGAGGGGCCCGAGGAGGACGTGCTCATCCAGGGCGACCGGGGCCGGCTGTCGCAGGTGCTGACGAACCTGCTGGAGAACGCGCTGAAGTACAGCCCGCTGGGCGGGGCGGTGCGCGTAATGCTCACGCACTCCGGAGGGGACGCCGTGGTGACGGTGGCGGACTCGGGCATCGGGATTCCGAAGGAGGAGCAGGCGCACCTCTTCGAGCGCTTCTTCCGTGCCCGCAACGCGCCGGTGTCGGGCTTCGGGGGGCTGGGGCTGGGGCTCTACATCTGCCGCGACATCGTCGAGCGGCACGGCGGGCACATCTGGATGGAGAGCGAGCTGGGGCGCGGCTCCACGTTCCACGTCTCCCTGCCGGTGCTGGCCACCCGCCCACGGCAGGAGGAGCGCGTCTAGGGCAGGCCGCCCGGAGAGCGCCTGATGCGTCCGGGCGCCGGTGCGCACGCGAGGCGACACGGGGCGGGCCTGCGGGCGCCCGGTGCCGGTGGGCGGGGCTGGCTGGGAGGTGGTGTCCGGCGTGCGGCACATGCCTACCGTGAGAACAGGGCACACGGCATGGGAGGAAGACATGGTCCAGGCGGGTGGGCATCGGGTCCTCGCGGGACTGCTGGGGGCGGTCCTGCTGGGGCTGGGGGGCTGTAGCTCGGAGCGGGCCAGCACGAAGGTGGACGAGGCGTGGCTGGCACGGGTGCCTCCGGCGGAGATGGAGCCGGTGCACAAGGCGCGAATCACCCAGAACAAGGCGGTGGACGAGACGACTCGCGCCCGGGTGTCGCTGGAGGACGGGAAGCGCGCGCTGGAGGTGGCGAAGAACGACGAGAAGGCCGCGAAGGCGCGTCGGGAAGCGGAGGAAAGCGCGCTGCTGGCGGCGCGGGCAACGGCCCAGGTCGACGACGTCACCCGGGCGCAGCAGGGGCTGCGGGACGCGGACCTGGAGCACCGGGCGGCCCAGGCCGAGGTCGAGTTCCGCGAGCAGGTGGTGGCGACGCGGGAGGCGATGGAGCGGATGCGGGCACGCGAGCTGGCGGTGGCGGACGCGGAGCTGGCGCAGACGGAGTACCAGGCGCTCATCCGGAGCGGAGACCTCCGGGCCCGGGAGCTCGACGGCAGGGACTTCGCGAACAACCTGGCGAAGGCGCGCAGCGAGGCGTGGGAGACGCAGCGCGAGGTGGATGCGCTGCTCCAGGCCCAGCGGCAGTCCCAGGCAAGGTGGCAGCAGCTGGACTCGCAGGTGAAGGCCTACGGCGGTAGCGGTCGCTGAGCGGCGAAGGCGACATGGGCTCATGCGGCCCATGCTGCCTGCCCCCACGAAACCGAAGCCCTGCGACGTGAGCCGGCCCTGCAACCCGAGCCATCCGGGGACGCGCCGCGTCCTGGATGAGCCCCCGTGACAGGCCTGGTGGCCAGCGCGGCACCCTCCGAATCCCCGCCCACCGTGGAAGGCCCGGAGTGTAGAACTGCCCTCCCCTGCCCATTCCATGATGGGCACCGCCCAGGAGCGCCCGCCGCGTGGAGACCCTCGTCCGCATCGCAGAAGGACTCGGCCGCTTCTCCGCGCGCTTCGTGCCCAGCGCCTTCGCCATCGCCGTCCTGCTCAGCCTGCTCACCATGGGCCTCGCCATGGGCTGGACGGGCGCGGCGCCTCCGAAGGTCCTCGACGCGTGGGGCGGCGGCTTCTGGGAGTTGCTCACCTTCTCCATGCAGATGGCGCTGGTGATGTTCACCGGCTACCTGCTGGCCCTCACCCACCCGGTGCGCACGCTGCTGGAGCGCGTGGCGGGGCTCGCGCGCACGCCCCGCGGCACCGTGGCGCTGATGGCCTTCGTCTCCATGGCGCTGGCGTACATCAACTGGGGCCTGTCCCTGGTGGCCAGCGCCATGCTGGTGCGCTTCATGGCGCGCCGCCGGCCGGACGTGGACTACCGGCTGCTCGTCGCGTGCGCGTACTTCGGCCTCGGCGCCACGTGGCACGCGGGCCTGTCCGCCTCCGCGCCGCTGCTCGTCGCCACGCCCGGCCACTTCCTGGAGAAGAGCATCGGCGTGCTGCCCATCGACAGGACGCTGTTCTCACCCTTCAACGTGGGCCTCACCGTCGTCGTCGTGGCCGGGCTGACGCTGCTGGCGTGGGCGCTCCACCCGAAGCCGGAGAACGTGGTGCGCGTGGACCCGGCGGTGCTGGAGAAGCTCGGAGACTTCGTCCCGCCCGAGCGTCCGAGAGAGACGAGCCCCGCGCTCTGGATGGACCACTCGCGGCTGCTCAACCTCATCTTCGGCGGCCTCGGCCTGCTGTGGCTGGGGCGCCACCTGTGGATGAACGGCGGCTGGCGCGCGCTCAACCTCAACGTGGTGAACTTCACCTTCCTCATCCTGGCGGTGCTGCTGCACGGCACGCCCGCGCGGCTGCTCAAGGCCAGCGAGGAGGCCGCCAGCGTGCTGCACGGCATCGTCCTGCAGTTCCCGCTGTACGCCGGCATCTACGGCATCTTCAAGGCCACCGGGCTGACGGACCAGATTGGCGCGCTGTTCGTGTCGCTCTCCACCCGCGAGACGTTCCCCGCCATCGTCTACCTCTACAGCGGCGTGGTGAACTACTTCGTCCCGTCCGGCGGCTCCAAGTGGGCCATCGAAGCGCCCTACCTCCTCGACGCGGCGCAGACGCTGGGCGTCGCCCCGGAGAAGGTGGTGCTCGCGTACGCCTGGGGCGACATGGCCACCGACCTCATCCAGCCCTTCTGGGCGCTGCCGCTGCTGGGCGTGGCGCGCTTGGAGTTCAAGGACATCCTCGGCTTCCTCCTGGTGGCCTTCCTGACCTACCTGCCGCTGGTGACGCTGGCCTTCTTCCTCTTCGGGTGAGGCGCGGGCGCACACGGGCGATTCCGTGATAGACAGGCGGTCAGACAGGCCGGCCCGGGGGGCCAGCCTTCACCAACACAACGAGGGGACCCCGAGACATGAAGAAGATGCTGACCCGAAGCGTGGTGTGCGCGGTGCTGGGGCTGTCGTCGCTGGCCATGGCGCAGGACGCCGAGGCGCCCGCCAAGGAGCCCGCGAAGGTGCCGAGCGCGGACGCGATTCGCGACACCTGGAACTACTTCTACAAGGGCCAGGGCCAGGGGCCCGTGCTGGTGGAGGCCAAGCTGTGCACCGAGGTGGCCAAGGACGGCCCCAACAAGTACGAGTGCACCGCCGAGGTGGGCGCCGACGGCATCAAGGCCGGCACCACCGTCATGCTGTGGCAGGCCTACCTGGTGCCGCAGGGTGACTCCATCGAAGACATCATGGTGCAGACGAAGCAGGGCAACGTCGTGCGCGAGACCAAGGACGTGAAGATCAAGGGCGAGGGCTGGCGCGCCCGTCAGTGGACCGGCGTGCGCCTGAACAAGGCGGGCAGCTGGACGGTGGCGGTGATGCGCGGCGACCAGGTCCTCAAGGAAGTCCAGGTCAAGGTGAACTGAAGCACGAAGCACCCTGAAGTCCACGACGCCCGCCCGCGAGCCCGAGAAGGCCCGGGCGGGCGTCGGTGTTTCAGCTCACTGGAACACGTCGAACGGGGCGACGCCGGACCAACTGTTCTCCCGGACGTTGAAGCCGAGGAAGAGAAGGAAGCCCGTGTCCCAGTCGCCCAGCAGCACGAGGAAGTGGGGCCGCTCCATGGCGTTGCCCGCCGCGCTCAGCGCGGTGTCGCTCCCGGAGGCCCGCAGGCCGTAGTAGCTCAGCGAGGTACCGGTGGTGACGGGCGCGGGGAAGACGACGCCACTCTCGGGCCCGGTGAGGTCGCCGTACTTCACGCCGGTGAACATGGGCGTGAAGGTGCTCCCCTTGTCCGTGCCGTTGGCGACGTCGAAGTAGCCGAAGTCCGCGCCCTGCTCCGGGGTGTTGGGGATGGCGTTGAGCAGCCGCAGCCGTGCGTCCGTCGCGCCTTCGGCGAAGCGGTCCTGGACGACGAGGAGCCGGGGCGACAGCGCGCCCGTCTGGCCCGCGCGCCCCGTCACCACCGCGAGGTAGCGCCCGCCCGCCTGGAGCGGTCCGGTGTCCGCGCTCGCGAGCACCGTGGCGTCGACGTCGTCGTTCCGGGCAATCCGCAGCGTGTGGCCCGCCTGGGTGACGGGCAGGTCGCCAATGGCGGGCGAGTAGTTGAACTCCATGCCCACCGCCACCTTCGCCGTGCCCTGGAGCGCCTGGAGGACGAGCGGGTCATTGTCGGGCGTGGTCGGCAACAGCGCGTTGAAGAAGTAGACCAGTGGGTCTCTCTTCAGCCGGAGCGCCTGGGCCTGCCCGGCACGCACCAGCAGCATCGCGGGCTGGCCTCCGTCCGGAAGCGGGCGCCGGTCATCACCGGTGAGGATGGCGAACCACGCGCTGCCGTCCACCAGGGTGCCGGCCGGCACGCTGAAGAACAGGCGCTTGCTGACGGATGGTGCGAAGCCCGTGTCCCCCGAAGAGGAGATGACCAGCCGCTGGGTGGTGGCGGGAATGGAAACGCCCCCGGCCGCGTCCGCCGCGTAGGGATTGACGGTGGAGACGGGGGAGGCCGCGGCCGACTCGAGCCCGAGCCGGCGCGTGCGCCCCTGCTCCGGGATGAGCGTCACCCGGTCCGCCGCGACGAAGCGCACCCGGGCCCGCCCCGCGCTCACGGTGTCGAAGGACTCCTTGAGCGCCAGCAGTCGCGCCCGCTCCACGCGGTCCGGCTCGGTGCGGTCCGAGAAGCCCACGGCCACCAGGGTGAGCCGCTCCCCCTCCTGCAAGGTGACGGAGCCCGAGGTGGCGAGCGCCGCCGAAGCACCGGCCTCCGCGTTGCGCGTGGTGAACTCGAGGGCCGTGCCTGCGGGCACCGGCTTGTACTCCGTCACCGCCGCGTCGCCCGGCACCACCGAGTCGAACAACTCCGTGCCGCCCTGGTAGACGTCCAGCGCGTACGGCCGCCACGGCGCGCTGTCGCTGTCGCCGGGGTTGTCCTTCAGCCCCAGGGACGCATTCACGAAGCGGACATAGGCCACGGCGGACGCGGGCGGAGGACAGCCGCCATCCGCGCCGGGTGTGCCGCCATCCGCGCACGTGGGCGGAGGAGGACAGCCGCCGTCCTCGCCGGGCGAGCCCCCATCCGCGCAGGTGGGCGGAGGAGGAGGACAGCCGCCATCCGCGCCGGGGGTGCCCCCATCCGCGCAGGTGGGCGGCGGGCAGCTGCCGCCGTCGGCACAGCCGCCGTCCGTCCCCGGCCCGGCATCCCGGCCCGCGTCGTCGCCAGGGCCCGCGTCCCTGCCGGCATCCACTCCGGCGTCGTCCTTCGGGTCATCATCGCCGCAGCCGGTGCCGCCGACGGCCAGGCACAGTCCCACCGCCAGCAGCCATCCTCTCAAGGCATGTCTCATCGCACGTACTCCCGCTCCAGGAAGAAAGGTGGGCGCTTCAGGCCGGCACTCACGGCGCGGTCTCCGCGAGGGCCTGACGCTCGTGACGCTCGAAGGTGGGCGCTCCAGGCTGGCGCTCACGGCGCGGTCTCCGCGAGGGCCTGACGCTCATGGCACTCGAAGGTGGGCGCTCCAGGCCGGCGCTCACGGAGGCGTCACCGCGGTGGCCTGACGCTTGTTGCACTCGCTGCGCAGCAGGGCCGGGGGCTTGCCCTGGGAGAGGTGGTCCTTCAGGTAGAAGTAGGCCATGACGCCCGCGTTGAACTCCGCGCGCCGCAGCCACGTCTCGTAGGCCGGCGAGGCGCCGCCGCGGACCGCGTCGGTGAGCGGGTTGTCGACGGTGCAGATGTCCTTCCACATGGTGGCGCCGCCGAGAGCACGCGGGTTGCCGCTCTTGGGCTCCGAGGAGGTGCCAGTGCCGAAGCGGCCCACGCGGACCAGGTCGCACGCGCCACGCGCCGCGCCGAGCATGTTGGCTCCCCACCGGGCCCAGTCGACGGCGTCACCCGAGAAGTCGATGTCCACCTCGCCGTACTTCACCCAGGCCTGCATGAAGGCATCCCGGAACTCCACCTTCGTGCCGCCCGTGCCCATGAACACGAGGTACTTCGCGCCACCGTGGGGGCCGAGCGCGTCCTCGAAGGGGCGCAGGTGGCTCGTGCCGTCAGTGCCCCGGCCGGAGAAGCCGGCGACCAGGTTGGCCACGCGAGCCCCGCTGGTGGCCATCAGCGCCTTGGCGGCGCCGCTCTGGCCGTCACCCGTCCGCCCGTGGCAGTTGGAGCAGATGCCCTGGAACACCGTCGCGCCGGGCGTGGAGAAGTAGAGCTCACCCCACGGCTGCCGGGGATTGCCCAGCTCGTCCACCATCCACGGCTCCACCGGGTCCGGCGGCGGCGCGTCCTCGAAGGCGCACTCGGGCCGGGCGACCCAGAAGCTGGTGGGGAAGAGCTTCGAGGCCAGCTGCGTGTGGCGCTCGCTGATGGCGTAGTCCATCAGGTGCCGGTGCGAGCCCTCCTGGATGGACAGCCGCCAGTCCAGGTTGCGCGGCTCGTAGGGCACCCTGTCGGTGAAGTCCTCGGAAATCCACCGCACGTCCTTCGGGTCCTTGCAGGTCTCCCAGACGACGTCCTCGGCCAGCTTCACGCGGGCATTCCGGGCCGCCTCGCGCGCCGCCGGCGTCAGCGCGGCATCCCCCGGACGCTCCAGCGAGCCGAGCCACTTCGCCACCAGCGACACCAGCCGGCAGTCCCGGCCCGGCACGTTGGCCGGCATGTGGAGGTAGACCTCGTGGGCCTCCTGGGTGACGCGCTGGTACAGCGTGCTGTTGGGCGAGCCGGCGCGCAAATCCCGCTCGAAGTCCACGCCGGCGCGCATGTCCGCGTAGTACTTCTGCTTGTTGCTCTCCATGCGGTTCGTGTCGAACCCGGGCAGCACGCCGCCCGGGGAGAAGTCCAGGTCCGCGATGGAGGGGTTGCTCTGCACCGCGAAGCCATTGGGGTTGTGGCACTGCGCGCAGTTGCCGACGAAGTAGCCCTGCAGCGCCAGCTCGTGCGCGTTGCGGTACTCCTTCCCCTCGGGCTTCAGGTCCTCCAGCTTCGGCAGCTCCGCCGCCGAGCGCAGGCCGGTGAGGACGCCGTAGCGGATGAGCCGGTCCACCTGGGACAGCTCGTCCCCCAGCACGTCCACGCTCGCATCCTGCCCGCCCTCACCCTTCGCCCGGCGGTTGAGCTGCAGCGGGGTGAAGCCGAGGACGAAGTCCTGTGCCTCGGCGCCGGTGTGGCAGTTGACGCAGCGGTGGCGGCCGGGGATGGCGTAGTTGCGCGTGTCCCCGCGGCCCTCGTGCGAGGTGTAGACCAGGACGCGGTCGGAGAAGGGCGAGCCGTCGCGGTAGCGCAAGTCGTGCAGCTCCGCGGACGTCCCCGCGTCATTCCAGACGTACGTCCCGAAGAGGGCGTCCTGCCAGCGCTCCCGGGTGACGATGAGCCGCGTCTCGATGCGCCGGTACTCGACGCCGCCGTTGCGGTCCGTCACCGCCTTGAAGAACGTCTTGTAGAAGCGGGTGTTGGGGGGAATCTTGAAGCGCTTCGTCGCGGCGTCGTACTCGATGGACTTCCCCTCCGGCACGTGGACGAGCCGGAGCTTCTTCGCGTGGTCGGAGAAGAGGGGGTAGGTGGGCGCGAAGGCGAAGGTGCCGTGGCGGGCCAGCTTCAGCGTGTTGAAGGTGGTGATGTCGGTGTCCGTCTCGGACAGCGAGCGCGGCAGCGCGGTGAGCCCCGCGAAGTACGCGTCCTTCTGCGCGTCGCTGCCCAGGCGCTCCTTGTCGGGGATGCAGTGCCCCAGGTCGGTCATCCCCAGCGCCACCGGGAACGCAAGCAGGGCGCCGCCCGTGCTCCCCTCCTGCGCGCACTTCACCTCGAAGGGCTCCGCCTCCGGGCTGCCCTGCGCCGCCCAGGCCTCGAGCGCGCAGCCCAGGGCCGCGGCGTCTCGCGCCTGGTCCGCGGTGGCCAGCGGCGGCATGGCGCCCTGCGAGGCCAGCGACGCCATGCGCGGGGCCGCCACCTTCAAGCCCTCGTAGTCGGAGACGTACTGGAAGCCGCCCCGCGTCTCCGGAGCCCGGTGGCAGGAGCCGCACTGCGCGTCCACCCGCGCCTTCAGGGTGCCGAAGACCTCCCTGGGCGCGGCGCTGGCCGGCGTGGTGATGCGCACCGGGAAGTGCTCGCCGGAGCGCGCGGGCGCGTCACAGAGCGCATCCGCGTCCACCACCACCGGCACCTCCGGGCCCTTCTGCCCCTCCCCGGACGAGCAGCCCATGGCCACGGACAGCGCGAGCAGACTCCCCCAGAGCGCCCGGCGACACCGGGCGTGCCAATTCCTCTCATACGACATGAGCTGTCCCTCCTTGGGAATCCCGATGTCAGGCATTCCGCGAGCGCGGCGCTCTGTACCGCGATTGCTTGACGGAAGGCGAGAGCGCAGGCCCCTCGAAAAGGGGCCTGCTGTCTGTTTTCACCGCGCCGTGACAGCCAATTCCTGTCAGGACAGCGAGCTGAAGCCAGACTGTGTCACGGTTTCATTGTCACGGTTTCACGGGAGCGTGACGGCGCGGATGCGGCCCAGCTTGTTGCCGGCGCGCTCGGTGAACCACAGGTGCGCGTCCAGGCAGAGGAAGCCCGGCGGGGCGAAGACGATGCCCGCGGGCTGGCCGTTGGCGGTGGGCACGGCGTACTCGGTGAGGGCGCCGCCCACGGTGAGGCGGCCCACCTTGTTGCCGCGCAGCTCCACGAACCAGAGGGCGCCGTCCGGCCCGAAGGAGATGTCCACCGGCGCGCTGCTGGGGTCCGGAAGGGCGTACTCGGTGATGGTGCCGTCCGCGGTGATGCGGCCAATCTTCCCCGCGAACTGCTCGGTGAACCACATGGCCCCGTCCCAGCCGAGGGTGATGCCCGAGGGCCCCGCGTTGGCGGTGGGCAGCGGGTACTCGGTGAGGACGCCGTCGGGGGTGATGGCGCCCACCTTGTTGCCGCGCAATTCGGTGAACCACAGCTTGCCCCCGGCGCCGAGGGCAATCGCGGTGGGCTGGGCCTCCGGGGTGGGCAAGTCGTACTGGGTGACGACGCCGGCGGGGGTGATGCGGCCGATGCGGTTGCCGGCCACCTGGGTGAACCAGAGGTTGCCGTCCAGGCTCGCGGCGATGCCGTACGGCGCCGAGCCGGGGTTGGGCAGGGGGAACTCCGTCACCACGCCCTTCGGGGTGATGCGGCCCACCTGGTCCACGCCGAGCTGGGTGAACCAGAGGTTGCCGTCGAAGCCGAGGGTGATTTTCTGCGGAATCGAAAACTCGGTGGGCAGGGGGAACTCCGTCACCACGCCGTCACGGGTGACGCGGCCGATGGTGCCCGCGCCCGTCTGGGTGAACCAGAGGTTGAGGTCCGGACCGACGGTGATGCTCGTGGGGCCGGCCTCCTCGGTGGGCAGGGGGAACTCGGTGATGGTGCCGGCGACGCCGGACGGACGGCGGCACACGAAGGGGTTGTCCAGGGAGGCGGCGGCCTCCTGGGCCAGGGCGGGCGTGCCCAAGAGCAGCGTGGAGGCGGCGAGCAGCGACTTCTCGAGGAAGGAGCGCGTGAAGGCAGACATGACGGTGTTTCTCCAAGGTGGACCGCGAACGACGACATGGGACGGACGCACCGGTGCTTCCCGGTGCGTCCGTCCCGGCTTCAGGATTCAGGATTCAGGGATGGGGCGGCTGACGGTGCGGCTTCAGTTGCCCTTGCAGAGGCCCGCGCCGCGGCCGTCGTTGGCCGCGCCACCGCAGCGCAGCGCGCCGGTGGTGCTGCAGGCGATGAAGCCCTGGCCCGTGAGGATGTTCTGGAAGGAGCTCTTGTTGCTGTAGACCCAGTCGTACAGCGTCTGCTCCTTGGGGTCCTTCGCGAAGTTGACGTTCTCGTTGAGGAAGAGCGGGCGGGACAGGGGGTAGGCGCTGGCCGGGTTGGTGAGCAGCAGGCGCACGTTGGCGGCCGTGGGGGCGATGCCGTCCACGCTCAGGGCCACGTTGCCCGAGGTCTTCGCGGAGTCACCGGCATAGGCAATGGCGTTCGCGTTGTTGGCGGTCAGCTTGCCGATGCAGACGGTGGCGCTGTCGGAGGTGGTGCAGGGCGACGGGTTGGAAGCGGAGCCGTCGGTGATGACGGTGATGCCGGCGCAGAAGGTGGCGCTGGAGCTGCCGCCGACCTTCTCCTTGAAGACCTCCGTGGTGCCGGACAGGTCGTCACGGCGATACTTCACGATGGCGCCCGTGCGGGTGCTGCCCGGCACCTGGCTCCAGTCCGTCCAGCAGGCGCCGTTGTTGGAGAAGAAGAGGTTGGCCAGGTTGGCCTTGCTGATGTTGGTGAGGCCGTTGTCGGACTTCACGAACGCGTTCACCGCGTCCAGCGCGATGATGTTGCTCTTCTCGCCGGGGCAGCAGGCCGGGTCACGGCCGGTGCCACCGGACGCGGTGCCGCCAGCACAGGCCGTGGCCGTCGCCCGGAAGTCGCGCGACATGGGGGCCAGCGTCTGCTGCCGGCCGCTGCAGAAGGTGCCGGAGCCCGTGCGCGCACAGCCCTCGCCCACGCTCGAGCCCTTGCCCTCGATGGACAGGCCGGCCAGCGACGACGCGTTGGCGCTGATCAACGCGCCCTTGAGCGTGTCGGAACCGAAGAACTTGTTGCCGTCGGTCAGCTCGGCCTGGAGGGAAGCCGGGACGACCTCGTCGGCGGACTGGCCACCGCAACCCACAACCGAAACCGCCATCACCGCGGCGGACATCACCATCTTCATCATCTTCATGGACGACTCCTCTGGTGTTGCACTGGGTTGACACGCCACTCGCCGCCCGTGGTGCATTGGCAGAACGGTGCCTCCCCGCGATGCGGGACTGGACTGGAAGGACTTGCTCTGGGGGAGGACCATCGGACCCGGCTCATCCCGGATTCGACGGGACGCAAGGTGCCTCAATGGCCAGACATGCGGTGACTCAGTTGCGTCAAATCTCTGCCAGCACCGGGTCACACCGCTCCGCGCGAATCTTCCCGCGGACGAGCGTCACGAATCCGCAAGTCATTGCATGACGGCGGTCGTGACAATCCATGCAAGGGCTTGCGCGAAAGTGGCGTGTCACGTCCGTGATTCGCGGCCGGGGCGGCGCCGCTCCCCTTCCGGCGCGCCCCTGACGTGACGTGCCGGAGCGCGAGGCGGGTTGCCCGCCCGTGCGCACGCGCACGCGCGCGCCCGAGCCGCGACAACCCTGTAGCAATGGCAACCCGGCCACATATGCCGCTGCCGTCGCACACGGGAGGACTTCGCTGTCCGCGCATGGACACGTGGGGCGTGGAGGCCACGCCCGCCTGCCGTGAGCCCTTCCTGCCTGCCCTTCTGGCGGAGGAGTCCGTCGCTTTTTCTCCGGCGTTCTCCGGAGGACAGGGAGTTTTTTCAGCACTCCGGACAGCCGCCTCGCCCCCGGGGGCCGGAGTTCCAGGCCGCGTCAGAGGGGAAGGCGTGCCGCGGCGCGTGCTGGCAATGCCCTTGCAGTAGAGCTTCCGCGGTTGAGGGGCAGGGGGCTGTCGGGCAGGGGGCGGGGGAGAGGCCGGGGCGGTGATGGGGTGGCGGGGGTGGACATTCGCGGTGTGCGCAACAGGACTTCTCCTCGTGGGGTGCGGGGAGAAGGCGCATGCGTCGCCGCGTGCTCCGGGCTTGGAGGTAGCGGGGTCGGTTGGCGGTGAGGGCGAGGGGGCCATGGCGTGGTCGCGGTCGCTGGTGCTCGGGGACAGCGAGGCGCCGCACACCGTGGTGGCCCCCGACGGGGACGTCCTCGTCGCGGCGACGTACCGGGAGCCTCTGGATGTCGGGGGAGGCCCCCTGCCCTTCAACCATGTTTCAAAGCAGCCCCACCTGCTGGTGGCGCGCTTCTCTCCGGACGGGGCCCTGCGCTGGGCGCATGGCTGGGTGCCCCGGGAGGGAGCGGCGCGCGCCCGGGTGGGCGGGCTCGCGGTGGACCGTGACGGCAACGCGTGGCTGGGTGGCACCTCGGCGGGCTTCGAGCTGAATTCGGAGCGCCTGCCGGAGGGCCCCTTCGTCGCGCGGCTGTCACCACAGGGCGCCGTGGAGCGGGTGCGAGGCTTTGCCGGAGACGGCGCGCTCAGCGTGCAGGCCGTGGCGGCGGATGGCGCCGGCGGCGTGGTGCTGGTGGGCGACTTCACCGGGCGCCGGGACTTCGGAGACGCCACGCGCGAGGCGGGCGTGGGGGGCCGCGCCGCCTTCGCCGTGCGCCTGGACGCGGACGGCGCCACGCGCTGGAGCCGGGGCTGGGCGGCCGGGGCGGAAGGGCTCGTGACGGCGCGCGCGGTGGCGGTGGACCTCTTCGGCGGCGTCCACGTCGCGGGCGGCTACGCAGGCGCCGTGAGCTTCGGCGGCTCCACCTTCGTCACCGTGCGCCAGCGCACGCCCTTCGTCCTCAAGCTGTCGCCCGACGGCGACCACGCCTGGAGCCGCGACTTCCGCGGCGCCGAGGGCATGGCGAACGCCGTGGCCGTGGGGCCGGACCGCGTCTTCGTGGGCGGCAACTTCTCCGGGCGCTTCTACTTCCACGGGCAGGCCCACGCCGCGGGCGGCTACCAGGGCTTCCTCGCCGCCTTCAGCGCCGGGGGCCAGCAACGCTGGGCCCGCTCCTTCGCCGCCACCGCCAGCGCGCTGGCCACGGACGAGTCGGGCCAGCTCACCCTGGCCGGCACCCACGACGGCGGCCTGGAGCTGGGCCGGGGCCGCACGCCCGCGGGCCTCTATGTCGCCCGGCTGCTCCCCGAGGACGGGGCTTCACTCTGGGTCCGCGGCTTCACCCACCCCGGCGCCGCCCTGGCGCGGGCGGTATCCGTGGACCCGGGTGGCCACACGCTGGTGGCCGGCGCCCTGACGCGCCCCCTCCCCGGGGAAACCCCGTACCCGCGCCCCCAGGACGGCTTCCTCCTCCGGCTGAGACCCTGAGTCCGGCCCGGAGCCGACTTCGGAGGTGGATACAAACCCGTATTCCCTGAGAAGTCGGGCGTATTGGGAGCGCCAACTCCCCCGGAAATTCGACTTTACAGTCGCGTCCATGCTATTCGCGGGCCCGCCTTCAGGGCGTGCGACTCTGCGCCGTGAAGGGCGAGGCTGAGCTGAAGCGCAGGCGTGCGGTGTCCCCGCCCGCAGGCGGCCAACCCCTCGACACCACTCCCTGTTTCCCATGGCACGCGGAGCACCCGAACCGCGCGCGTGGACTTGAGTCTCTGTGAGGAGTTGCACCCCCATGACACCCACCGTTTCACCGATGGCCGCTCTCAGGAAGAGCGTCACCGGCGCGGCCGCCCGAGCCCTGGGGCTCCTGACGGTCCTCGCCGCCAGCGCCGCCCACGCCAGCGAGGCGGACCTCGTCCTCCCCAACTTCGCCGAAGTCACCTTCTTCGGTGGCCTCAACGGCTACCAGCTGCTGCTGTCCGGCATCGCCGTGTGCGTCGTCGGCCTGGTGTTCGGCTTCCTCCAGTACGCCAGCCTGCAGAAGATGCCCGTCCACAAGGCGATGCTCGACATCTCCGAGCTCATCTACGAGACGTGCAAGACGTACCTCGCCACGCAGATGAAGTTCATCGGCATCCTGTGGGCCCTCATCGCGGTGGTGATGGTGGGCTACTTCGGCTTCCTGCGGCACATGGACGTGGGCCGGGTGGTCATCATCCTGGTCGCCAGCCTCGTCGGCATCGCCGGCTCGTGCGGCGTCGCCTGGTTCGGCATCCGCGTCAACACGTTCGCCAACAGCCGCACCGCCTTCGCGTCGCTGCGCGGCAAGCCCTACCCCACCTACGCCATTCCGCTGCAGGCCGGTATGTCCATCGGCATGGTGCTCATCAGCACCGAGCTGCTGCTGATGCTGGGCATCCTCCTGTTCATCCCGGCGGACTTCGCGGGCCCCTGCTTCATCGGCTTCGCCATCGGTGAGTCGCTCGGCGCGTCCGCGCTGCGCATCGCCGGCGGTATCTTCACCAAGATTGCCGACATCGGCTCCGACCTGATGAAGATCGTCTTCAAGATCAAGGAAGACGACGCGCGCAACCCGGGCGTCATCGCCGACTGCACCGGCGACAACGCGGGCGACAGCGTGGGCCCCTCCGCGGACGGCTTCGAGACCTACGGCGTGACGGGCGTGGCGCTCATCACCTTCATCCTGCTGGCCGTCGAGGTGCCCTACCGCATCGAGCTGCTGGTCTGGATCTTCATGATGCGCATCGTGATGGTGCTCGCGTCCCTGGCTGCCTACGCCCTGAACAACCTGTACCAGGGTGGCAAGTACAAGAACGCGGACCACATGAACTTCGAGCACCCGCTCACCGCGCTGGTGTGGGTGACGTCCATCATCTCCGTGGCCCTGACCTTCCTGGTCAGCTACCTGCTCATCCCCAACCTGGGCGGCGACAGCAGCCTGTGGTGGAAGCTGTCGGCCATCATCACCTGCGGCACCCTGGCCGGCGCCATCATCCCGGAGGCCATCAAGGCCTTCACCTCCACCGAGAGCCGCCACGTGCGCGAAGTGGTGACGGCCAGCCGCGAGGGTGGTGCGTCCCTCAACGTCATCTCCGGCCTGGTGGCGGGTAACTTCTCCGCCTACTGGATGGGCCTCATCATCGCCGGCCTGATGGGCCTGGCGTTCTGGTTCAGCGGCGCGGGCATCGAGGGCCAGGGCGTGGGCCAGCTGATGCTCGCCGCGCCGGTGTTCGCCTTCGGCCTCGTGGCCTTCGGCTTCCTCGGCATGGGCCCTGTCACCATCGCCGTGGACTCCTACGGCCCGGTGACGGACAACGCGCAGTCCGTGTACGAGCTGTCGCTCATCGAGAACGTCCCCAACGTGAAGGACGAGGTGAAGCGCGACTTCGGCTTCGTTCCGGACTTCGACAAGGGCAAGCAGTTCCTCGAGGAGAACGACGGCGCGGGCAACACGTTCAAGGCCACCGCCAAGCCGGTGCTCATCGGCACCGCCGTGGTGGGCGCCACGACGATGATCTTCTCCATCATCGTGCTGCTGGTGGGCATCGTCCCCGGCGCCGGTGGCGAGCAGATTCTCGACCCGGCGAAGGCGCAGTTCCTGTCGCTGCTCCACGCCCCGTTCCTCCTGGGCCTCATCACCGGCGGCGCGGTCATCTACTGGTTCTCTGGCGCGTCCATGCAGGCCGTGTCCACCGGCGCCTACCGCGCGGTGGAGTTCATCAAGGCCAACATCCGGCTGGAGGGCGTGGAGAAGGCCAGCGTGAGCGACTCCAAGAAGGTGGTGGAGATCTGCACGCAGTACGCGCAGAAGGGCATGATCAACATCTTCCTCGCGGTGTTCTTCAGCACCCTCGCCTTCGCCTGCCTGGAGCCGTACTTCTTCGTCGGCTACCTCATCTCCATCGCCATCTTCGGCCTGTACCAGGCCGTCTTCATGGCGAACGCGGGCGGCGCCTGGGACAACGCGAAGAAGCTGGTGGAGACGGAGCTGAAGGCCAAGGGCACGGACCTGCACGCGGCCTGCGTCGTCGGCGACACCGTCGGCGACCCGTTCAAGGACACGTCCTCCGTGGCGCTCAACCCGGTCATCAAGTTCACCACCCTCTTCGGCCTGCTGGCCGTGGAGCTGGCGGTGGAGCTGAACACCTCGGCCTCGGGCAAGCAGCTCACCACCATCCTCGCGGCGGTGTTCTTCGTGCTCTCGACGGTGTTCGTGTACCGCAGCTTCTACGGCATGCGCATCCAGAGCGTCGGCGGCACCAGCGACACCAAGTCCGACGTGGCGATGAAGACGGCGTAGAGGCCGGCTTTCACGCTCCACTGAAGTGACACGAGCGGCAGGGTGCCTCCGGGTGCCCTGCCGCTTCGCTTTTCTCCCGCGTCAGCTGGTGACGCGGAAGGCGGGCGGGTCGATGCGCGTCGAGCGGCACCGGGGGCAGGCCCCCGGCCGGGTGAAGCGCTTGCGGTCCTTGAAGGCGAAGCCGCACTGGATGCAGCTGGCGGGCGCCACCTCCAGCTTCAGCCCTTGCGCCTTGAGGGACTTCTCCAGGTGGACGAGGTGGTCGGCGACGTCCTTCTCGGAGATGCCCACCAGGGCGGAGAGGTCCTTCGCGGTGAGGCCGTGCTCGGGCGCGGAGGCCAGCGCCGCCTCCAGCGCGCCTCGCACCGTGCTGCCGCGCGCGGGAGGGACGGGGGCGCTCACGCGCCAATCGCCTCCGGGTCCGTCGCCAGCTCGCCGCCCAGGTGCATGCCCGTCTGGCACCGGTAGTCCGTCACCAGCGAGGCCAGAATCGTGGACAGGCCCACGAGGACGTGGATGGCCGCGGCCACCGGGCTGCGCCGCGCGTAGCCCAGCACGAAGGGCGCGAGGATGGCGGCCGCGCCGTAGGCGTAGTCCGCGATTTCGTGCGCCTCGATGGGGATGAGCTTGGTGAGGCTCAGGCGGTAGTCGGTGAGCAGCGACACGCCGATGACGGACGAGCCCAGCGCCAGCCCCGCCGCCTTCGCCACCGGGTCATCCGACAGCAGGCCCGCGAGCGCCGTGGCGGTGCCACCCTGGTAGTCCAGCAGGGAGTGCACGTCCTGCGGCACCCACCGGCGCAGGGGCAGCCGGCCCAGCAGCGGGCGTGAGAGGATTCCCGCCGCGGCGCTGGTGTCCAGCGCGCGGTGCACCACCCGGCGCAGGCCGGTGTCCGGCCCCAGGGCCGGCGGGGTGATGGAGGTAGCGAGGTAGGGGGTCTGCGGCTCGGCCATGGCGGCGCTCCTTCCGGACATCCGTTCGTGACACTGCCGCCAAGGTAGGCACGCGGCCTCCGACGCAGGGCGCCAGGACCCTCGCCTGCCCGGGCTCCAGGGGCGGGAAGGCCCTTCGCCCCAGCCTTCCCGCTCGGCTTGCTGCCAGGGGGGCTTCCACTCGGCCGCCCGCCCCGGGCAGACTAGGAGCCGCAGTAGGGGCCTTCGGTTTCTCAGAGGGCGAAACGCCGCGGCGCGAGCCGCTCTGAAACGAGAGAACGCGATTCATGGCAACTGGTACCGTCAAGTGGTTCAACGATGCGAAGGGCTTTGGTTTCATCGTGCAGGACGGCGGCGGTGAGGACGTGTTCGTCCACCACTCCGCCATCAACATGGACGGCTTCCGCACCCTGGCCGAAGGCCAGAAGGTGGAGTTCGAGGTCGGCCGCGGCCCCAAGGGCCTGCAGGCGCAGAACGTTCGCGCGGCCTGAGCTGAACAGGCTGTAGACGTCACGGAAGCCCGGTCTCGTCGCACGCGAGGTCGGGCTTTCTCTTTGCGGGCAACGGGTGGCTCTTGAGAGGCTTGCAGCCCATGCGCCTGCCCCGCCTCCCCCGAGTCATCGGCTTCGACGATGGGCCCTTCGCGCGCCGCCCCGGCGTCGCCGTGCCGCTGGCCGGCGTGGTGTGCGGCGGCACGCGCTTCGAGGGGCTCGTCTGGGGGCGCGTGCGGCGCGACGGCTGGAATGCCACGGACGAGGTGTGCCGGCTGCTGGAGGGCGGCAAGTTCCTGCCCCAGCTCCACCTGGTGCTGCTGGACGGCATCGCCTTCGGCGGCTTCAACGTGGTGGACCTGCCGGCCCTGGCGGCGCGGCTGAAGAAGCCCTGCGTGGCGGTGATGCGGCGGCCGCCGGACCTGGACGCGGTGGAGCGCGCGCTGCGGCGCCTGCCCCGCGCGGACGCGCGCTGGGCGAAGCTGAAGCGCGCGGGACCCATCCACCAGCTGGGCGGCTTCACCTTCCAGGTGCAGGGCGCGCAGGCGGACGAGGTGGCCGAGGCCCTCACCCGCGTGACGGACCGGGGCCGCGTGCCCGAGGCGCTGCGGCTGGCGCACCTCATCGGCTCGGCCGTCGTCACGGGGGAGAGCGGGCAGCGCGCGTAGGAGCCGGGCCTACCCCCCGCATCGGGTGGCACGCGAGGATTGCACCCGCGTGGGACGCGACTGCGCAATCCATTCCCACAATTCCAGCGGGGCCAGAGCGTCCGGGGGTGGGGGTGCTTTTCAATGTCTGACTTTGTTAATCTTTGCCCTCGTGGGGAGGGCGCACGCATGTTCGAAGTCACCAATGACACGAATCGCCGTACCGTCACCGTCCGCTTGAGCGGGTTTGTCCGACCTAACGAGATGAAGGACTTCGTCTCGGCCTACAAGATTGCGACGGACACCTACGGAGGAGGCAGGCACCTGGTGCTGGCGGACATGCGCGGACTGCGGACGCTGGAGCCGGAGTCGGCGGCCCTCTTCGGCGAGGTGGTGGCGTACGGCCGGCAGAAGGGCTGTCTGATGTGCGCGCACGTGTCGGACTCCACCATCTCCCGCCTGCAGACGGCCCGGGTGGCGTCCGAGGCCGCGCCCGGCGACGACATCACCGTGGACTGCGTCTCGCTGGAGGAGGCGCACACGCAGCTGGCAAAGGCGCGCGCGAAGCACTTCCTCGGCGCGGAGCCGGTGCCCGTGGCGATGGCGCACGCGGCCGGGCGCTGAGGGCGGACCTCCGCGCGCTGGCATGGCGCGCGTCGCCAGCTCGGCGCGGGCCACTGGCTCCGAGGGCACACCCATCCCTCCGGACATGAAGCACGGCGCCAGCCGTGCGGGCGCCGCGCTGCCTCAACCGCGGCGGCGCTTCGCGTCCTCCAGGTAGGCGCGCACGAGCGCCGAGAGGTTCAGCCGCAGGGCCGTGTCCAGGTCGATGAACGCGGCCCACGTCACCTCGCGGCGGTCGATGGTGACTGTCGGCTCGGCATCCACGTCCACCTCCACGAAGGTGACGTGGTCATCCTTGTTCTCCTCCGAGCCCACCGTCTCGAAGACGGTGCGCAGGGCGGCGGGCGCCATGGCGATGCCCACCTCCTCGCATAGCTCGCGGGCGCCGCACTCGGGGGCGGACTCTCCGCGGTGGTAGCCGCCGCCCGGCATGCTGAGCAGGTGCTTGTAGGAGTTCTGGAGCAGCAGCACGCGCCCCGCGTGCCACACGCCCACGAAGACGCCGCGCGTCCGGGGGCGGCGCACGAACCAGTACACGCACGCCAGCGCATACGCGCCCCGGTACGCCGTGCGGGCGAGCGGGTCCACCCACCGGTTCAGTCCCTCGCCACGGGGCACGTCGGTCTCATGCACGGGGCGCTCATCGGGCGGCTGGGCCATGCGCCCCATCATGGAGGACGGACAGGCCCCGTGTCCCGCGAGGCGCGTCCACGGAGGGAGCGCGGCGTCCGCGCGGAGCGGCACGAGCCCCGCCTCCGCCCTGCTCGCGCTCAGCGCCGCGGGCACCCGCTCCCGCCAGCACGGCCCGCGCTCAGCGCCGCGAGCCCCCACTCCACCCAGCACCTTCCAGCGTGGACCGCGCTCAGCGCCATAGCTCCGCGGGCACCCACTCCACCCAGCACCCTCCAGCGTGGACCGCGCTCAGCGCCATAGCTCCGCAAGCCCCCACTCCACCCAGCACATTCCAGCACGGCCCGCGCTCAGCGCCGCAGCTCCGCGGGCACCCGCTCCAGCCAGCCCACCTCCAGCACGGCCCACAGGCCCAGCAGAATCGCCTCCGCCGCGTCGTGCCTCAGCGACGTGGGCTTCGCCGCGCCGGACCAGACGATGACCCTGCGCGCCAGCACGTCCGCCGCGTCCTTCGCCAGCGTGCCGCTGCGCTGCTCCCGCGCGTAGAGCAGCTTCTCCCGCCAGTCCTCCGCCGCCACCCGCAGCACCGGCAGCGCGCGCCGCGCCGCCTCGCGCTCCCAGACGTCCGCCACCGGCCCGCCCCCCTCCAGCACCAGCCACGCCAGCGGCCCCACCCCATGGAGCACCGACGGCACCGCCCGCTTCAGTCGCGCCTGGGAGCCGAAGTTCTGCGAGCGGTACTCGCACAGCCGTCCGTCCCGCCCGTACACCGCCAGCCCCGAGCGCAGCCCCAGGTCCACCGCGAGCAACCGCGGCCCCTCCCCGCTGGCGCCAGCCTCAGAGCTCACGCCAGGTGAGCCGGTAGGTGACGTGTTCGTCGTTGAAGTCGCGCACCCGCACCTCCGGCTGCCGCGCGCCCACCGCGCGCAGGCCGGCCAGCAGCGCGCCCCGGGTGAAGTAGCGGATGGTCCCCGCCTCGTTCATCCAGAGGTCCACCTCCGTGGGGGACACGTCCTCCAGCCGCACCTCGGTGTAGTTGTTCCCCGAGCGGAACATCTGCCGCGCCCGGCTCACGCCACGCCGTGGCCCCAGCAACTGGATGACGCCGAAGGCCGCGCGCCCCAGCACCGTCTCGCGGTAGCCGTCCACCATCCGCTCGCCGAGCATTCCGTAGCCCACGTCGTCCGGCACGTCCGGGTGCAGCTCGCGCGCGGCCACCCGCACCGCGGAGCACCAGGTGTTGAAGCCATAGGCGGGCTGGAGCTTGCGCTCCAGGTCCACGCCCACCTCCTTCAAGCGCTCCCGGAGGGTGGGGGTGACGCGCCCCACCAGACCTCTCACGAAGAGGCCTTCCAAGGTGTGCTCGAAGACCAGCTTCTCCGGCATGCTCGGAGTCTACCCCGGTCCGGTAGGATTGTGCGGGGAGGGGGAACGAATCCCATGGGACTGCAACGACAACTGGCCATCATGGCCATGAACGCCACCCCGTTGCCGGGGAAGACGAACTTCCTGGAGGAGGCGGGCCTGGGCACGCCGGTGCCGGCCATTCCGGGCTCGATTGGCGCGGTGGCGCACGAGCCCTTCCTGGCGTTCGACACGAAGCGGCTGATGGATTTGCTGGTGGCCTTCACCATCGGCGACTTCCCGTCGGGCGTGGGGTGCTCGGAGTACTTCAACCCGAACAGCCCCTGGTACAACGTCTTCTACGGCGCCTATGGCGTCCGCTCGTACAAGCGCAACGGCAGCCCGTGGGGCTTCAGGAGCGACGGCCGCCCGGACGTGGACGAGATGCTGGAGGTGCCGCAGCTCGACTACAACTTCCTCACGGCGGGGGAGCTGGGCTGTCCCGCCTCGAGGATGTGCTTCGAGGTGCGGGAGGTGTCACCGGGCCGCGAGGGCCCGTGGCACATGGCGGACGTGGCCTGCATCATCCCCAGCGGGCTGCACCGGGTGGAGGACGCCGAGTCACCGGACCTCACGTACTACGCGGTGTTCGGCGTGCCGGAGGAGGACTACCTCGCCGGTGGGCGCGAGAGCTACGAGCCGGTGCGCATGCGCGGGCGCATGTACTGGCGCCCCGTGGCCGAGCGCCTCACGCTCGTCTGGGGCGGCCTGTGCCCGGACACGCCCGACGGCCAGCGACTCATGCACACCCTCATCGACGCGATGACGCCGCTGTACGCGGTGAAGTGAGGCGCCTCCTATGATGGCCCCGGGCTCCCGGGTCCAGAACGGAAGGCGGCGGTGGCATGACGTCCATGAAGCATGCGGTTCCGCTCCTGCTTCTCACCGGAGGGTGTGCAGGGCTGCCTTCGCCCAACACCACGGCGCAGGACGCAACTCTCGCAAAGGGGCCATGGTCTGAGGTTCCCGCCGTCGAAATGACCGTGGGAGACAGCTCCATCCCCATCGCGCTGCTGCGTGACGTGGCGGACGCGCTTCTCAAGCGCCCTGGCGCCAGGGTGTGCAATCAGGTGACTCGGCGACCCATCCGAGGCCTTTCCACGGAGTACTGCTCGACGGTCTACGTCGCGGGAGACCGCGACTCTCTGTCGTGGCGGGTCAGTGAACCCGTCACGGGAGAACAGGGAGCTTGCAAGCCGTTCTTCGGGGTTCAGGATGAGGACTACTCCTCCGCTCAGGTGTGGGTCGTGGGGTACGTCCACAACCATCCGTGTGGCGCGCCGCCCTCCTCCAACGACCTGGGGACATGGCCAACGAATGCCTTCGACCCGTATGTGGCCATGGCGGAAGTGCGCCTGGTTCCAGGCAACCCGGCACCCGCCGTCCACAGAAACACGGCCATCGAGATGGCTTCCGCCATCGTGGCCGAGCGTCAGGACGGAACCCGCATCTACCTGCGCTACTTTCCCACGGGAGAGGTCCAACAATGGAGTACCGCGAGAGACGGCTGGCGCCTCCTCGGACGCTGCGCGCCACGTGGAGCCGAGAGCCACGGCCTCACACCGCGCTGCACGGAGGAGCCTCTGCGGCTGTTGCACGAGTAGCCGCAAGTGCCGCTCACCGGCTTCGGATTCAGGAGACAGAGATGCTCAAGCGGTGTGCACTCGCAGTGCTCGCAGCACTTCTACCGGGATGTGTCGCACGGAGTCCCGCCTGGAAGGGTCCGGTCGAATGGCCAGACGAACACTCCGCCAGCCTCGTCGGTCAACCCATGGCGGCAGGTGCGGCGCTCGCCGCGGCCGCCGCCGTTCGTGAGCTGGTGAAGCAGAATCCGTTCCCGCGCCTCTTCGATGGGTGCTCCAGCCCCGAGCAGGGCCTGGATGTCGCCATCTTCACGGGCCCGACGGTGGGCCTCTACTACGTCGTGCTGCATCAACGCTTCGACCGATGCGGAGGCCCGAGAGGACGGGTCCTCGACTGGTGGTACGAGTACGCGGTCACACCTCAAGGTGAAGTGGTCGCGGAGGCACTGCCGGGAGAAGGAGAGGCTCCAGCGCCATCAAGCCCGCCACCTCCCGAACAAGCACCATCGCAGCCCCAGGGTTCCGAAGGCGAAACGCCGGCACCCGCCCAGGAGCCAGCGCCTCTCCCCGCCCCTGCGCCTCCGCCCCAGGGTTCCGAACCCCACCCCTGAGCGGACCGTCACGCTGAGCACCGGGCCCGTGGCGAACGCCACGGACCCGAGCCTTCGTCAGGCCGCCTTGCCCGGGCCCTGCTCCACGACGGGCACCTGGGGCATGGCCGGCGGCTGCGCGGCCGGACGGCGGCGGAAGCCAATCCGCTCCATGCCCGCGAACACCACCGGCACCACCAGCAGCGTGAGGAACGTGGACGTAATCACGCCGCCAATCACGGCAATCGCCATGGGCGCGCGGAACTCCGAGCCCACGCCCGTGCCCACCGCCGTGGGCACCATGCCAATCGCCATGGCCGCGCTCGTCATCAGGATGGGCCGCAGCCGGCGCGGGCCCGCCTTCAAGAGCGCCTGGTCCACCGTGTCGCCCTCGCGCAGGTGCTGCAGCGCACCGTCGATGAGGAGGATGGCGTTCTTCGTCACCAGGCCCATCAACAGGATGATGCCAATCATCGCGCCCATCGACAGGTTGTAGCCCGTCACCACCAGCCCCAGCAGCGCACCCACCAGCGCCAGCGGCAGCGACACCATGATGGTGAACGGGTGCTTGAAGGACTCGAACTGGCTGGCCAGCACCATGTAGATGAAGACGAACGCCAGCCCGAAGGCCATGCCGAACGCGTCGTTCTGCTCGTCCAGGCTCTTCATCTGCCCGTCGTAGCGGATGGCATACCCCGGCGGCAGCGGCTGCGCCGCCACGCGCTCCTTCAGCGCCTTCGCGATGTCCCCCAGCGCCGCGCCCTTGCCCAGCTGCGCGTAGACGGCAATCTGCCGCTCGCGGTTGTCGTGCTCGATGACGCTCGGCCCGTCCCGCAGCTCCACGTCCGCCAGGTCCGACACCGGCCGCAGGCCCCGCGGCGTGTACACCTCCAGCTGGCGCACGCGCTCGGGCGTGGCGCGGTCCTTCTCCGCCAGGCGCACGCGGATGTCCGTCTCCGTCGTGCCCTCGCGCAGCTTCGCCACCACGTCACCGCTGATGGCCAGCCGCAGCTGCGTGGCCAGTCCCGCCGCATTCACCTCCGCGTCGCTCGCCCGCGCGCGGTCGATGCGCACCTGCATCTCCGGCTTCGGCGGGTTGGCCTCCACCCGCACGTCCGCCGTGCCGGGCAGCTCGCGGAGGATGCCCGCGATGCGCTCGGCCTCCTGGGTGACGCGCGGAATGTCCGGGCCCGTGATTCGCACCATGATGGGGTAGTAGTCGCCCAGGCCCTCGAGCATGGGCGGGTCGCTCAGGTTGACCCGCGTGGCCACCAGCGCCGGCGCCAGCAGCGCGCGCGCCTCCTCCTTGAGCGTCTGGATGCCGCGCTCACGCGCGTCCTTGCCCACCGTGAGCACCCGCAGGCGCGACTTGTTCACGTCGCCGTTGATGCCGACGATGGCGTAGATGTCCATCACCTCGGGGATGCCCTTGAGCAGCGCCTCCGCCTCCGCGGTGCGCGCCTGCGTCTCCAGCAGGTTGGCCGAGTCCGACAGCGTCAGGTCCACGAGGAACTGCGAGCGGTCCTCCGGGGACATGAACTCCGCGCCCAGCCGGCTCGCCGCGCCGAAGGACAGCACCAGCGCCAGCACCGTGAGCCCCGCCGTGGCCCACTTGTGCGCGAGCACCCAGCGAAGGATTCCCTCGTAGGCGCGCTCGGTGCCCTCCAGGAAGCGGCGCAGCGCCGCGGCCACCGCGTTGTCCCGGTGCACCTCGCCCGGCACGCGCGCCTTGGCCAGGCGCGCCGACAGCATGGGGTCCAGCGTGAAGGAGATGAACAGCGAGACGAGCACCGCGACGGAGATGGTGATGCCGAACTGCTTGAAGAACTGGCCGACGATGCCGGGCATGAAGGCCACCGGGACGAACACCGCCACCAGCGACAGGGTGGTGGCGAGCACCGCCAGGCCCACGTCCCGCGTGCCCTTGGACGCGGCGCTCACCGGGTCCTCGCCCTGCTCCAGCCGGTGGGTAATCGCCTCGCGCACCACCACCGCGTCGTCGATGAGCAGACCGATGGCCAAAGACAGCGCCAGCAGCGTCATCTGGTTGAGCGTGTAGTCCAGCGTGTACATCACGAAGAACGTGCCGATGACGGAGGTGGGCAGCGCCAGCGAGGAGATGAAGGTGCCGCGCGCGTCCAGCAGGAACATCAGGATGATGAGCACCGCCATGGCGCCGCCGAAGACGAGGGCAATCCACACCTCGTGGGCGTTCGCCTCGATGAGCACCGACTGGTCGATGAGCAGCGTGGCCGCGAAGCCGCTGCCCACCGCCGGCGCCATGTCCTCCATCACCTTCTTCACCGCGGCGCTGACCGCCAGGGTGTTGGAGCCCGGCTGCTTCACGAGCTCGAGGATGACCGCGTCCTGGCCATTGAGGCGCGCCAGGGTGCGCCGCTCCGCGACGCCGTCCGTCACGGTGGCGATTTCGTCCAGGCGCACCTGCGCGCCCGTCTTGCTGCGCGCCACCGGCAGCGCGCGAATCTCCTCCACGTCCTTGAACTGCCCCAGCGAGCGCACCGTCAGCTCGCTGGCCCCGAGCTGCAGCCGGCCCGCCGGCAGGTCCAGGTTCTCCGCGCCCACCCGCTGGGCAATGGCCAGCGGGGACACGCCCGCCGCGCGCGCCTTGTCCAGGTCGATGTCGATTTGAATCTCGCGCGTGTCGCCGCCGGTGACGCGCACCTCCGCGGCGCCCTCCAACTGCGCGAGCGCGGGGGTGATGCGCTCGTCGATGAGCCGGCGCAACTCCTGCGAGGGCAGGTTCGCGGACACCGCGTAGGTGAGGATGGGCGTGGCGGACAGGTCCACGCGGCCGATGACGGGCGCGTCCGCGTCCTGGGGCAGCTTGTTGGCGATGCCCGCCACCTTGTCGCGCACGTCCTGCACCGCCCGGTCCAGCGGGGCGGTCAGCTTGAACTGGACCACCACCGTGCCCAGGTTCTCCCGGCTGAAGGAGTGAATCTTGTCCACGCCGCTGATGCCGGCGACGGCGTCTTCAATCGGCTTGATGACCTGCGTTTCGAGCTCGCCCGGGCCGGCGCCCTTGTAGACGGTGTTGATGACGACCACCGGGAAGGACACGTCCGGGTAGAGGTCCGTGCCCACGCGGCCCAGGCCCATCAGGCCCAGGACGATGAGACAGAGCGACAGCATGGCCGTGAAGACGGGCCGGCGGATGGAGACGTCGCTGAGAAGCATGGGGAGGCTCCAGGTGGGCCTTGCGAAGGAGAGCGGCTACTTCACGGAGACGCGGGTGCCCTGCGCGAGGCCCGGCGTCGGGTGGTCGATGACGGACTCCAGCGGCGCCGGGGCCAGCACCACCACCTCGCGCTCGCGCCGCTCCAGCACCTGCACGTCCACCCGGCGCACCTCGCCGCCCGTCACCACCCAGACATGGTCGCCGTTGCTGGAGGACAGCGCGGTGCCCGGCACCACCTGGGCCGCCTGCGACTCGCCCATGGGCAGCACCGCACGCGCCAGCGTGTGCGCCACGAAGCGGCCGTCCGTGTTGGGCACGGCCAGCTCCACCGGCACGCGGCGGGTGGCGGCGTCCGCGGACGGGAGGATGGTGCGCACCACCGCTTCTTCCGTGGACGCCCGCGCGCCGACGGACTCCACGCGCACCTTCACGCCGGGCTTGAGCCGCGAGCGCATGGACTCGGCCACCGTCGTCTTCAGGAGCAGCGTGTCCAGGTGCTCCAGGGTGAAGAGCGGCGTGCCCGGGGCCACCGTGGCGCCCGTCTGCTCCGGCGCGTCGATGATGGTGCCCGCGAAGGGCGCGCGCAGCTCGTGCCGGCGCCGCGCGGCGCGGGCCTGGGCAAGCTGCGCCTTCGCGGCCAGCACCTGCGCCTGGGCCTGGGCGGCGGCGGCGGTGGAGGAGCGGTTCTGCAAGTCGCTCACCCCGCCCTCCTGCTGGAGCTTCACGTTGCGCGCGGCCACGTCGGCGGCCATGCCGGCGGCGGCCTCGGCGGCGGCCACCGCGGCCTCGGCGCCGGCCACCTGCGCGTCGGAGATTTCCGAGTCCAGCTGCGCGAGCACGTCCCCCTTCTTCACCACCTGCCCCTTCGCCACCTTCACCGCGGCGAGCCGGCCGCCCACCTCGAAGCCCACCTGCAGGCCCTGCGCGGGGAAGAGCGTGCCCGTCACCTGCTCGCTGGGCGCGGCCTGGACGGTGCGCGCGGAGACGACCTTCACGGCGGGCGCGGCCTCGGGCGTGGCGACGGGCACCGTCGGCGCCGAGGCGTCCGCCTTCTGGCAGGCGGACAGCGACAGCGCGGCGGCGGCGAGTCCGAAGGCGGCGAGCGCGCGGACGGCGGACGGCTTCCTGGTGGAGTTCACTCGGGTTTCCTCGGTGTGCGACGGGTCTTCGCGCGGGCGCGGGGCCGGCGCGTGGAAGGGGATGAAGGTCTCGGGGCGCGCGCGGACAGGGCACGCACGGGGGCCGGGGCCTCCGCCGGGGCTTCCAGGCGGGGCATGGTGCCCTCCTGGCACAGCCGCTGGAGCGTGCGGGCCCAGGCCGTCAGGTCCGGCTTCTCGCGCATGCGCGCCATCTGCTTCGACAGCAGCAGGTACGCGCCGACGATGACGGAGCCGAACAGGTGCGGGTCCATCTCCCGGTCCACCGCGCCGGCCTCCTGCAGGCGCTGGAAGTTGCGGGCGACACGCTCCACCTGCGCGTCCGTCACGTTCCACAGGAGCGACTCGAACTCCGTGCCCTGGCTGCCGCTTTCGAGCACCAGCGAGACGTCACGGTAGGCCCACACCCACTCCATGGCCGCCAAATCACTCGCGGACTCCAGCTCGATGAGCTGGCGGAAGCGCTCGCTGCGCTCCTGTCTGTCTTTCGGGCCGGGCACGCCGTGCTCCTCGAAGAAGCGCTCCACGGCCTCCATGCGCTGCGCGTTCAGCGCGTCCAGCCCGGCCTGGAAGGCGCCCACCACCTCCCCGAAGAGCGCCTCCTTCGACGGGAAGTGCAGGTAGAAGGCGCCCTTGGACAGCCCACACGCGGCGGTGATGTCCTCGATGCGCGCACCCCGCAGGCCCTTGCGCGCGAACTCCGCCCGGGCGGCGGCCACCAGGGCGCTGCGAGCATGAGGGTCCGCGGGACGGGGCATGACGGGCGGTTACTAACCCGCCGGTCAGAAACAACGCAAATATCGCTGACCGCCGGGTCATAAACCCACACGGTGCGGCTTATCCCCCTGTGAAGTCCCAGGGGTGACGCGCGCGGGCGTGTGCGTCTTCGGAAGGCCCGGGCATACATCCAGGCCCGTGCGGCTCAGGGGCCGTCGGGGCGGCTCTTCACGGGCGCGGCGAGGGCGGTGCAGAGGGGGCAGGCGCTGGGGCCGTGGGGGACGTCGCGGCGGTGGAGGTCCAGCACGGCGCGGGAGATTTCGGCCAGCTCGCGGCGCACCTCGCGGCGGGCGCCCTTCACGCGGGCGATGCGCATGTCGTCGTAGGTGGTCGTCTGGTGCCGCATCCAGGCGATGACGGCGGCCTCGGCGCGCCGCTCAATGGGGATGCGCTCGGTGCGGGCCACGGTGCCGCTGCCCACGGGGGTGGCGTGGGCGGCCACGAGGACGGCCAGCCGCTTCGCGTGGGGGAGCCACGCGGGGGAGAAGGCGAGGAAGCGCAGCACGGAGTTGGCGAAGTCCACCTCGTACTGCTCCTGCTCGCGGGCGCGGCGCTCGCGGCCGGCGGCCAGCTTCTTCTCGTAGGCGGGGGTGGCGCGCTCGGCGTCGAGCACGGCGCGGGCCCGGACGATGTGGGCCTGTGGCGCCCACACCCCGCGCGAGAAGAGCTTGCGGCCCACCTTCTCCACCACCGTCCAGGTGGGGCCGGCGGCCTTCACGCGGCGGGTGAGCCCGGCATCGCCCGGGGGGAGCAGGGCCCACCCGTCAGGCACGGTGAGGACGCGGCCGTCCTGGGTGCGCACGCGGCGGGGGTCTGCGGTGGGGCCTACAGTCAGGGAGTCGGACATGCGAGTGTCAGGGGGGCGGCCTCATAACACGCGGGCGTCCAACCCTGGTAAATGGCCGCCTCGCGCCGCACCTTCGGGCGCACGGAGGTCCTCTCACGCGTGGGAAGCGCCGGCATGTCCCTCCTCAGGCTCACCTTCCTCGGCACCTCCGCCGCGCAGCCCACCCTGCACCGCAACCTGTCCGGGCTCGCGGTGAAGGCGGACGCGGACCTGCTCCTCTTCGACTGTGGCGAGGGCAGCCAGCGGCAGATGGTGCGCTTCGGCACCGGCTTCACCGTGGACGCGGTGTTCTTCACGCACTTCCACGCGGACCACTACCTGGGAATCATCGGCTTCCTGCGCACGCTGGGGATGATGGGCCGCGCCGAGCCCATGCGCCTGTACGGGCCGCCCCCGGCGAAGCGGCTGTTGCACCAGGCCGTGCACCTGGGGCTGGAGTCGCTGGCCTTCCCCATCGAAATCCACGAGGTGAAGGACGGGGACGTCGTGCAGCGCAATGGCTACGCCATCCACGCGGTGGGCGTGGACCACCGCATCAACGCGCTGGCGTACGCGCTGGTGGAGGATGAGCGGCCGGGGCGCTTCAACGTGGAGACGGCGCGCGCGCTGGGCGTGCCGGAGGGGCCCAGCTTCGGCAAGCTGCAGAAGGGCGAGCCGGTGACGCTGCCGGACGGGCGCGAGGTGAAGCCGGAGGACGTGCTGGGCGCGGCGCGCGCCGGGCGCCGGCTGGTCATCTCCGGGGACACGCGCCCCTGCGCCTCGGTGGTGAAGGCGGCGAAGGACGCGGACCTGCTCATCCACGAGTCCACCTTCTCCGACGACGAGCAGGAGCGCGCGCTGGAGACGCGCCACTCCACGGCGCGCGAGGCGGCGCGCGTGGCGAGGGAGGCGGGGGTGCGGCGGCTGGTGCTCACCCACCTGTCCAGCCGCCACGACACCGACCCCGGGAAGCTCCTCGCGCAGGCGCGCGAGGAGTACAAGGGGCCGGTGGAGGTGGCCTTCGACGGGCTCACCGTCGAGCTGCCGCTGCGCGACTGAAGCGCTACTGAATCTTCTCCGCCTGGGCCTTCAGCGACGTGGCGGACTCGACGTCCACGCGCTGGATGAGCTCCCACTCCAGTTCCTCGTCGCGGTTGAAGTTGCCGGTGTCCGTGCGCGGGGCCGCGTCGTTGACCTCGTTCTGGCGGCCGGTGGTGTTGTCCGCGCCGCGCGCCTCGGTGGAGATGCGCTTCCAGTACTCCAGCGAGCACTGGCCGGGCCCCTTCTGGACGCCGCGCACGAGGTAGGCCACGTAGGTGGTGCCCAGCGAGGACGGGGCGCCCTCCATCTTGAACTCGGTCTGCGCCTCGAAGCCCTCCTTGCCGGCGCGGAACGAGAAGCCCTTCTCCTTCAGCAGGGCGACGGCCTGGGGCCACACCTCGCCAATGGGCTTGCGGTAGACGTGCTCGCGGGACTTCTCGTGGAGGAAGGCCTCCTTGCGGTGGCCGGCGCAGCCAGCGGTGGTGAGGGAGACGGCGGCCAGCAGGAGCAGCGCCGAGGCGCCGCGACGGATCAACGACAGGTTCATTCTCATGACTCCGCGGGAGTGTGAGGTGGGCAACCATCCCTCACCCTCCGCCCGGCGCCAAGTGCCCCGCCAGACAGTTGCCCTGGGCAACTGTCCACCACCCACGCTCAGCGTGTGGCCGGCCCCAGGTGCTCCAGCAGCAGGGCGGCCACCTTGTCCGGGGCCTCCAGGGGCGCGAAGTGGCCCACGCCGGGGAGGTAGCGCACGTCGGGCGGGTGGGTGAAGTACGGCTCCAGGCCCACCGTCAGCTCCCGGCCCAGCGCGAAGTCCTCCTCGGCCCAGACGAGGCGGAAGGGGGCGTGGATGCGGGGGTAGTGCTGGAGGAGCCGCCGGGCGCCCCGGGGCGTGAAGAGGCCGCGAATGGCCTGCCGGTAGTAGTCCACCGCGGCGCGCGCGGCGTCCGGGTGGGAGAAGTGGGCCGCGTAGGGCGCCAGGCGCTCGTCGCTCACGCGCGAGGCGTCCACCATGCCCCGGCGAATCATCCGGCGCACCGCCTCGCCGCCGTACGCGGACAGCAGGCGCTCGGGCAGCACGGGCAGCTGGAAGAAGAACATGTACCAGGAGCGCGCCAGCTGGGGCGGCCACCAGATGCGCTTCGCCAGGACGGTCGGGTGCGGGCAGTTGACGACGGCGAGCCGGTCCACCACGTCCGGGTGGAAGGCCGCCACGTGGTAGGCGATGCCGCCGCCCCAGTCATGGCCCACCAGGTGCGCGGGCCGGCCGGGCTGGAGGTAGCGCGCCAGCTGGACGATGTCCTCCGCCAGCGTGTCCAGGTCATAGCCGGAGGCCGGCCGGTCCGTGCCGCCGTAGCCGCGCAGGTCCGGGGCCACCGCGTGGAAGCCCGCGGCGCCCAGGAGCGGCAGCACGTCGCGCCAGCTCTCGGACAGCTCGGGGAAGCCGTGCAGCAGCAGGACGAGCGGGCCGGTGGCGGGGCCCGCCTCCAGCGCCTGCATGCGCAGCGCGGGCAGGGGGATGGAGCGCGGGGTGATTGGTGTCTGTCCCATACGGAAGCGGCACCCTACCCGCGCCGCGCGGAGCCGGCAGGGCTTCGTGGCGCCTTGCGTCGTGCGCCGCACAACCTCGCCATCCCCGTGCCACCCGTGCTCAAGATGGGGGCCTGCGATGATTCCCATCAGCGACGACAACCCGACCCTGCGTACCCCCGTGGTGACGTACCTGCTGCTCGGCGCCATCCTCTTCACCTGGGTGGTCATCCAGGGCGCGGGGCTGGACGCCATCAAGCTCGCGGAGAGCGTGTGCACCCTGGGCATGGTGCCCGCGAAGCTGACGGGGATGCTGCCGGTCGGCTCCATCCTGAAGCTGGGCGACGGCCTGTCGTGCGGCGTCAACGACCCGACGGTGGACAGGCTCACCCCCATCACCTCCATGTTCCTGCATGGCGGGTGGATGCACCTCATCGGCAACTGCCTCTTCTTCTGGGTCTTCGGCAACAACGTCGAGGACAGCATGGGGCGCGCGCGCTTCCTCGTGTTCTACCTGCTGTGCGGGCTGGCCGCGGCGGCGGCGCACGTACTGGTGGACCCGGGCTCGACGATGCCGACGGTGGGGGCCTCCGGCGCCATCTCCGGCATCATGGGCGCCTACCTCGTGCTCTACCCGCGCGTGCGGGTGAACATGCTCTTCGTCATCTTCATCTTCATCCAAATCATCCCGGTGCCCGCCTGGGCGGTGCTGCTGTGGTGGTTCGTGGTGCAGGTCATCAGCGGCCTGCCCCAGTTGATGACCATGGACGAGATGGTGTCCGGCGGCGTGGCCTTCTGGGCGCACGTGGGCGGCTTCGTGGCCGGCCTGGTGCTCATCAAGCTGTTCCAGAACCCGCGCTACACCCGGCAGCGCACCTCGTGGCGGCACCGGCTGCACCCGGACCACCCGTGAAGCCCCGGGGCAAAGACAGACGCGCCGCGCAATGCCTTGCATGACGGGAGGCGCCGCGCGGCAAGTCACTGGCCCGTGAACCCCGACTGCGCCAGAGTGCGCCCCGCCGCCCGCCCCGGACCTGGGGTGGGCCTCCTCCTACGGCGGGTGCGAGACACGATGCTGCGACGAATCGGTGGACTCTTCGGTGCGGTGCTCCTTCTGACGGGCGTGGCCGGCTGCGCGCGGCGCGGCCCCGACGCGGGCAAGGATGCCGCCCAGGCGGCGGGCACCACGGTGTACGTGGCGGCCCGGGTGCGGACGCTGGACGCGGACCGGCCGGTGGTGACGGCGCTCGCGGTGCGCGAGGGCAAGGTGCTGGCCACGGGCACGAAGGAAGAGGTGCTGGCCGCCGCGGGCGAGGGCGCGCGCGTGGTGGACCTGGGCGACGCCACGGTGGTGCCGGGCCTCACCGACGCGCACGGCCACCTGGCGGGGCTGGGCGGCGGGCTGGTGTCGGTGGACCTGGAGGGCGCGGCCACCCGGGCGGAGACGGTGGCGCGCGTCGCCGCCGCCCCCCAGACGGCGTACCAGGGCGAGTGGCTGCTGGGCACCGGGTGGGACCAGAACGACTGGCCGGAGAAGGCCTTCCCCTCGCGCCAGGATTTGGACGCGAAGTACCCGACGACGCCCGTGGCGCTGAGCCGCGTGGACGGCCACGCGCTGTGGGTCAACGGCGAGGCGCTGCGGCGCGCGAAGATTGGCCGCGACACGAAGGACCCCGCGGGCGGCCGCATCCTCCGGGGGCCGGACGGCGAGCCCACCGGCGTCCTCGTGGACAACGCCATGGACCTGGTGTTCGCGGTGCTGCCCCCGCCCACGGACGCGCAGCACGAGGCGCGGCTCAAGGCGGCGGTGGAGCGCTGCGCACAGGCGGGGCTCACCGGCGTGCACGACGCGGGCATGGACCTGCGCACCTTCCGCCTCTTCCAGCGGTGGGACGCGGAGGGGAAGCTGCCCCTGCGCGTCTACGCCATGGCGGACGGGCAGACGAAGGACCGCGAGACGTACCTGAAGGACGGCCCCTTCCAGGGGAAGCTGCTCACGCTGCGCGCGGTGAAGCTCAGCCTGGACGGCGCGCTGGGCAGCCGGGGCGCGGCGCTGCACCAGGACTACAGCGACGAGCCCGGCCACAAGGGCCTGCTGCTGCTGTCCCCCGAGGAGTACGAGCAGCGCGTGGCGGCCTTCATGGGCAGGGGCTTCCAGGTGTGCACGCACGCCATTGGAGACCGGGCCAACACCCTCGTGCTGGACGCGCTCACCCGCGCGGCCGAGGCCACCGGCACGAAGGACGGCCGGCACCGCGTGGAGCACGCGCAGGTGATGCGCCTGGAGGACATCGACCGGCTGGGCAGGAGCGGCTTCATCGCCAGCGTGCAGCCCACGCACGCCACCAGCGACATGCCGTGGGCCGAGGCGCGCGTGGGCCCGGAGCGCATCCGCGGCGCGTACGCGTGGCAGCGGCTGAAGGCGTCCGGCGCGGTGCTGGCGCTGGGCAGTGACTTCCCGGTGGAGCGCCCGGACGTGCTCGGCGGGCTGTACGCGGCGCGCACGCGGCAGGACGGGCAGGGCCAGCCCTCCGCCGGGTGGTACGCCGACCAGCGCCTGAGCGGCCAGCAGGCGCTGGAGGGCTTCACCGTGGGCGCCGCCTACGCGGCCTTCGCGGAAGGCCAGCGCGGACGGCTGAAGCCGGGCATGGACGCGGACTTCGTCGCGCTGTCCGTGGACCCGGTGGACGCGCCCCCCGCGGAGCTGCCCGGCGCGAAGGTGCGCCTGACGGTGGTGGCCGGCGCGGAGGTCTTCCGCGCCCCCGGCACCTGAACCACCCCTCAAGTTCGGGCCTGTGAAAAGGCAGCCGCACTGTAGGGTTGCAGCCCCGCGGCCGCGAACCCCGGAATACTCCGAGAGCAATGCGTGCCCTCGGAGCCGCGCCCGGCGAGCGAGCGCTCGACGGCGCCGGGCGCGCGAGGTTCACGGCCAGCTATTTTCGCTGGCTTGTGGTGTGCTCTAGCATACAGCCTCACCGCCTAATCCGGTCGGGCTACACCAGCCCCACCGGCTGGCGCGGGGGGCAGCGAGCCGTGACATCTTCACTGTCTGGGGTGCATTACAAAGGCTTCACCGTCCAGAACCTGCTCGCCTATGTGCATGAGCGCTTCGGGGAAGAGACGGCGCGCCTGGCCGTGGAGTCGCTGGCGCCGGAGCTGAGGACGCACACCGACCCGCGCACGACGCTCGCGGTGGGCTGGGTGCCGGTGGAGACGTACTTCGGCATCGTCCAGCACGTGGTGGACCAGCACTTCGAGGGCAAGGCCGCGGGCGCGCAGACGATTGGCTACGAAGTCACCCTTCGCGACATCCACTCCATCTTCAAGATGGTGCTGCGCTTCACCACGCCCAGCATGGTGCTCGGCATGGCGCGGCGCATGTGGCGCTCGTACTGCGACCAGGGCGAGCTGCTGCACTCGGATGAGAACGGCATGGGCGTGCTGACGCTGCGGCAGTTCTCGTACCAGACGCCGGTGTCCCTCAACGAGCTGGCCGGGGGCTTCAAGGCGTACCTCGAGTGCTCCAGCGCGAAGAACCCCCGCGTGGAGGTCATCGCCCCCGGGGCCGACGGCGCCCTGCGCTGGCGCATCTCCTCCGGCTGAGCCGCGCCGTCGCGTGAAGGCGCTGTAGGCGCTGCCCGCACCCGGCCGCGTCACAGCCGGGTGGTCCGCGCGTCATTCCCGCACCGGAGGTGTGACGGCGGTGCCAACAGTGGTGGTTACACGGCAGATGAAGCGTTGTGCCTTGAACGCGAGGCGCGGGGTGTGGCACACGCCCGCCATCCTTCCGGACCGACCGTCGTTCCGAGATTCACACCCCAGGAAGTGCGCGATGCTTCGCAAGCGGTTGCAGTCGTGGCTTTTGCTCCCCGCGCTGATGCTGTGCGGCTGCGGGCCCGCGCAGGAGCCGGAAGAGGGCTCCCCCTTCGGTGAGGGCGCGCAACCCCTGCTGTACGCACCGCCCACGTCGGCGAGCGGCGACGTCCTGGACGGCACGGCGTACATGGGCCGGGTGGAGCTGGGCGGCGCGGTGCAGACGCGCTTCACGACGAATCCGCAGTACCTGTCCTTCGGCTTCAGCGTGCGCGCGGGCGCGCAGGTGAAGCTGGAGGTGACGCACCTGGGCAGCAGCATGTACCTGGACACGGGCCTGTTCGTGTACGGCCCGCGCCGGGCGGACGGCGGCTACGGCGCCGCGGCGCTCGCGCAGGACGACGACTCCGGCTACGGACAGCTCAGCCGGGTGGACGCGCTCGCGCTGGCGGAGGGCGGCGACTACCTGGTGGTGGTGAGCACCGGCACCGGCGCGGGCAAGCAGTTCCGCCTGCAGCTGGACTGCGCCAACGGCGCGTGCGCGCCCGTGGTGGACCCGGCGCTGTACCGCCGGTGCGACTGGGACGTGGCGCTGCCCATCAAGGAGTGCGTCGAGAGCACGATGGACGAGTACGGCGTGTCCCTGGCCGGGGCGTACGACAGCTGCACCGGCCCGGACGACGCGCACGCCTTCTACCGGGAGGCGTGCCACACCGGCGCCAGCGCCCCGGCCTGGTGCCAGGGCGGCGAGGCGCAGTTCACCCTGCGCATGTGGCCGGTGTGCCAGGACCACTTCCAGCACGACTACGGCCTGTGACGGCCCGGCTCACGTGAGGCCACGTGAGGCCACGTGAGCCTTGGGGGCCCCGGGGCGGCTACAGCTCCGCCTGGTAGCTGATGGACTGGACGCGGCGGTTGAGCTCCTCCTGCGCCGCCAGCCGCTCCTTCACCAGCCGCTCCAGCTCGCGGCCGATGGCCTCCAGCCGGTCCTCCTGCTCGTTGAGCTTGCCCACGAAGCGCTCCGCCAGCTCGCGCTGGGACGCGCCGCTCTTCAGCGACTCGATGTTGGAGCGGATGCGCTCCTGGTCCTTGAAGAGCTGCTCGCGCTCGGCCGTCAGGCGCTGCTCGTCCCGCGACAGCGCGGCCACCCTGTCGCGCAGGGCCACCACCTCGCGCAGCGCGTCCGCCACCTGCCGGTCGATGTAGCGCGACGACACGAAGTACGTCACCTCGTCCAGGCCCACGTTGGAGATGAGGTACTGGCGCTGGCCGCGCGTGCGCTCGGCCACCACCAGCTCGTCGTGCGCGCTGGGGGCCAGCTCGCGCTTGAAGCGCCAGAAGCCGTCCGTCGTCTCCGCGGGCTCCGGCATGTCCTTCATCAGCTCCCAGCCGGTGCGCGGGTGCTCCACGAAGAGCACCTGCGGCCGGGGCGCCTTGTTGCGCACCAGGTACTTCGTCTGCCGCACGTGGAAGTACTCCACCACCAGCGTGCCCCGGTTCACCACCGTGCGGAACACCGGCCCGTCCTCCATCCGGTCCTCCACGGACACCACGCAGCCCAGCTCCACCGCGTACGGCACGAAGCGCCTGTCGTTGGGCTTCATCGTGTCCAGCATCGCCTCGCCCACATAGCGCTCGTCCTCGGACACCGTCACCGGGCCGCCCTCCAGCGTCAGGCCCGTGGTGTTCTTCAGCTCGATGCAGGCCATGGGGTTCTTCTCGCGCGTGGCCCGGTTGTAGAGGAGCACCCGCCGCCCCTCGAAGGGCTTGTGCAGAATCGGCACCAGCGCGCTCTGGTTGCGGTGCACCGTCACCGGCCGGTCCACGCCGTACTCGAAGAGGTCGCCCACGTCCTTCGTCAGCGTCGTCACCGCCATGGCCTGCTGCTCCAGGGCGTCGCGCAGCCGGGGCCCGCCTCCGCCCGGCCCGCCCACCAGGGCCTTCTCCGCCCGGGCCCGGCGGGGCGCCATGGGCGCGGCCATGGCCGGCGCCGGAGGCGGAGGACCCGCCACGGCCACCGCGCCCGGCATCATGTCCATGGCACCGCCGAAGCTCTCCTCCGGAATCACCGGCGCGGCGGCCGCCTCCGTCCGCACCTCCACCACCGGCCGCTTCATGTAGCGGGGGTTGTACAGGTCGTGCACGAAGGACACCGGCAGCCCGGCGATGAGCGACAGCTGCACGTCCACCCAGTCCTCGTCACCGGTGTTGTCCACCAGCGCCCAGCCCTGCAGCAGCGGCGCCTCACCCTCGTCCAGGAGGATGCGGTAGCTCGTCTTCCACACCGGGGCCTCCACCACGTAGCTGACGAACAGCTCGCGCTCGCCCTGCCCCGCGGTGAGGATGGCCATCCGCTTGCTGTCCTTCTTGTACGAGGACAGCACCGTGGCCAGGTAGAACTCCAAATCCTTGCGCACCGCCTCGTCGAGGAACTCCAGCTCGGAGATGTCCAGCACGTCGAACGTGCGCAGCGAGCCGCCCACCAGCAGCGACAGGAAGGGCCGCACCACGCTCGTCTCCCCCGCCGCCACGGCCAGGGAGTCCAGGCCGATGATGGAGCCCTCCACCTGGCCGCCGCCCACGCGCGCCCGCACCCGCGCGCCCTTTATCTGCCCCAGCAGCGCCGTGAGGCTGCCGTCCGCGGGAATGCGGATGGTGGCCTCCGCCAGCAATTGCTCCAGCGGCTTGGTGGAGTCGTAGCTCACCGCCGACACCGAGCCGCCCGACAGGTCGAGCACCGTGAGCGACTTCAGCACGTCGTTCATGTCGCGCGCCTTGAAGTCCAGGTTCAGCGTGTCGCTGCCGCTCACCTTCCCCCGTCGCTCGAAATATCCAACTCCATGCTTGTAGAGGACGACGCGGCGGATGGGCAGGTTCGTGGGCATGAGGCGCGCAACTCCAGAATTGTTGGGGGCGTCCAGCCCCCCGGTGTATCAAGCCCCGCCCGGGGTCGCGCAATGCCGGCCCGGATACGAGGTCTCCCGTATGAGAAAGAGTCCTGCCCCCGTCTTGTCGCGCGCCGTCCTGCTGTGCGCGGCGCTGGCCCTCGGCCCCGGCTGCAAGAGCATGGAACCGAAACCCACCCCGCCCGCGGACGGCACGCCCTCGCCGGGACAGGATGCCGGGACGGTGTCCACGCCGGACGCCGCCACGCCGGACGCCGCCACGCCCGGGACGCCCACCGCCACCCAGGGCACGTCGCCCTGGCAGCGCGCCCGCGTGGGGGACCGCGTCATGTACGCCTTCTCCGCCAACCGCGGCCGGCCGGGCGCGCGCGGTGGAACGAACGTTCCTTCCGCGGCGGTGGCCGGGGTGGTGACGGTGGAGGTGGTGGCGGTGAAGGCGCCCTGGGTGTGGCTGGGCGTGTCCTTCTCGGGGGACGGCGGGGCGCCGCTGCCGCAGCTGCGCCTGGCGCGCTCGCTGGTGCTGCCCATGCGCTCGGACGAGACGCGCAAGCTGGAGCCCGTCCGCGAGGGCGTTGAGAGCACCGAGCAGCTCACCGCCGCCGGCCGCACCTGGGACGCGAAGCGCTACCTCAATGACAAGCGCCCGGTGGACGGCCCGCAGGAGAGCCGCCTCTATGCCAGCGACGCCGGGCCGCTGTACCTCACCAACGGCCTGCTGGACGCGAGCACCACGCTGTCCGGCTTCGGCGTGGCCGGCGGCTCGCAGCTCACCCTGACGGAGGTCCGCCAGGGCAGCGCGGACGCCTCCGCCCCGCAGCCCGCGCTGACGCTGCCCATGGGCCCGGGCACCTGGTACGACCTGCACATGGACTCGGGCGGCACGCCGTCCGCGATGCGCGTCTGCATGGGCGCGGAGCGCGGCTTCGTGTTGCGCATGCAGGGCGAGCCCGCGAGCGGCGCACAGCCGTGCCCGGACTTCTCGCAGGCGGACGCGGTGCCGCTAGAGGAGGCCGTGCTCTCGCTGGCGTGGGAGGCGCTGGACATCCAGCAGTGGCCGCCCCAGACGGCGGGGGCCGGAGCGGCGACGCGCGGGACGCTGGAGCTGCGGGGCAACAAGGTGCCGGTGCTCCAGCGCGAGACGCCCGAGGACGTGGGCGGCACGCGGGGCGCGCGCGTCGTGACGTACGCCGCGGACCCGTGGGACGGCTCGCTGGCGGGGCTGGCGCTCGAGGCCCGCTTCCAGACGCTGAGCGACACCCTCTTCCGCGCCCCCCAGCAGCGCGGCAAGCGGGAGCCGGTGGACGGCACGCGGCTGGTGGACTGGGGCACCTGGGTGCCCGGGGCGAAGCCGTGACGCTCGCGCTCTACGTCGTCGTCATCGAGGTGGAGCCCGGCGCCGAGGAGGCGTGGAACCGGTGGCACGAGGACACCCACGTCCCCGAGGTGCTGCGCGAGCCGGGCTTCCGCTCCTGCCGCAAGTGGCGCGACACCGAGCCCGCCCCGGACGGCTGGGCACGCTACGTGTGCCATTACGAACTGACGGAGCTGGACGCGATGCGCCGCTACGCGAGCAGCGAGGCCGCGAAGCGCTTGAGGGAAGAGTCCCTGACGCGCTTCGGTACTGTCACCCGCCACTCACGTCAGGTACTCACCGAGGTCAAACATTTCTGATTCTCGGGAAATGGGTTTCCCATGAGGCCGTCATGACTCGCCACGGCCCGCTCAGGCGGAGAGGGCCGTGGAGAGCGGCCGGGCGGCCGGCCGGGCGCGGCCGGCCATGAGGAAGTGGCCCTTCGAGTCGTCGGGCAAATCCAGTCGCAGACAGAGGTGACCGGGGGGCGGCGTGTCCACGGGAGAGAAGGAGGACCCGCGCGCGCGGAAGCCCAGCGACTCCAGCACACGGCGCGCGGTGTCGCCGCCGGCGCGGACGAAGGCCTCCACGTGGCGCAGGCCGTCCAGCCGGACGCCGCGGCGGATGGTCTCCGTCGCGGCCCAGTGGCCCGCGCCCGCGAGCCGGTACGGCGCCGCCACCGCGCAGCTCAGCCGTGCGTAGCGCGCTTCGCCGTCGATGTTGGAGAGCGCCGCGAGGCCGATGATGCCGCAGCCCTTCTGCGCCACCGCGAACAGCCGCGTGCCGCGCAGGGGACTGGAGGGAAGCGGGCCCGTCTCCGGCCGCAGCCACCAGAACACCTCGCCGATGTCCGGGTCCTCCAGCAGCAGGTCCACCGCGCCCGAGACGGCGCTGCCCGCGACTTCCATGGGAATCAGCTGGCGCTCATGCATTGGTTCGTCCCCCTGCGCACTGTCGACTTCAAGGGACGTGCCATTATTCAAAAAAACTGAAACCTGACGGCACCTTGCACGAAGGTACAGGGCCGCTGTGTGAGCGCGGCACACGGGCCCGGGAGGATGCGCCCCGGGCCCGCGGCGTCCGCGTCACTGCGCGACGGAGAGCTTCACGTCGATGTTGCCGCGGGTGGCCTTGGAGTACGGGCACACCTCGTGGGCCGCGTGCATGAGCTTCTCGGCCTCGTCGCGGGGCATGCCGGGGAGGATGCCCGTCAGCTCCACCGCCAGGCCGAAGCCGCCGTCCGGCGTCTTGCCGATGGTGACGGCGGAGGTGATGCCCACGCCCTCGCCCAGCGTCTTGCCCTGCATGCGCGCCACGAGGCGCAGCGCGCCCTCGAAGCAGGCGGAGTAGCCCGCGGCGAAGAGCGTCTCCGGGTTGGCCTTCACGCCACCCGGGCCACCCATCTCCTTGGGCAGGGCCAGCGCCAGGTCGATGACGCCGTCGGCGGACTTCACGTGGCCGCTGCGGCCGCCGTGGGTGGTGGCGGTGGTGGTGTACAGGGGGCTGACGGTAACGGGGGCCATGGAATGCTCCTGTGGAATTACTTCGAGGGTTCAGGTTGGGACTTCGACAGCGCTTCGAACAGCCGTTGGACGTCGCGGCGCATGCGTGACAGCTCTTCCAGCGACAGGCCCATCTTGCAGACCATCGCCTCGGGAATGGACGCGGCCCTGCGCTTGAGCGCGCGCCCTTGAGTCGTGAGGTGGACGTGCACCGAGCGCGCGTCCTCCTTCGACCGCTCCCGCTTCACCAGCCCCTGGGCCTCCAGCCGCTTCAACAGCGGCGTGAGCGTCCCCGAGTCCAGGAACAACCGCTCCCCCATCCCCTTCACCGTCACCCCATCCGTCTCCCACAGGACCAACATCACCAGGTACTGCGGGTACGTCAGTCCGAGCTTCGACAGGAGCGGCGCGTAGGCCTGCGTGACGGCCCTCGCCGCCGCGTAGAGCGGGAAGCAGAGCTGCGCGTCCAGGCTGAGCGGGTCATCCACCGACATGGCCAATGAATAGGACACAATTCAATTGCGCGCAATCAATTCGGACATGGGGCCCGGGATGCCGCGGCGGGGCCGGGCGTGTTACAGGGCGGCGCGCGGCCGGCGTCAGGGACGGGCCGGGCGAGGACGGGAGCAAGGGATGTTGAGGACTGTCACAGCCACGCGCTACGTGACGCCCCTGCGGGAGGGCGGCTCGCTGCCCGCCATCATCGAGGCGGACGACGCGGGGCTGTATGTCGTGAAGTTCCGGGGCGCGGGCCAGGGCGCCAAGGCGCTCATCGCGGAGCTCATCTCCGGCGAGCTGGCGCGCGCGGTGGGCCTGCGGGTGCCGGAAGTCGTGCTGGTGGACCTGGACCCGGCGCTGGGCCGCAACGAGCCGGACTCGGAGATTCGCGAGCTGCTCAAGGCGAGCGCGGGGCTCAACCTGGGGCTGGACTACCTGCCCGGCTCGGTGACGTTCGACCCGCTGGCCGGCCCCTTCCCGGAGGCCTCGGTGGCGTCGGTCATCGTCGGCTTCGATGCGTACGTCACCAACGTGGACCGCACGCCGAAGAATCCCAACATGCTGAGCTGGCACCGGGATTTGTGGCTCATCGACCACGGGGCGTCGCTCTACTTCCACCACTCGTGGGAGGACTGGGAGGCGCGCAGCCAGAGCCGCTTCGGCCCCATCAAGGACCACGTGCTGCTGCCGTGGGCCAGCGCGCTGCCCACCGTGGAGGCCACGCTGCGCGCGGCCCTCACGCGCGAGGTGGTGGAGCGCACCATCGCCGCCATCCCCGAGGCGTGGCTGACGGGCACCGAGTCCCCCTTCCCCACCGCCGACGCGCACCGCGCGGCGTACGTCACCTGGCTGCTCAAGCGCGTGGACGCGCTGCCGGCGTTCCTCGAGGAGGCGGACCGTGCCCGCGCCCAGCTCGTTTGACTACGCCATCATCCGCGTCGTGCCCCGCGTGGAGCGCGAGGAGTTCATCAACGCGGGTGTCGTCCTCTTCTGCACGACCCAGCGCTACCTCGGCGCGCGCGTGGAGCTGGACGAGGCGCGGCTGAAGGCGCTCGCGCCGGACGTGGACGTGGACAGCGTCCGCAGCCACCTGGAGAGCTTCCGGCGCGTCTGCGACGGCGGGAAGGACTCGGGCCCCATCGGCCGGCTGCCGCAGAAGGACAGGTGGCACTGGCTGGTGGCCCCGCGCAGCACCATCATCCAGACGGGCCCGGTGCACTCGGGCCTGTGCCGCGGTCCCAATCCGGAGCCCGGGCTGGCGCTGGAGCACCTGCTGGAGACCGTGGTGCGCGTGAAGCGCTCCGCATGAGGCACGGCGGCCGTCCTCGCCCGTGACGCTGCCCGGCCTGCCGCCGGGCGGGCAGGCGGGCACCCGCTCCCGGGAGCGCGGAGTGTCCGGCGGCGTGCGGCCGGACGCGGCAGCGAGCAGGCAGGCAGATGTCCCGAAAGTGCACAAGCGGACCCGGGACCAGGGCCGCGCGGCTTCGCGGTTGGTAGTTTCACCGTACGGCCCGGCACGGGCCCCCACTTGCGTATGAACGACTCCGGTCTGCGAATCGTCACGTACAACGTCCGCTACTTCGGCCACATGCTGCGCGGCCTGGCGAGCACGGTGGGCCCCAAGCGCCGGGTCGCCGCCGCGCTGTCCTCGCTGGACCCGCTGCCGGACATCGTCTGCCTGCAGGAGGTGGAGACCTCCTCGCTGCGCAGCACCATCGCCCACCGGCCCAAGCAGCCGGGAGAGACGCAGCTGGCGGCCTTCATGGACCGCATGGTGGAGACCTTCGGCGCCCAGGCGCGGGAGATGCCCTACGAGGCGTTCTACTTCCGCGCCCACCACTACAAGGTCGGCGAGGTGTCGCTCTACACCACCGGGCTCGCGATGCTCGTCAACACGCGCACCCTCCAGGTGGACACGCACAACGTGGACGCGCCCCAGCACATCACCTACCACCACGTGCAGCGACTGAAGGACCGCAAGCAGAGCCGCATCTGCGCGCACATGCGCCTGGTGCGGCGCTCGGACGGGCGCGGCTTCCACATCTTCAACACCCACCTGAGCCTGCCCACGCCGTTCGCGAAGGAGTTCTGGGCGACGAAGGACAAGATGGGCTGCGGCCCCAACCAGCTGCACGAGGCGCGCAAGCTGGCGGAGTTCATGCGCCTGCACTCGGGCAGCGAGCCGTACATCGTCTGCGGGGACTTCAACTCACCGCCGGCGTCACCGGTGTTCCGCTACCTCACGGGCGAGGCGTGCCTCACCTGCGCCCAGGCCGCCGTGGGTCAGATTGACCCGAACACGTCGCGCGGCTTCCCCACCGCGGGCTTCATGCACATGCGCATGCACCTGGACCACATGTTCTCCGGGGGCGGCGTGCGCTGGCTGGACGCGCAGGAGACCTGCCCCTTCGGCGACCCGCAGAGCCGCTTCCACGGGCTGTCCGACCACATGCCCATCATCGCCCGCTTCACGCTGGACGCCGCGCCCGGCGCGTCCGTGTCGTCCGCGGGCTGAAGGGCGCGCGCGCTCACTGGAGCGTGGGGCCCTCGCCTTCCTTCTTCATCATGAAGGTCACCTTCCCGTCCGGCTCGAGGTACGCGAGCCGGACCTTGCGGAGCGACTCGGTGCCGTGCTCGCGCAGGCGGCTGAGCAGCTCGGAGCGGGACATCAGGCTCTTGCGCAGGTTGGCCTCGTTGACGCGGCCCTCGCGCACCAGCTCCACGGGCCTGCCCGCCAGCACTTCCGCCGCCTTCTCGCTGCGCATCGAGAGCCACGAGAAGAAGCGGTCCCAGAGGCCCAGCGTGCCGAAGGCCACGAAGGCCGAGGTCAGGCTGTCGTCGTCGGCCACGATGCTCCTGCGCAGGCACACCGAGATGATGAGCAGCAGGACGATGTCGAAGGTGGAGGAGCGCCCCAGCTCCTTGCGACCCGTCAGCCGGAGCACGAGCTGCGCGAAGAGGTAGACGGCGGAGGCGCGGAAGACCACCTCGAAGAGGTTGAGGTCCGGCACCCAGATGTTCTGCCAGTCGAAGGGCGGCATGCCCCGAAGATGTTCACAGCACGGTGGGCCCCGGCATGCCCGGCCGTGAGGCAGGCAGCGGTGCTCAGCCCCCGTCCCCGCCCTCGCCCTCGCCTTGGCCCGAGAGGGCACGCTCCACGGTGTCCCATGCGTCCAGGATTTCGCGCGTGCGGCGCTCCGCCAGCTCGTGGAACTCGGGCGCGAGGTGGGCGACCTTGTCCGGGTGGTACTGCGTGATGAGCGCGCGGAAGGCCTTGCGCGCCTCGTCCAGCGGCGTGTCCCGGGAGAGGCCCAGCACCGTCCAGGCGTCCCTCACGGAGGGACGCGGTGGAGGCACGCGGGTGCCGCGAGGAGGAGTGGCCTCGTCGTCCCAGGCCCGGGCGCCGGAGTCTCGTGCGCCGGGCCCCCGCGTGCCGGTGCTTCGCGCGTCGGCGTCACGTGCGCCCGCGTCCCGTGCACCGGTGCCTCGCGCGCCGGGGCGCCTGGCCTCTGCATCCCAGGCGACCTCCTCTTCTCGCGCGCCCGAGCTGGCGGGACGCCGGGGGGAGCGCGGTGGAGGCTCCGGCCGCTTGTGGCCGGGGCGCTTCGCGGGGTCCGGCTCCGGCACGCGCGGGGTGAGGCGGCTGAGCGCCTCCTGGAGGAACCAGAGGTCCTCGGCCGGGGTGCCGTGCTTGCGCACCACGGCGCGCGGGCGGCCGTCCTCCAGCAGGAGGTAGCCGGTGGACGCGGCGTAGGCGTCATCGCGGCTGTCCGGGTAGAGCCGGTCGCCCAGGTCTCCCAGCGGGTCCCTCCACATGCCCTCCGTGGTGCCCTCGTCGGCCACCAGCACCTGGGAGAGCACGTCACCGTGGAGGCGCTCCAGCGTGGCGAAGGGCTCGCGCGCCTCCGGGGTCCGCATGGCCGGCCCGTGCCGCACCCCCGTCACGAGCAGCAGCCCGCGCGTCCCGTCCACCCGGGCGAAGAGCGCCTCACGCACCTGCCTGTCGGAGAAGAAGAGGACGGACTGCACGGTGGACGCGAGCCTACCCGGCTCAGCGCTGCATGGCGCGCAGCAGCTTCTCCGCGTCCTCCACGCTCACCTTCCCCTCGCTCACCAGCTGCAGCACCCGGCGCAGCTCCTCGTCGGGAACGCCCGCCGTCGTCGGACGAGGCTCCGGAGGACGGCCGTACGCGGCCCACGGCGACGGTCCGCCCCAGCCCGGCGGACGAGGCTCCGGAGGCCGGCCGTGCCCGGCCCATGGCGGCGGGCCGCCCCAGCTCCGAGACCAGCGCTCGGCGTGACGCTCCGCGCGGCGCTGCCACCGCTCCGTCTGCCGCTGCCAGCGCCGGGCGTCGTGCTCCCAGCCGTGCGGCTCCTCGCCGTCCGCCTCGCGCCCCGGCGCGTGGGACTCGCGCACGCGCACCGAGCCCAGGTCCGTCTCCAGCCGCAGCCGCGTGGGCGCGCCCGGACGCGACGGGTAGCCGTTGCGCACCGAGCCCAGCGACGTGCGCGCCTCAATCGACACGTCCAGCCCCGGCACCAGCCGCACGTCCACCGCGCCCATCTGCGACACGATGCGGTGCTCGCCCGGCGTGAGCGCGTCCACCTCCAGCTTCACCGAGCCGGCCGAGGCCTGCACGTCGAACGTCCCGCCCACCCGCTGGCCGAAGATGCTGCCGGCGCGGGTGCGCAGCGTCAGCTTGCCGTGCACGTCGCGCACGTCCGCCATGCCCGCGTCCGTCGTCACGTCCAGCTCGCAGTCCTTCAGCCCCGCCACGCGCACCATGCCCGCGTCCAGCTTCAGCCGGGCCCGGGCGTTGGCCGGGAGGAACAGCTCCACCTGCGGCATGCTCCGCCACAGGAAGGACCAGAAGCCGCCTTCGCGGATGTTCAGCTCCACGCGCGTGACGCTGCCGCGCTCGCGCACCTGGACGTCCACCGGCCCGTGCGCCACGAGGTAGGGCTTCTCGCCCTCGGGAAGGGGCGTCAGCGTGAGGGCCGCCGCGCTCGCGTGCAGCTCCAGCTCGGCCCGCTGGCCCCACGGAATCAGGTGACGCTCACCCGGACGCGGCGAGGCACCGGGCGGTGTGTCCGACGTGGCTTCGGAAGACTGCGGGGAGGGCTCTGACTCGGACATGATGGCCTTCACTCCTGGGCCTTCTTCAGGCGTCGTGCGGCCTCGTCTGCGTCGATGAGCCCGGCCGCGAGGTCATCGAGAATCTGCGCGCGGCGCTGACCACCGCGCGGCGGAGCGGGCGGCGGCGGCGCGGCGGCCGGGCCGTCCTCGCCCAGCGCGGCGACCACGGCGTCCAGCCGCGAAACCACCGTGGGATAGGACAGCCCCAGCACCTGCTCCACGTCCTTGATCTTCCCGCGGCAGCTCAGGAACACGCGCACGAAGGCGAGCTGCTCGGGCGACAGCCCCTGCACCCAGCCCGTGGTGAAGCGCCCCTCCACCGCCGTGTCACACGCGCCGCAGCGCACACGCTCCACATGCGTGCCCTCGCCACAGACGGGACACCGGGTCGGCATGGGATGAATCAAGGTCCGAGGCGCCATGATAGGTCCAAAATCAATATCGACCTTGAGAATATTGAGTTCTCGGGGCAATTGCAAGGGAACCGGGCCGGGCGGGAGGGCGCGGGGCCGGAGGCGTCCCGGGGCGCCGGACGTCTCCTGGTCGACTTCGTTGATAGCCGACGCTGGGGTGCCCTCTGGTGCGCTCCCGCTCGACGGTGGAGCAGGCATGCGGAAGAGTCGCCAACGCTTATGCGCTGCTGCCACCGTCACGCGTCCGAGTCCGCCTCCGGCGACCTCCACCCGTTCTCCCTGCCTGGCGCCACCGAGCACTACGCCGCCGAGCGTCCCGTCCGCGCCGAGCACGTGCGCATCGAGCTGGACCTGGACTTCGAGCAGCAGCGCCTCTCCGGCGTCTGCACCACGCGCGTCTCCGCGCTGCGCCCGGTGTCCACCGTCACCTTCGACGCGGTGGACTTCGACGTGTCCCGGGTGCTCGCCGACGGGCACCCCGCGCGCTTCTCCAACTCCGGCGCGCACGTGCGCGTCGAGCTGCCCTCGTCACTGGGCCCCGGCCACGCGTGCGAGGTGGCCATCCACTACACGTGCCGCCCGCGCCGCGGCCTCTACTTCTGGGGCCCCGACGCCGGCTACCCCGACCGTCCCCGCCAGGCGTGGACGCAGGGGCAGGACATCGACGCGCGCGCGTGGTTCCCCTGCCTCGACACGCCCGCGCAGAAGGCCACGTCGGAGGTCCTCGCCACCTTCCCCGCGGAGATGACGTCCCTGTCCAATGGCACGCTGGTGGGCGACAGCACCCACGGCGCGCGCCGCACGCAGCATTATCGGATGGAGCAGCCCGTCTCGCCCTACCTCGTCACGCTCGCGGTGGGCGAGTTCGAGGAGGCCACCGACTCCGTGGGCAACGTGCCCCTGCGCTACCTCTTCCCGAAGGGCCGCCGCGAGGACGCGCTGCGCTGCGTGCGCCGCACGCCGGAGATGATTCGCGTCTTCCAGGAGGCCACCGGAGAGCCCTTCCCGTGGAGCGGCTACGCCCAGGTGTTCCTCACCGAGTTCATCCTCGGCGGCATGGAGAACACCACCGCCACCAGCCTCACCGACAGCGTCCTCCACGACGCGCGCGCCCAGCCGGACTACAACGCGGAGCCGCTCGTGTCGCACGAGCTGGCGCACCAGTGGTTCGGTGATTTGCTCACCTGCCGCGACTGGCCGCACGGCTGGCTCAACGAGGGCTTCGCCACCTGGTGCGAGGTGCTCTGGAAGGAGCGCGCCGACGGGCAGGACGAGGCGGACCAGCACCGGGGCGCGCAGCTCGACGGCTACCTGGGCGAGGTGCGCGAGCGCTACGCCCGCCCCATCGTCGCGCGCCGCTTCCACGCGCCCATGGACGTGTTCGACCGGCACCTCTACGAGAAGGGCGGGCTCGTCCTCCACGAGCTGCGCCGCCGCCTGGGGGACGCGCTCTTCTTCCGCGCCCTGCGCCACTACGTCGCCCGCCACCGCCACGGCGCCGTGGAGACGGTGGACCTGTCGCGCTCCTTCGAGGAGTCCACCGGCCACAACCTGGACGGCTTCTTCGACCAGTACGTCTTCGCGCCCGGCCACCCGGAGCTGAAGGTGGAGGTCCGCTACGAGGCCGAGGACGCGCGCCTGCGCCTCAAGGTCCGCCAGACGCAGCGCACCGACTCGGGCACGCCCGTGTTCCGCCTGCCGCTCGACGTGGCCCTCACCGTCGACGGGCGGGACACGCTCCACCGGCTGGAGGTGACGGACGCGGAGCACTCGTTCCTGCTGCCCTGCGCCGCCGCGCCCACGCAGGTGCGCGTGGACCCGCGCCGCGAGGTGCTCGGCACGGTGGACGTGGACAAGGGCGCGGCGCTCTGGCTGGAGGAGCTGCGCGCCGCGCCGGAGATGCGCGCCCGCACCGAGGCCGCCGCCGCCCTGGGCAGACACGGGGGCTTCCGCGCCGTGGAGGCGCTGGGTGAAGCGCTCGGGGACGCGCGCCTCTTCTGGGGCACCCGCGCCGCGTGCGCGAAGTCGCTGGGACGGCTGCGCACGCCCGAGTCCCGCGCGCGACTGCTGGCCGCGCTGGCCACCGAGCACCCCCGCGTGCGCCGCGCCGTCGTCGCCGCGCTGGGCGAGTTCCGCCGCGACACGGAGGTGGCCGCCCGCCTGCGCGCGCTGGTGGAGGCCGGAGACGCCAGCTACTTCGTCGAGGGCGAGGCCGCGCGCAGCTACGGCCGGGTGCGCGCGCCGGACGCGGTGAGCGTGCTGGAGGCCGTCTCCACCCGGCCCTCATTCCAGGACGTCATCGCCGTGGGCGCGGTGGACGGGCTCGCCGAGTCGCAGGACCCGGCGGCGTTCCCCCTCGTCGCGGCGCGCACGGCATATGGGCAGCCGCGCGGCCTGCGCCGTGCGGCCACGCAGGCCGTGGCGAAGCTGGCGGAGGTCGCCGGCCGCAAGCGCGAGGCGGTGGACCTGCTGGCGGAGCTGCTGAGAGACCCGCTCTTCCGCGTGCAGATGGGCGTGTTCGAGGCGGGGCGCACGCTCGGCGACCGGCGGCTCATCCCCGCGCTGGAGGGCACGCCGCTCGAGGACCCGCGCGCGCGCCGCGCGGCGCGAGAGACGGTGCGTGCGCTGCGGGAGGGCGAGCCCCAGGCGCGCGAGGTGGCGTCGCTGCGCGAGGAACTGGACCGGCTGAAAGAGGAGACGCGCTCGATGCGCGAGCGGCTGGAGGCGCTGGCGCTGAAGGCAGCGGAGGCGCCGGGCCCACGCGGTGGCGGCAACGGTGCGAAGGCCCCGCGCCCGGACGGCACGAGCCGCTCACGGCCCCCGGCCCGGAGCGCGGAGGCCGCGCGTGGGAGTCGCGGCGAGAAGGCCCCTCGCGGCCACGGAAGCGCGAAGCCCGCGACGCGCAAGCCGAAGCGAAGGTAAGCGGACGCGAAGGCCCACCACGCGCGCGAGAGCCGGTCCGGCGGGGAGCCCCCCAGGCATCGCGCGCACCGCGCCCGCCCTCATGCCCGCTGACGCTCGCGGAAGCGGCACCCGGGTGGCGCCCGCTCCGCTGCCTGCCTCACGGACGGACCTGGACGAGGGGGGTTGATGTGAGCGGGGAGGCGCGGCCTGGCCCGCTGATGGCTACCTGTATGGAAAGGGGACGCGCCCCCCCGCGTATCGCGATGCGGGCGCCAGGGCCCCCATGTCCCAGCTCGCCAGCCATTCATGGGCAGGGCGGCACAGGGGAGCGCATGGCCGGAGCCATCGATGAACTCAGCGCCTGGCTGGACGCCGCCGTGGACCCGTTCGTGGCCTGCGACGCTGACGAGCACGTGCGCCTCCTCAACAGCGCCGCCGAGCGGCTGCTCGGCTGGAAGCGCGAGGAGCTCCACGGCCAGCCCGTCTCGCGCCTCTTCCCCCAGCGCCTGCACCAGTATGGCGGCAAGAGCCTGCTGCGCTACCTGCTGTCCCGCCGCAATGCGCTCGGCGGCCGCGCCACCCGCGTGCTCGCCCGCCGCAAGGACGGCGTGGAAATCCTCGTGGAGCTGACCGTGGGCGCCAGCGGCCAGGGCGGCGACGAGCGCATCGTCATCAACTTCCGCCGCCTGCACGAGGTCATCGACACCGTCAACGAGCCCATGGAGCACACGCTCCAGACGGGCACGGGCTTCCTCCCCGAGAGCACCAACGGCGATGCCCTCTACCGCGTCGTGGTGGAGAACGCGCCCCTGGGCATCTTCCACTTCGACAACACCCCCGTCATCACCGCCTGCAACGAGCGCTTCATCCGCATCATCGGCTCGCCCAAGCGCATCCTCGTGGGCCTCAACCTCCTGTCCATCCGCGACGAGAGCATCATGCGCTGCGTGCGCAAGACGCTCTCCGGGCACGGCTCCGACTACGAGGGCGACTACCACTCCGTCACCTCCGGCAAGTCGACGCCCGTCCACGTGCGCTTCGCCCCCTGCTTCAGCGAGACGGGCCAGGTCGAGGGCGGCGTGGGCATCGTCGAGGACATCTCCGAGCGGCGCCGCACCGAGCACGAGCGTGACGAGGGCCTCGCCCAGCTCGACACGCTCTTCCGCACCGCCCCCATCGGCCTGGGCCTCCTGGACCAGGACCTGCGCTACGTGCGCGTCAACGACGTGCTCGCCGACATCAACGGCGTCCCGCCCGAGGCCCACGTGGGCCGCCGCCCCCGCGAGGTGCTCGGCCCCATCGGCACCGAGGTGGAGAAGCTGATGCGGCGCGTGCTGGAGACGGGCGAGCCCATGGAGAAGCGGGAGACGACCTCCGAGGACCTGGGGCTGACGGGCGAGTCCCGCGTCCTGGCCGGCAGCTTCTATCCGGTGCGCGCCACGGACGGCCGCGTGCTGGGGGTGGGCATCATGATTGAGGACGTCACCGACCGCAGGCTCGCCGACGAGGAGCGCGGCCGCCTGTACCGCGAGGCGCAGGAGGCCATCCGCGTGCGTGACGACTTCCTCTCCATCGCCTCGCACGAATTGAAGACGCCCCTCACCCCGCTCAGCCTCCGGCTGGCCACGCTCGAGCGGAAGCTGGAGCGCGGCGAGCACGTGGACCCGTCCACGCTGCGCCATGCCCGCCAGCACCTCCTGCGCATCACCGGCCTCATCAATGACCTGCTGGACGCGTCGCGAATCGAGGCGGGCCGGCTCGCGCTGCACCCGGAGGCCACGCGGCTGGACGCCCTGGTGGAGCACGTCCTCCAGGCCATGGAGGTCCACCGCGGCGCCCACACCGTCCACTTCGAGCGCCCGCCCGAGCCCATGCTCGTGCGGGGGGACCCGTACCGGCTGGAGCAGGTCATCGCCAACCTGGTGGAGAACGCCTTCAAGTACAGCCCGGACGGCGGCACCATCCGCGTGGAGTTGCACACGCGCGGCGACCTGGCGCTGCTGTCGGTGAAGGACCCGGGCATCGGCATCCCCCCGGACCAGCAGAAGCTCCTCTTCGACCGCTACTTCCGCGCGCGCAACGTCTCGTCCCGCTCGTACGGCGGGCTGGGGCTCGGGCTCTACATCAGCCGCGACATCGTCGAGCGCCACGGGGGCCGCATCTGGGTGGAGAGCGAGGTGGGCCGGGGCTCCACCTTCCACGTCGCCCTGCCCCTCCTGACGGGCGCCACCACGCAGCCGCCCGTGGAGCAACCGGACCGGCACGTCCACTGAAGCTCCGTCACCCCGGGGTTCGCAAAACTTACAGTCCGGGCTGTCTTCCATCGGCCAACAGGACAGGGGAAGCGCCTGGATTCGCACGCTTCCGTCGCTGGCATGGCGGCTGCTCTATCCGAGGGCGGAGGATGACACCAAGGATGGAGACCATGACGACGGACACGCCCGCACTGACCCGAGACAATGAAGGTTGGATCGTCCGCGTGAGGATGGGCGGGCGCATCCAGGAGGTCCGCTGCACCACCGAGAGTCAGGCACGCTACTTCGCGGCGGTACTGGCGATGAACCCGCCCAAGCCGACGAAGCTGCGCAACTAGACTCACGGCATGGAACAGCCCCAGCTCCTCGGACGCCTGCTGCTGAAGTTCGACCAGGATGACGCCGCGGTGCCGGAGGACCTGTCCGCCGCCGCGCGCGCCCCGGACGGCAGCGTCTGGGTGGCGTCCGACGAGCACGGGGTGCTGCACCGCCTCAGTCCCGAGGAGCCTCGCGTCTTCTCCCACCAGCAACGCCATGACGTGGCGGGCCTGCTGGGCGTGGAGGGCGGCGAGGAGATGGACATCGAGGCGCTGGACATGCAGGACGGCCACCTGTGGCTCGTCGGCTCACACAGCTCGGTGCGCAAGAAGCCCAAGGGCAAGGGCGTGGAGAAGGACCTCGCCCGGCTGGCCACCGTGGAGCACCAGCCCGCGCGCTTCGTGCTGGCGCGCCTTCCACTGCCCACGCTGAAGAAGGCGAACGCGCCGCGAAAGGGCGGCAACGGCGGCGCGCGCCCGAAGAAGGGCACGGTGAAGATGGAGCCCTCCGACAGCGCCAACCGGCTGGTGGAGCTGCTGCGGGAGGACGAGCACCTCGGCCCCTTCCTCGTGCCGGCGGGCCCGGGCGCGCCGCCCGGTGCGCTGGCCATTCCCAGCAAGGACAACGGCCTGGACATCGAGGGGCTCGCGGTGCACGGCGACCGCGTCTTCCTGGGGCTGCGCGGCCCGGTGCTGCGCGGCTGGGCGGTGCTGCTGGAGATGGAGGTCGACGCCACCGGCCACGGCCTGCTCGAGCCCCGCCGCAAGAAGAAGGGCGGCTGGTACCGCAAGCACTTCCTCGACCTGGACGGCCTGGGCATCCGCGAGCTGAGCCGGCATGGGAATGACCTGCTCATCCTCGCCGGGCCCACGCTGCCGCTGGACGGCACCATCCGCCTCTACCGGCTGCGCAATGGCCTGAATCTCACCCAGGACTCCATCCACCGGCAGGAGCCGGGTGGATTGGAGCCGCTGTTCGACGTGCCCCGCTCGGAGAAGGCGGACCACGCCGAGGGCGTGGCCCTGTTCTCCTACTTCGAGCCGGACGACTCGGTGCTCATCGTCTACGACTCGCCCTCCCAGCAGCGCCACTACGGGCCGTGCGGCGTGCTGGCGGACGTGTTCCGGTTGTTCTGAAGGCGCGAGAGGCGCCCCGCGCCTACTGCATGAAGACGTGCATCTGGTAGGCGTTGTTCCACGCCACCTTCCACGCGCCCTCGTGGATGCCGGGCTGCGGGAGGATGGGGCCGCCCACCTGGCCGCTCATGCCCCACGAGAAGCCGCTGTCGGTGCTGGTGTCCTGCTCCAGGTTGTCGATGTCCGTCGCAAGCTTGTTGAGCAGCAGGCGCAGCTCGCGCGCGTTGTGCCCGGACACGTAGAACACCTGGCGGTAGCCCCTCACGTCGAAGCCGAAGGCCTGCCAGCTGCCGGACGGGTCCGACGGGTCCGTGAAGATGACGGTGTGCGCGCTGCGCAGGCCCGTGCCCATCGGGTACAGCGGCGCCGTGCTGTAGGCGGAGATGTGCGTGGGGCCGGTGGTGGGCAGCGTGCCCGGCGGGACGATGATGGCGCTGGGGCAGTAGTTGGGGACAGACGTGGGCACGGTGCTGACCCGCGCCTGCGACTGGGACTCGAACGCGCCCGACTCCGCCTCGGCGAAGGCAGGGTCGACGTTGCAGGCGGCGGCGGACAGGGCGACGGCGGCGAGCAGCGAGCAGCGGATGGGCTTCATGGTGTGGACCTCGGTGTGAAGGGTGACACGTACGGCGTTGCCGGCGCTGGGGCACCGGGTGCGTGAGGGAGACTGGACCGTGAGGGAGGGGGTGCGGCGGCCGGGCTATTCGAAGACGACGACTGTCTTCACCCAGCTGTCGGGACGCGCGCCGAGGGCACGCATGCGCTCGTCCCGGAGTGCGATGGCGGCGGGTGCACCAGCGCGGATGCGCTCCATGACCCGCTCGAAGAAGGGCCCGGCTTCGGCGTCCGGGATGTCGATGGGCGAGGCGAGCACGGCGCGCGCGCCCGCCTCGGCGAAGGCGACGGGAAGGCTCCACGGCGCGTGGAGGTACGGCGCCGTGCGCGCGGCCTGGCAGGCGCCGAGCACCACCACCGGCGCGCCCTTGAGCTTCTGCCGGCGCACCTCGCCCGCGGTGAGCGCGTAGCGGCCGTCCGACTCCGGCGCCATCACCAGCAGCGACGCGTCCGACACGCCGAGGTTCACCAGGCCATGGGCGTGGATTTCCACCTCGGTGGCGTCCGCCAGTTCCGCCAGCAGCCGCGACGGCGTGGCCGCGGCGCCCGTCAGCTCCACCCGGCGGGGCGAGGCCGCGCCCGACAGCTCCCAGCTGCGCAGCCGGGGAAGGTTCAGCGAGGCCGGCGCCTCCACGTCATGCACCACCAGGGGCCGCGCGGCCGTCACCGCCGGCGCCGTCCGCTTCGCGCCCGTGTGGTAGCTCCACGCCAGCTCCGGCGGCAGCAGGCCGGCCTGCCCGTGGACGGCGTAGCGGGCGAAGACGCGCACGTGCTCGCACGGCTTCAGCGCCGCCACCACCGCCTGCGGCACCAGCTTCGTCACGTCGAAGTCCGGCGAGCGGCGGCTCGCGTCGAAGTGGCCCACGAGCGCTCCGTCCGGCCCCTTCGCCGCCACCAGGGTGCGCTCGTCGTGCACCTCCACGCCCAGCTCGCAGCGCTCCGGAGCACCGGCGCCGGACTCCTCCGCGAAGAGGGCGAGCGCCCCGGCCCAGTCCCCCGCACGGCCCGCGTCCAGGATGAGCGAGGAGTAGCTGTACGCCCGCGCCTTCCAGGCCACCGGGTCCTCGGAGCCCAGCCGGTTGCCCTCGGCGATGGCCTTGCGCAAGAGCGCGCGGCCCTCCTCGGGGTTCTTCTCGATGACGGCGCGGCCCTCGACGTGGGTGGCCAGCGCGCGCTCGCCGGGGCGCAGCAGGCCGGAGGACTCCAGCTTGCGCAGCCCGTCGCGCAGCGCCTCCACGTCCCCCGGGCGCGGATCCAACCGGGCCAGGTCCGCCTGCACGAAGGCGCCGTTGATGTAGAAGGGCACGTCACACGCGGGGGCCTGCTCCAGCTCCTCGCGCGCCTGCTTCGGGCGCAGGGCGAAGACCTGCATCGCCGCCAGCCCCTCCCGCACCTGGCGCCGGGCGGCGCACCGGCCGTCGCGCGCGGCCTGCTCGCCCAGGTACGCCCGGGCCAGCGCGAAGGCGTTGCGGTAGCGCGCCACGTTGCCCAGCACCATCAGCAGGTCCGACTGCTGCGTCCACTCCTGCGCCTGCCGCGCCAGCTGGAGGCCCGCCACCGCGTGCTCGCGCGCCTCCACCAGCCGGTGCTCCTCCGTGTAGATGTGGCCGAGCACGTACTCCATCTGCCCGCAGCGGTAGTCCGCCTTCGCCGCGCGGCACGCCGGCAGCGCGCGGAGCAGCCGCGCCTCGGCGCCGGCCAGGTCGCCCCGCGCGAACTCCGCCCGGGCCGCCTCGCGCTCCACGTTGAGGGTGAACCACGGGTCGCCCAGCGCCTTCGCGGCCTTCTCGTACTCGGGCAGCCGGGCCGGGAGCTGCCCCGTCAGCGGGAGCACGGCCAGCAGGAAGTCGGAGTTGCCCGAGGCCTCCAGCTCGCGCACGTACGCGTCCAGCCCCGAGGCGTCGAAAGTCCCCAGCACCACCTGGCGGTAGCGCTCCGCCAGAGGGCCCCGGCGCTTGAAGTCCAGGCCGGCCACGCGCGAGACGCGGCGCTCCAGCGTGTCCCCGCCGTAGTGCGCGTCCAGCACGCGCGCCAGCGGCAGCAGCGCCTTCACGGCGTCCGCGGACGGCGCCGCCCACAGGGCCGAGTAGAGGGCGTTGCGCGCCGAGCCCGGCACCGCGCGGGCGAGGCCCTCCGGAAAGGGCGTGCCCTCGGCGGCCAGCGCCTTGCCGGCCTTCTGCGCGTCGTCCCACGTGCCGCGCTGCCCCTCCAGCCGCCGGCGCAGCGCCTCCGCGCGCTCCTTCGCCTCCTCCGCCCAGCCCGGCTCGCGCAGGCCCGCCACCGCGTCGAACGCGTCCGCCGCCAGCGCGTCCAGGCCCAGCTCGCGCAGCACCAGCGCCCGGTTCCACAGCGCCTCCGGGTGCTGGGGGTGCTTCTCCAGCACGCCGTCCAGCAGGATGAGGGCCTCCTCCAGCTCCCCCTTCGACAGCGCTACCACGGCCTTGTCGCTGTCCACGTCCGGCGACGTCGGCGTGCGCTGGAGGTACTCCGCGGCCTGGTCCCGCTCCCCGCGCAGCAGGTGCCCCGTCGCCAGCCCGTGGAGGTCCCCCGCCTCCTCGAGCTTCGCCAGCTGCTGCAGCGGCACCAGCTCCCTCGGGCGCTCGTCGCCCGAGCGCAGCACGCCGTAGGGCCGGTGCGCGCTGGCACCGGACCAGCTCAGCCGCGCCTCCATGGAGCGCGTGGGCGCCAGCGCCATCGCGTCGTGCCCGGCCTGGGGCCCCACGTCCGGCGAGCGCAGCACCACCACCGCGAGCACCGCGGCCAGCGAGCCCGCCAGGGCCAGCGCCGCCACCCGGTTGCCCCGGCGGCTCCACGCGGGACGGAAGGCGCGCGAGGGCGCGTCGTCCCGGCGGGGCGTCGTCTGCGGAGCCGGCTGCGCTTCGATTTCCCCCAGCCGCCCCCCGAGCGCCTGGAGCTGGAGGATGTCGTCCAGGTCCTCCTGGCACTGCGCGCAGGTGCCCAGGTGGGCGCGGAAGGCGTCCGCCTCCTCCGGGGACAGCTCGCCGTCCGCGAAGGCGTGGACCTGGTCGTGGATGTCCAGGGGCTCCGGCGTGCTCATGTGCCCTCCCCTTCGCCCGGGGGCGTGGGCATCAACAGCTCCTTCAGCTTGCGGCGCGCGCGGATGAGGCGGGTGCCCACGGTGGCCTTCGGAATCCCGAGGCGCTCGGCGATTTCGATGTACGAGCGGCCCTCCAGCGCATGCAGCCGGTACACCATGCGGAACTCTTCCGGAATCTTCTCCAGCGCGTCGCGCAGCTGCTCCGGGCTGATGGAGGCCCAGGCGGGGGCGGCCTCCACCTCCGGCGCGGCGATGCGCTCCTCCATGTCCTCGGCGGACACGTCCGCGCGGCGCTCACGCGTGCGGGAGCGGCAGCGGTCGATGAACAGGTGGTGGAGGATGGTGAGCAGCCACGCGCGCCCATCCGTCCCGACCTTGTACCGGGCGAGGTTGCGCAGACCGCGTTCGAAGGTGTCCTGGACGAGGTCCCGGGCGTCGGTGGCGTTGCCGCACAGGCGCATGGCGGTGGCGTGCAGCGCCGCCTCATGCTCCCGGGCGAATGCCGCGAACCACCGGCTGTCCAGGGTCGGCGATGAAAGAGGCCTGCTTTCCACTCGGGGTGCAGGCTGACCCGTCCCCTCCTTCCCCGTCAAGCTCCGCTTGAGGAGGGAACCCGGGAACAGCGCGGATGGTTGCAGGGCGAAAGCGTCCATGGCGGTCGCTCTCTCAACGGCACCCGTCCCCCATCTTCCCGGAGCGGGAATTCACGGGGGATTTTCCCGTCCCCGAGCAGGCCGCCGGACGGGCGGTTTCCCGCCTTCTTCCCGGCACTTGCGGCCCGGGCGGCCTACGGGTTGCGACGGACGATTTCGGCGTTCAGCACGTTGGCGAAGCCCACCCAGGCCAGGTAGGGCGCCACCATCCAGGCAGCCGGGCGGTCCACGTTTCGCGTGGTGGCCACGTAGGCGCCAATGCTCCCCAGGAGCGCCAGGTTGTCCGCCAGCGCGCGACGCGGCTGGTGCTTGCCGAAGAAGAGCCAGGACCAGGCGGCGTTGAGGCCCAACTGCACGCCCCACAGGGCCAGCGCCCTGGAGCGGCGAGCCCCCGCGGGCGCCGTCCACACGCGCCACCCGGAGAGCGCGATGAGGCCGTACAGCACCGTCCACACCGGGGCGAAGACCTTCGGCGGCGGCTGGAAGGAAGGCTTGCTCAGGCGCTTGTACCAGAGCTGGTCCGCGGAGCTCTGCCGCCCGCCCAGCACCGCCGCGCCCACGGTGAGCGCGCCGAAGGTGCCCAGCGCCACCACCGACTCCGTGCGCAGCGTGGGGTTGAGGGCCGTGCGCTTCACCGGGCCCGGCACCGTCCGCGTCGTCGGGTCCTGCGTCGTCGTCTCCATCCGAATCCTCCCATGGCCGTGGCGCGCGAAGGCCCCGCGACTGTCCGGTGGAAGGTGGTGCCGCCCCCTCCCCGCCGCCAGCCCGGGCGTTGGCGGTGTACAAAGAGGGCCTCTGGGGTCCAGCAGGAGGTACGCCATGGCGAGCGCGGAGGAAGTCCTCGGCTTCTGGTTCGGCCAACCGCCGGACCCCATCCTCAACCCCGCCAGCGTCCGCCCCCGGGAGCGCTGGTTCACACGCGACGCGGCCTTCGACGAGGAATGCCGCCGCCGCTTCCTCACCCGCCACGAGGCCGCCGCCTCCGGTGCGCTGGCCGCGTGGTGCGACGAGCCGCGAAGCTGCCTGGCCCTGGTGCTGCTGCTGGACCAGTTTCCCCGCAACCTCTTCCGGGGCACGCCCCGGGCCTTCGCCACGGACGCGCAGGCGCGCGAGGTGTCACAGCTGGCGCTGGCGCGCGGGCTGGACATGGCGCTGCCGCCGGTGTGGCGGTGGTTCATCTACCTTCCCTTCGAGCACAGCGAGGAGGTCCACGACCAGCGGCTGGCCGTGGCCCTCTTCGAGATGCTCGCCCTGTACCACCGGGACAGCCGCGAGCCGCTCGACTACGCCCGGCGGCACCGGGAGGTCATCGAGCGCTTCGGCCGCTTCCCCCACCGCAACGTGGCGCTGGGGCGCCCGTCCACCCCGGAGGAAGAGCGCTTCCTCCAGGAGCCGGGCTCGTCCTTCTGAAGGCGGCTACACCGTCGGCGTGAGGCCGGCGCCCGCCTCCGCCTGGGGCACCGGGTTGGCGCGCGCCTCCAGGGTGACACCCGCGGACAGCCAGCCGCGCACCATCGTCAAGTGCTCGGCCTCCGCGTCCAGCGCGAGCTGGAAGCGCTCCGCCAGGGCGTCGTGGCCCAGGCCGCGCGCCAGCTCGATGAGCATCTCCCAGCCGGCGTTGTCCGTCAGCTCCGCCACCAGCAGCGCGTGCAGCGTGTCGCGCAGGTTCATCCGCGGGTCGCTGACGACGGCGGGCAGGCCCATGGAGGTCACCGCCGCCACGTCCGCGCAGGGCGTCATCGCCGTGGGGTCCGCCCCCAGCTTCGTCAGGGACTCGGACACGAGGCCGAAGTGGGACAGCTCGTCGTTGAGGATGCGCTCCAGGCCCTCGCGGGTGGGGCCGCCCTCCCAGCTGCCCAGGACTTCGAACTTCGCGAGGGCCCCCTGGTAGAGCCGGACGCCGGAGCGCTCGAAGGCGGCGCGCTCGCCCAGCTTGTCGATGAAGACGGTGGGCTTGGAGCCCTTGAGCATGTCCACCGCCGTCTTCGCCACGCCCTTGAGGCTGGCCGGGGGCGGCACGCTGCCGACGCCGTCCGACTCCATCGCGTACTGCTGGCGCACCTTGAGGAGGAGCGAGTCGTCCCCCAGGTGGCTCGGCTGACGCTTCTGCGCCGCCTGGGTGATGTCCGCGGAGTCCACGGGCGAGGTGGCGATGCCCGTCCTGTTCATGCCGATGTCGCTGGTCGTCTTCTTCATGTCAGTGAACCTTCTTTCCCTCGAGCACCGAGCCCATGCGCTGCGCGCGCGCGGCGAGCTCCGTCCCGGGAGTCCATTGGTAGCCGGCCGCCACCGTCTCAGACGGGGAGCCGTCGGAGTTGAGCTGGTCGCGGTAGACGAACGAGCGGTGGTCTCGTGGCAGGTCGGCCATGCGCACGTAGTCCGGCCCGTTGGAGGCGAGGTCCTCCTCCTGGTTCAGCGTCTTGCGGACGAACTCGCGGTGCTCCTTGAAGCCGATGGGCTCCGGCAGCGTCTTCGGGAGGATTTCCGCCGCGTCGCGGCCCTCCACCTGCTGGAAGAGCCCAATCATGTGGTGGAGCTGGCCCAGCTCGTAGTCGGTGAAGCGCTGCCAGATCTCCTTGATGCGCGGGTTCTTCTCGTACGCGAGGCACGAGTAGAAGTTGTAGACCTGCATGCACTCGTGCATCACCAGCTTCTCGAGCAGCGTCTCGTCCGGGTCCAGCAGCGACTCGTACATGGAGGTGTGCTGCTCCTCGATGGAGGCAATCTCCGCGTAGAGCTGGCGCGCCACCGGGTCGCTGAAGAACGGGCCCACCGTCATGTAGTAGTCGTGCGTCTGGTTCTCCGCGGCGGTGATGCTCATGGCGTGAATCTTGGTGAGCGGCGCCGCGGTGCGCTTGTCGTACGGCCGGCGCAGGTCATCCAGCGGGTTGCGGTGCTCCACCGACGTGGGGCGCCCGGGGATGATGTCCGTATAGGACTGGGTGATGTTGTTGGGGTCCTTGCCCTCGAGGCGGTCATAGAGGGCGCCGTACCGGTACAGGTGGTCGAAGTCCTCCAGCAGGCCGAAGCGGTACGTCTGGGCGAGGTACGGGTCCGGCTCGCGCAGGGCGACGCTGGCCGTCACCTCGATGGCCACCTGCTCGAAGCCGAGCGTGGTCTCCAGCGGCGTCTGGTCGGGCGGGTTGAGCCAGTTGATGAGCGTCTGCTCGTGATGCTCCACGCGGCGCACCAGGGCGAGCTGCTCGCGCAGGTCGCGGTTCATGCGGGCGATGGCGTGCTTCGTGCGCAGCGCGTCCGCCATGATGCCGTTCATGTAGATGACGCACACGCGGGTGAAGGCGTCGTCGTCCAGCTTGCTGTAGGGGCGTCGGACGAGGTCCTTCCAGGTAAAGACCTGGCGGTCGAGCGGGACGCCCTTCTCCTGAAAAATATCCAATGCCACGTCTGACTCCTTTTCGCGGGGCGGTGGAAGGCCGGAAGCCCTCCGACATCGGCGCTTAAGGTCCGGACGAAGCAGGAGAGCGGCAAACCCTGTACGAGACGCCGCCCGGGCGGCTTCAGGGATTGCGACGGCCTGCCCGCATGGCTGGCTTGGACCTACGTCCAAGGAGCCGGGGCCGGGCCACCGCCGCGGAAGGCCTCCGCGCCCACGTCCCCCATTTCCACTTCCGGGAGAATAGAAAGAAGCCGGGGCCGTCGAGACGCCGGGAGCCACCTGTCCTCCGGGTGGGAGACAGGCACGGCGCCTGGGGCTCTTCCCGGGCCTGGCAGACGGGCTGACGGGCCTGGCCCGGACTGGGCTAGTGTGATCCACGGCATACGTCGCAAGAGGGGGACCGTGGCAGGCGAGCGCTGGAAGATTCTCCGGTTGCGGTGGCGCAACCACTGGAGGCCCATGCTGGGCGTGGCGGCGCTGGCCACCGCGCTGGCGGCCGCATGTGAGCTGCTGGGGGCCTCACTGGGCGGCTGGCTGGAGGAGGCCGAGCGCGGCGCCTACGACAGGACAGTCACCACCTTCACCGGGAAGCGCGGGAAGTCGCCCCACGTGGTGATACTGGCCATCGACCAGCCCACCCTGGACGGCATTCGCGCCAACCCGCAGTACGCGCGCAACTACGGTAACTGGCCCTACAGCCGCAACCTGTGGGCCCGGGTGGTGGAGCAACTGGAAGCCGAGGGCGCGCGCGCCATCGTCTTCGACGCGGTGATGGACGAGCGCTCCACGGACCCGGGCATGGACCTGGCCTTCGCGCAGGTGCTGCTTGAGACGCGAGTGCCCTTCTTCCTCGGTGTATCCACCAACGCGGACGCGGAGTCCCTGCCCCGCGCAAACTTCGACACCCCCATCCCGGCCGTGCCCTCCGCCGCGCCGGTGGCCTCGGCCCTGGACGCGCTGCCTTCGGAGGCCCTGCCGTCGTCTCCAGAAGCCGGAGAGTCCTTTCCCGACGAGGAGGGCTTTCAGGACGTGGAGGAGGAGCAGGCGCTCCCGCCCGTCACACCCGAGGCCATGGCCCGCGCGCTGGCCTTCCCCGTGCGCACGGAGCACCACCCGCTGACGCCGCTGGTCCGCGAGTCCGCGGGCGGCAAGCAGGTGCCGTACTACCCGGTGCGGCCCATTCCCGTGCTGGTGGGTGCGATGGATGGCTTCGGGCTGGTGGACCAGGAGACGGACCCGGACGGCTTCATGCGGCGCACGCACTTCGCGTACACGGACGGCGTCAACGCGTACCCGACGCTGCCGGTGCGGGTGGCGGCGGGCCTGCTGGGCGCGAGCGCGGTGGAGCTGTCCGGGCGCACGCTGAGGCTGGGCTCGCGCACGTACGCGGTGGATGCGGAGGGCGGCACGGGCATCGACTTCGGCGGAGAGCTCCACGAGCGCTTCGAGGTGAAGTCACTCCTTCAAGTCCTGGACGCGTGGGTGCTGCGCAGCCAGGGCCGGCCCACGGGGCTGGCGCCGGACACCTTCCGGGGCAAGGTTGTTGTTATTGGCGGCAACGCGGTGGGGCTGAACGACGTGAAGGCCACGCCCTTCTCGCCCGCGGCCCCCGGCGTGGTGAAGCAGGCGGCGGTGCTGGACACCCTGCTGGGCGACGGCCGCTTCTTCACCGAGGCCCCGCTGTGGATGAGCCTGGTGCTCGTCTTCGCGGTGGCCCTCGTGTCCGTGGTGCTGCTGATGACGACGCGGTGGACGCCGCTGGAAATCGCGTGGCCGCTGGCGCTCTACCTGGGCATGCACCTCGTGACGGGCCCCATCCTCGCGAAGACGGGGACGTACCTGCTCACCGCCCTGCCCTCGCTGGCGGGCATGCTGGCCAGCGTGGCCGCGGTGGCCTTCAACCACCTGATGGCCAACAAGAAGGCGGATTTCGTCCGTCAGGCCTTCAGTCGCTTCATGGAGCCCAAGCTCGTGGAGCAGATGATTTCCGAGCGCGAGCTGCCCCGGCTGGACGGCGAGAATGTCGAAATCACCGCCTTCTTCAGCGACATCCGCGGCTTCTCCACCTTCAGCGAGCGCTTCAAGGAGAACCCGCGCGAGCTGGTCCGCATCCTCAACACGTATCTGACGCGGGTGAGCGGGGCGCTGCTGAAGGAGGGCGGGTGCCTGGACAAGTACATCGGCGACGCGGTGGTGTGCCTCTTCGGCGCGCCCATGCGCCAGCCGGACCACGCGGTGCGGGCCTGCCGGGGGGCGCTGGCGGCGAAGGCGGAGGTGGACCGGCTGCGCGAGGAGTTCCGCGCGAAGGGCCTGCCGGACATGTACACGCGCATCGGTCTCAACAGCGCGGTGAACTTCGTGGGCAACTTCGGCAGCGAGCAGCTCTTCAGCTACACGGCCATCGGCGACGGGATGAACCTGGCCGCGCGGCTGGAGGGTGCGAACAAGGCGTACGGCTCGGTCATCATGATTGGCCCGCGCACGTACGAGCTGGCGAAGGAGCACATCGAGGTGCGGGAGCTGGACCGGGTGCGGGTGGCGGGCAAGACGGAGGCCGTCACGGTGTACGAATTGCTGGCGCTCAAGGGCGGCCTGGATGCGCACAAGCGGGCGACGGTGGAGCGCTACCACGCGGCGCTGGCGCTCTACCGCGAGGCGCGCTTCGCCGAGGCCTCGGCGGTGCTGGAGGCACGACGGTTGGAGGACCCGGAGGACGGGCCCACGCAGGCGCTGCTGGAGCGCTGCCACAAGTACGCCAAGGCGCCCCCGCCGGAGTTCGACGGGGTGGCGAGCCTGGACAAGTGAGCTGAAAGGAGTGCGGAACCCATGAGGATGAGGACGAGAGCGGCCATCACCGCCGCCGTGCTGGCGCTGGGCCTTCCGGGCGTGGCGGCGGCCGTGAAGGTGAACGGACTGCTGTACGTGAAGGCGAAGAACACGCGGGTGATGAAGGGGCCGTCCCCCACCGCGGACACGGTGCTCATCCTGCAGCCCGGGGAACAGGTGACGTGGAAGGGCGCGGACCCGAAGAGCAAGCAGTGGCACCAGGTGGAGGTGGACGGGAAGAAGGGCTTCGTGTTCCAGAGCAACCTGTCCACCACCCAGCCCAACATGGAGCTGGTAACGGACAAGGACGGCACACAGCAGCTCGACCCGAAGAAGTTCGTCGCCAGCGGCGCCGCGGTGAAGGCGCTCAGCCCCGGAGCCGAGGCCTACGGCAAGGGCAAGAAGGGCGACTACGGGAAGGCCGTCGCGGACATCAAGGCGCTGGAGAAGCTGAACACGCAGCTGACGCCCGAGCGAATCGCGGCGCACGTGGCCGAGGCCGGTCTCTTCCCGGTGGTGGGGCCCAGCGATGGGATGGTGGCGAAGAAGGGCTCCGGCAAGAAGGGAGGCAACTGATGGGCTGGCGACTGAAGATGCTGGCGGTGCTGGTGAGCGTGGGCACCCTGGCGGCGTCCTGCCGCGGCGTCAACCTCAACACCCTCGTCAACAAGGGCATGGACGCGGCTCCCCATGTGGCGAAGGGCGCCGTGGAAGTGGCGGAGTGCAAGAAGCTGGATGTCGAGCCCAGCGTGGCGGAGGAGTACGCCCTCGGCGGCGCGCTGACCGTCCACTTCGTGCAGCGCGGCGGCGGGTTGATGTTCTCCTCGGCGGAAGACAAGAAGCTGCACGACTACGTCAACATCGTGGGCAAGAACCTGGCGGCCCAGTCGCTTCGGCCCACGCTGGAGTGGACGTTCGGCGTGCTGAACGACACGGAGCAGTTCAACGCGCTGTCCGCGCCCGGCGGCTACGTCCTCGTCACGCGGCGACTGCTGATGGAGGTGGACAACGAAGGCCAGCTCGCCGGCGCGCTGGCGCATGAAATCGCCCATGGCGTGCTCAAGCACGCCATCCGCCAGTACAACGAGCAGAAGGTCGACGCGTGCCAGACGGCCCGGGCGGTCGAGGCGGGCGGCAAGGCCCTCTTGTCCGCCGCGAATGCGACCACCCTGCTCGCCGCCCTGGAGACGGGTGGAACGCTGGACCTGGACAACGAGCCCGGCCTGCTCGCCTACTTCACGGAGAAGACGCTGGCCGCCTTCGACGATGGCAACAAGCCGGAGCTGGAGTTCGAGGCGGACCGGATGGCGGTCCAGCTCATGCTCTCCGCGGGGTACGACCCGGCGGCCTACCTCGGGCTCATCTCCAAGATGACCGACGTCAAGAACCAGAAGAACCACCCGAAGAAGCAGGAGCGACAGGACAAGCTCGTCGCCTACCTCGGCACGCTGAAGGGCAAGGCGGGCGAGTTCCCGGAAGTCGCCACCGAGGGCCTGCGCTCGCCGAAGCTGAAGCAGCCGGACTTCGCCGTCATCCGGCCCGCCAGCGGCACCGGCGTCGCGAAGGACGCGAAGTAGCGAAGACGGCCGGGGCGCGCGGCTACCTCGAGTCGCCGCCCCCGCCGGACCACTTCACCTTGAGCACCGGGTCCAGCTTGTAGGCGCACGTGGCGCCGTCGAGCTTCGTCGAGTCCTTTATCTTCAGATTCACCAGCGCGCGGTGCCTGCCGCCGGCCTCGATGCGCATCGCCGGGAGGACGCCGGAGAGCTTCAGGCCCGGCTCGACGGCACTCGTGGGGATGCTCAAGTCACACGTCGTGCCGTCCTGCTCCACCACGGAGCCTGGAAGGCTCGCGCGCTCGGCGGCCGGCGCCACGAAGGCCTTCAGCTTGAGGCGGACCTGCGTCAGCCGGCCCGAGGGCAACGGGAAGTCCCCGAGCGGCCACCCGGCGCCGCCGCGCACCGTCATCACGTCGAGGGACTGGTCCTCGGCCGTCAGCAGGTGCCAGCCGTCCGAGCTGGCCTCCACATCCTCGCCCTTCACCACGTCGGGGAGGTCGTCGCCCGAGACGTGGACCCAGACCTCATCCACGGTGACGTTCAGCGCCCTCACGGTGGTGAGGTCCGCGGGCGCGGAGAGGGACAGCGAGTTGTCTCCGAGGTCGTCGCTGGTGATGGAGAGGCTGAGTTCTCCACCGCCACAGGCGGCGAGCAGCAGCGGAGCAACGAGGAGCGGGCGCGTCATGGGGGGACTCCCGGAGCGTCGCGTTGCGACGACACCGAAGGAGACCCCGCGCCCGACATGCCGGCCACCCGCACCGGGTGGCTCCACGTCCGCGAGCAGGCAGGCGACTCAAAGAGGTGACTCGCGGAGCCGGCTGGAGCACCCGCACCAGAGGGCGCCGCTTCAGCGGGGATAGCCGACTCCGAGAGGTGACTCTCGGAGCCGGGGCTACGGTCAGCGCAGGGTCGCCTGGCTGAGCGCGCGGTGCACGGACTCGAGCGCCTTGCGGGCCTCCAGCAGCTCGGCGCGCTCGGCGGTGAGCGAGGCCACCTGCTGGGCCAGCACGTCGCGCTCGCCCTGGAGCGCCTCCACGGTGCGGCGCAGCGAGATGGACTCGTCCTTGGCGGACTCCAGCTCACCGGCGAGCCGCTCCTCCTCCGCGAGGCTGTCCACGAGCGACTGCTTGCCCCGGGCCACCTCGTCCTCCAGCTCCTGCCGCTCACGGGCCGCGGCCTGCAGCGCCTGCCGCGTCTCCTGGAGCGACAGCAGCGCCTCGTCGCGCTCGCCCTCCAGCGCGGACAGCTCGCGCTCCAGGTCGGCCAGCAGCTTCACGCGGCCTTCCATCTCCGCGGACAGCCGGCGCGCCTCGTCCATGCGCAGCCGGGCCTCCTCGGTCGCCTTCTCCGCCTGGCGGCGCGACACCTCGAGGTCCTGCGTGAGGGAGAGGTTGAGCGCCTTCACCTTCACCAATTCAGCCTGGAGGTGGGTGATGCGCTCCACCGCGCGCTGGCCCGCCTCGGCCACGGTGGCCGGCAGCGGCTCCGGGCGCGGATTCTCGCGCACGGCCTTGAGGCGCGCCTTCAGCCGCTCGCGCCGCCCGGCGGAGTCCTGCGTGTCGTCATGGGGCGGCGCGGGCGTCTGCACCTCGACCTCCGTGGGCGGCGCCTCCACGCGGGCCACCGGCTCCGCGACGGTGGCGGTGACATGGGGCAGCGAGGCGTGGGCCGAGGCCTGCGTCATGGGGTGCGCCTCTGGCGGGTGTCCGGCCCCGAGGCCGTCCAGGTGCAGCGCCGTGGGCGGCGCGGCGAAGGTGACGGGCGCGGCGGCGGGCGCATCGTCGAGCAGGGCCTCGGGCGCCGGGGCCGGCGACGCGTAGGTGACGGGCGCGGCGTACTGCGCCTCGGTCTCCGGCGCGCGCAGGGCGGCGTCCATCGCCTCGGCGGCGGTGGGGCGCGGGGCGCGGGCGCGCTCGATGCGGGCGCGGACCTCGGCGGACAGGTCCGGGGCCTCGGCGGTGGGGGCCGGCGCGGCCTCGGCGGAGACGTCCGCCTCCTCGGGGGCGGGCTCGGCCGCCGGGTCGATGAGGCCGGTCAGCGCCCCCAGGCGGAGGCGCGGCTTGGCGCGGGACACGTTCTGTTCGAAGGCTTTCTTCATGGCGATTCTCAGCCGGCCTGCTGGGTGCCCTTCTTCGGGGCGGCGGCTGCCGCGGCGACCAGGCGCGGCAGGATGTTGTCAATCATGGCCTGGATGTCGCTGGCCCCCTTGGACGTGGGGTCCGCGACGAACACCGGGCGGCCCTCACTGGAGGCCTGCGCGAACTTGGTGCACTGCCGGATGATGGTGGGCAGCAGGAACTCCGGGTAGTGCGTCTGCAGGGCCTCCAGCGCTTCCTTCGCCAGCTTGAAGGTGGCGTTGAAGGAGTTGACCACGATGAAGACGTGGTCGAGCACGTGGTTCAGGTCCTCCTCCAGGCTCTGCACCGTTTCGAACAGCAGCTTGAGGCCGTGGAAGGACAGGAAGTCCGCGAGCACGGGGACGAACAAGTCGTTCGCCGCCATCAGCGCGTTGAGGTTGAGCAGGCCGAAGGACGGAGGCGCGTCGAAGACGATGACGTCGTACTGGGCCTCCACGTCCTTGAGGGCGTTGCGCAGCTTGAACTCGCGGCCGGACATGGGCATCAGCGCGAGGTCCATGGTGGACATGGTGAGGTTGGACGGGACGAAGTCCAGGTTGGGCAGGGTGGACTTCTGGATGACCTTGGCCAGCGGCGTCTTGCGGACGAGCACGTCCAGGAGCGTCTTCTCGAAGTCCTCGCCCTCGTAGCCGAGGCACTTGGTGGCGTGGCCCTGGCTGTCGAGGTCGATGAGGAGCACCGCGTAGCCCAGCTCCGCGAGGCGCCAGGCGTAGGAGGTGGACAGGGACGTCTTGCCGGTGCCGCCCTTGAAGTTGAGGAAGAGCTGACGGCGGTGGCCCAGGCGCGCGGGGAAGGCGTTCAGCGTGGTGCGCAGCTCCCAGATGTCATCCGGGGTGTAGGTGTCCTTCCGCGACTCCGGCGGAATCTGCTTCGGGGACACGCCGAGCATCTCGGCCACCTGCTTGGAGCTGTACGTCGGCGCTTCCATGGACGACCCTTCGCAAGACGTGCGGAACGGCTACCTTGCCTCAAGCGGCGAAGTATTTGTGCCCCCTTCGGACCACCGCTCCCCGCGCGGACAGGAGGGTGAGCGCCTCCTGGGCGAGCTCCGAGGGAGCCGACAGGCTGAGCGCCAGCTCGACGAGCGAGCGGCCTCGCACCGCCGCGCGGACCTCCGCCAGCATCTGCGAGCAGAGCGCTTCGACGGGAGAAACGGTGGGACGGCCCGGCGCGGAGGGGGGCTCGGCGGGCGTGGGAGCGCGCGGCGCCGCGGCGGCCTGCCCGGGTACGGCGCCCATGGCGACGAGGGCCGCCTGCACGGGCGAGAGGCGTGAGGCCGGAGCCTGCGGGTTGGCGCGAGCCGCGGGCGCGGGCGGCGGAGAAGCGGGCCGGGGGTTCTGCACAGGGGCTGCGGCGCCGACCTGCGCGAGCGGGGAGCCGGCACGGACCTGCTGCGCGGCAGGCGCGGCGGGAGGCGCGGCTCGGAGCGCCTGCGCGGCAGGAGCGGAGGGAGGCGGCGTCGGAGGCGCGGCTCGGAGCGCCGGCGCGGCGGGAGCGGTGGGAGGCGGCGTCGGAGGCGCGGCTCGGAGCGCCGGCGCGGAGCCGGCCTGCGCATGCCCCACGGCGGCGACGGCGTAGACGGGCTGCGCGGCGGCACCCTGCCCGTTCATCGCCTGCGCGGGCGAGCCATTCGACGCGCTCACGGCGGCGACCACGGCCGGAGCCGGCGCCTGCGCCACGGCCAGCACCGGAGCCACCGCCACGGGCCGGGGCTGCTCCAGCCGGGCCCGCACGGGCTTGATGGGCAGCGTCGCCAGCCGGCGAATCTCCCGGCGCCGGTGCGTGTCGTCCAGCTCCACCACCGCGGACACGTCGTGCCCGAGGATGCGCGACAGGCTCTGCGCCGCCGCCTTGCGCACGCGCGGCTCGCGGTCCGCCAGCGCGCCCAGCAGCAGCGTGCGCGCGTTCTCGCCACTGCCCGCCCCGAGCGCCAGCGCGGCCAGCGCGCGCGCCTCCGGGTCCGCGTCGTGGATGGCCTCTTCGCCGAGCCGGCGCGCCGTCTCGCCCTCCAGCCCCAGCGCCAGCAGCGACGCGCGCCGGCGCACCGAGCGGTCCGGGTCCTTCATCGCCTGCGCCAGGTGCGGCGCCGCGTCCATCGGCGCCAGCGTCAGCAGCGCCTTCAGCGCCGCGATGCGCACCTCCGGCACCGGCGACGACAACAGCGGCGACACCACGGACGCGCCCTGCTCGCGGCACAGCGAGGCGAAGGCCTGGAGCAGCGCCACCTGCGCGGAGGCATCCGTCTCCGCATGCAGCGCGGCGGCGAGCGCGGGCGCGGCGGCGGGCTGGGCCAGGGCCTTCAGCCGCTCGGCGGCGCGCACCCGGGCGGCGGCGTCCTGCGCGGACAGCTCGCGCACGGAGAAGCCGAAGAGCGTCTCGTCGGTGGTGCTGCCGAAGCCCGCGTGCGCGGACAACTCCGCGTGCTGCGCCGCGCTCACGCCCAGCCGGCCCGCTTGGAAGAAGCGCTGCGCCTCGCGCGCCACCGGAGACAGGCCCTCGTTCCCCTTCTCCGGCTCGCGCTCCATGGCCGCGACGGGCGGCTCGCTGTCGGAGGAGACGCTGGCCTGCGCGCGCAGCGGCACGGCCGGCCCGCGCACGGGAGGCACCACCACGCCGTGGGCCACCGGCCCCGCCTCGCCGCGCAGCAGCACCTCGCTGCGGAGCTGGGAGATGAACGAGGCCAGGTCCAGCCCCAGGTCGTCGTCCTCCTCGGCGCGCTCCTGCGCGGACGAGCGGATGCGGCTGGCGTCCAGCAGCTTGTCCATGAGCTGGTGCCGCTCACCGCGCAGCGCCTGGTTGAGCCGGGTGAGCTCCTCGCGCTCGGCCTGCATGCGGCTGATGCGGACCTCCAGCTCCGCCACCTCGCGCCGCAGCTCCAGCTCGCGCTGGTGCGTCTCCGCCAGCTCGCGCCTCAGGTGCGCCATCTCCTCGCGCGTCGAGTCCAGCTCGCCATGGAGCTGCTCCGCACGAGCCTCGAAGTACACAATCTTTTCGAGTGCGCTCTTGAGCAGCGCGTCCGGACGCTCGTCGCTCACGACCTCAACATCCCTCCCCGGAAGGCGCGCGATGCACCCCGGCTCCGCGTCACCGGAGGCATGCACCGGTCTCCCGGTACCCACCGGGGCGCCCAACCTATGTCAGACCTCACGCCTTCGTAAACCCCGGAAACACCAGGGCTTTTCCATCCCGCACCACGCGCGTCATTGACAACGCCGCCCAGGCCGATTTTTCGGCCTCGCCTCCACTTGCGACTCGCGCTCAGCGTGTCCTCGCCGGGCGGAAAACCCGCCCGATTCCGGACGCTTCCACACGCCTTCCCGGATGCGCCGGAATGTCAGACCCGACTCGTAGTCTGTGTTCCACGAGGCAGCCAACGGCAGGCCCTTCGCCCCGGTGTCTCTCCGCTCGAAAGCGGGGGGTGAAGCCCTCTTTTCGACAGGTTTCCGCACGCCATGGAACAACGACTGTCAACCATCATTGGAAACGCGGTTCGCGCGGCGCGGCAGCGGCTGGAGCTGACCCAGGCCGACGTGGCCGAGCGCGTCGGCATCGCCACTGAAGTGTACGGCCGCCTCGAGCGCGGCCACATGCTCCCCAGCGTCCGCACGCTCCGCAAGCTGTGCCTGGTCCTCAACTGCTCGTCGGACGTGCTGCTCGGCATGGCCGGCGTCGAGGGCGCGCCCGCCCTGGCGGAGGACCCGCCGGAGTATCGCGAGCGCCCCGAGGTGCGCCGCCTGCTGCGCACCGTGCGCAAGCTGGACGCGCCGCGCCTGCGACTGCTCGGGCAGGTGGCGCACGCGCTGGAGAACTGACGTCCCGCTCCTGGGACGGGCCCTCTCTTCCAACCCACGCGGAAGAGAGGGAGCCGGATTGGACTTCGGCCCGGGGCAGGGGGAACCCGGGGCGAGTCACTCGAGGGGGAGGCGACAGGGCGGATTTCGCTTTGGCGCAAGCGCTTGGCGCGTGGAGTGAAGCGGCGCGGCGCGGGCAGGCGTACTGAGAGTATTCATGACTCGCGCCCCCCGCCCCCCGCCCCCCACCTTCGACTTGCCGCAGCTCGCGGTACACGCGCTGTGGTGGGTCTGGTTCCCGTCCTTCATCCTGAGCTGGGATGCGCTGGGCCTGGCGGGGCGCCTGGGGATGTGCGCGCTGGGTTGGGTGGTGCTGTTCTGGAACTACGCCGTCCTGCACAACCACATGCACCTGTCCACGGCCCGCCCGAAGCTGGCCAACTGGCTGGTGTCGCGGACGCTGGGCATGGCGTGCGGCTTCCCCTACCGCGGCTACTACATCCACCACTTCAACCACCACAAGTACAACGACGGCCCGGGGGACTGGGGCCGGCGGCGCCCCGGCGAGGGGGCCCTGCGCTACTGCCTGCGCGGGGCGCTGACGCCCTGGTTCTGGCCCTTCGAGACGGTGGGGCAGGTGTGGCGCTGGGCGGCGAAGCGCAACCAGCGGCTGGAGCTGGTGGTGGACTTCATCGCCGTGGACGGCACCCTGCTGGCGCTCGTCCTCTGGCGGCCGGCGCTGGGACTGGCCTGGTGGGGGGTGCTCCTGGTGGGGCAGGTGTGCATCCTCTGGCTGAACCTCGCCGCCCACTTCGAGACGGACGCCAGCCACCGTGACGCGCTGGGCAATACTTCTACGTCCCGCCTGTACAACCTCTTCTTCTTCAACGCGGGCTACCACCAGGCGCACCACCTGAAGCCCCAGGCCCCCTGGTACGAGCTGCCGGAGACCACCCGGGAGCTCGCCGCCTCGGCCCTGGTCCGTCCGGCCCTCATCACCCCGCTTTCGCCCATTAATCCGTTCTGGGTGGCCCGAATCATTAAGCGCTATTCTGCCGAGCCGTGCGATCCGCAGACGGACTCGACGATTACCTCCGGGACCCCCTCGGCCGTTACGTAGTCGGGGAGGGCTTCCTGCACTGGTACGCCACGGCGGACCTGTGCGGCTTCATTCTCTGGGGGCGTCCGGGTGAGTCGCAGGTGCGGCGGCTTGTCCAGGTGCTGGACGTGGAGCTGGCGCCCGCCAAACCCCATGCCTCGCTGGTGGATGCGCGCCGGCTGGAGGCCGCGGACCCGTCCGCCTTCGCCGTCCTGGTGAAGTACATGCAGCCGCGCGAGAAGGCCTTCAGCACGTCCGTGTTGAAGCAGGCCCTGGTGCGTCCGGAGGGCGTCGTCGGCGCGGTGGTGGGCGGCTTCTACACGCTCCTGTCCGGGGCCTACCCCAGCCGTGCCTTCAGCGACCCGGCCCAGGCGCTGCAGTGGCTGGGACACCCGGAGGCGCTCGCGGCGCCGCTGCTGGCGAAGCTGAATGACTTGGTGGCCGAGGCCACCGGCCAGTCGCCGCTGCTGCGCGAGCTGCACCAGGTGATGAAGGGCAAGCTCCCGGAGGTGAATCTGGCGGACGTGGCCCGGGAGATGGGCATGTCCGAGCGGACGCTCCAGCGGCGGCTGAAGGAGGCGGGCACGTCCTTCCAGGCGGAGCTCAACGCCGTGCAGGTGCGCATGGCGCAGTCACTGCTGCTGGAGACGGACATGAAGCTCACCGCGGTGGCGGTGGAGGTGGGCTGCGCCTCGCTCCAGCACTTCAGCAGCCTGTTCCGGAAGATGGTGGGCGCGTCCCCCAGCTCGTGGCGGGACATGAAGCTGGGGAAGACGCCCGCGCTCGAGACGGCGGGCAGTGCCCAGGCCGACGAGGACGAGGCCCCCGAGCCTCCGTAGCGTGCCGCCCCAGAAGGCGCCGTCAGCCCGGACGGGGCTCCACGACGCCGGGCAGGCACAGGGTGAAGCGGGCGCCGCCTTCCGGGCTGTTCTCCACCGCCAGCGTGCCTCCGGCGCGCGCCACGTACTCGCGGCACAGCGCCAGTCCCAGGCCGGTGCCCTTGCCCGGGGGCTTGGTGGTGAAGAAGGGCTCGAAGAGGCGCGGCAGCACGGACTCGGGAATGCCCGGCCCGTTGTCCTCCACCTCCAGCCGCACGCCGCCGTCCGTGGCCATGGCGCTCACGACGACGCGCCCCGGGCGCCGGGGCGTCGCCGTGTCCAGCGCGTCCGCGGCGTTGAGCAGCAGATTCACCAGCACCTGCACCAGGTGGCGCTGGCTGATGCGCACCAGGGGCAGGTCCGGGGCCACGTCCACCATCACCTCGCCCAGGCTGCGCAGCCGCACCGACGCCAGCCGCTGGGCCTCGTCCACCGCGTCACCCACCGCGCAGCGCTCGTCGGTCTCCGCCGTGTCGCGCGAGAAGCGGCGCAGGTCCGCGACAATCTGCTGGATGCGCATCACCCCCTGCCGCGTCTCCTCCAGCACGCGCCGCAACTCCTCCACGTCCGGCGCGGGCTCGCCCAATTCCTCCTCCAGGAAGCCCAGGTTGGACTTCACGAAGGCCAGCGGGTTGTTCACCTCGTGCGCCACGCCCGCGGCCAGCTTGCCCATCACCGCCAGCCGCTCCATCTCCGCGCGGTTGCGCTCGGCCTGGGAGCGCAGCCGCTCGCTCTCCGCCAGCCGCTGCAGCGCCTCCACGCGCTCCCGGTCCGCCTCGCGCTCCGCGTCGCGCAGGCGGCGGAACGTCCTCCCGCCGTACGCGGACACCCACGCGACGAAGGCGAAGGAGAACACCTGCGACAGCGTCGCCTGGAGCGTCGCGCCGGACCACCAGCACGTCAGCAGCAGGGACACCAGCGTCAGCGCGCACGCCACCAGCGTGGGCTCCCGGCGCCCCGGGGTGAAGACGGCGATGATGAGCGGCACCGCGTACAGGCCGGGGAAGAAGGGACTGGCGAGCCCCCCGGTGAAGCGGATGTCGAGCATCAGCGCGGTGAGGCTGATCAGCGCGGCGAGCGCGCCCGTCATCCGGGACGGCACCCACCGGGCTGACACCGCCAGGGCCAGCGCGACGAAGGTGGAGCTCCACGCCGCGTGGACGACGAGGACCTCCGGAATCATCCGGCCGAGTGTCAGCTGGTGCGAGGCGCCGGACAGCAGGAGCCCTCCCGCGCACAGCAGCAGGTTGCGGCGCCGCAGCCGCAGGTAGGCGTCCGACTCGTAGGGCGGCTTGGAAGAGGCGTCCTTGCTCAAGGAAGGGGTTCCGGAGGACGGGAGGCGGCCGGGGCGGCCAGGCGAAGACTCCTGGCGCGGCCCCGGGCCACGGCCCTACTTCATCGCGCGCTGCGCGGCCGGACGGGCCATGTGCCGCTGCACGTAGGCCTGGAGGCCGGGGAAGTCCGCCAGCAGCCCACTGCCCCGGGCCCAGCCGAGGATGGAGGCCAGCAGCACGTCCGCGGCGGTGAAGCCGTCCCCCACGAGGAAGTCCCGCCCGCGCAGCTTCTCCTCCAGCATGCGGGCCAGCTCCGCGAAGCGCTTGCGGCCCCGCTCCGCCTCGGACGGCACGCGCTCGGCCTCCGGCAGGAAGTGCGTGTGCGAGGCGACGCTGGCGAGCGCCGGCTCCAGCGTGGCCATGCAGAACATCATCCACGCGTAGTACTCACCGCGCGCCGGCGTGCCCACGGCCGGGGCCAGCCCCTTCTCCGGGTAGCGGTCCGCGAGGTGCTGGAGGATGGCGGCGGACTCGAACACGGGCAGCCCGTCGTCCTCCAGCGCGGGCACGGAGCCCACGGGGTGGATGCGCAGGTACTCGGGGCGCTTGTGCTCCCCCTTCGACAGGTCGACGGTGATGAGCTCGTAGGGGACGCCCAGCTCCTCCAGCATCCAGCGGGGACGGGTGGAGCGCGTCTTCGGGGTGAAATAGAGCTTCATCATCAGCGGGTCTCCGAGGTGTGGCGCCTCAAGCGGCGCGCCTTGCCCAGCCGCGCGGCGCCCCGCTTTTGCTCCATCCTCCCGCCGGCCGGCAAGATTGGGTCAGGGCAGACCGCGCGCAGCCGGCACGTGCGGCACTCGGCGCCGCTCCACACCGCCTCGTAGAGCGCCGTCACCCGGTCGATGGTGTCGAAGTCCTCGGTGACGAAGCCCAGCTCGAAGTTGCGCACCGTGTCGCCCTTCGCGCCCAGCCCCGCGCCGGTGAGGTTGGCGCTGCCCAGGTACGCCCACGCCCCGTCCACCACCACCGCCTTGAAGTGCACCCGCGGGCACACCTTGAGCCCCAGGCCCCCCGCGACGAGCCGCGCCTTCTTGTCGAAGGCCGCGCGAAAAGGGCGGCTGGGCAGCTCCGCGTGCAACAGCCGCAGCGCCACGCCCCGCGCGGCCAGCTTGTCGAGCACCTCCACCAGCGGCACGAAGCGGCCGCCGTGCTCCACGAACATCGCCTTCACGTTGGCCGTGGCCATCCACACCGACTCGCGCGCGTGGAGCAGCTTCTCCAGCACCACCTCGCGGTACAGCGCGCTGCCGGACAGGAGCTCCGCTTCAATCGGACGCATGGGGCACAGTTTCGCACCTCCACCCACATCCAGCCAATCATCCGCCTCCTCCGTCTGGCGCCAACAGATGACCGCTAGTCACTTGACGACTGACCTGGGGTCACCTTACATCTGACTCATGGTCAGCAACACGGCGGCGAAGGCGAAGCGGGCCCTGCCCCTGCGCGCGCGGAAGGACGAGGACAAGGAGGCGCGGCGGCGGCTCATCCTCGACGAGGCGCTGGCGCTGTACCGGTCCACGTCCTACGCGGACGTGAAGATGGCGGACGTGGCGGAGCGGGCGAAGCTCGCGAAGGGGACGGTGTTCCTCTACTTCCCCACGAAGGAGGCGCTGTTCCTGGCGCTGCTGGAGGATTTGCTCTTCTCGTGGTTCGCCCGGCTGGACGGGCTCCTGGAGCACGGCGAGGGCCGGTGGACGGGCGCGCGGCTGGCGCGCACGGTGGCCGAGTCGCTGGAGGGCGAGGAGTCGCTGACGCGGCTGCTGGCGATGCTCCAGACGGTGCTGGAGCAGAACGTGACGGCGGCGCAGGTGCTGCCGTTCAAGGAGCGGCTCCTGGGCGCGCTCCTGAGCACCGGGGCCCGGGTGGAGCAGCGGCTCTCCTTCCTGAAGGAGGGAGACGGCCCGCGCTTCCTCATCCACCTGCACGCGCTGGTGACGGGCCTGCGGCAGATGTCGGACGTGGCGCCGGTGGCGCGCGAGCTGCTCCAGCAGCCGCACCTGGCCCCGCTGCGCGTGGACTTCACCGGTGAGCTGACGGCCGCCCTCACCACCCTGCTGCGCGGGCTGGAGTCCCGCTGAAGCCCTTTCCTCGTTTCCACACCCCTGAAGTCGAACCGGAGCGCGCCATGCTTGAAGCCGTCCCCTCCCCCATCGACACGAAGCCGTCCGCCGAGCTCAAGCGCCTGCGCTCGGTCTTCGAGGACCAGCGCGCGCACCGGTGGGACATGTCGCGCACCACCGCCGCCGAGCGGATTGCCCGCCTCAAGCGGCTGCGCGAGGCGATTGTCACCCGGCGCGCGGAGCTGGCGGACGCCATCCACCGCGACTTCCGCAAGCCCGCCATGGAGGTGGAGCTGACGGAGGTGCACCCCACGCTGGAGGAGCTGAACCACACGGTGAAGCACCTCAAGTCGTGGATGAAGCCCACGCGCGTGGGCACGCCGCTCCTGCTGTCCGGCTCGTCCAGCCACGTGCGCTACGAGGCGCGCGGCGTGGTGCTGGTGCTGTCGCCGTGGAACTACCCCTTCCAGCTCCTGATGGCGCCGCTGATTGCCGCCATCGCCGCGGGCAACACCGTCATCTGCAAGCCCAGCGAGAAGACGCCGCACACCTCGCGCTTCATGGCGCGGCTGGTGAAGGACGTCTTCCCGGAGAAGGAGGTGGCCCTCTTCGAGGGTGGCGCGGAGATGGCCGAGGCACTGCTGGAGCTGCCCTTCGACCACATCTTCTTCACCGGCAACCCGCGCATCGGCCGCAAGGTGATGGAGGCGGCGGCGAAGCACCTGGCCAGCGTGACGCTGGAGCTGGGCGGCAAGTCGCCCGTCATCGTCGACGAGACGGCGGACCTCACCGCCGCCGCCGAGCGCATCTGCTGGGGCAAGTTCCTCAACAGCGGCCAGACGTGCGTGGCGCCGGACTACGCCTTCGTCCACGCCTCGCGTGAGCGCGAGTTCCTGGACGCGCTGAAGGCCGTCATCACCCGCTTCTACGGCGAGACGGAGACGGAGCGGCAGGCGAGCCCGGACTTCGCGCGCATCGTCGACCCCGTGGCGTGGCGGCGGGTGAAGGACGTGGTCGACCGCTCGGTGGCCGTGGGAGCGAAGGTGGAGGTGGGCGGCCTGGCGGACGGGCCCTCGCGCTACGTGGCCCCCACCGTGCTGTCCGGCGTGACGGCGGACATGCCCATCATGGAGGGCGAAATCTTCGGCCCCGTACTGCCGGTGATGACCTACCAGAAGCGCGAGGAAATCTACGCGCACGTGCAGGCGGGCGGGAAGCCGCTGGCGCTCTACGTGTTCAGCCAGGACAAGCGGGCCATTGAAGACGTCTTCCGGAACACCACGTCTGGAGGCGCGGTGGTGAACAACGTCCTCATCCACGTGGCCAACCCCAACCTGCCCTTCGGCGGGGTGGGAATGAGCGGCCTGGGGCACTACCACGGCGTCTACGGCTTCAAGACGTTCAGCCACGAGCGGGCCGTGACGGTTCAGTGGATGAAGTCGCTCGCTTCGGTGTTCTTCCCGCCGTATCGCGGAAAGGCACAGGAAATGGCCTCCCGCGCCACCCGGCTGATGGAGTAGGCAAGATGGCCGGTTCGGGCGGTGTTCTCGAAGGGGACACCGCCGGAAGGAGAGCCGGTCCATGCACGTGGTGAAGCTGGCGGAAGAGCGGATGCCGGAGGGTGTGCGGGAGGCGTTCGACCGCCTCCAGGCGCGCCGCTGGGACGTGGCGAGGCGAGGGGCGAAGGAGCGGCTGGCCCGGCTCGACAAGCTCAAGGAGCTCATCGTCGCGCGGCGGGACGCGCTGGCGGACGCCATCCACGCGGACTTCCGCAAGCCCCGCGCCGAGGTGGAGGCCACGGAAATCATGCCCGTGCTCCAGGAATTGGCGCACGTGCAGAAGCACCTCAAGGGGTGGATGAAGCCGCGGAAGGTGACGACGCCGCTCTTGCTCACCGGCACCTCCAGCCACGTGCAGTCCGAGGCGCGCGGCGTGGTGCTCGTCATGGCCCCGTGGAACTACCCCTTCAACCTGCTGGTGGCGCCGCTGGTGGCCGCGGTGGCGGCGGGCAACACCGTGCTGTGCAAGCCCAGTGAGAAGACGCCGCACACGGCGCGCTTCATCTCGGAATTGCTGCGCGACGCGTTCCCCGAGGACGAGGTGGCGGTGGTGGAGGGTGGCCCGGAGGTGGGCGACGCGCTGCTGCGGCTGCCGTTCGACCACTTCTTCTTCACCGGCGGGCCGCGCGTGGGCCGGCGGGTGATGGAGGCGGCGGCGAAGCACCTGGCCAGCGTGACGCTGGAGCTGGGCGGCAAGTCGCCGGTGGTGGTGGACGCGTCGGCGGACATCGAAGCGACGGCCGAGCGCGTGGTGTGGGGCAAGTTCCTCAACGCGGGGCAGACGTGCATCGCCCCGGACCACGTGTGGGTGCACGCCTCGAAGGAGGAGGCGCTGCTGACGGCGATGAAGGCGGCGCTGGAGCGCTTCTACGGCAAGTCGGAAGAGGCGCGGCGCGCGTGCCAGGACTTCTGCCGGCTGGTGGATGACGGGTCCTTCAAGCGGGTGCGCGGGCTGATGGACCGCACGGTGCAGGCGGGGGCGCGGGTGGTGACGGGGGGCGGGGTGGACGCGGAAACGCGCTACATCGCGCCCACGGTGCTGGCGGACGTGACGCCGGACGCGCCCATCATGGAGGAGGAGATTTTCGGGCCGGTGCTGCCGGTGCTCCGGTACGAGTCCCTGGACGACGTGGTGGCGCAGGTGCGCGCGGGCGGCAAGCCCCTGGCGCTCTACGTGTTCAGCCAGGACGAGGCGACGGTGGAGCGGCTGCTGCGCGAGACGAGCGCGGGCGGCACCTGCATCAACACGGTGGTGCTGCACAACGCGAACCCCAACCTGCCCTTCGGCGGCGTCGGGCAGAGCGGCCTGGGTGCGTACCACGGCGAGACGGGCTTCCGGACGTTCAGCCATGAGCGCGCGGTGCTGCGGCAGGGGCGCACGTCGCTGGCGCACCTGTTCTTCCCGCCGTACTCGGGCAAGGCGCAGAAGCTGGCGCGGCTGGCGAGCCGGCTGTTCGAATAGGGGCCCGCTTTTGAAGCGGCCCGGCATCGCTTAGACACCTTGAAATGGAGTCCCCCCAGGCGCGTAGTGTCTGGGCGGACCCTTTCGCGGGAGTCCCTGGGGTGGGCCGTACATGACCGACACACGTTCGTCCTCTCCCGTCGTGGAGTCCGCCGCCGCCGCGGAGGTGGCGCTGCTGTCGCGGCTGCCCGCCGTGCTGCGCCCGCATGGAAACCTGCTCGCGTACTACGTGCTCACCTCGTTCCTGGCGGGCCCGGGCTTCCCCATCCTGCTGCTGCTGCACTACTTCCGCTTCCAGACGCTGCGCTACGAGCTGGACGCGGAGGGCATCACCGTCCGCTGGGGCATCCTCTTCCGGCGCGAGGTGTCCCTCACCTACGCCCGCATCCAGGACATCCACCTGTCCAGCAACATCCTGGAGCGCTGGCTCGGGCTCGCGAAAATCCAGGTACAGACGGCCAGCGGCAACTCCCAGGCGGAAATCACCATCGAGGGCCTCCAGGCCTTCGAGGCGATGCGGGACTTCCTCTACTCGAAGATGCAGGGCGCCAGGGACCGCACGCTGCCCACGGCTCGCGACGCGGCGCAGGCGCTGCCGTCCAGCACGGACGACGCGCTCGCCGCCACGCTCCGCGAGGTCGCCGCCGAGGTGCGCGCGCTCCGGCAGGGCCTGGGTGCTCCGTCCGCGCCTCCGGAGAAGACGGATGGCTGAGCTTCCCCACGCGTGGCTCCTGCGACTGCTGAAGGTGCCTCCCGCGCCCCGGATTCCGGAGGGGGACGTGCGGGTGTTCCGCTCCGCGCCCGCCTATCGCAGCTACCGGATGTTCCTCTGGGTGGTGAAGCAGGTGGGCCTGGCCGTGGGCCTCGTGGCCGGCGCGCTGTTCCTCGGCACCATCATCCCGGCCATCGACTACCCCCTCTCGCACAAGATTGCCTGGGGCCTGGAGGCGCTCGCCTGGCTGGGCTTCGTCGTCCAGCTCCCGTTCGGCTTCCTCGTCGCGCGCATCGACTACGCGTTCCGCTGGTACATCCTCTCCGACCGGAGCCTGCGGCTTCACGAGGGCCTCGTCTCCTTCCAGGAGAAGACGATGACCTTCGCCAACATCCAGCAGGTCTCCATCCAGCAGAACCCGCTTCAGCGCCTGCTCGGCATCTCCGACGTGAAGGTGGAGACCGCCGGCGGCGGTGGCTCGTCGGGCTCGCGGGACGGCGACTCCGGCCAGAGCGAGCACCTGCACGAGGCGTACTTCCGCGGCGTGAGCAATCCCGGTGAGATTCGCGACGTCATCCTCGCGCGCGTGCGCCTGCACCGTGACGCCGGCCTGGGGGAACACTCCATGCCGGAGCGGACCGCGCCCGCCAGCACGTCTCCCGCCGCGCTGGAGGCCGCGAAGGACCTGCTCACCGAGATGCGCGCCCTGCGGCAGGCACTCCCACGACAACAGGGACCCGTGCGCACCGAGTAATCCGTTGTTGTTGTTGGCGTGTCAATGACACGCGACGTCCGTGTATCAAAACGCAAGGGGTTTTCGGCTCACGCAACCCGGAGCCCTCTCGCGCCGATACACAAACAAGAAAGGCGCGCGCCCCTTCGGGGTGCCGCCATCAGAGGGGGAAATCCATGACCAGCATCAATCGCGACCCGCCGTCGCCGCCACCGCTACCTCCGCCGCCACCGCCGCCGCCACCCAAGCCCGAGGCAGAGGCCGAGCCGGAGCCGACGACGAGCGCGCGGCCGGAGCGCGCCGAGCTCTTCAGCGCCGACACGCTGTCTCTCGACACCGGCGACTCGCAGCGCGTGCGCAGCCTGCAGCTCGCCATGGGCGGAGTCGTGGCTTCCGCGCCCGACACCACGGCTCCCGCGACGACGCTGCTGACCGAGGACACCCGGGACGCGCAGCGCAACTGCCTGGACGCCGTGGGTGACTGGCTGGAGCTGGCGACGCCGCAGCTGCGCGCCCGCAGCGAGGTGTTGCTCCTGGACGACACGCGTCCGGGCGCCGACGGCACCACCGGCCACGCCGTCATCCGCCAGGGCGAGTCCATCTTCGACCCGTCCACCGGCCGAAGCTACGCCAGCTTCCAGCAGTTCAACGCCGAGGGGCACTACGAGGTCGCCCACGCCACCAGCGGCGCCGCCATGCAGCGCGTGCTGAGCACGCCCCCGGGCTCGCCCGAGCGCCAGCAGGCCCTCGACGCCGCCCGCATCCCCGCCTCCGCGCAGGGCATGCTGCTGGCGGACGCGCCCCGCCCCGCCGGCCGCGCCCTCACCGCGCGGGAGCAGGCCGCCCTCAACGAGGCCGTCCGGCAATTGCCGGAGTACCCCTCCGCGGAGGACATCGGCGCCATCATCGACGGCCAGGGCGCCTTCAGGCTGCCCTCCGGGGAGCAGAACCCGAAGGCGCTCGCCGCGCTCACCACCGCCATGGTGTCGCGCTACGCCCCCACGCGCGGAGCCGACGCGGACCTCAACGGCTTCACCGCCACCATGTACCGCCTCTCCGAGGCCACCCAGGGCTTCACACCCGAGATGTCGGCCGCGCTGGCGACGTCCGCGATGGACGTGACGCTCGCCCGCCGCAACCTGCACACCGGGGAGATTGCCTCCTGGGCCATGCAGTCCGCCACCACGCCCCAGGCCGCGAAGGCGGTGCTGGACGCGGTGGGGCCCAAGGGCATGGAGCAGTTCGTCAAGTCGCTCGGCATCAACGCGAAGGACTTCAACGACCCGCTGTTCATCAACAGCGGCACCCGCACGTCCGCCCTCCAGGACTTCATGAAGGTGGCCTCCGCGCTGCCCGTCACCGCGGGAGCGCCCAACGGCGCGCAGGCCAGCTTCTTCCTCACCGTCGCGAAGCAGGCCGGGCCGCAGCCGCTGGTCAACGCGGACTTCCGCGAGGCGCTCGGCAAGGGCCTGGGCGTCGCGTGCGCGCTGGGTGACGTGGGCCAGGCGCGCCGCGAGTCCGCCCGCATGGGGGCGCTGCTGCGCAACGAGCACATCGGCGGCCTGCTCCAGAGCGCCACCCCCGAGCAGCGCAACGGCCTGCTGGTGGCGTTCCTCGACAACCCGAAGCTCGACTCGCGGCTCGTCGACCACCACGGTGGCAACCTGGCCACGGCCGTCGCCTTCACGCAGCTGCAGGGCGTGACGCAGGGCATGACTGGCGGCTTCGGCACCGGAGGCCGGGTGCCCGAAGGCCCGGACGGCGTGCCGCTCATCCTGCCCGACGCGCAGGTGTCGCTCCCGCGCGCGGACGTGCTGGCGCGCCACCCGGCCGTGGCCCGGCTGGGCAGCCCGCTGTACGCCGGCACCGTCGCCCAGGCCGTGCAGTCCGGCCGGCTCACGTCCACCCAGGCGGCGAACTACCTGGATGACCTGGCGAAGTACTCACGAGACCTCGCCAACCCGGACCTGAGCCGCTACGGCGGGGACCCGTTCACCGACGCCGCCATCAACATCCTCAACGGCGGCAACCCCATCATCAAGTCGCGCCTCAACGAGTACGCCGGCCTCAACGCCGACAGCCTGACGCGGCTGGCGAGCCTCGTGCGCAACTCGAAGGACCCGGCCTACGTCGCCCAGGCGATGACGGCGGGCAGCGCGCAGGATGCGACGTTCCGGGCCAGCCTGCCCCGCTACGGCGAGTCCATTGCCGCCATGGGCGAGCAGGTGCAGAACCGGCGCCGGGCCATCATCGCCGGCGTGGGCATGGTGGCCTCGGTGGCGGCGCCCATCCTCGCCGCGGCGGCGGTGCCCGCGGGCGCCACGCTCACCATCGGCGGCGTCACGCTGGGCACGGCCACGCTCCAGGCGAGCGCGGCGGGCCTCAGCACCAGCGTGGTGAGCACCGCCCTCAACGCCAGCAACCAGTACGAGTCCACCGGCCAGGTGAAGTGGGCCAACGCGGTGGCCGGCGGCGCGGTGGACGGCCTCACCACGTACTTCGGCCTGCGCGCGTCCGTCGTCGCGGCGGCGCGCGGCCAGGGCCCCATGAGCGCGGCGGTGCGCGGCGCCTCCGTGGACGGCCTGGGCAGCATGGGGGCCTACGTGCTGGGCACGCCGGGCGCGCTGGAGGGCATCTTCAGCGGAGACCGGAAGCACCTGACGAACACGGCCATGCAGGGCGGGCTGAGCTTCGCCGCGTCGCTCGGGGTGAGCAGCCTGCTCGAGCTGCCGGGCATGGACACCCGCTCCTACCCGGAGAGCATCGTCGTGGACGGAGTGGGCCTGCTCATCCCCATGCCGCGCCTCAGCGCGGGGGCGGCGGGCTCGCGCGTCCACGGCTACCGGGGCCTGCGCAACGTCGACGTGAGCACCGTCGACAGCATCCTGGCGAATGGCATGCATCCGCGCGCGGTCCGCGAGGGCCGCAAGGCGGTGGGTGAAATCGAGAACGAGGCCTTCTTCCGGCGCTTCTGGACCGGGGCGAAGGAGTCCTTCGGCAAGGACGTGGGAGAGAACGTGGTGATGCTCTCGCGCAATCCGAAGCTCGCCGAGGCCTGGGCCCGCGAGTCCCCCGTCGACTCACAGGGCAATGTGGCGTGGATGGACTTCGCGAAGTTCGTGGCCCGCAACGGGCAACCCCCGACGCGCGCGGAGTACTACTCGGCGCAGCAGTTCGAGCTGCTCCGCTCGCAGCAGCCGAAGGGCGGGCCCCCGCTCTTCGTCAAGGACTCCACCGGGCGCACCGTGCAGATGTCCCGGGACGAGCTGAAGCGACTGGTGGGCAACCGCCCCATCGACATCACCGTGGAGGTGGCGGCCCCCATCGAGAGCCAGCTGGGCTTCGGCTCGTTCGGGCTGAGCCCCTCCCACCAGGAGGAGCCCATCGTCGGCTCGGTGGGCGTCGACGGCATCCTCGGCGTCACCGTCCTCTACGACGGCAAGCTGCCGTGACACCACGGCGCGGCGGGCCTCACGAGGGGCTCGCCGCGCCGGTGCAGCGACTTCAGCTGCGCAGGCCGGGGGCCTCGTGGCCCGTGCGCGCCACGTACTCGGTGTAGCCGCCGCCGTACTGGTGGATGCCTTCCGGCGTCAGCTCCAGCACGCGGTTGGACAGCGCGGCCAGGAAGTGCCGGTCGTGCGAGACGAACAGCATGGTGCCCTCGTACCGCGACAGCGCGGTGATGAGCATCTCCTTCGTCGCCATGTCCAGGTGGTTGGTGGGCTCGTCCAGCACGAGGAAGTTCGGCGGGTCGAAGAGCATCTTCGCCATCACCAGTCGCGCCTTCTCACCACCGGACAGCACGCGGCACTTCTTGTCCACCTCGTCCCCGGAGAAGCCGAAGCAGCCGGCCAGCGCCCGCAAGCTGCCCTGCCCCGCTCGGGGGAACGCGTCCTCCAGCGACTGGAACACCGTGCGCTCGCCGTCCAAGAGGTCCATGGCGTGCTGCGCGAAGTAGCCCATCTTCACGCTGCCGCCGAGCGCCACCGTGCCGTCGTCCGGCTGCGTGGAGCCCGTCACCAGCTTCAGCAGCGTGGACTTGCCCGCGCCGTTGACGCCCATGACACACCAGCGCTCCGTGCGCCGCACGAGGAAGTCCAGCCCCTCGTAGATGCTCCGGTTGCCGTAGCCCTTGTGGACATTCTTGAGGCTCACCACGTCCTCGCCGGAGCGGGGCGCGGGCTGGAACTCGAACAGCACCGTGGTGCGGCGCTTGGGCGGCTCCACGCGCTCGATCTTCTCCAGCTTCTTCACCCGGCTCTGCACCTGGGCGGCGTGCGAGGCGCGCGCCTTGAAGCGCTCGATGAACTTGATTTCCTTCGCGAGCATCGCCTGCTGGCGGTCGAACTGCGCCTGCTGCTGCTTCTCGTTCTGCGCCCGCTGCTGCTCGTAGAACTCGTAGTTGCCCGTGTACGTCGTCAGCGAGCCACCGTCGATTTCGATGACCTTGTTGACGATGCGGTTCATGAACTCGCGGTCGTGCGAAGTCATGAGGAGCGCGCCCTCGTAGCCCTTGAGGAACTCCTCCAGCCAGATGAGGCTCTCCAGGTCCAGGTGGTTGCTGGGCTCGTCGAGGAGCATGGCGTCCGGGCGCATCAGGAGGATGCGGGCCAGGGCCACGCGCATCTTCCAACCGCCCGACAGCGCGCCCACGTCGCCGTCCATCATCTCCTGGGTGAAGCCCAGGCCCGCGAGGATTTCCCGCGCCCGGCCCTCCAGGGCGTAGCCGCCCAGCTCCTCGAAGCGCCCCTGCACCACGCCGTAGCGCTCGACGAGCTTCTCCATGTTGTCCGCCTGGTCCGGGTCCCCCATGGCGGCCTCGAGCTGCTTCAGCTCGGCGGCCACGGTGCTCACCGGGCCCGCGCCGTCCATGACCTCGGAGGCGGCGCTGCGGCCCTGCATCTCGCCCACGTCCTGGCTGAAGTAGCCGATGGAGACGCCACGGTCGACGGCCACCTGGCCCTCGTCCGGGTGCTCCTGGTTGGTAATCATCCGGAAGAGCGTCGTCTTGCCGGCGCCGTTGGGACCGACCAGGCCCACCTTCTCGCCCTTGTGGAGGGCCGCGGAGGCCTCGATGAAGAGGATCTGCTGGCCGTTCTGCTTGCCGATGTTGTCGAGACGGATCATGTGCGTGCGAGGGGGCCCGGAAAGCGGGGTGCGGCGCCCTTATCACGGCGGGCGCCCCGGGAAGAGTGTTCCGAACCCCGGGGATGTGGGTTCTCATTCCGGGGGCAGGCGGGCGGCCGGGCTCCCGGTGGGATGCCGGGGGCGCACCCGGACCCTACCGGCGGCTCGCTTCGAAGGACTGTCCACACTCGCGTGACATGGGGCGCCCCCCGGGCCCCGGGGCGGGCGTAGAGTGCGCGCCGTGCTGACCGTCGACCCGCATCCCTCCCTGGATACGCTGGCCTTCACCACCACGTTCCCCGCGCCCCTGGGCTCGCTGCCCTCGCCGGAGTGGCTGGTGGCCCTGCTCAAGCCCGGCGCCTCCGCGCCCCTGTCCAGCGACGACGCCGTGCGAGGCGCCGTGCGCGACATGCTCCGCCACGGCGGCTACAAGCCCACCGGGCGCGGCAAGCCCGCCTCCGAGTACCTCGTGCGCGCCTCCGGGGACGGCTCGCTCGGCTCCATCAACACCGCCGTGGACGTCTGCAACGCGGTGTCGCTGCACAGCGGCCTGCCCATCAGCGTCGTGGACCTGGACCGGGCCCGGGCGCCGTTCCGCATCGGCATCGCCCCCTCCGGCGCGCAGTACGTGTTCAATGCCTCGGGGCAGAGCATCGACCTGGAGGGGCTCCTGTGCCTCTTCGACGCGGAGGGGCCCTGCTCCAACGCGGTGAAGGATGCGCAGCGCACCAAGACGAACGCGGAGACGCGCCGCACCCTCACCGTGCTGTGGGGCGTGAAGGAGCTGGGGGACCGCACCGCCCGGGCCTTCGCCTGGTACCGCGAGCTGCTGGAGCGCGCGGGCGCCACCGTGGAGCGGCTCCCCTGAGCGCCCCGGACCTGGACATGCTCCTCGCGGACGGCGCGCGTGCGCTCTCCGCCGCGTGGGGGCGGCCCGTGCTGCTGTCCGGGCCCCAGGTCCTGCGCACCCAGTCGCGCTGCGACGTCGTGCGCGCCTTCGTGCGTGGCGGGGAGATGGCCACCGTCATCCTCAAGCACTTCCGCGACGACCCGATACTGGGCCTGGACGAGTGGACGGGGCTGGAGTTGCTCGGGCGCCTCAACCTCACCACCGCGCCGGGCCTCATCGCCGGGGACGTGTCCACGCGCCTGTTCGTCCTGGAGGATTTGGGCACCGGCCCCAGCCTGGAGGATTTGCTCAACGGCAATGACCCGCGCGCCGCCACCAGCGGGCTGCTCGCGGTGGCGCGCCTCACCGGGCAGATGCACGCGCGCACCCTGGGCGTGCAGGCCGACTTCGACCTCATCCGCCACACGCTGAGCCCCCGGCCCTCGCGGGCGCGCATCGACAACGCGCGCTACCTGCTGGACCACGAGGACCGGCTGCACCGCTGGGTGACGGCCACCGGCGCGGTGGAGGCGCCCGGCACGCATGAGGATTTGGAGGTGCTCGCGCGGGAGCTGGCGGACCCGGGGCCCTTCCTCGCCCTGACTCATGGGGACATGGCGCCGGGCAACACCATCTTCACGCCGAACGGCGCGCGGCTGCTCGACTTCGAGTACTGCGGCATGCGCCATGCGCTCTACGACTGCCTGATGTGGCTGCTCGTGGTGCCGCTGCCCGAGGAGCTCATCACCCGCGCGGAGCTGAGCTACCGCATCGCCTGCTCGCAGGCCTGCGACGCGGCACAGGTGGACGCCTCGTGGATGCGGGCTCGCGCCGCCATCACCGCGGCGCGCACGGTGAACCTGCTCCAGTGGATTGCACCGAAGGCCCTGGAGAGGGACCGCGAGTGGGCCCCGGGCTTCTCCGAGCGCGCGGCGCTGCTGCGCCACCTCGCGCGCTGCCGCACCGTGCTGGAGCCGGTGAATCCCGTGCCCGCGCTGGCTCGCACGCTGGCGTCGCTGGAGTCGCGGCTCAAGGAGCGGTGGGCGGACACGCCCGCGTTCGTCTGGCCCGCGTTCCAGTAGGACGGCGGGCGCGATTCAGGACCTACCCGCCCGAGGGCCTGGGCTGCCCACCGGGCGACAGCGCCAGGTCCGCGCTGCCGTAGAGCGTGTAGACCAGCCCCAGTGGGTTGTACCGGAACATGAGCGCGCGGCGCGCCTCCAGCAGCGCCTGTCCCGCCGACGTCCGCTTCAGGAAGCGCTCGAAGAACAGGCGCGCCATCTCGGTCGCGAGCCCCTCCCAGATGGCCACCTCGGTTCCGATGATGCCTCCCGCGCGGGCCGCCATCAGGTTGAGGATGAGCTGCGCAGGCCGCGTGGAGTCGAAGGCCGCCGTGCCGCACCCGTTCAGGAAGAACAGCGGCTGGTGGCTCAAGGGCGGAAGGCTGGCGAACCCCGAGGCGGTAATCCACCCCACGGCCCCCTTGGCCCCCAGCGCCAGGTGGGGCTCGTCCGGCTGGGAAGCCGTGCCCTCCGGCGACGGCGGCCTCTTCGCGTAGGCGTGGCAGTAGAGGTAGACGACGTCCGGAGCGCCCTGCGTCGCCTCCAGCAGGTCCAGCAGGTCATCCCGCCCCTGCGCGACATGGAGGTTGGCCAGGCGCGGGTTCGTCTTCTCGAGCCAGTCCGTCAGCTCCGTGAAGTGCTGCGCGGCCAGCGACAGGCCCTCATGCCGGCCCGTGAGCACCGTGACGGGGTCGCCGCTGGGGATGACCGGAGGGAGCGGGCGGGGAGCCTCGCCCAGGTGCACCACCTGCTGCGGCGGCACCTCCACGATGTGCCGGAAGCCCCAGAAGTGACGCGGGCAGGCCACGGTCTTCTTCGTGTGGCCCGTCGTGGCCCGCTGCTTCTCGTGGAGCGGGCAGCGCTCGGACTCGCCGCACCGCGCGGCTCCCGGGCTCCCATCCGCGCCGGGCAGCGCCGCATCGCACGCGACGGGGGCGGGAGTCTGGCGATCCGCATCGAAGTCCCGGTCGTAGACGAGCGCCCAGGGGATGACGTTCTCCAGGCTCATGTGCGCCACGTTGATGACCTGCCCATCCTCGGCGAGCTCCCCCTGGACGGCGGCCCTGGCGACGGATGAGGGGACGAGCTGGGTGAACAGACTCCAGCCGTGCCGGGCCAGCTCGAGCAGCGTCGTCTTGAAGTGCGCGGGGTCGCCGCGGTTCAGCTTTCCCTGGAAGAAGTACCCATAGTTTCCCTGCGGGTTCTTCGAGGACTCCAGGAGCGTCTTCCGGAGCGCGTCCACCACCGGCCCCAGGTTGCCGCCGACCTGCACGTGGAAGAGCTCCTTCCCCTTGACGGTGACCACGTCCTGACCGGCGCTGCGGTTGACGGCGAAGCTCAGCGTCCGGGGCGGCGCGTCGGGGCTCTCCTGCAGCTCCCCCACCGCGCTGTATTCGAGCCGGACGAGGGAGCCCGTCTCTGCCACCCGGAGCACCTCCTCCACGTCCACGCCGAGCCCTTCCGCCAGCCTCAGGGCACGAGCCGCCCAATCCTCCTTTGTTGTCCCGGGGCGCCGCACCCGCGCCACGAGCCGGAACGACTGCAGCAGGTTGCCGCGCTGGTAGAGACACAGGCGCAGGCGGGCCACGCCCTCGACACGGGTCTCCGGGTGCAACGCGAGGGCGAAGACGACGGCGTCGCTCGGGCCCTGCCTCGGCAGCCAGAGTGGCTGGACGGGCGAGCCCAGCACGTCGAAGTCCATCCCCGTCACCCCGATGTCGAGGAACTGTCCCGCCTGGTCGAGCGTCCAGTGCAGCCCCTCCTCCAGCAGGGCCATGGAGCCGATGCCGGGAATGCCCTCACGCAGCGAGGCAATCCGCACGCTCAGGTGCACCACCTGCTCCGGCTCAAGCAGCGTGGAAGCCGCTTCGAGCTCGCGGAGCCCACCGTCCTCGCCTTCGACGTGCAGGGACGTGTTGACCTGCCGCGGTGGTGTGTAGGACTCCGGGATGGGGCTGGGCGAGGTGGACTCGAGCCCCGGCGTCCTGGAGAAGCTGAGGAGACCTGGCACCCGGGGCAGCGCGGCCTTCACATGGCTGCGCAGGGTTCCCAGGAGACGGGACAGCGGCAGCATGCCTCCCGACTCGTGGTCGAAGTTGAGCGAGGCCAGCAGGTTGGTCACCTCACGGAACTCCGCGCGAAGGACAGGCTCCGCCTTCGGGTTCGCACGGATGAGGTCCGCCTCGACGACCGGCCGTGCCAGCTCCGTGGCGATGGTGGACGGCCGCAGCAGGTCCTCCCGTCCCGCGCCCCCGAGGAGCACGCAACCGGGAGCGCGCAGCGCGTCCAGGGGCCGGTCGTGGACGAGCTGCTCGTAGAGCTGCGCGCGCCACCCCGGGTTCCCGGCCGGCCCGAGCAGCACCGCCGGCCCGCCCCGCCCCACCAGCGCGTGTGCAAGGCGGAGGAGGCCGAGCGCGTCCTCCTGGCCCTCATACTCGAGCACCACCAGCCGCGTCTGCCACGAGTCCGTCAGCCGGAAGAGCCAGCCCAGCGTTCCAGGCGTGTCCGGGGCAGCCGTCGACAACAACCTCTCCGACCGGAAGAACCCCGCATCCGAGAAGTGCAGTACCTGCACCGAGGGCCAGCTTCGCAGCCGGAGAAAGGGTTCGAGCACCTCGGGGTCACAGGCCTCCACGTCCACGGCCTCCGCCCAGCCCGGCAACGAGCCGAAGACCGAGGACACGAGCCCGGCGATGGCGCCTCGCCTCTCGCTTCGGGAGTCCAGCTCCATCACCCGCACCGGAAGCGTGAGGGGAATGCGCGCCACGCGGGGACGCACCGGAGAGACCCGGACGGCGGAAAACGTCATGGCGAGCCAGGACGCGAACCCGCGAGCCCTCGCCTCCACCGGCTCACGCAGTGCTTCCAGGTTGAAGACCTCCCACCTCGGGTCCCGGACCTCGAACACCAGTCGCGGCAGGGAGCGCTCCCAGGGGTCAGTGGGTTGCTCTCGGGAGTAGCGCGCCACGAGCCTCTGGGCCGCGTGTGGCAGCCGGAGCGCCTCGAGCAACTCATCCTCCGCGGGCCCCCTGACTGACTCCCACCGCTCGACCTCCTCCGGACTGAAGTGGTGCGCGAAGAGGAGGCCCCTCATCCAGGTCTCCGCCCGGGTACCGCCGTCCTCCGAGCGCTGGAGGACGATGCGGATGTCGAAGCGGCGGTAGCGAATGATTGCCATCTCAGCTCCCTCCCGCCGGAGGCGCGGGCGCGGCCGGCTGTGGCGTGCCCTGCGCCGGAGTGATGATGCGCTGGATGAGGGGCGCGAGCCCGGGGTGCACGAGCTGGTGGAGTCCGAATCCCCAGAGCAGCGCGACGAGCCAGTCGCCCCATCCGCCCCACATCAGGTCATCCACCCAGAGGAGCTTCAGTCCCACCAGCGAAGCCAGCGCGAGCGTGAAGACCATGACGATGAGGTCCGAGAGCCAGAGCCTCCTGCCAATCCAGGCCATGCCCTGCGCGGGCGTGCGCCCCTCGAGCCACGGCGTGCGCCCCAGCCGCAGGCTCTGGGACAGCGACTCGGGCAACGACTCCAGCGACACTCCGGCTGGCGTGGCCCCGGGCGCCGCCCCCCCGGCTCCCATCATTCCGCCCGCTCCCGCCGCCGGGGGAGCTGTGCCCACGTCGTAGTTGGCGCGGGCCTTCTCGTAAGCGACCTGCGCATCCGAGAGCTTTCCCTCCTCCGCGAGCCGCACCGCGTTCTCGGACCCGGTGCGCGCCTCCTCCAGGGCCTCCTTCGCCGCATCCGAGAGCCCGGCCGTCGGCAGCCCCTTCACCTTCTCGAAGAGCGCGGTTCCCACCGACCGCAGGTAGTGCTTCATGGCCTGCTCGTAGGCCGTGACGGCCGCCTCCGTGTCGAGCACGGGGCCCGCCCGCAGCGGGGCCAGGAGGCCGTTGACGCTCGCTCCGAGCGAGGCCCACTCGGCCAGCGTCATGAAGGCGGGAGGCGCGCCCGCGAGTCCGGCGGTCAGCTCGTCCGCCAGCAGGCTCGCATAGGCCGCCCGCGCGGTGTCGAGCGCCCGGGACGCGGCCTGGGAGTCACGGTCGAGCTCCCGCTCCGCGACCTCCAGGCTCGGCACCACCCGGCTCGTGAGCAGGAGGACCGTGTTCGACGTGGGCGCGGCCCGCTCGGCCGCCTTCACGCGGTCTCGGAGGCTCTGGATGCCCGTGGCGAGGTGCTGCCGGACCAGCTTCTGCAGCTCACCGGGAAGCTCCCTGAGCGTCTTCTCCGCGCCGTCCATGTCCGTGGTCGTCGCGTCCGGAGTCACCAGCTTCGCTCTCACCTCCTCGAGCTTCTTGAGGGGCTCGGCCTGGAGCTGCGCCGGCTGCATGGCGAGGACGGCCTTGCGCAGCCGGACCCAATTCCGCGCCGCCGTCACCTTCCGCTCCAGCACGTCCAGCTTCGAGCCGAGCGCGTCCACGCTCACGAGGACCTGCCAACGGGAGATTCCCAGGCGGAGGGTGTCGACCTGCTCCCGGAGGTTCTTCGCCAGCGTGCGCCCGGCGTCATCGCACTCGGGGGAGGCCGCCAGGTCATCCAGGGACTGGAGCTGGGCCAGCGTCCGGTGCTCGAGCAACAGCCGTGGGCGCTCCGACGTCTGGTAGGTGCGGATGCCGAAGGACACGAGCACGCCCAGCAGGATGAGCAGGAACGCCACCCAGGAGGACTGCCGCAGGTACAGGGTGAAGGTCGCATCCAGCGGCGGACCTCCGGCGGAGGCGATGCGCACCTTGCCCTTGTAGAGACCGGCTCCCGGCAGGTCCGAGTCGATGTCGAGCAGGACGGGCAACACCTGCCGGCGCCCGAGCACCAAGGAGCCTTCCGAGGCCGTTCCGCCATCGGCCAGCAGGGTCTTCGCCGTGGCGGGCACGTGGAACGCGGTGGCCGTGTCCGCGGCATCCTCCTGGAAGGTCAGGCTGGTGAGCACGGGCGGGTAGAGGCTCGCGGGAGAGCCTGCCGTCTCGCGCAGCGTGAGCGGGATGCGCACGGAGTCGTTGCCGGTGGTGTCCCGCACGCGAATCGCCGCCTCGGCGAGCTCGACGTTCAGGGCAGGTCTGGGCCAGGTGATGATGACCTCGGTGGCGGACTGCTCGCGTTCCCCCTGGAGCAGCGCGATGCGGCCACGGTACGTCCCGGGCTGGTCGAGGCTCGTCCGGAGCCTGACGGAGACGGACTCCATGGCACCGAGCGACACCGCGCCCAGCCCCGCGTCCTTCTCGTCCAGGAGTTCCACCGGGCCGGCGCTCACCCCCGACTCGTCCCGCAGTCCGCTGGCTCGCAGCCGCACGCCTTCAGCCCGGGCATTCCACATCTCGTCGAGCTGGAGCGTATGGGTCACCACTCCGCCGTCGCTCCAGAGCCGGAGGGGCTGTCCGTCGGAGTGGCCGCGGAAGACGACCTGCCCGGCCGCGAGCCCCGCGTCGGCGCCGCCGTCGCTCCCCGCGTCCACACCCGAATCAGGAACCGTGGGTCGCCCCGCGTCGGTAGCCGTGAGTCGTCCCGCGTCGGCAACCGTGGGTTGCCCCGCATCCTGTGCCGCCGCGGGCACCGCGAGCAGCAGCACCAGGATTGCCATACAGACGCCAGCGCCACCCCACGGACCGCCCGAATGCTCGTGCATCGAAGCCCCCAGCGAGAAACCGGTACGTCGTGCCCCCGGCCCCGCAGCATATGCCAGCGGTCATGCCCTGACGCGGGCGAACACGGATGTGTCCCCAAAGACCCGCCTCGGCGTTGCCGCGTCTGTGTATGGGGTTGCTCCCAGCCTGAGCGGCCGCGAGCGCCAGGCGGAAGCCGAGGCACGGCGCCACTTGCGTCTGCTCGGCCCCGAGCGCGAAGCCGAAGCGTGGCCCCACTTGCGCCAGGCGGAAGCCGAGGCACGGCGCCACTTGCGTCTGCTCGGCCCCGAGCGCGAAGCGTGGCCCCATTTCCGTTCCGTTCGGCCCGGACGCGGGGCGGAAGCCGTGGCGCGGCTCCTCTTCCGTTGAGGGCCGAGGGTGCGGCCGGGGGCCGGGCGGCCTTCTCGTGGAAGGAACGTTCATTCCACGGCCCGCCCATGCACGGCGGCCGCGAGGGCTTTATCGCCAGGGACGCCGATTCAACCCTGACGCAATCCACGGATTGCTCTGTTCCCACGCATGCCGATTCTCTTCCTCCTGCTGACGCTGGCCGCGATGCTCGGACTGGGCACCGCCGCACTGGCGGGCCGCCCCCAGACCGCGCCGAGAGAGACCACTCCGGCCGAGGCTCCAATCGCCCCGGCCGCCCTGCGCACGCCCATCCGCTATGCCGCCCTGGGCGCTTCCGACACCGTCGGCGTCGGAAGCCGCTCGCCCGCGAGCGAGAACTGGACCGCGCGCCTCCGCGCCGCACTGCCCGAGGGCACGGTGTATGACCGCTTCGCGCGCAGCGGCATCACGCTCGCGGAGGCGGAGGATGTCGAACTCCCCCGCGCCATCGCCTTCCACCCCACGCTCGTGACGATGTGGCTGTCGGTGAACGACGCCCTCCGTCCCGTGCCGCTGCCCACCTACCAGAAGACCCTCCAGGCCACGCTCGAGCGGCTGATGCGCGAGACGGATGCCCGGGTGGTGCTGCTCAACGTCCCGGACCTCGCGACGCTCGCCGGCTCACATGCCACGTCCGAGATGCGCGCGAAGCTCCGCGAGCAGGTCAGCGCCTGGAACGCGGCCATCAACGAAACGGCCCGCCCCTTCGGTCCGCGCGTCCTCGTCGTGGACCTGCTGCCCGCCTCGCGCGAGCTGGCCGTGCATGACGAGTGGCTCTCCGCCGACGCCTTCCACCCGAGCCCCGCCGGCTACCAGAAGCTCGCCGACGTCACGCTCCAGGCCATGCAGCGCGCCGGGTGGCTGCCGCCGGCGCACTGACCTTCCCGCGCCTCACCGCATCCAGCGCGCGCGAATCCGGCCGTTGACGACCTCCACGCCCATCCAGTCGTCGGCGAAGGCGGCGGAGCAGTCACAGCGCACCACCGTGAGGTACTCGCGAATGATGCGGAGCTTGAACCCCCGGGGCGTCTTCAGGACGGCCACCGCGCCGTCCTTCGAATGTCCGAGCCGCTGCTTCACGTCGAGCACCTTCCCCGTCGCCGCGTCGATGAGGACCACGCCCACCGAGTCATAGCCGGGGCGGTCATCCTCGATGAAGAACACCAGGGCCCGGTGGTCATCCACCGCGTAGGCGGAGGCGCCGCTGTTCGGCACCGCGGTTCCGGCGACCGTGCAGATGGACTCCCCGTTCGCGAGGTTGGAGATGGGGCCGTACCAGGCCTTCTCCAGCGGGACGTCGGCCTTCGCACCTGACTTCTCCACGAAGACCCGCATGTCGTCCTCGGGGCACTCTCCCGATTCGGAGTCGAAGCCCACCGAGAACGTGTGGGCTCCGACCTTGCACTCCAGGCGGAAGTCACAGTCGGACGCCGCGGGCTCGGAAGCGTGCGCCGTGAAGGCGCCACCTGTCAGGGCGCCCATCCCCAGCATCGACACCACCCGCCAGCCGCGCATCATCAAGGCCTCCATGAAGAGGCCCCACGCGGGCCCGCTCAGTGGCCAGCCTGATAGACTGCGTCGCGGAGGGCAACGGGGAAGGCGCCCCACATGCCCTCGAACGTGGTGTTGGTGAGGGCAACCACCGTCAGCCCCTGCTTCGGGTCCACGAACCAGCTGTGGCCGTACGCGCCCATCCAGTTGAACGTCCCCACCGACTGCGGGCTCTTCGCCTTCACCGGGTCCACGAGCACGCCGACGCCCAGGCCGAAGCCCCAGCCCGGCCCCGCACTCGCCGCCTCGGGCCCCACCTGGTCCGTCGTCAACTGCTCCGTGGAGGCCGCCTTCAGCACCGGCGCTCCCCCCGTGCGCAGCGCCTCCAGCAGCTTCAGGTAGTCCCCGCCGTGCCCACCATGCCCGCGCCTCCGGACGGGAAGGAGCGCGCATCGAAGGCGCGGCCCGGCACGAAGGTGACGCCACCGGCGCCGTTGGGCACCAAGAGCGACTCGCCGATGCGCACCGGCTCCGGCTTCCCGTCCGCGTACGGCGTCGCCAGCCGGGACGCGTCCTTCACATGGAACGCCGTGTCCTTCATGCCGAGCGGCTTCGTGACGAAGCGCTCCACCACGGCGGGCAGCGGCGCTCCCGCGGCACGGGCCACGACTTCACCGAGCACGTCGGTGGCCATCGAGTACCCCCAGCGAGCCCCTGGCGTGTAGACCAGCGGCGCCGAGGCGAGCCGGCGGAGGTTCTCCTTCATGGAGAGGCCCGGCTGGTCGAGCCCGTTGGACACGCGGGCCTTGTGGTACGGCCCGTCCGCCGGCTCCATGAAGTCGTACGTCAGGCCCGCGGTGTGCGTCATCAGGTGGCGTACGGTGATGACGGGCTCGGCGCCGTCCGCCAGCTTCGGACGGAAGGTGGGAATCCACTTCGTCACCGGGTCTTCGAGGCCGAGCTTGCCCTCCTCGAGGAGCTTCAGCGCGGCAACGGACGTCATCGCCTTGGTCAGCGATGCCAGGCGGAACAGCGCATCCTCCTTCATGGGCTTCTTCGCCTCGCGGTCGGCGAAGCCGGCGGCGCGCTGGTAGACGACCTTCCCGTCCTTCGCGACGAGCACGACGGTGCCGACGATGCGCTTCTCCGCGAGGGCGCGGTCGACGACGGAATCCACTCGCGCCTGGAGGGCGGCGTTTCCAGGCGGGGCGGCGGGGGCAAGTGCGAGGCTGGCGGCCACCACGAGGGCGGCGATGGCGGAAGTCATGGGGTGCTCCTGTGAGCGGTGACGACGACGCTCACGATGTACGTGGCGCCTCCGGGCCCGGCAGCCCATGATTCCGGAGGGTGCCTATACGAATTCGTATGGGGCGATGGGGAGCACCGTGGACTGGGACGATTTGAGAATCGCGCTCGCGGTGGCGAGACACGGCTCGCTGAGCGCTGCCGCGCGGGCCCTGGGGACGACGCAGCCCACCGTCAGCCGCAGGCTCGATGCCTTCGAGCGGCGTACGGGCGCGAAGCTGTTCGAGCGCGGGAAGAAAGGGCTCACGCCCACTCCGCTGTGCGCGGCCCTCATCGAGGGCATGGACCGCATGGAGGAAGGCGCGCTCACGGTGGAGCGCAGGCTCGCGGCGCGCGACACGGGCCTTCAGGGCAGCATCACCGTGACGAGCCTCGACTGGCTCGGAGACCACGTGATTGCGCCCATCATGGCGAGGTTCGGCGGGCGTCATCCGCTGGTGAGCCTCGCCCTCATCAACGATGGGCGGCGCTTCAACCTGTCCCGCAGCGAGGCCGACATCGCCTTCCGCCCCGGGATTTTCGACCAGGAGGATGTCGTCGAGCGCAAGGTCGCCGACGTCGCGTATGGCCTGTACGCCTCGCCTTCCTACCTGGAGCAGCACGGGCTTCCGGACTTCGCCTCGGGCTGCGCCGGTCAGTCCATCGTCGTGCTGCACGAGACGCCGCCCCGGGCTCCCATGACGGAGTGGATGCGGGACGTCGCGCCCAACGCGCGGTCCATCCTGCGCACCAACAGCATCTGGTCCCAGCTCGCGGCCGCCGAGGCAGGCGAGGCGCTCGCCGCCCTGCCCCGGGTGCTCGTGGACCGGAGGCTGACGCTCCGGCGCATCGAGACGCCGCGCCCGGGCCCGGTGCTCACCGTCCGCATGGGCGTGCACTCGGACATGCGGAGGACGCCGCGCGTGCGGGCCTTCATGGACTTCGCCGTGCGCGAATTGGAGAAGCGAGCCGCCGAGCTGAACCCGCGCTGAGCGTCCCCTGTGCGGTACACTGCGTACATGTTCAACCCCGCCCCCCTGCTGGCCCGGCTTCCCGATTTGCCTGACCGGGTCTGGCCGCGTGGCGCACTGCTGAACGCGGGCGCGGACGCCATCGCGTGGAGCGACGGCAGCTCAGCGCTGCTCAACGATGACGGTGAGGCCTGCATCGTGGGCAAGCCGCCCAGGCCGCAGCTCCTCGCGTTCCTGGAGCGGCTGCCTCCCGGCACGGAGGTGGTGCTGTCGCGGCAGAGCGCGCGGATGCTCGAGCCGCTGCCGGGCTGGGAAGAGGAGGTGGTGGTGGTCCACATCCAGCAAGGCCCACCGCCACCGCCGCCCGTCATCCGGGGCGAGGCACGGGTGCTCCAAGCGGGCGAGCCGCTGGACCTGGGCCATCTCCCCGAAGACCTCGCCAGGGAGCTCACGCACGCGCGCGCTTCCTCGCCGCTCGGAGTCGCCTTCACCGAGCAGGGCCTGCCGGTCGCCTTCAGCTACTCCGGCAGCGCAACGGAGACATGGTGGGACGTGTCCATCGACACGGTGGAGGCGTGGCGACGGCGAGGGTACGCATCGGCGGCGGCGCATGTGCTCATCGAATACATGCGCGCCAGGGGCAAACGCGCGGTATGGGCGGCACTCGAATCCAACACCGCGTCGCTCCAGCTCGCCGCCCGGCTCGGGTTCACCCCGGACACCCGGGTGGTCTCCCTCTTCCGCGAGGGCAGCGAGCGATAGCCGCCGCTCACCGGATGAACGCGGTGAGCGCCTTCAGCCAGATGACCACCGCCGCCGCGCCGGCATCAGGCACGCCGAGCGCACGCTCGCCCAGGTAGCTCGCACGGCCCAGGCGCGGCTGCATGCGTGACGTGGCCTCCGCGCCCTGCTCGGCCTCGCGGACACAGGCGGCCCAGGCATCAGCCACCGAGCGCCCCGCCTTCACCTCCCGGGCAAACGCATCCGCCGCCGGCCGCAGCGCGTCCAGCATGGTGCGGTCTCCAGGACGCGCACCGCCCAGCTCCGACACCGCATCCACTGCCACGCCAAAGGCCTCCGCCCACGCGGTGGCGTCCGGCGTCCGGTCCACCATGTGCCGCGCGGCCCGCAGCAGCGCGGTGGCATAGAAAGGCCCGGAGCTGCCGCCGATGCTGCGGCGCAACGCATTGCCCATCGCATTCAGCGCCCGTACGGGGCTCGTCCACGACGACTCCGGCAGCGCGCGAATCGCCGCCGCGCCGCGCTGCATGCTGAGCCCCAGGTCTCCATCCCCCGCCGCGCTGTCCAGCGCCGTCAGCCGGGACTCCGCCGCGTCGAGCGCATCCGCCACCGCCAGCGCCGCCTTCTGGAAGCGCTCCATCCCCGGCTGCCGCTCGCCAGCCTCCACCGGCACCTCCCGCTCGGGCGACACCCGCCGGGGCTCACGCACCGGCGCCACGCTCCCCACCCCCGGCCAGGCCGGCGCCGTCGTCGCGCTGTCCAGCCGCGCCAGCCGCGCGTCGTCCACCTTCAGCAGCGACAGCGAGCACCCCGGCATCTCCAGCGCGGACAGGAACGTCCCACTCCACGCCCGCTCCACGCGCACACCCGCCTCGCGCAGCACCGCCAGCGCCCGCCGCGCGACGATGGCCAGCTCCATGGGCGGCGTGCCTCCCAGCCCATTCACCAGCAGCGCCACCCTGTCACCCGAGGAAATCCGCCGGTCCTCCAGAATCGTGGTCAGCAGCGTGTCCACCAGCGCATCCGCCGGCTGCATCGGCACGCGCCGCACGCCCTGCTCCCCGTGGATGCCCAGGCCCAGCTCCAGCTCGTCCTCGCCCAGCGTGAAGCCGGGCCGCCCCGCCGCCGGCACCGTGCACGGCCCCAGCGCCACGCCCATGGTGCCCAGCTCCGCCGCCGCGGCCACGGCCTCGCGCGCCACCTCCGCCAGCGACGCCCCCGACGCGGCGGCCGCCCCGGCCACCTTGTGCACCAGCACCGTCCCGGCGATTCCCCGGCGCCGCGCGGGCTCCACCGTGTCGTGCAGGGCCACGTCGTCGGCCACCACCACCGTCTCCACCGGAATCCCCTCCGCGCGCGCCAATTCCGCCGCGAGCCCGAAGTTCAGCCGGTCCCCCGTGTAGTTCTTCACCACCAGGAGCGCGCCCGCCGGGCCGGACACCGCGCGGATGGCGGCCAGCACCGCGTCCGTGCTCGGCGAGGTGAACACGTCCCCCGCCACCGCCGCGTCCAGCATGCCCGCGCCCACGTAGCCCGCGTGCGCCGGCTCGTGTCCGCTGCCGCCTCCGGAGATGACGGCCACCTTGCGCTGGCGCACGTCCGGCGGCGTGTCCGCGCGCACCACCACCGTCTCCCCCTCCAGCAGGGCCTGTCCCGGAGCGAGCGCGACCAGTCCTTCGAGCATCTCCCGCACCACGGCGCGGGGCGCGTTGACGAGCTTCTTCACGGCGGTGTCCTCCTCGGTGAAGGGGGACGCCCAAGGTGGACGCGCCGCGTGGGCCCGTCAAGCACGACGCGTGTGGCTCGCCCTCAACACGTGCCCAAGCGTCACAATCCCATCCGCGAGTCCCGGTGATAGGGTCCGCCGCATGGCCAAGTCCCCGTGCCCCGTGACCCTGTCGCAGTTCCTCGAGAAGGCCGAGCCGCTGAAGGTCGTCATCAACGGCCAGGAGATGCTCGCCGAGGTGAAGTCGTTCTCCACCGGCTCGTTCGGCTGGTACATCAACGGCAAGACGCTCGTCACCGTGGATGGCAAGCCCGTCTCGGTCCAGATTGGAATGAACCTCACCGTCGTCGGCTCCAAGGAGGCCGACCGCGGCACGCCCAGCACTCCCAGCACCCCTCCTTCCGAGACGTAACACCCGGAGTGCACGGGAGGGCCCCACGCTCCCCGCGCACCGCGCGGCGCTTGTAGGATGTCGCCGCCTCTTCTCCTGGAAGTCATCGTCATGTCCCTGCTGGAGCGTCTGCGGTCCCTGTTCTCCGACTCCGCTGGCCCCTCGTCGTCCACCGACGCCGGGGCCGCGCCCGCGCAGCCCGGCACTCCGGGCGCGGCGGAGCCCCCCACGCCCGTGGTCACCCGCTTCCTCCAGGCGGGCCAGGTGGTGGTGAAGGAGGGCGACCCCGGCACGTCCATGTTCGTCGTCCTGGAGGGCCGCGTCGCCGTGGCCCGCGAGGCGCAAGGCCAGGAGCCCCGCATCGTCGAGCAGCTCGGCGCCGGGGAGTTCTTCGGTGAGCTGGCGCTGCTCACCGGCACCCCGCGCACCGCGAGCGTGGTGGCCCTGGAGGACGCCGTCGTCCTGGAGCTGTCCCAGACGGGTGACCGCGCGGCCTGGGCGGACTACGGCGTGGAGGGCGACAAGGTGGAGCGCACCGCCCGCGAGCGCTTCATGGCGGAGGCCATGCGCCTCAACCCGCTGCTCGCCACACTGTCACCTGAGTTGCAGAAACAATTGGGCCACGCCTTCGTCCCCGTCACGGTCCAGGCGGGTGAAACTTTGCTCACACGGGGTAAGCCCGGTGATGCGCTGTATCTGTTGCTGCGTGGCCAGTGTGAGGTGTTCCACACCCACGAGGACGGCACCCAGACGGCCTATCCCCGCCTGGAGGAGGGCGCCCTCTTCGGGGAGATTTCCCTCCTGCGCAGCCGCCTGGCCACCGCCACCGTCCGCACGCTCACCGTCTGCACGCTGCTGAAGCTGGAGCGGGAGGTCTTCGAGAAGACCATCATGACCCAGCCCAACCTGCGCGGCGCCCTGGTGCGGCTGGGGCTGGAGCGGCTGAAGCAGACGGTGCAGGTGATGGCCGAGCCGTCCCGTGCACCCGGAGACACGGAGTCCTGAGACGCCCGGTGGTTGGCAACGCGTTTGCTATGCCCTCCGCCGGGCAGCATGGGTTGGCGAGGTGGGCGATGGCGGCGCAGTCCGAAGTTCGCAGTGAGCTGGTGGCGAAGGCAGTGACTCTGTTCCCGAATGACACGGTGGTGCGAGCGCTCGCGGTGATGAAGCGCTACGGGCTGGAGCAGATTCCCGTCGTGGACGAGACGCGCGGAGAGCTGCTCGGCAATGTGACGACCGAGGACCTCCGGCAGGTGTGGGAGCACTCCCCGCTGGCCTGTATGTCGGAAATTCTTTCCCTGAAATCCTTGCAGGAGGACGTGGACGGCTCCTCCTGGCGCCCGCGGGTGACGCTCATCTCCCCGCTGGTGGACGTGTACCAGACCAGCAAGCGCTGGAAGCAGTAGCGCGTCGCCGGAGCTTCAACGGAGCTTCAGCGGAGCTGCTTCAGCCTCGCGCCGACCTCGACGATGGCGCGGATGGCCGGGAGCAGCTCCGCGCCCAGCTCCGTCAGCGAGTACTCCACCGACGGCGGAGAGGTGGGCAGGGCCCGGCGGCGGACGACGCCGCGCTGCTCCAGGGTCCGCAGGCGGGCGCTGAGGACCTTGGCGGAGATGCGGGGCATGTCCGCCCGCAGCTCGCCGAAGCGGCGCGGACCGGCACTCAGGTACCAGAGGACGTTGGGCGTCCACGCGCCACCGATGAGGGACATGCACTCCGTCAGCGCGCAGGTGGGCGGCGCAGGGGGGGCGCGGCTCTTTCGCCTGGGCAACGACATGGGCGGCCTCCAGTAACCGTCCGGTTACCACAAAGTGCGGTAACGCCTGCTTACACGCGGGGCGCGGAAGACCAGCGGCCCTTATCCTTGCCCCATGAGCGAGACATGGAGCGGCAAGGCAGGCAGCCAGACGGAGGCGGTGCGCCGCCTGGGCGTGAAGTACCCCATCGTCCAGGGACCGTTCGGTGGTGGACTGTCCACCACCCGGCTCGCGGCGACGGTGTCCAACCTGGGAGGGCTCGGCTCCTTCGGCGCGTATGGCCTGGCGCCGGACGAGCTGGGCCCGCTGACGAAGGAGCTGAAGTCGCTCACGGCGCAGCCCTTCGCCGTGAATCTGTGGGTGTCGGACCATGATGCCGGCGGGCTGAACCTGAGCCCGGAGGCGTTCGACCGCGCCTATGCGCTCTTCGAGCCCTTCTACCGCGAGCTGGGCGTGGACAAGCCCGAGCGGCCCGAGCGCTTCAGCCAGCGCTTCGAGGACCAGGTGGACGCGCTGCTGGAGGCACGGCCACCGGTGTTCAGCTTCGTGTTCGGCGTGCCGTCGGCCACCATCCTGGCGGAGTGCCGCAGGCGCGGCATCGTCACCGTCGGCGCGGCGACGTCGATTGCGGAGGCGCAGGCGCTCGACGGCGCGGGCGTGGACCTCATCGTGGCCACGGGCTTCGAGGCGGGCGGACACCGGCCGTCGTTCCTCGCGCGGGCGGAGGACTCGCTGATGGGGACCCTTGCCCTCACCCCGCTCGTCGCGGACCGGGTGAAGGCGCCCGTCATCGCCGCTGGCGGCATCAGCGACGCGCGCGGCCTGCACGCGGTGATGGCGCTGGGCGCGCAGGCCGGGCAGCTCGGCACCGCGTTCCTCGCGTGCGAGGAGTCCGGCGCCACGCCCGAGCACCGCGCCGCGCTGTTCAGCGACAAGTCCCAGGCCACGGTGCTGACGCGCGCCTTCTCCGGACGGCTGGCGCGCGGCCTGCGCAACCGCTGGAGCGACGAGATGAACGCCCGCGCCGCCCAGCTGCTCCCCTTCCCCGTCCAGGGCTGGTTCCTGTCGAAGCTGAAGCCCGCCGTCGTCAAGGCGGGGCGCACGGACCTCATCTCCCTGTGGAGCGGACAGGGCGCCCCCAACCTGAAGCACCGCACCGCGCCGGAGCTGATGGAGTCACTGGTGCGCAGCCTGACGCAACCGGGCATGTGACACGAGGGCGCTCCGGGTTTCAGCGCCCCCGGAGAAACCCTCCATCCGGCAACAACTGCTCCACCGAGTTGCAATAACTACCGCCTGGCGACGTTCCCTCTGTACCCGGACTTTCCCGGGAATTGCGGACAGGGACTCTCGAAGCCATGCAGAAGCTCATCCGACGTCCATTCATCGCACTGGGCTGCGCGCTCGCGCTGGGACTCCAAGCCTGTGGAGGCGCCACCGACACCTTCCCCGCGGGAGACGCTCCGCCCCCGGAAGTCGCGGCCAGCACAACCCCGGCCGCCCTCGACGGCGAGACGGACATCCTCGTCGCGCTGCGGTCCATCCCCGGCCTCACGGTGGTGCGCGAGACTCCCGTGCCGCAGCCCGGCTGGCGCTTCTTCGTCCTCACCTATGACCAGCCGGTGGACCACCGGCGCCCCCAGGGCGCGCGCTTCCAGCAGCGCCTGACGCTGCTGCACCGCGCGACGCAGAATCCCATGGTGCTGGCCAGCTCGGGCTACGGCATCGGCACGAATCCGGGCCGGACGGAGCCCACCTATTTTCTCGACGGCAACCAGCTCCTCGTCGAGCACCGGTTCTTCGGGCCGTCCACGCCGGTGCCCACCACGTGGGAGCACCTCACGCTGGGCCAGGCCGCGGCGGACCACCACCGCATCGTCACCGCCTTCAAGGCGCTCTACACCGGCAAGTGGGTGAGCACCGGCGCCAGCAAGGGCGGCATGACGTCCATCTACCACCGCGCCCTCTATCCGGATGACGTGGACGCCACCGTCGCCTACGTCGCGCCCAACAGCTACGGCCCGCAGGACCCGCGCTACATCCAGTTCCTGAGCCGCGTGGGCGACGAGGCCTGCCGCGAGCGCATCCGCGACTTCCAGCACGACGCGCTCACCCGGCGCGCCGAACTGGTGCCGCGGATGGTGCTGGCCGCCGCCGCGCAGGGGCTGAGCTACGACTTCCTCGGCGCGGACAAGACGTTCGAGTTCTCCGTCCTCGAGCTGCCCTTCGTCTTCTGGCAGTACAGCACCGCCGCGGAATGTCCCATCATCCCCGCGCCCGGCGCACCGGCGGACGAGGCGATTGCCGCGCTGGACTTCTTCGTCGGCCTCTACGCCTTCGCCGACGGCAGCATCGACTACTACGCGCCCTACTACTTCCAGGCGGGCACGCAGCTGGGCAGCTACCGCTCCGACGAGCGGCACCTGAAGGGGCTCCTGCACTACCCGCGGCAGTACGCGCCGGCCAGCCTCGTGCCCTTCTCGCTGGAGCCCTACCCGTTCGACCACCTGGCCATGCCGCTCGTCGCCGCGTGGGTGAAGACGCGCGGCGAGCGCATCCTGTTCGTCTACGGAGAGAACGACCCGTGGTCCACGAATGCCTTCGACGTGCGCGAGCGCAATGACTCGTACCGGTTCTTCGTGCCGGGCGGCAACCACGGCTCCTTCATCTCCACCCTCCCCGAGCCCCAGTACTCCCAGGCGGTGGAGCGGCTCACCACGTGGGCCGGCGTCTCGGCGCCGGGCGTCGCCTCCCGCGCGGCGTCCATCCCGCTCTCCGACGAGGAGCGCGCCGCGCTGGTCCGCGAGCGTCGCCGCGGGCCGCCCCAGGAGTAGGCCCACGCGCGTGACGGGCGGGTGATGTGGGTCCGCCCGTCACGGGCTTCCGGTATCCGTGTTTCTTTTGTACCTCGCATTGAATTCCGGACGCACTCCTCCGTCCACCTCCTTCTCTCGCAATGCCGGGCCGGAGGTATTTCGCGAGGTGGAGAGATGCATTACCGAGGTGTGAGAAGTCGTTGTGTCACGGGGCTCGTGGCGTGGATGACGCTGGCCGCCTGTGGTGAAGCGCCCCAGGCGTCGCAGGCCCCCGAGGGAGCGTCGACGGAAGCCGCGGCGCAGGCGCTGGCCACCGGGCCGGACTTCGTCGTGAAGTCGGTGACGGGGCCCGTGAGCATCCAGCCCTTCCAGCAGATGTCCCTCTCGGTGCGGGTCTGCAACCAGGGCACGCTGCCGGGCGGCGCGTATGTGGAGCTGTACCTGTCGAGCGACAACGTCATCACCCCCAACAGGCCGAACGCCCCCAGCCCCGACGCCTTCGCGGGAGTCGTCTACCTGTACCTCGACGTGGGCGAGTGCCGGACGGAGCAGGTGCCGGGCTACTCCGCGGCAGGCGCCGACGGGGCGTACTACCTGGGCGCCGCCGCGGACCCGATGAACGAGCTGGCCGAGACCAACGAGAACAACAACCTCCGGCTGGGCAGCCGCATCGGCGTGGGCAACCGGCCGGACCTGGTGGTGTCCTCCGTCTCGGGCCCCGTCAGCACGCAGCCGGGCCAGCCCTTCACGGCCTCCGTGTCGGTGTGCAACCAGGGCACGCAGCCGGGCGGCGGAAACGTGGAGCTGTTCCTGTCGCAGGACGCGGTCATCGTCCCGCCGCTCCCGCCGGGCACGTCCACCGACGTGCCGGTGGGGAACGTATCCGTCGCGCCGCTGGCTCCGGGCCAGTGCCGCACGGAGCAGGTGCAGGCCTGGCCCGGCGTGCCGGGTGACGGCGCCTGGTACGTGGGCGCGGTGGTGGACCCCGGCAACGCCACCCCCGAGCTCATCGACGACAACAACACCCGCGCGGGCAACCGCATGGGCGTGGGCTACCGGCCGGAGCTCGTCGTCACGGCCGTCACCGGGCCCGCCAGCGCGCTGCCGGGCGGCGCCATCAGCGTCACCGCGACGGTGTGCAACCAGGGCACGCAGATGGGAAGCGCGCCGGTGGAGTGGCACCTGTCCCAGGACACCGTCATCACGCCGCACGGCTCCGGGGACGTCTTCCTGGGAGTCGAGCCCCTCTCGCCGCTCGAGCCGGGGCAGTGCGTGACGCGCACGCGCGTGAGCGCCACCCCCAACGTCCAGGGCACCTGGTACGTGGGCGCCGTGGTGGACCCGGCCAGCTACGTGCAGGAGTTCTTCAAGGACAACAACACCCGCGTGGGCACCCGCATCGGCTTCGGCGAGCGGCCTGACTTCGTGGTGTCGTCCGTCTCGGGCACCACCGGCGTGATGCCCGGCTTTGGCATCAGCGCGGCGGTGCGGGTGTGCAACCAGGGGACGGCGCCGGACCAGGCCGACGTGGAGCTGTACCTGTCGCAGGACCCGGTCATCACCCCGACGACGACGCCGGGCCCGGGCTCGGACCAGCCGGTGGGCCTGGGCCACGTGGAGCTCGCGGCCGGCGAGTGCCGCACGGTGACGGTAACGGGCTCCGCGGGCGTCCCGGAGGGCACGTACTACCTGGGCGCCGCCGTGGACCCGCGCGGCTTGCGCACCGAGCTGTTCGACGACAACAACACCCGCGCGGGCAACCGCCTCGCCGTGGGCTTCCGTCCGGACTTCGTGGTGACGGCCGTCACCGGCCCGGTGAGCGCGCAGCAGGGCCAGAGCTTCAACGTCACCGCGACGGTGTGCAACCAGGGCACCCGCGAGGACAGCACCGACGTGGAGGTCCTCCTGTCACAGGACTCCGTCATCACCCCGAACAGCCCCCCGGGCAATGGCACCGACTTCCGCATCGCCTTCGGCCGCTCGAACATGCTCGCCCCGGGCGTGTGCCAGACGCTGACCCTGCCCGCCACCGGCTTCGGACCGGCGGAGGGCACGTACTACCTGGGCGCCGCCGCGGACCCGGCCGGCATGCTCCCCGAGCTGTTCGACGACAACAACACCCGCGCGGGCAGCCGCATGGGCCTGGGCTACCGGCCGGAGTTCGTGGTGACGTCCGTCACCGGCCCCACCGGCGTGCGGCCCGGCCAGCCGTTCAACGTCTCGGCGACGGTGTGCAACCAGGGCACCCGGGCGGAGAGCCTCACGGACGTGGAGCTCTACGTGTCCCAGGACACGACGCTCACCCCGAACCGCTCCGGCCCCGGGCCGGACTTCCTCGTGGCCTCCGGCCCCATCGGCATGCTCGCTCCGGGGCAGTGCCAGACGGTGACGCTGCAGGCGTTCGCGGGCATCCCGGAAGGTGCCTGGTACCTGGGCGCCGTGGTGGACCCGCGCGGCGTGGTCACCGAGTTCCTCGAGGACAACAACACGCGCGTGGGCAACCGCATCGGCTTCGGTGACAGGGCGGACTTCGTGGTGACGTCCGTCACCGGACCCGCGAGCACGCAGCGGGGGCAGACGTTCACCGCCTCGGCGCGCGTGTGCAACCAGGGCACCTGGGATGGCTTCACGGATGTGCGGCTGTACCTGTCCGAGGACAGCGTCATCACGCCGGACTCGCCGTCCACTCCGGCGTCCGACCTGTTCGTGGGCTCCGCGCCCGTCGCCAACCTCGCCCCGGGGCAGTGCCAGACGGTGACAGTCCATGCCTCCGCGGGCTTCAGCCTGTATGGCTCGCTCTACCTGGGCGCCGTCGTGGACGCGTACGGCCCCAGCAACAACGAGCTCATCGAGGACAACAACACCCGCACGGGTGGCCGCATCAGCGTCCTGCCCTGAGTCGCGGACGGCGGCGCGTGGAAGGAACGTTCCTTCCACGCACCACCTTGCGCGGTGGACGGCCCTCCTTCCGCGACGCGGGAGGGGAGGGCCCAGGCGTCAGAGCCCCAGCCCCTCGCGGATGCTCCGCACCACCACGTCGGGCGGCGGCGACACGTCCACCTCCAGCGCGTCCGCGGGCACCTCCAGCGCGGCCAGCTGCGTGTCCAGCAGCGACGGCGGCATGAAGTGGCCGTGGCGCTGGGACAGCCGGCGCGCCAGCACGTCATGCGGCGCGTTGAGGAATACCCACCGCACCCGCGCGGGCTCCGCCTCCAGCACGGCCCGGTAGGAGCGCTTGAGCGCCGAGCACGCCATCACCAGGTCCTCGCCGCGCCCCTGCGCGTCCTCCATCACCCCGCGCAGCACCTGGAGCCACGGCCAGCGGTCCTCGTCCGTCAGCGGCACGCCCGCCGCCATCTTCGCGATGCTGGCCTTCGGGTGCAGGTCGTCCGCGTCCACGAAGCGCCAGCCCAGCGCGGCCGCCAGCGCCTGACCCACCGTGGTCTTCCCCGCGCCCGACACTCCCATGACGATGACGACCATCCCGTGCGGCCTCCGGCGGCGGTGAAACGCACCGCCATCATTCGGCCACGGGCCCTCGCACGCCACCCCATTTGACGCCGAATGCACACCCCATCACGTCCTGGGAATGTCAGACCCCCCAGGTACTCTTCCTTTCGTCGCCGCGAGAGACGCGGCACGGAGGGGGAAGTCATGGCGGACATCGCGGACGGCGCGCAGCTCGCGCTCCAGGGTTCTGGCTCCAAGCCCTACATCCTCAAGAACACCGGTGGCGTGTACTCGTGCAGCTGCCCGGCGTGGCGCAACCAGTCGATTGCGATTGAGCGGCGCACCTGCAAGCACCTGCGCAAGGTGCGCGGCGACGCCGCCGAGGACGCGCGCACCGGCGCCGCGGCGTCCGGCACCGCTCCCGCCGCGAAGGGCGCGGGCAAGGCGAAGCAGGCCGGCGAGTCCTCGGAGTCCAAGGACGCCAAGGACAAGGCCCCGCCGCTGCTCCTGGCGCACTCGTGGGAGAACGACGTCGACCTCACCGACTGGTGGATGAGCGAGAAGCTCGACGGCGTGCGCGCGTACTGGGACGGCCAGCGCTTCTGGTCCCGCCTGGGCAACGAGTTCTTCGCGCCCGCGTGGTTCACCGCGGGGCTGCCGGACTTCCCGCTCGACGGCGAGCTGTTCGGCGGCCGCAAGCGCTTCCAGCGCACGGTGAGCATCGTCCGCCGGCAGGACCGCAGCGACGACTGGAAGGAGCTCTTCTTCGTCGCCTTCGACGCGCCGTCCGTGGACGCGCCCTTCGAGAAGCGGCTGGAGCACTGCCGCAAGTGGATGGAGGACGCGAAGCCCGCGTACGCGAAGTGGCACGCGCACGAGCGCTGCCAGGGCACGCCGCACCTGCGCGCGGAGCTGGAGCGCGTGGAGGGGCTGGGCGGCGAGGGGCTCATGCTGCGCAAGCCGGGCTCTCGCTACGAGGCGGGCCGCTCGCACACGCTGCTCAAGGTGAAGAGCTTCAAGGACGACGAGGCGCGCGTCGTGGGCCACGTCGCGGGCGCGGGCCGGCACAAGGGCCGCCTGGGCGCGCTGGAGGTGGAGCTGCGCAACGGCAAGCGCTTCAGCGTGGGCACCGGCCTGTCCGACGCCGAGCGCGAGGCCCCTCCGGCCGTCGGCACCGTCATCACCTTCCGCTACCAGGAGCTGTCCGACGACGGCGTGCCCCGCTTCCCCTCGTACGTGGGCGTGCGCATCGACGCGGCCCCCTTCGCCGCGGCGCCGAAGGCGAAGTCGAAGGCCCGCGCGTAGCGGCGCGAGCGCCTCGCGCCCCCGGGTGCAGCCCCCGGTCCGCTGGTCGACGGTGCGGCCTCGCAGTGCCCGCTGGCGAAAGGCAGGCGGGTTCAGCGAGCGGAGGCGTGCACGAATGCGCTGGACGAACCGCGCGCAAGCCGCCTTCTTGGAATCCAGCACATACAGCAGACGACCTCCGGATGGGTGTGCGCTAGCGGTCATCGCAACGGCGCGAACCGGCGTCTCGTACCGGAGGCCATCGTCCCGGGGCTGTGTGGGCGGTCTACAGACCAACGGTGCACATCCACCGTGCGGACACGGGAACCCGCATCCTGGTGTCTGCTTGAGCCGACCATGCGCTGCGAGCTCTGTCTGTCTGACCATCCCGAGGACGTGCTGTGCGAGAACGTGCACTGGACACAGGCGGCGCGGTCCACCCAAGAGGTGGAGCCGCCGACCGTGGACCTCACCGGCCAGACGCTCGGCCACTACCGGCTGATGCGCCGGCTGGGCGCCGGCGGCATGGGCACGGTGTACCTGGCGGAGCAGACCCGCATCTGCGCGCGGGTCGCGGTGAAGGTGCTGCACCCGCACCTGGCCCATGACGAGAGCCTGCGCGCGCGCTTCTACGCGGAGGCGCGCACCGTCAACGTCGTGGGCCACCCGCACATCGTCCACATCTTCGACATCAACGAGGCGCCGGGCGGCATCCACTACTTCGTCATGGAGTACCTGGAGGGCGTGCCGCTGTCGCACCTGCCCCGGCCGCTGGACGCGGGGCAGCTCGTGCTGCTGCTGGCCCAGGCGTGTGACGCGCTGGACGCCGCGCACCGCTGCGGCGTGGTGCACCGTGACTTGAAGCCCGACAACCTCTTCGTGGTGCGGCACGCGACGGAGCCGCCGTCGCTGCGGGTGCTGGACTTCGGCGTGGCCAAGGCCCACCGCCCGGACAACGAGGACGTGACGGCGGCGGGCATCGTCCTGGGCACGCCCGCCTACATGGCGCCGGAGCAGTGGGCGGGGCAGCCGGTGGACGGGCGCGCGGACATCTACGCGCTGGCGGTGACGGCGTACTACGTGGCCACCGGACAGCTGCCCTTCGAGCGCGGACAGATGGCGGAGCTGGCGCTGTCCCTGGGGCCGGTGGGCCCGCTGCCGCCGCACGTGCTGGTGCCGTCGGTGCCTCCCGCGCTGTCGGAGGTGCTGCTGCGCGCGCTCGAGCGCCGGTGCGAGGACCGCTACGCCACCGCGCTGGAGTTCAAGGAAGCGCTGCTCGCCGCCGCCGCGCCGCCCTCGGCCCGGCAGCACGCGGACATGCCTCCCATCGGCGACACGCCGGTGCCCGCGCCTTCACTCGTGGTGTTGGACGCGGACGCTCCGGCGCGCGAGCCGAGCGACGTCACCCCGCCGCTCACCTGGCTGGCGCGGGTGCGGCGTCGCGCGGGGACGGACGCCGTGGAGGTGCGCTGCACGGAGCTGAACAAGGGCGGCCTCTTCCTGTGCTGCGCGGAGCCCTTCCCGCGCCTGTTCCACCGTCTGGAGTTCACCCTGCTGCTGGCCGGCGAGGAGGTGGAGTGCGCGGGCGAGGTGGTGCGGCACGTGGACTCCGCCCAGGCGCGCGCGTGGGGCATGTCCCCCGGCGTGGGCGTGCAGTTCATCAGCCCCTCCGCCCGGCTCCGCGAGCTCATACACCGCGTGCAGCCCCACCGCCCGGGCACGCCGGCCCCGCCCGCCCCACCCCCAGAAGCCCACCTTTGAGCAGCGCCGTCGTCCTGATGGACAGGGTCCTCGGTGCCTGCCCGAAATCCACCATCGCCCTCCAGGGCCAGCGTTCCCTTCCCGACGTGCGCGGGCTTCCGTCGGCACGCGAGGCTTCCAGGCAAAACACAATCCGCTAGCCTTTGCGCATCATGAATCACGAGGTTGCCCACGAGGGCCGGAGGTACGTCCGGGCCACACGAGCCGTCAGTCTCCTGAGCGCGCTGTTCCTGCTGGCGACGAGCGCGTGCCAGGACGCGGCGACGGCGGCGGGGACGGCGCTGTACGTCACGGCGGAGTTCAACCCGCTTTTGCAGCTCACGCAGCTCCAGGTGTCCGGCACGGTGGAGGGTGGCGAGGCCATCAGTCCCACGCTGCTGCCGGAGACGCCAGGGCGCATCCTGCAGAGCGGGGAGACGTTCCGGGTGCTGCTGCCCGACGCGCCGGACGGCGCCCGGGTGACGCTGCGGCTGGAGGGGCGCAGCGGCACCGCGCTCGCGGCGCAGGGCACCGCGGAGGCGCAGCTCATCGCGGGGCGTGAGGTGGACGTGCAGGTGCGGCTGGAGCCCTCGTCGTCGGGGACGCCCGACTCCGGCACCCCGGGCGGGGGCGATGGCGGCACGTCCTGCGGCCCCGGCTGCGAGGGCTGTTGCCAGGACGGCCAGTGTGTCTCCACGGCCTTCACCCGGTGCGGCGCGAATGGCGAGGCCTGCGCGGCGTGTGACCCGGACCGCGCCAGCGCCTGCGCGCCGGACGGCTTCTGCGCCTGCGGTAGCGGCTCGGCTTGCACGCGTCCCGAGGTGGACCGGTGCGTGGCCGGCGAGTGCCGGTGCGGCACGGGCGCGGCGTGCGGCCCCAACGAGTCGTGCCTCAACGGCCGGTGCTGGTGCGGCACGGGCAGCGCGTGTGGCCTGGGACAGGTGTGCCAGGACGGCGCGTGCCGGTGCGGCGACGGCAACGCCTGCGACGTGGGCCAGGCGTGCATCAACGGCAAGTGCGCGTGCACCCCCGAGTCCTGCGCCAGCGGGTGCTGCTCCAACGGCCAGTGCATGCCGGGCACCGCTCAGAACCAGTGCGGCACTGGCGGCGCGGCGTGCCAGCAGTGCCGCAGGGAGTGCACCCCGGAGCGCATCTGCAAGTAGGACGCGCGCGGGCCGCCCCCCGGTGACGAGGGGCGGCCGCGGTGTGCAGCGAAGGCCGCGCTACTCCTTCGGCTTGTCCTTGTCCTTGTCGTAGCCCTGGTCGCCGGAGCCGCCGACACCGGAGGCGGGCTCATCCCCCCAGCCCGGCTCGAAGAAGGCCTTCCACTTCCACTGTTCGCCCTCCTTCACCAGGAGCCCGGCGCTGCGGCCGCTGCGCTTCACCCCGCCCACCGTCATCGTGTACTCGTCGGTGAAGGTGGCGAGCGAGTCGGACAGCACGGTGATGTTGCGCTTGTGCTTCACGTCCTTGACCTCGGGCCCCTGCTCCATCATGGGCCTCATCATCTCCGTGTACTTCTGCTGGTCGTACTCCTCGGCCTTCGGGACGCCCTTGCTGTCGTCGGTGGCCATGTAGATGGGGAACGCGCTCCGGGTGATGGTCGCCTGGAAGTCGCGCCGCTTCATGATGGCGTCCTCTTCATCGAGGAACTTCACCACCTCCTTCTTCGTCTTGGACTCCTGGGTCGGCTTGCGGGTCCACGGCCCCACCTTCGACATGTCCATGGGCGCGCCCGAGCCACCGGTGGCCGGGGGAGACTCCTGCGCCTCATCCTGGGCCCAGACGGGCGAGGTGAGCGCGAGCGAGACGAGACACACTGCGATTCGACGCATCATGTGATTTCCTCCTCGCCCGAAGGTGGTGGCGGCTCGCATCCCCGCAAGCCGGCCCGCCCAGGCCGCCCCGGACCGGAGGTCCTCCCGGGTGCGCGCTACCGGACGGAGAAGGCGCGCGACGCCCCCGAGTAGGGGCGCACGCGCCCATCCCACCCGGACTTCCAGTTCCCCTCGTGGACGAGCCGGTACGTGCCCGGCGCGGCGTCCGCGGGGATGTCCCACTCCGCGGTGACGTGCGAGCACGCCAGCGTGGGCACGCAGTTCTCCCGCCGCCACCGGTAGCGCGTCTGCCACGCGCTGTCGTCCGCCACGTCCCGCCAGGCGCCGTCCGGCTCCCGCCGCTGCACGCGCAGGTAGGTGCCCTCCAGGCGCAAGTCATTCTTCGGGTGGCCGCCCCAGAAGGTGACGCCCACCGTGTCGCCCCGCGCATAGGCGGCGCGGGCGTCGGTGACGACGTCGCCGAAGTCCACCCACAGGAGCTTGTCGTCGAACACCACGCCCGGCTGGAGGCTCGTCTGCACGGCGCGCAAGTCGCGGGGCGTGGGGCCCGGCGGCACGGGCCGCCCGTCCCGCAGGGCCGCGGCGAGCCCGTCGAAGCCCTGCTGGAGCGCGGCCAGCGTCCACGGGCCGAAGTGCGTGGAGGCGCCCTCGTAGGCCTGGCGCGCGTACTCCTCGCGGGTGGCGACATAACCCGCGTAGTCGTTGGCGAGCCCGGCGATGACCACCTCCGTCACCCCCATGGAAGCGAGCCGCTCCTGCACGGTGCGCCGCAGCCGGCGTCCGGCCATGGTCGTCAGCTCGAAGGGCACCGCCACCAGCGCCAGGCTGCCCACGGTGACGAGCTGCAGGGGCAGCACCTCGGGCGTCCACGGGTAGGGGCGCAGGCCGCCCGGCTCCAGCACAATCGGCTTCTCCGCCTGGCAGGGCGTGGTGAAGACGGCGCAGGTGAACTGGCTCCAGAGGTCATGGATGGCGGCGCACGACGCGCCCTCCGCGCCGAAGCCCGGCCCGTCCTCCGCGCCCGCGAGCATGGACAGGCCGATGGCGGCGGTGCAGGTGCGGCGCGGCGTGCCGTCCGTCCACGCGGGCGCCACGTCCACCGCGTCCAGCTTCACGTACGTGTGGCGGTACTCCACGCCGCCGGTGAGGGGCGCGTTGGCGATGGCCCACAGCCGCGCGGCGAAGTCGTACTGGCTTCGGGCGGACAGCTCCGTGTCCTCGAAGTCATTCGCGCCGCCGCCCCGCGTCCCCCCGAGGACGTTGGGCGTGACGTCGCCCGCGTTGGAGTTGGCGAAGGCGGCGACGAAGGTAGAGCCGCCGCCGGTGGGGCGCTCCCCGCGCGCGCCCTCGAAGAGGTACGCGGCCAGGCCCTTGTTGTCGCCGCTGATGAGCGTGTTGTCGTTGCCCATGGACGTGGCGTGCACGGCGAACCAGTTGATGAGGCCCACCTCGGTGCCGTCCGTGCGGGTGAGGCGCAGCAGCGTCATGCGCGTGTCCACGTCGGAGGTGTACAGAGCGCGCTCCGCGGGCGGGTTGAGGCGGTAGGCCTCCGGCGAGCGGTTGCGGCTGGCGCCGACCAGCTCCCCGGAGGACAGCCGCAGGGTGCCCTCCGCGAGGCGGCCGTCGGCGCGGACGATGGAGGTGACGATGCCGGAGACGATGGCGTCGAAGTTCTGCGGCACGAAGCCGAACGACGTCAGGTTGTAGAAGGTGTAGTGCGAGAACCCGCCGGGCCCCGAATGGGTGTGCGTGGCGCTCAAGAGGACGTTGTCGTCCGTGTAGCGGTCGCCGAAGCGCGCGCGCAGCTTCTCCAGCACCTGCTGCTTCACGCCCTGGAACACCATGGCCAGGTCGGCGCTGACGAAGGCCACCCGCCGGCCGTTGCACGGCGAGGCGATGACGAAGGCGCGCGAGCGCAGCCGCTGGTGGATGCCGGACGTCTGCTGTCCCACCTGGCCGTAGCCCATCATCCCCACCTCGGCGGCGGGGCCGGTGATGTCGCCGGTGCCGGCGCCGATGAGGAAGCGCTGCTGGCCCGCGCACGCGCCCGCCAGCCCGGCCCCCGTCCCCTCCGGAGGAGGCGGGGAGGCGGGGCTCGTGGCCCCGGCCGCCGTGGCGAGCACGAGGGCAAGAGCCAGCGGGAGCCGGACGGATGGAGTGCGCATACGAGCCTCCGGGGCGCCTGGGGAGGACGCCGCCACGGGAGACAAGGTGGTGACGGCCCCGGCGCGCGTGCAGGGCCCGCGCGGGAGCGCCGTCGGGCGGCCTACAGTGTCCGGACTTCCCGGCCCCGGCAAGGACTTCGGGTGTGCCCGCCACCGTCGGCGGGGACGCGGGACTTCCGCGCGCCGACACGGGCCCTGGACTTCCGGGCCCCACCGGGGGCTTCAGGCCTCCGCGCGCGGCCCAACACCGCGGGGGGAGGCGCCGCTCACACGCCCGGCCGGCTCGCCGTTTCCTTCGGCGGGGCGACACTCAGGGCCACGCGGAAGGTGGTGCCCGCTCCCACCGAGGACTCCACGGAGATGTGGCCGCCCATCCCGTTGACGATGGTGTCGCAGATGGACAGCCCCAGGCCCGTGCCCACGCCCGAGGCCTTGGTGGTGAAGAAGGGGTCGAAGATGCGGCGCAGGTGCTCCGGGGGGATGCCGTGCCCGGTGTCCCGCACCACCACCATGACGTGTCCGCCCTCGTCCAGGTACGTGGTGAGGCGGATTTCGTTCGTCTCGGACTGGCCCTCGTCGATGGCGTGCGCGGCGTTGATGACGAGGTTGAGGAACACCTGGAACAGCTTGCCCTCGTTGCCCCTCACCGGGGGCACCTCGCCGTATTCCTTTATCAACCGTGCGCGGGCGCGCACCGTGCTGGCCGCCATCTGCGTCACCGAGTCCAGCACCCGGTGCACGTCCACCGCCTCCTCCTTGCCGTCCTCCACGCGGGAGAAGACGCGCAGCTGGCGGACAATCTGCCGCATGCGCTCGGCGCCCTCGCGGGCGTCGTCCAGCACCTGGCGGCACTCCACCAGCTCATCGTGCGTGAGGGGCCGCGAGCGGGGCCCCACCGTGCCGTGGAGGTAGTCCAGGTTGGACAGCACGTAGGCGAGCGGGTTGTTCAGCTCATGGGCAATGCCCGCGGCCAGCAGGCCCATGGAGGCCATGCGGTCGGTGAGCATGAGCTGCGCCTGGGTGCGCTTGCGCTCGGTGAAGTCGCGCGCCACCGTCACCCGCGCGGGCGCGCCGTCGATGACCACGGCCAGCGTCACCAGGTCCGCCACCACCACCTCGCCGTCCCTGCGCATCAGCGGCATCTCCACCGCGCGCGCCGAGCGCTGGCTCTCCATCGCCTGCCCCAGGTGGAGCTGCGCCGCGCTCCGGTCCTCCGGCCGCACCAGCTCCAGCACGTGGCGGCCCACCAGCTCCGAGGGCTCGCGGTAGCCCAGGTACTGCACCAGGGCCGGATTCACGGACAGCAGCACCCCGTCCCCCACGTGCACCATGACGGGGTCCGGGAAGGCCTCGATGAGCAGGTGGACGCCGGCCTCGGTGCGCCGCAGCGTCGTCTCCGTGCGCACGCGCAGTGCGTTGTCGGTGCGCTGCTCCAGCGCCAGCGACAGGGCGCCGGCCGCGCCGGACAGGAGGTTGACCTCGACGGGCCCCCACGGCCGCGCCTCGCGGCAGTTGTCGAAGCCGATGACGCCGAAGAGCTGCCCGTGCACGTGCAGCGGCAGCAGCAGCACGGAGCGCACGCCCTGCGCCTCCACCACCGAGGCCAGCATGGCGGGGAAGTCCCGGGGCAGGGCCTGCACCGGATCCCCGCGCATGAGCCGCGCCGCCTGGTGGGGGTGCAGCGCCTCCATCAGCGGGAGGCCGTGCATCTCCGGGTCCTCCAGGTTGGGGGCGATGCCGGGCGCGCACCACTCCGCGCGCTGGGAGCCCAGCAGCGCGCCGTCCGGGGAGCGGTGCATCTCGAAGACGTAGACGCGGCTGGCGGCGGACACGTGGCCCAGCGGCTCCACGACGGCGCCGTACAGGTCCAGGGGGAGCTGGTGCGGCATCATCCGCCGCTGCACGTCCACCATGGTCTCCAGGTAGCGCTCGCGCGTGGTGATGGCCTGCTCGGCCTGACGGCGCGAGGTGACGTCCGCCAGCGTGCCCACCACCTCGCCCACCGAGTCCGGCAGGGCCCGGGCGGACAGCACCACCCAGCGGGTGCCGCGTCCCTCGGCCGCCTCCATGCGCAGCTCCTCGCGCGGCGCCAGGCTGCGCTGGGCGGCGGCGGACTCCAGCAGCGCGCGGGCGCGCTCCCGGTCCTCCGGGTGGAAGGCCTCCCACAGCGGGCGGCCCATCCACCGGGACACCAGCATGCCCGTCAGGCGCTCCCAGGGCTTGGCGAGCCAGGTGAGGCAGCCCTGCGCGTCGAGCTGGAAGGGCACCTCGCGCATCAGCTCATCGAGCACACGGATGCGCCGCTCGTCCAACGAGGCGATGGCGGCGGCAGGCGACTCCAGCGGCGCACGCGCTCCGCCCCCTCCGGGGTACGGCTCGGGAACCGGCCCTGCGGGGGCCTCGTCTGGCCCCGTTTCCCGCTGCTCGTCCGCCAAATCCGGCCTCCTGCGCCCTCGGAGAGGGGCCGGTGTCCTGACAGCGCACATGGCTGCCGGGAGCGATACCAGACCCTGTCCCCTCCCGGTGGCGACCTCACCCGAAGCATACGGCGACCGAATGTCTTGAAGTCAATGAAGGCGCGAGCGGTTCACGCTCCGTCATCGGGCTCCCACCCACCGGGAGCACCCGAGCGAGGGCGCAGTCGGCGGTCCCCCATGACGCGGGCAGGCACGCCCCCGACGATGGACCAGGGGGGCACGTCCCGGGTGACGACGGCCCCCATGGCCACCACGGCGTGGTCCCCCACGGTGACGCCGTCGGTGATGCCGGCGTTGGCGCCCACCCAGACGTCCGCGCCGATGACGACCCCGCGCGACGTCACGGGCTGCTCTCGCACGGGCCGGTCCGGAGCGAGCCCGTGGTCGAAGGCGTACACGGTGGCGCCGGTGGCGATGCGGGTGCCCTCGCCGATGCGGATGCCGGCGGCGCCGCCGTCCAGGCTGGCCCGGGCGTTGATGCTGACCTTCGGGCCCAGCACCACGGGCCCGTGGATGAAGACGTCGGCGGCGATGCTGCAGCCGGGGCCAATGGACACGGTGCGCCCGGGCTCGGCGAAGATGCGCGCCTGCGGGGCGATGAAGCACCCCTCCGCGATTTCGACGGTCTCCAGCTCGCGCAGTCGCTCCTGCACCTCGCGCTGCCAGGCGTCCGCCCACTCGCGGTGGCGGGGCTTGAGCACGAAGTAGAGCCACGGCATCCAGGAGAGCCGGAGCTTGTGCTGCTCGCGGCGGAGCGCGTCCAGGTCCACGCCTCCTGACTACCACGCCCGGGGGGCTCCCGGTCCATGCCCGCTCGCCCGCCCCTGCTGCCGCCGGGTCCCAGGCCTGCATGGCCTCGCGGCCATCCCCATCCTTCCGTCCAGGAGGTTCCGAGGGACATGGCACCCGCATTGCCGAAGCGAGCCTGGGGATGGGGCAAGGCCCACGTCTTCGCGGTGGGCCATTCCACGCGCACCGCGGATGAGCTGGTGGCGCTGCTGGAGGCGCACGGCGTCCGGACGCTGGCGGACATCCGCACGGTGCCGCGCTCGCGCACGAACCCGCAGTTCAACCTGGACACCTTCGCGCGGACGCTGGCGCGGGTGGACATCCACCACCAGCACCTGCCCCGGCTGGGTGGGCTGCGCAGGCCCCGGCCGGACTCGCCCAACACGGCGTGGCGCAACCGCAGCTTCCAGGGCTACGCGGACTACATGCAGACGGAGGAGTTCGCGCGAGGGCTGGAGGAGCTGCGCGTGCTGTCTCGCGAGGGGCCCGTGGCCCTCATGTGCGCAGAGGCGCTGCGCTGGCGCTGCCACCGCTCGCTGGTGGCGGACGCGCTGTGGGCCCGGGGCGTGGAGGTGCAACACCTCCTGAGCGCCACCCGCTCCGAGCCACACCGGCTCACCGCCTTCGCGCGGGTGCATGGCACGCAGGTGCTGTACCCGGGCTCACCGGACGAGGCGCGGCTGGTGCCGGAGCCTGGCGCGCACGCCTAGCTCGCGCCCTCCACCGTGAAGTGGCAGCGCTCGCGCTCGGCGGCGATGACTTCCACGTCCGCCGCCGAGGGCTCCAGGCGCGACACCATGTCGTCCGGCTCCCACTGATACGGCTCACCGTTGAGGAGCACGCGGCCGTCCACCACCGCGCGCGTCATCTCCAGCATCGGGCGGCTCGCCAGGTCCCGCACCATGGCCTCGAAGCGGCCCTGCCGCAGCGGGTCCGCGAAGCGGAAGCGGAAGCGCGCCAGCGCCGCCAGGTGGAACCACATGGGACGGAAGGCCACGCCCGCCAGGCCCACCCGCTTCGCCATCAGGAGCAGCATCTCCGAGGCCTCGCGAGACAGCCCGAGCCCCGGCACGTCCTGCCCCGGCAACTGCGGCCGCCGCTCGCTGAAGCGCGCGCGCGGGTGCCGCAGGCTCAGCCAGTTGACGAAGAGGAACGTTTCGCCCGCAATCGAGCGCCGCTCCACCACGCAGTCCACCAGCAGGTGCTCCTGCCCACCGGTGCGGCCCAGCACCTTGATGCGGTCCCCCGCCCCCGTGGAGCCCACCTCCACGCGCAGCCGGCTGTAGCCCAGCCGCTCCACGTGAGACAGCAGCCCGTAGCGGAACAGCGTGTATTCCAGCGCCTGCGCCGTGTAGTAGCCGAGCACCCGCGGCTGCAGCTCGCCGCCCAGCCTCAGCGAGCCCTCCAGGTCCTCCAGCGTCAGCGGCTCCTCCAGCGGTGTCACCTCCTGCGTCAGCAGCCGTGAGATGCGCTGGTAGCGCGCGCTCAGCGGGTCATACCGCGCGGTGATGCGCCGGGAGCCCATCCCCGCCAGCACCAGCACCGTGCCGGCGAAGACCTTCCACGACTCGGCGTGGTAGCCGCCGCCCGGCAGCCACACGCTCGGCACCCCGCGCAGCGCGTGCGCCAGGGCCCTGTCCCGCCGCCGCGTCCCTTCCAGCGTCAGCCCCACGCGGCCGAAGCGGTCTCCGGCCAGCACGTCCCCGCCGGCAATCACGAAGGCCATGTCCGGCCGGGGCATGCGCGACAGCAGCCCCTCCAGCAGCGCGAGGTAGCCGCTGTCGCCGGTGCCCTCCGGCACGCGCGTCTCGTCCACCTCCAGCGGGAGCGCGCCCCAGTCGCTGCCGGACAGCGAGCCAATCCACGCCCGCTCCTGCCCCGCCAGGCACTCCGCCGTGCCGTCCGGCGGGTGCGCGTCCAAGTCGAGCACCACCACCTGCCCGTCGAACCCGTCCGCGTGGAGCGCCGCCAGCGCCACCGCGATGTCGTTGACGGCGCAGAAGCCGCCGCCCCGCCCCGGCGCCGCGTGGTGGAAGCCGCCCGCCATGTTCACCACGGGGCCCCGGCGCGCCAGCGCCAGCCGCGCCGCCCCGAGCGTCCCGCCGCACACCAGGCGCACGTTGGACAGCAGCGTGTCCACCGGCACCTCGGACGGGTCCGTGGCGAAGATGCGCGCCAGCGTCTCCGGGCGGCCGAGCGACTCCAGGTACTCCGCGTCATGCACCCGCGCCAGCTCCGCGTAGCTCACCGGCAGCGGGCGGTGCACGTCCCGCGCGCGCACCACGCCCTTCTCCAGGAGGTACCAGGTGGTGAAGTCCACCCCGCGCGGCTCGATGCCCACCGTGGACTCGATGCCGCTGAGCGGCAGGCGGTAGCTCTCGTCGTAGAAGACGGGCACCCTCGAAGCGCTCCCGGGGACCCAGCGCCCGAGCCAATCCCAGACGCTCATGCGAGGCACCTCACGCGGGGCTGGACGGAGGGCGACGGGGACGGGGGCGAGCAGAGGTCGGGCACGGAGGCGGCGAGCTTCGCGCAGTGGGCGGCGTCCCGGGGCGTTTTTTCATGCCCGGCCGGGGTGCTGGCATGCGGTCTACCTGGAGAACCTCGCGGAGGCCCCGCAGCGTGGTGCCTTCGGCAGCCGGGGCGCTTCACTCCACCGGCTTGCTCGCCTCCGCACGCAGCGCCGGGCTGCGCCGCCGCAGGGCGCGGGCCAGCATCACGGTGAACAGCGCCCACGCGAGCCCCGCCACCCAGCCGCCGAGCACGTCCGTGGGGTAGTGCACGCCCAGGTACACCCGCGTCAGCCCCACCATGAAGGGCAGCAGCACCGACAGGCCCAGGATGTACGCCTTGAGCCGCCGCCGCTCCGCCAGCTGCGCCAGGAGCCCTCCCAGCGTGAGGTACACGGTGGCCGACAGCATGGCGTGCCCGCTCGGGAAGCTCTGGGTCATCACGTCCGTCAGGTGCGGCACCACCGAGGGCCGGGGACGGGAGAAGAGCTGCTTGAGCAGCGTGTTCAGCACCGCCCCGCCCACCGTCGACACCAGCACCAGCAGCAGCGTGCGGTAGCGCCGGGCCAGCAGGAGGAAGCCGCACACCATCAGCGTGACGAGCGACAGCACCGTCACCCCGCCGAGCGACGTCACCTCCTCCGCCGACACCGCCAGCCACCACGGCCCGCGAGGCACCGCCGGGTCCTCCGGGCTGCGCAGCGCGCGCAGCACCCGCTCGTCCACGTCCTGCGTCTCGCCCTCGGAGACCTCGTCCGACAGGGCGACGAACCCCAGCAGGCACGCGGCCAGGAGCAGCAGCATCCCGAGCAGCCGCGTCACCGTCACGTCCAGCCCCGAAATCCAGTTCCACCCACTTCGCCACATGTTCGTGACACTACGCACCCGGGGCCCATGCGGGACCCCGGAGTGCGTGGAATGTCGGATGTTGCCCACGGCCGGCTACTCGGTGAGTACGCCCAGCTCCTCCGCCCCCGCGGCCTTCGCCCCGTCCAGGGCCGCCACCAGCCGGCCGTAGCCCGCGCGGTCCGCCATCTTGAAGAACACGTGCCGCTGGCCCCGGGGCCGTGCCTCCAGGATGCCCTTCAGGCGCGGCACATAGTCCGCGTCGTCCACGGGCTCGTCGTTCAGCGTGAGCTTGCCCTCGGGCGTCAGGCCCACCACCCAGAGCTTCTCGTCGGGCCGGGACGGTGGCGCCTTTGCCTCGGTCTGCTCGGGGAGCTGCACGGAGAGGTCCTTGTTCATCAGCGGCGTGAGGACCATGAAGATGATGAGCAGCACCAGCACCACGTCCACCAGCGGCGTGACGTTGATGTCCGAATTCACATCGGCCTGGGGCCGCACGAAGCTTCGCTTCTGAGCGCGCATGGGGTGACTCCTCACTTCGCCTCGAGCGATTCCACGCCGAACGACACCCGCTCCACCCCGGCGGCCCGCGCCAGGTGGATGACCTTGCGCACGTCCCCGCACGAGAGGGACTGGTCGGCCTTGAGCAGGAAGCGGCGCTCCGGCTTGCGGACCAGCTCCTCGCGGAGCCGCGCCTGGAAGGCCGCGTCGTCCGCGTAGGCGTCCGCGTCGACGAACACCTTGCGGTCCGGCGTCATGGAGAGGACGAGCGCGTCCTGGCCGGCCTCGTGTTCCACCTGGGCCGCCTTGGGCAGCTCCACGGCCTTCCCCGACTGCATCATCGGGGTGACGACCATGAAGATGATGAGGAGGACGAGCACCACGTCGACGAGCGGGGTGACGTTGATGTCACTGCGGATGCCACCCTTGCGACCACCACCGGACATTGCCATGTGCGGCTGTTCTCCTTGTTGGAGGGGACAGCCTCATGGGAGCACGGACGCGGCGGGGCGTTGGCGGGCGCCCGGCCAGCGTTCGGTCACGGTTGCGTCATGACGGACGCTTTGCGGACCCGCCGCCGTCAGACGACGCGGACGCGGTCGGTGCCCGCCCCGCCGAGCGCCGCGCCCGCCACGCAGAGGACGTGGAGGATGATGCCCGGCACGACGAGGAGGAAGTAGCCGAGCCCGACCATGCAGAACCACACGATGGCCCGGATGAGCTGCCCCTTGTAGAGCTGGCCCAGGCCGGGAATCACGACGGACAGCACCCCGGCGATGAGGGGGTTGAAGCGGCGTTCGCGAATGAGGTCGGGCATGGCGGTCTCCTGTCCTTGCCCCGGCTTATAAAGGAGGCGGCGTCCGGGCGAAAATGAAGTGCGCGGCCGGACGCTCGGCCGACGAGCGGCGTTGTCTCCCCGCGCCCGGCTGCTATCACCCCGGTTCCAGGAGGGAACCCATGGCCATCGCCACCATCGACCCGACGACGGGCAAGACGCTGCGCACCTTCGCCACGCATACCGCCGAGGAGCTGGAGGCGAAGCTCCAGCTGGCGGCGGACACGTTCCGCACCTACCGGAACACCTCGTTCACCGAGCGCGCCACGTGGATGCGCCGCGCCGCGGAGCTGCTGGAGGCGGAGGCGCCCCGCTACGGCCGCATCATGACGGAGGAGATGGGCAAGCCGCTGGAGGCGGCCAAGGCGGAGGCCCGCAAGTGCGCGAGCGCGTGCCGCTACTACGTCTCCAAGGCGGAAGGGCTGCTGAGGGACCAGCCGATTGAGGTCGGCGGGGACAGGGCCTTCGTGCGCTACCAGCCGCTGGGGCCGGTGCTGGCCATCATGCCGTGGAACTTCCCCTTCTGGCAGGTGGTGCGCTTCGCCGCCCCGGCGCTGATGGCGGGCAACGTGGGGCTGCTCAAGCACGCCCACAACGTGCCGCAGTGCGCGCTGGCGCTGGAGGAGCTGTTCGTCCAGGCGGGCTTCCCGAAGGGCGCGTTCCAGGCGCTGATGATTGAGACGTCGGACGTGAATCGCGTCATCGAGGACCCGCGGGTGAAGGCGGTGACGCTGACGGGCAGCGAGGGCGCGGGCCGGGCGGTGGGCGCGGCGGCGGGCCGGGCCATCAAGAAGGTGGTGCTGGAGCTGGGCGGCAGCGACCCGTTCATCGTCATGCCGAGCGCGGACCTGGACAAGGCGGTGGAGACGGCGGCGACGGCGCGGCTCATCAACAACGGCCAGTCGTGCATCGCGGCCAAGCGCTTCATCGTCGCGGAGAGCATCGCCGCGGACTTCGAGAAGCGCTTCGTGGAGCGCATGAAGCGCGTCACCGTGGGAGACCCCATGGACCCGAAGACGGATTTGGGGCCGCTGGCCACCGAGGGCATCCTCAAGGGGCTGCACGCGCAGGTGGAGGAGAGCGTGAAGGCCGGCACACGGCTGCTCCTGGGAGGCAAGCCGCTGGAGCGCCCGGGCAACTTCTACCCGGCCACCGTGCTGGCGGACCCGCCGCCCCAGGCGCCCGCCTTCCACGACGAGCTGTTCGGCCCGGTGGCCACGCTGCTGCGGGCCCGGGACGTGGACCATGCGATTGAACTGGCCAACGCGACGCCGTTCGGCCTGGGCGCCAGCGTGTGGACGCGCGACGAGGCGGAGCAGCGGCGGTTCATCGACGGCGTCGAGTCCGGCATGGTCTTCGTCAACGAGATGGTGGCGTCGGACCCGCGGCTGCCCTTCGGCGGCGTGAAGCACTCGGGCCACGGGCGCGAGCTGGCGGACGTGGGCATCCGCGAGTTCGTCAACGCGAAGACGGTGCGCATCGCGGTCAGCACGGGCGCGCAGCAGCCGCCCGCGCCTCGCAACGCGGCCAGTGAGTAGCGTTCGCCTACCGCGTCCGCACCCGGCCGTCGGGCGGGCGGTGGACCTCTTCCAGCGCCTGCGTCACCGCCTCCACCTCCGAGCCGAGCTTCTCCACGCTCTGCCTCAAGCCCGCGCCGGCGAGGTCCTCGCCGGCCGAGTCCGCCGAGCGCACCCGCAGCACCTGCGCGTACAGGCCCTCCAGCGTGTAGTAGAGGCGCGTGTGCTCGGCCTCCAGCCGGTTGGCCGCGGTGACCAGCTCCGCGCGCTGGCGCCGCTGCTCGTCCAGCGCGGCCAGCGCCCCGGCCAGCCGCTCGCGCACCACCGCGTCCTCCTCGGTGGACACGCGCGTGGCCAGCGCCTCGCGCTCGGACTCGAGCCGCCGGGACTCTTCCGGCGTCGACAGCGCCCGCAGCTCGCGCTCGCGGCGCACCAATTCGTGACACCCCTTGCGCAGCGCCTCCACCGTGCGCTCCGGCGCGTGCACCACCTCGCGCAGCACGACGGGGCCCGCGCGCAGCTCCTCCATCAGCTTGCCGCACAGGGCATCCACCTTCGCCACGCGCGGGTCCACGGACGCATCCGCTTCGGGGGCCTGCCCCCGCCCCGCCTCGCGCGTGGAGGTCCGCTCACCACTTCTTCCCGAATCCCTCCGGACGGGCTCCGCCTCCGCGTCCAGCCGCCGGGCCTGTGCCTCGGTCTCCTCCACCGCATCCCGCAGGGCGTCCCTCCGCGGCCGCCCCAGGTGCTTCGCGGCCGACATGAAGAACGACAGCGCAATGAAGACGAGCCACCACAGCCGCACGGGCTGCGCCATCGCGATGAGCACGCACGCCACGGCCACGGCCGCGAAGATGCCCCCGCGCACCGGGTCGCGGTTGCGCTCCTGCCGCGCCAGCCGCTCGGCCCGCTGCGCCTCGCGCCTCGCATCCCGCCGCCACTTCTTCTCCCACCTGCGGCGCACCTTCCGGGACGGCAGCTCGCCGGTGCGCCGCACCCACTCCTCCACCCAGGCCTCCTCCCTCGCGCGCCCCTCGGCGAGCGCCGCCTCCAGCCGGCGCAGGCGCTCATCCTGGGTGCGCGGAGACGTAGGGAGAGGTGGCTGGTCGGGTCCACTGGGCACGAAATGACGATAACGACTTCCCCGGTGCCGGGGGAGGCGAACCGCTCTCCCCGCTGCCTGCTCCAGGGCCGGGCATGTCCATTCCGGGGCCGGGACTTAAAAATTGGAAATGCTCAATCGTTTGCTTTCGCCCTCGAAAAGCATGAAAGAGAAGGCGGCGGGCCGGGGGGATTAAAAGGGGATTGAGTGTGGTGAGCATGGAGGAGAAGGGGGAGCCCCGCGGGTTGGGCCCCGCCGTCATCCGCGCGCTGCGCGGAGAGCAGAGCCGGGCAGCGTTCGCCCGCCTGCTGGGCGTCACTCCCCTCACCGTCTACCGCTGGGAGCTGCCGGACGACGCCCCGCAGGCGCGCCGCCCGCGCGGCCGGGTGGCCCAGGCACTCCGCACCCTCCTCGAAGGCGGCGCCTCTCCGGCGGCCGCCCCTCCCCAGCGACAGGAGCTGCGGCCCGAGGAGTCCGCGCGCCTGGCGCCCTGCCTCGCGCACTTGAAGAAGGCGGAGTGGCGCGTGGCGGAGGAGGAGCTGCTCGCGCTGCTGGGCTCGGGCGTGCTGCGCACGCCAGGGGCCCGGGCGCTGGCGGCGGTGGGGCTCTCCTACCTCCAGCGCTGGGGACGCGGAGACCCCCGGAGCGCATTCGCAACCCTGTTGCCGCACCTGGACGAGGCCTCCGCGGGCCTGCTGCCGGAGGACGTGGAGGTCCAGGTCCACGCCCTGGCTGCCCACCTGTACGCCTCGCCGGACGGCAAGCTGCTCGACGTGGCCCGGTCCGCCGCGCACGTGGCGCGCGCCGAGGCGCTGCTGGCCGTGCGCGACGACCCGGACGTCCGCTGCCACCTGCGCATCGCCGAGCTGGCCAGCGCCTTCTACCTGGGCGAGGCGGAGCGGGTGGCGCGCCACACCGGGCGGCTCGCGGCGGTGCTGCCCTCCGTGACGGACCCGGTGCTGCGCCTTTTGGCCGAGGACGCCTGCGCGCACGAGGCCACCATCCGCGGCGAGGCCGCACAGGCCACGCGCCGCTTCCGCGAGGTGGCCGAGGGCGCCGCGCGGATGGGCTACTCCTACCTGGAAGCGCGCAACCTGGCCTTCCTCGCGCAGCGCCGCCTGGAGGAGGCGTGTGACCCGGCGGAGGCGCTCCAGCTGGTGCGCCGCGCGCGCGACGCCGCGTACGGCGGGCGCATGGTGCGCGGCTTCTCCTTCATCTTCGCCGCGCGCGCGGAGGCCGAGGCCCTGCTGCGCCTGACGCGCTACGCGGAGGCCGAGGCCGTGCTGGACGAGGCGGACGCGGTGGTGGAGGAGCTGAGCTGGACGCCCATCCACCTCGTGGTGCCGCGGGTGATGGTGAAGCTCGTCACCGGCCGCCACGCGGAGCTGCGCCGGTACGCCGAGCGGCTGGCCGCCTATGACGGCCCCATCCAGCGCAACCTTACCGGGGCCTACGCCCTCTTCGCGGAGGCCATGGCGGACCTCTCCGAGGGGCAGCCCCGGCGCGCCGCGGACCGCCTGGCCGAGACGGGCGCGCGCGTGACGGAGCTGGGCGGCTGGCCCTTCCTGCGCCGCGAGTGCCTCGTCTACGAAACGGGCGCGCGCGCCTTCGCGGGCCAGCTCGCCGAGGGGCGCGTCATGCTGCGCCGCGCGCGTGTCTTCCTGGAGCGGATGCCGTCCGCCGGCCACACGGCGGTGCTCAACCGCTTCGAGGGCATGCTGCTGGCGCTGGAGGGCCGCCCGCGCGAGGCCCGGGAGCAGATGGAGGCCTCGCTGGGCACCTTCCGCCTCGCGGGCGACATGTCCATGGCCCTCTTCACCCGCCACCTCCTGGCGCTGGTGGCGAAGCTGGAGGGAGACCCCGCCGCCGAGGAGCTGCTGTCGGCCAGCGAGGCGGAGTTGCGCCGCGCGGGCATGACGCCCCCGCAGGACTTCACCCGCGCCATGTCGCACCCGCTGCACACCGTCCCCGCCGTGCCCGCGGGCCCGGCGCGGCTGGGCGCGGAGGCGCTGGTGGTGCCCTTCGAGCGGCTGTCCGTGCGCGGCATGGGCACGTCGCTCCTCCAGCGCGAGCTGCTCGGCGTGGTGGAGGGACTCTTTCCCGGCTGCGCGCCCCGGCTGGAGGAGCTGGACTCGCAGGGCCGCGCCACGCTGCTCGCGGGCCCCGCGTCGGTGCCGGCCACGGACGAGGTGGAGTTCGGAGACGGGTGCGGCCGGCGCCTGCGCCTGGGCGTGACGGGCCCGCTGCCGGCGGACGGCCGCGCGTTGCTCACCGCGCTGTCCCGCCTGGGCGGCTTCGCGCTGGAGGTGGCGGCGCTGCGCGGCTTCGCGGAGGTGGACGGCCCCGCCGTCAACGTGGGCGACGTGGAGTCGGTGCGCGACGCGGAGCTGCCCGGCTTCATCGCCGCGTCGCCCTCCATGAAGCGGCTGCGCGCGGAGCTGGCCAGCCTGTCCTCCAGCCGCGCCACCGTCATCGTCACCGGCGAGTCCGGCTCCGGCAAGGAGCTGGTGGCCCGCGCGCTCCACACGCTGTCCACGCGCTCGCAGCGGCCGTACGTGGCCTTCAACTGCGCCGCCGTCCCGAGGGACCTCTTCGAGGGACAGCTCTTCGGCTACCGGCGCGGCGCCTACACCGGCGCGACGACGGACCACCCCGGCGTCATCCGCGCCGCGCACGGCGGCACCCTCTTCCTCGACGAGATTGGCGAGCTGCCCCTGGAAGTGCAGCCCAAGTTGCTTCGCTTCCTGGAGAATGGAGAGGTCTTCCCCCTGGGGGAGATGCGCCCGGTGGAGGTGGACGTGCGGGTGGTGGCGGCGACGCACCGGGACTTGGGCCAGCTGGTGCGCGAGGGCCGCTTCCGCGAGGACCTCTACTACCGCCTGCAGGTGGTGCCGGTGCGGGTGCCCCCGCTGCGCGAGCGGCGCGAGGACGTGGTGGCGCTGGCCCGGCACTTCGTCCGGATGCTCACGCCCGAGGGCGAGGAGCCGCCGCAGCTGGGGCCGGACGCGCTGGCGGCGCTGGTGGCCCACCCGTGGCCCGGCAACGTGCGCGAGCTGCGCAACGTGATTGAGCGCTCCATGGCGTACGGGCCGCTGCCCGCCCTGCTGGGAGCCGAGCAGATGCGCATCGCGGGCTGAGACAGAGGAGAAGGACCCCAACCCGCGATGCGCTCCGCCCTGTTTCCCCACACCCCTGTGGGAATCGGGCCAGAGGTCGCACTCCGGGCCGAGGAGGGGGGAAACCCCGACCCGGAGCGCCTTGCTGCCAGTGCCTCTGAAAGAACACACCCGCGGGACGGAGAGGGGGGAACTCCGGCCCGGGGTGCCGGGGCCACCGAAGCGGCCACCAACGAAAGCCTTGTTGATGTTGGGTAAAGCACCTCGCGTGCCAGCGCGCGAAAGGCCCCGGGGCCCAAACGGAAATCATCCTTCGGGGTAGGTGCAGGGAGCAGACATATCCAATGGGTCGGGTGGGATATCCGAGCGGCCCTTTCCGGATATGTCGGACGGTGGAGAAAGGGTGGGGAGCGAGCAACCGCGCTGATGGCCGGGGTGAGACTGGATGAGGGGGGCCGGGGAGCACCCGGGGGGCGAAGTGGGTTAAGGGGAGCGCAATGACTCACGCTGCCTCGTCCCGCCGGTTCCAGGTCTTCAGCCTGGGGGTGCTCGCCTACACGCTGGGCGTGATTCTGTGGGGTGCCTTCGTCCGGGCCACGGGCTCGGGCGCGGGCTGTGGAGCGCACTGGCCGGTGTGCAACGGGGAGGTCGTCCCGCGAGCGCCGACGGTGGCCACGCTCATCGAGTACACGCACCGGCTGACGAGCGGAGTGGCCATGGTGCTCGCGCTGGCGATGTGCGTGTGGGGCGTACGGGCCCACGTGAAGGGGCACCCGGCGCGGCGCGCGGCGGGGTGGGCGCTCGTGTTCATGGTGACCGAGGCGCTGGTGGGCGCGGGCATCGTCCTCCTGAAGTACGTGGCGGACGACGCGTCGGTGGGCCGCGCGCTGTGGATGGGCGTGCACCTGGTGAACACGTTCCTGCTGGTGGGCGCGCAGACACTGGTGGTGTGGTTCTCGCGCGGGCGCGCGCCGCTGACCCTGCGGGGCCAGGGACTGGTGGGGCTCCTGCTGGGCACGAGCGTGGCGGGGCTGCTGCTGTTGGGCGTGAGCGGCGCGATTGCGGCGCTCGGCGACACGCTGTTTCCCGCGGAGAGCCTGGCGCACGGGCTGAGCCAGGACCTCTCCGAGACGGCGCACGTGCTCGTCCGGCTGCGCGTGCTGCACCCGGTGCTGGCGGTGGGCCTGGGCGCGCTGGTGATGCTGCTGTCGCGGTGGGTGGCGCGGCTGCGGCCCTCGGCGGAGGTGCGGCGGGCGTCCACGGCCATCGTCATCGTGTACGCGGTGCAGCTGTGCGCGGGCGTCATCAACCTGGTGCTGCTGGCGCCGGTGTGGATGCAGCTGGTGCACCTGCTGCTGGCGGACCTGGTGTGGATGGCGCTGGTGCGGCTGTGCGCGGCGGGGCTGGCGGCGGATGCGCCGAGGGCCGTGCCCGTGCCCCAGCCCGAGTCCCGCGCCGAGCCGGTATAGGCGCTCAGCGCGACTCAGACTCGGCGCGCAGGCGCAGGCCCTTGGGCACCACCGCGCGCTCGATGACCTCGAACAGGCCGCTGGCGAGCAGCGCCAGTGCGGCGGCGGGCACGGCACCCTCCAGGATGAGCCCCACGCTGTCGAGCCGGATGCCGGTGAGGATGGGCTGGCCGTAGCCGCCCGCGCCGACGAGCGCGCCCAGCGTGGCGGTACCCACGTTGATGACGGCGGCCGTCTGGATGCCGGCGAGGATGGACGGCGCGGCCATGGGCAGCTCGATGCGCCACAGCCTCGCGAGCGAGGGCAGGCCGAGCGCCTCGGCGGACTCGCGGACCTCCAGGGGGATTCCCGCGAGCCCCGCCGCCGTGTTCCGGACGATGGGCAGCAGGCTGTAGAGGAACAGCGCGGCGATGGCCGGCCGCGAGCCGATGCCGAGCAGCGGAATCATCACCACCAGCAGCGCCAGCGAAGGCACCGTCTGGATGATGCCGGCCAGTCCCAGCACGCCCTGCCCCAGCCGGGGCCTGCGCGCGGCCAGCACGCCCAGCGGCACCGCGAGGGCGATGGCCGCGAGCAGCGACACGCCCACGAGGAACAGGTGCTCGCGGGTGCGGCGCCAGACGCGCGTGGAGAGCCCCTCACCGTGGACCTCGGAGCTGATGCCGAGCGCGCTCGCGAGGAAGTCGGAGGCCACCTGGGCCTCGGGTACGCGCTCCAGGCGGGTGCGGGCGTTGAGCTTCACCATCTCCGCCTCGGACAGGCGCCCCGACAGGCGGAGCATCGCCGCGAGTGCCTCCGGCGCCCGTGACTCCACGTCGGCGCGGTAGAGCAGCACGGCGTCGTACGCGGGGAAGTGGCGCAGGTCGTCCTCCAGCACGCGCAGCCCATACGCGGCGATTTCGGCGTCGGTGGAGTAGAGGTCCGTGACCTGGATGGCCCCGCTCTCCAGCCCGCGATACGCGAGGTCGTGGTCCAGTCCGCGCACGTCCTTCTGCGGGAGCTGGTAGCGCTCTCTCAGGGCGGGCCAGCCGTCGGTGCGGTCCATGAACTCGTTGCTGAAGCCGAAGCGCAGCTCGGGGTGCGCGCGCAGGTCGGAGATGCGGCGGAGGCCCAGGCGCTCGGCCTCGGCCTCCTTCATGCCGAGCGCGTAGGTGTTGTTGAAGCCCAGCGGCGCGCTCAGGCGCAGCCCTTCCGCGGCGAGGGCGGTGCGCAGGGCGCCGTCGTCCGGCAGGTTGCGGCCGGACAGCAGCTCCTGACGGAGCGTGCCGGTGTACTCGGGGTACACGTCCAGCTCGCCCCGGCGCAGGGCCTCCCAGAGCACGGTGGTGCCGCCCAGCTCGCGCCGGTGCTCCGCTCGCGAGCCCGTGCTCCTCGCGAGCTGCGTCACCATCTCCCCGAGGATGACGGACTCGGTGAACTTCTTGGAGCCCACGCGCACGCCGGGCACGTCGTCACCGGCGGACGGCGGGGCGCCACCGCAGGCGGACAGCACCGTGAGCAGGAGCATCAAAACGCACGGAGCCCTCACGTTGCCGCCCCTCCGCCGGGCAGGGGCCGCTGCGCCTGGATGAAGCGCGTGACGAACGGGTCCGCCGGGCGCGCCTCCAGGTCCGCGAGCCCACCCTGCTGCACCACACGCCCATCGCGCATGAGGAGGATGTCGTCCCCGAGGAAGCCCGCCTCCGCCAGGTCATGCGTCACCAGCACCACCGTCTTGCGCAGGCGCGCGAAGATGGCGCGCAAGTCCCCTTGCAGCTCGTGACGCACCAGCGGGTCCAACGCGCCCAGCGGCTCGTCCAGCAGCAACACGTCTGGGTCCAGCATGAGCGCGCGCATCAGCGCCACGCGCTGCCGCTGCCCACCCGAGAGCTGCGCGGGATACCGGGCCAGCGCATCCGCCGGGAAGCGCGTCAACTCCACCAGCGCCTCCAGTCGCTCGCGCGTCCGCCCGGAAGCCCAGCGCAGGTGCCGGGCCATGAGGGTGACGTTCTCCTCGCCCGTCAGGTGCGGGAAGAGCCCGCCGCCCTGCAGCGCGTACCCGACGCGGTGACGCACGGTCAGCAGCGCAGCTCCTTCGGACGGCAGCGGCTTCCCGTCGAACAGCACGCGACCGGTGTCCGGATGCAGCAGACCATTGAGCAACCGCACCAGCGTGGACTTGCCGCAGCCGCTCGGGCCCAGCAGCACCGTGGTGCGTCCCGTGGGCAGTCGCAGGCTCAGGGGGTGCAGCGCCTGCGTGGAGCCGAAGCGCTTGGAGACGTCCTGCAGTTCGTACACGAAGGACCCGGAGTCAGGGCAGCGAGAAGGCACCGTTGCAGGCGGCGGGGAACGCGGCTTCGGAGGCCGGGAAGATGCACGAGGCGAAGAGGGCGCGGTCCTCCCACTCCACCGCGGCGGCCCACACCACCCGCGGGCCGTGCTCGGTGGGGGCGGTGAAGCGCGCGCAGCGCGTGGGCTGGCCCTCCAGGAGACATGGCACCTCCTCCACGGGCCCGGAGCCCGGCAGCGCCTCCGCCAGCTCCGCCACGCCCTGGCCCCTCCAGCGCGCCGTGACATTGGTCCGCGCGGGCCGGTAGACATTCCAGTCGAAGGACGCCTCCCCGCAGCGGATGCGCCCCGCGCGGTTGGTGGACATGGTGAGCTGACAGCCCTGCGGCGCGGCCAGCGTGCGCCACGGCAGGCGCGGCGGGAGCAGCAGCGCGTCCGCATCCAGCACGTCACCCTCGGGATTTCCATGGGACGCGACGTACTGGAGCAGCTCCAGGCAGCGCGCCAGCAGGGGCCGCGCATTGCCCCGCGCGATGCACCCGAGCCCGCGCACCCGCCCGCCCGTCGCGGAGACGGCCGTGACGTAGCCCCCGGCGCGACAGCTGTCCCCGGTTCCTCCGTCCGCACGCGAGCACGCGGAGAAGCGACTGGAAGGCCATGGGCCTCCCACGAGCGGCAGCTCCCCCCTCACCCCCACCACGTCCTTCCCATAACGCCCCGTGACGCGCTTCCAGGTCCGGGTGAACATCTCGGCGAGGCTCCCGCGCTTCGCCTCGGCCATCCATACCGACACGTCGCCACAGAGGTACGTGCGCGAGTCGGCGCTCTCGGGCACGGACGTGCAGCCCTCGAAGAGGGCGCGGGCCTCGGGGACGAAGGGGCCCACGGAGGTGGCGCCCTCGGCGGGAGTCACGGGAGGCACCTTCGGCGTGGGCGCCGTGCACGCGCACAGCACCCCCAACAGGTACGCCGACAGCAACCACGCAGCGGTCCGCATGACACCGGGATTAGGCGCCACCGCGAGCCACGTCAACCCGCCTGAAGGCACGGCGACCAGCGCCGTACAGACTCAGGCCGCCACGGCCTCGGTGATGCTGAGCGCGGCCGGCGTGTGGATGACGCGGGACAGCCGCAGCCCCGCCTGGGCGAACAGCTTCCCGAACTCCTCCTCCGTGCGCTCGCGTCCGGGGAGCGACGCCATCATCATCACGTCCAGCACCTTGCCCCCATGCGGCCCGTTGCCGCGCGGAATCACCGTGTCCACCACCAGCACGCGCCCGTTCGGAGCCATGGCCGCGCGGCAGTTGCGGAGGATGCGGACGCAGACGTCGTCACTCCAGTCGTGGAGGATGCGCTTGAGCACGTACGCATCCGCGCCCGAGGGCACCGACTCGAAGAAGTCCCCTTCCACCAACTCGCAGCGGTCCGAGAAGCCGGCCTGCACGATGCGCGCCTCGGCGAGGACATGGCGGTGGTCGAACAGCACGCCGCGCACTCCGGGCGCGGCCTTGAGCACCTCCAGGAGGAAGCCACCGTGGCCGCCGCCCACGTCCACCACCCGCTGCAGCGGCGTGAAGTCATAGGCCCCGGCGATGGCGCCGTTCTCCAGGTCGGAGAGGCTGGACATGCCCCGGTGGAAGACGGCGCCCTGCGTGGCATCGCTCGCGAGGTAGTCGAAGAAGGGCTTGCCGAAGATGCGGTCGAACGGGTTCTTCCCCGTGCGCACCGTCTCCGTCAGCTCACCGGTGGGCGCCCAGAAGATGCGCTGGGTGAGCATCAGCACCGCGCTGCGCAGCGAGCCCGGCACGTCCGAGCGCAGGTACTCGGCGGCGGGCGTCAGCGCGAAGCGGCCGGCCTCATCCTCGGCGAACACGCCCGCGCTCGCGAGCAGGCGCAGCACGCGGTACAGCGACTGCGCATCCGCCCCCAGCTCCTCCGCGAGCGAGGCGGCACTCCGGGGCCCCTGCACGAGGCGGTCCGCCACGCCCAGCTCCGTCGCGGCCGACAGCGCGCCAGAGAGGATGAAGCCAAAGCCGAGGTCGACAATCTGCTGCGCCGGATGGACGGTGGGTGAAGTCATGCCTCGCATCCTGCGCCAGGGCACAGGTGCGAGGTCAATGTGAGCGCACACCCACCGTGAACGCGGCGCGCCGTGTCAGTCGACGACCTTCTCGACCTGCTTCCCGCGCTCCAGGTTCTGCTCAATCTGGTTGTAGGTGTGATTGAGCAGCAGGCCGAAGGAGGCATCGGCGCGATAGGTGTCCAGCCCGTCGGCCACCAGGTCCCTTCCATCCTCCTGGTCATCCGCGACGCGCGAGAGGAAGGCCTTGTCGAAGTCCCCGGCCTCCTTCTCCCGGAGCTCCTTCAGGTCCTCCTTCGCGTCGACAATGGCCTCGTCGAGGCGCTTGTCCACGCCGACCATGCGCTCCTCGTAGCCCTCCTGGACGCCCGCGCTCCCGGAGCCGCCCGTGCCCTGCTCGGACTGGGTGGTCAGGTCCACCGCGGCCACCTCGATGCGCCGCTGCTCCGCCCACGCCTCCAGGTCCTTCATGTGCTTGCGATGGTCCGCCACCAGCTTCTTCGCGAACTGGCGCACCTGCGGGTCCTGCGACCGCTCGAGCGCCAGCTCGCCGAGAGCAATCTGCTTCGCATCGAAGACGACGAGTTCGCCCACGTACTCCTCGCGGTCCGCCGCGGCCTCGCCGATGCGGCGCTCCTGCTTCTCCGAGTTCTCCGCGTGGGCCGAACAGCCGACCAGCAGACCGACCACCAGCGCCGCCATGAGACTTGCCGCGCCACCGCCGCTACGCACTCCAGTCATGTCTACCTCCAGACGAAGCCATGCCCGAAGGTGGCCCCCCGTGTGGAGGAACCGCAAAAGCGCGAAGCCCGTCCGAGCCTCCCCGAGGAACGAGTCACCCTGACCGGCAGTCCCTCCGCCCGCCCTCCTGCTCGGAAGGAAGCAGCCGCGCCCGCCCGCTGTCCTCCACGGGAGCCACGTTCTGCTTGACCGGACGCGGGCTCCGTATCAATACTCCATCCGGATGAACGGATTGAGTCTCCACCACCCATGAGCGCCGCCGCCCCCGCCATACTGGGCTGGATGACGTCACTGGCCGACCCCACCCGCGTGCGCCTGCTGCGCCTGGTGGAGCGGCACGAGCTGACGGTGGTGGAGCTGTGCGCGGTGCTCCAGCTGCCGCAGTCCACGGTGAGCCGGCACCTCAAGGTGCTCGCGGACGACGGCTGGGTGGAATGGCGCCCGGAGGGCACCAGCCGGCTGTACCACGTGGCGGAAGGACTGCCTCCCGCGGCGAAGCGGCTGTGGACGCTGACGCGCGAGCAGATGTCCCAGGCGCTCGCCGCCGAGCAGGACGACCAGCGACTCGCCCCCGTGCTCGCCGAGCGGCAGAGCCGCAGCCAGGCCTTCTTCTCCAGCGCCGCGGGCCGGTGGGACAAGCTGCGCCGCGAGCTGTTCGGCGAGCGCTTCGACGTGCTCGGCCTCCTCGCCCTCCTCGAGCCGACATGGCGCGTGGGCGACCTGGGCTGCGGCACCGGCCAGACGTCGGAGATGCTGTCGCCGTACGTGCGCAGAATCGTCGCCGTCGAGTCCTCCGCGGCCATGTTCAAGGCGGCGAAGGCGCGGCTGGGCGGCCTGTCCAACGTGGAGTTGCACCGGGGGGATTTGCACGCGCTCCCCGTGGATGACGGCACGCTGGACGTGGCCATGCTGCACCTGGTGCTGCACCACGTGGCGGAGCCGCCGGCCGTGCTGGCGGAGGCGGCGCGCGCGCTGGTGCCGGGCGGCCGCATCCTCCTCATCGACATGCAGCGGCACGAGCGCCGCGAGTATCAGCAACAGATGGGACACGTCTGGCTGGGCTTCGAGCCGGAGCAGCTCACCGGCTGGCTCACGGACGCCGGCTTCACCGACGTCCGCATCCATCCCCTCCCCGCGGACCCCGCTGCCAAGGGGCCCGCGCTGCTGTCCGCCGTGGCGGTCCGCAGGAAGTGAAGCAGCACCTTTTGAACCCGTAGCCCTCTCATGGAGTCGACGATGAGCACTGCGCTGAAGACGAAGACGGACACGGCCCGCCCGGCCTTCAAGGTGGCGGACCTGAGCCTGGCCGAGTGGGGCCGCAAGGAAATCATGCTGGCCGAGGACGAGATGCCCGGCCTGATGGCCCTGCGCTCCCGCTATGGCCAGACGAAGCCCCTCAAGGGCCTCAAGGTCATGGGCTCGCTGCACATGACGGTGCAGACGGCGGTCCTCATCGAGACGCTGTCCATCATGGGCGCCGACGTGCGCTGGTGCTCGTGCAACATCTTCTCCACCCAGGACCACGCGGCCGCCGCCGTGGTGGTGGGCCGTCCCGAGACGGGCGGCACCGTGGAGAACCCCAAGGGCACGCCCGTGTTCGCCTGGAAGGGTGAGAACCTGGAGGAGTACTGGTGGTGCACGGAGCAGGCGCTCATCTGGCCCGACGGCTCCGGCCCGGACCAGATTGTCGACGACGGCGGTGACGCCACGCTGCTGCTGCACAAGGGCCTGGAGTTCGAGAAGGCCGGCAAGGTCCCCGACTTCAACGCCGCCACCGAGCCCGAGGAGTGGGGCTTCATCATCGCGCTGCTCAAGGACCTGCAGAAGCGCGACGCGAAGCTGTGGCAGCGCGTGGCCCCCAAGGTGCGCGGCGTGAGCGAGGAGACCACCACCGGCGTGCACCGTCTGTACGAGATGCAGAAGGCCGGCACGCTGCTGTTCCCCGCCATCAACGTCAACGACAGCGTCACCAAGAGCAAGTTCGACAACCTCTATGGCTGCCGTCACTCGCTGGTGGACGGCCTCAACCGCGCCACGGACGTGATGCTGTCCGGCAAGGTGGCCTTCGTCTTCGGCTACGGCGACGTGGGCAAGGGCTGCGCCCAGGCGTTCAAGGGCCAGGGCTGCCGCGTCATCGTCGCGGAAATCGACCCCATCTGCGCCCTGCAGGCCGCGATGGAGGGCTACCAGGTCGACACGATTGAGAACTGGGTCGGCAAGGCGGACATCTTCATCACCGCGACGGGCAACCGCGACATCGTCACCGCGGAGCACATGTCGAAGATGAAGGACAAGGCCATCGTCGCGAACATCGGCCACTTCGACAACGAAATCGACATGGCCGGCCTGAAGAAGGTGGCGGGCATCAAGCACACCAACATCAAGGCGCAGTACGACATGTGGACCTTCCCCAAGGGCAACAGCGTCCTCATCCTCGCCGAGGGCCGCCTGTTCAACCTGGGCTGCGCCACCGGTCACCCCAGCTTCGTGATGTCCACCAGCTTCACCAACCAGTGCCTCGCGCAGCTGGAGCTGGCCACCAACCTCAAGTCCTACGAGAAGAAGGTCTACACGCTGCCCAAGAAGCTCGACGAGGAGGTGGCGCGCCTGCACCTCGAGAAGCTCGGCGTGAAGCTGACGAAGCTCTCCCCGGAGCAGGCCTCGTACATCGGCGTGCCCGTCGAGGGCCCGTTCAAGCCGGACCACTACCGCTACTAAGCCGGTAGCGCGGTGTGATTCGCAGGCCCGGGATGCCCATCAGGCTCCCGGGCCTGTTGCGTTTGCGGAGTCAGTGGCAGGTGCCGCGCACATGAATCCTGGTTCACTTTGCGTGTGACCGGGGTTGTGGCGCGGAAGGTTACGAATCGGGCGAAGCTGTGACGGGCCGCGCTACTCGGCGGGGGCTTCTGACGCGGCGCTCGGGCGGTCCCCAGACGGAGCGACGCATCGCGGCGGCCGTGGCTCGGAGGGTGCATTCGCGCGCGGTGGGTCTTCAGCGGACCCACACGCAGTCGTCCCCCCAACGAGAGAGATTCATCCATGACCAGCAAGATGACGGGCCGCCTTCTGGCGGCGGCTTTCTTCAGCCTGACCGCGGCGGGTTGCCAGGGCGAAGAGCAGACGCCCGCAGGTGACTCGCTGGCGACGCAGGAAGCGAAGGCCGAGCAGCAGTGCATCGAGGGCTTCGGGGGCATCAGGAACTGCGCGACGGGCCGCGCGTCGCTGGCTCGCTCCGGCAAGGGCATCGCGGTCTCCGGGCTGGAGGACGTGAAGACGGACGGCTTCTCCAGCGAGTTCTCGGGGGCCGCGACGTGGGAGCTGACGGCCCAGCTTGGAGGCCTCGCCGAGAAGGGCCAGGGCCTCACGCTGGCGGCCCGTGAAGGCGACCAGGTGGTCAGCACGATGCGCGTTGGCATCGGGAGCACGCCGAACCAGGTGTTCTTCGCGCCCTCGTTCACGGGCACGCCGGGCGGCTCGGCGTTCCGCGTGAACGTGTACCAGTACGGCATCCTGCAGGGCTACAACCGCTTCGATGGGCCCGGCTACGAGGTCGGGGGCTGGTGGTACAACATGCACATCGGCCTCACGCGCACCGTCTTCAAGAACCACTTCTCCCTGAGCGCGTTCGACGCCATCAGCACGGGCGCCTGCGTCTGGGGCTTCCAGGGTGGCCCGGGGGCTTTCACGCTCGACATCAATGGCAAGCGCGTCAGCGGCGACTACGTCGAGTTCGTCGAGGAGATTGGTGACGGCGCCTACCCGTACACCCAGTTCACGGGCATCGACGTGAAGGCGGCCGCGAGCAGCTTCACCATCGTGGACGAGTCCATCGTCCAGGCGAAGCGGTAGTCAGCTCCAAGCGCCGGACAACCGCGGCGTGAACGAGGCCCAGGCACCGAGGTCCGGTGTCCTGGGCCTTTCTCATTTCTGGCATCGCGACGATAGGGTCGGGCGCCGGGTGCATGTCCGTGGATGCGAATACCCGCACGCCCTAGATTCCGACTTCATATGCCCGCAGCAGGCCGCCAACGAAAGCCGATGTCTCTTCTGGGGCGACCCGACAGACTCCCCCGGTGGGACGTCCTGGAAGTGCACCTGGACGAGGCAGCCTTCCTTATTACCCAGTGGGAGCGGGCGCTGCGAAGTGCCACCCACAACCTCCAGAGGGTGAAGGCGGGAGTCGAGCAAAGACTTCAAGCCCACCTGGATGCACTCACGGTCGCAGGGCCCGTAGCTGCTGAGCGCCTCCTGTTATCCGCCCTCACGCGAGACGATGCCGAGTGTATCCGCGCTGCGGCGCTGGCGCTGTTGAGGATGGGTGAAGCAGCCCACATGGATGCTGTCATTCAAACGCTCCTTGAAGGCGAGCCGGCCTCACGACAGGAAGCCCAGTGCGCGCTGCAACTGGAGTGGCGCGAGGGATTGCTGGAGCGCCTGCGGCCCTTGCTCTCGACAGCGAAGCCCTCTGTTCAGGCCGCTGTGCTCGACATCCTGCGCTTCCACCAGCTCTCTTCCGGAGTGAGGCTGTCCAAGTGGTTGGAGCGCACGGAGCAACCGGAGCTCCAGGCCGCGGCGCTGCGTGCGGCATGCTTCACTCCGGAGGAAGCAGTGGAGTCAGCCCGGCTGGGTGAGCTCCTCCAATCACCGGAGGTGCCGGTGCGTGAGGCGGCCCTGGTGCTGGGCCTGGTGCGCGGGCAGCGTGTGGCGTGGCAGGCATGCCAACAGCAGGCAGAGGCCTCGGATGGCGCGGGCCGGCTGGCGCGGCTCCTGCTGGCGATTGGAGGAGAGGACAGGGAGCTCGCGCGACTGATGGAACTGCTCCAGGTTCCCTCGCTCCGAGCGGACGTGCTCTGGGCACTGGGCTTCAGCGGGCGGCGGGCCGCCGCCGAGGCCTGCCTGCCATGGATGCATGAAGCGGCGCTCGCCAGCATCGCGGCGGAGGCCTTCTGTTCCATCGTCGGCCTGAAGCTGGAAGGAGCCCTGGTGGGTCAGAGGGTGGCGCGAGATGAGGAGCTTGTTCCCCTCGAAGAGGACCTGACGCGCGACCTGCGATGGAAGGAAGAGGACTCCCTCGTTCCGCCAAATCCCGAGGCGGTCGGGTCCTGGTGGGCCAGGGCAAGCAAGAATTTCGAGCCGTCAGGAAGGTACCTGGGAGGGAAGCCCTTCAACCCTGGAAGCCTGCCCACGGTGCTCATGGAAGTGCCCATGCGCCGCCGGAAGCCGCTCGCGCTGGAGTTGGCCATCCGCAGCCAGGGGAGCTGTGTGGTGGAAGTCCGTGCCTGGGCGTACGTACAATGTGAGCGATTGGGCGGCATACAGGCAGTGCCAGGCCGGCTGCCAGGAAAACCGTTTGCCGCCTGGTTGAGGTCCTGAGGACGGCGTCCGCGCGTCCACGCGTGCCTGGAACCGAGCGTATCGGGGAGCGTCATGGGAACGACCGTTGGCGTGAACAAGATGTCGGTGGTCCACAAGGATTCCAATGGTGTGACGGTGGCCATGCCAGATGTCTGCAAGACGCCTGGTCCGGGCGGCCCGGTTCCCATTCCCTATCCGAACATCGCGCGTTCCGCGGACACGGCGAAGGGGAGCGAGACGGTGGCGGTGGAAGGCAAGCCCGTCTGCCTCAAGGACTCGAACTTCAGCACCAGCACGGGGGATGAGGCCGGGACGGCGGGAGGTGGCGTGGCCTCGGGCAAGACGAAGGGGAAGGCGGAGTTCGTCAACTACTCCTTCGATGTGAAATTCGAGGGAAAGAACGTTGCCCGGGCCATGGACCTGATGACCCACAACGACAAGAACACGCCGCCCTTCCCGCTCATCCAGCCGCCCGTCATCACCTAGGGTCAGGGACCTGATGACTCGAAGTGCGTCTGCTGCAAGAAGCCCGTCTAGGCCATGGAGCGCGTCCGGTGCGGCTGACCGTGACAGGGGTGGGGATGGTGACCGCGCTGGGATACGGCGCGGTCGGTAGTTGTGCGGCCATCCGCTCGGGCCTGTCGCGCCCGCATGGCCTGTCGGGCCTGGAGGTCGGGGATGGTCAAGGAGGCTCCCAGCCCGTCACCGGTTTCCCGGTATCGGGCTATGCGGAGGGCTTCTTCCTCATCGGCGCATGGCTGCGCCTGGCGGCAGGCAGCCTGGACGACCTGCGCCATGCAACGCAGTGGCCCCCGGCTTCCGAGACTGCGTTCTGGCGCCGAACCGGACTCATCGCGCTCACTCCCTTCATCGACGCACCACGGTTCGGCTGGTCCCTGGAGGAGCGCCCGCGAGCCCTCCTGGAGGATTTCGTCCGCCCGCTGCTTTCGCTCCAACGTCTGCCCGTCGCGGCGGAGCACAGCCACGCCCTGGCCTCGGGACACTGCGGGCTGGCCACCGCGCTCATGGAGGCGCGACGCCTCCTGACCGAGCGAAGCCTGGAGCGAGTCATCATCGTCGCGGCGGACTCGTACACTGATGCTCCGAGCCTCGAGTGGATTGACGGACAGGGACGGCTCAAGCAGCCGCTTCGCCCGGTGGGGCTCATGCCGGGTCAGGCGGGCGCCTGTCTCCTGGTGGAGACAGACAGTGCGGCGAAGGCGCGAGGCGCGCCCCGGAGCATCCACATTGGAGGGATGTCCTTCGCGGCGTCGTCCGGACGCCGGAACAGGGCACCCGAACTGGGCCGGGCGCTCGCCGGGTCCATCCTCCAGGCGCTTCGCACAGTCCGGGTCCCCCTGCCCTACCTCGGGAGCCTGGTGCTGGATTTGAATGGCGAGGAATGGAAGTCCGCCGTCTGGGGACATGCCCAGGTGCACCTGAGGGAGCATGTCGACTTCGAGCGCTGCCGGATGCGGGTTCCCGCGGAGTCCCTGGGAGAGGTGGGTGCGGCAAGCGCGGTGGTGGGAGCCGGAGTCGCCATCTCGGACCTGCTCCGCGAGGAAGCCCCGGATGCGAGCGCCATCGTCTGCTCCCTTTCCGACCGGGGAGAAACCGGCGTCGTGCTGTTCCAGCAGATTCGCGAGACGTGACTCACGAGGAGGCGGTCATGGCGCTCAGTTCCACGAAGGCACATATCCTCTGGAGCTACCCGCTGAAGGCGGTGCTGTACCGCACGAACGACTACCGCAAGAACGGCATCACCGACATCGAAGGCAACGGGGGCAAGCTCTCCCGCGTCTACAACAACGACGACAAGATCACGGCGCACCTGAAGCAGCACGGCGTCGAGACTCGCGTCGCGGGAGCGACGGCGGGAGACGCGCTGCACGCCGCTGGCTATCACTTCAAGCACTTCACCGCGGACAACGCGGGCACGCCCTACCCCAACGCGGGCCACCACATCCTGCCCTGCGAGCTGTTCAGCCGCAGGAGCGAGGACGGAGGCAAGCAGGGAGGGATTTTCGGGGCCGAGGAGTTCCGGGTCCTCTACCGCCTGACGTACGACGTCAACAACGGCAACAACGTCATCTTCCTACCGGCGCTGACCACCGCCTGCGGCATCCATCAGTTGCCGTACCATGTTGGCAGTCACCCGGCCTATACCGCCACGGTGTCGAGAGACCTTGAACAGGTCAACGCCCTGCTCAAGAAGAGCCTGGAGCAGCCCTGTGAGGATTGGACGCCGCCTGAGTCCATTCCGAAGGAGCTCAAAGCCTACGAAGATAAATACTGGAACTGGATCGTCGTGTTTGGTGAGACCGAGCTGGGCTCCAGCATCAACGTATTCCGCAAGTTGGTGGACAGGCTGACGAAGGCAAAGGAACCCCGGAAGGGCAGAATGCAGAAGTCGCATTGACGACCCCGACCACCCGCCGAGCACACGCCACTCATGAACTTCCTGCCCTGGCTCAATGACGACGAGAACGACGCCTTCGCGTGGGTCACCTATGCGCCCAATTCATTGAGGAATGAACCCAAGGAGTGGGAGCTGCATGAAGGAGTTCCGGTGCAGCGCTGGTTCCCCAGGGAGGTCACCTTCCCACTGGCAGAGGATTGGGGCATCGAGCTCACGGACTCTCTCCCCAACTCCCTGAACCTCATCTTCGCGTCAGAGCGCCTGAAGTCGTTCCTCCAGGAGCATGCGGGCGCCCGCATCGAGTTCCTTCCCATCCGCTTCCAGGACCAGAAGGACCGACTCGTTCCAGAGCCCTACTTCATCATGAACCTGCTGGAGGTTGTGGATTGCGTCGACGTCGAGAAGTCGAAGTTCCGGCGGTCGGAGATGGATCCGGACTTCATCGCTGACGTCTACCTCCTGGTCCTGGACGAGAAGCGCATTCCCCCACACGCAAAGCTCTTCCGCCTCAAGGAGAAGCCCAACCTCATCCTGGTCCGGGAGGACCTCGCCCAGTCGCTCGTGGATGCGGACTTCACCGGAATGATGTTCCTGGACCTCGAAGAGTACGGCAAGGAATGGGGACGTCGCTGACCGCGGACGGCCCCGATGCAACGCCATGGTTCATCACGAAGAGAACGCTGTCTCCGCCATGCACCTCCTGACGAGGGACCTCGAGAGCGAGCCTCGCGCTCCCGAGGAGCGCGAGCGCGTTCTCTTCCACCTGTCGCGCTACTGCCGCCTCGCCGCCATCAGCGGACTGCTGGGTCGGGCGGACGTCATGTCCTTCCACGAGCGCCTGCGGCTTTCAGGGACCTGGCGGCTGCGCATGCTCCGGGAACGTGCCACACAGGCACGACCCTTCAGCCGTTTCACGGGGACTGCCCAGCTCGCGCCGCTGTGTGACGCCCTCGCCGCGGGGGCCGAGCCCCTGGCCCGCGACATCGCCGAGGCGTCTGCTCCCGACTGGCTGGCGCGCAAGGAATTCGAGGACGACTTCTATTATGGCCGGCTCTTGTGCCGGTTCGTCGCTGGGGAGACCTCGACCGGGCTCGCCACGGAAGACCTGATGGCCAGGCTCATTCGCAGCACGGGAGATGAGACAGCACCGCGTGTGCGCGTGTGCCAGGCACTGCTGGCACGCGACTCCGACACATTCCTGAACGCACTTCTGGAGCTACTGGAGCGACATGGCGCCTGGTACCGCGCCAGGGAAGGCACGTTGCAGGCGCGCGAGCCCGGCTTCGAGCTGGAGCGCTCCATCTGCATGGAAGGCCTTGCCTTGCTCCGCCTCGCTTCACTGCACGGCCTGTCCATCGACAGGGAAGCCGAGTACCCGTTTCTTCCCAGCATCGCCCGGGCGGGCTGAGGTCCCCTGCTCAGCTTCCGCTGTCGTCCTTCGGCACCGGACGCTCACGACCGTAGGCTTCCTGGAGAATCGCGTCGCTGCCCAGGCGGCTCTCCTTCGCGGCCTCCACGTCCAGGCCCTCGCCGTGGCCCCGCCCGCGCCCCTCGAAGATGATGCCCGCGCCGTCGAACGAGGCGATGCGCGGACACGACGGCAGCTTCAGCCCCGAGCGGAGCAAGTCACACGGCAGCGAGCCCGCGGACTCGAACGTCGAGTCGCCCTCCGTCTTCGTGAGGATGAACAACGCGCGGCCCTTCTCGAAGCGCAGCGACACCAGCGAGCGGCCCACCAGCCCCTCCACGTCCGCGCGCGGGCGCACCTCCTTCCACGGCTCCTGCCCGCCCTGCGAGAAGAGCAGCCACTCGTCCCACTTCAGCGGCGGCAGCCCCAGCGCCTTCGCATCGTCGCGCTGCACGCGCACGGTGCCGCGAAAAGCCTGGCAGTGCGTGGTGTCGCAGACGGGACGGCCCGCGTGCCGGCTGTGCCGCTCGTTGTGCGCAATCACCCGCGCCAGCGCCACGCGCGCCTCGCCCTTCAGCGTCACGTCCTCCGCCGCCACCACGCCCGCCGTGTACTGCAGGCGCGTGGTGCGGAAGATGAACTCGGAGCCGCGACGGGCCTTCAGCGCGCTCGGTGACGTGGGCACGCCCGGAGGCGGCCGGTACGGCGGCGGCGTCGACCACGTGAAGACACCCGCATAGTCCCGCCCCTGTGCGGGGCTGTTGGGGAACCGCACGCGCCACGGCATGCCCAGACACACCGCCGCCCCACGCGCGGTGAGCCCCTCCAGCCGCGTCCACTCGGGCGGCGCGACGCGCGGCGTTCCGGACTCCAGCGCGAAGCCCGCGCCCGGGCACTGCGCCTCCACGTCCCTCGCGGGCACCAGCCCCAGCACCTGCACGCGCGCGGCCTCCAGCCCGGCCTGCCGGCGCGCGCGGAAGAGGACCTCGGGAATTTCCTGCGCGAAGTGACGCGGCATCTTCCCCGGCCGCACCGCCACCACCACCAGGTCCGCGTCCACGGCGGCAATCCAGCCGAACTGCGGCCGGCTCGCGGCGTCGCGCACCGTGCCCGTCTTCGTGGCCACACCCACCAGCGCCTTCGACGCGGGCAATTCCGACAGCGTGCCGCGCGCGGCGTTGTCCGTCAGCAGCGCCAGCACGTCCGGCCGCGCCTCCGCCAGCAGCCGGTACGCCTGCGCCATGCCCCACGGCGACAGCGACAGCGTGGAGCGCAGGCCAATCGCATCCGCCATGTCCGCGGGCGTCCCCGTCAGCCCCACCGCGCCCAGCACCGGGCCCCATGCGCCGAAGGCCTTGGGCGCCGTGCCCTTCGCCTCCCAGTCCATGAAGTACCCGTTGCACGAGCGCAGCAGCGCGATGCTCCCATCCACCTTCGCGGGCAGGTTCGGCCCGCACGCCCACTCCTGCACGCCCACGCGCGGCGCCAGCACCGGGCGCTCCGCCGCTGCCGCGTAGAGGAAGGGCTTCAGCGTGGAGCCATATGGCAGCGCGCGCCGCACATCGCCCTCCGACAGCAGCACCTCGCCCGAGTGCCGGCTCACCACCACCGTGGCGGGCCCTGCCGCGCGCACCTCCACCTCCGCCAATTCGTCGATGGACAGCGGCACCACCCACCGCGCCCCGTCCTGGCACTGGCGCAACCGCCGGGACAGCGCACCCGGGAAGCCCACCGTCTCACTCAAGAGCCGCGCGAGCGCGCGGCGAGCGCGCGGCGTGTCCACCGCCGGCGCCGAGGCCAGCTCCGACGCCGCGCGCGACAGCGACTGGTACGGTGCATCCCTCCACGCGGCCAGCTCACCGCTCACCGCGACGGCGAAGGCCTCGTGGAACAGCCGGTCCTCGCTGGACTGGGGACAGGCCCACCAGAGGAACTGGTGCGCCAATTCGTGCCGCAGCGCCACGCGCAGCCGCTCGTCGAGCACGCCCGGCATGTTCTGCCGCAACTCCACGCGACCCGGCCGACCCTGCGCGTTGCGCTCGGGGGCCAGGGCCGTGCCGCGCTCCAGGAGGACGGTGCCCGGCGCCTTCGCCGGAGCCCTGCCCGCCTCCGCCACGTAGCGGGCCTCCAGCGCCTTCCAGGAGGACTCCGCCTCGCGGCGCAGCTCCGCCTCGGGCGTCACGTCACCGCGGGTGACGAAGGTGGGGGTGGCCGCGAGCAGCGCGGCCACCGTGGCGGCCCACACCATGGGCTACAGGTCGCCCGTGCCCTTCTTCGAGGGCACCACCTTCAGCGAGTCCGCGCCCGTCCGCCCGTGGATGCTGGCGGCGTACATGTCCTCGATGCTCGCGGGCGGCGCGGAGAAGGTGCCGGGGAACTGCGCACGCATCACGTAGCCCACCGTGCGCGGGCTGTTGCTCCACCACGCCGGCTCCTCGAAGAAGAAGGTGGCGCGCTCCGGGTTCAGCACGCGGCGGCGGAGCGCCTCGGGCACCAGGGGCAGCGAGTGAGGCGGCCCACGGAAGGCCTTGTCCTCCTGCAAGGGGACGAAGCCCGCGGGCACCGCGTCCTCCACCACGTAGTAGGCCGACCGCACGCGGTTCTCGCCGCGCGCGTCCATCGTCAGCTCCACGTAGACCTCTTCACCCTGGGACACGGTGTCGCCGGGGGCGAGCTTCACCTTCCCGCCCTCGCGCAGCACGTAGTAGCCGCGCTGGATGGACATGCCCTCCGCCTTCGGCTGCACCGCCGGCAGCGGGGTGAGCGTGGTGGCCTGAAGGGTGGCCACGCCGTCGAAGCCGCCCACGTCCACCGAGCGCGTGCCCGGCGCCAGCACCGCCACCAGGCCCATGCCGCGCGGGGAGAACTTCACGTCCTTCGCGCCCTTCACCGACGGCGGCTGCATGCCCCGGAAGGCCTTGGCGTCGCGCTCCAGCAGCCACAGCGAGTGCAGCAGCGCGGTGCTCCGGTCGAAGGTGGACAGGCCCGGCTCGGACAGCATCTCCAGGATGCGGCGCCGGGTGCGGGTGATGTCCAGCGTGCCGAACGACGCGGCGTGCGCGGCGATGGCCGTCATGCCCACGCGCCGCAGCGGGAAGCGGAAGAACGCCTCGTTCATCTCCATCTCCTGGCCCGGCTTGTACGCGGCCAGCGTGGCGAAGCCCTGCGCGCTCTTCGACACCAGCGAGTTGATGCGCGCCTGGAGCGCGGGCTCCTTCATGATGCCCGCCTTCTCCGCGGCCAGCACCGCCAGCGCCAGCGGGTACAGGTTTCCACCCTCCGCGCCCTCCACCAGCGCGCGCACGCGAGCGGCCTGCTTCGGGCCCTCCAGCCGCGCCAGCACGTAGGCGCGGGTGGCGTCGTACTCGGGCGGCAGCCCCTCCTGCGCCTCCAGCCAGCGCGAGCTGTCGATGATGCGCGAGTCGTTGCGGTCCACCAGCCCCGCCTCCGCCGCGTAGGCCAGGCCGTCCAGGGCGATGAGCGTCAGCGGCAGGCTCGGCGTGTCGTAGCCGCCGAACCAGGTGAAGCCGCCGCCCTTCACGGAGAGGTTGAGGATGCGCGCCGTGCCCTGCACCGAGCGGCTGCGCGCCTCGGCCAGCAGCGCCTGCGTGTCCGTGTCCAGCTTCGCCAGCGCGCCCGCCTGCTGGAGCACCTGGTACACCGCCACGTTCGGCACGGTGGTGGACACCAGCTGCTCCAGGCAGCCGTACGGGTACGTGAGCAGCTCGCGCACGTTGGAGAGCGCCGCGTCGACGATGGACGGCTGGAGCACCAATTCCACGCTCGCCAGCGTCGCCTCCTTCGCCGCGGGCACCTCCAGCGCGCCGCCGCCCCAGGCGCTCACCTTCACGGTGTCCTCCACCGCGGCCGGCTCCACCTGGAAGAGCTTGCGGTCCTTGAGCGGGTCCTTGCCGCCCGTCACGTCCACCGCGAGCTGCGCGGCGCCCGTGCTGGTGGCCTTCAGCGTCACCGGCACCACCTGCTCGCCACCCTTGGCCAGCTCCACCTTGTGCTGCGACTGGTCCGCCTTCAGCGAGCCCAGCGACGCCAGCTTCACGTCCAGGAGCTGGCTGCCCTGCGACTTCTCACCCGCGGACAGGCGCACGGAGGCGAGCGCCTCGTCACCCTCGCGCATGAACTGCGGCAGCGCGGCGTAGAGGTTGAGGCCGCCACGCGTGGCGAACTCGGAGGTGCCCTCGCCGAAGCGGCCGGACGTGTCCGCCGCCACCGCCGTCACCACCCACAGCGTCTGGTTGGAGGGCAGCGTGAAGCGCACCGTCGCGCGGCCGTCGCGGTCCGTCACCACGCCCGGGTCCCAGTGCGCGGTGTCCTTCTCCAGGTCCTTCGCGTTGCGGGTGGGCGGCTTGATCGACGCGAAGGCATGGTCCGGCAGCCCCGCCATCTTCCGCGCCAGCTCCTCGCCGTAGCCGTAGCCCTGGAACTCCGACGAGAAGAAGTTGGACACGTTGTTGCGCGCCGGCGGGTAGAAGAAGTCCAGCACCTTGGGGCGGAACTCGCTCTGGATGGCGTAGACGGCCTTGTCCACCACGCCCACGGACACCTGCGCCACCACGCCGCGGCCCTCGTGGTCCACCACGCGCACGTCCAGCGTCTGCTCCGTCAGCGGCGGGGTCTCCGCGCGGCGGGGCTGCACCTCCACCGTGAGGGTGCGCTCGCGCGGGACGATGCGGAACGCCACCGTGCGCTCCTCCCAGCGGCCCGTGGCCGTGGGGTACGCCACGGACGCGTACACCGCGCTGCCGAAGCGCTTCTCCACGCTGAAGCTGTGCACCAGCGTGCGGCCCGTCAGCTCCACCACCTGCGTGGCATAGAGGCTGGCACCCGTCAGCGTCACCCACACCGGGCCCGCGTCACGGCCACCGGGGCCCCAGCCGTCCGGCATCAGCGCCACCAGCCGCGCGGTGTTGCCCGGCTCCAGCGAGCCGGACAGCGACGCCAGCGTGAGGTTGGGCACCTGCGCCACCGGCTCGTCCGCCGCGCCGATGACGAGCAGCGACTCCTCGCCCTCCCACGTCTCGCCCTTCTTGTCCTTCACCACCACGCGCGCCAGCACCGCGCCCACGTCCGACGTGGGCACCTTCTCGCGGTGCGTGCCGTCCGCCGCCGTGGTGAACGAGCGCTTGCCCAGGCTCTTCTCCGCGCCGTCCGCCTTGCGCGAGACGAATTCCACCTCGCCCTGCGTGACGCCGTAGGGCTTGCCGGACAGCGTGGTGGCGCGCACCGCCAGCGTCGCCTCGCCGCCCTTGGCCACCACCGGGTCCGAGTAGCGCGCCACACCCATCACCTCCACCTTCGACAGGAAGAAGGCGGTGGTGGAGTTGGCGAAGGTCTCCTGGTCGTCCCGCGCGCGGATGGTCAGCGAGTACCGGTACGGAATCCGCTCCTCGCCCGCCGCCAGCGCCGGCACGGCCACCTCGATGTCCGCCTCGCCGTTCTCGTCGAACGCGCTCGCGCTGGACCACGGATCCTCGGTGGCGTCACGCGCGGCCACGGAGGAGTAGAGCCGCTCGGGGACGCTCAGCTTGCCTTCCGTGCTGGAGGACGAGCCGTACGTCACCGCGCTGCCCCCGCCGCCCTTGCCGGCGTCATCCACCCACGCGGGCGCGTCCAGCAGGCTGCGGTAGAGGAACACCTCGTACTTCGCGCCGTTGGGCGTGCCACCCGCGTAGCGGCGCGCGCGCACCTTCACGCGCAGCGTCTGCCCGGGCACCACCGTCTCCGACTCCGGCTCCGCCTCCAGGTAGAACGTGGGCTTCACGTAGTCCTGCACGCGCGCCTCGCCCTGGTGCGGCTGGCCGTCGACCTCCGCCTCCACGCGCAGCACGCCGGTGCCCAGGTCCTCCGGGACCTTGAGGGTGCCGTGGAAGGCGCCGAACTCGTCCACCGGAGCGCGCGTGGTGATGGCGCGGCCTTCCTGGGAGACGAGCTTCACCGACACCTCGCGCTTCTTCGGGGTGAAGAGGCGCGCGAGGAACGTGTCCGGCTGGCGCACGAGGCCGCGGTACTTCACCTCGTTGCCCGGCTTGTAGATGGGCCGGTCGCTGTAGATGAACACGTCCGGCGCCACCGCCAGCGCGGAGTAGAAGTCCGTGTCCACAATCGCCGTGTCGCCCTGCACGGAGGCCGTGGCGATGATGCGCGGCTCGGACACCTCGAGCGTCACCTCGCCCTTCGCGTCCGTCGTCCCCGCCGGGCCCTTGCCCTTCGGCAGGTACACCTGCACCTGCGCGCCCGAGCGCGGCTTCTGGTCCCTGCCGGCCACGCGCACCAGCACCTGTCCATCCGTCTGCTTGAGCTGCACCGTCAGGTCACTGACGACGAGCACCACCTGCCCCTCCACCTTGCCCTGCACGAGCTGGAGGACGTAGGTGCCGGCCGGCAGCGGCGCGAGCACCACGCGGCGCTCCTGGAAGCCGCTGCTGTCGCCCGACGTGTTGAAGCCGGGGACGTTGAAGTCGCGGTCCGCGCCGCCCAGGTCCAGGTTCAGCCACTGGCTGCGCGCCACGGTGAAGCCCGGGGGCACGCCGACGAGCTTCTTCGGCCCCTCGGCCACCTTGGCCAGCGGCTCGCCCGAGCCCGGCACGTCCGGCGGCTTGGGCAGCACGTCACCGACTTCCGCGCGGAAGGCCGGGTTGAGCGTGTCGAGCAGCCACATGCCCGGCGCGCTCACCGCGTTGAGGCCACGGCTGAGCGCGCGGCCCGGGTTGTTCAGCGTGGGCGGCGTCTGGTACGCGCGGCGCAAGTCGCCCTGCGCGCGGATGAAGGCGTCCACGTTGTCCGGCTTGAGGACGCGCAGCTCCACGGGGCCCTTGTCCTCGAAGGCCACGTCCACGGCGACGGGCTCCTGGCTGCCATAGGAGCGCGGGACGGTGATGTAGAGCGGCTTGGCCGCGGCCACGCCGGACAGCACCAGCGTGGTCAGCGCCACGAAACGAGCAAGGGACTTCATGACCCGAAACCTCCAGGAACCAGCGAATCGCCCTGCACGGTGCCGCGCAGGCCCAGGAACGGCAGCGACTCCAGGTCGCGCCGCGCCGCTTCGATTTCAGGGGGCGCCGCCTTCGGCATCGGCGCGTTGCGCCCCACGCGGGACTCGGACAGGAAGCCGTCCATGGTGAGGCCGCTGAGCAGCCGTCCCGTATTCACACCGAAGGCCACCGACGTCGGCGCGCGGAAGCCCGCCACCACCGGGCCCGCCGCGTTGAGCAGGTTGGGCGTCTTGCCCTCGCAGGCCTTCTTCAGCCGCTCCAGCTCCGCGTCGTTGGACGCGAGCACCACGTGGTTGCAGGCCGTGCCGGAGACGAGCTTGTTGTAGCCGCCGGAGAACAGCCCCTCCAGCGCGTCCTTGTCCTCGGGGCGGCCCCACAGCAGGGCCATCTCCAGGGGCAGCGAAGAATCGCCGCGCGGCGTCCACACCAGCGCCACCTGACGCGTGCGCGTGGCACCCTTGCCGCCGCCTTCCTGCCAGAACGCCTTCAGCGTCTCGGGCTCCAGCGACTCCGGCAGCTTGAGGTGGAGCGCGAGCAGCACCGGCGTTTCCTCGGGCACGAGCTTGAGCAGGTCATCGGACAGGGGCGCCGCATCCAGGCGCGCGGGGCCGTCCATGAGCTGGCCGGCGATGCCGCGGCCCACCAGCTTGTTGCCCTCCACGCCGAACTGGAGCCGCGCGTCCGGGGCGAGGCCCACCACGCTGGTGAGCAGCTGCACCTCGCGGCCGTACGCGTCCGGGTCGAAGCCCAGCTCCACGTCCACGGTGTCCTCGGCCTCCAGCGCCGGCAGCGCCGTGCACAGGCCCTGGAGCACCGCCACCGGGTGACGGGCCAGCACCATGCGGTCCGCCGAGCGCGCCGCCCACAGCGTCTGCTCCGCCACCAGCCAGCGCTTCATCTCGTACGTGCCGGCGGTGCCGCCCGGGCAGCTCGCGGCGTTCATTCCGCCGCGGTTGGCCACCTGGTCCAGCGCATCGAACGCGGACGTGGTGGCGCCGCCCGGGTTGGGGAGGACGAAGGCCGGCGTGCTCGCGCGCGCGTCACCGGCGAACCACACCACGCGGAACGGCGCATCCAGGAGCTGGTTGGCGACGAGGTCCAGCACCGCGCCCTTGAACTCGCCCTTCAGGTCCTCGCCGGTGGAGCCGAAGAACGCGGCCCAACCGCCCACGAAGCCCTGACCCAGCGGCTTGCCGAGCTGCTCCTTCAGCCACGCGTTGCCCGCCAGGGCCTGGCGCACCTTGCCGGGGTGGTGCACGTCCACCCAGACGGCGGCGGGCGCGGCGGTGCCGGGCACCTCCATGGTGGTCGTCTCGGCGTCGGGCATGCCCTCCACCTCGGCGCCCGCGCTGGGAGGCCCCTGGCGCTCACCGGTGACGAGAGGGGCCCCACCGCCCGAGCCACCACCGGACCTGCCACGGCGGCCCAGCAGGAAGCCACCCGCGACGGCGCCTCCGACGAGGACGGTGAGCAGGCCAATCAGCAGGGCCTTGGGCGGGCCCTGCCGGGGAGGCGGGGCCGCCGGAGGAGGCGTGCCCGGAGGCGGGCTCGACGGAGACGTCATGGCATCCACTCCTTGAAGCGGAAGAAGCCGAGGAAGCCGGCGTTGTTCGGCACCGGGCGCCACTCCAGCGGCGCCTCGGTGGCAAGGTTCTGGAGGAGGCCGGTGCGCACCGCGGCGCCCTTCTCCCCCGGGTGGTAGACGACGCGAGCCGGCGCGTGGGCCCGGTCCTCCGGGCGCACCACCAGCATCAGGTGGAAGACGGTGCCGGAGTCGTGCTCCTGGCGGAAGGCGAGCACGTCGCCGGTGCGCACCGCGTCTCGCGCGGCGTCATCACGGCCCAGCGGCGTGAAGCTCCGTTGCAGCAGCGTCTCCGCGTCCGCGAAGTCGACGGGCTGGCCGCGCTCGTTGCGCCACAGCGGCGTAGCGAGGCGCTCCGGGGCCACGTTCTTGTACGCGGCGCGGAAGGTGAAGCGGATGAGGCCCGCGCAGTCGCGCTGGTCCGGGTGCCACGCGCTGTCCTGCCTGGCAACCTGCGCGAGCGCCACGCGCGCGACGTGCCGCCGCAGCAGCACGTCGCGCGTCTCGGGCGCGGGCGCCGCCGACGCGGACGCCTGGAGCAGCAGGAGCAGGGACAGGGCGAGCATGGGGGTGTGGGCGCGGGGACGTCAGTAGCCGCCTTCGCCCTCGCCGCCTCCGCCGTCGCCGCTGGCCTGGAGCTCCTTGAGTGCCTCGGCGAGGTTGGTGGGCCAGGCCGCGTGCTTGGGCTTGGGGTCCTGCGCGGGCACGTACACCTCGGCCTGCCCGTCGCCGAGCACGTTCACCCAGGCCAGCACGCGCGTGGTGCCGGGCGTGGCGAGGGGAATGCGCACCATGCGGCGGATTTCGTTGGGCGTGCCCTCGAAGAGCGCGAGGTTGAGGGTGGCCACGGTGTGGGCCTTGTCACCGCTGGGCCAGTAGTTGGTGGCCACCAGGTACACGCCCTTGGGCGGCGCGCGGTGGATGTAGAGGTACGGGCCGTAGGCGGGCTGGTCGAAGTCGCCGCCCTGCTCGTTGAGGAAGAAGGTGCCGCCGGAGGGGCTGGCGGTGTCGGCCCAGTAGACGTGGGCCATCTCCGTCACCTTGAGCTGGTCACCGGCCTCGCTGGAGTCGGTGGGCTCGTAGATGTGCAGGTCGGTGTAGACGCCGTCGGTGTCGCTGGTGAGGACGACCTTGAAGGGGACGGGCGGAATCTGCGCGTAGCTGGTGGCCTGCGTGCGCGCGGTGCCGGCCTGGTTGGTGGCCATCACCGTGACGATGTTCTTCCCGCTCGCGGCGGGGAACTTGCGGCTGAAGCGGCCGCCGTAGGTGCGCATGAGGTAGCGGTCGCCGTTGATCGAGACCACCACGGGGTCGATGGTGGTGTCGCTGATGGTGCCCTCGACGAGCATCATCCGGTCCACCGTCCACCCGCCCGAAGGCGCGGTGAGGCGGACCGTGGGCAGCGTCTTGCCCTTGCCGATGGGCACGCCCTGCTGGCGCGGGTTGGGGGCAGCGGCAGGCGCGGCCTGCGACAGGAGCACGGCCAGGATGACGGGAAGCATCGCGCGTCCTTGTGAGAAGGGACTCCGCCGGAGCGTGTAGGCGGGCGGACAGACTGCGGCAGCACGGGCCTCCATTTCAAGTCGCCTGCCAGTCGTCCCCCTGAAGTCCCTGAGAGGGGCCGCGTGGTTGGGACCCCCACGAAGCGCGGGTGGAGGGACACGCGGGGAGCGCCGGCCCGTGGCCCTTCAGCCACGCCGGGAGTCGGGGCCGACTCCCGGACCGCACTCTCACGGAGGGACGGACGGCCATGACTCAGGGATTGGATCACGTTCAGCTCGCCATGCCCCGGGGCCCCACGGAAGCTGCGCCCTCCCGTCACACGGGTGCGGTCAGCCGTTCCTCTCCGCGCCCCCTGCCTCCCGGGACGGCCGGTACGGTGCTGCCCGGGCCCGCTGCCTGCGCTCCGCCTCCCGAGGCCCGAATCTTCACGGTGACAGGAGCCCCAGCCATGCCCACCACCTACTGCCTCACCCGCTCCGAGTTCGTCACCGTCCGCGAGCACTCGCACGACGCGCTCGTGGTGGAGGTCGAGTACTCGCCCCAGGGCTCGCCGCCGCCACCCCACTTCCACCCGGCGCAGTACGAGCGGTTCGAGGTCATCGTCGGCGCCCTGCGCGCCGTGGTGGACGGGAAGGTGCACACGCTGCACGCCGGGGACGTGCTCGACATTCCCCAGGGCGCGGTGCACCAGCTGTGGAACCCCGGCGACACGCCCACGCACGCCACCTGGAGCACGCGGCCCGCCGGGCGCACCCGCGATTGGTTCGCCGCGCTGGACTCCCTCCAGCGGTGGGGCCGCACGGGAAGCAAGGGCACTCCCGGTCCGCTCGCCCTCGCCGTGCTGCTCACGGCCTACCGCGACACCCTCCGGCTCGCACTGCGGCCCCGGTTCCTGGTGAGCGCGGCGCTCGGGGTGCTCGCGGCGGTGGGGCGCCTGCGAGGTCACCGCCTTCCCACTCCGCCACGCCCGACGCCCGTCCGGGCGGTCTGAAGAGCGCGGCGGCCCATTGCGCGAATTCGCCACACGCGGTGGACCGCTCCACCGCGTGCCAGCGACTGTCCGTTACGGAGTGGCGGGCTGCGTGTCCGCGGGCTTCGCTTCCTGCGGCTGCTCGCCCTGCTTCTCACCGGCGGGAGCCGCCGCGACGGCCGGCTTGCCAGCGGGCTTCTCGCCTGCGGGCCTCTCACCAGCGGGCTTCTCACCAGCGGGCTTCTCGCCAGCGGCCTTCTCACCAGCGGGCTTCTCGCGCTTGGCGGCCACGGCGGCCTGGCGGACCAGCTCGCGGGCCTTCTGGGCGACCTTCGGCGTGGGCGCCAGAATCATGAACATCAGACGCCCTTCCATGCGGGGCGGCTGCTCCACGACGGCCACTTCCTTCAGGTCCTTCGCCACGTCCTCGAGGATGGCCGTGCCCTGCTCGCGGTGCGTGATTTCACGGCCGCGGAACTGGATGACGACCTTCGCCTTGTTCCCGTCCTCGATGAACCGCCGCATGTTGCGGACCTTGAACTCGTAGTCGTGGTCTTCCGTCTTCGGACGGAGCTTCACTTCCTTGAGCAGGACCGTCACCTGGGCGCGCTTCGCCTCGGCGGCCTTCTTCTTCTCCTCGTACTTGAACTTGCCGTAGTCCATGATCTTGCAGACCGGTGGACTGGCCATGGGGCTGATTTCGACGAGGTCGAGCCCCTCGGTACGAGCCATCTCCAGGGCCGCCTCGAGCGGCATGACCCCGAGCTGCCCGCCGTCGGACCCCACGACGCGGACCTCGCGAGCGCGGATACGGCGGTTGGTCCTCTGATCGCGGCTCCCGCCGCGGCTGCTTCTCTGTTCGCGAATGATGTGAAGCTCCTTTGAAATTCGGTTTCAGCCCTGTCGCCTCTAAAGGTGTGACAGGTCACTGCGGTACAACAAGCTGCCGGACAGGGATGTGAGGCAACTCACCCTTCCCGCGTCCAGCGCCCGGCAGGTCGCTTTCCTTATACAGGAGCGCCTCCAGGTGCCCGCTCGCCCGGAAGGAGGGGGTCGCCGCGCCGGACTCTCCCCGACCCGGGACGGTAACGCCAGAGATAACGCAGAACCTGCCCCCCCGCCGTGGAACACCCCCACGGCCGGTGACAGTGCCGGAGCGGCGACGGACGGCACGGAGGTGGAGTGGACAGGGCCCATTTCGAGGCCCGCCATCATGGGCCCCTGAAGCGCGCGGTTCCAGGACCCCCCAGGAAATCCCGCGCGCATTGTCGCGAGCCCGGCGTTCCCACCCCCCCAAGGTCACGCTTCAGGACACGCGGCATGTACTCCCGGCACCCACCCACATCAACCAGTCTCGAATTCCTGGGAAATGAGATTCCTGGCCGAGCCCCGGCGGGGAGCCAGAAGGTGGAGGGCCCGCCCGCCCGCGGTGGGGCGAGCGGGGAGGCTCACGCCGGGCGCGGGCGCTTGGGGACGTCGACGCGGTCGAGGTCCCTGGCGGCGACCACGTCCGCCACCAGGGGCTTCGCCTCCTCGACGAAGGGCGCGGTGTCCTCGTAGCGCTGCGAGAAGTGCGTGAGGACGAGGCGGCGCGCCCGAGCCTCCCGGGCCAGCTCCGCGGCCTGGAGCGCCGTCATGTGGAAGTGGTCGTGCGCCTCCTTGCGCTCGGTGTCCAGGTACGTCGACTCGCAGACCAGCAGGTCCACGCCCCGGGCCAGCCGCGTGGCGCCGTCACAGGGCCGGGTATCCATGACGAAGGCGAAGGCCTGGCCCGCGCGCATCTCGCCCATCTCTTCCACGCGCACCGTGCGGCCGCCCACCTCCACCGAGCCCCGCCGGAGCAGCTCGCCCGTCAGCGGGCCGGAGACGCCGGCCTCCGCGAGCCGTCCCGGGTGGAGCTGCACGCGCGCGTGCTCCTCGAGCCGGAAGCCGTAGGTGTCCACCGCATGCTCCAGCTTCGCGGCGGACAGCTTGAAGCCCTTCGTCTCCGCGAGCACGCCGTCCTCGGAGATGGGGCGCGGGATGATGGTGGCCGCGTCCATGAAGATGGTGGCGTGCCGGAGCCGCTCGAAGAAGGCCTGTCCCGACGCGGGGTAGTAGACCTCCACGGGGTGCTTCGCGCGGTCCAGCGACAGGCGCTGGATGATGCCGGGCAGCCCGAGCGCATGGTCCCCATGGAAGTGGGTGACGCAGATGCGGGTGACCTGGGTGGCGGACAGGCCCGCGAGCGTCATCTGCCGCTGGGTGCCCTCTCCGGGGTCGAACAGGATTCCCTCCTCGTCCCAGCGGAGGAAGTACGCGTTGTGGTTCCGGTGGCGCGTGGGCACCTGGCTGGCGGAACCGAGGACGATAAGCTCGCGGCTGGACATGACTGGGGTTCCCCCGTGCGAAGAATGGCACCCCGACGGGGCCTCGCGCACGGGCCTGACAGCGGGAGGGGACGCTCAGGAGAAGCCGCGCGGAGGCATGGCCGGGGAGCGCTGCAGCCAGTTGTCCTCGGGGTACGTGGCGGCGGCGTCGATGAGGTGCAGCGAGTAGGCGTGGCGGCTCTTCGGCGAGGTGTTGGGGCCGCTGCGGTGGGGCAGCAGTCCGTGGAGCACCACGAGGGTGCCCTTCTCCACCTCCAGCGGCACCATGCCCTCTTCAGGCACGGGCGTGCCGTCGAGCACGCGGAAGGCGGTGCCTCCGCCCTCGGCGCGGACGAAGCGCTTCTTCAGGCCCAGGCGGTGGCCTCCGGGCAGCGCCCACAGGCAGCCGTTCTCCAGCGTCGCGTCCTCCAGGGCGAACCAGAAGCCCAGGCAGGTGAGCGGCTCCGTGTAGAGGAACGTGGAGTCCTGGTGGGAGCCCACCTCGCCGCCGATGTGGGGCTGCTTGAAGATGTACATGGACTGCAGGAGCAACGGCTTTCGCAGTCCCAGCTCGGAGGTCAGCGACGCCAGCGCGGGCGTGCGGGAGAACCGGTCGAAGCGCGGGTCCAGGTCGTGGAGCGCGTGGCCTATCTTGTTGATGGACAGGGACTTGTCCTGTCGCAGCGTGCCGTCCGGGCGGAAGGCGCCTTCTTCGAAGAAGAAGCGGATGCGGTCTCCCGAGGAGAGGAAGTACTCGTCGGACGTGCGGGTCTGCTCGCGGGTGGTGAAGACGGAGACGGTCTCCGGCTGGAAGCCGGCGACAAGCTCCTCCGCGCGAGCCTTCAGCGCGTCACAGTCCGCCGCGGGGACGAACCTCGGGAGCACGAGGTAGCCCTGCTGCTCGAACTGTCCGGCCCGGTCCGTCATCACAGCCTCCCGAGCGCCGGGCAGCCTCCTCCGGCGCGCTCGGGACTATCTCACGGGAGGCCGGGGCACCACCCTCTGGGCGAGCACAAGGCACACGGATGGCGACAGGGTCGGAGGCCCCGGCCAGAGACAGAATCTCACTCACCAGAGAGGCTATCCGGTTGTTGACCCGTGGGGTAGTGTCCTCGCCCGGGCGGAGCGCACCGCTCCCTACCGGCAGGGGCTCTCATGGAGACACGACGGTCAATGCAGGACCTGGCACCCGCCTCCCTCCCACCGGGGACGGAGGTCGGTTCCTGGCACGTGCTGGAGCGGCGGGGCCTGGGCACCTACGGCGCCGTCTACCGCGCCGAGTCCGCGGACGGCGCCGGTCCCTTCGCCCTCAAGCTGGCCACGCATCCGGTGGACCCGCGCTTCGACCGCGAGGCGGAGCTGCTCGCGCGCATCCACCACCCCGGCGTGCCCCGCCTTCATGCGCACGGCCTGTGGCCCCACCCGGCCGGCCCGTTCCCCTTCCTCGTCATGGAGTGGGTGGACGGCCAGCCTCTCTATGACTGGGGCCGGGAGCACCACCCCACGTCGCGGCAGGTGCTGCGGCTGCTCGCGCAGGTGGCCCACGCCCTGGACGCCACGCACGCGGTGAGCGCCGTCCACCGGGACGTGAAGGGCGACAACGTGCTGGTGCGCGTGAGCGACGGGCACGCCATCCTCGCCGACTTCGGCGCCGGCCATTACCGCGGCGCCCCCACGCTCACGGCCCCACCGCTGCCTCCCGGAACGCCGCCGTACCGAAGCCCGGAGGCCGTTCGCTTCCAGTGGGGCTACCGCAGCCACCCCACCGCCCACTACGCCGCCCAGCCCGCGGATGACGTGTTCGCCCTCGGCGTCACCGCGTACCGGCTCGTCACGGGAATCTATCCACCGCCGCCGCGCGGCACTGGCGTGAGCGAAGACGACGGGGAGCGACTGATTCCTCCGCGCCTGCGCAACCCCGCCGTATGCGGGGACCTGGACGCCCTCATCCTCCACATGCTCGCGGACCCTCCCGAGAAGCGCCTTGGAGGTGGCAGCGCGGCGGCTGTCGCGCACGCGCTGGAGGAAGCGATGCGCACGGCCGGCCCCCTGGCCGATGTGCCCCTCTCAGTGCCCGTACCGCATCCGCCCGACGTGAAGAGTGCCACGTACGAGCCGGCATGGGTTCGCACCGGGGAAGGTGCCGCGCAGGACGCCGGCCACGTGCCTTCTCACACCGACACGCCGGTCCTCGAGTACGCCCTCGCACCTCCATCACCCGGTGCGCCCGGTCCCGAACATCCACCCGTCGGCGCGCACGCTCCCGTGTCTTCAGCTCACGGCGCGGACAGGTGGCCCGGGTTCCCGGTGGCCATGGTCGTCGTGTCCCTGCTGTCCGCGGCGGCCGGCTGGTTCCTGCACCCCACCCATGAGGCCTCCCCCGTGGCCGAGACGTCTCCACACGAGGAGACCCGAGACGGAGGCACCGTGGCCGTGGGTGACGCCGCCATGCTCTCACCGGTGACCATCCTCGCGCCGGTGCCCTCCTTCCGACTGCCGCCCGGCCTGAGCCTCCCCATGCCGGAGCGTCCCTTCCCCGGCCAGCGCAAGCCGCCCTGCAACCGCAAGGGCGAGGTCGAGCTGCGCGGCGGCTGCTGGTACGAGCTGGCCCGCGTGAAGTCCCCCTGCGACGAAGACGCCTATGACTACAAGGGGGCCTGCTACCTGCCCTCCTTCCCCGTCCAGCGCGCCCCCACCTCGGCCCCCGCCACGCGCACGCCTCCCTGAGGCACGGACGTCCTCCGTCCCACGGAAGCCCCACCTCCGCCCTCGCGCGCGCCCTGGGGACTGTGGGAGACCCACGGGCATGAAGCGTCATGCCCAGGCCACGGAACGCAACCGGGAGCCCCTGCTCGCCGTCCTTCGCGAGGTGCTGCCCGCCTCCGGCACGGTGCTGGAAATCGCCAGCGGCACCGGCCAGCACGCCGTCTTCTTCGCGCGCGCCTTCCCCGGCCTCGTCTGGCAGCCCACCGACACGGAGCCCGAGTCACTGGAGAGCATCTCCGCGTGGCGCGCCGAGGCGTCCCTGCCCAACGTGCTGCCGCCGCTCCCGCTCGACGCGAGCAGCGACACGTGGCCGGTGGCCTCCGCGGACGTCATCCTCAACGTGAACATGATTCACATCTCCCCGTGGGCCTCGTGCCAGGGGCTGATGCGCGGCGCGGGCCGGGTGCTCGCCCCGGGCGGGTGCCTCGTCATGTATGGCCCCTACTTCGTCGAGGGCCGCGAGACGGCGTCCAGCAACCTCGCCTTCGACGCCTCCCTGCGCGAGCGGAACGCGGCCTGGGGCGTGCGCCAGCTCGGCGCCGTCACCGCCGAGGCCGCGAGCCACGGCCTGGAGCGCGAGCGCGTGGTGGACATGCCCAGCAACAACCTCACGCTCGTCTTCCGCAAGCGCCCGAGCCCCTGAGCAACCAGCCCCCCAGGGTACACCCGCCCCGGCAATGAAGCTTCGATGACATCCGCCGGGAAAGAATGCGGACCGGAGCACATGCACCGAGGTGCGCCCCCCTTTACGGGACGGTAGGCCGCCACTAACACCAGGGGGTGGCCGCCGTGGCTCCACGAGGCGGACAGGGGGAGGCATCCAATGCCGGATTCAGGCGCGAAGGCCGGCAGCCGCGACGGCGCCCTGTTCGCCTCCGTCGTCCACGCCCGCGTGCGTCAGGCCCGGGAGCGTCGGCGCGCGCTCTGGCTCCTGCCGCTCGCCCTCGGCTTCCACGCCCTGGTCCTCGTGGGCCTCACCACCGTCTGGCACGGAGACCCCGGAGCCCCTGGCCGCGCCACCGACGGCGCCGGGGACCTGGTGCTCCGGCTCGTCTCGGCGCCACCTCCACCGCCCGCCGCCACGACGTCCACCGTCGCCCGGAAGACGGTGGCGCGCCGGCCCCGCTCCTTCCCGAAGCCCACCCTTCCCACGCCCGGGCCCACGCCTGTCCAGTCACCGACACCTCCCGCCGAGGAAGCCCTGCCTCCGACTCCGGACACCGCCGAGCGGGGCGGCACCGACGTCGCGGCCGCGGCCCCCGGGGGCCTGTCCGGCGGAATCGCGGGGGGCGTGGTGGGCGGACTCGTGCAAGGCGTGCTGGGCGCGAGCAACCCGGGACTCGTCCTCTCACCGCCGCCGCGCCCCACCGAGCAGCAGCTCACCACGTGGCGTGAGCAGTACTTCGAGACGATGTTCCGAGACCGCTTCGAGAACGTGCGCTACCCGCACCAGGCCGCCATGGCCGGCATCCAGGGCAAGCTGGTGGTGCGCATCTCCGTGGGCGCGCGGGGACAGATTCTCGACCTGGGAGTGCTCGGCTACTGCCCGCACTTCGTCCTCTGCAACGCCGCGATGCAGGCCGTGCGCGACGCCGCGCCCTTCCCGCCGCCACCGCCGGAGCTCGGCGGGCGCGTCACCGTGGAGCTGCCCTTCAACTACCACCTGCGCTGAGCGGGCCGGCCACGCTGGAGCTCCGCGGGGAGGTCCCCGTCACTGCGGGAGCCCGAGCGCACCCGCCGCCTGGAGCGCCCGGCGTGCCCGTGCGTGCGAGAGGTTCCACTCGGGCCACGAGCCCTCGTCCGGCAGTCGCTCCGCGTACTGGCGCAGCAGCTCCGCCTGCCACCCGGGCGCCGCGGCCGTGTCACGCACCAACTCGGGCACCGCGTCCGAGGAGAGGCCGGAGAGGTAGCTCACGTCCGGGCCGCTCGAGTCGGTGGCGCGGGCGAGGTTGAGGCGGACGATGAGCGCGTCCGGGTTGACGGCGTTCACCGCCAGCACCGCGCCCAGCGCCGTGACGAAGGCGCCGATGGCGAAGCGCTCGGGCCGCCACCACAGCGTCACCGCGCGCCACGTCAGCACGGCGCCCAGCGCGTACATGAACACGTGCGTGAAGAGGCGCAGGCGCGTGTAGCCGAAGGCGTCCTCGTAGAGCGTCATGCGCTTCACCGCCGAGGCGACGATGACCACCGTGAGCGCCACCATCAGCGAGGCCGCCACGCGGAAGGCCGTTTGTGCCAGCGGCGACTCGCGGCGCGTCCACCGCGCCAGGGCCATGACGAGCCCCAGCGTCATCATCGACACGAGCAGCAGCTCGAAGAAGCCGCGGCGCGCGTACTCGGCATACGTGTAGCCCTCGGCCGGCGACGAGGCGCCGCCGATGAACAGGTACGCCACCTGGAAGCCCGCGAAGACGAGGAAGAGCGCGTCCACCGCGAGGATGAGCGTGAGCGCCTCGGTGAGGCCCAGCCGCGGCTTCGCCGGCGCGGCCTCCACCTCGCCCTGCTCCTGTCCCCTGCGCCGCCGCAGCGCGTGGCCGAGCGCCGCCGCCGCCACACACGCGGAGAACCCCGCCCCGAGCGTCCGGCCAAGGGTGCTGCCGAACAGCGTCCACACGTCGACGTCGAAGAGCCGGTTCATGGCCCCGGCGAAGGCGGCGTCGGCGGACTGCAGGAGGACACAGAAGACGAGCAGCACCGGCAGGGCGATGAGCACGCCGCGCGCGAAGGGCAGCAGGCGCGGCGCGTGCTCGCGCGCGGCCCGCAGGTCCACCGAGTCCCGGACGAGCGCGGGCGGGTACAGCAGGCCACGGAACGTGGAGGACAGCGCCACCAGCGGATAGCCCAGCAGGCCCAGCCGCTGCACCCGGCCCGCCGCCCAGAAGTGCGTGAGCAGGAGCAGCAGCGCGGCGGAGGTCAGCAGGTTCAACGCCAGCAGCCACGAGCTGGCGCGCACCGCGACGAAGCCGGAGATGACGAGCAGCGGCGCCGCGAGCCACGCGTTGGGCCGGGCCCGCTGCCAGCCCTCGCGCCCGCCGAGCAGCACGAGCGTCCCCAGCAGTGCCGTCACCACCAGCGGGAAGGACACGCCCCACTGGGGCCGGTCCAGCAGCACCTCCGCGAGGACGCCCAGGCCCAGCGCCGCCGCCAGCGTGGCGCGAGGCGCACGGACGTGGGGCAGCAGCGGCGTGGCGGCGGCCGCCTGCTGGTACGACGCCACGGCCCCGCTGTCGTCAGGCGAGGCGTGCCTGGAGGGCATGGGCTGGGGCGATGGCGTCCTCGTGGGAACAGACGAAGTCCTGGGAGGCAGGGGCCGGGGCGAGGCGGCGCCCGTGGACGACTCTCCCGGAGGCAGGGACTCCGACGATGACGCCAGGAACGGCGAGGAGGCGGGTGCGCCGAGAGGCGAGGTCTCGCGCGAAGACGCCAGGGACGGCGTGGAGGGCAGTGCCCCGAGGGGCGTGGAATCAGGCGGAACGGACGTGCTCATGACGGCGCACCTCGGACTGGGAAACGGCTCGAGACGCTCCCAGGATGCGCATGTCCCCGACGGGAAGGGCCCCGCCCGGGGTGAGCGGTCGCGGCCGGACGCCGGACGGTCCGTCCCCTTCCCTGGCTGGCGCGCCTGCTGTCGCGGGCCAGCCGTCGGCGTCCACTACCCGGCTTTCATCCAGCCCTCGCGCTCCAGCAGGTCCGCCACGCGGGCGGCCACCTCGTCGCGGATGCGCTCCACCTGCTGCGCCGAGCGGCCCTTCGGGTCCTCCAGGGGCCAGTCCTCGCGCTTCAGTCCCGGCACATTGGGGCACGCCTCGCCACAGCCCAGGGTGATGAGCCAGTGCGCGTCCTGCGCCAGCGAGTCCGTCAGCAGGCGAGGCTTCGCGTCTGACAGGTCGATGCCAATCTCGCGCATCGTCTCCAGCACTTCCGGGTGCAGGCGCTCCGCGGGCCGGGTTCCCGCGGACACGGCGCGTGCCTTGTCCGGGTCCGCCATCACGTTGAAGAACGCCGTCGCCATCTGCGAGCGACCGGCGTTGTGCACACAGGCGAAGATGACCTTGTTCATCGACTACCCCCTCCACTTCCTACGCTTCGGCGCGCCCCTCCCCCCGCGCGCCATGGCTGGTTCATGCCGCCCCCCACGGGCGACGTACGGCGTGAGGCTGTCACACTTGAAGCACGGATGCTCGTGAAGAGAGCCGGAGAGCCCCTGCCCGCCCGCTCGTGTCTGCCTTTACGCAGTCCGTCATGGATGCTCGCCTGTCCCGGGGGCGGGGTGGCGATGCCCCTACCGTTCCCCACCTGTGAGTCGAAGCGCTGGAGGCTGGCCGCCCGGAGGGATGCATAGGTTGGACGGAGCCATGCAGCACATTCCCACATGGATATGGGCGGTCTTCTGGGCGGTGGTGCTCGTGCTCATCGCCGTGGACCTGATTGCCCATCGCGGGCGCCACGGCGAGTCCCACCGGGCCGCCATCATCTGGAGCTGTGTGTGGATTTCCGCGGGGCTGCTCTTCAACCTGCTCGTCTGGCGCGTCTTCGGCGCGCACGCCGCGCAGGAGTACCTCGCGGCGTACTTCATCGAGAAGAGCCTCAGTCTCGACAACGTCTTCGTCTTCCTCGTCATCTTCCGCAGCCTGGGCATCCCCGCGCGCGCCCAGCACAACGTGCTCTTCCTGGGCATCTTCGGCGCGCTCGTCTTCCGCGCCCTCTTCATCTTCCTGGGCGCGGCGGCGCTGGAGCGCTGGAGCTGGGTGGCCTACGTCTTCGGCGGCATCCTGCTCATCACCGCCTGGCGCGTGTTCCGCGAGGACCCGGCCCAGCAGCAGGAGAACAAGGCCGTGCAGTGGCTCGCGCACCGGCTGCCGGTGACGCAGGACGTGCATGAGAAGAGGTTCTTCGTGCGGCTCGCGGACGGCCGGCGCGTGGCCACGCCGCTGCTGCTGGCGCTCCTGGGCCTGGAGCTGACGGACATCCTCTTCGCCGTGGACTCGGTGCCCGCCGCCTTCGCGGTGACGCAGGACACCTTCATCCTCTACAGCTCCAACGCCTTCGCCATCCTCGGCCTGCGGGCGCTGTACCTGCTCCTGTCCGGCGCCGTGGGGCAGCTGCGCTACCTGCACTACGGGCTGGCCGGCGTGCTGGCCTTCGCGGGGCTGAAGATGGTGCTGGAGCCGTGGCTCCACGTCACGCCGCTGTTGTCCGTGGGCATCATCGTCGCACTCATCGGCGCGTCGGTGTGGGCCAGCCTGCGCGCCCGGCGGCGCGAGACGCGAGGCCCGAAGCAGGAGCGGGAGCCGCGCGAGCCCAGGCACCCCACCGAGGTGGAGGCCTGAGCCGGGCGCGCCCGCGACGCGGCTAGTCCTCGTCCTGCGCGCTCGCGCCGGGCAGCTCGTCCGTGCCGGAGCCGCCCAGCAGGAAGGTGTCGAAGGCGGAGCTGGCCATCGCCTGCACCTGCGTCTCGTACGTCTTCAGCAGCGCCACGTTGGCGGCCGCCACCTTCCGGCCCTCCTCGGACAGGTTGTCCAGGCCCGGGTTCGCCGCACCGCTCTCCATGGCCTCGATGGCGGCGCGCAGGTGCGTCTGCGCCTCCTCGGTCTGGGTGCGCTCCTCCTCGGAGAGCGAGTCACCCTCCAGCTTCTTGTCCAGCTCGGCCAGCTGCTTCTCCATCGTCTCGCGGCCCTGCTTCATCGCCCCCTGGGCCTGCGCCATGCCGTCCGCCATCAGCGAGGTGTAGACGGTGGAGGTGATGGTCTGGAACTCGGCGGGCGACATGCCGTGCTTCTTCAGGCCCTCGAGGTAGGCGGCGCGCACGTCCACCGTCATGGACATCATCAGGTTGGCGGCGTCCACGGCCGCGCTGAAGTCGGGGTTCTTCTTGTTGTCCTCGCCGCCGTGCTCCTTCTCGAAGGCGTCGGCCTTCTGCTCCATCGCCTTGAACGCCGGCAGCGCCGCCTCGCGCACGGCGAAGTAGGTCTGCAGCCGCTTCGCGTCGAGCGCGAGCACCTCGCCCTCCGCAGGCACCTGGAAGCCGAAGTTCTGGTTGAGCTTCGCCAGCTCCTCTTCCTGGGCCGCCAGCTTCTGTCCGGCCTCCAGGGTGCCGCCAAACGTGTTCTTCGCCCAGAGGCCGCCGGCCACCAGCAGGCCCACACCCACCAGGATGATGAGACCGCACCCGACGCCCACGCCGATGAGGACCTTCTTCATGAACCCCTCCACAGGAAATGCACCGCGTTGCCCCCGTGCTAACCGGGCAGGCCCTCGGGGAGCAAGGGCCCCCCTCGCGGTGGCGCGGGCGGCCCGGCTGTCGCGGCACGGGCGCTAGGCGCTCGCGTGCGGGGCGTCCGGAGCGGGGACTTCCCGCCCGAGCAGGCGCGGCAGGCGCACCAGGAAGGTGGTGCCCTCGTGCGGCGTGGAGTGGACGCGGAGCCCGCCGCCGTGCGCGTCCACGATGTGCTTCACGATGAACAGGCCCAGCCCCAGGCCGCGGCTGTCGCGGGCCTCCTTGCGCTCGGCGCGCTTCATCGGCTCGAACAGGCGCGAGCGCAGCTCCGGAGGAATGGGCGGCCCCAGGTTGTGGACCGCCAGCGCCACCGCCCTGTGCGTGCCGTGCGTGCGCACCCGCACCGGCCCCTGCTCCAGGCTGTGGTGGATGGCGTTGTTCACCAGGTTGGTGATGACCTGCGCCAGCCGGTCCGGGTCCCACAGGCCGCGGCCGTCGCCATCACACTCGATGACCAGCCGTCGCTCCGGGTTGGCGAGCTGCACCTCGTCCACCACCTGCCGTGTCAGCTCGTGCAAATCCAGCGGGCGGGGCTGCATGGGGATGCCGCCGCCCAGCCGCGCCTGGGTGAAGTCCAGCACGTCGCGCAGCATGCGCGTGGCGCGCTCGGCGCTGGAGAGGATGCGGCCGATGACCTTGCGCTGCCGCTCGTCCAGTTCCTCCCGCCGCAGCAGCGTGGTGGTGGCCATGGTGATGGCGGAGATGGGGTTGCGCAAGTCATGGCTGACGATGCCGATGAGCAACTGCTCGAACTCCGCCCGGCGCTTCGCCTCCTGCTCCGCGGCCCGCCGCTCGGTGATGTCCTGCATGGCCCCCACCATGCGCACCGCGCGGCCCGCGTCGCGAATCACCTGGCCCCGGTCCGAGATGACGGCCCACGTCCCGTCCCCGCGCAGGAAGCGGTACTCATCCCCCCAGTGGAGGTGGCCATCGTCGATGCTGGCGTGCACATCCCGGAGCACCCGCTCACGGTCCTCGGGGTGGATGCGCCGCGTCCACTCGTCGATGTCCAGCGACTGGTGGGACGGCAGGCGGAACTGCCGGGCGGCCAGCTCGCTCCACTCGATGTGGCCGGTCGCCAGCTCCCAGTCATAGATGACGTCGCTGGTGGCGAGGGTGGCCAGCCGGTAGCGCATCTCCGACTGGCGGAGCACCTCCTGCGCGCGGTGCCGCTCGGAGATGTCGAGCGACACGCCCGCCACGCTCACCACCTTGCCGTCGGGCCCCTGCACGGGAGAGATGCGCGTCACGAACCAGGAGCCGCCCAGCTCCAGCTCCATGGCGAAGCACTCGCCAGCCTGGGCGCGGCGGGAGGCTTCGATGAGGTCCGGCCGGTCCGCGTACACCTCGTACAGGGAGCGGCCCACGAGCTGGCTGCCATCCATCCCCGCGGCCCGCAGCCCCTCGCCCTCGCAGAGGGTGATGATGCCCTTCGCATCCGAGGACCAGACGATGATGGGCAGCTGGGTGATGATGCGGCCCAGGTGCTCTCGGGCCTCGTCGCGCTCGCGCCCGGCGCGCCGCACCTCGGTGACGTCCGTGGAGATGCCGCAGATGGCCGTCACGCCGCCGGCTTCGTCCGGCAGCGGGAACTTGACCGACTGGAAGGTGTGCGGCCCGTCCTGCTGGAGATGTTGCTCGTCGGTGACGATGGTTTTCCGGCTGGCGAGCACCTGCCGGTCGCTGAGCTCGCAGACCTCCGCCAGGTCGGGCGGCAACATCTCCTGGTCCGTGTGGCCCACCACGTCGTCGCGGGACTTCCCGATGTTCTGCGCGAAGGTGCGGTTGATGAAGAGATAGCGGCCCCGCGTGTCCTTGGCGTAGATGGCGGCCGGTGCGTGGTCGAGGATGCCGAGCAGCGTCGACTCGGTGGCCCGCCGTTCCTGCGCCTGCGCGCGGCCATACTGCGCCACCGCCTCCGCCAGCCCCACGTCGAGCGCCTGGCTGAGCATGCGCAGCCCGGCCAGCTCCGGCATCCAGCCCGCCTGCGCCAGCTCCTCGAGGATGGCGTCGCGCAGGAGGCCGTACTCACGCACCAGCGTGCCGACATCCACGCCCGCCTGGTAGCGCTCGCGGCCGAGCCGCCCACCCAGGGCCCGGGCCCTCTCCAGGTCCAACGCCACGTGTGCCCCGCGCAGCAGGTCCACCAGCGAGTCCACCAGGCCGGGCGGGCCGCGCGCCCAGGCCACACGGGGCGGCGCCTCCTCCCCGAGCACCTCGCCCACCCGCGCCTCCCAGCGCTGGAGGATGTCCTGCCGCCGCGCCTCCAGCAGGTCCGGGAGCCGGCATGGCGGTGAGGCGCAGGGGTTCATGCAAGCGCCTCCCCTTCGGGAACCCCGAATGAGGACACGCCCATGGCCTCTCGTGAGGAGGTGGGCTTCCAGGATGGATGAGCGGGAGACATGGGCTCCCCCATTGGATACGTCCGCCCGTGCACGGAGGCTGCCCGTCCTCACATCAAGCCCGAGTGATGCCCCGCCCGGGAGGCGGCCACGGGTGCGCCCCCCGTGCCGGGCAGACGCTCACCGCTGACAGGGCACCGGCGAGCAGGCACCCCACACCCCTCGCCGCGCGCGCCGGGCCTCCGCCTCCAGCGACTGGAACTCCGCGCGCCGCGTGCTTCCCGCGGGCGGCACGTGCAGCACGCAGGCATGGCCCCGCTCCACCAGGAGCGAGTTCACCTCGCGCCCGTCCACGGACACGTACGCGAGGAGCCGGCCGAAGCGGTCCGTGCACGCCTCGCCGTAGGCCAGCGTCACCCGCCGCCCCTCCACGAGGCCGCGGTTGAAGGCGTGGGCCTCCGCGCCGAAGCAGTCCCTCGTGCCCCCGGTGCTCTCGGGAGTGTCGGCGAGCAGGTAGCGGATGCGCTCACCGCCCTCCAGCAGGAGCGTGTCCCCGTCGATGACCTCCGCCACGCGCGCCGTGGTGGGGCCACAGGGAGAAGCCGTCTCCCCTCCACCACAGCACGGGAGAATGGTGGCGAGCACGGCGAGCGTCCACGCTCTCATGGCGCGCATGGCCGGTTCTCCACGCCCGGAGTCCCCCGGTCTCCGAGGCCATATCGCGCCCCGGCGGGCGCGGGACAGAAGCTCCCCGCCAGGTCGTTCCGGGTGGCGTCACTCCGCGACGGGTCCACCTGCGAGGACACGCCCGGCACGGCCGCCGTCGTCCAGGTCACCGCGTCCAGGAGCCGCCCCTCCATGGAGAGCCGCAGCACGCGACTGCCCGCGGTGTTCGCCAGGTTGAAGGAGAACGTGCCGAGCACCGCTGGCAGGCCGCCGTTGACGGATACATCCTCGCTGCGCGCCAGCACGGCGCGGGCGCCCGCCTTGAGGGACAGGCACAGCGTCGCGGTGAGCACCGTGCCGCTCCCGCTCTCGTTGGAGAGGGTGACGCCGTTGAGGTCCACGTCCCGCAGGGCGAGGACTTCGACCCACTCGCCCGTGGCATCCGCCACCGCGCTCGGGTCCGCCATGAGCTCGGTGAGGACCAGGGAGCCGGCATCCGGAACCCTCGGTGCGCGCACCCTCCCCGTCGTCCGGTCGATGCACCCGTTCGCGGGGGCTCCCGCGTCGACGGAGCCCGCATCCGGAGCGCCCGCGTCGGGTCTGCCTCCATCCGGAGCTCCCGCGTCGGGCCTGCCTCCGTCCGGTGCGCCCGCATCCGGGACACCGCCATCCCCACCACCACCGCACACCCGATTCGCACGGCCAGGGGTCCCCAGGTTGCCGCGTGTCCCGTAGACCTCCGTGGCCCGACACCACGCCGCCTGTGAGTCATTGCGCTTCGCATCCGCCAGGAGGGCGGACACCTGCGTGGCCACGCCCTCCTCGGCAACCCCATACACGGCGGCATCGACGAGCACGTCTCCCGCCCGCACCATCACCACCCCACCCGCGTTGCGCAGGTCCACGCCGAACGTGGCCGCGGGCGGAGGCAATCCACCGTTGAGCACCGCATCCTCGCGGCGTGCCAGCACCGCAAGCGCGCCCGCCGCGAGCGACACGCACGCCCGTCCCTCCACCCTCGTCCCCGTCGAGTCCGAGCCCACCGTCAGCCCATTCAGGTCCACGGGCGCGGTGGCCAGCACCTCCACCCACTCGCCCAGCGTGTCGTCGCCGCGTGGATTGGCCATCACCTCGGTGATGACCAGGTCTCCTGGACGCGGCCACTCCACGGGCCGCGCGGTGGAAGCCCCCACCGGGACACAGGACGCCGTGACGCCCGCGTCTCCTGTCGCGGGGCTCGACGGCCCGGCCGAAGCACACGGGGCATTCGCGGCTCCCGGGCTCCCCCGTCCCGAAACGCCGTCCTCCGCGCCGCTCCCGTCACACCACCGCTCCGGGTCATCATTGCCGGCCGAGTCGGGCACGAGCCGGCCGTCATAGACGCGGGCCACGCCGCTCTTCGAGGGCGCGGTGAGCGGCACCTCGTCGACCACCCGTGCTCCACACCGCACGCCCAGCTTCCCGCCCGTGTTGCCCAGCGCTCCGAGCGCCTCGCCGTACGCGTGGTCCACGTGCGCGGGCAGCGGGCCCTCGCGCACGTCCCCCAGCACGAGGTAGCTCCCCGCGGCCATCGGCACGGCGCCGGTGAAGAGATAGGCCCGCTCCTGCGAGCCATCCCCACGGGCCGCGTAGAGCGTCAGCCCATCGAGGTCCACGGTGGCGCGCGTGGGGTTGTGCAGCTCGACGTACTCCTGGCCGGTGTCCGTCCCCACCGGGTCATTGAGGTACTCGGTGAAGACGAGGTCCCCGGGCAACAGTCCGGCGCACGCCGCGTCCACCTCCTCGCCGGGAGGCGCCCCTCCACAGGCCCATGCGCCGAACAGCACCACTCCTCCGAGAAGCCTTCCCCATCCCCGCATGTCCGCAACCCTCACGTTCGACGTCCTCCGTTAGAACCGCGTTTCCAGCTCCAGGTGGAAGAGGTGGCGCGGCGGGTCCGGCGGCACGCGGGCCACGCTCGCGTCCTTCAGGTCCAGCACCCACGCGTACCGGGCCCGGGCCGTCACCGCGCCGAAGGCGGCCCAGCTCGCGTCCACGGCCGTGCGCAGCTCCTGCCGCAGCCGACTGCGCTCGGAGAGGTCCTCGTCCTTCCACACCACGCGCCCGCCCAGCTTCAGGGACTCCACGGGCGCGAGCCGCACGTCGAGGACGGCCTGTCCGTCATGCCGGGGGCCCCTGGCCTCGGGCGCCTCCACGCGCGCGTGGCCATACTGCACCGCCACCGTCACCCCCTCCGAGACCTCGGACCGCACCCGCGCCGTGACGCCGTACCGTCCCCGCGAGCAGGAGCCCGCTCCGTCCTGCGCGGAGTCCGTCACCGCGTCCCCGGAGCAGGCGCCGACCTCCGAGTCGCGCAGCTCCACCTGGAGCGACGGCTGGAGCTCCGGCCACCTGAGCCAGTCCCCCCGGGCGGAGGCGCGCAGGTGCAGCGTGCCCGCCGTTCCCGGCGTCGCGCCGTCGGCCGGCAGCGTCCATGCATCCACCTGCCCTCGCACCCTCCAGGCGCCCTCCTCCCGCTGGAGGTAGCGCACGCGGGCGCCCACTTCGTTGCGCACGCGCAGGCCCTCCAGCGCATCCGGACCGGATGGCGCGCCGCTGTAGGGATTGGCGAAGTCGCGCCCGTAGTAGCGCAGCGTCACCTCCAGCTCGCGCCGCTCACCGGAGACCACGGTGCGCTGGAGCGCGGCGAAGCCGCCGCCTCCCTCGGGAGCGACGTCGAAGCTGCGCGCGCCCTCGAAGAAGAGGTCCACCGCGCCACGGCCCCAGGCCGCATCCAGCCCCACCGCGCCGAAGCCGCCGCCCGCCGGGTAGCGGGCTGCCGGCTGGAAGTCGAGCCGGGCTCCCTCCAGCGACCACATCGGCCGGGCGGCCCAGCCGGTCACCCCGACGTGGGCACGCGGGGACAGGGACAGGGTCGCGTTGCCTCCCCCCGCCCACTCGTGGAAGACGCCCGGCAGCGTGCGCGCGGTGAGCCTCTCCACGTGGGAGCCCGACAGCGGCACCAGCACGTCCGGAGCCCGGCAGGTGCCTCGCGAGCCCTCGCACACCGAGCGGTCCAGCACCGCGCTCCGCTGGAGCGAGCGAAGCTGGTACGAGCCGAAGCCGGTGAGCGACAGCTCCGCGCCCGTCCCCACCGGGCCGCGCACGGTGCCCGCCAGCCCCCGGAAGCCCTCATCCCAGGCGAAGTCGGGAGTGACGTCGGACAGGCGCTCCCCGGGCTCGCACCCGGTGCCACCCACGAGGCACTCCCGCTCCAGCGCACCGGGCGGACGCACGCCATCGTCGGGGAGGAAGCCCTCCGGCGAGGGCAACGACGTCGTGTCCAGCGTGAGGCGCTGCCCGAAGCCCAGCCGGTACGTGCCCGCCAGCACGGAGGCGCGCTCCCCCGTCCACTGCGCGTAGAGCTTCGGCAGCAGCACCGCCGTACCGGGTGCCTCGACGACGAGCGCGCGTCGGCCTTCATCCCGCCGGAGTGCGCCCAGGCGACGGCGCGCGAGGGAGAGCAGCACGCCCGCGCGCAGTCCCGCGAGCCCTCCGGCGCGAACCTGCAAAGCGGCGGGCGGCAGCACCGCGTCCGACGCGGCGAAGGCCATCAGCAGCCGCGCATCACCGGCAAGGCGGCCGGGCTCACGCCGCACGAGGAACGACGCGAGCCTCCGCTCCTCCTCCTCCGTGAGGCCCCCGGTAGCGTCACGCGCACCGCGCACCCGCAGCAGCGCATCCACCTCCGCGTACGTCAGCCCGGGCAGTCCGTAGAGCGTCGCCCGCGTCGCGAGCCTCGGGTCCACCCCGGCCCGCCGCAGCGCCAGCAGCGCCGCGAGCGTCTCGCCGGAGATGACTCCCTCTTCCGCCAGCGCGAGCAGGTCCAGCTCACCCGCCGCCTCCGGCTCCACCTCATACGGCGCCGCCTGCACCGGAAGGCACAGCCAGCACCCCAGCAATCCCAGTGAGAGCACGCGACGCACGCCATGCCCTCTCTGCACATCCAGGACCACTGTTCCCTACAGGAACCCCAATCCCTCACACCGTCCGTGTCACGGACGCGGCGTCCACAGGCGAGACACGCCTCACGCCCGTGGGGCCCGGGGGTCCACCCGCAGCAATTCCTCTGCGACGGACTCCGCCGCCGCCGCGCGGGCCTGCGCGGCGGCATGGCGCAGCCGTGCTTCCTCCGAGCCGTCCAGCGCCGCCAGGGCATGGCGCAGGTCGGCTTCGGTGGTCAGCAGCAGTGCCGCGAGGTGCATCCGGTCCAGTTCCATCCGCGTCCAATCCAATAACAACCACCCTGACATGCGGGCCCGACACCCGTTCGAACCCGGCCCTGTGCAGACCCGGGGCCAGCCTCCCAGGCCACCAGCCAGGCATCCGCAATTCCCTCACAACCCGTGCACCGGGAAACGGCCCGGTACGGAGGGCGGAAGGTGTCGCCCCATCCATGTATGCTGTCGCTCCGCACCAATGGGATACGTCCACATCGTCCGAGACCTCCCCTCCCCCCAGGAGGGCTTCGCCCGCACCGTGCGCGTCTACACGCCTGACGCCTACGACGCGCTGCCGCACCACCGCTTCCCCGTGCTCTACATGCACGACGGACAGAACGTCTTCGCCCACCCGGAGTCGGCCCGCTTCGAGACGTGGTGCGCCAACCTCGCGCTGGAGCAGGGCGTGGACGAGGGTCGCCTGGAGCCGTGGATCATCGTCGCGGTGGACTCGGGCGCGGGGCGCCTCCAGGAGTACTCCCCCTGGGACGAGCCGCGCGGCAACGTGAAGGCGCGCGGCGAGGCCTACGGCCGCTTCCTGGTGGAGCACCTCAAGCCGCTGGTGGACCGCACCTACCGCACGCGCCCCGAGCCCGAGTGGACGGGCGCCATGGGCTCGTCGCTGGGCGGGCTCATCTCGCTGTACCTCGGCTGCCGCTACCCGGACGTCTTCGGCCGCATCGGCGCGCTGTCGCCCACCGTCATGTGGAGCCAGGGCCGCCTGTTCGAGGAGTGGTCCGCCCACCGCCGCAGCTGGACGCGCGTCTACCTGGACGCCGGCGAGCAGGAGTTCATCCACACCGACGGCGTGCCCCTCAACTACGGCGAGGCCACGCGCGCCTTCTACGAGCACCTCCAGCGCGCGGGCTACGCGGCCCACGAATTGTCCCTGGTGCTGGAGCCCGGGGGCGAGCACCACGAACGCGACTGGCAGCGCCGCCTGCCGCAAGCAATGCAGTGGCTGCTGGGGTGAGGCGCCTCGCTTGAAGCTCCGCAAGCCCATCCCGCTGGAGCAGCGGCTCGTCTATGTGCAGGTGGTGGAGGGGCTGCTCCAGCACGGGCTCCAGGGCAAGGTGTCCCCCCGGCTGAAGCAGCGGCTGCGGCAGGTGGGCGTGGACCTGGACCGGCCCCTGCTGCCCGCCTACCCGGTGCCGCTGTGGATGCACTGCCTCTCCGTCATCATCGAGGAGGCGTACCCGGGCATGCCCCGCGAGGAGGCCTTCCGGGCGCTGGCCGAGACGCACGTGCAGGGCTACGGGCGCACCGTCATCGGTCGCGCGGTGTACGGCGTCATGCGGCTGCTCGGCCCGCGCCGGCTGGTGCAGCGGCTGCCGCAGACGCTGCACGCCACGGACAACTACACCGAGGCGGAGCTCGTCGAGCGCGGCCCCACCACCTACGAGATGAAGATGAACTCCGCGCTGGACCAGCCCGGCTACGTCGAGGGCCTCTTCGAGGCCATGCTCCGCGTGGGCGGCGCCGAGTCCCCGAAGGTGACGCGCATCCACATGGACCCGGAGGCACCGAGCAGCACGTACCAGATTACCTGGAGGGAGCGCTGACGCTCACTCCCGGGCCTGGATGAAGCGCACCGCCTCGTGCATGGCGTCCACGTCCAGGTGCCGGGTGAGGTACATCTCCTCGCCCATGAGGCTGTGGTAGACGGACGGCAGGTGCTCCTGGTGCTGCAGCAGCGCCGAGCCCAGCTTCTCCACGATCTGCTTGTGGTTGTGCTTGTAGCGGCGGCTCTTGCGGCGCGCGCTGTGGCAGACGTTGTAGCGCGGCGTGTAGCGGAAGTCCGCCACCGGGTCCCCCGTCACCACGCGCGCCCAGAGCCGGTACACGTCGATGTCGCACGTGTAGTTCATCATGTCGGTGATGAAGCCGCCGGGCGGGCGCAGGTTCACCTCCAGCACGATGAACTTCCCATCCGGCAGCTTGAAGAACTCCAGGTGGAACCAGCGCTCGCGCAGGCCGCACGCGGCCACCACCTCGCGGCCCAGCACGTCCAGGCCGGGGGGAACCTCCTGGAGGCTCCAGAAGGAGATGTCGCGCTTCTCCAGCACCGTCTCCATGCCGCCGTCGCTGTACTGGTGGCTGAGGCTGAAGACGATGGCGCCGTGCCGGTCCACGATGCCGTCGTAGGTGACGATGGTGCCGCGCACGAAGGGCTGGGCCACGTAGGACGTGGGCAGCGGGTGGGCCAGGGCGGCATCCACCTCCTTGTCGCTGGCGACCTTGAAGGTGTGGGCCGCGCCCACGCCCACGTCGGGCTTGAGGACGAGCGGGTAGCCCACCTTCTCGGCGAAGGCCTTCACCTGGCCGGCGTCACGCACGCGGATGAGCTCCGGGTGGGGCACGCCGGCGGCGTGGAACACCTCGGCCATGCCGGACTTGGAGCGCAGCCGGTGGATGTCCGCGGGCTGCAGGCCGGGGACGTGGAAGTCCTCGCGCAGGCGGGCCTCCACCTCCAGCCAGGACTCGTTGAGCGAGTCGATGCGGTGGATGCGCCCGTGCTTCCAGGTGAGGTAGCCGGCGGCGCGCAGCAGCGAGTCCTCGTCATGGAGGTTGGGGACGAGGAAGTACTCGCGCAAGGACTCGCGCAGCTCGGAGCGCAGCGAGTCGAAGGGGGCGTCGCCGATGCCCAGCACCGTGACGCCGCGCTCGCGCAGGGCCGTGACGAAGTGGAAGAACTGGGGCGGGAAGTGGGGGGAGATGAAGACGAAGTTCATGGCTCCTCGGGGCGGGTCCCGACGAGGGTGACCATAGCGGCGCCCCGGGGCGAGTCCTACTTCCTTGCCACCCCTCCAGGAGGGTGTACGACATTTCACTCCCGGCATGAGGGGGGCACGGGCATGGCTCCCAGGGGGGCAGGCGAGCCCACCGGGGAGGGGGGGATGGCCCCCACGAAGCCCGGGCGCCTACGCTCGGGCGCACACCCAGCCACGAGGTCCGTCACGAACCGCTTCACGGGAGCCGCGACTCCACTCACTGTCCAGGGCATCGACGCGTGTGCCAGCCGGCTGTCCGTCCACCCCGCGGAGCTGTGGACGGTGCTGCAGGTGGAGACGCGCGGCTGCGGCTACTTCGCGGACCGCCGGCCCGTCATCCTCTTCGAGCGCCACATCTTCAGCCGCCGGACGAAGGGCCGCTTCGACGCGCAGGCGCCTGACCTCAGCAACCCGAAGGCCGGGGGCTACGCGGGCGGCGTGGCGGAGTACGAGCGGCTCGAGCGGGCGCTCGCGCTGGACGCGTCCGCCGCGCTGATGAGCGCGTCCTGGGGCCTGGGACAGGTGATGGGCTTCCACGCCACGGACCTGGGCTACGGCTCCGTCGAGCAGTTCGTGGACCGGATGATGGCGTCCGAGGACGAGCAGCTCGGCGCGCTCGCCGCCTTCATCGAGAAGAACGGGCTGGTGAAGCCGCTGAAGAACCACGACTGGGCCAGCTTCGCGAAGGGCTACAACGGCCCGGCCTACGAGAAGAACCAGTACGACAAGAAGCTGGCGTCGGCGTACCTGCGGCTGTCCACCCAGGCCTCGCCGGACGTGGTCGTGCGGGAGGGACAGCTGCGGCTCATGTTCCTCGGCTTCGAGCCCGGCACCCCGGACGGAGCGCTGGGCTCGCACACGAAGGCGGCGCTGAAGAAGTTCCAGGCACAGCAGCAGCTCCCCATCACCGCCATGTTCGACGCGGCCACGCTGGACGCGCTGCGGGCGCAGCAGGCCTTCCTCCCCCGGAGCGACACGGGCACCGAGGCGCTGGCGAAGCAGGCCAGCGCGCCCCTCGCAGTGAGTGCGCCGGCTCCCGCCCCCGCGCCCGCGGCCGCACCCGCCATCGCGGTGAGCCTGCCCACCGCCGCGGCCTCACCCGCCCCGGCCCCCGCGCCCGCCGCGTCCGCACCGGCCGTCGCCGTCACCCCCGCGCTCACGGCCGTGTCCGCACCGGCCCTCGCCGCCAGCCCGCCCACGTCGGAGTCCGCGCTCGCCGTCGCTTCCACCGGCACGGAGCTCCAGCCCGCGCGCAACACCGTCGTCACCGCGCCCGCCTGGACGCTCGCGCCACGCGCCAGCCCCGGCACCGCGGCCACGCTCGAGCCCCTCACCGTCATCCCCTCGGATGCACCGGAGATGCGGGAAGCCCCGCCGCTCCAGGAGCCCCTGGCCACGCAGCTCCGCCAGCGCCTCTCGCAGCCGATGGAGCCGGACGTCCAGGCCGAGCTCTCGCGAGTCCTCGTGCTGCGCGGCAAGGCCGCTCCGGAGCTGGGCGCGCCCGCCGTGGAGACGCTGGACCTGTGCCTCACGGCCCTGCTGGGCGACAAGCCCAACCTCTCCTTCGCGAAGAGCACGCGCCTGCGCATCGCCTCCGCGCTCGCGGACCGCCTCTACCCGCTGCGCCCGCTGCCCATCCTCCGCTCCAGCTCGCCCTCCATGCAGGTGGTGCTCGGGCTGGGGCTGCTGCTGCTGTGCTGCCACGGCCTCGCCACGCTCGTGCACCAGTTCCTCACCACCGAGGCGACGACGTTCCTCGGCCTCCACGCCCGCACGCTGTTGCTCGTCGGGCTGTGCGGCGCCTTCGGTGGTGTGGTGAGCATCCTCATGCGGCTCGGGGACTTCGAGAAGATGCGGGGCGCCAGCCGCGTCTCCATGCTGATGCAGGGCTTCTTCAAGCCGCTGGTCGGCATGTACTGCGCCATCTTCGGCTTCGCGCTGATGAAGTCCGGCGTGCTGCCCCTCCAGCCGGCGACGCCGGAGGCGGCCCTCTACCTCAACATGTCCGTGTGCTTCCTGCTCGGCTTCAGCGAGCGGCTCGCGCAGGACCTGTTCATCCGCGCGGGCGAGGGGCTCGTCACCCAGGGCGCGAACCGCTCCCCCACCTCCTGAGCCCACGGGGCGGGCCCCTGCCATGCGGCGCAAGGGGCCCGGGACTCAGGGGCGGAGTCAGTGCCCTACTTCCGGCACTTCCGGCACTCCTTCCCAAAGGGCGTGCTCAGGCTGTCGCCATCTTCATAGCGGCAATCGTTCGCGGACTTCGCGCCGATGCGGACGTCCTTCGGGATGTAGTCCTGGAAGATGATGCACACCTGGGCTCTCTGGTCGGGGCCCTGCACTTCGAAGCGGTAGTCCGCACCCAACTCCTGGCACGGCCCGCCGTTGGACTTGAGCCGGTCCGTCACCTCCTCGAAGCCTCGCGACTCCGTGATGAGGAACACGCGGAGGTCCTCGACGGGACAATCACCGAAGTCGAGGAAGATGTGGGTGATGTTCTTGTCGCGCTCGATGGGGTCGAAGCAGATCTTCTTCCCACATTGGTCGTAGTCACCGGAGTCCTCCTCCGCCTGGGTGAGGTAGCGCTCGACCGGGCTCGGAGCGGCGTCGTCCACCGCCGCCTCACCTCCACAGCCCACGCCCACCACGCCCGCCATCACCGCCGCCACAAGGCCCGCTTTCCACTGGCGCATCGAAGACCTCTCTTCCCTGCCCGAAGGCAGCACCCGGGAGCGTCCATCGCTCCCCGGGCGGCGCATCGAGCAACCCATGTGCCGCCCGCGAGGATGTCGGGGCGTGAAAGGCCCACCGGACCGCAGAGGCATGTCCCACCGACCGCGAGACGGGGTCAGCGCCGCATGCACGTCCGTCGCAGGGCAGGCCTTGGGACGTCGCGTTCCGCCCGGTTCCCTTCGTGAGGACCCCGGGGGATGTCGTTGAGGGAAAAACTCTCTCCGGGGTCGCCGAGACTCGGAGGAGCGCGGACGACACTTGCGAGGGGGCAGGCGCCGCGTGCTATCTCGCCCGGGCATCCCGAGGGCTCCCGGTGGCCGTGCACCGTGCGCGGGATGCCCTGGAGCCGTGAGCGTTGGAATCCCCCGCCGTCATCGAGAAGGTCTCCCCGGGCCCCTGGGAGCGCTGGGGGCCGTGGCCAGGCGCGGTGCTCGGCATCCTCTGGTATCTGCTGCTGGGCGGCGCAGGGACGCTCGACCCGACGAACCTCGACTGGGTGGGCGGAGGCGACCACGCGCAGCACGTCCTCGGCTGGCTCCACTTCCGTGACGCCCCCTGGGGCTTCCCGCTGAGCACGCCTTCCCTCGTGTACCCGCTGTCCACGTCGGTGGGCTACACGGACTCGAACCCGTGGGTGTCGCTCGCGCTGAAGCCCTTCTCGCGCTGGCTGCCCCGGGACTTCCAGTTCATCGGCCCCTGGTTCGCGCTGTGCTTCGCGCTCCAGGGGTGGATGGGTGTGAAGCTCATGCAGTGCCTCACGCCCGGAGCGGGGCGGCACCTGCTGGGGGCCTCGCTGTTCATCATGTCGCCCGTGCTGCTCTCCCGGAGCGGCCACGACACGCTCTGCGCGCACTGGATGCTCCTGGGCCTGCTGTGGCTCCACCTGCGTCCGCGCGCGGACACCCGGGCGGCGTGGAGGGACGTGGGCGGAGCGCTCGCGCTCAACGTGCTCGCGGCGGGCGTCCACCCGTACCTGGTGGTGATGGTCTTCACCCTCACGGTGGCGCTGCTCTACACGCTGGTGACGCGGGAGCGGCTCCTCTCCTGGCGCGCCGGTGGCATGGCGCTCGCGGGCGTGCTCGGCGCGGTGGGCGTCCTCTTCGTCCTCTTCGGCTACGTGGGCGGGGGCGCGGGGCTGGCGGCGGACCTGAGCTTCGGCCACTTCAGCGCGGACATGCTCACGCTCTTCAACCCCCAGGGTATGTCGAAGCTGCTGCCGGACCTGCCCATGCGGCCCGGGCAGTACGAGGGCTTCGGCTACCTCGGCACGGGAGGGCTCGTGCTCGCGCTCGTGCTGCTCTTGCAGCCCTCGCGCTGGTGGCCACGCGCGAAGGAGGAGCTGCGGGCCCGGAGGCCGCTGGTGCTCGCGGTGCTCGCCCTGACGCTGCTGGCCTTCTCCACCGTGGTGTCGGTGGCGGGCCGGAAGGTGCTCTCGCTGCGGGGCGTGACGCAGGCGCTGCTGCCGGTGCTGGCACCCTTCCGCGCGTCGGGGCGGTTCATCTGGGTGCTCGACTACGCGCTGCTGACGGGCCTCCTCGGGCTCGCCACGTGGCGCTGGAGGCAGCGCCCCCGCGTCCTCACGGGCCTGCTGCTGGGCGCCGTGCTCCTCCAGTTCCTGGACACGACGGACCTGTGGTGGCGGGGCCGCTTCCAGGGCGAGCCCTGGCCGAGACTGACGGCACCGGAGTGGGAGCAGGTGGACCCGACCTACCGGCACATCGTCCTGTTCCCCCCGGCAATCCAGAACTGGAGCGAGCCGTGCGCCGCGCAGTCCTTCCCGGAGAACGCCTACGTGCGCTTCGGGGACCTCGCGTACCGCAAGGGGATGACGACGAACAGCGCCTACGTGGCGCGCTTCGACGCGGCGAGGCTGAAGGCCCTCTGCGAGGCCCTGCGCGCCGACGTCCGCGACGGCCGCTTCGCCCCGGACACGCTCTACGTGGTGGACGCCAAGGAGGTGTCCGCGTTCCAGCGCCCGGAGGCGGGGCTCACGTGCGGCGTGCTGGACGGGTACACCGTCTGCGTGGCGGCGAAGGAGGGCCGCTTCCGCGAGGCCCTCATGAACAAGGGGGGCCCATGAGTCGCTCCACCTCGCGCCGCGCGTGCGCGCTCTTCACGGCCGCGCTCCTGACGGGATGCGCGAGCACCACCACCATCCGCAGCACCCCGTCGGGCGCCACCGTCTACGTCGACAACCAGCGCGTGGGCACCACGCCGTGCAAGTACTCCGACCGGCGCCCGTCGTTCTCCCGGGTGAGTGTCCGCCTGGAGAAGGAGGGCTACCAGCCCCTCACCTCGGTGATGCGCCGCGACGGGAGCGTCGAAATCCCCGCCCTCCTCTTCGGCGGTCTGCTCTTCCCGCTCATCTGGGTGGCGGGCTATCCCGGGCAGCACAGCTACGTGCTCCAGCCCGTGACGGACCTGGAGGACCTGGACTGGGACCGGCCGCCCGGGCCCGACACGGACGACCTCTACTGACTAGAAGAGCCAGCCCGCGCCGATGATGGGCAGCAATTGCAGGCGGGGGCCGCCGTCCTTCGGGTAGATGGCGAGCCCCAGCCCCGCGTCGATGAAGAAGCCGCCCTCGGCCACGTACTGGAGGCCGGCGTCCAGGTGCAGGTTGAGGTTGAAGATGTCCTCGGCGGGGATGTCGCCGGGCCGCTTCGGGTTGGTGGTGATGGTGTGGCCGCCCACGCCGATGCTCGCGTTGTCGCTCCCGAGCCCGGGCACGCCCACGTGGACGCCCGCGCCCAGGAAGGGGCTGAAGCGCGAGTTCACCAGCGTCCACCGCGTGCCCGCGTCGATGCCGCCGAAGCCGATGTCCAGCGCGACGTAGGGGAACAAGTCCCTGCGCGCCACGTAGGTGGCCGCGATGACCATCACCCCGCGCGAGCTGAAGAGGTCCAACCCCACGCCCCAGATGCGGCCCAGCCGGGGGTTGCGCTGGAACTCCAGCAGCGCCTCCGCGCGCTGCGTCTCCTCGCGCGCCTGCGTGGCCTCCTCTTCCTGGAGCTGTTGATACCGGCGCAGGAAGTCCGGGTCCTCCGGCAGCGTGGGGTCCGCGGCGATGGCCGCGCGCAGGGCCCGGTGCTCGCGGCCCTTGTCGCCCGTGCGCTCGTAGGCCTCGGCCAGGCGCACCAGCCCGCGCGCCCGCCCGCGCAGCGAGGCCGCGTCGTCCGGCACCTCCTTCAGCACCTGGTCGAAGAGCCGCAGCGCCGCGCGCGCCTCGCCGGCCGCCAGCAGTCGCAGCGCCTCGTCGCGGCGCCAGTCGCGCAGTTCCGCCGGGTCGCCGGTGTCGTCCGGGCGGCCCTTGAGCAGGCCCGAGGACAGCGGCCGGGGCTCGAAGGCCAGTCCACTCACCGCCACGCGCGCACCCGCCTCCAGCTTCACGGCGGCCGACTCCACCGACTCCGCGCCCACGCGCTTGACGTGGTAGTCGCCCGGCGCGAGCGCCAGCAGCAGCTCCCGCTCCGGACGGGTGCGGCCCTCGGCGGCCAGCCGCCGCTCGCCGCGGTCCACCACCACGTAGCGCTCGCCCTCCGCGCGCGGCAGCACCAGCGTGGCCGAGGCGCGCTCCAGCCACGTCAGCACCACCTCGCCCTGCCCCTTCAGCTCGTAGCGGAAGGCGGGCCGCTGCGGCACCGGAGTGGCCACGGTGTCCGCCTCCGTGCGCTGGAAGGCGTGCTGGTACGCCTCGGAGAGCGATACCCTGCCGTCCTCGTTGGCATCCGCCGCGCCGCGCAGGCCGGAGACCAGGTGGTGGGTGAAGACGGAGCCCGCCAGGGCGCGCCGCTCCTGGGACAGCTCGTCCGCGCCGCTGGAGGTGAGCAACGCGAGCCCGTTCACCTCCAGCTCGTCCACTACCTGGGACTCGAAGGTGGCCACGGGCTTGCCGCCCTTGGTGTCGACGATGGAGCCGCTGCGGCACGCATCCACCACGCCCAGCCGCACGCGGCCCGGAGAGTCGCGCAGCATCGCGTACAGCTCCTCGTGGGACAGCGGCTCGCCACGCAGGTGCAGGTGCCGTGCGTCCGCGTGGCCCGAGTAATAGACGAAGAGCAGCGTGTCCCCGCGCCCGGCGCGCAGCCAGCCGCTCATCTTGCGCAGCAGCGCGCGCACCTCGGTGGTATCCGGGTCTCTCAGCAGGTGGACACGGTCGGCGGAGAAGCCGCCCAGCTCCACCAGCACGTCGCGCACGTGCTCCGCGTCGGACTCCGCGTGGCGCAGCGGCTTGTCGTTGGCCCAGCCCACATTGGCGCCGATGACGACCGCGTAGCGCTCCTCCGCGAGCGCCGACGCAGGCACAGCCAGCAGCGCGGCGGCGAGCAAGGCCCAGGTGATGCGTGACATCCGTGTTCCCCCTGCCATGCGGTTTCAATATCACGCCGGGCTCACGGGCTGCTGGCACGGTAGAGTCCGCGCATGGGCCCTGCTCCCGTCCCCACGGTCATTGAAATCGGTCCCCGCGACGCCGCGCTCCAGGCCGCGTTCTGCGACTACGTGCCCCAGGTCTTCCGCCGCGCCGACTTCCGGCACTGGCGCGAGTGGGGAGAGTGGGACGACGACTACCGCGCCTACGCCCTCTTCGAGGACGGCCGCGTGGTGGCCAATACCTCGGTGATGCGGATGCGGCTGCGCATGGACGGGCGCGAAGTCCCCGCCTTCCAGCTCGGCGCGGTGGGCTGCATTCCCTCGCACCGCGGAAGGGGCCTGTCGCGCGTGGTGATGGACGCGGCGCTGGCGGCCTGCGGCGACGCTCCGGTGCTGCTGTTCGCCAACCCCCGGGTGCTCGAGTTCTACCCGCGCTTCGGCTTCCAGCCGTGGCCGCAGACGCTCTTCGCCGCCGGGCACGAAGCCGCGCCGGAAGGCCCGCCCGCCCCCACGCTGGATTTGGAGGATGCGCAGGTCCGGTCCCGCTTCGCCGCGCTCTCCCGCGAGGGCATTCCCTCCACGGAGCGCTTCGGCGCGCGCGGCTACGCGACGATTGCGAGCTGGCACGTGGCGAACGGCTTCGCCCGGCCCCTGCGGCAGCTGGGCCCCGACACGTGGGTGTCCGCGAGCGTCGAGGGCGACACGCTGCACCTGGACGACGTCTTCACCCGCGAGCCCTTCGACTTGCGCGCCAGCCTCCCGCGCCTGATTGACCGCCCCATCCGGAGCATCCGCTTCGGCTTCACCCCGGAGCGCTGGTGGCCGGGCGCGGTGGAGGCCGGCGAGGACACCGAGGCCGACCTGTTCGTGCGCAGGCTGCTCCCGTCACGCGAGCCCCACCGCTTCCCCGTGCTGGCGCACACCTGACGCCGCTCCCCTGCTCCCACACCAGGGAGCCGGGCGTCAGGCGCGAGCCCGGAGACTTGCCGCGCACCTTCACGGGACGGAGAACACACCCATGGACCCAGGCACGTTCGCCCGAGAGCGCGAGGACATGGCCCGGCACACCATCCCCCAGCTCATCGACCTGCTGGAGAGCGAGGACCTGCGCACGCGCTTCCTCGCGGAGATGGTGCTGAGGGACGCGACGTCCACGTGACTCCACTTCCAGCCCGCGGGTCCGCGGGAGGAACGGGAGCGCGCGGTGCGGGAGTGGCGCGACTGGTGGGCCGAGCACCGCCGCACCTTCAAGCGGCGTTGGGGGCGCTCGGCCGGAGCCGGCGACGGTGACGCACATCCGGACTCCGGGTAGCCGCCCCGCTCCAGGGCGGCCACCCGATGGCACGTCGCTACGGCCCGCTCACTCGCGAGCCCGGTCCGACGACCTGGACACAGCTGCGAGCCAGCATCAGACCACACCCTCCGTGGCGAGACGGGCCCCGCGGCGCCAGCTCCCATCCACGAGCCGCTGGATGCGCTGCTCAAGCGGCGGGTGGGTGGAGAACAGGGCCATCATGCCGCCCCCGCGGATGCCGAAGGCGCGCATGTTGGACGGCAGCAGGGCGGACTCGTCCTGCAGCTGGCGCAGCCGGTTGAGGGCGCGAGCCATGGCGCCCGCGTCCACCAGCGTGGCGCCGCCGTCGTCCGCGCGGAACTCCCGCCGCCGGCTGAACCAGGCGACGATGATGCTGGCGCCGATGCCGAGCAGCAGCTGCATCACCAGGCTGGTGATGAAGTACGCGGGCCCGGTGCCGCCGTGCTCCTCCCCGTCCTCGGAGCGGTTGAGGAACCGGTCCACGACGAAGCCCACCACGCGGCTCACGAAGATGACGAAGGTGTTGAGCACCCCCTGCAACAGGGTGAGCGTCACCATGTCGCCGTTGGCGACGTGGGCCACCTCGTGGCCGAGCACCGCCTCCACCTCGTCGCGCCGCATGCCGTGGAGCAGGCCGGTGGACACGGCGACCAGCGCGTTGTCCCGCCGCGCGCCCGTGGCGAAGGCGTTCATGTCCGGGCTGTCGTAGATGGCCACCTCGGGCGTGCCGATGCCAGCGTCACGCGCCAGGCGGTGGACGGTGTGCACCAGCCACTGCTCGGCCTCGGTGCGAGGCGAGTCGATGACGTGTGCGCCGGTGCTCCACTTCGCCATCGTCTTGGAGAGCAGCAGCGAGATGATGGAGCCGCCAAAGCCCATCACCGCCGACATGATGAGCAACGCGGTCAGGTTGAGCCCCGAGCCCTGACGGGCCAGGAAGCTGTCCACGCCGAGCAGCCGCCCGACGATGGCCAGCATCGCCACCACCGCGAGGTTGGTCAGGATGAACAGCGCGATGCGACCGACGAAACTTCTCTTCATGGCCCTCTCTCCGAAAGAACGCGTTGACCTCAACATTCAGCGGCGCGGAGCGAATGCAAGTCGGCGCGACCGGGAAGTGTCGTGGCGCACCAGGAACAGCGCCGGGCCAGGCGCCTTCCAGAGATTGTTCCTTCGTCGAGGTGAGGTTTTCCCTATGGCTGGAGGAGATGTGGCTGGTTAGACGTCAGGGAGAAGACACCGGGGCCGCTCACGGGGACGTCGCCGTAAGTCGCTCACCGAGCAGCTGGGCATACCGGTGTCGGCTGATGTTGCGGCCGGTGATGACGACGGCGACGTGGCGGAAGCCCTCGGGCGGGTGGCGCAGCAGGGCGGCCACGGTGGCGGCGCCGGAGGGCTCGACGACGAGCTGGTGTTCCTCCAGCAGCCACGCCATCGCGTCCTGGATGTCCGCCTCCGACACGAGCAGCACCCGGTCCACGTACTCGCGGGCCAGGGGCAGCGTGAGGGTGTCGGGCTCGGGCTGCGCGCCCAGGCCGTCGGCGATGCTCGGCCGGGACTCCACGGGGACGGGCCGGCCATGGCGCATCCACTCGGCGAGCACCGGGCTCACCTCCGGCTGCACGCCCCACAGCTGCATGCGCGGGTTGCGCGCCTTCATCGCCACGCCCATGCCGCTGATGAGGCCACCCCCGCCAATGCCCACCACCGCGAGGTCCACGTCCGGCAGGTCCTCGAGCACCTCCAGCCCCACGGTGCCGCCACCGGCGATGATGTCCGGGTCGTTGTAGGCGGAGACGAAGAGGCGCTGGTGCTCGCGAGCGTGAGCGCGGGCCGCGTCGCGCGCGGCGGGTACGGAGTCGTGGAAGTGGAGTCGCGCCCCGTCGCGGCGCATCACCTCCACCTTGCGAGCGTCCGCGGTGTGCGGAAGGAACAGCTCCACGGGGACGCCGAGCCGCCGTCCCGCATGAGCGAGGCCAATGCCATGCCCTCCGGCGGTGGAGGCCACCACGCCCCGCGCCCGCGTCGACGCGTCCACGGACAGCAGCTTGTTGAAGGAGATGCGCGGCTTGAAGCTGCCCGTCACCTGGAGGCACTCCAGCTTGAGGAAGACGCGGCCGCCGGTCCGCGCGGAGAGCGCGGCGGAGGGCTCCAGCGGCGTGTGGCGGATGAACGGGGCGATGCGCTCGCGCGCCTGGAGGATGGACTGGGGCGTGACGGCCCGGAGCTCGGAGGACACGTGGACTCCTGTCTGCGGCGCGACGACGGGGCCATGAGGCCACGCGCGCGGCCCCAGGGATGTGCCAGCCGGGGTGCCCACGCGGAAGGGGCAGGAGCGCGGGGGCAGACATGCGAGAATGCAGGCGTGGACTGGAATGACCTGCGCTACCTGCTGGCCGTGCATGAGGGCGGCTCGCTCGCATCGGCGGCTCGCAAGCTGCGCGTGGACGCGGCGACGGTGGGTCGGCGGCTCGCGGCGCTGGAGCGCGCCGTGGGCGTGCGCCTCCTGGAGAAGGCGCCTGGCGGCATGCGGCTGACAGCCGCGGGCGAGCAGGCGGTGGACGCCGCCCGGCACATCGACGACACGGCCACCACGCTGGAGCGCCAGCTCGCCGGAGCCGACGTCCAGGTGTCCGGCAGCGTGCGCGTCACCGCGCCGGAAACAGTGGTGAGCCACATCCTCGCGCCCCACCTGCCCGACTGGCGCGAGCGCCACCCCGCGCTGCGCCTGGAATTGCTGGCGGCCACGCAGGTGCTCAACCTCTCGCGCCGCGAAGCGGACCTCGCCGTGCGGCTGTTCCGCCCGCAGGAGCCCACGCTCACCGTGCGCAAGCTCGGAGACCTCTCCTTCGCGCTGTATGGCTCGAAGGCCTACGTGCGCAAGCACGGGCGTCCGAAGCTGGAGGCCCTGCGCGAGCACGTGCTGCTCGGCTACGACGACTCCTTGTCGCAGACGCCGGAGCAGCAGTGGCTGGAGCGCGCGGGAAACGGGGCCCTGTTCGCCCTGCGCAGCAACAGCCGCTATGTGCTCCTGGAGGCGGCGCGCAAGGGACTCGGGCTCACGGTGCTGCCCTGCTACCTCGCGGACGCGGTGCCGGACCTCGTGCGGCTGTCCCCGGTGGATGCCCTGCCCACGCGAGAGGCGTGGCTCGTCGTACACCCGGACCTCCAGCACGCCGCTCGCGTGCGGGCGGCCATCGACCTGCTGGTGGAGGCATTCCAGCGGGAAGCGCCCCGGCTGCGCGGGGAGCGTCCGTGAGGACCTGGAGCGCCCATGCCGTATGAGCGGCTCAAGAAGGGCGACCTGCTGATCATGTCCCGCGTGCCAGGCTTCGAGGACGAGCTCCACCGCGTCCGCCTCCAGCTCGCCGCGTCGGGCCGGGCGTTGTACACGCACTCGTGGCTCGTCCCTGGCGGAGGGCCGGTTTCCGAGCAGACGAAGCACGTCTTCAATGCCTCGGTCCTGCGAAGGATTTCGAGCCTCCTCCAGGGGCTTCCGCCCCAGGGCCCTCCGCACAGAGTCATCGACGACTTCGCCTCGTGGGAGCTCGAGATTTGGAGCGGAGAGGAGGTTCGCACCATCCGCATCCATGAGATCTACCTCGAGGAGCGCAGGCGCCAGCACTTCGAGAGCCACTTCGGCGCGGAGACCTATCCCGCCATCCAGCGCATCCGCGCCCTCTGGGCCCTGCTGAACTTCCCCTTCAAGCGGGCGTGGTGAGCACTACGTCCGCGCGGCGCCCACGTCGAGCGACGCCGCCGACGCCGGGCGTGCGGGCGCGGCCAACCGGCTGCGCAGCCAGCGGCGCGCGGGCTCCTCCACGCGGCGGAAGACGACGAGCGAGATGGCCACGCACAGCAGCGCGTAGCCGGTGAAGAAGACCGGGCCCCGAGACCACCAGCCCAGCCGCAGGTACACGTCCACGGCGTGAAGCCAGCTGTTGATGGGCGAGTGCAGCAGGTACAGCGCATAGCTGGCCTCGCCCAGCGCCACCATGCCGGGCCGGGCCAGCGCCCGGGCGAGCGGGGCCGTCCCGCCCGCCAGTCCCCAGATGAGGCACGCGAAGCCGGGCAGCAGCGCCAGGTCCTTGAAGTACAGCGCGGGCCGTCCCCACGTCAGCCCCATCAGCATCAGGCTCGCGGCCACCCCCAGCGCCACCATGGCGAGGTCGAAGCGCCCGGAGGGCCGGGCATCCCGCTGGCGCAGGCAGTACAGCCGCCCCAGGAACACACCGCAGAGGAACTGGGGCAGGCGCAGGAGCGGGTTGTACGCCCCCACCGTCTTCCAGTCCTCGATGCTGATGGCGCTGCCGGGCATCGCGACGACGTGCAGGCCGTACAGCAGCCAGCCGCCCATGAGCAGCACGCCCGCGAGCGCCGACACTCCCAGAGCCACCCGCAGCCTGCCGGGGCTCATGCGCAGCACGGGCAGCGCCGCGAAGGGGAACACCAGGTAGAAGAACGCCTCCACGGACAGCGACCAGCCGGGACAGTTCCACTCGCACGCCGCGCCCGGGAGCCACGCCTGGAACAGCCCGCCCACCGCCGTACCGACGCCGGCGATGGTGAGCAGCGACTCGCCCGTGACGCCCTGCTGCTGGAGCACCCTGCCCACGAAGACGGGCGCGGCGACCACCAGGCCGAGCAGGTACACCGGATAGACGCGGGCGAAGCGGGCCGCCCAGAAGGCGCGCCGGGGCACCGAGGCATCCGGCTCGGCGCCCAGGTAGCTGTAGGCGAGGATGAACCCGGAGAGGACGAAGAACAGCGTCACGCTGTTGGGGCCACTGTCCAGCGTGTTGGCCAGCCACGCCGGCATGCCGTCCCGGTCCAGGTAGTGGAACAGCACCACGTGGAAGGCCGCGAGGAAGCGCAGGCCGGTGAGCGCGGGCAGCGGTCTGAGAGCGGTCCTCATGGATGCAGGCGCGGCAGCATGCATGAGCGCTCCGGGTGCGGCAACGCCTGCCCGCCCTCCCCCGCCGCCTGGCTGGCTGCCTCGCGGCGGGGGAGCCGTCGCTACGGGTAGCCCTGCCGCTTCACGAACGTCACCGCGCCCGAGGCGCTGATGCGCACGTACGGCCAGCCAGAGCTGAGGGCGAAGCGGTCGCAGGACTGGAGGCGCGTTTCGTTCTGGTAGAAGTGGGACATGAGGTTGACGATGAACTGGCCCTGCGAGCCCGGGGCATAGGCCGTGTAGTCCGCGATGCGGATGACGACGTCGTTCGGGTACTCGGTGTAGATGTACGCCCCCGGGTCGAGGGAGTTGATGACGTCATCAGCGAGCGAGACCCAGTTTCCCGGCGAGGACTCCATCCACATCTTCTGCTCGGCGTTGGTGCCGAACCGGATGGCGGACACCTTCCAGCACGAGCCCGACCCGGACACGCTGTCTGAGATGGTGAATATCTCGTACGGAACCGGAGCGCCGCCGGTCGGCGGGATGAAGCTCGGGTAGATGGGCGTGCCGGACGGACTGCGCGAGTTCAGGTCGACGGTGTAGTGCGGGGAGAACGGGCCATACACGCCGCCCGCCTGGGCGATGGACGCGGCGGCGAACAGGACCAGGGAGGAGAACTTCCAGAAGGTCTTCACGGTGGGCTCCTTGAGAAGGGGAGGCCCTCGATTCTGCACCCTCGGTCCCACGAAGCGATGGAGGCCCCGGACGTCCGGGAGGACGACCACGCCCACGCCGGACGCGCGCTCCGGGGCGGCGAGGAAGGCGGCGAAGTGATTGACTGGGGCCATGGTCCGGCTGGAGACAGAGACGCGGCTCGACGCGACGCCCGCCCAGGTGTGGCAGGTCCTCATCGACTTCGCCCGCTATCCCGAGTGGAACCCACTCCTGCTCGAAGCCCGGGGCGAAGCGAAGCCGGGCGGGCGCGTCGCGATGAAGGTGACCGCACCGGACGGCTCGGGAAAGCGGTACGGCTTCAAGGCCACCCTCGTGCGCTGCGAGCCCGACCAGGCGCTCGAATGGAGGGGCGGCGTGCCCGGAGTGCTGGCCGGCCTCCACTACTTCCGCCTGACTCCCGACGGCACGGGGACGCGGCTGGTCCACGGCGAGGACTTCTCCGGCTTCATCGTCACGCTCATGGGGCGCAAGCGCATCGAGGGCTTCCGGCCCGCCTACGAGGGCCTCAACCGCGCGCTCGCGGAGCGCCTGCGTGCCCTCTCCGCGTCACCGTGACGTGAACGCTTACTTCCGGTCCGCCGCCGTGGGTGCGGGAGTGGCCGGTACCCGAGCGAAGCGCAGGTCGCGCACGCGCCCGAGCCCCAGGCTCAACCCATCCACCCGCCCCGCGCCGTCCCGGGTGAAGCGCACGAAGGCCAACTCCGGCGCGAGGAACGCATCCTCGTACCTGGGCACCAGCGCATGGACGGCATCCGGCCGCCGACGCAGCACGAGCGACTCCTTCTCCACCGTCACCGTATAGGTGGCCTCCGCCTCGTCGCTCACATAGGTGCCCGCGTACTCCGCGAGCCGCGCCGCATCCGGCTGCGCCCGGGCCACCGGCACGAAGGGAATGCCGTCCCCATCCGCCGTGAGCAGCCGCAGGCCCGTGGGCCGCCCGTCCTTCCCCAGGTCGAAGGCGAGCTGCGTGGGTCCGTCCCCGACACGGAAGCGCGTGTTGGACACCGGTGTCAGCGCCCCCACGCCCTCCAGCGCCAGGTGCCCCTCCCGCATGCTCAACTCGAAGGCCTCGCCCGTGCGCGTGCTGCGGTAGAGCCCCACCCTGACGGCGAGCCGCTCCGCCGGGAGCGTCACCTTCGGCGACTCGGCAAGCGGAGCCGTCTGCCCGGCGAGGAGCAGGTCGGCGACCTCGTGCGCGAGCTTCCCCGGAGCGGCCTCCGCGAGGTTGCACAGCAGGGCCACGGACACGCCCTGGCGCGGATAGCGCGCGAGGAAGGCACGGTAGCCCGCCGTCGCGCCACCGTGGCTCACCTCGGGAAGCCCCTTGTACGTCGTCATGACGAGCCCCGCCGCGTACTCGATGCGCCGGCCGCTGGTGAGCCGCCCCTGGCGCTGAAGCTCCTGGAGGAACCCCGGCCCGCCCACCTTCGCGCGCACGAGGCCATCGTCCCAGCGCAGCAGGTCTCCCACCGTGGTGAGCAGCCCGCCGTTGCCATGCACGTTCTCGAACGGCATCTCCGAGTGGAACCGCTCCCCCTGCGTCGAGTACGCCGTGGCCCGCCCCTTCACCACGCGGGTGAAGTCGTCGCGCCACTGCGTGTGCGTCATGCCGAGCGGGATGAACAGCCGCTGCCTCGTGAAGTCCGCGAAGGACTGCCCGCTGACCCGCTCGACGATGATGGCGAGCAGGTTGTAGCCGGTGTTGCAGTAGAGGAACTCGGTGCCGGGCGTGAAGTTGAGCGACTTCTGCCGGCTCACCACGTCCAGCACGTGCGCGTGGGTGTGGATGCGGGTGCCCCGGGGCCAGCCCCCCGCCTCCACCACGGTGCCCCAGTCGCGCAGGCCGCTCGTGTGGTTCATCAACTGCCGCAGGGTGATGGGGGCGCCATGGTCCGGCAGCTCCGGGACGTAGCGGCGCACGGAGTCCTCGAGCGAGAGCTTCCCCTCCCGCGCGAGCAGCAGCACCGCCGCGGCGGTGAACTGCTTGGACACGGAGCCCGCCTCGAACACCGTGCCGGGCGTGTTCGGAAGGTCGTGCTCCAGGTTCGCCTGCCCATAGGCCCGCTCGAGCACCGGCGTGCCATTCCGGCTCACCGCCACCGCGCAGCCCGGAGAGCCCGGTGCGGTGAAGCGCGAGAACACCGCGTCCACCCGCGCCGCGAGCCCGGCGTCGGGCGCGGGAGGCGTGACGCCCTCCGCTCCGGCGAGCGCCGGCAGGAGTGAAACGACGAAGAGCAGGGCACGCGTCAGGCGGAGGGTCATCAGGGCCCGGAAGCCTACCGTGACGATGAGCAAGACACAGCCACTGCGCGACGGCGCCGGCACAGTTCCCCAGAATCGCAGGGAGGCCTTCCTCGGGTGCGTGGCACTGGCTATAGCCAGGACATGCCCTTGCTGAACCTCGTCTCGGAATCCGCCGCGCTGCCCCAGGCGTGGCGCTCGCGCGTGTTGGGGAAGGTGGGCGCGGCGAACGTGAAGGTGCTGCGCATGGATGCACTGCCGCTCGAAGAGGAGTCGCATCCGTACGACGAAGCCCTGCTGGTGCTGGAGGGAGTCATGGAGCTGTCGGTGTCCGGCGTTCCCACCACCGTGCGCGCGGGGGAGCTGTATCTCGTGGAGGCGCGGACGCCGCACACCGTGCGGGAGGGCAGCCAGGGGACGCTGGTCATCATCGACCTGTAGCCGGGCGCGGTATCCTCCCGCGCATGGCGTTCCGTGGCCTTCCCATTCTGCTCGACCGGCGTGTTCCCTTCGTTTCGGCCGTGGTCGATGTCATCGAGGGACGTGCCGACATCTCGGCCGCGATTGAAGTGCTCACTGCGGCGGAGCAGCGGTGCGGTGTCGCCTTCTGGCGTGACCTGGCGGGCCGCGACTCACAGCTGGCGGCGGGCACCTTCCTTCCCGTGAGCAGTGAGGCCCCTCCGACGCTGCGGGAGACGCTGGACCTGGTCCGCCGGTGGGAGGACTTCGAGAAGGTCTTCCGGAGCGTGAACGAAGACCCGAGGGCGGACGCCCTGGACGCAGCCGTCGCCCGGCTTCTCAGCGAGACGCACCTGGTGCTGTCCGGGATGGACTTCACCAATGACACCTTCGTGCGCTCCAGCGATGGAATCGTGGCGGCGTGGACCCAGCGCGCCTGGGGCGGCTTCCTCGCGCGCTGGGCGAACGACAGCGGTTGGGGCCCTGTCTTCGACGAGCAGGGGAACCGCCATGCCTGGGACTACGTGGACTTCTATTACATGAACGCGGAACTCCTGGAGCTGTACCCCCGGTGGCGCGAGGTCCTCATGGACGTGCTCCACCAGAAGACGCTGCGGGCCCGCTGAGCACGCGACTTCACTGCGCTTTGTCAGCCCGACTCTTCATTCGCGTGTCCGTGGCAATCCAGTTCACTTCCCAGGTCTTGCCCCCATCGGCGGAGAAGGCCTGTTCGAATCGGCAGGAATCCGGCGTGATGTCCGAGATGACGAAGCGAACGAAGATGGCGCGGCCATTCAAGGTTTCCTGGGCGTAGAACTCTCCGCGTCCATTCTCGAAGCCACCAATCGTGGGCAGGGTCAGCGTGCCGCTGGCGCTGTTGGAGAAGTTGAGGCTCCACTGGCGGGACTCGGGGTTGTACAGGCGCAGCGACAGCCCTTCGATGTGCCCCGCCGGACCGGTGACATCAAGCTCCACCAGATTGGCGCGCCCGTTCCAGACCTTCCGAACCACCGTGGTGCCCTCGTACTCGACCCAGTCATTGGAACCGGTCAGGGGACGGAGGCGGCGCTTCAGCTGGGTCTTCCAGGTCCCCAGCTCCCAGTCGAAGTCACGTTGACCATCTCGCAGCGCGGCCTGTGGAGGCTGCTTCTTCGCCGCATTGGAACCCTCCTGTGCGCTCGCTTGAAGGGGCTTCACAGTGATGAGCAGGATGGACAGCAGGAGAGACGTTCGAAAGAGCCTGGGCGTAATCATCAGGGGCGCCATGGTCGATGCGACCTGGCACCGTCGCAATAGCCACTTCCCATGGAGCTGGCATGACCACCCTGGGGCTGGCAGACACGAGTTCAGGAGACACGTTGACGATGACGACCTGGCAGAGCCGAGCCCTGAGAGAGACCCGCACCTTCGTCGAGCCATTGCTCGCGGGACGCCGCCGCGTACTCGACGTGGGCTGTGGAAAGGGAGAGCTGGCCGCGGTGCTCGCGAGCGCGGGCCACGAGGTGACGGCCATCGACGTGAAGCTGCCCCCGGAACGCGCCGCCGCGCCGGGCGTGACATGGCACGCGACAGGGCTGCTCGACTTCGACGCGGCCCCCTTCGACGCCATCCTCTTCGTGACGTCACTGCACCACATCACTCCGCTCGCCAAAGCCATCGAGCACGCACGCAGACTGCTCGTCCCGGGAGGACTGCTCATCGCCGAGGAGTTCTCCGTCGAAGCGCCCGATGCCGCCACGGCGCGCTGGTATTTCGAGACGCAGGAGCTGCTCGCGGCCGCCGACCGCTACCCGTCCCCGCGCATCCACGGCGCTCCGTCCACGGAGCCCGTGTCACGCTGGCGTGAAGAGCACGCGCATGACGGGGAGGTGCTCACGGAGGGCTGGCGGATGAAGGAGGAGCTCGGCCGGAGACTGGAGCTCCTCGGAGCCCGCGAGGGCCCGTATCTCTACCGCTACATCAGCACGGGCACCGCCGCGCACTGCGGCGCGGGGACACCGCTCGCGGACGCCATCACCGACCACGTCTTCCGTGCGGAGCAGCGTGGCATCGAGGTCGGCACGTTGAAGCCGGTGGGACTGCGCCTGTGGGCCCGGCGCTCCGCATGAGGCACATGTGAGTAAGCCGGGCCGCGTGACGAGCAACCACAGGGTGCGCCACAGCCGGCCGTCCAGGTGGAGGCGCTCCTGCAGCAACTGCTTCGTGTACGGCGTGAAGCGCTACGCGTCGCGCGTGAAGCGCTTCGCTCCGCACTGCGCACAGTAGGGACCGGTCAACACGGCGCCACAGTCGGCACAGGGCGCCTCGGGAGCGGCCGGAACGGCGGCCTCCGGCTCGGACGGCGGCGACGGCTGTGCGACGGACATGCCCGGGAGTCTACAGGCTGCCCGGCCGCGAGGTACGCTGGGGCCGGCAATGCCCCAGGACCCTCGTGACCATCTCCCCGACGTGCGCGACGGGCTCACCCGCGTGGAGCGAATCATCCTCCACACGCTGCACCAACTGCAGGAGCAGCGCGGCGGCCGCAACGTCCCCACGGCGATGCTCTACGGGTACGTCGTCGAGCACGTGAACCTCCGCCCCGACGAGTTCCAGGCCATCCTCGCGCGCCTCGTCGGCCGCGGGAGCTTGTGACAGCTCCAGGCTAGCGACGGGACGTTTCCGAGTGCCGCCGCACGAACTGGAGGAACTCGCCAAGGTGGCTCTTGTAGAAGTGGAGCCGGAGTCCAGGCTGGTGTGGCAATGGATAGACGATGCGCTCCACCTGTGAGTGCTCGACCGGAATGGCGGACATCACTCCCTGAGGCTCCTCGTATCCCCAGTAGGTCCGCACGAAGGGGGAACCTCCGTCACGCACGAGGGCGCTCAACACCGGCTGACCAAGGCTCACCACGGTTGCATCAGCGAATCGGGCGAGCTCCCTCCGGAGGATGGGAAGAGTCAGGTCCGCGCCTTCCTTAAGGACGTTCTGGCCATTCGCCTTGGCGATGACCGTGGGAGGCCTTCGGAAGAAGTGCTTGCAGACGTTGGTGGCGTAGACGTTCTCCAGCCCCAGCCCCAGAGCCTTGGCAATCTGCTCGATGTACCGGCGCAATGAACCGGGCTTGTCGAGGTTCAACACGGTTTGGATGCGCGCTCTATGAGCGTCGTTCTTGATGGTGGGGTCCTGTCCGAGGACGACCAGACGGATTTCCCCGCCCCCCACGAACGGAAGAGGAATGGGCAGGCGCGTGTCGATGTGGGGCTGGAGCGTGTTGCGCAGGGCCAGCTCGTCACGAGCCGCCTCCGCGACGCGCTGGATGTCCTGGATGAATGGGTGAAGCTCGTTCACGGTCCCCTCATGAACCCGTACCGGAGCCGATCCGTGGAGGTGCGGGACGTTCGGTCCCGTTCAGGACATGGAAGGATGGTTGCCAGGATTGACCTCTTCGCAGCCATGGCACATCCACCAGCAACCAAGGCGCCGTGTCTCGCGTCTGGTACCGCAAGAGGGCGACATCCGCGAGCAAGTGGTCGCACTGCTCGCTGGTGTTGGAGCCGAAAACCAGGACCTTGGTGCGCGCGCGAACGGCTGCGAGTTTGACAGCCTCTTCGAGAACATTCACCCGCGTATGCCTCACGTCTCCGAACCGCCCCCACTCGGACTCCAGGCCCAGCAACACCTCCCGTTCCCCCAGGAGGCATTCATCCCAGTAGGGGTCCGTGTAGTACCGGCCAGAGTAGTCGGGGTAGGTCGAGTGGGTGAGGTCCAGAAGGAACTCGGCACGGGAGGTACGCATCGGGATGTCGCGCAGGCATGCGAAGAAAGGACGCCAATCCTTCCGAACATCCCGTGCACGTGCATCCACGAGCACTGGCTGGCCGGAGAACGTACCTGCGGCGCAGGCGAACCAGTCGAGGACCAGCTCGGTCCACACTTCCGTGGGCGGTTCCAGGCTTCGGTCGTAACCGCGCACCATGGCATCGACCAACTGCGCACCTGCGGTGGTCAGTTCCGCTGAGTCGTAGCGCACGAACTTGAAGTGGCCGGGCATCGAACCTCCAGTGGGGACCACACAGAGGTAGCCGAGGGCCTCTAGCTGCCGGAATCCCCCCACAGAGTTATGTATCCGGGACAACTGGAGGCTCGTACCCCGGTGAGGGTTCTACGCCACCCTTCGCTACCCTTCCCGTCCAGCGCCCTTCAGGATGGGAACGAGCCGCTCGCGAACTTCCGACAGGAATGCGGCGAGACCGTTCTCCTGTCCACGCTGCTTCAGCACCTCGAGCGGTGTTTCTTCGAAGCACTGCCGCTCACGGTCCCAGTCGTCCGAAATCAGGTCACGGAGAGCACGCTTGATGTCGGTCTTCGCCCCGTGCTCGCGTGCATCCAGCGCATGGGACTTGCGGACGGGGTCCACGGAGAGGCGCTCCGTGAGGTCGTGAAGCCGGGCTGCCTCATCGGCATTTCCAGGCTCGAAGCCCGCGAGCACCCACGCTTCTCGCTTGGGCTCCGCCAGGGCAATGACCACCTTGAAAGGCCAGGGAGAGGTATTTCGTGCCTGCTCCAACCCCTCGCGACGCATCGGGTCCCCGTCACTGTCTCGAACCAGCACGACAGCATCCGGCTGCCGGTCGAGCGAGGCGAAGAGCAGCAGCGCCTGCCGCGCGATGAATGCATCCGGCCGACCGGCCTCACCACCGAAGCGCCCGAAGATGCTCTTGAGCCTGCGGCGTCCCAGTTCCCCGCGTACCTTCTGCCAGCGTACGAACCGTTCTTCTGGAACAGGATTGACGCCCGACCATGTGTAGAGGGTGTCGCACACTTCAGGAGCGAGCCAGTCGACTTCAGCGGCCAGGACCCGGTCTGCGATGCCACACGCAGTGAGCTGGTCCGCCCGCGCTTCGCAGACGACCCCGAACTCATAGGCGGGCTCACTCATTCGCGGCAGCCCCACCCGGCTTCAGCTTTCCAATCCAGTCCTCCCCCACGGTGCTCCAGAACTCCCCCGGAGCCATCAGGTCCTTCCACTTCTCGAACTCGGGGTGGGAGGTGAGCTTCTCGCAGCGGGCGAACCCGTTCTCCGCCAGGAAGGTCATCCGGACCTCCTTCGGGTCGAGGTAGTTCAGGATGAAGGGCGAGTGACTGGTGGCGACAATCTGCAGCCCGGGGTCACGCTTCTGGATGGCGCGCAGGGCGTCGATGAGCCGGGCCTGGGCCTCGGGGTGGAGCGACAGCTCGATGTCATCCAAGAGCACGAGCCGGGGCTTCGTAGGCCCCATCAGCGCGGTGAGCAGCCCGAGCACCATCAGGGTGCCTTCCCCGGCTGCCCCCGGTGCAACTCCCTTGGCCCCGCGCATGTCGAAGACGACCTGGTTCCCCCAGAGCGTGCGCTTCTCGGGAACCTCGTGGCGCTGGTCATCCAGGGCGATGGTCCGGATGGAGGTCTGCTCGACCGTGGCCCGTTCGATACGGACGCGGCGCACGGCGGGAACCACCTGCTTCAGCGCCAGCTCGATTTCGTTGAACACCTCGTCCTGACTCAGCTTGAGGTAGGCGAGCACGGACGCAAGCCCGCCGCCATCCGCGCGGAGAGAGGGAATCGGGTCGTCACTGTACGAAGCCTCCGCCAGCCGTCCGGGGACGAAGCGAAGGATGGTCGTTGCACTGAGACCGGCACGAAGCTCCGCCAGGGTTCCCCGGTCCACGTTTCCGCGGATGCCGGGGACTACGCCAGGAGGGCTCGGTTGACTCGGGTCCAGTTCCCCAGCCGAGAACTTCTGGCCCGTCACATCTCCCGCCAGCGCGAAGGGCAACCAGGTGGCACCGGCCTGCTGGACCGGTTCATGGGCACTGAATGCCCACGTCGCGGCGCTCACCCGCCCCCAGCGACCGGCGACCGTCACGGAAACCTTGCCATGGACCCCGTGAGACTGCACCAGCGGCCCGCGCCAGATGCCCTTGTCGCCCGTCAGCAGCTCCGTGGCCGCGGTCGTGAGCAGGCTCAGTCCCTCCAGCAACGTCGTCTTTCCCGACGCATTCGGCCCCACGAAGACCGTGAGGGGCTCCAGCTCCAGGTCGAGCGAGCGGTACGCCTTGAAGTTGCTGAACAGGACCCTCTTGATCACGACAGCCCCTCCAGACGTCGCGCACTCCGCCCCTCCCCCGCTCGGGAGAGGGGCCACCCCAGCATGTCAGTTCTTCGTAATCGGCCGGTACCGGATGCGGTGCGGCTCCAGGGCCTCGGGGCCGAGGCGCTTCTTCTTGTCCGCCTCGTAGTCCTGGAAGTTGCCCTCGAAGAAGAACACCTTGCTGTCCCCCTCGAACGCCAGGATGTGCGTGGCGATGCGGTCCAGGAACCAGCGGTCGTGGCTGATGACCACCGCGCAGCCCGCGAAGCTCAAGAGCGCATCCTCCAGGCTCCGCAGCGTCTCCACGTCCAGGTCGTTCGTGGGCTCGTCGAGCAGGAGCAGGTTGCCGCCGCTCTTGAGCATCTTCGCCAGGTGCACGCGGTTGCGCTCGCCGCCGGACAAATCCTTCACGCGCTTCTGCTGGTCCTGCCCCTTGAAGGCGAAGCCCGCCAGGTACGCGCGGCTCGGAATCTGTCCGCCCTTGCCCAGGTCCAGGTGGTCCAGCCCGCCGCTGACCTCCTGGAACACCGAGTTGTCACCATTCAGCGCGTCGCGGCTCTGGTCCACGTAGGCCAGCTTCACCGTCTCGCCCATGCGCAGCTCGCCCGCGTCCGGCTTCTCCACGCCCGTCATCATCCGGAACAGCGTCGTCTTGCCCGCGCCGTTGGGCCCAATCACGCCGACGATGCCACCCGGCGGCAGCTTGAAGTTCAGGTCGTCCACCAGCAGCCGGTCGCCGTACGCCTTGCGCAGCCCCTTGGCCTCCACCACCAGCCCGCCCAGCTTCGGCGCGGGAGGAATGATGATTTCGCCCGTGGGCTCGCGCTTCTCCTGCGACTGGTTGAGCAGCTCCTCGTACGCGGCGATACGCGCCTTGCTCTTCGCCTGACGCGCCTTGGGCGACTGACGCACCCACTCCAGCTCGCGCTTGAGCGTCTTCTGCCGGTGGCTCTCCGACTTCTCCTCCAGCGCCAGCCGGTTCTGCTTCTGCTCCAGCCAGCTGGAGTAGTTGCCCTTCCAGGGCACCCCCTCGCCGCGGTCCAGCTCCAGAATCCACTCGGCCGCGTTGTCCAGGAAGTACCGGTCGTGGGTGATGCAGACGATGGTGCCCTTGTACTCCTTCAGCGCCACCTCCAGCCACGCGACGCTCTCTGCGTCCAGGTGGTTGGTGGGCTCGTCCAAGAGCAGCAGGTCCGGCTTCTCCAGCAGGATGCGGCACAGCGCCACGCGGCGCTTCTCACCGCCGGACAGCTTCGTCACGTCCGCGTCGCCCGGAGGCAGGCGCAGCGCGTCCATGGCCATCTCGAGCGTCCGGTCCAGCTCCCAGCCGTTCACCGAGTCGATGTAGTCCTGGAGCCGCCCCTGCTCCGCCAGGAGCTTCTCCATGGCCGCGTCGTCCATGGGCTCGGCGAACTTCGCGCTGACCTCGTTGAAGCGGTCCAGCGCGGCGCGAATCTCCTTCAGGCCCAGCTCCACGTTCCCCTTCACGTCGAGCGAGGGGTCGAGCTGCGGCTCCTGCGCCAGGTAGCCCACCTTGGCGGACGGGTCCGGCTTGGCCACACCGAAGAACTCCGTGTCCACGCCCGCCATGATGCGCAGCAGCGTCGACTTGCCGGAGCCGTTGGGGCCGATGACACCAATCTTCGCGCCCGGGAAGAACGACAGGTAGATACCCTTGAGGATCTCCTTGCTGTTCTTGACCTTGCGCAGGTCCTGCATCGTGAAGATGAAATTCTGGGCCATCGCGGCTTTCCTGCCTCCGGCGGGGTGAGGGGCTCAGCGGATACCAGGGTGGAACAGCGCACTCAAGCCGCGCGCGTCCCCGGCCTCCCACCTCCGAGCGGGCCCCGACGCCCGGCAGGCATGCCCGGCCCGGAGGGGCCTGGAGCCGAGAGTCGGGGGGAGCGTCCGGTAACGGGCACTTCCCGGCTCCCGGCGGCCGCGCGGCGAGGGCTCAGGCGCCGCTCAGCAGCACCCGGAGCATGAGGGCCAGGGAGGCGACGGAGCAGACCGTCACCAGGGCCATCAGCGCCAGGGCGGCCACGCGCTCCCGGTGCTGGCGGCTCGCGGCGGATGGGTCCTCGGCGCGCTCCAGCGCGAGCCGGCGGGCGGTGACGCGCGGCAGGTAGACGAGCACCAGCCAGTCCCAGGTGAAGATGAAGCCCGCCCAGAGCCCGATGAACCACGCGAGCGAAAGCGAGAGCACGGTCGCCACGCCCATGCCCACCACCGCGATGCTGGCGGCGGCGCCGGCCATCAGGCCGTAGCGGCCAATCCCCCGCCGCTCCTCCTCGTCGCGCGCGCGGGTCCGCAGCTTCCGGACGGAGAACGAGATTCCGCCCAGCGTCCCGCCGAGCATGGCGAGCGGTGCGACGAAGGAGAGCCATGTCGCGCCCGCGCTGGTCGCCACCTTGAAGGACGCGCCGACGGCGGCGCCCGAGCCGAGCGTCGACGGCAGCAGGGCCATGACGTTCGCCGCCAGCTTCGAGTCCGGCGCCGTGCTCACGGCGAAGTCCCCCAGCCGCGCTTCGACGCCCTCGCGCAGCCGCGCCCGGGCCCGGGAGAGCCGCTTGCGCGCGGCCGGCTCGGACAGGTCCAGCAGCGACGCCACCTGCCGCAAGGACTTGCCCTCGCGGTAGTAGACGAGGAGCACCTCGCGGTCCTCCACCTCGAGCGCCATCAGCGCGTCGTCCAGGACGGAGTCCCGCTCCGCCGCCAGCAACTGCTCGGCCGCGGTGGCCCGCTCGTCGGCACGGCCCGCGAGGTGCTCCGTGTCCATGGGCACGTGCCGGTCGCGCAGCATGCGGAACGACAGGTGGCGCGTCATGTTGCGCAGCCACGGGAGGAAGGTGCGCGGGTTGCGCAGCCGGGCGAGGTCCTTCCACGCGGCGACGAACACTTCCTGGGCCACGTCCTCGCTGCGCCCCACGTCGTGGACGATGGACAGCGCGATGGCGCTCACCAGCCCGGCACAGCGCCGCACCAGCCGCTCGTAGGCGGAGCGGTCCCCCGCGGCGGCGAGGCGGACATCGGCTTCACTGAGGGTCGGTGGCGTAAGCATGGCTCTCCTGGCGTGGAACGGGGGCACCCTCAAGTGCCACCCCGGCCGGAGATGTGACCTGCGAGTCTACCGGACCCGCGCCGCCGTCCAACCCCGCGAAACCATGGGGGACAAAGGCGCCTGGAGCCCCGGGGAAATCCCGTCGAAAATGCTGGTCGAATTTCGCGGACCTCGTTCGACCCTTCGCCGGGGAGGCTCCTCTCCCCCGAACTTCAGAGGAACACCATGCGCTACCTGCTGGCCATCTACGAGAACGAGAAGGTGTGGGAGTCCCTGTCCAAGGACGAGACCGACCAGATCATGGCCGAGTACGGCTCCTTCACGGAGAGCATCCGCAAGAGCGGCAACTACGTGGCGGGCGAGGCGCTGCAGCCCGTGGTCACCGCCACCACGGTGCGCATCCGCGACGGCAAGCGCCTGACGACGGACGGCCCCTTCGCCGAGACGAAGGAGCAGCTGGGCGGCTTCTACCTCATCGACGCGGAGAACATCGACCAGGCCATCGCCATCGCCTCGCGCATCCCGAACGCGCGCACCGGCTGCATCGAGGTGCGCCCCGTGGTGGACTTCGGGGAGCAGGGCTGACGGCTCCGTGAGTCCCCGGGCCGCCGCTGTCACGGACTGGCGGCGGTGGCCTCCACACGGCTTCGCATGAGCACCCCGGGCTCCACCCTGGAGCGGACCTACCGCGCGGACTATGGCCGCATCGTGGCCACGGTCATCCGTGTGCTCGGCGGAGACTTCGCCGCGGCCGAGGAGGTGGTGCAGGAGGCCTTCGCGGACGCGCTGGTGCAGTGGCCGCGACAGGGGATTCCCCACGAGCCACGGGCGTGGGTCATCCGGGCCGCGCGCAACAAGGCGGTGGACCGCGTGCGGCGCGGGGTGCGCCTGGGCGCTCGCGTGGACGCGCTGGAGGCGGTGGCGCGCATCGAGCAGGAGCTCGCCCCGCCTCCAGATGGCACGGAGTGGCAGGCGTTGCCGGACGACACGCTGCGCCTGCTCTTCACGTGCTGCCATCCCGCGCTCGCGCCCGAGGCCCAGGTGGCGCTGGCGCTGCGGACCCTGTGCGGCCTCACGACGGAGGAGATTGCGCACGCCTTCCTCGTGCCGCCCGCGACGCTGGCACAGCGGCTGGTGCGCGCGCAGCGCAAGATTCGCGACGCGGGCATTCCCTACTCCGTGCCGGAAGCGGAGGCGCTGGGCGAGCGCACGCATGGAGTGCTGCACACGGTGTATCTCGTCTTCTCGGAGGGATATGCGGCCACGGACGGGCCGGAGCTGCTGCGGGTGGAGCTGTGCGCGGAGGCGCTGCGGCTGGGCCGGCTCGCGCGCATGCTGTTGCCGCGCGATGCGGAAGTCGCGGCCCTGCTCGCGCTGATGCTGTTGCACCACTCGCGCCGCCGTGCACGCGTGGCGGCGGATGGAGGGCTCGTCCTGCTGGACAGACAGGACCGCGCGCTGTGGAACCGCGAGGAGATTCGGGAGGGACTGGCGCAGCTCGACGCGGCGCTCGCGCTGGGGGCCCGGGGGCCGTACACGCTCCAGGCGGCCATCGCCGCGCTGCACGCGCAGGCCGCGCGCGCCGAGGACACGGACTGGGCGCAGATTGCCGCGCTCTACGAGAAGCTGTGTGCGGTGTCGCCCGGCCCCGTCGTGGAGCTGAACCGCGCGGCGGCGGTGGCCATGGCGCGCGGGCCGGAGCACGGGCTCGCGTTGGTGGATGACCTGGAGACGTCCGGGAGACTCACGGACTACCACCTGCTCCCGGCCGCGCGCGCCGAGCTGCTGCGGCGCATGGGACGCAATGAAGAGGCGGTGGCCAGCTACCGGCGTGCACTGGCGCTGGTGCGCACCGAGCCGGAGCGGCGCTTCCTGGAGGAGCGGCTGCGTGAGCTGCTCGACGGAGCTGAGCCTGGTACCGACTAGGGTGCACTGGACATGAAGACCTGTTCCTGGCTGCTCTGTGGCTTGCTGATAACGGCGTGTGCTTCAACGAACCCCACCCTGCAACGCTGGGAGTCGGCCGAAGCCTCCGCCGAGGAGTGTGACGACCCTGCTGCGGACCGATGCACCCTGTTCATCTGCGGGCTCGGAGCGTGCGGCCTCTATTACTGTGAGGACGTGGACCCGAGCCGCATCCTGCGCGCGCAAGCGATGGTGCCCGTTCGACCACCCGCTCCGTCAATGCCGACGCCGGGCCACGCGCGTCCGTTTCCGACACCCGCCAATCCCCAGCGCTACTGGGGAAGCATGCAGGGGTTGCCGGAGAACGCGGAACCCATCTTCATCATCCCCTGGAATCAGTCGAGCGAGGAGTGGTTCACCTCCAGAGGGGTCGACATCCACGAATGGACCCTGGTTCTCGACAAGCAGGTTCACGAGAACATCCACAGAGGGGGCATGGGTGGCCCCTGGAACGCGGAGTGGGCGCGCTACATCGAGAACAACAGGCGTGCACACCGTCAGGCCATCCATCTCTTTGCTACACAGCTGATCTTCCGGTTCGACCTTTCGGGACCCGTCGTGCCGTACTACAGCAAGAAGGCCATTCCCTTGTTCCCCGTCGTGGAAGAAGACATCTACTGACCATGCGGTTCTACCGACTCCGAAGCGTGTCCCCGTCGAGCTACTCGTGGGAGCTACGGACGGAGCACAAGTGGTTGTTGCCCGGCGTCCACTGCCCGACCTGCGATGACATCTGGAGTGGCATTGGCGAGGCGTATCCGGCGGTGGACCTGTCCGGGCTTCCAGACGCCAGGAGATTCAAGGCGCGTGTGGAAGAGGACTTCGAGGAGTTCACGCGCCTCCGGGAGCTGGTGCGGCCCCTGGTACCAAAGGGTGTGCCGCTGGAGCCTGGAACGACCTTTGGCGCGCTCGTTGGAAGAGGCCACGGGCATTTTCCTCCGCTCGTCTTTCCAACTCCATGGACGTTGCTCGTCCGCCGGGAGTCACTGGAGCAGCTCCAGGCGGAAGGCCTGCGCGGATTGAACGGCTGCCGTACGGAGCTGCGGCTCAAGGAGAAGAACCCGCCTGAGCTGCTGGAGCTTCAGATAGAGCCACGCGGACTGCTCCATGCGGACTGCCTGCCCCGAGGCATCCCCGCCCCATGCGAAACGTGCGGTGGGCCCGGCTTCAGCCTGCCCTCGGAGCCCGTCCTGGACGCCGCATCTCTTCCAGATGACCGCGACCTCTTCCGGCTCGCCAACTATCAGACGGTCATCGTCGGTACGGAGCGGTTCGTGGAGACGGTGCGGCGGCTCGGCTTCGAAGAGGTGGAGATCCACGAGCTGCAAACGCGCTGACCCGTCCGAAGCCGTTGTCACGCCCGCCGCAGCGTGATGACCGCCAGCTCCGCCGGAGCGCCCAGCCGCACCGGCGGCCCCGTGGTTCCCGCGCCGCGATTCACATACAGCCACGAGCGTCCCTGCCGGTACATCCCCGCCGTCCACCGCGTCATGAACCGCGCCAGCGACAGGCGGCGGACCCACGGCACCGCGAGCTGTCCCCCGTGTGTATGTCCCGACAGCGTCAGCTCCACGCCGCGCGCCTGCGCCTGCGGAAACAAATCCGGGTCATGCGCGAGCAGCACCGTGGGGGCACCGTCCGGCCGCGCCGCGAGCGCCCGCGCCACGTCGTGCCGCGACGTCCACGTGTCATCGACGCCCGCGACGTACAGGTTCGCCCCTTCCCGCTTCACCACGACACCCCGGTTGCGCAGCACCGTCAGCCCGTTCCGCTCCAGCGCCCGGACCAGGTGCTCGCCATCCGTGAAGTAGTCGTGGTTGCCCATGCACGCGAAGGCGCCGTCCTTCGCGCGCAGCCCTCCCAGCGCCCGCGCGACGGCCTCCACGTGCGAGGAGCCATTCGTAATCAAGTCCCCCGTGACGGTGACGAGGTCCAGCCCCAGCCCGTTGAGGCGGGACACCCACCCCGCCACCTTCTCCTCGGGCACGTGAGGCCCGCAGTGCACATCCGAGAGTTGCCCGATGCGATAGCCATCGAGCTCCCTCGGAAGCCCCACCACGCGCACCGTCCGCCTCCGCAGCCGCGGCCGGCCGAGCACCGCGTCACTTCCCATCACCAGCGCGACGGCCCCCGCCATCCCCCACGTCACGCCCCCCGGAGCCCCCGCCTGGATGGCCAGCACCGCCGGAAGCATCAGCAGGTCGAACACCAGGCAGGCCGACCACCAGCCCAGTGCCACATAGGTCGACGCCGACCGGGGCGTCGTCGCCCACGGACTCTGGAGCTGCTTCAGGTACGGCCACGAAACGCCCAGCGCCACGAGCGCCGGCAGCGGCGTGCGCGTGAGCCAGCAGAGCCAGAGCACCGGCGGAAGCTGGACGACGGTGACGAGGGCGCCCACCAGCAGGTGGAAACGGCCCTGGAGACGCGTGCGAAGGGACATCGGACCGCAGTCTCTAATCGCCCCCCGCCCCCCGTGCAGCAGACCGTACGGTGCCAGGAGCACCGGAAGTACCGGCCATGCGTCCGCCTGCCCGCTGACCGCACATCCGGCTTCTCCAGCGCGCACGGGCCCATACTGCGGAACACCCGGGACGGGCCCTCCACCGTCCCCGTGCCTTGACCCTCTCGCCGCAATCCCCGATATACCCCTGCCAGCAGTTGATATTGCTTCGCAAAACCAAAAAGCCCCGGATTGCGGATGTCCTCGTCTCTCGCGTCTCTCGCCCTGCTCCTCTCCGTGGCCGCCGCGCCCCAGACTCCTCCCGAGCCGCCAGCGGCCCCGGAGACGGCGATTCCGACAGAGACACCGCCCACCGCGGCCCCGTCGGAGCAGGCCCCCGCGTCCGGTGTCGTCCCGCCCCAGCGCATCGACGACGTCACCGTCCCCTACCCGGAGGCGGAGCGCACGGCCGGCCGCGAGGGCGAGGTGGTGCTGCGGCTCACCATCGACGAGCACGGCGCGGTGACGGAGTCCGAGGTCGTGCGCTCCGCGGGCGCGGCGTTCGACGAGGCCATCCGCACCGCCAGCCTCTCCTTCCGCTTCGAGCCCGCGCGCGTCGACGGCGAGGTGGTGGCCTGCCAGATTGAGCTGGTCCACACCTTCCGGCTCGACGCGCCTCCGGACACGCCGCCGCAGACGCCTCCCACGGAGGCCACCGCGCAGGCGCCCGCCCCCGGCACCGGAGCCGCCGCCCAGGCCCCCGCCGACAGCAAGGGCCTGGAGACGACGGTGTCGGGCCGCACGGAGGCGGAGCGGATGCGCCAGTCCGCCGAGGCCGTGAAGGTCATCAGCACCCGGCGCGCGAAGGCGCGCGCGGGGGACCTCGGACAGGTGCTCGCCTCGCAGGAGGGCGTGGAGGTGCGCCGCACCGGCGGGCTCGGCAGCACCGCGCTCTTCTCGCTCAACGGCCTCACCGACGACCAGATTCGCTTCTTCCTCGACGGCGTGCCCCTGGACCTCGCGGGTTACCCGTTCGGCGTCGCCAACGTGCCGGTGAATCTCGTGGACTCGGTGCAGCTCTACCGGGGCGTGGTGCCGGTGCGGTACGGCGCGGACGCGCTCGGCGGCGCGGTCAACCTCACGTCCGCTCCGCTGGAGGACGGCCTCCACGGCGCCGCGTCCCTCCAGGGTGGCGCCTTCAGCACGTTCCGGCTCACGCTCGGTGGCAGCTACAAGCCCGGCTCCGACGGCTTCTTCGCCCGGGCGCACTTCTTCGCCGACACCACGGACAACGACTACTCCGTGGACACCGAGGCCTCCGACGCCACGGGCAACATCGTCCCCGTCACCGTGCGGCGCTTCCATGATGGCTACCAGGCGCTCGGCGGCGGACTCGAGGCGGGCTACTCGGGGCTCGCCTGGGCGGACCGCATCACCCTGCGCGCCTTCGGCTCCGCCCACGACAAGGAGCTGCAACACAACCTGGTGATGACGGGTGCCCCGTACGGAGAGGCGCGCTACGGCGCCTCCGCGCTGGGGGCCCAGCTCCTCTACGAGAAGGCCCTCTCACCGCGCGTCCGCATGGACGTGCTGGCAGGCTACGGCTGGCAGCGGACCGAGTTCGTCGACGTGTCCGCGTGGGTCTACGACTGGTTCGGCAACCAGGTGTACCTGGGGGGCGAGGGGGAGATTACCGACAACAGCCCCGCCGACCAGACCCTCTGGCAGCAGGCGGTGTACGGCCGCGCCAACGTGGCCTGGGACGTGGCGAAGGCCCAGCACGTGCGGCTCTCCTTCGCGCCCACGCTGACGCTGCGCACCGGCGAGGCGCGGCGGCTCGTCACCGCGGGCGACCTGGACCCGCTCTCGGCGGACCGCTCCATCCTCTCGTTCGTCACCGGCCTCGAGTACGAGGTGGACCTCCTCGACGAGGCGCTCGAGGTCATCGTCTTCGGCAAGGACTACGTCTACGCGGGCCGCGCGCAGGAGCCCGCCGAGACGGGCGGGTGGCGGAACAAGAATCGTGATTTGCACCGGCTCGGCGGCGGCGCGGCGCTGCGCTTCCGGCTGGGCGAGCCCGTCTACCTCAAGGCCAGCTACGAGCGCGCCACGCGGCTGCCCGACGCGGACGAGGTCTTCGGCAACGGCGTGCTCATCAACGAGAACCTGGACCTGGAGCCGGAGCAGAGCCACAACCTCAACGTCGGCGTGGCCACGGTGCCGCTGCGCACGCGGCTGGGGGCCTTCCGGGGCGAGCTCAACGGCTTCGCCCGCCTGGCGGACAACCTCATCCTGCTCGCGGGCCGGGACAGGGACTGGAGCTACCAGAACGTGTACGCGGCCCGGGTGCTCGGCGTGGAGGGCGCGGCGGGGTGGAGCTCCCCGGGCGGGCTGTTCAGCCTCGACGCCAACGCCACCTTCCAGGACCTGCGCAACGACTCGGACCAGGGGATGTTCGGCGCCTTCGAGGGGCAGCGCCTGCCGAACCGGCCGTGGTTCTTCGCCAACGCCACGGCCCGGATGTCGCTGCGCGCGCTCGCCACCGTGGAGGACGAGCTGTCCCCTTTTTGGAGCACCCGCTACGTCCACGGCTTCTTCCGCAACTGGGGAGGCCTGGGCGACGTGGACTCCAAGGAGGCCATCGACGCCCAGCTCGTCCAGGCCGCGGGCGTGGGCTACCGCGTGCGGCGGGGAGGCTTCACCGTGGGCCTCACCGCCGAGCTGGAGAACGTCACCGACGCCAAGGTGTTCGACTTCTTCGGCGTCGAGCGGCCCGGCCGCGCGGGCTGGCTCAAGGGCACGCTGGAGTACTAGCGCACCTTCACGAACTGGTACGCCCAGCCGAGCGTCTCGAAGCGCTTCACCGCCGCGCCATTCACGCCCAGCTCCCACACGGTCGTCTTCGCGTAGTCGGCCGTGGGCAGCAGCAAGAAGGTGCGCCCTTCAATCACGAACGCGTAGTAGCCGCCCGCGATGTAGTCGAGCCCCTCGACGGGCGCCCCGGTGCCCGTCTCCAGATTCACCCGCCACAGCTTCCAGTGGTTGCCGCGGGTGACGACGTCCGACTCGGACTCCGCGGTGATGCCGGCGTGCTCCTTGTCGAAGACGGCCACCACGCCCACGCCGTTGCCCAGGTAGCGGAACGCCGCCGTCTGCCGGCCGCCCACCATGGTGGCCAGCGACTTCGTCCAGGCCGCGTCCAGCTCCAGCTCGCCCTTCTTGATGCGCACCACGCAGGTGTCGGGCGCGTCCTCCTTGAGGACGGGCGCGGCGGCGCTGAACACCCAGTTGCTGAAGTAGAGGTTGCCGGCCTCGTCCTGCGTCGCCACGTCGAGCCCCGGGCACGGCGCATCGATGAGCTTCACCAGGCTGTCGTCCGCGTTGGAGTAGACGGCAATCTGCGAGCTGGGGAGGAAGTCGTAGTAGTCGCCGTCCGTCCAGTAGAAGGGCTGGAACGAGTAGCCGTCCCGCACCACCCGCGCGCGGTCATAGCTGGACTTCGCCACCAGCCCCTCGCGCTCGCGCGCCACGCCCGCCGCCTCGACGGTGCCGGTAATCTGCATCGTCGAGGGGTTCCAGACGATGCGCTTCGTCTCCTCCAGCGACATGTACGCGCGGGTCGAGCCCACGAAGGTGTTGAGGTACAGCGGCGCGGCGGTGAGGCCGTAGCTGGCGAAGCTGAGCTTCCCCGCCTCCGTCAGGCTCCCGTCGTCACCGACGGTGTAGCGCGTGAGCTCGGGCCCCTCGCCGGCGCCGACGAAGAGCATCCCATCCACCGCGCCAATCGTCGCGAAGCCGGAGTGCTCGCGGGCCTTCTCCAAATCAAGCCCGGTGACGTCGAGCGAGTCGAAGACGCTCACGTACGTGGCGCTGCCCGCCTGCGAGAAGACGGAGGTGGCCAGGCTGTACACCGGCCCCTCCTCGGTGCCGGCATCCGTCGGCGTCTTGTCGGGGTCGTCACTGCAGCCGGTGAAGACGGCGGTGAGGACGAGGGTGGATGAGGCGATGCGGCGCAGCCTGCTCATGGGGTTCTCCGTTCAGTGGGGGGAAGGCACGGTGAATCAGGTCGGCACGGGGGCGGGCGCGTCCGGGTCCACCTCGGCAGGGGAGGTCGAGGGCGTCATCCGCTGGAGCCGGCGGATGCCCCGGGCCGCGCCGGCCAGCAGCAGGCCCAGCGCGATGAGGCCCGCCTCCGTGGCCAGCACGAAGGACGAGCCCGAGGCGAGGGGAAGCCGGCCCGTGCGCGCCGCGTCGATGAGCGGCACCGCGAGGAGCAGCACGCTGGAGACGACGAGCAGCCGGCGCGCATGCCGCGCGGCGGAGCGCTCGACGAAGGCCGTGCCCAGGGCCAGGCCCCACGCCGCGAGGAAGACGCCATGCTCCCAGCGGGGGCGCGCCTCGAGCGTCGCGGGCAGCCACTGGTTGGCCAGGAAGAGGGCGGCGACGGCCAGGGGCAGCCCCGCGCAGACGCCCGACGTCAGCCTCGCGAGCGTCCAGTCGAAGCGGCCCGGCTGCTTCGCGCGCCGTCGCTCCAGCCAGAGCAGGTTGCCCGCGAGGATGCCGAAGCCGACGAGCAGCGAGAGCAGCGCGTAGAGGACCTTGGCGGGGAAGCCGGCCCAGGTGGCGAAGTGCAGGCCGTAGAGCGGGTCCATGACGCGTGTGTAGGCCGTGGCGCCGCCCGCCTCGCGGGCCCAGATGACGGCTCCGGCGTTCGACACGCGCACGTGCGTGAAGGCGTGCAGCGTGCCCTCCTGCTCTCCTGGCAGATGGACGATGCCGCTCTCATCCCCGAGGTTGTCGAAGAAGAACCAGTGGTGCGACGACGCGGGGAAGCGCTCCTTCGCCAGAGCCAGCGCGCGGGTCAGGTCGGGCGCACCGGCGGGCCTGCCCGAGGCGGCCGGGGCCGCGGGCCAGTCCACGGCGTGCTCCTTCGCCTTCGCGTCCCCGGCGAGCGACGTGTCCACCACCGCCGGCTCGAACCAGTCATCCAGCCAGAGAATCCCGCCGGTGAGCGCGAAGACGAGCAGGAAGGGCGCGCTGACCACGCCAATCACCTTGTGCGCGTCGGACCAGAGCACCCGCCGCGCGGCGCCGGGCCGGAACTGGCTGAACTCCCGCACCAGCCTGCCGAGCTGGAGCAGCAGCCCCGTTCCAATCAGCATCACGAGCACGACGGAGGCAAGCCCCGTCACGTGCACGCCGCCGGGCAGCGGCTCCAGGAAGTGCATCGCGTTGAGGAACTCGCCCAGGTCGCTGCGCTCACCGAGCTGACGGCCGGAGACGGGGTCCAGCCAGGTGTGCCGGATGGGCCCTTCCGGCGACAGGCGCCAGATGCGCAGCCACGGCTCCTCGTCGGTGGGAAGGGAGATGCCGAACCACGCCGGCCGGGAGGGCGCCTCCGCGTCGGCGACCTGCTGCGCGAGCTGCACGGCCCGCGCCTCGGTGACGGCGATGGGCGCGCGGAACGTGGGCTCCTGCCAGGGGGCCAGCTCCTCGGCGAACAGCGCGAAGGCGCCGAGGAAGAACGTCACGAAGAGCACGAGCGACGAGAGCACGCCGGCCCAGGCGTGCCCGTCCCAGAGAATGGCGTAGGCGCGGGGTGACAGCTTCACGTGAGCACCAGGACGACGGCCGCCACGGCGGCGACGAGGGCCGAGCCCACCCACGCGCGCACCGCGCTCCGCGCGAGGAGGGCGAGACACGCGGCGGTGGCGACCGCGGGCAGCACGGCGAGCAGGGCCAGGAGCAGCCGCACGTCACCGGGAACGGGCAGCACCGCCGCGAGCGCCAGCGTCGCGAGCACCGCGGCCCCCGGGGCCCCCGTCAGCGCGGCGGCAATCCGTCCGGCTCCGTGCACGTGCGCCGCCATCAGGCCGCCCCCAGCCACAGCAGCGCGAGCCCCACCGCGCTCAAGGGAAGCACCAGCCGCGTGGCGCGCGGCCACAGCGGCGCGCAGAGCGCCAGCGCCGCACTGGCCAGCATGGCCAGCACCAGCGCGCACGTCAGGCCGACGGCCAGCCCCTGCGCCTTCACCCCCAGGGCCACGCCCGCCAACAGGGCCACGCCCCCACCCGCCCACCTCCACCCGCGGTGACGCGCCCGCCACCCCGCGGGCACGGCGGCCCCGTGGAGCACGGCGATGCCCAGCAGCAACAGCAGGGTCGAGAGCGCCATCGCCTCCTCACGCGGAGTGATATTGAGAACAATTCTCAATACCGAAACGAAGCCACTTGAACCGCACCGTCGCTCCGAAGTCAAGGCGAGCCCCGGAGCCCGCGCCGTGCTTCCCAGCACATACGCGGAGTTCCCGTTTCGCTCGCGCGAAGGCCCTCCGCTGACGCTCATGGCGCCGTGAAGCCCGGCTGCCGCGCCTCCATCATTGTGCGGCGCGCAACGGACAGCGTGGGCGCGGCGGTCCTCTCCGCGAGAGTCGGGCACGCCCGACGCGAAGGTGTTATTCGAAGCGCCGCCATGTCGACGACGCCCGCCCTCGAGCTCCAGGGACTCACCAAGCGGTACGGCACCTTCACCGCGCTGCAGTCGATGGACCTCTCCATCCGCCCGGGCGAAATCTTCGCCCTGCTCGGCCCCAACGGCGCCGGCAAGACGACGATGATTGGCAGCGTGTGCGGCCTGGTGAAGAAGACCTCCGGCACCATCCGCGTCTTCGGCAAGGACCTGGACAAGGACCCGGTGGCCCCCCGCTACGAAATCGGGCTGGTGCCGCAGGAAATCAACTTCGACCCGTTCTTCTCCGTGGCCGAGTCGCTGCGCATCCAGCTCGGCTACTACGGCCGTCCCCGGGACGAGGCCCGCATCGACGAGGTGCTCACCGCCCTCAACCTCCAGGCCAAGAAGGACGCGATGACGCGCGCCCTCTCCGGCGGCATGAAGCGCCGGCTGCTCATCGCCAAGGCGCTGGTGCACAAGCCCCGCCTCGTCTTCCTCGACGAGCCCACCGCGGGCGTGGACGTGGAGCTGCGCCGCGACTTGTGGACCTACGTGCGCAGGCTCGCGGCCGAGGGCACCACCATCGTCCTCACCACGCACTACCTGGAAGAGGCCGAGGAGCTGGCCGACCGCGTGGGCATCATCAACGAGGGCAAGCTCCTGATGGTGGAGGACAAGGCCACGCTCTTGCGCCGCTTCGGCGAGCGCCGCGTCGTCGTCACCTTCGAGCAGCCCCAGGCCGCCCTGTCCGAGGCCGGCCGCCGCTTCGCCGCCAGCCTCTCCGCGGACGGCCGCTCCCTCACCTACGTCGAGCGCGAGGGCTGCGCGCCCTCCGGCGAGCTGCTCCGCGCGCTGTACGCGGAAGGGCAGCCCATCGCCGACGTGGAGACACGCCGCTCGCGCATGGAGGACGTGCTCATCGAAATCCTCCGCGGCCGTCCCCAGGCCGCCTGAACCCGCCTCGCCCACCGCCCATCATGAACGTCCTCGGGATGCAGACGCTGTTCGCGAAGGAGGTCCGGCGCTTCATGCGCGTGCCGGGCCAGACGGTCCTCTCGCCCCTCATCAGCACCACGCTGTACTTCATCGTCTTCGGCTACTCCATCTCCGGCCGGGTGCAGACGGTGGAGGGCACGCCCTACCTGCACTTCATCGTGCCCGGGCTCGTGTTCCTCGGCATCGCCAACAACGCCTTCCTCAACAGCTCCTCGTCCCTGTTCATCACCAAGATTCAGGGCACCGTGGTGGACCTGCTGGTGTCACCCCTGGGCCCCGGGGAGCTGATGGCGGGCTTCATCGGCGGCGCCATGGTGCGCGGCCTCGTGGTGGGTGGCCTCACCTGGGTGGTGGCCGCCCTCTTCACCGGCTTCAGCCTGGAGCACGCGTGGGTGGCCGCGTACTTCCTGCTCCTGTCGTCCTACGTCTTCAGCGTGCTGGGCATGCTGGCCGCCGTGTGGGCGGAGAAGTTCGAGCAGATCAACTTCTTCCCCACCTTCGTCATGCTGCCCCTCACCTTCCTGGGCGGCGTCTTCTACTCGGTGCGCACGCTGCCCTCGCCGTGGAAGGAGGTCAGCCTCTTCAACCCCATGGTCTACATGGTGGAGGGGCTGCGCTACGGCATGCTGGGCACGAGCAGCTTCTCCCCGGCCGTGGGCGGCGCCATCCTCGCCGGCGTCGCCGTGGTGGCCACCGTCGTGACGTGGCTCGTGTTGCAGTCTGGTTACAAGATGAAGGCCTGACCCCTACATCTTGATTTGCCAATCACCCCGGAGGGCGGGGTCACTGTGGGGTATTTGGCGACCGAGCATTTCCCACCCGGTGAGAAAGGGGGATATCCTCGGGGCACATCATGGCTGTGCCATTCGGTAAGTACGAGCTGCTTCGAAAGATTGCCTCTGGGGGTATGGGGCAGGTGTTTCTCGCCCGCGAGCACGGGACGGGCTTCGAGCGGCTCGTGGTCATCAAGCTCATCCTTCCCCACCTCGCCGAGGACGACGAGTTCCTCAGCATGTTCCTGGATGAGGCGGGGCTGGTGGCGCGGCTGACGCACCCCAACCTCATCACCATCCTCGACCTGTCGGAGATTGAAGGCCGGCACTGCCTGGCCATGGAGTACGTCCAGGGTGACGACGTGCGTCGTCTGGACAAGTTCTCCCGCGCGCAGGGCAAGCCGCTGCCGGTGGGGTTGATTCTGCGCGTCATCGCGGACGCGGCGGCGGGGCTCCACTACGCGCACCAGGCGCGTGACGCACAGGGCAAGCCGCTGCGGCTGGTGCACCGCGACGTGTCCCCGCAGAACATCCTGGTCGGCTTCGACGGCGGGGTGAAGGTCATCGACTTCGGCGTGGCCAAGGCGGCCACCAGCAGCCAGAACACGGCCACCGGCGTCCTCAAGGGGAAGTACCCCTACATGTCTCCCGAGCAGGCGAACGGGCAGGCCATCGACGCGCGCAGCGACTTGTTCGCGCTGGGCATCGTCATGTGGGAGCTGCTCACGGGCAAGCGCCTCTTCAAGGGCGAGTCGGACATGATGACGCTGCGGCTGGTGAAGGACTGCCAGGTGCCGCGGCCGTCGCAGCTCAACCCGCGGCTGCCGCCGGGGCTGGACGAAATCCTCCTCAAGGCGCTGGCCCCCACGCCAGAGGGGCGCTACCCGGACTGCGGCGCCTTCCGGCTGGCGCTGGAGGACTACGCGCTCAACCTGCGGCTGCCCTCCAGCAGCGCGCACCTGTCCGCGCACCTGCGCGAGCTGTACGCGGAGCGCATCGCCACCGAGGCGGACCCGGCGAAGCTGGACCAGCTCGCCGAGGACGCGGACCTGGACTCGCGCTCCAACTCGTCGCTGAGCGGCGTGCCCGGAGGCCCCGCGAGCTCCGGCCTCCCGCGCTCCGCCGCCTCCCGCGCCGTCGCGCGCCCGTCGCAGGGCCCCGGTCCGAGCACGCGCTCGCGCCAGGCGGTGGCCGCGCCGCCCGTGCGGGAGAAGACGCGGGGCACCGCGGCACTGGAGCGGCCGGAAGCGCGCCGCGTGCCCTGGATGCCCGTGGCCGTCGCGGGCGTGGGCCTGCTCATGGCCGGCGCGGCGCTCGTCTTCCTGCGCGGGCCCGCCGAGGCGGGGCCGGTGCAGCCGCCCCCGCCCCCCGTCACCGTCGTGACGCAGCCGGCGCAGCCGCCCCCGCAACCCACGCCCGAGCCGGAGCGGCCCGTGGAGCTGCCCGTCCTCTCCGAGCCGCCCGGCGCCACGGTGAGCATCGACGGCGAGACGCTGGGCAAGACGCCCACGAAGCTCACGCTCCAGCCGGGCACCTCCTCGGTGGAGGTGACGCTCGCGCTCAACGGCTACGAGCCGGTGACGCGGCGGGTGTCCGCCACGGACAGCGAGGTGAACCTGGCGCTGCGCCCCCAGGGCGGGAAGCCCACCTCCAGTCCGGGCACGAAGAAGCCCGGCGGCAACCTGGGCATCAAGACGGGCCGCTGAGACGTGGAGGGCCTCCCGTGTGGCGGCCCCGCCCGCGCCTGAAGCTCACTGGAAGCCGGACTCGAAGAGGAGCTTCGGCTCCTCGGGCGAGTGCTCGACTTCTCCGTACAGCTTGAAGTCGAGCCGAGGGCCCCGTTCCTCCCATGCGCCGCAGGAGGATGGGACTCCCGGCAGCATCTATTGGACTCGCGTCCAGACGGTGGGCCGGAGCTTCGGCTACACCGGGCCCATTGACGGCATCCCCGGGCCGAACATCTACAAGGCCGAGCACAAGATCTGTGCCTGCGCGGTGGACCTGGCCTTCCAACAAGACGACGTGCGTGGTGACACACGAGATGGGCTTCGCCGCGGACGTGGCGCACCGCGTGGTGTTCATGGACGCGGGGAAGGTGGTGGAGGAGGGCTCGCCTCAACAGGTCTTGCGCGAGCCCCAGCCCCCTCGCACCCGTGAATTCCTCGCGCGGCTGCTCCAGCGGTGAGGGGATTTCCGTGCGGGGGACGTTGGGTGGGGACATCGGCGCAATTGACTGGCCCGCCATGATGGCGACCAAGCGCCCGTGGCGGAGCCTCAATGTCCCCTTCCTCCATGTCGCGTCGTCCCGTGTCCTGGGGCGCGCGTCTGTCTCCTTTGTGTCTGCTGTGGTCGCTGTCCGTCGGGTGTGACGCCTCCACCGCGAGCGTCGAGGTGGCACCGCCCGTGCTGGACAGCGCCAGCGCGTCGTCCGTCACGGACCACGAGCCGCAATATCCGGATGATGGTCTCGCGCCACTGGCGCTCAGTGTCGTGCAGAGCCCCGCGGGGGATGCCGTCACTGCGCCGGTGCTGACCACGCTCCGGGCTCCCGATGACGTCACCGTCGAGTTCATCCGGGTGGACGACGAGTCCATCGCCGTCGCCGTGGGCGGTCCCGAGACGTCGACCACGTCCATCGACCGGGTGATGACGCAGATATCCGCCGCCGCGAGCCCCGCGGCCCTCTACACCGCGCTGTCTCCCACGGGCACGGTGGTGCCGCGCACGCTCCAGGCCCACAGCGATGCGGTCGTCGCCGCTGGCAACTGGAAGCAGGGCAGCACCTCGCCGTCCGTCTCCGAGCCGGCCATCGGCGCGGGTGCACCTCGCTCCCTGGGCGCGTGCGGAGGCCTGAAGGCCAATGGGCAGGGCAACATGCACGACAACGCGGGCCGCTGCGAGGACTGGCACCGCGACATCGACCAGACCACCGAGTGGATTTCGACGGACATGATTGGGTATGGCGCCTACGTGCGCGCCATCAACGGCGGCGTCTACTGGGACATCCAGAAGCGCAACTGCCTGAAGAGCTATTGCGATTGGGGCGTCCTGTACAAGAAGACCGTTCCCCAGGGGCACGTCTACTATTTCCCCTACGTGAACGTGAACAACGACTTCAAGGCCTACAGCCGCGCCACCACGCTCAACAACAACGGTGTCCACCAGCACTACGTCTCCACGTGCAGCGACTGGAAGACGCGCACCAACTGGCTCTCCTCTGCGGCGGGAGGCTGCTACATCAACTTCCAGTCGAAGAACCTGTATTGCAATGACCAGACGTACGAGGGACTCGACCCGTCGTACATCTGGACGCCCTTTGACGCGGGCGGCAACGGGACGCAGTTCGACTGCTGAGCCCGTCAGGAGCGGGGCCTGCCGAGAGCTCGACGGCGGGCCCCGATCACGCTGGAGAGCATGAGCGGGGAGGCGTGGAGGGCGCATCGCGATGCGATGCAGCCGCCGGGTTGACGTGGCGCACGCTCAGCGGCGCTGACGCGGCCCCCGCTGTCGGTGAGGTGGTTCACCCCGAGGTGAGCCATGCCGGGGCATGAGGGCTACGGCGCTGGCTCACCGCCACTCGGGCGAATAGCCTGGACGCCTCCCACCACGCCCCAGGAGCACCGCTTGGCCCACTCTCATGGTTTCACGCGTCGCTCCACCCGCCAGGTGGGCCTGGGCCTGTTGCTGGGGGGCGCACTGGCCGGCTGTGCTCCGCTGGAGCCGGATGCGTTGCCCGTGGAGCCCGAGGCGGCCCTGGACGCACAAGCCCAGGCCCTGTCCCATCCCAATGGGAGCAGCCGGACGGTGGTCTCCCGGCGCGTCGTCTACAAGGACGCCTCCGGCAGCTACCAGGCGGCGCCGGGCTTCGAGCAGTTCCGCGCGGCCGGTGCCTCCGACAGCACGCTCCACGCCATCCGCATTGCCCAGGTGGAGTCGCCGAGCGTGCGCGAGGCCATCGTCCTGATGTCGGCCGGGCAGAAAATCTCGAGCAGCGGCCACTCCAGCGGAGTGACGGGCCAGGCCTCCAACTGGGATGCCTCCTGCGGTGACGTCTCCTGCCCCGATGTGCTCCTGGACGGCCGCTCCCTGGCCATGAAGCTGAATGCCCTGGGCTGGTTCCCCCCGGGAAAGACCTCTCTGTCCGTCGTCAACGACAACAACTTCGACCACCTGTTCGACAGCGACACGAAGCAGCGCATCGTCAACGGGTTCGTCCGCTGGCTCGAGGCCCAGGTCCGGCCCGAGACGCGGGCCATCTACCTCGCAGGAAGCTCACGTGGCGGATGCCTGGTGATGCGCATCGCCCAGGCGCTCCGAGCCAACACGGGACTGGATGGCATCGACATCTACGTGTCCTCGCTCGATGGCGTGTGCAGGAACAGCCAGGGCGAGCTGGGCACGTACGACACCAAGATAAACAACCCCGTGCGCCCCTGGGGCACGTTCTACGGCGGCTGGGCCACGAACCTGTCCGCCCAGTTCCCCCGCCGCGGGCGGCTGCACATGTATCAGGTGGTGGGCGGCCAGGAGGTGGCGCCTGCCACCGGCATCCGCGCCTTCTCCGCTTACGCGGGCACCACGCCTCCCTCGACGGGCTCCAACCTGGACTGGGGCTGGTACAAGCAGACCTGGGTGCGGTGGGCGCACAAGGAGATTGGCAACCCGTATACCGAGCCGAGCACGTCGGACCAGCCGCGCGTCATCTCGGAGACCCTCGACGCGCAGCTGACCTGGCTCGACGGACTGCTGTAGCGCGCAGGAGGGGCGTTCGGCCCCGCCGCTCAGGTGCGCTCGAAGACGAGCACGTACTGGTACGGAAGGTCCCGCTCGCCGACCTTCCTGTAGCCGGCGGCGGCCATCTCCTCGACCACCTTCTCCGGCGCGAGCCTGTGCTCCCTGGAGGGCCCCATCGGCGAGTCGAGCTTGAAGTCCACCACGATGACCCGGGCCCCCGGTCGCAGCGAGCCCGCCAGCTTGCGGAAGTAGGCCGGGCGCTCGCCGACATGGTGGTAGGTGTCGACGAGGAGGACGCGGTCCACCGGCTCCGGAAGCTTCGCGTCGGCGGGCTCGCCCAGCACCGCCTCGAGGTGGGGCAGCCCCTCCTTCTCCGCGCGCTCGCCGAGGTAGCGAACCATGTCCGGTTCGATGTCCACGCCGTACACCGTTGCGTCGGGATGGGCCCGGGCGATGCGTACCGGGAAGTAGCCCGTCGCCGCCCCGATGTCCGCGACCTTGCCCCCAGGCGGAATCTCCATCGCGGCGATGACCTCGGCGGGCTTCTGCCATGCGTCGCGCTCCGGGTCCTCGAAGCGCGCCGCCCACTGCTCGGCGTTTTCGAAGCGGTGACTCGCGGGGCCACCGTGGGGGTGCCCCCGCTGCGCCTGCGGGTGAGGCCCGTCCTCCTGCTCCGGCGGGTGCTGCGCCGCTGTCTGGGAGGCACAAGCCGAGCTGACGAACACCAGGGCCGCGAGAAGGATTCGCATGGCCCGTGAATAGCGCCGACGCGCAGGTGCGTCCATACCACGGAGGGCATCCGCATCACGCAGCGGCAGGAGTACGGGACCTTGCGCGCCGTGGACCTGGACATCCAGCGACCCGAGGGCTTCCCGGCTGAGGCGTCCCCGCATCTAGCAAGCTGACGAGGAAGCATCACCGTCACCCGCCGGGACGGCGAGCGTCGCCCGGCCGCCGCGTGGGTGCCCGCCTCGGGCCGGGCCTGCCGACAGCCTCGTGGCGGCCCCGCCCGCGCATGAAGCTCACTGGAAGCCGGACTCGAAGAGGAGCTTCGGTTCCTCGGGCGAGTGCTCATCCTCTCCGTACAGCTTGAAGTTGAGCCGGGCGTCGTCCCCGTCGAGCTCGACTTCAATCGTCCCCACGTTGAGCCCGCCCACCGGCTGCTCGAGCACGCGCGACATGCTGCCGCCGAGCAGGTGGATGCGCGCCCACTTCCCGTCCAGGTCGGACAGCGCGAAGTGCGTGCGGGGGATGTGGCGCGCCATGTGCCAGTCGAGCGAGGACATCTTGTGGGTGATGGAGCTCGACACGAACTGGAAGAGCGACGTGGCCGGCTCCGTGCGCCAGTCGCAGCGGGCCACGTAGCCCACGTGCACGTCGCCACCCACGAGCACCACCTTCTGGCGGGGGTGGCGCTGCTGGTGGTGCTTGATGAGCTCCAGCATGCGGCAGCGGTCGGCGCGGTACTGCGGGTGCATCCACCGGTCGTGCGCGTCCTCGCGGAAGCTGCCCGGCACGTAGCGGGCGATGCGTGACAGCCAGGAGGGCATGAAGAACGGCGGCACGCTCATCATGATGAAGAGCACCGGCGCGTCGACGTTCGCGTTCAGCCAGGTGGAGAAGTGCTCCAATTGGTGCGGCGCGAAGACGCGCGCGTGGTCGCCGTCGGTGGAGCGCCGCTCCGAGCGCACGTCGAGCACGTAGCCCGCGGCGGCGCCGTACTCGAAGCTGTAGTCGTAGGGGCCCTCGAAGCCGGGCGTCAGGGGCACCACCCGCGACTGCTGGTAGTGGCGGTAGGCCGCCTCGGCCGCGTCGCGCAGGTGGCGCCACTTCGGCTCGTGGTGCTCGGGCAGGGAGCCGTAGTTGTCCACCACCTCGTGGTCGTCGAGGATGGGGTAGCCCGGGAAGCGCGCCTGCAGCGCCTGCCAGTCCGGGTGGCCCCAGTTGCGCCGGTAGCGCGCGTGGTACACCGCGAGCGCCTCGTCGTGGGTGCACTCCAGCAGGCTCTTTCGCCCCGGAGGCCCCACCGTCTTGAAGTACTCCGGGTCGAACAGCGACTGCTTCTCCGGAAAGTCCGCGTAGAGCTGGTCGCCGGCCCACAGCACCTGCTTCACGCCGCAGCGCTCCCACGCGGTCCGGGCGACGCGGAGCATGCGCACGCCCATCTCGTGCATCTGCCCCTGCTGGTCGAAGGGCTGATGGCAGCTCGCCACGCCGATGCAGAAGCGCTTCGGCATCTGGCTGCGCCGGGAGGGAAGCGTCTCGAAGCGCCCCTCGCCCACCCGCACGCCGTCCGCACGGCTCAGCCGGAAGCCGTACTCCGTCACCGGCTCCAGCGGCCGGGCCCCGGGGAGGTCATCCGGAAAGGCGAAGGCATGGGTGTGGTCGCTGTACGAGCGGTCCCCCACGTCGAAGTCATATGCGACTCGCTCCGATGGGGCCGCGGCGAGCCACAACTCCAGCCGGTGGGGCCCCCCACCGGGAGAGCGCATCCACAGCCGCACGCCCCGGGGGCTGACACGCCCCACGGCCACGGCCCGCTCCATCTGGGGCTGCTCCGTCCGCATGGACTGACAGTGGTGTCGCCCGAGGCTTCGGACCAGCAGCCGAAGGCCCGAACCGCCGCAAAGCGCCTGCCTGGAGCGGCGGCTCCGCTCTGCCGCCCGGAGGGCAGGCGGGCAGGAAAACGCGGGGAAAATCCTCCCGAAATCGTTTTTCAAGACGGCGGCAGCCTCGGGCCCTCCAGGGAGGCTGGAACCCTTCCCAGGCCCCCCGCCCATGACGCCAGAATCCGTCCATCGCTCCGCCTCTCCCGTGACGGGCCCCCAGGGCCGGCGTGTCCCGCTCGTGCTGGCCGGACTCGGCGCCGTCGTGCTGCTCGCCGGCGTGGCGCTGCTCGTCCGTGGCCCCGGCGACGGGGGCGAGGCGTCCTCTTCCGGTGAGGCCGGCGCCACGTCCCATGCCCGGGGCGCGTCGGGCGGTGGCGGCGGCGGTGGCCACGGAGGCCAGGGCGCTGCGGAAGCAGAGGCGGCGCCGCCGCGCTACGAGGCCACCACCTGCTGGAAGGACATCGAGCGCTTCAACGAGGCGGTGACGATTGGGACCTTCCGCGACTGGGCCGCGCCGCTGCTCGCTTCGAGGGACCCCAACGTCCGCAACTACCTGCGCGAGCGCCTCACGGAGCTCATCGGCAACGACGCGGCCAAGGCGACGGAGGTGCTGGGCTGGAGCCGCGACGCGGGGCCCCGGGAGTTCAACGTCATCATGACGGCGCTGCGCGACTCGGAGGCCGTCCACCATCCCCAGGTCGCCGCGAAGCTCCTCGAGCACGGAATGGACATCACGCTCGACGGCCAGCGCCGCGCGGGCATCCTCTCCGCGCTGGACACCCAGAAGCGGCTGGAGCCGGGGATGCTCGGCACGCTGGCGGACTTCGCGAAGGACCCCGTGTCCGGTGAGGCGGGCTGGGCCGCCGCGCGCACCATCGGCCGGGTGATGAAGCGCGACTTCAACGCGAAGGGCAACCTGGCGCCGTACATGGACAAGCTGCTCACCATCGGCAGCGAGTCGCCCGACGAGCAGATTCGCTACCTCGCGCTGTCCATGCCCATGCACACCACGCCGGTGATGGACGCGGCGACGCACGAGCGCTACGCGAAGGTCCTCACCACCGAGGGCAGCCCGGAAGGCCGCGAGGCGGCGGCGCACAACCTCTCCGTGTCCACCGGCGATGACCGGGCGAAGACGCTGGAGCTGTTCGCCCGCGCCTTCGCGGTGGAGCCGGACGTCTGCGCGCGCTGGGCCTACTTCCGCTTCGCCGCGCGCGTGTCCGGCCGGGACGCCCTGCCCACCATGGCGAACATGGCCATCGCCGACCCGCGCTTCCAGCCCCTCTACCAGGTCTTCGAGGCCATCTACGCCAGCGGCACCCTCGACTTCGTGAGGGTGTGGAACAGCCTGCCCGACCAGGACCCCTTCACCTGTCTCGACCGCCACGAGTGAGCACGGGAGCCACCTCCATGATTCGCACCCCTTCCCCCTGCCTCCGTGCGCTCGGCCTGGCCGCGCTCCTCCACCTCGTCCCCGCCGTGGCCTCCGCGCAGGCGGCCTCGCCGGCCCCCGAGCTGCGCGCCGAGGCGTGCTCCGTCGAGGGGCTGATGGACAGCATCCGCCACGGGCTCGGCTCGAAGTCGGCGGCCTGGCGCAAGTACCTGCGCACGCTGCTGCGCGAGTCCGCCGTCACGCTGCCCGAAGCCGAGCTGCGCGCCGCCTACGAGCGGGAGACGGACCCCGTCATGGCCGAGCACCTCGCGGCGGCGCTGGTGGCCCGCACCGAGCGCGGCGCGGACCCCGCGGCCATGGGCGTGGTGGCCAGGCGCATCCTGGACGAGCGAGACCCCGCCCTCCGCACCGCCTCGCTGCGCGCCCTGCGCCGCACCAGCGCCACGGAGAACACGGGGGACTTGTACGAGCGCCTGGCCCGGGACGCCTCGCCCGAGGTGCGCCAGGAGGCGGCGACGAACCTCATCGAGGACAACCAGTTCGTCTACTCGGGCCACCACGGCCCGGCCGCGGACGCGGCGGTGACGAGCGCGGCGGCCTCGCCGGACCCGAAGCTGACGGCGCGCATCCTCGACAACGTCTCCACCGAGCACATCAGCGCGGAGTCGGGTGAGCGCCTCAAGTCGCTCTTGCGCAGCGACGACGCCAGCGTGCGCGCGGCGGCGGCCAACGCGCTGGGCGGGGTGCCCTCGGCGCAGATGGCCGGCTCGCGCGAGGCGCTGCTCGCCATGTACCGCGACGAGCCGGACGCCGGCGTGCGGAAGATGCTCCTGCAGAGCATTGCCCAGCTCGGCTTCGCCGGTGCGATTCCCGACCTCCAGCGCCTGCGGGGTGTGGACCCGAGCCTGGCGCCGGAGGTCGACGCGTGGATTCGGGCTCTCGGCCTGGGCCTTCAGGAGTGGAGCCTGATCCTGAGGGAGAAGCAGCGGTTGCAGCAGGCTCCTTGAGGTGCAGTCCCATTCGGGGGCCGCGGAAAGCGGCCCGAAAGGAACGACGATGCGTAGCATCATGAAGACGGGTCTGGCCGCGCTGGCCTCGCTGGCGCTGGTCCCGGCCGCGGTGACGGCGCACGAGGTTCGCGGCACGCACCCCGGCACGATTACGGCCACCACCACCTATCCGAGCGGCGGCACCCACCGCGCGGTGGACATCGGCGCGGGCGGCCGCTGCAACTACTGGGGCGCCGAGACGGGCGTCGTGGGCTCCGTGTCCTGGAACGTCACCATCCGCACCTCGGGCGTCTACTGCAACGGTACCGGCAGCGGCACGCAGAACGAGGCGAAGCACCTGTGGGCCAACGGCTACACGTACCGCCAGTGGCACTTCATCAAGACGAGCGACTCGTACGACCGCACGTGTGACCGCTGCCAGGTGGGCAACATCGGCGCCACCGGCAACGCCACGGGCCCGCACGCCCACCTCCAGTACGACAAGCTCGGCACCAACGACACGTCCTGGTACTCCGGCTACACCGTCTACGGCGAGGCCGTGGACCGCTCGGAGACCATCGGCTACCTCGACTAGCCACGCTTCACCCGCCTGGAGGTGAAGCGCTCCGCTCCGCCTCCCGGCCAGCCCACACCTCGCTGACTTCGACCTGCCGGGAGGCGGGGCCCCCCTACCCCCTCTCCCCCCCACCCTGCCTCCTGGCGGGTCACCAGCGCGCCCGTGCTTCAGCCCATCTTCAGGCCCTTGGGACGGGCCTGGAGCCGGTCGACGTAGGCCTCGAGCTTCGGGCGCCCCGTCTTGCCGCCCAGGATGCGCATCCAGATGAACATCGAGCCAATCATCAGGTCGGCCGCGGTGAACCAGTCGCCGAAGAGATAGGGCCCGTCGCCCAGCTCGCGCTCCACCGCGTCGAGGACGCCGTCGAAGTCCGTCCAGCCACGCTGGGGCGCCGTGGGCGTCTTCATCAGGTGGTCGCCCATGGAGGGCTCCACCTGGGAGGTGGAATACACCACCAGGGACAGGTAGCGGCCCCGCTCCGGCGCGTCGATTCTCGGCGCGAGCTTCGCCTCGGGGAACTTGTCGGCGAGGTACAGGCAGATGGCGGCGTTCTCGAACAGACGCGCCTCGCCGTCCACCAGCGCGGGCAGCTTGCCGGCGGGGTTGACCTTCAAATACTCCGGCGCCTTGTGCTCACGCTTCGTGAGGTCGATGGGTACGAGCTCATACTTCGCGCCGCACTCGTCGAGCATCCACTTCGCGATGACCGCACGGCTCCGGGGATTGAAATAGAGCTTCATCGGGACTCCTCCGCTCAGCGGGATTGTTTCCATCATGTTGCTGGTGCAGCGGCATGCTGTAGGACGATACGGGCTTCACGCCGACCAACAAGGAGCACCATCGTGAGCATTCGTTCTTGGGTTGTCGTTTCCGTCCTGTGCCTGTCCGTCTCGGCTACCGCGCAGGCTCCCGCCCGGCAGTACGTGGACACGTCCGCCTATCTGACGTCCGAGGCGGACATCAACGCGTGGTACCAGCTCGTCTCCACGCTGGACCAGCAGTTCGACGACGTCTGCGGGGACACGTTCTGCGAGGGCGACTACAGCAACATCCAGTCGCTGCGCTTCCGCTGCTCCGTGGACAGCCGCACCGGCGTCATCGGCCAGTGCGTCTGGGTCTTCGCCGCGAGCAACGAGGAGATCAACCCGGCCACCGGCGCCATCTCCGTGGACGCCCAGTCCTTCACCTGCGTCGTCCCGCTGGCGCCCCGCACCACCATCCAGGCGTTCCTGAACGCGCTCTCCGGCTCGGACCCGCTGAACGCGCCGCTGCCGCGGACGACTCAGTCCATCTACGACGGACTGAGCAACTGCCTGTAACGGATGGGTGACGGGAGCGGGGACACCTTCCCCGCCCCGTCGCCACGCGAAGGCCTACCGCTTGAAGTGGTCGGCGATGACGCTGGCCACGCAGCAGGTGAGCTTCTTGCCGGTGGGGATGTGCAGGAACTCGTTGGGCCCGTGCGCGTTGCTGCCCGGCCCGAGCAGGCCGGTGATGACGAACTGCGCCTCCGGGAAGCGCTCGCCCAGCATGCCCATGAAGGGGATGGTGCCGCCCTCGCCCATGGCCATGGCCGGCTGACCGAAGTACGTCTTCGACGCGGACTCCACCGCCTTGGACAGCCAGCCCGCCAGCGGGGGCGCGTCCCAGCCGACGCTGGTCTTCTCACCCTCGAACGTCACCTTCGCGCCGTACGGCGGGTCCTTCTCCAGCGCCGCCTTCAGCGCCGCCATGCCCGCCTTCGGGTCCAGGCGCGGGGGAATGCGCATGGACAGCTTGAAGGTGGTGAAGGGCCGCAGCACGTTGCCCGCGTTGCTCAGGGCCGGCATGCCGTCCACGCCCGTCACCGCCAGCGCCGGGCGCCAGGTGCGGTTGAGCACCAGCTCCGCGCCGTCGTCGGACACCGGCTTCGCGCCCGGCACCCAGGGGAACTTGGTGAAGACCTCCTTCTCCAGGACCTTGGCGGCCTCGCGCGCCTGCTCGCGCCGCTCCTTCGGGATTTCGACGTGCAGCGCGTCCACCTTGATGTGGCCCGTCGCCTCGTCCTCCACGCGCGACAGCACCTGCCGGAGGATGCGGAAGGACGACGGGACGATGCCCGTCGCGTCACCCGAGTGCACGCCCTCGGTGAGGATGTCCACGCGCAGGTTGCCGCCCACGATTCCGCGCAGCGACGTGGTCATCCACAGCTGCTCGTAGTTGGCACAGCCCGAGTCCAGGCACACCACCAGCGACGGCTTGCCGATGCGCGGCGCCAGCGCCTCGATGTACGCGGGCAGGTCGTAGCTGCCGCTCTCCTCGCATGCCTCGATGAGCACCACGCAGCGCGCGTGCGGCAGGCCCTGCTCCTTCAAGAGGCGGATGGCCGCCAGCGACGCGAAGGCGGAGTAGCCGTCATCCGCGCCGCCGCGCCCGTAGAGCTTGTCGCCCTCGCGCACCGGCGCCCACGGCGTCAGGCCCTCGCGCCAGCCGGTCATCTCCGGCTGCTTGTCCAGGTGGCCGTACAGCAGGATGGTGTCCTCGCCCTTCGTGCCCGGCACCTCCATGTAGATGACCGGCGTGCGCGGCTTGCCCTTCTCGTCCTTGAGCTGGATGACCTCCAGCTCCAGCCCCGGCAGGTGCGGGGCCTGCGCGCGACACCAGTCCGCGATGAGCTGCACCGCGGCGGCCATGTGGCCGGACTTCACCCACTCCGGGTCGAAGGAGGGCGACTTGTTGGGGATGCGGATGTAGCGCTCGAGGGCCGGGAGGATTTCCTTCTCCCAGATGCGGTCGGAGGACTCGGTAGCGGTCTGGACGTTCATGGCCATGGCGTGGGGATGCAGAGCACGGAGTGGGAGTCCTGTCGACTGTGGGAACCCCGGAGCGGAGCGGGAAGGGACTCGGCCCCCAGCCTACCCCGCCGGAGGGGCGGATGATGCCGATTGGCAGCCCCGTCAGCCCCCGCTCGGGCGAGCGCGTGGTACAGCCCCAACAACCCCGCAAGTCCGTACAACACCGGGTGCGCGTCCCGCATACGCGCCGTGAGCAGCTACGGAAAAAGGGCGCGGAAGGAATGCTCCTTCCGCGCCCTTCCCATGTCAGCGCTTCCGGCCGGGACTACGGCTGGATTTCACGGACGGACAGCCACTTGAAGTCCACGTCGTTGGCGTTGTCCCAGCGGAACGTGGCGATGGGGCCGCCCCAGGTAATGGGCATGGCACCGGTGGCGCCGCCGCAGTGCTGGGCGTCGCCGCCCCAGGTGCCGGAGTCCACCATGTCGTAGACCTTCTTCCACGTCACCTTGTCGGCGTTCTCGTTGACGTACATCTCCAGGCGCACGGCTTCCTTGCCGTTGACGGGGGTGTTGCGCATCACCGCCTTGAAGCCCACCCAGCGGCCCTTGAGCGGCGTGGTGGCGGGCTTGTAGGACGCCTGCTCGTAGGAGACATGCCACGTCTCCTTCTGCCAGCGGGCGCGGCCGTCATAGTGCAGGCCGCCCTTGTAGCTGCTGCCCTCGCAGCCCGAGTGGTTGTCGTTGTGCTTGCCGCCGCGCGCGTACCAGTCGAAGTTGTCCGAGCCGTCCTGCGCCGAGTTGAGCTTCACGAAGCCCGTCATCTCGATGTTCTTCCAGTCGTTGGCGGCCTGCATGTAGCCACGGCTGGCGAGCACGTCGCGGTCGTACGTGGGAATCTTCGAGGCGCTGTAGCCCGTGGACGTGAAGACGCTCATGCGCACCTGGCTGTCCTTCATCTTCCAGGAGCCGTCCGCGTTGCGCGTAATCGGGTTCTGCGGGTCGAAGCGCGAGTCGTTCGTCGCGCTGTCCGCCAGGGCCCACGTCTCACCGCCGGCCTTCGTCGGGTAGAGCATGGTGACGCCGAACCTGTCCTTGCCGGGGGTGGGCGTCGGCGTGGGGTCGGGCGGCGGCTGCGTGGTGCCGGTGATGGCCGCCAATTCGGAGATGCTCGCCCAGGTGTTGAGCGTGTTGCCGTTGACGGTGACGCGCACGTAGCGGGCGTTCACCGTGGGGAACGAGTAGCGCTCGAAGGACGCCGTCTTTCCGGACGAGGCGCCGGCGAACACCTGCGTGAAGGTGGTGCCGTCCGCCGAGGTGGCGATGACGAACTTGTTGGAGCGCGTGGTGCCGGCGTGCCACGCGATGTCCAGCGCGTTGATGGCCTTCAGCGCGCCCAGGTCACCGCGAATCCACTGACCGATGCCAAGGCTGGACCAGCGCGTGGACAGGTTGCCGTCGATGGCGTTGGCCGGCACGTTGCCGTCATTCCCACTGGCGGTGACGGACGTGAAGCCTCCAGCGGCCAGCGCGGGTGTCGCGACCACGAGCGCGGCCAGCGAGAGTGCGCCCACCGGCATGCGGAAGCGCTTCCATCCCCCCCGGGACGAAGTCAGGTGCTGTCGATTCAAGTCACTACCTCAGGTGAGGCCGCGTGGTGCCACGACTCACCGGGACGGAACGGTGCCCTCCCGGCGCGCCGCGTTCCCCCCGCGGCGCGTTGGCTTCCATTCGCTGACCGCCACCCGGCAGGCGCCCACGTTCGGTGCGTGAGGCTCCCTGCAGGCCACGGCCAGCCACGTTGATTGGTCAACGTTCGGACTGCGGGCGCAAATACCCTTTGAGCCGATATGGAATTCCCAGCGCGTTCCCGGGGCGAGGCCTGCTCCCCCGCCCGGGCAGTACCCGCGCGGAGGAGCGCCTTGCGTCCTGCTAGCCCTTCGGAGTGAAGCGCACGACGGCCGCCGCGGGCCCGCTCAGCCGCAGCGTGCCGTCCTTCAGCGGCGCGGCTTCAACGGTTCCACCGAAGCGCGGCGCCTCGCTCCACAGCACCACTTCCGCACCGGCGGGCACGCGGTGCTCCAGCGTGCCGCGGACGGAGACGACGACTTGCAGGCCCTGCCCGCCTCCGCGCCGCTCCAGCACCAGCGCGTCCGGCCCGAGCGCGCGGGCGTCATGGCCTCCCGCCCGGACGTCCTTCAGCGCGGGCTCCGTCGCGCGCAGGTGGAGCAGCTCGCGGTACAGCGCGCGCACGCCCGCGTGCTCCGGCCGCTCCGCCTCGCTCCAGTCCAGCCTGGAGCGGTTGAAGGTCTCCGGCGCCTGCGGGTCCGGCACCTCGGCGCCGGCGAAGCGCGTGAAGCCGGCGAACTCCTTGCGGCGCCCCTCCGTGACGAGCCGGCCCAGCTCCTCGTTGTGGTCGGTGAAGTAGAGGAAGGGCGTGCTCGCGTTCCACTCCTGCCCCATGAAGAGCAGCGGCGTGAAGGGCGACGTCAGGAGCAGCGTGCTCATGGCGCGGAAGGCCGCGGGGGACACGTCGTGCCCCAGCCGCTCGCCCAGGGCGCGGTTGCCCACCTGGTCATGGTTCTGGATGCAGTGGACGAAGCGCCAGGGCTCCAGCCCTTCCGCCTTCGTGCCGCGCGCGTGGCCCAGGTTCTTCGACACCTGGCCCTCGTAGAACCAGCCCTGTCGCAGCGTGCGCGCGAGGTCCTCCGTGCTGCCCGTGTAGTCCTGGTAGTAGCCCTCGCTGTCCCCCGCGAAGGCGCGCCGCATCTGGTGGTGGAAGTCATCCGCCCAGACGCCGTCCAGCCCGTGGCCTTCCGGCGGAGGGCGCATCAGCTTGCGCTCGTTGCGCTCGTCCTCGGCGATGACGAGCACCCGGCGGCCCGGCGCGACGGCCCGGGCGCGCTCGGCGATTTCGGTGAGCAGGTGCGGGGTGCCCTCGTCGACAATCGCGTGCGCGGCGTCCAGGCGCAGGCCGTCCGCGTGGTAGTCGCGAATCCACATCTCCACGTTGGAGAGCACCAGCGAGCGCACGTACGCGCTGCCCTCGCTGTCGTAGTTCACCGCGTCGCCCCACGGCGTGTGGTGGCGGCCGGTGAAGTAGTGCGGCGAGTACGCGCGCAGGTAGTTCCCGTCCGGCCCGAAGTGGTTGTAGACGGCGTCGATGAGCACCGCGAGCCCGCGCGCGTGCGCGGCGTCGATGAGCCGGCGCAGCCCCTCCGGGCCGCCGTACGCGTGCAGGGGCGCGAAGAGGTCCACCCCGTCGTAGCCCCAGTTGCGCACGCCGGGGAAGGCGGCCACCGGCATGATTTCCAGCGCGGTGATGCCCAAATCCTTGAGGCCGGGCAGCCGGGAGATGAGGGCCTCGAAGGTGCCTTCGGGCGTGGCGGTGCCGACGTGCACCTCGTAGATGACGAGGGCTTCAGGCGCCACGCCCTTCCAGCCCGCGTCCGTCCACTCGAAGTCCGGAACGACGACCTCGGACGGGCCGTGCACGCCGAGCGGCTGCGAGCGGGACCACGGGTCCGGGAAGGGGCCCTCGCCGTCCACACGCAGCTTGTAGAGCGTGCCGGCGCCGTGGCCTTCCAGCACGCCGCCGAAGCAGGCGCCGGAGTCATCGGGCTCCTGCGCCAGCGGGACGATGCGCCCGGGCTGCCCCCGCGCATCGTGAATCACCACCTCCAGGCGCTGGTGGCCGGGCGCCCAGACGCGCCACCGCACTCCATTGCCCTCCACCCACGCCCCCAACCGGGGCACTGCCTGCCGTGTCGTTCGGATGTCGTCCGCGGAAACCATGTGGCTGCTTCTGTAATGCGCCAGCTCCAGGTTTGGAGAAGGGGCCCGACGGAGATGTTCACGGCTGGGCAGGCGTCCCGTCCGAATGGACACCGGAGGACGGTGGAGCACCCGACGCGGGACTCAGGGAGGCGCGCCCTGCGCCACCCAGTCGATGAGCGTCTGCTTCTCCGTCGCGGTGAGCGGCTGCCCCTTGGGCATGGGCGCGCCGGAGCACGCGGGGCTGCTGTTGGTGGCCAGCACCTTGTCGATGAGCACGCTCTGGCCACGCAGCGGGCCGCACGCCTTCACCAGCAGCCTGGAGGTACAGCCGCTGCTCGCCTGCCCCACCAGCTCGCCGTAGGCCCGGCCCGGGGTGAGGTTGACGGGCGTGGACGGGCTGGAGTGGCAGCCGGAGTTGCAGTTCTTCTCGAAGAGGGGCTGCACGTGCGTGGCCAGCGTGACGGCGCGCGTGGCCAGCCCGAACCAGGCCGGTCCGGAGGCGCCACCGCCGGGCGCCGGGTTGGTGACGACGACGGAGACGGCACCGGACGCGGGCGCCGTCGCCACCAGTGCAGCGGGCACCGTCACGGTGAGGCGCGTGGCGCTCCGCGTGGACACACTCACGGGGGTGCCGTTGAAGGTGACGCTCGCGCCGGAGCTGAAGTCCTGCCCGTCCAGCGTGAGGGTGAAGCCCGCGCCGCCGGCCACCATTCCGCAGGGCGAGAGGGTGTCGACGCGCGGCACCGGGTTGGGGCGTGCCACGACGAAGGACAGCGCGTTGCTGGTGCCGCCGCCGGGCGCGGGGCTCACCACCGTGACGGGGAAGTCCCCCGCCACCGCGAGGTCCGCCGAGGTGAGGCTGGCGCTGAGCGCGCTCGCGCCCTGCACGCTCGTGGGCCGAGCCGCGCCGTTGAAGCGCAGCGAGGTGCCGGAGACGAAGCCACTGCCCGTGACGGTGAGGGTGAGCGCGGTGCCGCCCTGGCTCGCCTCGGAGGGCGTGAGGCTGGCGAGCGCGGGCACGGGGTTGGGGGCCAGGAGCGGAAGCGTCACCGTGGCGCTCAGCTTTCCATCGGCATTGCGCACCTGGACGCCGGGGTCTCCCGCGGCGGTGGCGGGCACGTCCACCTCCAGCCGGGTGGCGGAGCAGGTGGCGGGCGTGAGCGCGCTGCCGGCGAACAGCACGGTGGCCCGGGTGGGCGTGCAGTCGTAGCCGGAGCCGGTGACGGCGAGCCGGAAGGCCCGGTCCGCCTCACCGGGCGAGGGGCTGAGCCCGGTGATGGTGGGCCCGTCGACGAGCGCGGCGGTGAGCGTGCGCGCCGCGCTGGTGCCACCGCCGGGAGCGGGATTGCGCACCGAGACCTGGTGGCCGCCAGGCCCGGCGAAGGTCGGCATGCGCGCGCGCAGCGACGTACCGCTCACCCACGTGGTGGCCACCTCGGTGCCGTCCAGCAGGACGACGGAGCTGGCGGTGAAGTTGCCACCCGAGAGCGTGACGTCGAACGCGGCGCCGCCCGTGGCCACCGAGTCCGGGGCGAGTGCCGCCAGCGTGGGGGCGGGGTTGAGCACGCGGAAGACGCGCTCCTCGCTGACGCCGCCGTCCGGTGGATTCACCACGCGCACGCGGTGCTCGGCCGCCGAGGCGTTGATGGCCGCGCCCACCGTCGCCGTGAGGCGGCTGGCGCTGACGAACTGCGTGGGCAGCGGCGCGCCGCCCAGCTCCACGCGGCTGCCCGACTCGAAGCGCGCGCCCTCCAACTGCACGCTCACGCCGGCGCTGCCCACCGCCACCGAGTCCGGCGCGAGGCGGGTGAGCGCGGGGCCTCCCGGCACCGGCTCCGGCACGCCCGCGTCGGAGGGTGCGGGCGCCCCGGCGCAAATCCAGGCCGCCACCTGCGCGAGGGCCGCATCATCGAGATAGGGCCCGCCCTCGGGCATGCGGTTGGCCGCGTCCGGCAGCAGCTTCGTATAGAGCAGGCTCTGCTCGGGAGCACCGGGCACCACCAGTCGCCGCGCGCTCTCGTTGACCGTCGCGGCCCAGAACTGCTGCGCGTGGGTGAAGGTCAGCCCGCCCGCGCCCGTGCCGTGACAGCCGGAGGCCGCGCAGCCGGTGGTGGCGCTGGCCGCGAAGTGATTCGCATACAGCGCGTCCAGCGAAGCGCTCCCCACCTGCTCGCACAGCGGGGAGCCGGACTCGACGACCCGCGCATCGCGCTGCTCCGTACAGCCGGCGAGGACACCGAGTGCGAGGGCCAGCACCCTCCAGTGCCAGGTGCCATGAGGAGCAGGACGTACAGGCCCGAAGACGTGGCGAGACATGTCGACAGGGAAGACTCCCTGGAAGAGTCCACGGCCACGTCGCGCGCACCGGCAGGAAGCGGACGGTTGGTGGCCGTTCCCGTCACCGGCAGGTCTTCCGCCCGACACATCGCGGGTGGGCCAGGCCGGTGCCCTTCCCGTCCCTCTCGGAGCTTTCTTCCATGAAGACTCGACGCAACCTGGTCTCTTCCCTGCTGTTCGCCGTGAGCATGCTGGGGCTCGCCGCCTGTGGTGACGACAACTCGCGCGTCACGGTGAAGCTGACGGACGCGCCGGGCGACGGCTTCGAGAAGGCCGTAGTCACCATCTCCAAGGTGTACCTCAAGGGCGGTGGCGCGGAGGGCTCCGGCGAGGTGGTGCTGCGCGACGAGCCCATCACCACGGACCTGCTCACCCTGGCCAACGACACCGCCGACCTGGTGAAGGACGCCGAAGTACCGCAAGGCACGTACAGGGAGCTGCGCTTCGTCATCACCGGCGCGTACGTGCAGGTGAACGAGGACGGCGTCAGCCGCGTCTACGCCACGTCCGACTACGCCGAGGTCCCCTCCGGCGTCGAGGTGGACGGCGAGCTGCAGATGCCCAGCCTGTCCACGTCGGGCCTCAAGGTGAAGTTCGCCAACGACGCGGACGTGACGGTGTCCAGCGAGCAGGAGCAGAAGGTCATCCTCGTGGACTTCGACGTGGCGCAGAGCTTCGGGCGCGCGGCCGGCGGCTCGGACCGCTGGGTGATGAGCCCCGTCATCAAGGGCGCGGACCTGGAGTTCTCCTCCAACATCGTGGTGAGCCTGAAGACAGGCGCCGGCGTCACCCTGCCGGTGGTGGGCGACGCGAAGGTGGAGCTGTCCGCCTTCAACGCGGTGCTCGTCAACGCCGAGGGCAGCCGCGAGCCGCTGGCCTTCACCGACGACAACGGCGACGGCACCTTCGAGGCCAACTTCAAGTTCCTCATCCCCGGCGCCTTCCAGGTGGAAATCGAGGGGCCCGAGGGGCTCGGCTTCACCACCGACCCGGGCCACCCCGCCAGCGTCACCGCGACGGGCGGCGCGGAGTCCCGCGCGGCCTTCACGCTGACGTCCGCCGTCGCGCTCTAGCCAGCGCGTCAGGGGGACTCCCGGCTCACGGTGCGGCGGCAACGGCAGCGTGAGCCGGCGCAGGCCTGGCCACTCCAGGTGCGTCGGGGCGAACAGGGCGCGGCCAGCCATGGCCCGCGCCATTCGCCCCCGCAGGGGTGGTCCGACCGGCTCCGGCGTCCCGGCAGGCGGGCGGCCAGGGGAGCGCGCGGTCCACGTCGGGAAGGCGCCGCGCGTGCCCCGTGTGTCTTGTGGCCGCGCCGTTCCGCCGGGATGATGCGCCCTCCGCGAGAGCGCGGAGCCCTGGAGCCCCCTGGAATGAGCATCGCCCGCACTGGCCTGGAGCCGCGGTCCATCCCGCGCGGAGACGACGTGCGCGCACGCGTCGCCGCCCTCGAGGTGCTGTCCCCGCGCGAAATCGACGCGCGCCTGACGGACCTGGGCTACCGCGGTCAGGACGAGGCGCGGCGCGCGGCCTCGGTGCTCGCCTACCGCCACCTGCGCCGCATCCGCCGCCTCCACCTGGAGGGGCTCGCCCCCGAGCCGGGCCTGCGGGAGAACTGCCTGTTCCTCGGGCCCACCGGCTCCGGGAAGACGTTCCTCGTGGAGCTGCTGTTCCGCGAAATCCTCGCGGTGCCCACCGTGCTGGCGGACGCCACCCAGTTCTCCGAGACGGGCTACGTGGGCGACGACGTCAACACCCTGCTGTCGCGCCTGTACGAGGTGGCGGACAAGGACGCGGAGTGGGCCGCCTGCGGCGTCATCTGCATGGACGAGTTCGACAAGCTCGCCACCAGCCGCTCCGACAGCCGCTTCGCCGGGCAGCAGACCACCAAGGACGTCAGCGGCTTCGGCGTGCAGCGCAGCCTGCTCCATCTGCTGTCCGCCTCCAGCGCGGACTTCCCGGCGGACTTCGGCTTCACCAGCCGCCTGCAGCCGGAGAACATGGACCTGGCCTGCCTCACCTTCATCGCCTGCGGCGCCTTCAGCGGGCTGCGCTCCACCGCCGAGGGCATGGCGCGCGAGGAGCGGCTGGGCTTCGGCCGCGAGCCGCGCGCCTTCCAGCAGGAGGCCATCGCCTCGCAGGTGTCGCAGGAGCAGCTGGAGCAGACCACCGCCTTCGCCCGCTACGGCTTCATCCCGGAGCTCATCGGCCGCTTCAACCGGCTGGTGTCCTTCGCCCCGCTGGACGCGGCCACCCTGGGCGACATCCTCCAGCACAACGTGCTGCGCGCGTACGAGCGCGAGTTCGAGCAGGAGGGCCTGCGCCTGCTGGTGGAGCCCGCCGTGCGTGAGCACGTGGTGGGGCGCGCCCTCAAGCGCGAGACGGGCGCGCGCGGCCTGCGCACCACCCTGGCCCCGCTGCTGGAGGGCGCCGCGTACGAGCACTTCGGCCGGCAGGATGCGGCCGGCACCGTCCGCCTGGTGATGGCGGGCGACGAGGTGCGGGCGCTCGCGGAATAGTCCCGCCGCGGGCCGCCGACCGGCGCTGCGAGGGCGTGGAGGTGGCCTCCCTGCCACACCTGGAGGGCAGGCCCGCCGCTCACCGCGAGCGCGCACGCCTTACGGTTTCCTCAGAGAGACGGAAGCCGGAGGGCTGCACACATGCACCACACGCGAGAGATTCCCCGGGAGGGGTGGGCCGACTACCTCGCCCTGCTGAGCAACCTGGAGAAGGACCACTGGGTCCGCATCGAGATGGAGAGCCCCGAGCTGGGTGAGCAGCCGCTCGCCAGCCGCCTGCCGCTCATCGAGATTGCCCTCGAGGAGAAGGGCAGCGACAAGGGCTCCGTCGAAATCATCGTCGGCCGGCCCGGGGACGAAATCACCCACCGCATCAGCACGCCGGACCACATCTACGCGGACGAGAGCGAGAGCGGCGAGCTGGAGTGCCTGGACATCGAAGGCGCCGACCACGTGAAGACGCTCATCTTCTTCGAGCAGTCCAGCGCGGGCGACGAGCTCGGCGCCAGCACGCCGATGTGAAGCACCCGCCCCGCGCGCGCGCCGGAAACGACGAAGGCCGGAAGGCGCCCCCTCGTGAGAAGAGGAACCCCCCGGCCTTTCCGGCCCTGAGCGGCCCGCCCCGGCTCACGCCGTGGCGGGTGCGTCAGCCGTGCGCCGCTTGATTACGGGTACAGCGCGCGGGCGCCGGTCTTGTCCAGGCTGGTCAGGACGAGGTCGCCCGTCTGGGTGCCGTTGCACTGGGGGTAGTGCATGACCGAGGCGCGGTCATACGAGGTCAGCGCGCGCCAGTTGGCGTCCTCGTAGCAGCCGCTCGCCGTGGAGCGGGTGTGCTCGTGACGGAGGCCGAGCACGTGGCCCAGCTCGTGACGCAGCACGCCCGTCAGCGACCAGGAGCCTCCACCGCCGAAGGCGCTGGTGGACACGAGGATGTTGCGGCCCGAGCGAGCGGAGTTCGGGAAGAACGCGCGCGCCACGTAGGACGTGGTGCTCGTCTGGCGCACGTCGAACAGCACGCCCGTCTGGGACGCGGTGCAGTTGCTGTCGTAGCTGGTGCTGTGGATGAAGTTCACGTTCGCGGTGGCCTCCCAGGCCGCCGTCGCGCTGTTCATCGCGCTGACCATGGTGCTGTAGCGGCTGCCGAAGCTGCTGCTGCTCACGCAGTAGGTCAGGTTGCGGGCCTGCGTGGCGGTCCACTTCACGTCACGGCCGCTGAGGTAGTACACCGCCAGGCCACCGGCGCTGCTGCCGGTCTCGTTGGCGATGTTCTCGTCGTAGAAGGCCTTCAGCTCTTCCTTCGAATCGAAGGCCATGTCGCCGTCGATGACGAACTTGCCCTCTTCATCCTGGTAGGCGTTCGCCTGGAACTCCTCCCACGACATCGTGGGGGCCTGCGTCTCGGAGGCCTCGGGGCCACCGCACGCGGTACCGAGAAGGGCAACACCAGCCATCAGCGCAAAGTTACGGAACTTGAGCATCGGGGGTTCCTCTGAAAACTACTGCGGGGGACGCACCGTCCGCCTGGCTTCCACCAGCCGCGACCCGGTGCGCGCCGACCCATCAGCAATTGACGGGCCACATCTCACTCAGAGGGTGAAAACCGAAATCGCGGCTTAACCTGGACTATCTGCACTCCAGGCTCTCAAGCCGCGAATGTAAAAACAAGTGACAACTCGGAGCATAAGTCAGCGCAGGCGTAGGGAAATCGCCTCGCGCGGATGAGCGTATGGAAAGAGGACGGTGTTGTAGTGTTACCGGTCACCCGCCCGGAGGTCGCAGCTCCCCGCCAGCTGGGAGCACGACGCACTCACGCGCGCAGTGTGGGTGACTCACGGTATCCACACAGACAGGCTGCGTCAAATCCGCCGACGCAGTGCGCCCGGACATATGCAATATCGGCGCACCGCGCCAGCAGTTGCTTTGAGGTGCTACAAAATCGCGCGGCGCACCTTCCAGAAGGTCTCCTTCGCGGCGCGGAAGGCGGCGGAGTCGGCGGGCAGCAGGGTGCGCAGCAGCTCGGCGGACTGCGTCTGCAGGGGCCGCACGCAGTGGGCCTCCACCTTGGCGCGCAGGAAGCCCACCGGGTCCCTGTTGCGGTAGTCGGCGAAGTACGTCTTCAGCTCGTTGCGCGTGCGCGCGCGGCCGTTGTCCGCGTACTTGGCCACGTAGGGGCTGAAGTCCGGGTACAGCCGCCCCTCGCCGAAGTCGCCGTGCAGGGTGGTCTTCATGAAGTTGCCGATGAGCAAGTCATCGAAGACCTGGTAGCGCACGGCCGTCATCAGCGAGTTGCGCGGCGCCTCGAAGGTGATGCCGCGACGGAAGCGGCGCGTGTGGAACTCGATGACGTGGTCCTGCCCGCCCACGCGGAAGCGGAGGAAGTCCAGCGCGGTGCCCAGGTGCTCGATGGAGCCGAAGTACTCGCGCAGCGCCCTGGCCTCGTCGGCCTCCAGCAATTCGCTCCAGTCGTCGCCGAACTCCTTCGGGTCCACCGGGCGCAGGGCGCGCTCCTTCGGGCGGATGAGCTCGGTGCTGTCCTGGAGGAAGTCCTGACGGATGAAGGCCGGCAAGAGCGCGCAGGACTGGGACTCGAAGCCGCGGGCGTAGTCCTCCAGCGTGGTGGTGTACTCGGAGGCCCAGACGCTGTCGGCGCGTTGGTACTTGTGCATGGAGCTGAAGGGCACGAAGTAGCGGGCGCCGTAGAACTCGGCCTGGCGGGCGATGGTGCGGCCCACCGGGTTCCTGGCCGCGGCGTACGGGGCGATGCGCTGCCCATCCTCGGTGAAGTAGTTGATCATGTCCGCGTCGCCGTAGCCGGACAGGGCCAGGAGGTACGACTCCTTGTAGCCCCGGACGATGCTCCGCACGTAGCGGCCCCAGCCGCGGTCTCCCGCGTCGTTGAGGTTGATGACGAGCCGCCCGCCCACGTCCACCAGCAGCACCGCGTCCTGGTTCATGTCCGGCAGGCACATGACGCGGATGCGCGGGGACAGCTGCGTCCATACCCGGTCCGTCAACACGTGGACGTTGAAGCCCTGGCCGCGCAGGTCATCGCGGATGCGGTTGCCGAAGTGGTTGGGCACCAGCAGCGTGGCCTTGCGCAGCTTCTCCAGCGACTCCGCGCTCAGGTGGTCGGGGTGGCCATGGGACAGCCACACGTACTGGCACTTCTGGATGGCGTCGCGCTGGGCCTCCGGGACTTCGTGCGACAGCGTCCAGCTCCCGAAGTACGCCCCGCCGTCCGTCCAGGGGTCCGTCACCAACACCGGACCTTCGTCGTGGCAGATGAGTGTGGCATTCCCAATGGTCTCGAAACCCAGTTCCATCTCGCGCTTCCCCCTCGCCCGCGCGCCCCCGCGCTGGATGGGCCGAAAGGTGAAGCCCGCCCACATGGAGGCACAGTGCCCTGACGTGCAGGGAAAAGGATTTCCTGCCTGGCTGGCCGCTCCAGGACGGGGACGGGGCCCGGCGCTGCGCGACGACACGCCGGGCCGGTGACACCCGGCCCCGAGCCCTCAGCGCCGGCGCGAGACGAGGGAGAGGATTTCCGTGCCGTAGCGCTCGGTGAGGGCGGGGCCCACGCCGTGGATGGCCATGAGCTCCCGGCCGTTCTCCGGCCGGGCCACGGCGATGGCGCCCAGCACCTTGTCCGTGAGGATGCGGAACGCGGGCACCCGGCGCTTGCGCGCCTCCGCGAGCCGCCAGGCCTTGAGCGACTCCACCAGCGCCGGAGATGCCTCCGCCCCGTCCGCGTCGCTCAGCACGGCGCGCCGCCCGCGCGACGCGGGGGCCGGCGCGTCGTCATAGACGATGTCCGGGCGCGCGCCGCGGGACGCATTCCAGGTGGAGCGGCCCTCCGAGCCTCCCGCCGGGGCATTGGCGCGCCAGTGCTTCGGCCGGGCCTCGTCCCCCGCGTCCGGCGCCGCGCCACGCGAGCGCGAGGAGCGCTCCGGGCCCGCCTCCCCCGCCGCGCGTGAGGCGCGCTTGCGTGAGGGGCGCTTCGTCCCGGTGCCCGACGCCTCCGCCTTGCGGCGCTTCTTCTTCGTCGCCTTCTCCAGCGGGAGCGGGAGGAACACCTGGCCGGGGTCCACCGCGCGGGTGCGCCGGCCCTCGTCCGTCAGGGACAGGCGCTGGAAGTTGATGACCTGCCCGTCCTTGTCGAAAGAGTCCACGTCCAGCCGCGCCAGCCCCGCGCGCACCAGGCCGCCCGCCAGCCGCTCGAAGTCGCGGCGCGGGAGGGCCTCGCCGAACAGCTCGCGGTGGAGCCGACCCATGGCCTGCCCGTCGCGCTCGTGCAGCGACTCGAGGATGCGCTCCAGCCAGTGGCACTCCTCGCGGGTGGGCTCCACGAAGCGCAGCGTGGCGCACGTCTCGGGCGCGCAGACGTCGCACAGGCCGCACGCCTCGCCGGAGTCCTGCACGTCACCGAAGTGGGCCACCAGCTGCTTCATGCGGCAGCCGTGGGCCTCCGCGTAGCGCCCCATCTGCTCCAGGTGCAGCAGCTTGCGCTCGCGCTGCGAGGTGTACGAGGCCATCCACCCCGGCCGCCCGCGCGCCACCGTCTCCTCCGGCGTCATCACCACGCCGCCGTGAATCCACAGCTGCTCCAGCGCCTTGTCGAACACCTCCGGGTCTCCGCGCACGCGTCCCTGGAGCACCACCTTCGGCTCCAGCTGCGTGCCCGTGGACTGGAACAGCCGCTCCAGGACGCGGGGCTCCGGGTAGTCGCGGCGGTGGAAGAACTCGTGCGTGCGCCGGTCGATGTACGAGTGCAGCAGCACCGCACGAGACGGCTTGCCGTCGCGGCCCGCGCGGCCCAGCTCCTGGTAGTAGCCCTCCAGGCTCGCCGGCAGCGCGGCGTGGATGACGGTGCGCACGTCCGGCTTGTCGATGCCCATGCCGAACGCGGTGGTGGCCACGATGACCTCCAGCGCGCCCTTGAGGAACTCGGCCTGCACGCGGTCTCGCTCGGCGGGCTGGAGGCCCGCGTGGTACGCGGCGGCGGGGAACTCGCCCGCGAGCGTGTCCGCGAGCTGCTCGGCGTGCTTGCGCGTGGCCGCGTAGACGATGGCGGGCCGGTTCTCCTCGTCCTGCAGGAGCGAGTGGATGGCGTCACCGCGCGCGCCGGGGTTCAGCTCGCGCACTTCAATGGCGATATTGGTGCGGCGGAAGCCGTGGATGAAGGTGCGCGCCTTGCCTCCGGCCCCGTGCAGCCCGAGCTGCTGGACGATGTCGCGCTGCACGTCCGGCGTGGCGGTGGCGGTGAGGGCCACCACGGGCGCGGGCCGCAGCAGCGGCAGCCGCGCGCCGAGCAGGCGGTAGTCCGGGCGGAAGTCGTGACCCCACTGGGAGATGCAGTGGGCCTCGTCGATGGCGATGAGGGCGGGGGTGCGGCGCGCGAGGAACTCCACGAAGCCGGGCACGCCGAGCCGCTCGGGCGCGATGAAGAGGAAGTCGAGCCGCTCCTCCAGGTAGTCCGCGCACACCTGGCGGGACGTGGCCCTGTCCCGCCCGGAGTGGATGCGGTCCGCCGCGAAGCCGAGCGACTGGAGCCGCGCCACCTGGTCCTCCATGAGCGCGATGAGCGGGCTGACGACGAGCGTGGTGCCCGCGCGCGCCAGGCCCGGGAGCTGGTAGCAGAGCGACTTGCCCGCGCCGGTGGGCATGACGAGCAGCAGGTCCTCCCCCGCCGTGGCCGCGCGGCAGACGGCCTCCTGGTAGGGGCGGAACTCGGAGAAGCCGAAGGCCTGCTTCAGCAGCGGGCGGAGCTGGTCCGGGGGCGTGGGCGCGCGAGGCACCCGCGCGGGCCGCTGCGCGGACGGCGGCGCGGTGGGGGCGGCACTCCGGCGCGAGGGCGTCCTGCCACCCGCCGGGCCCGCGTTCCACGAGGAGGCCTCGGGTTCGGGGCCGCGCCAGGCCCGGGAGCTCGTCGGGTCCACGGCCATGCCGCCGTGGAGCGGGGCCATGGACGCAGGGACCGAGGCGTCGGAGAACGCATTCGAGACGACACGGCGCGGACCGCCCTGGCTCCCCAGCGAAGGCCCCGGAGAGAGCGGGCCGGACGCGGAGAACCCCGGCGAGGGCGCGTCCTGGAGGGAGCGCTGGACGGCCGGCCGCTGTGAGCCCGCTCCCTGGAACGAGGGCTGCGTTTCGAGTGTGCGCGCGCCGGGAGCGGCCGGACGCCCCTCGCCCATGGGCGCCTGGAAGGAGCGCGGCGGCGCGCCGGCCGGGCTCGTGGGCCCCTGCCCCACCACGTCGATGACGTACTTCTCGATGCCGCGGAGGAACTCGTCCAGCTGCCCCTCGCCGCTTTCAATCCGCTGGAGCCACGCCTCCCACTGCCCCGTCATGGCGGGCGACTTCACGTGCGGGTGGACCACCTGGATGAGGTGGATGCCCTTCTCCGTGGCCTCCATCACCTTGCCCTTGCGGCGCAGGTACTCGCGGTCCAGCAGCACCTCGATGATGGCCGCGCGCGTGGCCGGCGTGCCCAGGCCCGTCTCGCGCATCGCGTCCGCCAGCTCCTTCTCGTCGAGCGCCTTGCCCGCCGTCTCCATGGCGGTGAGCAGCGACGCGTCCGAGAAGCGCGGCGGCGGGCGCGTGCGCTTCTTCACCGCCTCCGCGTCCTCCACCGTCTGCGGCTGCCCGCGCTCCAGCCCGGTGGGCAGCGACTGCGGCTCGTCGTCCGGCTCGCGCTCCTCGTCCTCGCCCTTCTTCCCCTCCGCCTTCGGACGCGGCGCCTTCTGCCCGCCGCCGATGTCCAGCACCTTCCAGCCCACCCGCTCCACCTGCGTGCCGGTGCTCTGGAAGCGGTCCACCACCCGCGCCGCCGCGTCCCCGGACGTCACCGCGGTAATCACCGTGGTGACACGCCAGACGTGGTCCTCGTGCCAGGCCTGGAGCACCCGGCGGCACACCAGGTCGTAGATGCGCTGCTCGTCCGGCGCCAGGCGCACGCCGTCCGGCGCCGTGGGCGTGGGGATGATGGCGTGGTGGTCCGTCACCTTCGCGTCGTCCACGTACCGCTTGCCGAGCGGCCGCGAGCCCGTGCCCGGCGCCAGGTCCTCCTCGAAGGGCGCGCGGATGGCGTTCACCACCTCCGGCAGCGTGTCCGCCACCGTGCGCGACAGGTGCCGGCTGGCGGTGCGCGGGTAGCTCAGGAGCTTGTGCTTCTCGTAGAGCGCCTGCGCCACCTCCAGCGTGCGCTGCGCGCTGAAGCCGTAGAGCCGGTTGGCGTGCCGCTGCAGCTCCGTCAAGTCGTAGAGGAGCGGAGGCGGCATCTTCTTCTCCTCCGCCTCCAGGGACTCAATCGCCGCGCTGCCCTTGCGCACGCGGTCGATGATGGCCTGGGCCTCCCTGCCATCCGCGTCCAGGCGGCGGGCCTCGCGCGGGGACTCGCCGTGCGGCACCACGGGCCTGCCGTCCGGCCCCGAGCGGAACCACGTGCCCTGGTACATGGCCCCCACGGGCACGGCCTTCGAGCGCGGCACGAAGGTGGCCACCACCTCCAGGTAGTCGCGGGGGACGAAGTCGCGGATGGCCAGTTCGCGCTCCACCACCATGGCCAGCGTGGGCGTCTGCACGCGCCCCACGCTCAGCATCTCCCCGTGCCCGCCGTGCGCCAGCGTGTACAGGCGCGACAGGTTCATCCCCACCAGCCAGTCCGCCCGGCTGCGCCCCATGGCGGCGGCGGCCAGCGGCTCGTAGTCCCGCCCGTCCGCGAGCTTCTGGAAGCCGTCGCGGATGGCCCGCTCCGTCAGCGAGGACACCCACAGCCGGCGCACCGGCTTGCGGCACCCGGCGGCCTCGTAGATGTAGCGGAAGATGAGCTCGCCCTCGCGGCCCGCGTCCGTGGCGCACACCACGGCGGAGACTTCCGGCGCGTTGAGCACGCGCTTCACCACCCCGAACTGGGTGTGCGTCTCCTTGGAGACGACGAGCGGCCACTCCGCCGGCAGCATGGGCAGGAGCGCGCGGCTCCACTTCTTCCAGTCCGGGCGAATCTCGTGCGGCTGCGCCAGCCCCACCAGGTGGCCGATGGCCCACGTCACCACGTAGCCATTGCCCTTGAGGAAGCCGTCCCCGCGCTCATTGGCGCCCAGCACCCGGGCGATGTCGCGCGCCACGGCCGGCTTCTCCGCCAGCACCGCCAGCACGGACCCCCGCCCTCCGGCGCGATTCGGCGCGCCGTCATTGCTCCCGAGCCTGTCCTCGCGGGGCGACTCGCCCATCTCTTCCCACCTCATGAAGCCCTGTCCCCTCCCGCCCGCTCCGCCCACGCCCCGGGTAGAGCCCCTGGCGCGCCGCGGAAGCCCTCTCCCCTATCGCGACAGGCTGACATGCCCGAGCCCCGCTGTCCCTACCTGTCACGCCTGCCCGCTCCACGGCCGGCCGAGGGAAATCCACGCGGGCCGTGTCACCTCCGCGCACGCTCCGTTCCCAACGCTCCAGGTCCGAGGAAATGGGAAAGCTCCCGGGGCCCTCCCGCCCTCGCGTGGCGGGTCCGCGCACGCTGGCGCCTTCGCGCAAGCATTTGGCGCGGCAGAAGAAAACTGCTCCCCGCGCCTGGGTCAGTATGCCCTTGTTGCCAGTCGCCAACGGCGCCTGACGACAGGGGGAAGCAGCTTCACCATGGGTGTAGGGGGGAAGCAGATGTCACACGTCGCGCATGAGTCGGGCCAGGGGATTCCGGGGGGAAGCATGAGGCCCGGTGGCATGTCGCGCGGAGACACAGGGGCCACGATTCGCAGGCCAGGGCGTCAGTCCTGGGTGGAGTGGCAGAGGGCGGTCGAGGGGGAGACAGGGGGAATCGCGGTACCGGCACTGGCCGTCTTCGCGGGGGCGAAGCGGACGCAGCTGGCGGCACTCGCGAAGTCGACCGCCACCGAGCCACTTCGTGAAGTCATGGGGGGAGTGACGCGGGTGGCAGCCATGCGCCCGCAGACGTTCGGACGGGCCCAGACACTGGCGCGGATGCGGGCACTCTCGCGTCCCGCGGTGCCCTGGGAGGACGCCGGACGCTCGAGGGGGGAGTCACAGCAGCTCATGCGGGTGTCGGTACAAGGGATACCGGACACGCGCCGCATGAAGCGCTGACGCGCACCGGGGGGAAGCGCGTCTCGAAAAAAGTTCGCTGGAGGGGTCCAAGGCCCTCCGGACACATCAAGGGCGGGTGGGAGGACGTTGCCGCGGGGGCGGTGGCGTCTGCGGTAGGGGGACCCGGGGTCACGCTCGCCAAGAGGGGGAGAGCGAACCCGAGAATGGGTCATTTCCGGGGGGTGCTCCGAGTCCATCGGAGCATCCCCCGTAGCTTTTTCAGGGGCCTGGGGGCGCCTCACTCCACGTGCAGCGTCATGGTGCCGGTGAGGGTGCGGTGCACGGTGAGCCACAGCACGTCCCCGGCGGTGTCCACGGAGGCGAAGTAGTCCACGTCGGCCGTGAGCGCCTGCCCGTCCAGCGTGACGCGGGAGGGCGCCAGCGCGGCGGTGTAGCCGCGCAGCACCACCAGGGGATTCGTGAGGGAGCGGGCGCCGGCCTCGAAGCGGAGCGTGGCGCGGTTGCTGGCGGCCTGGGCCTCCCAGGTGGCGTAGACGGGGTTGTAGCCGGGCACGTCGTACGTCACGGCGTCGGCGCGCCCCACGCCTCCGGGGCCGCGGGTGGCCACGGTGCCCTCGGTGGCCGTCAGGCGGACGCCCTGCCAGGCCTCCACCTCGGCCGCCAGCGCCAGCACCGGGTCCTCGGCGTGGGTGCCCAGCACGAGGAAGGTGGAGTAGCTCTGGTAGGGGTGGCCGGAGAGGTTGGCGTCGTCGCCATAGCGCGGGTACTGGCGCTGTCCCACGGCGCCGAAGTTGCTGCCCCACGCCAGGCGGTGTGAGCGGGTGGTGCCAGGCAGCTCGTACTGGTTGAGCTGGTACGTCCAGTTGTAGTCCACGGGCATGGGGCCGTCCGCGTCGCGGGTGCCCCGGCTGGGGTAGAGCCAGTAGCCGCCCGCGGGCTTCTGCTCCCACGTCTGCGTCTGCACCACGCCCATCTCCGCGTCCGGCGCCTCCGTCCACATGCGGGTGTAGGGGACGACGTTGGGCGCGGCGTAGTCCCAGCCGGTGTTCATCGTCACCGGCGAGGAGAGCGTGACGAAGCGGTTGCGGTCCCCCCACCCCAGGCCGGCGATTTCGGCGTTGGCGTTGGCGTCGAAGAGCAGGTCACCGTAGGGGGAGCGCACGTCCGCTTCGATGAGGTCCGCGGCGAAGCCCGAGGCGTCGTGCGTAATCGCGTAGAGCGGGTGGCTCCGGCCGGTGGCGAAGAGGTAGTGCACCGTGACGTTGACGACGTGGCCGTCGAGCGGGAGCGGCCAGCGGAACTCATGCAGCGCGTGGTGGCGGCCCTCGAAGGCGACGCGCCAGGTGCCCTGCACGCCCTCCGTCCAGTTGCCCCAGGTGGCGCCGTCCTTGAGGTGGCACACCACCATGCCCCAGCCGGGGACCTGGTTGTGCGCGCCGTCGCAGGTGCGCGTGGCGCCCTGCACCTCGTAGGTGTAGCGGCGGAGGTAGCCGCCGTTCCACCCCGCCGGGTCCCTGGCGTCGTTGCGCACGAGCGCGGCCGAGCGCGGCTGGCAGTCGTCGTCGCGCCAGGTGTAGCGGTCGACATGGAAGCCATCGAGTTGCTGGTCGCGCTCGAGCTTCAGCGGGGCGCAGGGGCCCGTGTCGCCGGTGCCGGCGTCCAGCGGGTCATCACCTCCGGGCTTCACCTCCTTGCCACCGCAGGCCGCGAGCACCAGGGCCAGCAGCACGCTCAGCGCGCGGGCCCGCGGCAGGAAGACGGAGAGGTTCAGGTCGGGCGTCATCGTTGCTCCCTCACGGCGGACAGAGGCTCCACCGTGAGGGGCGAGCCGTGCCGCGTCCCCGTCCTGCCAAGCTGTTAACCTGGTTGCAAGAACTGGCGGGGTGGAGTGTGGAGTGTCCGGGAGGCGACGGCGAGGCAATCTCGTGCTCTTCGACCGCCGGAGCGGCCAGCCGCCCATCTCCGAGCGCACCCGCGCCGAGGAGGCCCGTACACCCTCGGGCCTCCCGGTCACCGTCATCCGCGCCTGAGCCTCAGCCCGCCTTCGCGGTGCCCTTCTCCTGGTGCCAGGCCGCGAGCACTTCCTTCTCACGCTCCGCGGTGATGCCGGCGTCCAGCTTCGCCTGACGCTCGGGCGGCAGCGTCTTGAACCACGCCAGCGTGTCGCGAATCGTGTCCGCCGTGGGCCGGAAGGTGAGGCCCGTGGCCACCGCCTTCTCGATGCTCACCCGCCCCAGGCCCTTCTCCTCACCCGTGCGCGGCACCCACACCGGCATGTCCGTCCAGGCCGCCACCTTCTGCTTGTCCAGGAAGGCCGTGTCCGCCCAGGTGAAGCGCGCGTCGCCGCCCGTGGTCTTCTTGCACAGCTCCAGGAAGTCCTTCATCAGCACCGGCTCGCTGGGGCCCGTGGCGTTGAAGACACCCTTCGTGCGCTGCTCGACGCCGAGGATGATCCACGCGGCCAAATCCCGCGCGTCGATGAACTGCGCGGGGTCCTGCCCGTCACCGGGCGCCAGCACCTCGCCGCCGCGCGCCACGCGCACCGGCCAGTAGGTGAAGCGGTCCGACGGGTCGTCCGGCCCGACAATCAGGCCCGGGCGCACGTTGAGGACGCGGCCGGGCATGGCCGTCTCCGCCGCCTTCTCGCACAGCGCCTTCAGCGCGCCGTAGTTCTCCATCACCTTCTCGTTCGTCTCGTCCGGCATCGTCGCCACCGGCGAGTTCTCGTCGATGCCGTAGTTCGTCATGTCCTTGTAGACGGAGATGGACGAGACGAAGACGTAGTGCTCCACGTTGGGCGCCAGCAGCTCCGCGGAGGCCTTCACGACGCGGGGCACATAGCCGGAGGTGTCCACCACCGCGTCCCACTTGCGGCCCTCGAGCGCCTTCAGGCCGTTGTCCCGGTTCGGGTCGCGGTTGCCCTGCAGCTTCTCCACGTCCGGGAAGAGGCCCGGGTTGGTGCGGCCGCGGTTGAACAGGGTGACGGTGTGGCCGCGCGAGCGCGCGAACTCCACCAGCGCCGGGCCCAGGAACTGGGTGCCACCGAGGATGAGGATGCTCTGCGGCTTGCCGGGCGGCGGCACCTTCGCGGCCTGCCCCTGCGCGCCCGTGTCCGTACCGCCCGCGCCGGACTTGCTCGTCGAGGCACAGCCCAGCGCCCAGAGCGAGCCCACCGCGGCCGCTCCCTGAATCACTCCTCTACGGGACAGCTTCATGCCGTGTTTCTCCTGTTGCCCTGTTGCTTCGAAGGACTGCGTGCGGAACGGGCCGCTTCAGCGGGCCGGGACATTATCGGGAACCGGGGGCCCAAGCGCGGCCGGAGAATGCCGGCGCTGGTGCCGGGCGAGGTACAGCGCCACCGCGAGCCACAGCCCCGCCAGCGGCACCGCCGCCAGCGACAGGCCCGGCATGCTCAGCCCCAGCTTGGACAGCCCGCTCTGCAGGTGCCCGCTCAACGAGTCGCTGCCGCGGTACACCACCGTGTCGATGAAGCTCTTGGACTTGTAGCGGGCCTCGCGGTCCACCGTGGTGAAGAGGACCTCGCGAGACGGCCGGTCCAGCGCGTAGTGGCTGGCGCCGCGCACCGCCTTGAAGGCGATGAGCACGCCCAGCAGCGGCGCCGCCGCAAGCCCCAGGAAGCCAACAATGGTGATGACCGGCGCCACCGCCAGCCCCACCCCCACCCCCAGCCGCGAGATGACGCGCCCCGTGACGAACGCCTGCAGCGTCAGCGTCACCAGCTGCACGATGAAGTCGATGTCGCCGAAGACGGCCACGCGCGCGGCCTCCGTCTTTCCCACCGCCGCGACGAGCTGGACCTCCTGGTAGTAGAGGAACGTGGACGTCGCGGCGTAGAGGAAGACGTTGAGCCCGAGCGCCAGCAGGAAGGGCGACGTCAGGAGCAGCTTCAGCCCGTCCAGCACCCCGCCTCCCACCGGCCCCTCCGCCGCGGGCGGCTGATGCTGCACGTCATGGGCCCAGCCGCTCAGCCGGCGCACGCACTGCGCGCTCACCTCCAGCATCACCGCCGAGACGAGGATGAGGTTCACCGGCCCCACCGGCTCGGCCAGGCGCCCCACCAGGAAGGGCCCCACCAGCATCCCCACGGTGCCGCCGGCGGCGATGAAGCCGAAGAGGCGCTTGCTCTGGCCGCTGGCGAAGACATCCGCCATGAAGCTCCAGAAGATGGAGACGACGAAGAGGTTGTAGACGCTCAGCCAGACGTAGAAGACGCGCGCCACCACCTCGCGGGCCACTCCGAGCTTCAGCAGCACGAAGAAGGCGAGCATGTTGACGAGGAAGAAGCGGTAGATGAAGGGGATGACGACGCGCCGCGGCCAGCGCGACACCAGGGCCGAGTAGGCCGGCACCGCCACCAGCATCACCAGGAAGGTGGCCGTCATCAGCCAGTCCAGCCCCCTCACGCTGCCCGCCGTCCCCATCTCGTTCCGGATGGGCCGGAGGATGGCGTAGCCGCACATCAGCGTGAAGAAGTAGAGGAACGAGCCGAGGACCGCGCCCACCTCCTCGTCCCGGACATCCACGAATCGCTTGAGCATGGGTGGTGATGGTCGGCCGCGTTGAGGGAAGCCTGGACGCCTGGGTCCCGGCCGGGCACGTGCCCGACCAACGGAGGCCCGGGCAGTGTATTCCCGGGTTCCCCGTCCGGAAGAACGTCCTGACCCGGACTGAAAATGCCATGCGACGCGGAGCCCCCGGGGCCGTTCTCCAGGCTTCGCCCCTCCCCCGCGTCCCGAATCCGGGAAGGGTGGGGACCTCGTGCGGACGGTGCCCCACCGGACGGCGGGGACGGACTACTTCCCGGCGGCGAGCGCCTCGCGGAGGGCGGCCTCCACGCGCGGCAGGGCCTCCTCGATTTCCTTCACCGAGGTGGCGCCAACGGACAGGCGGAACCAGCCGGTGTCGGCGGGGAGGCCGAAGGCCTGGAAGGGCACCACCGCGAAGCTGGCCTTCTCCAGCAGGAGCTTGCGGATGTCGTCGTTCGTCTTCAGGCCGCCCTTGCCCACCAGGTCGAAGCGCACGGAGAGGTAGATGGCGCCCTGCGGGGCGATGTGCTGCACCGGCAGGCCCGCCTCGCGCATCCGCGTGAAGCCCTTGTGCAGCGCCTCCAGCCGCTCGTCCACGCGCTGGCGCATCGCCGTGAGGAAGGACTCGGTGGCCTGCGTGTCGTCGAGGTAGCGGGCCACCGCCACCTGCTCGGCCTTGGGCGCCCAGGCGCCCACGTGGCCCAGCACGTCGCGCATGCGGGCGATGATGGTCGGCGGGCCCACGCCCCAGCCCACGCGCACGCCCGTGGCGGCGAAGGCCTTGGAGATGCCGTCCACGAAGACGGTGTACGGCGCCACTTCCGGCACCAGCTCCACCGGCGTCACGTGCTTCACCGCGCCGAAGCTCAGCACCCAGTAAATCTGGTCGTACATGAGGATGAGCGGCTTGTGGCCGCGCTTCTCACGCTCGCGGTTCTCCGCGACGACGCGCTCGCAGATGGCGGCCAGCGTGTCCGGGGCAATCATGGTGCCGGTGGGGTTGAGCGGGCTGCACAGGCACAGGAGGCGCGCGGAGGGCAGGTGCGGCGCGAGCTGCTCCACCGTGGGCATGAAGCCGTGCGCGGGGTCCGTCTCCACCACGACGCTCCTGGCGCCCATGATGTACGCGTAGTGGTTGTTGTTCCACGAGGGCACCGGGTAGACGACCGTCTCTCCCTCGTCCAGCACGGCGCGGTAGGTGCCGTAGATGATGGGGCGGGCGCCGCCGGCGATGACGATGCCCTCCAGCGGGTACTTCAGGCCGAGCGCGCGCTCGTAGAAGCGCTGCACCGACTGGCGCAGGTCGAGCACGCCGTCGGACGGCGGGTAGTTCGTCTCCCCGGCCTGGAGCGCGGTGGCGATGTTCTGCCGCAGCCCGTCGGGGATGGGGAACTCCTTCGGCGCGAAGTCGCCCACCGTGAGGTTGCACACCTTCTGGCCTTTGGCGACGAGCTCCCGGATTTGCGCGGCGATTTTGAGAATCTCGCTGCCGACGAGGCCCCTCGCCATGGTGCCCACGGTGGAGTCATCCCGTGAAGGGCGGGGAAGGGAGGTGAGGTCGATTGCCATGAGGTGTTGCTCTCCGGTTCGTTCGCGTTGGAGCGGGCACGCGGACTGCGGCCGGGCGCGCACCATAACCGCGGCCCGGCCCCCCGTGTGTCATGCATTTGCATCCAGTGGCCGAAGTGCCGCTGTTTCAATTTTCCGGCCCACCGTGCCCCGGGCAACCAGGACGCCGGGCCCTCTCCGGAAAGGTCGGAGCGACGCGTACGCCGCGCCGCCACGCGAGGCGCCTGCGTGTATTCCCGGGACGTCCCGTGTCGCCCGATATGAGCAGGGAGCTGCATCGTTTTTTGCCCCGACAGCTCCGGGGCGGATGACACCCGCGCCCCGGACTTCGACTCCATCCCCCATCCGCGAGGGCTCCACCGCCGTGCCGTCTGGCGCGCGCGGAGCGGACGCCCTCGTTCCCGAGGTCCCGACGATGAAGCCGTTCAAGCGCAGCCTGCTGGTCGTTTCGTCCCTGCTTCTGGCGTCCTCCACCGCTGCCGCGGCGGACCGTCCCGCGGTCAACACGCGCCTGTTCGGCACGCGCGCCATCGTCGCGTGCGACCCGGTGGAGAAGTCGTGCGGTATGGCCGTCATCTCCTTCCCCAGCGGCGTCAGCGGGCTGGTGCCCTACGGGCGCCCGGACGTGGCGGTGGCCACCATGTCGATTCCCTCGGTGGATGCCGCCAACTACATCCTCTCCCGCATCGACGCGGGGGACGCGCCGCAGGCCGCCATCGACACCGTGATGACCCTGGACCCGTGGGCCAGCCTGCGCCAGTTCGCCGCGGTGAAGCTGCATCCCGACGGCACCGTGGCGGTGGGCCAGCGCACCGGTGAAGAGAACCGTCCCTCCCTCTGCGCCGTGAAGGGCGCCACCTACGTGGTGCAGGCCAACAACCAGACCACCGCCGACATGTGCCGCGTCATGGCCGAGGCCTTCGACCTCGCCCGGGGCAGCCTGCCGCAGCGGCTGTTCGCCTCGCTCAAGGCCGGCTCGCGCGTGGGTGGCGACCTGAATGGTGAGCGATCCGGCGTCGTCCGGGTGTGGAACAGCACGGACGACTCCGCCTTCTACACGCACGTGATTGCCGAGGCCGTCGCCCACGGCAGCACCACTGCGCTGCGGGATTTGGAGGTGCAGCTGAACCGCCACCAGGCCGGCCTCGCCGTGACGTACGCGGCGGACCTGGTGCCGCTGGACCGGGAGAACACGAAGGTGGTGAAGCGCGCGCTGCACAAGCTCGGGTACTACCGCGGGCCCATGGATGCCAGCTGGTCCCCGCGCGCCGAGCAGGCCCTGGCCGACTTCGTGTGGAACAACCTCTTCTTCGAGAAGCCCACCGTGGTGGTGGACGGCGTGCGGAAGATTGACGGCGTGCTGGTCAACTTCCTGCGCGACGCGGACCTCGGCGCGCTCCTCGGCCCGACACCGGGGCAGTGAGGCGCGAGCTTCGGGCTGGAACCCGGACGCCGCTCGTGCGAGAGGGAGGCCATGGGCCCTCACCGAGCGGGCCGCCAGGAGAGGGACGATGCGCAGGCTGACGTCGCTGTGGCTCGCGGGGTGTATCGCAATCGCCGGGTGCTCGAAGAAGGAGGAGGGGCCTCCGCATCCCGCCGCGGAGCTGCCCGCTCCGGAGGACTCGCCCGCCCAGCCCGCGGGCCCGCCGCCGGGCACCCTGCCCCGTGAGGGTGAAGCCGCCGCGAAGCCGCCCGTGCATGTCGTGCTCCCCGGTGAGGGGGGCACGGTGCCGGCGCCACCTCCCGAGGAAGTGCGGGAGGAGGCTCCCGCCGCCGAGCCCGGGACGGGGAGCCCTGCTGGTGGGGGCGCGCCCACGACGGGGAGTGCTCCTAGCGGGGCCGCGCAGACCACGGGCAGCCCCCACACCGGGTCGGCCACCCCTGCGCCTGGAGCGGCGACAGGCCAGACTCCCGAGAACCTGAAGAACCGCGAGTGGACCGCGGGCAACGTGACGCTGAAGCGCGCCCCGGGCAGGCCGGTGACGCTGCGCTCGGTGCGCGCGGGGCAGCACGCGGACTTCGACCGCGTGGTGTTCGAGTTCGACGGCGCCAGCCTCCCGGGCTACCGGCTGGAGTACGTGGACAAGCCCATCATCAAGTGCGGCTCGGGAGACCCGACGTCCGTGGCCGGCCAGGGCTGGCTCCAGGTGACGCTCACGCCGGCGCGTGGGCACGACGACAAGGGTCAGGCCACCGTCGCGGAGCGGGAGCTGAAGCCCGGCCTGCCCGTCATCCTCGAGCTGGAGCGCACGTGTGACTTCGAGGGCGAGGTGACGTGGGTGCTCGGCAACAAGGGCCCCAAGAAGTACCGCGTCATGGAGCTGCAGGCGCCCACCCGCCTCGTGGTGGACGTGCAGCACTGACGTCACGGCGGGAGGCGGCTCAGGCCCCGCCGCGCAGCTCGCTCGCGAGCCGGTCCAGGCCCGCGAGCAACGTCGGGTGCCGCTCGCGGGTCTCCGCGCCTCTCGCGCGCAGGGCCATGGCCAGCGCCGCGGGCACGTTCAGCGCCGCGTCACCTCGGAGCCGCTCGCGGTACTCGCGCGCCCAGTCCCCCGGCACTCGCAGGGACCAGTTCCGCGCGTCCACCGTGCCGGGCGTGTTGTACGTCTCCGTCATTCCCAGCAGGTCCGTGAAGAACATCATGACGTTGCGCGCCCGGCTGGCGAACAGGTCCGCCAGCTTCGCCTGCGCGAGCTGCCCCGGGTCCGCCGCCAGCCGCTGCGCGAAGGCCTCCCGTTCGGCTTCCTCCGGACACAGGCGCCACGCGAGGTAGTCCGCCTGCGCCTTCAGCCGGCCGCGCCACTGCCACTCGCCCACCAGCTGCCACAGGGACTTCGTGTCGTGGTTGCCCACCATCACCCAGTCCTCGGGCGCGACATTCTCACTGCGGTACACGTCCGCCGGGTTGTTCAGGTCCGCCTTCTGCGTCACGCGGAAGCGCCCCAGCCCGTACTGCGCCAGCACCCGCTCCAGCGGGTACGGCAGCGTGCTGAGCACCTCGCCGAGCAAATCTCCCAAATCCCTCCCGTTGCGCCGCGCCGCGCTCACGATGGTGTCGAAGAGGACGCTGTAGCGGCGCACCTGCTCCGGCGTGAGGGACTTCACCTCTCCGTCCGCATAGCGAGGCACCGTGCGGTCCAGCTGCTCCGGGTGCACCAGCGCGTAGCGCGCGAGGTCCGGGTGGTCCGGCAGGTCCGGTGACGAGAAGAGGCGCGCGCCGTGCTGCACGGACCACAGCGCATCCGGCATGTCCGCGCGGTACACCCACGGGCACACGAGCCCGTGCGGATGGTCCAGCCGCAGCCCGTCGTACTCGCCGAGCATCTTGTCCATGCGCGCGTTCATGAAGCGCAGCACCGGCCCGGTCCGCTGCCCGGCGGCCACGCCCGCGTCGTCGTCCTCGAAGAACTGCTCCGGGTCCAGCACGGGGTAGTTCCACGGCTGCCCGTCCGGGTTGGTGCGGCTGGGCGGCGCGCCCATGAGGTAGCTGCGCAGGAAGAGTCCCTGCCACGCCCACGTGTCGCGCGGTGAGAAGCCAATCTGCAAGTCGCCGTACAGCTTCAGCCGCCACCCCGCCGTGCGCTCGCGCAGGGCCTGGTGCTGCGCGTGCACGAGGAACTGGAAGAAGGCTTGGCGCTCCAGCGCGTCCGCATACCGGGCCTCCAGCTCCACGAGGCGCGCGGCGGCAGCGGCCTGCTCCTCGTGGCGGGGACTCCACAGCCGTCCGTCGAGCGAGTCGCCCCAGCGCCTCCAGTCCGGCTCGTGCTTCTCCTCGCACAGCACGTCGAAGAGGCCGTCGCGGAGGAGCCATGCGTGGTGCTGCTGGCGGAAGGTGGCGAAGCGCCCGGCCAGCGCGCGCAGGGCCGCAGACGCCTCCGGGGCTTCGCGCTGGCGGCGGAAGGACTCCCAGGCCTCGTGCAGCGCGGCGAGCTGCGTGCGGAAGGCGTGGCGGTAGCGCTCGCCCGGGCCGGCTCCTCGCGGACGGCTCGCGGCGAGGGCGGCTACGCGCCCGCGCGGCAGCAGCGCGCCCCAGGGCTCGGGCTCCTCCAGCGGCGCGAGCGCCACGTTGAGGAGGTTGCGCGAGAAGAGCGTGCCGTCATACGGCGACGCGTTGTACTCGGTGGTCTGCCCCTGCGGCCCGAGCTGGATGCCGTTGAAGCCCAGCTCCCGCGCGAAGGCGAGGAAGCGCGCCGCGCCTTCCGAGTACGGCGAGCCCCAGCCCGTGTCCTCCTCGGGGAGGCTGGGGAAGCTCGGGTCGTGGATGCTCAACACGCAATTGCGGATGTCGAGCGCGGCGAGGGCCTCGGTGACGAGCCGGTGGTGGTCTACGGGCAGCAGCGCTGGAGCCATATGGGGCAGCCGCGGACCCTACGGGCCTCCGCGCGAGGCGCCAACCGTCCTGACGGGCCAGACGTTCAACATCAACGTCCGGCGAGCTCAGGAGCCGAGTGGATGCACCTTGACGAGCCGGCCCACCACCGCCGTCCGCTGGGCCCACCCGTTGATGCGGCCCACGTTGTTGCCGATGAGCACCCGGTCCTTCGTGGCCTGCTTCACCAGGTGCAGGAGGACGCCGCCCTTCCACCGCACCAGCACCACGTCCCCGGTGTCCACCTCCTGAGGGTCCACCGGTCCCAACGTCACCCGCTGCCCGTCTTCGATGCGGCCCCGCATGGAGCCTCCTCGTGGACGGACGGTTACCTGCTCACCTCGTTCGAGCGCCTGAAGCGCGTCCGTGGCCCAGCCCATGCTTCCGTGTCCTTTGTCGGTTTTGGGCCGACGGGACGAAGCGGAAGGGCCCGGCCTGACGGACTCACAGCTCAGTCCTGACGAGCCTGGGGCACGGGGCGGGGCTCGCCGCCGCCACCGTGGGGCCCGTGCTCCTGGGGCGGACGCATGTGGAAGACCTTGCGCAGCCTGCGGCTCATCCAGTTCCGGCCATCCACCAGGATTTCGTACACCGTCGGAATCACCAGCAGCGTCAGCAGCGTGGACGTAATCGTGCCGCCAATCACCGCGCGGCCCAGCGGCGCGCGGAAGTCGCCGCCCTCGCCCGCGCCAATGGCCACCGGAATCATGCCGGCCACCAGCGCCAGCGTCGTCATGATGATGGGGCGCAGGCGGATGCGTCCCGCCTCGATGAGCGCCTCGCGCAGCGGCATGCCCTTCTCGTGAGACCACTTCGCGAAGTCGATGAGGAGGATGGCGTTCTTCGCGACGATGCCCATCAGCAGGATGACGCCGATGAGGCTCATGATGTTGAGCGTGTCGCCTGTAATCAGCAGCGCCAGCACCACGCCGATGAGCGACAGCGGCAGCGACAGGAGGATGGCCAGCGGGTCCAGGAACGAGCCGAACTGGATGACCAGGATGAGGTACATCAGCAGCACCGCCACCCCGAGCGCGATGAACACGCGAGTGAAGACCTCCGCCTGGTCCGCGGACTCGCCGCCCGTCGTCAGCGTGTAGCCGGACGGCAGCTGCACGTTCTTCACCCGCTCCTGGATTTCCGTCATCACCTCCGTCAGCGAGCGCCCCTGCGTGTTCGCCTGGATGTTGATGACGCGCTCGCGGTCCAGGTGCGTAATCTGCGCCGGCCCCAGCGTCTGCCGGATGTCCGCCACCTGCCCCAGCGGCACCAGCTGAATCGGGCCGCCCGGCACCCCGGCCACGCGGATGGGCAGCTGCGCCAGGTCGTTCGGGTTGTCGCGGGCCTCGGGCGCCAGCCGAATCATCACGTCCCGCGTCTCACCGATGGGGTCCACCCAGTCCCCCACGTCCAGGCCCGCGAAGGCCGGGCGCAGCACCTGGGCCACCTGCCCCACCGTGACGCCGAGCTGTCCCGCCAGCCCGCGGTTCAGCGCCACCTCCAGCTCCGGCTTCTGCCCGCGCGTGGACAGCCCCACGTCCACCGCGCCCGGCACCGCCTCCATCTCCTTCTGCACCTGCTGCGCGAGCTGCGTCAGCACCTTCTGGTCCGGCCCCCGCAGCTCCAACTGAATCTGCTTGAAGGCGCCGCCGAAGCCGGAGGTGAACACGGAGACCTTCGCGCCACCTATCGTCTTCAGCTCGTCGCGGAAGATGCGGCCGAGCGCGTCCTGGCTCACGTCGCGCTCCGCCTTCGGCTTGAGGCGCACGTACACCAGTGCCTGGTCCACGCCGGGCGCGCTGAGCGGCAGCGGCACGCCGATGGTGCTGTACGTGTACGCCACCTCCGGGTGCGCGCGGGTGAGGCGCACCACCTCCTCCACCTTGCGCCGCGTGTAGTCCAGGCTGGAGCCCGGCGGCGTCTCCACCAGCACCTCCACCTCCGCGCGGTCGCTCACCGGCACGAAGCCCGCGCCGCCCACGGTGCCCTGCAGCACGAGCGCGCCCACCAGCGAGCCCACCGCCACCAGCACCATGGCCAGCCGGTGGTCCAGCGCCCAGGCGATGACGCTCTTGTAGCGGTCCGCCTGCCGGTCGAACCAGCTGTTGAAGCGCGTCAGCTGCCGGGAGATGAAGCCGCGCCGCGCGCCCTTCTCCACCTGCGGGTCCGGCCAGTAGGCGCTCAGCATCGGGTCCAGCGAGAAGGAGACGAACAGCGACACCAGCACCGCGCACGCAATCGTCAGGGCGAACGGCTTGAACCACTGCCCGGCGACGCCGTACATGAAGGCCACCGGGACGAACACGGCGACGATGGAGAACGTGGTCGCCGACACCGCGAGCCCGATTTCCGAGGTGCCCTCGCGCGACGCCGTGTAGTGGTCCTTCCCCATCTCCACGTGGCGGACGATGTTCTCTCGCACCACGATGGCGTCGTCGATGAGGATGCCGATGGCCAGCGTCAGGCCCAGCAGCGACATGGTGTTGAGCGTGAAGCCGAACACCCAGACGCTGATGAAGGCCGCGAGCACGCTCACCGGCAGCGCCAGGCCGGTGATGACGGTGGAGCGCCACGAGTTGAGGAAGATGAACACCACCAGCACGGTGAGAATCGCGCCCTCCAGCAGCGCGGACTGCACGTTCTCCACCGCGTTCTCCACGCGCACGCCCGCGTCGCGGACGATGGCCAGCTTCACCCCCGCGGGCAGCCGCGTCTGCAGGGCCTCCACGCGCGCACGCACCGCGTCGGCGACCTCGGTGGTGCTGTAGCCCTTGGACTTCAGCACTTCGATGCCCACGGCCTCCGCGCCTTCATAGAGCGCCAGCGTGCGCGGCTCCTCGGAGCCCACGAAGACGTCCGCCACCTGGGACAGGCGGATGGCCTGCCCGTTGCGCGTGGCCACCACCATGTCGCGGAACTCCTCCACGCGCTCCAGGCGTCCCTTGAGACGGATGGACTCCTCGGACAGCTTGGAGTTGATGCGGCCCACCGGCGCCGCCAGGTTCTGCGCCTGCAGCGCGGCCACCACATCCGCCACCGACACGGCCGCCGCCTGCATCGCCTGCGGCTTGAGCTGCACCGTCATCTCCCGCTCGACGTCGCCCACCACGTCCGCCTGCGCGACGCCGGGCACCGAGCGCAATTCGCCCACCACCAGCGGGTCCGCCACGCGAGACAGCGCCGCCACGTCGAGCTGGTCCGAGGTGAGCGTCAGCGAGACGATGGGCTGGTCCGCCGGGTCGAACCGCGTGAGGATGGGCTCCTCCATCTCCTGCGGCAGGTCCGCGCGCTTGCTGGAGATGGCGTCGCGGATGTCCTGGGACACCTCCTGGATGTCCTTCTCGAAGTTGAAGAACACCATGAAGGTGGCCAGGCCGTCGGTGGCCGTGGACGTCGTTTCCTTCGGGTCCACCCCGTTGATGGCGAAGATGGCGTCTTCAATCGGCTCGACGATTTCGCGCTCCACCGTGTCCGGCGAGGCGCCCGGGTAGACGATGGTGACGTTGATGACGGGCTGCTGGACGTCGGGGAACTCGTCCGTCTCTAGCTGCCAGAGGGCCACGAGGCCGAAGACGACCAGGGCCACCATCGCGGTGATGGTGACGATGGGACGCTTGATGGCGAAGTCCGAAATGAACACGGAGTGACTCCCGGCGGATGCGATGGGACGAGGGCGGCCTCAGGGCGAAGGAGACGTCGCGCCCTTCGAGGCCCCCTGCGTGCTCGGCTGCGTGGAGGGAGACTGTCCCTGCTGCTTCTGCGCCGGGGCCTTGGGCGGGGCCTCCGAGCCACCCACGCCCGGGCCGTCGTCCGCCACGGGCTTCGACTCCGGACGCGGCGCCTCCACCTTCACGCGCGAGCCCTCGCCCACCTCGTCGCGCGCCGAGCCCAGCAGCACCACGTCTCCCGCCTGGAGCCCGGAGCGGACCTCCACCTGCTGGGCGACGTCGTCTCGCAGCCCCAGCGTCACGGGGACGCGCTGCACGCGCTCGTCCTGGATGCGGAGCACCGCGGGGGCACCGTTGGTCTCGTCGATGGCATCCACCGGCACCGCCAGCGCGCGCCGCGCCTGCGAGGCCACGCGGCCTTCCGCGAAGAGGCCCGCGAGCAGCTCGAGGTCCGTGTTGGGGATGGCCACGTAGATGCGCACCTGGCCGGTGGCCGGGTCCACCACGGGGTTGATGCGCTCCACCTTGCCGCTGAAGGAGCGCTCACCGTAGCCGGTGACCTGGAACTCCACCGGCGTGCCCGCCTTCACCTGCTCCAGCCGCGCGGCGGGCACGGAGGCCTCCAGCCGCAGCGTGCGCGGGTCCACCACCGTGAAGAGCGGCGTACCGGGCTGCACCACGTCACCCGTGCTCGCCTGGCGCTCGCTCACCACACCGTCGAAGGGCGCGGTGATGCGCGAGCGGCCCACCTGCTCCTGCGCCAGGGCCAGCCGCGAGCGCGCCTCCGCGAGCTGTCCCTCCGCCTGGGACACCCCGAGCTGGGCGCGCTCGAGGTCGCGCTGGGTGATGACGCCCGCCTTGGCGAGCTTCGCGCTGCGCTCCTCCTCGGCGCGGGCCACCTGCAGCGCGCTGCTGGCCGTGCGCACGGTGGTGCGCGTGGCGATGAGCTGGTCCCTCAGGGTGGCCGCTTCGATGCGCGCCAGCTCCTCGCCCTTCTTCACCCGCTGGCCCTGCTCGGCCTTGATGTCGAGGATGGTGCCGCCGACCTCCGCGCGCACCGCGGCCGCCAGGCGCGCCTGCAGGGTGCCGGAGATGCCGGGGCCCGACTGCAGCTCTCGCGCCTCCGCGCGGGCGACGTTCTCCTGCCCGAGCGTCACCACCGGCTCCACGGGCTTCGCGGCCGCTCCGTCCGGGTCCTTCTTGCAACCGGCCACGGCACAGGCCACGCCCAGCAGCAGCCCGAGCACCCGGCCCCGCGTCCTCCCGCTCACGTGTGCGCGTCTCACGGCGAGTCTCCCGTCCTCCGCCGGGCCAACCTCCGGGCTCCGGCGAGCCGGCTAACCATGGTGTCGGCCCCCTGCCTCCGGTAGCCGCACCCGGTGTCGTTCCGTACCCGCGAAGGCCGGCCTGTCCACTGCCTGAAAGGGGAGCAGACGGGCGGGCGGGCCACTCAGGGCCCGCTGCGTGTCGCGAAGGCGTCCAGGAGACGCCGTGTCACGGCGCCGTGGGCGGCACCTCGCTCATGAGGAGGGTGCCGGTGCGGAAGTGGCCCGGCTGTCCGCAGCCCGACAGCTGCGGCTTGTTGGGGCAGCTCACCGGCAGGGTGGAGCGCGTGGTGGAGGAGGAGCACAGGGCGCCATCGGTGTTCCACTCGGCCTCCAGCAGCCACGACTCGGTGTCCTGCTGCACGCCGAGCGCGTCGTAGAGGTTCACCCAGTTGCCGTCCTGCGTGTGCGAGGTGCCGTCGCCGCAGAAGTCCGCGCGCACCATGCGCGTGCAGGCCTGGTGGAGGTCCGCGAGGCTGCGGCCATCCGCCGCCGTGGCCCACGGCCGGTAGCCGAACTGGACGCACTTGGCGATGGCCGCGCCCTCGCAGGCGAAGGTGAAGAGGGTGGGGTCGTCCAGGTGCGCGCCGCCACCGGGCACGCCCTCCTGGTGGTTCCAGGTGCCGGACACGGGAATGGCATTCAGCGCGGAGCCATCCGCCGCAGGGCACGCGGGCTTCCAGGTGCCGTCCGCGCTGTCGCGGAAGGAAACGCGGTAGGACCAGATGTCCTCGCTGGCGCCGGTGGCCGGCTGGATGTCGTCCACGCGCAGCTCCACCGTCTGGCCGCCACCGAGGTTGCCGGTGAAGCGCGCGCCGAGGAAGTCCAGGCCGGACACCTCGCGGCCCCCGTTGAAGCCGTGGAAGACGCTGCCCTGCAGCCACACCGAGCTCATCGGGTCATCCACGCTGTCCGCCGCGAACGCCCCGGACAGATTCACGGAGAGCAGCGGCCCCATGGAGGTGCCGTTGAGGTTGCGTCCGTTGAGGTTGCGCCCGTTGAGGTTGCGCCCGTTGGGAGCAGCCAGCTCCGCGACGCTCGACTGCAACGTGGGCTCGGACTCCGTCACCGAGCCGCCCGCACACCCCACCAACCCGCAGGCAAGAACTGCCGCCCGAACCACCCGCCACTCGCCCATGACCCGACCTCCCCGACCCGACCAGCCCCGTCCTACGACTTGCAAGATTTGCAGTCCCGCCGTGCGCCGCAAGACTCCCGCATGCGGACGGGCACTTGCGGCGTCCACCTGCGAGCAGTGCATTGGCACGGCGGGGAGGACCGGGGGGTTCCAGCGTCGGGTAACGCGGGATGTACGGAGGTTGGCAGCTTGCCTGGCGTGCGAGCAGGCGGCTCAAGGCCCCGGGGGTGGCGGGTCCGCGCACACGCGCATGCCCACCGTCACGTCCCGCAGCGCGGGCTCCGGCAGCTCGCGGTTGGTAGCCCGCGCGGAGGTGGCCGCGAAGGCGAAGCTGCCGCCGCGCGCCACCGCCTTGCCCGGCTCCAGCCAGGAGCGCGTCCACTCCCAGACGTTGCCGGCCAGGTCATCCACGCCGAAGGGGCTGCGCGAGGCGGGGTGGCTGCCCACCTCGTCCGGACCGAAGCCCCCGGGCTGCTTGCCATAGGTGGTGTCGATGTTGGCGTCGTCCGGGCCCAGCGTGTCGCCGTGCGGGTACTCGCGCCCGTCCACGCCGCGCGCCGCGCGCTCCCACTCCAGCTCCGTGCACAGCCGCGCGCCGGGGACGCGGCCGGTGGAGGCCAGCCAGGCCGCGTACGCCTCCGCGTCCGCGAAGGTGATGCCGCTGACGGGGAAGCGCAGCCAGTCCTGCTCCACCCGCCGCGTGCGGTGGGCGTAGCGCAGCTTCTCGCCGGCCTTCGCGACGTAGGGCTCGCTGCCGGGCTGGAAGCGCAGGCGCCAGGCGCCGTCCACACGCTCCAGCGCGAGCAGCCCCGCGTAGCCCCCGGTGCCCACGCGGGGCAGGCGCTTGCCGCGCTCGCCGGGCGGCAGCGCTTCGATGAAGCGGAGCCAGTCCGCGTACGTCACCTCGTGGCGGGAGATGAAGAAGGCCGGCACGTCCACGGCGTGCAGCGGCACCGCGTTGAAGAACTCGCGCACGCTGGCCTCGGCCGCGCTGCCGAAGCGCACCTCTCCCGGCGGGACGAAGACGAAGTCCTCGGGCACCGCGCCCACGCGCGGCAGGGGCACACCGAGCTTGCGCGCCTCCCCGCGCCGCAGCAGCACGGGCTGCACCACCGGCTCGTGGCCCAGCGCGCGCAGGGAGAGCTGGTAGCGCCCCGGCGGCACCGACACGTCCACCCACGGGCCCGCGACGAGCGGCAGCGGCTCACCGGGCTGCTCGCGTCCCTGCGCGTCCCGGCCCAGCGGCCGCAGCTCCACCTGGACGCCGGGGACGGGCGTCTCCAGCGTGAGGCGCGCGGGCGCGTTCCACCGCTGCCAGCGCGCGCCCGAGACGTCGTACAGCTTCAGCCGCTGGAGCAGCATGGGCAGCGCCGCGGTGTCGCCGTCCTGCTCGGCCCACAGGGCGCGCTCGTAGAGGAAGTCCGCCAGCGCCTCGCGCACGTCGGGGCGGCCCGGCGCCAGGGCCAGCGCGCGCTCCAGCCGGCCGGCGACGGCGTCATAGCGGTGACGCACCACCACCGCCTGGGCGCCCGCCCTGCCCCACAGCTTGTCGGCGTCCGCGCGGTGGCCGCTGCCGTAGAGACGGAAGGCCTCGGCGCGCTCGGAGCCCAGCGCCGCGCGCTCGTGGCCCACCGCGCGCAGGGCGAGCGCGGCCTCCTGGAGCTCGGCGCGCACCTGCCTGTCCAGGCCCCAGCGCTCACGCAGCCGGAGGCCGCCGTAGACGAGCCCCAGCGACAGGACGAAGCCCGCCGCCAGCGCCTGGCGCATGCGCCGGCTGCGCACCATCGTCCGGCGCGAGGCCTTGAGGAAGTCCTGCTCCCGGCGCGTGAGCTCGCTCACGTCGAGCAGCTTCGTCTCGGCGAGCTGGCGCGGGCCCCAGAGCGCCTCTCGCGCGTGGCGCAGCTTCTCCCAGTGCGCGGCGGCGGCCTCCAGCCGGGCCTGGACCTCGCGGCGCTCGGCGGCCTCCGCCAGCCAGCGCGCCAGCGTGCTCCAGCCGGACAGCAGCGCCTCGTGGGCCAGCTCGTACGAGGTGCCCTCCTGGGCCTCGCGCGCCACCAGCAGGCGCGCGTGGACGAGGGCCTCCAGCGCGGCCCGGTAGCGCGCGTCGTCCCCCACCAGCTCGCGGTCCGTCTTGCGCGCGCGGGTGCCGTCCGCGGTGACGAGGCGCAGGAGCACGCCCCTGGCGGCGCTGCGCTGGTCCGGCAACAGCCGCGCCACCGCGGCGTCCGCGTGCCGCGCCAGGGCGCCAGCCACGCCGCCCAGCGAGTCCAGCGCGGCCTGGGTAATCACGCGGCCTTCCGCGTCGCGCGCATCCCAGAGCTCCGCCAGCGCGAACTGGAGCAGCGGCAGCCCGCCGTCGGCGGAAGTCGTGGAGGCGACGAGCGCGTCCACCAGCGCCTCGGACTCGAAGCGCACGCCCTTCACGCGGGCGGGGCCGGTGACGGCCTCGCGCGTCTCCTCGGGCGTCAGCGCGCACAAGAGGTACAGCGCGCGCGGCACCTCCGCGCCCAGGCCGGGGACGGAGGTGAGGCGGGTGAGGAAGTCGCTGCGGCCGGTGGCCAAGAGCCGCACCCCGCTGGCCCCTTCCGCGAGGGCGCCGAGCGCCTGGCCCGCGAGCGCCGCCTCCACGGGGGAGGCCAGCGTCACCAGCTCCTCGAGCTGGTCGATGTAGAGCAGCAGACCGTCTCTCGCGCCCAGCCTCGCGCGCAGCCGGCGGACGAGGGAGGCGGGCTCGTTGCGCAGCGCCTCGGCGAGCGGCTCCTCTTCGATTTCCAGCAGCGGGGCGAGCGCGGCGGCCAGCGCGGCCATGGGCCTGCGGCCCGGCACCAGCCGCGCGGTGTGCCACCGGCGGCCGTCCTCCAGCCCGCCCTCCACCACCGCGGGGAGGATGCCGGCGAGGCACAGCGAGGACTTGCCCACCCCGGAGTCGCCGGTGATGAGCAGGAAGGACTCGGCGCGCAGCCTGTCCAGCACGGCGCGCTGCTCGCGTCGGCGCCCGAAGAAGACGGCGCGGTGCTCGGCCTCGAAGGCCTGGAGGCCGCGGTAGGGATTGCCCTCGGGGACGTCGGTGGGCGCCTCCTCGCGGGACAGGGCCTCCAGCGCGTCGAGCAGGTGCGCGGCGGAGGTGTAGCGCTCGGCGGGCTCGCGGCGCAGGCACCGGTCGATGACGGCCGCGAAGGCGGCGTCCACGTCGGGCGCGGCCTGGGCCAGGGGACGGGCGTCCTTCGTCTGCACCACCTTGGGCAAATCCCGCCAGGGCACGTCGCGGAAGGGGCCGCGGCCCGCGCACAACTCGTAGAGGACCACGCCCAGCGAGTACACGTCGCTGCGGGCCGTGAGGTCCTCGCCCGCCCAGGCCTCCGGGGACATGTAGTAGGGCGTGCCCACCAGCGCGCCGCTCGGCAGCGAGGGGAGGAAGACGCCGTCCAGCGAGCGCGCGGAGAAGTTGGGGCTGGCCTCCGGGTCCAGGTCCTCCGGCAGCTTCGGCGCCACGGCGGCGCCCGGGGCGCGGGAGGAGGCCTCGCCCGGCTCGGCGGCCTCGTCCAGCAGCTTGGCGAGCCCGAAGTCGAGCAGCTTCACCTCGCCGGCCTCGGTGAGCACCGCGTTGCCGGGCTTGATGTCCCGGTGGAGCACCCCGCGCCGGTGGGCGGCGCTCAGCCCGCGCGCCAAATCCCTGCCGATGGACAGCACCCGCTCCCAGGACTGGGGCTTGGAGAGCCGGTCCAGGCTGACGCCCCGGATGAACTCGGAGACGAGGTAGGGCTGCTCCTCCAGCTGTCCCACCCGGTAGAGGGTGACGACGTTGGGGTGCTGGATTCGGGCGGCGGCGCGGGCCTCCACGAGGAAGCGGGCCAGGGCGTTGGAGCCGAGCGCGGGGATGAACTTCACCGCCACCGGGCGCTCGAGGAGCGTGTCGTGGGCCAGGTACACCCGGCCCGTCCGCCCGCGGCCGATGGGACGCACGAGCCGGTACTCGTCGAACTCCTGCGGAGGAGTCCACGCGTCGGGCGGCGACGGAGAGGCGGCGGGGGAAGAGCCCACAGGGGGTGCGTATGCATCCTCCCGCCAGGGGTCAACCGGACGGGGACAGGGAACGATGCGCAGCGGAACAGCGGTGCCCCGAGTGTCCGATGTCGGGCAGTGGGGATGTCGGGTGGCTCAGCTCCCCTGCCCGCTCTTGCCCTTCGCCTTGCTGGGCTTGAGCATGTTTCGAATCTTGTTTTCCAGGTCCTGAGGCAGGCACGGCTTGGCGACGAACTCGTCCGCGCCGGCCTCCCGGGCATGCTCCGCGTTGCCGGCGAGCACGTGGCCGGTGAGCGCCATGACGGGGATGTCCCGCGTCCGAGCGTCCTGCTTGATGAGGCGCGTGGCCTCCCAGCCATCCATGATGGGCAGGGAGAGGTCCATCAGGATGATGTCCGGATCACCATCCTGCGCCTTCTCCACCGCTTCCCTGCCGTTGGAGGCGGTGTCCACCTCGAAGCCGACGAACTCCAGGTACTCCGCATACATCTCCCGCGCGTCATCGAAGTCGTCGACGACGAGGACCCGCATCTTGTTGCTGGCAGGAGTGGGGCGGGCGTTGGCGGGCGCCTCGACTTCCGGGGCTGTCATGGCCGTTCGCTTCATGGAACCGACGCCTCACGTGTAGGGAAAGGGCGGTAGGGAATCTATACACGACTCTTCCGACGCGCCCGTCCCCAGCCCCAATCTGGCGAATGGGACGGAGGCGCGAGGGAAGTGTTCAGCGGAGGACTCAGTTGTTGGGGGTGTAGACGTAGACCCTGTGGTTGCCGGGCTCATTCTCGGGCTGTTCGACCCGCGCCAGTACAGGCTGGCCAGCGGAGTCCACCGCGAACAAGGCCCCTCTCACGGTGTTCGAACCGGGCGTCTTCCTCAAGAAGCCACCTACCGACACCCAGGCCCCCAGATTCCAACGGCGGGCATGGAAAATGGTGGCTCCCCCTGCGACTTCCGGCTCGCCAATCAGTGCGGTCAGCCCTCCCTGGGCGTCCAGGGCGAGCGCCATCACTTTGGAATCCGTTGCCCCGGAATAGAGGCTGATGGGGTTGCCGAGCAATGCCCAGGAACTCCCATTCCACCTTTGGAGCTGAGCACTCCAGGCGGTTCCATTCCAAACAGGTACATCCAGAACGGGAGCGCCGGAGTCATCAATGATGACCTCACCTGGATAGGTCTGCGCAGGCATCGGGATGGTATCCCAGGCGCTGCCATTCCAACGCCTCATGTAGGCCGCGAGGCTTCCAGCACTGCCCTCACTCCATGCGACAACAGGATGTCCAGCCGCATCGAGTGCCATGCGAATACCGGAAACGCTCAAGGATGGACTGCTCTTGAGGCCTCCTCCCAGCATGCTCCAGCCACTGCCATTCCAACGCCAAACCAGGACCTGGTCGACGCCCTGGTAGAGCTCTCGGAACGCCAACGCGAGCTGACCCTGCCTGTTCCCCCTCGAGATAATGAGCTCAGCATCGGCTTGCTGGCGCAGGACCACGTCTCCCATCACATCCCAGGTCGACCCGCTCCACCGGCGGGTGCGCAGGCTGATGGCCCCAGAGCTTGGGATTTCAGCCCAAACAACGATGAGCCGCCCCTGTCCATCAACAGCGAGTGAGCAGAAGGAACTGAAGGCGTTGGTGGGCACCTCGAGCACGCCCCCCAGCTGCTCCCAGCCGCTGCCATTCCAGCTTCTGACGCGGACACCGAAAGGTACCTCGACACCCGTACCGTCCCACCACGCCACGACAGGCCGTCCCGCTCCATCGACTTGAAGAGAGGCGCACAACACCTCCGAGCTCTTTGTCGGACTGGCGCTCAGAGGCCCACCGAGAGGCAGGAATCCGGGAACCGTCCACTTCCAGGGCTCCGGAAGCACCTGGACGGCGTTTCCCGCCAGGTCCGCCACGGAACCTTCGAACTTCACCTGCACGACCACATCAGTCGGCAGAAGAGCAGCGGGCTGTATCGCCAGCGAGGTGCCCTCGGGCGTCAACGCGACCTCGGCGGCGATGACGCCTGCATCGGACAGCAACTTCACGGACTCCGTGCTCACGGTGGTCGAATCAAGAGGCTCGGAGAAGGTCGCCTGCACCGTCTGGTGCACGGAGACGGCCTGAGCCCCTGTCAGAGGCGTCTGGGAAACCAGGCGAGGCGGCGTTCTGTCCACGATGAGGGGATGCGATTCACTCGTGAACCTGCGTCCTTCGAGGGTCGCCCTCACTGAGAGCATGTGGGTGCCCTCTTCGAGAGACCGAGTACTCCAGAGTAGCTCGTAGGGTGAAGCCAGGGTTGCAACAGCGACTCCATCCACGAGGAGCTCGACTTCGTCGGGCGAGGCGCCCGTCACGGTGGCGCTCACCTGCACGTCGCTGTTGGTGACCGACCGCGAGGTGACGAACGTCACCGTCAGCGTGGGCACGCCCGAATCCGGGGCGCCTGAATCCGGAATGCCCGAATCCAGAACTCCAGAGTCCGAGGTGCCAGAGTCCGAGGTGCCAGAGTCCGAGGTGCCAGAGTCCGGAACCGAAGCGTCCGGTGTTCCAGCATCTTCGACGTGAGCATCCGGCTCACCCGCATCAGGGATTTCCGAAACCTGTTCTATCTCCGGCAGGTCGATGCATGCACAGAACAGGAAGACAGCGAGTACGGCAAGACGTGGGGCTTGGCTCATGGCACGGACTGGAATGCACTCGTTGTTCCGGGTCGCACCATGGTGAGCAGCCAGAAGTCCTCTGGAAGAACCAGGGGTTCCACCCATCGGGCGGCAGCTCATCCGGCGACACACTCCATCGCGGAGACTCGGATCCGTCTTCGTGGACGCCCGCTACAGCACTTCCGGGGCTTTCCCCAGAACAGCAGCGCCCCCGTGGAACCCATTCCACGGGGGCGCTGAGAAGACCATTCAATACTGGCGATTCAACCCTGACCGCTCATCACGGCAGAACGGGCACGGGCTGCTGGGTGATCCCCGTCACCGTCAGCTCGTTCGTGACAGGCTGGCCCCAGAAGCTCTCGTAGGTGCCGTTGATGTAACGCGTCGGGAGCTTGGAGAAGGACACCACCATGCCGAGCGAGCTGAAGCTCAAGCTTGAGATGGAGTTGACGCCAGAGAAGGTGAACGCCCAGCGGGTCGTGTAACCCGAGCCGTTGATCTGGAACACCGGGGTCTCGGCCGGGATGCGCGTCTGGATGGGGGCCGTGGGCTCGGCGCTGAAGAGCTCGAAGCCCACAGCGTTATTCACCTCACCCGGGTAGTCGCCGACCACGCCCGGCGTAGGGCCACCAATGTCGAAGTTCATGTGCACATAGACGTGCCCGGAGCTGGAGACCGTACGAGAGATGGGGGAGTTGAAGTTGATGTAGACCGTCTCGCCGCTGTTGATCTGGCTCGGGGAGGCGGTCGAGGTCTCCTGGTAGCGAGCGTCCGTGATGGAAATCGCCCGCGGGCTGTTCAAATCCCCGACGAAGAAGAAGCCCGTGGACTCGTAGATGCTGCCGCCCTCGGCGGACACGGCACGCACGTCCAGGTTGTACTCCTTGCCCTCGACCACGGTGGCGCCCGGGTTGATGGTGGCGCTGTAGCCGCCATTGCTCACGGTGGCGGTGACCGACAGCGACTCGCGAGCGTACTCGTCCGTCAGGCGCGCCAGCAGCGAGCCCTGCTGCACGGGCTGGTTGAAGAACAGGTGGATGGGCTCGCCCGGGCGGACCATGTTCCGCAGCGGGTCATAGTCGGTGTTCCCCGTCAGGCTGGCCACGTTGCTGCTCTCGATGTTCAGCGAGCTCGCCTGCGGCCGCGTGAAGGGCAGGTTGATGATGCGGAGGGTGCTGTTCGCGACGATGTCCGACCCTGCGTAGCTGTTCACGTAGCCACCGGTCTCCGGGACACCGTTGGCGTCGGAGTCCATCGGGGACACCCACAGCCTGTACTGCCCCTGGCCGTTGCGCAGCCGCGCCATCTCCGCCGCGCTGGGGACGCCCGTGAACACCAGGGCGCCCTGCTCGTTGGAGGTCGCCTCGACCACCACCGTGCTCACCGCCTGCTGCGAATTGTTCTCGGAGTTGGACAGGATGACAGCGCCCGCCGGCGTGGCCTCGAGCGTCGCCTTCACGCCAGCCGCGGGACGGCCCTGCGGCGTCACCAGCAGGAAGTTCAGCGTGCCGTCCAGCTTCGCCAGGGTGATGGGGCCGAAGCTCGCGTTGCCGTTGTTGATGGGCACGTTGCCCGCCGACGACGGAACCGCCGAGGTGGCGCGCAGCGTGGCATAGCCCTGCTTCGTGAAGGTCAGCAGCACCTGCGCGCCCGCGGGCACGTCCGTGAACTCGAAGTTGCCCTCGGCGTCCGTGGTCGTCGCCACCGGATCCGCGGCGCTGCCGATGGTCATCTTCACCGACGCATCGCCCAGCGGCTTCAGGTCCGTGCCCAGCACCTGGCCCGAAACGGTGCCCTTCGGATTGGCGGGCGTCACCACCGTCACACTGTCGGGCTCACGCACGCCGTCCGCGATACCGTCGCCGTTCTCGTCCTTGAGATCGTCGCCACAGCCCAGCGCAAGGAACGGAACCACGGCAAAAACCAGATGCTTCTTCATCATCCCCACCTTTAAAGGAAATTCCCCAATATCGACGCCCCAACACTTGGAAGGGCGTGGAGCGGACACTCTCCGACCCGAGCCCATCCCGTCAAGACGGGGCCCCGCACTCGTCGACGCTCGCTCCGATTCGGATCAGCTCCCCACCTCCCCTCCCAAGAATCCGAGGAGAGATGTCCAGAGTGACTCACCCCCTGCCGGGTCCTGTCCGCCTTCGCCCCTGCTAGTGGAGCGTCCGCGAGATTCTTCGACATAGTCGAAGAGGGTTCGCGGCCCCAGCACTCGGGCTCGCAAAGTGGCTTGCCTCGACTATGTTGGATTACTTCGCGGACGCGCCACTAGGGTGGGGCCATGTCGGACGTGAATGACCCATGCCTCGGCTGCGCCATCGTGCGCGGAGAAACCCGGCCGGTGGGGGGCGTGCTCGCCCGGGCTGCGGGGCTGGTGCTGCATGGCGTGGCGTCTTCCAGTCCCGTCCCCGGCTGGGTGGTCATCTCCAGTGAGCGACACGTGCGCGCTTGGTACGACCTGGACGAGGACGCCGCGCGTGAGCTCGGGCCGTTCGCCGCCCGGGTGATGCGCGCCCAGCGGGAGGTGCTCGGCGCCGAGCATGCCTACGCCTTCGCCATCGGCGACGTGCTCCGCCACTTCCACCTGCACCTCATCCCCCGCTTCGCCCAGACGCCCCAGCGCCTGTGGGGCCGCGCCGCCTTCGACGCCGCTCCCGCCGACCACCGTCCGGCGGAGGAGCTGGAGGCCGCGGCACGCTCGCTCGCCGCCGCGCTGACGCGCTGAGCCTCGCCCCCGGTCCGCGTGTTAGACAACCGGCCTCCCTCCCGTCGAGAGGTACCGCCCTGCCGACCGAGCCCCGCAACCGCGTCCTGGAGAAGATGCTCGAGCGGCTCTACGCCGCGCTCGCGTCCGGACCGAGCCTCAACTGTCGCCCCCACAACAGTCGCCAGCGCGTGGACCTCGCCGCGCTGAGCCGACTCGATGGCACCGCGCCCCACACCGTGCTCGCCGCCCTCCTCGGCGACAAGGCCGAGGTCCGGCTCGCGGTGAAGCCTCCCGCTCCCGATGCCGGCTCCAACAAGACGCCTGCTCGCGCGAAGGCACCGAGCCGCTCCAGCGCCTCACTCACGGACGCCTCCACGAGGCCGCCCCCTCCCGTCGCGAAGGAGCAGGGCGGCCCCACCCCCTCCGACGCCCCGGAGCCGGACACGGAGCTCCCGGGCGACGACGACGCGCTCGAAGCCGGGGACACCGCCTCCCCCACTCGCGCAGAGGAGGAACAGCAGACCCTGCTGCGCAAGCTGGCCACCATCGTCGAGGACGCTCGCACCTTCGAGCAGGACACCGGCGCCCACGTGCTGCACGTGGGCTTCCCCCTGCTGCACCTGCCCCCGGGCGCGAAGGACAAGCGCGGCTTCGGCACCCGGCGCATCCTCGCCCCCATCGCCTTCGTGCCGGTGCGCCTCACCCTCAAGAAGGGCCGAGCGCCCTCGGTGGAGCTCGAAGGCGCCGAGGAGGGCGTGGACCGCGTCGCGCCCAACACCGCCCTGCTCGCCTGGGTGGAGCAGCAGACCGGCCAGCGCTTCGGTGAGCTCTTCGCCGATGAAGACGGCGCCGACCCCTGGCGCGAGCTGAACGGGCTCGTCTCCGCCGTGGCGAAGGCCCTCGACCTTCCCGCGCCCTCGCCCTTCTCCGCCACCTCGCCCCTGGCGCCCGTGCCCCGCTCGGACGATGACGCGCGCCCCGCCATCCTCCCCAGCGCGGTGCTCGGCCTGTACCCACTGTCCAACCAGAGCCTCGTGGACGACATGCGGGCCCTCGTGGACGGCGAGCCCATTTCCGGCCCGCTGGAGAGCTTCCTCCGCGTGGACGTGTCGCTCGGCGCGCCCCCGGGCCATGGCGGCGGCGAGCCCAACCTGGAGGGCTTCAAGCGCGCGGACGAGGAGCGCCTCGTCACCGTGGCCGACCCGTGCCAGGCCCGCGCGGTGCGGCTGGCGCGCAGCAGCCGGGGACTCGTCGTGCACGGGCCCCCGGGCACCGGCAAGTCGCAGACCATCGCCAATGCCATCGGCGACCACCTGTCTCGCGGCGAGCGCGTGCTGCTCGTCTGCGACAAGCGCACCGCGCTCGACGTGGTGAAGCACCGCCTGGACCACCTCGGCCTCGGCAACCTGTGCGCCGTCGTCCACGACGCGCAGAGGGACCAGCGCGACCTCTACATGGGCATCCGCGAGCAGCTCGACTCGCTGCCGGACGTGCGCACCGATGCGGCCGTGTCCACCGAGCTGTCCCGCGTGAATGCGGAGCTGCAGTCGCTCCATGACGAGCTGGCCACCTCCGACCGCGCCCTCTCCGAGCGCCCCGCCGGCGGCACCGCGCCCTCCTTCCACGAGCTGGTGGGCCAGTGGTTCGCCCTGGAGTCCTCCGAGGCGCTCGCCCCCACGGTGGCAAGCCTCGCCTCCGCGCGGCTCGCCGACGTGTCGCCTCGCGAACGCGAGGTGCGCGAGGTGCTCGAGCGCGGCGTCCGCGAGGGCTACCCGGACAACCCCTGGCGCGAGGCCCTCGGCATCGACCTCGCCACGTACCTCGCCCGGCCGCTGGCCACGTACCGCGAGCGCCTCGACACCGCGGCCCTCGCCGCTCGCGACGCGGACGCGCTGGCCACTCCCGACGTGCCCGCCTTCGGCGCGGACCCTCGGGCGGAAGGCTCGGCACGCGCCGCCTTCGCGGAGAAGCTGGCCCCGCTGCTGGAGACGGCCAGCCCGGACGTGCTCGCCCGCTGGGGCACGGCGTCACCGGACGCGGTGCGGGCCGCGAAGGCCCAGCTCGACGGGCTGGCGCCGCAGACGCAGGTGCTCGCCGAGGGGCCGCTGGATACGGAGCTGGCCCTGGTCCACCGCGAGCAGCCCCAGGCCCTGGGCGCGCTGTCCCTGGCGCTCGCCGCGCTGGGCACGTACCTGGACATCGCTCGCAAGTGGTACGCCTTCTTCTACTTCGCCCGGAGGGCCGGCGCGCGCAAGGTGCTCCAGCAGTTCGGCCTCACGCTGGGCCTCGCCGCCGCCGAGCGCGTCAACCGCTTCCTCTCCGGCGCTCGCGCGCGGGCACTGCTCACCGAGTACCACCGCACCACGCTCGCCCCCGGCACTACCGAGCCGCTCACCGACGAAGCCCTCTCGCGCGGCCTGCGCACGCACGCCGCCCTGTTCGACCTGCTGGGCGAGCTGGACGGCACGCCGCTCCTCGCCTCGTGCCGCGAAGCCGTGCGGCGGGCCCTCGCGGGCGGCGCGGGCGCACACACCGCCCTGCTCTCCGGCCTGCGCCAGTCCGCGCCCCGGGGCGCGGCCGTGGCCCAGCTCGAGGCACGGCTCGCGGAGACTGGGCTGTTCTCCACCGCGTGGCTCCAGACCCGCTCCCGCGAGCTGCGCGCGGGGGGAGGGCTCTCTTCCGTCGTCACGTCCCTCCAGGCCCGGCTGTCCACGGTGGAGGGCCTGCTGCGGCTGCGCACGCTGCTGTCCGGCATGCCTCCCGCGCTGGAGGCCGCGGCGGAGGGACTGGCCCGCCAGGGCGCGGACGTGGAGGGCGGCTGGCGCGCGGTGCTGAAGGCGACGCTGGCCGCCGAGGCGTCCTCCCGACTGCGCGAGGACCCCGCGCTCCAGCACATCGACGCGGACCGCGTGCGGGCCACCCATGCCCGCTACCGGGCATTGGAGGAGAAGAAGCGCGTCCTCGTGCGCGACGCCCTCGTCCACCGATGGACGCAGCGCCAGCGGGAGCGGCTGCTCGCGGGCACCGGCGGCCGGCTCAACAGCCAGGGCGCGGAGCTGCGCCGCCGGCTCATGCTGCGCGGCGAGCGCGCCATGCGCGTGCGCCAGGTCATCGCCACCGGCCAGGGCATCGACGGCGGAGACCCGCTCTTCGACGTGCGCCCCGTGTGGATGGCCAGCCCGCAGACGGTGGCTCAAATCTTCCCCCGCCAGCCCATCTTCGACGTCGTCATCTTCGACGAGTCCTCGCAGTGCCGGCTCGAGGAGGCGCTCCCCGTCCTCACCCGCGCGAAGCGGGTGGTCATCGCCGGAGACCCGAAGCAGCTGCCGCCCACGCGCTTCTTCGAGTCCGCGGTGGTGCAGAGCCAGGAGCTGGAGGCCGAGTCCGAGCAGGGCCTCTTCGAGGAACAACAGGCCGAGGTGGAGGACCTCCTGTCCGCCGCGCTCAACCTGGACATCGACCAGTGCTACCTCGACGTGCACTACCGCTCGCAGAACGCGGACCTCATCGCGTTCAGCAACGACCACTTCTACGACAAGCGGCTCCAGGCCATTCCCGCGCACCCGTCCCACCGCGCGCCGCACGCCCCGCTGCGGCTGCTGCCCGTGGCCGGCACCTACGAGAAGCGCGTCAACCCCGTCGAGGCCCGCGCCGTGGGCGCACTCGTGAAGGAGTTGCTCGCCCGGCCCGAGCCTCCGTCCATCGGCATCGCCTGCTTCAACCTCGCGCAGCGCGACGCCATCACCGACGTGCTCGATGAAATGGCCGCGGAGGACTCCACCTTCGCGGCGCGGCTGACGGCGGCGCGCGCGCGACGGGGCGCGGGCTCGTTCGAGGGCCTCTTCGTCAAGAACCTGGAGAACGTCCAGGGCGACGAGCGAGACCACCTCATCATCAGCACCACCTACGGCCCGGACCGCCAGGGCCGCTTCTACCGGCGCTTCGGCCCGCTGGGCAGCGCGGGCGGAGGCCGCCGCCTCAACGTGCTCGTCACCCGCGCGCGGCAGCAGGTGCACCTCGTCACGTCCATTCCCCGCGAGAGCTACCTGTCCCTGCCCCCGGTGGAGAAGGGCCGGCAGCCCAACGGCGGCTGGCTGCTCTTCGCCTACCTCCAGTTCGCGGAGGCGCTCACGCAAGAATATGCCCGCGATGACGCCGACGCGCGGGCCGGCCCGGCCGCGCCGGTGGCTCGCGAGACGGTGGTGCACGAGCACGAGACGGAAGCGGGCTCCACGTTCGCCCGCGCGCTGGCCGGACACCTGGCCCGGCAGCACCGCGTCTCGTCCGACGTGCACTGGGGCAACGACGGCTTCTGCGTGGACCTGGCGCTGCACCACCCGACGAAGCCCGGTGACGTCACCGTGGGCGTGCTATGCGACGGCACGCGCTATCCCAAGGCCGCCGACCGCGTGGAGTGGGACTTGTTCCGCACCGGCGTGCTCGAGGGCCAGGGCTGGAAGCTCGTGCGCCTGTGGACGCCCCACTTCTTCAGGGACCCGGAGGGCGCCACCACGCGCGTCCTCCAAGCCGCGGGAGACACGCTCATGCGCGAGCCCGCCACCGCGCAGGCCACGGGCACGTCACGTCCCGTAGTGCACTGAGAGTCACGGCATCCAGGCTGCCAACCGGCAGCCCCCCATGGACCTGCCCTGTCAGAGAGGGAAGAATGGCCGCCGCGCCATGCTTCCCTCCCGTTCCGGCCTGCTCCTCCTGTCGCTCCTGCTCCTGTCCAGCCCCGTGCTCGCGGACAACAACGCGGACGAGGCCGACATCGCCTTCGAGCTGGGCAATGATGCCTATTCCAAGGGCCAGTACGCCGAGGCGCTGCGCTCCTACTTCACCAGCTACCGCCTGGTGCCCAACCGCAACGTCCTCTTCAACATCGCCCGCTGCTTCGAGGCGCTGAACAAGTTCAACGAGGCGTACCGCTACTACAACGACCTGCTCACCGAGGAGCTGCCCTCCGAAGACGCCGCCGAGGTGTCCCGCTCGGTGGAGCGGCTCCGCCCCAAGGTGGCCCTCGTCAAGGTGACGACCAATCCCAAGGGCGCCGACGTCTTCGTGGACCGCATGGACCTGGGCAGCCGCGGCCGCTCGCCCCAGACGCTCGCGCTGACACCCGGCCGTCACAAAATCATGGTGAAGAAGGACGGCTACCGCCCCGCCGAGGCCACCCTCTCCCTGGTGCGCGGCCGCGAGGCGGAGCAGACCTTCGAGCTGGTCCTCATCACCGGCGGCGTGGAGCTGACCGGCACCCCCGAGGGTGCCGAGGTGCGCGACTCCCCCAACGGCCCCATCATCGCCCGCCTGCCCGGGCGCGCGCGGCTGCCTCCCGGCCAGCGCGTCCTCTACGCGCGCGCGCCCGGCTACGCCCCCGCGCAGTACGTGGTGGACGTGCCCCCCGACGGCACCGTGCCCCTCGCCGTGTCCCTGCGCGCGCAGGAGCGCCCCACCGGCCGGCTCGTCGTCACCGCCAACCGCGACGGCGCCACCGTGCGCGTGGACGGCAAGCCCACCGGCTTCACCCCCACCGTCGTCACCCTCCCCGAGGGCGAGCACACCCTCGAAGTCGAGAGCCGCGAGGTGCGCCCGCTGCGCCAGACGGTGATGGTGGTGGCCGACCAGGAGGTCAAGGTCCACGCCGAGCTGCGCTACGCGCCGCCTCCCGTGCGCGCCGCGTCCAAGAGCCTCGTGTCCGTGGACGACGCTCCCGCCTCCACCACCGTCCTCACCCAGGAGGAGCTGCGCGCCTTCGGCTGGCGCACCCTCGCCGAGGCCCTCTCCGGCGTGCGCGGCATCTTCCTCACCGACGACCGGACGTACACCTACCTGGGCGTGCGCGGCTTCTCGCCCCCGGGCGACCTCAACACCCGCGTCCTCATCCTCTGGGACGGCCACTCCATGAACGACGTCTGGGCCGGCCAGGGCTACGCCGCCCATGACCTGAGCGTGGACCTCCAGGAGGTGGAGCGCATCGAAGTCGTGCGCGGCCCCGGCTCCGCGCTGTACGGCACCGGCGCCTTCTTCGCCGTCATCAACGTGGTGCCGCGCCAGTCGCTCGGCCCGGACCACCACCTGGAAGTCACCGGCGCGGTGGGCGCGCTGGGCACCACGCGCGGGCACGCCACCGCCGCGTGGGAGGACGGAGACCGCTCCGTGCTGGTGAGCGCCTCGGCCATGAGCGCCTCGGGCGCGGACACCACGCGGCTGGTGGGGGAAAGCGACCTCATCGTCACCGGCCTGGACGCGGAGAAGACGGCGGGCGGCTCGCTGAAGGCCCGCCTGGGCCACTTCTCCGCGCAGGCCCAGTTCAACGTCCGCTCCAAGGAGCTGCCCACCGCCCCGTACGGCACCGTGCCGGGCGTCGAGGGCAACATCGTGGAGGACCTGCGCGCCTTCGCCGAGGCCCGCTACGAGCGCGACTTCTCCGAGCGCTTCGGCCTGTCCGTGCGCGGCGCCTTCGACCTCAGCCGCTACGAGGGCACCTACGTCTACCCGGAGGAGGACGGCGGCCCCACCCGGGAAGAGGGCGCCGCCGACTGGCTCACCGCCGAGGCCCGCGCGCGGATGGGCCTCTTCGAAGGCAACCTCCTCACCCTGGGCATCGAGGGCCAGGCCCAGCTGCGCGTGCGGCAGACGGCCAGCGGCGACGAGCTGGACACGAAGAACCGCACGCTCCTGTCCGCCTACCTGCTCGACGAGTGGAAGCTGCACCCGCGGCTGAGCATCTCCGCCGGCCTGCGCCTGGACAAGTACGTGGACCTGGACACCACGCCGATTACGCCGCGCCTGGCCTTCATCGCGCGGCCCTACGACGCGGGCCTCACCAAGCTGGTGGCCGGCCGCGCCTTCCGCGCGCCCAACGTCTACGAGCTCTACTACGAGGACGGCATCTCCCAGGGCGCCGCCGAGGCGCTGGACCCGGAGACCATCACCACCTTCGAGCTGGAGCACTCGCACGACCTGACGGACGAGCTGCGCGTCACCGTGGCCGGCTACCACAACCGCATCTCCAGCCTCGTGCAGCTGCGCGCGGAGGAGACCCCTTCGGGCGACTGCGGCACCACCACCGCGTGCCTGCGCTTCGTCAACGCGGAGGACACCACGCTGGCCTGGGGCGCGGAGGCCGGCGTGCACTGGCAGCCGGGCCGCTGGCTGCTGGTGGACGTCAGCTACTCGTACGTGACGCTGAGGAACGCCACCGAGGAGGTCACCGCCGCGGCCCCCTCGCACCTCGTCTCCGGACGGCTGCTCATGCCGGTGGGCGGCGGCGACATGCGGCTGGCCACGCAGGCCACCTACCAGAGCGCGCGTGACACCGGCCCGGGCGGCGCCAACAGCGGCGAGGCGCTGCTCGTGAGCTTCGGCCTCTCCGGCGACTACGGCCCGCTGCGCTACTTCGCCGGCGTGCACAACCTGCTGGACACGCGCTACACGCTGCCGGTGTCGGACGAGAACTCCATCGCCCCGGTGCCCCAGTACGGCCGCACCTTCACCCTCCAGCTCACCGGCACCTTCTGACGCCTTCCGCCATGTCCGACGCCGCGCCGTCCTTCAGCTTCATCCACCCCGGCCACGCGCTGTACGCGGGCGAGCTGGAGCTGCGCTTCCGCGTGCTGCGCGAGCCGCTCGGCTTCACCCGCGCCCAGGTGGCCTTCCCCTTCGAGGCGGACAGCCTCCACCTCGTGGCGCACCAGGGTGACACGGTGCTGGGGTGTGTCCTCTTCAACCCCGAGGACGCGCACGGCGGCCGCCTCTTCCAGATGGCCGTGGCCCCCCACCTCCAGGGCCAGGGACTGGGCGCCCGGCTGGTGCGCTCCCTGGAAGAGGAGCTGCGCCGCCGCGGCTTCACCCACGTCCACCTCCACGCGCGCGGGCCCGTCGTCCCCTTCTACGAGCGCCTCGGTTATGCCGTTTACGGAGAGCCTTTCACCGAGGTCGGAATTCCGCATCGGCACATGCGCAAGGCGCTCGACACCTAGGGTGGGACAGCTGTCACCCGCCCACCAGCCCGGGTGGCGTCTTCCCCACCCATGCGCATGATCCACGGGGGTGCTGGTAACCTCTGAAGTCCCGATTCGCCGCCACCTCAGGAGACACGATGAACGGCACGAACGATGGACGTTCCCCGGAAGACAGCGCGCCCGAGGCCGACGACACCGCCGACGGACCCCGGCGGCCCATCTACGTGCTGCAGGACAACACGCTGCACACGCGGCTGACGCGTGAGCTGGGCGTGCACTATCCGTTCGTCAGCGCGGGCATGGGCTTCGTGGCGCTGCCAGCGCTCGTCGTCGCCGTATCGGAAGCAGGTGGCATCGGCATGCTCGGCGCCGCGCCCGAGCCGGCGCCCTTCCTGCGCGCCCGCCTCCAGGCCATCCAGGCAGGCACGAAGCGCCCGTACGGGGTGAACTTCATCGTCGCCAGCGCGGGCGGCCAGGACTTCACCACGCGCGAGCACATCGACACCTGCATCGCCGAGCGCGTGCCCGTCGTCTCCTTCCACTGGGACACGCCGCCTGCGGAGTGGGTGAAGGCGCTGAAGGCCGCGGGCACGAAGGTGTGGATGCAGGTGCCCTCGGTGGAGGCGGCGCGCAAGGCGCTGGGCTGGGGCGCGGACGGCCTCATCGCCCAGGGCCGGCAGGCGGGCGGCCACAACCGGAGCACCGTGTCCACGCTGAAGCTGGTGCGCGAGGTGCGCGCCCTGGCCCGCGACGTGACGCTGCTGGCGGCCGGTGGCATCGCCGACGGGCTGAGCGCGGCGCGCGCCCTCTTCCACGGCGCCGACGGCGTCTGGGTGGGCACGCGCATGGTGGCGTCCGTGGAAGCGTACGCGCACCCCGGCTTCAAGCAGCGGCTGGTGGACGGTGACGCGGGTGACTCGGACTTCACCACGCTGTTCGGCCCGGAGTGGCCGGGCCAGCGCATGCGCGTGCTGCGCAACCGCGTGGTGCGCGAGTGGGCCGGCCGCGAGGACCGCGTGCCGACGCCGCCTCCTCCTCCGGAGCGCATCGGCACCACGAAGCTGTTCCCCGGCGCCCCGGGCGGCGACGCGCCCTTCCCGATGCCCAGGTTCTGCTCCTTCATCCCCACGCCCGGCACCGAGGGCGACCTGGACGAGATGTGCATGCCCGCCAGCGGCGCCAGCATGGCGCGCATCGAAGGCGTGCAGCCCGCGGGGCAAATCGTGGTGGAGATGATGGAGCACGCGCACCGGGTGCTCTCCGGCCCGCACGGCCTGGATGGCGACACCGAGGAGGACGAGCGGGGCTGAGTTGGAGTAGGAGCGCCTCCATGAGTCCCCACTGGAGGCGCGCGTCGCTCGCGGGTTGGCTGGCCTTCGCCCTGTGTGGCGCGACGGCGGTGGTGCGAGCCGCCACCTCGCGCGTGCCCGGGCCGGAGCGGCGCCTGTCCCCCTCCGAGCGCGTCGAGGTGGGCCGCGCCGCCGCCGCCGAGGAGCCCGGCTGGCGGCTGCGCTCGCGCCATTCCTTTCCGGGAGACCACTGGTCCCAGGACGACGACTTCGGCGCCTCCGAGCGGAGCTGGGCCGTGGGCGAGGCCCGCAGGCGCGGCGTGCCGGTGACGGACGTGTTCGACGCCATCGACGCGGAGCTGCACTCGGCGCCCGTCCCACCGCCTCGCAAGGCCACCGCGAGCCCGTGCAAGCCCCGGCCCTTCTACGACTGACGCGCGCATCCCCATGACGCTCCCGTCCCGCCGGCTGCTCCGCGCCGCCCACCATGCCGCCTCACTTCCCGGCCCGCGCCTGGCCCTCTTCGGAGTGCTGGCGCTCATGGCCTGCTGGTACCCGCTGACGCGGGCCGGGGCGCTGAACGACTTCCGCGACTCGCACCTGCTGCACTCGTACGAGGACGCGGGCACGCGCACGCTGACGCGCTACGGGCAGCTGCCGCTGTGGAACCCGTGGTCGTGCGGCGGGCAGTACGCCCTGGGCAGCCCGCAGACGCGCGTGGCGTCGCCGACGTTGCTCGTGTCCGCGGCGCTGGGGGCGCGGCGCGCGGAGCCGGTGGTGCTGTGGGCCCTCCTCGTGCTCGGCATGGAGGGCTTCTTCCGCTACGCGCGGCGGCGCGTGGGCTCCACGCTGGGGGCGCTCGGCGCGGCGCCGCTGTTCGGCCTCGCCGGCTTCACCGCGCTGTCGTGGTCCATCGGCTGGCTCAACTTCGCGGGCTTCCTGCTGCTGCCGTGGCTGCTCGTGGGCACGCGCCTGGCCGCGCGGGGAAGGGTGTCCGGCGCGGCGTTGGTGGCGGGCGTCTTCGCCTTCCTGCTGGGCTTCGGCGGAACGTACCCGGTGCCCATGGGCGCCCTCTTCGTCACGCTGGAGGCGGGGCGCGCGCTGTATGGGTTGCGCGGTACCGCGCGGCGGCGCACGGCGCTGTGGGGCCTGGGGACCACCGCCCTCTTCACCCTGGCCGCGTGCGCGTACCGGCTGTGGCCGCTGCTGGAGACGATGCGCTCCTCGCCGCGCGTCATGGCGGGCACGCCGGGGCATTCGATTGAGACGCTGGGGCGCATGCTGCTCGAGCTTCCGGCGTCCTCGGGGCACAGCAACCCGGGCAACTTCTTCCTCGTGGCCGTGGCCCTGGCGCTCGTGCCCATCGCCGGGGTGCTGGGCCGCCGCCGTGCGCTGTATCCCCTGGTGCTGGCGGCGCTGTGCGTGTGGATGGCGGCGGGGTACTCGGCGAAGCCCTCGCTCTTCGAGTGGCTGCGGCTGTTGCCCGTCTTCGAGACGCTGCGCTACCCGGAGCGCTTCCTCGTGCCCGCGGGGCTCTTCATCGCCGAGCTGGCCGCGCTGGGCGTCGCCGTGCTCCTGGTGAAGGCGAAGCGGTCGCCTCGCTGGAGCTGGGGTGCGGCGCTCGCGTGCGTCCTGGTGGTGGCGGGCTGGGGCGTGCAGGTGCATGCATTCACCCGGCTCACCCACTGGGCGACGCTGCTCGCCGAGCCCCCGCCCACGCCTCCCGAGGCGGAGCGGCCCTTCGCGCAGGCGCGGGGCAACCGGTGGGCCCAGGGGTACTTCCTGGCCATCAACCGGGGCTCCATCGCCTGTGGTGAGGCGTGGCCGGTGCCCATGTCCGAGCGCCTGCGCGGCGACCTTCCCCAGGAGGAGTACCTGGAGGACGCGGCCTCCGGCACCGCGCGCCGCGTGGAGTGGACGCCCAACCGCGTGGAGGTGGACGTGGCGTTGACGCGGCCGGCGGTGCTGCTGGTGAATCAGAACTGGCACCCGGGCTGGAAGGCGTCGGTGGGCGGGGTGGTGCCGCGGGACGGGCTGCTCGGGGTGCAGTTGCCGAAGGGGGAGCACCGCGTGGTGCTGCGCTTCCTGCCGCGCTCGGGCATCGGTGGGGCGGTGGTGTCGGCGCTCGCGTGGGTGGGGCTGGCCTTCCTCGCGTGGCGTCAGCGCTCGCGGGGTGGGCGGCTGGGGCCCGAGGCGCTGATGGTGGCGTCCGTGCCGCTGCTCATCTGGGCGCTGCTGCTGACGACGTGGCACGAGCCGGTGGCGCGGGCGGTGCCTCGCAACCCGGATGGCTCGTGGATGCGGGTGGACTCGCTGCCTCCTCAGGCGCGGCGTCTGGACGTGCGCTTCGACGTACCGGTGGAGCTCGTCGCGGGGGAAGTGCCCTCGGCGCCGGACGCGGAGGGGCTCGTCCACATGGTGCTCTACTGGAAGGTGACGGGGCCGGTGCCGCGCTCGGCGGGCATCTTCGTGCACCTGCCCGGTCCCGAGGGCAGCCAGCGGAAGAACGCGGACCACGCGGTGCTGGGCGGCACCTTCTTCCTCAGCGAGGCCCCGAGGAACACGCTCCTGCGTGACGCCTTCGCAGTGTCCACGAAGGACTGGGAGGCCGGCGAGTGGAAGGTGCTGGTGGGCATGTGGCACGCCAGCGGCGACGGCTCGCGCATCGGCGCCCGGGGGGCCGATGGGAAGCCCCTCACCGAGTCACGCGTGGAGGCGGGCGCCTTCGCGGTGCCGGCGAAGACGGCTCAATAGTCGCGGGGTGCGGGGCAGCGAACGGACGGCCCTGGAGTGCCGAGACGCATCGCTCCCGGGGCGTTATGAAGCGCGCATGAGAATCCTGCACACCATGCTGCGCGTTGGAGACCTGGAGAAGTCGCTCGACTTCTATACCCGCGTCATCGGGATGAAGCTGCTGCGCCGCCATGACTACCCGGATGGGAAGTTCACCCTCGCCTTCGTGGGCTTCGGCCCCGAGGACGCGCACCCGGCGCTGGAGCTGACCTACAACTGGGGCGTCGAGAAGTACGAACTGGGCACGGCGTACGGCCACGTGGCCCTGGGCGTGAATGACATTCGCGCCACGTGCGACGCCATCCGGCAGGCCGGCGGCAAGGTCGTGCGGGAGCCGGGGCCCATGAAGCACGGCACCACGGTGATTGCCTTCGTCGAGGACCCGGATGGGTACCGCGTGGAGCTGATTCAGCAGGGGACGTGAGGGCTCGGGTGAGCGCTCCGGCGGCCCCGGAGCGCTACGCGGGGTCCAGGGCCCACGTGCCGTTCTCCCAGTTCTTCAGCACCTGCGCGGCCTCGAACGCAGCGAGGCCCTCTCCGCTCGCAGCGGCCATCAGCACCGCTTTCGCGTCCTCGGTACGGTAGCGAAGCAGGCAGGCAGCGGCAGCGACCCGCACGTCCATCCGCGGATGCGTCAACAACACAGCCAACGCATCCCTGCCAGCATCTCCAGCGGCACGCAGCTTCTTGAAGGCGGCGATGTAGCGGCCCGCATGCTTGTTTCCGGTCCTGGCATCCCCCTGAAGGATGGCGTCGGACTGCGCGGCCACGTGCCGTGCGAATTCGTCGACGAGTTCCTGGAGAGTCGTCACCGCCAGATTCCCTTCTGGATGTTCTGGATGGCCATCAGGCCGAAGTCGCGCTGGGCAGCAAAGGTCTGCGTGCTCAACCACTCCCGTACCGTCAACGTCTCCGAGTTGGTGATGAAGAAGCGCTTCGAGGAATAGAACGCGCTCACTCTCTCATGCAGAGCCGTGTCCAGCGGGATGACATTCTGGGTGTTGTGAAGCGAGTGCGGCCCGAACCGCTGAACGTTTCCCGGCGTCTGCTCTACGACATGGTGCCACTGCCGCCCCGGCCCCGCGGAACCCAGGGCCTTGCGCAGCCCGCTGGACGAGCCCCAGGCCTTGAGCCCGACGATGCCGGATGCGGCGCCTCCATTGTTCGGGCCCAGAACAGCCATGGCGACAGCGCCGGGTGCCAGCGTCAGCGCCAGGCTTCCTTCGGAGATGGCGACTGCGCTGACCTCACCTACGGCTGCCAGGTTGAGGCCTACCTGTGAGGCGCCTACCGCGGAGGCCTCCGAGAATGCCGGGAGCATTGGCATCCGCGAGGCCAGCCCCGCGGCACCTCCGGTCACGCCCTTGCTCAGCAACACCGTCATGGCGAGCACGAACACACGTGCTCCCTGCTGTCCCAGAACGCCGCCAAATCGCACGCCAGCCTCTTCGAGCTCCTGGAAGGTCCTGGCTGCATCCGAAGCCTGCTTCAGCTCGAAGCAGGCCTTCACCACCGACAGGAACGCATCAATGCCCAGGTACACCATGAGCACCGCTGCCATCACGGCGGCTGCTTTCGTGAATACCGGCTCGGGTGCGGCCGCCAGCGCCACCCATGACGCGAGCCCCGTCACCACCACGGCGTAGAAGAACTGGGGATTGAGGGTGTCCCGCACGGCCTCGCCGATGCTCTCCTGCATCGGCTCCAGCGACATGCCCAGCGCCAGCGACAGCTTGTCCGTGTGACTGAAGTGCAGCCCGTCCTCCAAGAGGGAGAGACAGTCAGCGACGGCTTCGTGTGCCCTGCACCATCGACCGTAGTGGTTGCGCAGGACGCCGTTCCAGGTCGAATCCAACGCGGCACCGTAGGTCGAGGCACGCACCAACAAGCCCGCATCGGATGGCCGGAGTGACATGGGCACCTCCAGCACCAGCCGCGTGAGCGCCCGTTCGAAACCGCGCTCGTCCACCCCAACCGACCTGTCCCAGGTGGGTGGTGCGTATTCCAGGGGCCGACCCTCGCCTGTATCGAAGCGTATGACGCGCGGGCTCGCGCATCCCAGAATCAGCAGCAGCAGCACCGACACCGCACGGTGAAGTGACATGGGCAATCGAAGCCTGATGGGCCGATACCCACGCCAGGTACGCATTGAAGAGATGGCCCTCACCGCTCCTCCGTCGCCGGGAACCACTCCGACGCCCTCGCGGCGATGAAGTCCAGGAAGGCGCGCACGTGCGCGGGCATCGCGGTGCGGCGCAGGTACACCGCGGAGATGAAGCGCGGCGCGGGACGGAACGGGGCCAGCACCCGCACCAGCGCTCCGGACTCCAGCTCCTTCGCGACGAGGTACTCGGGCAGCACCGCGATGCCCATTCCCTCGAGCGCCGCCCGATGCAGCGCCGGCAGGCTGTTGCACCGGAAGCGACTCTTCGGCGGGCGCACCTCCTGCGTCCGCCCACCGTGCCGCAACTCCAGCGGCCGTGCCGCCGGGCCTCGCTGCGGCAACAGCACCTCGTGGCCTGACAGCTCCCCCGGCCGCCTCGGTGTCCCCTGCTCGCGCAGATAGCCGGGGCTCGCGCACAGCACGTACGGGTGCATGCCCAGCCGCCGCATCACCAGCGCGCTCGGCTCCAGCCTGGGCGCGATGCGCAGCGCCACGTCCACGCCACCCTCCACCAGGTCCACCAGCGCGTCCTCCAGCACCAACTCCAGGCTCACCGCCGGATGCTCGCGGAGGAACTCGTTCATCAGCGGCACCAGCACGTGCTGGCCGAAGAGCACCGGCGCGGAAACACGGAGCGTGCCTCGCGGCACCCCCTGCTCCGCCAAGTCCCGCTCCGCCTCGTCGAGCGCTTCGAGGATGCCCCGCGCATGCCCCAGGTAGCGCTCCCCCGCCGCCGTGAGCTGCAGCCGCCGCGTCGTGCGCTGCACCAGCTCCGTGCCCAGGCGCTCCTCCAGTGCCGCCAGCTCGCGGCTCACCGCCGAGGGCACCCGCCGCAACGCCCGCGCCGCCCCGGCGATGCTGCCCGCCCTCGCCACCTCCACGAATGTCCGCAGCGCCTCGAAGCGGTCCCGGCTCGCCATGATTCGTGCTCCTCGCGCACGAATGTCGTGCATCCCTGATGCCTGTTCAAGCCGGACCTCCCGGCGCATTCAAGGGGCCTCACCGCTCCACACAGGAGGAGAGTCATGGGTCTCCAGAATCACGACACGCCCCCAAGTCACCTGGCCGACCGCCAGCTCGCGCACGGAGTGCTCCGGCTCGTGTTCGCCACCAACCTCACCGTGCACGGCCTGGTCCGCATCGGCGCGCCCGGCACCTTCGCCGATGCACTGGTGCAGGGCTTCGTCCACACGCCGCTGCCGGAGTGGAGCGTGCGCGCCTTCGCCGTGGGCCTGCCCTTCGTGGAGCTCGCCGTGGGCCTGTGCATCCTCCTGGGACTGCGCCTGCGCCTCGCGCTCGTCGCCGGAGGCGTCGTCCTCGCCTCCCTCACCTTCGGCGAGTGCCTGCGCCAGCAGTGGAGCGCCGTGGGCCTGCATCTCAGCTACGCGCTGGCCTACTACGTCCTCCTCTCCCGCGCGGCCGACGCCCGCTTCACCGTCGATGGCCTGCTCCGCTCCCGCCGCACAACGCATCCAGGAGGCTCCATACCCGCCACCCGAACGAGCGGAGCCTGAGCCCCGGCCACCGCGCCTCCCCGCCGTGAAGCACGGGACACCTGCACACCGGCCGCGCGCCCGTTAAGGTGCCCTCCCGTGAGCACCGTCCCGCACTTCGTCCCCGGCCACGAGCCGCCAGACCGTCCCCGCGACGGCGCCCTCCTCTTCCTCGCCCGAGGCCTGGACGTGCTCGTCCAGGAGCACGAGGGCGCAGCCTCCATTCCCACCGGCTCCGCCTTCCCGGAGCTCGTCGCGGGCGGGCACTACCTCGGCGCCCTCGACGGGCAGGACTGCTACGCCGCCGTCCTCCCGGAGGACTTCACCCCGCCCGACGGCTTCAAGAAGGTCCCCGGCCGCTCGCTCTACCGGCGCCTGGATGACGTCCGCTTCGCCGTGGTGGGCCGCTCCATCTCCATCGCCGAGTGGGACCTCACCCACCGCTTCTGCGGCCGCTGCGGCACGCCCACCCAGCTCGTCCCCGGCGAGCGCGCCCGCCGCTGCCCGGTGGACCACACGCCCTACTACCCGCGCATCGCCCCCGCCATCATCGTCCTCGTCACCCGCGGCGACACCCTGCTGCTGGGCCGCAACGCCACCTTCCCCGAGCCCATGTTCAGCACGCTCGCCGGCTTCGTGGACCCCGGCGAGACGCTGGAGCAGTGCGTCGCCCGCGAGGTGAAGGAGGAGGTCGGCATCGAGGTGAAGAACATCCGCTACTTCGGCTCGCAGCCGTGGCCCTACGGGCGCTCGCTCATGGTGGGCTTCACCGCCGAGTACGCCGGGGGCGACATCCAGGTGGACCCGAAGGAAATCGCCGAGGCCCACTGGTTCACCGCCGACAACCTCCCCCGCATCCCCCCTCGCATCAGCATCGCCCGCCAGCTCATCGACTCCTTCGTGGAGCGCGTGAAGGGCCCCCCCGCGACGCCCTGACGGCGAGCCGCCTCCAGAGCGCCCGCCCGCTCCCCTGCCTGGAATGCCGGACGTCAGCGAGGCCGTTACCGTCCGTCTTCAGGGTTCCACGCTTGACGGCGAAGACCCGGTGGGGTTGAAGCGCCGGCACCCGACGCCCCTGAAGACGGACTCCAGAAGCCATGCCCGCCGCGCGCCCGCACATCGAGCCCCGCCTCGTCCCCACCGCCGACTCGGTGGTGGTGAAAGAGGTCTACCTCTCCGTCCAGGGCGAGTCCTCCCACGCCGGCCTGCTCTGCGCCTTCGTCCGCCTCACCGGCTGCCACCTGCGCTGCTCCTACTGCGACAGCGAGTTCGCCTTCCACGGCGGCCAGCGCCGGAAGAACGCGGACGTCATCGCCGAGGTGAAGGCCCTCAACACCCCCACCGTGGAAATCACCGGCGGCGAGCCCCTCCTCCAGCCCGGCGTCTACCCGCTCATGCAGGGCCTGCTCGACGCCGGCCTCAAGGTGCTGCTCGAGACGAGCGGCGCCATCGACGTGCGGCTCGTGCCTCCGGCCGTCCACAAAATCGTGGACATGAAGACGCCCTCCTCGGGAGAGAGCGCACGCAACGACCACCGCAACTTCATGTCGATGAACGCCAACGACGAGCTCAAGTTCGTCATCGGCTCGCGCGAGGACTACGACTGGTCCAAGGCGCTCATCGCCGAGCACCGCCTGCTGCACAAGCCCTACGGCATCCTCTTCTCCACCGTCTTCGACAAGCTCCACCCGCGCCAGCTCGCCGAGTGGGTCATCGAGGACAGGCTCGCCGTCCGCTTCCAGCTCCAGATGCACAAGTACCTCTGGGAGCCGAACGCGCGCGGCGTGTGACGCCCCTTCAGGCGCCGCGCGGCACGAAGAGCCACAACAGCCACAGGCCGGACAGCACCCCGTTCAGCGCGCCCAGGGCCACCACCACCTGCGCCTGCGTACGGCCCTTCTCGGCGCCCTCACCGCGGCGGATGCGCCGCAGCTCGCGCGAGCCCAGCACCAGCCCGGCCGCCCCCGCCACCAGCGTGGGCAGGGGCAGCGCCAGCGAGCACGGCAGGCATGCCAGCCCCAGGATGTTGAGCGCCAGCGCCACCTGCACCACGCGCGACGGCCGGGCCTCGCGCCGCAGCAACGCCACGCAGGGCGCGCAGTAGGGGGACTCGCCCACCACCTCCGTGCAGTCGCCGCACAGGAAGCTGCCGCAGCGCGCGCACGTGGCCACCGCCGAGACGTCCGGGTGGGTGGCGCAGCGGGCCCCGCCAGGCGTGGACATCACGGACGAGGCGCCTTCAGAAGCCCGGGGGCGGGACGTGGGAGGACAGCTCGCTCAGCCCGTGCGCGCCCAGTCCCAGGAACACCGCCGCCAGCACCGTGCTGGCCATGAAGCCCGCGACGATGAGCCCCTTGCGCGGGTGCTCGAACTGGCTGAACGCGTAGAACAGCACGTAGCAGGGGATGAGCAGCACCATGACACCCGTGCCCACGCTCCGTCGGAACGCGTGAATCAGCAGGATGACGGCGCAGACCAGCGCGACGAGGCCGAAGAGGATGGCGAGCGGGAGCAGCGGCACGCCCTCCCCTTAACACGTTCCATTCCTGGCCACCGCACCGTGCGCATATTAAGCACGGCTCGACGTCAACCCGCCGAGGGAGGTGCCTGCCATGAACACCGCCAAGACCTTGTTCAACTTCGTCCTCGCGGGCGCCCTGCTGGGCATCGTCGTCGCCTCGTGGGTGGGCCCCGCCTTCCTCGGCTGGTACAACGAGACGCCCTTCGCCACGCAGACGGTGTGCAACCTGCCGCAGGTGATTCGGGGCACCACGTCCTCGCTGCTCACCTACCAGGCCAGCGGAGCGGGCATCGGCGCCCTCGTCATGCTCATCCTCGGCGTGCTCTTCGTGCGCCGCTCCGGCCGCCGCGCCCGGGAGCAGGCGGGGACGACGCCGCCCCCCGCCACCCCCAGCGCCACCGCCTGACGGCTACGGGACGCGCACCAGCACCGGGGGCGAGGTGCCCAGCACGCCACCGCCCTCGTTGTCCGTCACCGTGACGGTGATGTTGAACGTCGTCGTCTCCGACACCTGCGGCGCAATCCAGGTGGGGTTGCGCGTGCGCGAGTCGCTGAAGCGGCCGGCGGGCTCGGCGGGAATCTGCACCCACTCGTACTCCATCTCGTCCCCGTTCGGGTCCGTCACCTCCAGCTCCAGCAACACCTCGCCCCCCGGCGTCACGATGAGGGGATTCGGGCGCGGCCCCACCGTGACCTCCGGCGGCAGGTTGACCAGGCAGCCAAGGTTCAAGGCCCCCAGCGCCAACGCCACGATGACTCCCGAAGACGACCGAGACATGAACTTCCCCCTGCGAAGAATGCTCCTACCCTAACGCGTCCCCACGCTCGGGTGTATCGGGGCACCTTCCGGAAAAGTCGTGGAATCCATGATGGAAGTCATACGCGCGGATGAAAGGTCCACCACCGGTAGTCATCCCCGCTCACCAGTCCGGGGGGAAACGTCGGATGGGCTCACTTCCGGCGGCGCGCGGGCGGCTTCTGGCGGGGTGCCACCAGCAGCAGCTTGTCCCCCCGGGACAGGCGCTTGATGGCGGCCTCGCGACGCAGGGCCGCGCCCCGGTCTCCGACGGACTCGCTCCACACCAGGGTGACGGGGAGGCGGGCGCGCGTATAGGCGGCTCCGCGGCCCCGTCCGTGGGTGGCGAGCCGGCGCTCCAGGTTGTTGGTGGCGCCGGTGTACAGCGTGCCGTCTCGGCAGCGCAGCATGTAGACAGACCAGGTGGGTGTTTCGTCCGACACGGCGGGGGCACTGTACCGCCCCCGCCGGCCGGATGCCTCACTCCTTCCCGCCTGCCGGAGCCCCGGGCGCGCGCGACTTCCGGCGCAGCCGTGGCAGGTGCAACTGGAACTTCAACAGCCGCAGTCGCGGTCGCTCCCGGGGCGGAGGCTTCACCCTCGCCATCACCCGGGAGACTGGCGTGAGCGGATCATCCCCCCACGCCGCGAGGATGTGCGCCTCGCTCACCAGTCCCAACAGCCCACCCCCCTCACCCACCACCCCCAACATCCGCACCTGGTGCCGCTCCATCTCGCGAAGGGCACGCAGGAGGGTATCTGTGGGAAAAACGGTGGCGATGAAGGAGGACAACGCTTCCTTGAAAGCCCGGTTTTGCCTCATACAGCGTCCTCCCGCCATTACACGCACATCTCCCTGCAACAGCCCTGCCGGGAGTAGGTGAGGGTGACCATTCGACACAGCGTGGCGCCACGGACGGGCTTAGACTGGTTGGGTGACACGCAGACAGGTAGCGCGGCTGGGACGGATGGCGGACCTCTTCTCGCGGACGGTGGCCCGCGGCAAGGAGGGGCTGCTGACGCTGAGCTTCCGGCCGGACGAGCTGTACCGGGTGCCCACGGACGACGGCGCCGCCATCGCCCTGGGGCGCTACCACCCGAGAGGAGAAAGGCGCTTCGCGGAGCCCGTCATCCTCTGCCACGGGCTGGGCGCCAACCGCTTCCACCTGGACTTCGACGAGCAGTACAGCATGGCCCGCTACCTGGCCCGCGCGGGCTTCGAGGCGTGGGTGCTGGAGCTGCGCGGCCGGGGGCTGGCGGGCGACTGCTCGGACTTCAATTTTGATGACCAGGCGGAACATGACGTCCGCACCGCGGTGCGAACCGTCCTGTCCACGGGGGCGAAGGAAGTGCTCTGGGTGGGGCACTCCAAGGGAGGACTGACGCTCTACGCGCACCTGGCGAGGAACCCGGAGGCTCCGGTGCGCGCGGCGGCCGTGCTGGGCAGCCCGTTCACCTTCGCGGTGCAGCCGGGGCTGCGCACCTTCATCCAGCGGGTGGAGCCGCTGCTGCAGCTGAAGGTCATCCCCACCGGGCGGGTGACGAGCCTCGCCCTCTTCGGCGCGCCGCCGGGGCCGCTCAGCCGGTACATGATGCTGGCGGAGAACATGGAGACGGAGGTGGTGCGCAAGGCCTTGGCCAACGTGCCCGCCAACGTCTCCGGCGGGGTGGGGCGCCAGTTCGCCCGTTGGATTTCCACCAACCGCTTCACCTCGTATGACGGGGGCTTCGACTACCGCGAGTCCCTGTCCCGGGTGCGCATCCCCTTCCTGCTGCTGGCCGGGAGCAAGGATTTGCTCGCCCCGCCCATGTCGGTGGCGCGCGCGAAGGAGGCCCTGGGCGGGCCGGTGAAGTTCCTCGTCGCCGGCCGGGCCCACGGCTTCGGGGCGGACTACGGGCACGCGGACCTCATCCTCGGCCGCCGGGCCCCGGACGAAATCTTCCCCCTGGTGGAGGCGTTCCTCTCCGCGCACGCGACCCGGTCGTGAGGCGGCGCACAGGGCCCTTCCCCCCGGGTTGTCCGGCCCTCCTCGCCGTGTTACCGGGAAGCCCCTTGCGCATGTCCGTGTCCGCCCGCCTCTTCCTCCTCGCCCTGCTGGTGTCCGCCGCGTGCGGCCGCTCCCCCGGCGAGGGCCGCGCGGAGCTCGACTTGCGGCACACCCGGCAGGCAGGCGGGCAGGCCGTGGCCCGCTGGAGTGGCGACTCGGTGACGGCGGAGGAGCTGGCCCGGCGCTTCGAGGAGCAGAGCCCCGCCCTGCGCGAGCGCTACCTCGCCCCCCAGGCCCGGCGCGAGTACGTGGAGTCCATGGCCCGCTTCGACCTGCTGGTGCGCGATGCGCTGGCCCGCGGGCTCCAGGATGATCCCGAGGTGGTCGAGGCCACCAGGCGCGCGCTGGTGAACCGGCTGATGCGCGCGCAACTGGAGGAGGCTCCGGTCCAGGTTTCGGATGCCGAGCTGGAGGCCGCCTGGGCCGCGCGCCGCGAGGACTTCGTCCGGCCCGAGGCCGTGCGTGTCTCCCACGTCTTCCTCGCCGCGCCGCGCGCGGACGCGGCCCGCGTGGCGGACGCGAAGCAGCGGGCGGAGGCCCTGCTGGCGCGCGCGAAGGCGCTGCCCGCCAGCGACTTCGCCGGCTTTGGCGCGCTGGCGCGCGAGCACAGCGAGGAGCCCCGCACGGCGCCGCTGGATGGAGACCTGCGCTTCCTCTCCGACGACGCCCTGGCCCGCGCGTACGGGCCGGAAGTCGCCGCGGCGGCGCGCTCGCTCTCCGCCGAGGGCGGCCTGAGCGGCGTGGTGCAGACGGACGCGGGCCTGCACCTGCTCAAGCTGCGCGCGCGCCGGCCCGCGCTGAACCTCTCCCTGGACGACGTACGCGAGGAATTGCGCGTGCGGCTGGAGGGCGAGAAGCGCTCCCGCGCCTGGGCGGAGTACCTGGCGCGCGTGGAGCAGCGGCTGTCCCTGTCGATAGACTCGGACGCGCTCGCGCGGGTGCCGCTGGACGTGGCGGCCCCCATGCGCAAGCCCTCGGGCCCCCTGCCCGGCACGGTGCCCGCGCCATGACTGCCCGCTTGCCCTTCCGGCCCGCCGGCCCCACCTACGGGAGTCGCCCCCTCCCTTCCCCGAGGCATTTGAGCATGCGCCTTCATCCCACCCGTGCGCTCTTCGTCCCACTCGCCCTGCTGCTGGCCCTGGGGCCGGGGCTGGCCTGCAACAAGCCGCCGAAGGAGGACCCCGACGCGTCGGTGGTCGCCAGCGTCAACGGCGAGGTGCTCAGCCGCGCCGACTTCGAGCAGGAGCTGTGGCGCGAGCTGGCCTCCACGGAGGCGCCGCAGCGCACGCCCGAGGAGGTGGAGCCCTTCAAGCGGACGCTGCTGGACACCTGCATCCACCGGATGCTGCTGCTCCAGGCGGCGCGCGGCAACAACATCACCGTCACCCCCGAGGAGGTGGACCGGGGCGTGCTGCGGCTGTCCGGCGACTACCCCGCGGGCAACTTCAACGAGGTGCTCGCCCAGGGGCAGCTGTCCATGGCGGAGCTGCGCGAGCGGGAGGCGAGCCGGCTGACGATTGAGAAGCTGTTCGCCAACCACGTCTACTCGCGCGTGGCGGTGACGGAGGAGGAGCTGCGCGCGTACTACGCCGCCAACGAGACGGAGTTCAACGAGCCCGAGCAGGTCCACGCCGCGCAGATGGTGGTGAAGGGCCTGGACGAGGCGCGCAAGCTCCAGGTGCAGCTCAAGTCGGGCAAGAAGTTCGCGGACCTGGCCCGCCGGTATTCCCTCAGCGCGGACGGCAAGGTGGGAGGGGACCTCGGCTTCTTCCCCCGCGGGCAGATGCCCCCGGCCTTCGACGAGGTGGTATTCAAGCTCCCCGTGGGGCAGGTTTCGGATGTGGTCTCCACCGAATACGGCTACCACCTGTTCCGCGTGCTGGAGCGCAAGCCGGCACGCAAGCGGGAGTTCGCCGAGGTGCGGCAGCTGGTGGAAGCGAAGCTTTTGGAGAAGAAGCGCACGGAGGCGCAGGAGGCGTTCGAGAAGGAGCTGCGCGAGAAGGCGCAGGTCCAGGTGAACGAGGCCACCCTGCAGGCCATCCGCGGGAAGCCGGCGCCGCAAGCGGCGGCGAAGTGACGGAATGCACGGCCGGGACGGTGGTTGGACGGACCCGGTGGAGCTCGGAAGGATGCTCGAGATGAAGAAGCTGGTGGCGGTCATCGCGGCGACGGCGCTCTTCGGGAGCGGCACGGCGGCACGCGCGGAGATGGTGGACAGGGTGGCCGCGGTGGTGAACCGCGACATCATCGCGCTGTCCGAGGTGCAGCAGCGCGTGGCCCCGGAGATGTCGCGCATCAACAACCCGGACCCCAAGAAGCGCGCCGAGCAGCGGGCCCTGCTGATGAAGACGGCCCTGGACACCCTCATCGGCGAGAAGCTGATGGAGGGCGAGATTGCCCAGCTGGGCATCACCGCCACCGAGGCCGAGGTGGACGAGCTCGTCGCGGACGTGCGCCAGCAGAACAACATCACCGAGCCGGCGCAGTTCGAGCAGCTGTTGGCGGGCGAGGGCCTCACCATGGCCGCCTACCGGGACATGCTGCGCAAGCGCATCCTGAGAGACCGCCTGCTGCGCGTGAAGATTGGCCCCAAGGTGAAGGTCACCGAGGAGGACCTGAAGGCCGCCTACGCGCAGTTCGCGCGCATGGAGAGCGAGGACTCGGAGGTGCACGCGCGCCACATCCTGGTGCAGGTGGACCCCAAGGCCACGCCGGAGCAGGTGGAGGCCGCGCGCAAGCGGGCCGAGGCCATCGCCGTGGAGGCCCGGCGGCCGGGCATGGACTTCTCCGCCCTGGCGCGCGCGCGCAGCGAGGGCCCGAGCGCGTCCGACGGTGGAGACCTGGGCTGGTTCAAGCGCGGCGTCATGGTGCCCGCCTTCGAGCGCGTGGCCTTCACCCTCAAGGAGGGCGATGTCAGCGAGCCGGTGCGCACCAACTTCGGCTGGCACGTGCTGAAGGTGGAGGAGAAGCGCGCGGTGGCGGCCACCTCCTACGAGGAGATGCGCCCGAAGCTGGAGGCGAAGCTGTACCAGGAGAAGACGGAGAAGTTCCTGGAGCAGTACGTCGCCGAGCTGCGCCAGAAGGCCAGCGTCGAAGTGAAGCTGTAGTCCCTTCCGCTGTAGCCCCCTTGGGGAGATGCTGCGAGGCCGTGAGCCTTCCTCTCGTCGGCATCTCCCTAGGTGACGTGTCGGGCATCGGGCCGGAAGTCACGGCCTCGGCCCTGGCGCTCCCCAAGCTGCGCAAGGTGCTCGTCCCCGTCGTCTTCGGGGACGGGCCCACCCTGGACCGCTTCCCTGTCTTCCGCCGCTACGCGCGCGTGACGCCGGAAGGCCTGGGCCGCGTGGACGGCCCCACCGTGGTGGAGGTGACGCGGCTGGCGGAGAAGGACCGCACGCCGGGGCGCCCCTCCAAGGCCGGTGGCCGCGCGCAGTACGCGTACGTGACGGCGGCGATTGAAGCGATGCGCGCGGGGCACGTGGACGCGCTGTGCACGGCGCCGGTGTCGAAGGAGCAGATTTCGCGCGCGGGCATTCCCTTCATGGGCCACACCGAGGTGCTGGCCGACGCCTTCGGCGTGGACGTGCTGATGATGATGGACGGGCCGCGCGTGCGCATCGCGCTGGCCACCAACCACGTGCCCGTGGCGCGGCTGCCGGAGCTGCTCACCGTGGAGGGACTCACCGCGCAGCTCAAGCTCCTGTCGCGCAGCCTGGAGCCGGTGGTGGGCCGCCGCCCGCGCATCGCCGTGCTGGGGCTCAACCCGCACGCGGGCGAGGGGGGCCTGCTGGGACGCGAGGAGGTGGAGGTGATTGGCCCCGCCATCCGCAAGGCCCGCGCGGCGAAGGTGGACGCGCACGGGCCGGTGCCGGCGGATGGACTGTTCGCGCGGCCGGATGAGATTGCGGGGAAGTACGACGCGGTGCTGGCCATGTACCACGACCAGGGCCTCATCCCCGCCAAGGCGCTGGACTTCGAGCGCACCGTGAATGTGACGCTGGGGCTGCCGGTGCCGCGCACGTCGCCGGACCACGGCACTGCGTATGCGATTGCCGGGAAGGGTGAAGCCAGCTGCGTGCCCATGGTGGAGGCGCTGCTCAAGGCGGCGCAGCTTGCGGGGGCAGGCGCGCGAGGTGCTCGGCGAGGTCCTCGCCGTCCTTCTCCGGGTCGATGAGCTGCACGTGCGCGCCGGCGCCGCTGCCCGGGAGCACCAGCACGCTGACTCGCCCCAGCGGGCAGTAGCCCAGGCAGCCGGCGGGAATCACCACCGTGCTTCCGGCGAGGCCGCGCGCGGAGAGGGTTTCCTTGAGCCGGCGCGGCAGGTCCACGCCCCCGGCGCTCGCGTCCAGGCGCACCAGGCAGCGGTGGCAGACGTGCAGCTCGGTGGGCTCGGCTTCCTGGGGTTCGTGCGACGGCATGCGCTGGAAAGCATAGGTTCCGTCGTGCCCCGTTGCTCGTCCGTGGGGGCCCGCTCCCCGGCTGGGAGTCCGCTCGCCCCCACGGTCTGCATCCCTTCAGCCGGGTGGGAGCCCCTCCGCCGAAGCCCCGAGCCCGTGGTGAGTGGCTGAAGGAGGTGGGCTTCTCCAGAGTGGAGCCCGCCCCCCGTGGCCCAGGAGTGACACGCCCCCCGTCCGGCTCAGAAGACGAACGGGAAGCGGATGGGCTCCTGCATGCGGACCTGGTGGGCCGGGAACTTCCAGCGACGCACCACGTCCTCGATGCAGTGGGCGAGCCCGGTGGCCTTCAGCGTGTCCGTGTCCATGGCGACACTGGACGTGTCGCCGCTCGGGAGCACCGACCAGCGCACCAGGAAGCGACCGCCCTTCTCCACCGGCGTACCCGCGGCGTGCTGACGGATGCAGGCGGTGATGGCCGGCTGGTTCGCCACCACCACGGCCTTCATGTCGTCCGGCGTGAGGTGCTCCTTCGCGTCCGGCGCAGGCGGGATGTAGACGGTGCGCTCGGGAGCCTTGGGCGCCTCGGCCTTCTGCTCCGCGTCCTCCGTGAAGCCGAGCTCCCGCGCGAAGTCCTCGTCCAGCTCGGACTGCGGCGCCTCTTCCTCGGCGGCCTCGGCGGGAGCGGACTCCTCGTCGGCGGCGGAGGACTCGGCCTCGTTGAAGGAGAGCTCGCGGGTGTCCGCGGCCTCGGCTTCCTCGGCTTCATCTTCGGTGTGAGACGGCATGGCGGCCTTCACGGACACCTTGCGCACGGAGGGCGCGCGGGTCGCCATGGTCGGGAGCTGGCCGCTGGTGAGGGTGGTTCCTCCCACGGTGGGCCCACTCGCCTGCCCCGGCGTGGGCGGCTGCGCGCGCAAGCCGTTCGCCGCGCCCTGCACGTCCCCCTGCGCCGTGGAGAGCACGGTGCCCGCGACCGAGGCCGCGGCCTGCTGCGCACCCGAGGGCTCGGATGTACCGGGCTGCGCGGCGGACGTACCCGGCAGGGGCTGGCCCTGAGTTCCCGTCAGCGTGCCGGACGCGCCCGCGATGCCGGCCTGCGCCGTGCCGGGGATACCGGACGGGCCCACGCCGCTGGCAAGAGCTTCTCCGCTGGCACCCGGCCCCGTGCCACCCGCCTGCGCCACGCCGGCCACGGTGCCCGTCTGCGTCTCACCGTTCAGACCTGAAGGCACCAGCGCACCGGCGGCGTTGCCCACCTGCGCCTGTCCATTCAAGGGCTGCACGCCTGCTGCGCCCTGCGCCGTGCCGGTGATTCCAATGCCGCCGGCCTGCGCTCCCTGAAGCAGGGCCACGGGCTGACCGCTCGTCGCGGTGGACGCATGCGTTCCCGACAGGTGCTCGCGGAAGTGCAGGCCCGCGACCACCAGCAGCCCCGCCGTGAGCGCGCCCACGGCCACCGAGCCCAGGAAGGCACCGGGCTTCATGCCCGCGATGCGCTGCGGCTCGGCCTGCGCCGGCATGCTCCACTGCTGGGGATACTGCGCCATGGGAGCCGCGTGCTGGGGTGCCCACGTGGGAAGCTGAGTGCCGGGCGGCGGCGGTGCAATCCCCGGAAGCAGGCTGCCGGGATACGCCGGAGCGCTCGCCAGATGAGCGGAGGCGGGCACGCTCCATGGTGTCGTCGGCAGGCCCGCGGCGTCCGTCCCCGTGCTCCCGTGCGCCTCGGAGTGCGCCTGCACCGTGGCAGGGTCCACCGGAGCGAGCATCTCCGCGAAGGGCGTCGTCACCTTCGCCCCGGGCGACATGCGCATCCACTCGGGAATCTCCACCGCGGGGGCCTCAGGCTCGGGAGGCGCTTCCACGGAGAGCGACGGCGGCGGCAGCGTCTTCAGCCACCGCGACTCTTCCTCGGCCAGGTCGAGCAGCGCGCGCATGCTCCCGGAAGCCGTCGTGGCGGGACTGGCTGCGTCCTGCTCCGAGTCCGGCCGCTGACGCACGAACAGCTCACGGTCCAGGTACGCATCGAGGTCACCATCGAGCGCGTCCTCCACGCTCAGCGGTGCGCCCGGTACCGGCCCGCGCTCGCATCCCGCCGGCCCCGTGCCCGGCGTCCCCATCCCCTGCCCCCGGAACTGCCCCTCGGCCCCTGACAGAAGCTCGCCCACACGCCCTCCCGCGCCCGCGCTGACATCCCGGCCTTGTCGCGCCAGGGCCAGCAACGTAGGGATGGGTCTCCAGCGCGCCACCCGCGAGTGTCCTCCCACGAACGCTCTGCCCCGCGGACGGACCTCGCCTGTCCATTGCTCCACCGAGCCCGCACACGTCGGGGCCGAGCCGCGCACGCATGCCGACATCGCGCTTCGGGCCTCAGCGGTTTTTCACGCCCGCGGCGCACGAAGGGACTTCAGGTACAGGAGCAGGACGGCGACAGCCGGGGCAACCCGGTTGCGCTGGCGCGGAACGGAACATCCATTCCGCAGGCGTCGTGGCACCACCGGGCTACCTCCGCATTCCTACGCACTCACGCCGGCCCACGTCGGCCGGCGTTGCGCGGAACGGAACGTCCATTCCGGGGACGTCACTCCCTCCGGGAGCTACCAGCGCTCCTTGTCGGACTTCGGCGCCATGGGCCACTCGGGAGCGGTGACGCCGTTCACGGTGAGGCCTCCGTGCATGAACGTGGGCGCGCCCTGGAGGAAGCCCGCAGGGAAGTTCAGCGTCGGGGTGGAGGCGTCGTCGAGCGCCTTCACGTGCTCGGGCTTGAGCTGCACGTCCAGCGCGCCCAGGTTGTTGTCGAGCTGCTCCAGCGTGCGCGCCCCGATGATGGTGGACGTCACCCCCGGCCGGCCCTGCACCCACGCCAGCGACACGCGCGCGACCGTGGTGTTCAGCTCCTTCGCCACACGCTGAAGCACGTCGATGATGCTGTACGTCTTCTCGTTCAGCGAACCCTCCGCCCACGCACCGCGGTCCGCCTTCACCTTGCCTGCGTTCTCCCGCGTGTACTTCCCGCTGAGCACCCCGCTCTTCAGCGGAGACCACGGCGTCACGCCAAGCCCCAGCTCGCGCGCCATGGGCAACAGCTCGCCCTCCACCGTGCGCTCCAGCAGCGAGTACTCAATCTGCAGCGCGGCCAGCGGCGCCCACCCACGGAAGTGCGCCGTCACCTGCGCTTGCGCCACCTTCCACGCCGGCGTGTCCGAAACGCCCACGTAGCGGACCTTCCCGGAGCGCACCAGGTCGTCCATCGCCCGGAGCGTCTCCTCGATGGGCGTGTGCATGTCCCAGCAGTGCATCCAGTACAAATCGATGTAGTCCGTCTGCAGGCGTCGCAGCGACTCCTCGCACTGGGAGATCATCGTCTTGCGGCTCGCTCCGCCGCCGTTCGGGTCGCTGGGGAACAGGTTGCCGAGGAACTTCGTGGCGAGGACCACACGCTCGCGCTTGCTGGAGTGCCGGCCCAGGTGGTCGCCGATGATCTTCTCCGAGTGCCCCCGCGTGTACACGTTGGCCGTGTCGATGAAGTTGCCGCCCCGCTCGAGGAAGCGGTCCATGATGGCGTTGGACGTCTCGACGTTGCTGCCCCAGCCCAGGTCCTCGCCGAACGTCATGGCACCGAGGCAGAGGGGACTGACGCGCAGGCCGGAGCGGCCCAGAGTGACGTAGTGATTCAACGGCATGAGTGCTCCCATGAGGATGAAGGCGCGAAGGACGGGCCCGAAGGGAGGCCGTGCACTAACGCGCCCCCCCGTGCTCCGCCACCGCGTCGCGGAACGAGTGACGCGCACGTGACGCCTGGCTGGCGCGCGCACCGCGAAACATGTTGAAACCGCCGCATGCCCCGCCTGCTCCTGCTCATCTCCCTGCTGGCAGCCTGCGCATGCAGCCACCCGCCCCTCCGGAGCCCTTCGCCCATGAGCCTCGAGCCCGACCGTGCCCACCGCGAGCTGCTGGAGCTGGAGCGCTCCGTCACCCAGGCCATCCGTGAGCGCAACGGCGCCCGGCTGCGCGAGCTGCTCGGCGAGGACTTCGTCTTCCGTGGCACGGGGGACGTGGAGACGGACCGCGAGACGTTCATCTCCAACGTCGCCGCCATTCCGGGAGACATCCTGGACCTCGAGATGACCTCCCTGCGGGCCCACGTCTTCGGAGACACCGGCGTGCTCACGGGCGCGCAGCGAGCCCGCGTGCGCCTGGCGGACGGCACCGAGCTGACGGACCTGCAGACCTTCACGGACGTGTGCAAATGGCGCGAGGGGCGGTGGCGCATGGTCCTCGCGCACAGCCTCCCGGCCGCGCCCGAAGTCCCAGCGGACGGGCCCGCGCCCGCGCCTGAGTCGCGCTGAGTGCCTCCCCCGTGAGGAAGGCACCGCGTGCGAGTCCGCGTACGCAGAGCCCCTCGACCCTGCGCACTCCAACGTCCACGGGTAGCACCGCGCGATGCCGAGCCCCTGGCCCCGGAGCACTCCAGCGTCCACGGGTAGCACCGCGCGATGCCGAGCCCCTCGGCCCCGCGCACTCCAGCGTCCACGGGACGGCACCGCGCGCTCCCGTTGCCGCGCTGCGCAGACACTTCAGTCCTAGCGAGCCGTTTCGCCGAGCACGGCCCCCGTGGCCAGGGCTGGCGTCCCACGCCGCACACCCGGGCGAAGGCCCGTAGCCTGACGGGCCGAGCCCGGCGTCCCGCGGTGCACAGGCCCGCTACGAGCCGATGCCTGTCAGACACGACCGCCGTGGAGCCCCGGCAGTGATGCACCCCGCGCGTCCAGACTCGGCGTGGGGGGTTTCCACATGCCGCACTTTCAGGGGGAGCGCCGGTGGATGCTGCCGGCCCGTGGTTCGGACTGGCTCGTCGTTCTATCTGTCAGCGCCGATGCGCGAGAACCGGAGCGCAACCGAGTACCGGATGTCTTCGTCACCTCGTCGCTCGACCATCTGCTGACCACGTTCGCCGCGCGGACGCTGCATGCGATGTACGAAGCGCTCGGTGGCGGCACGCCCTTCGGGCTGACCGGCCTGGAGCGCGGCCGGTATGAGCAGCGACTCAAGCAGCGCCTCTCCGAGGCCTTCACCCATGGCGAGTTGGTGGCGCTGGAGGTGGCGCGTCCCGTGCTCGTGCCTCCGCCGTGGGCAGAGCCACCGCTGCCGAAGCCCGTGGAAGCTCCGGTGGCGGAGCCGACGTGGCTGGCCGTCGAGCTGAAGGACGAGGAGGGCCGCCCCGTGCCGCACGCGCGCTACGTGGTGACGTTGCCGGACGGCTCCACGCGCGAGGGGACGCTCAACAAGAATGGCTACGCCCGCGTGGACGGTGTGAATCCCGGACGGTGTCAGGTCAGCTTCCCCGAGCTGGATGGACAAAGCTGGGGCTGACGCGGCCCGGGAGGCTGGGATAGCGTGAGCGTCGCCATGGTGACCTCGGACAGCGAGCGGACGGACGCGCCCTCCTGGACGTTCCTCACCAACCACGCGCACGTACTGCTGTGCATCGCCGCAGACCCCGAGGTCCGCCTGCGCGACGTGGCCATCCGCGTGGGTATCACCGAGCGCGCCGTCCAGCGCATCGTGAGCGACCTCGAAGACGCGGGCTACCTCCAGCGCGAGCGTGAGGGCCGCCGCAACCGCTACACCGTCGCGAGGGAGCAGCCCCTTCGCCACCCCATCGAGCGGCACCGCAACGTGTCCGCCCTCATCTCGCTGGTGGAGGAAGCGGCCCCACCCGCGCGGGGACGCGGCAAGCGGGTGGAGCCAGCAGTTCCGCCGCTCGCACGAGGACGCGGAAAGCGGCTGGAGCAAGCAGTTCCGCCGCTCACACGAGGACGCAGCAAGAGGCTGGAGCCAGCAGTTCCGCCGCTCGCACGAGGACGCAGCAAGCGGGTGAAGCAAGCAGCGCTACCACCTGCTCCGCCCGCACGAGCACGCGGCAAGCGCTAAAGGCGGCGCGCGAGGATCGCCAGGATCGCGCCGTTCCGCGCCCCTCGGCATCACAGCCCGCCACCGGGCCCCGCTACCTCCGCACCATCACCGCCTCGACGTCCCGGCATCACAGCCCGCTACCTCCGCGCCATCACCGCCCCGACGTCCGAGGCCCCTCGGCATCACAGCCAGCTACCTCCGCGCCATCACCGCCTCGACGTCCGAGGCTTCCTTCGGAATGGCCGCCGTCAGCACCTCGCACCCGTCCGCCGTGACGAGCACGTCGTCCTCGATGCGGATGCCCCGCACGTCCGAGTAGCGCGCCAGCACCTCGCGATTCAGCCTGTCCCCGGCGCGCGCGGTGAGCCGCGCGTCCTCCAGGATGCCGGGCACGCGGTAGAAGCCCGGCTCAATCGTCACCGCCATGCCGGGCTCCAGGTCCCTGTCCAGCCGCAGGTACCGGTGCCCGAACTCCGTCGAGCGCGTGCGCCCCGGCGCATACCCGGCCCGGTCTCCCAGGTCCTCCATGTCGTGCACGTCCAGCCCCATCAGGTGGCCGATGCCATGGGGGAACAGCAGCGCGGTGAGCCCATCCGCCACCAGCTCCTCCACATCGCCCCGGAGGATGCCCAGCTCCACCAGCCCGCGCGCCATCTCCCGGTGCGCGGCCAGGTGCACTTCGCGGTAGCCCACGCCCGGCCGCACCCGGGCGATGCTCGCCTTCTGCGCGCGCAGCACCACCTCGTACAGCTCGCGCTGCGTCGTGCTGAAGCGTCCCGTCACCGGCCACGTGCGCGTCACGTCGCACGCGAAGCCCCCCGGGCTCTCGCCGCCCACGTCCGCCAGCAGCAGGTCTCCCTCGCGCAGCACGTGGTGGTACTTCAGGTTGTGCAGCACCTCACCGTGCACCGTGACGATGGGCTGGTACGCCGGGCGCACGTCGCGCACCACGAACTCCGCCTCCATCGCCGCGCGCACCGCCGCCTCCAGCACCCCCGGCCGCGTCGCGCGCATGCCCGCCAGGTGCGCCGGCGTCGTCGCCTCCGCGGCGCGACGCAACTGCGCTACCGCCGCGGCATCATGGCGAAGGCGCAGCGCCACCATTGCCTCCGCGAGCGGCTCGTCCACCGGGAGCAGCTTCCCCGGCCGCACCTGCCGGCCCAGCAGCGCCTCCACGTCCAGGCACGTCTCCACGTCCGGCGTGGGCAGCGTGGCCACCGCCCCGCCCTTCAGCACCGCGGGCAGCTGCGCGCGCGAGCGCACCGGGCAGCCCGTGCGCTCCGCCACCTCCGCGAAGCCCGGCACGGCGCCGTCCCACAGCGCGTCATCCGCACCGGGCTCGGGCAGGTACAGCGTCCACGTCTGGCCGTCGTAGAAGCCCAGCCCGTCCTGCGCCGCCAGCCCGAAGAGGTAGAGGAAGTGGCTGGACGCGCGGAAGGGGAACTGGTCCGCGGCGTAGTTGCGCGGGCGCGGGCGGCCCGAAGCAATCAGGGCGGGAGCGCTGCCCAGGGCGTGGGCCAGCAGCTCACGCCGCCGCACGAGGGCAGCGCGTTCGGAAGACTCGGGAAGCATGAGGAGGAAACTCCGGCGCTAGGCGCCCAGCGGACGCTGGGGAAGCAGCTTGAAGAGGAAGGCCAGCAGGTCGTCGAAGTGGCCGCCCTTGCGGAACACCGCGTCCACCGGCATGTCTATCTTCCCGTCGTGCCCGGTGACGAAGACCACCTTCGTCTTCGGCATGTGGTGACGCACCAGCGGAATCAGCCCGGTGCCGAAGCCGTCACCCAGGCTCTGGTCCAGCAGCACCGCGTCGTAGGCGCGCGGGCGGGTGAGCAGATTCGCGGCCTCCGCGTAGGAGCCGGCGGTGACCACGGCGAAGCCCGCATCCTCCAGCAGCGCCGCGAGCGTCATCCGGTTGGAAGGGTCATCCTCCACCAGCAGCAGGCAGCGCCCGAAGGTCCAGCTCGTCTCCATCACTTGCTCCCCTGATTCTCATCGCGGCCCACGAGCCTCGAGCCGGGCCCCACGTCCGGACCCGTGAAGACGATTTCAACGAAGGTGCCTCCCGCGGCGCCCGCGCCCACGTCCACCTGCCACCCGTGCCGCATCGCCACCCGGTGGACGATGCTCAACCCCAGCCCCGCGTGGCCGGGCTTCGTCGTGAAGAACGGCTCGAAGGCCCGCGAGTATGCCTCCGGCGCCAGCCCCTCGCCCGTGTCCTCCACGCGGAGCGACACGCCGTCGTCCTCCAGGTCCTTCGTGCGCACGGTGAGCGTGCCCCCGCGCGGCATGGCCTCCACCGCGTTGTCCACGAGGCAGCCCACCAGCACCGCCAGGTCCTCCCGGTCCAGCGCCACCTCGGCCTTCTCCGTCAGCTCCCGCTGCACCCGCACGCTTTCGGGCAGGGCCGCCTGGGACAGCGCGCGCTCCACCGCCTCGCTCGGGCGGCAGTGGGGCCTGGGGCCTCCGGGCGCGGGCGGGCTGCGCTTGGAGAGCAGCTCCTCGGCGGACGTCAGCTCCTTCTCGATGAGCTGGAAGAAGGTCTCCACGCGGGGGTCCGTGGTCCAGACCTCCGTCTTCTTCATCTGCCGCATCAGGTAGAAGGAAGCGTTGCGGATGCTGGCGAGCTTGTTGCGCAAATCATGGCGCAGCGTGGACGCCACCACATCCGCCACCGCTGCCCGCTCCCGTGCCTGCAGGTCTCCACGCCCGGACATTTGCGTCAGTTCCTCGCGCCGAAGGGGCCCTGCGGCCGGCCTCGCACCCGGGCGATGGCCTGCACCAGCTCGCGCAGGGGCACTGGCTTCGTCATGCACACCACGGCCCCCTGGGCCGCCACCACGCGCAGCATCTCCGGCACCACGTGCCCGGAGACGGCGATGACGGCGACGGACAGGTCCGCCTCACGCACCTTCTTCACCAGCTCCGGCCCGCTCATCTCCGGCATCACCAAATCCAGCACGCACACGTCGTAGGCGCCCGAGCGCAGCGAGGTGAGCGCCTCCTCGCCGCTGTAGACGGCCTTGGCGCGCAGCCCCACCGTGCTCAGCGCCCGCACCATGGCCTGGGCCACCTTCTCGGTGTCGTCCACCACCAGCACCTGGGGCGCCCGCATCGCGCGCAGCACCGTGTCCAGCGCGTGCGCCACGTCGAAGGGCTTGGGGAGCACGGTGAAGGCGCCCTCGGCGAGCGCGTCGTCCACCAGCTCCTCCGCGGTGAAGGCCGTCATCAGCACCACCGGCATGTCGGGGCGCTCCTGCTTGATGCGGCGCAGCAGCTCCACCCCGTGCAGCCCGGGCATGCGGATGTCGGTGAGGACCACGTCCACCGGCTGCTCGCTGAGCAGTCGCAGGGCGTCCTCGCCGGAGGAGGCCTCCAGCACGGTGTGGCCCTCCAGCTCCAGGTTCGCCGCGAGGGTGATGCGGAGCGACTCCTCGTCGTCGACCAGCAGGATGCGAGCGGGGCCCACTGCCACTTCCTCCATCACGCGGCCTGCGCCGCCGCGGACGCGGGGAGCTGAATGGTGAATTCGCTCCCTCGACCCGCCTCACTGCGCACAGAGATTGTGCCCCCGTGACGTTGCACCATGTTGGCCACAATGGCCAGTCCCAAGCCCGTCCCCCGCGTCTTCGTGGTGAAGAGGGGTTCGAATATCTTCGGAAGCACGTCCGGGGGGATGCCCGAACCGTCGTCCACCACGCGGACCGACCAGGGCCCCGCCTCCCCGCCTTCCGCCAGCACTGAAACCTCCCCCGTCCGGCCCGAGGGCATGGCCTCCACGGCGTTCTGCACCAGGTTCACCAGGACCTGGCGGAACTGCTCCTTGTCCAGGTTGGGGACGGGGAGCGACTCGGGCACGCCGTTGACGATGCGGACCCCCTCGCGCAGGGGCACCACGCTCAGGGCCTCGTCCACCAGCGGCCGCAGCGGACAGGGCTGTAGCGCGGGAGGGCGCTCGCGGGCGAAGTCGAGCAGGTCGGAGATGATTTTGGCGCAGGCATTCAGCTCGCGCTCCATGACGCCCAGGAACTGGGAGACGCGCGGGTCCTCGGCGGCGCCGACCGGGTCCTTCGTCAACTTACGTGACAGGTAGGCGTGGGCGTTGCGCACGGCGGCCAGCGGGTTGCGCAGCTCGTGCCCCACGCTGGCGGCGAGCTGGCCCACGGCCGCCAGCTTCTCCACCCGGATGAGGTGCTCCTGGAAGCCGCCCAGCTCGCGCAGGGCCCGGTCCAGCTCGCGCGCCTTCGTGCCCTCGCGCTCGCGGGCCAATTCCAGCTCCGCGCGGCGCACCGCCACCTCGCACTGCTCACGCCAGGTGTTGCGCCAGGTGAAGAGGAGCACCCCGTCGAAGGCGGCAATCCAGAGGGCATGCTCCAGGAAGCGCCACGCCTCCGGCTGGGCCACGCCGTAGACGGACTCCGGCCACAGCGCGCCGCGCACCGCGAGGTCCGCGAGGAGCGTGGCCGTCGCCGACAGCAGCACCCGCGGGTCCCGGTAGAGGGAGAGCAGGGCCAGTGAGGCGAAGACGAGGAAGTGCGTCTCGATGCGGCCACCCGACAGGTGGATGAGCAGCGCGGCCCAGAGCGCCTGGCACACCGAGATGACGTGCCGGGTGAGCGCTGCGCCGGGACGCCAGCGGGCCAGGAAGTTGGGGACGGCGGCGAGGACGGCGCCCAGGCCGACGGCGGTCTCCAGGAAGACCAGGTCGACGCCCTGCTCCTTGCCGAGCCAGCCCCGGGGCGACCAGACCACCGCCACGAGGATGGCGAGCGCCCACTGCACCAGTGCCAGCCCCGCGAGGAGCCGGTCCGTGCGGCTGTACACCCGGCCCAGGTGCTCGTTCAGGAGCAGCGCTGACCGCTCCTTGAGCGCGCCCCCGGAGCCGCGGTCTTCCCCCTGCGATTGCGTCATCAAGTGCCTCCCGCCCGGACTGCGGGCGGGCCCTCCAACGGCATGCGACGTGAGGCGGTGGATGCGGCCTCCACGGCTGCCTGCCCTGGTGTGTCTGTGAAATGCCCCCGCGCCCGGGTGGAGCTGACAGCGGCGCGGCGCTGGCCGAGCGGATGATAGAGCAACACCTGGTGGGGGGTGACGCTCCCCGGGGAGGGCGTCCGCACGCCTCGTCCTCCGGCGAGGGACGGCACGCCCGCCTGCACGCTGGCGCTCGGAGGCGGGCCGCGCGGAGCGGGCGTCATCGCGTCCCCCGCTTGCGCTCGGCGAGGCCGGAGGTGATGAGGCTCATCTCGCGCTTGAGGCGGGTAGCCTCCGCCGCGCGGCGAATCATCGCGATGAGGTCCGGCGGCCGGTAGGGCTTGAGCACGAGGTAGAACAGCCCCTGGACCTGCTGCTGGTCCTTGCGGTCCAGGTACTCGCGGTAGCCGGTGACGAGCACGCCGGCGAGGTGCGGGTGCAGCCGCGTCGCCTCGCGCAGCAGGTCCATGCCGTTGCGGCCCGGCATGTAGAAGTCGGTGCAGAGGACGTCGAAGCGCCGGAGCGCCAGCAGCCGCAACGCCGAGCCCGCGTCTCGCGCGGGATGGACGTCGAAGTCTTCGGAAAGCACGGCCGCAGTGGTAGCGAGGACAGGCTCCTCGTCGTCCACCAGCAGCACCTGGAGGCGCTGGGCATTCATGTCGTGAGAGGACGCACGATAGCGCCCGCCGACCACGCTCCGTCAGGGGGTGGCCGACGATTCTTCGCCAATCCCTGGCATCCGGAGCGGAGACGCCAGGATTCGGGCACCTTGACCTACACGAAGCGATGCTCCCGCATCAGGCCGTGGCTGAGTTTTTCCGTGGGAGGAGAAGCGGTGACGTGAGCCTTACCCGACCAGGCACCGGGCCCTTGAATGGCAGGATGGGTGTGGAGACGGCGAGGTGCCGTGGCGGTCGTGCGCGTGGTGCGTGCACACCGCTCGTCAACGTGATGCCTCCGGTCCTCGCCCTCCTGGTGGGCTGCGCCACCGCTCCGCCTCTCCACACCACCGCGCAGGATGCCCCCATCGCTCGGGGCCCGTGGGCGGAGGTCTCCGCCGTGGAGATGCCCACCGGAGACACGTCGATTCCCATCGACCTGCTTCGGGAGGTGGCGGACGCGCTGCTCAAGCGGCCCGGTGCCCGGGTGTGCGACGCGGCGACGCGCCGGCCCATCGCGGGTCTGTCCACGGAGTACTGCTCCACCGTCTACGTCGCGGGAGATGGGGACTCGCTGTCGTGGCGCGTGTCCGAGCCCGTGAGCGGAGGCCAGCAGTCATGCAGACCGTTCTTCGCGGTCAAGGAAGAGAGATGAGCAAGGCGTATGCACTTGCAGGGCTCGCGGTGATGCTCACCGGTTGTGCCAGGACGACCGCGTCCTGGAAGGGCGAGGTGGTGTGGCCGGAGGATGACCAATCGTTCAAGACCATCGCCGCTCCCATGGAAGCGGGGGCCGCGCTCGCCGCGGCGGGGGCCATTCATGAGTTGGTGAAGACCAACAAGGATCCAGGCCTGTTCTGGGGTTGCTCCAGTCCGGAGCAGGGATTGGAAGTGGCCGTCTTCACGGGCCCGACGCCTGGCCTCTACTACGTGGTAGTGGACCAACGCTTCGACCGATGCAGCGGCCCCAGTGGGCGCGTCCTCGACTGGTGGCACGCGTACGCCGTAACGCCTCAAGGTGAAGTGGTGGCCAGAGCCCCGCCTCCGGCGGGAGAGGCACCTGAAGCCCCCCCGCCCGGGCCAGCTCCCGTGCCTTCAGAGCCAGCACCGGCGCCCGTCACTCCGCCACCGAGCACGGGAAGCGGGGTTCCCGCGTCACCGCCTCCAGCGCCCACACCTCCGGCGACGCCGTCCCCACCGCCGCCGTCATCCGCGAGCACTCCAGCAGGCCCTGCCGCACCCGAGCCTCCTTGAAGTCCCCGCCACGGACGCGTGGCAACAGGCCCACCAGCCGTCACGGTCCGTGGTGCGCGTGCAGCGTCTGCGCGTAGTGCTGGAGCTGGCGCCGGGCGGCGTCGAAGGCATCCGTCACCGCCTGGTAGGCGTCCTCGTGTCCCGTGCGCTGCTCCGGGTCCCTCGCCGCGATGATGTTGCGGCCGGGCACGCTCACGTCGACGCGCACGTGGAAGTGCTTGCCCTGCTGCTTGTGCCGATGCGGCTCCTCCACCACCACGTGGCACCCCACGATTCCGTCGAAGAACTGCTCCAGCTTGTCTGCATGGTCGCGGATGTGCTCGTTCAGGCCGTCGCTCGTCGCCATCCCGCGATACGTAATCTGCAGCGCTCGCTTCATCGTCCGCCTCGGGTTGTGCCCCTGTCGGGCTTCGGGTTGCACGGCTCTTCCAATGCATGGACACGGCCAGCGCCAACTCCGCGGAATCCCGTCGGAGGCACACCTCCACCCCGCAGTGTTTGCGGCGGAATGCCCCAGCGCCGCAGCTCCTGCGGGGCGCAATGCCCCGTTGGAGCGCGGTGTGCATCCCACGTCGGGAAGCTCGGAAGGTGCTCGCTGCGCTCAGCTCGGCGCGGGGATGGGCGCGCGGCCTGGCTCCATTGCTTCCGCCGAAGTGCTCGCGCTGGGGAACTGCACGCCCTCCTCACGGTCCGTGCGCTCCTTCAGCGCCCGCACTTCCTCGCGCGTGCGGTGCAGCCCCGCGCCCACCCACTCGTAGGCGCGGTGCAGGAACGAGGACGCGGCGGAGAGCGCGAGCACCGAACCCACCCACCGGGCCTGCCTCGGCGCCACGGCGCGCGCGGCCAGCAGCCCCGCGGCCACCCACGGGCCCAGGCAGAAGGGACAGCCCAACAGCTGCCCCAACGCCTTCTGCATCCCCGTGCCGCGAGAGACCTCCTCCACCTCGCCCGCCGTGGAGCTCTCCTGGAAGCGCACGAAGGGCGCGCGCAGGAAGCTCGTCACCTGGTCCTTCGCCAGCAGCCGCGTCAGCGAGTGCGTCGCCACCGTGAACAGGGCCAGGTCCGCCAGGCCCGTCCGCTCCGGCAGCCGGCGCCTGCTCCGCGCCGTCCAGCCCAGGAAGCCCGCCACGGACACGCCATAGGCGCCGACGAGCACCGCGTACGAGCCCAGGGGGTGATGCGCATCGTCATAGCCGGCGAAGAGGCCGGTCTCCTGCGGAGCCTTCATGGGACGGTTCGCCTCCGAATCGTCCGTGAAGACTGCGCATCCCGGGGAACGGGCCCAAGGGACGGGCAGGCGGGCGGACAGGCCCTCGTCCTGAAGCCCAGGCGTGTCCGGTCAGCTCCGCGCGTCCACGTCCAGCACCGCCGCGCCGCGCACGTGCCCCTGTCGCAGCGCGGTGAGCGCCTCGTTCGCGGCGGACAGGGGAAACACCTGCACCTCGGTGCGCACCGGTGCGCCCGGCGCGAGCGCGAGGAAGTCCAGCGCATCCGCGCGCGTGAGATTCGCCACCGAGCGCACCACCCGCTCCTCCCAGAGCAGTGCGTATGGGAACGCGGGGATGTCACTCATGTGGATGCCGCCACACACCACCACGCCGCCCCGGTCCACGGCGCGCAGCGCGGCGGGCACCAGTGCGCCCACGGGAGCGAAGAGGATGGCGGCATCGAGCGGCTCTGGTGGCAACGCGTCCGAGCCTCCCGCCCACTCCGCGCCCAGCTCCCTCGCGAACCTTTGGCCCTCGGCGTCCCCGGGGCGGGTGAAGGCGAAGACGCGCCGCCGCTGGTAGCGCGCCACCTGGAGGAGCACGTGCGCGGCGGCGCCGAAGCCGTAGAGGCCCAGCCGCTCGGCGTCTCCGGCGAGGCGCAGGCTCCGGAAGCCGATGAGCCCCGCGCACATCAGCGGCGCGGCGTGGACGTCGCTGTAGCCGGCCGGGAGCGGGAAGCAGAAGCGCTGGTGGGCCAGTGTGAACTCGGCGTAGCCGCCGTCGAAGTCGTAGCCGGTGAAGCGCGCCCGCTCGCAGAGGTTCTCCCGGCCCCCGACGCAGAAGCGGCACTCACCACAGCTCCAGCCGAGCCACGGCACTCCGACTCGCGTTCCTGGCGGGAAGGCCGTCACTCCCTCGCCCGCGCCCACCACCGTGGCCACGATTTCATGGCCCGGTACGAGAGGCAGCTTCGGACGCGTCAGCTCGCCGTCCACCACGTGCAGGTCCGTGCGACACACGGCGCAGGCCCTCACCCGGAGCAGCAATTCCTCCGGGCCGGGCCGTGGGATGGGGAGCCGCTCCTCTCGCAGCGGTTCGCCCGGTGCATGCAGCACCATTGCCCGCATGGTCCCTTCCATGGGCCGCTCTCCCTCGCACGCTCCAAGGCAGAACATGGCGACGCCCGTCGCGCGCTGAAGCACGCCACGGGCGTCTGGCAGGCAGGCGGTGGAGGGCACCAACGAGGGAGGGCCGGGCGAGGCCCAGGGCCGTCCCAGGCGTCTCGCCGGCAGGTGATGGAGCCCCCGAAGAGGCCCCTGGACACCCGTGCCACGTGGAGGCGCATCCCGGGCGGCACACAGGTGACGGACCAGCGCCACCGCTCTCGTCAGAGCTGCACGCCGGCCAGCACGCCCGGCCACATGCGCACCACGGTGCGGCCGCTGTCGGAGACCTCACGCCAGTCGAGCCCGAGGCCCACCTCCTTCCACTCGTCGCTGCCATTCCAGCTGGTGAGCGTGTTGGCGCTGACACCGGCGAACACCGAGAAGTGGGACGCCATCTGCCAGCCCCCCATCACCCGCAGCTGCCCGAGGACGTGCTGGTTCTCCTTGTCGCTGAACCAGCTCCGCGAGTGCATGCTGCTGCCCACCAGGTCGATGTCCACGTAGAAGCGGTCGAGCGGGATGTGTCCGCCGAAGCCCGCGCCCACGGTGTAGCGGCGGCGGTCTCCGCTCAGGGGCGGCGTGAAGCCCGCCGTGAGCAGCGTGTAGAGGTGCTTGCCGCCCAGCTTGACGCCCACGTTGGTGAGCGACACGTCACTGCTCCACACCGCCAGGTGCGCCTGCCCGTTGCCGATGAAGTTCAGCAGGCCCACGGACTCGCCCTCCGTGCTGCCCGCCACGTTGACGAGCCCCACCTGCGCGCCGTCCACGCTGCCCGCCACGTTGACGAGCCCCACCTGCGCGCCGTCCACCTTGCCGCCCACGTTGATGATGGACACCTGCCCGCCCGAGATGTGCCGCGCGAAGCTGACGCCCGAGGACATCTGCACGCCGGACACCTCGGAGGCGATGTTGGCGCCCGCCGCCATCTGGAGCCCACGCACCGGGCCTCCCGCCACATTCACACCCACGGCGAGCTGCGCGCCGCGCACGGCCCCCGTCGCCACGTTGGCGCCGACACCGAGCTGCGCGCCATTCACCCCACCCGCCACCGTGTTGAGGCCCACGGACAGCTGCGCGCCATCCATCGCCCCGCGCACCACGTTGACGCCCACGCTGGACTGCACGCCGAGGAAGTCACCGCCGGACACGTTGCCGCCCACCGCGAACTGCCCGCCCGTCACCGGCCCTCGCGACACGTTGGCGCCCACCGCGAGCTGCGCGCCATTCAGCCCCGCCTCCACCCAGTTGGCGCCCAGCGACATGGACACGCCGTCCACCCGCTTCGCGTGCGTGGCGATGAGGCCGATGGACACCGTGTTGACCACGTTGCTCGTGTGGAAGCCCGCGGTGCTGAGGCCCGGCACCAGCGAGAGGCTGAACGGGATGTGGACCTCCTTCGCCTCCGGGCTCGCGTCGGGCTCCGCCTTCGCCTTCGCCACCGTCGGCGTGTCCGTCGCCGGGGCCGCGCCCACCACGCCGCCCACCGCCGCGTCCACCAGCGGCGGCGCCGCCATGACGCGCTCCATTCCAGGGCCCTCGACGGCCGGGGCCGCCACCGCGTCGCCGCCCTCGCCCGGATGCGCCGAAGCTGACTCGGCCGCCGCTCCCGAGCCGGGTGCCTGCACGCCCGCCTTCGGCTCCTCGGCGCTGGCCGAGAATGCCACCACCGCCGCCACGACCCCCGCACACACCGAGACCTTGCGCTTCATCGCCTGGACCTTCCTGGATTGTTCCGAGAGCGGCCCGGCCCGCACCGCGCGGACATCGGGGCCACACAGAGAGATTCATCGGGGGACGTCGCCGCCCCGCTCGCTGAAGGGAACACCGGCACCGCGCAAAGCTGTCACCGGACCGTTTCGCCCCTCTGGAGGCGACACCCTCCCCCCGGGAACTGTCGCCTGCCCACACACTCGCGTCCGGACCGCACCGACGCCCAGCGGCCCGGCGCTAGATTTCGCCCATGGCCCCCACTTCGGATCACCCCCGTCCGCCCACGACGACCCGCCGCGAGGTGCTCGCCGCCGGGCTCGGTGGCCTGCTGCTCCCGGCCGTCGCCGCCGCGCAAGCCACGCCGCCACAGCCACCCGCGAAGCCCCCGGCGCCCCCCAAGAGTCCGGCCCCGACCGCGAAGCCCACCTCCCGAGGAGACGCCATGCTCACCCGCCCCATCCCCAGCACGAGCGAAGCGCTGCCCGTCATCGGGCTCGGCACCTGGCAGACGTTCGACGTGGGCAACACCCCGGCCGAGCGCGGCCCCCTCGCGGAGGTCCTCCGCCGCTTCCTCGCCTCGGGCGCGCGCCTCATCGACTCCTCGCCCATGTACGGCCGCGCGGAGGCCGTCACCGGCGACCTGCTCGAGACGCTCGGCGAAGTGAAGACGCCCTTCCTCGCCTCCAAGGTCTGGACCACCGGCAAGGAGGAAGGACTCTCGCAGCTGCGCGGCTCCCTCCAGAAGATGGGCCGCGGCCGCATGGACCTGATGCAGGTCCACAACCTCGTGGACTGGCGCACGCAGCTGCCCATGCTGCGCGAGTGGAAGGCCCAGGGCCGCATCCGCTACGTCGGCGTCACCCACTACTCACGCAGCGCCTTCGATGACCTGGAGCGCTTCATCCGCGAGGAGAAGCTGGACTTCGTGCAGCTGCCCTACTCCCTCGCGCAGCGCGACGCGGAGGCGCGCCTGCTGCCCGCGGCCGCCGAGCACGGCGTGGCCGTCCTCGTCATGCAGCCCTTCGCCTCCGGCTCCCTCTTCCAGCGCGTGCGCGGGCGCGCCGTGCCGGAGTGGGCCGCCGAGTTCGACTGCACCACCTGGGCGCAGTTCTTCCTCAAGTTCATCCTCGGCCACCCCGCCGTGCACTGCCCGCTTCCCGCCACGAGCAAGCCCGACCACGTGGCCGACAACCTGCGCGCCGGCTTCGGCCGCCTCCCCGACGAGAAGCAGCGCGCCCGCATGGCCCGCGTCCTCGAAGGCTGAGCCACCCGCGCTCGGAGGCCGCCGGGCTACAGCTCCGGGTCCGGCGCGTACTGCAGCTCGCCCGTGGGCTCCAGCACCAGCCCCGTGCCCGGCTCGCCCGCGTCGTCGTCGCGGCCCACCTCCAGCACGGAGTCCTTCGCATCCCACTGGCCCAGGTAGTACTCGCCGCCCGCCGCCATGCACGCGCGGCCCTCGGACACCACCGTCTCCACCACCTCCTGCTTGTCGCTGGTGGCGCGCAGAAGCGTCCACTCCTTGCCGTCCTCCTGGAAGCCCGCCACCAGCTCCTTCAGCTCCTCGTCGCGCGGCGCGCCGGCCGGCAGCGTCTGCCGCTCCCACTTGCGCGGCTCGCGCGCCGGCTGCTTCGCCTTCCACGCGCGCGCCAGCTCCAGCACCTTCTCTTCCGCCGCGTCCTGGAGCGCGTGCATCTCCTCCGGCAGCTCGATTTCCTCCAGCGCCAGCAGCGCCGTCTCCAGCTGCAGCGCCTTGAGGCTCCACTCGTTCCACGCCGTCTTCAGCACTCCGTCACCCTCGCTTTCCCGCCCGCGCTCCTGACGGAGCACCGCGGCCCGGCAAGCCCACTACCACACCGCCTGCCTGCCCTGGCGGCGAGCAGGGGGCCCTTCCATGCCCGGTGCCCTCCGCACGACCTACCTTGAGCGCCCAGGGAGGAGCAGCCATGGCGAGCAAGAAGAAGGACACGCACGAGGTCGTCCAGCACTTCGGAGACCTCATCAAGGGCATCAAGGTCGCGATGATGACCACCGTGGAGGAGGACGGCAGCCTGCGCAGCCGCCCCATGTGGACCCACGACCGGGACTTCGACGGGGAGCTGTGGTTCTTCACCCGCGAGCACTCGCACAAGGTGGACGAGGTGGAGCATGACCACCACGTCAGCCTCGCGTACTCGGACCCCTCGAAGGACCGCTACGTCTCCGTGAGCGGCCGCTGCCGCCTGGTGCTGGACAAGGAGAAGGCCCGCGAGCTGTGGAACCCCACCCTCAAGGCCTGGTTCCCCGACGGGCTGGATGATCCAGAACTCGCCCTGCTGTGCGTGCGCGTGGAGCGCGCCGAGTACTGGGACACCCCCAACAGCCGCATGGTGCAGCTGGCCGGCATGGTGAAGGCCGCCCTCACCGGCGAGACGTACAAGCCCGGCGACAACCAGAAGCTCGACCTGGGCGACGCCCCGCTGACCCACTGAGGCCGCCTATATAAGGAGGGACGGCCGCACCGCTCCGGGCGCGCTGTCCCTTCTTCCCAGAATTCAGGTTGCGCCGGCTCCGCGCGGACGCCATGAGAGGGCCCGCCGGGCCGGCGCGTCCCACACCCCTGTAGGCCACACCCCCACATCCCTGCTTCGGGTCAATCTGGGTCACTCCGGACCCTCGGCCATGTTGCCGAGTATGGTCAGGTGGGTGTCATCCGCCGGACGTCGTGGTGTTTCTCTGACAGCCCCGTTCGCCCCGCCTTGTAGCTGGCACCGGGCTGATCCATTCAGTCCGTCGCCGGCCGTGGTAACGAGCGCGCGGACCACATCACGTTGAAGTCACCAACGCTTTAGAGTATCAACCATCCGCTTTCGAGATTTTCCGCATGCCCCATAGGTATCGTACCGAAGGCACTGCATACGGCGGACTCGAATACGTCTAGCGGGGCGCACTGGTTTCCGCCCTTCGAAGGAACTCCAAGATGGAAAACAAGAGGTCGGTCTCGAAGCCCGAGGGCAAGCTGGCGGTGTTGGTGCCGGGCCTGGGCGCGGTGTCCACGACGCTGATGGCGGGCGTGGAGCTGGCACGTCAGGGCAAGGGTCAGCCCATCGGTTCGCTGACGCAGATGGGCACGGCGCGCCTGGGCAAGCGCACCGAGGGCCGCACCGTGAAGCTCGGCGAGCTGGTGCCCCTGGCGGAGCTGCAGGACGTCGCCTTCGGCGCGTGGGACATCATCAGCGAGGACGCGTACCAGGTCGCGGTGCGCTCCGGCGTGCTGAACGACAAGCACCTGGAGCAGGTGAAGCCCTTCCTGCAGTCCATCAAGCCCAAGAAGGGCGTGCACGACGCCGAGTTCGTCCGCCGCATCGAGGCGAACCACACCAAGGCGACCAAGACGCACCGCGAGAGCATCGAGGCGCTGCGCCAGGACATCCGCGACTTCAAGAAGGAGCTCAACGCCAAGCGCGCCGTCATGGTGGTGTGCAGCAGCGTGGAGACCTTCCGCCCGCTGCCGGACTCCTTCAAGACGCTGGCCGCCTTCGAGAAGGCGCTCGACGAGAACAGCCCGGACATCAACCCCACCGCGCTCTACACCTACGCGGCCCTGAAGGAGGGCGTGCCCTTCGCCAACGCCACGCCCAACGCCAGCGTGGACACGCCCGCGCTGCAGGAGCTGGCGAAGCTGGAGGGCGTCCCCGTCGCCGGGAGAGACCTCAAGAGCGGCCAGACGATGATGAAGACGGTCATCGCCCCCGCGCTCAAGGCGCGCATGCTGGGCCTCGAGGGCTGGTTCTCCACCAACATCCTCGGCAACCGCGACGGCGAGGTGCTCGACGACCCCGCGGCCTTCAAGGCCAAGGAAGTGACGAAGTCGAGCGTGCTGGACACCATCCTGCAGCCGGAGCTCTACCCCGAGCTGTACAAGAAGTACGCGCACAAGGTGTCCATCCACTACTACCCGCCCCGCGGCGACGCGAAGGAGGGTTGGGACAACATCGACATCGTCGGGTGGCTGGGCTACCCGATGCAGATCAAGGTCAACTTCCTCTGCCGCGACTCCATCCTCGCGGCGCCGCTCGTCCTGGACATCGCGCTGTTCCTGGACCTGGCGAAGCGGCTGGAGTGGCGCGGCATCCAGGAGTGGATGTCCTTCTACTTCAAGAGCCCCATGGCCATGCCGGGCCTTCCGGTGGAGCACGACCTGTTCATCCAGCTGACCAAGCTGAAGAACACGCTGCGCGTCGTTGCTGGTGAAGAGCCCATCACCCACCTCGGACTCGACTACTACGGGGATGACCTCCCGCTCTCCAAGTAGAGCCACGCCGTTCACATGGCTCGTCACCTTCCTGGGTGTGGGCCATGTGGCGCTGGTGGCGGCCACCGGTCGGCTCCGGTGGGACCACGTCGCCGCGGACGTGCTGCTTCTGGGGGTGGCCTGGGCGGGCCCCCGGACGCGGCGCTTCCTGGCAGGCGGGCTCCCGCTATGGCTGACCGGTATGCTGCTGGACAGCCAGGGGCTCTGGCTGTTCCTCCGGGGCCCCGTCCACACGGGTGACCTGTGGGAGCTGGAGCGCCAGCTGTTCCCCGCCCCTGGCGGTCTCAACTGGCCCGAGTGGTGGGCCACCCGGTTCCATCCGGTGCTGGACCTCCTCTGTGGCTTCTCGTACGCGGCCTACCTGTACGAGGTCTTCGCCGTGGCCATCTTCTTCTTCGTGAAGAAGGACACGCGCTTCGAAAAAGTGTGCTGGGCCTTCCTGCTGGTGAATGCCATTGGCGTGGTCATCTACCTCGTCTACCCGGCAGCGCCCCCCTGGTACGTCCTGAAGTACGGCCCCGGTCCCGCGGACCTCGCGGCGCTGCCCAGCCCGGCGGGCACGGCGCGGTTCGACGCGCTCCTGGGCATCAACTACTTCGCCAGCTTCTACGCGCGGAACACCAATGTCTTCGGGGCGATGCCGTCACTGCACGCGTCCTACCCGTTCATGATGGTGTTCTTCCTGTGGCACAAGGGCTGGGCCTGGCGCGTGCCCGCGGCGCTGTTCTCGGCGCTGGTCTCGTTCTCCGCCGTGTACCTGACGCACCACTACATCCTGGACGTGCTCGCGGGGTTGACCGCGGCCCTCGCCGCCTTCCTGGTGGTGGAGGCGGTGTTCGCGCGCCGCACGGCGCCGACGCCCATCGCAGTGCCCCTGACAACTTCTAGAGGAGACACCCGTGCTTGAGAACCTGGTGGCGTGGCTGAGCGGAAACCTGTCTCCGTCGGCCCGCATCTGGACGGCGCTGGCCCCCGCGATTCTGGCCTGTGCCTACTTCCTCGGAGGGCTGCTGCTCTTCTGCATCCGGTGCGCCTTCAAGGGCATCCCCCGCGACGAGGAGACGCTCAAGCGCGGCAGCACGGTGCTGGTGGGCTTCTTCCTGCGCCACTACTTCTTCTGGGTCATCCAGCCCCTGTGGGCGGTGATTCTGCGCTCGGGGCTGCCGGCCAACGCGCTGTCCATGCTGTCGGGCCTGCTGGGCATCTCCGCCGGTGTGGCGCTGGCGGCGGGCCGCTTCGCGCTGGGCGGCTGGCTGTTCCTCTTCGCGGGCATCCTCGACGTCATGGACGGGCGCATCGCCCGCACGCGCAAGGAGGCCAACCCGGCCGGCGCGGCGCTGGACTCGGTGCTGGACCGGTACGTGGACTCGGCGATGCTGATGGGCCTGGCCTGGTACTACCGGGACACGTGGGTGCTGCTGCCCGCGCTGATGGCGCTGCTCGGCTCGTCGCTGGTGCCGTACGTGCGCGCCAAGGGCGAGGGCCTGGGCGTGAGCGTGCGGGACGGCGCCATGCAGCGGCTGGAGCGGGTGCTCTTCCTGGGCGTGGGCACGGCGCTGTCGCCCATCCTCGAGGCCCTCTTCTGGCCCGAGGAGAAGCACCCCATGCACTGGCTGGCGGTGGTGGGCCTGGTGTTCGTGTCCATCATGAGCAACTACACGGCCATCACCCGGTTCCGGAACCTGGTGAAGGCGCTGGCGCCCAAGCGGCAGGAGGCGCGCTCCGAGAAGGCGATTGTGGGCCTCAACGCGGTGGCGGGCGCGGTGGCCACGGCGGCGGACTTCGCGCTGGTGCTGCTGCTGGTGGAGTGGCTGGGCCTGCTGCCCGCCTGGGCCACGGTGGTGGGCTCCGTGCTGGGCGCGGTGGTGAACTACTCCATCAACCGGGTGCTCACCTTCAAGAGCACCGCGGCGGTGTCGCGGCAGCTGGCGCGCTACGCGGTGGTGAGCGGGACGAGCGCGCTGCTCAACGCGGGCGGCGTGGCGCTGTTCACGTTGCATCCGCAACTGCCCTACGCGCTGGGGTGGTGGCTGGTGCGCGGCGTCGTGTACTTCGCGTGGAACCTGCCCCTGCAGCGCGATTATGTCTTCAACGACAACGCCTCGCCGGATGCGCTCCTGGAGCAGCGCCCACATGCTGCGTAAAGCCCTCTTTCAGGTCCTGATGGTGGTGGTGCTCCTCACCGCGCTCGCGCTGCCCGCAACGGCGGCGGGCGCGGGGCTGGAGCCGACGCCCTCCCCGGCTGACAACTACGGGGAGAGCTTCACCTTCATCGGAGACCTGGAGGACGGCACCTTCGTGCTGGTGCAGCTGTCGCTGACGAACCTGGGCCCGGGCTCGCGCCACGGCATCTGCCGCGCGTCGGTGCTGCGTCCCGGGCAGCGCGCGTGGACGCCGCAGAAGAAGGTGGGCGAGAAGGAGTGGCGCTACGACGCCACCAGCGGCACGCTCCAGGTGGGCGCGTGCTCGGCGCGGTCGGTGGGTGGCTTCACGCGGGTGGAGGCGCCGCTGGACGGCGGGCGGGTGGCGCTGGAGTACGCCGCGCCGGTGCAGCCGCGCTCTCCCGAGGGCTCGGACGTGGAGGTGGGCAGCGCGCGCTACCGCCACGAGGTGACGCTGGCGTTCAGCCCGCTGCGGGCGACGCTGCAGCTGCCCAAGGGCGCGGAGGAGACGCGCGTGGGTGGCGGGTACGCGGACCACACGCGCTCGACGATTGCTCCGGCGAAGCTGGCCAGGCGCTGGGTGCGCTTCCGCGCACTGCGCGGCGGTGAGCGGATGGTGCTGCTGGCGCGCGAGGGCCAGGACGGTGAGTTCGGCCCCGTGTACGAGTGGGAGGAGGGTGGCAGCCCCCGTCCCCTGGAGCACTTCACGCTCAGCCGCGAGGGCGCGAAGGAGCGCAGCGTGTGGAAGGTGGAGGTGTTCGGGGACGACGGGGCGGCGCTGGTGCTGCGCTCCACGCAGCTGTTGCAGCGCAACGCGCCGGTGGAGGAGCTGGGCATGCTGGCCGGGATTGTGAGGCCGGTGGTGGGCTCGCCGGTGACGTACCTGCACCGCGCGGTGCTGGAGCGCGCGGGGAAGCCGCCGCTGGCGGGACTGATGGAAGTGACGCTCGAGGGTGACCAGTGAGCGTGTCGCTGCTCCGCGACGTGCACCATGTGCCGGGAGTCCGAGGCTGGGTGCGCAAGCAGGTGCTGCGCTCGGTGGCGCGGTGCGTGGAGTGGACCACGAAGCTGCCCGGGCAGGGCCTCAACGTGTCGCGCGTGAATGACTGGCTCCACGTGGGCGGCGGCGTGCCGCGCTCGCGGTACACGGAGCTGAAGGCGCGCGGAATCACCGCGGTGATTGATTTGCGCGCGGAGCGCTGCGACGACGCGAAGGCGCTGGCGGCGCTGGGCATCGAGTTCTTCCACCTGCCGGTGACGGACCGCTATCCGCCTTCGGTGGAGCAGTTGATGCGCGGGGTGGAGTGGGCACTGCCCCGGGTGGAGAAGGGCGGGCACCTCTTCACGCACTGCGAGCACGGCGTGGGACGGGGCCCGCTGATGGGCCTGGCCGTCATGGTGGCTCGCGGCTGGGAAGCGCCGGATGCGTACCGGGAGCTGCGCAAGGCGCGGTGGCAGTCCACGCTGAATGACCGGCAGCTGGGTGGACTCGCGGACTTCGTCGAGGCGTGGAAGTCCCGGACGGGCGAGCGCGCGGCGTAGGCATCACGCCGCTGGCGACACTGGAACTTCGTCGAGGCGTGGAAGTCCCGGACGGGCGAGCGCGCGGCGTAGGCATCACGCCGCTGGCGACACTGGAACTTCGTCGAGGCGTGGAAGTCCCGGTCGGGCGAGCGCGCGGAGTAGGCACCGCGCCGCTGGCGACACCGCGAAGGACGGCGCCTGGAGCCGTGCTCCGCCTCAACCTCCAGGCACCATCACCCGCCGCCTCCACGCGGCCGGAGTGACACCGTGCACGCGGCGGAACAGCCGGATGAAGTGCGTCACGTCCGCGTAGCCCACGCGCTCGGCGATGATGTCCACGCGCTCGTCCGTGCCACGCAGGCGGCGGCGGGCCTCGGCCATGCGGCACTCCAGAATCCACTCGCCCACGGTGCGGCCCGTCTCCTGCCGCACCACGCCCGCCACGTGCGCGGACGAACGCCCCACCGCCCTGGCCACCTTCGCCAGCGACAGCGGCTCGATGCAGTGGGTCTCGATGTACGTGAGCGCCTTGCGGCTCAGTCCCACCGACGGTGACTCCTGCGCGGTGGCGGGCGACGACATGCGCTCCAGCTCGATGAGCACCAGGCGCAGCAGCGCGAGCGCGGCCTCTTCACCGCCCCGCTCCACATGCGCCAGTTCCTCTTCCAGCAGCCGCATCCACCGCAGCAGCCGGCGGCGCTGCACCACCGTGGGCCGCAGCACGGGGTGACAGCCCTGGCGCACCCGCATCAACGGCCCGAGCCGCGACGCCCCCTCGCCCATGCCGTCCGCGCCGCCGAGCACCTCCGGATGGAAGGCGAGCCCCCAGCCCTCCGCGTCCGACACGCTCACCCGATGCGGGTCCCCGGGCGGAATGAGGTGCACGTCCCCCGCGCGCACCGCGAACTCGCCCGCGTGCCGCACCTGGGACTGCCCTCGCGTCACCAGCATCACCACCGCGTAGGTGTGGACGGAGGCGGGGCCTCGCAGCCCGGAGCCCCGGGTCTGCAGCCGCTCCACCAGGATGGGGAGCCGCCCCTGCTCGAAGTCCCTCCGCGTCTGCGAAAAGAAGTGCTTCGGGGTGCACGACTCGGAGGCCATGCGGCCTTCGTAGCGAGCCGGCGCGCGGAGCTCAACCACCTCACCCATGGCTGACGCCCACGGACTCCATGTTCAGGGTGTGGTTCATCTTGTATCCCACCATCGCCCCCTGCGACGCCGCGATGAGCGCGCCCTGCAACATCGTCGTGAGGTCCCCCGCCGCGAAGATGCCGGGGATGGACGTCTCCTGGAACTCGTTCACCTTGACGAAGCCCTGCTCGTCCAGCGCGAGCCCCAGCCGCTGCACCAGCTCCACCTGCCGCTGCGGCGGACGGGCGAAGATGAACTCCCGCGCCACCCGCGTCCCGTCCTCCAGCTCCACCGACTCCAGTGCACTCCCATCCGCCGTGGGTACGAAGCCGCGGATGCGCCGCTCCTCCAGCCGGACGCCCGCCCGCTCCAATTGCGCCCGCTTCTCCGAGGACACCGCGACGGCCCCTTCCGTGAAGACCACCACGTCGCGCGTCCAGCCCGTCACGAACATGCTGAAGTCGAGCATCAGCTCCGACGACGCGAGCACGCCCCACTGCCGGTCCTGAATCTCCCAGCCGTGGCAGTAGGGACACTGGAAGATGGCCTTGCCCCACAGCGCCTTGTAGCCGGGCACGTCCGGCAGCACGTCCACCATGCCCGTGACGAGCACCACGCGCCCCGTGTCCACCGTGTCGCCGCCCTCCAGCAGCACTCGGAAGCGCGGGCCGATGCGCTCGATGCCCTCCACCCGCACGTCGCGGACCTCCACGTCGTAGGGCCGCAGCTGCTCGCGGCCGATGCCGCGGAACTCCTTCGGCGGCGTGCCGTCCCGGGTGACGAAGCCATGGATGTGCTCGGCCGCCGCGTTGCGGGGCGAGCCCGCGTCGCACAGGAGCACCTTCTTGCGCCCACGGCCCAGCACCAGCGCCGCGCTCAGGCCTCCGGGGCCGCCACCGACAATCACCACGTCCTTCGTCCGAGTCGTCATACCCAATGGCTATTCGCCAGCCCGCCGCCGCGGGAGGGCGGGGCGTCGCACGGAATCGGCGGATTCTCGGGTGTGCGGCCCGCCGGCCACGGTGGGGCCATCCTCCAGGTGGGAACACCCCTTGCAATCCCCGCCTGCCTCGGGAGGACGTCATGCGCAACGCCCTGATGCTCGGACTCACGCTCACCTCGCTCGGTGCCTCCGCTGCCGAGCGGTGGAGCGCGCCCTACGCCCTGGAGGACCAGCAGGGCCGCACCTTCCGCGTCGTCCTCGGCGAAGAGGCCCCGGAGGGCGTCGAGTCCCGCCTGGAGTTCATGACGCTCCTGGGGAAGAAGGGCCTGGCCACGGCCCGCTTCCAGCGCGTCGAGGCCGTCTGCGCTGACTTGTGTGACTCCGGGCGGCCCACGTGCCACACCGTGGGCGTCTACACACAGGAGCCGGGCACGGGCGACGTCGGAGAGGGGCTCGCCGCCCTACCGGGGCGCGTCGAGGGGACGCTGAGCGCCCCGCTCCCCGGCAGGCCCGACAAGGGCCCCACCGTGAAGCAGTGGACCGGGGCGAAGGAGTTCCAGGTGCCCGTGGACGAGAGCACCCCCGCCACGCCCCTCCCCGAGGGCCTGCTCCCCCTGGCCTACCGCTGGGTGCCCCAGGGCGACGCCAGCGCGGTGCTCGAGGAGCGGCAGGGAGGCGTCGGCTTCTTCGCCCCGCCCTTCCAGCTCACGGACTGCCGCCAGGAGCAGCAGCCGCCCTTCACCCGCCTCACCTGCCCGGGGGCCTCGCTCCTGTACGCGAAGCAGCAGCTGCTCTTCGCCAGCTTCGCCGAGTACGCGGAGCCCACCACCGCCTGGGTCGCCACGCTCCGCTCCGGCGTCCAGGAGGTGCACCTGGTGCGCGTGGGCCTGAAGGCCCAGGTCGTGCCCGGGCTCCTGTTCCGCGACGGGGGCCGGTGGCGGCTGCTCATCCGCACGGCGGACTACCCGCTCCTCTGCTGAGCGATGGCTACCTTTGGACCGTTCCCGGAAGGCCTGCGCTCGGCCCTCGCCGGTGTTAGAGAGCGGCTCCAGCCAAAAGGTAACGGCCATGATTCCCTTTTCCGTCCTCGACCTCTCTCCCATCCCCCAGGGCAGTGACGCCGGTCAGGCCCTCCGCAACACGCTGGACCTGGCGCGCCACGCGGAGCGGTGGGGCTTCAAGCGCTTCTGGCTGGCCGAGCACCACAACATGACGGGCATCGCCAGCGCGGCGACCTCGGTGGTCATCTGCCACGTCGCCAGCGGCACCTCCACCATCCGCGTCGGCGCGGGCGGCGTCATGCTCCCCAACCACGCGCCGCTCATCATCGCCGAGCAGTACGGCACGCTGGAGGCCCTCTTCCCCGGCCGCATCGACCTGGGCCTGGGGCGCGCGCCGGGCACCGACCAGCGCACCGCCCGCGCCCTGCGCCGCGACTTGATGAGCAGCGCGGAGAGCTTCCCGCAGGACGTGATGGAGCTGCAGGCCTGGTTCGAGCCCGCCACGCCCCAGCAGGCCGTGCGCGCGGTGCCGGGCGCGGGCCTGAGGGTGCCCCTCTGGCTCCTCGGCTCCAGCCTCTTCAGTGCGCAGCTCGCGGCGGCGCTCGGCCTGCCCTTCGCCTTCGCCTCGCACTTCGCGCCCGACCAGATGATGAATGCGCTCCACATCTACCGCGCGAACTTCAAGCCGTCCGCGTCGCTCCAGAAGCCGTACGCCATGCTCGGCATCAACGTCTTCGCGGCGGACACGGATGCGGAAGCGCAGCGGCTGGCCACGTCCCTCCAGCAGGCCTTCATCAGCCTGCACCGCGGCACGCCGGGCCCGCTCCAGCCACCCGTGGACAGCATGGAGGGCCGCTGGACGGAAGCCGAGCGCTCGTTCCTGGAGCACATGTTCTCGTGCACCGTCATCGGCTCGCCGGCCACGGTGCGCAGCGGACTGGAAGCCTTCATCGCGCGCACCGGCGCGGACGAGCTGATGGTGACGGGCCAGATTTACGACCACGCCGCGCGCCTGCACTCGTTCGAAATCGCCGCCCAGGTCCATGACGCCATGGCCATGGACGGCGCCTTCCAGCGGCCCACCACCGCGACGGCGGCCGAGGCCCGCTGAGTTCCAGCCTGCGTTCGCGCCACAGGCTGCGACCAGGAAACGCATGTGGCGGATAGCACGCTATTCAGGGGGGTCCAGACCCGGGCACCTGTTCAACGCCACGCACACGGGGCCGACCTTGAGACTCCCCGGAGTCGTTTCCTGTACACTGGCGATATCGCAGCGGGGGAGCGCAGCGGGCATGCCAGACAAGAGGGAGTTCCAGGAGGCCATTGGCGCGTGTGTGCATCTCTTCCATGAATGGAAGAGCGGGCATCTGGAAGAGGAGCAAAATCAGCAGCTACTCCGGCGAGTCTCACCGTGGCTTACAGACCTATGGCACGGGCTGGCGCTGTCGAGTTCGGGGGAGCTCCAACCCTGGAAGGCACGCACGGATCAGCCCGGCTACCTTCGGCAGGTCGTGAAGGGAACGGACATCTCAGTACCGTTCCATCTGCTACCTGAGTTCCCGAGAGCAGAGGTCCTGACGGAGCTCCGCGACCTGGCACTTCGGCTTCAACGCGCGAAGCAATCCACTATCTGCATCAGTGGAAGCAGCACCTTCCAAGAGGGCTTGACCCATCTTGGGGATATCGACTTCTGCGAGTACGTTCCATTGTCGGATGGGTCGGTTGTCGACGGCATGGTCAAGCTCTTGGAGCTTGTACCGCCGCCGGACGCAACCCGCTCCATCAAGTACACCCTACCTGATGGCAAGTGGGAGAAACGAGCGTACCCCTGGCCGCCGGAATTGCGTCAACCGGCCGGCCTTCAGTCCCTGATGGAGCAACTCCGCCAGGCAAGTGCCGGCAAGTGCGACTTCATCGTTGAGACTCGGTTCGCAGGCACCATCGAGGCGACTGTCCTCGTGCTTCGCATCGAGCCCGGACACCCAGATGAGGGGGAAGCACTCAGGAGCTTCACGCACCAAGAAGCACCGGTTGGCTCATGGGTTCCGCGCCGCCTGGACTCGCCGGTGCTGCTCGGCGAGTACATCTGGTGGCTTCGAGAAAAGGTGGAGGAACTGCACCTGGTTGACCCCATCAAGGCGCTGAAGCGAGCACTGTCCCTGACTCGGATTCTGCTTCTGGATGAGCGCGGCGACGCAATCCTCACCTGCTTTCGCAGGCACCGTATCGCCCTTGCATCTGCCCTCAAGGCGCGCCTGAGCTTGAAGGCGTTCCTGTTCGCGCATCCGGAACTCGCGGTGCTCCAAGCGGGAGTGAACGAGACCATCAACGCTCTGCATGTCGAACTGGCGTCGGGCAACACTCCCGAGGAGGCGATAGGAGCGGTAATGACCCTGGACTTTGAGCGTAGTGCTCAGTCGCTCATCCGCGGCGTCCTGGGCGACGTCAATGGACTTTTGGAGTGACCGTCAATACTCTTGATGCACCTGTGCTCGGACGGAATCTCGTTCATGAGGCAACCATGGGAAGTGATGACCGAGCGAAGTTGGAAGCTCTTCTCTCCCAGCTACCGCTCGATGAGCAGATGAAGGAGCTGGTTGGCAGGTCGGTATCCAAGCTGGATGACACGGCCGTTGCCGAAGCTCGTGCGAGCCTGGAGCGAGCGAGTGAGCAGGTCCCAGGTGTTCTGTCCGCGTTGCGAACTGCGCGCGAGGCCAGATTGACGCGTGAACATTCGCGGGCCCAGGCTCCCGAACTGGAGTTGGACTACGAGCTGCTTGGCAGGGTCCGGGAGCAACTGGCGCGAGAAGGCCTGATTCTCTCCAACGAGCAAGCGCAGAAAGTCGTCGCCGTTGTTGGTAACGAAGTATCCAGGCGTGCGGGGCTTGCCCCCAACCCCAGCAGCGCCCTGCCCCGTGAGCGGGCAGAGCAGGCTTCTCTGGCGCCAGCCGCGCTCACCAGGTTCAACTACTAGCCCGCTAGCCTACGGCCAGGACCTCGGCTGCATCGCCTCCGGCCGCCGGTTGTCCGTGGGCGTGAGCGCGTCAGCCGGGGCGCACCGGCACACTTCGCAGCCGCGCTCGCGGTCCATCGTGCAGTTCTGGCCGGTGACGCACGTGAGGTCTCTCGACTCCGCACAGCGCACGTCGCCCTGCTTGTCCTTCTTGCTCCCGTGGCTGCAGCCCGCGGCGGCCACCAGCACCGCCGCCACCAGCCACCGCCGTGCACCGCTCCGACTCATTCCGCGCGTCATGGCCTACCTCGTGTCTCGCTCGGGGCCGCCACCACCGTGGCGGGCTCACCTGCGCTTCATAGCCAGGACACCGGGAGCCAGCCAGTGGCTCACGCCTCGGGCGCGGGCTCCTCGGGCGTCTCCGGCGTGGTGCCGTGGCGGCGCCGCCAGCGCTCCACCAGCAGCAGCAGCGACGGGAAGCCCAGCAGCACGATGACCAGGTTGATGCCGAAGCCCAGGTTGGCCAGGTCACCAATCGAGTTGAGGCCCGGGTGCTTCGCGAGAATCAGCGCCACGAAGCCGATGGCGCTCGTCAGCAGGCCGCCGGTAATCGCCCGGCCCGTCTCGCCATACACGGAGATGAAGTCCGCGCCCGGCTCGCCCAGCCGCTGCACCAGGTGCACGCCCGCGTCCACCGTGGTGCCAATCAGCACCGGCAGCACCATGATGTTCAGGTAGTTGAACTGCAGGCCCAGCACCGACATCAGGCCCACCAGCCCGATGACGGACAGCAGCGTGGGCAGCATGCAGATGAGCGCCGTGCGCAGCTTGCCCAGCGTCAACCACATCGCCGCGAGCACGCTCAGCACCGCCGCCACCAGGATGCGCGGGCCCTCGCGCGACACCATGTCCAGGATGTCCGCCAGGATGAGCGCCTCGCCCGCCGCGGACACCTGGCTGCCGTCCGGCATCTGCAGGCCGCGCACCTCCTTCGCGAAGCGCCGCGTGCCCTCGCCGTCCGACAGACTCACGCCGCCCGCGTACACCAGCACCACGCCGCCCGTGCTCCCATCCAGGCTCTCGAACTGGTGGCGCACGCTGGCCGGCAGCTGCTCCTGCGTGAAGGGCTTCGCCGCCGCCATGTGCAGCGCGCGCGTCAGCGTGGCGCGCGTGTCCTCCGGCAGTCGCTCCGGGTCCAGCTTGCCCAGCTTCGTCGCAATCGCCTGGAGCACCTGCTGCTTCTCCGCCTGCTGCCGCGGCACCAGGTCCTCCAGCGCGCCCACGAAGTCGATGGTGGAGTCCTTGCCCCGCGCCGCCTTGCGCGCCTCCAGCTGGCGCACCACCTCGCGCTCCATGTCCAGCGAGTCCGTCAGCACCACCACCGGCGTCTGCGAATAGCCGAGGATGTTGTTCACCTTCTGGTCCAGCACCGCCGACGCCTGCTTGTAGTCCTCCAGCGAGCGCGAGTCGTAGTTGAAGGACACGCGGTGCGCCTGCGACACCAGCACCAGCACGCCCGCGCCCACCACCAGCCCCACGCTCCGGTACGAGCGCGGCAGCCACCGCGCCAGGAGCCCCAGCGGCCCCGCCGAGCTCTCGTGCACCCGCGGCGCCCACCCGAAGCGCGACGCCAGCCCCAGCAGCGCCGGCAGGATGAGCACGTACGAGAAGATGCTCACCAGCATGCCCACCGCGGCGATGACGCCGAACTCGCGGAACGCTCGGAACTCCGACATGGCCAGCGAGAGGAACGTCAGCGCCGCCACCATCGCGGCGATGAGCGCGGAGAACCCCGTGTGCCGGAAGGACTCCGCCACCGCCGCCTCGGACGTCATCCCCTCCGAGCGCAGCGTGCCGTAGCGCCCCAACAGGTGGATGCCGTGCTCCACGCCCAGGCCGCCCAGCACCGCCGCGAGGAAGCCCGTGAGCAGGTTCACCTGCCCGTACGCCAGCCCCACGAAGCCGTACGTCCACCCCAGGCCCGCCAGCACCGGCAACATGGTGAGCCCCACCGACAGCGCGCTGCGGAAGTGGAAGGCCAGGTACGCCAGCAGCAGCACCAGGGCCAGCGTGGACGCGCTCGCCAAGTCACTGACGATGACGCGCTGCTGGTCGATCTTCTTCTTGAAGGTGCCCGTCACCGCCGTCTTGAAGCCCGGCCCGTACTTGGACAGGTCCTGCGTGGCCAGGAACTCCTCCACCTGGCCCACCACCTTCTTCGAGTAGTTCAGGTCCGCGGCGCTGCCCCGGGGCTTCGCCATCAGCACCACCATGCGCTCCGTCGTGTCCAGGTAGTACAGGTCTCCCTGGCCGGAGAGGCGCTGGTTGGCGCGGCCGGTGTACTTCTGCTCGATGTCGGTGAAGTCCACGGACGGCGGAGGCGCGTCATCCAGCCGCACGAAGAGCGGGTTGGCCTGCTCCTTCTCCCAGGCAATCCGCGCGTCGATGCGCTCCTGGATGGTCTTCAGGTCCGGCAGGTCGACGTAGTACAGCGCGTGCTCGTCGAAGAAGGCGCGCGGGCGCTGGTGCGACACGTAGCGGATTTCCGGCAGCGCCCCCAGCTTGGGCGCCAGGTCATCCGCGAAGCGCTTGAGGGCCTCGGGCTCCGCGCCCATGCCCACCACCACCACGTTGCCCTGGCCACCGAAGCGCTTGCGCAGCTTGTCGATGTCCTGCACGGACGGGAAGTTCTTGGGCAACAGCCCCACGAAGTCCGCGTTGAGCGACAGCGTCCGAGCGAAGAACAGCCCCGCCAGCGTCAGCACCAGCGTCAACAACAGGGCCTGAAGGGGCCGCCGGTGGTTGCGCGCGGCCAGGCGACCCATCGCCCCCTCGAACCGCTCCGACCAACGCTTCTCATCCATGTTGCGACACCCGCTGTGTTGACTGGGCAAACGCCGCCCACCTTGGGCACGCGCCAACCGTCGAGTCAACGCGTTTATGCCGGAAGGCGGAAAGTAAGGTAGCGAATTACCTGCCCTCTGTAACAAGGGTTTCGCGAGGACGCCCGCCCGTCTGTCCCGCTTTTTCGGGCCTGGAAACCGCCCTTGTGAGCCGGGCGAATCCCGCCCATGAGCGGGGCCCGCGCTGCCCACCCGGGGGGCAGACAGGCAGGCGGCGTCGGACTGCATGGCCCCTCGGGAGTGGGCACGTTGCCCCGCGACACGGGGCACGCGCCAGCGGGCACCCGGAGGAGGGGAAGCCGCTCCGTCCTCCGTACCACCGGGTGGGCCGGTGGGTCGGATGGGGGGACCCGGCCAGCGATGGAACCGGACTCGACGACGTCTTCGCAGGGCGAGCGGAAGTGGATGGTGCGTGTGGAGCGCACCCTTGGCGCCGTGGCCGCCCACAACCACCGGCGTCCCGCGCTGGCCCTGCTGCTGGCGGTGGTGCTGGCCGCGGTGGGGGGCTTCCTCGCCAGGAGCCTGAGCCTCAACGCCAACCTGGTGGACCTGCTGCCGGAGTCGTTCGAGAGCGTCCAGGACCTGCACTCGCTGGAGCAGCGCTTCGGCGCGCTCGGCTGGGTGGCGGTGGTGGGCGAGGGCGCGGACGCCGAGTCCCTCAAGCGCTTCGCGGACGACCTGGCGCCGCAGCTGGAGGCGCTGCCCGGCATCCGCTTCGTGGAGGTGAAGCGGCCCGGCGCCTTCTTCCGCGACAGGGCGCTCTACTTCCTGTCCGAGGAGGACCTGAAGGAGGTCAGCCGCCGGCTGGAGGCGCGCATCACCTGGGAGAAGCAGCGCGCCAACCCCCTCTACGTGGACCTGCTGGACGAGGAGGAGCCGTCGCTGGACTTCTCCGACCTGGAGCAGAAGTACGGCGGCAGCGCCGGGCAGCGGCTGTCCAATGACCAGGGCGACTACTACCTGGACCCGGACGCGCGCCGCGTGGTGCTGCTGGCCAAGCCGGACACCACCTCCGCGGACCTGGGGTACTCGCGCCGCATCATCGGCGAGGTGCGCGGGCTGCTCGACGCGCAGGACGTGTCGAAGTACGGCCCGGACTTCCGCGTCGACGTCACCGGCACCTTCCAGAAGAAGCTGGACCAGCAGGCGCAGATTTCGCGCGACATCGCGGTGGCGTCCGCGGTGGCGCTGACGCTGATGCTCCTCTACCTCCTCTTCCACTTCCGCAGCGCGCTCGCGGTGGGCCTGGTGCTGACACCGGTGGGCGCGGGCCTGGCGTGGACGTACGGACTGGTGGCGGCGGTGTACGGACAGGTGAACCTGCTCACCGGCTTCCTCGGCGCGATTCTGGGTGGCCTCGGCATCGAGCACGGCATCCACCTGCTGGGCCGCTACCTGCACCTGCGCGGCGAGGGCGAGTCCTCCGAGCAGGCCACGCGCGACTCCTTCACGCACACGGGCGGCGCGGCGCTGGTGTCCGCGCTGGTGGCGGCGCTCACCTTCTTCGTGCTGGGCACCTCGCGCTTCCGCGCGTTCCGCGAGTTCGGCGTCATCGCCGGCGTGGGCATGCTGGTGCTCGTCGCCGCGTATGTCCTGGTGCTGCCCGCGATGCTGGGGCTGGCGGCGCGCTGGAAGTGGCGGCCCCGGCTCGCCACCGCCGCGCCCCGCCACTCGCCCATGGGCCGCGTGCTGGTGAAGCACCGGTTGCTCATCACCGCCGTGTCCGGCGTGCTGCTCGCGGGGCTGCTGACGCAGGCGCCCCGGCTGCGCTTCGACTACGACTTCCGCTCGCTGGAGGACGAGGGCCTGCCGTCCTTCGTGCTGGACCGCGAGGTCAACCGCATCATCGGCTACTCGCAGACGCCGGTGGTCGTGCTCACCGACACGCCCCAGCAGGAGCAGGTCATGGTGCGCGCGCTCCAGGAGACGCAGCGCGCGCGCGGCAAGGACTCCACCATCGACTTCGTGGCCTCGCTGTCGTCGCTCGTCCCGCCGGACCAGCAGGCGAAGCAGGCCGTGCTCCAGCGCCTAGCGAAGCAGCTGGAGGACGTCCCGGAGGAGCGCCTGTCGCCGCAGCAGCGCGAGCAGCTGGCGTCCCTGCGCCGGGAGGTGAAGGCCCCGCCCTTCACGCAGGCGGATTTGCCGGCCAGCGTGCGCCAGCAGTTCGAGAGCCGGCAGGGGGGCACGAGCGGCTTCGTCATGGTGTACCCGTCGGTGAGCCTGTCGGACGGGCAGGCCATCCGCGCGCTGGCGCGCGAGGTGCGCGGCGTGCGGCCCGCGGGCGTCGAGCGCAGCCCCATCGCCGGTGAGGCCCTGGTGCTGGCGGACATCCTGGACATGGTGACGCACGAGGGGCCGCTCATCCTCGGTGGCGCCACGCTGGCGGTGCTGCTGGCCATGTGGGCCACGCTGGGCGGGCTGCGCATGGCGCTGTTGTGCCTGGCACCCACGGTGGTGTCGCTGCTGGCGCTGGTGGGGCTGATGCCGCTGATGGGGGCGAAGTTCAACTACCTCAACATCCTCGTCGTCCCGGTGCTCATCGGCACCACGGTGGACGCGGGCGTGCACCTGCTGACGCGCCTGTCATCGCCTGGCAGCGACTTCGTGGCTGTCTATTCGGAGACGGGACGGGCCATCTGCGGGGGCCTGCTGACGAGCGCCATGGGCTTCGGCGCGCTCTTCCTCGCGGACCACCCGGGCCTCAATTCCATTGGCGCGGTGGCCAACCTGGGCTTCGCCAGCAACCTCCTCATCATGCTGGTGGCCTTCCCGGCCCTGCTGCTGGTGCTCTCCGAGCGCCGGCTGCGGCGCCACCGGGCGCGCCGGGTCCAGGAGAAGGAGACGACGGTGGCGGGGCCCCAGGGCTCGAAGCCCGCCACGCACACGAGCTGAAACGCTGAAGGACGCACACCCACGAAAGGGAGGCAGCAATGGTGAAGCACACGAAGCGGGGTTGGTTGTGGGCAGGCGCGCTGGCGGGGACCCTGGCACTGGGCACGGCGTGCAGCGCGACGGAGGCGCCGGTGACGCTGGCGCAGGCCACGCCGAGCACGGGCCAGACGGGCACGGGCGCCTCGGGCACCAGCACGGGCACCTCCACCGGCGTCACGACGCCGGACACGACGGCGCCGGGCGCGACGCCGCCGGGCACGACGGGCACCGCGCCGGGTGCGACGGGCACTGCGCCGGGTGCGACGGGCACGTCGACGGGCACCACCACCACGGCGCCCGGGACGACGGGGACGGGGATGGGCGGCTCGGGCACCGGCGGCGCCACGTCCGTGACGGGCACGGACGCGGGCGTGGGCATGGGCGGCTCCGGCTACGGGACGACGCCCGGCGTGAGCCCGAATCCCAGCGGCTCGTCCAGCACGTTCCAGCCGCCCACGGGGAGCTCCGTCCTCGACGGCGGCACCGGGTTCTAGGACTACGAAGGGGGCGCGCTCCCGGAGAGGTTCCGGGGGCGCCGCCGCATCGCGCGGCTGCCCGGTGCACTCGCTCGACTCATGCCAGTTTCCGCGGACGCCTGTCTCCCCTTGGCTTCAAGGGCTGCCAGCCGCGGAAGGCTCGAACAGTCCGGCCTGGGTCGAGAGTGCGATACCTGCGGGTGGTTGGGGTCCGAGCGTCAATGCAACGCAAGCTGCCGCGCCAGGACCCGATGGGTGCACGACACGTTCCCAGCCGGCCCCGGTCACGGCGGACCATCCCACCGAAGGCTCTGACGTCAACGCAAGCCTCCTTGCGAAACGCCGCAAGGGGTCGAGACCCGAGGTCTGTGGCGGAGGGTTTCTTCCTCTGTTGAACCGCGTCACCAATGCAAGCTCGACCTTGCCCGTCTTACCGTGGTGGGCCCAGGCCTCCTCGCAGAAGGCTCCTTCCGAACCATGGTGGGCGACCTTGACGACGCGCAGGTCTTGAATCAGGCGCAGCCCCCGGTCCGCGAGGTCATCGTCTTCGGCAAGATTGGCGACGACGGCCCTCCACCCCCGGTCACTCGCGGCGGGGCTCTCGACGTCTCCGCCCAGCAGGACGCCCATTTGATTCCACCAGACGACGAGGGCCAACGAGAGCTCATTGCCCCGCTCCATGAACCTGCGGGTCTCATCAGCACTGAGCCGCCCACCGCGCTGGAGCCGCCGGATGAGCTCCGATAGCGACTCGAACCAGGACGTCTTCTCCGCGGAGCCGGGTGCAATGCAGTGCACCTGGTAGGGCGCGTCCCTGGGCCACCACCGGATGCCATAGGAGACCTCCTCGCCTTTAGGAGACCTCATCAATGGGGTCATCGCTTCGTGCGCATGGATCATCTCGGCGAAGCGCGGGTGCGACTCCGTTTTCTCGAGAAGGACCAGCAGCTCCCTCAGGGTCTGGAACCCCGGATAGCGCCAGAGCTTGCGCACGGACACGTGCTGAAGCAGCTCCGGGAGCCCTCTGTAGTGGTCCAGGTCGGGATGAGTGATGGCGAGGAGATCAATCGTCGTGACGTTGAAGTGGTTGAGCAACTCGAGGGGCAGGTTCACGCCACCGAGCAGACAGCAATCCACGACCAGCCACTTCCCATCAGGCAGGGCCAGCACCTGCGACTCACCATAGCCAGGACCAAAGACGTAGACCGTGAGTTCTCCGGGCCTGGGAGCCGGCAATCCCGCGAAAAGAGCCGAGTGGGATGAAGCCATCAGAAGAGGCCCTTGAGCTCGGGAAGGCCCATCAGGTCATCCGCTCTGCACTCGTCAATGAGCGCATGGCGCTGATTGAACGCCATGGGTTCAAGCACAGGCTTGGAAAAGAATGAGAGCGCCAGGTGCCCCATGCCGCGAAAGCGCCGGAGGTACCGCTTGAAGTCCGTGTTGACTCGCTCCCCGATGCGCACCCGAAATCCCAGCTCCCTCCCTTTGTAGAGGGGGTTGTCTGGGTCGAGTTTGCTCGCTCGGACATATGCATCGCGGATTTCGTCGCGGATAACAGGCGGGAGTTCCTTGCCTTCATGGGAGCAGGCCAGGTTGAAGCCAAGGTATTCCCATGCATAGGCATCGTCGGCATCGAACTCATCGACAATGAGTCGATAGACCTCGGCAGCCTGCTGGTACTGACTCCGGTTCTTGCTCAGGTCGAAGGCAATCCGCCGGAGGTCGGCGCCATAGTATCTGGCGCTATCACGAGCAAGGACGGGGTCCAGACTCTCGACCGCATGGTGATGTATTTCTACGCTTTCACTCACGTCCCCAGGCTCACGAGATGCCAGCCAGCGATGCTCCTCGACCAGAAGCTCACCCTGGGTAATGGCCGCGCGGGCAAGCAGGAAGCGCCGGAGCGCGTTCGCCATCAAGAACTGATGCTGACGGCCTGCTCCCACGAATACATCAACCCAGTGGTTCTCAACCAACTCCCGCACAGCGGCACGGGGAATCCCGGCGGGCCCGGCTTCCAGGATGGAGGTGGCGTCGGCACGCTGTTCAAACGGACCTGCGACTCCATTCCAATGCTGGGGACCTCTGAGCAGGGCAAGACGTTTGGCTGCTTCGATGGCATTGGGGCTGAGCGCGTCGTACGCCATCTCCAGCACAAGGTCGTCGAGCTGAGGTGCCGTCGAGGCTTCCAACATGCGCGCGGCCTCTCGCGCATGCAGTCTCCCATCATCGACCAGTGCCTGAAGAAGAGGCCGTACCGCGGCGGATACGGGCTGCAGCGCCGCATCCAGGCGGCGAGCATCCGCGGTTGCAGGAAGGGCTTGGAGTCGTGGCGTTTCTGAAGTGATGCCGTCCAGGCTATCGAGCTTGTTCGTGGTCCACGGAAGAGGCGCCTGGCGGACCACCTCCCACCCGCCCTCGGCGAAGGACTCCAGGAGCAGGTTGAAGAACTCCGAACGCTCACGCTGGAAGGTCGCATCGTCCCACCTGTCACGGGGGGACACCTCGCCGATGTCGAGGGCATCCGGATCCACCAGACGGACAAAGAGCGCAGGGGAGTGAGCTTGTGCCTCCCGGAGCAGGTTCTGGAGTGCCCTCTTTCTCTTGTGCCACGACGTCCCACGGGCCTGGCACATCTCCACGAGCTTCGGATCCACGCTCGCGCGGAGCTGCGTGGCGAGGAGGACCGTGAGACGTAGGTGGTCGTCCAGGTCACCATAGGCCATGACCGTAGGAAGGTCGGTGAGACCCTGGAGGGACGGTACGGTCAGGATGTGCGATTCGCTCGGCATATTGACTCTGAGGAACCCGCAGGTCTGGGGATGCGCTCGACGCTACCAGCATCCAGGCGCTAAAGGTGCATGACGCCAAGGATGCAGCGCCAGGACCAGCGTGCCGGTGTCCCGTCAGCGACGGCCCGCGCCTGTCCCTGCGCACCCACGTTCGTCGTATTGATGCTGATACCACCGGCGAGGAACTTCTTCGGGTAGCGATTGAATTCCTTGCCGGCAAGCACCGTGCTCCAGTCCGGTCGGGTCAGGCGCAGGTACGATATTGCACATGTCCGCGGGTACGCACGGCAGCACGGCGCTAGCGGATACAGCTCGGTGGACAAGGTCCAGCAATGTCGGGCGGATAACGCGGCAGCAACACAGGAACGGCTTGGGGCATGTGGTCTCCACTGCGGCCTCGCCGTGCCCCTCACCCTGTTTCGCGCCCCCCGCACCGCTGGACACCCGGCCCCGCGCCTGCTTTGTCCCGCGAGCCATGAACATCCTCTCGCTGCGCGTGGGCCTGCCCCGCGAGCTGGGCACGGCCGGAGCCCCATCGCCGCTGGAGCGGCCGTGGACGAGCGCCATCTTCAAGGAGCCGGTGCCCGGGCCGCTGTGGCTGTCCCGCACGGGCCTCGCCGGTGACGGGCAGGCGGACCTCCAGGTCCACGGCGGCCTCCAGAAGGCCGTGCTCGCCTACCCCGCCTCGCACTACGACTTCTGGCGCGAGCGCCTGGAGCGCGACGACGTGGGCCCGGGCGCCTTCGGCGAGAACTGGGTCCTCTCCGGCGGCGCGGAGGACGGCGTCTGCATCGGCGACGTGCTGCGCGTGGGCGGCGCCCGCGTGCAGGTGTCCCAGCCGCGCCAGCCGTGCTGGAAGCCCGCTCGCCGCTGGGGACGCAGGGACCTGGCGCTGCTCATCCAGCAGACGGGCCGCACCGGCTGGTACTTCCGCGTGCTGGAGGAAGGCCCCGTGCGCGAGGGTGACGCGCTGGAGCTCCTCGAGCGCCCCTTCCCCGCCTTCACCGTCGCCTTCGCCAACCACGCCATGCACGGCCACGCGCCCGACGCCGCGGCCGCGCTGGCCGACTGCGAGCTGCTCGCCCCGGGCTGGCGCGAGTCCCTGCGCCGCCGTGCGCGGGGCACCCGGGGAGATGACCGCCCCCGACTGGAGGGCCCCGACACCGCTGACTGACCCGCGAAACCGACCCTGCAAGTCGTCCCCAGGGATTGTTCCCAGTGCCACCCCGAAGAGCAGGCAGCCAGAGAAGCGCTCCCTGCACACCGGAATCTGGCTGCTCACGTTCCCCACCAGCAGCAGCCAAAGACCCTCACACACTGGGAGAGACCCACATGAAGTTCCTCAAGACCAAGCTCGTCCTCGCCTCGCTGTCCGCCGGTTTCCTCGCGCTCGGTACCGGCTGCAAGTCGGACTCTGGCGCCACGAAGGAAGAGCCCACGGCGCCGTCCACCACGGGCGGTGACACCACCGGCACCGGCACCACGGGAGGTGACACCACCGGCACCGGCACGGGCACCGGTACCACCACCGACCCGGGCACGGGCGGCACGGGCATGGATGACCCGAGCATGAGTCCGGAGACGGGTGGCACCATGGACCCGGGCACCGGCGGCACCGGCACCGGGAGCGACATCAACTCCGGCAGCATGGACCCGGGCACCGGCTCCGGCACCATGGACCCGGGCACCGGCTCGGGCACCAGCGGCTCCGGCACCCCCGTGGAGCCGGGCACCGGCGGCTCCGGTGACGACATGGGCGGCGACATGGGCACCGAGCCGAGCGACGACACCACCCTGGACCCGTCCGGCACGGGCGGCAGCGGCACCGACATGACGACGCCGGACACCTCCACGGACACGTCCGGTGACAGCTCCTCGATGCCGGAGTCCGGTACGCGCAGCAAGTAACCCGGCCCGCGCGACATGACTCAGTGGACGGTGCCCGCGCAGGCCCTGCGCGGGCATCGCCATTTGCGGGGGGTTGTTGAAAAGACGTGCTGGCGCGGGCGCCGCGAAGAGGGAACGCTGTCGCCATGAAACAATACGAGAAGAAGTACGACGCCGAGGGGCGCCCCTACCTGGAGACGTCCCTGCCGGGACTGCTGCTTACCCGCCTCCCGCTGCTCAACAAGGGCACGTCCTTCACCCGCGAGGAGCGCGAGGCCTTCGGCCTGCTGGGCCTGCTGCCCACGCACGTGTCCTCCCTGGAGGAACAGGTCACGCGAGCCTACGCCAACTTCAAGTCCTTCAAGACGGACCTGGAGAAGCACGTCTTCCTGCGCGCGCTGCAGGACCGCAGCGAGGTGCTCTTCTACGCGCTGCTCGACACGCACATCCAGGAGATGATGCCCATCATCTACACGCCCACGGTGGCGCAGGCGGTGGAGCAGTTCAGCCGCATCTACCGCTTCCCGCGCGGGCTCGTCGTCAACCCGGAGAACATCGACCGCATCGACTCGCTGCTGGAGGAGACGCCCTTCCCGGACGTGCAGCTCATCGTCGCCACGGACAACGAGGGCATCCTCGGCATCGGCGACCAGGGCTTCGGCGGCCTGGCCATCTGCATCGGCAAGCTGTCGCTGTACACGGCGGCCGCGGGCATCGACCCCGCCGTGACGCTGCCCGTGGAGCTGGACGTGGGCACCAACCGGCAGGACCTGCTGGACGACCCGCTGTACCTCGGCGTGCGGATGAAGCGCCTGGAGGGCCAGGCCTACGACGACTTCATCCACCGCTTCGTCACCGCGCTCCAGCGCCGCTTCCCGCGCGTGCTGTTGCAGTGGGAGGACTTCAGCAAGCAGAAGGCCTTCGACGTGCTGGAGCGCTACCAGGACGTGCTGCCCTCGCTCAACGACGACATCCAGGGCACGGGCGCGGTGGTGCTCGCGGCGTCGCGGCGCAGCCAGCAGCCGCTGACCCAGCAGACCTTCGTCATCCACGGCGCGGGCGCGGGCGGCGTGGGCGTGGCGCGGCAGATTGTGCGCGGGCTCCAGCTCCAGGGGCTGAGCGCCGAGGCCGCGCGCGAGCGCATCTTCCTCATCGACTCCAAGGGGCTCATCCTCAAGGACCGCAAGGGGCTGGAGCCCTACAAGCGCGAGCTGGCCCAGGAGCCGTCGCGCGTGGCGGGCTGGAAGGTGCAGGGCGCCATTCCCTCGCTGCTGGAGACGGTGCGAGAGGCCAAGGTGACGGTGCTGCTGGGGCTGTCCGGCCAGCGCGGCGCCTTCGGTGAGGAAGTGGTGCGCGAGGTGGCGAAGAATACGCCGTACCCGGTGGTCTTCGCGCTGTCGAACCCCACGGCCAACAGCGAGGCGGTGCCGGCGGACGTGTACCGCTGGACGGACGGCAGGGCGCTGGTGGCCACCGGCAGTCCCTTCGACGACGTGGAGTACAACGGCGCGCTGTGCCCGGTGGGCCAGGGCAACAACGCGTTCATCTTCCCGGGCCTGGGGCTGGGCGTGCTCACCTGCCGCGCGAGGCGCGTGACGGATGGCATGGTGACCGCAGCGGCGCTCGCGCTCGGCGAGTTCGTGGACGCGCAGCGGCTGGCGCAGGGCGGCCTCTACCCGCGCATGGACCGCATCCACACCGCGAGCAAGCAGGTGGCCATTGCCGTCATCCGCCAGGCGGTGAAGGAAGGCGTCTGCGGCGAGCAACTCCCGGAGGACCTGGAGGCGCACCTGGAGCGGCTCATGTGGAAGCCGGTGTTCCTGCCCATCCGCAAGGCGCGCTGAGGCCCGCTGGAAACAGCTCCGCTCCCCACCCGCGTCCCTCGTGGAACGGGTTGGGGAGCGGCCCTCACCCAGGCGCCTGGCGCGCGCTCACGTCACGCTGGTGCCGGGATACGGGCGCGGCGTTCCCACCGGCTCGATGATGCGCGGGTTGCCGCCGGAGCCGGGGTTGTTGCCGGGACCGCCATCCGGTTGCAGGTGCGGGGGAGCGCGGTGCGGTGTCTCCTCCTCGGTGCTGGCGCCGCGGTCGGGCGCGGTGGGCAGGGCTTCCGGTGGGATGTGCAGGACGTCCTTCTTGCTCATGGCAGCCTCCTTTCCCCCAAGCTGTGTGCCCGCCCGTCCCGGGGCACCTGTCGCCCGAGCGCCTGCCTGCACGTCTGCAACCCGATTGGACTTGTTGGCTCTCGAAGGACAGACAACCCACCGTGCGCTCGCCGCCCCGCCCGCGAGTCCGCGCGACGTGGAGGACGGGCGAGCAGGCACTGCGCGTCGGTGGCACCTTCAAGGGAAGACACGCTATTCGACTAGAGGGAACCGAAGCTTGAACTCGGGTGGGGCGACATGAGTGTGAAGCTGCTGCTGGCGGGCCGACGCGACGTGGACGGGAACCCCTTCTCGCCCCCCGAGGCAGGCCAGCCCTGGCTGCGGCGGGCGCTCGCCTGGTTCCACGAGCACGCGGAGGAGCTGCTGGAGAGCGCCCGCATGGGCACCGGCCCCCACGGCGCCCCCCTGCTCCGGCTGCGCCTGCACCCCGCCGCCGGTGAGGTGTCCATCCTCGCGGCCAGCAGCGCCCGGGTGGTGATTTCCGCCGAGACGTCCGCGGTGGGCCCCGGCTACCACGTCTACCTCTGCGACATGGTGAAGCGCCTCGGCCAGGAGCTCGGCCTCACCTGGGCGGACGCGGACGAGGCCGCCGGCGTGGGCGACCCGACGGGCTACTTCCACACGGGCGACGCGGACCCGGTGGAGGTCTACATGCTGGCCTCGCTCCAGGACTCCGTGGCCCAGGTGCTGCGCATGCGCCGCCAGGGAGAGTCCGGCTTCGGACTGTCCATGCGCTTCGGCCACACCTTCGAGCACCCCGGCGCGCTGCTCACGCCGCTGGGCCCCCGCGACGAGCGTTGGCTGCGCAACGTCTACGAGGACCCGCGCCGCGGCATGGATGTCTTCCCCTGGTGGAAGCCGGGCCTCCACGCACGCACGCGCCTGAGCCGCGCCCTGTGCCGCATGTGGACGGACGTGGTGTGGCGCCCGCCGCTGCTCGACGAGGAGCGCGCCCTCTTCCGCGACGTGGCCCGCCTGCTGGAGTCCGCCTGGCGCGAGGACGCGTCCCTGCCCTACCCCTGGCGCGAGTGGCAGGAGGTGCTCGGCTACCTGGGCATCGGCGGCACGCTGGCCGAGGAGGTCCGCCGCCGCGCGGCCGGTGTGACGGGAGGTCCGCCCATGGGCTACCGGCGCGGCGCGGTGCAGGTGGCGCTGCCGGAGGGGTGGGAGATTCGCATCCCCGGCTCGCTCGCGGAGGCCCACCTCCAGGACGGCACGTGGGTGGCCAGGGACCATCGCCGCTGCGTGCGCTTCATGCCGCTGGAGGACGGCGCCGAGGAGAGCCTCGCCCCCACCAGCGCCGAGCGCCGGGCCCTGGAGCTGGAGCACCACGGCGAGCGGGTGAGCGGCCGGGCCTCGCTGCACGTGGAGCCGGGCGAGTGCCGGCTGACCGCCGTGTGCAGCTCCGGCCGGCGGCGCGCCCTGTGCGTGGTCAGCTTCGATGACCCGGAGGAGCAGGACTGGGCGCTGGGGACCTGGCGCTCACTGGACCACGCTGCCGCCGCCTGACGGTTGCCGGCCCACAGGGGCACTCCCACATTCAGCGGGCATTTTCCTTCAGAGGAATCGAGAGCCCGTATGAGTAGGGAAGTATGGCCGGGCAAGCCCTGGCCACGTGGTGCGACGTTCGACGGCACCGGAGTCAACTTCGCCGTCTTCTCCTCGGTGGCCACCAAGGTGGAGGTCTGTCTCTACGACTCCGCCAACCCGTCGAAGGAAACCGACCGCTTCGAGCTGCCCGAGGTGACGGACAACGTCTTCCACGGCTACGTGCCGGGCCTGGAACCGGGAACGCTGTACGGCCTGCGGGTGCACGGCCCGTATGACCCGGCCAACGGACATCGTTGCAACCCCCACAAGCTGCTGGTGGACCCGTACGCCAAGGCGCTCTACGGCGACGTGGACTGGCGCCAGCCCGTCTTCGGCTATCCGCTGGGCAACGCTCAGCAGGATTTGGCGAAGGACGAGCGGGACAGCGCCGCCGGCATGCCCAAGAGCGTGGTGGTGAGTGACTTCTTCGACTGGGGCAATGACAGACGTCCGGACGTGCCCTGGCGCAAGACGGTGCTCTACGAGGCCCACGTGCGCGGCCTCACCATGCGCCACCCCGGCGTGCCCGAGCACTTGCGCGGCACCTACGCGGGCCTCGGCTCGCCGGCCGTCATCGACCACCTGAAGGCGCTGGGCGTCACGTCGGTGGAATTGCTGCCGGTGCATGCCTTCGCGGACGACTCGTTCCTCAACGACAAGAAGCTGTCCAACTTCTGGGGCTACAACACCCTGGGCTACTTCGCGCCGGAGCAGTACTACGCCAGCCGCAAGACGCCCGGCGCCGCCGTGGCCGAGTTCAAGGCCATGGTGAGGGACCTGCACGCGGCCGGCATCGAGGTCATCCTCGACGTCGTCTACAACCACACGTGCGAGGGCAACCACCTGGGGCCCACGCTGTCGATGAAGGGCATCGACAACGCGGCCTACTACTGGCTCATGCCGGAGAAGCGGCACTACCTGGACTTCACCGGGTGCGGCAACAGCGTCAACGCGTCCCACCCGCAGACGGCGCGGCTGATTGTGGACAGCCTGCGCTACTGGGTGAACGAGATGCACGTGGACGGGTTCCGCTTCGACCTGGCCACGGTGCTCGGGCGCACGGGCGAGGGCGGCTTCGACCGGAACGCGGCGCTGTTCCAGATCATCCACCAGGACCCGGTGCTGGCGCGCACGAAGCTGATTGCGGAGCCGTGGGACGTGGGGCTCGGCGGCTACCAGGTGGGCGGCTTCCCGGCGCCGTGGCGCGAGTGGAACGGCAAGTACCGGGACGCGCTGCGCCGCTACTGGAAGGGAGATGAGAATCTCGCGGGGGAGATGGGCTACCGGCTCACGGGCAACGCGGACCTGTACGCGGAGGCGCGGCGCAAGCCGCAGGCGAGCATCAACTTCGTCACCGCGCACGACGGCTTCACGCTGCACGACCTGGTGACGTACAGCCACAAGCACAACGAGGCCAACGGCGAGCACAACCGCGACGGCGCGGACGACAACCAGTCCTGGAACTGCGGCGTGGAGGGCGAGACGGACAAGACGGACGTCGTCGCCCTGCGTGAGCGGCAGAAGCGCAACCTCCTGGCGTCCCTCTTCCTGTCCACCGGCGTCCCGATGATTGTCGCGGGCGACGAGATGGGCCGCACGCAGAAGGGCAACAACAACGCGTACTGCCAGGACAACGACTTGTCCTACGTGGACTGGAACCTGGATGAGCGGCGGCAGAAGCTGCTCGAGTTCACGCGCAAGCTCATCCACTTCCGGCACGGGCAGCCGGTGCTGCAGCGCCGCCGCTTCTTCAAGGGAGCGCACCTGTGGGACTCGGAGCACAAGGACTTGACGTGGTTCCGGCCGGACGGGACGGAGATGGGCGCGGAGGACTGGCAGAAGCCCTTCACGCGCTCGCTGGCGTTCCTCCTCGGAGGCGACGCGATTCCGACGCCGGACGAGCGCGGGCAGCGCATCTACGGCGACGCGCTGCTGGTGCTGCTCAACTCGCACCACGAGCCGGTGTCCTTCAAGCTGCCTCCGGCGGCCGCCGGGCAGAAGTGGGAGCTGGAGCTGTACACGGCGGATGACGACCGGCGGAGAGAGGCGGCGCCCGGGAAGTTCGAGGCGATGGGCCGCTCGCTGGCGGTGTTCCGGCAGGTGGCGGGCTGAGCGGAAGCAGGTGGCGCGCCCTTCGGTGAGGGGCGCGCCGCGCGCCGTGTTAGCGTGCCGCGCGGGTTGCCAGAGGGGGCACACGCGGCATGTCGATGATTCAGTTCACCCGGAACTACACGGACCGCTCGAACGACTACGGCTTCCAGTTCGAGTTCTTCTGCGACAAGTGCGGCAACGGGCACATGTCGCCCTTCATCGCGAGCAAGGTGGGCGTGGCCACGGGGATTCTCCGCGCGGCGGGCTCGCTCTTCGGCGGGACGATTGGACGCGCGGCGCACGCGGGCACGCACCTGAAGGACGCGCTGCGCGGCCAGGGCTGGGACGAGGCCTACGCGGAGGCGGTGGAGGAAGGGCGCAAGCACTTCAAGAACTGCACGCGGTGCGGGAAGTGGGTGTGCCCGAAGTCGTGCTGGAATGACGGGCGCAGCCTGTGTGAGGCGTGCGCTCCGGACCTCGCGGAAGAAGCCGCTTCCATCCAGGCCCACGTGGCGGTGGAGCAGGCGCGCGAGAAGGTGCGCAAGGTGGACCAGGTGGCGTCGCTCGACGTGACGGCGGCGCGCGTGGCGGCCTGCCCGCACTGCAGCGCGAAGGTGGAGGGCGGGAAGTTCTGCGCGGAGTGCGGCAAGCCGCTGACGGTGCAGAAGGTGGGCTGCGGCAAGTGCGGCCAGGAGATTCCCGAGCGCGCGAAGTTCTGCCCGGAGTGCGGCACGCCCCGGAGCGGGTGAGCCGTCGGGGGCCTGCGTGGGTTCTTCGCCATGCGGGCCCGCGTCCTGCGTAGGCTCGCGGGCACCATGTCCCGGGACGCGCAGGAAGAGGGAGTGCGGCAGGTGTACGGGGAAATCGCGCCGGCCTACGAGGCGCTCTTCCCCGTGCTGCACCGCTACGAGGACCGCGTGGAGCGCTTCCTCGCGGACGCGGTGACGCCCGGGTGCCGGGTGCTCGACGTGGGCTGCGGGCCGGGGCTGCACACGCGGGGGCTGGACGCCTCCGTGGACGTGGTGGGCACGGACCTCTCAGCCGAGATGCTGGAGCTCGCCCGCCGTGCAAGGCCCCAGGGCGCGTGGCACCTGCACAGCTACCACCAGCCCTTCCCCGCGGAGTGGGGACGCTTCCACGTGGCGCTGGCCATCGGCTGCCTGGACTTCTGTGAGGACCTGCCACGCGTGCTCGGCAACCTCGCCGCGGCGCTGGAGCCCGGAGGGCGGATGCTCTTCACGGTGCTGGAGCGGCGGCCCGGGCTCGAAGGCCACGAAGCGTCCACACGCGAGGTCCAGACGGCGGGCCCCTCCGTGTCGCTGCACCTGTACACGTTCGAAGAGACGGCGCGCGCGGTGACGGGCGCGGGCCTGCTGCCCCGTGCGTACGCGCATGCACCCGGCTGGGTCCACCTCACGGAGCAGCGGACGATGTGGTTCGGCTGGTGGGACGTGGAGCGGCGGTAGACGCCTCCGTCGTGTGGCCTCCCTGTCGAGGGGGCAGGCATCCGGGCTCTTCGCGGTGGGCAGCCCGCGTCACGTGCCCTACGTTCCTCCGAGCGCGGGCTGAGCCCCGGGCCCGTGCCATGCGTGCGGCCCCTGGGAGCCCAGGGGCTCGGGAAGGAAGCGCGCATGGCGAGGCGTACGACTTCAGGCGTGGCGGGGGCGTTGGGTGTCGCTGCGGGAGCGGGACTGCTCCTGTCGGCGGCGGCGCGGCGCGCCCGGCGCATCGACCTGCGCGGGCGCGTGGTGGTGGTGACTGGCGGCGCACGGGGGCTCGGGTTCGACATCGCCCGCGAGTTCCTCCAGCGCGGCTGCCGGCTCGCCCTCTGCGGCCGTGACGGCGACGGAGTGGCCCGGGCCGTGGAGCAGCTCCAGCGCCAGGGAGGCGAAGTCTTCGGCGCCGCCTGCGACGCGAGCAACCCCGAGCAGGTCCAGTCCTTCGTCGAGCAGGTCCTCGCGCGCTTCGGCGCCATCGATGTGCTGGTGAACAACGCGGGCCAGTGCTTCGCGGGGCCGGCCGTCCAGCTCGACACGGAGACGATGGAGCAGGCGCTGCGCGGCATCTTCTGGGTGCAGTTCCATCCGACGATGGCTGTCCTGCCGCACATGCGCGCGCGCCGCTTCGGGCGCATCGTCAACATCACCTCCATCGCCGGAAAGCTGCCCGTGGCCCACCAGGCGGCCTACACCGCCGGCAAGCACGCGGCGACGGGCTGGTCCGAGACGCTCGCGATTGAGCTGGCCCGGGAAGGCGTGCACGTCAGCACCCTCACCCCGCCCCCGCTGCGCAACGGCGCGCCGCTGCACGTCCAGTTCAACGGCGACGCGGAAGGCGAGTTCCTCTGGTTCACCCGCGTGCTGACGTCGCGGCTGACGACCACCACCGCGAACCGCACGGCGCGCACCGTCGTCGACGCCGCCGAGCATGGTGACCGGGAGCGGACCATCTCGGTGCTCTCCTGGTTCGGCACGCGCGTGCAGGGCCTGGCGCCCAATCTGCTGACGTGGACGCTGACGCTGCTCGAGCGGTGGCAGCCGCCTTCCGGAGCCCCCGGTGAGACGTCGAAGCCGCGCCTGGGCTACGAGGTGGTGGCGAACAGTCAGGACCCGCGTGTCCAATCGCTGGCATCGGCGGCGCGCACGGACGAGCAGCAGCACCTGCCCACCAATAATGCCTGACTTCGAACCGCCCCGTCCCGCCTCACCTCAGGGGCCCGCCCTCACCGCGGAGGGACTGGGACGCGGAGGGATGGGAACACCGCTCACGAAGTCAGGCAGGCATCCCCGTGTCTGGAGATCTTCCGTCACCGTCACGCAGAGCCAGCCCCGAGGACAGGTGCTCAGGTCCTGAGGGTCGCACTTCGCATAACACGCGCTTCCCGTGGGCCCGCCCATCCCGCACACCTGGTCCCCGGGACAACTGTCCGTCTTCCAGGAGTCACAGGCAGCCGCGCAGAACCGGCCCGCGCTTCCGAGGCGTCCTCGGACGATGCAGCTCTGTCCCTGCGCACAGGGCTTCTCGCTGGAGCACTCGTCCACGACGAGGTCCAGGCACTGGTGGACTCCGCCATTGAGCGGAGCGCAGTGCTTGTCCGCTGGACATCCCAGCTTGAGGCAGTCAGGCACACAGGCCGCGCCACTGAGACTCTCCTCGCAGGCGTACCCATCCGGGCACGCTCCCGGCTCGCCAGGAACACAGGGCTGTCCGCAGCGGTGATTGATGCAGAGCAACCCCTCCTCGCACGCCTCATCGCGAGTCGCGGGCAGCCGGCTGCAGGGCTCCCCCGCGAGGCGGACTCCCGCCAGCAGACACCGGCGAATCACCGGCCCCGGAGCTCCTCCCGCGGCGACACGGCAGACAGAGCCGGGGAAGCAACCTGAATCATCCTCGCACTCGCTGGCGGCGCACTCGAAGAGGCCCTTGCCATAATTGATGATGCACCCCTGACCGGCGGGACATTCACTGTCCGTCGTGCACTCGCCACAGCGGAAGGTGCCTCCGTCGGAGGAGCAGTTCATCAGGTGGGCGGGGCGTGGCCCCTTGCGCCCATCCAGCAGCGTGGCGAGCTCCTCGGACGCACCCTCGCGCTCGTCGAGGAGGGAATTGGACGAAGTCCGCACCCCCTCCGTCCGCGAGGGGGCGGAGCGCACGTCCGTGCTGACGTGGGACTGCATGAAGCCGGAGCCGTTGACCGCGGCCTGGTAGCCCACCCTGGAGACGGAGGCGGGCGGTGTCTCCGGGGCGGGTGTCTCCGCCGTGGCGCCAGGAGGACAGACCTCGGGCTCACGCGAACCGAACCACGCGGTGACCAGGAACCATGACAGGGCCGTGACCGCGGCGAAGACGGCCGGCGCGGCGAAAGCCTTGAGGAGACGGATGGCCACTTGCATGACGCGCGCTCGGAACAGCGGCGTTAGCAGGGGCCGCAGCAGTCGCCGGTGCCGCCATTCGGCAGGCACGTGCAGGGGTAGCAACACATTGCTTCACGAATCTGCGCGTATGCGGTGCCTCCGCCCAGGGCGGCAGCTGTTCCGACAATCACCACCCAACGACGCAGTCGAGCCTTCAGCGTTGCCATCTGTTCATCCCCCACGTGCAGCACAGCCTTTGACGGAACTTCAGACCCTGAATTTTCAACCATCCGAGAATCACCGTCAATACCAGCAATTCCCGAGTGGACTCCACAGGTCGTCCGCCTCCGACCCGTTCATCATGACCTATGAGGTAACACGTCAGGTCGGCACGGGTAAATCCCCCGCGAGAGGTATGCGTATCCTGTGTAAGGCTTGAAATTCCGGCAACGCACGAAGGTGGAGGAGCAGCGTGCCCGTGCCGACAGAGACCGGGGCCCGGGAACATGGGTGGCACGAGACCCACGTCCCGGGTCTGCGTGCAATGACTTGTCATCCCGGGCCCCCTTCAAGGAGAGCAACGCAGTCTGACGGCAGCTTCCGCAATCGCCTTCGGGGGCAATCCCTCGCCAGTCCCGTCCCTGCAAAGCCTGACGTCGAGCGCGCTCGAAGGAATGCGCCATTCATGCTCGCACCATGATGACTCCGTGAAGATGCGTCCGCGCCTCGCTGGATAGCTTGGCGCCATGCTCCTCCTCGGCCTCGCGAGCCTTCTCCACGCCACCACCGAAGCCCCCATCAGCGCCGTCACCGTCTACAGCGACCGGGCGCGCGTGGTGCGGACCGCCACCCTCACCGTCTCCGGCACCCAGCGGGTGGAGCTGCCCCGGCTGCCGGACTTCGTGGACCCCGACTCCATCCGCGTCGAGGCCCAGGGCGCCGAGGTCTCCTCGGTGGACGTGCGCCCCGCCAGCGCCCCGCCCTTCCCCCAGGCGGATGCGCGCAAGCTGCTCGACACGCTGGACACGCTGGATGACGGCCTCGCCCGCGCCGAGGCCGAGCGCGCCGCCGTGGGGCTCCAGCTCGAAGCGCTGCGCCGGGTGCAGCCGGTGGCCAACCGGCACGCCCTCAACCCCGTCACCGGCGAGCGGCCCCCCTCCTCGGCCTCGACGTGGAGCGCCTCCGCCGGCTTCCTCATCGACACCGCCGCGAAGCTGGAGGCGCGCATGCTCGAGCTGGAGGACCGGGTCCTCACCCTGAAGGACCAGCGGGAGAAGCGGCTCGGGGAGGCGGGCCAGCTCGGAGCGTGGCCCCGGAAGCCGGGCATCGAGGTGGCCGTCACCCTCTCCGGCACGGGGCTCACCAAGGTGCAGCTCTCGTATCTCGTCCCCCAGCATGTCCGCTGGTATCCGCGCTACGAGCTCCAGCTCCAGCCGGAGAAGCAGCGCGTGCAGGTGGCCTTCTCCGGCCGCATCAGCCAGGACACGGGCGAGGACTGGGAGGGCGCGAAGCTCACGCTCAGCACCGCCCTGCCCTCCAGCGCCACATCGCTGCCCCGGTTCGCCACGTGGAAGCTCGGCACCGAGGAGCACTTCATCCCCGAGCCGCGAAGACAACAGGAGCCCCCCAGCGCCCCGCCGCCCCTGCCCGCGCGCGCGCCCGAGCCGGACGCGGAGCTCGAGCTGCGACAGCAGCTGCTGGCCCGCGCGGGCAGCCCCTTGCCTTCCGGGGACGCGCAGACGGAGTCCGCCCCGGCGCAGTCCTACGGCCCCTCCCAGAGCGGAACCCCCAGCAGCACCATCGTGGGCACCATCATCGACGCCCAGAGCCGGAAGCCGGTGCCGGATACCGTCGTCACCGCGACCTCGCCCGCGCTTCAGGGCGACCAGGTCGTCGTGACGGACGCCCAGGGCAGCTACCGCATCCCGTACCTGCCTCCCAGCGTCTACACCCTGCGCTTCGAGAAGGAGGAGTTCCGCCCCTACACCCGGACCGACATCCAGCTGCGTCCCAACCGCACCATCCGCGTCAACGTGGAGATGCTCCCCGAGGCGCTTGGTGAGGTCGTGGAAGTCACGGGCGCTCCACCGTCCCTCGACGTGGGCTCTACAACCACGGGCGTCAACGTGGACCAGGAGTTCATCAAGCGCATCGCGGTGGCGCGTCCGGGCGGCAGGGGCGGCGCGTCCCGCTCCTTCGAGTCGCTGGCCGAGAGCGGCGGCGCTGACGCACCCGAGCCCGTCGTGGACTCCTACGTGGGCCTCGCGCCGCCGCCCGGCTGGCAGCCGCCCCGGCTGCCAGAGGACCTGCCCGTCTCGCTCGCGGGCGGCTACGACCTGGCCTTCACCGCGCCGCGTCCGGAGACGGTGCGCAGCGGCCAGGGCGAGCGCATCGTTCCCCTGCTCATCGAGTCCTGGCCCGTTCAGGTGGAGCGCCACGTCTTCCCCGCCCTCGCGGAGGACGCCTACCTCGTCGCCCAGCTCAAGAGCCCGTCGCGCACCGTGTTGCCGGGCGGTGACGCCTCCCTCTTCGTCGGGGCCGACCCGGCCGGTACCGCGGCGCTGAAGCTCGTCGTCCCCGGCGAGGCCTTCACCCTGCCGCTCGGCGTGGACCCCGCCGTGCGCACCGCGCGCAACGTGCGCCTGGTGCAGGCCCGGGAGGGCTTCATCTCCAAGGACGACCTCAACACGTACGAAGTCACGCTCGAGGTGCCCAATCCCTATCCGTTCCCCATGCAGGTGCGCGTGGTGGACCAGTGGCCGCTCAGCCAGGACGGCAAGGTGGAGGTGAAGCTGGTGCGCACCTCGCCCGCCGCCCATCAGGACGCGAAGACGGGCGAGCTGCGGTGGGACCTGGTGGTGCCGCCCTCCAGCAAGAGCACCGTGTCCTTCGAATACACCCTGCGCCGCCCGCAGCACTGGCGCCTGACCCAGAGCCCGTGAGGAACCTCCCATGACCCTGCTGCCCCTGACCCTCCTGGCGCTCGTGAGCACGTCCCAGGTGTCCTCCGTCGTCATCTACCCGGACCGCGCGCAGGTGACTCGCGCACGGACGGTGGCGTGCACCGGCGCCACCACCGCCGTCTTCGAGCACCTGCCCGAGGCGGCCTCGCGCGAGAGCTTCCGCGCCCGTGCCGCCGGCGCCACCCTGGAGGGCCTCACCGCCGACACCGTGACGCTCGAGCAGTCCCTGGAGCCCGAGCGCCGGAAGTGGGAGGCCCGCGGCCTCGAGCTGGACCGCGAGAAGGAGGTGCTGGAGGCCGCCGCCGCGCGAGCCAGGGACCTGGCCCGCCTGTCCCAGGGCTTCACCGACGTGGCCGTGGAGCGCGTCACGTACGAGCTCACGGGGCCGAAGCCGGACCCGCGCGCCTGGGCCGCGGCCTTCGACTCGGCGCTGGCGGTGCGGCTGCGCGGCGTGAAGGAGGCGCGAGACGTCGCCGAGAAGCAGCGCGTGCTCCAGCAGAAGCTGGCCGAGGTGGAGTCGGAGCTGTCGCGCCTGAAGACGCTCGCCGAGCGCAGCGAGCAGCGCGTGGAGGTGCGGCTGTCGTGCCCCGAGGGCACGCAGGTCCGCGTGGAGCTGACGTACCTGGTGGGCGGCACGTCCTGGACGCCGCGCTACGAGGCCCGCGCGGAGGAGGCCTCGGGCATCGTGGAGCTGACGTCGCTGGCCGCGGTGCGACAGACCACGGGTGAGGACTGGGCGGGCGCGAAGCTCTTCCTCTCCACCGCGCTGCCGCGCCAGGACGCCACGCCACCCGAGGTGACGCCGCTGTACGTCTCCGCCTGGAAGCGGCCGAAGGAGCGCAAGGTGCTGGTGCGGCGCGACGAGCAGCAACAGCACGCCGAGGCCGGCCCTGGAGAGGCGGAGGTCGAAGGAGAGGGCCTGCGCGTCGTGTCGCAGGGCCTCTCCGTGCAGTGGGAGGCGCAGGAGGCGACGCGGGTGCCCGGGGACGGCGGCGTGGTGCGGGTGCGCCTGGGCCGCCACCGGCTCAAGGCGGACTTCTCCTGGCGCACGGCGCCCAAGCTCCACCCGGTGGTCTTCCGCGTGGCGCGGCTGTCCAACGCCACGCCCTTTCCGCTGCTGCCCGGCCCGGTCAGCCTCTTCCGCGACACGGGCTTCCTGGGGCACCAGCAGCTGGAGCGCGTGGCGAAGGGCGCCCCCTTCGAGCTCACCTTCGGGCTGGAAGAGGGGCTGCGCGTGAAGCGCACCGTGGTGGAGGAGGTGCAGCGGCCGAAGGGCCTCTTCGGCGGGAAGCAGCGCTTCCGCTACGTCTACCGCTTCCAGCTCTCCAACCTCCGCGCACGGCCCGAGCAGGTGGAGCTGTCCGAGCACATCCCCGTGTCCGAGCTGGACGACGTGAAGGTGGAGCTGGAGCCGGAGTCCACGGCCGGCTACACGCTCGCGGCGGAGGACGGCATCGCCACATGGAAGGTGGCGCTGGCCCCCGGGGAGCAGCGCACCGTGGACCTCGCCTTCCACGTGGACGCGCCCTCCGACTACGACACCGGGGGGCTGTAGGCACTCGCGCCTCGGGAGCGGGCCCTACCGTCCGCCCCCGTCATCGCATCCCACTCCCGCTGCGACACCCAGCCGCCGCGGGAGGGCGCGCTTCGTGCGCGGAACGAAGCCCGCCGTCGCCTCCTTCACCTCTTGGGCAGGGCCGGGCGAGCGCTGGCCAGGCCCCCGGGGTCGCCACCGCGCATATGGCTTGCATCCGGGCGCGTCCTCCCCGAAACGCGGGCGTAGGACCACACCCGCCGAGGTTCACCATGACGCCGCCCCGCCTCCTTCGCCCCTGTCTCTGCGCCGTGCTGCTCCTCGGCATCGCGTGTGCCACCCCTCCGGAGCGCGGCACCGCGGCCACGCCGTCGACGCAGGCGGAGTACACGGTGGCCGAGGACATCCACGTGCGCCAGCTCGCGCCCGGCGTGTGGCTCCACACCACGCTGGCGGGCGCGGACTTCAACCACTACCCCGCCAACGGGCTGCTCATCGAGGAGGGCGAGTCGACGCTCCTCGTGGACATGGGGTGGAACGCGCGGCATGCCGAGCAGCTCATGACCTGGGCCCGCGACACGCTGCACCGTCCGGTGCGTGCGGCCGTGGTGACACACTTCCACGAGGACCGGACGGGCGGCGTGCCCGCGCTCGTGGCTCAGGGTCTTCCGGTGTACGGGCTAGGGGAGACGGCACGGCTCGCGAAGGAGCGCGGCAAGCCCGTGCCTCCGGACACCGTGTCCCCGTCACAGTCCCTGGGGCCGGTGGAGGTGTTCTTCCCCGGCGCGGGCCACGCGCCCGACAACATCGTCGTGTGGCACCGGGACAGCGGCGTGCTCTTCGGCGGCTGCTTCGTGAAGGACGGCGCCGCGAAGGACCTGGGCAACCTGTCGGACGCGGACGTGGCCGCCTGGCCCGCGAGCCTGGAGCGCACGCGCCAGCGCTTCCCCGACATGCGCGTGGTGGTGCCCGGCCATGGACAGCCCGGCGGGCCCGAGCTGCTCACGCACACGCAGGCCCTGCTGCGCTGAAACACTCCACAAGTTCCCAACAGCCGTGGCCCGGGACACCGCGCCACTGTTGGAAGAGCGCCGCTCATGAAGCGCGGCCGCGTGCCCCGGGTGTGAAGGCGCCGCCCTCGTCAGGCGCCTCCGCTCCTCCATGTGAGCGTTGGCCAGCGCACGTGCCGTGGGTCACTTCATGCTCGGCCGCCTGCCCTGTTTCGTCGGAGGCCGGACATCCCCTGCCTGCCGCATGGCCCCGGTGAATGGGCGGCGGATCACACCGTCCCTACCGTGCCCGCAGCGAACGCGGGCCGGCGTTGGGGATGGAGGGGCGACATGAAACGGGTGGCGGCGGTGGTGGTGCTCGCGATGGGGCTGGCGGGGTGTACGGCGTCGAAGCTGGAGCAGCGAAACGGTTGCTGGGTCCGTCAGGTCCGCACCTTTCCCTCCACTCTCAAGGAAGAAGTGGGCCCCTGTGCACGGCCGACGCCCATCTGGTCCGAGGACCGGCTGACGCGGCTGGTGCAGGAGTGCGTCATGCACGCGGACTACCGCTGGCAGAGCATGGCGATGGTGGCCTGGAACCGCGGTGAGCCGCTGCCGGAGCGCGAGCCCGAGGAGAAGGTGCTCGGCGCCTGCATGGCCCGCGCGGAGTCGGTGATGAACACGGAGAAGAGCGCGCTGGAGCAGCGCCTGAGCGAAGTCTCGCGGGAGCGGGACACGCTGAAGGCCAACCTGGAGAAGGACCGCGCGGAGTACCAGGCGACCCTCGACAAGGAGCGCCTGCAGCACGACTCCAGCCTGGAGCGCACGCGCACGCAGCACGACGCCACGATGGGCCGTGCGATGGACCAGATGCACGACAGCAACAACCGCCTGACGGAGGTGCTGGGCGAGGCGGCGAAGAAGCCCGCGCCTTCCGCGATTGCCACCGCCACGTCCACCTCCACCAGCGAGGGCAAGGCGAACACGCAGAGCGACTCGCTCGCGCAGGGGGACTCCACGTCGCGGGGTGACTCCTCGTCGCGCGGTGACGCCGCGTCCCGGCGCGACTCCGACTCCAGGTCCAGGTCCAGGTCGCGCGGGCCCACGGTGGCGAAGCCGACGTCCGGAACGCCGCTGCCCATGTGCCCGCTGCCCTCGGCGTCGAAGCAGGTCCAGGCCAACACCAGCACCCCGGTCCTCAAGGCGTCGGACGACCCCACGGCCTGCAGGCCCCCGGCGCCCCTGGATACCTTCGTGCCCTCGCCGGCCGTGCAGTCCGTCCTCGCGACGCCGACTCCGCAGTCCGCCAAGGCCCCGGCGCCGCTCGAGCCCGACAGCGAGCTGCCCGCCACGGCCGAGTAGGCCCGGACGCCTCATGGCAACCCAGGAAGCATGGGCCCTCTTCATCCAAGCACCGGATGGGGAGGGCCGCGCCTTCACACACGGCTGTCAGACACGCCGCCACCGCCGCGTCCCTGCGAACTGACGGAATCCAGAGGTGCCACGGGGCTGTCCCCGGGCTCCCGGGTCCGGGCGTGGGCGCGCTGCGCTCATGCACCGGGCAGGGTGTCCCCGGGTCCATTGCTCGCGGTGGTTCCCTCACATCGGGCCGTCCGGCCGGGCCGCCGCAAGGCCCACGAAGGGTTCCCGGCAGTCCGGGGGCCTTTCAGAACTAGCTCAATTGGGAAGAGCACAAGATTCGTAATCTTGGGGTTGAAGGTTCAAATCCTTCGTTCTGATCCGATTTGCCAAATCGGTCATCCATCCGGGGGCCCTGTCCGGAGCTGACGCGAACGCGGGTCCACCGCGTCCACCCTTCCCCGCCGTGACGCCCGGCCATCCGCCAGGGCGACAGGGCCACCCCGAGCCGTCAGCGGGAGCCCCTGTTGCCGTCCGTGGACGCACCTGGCCCGCGGGCGCGGAGAGACCGGACGCGGAACGGGCACGCAGTCCGCGCTTCGCGTCCGTGAAGGGCGGGGCTCTCACTTTTCAGTCGTACCCGGGACCCGCGCGCTCGAGGCGCGCAATCTTGGGTTCCGGTCATCAGGCTCCCCGTCAGCGGGGAGAAGGGAGGTGCGCGATGAGCATCATGCGTGTGGATGTCGGGCAGAACGAGCGGGCGTTCGTCCTCGTGGACGAGCTGCCGACGCGCTACCTCGTGCCCGGCCGGTACTGGCTGGTCTACCCGTGGCGCAAGGTGCGGCTGGTGCGCGTGAGCACGGAGCAGCCCCTCGCCAACCTCGACACGTCGCTCCTGGCCCTCGTGCCGGAGGCGGACCTCCAGGTGGTGGAGCTCGGCGCCGACGAGCGCGCCGTCCTCTTCCACAAGGGCCGCCCCGTGAAGTGGCTCGGCCGCGGTCAGCACCAGGTGTGGACGGTGGAGCGCATCCCCGGCCGCGCCCTGGTGCCCGGCTCGCCCGCCGTGCGCGTGGAGCGCGTGGACACGTCCGGCGTCGCCACGGCCCCGCTGCGCGACGACGTGCGCGCGCTCGTGCCCGCGAGCGACTACGTGGAGGCCATCGCCGCGGAGGGCAGCGTCGTGCTGCGCTACGTGGACGGCTCCCTGGACGCGGTGCTGCCCGCCGGCCGTCACGCGGCGTGGACGGTGGCGCGCAAGGTGTCCCTCGCGGTCATCGACCTGCGTGAGCGCCTGCTCCACGTCACGGGCCAGGAGGTGATGACGAAGGACCGCGTCAGCCTGCGCCTCAACCTCTCCGCGGCCTTCCGCGTGGCGGACGCGCGCCGGCTCGCCGTGGTGGCCCGCTCGCCGGATGACGTCCTCTACCTCGCCATGCAGCTGGCGGCGCGCGAGGCCGTGGCGGTGCGCACGCTGGACGAGCTGCTCGCCTCCCGTGAGGCGGTGGCCGAGTCCCTCTTCGTCGACGTGAAGGACCGCGCGGACACGGTGGGCCTGGAGCTCTTGCGCTTCGGCATCAAGGACGTGGTGCTGCCGGGTGAGATGAAGGAGCTGCTCAACCGGGTCATCCAGGCGCAGAAGGAGGCGGAGGCCAACGTCATCCTCCGCCGCGAGGAGACGGCCGCGACGCGCTCCATGGCGCAGACGGCGAAGGTGCTGGCGGAGAACCCGCTGCTGGTGCGCCTCAAGGAGCTGGAGGCGTACAAGGACCTGGCCTCCAAGGTCGGCCAGGTGCACCTGGTGCTCGGCGAGGGCGCGGTGCCCACGCTGCAGCTCAAGGGCTCCTGAGCGCGAGTCACCTGTAGACACCGAGGGCCTCCGGGGAACACACCCCGGAGGCCCTTCGTGCGTCAGGGCATCAGGTCAGCGCGAGGCTCACGGGTCCAGGCGGGCCTGGAAGTCAATCCAGTTGCCCCAGATGGGCTTGGACGTGCAGGTCGCCGGCTGGGCGGCCCACGACAGGATGGCGCGCACGCGGATGGTGCGGCCGCTGTTCCACGCGCACGTGACCGGCGTGTTGGCCGCCACCGCGTTGACCGAGTGGTACCAGGACGGCCCCTGCACCGAGGTGTTGTTCGTCACGTGCACACTGCCCAGCACGCTGTACTCGAAGACGCCGTTGAGGTCGCAGTCGAAGCAGAACCGCACGAACTCGTTGCTGCCCGCGGGGAAGGCGCCGTAGCCGAAGTTCTGGCGGATTTCGACGTCACACGCCGGCCGCCGCTGCTGCGGGTGCAGGCCGCAGCTGTTCATCTTCTCGTAGAAGATGTTGAAGTTGGTGCTCGTCGCCACCACGCCCTGCGTCACCGTGCCGCGACAATGGCCGAACTGCGCCTCCAGCTGCGACTCGGACGCGCCCGCGTTCACCGCGTTCTGATACGCCGCGCGCGCGTTGTCGTCACAGACCTGCGCGGACGCCATCAACGGCGCACCCACCACGAACAGCACTGCCAACGAACGGAAGACGGACACGACAGGATGACGAGTCATGAGTGGCCCCTTTTCGCCGCCGTGAATGGCGGCTTTTTGAGGTTAAGCAGACTTCACTCGTGTCCACAATTGGATTTCACCAGGAGTGAATAACGACTCTGTCCCGAGGACTGACTCTCGAATCAACCTCGGCTAGCTTCGCGGCATGACTTCCGCGAGCCACTACGTCCCCAACCTGCGCGACATCGAGTTCAACCTCTTCGAGTTCCTGGACATCGGGCGCACGTCGCTCGGCCGGGCTCCGTTTGGCGACCTGGACGAGACGGCGGCGCGGCAGATGCTCCAGACCTTCGCCCAGCTGTGCACGGGGGAGCTGGCGGCGTCGTTCGACGAGTCGGAGCACAACCCGCCGAAGCTGGAGGGCGGCAAGGTGACGCTGCCGCCGGGCCTGAAGAACGCGATGGGCGCGTTCTACGAGGCGGGCATGCACCTGCTGGAGCAGCCGCCGCACCTGGGCGGCCTGGGCGCGCCGCCGTCGCTGGGCTGGGCCGCCTTCGAGCTGCTGGCGGGCGCCAACGCGGCGCTGGCCTTCTACACGCTGGGCAACCTGCTGGCGCGCATCATCGACCGGCTGGGGACGGACGCGCAGAAGCGCCGCTTCCTGCCGCTGATGCTGGAGCGCCGCTGGCAGGGCAGCATGGTGCTCACCGAGCCGGACGCCGGCAGCGACGTGGGCGCCGCGCGCACGAAGGCGCGTCACGTGGGCGGCGAGGTCTGGGAGATTGAAGGCGTGAAGCGCTTCATCACCAACGGTGACTCGGACATGTCCGAGAACATCCTGCACATGGTGCTGGCGCGGCCGGAGGGCGCGGGCCCGGGCACCAAGGGGCTGTCGCTGTTCGTGGTGCCCAAGTACTGGGTGGAGGAGGACGGCCGCCTGGGCGAGCTCAACGGCGTGGTGTGCACCAAGCTGGAGAAGAAGATGGGGCTCAAGGGCTCCGTCACGTGCGAGCTGACGTTCGGCGACGGGAAGCCCGCGCGCGGCCTGCTGCTGGGCGAGGTCCACGACGGCATGCGGCAGATGTTCTACATCATCGAGCAGGCGCGCATGGCGGTGGGCGTGAAGTCCATGGCCACGCTGTCCGCGGGCTACGAGCGCGCGCTGGCCTTCGCGAAGGACCGGCTCCAGGGCGCGGACCTGATGCAGGCGCGGGACAAGAAGGCGCCGCGCGTGCCCATCTTCCGCCACCCGGACGTGCGCCGCATGCTGATGGCGCAGAAGGCGCACGCGGAAGGGATGCGCGCGCTGTGCCTCTTCACCGCCTCCATCCAGGACGGCGTGGAGTTGAAGGGCGGCCACCGCGCCACCGAGGCCGGTGAGGTGGACGCGCTCAACGACATGCTGCTGCCGCTGGTGAAGGGCTACTGCTCGGAGAAGGCGTACGAGATGCTGGCGCTGTCGCTCCAGGTGCACGGCGGCTCGGGCTTCCTGACGGACTACCCGGTGGAGCAGTACATCCGGGACCAGAAGATCGACACGCTCTACGAGGGCACCACGCACATCCAGGCGCTCGATTTGCTGATGCGCAAGGTGGCGAAAGACGGCGGGGCGACGCTGCAGGGGCTGCTGGCGCAGGTGCGCGAAACGGCCGAGGGCGACGGGGGCGGCAAGGAATTGGAGGCCGAGCGTGCGGCGCTGGGCCGGGCGCTGGGGGACCTGGAGACGATGCTCGGCACGCTGATGGGGAAGCTGGGCGAGTCGCTCTACCACGTGGGCCTCCAGGGCAACCGCGTGCTGATGTCCGTGGCGGAGCTGGTCATCGGCTGGCTGCTGGTGCGGCACGCGCAGGTGGCGCTGGAGCGGATGAAGAGCAACCCCGGTGACAGGGCCTTCTACGCGGGCAAGCTCGCCAGCGCGCGCTGGTACTGCCACGAGGTGCTCCCCGGCCTGGCGCACGCCGCGCGCATGGTGGAGGCGGGGACGCTGGACCTGATGGACGTGCCGGAAGAGTCGTTCTGATTCGGGGCGCGGGAGACTCGTGGAATGAAGCTTCCTTCCGTCCCACCCCACCTCCAGGCGGGGGGACTCGCGGAATGAAGCTTCCTTCCCCGCTCCTTCGGGCGAAGGACTCGCGGACGGAATGAAGCTTCCTTCCGCACCACCCCACCTCCGGGCGGGGGGACTCGCGGAATGAAGCTTCCTTCCGCGGCTGCCGGTCGCCGGGGGCACCTCATTCCGTGCGGGCTGCACCTGCGTCCTGGATGAGCCGGTGACGCGGACCGTCACCGCTGGCGCCCGGCCGCACCTGTGTGGCCTGGGGCGCACACCCGCGACGCCGTAGGGTCCGCATCCCCGCGTCCTCCCTGGGACGGTGCGCTGGCCCGGGGTTCGCAATGAGGGACGGGCGTGATGCTCTCCGCCCTCTCCCTCGTAGCCGCCGTCGCCCTCTCCTCTCCCGCCACGCAGCCCGGCGCCGTGTACGCGACGCAGCCCTTCGCGGGCCACCTCGTCGCCTGCACCACCGAGGGCCTGGAGGTGCTCACCCCGGACGGAGCGCCGGTGCGCGTGCTCGGCACGGAGGAGGGACTGCCGGGCACCACGTGCCTCGCGCTGGAGGTCGCCGGTGAGCAGCTCTTCGCCGCCACCGACGCGGGCATCGTCTCGCTCGACTCCGCCTTCAACCTGGAGCCCGTGCTCGACGTGAGCTGGCAGGCCCTCCCGCCCGCCGATGAGGCGAGCGCCGCCGAGTACGCGGAGCGCCTGGACCTGCTCGCGAAGGTGCTGCCCCCGGACACCACGTACACGGTGCTGACCTCACGATACGCGGGCACCGCGGACGGGCGCGTGCTGGAGCTGGGCACCGAGCGCGCCTGGAGCGTCGCCGGGGCGGTACGCATCATCGAGGAAGGGCGTCAGGGCGTGCAGGTCGTCGCGGGTGACGGCGCGTTCTTCATCGACACCCAGGGCCGGCTGGCGTCGAGATGACCGGCTATTCGAAGCACCTACAGCGAGTGCTCATTTGCGCCATCAGGCAAGCCTTCCACGCTCACTTCCGATTTCACGGAAGAAGGCTTCGCGCCCTGCTCATCGAAAACAAGGCCCAACTGAGTCTCTTCCTGAAGCGACGCAGCCTTCGATGTTGATTCATCGGAGACCGCTGACGACTCTGCTGGCACATGCTCTTTGAGAAAGAAGCGGTACGGCAAAGGCTTGCGCCTTGGCACGACAACACCCTGTCCCTCCAGAGCCACAAGATGTCGACGCACCACCTTGTCCGAGCAACCCGAGACCATCTCCAGCTCCTTGATGGTACAGCCAGAGGCTCCTGCGTCTCGTAAGGAGCGCAAGAGGCTCTCGACGACCTGGACCTTGTCCCGTTTCCCGGTGACCGCGACAGCTCGTTCCTCTTGCACCGTGGATGTCACGACTTGGGTAGACGTGCTCTCGGACGAAGCGCCCTTCACCTTCGCATTCTGGTCACCGTCGGAAGCTTCGAGCTGCGCGAGCATCGGGTCGACCGACACACTACTCGCCCCTAGTGTTGGGGCAGGCTCGGCGGCGAACATGCCAGGAGGCGCGACGGTGGAGGACGAGTACTCCCTGGGCCAAGCCTCGCGGATAGCACTCACGATTTCATCGAGCGTCGCGCGGCGAGAACCCTCCACATGGACGACCAGTCGCTCCTGCTGCAAGCGGATGTCACAGCGGACTCCCGCAGTTTGTGGCTTGGCGCCAAGCACTGCGGGCAATTGCACGGAGCCCTCATCCCACGACAGAGGCGTAACATCGCTGCGCCGCACCAACTCCGCGACGAGCGCGCCTTCCCCGCGTCCTCGCCGTATGAATACAGGCAGCCCCAGCAAGCGCGTCACCTCAACCTGGTCTGTTGTGCCCCCTTCCGCGATGCAGTCCGCGACGACGAGTGCGCGACTGAAGCCCGCGATGGTTTTGTTACGGGCCATGGCTCTGCCCACGGCCCATTTGTCGTTCGGAGCGAACTCACTGACCACAGCGAGCCGGCCAGCTTCTACCTCCGGTCTGTTGCGGGAACTACTGTGCAGGATTCCCTCGGGCGCCACACCAATCACGCGCCCCCCCGCCTCGAGCGCGCCTTCCAGCGCCTCCCTGTCACACCCCCGCGCCAGCCCGGATACCAGGACGCAGCCGGCCTCAGCGAGCGCACGTCCCATCGCACGTGCGAAGGCGAGCCCCTCCGGTCCTGCATCCCGACTGCCACTCACCGCCACTCCCTGCTCCCGGAGAAGAGATGCGTCTCCAGCGACGGAAAGAAGGGTTGGCGCCTTGTCTGGCCCCAATGTGCGCGCAAGGTGAGCCGGGTATTTGCCCATGGTGATGGGCACCAGGGCGATACCCTCCTCCATCAGCCGATCCACGACAAAAGCCTGTGCGGATACCTTCCCGTCCGCGTCCAGAAGGTGCTGATGGACCTCCTTGTAGCGCTGCAAGGGTACGGGCAAGGTCTCTGGCTCTAGCTTCACTAGCGTCGACAGGCCCATCTTCAGGCGACGATCTGCCGTCAGGACGAGCCCGTTGATGCTGCGGCGAGGTTCTCGCTCCAGCTTGAAAGCCAGCGTCAGCCAGTAGGCTGATTCGCGTCTGAGAGGCGCGGCACTCATGCGTCGTCGATATGCCGGGTACGGGCCATGGTCAGGACGTGAACTCGCGTGGGGCGCAGGACCCCAGCAGCCTCCAACATCGACGCTCCACTGTCCCAGACGTCATCCACCAGCAGCACATGACCGAGCGGCCCCATCCAATCAGGCAGGCGAAAAGCGCCGCGGACATTCTGCTGTTTACGGTGGCGCGAACGATACTTTTTCTGTTCCTCCGTCTGCCGGGTTTTCTCCAGGACAATCGCGGGAATACGGAGTTGCTTGGCCAGCGCGGATGCGAAGCCAGGAACGAAGGGGCCTGACCGCGTGGAAGGCAGGCACACGACGGCATCGAATCGAAGACCAGCGTAGGGCCCTTGCTCATCCTGCAGCACTTCCAGCGCCCGGGTCAGCACACTGACGGGCGCGGGGGCTCGCGAGTACTTCGCTTGGCGAATGGCCGTGCCGAGCGCCCCCATGCCGTAGAAGGACAGGGCCCGACCCCCTTCATGCAGTGTAGCGGAGCCCCTTCTCCCCTTCTTGAGAACGGGGGTGAAGAAGTCCAGGTAGTCGCGCGCAAGAAGTGCCTCACGCCCCAGGTCTGGAAGCGACTCACGAACACACCTGTCGCAGATACCGCAACGGGCAGGAAGCGCCGCATCCCCCATGGCCTTGGCCAAGACGACGGCGCGACACCCTGAAACCTCAGGATAAGCCAGGGCGGTATCAAGGAAGGCTCGGCGAACCTCGATGGCCTTGGCCGCATTTTCGGGGACGGGGGAGCGCCGCCCCCCGCTCCATGTATACTCGGCCGGTTCCCCCTCGCGCGTACACAGCTTCGCCGAGACTAGGTCGTCCAGGATCCGCTGAGCCATTGCTTCCGGCATGTCGAGTTCCTCAATGATCTGCGTCCGCTTGGCAGGCCCTTTTCGCAGCTCCGCCGCGACCCGCTCGTACTCCTGGGGCTCTGGCTGACTGGAGCGCAGCAGTCCTTCGTAGACGTCGTGGCACTCCGGGTCATGAACGGCGATGACTCGGGCCTGTTGGCCGTCACGTCCCGCCCTGCCAATCTCCTGGACATACCGAATCAAGCTGTCTGGCAGCCCCAGATGGGAGACCCAGCGTACGTCCTGGCGATCCACGCCCATCCCGAGGGCGGACGTCGCACAGACCACATCAACCTCTCCGTCCTGCCAACTGCGAAGGCGTTCGGAACGCTCCTGGGCATCGAGCTGGCCATGATAGGCAACGGCTGGAACTCCCTGCCTGCAGAGAAAGTCCGCAGCCATTTCGGTTTCCGCCGTGGTCAGCAGGTACGCAATGCCCGGCATTCCCGATTGGTGACGCGAGAGGTGCAGCAACGCAGCAAGCCTCTCAGCCAGCCCCACCACCTGCCATACAGAGCAAGCGAGATTTTCGCGGTGGGAGGCCATTCGGATGACTCGGACTTCGCGGTCCTCCAAGGCAATCTGCTCTCTGATGTCCTCAACGACATGGGCGGGTGCAGTCGCAGTCACAGCGAGCACCGGAGTTCGCTGTCCAAGGCCCATGATGGTGCCGACGAGCCTGCGGTACCAAGGACGGAAGTCGTGTCCCCACTGGCTGATGCAATGGGCCTCGTCGACAACGACACCCTTGATCTCCATGTCCGAGACATGCTCGAGCCACAAGTGATTGCCCTGTCTCTCCGGAGATAAGAAAAGGATGTCGAGTTCTCCGCTCGCAACAGACCGGAGCACCTCGTCCTGTTCCTCGGAAGTCTGCTGGCTGTTCACCACTGCCGCTCTAAGCCCCTGAGCCTTCGCCCGCTCGACCTGCTCCTGCATCAACGCAATCAGGGGCTGGAAGACGAGCACCACGCCTCTTCTCGAAGGGTGGGCTGCCAACGCCTGATAGCAGAGCGACTTACCGTGTCCGGTCGGAGCCACGAACAGCACGCGATTCCCTTCGAGCAGAGCCTGAACGACTTCCGCTTGATGTGGGCGCAATCCCCTGAGCGAGAAACGCTCTTCCAACCACCGCGCCGTTTCCCCCACTGCCATCGGACGCTGCCTCATCGTACCCCCCGACCCTCTGCGCAAAGCTTCGGATCCCTGGTCGAAGAGCGTGTCCTATGGCTCTGACACACACTACCGCAAACCTGAACATCCGAACAGTCCTGTGGATTGATTCCCCCAGGAGAACTCCTTGGGTTGTCCGGAGCCCCCTTAGGTCGGCACCTCCATGCCAGCGAGCAGTTCGCGTGAGATGCCTGCCCCCTTTACTGGCAGCCAGTTCGCTGCACGCCGGAGCCTTTTGGCTGCACCGGCTCGGAAGGGACCGTGGCGCGGGCGTAGAATCAGGCCGCCGTGGAAACCACCTCTCCCGCCCTGCCGTCCTCCGCCGTGACGCCGCGGCCGGTGTCCTCCGCGCCCGCGCCGGCCGCGCTGCTCCAACTGGCGCGCCGCCTGCCGTCGCTCATGCTCATCTGGGCCGTGCCGGGCATCATCGCCGCGAGCCAGAACTACATCTACGCCCAGGCCAAGGACCCCACCTATCCCTTCAGCCGGGCCTTGATGATGATTCTCCCGGCCTGGGAGTACTGGGCCTTCGCCACCCCGCTCATCCTCTGGATGGGACGGCGCTGGCGGCTGGAGCGTGGCGGCTGGACCCGAAGCCTCCCGGTCCACGTGTCCACGCTCTTCTCGCTCATGCTCCCACACGTGGTCCTCGTCCACACCGTCTCCAAGGCCTGTGGGGAGCAGTGGTACGTCGACAATCCCCTCCCTCAAATCCTGCCGATGATGCTGAGCAAGCACGCCATCACGGACCTGCTCATCTACAGCGGCATCCTCTCCGTCGGCTACGCCGTCGAGTACCACCGCCGCTATCGCGAGGGAGAGCTGGCCCAGTCCCAGCTCGAGACGCGCCTGGTCCACGCCCAGCTCGACGCCCTTCGCGCCCAGCTCCACCCGCACTTCCTCTTCAACACGCTCAACGCCATCTCCGTCCTCGTGCGCAAGCAGGACACCGCCGGCTCCATCCGCATGCTCACCGGCGTGAGCGAATTGCTGCGCATGGCCCTCAACAACACCGGCCGGCAGCACGTCCCCCTCCACGAGGACCTCGACTTCCTGGAGCGCTACCTCGACATCGAGCAGACCCGCTTCCAGGACCGGCTCCAGGTGGTCCGCGCCATCGACCCCGCCACGCTCGGCGCGCTCGTGCCCAGCCTCATCCTCCAGCCGCTGGTGGAGAACGCCATCAAGCACGGCCTCTCCGCCCGCTCCGGCGCCGGACGCGTGGAGCTGCGCGCCTCGCGCGAGGGAGCGCGGCTGGTGCTGGAGGTGCTCGACGACGGGCCCGGGCTCGCGCCCGGCTGGGACACCCATGACGGCTGCATCGGCGTGGCCAACGTGCGCGCCCGCATGCACCAGCTCTACGGAGACCACCACGCCTTCACGCTGGAGAACCGTCCCACCGGCGGCGTGCGTGCCCGCCTGGAATTGCCCTTCCAGTCCGCCGTGGCGGAGGTGAGCGTGTCATGAACGTGCCCGCCAGCATCCGCACGCTCGTCGTGGATGACGAGCCCCTGGCGCGCGAGGGCCTGCGCCTGCTGCTCGCCACGGACCCGGAGGTCAGCGTGGTGGGCGAGGCCGGCAACGGCCCGGAAGCCGTGCGCCTCATCCGTGAGCAGCGGCCCGACCTCGTCCTGCTCGACGTGCAGATGCCCGAGCTCAACGGCTTCGAGGTGCTCGCCCACCTCGGCCCCGGCGAGGTCCCCGCCGTCATCTTCGTCACCGCGTACGACCGCTACGCCCTGCGCGCCTTCGACATCCACGCGCTCGACTACCTGCTCAAGCCCTTCCGGGACGACCGCTTCCACGACGCCGTGGGCCGCGCCAAGGTGCAGATTCGCCAGGCGCGCATGTCCGACTTGAGCCAGCGGCTCCTGTCCGTGCTCTCCACCTACGGTGACAGGGAAGTCACGCCGCCTCCGGGCCCCGCGCCCGCGCCCGCCGCCGCGCCGGAGCCGTGGGTGCACCGGCTCGCCATCCGCGATACGGGGCGCGTGGTGTTCCTCGACGTGGACGAAATCGAATACATCGAGGCCGCCGACTACTACGTGCAGATTCACGCGGGCGGCAAGGCGTACCTCCACCGCGAGACGATGCAGAGCCTGGAGGCGCGCCTGGACCCGGAGCGCTTCATGCGCATCCACCGCTCGGCCATCGTCAACTCGCGGCGCATCCGCGAGCTGCGCAACGAAGGCCGCAGGGACCTCGTCGTGGTGCTCACCGGCGGCGCCGAGCTGCGCGTGGCCCGCAGCCACCGCGAGAAATTCCAGCACCTGCGCTGAAGCCCGTTCGCCGCATGAGGGGGCCCGTTCGCCGCACGCCCGTCCCCACCGGCTGAACACTCCAGCGCCGCGCCCCTCGCAGGGGCACTGTGTCTCCCGCAACCCCGTTACCCGGAGGCACACCCCATGCTGCGCAAGTCCCTCGTTTCCTCGTTCCTCGCTCTCGGTCTGACGTTCGCTCCCGCCATCGCCGCCGCCGGCGAGGGCGCCGAGTGCCACCAGGGCCAGCTGTCGCTCCAGGCGCTCGTCGACAAGCACCTGAAGGCCGTGGGCGGCAAGGAGCGGCTCAAGGCCGTGAAGTCCTTCCAGGTCACCAGCATCTCCCGCGACGGCGACACCGTCACCACGTCCACCATGCAGCGCGCGCGTCCCAACCTCGTGCGCTACGACATGGAGAAGAACGGCACGCGGACGAGCAAGGTGTTCGACGGCCAGCAGGGGTGGATGGTGGAGGGCTCGGCGGCGCCGCAGCGGCTGGACAAGGAGAAGAGCGCGACGATGGCCGAGTACGCGGCCTTCGATGACGCCCTCGTGGAGCCGAAGGCCCAGGGCGTGGCGCTGAAGCTGGACGGCGTGGAGCAGGTGAACGGCGCGCCCGCGTACAGGCTGGTCCTCACCCGGGGTGGCAACACGGAGGTCCGCTTCATCGACCAGCAGTCGTTCCTGGAGGTGCGCCGCACCTCCACCGGAACGCACGAGGGCAAGGCGTACAACAAGACGGCCACCTTCTCCGACTTCCGCGACGTGGACGGCATCAAGCTGAGCCACCGCGTGCAGTGGGAGGCCGACGGCAAGAAGGGCGAGAAGGTCATCCAGAGCGCCCACTACGACGCGCCCATCGAGGCCTCGGTCTTCAAGCCGGCGGCCCCCCGCAGCTAAAAGCCGCGTCTCACGTTTCCGCGTCCGGAGGGGGCTCGGTGCTCCCTTGGGATGCGTGAAGCGCCCCTGCACCCGGAGGGGGCTCAACGCCTCCTCGGGGTGCGTGCGCGGTGGCTCCGCGCGGTCACCGCCTTCCTTCCTCCGCGTCCGGCATATGGCCTCCCCTCCCCTCCTCCTCCTGGCGCTCGCGGTCACCTCGGTGCAGTCCGAGCCCGCCTCCTCCGACCGCTCCCCGGCCGCCGTCCAGCCGAAGGTCGAGGACGCGATGCTCACCCCCGTGCCTCCGGCCCCGCGGCGGGTGAAGACGTGGGACGAGGCGCTCGCGCTCGTGCGTGAGCGCTCCACGGACCTGCGCGGCGCGGAGGCCGGCGTGGAGCGCGCCAGTGGCCGCTGGCGTCAGGCACTGTCCTCAGTGCTGCCCAACGCGCGCGCCCAGGCCGGCGTGGCGCATGACCTGCTCAATCCGGACCTGGCCTCTGGCGTGAATCCAGGGGTCGCCGGTGAGGGCCGCACGCCCACCACGCCCGCCGCCACTGTCTCCGCGACGCTGACGCAGTCGGTGGTGGACTTGAGCGCGTGGCGTGGATTGGCGTCGGCCCGGGCGGCGGAGAAGAGCACGGTGGCGAGCCTCCAAGATGTGCGCCGCCGCCTGACGCTGGGAGTGGCGCGCACGTTGGTGGCGACGGTGGCCGCCGAGCGCGCGGCGGAAATCAACCGCGTGAACCTGCGTCAGGCGCTGGAGCGCTCGTCGCTCACCCAGCGCAGCTTCGAGCTGGGCGCGGGCAACCAACTGGACGTGGTGCGCGTGAACCAGGATGTGGCGGTGGCACGCGGCGCGCTCGTCGCCGGTGACGAGCAACTGCGTCAGGCGCGTGAGGCCCTGGGCTTCGCGCTCGGCTTCGGCCAGGCGATGGGCGTGGACCCGTCCTTCAACCTGCAGGGACTGGTGGACCAGACGCGCAAGGAATGCTCCGCCCTGGATGGCCTGGACTCGCGGCCGGACCTGGTGGCGGCGAGGGCGCAGGTGGAGTCCGCGAGGGAGAGCACGCGTCAGGCGTCCGCGGGCTACCTGCCCACGCTGGGCGTCTCCAGCACCCTCTACGGCCTCACCACGGACCCGGGCTTCGGCCGCTTCGCGACCTGGAATATCGCCGCCGTGCTCTCGGTGCCCCTCTGGGAAGGCGGCGGGCGCGAGGGGCTGGTGCATGAGCGGGCGGGCGTGGAGTCGCAGGCGGCCGCCGCGCTGGAGAGCGCACGCCGCGACGTGGAGCTGGAAGTGGCCCGAGCCCGACGCGGCGTCGAGGTGGCCGAGGCCCTGGTGAAGACGGCGAGCGAGTCGAGAGACCTCGCGGAGCGGACCGACCGGCTGACCCGTCGTGCATTCGAAGTGGGCCGCGGCAGCAGCCTCGAGCTGGTGCAGAGCGCGGCGGCCCTGCGCCAGGCGGAGCTGACGTTGGTGCTGCGCGAGTTCGAGAGCGTCCAGGCACGCCTGGACGCATTCCTGACGGAGGCCCGGTGTGACTGGTGAGCCGGCGGTGCCCCTTGAAGGCGCGGATGAAGCCGACCTGCGAAAGCCCGATGCGACGGGTGAGACGAATGCGCCGCTGGAAGCGCGGATGAAGCCGACCTGCGGAGGCCCGATGCGACCGGCGAGACGAATGCGCCGCATGAAGGCGCGGATGAAGACGACCTGCGAAAGCCCGATGCAACGGGTGAGACGAATGCGCCGCTGGAGGCACGGATGAAGACGGTGTGCGGAAGCCCGGTGCAACGGATGAAGCGGGTGCGCCCCCTGGAGACGCTGATGAAGACGGTGTGGACTGTGGCGGTGCTGGTCGCGGTAGCAGGCTGCTCGGAGCAGAAGGCAGCCCCGGCCGCGCCGCCACCTCGCGAAATCGACGTGGTGTCGCTGGCCCCGCGCGAGGTGCGGGACACCGGCGAGTACCTGGGCTCGCTGCTGTCGCGGCAGAGCGTCACGGTGCTGCCGCAGGTGGCTGGCTACGTGCGCCGCATCCACGTGAAGCCCGGCCAGCAGGTGGAGGCCGGTGCACCCCTGGTGGAAGTGGACGCACGCCAGGACACGGCCGCGCTCGACAGCGCCCAGGCCCAGCTCAGCTCCACCAAGGTCAACCTGGAACTGGCCCGCCGCACCCTGGCCCGCACGGAGGCGCTCAACAAGGAGGGCCTCGCGAGCGCACAGGAGCTGGAGGCCGCCCGCGCCCAGGTGGACGCCGCCGACGCCGTGTCGCGCTCCTCCGCCGCGCAGGTGACGCAGCGCCAGGTGCAGCTGCAGTTCAACGTGGTGCGCGCGCCCTTCGCCGGCACCGTGGGTGACGTGCTGGTGCGGCTGGGTGACTTCGTGAGCGCCACCACGGTGCTGACCAGCGTGGCGCAGGCGGACGTGCTCGAGGTGAGCGTGTCGGTGCCCTCTTCCCGCGCCCGCTCGCTCAAGCCCGACACGGCGGTGGAGCTGCTCGACGCGAAGGGCAAGGTGCTGCTCACCAGCACCCTCTTCTTCATCGCACCGCAGGCCGACCCGCGCACCCAGCTGGTGGAAGTGAAGGCCGCCTTCCGCAACACGGGGGGCCTGCGTCCCAACGAGATGGTGCGCGCCCGCCTGGTCTACTCCGTGCGGGATGCCCTGCAGATTCCGGCGCTCGCGGTGGTGCGCCAGAGTGGCCAGCCCTTCGCGCTGGTGGTGCACGAGAAGGACGGCAAGACAGCCGTGGAGCGCCGCCCCATCACCCTCGGCGCGCTGGGCGAGCTGGCGTACGTCGTGGAAAAGGGGCTGGAGGCGGGAGACCTCGTCGCCGTCTCCTCCATGCAGGCGCTCCGTGACGGCATGCCCGTGAAGGTGAAGTCCGCGCCGCGCGCCGAGGCCTCGGCGGGTGGCGCCCCCGTCGGAAGCAGCCGCTGAGCGGAGAGCCAGAGCCCATGTTCGTCGACTTCTTCATCCGCCGGCCCGTCTTCGCCATCGTCTGCTCCATCCTGCTCACGCTGATGGGCGTCGTTGCGATTCCCTCGCTACCCATCGCCCAGTACCCGGACCTGGCCCCGCCTCAGGTGACAGTCACCAGCAACTACGTGGGCGCCAGCGCCGAGGTGGTGGAGAGCGCCGTCACCATTCCGCTGGAGCAGGAGCTCAACGGCGTGGAGGGCATGCGCTACATCACCTCCACCAGCAGCAACGACGGCAGCAGCACCATCATCATCACCTTCGAGGCCTCGCGCGACATCGAGGTGGCGGCGGTGGACGTGCAGAACCGCGTCAGCCGCGCATCCGCCCGCCTGCCCGCGCAGGTGAACCAGTCCGGCATCGTCATCAACAAGGCCTCCAGCCAGATTCTGATGTCGGTGGCGCTCTTCAGCCCGGACGAGCGCTACGACGCGAAGTTCCTCAGCAACTACGCCGACGTGAATCTCAAGGACGCCATCAAGCGCGTGCGCGGCGTGGGCGAGGTGCGCATCTTCGGCGAGCGCAAGTTCTCCATGCGCCTGTGGCTGGACCCCACGGAGCTCGCTCGCCGCAAGCTCACCCCGCAGGACGTGACGCGCGCCCTCCAGGAGCAGAACCTCCAGGTGGCCGCGGGCGCGGTGGGCCAGCCGCCGTCCAACGAGGACCAGCCCTACCAGCTCGCGGTGCGGGCACGGGGCCGGCTCGTGGAGCCGGACGAGTTCGGCGACATCGTCCTCATGCGGCAGAACGACGGCAAGAGCGTGCGCGTGAAGGACGTGGGCCGCGTGGAGATGGGCGCGGAGAACTACAGCTCCCTGCTGCGCTTCGGCGGCAAGGCGGCTGTCGGCCTCGCCATCTTCCAGCTGCCCACCGCCAATGCGCTCGACGTGCGTGACGGTGTCTACGCGGAGCTCGCGAAGCTCTCCCAGCAGTTTCCCCCAGGCATGACGTTCCAGACGGGCACGGACACCACGCTCGCCGTACGTGCCACCATCCACGAGGTGCTCCGGTCGCTGGTGGAGGCGATTGCGCTCGTCATCCTCGTCATCTTCCTGTTCCTGCACGGCTGGCGCAGCGTGCTCATCACCGCCTTCACCCTGCCCGTCTCACTGGTGGGCACCTTCGCCTTCGTCCAGCTGATGGGCTTCTCCATCAACACCCTCACCCTCTTCGGCCTCACGCTGGCCACGGGTCTGGTGGTGGACGACGCCATCGTCGTCATCGAGAACATCGAGCGGCTGATGGTGGAGCGGCACCTGTCGCCCGTGCAGGCCGCGCGCGAGGGCATGAAGGAGGTGTCCGGCGCGGTCATCGCCATCTCCATCGTGCTGGTGGCGGTGTTCGTCCCGGTGGCCCTCTTCCCCGGCACCACCGGCGCCATCTACCGCCAGTTCGCGCTCACCATCGCCGCCTCGGTGGCGCTCTCCACCTTCTGCGCCCTGACGCTCACGCCCGCGCTGTCCGCGCGGATGCTCAAGCACCAGCAGGGTGAGAAGTGGGTGTTCTTCCGCTGGATGGACCGGGCACTGGATGCGACGCGGGTCATGTACGGCCGCGGCCTGCGCAGGCTGCTGAAGCGCCCGGCCATCATCCTCGGCGCGTTCCTGCTGTGCATCGGCGCCACGGTGGTGCTGTTCAAGGTGACGCCCACGGGCTTCATCCCCGACGAGGACCAGGGCTACCTCATCATCTCCGTGCAGGGGCCGGAGGGCATGTCGCTCGCCCAGACGGAGAAGGTGATGGCGGAGGTGGAGGCGGTGCTGAAGGAGCAGCCGGAGGTGCGCGTCATCTTCGCCAACGGCGGCTTCTCCCCCCAGGGCACGGGCCCCAACATGGCCAACATCTTCGCAGCGCTGAAGCCCTGGGAGGAGCGGCGGGGGAAGGACCAGTCGGTGGCCGCGCTGGTGGAGCGCCTGCGCGCGCCGCTCAGCCGCATCGGCGGGGCGCGGGTGGTGCCCTTCCAGCCTCCGGCCATCCGCGGCGTGGGCAGCGTGGGCGGCTTCCAGTTCGTCGTCGAGGACACCGCCGGCACCAGCTCACTGGACCAGCTCGCCTCCGCCGTGCAGCTGCTCGTGGCTCGGGGCAACGAAGACAGCCGGCTGCGCGGCGTCTTCACCGGCTTCAACGCCGACACGCCGCTGCTGGACGTGGAGGTGGACCGGCAGAAGGCCAAGGCGCTCGGTGTTCCCATCGAGCAGATTTTCGGCACCATGCAGGTCTACATGGGCAGCCAGTACGTCAACGACTTCAACTACGCGAACCGCGCGTACCGCGTCTATGTGCAGGCCGAGCAGCAGTTCCGCGACAGCCCGCGCGACATCGGCGCCTTCTACGTGCGCAGCGACAGCGGGGACATGATTCCGCTGGAGTCGCTGGTGAAGGTGGAGCCCACGGTGTCCGCGCAGGTCATCCGCCACTACAACCTCTTCCGCTCGGTGGAAATCAACGGCCAGGCGGCGCCGGGCGTGTCCTCCGGTCAGGCGATGGAGGCGATGGAGGCCCTCGCCGCGCAGCACCTGCCCCAGGGCATGAGCACGGAGTGGACGGGCATCAGCCTGGAGCAGAAGCAGAGCGGCGGCCAGACGATGGTCATCTTCGGCCTGGGCCTGCTCTTCGTCTTCCTGGTGCTCGCGGCGCAGTACGAGAGCTTCACCCTGCCGCTGGTCATCATCCTCTCGGTGCCGCTGGCCATCATGGGCGCGCTGGGCCTCCAGTACCTGCGCGGGTATGCCAATGACGTGTTCTGCCAGGTGGGGCTGGTCATGCTGGTGGGCCTGGCCAGCAAGAACGCCATCCTCATCGTCGAGTTCGCCGAGCAGCTGCGCGAGGGCGGCAGGAGCGCCGTCGACGCGGTGGTGGTGGCGGCCGAGGTGCGCCTGCGCCCCATCCTCATGACGTCGATTGCCTTCCTCCTCGGCGTGGTGCCGCTGATGACGGCGTCGGGCGCGGGCGCGGCGTCGCGCAACTCGCTGGGCACGGCGGTGTTCGGCGGGATGCTCGTGTCCACGGGGGTGAACTTCGTCTTCATCCCCGGCCTCTACGTGCTGATGCAGAGACTGCGCGGCGAGGCCCGGCGGACCGTCCGTGACAGCGCCCCGGTGGCCCCGCTGGCTCCGTTTCAATGAGCATCACGGAGCAACTACCGCAAACCGGACGCGCGGGAGCGGAGGTATGGTTTCCGGGCAACGGGGCCCCAAGCCGGCCCTGGACACCCGGGAGGGGGACGCATGCTGCGCGAATGGCGGACAGTCTTGGCCGTGATGTGCGTGGGACTGGCGGCGTGTGGCGGGACGGAGAGCGCCGACGAGACACCCATCGACGGGCCCGTGGAGCGGGCGGACTTCAACGCGAAGGCCGTCGACGCCGTCTGCGAGCGGTCCGCGCGCTGTGGGCGCATCGAGGACAAGGCGCGCTGCCGGAAGAAGGAGCTTTCGTGGGGCTTCGCCCTGGTCGTCGGACTGGGGACGCGGTACGACGAGGCGCTCGCGGCGGGGCGCATCCGCTACGACGCGGAAGTCGCCGGCCAGTGCGTGAAGGCTCTCCGGGAAGGGAGCTGTGACGCGGACCCGATGTCCCATATCATGCGGTACCGGGGCATCGAGTACGACACGCACTGCCGCTTCCTCCTGGGCCAGGTCGCGGACGGTGAGGCCTGCGAATGGAGCACCGAGTGCCAGGACGGCGCCTGGTGCGATGCCACGGCCACGAGCTGCGGCGGCGTGTGCAGGCGGGGTGCCGTCCCGGAGCCTGTCACCGCGTTCGACGCCTGCCCGCCGGGCACCTTCCCCTTCGGCTCCAGCTCGCGGTGCTTCACTCCCGGCCAGCAGGGGGCTGCCTGCGGAACCACGGACGGCGTGATTCATGGCATCTGCGACCGGGGCCTGTGGTGCGACACCCCGGACGCCTCCACCCCGGGCACGTGCAAGCGCCTGAGCACCGAGGGAGAGGCGTGTGCCAACTTCCCCGGGGGCCCGCAGTGTGGCTGGTCCCTGGTCTGCCTTGACGGCCGCTGCGAGAAGCCCCAGGGCAAGGGCGCTGCCTGCACGGCCCCCGGCACTGTGGGCTCCGGCATCTGGGAGTGCCGCACCGAGCTGTTCTGCGATGGCGCCAACGGACAGGCCGGCACCTGTCGCCCGAAGCTCGCGGTGGGCGCCTCCTGCCGCCACGACTCCGAGTGCGAAGACGGCCTGGACTGCACCGGCGCGAAGCCCCAGGAAGAAGTGCGAGGCACGTGCCAGCCCCTTCCCCGCCAGGGAGAAGCCTGCGAATCGAGGTTCATTTTCTCCTGCGCACCCGGCTTCATCTGCTCCATCCACAGCGCGACGTGCGTCCCCATCGCGCGCCTGGGCGAGCCGTGCACGGACACGAGCGCCTGCTACGTCGCCAACGGCTGGTGCGTGGACGGCATCTGCAGGCCCCAGGGCGCGCAGTCCTGCAACTGAAGACTGCCCTGGGTTCCCGTCCGCGGAGGGCCGTGCCGCGAGGGCGCACACCGCGTCCCCCCGGTAGGCCCTCCCCGGAAGGGGGCGCCGCGCATCCTGGCGGCGCCACCCCGGAAGGCCCCGCTCAGCCCGCCTTCGGCGCCGTGCCCCGCGCCGCCAGCTCGCGCTCCACGTACAGCCGCAGGATGTGCATGAAGTCCTGCGCGTTCGTCACCACGCCGAAGGCCTGGTGCGTGCCGCGGTCCTTCAGCTTGCTCACCACGAACTCGGACGAGTCCACGCAGATGGTGGGCAGCTCGCGCAGGGAGCCGTCCTTCTCCACCACGAAGGCCGGCAGCATGTTGCCGGTGGCGATGGCGTGCAGCGCGGTGGCAATCAGCACCGACATGGTGGCCTTCACCGCGTGACGGCGCATGGCGTCCTGCGCGGCCAGGTTGTCGGTGACGACATCCGGCAGCGGCCCGTCGTCGCGGATGGAGCCCGTCAGCACGAACGGCACCTTGTGCACCACGCACGCGTGCATGATGCCGTTGGTAATCACCCCTGACTCCACCGCCTTCGCGATGGAGCCCGCCGCGCGCACCTTGTTGATGGCGCGCATGTGCAGGCCATGGCCGCCGGACGTGGCCTCGCCCGAGCCGCTCATGCCCAGCGTGGTGCCGAAGATGGACGCCTCGATGTCGTGCACCGCCACCGCGTTGCCCGCCAGCAGCGCGCCCACGAAGCCGTTGGCGATGAACCACGTCATGTCCGCGCGCGCCCGCGAGTGCACCAGCGCCGGCCCCGTCACCCACACCGGGTAGCCGCCCCGCTCGCGCTCCTCCACCAGGAGCCGCGCCATGTGCGCGTAGTCGATGGGCTTCTCGCGCGACACCTCGCTGGTCATGAACTTGAACTCTCCCTCACCGCCCTCGGTGAGGTAGGCCATGTTCACGTACACGCCCTGGCTGCCGTCCTCGGCGTGGCCCACCACCACGCGCTCGCCCGCGCGCACGCGCCGGCCCTCGCGGGCCCACAGCTCTCCCTGGGCGTCCAGCACGAGCGCGCAGTCCATGCGAGGCTCGCGCGGCATGCGCCAGGCACCGCCCACGCGCACGTAGGTGGGGAGGTTGGTGGTGGAGAAGAAGCCCTCCGGCAGGACGCCGTCCGCGGGCGCCGGCTGGAAGCGCGCGTCCGGACACTGGGCGAAGCGCGCGGCCGTGAAGTCGGGATGGGGAATGGTGCTCACCCCGGCACCATGCGCGGACCCACCCATCCTGTTCAAGTCTCTTGGCGTAGACTTGTCTCCTCCCAGCAACGCAGGCGTCCCTCCGGAGCCCCGGTGCCCGTCCCCGACTTCCAGCTTCTCTTCGAGAAGAGCCCGGGCCTCTACCTCGTCCTCGCGCCGGACGCGGCCTTCACCATCCTCGCCGTCACGGATGCCTACCTCCGCGCGACGATGACGCGCCGCGAGGACGTCCTCGGCCGGGGCCTCTTCGAAGTGTTCCCGGACAACCCGGAGGACACGCAGGCCACCGGCACCCGCAACCTGCGCGCCTCCCTGGAGCACGCACGGGCCACCCGGGCCCCGCACGTCATGGCCCTGCAGAAGTACGACATCCCCCGGCCCGGGGGCGGCTTCGAGGAGCGGCACTGGAGCCCCGTCAACACCCCGGTCCTCTCCGAGGACGGCCAGGTGCGCTACCTCATCCACCAGGTGGAGGACATGACCGACGTGGTGAGCCGCGCCCGGCGCGGCGAGCAGGAGCGCCGTGAGCTGCTGGCGCTCCAGCGGAGCATGCGCACCCGCGCGGACCTGCACGCCCTCATGGAGCACGCCCCCGCCGCCATGGCCGTGCTGCGGGGCCCGGGCCACATCTACGACTACGCCAATGCGGAGTACCTCCAGCTGGTCGGCCGCGCCGTGGTGGGACGGCCCGTCCACGAGGCGCTGCCCGAAGTCGCGGCCCAGGGCTTCATCGAGGTGCTGGACCGCGTGTACACCAACGGCGAGCCCTTCATCGCCGACGAGCTCGTCGTCCGGCTGGACCGCGCGGGCACCGGGCAGCTGGAGGACCGCTTCCTCAACTTCGTCTTCCAGCCCACCCGCGCCCCGGACAGGGCCGTGGACGGCATCTTCATCCAGGCGGTGGACGTGACGGCCCAGGTGAGGGCCCGGCGCGAGGTGGAGGAGGAGCGGGCCCGCCTGCGCGCGGTGCTGGAGAACGCTCCCATGGCGGTGGCCATCGCGGATGCGTCCGGCCGCGTCGTGCTCGCCAACAAGCGCATCGAAGCCGAGCTCCGCCACCCGGCCCACACCACCACCCTGCCCGCGGACTACCACCAGTGGCCCATCCTCCGGCCCGACGGCACGCCCATCGCCACCGAGGACTACCCGCTCATCCGCGGCCTGCGCGGCCTGGAGGCGCACGGCGAGGAGCTCAGCTACGTCTTCGGGGACGGCAGCCACGGCGTGGTGGAGGCGCACTACGGGCCGGCCCGTGACGCCCGGGGAAACATCATCGCCTCCGTCGTCTTCTTCCGGGACATCACCCAGCGCCGGAAGCTGGAGCAGGAGGCGCGTCAGCGCGCCGGGTTCGAGCAGCAGCTCATCGGCATCGTCTCGCACGATTTGCGCAACCCCATCAGCGCCATCATCCTGACCACCACGACGCAGCTGCGGCGCACGGACCTGGACGAGCGGCTGCGCCAGCCGCTGGGCCGCATCCTCTCCTCCGCCGAGCGCGCCAACCGGCTCATCCGAGACTTGCTCGACTTCACCCAGGCCCGGCTGGGCGGCGGGATTCCCACACGGCCGGCGCCCCTGGACTTCCATGCCTTCACCCGGCAGGTGCTGGACGAAATCCAGGTGTCCCATCCCGAGCGCGAGCTGCTGCTGGAGCAGCACGGAGACGGCCAGGGCGCGTGGGACGGGGACCGGCTCGCGCAGCTCGTGGGCAACCTGCTGGGCAACGCGCTCGCGTACAGCCCCGCGGGCAGCCCGGTGCGCGTGACGACACGGGGCGAGGCGCGTGACGTGGTGCTCGAGGTGCACAACACCGGCCCCCCCATCCCCGCCGAGGTGCAGGCCCGCCTCTTCCAGCCGATGCAGCGCGGCGGCAAGAGCGACGCGCGCAGCCGCAGCGTGGGGCTGGGGCTCTACATCGTCGACCAGATTGTCCGCGCGCACGGCGGCGCCATCGCCGTGACGTCCCTGCCGGACGAGGGCACCACCTTCACCGTGCGGATGCCGCGAGCACCCGCCCCGGCGCCCGGGTGAGTCAGTCGCCGTCGCCGTCAACGGGCGGCGGGTTGACCAGGTGGCTGTAGGCGACGGCGGTCAGCGCCTCGAGCTCGGGCACCCGCCACGCCACCGCGTGCCGCGTGCGCCAGTCCTCCGCCCACGCCATGAAGGTGCGCAGCTGCGCGGCGCTGGGGGCCACCTGCCAGCGCTGCCGCTTCGCCAGCGTCAGCGCCTCCAGCGGCGGGTGCCCCAGCGCCACCATGCAGCACAGCGCCAGCAGCGCGCTGCGCCCCACGCCGTGCTCGCAGTGGATGTAGACCTTGTGGCCCTGCGCCAGGCGCTGCGTCACCCACTCGACACCGTCGTCAATCATGTCGCGGCGGATGGCGCGCAGGTCCTCCGTGGGCAGGTGCAGCAACGTGATTCCGTGCTCGCGCAGCACGTGCTCGTCGTCGCGCTCCTCCACCCGCACGTCCACCACGTAGCGGATGCCCAGCTTGCGCGCGAGGTGCTCCGCCGCCTCGATGGGGAAGCGCCCCCCCACCGCCAGCGAGGGCAGCACCCAGTCCAGGTTCAGCCTCCGGAAGGGCTCGCTCATGGGCTCACGGTAGGACTGATGGGCCCGTCCGGGGAGGGCCCCACACCGCGAGGCCCGGCCCACCCGGGCTGTAGGTGAAAAACGCAGGGGGTACGCAACTTCGGCTCTCAGGCTGCGAGAATCATTGCAAGTCCCACCCGTGATGCCTCTCCGGCCTCACCCCCATCCTTCGGAGCCCCTTCCATGAGCTACCGCATTCAGTCGGGCGACACCCTCTCCGGCATCGCCAAGCGCTACAACACCAGCGTCGGCGAGCTGATGAAGGCCAACCCGCAGATCAAGAACGCGGACCTCATCTATGCCGGCAAGAACCTGAACATCCCCGGCTCCAAGGACAGCTTCGAGCCCGCGAAGGGTGGCAAGCCGGGCTCGTCGGGCTCCACGCCGGGCAGCTCCGGCACCAACGGCACGCAGGGCTCGCAGGCCACGGGCACCAACGGTGGCAACGCCCCCACGGGCAGCGCCTTCGACATCGCGAAGTCGCACCTGAACAAGAACGCGGGCTCGCTGAAGATGGAGAAGAACGGCGTCGGCGCGGACATGGAGGACTGGGTCCCCAACAACGTCAACTGCGCCAACTTCGTCTCCGCGTGCCTGGAGCAGGCCGGCCTCATCACCAACGCGCAGCACGACAACTCGGTGATGGGCCTGCAGGCCAAGCTGGACAAGGACCCGGACTTCAAGCGCGTGGACCTGAAGGACGCGAAGCCCGGTGACGTGGTGTCCATGAAGACGCCGGGCGGCCAGCACGTGGTGATGTTCGCGGGCTGGAAGGACGGCAAGCCCCAGTTCATCGGCTCCAACAACGTGAACTCGGACGGCTCGCAGCGCATCACCATCAGCTCGATGAACTACCCCATCATGTCCGTCCACCAGCACCGCGGCTGAGCCTTCCGCGCGGGACTGAAGTGAAGCCCACGGGGCTCCGGGTTCCGTCCTTCCGGACGGACGCGGGGCCCCGTTGGCGTTTGAAGTGACGTGCATGCCGGGGCGTCTGGGGCGAGCGGGCGCTACGGCTTCGGCGCCAGCGCCAGCGCGGCCTGGAGGAGCGGGCTGCGGGTGGCGGACTTGCGCCACGCGGCGTGGATGACGCCCGAGCCCGCGCCGGGCAGCGGCCGCGCCACCACGCCCGCCTCGCGAGGACCGCCGGGCAGGAGCGACGCCAGCAGCGAGTAGCCCAGCCCCGCCGCCACGAAGCCGAGGATGGTCTCCGACGAGTCCGCCTGGTGCAGCCGCTTCGGCTTCACGCCGGCCCGCGCCAATTCCGCGAGCTGCAATTCACGCAGGTGCCTGTCGGTGCTGTACGCGATGAAGGCGTCGTCCTTGAGCTGCCCGAGCTTCACCTGCGTGCTCTTCGCCTGCGGGTGGTGTGAGGGCAGCACGAGGAACGGGTGCGTGCGCCCCACCTCGCGCGCCTCCACGTCGTCGGGCACCTCCGGCAGGTGGTCCACCACCAGGTCCGTGTCACCCGAGCGCAGCACGTCCAGCGCGGGCACCTTGGACTCGAAGAGGGCCACCTCGATGTCGGGCCGCTTCGCCTGGAGCCGCCGCAGCCACGCCGGCAGCAGGTAGCGCAGCACGTGACCGGAGGCGTGGACGCGCAGCGTGCCGCCCACCTCGCCCTTGCGCAGCGACTGCACGACGGTGTCGAGCGCTTCCAGGAAGGGGGCCACGTGCGCGTAGAGCGCGCGGCCCTCCGGGGTGAGCACGACGCGGTCCTTGCCCACGCGCTCGAAGAGGGGCACGCCGACCTCGTCCTCCAGGCGTTTCACCTGCTGGTGCACCCCCGGCTGCGTTATCGGATACGGGAATGAGCGCGCCGCTCGTGCGTACCCTTCGGCGCGCGCCACCCGGTAGAAGCCCTCGAGCCGCTGGAGCTGAATCATTCACCCGAGGTTATCAATGGCGCATGGACTAGTTCCATGCGCTTTACGACGCGCGGGTGCATTGTTCTTCCTGTCAGCGAGTACGAATCGTCCCGAGGAGGAAACCCCATGTCCCGCGCCACGCCGAAGGTCGTCGTTCCCCACAGCACCGCCTGGGTCGCCCAGACCTGGCTGTCCTTCGTCCTGTCCGTGGGCGTCACGTCGGTGGGCATCTGGAACCTGCCGGTGGACATCTGGGTGAAGGCCTTCCTGGCCATGGGGTTGCTCTTCACGGTGGGCTCCACCTTCAGCCTGTCGAAGACGGTGAGGGACCAGCATGAGATGGAGCAGCTCGGCACGCGCATCGACGAGGCCCGCGTGGCCCGGCTCCTCTCCGAGCACGACCCGGTGGCCCCGCCGAAGCTGTGAGTGCTCAGGGCGCGCCGCGCCCCGCCTGGAGACACACGAGCGCCTCGTCCAGCAGGGGCAGCGCCGCCTCCGTCCAGCCCTTCAGCTTCGCGCGCGGAGGCAGGGGGCCGCTCGGAGGAATGAGGCCCGACACCGCGGCGTCCTCGATGAACTGCGCCTGCTGCTCGGGGTTGAGCTGGGCCCAGCGCAGCGCCTGGCCCACGGCCTTGCGCCAGTTGTAGCCGTCCCCCCACCACTGCGCGGCGAGCGCCGCGCTCATGTACGCGGTGCCGCCGTGCTGGTGCTGCCACACGTGCGTCAGTTCATGCACCAGCAACCCGAACTCCGGCGGCCCGCGCCCGGGGACGAAGACGATGTCGCCGTGCACGAAGGCCCGTCGGGACACGCCCAGGAGCCCCAGCCGCCCCTCCTTCACCCGCACCCGCGCGTAGTCCAGGCTCTCACCGAAGATGGGGCGCAGCCGCGACACCTCCTCGTCCGTGAGGCGGCGCCCCGGCGGCTCGAGCCCGGTCAGCACCTGCACCGTGCTGACCACGCGCCCGGCCAGCATCAGCACCAGGTCCGCCGGCAATTGCGCCACGCGCGTCAGCCCGCGCTTCAACCGGGGCAGGCCCTCGCGAGGACGCCCGCGCACGCACCACACCGCGCCCAGTGCCAGCGAGCCCAGCAGCACGCCCACGTCGCGCACCACACCCACTGATGCGCTCGCCACGCCCGTCAGCAGGCCATGCCCCGCGTCCAGGCAGCGGTCCGGGAACGAAGGTGCGCGGCTCACCGCGTCTCCTCCGCGTGCACCCACCGCTCCGGGAACGAAGCCGCGCGGCTCACCGCGTCTCCTCCGCGTGCACCCACCGCTCCGGGAACGAAGCCGCGCGGCACACCTCGCACTCCTTCAGCGGATGCCCGCGGCCGCGCGCAGGCTGGCCACACCCAGCACGGACTCCACCAGCTCGCGGAGCGAGCCGGGACGCCACGGACGTGCCAGGGCGAAGTGGGTGAGGCATGAGGCGCTATACGCCGCGGCCGGCTCCGGCTGGAAGTGCGTCGACACCAGGATGCGCGGGCCCACGAAGCCCCGCTCCACCAGCCGCACCAGGAACGCCGGCACCGCGGTGCGCTCGGCGGTGTCCAGGTCCACGACGAGCGCGTCCGGCGCCGCGCCCGCGTCCAGCCGCCGGTCCGCCGACGCCGTGCCCAGCGCGTGGATCAGCTCGAACCCCGACGCCAGCTCCCGGCCGATGGCCAGCCTCAGCAGGGGCGCCTCGGAGACCAGCATGACGCGAAGCCCCGTGCCGGCCCCGCTGGCCTTCGGAGTCAGACGCAGCGCGCCAACCTCCCTCAGGCTGGGGACGGGAACGGACTGCAGACGGCAGGAACGGGGGGCGGGGGCGTGGGACACACCCGGAGAGTAACCAGCAATAGCGGAAATATCAATCTTTACTTCAATCCTTGCTCAAACCGGCGGCATGGACCCCGATGAACCCACATCGGCCACGCCCTCACCCCGCAGGGAAATGAACACACGTTCAGTGCGTCAATCATGACCACTGACCGCCTGCACTGGAGTGCAGTTGACCCATGCGACTCTCGCTGTCTCGGGAAGCGGCGGGGCCCCAGAGGGCCCCGTGGCTCAGTCGAACTCGAGCGCGCGCTGGAAGTCGGCGGGGTTCGAGGCCGCGCCCTGCGCAATCTCCAGGGTGATGATGCCCTCGCGGTACAGCTGCGTCAGGTGCTGGTCGAAGGACTGCATGCCGAACATGTCGCGGCCCTTCTCGATGACGTCCTTCAGCTCGTTGGCGCGGTCCTCGCGGATGTACTGCTCCACGGACTTCGTCTGCGTCATGATTTCCAGCGCCACCGTGCGGCCCTTGCCCGTGGCCCGGGGCAGCAGCCGCTGGGAGATGGTGGCCTTGAGGCAGTCCGCCAGGCGCATGCGCACCATGGCCTGCTCCTCCGAGGGGAACACGGACACCAGCCGGTTGATGGTGCGCGACGCGTCCGTGGTGTGCACCGTGGACAGCACCAGGTGGCCCGTCTCCGACGCCTTGAGCGCGATGTCGATGGTCTCCGTGTCGCGCATCTCGCCCACCAGAATCACATCCGGGTCCTGCCGCAGCGCCGAGCGCAGCGCGCGGGCGAAGCTCTCCGTGTCCGGGCCAATCTCCCGCTGGGAGATGGAGGACTTGATGTTCTTGTAGATGAACTCGATGGGGTCCTCGATGGTGAGGATGTGCAGGCTCTCGTTGCGATTGATGTGGTCAATCATCGCCGCGAGCGTGGAGCTCTTCCCCGAGCCCGTCGCCCCCGTCACCAGCACCAGCCCGCGGTCATTGCTCGCAATCTTCTTCAAGACCTGCGGCAGTCCCAGCGTGTCGATGTTGGGAATCTCGTCCGGGATGATGCGCAGGATGCACGCCAGCGAGCCGCGCTGCCGGTAGATATTCACGCGGAAGCGCGCCACGCCCTGCACGCTGTACGACGTGTCCAGCTCCTGCAGCGAATCAATCTGCGCCTTCACGAGCTGGTCGGTGATGACGTGCATCGCCACCTGCTTCGTGTGGTCCGGAATCAGCTTCTCCATCTTCAGCGGCCGCAGCACGCCGTTGACGCGGTAGATGGGAGGGTCTCCCGGGCGGAAGTGGATGTCCGAGGCGCCGTTCTGCACGCCCACCGAGAGAAGCTTGTTCAACGTTGTCTGATCCACCGAGAAGACCCCTCACCTGCTGCGAAGGCCGCGGATTCTAGGTGAATGCGCCATCAGGTACAGGGACACGGAGCGGGCCCCTACAGGAGCAACCCGGCTACGGGTAATCCCATACCCGAATGGGTAGCCCCATACTCGCCCGGCAGCGGCCATCCATGCGGGCGCCCGTCAGGCACCGCGCCGGGCAAGGCCCTCCTCTCGAAGTCTCACACCGCGGTGACGAGCGTGAGCTCCGCGATTTCAGGCGCGGGGCCCAGGCGCAGCGGCGGGCCCCAGTAGCCGGTGCCCCGGTGGGTGTAGACGCGCACACCGGCGATGGTGGCCAGCCCGCTGATGACGGGCTGCTGGAGCTTCACGAAGAACATGAAGGGGAACACCTGCCCGCCGTGGGTGTGCCCGGAGAGCTGGAGGTCCACCGCCACGCCCGCCTGGGCCACGTGGAGCGCCGTGCGAGGTTGGTGCGCCAACAACAGGCGCGGCACGCCCTCCGGCGCCCCCGCGAGCGCCACGTCCGGGCGGCTGGCGTGGGCGGGGATGATGTGGCCCGCGTCGTGGTCCGTCACACCGGCCACGGTGAGCCTCGCGCCGTCGCGCTCCACCACGCGGTGCTCGTTCTGCAGGACGGTGAGCCGCAGCCGGGCCACCTCCGCCGCCCACGCGGGACCACCATGGTAGTACTCGTGGTTGCCCGTCACGTAGAAGACGCCCAGGGCGGCGCGCAGCTCGGCCAGCGGCTTCACCTCTTCGCGCAGCGCCTCCACGTGGCCGTCCACCAGGTCGCCCGTCACCGCGACGATGTCCGGGTTCAGCGCGTTCACCTGCTCCACCACGCGCCGCAGCCAGCGCCCGTCCAGCGTGGGGCCGATGTGGATGTCCGAAATCTGCACCACCTTCAGCCCGTGCAGCCCCGCCCCCAGCCCGGCCACCGGCACCGTCACCCGCTCCACCCGCGCCCGGCCGCGCGCGGTGACGAACGCGTACACCACCGCCGGCAGCGACACGCCCGCCACCGCCAGCGCGCGCCCCCGAGCGAGCGCCAGCGAGTCCCGCACCACGCCCGTCCATTCCAGCACCAGGCCGATGAGGTCCGCCGCCACCACCGCGCTCAGGACGATGCCGAAGGCGCCCAGCCACACGTAAGCCGTCCACTGGAGCGCCCGCGTCCACGGCGTGGGCTCGCGCCGCGACATGAACATCCCCACCGGCAGCGACACGAAGAGCAGCGCCACCAGCACGGGGCCCAGCACGCTCCACGGCGCGGGCCACAGGGGGCTCACGAACAGCCGCGTGGCGATGTACGCGTGCAGGCCGCCAAAGAGGGTGAGGATGCCACCCAGGGACACCAGCCACCGCAGCATCATCCCGGGGCGCGGCCGGCGCCTCACCTTCCGCTCCGCGCCGTGGGAGCGCTCCTTCACGGACTCCGCACCATTGGACAGCTCCGCCACGGACAGGCACCTCCGCCAGGGGTTGACACGCACCGCTCGGGAAGGCGGAACATAACGGCTGCCTCCGTCCCTCGCCCGGCAACCTGCCCGCCTGCCCAACTCACGCAGCATGGAGCATCGCGCATGCCCCGCCTCCGCCGTGACAGCCCCTGGCAGAGCTGGCTCTTCGCCGGAGCCGTGGTGCTCGGCGGGCTCGGGTGCTTCGCCGGGGGTGTGGCCTGGGCGCTGCGCTCCATCTACCAGGGCATGGAGCAGGAACTGCGGCGGGACGACGTCCACCGGCTCGCCCTGCGCACGGCGGAGGCGTCCCCGCGCGCCACGCAACTGCTGGGCACTCCGCTGAGCGTCAGCACACTCACGCTGCGCGCCCACGGCACCACGCCGGAAGCGGGGCTGGTGGACTTCGACCTGGACGTGCGCGGCCCGCGGGGCCACGGCGTGCTCCAGGCCCAGGTGGCCTACACGCCCCGGGTGTGGACGCTGCGCCGGCTGGTCCTCCGTCCGGAGGGCGCGGCCGACATCGAGCTTCCCGCGGGCGACAGCACGCCCGCACGCCCTCCGGACTGAGCACCGCCCTCCCGGCGCAAACCCTGCGGACGCGGTTGCGGGGGCTCGGTGCTGGCTAGGTTGAGGGCATGAAGACCTCACCTGTCCTGATGCTCGGCCTGCTCGCCGGGGCTCCGGCCCTCGCCGACACGCCCACGCAGTACCTCGACCTGCGCACCCCCGCGACAGCCATCACCGTCCGCGTCACCGAGGACGGGCTCAGCAGCCCGGACCTCCAGCTGGGCTTCTCGGATGATGCGCTCCGCGGCCGGGCCTTCGGGCGCCCGGTCAACGTCACGCTCGATGACGACCACATCGGAGGCATCTACCGGGGCGGCCCGGTGGACCTCCGGGTCAAGGAGACCGGGGAGACGCTGGAGGCGCGGGGCTCGTTCGGCGGCCAGCTCACGAACTTCCAGGTGAGCCCCAAGGGCCTGACGGGCACGGTGGGCCGGTGCAGCTACCAGCTCACGGCCGCGAAGGAGCAGGACCGCTACCAGGGCACGCGCTCCTGTGGCCGCGGGCTGGAGAACCCGGTGACGCTGTCGATTCCGCCGGACATCGCGGACGACGACGAGGAGCTCGTGGCGACGCTGGCCATCGTGCTGGCGCAGTAACCCGCGTTGCAGCGGACCTCCGGGTGTCCCGCGCCCGCGACATGTCCGCGCACGCTCGCGGGTTGAGCCATGCGACGGGGCGGTTATGGTGCGCCGTCCCTTAACGACGGAGTGTGTCCATGGCGCAGATGCACGAGGTGGACTTCCACATCTACGGCGAAGACCTGCAGTTCGTCGAGGTGGAGCTGGACCCCGGAGAAGCGGCGGTGGCCGAGGCCGGCACCCTCATGTACATGGAAGACGGCATCGAGATGGAGACCATCTTCGGTGACGGCTCGGAGAAGAAGAGCGGCTTCCTCGGCTCGCTGCTCGGCGCGGGCAAGCGGCTGCTGACGGGCGAGTCCCTCTTCACCACCGTGTTCCTCAACCGCGGCGGCGGCAAGCGCAAGGTGGCCTTCGCCGCGCCCTACCCCGGCAAAATCATTCCGGTGGAGCTGGGGAAGCTCGGCGGCGAGCTGATTGCGCAGAAGGACAGCTTCCTCGCGGCGGCCAAGGGCGTGTCGCTGGGCATCGCCTTCCAGAAGAAGCTGGGCACCGGCCTGTTCGGCGGCGAGGGCTTCATCATGCAGCGGCTCCAGGGTGACGGGCTCGCCTTCATCCACGCGGGCGGCACGCTGCACGAGCGGAAGCTGGGCCCCGGCGAGCTGCTGCGCGTGGACACCGGCTGCATCGTCGCCTTCACGCCGACGGTGGACTACGACATCCAGATGGTGAGCGGCATCAAGACGGCCTTCTTCGGCGGCGAGGGCCTCTTCTTCGCCACGCTTCGCGGGCCGGGCACGGTGTGGCTCCAGTCGCTGCCCTTCAGCCGGCTCGCGGGCCGCATCCTCTCCGCCGCGCGTCCCGGTGGCGCGCGGGATGAAGGCAGCGTGCTGGGCGGTGTCGGCCTGGGCAGCCTGCTGGGCGGCGACGAGTAGCGAAACCCGCGGCACCCGGGCCGGCGGCTTCCCCGCGGAAGGCGCGGGCCCACGTCGTGCCGCGGTGGCTCCATCGCGGTCCGGGCTTCGCTCCGGCACACGGCCACCGTGGCTGCTTCGGTGGCCGCGCCAGCTCGCCGGGCCCGGTGCGGGCTACCGCCGGCGCCGTCTCGCGGCGACGGCCAGGGCCACCAGGGCCCAGACACCCGCCACACCCGCTGGGGCCGCGCCGCACCCGCAGCCCACGTCGAGCGCCGCGGGGCCCCGCACCTCGAAGCCGGTGGCCGGAGACACGGGCCCCGCCGCGCCCGTGACGCTTCCGCGCTCCTGCGCCGTGACGCTGTGCTCGCCCACGGACAGGGCCTGGTCGGCGGGCACCGGGTGGCGGAAGGCGCCCGTCGCGTCGGCGACCACGACGGCCACCTCGGCACCATCCACCGCCAGGGAGACAGACGCACCGGGCGCGGCGACGCCGGCGAACAGCGGCGTGGAGTCCACCACCTCGCCCTCGGCGGGCACCACCATCACCGGCACCTCGCGCACGCCCGCGTCGGTCGTCCCAGTGCCCGCGTCGGTCGTCCCCGTGCCCGCGTCGGCCGTCCCCGTGCCCGCGTCCACCTCTCCGGAGCCCGCGTCCGCGGCCAGCGTCTCGAAGCGCGTGTACGGGGAGAACGGCCCGGTCTCGCCCGCCTCGTTGTGGGAGTGGACGGTGACGCGGTGCGGGCCCGGCGAAAGCGGGCTGTCCTCGGGCACCTGGTAGCGGAAGCGGCCGAACGTATCCACGGGGATGGTGATTTCCGGCCCGTCGTCCACCTCCACGCCCACCGTGAGGCCGTTGGGAGCCACCCCCGCGAACAGCGGCGTGGGCCCGACGGCCTCCCCGTCCGCGGGAATCACGAGGATGGGCGGCACCAGCACCCCACCATCCGCCAGCGTGACGGCGACGTTGAACGTCGTCTCGGCCGAGCGCACGCTGTACGCGCCCAGCGACTCCGCCACCATCGTCACCCGGTGCTCACCCGTGCTCAGGGGCTCGCGCAGCCCGGGGTAGCTCCCGGAGAACTGGCCGTCCGCTCCCGCGTTGAGCTGGACGACCTCCACACCGTCGACGGAGATGAGGACCCGCACGCCCGGCTCCGCCGTCCCCGCGAAGCCGGGCCGCGCGGACACCCCCACGGCCCCACTGGCGGGCATGGTGACCGTGGGCGCCGTCGGAGGCCGGTAGGGCACGAGGTACGTCTGGCCGGTGCCGGCGATGCCCGCGCCCGCGCCGTGCACGGTGCCGTCGAAGGCCGTCGTCCCGGCGGCGCCACCCGTCACGTCCACCGGGCAGCCCAGCGTCTGCCCCTGCACCAGCGCCAGGCCGCCGCCGCCGCCACCGCCCGGGCCGAGGTGGCGGATGTCGTCCGTCACGCTGCCCCCCGTGCCGCCTCGCGCCGTCACGCCGCCGCAGTCCACCTTCCCGGCGGCGCGCACGATGACGGCACCGCCCGCGCCTCCACCGCCCGCGCCGTCGTCCCCCGGCGTGGGCGCCACCGAGAAGCCATTCGCGGTGAAGCGGCCGGTGCCCGTCACCACGTTCGCCCGCACGAGCACGATGCCCCCGCCCGACCCACCGCCGGTGCCATCGTCGTTGTTGCCCTCCCCCGAGCCGCCACCGCCACCGAAGAGGGCCTGGTCCACGAGCGAGTACCGCATGAGCGCGCCCCCGAGACCGCCCTGCGCCCGGCCTTCGTCCACGTCCGAGGCGGTGCGTCCGCCAACCCCGCCCACGTTGCCGTGTCCACCCCCACCGCCCCCGGCGTTGTGGCAGTTGCCCCCGCCACCGCCGTTGACCAGGTGGCCCCGCCCGGCCGCCGTGCCGAAGCGGCCCACCACCACGCCCTCGCCCTTGAAGGAGCCGCCCTGCTCGGGCTGCACGTCCAGCGCGGTACAGCCGATGGGGCCGGCGGCATGGTTGGCGAAGGCGCCGCCCCGGAAGCCCGCGCCGTCCGCGCTGATGGCGCCGTGGTTCGTCACCGTGCCCGTGGCCAGAAAGGCAACGATGCCGCCGCTGCGGCCGTCCCATGGAGCCGCGACGAGGGACGCCCCGGTGGCCACGGTGACGTCGGTGAACTCGGGCACCGCGACCACCTGCGCACCCGGGACGGAGTAGCTGTTCACCAGGGGCGCAGTGAGCCGCAGTTGCACGGGCTCGGAGCTCACGGACTCCAGGCGCGCCAGCTCCCAGCGCCCCACCGCGCCCGGCGTCACCGAAGTGGAGCCGCCCGAGGCCGTCGTCGCTGCGAAGCCGCTGCTCTGGTGGATGAGCACCAGGGACTGGGGCCTCAGGCTGACGCCCCGCTCCAGGCGCAGCACCGTGCTTCCGGCCGCCGCGTCCTGCGTCAGCGCCACGGCGACGTTGATGACCAGCCCCTCCTTGGAGACGGCGAGGACACCGTCACTGCCCGTCCCCTGTCCGAAGGAGTCCAGCTCCGCCAGCGCGGGGACCGCCGTGAGGAGTACGAGCACGAAGAGGGAAGCGAGGCGCATGGGGCCCCCATGGTGCCCCAGAACCCCGGTGCGCGGCGAGCGGGGGCCGTCCTCTTCAGGAAAGCTGGCTGACCTCCAGCTCGCAGGTGGGGTCGCCCTGGTGCATGCACCGGCGCTCGCTCACCACTACCGTCTGGCCCAGGTGCCGGGCCAGCCCGCGGATGGTGCCGATGCCCAGGCCGCACAGCTTCCGGGGCGAGGAGTAGGTCACCCGCACCAGGTCGCGCCGCACGCGCTGGCAGACGACGCTCGGAGGGCGGAGCCGCGAGTCCCGGCGCACCTGCTGGTGCAGGCGCTCCACGTGCTCCACCATGTCGAGCACCGTCCACTTCGGCTCCACGAGGACGCCGTATGTGCGCAGGAGGCTCGGCCCGAGCCGCTCGCCCAGCTCCTCCAGGACGCGCTGCCTCGGCTTGCCCGTCAGCCGCGAGGCCGCGTCCACCAGCGAGAGCACCTCCGTGTCCGGGTAGTCGCGGAACGCCAGGTAGATGCGCCGGGGGAGGCCCGCCTGCGCCAACAGGGAATCCCAGCCGCGAGGCCCCAGCCGATGCTCGGCGTAGCCTCGCAGCTCATGGAAGACGACGCCTTGCATGCCCGGCCCCCTCGGCGGAATGCGATACGTTCCACCGCACCTGCAAAGTTGCGCGCGAGGGGGTACCACGTCTTCCTGCCCTCCAGGGTGATTGCCCCGTGGCCGGGGTCATACGTTGAACATCACTCCTTCGCGGCGGTCAGGGCCCTGACATTCTGGGGGGCGAAGAAGGGCTGGCGCAGCAGGCGGGGCAGGACGCGCCTGTCCACACACCAGAGCTGAAGGGCATCCTCCCACTCCCCCAATTCGGCCACCGCGCGCACGTCGGGCGCGTCGCGGTAGAGGCTGTTGAGGTTGTGGACGAGCGCGGAGAGGTCCTCCACCTCCCAGCGCTCGGAGACGTCCCCGGCGAGGACATGCAGCTCGAGCACGGGGCGCTCGCGCACGTCCACGACCTTGAAGCGGCGGGCGGCGCCGCCCATGGCGGTGGTGAGCGGGCCCACCAGCTCATCGGGGCGGACACCGTAGGCCACGCTGAGGCCTCCCTCGAGCAGGCCCGCGTCGCACAGGCGCAGCAGCGAGACGTGGGGAGGCTCCTCGCGCCGCACCACCTCGGCGGCGGCGTCGCGGTCCTTGAGGAGTCGCTCCCGGGAGAGCAGGTCGAGGGGAAAGGCCATGCGGCCCGGCAGCATACGCGCGGACGGACAGACGCGGTCGTGCGCGTCACCGCCTGTGCGCGCGAAGCCGCTGCGATTCGATGCCTACGAAGAGAACGCGGGTTCCAGCTTCCGGGACTTCGAGGGGGCCGCGACCTGGAAGTGCAGTCGGCCTTCGGCATCCTCTGTGAGCCACCGGTTCCGGCGCGCCAGCTCCAGCAACTCCGTCACGTTGAAGTCAGAGGGCAGGTCGGCGAGGAATCGCACTCGCACTTCCGCGACAGCCCGCAGCAGGTCGCGCACCTCGGTGAAGGACCGGCCGTTCAGTGGCTCGAAGAAGCGATATGCGTCGAACACGAGCAGACTCCTGAGGTCGCGAACGAAATGACGGTAGTGCCTCGGTTCCATCGCGTCTAGCGGCACGGGAGGCGTTCCGTGCACTGACGGGCGCTGCTACTCCTTGCGGTCGGAAGCGCCGGCGCGTCACCCGCGAAGGAACTCATCCAGCACGCCGTCCGCATCCAGCGCGTGGTGGCTCGCGAGCACGAACGCATGCAGATGTGGCTCCTCCGTCCAGGCTTCTCGCAGGCCTCGGATGATGGATGAAAGGCTCGCGGCAGGCTGCAGGCCCCGCTCCGTCCGGATGAGGACGAGGCTGTCGTCATCGGAGGAAACACCCTCGAGTCGGGTTTCACGCTTGAAGGTCTTGAACGGGGTGAACCTGTGGCGCAGGACCAGCACGCCACGCCCGGCGAGCCTGCTCATGGTGGCACCGACCTGCTCCTTGGCATCTGGGTCATCCAAGAGCTGATTGAGCCGCAGGACCTTCTCACGAGCGACGTTGCCCTTCCGCTTCCACAGACTTCGGAGGGTGGCCGAGCGGTTGAGCACCAGGTCGAGGCTGGCGACCAGCAGCGGCTCGGTCGCGGAGCGCCGCAGCTCGCGGAGCGCCTGCCACCAGAAGGCATCGTCGAACATGGCGAACTGATTGAGTGCCGCGCGGACGTTGTCATCGTCCTTCACTCTTGCAGCGAAGATGGCGCCGATGGCGCTCACCAGGTCCGAGCCCGCCTGCCTCTTCAGGACCTCGAGCGATGCGTAGCGAAAGGCGGCTCCTGCCTGCGCATTCTTGTGATGGCGCACCATGGCCAGATTGCTCCGGCTCCGTGACAGGAAGAACGTTTCGAGCGCGCTCAAGCCCGCCTCGCGTATCGCCGTCATGAAGCCGATGTTGGAGTCCCTGACGAGGACGAGATTCCCGACCAGCCGCTCCAGGTCATAGGCCGCGAACTCGAAGCCCAGCGCCCTCCCATCACGCAGCAGGTAATCCCCCCTGTCCGCATCCACTTCGCCATCCACGAGCGAATGCAGCCAGTGCAGCACGTTGGCTTTGGGCAGGACCTTCTGCTCGTACGGCGGCTGCACGTCGAGGATGTCGCGAGCGAGCTGGTAGACGGCGCGGACGCCCGGGCCGGTCTGCGGCTCGACGAGGTTGTCGAGCACCAGCTTCGCCAACTGGTGGCCGATGGCTTCGTGCGCTGGGAGGCCACTCTCCAGCAGCGACTGGACTCCCCTGGGTAGCGCCGCGCCGGGAGGCGCCTGTCGTCTTGCATTCTGCGCGAAGGAGTCCAGCGCGAACTCCAAGTCGTGACTGAAGGGAAGATGGCCGAGGTCATGAAACAGCGCCGCGAGCCGCAGCCCTGCTTCCGCGAACGCGAGCAGGCGTCGTCGCCTGCGCTCTTCCTCAGCGGAGCGTTGACCCGGAAATGCCGCACGTGACGCCAGGAGCCCGCCCTCCCCTGAGAGAGGAGCCATGAGCGGATCCATGTCCGCGGGCTTGAGCTGACGGAAGGCATCGAGCCCTTCGACTTCCTCGAAGAATGCGTCCGCGACCGCGGCTTCTGCGTTCTCGAGGCTCGCAACGAGGAAGCGCGAAGCCAGGTGCATGGCACCCAGGCTGTGGACGAACCGCGAGGTCCTGGCCTCGGGGAAGACCAGGTGCGCGAGCCCGGTCTGGAGGACATGGCGCAGCCGCTGCGTGATGGGATGGTCCACGATGACGCGCTCGTGGGACGCGATCCGGACATAGCCGTGGATGGGGTCGCGAATGACGAACGACCTGGCAGCACAATGCATCTGGGTGTCCCCCTCTGCTAGCTGCAGAGCATAGGACACCATGGGTAGGATGCTCAACACCCTACCTTATCTATCGCTCCTCGCCGCTCCAGTAGTCCACTTCGGCCGACAGGGGCAGGATGACGGACAACGTGCGCGCGGCCTTGTCGCCTCCCGGGGCGGCGCCCGCGAAGAGGACCACCTTCTTCGAGTCCGGACACACGGTGATTTCCGGCTCCAGCATGGTGGAGAACGCGAGGTAGCGCAGCAGGTCCGCGCCGTCGTTGACGAGCTGGTGCGCACCCTCCGGGCCGGCGGGGAGCGCCACGTAGTCCCCCGCCTTCACCGCGACGATGTCCTCGCCGATGCGCAGCCGGCCGGTGCCGGAGAGGATGAAGTACGCCTCCTCGTTGGCCGTGTGGAAGTGGTGCGGCCACGCGTGCTTGCCGGGAGGCAGCTCCATCATGCTGCACCCCAGCTTGCGCCCCTTCGCGGCGGCGCCGAGCTGCTTGCGGCGGTAGGACACGTTGGGGCCGTGCGTGACTTCGTTCCAGGGGACTTCCAGCTCGTGGACGACGTGCGGGTGGGCGGGCATGGCATGGGCTCCTTGGCTGTGGACTGCGCGTTTCAGGGACGCGTCGCCATCAGGGCGAAGATGCGGTGGGGAATGGACAGGGGCTCCTGCGGGAAGCGCTCGGCGAGGAGGGCCGCGAAGGTGGTGTCGAAGCGCGCCACCGCGGAGGCCGGAAGGGACGCACCCACCCGGGCGTTGGCGCGGATGCGGCCTCGCCAGGACTCGTGGGTGTAGGGCACCGTCACGTCGAAGGTGAAGGACTCCAGGTGGACGAAGCCCGCGTCGGCGACGTCGCGGAACCACTGCGGGTAGATGCCCACGCCCTGACCGAAGCCGAGGTACGTCGGCGGCGGGCCGGGGTTGAAGGCGTCGATGAGGGACTCGGTGGCCTCGACGACGCTGCCGGCGGGGGCCAGCCAGTCGTTGTGGGCGATGATGAGCTGCCCACCCTGCACGAGCAGCCGTGCGGCCTCGCGCGCGGCCGTGGGCCGGTCGAACCAGTGCCAGCACTGGCCCGCGACGACGAGGTCATACGCCTCCGAGGGCAGGCCGGTGCGCTCGGCGGGGGCCTGGTGGAAGTCGATGCGCAGCCCCGCCTCGGTGGCGAGCCCGCGCGCGGACTCCAGCATGGGCGCGGACACGTCGAGCGCGGTGACGGTGCAGCCCTTGCGCGCGAGCCCCCGGGCGATGGTGCCAGTGCCGGTGCCCACGTCCACCGCGCGCACGCCGGGCCGCAGGAGCCCCTCTCGGGCGAGCCGCGCGAAGAAGGCGTCCGGGAAGCCAGCGCGGTGCTTTGCGTAGTCGGAAGACGTGCGTCCGAAGTCCACCTGCATGACAGGGCTCCTCTCCACGCATCGGGCCGGGGTGGCCCGGGCCACGGGCGCGCATGTATCGACAGGCGCATCCAGTCGAGTCGACAATGGGCGCCGTGGAGGCGTGTGAGACATGAGTAGACGCAAGGGCGGTCGCTCTCAATCTCGATTCGACCATCAACGTGAGGAGGAGCTGGTGCCGGCGGCGGAGGCCGCGACGCTCCTGGGGGTGAAGCGGGCGACGCTCTACACGTACGTGAGCCGGGGACTCGTGCGCTGCGTGCCCGAGCCGGGGACGAAGGAGAACCGCTACGTGCGCGCGGACCTGGAGCGGCTGAAGGCGCGGCACGATGCGCGAGCGGGGCACGCGGCGGTGGCCGCGGGGGCGCTGCGGTGGGGTGAGCCGGTCATCGACTCGTCGGTGTCACGGGTGGGCGGAGAGGACCTGGTGTACCGGGGGCACTCGGCGGCGGCGCTGGCGGTGGAGGGACGCGGCTTCGAGGACGTGGCGGAGCTGCTGTGGTCGGGGACGCTGCCGGCCCAGGAGACGCGGTGGCCGGCGCCGGAGCTGGCCTTCCCGCCGTCGGAGCTGACACGGCTGCTGCCGAAGGGCACGCCTCCGGTGGCGGCGCTGTCGGCGCTGGTGCCACTGCTGGGAGCCAGAGACCCGGTGCGCTTCGCGGCGCCGCCCGAGGGAGAGAAGGCGCGAGCACGGAAGCTGTTGCGACAGATGGCGGCGTGGGTGTGCGTGGCCTCGGCGCCGGGCCGGGTGGCGAGGGCGCTGAAGGAGGAGACGGTGGCGGCGTCCCTCGCGACGGCGTGGAACACGGACGTGAAGCGCGCACCGGAGCTGCTCAACCGGGCGTTGGTGCTGATGGCGGACCACGAGCTGAACGCCTCCACCTTCACCGCGCGGGTGGCGGCCTCGTCGGGAGCGGACCTGTACGCGTGCGTGAGCGCGGCGCTGGCGACGCTGTCCGGGCCGAAGCACGGCGGAGCGTGTGACAGGGTGGAGGCGCTGCTGGCGGAGGTGGGAAGGCCGGAGCGCGCGGCGGAGGTGGTGTACGAGCGGCTGCGGCGCGGAGAGTCGGTGCCGGGCTTCGGCCACACGCTGTACCCGGACGGTGACCCGAGGACGCCACCGATACTGGACGCGGCGCAGTCGGTGCGACCGGCGGCGCCCCGCGTCCGGGTGGCGAGCGCGGTGCAGGAGGTGATGCACGAGGCCGGGCACCCACCACCGTCGGTGGACCTGGCGCTCGTCGTGCTGGCGGAGTCGCTGGGCCTGCCGCCGGGGAGCGCGGCCACGCTCTTCGCCGTGGGGCGCGCTGCGGGCTGGGTGGCGCACGTGCTGGAGCAGCGCGAGCAGGGCCACCTGCTGCGCCCCCGGGCCCGCTACGTGGAGCCCGCGCCGGCGGCGGCCATTCGCACGGGCACTCCCTAGAAACACCCGGGCCCCACCCGGATGGCGCATGCCACCCAGGCGGGGCCCGAAGAAGCGCCTCACCGGTGACTCCCGGTGAGGCGGTGACGTCCGTGCTTCGTGCTACCGCGACGCCGTCTTCTGGAAGCCGGGGTCGGCGGCAATCTCCAGCCGGCCGATGCCGAAGCCGCTGCTGCCGACCACGTCATCGCCCAGCTTGTTGCGCAGCAGGCCCTTGAAGCGGCCGCCCAGGCTGGCACCGTCGAACACCAGGCCCGCCTCGGCGCCCGGCGCCAGCTCCAGCTTGAGCTGGTACAGGACGCTGCCCGCGGGAATGGCCGTGTCCGTCGCCACCGCGCCCGAGCCCGCGGCCTTCTGGCTGAGCCCGCTGGTCAGCACGCCCGCGAGCGGACCGCTCACCGGCAGCGCCGCAACCACCGCCGGCACCGAAGCGCCCGCCGACAGGATGGCACCCGCGGTGACGGCCCCCTGCGCCGCCAGCCGCACCTTCGTCGCGTCCACCGGCAGGTTGAAGCCCACGCCGTAGCCGCTCAGGTCCTCGGCGGCCACCACGTCCAGCACCAGCTGCGTGTCCGTGGAAGCCGGGTTGCGCATCAGCCGGATGCGCCCACCCGCCGGGTCCGTGTACGCCAGCCTCGCGACGTACACGTCGAACGCGCTGGACTCGGCGCCCGCCAGCGAAGCCGCCGAGGCCGCCAGCACATAGCCCTGGCCCGAGCGGTCCACCGTGAGGTCCGTGAAGCGCGCCACACCGGCCTGCGCCGCCACCGTCACCGTGCCACCGAGCGTCGCACCATTCGCGTTGCCCAGCGCCAGCGAGACGGGAGCCTGCGACGTCGCCGTGTTTCCGAACGCGTCCACCAGGCGCACCGCCACCTCGTTCAGCGGCAGCCCGTTGGGCGTCGAGCGCGGCTGCGCGGTGAACTCCGCGCGCGTGGGCTCGCCGCCGATGATGGCGAACGGAGCGCTCGTCGCGGGCGTCAGCGCGCCCAGCCGGGCCTTCAGCGTGTAGCCCTGCCCGGCCTTCTGCAGCACCAGGTCCGGGAAGGTCGCCACGCCATCCGACACCGCGGCCGTCAGCGTGCCCCGCAGCGTGTCACCGCCGGGGTTCGCGCCCAGCGCCAGCGTCACGTCACCGCTGCCGCTCGTCGCGTTGCCGAACCGGTCCGTCACCTGCACCTGCACCGCCGGGCCAATCGCCGAGCCCGCGGGCGTCGTCGCCGCCACCGGGGCGAAGGCAATCGCGGACGCCGCCGCCGGAGTGACGGTGACGGGCCGCGAGTAGACGACGTACAGCGCGGTGAACGAGGCGTTGTACGCCACGAACACCATCTCCGTGTCGCCCACCTTGTCCAAGGACAGCCCGGGGAAGGTGGCCACGCCGTTGACGGAAGACACCTCGCGGATGCCGCCCACCGACGCGCCGTTCGGGTTGTTGTCGGGGTCCACCGCGGCCGCCACCGTCTCACCCGCCGAGCCGAAGCTCGACACCCGGTTGCCGTACGCGTCCTGCGCCTCCACGATGATGGTGCTCATGGGCGCACCGGCCACCACCGTCGCCGGAGGCTGCGTCGTCACCCCCAGCTGGGCCATGGCCGCGGCCGTCACGTTGAACGCGGAGCTGACCGCCGTCAGGCTGCCCGTGGCCGCCTCCAGCGTGTAGCCCGTGCCCGCCTTGCGCACGCCCAGGCCGGTGAACTGCACCAGGCCGTTGACCGCGCTGCGCGACACCGTGCCCGACAGCGTGGCCCCCGTCGGGTTGTTGGCCAGCCGCAGCGTCACCGTGGCGCTCGAGGACGCCCGGTTGCCCAGCGAGTCGCGGAGCTCCACCTGCACGACGGGGTTGAAGTCGTTGCCCGCCGTGACGCTCCCCGGGTTCGTCAGGAACACGAGGCTCGTCACCGCCGACGCCACGTTGAACGTGTTGCTCGTCGCCGCGGGCACGGAGCCCAGGGTCGCCGACAGCGTGTAGCCGGTGCCCGCCTGGGTGACGGACAGGTCCGCGAAGGTCGCCACGCCGTTGGAGAGCGCCACCGACGTGCCCCCCGTCAGCGCGCCCCCGCCCGGGTTGGCGCCCAGCGCGAGGTCCACGTTGCCGGAGGCGTTGGTGGCCCGGTTGCCGAACGCATCCGAGGCCGCCACCTGCACCGCGGGGGTGATGGGGTCACCCGCCGCGATGTTGCTCGGCTGCTGGAGGAAGGCCAGCGAGGCCGGAGCCGCGGGGACGATGTCGAACGTGTCGCTCACCACCGCCGTCAGCGAGCCCGACGTGGCGCGCAGCGCGTAGCCCGTCGCCGCCTTCTGGATGTGGACCGCCGTGAAGCGGGCCACGCCCGCCGCCGCGGCCTCCGACACCTCTCCCCCCAGCGTGCCGCCGCCGGGGTTGGCGCCCAGCGCCAGGCTCACCGTGGCGGTGGAGTCCGCCACGTTGCCGTACGCGTCGAGCAGCTCCACCTCGAAGGCCGCCAGGGCTTCGCCCGCGACACCCTGGGTGGGCTGGCCGCGGAAGGCCAGCGAGGCCGCCTCCGCCGCGACGATGTCGAACGTGCTGCTCGTCGTCTCGGACAGCCCGTCCGACGTGGCGCGCAGCGAGTAGCCCGTGCCCGCCTTCTCCAGGCGCACCGCGCCGAAGGTGGCCACGCCCGCCACGGCCGACTCCGTCACCGTGCCCTGCAGCACACCGCCGGCGGGGTTCGCCGCCAGCGCCACCGTGACGCTCGCCGTGGAGGCCGTGAGGTTGTCGAACGCGTCCAGGATGGACACGCGCATGCCCGGGCTCAGGGCCACGCCCGCCGTGCCGTTGGCCGGCTGGCGGGAGACGACCAGCTTCGCCGGCGCCGCCGCGGAGATGGCGAACGTGCCGCTCGTCGCCTCCGTGAGCGAGCCCGAGGTGGCCTTCAGCGTGTAGCCCGTGCCGGCCTTCTGGACATGCACCGCGGAGAAGCGGGCCACGCCCTGGTCGGCCGCGACGGCCACGGTGCCACCGAGCACCGCGCCCGAGCCACCCGCCAGCACCACCTCGTCCGAAGTGGGCACCGTGTTGCCGAACGCATCCCGAATGGTGACTTCGACGGCCGGAGCCAGCGCCTCGCCCGCCACCGCGTTGGACGGCTGGCCGGTGAAGGCCAGCGCCGCCGCCGCGGCCGGCGCCACGTCGAACGTGCCGCTCGTCGCGGCCTCCAGCTGCCCGGACGTCGCCTCCAGGGAGTAGCCCACGGCCGCCACGTTGATGGACAGGTCGGCGAAGGTCGCCAGGCCCGCCACCGCGGCCACCGAGCGCGTGCCATGCAGCGTCGTGCTGCCCGGGTTGGCCTTCAGCGCCACGGCCACCGTCGCCGTGGAGGCGGTGCGGTTGCCATGGGCGTCCAGCACCTCCACCTGCACCGCCGGGGAGAGGGCCGCGCCGGCCGTGCTCGCCCCCGGCTCCGTCACGTAGGCCAGCCGCGCCGCCGCCGCCGGGGTGATGGCGAAGGCGGAGGAGTCCACCGCCGCCAGCGAGCCGAAGGTGGCCTGCAGCGTGTAGCCCGTGCCGGCCTTCTGGATGCTCAGCGCATCGAAGGCCGCCACGCCATTGGCCACCGCCACGGAGGCCGTGCCGCCCAGGGTGGCGCCGTTGGCGGCCACCAGCGCCAGGGAGACAGGGCCCTCGGCCCTCTTCGCCACCTTGCCGCGCGAGTCGAGCACCGTCACCCGCACCGCCGCCAGGGTGGCGCCCGCCACCGTGGAGTCCGCCGGCTGCGTGGTGAAGCTCAGGCTGGCGGGCTGGCCGGGCCGCACCTTGAAGGGCGCGGACTTCACCACGGGCAGCGAGCCCGAGGAGAAGGCCAGCACGTAGCCCTCGCCGTCCTCGTCGATGGTCAGCTCGTTGAAGGTGGCCACGCCGGCCACCGTCTGCGCCGTGGTGTTGCCGGACAGCGTGGCACCCGCGGTGCCGCCCTCCAGCGCCACCGTCACCGTGGACGCCTCCTCGGGGACGTTGCCGTAGGCGTCGCGCAGGGTGACGCTCACCGGAGCGAGCACCCCGCCGACATCCACATCCGTGGGGACGCTGGTGAGCGCCATCACGGCGGCGGGCGCCGGACGCACGGAGAAGGCGGCGCTGGCCACCGTCTGCGTGCCCAGCTGCGCCGACAGCTTCATGCCGGCGGCGGCCTTGCCCACGGAGAGGCCGGTGAAGCGCGTCACGCCGTAGCTGAGCGGGGAGCGGGTGGCGCCTTCGAGCCGGGCACCCTCGGGAGCATCGGTGAGCGTCAGCTGCACCGTCCCACCGCGGTCGGTGAGGACGTTGCCGCTGGCGTCGACGAGGGCCACTTCGACATCCCCCAGCTTCTCACCCGCCCGGACCGAGCCGGGCTGGGTGCGGAAGACCAGGGTGGCCTCCGCGGGCTGGGGCTTCGGGTCGTCGCCGCAGGCGGTGGCGAACAGCGCCACGAGCAACGTGAGACCGACAGCAAGGCGCTGTGACACGGGATTGCGCTCCAGGAGGAACGAATGAGGGGAAGAGGTCGCGCGCATGCTCACGGCCGGCCTCCGTAGCGGTTGAGGAGCTGGCTCAGGTCCTGCTCGTCCACCGCGTTGGCGGTGCCGACGAGGTCCTGGTTCCAGTCGTAGTAGGGCTTCGCCTCGGTGGCCGGGGTGGTACCCAGGCGGTTGGCCGTGGCCAGCAGGTCCACGAAGTCGAGCTGCCCGTTGCGGTCGTAGTCACCGTTGCCGGCCACGCCGCGCTCGGCGGTGGCGGACGGATGGATTTCCCACATGCCGCGGCCGAAGGTGGAGACGCGCAGCAGGCCGCCCGTGCGGCCGACGAACATGTCCGTCACCTTCACCAGCGGCAGGCCCACGCCGTAGCGCTCCCACGTGGCCCCCTGGTTGGTGGTCCGGTACACCCCCAGGTCCGTGCCCGCGAAGAGCGTCTGGTTGGTGGTGTCCGACAGGTCGAAGCGCACCACGTTGACCGGCACGTCGGGCAGGTCACCGGTGATGTTCTGCCACAGCATGCCGCGGTTGCGCGTGAGGAACACGCGGCCCACGCCCGGCGCCAGGGTGCCGCTCGGCGCCACGCTGGAGCCCACGAACATGTCGCCCGGGGTGATGCCGGTGTGGTTCGGCGGGAAGTCCACGCTGCTGGTGAAGGTGGGGAACTCGGTGCCTTCGACGGTGCCGTTGCCGTTGAGGTCCACGCCCATGAGGTTGGTCTGGGTCCACGTGCAGGACGCGGCCGGCGTGTCCAGCGTGCAGCCGGACATGATGCGGAAGCGCCCACCCGAGGCCGCGACGCCGTAGAGGCCGTCCACCGTGGTGGAGACGCCCAGGGCGCGCACCTGGTTGCTGGTGATGCACGCGCCCAGGTGCTGCCACTGGCGGCGGTCCGTGCCGCTGGGCGTACCCACCAGGCGGAAGACGCCGTAGGTGGTGCCGGTGATGGCCGCCGGTCGGCTGCCGGAGCGGACGGCCATGATTTTGGTGAGGAACGTCGTGGCGTCACCGGCGCAGCCGCCCGTGGCCGCGGTGGTGGGCGGAACCAGCGTCCGCCAGGTGCCGCTCACACCCTGGTTGCAGCCGTTGGTGGCCGGGTCGTCCGGGTCGCACCAGCGGGCGGAGCTGTACTGCACCGAGCCCCAGTAGATGCTGTCCTCGCCCACGCGGGACGCGGCCACGCCGATGCCGTCGCCGCCGATGACCTGGTTGAAGGTGGTGGGCGAGCTCGCCGTGTCGCGGAAGCGCGTGCCGTTGTCCTGCAGGCCCGCGAAGGCGACGAACTGGTTGCCCGTGGCCGGGTCACCCGACGCGACGTTGTACATCAGGTGCGTCGCCAGGCCCCGGTTGGGGAAGCGCCACTGCACCGTCTCCTGGTTTATCTTGCCGGGGGTGAAGGCGTTGGTGGACGTGAAGAGGCCACCGTCGCTGCCCACCAGCACCATGTAGCCGGTGGGCGTGCGCAGCACCTGCGTCACGTGCCAGTCGGCGTGGACGTACGGCAGCAGGCCGTCATCCGTCGTGGAGCCATCCGTGTACGTGGGCAGCCAGTGCGACACCGCCTCCCAGATGGGCTTGTCGGACAGGCCGTTGATGGTGCGCAGGCCGCAGTAGGTGCCGCCGAGGATGACGCGGTTGTCGTCCCCCGGGTCCACCGCGATGGTGGAGTTGTACCAGGCCTGCAGGTTGTGCACGTTGACGCTCACGCACTGGGAGGTGTCCAGGAACGTCATGTTGCGAATCTGGCCGTCACCCTTGCCATTGCCGGACACGTCCTGCCACGTGTTGCCCGCGTCCAGGGAGCGCCAGATGCCCGCGCCGTCGGCGACGACGGAGCGCTTGCCCGTCAGCGCGAACAGCACCGTGCGCGTCGGGTCCTCCGGCGCCGTGCCCGAGGCCAGGGCGATGCGGTTGACGTCCGTCAGCGTGGCCGGGTTGTTGTCGAAGTCCGGCAGCGCGTTGGCCGCCAGGCGCGAGGACCAGGTCAGGCCCGCGTCCGTGCTCACCCAGATGTCGCCCTGCACCGACGAGGAGGCCGTCGGCGCCGCCGCGGTGGGAGTCGCATACGCCGTCCCGCTGATGGCCCAACGGCTCACCCCATCCACCTGGCCGGTGTAGGCGATGGTCCACACGGTGTCCGGCGTCTGCGTGCCGACGTTGGGCAGGTCCAGCAGCTGGAAGGACGCGCCCGCGTCGGTGGAGCGGTACAGGCCCGCCTCCGTGCCCACCAGGAGGATGTGGGGCGCGCTCGGGTCCACCATCAGGGCGCGCACGCGCAGCGCCCGCACCGACAGCCCGCCCGAGCCGGCCGGGTACGTGCCGGACAGCGACACCGGCGTGCTCCAGCTCGAGCCGCCATTGGTGGTCTTCACCACCTGGCCCCCGGGCAGGTCCGTGAAGTCACCCAGGCCCAGGTACAGCGTGTCCGGATTCGTGGGGTCCATGGCCATGTCGCCCACGGCCAGGTTGCCCAGCGTCTCCGTCAGCGGGTGCCAGGTCGGGTCCGGCGAGAAGAAGTCGTGCGTCTTCCACACGCCGCCGCCGGAGGTGGAGATGTACGCGACGTTCTGCTCTCTGGGGTCCACCGCGATGTGGGTGAGCCGGCCGGAGTCCACCTGCGTGTAGAGCGTGCCGTTGTATTGGAACTTCGCGTCCGTGGGCCCCAGGTTCACCCAGGAGTTGGCGCTCTGCCCCAGCCCCTTCTGGCCCGGCGCGCGCGGCATCAGGTGCGCCCAGCGCTCCGACTCGGCGCGGGCCTCGGCCAGCAGCGTGTCGGTGCCCTGCGCGGTGGGGATGCCCCAGTAGGCCTTGTGGGCCATCCAGCGGGCGAAGGCGTCGTCGATGTCCTCTTCGCGGTAGGAGTTCTCGAAGAGCTCCTCCTCGACGGCGGCCTTGAGCTGCGGGGGGGCGTCTTCGCCGGGCTGCTGCATGAAGTCCTCGAAGCGCAGACGGCGCTGCTCCTCCGCCCACGTGCGATACGCACGGACGGACGCGGGAGCGGCCAACGCCAGGACACCAGCACCAACAGCCATGGAGACGACAACTCGTCTTCTCATGTGCAAGCGGATCTCTCCAGAGACGGAATTTCGGGGGCGAGCGGGGGGGATGCGCACACACGGTAGCGGCACACACACCCGTGCCGTCAAATCGTGAAAACTCGGTACGACTGTAGGACAAGCAGTTCGACAGGCCGGCGCGTCACGGGGAGACTGCCGCACCGTGGACTCCCGACGCACGCCCCCCCGCCTCGCCCTGCTGTCCCTGCTGGGCAACATCTCCCTCGTTGCCTCCTGGGCCGTGCTGCTGACGCGGCCCGCGGGCTGGCAGGTGGTGGGGCCGGTGCTGCTCGTCGCCTTCCTCGTGCTGCGCGTGGGCGGAGCGTGGCTCCACGCCTCACGCCAGTCCGGGGACTCCACCGTCGCGCGCCGCACCGCCGTCTTCACCACCGCGCTCGCGCTGGTGGCCGTGGGCCTCTGGGTCTTCACGCTGCTGCGCGGGCCGGGCCGGCTGTAGAAACGCAGCGCGGGCGCCCCCGGAGTGGGAAGCGCCCGCGTGGACGAATGGAGCTGTCGGTAGGGACTACACGTTGAAGCGGAAGTGCATGCAGTCGCCGTCCTGGACGACGTACTCCTTGCCCTCCACGCGCAGCATGCCCTTCTCCTTCACGGCGGACTCACTGCCCAGCTTCACCAGGTCCTCCCAGCGCATGACCTCGGCCTTGATGAAGCCGCGCTCGAAGTCCGAGTGGATGACGCCGGCCGCCTGCGGGGCCTTGTAGCCCTTGTGGATGGTCCACGCGCGGCACTCCTGCTCGCCCACCGTGAAGTACGTCCACAGGCCCAGCAGCTTGTAGCCCTCGCGCGCCACCTTGTGGAGGCCCGGCTCCTTGAGGCCCGCGCTCTCCAGGAAGCCCGCGCGCTCCTCCTCGGGCAGCTGCTGGATTTCGGACTCCATGGCGGCGGCGAGCACCACCACCTCGGCGCCCTCCTTCTTCGCCATCTCCCGCACGGCCTGCACGTGCTTGTTGGAGTCCTCCTTGCCAATCTCCGACTCGCCGATGTTGGCCACGTACAGCACCGGCTTGTCGGTGAGCAGGAAGAGGTCGCGGATGACGGCGCGCTCTTCTTCCGTCAGCTTCTGCGCGCGCACGGTGATGCCCGCGTCCAGGGCGGCCTTGATGCGGTCCAGCAGCACCAGCTCGGCCTTCGCCTCGTCGCCCGCCTTGCCGCCGACCTTGGTGTTCTTCTGGGTGCGCTCGCGGCGCTTCTCCACCGTCTCCAGGTCCTTGAGGCACAGCTCCGTGTCGACGACGTCCCGGTCCCTCACCGGGTTCACCCCACCCTCGACGTGGGTGACGTTGTCGTCCTCGAAGCAGCGCAGCACGTGGAGCACCGCGTCCACCTGGCGGATGTTGCCCAGGAACTGGTTGCCCAGGCCCTCGCCCTTGGACGCGCCGCGCACCAGGCCGGCGATGTCCACGAACTCGAGCGAGGTGGGCACCTTCTTGAGCGGCTTGATGAGCGCCGTCAGCTTGTCCAGCCGGTCATCCGGCACGGGCACCACGCCCACGTTGGGCTCGATGGTGCAGAAGGGGTAGTTGGCGGCCTGCGCGCCCGCGGCCGACAGCGCGTTGAACAGGGTGGACTTGCCCACGTTGGGAAGCCCGACGATGCCGATGGATAGAGCCATGGTGATTCCCTGGAACGCGCGCGCCGGGGGGCGCGCTTCCCCGAACTAGGCGCTGCGACGAACGGCGCCGGTGCCGCCCAGCGGGAGGCCCTGCACGAACTGGTCGGCCAGCGCGCGGTGCTTGCTGTCGTCCATGCGCTCGTTGATGAGCTTGCTGGCCACTTCGATGGACAGGTCCACCGCCATGGCGCGGACCTCGGCGATGGCCTTCGCCTTCTGCTCCTCAATCTCGCGGCGGGCGCTGAGCTTCAGCTCCTCGGCCTCCTTGCGGCTCTTGGCCATCAGCTCCTCGCGGAACTTCTCCATCTCCGCCTGGATGCGGCGGGTGTCCTCGGCGGCCTGGCGGCGGGCCTCGGCAATGGCCGTCTTCTGGTCGGCGAGCAGCTTCTCCGCCTCGGCGCGCTCACGCTTGGCGCTCTCGACGGCGTTGGCAATCTGCTTCTCGCGCTCCTGCACCAGCTGCAGGATGGGCCCCCACGCCTTCCAGCGCAGGACGAAGAAGACGATGACGAAGGTGACCAGGGTCCAGAAGATGAGGCCCGGTTGGACCGACACGAAGCTGCTGGCGGCGAGGACAGGGGGCAGGAGCATGACGGGTGTCCGGCGTGAGGGAGGGAGGGTGCGGAATCAACGGTGACTGCGACCGGCGAAAGCCGGCACCCGCGAAGGACTCCCGCGGGTACCGGCCTTCAAGTCCGGTGGGGCTTCGGACCTGCGCTCGACTCTCAGGAAGTCTTGGTGGCGAGCAGGATGCAGACGACCAGCGCGAACAGCGTGGCGCCTTCGATGAGGGCCGCGGCGATGATCATGGTGGTGCGGATGTCACCACCGGCGGCCGGCTGGCGGCCCGTGGCGTCCATGGCGGCGGCGGCGAGCTTACCGATGCCGAGCGCGGCACCGATGATGGAGAGACCGGCGCCGAAGCCGGCGGCGAGGAAGGCGAGAGCGAGGTTCGTCATGGGAGCACTTCTTCTTTCGTAGGCGATGACCCGCTTGTGGGGGGGTCGGTTTCATCCCTTGGGGACTACCTCCGGCGGCCTTTCGAACCGCCGGGTCTTCAACGCGGGGCGCCGGATACCGCGCGCCCCGCCAACTCGTTACATGTGGGCCCGGCCGTGGTCGTGGCTGGCGCCACCCTCCTGGTGGCCGTGGCCGTGGTCGTCGTGCGCGTGGTGACCCATGGCGACGCCCATGCCGATGAACAGCGCGGACAGCATGGTGAACACGTACGCCTGCACGAAGGCCACGAACAGCTCCAGCAGGTAGATGGCGAAGGCGAAGGGCACGCTCACCGCGGCGATTGCGGGGTGGCCGAGGATGAAGATGAGGCCCAGGAGGAAGAAGAGGACGATGTGGCCCGCCAGCATGTTGGCGAAGAGACGCATCGTGAGGGCGAAGGGCTTGGTGAACAGGCCCAGCACCTCGACGGGAATCATGATGGGCCACAGCCACGGGGCCACGCCGCCGGTCAGGTGCTTGAAGTAGCCGCCCAGGCCCGCCGCGCGGATGCTCGCCGCCTGGGTGACGATGAAGGTGCACACCGCCAGCGCCAGCGTGACGGCGATGTTGCCGGTGGCCGTGGACATCCAGGGCACCAGGCCCAGCAGGTTCATGAAGAGGATGAAGAAGAACGCCGTCAGGAGGTACGGCACGTAGCGCGGGCCCTCCTCCTTGCCGATGTTCTTGATGGCCAGCTCGTCGCGCACGAAGAGCACCAGCATCTCGATGAGGTTGGCGCCCGTGCCGCGCGGCACCAGCTTCGTCCTGTCGCGGTTGCTCCAGACGAGCATCGTGATGAGCAGCAGCGCCGCCGCCACGAACATGAACACCGTGTGCTTGGTGAGGGACAGGTCCAGGCAGCCGTCCATCAGGCCCGGCATCACCTCGCCGTGGTCCGTCATCTTCGGCGTGCACGCGCCGGCGTGGAACGGGATGAGGATGGTGGGCAGCGTCCCCAGGTGGATGGGCTGGCCCAGGGGGACCTCGAGCTCCATCTCCCGCGAGTCCGTCACGTGGTGGAGGATGTACCCCGGCACGTCCTCACCACCGCCGTGCTCGCCGGCCTCCTGCCCGGAGGCCCACGCCGCGGCCGCGAACAGACTGGCGATCAGCACCATTGCCTTGCGCATCACTCGTCTCCGCCCGCCGCGCCCTTGGACGCGGCCATCACGTAGCTCACTTCAATCCACTGCAGCGCGAAGTAGACGCCGAAGAAACCGGCGATGAATGGCACCGCCGCCAGTCCCCGCGACATCACGCCCAGCAATCCCACCAGCACACCCACCGCCCGGAGGCCGAACACCACCCCCACCACCTTCAGCGCGGCGTTGAGGTCCTGCCGCACCGCCCGCCGCTTCAGCACCAGCGCCACCGCTCCGGTGACCGCCGCCAGCCCCACACCCCACAGCGCGGAGACCTTGTCCTCCACCACCTTCGGCAGCAGCGCGGCGATTGCCACGCCCACCACCGCCACGCCCGCCGCCAGCCCCGCGTGCGCCCCGAAGGGGTCCTTCCCCGCGCCCTTCCCCGTCACTTCCGCTTCCCCAGTCGGGCCATCTCCCGGAGGAATCCGTAGAAGCCCACGCAAATCCCCACCAGGCTCAGTCCCACCAGCAGCCACGGCCCCGTCCCCAGCCACTTGTCCAGCCAGTAGCCGCCCAGCACGCCCACCACCGCTCCGCCCGTCAGCTTCCACACCGCCGCGATGTACGGCTCCGCGGCTCTCATCTGGCGCGCCGTGTCGCCCAGCTCGTTGCCGTCCGAAGCCGGCTTGTCCTCCCGGGGCTCCTTCTCCGCCATTCGGACGCCTCCCCAAACCCCGGGAAAACCTCGGGTTTCCTGCCACCACCCGACCCCGTCCCCTGCACGCGCGGGCGCCGCTTAGCACCGAATGCGCGGCACACGCAACCGGTACCATCCAGCCCTGGACACCGGCCCACAGGAGCGATTGCGGCACCCGGAAGCTGCGCTATCGCGATCTGCCCCGGTGGAGGGCGAAAACCCGTCGCCTCCCCGTCTGGCGTGCCGGGGTGGGGGCTGGCTGGAGGGGCCCGGCTCCCCTGTCCGCCTTCCAGGCCGGGCGGAGTCGTAGGGGCTCCCATCAAGCACGGGGGCGGGACGGCCCGCTCCGTCGCCCTGGCAGCCGGGGCTCCAGCGCCTGTACCGCCGCTCCTCGTCGCCCGGGGTCTCACGTCGCCAGCTTGCTCATGGACATCCCATTCGCATCTCGGAGGACTCCATGCCGAAGCCCCTCGCGCTCACGTCCCCCCGCTTCAAGGACGGAGACCTCATCCCCATCGCCTACACGGGCGAGGGCGATGACCTCTCCCCGCCCTTGCAGTGGTCGAACCCGCCGGCCGGGACGAAGAGCCTGGCGCTCATCGTGGAGGACCCGGACGCTCCGGACCCGCAGAACCCCCAGATGACCTGGTGCCACTGGCTCGTCTACAACATCCCACCCGGGACGCAGGCCCTGCCCGAAGGCGCCAACCCGGACGTGCTCCCCGCGGGCGCGCGCCAGGGGATGAACGACTGGAACCGCCAGGGCTACGGCGGCCCCATGCCGCCGGTGGGCCGGCACCGCTACTACTTCCGGCTGTACGCGCTGGACACCATGCTGCCGGATCTGGGCCGCACCTCCCGCCTGGACCTGCTGGATGCCATGGATGGACACATCCTCGGCGAGGCGGAGCTCATCGGCCTCTACCAGAAGGTCCACCACCGCAGCGCGGAGTGGAGCGCCGGCGGCGCGCCTCGCTGAGAGCGCGCCAGGTGCCAAGGCCCTCGCGCCCCCTCCTTCATGAGGGGGCGCGCCGGCCGTTCCCTGGAGGCCCGCCTCGCCACGAGTGAGGTGTTCCTGTCACGAGCCGGCCCCGCCGGGCTACGGGGAAGCCCTGAGGCGCGGCGCTTCGCTGTGGGCTGGTGGGCGAAGTGAGGGGGTCACCCCTACCCCCCGGACTGGAAGCAGTGGAAGAGTTGGAGGGCCGTGATTGCCGCCACCGACCTCCGGGCTGCCTACAGCCCCTTCGATGCGATGCCCCTGGGCGTCGCCGTCATCCGGGACCGCCGCTTCGTCTATTTGAACGAGGCCCTGGTGACGTTCCTGGGACGCCCCCTCGAGTCGCTGCTGGGGCAGCTCTTCACGTCGGCGCTGGACGAAGCCAGCGCGGCGGAGCTGGCCGGGCGGCACGCGCGACGGCTGCGAGGCGAGCACGTCCCCACCACCTATGAAGCGACGGTGCGCACCACCCTGGGCGACCGGCGCACGGAGATGACCGTCATCCCCAACGGGGAGGACTTCGTGGTGATGGTGCGCGACGCCACCTCCCGCAACCGGCGCCGGGCGGTGCTGCAGCGGCTGGCGGAGCTGGGCGCGGGGCTGCCCGCGCTGCGCACCGAGGGCGAGGTGCTGCGCCGGATGTTCTCCGGACTGGAGGAGCTGGGGCTCGCCTTCGCCTGGCTGTCCCCCGAGGGCCCGGGCGTGCGGCTGGGACAGACCTTCGTGCCGCCGGGACTGGTGCCTCCGGAAGCGCAGACGCTGAGCGGCCGCTGGGTGCGCGACGTGGTGGGCCAGTGGTCCGGGGTGCTGGAGCGGGCCTGGCGCGAGGGCGCGGCCTACTCGCCGGAGCTGCCGCAGGAGGCAGGGCGGTTCCTGGAGGAAGGCGCCCCCGCGCTTGCGGACGAGGTGCGCGTGGGCCTGCAGCGCGCCGGGCAGCCCCACGTCATCGCGGTGCGCATCGACGTGGAGGGACAGGGCCGGGCGATGCTCGCGCTGGCGGGGGACTGGCTTCGCGAGGAGGAGCTGCCGTCGGCGCGACTCTTCGGCGCCCAGGTGTCCGCGGCGCTGGACGCGGCGCTCACCATCTCCCGGCTGTCCGCGCAGAACACGGCGCTGGCGTCGCTCAACCGGCTGGCGTCGGAGGCGGCCTCGGCGCCGCACCCGCATGCCTTCTTCGGCCCGGGCACCGCGGAAATCGTCGACCTGCTGGGCTGCGACGCGGTGGCCCTGCTCTTGCCGGTGGACGGCGCGCACGAGGTGGAGCTGACGTACGCGCGCGGGCTGGAGGACGACACGTCGGAGCGCTTCGCCCACCTGTGGCAGGCCGGTGGCCTGTCCGCCCAGGCGCAGCGCGACGGGGCCCCGGTGGAGCGGGACGTGAAGTCCTGCCCCGGGCTGCTGCGCGAGGAGCTGTCGCGGCAGGGCTTCCACACCGTGGTGGTGGTGCCGCTGCGGGTGCGCTCGCGGGGCGTGGGCACCCTCACCGTGCTCTTCCGCGAGCAGCGACCGCTCACCCCGCTGGAGCGCGAGACGCTGCAGGCCATGGGCAGCCACTTCGCGGCGGCCATCGAGTCCCACCGGCTGCTGCACGAGCTGCGCGGGCGCGCGGAGGACCTGGCGCTGCTGCACGAGGTGGCCAAGGCGCTGGCGGCCACGCTGGAGCTGGACAAGCTGATGACCACCGGCGTCACCAGCCTGGCGCGTATCGTCGACACGCCGGATGCCTACGTGCTCTTGCCGGACGCCACCGGTGAGCGGCTGGAGTTCCGCTCCGTGACGGGCGGCCACCCGGAGCTGCTCGGGCGGAGCCTTCCCCTGCTCCCGGCCTACTCGTCGCTGGCGGCGCTGGCCTTCCACACGCGCGAGCCGGTCCTGGTGGAGGACGCCGAGGCGGACCTGCGCGTCAACCAGGAGCTGCGGCGCACGTCGGGGGGGCGCGCCTACCTGGTGCTGCCGCTGGTGGTCCACGAGCGGCCGGTGGGCGTCATCATGGCGGTGGAGACGCGGTGGCCGCGCCGCTTCACGCCCTCGGAGGTGGAGCGGGCGAGCGCCATCGCCAACCAGTTCGCGCTGGCCCGCGAGGGCGCGAGGCTGGTGGAGGACTTGAAGGCCAGCTACGTGGAGCTGGCGCGGACGCAGGCGCAGCTCGTGCGCCGCGAGCGGCTGGCGGCGCTGGGCGAGCTGTCCGCGGTGGTGGCCCACGAGGTGCGCAACCCGCTGGGCGCCATCTTCAACTCGGTGGCGTCCATCCGCCGCATCATCGGCCCGGAGAGCGCGGCGGTGCCGCTGGTGGACATCGTGGGCGAGGAGGCGGACCGGCTCAACCGCATCGTCGCGGACCTGCTCACCTTCGCGCGGCCGCCCGCGCCGCACCCGTACGCGGTGCCGCTGTCGCCGCTGGTGGAGGACGCGGTGCGCGGCGCGCTGGCGGAAGCCGCCGGCAAGGTGCGCGTGGAGCTGGAGCTGTCGGACGACGTGCCGTCGGTGACGGTGGACGAGCGGATGATGCGGCAGGCCTTCCTCAACCTGGCCATCAACGCGGTGCAGGCCATGCCCCAGGGCGGCATGCTGCGCGCCAGCGTGCGGCGCGCGCCGGGCACGCCGGAGGTGGAGGTGCAGTTCGCCGACAGCGGCCCGGGCATCTCCCCCGAGGTGCGCGCGCGCATCTTCGAGCCCTTCTTCACCACCAAGGCCAAGGGCACCGGCCTGGGCCTGGCGGTGGTGAAGCGCATCATCGAGTCGCACCAGGGCCGGGTGGCGCTGGAGTCCCAGCCGGGCCAGGGCACCACCTTCCGCCTCTTCCTGCCGCTGGATGGGAGCGGGGTCCAGGCAGCGGTGGCCGAAGGCTTCTGAGGTTACGGGTGCACCAGCGCCCAGGCGACGCCGAGGCCCACGGCGCAGGCCCCCGCGAAGAGGCCGGCGGCGAGCAGGACCCGCCGCCGCCGGGTCGGCGTGGGGCGCTCCAGCACCGTGGCCTCGTCCTCGCCGGTGATGGCGCGAACCAACTCCTGCCGCCGCGCCTCCACGGCGGCCGAGTCGACCGACTGGGAGATGTCCACGCCGAAGCCCACCTGCGTCTCACGCGTCGCGGGCCGCGCGGGCCGCGCCGTGGTGGCGCGGGGCGTCTGCACCGGCGTCACCGTGTCCTCCGGGCCGGAGTACATGGGAGCGGGCTCGCCTGCCCGCGAGGCCTCGGCGCGGGCGATGGCCCCGAGGACCTTCGAGGCCTCCAGCGCTTCGGTGACGACGCCTTCCGTGCCACGGCGTGCCGCGGCGGAGACCTTCGAGGCCTCGAGCGCTTCGGTGACGACCCCTTCCGTGCCACTGCGCGCTGCGGCGGAGACCTTCGAGGCCTCGAGCGCTTCGGTGACGACCCCTTCCGTGCTACTGCGCGCCGCGGCGGCGACCTTCGCGGCGTCGAGCGCCTCGGTGACGGCGGCGTCCGCGCGGGGCGTCCCCACGCCGTACATGGCCGTGCGACTGGCGGCTGACGGCCGCTCCTCGGGGACGAAGTCCGCGGGCGTCTCGATGCCGCTGTGCTCGAAGGCGAGCGCGTTGGGCGGCGTGAGGATGGCGGCCAGCTCCTGCTCGGTGCGCTTGCGGGACGCGTCCTCGCGCAGCAGCTCCTGGAGCGCCCTCTCCTCCGCCACCTTCTCTCGCGGAAAGACGCTCTCCATCAGCCTCGCGACGTCCGCGTCCCCCACGCCCTGCGTCAGCTTCGCCTTGAGCCGCGCCAGCTCCGCGCCCAGCGCCACCGCGTCCGGGAAGCGGTGCTCCGGCTCGGACGCGAGCGCCCGCATCAACAGCGCATCCAGGCTGGTCGGCACGCCCGCCCGGAAGCGGCCCGCGGGCTCCCACGTCGGGTACGCCGCGCGACGCCAGCGCTCCACCGGGTCTCCGCGCTGGGCCAGCGGCCGCCACGCCACGAGCTCCCACAGGAGCGCGCCCGCCGCGTACACGTCCGCGCGCCGGTCCACGAAGCGCTTTCGCGCCTGCTCCGGCGACATGTACGTCAGGTTGCCAATCACCACGCGCGGCGCCGTCTGCTGCTCCTTCAACGTGGACTGCGCCGCGCCGAAGTCGATGATTTTGACGTCGCCCGCGTAGCTCAGGCACACGTTGGCGGGGGACAAATCCCGGTGCACCAGGTGCAGCGGGTGGCCCTCCGCGTCCTTCGCGTCGTGTGCATAAGCCAGCCCCTCACACAGCCGCTCGCCCAGGTGCAGGATGATGCCCAGCGGAATCGTTCTTCCGAGCTGCCGCAGCCGGTACGCCAGCCGGCTGAGCGTCTTGCCCTGCACGTACTCCATGGACAGGTAGAGCTGCCCGTCCACCTCGCCCATGGCGTACACGCGGGCGATGTTGGGGTGGTCCAGCCGCACCACCACGCGGGCCTCGTCGCGGAAGCGGCCCACGAACTTCGGGTCCGCCATGAGCTGCGGCAGCACCTTCTTCACCACGCACGCGCGGCGCTGCGACTCCTCGCGCGCGAGGAACACCTCTCCCATGCCCCCGGCGCCAATGCGGCGCACGAGGGTATAGGGACCGAAGCGGATGGGCCCCTCGAGGGGCTCCGGCTCAACCGGCCTTGCCAAGCGAGCGGAAGGCCTTTCTCGCAGCCGCGAGCACGTGCGCTACTTCCGGCTCGCCAATGGCCAGCGACACGAAGGCCGCCTCGAACTGGCTCGGCGGCAGGTAGACGCCCTCGTTCAGCATGGCGTGGAAGAAGCGCCCGAAGCGCGCCGTGTCCGCCTTCTTCGCGGTGGGGTAGTCGTAGACGGCCTCGCTCGTGAAGAACACGGTGAGCATGCTGCCCACGCGGTTGATGGTGACGGGCACCTCCGCGGCCTTCGCCTCGGCGGCGAGCCCTTCAGCCAGCATGCGGCTCACCTCCTCCAGCCGCTTGTACGTGCCGGGCGCCGCGAGCGCCTTGAGGCACGCCATGCCCGCGGCCACCGCCACCGGGTTCCCCGACAGCGTGCCGGACTGGTACACCGGCCCCGCCGGCGCCACCTTCGACATGATGTCCGCCCGGCCGCCGTACGCGCCCAGCGGCATGCCGCCGCCAATCACCTTGGCCATGGTGGTCAGGTCCGGCTTCAGCCCGTACAGCTCCTGCGCGCCGCCGCGCGCCAGCCGGAAGCCCGTCATCACCTCGTCCATGACGAACAGCACGCCGTGCTTCTGGCAGAGCGCCTGCAAGCCCTCGAGGTAGCCCGGCTTCGGCACCAGCACGCCCATGTTGCCCACCACCGGCTCGATGATGGCGCAGGCGATGTCCTTGCCCTTCTCCGCGAAGAGGCGCTCCACCGCGCCCAGGTCGTTGAAGGGCGCGGTGAGGGTGAGCTTCGCGAGCGCCTGCGGCACGCCCGGCGAGTCCGGCAGGCCCAGCGTCTCCACGCCGCTGCCCGCCTTCACGAGGAACGGGTCTCCCGCGCCGTGGAAGCAGCCCTCGAACTTGAGGATGAAGTCGCGGCCGGTGAAGCCGCGCGCGACGCGGATGGCGGCCACGGTGGCCTCGGTGCCGCTGGAGACCAGGCGCACCATCTCCACCGCCGGCATGGTGGCGCAGATGAGCTCGGCGAACTCGACCTCGGCCGCGGTAGGCGCGCCGTAGGTGGTGCCGCGCTTCGCCGCGTCGACGATGGCGTCGATGATGGGCGGGTACGCATGGCCGAGGATGAGCGGACCCCAGCTGCCGACGAGGTCGACGTAGCGGTTGCCGTCCACGTCCGTGAGCCACGCGCCAGCGCCCTCACGGAAGAAGACGGGGTCACCTCCCACGCCTCGGAAGGCGCGCACCGGAGAGTTCACCCCACCCGGGATGCGAGCCTGCGCACGGGAGAACAGGGCCTGACTGTGAGCGTGGTTCATGGCGCGTTCCATAACACGCGGCACGGGCCCGCCTGCCGTCCACTCACGCCCGCTCCCATGCCCACCGCTTCTCCGTTCCGTCAGGGCTCGATTATGGACACCGCTTACGGGAACGGAAGAAACCGGCTTATCCGCAAATCGTTCTAGATTGGATTCTTCCAGTCGGGCCGGGGCGGGCTCGGTGAACGGAGTGCAACGGCCCATGGAGGAACGGATGTGGACGTGGAAGCGCCGGACGCTGCGCGCGGTGAGCGTGGCGGCCTGCCTGGTTGCCGGCGCGGCGGGCGCGCTCTCGGGTCCGGCGGCGGTGCAACGGCTGCCGCGCACCACCTGCCGGGCGGGCTATCTGGACTTCGAAGCCGTGTACGGCCTGGAGGGCGTGCGCGCCGCCATCCGACAGGCGATGGAGCAGGACGACGCCGCCGCGCTCACCTTCCTGGGCGAGCGCCTCTCGGAGGTCATCGGCCGGGACGCGAGCGCCGCGCTCCAGGTCGTCACGTGGGCGGACACCGCCACGGAGCCGGAGCTGTCGCTGCTGCTGCTGGGCGGCGTGCGCGGCTCGGAGGCGGTGAAGGACTCGCGCGTGGTGGAGCGACTCTTCGGCATGGCGGAGGGCCATGCCGCCCCGGAGCACCAGGCGCAGGCCCTGGTGGCGCTGGAGACGCAGCCGCGCCTCGACGCGGCGGCCATGGACCGGCTGGCGGCGCTGGCGAAGCAGGACACGCGGGTGACGGGCGTGGCCATGCACGCGGCGCGCACATTGGGCCGGGTGATGGACAATGACTTCAAGGCCACGGGCGCGGTGACGCCGTACCTGACGCGGCTGCTGGACATCGCGCGAAGCTCCACCGACGCGGACGTGCGGACCCTCGCGCTGGAGATGGGCACGTACCCGGCGGCGCGCCTGGACGACGCGTCCGTGAAGGAGCTGGCCCGGTTGATGCGCGAGGACCCGGACGCGGACGCCCGGGAGATGGCGGCGCTGGTGCTGTCCAACGGGCGTGACACGGACGCGGTGCTCCGGCACTACGCCGAGGCGTTCCGCGCGGAGAAGTCCCTCTGCGTGCGCCTGGCCATCCTGCGCTACACGCTGCGGGCCGGGGGCTCGGCGGCGCTGCCGCAGGTGAAGGAGTACGCGCGGCAGGAGCGTCGCCTCGAGCAGGACGCCGCGGACTTCAAGGCGCTCTATGACGCCGGCCACACGGACTTCGACCGCCTGTGGCTGAACAAGCGGATGCGTCACCGGTGCCCGGAAGAGACGGGAGAGTGAGCGCCATGGCGGACTCGCGAAGGAAGCTCGGGTGGGCGGCCGTGGCGGTGGTGCTCGTGGGGGCCGTGGTGGGTTGGCTCCAGTGGGGCCGCGCTCCGGACGTCACGGCCCGGGGGGTGTCCCCCTCGGAGTCGGACGCGGGCGGGGTGAGCGCCTCCAGCGCCGTGGATGCGGGCGCGGCGGTGGCGGCCCGCGCGGTGCCTCCGGATGCGGAACCGCTGAAGGCGGTGCCATGCCAGCTGTCACCGCTGCTGGACGAGTACCGCAAGGGCAGCGCCTCACCGGCCTACCGCCGCTACGTGCGCGAGCAGCTCCGGGGGCTCGTGGAGTCGCTGCCCGAGGAGGCGCTCTGGTCCCGGCTGCTGTCGGAGCGAGAGCCGGACCTGCTGGCGGTGGTGGCCGAGGCGTGGGTGCTGCGCTACCCGATGGGTGGCGGGCCCGCCGTGCTGGAGCGGCTGGTGGGGCACCTTCGTGAGGAGAAGGACCCGGCGCTGCGGGCCACGCTGGTGCGAGCCCTGGCGCACACGGGCGAGCCCTCCACCGAGCTGCTCGGCGGCAGGGTGATGAAGGGCCAGGATGTGTACCGTGACTGGGCGAAGGACCCGGCGCCCGAGGTGCGCGGGGCGGTGGTGGAGAACTTCCGCGAGGAGGCCGCGCGCAACTTCGGCCGCTTCCGGGGCGTGGCGGAGAAGGCCGTGTCCCTGGCGGCGGTGACGGACGACCCTGGCACGGCGGCGGGGCTGCTCACGTCCACATCCATCGAAGCGGTGGGCAGCGCCTCGGTGGCGCAGGTGCGCAAGCTGCTCCAGTCCTCGGAACATCCGGAGGTGCGCGCGGCGGCGGCCCGGGCGCTGGGCACGTCTCCGGTGTCCGAGCTGTCGAAGAGCCTGGACGCGCTCGCCGCGCGGTACGTGACGGAGACCGACCGGGGCGTGCGCAGTGCGCTGCTGGAGTCCATCTCCCGGCTGGGGCTGACGCGGGCGGTGCCCATGCTGGAGGAGCTGCGCGACGTGGACCCGGCGATGCGGGCGGAGGTGGACGGCTGGCTCGCGCTGCTGGCGGAGCGGCCGCAGACGTGGGCCCTGCTTGAAAACGCGCGTCGGGCTCGCGACGTGCGGGCTCAGGTCGCGCGGCCGTAACAGAAACCTGGCCCTGCCCTGGGTGCGGCAGCGCTCCATGCGGTGCCGCGACAACGGCCGCGTGAGCGGAGTGGCGATGCCCCGGAGCCTGTCACCCGTCCGACCCTGGACAGCTCCCCCCGGCCGGAACGTCACTCAGCGGAATGAACGTTCCTTCCGCCGGAGGCGGGCCCGGAAACCCGAGCGCACCGCCACCCTTCCCTTTACCTTCGGGCCCGCAAACCTCGGCGGGGCCCGGACCTCCGGCAATGGCCCCACCGAGCCGGGAGGGACGTGCATGACGCAGAAGACGATGGAAGCTCAGAGGGCGCTCGGCACGAGCGGCCTGAAGGTCTCGCCGCTGTGCCTGGGCGGCAACGTGTTCGGCTGGACGTGCGACGAGGCCACCTCGTTCGCGGTGCTCGACGCCTACGTCGAGGGCGGCGGCAACTTCATCGACACGGCGGACGTGTACTCGCGCTGGGTGCCGGGCAACAAGGGCGGCGAGTCGGAGACGATTCTCGGGAAGTGGCTGGCGGAGCGCGGCGTGAGAGACCGCGTCGTCATCGCGACGAAGGTGGGCGCGCAGGTGGAGAGCGGCGCCGGCCTGGGCCGGGAGCACATCCTGCGCGCCATCGAGGACTCGCTGCGCCGGCTCCGGGTGGACGTCATCGACCTGTATTACGCGCACTATGAGGACACGAAGACGCCGCCCGAGGAGACGATGTCCGCCTTCGACTCGCTCGTGCGCGCCGGCAAGGTGCGCGCGCTGGGCGCGAGCAACCACACGCCGCAGCGCCTCGCGGAGTCGCTGGAGGCGTCACGGCGCGGCAACCTCGCTCGCTACACGGTGCTGCAGCCGGAATACAACCTCGTCGCGCGGTCCTCCTACGAGGGAGCACTGCGGGACATCTGCGAGCGCGAGGGCCTCGCCGCGGCCCCCTACTACGGGCTCGCCTCCGGCTTCCTCACCGGCAAGTACCGCAAGGGCCAGCCGACGCCGCCGTCTCCTCGCGCCGCAGGCGTCCTGAAGAAGTACGACAACGCGCGCGGATGGGGCGTGCTGGCGGCGATGGACGGCGTGTCCAAGCGCCACGGCGCGACGCTCTCGCAGGTGGCGCTCGCGTGGCTCGGCGCCCAGGCCACCGTCGTCTCCCCCATCGCGAGCGCGACGTCCGTCGAGCAGGTGCGGGACCTGCTCGGAGCGTTCAAGTTGAAGCTGGACGCGGAGGACCTCCGCGCGCTGGAAGGGACGCCATGAGTGAGTCCACGGCCTTGAAGACGGCCGACCTCTGCGACGAGCACGCGGGCACCGCGCACTTCCAGGTCGCCGAGCCCGGCTTCCTCGACTACGGCGGCCGCCGCGCCTTCTCCGGACCCATCAGCACGGTGCGCGCGCCGGAGGACAACTCCCTCGTGCGCAAGGCGTTGGAGGAGCCGGGCCAGGGCCGCGTGCTGGTGGTGGATGGCGGAGGCAGCCGCCGCTGCGCGCTGGTGGGCGACATCCTGGCCATGCTCGCGGAGAAGAACGGCTGGGCCGGCGTGGTCGTGAATGGCTGCATCCGCGACGCGGAGGAGGTGGGCCGCACCGCCGTCGGCGTGAAGGCGCTCGGAACGCATCCGCTCAAGAGCAGCAAGCGCAACGAGGGCCAGCGTGACGTGGAGGTGCGCTTCGCCGGCGTCACCTTCCAGCCGGGCCACTACCTCTACGCGGACGCGGACGGCATCGTCACGTCGGAGAAGGCCCTGCGCTGAGAGGTCACCGCTGAGGCGTGGGCTCCGAGCCCCTCCGGGAGTCCCACGCCTCGCGAGGTGCGCCGCCGTCACGCTGCGCTCCGCGGACACGTAGAGCGCCGCGCGCAGACGGCCAGCGCCGGGTTCCTGACGGGAAGCGGCGCCTTCCCTACCCGCGCCGCCACCACTTCTTCCGCGCCGCCCGCACGTCGGACCAGTCCACCAGGCAGTCCTGCACGTTCTCCTGGCCCCGCTGTGCGTCGGGCATGTCGCCGGACTCCACGCGGGCAATCAGCTCCGGCAGCCGCTCATAGAACGTGGGCGAGCGGTACTGCGGGTGCAGCGTCCACAGCCCCGGCGCCGTGCCCTGGAAGTCCAGCCGCCACAGTCCGCGCCGGACCAGGGTCCTGGTGACGAGGTTCTCCGGCTCGCGGTACGGCGGATTGCCGGCGCGCAGCGCGCGCAGCACGTGGATGGGCGGCGCCAGCCGTGCCCGCAGCGGGCCCACGCGACGCACGAAGGCGTCCCGGTCCACGAAGAAGACGCGGCTGCTGAAGCGGCGGTAGCGGAAGGCCCCGGGGACGCGCCCGTCCGGCTCGAACCAGCGCGGGTCTCCCGCCACCGTGCCATCCGCCCGGGGCGGCCCGGAGAGCGGGCTGCAGCTCACCAGGTCCTCGCGCGCGGCGAGCTGCGCCTCCGCCTCCGCCATCCACGTGCGCGAGCCGCCCCCGATGAGCATGTCCGCGTCCAGGTGCAGCACGTGCCGATGCGCCGCCGCCGCCAGTCCGAAGAAGTACGAGTGGTACGGCCCGCCGCGCGAGTCCTTCATCGGCAGCCGGGTGCCTCCGAAGAACTGCTCGGACAGGGCGCGGGTGGTCTCCGGCGAGTAGTCCACCGGCACCACGCGGATGCGCGAGTCACCGGCGGACAGCTCCGAGAGCAGCCGCTCCATCTTCGGCTTCCGCTCCTCCCACGCCCCCGCGAAGCGCGCACCCTGGCTGCGGTGCAGGTCGATGACCAGCAGCACCTCCTGCATGGAGGGCGCGAGCTGGCGGAGTTGATGCGGAAGGATGAGCCGCGCGTGCGGGTAGTCCGTGGGCGCGAGGTTGATTTGCAGGGTGACGGGACTCACTGCGTGTCCCCTTGCCACACCCGAGCCTCACGACACAACTGACGGAGATGCACGCCCCGGGGATCGAACCCGGCGAAGTCGGTACGTCAGACCGATGCCGTCTCCAGCTGGCTCGGCGTGCAGACAACATGTGGCCCTGGCAGGAGTCGAACCCGCGGCCTCTCGGTTCGCACCCGAGCGCTCTCAATCCACTGAGCTACAGGACCTCAATCACGACATGTGGCCCTGGCAGGGATCGAACCTGCGACCTCTCGGTTCGCAACCGAGTGCTCTCATCCGCTGAGCTACAGGACCAAAGGGAACTGCGAGTGCCCCGTACGGGAGTCGAACCCGTCTTTCCGCATTGAGAGTGCGGTGTCCTCCGCCAATAGACGAACGGGGCAGGAGGGATGCTGCGAACGAAGGAACCCGGAAATGCGAGAGGCCGGGTTCCCTCTGGGAGCCCGGCCTCTGGCCTCTGCATGCCCCGTCAGACGACGGGGCACGGAGACTCAGGGTCGGGGACGGCTGTCACGGAAGGAAGCGATTCCGTCCAGCCACTCGAGCTCGTCGGGAACGGGCTCGGGCTCGGAGTTCGCGGCCAGAACGGCGAGGCCACGGACAATGTCGTTACGACGGTCGATGTTCTTCATGGTCACCGCTCCTTTCAGAGGGAAATGACGTGCGGGAAGCCCAGCTCCTGACACGGGGTTTTCACTCCGGAGCCCGCCTGCCCTACGCTGGCGCCATGACGGAAAAGGACCGGCTCACGCAGATACAGGACGAGCACGCCGCGTCGGATGCCTGCTACGAGCGCGAGGTGGCGCTGCTCGAGGAGCTGGGCCTTCCGGGCGAGGAGACGGAGGCGTCGGACTACGCGACGCTCACCCCGAAGGACCGCGTGCGCCTGGCCGAGGGCGTGATGGCGCTGCGGCGAAGCTCCCGGCTCTTCGAGGAGGGCTTCACCGCCCTCACCGAGCTGGACCCGTCCCTCCTGCACCCGTACCTCGGAGAGCTGTCACCCCAGCATGAGCTGGAGTCACTGGCCTGGACGGATGCGCCTTCGTCGGCCCTCGCTCCGCTGATGGCGGAGCTGAAGACGGACTGGCATCCGCGCAAGTACGTGTCGGTGGAGGACCCGGTGGCCGCGGCGGCCCTGGCGCTCGCGCGCTCCGGAAATGCAGGGGCGCTGCGTGCGCTCGAGGCGTGGGTGGGTGCGCTCGACGAGGGCGCGCGGCAGGAAGCCGTGACGTGGCTGCGCCGCGCCAACGTGGTGCAGCGCACCTCCGGGAAGCTGGTGCGCAACTTCACGTCCACGTGTCTGGAGGTGCTCGCGGAGGAGGCCGACGACGACGCACCGACGGAAGCCTCCGTGGCGCGCGGGGTGCTGTGGTGCTCCATTCCCGACGCGTCCTGCACGAAGTGCGGCTCCGAGCTGTTGGATGCGCTCCAGCTCGACGGCAAGGCCGCGGACCATGGACTGCCCTGGCCCGCGCGCCTGCCCACGTGCCTCACCTGTCTCGCGGCGGGCGGGACGGTCCACGTGGAGCTGTCACCGGACAACACGCTGTCGAGCCTGGGCGCGGACGGCACTTCCAAGCACTCCCGAAGCGTGGAGCCTCCGGAGTATCAAGAGGTGGAGCTCGTGCGCGGACGCACGTGGCGCACCATCATGATGAGCGACGGGGAGCGGCTCCATCGGCTGGGCGGAGCACCTTCCTGGGTCGAATACCCGGAGGCGCCACCGTGCCCGCGCTGCAAGGAGCCCATGCACGCCGTCGGTCAGGTGAGGGACGAAGAGGCCCTCTTCTCCGACGTGGGCATGCTGTACGGCGTGGCGTGCGAGGCGTGCCGCATCATCAGCACGTTCTCGCAGTAGAAGAGCGCTCCGACAGGGAATCGAACCCTGTTCACACGGTAGACGGCCGTGCTGCGATCCAATCGCATCCCGGAGCAGAAACCGGACCAGGAACAGCTATGCCGCGGGCGGGATTCGAACCCGCAACCTCTGCATTCTGAAGGCAGCGCCTCTACCAATTGGGCTACCGCGGCGTGGAGTGGAACCACCGGGATTCGAACCCGGACCTCTCGGATGCGAACCGAGAATTCTCCCATTGAAACTATGGTCCCATGTCTGTGATTGATGCAGTGACCCGGAAAAGCGAGAGGCCGGGTCCCCTCTGGGAGCCCGGCCTCTGGTCTCGTCGTGCCTCGTCTTTCGACGGGGCGCGGAAGGTCAGGGTCCGGGTGGACTGTCGCCAGCGATATCTCCCAGCATCGCGGCATCCAGAGCGGTGAACAGGCGGGCGAGCGCGAGCGCGTCGATGCCGATGACAGTGTCGTTCAGGTGTTCGGGATTCATCGGGCTCGTCAGGTTCGCCGTGTTCATGGTCACCGCTCCTTTCAGCGAAAATAGACGCGCGATAAATACATCCCTGACACGTGACAGGGCTTTTGCCCCCGGCCAGGCTCCGGGGCCACGGATGGGTGCACGATGGAAGCCGGCGGTGGCGTGACGGGCTACGAGGAGTGGGCGCCGCCCGCCTCCCTGTCGGAGGCGGTGGACGCCTTCTGGCGCTTCACCGCGCCGCCCCCCGGTGCCGCGCCCTTCAGCCACCGGGTGCTGCCCGATGGCTGCACGGACCTCATCTTCCAATTCCGCGGCGCGCGAGGCTCCACCTGGCTGGCCGACCCGCAGCTGGTCGTCGTGGGCCCCATGGAGCGCTTCGCGCTCGTGGACATCGAGCCCGGCGCGGTGAGCTTCGGCGTGCGACTGAGGCCCGGGTGGGCCCTTCCCCTGCTCGGCGTGAGTCCTCGCGAGGTGTGCGGGCTCAATGTCCCCGTGGCGGACTGTGCGCCGGACCTCGCCGTGCTCCAGCGGCGGCTGGAGGACTGTGCCTCACCCGCGCGGGCCCTGCGCCTCTTCCAGGAGAGCTTCGCGCGGCGGCAGGCCTCCTCCGGTGCTTCGCCATCCCCTCGCGCCGCGCAGGCGCTGCGCTCGCTCCTGGCGTCGGGAGGGCAGGTGCGCATGTCCGAGCTGGCGCGCACCCTGCGGGTCAGTGAGCGCACCCTGCACCGCGACGTGCTGGACGAGGCGGGCGTCGCGCCCAAGCTGCTTGCCCGGGTGCTCCGCTTCCAACGGGCCGTGGGGCTGCTGCGCTCCCTGGAGGGCGAGGACCTGTCCTCCGTGGCGCTCACCTGCGGCTACTCCGACCAGGCCCACCTGTCGCGCGAGGTCCGTGAGTTCGCGGGCGTGACGCCCGGCACGCTCGCCGGCTGAAGCCTGTCCGATTCCTTCAAGACAGGCCCGGCGCACCGTGCGAACACGGCCTCACGCTGTCTCCACCCTCTACCGGAGTGCGCCACCATGAAGCTCGGCTACGTCATCCTCTACGTTCAGGACGTCCCCGCCACCGTCGACTTCTACGAGAAGGCCTTCGGCCTGAAACGCCGCTTCCTCCACGAGAGCAACACCTACGCGGAGATGGAGACCGGCGCCACGGCCCTGGCCTTCGCGGTGGAGAGCATGGCGAAGGACAACGGCCTCACCGTGCGCCCCAACCGGGTGAAGGAGGACGCCGCCGCGGTGGAAGTGGCCCTCGTCACGACGGACGTGCAGGCCGCCTACGAGCGCGCGGTGAAGGCCGGCGCCCAGGCCGCCCATCCCCCCAAGCAGAAGCCGTGGGGGCAGACGGTGGCCTATGTGCGGGATATCGATGGCGTGCTCGTGGAACTCTGCACTCCCATCACCACTTGAGTGAAGCACACACGCTCCTGGCGTGAAGGTTGCCATCGAAACGCCTTCTCACTGCGGGAGAGCGGAAACCTGAGAGCGTGATAGCCCGAATATCCTCCTCACCATGGATTCAACGCGGTCGAGGATGGATGGTGGAGCAGCCGGGCTCACGCCGGAGCAGAAGCGCGCGCGGCTGGCGGAGCTGTTGCGGAGCAAGACCCGTGACGTCCAGCGGGTCCCCGTGTCCTTCGGCCAGGAGCGGCTGTGGTTCCAGGACCGGCTCAGCCCAGGCAGCGCGGCCTTCAACATCCCCGTGGCCGTGCGCCTGTCCGGGACGCTGGATGACGCGGCCCTCCGCGCCAGCCTCCAGGCCCTGGTGCAGCGCCATGCGTCACTGCGCACCACCTTCGTGGAGGAGGACGGGCGCCCCGTGCAGCTCGTCGCCGCTTCGGGGAGCATCTCCCTGCCCGTGGTGGACCTGCAGGGGCTGCCCGAAGCCGAGCGCGAGGCCGAGGCGTGGCGGCGGCTCACCACCGACGCGTGTCAGCCCTTCGGCCTGGAGAAGGGGCCGCTGCTGCGCGCCGTGCTGTACCGGCTGGGGGTGCTCGAGCACGTGCTGCTGCTCAACCTGCACCACATCGTTTCGGACGGCTGGTCCCTGGGAGTGCTGGTCCGGGAGCTGAGCGCGCTGTATCCGGCGCTCGCCGAGGGACAGCCCTCGCCGCTGCCCGCGCCGCGCATGCAGTACGCGGACTACGCCGCCTGGCAGCGCGAGTACCTCCAGGGCGAGGTGCTGGAGTCCCAGGTCCGCTGGTGGCGCGAGCGGCTGGACGCGGATGCGGTGCTGGAGCTGCCCACGGACCGGCCTCGCCCGGCGGTGCCTTCCGGACGCGGGGCCCGCCTGACGGTGGTGCTGCCTCCGGCGCTGCTCGAATCATTGAAGGCCCTGGCCCGCGCGGAGGGCGGCACCCTCTTCACGGTGCTGCTGGCCGGCTTCCAGGCGCTGCTGCACCGCTACACGGGACAGCAGGACATCGTGGTGGGCACGTCCGTCGCGGGACGTGGCCGCGCCGAGCTGGAGGGCCTCATCGGCCTGTTCACCAACACGCTGGCGCTGCGCACGGACGTGTCAGGCCAGCCCGGCTTCCGCGCGCTGCTGGGCCGCGTGCGCGAGACGACACTGGGCGCGTACGCGCACCAGGACGTGCCCTTCGAGAAGCTGGTGGACGCGCTCAAGCCCGGGCGTCAGCTCAGCATCGCGCCCCTCTTCCAGGTCGCGCTGACCTTGCAGAACGCGCCCATGCCTCCCCTGCGTCTGCCGGGGCTGGTGATGGATGCGCAGCCGGTGGACAACCGGACCGCCAAAGCGGACGTGTCCCTGCTGGCGGTGGAGCTGCCGGACGACCAGGGCCTGCGCCTCGCCGCCGAGTACAACACGGACCTCTTCGAGCCCGGCACCGTCCAGCGGATGCTCGCGCACCTGAGCACGCTGCTCGAGGCCGCCGCCGCGAATCCAGACCTCCGAATCTCCGAGCTGCCCCTGATGGAGCCGTCCGAGGAGCAACAGGTGCGCGGTGCCTGGACTGGCACGTCGGCGCCCTTCCCTGAGGCATGCATCCACACGCTCTTCGAGGCGCAGGTCCGGCGTGCGCCCGACGCCGTGGCGCTCCGGTTCCGGGGACAGTCGCTGACGTACTCGCAGCTCGACATCCGCGCCAACCAGCTCGCGCACGCCTTGCGCCGCAGGGGATTGGGGCCGGAGATGCGCGTGGCGCTCAGCGTGGAGCGCTCGATGGAGCTGGCGGTGGGGCTGCTCGGCATCCTCAAGGCGGGGGGGGCCTGGGTGCCGGTGGATCCGCTGCTGCCGCGTGAGCGCCTGGCGGTCATGCTGGAGGACAGCGGGGCCTCGGTGCTGGTGACGCAGTCCGCGTTGCTGGAGCGCTTCCCGGAGGCCCACCACGCCCGCGCGCTCTGTCTCGACTCGGAGCAGGACGCGCTGTCTCGCGAGCGCACCGAAGCACCGGTGACGGGCGTGGGCCCGCGTCACCTGGCATATCTGCTCTACACGTCCGGAAGCACCGGCACGCCCAAGGGCACCGCCGTGGAGCACCGGGGCGTCGCCAACCTCGTCACGCAGGAGGCGGGGGCGTACGGCATCGGCCCGGGCAGCCGCGTGTTGCAGTTCGCCAGCCTCTCCTTCGACCTGTCGGTGGAGGAGGTCTTCACCACGCTGTGCTCCGGCGCCACGCTGGTGCAGGCACCGCTGGAGGAGCTGATGCCCGGCGCGCCGCTGCGGGAGCTGCTGCGCGCCGAGGCCGTCACCGTCATCAGCCTCACCCCGGCGGCCCTCGCGGCCACACCCGCCGAGGAGCTTCCGGAGCTGCGCACCATCATCTCCGGAGGTGAGGCGCTGCCCGCCGAGGTGGTGGCGCGCTGGGCCACTCCGGGCCGGCGCTTCGTCAACAGCTATGGCCCGACGGAAGCCACGGTGGTGGCCACGCTCACCGAGTGCGTCGCGGACGGGCGCGTGCCCGCCATCGGTCGCCCGCTGGCCAACGTGCGCGCGTACGTGCTGGACGCGCGCGGCGAGCCCGTACCCGTGGGCGTGAAGGGAGAGCTGTTTATCGGTGGCGTGGGCGTGGCGCGCGGCTACGCGGGAAGGCCGGGGCTCACCGCCGAGCGCTTCCTGCCGGACCCGTTCTCCGGTGAGACAGGCGCACGCCTGTACCGCACCGGCGACGTGGTGCGCTGGCGCGAGGACGGCACGCTGGAGTTCGTCGGCCGCGCGGATGCGCAGGTGAAGGTGCGCGGCTTCCGCATCGAATTGGGCGAAGTGGAGGCCGCGCTGTCGAAGCTGCCCCCGGTGCGCGAGGCCGTTGTCATGGCCCGCGAGGACGGCCCCGGCGGAAAGCGCCTCGTGGGCTACGTCGTGGCGCACGAGGGTGTGCAGACGGACGGCGCCACGCTGCGGGCCGCGCTGAAGGAGACGCTGCCCGAGTACATGGTGCCCTCGGCCATCATGGTGCTGCCGGCCATGCCGCTCACCGCGAATGGAAAGGTGGACCGCAAGGCCCTGCCGGCCGCCGACCTCGCGGGGATGGCCACGCGCGAGTACGTGGCACCGCGCACCGCCACCGAGGAGCGCCTGGCCGGGCTCTGGCAGGAGCTGCTCGGCGTGAAGCGCGTGGGGGCCGAGGACAGCTTCTTCGACCTGGGCGGCCACTCGCTCCTGGCCACGCAGGCGGTCAGCCGCATCCGTCACGCGTTCGGCGTGGAATTGCCCCTCCGCCGGCTCTTCGAGTCCCCCACCGTCGAAGCCGTGGCTCGACTCATCGACGAAGCCCTCGCGGGACGGGGGGCACCGACGGCGGACAAGCGCCAGGAGTCACGCCCACGCCCGAGGCCCACGCGCCCCCTGGAGGACGTCGCGCGCGAGCTGGAAGCGCGGACCTCCTCCACGACACACGGGGCTGTCGCCACCGAGGAAGCCCGGCGACTGCTGGTGGAGTGGAATGCCACCGCCTCCGAGTACCCGCGTGACTCCACCCTGCCCGACGTCTTCGCGCAGGTGGTGGCCCGCTCTCCCGACAAGGTCGCCGTCGTGTTCGGCGACGCGACGCTCACCTACCGGCAGCTGGATGAGCGGGCGAACCAGCTCGCCTGGCACCTGCGCGAGCTGGGTGTGTCCACCGACTCGCGCGTGGCCGTGGCGCTGGAGCGCTCGCTGGAGCTGATTGTCTCGCTGGTGGGCATCCTCAAGGCCGGTGGCGCCTACGTGCCGCTGGACCCGGCGTATCCGCGCGAGCGACTCGCCGCCATGGTGGAGGACTCGGCGCCTCAGGTGCTCGTCACCACGCGCGCCTTCGTGGAGGCGCTCCCCGCGGTGACGCACACGGTGCTCGTGGAGGAGGCGCGACTCTCCGAGCGGCCCACGCACGCGCCGCCTCCCTCCGCGCATCCCGGCAGCCTCGCGTATATCGACTTCACGTCTGGAAGCACCGGACGGCCCAAGGGCGTCGGCACTCCGCAGGCCGCCGTGCTTCGCACCGTCTTCGGCGTCGACTACGCGCACCTCGGGCCGGAGGAGACGTTCCTCCTCATCGCCCCCGTGTCCTTCGATGCGTCCACCCTGGAGCTGTGGGGGCCGCTGCTGCATGGCGCTCGGCTCGTCGTCTTCCCGCCCCGTCCTCCCAGCGACTTGAAGGAACTGGAAGCCGTGCTGGTGAAGCACGGCGTGACGACGCTGCACCTCACCGCGGGCCTGTTCACCCAGGTGGTGGAGTACGGCCTCGCCGCGCTGCGCGGCGTGAAGCAATTGCTCACCGGCGGTGACGTGGTGAGCGCGCCGCACGTGCGCCGGGTGCTGGAGGAGCTGCGCATTCCAGTGACGGCCTGCTACGGCCCCACCGAGGGCACCCTCTTCACCTCCTGCCACCGCATGACGGACGTCGCCCACGTCGGCACCTCCGTTCCCATCGGCCGCCCCATCGGCAATACGCAGGTGTACGTGCTGGACCCCTCCGGCCAGCCCGTGCCCGTGGGTGTCACCGGTGAGCTGTTCGTCGGTGGCGATGGCGTGGCCCGCGGCTACGTGGGCCAGCCCGCGCTCACCGCGGAGCGCTTCGTCCCAGACTGCTTCTCTGCTGTCCCCGGGAAGCGCCTCTACCGCACTGGAGACCTCGCGCGCTGGCGGGCTGACGGCGTGCTGGAGTTCCTCGGCCGCGCCGATGCCCAGGTGAAGGTGCGCGGCTACCGCATCGAATTGTCCGAGGTCGAAGCCGCCCTGCTGGCGTGCGAGGGAGTGAAGGAAGCGGTGGTGCTCGCTCGCGAGGACGCGCCGGGTGACAAGCGCCTCGTGGGCTACGTGGTGGCCTCCGAGGCCCATGACCCCGTGACGCTCCGCGCGCTGCTCGAGGAGCGGCTGCCCGAGTACATGGTGCCCTCGGCCGTGGTGGTGCTGGACGCCTTCCCCCTCACGTCCAACGGCAAGGTGGACCGCAAGGCCCTGCCCACACCGGATGCCACCCTGCTGCGCCGCGCGCCCTCCCGGGCTCCGCGCACGGACACCGAGCAACTGCTCGCGACGCTCTATGAAGAGGTGCTCCACACCGGAACGGTGGGCGCCGAGGACGACTTCTTCGAGCTGGGCGGCCACTCCCTGAGCGCCACCCAGGTCCTCTCGCGCATCCGCCGTGCGTTCCAGGTGGAGCTGCCCCTGGCCGACTTCTTCACCGCGCCCACCGTGGAGGCCGTGGCCCGCCGCCTGGAGGCCCTGGGCGCCGTGCGGAACACGCTCGCGGTGCCTGCGCTCAAGCCCGCGCCGCGCGACGGAAACCTGCCCCTGTCCTTCGCGCAGCAGCGCCTGTGGTTCTTCGCGAAGCTGGAGCCCGAGAGCGCCGCCTACAACCTGCCCGCCGCCGTGCGCCTGGATGGCGTGCTCGACGTGCCCGCTTTCACCAAGGCCCTGCGGGCCTTACAGCAGCGCCACGAGTCCCTTCGCACGACGTTCCGCGACGCGGAAGCAGGCCCCGTCCAGGTCATCGCTCCCGAGCCTCCGCTCCCCGCCGGGTGGATGGACCTGGAGACGGTGCCGGAGCAGGAGACCGCGCTGCGGGCCCTCGTCGAGGACGAGGCGCGACAGGTCTTCGACTTCGAAGCCGGCCCGCTCTGGCGCGTGCTCCTGGTGCGCCTGGGCGAGCAGCGCCACGTGTTGCTGCTCACCATGCACCATGTCATCTCCGACGCGTGGTCCATGGGCGTGCTCATCCATGAGCTGACCACGCTGTACTCGGCCCACCTGGAGGGCCGGACACCGCGCCTGACACCGCTGCCGGTGCAGTACCCGGACTTCGCCCTGTGGCAGCGCGGCTGGCTGCGCGACGAGGCGCTGGAGGCACAGCTCGGCTGGTGGCGGCGACAGCTCCACGGGGCACCGCGTGCCCTGGAGCTCCCCACCGACCGACCGCGCCCCCGGACCCAGTCCTTTCGCGGCGCGGCGTGGCCCTTCCAGTTCCCCCGCGCGCTGTCGGACGCAATGCACGCGCTCTGCCGCCGCGAGGGCGTCACGCCGTCCATGGTGGTGCTCGCCGCGTTCCAGACGCTGCTGGCCCGCTACAGCGGACAGGAGGACGTCTGCGTGGGCTCGCCCATCGCCGGCCGGCACCACGCCGAGCTGGAGGGGCTCATCGGCTTCTTCGTCAACACGCTGGTGCTGCGCACGCGGCTGGACGGAGACCCCACCTTCCGTGAGCTGCTCGCCCGCGTGCGCGACGTGGCGCTCGGGGCGTACGAGCACCAGGACGTCCCCTTCGAGAAGCTGGTGGAGGCGCTGCGGCCCGAGAGGGATTCGAGCCGCTCGCCCCTCTTCCAGGTGATGCTCGCGTACCAGAACGCGCCCATGCCGGAGATGATGGGCCCGGGCTTGAGCCTCCACCGCATCGAGGTGGAGGGCAGCACCGCGAAGTTCGACCTGACGCTGGCCCTGAGCGACACGGACCAGGGGCTGAAGGGCGTGCTGGAGTACAACACCGACCTCTTCGACGCGGCGACGGCGGGCCGCATGGTCGGCCACCTGCGCACGCTGCTGGAGGAAGCCCTCGCCACGCCGGAGCGCCGCCTCTCCGCGCTGCCCATGCTCACGCCCGCGGAGCGGCACCTGCTGTTCGAGGCGTGGAACCAGCCCACCGCCGCCACGGCGGAGGACGCCTGTCTGGAGCGGCTGCTCCAGGCGCAGGCCCGCCTGTGTCCGGACACGGTCGCCGGAGAGCACGAGGGCCAGGCCCTCACCTGGGCGGAGCTGCACGGGCATGCCCGGCAGGTGCTCCGGGGATTGCGCGCGCGGGGCGTGGTGGCACCGGCTGCACCGCCGCCGCTCGTCCCCGTGCCGCGCACGGGCCCCGTGCCGCTGTCCTTCGCCCAGCAGCGACTGTGGTTCATCGACCAGCTCGAGCCCGGCGGCGCCACGTACAACATGCCCGCCTTCGTGCGGCTGGAGGGTCCGCTGGACGTGGAGTCACTCCGGCGCGCGCTCTCGGAGTTGATGCGCCGGCACGAGGCGCTGCGGACCACCTTCATCCAGGTGGACGGCGAGCCACGCCAGCGCATCGCCCCCCACGAGGAGCTGCGGTTGGACGTCGTGGACCTGGAGGGACTCGCGCCCGAGACCGCCGAGAACGTGCTGCGGCGGCAGCTTCGCGAGGAGTTGCTGCACCGCTTCGACCTCGCCACGGGCCCGCTCGTCCACGCACGGCTGTGGAAGCGGGGGCCGCTGGAGCACGTGCTCGCGCTGAACATGCACCACATCGTTTCGGACGCGTGGTCCATGGGCGTGCTGCTGCGTGAAGTCGCCGCGCTCTACGAGGCCTTCAGCCACGGCCGGCCCTCGCCGCTGCCGCCTCCGACGCTCCAGTACGCGGACCATGCCGTCTGGCAACGGCAGTGGCTCCAGGGCGAAGTGCTGGACGAGCAGCTCTCCTGGTGGCGCCAGCACCTCTCGGGGCTCGCCACGCTGGAGCTGCCCACGGACAAGCCGCGCCCGCCCGTGCGGACGTTCCAGGGTGCACAGGTCCCCGTCGCCCTCTCGGCCGCGGCCTCGCGCGCGCTCCGGACGGTGTGCCAGCACGTGGGAGCCACGCCCTTCATGGCGCTGCTGACCCTCTTCCAGGTGCTGCTGTCGCGCTACACGGGGCAGGAGGACATCGCCGTCGGCTCGCCCATCGCCGGCCGGCATCACGGTGAACTGGAAGGGCTCGTCGGCTTCTTCGTCAACACGCTGGTGCTGCGCGCGCACGTGGACGTTCGCGCTTCGTTCCAGCACCTGCTGCGGAAGGTCCGCGAGACGGCCCTCGGGGCCTATGCCCATCAGGATGTGCCCTTCGAGCAACTGGTGGAAGCGCTCCAGCCCGCGCGGGACTTGAGCCGCGCGCCGCTGTTCCAGGTGCTCTTCACGTTGCAGAACACGCCCATGCCTTCGCTCCGGCACGGGGCGCTCGCGCTGCACCCGCTGGAGGTGGAGGGCGCCGCGGCCAAGTTCGAGCTGCAGCTGAACCTGAGAGAGGTGCCCGAGGGCTACCAGGGCATGCTCGACTACAACACCGACCTGTTCGAGGCGGAGACCGCCGCGCGCATGGCGGCGCACTTCGCCACTCTGGCGGAGGCTCTCGCCACCCGGCCCGACGCGCCCCTGGCCACGGTCTCCATGCTGACGGCGGCCGAGCGACAGCGGCTGTTGGTGGAGTGGAACGCCACCGCCAGCGAGTACCCGCGTGACTCCACCCTGCCCGACGTCTTCGCGCAGGTGGTGGCTCGCTTCCCCGACAAGGTCGCCGTCGTGTTCGGTGAAGCGACGCTCACCTACCGGCAGCTGGATGCGCGGGCGAACCAGCTCGCCTGGCACCTGCGAGGCCTGGGCGTGTCCACCGACTCGCGCGTGGCCGTGGCGCTGGAGCGCTCACTGGAGCTGATTGTCTCGCTGGTGGGCATCCTCAAGGCCGGTGGCGCCTACGTGCCGCTGGACTCGACGTACCCGCGCGAGCGGCTCGCCGCCATGGTGGAGGACGCACGTCCCACCGTGCTCATCACCACGCGCGAGCTGCTGGCGAAGCTGCCGGCCGAAGAGCTGTCCACCGTGGTGCTGGGAGAGGTGCCCCTGGAGGCACAGCCCACGCATGCGCCGTCCATGACCGCGCTGCCCGACAGCCTCGCGTATATCGACTTCACGTCTGGAAGCACCGGTCGGCCCAAGGGCGTCGGCACTCCGCAGGCCGCCGTGCTTCGCACCGTCTTCGGCGTCGACTACGCGCGCCTCGGGCCGGAGGAGACGTTCCTCCTCATCGCTCCGGTGTCCTTCGATGCGTCCACCCTGGAGCTGTGGGGGCCGCTGCTGCATGGCGCCCGGCTCGTCGTCTTCCCGCCGCACTCGCCCTCGGATGTGTACGAGCTGGAGTCGGTGCTGGTGAAGCACGGCGTGACGACGCTGCACCTCACCGCGGGGCTCTTCTCGCAGATGGTGGACAGCCACCTGCCCGGGCTGAAGACGGTGAAGCAGCTCCTCACCGGTGGCGACGTCGTGAGCGCGCCCCATGTCCGGCGGGTGCTGGAAGGAACGTTCATTCCGGTGACGGCCTGCTACGGCCCCACCGAGGGCACCCTCTTCACCTCCTGCCACCGCATGACGGACGTCGCCCACGTCGGCACCTCCGTTCCCATCGGCCGCCCCATCGGCAATACCCAGGTGTACGTGCTGGACCCCTCCGGCCAGCCCGTGCCCGTGGGTGTCACCGGTGAGCTGTTCGTCGGTGGCGATGGCGTGGCCCGTGGCTACGTGGGCCAGCCCGCGCTCACCGCCGAGCGCTTCGTCCCGGACTGCTTCTCTGCTGTCCCCGGGAAGCGCCTCTACCGCACCGGAGACCTCGCGCGCTGGCGGGCTGACGGCGTGCTGGAGTTCCTCGGCCGCGCCGATGCCCAGGTGAAGGTCCGCGGCTACCGCATCGAATTGTCCGAGGTCGAAGCCGCCCTGCGCTCGCTGCCCGTGGTGCGCGAGGTGGCCGCCCTGGTTCGTGAGGACGCTCCCGGCGACAAGCGACTGGTGGCCTACGTCGTCGCGGACCCGGGCCTGCCCTGGGAGCCGGAGGCGCTGCGCCACGCGCTCGCGTCCCGGCTGCCGGCGTTCATGGTGCCCTCGCACCTGGTGAAGCTGGAGGCACTGCCCCTGACGCCGACCGGGAAGGTCGACCGTCGGCGCCTGCCCGCACCGGACACACAGCTCCGGAGCGACAGCGCGCCCTTCATCGCGCCCCGGACGCCACTGGAAGAGCAGCTCGCCACGGCCTTCGCGGACGTGCTGCGCGTGCCTCGCGTCAGCGTCAGCGACGACTTCTTCGCGCTGGGCGGCCACTCACTGCTGGCCCTGCGACTGGTCTCCCGCATCCGCGAGCACACCGGCCAGACGCTCCCGGTGGCGGTCCTCTTCCAGGACTCCACGGTGGAGCGGCTCGCGCAGCGGATGCAGCAGGCGCCCGGGGCCACGCGCAACCTGGTGCTGCTGGCCCCGGGAGCTGTCTCCGAGCGCCCTCTCTTCCTCGTACACGGAGGCGGCGGCAGCGTGCGGGGCTACTCCGACCTGGTGCGCGAGCTGCGCGGCCACGGCCCGGTGTACGGCCTGCACGCTTCCGAGCTGGAGGGCGACGTCTCCGTCGAAGCCCTGGCGCGTGACTACCTCGCGCAGGTGCGGGCCGTGCAGCCTCGCGGGCCCTATCTGCTGGGAGGCTGGTCCTTCGGCGGGCTGGTGGCCTACGAGATGGCGCTCCAGCTTCAAGCCGCGGGCGAGCCGGTGGCGTTGCTGGCCCTCCTGGACACCGAAGCGCCCGAGACCCAACCGCGTCCGGCGCCGGATGCGCTCGGCGTGCTGGCGGCCTTCGGCCGGATGCTCGGCGTGTCCTGGCAGGACCTGCGCCTGGACCTGGAGCACCTGCGACGCCTGGGGCCGGAGGAGCAACTGGCCCGCGTGCTGGAGCAGGTGCCCTCCATCGACGGGGACGGCGCCAGGCGGCTCTTCGCCCTCGTGCAGCGGCTCGCCGCCGCGCAGCAGGCCTACGTACCGGCCAGCACGTGGGCGGGCCCGGCGCTCCTCTTCCGGAGCACCGACTCCGCCATGCGTCCGGAGGACCTGGGCTGGCGCGCATGGCTCACGGGCGCGCTCACGGTGTGCGAGGCGCCTGGAGACCACTTCTCGTTGCTGAGCGCGCCCCATGCCACGCAGGTGGCGGAGCGGCTCGGCCATCAGTTGTGGAACCACCGGGAATCGAACCCGGATCTCCCGGACGCCAGCCGGGTGCTCTCCCGTTGAGCCATGATCCCATGTGAAACAGGGTGTTTCGAGTCGGGATGACTGGATTCGAACCAGCGACCTCGCGCACCCCAAGCGCGCGCTCTTGTCCAAGCTGAGCTACATCCCGATAAGCAGTCGGCGGGACTCGAACCCGCATCGTCCTGGTTGGCACCCAGGTACCTCACCTCTCGGCCACGACTGCATGTGTTGCGAACAGACTCCCGCTAAGCAGTCGGCGGGAGTCGAACCCGCGTCGTCCTGAGTGGCGCTCAGGTGCCTTGCCTCTCGGCCACGACTGCATGTGTTGCGAACGGCCCCGGAAACGGCAGAGGCCGGGTTCCCCTCTGGGAGCCCGGCTTCTGGTCACCTCGCGGCTTCGGGTGACGAAGCGTGCGGGCGTCAGAGTCCGGGCGGTCGACCGCAAGCGGCGGGACCGGGCACGGGGGCGGGAGCGGGAGCGGCAGGGTTGTTGAGGGCTTCGGGGTTCATCAGGTTCGCCGAGTTCATGGTCACCGCTCCTTTCAGCGAAAATAGACGCGGCGGAAAATCAATGCCTGACACGGAGATGTCTCATCCTCCGTGTGACACCTCCGGCCGCCAGGGGCTGACCCGGAGGGGTGAATGGAGGTAAGAGGAGAGGAAGGGGCCCTGGACGGCCCTCCCCCCGATGAAGACCGCTCCCCTGCTCGCCCTGACAGCGCTGGTCGCCCTCTGTGGCTGCGCGGCGTCCGACGACTCCTGCATCAACACCCCCCTCTTCAACGGAGGCGTCTCCGGCCCGCCCTCGTTCCGTGTGGGTGTCCCGGCGTCACTCGAGGTCTCCGCCGTCCAGACACTCTCCTGCAACGACAGCGCCGCCTCCCAGGTGCCGGACAGCGTCTCCGCGGAGGTGTTCGACCCGGACAACCACCTCCTCCCCTCCGAGGTGAGTCTCACGGTGAACGGCGTGTCCGCCTTCGTCCGTTTCACTCCCAGGACGACCGGGCGCCACCACGTCCTCGTCGCCTTCGCGCCCGTGGGCAGCGTCCAGCAGCTCGGCGTCTATGTGGCGAAGGACTGGAGCGGGAGCCCCACCGGCACCGCGCTGCCGCTTCCCCGGTGCACGCAGTTGGACCGCACCGCGCGGGGCACCTGGCTGTGCGACGGCGTGGCGCTGCACGAGAGCGGGCGCACGCAGCGGCTCGGCACCTCCACGCTGGCACCGGACGTGGCGGTGGCCGGGAATGTCGTCTGGGTGGTGGGCAACGAGGGCCGCGTGCGCCGCTTCGTGGACACGGGCACCGAGCTGGAGCTGACCGGCTCGCTGCTGCTCAGCACCACTGCGCCGGTGACGACCATCCAGAGCCGGCTCGCCTCGGAGCGTGAGCTGTGGCTGCTCGACAGCCAGCGCCTGCACCGCTTCACCTTCTCGGACACCGGCGTGCTCGCCGCCGCCGGCGCCACCGCGTGGACCTCGGGCGGTGAGCAGCCCTTCGGCACCGACAGCGCGACGGGGCTGCTGGTGCGCACGTCCGCGGACGGGGTGCGGGTGGTGCGGATGCGGAACCGGCCGAACAGCGAGGCGTGCCCGTGGCGACTCGGGCCCGACGGCGCCTTCGCCGTCACGGGTGAGCCCTGCCTGCCGCTGCCGGGCCTGCCGGTGGGCCTCGAGGAGGGCGTGGTGTGGACGCGCGTCGGTGAGCCCTTCCAGGCGGCCGGGCAGACGCTGCGGCGGTGGGTCGTCTCCGGTGACACGATGGAGGAGCAGGGCACGCTGGTGCTGGACGGGCAGGTCGAGGGCGTCGTCTCGCCGCTGCGCGCCGGGTTCGTCGTCCCCGACATCCGCCTGGGCACCCACCCGGGCGCCTTCACCGTGCTGCCGGTGGTGTCCTCCGAGCAGGGCCCCCTCGGCCTGGAGCTGCTCCCCGGCAACTCGACGCTCGGCACCGAGCTGCGCCTCGTGTCCCCCCGCTTCTACTGGGAGGGCGACAACCGGCTGAACAACGCCAGCACCGTGGTGTACGAGCGCTCCGCGGGCTGACGTGCGGACGCTCCTCGCGGAGGCCTTCTCCACCGCCGCCACGGGCGGGGAGGATGGCAACGCGCCGCTCCGCCACCACCTTTGGGCGGGATGAGGATGCTCGTCGTGGAAGCTCCACCGGGTACGGGGCTGGACCTGGAGGACATGCTGGCGCCCCTGGGCCACCCCATCCACCGCGTGAGCGACGGGCACGCGGCATACGAGGCAGGCACCGCCGAGCCCCCCGCCTGCATCCTCATCGACGCCCGCGGCGGCTGGACGGCCGGGCTCGAGATGGCCTTCCACCTGCGCGCGCCCCCGGCGCTGCGGCACACGCCGCTGCTGCTGGTGGGGAAGAGCCCGTGCGAGGAAGCGGCCCTGCTGCGCGGCTATGCGCTGGGCCGGGTGGACTTCCTGCTGGAGCCGCTCCACCCAGAGGTCGTCCGCGCCAAGGTGCGCACGTTCCTGGAGCTGCGAGGCAAGGACGACTCCCGGCGGGAGGCCCAGGAGCGCGCCGGCCACGCGGAGGCCCTGGCGCGCGAGACTGAGCGCATGCTGCACACCCTGCTCGGAAACATCCCGGGCATGGTCTACCGCTGCCACCTCGATCCTCCCTGGCCCATGGTCTACGTCAGCGAGGGCAGCCGGGCCCTGTGTGGCTACGGGCCCGAGGACTTCACCCGGGGCGACGTCCGGTGGGGAGACCTCGTTCCTCCCGAGGACTTCGAGCGAATCTCGAAGGAGATGGAGGAGGCGCTCGCCGCCCGCGCGCCCTTCACCCTCACCTACCGCATCCGCACCCGCTCCGGAGTGGAGCGGTGGATGTGGGAGCGCGGCGTGGGCCTCTCCGGGCCCGGTGGCGAGGTCGAGATGCTGGAGGGCTTCATCACCGACATCACCGACTTCCGGCGCGCGCAGGAGGAGCGGGAGCGGCTGTTGGCCCGGCAGCAGTCGGAGCGGGACAGGCTGGCGTCCATCCTCCAGCAGCTCCCCGTCGCGGTGCACATCGCCGAGGCGCCCTCGGGGCGGACGCTGTACGCCAACGAGGAGGCCGAGCGTGTCCTCGGCCACGCGATGCTGGAGACCACCTGCATCGACGACTTCGCCCGCTACCGCGCCGTGCACCCGGACGGGCGCCGTTACAAGGGCGAGGAGTACCCCATTGCCCGGGTCATCATCACCGGGCGGCCATGGCACGAGCGGGACGTGCTGTACAGCCGGCCCGACGGGGCGCTGCGCATCTTCCACCTGAAGGCCGGCCCCATCCGGGACAGGCAGGGGAAGCTCCAGGCGGTGGTGGCCGGCTTCGTCGACATCACCGAGCTGAAGCGGTCCAAGGAGGACCAGACCTTCCTGGCCGCGGTGAGCCAGACGCTGGCCAGCTCGCTCGAGGCGGAGGCCACGCTCTCCCAGGTGGTGCGGCAGTGCGTCCCCCACCTGGGCGACGGCTGCTTCCTGGACCTGGTGGAGCCCGAGGGCGGCCTCCACCGGCTCACCGTGGCGCACACGGACCCGGCCCGGGAGCTGCTGGTGCGGGAGCTGTCCCGGCGCTATCCGCCCCAGCTCGAGGCCCCCCTCGGGCCCGCCGTGGCCGTGCGCACCGGGGAGACCTGGTGCGAGCCCTTCTTCGACGACGCGGTGCTCTCCCGCTTCGCGATGGACGCTCCGCAGATGGAGCTGCTGCGCGCGCTGGGCATCACCTCGATGCTGTCGGTGCCGCTGCGCTCCAGGGACCAGGTGCTGGGGGTGCTGACGTTCATCCACGGGCGCCCGGACCGCCACCATGACGCCGAGGACCGGCGCGTGGCGGAGGACCTGGCGCGCCGGGCCGCGCTCGCGCTGGACAACGCGCGCCTCTACGCCGAGGCCCAGGCCGCGGTGCGCGTGCGCGACGAGTTCCTCACCGTGGCCTCGCACGAGCTGCGCACGCCGCTGACGCCCCTGCAGCTGACGCTCGCCACGCTGGCGCGCGAGCTGTGGCGGGACGGCATCGCCTCCCAGGACGCGCGCGCGCGGCACCACCTGGACATGGCGCGCGCGCAGGTGCGCAAGCTGACGGCGCTGGTGGGCGCGCTGCTGGACGTGGGGCGCCTCAACCACGGGCGGCTGGCGCTGGAGCTGGTGGAAACGGACCTGGGCGAGGTGCTGCGCGAGGTGGCGAGCTGGTTCGCGCTCGAGGCGGCGAAGGCGGGCTCGAAGCTGAAGCTCGAGTACGCGGAGGACACGCACGGCAGATGGGACCGGCTCCGGCTGGAGCAGATTGTCACCAACCTGCTCTCCAATGCCATCCGCTACGGCGCCGGCGGCGACATCCATGCCCGCGTCGAGGACCTGGGGGACCAGGTGCGGCTGACGGTGCGGGACGAGGGCATCGGCATCTCTCCGAAGGACCAGGAGCGCATCTTCGGCCGCTTCGAGCGGGCCGTGTCCGGCCGGCACTACGGAGGGCTGGGCCTGGGCCTCTTCATCACCCGCAACCTCGTGGAGGCGCTGGGGGGCCACATCCAGGTGGAGAGCCGGCCGATGCAGGGCTCCACCTTCAGCGTCACCCTCCCCCGCGCCGGCAGCGAGACCTCCGAGCTCCCCGAGCGCCCGGCGAAGGTCCTCGGGGCCGTTGGAGCCCACACGGACGGTGCGGGCTCCGGCCCCGGGTAACAGTCGCGCGAAAAAGCGTGGAAAGTCGCCTGCCTGCCTCTCGCGGTGCCCACGGCTCGGGTGTAGAGAGGCCCGCGCGCGGCGAGTACCGAGCGCTCCACCCGCCGGAGGTGAGCCGATGATGGACAGCCCCCAGAGCGCCGCGCTCTCCGTGGAGGACCTGCACGAGGTCTGGCCGGTGCTCTCCGTCGACGAGCGGCTGGAGGGCTTCCGGCTGTTGCCGCCCGCGGTGGCGGACGACTTCTTCATCGGCCTGTCCGCGCGAGACCAGGCGGAGCTCATCCTCCACCTGGCCCCCGGCGAGCGCCGCACCTGGGTGCGCGTGCTGCCGCCGGACGACCTGGCGGACCTGGTGCAGGCGGTGGAGCCCGAGCAGGCGGACGCCATCCTCTCGCAGCTCGACGATGCCAGCCGCCGCGAGGTCAACGTGCTGCTGGCCTACGCGGAGGACGACGCCGGCGGTCTGATGAACCCGCGCTTCGCCCGCGTGCGGCCAGACATGAGCATCGACGAGGCCATCGGCTACCTGCGCAAGCAGGCGCGCGAGAAGGTGGAGACCGTCTATTACGCCTACGCGCTGGACGCCGGGCAGCACCTGCTGGGCGTGCTGTCGCTGCGGCAGTTGTTCCAGGCCGCGCCCGACAAGAAGGTCGCGGACGTCATGCAGCGCGACGTCATCACCGTGGTGGAGAACACGGACCAGGAGGCGGTGAGCCGGCTGTTCAGCGAGCACGGCTTCATGGCCCTGCCGGTGCTCGACGACCAGGGGCGGATGAAGGGCATCGTCACGGTGGACGACATCGTCGACGTCGTGCAGGAAGAGGCCACCGAGGACATCCAGAAGGTCGGCGGCATGGAGGCCCTGGAGGCGCCCTACTTCGAGGTGGGCTTCTTCGGCATGCTGAAGAAGCGCATCGGCTGGCTGCTGGTGCTCTTCCTGGGGCAGATGCTCACCGCCACGGCGATGAGCAGCTTCGAGGACGAAATCGCCAGCGCCGTGGTGCTGAGCCTCTTCGTGCCGCTCATCATCTCCTCGGGCGGCAACTCCGGCAGCCAGACATCCACGCTCATCATCCGCGCGCTGGCGCTGGGGGAGATGCGGCTCAAGGACTGGTGGCGCGTGGCCAAGCGCGAGGCGCTGTCCGGCGTGGTGCTCGGCCTGGTGCTGGGCGTGGTGGGCCTCTTGCGCATCGTCATCTGGCACTCGGTGTCGGACGCGTACGGCGAGCACTTCTTCCGGCTGGGGTGCGCGGTGGCCCTGTCGGTGCTGGGCGTGGTGACGTTCGGCACGCTGGCGGGCTCCATGCTGCCGCTGGTGCTGCGGCGCTTCGGGTTCGACCCCGCGAGCGCGTCCGCGCCCTTCGTGGCCACGCTGGTGGACGTCAGCGGCGTGGTCATCTACTTCACCGTCGCCAGCCTGATTCTGCGCGGTACGCTGCTCTGACGCGGGCGGGCCGGTGGCCCTTTGCGCGCGGGAGGCACGGCCATGATTCGCACCACCCTCAGGCGCACGCTCACCCTCGACGCTCCGGAGGAGCCCGGCCGCGCCGCGCACGTGTCCGCGGCGAGCGGCCTGGTGCGCGCGGGGCCGTGGCTCTACATCGTCGCGGATGACGCCCTGCACCTGGCCGTCTTCCCGGTGACGGGCGACGCGCCGGGCAGGAGCGTCCGCCTGTTTCCCGGCACGCTTCCCGGCGAGCCGAAGGCGCGCAAGGCGGCCAAGCCGGATTTGGAAGCGCTGTGCCTGCTGGGGCCGCTCGGGGACGCGCCGCATGGGGCGCTGCTGGCGCTGCCCTCGGGCTCGGCGCAGACGCGGCTGCGCGGGGCGGTGGTGCCGCTGGGCGCGGATGGGACGCTGGCGGGAGGGGTGCGGACGGTGGACTGCACGGCGCTGTACGCGCAGCTCACGCGGGAGTTGGGGCCGCTCAACATCGAGGGCGCGGCGGTGGTGGGGGGGCGGCTGCGGCTGCTCAACCGGGGCAACGGGGACGTGGGCGTGGACGCGCTGGTGGACCTGGACCTGGAGCGCGCGCGGCGCGGGCTGGAGGTGGGCATGCTGGGGCCGGACGTGGTGCGCACCACGCGGCGGTGGGAGCTGGGCCGGGCCGGCGGCGTGCGGCTGTCCTTCACGGACGCGTCACCGCTGCCGGACGGGCGGCTGGTCTTCACCGCGGCGGCCGAGGACACGCGCGATGCCTACGCGGATGGACAGGTGACGGGCTCGGCGGTGGGCGTGCTGGCGCCGGATGGCTCGCCGGTGTTCCTGGACGCGGTGGACGCGAAGGTGAAGCTGGAGGGCGTGGACGCCCGCGTGGAGGGTGGGCGCGTGCACGTGTTGCTGGTGGCGGACGCGGACGACCCGGCGGTGGCGGCACCGCTGCTGGAGGCGGTGCTCGACGTGCCGGCGTGAGTCAGTTGTGCTCGTTCGAGGCTTCTTCGGGCTTGCCGCCCACGGCCTCCAGCGAGCTGCGCGCCGGGCGGTTGCGGTCGAAGGCGGCCTCGCGGCCCATGGCCTCCGGATGCACGTTGGCGATGCGCTTGCGGGCCCGGGCGATGTAGTCCTGCACGAGCGTGGGGTCCGGGTGTGTCTTCAGGGCCTCCACCCAGGTCTCAATCGCCTTCTCGTTCTCCCCGGAGTCGGCCTTCAGCTTGCCCATCTCGAAGAGGGCGTGCGGGGCGAGCTCGGAGTCGGGGAAGCGCGTGCGCAGGTCCGCGAAGGCGCGCGAGGCCTCCTGGCGGCGGCCCTCCATCATCGCGATGGCCTGGGCCTGGAGGAAGAGCGAGTCGTCCACGAAGGCGCTGGTGGGGAAGCGCTCGGTGAGGCGGCGCGTCTCCAGCTCGCACTGCTGATAGTCCTGCAGCTCGAAGTAGAGCTTGGAGACCTGGTAGTGCAGCTCGGCGCCCTGGGGCGGGTTGAGCTTGAGGGCGGCGGTGAGCTGGTCGATGGCGCCGCGCAAGTCGCGGTAGTGAACGCGCAGCAACTCCGCGAGGATGATGCGGGCGTCGAGCGCCTCGGGCGAGTCGGGGCACTGCTGGATGAGCTCGCGGTAGACGCCGACGGCCTCCTTCACCTTGCGCTGCTCCAGCCAGTAGACGTCGGCGGCGCCCTTGAGGGCGCGGGCGCGCAGGACGAGGGCCTCGGCGGACTCGTCGTGGCGGAGCCCGTCGAAGGCCTTGCGGTACTCGACGAGGGCCTCGTCGGGACGCTTCTCGAACGTTGCGTCGCGAGCGCGCTGGAGGTGGTCCACGGGCTTGTCGCGGCAGCCCGCGCCGGCCAGGGCCAGAAGGGCGAGCGCGAAGCGCAGACGGCGCACTAGCAGGCCTCCGGAATCACGTCGACGCAGCGGGAGTCCTCGCAGCGCACACACTCGGCGATGGGGGAAACGTCGGTGACGCACACGTTCACCCGGGACGTGCGGGGGCAGTCCTCGGAGGTGACGCAGCGGTAGACCTCACCGTTGTCACGGGTGATCTCCCGGGCCGTCGAGCCACAGACCTCCAGGTCATTGCATCCGAGGAGGCCGGCCGCGATGGCGGCAAACGCTCCATAAGCGTCGCGTCTCACGGCGGCCGTTCTAACCGGATTCGCCCGCGCCGTCACGGAACGCGGCGTTTGCCTGCCCGCCCTCGGACCGGACGGGCTCGGAGGGAAGGAAACAGGAAAGACGGGTGTGTCGGGAAGAACCCGGGGGCCTGATTCCAGGTGCCTCAAGGCCTTGGGGTTGTGGCACCGTGGTGGCTACGCGAGGTTGGGAACCGAGGTCGTCCGGATGCCGTTCAAGCTCAAAGTAAAGAACTACCGAGCGCTCCGTCGCGTTGAGTGGAGCCCGCAGGGCGTATGCGCGCTCGTTGGGCCGAACGGCGCAGGCAAGAGCACGCTTCTGGATGTGCTCCAACTGCTTCGTCACACCTTCGAACACGGGATGTCCCGCGCCGTCAATCAACGAGGAGGGATAGGCAGCATCAAGCATTTCGAGGCAACTCCGGATGCCGCCGTGGACTTCTCTCTTCAGCTAGGCAACTCAACGTGGCGCATCATCACAACATCACAAGACGAGCTTGATGAGTTTGAATTCCTGAACGAAGGAGACATACAGCTAGGCGCCCGACAAGACGCCTACCTTGAACTTGGCGGCAAGGAACTGCCTTCCGACGAAAGAAGCCTGCTCCGCGTTGCCTCGGATACTTTCCAGCTCTCAGCTGACGCCACCATCCTCCGCAACCTCCTTCAATCCTACCGTTGCTATGTCGAGTACCACCTAGCTCACCTGCGAGAGAGCGGCTCGACCACCACATCGGATAAGACGCTGGACCTGCATGGGCGCAATGTCTTTTCCCTTCTGCGTAACTGGAGGGACGCACGTGCCGACCGCGTCCGGTACGACTTTGTGATGGACAGCCTCCGCAAGCTCTTCCCGGATGTCTTCGCGGACTTGGACTACGAGACCGCAGGGACGACAGTAACGGTGAGGGTGCTGACACCAAAGCTCGATAAGAGCTACCCGATTACCTTCGCGCCCAACGGTCTGCTCGTTGCCCTGCTCCACCTGTGCGCAGTTGCTTCGGTTCCCAACGAGGGCGTTGTCGCCATCGACGAGGTGGAGAACTCGCTCCACCCTTTCGCCATCAAGCACCTCATCGAGGCGTTCCGTACCTGGTCCGCGAAGACGAACAGCACCGTACTGCTTGCCACCCACTCACCCGTAGTGCTCGACCAGTTCCGCGAGTGCCCCGAGCAGGTGTTCGTCATGGAGAAGGGCCAGCGCACCAACCCGATGCCGCTGCCCAAGGTCCGAGATCCTGAGTACCTCTCACACTTCTCGCTGGGCGACCTCTACGCACACCTGGAGTTCGGTTCCCCGGTGGAGCCTCAGCAGAGCTGATGAAACAGGTCGTCCTCATCACCACGGGCCGGTGCGAGCAGCTTGCGCTGGGTGACTCGCTGAAGCGCTACTTTCCGGATGCGACGTTCATCGCTCCAGAGCCTCGCGACTCATTCACGAGTACGCGCGTACGGCTGACCACTGCACCACCACTCCGGCCGGGTGGCCCGCTGTCCGTGGTTGACCGGCTTGCACAAGCCATGGTTGCGACGACCGACCCCGGGCGCAATGGTGTGCCGCCAGACCTCGTCATCGCCGTCGATGACGTGGAGTTGGTGAACCTGGACCAGCTTGAGGTCGTGACCTCGACGATCCGGAATGCGGTGAAGCGGCACCTGGAAACCTTCGCATGGCCCAGTGCCCGAAGGCGTGAGCAGGCCGCCAACCGCGTCCGCGAGCACTGCTCCTTCCACCTGATGTGCCCCATGGTGGAGGCGTACTTCTTCGGTGAGCCCAAGGCCCTGACGCGCGCTGGCGCGAAGCGAGCCTCCACCGTCGATGCCGTGGCCAACGACCTGGAAGACTTCGTGACTGAAGAGGCCCCGTTCCTCTCGACGCCCGACGGCACGAAGCACTGGGCGACTTCGGACCGCAAGAAGCACCCGAAGCGCTATCTCCAGTACCTCATCGACCCGGAGGGCACGGATGCGAAGTCCTACCGCGAGGCTGAAGGCGGCAAGCGCGCGCTGAGTGAGCTGGACTGGCCCGGGGTGCTCTCCGTCGAGGCCAACACCCAACTGGCCCGCTCGCTCTTCTCGGACCTCGCCGATGCACTGGGCGTGGACAATCCCTGCCCTGGCCCGTGTCACCCGCTCACCGCAAGTCGAGGTGCGGACCGTGTCCTGCGCAACCTCTGACGGAGGTGTCGCATGCAGCGCTTCGAGACAGTCCAGGTAGTGGAGCCTCACGCGCAGACGGGTGCGGACCACGTGGCCATCCTGTCCTGGGGCGAGGCCGCAGTGCTAGTGGTCGCGGATGGCGCGGGCAACTCGCGGCGTGGAGCCGAAGCCGCCGCGGCTGTTGTTCGCGCGGTGCAGGCTGCTGTGGCCGAGCGCTCGGACCTGATGCGCCCTGACGCCTGGAGCGACATCCTGGAGCAGTGCGACCGCCTTCTTGCTTCAACGGGCCATGGAGGAGAGACCACGGCCGTTGCCGCCTGCGTCACCGAAGACCGCATCATCGGCGCCAGCGTCGGCGACTCAGAACTGTGGCTGATTCAGGGCGAAGTGCACACCGTCCTCACGCAGCACCAGCGCCGCAAGCCGCTGCTCGGGAGCGGTGAGGCCACACCGGTCTTCTTCGACGTACCGTGGAACGGCGGAACCCTGCTCGCCGGGACCGATGGTCTGTTCAAGTACGCCGAGACAGGCCGCATCCGCGCGGTGGCTTCCGGTCCAGACCTCTCCGCCGCCGCCCACAACTTGGCCACACTCCCGAGGCTCGCGTCAGGTGGACTGCCGGACGACGTCGGACTCGTGCTGTGCCGACCCCGGCACTGACGCGTTAGGCTGCACTGCGAGGAGGGTGTCCATGCCCGAGGTCATCCAGTTCTACAGCGTCACCGACGACCACGGCTGGTGCTCGAACTTCGCGCCCTACCCCATCAAGCTCCGCGGCAAGACGTGGCCTACGAGCGAGCACTACTTCCAGGCCCTGAAGTTCGAGGACGCCGAGGACCAGGAAGAGGTCCGCCAGGCCCGCACGCCGATGCTCGCCGCGCGCATGGGCAGGGACCGCAAGCGCAAGCTGCGCCGCGACTGGGAGTCCACCAAGGTCTCCGTCATGCGCGAGGCCGTCCGCGCGAAGTTCACCCAGCACGCGGACCTCACCCGCCTCCTGCTCGACACCGGTGACGCGAAGCTCGTCGAGCACACCGACAATGATGACTACTGGGGCGACGGAGGCGACGGCAGCGGGAAGAACATGCTCGGCCGCATCCTGATGGAGGTCCGCGAGGAGCTGCGGAAACAACGCGCATGAGCCTGCCCCCGCGCCCCCGAGCCGTCGTCACCGGTGCAGGCAGCGGCCTGGGCCGCGCGCTCTGCGAGGAGCTCGCACGGCGACAGGCCCGCGTGCTCGTCTCCGACATCAACGCCGCCGCCGCCGAGGAGACCGCCCGGAGCGTCCGTGCCGCCGGTGGCGAGGCCCACGTCCACGTGTGCGACGTCTCCGACCCGGAGCAGGTGGAGGCCCTCGCCCTGGCCGCCGAGCGCGCCTTCGGCGGCGTGGACCTGCTCGTCAACAACGCGGGCGTGCTGAGCGCGGGCCGCGTGGGGGAATTGCCGCTCGCGGACTGGAAACACGTGATGGACGTCAACCTGTGGGGCGTCATCCACGGCTGCCATGCCTTCGTCCCCCGGCTGCGCAAGCAGGGCTCGGGACACATCCTCAACATCGCCTCGGCGGCGGGGCTCCTGTACGCGCCTGACCTCGCGCCCTACAACGCGTCCAAGGCCGCCGTGGTGGCGCTCTCCGAGACACTCTCCGCCGAGCTGCGCGCCGCCGGCATCGGCGTCACCGTCGCCTGCCCCACCTTCTTCCGCACCAACATCGCCAGCGCGGGCCGCTACTCGGACGGCACGCTCCGCACCCTGGGGACGCGGATGGTGGAAACGGCCCGAGTGGGCCCGGACGTCGTCGCGCGCAGGCTCCTGAAGGCCGTGGACCAGGGCGCGCTCTACGTGCTCCCCATGGCCGATGCACGGTGGGGCTGGCGCTTCCGGCGCCTGTCTCCCGGCCTCTTCCACCGCGTCGTCATCGCCCTGGACGGCTACATGCGAAAGCGCCTGCTGCGGCAGGGCAAGCCATGAGCGCACTCCCTCCGTGACGCTCGCGGCGGCGGCGGGCTGTGCACCCGGCCAGTCCGGCGCGGTGCAGCTCGAGCTCATGCGCTGGTATCCCGCCTCACGGCGCCGGCGCGCACAGCTCCAATTCGACGAGCCCCGACGGCAGCTGGCCGTCCTCGCCCGGCACGCAGAAGGGCTGCACCAGGCTGCGCGCCTCGTCCTTGCGTCCCTGCTTCACGAGCACGTGCCCCAGCTCCTCGTGAAGCACGCGCGGCAGTCCGGTGCCCGCGAAGAAGTGCTCCAGGATGTGCTGCTCGGAGAGCGCGGTGCGCAGCTCCCGCTCGGCTCCGGGCAGGTCGTTCGCCTCCATCAGCGCCATCGCCTGGAACAGGTGCGCGCGCGGGTCTCTCGGGTAGCGCTCCAGCAACTCCTTCGCCTGCTTCATCCCCTCTCCGTACTTCTGGGGCAGCGCGTCTTCGGGAATCAGCCCCAGCTCCAGCACGGAGTCCTTCCAGTACTGGAACGCGAACCCCACGCTCACCACCAGGGCCACCACCGCCAGCAGTCCCACCGCGCCCACCGGCAGCGTCGCGGGCGGCACCGGCTCCTTCCGGGCCCACACCCGCGCCAGCACCATGCCCACCGCGCCACCGGCCAGCGCGCCGCCCACGTGCGCCGCGAAGTCAATCTCCCCACCCGAGCGCGACACACCCAGGGGAATCAGCGACGGCACCAGCAGTTGCAGCGACAAGACCTGAAGCTGCGCCCGCTCGGGGCCCACCGGGATGCGCCGGCTCAGCGCCAGCAGCGCCGCCAGCAGCCCCATCAGCACGCCCGACGCGCCCACCGACACCACCGTGTCGGCGTTGATGACCATCGACAGCGCCCCACCTCCCAGCGCGCCCACGAGGAGCAACAGCCCCGTCCACGCGCGGCCCACCAGCCCCTCCACCGTCGCCGTCACGAACCACAGGCAGAAGCCGTTGAGCAGCAGGTGGAAGAGGTCCCCGTGCAGCAGCGGCGCCATCCACAGGCGCCACCACTGTCCCGCCTCCAGCACCAGCCCCGAGTTCACCCCACCCATCGCCACCAGCGTCCGCACGCCCGGCGCCAGCAGCCCGTCCCCCTTCTCCCCCACGCCGAAGAACTGCTCCGCCGCGAAGCCCAGCACCAGCACCGCCAGCAGCGCGGGCGTGAGCACCGACGTGCGCTCCGGCGGCTCCGCCAGCGCCTCCTCCACCACCACCTGGCGCGGCTCCGCCAGCACCCGGCGCAGGTACCGCGCCGACACCTTCGCGCGGCGCCACGTGGGGGTCCACACGGTGCCGGGCGCCGTGGTGTCCACGTGCATCGCGTGCAGGTGCACCTTGTGGAACAGCCCCAGGCGGTACCCCTCCAGCCGCTTCCGGTCCTCGTCCGTCAGCGGCCCTCCGCCCACCTCGATGACCTGGAGCCCCACCGGCAGCTTCGTGCCGCTCACCGTGCCCGTGTACTTCAGGCACGCCTTGCCGATGCGCTCCAGCGCCGCGACGTCCAGGCCGAAGCGCCGCGAGGGCTCCCGCGCGCGGTCCACGATGCAGACCATCACCGCGGACATTCCGTCCGTGTACGTCAGCACCACGTCCGAAGCCGCGGCCAGCTCTTCCGCCTCCGGCACCGGCCCCTCCTGGAAGCCCTGCTCCGCCACCAGCCGGCGGGCGAGGTACCGGGCGAAGGACTCCTCCTCCACGGGGACCACCGGCGCGGGCTCGGAGGGGAGGGACTCGGACGGCTGCGGGGTGAGCACGGGGACGTCCCTTCGCGACAGGTGACGCCCGCTAGCGTGCCCGAAACGCGAAGGCCCCCGCCAGCCACCCCGCCCCCGCGCCACTCATCCCGCCCGTGGACCGCTCATGGAGTATTCGCAGAGGCCACGCCCCGGGTGCGTACCGTTCGTCCCGTACCCACTTCGGGAGTCGCCCATGTGCCGTTGCCGTGCACCCTTCCTCATCTCGATGATTGCCGTGGTCCTGCTCGCCGGCTGCGCCACCACCTCCGGCGCGAGCGCGGCGTCCGCCCCCCAGCCCTTCCACGTGGAGCGCTCGGGCAAGGGCCGTCCGCTCGTCTTCATCCCCGGCCTCGCCTCGTCCGGTGAGGTGTGGAATGAGACGGTGGCGCACCTGCAGGGCCGCTACGACTGCCACGTCCTCACCCTCGCCGGCTTCGCGGGACAGCCCGCCATCCCCGCGCCCTTCTTCGCCACCGAGCGTCGCGCGCTCGCGGACTACCTGCGCGCGCAGGGGCTGGAGAAGCCCATCCTCGTCGGCCACAGCCTCGGCGGCGTGCTCGCGCTCGCGGTGGCCGCGGACGTGCCGGAGCTGGTAGGCGGCGTCTTCATCGTCGACAGCCTCCCCTTCCTCCCCGCCTCCATGGACCCGAGCGCCACGGCCGACAGCGTGCGCCCGCGCGCCGAGGAGATGCGCACCCTGATGCGCATGCAGACGGTGGAGCAGCGGAGCATGCAGTCGCGCATGGCGCTGCGGAACTTCATCTCCGACGAGAAGAAGGTGGACGTCGCCGCGCGCTGGGGCGCCGAGTCGGACGCCGAGACTGTCACGCAGGCCTTCTACGAGCTGAGCACCACCGACCTGCGTCCCGAGCTGTCGCGCATCACCGCCCCCACCTTCGTGCTCGGCTCGTGGGTGGCGCTGAAGGGCCGCGTCCCGCGCGAGGCGGTGGAGGCCGTCTACCGGAGCCAGTACGCGAAGCTCCCCACCCACCGCGTCGTCCTGAGCGACACGGCCCGGCACTTCATCATGTGGGACGACCCGGAGGGCTTCTTCCGCGAGCTCGACGGCTTCCTCGGCGCCCACGCGTCCGTGGCCCAGGTGGAGCCCCGCCACTGAGTGTGATGGACTCAGTCCTTCCCGGAGCTTCTCGATGATGTCCTCGCGCGCCAGGGTCTACGTCGCCTGCCAGCTCGGTGGTTGGGGCCTCTACGCCCTCATCAACACCCTGCTGACCTGGCGCGCGTCCGCGTCTCCGCTGGGCTGGTTCCTCATCTGCTTCTCCGCCGCGCTGCTCACCCACGGGGCCCGCTCGTGGCTGCACCTGCGCGAGTGGGTCTCGCTGCCCCTACCGGCCCTGAGCGTGCGCGTGCTCGCCACGGCGCTGGGGCTCGGGCTGGTGCAGGACCTGGTGGCCTTCGTGGTGGGCGTCTTCGTGCTGCGCCTGTTCACGGTGGAGCAGGCGTCGCTGGGGGGCTTCATCGGCAGCACCGTCATCTGGACGCTGATGATGTTGATGTGGCTGGTGCTCTACTTCGCCGTCCACGCCGTGGAGCGAGCGCGGCGGGCGGAGCTGGAGCGCTGGAAGCTGGAGGCCGCCGCCCAGGCCGCGGAACTGCGCTTCCTCAAGGCGCAGCTCCAGCCGCACTTCCTCTTCAACTGCCTCAACAGCGTGCGCGCCCTCATCTCCGAGGACCCCGCCCGCGCGCAGGAAGTCGTCACCCGCCTGTCCGCGCTGCTGCGCTACGCGCTCGCCGCCCGGGGGCCGGAGACGGTGCCCCTGGAGCGCGAGCTTCAGGTCGTGCGTGACTACCTGGGACTCGAAGGCGTGCGCCTGGAGTCGCGCCTGCGCGTGCGCGAGGACGTAGAGCCCGCCGCGCTCGGCATCCCCGTGCCCGCGATGCTCGTGCAGACGCTGGTGGAGAACGCCATCAAGCACGGCGTGGGCCTGACGCCCGAGGGCGGCGAGGTGGCCGTGCGAGCCCGCGTGCAGGACGGCGTGCTGGTGCTCGAAGTGGCCAACACCGCCGCGCCTCCACCGTCCACGCCGCGCCCGGAGAGCAGCGGCGTGGGCCTGCGCAATGCCAGTGAGCGGCTGCGCCTGTTGTGCGGCGCGGGCGCCTCGCTCCACCTCGACCAGACGCAGGCGGCCCTCACCACCGCGCGCGTCCGCATCCCCCTGTCCGCATGAGCGTCCTCATCATCGACACCGGGCGGCTGGCCCGCACCGAGCCCACCGCACGCATGTGCCTTCCCCTGCCCGCATGAGAGTCCTCATCGCCGACGACGAGCGGCTGGCCCGCACCGAATTGCGCCGCCTGCTGGCCGCCTTCCCCGACGTGGAGGTGGTGGGCGAGGCCACGCACGTGGAGGAGACGTGCCGTCAGGTGGAGGCCCTGTCCCCGGACCTGCTGCTTCTCGACATCCAGATGCCCGGTGGGACGGGCTTCGACGTGCTCGCGCGACTGGAGGAGCCGCCGGACGTCGTGTTCACCACCGCCTTCGACGAGCACGCCGTGCGCGCCTTCCAGGTGAACGCGCTCGACTACCTCCTCAAGCCGATTGAGTCCGCACGGCTGGCCGAGGCCCTGGAGCGCGTGCGCCAGCGCGGCCACGGGGCCCAGGTGCCCGCGCCTTCGCAGCCGGCACCGGGCACTCCGCTGGAGCGCGTGTTCGTGCGGGACGGAGAGCGCTGCTGGCTGGTGCAGTTGTCGCAGGTGCCGCTCATCGCCTCCGAGGGCAACTACGCGCGGCTCATGCTCGAAGGGGCGCAGCCGCTGCTGCTGCGCTCGCTGAGCTACCTGGAGGAACGGCTGGACCCGGCGCGCTTCTTCCGCGCGAGCCGCCAGCACCTCATCAACCTGGACTTCGTCGAGGCGCTGGAGCCCGGCCCGGGCGGCACCCTGGTGGTGCGCCTGCGCGGCGGCCGCGAGGTGGAGATGTCGCGGCGCCAGTCCCAGCGCTTCCGCGAGCGGATGACGCTCTGAAGCCCGGCGTCCGCGTCAGTTCTTGCCCAGCGTGGGCGCCTTGCCGGAGGTGAGCACCGCATCCACCGCGGCCACCGAGCCACCCCGGCGGCGCTTCAGCATGCGGGCCTTCTCCTCCATCTTCTCGTAGTGCTTCATCAGCCCCGCCACGTGCGCGTTGGCCGTCTGGCAGTGCACCTGCGTCACCTGCTGGTGCCGGCGGCCCAGCTCCGCCCACGTCTGGAGCATGGCCTGGTTGCCCAGGAGCCGCTCCTCGACGGAGTCGAGCACGACGTCCATCTGCTGCTCCTCCGCCTCCAGCGCGGCCAGACGCGCCTCGGCCTCGGGAGGAGGCGACATGCAGCCTGTCGCCAGCGAGAGTCCCACCGACACCACGGCCAGCCCGAGCCACTTCCGCCGAATCCCCACGTCGCCTCCCAAGTGTCTCGCGCCGTCCACCGGCCTGATGCGCGAGACCCAAACTAGGGAGGCACCCCCGGAGCGACAACCCGGACAGGCACCCCGGGCAGTCGTTTTTTCAGCAGGTGACGCTTCTCAACATCCGATTCTCAGGGTGCCTGACGGTGGCGGAGGATGAACTCGCAGACGAGGCCATTGGAAACTCGAAGCATGACGCGCTGTTACCCGCGAAAGGGTCAGGCTTCCTCGTCGGGAAGGAGCGTCTGGAGGAGTTCATCGTCGGGCCCCAGCGGGCGCCAGCCGGGTGGGGGCGGCGTGGCCATGAGCGCATCGCCGGCCCGTCTTACGCGCTCCAGGTGCGTCTCTGGCGTATAGGCGGACCACTGGCCCAGAGCGATAGCAACGTCCATGCGAGCCTCATCCTCCAGCACGGCCGGCCAGCCGTTGGGGAGGAACTCGGACAGTTCCCGCACGAGTTGTCCCCGCACCAATCGCGTGAGCTGCTGGGTCCGCTCCGCTTCGGCCACCAGTCCGCTGAACACCTGCACCCCGGCGACCTCACCCTCGCCCAGCTCCTCGGCAAGTTCCACCAGTGTGGCTGTAGGGCGTGCCTCAGCAAAGGCGGTCAGGGAGTCATAGCCACGCTCGCGGACGCTCTCATACAAGCGGGCCTTCCAGTTGCCCTGCCAGGCGCGCCCGTCGGTCATCGGCCTCTCCAACGAGTGAAGCTCATGGGGATTCCAACAGCCCCAGTCTCCATCGCGACTTCACGTAGCGGCGGACAGCGGTGGAGCCGTTTCGCCGCCTTGGGCTTCTCGATGGAGGACGACGAGGAGCCAGGAGCGCGTCACACAGCAACGCGTCAGCGCGCATCGTCCGCTCCCGAGCCCCACGGACACGAAGGTGCCAGGCCCGTCAGGGTGCCTGACGGTGACGGAGGATGAACTCGCACACCTCGCGGGCCGCGCCGAAGCCGGCGGGCTTCTGGGCCACGTAGTGCACCTGCGAGCGCACCTCGTCGGGGGCTTCCGGCGGCACGGCGGAGAAGCCCACCGCCTTGAGCAGCGGCAGGTCCACCACCTCGTCGCCCATGTAGCCACACCGGTCCGCGGAGACCTTCAGCAGCTCCAGCAGCTTCTCGAAGTGGGCCACCTTGTCCTGACTCCCGAAGTGCACGTGCTTCAGCCCCAACGACTGCATGCGCATCTGCGCGGAGAGGCTGTCGCCGCCGGAGATGACGGCGACCTCGAGCCCGGCCTCCTGCAGGCGCTTGATGCCCATGCCGTCGCGCACGCTGTACATCTGCGTCCACCCGGAGTTGGGCACCCAGAAGATGCGGCCGTCGGTGAGCGTGCCGTCGATGTCGAAAATCATCACCGACAGGCGGCTCACCCGCGACTTGAGCGAATCCAGGTCCTGGTTCATGCCGGCGCCTACTTCGGAACGGCCTTGAGCGAGGCCTTGCCGTCCTTGATGACGACCTTGAACTCCACGGCCTTGGCGTTGTGCTGCTTGAGCAGCTCCGGCACCTGCTTGCGCAGCGTGGCCGCCACCGACTCGTAGGACAGCTTGGAGGTGTCCTCCTGGCAGCGGCGCTTCGCGGTGACGTACGCGTCGTACACGGCCCGCAGCTTGTCGTCGGACATGCCACCGGAGCCGCCCGCCGAGGGAGGCCGGGGCGTCGCCGCGGCCACGGGCGTCGGAGTCCGCGCGGCCGCCGCACCCGGCGCCGCGGCAGGACGCACGGGCGGCACCGCCGGAGCCCCGGGACTCGTGGGCGCCTTCGCCGCCATGCCCGGAGGCGCCGCCGGGGTGCCTCGCGCGGGAGTGCCCGCCAGGGGCGACGTCACCGTGGGCATGCCACGCGGAGGCGTGCCCGCCACCGGCGCCACCGCGGGCACCAGCGGAGCCACCGCGGGCGTGCCCTTGAAGGGCGTGCCGCCCACGGCCGGAGTGATGGGCTGCACGGCGGACAGCGGCGCCACCGCCGGGGTGCCGCGCACGCTCGGCGTGAGCGGGGCGATGCCCGGAGCCACGGCGGGGACGCCCTTGACGGGCGTGCCGCCCGGAACCGGCGTCGCGGCGCCGGCCAGCGGCGGCTCGTTGACGGGACGGGGGCGGAGGATTTCCTCCACCTCCTCGAAGTCCATGTCGGAGATGTCCTCCGGCAGCTCCACCACGCCCTTCTGGGCGTCCTTCCCGGGGGAGGCCTGGAGCTTCTCCGCGCGGCGGCGGGCCTTGAAGAGGTCCCGCTTGTACGTGCCGGCCTCAATCTCCTGCAGCGTGCGCGTCCACAGCCGCTCGTAGGTGAGGTACTTGCTGTGGATGGCATTCACCCGGAACTTCGCCGCGGTGCTGCGGATGAAGGTGCCCTTGAGGCGCAGGAAGCGCTTCTTCAGGTCCGCGTGCGCGTTGGTGGGCGGGTGGCGCTCGTTGCCCAGGAAGTACTGCTCGTAGAGGTTGCGCAGGGAGGCCACTTCCGCCTCCAGCGCCTCGCACTCCTGGAGGACGTTCTCGCTGGAGCTGGAGTCCGCCGCGCCCTGCTTGCTGGAGGTGCTCCGGGCGGCGGCCTGTCGGTTATCGGGAGGCGGCATGACTCTCTAGAGTGTCCCCAAGTGGCGCTCGCGGATCAACCTCACGCGGCCGAAGGTGTCGGCCCCAGGCCGCCCGCTGCCTCGCCCGCCTTGCCTCGCCCGTGGCGCGCCAGCAGCACCGCGCCGAAGGCGAACATGCACAGCGAGATGAACTGGCTGGTGGAGATGTTGTACCAGGCCTCCAGCGGCACCGCGCTGGCCAGCCCGTGCGCGCCCGTGGACTCCAGCAGGCCGTGCAGCGTGCCGCGCTCCACGTCCCCACGGAACAATTCCACCGTGCTGCGCAGCACCGCGTACGCCATCAGCCACAGCGCCAGGATGTGCCCGTGGAAGCGGCGGAAGCGCCGCGCGTACATGAGCCCCACGAAGAGGACGAGCTGCCCCACGGACTCGAAGAGCTGGGTGGGATAGACGCCCAGGGTGTGGCCCTGCTGTGCCACCCAGTCGGCCATGCGCACCGCGCCGGGGGCCGCCTGGTGGAGGACTTCCCCGGTCGCCTCCACCACGTAGCGCATGTCGTCCACCTGCGACGAGTACGCCAGGCTGGACGTCCCGCTCACCTGGCCGAACAGGTCCTGCGCCACGCTTCCGCCGGGGAAGTGCACCGCGGTGGACGCCGTCGCGGGCGCCACGTCACCCCAGCAGCAGCCGGCGCTGAAGCAGCCCAGCCGGCCCAGGCACTGGCCCAGCGACACGGTGGGGATGCACACGTCCGCCAGCCGCAGGAAGTCCATGTCGTTGGCGCGCGCGAAGAACCAGCACGCCACCGCCGCGCCAATGAGGCCGCCGTAGAAGACGAGGCCGCCGCCCAGCGAGAAGACCTGCGTCCAGTCCTTCGCGTAGTCCTGCCAGTTCACGAGCACGAAGAGCAGCCGGCTGCCGCCGATGCCGCCCACCAGCGCCCAGAAGGCCATGTCCATCACCTGCTCACGCCGCTTCGGGCCCTCCACGTCCACCCACGAGCCGTCGACGAGCTGCACGCGGCGCCACTCGTCCTGCGCCAGGCGCCCCGCCACCGACACCGCGGCGATGAAGCCGCCCGCCAGCAGCACGCCGTAGGTGTGCAGGGGGATGCCCTCGCCCTTCGCGCCCGGGAAGGCGCCCGCCGGCAGCGCGTACTTCAGGCCGTACCACGCCAGCACCGCGCCGATGCCGCCGAAGGCCGCCGCGCGCAGCAGCCGGTCCATGGGAGAGGCCGGGGCACGCGTGCCCGTCTTCGCGTCCAGCGGGCCCACCGCGCCACGCCAGCCGTTGAAGGCGATGTACGCCACCGTCCCCGCAGCGACCGCGTACAGCAAGAGCTGCGTCCAGAGGGCGGTGAAGGTGAAGCGGAAGAGGACGGGAAGCATGGAGACCTGCCGGGGGAGGCGGGAGGGGCATCAAGCCGCGCGAAGGCTACCCTCCTCCGCCAGCGGGACAAGGCGTGGGAGCACGCCGGCGCCTGGCCGGCTGCTCGGTATGCAGGTGGGCGTCAGGCCTTGGCCTTGGCCTTGGTGACGGCCGGCTCCGGCTTCTCCTTCCGGACGAAGGCATCCACCAGCAGCATGCCCACGCCGACACAGATGGCCGCGTCCGCGATGTTGAAGGACGGCCACGCCGCCTTGTCGAACCAGTGCGCCTCGAGGAAGTCGATGACGAAGGCGCGGGCGATGCGGTCGATGTAGTTGCCCAGCGCGCCGCCGAGCACCAGCGGCAGGCCCCACAGCGCCCACCGCTCCTCGGGCGCCGTGCCGGACAGCTTCCGGAAGTAGTAGGTGATGAGCAGCACCGCGCCCAGGCTCACCACGTGGAAGAGGGGGCCGCGCGTCTCGGGGGGCAGGCTGCGGAACAGGCCCCACGCCGCGCCCGGGTTCTCCGCGTAGCGGATGCGGAAGAAGTTCTCGGACACCTCGACGTGGCGCTTGGGCCGGTAGTGCAGCCCGTTGAAGCCCTGCGGCGGCGGGGACGAGTACATCGCCCCCAGGCGCTCACCGAGGCTCTCCTTCCCATCCATCTGGGTGGTCAGGTCGCGGACGACGAGGTACTTCGTCCACTGGTCCAGGACGATGACGCCGAGGGTGACGGCGAGGAGGATGACGTATTTGCGCGGCACGGACAGGGCTTACACCACGAGCCCCCCGCCCGTCACGGATTGGGGCTCTGCGTCAGCGGCGCGGCGACGGGCTGCGGACGGCGCACCCGCAGCGAGTCCAGCAGCATGAAGGCCACGCCCACACAGATGGCGGCGTCCGCCACGTTGAAGGTGGGCCATCGCATGCCGGGCTGGTTGCGCCAGTGCCAGTCGATGAAGTCGATGACGTAGCCGCGAATCAGCCGGTCCACGAAGTTGCCCAGCGCGCCGCCCGTAATCAGCGCCAGCGCCACGCGCACCAGCCGCTGCTCCACCTCCGTGCGCCGGTACATGAGGAAGATGAACGCCAGCGCCGCCAGGCTCACCACGTGGAAGAAGACCTTGCGCACCCCGTCCGGCAGGTTGCCGAACAGCCCCCAGGCCGCGCCCGGGTTCTCCACGTAGCGGAAGTGCCAGTAGTCCTCGATGAAGCGGTGCGGCCGCGACACGCGACGCGGGCCGTCCACCGGCGGCGGGTCGTTGTCCAGGTTGCGCTCGGCGAGGAAGCCCGTCACGCGCGCCAGCCCCTCCTGACCATCCAGTGCGTTGGTCAGCCGGGACACGGCCAGGTACTTGGTCACCTGATCTGCTACGAGCACGGTGACCGCCACGAGGATGAGAAGGCGGAGTGGGGCTTTCATGATGCGTCCCACACCTCTAACCCGCTCCACGGATTCCTGACAACCCGGAGAGCCCCCCGGCGGCAGGCGGCCCGCCCGCTCTGTCTCCCAGCCAGCGCCCATTTCGGGCATGGTGCCCGCATGTCGCCTGTTGAGCCCGACGTGAATCCTCCCCTGTCCGACACGCCCCCACCCGCGGAGGCCGCCGCGAAGCCGGCGAAGCCTTCGCTCATGGTCCGCTTCAAGAACCTGCTGCTGGAGTACGGGCCGCTGGCGCTGCTGATGAACTACGTCATCTTCGGCCTGGTCATCGTGGGCTTCTACGCGGCCATCCAGCTCGGCTTCCAGGCGGAGACCACGGGCGCGAAGGCCGGCAGCTGGGCGGCGGCCTACGCCGCGTCACAGGTGGTGAAGCCGCTGCGGCTGGCCGCCGTGTTCGTGCTCACGCCGCTCGTCGCCCGGATTCCTCCGGTGGCGCGGTTCATCGAGCGCAACAAGCACAAGTGGAGCTTCTGAAGGCCGGCGGCGGCACCGGGGAGCCCGGGCCGCCGCGCTCACGTCCCGCGCTTCAGAAGTTGGGGACGTGGAAGTCCTTCACCACGCCCATGTGCTGCATGCTGGGGGCGCCGCTGTCGTTGGAGAGTGCGGGCGAAATCTCGGAGATGGGCGTGTAGACGCGGCTGTCGAGCACCAGGCCGTTGGCGAAGGTGCTGAAGCTCGTGGCCCCCCGGACGACGGTGGCCTGCTGGTACTGCCGCAGGTCCGAGTCCACCAGCACGTGGTCATACGGCTTGGAGCGGGAGGCGTTGGTGCCGCCATTGCCGTTCTTGTCCGCCGGGTGGGGACCCGCCGTCGTCACCACCTGGCCCAGCGTGCTGAGGCAGCTCTCGCTGCGACTGTCCGTGTTCAAGTCGCCGCCGATGGTCAGGTAGTCGCCCGCGGGGATGTTGGCCTTGATGCGGGAGACGAGGCTGATGGCCTCCGCGTTGCGGTCACCGGAGCCGGTCGTGAGCAGGTGCACGCTGATGGCCCAGAGGTCCTTCGGGCCGGGGATGTCGATGCGCGCCCAGGCGAAGTCGCGGTTGGAGACTTCCGGGTCGGTCCACTCGCCGGACTCGATGATGGGCCAGCGGCTGATGATGCCGTTGGGAATCTGCGCGCTGGCCTCGCGGAAGTAGGAGAAGCCCGTGCCGCCGACCAGGTCCACCATCGAGCGGATGTCCGCGGTCGAGTTCGTCTTGTAGTTGAACTCCTGGATGAGGATGACGTCCGGCTTCATGCCCTGCATCAACCGGATGCCGTGGCCCGGGTCGTAGTCCTGGCCGTTCCCGCTGGTGATGTTGGCCGCCATGATGCGGATGTCCGTGTAGCCCTGCGGAGTGCCCGCATCCGTGCCCGCGTCCGTTCCACCGGTGCCCGCGTCGGTTCCAGCGTCCGTCCCACCGGTGCCCGCGTCCGTCACCGTGCCAGCATCCGTGCCGCCCGTGCCCGCGTCCGTTCCACCGGTGCCCGCGTCCGTCACCGTTCCAGCGTCGGTGCCGCCCGTGCCCGCGTCCGTGCCGCCGGTGCCCGCGTCGGTGCCGCCGGTGCCCGCGTCCGTGCCGCCCGTGCCCGCGTCCGTCGCCGTTCCAGCGTCGGTGCCGCCCGTGCCCGCGTCCGTCCCACCGGTGCCCGCGTCCGTGCCGCCCGTGCCCGCATCCGGCTCGTCGGTGCCCGCATCGCCCTTCGGGCCGCCGTCCGATTCGGTGCCCCCGTCCTTCGAGTCGCCCGCGTCCGTCTCCACGGGGATGACGCCAGCGTCGGTCCCCGCGTCCTCGCTGCCGGCATCCTCCGTGCCCGCGTCGAGCGCCGCGCACACTTCATTCGGCACGCAGTAGCCCGCGCCGCCGTCCTCATTGCCCACGCAGCACGCCGCCTGGGACGGCTCGCACGCCGCCTGTGGATCACACGCCGGCACGCAGATGGAGCGGCCGTAGTGCTCCACGAAGCGGCAGGACGCGCCCTCCGGGCAGGTAGCGGAGGCGCGCGAGGGCTCGCAGTCCGCCCACAGCACGCCACCGTCCTCCAACGGCAGAGGGACCTGGGGGGTAACCGGGTCCTCACCACCACATGCAAGGACGAGCGCCGTGAGCGACATCGCCGCACACAGGATGGAAGTAAGCGTCTTCTTCATGCGGACGAGCCCAATGATGTGTTGTCGAGGGGGGATGCTGGGCCGTCGCGCCAGGGCGCGGACGACCCAGGGAGTATAGAGGGCCGCCGAGTGACAGTCTTGTGACTTACCGCTCGACTACATGTTTACACCCCGATTTCTGGCCGCAGAGCCATGGAAGCCCGGACAGAGCCGTGCAATGGAGGGGGCATGCAGCCGAAGCCCGGGGTGACGGTGCGCTTCTACGGGGCGCTGAACGACTTCCTGCCGCCGGAGCGCCGGGGCCAGGAGTTCACCCACGCGCCGCAGGGTACCCCCTCGGTGAAGGACCTCATCGAGTCGCTGGGGCCGCCGCACCCGGAGGTGGACGTGGTGCTGGTGGATGGGGAGCCGGTGGACTTCGCGCACCGGGTGGCGCCGGGCTCGCGCGTGGTGGCCTATCCCCCCTTCCACTCCCTGGACATGGCGCCGGAGAAGCGCGTGGGTCCGCCGCCGCAGGACGTCCCCCGCTTCGTGCTGGATGTGGGGCTGGGGCGCCTGGTGGGCTTCCTGCGGATGCTCGGCTTCGACTCGCTGTGGCGCAACGACTACGCGGACGACACGCTCGCGCGCCTGTCGCATGACGAGGACCGCATCCTGCTCACGCGGGACATCGGCGTGCTCAAGCGCGGCGAGGTGGTGCGCGGCTACTTTCCCCGCTCCACGGACCCCGCGCACCAGTTGGTGGAGGTGGTGCGCCGCTTCGGCCTCGCCTCGCGCATGCGGCCCTTCTCCCGGTGCCTGGCCTGCAACGGCCCGCTCACCTCCGCCGAGCCGGACACCGTGCGCGACCGGATTCCCGAGCGCGTGGCGGAGCGGCACTCGCGTTTCCAGCAGTGCGCCGACTGCCAGCGTGTCTACTGGGCCGGCACCCACCAGCAACGCATGCAGGCACTGGTGGACAAGCTGCGACAGTTGGAAGACGCGGGGTAGGCGCGCCTTGCTTGTGACTGATGGGTGCGCGCTCTACCTTCTTGAGAGAAGCCCCTCATGCCCAAGACGCAAATCTCCGCTCACATCTCCCACGCCACGAGAGAGCAGGTCGAGCGCTACGCGGAGGCGCACGGAGTCAAAAAGGGGCAGCTCATCGAAGAGGCTCTGCTCCACCACCTGCAGGCCCTGCGCGAGTTGCCCGCCGACCTCATCATCCCTCCGCGTCTCGTGGTGGAACCGAAGACACTGGAGCGCGTCTCCGTGCACACCCGCGCGCGTCAGGTGGCAGGGGCGCCTTCTCCGGTCAGGCTTCCTCGTCGGGGATGAGCGTCCGGAGAAGCTCATCGTCAGGCCCGAGGGGACGCCAGCCAGCGGGCGGCGGATTGGCGAGGAGCGCGTCACTGGCTTGATCGACGCGGTCCCGATGCGTTTCAGGCGTGAAGCCGAACCACGAACCGAGCGCCATGGCGACCTCCATGCGTGCCTCGTCGTTCATCACCGCCGGCCAACCGTCAGGGAAGAACTCCCACCATTCACGCACGAACTGGCTACGCACCAGGCGCGTGAGCTGCTTGTTCCGCTCCGCCTCGGCTACCAACCCGCTGAACACCTGCACCCCGGCGACGTCGTCCCGTCCGAGTTCCTCGGCCAGCGCCACCAGCGAGGCGGTAGGGCGTGCCTCGGCAAAGGCGGTGAGCGAATCGTAGCCGAGTTCCCGAACCCGTTCAGATAGGCGGGCCTTCAGGTTGCCCCGCCAGGCGTCTCCACCGCTCATCATCCTCCCCAGGGCTCGAAGTTCATCGGGATTCTATAGCGCTTCATCTCTATCGCGACGAGCTTCAAGACTGCATCCCGCGTCAACATCCGCCCGGCCCTGAGCTCAGCTCTTTGGAGCACATCCATGATCATTCGATTCCATTCACCGGGCCACATGCGTCCCAGCTTCCAGTTCCCACCGCCGTGAATCGCCTCGTGGTGTGCCCGCTCCAGCCGGACGCAGAACTGGTTGATGTCCATGTCGTCCTTGAAGCCGCGCGGCTCGAACCACTCACGGTGCTCTCGCGGCAGGACGTGATGCAGCGGGTGCTCGGACATGCCTGCCCCGGCTCTGCCCGTCACCTTCATGCCCCGCACCTCGGGACTGTCGCCCAGCACGTCACGGAGTCCCTCCGGCAAGTCTCCGCTCGCCTGCGCCATCATCACCTGCCCTCCATGAATGCGGACAGCGGCGCTGACAGCCGAAATAGAGATGACGCCCGCTTGCACGAGGTGCCGAATCATCTCCACCCACTCGGCGGAAACGACCCACTGCGAGCCGGCCATGACACCGCCGGAGCCCATGACGAGACTCACGCCGCGCGTCGCTGGAGCGGCGGGCGGCAGACGGGGCAGCGACATCTTCAGCGTTGAGACCATGTTGAGCATCTCCATCGCCTGCGCCGCCGACATGAGCTTCCCGTTCTGCTCATTGGCCCTACGTACGCCGTTGCGGATGGCGCCGAACTCGCGAGTGAGCTGTCCCATCAACTCGGGCATCGCGGTGGCCGCCTCCTCCACCCTTTCGGCGTTTCCAGACGCGAAAGCCGCCATGATGGGCTGCATCCGCTCCTGCACGCGCTCCAGGTCCATGAGGAGCTGCTCGGCGCTGTATGCGGAGCACTCGCGAAGCACGACGTCCGCAAGCTGGAGGAAGTCGAGCCATGCCGCGAGCAGCATGGAGCCGAACATCGCCGACTGAAGGCGCGGGCCCGTCATCCGCAGGACGCCAAGCTCCATGTCCGCGTCGCCAACTTCCTCGGCAACCGCCACCAGCGCCGTCGTGCTACCGAGCGCGCTGTGCAGCCAGGGCAGCTGGTTGGAACAGTGGTCCAGGTATCGAGTGAAGGCGCCATGGGTGCCGCTCAGTCCCCGGTTGCCCAGGCGCGTAGATGGAAGGCTGGCCAGCTTGGAGAGAGCGCTCGCGACGCTGTCGGTCGAGTCCTTCACGCCATCCACTGCTTCGAGCACCGCATCGTGTACCTGCGACGCGCCCGCGCGAGCGCCGCCCGCCACGCCACCCGAGGCGGCCCCCGTCGATTCGTCCTGTGGCGCTTTGCGACGCGTCAGCCGACGTTGGAGCGCATCCCCCGCGATGGATGGCGGCGAAGCGTCCCAGGCAGGCGGGCGTTCCTCGTGCGGTGGTTGCGTCAGCGCGGGCCCCGAAGCACCGCGCGGCACGTCGTAGCGAAGGCTTTCGGTTCGGCTCGGTTCTCGTGAGAGCGACGCGCAGCCGGTGGAGAACATGGCTACGCACATCAGCAGGGCGTTAGCGCGCATGGTCCACCCCCAGGCCCACGGAGGCGAAGGCCCACGGACGCAGGGGCCCCTCCGCTTCAGGGAAGAGGAGCGTGCCGCCCGTGCCCATGGCGTAGAACTTCCCGCCGAGGAAGCGCCACCGGACATCCACAGTGCCGAGGTAGCGCGCCCCAGGCTGGCCCATGCCTACGCCCATTCCTTTCACAGCCAGCTCCAGGTTGCGGCGGAAGAGTTGCACCGCGACCCGCCCGTCCACGTCGAAACGGCCCCAGGTGAAGACCTCCGCGCCAAGCGAAAGCTTCAGGTGCTTCTGGAGCCCGCCGTAGCTGACGGCGTCCCAACCCACCTCTGCCTCGGCATGAAGCGAGTGGCCGTCCGGAAAGGGGGCATCCGCCAGCGGCATGCCTTCCGCGCCCGCCGCCTGGAAGCGCGCAAGCTCATAGTCCGGGCCGAAGACGCCCTGCCGGAAGCCGCCGTGCTGGCGCCGTCCCTCCAGCCGCAGCTTCATGTCCAGCGTGGACGTCAGCACGTCGAGCCCCGCGCCAACCACCGCACCCCATGCGCCACCTTCTCCGGGCCGCCCTCCCCAACCGGCAGACACGAAGGCCTCGTACGTCGGACGCACCCGGAAGACGGCCATCGCGTCCAGGTGTACCAGCGTCAACGAGGGTGCGCTCCCTCCGGCGTGCCCCCAGTCATGCACCGCCGACAGCGCCAGCGTGTAGCAAGCCGGTTCGCGCGGCTGGCCGAAGAAGACATGCTCCAGGTCCAGGGAGAACTCCGCGCCCATGAGACGCGAGCCCAGCACGTCCGAGGCGAAGGCTTCCGTGTAGAGAGGCCCCAACGTGCCGAGGAGGAAGCCTCCCGCCGGGTGGTAGTCCGGGTTCGTCCGGTTGGAGTAGCGCCGGACGAGATGGCCGGACAGGAGGGTGTAGTTCTCCAGTCCCCCGAACCACACGGCCAGAGGTGCGGTGCCGGAGCCCAGCTTGAGGCCGCGCACGAGCTGTCCCCAATCGGAGAGCGTGTCCCAATCTTCACGCCGTACGAGGCCCGCACCCTCACCTCCGCCCCACAACCGCAGCCTCACCGGGGCGCCCACGTTGACGCCAAACTCCGCGCCGCCATCGATGATGAATGTGGGCTCGATTTGAGCAAACCCTTGCTCCGCGCCCATGCCCGCGCGAGGCAGCAGCGCCCATGTCGTCGCCTCCACGCGCGTCAGGTAATGCCACTTGCGCGCCGGAGTCATCGCGATGGGCGCGGCCGCCTCTGGCTCCGACGCGGACGGTGCTTCCTTTGGTGCCTCGATAGCCGAGGCTTCCTCCCGCGCTGGTGGAACTGAAGGCTCGTCGCGCTCCTGCGCCCATGCGACGCACGGTAAGGGCAGCAGCAACCCAACGGCCCAACTTCGCATCCTGCGCATACACGTCTCCTGTGAATGCCCCAGGCGGGGCGTTGAAGCACACACGTTCCGGCTCTATGGTCACGTCTGGACGAGCGGGCCCCAGGTGGTCATCCGGTACTACGAGGCGCATCGGCTGAGTGACGGAATGAGACTGCCCATCTGCGCCTTGGCCCGGCTCGGCTCCGGGCAGCTCCGCAAGCGGCCCGAGTCCAAGCCCGGAACCGCCATCATCGACACCTACTACGCGGGCGTGTTCATCGTGGAGGAGTTCAGGTGAGCGGGCGCACGGACCGCTCCTGAAGCAGGGTCCACCGAGCGCGAGCGCAGGACACGCCCGAACCTCTTAGACGTCCTAACAAAACCGGCGGTCGCGCCGGCAGTGCCGAGGGAGCGGTTGCCGGCAAGGAGGTTTTGTTAGGATCTCTTAGGCACGTCCCCGTCATTCGCGAGCGCGACGGATGCGAGCAGGATGGCGAGCAGTGTGAATCGAGCCGAAAGTGGATTCCACGCGAAACCTGATTCCTGCCAGGTCAAGACAGACATCACCATGCCCGGCACGGCGGACGACAGACACGCGGCAACCCGGTAGCAATTGTCAAACGCGTGCATCAGGGATTTACTCCGCGAATCGGCCTTCCGTTCCCTGACGGCGGGCCGGTGCAAGGAATTGCACTCTCCCATCCACCCCTGCTCGTCCCCCGGCTCCAGGGGAGCGCGGCCATTCCCTGCCACCCTTCAGGCTAGGACTCCCGATGCACAAGCGAAGCAATGCGCAGTGGTCACTGCTCTGCCTCATGGCCCTGGTGGTGTCGTCCACGCTGGGCTGTGGCGCACCCGCCCCCACCGAGGAGACTCCCAGCTCGGGCTCCGTCCAGTTCGCGGGCTCCATTCCCCAGGCGCTCGCGGGGGATGACGTCACCCGGGTCACCGTCACCCTCACGGCCTCGGGCGTTCCCACCACCACGACCACGCTGACCCTGGCGAACGGCGCCTGGGGCGGGACGCTCTACCAGGTGCCCGCGGGAGCCAACCGCACCTTCACCGCGGAGGCCTTCAACGCCGTGGGCGTCCTGCGCTACCGGGGGCAGGCCACGGGCGTCACCATCACCGCGGGCGAGACGGCGGTGGTCGCCATCACCCTCCAGTCCATCGACACGACGCCCGCCTTCGACAACACCGTCCCCTGCATCGACTCGCTCGTGGCGTCGTCCAGCACGGTGCTCCCGGGTGGGAGCATCACCCTGAAGGCCACGGCGCATGACCCGGACGTGAATGACACGCTCACCTACGCCTGGACGGCCACGGGCGGCGGCTTCGGCTCCGCCGGCGCGACGACGACGACGTGGACGGCGCCACAGACCTCCGGGGCCTTCACCCTCACGCTGACCGTGACGGACTCGCGCGGCGCGTCGGCCAGCATCAACATCTCCGTCAACGTCATCTCCACGGACGGCGGGACGGCGGGCAACGCCAGCGTTGGCGTGTCCTTCAACACGTCGCCGACCGTGCGCGGCATCACCGTCTCCCGCTCGCCGGTGCCGGTGGGCCAGAGCACCACCGTCACGGTGGATGCCGTCGACGGGGACGGCGACACGCTGGCCTATCAGTGGACCGCGGCCTGCACCGGAACCTTCACCGGGGCGAACACGTCCAGCGCGTCCTTCACCCCCAGCGCGCTGCCCACCGGAGACCCGTGTGGCAACTGCCCGCTCACCGTCGCCGTGACGGACACGAAGGGCGGCCGGAGCCAGGGCACGCTGCGCGTCTGCGTGGGCCCGGGCACGGGCGCGAGCATCCCGCCCCGCATCATCCTGACGAACCAGTCCGCGACGTCGGTGGCCGGCGGCGGCAACGCCACCCTGCGAGTCATCGCCGAGGACGGTGACGGCAGCGCGCTCACCTTCGGCTGGACGGCGAGCACGGGCACCGTGGGGACGCCGACGAACAGCTTCACCTCCAGCGAGGTCCGCTGGACGGCCCCGGCCTGCGTGTCCTCGGGCGCCTCGCCGACCATCACCGCCACCGTCACCAACGCGCGGGGCTTCTCCGCCTCGCACACCTTCAGCGTCGGAGTCCTCAATGGCTCGGACTGCGGCAGCGGCGGCGCGGCGAAGTGGGAGACCACCGGCAGCATGCTCACGCTCCGCTTCCAGGGCACCCCGGTCCTGCTCAACTCCGGCAAGGTGCTGGTGTCGGGAGGCTACAACCCGACCGTCCTGGCCTCGGCCGAGCTCTATGACCCGGCCACGGGCACCTGGAGTGCCGCGGGCAGCATGACCCGTGCGCGCTGGGGCCACACGCTGACGCGCCTGCCTTCCGGCAAGGTCCTGGCCATTGGAGGTCTCTCCACCACGTCGGGCGACGGCGAGACCAAGAACGTCGACCTCTACGACCCCACGACCAACACCTGGACGGCGGGCGCGCCCCTGACCTTCTCGCGCGGGGGCCACACGGCCACCCTGCTGCCCTCGGGAAAGGTGCTGGTCATCGGAGGGACTTCCGCCGAGACGGGCGGTGGCCGCGTCCCCGAGCTGTATGACCCCGCGACCAACGCCTGGGTCCCCGTGACGAGTCCCACGGCCACGTCGCGCTCCACCCACGTGACGGTGCCCCTGCCCTCCGGGAAGCTCCTGGTCGCTGGCGGCGGAGCTGCGGCCGAGCTCTATGACCCGGCCACGGATTCCTGGGCGCCCGCCACCGGCCTGACGGGCACGAGTTGGACCCGTGCCTGGCTGCTGCCCTCCGGCAAGGTCCTGCTGAGCGTCGGGCTCATCTTCGCGCTGTATGACCCGCTGCTCAACACCCATACGAGCGCGGGCGCACTGGTCCACAACCGCACGTCCCACTCCCAGGTGATGTTGCCGTCGGGCAAGGTCTTCGTCGCTGGTGGCCAGCAGGACCTCGGCGCCCTCACGGAGCTCTTCGACCCGGCCACGGGCACCACCTCCTTCTCCGTGAGCATGCCGGCGGCCCGCTACGGCTTCGCCGCCGTCGTGCTTCCGTCGGGCAAGGTGCTCGTCGCCGGCGGTCACTTCTCGGGCGCCTACTACAACACGGCCTTCCTCTACACGCCCTGAGGACCCGCGCACCCCACCCACGCGCTCGTGAGCGGCGTGGGTGACAACGCAGGAGGCCCCGCGCGCGCAAAGGGCGCGGGGCCTCTCACGGCAGACGCGAGGCTCAGGCCGCCAGCGCCTCGCGGCACTTGAGGCACACCTCACCGCCCTGCCCCACGGCCTCCGAGTACGTCCAGCAGCGCGGGCACTTCTCGCCCTTCGCCGGCAGCACCTCGGCCATGACGCGCAGGCCCTCGCCGAACGCCTGCGCCACGTCCAGAATCTGCGCCTTCTCACCCGCCGAGTCCGACAGCTCCACCTGGCTGGTGATGAACAGGCCCGGCAGCTCGTCCAGGTGCGCCTTGAGGAAGTCGCGCGCCTTCGCGTCCGCCGTCAGCACCACCCGCGCCTCCAGCGACGCGCCGATGAGCTTGTCCCGCCGCGCCGCCTCCAGCACGCCCTGCACCGCGCCGCGCACCGCGAAGAGCTTGCCGTACCGCTCCGCCAGCGCCGGGTCCATCTTCGCCGCCGGCTCCGGGAAGCCCGCCAGGAACACGCTCTCCGACGCGTTGCCCGGCAGGTACTGCCACGCCTCCTCCGCCGTGAAGCTCATCACCGGCGCCAGCAGCCGCAGCAGCACCGACGCCACCTCGTGCAGCACCGTCTGCGCGCTGCGCCGCGCCTTGCCGTCCGCGCGCGACGTGTAGAGCCGGTCCTTCAGGATGTCGAAGTACACCGCGGACAAATCACCCGCGACGAAGTCCAGCACCGTCGCGTAGACGAGGTGGAACTCGTAGTCCTCGTACGCCTTGCGCACCCGCTCCACCACCTGCGCCAGCCGGCCGCGCGCCCACTGGTCCAGCGGCAGCAGCTCCTCCGCCGGCACCGTGTGCTTCGCCGGGTCGAAGTCGTAGAGGTTGCTCAGCGCGTAGCGGATGGTGTTGCGGACCTTCCGGTAGCTCTCCGACAGGCCCTTGAGAATCTGGTCCGACAGGCGCACGTCGTTGCGGTAGTCGCTCGCCGCCACCCACAAGCGCAGCACCTCGGCGCCGTACTGGGTGATGATTTTTTCCGGGGCGACGACGTTGCCCACGCTCTTCGACATCTTCTCGCCCTTGCCGTCCACCACGAAGCCGTGGGTGAGGCAGGCCTTGTACGGAGACATGTCGCGCGTGCCCACCGCCACCAGCATGGACGAGTGGAACCAGCCGCGGTGCTGGTCGCTGCCCTCCAGGAAGAGGTCCGCCGGAATCCGCTGCCGCTTCTCCAGCACCGCGGAGAACATGCACGCCGAGTCGAACCACACGTCGAGGATGTCCGTCTCGCGGCGGAACTCCGTCTTGCCGCAGCGCGGGCACTTGAAGTCCGCGGGCAGGAACTCCTTCACCGGCGTGCGGTACCAGACGCCCACGCCCTCGGTCTCCACGCGGTCCGCCACCCGGTCCATCAGCTCGGGAGACACCACCGCCTCCTCGCAGCCCTCGCAGTAGGCGATGCAGATGGGCACGCCCCACGTGCGCTGGCGGCTGATGGTCCAGTCCGGCCGCGTCTCCAGCATGCCGCGGATGCGGCTGTGCCCCCACGAGGGCACCCACTGCACGCGGTCCACCTCGTCCAGCACCGCCTGGCGGAACGTCTTCTCGCCGCGGAACGGCTTGTCCAGCGGGATGAACCACTGGTACGTCGCGCTCAGGATGATGGGGTTGTGGCAGCGCCAGCAGTGCGGATAGGCGTGCTTCACCGTGTCCTTCGCGTCGTTCAGCAGCGCGCCCTTCTCCACCAGCGTGGCGATGACGAGCGGGTTGGCCTCGAACACCTTCTTGCCCGCGAGCGCCTCGCCCACCGTGTCGTCGTAGCGGCCGTCCGGGCGCACCGGGTTGTAGATGTCCAGCCCGTACCTCAGGCCGACCTCGTAGTCCTCCTGGCCGTGCCCCGGCGCCGTGTGCACCAGGCCCGTACCGGCCTCCAGCGTCACGTGCTCCCCGAGGAGGAGGCGGCCGCGCCGCTCGTAGAACGGGTGCTGGTACGTCTGGTGCTCCAGCTCCTCGCCGCGCACGTAGCCGAGGATGCGGGACGGGTCCACGAGCGCCGCCGCAGAGACCTCACCGCCGGGCAGCTCCACGTGCTTCACCGCCAGCTCGTCCGACTTCACCTCCGCCAGCACCCTGGGCAGCAGGTCCTTGGCCACGCAGATGACGCGCGCGCCGAGCTGGTAGAAGACGTACTCGAACTCCGGGTGGACGGCGATGGCCAGGTTGGCCGGCAGCGTCCACGGCGTGGTGGTCCAGATGACGTACGCCACGTCCCGGCCCTTGAGCACGGGCAGCTTGTCGGCGATTTCCGGGCCGGCCTTGAAGGCCACGTACACGGACGGGGACTCGTGGTCCTCGTACTCGACTTCCGCTTCGGCCAGCGCCGTCTGGTCGGTGAGGCACCAGTACACCGGCTTCTTGCGGCGGTAGAGCATGTCCCGGCGCGCGAAGTTGGCCAGCTCGCGGATTTCCTGCGCCTCGTAGGGGAAGTCGAGCGTCTTGTAGGGCTTGTCCCACGACGCGAAGGTGCCCATGCGCTGGGCCTCGCCCTTCTGGATTTCGATGAACTCCAGCGCGTAGGCGCGGCACGCCTCCAGGAAGGCGTCGCGCGACAGGGTGCGCTTGTCCACCTTCTTGTCCTTGAGGCGCTTCTCCACGGCCTGCTCAATCGGCAGGCCGTGCGTGTCCCAGCCGGGGATGAAGTCGCACAGGCGCCCGGCCATGTTGCGGTACTTCACCACGATGTCCTTGAGCACGCGGTTGAGCGCGTGGCCGGCGTGCAGGTGGCCGTTGGCGTACGGCGGGCCGTCCGGCAGCACGAAGCGCTCGGCCTTCGCGTTGCGCTCCAGAATCCTGCCCCAGATGCCCCGCTCCGCCCACCACCCGAGCATCCGCGGCTCGAGCTGCGCCAGGTTCCCCTTCATGGGGAACTCCGTGCGGGGCAGGTTGACGCTGTCCTTGTAGTCCTTCTCTTTCGGGGGCGTGTCGCTCATGGCGAGAGCGGCCGTAACACGCTCCCCGGGTGCCTTCAATCGCCGCCGGGAGTCGCCGCCTCGGGGGAGACGGTGCGGCGCAGCACCACCACGGACTGCTGGCCGGACTCCAGGGGCTTGAGGATGAGCTCCACCTCTTCCTGACCGGCGCGGAACAGGCGCGGCTTCACTTCCTTGAAGCCCGCCTTGGCCAGCTCCGCCTTGTAGAAGGCGTCGACGTCCGACTCCTTCGCGCGCACCGAGTAGGTGACGGAGCGCACCGTCTCCAGGTCGCTCGTCAGGACGCCTTCCGCTCCCGAGTACACCGGCGCCACCGTGGACGTGGCGCCCGGCGGCTTCGACATGTCCGCCTCGCCCAGGTAGAGCGTGGTGGTGCCGTCCGGGTTGGGCTGGAAGATGACGGTGTAGGTAATGAACCGCTCGGGGTCCAGGGCGGTGAGCATCGGCTCGCGCAGCTTCTGCGGCTGCTGTTCCGGGGGGGCGACGTAGAGGCCCCACTCCACCCACCGGTCCACGATGTGCCCCATCAGGGGCTCAATCTTCTCCTCGCTGCGCACGGCCTTCATCCGCACGGGGATGCCGTCCGCCAGCATCACCCCCGGCACGTCGATGATGTCCTTCACCCGGGGCACGTCCCAGACGAAGGGCTGCCGGTAGACGGGCGGCACCTTCACGTCCGGCGGTATCTCCTTGAGCAGCTCCGGCTCCAGGTCTTCGACCCCGGGCAGGTAGCTCGTCTTCGGAGGCGGCAGCATCTGCGGAGGCGGGGTCGCCGCGGGCGGCTTCGCTGCCGCTGCGCCGGAAGGCTTCTCCTTCTTCGGGGGCTTCGCCTTCTCCGCGGGCTTCGGCGCGGCGGGGGCCCGTTCCTCGGCCGCACCGGTGCCGCTCATGCCCAGCACCAGCGCCAGCACACTCCACTTCATGCGTTACCTCGGCTCACAGGCCCGCGGCGCCCATCCGTCATTGCTCGTCCGGCACGGTCGCCGCCTTCTCCTTGCCGCTGGGCCCGTCCTTCGGGCAGCTGCTGCTGCACGTCTTGAAGGTCCGCTCGTACTTCTTGGTGCACTGCGTGGCGCAGGCCTGGAAGCGGGCACCGTCGCCGCCCTTGCTGGGCATGGCGGGAGGAGGGCAGCGGTCCATGCAGGCCTGGAGGCTCTCGCCGCCCTTGGTGGCGCAGTTGCCCTCGCACGTGGCCCGGTCGGCCAGCGCCGGAGAGGCGGTCAGCAGCGCGCCCAGGAATGCCATGGTGGCCAGGGCGAAGAAGGAGGGTCGCGTCGTCTTCATGGGGGGTGCTCGTCCTTGTCTGTGTTTCAGTCGCAGTCTTTACCGAGGAAGCAGCGGCCCTTGGCGAGCCGTCTCGCCCACGAATAGCCGTACGTGGGCGTCGACAGCGCCATGGGAGAGCCGGGCGTGGTGGGGAACATGCCGGAGCCCCCCAGCTGGTCCAGGGTGGGAACCTGGGTCATGAGCATCTCCTCGCCGGGCGCGCTCATGAAGAAGTAGCGCGAGTTGATGGGCGCGGGGAAGCCGAGGACCGCCAGGGGCATCATGTCCGACATCCACGGGATGATGATGGCCGTGGGCAGGTAGGTGCCGTACACCGCGCTGAAGAAGGGCAGGTTGAGGCACGGAATCGGGACGTAGATGGGCGGGTTCATCTCGTACGGCATCTGCCCGAGCAGCATCTGGCAGGTGCGCGTCTCGCTGCTGAGGATGTTGCCGCCGGCCAGGCCCCAGTCATCCACCAGCATGCTGAACTCGCCCTGGCACTGGCCCGCCACCGGCCGGCCCGTGGAGCACACGCGCAGGTTGGTGTAGCGGCTGTCCACGTGCTGCTCCTTGTACAGGCCCTTGTCCCCGTTGCGGTCGTTCTCCAGGAAGGAGGTGGGCATGCGAATCGCGCTCAGGTCCGCCTGCGCGGTGCAGTGCGCGGGGCCCTGGTCGCGGTAGATGAGCCGCGTGGCGACGGTGCCCTCCCAGTCCGGCCCGGCGCCGCCGGTGTCGCAGTTCACCGTGAGGTTCTGCCCCCGGGTGAAGGCCTGGGTGATGCCCGCGGCCCTGTTGATGTACGACAGGCCGTTGAAATCCGCGTAGCGGCGGGCGGCGTCCCGGCCCGCGTCCTCCACGGAGTCGTCCGCCTCGGTGTAGTCGAGGGCGGTGGTGTGCATCTTCCGGTGCGTGCTGTTCCACAGGGCGGAGATGGCGGACTCCTGCACCTTCAGGGACAGGTAGCCCACCTCCGCGAAGTGGATGCCGAAGGCGATGATGGTCACCATCAGCGTGGTGCCAATCGCGGTCTCCACGAGGGCCGCGCCACGGGCGCGGCGGCGGGACGGCATGCGGTGGCTCATTGAATCCCCCTGAAGCCCACGCCGCGGAGGGCGTCGAAGGTATCCGCCGCGACGCCGGACGCGTTGCGCAGCGTGTTGGAGGCGTCGTCCATCCCGGACTCGTCGATGTCCGGCGCCACGAGGGTGGCCCGCCAGTACGGGTTGAGGAGGTTGGGCGGCTCGGCCCAGTGGTCGATGCCGAGGCTCTCACCGCGGTGGTAGTAGGTGATGCCCGTGGCCAGCGCCGTCTGCACCGAGTTGGGCGTGCCGTCCGCCAGCGTCAGGCCCCGCGAGTCGAACTCCGTGCCAGCGCCGCTCGACCTGAAGCGGAAGCGGGTCATGAAGTTCCAGGGGTCCGCCACCGTGCGCGTGGCCATGTCCCGCTGCACCAGCGCGAAGTTCTTGGGCTGGGCGTAGTTGTCGTCCTCGTCGGCGACGCCCAGGGTGTTGTAGTCGATGAAGGCCGGCCAGATGCCGGGGCAGCTGGAGACACCGCCCGTGCACGGCACGAGGAAGTGAACCAGGGGCATGGCGTCGCTGCCGCCCGTCCACCGGTGCCGGAACTGGAACCCCGAGCCCACCACCTCCGCCTTCACGTCCTCCGCGGGCCCCGGCATGATGGGCGGACACGGCAGGCCGCCGCCGTTGAGGATGTGCGGGTAGATGCCGAGGATGGAGCCCTCGTCCTGCGCGGTGACCGCGGAGCCGTAGGGCGGCAGCATGTTCATCACCGCGCCCATGGTGCCCAGGGCGGCGGGCTGCTTGAAGTACGCCGTCCCCTGCCCGGTGAGGATGAGGAAGCCGGTCCGGCCCGAGCGGAGCAGGGCCACGAGCAGGCGAATCATGTGCGGCAGGTAGTGCTCGTAGTTGCGGTGGGTGACGAAGCGGTAGCCCCGGCTGCCCATGGCCGCGTTGACGGCGTGGGCCACCGTCAGGGGCAAGTCACACAGGGCGCCGCTGTCCGTACAGGCCATGCCGCCCCGCAGCTCGCTGCGGTTCAGCGTCACGCTCCCGGGCATGCGCCACTCCGCGCGGCGGGTCCCCGGCGCGGCCCTGTCCGTGATGTCCCGGGTGAGCTCCTGGTCTCCCACCGCGTCCATCAGGTCGCCGTAGGTCTCCCGCTGCGAGGCGTAGATGGCGAGCTGCGCCGTCTGGTGGAGCAGCAGCTGCAGGCCGGCCCGGATGTCCGCGCCCCGGAAGATGGGGTCGATGATGCGGTCCTCGTTGCGGAACGCATTCATCATGGAGTTCAGGTCCCGCACGCCCCTGTTGCCACACCGGCACGCGCGGGCGCAGCCGCCGTTGAAGGGCGCGCAGGCGCAGAGAATCTGCATCAGCTGGTAGGGCCACTTGGCGCCGCTGAAGGACGAGCGCGCGCCGTTCAGGTAGGCCCGGTACATCGTGGTCCAGGAGATGATGCTCTGCGCGCCGGCCTGGGCCACCGCGTGGCCAATCTGCACGCGGTTGAGCACGGCGATGTTGTTGAAGGTGCGCGCGGTCGCCACCGCGTTGGAGTAGGCGGCCGCGTCCGCCACCGTCTGCACCTCGATGCGCTCGCGCACCTTCATCGAGTAGGACAGCGTGAGGACCACCATCAGCACCACGAGCAGCATGCTGAGCACGAACAGCACCATCGTCTGTCCGCGCCGGAGGGAGGAGAAGCGGGGCGCGCGCATCAGGGCACCGGGGGGCAGTTGGGGGTGGGGAAGTAGCGGGACTTGAGCGGCGTCATCATCCGCATCGTGAAGGTCGTCTCGATGGGGAAGACGTACTGCTCACGGTGGTAGCGGTTGTACATCTCCGTGCTCAGGTCGCCGGCGAGCGTGAACGGGCTCGAGTTCTCCCCGCGATTCCAGTTGGCGTCGCGCTCGGCGAGGATGAGCGGGTTGGCCGCCGTGTAGTCCTCGATGCCCAGGTGCGCCATGAACATGCGGGACATGACCCAGTTGGCGAACGGGATGCGCAGCGGGAACCAGTAGATCATCCGCACCTCGAGCTGCCGCAGGTGCCCGGGCGCGTCGAAGCCGCGGTCCTGGGGCGACGGCACGCCGCCGCCCTCGATGTGCCGGTAGATCCACACGATGCTGCCGTCATGCCCGTTGTCGAGCCCGGCCGCGTAGCGGTTGTCCCGGCGGGCCGCGAAGGCCGCCGCCAGCTTCTGCGCGGGGTTCGTCCCGGGCGTGGAGTTGCCCAGGTAGGAGTGGAACGAGGGCAGCAACGAGAGGATGGCCGAGTGGGTCATCCGCTCGCAGTCGCCATAGCCGACCGCCCCGGCCCGCGTGGCCCGGAACACGGCGTAGTGCGCCAGCACCCGCGCCTGCAGCATCATGAAGAGCTGCAACGTGCCCAGCACGAGGAACACGACGAGGGGAAGCGTCAGCGCCGCCTCCACCATCGCCTGCCCGGATTGCCTCCCTCGCGTCGGACGCAGTGAATTCATGGCGCCCATATGTTCCGGGGATTCCACTCGGATCGCACATCCGTCAACTTGACGGGACCTGTCAGTCGTTCGCCCTACAGATGACCACACCCCTGTCACAGGCGTGTGTCGGGGGCCGGACAATCATGCCCCAAGGGGCGGCCGCGCCGAAGAAAGGGGGCGCCGTCCGGCCGGACAGCGGGGGGGCTAGCGCGGCTTCATGCCCTTGGTGTCGAGCTGGTACTTCTTCACCAGCCGTTCGATGGACTTGCGGTGCAGGCCGCTCTCGCGGGCGGCGCGGGAGAGGTTTCCTTCGCAGCGCGTCAAGACGCTGGTGACGTACTCGCGCTCGAAGTTCTCCAAGAGCTGCTCCTTGGCGTCCTTGAAGGAGAGGTGCTCGTTGAAGGGCAGCGGCCCCTCGCGGGCCTGGCCGCGCACGCGGGGCGGCAGGTGCACGGGGAGTACCTCCTCGCCCTCGCTGAAGGTCAGCACGTGCGACAGCACGTTCATCAATTCGCGCACGTTGCCCGGCCACGCGTAGGACATCAGCAGGCCCAGGGCCTCCGCGGAGAAGCGCTTCTTGCCGTGCTTGCCGACGACTTCCGGGTCCGCCAGGGCGCGCTTGAGGATGAGCGGGATGTCGTCCCGGCGCTGGCGCAGGGGCGGCAGCTGCACGGTGATGACGGACAGGCGGAAGTAGAGGTCCTCGCGGAAGTTGCCCGCCTGGATTTCCTTCACCAGGTCCCGGTTGGTGGCGGCGATGACGCGGCAGTCCACCTCGATGACGTCGTTGCCGCCCACGCGCCGAACCTCGCGGTTCTCCAGCACGCGCAAGAGCTTGGGCTGCAAGTCCAGCCGCAGCTCGCCCAGCTCGTCCAGGAAGATGGTGCCGCCGTGGGCGCGCTCGAAGGCGCCGGGGCGGCCGGCCACCGCGCCGGTAAAGGCGCCCTTCTCGTGGCCGAACAGCTCGCTCTCGATGAGGTTGGGCGGAATGGCGCCGCAGTCCAGCACCTCCATGGGCCCCTGCGTGCGCCCGGACAGCTCGTGGATGGCGCGCGCCACCAGCTCCTTCCCGGTGCCCGTCTCGCCCTGGATGATGACGGACACGTCCAGCGGGGCGATCTTCTTGATGAGGCCGAATATCTGCCGCATCTTCATGCTCTGCCCCACCATGCCGCACAGCTCGCTGTCGCGGTCGGGCTCGATGGTGACCTCCTCGTCCAGCGGCGCGAAGGTCAACATCGAGGAGCCGGCGCGAATCTGCGAGCCGGGGGACAGGTAGGCGCGCTCGATGCGCCGCCCGTCCAGGAACGTGCCGTTGGTGGAGCCCAGGTCCACCAGCAGGTAGCCGCGCTCGGTGAACTGGATTTCGAAGTGGTGGCGGCTGGCGGTGCGGTCCTCCACGAGGACCAGGTCGTTGCCGGGGTGGGCGCCGCAGCGCAGGCGCTCCTTGTCGCTCACCACGGAGCGGCCGGTGTCCGGGCCGGAGGAGACGGACAGCCGACACTTGTGCAGCTTCACCGTGGTGCGGGGGTCCACCACGAGCGTCTCCCCCAGGAGCGGGGAGTGGGCCAGGTCCTGCCCGAGGTCGCCGGGGCTGGTGTGGATGTCATCAGGGTGCTGCGGAGGGGGAGCACTCATCTGACGTGAGGATAGCAAACGGCACCCACTCGGCCCGCCCTGTCGGGTGGGACGGTGCTAGGCTCCCGCGCCCCGCCCATGTCTCCCCGCAAAGTGAAGTCGAAGAAGGCCCCGGCCCTGCCTGGGCTCCAGGCACCCGAGCGTCCCGTGCGAGCGCCGCGCCGCCCGCGCGCGAAGAAGACGGTGGCCATCCTGTCCCGCAAGCGGTCGCTGTACTCCACCCGCCGGCTGGTGGAGGCCGTGAAGGAGCGGGGACACCGGCCGCTGGTGTTCGACACACTGCGCTGCTGCCTGCTGCTGGCCCAGGGCGCGCCGCGGATGACGTACCGCGGTGTCGAGGTGCGCGGCGTGGACGTGGTGGTGCCGCGCATCGGCGCGTCGATTACGGCCTACGGGCTGGCGGTGGTGAACCACTTCGAGATGATGGGCGTGCCCGTCCTCAACCCGCCCACGTCCATTGCCCGCAGCCGCGACAAGCTGCGCGCGCTGCAGTTCCTGGCGCGCTCGGGGCTGGACATCCCCCGCACCGTCATGGCGCATGACCGCAGCAACGTGCGCCGGCTGGTGGAGGAGGTGGGAGGGCTGCCCATCATCATCAAGCTCATCAAGGGCACCCAGGGCGTGGGCGTGATGATCGCCCACACGCTGCCGGAGGTGCAGACCATCCTGGATACGTTCTGGGACCTCGGGCAGGAAATCGTCCTCCAGGAGTTCGTGGCGGAGAGCGAGGGGCGCGACGTGCGGGCGCTGGTGGTGGGCAGCCGGGTGGTGGGCGCCATGCGCCGCAAGGCGAAGAAGGGCGAGTTCCGCTCCAACATCCACCGCGGCGGCGAGGGACAGGCAATCGAGCTCCCGGCGTCCTATATGGAGGCGGCGGTGCAGGCCGCGCGCGTGCTGGGGCTGGAGGTGGCGGGCGTGGACATGCTGGAGGGGCGCGCCGGACCCCGGCTGATGGAAATCAACTCCAGCCCGGGCTTCGAGGGGCTGGAGGGGGCCACGGGGCAGGACATCGCCGGGGCCATCATCGACCACGCGCTGGTGTACGCCGAAGCGAAGGCGGGCGGGCTGCGGGTGGGCGAAGGGTGAGCGAGGAGGCGCTACCCCTGGCGGTGTGAGGCTGCCCGCACGCTTGGAAGCAGGCGGGCCTCCAGGGCAAGGCGCCTTGCATGCTCCTCAGGAACTCAGGAATGCATTTAGTGCCGGTGTGTCCAGAGGAGTTGGCAGCGGCGTGGAGAGCCCTCTAATCTGGCGGCCCTCCATGAAAACGCTGCACAAGCCGCTGCAGATCATCGTGTACCAGGATGTGCTCTGTGCCTGGTGCTACCTCGCCGACCAACGCCTGGACGTGCTGCGCCAGGAGTTTGGCGAAGCCCTCCGCTGGAGCGTCAGGCCGTATCCGCTGCGCCTCCAGGACGCGCTTCCCACGGAGCGCGAGAAGCGCGGGCTGGTGGAAGAAGTGCAGCGTGCGCAGCGCGAGCCGGACCCCGCCGCGAGCCTGCTGTCCACCGACCTGTGGCTCGGCGGAGACCCGCCGCGCACCAGCGTGCCGGCGCTCGCGGCGCTCGAGGCCGCGCGGCTCCAGGGCCCGCAGGCGCGCGCGTTCCTCGCCCGGTCCATGCAGCGCGCCGCGCTGGAGCAGGGCATCAACGTGTCCCGCCCGGACGTGGTGTTCGAGCTGGCGTCGCGCGTGGGCCTGGCGATGAACGAGTTCTCCGCGGCCTTCCGCTCGGAGGAGACGCGCCGGCTCATCCTCGACGAGCACCGCGACGCGGCCAACCGCGGCGTGCGCGGCGTGCCCACGCTGGTCATCGGCGGCCGGTGGATGCTGTGCGGCCTGCGCGAGCTGACCGAGTACCGCGAGCACATCCTCGCGTGCCTGGGGAAGTCCTCCGTGCCGCGCCCGGGCTCCGCCGAGCGGCTGGTGCACTGAAGGTCCCCCGAGGCCCGCGCCCTCCAGCGCGGGCCCATGCAGCGGCTCCCGGGCCCGCGCCTTCCAGCGCGGGCCCGTCGCGTGTCAGGCCTCCTCCGCTCCGTTGCTGAGCGTCAGGTAGAGGCCCGCGAACAGGAGCTGGAAGAAGGCCGCCGCGGGAAGCACGCCCACGCAGCAGGCCAGGACGCCCGCGCCGGTGATGAGGCTGCCGAGCAGGAAGGTGCCCACCATGGCCAGGCGCTGGCCCTTCGCATAGGCGAAGCAGCGGCGCAGCGTCTCGACGGGCTGCGGGTTCTCGCTCCGCGCCATCTCCGGCTGCACCAGCATCAGGGGCAGCATCAGCCACATGCCGGGGAAGACGTAGAGCGCGCCGCCCACGACGAGCATCATCCCCAGGCTGGGGCCCAGCGAGGAGAAGACCCGCACCAGCTCCGCGGACGTGTCGTTCCCGCCATTCGCCCCCATCCAGTCCGCGTCCCGCAAGGTGTCGAGGCCTCCGGTGACGGCCGCCGCGCCCAGCGCGCCGCCAAAGATGAGCAGCACGACGGGAATCATCAGCGCGAAGGTGAGCAGCGTGGTGAGCAGGTACGGCACGGCCTTGTGGAACTGGGTGAACATCCGTGCCACGTCCGCGCGCCGGCCGTCGAGCACGTCGAACATCATCCGCATGAAGCCGAGCGACACCAGGCCCTGCACCACCGTGGACAGGATGAACCCGATGACGAGGAACAGGCCCGTCACGGCCCAGTGGTCCGCCATCCCGCCGATGAAGGAGAGAATCTGGGAGACGACGTTCCCCACCAGGGAGCCGGCGATGACGATGAGCACGCCGACGCAGATCATCACCCACTCGCGCTTGAAGGCGGCCCAGCACGTCTCCAGCAGCGCGCCCACGCTCCAGTGCTCACGGGTCAGCGCGAAGGTGTGCCCCAGCCCGGCGCGCTCGCGGCACGTGGGGCAGGTCAGCTGGAGGCCGCCCTCGCTGCACGTGTCGCACATGAAGTTGCCGCAGCGCGTACAGGTGCGCGACGCCCGCTGCTCGGGGTGAAGCGGGCAGAGCGCGCCCGCCCCCCGTCCGAAGTCCATCTCCGCCATGGTTCCCCGCTCCTCGCTTGCCGGCCCACCAGTCCACCCGGCTCGGGCCGCACACATTTCCACCTACACTACCCGGGGTAGTGTCCACCAGAGGACGGCAGAGGGTATTGTGCGAGGGGGAAGGCGCTCTCGGCGGGGCGATCAGCCGGGGAAGCGTTTCCCGGTGTGAATTTCCGTCGCCTCGGCGCGTCTGATTCCGTGTGGTCGCGAAAGTGGAGAGCCTGCCACTCCACTCCGCCCAGGAGATTGCTCACATGCGCCGCCTGCTCGCACTCGCCATCCCGCTCGCCCTGATGATGGGGACCGGCTGTGTTGCCCACGTCCATGACGGCCCGTACCGGTCGACCTACCGGACCGTCGAGGTGGACTACAGCTACTCGGGTGACCACCCCGTGCCCGACGAGTACGGCGGGGGTTGGTGCTCGGACGTGCACGTGCACGTGCACGACTACCGGCCGGCGACGACGTACTACACGTACACGGACAACGTGTACTACTACCGGGGCCCGTCGGTGGTCTGGTACTGGGACTACCACCCGCTCGTGGTCGGTGGTTACTGCAACATGCACGGGCGGCACTCCCACGACTACTACCCGAGCTCCTCCGGCCGCGGCTACCGCTACGAGCGCAACCGCGGCTACGTGTGGGACCGGACGCACCGGGCGTCCCCCGTGTACAGCTACGTGGGCTCCTCGCGTGGCCAGGCCCGCTCGTCCAGCTACAACAACCGGGACTCGTCCTACACCCGTCCCACGCCGCCGTCCGGCACCGGCTACGGCACCACGCCTCCGCGCGGCAGCGGCAGCGGCAACAACGGCGGCTGGGGCAACGGCGGCAGCCACTCCGGCGGCAACTCCGGCAACGGTGGCTACGGCAACCCGCCCCCAGGGCGCGGCGGTGGCCGGGGCCACGATGACGACGACAACGACCACGGCAACGGTGGCGGCTACGGCAACGGTGGCGGCCGGGGCAACTCCGGCAACGGCAACTCCGGTGGCGGCTACGGTGGTGGCAACTCCGGCAACGGCAACTCCGGCAACGGCAACTCCGGCAACGGCAACTCCGGTGGCGGCTACGGTGGTGGCAACTCCGGCAACGGCAACTCCGGCAACGGCAACTCCGGTGGCAACTCCGGCAATGGCAGCGGCTGGGGCAACTCCGGCAACGGCAGCTCGGGCGGCAACTCCGGTGGCAGCTACACGCCGCCTTCGGGCCGTGGCAACTCCGGCAGCCGGGGCAACAGCAGCGACAGCAGCAGCGGTGGCAGCAGTGGCGGTAGCAGCAGCGGCAGCGGTTGGGACCGCGGCGGCAGCAGCCGGGGCTCCTCCAGCGGCAGCAGCGGCAGCAGCGGCGGCGGCAGCGGCTGGAGCAACGGCGGCTCGCGCTCGGGCTCCAGCAGCAGCGGCTCCTCCTCCGGCTCGACTCCGAGTGGCCGCGGGCGCTCCGGCAAGAGCAACGGCGGCTGGCGCTGACACGCGGACCGCCGCGCACCGGAGCCGAAGCGGGTCTTCCGGAGCGCGGCGGGTGACGCACCCAGGCTGATGGATTCCCGACACCGGGCCGTGTCCCCTGTCCGAAACGGACAGGCGGGCCGCCCGGTGTCTCGCTTTGCGCGCTGAACACTCCACCTGGCGTCGGGCAGGGGACGGACGGCGGGCGGGGTGGATTGCCGCCGCGAGAGGCCGTGAAGATGTTGCCGGCCGATGAGGCACCCTTACCTGATTGCCACCTGTGTCGTGCTGGGGCTCGCTTCGGGCTGTGGCTCCGGCGGAGGCTCCACACCTGACCCCGGCGTCCGCACCGAGGACGCCGAGGCGGTGGACCTGGACAACCTCCACATCCGCGTCAGCGGTCGTGCGGAGGTGCTGCCCGAGGCCGCGCGCCTGCTCGAGTCCCGGGGCCAGCCCGTCCCCTCGCTGGATGGCGTGCCCGTCTCCGTCGAGGAGCCGCTGCGCCGGTCCGTCAACGACGTGAACGCCAGCCTCGGCACCGGCGCGCTGTCCGCGGACGGCGTCTTCCGCGTGGACGAGGTGCCCGTGCGCGAGGTGCACCAGAGCGTGGCGGTGGGCATCGCCGCGCCGGGCTTCGTGCACATGACCACCGTCGTCTACGACACCGCCTTCACCGGCGCACGGCCGCGCACGGACATCATCGACGTGCGCGCCTGGGCACTGCCGGACGCCTTCCACGACGCGCTCTCCGCCGCCGTGGGCGAGTCCCGCCTGCGCGGCCACACGGGTGACAAGGCCGCCACGCTGCGCGACGCGGGCTTCGTGCTCGGCCGCGTGGTGGACCTGGACGGCCGCCCCGTGGCGGGCGCGCGGGTGACGCTCGACCGGGACGAGCTGGCCGACCGCGTCTACTACCCCACCGCCGACTTCGCCGCCGTGACGCAGGCCGGTACCGACGTGGACGGCCTGTTCCTCTACGTCCACTCCGGCGCGGACGCGGACACGTTCCGCCTGGGCGTGGAAGGCGCGGACGCGTATGTCCCGCGCAACGTGGGCGCCGCGCCCGGCTGGGGGCTGTTCCTCACCGTCTACCCGGGCAACTTCCCGCCTCCGTAGTGGCGGGAGCGGGCACTCCGCCTGCTCCCCGCTCTCCTGCTCTCCAGGCGGGCGCGCCGGGCCCATGGGCTCCGGACGTGCCTCGCGCCCACCTTCCGGTCGGAGGTGCGGCGCCATGGAGCGACACATCATGCGGGGCTACGCGAGCCTCCCCGTGCGCAGGCACGAGCGCCCGCCCGCGACCCCACGCCCGCCCCGACGGTGGCTGCCGGAGGACTGCTTCGAGCGTGACAACGCCCTCGCCTCCCTCTGGGGCATGGTGGGCGCCACCGTGGCGCTGTTCCTGGCGCCCGGAGTGAATGGCCTCATCGCCGGCTGGGCGGGCAGCGGTGCCCTGGGCGGCTGCCGGCGGTCTCTGCGCGTGGCGCTGCTGGCGGTGGGGCTCTCGACGCCCGCGCTGTGGCTCATCCTGGGTCCGCTGCACCTGCCCGTCCTCGGGCTGTTCCCGGGCGTCGGCACGGGGAAGGCCCTCCTGCTGTCGGCGGCCGGGCTGCTGCTGGGCGCGTGGGCCCGTGGCCTGCGCTCGCGCGCGCGGGCCTGAAGCGTCCCCCTCCCCCGAGCGCCTCCCCACCGCCCTCCCGCCAACGCCCTGCCCCGCTGGCCGATGCAGGGCGCGCGCACGCGACGCAAGACTTTCCGGGGCGCCCATGCCGGAAGACGGGCCCTTCCTGGACCGGGCCCGCTGCCCGGCCCCAGGGCTGGAGGAGCACCGCGTTTCGGGGGACGCCAGGGATGAGCAGGACCGGAAGGCCCCAGAGTGGTACCTCGGCCACGGTCCGCGCGCTGGCGTGGCTCGCGGCGCTGGGCGTTCCCGCCATCGGGGTGCTGACCCTGGTGGGCCAGGTGCGCGACGTGACGGTGCTGAAGTCGGTGATGGACGGCTTCCCCGCCACCCAGCCCCCGAGCAGCCTGGCGCTGGTGCTCGGCGGGCTCTCGCTGGGCCTGCGCCTGCCACGCCGTGCCTCCGCGCTCCTCTCGGCGCTGTCCGTGACTTGCGCGGTGGCGATGCTGGCCATCGGCGCGTGGAGCCTCCTCCAGGACCTCACGGAGCTGGACGTGGGCGTGGACTCGCTGTTCGAGAGGCGCTCCTCGCCGCTCACCTCCGTGTGCCTGGTGCTGCTGGGCTCCGCGCTGGTGCTGCTGGGCGGGCCCCGGCGGCAGGCGAGGATGCGGGACGCGCTCACGCTGCTGGCGATGCTGCTGGCCCTGCTGGGCTTCAACGGCCTGCTGCTCGGCCCGCTGATGGGCGGAGGCGCCCTGCCCTTCCTCGCGCAGCGGAGCATGGGCCTGCCCACGTCGGTGGCGCTGGGGCTGCTGGGCCTGGGGACGCTGTGCGCGCGGCCGGAGCAGGGACTGCTGGCCCGCGTCACGCGCGACACGCTGGGCGGGTTTCTCGCGCGCCGGCTCGTCCCCATGGCGCTGCTGGGGCCGCTGCTGCTGGGCGTGGCCCTGGTGCTGCTGTACGGCGCGGGCCTCATCAACCATGAGGTGAAGCTGCCCCTCTTCGCCACCGTGGTGTGCGCGGGCGGCACGGGGCTGGTGCTGCTGGCGGCGCGCGCGCTGGACGTGCTCGACGTCCGCCGCCGGGAGACCACCGCCGCGCTGGAGTCCTCCGAGGCGCGCTACCGCGGGCTGCTGGAGACGGCGCCGGCCCCGGTGCTCACGGTGGACGCACGCGGCCTGCTGCGCTTCGTCAACTCGGAGGCGGAGCGGGTGTTCGGCTACCGGCGCGAGGAATTGCTCGGGCGCGAGGTGGAGGTGCTCGTGCCCGAGGGCCTCTTCGGCGGGCGCCGCCTGGATGCCACGCCCGATGAGCGCGCCCTGCACGGGCTGCGCAAGGACGGCACGCAGGTGCGGCTGGAGGTGCGGCTGAGCCTCGTGTCGGACCAGGAGGGAACGAGCCTGCTCGCCCTGCTCCGCGACGTCACCGAGCGCGAGCGGTTCCTCGCCGGAGTGAAGCGCGCCCACGAGGAAGCGGAGATGCAGCGCGGCCTCCTCCAGGTGGTGCTGGACCATACGCCCGTGGGCGTCGTGTTCGTGGACCCGGAGGCCGGCACGGTGGTGGCCAACCGCGTCGCCGACATGATGTATGGCCTGCCCCAGACGCCGATGCGGCAGTCCGACTACGTGAAGCTCCTGCGCTATCCGGACGGGCGGCTGGTGGGGATGGGGGAGCTGCCGTCCACGCGCGCCGCGGCGACGGGCCAGGCGGTGGGGCCGGAGGAGTACCTCATCGTCCAGCCGAACGGGCACACCCTGCCCGTGCTGGCCACGGCGGCGCCCATCCCCGGGCCCTCGGGCAGTCCTCGCGGCGTGGTGGTCAGCCTGCAGGACCTCACCACGCGCCACGAGCTGGACCAGCTGCGCGAGGAGTACGTGGGCCTCATCTCGCATGACCTGCGAGGCCCCCTCCAGGTCATCAACCTGCGGGCGAGCCTGCTCCAGCGCGGCCTGCACGCGCGGCACCTGTCGCGCGAGGAGGGACTCACGGAGGCCATCCTGCACAGCGTGGGGTGGATGAGCTCCATGATTGAGGACCTCCTCGAGGGCTCGCGGCTGGAGGGGAAGCGGGCCTCGCTGCGCCGCGAGCCGAGGGACCTGGTGCGCTTCCTGGAGGAGGTGCTGGAGCGCGACGTGCCGCCGAACCTGCGCGAGCGCTTCCGGCTGGAGGTGGCCGGACCGCTGCCGCAGGTGTGGATGGACTCCGCGCGGCTGGAGCGGGTGCTGGCCAACCTGCTCGGCAATGCCGCGAAGTACAGCCCGCCGTCCCTGCCGGTGGTGGTGCGCGCCCGGGCGCAGGAAGGGCGGGTGGTGGTGTCGGTGAGCGACCAGGGGCCGGGGCTGGCCCCCGAGGACGCGGCGCGCATCTTCGACAAGTACTACCGCACGCAGCAGGGCAGCGCGTCCGACGCGAAGGGGCTGGGCCTGGGGCTCTACATCAGCCGCCTCATCGTCGAGGCGCACGGCGGCCACATCTGGGTGGAGAGCGAGCCCGGCCGGGGCGCCACCTTCCTGTTCAGCCTGCCGGTGGAGCCCCCTCGCGAGGAGCCCGGCCCCGGCCCGCTGCCGGGCGCGACGGGGCCGGGGGGCAACGCGTGAGTCGCTAGCGCCGGGCCACCCAGCGCGGCAGCCAGTCCGCGCCCTTCGCCGTGGTGAGCCGCAGCTGCCCGGTGCCGTCCGCGCGCATGAGGTACACGTCCGTGTCCCCTGCGCGCTCGGACACGAAGGCCAGGTACTTCCCGTCCGGGCTCCACGCCGGCATGTCGTCCCGCTGCTGGCCGTCCGTCAGCGCCACCGGCGCGCCGCCGGCCGCGGGCGCCACCCAGATGCGGCTCTTCCCCTGGGGCAGGCGGCTCACGTACGCCAGCTTCTGGCCATCCGGGCTCCACGCCGCCTCGCGCTCCTCGCCCTCGACGGCGGCGCCGGACACCGGCCGCAGGTTCGCCCCGTCCGGGCGCACCACGTAGAGCTTGTCCTGGCCCTGGCGGTCGCTGATGAACGCCAGCCACTTCCCGTCCGGGCTCCACTGCGGCGAGCGGTCCTCCCTGTGGAAGGCGGTGATGCGCCGCTCCTGCGTGCCGTCCGCGCGCGCCACGTAGATTTCCGGGTCGCCCTCGCGGCTGCACACGTAGGCCACCTCCGTTCCGTCCGGGGACACCGCCGGCTCGAAGCAGCCCTGCTTCTCCTGCGTGAGCGGCACCTCCGGCACGCCCTCGCGCGGCTGGAGCTTCACCACGTCGCTGAAGCCCTTCGCGTCGGACTCGGCCACCAGCCACGCGCCGTCCGGCGCCCAGCTCGCGTTGCGCGCGCGCGCCCGGGGCGCATGCAGCGGCACCGCCGCCCCGCCGCCCTCCAGGGGCACCACGCGCAGTTGCTGGAACTGGAGCCCGCCCTGCTCGCGCACGGCCACCACCAGCAGGGACTTCCCGTCCGGCGACGGCGGGCCGGGGTAGTCGTCCTCCTCGCCCTGGGTAACCTGCGTCTCCTTCCCGTCCGGAGTCACCACCCACACGTCCTTCTGCCCCGCCCGCTCCGACAGGAAGGCCACCACGCCCGGAATGGCGCGTGCCTCTTCCTTCGACAGCGGCCCGGCGCCAGACGCCCCGCCACACCGGCCGGAGCACCCGACGCCGAGCACGGCGAGCGCGGCGACTGCCCGCGCCCGCCACGGCCAGGAACGCTGCTTCCGTTCGAGGCCCCGCATCGTCATCTCAGCGGACCTGGATGGCGTCCGCCATGACGACGTAGCCGGCGGTGGTCCAGCGGCTCAGCTGCACCTTGTTCCAGCCGGCCGGGAAGGCGAACGTGCCCAGCGTGTTCCACCTGCTGCCGTTGACCTGCTGGTTCGCGGTGACCGTCACGTTGCCCGACGTGGTGGTGATGATGAAGGGCGCGGCCGGAGCGCGGTTGGTGCCAGCCACCCACCAGGCGTCGATGGTCTTCGTGGCGGCGGCCGGCAGGTAGAACTCGAAGACGGCCGGCGCGGAGATGGCCTCGGTGGCGGCGAAGTAGTAGCCGCTGCCGTAGTAGCCGGTGCTGTAGCCATCCGTCCAGGCGCCCACCGTGGAGAAGCGCGCGTTGGCGGCGTTGTTGTTGGCGTTGTTGCTGTCCACCACGATGGAGCCCGTGGGCGTGCCGCCGTCACCGCAGTAGCTCTTGATCTTGCTGATGTACGAGGACCACGGCCAGTTCGGACCCGGGTCCGTGCGGGTGGCCGGCTGCAGCCGCCCGTGCGCCACGATGTGGTAGCTGTCGCGGGTGATGCCCTGGCCCTTGGTGATGTCGCAGGACAGCTTCGCCGAGGAGTCAATCTGGCCGGCGGGGAACGAGCTCTGGCTGGCGAAGCCGCCGTGCTCGATGCCCACGGAGAAGTGGTTCACCGACGTGCCGTTGAGGCCGCAGTCCACGCTGCCGTTGAGGCTGCAGCTGTAGGTGGCGCCCACGTGCCAGGCGCGGCTGGACTCGCGCACGAGCTGCGAAATCTCCGTGCCGCCCTCGTTGACCACGTAGTGGGCGCTGACGCCCGACGCGGAGTTGACCAGCCAGCCCCAGCAGCCCGCGTAGTTGCCCTCGCAGGTGTGGATGACGATCATCGACACGTTCGTGCCCGTCGGGCGCGCGTTGTAGTTGGGCGACGGCCGCCAGATGGAGGCGGCGTAGTCCGGGCCGGCCGCGAGGGCCTGCATGCGCGGCAGGGCGAACTTCGCCTCCACCGGGCTGGCCTCCAGCGAGACGGCGACCTTGCCCTCGGGGGTGAAGGCGCCTTCACCCGAGCGCAGCACGGCGTACACGTCATTGTGGATGTAGTGCGCCTGCACGTCGGGGTCGGTGATGTCCGTCAGGCGGACGGCCGCCGGGGCCCACGCGCCCAGGTCCGCGCGGTCGATGCCCGCCTCGGTGGCGTACTTCGACAGCAGCGCGGCGCCCGCGCGGAGGTTGGCGAGCGCGTCGGTGCGCACGGCCGCCTCGGACACGCCGGCCAGGGCCGCGCCCTCGGTGATGTGCGCCCCGCGCAGGGCCAGCAGGCCGAACGCGGCGGGACGGCCCTCGAACTCCTCGGCGCCCTGGATGAACTCCCAGCGCGTCTCCGCGTAGGAGATGGCCTTGAGCAGGTTCACCGGGACGTTGAACTCGCCGGCGGCCTTGGCGAACAGCGCATCCAGCTGCACGGGGGTGCGGCGGGCGGCGTCCGCCACCGCGCGGGCGGCGTCCTGGGCCGCGTTGGACGGCGTCTCGGAGGCGGGGGGCGTCTCCGGGGCCGGGGTCTCCGGCTGGGGGCCACAGGCCGTCATGGCCATGGCCGCGGCGACGGCCGCGAGAGTCTTGCGCAGCAGATGCATGGGAACTCCAGTGAGGGGGGTCAGCAGCTCCACGGTCCGCCCCCACTTTTCGGGAGCGGCGCAGGGGCGGGCCATGAGCAGCATGCGTGCCAACCACGTTCTCCCCGTGAAACCATGCTTTCCAGACTTCATCTGGAGCATGGATGCTCCACTCAGGAGTCAAGAAATCGGCCTTTGCCGCGCTGCGGAAGCCTCATAACCCCTCGGAATGACGGACCTTGTGGCTCCAGTCCCCCCGACCTGGAGCGTCAGGGTGGCCCCTGCGTGTCTCACTGACGCATTCCGCGACAGGCACAAGGTAAACAAATCTTACTCAAATTCCCGTATTAATCGCTTTCTGGCGTGTCACCGGAAATGGGAGTGGCGGCTGGCCCTCCGGGGTGCATGCCGGGAGGCATGGCGGTGCCGACAGCGACGGAGGCTTCCGCTATGAGGAGGGGCATGCGGCTCTTCGGCATTGGCGACACGCACCTGCCCTCCACGCGGCAGAAGGACATGCACCGCTTCGGGTGGACGGAGCATCCGCTCCCGCTGCAGCGGGCCTGGGACGAGCGGGTGCGCCCGGAGGACGTGGTCATCGTGGCGGGCGACATCTCCTGGGGCACGCGGGCGCACGAGGTGCTGGACGACCTGGCGTGGCTGGACGCGCGGCCGGGCCGCAAGGTGCTGGTGCGCGGCAACCATGACTACTGGTGGGGCGACTCGGCGTCGAAGCTGCGCAAGCTGCTGGAGCCGTACAAGACGCTGGAGGGCTTCCTCCACAACAGCGCCGTCGTCATGGGCCCGTGGGTGATTGCCGGCAGCCGGCTGTGGACGGCGCCCGAGGCCCCGCCCATGCCCGGTGGGGAGATGGGCGACGAGCCGGCGGACCTGGGCTACGTGGAGCGCGAGACGCGCCGGCTGGCGGCTTCCTTCGACGACGCGAAGAAGAAGGAGGCGGCCAGCCCCACGCCGCTGGTGCGCGTGGTGGCGGTGCACTTCCCGCCGGTGTACGCGAACCAGAAGGCCACCGCCTTCAGCGAGCCGATTGAGGCCTTCGCGCCGAAGGTGTGCGTGTATGGACACCTGCACGCGGAGGGAATCGCCGCGGGCTTCACGGGTGAGCGCGCCGGCGTCAGATACGTGCTGGCCTCGTGTGACGCGGCGCGCTTCGCGCCGGTGCTCCTCGACGAGGTGTGAGTCAGGCTAGGTTCCCGCCACTTCCCGCCGGGGGCCCTGGGCGGGAAGCAGGAGTGGTGTCATGCCGTCCAACAAGGCGGAGCTTGCCTCCCGCATCGCCGCCGTGAAACCCGGCGACTCGGTGCGCGGGCTGTTCTTCAAGACGGTGTTCAGCGTCATCCAGCAGCACGGCGGCCCGCCCGCGGTGGAAGCGGTGCGCGTGGGCGAGCTCGCGACGGACTACTGGGAGCTGCGCTCGTACCCGGTGCAGGACTTCCTCACGCTGCTGTACCGCGCGGCGGATGCGCTGGAGGACACGCTGGGGCCGGAGGACGCCGTGTACCACGCGTGCGGCGAGACGGGCGTGACGCGCTACTCCACCGGGCCGGGCATGCTCATCTTCGGCATCATCTCCCGGGGCGACCCGCAGAAGCTCTTCGCGGGCGCGCAGATGGGCTACAGCGCGGCCGTCTCCTACGGCAGCCGGGAGTACCTCACCACGGGACCGAAGTCCGGCACGCTGCGCGTGCGCCGGGACATGCTGCCGCCCGCGTACCATGAAGGCATCCTCACCGGCGCGCTGAAGGTCCTGGGGCTGAAGGGCACCGCGAAGGCCCAGGCGCACGGCATCGACCGCGTGGACTACGACATCCAGTGGGAGTAGCGCCGCGGCGTCAGTCCACGCGGGTGAAGGTGACGTCCAGCTCCGCCACCACGCGCTCGCCGACGGAGGCCTGGCAGCTGAAGGTGTGGTCATTGCCCTCGTGCGAGCGGCGGACGGCGCCGAACGTCACCGTCTGCCCGGCGAACGCGAGGCTGTCCGCGGACAGGCGCACGTCCTTGGCGAGGCAGCGCGCCCAGGGCGCACCCTCCAGGCGGCGCAGCAGCGTGGTGGCCACGCGAGTCATGCCGCTGGCGACGATGGCCACCGGCATCACCGGGTGCAGGGCGAAGTGGCCCTTGCACATGTCCGGCGTCACCGGGCCGAGCGTGGCGCGCAGGGACTCGCCGTCCGGCCGCCAGTCGCGCAGGGCCAGCGGCTTGCTGTACGGGTTCTGCCGCAGCTTCGCCCACTCCTCGGGGGTGCGCTGCACGTTCTCGTCCCGGCGCGGCTCGCGGCGCATGTCCACGCGCGCCTCGCCGAACAGGCGCGTGAAGGCGGCGGCGGAGAGGACGTTGTAGTCCACCTCCAGGCGGAACAGCGGCGTGCCGTCCTCGAGCGACAGCAGCGTCTGCGCGGTGGCGGTGCGCTTGCCCGTGAATTGCGCGCGGGCCAGCCCCCAGAGCAGCTCCGTGGAGCGGGCCATGGGCTCCGGGCGCAGCCACTCACCGCGCGCGCCGCACGCCAGGTAGAAGTGCTGGCCGTCCTTGGGCGCCATCAGCGCGGACGCGCACGAGCCGAGGATGGCCAGGTGACGCCCCGACTCCGCGAGGCTGATGGGGCCGGCCTCCGCGTCCGGGTCCTGCTGCACCGGAATCCGCGCCACGACCTCGCCCTCGCCCAGCACCATCACATCCTTCAGCGCGTAGTACGGGTCTCTCACGCAGATGCGCGGGTACAGGTCCGCGTGCGTCAGCACCGTGCGCGGCGCCAGCCCCTCGAGGCTCCGCAGAGGCTCCTGCACCTGATTCCAGGAACCCTGGGGGGCGCCGGTGGAGATGAGCGAGGGGGCGGGGATGAACGAGGTGGCGTCGAGCATGGGAGACTGACCTTTTTTCGGACACAGGGTGCCGGGGGACACCTGCTCGCCTTGTAACCGAGGGAGCTTCCGGTGGTACAGAACTTTTTCTGTTACCCGGAAAAATTCTCGCCGGATGGCCCGAATAGTTGCTTCCAACCAGGAAATTTATGTCGCTGACATAAATTAAAGCATGACTCGGCCGGTTGGCTGCCGCTCGGGGCGGAGAAATTCAGCACCCGACGCAGAGAGTCAAGTGAGGACTGGGGTGAAGCCCACCCATTTGCCCGCAAGTGTCGGCCAATGAATCCGCGTACTTAGAAAAACCTGGATTCAAGGGCACACGAAGGCTCTCCAGCGGACATCCAGGGGCTACCCGGGGGCATCGCGGAAGTCCTCGAGGAAGCGGCCGGACACGGGGTGGCCCTACGGGGTTGGCCCTGGAGGCCCCGGTTCATCGGCTCGCGGACGCGGGCGCGAGTGCCCGGGTGGAAACCGGCCGGATTCGAACCGGCGTCCTTCGGCTTACGAGTTCCGACGCGACCACCGCTGCGCTACGGCTCCCACCCGAGCGGGCGGGAGCCTTGCGCGCGGGCGCTGGCGGCGCAAGCCGGGGTCAGCAGCGGCTCACAGCTCCACCTGGCTGCCCAGCTCCACCACGCGGTTGGGCGGGATGCGGAAGTACGCCGTGGCACTGCGCGCGTTGCGGCTCATCCAGGAGAAGAGCGCCTCGCGCCACACCGCCATGCCCGGCTTCTTCGTCGGAATCAGCGTCTCCCGGCCCAGGAAGAAGCTCGTGCCCATGAGCTGGAACTGGAGCCCCTTCTCCCGGCAGCGCTTCAGCACGTCCGGGATGCTCGGGTTCTCCATGAAGCCGTAGCGCGCCACCACCCGCACGAAGCCCTGCTCCAGCGGCTCCACCTCCACCCGCTCCTCACCCGGCACGTGCGGCACGTCTTCCGGGATGATGGTCAGCAGCACCACCTGCTCGTGCAGCACCTTGTTGTGCTTCAGGTTGTGCAGGAGCGCCGGCGGCGTGCCCTCCGCGTTGCCCGTCATGAAGATGGCCGTGCCCGGCACCCGCACCGGCGGATGCCCCCCGAAGCTGTCCAGCAGCTCCTTCAGCGGAATGCTCGCCGCGCGCAGCTTGCCCGCCAGGATGTCGCGCCCCCGCTTCCACGTCGTCATCAGCGTGAAAATCATGAGCGCCAGCAGCAGCGGCAGCCACCCGCCGGCGACAATCTTCACCGTGTTGGCCGCGAAGAACGACAGGTCCACCACCAGGAACAGGCCCGCAATCGGCAGGGCCAGCGCCCGGCCCACGCCCCACCGCTCGCGCGCCACCACGTAGGCGAGGACGGTGGTGATGGCCATCGTCGTCACCGCGGCGATGCCGTACGCCGACGCCAGCGCGCTGGACGAGCGGAAGGTCAGCACCAGCGCCACCACGCCAATCAGCAGCACCCAGTTGAGGCCGGGCAGGTATATCTGCCCCATCTCCTCCGCCGACGTGTGCACCACCTCCATGCGCGGGCTGTAGCCCAGCTGCATGGCCTGGCGCGTAATCGAGAACGCCCCGGAGATGAGCGTCTGCGAGGCGATGATGCCCGCCGCCGTCGCCAGCGCCACCAGCGGGTAGAGCGCCCAGTCCGGCGCCAGCAGGTAGAACGGGTTGCGCGCCGCGCTCGCGTCGCGCAGCAGCAGCGCCCCCTGCCCCAGGTAGTTGAGCGTCAGCCCCGGCAGCACCAGGAAGAACCAGGCCCGCTTGATGGGCTTCCACCCGAAGTGCCCCATGTCCGCGTAGAGCGCCTCGCCGCCCGTCACCACCAGGAACACCGCGCCCAGCACCAGGAAGCCGTGCTTGCCGTTGTGCAGGAAGAAGAGCGCGCCCTCGTGGGGTGACAGCGCCCACAGCACCTCCGGGTTGTGCAGCACCTCCTTCAGCCCCAGCACCGCCAGGGTGGCGAACCACACGCACATGACGGGGCCGAACACCGCGGCGATGCCCGCCGTCCCGTGCCGCTGCACCAGGAAGATGATGACGATGATGACGAGCGTAATCGGGATGACGTAGGGCTCGAAGACGGGCGTGGCCACGTTGAGGCCCTCCACCGCGCTGAGCACGGTGATGGCCGGGGTGATGACCCCATCGCCGTACAGCAGCGCCGCGCCGAAGATGCCCAGCGTCACCAGCACCGGCCGCGCCTTGTGCACCTGCCCCCGGGGGCGCTGCATGGCCAGCGCCATCAGCGCGAGGATGCCGCCCTCGCCCCGGTTGTCCGCCCGCATCACGAAGATGAGGTACTTCACCGACACCACGATGACGAGCGACCAGAAGATGAGCGACAGCACGCCCAGCACGTTGGCCGGCGTGGGACTGATGCTGTGCGGGCCGTGGAAACACTCGCGCAGCGCGTACAGCGGGCTCGTGCCGATGTCGCCGTAGACGATGCCCAGGGCCCCCAGGGCCAGGAGCGCTGTTCGCTTGAAGGAGTCCGGGGCCTCGCGGGCAGCGTCTCCGCCCGGGACTCCCGTCGTGGTGGCTTTCACGCCCCCCGCTTTAGCCGAACCCGGGCCATGAGCAACGGACGTGACACACCGCTCCCCGCTTTCCAACGCCCGGGTGTGTCCATGTGCGCCCGGGTGCGCACGCACCGGGAGCCACAGGACCGCGGACCGGGGTTGCGCGTACGGGAGCAACAGTCGGGGCCGCGGGGTGTTGGCCACCCGAGAAGCCAGGCCGGCCCGGCACACCGGGGGCATCCCCCGTTCGTGAACGGCATGTTCCCATTCCCGGACGGGGGCGCGATGACCAGGTCGGCGGTATCCAGATGGGGTGAGCCGTGGCAGTACGGGGCGCAGGCTCCGGAAGTAGAGGAACGGCTGGCGCTGCTGGCCGAGGCCTCGCGGGTGCTGGCCGACGTCAGCCTGGAGCCCCCGGCCGTCATGGAGCGGCTGTGCGAGCTGGTGGTCCCCCTGCTGGGCGCGGCGTGCGCGCTGCGGCTCACGTCCGAGGACGGCCGGTGGCTGCGCACGGTGGCCTCGGCCTGTGCCTCGCCGGAGACACGTCCCCTCTTCCAGTGCCTCATCGCCCCGGTGCTGCGCGCGGACGAGGGCCCCTCCGCCGAGGTGCTGCGCTCCGGCCAGTCCCTGTGGGTGCCGCGCCAGGAGGTGGAGGAGCTGCGCCGCCTGGTGCCCCCGCAGCACCACGGGATGTTGGAGCGGCTCCCCTTCACCCGCTCGCTGGTGCTGCCGCTGCGCGCACGCGGACGGGGGCTGGGGACGCTCACCGTGTGGCGGGAGCCAGCGGCGGCGCCCTTCGAGGCAGGGGAGCAGCTGCTCCTCCAGGAGCTGGCGGACCGGGCGGCCCAGGCGCTGGACGTGGCACGCGCGTACGCGGCGGAGCGGCGGGCGCGGCAGGCGGCGGAGGTGGCCGCGGGCCGGCTGGCGCGCTTGCAGCGGGTGACGGCGGAGCTGTCCCAGGTGCTCACCGCGCCGCGCGTGGCGGAAGTCGTCGTGGACCAGGGCGTGGACGCGGTGGGCGCGCGCGGCGGCGGCTTCTGGCTGGTGGAGCCCGGGGACAAGGAGGCCCGGCTGCTGCGCTGCACGGGTGAGGACGCGCGCATGCTGTCCGCCGTCTTCGCCGTGGTGCCGCTGGAGCGCACCTCGCCCATCACCGAGTCCATCCGCGAGGCGCGCCCGGTGTGGCTGGAGACGCCGGAAGCGCTGGCCTGGCGCTTCCCGGAACTGGCCGAGCGCTGCCGGCGGGCCCAGGGCAATCCGGCGCCCTCGTCGGTGTGCCTGCCGCTGTCGGTGGACGGACGCGCGCTGGGGGCGCTGCTGTTCACCTTCTCCGAGCCGCGCGCCTTCGACGACGACGAGCGCGCCTTCCTGGAGCTGCTCGCCCACCACGCCGCGCAGGCGCTGGCGAGGGCCCGGCTGCTGGAGCAGGAGCAGCGCGCGAGGGCGGCGCTGCGCGAGGCGCACCAGACGCTGGCCGCCATCATCCAGGCGTCGCCCGCGGCCATCATGCTGCTGGACATGGACGGCACGGTGCGGCTGTGGAACCCCGCCGCGGAGCGCATGTTCGGGTGGACGGCGGACGAGGCGCTCGGACAGGTGCTGCCGGTGGTGTCCGTGTCGCGCCAGGACGAGTTCCGCCGCCACCTGGAAGGCGTGGCGCAGGGCCGGGTGCTGGAGGGCGCGGAGACGGAGGGGCAGCGCAGGGACGGCACGCCCATCCAGGTGGCGCTGTGGACGGCGCGGGTGTGCCCGCCGGGCGGCCCCATGCAGTGCCTGGGCATCCTGGTGGACGTCACCGAGCGCCAGCGCAGCGAGGAAGCCCAGCGCTTCCTCGCGGGCGCCGGCGGGGTGCTCGCCGCGAGCCTGGAGCAGGAGGAGACGCTGGAGCGCGTGGCGCACCTCGCGGTGCCCGCGTACGCGGAGGCCTGCGGCGTCTTCCTCGCGGACGAGGCGGGCGAGGCACGCTGCGTGGCCACGGCGTGCGCGGACGACGGCGTCCCGATGTCGGGAGCGACCATGGCCTCCGCCGCACCGCCCGGTGTCCCGGTCCCCGGCCTGGAAGTGGTGTCGCGAGTCATGGCCTCGGGAGCGCCGGAGCTGCACTTGGACCCGGAGGCGGACGCGTCCGGGGACGCGAGCGCCTCGCTGTGCGTGCCGTTGCAGGTCCGCGGTCAGACGCTGGGGGCGCTGACGTTCGTCACGTCACGGCGGCCCTATGACGCGAGGGACTTGGAGCTGGCCCAGGAGCTGGCCCGGCGAGCGGCCCTCGCCATCGACAACGCACGGCTCTACCGCGAGGCACGTCAGGCCATCCGCCTGCGCGAGGAGTTCCTCTCCATCGCCAGCCACGAGCTGAAGACGCCCATCAGCGCGCTGCAACTCCAGGTGCAGCTCCTCCAGGGGGCGCTGGCGCGCTCGCCCTCGGGCATTCCGCCGGACCGCCTGCGCCGGGGCCTGGACGTGGTGGGCCGCCAGCTGAAGCGACAGACGCAGCTCGTCAACGAGCTGCTGGACGTGTCCCGCATCAGCGCGGGACGGCTGGAGCTCAGCCTGGAGCCGCTGGACCTGGGCGCGCTGGTGCGCGAGGTGGCCGAGCGCTTCGAGCCCGAGCTGTCACGCACCGGCACCCCGCTGGAGCTGGTGCTGGCACCGGACGCCGTCGGACGGTGGGACCGGCTGCGGCTGGACCAGGTGCTCACCAACCTCCTGTCCAACGCGGTGAAGTACGGCCGGAGCCAGCCCGTGCGCATGGTGCTGACGGCCACCGCCGAGCGCGTGCGCCTGGACGTGAGCGACGGGGGCATCGGCATCGCCGCGGAGCACCTGTCGCGCCTCTTCCATCGCTTCGAGCGCGCCGTGTCCGAGCGCAACTACGGCGGCTTCGGGCTCGGGCTCTGGATTGCGCGGCAGATGGTGGAGGCCATGGGCGGCCACATCGCCGTGTGCAGCAACCTGGGCGTGGGCTCCACCTTCACCGTGGAGCTGCCCCGGGCCACGGGGTGAGGGACGCTTCCACGTCCCCCAACCCGGAGCACCGTGCGGAGTGCGCTCCGCGGCCTACAGCGCCAGGAGCAGGATGGCGGCCTTCTCCTCGGGGGAGGCGGCCATGAACTCGTCCGGCAGCCAGACCTCGGACGGCGGCGTGGAGGCGACGTCGCAGCTGCGCTTGCCCACGTAGTAGCGGCCATCCTCCTGCGCCTTCAGCCGGTAGGTGCAGTCACGGACGTAGACCTTCATCTCGTTGGGGCTCAGCTTCAGGTCCACCGGGCGCCCGCCGAAGCCGCCCTTGGCGACAATCGCGTCACCCTCCTTCGCCACCTTCAGGTTCACCGTGGCGCCGGCCAGCACGCCCTTCACCTGGCCCTCCTTCACCTCCAGGGTGACGGCGCCCAGGTACGTGCGGCCTCGCAGCTCCCCGGGGGTGCGCGTGAGCTGGAAGTCCGCCCCCGTCACCTCTCCCGGCGTCATCACCAGGTTGTACTGCTCGCGGGCAATCCGCAGGTTGATGGCGTCATGCCGGGGCGCCGACACCGCGACCCCTGCCCCCAGCAGCACGCCCACCACCAGCACACCCCGACGCAGCGGCATCAGAAAACGCTTCATACGGAATCCTCCCTACTCCCAGGCCTGGCTCCGGGAGTCTTAACGTCCGGCCGCACGGCACATACCGGCCAGACCTCCACCTCGCGCCAACCTCCGGGAATCACATCCGGAAATCTGCGCACGCCCTCGCCGCTTCCCCGCAGGCCGCCTGCCCGCCCGCCCGCTCGCCCGCACCACCCCGGGGAACGGGCCCGGTGTCGGGCCCATCCCCGGAGAGCGGCCCTCCGGGGCCGCAAGTCCCACGCGGCCGGCTACTTCGAGCCGGAAGCGCCACCGCCCCGCGCGGGCGGGGTGCCCAGGTGCTTCTCCAGGAACATCAGCGCGGTCATCTGCGCGTAGTCGCGGTTGTCCTTCTTCTGGAAGCCGTGGCCCTCGTCGGTGGCCAGCATGTACCAGACGTCCGAGCCGCGCTTGCGCACCGCCTGCACCACCTGCTCCGCCTCCGACTGCGGCACGCGCGGGTCATTGGCCCCCTGCTGCACGTAGAGCGCGGCGCGAATCTTCTCCACCGAGCCCAGCGGGGAGATGCGCTCCTGCACCTTGCGCACCTCGGCGTCGCGCTCGTCGCCGTACTCCGCGCGCCGCAAGTCCTGCCGATAGGCCTGCGTATTCTGGAGGAAGCTGCCCAGCGAGGAGATGCCCACCAGGTCCACCGCGGCCTTGATGCGCTCCGGGTAGAAGGCCACCGACGCCAGCGTCAGGTAGCCGCCGTACGAGCCGCCGTAGACACCCACCCGCGCGGCGTCCAAATCCTGACGCGAGGCGATGAAGTCCAGCGTCGCGCCGATGTCCGCGAGGCTCTGCTCGCGCTTCACGCCGTCATCCATGGCCCGGTACGCCTTGCCGTACCCGTCCGAGCCGCGCACGTTGGGCACCAGCACCGCCATGCCCAGCTCCGTCACTAGGTACTGGGTGAAGTTGCTGAAGGTGGGGAGGCTCTGCGACTCGGGGCCGCCGTGGAAGATGACGACGACGGGCACCTTCCCGGTGGCCTGCTTCGGCTTGTAGAGGAAGGCGGGCACCTTCACGCCGTCGGTGGACGGGTAGCGCACCAATTCCGGCTCCGTGAAGAGGTCCGGGTCGATGCCGCCCACCTCCGAGCGCGTCCACCGCGTGGGCTTGCGCGTCTTGAGGTCCAACGTCCACACGTCCGAGGGCGAGCGTGCGTTCCCCATCGCGAAGGCCAGCAGGTCCGGACGCTGGAGCGGGAAGCGCAGCGTGGACACCACGCCCTTCGGAGTCTCCACGGGCGTCAGCTTCTGCGTGCGCGTGTCCATCAGGTACACGCGCACGAAGCCGTCCTCGTTGAGGCCCACCGCGAGCTGGCGGCCGTCTGACGACAGCGCCGCGCTCACCACGTTCCACCGCACCGACTTCGTCAGCGACACGGGCGTCCCGGTGAAGGGCGCCTTCGCCAGCTCCAGGCGGTACAGCTCCGCGAAGTCACCGTACCGGTCCGTCACCAGGTACACGGCCTGCCCGTCCTGGCTGAACAGGGCGAGGCCGACGCTGCCCTTGCCCTCCTTCGGGGTGAGCTGGCGGCGCTCGCCCGTCTTGAGGTCCACCACGTGCAGGTCGGCGTCGTCCACCGCGCGCGTCTGGACGACGAGCAGCTTCGAGCCGTCCGGGGAGAACTCCACCGGGAGCCACGTCCCCTGCGCCTCGGTGACGCGGCGGGCCTGCTTCGCGTCGCGGGTGGGGGCCACGTACACGTCCGTGTCCTTCCCGTTGCGGGCCGTGCTGCTGTACGTCAGCCAGCCGCCGTCGCGCGACACGCGCAGGCCCTCGTGGCGGCTCTTGCCGTCGGTGAGCAGCTCCGAGCGGCCCGTGCGGCGGTCCAGCCGGAAGAGCTGGAAGAACTCACCGCCGCCCTTGTCCTGCAGGTAGTAGATGACCTGCGGGTTGCCGGGCTGGAAGCGCGCGTTGCTGATGGGCTCGTCCGCGAAGGTGAGCTGCGTGCGCGCCCCCATGGGCATCTCCACCACGTGGAGCTGGTTGGTGTTCGCGAAGCGCGTGGCGATGAGCACCTGCTTCCCGTCGCCCGTCACGTCCACCAGCGAGGCCGAGCGCGCCTCCAGGTACTGGTCCAGCCGCTGGCGCAGCTCCGGCGGTACGGGCGGCACGTTGCTCACCCAGACGTTCGGTTGGCCGGGCAGCGGCGCGATTCCAGGCACCTGCGACGGCGCCTTGGACGACGGCGCGGCCTGCGCGGCGAGCAGCGACACAATGAGGGGAAGGGCTCCAAGGGTCATGGACGCGCAAGGTAGCAGCGCGGCTCCGAGACAACCTAGACGTCGATGCTCGCGTCAGTGCTCTGACGCACAGCGCCTCCGCCCTGTCCACGCCGTGCACGGCGCACCGTGAACGGCGTTGACAGTTCCGCCCGCGAGCCCGTGCAAGCGCGCGGAATCAGGCCCTGTCTCCGGTGGCAGGGCGCTTGCGATGGCCTTGTTCCGAAAGGAGCAGGCCATGGACACGCGGTGGGGTGAGGCGAAGCTGGACGCGGGGAAGGTGTTCCGCTGGTGCCTGCTGCACGTGGGCGCCGTCGCGGGCGGCTGGGTGTTCTTCTCGTGGAGCGCGGTGGCGGTGTTCGCCGTGCTCACGGGCGTGACGATGTGTCTCGGGGTGTCGGTGGGCATCCACCGCGGCCTCATCCACCGCGCCTTCCGCGCGCCGCTCGCGGTGGAGCGGACGCTCGGCTTCGTGGGCACGCTGGCGGGCCTGGGCGGCGCCATCGGCATGAGCCGCATGCACCACCTGCGCGACTTCCACCAGAACCAGCCGGAGGCCGACTGCCCTCCCTACTTCGGTTACCGCGCCGGCTTCGCGCGCGTCATGGCGTACGCCCTCTTCCACACGTGGCACGCGAAGGACGCGGCCGTGTACCCGCCCGTGGAGCCGCGCGTGGAGGAGGACGCGTTCTTCCGCGCCCTGGAGCGCGCGGGGCTGTGGCTCCAGGTGCCGCTCGCGCTGGGGCTGTATGCCCTGGGTGGCGCCTCGTGGGTGGCCTGGGGTGTCTTCGTGCGGCTGGCGCTCACGCAGGACGGCTTCTGGTGCGTCCACTACGTGAGCCACGTGGAGGGCGAGCAGCCCTACGAGTTGCCCGGCTGCGCGGAGCAGGGACGCAACGCGGGGTGGCTCGCGCTCGTGAGCATGGGTGAGTCGTGGCACAACAACCACCACGCGTATCCCGGCTCGGCGCAGATGGGGCTTGGCTGGCGGCAGCCGGACCCGGGCTGGTGGACGGTGCGGGCGCTCGCCGCGCTGGGGCTCGTGCACGACGTGAAGGCGCTCGGGGACCTGCCGCTGCGCGCCGGGGCTCGCAGGCGCAAGGAGCCCCGTCACCCCTCGCGGCGTCGTCCCCGCTTCCAGCCCGTGTGAGGCACACCCGGTGCTTCAGAAGGCCCAGCCCACCGACAGGTCCACGCGCTCGCCGACGAACCAGGAGTGGGTGCGGGTGGTCTGCTCGACAACCCCACCGTCGGGCCCCAGCTGCTGCGCGCGTGTCTTCTGGGTGTTGCTGGCATACCGCCCTTCGAGCCCCGCTCCGAACTGGATGGCGAGCCCCCGCCCCACGATGGTGCTGTACCCCAGCAGGGCCGCGCCGCCGAAGCTCCAGCTCCGGAAGTCGGACGGGCCGAAGGCCAGCTCCCCCTCGCCGCTGCTGTTCAGCCATTGGTGGGACACCCCGAGCCGCGGCGACACCCAGAGGCCCTCGGGCGCGGTCCCCGTCAGGAAGAAGCGAGCCATCGGCTCGGCGCCCAGCAGGTACTCGCGCTGGTTGGACGCCCCGTTGATGCTGGGATTGCCCAGGACTTCGGAGCGGTACTCCGAGTGGGCGATTCCCGCCCGCAGACCGAGCCCCACCGACAGGCGCGGCCCCACCACCCGCTCACCGCCCACCTCCATCAGGCCATTGCCGAGGAGGCGCAGCACGGAGATGCCCAGGATGGTCTTTCGCGCCTCCGGCTCGGACGGAGGCGCTGCGTCCGTCGTCGCGGCGCTCGCGGAGGTGGACAGCAAGACGGTCATCAGCAGCGTGTGGATGTGCTTCATCGGTGAGAGCCCCCTCTTGAGAGTGGATGGGCCCGGCCTTCCGGGCATGTGCACAGGCCTTGTGCAACCGCCGTGCACAACGCCGCGCCAGAGGGGACACCGGGACGCGTGGACAGCTCGCCATGCCAGCGTGTCAATGCCTCACGAGCAGGGCCTGTCACGCTGACACCCCGGGCGTGCACCCCACGGCCAAAAAATTGGGACCCGTGATTTTCGCGCCGGGCCGCCCCCCTTTAGGAGGCGCGAGTGAAGTGAGTCCTGACGGGGGAGGTCATGATGAAGACCCATGTGCTGGTGGCCGTGGTGCTGTCCGCGCTGACCGCTTGCGGTGGTGACGAGAACGAGGAAGGCGGTGGTAACGCCCCCACGGAGGTCGACCAACGCTCGCACATGACAGGGACCTACCCCGTCACGGGCACCCTGACGCTCGTGGCCAACGGCGAGTCCGACGTTTCCCAGGTGCAGGACACCTTGCGAATCGCCAACGACACGACCTCCGTCTCCAAGGCGGCGATTCGCCTCGACATCAGCTCCCTGGGCTGCGGCCCTCGCGCGTCGATGAACGGACCGCGCAACTTCTCCGTGAGCAAGACGCAGTGCCCGATGCCTTCGGACAACGGCTGCACGTACTCGATGACGTACACCGGGGGCACCGGCAGCAAGGAGACCGACGGGGCGCTCCGGACGTCCCTCCAGGGGCAGATCACCATCGACTGCGGCGGCAGGAGCCTGACGGTCGACGTCGTCATGGTCATGAACGGCTCGCGGACGGGCCAGTCCCTGCCCGGCACGCGCGAGGACGCGCTCACGGGCACGGCGCCGCTCACGCTGCACGACGCGGTGGAGCGGCTGGCGCGCTCCGCTCAGCACTGAAGCGACCGGCCCCGCGACTCCGGACGCGGGCCTGACACCGTCTGACGTGCCTTCCGCTCCACGGCCACATCGTGGAGCGGTGGCGCATCTGGCACCCGCCTCCACCTCGCGGCAGGCAATCCACGCCGGGCTATTGCAGACTGTCCCGACATGAATCGATGGAAGCTGGCGTTCTTCGCGGTGCTGGGGCTCTGGATGCTGACACTGGTCGTCGGGGCGTACACGACGGTGGACGGGGCCGTCAGCGCGACCTACCAGCGTGATGGATACGCCGACTGCGAGGCGCACCGCGACTGGCTCGACGCGATGCTGCGGGGCCAGGTGACGCGCGCGGAGGTGAAGGCGGCCCGCCCCAAGGTGACGCGCACCCTGGACGACCACAGCGACGTGCTGAAGCCCGGCGACGTCAGCGTCAACTACGACGCGAACGGCCGGTACCGCGCCTCGCAGTTCGGCGCGAGCAGCACGCCGGGATACGAGCCGTAGCCGCGCGGGACGAGGGCCCGGACACGAGGGCCCCTGCCCCGAGCGAAGCTCACAGCTGCAGCGCCGCGACCTCGCGCCGCAACTGGAGCACGCGCACGTCCGGGTCCACCACCCACCGCTCGGGAGCGAAGTCGGCGCGCACCGTCACCTCCGCCTTCTCTCCCGCGCCCAGCACCACCGTCTTCCGCGCGTCCCGGTAGTCCGGGGACCAGGTCGCCGGCCCCTTCGCGGCCTCCTCCTCCGTCCGCTCCGGGAAGCGCTCGCCCTTCACCGCGGCCACCTCCACCGGCATGCGTCCGGTGCCGGTGTTCTCCACCGTCACCGTGGCGACCCACTGCCCACCCTCCTGCTTCACGCTGGCGGCGGACAGCCGGTACTCCGGCACATTCACTTCGTGGAACCACTGCTGGACGAAGGCGTCGTAGGCCGCCGCGTCCTTCGCGAAGGGCCGCATCGCCGCGGTGAAGTCCTGCAGCACCGGGTGGTCCGCGCTGGGGATGTACTGACGCAGGAAGGCCTGGAGGCCCGCGTGCATCGCCTCGCGGCCGAGCAGGTCCTCCATCATCCAGAACACCCAGCCGCCCTTGTCGTAGAGGACGGTGTTGTCACCCTCGCGCGTGCTGTCCAGCTTCACCAGCGGCTGCTCCGAGTCCAGGCGGCGGTCCTTCGCGTAGCGCTCCTCCAGCCGCTTCGCGATTTCCATCCGCGTCGCGGGCCCCTCCAATTGCTCGGCCAGCTTCAGGGCCGAGTAGTGCGACGTGCCCTCCGACAGCACCTCGCCGCCCGGACCCTTGCCCGGAATCAGCATGTTGCCCCACCACTGGTGCGCCGCCTCGTGCGCGGTAATCAGCAGCACCGCGTTCGCCTTCGGCGTGCTCTTGGTGAGGAAGCCGATGCTCTCCGAGAAGGTGATGTTGGTGGCGAAGCCCTGCGCGTACGTGGCCAGGCCGGGGAACTCGGACAGCTTCAACTCCTTCCACGGATACGGGTAGAACCACTCCGAGTAGTACCGGCGCGCGGCGTCCAGTCCGCGCTGCATCTCCCGCACGTTGTACGTGTGCGACGGGTGGTGGAAGACGGCCGTGCCCTCGCCGCGCAGCACCGTCCACTTCCCCGCGACGATGTTGAACATGCTCATCGGGTGGTCGCTCTTCCACACGCTGGTGCGGCGGCCGTCCTTCACCTCGTCGCTCTCCAGCACGCCCACGGAGTTGAGCGTGTAGTCCGCCGGCCCCGTCACGCGGATGTGCGTGGTGAAGGGCGTGCCCGTGCCCCACGCGGCCTCCGTCTGCCCCTCGTAGAAGCGGTCCGGGTACACGCGCGGCTCGTACTTGTTCTCCTTCGGGTCCACGCCGATGTCGTCCCTGAAGCCGATGACGGGCGCGAACGAGGGCCCGAAGCTGGTGAGCACCACGCCCGACGGCAGGATGAACTCCTCCACCTTCCCGCCGTCCTTCGTCGCTCCCTTCGGGAAGTGGCCGTGGAAGTCGAAGCCCACGCGCAGCACCGCGCCCGGCTGCATGCCGCCCGCCGGCCGGAAGACGTACAGCCGCGAGCGGTCCTCCGGCTCGGACTCCTTCCCGTCCACCGTCCAGCGCACGTCCTCCCAGTGGTCTCCACCGGTGAGCGCGAAGGACTCCAGCGGCTTGTCGTGCCGGTTGACCAACGTGTACGTGCCGCGCGTGTGGAACGTGCCGGCCTCGGGCTCCAGGTCCACGTCCAGGTCCACGTCCTGAATCGCCGGCTGCGGCGCGTCCTTCCACGTGGCCAGGTTCTTCTGCCAGTACTCCTTGGCGCGCTTCTTCGCCGCGTCGCCCTGCCAGCCCTGCCCCACCTGCACCGCCGCGCCGATGAGCGCCACCGCCGGCACCACCATCCACGGGGACAGCCGCCACGCGCCGCTCAAGAGCCCGCGAGGCTTCAGCCGCTCCAGCAGGCTCACCGAGTCCGGCGCCCGCCGTCCGTCCAGCCGCACCGCCAGCGCCGCGAAGAAGGCCGCCAGCCCCAGCGCACCCACCCGGTTGAGGACGAGCACCGTGCGGTCCAATTCGAACGGCCCCAGGTCCGACCAGAGCACCGTGCCCCACAGCGGCCAGTTCGTCGCCCAGTTCAGCTCGCCGCGCACCGCCGCGAAGCCGGTGAGGCACAGCACCGCCAGCGCAAGGCCATACGCGCCGAAGCGCCCGCCGGCCACCGCGCGCGCCGCCAGCACGAAGCACGTCCACAGCACGAAGGTGGGCACGAGCAACAGCCCCCAGACCATGGCGTAGGGCACCACCGCCACCGGCACCTTGCCCTGCGCCAGCTGCACCAGCGACGCCGCCAGCCACGTCGCCATCAGAATCGCCACGCCCACGAAGCTGTTGGCGAGCGCCTTGCCCAGCAGCACCGACAGCGTGCGCACCGGGGTGGCGTCGTGGATGGGCGCGAAGAAGTACGCGCGCTCCCGCTCCAGCGACTCCACCGTGTAGAACATGAGCAGCAGGCACACGAGCGTGGACGCCTGCCCCATGCTGCGCACCGCGAAGTGCCCCGGCGTGGCCAATAGCGGCGTGTCGAACGGCCCCACCGCGTTGAGCGACTGCACCACCGTCTGCAACAGGATGATGGGCACGAAGAGGTAGAGCCCCGGCTGGGACAGCAGGCCGCGCGCCTCCACGCGCGCCACGTCCCACAGCCCGGACAAGAGCCCCGGTGCGCGCACGCCCATGTTCAGCGACGCCAGCGGCGCCAGCTCGCGGAACGTCCCCAGCGGCGTGGCGGGCGGCACGTCCGCCAGCGTCTTCCCCTTCACCGGCCGCACCGGCGCGCCGCGCAGCCCCCGCGCCACGTGCCGCGCGCTCCAGGCCACGCCGCCCAGGCCCACGGCGATGAAGCCCAGCCGGCTGAAGACGAAGAGCGCGTCCAGCCCCACGCGCTCGTGGTTGTAGAACTCCACGCCCCGGTCGACCTTCACCCACGTCTCGCTCAGCCACCGCAGGCCCGCCGGCTCCACCGCCATGAGGAGGCGATTCACCCGCGGGTCCAGCCACCCGGGCGACCAGTCCCAGAGGAAGAAGGCGCAGAGGAACATCAGCACCACGGGCAGGAAGTAGACGAGCACCGGCCGCCGCGTCAGCTCGCCCACCGCGAAGGCCGTGCCCGCCATGAACACCAGCAGCGGCACGCCGAAGAAGAGCGCCGGCCGCACGTAGTTGAGCAGCGACAGCGGGCCCCGGTACTCCGCGTTCGCCCCCGCGGGCACCACGTGGTGGAAGAACACCAGGAAGGCCACCATTGCCCCGAGCGCCAGCCCATACGCGGCCAGCACCGCGAGGAACTTGCCCCACACGTACTCGCGCGGCGTCAGCGGCGTGGTGTGGAGGATGGGGCCCACCCGCGCTTCCTCATCCGCGATGACGCCCATGCCGGCGCCCACGGAGATGAAGAACGTGTAGAGGAGGAAGGTGAGGAAGATGAGCGTCTGCGAGACGGCGAACTCGCTCGTCACCCACGCCTTCTGTCCGCCCACCTGGCTGGCTCCGGACTCAATCGTCACGTTGCCGGACGACAGGCCCCACACCACCAGGAAGGTGATGAGCAGCAGGATGACGAACAGCGGGCGGCGCATCTGGTGCGCCAGCTCCGTGCGCACCACGGTGCCCAGCCGTTGCGCATTCATCGCGCCACCTCGTGGACGGGCGCGGGGGCCTCGGCGGGCGTCTGCTCGTCCTTCATCAGGAGCAGGTATGCGTCCTCCAGCGTGGGCGTCACGCGCTCGAAGCCCTCGGGCACGGCGGCGTTCGGCGCGTGGATGCGCACGCGGTTGCGGCCCTCGAAGAGCACGGCCTGCGTGACGCGGCGGGTGCGCTGGAGCTCGGACAGTTCGGCCGCGGAGGCGGTGCCCTCGAAGATGGTGCCTTGAATGGCGGCCTTCGCGTCGGTGGGGGACGTAATCGCCACCACGCGGCCCTGGCGGATGACGGCGAAGCGCGGGCACAACATGGCCACGTCCTCGACGATGTGCGTGGACAGCAGCACCGTGCGCTCGTGGGCCACCTCCGCCAGCAGCCGGTAGAAGCGCAGGCGCTCCTCGGGGTCCAGACCCGCGGTGGGCTCGTCCACGATGATGAGCTTCGGGTTGCCCGCCAGCGCCTGGGCGATGCCGAGCCGCTGCCGCATGCCGCCCGAGTACTCCTTCACCTTCCGCTTCGCCGCGAAGGTGAGATTCACGCGCTCGAGCAACTCCGCGCACAGCTTCTTCAGGCCCTGCGGCGCGGTGACGCCCTTGAGCTTGAGGAGATACAGGAGCATCGCCTCGCCCGTGAGGTACGGGTAGAAGCCGAACTCCTGCGGCAGGTAGCCCAGGTGCGGGCGCAGCGCCTGCGGATTGCGGACGATGTCCGTCCCGTCCAGCGTCACCTCCCCCGAGGTGGGCTCCAGCAGGCCCGACAGAATCTTCATCAGCGTGGACTTGCCGGCGCCGTTGGGCCCCAGCAGGCCGAACATGCCGCGCGGCACGTCCAGGTCCACACCACGCAGTGCGGCGACGGGGCCGGGGTACACCTTCACCAGATTGCGGAGGGAGAGCATGCCCCCATGTACGCCTGGACCTGGGGGGTCATTTCCATCCACTGCTTCACACACCACTGAACAGACTTGCAGGCCGGGGCGCGCGTCGCGCAGTCTCCCGCTCCCCGCGTGGAGCGGGGCCCACCCCCGGAGGAGCAGACATGCCCAAGGCGATTCCCGACGGTTATCACTCCGTGACGCCGTACCTGGCGCTGAGCAATGCGTCGAAGGCCATCGAGTTCTACAAGGCCGCGCTCGGCGCCACCGAGCTGTACCGGATGCCCATGGGGCCGGACAAGGTGGCCCACGCGGAGCTGCAGATTGGCAACTCGCGCATCATGGTCTCCGACGAGTTCCCGGACGTGGGCGCCCGGAGCCCGAAGCACTTCGGCGGCACGCCCATCGGGCTGTGCATCTACACGGAGGACGTGGACGCGCTCGCCGAGCGCTTCGTGAAGGCCGGCGGGAAGATGGTGAGGCCGCTGGAGAACCAGTTCTACGGCGACCGCTCCGGCCACTTCGTGGACCCCGAGGGCTACAAGTGGACCCTCGCGCAGCACGTCGAGGACGTGTCGCCCGAGGAGATGAACCGCCGCATGGCGAAGATGGGCGGGTAGTCGCGCCGCGGGCGGTTGAAGCCCAGGCCCCGGTGCGAGAGGTCGAGTCCGCACCGGAGCGCTTCAGCAGACTGCCGACCGAAGATTCGAAGGCACCTCCGCCGAGCAGCGCCGCCGCCCAGTCAGGCGGAGGTGGAAAGGCTGCTGGAGGTGGTACGCCACCGCGTCCTGCGCCTGTTGGAGAGCCGCGGTGCGCTGCCAACGGAAGGGCCGGAGGGCGGCCTCATGCGCCGACCTTCACCTCGGCCCCGCTGGCACCCTCACCGCGAAGCTCACCCAGGCGCTTCCTCATCGTCTCCCGCAGGAAGCGGGTCTTCCGTTCGTCGAAGCCAATCTCCTCCAGCCGCTCCATCCAGGGCCCCGCCGCGACACAGAGCCTGTCGAGCATCTTGATGACAGCGCCCTCGTTCACCCCGTAGCGCTTCCCGAAGGCGATGAAGTGAGCCCGCTTGAGGTTGTCGTTCCTCCCTTCGAACTGCAGGGCCATCTGCTGGTCGGCATAGGGCAGCGTGGTGAGCAGGTCATAGGCGGGGGACAGTCGGGAGCCCCCCGCCGGGCCATCCGCGAGGATGCTCACGTTCTTGGCATGCAGGTCCCCATTGCCGATGAGGTAACTGAAGGCGATGAGCAGCAGGAAGCGAGCCATTTCAGGAATGGGCGCTGCGCACGTCTCACGGATTCCTTCCGCGATATCCGAGCAGGGGATGCGGTACTTGTCAGCGGGGTACCGATTCAGGAACTGGCAGGCATCCTCCTGGTGGAGCCGCAGGAACCGCTTCTCCGCCTTCAGCCACACGCGGTCGAAGCGCTCCACCAGAAGTCCGGGATTCTTCTCCCGGTCGTGGATGAGCCGGGTGGCAGCAACCTTGAGACCGCAGTCCCTGGCCATCTGCATGAAGAAGTGTTCGCTCTGGACGAGTTGGGGCTTCCCGTCGGGATTCAGCTTGAGGATGTACGCGTGTCGACCCCTCGGCATCAGGGGGAATGAGATGGTCGAAGCCGAGAGCTTCTCCTGCACGCCTGGGATGACAGGCTCGTTGGCCTCCGTCCCAGTCCGAGAGAGGCTCTGCTCGAACAGCTCCTTGAAGAGGACGGTGTCCGGGCGCCAGCGCTCCGCACGCAAGCTGGGCATCACCAATTCCTCGCCCCTCGGTACCACCGACAGGTCTCCAACGGTATCGGTGCCCGCGGCAATCAGCAGACTGAGCAGGTCGTCCTCCGAGGTCTTCGTCCGCTGGATCAACGCACGCAGCCGAAGCCCCTCGGGCAGCAGACCGGCGAAGTACGTGTGGAGGTTCGCCCCCAGCGTCTCGACATGTCGCTGCACATAGGGGAGATGGACCGCCAATCCCCCTTCCTGCCGCCCATGCTTCGCGAAGAACGCCTCGTCGTAGTCGAAGTCCGAGCCTCGAGGTGTCCGGGTGATGGAGCCGACGAGCGTGGTCTCGCGCCACACGTCGGCGACCTGAACATCAGTAGGTCGCATCACCCAGCTTCTCACTCACGCGGAAGCGCTGCTTGCCGCTCTCGAGCGCGAGCTGCAGCCCGAGGACATTGAGTACATCAAGGAGCTTGTCCAGCCGCAGGGTGGGCTTGCGGCCACTCTCCACGTCGTAGATGAAGACGGGGCCACACCCGGCGAGCGTGCTGACGTCATGCTGGGTCAATCCCAACCGCTTGCGTTGGGTGCGAACCGCTTGCGCGAGTGCCTGTCTCCAGACGCTCGAATCACCAGGGGCATCCGCTGGCATGGGCTTCGGTACTCCTGAGGGCTCCCCTGCCTGGGGGCAGAATCCATTCGTTCGGATGGAGTCTAGTGCAGATTGGCGCATTCCGCCATTCTCTAACCCCGAATCCATCCGATCGAATGCAATTTAGGGCTAGATTGCATTCCGGCAGCAGCTTCACACCGTTTCTATTCGGTCGCATGGATCGCAACGCTGACTTTTGCGTCAGGGACGGCGGCTTGCCCTATTTTCCATGCGCTCGCGAGGATTTTCCCTGGCCGACGAGTGCTCCCATGGTGCCCCAGAAGGGGGCACGCCTGCCGGCCTGCCCTGTCCGTGGCGAGCCTGCCTGAAGGGGGCTCCAGCCTCCTCCTCGAAGCCACTGCCCACCATGTGCGTCTGCTCCGCGCTCACACCGTCACCCGGCACGGACACCGTCACGGTGCCGGTGCCCGCACGCCAGCAGCGCCTTCGGTGGCCCCGACATGGTCGAAGTCAGCGCGCCCGCCCCCCGGCGGCTGGCTTCTTTCCGGCGCTCTTGTTCCTGGCCGGAGCAGCCTTCGCCTTCGAAGGTGCCGGCTTCCTTTCTCCGCGCGCCGTCTTCGCCTTCGCGGCCGCCTCCATCGTCTTTCGGGCCACGGTCTTCTCGCCCTTCCGCAGCGCTTGCGCCGCGGCGATCCACTCCGGCGCGTAGCTCGACGTGCAGCCCTTCGGAACCGGTCGCGGGTCCCACCGGCCGAGGCGCTCGCCGATGGCGATGGCCTCCGCGGTGTGCGCGGGCAGGTGGAGGCCCATCCAGACCAAGCAGAAGTTGATGCCCTCCTTCACCCGGTACGGTGCATCCGGCAGCTCACGCTCGATGCGCGCGAGCGTCGAGCCCACGTCGAGCTCCGTCGCGAGCCCGCGCGCGATGCGCCCGGCGAGGAGCTTCCACCCGGCGCGGCGAGGGAGCTCCGCGCGGCCTTCCATCCACCGCGCCTGCAACGCCTGGGCGATGGGCGCATGCACGAGCACGCGTCCGACGAGCTCGTCGACCAGGGTCGGGTTCGAGAGCGGCTCGAGGAGCCCGCGCGCCTCCTTCTCGGTGAGCGCCGCGGGGTCGAGCAGCATGCACGCGAGGATGCGCGCCTCGTGGTTGCCGGTCGCCCACAGCTCCAGGCCGAGCCCATGGTTCGTCCCCAGCGCCTCCGCGAGACCACGAAGCTTGCCGAGCAGCACGCCGAAGACGTTGTCGCCCGCACCGTCGCGCACGTAGCGCTGGCGCACCTTCTCGTCGCCCTGGCTCTCGAGCTGCTTCATCACCTGGGACAGCGTCATCGGTTTAGGCATTCGGGAACACCTCGGCGGACGATGAGAAGGCGACGGGAGGGTGGCACGGCAGGCGCCCGCGGTCGACCGGGCACCGCGGGCCGTCAGAGGGCCTGGCGCGAATGGACGTCCCACGCGACGTCCAGGCTCTCGTGCCTCCGGACGGTGACGCTCTTCAGGAAGCCCGGCTTCTGCCCCGGTACGAGCCGGAGCCCCGGCAGACTCCGGAGCAGGGCCTCCAATGCCAGACGCGCCTCGAGCCGTGCCAGCGGCGCGCCAATGCAGAAATGGAGGCCCTGCCCGAAGGCGAGGTGCTTCTTGACGTCGGGCCGCCGGACGTCGAAGCGCTCCGGCTCGTGGAAGCGGGCGGCGTCGCGGTTGGCCGACGCGTAGACGATTCGGATGTGGGCTCCCCTGGGAATGGAGACGCCCCCGAGCTCCACCGGCTCCAGCGCCGTACGGAACATGGCATGCACGGGGGAAATCATCCGCACTGCCTCCTCGACCGCACCCGCGATGAGGTTCGGGTCGTCCCGGATTGCCTGCAGCTGCTCCGGATTCTCGAGCAGGAGCTCCACCGCGCCCACGATGAGGCCCGCGGTCGTCTCGTGCCCCGCGAAGTGCACCTGCATCAGCAGGCTCACCAGCTCCGCCATGCTCATGGGCGGCGTCATCCCCTGCGCCCCGGTGACGATGTCGCTCATCAGGTCCTCCTGGGGAGCCGTCTTCCGCTCCTCGATCGCCGCGGCGAGATAGCGCTGGAACTCGACCACGCCTCGCGCGCGCACGACCTGATGCTCCACGGGCCCATGGGCCGCGAGGACCGTGCTCAGCTCGTCGGACCAGCGCCGGAACCTGTGAATGTCCGAGCGGGGGATGCCGAGAATCTCCGCGATGATGCTGGACGACAGCGGATGAGCGAACCGGAGGAACAGGTCCCCCTGCCATGCGACGCGTCAATTGCAGAAGACGTAGCTGCTGCACTGCCCGGAGGCGAGCGTCGGGTACGTCCCGGGGATGCTCGCGGACGTGGCGGCGCACTTCGACACTGCCCACGCCTTCAGCGTCTTGTAGCCGATGCACTGGAACGGCTGCGGGTCCCCGAGCCACGTAATCTGGCAGCAGTAGTGGCTGCCGAGGGTCTGCTCGGAGCCCTCGCCCTTCATGGCCTCGTCCAGCGCGCCTGCTTCGCCCTCCGCGACGACTGACTCGTAGGCTCCGGAGACCTCCGGAGGCATGAGGACCCGTGTGGACTCCGCCTCGGGAGAGTCCGAGGTGAGCGCCTCCTCCGCGGGCCCACAGGCCGCCACGAGGGCGAGGAGCGAGAGGAGGGTCAGCGGGTTCAGACGGGACGGGGCGCTTCGGGGCATACGGTCCTCCAGAGGAGTGGACTCACGACGACACCCACCACGAGTGAACAACATACACCCAACCCGTGAACACCTGCAATTCCGTTGCATGACGCAGCGAGGCGTCGCAGCTGCGGTGTTTCGGCATGCCAGTGGTGAAACCGGGCGAAGTGTCACACGTGGCCGAGCTTCGACGGCTTGTTTCGCAGCGAGCGTTCGACCTCCGCGCGCTCGAGCGCGTCGTCGTCGTGCTGCTTCGAATCACTCCCGGGCATGGCGCTCAGCCTCGCATCCTCCGACGTCGAGCGTGGCGCCAGAGAACTCTCCGATACCGAGCGAGATGGAGGCGCGGTCCTGCCGCACACGATGACGGCCCCCCGCGCGCGCAGCTAGCTTGCGAGCGCGCCAGGGCCCGCCCGAGCATGTGCAGCCGGGCGGGGGCGGCGCTCCTCAGGCAGGGGCTCGGGCTGTCACCCAGGTGACGGCCCTGGAAGCGGGTGTCTCGCGGTGGGGTGTCGCGGACATCCATCGCTTGACCCGACGTGCGTCCCTCCGGATGGTTGACGCATGTCTGCTGCAACGCCGCGCGCAGTCCTCTTCCAGCACGATGCCCCCGTGAGCGCGGGCGCCCTCGCGGGTGCGCTCGTCCGGGCGGGGTTCACCCTGGAGACACGCTTCCGCGAAGTGCGGCCCGGTGACGCCGAGGCGGACCTGGTGGTCGTCCTCGGTGGCTTCATGGGCGTCTACGAGGCCGACCAGCATCCCTACCTCCGAGAGGAGCTCGCCCTGCTGGAGCGTCGGCTCCACCAGCGTCGCCCGAGCCTCGGCGTGTGCCTCGGGGCGCAGATGCTCGCGGCCGTCTCGGGCGCCCGCGTGTACCAGGACCCGAAGGGCATGGTGGTGGGAGCCCAGGCCATCCACGTGGCGCCCTCGGGCCGAGCGCACCCCCTCTTCACCGGGGGCCCCGAGTCACTCCTCGTCACCCAGTGGCACGGCGACACCTTCGACACCGTGCGCGGCGCGGAGACGCTCGCGTTCTCGGAGCGCCAGCCGCAGGAGGTGTTCCAGCTGGCGAATTCGGTGGGCTTCCTCTTCCACCCCGAGGTGGAACCTCCAACGCTGGAGTCCTGGGCGCGCGCCTTCCCCCAGTCCCTGTCCCGCGCGGGGCGTCAGCTCGACGACATGCTCGCGAGGGACGTGCCGTCGCTCCAGGCCGCACGGGCCGACAGCGAAGGTCTGCTGAAGCGGGTCGCCGAACACTTCGCTCGCGAGAGGAAGCCTCCTCCATCACCTTGAAAGGGAGGCCTGAGCGGGCTGACGCGCGCTGCAGGTCTCACTGCTCGTGGAGCTTCCACCTCCTCCACGAGCAGCCGCTTCACGGGAGCCGCGGGAACTTCTCAGGGCACGATGGGGAAGGGACGTGGCTCGGTCGTCGGACACAGGCCGTAGATGGTCTGCGTGAACTTGAAGTCAGCCGTGGTGTCCCCGAACTGGGAAGTGCAAAGCGTGGAATCGGTCCTGACGCAGTGCCCCGATGTGTAGGAATTGTGGCCGCTGCCATTGCCAGGCCCGTCCCACTCATACAGGTAGAAATCGAAAGCGCCGCGCGCCCCCCGCGAGAAGTCCCTCACGCACTCGCTCGAACGCAAGCACGTCACATCCGCGAAATAGTTGCACGTCTTGGACCACCAACTCCCCGAGACATGGTGAGGAAAGTATTGCGACGTGGCCGCTTGCTCGAAGGGACGAATCTTGTCGCCCAGCCATTGATAGAGCGTCGTGTTCGCGGGCATTCCTCCCCCGTAGACATTCGTCGGATAGTAGGACAGCGGGTGATTGCACTGGCTCCACTTCGGCATTTCCAGGCACTTTCGCTTCGCTACCCCCAGCTCGGTCGACCCAGCAGCGCAGTTGCTCGCCATGCCTGATGACCCATAGGTGTCCGCGAGCTGGCAGCGCTGCACGCGTTCGATGTCGATCATGTTCCACCGGGCCATCTGGTCGCGCGGCACCTGGTAGTCAGCGAAGACCTCGAAGTAGTCGTAGTTCATGTACTGGGCCGGCTGCATGTAGTGAGCCAGCGACTGCCCGACGAGCGCCGAGTTGCCGACCGTCACACTGTCCACGAAGCCCTGGAAACGCGTGGCGAAGTTGTTGCGATCGATTCCCACCTCGAAGCCGCGAACGCCTCCCACCGAGTAGGCCTTCACAACCACGCCCAGTGACTCCATCAGCTGTTGGGTCTCCTGGTTCACGGAGCCGGAGCCATTGGCGCTCAAGATGCTCTGGATCTTGAGGGCGAGCGAGGAAGACTGTTGCGCCCGGTCGACGCTGCTGAATCGCTTCGCGTCGAACTTGAACACCATGTAGAACTTCGCCCCGCGCGTCACCGCATAGACATACTGGTCACCACAGCGTTCGCGGAACTTGAACTGAGCGTTCTTGTTGTTGGGGATCAGCACGTTGACGAAATCCGGCTTGAGCGGCTCGGCAATCGTGTTCAGGGTCCAGTGGTCGATCTGCTCCTCCCATTCGACGACGATGGTCTCCTGATGGCCATCCGAGATCTGTTCGGTGAACCGGCTCTTCTTGTTGGTCAGGTCGAGCTCGCTCTGTCCAACCCCCAGGTTCAGTCCCCCCGACATGTTGATATCCAGCAACTGCGCCAGATGGCTGATGGTGCTCGCCCGGTTGACGGACATCGACCTGGTATTGACGGGATTCGAGATGACCTGGAAGCTCGGATGAGCTGTATCCAGGCAGATCTGCGCATAGGACTCCGCGATCTCATTGTACCCTTGCCCCAGATACATCAGGCCGCTCACGGGCCCCAGGGTATTGACCGGGCTCGAAGTGACGCTGAAGCCCTGGTTTTGAGCGGTGTAGAGCGCGTTCTCCTGGTCGTGCACGTACAGGAACGGGAACTCGGAGTAGAGGTCGACGGCCGGAACCGGCTCCGCGAGCATGTTCGGACCCCACGTGTAGTCGCTACAAGTCCATGAGTTGCAGGTACGAACCCGGTAGCGATACACGCCTGCGGGAACCTCCGTGACGAAATACGACAGGCCTTGTCCCTGATAGACGACCTGCCAGTAACCAGAGCTCCGAAGCTCCTCGAGGACGTAGTAGTCATCCCAGCCCCAGGTGTCCGACCAGCCCACCGTGAAGGACGGACTCGTGATGTAGGACGGGTAGTTGATCGCGGCGGGGGCTAGAGGCACGGGAGGCGGCGGCGGCGGCGGCGGCTCACACGGGTCCGGATCCCCGGGCAGGTTCTTTTCATTGATCTTGGCAACATCATAGACCTCGATGGGACAGGGCTCGGTCAAGCCTTGAACCGTCTTGTGCTCATCCCCTGTAGCGGGCGCACCGGCCTCGGTCATCCCGTCGGATGGCTCCACCTGGCCGCCACAGGCCCCCAATACCAAAGGCATCACAAAGAGTGTCAAAAGAGAGACCCGTCCCAGAGTTCTTGCGTCCAATGCATCCTCCAAATCAGCAGAAAATAAAAACACCTCAAACACACGACTTCACTCAGAGCGCCTGATAGAAGTAGGGGCCGGGCAAACTCCTCCCTGGGGAAAGCCCCGTCATGCCGGACTTTGTCAGGCGCTCTACAGGGTTGCCCTGTCAGCACCTGGCCGCGCGGCATTGGCATTCATTTCAGGAATTGCAGTTCACACGGCGAGCGCAGAAGGCGCGGCACGCGTCCTGGCATTCGCCTTTTGTTTGTTTCAACCAGGCAATGACGGTGGGGCGCTCATCCTGTCGGATTCCCCTGCAGCGCATGCCGTGTCATCACCAGCAGCACACCGTGCCTGCATGGCTTCGGAGTAGCTGTCTACCTGCAGGCTGGCAGCTCGTTGGGCGAGCTCACCACTGCCGCGGGTAGCAAGAAAGTAAGCAAAGCAGGTCACAACGATTGTCTACGTCTGTCGCATGCGGACTTCCTCCTGACCCTGCTGGTGCAGCCTGGTTACATCCTGGGACTACGTCAGAAAGAGTCACCGAGAGGCCGAACTATGCAGGGCGCCCGGTGTTTTCTTGAAAAGGCCGGCGGGGCGGTCCGTATGCATGAAGGAGCGCACATGGAGTCAGGGGCCCCTCCCGATTGCCTCGAGCCTCGAGTCGAGCTCTGAAACAGGCGGAGGTGGGGCATGCCGGGTTCCTGCTCGGATGACCTATGCGAGCGCGTGCTGGCGGGCTGGAGCGCAGGAGCCGAGCAGCGCCGCTGTGACAGGGGCCGCCCGAGCAGTGCGTCCAGGCGGTGGCTGGCCGCCGACAGCGTCACCCTGCGCCGGGAGCACCGCGCCGGGGAGAAGTGCTTCGTGGACTTCAGTGAGAATGGGGTGCGGGAGCGTGGACGCGGCCACGGGCGAGGTACGGGTGGCGCAGCGCTTCGTGGCGGCGCTGGGGGACCAGCAACCTGACTTGCGTGGAGCCCGTCTTCAGTGAGGACGTGCCCACATGGGTGGGCTGCCACGTGCGGGCCTTCGCGTACTTCGGCGGCGTCAGCGAGTGGGTGGTGCCCGACAACCTCGAGGCCGGCGTCACCGGGGCGCACCGCCACGAGCCGGACGTCAACTCCACGTACGTGGACCTGGCGCGGCATTACGGCTTCGCGATTCTCTGTGTTACCGAGCGAGCGGGTTGATGGGATTGGGCGGGGCAGCAGCGCGCCGATGTCGCTGATGGAAAGGGAGGATGGCGCGCACCGCCTCCGCTTCAATACAGCGATAGAAGCCGCAGACCTCACCCAAACACAGGAGCGCGGTGCACGGGTCGTCCCCGGGCGAATGACACTCCAGCTCCGACTCCTCTCACGCATGCTGCATGGGAGGCTGGTCGACAGGAGAGCAACCCAGCCAGGACATAGCCAGCAACGAGAACCACAATGAAGGGAGGGCTCGCATCAGCGGCGCTCCCCCCTTCCCAACCTGCCCCAGACGGCAAGGCAGGAGCGTCATCGCGGCACCTCGATGCCGGCCCCCGTCCTACGGTTCTCCATCAACACGTTGGCCCGGCAGGTCCGCTTCGAACCGTTACCGCGCGCATGTTCCTCGAGTCAGGCCCCTCAACCTCCCTGCACCATCCGCAGGTAGCCGCGCGGAGCCGCCACCGAGGCTGACGCCAGCAACTCCGGCGCCGGCCACGCGTTGCTCGGCCGGCCCTCCGCGAGGAAGGACACCGCGGGCGTCACCACCTCCGGCGCGTACAGGATGCGGTGGTGCCCCAGCCCCTGCGTGCGCGTCAGCTTCGCGCCCGGCCACGCGCGCGCCACCGCCTCACCCGCCTCCACCGGCACCTCCCTGTCCCCCACGTCGTGGAAGATGCGCAGTGGCACCTGCAACAGGGGGGCGAAATTGGGGAGCGCCAAATCCCGCAGCCGCATGTCGAACCGCGCCTCGATTCGCGCCGCCATCCGCCGCTGCACGCCCTCCGACAGGCCCACCGTCTTCGCGAAGGCCTTGACGCCCCAGCGCGGGTCCGACGGCGGGGAGATGAACACCGCGCGCTCCACCTTGAGCCCGTCGCGCAGCGCCACCGCCGTGGCCGCCGCGCCGAACGAGTGCGCCACCACCGCGTACGGCCCGCCCGTGGCCCGCCCCACCCGCGCCACCATGTCCGCCATCTCCGGCAGCGAGCTGGTGCGCCCGGACGACACCCCGTGCCCCGGCGCGTCGTACGTCACCACCGAGAAGCCCGCCTCCACCAGCGGCGCCACGAAGGCCGTGAGCTGCCCGCCGTACCCGCTCCACCCGTGCACCAGCAGCACCCGCGGGCCCTCGCCCCAGCTCCACACCGCCACCTTCTCGCCGCCCAGCTTCAGCACCCGCTGCTGCCCCCGCGCCAGCGCCGCCTCCGCCGTGCGCGAGCGCCGCGTCCGCCGCGGCGTCAGGAACACCCGCTCCGCCCACGCCGCCGCCAGCCCCGGAGCCACCGCCCCCAGGCCCTTCGCCGTGGCCCTTACTCCCAGCAGCGCCATTTGAGTCCGAACGTTCGTGCTATTTTCTGCCATGATGAGGTCCTCCTCGGAAGGACACGGGAACCACGGAAGTCACTGGGTGGGGTTGCGGGCGGCGGCCACGAGCGCGTCGAAGGCGCGCCGGGCGCGCTCCTCGGCCCTGGGGTCTCTCATCAGCCGCCGCGAGTGGTGGAAGCCCAGCATCGCCGCGTACTCGTCATGGGCGAACTGCTCCACGTCCACGTCCTTGCGGAAGTGCCCCTCCGCCACGGCGATGCGCGCGGCCTGGGCCAGGCAGTCCAGCCAGTCCCGCTGGCTCTGCACCAGCGTGTCCCGCGCGGGCCCCTCCGCGTCGTCCAATTCCGCCGCCGCCGCCACGAAGATGCAGCCGCCCTCGAGAATCTTGTCCCGGTCCCAGGTCAGCCAGCCCTCGAAGAGGGCGCGCACCCGGGGCTCGCCGCGGGGCCGGGCCAGGGCCGGGCGGACGACGCGCTCGGTGAAGACCTCGGTGGCCGTCTGGAGCACCTGCACCTGGAGCTCCGTCTTGGACTTGAAGTGCGCGAACAGGCCGCTCTTGGAGAGGTTCAGCTCCTCCGCCAGCCCGCCGATGCTCAGCCCGTGCAGCCCCACCCGGCTCGCCAGCCGGATGGCCGTCTCCAGGATGGTCTGGTGCGTGAGCTCGCCCTTGCGCATGCCCCTTATTTAGAACGGGCGTGCTTTTTCCGCAAGCCCTTCTCAGCCCTCAACGGCGTCAGCCCTCGGTATTGCGGAGGAAGTCGGCCACCTGGGCGAAGCGCTCGTCGAGGAAGCGGCGCAGGCCGCCGGTGACGCCCCGGGCGTCCAGGGCCCGCTGCATGGAGCGCACCCACGCGTCGCGCATGCCGGTGTCCACGGGCAGGTGGCCGTGGCGCATGCGCAGGCGCGGGTGGCCGTGGCGCTCGGAGTAGTGCTGGGGTCCGCCCAGCCACCCCATGAGGAAGAGGCCGAAGCGCTCGCGCGTGCCCGCATTCACGCGGCCCTCCGCGTCCAGTTCGTGCAGCTTCGCCAGCGCCGGCTCCTCGGCATCCATGGCGTCGTAGAAGGCGTGGGCCAGCGCGCGCGTCGCCTCCTCGCCGCCGAGCCGCAGGTACGGCGTGTCATCCAGGGTGGGCACCCAGTCATCCGAGGGAGGCATCTTCAGTTCAACGGGCATGGCTTCCTTCAACTCCGGGGACGCGAGGCGCCCATCCTGGCGCGGAGGGCCGCCGGGCGCACGCGCAACGATTGCGTGTCTGGAGGGCGGGCGAGGTGGCGTACGGTGCACACCTCGCCCCGTGGAGAATTGACCGGGGAAAGACGGGGTTGCTAAGGGCTCGAACTCCCCCGTGACTCCCTTCTCCGGCCTCACATCGTCCCACGCTCCCCCTCTGCCCCTGGTCTGGGTGCTGGACGACAGCCCCGCGGAGACGGAAGCCATCCGGCGAGCCCTGGCCCCCACCTGCCAGGTCGCCACCTTCGCGGATGGGCCGGCGCTGCTGGAGGCCCTGGGGACGCAGAGCGCGCCCGAGGTGCTGGTGGTGGACTGGGTCCTCCCCGGCATGACGGGGCTGGAGGTGTGCCGCTTCCTGCGCGGCAACCCCGCCACCGCGCACCTGCCCGTGCTGCTGCTCACCTCCAACACGCAGCCGCCCGACGTGGTGGAGGGGCTGACGGCGGGCGCCAACGACTACGTCTTCAAGCCCTTCCGCCCGGCGGAGCTCGCCGCGCGGGTGGGGGCGCTGGCCCGCTGGGAGCGCACGCGGCGCATGGCGCTGGAGGACGAGCGCGCGCGGCGCCTGCTCGCCGAGGGCACGCTGTCCGAGGTGCAGCGCGCCGAGGAGCGCGCGTGGCGCAGCGAGCTGCGCTTCCGGCTGGCGGCGCGCGCCACGCGGGACGCGGTGTGGGAGTGGGACCCGCGCACCGACTCCGTGGACTGGACGAGCGGCGTGCACGAGGTGTTCGGCTACACGCCCGCGGACGTGCGCGACACGTTCGCCTGGTGGGAGGAGCGCCTGCACCCGGAGGACCGCGAGCGCGTGGTGCGGGGCATGCACGCGACGGTGGCGGGCACGGAGCACGAGTGGCAGGACGCGTACCGCTTCCGGCGCGCCAACGGCACCTGGGCGCACGTGGTGGACCGCTGCCACATCGTCCGCGACGCGAAGGACCGGGCGGTGCAGGTGGTGGGCGCGATGCAGGACGTCACCGAGCGCTACGAGGCGGAGGCCGCGCGCGCCCGGCTGCTGGAGCTGGAGCGCCGCGCGCGCGAGGAGGCGGACCGGCAGCGCGCCATGCTGGCCACCCTCTTCGAGCAGGTGCCCGCGCTGCTCGGCGTGCTGCGCGCCCCGGACCAGCGCTTCGTGGTGGCCAACGCGCGGATGCGGCAGCTCTTCGGAGACCGCCCGCTGGCGGGGCGCCCCGTGCGCGAGGCGCTGCCGGAGCTGGTGGGCCAGGGCCTGCTGGACCTGCTGGACACGGTGTTCGCCACCGGCGAGCTGTTCAGCGCCCGGGAGATGCCGGCGCGCATCGACCGGCGCAACGACGGCGAGCTGGCCGAGGGCTACTTCGACTTCATGTACCAGCCCATGCTGGACGCGGCGGGGCAGGTGGAGGCCGTCATCCTCTTCGCGGTGGAGGTGACGGACACGGTGCACGCGCGGCGCAAGGAGTCGGAGCTGGCCGGGGCGCTGCGCGAGAGCGAGCAGCGGCTGCGCTCGGCGCTGGCGGCGGCCAACGTGGGCACGTGGCGGCTGGACCTGGCGTCGCGGATGATGCTGCGCGACGCCAACTACAACCGGATTCTCGGGCTGGAGGCGCGCGAGGCCGTCTTCCCGCTGGAGGGCGTCTTCTCCCGCATCCACCCGGAGGACCGTCCCACCGTCGAGCGCAACAGCGAGCGCGCCATCCGCGAGCGCGGCGTGTTCGAGGCCGAGTACCGCATCCTCCTCGCGGACGGCACGGAGCGGTGGCTGAGGGACCAGGGGCGGGTGTTGCTGGACGCGCGGGGCGAGCCCACGCACTTCACCGGCGCGCTGGCGGACATCACCGAGCCGAAGCGGCTGACGGCGGAGATGCGCGCGCGGGCGGACTTCGAGCGGCAGCTCATCGGCATCGTCAGCCACGACTTGCGCAACCCGCTGAGCGCGATAACGCTGGCGGTGTCGGTGCTGCTGCAGCGGGGCGGGCTGGACGAGCGGATGCAGCGGCACGTGCAGCGCATCCACCGCTCGTCGGAGCGGGCGACGCGGATGATTCGCGACCTGCTGGACTTCACGCGGGCGCGGCAGGGCGGAGGCATTCCGTTGTTCCCCCGGCCGGTGGACCTGCACGAGGTGGTGCACGCGGTGGTGGACGAGGTGCAGGCGGCCTCGCCGCAGCGGCGCATCCACGCGGAGTACACGGGGAGCGGCGCGGGGACGTGGGACCCGGACCGGCTGGCGCAGGTGCTCAGCAACCTGGTGGGCAATGCGCTGCAGTACAGCCCGCCGGACACCGCGGTGCGCGTGGTGGCGCGGGGTGGAGAGCACGGGGTGGAATTGGAGGTCCACAACCAGGGGACGCCGATTCCTCCGGAGCAGCTGCCGCGCATCTTCGAGCCACTGGAGCGCGGCGTGGAGCGTCCGGAGGACCGCGGGGGGCGCAGCATCGGCCTGGGGCTCTACATCGTCCGCAGCATCGTCCTGGCGCATGGCGGCACGGTGGAGGTGACGTCCACGGCCGAAGCGGGCACCACCTTCACGGTGCGCCTGCCGCGCCAGGCCCCCATGGCCCACGTGGGCCGCGAGGGCGCGGACGAGGCGGCGGGGTAGCGCGCGGGCAAGGGCATCAGGGTCCGGACCACGGACCACCCGCCGGCCACCGCCAGTCGATTGACCTCGCCTCCTGGCAGGCCGACGCGACCGGTCCCAGGAAGGCGGCAAGCGCCGCTACGACGGCGCCCATGTCCTCCGGAGCATTCAGCAGGCCGGACTTCTTCCGGAACGCGCTCCATCCCATCCGTGCGTGCGCGCCACTGACGAAGTCCCTCGAGAAGGCGAGGGGCGCGGGCTCGATGCGCGTCTCTCGCCGGGCGAACGTCGCGGCCACGGCCCTGGTCAGGACGGCGCCGTCGAAGTCGAAGCGGCGAGACAGCAACCAGATGTCATAGAAGTCCTTCATCCGGCTGTTGAGGGCGCCGAGAAACACCATCGCCTGGAACTTCTCCGCGATGACCGTTTCACGTGGGTAGCCCTCCAGCGAGGGGGCGGGCATGTCCAGCAGCGTCGGATAGACGAGGGGCACCGGGCCGGGGACGACCACGTCACCGAAGCCGATGTCGAGCTGCATCCCCAATCGGACCTTCCCGAGCAGCCCCGTGAAGCGAACCCGCACGCCTGGAGATTCGGCCTCTTCATGGATGTGCTCGACGGTGAGGGAGTCCGGGGCGAAGAGCAGGCCGTCCGGCGCTACCTCGGTAACGCAGACCTCCCGGATGGTCCTCCCCACCACGTCCAGCGAGTTCTCCATCCTCCCGAGCAGGTCCACGTCCCGCGTCACGCGAGCCAGGGGGGCCTTCCAGACGTGCAGCATCAATCCCCCCTTGAGCACGAAGCGCGAGCGGTGGGGAGAGGATGACAGGCGGTAGAGGAACCGCTCCATGGCGTAGTACTGGAGCAACTCCTGAAAGGGCCGCTGGGTTTCACGGGCCTGGTTCATCAAGCGGGCCTGCACGGACGCGGGCAGGTTCTTCTTCGTCAAATGAGCGCCTCCAGATAGGGCCGCATCACCTTTTCGACGCGGCACTGGCGCCCATGCAGGAGTAGGGCCGGCAGGTGCTTGCGGCGTCGCGAGCGCCACAGCCGCAGCGCTTCGAGCGCCACGTCCATGCCCACCTTGTTCCGGTACTTGAAGCAGTCCGCGAGCGTCTTCTCCGGTCCGTAGACGTGGACCTCCCGTCCGTCCAGCACGTGGGACTCGATGCCCTCGTGGAAGGCGGCGCCGGAGAACCAGAAGAAGCGCACCGGAGGATGGTCGACGCGGGGATGTCTGGCGCCCCGCTCCAGCGCCACGTCCACCACGTGCGGCACCTGGGTGGTGAGCTCGTGAAAGGAGAGCGCGGAGACGAGGCAGATGACGCCTCGGGGGATACGCGTTGCAATCGTGACGAGGTCCGGATGACCGAGCGGTGCCAGCCGACTCAGGCGATAGAGCCCGCGACCGGGCGAGTCCAGCACGCCGGCATCTCGCATGCCGTACAGCGCCCTGCGGGAGATTCCGAGCCGCAGCACCTCCGACATGCGGAGCAGACCGCCCCGCGCCTGGATGAGGCGCACCTCTCGCTCGAAGGCCTTCAGGTGGGGACGGCTGGGAGACACAGTGCCTTCAACTGTAGATATCTGAAGGCGTTTTGTCTCTTGCCTACGGAGCCCAGCGCTTCGGGCGCTTCTTGAGCGTGGTGAGTCCCAGCCTGTCGCACAGCGCCTCGAAGCGCGCCCGCGGCACGCCCTGCCACTCCAGGTCCGCCAGCGACGCCGTGCCCGGCAGCGGCGCATCCGTCACCAGCGTGGCCAGCTTGCGGTACAGGAGCGCGTCCTCGCGGTGCTCGCGCAGCGTCGCCGCCAGCTTCTCCGCGCCGCGCGGGCGCACCGTCCAGGCGGAGGCCTCGGCCGGAATCGCCTCCAGGTGGCCGTAGGCGCCCAGCAACGCCGAGGCGCCCTTCTCCCCGAAGCCCGCCAGCCCGGGGATGCCGTCCGCGTCGTCCCCCATCAGCCCCAGCAGGTCCGGCACGCTCGCGGGCAGCACGCCCAGCTTCGCGCGCACCCCCTCCTCGTCGAACTCCTTCTCCTGCCGCCGGTCCACCTGCACCACCCGCTTCCCCCGCACGCACTGGCCCAGGTCCTTGTCCGGCGTCATCAGCCGCACCTGCTCCACCTCGCCCGCGAAGCGCGCCGCCGCCGTGGACAGCGCGTCGTCCGCCTCGTACTCCTTCATGGACCACGCCGTGACACCCAGCGCGCGCACCGCCTCTTCCGCCAGGTCGAACTGCGCGTGCAGCTCCGGCGGCACGCCCTCGTCGCTCTTGTAGCCAGCGAACAGCGCGTTGCGGAACGAGCGGATGGGGTTGTCGAACGCCACCGCCACGTGCGTCACCGCCTCCGTGGCGTCGTGCAGCAGCATCAGCAGCGACGACATCAACCCCACCGTCGCCTTCACGTCCTGCCCTCCCGGCGCCTCATGGCCGGGCCGGGGCGAGAAGTGGGCTCGGTACAGCTCATACGTCCCATCCACGAGGTGCAGGCGCATGGGCTTCCGTCTACCTCCGCCGGGTGTGTCCCGGCCAGTCCCCCCGTGCACCCCGGCAAGAGGATTCATACCTTTGGACCAGACGCCACGCGCCTGCTCGGCCCCTCTTCAAGCGTCTGCGGCCCGGGCGGATTGTCGGCTCGCGGGGGAGGCCCCACCTCTGGCATTGGGCGCGCCGTCCCGCGCCCGGTGTCATGCCCTGACGGTTGGAGGTGAACCGTGCGACCGAAGCTGCTTGCCGCCGTGATGTGCCTGACCCTTGCCGGGTGTGCCAGCCAGCCTGTCATTCCCACTCCCACCGAGCGCCGTGTCCAGGCCGAGGCCTCGCTGAGGGCCGCGGAAGGCGCTGGCGCCAGCCGCATCCCCGAGGCCGCCCGGCACCTGGAGTTCGCCCGGCAGCAGATTGCCGACGCCGAGCGGCTGCTCGTCGAAGGCGAGCAGGAGGCCGCGGAGATGCGCTTCCTGCAGGCCGAAGCGGACGCGGACCTGGCGCTCGCGCTGGCCCGCTCGGTGCCCCTCGAACGCGAGGCGCGGAGGGCCACCGAGCAGGCCGAGTCCGCGCGCCGCAGCCTCCAGTGAGCCGCCACCCCCGAGAGGAGAGCGTCATGGTGCTTTGGAAACGTGGATGGAAGGCCCTCGTCGGGGCCACGGCGTTGGTCGCGGTGGGCTGCGCGTCGGGCCCCCCGCCGCGGGAGCTGATGGACGCGCGCGCCGCATACGAGGAGCTGTCCACCAGCCCCGAGGGCCATGAGCGGCCCCAGGACGTCGCCGAGGCCCGCGACGCGCTGCTCGAAGCCGAGCGCGAGTATGACAACAGCAAGGACTCGCCCCGGACGCGCTCGCTCGCCTACGTGGCGCTGCGCAAGGCGGAGACCGCGGAGGCCCGCGGCTCCGGGGAGCTCGCGGCGAAGCAGCGGGCCCAGGCCCAGGCGGCGCTCGCGCAGGCGCAGGCGGCGCAGCAACAGCGCGTCCAGTCGGAGCTGGAGGCCGCCCGGCAGCAACTGGCCCAGGCCGAGCAGGAGCGGCAGGAGGCACTCGCGCAGCAGCAGCGCGCCTCGCAGATGGCCCAGTCGCAGCAGGCGGAGGCGGAGCGACTGAGGGCGGACGCGCAGCGGCGCCAGCAGGAGGCGGAGCAGCTGAGGGCCCAGGCCCAGCAGCGGCAGGCAGAGGCGCAGCAGCTGTCGCAGGAGACGGCGCGGCGCCAGTCGGAGGAGCAGCGCCGCATGCAGGCGGAGGCCGAGGCGCAGCGGCTGGCGCAGCAGAACCAGGAGCTGCAGCAGCGCGCGTCGCAGCTCGAGTCGGAGCGCCAGGCGCGCGTGCAGGCCGAGCAGCAGGCCGAGCAGGAGCGGCAGGCGCGGGTGGAGGCGGAGCGCAGTGCCACCGCGGCGCTGACGAAGCTGCAGGAGACGGAGAAGGGCCTGAAGGTGCGCGAGGAGGAGCGCGGCATCGTGGTGACGCTCTCCGGCAGCGTGCTCTTCGCGTCGGGCGCGGTGGACCTGCTGCCCGCGGCGCGCGACAGGCTGTCCGAAGTGGCGGACGTGCTGAAGGAGACGCAGAGCCCGCTGCTCATCGAGGGCCACACGGACTCGCAGGGCAAGGACGCGTACAACGAGGACCTGTCCTACCGCCGCGCCGAGCGCGTGCGGGAGTTCCTCACCTCGCGCGGCGTGCCGGCGGAGCGCATCAACATCCGGGGCCTGGGTGAGTACCGGCCGGTGGCGTCCAACGGCACGCCCGAGGGCCGGGCCAACAACCGGCGCGTGGAAATCATCATCGAGCGCGACCAGCGGGCCGTGGGTGGCAGCGGCGCGGAGCAGCAGGGCACGGGCGGCACGGGCTCGCAGCAGCCGCCGCCGCAGGGCGGCACGCAGGTCCAGCCGCCGCCGCAGGAGCTGCCGCAGGCCACGCCGCCGGAGCGTGGGACGACGGACAGCAGCGCGCAGCCGCAGGGCACGGGCGGCAGCGGGCAGGACGTGGGCTCGGGACACTCCGCGCCTCCGGGACAGCCCGCGACGCCGAGTGGTTCGGACACGCAGGGACATGGGGGGAGCGGCTCGCTGGACAGTGACGTCCAGGAGGGCGCCACCCCACCACAGCCCGGCGCCAGGCCCGGCGAGAGCGACACGCAGCCGCCGCGCTGAACCCGGGCTCCCTCCAGCAGTCGCGACGACCACCGCCTCCGGGACGCAGTAGCCTCGGGGGCGGTTTCGCGCCATGCCCTCCGACACCACCGCCCTGCTCACCACCGAGCGCCTCTCCCTGGCGCTGCTCCCGCCGGACGCCGCGTGGCGGGTGCTCGCCTACCACGAGGCGAACCGTGAGCACTTCGGCCCGGTGTCCCCCGCGCGGCCCGCCAACTTCTTCTCCGTCACCTACTGGCGCACCCGGCTCGCGCAGGACCGCGAGGACTTCCGGCATGACCTGTCCCTGCGCCTGTTCCTCCTCCCGCGCGCCGAGCCCCTCGCCACCGCGCCCGTCATCGGCAACATCTCCCTCACGCACATCCGCCGGGGCCCCCTCCAGGCCGCGGACCTCGGCTATGCCCTGGACCAGCGCCACGAGGGCCAGGGCCTGATGACGGAAGGCCTGCGCGCCCTGTGTGACTACGCCTTCGGCCCCATGGGCCTGCACCGCCTCCAGGCCAACCACCTGCCGGAGAACCTCAAGAGCGCCGCCGTGCTCGAGCGCCTCGGCTTCGTCGTGGAGGGCTACGCCCGCGACTTCCTCCTCATCGACGGCCGCTGGAGGGACCACGTCCTCACCAGCCTCGTCGCGCCGCTTCCACGCGACGCCCGCTAGCGCATCGGCATCGGCACCTTCGGCGCGGGCAGGTTCGGCGGCGGCAGGTGCGCGTCGAACCACTGCACCAGCCGCAGCGAGCGGTCCTTCTGGTGGTCCGGCTTGCGCAGCCCGTGTCCCTCGTCCGCGTAGATGACCAACTGCGTCTCCACGCCCAGCGCCTTGAGCGCCTTGAAGAACTCGTAGCTCTGCGACGCCGGCACCTCCACGTCCCGCTCGCCGTGCTGGAGCAGCGTCGGCGTGCGCACCAGCTTCACGAAGTTGATGGGCGAGCTGCGCGTGTACACGTCCGGCTCGTCGTACACGGACGCGCCGAAGTACGGCAGCATCCACGTGTCGATGTGGTTCGTCCCGTAGTAGCTCTGCCAGTTGGAGATGCCCGCCCCCGCCACCGCCGCGCGGAAGCGCTGCGTCTGCGTCACCGCCCACATCGTCATGTAGCCGCCGTAGCTCCACCCCGTCACGCCCAGCCGCGCCGGGTCCACCGGCTCGCTCGCCAGCACCGCGTCCACGCCCGACATGATGTCGCGCAAATCGCCGTACCCGAAGTCCCGCCGGTTGGCCTGCACGAAGTCCGCCCCCTGCCCGAAGCTGCCGCGCGGGTTGGGGAAGAAGACGTAGTAGCCCTGACTCGTCAGCAGCAGCGCCTGCGAGTTGAAGCTGGACAGCACCCCGGACGCCGGCCCGCCGTGAATCGACGTCACCATGGGCGCCCGCGCGCTCCCCACCGGCGCCGTCGGCGGCGCCAGCAGCCAGCCCTGCACGTCCCGCCCCTCGCTCTTCCACGTCACGCTGCGCACCGGCCCCACCGGCAGCCGCACGTCCGCGTTGAGGCGCGTGACGGGCTTCCACTCCCCCACCGGCCCCACCCACACGTCCGGCGCGCGCGTGAAGGACTCGCGCACCACCGCGCTCGTCACGCCGTCCTCCGCCAGCGACGCGCCCACCACCCCGCCCGCGCTGATGCGCTCGGGGCCCTTCCACAACATCGTCACCCCGCCCTTCACCGCGTCCACCGCCGCCAGCGCCGAGTCCCCCATCACCTGCGCGCCGAACACCAGCCGCCCCTTCTCCGGCCAGTCCAGGCTCGTCGCGGTGGCCTTCATCCCCGGCGTGAGGTTGCGCGCCTTGCCGCCCGCCACCGGCACCGCGTACACGTCCCCGCCGTTGGAGCCCTGGTCGCTCATCAGCCCCTCGATGAACGCCAGCTGCTTCCCGTCGGGGCTCCACGTGGGCTCGGTGAGCTGCCACTTCGGCGTGTACAGGAGCCGCGCGCGGCCCGACTTCACCTCCACCACGTGCAGCTTCGCCACCCACCAGTTCGCATCCCCCGGCGGAGGCGCGGCCGTCACCGCGAGCTGGTCGCTGTCCGGGCTCCACGCGTACTCGTAGACGAAGAGGCCTTCCGGCGTCACCTTCCGCACCGCGCCGTCGTCCGCGTCCACCACGGCCACGCGCCGCACCGGGTGCACCGTCTGCACCACGCCCGTCTCGCGCGCCGCGGGGCCGGTGGGGCCCTTGGCGTGCTCGGCGCCCTCGCCCTCGATGACGAGCAGCGCGAGAGAGTCCCCGTCCGGCGACCACCGCGGCGCGGAGGCCGGCCCCTGGAAGGACGTCAGCTTGCGCACCGGGCCTTCCGACACGTTGGCGACGTAGAGCTGCACCGGCCCGCCCAGCCCCGCGTCGGAGAGGAACGCGAGCTTCCGCCCGTCCGGGCTCCACGCCAGCGAGGACTCGTTGCACGAGCGCATCGCCAGGCAGACGGTGATGCGCTCGGGCTTCGCGTCCGACTCGGTGAGGTCCAGCACCTGGATGATGCTGCCGCCCGGGTTCGCCCCGGCGGCTTCCGAGCCGGACTCCACCCACGCCAGGCGCCGGCCATTCGGAGCGAGGGCCACCTGCCGGAAGCGCACGGTGTGCCGGAGCGCCTCGTAGACGGAGTCGAGCGGCGGCCGGACGGCCTTCGCCACCGCGCCCTGGAGCGCCACGTCCGCGCGGCGCACCTCGACACCCGCGTCACCCGCGGAGCTTTGCTGACCGAGCACCGGCCCCGCGCCCAGCAGCACCGCACCCAGTCCGAAGATTCTCGCCACCCGCCGCATCATGTCCCCCAGGAGGTCGTGGAAGAGGCACCCAGCCTACAGGAGCGGGCCGCGAATGGTACGCGCACTCCTTCACGTGACGGGGACGCCCGCCCGGGGACCTGACCCAGCTCGCTCGCCCGCCGCACGGACTCCTGGAGGGAGCGTCACCCGCGCTTCGTCATGTCGAAGAGCGCGCGGGCCTGGGGACCGAGGAAGCCGTCGAAGTCCGGCGCGCGCTGCGCAATCTCGAAGTAGGCGTAGGGCCACGCGCGCGTGCCGCCGCCCTTGAGCGCCACCGGCAGCGGCGCGGCGTGGGTGGCCGTCTGCCGCAGCGACGTGCCGGCGGCGCCTTCAATATCCGCCTTCATGGGCACGCCCGCCTCGCGCATGCGCCGCTGCCACGCCTCCACGTCGTCCACCGTGCCGGTGAAGTGGTTCACCTTGCGCCCGAAGGCGAGCAGCCAGGCGCCGTACTGCGACTCCTTCTCCAGCTCCAGCAGCGCGGCCTCCTCCGGCGGGGGCGGCGGGGAGAACCACGCGGCCAGCGCGTCCACGTCCTCGGGCGCGGGCACGTCCTCGGGCAGCGCGGCGAGCAGCTCGCGGGCGCGCGGGGACAATTCCTCCTGCTTCAGCTCGGAGATGAAGACGCGCGGCAGCCCCGCGGGGTGCGCCATGTAGATGGCGGACAGGTGCGCGTCCGGGAAGGTGTACGTCCCCGCGGCCTTCCAGCCGAGCCGCTCGAAGGGGCGCGAGAAGAGGGCGATGCCGCCGCCGGGCCGCGCCAGCGAGCGCAGCGCGACGTGGTCATTGCGGAAGCGGCCTCCGGAGAGCTGGACGAAGGTGCGCGCGTAGGGCACCTCGGCGGCGTAGCGCTCCCAGAGCAAATCGAGCAGGCGGGTGGCGTGGGCAGTCGTCATGGCGCGGCAATGTAGCGCCCCGTCCTGGGGGGCGTCGTCGCGCGCGGTGCACCGTTGGCCGGGTGACGGGGCCCCTTCACGCCGGCTGGCCGCGCGGGCGCGAGCGCGTTAACCGGGCCGACCATGACGACGACTGCGAAGTCGGCCACGAAGGTGGCCGCGGTGGTGGGAGCGGGCCCCGGGCTGGGCACGGCGCTGGCCTGGCGCTTCGCCCGCGAGGGCTACACGGTGGGCCTCTTCGCCCGGAGCGAGGAGACGCTGCGCCAGGTCCAGCGCGACGTCCAGCAGGCCGGAGGCCTCGCGAGCATCTACCCCACCGACGCCACGGACGCGGGCGCGGTGAAGGCGTCCTTCGCCCGGCTTCGCGAGGAGCACGGCGCCCCGGAGGTCTGCGTCTACAACGCCGGCGTCTTCCACATGGCGGGCTTCCTGGAGACGCCGCTCGAGGACTTCGAGTCCTCGTGGCGCGTCAACTGCCTGGGCGGCGTGCTGTGCGCGCGCGAGGTGCTGCCCGCCATGCTGGAGGCGGGGCGCGGCACGCTGCTCTTCACGGGGGCCACCGCGTCGCTGCGCGGCGGCCCGCGCTCGGCGAGCTTCGCCGCGGGCAAGTTCGGCCTCAGGGCCCTGGCGCAGTCGCTGGCCCGCGAGTTCGGCCCGCGCGGCATCCACGTGGCCCACGTCGTCATCGACGGCATCATCGACACGGACCGCACGCACGCCCGGGGCGGCCCGAAGCCCGCGCACCGGCTGTCGCCGGACGCCATCGCGGAGACGTACTGGCAGCTCCACCGGCAGGACGCTTCCGCGTGGACGCAGGAGCTCGACGTGCGGCCCGCGCCCGAGAAGTTCTAGCCGGGAGGAGAAAAAAGAGCGGCGGCGCGCGATTCCAGGTCCTTGGAGGGGACTTCACTGCTGGAAACGCGCGCCGCCGTGCAGCGCGGAGGCTGCTAGAGACTCGCCTTGGAGTTTCGAGTCTCTACACCGATGGTATGCATTGACTTCCTTCCCGCCACCACTCCTCACCGCCCGGAAGCGAGCGCGGAAATAGGGTGTGCCGGGGGAAAACGCCAGGGGGAGGCAAGCGCCTTCACCAACAGCGCATTGCGCCATCCTGAAGCACAGCTAATTGACACGTTCGACACGGTAAGATTACGCCATGGATGCGTCAGCGCCCTCCCTCCATGTCCGCGAAACTCCTGGGCTTTGAGAGGATGAAGGCGGGAGTGGGGACGAGCCCCCAGGCCCCTCCCCACTCCCTGCCAGCGCGGACTCCCACACCGGAGCCCGCGCCGGTGGCAGAGAAACGGGACTTTCCGTGAATCTTCCCGGCGGCGCGGCGCGAGGGCTCAGTGCAGGTGCTCGGGGTGCATGGGCAGGCCGTGGAAGAAGCGGCGCCCGCTCTCGAAGCGGCGGTGGAAGCAGACGCGGTCCTCCAGGTACAGCCGGGCCATGTCCTCCTCGCCGTAGGCGCGGAAGAAGGTGGAGCGGGCCTCGTCGCACGCCACCTCGTACTCCACGCACAGCGCCTCCCAGTCCTCGGGCGTCTCCTCGTCGTCGCGCCAGACGCCGTCGCCCACGCCGTACTCGGCCTCCATCAGGTCCAGCTCGCGGGCCAGCCGGCGCACGCGGGGGTCCTCGGCGAGGGCCTCGTCCGCCATGGCGGTGAGGATGTGGGCCACCAGGAAGAAGCCCGCGTCCGGCGGCACCACGCCCTCCTCACGCGCGGCGCGGAAGGCCACCAGCAGCTGCGCGTCCATGGCGTCGTCCCCCAGCTCCAGCAGCCGCGCGGCCAGCCCCCGCCACCGCTCCTCCGTCTCGCGGGCCTCCTGGAGGGCCAGCGTCAGGTCCTCGTCTCGCGTCTTCTTCATGGCGTGCTCCTGAATGAAAAGTCCCCCCAGACTCCCACCCGGGTCTGACGTCTGAGCGGTGAATCCCGGGGTGTCGGAGCTGGCGGCTGCCGGCCCCTGCCGTCGGGTGGAGGACGCGGCGGGTGGGGCGCGTGCGGTGGTGGACGCGGGGTTGCCCGTAAGTCCATGCTCCGCGCCACCGTGTCCGTCACCTTGCGCCCCACCTCCGCCTCGGATGAGGCGTTCCTGTTCACCCTGTACGCGAGCACGCGTGAGGGCGAGGTGGCCATGTGGGGCTGGGCGCCCGCGCAGCGGGACGCCTTCCTGCGCATGCAGTGGATGGCGCAGGGCCGGGACCAGGCCACGCGGTACGCCGGGGCGGACCACCGGGTGGTGCTGGTGGATGGCGCGCCCGCCGGCAGGCTGCTGGTGGCGCGGGGCGCGACGGAGTGGCGGCTCGTGGACATCGCCCTCTTGCCGGCGCACCGGCGCGCGGGCGTGGGGACGCGGCTGTTGCGCGAGCTGTTGGACGAGGCCGCCAGGGCCCACGTCCCGCTGCGGCTGCGCGTGCTCTCCACCAGCCCGGCGCGCGCGCTGTACGAGCGGCTCGGCTTCCGGCCGGAGCCGGCGTCGGCTTCGGCGACGGAGACGGGCGCGGACCCGTACCTCGCCATGGAGTGGCTGCCGGGGCCGCGCGGGGGCTGACGCTCCCGGGCCCGGGCTTCGAGAAGACACGGCATGCGCCTCGAAACACGAACGGCCCGCGAGCTGATTGCTCGCGGGCCGCTGTGTGCCGTCGGGGGACGACTCGGGGGGAACTAGAGGAAGAGGTTCTCCGGGCTCGGCACCACCGTGGTGATGGCGTAGCCCGCGCTACCGGCCGTGGCCGCGGTGAACGCCTGGCCCGCGACGGGGTTGCCGAAGCCGCCGTTGCCGCCGTTGCCCGCGGTGGCGCCGCCGCCGCTGCCGGCCTGGTTGGTGCTCGAGGAGGAGGCGTCCGTGCCGGCGGAGCCACCGCTCACGAGGAGCTGGGAGCCGGGCGCGTTGACGGTGCTCGACGAGACGAGGTGGATGATGCCGCCACCACCGCCACCGCCGCCGCCAGCGCCACCGGCGCCGCCGTTGCCATTCACCCCCGGGCCACCCGCGCCGCCCACGGCCCGCAGGAAGCCGTTCACGGTGATGCTGCCCTGGGCGCCGATGACGATGACGCCACCACCGCCGCCGCCGGGGCCCGGGATGTCCGTGGCGCCGCCCGGGTTGATGCCGCTGCTGCCATTGGCATTGATGGCGCCACCCGCCGCGATGCTCACGTTGCCGCGCGCCACGATGAGCAGCGCGCCACCGCCCTCGCCGCCCGTCACGTTGCCCAGCGAGATGTTGCGGTCACCCGCGCCGCCCGCCAGCGGTCCCGGACGCACCACATGGGCCGACTGGAGCACGCCCAGGCCGATGCCGCCGTGAATCTGACCCGCGGGGGCCCGGGACACGCCGGGGTTCGGCGCGCCGTTGCCGGAGTCCTGCGTGCCCGCCGCCACGATGATGGTGCCCGTGCCCGTCACCGAGACGTTGCCGGTGGCGCGCAGCACCGTGCCGCTGGGGACGATGAGGGTGCCGCTGATGGTGATGTCGGTGAACTGCAGGTGGTGCCTGCCGGCCAGGGTGTTGAAGCCCGACGTGGTGCTCAGGTCCACGGTGTTGCCGAACGGGACGTTGTACGAGCCGCCCGAGCCGTCACCGTAGACGCCGCTCGAACCCACGGGGCCCTGCGGACCCTGCGGACCCTGGGGGCCCTGAGCGCCCGTCGCGCCCTGCGGCCCCGTCGCGCCCGTCGCGCCCGCCGGCCCCTGGATGCCCTGGGGACCCTGCGCGCCGTTGCACACGTAGCGCGTCAGCGCGGCATTGATTTCGCCCGCGTCCAGCGTGCCGTTGCTGTTGGCGTCCTGGCCGAACTGGATTCGCACGCCGCCCGTGGCGCAGTTGGCGCCCGCGGGCTCCGCGGCGGTCGACGCCAGCGAGTGGAGGCCGGCCGCGCCCTGGGGACCCTGCGGCCCCTGGAGACCCTGGGGACCGGTAGCGCCCTGCGGACCCTGCGCGCCCGTCGGCCCCTGGGGACCGGTGTCGCCCTGCTGCCCCTGGGGACCGGTGGCACCCGTGTTGCCCGTGTCACCCTTCACACCCTGGGGACCCTGCGGACCCTGGGGACCGGTGGCGCCCTGGGGACCGGTGGCCCCCGTGTCGCCCGTGTCACCCTTCACACCCTGGGGACCCTGGGGACCGGTGGCGCCCGTGTCGCCCGTGTCACCCTTGTCTCCCTTCACGCCCTGGATGCCCTGCGGACCCTGGGGACCGTTGCACACGAAGCGCGTCAGCGCGGCATTGATTTCGCCCGCGTCCAGCGTGCCGTTGCGGTTGGCGTCGATGCCCGTCTCCAGCATCACACCGCCGGTGGCGCAGTTGCCGCCCGCCGCCTCCGCGGTGGTGCGCACCAGCGCGCTCAGGCCGACGTTGCCCTGGGGACCCTGGGGACCCTGGGGGCCGATATTCCCGGTGTCGCCCTTGTCGCCCTTCTCGCCCTGGATGCCCTGGGGACCGGTGGCGCCCTGGGGACCGGTGGCACCCGTGTCGCCCGTGTCGCCCTTGTCACCCTTCACGCCCTGGATACCCTGGGGACCGGTGTTTCCCTGGGGCCCCATGGGGCCCGTGTCGCCCGTGTCACCCTTGAGGCCCTGGGGACCGGTGTCGCCCTGCGCGCCCTGGATGCCCTGCTCGCCGCGCAGACCCTGCGGACCCATCGGGCCTTCCGGACCGGTGGCGCCGCGGTCGCCCTGCGCGCCGTTGCACAGGTAGCGCGTCAGCTCGTCGTCCACCTCGTCGTTGTCCAGCTCGCCGTCGCGGTCGGCGTCGATGCCCGCCTCGAACAGCACGCCGCCGGTGGCGCAGTTGCCGCCCGCCACCTCCGGAGTGGTGCGCACCAGTGCGCTCAGGCCCGTGTCACCGCGGGGACCTCCCGCCGGACCGGCGGGCCCCTCGGGACCGGCGGGACCGGCGGGACCGACGTCGCCCTTCTCTCCCGGAGCGCCATCCGCACCGTCCACACCGTCCGCGCCAGCGGGGCCCGGCTCACCCTGTGGGCCGCGTGCACCGGCGGGCCCCTGAGGACCCTGTGGGCCCTCCTTGCCTTCGTCACATCCCGACAGCACCAGCAATGCCGCCAGCGGAAGTGCCTTCAAGAATGCCCAATGCGCGGGGCGCTGCCAGTTCAGTCGAGCCATCTAGTGCCTCTCCTCATCGTGGGACTCAGTGCCGGGGGCCAGAGCAAGCCCCACGCCAGAGCGCGGTCAGGGGTCGCCGCGCGCGTGATTCAGCAATGAGGAGGCGATTGTGTATCGAGTTGCCCCTTCAGGGCCATACCCCCCCTCCGCGTCCCCCCGGAACGCGATTGCGTATGGACCCGACGCGTGGGTCGCGCGATGGGGCGAATCCAACCCGCCGTCCTAGGAGAACGCAGTTGCGTTTCAACGGGACGCAGCGACACGACGCGCCACAGACGCTCTCGGCGCACGCACCTGTGGGTGACGCATCACGGCGCCTTGAAATCCCTGTTTCGACCCCGTGGCCGGTCCTTTGCTCAGCGAGCAGCCGACGTGCTCTGCTGCGTCTGAAACGCTCTTCAACTCAAGCTCTTCAACTCAAGGAAGGTGTACGTGTCCGAGCCATTCATCGGTCAGATCATGATGTTCGCAGGCAACTTCCCCCCGCGTGGCTGGCAGTTCTGCCAGGGGCAGATTCTCTCCATCGCGCAGAACACCGCGCTGTTCTCCATCCTCGGCACCACGTACGGCGGCAACGGGCAGACGACGTTCGCCCTGCCGGACCTGCGCGGCCGCTATCCCATGCAGCCCGGCCAGGGCCCCGGCCTCTCGCCGCGCACCCTGGGCGAGCAGGGCGGGAGCGAGACGGTGACGCTGATCGCGACGCAGATGCCGGCGCACACCCACGCACTGACGGCGAGCAACTCCGCGGCGGACCAGCCCATCCCCGAGGGCAACGTCACGGCCACGCGCATCGAGTCGAGCGTTCCGGTGAACTCCTACACCACGCCCAACAACATCAACACCACCATGGCCCCGAACTCCATCGGCGTCGCCGGTGGCAGCCAGCCCCACAACAACATGTCGCCCTTCCTGTGCATCAACTTCATCATCGCGATGGAAGGCATCTACCCGTCGCGCAACTGAAGTCCTCCTGAAACAACCCGGCGCGCCCCGCTCCCCGTTGAAGGAGAGCGGGACGCGCCGGACGCTTCCCCCTCTTGCGCGGCCCCGACTACGGCAGCGGCACGAGCCGGTCCACCGCCGCGGTGCCGGTGTACTGCGTGGGCGTGTTGAGGTAGCCCTTGAGCTGCACCCGCCACGTGCCCGCCACCGGGTGCGGAATCGACACCGACTCACCGGTGGAGGTGCCGTTGGCGCTGGAGCCCACCAGCTCCCCGCTGGGCCCGTAGACGTTCATGTCCAAATCCAACGCCGGGTTGCCCCAGTCGGTGGTGATGCGCAGCGCGCTCGCGCCCTCGGGCACGACGACGCTGTGGTTGTCCTCGGCGGCCAGCAGCGCCACGTCCGCGACGGGGATGTTGATGCTGATGCCCACGCTCCCCGTCCAGCCCGGCAGCGCGGTGGTCTGCGTGGTGTAGCGCGTGCCCGCCGTCTCGGAGGCGACGCGCACCGCGGCGTACGCATCCGCGTAGCCGGCGCCCACCTCCCACACCTCCAGCTGGCGGGTGGTGCCGTCCGCGTTCTTCGCGAACATGGGCTTCGCGGTGGCGGTGAGCGCGGCGAGCACGTCGTCCATGGTCATCGCCGGGTTGACCTCGAGCATCAGCGCGATGACGCCGGCCAGGTGCGGGGTGGCCATGGAGGTGCCGGAGATGGACGCGTAGAAGGGCTCCGGGTGCAGCGCGTCCAGGCCGAGGTACGGCGGGACGATGGCCGGGTTGCCGCTGGTGGCGCGCGCCGCGACGATGTTCACCCCGGGCAGGGTGATGTCCGGGTGGTGGAGCGCGTCACCGGGCACGCCGCGGCTGGAGAAGTCCGCCAGCGCGCCGGGCAAGTCCTGGCTCACCAGCGGGTTGATGGCCCCCATCGTGTCCTTGGCGGTGCCGGCCGCGACGGAGATGACACACGGCGAGGCGCTGTACGGGTTGAGCGTGTCCGCGCCCGGGCCCTCGTTGCCCGCCGCGAAGACGACGATGACGCCCAAATCGTAGGCGCGCTTGCTCGCGATGGCGATGGGGTTGAACGGCGCGAAGCGGCCGGAGGTGCCCCACGAGTTGGAGATGACGCGGACGTTGTGCGTCTCGCGCACGTCCGGGTCCAGGAGGAAGTCGAAGCCCTCCACGCTGTAGAGGATGCTGATGGCCTCGCCGGCGCCCACGCCGAGCAGCGTCGCCCCCGGCGCCACGCCCTTGTACTTGCCGCCGGAGCGCGCGCCCGAGCCGGCGATGGTGCTGGCGCAGTGCGTGCCGTGGCCGCTGGTGAGGTCACTGTCCGCCACGTCCAGGTAGAGCGCGCCGCCCACCGGCACGCCCGACACCGGGGCAATGACCTTCACGTTGCGGGCGAGGTTCGGGAAGTCGCCGTGCAGGCCGTCGATGCCGGAGTCGATGACGCCCACGCCGATGCCGGCGCCGGTGGCCTGGAAGGCGGTGCGCGCGGTGTCCGCGCCGATGTACGCCACGCTCTCGTCCAGGAAGTACTCCAGCGGCCGGTCCTCGTAGATGGAGAGCAGGCCCAGCGGCTGGAGCTGCGTGCGCAGCAGCGTCAGCACCAGCGGCGTCACGGGCAGCTTCACCACCACCATGGGCAGGGCCTTCAGCGTGCCCAGCCCCTTGCCGGGTTGCAGTCCCAGGAGGCCGGACAGCGTCGTCACCGCGGGCGCCAGCGCCGCGTCGGTGTTGAAGGACAGGATGAGCGTGCGCGTCGTGCCGTCCGCCTTCAGCCCCGGGTCCACCACGGCCTGGGTCAGCGCGGACTGGGCCTGCGGGGAAGCGTAGAGCGCGGTGCAGGCGCTGGGGGCGGTGGCCGTCGGCGACTCGACAATCTTCTTCGAGGTGCGGCTCGCGGCGGCGCGGACCGAGCCGGTTGCGCCCGACGGAGACACCGTTTCGGACGGCTGCCCGGAGCCGCAGCCCAGTGCGGCACAGGTGGTGACGGCCCAGCCCAGCGACTTCAACCGCTTCATGTGGAGTACCCCGGCGAACGAGGCCCGGCGCATCCGGGCATGAAGATGTTGTGCATTGCCGTTCGGGTTGGATCTCTCCGCCGTGGACGTCGGGTGTCGGACACCTCCGCGCCCGTGACGGCGTGGGTGGGTATGGTTTTTCCACAGGTGCATGCCGACCCTGGACGCGGGAGGAAGATGACCGCGGAGCGTGAAGTGGGAAGGCAGCCTTCACAGGTGACGTTGAAGACGGCGTTCACCGTGTGCTTCGCCGTGCTCACCGTGGTGGCGCTGGTGGCACTGGTGATGCGCACGACGGTGGCGCTCACCCTCACGGGCATCGCCATCCTGCTGGCGCTCGCGCTGGAGCACGGGGTGTCCTGGCTGGAGCGCAAGGGACTGCCGCGCATGCTGGCCATCGCGGTGGTGATGCTGGGGTTGTTGACGGCGATTGCCCTGCTGGCGCTGCTGGTGGTGCCCGCCGCGGTGGTGCAGGTGGACGCGCTGGTGGTGCAGTGGCCGCACCTCTGGGCGGAGCTGCGCGACTCGCGCGTCTTCCGGCTGGTGAGCAGCCGGCTCTCCACGCTGGGCTGGCCGCGCAAGCCGGAGGACGCCGCGTCGCACCTGGCCGGGGGGACGACGCTGCCGGAGCTGGTGGTGCTGGCCATTGGCGGGGTGGTGGGCCTGGCGGGCGGAGCGCTCACCGTGTTCTTCCTGGTGGGCTTCATGCTCGCGTTCGGCGGCGGCATGCTGAAGCGGCTCTTGGACCTGGCGGGGCCGGAGCACCGGCTGCGCTACGTGCGCGTGCTGCGCAACGTGTACCGGGCCACCGGCGGCTACCTGGCCGGGCTCACGCTCATCTGCACCATCAACACCACGCTCACCACCACGGTGCTGGCCGTGTTGGGGGTGCCGTACTTCCTGCCGCTGGGCATCGCGAGCGGCTTCTCCAGCATGGTGCCGTACGCGGGGCCGGTGATTGCCGGTGGCTTCATCACCCTGCTGACGTGGGCCACGGGCGGCATGTGGATGGCGCTCGGGGTGATGCTGTACTTCGTACTGTACGGGCAGCTGGAGGGGAACATCCTGGCGCCGCTCATCTTCCGGCGCACGGTGCACGTCAACCCGCTCATCGTCCTGCTGGCGGTGCTCTTCTGCGCGGAGCTGGCCGGCGTGGTGGGCGCGGTGGTGGCGGTGCCCGTCGCGGCCGCCGCGCAGATCATCACCCGCGAGGTGCTCAGCTTCCGCAAGGAGCGCCGGGGCGCGGTGAGCCAGGCCCCTCCGGGCGCGGCGTGAGGGCCCGCCTCAGCCTCCCGCCACCTCGCGCAGGGACGCCTCCACGCCGTCGAGCAGCTCGTCCAGCGCGGCCTCCGGGAGGTTGAGCGCGGGGGCGATGTACACGGTGTCGCCCAGGGGCCGCAGGTAGAGCCCGCGCCGCCGGGCCGCCTCGTACACGCGCCAGCCGCCGCGCGCCAGGTAGCCGCCCCCACCCAGGTCCACCGCGCCCACCATGCCGAGCGCGCGCGGGCGCACGAGCCCCGGAATCGTTTCCGCCATCCGCTCGAAGGCGGCCCGGATGCGCGGCGCCTTGCGCGCCACCTGCCCGAGCACGTCCTCGTCGCGGTACACGGCGAGCACCTCGCGCGCCACCGCCGCGCCCAGCGGGTTCCCGCAGTACGAGTGCCCGTAGTACAGCGCCCGCTGCGGCGCGCCGAGGAAGCCGGAGAAGACGCGCTCGGACGCGAGCGTCGCGCCGAACGGCAGCAGCCCGCCGGAGAGCGCCTTCGCCAGGCACAGCAGGTCCGGCACCACGCCGGCCAGGTCCACCGCGAAGCGCGCGCCGGTGCGGCCCAGGCCGGTGAAGACCTCGTCAGCGATGAGGAAGGTGTCCACCGCGCGGGTGGCCTCGCGCACCGCGCGCACGAAGTCCGGCGAGTACATCAACATGCCCGCCGCCCCTTGCAGCACGGGCTCCAGGATGACGCCGGCAATCTCGTCCGGGTGCGCGCGCAGGGCGGCCTGCACCTGCTCGAAGGCGCGCTCCCAGCCGCCCTCCTCCGCCGGAGACGGCACGTGCACCACGTCGAAGAGGAGCGGGCCGAAGACCTCGCGGAACAGCGGCACGCCGCCGACGCTGGTGGCGCCCATCGTCTCGCCGTGGAACGCGCCGGACAGGGTGATGAAGCGCGAGCGGCGGGGGCGCCCGTTCTGCGCCCAGTACTGCGCCGCCATCTTGATGGCCACCTCCACCGCCGTGCTGCCGTTGTCGGAGAAGAAGACGCGCGACAGCCGCTCGCCCGCCGGCAGCGAGGCGTGGTCCGCGCCCGGGGCGATGGCGGCCAGCTCCGCCGCGAGCAACGCGGCCGGCTCATGGGTGACGCCGGCCAGCGAGACGTGCGGCAGGCGGCCCGCCTGCTCGGTGAGCGCACGCACGAGCCGTGGGTGGCGGTGGCCCAGCGTGGACACCCACCAGGAGCCGTTGGCGTCGAGGTACCGCTGGCCGTCCACGTCCCAGAAGTACGGCCCTTCCGAGCGGGCGACGACGAGCGGATTCGTCTCCGCGATGTACGCCTCCATGGCGGTGTAGGGATGCCAGACGTGGCCCTTGTCCGACCTGACGATGTCTGCCCGTTCCACGCGTGTGCTCCGGGTCATGGATTGTTTGGTGCTCCTCGGAGTGCCTCGTACCGGAAAGGCAGGGCCACGGCACCGTGCGTCACGCGGGGTGGCTCCCGGTTCTTCTGATGGAAACCTGAAGCCAGGGCCCGTTCCGCCGCCCCCTGTCACGTCTTCGGGGCCCGCCATGACGCTGCCATGACATGGGGGGTGTTCCTTCACACATCATGGTCGTCATCGCCTTCTTCATCTCGCACTGGCTGCTCTGTGTCTTCTTCCAGAGCTTCTTCCAGCATCGCTACGCCGCGCACCGCATGTACACCATGGGTCCCCGCACGGAGCGGGTGGTGCACCTGCTCACGTACCTGGTGCAGGGCTCCTCGTACCTGTCGCCGCGCGCGTACGCCGTGCTGCACCGCGAGCACCACGCGTTCTCCGACACGGAGAAGGACCCGCACTCCCCGCACTTCTTCAAGGACGTGGCGCGGATGATGCTGCACACGAAGAAGCGCTACGAGGACTACTGCGCCGGGCGCGGTCAGCCCGAGCCCCGCTTCCTGGGCGGCTACCCGGAGTGGCCGCTGGTGGACGACACGCTGCGCACCTCGTGGCTGGCGACGCTGGGCTGGGTGGGGCTGTACACGGCCTTCTACGTGGCCTTCGCCACGTCGCCCTGGCAGTTCCTGCTGCTGCCCATCCACTTCCTGATGGGCCCGGTGCACGGCGCCATCGTCAACTGGTGCGGGCACAAGTACGGCTACCGGAACTTCAACAGCACCGACAAGTCGCGCAACACGCTGCCGGTGGAGGTGCTCTGCATGGGGGAGCTCTTCCAGAACAACCACCACAAGTTCGGCAGCAGCCCGAACTTCGCGGCCCGCAAGTTCGAGGTGGACCCCACGTGGCAGGTGATGCGCGTGCTGGCGAAGCTGGGCGTCATCCGCATCGCCACCCCGCAGCGCGCCGTCTGGCCGGAGCCCCGCGAGGCCGCTCGCGAGGCCGGGACGGCCCAGGCCGCCTGACGCATCCAGGAGGGGGCGGGCCTCCCCGTCCCTTCCGCGGCTCGCGCCCACCGGCATGCTGGCCGGACGCGCGGGCCGCCCGAGCTGGCCTCCCCGCCCCTTCCGCGGCTCGAGCCCACCGGAACGCGGGCCGGACGCGGGCCGCACGGCTCACGCCCACGGGCAGGCGGGCCCGCTTCGCGGGCCGCCCGGGGACGGTGACGGTCGCAAGCCGCCCCCGTAGCTCACGCGCTGTCTGCCTGTCGGCGAACCGAACGGGCAACCCGCAGCACGGGCTCGGGGCCCGCGTTAAATGAGCCCCCGTGCCCGCTGACACCCCGCTCCGCCTCCGCATCCTCGAAGCAGTGACAGACGTCCCGGCCGCCGCCTGGGACGCGCTCACCGGCCCCGACGCGCCCCCCTTCGTCCGCCACGCGTGGCTTTCGGCCATGGAGGAGAGCGGCAGCGCCACCGAGGAGACGGGCTGGGCGCCGCACCACCTGACGCTGTGGCGCGACAAGCAGCTCGTCGCCGCCGCGCCCGCGTACCGCAAGTTCCACAGCATGGGCGAGTACATCTACGACTTCGGCTGGGCGGACGCCGCCGCCCGCCTCGGCGTGGAGTACTACCCCAAGCTCGTCGTCGGCGGCCCGCTGTCCCCCGCCACCGTGCCGCGCTTCCTCATCGCCCCGGGCGAGGACGTGCCCGCCCTGCGCCGCGCCCTCCTCACCGCCGCCACCGAGAGCGCCCGCGAGTCCGGCTGCTCCTCCGTCCACATCCTCTACCCCACCGGGGAAGAGGCGGACTTCCTCGAGGGCGAGGGGCTCGCCCGCCGCATCACCCTCCAGTTCCACTGGAAGAACCCGGGCTACCGCACCTACGACGACTACCTGTCCCGCTTCGACTCCAAGCGCCGCAACCAGCTCAAGCGCGAGCGCGGCGCCGCCGCCACCCAGGGCATCTCCCTGCGCACCGTGCGCGGCGACGAATTGACGCAGGCCCACGCGAAGCGCGCCTACGGCTTCTACACCTCCACCTGCGAGCGCCACGCCTGGGGCCAGATTCAGCTCACCCCGGGCTTCTTCACCCGCGTCTTCCGGGACTTGCCCGACGCCGTGGAGATGGTGGAGGCGGTGAAGGGCCCGAAGGTCATCGCCGGGGCCTTCAACCTGGCCACCCGGGAGCGGCTCTACGGCCGCTACTGGGGCGCCTTCGAGGAGCACCCCTTCCTCCACTTCCACGTCTGCCTCTACCACTCCGTGGAGGACTGCATCCGCGCGGGCCGCAAGGTGTTCGAGCCCGGGGCGGGCGGCGAGCACAAGGTCTCCCGCGGCTTCGAGCCCACCGCCGTGCACAGCGCCCACCTCATCTTCGACAAGCGGCTGGATGGCGCGGTGCGCAGCTTCCTGCACCGCGAGCACGCACGCCTGGCGCCTGCCATCGAGGAGGCGGAGAAGATTTGCGGCCTCAAGCCCTGGCCCCTGGCCGCCAGCCCCGCCGCCGGGGGAGCCACCGGTACCTGACGCGCCTGGGGGGCCTCGGGGACCGGCCGGACTGTCAGCCCGAAGCAGTCCCCCCTCTTAACGAAGTTGTGAAACCTGGGTGGGCCCGTAGAGTGTCTCCGCTATGAAAGCCCCGGAGACGACCGAAGACTTCATCCAGTGGTACGAAGACTGCTGGGCGGACCGCGACGAGGTCGAGTACCCCAAGATGTTCGGCGCCATCGACGAAGGCGTCTTCACGCTCGACCAGACGGACGCCATTCAAGCGTGGATGGAGAGTGAGCTGGCGCAGGTGCAGGAGCCGGACCCGAACTGGGAGCCCATGGGCGTGCGCGTGGCCCCGCCGAGCGCGGACTACCCGTACTGGACCTATGTCACCAGCGGCCTGTCCAACCCCTTCACCGTGGCGCCCGGCGAGGAGTTCCCGGACGACGCGCCCAGCGGGATTGGCTACGAGATGGTCATCCACACGCCCGAAGAGGCGAAGTGGCCGGTGTTCCGGCTGCTGGACATGATGGCCTACAACCTCGTCTGCATGCGCGCCTTCGCCATGGGCCACCGCTACCCGGTGGAGGGCACGCTGGACGGCGGTGACTCGAAGCTGGCCGGCTTCGTCTTCGTGAGGGACCCGTCCCGCCCGGACCACTTCGTGCTGCCCAGCGGCAAGGTGCAGCTGATTACGCTGGTGGGCGCCACGAAGAACGAGATGGCCTTCGCCCGCTCCAACGGCATGGACAAGCTGATGGCCAAGCTCGTCGCGGCCGGCAGCGGCTACATCACCCAGCCCGAGCGCGACGAAGTGAAGCTGTAGTCACGTCCCCTCCGCCGCGCGCGCCGGAGGCCCTCGTGCCCCGGCGCGTGGCGGCGCGCCCTCCACCAGCGCGCGCAGGGTGCCCGGCTCGAAGGGCTTCTCGATTCGCGGCAGCGGCACCGTCTGCAGGAAGGCGCGGGCGCGCTCGGTGAAGCCGCCGCCCGTCATGAAGACGAGGCGCGACAGCACCGCCGGCTGGTGGCGGGCCAGCTCCTCGTACACGTCCATCCCCGTCACGTCCCCCATCATCAAGTCGCAGAAGACGCGGTCGAACGCGTCGTCCCGCGCCAGCAGCTCCAGCGCCTCGCGCCCGCTGTGCACCAGCACCACCTCGTGCTGGCCCTCGAGCACCCGGCGCAGCACGGAGGCGACCTGCGGCTCGTCGTCCACCACCAGCACCCGCTTGCGCTCGCCCAGCACGCGCTTGCGCTCGCCGTCGCACTCCGCGGCCTCGGGCTCGGCGGGCAGGGCGACTTCGTGCGTGGTGGGCAGGCGCACGCGGAAGGTGCTGCCGCCGCCGGGCGTGCTGGTGGCCGTCAGCTCCCCGCGCATGCTGCGCACCAGCCCCAGCGCGGTGGACAGCCCCAGCCCGGTGCCGGCGCCCACCGGGCGCGTGGTGAAGAAGGGCTCGAAGACGCGCTCCAGCACCTCGGGCGCCATGCCGTGGCCGGTGTCCGTCACCTCCACCACCACCCACGTGCCCTCGACGCGCGTGCGGAGGGTGACGCGGTGGTGGCCGGCGTCCCCCTCCGGAATCGCGTGCGCGGCGTTGACGAGCAGCTGGAGGAACACCTGCCCCAGCCGCGCCTGGTGCGCCATGACGGTGGGCACGACGGCGAAGTGCCGCTCCACCTGCGCCCGGTAGCGCAGGTACGGCATGGCCATGGACAGGCCGAACTCCAGCGCCGCGTGCACGTCCACCGGCGACAGGTGCGGCTCGTCCGCGCGGGCGAACGTCAGCAAGTCCCTCACGGTGAGGCGGATGCGCTCCGCGCCCTCGCGGGCCTCGCGCAGCGCGTCCAGCGCCTCGCCCAGCGCCTCGCCGTCACCGGGGTTGCCCGAGAGCAGCTCCAGCTGCTCCAGCGCGAACTGGAGGTTGCCGGTGACGTAGGAGAGCGGGTTGTTGATTTCGTGCCCCACGCCCGCCGCGAGCTGGCCGGCCATGGCCAGCTTCTCCGTGCGCACCAGCTGCTCGCGCGCGGCCACCAGCTCCTCGGTGCGCTGCTGGACGAGCGCCTCGGCCTCCAGGCGGCCGGAGTGCTCGCGGGCCAGGAGCATGTCGCGCTCGGCCTCCAGGTGCTTCTTGCCGGTGATGTCGGTGCCGAAGACGGACAGATTGCCGTTGGCGCACCAGGCGTGCACCTCGTGCCAGTGGCCGGGGGAGATGCGCACCTCGAAAGTCGTGGCCGCGCCCTCGGTGGCCACGCGGCGCAGCTCGCGCTCCAGCCGGGTGCCGAGCAATTCCGGGCACGCCTCCCACAACACGCGGCGGAAGAGCTGCTCCTGCGTGCGTCCGCTGATGGCGGCGGCCTGGTGGTTGACGTAGGTGACGCGCCATTCCGGGTCCACGGTGAAGAAGGCGTCCGGGGTGCCCTCGAGCACGTCGCGCACCCAGGCCAGCGTGTCGCGCACGCCCTCCTCCACGCGCACGGCGCTGGTGACGTCGCGCAGGCGCAACAGCACGCCGTCGCGCAGCGGCACGGCGGTGCCCTGCAGCCAGGCCTCGCCCTCCGGGAAGCTGTCCGCGGCGGGCCGGCCCGTCTCCACCACCTCGCGCAGCACGTCCACCCGGCCGCCCAGCCCGGCGTCCGCGGACACCTCCCGCAGCCTTCGCCCGCGCAGCGTCTCCGGCGAGCAGCCCAGCGCGCGCGCCGCGGCGGGGTTGGCCCACAGCCACTCGAAGTCGGTGATGGCGCCGCCCGCGTCGCGCACGGCGCGCAGCACCATGCAGCCCTCCGGCTGACAGCGCTCCGCCTCCTCCAGCGCCGACAACAGCACGTCCGCACCCGGCGCCAGGGTCCTCGGGGTTGTGTCTGTCTCCTCCATGCGCCGCCCACTCCCGACCTACGCGCGCCCGGAGGCCAGCGTCCAGAAACAGCAGGGGTTCCCCGCAATGTCGCCATGAACCGGGGGCTTTCTCAAGCCACGCCGGAGATGGTTGCCGCGTGACGTCAAACGCGTCGCCGCGTGAAAACACGAGAACTCGCGAATCCGGCCAGGGGGGAAGACCCGTCACGGTGGGTTCCGGCCACGGAGCTTCCCACCGTGTGAGTGGCGCGTGACGGGATTCCGGACGGAGACACGGGCTTCTCTTGGGTGTCCCGTCTTCACGGAGAGCGGACTAGGGTGCGGCCTCCGACATGACGCCCACCCTCATCACCGCCGTCGCCTTCGAGCCGCTGCACCTGCCCCTCACCGAGCCCTTCGCCATCGCCACGGGCGCGCAACACACCGCGGAGAACGTGCTGGTGCGCCTGACGCTGGCGGACGGCACCGTGGGCCTGGGCGAGGCGGCGCCCTTCACCGCCGTCAGCGGTGAGACGCAGGGCAGCACGCTGGCCGCGCTGGAGACGGTCCGCGCGGGGTTGCCAGGCAAGGACGTGCGCGCGTGGCGGCCGGTGTCGGAGTGGCTGGGAGACTCGCTGGCGCTGGCGCCGTCCGCGCGGGCCGGCGTGGAGATGGCGCTGCTGGACGCGCTGGCGCGGCACCACCGCGTGCCGCTGTACGTGCTGCTGGGCGGGGCGGGGACGACGCTGGAAATCGACATGACGGTGACGGCGGGGGACGTGGCACACGCGCGCGAGTCCGCGAAGGCCATCCTCGCGCGCGGCATCTCCACGCTGAAGGTGAAGGTGGGGGCGCTCGCGCCGGACCAGGACGCGGCGCGCATGGTGGCCATCCACGAGGTGGCGCCCCAGGCCCGGCTCTTCGCGGACGCCAACGGCGGATATGACGTGAGCGAGGCGCTCGCCTTCCTGAAGGAGCTGGAGCGGGCGGACGTGCCGCTGGCCCTCTTCGAGCAGCCGGTGGCCGCGTCGGACTTCGCCGGCATGGCGGAGGTGTCGAAGCGCTCGAAGGTGCGGGTGTGCGCGGACGAGTCGGCGCGCTCGGCGAAGGACGTGCTGCGCCTCATCCGCGAGGGGGCCGCGCACGGCATCAACATCAAGACGATGAAGTGCGGCGTGGTGGAGGCGCTGACGATGTGGAGCCTCGCGCGCGCGGCGGGCATGGAGCTGATGGTGGGCGGCATGGTGGAGAGCGTGCTGGCCATGACGGCCTCCGCGCACCTGGCCGCGGGCCTGGGCGGCTTCACCTACGCGGACCTGGACACGCCGCTGTTCATCGCCAGCCACCCGTTCCGGGGCGGCGCGCGGTACGAAGGCGCGCGGCTGGATTTGGACCCGGACGCGCCGGGGCACGGCGTCACGCTCGCCTGAGCCCGGGTGCCGGTGCACCCGGACGGCGCGAGCACCCTCCTCGCACGGCCGGCCGCTGTGTTGCCGGGGTGACGGTTCCGGACGTGACACGCGGTAGATTGAGCCCGTCAGTCATGCGGGCCATCACCCGCGCGGCATCCGTCCGAGGGGGACATGAGACACCTGGGGAACTTGCGCCAGCCGCTGCTCTGGCTCGCCGTCACGCTGGCCGTGGTGGGCGGGTGCACGGAGTCCGTGGCCCCGAAGCCTGACGACGGCCCGCGTGGCACGTCCTCCGCCGCGCTCGATGTCACGGGGCCCGAGCTCGTCGCGGACCTGCGAGCGGGCTTCTGGAGCACCCAGCCCGGGAGCGCTCCGTACGGCTTCGTGGACCTGGGCGGCGGCACGGTCCTCTTCGCCGCCACGGAAGCCAGCAGCGGACGCGAGCTGTGGACGAGCGATGGCACGGAGTCCGGCACCCAGCTCCTCGAGGACCTCCGGCCCGGCGCCGAGAGCTCCGCCCCCAGCGACTTCATCGTCATGGGCGGCGTCATCTACTTCACCGCGGATGACGGCAGCTCGGGGCGCGAGCTGTGGCGGACCGACGGCACGGCCTCCGGCACCGTGCTCGTCAAGGACATCCACTTCGGCTCGGACTCCTCCAATCCCAGCAGCCTGGCGGTCTTCAACGGCGTCCTCTACTTCTCCGCGACAGACGGCATCGGGGGGCTCGAGCTGTGGCGCAGCGATGGCACCACCCAGGGAACGAGGCTCGTGAGGGACATCGTCTCGGGCGCCAACGGCTCCTCGCCCCAGAACCTCACCGCCGCGGGCAACCTGCTCTTCTTCTCCGCCACCACGCCGAACAACGGCCGGGAGCTGTGGCGGAGCGACGGGACGGCCAACGGCACCGCGCTCGTCAGGGACGTCGGCCTGGGCTCCCTGGACGGCTTCGTCTCGGAGCTGGTGAGCGTGGGCACCCGCGTCTTCTTCATCGGCACCGAGTCCTCGGTCTTCACCGCGCTCTGGACCAGCGACGGCACCGCGAGTGGCACCCGGCTGGTCCATTCCACGCGGCCCTACCTCCCGGCCGACAGCGACAGAATCCAGTCGCTCACGGCCATGGACGGGAAGCTCTACTTCGCCTCGATAGGCACGTCCGCCGGCGCCCTTGTCGGCTCCGAGCTGTGGGCGAGCGATGGGAGTACGGCGTGGCTGGTGAAGGATATTGCCCCCGGCACCGGAGGCAGCACGCCGCGGGAATTGGTGGCCGTGGGCAGCACACTCTACTTCAGCGCGAACGACGGCAGCACCGGCGCCGAGCTCTGGAAGAGCAACGGCACGGCGGCGGGCACGCAGCGCGTCGCCGACATCGCGGCGGGCGCGCAGGGCTCCGGCCCCCAGAAGCTGACCGACATCCACGGCGTGCTCTACTTCAGCGCGAACGACGGCCGCACGGGCCGGGAGCTGTGGCGGAGTGACGACACCCCCTTCGGGACGCAGCGGGTGATGGACCTCAACTTCGGGCCGGAAGACTCCAATCCCGAGGGGATGACCGCCGTCGGCACGCGCGTCTTCTTCGCCACCAACGGCCTCGGCTGGGGCATGGAGCCCTGGTGGACGGACGGCAGCGACTACAGGCCCGTCAGGGACATCCTCACCGAGACGGCCCACTCGGACCCGCGGGCCCTCACCGTGTTCGGCGGCAGGCTCTACTTCACCGCGGACGCGGACGAGCTCGGCCGGGAGCCCTGGGTGACCGACGCCTCCGGTACCCGGCTCCTCCAGGACATCTACCCGGGCGCCTTCAGCTCCAACCCGACCCGCTTCGTCCCGCGGTTCAACGCCCTCCTGTTCGACGCCAACGACGGCGTCACCGGCCAGGAGCTGTGGACGAGCGACGGAACCCCGGCCGGCACCCGGCTCCTCAAGGACCTCCAGCCCGGCGCCCTCTCCGGCTCCCCGAGGGACTTGAAGGTCCTTCCGCAGCTGGGCAGCCGGATTCTCTTCACCGCGAACGACGGACAGACAGGCTTCGAGCCGTGGATCAGTGACGGCACCACCAGCTACATGCAGCTCCTCAAGGACGTCTGGGCGGGGAACACGGGCGTCTCCATGAGCAGTGGTTTCGTCGGGTTCCAGGACAGGGCCTATTTCGGTGCCTCGGACGGCACGGGCACCACCCTGTGGCAGACCACGGGCACGGAGGCGGGGACGGTCTCCCTGAAGAACGTCATTCCCTCCTTCGACACCGCCTTCGCAGCCACCCCGGGGTTCTTCTATTTCCCCGGGTCCTCGGGCACCTCGAATGACGTCGAGCTGTGGCGAAGCGACGGCACCGCCAACTTCACGTTCCGCATCAAGGATCTCAACACGTCGGGCTCCAGCTCGCCGGGCGACTTCGTGCTGATGGATGACGTGCTGTACTTCAGCGCCTCGCCGATCGCCACCGCGCGGGGCCTCTGGCGCAGCAACGGCACGGAGTCAGGCACCCAGCTGGTGGTGAGCTACGCCGCGGGAACGAAGGGCTTCGGCCCGCGACACCTCACGGTGGCGAACCGCGTCCTGTTCTTCCAGGCGCAGGTCCCGGATATCGGCATCGAGCTGTGGCGGAGTGATGGAACGCTGCAGGGCACCCGGCCCGTGACGGACCTCAACCCCGGCTCCACTGGCAGCATGGCCGACCAGCCGATGCTGGTACTGGAGCCGGAAGGGCTGGTGGTGTTCGCCGCCTCGGACGGCGTCACCGGCATGGAGCCGTGGATTTCGGACGGCACCGAAGAGGGGACGCGACCGCTCGGGGACCTCGCGCCGGGCGCCCTCTCCTCCAACCCCCGCCTGTTCACGCGCAAGGGCAAGGACGTCTACTTCGTCGCCAACGACGGAACCACCGGCTTCGAGCTGTGGCGCGTGACGCTGGACATCCCGCCGGACACCACGCCGCCCACCGTCACCTGTCCGCCCTCCGTGACTGTCGAGGCCCAGAGCAGGTCGGGTGCGACGGTGAGCTATCCCTCGGCCACCGTCACGGACAATGCGCCCGGCAGGCCGGTCCTCGTCTACAGCCGGGCATCCGGGACTGTGTTTCCCCTGGGGACGACGAGCGTCACCGCCACCGCGACGGATGCGGTCGGCAACCAGGGGGCGTGTTCCTTCACCGTCACCGTCCAGGACACCATCGCGCCCTCGCTGACGTGTCCCGCGGACGTCACGGCCGAGGCCACCGGCAGCACGGGCGCCATCGTCAGCTACCCGGCCGCCAAGGTCTCCGACACCGGCTCGGCGCCGGAGGTCACCTACAGCCAGGCGTCGGGGACGCTGTTCTCCGTCGGCATCACCGCCGTCACCGTCACCGCGAAGGACACATCCGGCAACAGCACCACGTGCTCCTTCAACGTCACCGTGCGCGACACCACGCAGCCGGCCGTGACGTGTCCGGCCAGCGTCACCGCCGAGGCCACGAGTGCCTCGGGAGGCCTCGTCAGCTATCCGCCCGCCACGGCTGACGACACGGCCAGTCCTCCGGTGACGCTGAGCTATAGCCGGGACTCCGGGACGGTGTTCCCGCTCGGGGAGACGCTCGTCACCGCGACGGCGACGGACGCGGCGGGCAACAGCGCCGCGTGCACCTTCTCGGTGACGGTGCGAGACACCAGCGCGCCAGTCCTGAGCTGTCCCACGGACGTCCTCGCCGAGGCCACTGGCGCGTCGGGCGCTGTCGTGAGCTACCCGCCGGCCACCGTCTCGGACGCCGTCACCGCCTCGCCCGTGCTGACCTACAGCCAGGCTTCCGGCACGGGGTTCAGCCTGGGGACGACGCGCGTCACCGTCACCGCGCGGGACGCGGCGGGCAACACCTCCGCGTGCAGCTTCGACGTCAGCGTCCGGGACACCACCGCGCCTGCACTGAGCTGTCCCGCGAACCTCGTCACCGAGGCCACGGACTCCTCCGGCGCCGCCGTGCCCTATTCGCCGGCCACCGCCTCCGACGCCGTGACGTCCTCGCCCGCGCTCACCTACAGCCACGCCTCCGGAGCAACGTTCCCCCTGGGCACGACGACGGTCACCGTCACCGCCACGGATGCGGCCGGCAACTCCACCGCGTGCACCTTCGGCGTCACCGTCCGGGACACCACCGCGCCGGTCCTGAGCTGTCCCGCGGACGTCGCCGCCGAAGCGGTCGATGCCTCGGGCGCCACCGTGAGCTACGCGCCCGCCACGGCTTCGGATGCAGTGACGGCTTCGCCCGCGCTCACCTACAGCCAGGCTTCGGGGACGCTGTTCTCGCTGGGCACGACGCGCGTCACCGTCACTGCCACGGACGTGGCCGGCAACACCGCTTCGTGCGCCTTCAACGTCATCGTCCGGGACGAGACGGCGCCCGTCGTGACGTGCCCCATCGCGGTGACGTCCGAGGCCACCCGTGCAGCGGGCGCCATCGTGAGCTACCCGTCCGCCACGGCTTCGGATGCCGTCACCGCGTCGCCCGTGCTCACCTACAGCCAGGCTTCGGGGACGGTGTTCTCGCCAGGCACGACGACGGTCACCGTCACCGCGACGGACGCGGCGGGCAATGCTGGCTCGTGCGCGTTTGACGTCACCGTGCAGGACACCACCGCTCCCACGCTGAGCTGCCCCGCGGACGTCACCGCCGAGGCCGTCAGTGCCTCGGGCGCCACCGTGAGCTACACGTCCGCGACTGCTTCCGACGCCGTCACCGGCTCGCCGCAGGTCACCTATAGCCAGGCGAGCGGGACGCTGTTCCCGGTCGGCACCACCGCTGTCACCGTCACCGCGAAGGACGCGGCCGGCAACTCAGCCTCCTGTTCCTTCAACGTCAGCGTTCGTGATGCCACGATGCCGGAGGTGTCGTGTCCAGCGAGTGTCACCGTCGAGGCCACGAGCGCCTCGGGTGCCTCCGTGAGCTACCCGCCCGCCACCGCCTCCGATACGGCCAGTCCTCCCGTGACGCTGGGCTACAGCCAGGCGTCCGGGACGGTGTTCCAGCTCGGAGTGACGACGGTCACCGTCACCGCGACGGATGCGGCGGGCAACACCGCCTCGTGCACGTTCGACGTCACCGTGCAGGACACCACCGCACCCGCACTGACCTGCCCCGCGAATGTCACTGCCGAGGCCACCAGCACGGCGGGCGTCACCGTGAGCTACGCGTCCGGGACTGCTTCGGACGCCGTCACGGCTTCACCGGTGCTCGGCTACAGCCACGCCCCGGGAGCGCTGTTCGCACTGGGCACGACGCGCGTCACCGTCACGGCGACGGACGCGGCCGGCAACGCCGCCTCGTGCTCCTTCGACGTCACCGTGCGGGATGCCACGACCCCGGCCGTGACGTGTCCCGCGAACGTCACCGCCGAGGCGGTCAGCGCTTCCGGTGCCTCCGTGAGCTACCCGCCCGCCACCGCCTCCGATACGGCCAGCCCACCCGTAGCACTGAGCTACAGCCACGCCTCGGGGACGCTGTTCCCGCTGGGAATGACGACCGTCACCGTCACCGCGACGGATGCGGCCGGTAACGCGGCCTCCTGTACCTTCAGCGTCACCGTCCGGGACACCACCGCACCCACCGTGCGCTGCGCCACGGACATCACCACGGAGGCCGCCACGGCCTCGGGCGCCACGGTGAGCTACGCGTCGGCCACCGCGTCGGATGCCGTCACCCCCGCCGCCTCGCTCACCTACAGCCAGGCCTCGGGGACGGTGTTCCCCCTGGGCGTGACGACGGTCACCGTCAGCGCGACGGATGACGCCGCCAACACCGAGACCTGTGCCTTCACCGTCACCGTCCGGGACACCACCGCGCCCGTCCTGGCCTGCCCCACGAGCGCCACCGCCGAGGCCACGAGCGCTTCGGGCGCCACCCTGGAGTACGCACCGGTCACCGCGTCCGACGCGGTCACCTCCGCGCTGGAGCTCGTCTACAGCCACGCCTCGGGCTCGACATTCCCGCTCGGTGCCACGGACGTCGCCGTCACGGCCCGGGATGCCTCGGGCAACGAGGCGACGTGTCACTTCACCCTGACCGTGCGTGACACCACCCCGCCCGCCGTGGGCTGCACGGCGGACCTCACCGTGGAGGCCGAGGTCGCTGACGGCACGCCCGTCGCCTTCGAGCTGGCGAGCCCCGTGGACACCGTCACCCGCGCTCCCCAGGTGTCCACGAGCCATTCCCCGGGCAGTCGCTTCCCGCTGGGCACGACGGCCGTCACCGTGACGGCGCGAGACGAAGCGGACAACACGGCCTCCTGCACCTTCTCCATCACCGTGCGGGACACCACGACGCCCGTGCTCTCCTGCCCCGCCGACCTGACCGTCGAGTCGCAGGACGTAGAGGGCGCGCCTGTCACCTTCACCGCCTCCGCCAGCGACGCGGTGACGACCTCGCCCGAGCTGACCTACAGCCACGCCTCCGGCAGCCTCTTCCCGCGAGGCACCACGCCCGTGACAGTCACCGCGCGGGATGAGGCGGGGCAGACCGCCGAGTGCACCTTCCAGGTCACGGTGCGACGGCCGGTCTCCGTGCCTGCTCCGGAGGAGCCGATCGGCTTCGGCTGCGCAGCGGGAGGCTCGGGAGGTGGCGGAGCCGGACTGTGGCTCCTGCTGCTGGGGAGCGCTGTGTGGCGCCAGCGTCGCTCCCGCTCGCCCGTACGTTGAGGCCCCCGGACGCACGGGGGCACCCAATCACACGGGCCGCTCGCACGACCGCTCGCAGGACAGGAGGTGCTGGGACAGGAAGTCGCGCAGCAGCGTCACACGCTTGGGCAGGTGCCGGGAGGCGTGCACGAGCGACTGCAGCGCGCCCGTGGCGCTGAACTTCGGCAGGACGTGCTGGATGGGCATGGCCGACGCGGAGAGCCGCGAGAGGAGCTGCTCGGGCAGCAGGCCGATGCCATGGCCTCCCGCCACGGCCTCGAAGACGAACTGCACGCTGTCCCCGCTCAGCGGCCCCTGGACCTTGACGCTCTCGGGACCGCGCGGCCCGACGAGCTCCCAGGTCGCGTGGCCGGCGCTCCCCCGGTACAGCACCGCGTCGTGGCGAGCCAGGTCCGCCACCGTGCGAGGCACCCCGCGCCGCTCGAGGTACGCGGCGGAGGCGTACAGCCGGTGCACGCTCACCCCGAGCTTCCGGACGATGAGGTCCGAGTCCCGCAACTGCCCGGAGACGATGGCGATGTCCACCTGGCCTCCGACGAGCTCCGCGCCACGGGCCGTGGTGATGACGTCGACGTGAATCCTCGGGTGCTGACGGATGAACTCCCCCAACAGGGCGGCGAGCTTGCCTCCCAGCTCGGGCGGTGCCGCGACGTGCACCACGCCACTCGGCTCGCGCGCGGCCTCCCCTGCCAGCAGGTTCGCCTCGTCCAGCCCGGCGACGGCCTCGCGGGCGCGCTCGTAGTACGCGCGGCCGGCGTCGGTGAGGGCAATCTTCCGCGTCGTGCGCTCCAGCAGCACGATGCCCAGGTCCTCCTCCAGCTTCGCGACGCTGCGACTCACCGAGGATGTGGGTAACTGAAGGTGCGTCGCGGCGGCCGTGAAGGAGCCGGCCTCGACGACGCGGAGGAAGGTGGCGACGCGGTTCAGGTCCATTGCTCTCAAAGCAATAATACGTTGTCGGGCGGTGGACTAGTGCGGCTCGGGGAAGGCCGTTACCGTGTCGGGGACGAACTTCCCTGGAGCGCTTCCAATGTCTCTCTTCACCAAGTGGGGCCCGCGCGTCGCGCAGAGCCTGCTCGGCCTCGTGTTCTTCGTGTTCGGCCTCAACTTCTTCCTCAACTTCATGCCGCCGCAGCCTCCGCCTCCCCCGGCGGCGGCGACGTTCACCGGAGGGCTGATGGCGAGCGGCTTCGTCTTCCCCCTCATCAAGGCCATCGAGGTGGTTGCCGGCCTCGCGCTGCTGACGAACCGGTTCGTCCCGCTCGCGCTGACGCTGCTCGCCCCCATCATCATCGTCATCGCGGGCTTCCACTTCCTGCTCGCGCCGGCGTACCCGGTGCCCATCATCCTCCTCGTGCTCGAGCTGTACCTCGCGTGGAGCTACCGCGCGGCCTTCGCGCCGATGCTGCGCGCCCGCGTGTCGCCTACCGCCTCGGCCGCGGAGACCTCGTCCGGCCATGCGGTGACCGCGCGCTGAACGGCGCGGCGTGCCCACGCCCTCGGCGCATGGAGCCCCGGGCTCGGGTGAAATCACCTACGCTGTCCGGGGTGCGCTCTCATCCGCTCCCCGGGCACGAGGTCCGCTCCCCATGACTGAACCCACGCGCTTCGGTGGCCATGGCATGCGGGCGCGCAGCATCTTCCTGTTCCTCTGGTCGGCGCTGTCCCTGCCCAATGTGCTGGCACTCATGGACGCGGGCATGGTGCCCACAGCCGTGGGGGCCGCCGTGGCGCTCGCGGCGGGCGTGGGCCTGGGCTGGGTGGCCTCCCGGACGGACGAGAGCGTCGGGTGCCTCTTCGTCCTGCTGGCCGGCGGCGGGGTGTGGTTGGGCTGGACGGTGGGCGAGGCCTGGGCCGGAGCGCCCGTGGGCCGACCTCTGGGTGCGCTCGTGGGTGGCGCGCTCCTGCCCTCGCTGGCCGTCGGCGTCCGCGCCGTCATCGAGCTCCGTCGGGCACGTGCCGGCGACGCGTGACGCCGCCCCCCTCCCGGGCGGCGGCCTCGCGGAATGAACGTTCCTTCCACGCTCCCCCGGCTCCCGGGCGGCGGCCTCGCGGAATGAACGTTCCTTAGGATTCAACAGAACTCTGGAGCGGCCCGAGCAGCCAGCCATCCCTCTAGAGCAGTGGTGAGCCTGTCCTGGCCGCGCGCGAGCGTCTGCCACCCGGGGCGTCCGTTGTGTTTGAGGTGGCCGCCCAGCCCGCCCAGGGCGAGGAGTGCCTCACCGCAGGTGGGTTTGGGGCCGAGGTGCACGCGCACCGAGAGATGGCGCAGCAACGCGAGCTCGTCGGGGCTGAAGAGGTCCGTAGCGAGAGTGGTGGGGGACTGGTGCGCCAAGGTTCTGAGGGCCAGCAGGCGCCAGGCCAGCGGAAGCAGGAGTGCGAGGGCGTTGAGCAGCGCGTGCAAACTCATCAACTGACGCTTCTCCAAGGCACAGCCTGTCTTGAGGGCCTTGAAGAGTTCCTCCACACTCCAGCGTGCCCGGTAGCAATCCACCACGTGCGCGACAGCCTCCGGGGTGTCCACCGGCAGCGTCGTCAGCAGTACCCAGCGCACCGGTTGCTGGCCCTCGGCAGGCCGCGGCTCCACCACCTCCACCGCATTGAGAGTCAGGGTGGAGGGCACGTCCGCATCGCGTTGGGAGTACTCGCTGGCGTGCAGGACCAACCCGCTTCGGGCACGCACCTCAAGGTGCGCGGTGCGCGCCTGCCGTGCGGGCTGCTTTTTGGCGGGCGCGCCCCCATTGCGGCCCTTCCACCGGGCCTTGACCGCCCCGAGCGACACCTCTCGGGTGAGCAGTGTCGGTGCGGTTTCGAGTGCGGCGTGTAGGTGGCGGGCCGGGTCCGTCTCAGAGCCCAGTGCGTCCACCAGCCGGTTGAAGCGAGTGCGGATGACGAAGGCGCAGTCATGCTGGGTCAGCTCGTAGAAGAGACGGAAGCTGTCGGCCTCCTGGTCCATGACGTGCACCACCTGGGGCACGCCGGCCTGGGTGCACCGCTGCTGCACGGTGTGCGCCAGCGTCTGCCACATCTGCGACTCACGCTCTGCCTGCGGGCGTGCCTGGCTCTCCTTCTTCTGCTGCGCAGTGGTGCGCTTGGGGCGCACAGGACGCACGTGGGGGTGCAGTCCGACAACGCCCAACGGGTGCGCCAGCACGTGCTCAGGCGACGGTAGACTGCAGGCGAGCGCCAGGTGGGCCTCGAAGCCGGATTCGCCTCGGTTGAGCGTCCCCACCCCCTCGCGCACGCCCGCCTCACTGCCCACAAACCGCACGCTGGTGGTGTCATGAGCGACGACCACGGGGCGGCCCTGCGCTGCCGCGGCCTGGCAGCGCGCAAGACTCTGCGCGATATGGGGCGCCAGCACGTCCGCCCACTCCACCTTCTTATTGCTCAGCAAGCGGTAGCACCCCTCCAGCTCCGCCGCGCCTCGGCAGGCTTCCGGAAAGCTAGTGCCGGGCGCAGGCGCGAGCCGCTCGGCAATGGCCACCAGTCTCTGGGTGCGACGGGTGTCCCCCAACTGCGCTGACTCATACTCCTCTGGAAGCGGAGGCAGCCGGGCTGAAGAACAGGCAGGCACACCGGCCGCAGCAGGCTTCTTGCGCAAGAGCATCTATGCGCAACCCGTCTCGCGTTCTGTTGAATCCTAAGGAACGTTCCTTCCACGCTCCCCCGGCTCCCGGGCGGGGTGGCCCCCTCCTGAACCCGGGCCCGCCCGCGCGGCCACCCGGTTCGCCGGTCGACACTCGCGCGGCCTCACAGCCCGGCGCGTCATGGGCTTCACTGCACCATTCCGCCCGTGCTGCGGCCCCAGCGCCCGCCGCCGGGTGGGTGCCTTGCCGCCCCGGCGCGGTTGGCGCGACTCTTTCTCGAAATGCCCGTCTCCCCCGATGAAACACTTGCATCCCTGCTGCACCCCCAGCGGCGCGACGCCGCGCGCAGGCGCCGCCTGGCGGTACTGGTGGCCTGCGCCCTGCCCCGGCCCGTGCCGCTGAGCGCGCTGGTGACGGAGCTCGGCGAGGACCTCCAGGAGGGCGCCGAGCTCGCCTGCGACGAGGGCCTGTGCGAGCTGCGTCCCGGCGACCTGCTGGTGCCGTCGGGCCCGGCCACGCTGGACATGGCCATCAACCAGCTGGAGGTCTCCGAGGTGCGCGCCACCTGCGCACGCGTCGTCCGGTGGGCCGCGTCCCCCGACGAGGCCCTGCTGCTGACGCTGGCGGCGGATCCGCTGGGCGAGGGGCTCCGTCACCTGGCGCACGCCGAGGGGCGCGCGGCGAGCATGACCGACGGGCTGCGCCACGTCCTCGAGTCCCCGCTGGACGAGCCGCTGCCAGCACCATGGGATTTCCACGCCTGGGGCGAGCGGGGACGCTGGGCCGGCGCGCTGCTGTCCACGGCGGCGCACGTGCTGGTGCGGGTGGGCCGCCCGGAGTCGGGCCGTGCGCTGGTGGCCTGGGCGCTGGGGCCGGAGGGGCTCGCGGGGCGCGTGGCGCCCGCGCAGAACTTCCTGGCCCCCACGCACTTCCAGTTCCTCATCGACACGGGGCAGCGCGAGGAAGGCGTGGCGTATGCGCGCGAGGCCTGCCGCCACCTGTCCGCGCAGGAGGACACCTTCTCGCGGCTGATGCTGACGGTGCTGGACGGGCGCGTGACGATGGACGCGGGCGACGAGAAGCTCGCGCGCCGCCTCTTCACCACCGTGGAGCTGCAGGCCCGCGCGGCCGGGCTCGGAGACATGGTGGGCCTGGCCAAGGTGGCCTTCGCCACGCTCGCGCGGCGCGCGGAGCAGAACACCGCCGCCATCCAGCTCGGCCTCGCCGCGCTGGAGCTGCTGCGCGGCGACGTCCCCTTCGAGTCGGTGGCCCTGCTGGGGCTCGGCCTCGCCTACGCCAAGGAAGGGCGCCCCGTCGAGGCCCAGGCCGCCCTCACCCGGGCGCTGCCGGGCCTGGACATCCCCTTCCAGCAGCTGCGCGCCTACCCGCAGGCCATCGCCGCCGACTGCTTCCTCGGGGACACCGCCGAAGCCGAGCGCAAGCTGGCGGAGCTCACGTCCCTGGCGCCCGACACGCCGGCGGGACGGAGGGCCATCAGCCTGGGCCGGGCCCACGTGCGGTGCGCGCGAGGTGAGTGGCAGGCCGCCCTGGAGACGCTGGACGGCCTGGGCACGCCGGACGACGCCGGGCGCGACGACCTGCACACGCTGCCCGCCGGCTGGCTGCGCGTGGAGGTGCTGCTTGCGCTGGGCCGCGCGAAGGAGGCGGCGCAGGTGCTGGACGCGCTCGCCCGGGGCCTCTACCTGCGCAACCGCTCCACCGAGCCCGCGCGGCTGCACCTGCTGGATGCGCGCGTCGCCCTGGAGAACGAAGACGCGGCGCGCGCGAGGCGGGCGCTCCGTCGCGCGGAGGCCTCTCCCGAGCGGCTGCGCGCCCACGACTTCGCCCTGCGGGCCCGGCTGCTCGCGCTCCAGCTCGCCGAAGATGGAGGCAGCGAGGCCCAGCGCCAGCGCGCCCAGCAGGCCGCGCGCGAGGAGTGGCGGCAGCTCGGCGCACAGCTGCCGGCGGACGCCCTGCACCGCTTCCGGCGCGCGTACGACAGGCCCCAGCTCCAGGCGCTCCTGGGCGAGACACCCGCGGAGGACGTGTCCGCGCCGGAGTACCTGCGCGGAGGCTCGCCCGCCTTCCGCGCCGTGGTGGCGCAGCTCCGGCGCGTGGCGGGCTCGGACGCCAGCGTGCTGCTGTTCGGCGAGACGGGCGTGGGCAAGGAGCTGGCGGCGAGAGCCATCCATGACGTGTCCCGCCGCTCCTCGGGCCCCTTCGTCGCGGTGAACTGCGCCGCCATCAACGATGAGCTGCTGCTGTCGGACCTCTTCGGCCACGAGCGCGGCGCGTTCACCGGTGCCATGACGCGCCAGCGCGGCCGCTTCGAGCAGGCGCATGGCGGCACCCTCTTCCTGGACGAGGTCGCCGACATCAGCCCGAGAGGCCAGGCCGCCCTGCTGCGTGCGCTGCAGGAGCGCGCCTTCCAGCGCGTGGGTGGCACCGAGGAGGTGCGCGTGGACGTGCGTGTCGTCGCCGCCTCCAATCGCAACCTGGCAAAGGCGGTGCGCACGGGCGAGTTCCGGCAGGACCTCTTCTTCCGGCTCAACGGCATCCAGGTGGAGCTGCCCCCGCTGCGAGAGCGGGACGGCGACGTGTTGCTGCTGGCCACCTGGTTCCTCCAGCAGGCCGCCCTGGAGCGCGGCGGCCCGCCCCGCTCCTTCACCCCCGAGGCCGAGCGCCTGCTGCGCGCCCACCCGTGGCCCGGCAACGTGCGCGAGCTGCACAACACGGTGCGCGCGGCCGACGTCCTCTCCGACACGCCGGCCATCGGCGCCGCGGTGCTCGCGCCGCTGCTCCAGCGGGCGCTGGAGTGCGCCGAGCCGCGCTCCGTGCCCTCGGGGGTGACGGACCTGAACGGCCTGTTCCGCCAGCATGGGGGCTCGCTGCGGGACTTCCTCACGGAGGTGCAGCGCCAGTGCATCGCGCAGAGCCTGGTGGAGAACGGCGGCAACATCGTCGCCACCGCCTCCGCCCTGCGCATCTCCCGCTCGCGCCTCACCCAGCTCGTCCTGGGCAACGCGGAGCTGCGCCGCATGTCGGGCCGGGAGCTGGACGCGCCCCCCGCGCCTACTTCCCGTCGAAGGACGGCTTCTTCACGCTCATGACGGACCTGTCGGTGACGGACTTCTCCACCACGTCACCGAGGACGCCGGGCAGCGCGCCGTCCTCCGACGCGCGCTGGAACCCGGCCGCCATCGGCTGGAGCCCCACCGCCTGCGCCAGCCAGCGTGAGGTGAACTCCGGGTCATCCAGGTAGGACTCGCGCACGACGAGCGCCGTCGTGACCTCCGCCAGCACGTGGTCGTCCACGCGCAGGAACTCCGAGGCAGCGCGCTCGGCCTTGCGCTCGCCCAGCACGACGTCCGCCGTCTTCTCGTCGAGCACGTGGATGACGGTGCGGTAGCGGCCGGGCTTCGTGGTGCGGCCCACACCGACGATGGACTCCTTGGGCTCCAGCCGCTCCAGCGCCAGCTCCGGCCCCGGGCAGCCCGCCTCCACGGTGGGCGTCTTCGAGCCGAAGCGCGCCGCGGCCCAGTCGGGGTGGGCGCCCACGGCCTTCAGGCTCGCGGCGAGCCGCTCGGTGACGCGGGGACCACTGGCGCGCAGGGACGGGGCCTCCCGGACGCACAGGCGCAGGGCATCGCGGTTCGTCGTCAGGAGCGCGCTCTGGTCGTTGAAGTGGACGTCCTCGTCCAGGACGTTGGGCGGGGCCTCGCCGCCGCAGCGGACCGCCGCGAGCACCATGCCGGACATCGCGGCCACGTGGAGCAATTCACGCAAGGGGAAACGCTTCATGGGTGTGTTCCTCGAAATCGAAAGGGGTGGGGGAAATCAGTTGGTGCGGTCCGCGATGGAGCGCACGGACACGAAGTCGGACGTGGTCGGGTGCCACACCGGGTCCGTGCAGCCGAGGCTCTCGTAGAGGTTGTTGTGCATCACGCTGTGCATGCAGTGACCGTAGTAATTTGGGTCCCGCAGGCCCAGCAGGTGGCCCGTCTCGTGGTTGATGAACTTGCGAGCGCGCGTGGTGGTGGCGAGCGCGGCGAGCTGCTCCCGCTTCAGGTGCGCGTTCATGTAGAGGTAGTGCTGGTGCGCGCCGCTGGAGTCCGTCACGGGGGACATCGCCGTAACGCACGCGTACTGCTCACCGCCGCACAGCGCGGCCCAGGACTCGCGGACGCGGAACTCCAGCTCGATGCGGTTGCGGTCGGCCGTCGCGTACTCGTTGCAGAACTTCTGCGTGCGCCACAGGTCCACGCGCCAGTCGGCGGAGCCGTCCCAGACGACGTCGAAGGACAGCTGCGTCAGCGTCTCCTGGATGAAGGGCGCGATGGTGGAGGCGGGCATCGCGGACGTCTCGGACATGATGCAGTACTCCTCGTCCTGCGTGCCCGGGCCGCTGCCGCCGCTCGCGGGCCCGTTGTTCCCGTGGATGGTGGCCACGTGCCTCTGGTCCCAGCCGGTGTGCGAATGTGACGCGTCCGCGGTGGGCATGAGGCGGTACCCGGCGAAGGCGGCGGTGGCCATCCAGCCGGCGAGCAGCCAGCGCGAGGCGCGCGGGCGGGAGGTGAGCGGGTTTTCAACCATGTGAGGGCTCCTGAGGGGATTGCGCTGCGGGATTGAGACGCGGGAAGACCTTGCAGCGCGTGTGCCGTGGCCAGGCTCGCGTGCGCGCGCTTCGTTTCCCGTCGCGCCTCCTTCGAAATGGCGGCGCCGGAAGCGGTGCTCATGCGCGGCCGGAACCAGTCACCTGACGCATGGAATGACCGGAAAGTGGTCAGCCACCGTCCCTGCCCGGGAGCGCGACACCCGGGCGCCGCGGGGGCATGGGCCGTGCACAGCGGGCCGGCGCTGTCTCCCCTCAGGAGGTCTCCATGTCCCCCGTCCGCCGTTCCCTGCTGGCGTCATCGTTCCTGCTGTTCACCCTCGCGTGTGGCGAGGGCCTTCCCCCGGAGGAGGTCGCGGTGGAGCCCGAGGCCGAAGCGGTCGGCACCACCGAGTCCCCGCTGCTCTTCGGAATCCTCGCCGGCTCGCGCGTGCGCGCGGTGGAGAACGTCTATCTGCGCACGGGCCCGGCCACCTCCTATGCGTCCATCCGGCTGGTCTCCATCGGCGAGCAGGCCACGGTGGTGAGTGAGTCCGCGAGCGGCGGCTTCTACAAGCTCAACGTGGGCGGCACGGTGGGCTGGTCCCACGGTGACTACTGGGACCAGGTCCCCACGCTGCGCGTGAATGGCTACCTGCTCAGCAAGGACCAGGAGAAGTGGCTGCGCTGGGTGGCGGCGAAGACGGTGCCCCGGCTGACGGGCACGCGTGAGCAGCGCCTGGACAAGGCGGCCCGCGTGTCGTGGTGGGCCATCAAGGAGGGCATCTGGGATTTGGGCCCCAACCGTCCCAACCCGGGCTCCAACCCGCAGTCCTTCTCCCTGTGCAGCACGTCCACCGGGGACAAGGCCATCTGGCCGCTGGAGACGTGCAACAACGGCGGCGGGGCGTGGCAGGTGGGTCTGGCCGGGGCGCAGGTGAGCTGGGTCTCCCTGGCGGACGTGGAGGCCGTGGCGCGGCAGCTCTATGCGCCCGAGGGGTGGAGCATCGCCCAGATTCTGGACCACACCGCGCGCACGGCGGGCTTCCCGGCGGGCAGCACCGAGCACACCACCATCGTCAACACGACGAACTCCGCGCTGCGCAAGTCCTGGCTGCTGCGCAACCACGGCGTGGGCTTCACCTTCGAGAACGACGTCGTCTACAACGAGTGCATCGTCCAGGGGCTGGGCTGGTGCTACGGCAGCGGGCAGACGTGGGACCCGGCGTACAAGTTCGCGTCGAGCTGGTCCGCGATGAACACCTCCATCGCGAACATCCGCCAGCACCTGAGCACCCTCGCGCCGTGAGCACACGCGCTCCGGTTCGGGTTACGCTGCGGGCATGACCCTGGCCGTCTGTGTCCGCTGCGGTGAGTCGAAGGTGGGTGCATTCACGCCGTGCGCCCGCTGTGGTCTCGACCCCGCCGCGCACGGCACGGACAAGGAGCTGCAGGCCAAGAGCCTCCTGCTCACCGACCGGTACTTCCCGGGAGGCGAGCTGGAGGCGATGGGCCGGAAGCTGCGCGCCGGGGAGCTGGTCGCCTTCGACTCCGCGAAGCTCGCCGAGCTGGTGGAGGAGCTGAAGACGCAGAAGCTGCCCATCGTGTCGAAGGCGTCGCCGGGGTGCTCCATCATCGGCTGGGCGCTGCTGGGTGGGGCCATCCTGTTCGTCGTGGGCGTGCTGTGGCTGTGGCGCTCGCGCGGCGCGTGAGTCAGCGGCGGCCCACGGCGGAGGCGGCCACGTCGAGCGCCTTGTCGAGCTGCGGGTCCTTGCCTTCCGCGTACGGCAGCGCGTCCGGCACTTCGACGTCCACGTCCACGCCTCTGCCCTCCAGGCGCACGCCCTCCACCTCCACGTCCATGACGGCGAGGTAGAGCAGGTCTCCGTTGGACAGGAACAGGGGCGCGCCCGCGAGCACGGCGCCCGCGGTGCGCTGGCCGACGAGCGTGGCGCGCTTGTGCCGCTTGAGGGCGAAGGCGACCATCTCCTTGCCGCTGCGGGAGTTGCCGTTGACGAGCAGCACCACCGGCTTGCGCCACGTGGTGGCGCGGGTGTTGCGCTGGCCCTCGCGGTTGATGTCGGTGAAGAGGGGCACCAGCGGGTTGAAGAGGTTGAGGAAGTCGGGATTGCAGCCGCCCCAGCCGTCGCGGAAGTCGATGACCAGCGCCTCGGCGCTCGCGAAGGTGCCCGTCAGGGCGTCGTGGAGCGTCTCCTGGTGCTCGGTGCCGGCGCACGAGTAGAGGTGCTGGTACGCCACGCGCCGGCCGTTGTGCTCGACGATGAGCGAGCTGCCGCGCTGGACTTCCAGCCACTCGGCCTTGGGGTTCACCGAGCGCGGGGTGACGGTGAGGGAGAGGGGCGCGGCGCCGCGGGTGCGCTCCACGGAGATGCGCGTGGGCCTGCCGGCGCGGCCCTCGAATGAGCTGCCGGAGACGAGTCGGTCGCCGCGGAGCAGACCGGCGCGGGCGGCGGGGCCTCCGGCGAAGACGTGACGGACGAAGACGCCGTCGGGCCGCTCCACGAGGTCGGCGCCGATGCTGGCGTATTCGACGCGGGGGAGCTTGAGGAACTGCTGGAAGATGGCGGACAGGGCGGTGTGGCCCGGGCTGCCCTTCGGGTAGAGGACGCTGTGCGACGCGCCCAATTCGGCGAGGGCGGCGTTGGTGCGCTTCGCGAAGTCCTCCGCGTTGCTGGCGGCGGCGCCGTAGCCCTGGTGCTTCGCGGCCCAGGCCTCGGCCTTCTTGGGGTCGTAGAAGCGGGTGCGGACGAACGCCACCACCTCGTTGCCGGGCTTCAGGTACGGCCCGGAGGCGGCGGCGTGGGCCCCGGTGGCGAGGAGGGCGCAGGCCACCAGGAGGGCCCGACGGATTCCGAACACAGTGCGCGAAGCGCTCATCCCGTGCCTCCTCCTTCAAACTTCTTCATGGACGCGGCGCCTGCCGCCCGTGACCTCTTGACGCTACCAGCCCCACCGCCCCACGAGCGGAGCCCTGGGGTGCCGGTTAAGGAAGAGGTCCCGTGCTGGACGCAGCCACCGCCCCCTTACGCCTCGCCCTCGTCGCCGAGGACCCGCTCGCCCGGGGCGCGCTCTCCCGCGCGCTGGGCGACCAGGGAGGCGAGCTGCTCCTGGTGGCGTCCGGCACCCAGATGGAGCTGGAGTCCGCGGCCGGCGAGGCCCCGGACGTGGTGCTGTGGGACACCGGCCTGCGCCTCCCGGAGCATGACGCCCGCGTGGAGCCGCCCGACCTGGGCGCCCCCGTGCTCGCCCTGGTGGCGGACGAGGCCGCGGGCGAGGTGGCGCTGACGGCCGGAGCGCGCGGGCTGCTCTTCCGCGACGTGCCCCCCGCGCCGCTCGTCGCCGCGCTGCTCGCCGTGGCCCGGGGGCTCACCGTGTTCGATTCGGCGCTCTCGGAGGTCCGCGCCTCGCCCCGGGCCCCCACCTCCGCCACCGGCACGCCGGGCCCGGACTCGCTCACCCCCCGCGAGCGCGAGGTGCTCGCCCTGCTGGCGGAAGGCCTGTCCAACAAGGCCATCGCGGACCGGCTCTCCATCAGCGAGCACACGGCCAAGTTCCACGTCAACGCGGTGCTCGCCAAGCTGGGCGTGCAGCGCCGCACCGAGGCCGTCGTCCGCGCCGCCCGGCTGGGGCTCGTCACCCTCTAGGTGATACGCTCCTGTGTCGAATGGCCAATCAGGACTGGGTATCGCGCCTGCTGCTGGGGCGCGCTTCGACGGACACGGACAAGGGGCTCAGCGTCCACCTCTCGGAGCGCGACGGGGGCACTCTCCACGACAAGATGCGGCAGGCGTACTGGTGGATCACCAACAACGCCGTCATCTGTCCCTACTACGACCTCGAGTTCGGACAGGCCACGTCCCTCAAGAGCACCGCCGGTGACGTGGTCCACCTCCCCGAGGACACCAGCTACAGCTCCTTCGTCCTCATCCCCCTGCTCACCCTCTTCACCTGCCGCCGCGCCCTGCTCGTCGGCGGGCCGGGGCGCGGGAAGACGACGTCCGCCGTCCTCATGGCCCTGCTCTCCGGCATGAGCCGCGACGAGGTGCACCGCGGAATCCAGCGCGGCCACCCGCAGCTGTCCATCGCCGACCTGCTCGGCGCGCCGCTGCCGTCCGACATGCTCAAGGCGGAGGACCTGTCCGCCGTGAAGGTGAGCTGGCGCAAGTGGATTGGCCAGCGCGTGAAAATCATCGACGAGTACAACCGCATCCCCACCAAGACGCAGTCCGCGCTCCTGTCCCTCATGGCGGAAGGGTACGCGGAGATGATGGACCAGTACGTCTACGCGGGCCGCTCGTCCTGGTTCCTCACCGCCAACGACGACCAGGGCGGCGGCACCTTCCAGGTCATCGAGGCCCTCAAGGACCGCATCGACGTCGTCGTGCGCGCCGTGCCGTTCAACTCCGGCTTCATGGACCAGCTCCTCCAGCGCCTGGAGGCGGACAAGTCCCCCGAGGAGCTGCTCCCGAAGGAAATCATCTTCACCCCCACCGAGCTGGAGCGCGCCTACGCGTCCATCCTCGAGGTGGAGGTGCCCAAGGCGGTGCTGGAGCGCATCGCCTTCTTCCTCGGCCAGCTCGACTTCTGCCGCATGGCCTCGCCGCGCTTCGAGTTCAAGCACAAGGACACGCTGAAGCTCGCCGGCCAGTCGGTGGCCGCGGTGTGCAACGAGCAGTGCCCGCTCGACAAGCGGGTGCACCTGTGCACGCAGACGGAGAACGGCGTCAGCGTGCGCGCGTACCAGACCATCCTCCACTACGCGAAGGCGATGGCCTTCTTCCGCGGCCACGACACGGTGGAGCTGGAGGACTTCCGGCAGATTGCCCCGTGGGTGCTGCACGAGAAGCTGGTGCCCAACACGCGCAGCGCCTTCTTCGAGGTGAAGGGCCACCGCACGCTCCTCCAGGACCGCGTCGCCTGGATTCGCCACATGTTCGACATGGCCATGTTCCGCTATGAGACGCACGAGCCCATCCGCCGCCAGGTGGCCGGGCTGCGCAACGAGCTGGACCAGGGGCTGGCCGGCGTGGACCTGCCCACCACCGAGCAGCGCATCGCCGGCATCACCACCCTGATGAACACCCTGCTCACGAAGCAGGAGCTGTCCGGCCCCGTCTACGAGGACCTCATCCACCTCAAGTCCATGTACAGCCGCTACCGCAACTACGCCACGTGGCTGAAGGAGAACCCGGGCGGTACGGCATGAGCAGCTTCATCGACGAGCTGGAAGCCAATGCCCGCGGGCGCTTCGTGCGCTGGTCCCCGGCCCAGTGGCGCGAGCTGCTCGAAGGCCCGGGGGCGCAGCTGGGCCGGGCCCTGTCCACCTCGGGCGCCAGTCCCGAGGCGTCCGAGGAGCTCCTGCGCACCTACCTGCGCCTGGGCGCGGAGGCCATCGGCCTGGGCTACCTCTACCCGGCCAGCGCGGGCCGGCGGAACTTCTTCACCCTCGCGTGGTCGGACCTGCTGCCCCGGCTGCTCGCGCAGGCCCCCGAGTCCGGGCGCGCGGGCGCGCTCGCGCAGCTGTGGAACCTGGGGGAGAACCTGGAGTCCGCGCCGCCCTGGGTGCAGCGCATCTTCTGCCGCGTGGGCGAGGGGCTCACCTCGCTGGCCGACATCGAGGCGCGGCTGCGCGACACCGCGTCCCGGGCCCTGGAGCCGCCGCGGACGAAGCTGGGCCAGAAGTCGAAGCCCTTCCTCGTCCACCTGGCCAGCGAGGACAGCCGCTTCCTGCCCGGGGCCCTGCACTTCCTGTCCCCCACGGTGCTGTGCGTCCACGACAGGCACCGCAAGGCCACCGGCGGGCGCGAGGCCGCGACGCAGGGCCTGTGGCTGACGGGCGACGCGCCGATGCGCCTGGGCGCCATGGGCTGCCGCGAGACGCCGGAGCCCACCCACGAGCAGACACCGGCGCTGGGGTGGCTGACGTGGAACGACCCGCGCGTGGATGACTGGTACGCCACCACCGTCAACGACTGGCGCGCCGCGGGGACCCTGTTCACCTCGCAGTTCGTGCTGGTGCTCCTGCCGTCATGAGCCCGCCGAGCTTCACGCCCGAGCATGTCGCCACGTGCTGGTCCGACGCCCTGGACGTCTGGGACGTGCGCGTGCACTTGAGCCCGCCCGAGCCGCACGTGCCCTTCCATCCGGACGCGGACCACCGGAACGAGCCGCTCGCGTACATCGACCTGGCGAAGCGTCAGGTCTACGTCCACTTCGAGCTGCTGCACGACATGGGCGCGGCGAACAGCCTCACCGCGGTGCTCGCGCACGAGGTGGGCCACCACGCGCGCTTCCCGCACACGCTGGGCTGGGACGCGGAGCTGCGCGTGCTGGAGCAGCGGCTCATCCCCGGGCTGAAGCAGTCGCTCACCAACCTCTTCTACGACTTGCAGGTGAACGAGGTGGTGGGCCGCACGCGCGCGATGGAGCTCGCCGACGTGTACCTCGGCTTCCAGCGCGTCCGGGGCACCGGGGACATGTCCCCGATGTTCTTCTTCTACCTCGCCATCTACGAGGAGCTGTGGAGGCTGACTCCGGGAGCCCTCGCGCCCGCGGCCATGGAAGCGCCGCTGGAGCAGCGCTTCCCCGGCATGCGCGCCGAGGCCCGCATGTTCGCGCAGACCTTCTACGCGCTGCCGGACCCGCGCCTCCAGTTCCTCTACTTCTGCGCCACCTTCATCCGCTACATCGACAAGCCCGAGGAGCTGACGTACTGCCTGCCCCTGGCCGGGGACGTGTCGACGCCGGACCTGGACGACCTCGACGCGGCCATCCACGGCGCGGGGCGCTGGGAGGACGCGCTGGAGGAGGCGAAGCAGCGCGGCTGGCTCCAGGGCACCTCCGGGGCCACGTCCCCGGAAGACGCGCTGGAGACCATCCGCCGCGTCACCCACCACCTGCCCGGCAGCGGCCGGGGGAACCTCCAGCAGGCGCTGGTGGGCCGGCACTACAAGCGGCTGGTGGACCAGCACATCCTGAAGCTCCCGTCCGCGCCGTCGAAGCCGGAGCCGTACCTGCGCACCACGCCCGAGGCGTGGGAGTACGGCGACGACCCGTCCGCCATCGACTGGACGCTGACGGTGATTTCCCAGGGCCACCTCGCGGCGGTGTCGCCGCTGCGCCGAGAGCTGGAGGCGGACCTGCCTCCAGCCGCGGACCTGGGCGTGCCCTCCGTTGAAATCTACCTGGACACCAGCGGCTCGATGCCCAACCCGGCGATGCAGTTCAACGCCATGACGCTGGCGGCGCAGGTGCTGTCCGCCTCGGCGATTCGCAAGAAGGCGACGGTGAAGGGCGTCATCTACTCGCACGGCACGCCCGTGGTGTCGCCGTGGATGTACGACGAGGAGACGGCGCGCGACTTCCTGCTGGGCTACCTCGGCGGCGGGACGCAGTACCCCTTCAGGCTGCTCGACTCCCTGTCGCAGGAGCGGCCGGACGCCATGCGCATCATCATCTCCGACAGCGATTTCCTGGCGAACGTGTCCTCGGAAGACCACATGAAGCGGCTGGTGGAGGCGGTGCGGCGCTCGCGCCTGGTGGTGGCATTCCTCGCGCTGCCGGACGACAAGGCGGCGCGCAAGGTGCTGGCGCCGGTGCTGGCGGAGCGGCGCTTCCGTCTCGTGGTGGTGACGTGGCTGACGGACTTCGGTCCCGCGGCCGCGTCCCTGGCCCGGGCCCTGCTGGAGAACTGATGCTCTTCGACATCCAGACCCTTCGAAAGCAGCTCGAGGCGGCCCCCATCGTCTCGCCGTACCCGCATGAGCTGGCGGTGGCCATCATCTGCGACACCTTCCGGCTGGCGAACCTGCGTCCGCCCTCACGGCAGGACTGGGTGGACCTGGAGCAGTACGCCCACCACCCGCTCTGGAAGGAGCAGGTGGTCATGCTCGCGCACCTGCTGGCCAACTCCGCGCTGCGGGACGACTCGGCGAAGGCGCTGAAGAAGGGCACGGAGGCCATGTCCGTCCTCCGGCACTTCTTCGAGGACATCGCCCCGCTGACGGCGGAGATGGTGCGCTCGAACGCCTTCCGGCAGGAGGAGTTCCTGCGCAAGTGGGTGCGCGCGCTGGGCGGGACGGTGCTGAACGAATCCAGGAAGGAGTCCGAGAAGCGCCTGGACCAGCTCGACTACCGCAAGGCCCAGCAAGAACTGAAGCGCGCGGAAGAGGCGCGCAGGCAGGAGGCGGAGCGCCGCGAGCAGCTGCTCCGCGAGGCGCAGCAGCGCGAGGCCGAAGCGCGAGGCTGGCGCGAGTGACGCTGTCCTTCCCCGCGGACCTGCGCGTCGCCCCGCGCGCCCACATCCGCCGGGACACCTCCACCCAGCGGCCCTACATCCCCTGGGCCGACGCCATCGACAGGGGCCTCGCGCGCCTCGCCTCCGTCGCGGATGAGGCAGGGGCCCGCGCGCGGCTGGAAACGTGGCTGGAGAACCTGCGCGGCGCGCTGCTCGCGTCTCCGTATTACGTCCGGCGGCTCCAGGAGGCAGGGCTCCACCCGGGAGACCTCCAGCGACTGGAGGACCTGGGCGGCTTCCCCACGCTGGACCGGGAGACGCTGGCGCGGCACTGGGACGCGGTGCCCACGCTGCCGGCCGAGCACGACGAGTGCGTGGTGGTGAAGAGCTCCGGCTCCACGGGGGCTCCGGTACGCGTGGTACGCGACAGGCAGGACTGCCTGCACATGTGGGCCGTGCTCCGCTTCCTCGTGGCGCGCGCGGGCGCCGTGCTGCCGCCGCGTCCCCGCGTGGTGCTGCTGGACGCGCTGCCGGGCGGGCTGGAGTACTCGGTGCGGCTGCCCATCTTCCATGACGGGGCGCTGCACCGCGTGTCCGCCCTGCGCGACGACGCGCGCGAGCGCCTGTGCCGCGTGCGCCCCGCGGTGCTCTTCTCGGACCCGGAGGGGCTGCGCTGGCTCGCGGAGCAGCGCGACGTCCCGACGCCACGGCTGATTCTCACCTCCGCGCAGCACCTGCCCGCCGGGCTGCGCGCCACGCTGGCACGCAAGGTGCCCGCCCCCGTCCTCAACTACTACGCGACGACGGAGACGGGCCCGCTCGCCTGGGAGTGCCTGCGCGAGGACGCCCCCGGCCGCTTCCACGTCTTCGCCCCGGACGTGTGGCTGGAGCCGGGACGGGACGAGGTGGTGGTGACGCGGCTGCGTCCCAGCGTGCTGCCGCTGCTGCGCTACCTCCCCGGCGACGCGGGCACGGTGCGCCGGGACGCCTGCGCGTGCGGCTTCCACGGCTGGACGCTGGAGGACTTCGGCGGGCGCGGCGCGTGTCACTTCCTCACGCCGTCCGGGCGCGCGGTGGACGCGTGGGCGCTGGCGTGGGTGTTCAAGCACCATGCCCTGCGCGCCTTCCGGCTGACGCAGGTGGAGCGCTCGCGCTTCACGCTGGAGCTGGCCGGCGCGGCGGAAGCGGACGTGGGCCCCCTGTGCGAGCGGCTCACCTCGGCGCTCCGCAACCTGGGATGGCTGGAGCCCCAGCTGCGGGTGTCGCACGTGGAGTCCGCGACGCTCGCCACGGGCGCCAAGCCCCAGCCGTTCCAAGCGAGCCCGATATCCGGCTGAGCCGTCCCCGCACTCCAAGCAACACGGCTCCAAGGAAGCGTCGTCCGCACGAGCTCCGAGCGTGGCTACTGTAGCCCTCCACCGTCTGGCCAGCCGGGTTCCCTGCCCCGCTCGCTCCCGCGCGCTGGCCGCCGCAGCAGGCTCTCTGGGGGTAGCCGCTGCACTGCGGCCGCGGCAGCCCCCGTCAGCCCTCCTTCATGGCGCGAGCCCCTGCGCTCTCCTGGCGCCAAGGGGTGGTGCGTCCGGCAACCCGCTCAGAGGCGCTGTGCGGGACGGGGAGCACGGCCATGGAGGACCCTTCCTGCCCCCTCTGCGCCCCATGCCCACTCGCCCCTCACGTCGCAACAGGGCCCCTGTTCCTCCTATGCGCGACGAGGCCGTGCGGGCGATGCGGACCACGCTGGCGCTGTGCTGGGACTGAGGCCACGGCTTGGCTAGGCAGCGAGACCGCGAGAGTGAGAACATGGACAGATTTGTCCAGTAGGAAGGTCATAGTTGGCCAGAGCTCCTGGTCCCAAGTGGCCAAGTAAGAACTAGAACCTGAATAACATTGAACCCTGGCCCACGAGCCCAAGGATGCCCTCATAGGGTAGACACTGCTGTCTACCTTCCACTGCTTGGAAGGCGCCCCCCCACAGGACTATCAATGGCCGTGTTGGCGCGCACCACTCGCGCTGGCCGAGTGCTTTCGAGGTTCGAGATGGGAATGCCGAAGGAGAAGTCGACAAAGAAGAAGACGGTGCCCACGAGCAAGGCCGTGGCTCCGGAAGCGAAGGCGGAGGCCCCCGCGCCCCAGAGCGCCGTGGAGGCGGAGCCCTCCGCGCCGACGGAGCCTGGCCCCTCCACCGGCAAGGGTCGCGACAAGCGGAACACCGAAAAGTGGGGCCAGACGGCGTGGAAGAGCGGGTGGATGGGAGTGCCGGGCATTCTCATCACGCACCAGGCGCGCCTGGGGCTCGAGCCCAGCGACCTGAACGTCCTGCTCCACCTCATCGTGCGCTGGTGGGAGCCCAACCGAAAGCCCTACCTGGGCAAGAGGGAAATGGCCAAGGCGATGGGGGGCGTGAGCCTGCGCACCGTGCAGCGGTCGCTCTCGCGCTTGCGCAAGGCGAACTACATCGTCCAGCGCCCCCGGATGCGCGCCGACGGTTCGCACACCACCCCGGAGTACGACCTGAGCGGGCTCGTCATGCGCGTAAACGAGCTCGCCCAGGAAGAGCTCAACCGGCGCACCGCGGAGGCCAATAGCGCGCAGGGCGCGCGGACGCGCAGGAGGCTGCGCACCAAGACATCCCCCATCGCTCAGGATGGAGACGCGGTCGCCGCCTGATGTGAAAGGGCCCGGGAGTGGGGCGGTCCGGGCGAGGGAATGAACATGGAGAGGCGGTGGCGTCCGGCCGGCACGCGCCCCATGTAGGCCAGGATTCACGGCCCGCCTCCAGGTGAGAACCCATTCCAGAAAGGTGGTTAAGCGGACGGCACCGCAACGGGAGCCGTGCGCCTCGAAATCGCGTCGTGAACACGCAGTCGACGAGTCGAAGACGTAGGACGAGCAGGAATCTTCCACGGAAGGAAAACGCAATGACGAAGAAGAAGGAGCGTGCGGTGACCGCAGCATCGATGAAGGTGAAGACGGCCGCGCAGCGGGAAGGCGCCGTCGGGATGGCAAAGACGGCGAAGACGGTGTTCTGTCGGCTGGCGCGACTGGTCCCGTGGGGACTCGCTTTCGGAGCCATCCTCTACGGTGGGGTGACCTGCTCTGGCAGGGGAGCCTCCAATCCGGATGGCCACTTCTCGTGGGAGTTCCTGGCGAAGGTGTCCGCTGGCGCGGAGGTCCATGGCGCCGCGGAATCGCAGTCGCCGCAGCAGGCCTCGAAGGAGCCGTGAGCCGGCGTGGAGGGCGGGCCCCAACGCCCGCCCATGCACGGCGTGTCGAGCTCAGCAGCTCAGGATCGTCTGGATGTAGTCGACGGACGAGTCGTCCTGCATCTGGAACTGGAGCATGTCGCCGACGAGGGCCACGTTGAGCGGCATGCACATGGTGGCGACCTCGCCCGGGTTCCAGGTGGCGCGCAGGTTGGGCACCACCAGCTGGCGCGGAGGATGGCGTGCGCCACACGCGTGAGCGGCCAGCGCTCGGTAGGAAAACCGCAGGTGCGCGCCCCTGCCCGTACCAGCCCCGCTACCTACTGCCATTCCCCCGAAGTCAACTTCGACGGCCGACCCGTGCACGGCCTCGACTTCAACCCACGTGTACTGCCGCCCGCCTCAGGCAGTCGCCGCGCCCAACGGCTCACGGATGCCTCGCTGACGCCCATCTGGCGCGCGACCTCCGCCTGCGACAGGTTCCCCCGTCGCAGGAGTCGTCCGGCCGCAAGCCGCCGCTCCTCCAGCTGCTGAACCGTCCAGTGCTTCGGCTGCCACGCCATGGCCGCTCCCGCCATGGCGTAACACGTCAGGCCCCTACCCGGACTTCCCCGAAGGGGGTTAGTACACCCCGCTGGTTTCCGCCGCCCGCCGAGGCTCAGACGCGGGCGCGCGGCAGCTGCGCGTGAGGTCGCCACTCACCGCTGGCGCCCAGGCAGTAGCGGCAGGTCTCCAGCGGCACGTCGCGCTCCAGGTAGCCGAGCATCCGCTCCAGCAGGTCCGGCGCGTCGAGTGACACGCCGTCCACCTCGGCCAGCGAGGGCATCTCCGGGTACCGCGCCCCGAGCACCGTGGCCACGTGCGGTGGACGCGTGCAGGCGTAGAAGCGGCCGGCGTGCACGAGGTGACAGCGGACCTTCAGCCAGCAGCGCTCGTACACGTCGCGCACGGTGGTGTCCGAGGAGTGCGGCGCGTCGGGCGTGAGCTGCTGGAAGGCGTCGATGCGCTTCACCGAGAGGTGGACGCCGTGCCGCTCGCAGCGCTCGGTGATGCGCTGAATGGAGCGCTCCGGGAGCGACGCGGAGGAGTAGACGGACAGCGTCATCCGGTCCAGCCGCTCGTAGACGGCATCCGGCGCGCTCTGGGCGAGGAAGCCGTTGGTGGTGATGGACACCTGCTCGCAGATGCCGGAGTCGCGCACGGCGTCGAGCACCGCGGGGAGGTCCGGGTGGAGGAAGGGCTCACCGCCGGTGAGCTTGAAGATGTTGGGGTGGAGGACGCGGGCCAGCCGGCGCAAGTCGTCACCGAGCGCGGACGGCGCCACGGCCCACGTGGGCAGGTGCGGCGAGAGCGGGCAGCACTGCACGCAGCGCAGGTTGCAGTGCGTGGTGACGTGCGACTCCAGGGACCAGGTGAGGATGCGGTCGTCGTGGAGCTCGTAGCGCACGCCCCGACTATAGCGGGGTTGCCCGGGCCCTCCGCGCTTGTCACAGTCCCTGCGTGTCCCACGCCCCCGGCGGCCCGCTCGCCACCCTGCCCCGCTACCTGCCTCGGGAAGACGCGCCCACGGCGGAGTCCGTGTGGCGACTCGCGCCGGAGGGCCTGGACCCGGAGGCCGTGGCCGCCTTCCTGCGGCACGGGCTGCCCCCGGAGGAGAGCCTGTTCCAGGACGTGGGGCGGATGCCGGTGATGCTGCCCCGGATGCGGCGCGCGGCGGTGCCCACCGGGGACGAAGGCAGGCTCGCCGAGGGCCTCCTGTCCGCCATTGGGGGCACCGTGCGGCACCGCGTCGCGGCCGGGGCGCGGGACGTCAGCCTGAGCGGCGGCGTGGACAGCGCGGCCCTCTGCCTGCTGGCCGCGGGCGCGGCGCCCGGGCAGGTGCGCGCCTGGACGATGGATGTCCACTTCGCCGACGCGGTGGAACGCCGGCACGCGAAGACGGTGGCGCGGCTGGCGGGTGTGGAGTGTGTCGATGTGCCCATCCCCGACGCCGCACTGCCGGACCTGTTCGAGCCCGCCGTCCTGAGCAATGAAACGCCCCTCATCAACGCCCGCGCCGTGGCCAGCTTCGCCTTCTACGCGGAGGCCCGGAGACACGGGGCCTCGGTGATGCTGAGCGGCGCGGGCGCGGACGAGGTGCTGCTGGGCAACCCGGAAGCGCTCGCCGGAGCACGGGCGCGGGTGGACGAGGACCGGCGCCTCGCCCGCGAGGTGCTGCGGCCCTCCGGTGTGGACGACCTGGGGACGGGTCACGACGCGGACCGTGCCCCCTGGGGCCTGGTCCCCGAGGACGTGCACCGCCCGGAAGAGGTCCGCTACGCGGCCTGGGTCCTGCGAGAGCTGGTGCTGCCTCCCGAGGTGAGGGGCGCACGGGCCCACGGCCTCACCGTGCTCACGCCGTATCTCGACGCGGACTTCATGGAGGTGGCGCTGGCACTGCCCGTGTCCGTGCTCGTGCGCGACGGAGTCGGCAAGTGGCTCTTCCGTCAGGCCGTGCGGGAGCTCGTCCCCGACGAGGTGCGCCTCGCGCGCAAGACGCCGCGCTACGCGCACACGGCCCTGTCCAGCCCCGTGCGTGAGCGCTGGCTGGAGCTGTACCGCGCGTGGCTCTCGCCCTCGCAGCTGGAGCCCCTGGCGGTCATCGACCCCGTCGCGGCGCTCGCCCTCCTGGAGCGCTACACCCGTCTGTCACCCGACGCTCCCGAGGCCAGCGGGATGGACCGGCTGTTGATGCGGCTCGTCTCCCTCGCCATGCTCCACGCGCACTGCGCCTCCCGCACCCCATGTCCCGAATCCTGATTGCCACCTCGCCCGAGAAGGGCCACCTCAACCCGATGATTGGCGTGGCGCAGTGGCTGCGCCGCCTGGGACATACCGTGGGCTGGCTGTGCATCCCCGAGCCCGCCCCGCAGCTCGCGAAGCTCGGCGTGGAGGTCCTCCACCTGCCCCACCCCGAAGCCCCGGCCCCCGCCATCGAGACGGGCGGCGAGGCCCTGGCGCGGCTCGTCCTCGACGAGGTGGCGCTGGGGAAGTGGATTCGCGGCCTGCTCATCGACGCGGTGCCCGCGCTGCTGGAGCCCGTGCGCCAGGCGGTCCGCGACTTCCGCCCGGACGTCATGGCGCTGGACGGGATGCAGTACTCCGCCGTGCTCGCCGCGCATGCGCTGGGCATTCCGTGGGCCGGGGTGTCCTCGGCGCTCTCGCTGCTGGAGCCGCCCATGGACTACGGCCTCAAGCGCAACGTGCGCGCGCTGGCGCCGGAGCGGCAGGCGCTGTTCACCCGGCACGGCTTCGACGCGCGCTTCCGCAACTGCGAGTGCCTCTCGCCGCGCCTCAACGTCATCTTCGCCACCGAGGCCTTCCTGGGCCCGGACGCCGGAGTGCCGCCCGCCACGCACCTCGTCGGCCCCTCGAATCCGCTCGCCGAGCGCGGTGACGAGGTGGACTTCCCCTGGGAGCGGCTGGGCACGAAGCCGGTGGTGTACGTGTCCTTCGGCAGCCAGATTTCGTGGCAGCCGGAGCTGTTCCGCACCCTCGCCGAGGCCGCCGCCCCGCTCGGCGTCACGCTGGTGCTCAGCGCGGGCGAGCTGGCCGACACGGACTTCTCCCGCTCGCTGCCCGGGGACGTGGTCGCCGTGCCGTACGTGCCGCAGCGCCAGCTCCTGCCGCGAGCCTCGGCCTTCGTCTCGCATGGCGGGGCCAACTCGGTGATGGAGGCGCTGACGGCGGGGGTGCCGATGCTGCTGTTGCCTATCTGCAACGACCAGCCCATCCAGGCGCACTTCCTCACGAAGTCGGGAGCGGGGCTCGCGCTGGAGCCGCGCACGCTCACGGTGGAGGCGTGCCGCGCCGCGCTCCGCCAGCTCCTGGAGCCCGGCACGCCGCTGCGGCAGAAGCTGGCCGCCATCTCCGCCACCTACCAGGCGCGCGACGGGGCGAAGGAGGCCGCCGAGCGCATCGCCGGGCTCGCGGCATGAGCCGGAACGCGCACGGCTGGGACGTCCGGCGCCATGTGCCCGAGGGCGTGACTTCGCTGGAGGTGTGGAACCTCCCGGTGCTCGGGCACGAGTTGTGGGAGCTGCTCGGCGCCACGCGGGTGGAGCGGGACAGGAGCGAGGGAGTCCCCGAGTCGATGCTCGCCTTCCACCTGCTCCCCGTGCTCGCCGGAGCGCTGGCGGAACTGGTGCCCCGGCATGACGCGGACGCGGTGTGGCTCAGCGGCGGGCTGGCGTGTCTCGAAGGCTTCGCGGAGCTGGTGGAGGAGAGCACCGCGTCGCTCCCCTTCCCCGTGTACGTCGCGGAGGACCCGGCCTTCGCCCCCGCGCGCGCGGGCCTGCGCCTGCTGGAGCCGCTGCGGCCTGAGCGCCCGGTGGCACTCGACGTGGGGCAGACCCGCATCAAGTGCGCGAGCCCGGACGGACAGGGCGTCTTCGAGCGGGACACCACGGAGCTGCCGTTCCTCCTCATAGGCACGCCGCGCCCGGAGGACGGCCACCACGTAGCAGCGGCGGTGCGCTTCATCGGAGGCGCCCTGCGCACGTTCGTGGCGCAGTCGGTGCCTCCGCACACGACGCATGAAGCAGCGGCGCCCGGTGCGCGTGGCAGCGCGGCGGCTCCGAGCAGGGCCGCGCGAGCTGGTGCGGGCACTCCGGACGCGCTGTGTCTCGCGCTCCCATGCCCGCTGGATGCCGCGCTCGTGCCCGGCGGCTGCACCTATGGCTGGGAAGGACACTCGCCGCTGGTGGCGGACCTGCTCCACGCCGCCGGGCTCACGGCGCCGGAGGGGGGCGGCACGGTGCTGGTGCTCAACGACGCGGAGCTGGCCGCGGAGGCCGCGCGCCATGACCCGCGTCTCGACGGCAGCAGGCGCGTGCTGTGCCTCACGCTCGGGTTCGGCCCGGGAGGGGCGCTGCTCGAGCGCTGAGGGCGCCGAATCGGAGGACGCAGCGCCCGGACATGGATAGTGTCCCCCGACTCCAGGCCAGAGGAGGAGTGCCCATGCCCGCAACCGCCATCCCCACCGTCGAGACCGAGCGCCTCATCCTGCAGGGCCACAGCCTCGAGGACTTCGAGGAGTGCCTCGCGATGTGGGCCGACCCCACGGTCGTGCGCTACATCAGCGGCAAGCCGTCCACGCGCGAGGAGATGTGGGCCCGGCTCCTGCGCTACGTGGGCCACTGGGACCTGCTGGGCTACGGCTTCTGGGTGGTGCGCGAGAAGGCCACGGGCCGCCTCGTGGGCGAGGTCGGCCTGGGCGACTTCCACCGCGACATGCAGCCGCCGCTGGGCGACACGCCCGAGGCCGGCTGGGTGCTGACGCCCGGCTCTCACGGCAAGGGCTACGCCACCGAGGCGGTGCGCGCGGCCCTCGCCTGGGCCGACACCCGCTTCGGTCCCCAGCGCGTGGTGTGCATCATCTCCCCCGAGAACGCAGCCTCCATCCGCGTCGCCGGCAAGTGCGGCTTCCGGCAGACGGGGCAGGCCGTCTACAAGGGCGAGCCCTCGCTCACGTTCGAGCGCCTGCCACCCACGGGCCCGGCCACCCGGTGAAGCACGGGGTGGCCGGACGCCGCGTCCGGGCGCTCAGTGCTGGAGGTCCAGCTCCTTCTTCGGCGCGGGCTCGGGGCGCTGCTTCGTCACCAGGGCCTTGGCGGTGCTGAAGAGGACCTTGAGCTTGCCTCCCGCGGGGTGGACGTACTCGGCGTGCTCGGGGACGAAGCGCAGCAGGGCGATGTCGCCCTCGTCGGGGCCCTTGGGGAACCACGGCTTCCAGTCCGCCTCCCACAAGTCGTGGATGACCTTCCGGTCGCGGACGATTTCCACGGTGCCCGAGACGGAGAGGTACGTGGCGCTGTTCTCGGTGGAGTGGAAGGCGAGCGAGCAGTGCGGGTCCGTCTCCAGGTCATGCACCTTCTGCGTGTCCACCCAGGTGGCGAACCAGATTTCGGCGCCGGACTTGCGCTTCTTCGACAGGGCCATGGGGCGCGTGTGGAAGTGCCCGTCGGTGCCTCGCGTGGTGAGGAGCGCTACGTCGTAGTCCTTCAGCAGGGCCTCGAACTCGTGGCGGTCTCCCGGAGCGACTCCCTGCGCCGGCTTCGTCGTACTCTCACGCGTCTGTTCCATGGGCTCACCTCGCGTTCGATTCCAGGATGGAGCTTCGCGGAATCGGAAAGGGGACCCAAGACAAGCTAGGAATGCCCTCGCCCAGTGTGAGCCACGGGGCGAGAGGAGAGCGCATCGCCCGCACGGCTGGCTGGTGGCCGGGCCCGGCTCTCGCTGAAGATGGGGGGCATGAGACTGCGCTCCTGCCTCGTCCTCCTCGCCAGCCTCGTGTCCGCGTGTAGCGCGCACCAGGCCCCCGCCATGACACCGGCGGCTGACTCCGCTCCGGCCCCCGAGCCCCGCTATGTCGTGGGCATGCTCCCGATGCGCCTCGCGACGCCCGAGGTCTTCGCGGAGGCCCAGGCGCACGACCAGCGCATCCGCGCCGCGCTCCAGGGACTCATCGCGAACACGCCCATCGACCTGGTGCAGCCCGTCCTGCGGGCGCCCGCGAACCTCGAGGAGGCCCGTGCGCGGGCTGCCGAGGCGAAGGTGAACACGCTCGTCTGGGGCGAGGTGTCGCGGGAGGGCAACACGCTCACCGTCAAGATGAACAGCTACGAGTCGACGGTGGATGCGCCCTCCAGCTTCTGGCCCATGGCGTACGACTCCAGCACTGGGAAGGCCCGCGAGCAGCTCGACCTGGACGCGCTGCGACTCGGACAGGCCATCATGCAGGAGGCGCTGCTGCCGATGATGATGCGAGACCAGCCGTCGAACGTGCGCGCGACGCTGGAGGCGCTGGTGTCGAAGCACCCACAGGACTGGGTGGAGTGGAACCGGGACATCATCGAGCGCCGCTGGGGGATGCTGGGGCGCCTGACGCGGGACGGGGCGCTGACGGAGAAGGGCTACCGGGGCGCGCTGGCGGACGTGGCGGCGTGGCGTGCGAACCACGAGGCGACGCCGAGCACGAATGCGAAGGAGGCCTTCTACAGCGTGGGCCTCGCGAGGGGCTTCCTGCTGCAAGGGCGGCCCCAGGCCGCGGTGGACACGCTGGAGCCCATCGTGAAGCGCATGCCCGGGGACATGGAGTCACGGCTGGTGCTCGCCCGCGCGCAACTGGCGACGGGGGACACGCAGCAGCCCACGGTGGTGCTGCATCCGCTGGTGGACGAGGGGAAGAGCCCGGCGGCGGCGCGCATGTACGTGGCGGCGGTGGTGTCGTCGTACAGCGGGGCGGAGCAGGCGAACACGGCGCTGGACCGGCTCGTGGAGAAGAGCCCGGATGACACCATGGCGTGGCTGCTGCGCTACCTGACCGCACCGGGAGCCGCGCGGCTGGCGGAGCTGCGGGCCTTCACGGCTGCGCATGCGTCGGCGGACTGGCCGCTGCCGGTGGCGCGTCACTTCACGGGCGAGCTGGACGAGCAGAAGCTGTGGGCGGCGACGAAGGACGCGGACTCGCACATGGAGCGCATCCGCCGCATCCAGGTGCACTACTACCTGGGCGAGGCGGCCCTGGCGGGGCGGCTGCCGGGGCACGAGGGCCATCCGGACAAGCGCGCGGCGCAGCGGCACTTCGAGGCCGCCATCGCCACGCACGCGTTCCACCATCCGACGTATGACCTCGCGGACTTCCAGCTCGAACAGCTCCGCAGGGGCCCGGTGGCGGCCGGGCGCTGAGCCCACGGCGCGGCTACCACCAGATGGGTGCGCGCTGGGGAACGAAGCGGGCGCAGTACCATGCGGACAGCTCGTCCGAGGCCCGCTTCGTCAGTCCGTGTCCAGCGCGCAGCACCGCCAGGAAGCCATGCCAGGAGACGACACGGCCGTGCAGCTCCTCGATGCCGCGGTGGAGCGCCCTGCGGTCGTTGAGGACAGCCGTCACGTCCCCGTGGTGAAAGGCGTAGGCGATGACCGAGTGCTCACCGAGTCCCTCGGTCGGGGGCGGAAGCTGAAGCTGGACGAGCGTCCGCGCCTCGGGACTCTGCGGTGTCAGCATCATGGGCGTGCCTGCAATCGCCCGCAGCATGTCGTCGGCTTCCTTCACCAACCTGGGCGCGGCACCGTTCAACCGGGCGTTGACCGTCAGCTCGTCCCAGACCGTGTCAGTGATGACGACGGGAAGCGGGCCCAGCCTTTCCAGAGTCCCCGCGTGGCCCGCCCGCTGGATGTTGGCCAGGATGTCCGTATCCACCACGTACCGCTTCATGCAGAGAGCGCTCCTCCAGGGAGCCACCAAGCAACTCTCGTGCACGGCTTGCGGAGATGATGTCCCGGGAGTGGGCCTCCAGCGCTCTGCGCTCCAGGCCGTCGAAGTGGGATGCTTCCTCGAAGCCCGACAGCGGGGCTTCATCCGGTGTGGTCAGCAGGGCCTCGACGGTCTCCGCTGAGCGGAAGTAACGGAGGTTGTAGAGGTGCCAGGCCATGGCCGGGAAGCTGAGGCCGAAGCGTGTGCGGGCCCGGGTGACGAGCGCCTTCGCCTCCGCGAGCCCGTACCCCTCTGCCTTCGCGGGCCCCAGCTCCCGCCGCACCGCTTCCTCGGGCGCGAGCAGCATGGCGGCGAAGGCGTTGGCCCGCTTCTCTTCTGGCGGGTTCTCCATCCAGAAGCCCGAACTCTCGAAGCGCCCCTCGTCCATGGTGACGCCGCTGTCGGAGAGGTCGAGCAGTTGATGGGCCAGCTCGTGCGCGAGGACGAAGCGGTAGACGGGCTCGCGCTCGATGCGGGTGTTGATGACAATCAGGCGTGCTCGCCCGGAGCGGCAGCTGGCGCCGAGCACCGAGGCCTGCTCGAAACAGTGCCGCAGGACGAGGATGTCGAAGCGGGCTTCCACCAATCGCGTCAGTCCGCGCAAAGGCCCCTGGCGCTCGGGGAGCAGGGCGCGTACCTGGAGCGCGCTCGAGCAACCCGCGCGATGCGCGTTCCTCGTGGGCGCGGACTTCGGGTGGAAGCCGTCCGCGAGTCGCTCGACGCGCAGGAGGTCTCCGAGCAATGAGAAGGCCTGGGCCTTCTGGAGTCCCCTCGCGAGCGCTTCGCCATCCTTGGGCGACAGAGCAGCGCCCACGGAGCGGCCCTTCAAGAGGACCCCGGGCTCGACGGGCGCCCGCTCCTGCGGAGCCGACGTGTGCAGGAAGGCCGTGGGAGAAACACCGAGGGCGCTCGCCAGCCGTGTCAGCGCCCCCGCGCCCAGCGATCCATCTCCCTGCTCGAAGCCCTCGATGAGTCGAGCGGGCACTGCCGTGCGAGCGGCCAGAGCGTCGATATCGAGCCCCGACTCCCTCCTCCGCCACGACAGCCGTCGTCCCAGCTCCTTCAGTGCCTCCGCCTGACTCTCCATGCCTCCACGCCCTTCCTTCATGTGCGGCCAGGTCCGCCGCCAGCCTGCCTACCTGTCACGTTTCCCTTCCATACGACAGTATAGGCAGCCCCTGACATGATGACTCCAACCTCCAGGGTTCCGCTCACGCCGCCGCTGTTGCCTGACATGCAGTGAGTTTCGCAAGGCGGGCTGACCCCAGCCGTCCCCATCCGAACCACCAGCCCCCACCCCCAGATGGCCAGCCGACCTACCCGAACGGGTAGCTCCGCGTCCTGCCCGGTCCGCCGATGTGGCGCCCTTTCGAGGCCTTTACCTTGAGCCTCGAAAGGAATCCGCCATGTCCACCGACCTCCAGTCCCTCTCCCAGTCCCTCGCCTCCGTCGTCGAGCGCGTCGCCCCCAGCATCGTCCGCGTCGAGGCGCGCCGCCGTCGCGGGGCCTCGGGCATCGTCTGGGGCGCCGAGGGCCTCATCGTCACCACCAGCCACGCCGTCGAGCACGAGGGCCACATCCAGGTGGGCCTCGCCGACGGCCGCACCGTCTCCGCCGAGCTCATCGGCCGTGACGCCAGCACCGACCTCGCCCTCCTCAAGGCCGAGGCCTCCAGCCTCACCCCGCTCCCGCCGGCCCCGCTCGACGAGGTGAAGGTCGGCCACCTCGTCGTCACCGTCGCCCGTCCAGGACGCACCGCGCGCGCCACGCTCGGCATGGTCAGCACCCACGGCGAGGGCTGGCGCACCCACGCCGGGGGCCGCGTGGACCGCTACCTCGAAACCGACGCGGACCTCCCGCCCGGCTTCTCCGGCGGCGCGCTGGTGGACACGCAGGGCCGCCTCGTGGGCCTGCTCACCGCGGCCTTCTCGCGCACGGCCGCCGTCGTCATCCCCGGCGACACCCTCACCCGCGTGACGGCCGCGCTGAAGGAGCACGGCGGCGTGCGCCGGGGCTACCTCGGCGTGGGCGCGTACCCCGTGCGCATCCCCCAGCACCTCGTGGAGCGCGCCGGCACCGAGGCCGGCCTCGTCTTCCTCTCCGTGGACCCGGACGGCCCCGCGCACAAGGCGGGCCTGCTCCTCGGCGACGTGCTGGTGAGCCTGGGCGGCCAGTCGCTGCACCGCGTGGAGGACCTGCTCGGCTACCTGGGCGACGAGAAGGTGGGCACCACCGTCCAGGCCCGCGTGCTGCGCGCCGGTGAGCTGCGCGAGGTGCCCATCACCGTGGGCAAGCGCTCCTGACGTGAAGGAAGGAATGACACGATGAAACTCCTGCAACAGTTCTCCGATGACCTGGAGTCCCTCGTGGAGCGCGCCTCGCCCGCCGTGGTGGGCGTGGAGCACTCGCGAGGCCACGGCACCGGGCTCTTCCTCACGCCTGACGGCTACGTCCTCACCAACCGCCACGTGGTGATGCGCAACCCGCGCGGCCTCACCGTGCAGCTCTCCAACGGCGAGGAGCTCCGAGGCACCCTCGTGGGCGGAGACGCCCCCACGGACCTCGCGGTGGTCCGCGCCGAGGGCACCGACTTCCCCACCCTGCCGCTGGCCGACCCGCGGTCCGTGCGCGTGGGCCAGTTGGTGATGGCGATTGGCAACCCGTTCCGGCTGGAGCAGTCGGTGTCCATGGGCGTGGTGAGCGCCATCAACCGCAGCCTCACGCTGCCCAACGGCGTCATGCTGGAGGGCATGCTCCAGACGGACGCCGCCATCAACCCGGGCAACTCGGGCGGGCCGCTCATCAACACGCGCGGGCAGGTGGTGGGGCTCAACACGCTGGTGCTGCCGTACGCGCAGGGCATCGGCTTCGCGGTGGGCGCGGCCACGGCGGCGTGGGTGGCCAGCCTGCTCATCCAGCGCGGCAAGGTGGAGCGGCGCTTCCTCGGCATCGCCGCCACGGCGGTGAACCTGGACACGCGGCTGGCGCAGGACACGGGCCAGCCGCGCGCGGTGAAGGTGCTCAAGGTGCAGGACGGCACCCCTGCTTACGACGCCGGGCTCCAGGTGGACGACCTGCTGCTGGCCATCAACCGCAAGACGGTGGGCAGCGTGGACGACCTGCAGCGCCTGATGGCCCTGGCCACGGATGAGGAGGTGACGCTCGACATCCTCCGCAAGGGGGGCGGCCGGAAGAAGCTCTCCGCCCGCACCCGCCCGCGCGTGGAGCCCGTGGCCGCGTGAATGCGCGTCACTTGAAAGCGGCGGCGTGCCTCCGAGCCCAGTCGGCGAACGTCCCCGCCTTGCGGCCCACCACCTTCTGCACGGTGTCCGTCACCGTGGCCGTCCTGCCCGCCTTCATCGCCGCGAGCAGGTCCAGCAGCGCGTCCACGTAGGCCCCCGGCATGCCCGTGCCCGCCATGGCCTGCTTCGCGGCCTCGGGTGGCACGTCCACGAACTTCACCTCGCGCCCGAGCGCCTTCGTCAACACGGCCGCCTGCTCCGCGCTGGACAGGGCCTCGGGGCCGGTCAGCGTGTACGCCTTGCCCTCATGGCCCGGCTCGGTGAGCGCCTTCACCGCCACCGCGCCGACGTCCGCCGGGTCGATGACGGACGTCTTTCCCTCGCCCGTGGGCTCATAGAAGGCGCCCTGCCCCTTGATGCTGCCGATGTTGCCGAGCATGTTGCTCATGAAGTTGACGGGCCGCAGGAACGTCCACGCCAGGCCGGACGCCTCCAGCTGCTTCTCCACGGGGCGGTGCCAGCGGGCGAAGGTAATCGCCTCCTCCTGCGCGCCGAGCACCGACAGCTTCACCACGTGCTTCACGCCCGCCTTCTTCGCGGCGTCGACCGCCTTCGCCTCCAGCGCCTGCCCGTCCACGCCGGACCCGACGAGGAACAACTTCTCCACACCCTGCATCGCCCGCTCCAGCGAAGCCGCGTCGCCGAGGTCGCCCTTCACGATGTCCGCCTTGCCCTCGAACTCGCGCGCCTTCGCCGGGTCTCGCACCAGGAGGCGGGGCCGGACGCCCGCCGCGATGAGCTGCCGCGCCACTTCACCGCCGATGGTGCCCGTGGAACCTGTCACCAGAATCGTGCCTGCCATTGCGGCCTCCTCATGAGGGATGAACGCGCCCACCAGAAGGCAGCCCCGGGGCCGTGGCAATGCACCCCGGGGCAGGGTGTCCTCCCGTTACCTGTCGCCCCGCGGGGCCTGCCCAGCTCCATTGACGTTCCTCCCCGCGTCTACCGCTTCGGCTGGACGTCCAGCGCCACCGGCCCGTCCCACGGCGACTGACTCGGCAACCCGCCCTGGATTTGCCAGCCTCTCCCGATTGCGGGGAGGCTGAGGCCGTGACGACACCTCCGGACCTGCTCGCCCCCTTCTTCCGTCCCGAGCGCCGGGCGCGCGCCCTCCAGCGGCGCCTCGCTGTCCTCTCCTCCTGCGCGCTGCCCGAGCCCGTGACGGTGGCGGCGCTGAGCGAGGCGCTCGGCGAGGACCTGGAGGAAGGCGTGGAGCTGGCGTGCGAGCACGGCATGTGCCGGGTGCTGCCTGGCGGCGAGGTGACTCCCGCCGGGCACGCGGTGCTGGACATGGCCGTCACCCTGCTGGAGGTGCCACGGGTGACGGCCACGCTCGGCCGGCTCGCCGCGCTGGCCCCGGACGAGGACACGCGGCTGTTGCTATGGCTCGCCGCGGACCCGACGGAGGAGGGACGCCGCCGCCTGGAGGCGCAAGCCCCGGGCCGCGCCGCGGGCATGGCGGCCGGACTGCGCCACGTGCTGGACACCCCTGGGACGCAGCCCGCGCCCGCGCCGTGGGACGCGAGTCCCTGGGGCGCCGAGGCGCGGCGGGTGAGCGCGCTGCTGGCCACGGCCGCGCACGTGCTGGTGCGCATGGGACGGCGCGCGGCGGGCCGGGCGCTGGTGGCCTGGGCGCTGGGGCCGGAGGGGCTCACCGGGCGCGTGTCGTCACACCACGGCTTCCTCGCGCCCACGCACGTCCAGTTCCTCCTGGACACGGGGCGCCGCGAGGAGGGCGCCGCCTTCGCTCGCGAGGCCCAGGCGCGCCTCACCGCGCCCGAGGACACCTTCTCCCGCCTCATGCTGAAGGCGCTGGAGGGGCGCGTCGCCATCGACGGAGGAGAGGAGGCGCTGGCCCGCCGCCTGTTCACACAGGTGGAGCTGCAGGCGCGCGCCGCGGGGCTGGAGGACCTGGTAGGCCTCGCCAGGGTGGCCTTCGCCACGCTGGCGCGCCGCGCGGACCAGAACACCGCCGCGATTCAGCTCTGCCAGGCGGCGCTGGAGCTGTTCCTCGGGGACGAGCCCTTCGAGGCGCTCGCGCTGCACAACCTGGGGCTCGCGCTCTCGAAGGACGGGCGGCATCTGGAGGCCCGGGCCGCGCTCACCCGCTCGCTGGAGGGGCTGGACATCCCCTTCCAGCAGCTCACCGCGTGGCCGCAGGCCATCGCCACCGACTGCTTCCTCGGCGACACGACCGAGGCGGCGCGCAAGCTGGAGGCCTTCACCGCGCTCGTCGCGGACACGCCGCAGGCGCGGCTGGCGCTCGGGCTGTGCCGGGCCCACCTCCAGTGCGCACGCGGCGAGTGGGAGGACGCGCTGCGCACGCTGGACGGCCCGCACGTCGGCGACGAGACGGCGCAGAACCCGCTCTACGCCGTGCCCGCGGGCTGGCTGCGCGTGGAGGCGCTGCTCGCCGTGGGGCGTCCCGAGGAAGCCGCGAAGGTGCTGGCCGGGCTGACGCGAGACCTCTACCTGAGCAACCTCTCCACACAGCCCACGGGGCCGCACCTGCTGGATGCGCGGGTGGCCTTCGCCAACGGAGACCGGGCGCGGGCGCGGCGGGCCTTGCGGCGGGCCTCCCTCCACCCGGAGGCGCTGCGCATGCAGGACTTCGAGCTGCGCGCGCGGGTGCTGGACCATCAGCTCGCCAGCACCGAGCCGGGAGAGGCCCCGCGCGAGCGCACCCGCCGCGCCGCGCTGGAGGCCTGGCAGGCCCTCACCGAGCCGCTGCCTCCGGAGGCCCGTGCCCGCTTCCGCCGCGCGTATGACCGGCCGCAGCTGCTGTCGCTGCTGGGTGAGGCGCAGGAGGAGGCGGCGGAGGCGCTGCCCTATCTGCGCGGCAACTCCTCCGCCTTCCGCGCCGCCGTGTCCCGGCTGCGCCGCGTGGCGGCCTCGGACGCGAGCATCCTCCTGCTCGGGGAAACGGGCGTGGGCAAGGAGCTGGCGGCGCGCGCCATCCACGACTTCTCGCGCCGGGCGGGCAGCCCCTTCGTGGCCGTCAACTGCGCCGCCATCAACGACGAGCTGCTCCTGTCGGACCTGTTCGGCCACGAGCGGGGCGCCTTCACGGGCGCGGCCACGCGCCACCGGGGCCGCTTCGAGCAGGCCCATGGGGGGACGCTCTTCCTGGACGAGGTGGCGGACATCAGCCCACGCGGGCAGGCGGCGCTGCTGCGCGCGCTCCAGGAGAAGACCTTCGAGCGGGTGGGCGGTGGCGAGCCGGTGCGCGTGGACGTGCGCATCATCGCCGCGTCCAACCGGGACCTCGCGGACGCGGTGCGCGTGGACGGCTTCCGGCAGGACCTCTTCTTCCGGCTCAACGGCATCCAGGTGGTGCTGCCGCCCCTGCGCGAGCGGGGGGACGACGTGCTGCTGCTGGCGCGACACTTCCTGGAGGAGGCCGCCCGTGAGCGCGGTGGAGAGCCCAAGCACCTGTCCGCCGAGGCCGAGCGCCTGCTGCGCGCCCACCCCTGGCCGGGCAACGTGCGCGAGCTGCGCAACGGAGTGCAGGCCGCGGACGTGTTGTCCGAGTCGCCCGCCATCTCCGCCTCGGTGCTCGCGCCGCTGCTGCAGCGGGGCCTGGCGTGCGCGGAGTCCCGCCCGGGCGTGACGGCGGGGGCGCCAGACGCCTACGCCCTCTTCCTCCAGCACGGAGGCACGCTGAGACGCTTCCTCGCGGACCTCCAGCGCGGGTGCATCGAGCGGTGCCTGGTGGAGAACGACGGCAACGTGGCGGCCACCGCGGCGCAGCTCGGCATCTCCCGCTCGCGGCTGACGCAGGTGGTGCTGTCCGACGCGGAGCTGCGCCGGCTGGCGGGCCGCGACGGCTGAGCGCCCCGAATCGCCTGGCGCCAGGAGGCTCGCGGGGGTGCGGCCCGACGTGGCGCCGCGCCGGCTGGCGGGCATGGGACACGCCCGCGATGCCGCATCGTGCGACGCGAAGCGACCGACGGGTGGACACCGCACAACGTCACGTCTCTTGACGTTTTCGACCGCGCCCGGGCGCGCGTCGACGGCACATCCCACCCTGCGCACCCTATCGCACCGCTGGCCTGCCGCTTGCTCGGGGACACGCTCCGCAGCCATCCCCCTTCCCCTCGAGGAGCGCCCATGTCCGTCTACAGCGTGAAGTACGGAGACACCCTCAGCCAGCTTGCCATCCGCATGAACACCAGCGTGCAGCGGATTGCGCGGGTCAATGACATCGAGGACGTCGACCAGATTCAGGCAGGCCAGAAGCTCGCCATTCCCGGCCAGCGCGACGAGTTCATCCCCAGCGACGCCGTCAAGGCCGCGGGCGGTCCGGCCCTGACGGGCGAGCCCGCGCCGCGAGGGGTGGCTCCAGTGCCGGGGAGCACGCCCACGGAGGCGAGCGCTCCGGTGTCGGGGAGCGGCTCGTCGTCGGCCGCACTCGACAGGGCCCGGAGCCTCATCGGCCGTGCGTACGGAGACCCGGCGGGCGCGTCGGCGGAGCCGGTGGGGCCGGACTCGCCCTTCATGCACTGCGCGCAGTTCGTCAATGCCGTCTATCCGGACCTGCCCGCCAGCGCGCCGCAGATGGCGGACATGGCGACGCCGGGACTGGAGCCCAAGGCGGGTGACGTCCTCTGCTCCACGTCCCCGGCGCCCTGGGGACACGTCGGCATCATGACGGAGCAGGGGACCGTCATTCACTCCATTCCCGGCGCCGGCGTCCACGAGTCGTCGCTGGCGGAGTTCGAGGCCTCCTCCCCCATCACCGGGGTCATCCCGCGCTGAGCGCGGCCCGGGGTGCGGGCGCGGCTACGTCCGCGCCTCGTGCCCGTGCTGGGGCCGGCCCTCCAGGAAGAGCTCGTCCACGAAGCACCACAGCCAGTCCTCGCCCGGCTGGAAGGACTGGATGACGGGGTGCTTCGTCTGGTGGAAGTGCTTCGTCGCGTGTTTGTTCCTGGAGTCGTCACAGCAGCCGACGTGGCCGCACGACAGGCAGCGGCGCAGGTGCACCCAGTCGTCGCCCATCTTCAGGCACTCTTCGCAGCCCTGCGGCGTCCGGGGCTCCGGGTCCCCCGCCGCCTCCACGTGGTCGCACGTCTCAGCCATGGTGCACCTCCATCTGAACACCGTACGCACGCCGCGAGCGCGCAACATCCCCAGCACCCGGGCAGACGTGCGCGCGCCCCCGCGAGTGCCCTGAATCACGCCTCGTCAGTGGCTCCAGGCATGGCGTGGCCGTGGCCGCATCTCCACGCTTGAGCCATATGGCCCCCGACACTCCGGCTCCTCCCTCCTCCGTGGCCTATGCGAGCAAGCAGGGCCGGAGCGTGCTGCTCGCCAGCGTCCTCGGCAGCGGCATGGCGTTCCTGGATGGCACCGCCGTCAACGTGGCCCTGCCGGCCATCGGCCGCGAGCTGGGGGCGGACCTGTCGGGCCTCCAGTGGGCGGTGGACGCGTACCTGCTCACGCTCGGCGCGTGGGTGCTCACGGGGGGCGCGCTGGGGGATGCTTTGGGTCAGCGCCGCGTCTTCCTCCTGGGCCTGGTGGCCTTCGCCGGAACGTCGGTGCTGTGCGGCCTGGCGCCGGGAGTCTGGACGCTCGCGCTGTTCCGCGCCGCGCAGGGCGTGGGGGCCGCGCTGCTCGTGCCCGCGAGCCTCGCGCTCCTGCGCACCTCCTTCGCGGAAGCGGACCGCCAGCGCGCCGTGTCCGCCTGGGCAGGACTGTCCGGTGTCACCACGGCGGTGGGGCCGTTGCTCGGTGGCTGGCTGGTGGATGCGGGCTCCTGGCGCCTCGTCTTCTTCCTCAACGTGCCCGTGGGAGCGCTCGCCGTCTGGGTGGCGCTGCGCCATGTGCCGAACGACGCGCCGACGGGGGACGCGCGCCGGTTGGACCTCGCCGGTTCGACGACGGCGGCGCTCGGCCTGGGCGGCGTCATCTACGCGCTCATCGAGGGCCCGGCCCACGGCTGGAACGCGCCCATCATCCTCGCGGCCGTGGGAGGCACCGCGCTGCTGCTGGCCTTCGTCTTCGTGGAGGCGCGGCAGCGTCATCCGATGCTGCCGCTCACCCTCTTCCGCTCGCGCACGTTCTCCGGAGCGAACCTCACCACGCTCGCGGTGTACTTCGCCCTGGGTGGCGCCATCTTCCTGGTGGTGCTCGCGCTGCAACAACAGCTGGGGTACTCGGCGCTCGCGGCCGGGGCCTCGCTGCTGCCGATTACACTGCTGATGCTGGCACTGTCGCCCGTGGTGGGCCGGCTCGCGGGCCGCATCGGCGCGCGTCCGCTGATGGTGGTGGGGCCGGTGCTGGCGGGCGTGGGATTGGCGCTCCTGACGCTCATGCGTCAAGGCGGAAGCTACGTGAGCACCGTGCTGCCCGGCGTCATCGTGCTGGGACTGGGGCTGGCCATCACCGTGGGCCCGCTCACCGCCGTGGTGCTCGGCGCGGTGGAGGACCGATACGCAGGCATCGCCTCCGGGGTGAACAACGCGGTGGCGCGAATCGCCGGCCTGCTCGCGGTGGCGCTGCTGCCGCTGTTGGGCGGACTGAGCGGGAGCGCCGGCGCGGACTTCCTCGAAGGCACCCGGCGCGCGCTCTGGGTGTCCGCGGGGCTGTGCTTCGTGGGTGCCCTGTGCGCGCTGCTCACGATTCCCCGCGAGGCCGGCCGCGCGGAGAAGGGCACCCCGACACCGCCCCCGTCACGTGAGCAGCACCGGCGAGGCCTTCCGCCCCGGGAGCAACACGCATAGGGGAGGCCACGGCCTCGCTCGAGCAGCACCGCCACGGCCCCCGGGAGCGCCCGCGGCCGGCTGGGACTTCCGTGGCATCGGGATTGCTCAGGGCGGAGTGCCCGCTTCGGCGGGCCTGTCCCCCCCACCCGGGAATCCCGAATGCGACTGCGAACCCTCCTGCTGACCAGTGCCACCCTGCTGACCGCCTGCGCCGACGCGCCCGCGGACACCCCGCCGGACCTCCGGCGATTCACGGATGACGCCGTGGGCGTGTCCGTCCCCCTCCCCGAGGGCTGGGAGGTGAACCGCGACGCCGTGCTGTTCGACGACAGCCACGGCTTCCTCATCTCCGGCGAGGACCGGGACCCGTCCGTGGACGGCCCACATGACCGGGAGCCCATCGCCCGCATCGCCCGGGTGCGGGACGCAGGGCCCGAGCAGCTGGAGGCGCGGGTCCGTGCGCAGCTCGAGTCCATGGAGGCGCACCCGGGCGTCCCCCGGCCGGTGCGTGCCGACGTCACCGTGGCGGACGGCCTGCGCGGCGTCGCCGTCACCGGGCTGCCGGGCACCCAGCCGTACTCGGTGGTCTACGTGGCCTCGGGAGAGAGCCTCTACGAGATTGGCGTGTGGACGGCACAGCCGGGGCTGGATGACCGGGCCCGCGCGCTGCTGGGCACCCTGCGCTTCGTGGCGCCCACCCGCCCGGTGCACTCGCTGGGCCTGCAGTCCGAGAAGGAGTCGCTGTACTGGGAGCCGGAAGGCGAGCAGGCGCGGCGGAGCGAGGCCGCGCGCGCCGAGCGGATGGCCCAGGCCCTGGAGGACGCGAAGGCGGGCCTCTCCACCGGCGAGGTGCCCGCCGCGGAGGCTTCCGGTGACACCCACGCCGCCTCCGCCGAGCTGGCCTGCGGCATCCTGGCGCCGTACGGCACCGACATGCAGTGGCAGACGCAGTGGGACTCCACGGCCAACTTCTACGGCGACCGCGGCTGGACGCGCATGAGCGGCAACGGCGGGAGCTGGTGGGGCGAGGGCTTCCACGTGAGCTGCGAGGACCCCGGCTACCACAACCAGCAATACGCCAATGACTGGCCGCTGCAGTTCGGCGCCAATGTCTACTCCCACTTCTCCGGCACCGTCCGCTACGCAGGCTGGGCGAAGGGCGGCCATTACACGCTGGGCCGCATCGTGATTGTGCGCCACGGCCTCTGGAGCAGCCTGAGCGCGCACCTGAACGGGTGGGGCCCGGGCATCAGCGCGGGAGCGAGCGTGGATGCCTACTCGACGGTGATTGGCTACGCGGGCAACTCGGACGGGGGCGCCGGCTACAACTGGGCGCCCCACCTGCACTCCCGCGTCACCAAGAACGAGAGCTACACCGCCAGCGGGATGCCCTACGGGGGCGTGGCCGTCAAACCGCGCGCGTTCCGCTGCTACCAGTGCACGGACTTCGACGAGAAGACGGCCGACGGGCGCAAGTGGTACACGAGCTTCTTCCAGAACCGCTGGATGAGGAACTGATGCACCCGGGGCGCCGGCCCGGAGGCCGGTGCCCCACCCGTCGCATCCGGGCACACCGGGTGCCCGGTCATGCACCAGGCACGGCTTCCAGGAGCGGGGCCCGGAGCGGCTGCTGGCGGCGCGCTCACGGACAGGGGCTTGCGAAAGCCGGGCGTTCGACTTCGCGCCTCAGCGATTGCGGTCGTCCTTGTCACTCACCGGGGGCGCCTCACGCGCGGGAGCGGTGCCCTTCTCGGCGCCGTAGCCGCCAGTCCCCTTCTGGTGGATGCGGTCCTGGCCCACGTCCTCGTCGGCCACGTCACGGCGCTCTCCGCCTTCCTGGTGGCGCGCCTCCCGCTGAAGCTCCTCGGCGCTCTTCGTGTCCGTCCGCTCGTCACCCTTCACTGGCTTGCCCTTGTTGTCGGCCATGCGTCGTTCCTCCTCTGGGCCCAAAGGTCCGAACCCGACGCGCGTGGGACAAGGCACCGGCCGGGGCTCCGCTGGCCGCTCCCTTCGCCAGGAAGCGGCATGCCGGCAGGGAATGAGCCGCGCCGGCCCCTCCCATGTCGATGGGCCGCAGCGCCTCTTCGTACAGGGCAGACTGCGGCCAAAGCCCCGTAATCACTGAATAAAATATCTATTAAAGGCGGCCTTCCTTGGAAGGCGGCTTATTTAAATTTCAGCCCCTTGATTTAAATAACCCCCATCAGGATGCTGGGGGCATGGCTGAAACGGCAGCTGCGTCTTCGAGGCTGGGCCGGTTCGTGGAGACCACCGCCGCCGGGGAGCGTGTGCGGTCGTTCGTCCCGCCGCCCTTGCCGCCAGCCCCGCCCATCGACGTCCTGGCGCTGCTGAACCGGCTCAGCCTCGCCGAGCGGGCACTGGGCCGCCTTGATGGAATCACGATGCTTCTGCCGCGCCAGGAGCTGTTCCTCTACATGTACGTGCGCAAGGAGGCGGTGCTCTCCTCGCAGATTGAGGGGACGCAGTCGACGCTCTCCGACCTGCTCCGGTTCGAAACCGAGGCCCAGGAAGGCCAGCCCATCGACGACATCCGTGAGGTCTCCAATTATGTCGACGCGATGATGTACGGGCTCGAACGGCTCGAGCAGTTGCCACTCTCGCTCCGGCTCATCCGTGAGATGCATGCGCGGCTGCTGCAGAGCGGACGCGGTGGCACGAAGGACCCCGGTGAGTTCCGTCACTCGCAGAACTGGATTGGAGGGACTCGGCCCGGAAATGCCCTGTACGTCCCGCCCCCTGTGACGGAGCTCGACGGTTGCCTCGGCGCCCTCGAGGACTTCATGCACGAGGAGCAGTCCCGGCTGCCGGCCCTCATCAAGGCGGGGCTCCTGCACGTGCAGTTCGAGAGCATCCACCCCTTCCTCGACGGAAATGGCCGCATCGGCCGCCTCCTCGTGACGCTCTATCTGTGCGTCCAGGGCGTGCTCCGCAAGCCGCTGCTCTACCTGAGCCTCTTCCTGAAGACGCGCCGGGCCGATTACTACCGGCTGCTCCAGGAGGTCCGTGAGCGGGGGGCATGGGAGGCCTGGCTCGAATTCTTCCTCCAAGGCGTCGAGGAGACGGCGAACCAGGCGTTCGAAGCGGCAACAAGAATCGTCGAGCTCTTCAAGCGCGACCGGGAACGCATCACGACCGAGAGCGAGCGCACCGGTTCAGCGCTCCGAGTGCACGAGCTGTTGCAGACGCAGCCGTACTTCACTTCGAACCAGCTCGTCGCTCGGACCGGACTGACTGCCCCCACGGTGAACGCGGCGCTTGCCGACCTGGAGCGCCTGGGCATCGTGGAGGAGGTCACCGGGCGCAAGCGAGGCCGCGTCTTTGCCTACCGCGGCTACCTCGCCATCTTGAACGAGGGGACAGCCCCGCTGCAGGGGGCGTCGTAGGGCCGCGCTATGACTCCCCGGGCGTCCACTCGAGCGCCATCGGGTTGGGCGCGAAGCCCAGCTTCTCGTACAGCGGCCGGCCGTCCTCCGAGGCATGCAGCCACAGCCGTCCCATGCCCGCCTCGCGCGCGAAGGCCATCAACTCCTTCATCAGCGCGCGCGACAGGCCCCGGCCCCGCCACGCGGGCGCGGTGTACATGTTGAGGATGTAGCCCTCCAGCCCGCTCAGGTGGTTCGCCGCCGGAGGCCGCTCGAAGGGAGACAGCCCACTGCACGCCACGGCCTCGCCTTCCACGGAGGCGAGCCACACGTGGAACCGTCCCTCGGGCAGCGCGGTGCGCAGGTAGCGCCGGGTGGCCTCTTCCCACGCCGCGGCGTTCGCCTCCGTCAGCCCGCCGAAGATGCTCATCAACTCACGTCGCAGCCGGACGACATCCTCGATGTCGGCCACTCCAGCCTTGCGGATGCTCCACGTGCTCATGCGTCCCTCCACCGCGAAAAGCAGAAGGCCCCCGTCCACGTACGGGACGAGGGCCTCCGGGCATCATCCCACGAGGGGACGCAACCTAGCTGCTCTTGTACTTCACCGAGCAGCCGTACGGCGTGCTGGTGGCGGTGGGCACCGCCTTGCCGCCCAGCAGCGCGTCCACCGCCGTCTTCACGTGGTTGACCTTCTTGTCATTCTTGCCGCGCGGGTCATCGTCGATGGCGCCCGCGTAGCGCACCACGCCCTGCTCGTCGATGACGTACATGTGCGGCGTCGTCTTCGCGCCGAAGGACTTGCCCACCGTGCCGCTCGCGTCCTGGAGCACCGGGTAGGTGAAGCCCTCCGTCTTCTTCCAGGCCGCGGACTTGTCCGGCGTGTTGTGCGCCGTGGAGTCCACCGCCAGCCACACCACCTTCTTCGCGTCGAAGCCCTTCAGCGTGTTGGCCATGGTGTCGGCCGAGTAGTGCCGCTGCACGAAGGGGCACTCGGGGTTGGTCCACTCGAGCACCACCACCTTGCCCTTGTACTGCGCCAGCGAGTGCTCCTTGCCCGTCTCGTCCTTCAGCGTGAAGGCCGGGGCGGCCTTGCCCACCTCGGCGTCGGCGAAGGCGGGGGCGCCCAGGAACAGCGCGCCGAGCGAGAGTGCGGTGAAGACCTGCTTCATGGCGTTCCTCCTCTACATTGAGACAGCGGAATACCGACGACAGACAGCCACACTTCAGGGCCGGGGGAACCCGACGGCACAGACGATGTTGGCCCCATCCTTGCGGCGCGAGGGCGAGCACTCCGCCGCGCGCTTCACCGCGTCCACCACCAGGTCCGCGGTGAGCAGCTCCGGCAGCACCTCCGGCTTGTCCGGAGCACCGGGGCTCAGCACCAGGTACATGGGCACGCCGGCGCGGCCGTGCTCGGCCAGCTTGGCGGTGATGCGCGCGTCCCGGCGCGTCCAGTCGGCCACGAAGAAGGCGACCTGGTGCTCGGTGAAGGCGGCCCGCACCTCGTCGCGCGCCAGCACGGTGCGCTCGTTGAACTTGCAGGTGAGGCACCAGTCCGCGGTGAAGTCGATGAACACCGGCTGCCCGGCCTCCAGCGCCGCGGTGACGGCCGCCGCGTCCCACGGCTGCGTCCGCGCCACCACCGAGGAGGACGCGCGGGCCTCGGGGGCCAGCCCGTCGAAGCGCAGCGACGCCACGCCCGCGCCCACCAGCACCAGCGCCGCCAGCGCCACGCTGGCCCACCTGCGCCCGCCCTCCTGCGCTTGCGACTGGCCGTACACCCACGTGCCCAGGCCCACCGCGACGAGGAAGGCCAGCAGCCGCGCCATGCCGTCCACGCCGGCCAGCCCGCCCATCACCCACACCAGCCACACCGTGGTGGCCAGCAGCGCGAAGCCCAGCACCTGCTTGAAGCGCTCCATCCACGCGCCCGGCTTCGGCAGCTTCTTCGCCAGCCCCGGCACCAGCACCAGCACGCAGAAGGGCAGCGCCAGGCCCAGCCCCAGCGCGGTGAAGACGGCCAGCACCGTGAGCGGCCCCGCCGCGAAGGCGAAGCCCACCGCCGTGCCCAACAGCGGCGCCGAGCAGGGCGTGGCCAGCACCACCGCGAGCACACCCTCACCCGCGCTGTGCATCAGCCCGTGGCTGCTGTCCACCTTGCCCGCGAGCGCCGTGCCGTCCATGCCCACGTTGAAGACGCCGAAGAGGTTGAGCGCGAAGGCCACCAGCACCGCGCTCACCGCCGCGACGAACAGCGGCTCCTGGAACTGGAAGCCCCAGCCCACGCTGGTGCCGCCCGCGCGCACCGCGAGCACCGCGCCGGCCAAGAGCAGCATGCTGCCAATGATGCCGCCCGCGTACGCCGCCGCGTGCGAGGCCACGCGCCCCTGCTCCTGCTGCACCATGCGCGTGAAGCCGTACGCCTTGAGCGCCAGCACCGGGAACACGCACGGCATCAGGTTGAGCAGCGCGCCTCCGAGGAACGCGAACAGCAGCGCCAGCCCCAGGCCCACCGGGGAATCCGCCGCGGCGGCGGCCGGCGACACCGCGGCCACCGGCTGCACGGCGGCGATGCTGTCCTTCACGGAGGGCAGCCTCGCGACGCCAGGCGCGGCGGGCACGGCCCCGGCGGCGGCCACCATGGGCGCCATCGGCACGTCCACCGCGAGCGGCTGGTAGCCCGACGCCGCCGTGCCCAGGCGCAGCACGCCCGTGAGGCGCGGCTCGGCGGCCGGCGCGTCCGGCTCCGCCTTGCCCTTCAGCGTGAAGCGGCCCGCGCCCGCCGGGGTGAGCGTCACGCTCGCCACGCCGCCGATGCGCTCGGGGGTGAAGAAGTCCGCTTCCGTCGCGGGCAGGGGCGCGCCGCCCGGGCCCGTCACGGTGAGGGTGCCGGTGAAGTCCTGCCCGGCGGTGAGCTGCTTCGCGTCCAGCGCGAGCTGCACGGTGTGGCCGGTGTCCGCCGTCGGGCGGGGCACCTTCGCCTGCGCCGCGTCGAAGGCGCGCATGGCCTCCGCGTCGCGCACCGTCTCGGGGCCCAGGGGCACGCTGCGCGTCAGCATCAGCTCGGCGGGGATGCAGTGCACCTCGCACACCAGCGCGTTGGCGGCGGCGGACAGCTGGAGCTGACCCGTGGCGTCCTGCGCGGCGCGCGCCTCGGCGAAGAGGAGCACCTCGCCGTCATAGCCGTGCGTGGTGATGAAGCCGTCCGGCGTGCGGAAGGTGTGCGGGTAGGGCCACCGCAGCGGCCCCACCGTGGAGCCCGGCGTGTCCCAGGAGACTTCCGTCTCCAGGCCCGAGTCGCCCGGGTTCTTCCAGTAGATGTGCCAGCCCGGGTCCATGCGGAAGCGCACGCCCACGCGGAACGTGTCGCCCGGCTTCACCTGGGTGGAGTCCACCAGCAGCGTCGCCTCGACGCGCGGGTCGCCCTCGTCGGGCGCCCCCGTGCCCACGGCGGACGCGGGCACTTGTGCCCATGCGGCCGCCGCCATGAGGAGCACTCCGACAACCCCGGCCCGGCCGAGCCTCTTCGACTGCTGACGCTTCATGCGCCTCCCGTTAACCCACCGGAGGCCGGGCCGCCAGCGAAGGGCACGGGTCTCCAACGTGAATGAACCATCCGGGCAGGCGGGCATTCCCCGCCGCCTCCCCGCCCGCCCTTCTTCTACGGGCTGGAAGTCCGGGCGGTTACAGGCGGGTGACGCCTAGTCCTCTGATTTCCAGGGGACCAGCGCCGGGGCGGGCAGCGCCGGGCCCACGCGGCTCATGGTGATGCGGGAGACCTCGGAGTGGGCGCGGCGCATCACCAGCGCGGGCACCTGCTGGTTGGCGCGGCGCTCCAGGAACCGGCGCAGGTCCGCCAGCCGCTCCATGTGGCGCTGCGCGGGCACCTCGGGGGCACCCAGGCGGGCGAGCTTGTAGAGGGCCATGTCGGCGGCCTCGAGCGCGCGCTCGGCCGAGTCCTGGTGGCGACGGCCCAGGGCCTTCCACGCGGCGGACTCGGCGGCCACCAGCTCCAGCTCCGCGGACACCGCGCGCACGTAGCGGCCCTGGTCGCTGTCCGGGAGGATGCGCGTCACCGGCACGGTGACGCGGCGCGTGTCGCCGTGCTCGGTGAAGGACGAGGACACGCCCACGTTCCACTCCGCGCTGCCCAGCAGGCCGGAGAAGAGGACGCGGCGGGGGAAGGCCTGGGACACCGCGCCCAGGGTGGCGCTCATGGCGTCGCCCTCCACGCGCGCGGGGTAGCGGTGGCGGCAGCGCAGGTCGGCGAAGCCCGTGGGCAGCACGTACACGCGCGCGTCGGACACCACCTCGCCGAACAGCTCCGCGCCCAGCTGGCCCACCGCCATGGGCAGGCCCTCCGGGTCGTCCACGTGGACGAAGCCGGTGCCGGACGGGCTGGTGAGGGCCTCGAGGATGTCGGGCAGGTAGTGCCGGCCCAGGCCCAGCGCGTGGAGCATGACGCCGGACTCGGCGACGCGGGCGCCCAGCGTCTTGAACTCGGGGAGCTGCGAGGGGCCCACGGACGGCTCGCCGTCGGTGAGCATCAGCACCTGGGGCCGGGCGCCGGGGACGAGCACGCGGCGGGCGGCCTCGGCGGCGCGCTCCACGGCCTCGTGCAGGGCGGTGCCCTCGCCGGACTCCAGGCGCGAGAGCACCTTGAGGAAGATGGCCTTCGCGTTGGGCTCCATGGCGCGCATGGGGAGCACCTGCTCCGGCTCGGCGTCGAAGGTGAGCAGGCCCAGGTAGTCGCGCGGGCTGGCGCGCTCCACCAGCGTCTGCGCGGCCTGCACGGCGGCCAGCAGCGGCACGCCACGCATGGACGCGCTGCGGTCCAGGGCGAGGTTGATGGCCACCGGCGCGCGCGGCGCGTCGGAGTCCGCTTCCAGCGTCACGAGCAGGAGCACCTCACGGCCGTGCTCGGCGTCGCGCTCCACTGCCCAGGCCGTCTGCTTCATCCGAACTCCCCCGTGGTCTCACGAGGCATTGTGCCGCGAATCACTCTGCGAGGAACGACGACCCTCGCTGCCGGAAGTCTCATGGGCCACAACGCCCGGGAGCGGGGGCTCCCGCGGGAAGGCTTCAGGGCACGAGAATGTCGGGAGTCAGGCTTTCGGGCAAGGGGGGCGCCTCGACCCCAGACCTCGGGTTCCGGGGAAACGGACTGCACGTCCTTGTCCTGGAAACGATGACGGCCCGGAGGCCGCTTCAGGCCCGGGAGCTCACCGTGGAGGGAGCCGCCGCTCGGGCTTCGCGCTGCTCAGTCACAGGTACAACAGGAATGCCCCCGCGCATCCGTGGGCCGCGGGGGCTCCGAGCTACTCCGCCGCGTGCCAACCGCCCCACGCTTCCTCGCCGTAACCCCACCGGCCTCCCGCCGAGCCGTCCGCCTGAGGCACACCCTCGGACTCGCCCTCGTCCTTGCGGTCCGCGTAGGGCAGCCCCTCATCGTCCATGTACGTGGTGTCGTCGTGCTGAACCATGCCCGGCTCCTTCGGACGCTCCGCCTGGGTGGAGATGGTCGGCCTCGCGGCTCGCCTCTCCTCGGGCGCCCTTCCATTCGGTCGACTCGGGCCCACCCCATGCGGTACCCGACCGTTCAAGCGTTGACCGATTTACCGGTCAGATTGAACATGTCGCTCCGCGTTGTAAAGCCCTTGGGCCCTCAAAGTTCTCGGCTTGTCGGCCACCCCACGCCTGCCTGCCTGCCCAGCGCCAAGCAGGCATGTGAATCCGAGCACTTGCGTCATCATCAGCCGTCGGACATCGGGGCCGTCTATCGTACAGGGGATGACATACGCTTCACCGGGGGAGCCCCTACAGGATTGACGGCGCTCCCATTTTCAAGCGCGCTTCCGGAACGGGTGAACCGCTGTAAATGCGCGCAGCGGCTGGTTCCCCACCAGCGGGCCTCATCCGCGTGCTTCACTGGCGGACACGCGCCACCGCACGGCGCTTGATTCGCGAATCACCCCTGTTAGGGTTGAGCAGCACTCGAGATTTGCCGCGCCGCGGCATCCGGGCCTTCTCAAGCCGCGCGCGACCCCAGAGGTCCTCAAGAGTCCCATGAGCCCCATCATCACCGGCCTATTGCTCGCCGTCGCCGTTCCCATCTTCGTGATGACCATGTCTGGTCGCGTGGGCGTGCTGCTCGCGATGAAGAAGGAGAACCGGCTCGACAACATCCCCCTGCGCATCAAGCGGCTCGTGCTCTTCGGCCTCGGCCAGAAGCGCATGGTGGACCCGGAGGAGTTCACCCCGGGCCTGATGCACGTCTTCATCTACGCCGCCTTCATGGTGCTGGCGCTGCGCACCGTGATGCTCTTCGCCATGGGCTTCTCGTCCACGGCGCTGGAGGTGCTGACGGACCTGGGCCACCCCTTCTGGGCGGACGCGGGCCCGCTGCTCTTCCTCTACAAGGTCTACCTGCTGGCCAAGGACGTGGTGGCCGCGCTCGCACTGCTGGGCTGCGCCTACTTCGTCTGGACGCGCTGGAAGGTGAAGCCGGACCGCATGACGGTCTCCTGGGAGGCGTACCTCATCCTGGGCTTCATCTCCGGGCTGATGATTACGGAGTTCCTCTTCGGCGGCAGCCACATGGTGGCCGCGCACGCCGCGCAGGCGCAGATGGGCGCCACGCAGGTGCCCCAGACGGCGGCCTCGCTCGTGTGGTGGGAGCCCGTCACCAGCCTGGTGGGTCTGGCGATGATTCCCATGGGCGAGGTGCCCGCGCACGTGCTGGGCGTGGCCGGGTTCTGGACCCACCTCGTCATCATCCTCACGTTCCTGAACTTCCTGCCGCTCGGGAAGCACTTCCACATCATCACCGGCCTGCCCAACGTCTTCTTCCAGCGCACCCACTCCACCGGCAAGCTCCCCACGCCGAATCTGGAAAAGGAGGAGTTCGGCACCGCGACGGTGAAGGACCTCACCTGGAAGCAGGGCCTGGACCTCTACTCCTGCACCGAGTGCGGCCGCTGCCAGACGCACTGCCCCACGTACATCACCGGCAAGCCGCTCACGCACAAGGGCGTCAACCAGGACCTGAAGCATTGGATCTGGGAGCACGAGCAGTGGACGGAAGAGGGCTACGGCCCCAACAAGGTGAAGGAGCCGCTGCCCGAAATCGTCGGCTCGGCGCTGAAGGCGGAGACGGTGTGGGCGTGCACGAGCTGCGGCTGGTGCGAGCAGGCCTGCCCGGTGTTCATCGAGAACGTCCCGCGCCTCATCGACATGCGCCGCTACCAGGTGCAGGTGAAGGCGGAGTTCCCCCCCGAAATCCAGCGCGTGTTCGAGGGCATCGAGCGCCAGGGCAACCCCTGGGGCCTGGGCCAGGACCGGCGCGACGAGTGGGCCGAGGACCTGGCGCTGCCCACCTGGGGTGACGGCGGCGGCCCGTACGAGTACCTCTTCTTCGTGGGCTGCGCGGGCAGCTACGACGACAAGCAGAAGAAGGTCAGCCGCTCGCTGGTGAAGATCATGCGCGAGGCGGGCGTGTCCTTCGCCACGCTGTCGAAGCAGGAGATGTGCAACGGCGACTCCGCGCGCCGCATGGGCAACGAGTACCTGTTCCAGACGATGGCGAAGACGAACGTCGAGACGTGGAACTCGATGGGCGTGAAGGCCGTCATCACCCAGTGCCCGCACTGCTTCAACACCATCAAGAACGAGTACCCGGAGTTCGGCGGTGAGTACCGCGTCATCAACCACACGCAGCTCATCAACGAGCTGCTGAACGAGAAGCGCATCCGGCTCTCGGCGGTGATGAACACGAAGCTCACGTACCACGACCCCTGCTACCTGGGCCGGCACAACGGCGTGTACGACGCGCCCCGCGAGGTGCTCAACGCCATCCCCGGGCTCGAGGTCGTGGAGATGCAGCGCAGCAAGCGCGAGGGCTTCTGCTGCGGCGCCGGCGGCGGGCGCATGTGGATGGAGGAGCACATCGGCACGCGCATCAACCACAACCGCCTGAACGAGGCGGCGCTGACGCTGAAGCACGCCGAGGACCCGTCCACGCCGTACCCCGATGCCGCGGACAAGAAGAAGCCGGGCATGGTGGGCGACTACAAGGAGAAGGGCGGCACCGGCGTGGTGGCCGTGGCGTGCCCGTTCTGCTCGACGATGCTCAACGACGCGGTCAACGACACCGAGCGCGGCGAGAACATCAAGATCAAGGACATCACCGAGCTGGTGGCGGACGCGCTCGTCCAGACCAAGGGCGGCGCGGGCACCGTGACGCCCGGCGCGGTGGTGAGCGCCAAGCCGGAGTGAGGGAGGCCGGCTGACGGGCCCGCAAGCGCCCGTCACCGCGAGCGAGGGCCCGGAGGCTTCCACCGCGAAGCCCCGGGCCTTCGTCGTTCAGGGCGTGCTCACTCCTTCCACTCCACCAGGAAGGTGCACGCGGGGGCCTCCTGCCGGAGCACCGACACGCGCGGCTGGGACGCCCCCATCACCGCGAGCGCTCCCTCCAGGAGGCCCAGGTAGTAGGAGGGCCGGCCCGCGATGTCGTTGATCCACAGCTCGCAGGCCGTGGGCGACCGCTCCGTCACGCGCGAGGCCTGGAAGTTGTTCGACGCCCGGAAGCCTCGGTCCAGCTGACCGAGGGCCCGCCGTGGCCCCAGGGCCCGCGCGGCCGTCGCCATCACCCGGCCGAGCATCGTCGACAGCAGGCCCTCGAGGGCGGTGTGCCCCAGCCGCCGCTGGGCCTCTTCTCGCGACAGCCCCGGCCACACGTCCCGCAGCACGATGTCCTGCCACCGCAGCCACGAGGCAAAGGGGTAGGCCGGCAGCAGGTCCTCGTCCAGCTCCAGCCCCTCCGAGCGCAGCGACTCGCGCGCGGCGGCGGACAGGCGTCCGCGCAGGGCGATGAGGAACAGCCCCTGCACGGTGCCGCTGTAGATGAGGCGCGTGTCCGGCGTCTCCATGTCACGGCTCCGCGACGAACTCAAAAGCGCGCCAGCCCTGGCACCTCCCCCTGGCCCCCCTGCTGACACACGTCGGCCAGCCCGTCTCGAGCGGGGAGGCCATCCGTGAAATGCTGAAGAAACCCTGTTACTGACGTAACAGGGGATGCCCCGCGGTGCAGGAGTGTCCGGGAGCCGACGAAGGCTCAGCGCTTGCGGGTCTTCTCCGCGCGCAGGGCCCGCTCCAGCCGCTTCGTGGGGCCGTCATCCCCCAGCTTGCCGGCCACGTACGCGCCCGCGGAGGCGAGCCTGCGGTCCATCTTGTCCGGCTCGGGGATGGACGGCTCGGAGCGCAGGTCCGTGATTCCCACGCCGGACAGCAGCGTGCGCGCCAGGTCCCGCTCGTCGTCCTTCGCGTGCGGCAGCAGCAGCTTGCAGGCCTCCACGTGGCCATGGGCGGCGGCCATGATGAGCGCCGTTTCGCCGATGCTGTCCGTCAATTCGGGGTCCGCGCCCGCCTCCAGGAGCAGGCGCACGAGGTCGGCCCGGCCCGCGCGCGCGGCGGCCATCAGCGGCGTGCGGCCCTCGGCGTCGAACGGGTTGGGGTCCGCCCTGGCGGCGAGCTGGGACTTCACGGCCTCACGGTCGCCCGCGAGCACTGCATCGAACAGGGACATCACCCACCTCCAAGCCCCGGCAGCATCGCGCCTCGCGGCCCTGGACGCCAGCCGCCCCCGGCGCGAGTCAGTCCACCGGTGGCAGCGCGGCCAGCCGAAGCGTCACCTCCCCGGCCACCGAGGCAGCGGGGGCTGTCGCGTCACCCTGCTGGAGGCAGCGCGGCCAGCCAGGCGAGCACGGCGTCCCGCTCGGCGGGCTCCACCAGGAGCCACTCGTGTCCCCGTCCGGGCACCACGCGCGCCTGGAGCGGCACGCGCGCCGCGCTCCAGGTCTCCAGCGCCCGGCGCCACAGGGCGGGCCCGTCACCGTCCCCCTCCCCCACCAGGGACAGCAGGGGCACGCGCGTGTACGCGGCCCCGGTGGGCGGAGCGGACTCATTCCCGCGCGAGAAGCGCGGCGCCCCGGCCAGGAGCACCAGCCCGCCGAAGGCGTCTGGCCGCGCGGACCACAGCTCCAGCGCCATCTGCGCGCCCGCGCTGAAGCCCAGCAGCACCGGCCGCCGCGCCTCCACGCCCGGCACCCGCGCCGCGTCCGGCACCACGTTCAGCATCACCCGGTTGGCCTCCGCGCCCCGCCAGCCGGAGAAGTCCTTCCGGGACAGCGTCAGCAGCGCGAAGCCCCGCCTGGCGAAGTCCGCCGCGAGCGGCTCCACCAGCCCGAGGCCGGCGCCTCCCGAGGGATGCAGCCACACCAGGAGCCGGTGCGGGCGCGCGGCGGTGGCCTCCTCCGAGACGAAGAGGCGGTACGGCAGCCCTCCCTCCGGCGCACCGGTGTGCAGGCGCATTCCGGCGGGCGGCTGCGCGAGCATGGGGGGCTCTGACATCGGCCGCCCCGCTCCGCCCGGCCCGGACGCACACGCGGCGCACAGGGCCAGCGCGAGGAGGGCGATACGTACGCAAGCCACGCGTCTACAGCGGCCCGTACGACGGCTCCGCCGCGCTGGGAACCGCGAGCGACACCGAGCTCGGCGACCCCGTGCCCGTCGTCGCGCGGTAGATGCCCGGGTCACCGCCGCTGGCGTCGACGAAGAGGAACCCGAGCTGGTTGGCGCGCGTCCAGCTCGGCCAGGTCTCCTGCACGCTCGCGGCGGTGAGGTCCGTCACCCGCTGCGCGGCGCTCACCCCCGAGGCCCCGAGCGAGGCCACGTAGATGCGCACGCTGCCGGAGGACAGCCGCCCGTCGAAGGCCACCTGCGAGCCGTTGGGCGACACCGCCACGCGGTTCTCCACCGCGAGCACCTCGTTGCCCAACGTGTTGATGATGGGGCTGGAGCCGTCGAGCGGCACGCGCGCAATCTGGTTGAGCTGGCCCAGCCCGCTGCCCGCGGGCGCAATCACCGCGCTCCCGTTGGGCAGGAAGGACGGCGCTCCGTAGGCGATGGTGGTGTTCGGCGTGAGCTCCACGAAGCCGCTGCCGTCCGTGTTCACCCGGCCCAGCGACGTGAGGGAGCTATTGCCCGGGGTGAAGACGAAGACGACGCTGCGCCCGTCCGGGCTGAAGGTGGGCGTGCGGAAGTTGGTGCAGCCGCGCGTACACGCGGCGTCCCCCGCGCTGAACAGCGTGGCCGTGGCGCCACCCGCGGTGGGCACCGTCCGCAGCGAGGTGGCATTGCCGGTGCGCTGGACGAACACGATGCTGCGCCCGTCGCGCGACACGGAGGGCCAGTACACCCCGCCCGTCGTCGTCAGCTTCTGCGGGCTGTTGGGGTCGCCGTCGTCGTCCACCACGTAGACGTTGCGGTCGTCCTCGCGCACGAAGGCGAAGCCCTGGGTGAAGAGGACGTCGCCGGTGGTGCCGCCACCGCCCTCGTCGATGGGCTCGCACGCCCCCAGCAATCCAACCGCCAGCACTCCGCCGATGAAACGCCGCATGCCCGTCATCGCAGTCACTCCGCTTTCCGGCCGCTTCCGAGTGCCCCGTACTACAGGGCGCACCGGGACGGACGTCAACGCGGCACGGGAGATTCAACGGCCTCCCGTGGATTGTCAGCGGTTGAGCTTCTGCAGCTCGTTGCGACACATGTTGCACAGCGACAACTGCTTGCGGTCGCAGTCCTGGGGCGTCTGGGCGAAGAACATCACGCACCGGGGGTCCTCGCAGTAGGACAGCCCCAGCAGGTGCCCGGCCTGGTGCACCACCTCCCCCTGGATGCGGCGGCGCAGCGGGTCGCCGTCCGCGCCCTGGCGCAGGCGGAAGAGGCTCACCACCGCCGTGCGGGACTCGCGGTCCGCCTCGCCGAAGACGAAGGGCGAGTCGGGGACGAAGAGGTCCACGTCGGTGATGCCCATGACGGCGGCCTGACCGGGCTCCAGCATCGGCGAGAGCCGCCGCATGATGGCGTTGCAGTGGTACTGCGCCCGGTCCTTGTTGAAGGCGTAGGCCGGAGAGGGAAGCGCCGTCTTCGCCACCACCGCCTGGACGCCCATGTGCGTCGCCAGCGGGTCCTGCAAGTCCCTCAACAGGGAGGCCGGTGGGCTACCCACGGAGACCAGCAGGAGCGTCTTCTGCGGCATCGGGCCACCGTCCTTCATGCACGCGGACGGACGCGCTTGCTACCGCGTCCCCCCGGAGCGGAGTGGCTGGGGCGCAAGGATTCGAACCTTGATAATCAGAGTCAAAGTCTGATGTCCTGCCATTAGACGACGCCCCAGCAGGTTCGCACGTGTGAGTCTGGTGCCCGATTCTACGGCACTTCGACGGGCTCGGGAACCCATCCTGACATGGTTCCCGGCCGTGTCCGCCATCTGACCCGACCGGGGCAGCGGCGCCAATGAGGATCTGCCGGGAGCCCTAGAATCCGGGCCCGGCGTCACTGCCCGCCTGGACTTCGAGTGAAGCCGAGCGCCCCCAGGGCCGCCTGGCCCCCGGGCGGGGGGCCCCTTGTCCGAGCCGGGGTGCCCGGGCCCGGGGCGCATGGGACGGCCCGGGCCTGGAGCGACGCGTCGCCGCGGGCCGTGGGCTCAGCCCTTGAGGACGGCCAGGGGCGTCAGGCGCAGGAGGGGGGTGACGAGGTCGGCCTCGTCCTCCAGCACCTCGGTGATGTCGCGGTAGGCGGCGGGGGCCTCCTCGACGAGGGCGGCGGCGCGCCCCCGGTCGTACACCACCCGACGCAGCGCGTGCTCCAGCGCGGCCGGGCGGATGCGGGCGCGGGCCTCGGTCCGGGTGAGGACGCGGCCGGCCCCGTGCGAGCAGGAGCGGAAGGCGCGCGGCTCGCCCCGGCCCTCCACCACGTAGGAGGCCGTGCCCATGGAGCCGGGGATGAGCCCCCGCTGCCCGGCCTCCAGCCCCACCGCGCCCTTGCGGTGGATGAGCAGCACGCGGCCCCCGTGCTCCTCCGCGGCGACGTGGTTGTGGTGCACGTCCACGGTGGACTCCGCGTCGGGGGACACGCCGAGCGCCTCGGCCACCAAGGGCACCGCGCGCGCGGCGATGGCGTCCCGGTTGGCGCGGGCGAAGAGGCAGGCTTGTTGGGTGTCCGCGAGGCACGCGACGCCCTCGGGGATGTGCGTGTCCAGCGCGGGCAGGGCGCCCTGGCCGAGCGCCCGCGCCACGCGCAGGTGGTGGTCGGCAATGGCGGCCCCCACGCCTCGCGAGCCGGTGTGCAGCAGCAGCCACACGTCCCCGTCCGCGTCCCGGTCCAGCTCGAGGAAGTGGTTGCCTCCGCCGAGCGTGCCCAGGTGTCGCGGCGCCAGCCGCTCCCACGCGTGCCGCAGCTTCTGGGTGGACAGCGGCGGGGACTCCAGCTCGGGCGGCAGCGCCACGCCGCGGCCCCGGTGGACGGCGTCGCCCACCGGGACCTCGCGGGCCAGCCGGGCCAGGAGCGGCTCCAGCACGTCACGGCCCGGGAGTAAGGCGGGCTGGGGGAAGCGCCAGGCACTCACGCCGCAGCCCAGGTCTCCGCCCAGCGCGCCGGGCACGACGTGGCGCTCGGTGGCGAAGACGGTGCCCACGGCCACCCCCGAGGCCACGTGGATGTCGGGCATGGCGGCGACGTGGTCGACGACGTAGGGCTGGGCGGCGATGTGGCGGAGCTGCTTCTGTGCTCCCGGTGGCAACGCGCGGGCCCAGACGAGGATGGGCACGGCGCCGGGCTCCGCGGGGAGGACGCGGGGCATCATGGCTCACCTCCCTCATCGTCGGAGTCAGCGTCCGGGGGGTGCATCCCGGACCGACGCTCGGGTTCCAGTGCCTCGGAGTCGGCGAGGGAGTCGGGGGGCGCCGGTTCATCGGTGCCGGGAGGAAGGCCCGGCGCGGACTCACGCGCCGGGCGGTCCGCGACGCCGATGTAGATGAAGCGCAGCTGCGGCACCCGCTTCATGTCGAGGTGGAGCGCGAGCTGCGAGCGCACGTAGCCGCTCGCGCGCTCGAGCGCCTCCTGCACGGCGCGGGTGCCGGAGGCCGCGGACCCGGGCGTCAGGGTGTAGCCGATGCGGACGAGGCGGCCATCCGGGGACAGCTCGAACGACGACAGCGAGACACCTTCGAGCCGTGGGTCGGACAGGCCGCCACGGAAGAGGAGTGACACCTCCTGGGACAGGGTGGACTGCACGCGCAGGTGGCGCGCGGACGGGTTTTCGGACGGTGACTGCGAGAACGACGACAGCGAAGAGCCCTCGCGTCGGCGAGACGCGCGGGGACGGCGATTCCTGGAAGAAGACATGAGTGGACGAACGGTTCCCAGCGGGCCGCGCGTGCGCCTCGCGCCTTCCGGGCTTCACGCCACGGAGGACACGGCAGGGCACACGTCGGCCGGTTGCACGGCGGTTACAGCTCCGCGCGCAGGCGTCCTGGGAGGGCGGAAGCCCGCTCCATCCAGCTCAGCACTTCGGCTCAGCGGGGGAGGAGGTCAGACCCGGACAGGCACGCACAGCGAGGAGCGACCCGAGACACCGTTCAATGCAGTCCCCATGGCACACCTCCCGCCGCGCTCTCGCTTCCGGCACGGCCTGACCTTTGTTCCGGAGCAAGGCGCCTTGCGCCCCCGGGAAATCGGCCATGGACGCGCTGCCCACAGGTTCCTGACATCCGTCGCGCAACCCAGAAACAGAAGAGGCGCTGCCCCATACAGGAGCAGCGCCTCGAAGAATCACCAGCTAGGGTCTTAACTCCTGCGCTTAGAAGGTAACCTTGCAAGACCAGAGCGGCCACGTGTCCGACTTGTGGCGGTTGTTCTCCCATTGGAGCGGCTGCAGATTGCTCAGCCTGTCCGTACCGCCCTTCGCAACGGGCACTTCGTGATCAATCTCCCAGCCGAACCTCGTGGTCTTCCCGTAGTCGGTACGGAAAATCCATGCTCCGCATGAGTCCTTCCGCACGGAACGGGGGTCGACGCCGAGAATCTTCTGGGCCTTTTCCCAGACGGCATCAACGACCGCTTCATTGAAGCTACCTTCCAACAACGTCACTCCGAACTTCCGCTGCACGTCCTACCTCCTGCGGCAAAGCCGCGGTAATCCCCCCTCCCCCAGAGACGCAAAACCGCCGTCATTTCTGACATCGCGAGAAGGCGGTTCCAGGACCTGTCACGTGGAGCCGCCTGCATCTCCGGCCCTGAATGGGTGGCTTGGGCAAAGCCCCCATGCCGCCCGAAGCCCAGGAGCAGGTGTCATCTGGCTACCAGCCACTCCTTCCACAATCCGACGGCAGACCGTTGCTGGATTGGCCTTCCTGCCCGCTCCGCATAGGCCGTACCGCACACGGGGTGCATGCATATGGCGGAAGCCTTTGACGTGGTGGTGATTGGCGCGGGGCCCACGGGTGAGAACGCGGGTGCACGCGCCGCGGCGGCGGGGCTGTCGGTGGCGCTGGTGGAGCACGAGCTGCTCGGCGGCGAGTGCTCGTACTGGGCCTGCGTCCCCAGCAAGGCGCTGCTGCGACCGGCGGAGGCCTTGTGGCTGGCGAAGCACGCGCCCGGCGCTCGCGAGGCCATCAAGGGCCCGCTCGTGGCGAGCGCGGTGCTGGAGCACCGCGACTCCATGGTGGGCAACTACAACGACGACTCGCAGGTGAAGTGGGCGGAGGGCGCGAAGCTGACGGTGGTGCGCGGCAACGGCAAGCTCACCGGCCCGCGCAAGGTGCGCGTGGAAGGCAAGGACGGCTCGGTGCGCGAACTGGAGGCCCGGCGCGCGGTGGTGCTGGCCACGGGCAGCCGGCCGCGCCTGCCGGACATCCCGGGGCTGAAGGAGGCGAAGCCGTGGGACAACCGCGAAGGCACCGGGGCGAAGGAGGTGCCGAAGCGGCTCGTGGTGCTGGGCGGCGGCGCGGTGGCAGTGGAATTGGCGCAGGCGTGGCGCTCGCTGGGCTCGGAGGTGACGCTGGCCCAGCGCGGAAAGAGCCTGCTGTCGCGCTTCGAGCCCTTCGTCGGTGAGCAGGTCGCCGAGGGGCTGCGCGAGTCGGGCGTGCGGGTGCTGCTGGGCACCACGGCAGCGCGCGTGCAGCGCACCGGGGAGAAGGGCGAGGTGACGGTGACGCTCACGAACGGCGAGGAGGTCCGAGCGGACGCGCTGCTGGCGGCGATGGGGCGCGTGGCGCGCACGGAGGGAATCGGGCTGGAGACGGTGGGCCTCCAGGCCGGGAAGTCCGTGGAGGTGGACGACCAGCTCCGCGCGAAGGGCGTGGAGGGCGGGTGGCTCTACGCGTGCGGCGACGTGAATGGCCGCAACCTGCTCACGCACATGGGCAAGTACCAGGCGCGGCTGGTGGGAGACATCATCGCGGGGAAGAAGGCGCAGGCGTGGGCGGACGCGAAGGCGACGCCGCAGGTCATCTTCACGCACCCACAGGCGGCGAGTGTGGGCCTCACCGAGGCGAAGGCGCGGGAGGCGAAGTTGCCGGTGCGCACGGTGCAGTACGAGATGCAGAACGTGACCGGCACGGGGCTCTTCGGCAAGGGGCTCAAGGGCACCGCGAAGCTGGTGGTGGACGAGAAGCGCCGCATCATCCTCGGCGCCACCTTCACCGGGCCGGAGGTGGGCGAGATGCTCCATGCCGCGACGATTGCCGTGGCCGGCGAGGTGCCACTCGACACGCTCTGGCACGCGGTGCCGTCGTTCCCCACCATGAGCGAGGTGTGGCTGCGACTGCTGGAGGCCTACGGCCTGTAGCGGACGAGAACGCGGTGGCTCACGTCAGGGCCATGTAGGGCTGATGGAACCGGCGCACCATCTGCCGGGCAATCATGGCGTGCAACTGGGCATCGTGCGGCAGCTCGCGCACGACCATGGCCAACGCCTCATCCAGCCGATGGAGTGCCTGGGCCGCGCGAAGCACGTCCACGAACCCATGGGGTGGAGCGTTGAACCGCAGCTCCAGCCCGGAGGCCAGACGCCTGACGTAGTCCCCGCGCTCCTCCGCGAAGCTCGAGTCCAGGTACTCCCCCAGCACCTGCACTTCCGAGTCGGCCGGGAGGCCCACGGCGCGGAGCCCGATGAGGAGCACGTCCGTGCGCTCTCGGCCCAGCTCGGCCACGACGCGGCGGCAGACCGCCTGCCCGGACTTGAGTATCGACTCGGGAGTGCCGGTAAAGAGCCGGGCCAGCTCCGCGCGCAGCAGGCCCTCCTCCGGGACACTCACCAGAGGAGTCTGGATGACCTCGAGGAGGGCCGCCATATGGGAGATGACATCCCCCCTCCTGAGCGAGAGCTCTGCCGCCTCGGTCAGCCGGGCATGGGCCTTCTCCAGACTCCGCTCTGAAAGCCGCAGCCGACCTCCGAGGAGCAGGAGCTGCAGCAGCACTCGAGTATCCCGAGCACGCCGGGCCCTCGGGATGGCCTCTTCCAGCAGGTCCTCCGCTTCATCGAGGCGTTCCACCAAGGAAAGCGCCTCCACCTCCAGAGGATGGAGCGGGCTGCCATCGGAGCGCTCCTTCCGCTCACGGAGCAGGGCCATGCAGAACTCCACCACACTGTTGCGCCCGTGTTCCCCATTGTCCGGGCCAGGCAGCGTCACCCGCGCGACCTCACGGTGCAGCCTCGCCGAAAGCGTTCCAGGATATCCCAACAGGACCAGCCGGAAGCGCTCCCGCGCGGGACTGGTGACCATCCGCTGCGCCAGGTTCTCGATGAACGCCTCGACGCCGGGGGGCAGCGGAGACCCGTCGAATCCATCGAACACCAACCACCAACAGTCGTGAGAGCCCACGTCATGTTCCAGGACCCACGTCGCGAGCTCTTGTGCCCACCGATACATCGGAGCCCGCAGGACAGGCATGGGCCCGGGAGGAGGGCGCCCCATCATGAGGGACAGTTCCTGTGCCAGCTTGGAGGCGTTCAGGAAGTCACCCGGGCCCTCACATTGGACAGCCGCCAGCTTGAAGGCGTGATGTTTTTCCGCGAGCCGCCGGATGAGGCCTTGCGTGTACGAGCGACCGCTTTTTGGGGGGCCATCCACCACGAGAATGGCGGGCCCGCTCTGGGTGAGCATCCGGCTCAGCTCCGCGCTCACGCGGATCCGCGCCGCAATGGCCTCACCATCGGGCGTTCCCTGCTCCAGCGTCTTGCGAACCGTTTCGGCGGTGAGCCGCTCCCACGACTCGAGGTCCGCGCGACCTCGGACGTCATCCGGCAGGAAGATGCCGAGCCGAGCCGCGAGGAACGCCTGACTGGACGGAGGCATCTCCTGAAGAGAGCCGGAGAGGAACTCGCCCACCCCGTCCATCCACCGCTCGTCCAGGACAGAGGACGCCGCCTCCATCATCAGCCGGTGATACAGCTCCTCCGCACGGTTCTCGACGCCAGGAAGCCGCGCATAGAAGGTCACGGCCGCACGGTGGATTTCCTCCACCTGGGCCGGCCGGTCCCGCATGAGCAGGTCCAGCATCACCGCGCGCACGTCCGGCCGGTGCTTCACCTGCTCCGGCCCGGCGCTGCTGACCAGTGAGACCTCCTTCCGCAGCTCCTCGAACAGCACCCGCTCCGAATCATCCTCCAGGAGCTGGATGTCACACGGACCCGCCAGCACCTCGCGGATGAGCGCGGGGGTCACCTGCCGCAGCACGAGCCCGGGATGCGCCAGCTTGCGCACGTCCGGGTCGTGGATGTGCCCCAGGATGCGTTGGTAGAGCTGGCCCTGGACGACGGTCTCCTTCGCGGTGAAGAACAGGAGGTGTCGCGTCTTGAGGTCGCGGATGGGCCCCTTCTGGAGCCCCTCCTGCCTCGCCACCGTCGCGGCCAGCTTCAGGCTCAACGGATTGCAGCCCACCTGCTTCATCAGCGCCGTGCCCAGCTCCGGACTCTCCACGCCATGTGAGCGGAGCAGTCCCAGCGCCGCGGGCTCGTCCAGCTCCGTCAGCGCCAGACTTCTTCCAGCACGGCCATTCACCTTCAAGGATGGAAGCGGTGCGCGCCCGGAGATGACCACGCGAACGTCGGGATGCGTTGACCACAAGCCCTTCAGGAAGGCTCCAACCCGGAAGAGCATCGGCGAGCTGCGGTACTGAACCTCCTCGAAAGTATCGAGCACCAGAAGGAAAGGGAGCCTGGGCTTCGAACCGTCTTCCTGTGCCTGACCTTCACTGCTCCTCAACTGATTGAGCAGTGCCCCCACAGACTTGGGAATCAGCAGGTCGGGAGAACGCGCGACGTCCGGCTCAATCGTCTGGCCATAGCGGTGAATGCTACGAGCCGTTGCCTCGACGGCCTCCCTGTGCTCCGGGTACTGAATCCCCAGCTGCCTGACGATTTCCGACAACAGCCCCAGCGGGTCATCGAAGCTGAAACGCGGGTTGTCGAAATCCAGGTAGGCGAAGGCGAACCGTTGTTCCGTTGGCAGCCTCGCATGCTCCAGGAGGAACTTCGCCAGGAGCGTGGACTTCCCCACGCCTCCGGGACCGTGGAGGACCAGCACCGCGGGGTCACCGTTCCAGAAGGTGTCCGCCAGGTGCTTCATGCGGTTGAGCATCGACTCGGGAGGAATGAGCCCCACGAAGGTGCGCAGTGCGTCCAGCTCGTCCCGCCGCCCCTGGAAGTGCTCTCCCACCAGGTAGTCGAAGGGGGACAGCAGCCGCTTCTGCTCCAGCAACCTCTGCAATGGCTCCTTGCCCGGGAGCTCCTTCAGCACGTCCTCCAGCCAGAAGACCGCGTCCAGCAGCTCGGCCAGCTCCCGCTCGGAGCAGCCCTCCAGTGGCGGCACCCGGTCCTGGATGCAGGCGGTCAGCATGCGCTGCCCAGCCGCATCCATCTCATGCGGGTTTGCCTCCACCGCACGCAGCAGCGACCCCCTGCTCCCCATGGACTTCAGCGCCGCGCGGCGGACGTCCGCCTTCAAGGTCCAGCGCGCGGGCTGACTCGCATCCGACGATGCGACGACGGAGCAGTCCTCCATCAGGAGCTGAACCGCGCTCTCAGCTGCCCGCGCCTCACCATCCGGCCGGAGCCGCTCGGGGTCGAACGACACGAGGACCGCGGCAGCACGGCGGAAGGCCTTGCGCACGGCGGAGACCCTTCCTGGGCGCGCCCGCCGTCCCCTGCTCCCGGGAGCGTCCGTGTCCAGCCGCTCGCGGACGGCATCCAGGGTCCAGCGCTTCTTCAGCAGATTGAGACTCATGCCTCCCCCAGGAGACGGTCCGTCACGTCTTCCACCGCGACACAGAGCTGCTGGAGGCGGTCACTGCTGGAGGGCACCTGCGCCATCACATCGTCCACGAGCGCCTGGAGGGCCCGCGGCTCGAAGTCCTCGTTACGCGAGCGGAACAGCCACTGGAAATACTCGCTCACGTCGTCGGCGCCGAGCGTATCCGGAGCCTGGAGGCTCTCCCGGACGACCTCCCTGCGCAGCGGGGAGGGCAGCGCATGGGGGTACTGCAGCAGGACCAGCCGGAAGCGCTTGCGCGCGGGCCCCGTGGCGATACGGCTCGCGAGGCTCTCGATGAACGCCTGCGCATCCGGAGCGAGCGCCGTGCCGTCGAAGCCATCGAACACGAGCCACCAGCGACTGCCCGCTTCCGCATCATGGCCCAGCACCCACTGCGCGAGCTGCTGAGCCCACCTGGGCGCCTGGGCATCCTGCTCGGGCATGGAGCCTGGCGGCCGCATCAGCGTCAGGGAGAAGGTGCTCGCGAGGTTCGGCGCCTTCAGGGTCGCTGCGGGCCCTCCGCACTCGTTCCACGCCACCTGGAAATGACCTCGCTGCTCGGCGATGTGCTGGATGAGGGTGCGCGTATAGGAACGGCCGCTGCGGGCCGGGCCCTCCACGACCAGGATGCTCGGCCCCTCATCCGTGGCCAGCCTCTTCAGCGACTCACGCAGCCGCCGCCGGTCCAGGAAGGCGTTGCGCCGGCACACCAACATGTCGGAGAAAGGGTCCTTCGCCGCCTGCTCCTGGCGCAGCTGGTCCTCCTGCTCGAGCAGCGCGCGGTGGACCTTGAAGATGGCGTCGACGTCCGGAATCACCGTCAGCGGCTTGTACCCCCAGAGCATCAGGCACCAGCGGCGCTCGCCCTGACGCCACCGCTCCTCGCAGACGCGCAGCGCCTCCAACGCATAGGCATGAGGGGTGCTCTGGAAGCGGATGTACTGATTCACCTCCGGACCGAAGATCGTCTCGAGGCCCGCATGGGGATGGCTCCCCAACTGGCCTGCCAGATACCGGGCCACCACGTCCCGCTGAATGTCCGTGAGTCGCATGCCCCCTCGACCGCGCCGCCATGGAGCGGCACCTCTTGGAAGCGAAGGCTAGAGCCTCTGCCGGCCCGCCATCAATTCACGCCTTCCAACCCCCGTTGCCCCGCGCCGCCAGGAGGTCCCGGCGGCGCGAGGTGAGCACAGGGTCCGTGCTCAGGGGCAGGGGCGGTTGATGGGGTAGCAGAAGTCCATGCCGCAGCGGCACGCATACCCGGTGTTGCACGGGCCGCACGTCGTGGCGGCGGCAACGCCCTGGTAGCCGTAGCCATTCACCGTGACGCTGGCGAGCAGGTTGCTGTGGGCCGAGCCCTCATACAGGTTGAAGCTGTAGCTGTGCCCCACCTGAATCCAGTCCGCTGCCTGGCAGCCACTCGCACCGCCGGCGAAGAGCACCTCGGGCAGGCCGTCCATGCTCAGCCACACCTCACCGTTGGGGTCGAAGTTGACGTCCCAGCAGATCTGCGTCGAGCCGACGGTCGTGACGTTCGTGTTGACCCACACGTCCGTCGGGTCCGCGGAGATGGTCCCCGTCGCAGGGACCATGCAGTACTGGCTGTTGTACCAGGGCTGGCACCAGCCCGTCTGCCAGTTGTACCCGGGACACGAGGACCTGCAGCCGAAGGTGTTGGGGACCGTCTGCGTGCCCTCGGGACAGACACTGCCACAGGAGAGGAAGTAGGTCGCGAACTGGGAGACCGAGCCCGATTCGTCAGGCGGCTGCTCCGCGGAGGACTCATCCGGCTGCGACACGACGTCTTCCACGGGAGTCGACGCAGGCGGATTCGCCTCGCCGGAGTCCTGGGCTTCGGGACCCGCGCAGCCCACGGTGAGGGTGACAAGAAGGAGGCCAACCAGATTGCGCTTCAGGTTCATCGATTCCTCGGGGTGTGAGCGACACAACGCGAGACATGCGCCGCTGTCGCGAATGCCAGCGTATTCAGATTGCAAATACAGGGTCTACCGAGGAAGCGAGGTGTTACACGCTTCCGTGGACGCACCAGAATTACGCGCCCACCACCGCGTTGCCGTGCGAGGACGGGCATGAAATGGTGCCGCCTCCCCCCTTCCCCGCCTCCTCGATGAACGTCGCCGCAACGGGGCCCTCGCGCAACGAAAGTCCCTCTGACACCTGGGCCCGCTGGTTCTGGTGGCTCGTGCTCGCCGTGCTCGTGGTGGCCGCGGTGGCCGTGGGCCAGCACCCGCGGCGCGGCGTGGACTTCCGCGTCTACCTCGTCGCCGCCGAGCGCTTCCTCGAGGGCACCGACCTCTACCGCGTCTCCGACGGCACCATGCCGTTCAAGTACGCGCCCGTCACCGCACCCCTCTTCATCCCCTTCACCCTCTTCCCCGCGCGCGTCGCCGTCGCGCTGTGGAACCTGGGCTCCATCCTCGCGCTCGCCGCGGTGGCCCGCCTCACCACGCGCGTGCCCGCCGGCCCCTCCGAGGCCGCTCCCTGGGCCTGGGGCCCTGCCCTCGCCACCGTCGCGCTTCTCCCCGCCTTCACCTTCGAGCTGTTCTACGGGCAGGTCGACGCGGTGCTGCTGCTCCTGCTCGTGCTCTCGACGCTCGGCGCCGAGCGCGGCCACGTGTGGCGCCCCGCCGCCGCCTTCGCGCTCGCCTTCCTGCTCAAGCCGCCCGCGGCGCTCGTCGGCCTCTTCTTCCTCTGGCGCCGTCACTGGCGCGTCATCGGCGCCACCGCCGCCATCGGTGTCCTGCTCGCGCTTCCCACCCTGGCCCGCTATGGCTGGGACGGCACGCTCACGCAGCTGCAGCTGTGGAGCGAGACGCTCGCGCGCACCACGCCGCCGTGGGCGCTGGGTGCCAACCCGCAGGGCCTGCCCACGCTGCTGCTCTCGCTGGTGCTGCCCTCCGAGTCGATTCCTCCTCCCGGGAGCATGACCCTCGCGCAGGGGCTCGCCATCGCGCTCTTCCTCGCGGCCGTCGTCTGGGCACGGCCCGGCCCCGCGGACCTGCTCACCATGTGCTGCCTGGGCGTGACGCTCCTGTCGCCGCTCGCGTGGCGCGCGAACTACGTGCTCGCATGGCCCCTGGTGCGCGCCGCGGCGGAGGGCCGCTACAAGCCGAACCTCGCGCTCGTGGCGCTCATCGCCCTCACCGGTGCGCTCGTCTCCGACTCCGGGCTCGGGTCGGCCCTGTCGCACGACGTGCTCCTGTGGCGCCCCTTCGCCGTCATCTACTCCGCGCTGCTCATCGCCCTGCTGTGGCAGGTGCGCCGCGCGGGGGCTCCGCGCGCCGTGACGGCGGGAGGAGCGCTGTCACGGCTGCCTCGCGTGTTCCCCGGCATGCGCGTGCCGTGACGGCTTCGTCCTCGACTTGAAGGCACCGTCACGTCCGTGTCGCGAGCCGCGTGGCCCGCGCTTCGTGTCACCACCGTGACGAGGAAGCGCGGTTCGTCACAGGCGTGTCTCACGCGAGCGAGCAGGCGCGCGGCGTGACGCTGCCGTCACCCGCCTGCGGGTGAAGTGTCACCGTGCCTGGACATGCACGAGACATGGCGTCGCTATATGCGCTCCAGCCATGTTCGAAACGTTCGACAGCGCTACCGACGTCAGCTCCGCGCGCCGGTTCGCGCTCTCCACCACGGCCTCCATCGGCGTCTTCGTGCTGATCGGCGTCGCCGCCGTGTCGGCCGCCAGCAAGGTGCGCGAGGTCATCCAGGAGAAGAAGGGCGTGGACGTGGTCTTCCGTCCGCCCCCGCCTCCCGTCGTCGAGGTGAAGCCGCCTCCGCCGCCGCCTCCTCCTCCCAAGCCGAAGCTGGCCCCCAAGCCCGCGCCCCCTGCCGTCGCCAAGGCGCCCCCTCCCGCCGCGCCCACCGTGGCGCCCGCGCCGATTGTCACCCCCACCGCCGTGCCGCTGACGAAGCCTCCCGAGGCAGAGAAGGAAGTCGTCGCCGCGGCCCCCATCGCCGTGGGCGGCACCGGCGCGCTCGTGCCGGGCGGCATCGTGGGCGGCACCGGTGCCGGCACCGGACTCGCCGGCGGTGGTGGCCGCACCGCGCCCATCAACCTCCCGGAGTCCGCGACGCCTCCGGAGCCGCTCGAGTCCAACCTCATTCCCGAGTACCCCTCCGACGCCCGCTCCAAGGGGCTCGAAGGAATGGTCATCCTCAAGGGCGTCGTCGAGGTCGACGGCCGCGTCACCCAGCTCAAGGTGATGCGCGGTGACGAGCCCTTCGCCAGCGCCGCGCTCGCCGCCGTGAAGACGTGGCGCTTCCGGCCCGCCGTCGTCTCCGGCCAGCCCACCGCCGTCTACCGCATCTTCAAGGTCCCCTTCCGTCTCAAGTCGTAGGCCTCAACTGCCCTGCCCCCAGGAGCACACCGTCATGAATTTCAATCTCAGGGACATCTACAACCACATGGGCGTGTTCGCCCTGGGTATCGCCTGGACTCTCATCCTGTTCGCCATCGCGTCCCTCGCGGTGTTCTTCGAGCGCCTCTTCGTCTTCTTCCGCTCCCGCTCCATCTCCAAGCGCTTCGCGGCCCGCGCCGGCCAGTTCCTCGCCCAGCACCAGCATGAGGCCCTCGTGAAGGAGGCCGAGGCCACCAAGGGCAGCCACCTCGCCATGCTGCTCGGCGGCGGCATGAAGACGTTCCTCGCCAAGTGCCGCCTCCCCGCCGGCAAGCTGGGCCCCGTCGAGCTCACCCGCCGCGACCTGGTCCGCCTCAACGAGCGCGTCAGCGCCGACGTGCGCCGTGGCATGTCCGTGCTCGCCACCGTCGGCTCGGTGGCCCCGTTCGTGGGTCTGCTCGGCACGGTGGTGGGCATCATCGAGGCCTTCGCCGGCATCGCCAAGGAGGGCTCCGGCGGCCTGGGCGCGGTGTCCGCCGGCATCGCCGAGGCGCTCGTCGTCACCGCGCTCGGCCTGCTCGTCGCCATCCCCGCGGTGCTGATGTTCAACTTCCTGTCCACCCGCGCGGACGCGCTCCAGCTCTCCCTGGACACCGCCCGCGGCGAGTTCATGGACTACCTGGAGGACCTGGGCCCGCAGAAGCCCGCCCCGGCCAACGGCGCCGCGGTGGCCACCGGTCCCGAGCTCGCCGCCCGCAGGGAGTCGCGTGATGTCCACCCGGCGTAGGGCCATCGTCCCGGAGATGAACGTGACGCCCCTGGTGGACGTGGTGCTCGTCCTCCTCATCATCTTCATGGTCGTCACGCCCCAGATTGAAGCCGGCGCCTCGGTGGAGCTGCCCGTGGCGTCGAATCCGGACAAGGAGAACAAGGAGCTCAAGCCCACCACGGTGAGCATGGCCGCCAACGGCTCCATCTTCCTCGACCGCAAGGAGCTGAAGCGCGACGCACTCCTCACGGAGTTGAAGGCGATTCACGCGAAGGACCCGGACTCGCCCGTCGTCCTCAAGGCCGACCGTGGCGTGCGCTACTCCGAGGTGCGCGGCGTCTTCAAGGCCATGCAGGACCTCGGCTTCCCCGGAATCAACCTGCAGGTCGTCGACAAGCAGAAGCACTAGGAGCGCGCGCCATGGCATTCGACGTCGGAGGCGGAAAGGGCGGGCTGCGCCCGACCATGAACGTGACGCCGCTGGTGGACGTGGTGCTCGTCCTCCTCATCATCTTCATGGTCGTCACCCCGCTGCTCACGAAGCAGATGTGGATGACGGTGCCCGCGAAGAACGACAAGCAGGCGGAGCAGCCGCCGCCCCCGCCCGACGCACTGCCTCCGGTGGTGCTCACGGTGGACCGGGCCGGCGTGCTGCGCATCAACCGCGAGGAGGTGCCCCGCGAGCAGGTGGTGGCACGACTCCAGCGCATGCTCAACGCGCGCCCGGACAAGATTGTCTTCTTCGACGCTGGCGACGACGTGCCGTACGGCGCCGCCATGGACGTGCTGGACCTGGCGCGCGGCGGGAACATCACCGTCGGCGTGCTGCCGGACAAGCTCGCGGATTGAAGCTGCCCCGCGGCGGACCGTGACGCGGAGTTTTCGGTCCGCCGCCTGAATCGTCACAAGCCATCCATTCAGCTGCCATGCGTGTCGCGTTCTTTACGCGCGCTGACCGCCGGCAAGGAGAGTCGTGTTGTCTCGCAACGCCCTTCCACGCGCCCTCGTGGCCGCGCTCACCTTCTTCGCCATGTCCGCGCACGCACAGGCGGGCGGCTCGGACGCCACGGCGCCGGCTCCTACCGTGACGTCGCCCTCCACCGCGCAGCCCTCCGATATCTCGGAGACAGGCGCCGCCCCCAGGCCCGAGGCCGGAACGAACGTTCCTTCCGGCCAGTCCGCCGCGCCCGCCTCCGGAACGAACATTCCTTCCGGCCAGGCCGCCGCGCCCACCCCCGGAATGAACGTTCCTTCCGGCCAACCCGCCACGCCTGCCCCCGGAATGAACGTTCCTTCCGGCCAGCCCACCGCGACCGGAGCTAGAACGAACGTTCCTTCCGACGCGCCCACCGCCGCGCCCGCCCCCGGAATGAACGTTCCTTCCGGTGAGATGGCGCAGCAGCCGGCTCCCTCCACCGAAGGCGCCACCGCCGAGCAGCCCACCGCCCCGGCCGACGGCGCCACCGCCGAGCAGCCCACGGCTCCGGCCGAGGCCACGGCCGAGGACGAAGCCATGCTCGCGGAGTCCGCCGAGCCGCCCGCCGGCTTCACCGGCATCTACGGCCGGTTGACGGACGAGGCCAACGGCGAGGGCCTCATCGAGGCCACCGTGAAGGTGGTGACGGGCGGGCAGAAGCAGGCCCTCACCGACCTCGACGGCAACTACCGCCTGGCGCTGCCGCCCGGAAAGTACGACCTGCGCGTCTTCTATGACGTGTACCAGGGCCGCCGCATCACCGGCGTGGTGGTGACGCAGGGCAAGGCCACGAAGCTGGACGTCGCGCTCGGCGCGGACATCGGCGCCGTGCAGGAAGTCGTCGTCGAGGCCCGGGCCGACCGCCGCGCCGAGGGCGCCCTCCTCCAGGAGCGCAAGAAGGCCGCCGCCGTCTCGGACGCCATCAGCGCCCAGGAGATTGCCCGCACCCCGGACTCCAGCGCCTCCGACGCCGTGAAGCGCGTGGTCAGCGCCACCGTGGTGGATGGCCGCTACGTCCTCCTGCGCGGCCTCGGCGGCCGCTACAGCACCACGCTGCTCAACGGCGCGCTGCTGCCCAGCCCCGAGCCCGACGAGCCCAGCGTCCCGCTGGACCTGTTCCCCACCTCGCTGCTCGCCAACCTCAACGTGGTGAAGAGCTACACCGCCGACCTGCCCGGCACCTTCGGCGGCGGCACGCTCCTCATCGAGACCAACACCTACCCCGGCCAGTTCGAGTTCAAGCCGCGCATCACCCTCGGCGGCGACACCGTGACGACGGGCCAGGAGCGCAACACCCAGCCGGCCAGCGGCATGGAGTGGCTCGGCTTCGCGGGCAGCCAGCGCAGGCTGCCCGAGGCCATCCCCACCGACCACGAGCTGGGCGCCAACGGCGAGTCCGCCGAGGCCCTGGAGCAGCAGTGGGAGAGCTTCCCCAACGTGTGGCGCGCGCAGCGCAAGACGGCCCTGCCCAACCTGGGCCTCAGCGCGTCCGTCGGTGACACGCTGCGCTTCGGCAACAGCCGCCTGGGCTACCTGGCCACCGCCAACTACGGCCACAAGGAGTCCACGCAGGTCAGCAGCTTCGGCCGCGCCAGCTACAACGAGAACGGCGAGTTCCTCCGCAACGACGACGCCCGCGTCACGCAGGGCATCGAGACGGCCAACCTGAGCGGCCTCGCCAGCGTGGGCTACCAGCTGGACCGCGACAACGAGCTGACCGCCTTCAGCCTCTACACGCGCGGCACCGACACCCGCACCGTCACCAGCGCGGGCGTGGACTCGCTCAAGGGCGACCGCTTCGAGGGCAGCCGCCTCCAGTTCATCGTCCGCCAGCTCTCCTTCAACCAGCTCCGCGGCTTCCACCGCCTGGGCCTCTTCGGCGACGCCGAGGTGGACTGGCAGGCCAACCTGTCCCGCGTGGACCGCGACGAGCCGGACACCCGCGACTCGCTCTACAGCGACAGCCTCAGCACCCCCACCGGCTCGCTGTCCTTCCCCAACCAGGCCAACAGCGGCGAGCGCTTCTTCGCCGACCTGGGCGAGACGTCCGGCGGCGGCAGCGTCAACCTCACCGTGCCCTTCAGCGACGTGCGTCTCAAGCTTGGCGGCCTCGCGCAGCTGTCCGGCCGCGACTTCCGCGCCCGCCGCTTCCGCTACAGCATTGCCCCCAACGCGGAGACGGAGGTGGACCGCGCCCTCCCGCCCGAGCAGCTCTTCGGGGCCGAGCAGCTCGGCAACGGCATGCGCCTGCGCGAGAGCACCCGCCCGGACAGCGACGCCTACGACGCGTCCCTCGCCATCTTCGCCGGCTACGTGACGGCGGACGTCACGCCCACCGAGAAGCTGCGCCTGGTGGGCGGCGTGCGCCTGGAGACGTCCCGCCAGGAGCTGACCGCGCTGGACCAGTTCACCGGCGTGGAGGCCAGCACCAACGACGTCAACTACCTGGACTGGCTGCCCACCTTCAACGCCATCTACGCGCTCACCCCCACGGTGAATCTGCGCGCGGGCTACAGCTACACGCTGGCCCGCCCCACCTTCCGCGAGCTGGCGCCCTTCGCCTTCTACGACTTCATCCGCCGCCGCAACGTGTCCGGCAACCCCGCGCTGGAGCAGACGCGCATCCACAACGTGGACACCCGCGTGGAGTGGTTCGTGGGCGACAACGAGGTGCTCGCCGCCAGCGCCTTCTACAAGCGCTTCGAGAACCCCATCGAGCGCGTCATCAACTCCGAGGGCGCCGGTGACTTGAGCTTCGAGAACGCCGCGGGCGCCGACACCTACGGCCTGGAGCTGGAGGGCCGCACCTCGCTGGCCCGCATCACCGACACGCTGCGCGCCTTCCGCCTGGGCGCCAACCTCACCCTCATCCGCTCGGAAATCGACCTGGGCTCGCTCCAGGGCCTGCAGACGAGCGCGAAGCGGCCGCTGCAGGGCCAGTCGCCGTACGTGGTCAACGTCAACCTCGGCTACGAGCGCCCGGAGAGCGGCACCGAGGTCGCCCTCCTCTACAACGTCTACGGCCGGCGCATCAGCGAGGTGGGCATCAACACCCTGCCGGACGTCTACGAGCAGCCCTTCCACCGCGTGGACCTGGCGCTCACGCAGCGGCTCTCCGCCGCCACGCAGCTGAAGCTCACCGCCGCCAACCTCTTCGACTCGAAGGTCACCCTCAAGCAGGGCGACGTCACCATCTTCCAATACCGACCGGGCATCGCGTTCTCCGCTTCGCTCGGCCTCTCCCTGTAGTGCCTCTCCTGAAAGGAAGTCCTCCCATGAAGCGGCTCCTTGCCTCCCTCCTGACCCTCTCCAGCCTGACGCTCGCCGCTGGCTGCGGTGACGACGACGAGAAGACGCCCGTCGAGCAGCCCCCCGAAGAGCAGCCCGAGGTGGCGGACGTCTCCAACAACATCACCCAGGACACCACCTGGAAGGCGGGCGGCACCTACACCCTGAAGAAGTACATCTTCGTGGAGAGCGGCACGCTCACCATCGAGGCGGGTGCCACCATCAAGGGCGACGAGGGCAGCGCGCTCATCATCACCCGCAACGCGAAGCTCAACGCGGAGGGCACTGTCGAGAAGCCCATCGTCTTCACCTCCTCGAAGCCCGTGGGCCAGCGCGAGGGCGGCGACTGGGGCGGCGTGGTGCTGCTGGGCAAGGCGAAGCTCAACGTCACCGGTGGCGAGACGACCATCGAGGGCTTCTTCTCCACCAGCGGCAACGACCTGGTGAAGTACGGCGGCCAGGACGACGCGCACAACTGCGGCACCCTGAAGTACGCCCGCATCGAGTTCGCCGGCTACGAGCTGGCGCCCAACAACGAGCTGAACGGCCTGTCCGTGGGCGGCTGCGGCAGCGCCACCACCATCGACTACGTGCAGGTCCACCTGGGCCTGGACGACGGCATCGAGATGTTCGGCGGCACCGCGCCCCTCAAGCACATCGTGATTACGCAGGCGGACGACGACTCGCTGGACTACGACCTGGGCTACACCGGCAAGGTGCAGTTCCTGGTGGTGCAGCAGAGCGCCGCCCGCGGTGACCGCGGCATCGAGGCCTCCAGCAACAAGTCCGCCCCGGCGCAGGAGCCCATCTCCATGCCGGAAATCTGGAACGCGACGTTCATCGGCTCGGGCACGTCCACGGCCGCCAACCCCACGCAGGAGGCCCTCGTCTTCAACACCGGCGCCGGCGTGCGCATGCGCAACTCCATCATCGCGCACTGGAAGAACCAGGCGGTGGACATCGACGGCACCGCGTCCGCGGGGCTCTTCAACGAGGCGGGCGACGCGCGCCTGTCCTTCAAGAACACCTTCTTCTGGGACATCGCGGGCAGCAACACCGCCCTCCCCTTCGCGCCGAACCCGGTGGTGAGCAACGGCACCACCACGGACCCGGACGCGACGAAGCTCGACGAGTCCAAGGTCATCCTGTCCGCGACCCACAACGTGAAGATGCAGGACCCGCAGCTCGAGGCCGTGCTGAGCCTCACCGCGCCGAACTTCGCGCCCAAGGCGGGCTCCGCTTCGCTCAACGCGGACGCCTCGCTCACGCCGCCGTCCGGCTTCGACACCAGCGCCCGCTTCATCGGCGCCATCGGCTCCACGGACTGGACGAAGGGCTGGACGGCCTACCCGGAGAAGTGACGCACTCCTGTCGTTGACCCGAGCCCCGCCGAGCACCGCGGGGGCACGGTCCCATGGCCCGGTTGCGTGTCACTCGCGGAGGGGGCTCCGGGGGTGCACGCGGCCGGGCCGTGGTTTTTCGAGTGGGGCTGCGCCGTCATCCGCCGCCTCGTCGTGCCACGGGCCGCTTCAGCGCCCGGGCCGCCCCCTGGCGCTGGCCGCCGGGGTTGTCCCCGGCCCCACCTCCCCCAAGCTTCACGGTGACGCCGGGCCCGCATCCGCTGGCCGGGTCCCCGTCCCGGCGCGCGAGGAGGCTGTGCCCATGGCCGAAAAACCGCAGGAGCCCTCGGCTCCACGCCCGCGGAGCACGACGGGGGTCGTCCCCTCCTCCGGGTCCCCCAGCAACGGGGAGTGGCAGGGCGTCGAGGCAGAGGGACGCAAGGCGGAGGACGCGGACCGGGCGAAGCAGGTGGCCAGCGCCTTCCTGGGCGGGGCGCTCCTGAGCATGGGCCTCCAGCGCCGCTCGCTCGGAGGCGTGGCGCTGGTGCTCGCGGGCGGTGAGCTCATCTCCCGTGGCGCCCGGGGACGCTCGCTCATCGGCGGAGTCCCGAACGTCCGCATGCGGCGCCTCACCGGGCGCGCGGGCCGCGAAGAGGGCGTGGTGACGGGAGGGACGGTGATGGAGCGCTCCGTCACCATCCAGAAGGCTGGACACGTGCTGTACCGCGCATGGCGCGACGTCGGAACCCTGTCCACGGTCATGGCCCACTTCGCGGAAGTCACCTCCGTGGGCCCGGACGTCCGGCACTGGAAGATGCAGGGGCCGTTCGGGAAGACGCTCGAGTGGGACTCGCACGTGGTGGAGGAACACCCCGGGGAGCTGCTGCGCTGGGAGTCCCTGAGGGGCGCACCGCTGCCCAACTCGGGCGAGGTGCGCTTCCGCCCCGCACCGGGCGACTGGGGCACGGTGGTGACGCTGCGCTTCCGCTTCAGCCCGCCGGGCGGCGCGCTCGGGGAGGCCATGCTGAAGCTCTTCAGCGGGGGGCCCACCGCGCTCGCGCACAAGGCGCTCACGCGGTTCAAGAGCCTGGTCGAGACGGGCGAAATCGCGACGACGGACCGCAACCCCGCCGCTCGCGAGGGCGGCTTCTCCTCCTTCTGAGGGACACGTCGATGCGAGCACTCTGCTGGAATGGAATCAACGACCTGCGCGTGGAGACGGTGGGCGACCCCGGCATCGTCAATCCGCGCGACGTCATCCTGAAGGTGACGATGTCCACCACGTGCGGCTCGGACCTGCACTTCATCGACGGGTACATCCCGACGATGCGCGAGGGGGACGTCATCGGCCACGAGTTCATGGGCGAAGTCGTCGACGTGGGCCGCGACGTGAAGAAGGTGGTGAAGGGGGACCGCGTCGTGGTGCCGTCCTTCATCTGCTGCGGCAACTGCTGGTACTGCCAGCACGACCTCTACTCCCTCTGCGACAACACCAACCCGAAGGGGGAGCTGCAGGAGCCGGTGTTCGGCTACCCGACGGCCGGCATCTACGGCTACACGCATGCCTTCGGCGGCTACGCGGGCGCGCATGCGCAGTACGTCCGGGTGCCGCACGCGGACACCGACTGCTTCCGGGTGCCGGAGGGCGTGAGGGACGAGCAGGCCCTGTTCCTCTCCGACGCCGCGCCCACCGGCTACATGGGCGCGGACTTCTGCGGCATCCAGCCGGGACAGACGGTGGCCGTCTGGGGCTGCGGCGGCGTGGGGCTGATGGCGATGAAGAGCGCCTTCCTCCTCGGGGCCGAGCGGGTGATTGGCATCGACCGCTTCCCCGAGCGACTGACGCTGGCGCGCGAGAAGGTGGGCGCGGAGACCATCAACTACGCGGAGGTGAACAGCGTCCTGGACTTGCTCAAGGAGCTGACCGGCGGGCGCGGGCCGGATGCGTGCATCGACGCGGTGGGCATGGAGGCGCACGGCACGGGCGTGGAGTACGCGTATGACCGGGCGAAGCAGGCGCTGCACCTGCACTCGGACCGGGGCGAGGCGCTGCGGCAGGCCATCCTCGCGTGCCGCAAGGGCGGGACGCTGTCGATACTTGGCGTCTATGGGGTGATGGACAAGTTCCCCATCGGCGCCATCATGAACAAGGGGCTCACCGTGCGCACCGCGCAGCAGCACGGGCAGAAGTACCTGCCGCGCCTGCTGGAGCACGCGGCGAAGGGCGAGCTGGACCCGTCCTTCCTCGCCACTCACCGCTTCCCGCTGGAGGACGCACCGCGCGGGTACGAGCTGTTCAAGAAGAAGCAGGACGGGTGCGTGCGAGCGGTGTTCCTGCCCAACTGACGGCGCCTACTCCTCCTGCTTGACGAGTCCCTGGCGGACCAGCTCCCGCGCCAGGAAGGGGAAGTGTTTCTGGAGGAAGCGGAAGCTCAGGTCCTTTTCCAGATACCCGTCGTAGTACTCGCTTCGCTGCAGGACGAACTCGTCGCTGTTGAGGTCCAGCCGATGGATGGTCTCCTGGACACGCTTGCGCACCTCCTCTGAAATGCCCGGGCCAGGGACGACCTGCAGCGTCGAGAGGTCGAGAGCAAACCAGCCGTCCCGAACCTCGAATGGGTCGAGCACGTCCTCCAGGTCGTTCTTCCGCGCATTCATCCGGGTGCACGCAAGCCGGTAGTTGGCCCACTCGTACGTCAGCTCCCGGCGCTTCGACTTGGGCAGCATGTGGTCGACGGAGATGCCACCCGTGCCACGCGGGATATGGAGGCACGAGTAGGCGCAGATACCTCCATACGCCGTCCAGAGCTGGGTGGCGCAGTGACGCCAATGCGGCCGAAGCTCGCCTTCCGCGTCGGCCAGGTCCTTGCGGCCCGGCTGGCGGACCCGCGCGTCGAAGTCCAGCGGCTCCGGCTGGGGCTGGACGGGAATCATGGCTCGACGCCCGCGGCCTCCGCCCGGGCGAGCCAGCGAGGCCAGAAGGGGTCCGTGTCCTTGAGCAGGCGGTGCAACTCGTTGTGGATGCGGCGGACCTCTTCGACAGGGAGCTTCGGGTCCTTGAGCGCGGCCTTCGCCTGGGTGATGGCCTGCTCGGCCTCCACGGAGCGCGGCTCCTTGAGGTCGAAGACCTCCGAGGTGAGCCATGCGTTGGCATCGCCTCGGGGACGCCACTCCGCCTGAGCGACCTTCACCTCATTACCCACGAGGTCGAACATGAAGAGTGCGTCCTGGGACTCTTCGAAGCGCGACTCGATGGAGGCCAGCACCAACGGAGAGTGCGTGACTGCGATGACCTGGACCGGAACGTCTTCCTGAAGTGCTCGGACCACATCGAGCAAGGACGGGAGGATGAGGCGCTGCCAGCGGGGATGGAGGTGAGCTTCCACTTCGTCGAAGAGCAGCACGATGTGGTCGGCCTTGGATACCCGTAGCAGCTTGGCTGCTCGGACATGCTCCTCCCAAGCCCAGACCAGCAGGTACGCCAGCCCAACGATGCGCCGCACAGCAGCGGATGCGTGCGTCAACGGAACAAGTCCATAGGGCATCTGCAGCGTCGGGATGTCCCGAACGTCTTCGATGCTGACGCGCGTTGGCTCTCCTGGCGTCAGCGGCTCGCCGGCACCCGGCGATAGAACCTTGAGGACATTTTTCAGCCGCTGGAAGGACTCGGCCCCGCGAATCTGCCACGAGACCCAGTCTCGGATGAGGCCGTTGCACAGGACGCGACCGTCGTCGCTCTCGAGACCGTTCCAGAGTGCATCGCGAGAGAACTCGTAGGATGACAAGTTGGAGTGCTCACCGTCCCAGTTGTTCCGGGCCGCATCCCACACGGAGAAACTTCCATCCACGCGGGCATACAGCGTCAGCCCGGAGTTCACGGGGAAGAGAATCGATGGATGCGGCCCCCGAATATCCAGCTGTCGAGTGAATTGTGCGCTCCCCCCGTCCCGGCCCTTGATGGACACCGCAATCCGGGGAGTCCCAGGCCAGTCCTCCCTGGGAAGTGCTGGCACATGGTCGAGCCTCTGCGTGAGTGCCCACCACGCGAGGTCGAGCACGAACGTCTTTCCGAGACCGTTGTCACCCGTCAGGAGATTCAGCCGCGGCTTGAAGGCGAGCGAGAGGCTCGGGCTCGGCCCGACACCTTCCAGGTCCAGACGTTCAAGCATCGCGGGCCTCCTCGGCTGACCGAGTCGTCCCAACGTGGTGACCTGCCCGCATCGCGCCTCCGGTCCTCGTTGAAGCCGGCGGGAGCTACCAGCCAGCCAGGGCCCTCCTTACTCCAAGAACGGGCCCATTCTTAGAACAAGGCCGTGTCCAGGCCCCCACCTGCCGCGCTCCAGACACGACGGCCCGGCACCTCCACGAGGCACCGGGCCGCGAGCACTTCACCGCGAGGCCGTGAGACTCAGGCCGTGGGCAGCACGCCGTTGCCGGACTCGTGCGCGTGGGCGGCGAGCGCCTCGGGCGTGGCGCCGTCCGCGAACAGCGACGCGCCGGTGGCCGGACGGGCCTTCGGCGGACGGCCGCGGCGCTTGGGGGCGTTGTCGTCGTTGCCCTGCGCGGCCGCGACGGGCTCGGCCGCCGTGCCTTCCGCGCGCGGGCCCTTGCGCGTCGAGCGCGGCAGGTTGATGCCCTCCAGCTTCGCGCTCAGCTCCGCGTTGTCCTCGGAGAACACGCGCGCGTACGCCAGCGCCCGCTGGCCCTTCTGCAGGAGCGCGTCCTGGCTCTCGTGCAGTGCCAGGCGCGCGGCGTCCAGCGCGGCCTGCGCCTTCGCCACCAGCTCCGCCTTCTCCCGCACCACCGCCGCCGCGTCGTCCAGCACCTCGGCGTCCACGTCCGGGAAGCGCACCTCCGTCAATTCCGTGGCGAACAGCTCGAGCAGCGCGCGCAGCGCCGGGGAAATAGGGTCGTTCTCGTTCGAATCGAACATGGGCGGGCCTCCGGGTTTCGTGCGGGAAGGTCCACCCATCTGCACATAGGTTCAGTGTCAGATCAAGGGGGTACGCTGCCAAGCCGGAAAGTCGGCCCCGCGCGCGTTTTCAAGCCCACGGTGCCTGGTGCCCTTTCGTTCAGTGGCAGCGCACGGGCTTCAGTCCACGCGGATCAGCGACGCCTCGCGCAGCCCCTCGTCCGCGCCCACGTCCACCGCGAGGTAGTGGCGGCCCACGCCGTCGAACGTCTCCGGAATCGCGCCGCCGCCTCCGGAGATGAAGGCCGGGATGCCCGCATTGGTGAACGAGTAGTACGAGTGGATGTGGCCGTAGAGCGTGAGGTCCACGCGCTCGCGCGCGAGCTTCCCGACGAGCCCCGCCGCTTCACCCTTGCTCGCGAAGCCTCCGCCTCGCAGTCCCACCGGGTCCTGCGGCGGCACGTGCATGGCCACCACGTGCACGCCGTCTCGAGAGGCCGCGAGCCACGTCTCCAGCTGCTCCTCCACCGCCGGGTCCAGCGTGCCGTTGCTGGAGTCCACCACCGAGAAGCGCACGCCCCGGAAGGTGAAGCTCTGGCTGCCCCGGCCCACCAGCGCGGTGTACTCCTCCGCGTCCTTCGCGAAGGTCTCGTGGTTGCCCAGCGTGGCGTACAGCGGAATCCGCGAGCTGGCCTCCAGGCGCTCCTGGAACTCCAGCAACTCCTCGCGGCTACCGCCCTCCGTCAAATCTCCCGCGAAGAGGATGAAGCGCAGCGAGTCGTCCTTGCGCATCCGCTCGTAGATGTCGCCCACGCGCGGCAGCGCTTCCTGCACGTCCGCCAGCGCGGCGAAGCGGAAGGGCTCGCGCGCCTGCCAGTCCGGCGGCGCCACGGTGAGCCGCGCCGTCGCTCCCGGGCGCAGGGACACGCGCCACATCTTCACGGTGGGCAGGGCCTGGGGCAGGGCTTCCACCGTGAGCGCCTCACCGCCGTCCACCTCCGCGAGCAGCTCCGCGTCCGGCATGGCGTTGCGCACCGTGAGCACCCAGTCGGACGGCGCATCCGCCGCGAGCGTGGCGCGCGCGGTGAATGCTGGCGCGTTGCCCCAGAGCATCAGCGCTCCCGGCGCCAGGCTGCGCACGGCGGCCAGCCCGTCCCCGACCTCCAGCGACATGCCGCCGCTCTCGGCGCGGCCCACCCTGGAGTCGCGCACCGCGCGGTTCTCCGCCGGCCGCATGCAGCCGGACAGGAGCAGCGCGCCCATCGTGCCCAGGTAGAGCGCTCGCCTCACGGTTCACCATCCACGGGTGCCGTCCGCACCACGTTCTCACGCGCTTCGGTGACTCCGTCGCGCTGGCGCCGCGCATTCCTCGCGGCCAGGTAGCCCCAGCGCCGGCCGAGCTGGGCCCACTCGTCGGCGGAGGTGTGGTGCTGACCACTCGCGTGCCGCGTACCCGCGTAGCGGGGAGAGGGACCGATGCCAACCCAGACGTTCGCGCCATTCATGACCCACCTCCCACGGCATAGATGAGGGACAGCCGTCCCACGATGGCCCCGCCCGCCTGCACCTCCGCGGCGACGCCCCAGTCATTCGTCAGCAGCGCGCGGCCTCGCAGGCCGAAGCTGCCCACCACTCCGCCTCCGCGCGTGCGCATGCCTCCCGCGAAGCCGTCCTTGCGGTGGTCGTAGTAGAGGAGCGCGTCGCCCCGCACCGGACCGCCGCGCCCCAGCCACACGCCGTAGCCGAAGGTGAAGAGGAGCTGCTCGTCCAGGTTCCCGTCGCTCACCGCGCCCGGGTAGCTGTACCCCTGCAGCGACGTGCCGATGCTCGCCTCCGCGAAGGAGCCCGCCAGCGAGGGGCTCACCCGCGCCATGGCGTAGCGGCCTCGCAGGCCCAGCTCCGCGCCCGCCATGGTGAAGCCCTCCGTCGGGTAGCGGTGGAAGAGGCCATACAGCTCCGCGTCCAGCGAGGTGCCATCCGAGCCAAGACGCGCGCCCTCGGGCTCGCCCAGCAGCCGGTACGCGCCGCCCAGGCGCACCTGCGTGTTGCCCTCGCCCGGAGACAGCCGCGCGGTGGCTCCCAGCTTCACCGCGTCCAGACGCGCCAGCGCGCCCAGTGTGACGAAGTGGCCGTAGTCGAAGGACGGGTCATTCACGTACTGGTAGCCCATCTCCAGCTCCAGCGGCGGCAGCGACGACGCGGGCACTCCCGGGTCGAAGGCCGGCGACGTCACCGCGTAGAGGTTGGCGAGCGCGGAGATGCCGAACACGCTGAAGCCCGCCAGCGTCACCGCGTACAGCGGAGCGATGGTGCGCCGTGAAGCCCCCGTGAAGGCGATGGGCACACCGCCCAGCGCGATGAGCCCCAGGCCCGTGCCCTCCAGCGCGAAGAGCCGCTTCGCCGTCTGCCCATCCCCCGCGAGCCACGGGCCGAACCCGTGGAAGACGAGCCCCGGCAGCACCGACGCCGCCATCGGAATCACCTTGAAGGGGCGATCATCCATTGGCGAGAGCGGAGCAAGGCCCGGCGACAGGGGCCCCGGCTTCACCTGCGGAGAGAGCGGGCCGGAGTGCGCGCTCCCGGGCACCACCTCGGCGCCGTCGCCCACGGCGAGCACCGTTGAAACAGTGGCGGCACTGTCTTCCGCGAGCACCGTCGAAGCACCGGCCGTGGCACCGTCGCCCGCAGGCACCGTCGAAGCTCCGGCCGTGGCACCGCCGCCCGCAAGCACCGTCGAAGCTCCGACCGTGGCACCGTCGCCCGCCCGCACCATCGAAGTCCGGGTCGCGGCGTCATCCCCCGCGAGCACCGTCGAGGCTCCGGCGGCGGCACCGTCGCCCGCGAGCGCCGCGTGGGCGCGCACCTCGGACTCGGGGGCAGCGCGCGCGGCTCCGTCCGCCGCAGCCCCATACGACACCGCCGTGGCACCCTCCCGCACCGTCCCCATCCCACCCACCGGCGACGAGCGGGCCGCGAGCCCCTGCTCGACACCGACGCGGATGGGCGGAACGGACGCGGGCAGACGCACCGGCACGTCCCTCGGCACGTCCAGTCCGCCCAGCTCCGGCCCCGACGATAGCAGGTCGAACGCGGACTGCGCCCGCGCCGCCGACGGCAGCGCCACCAGCAGTCCCATCAAGGCCAGGCAAGCCCACCGCGAGCGCAGGGGGAGCTCGGACACCATCGGCTTCGCCTCTTTCTCCCGCGAGGAGCCGGCCGCTCCCCGCGCGCCGGCGCCGCCGGTCGTGCCGACCTAGATAACCGGCAACGGACCGCGCGCCCCAGAGACCGTCTTTAAGAAGTGTGAAGCCAGCTGACAGCCCCGCTCACGCCCCGGTCTCCACCGCCCCCCTCGCCACCCCGAATCCCTTCGGATTCCAGCGGCTTGCCCACCCAGTCAGATACTTCACCCGCCTCAACCAATCATTCTGAGATTCAACAGGACTCACTCCGAGAGTCCGACCCCGCCCGCACCCGCCCCTGGCGGGGTCCCCGGACACCCGGCTTCCCCCGCCCACACCGGAATCCGGATGCCTTCCGTCTGATCCAAGCACTCCCAGCGAAAACTTCGCGTGCCGCGCGAGCGGGAACCAGGACTTTCTCCGGAACGGGAGTATGCTCCACCTCCCTCTTCATCTTCCCTGGCCCAGCACCCGTGGCGGAACCCAGCCCTCAGCAATTCGGCAAATACGTCCTGCTATCGAAGATTGCCGCGGGCGGCATGGCCGTCACCTATCGCGCCCGGATGACGGGGGCGGCGGGTGTCACCAAGCCGTGCGTCATCAAGCAGATCCTCCCGCACTTCGTCGATGACACCGACTTCGTCGAGATGTTCATCGGCGAGGCGCGGCTGGTCGCGAGCATGAGCCACAGCAACATCGCCCAGGTCTTCGACTTCGGCGAGGTGGGCGGCCAGTACTTCATCGCCATGGAGCTGGTGCAGGGGCAGCCCCTGTCCAAGGTGCTCCGCCGCGCGCAGAAGGCCGGCATGGGCTTCTTCCCGGAGCCGCTCGCGCTGCACATCGTCAGCAAGCTGTGTGACGGCCTGGACTACGCGCACCGCCACGTGGGCGAGGACGGCGTGGAGATGGGGCTCGTCCACCGCGACGTGTCCCCTGACAACGTCCTCATCTCCTACGAGGGCGAGGTCAAGGTCATCGACTTCGGCATCGCCAAGGCCACCAGCGCCGTCGAGGCGAAGACGTCCCCCGGCACCCTCAAGGGCAAGTACCCGTACTTCTCCCCCGAGCAGGCCCAGGGCCGGCAAGATTTGGACGCCCGCACGGACGTGTACGCGGCCGGCGTCGTCCTCTACGAGATGGTCTGCGGCAAGCGGCCCTACGAGGGCGAGTTCGTCGCCGTGCTGCCCCGCATCATCAGCGGCGACTGCCTGCCGCCGTCGTCGCTCAACCCGTCGGTGAGCGCGGAGCTGGAGAACATCGTCTCCGGCGCGATGGCTATCGACCGCGACACCCGCTACCAGACGGCGAAGGAGATGAGCGAGTCGCTGGTGGAGCTGCTCTACCGCGACAACCCGCGCTTCACGCCGACGATGCTGTCGCAGCTCATGGCCTTCCTCTTCGCCGAGGAGCTGGCCGCCGAGGGCCGCAAGGCACCGGAGATTTCCCCCGCCTTCAAGGAGCAGCTGGCCTCGTGGCAGACGGGCACCGCGGAGGCCTCGCAGGGCCGCGCCCGTCCCCTCTCCAGCAACTCGCAGCGCTCCACGCCCGGCAGCCCCGGCGTGCGCAAGCCCCCGAGCGATGGCGGCGGCCGCCCCACCAGCGAGCGCCGCCCCACCACCAGCAACCCGGCCATGCGCCGCGTCACCAGCGCGGGCGGCCTGCGCCGGGTGACGAACCCCAACATGCCCCGCTCGGAGGGCGGCACGCGCCGGCCTGTCACGGACCGCACCGCGCCTCCGGTGCCGGAGCTGCCCGACGAGCCGAGCACCGACGCCGGCGGCGTGCCCGCCATCGTCCCCACGCTCGCCGCGCCGCGCGACACCCCGGTGGAGGTGCCCGCCGTCGACGATGCGGCGGACCTGCCGACGGGCGCCGCGCGCACCGCGCCCGCGCGCGGGCCTGGCGGGTTCCGCACCGCCGCCGACGAGGCCCGCGAGAAGCTGGCCCTCGAGGAGGCCGAGCGCGCCGCGAAGCGGCAGCAGCAGGTGCGCACGCTGAGCATCTACATCTTCGGCATCGCCAGCGTGCTGCTCGTCCTCGGGCTGCTCTACAACTTCGTCTTCAAGGCGGACTACGCCCCCGGCGAGAGCGTGGAGACCACCACGCTGTGGGTGACCTCCAAGCCCTCGGGCGCCCAGGTGAAGCTCAACGGCCGGGACATTCCCGGCCGCTCACCCCTCATGGTGGAGGGCGTCATCGTGGGCGAGGCCAACACCCTGGTGCTGACCCTGCCCGGGCACCTGGCCTGGACGCGGCGCTTCACCCCCTCCTCGAAGATGGTGGAGCCCATCAACGCGGAGCTGCAGGCCCTCGCCGCGCCCGTGCCGCCGCTGCCCGTCGCGGGGGCCACCGTGGACGCGGGAGTCGTGGCCCTGGCCACCGCCACGGCGGACGCCGGTGCCGTGGTGGCCAGCGAGACGGCGGACGCGGGGACCGAGGCCGGCGAGGGCGCGCCGGGCGACCCGGAGCTGCGCGCCATGCACGAGGTGGACTACCCCACGCGAGTGGTGGTGCTGCGGCCCATGTACAACGCCGTGCCCATCCCCGAGTACCCCACCGCCTCCATCGACCTGAACCCGGGCGCCGCGTACTCGGTGTGGACGGAGGGCACCGCCTCGCTCACCGAGGGCCGGGGCGCCGCGTCCAACGCGCTGGCCTACTTCGCCGAGGGAGACCTGCCCGCGGACGCCAGCTTCGGCATGCTCGGTGCGTCCATGCGCACCATCAAGGGCGCAAAGCGGCTCTACGTCTTCGCCCTGGACGACAACGGGCCGGAGGACAACAGCGGCACCATCCGCGTCAACCTCCGCCAGTCCGCGTACGTGCCGCCGCGCTCCTTCACCTTCGACGCGAAGCAGAACGCGGTGCAGCTCAAGCCGGAGCACCAGATGGTGCTGCGCGGCCTCAACCCGCGCTCCACCTACCTGTTCACCGTGCGCGACGACTTCGCGGAGCTGCGCGCCAGCAACGGCCGCGTGCGCCAGGTCCTGTGCGTGGAGCGTGGCCCCAACGCCGGCTCGGTGCGCTCCACCCACCGCATGCTGGAGACGGGCAAGCGCTACCAGGTCACCGGGGCCGAGGACCTGCGCTGCACCTTCCCCGATTCCAAGGTGACGGACAACGCGGGCGCCATCGAGGTGGACGTCGTCGACGTGACGGTGATGTCCCGCAAGGAGCGCGCGGAGGCCCTCAAGGGCTCGCGCCGCTCCGAGCGCTAGCAGCACTCCCCAGGGCTGGCGACCGGGCGAGCGGCGAGCACGCTCCCCCGGTGGGCGGGCCTGCGCCTGCACGCCGCCCCCGGTGTCCGGCGGCTCACGCTCCCGCGGTGGGGGGGATGCCTACCCTCATGGCGTCCACCCACTACGCGGAGTGTTTCGATGGTGCCTGTGCTCTCGTCGGCTGCCCTGGTGCTCCACAACCTCGGGCTTGCCACCGGTTTTGGCGGCTCGCTGTTCGGCAAGATTGCCCTCAACCCGGCGGTGAAGGTGATTGACCGGACGGAGGAGCGCGGACAGGTGGTGAATGCCGCCTGGAATGGCTTCAACATCGTCAACGCCGTGTCGGTGGGGACGGCGGCCATCACCTGGCTCATTGGCCGCTCGAAGCTGACGGGGCGCGAAATCGACGCCGAGACGCGCGGGCTGGTCATCGCCAAGGACGTGCTGCTCGGCGCCACGCTGGCCCTGGGGGCGGCCAACATCATCAGCGGCGCCAGCCTGGCGGCGCAGGCCCCGGAAGGCGCGGTGCCCTCCGAGACGGGGCTCACGCCCACGGACGAGACGCCGTCCAAGGCCCGCGCGCTGATGAAGACCATCGACGTGATGGGCATCGTCAATCTGGCGGCCATGGCGGGCGTCATCGGCATCACCGCGCTGCTGAACATGCGCGCGGGGGCGTCTTCGAAGTGGGCAGCGGTTGCCCGGTTCCTGCCGTAAGGGCCAGCGTGGGCCGCGGAGCACGGCGGCCCGGTTCGACAAGGACGGGAAAGGCGCGTGGGCGCGGGGCCGAGGCGGGCACCGGGCCCACGGGTCTTTTGGCCGCCTGCATCCGCGCCCGTCCCCCCTCCCACGCGGGGAGAGGGGACAGGGACAGCCTCAGATGTCCAGGTTCTGCACGTCGAGCGCGTTGCGCTCGATGAACTCACGCCGCGGCTCCACCGCCTCGCCCATCAGCAGCGAGAAGATTTCGTCGCTCTCCACCGCGTCCTCCACCCGCACCTGGAGGAGCGTGCGCGTGGCCGGGTTCATGGTGGTGTCCCAGAGCTGCTCCGGGTTCATCTCGCCCAGACCCTTGTAGCGCTGCAGGCCCAGTCCCTTCTGCGCGTCCTTGCGGACCGCGGCGAGGACTTCCTGCACCGTGAAGGCATTCAGCTCGCCGGCCTCCACCTTCACCTTGTACGGCGCCTTGCCCAGCGCCGCGAAGGCGTCGCGCAGCCCCGCCAGCTCCACGTACTCAGGCGACGACAGGAAGGCGTGGTCGAACACCGTCTCGCGCATGGCGCCATTCACGTCGGTGCGGAACACCAGCTTCTTCGTGTGGTGCTCCGGGTCCTGCACCACGTCGTGCTTCACGCGGCCCAGCACGTCCGGCATCCGCCGCTCGAAGTAGGCGTAGACGTCCTTCACCACCGCCTGCATCGCCGCGTCGTCCGCCAGCGTCTCCGCCGTCACCCGCGTCGCCTGCACCAGCGCGTCCACCACCCGCGCGTCGCGCCGCTTCGCCTGCTTCTCCAGGCGCTCCTCGTACGTAATCACCTTCTCCAGCAGCGCCTTCAGCTCCGCGCCGCCCAGCTCGCCCTCGGGCGTCAGCACCCGCGAGTGCTCCGAGGCGGACTTGAGCAGGTACTCGTTCAGCGCGCGCTCGTCCTTGACGTACAGGTCCTTCTTGTTGCGCGTCACTTTGTAGAGAGGCGGCTGCGCGATGTAGAGGTACCCCTTCTGGAGCAGCTCCGGCATCTGGCGGAAGAAGAACGTGAGCAGCAGCGTGCGGATGTGGCTGCCGTCCACGTCTGCGTCCGTCATCAGGATGATGCGGTGGTAGCGCGCCTTCTCCGGGTCGTAGTCCTCGGCGCCGATGCCCGTGCCCAGCGCGGTAATCAGCGTCACGATTTCGGCGCTGGTCAGCATCTTCTCGAAGCGCGCCTTCTCGACGTTCAGAATCTTGCCGCGCAGCGGGAGGATGGCCTGGTTGCGCCTGTCACGGCCCTGCTTCGCGGAGCCGCCTGCGGAGTCACCCTCGACGATGTAGAGCTCGCTCTCGTGGGGGTCCTTGCTCTGGCAGTCCGCGAGCTTGCCGGGCAGGCCGCCGCCGTCCAGCACGCCCTTGCGGCGCACCGTCTCACGCGCCTTGCGCGCGGCGATGCGGGCGCGGCAGGCGTCGCCAATCTTCGCCACGACCTTCTTGGCGACCATGGGCGTCTCTTCGAGGAAGGTGGCGAGCTGGTCATTCACCATCTGCTCGACCAGGCCCTTCACCTCGCTGTTGCCCAGCTTCGTCTTCGTCTGCCCCTCGAACTGGGGGTTGGGAATCTTGACGGAGATGACCGCGGACAGGCCCTCGCGGGCGTCCTCGCCGGTGGGCGTCTCCTTCAGGTCCTTCCACTGGCCACCCTTCTCCGCGTAGCTGTTCAGCGTGCGCGTGAGGGCCGCCTTGAAGCCGGACAGGTGGCTGCCACCCTCGTGGGTGTTGATGTTGTTGGCGAAGGTGTAGATGCGCTCGTCGTAGCCGTCATTCCACTGCATCGCGATGTCGAGCGTGACGCCCTCTCGCTCCGTGGAGAAGGCAATCGGCGGGACGTGCAGCACCTCCTTCGACTTGTTGAGGTACTCCACGAAGGAGGCGATGCCGCCGTCGAACTTGAAGTCGTGCTCCTTGTTGGAGCGCTCGTCGCGGACGGTGATGTGCAGGCCCGCGTTGAGGAAGGCCAGCTCGCGCAGGCGCTGGCTGAGCGTCTCGAAGTTGAAGTCGGTCGTCTCCATCACCGTGGTGTCCGGCTTGAAGGCGATGTACGTGCCGCGCTTGTCGGTGGTGCCGACCTCCTGCACGGGGCTCTGGGGGATGCCGCGCTCGTAGGCGTGCTCGTACACCTTGCCGTTGCGCTGGACGCGGACCTTGAACCACTCGGAGAGGAAGTTCACGCAGGTGACGCCCACGCCGTGCAGGCCGCCGGAGACCTTGTAGGCCCCGTTGCCGAACTTGCTGCCGGCGTGCAGCTCCGTGAGCACGACTTCCAGCGTGTCCTTGCCCTTGAACTTCGGGTCCGGGTGAGGACCCACGGGAATGCCGCGGCCGTTGTCCTGCACGCTCAGGGAGCCATCCACGTGGATGACCACCTCGATGTCCGTGCAGTGCCCGGCCAGGGCCTCGTCCACCGAGTTGTCCACGACCTCGTACACGAGCTTGTGGAGCCCGTAGGTCATGGTGTCGCCGATGTACATGCCGGGGCGCTTCCGGACCGCTTCGCGGCCCTCGAGCTTGGTGATGCTTTCAGTCCCATACTCCACGGGCGGCGGGGCGACCGCTGCGCCGGTAGCGGGGGTCTTTTCCATGTGAAGCTGTCCTTGGGAAAAGGAGCCTTGCAACAGGCTTTGTGCCTACCACTTCGGGCCCCACTGAACAAGGTCGGCGAGGCGCTGCAAGGCTTCGTAAACACTCATGAAATTCGCTTGGCCGCCCCCTCGGACGGCCGCCCCCGGAAAGCAGGGGTTCAGGCGTCGAAACGCGGCGGCGGAAGTCGCTCCTCCAGCGCGGCGATCAACTCTTCGAAAACAGCCCTGCGGGCGAAGAGATGCCGCGTCACGAGCACCCTTCCCTCTTCCTTCAGGAACAGCCCGAGCACGTTCCCCCTCCGGCCGAGCCGGCGCACGGAATCAATCTGGCCCCAGTGCAAATCCAGCTCGCTCTTGCTGAAGGGCCGGGCCACGCGCACGCCGCGCGCGTCCACGGTGACGCCCCAGCCGGAGCGCGGCCGGAGCCGCTGGAAGGCCACGAGGAAGGCGAGCATCAGGCCCGCGGAGACACCGGCGCGGGCCATGGCCTGGGTGCCTCCGCCGGAGCGGAAGTCGGCCACGGCCCAGGCGGTGAGCACCGCCAGCACGCAGGCCCCGAGGAACAGGCTGATGCGGGTGACACGAGGGTCGAAGGCGTAGAAGCGCGGGCTGCTCATGAGCGTTGCGCGCACCCTACCCGCCCTGGCCCTCCAGTGCGCGCTTTTGCGAGCCCGGATGTTCTACGTTTCACCGCTCCCAAATGACGAATGCCGAACTGACCGCGCGCCTGCTCTCCAACGTCATCGCCTTCCGTCACCTCCAGAAGGAGCGCGGCCAACTGCGCCACCTGGAGCTGCCGGGCGTGGACGCCTTCTGCCTGCCAGGTTTCGTGAAGGAACTGCACTTCCAGCAGGTGTACTTCACGGACGGGGAGGCGCTGGCCGCCGCGCTGCCCGCGATTGAGGACTTCTTCCGGGCGCAGGGCGTACCGGCGTGGCGCGTGGTGGTGACGCCCGGGAGTGACGCGGGCGGGCGGGTGCTGGGCGCCGCCGGCTACCGGCCCGATGAGCACGGCGCGGACTCGATGGGGCTGGTGCTGGCGGAGACACCGGACGTCCCGCCCTCGATTCCGCTCGAGGTCCCCGAGACGCAGCGGGAATTGGTGGCGCTCAACGTCGCCACCTGGGGCTCGTGGGGCGGGATGCTGGAGGCGTGGAACCAGGGCCCCCCGCTGCCCGTCCACACGCTGCTGGCGCGCGAGGCGGACCGCCCCCTGGCCTGCGGCTTCGCCCTGGACGTGGGGGACACCGCCGGCGTCTACATGGTGGCCACGGCGCCGGAGGCCCGGGGGCGCGGGCTGGCGACGGAGCTCATGCGCGGGCTGCTCTCCGGGGCGCGCTCGCGGGGCCTGAAGGTGTCCGTGCTCCAGGCCACGCCGCAGGCGAAGGGCATCTACCAGCGACTGGGCTACCGGGAGCTGGGCGGCTGGGTGAACTGGGTGTACCGCGCCGGCTGAGCATCAGCGCAGCGACTCCAGCTCCTCCAACACGGCGAGCACCTCGCGGGGCTGGCGCGCGTCCAGCAGGCGCTCCGCGAGCCCATGGGCGGCCAGCCTCGCCACGTGGGCCAGGCGCACGAGCCGGGCGCTGACGCGGCCGCCGTCCACCGTCGCCACCACCAGCCGCAGGGGCTGCCCGTCCGGCGTGTCCACCTTCAGCGGCTTCGCCAGCGTCACCAGGGCGGCCACCGGCGTGGCGCCCGGCAGGACGGCGTGAGGCACCGCCACGCCGCCGCCCACCGCGCACGAGGACTCCGCGTCGCGGCGCCGCAGCTCCTCCACCAGGCGGGCGGCGTCGGTGCCCGGCAGCGCCGCGCCCAGGCGCCCGGCCACCACGTCCAGCACGTCGTCCCAGCCCGCGCAGGACAGCTGCACCACCACGCGCTCCGGGGCCAGCAGCGGGGCCAGCGGCGGCACGGGCGCGTCGTCACGCTCGGCGCGCACCGGGAACTCCGCGTCCAGGAAGGCGCGCACCTTCGCCAGCTGCGCGCCCGACAGCCGCCGCCGCGCGATTTCGAGGAAGAGCGTCCCGGCGCCCGGGACTTCCTCCAGGTAGCCCGCCACGTACGGGCTCACCCGCTGGGCCACGTCCATCAGCAGCGCGGGAGGCACGTCCAGCTCGCGGGCGATGGCCGCCAGTCGCTCGGCCGTGGGTGGCGCGTCCAGGCCGTGCTCCACGCGGCTGAGGTACGCGCTCGACACGCCGATGCGCCGGGCCATGTCCCGCAGGGACACGCCCGCGTCCACGCGCAACAGCCGCAAGGTGGCGCCCAGGTGCATGACTTCTCTTTAGCCCCTTCCGAGCAGCGCGAGGAACAGCCGCGGAGTGGCGCCCAGGCGCATGCGTCCCATTCAGCCCCGCGCCGGCATCGCGCGCTCCGCGTCACGTGCGTCCCCGGTGACTTCCGCGGCCGGGGCGGGCTCCGGGTGGCGGACCACGAGCAGCGAGCCCGGCGCGTCCCGGATGATGCGCTCGCGGTGCAGGCCGAAGAGCCGGTCCTCCAGGCCCCACTGCGCGCCCACGCCCACCACCACCAGGTCATACCCGTGGCGCGCCTCCTCCAGCGCGGCCTCGTCCGGCGCGTCGTGACGCACCACCTTCAGCCGCACGCCGCCCTCCTCGGAGGGGAACAGCTCCTCCACCTGCGCCCGCGCGCCGCTGCCGCCCAGGTCCGACGTCACGTGCAGCACCGTCACCTCCGCCCCCACCTGCCGCATCATCCGCCGCGCCAGCCCCAGCGCCGCCCGGTCATGCCGGGTGCCGATGAAGGGCACCAGCACCCGCTTCACGTCCGACAGTCCCCGGTCCACCAGCACCGCCACCGTGCCGGACGCCGCATCCATCACCTCGTGCACCGTGCCGCCCAGCACCGTCTGGCTGAAGAGCGGCTTGTGCCACCCGAGCAGCACCAGGTCCGCGCGCCGCGCCTGCGCCGTGCGCAAGATGTCCGCGGCGGGCTCCGCGGACACGAAGGACAGGGGCCGCACCGCCAGCCCCAGCTTCTCCGCCCGGCCCAGCAGCGGCACCAGCGCGCCCTCCGAGGGCGCACTCCGCTCCGCCTCCGGCAACAGCGGCGCGCGCTCGGGCGGCACCAGGTGCAGCGCGTGCAGCTGCGCCTGCTCCCCGCCCACCAGCGCCCGCGCCAGGGACGCCATGCCCGGCCCCGCCTGCCCGTGCGACACGCACATCAGCACGCTGTAGGGCACCGGGCCCGGCTCCAGCGCCAGCTGGGGGGTGAGCCTGTCCCGCGCGAGCTCCTCCGTCGGGTAGAACCAGCGCAAGAGCGGCGTGGTCATGAAGGTCGTCACCAGCGCCATCAGCACCATCATCGTGAACAGCTGCGGCGAGATGACGCCCAGGTCCAGGCCGATGTTGAGCACGATGAGCTCCATCAGCCCGCGCGTGTTCATCAGCACGCCCACCGCGCCCGCCTCGCGCCAGCGCATCCCCGTCAGCCGCGCCGCCACCGCGCTGCCGCCGAACTTGCCCACGCACGCCAGCAGGATGATGACGCCGCAAGTGGCCCAGGCCTCCACGCTGTTCAGCAGGCCAATCTGCGTGCGCAGCCCGCTGAAGGCGAAGAAGACGGGCAGGAGCAGCACCACCGCCACGTCCTCCAGCCGCTCCACCAGCGCCTCCGCCAGCCCACCCTCCTTGGGGATGACGGCGCCGAAGAGGAACGCCCCGAAGAGGGCGTGGATGCCGATGAGCTCCGTTGCCCACGCGGACGCCAGCAGCAGCACCAGCGTGCCCGCCACCACGTTCTGCGTCAGCCCCTCGCGGCTGGCCACCCGCGCGCCCAGCCGCGCCAGGAAGGGGCGCACCACCACCAGCACGAAGCCGATGTAGAGCAGCGCGAAGACGGTGGTGAGCGCCGCGTGCGCCATGTCCGACGCCCGGACGATGGAGACGACGAAGGCCAGCAGGCACCACGCCGTCACGTCGTCCACGGCCGCGCACGCAATGGCCACCGTGCCCACCTTCGACTGGAGCAGCCCCCGCTCCGTGAGGATGCGCGCCAGCACCGGGAAGGCGGTGATGCTCATCGCCACGCCCATGAAGAGCACGAAGGACGAGAACGGCACCGCCGGGTCCGACAGGCTCCGGTACAGCCACAGCGCCGCCGCGGCCGCCCCCAGCGCGAAGGGGACGATGATGCTCGTGTGGCTGATGGCCACCGACGCATGCCCCCGCCCCTTCAACATCCGCGGGTCCAGCTCCAGGCCGATGAGGAACATGAACAGCACCAGCCCCACCTGGCTGAGCATCGTCAGCACCGGCATCGACGACGCGGGGAACAGCGCCCCCATCACCTCCGGCGCCACCCACCCCAGCAGCGACGGACCCAGGACGATTCCCGCCACCACCTCCGCGATGACCAGCGGCTGCCCCAGCCACCGGGCCCCCCGGCCGATGAGCCGCGACAGGCCGATGATGACGATGAGCTGCACCAGGAGCAGCGTCAGCGCGTTGAAGTGCATCCATCCCTCCGGGAGGTGGGTGTTAAGGAACTCCTTATCAACCCCCTCACCGGAGCGTCAATTCACGCGGACTGTCCGTGCGGGCCCGGGCCTCACTCCATCTTGTACCGGCCCACGGCCTGCACGAGCGTGTCCACGTCCACGGGCTTGCGCAGGTGGCCACACGCGCCAATCTCCTCCGCCACCTGACGGGCGTTGGCGGACGCGGAGAAGACGAGCACGGGGATGTCGCGCCACTGGGGCACCTGGCGCATGGCGCGGGCGAAGCCGCCCCCGTCCAGCACGGGCATCATCATGTCCAGCAGCACCAGCCCCGGCAGCACGGGCATGGTGCCCAGCACCTCCAGGGCGTGCTTGCCATTGCTCGCCCCCAGCACCTCGTGGCCCGCGTCGCGCAGCACTTCTTCCAGCGCCTCGCGCAGGTCCGCGTCGTCGTCCACCACCAGCAACGGCCGGCTCACGTACGCTCCTCCTTCTCCAACGGCAGCTCCAGGATGAACCGCGCTCCGCCACCCTCCCGCGTCTCCGCCCAGGCACGGCCCCCATGGGCCTCCGCGGCACGCCTCGCCAGGTACAGCCCCAGCCCCAGCCCTCCGTAGGAGCGCGAGCTTACCGCGCGCCCGAAGCGCTCGAAGATGCGCTCCAGCTGGTCTTCCGGAATCCCGATTCCCCGGTCCATCACCCGCACCAGGCCCATGGGCCCCTCCCGCACCACCTCCACGTCCACCGGCCGGCCCGGGCCGAACTTCAGCGCATTGGCCACCAGCGCCTCCACCGACTGCTCCAGCCGAGCCCGGTCCCACCGGCCCCACAGGCCGGGCCCCGCCGACAGGCACAGCTGGCTGCCCACCCCTTCGGCCTCCGCGCCGTAGCGCTCCACCACCGCGCGCACCGCGTCCGACAGCTCGAAGCGCTCCGGGGCCAGGCTCAGCTCGCCGGTGGTGAGCCGGGACACGTCCAGCAGCGACTCCACCAGCGTCCCCAGCCGCCGCACCTGGCGCATGCTGCGCTCCAGCCGCGTCTGCAGCTCCAGGGCCCTGGGCGCATCACCGGCGTGCTGCTGCAGCGAGCCGAGCTGCAGGCGCAGCGTGGTCAGCGGCGTGCGCAGCTCGTGCGCCGCCACGACGAGGAAGTCGTCGCGCAGCCGCACCGCGTCCTGCACCTCGCGGAACAGGCGCGCGTTCTCCAGCACCAGCCCGGCGCGCCGGGCCAGCTCCTGCGCCAGCGACAGGTCCTCCGGCCCCAGGCGCCGGCCGCCGCGGTCCAACGCCAGCGACAGCACGCCCAGCACGCCGGCACGGCCTCGCATGGGCACGTGCAGCGCCGAGCGGAAGCCCAGCTCGCGCAGGACTTCCTGATACTCCGAGACGTTCGTGATGGGCCGGGGCCGCGCCGCCACCTCCTCGACCAGCTCCGGCTCGCCGGTGGCCAGCACGTGCGCCGGCCCGAAGTCCATGTCCACCGTGAGGGGGTGGCGCTGGTCCACCTCCCACATGCGCGCCGAGCGCGTCGGGTCCGGGTGCGCCAGCGCCACGAGCCGCAGGCCACCGCGCCCCTTGTCGTACAGGCGCAGGGTGCACCAGTCCGCCACCGTCGGCACCGGCAGCCGCACCAGCCGGCGCAGCCGCTCGTCCAGGTCTTCCGGCTCCGCGAGCACCTCGCTGGCGAGCGCCAGCATCTGCCGGTCCAGCTCCGTGCGCGCCCGCTCGCGCCGGGCGCGGGCCTCCACGAGCTCGCGCTCCACCGCGGCGCCCAGCCGCACCAGCCGGTCCTTGGCGAAGTAGTCGCGCGCCCCGGCGCGCATCGCCTCCACCGCCTCGTCCTCGCCGATGCTGCCGGCCACGACGATGAAGGGGATGTCCCGCCCCGTGTCCTGGAGCACCTTCAGCGCGTCCCGCGCGGTGAAGCCCGGCATGGAGTAGTCGGCGAGGACGATGTCGTATTCCGCGTGCGCGAGCGCCTGCCGCATCGCCTCCGCCGTCTGCACGCGGAGGGCCTCCGGGCGGAAGCCGTTGCGCTTGAGCTCCAGGAGAACCAGCGCCACGTCGTCCGGGTTGTCCTCCACCATCAGCAGCCGCAACGGCTTCATCCCGTCGTCCCGGGAGGAGGCACGGAGGGCGGCTCATGGTTGAGCACCAACCAGTACAGGCCGAGCTGGCGCGCCGCCTCCACGAATTCCGTGTAGCTCACCGGCTTGCGCACGTAGCTGTTGGCCCCGCCGCCATAGCCGCGCATCAGGTCCACCTCTTCCACGGACGAGGTGAGGATGACCACCGGCAACAGCCGAGTGAGCGCTTCCGCGCGGATACGACGCAGCACCTCGTGCCCGTCCAGCCGCGGCAGCTTCAGGTCCAGCAGCACCACCACCGGCAGCGGCTGTCCGGCACGCGACGCGAAGGCGCCGCGGGCATGGAGGTAGTCGAGCGCCTCCACCCCGTCGCGCGCCACGTCCACCGGGGTGGTGATGCCCGCGCGCTTGAAGGCCCGGAGGGTCAGGTCGACGTCATCCGGGTTGTCCTCCACCAGGAGGATGGGGCGCTCGGAGCCATTCATGGGTGCGACTCCTCCAGGGTGAAGCGGAAGGTGGCTCCACCGTCGGGCACGGCCTCCGCGGTGATGTCTCCGCCATGGCGGTGGATGATGCGCTGCACGGTCGCCAGGCCAATGCCCGTGCCGGGGAACTCGGTGGGCCGGTGCAGCCGCTGGAAGGGGGAGAAGAGCTTGCTCGCGTACGCCATGTCGAAACCCACGCCGTTGTCGCGGACACAGTAACGGGGGTGCCCGTCCGGGGACTCAGCGAAAAGTTCGATGCGGGCCCCGGAGCGCTGGCTGGTGAACTTCCAGGCGTTGCCCAGCAGATTCTCCAGGACGACCCGGAGCAGCCGGGCATCCCCGCGCGTCGCGAGGCCGGGGGCGATGTCGAACGCCGTGTCGCGGCCGGGCTCGCTCCGCTTCAGCCCCTCCGCCACGTCCCGGGCCAGGGCGCTCAGGTCCACCGGCTCCTGGCGCAGCTCGGTGCGGGACAGGCGGGACAGGCGCAGGAGGTCGTCGATGAGCTGCCCCATGCGGGTGGCCGCCGCGCGCAGCCGCTTCAGGTGCTCATGGCCCTCCGCGGAGATGTGCTCGCCCTCGTCCTCCAGCAGCGCCTGGCTGAAGCCGTCCACCGCGCGCAGGGGGGCGCGTAAATCGTGGGAGACGGAATAGCTGAAGGACTCCAGCTCGCGGTTGGCCGCCGTCAGCTCCTGGGTGCGCTGGGCCACGCGCTGCTCCAGGCGCGCCTCGCTGGCGCGCAGGGCGTCAGCCTGCGACCGGGCCTGCGTGAGCAGGGACTCGTAGTCGTCCGACATGGCGACGAGCTGGCGCCGGCCCATCCAGGCCAGCAGGGCCCCGAGCACGAGCAGCCAGGCGGCGCCGCCCCAGAGCACCAGCCGCGCCTGGCGCTCGGCGAGGACGCCGCGCTGGTTGGCCCGCTCGCGCTCCACGGAGGTGAGCTCGTCGAGCAGCCGCCGCAGGCCGTCCATGCGACGCTTGCCCTCTCCCTCGACAACCAGCTTCAGCCAGTTCCCGCCGCTCTTGAAGCGCCGCAGCTCCTCGTCGGAGAAGGCCTCCCAGTCCGCCCGGCGCCGGCGCAGCTCTTCCAGGCGGGCCTGCTGGTCCGGCGAGTCCGCCACGAGCGAGTCCAGCTGGTCCAGGACCTTCGGAAGGCGCTCTCCCGCGACGTGGTAGGGCTCCAGGAACCTGTCGTCTCCCGTGAGGAGGAAGCCGCGAAGGCCTGTCTCCCGGTCGATGAGGAGCTGGCGCACGTGGACGGCCTGCGCGAGCACCGCGTCGGAGCGGTCCGCCGACTCGTCCGCATGGAGGAGCTGGCGCACCTCCCAGAAGAGCAGCCCCGCCAGCAGCGTCCCCAGCACCGCGGGCAACATCACGGAGCGCAACAACAGGTGACGGAAGCGGTTCGGGTCGAGGTAGGCCAAGTGGGGACGTCCGGACGGCGCACGGTTGCGGTCACCGCAAGATGCGCATGTGTCCGGTGCGGATGCGTCCAGAAGCTGGAGGCTGGCGCGGGGGCGGGCACGGGCCCGCCCACCGTGTCGCAAGGCGAGCGGCCTGGCGGGCCCTCCCCGTGCGGCTTCACTTCCAGGACAGCTCGTACTCGCTGTCCAGCAGCGCCACCTGACGTCCGTACACCCGCACGTCCTGCGCGCCGACGGCCTCGAGCACGCCCTGGAGCACGCCCTCGTGGTACGCGGCGGGCATGAAGTCGCGCCGCATGATGAAGCGCGCGCTCCTGTCGCCCGTCCACAGCGGGTAGCGGTCGCCGTAGCTCACCGCCGCGCGGTACGCATCGCCCAGCGACTGCAGCAGCTTGCGCGGGCTGCCGCCCGCCGTCTGCATCAAGTCCCGGCCGAACATGGAGGACAGGAAGTCCACCGTGGCCTGCGTGCCCATGCGCTTGAGCACGCCCTCGAAGCCGTCCAGCTGGGGCGCCAGCAGCCGCGCCGCCGTGGACGTCATCCGCAGGAAGCGGCTGATGGGGTACATGTGCACGGGGTTGATTTCCCAGAGGCCCGCCACGCCCTTGCACCGGGCCACCGCGCCGTCTCCGCCCAGGAAGCCGACCACGTCCAACGTGCCCTGGAAGAACATCCCGCGAGCCGAGTCCTCCTCGCTCGCGGCAAGGCGTCGCAGCTCCAGCTCCCAGGCTGCTCCACTTCCGCTCGCGTCCGTGCCCACGTGCATGCTCTCTCCACCGTGGGGACATCCCGGGTCTTTCCAGGAAACACACTACCGGCGAACCCAGCAGGTACTTCTGGAATGGCCCGATTCCCCCCACTTCCGGGATGGCAACCTTCTCATATTTTTACGTTGCTGTCGAATCAATATTCCGCGCCGGTGGAATCCTGGAGTGTCATGGCTCCTGGGCGAGGAGCCACCGTCCAGGTTGGGCGGGTACGGAGGTTTTCCGGGGCTCAGCCCGCGACGAGGCTGGCCTGGGCGGCGGCCACGGCGGCGCCGGGCTCGGAGCGGTGGCCGGCGGCGAGCAGCGCCCGCTCCACCGCGCCCACCGCGGCCAGCACGTCCGTGGGGCCCACGCGGTTCATGTGGCCCACGCGGAAGTAGCGCGTCTTCAACTCCGGGTGGAGGCCCCCGGCGATGACGATGCCCTGGCCCTTGACCCGCCCCACCAGCGCCGCGTCCACGCCGTCCGGGTAGTAGACGGCGCTCAGGGTGTTGGCGGTGACGGCCTCGGACGTGGGCAGCATGCGCAGGCCCAGCGCCTTCCACGCCGCGCGGAAGGCGCGCGCCATGCGCTGGTGCCGGGCGAAGCGCGCCTCCATGCCCTCGGCGAGAATCTGCCCGAGGCTCACGTCCAGCGCGCAGACGAGGTTGACGGGCGGCGTGGCGAAGTAGGCCGGCTTGCCCGCCTCGTACGCCTCCATGATGGGCAGCCACTCCGCCCAGTCCGAGTAGACGCTGGCCACCGGCGCCTTGCGCTTGCGCCACGCCTCCAGCGCCCGGGGCCCCACGGTGAGCAGCGCCAGCCCCGGCGGCACGCCGACCGCCTTCTGGCTGGCGGTGAGGTACACGTCCGCGCCCCACGCGTCCTGGTGGAAGGCCTCGCCCGCGGTGGCGCACACGCCGTCCACCACCACCAGCACCCCGTGCTTGCGCCCGGCGCGCACCAGCGCCTCCACGGGCGCCAGGACTCCGGTGGACGTGTCCACGTGGGTAATGGTCATCACCTTGAAGCCGCCGCGCGCCAGGTGCGTCTCCACCTCGTCCGCGGAAGGCGACTCGCCCGGGGCGGCGCGCGCGTGCGTCACCTGCGCGCCGTGGCGCTCCAGGATTTTCGCCATCCGGTCACTGAAGTAGCCGGTGTTCACCACGAGCGCGTGGTCGCCCGGCTCCACCAGGTTGGCGCCCGCCAGCTCCATGGCCAGGGTGCCGGAGCCGGCCACCACGAAGGGCTGCGCGCCGGGGGCCAGGCACACCTCGCGCAGCCGCTTCAGCGCCCGGCCGAACAGGGAGATGAAGGCCGGGTCCGTGTGGCCGAGCGTGGGCGCCGCCAGCGCCTGGAGCACCTCCGGCTCGAACTCCACCGGCCCCGGAATCATCAGCAGGTCTCTCACGGTGTCACCGCTCCTGGCGCGCCCGGAGCCCGCGAGGGCCCCTGAGGGATGCCGCGAAGGCGCGGCCCCGAATCTGGCCAGCCGCCGGGCCGCTGTCCACGACCATGTGGGCGCGATGTGGCGGGAGCGACGCGCGTCCCGGCTCGCGGGGCAGGTGGAGCCCCGGAGCCTGGGCGAATCACAGCCGCACGAGCAGCTCGCGCAGGATGGTGAAGCCCTGCCGGAAGTCCTCCAGCCGGGCCTGCTCGTTGGGGGCGTGGTAGTACGCCATGTCCCCGAAGCCCGTTATCTGCACGTCGCAGCCCTGGCGCTGCAAGTCACGCACGAGCGGCAGCGAGCCGGTGAGGGAGAACGGCGTCGGCGCCACGCCGCGCACGTGCTGAATCGCGTCCTTCAGCGCCTGGAGCCCCGGCGAGTCCAGCCGGCAGGCGATGCCCTCCGTGCCGCCGCCCTGGAAGCGGAACGCCAGCGAGCCGCGCTTGCCGGCCGCGGTGCGCGTGCGCGGGAAGCCGGGGAGGACTTCGTCGCGCTCCAGGCGCGCATCCAGGTCCCGCACGAAGGCCTCCACCGACTGCATCACCTCCTTCAAGTCGTAGAAGGGCGTCACGCGGATGTCGCCGCGCAGGGTGATGTCGGCGGGAATCTTCGTCTCCTTGGTGTTGGCGCCCTCCACCACGGTGGCCTTGAGGCTGGACGAGGCGAGGAAGCCCCACTTCTTCTCGTCCTCGGTGGCGGGGTAGCGCGCGTGGAACCAGCGGGCCAGCTCCAGCGACGTGGCCATGGCCAGCTCCAGCGCGTTGACGCAGTTCTGCGGCATGCCCGAGTGCCCGCCCACGCCCGTCACCTTCAGCTCCCAGATGGCATTGCCGCCGGTGCCCACGTTGGGGCCGAAGTTGGCGCTGTCCAGCCAGTACACCGGCTGTCCGAGGAGGTCCTTCAGCCGTCCCTGCTGCGCCACGTAGCCCAGGCCCAGGCCCGGCAGGTCCGTGGACTCCTCGTTGGAGATGAACACCACCTTCAGCGTCCGGCTCGGGCGCACGTCGCGCTCGGCGAGCTGCGCGAGCAAGTCCGTAATCACCGCCACGTGGCCGAGGCAGTCGGTGACGCCGCGCCCGTAGAGCACGCCGCCGGGCCCCTCCCACAGCGCGAAGGGGTTGTGCTCCCAGCCCTCGCCCTTCTCGTCCGCGGGGACGACGTCGAAGTGTGCCCCCACGAAGCCCAGCGTGCCCTCGCCCGTGCCCTTCACGGTGAGCACCAGGCAGGGCCGCGCCTCGTTGCCGGGGCCCGCGAGCGACTCGACCTGGATGAAGCCGCTCTTCAGGTGCGGCGCGAGCACGTCCAGCACCACCTGCGCGGCGAGCCGCTCCTCGGGCACCAGGCCCCCACTGGGGTTGTTCTGCAGCTTCGGCGTCAGGGCGATGAGCCGCCGGAGCACATCCAGGAAACGGTCCTCACGAAGGGCGAGCGCTTGCATGGCGGCGGATTGGACCGCACGCCCCCGGCGAAGTCACCGGAAACGACGACGCCGGAGCGCCCCGGCGCCGGTGCCGAGTACGAAGCCGGACGAAGCGCCCGCGACGGGCGTGGCGCTGGCACCCCGCCGGACGAAGCGCCCGCGTCAGGGCGTGGCGCTGGCCAGTCTCGACGGACGACCTGCCGCTGGCGCCCCGCCGGACGAAGCGCCCGCGTCAGGGCGTGGCGGTGGCCGAGCCGGGCGGCTCGAGCTGCTCCACCTTCTGCTTCACCGCCGCGTCATCCGCCACCGCCAGACCCAGCGTGAGGTAGGAGAGCTGGTGCGCGCGCCCGCCGGCGGGCGCCTTCACGTCCACCTCCGTCTCCAGCTGCCGCATGCGGCCCTCCAGCTCGACGATGGTGCGGGTGAGGTCGGCGCGCGTCGGCTCGTCGCGCGTGGCGGCCAGCCGCTCGTGCGCCTTCAGGAGGTTGCCCTCCACCACGACCAGCTGCTGGCGCGCCCGCGTCCCCGAGCCCAGGTCCACGGAAGGGCCCGGCCCGTCCACGTTCAGCTCCAGCCGCGTCAGCTGCCGCCCGAGCTCCCCCGCGGGGAACACCGCGGCGTGGCTGCCCACCAGCTCGCCGATGCCAATGCCCTTGTTCTCGTGCGACTCCACCACGAAGTCCACCGCGTCCCCGGCGGTGAGCGCCAGCTTCACGGCCTCCTGGTACGGCATCGCCGCGAGCACCACCACCACGTCCACCTTGCTCTTCTGGCGCAGCTTGCGCGCCTCGGCCAGGGCCGCCTCCAGCGGCGGGCGCCCCTTCAGCGTCGGCTCTCCGGGCGGCGGGCCCTCGGGCGACACCCCCACCACCCCCACCTTCAGGCCTCCGGCCTCCACCACCGTGGACGCCGCGAAGGGCGCCTTGCCGGCCTTGTCCACCAGGTTCGCGGACAGGAGCTTCAGCTTCTTCTTCGGCCCCTGCGCCGCCTTGCGCAGCCACGACAGCCCCTGGGACAGGTCGCGGTGTCCCACCGCCATGGCCGTGGTCCCCAGCGCCTCCATCTGCTCCAGCACCAGCTCCGCGCGCTGTGTCACCAGCGGCTCGTCTTGACGCACCGGCTTGCGGAACAGCGCGTTACCCGCGTCCAGCAACACCACCGGCAGGCCGCGCCCCCTCTCCGCATCCACTGCAGTCTTCCGCCGCGCCAGTCCGCCCTGCGGCTCCTTCTTGCAGCCACATGGTGCAATCTCACCCTGGTTGTCCCCGGTGAACAGCAACACCAGACGCCGCGGCGCAGCAGAAGCTTGCACCGCAAACAACAACGCAACGCACAGCATCAGTAGTGGGATTGAGGCCTTCACGTCGTCTCCTCGAAGGGGGGCGAGCCTAGACGCTCGCGCTCGATTCGCCAGCTGGGTGGAAGCCGCCCCATATCGAGTCAACCCCGACTTCTGGTGAACCCAATATTAGCGATTATTGCGTGTATTGTTTTGATTCACGGAATCGTATACAACGCGCCGTCGCTCCCAACCCCCAGAGGATGCACGCATGCGTACGATTTTCGGTAAGGCCGCTGTGACGTTCGGTGCCGTTGCTGCGATGGTCGGCTGTGGTCCCGTGGACGAGTCGCAGATGGAGCAGGCTCCGGGGGAGACGGAGGCGGCCCTGCTCGACCGCTGCGGCAACCCTGACTTCGACGCGGAGACCGTGGCGGAGATCGAGGCGCGCTTCGAGGCGCTCAAGGCCCGTCAGGCGATGAAGGGCGAAGTGCAGGCGATGGCGGTGTCCATCCCCGTGTACTTCCACGTCATCCGCTCTTCCACTGGCTCCGGCGGCGTGACCACGACGCAGATCAACAACCAGATTGCCGTCCTCAACTCCGCCTACGCGGCCGCCGGCTTCAGCTTCTACCTGGCGGGCACGGACTACACGAACAACGGCACCTGGTACACCTGTACGGGCGGCACCTGCGAGTCGCAGATGAAGAACGCCCTGCGCAAGGGCACCGCGACCGCCCTCAACTTCTACACCAACAACATGGGCGGCGGCCTGCTGGGCTGGGCGACCTTCCCCTGGAGCGGCGCCACCTCGAAGATGGACGGCGTCGTCGTCCTCCAGGGCTCGCTGCCCGGCGGCTCCACCAGCAACTACAACCAGGGCGACACGGGCACCCACGAGGTCGGTCACTGGATGGGCCTGTACCACACGTTCCAGGGCGGCTGCGCCAGCCCCGGCGACAGCGTGAGCGACACGCCGCCCGAGGCCTCGCCGGCTTCCGGCTGCCCCACCGGCCGTGACACCTGCTCCACCGCCGGCCTGGACCCCATCACCAACTTCATGGACTACAGCTACGACTCCTGCATGAACACGTTCAGCGCGGGCCAGAACGCCCGCATGAACAGCATGTGGACCTCGTACCGCGCGGGCCGCTAATCCCGGCGCGGGACAGCTTTCGTCCCTGACATGAACGGCGGGCTCCCACCTGGGGGCTCGCCGTTTTGTCTTTGCGGGGGTGGCACTGACGCATGCGAGGGATTGCCTCCCTGCCTGCCCCGCCCCGGGCCCGGCCCCTGGCGCCGGGTGCTCGCCAGTCCCACCTTGCGGGGTGGAACCATGAGCGAACCCCAACCCCAGAAACGGCCCCGGGCGCTGTTCATCCGGGACCTCGTTCCCGTCCGGAGCCCGGCCCCGCCCGCCGCGCCGCCCCGCGACTCCCAGGTCACCACGATGATGGTGGGCGAGGAGAAGGACACGGGGGGCGAGGCCTGACGCACCGCTGGCACGGCGGCGGGCCGCGAGGTACGCACCCGGGCTGACCCGTCAGGCCTCCCGCGTCCGTATGGGAGGTGCGGCGTGGGACAACCCGCGGTGAGAGGGTACACAGGCACCATGAAGACAGAGACTGGGACGGTGGTGCTCGTGGGCTCCCGCGAGGACATCCACATCAAGGATGTGGCGCGCCGGCTGGGCGAGGAGGGCGTGGACGCGGTCATCGTGGACACGCTGGCCTTCCCGGACGAGACGAAGGTGTCCCTCACGGACGACCTGTCGGGCATCACCGTGGACGGGCGCACCGTGGGCCGGCCCGCCGCCGTCTACCTGCGCGGCCTGCACAGCAGCCCCCTGGCCTACCTGGTGGACGCGCAGGAGGCCATGGACGAGGACTGGCGCACCACGCTCACCGCCTTCCGCGAGAAGGGCACCCTGCTCAACGGGCTCGTGGCGCGGTGGGAGCAGCTGGGCGTGCCGCTCTACAACCCCGTCTCCAGCGACTGGACGATGAACAAGCCGGTGCAGCTCGCCGCGCTCAAGGCCGCGGGCCTGCCGGTGCCCCGGACGCTGTGGACCAACGACGCGGAGGCCGTGCGCCGCTTCGCCGCGGGAGGGCGCGTGGCCTACAAGCCCGTCACCGGCGGCGCCGCCACGCGCGAGCTGCTGCCCGAGGACCTCACCGACGAGCGGCTCGCCGCGCTGTCCGCCGCCCCCGTCACCTTCCAGGAGCTGCTGCCCGGAGAGGACCTCCGCGTGTACGTGCTGGACGGGGAGGTCATCGCCAGCCTGCGCATCGTCACCTCCGCGCTCGACTTCCGGCAGAACGAGGAGCGCGTGGAGCCGGTGGAGTTGCCGCCCGAGGTGGCCCGTGACTGCGTGAAGGCGTGCGAGGTGCTCGGCCTGCGGTGGACGGGGTTGGACCTGAAGCGCGGGCAGGACGGCGTGCTCAAGTTCCTGGAGCTGAACGGCTCCGCCATGTTCCTCGGCTTCGACGCGAGCGGCGGCACGGACATCGCCGGCCACTTCACCCGCGCGCTCGCGAAGCACGCGCGGCGGGCTTGAGCCACTACTTCCAGAGCACGGCGAGCACGGTGCGCGAGGCCAGCCACGCCAGCGCGCCGAGCACCACCACCAGCGCCACGGTGAAGGCCAGGGCGCGGTACGGGCGCGGGTGCATCACCGAGCGCAGCTCGTCGGTGAGGGCGGGGTCGGCGTCCAGCTCGTCGGGAGGCAGGGGCTTGGGAGACGTCATGGCTCAGCTCTGCTCCATCTGGTTCTCGACGAGCGCGCGGTAGCGCCCGCCCGGAATGGCCACCAGCTCCTCGTGGGTGCCCTCCTCCACCACGCGGCCTTTGTCGAGGACGACAATCTTGTCCGCGCGGCGCACGGTGGACAGGCGGTGCGCCACCACCACGAGGGTGCGGCCCGCGGCCTCGCGCTGGAGCGCCTCGGTAATCGCGCGCTCCAGCTCCGCGTCCAGGTGGCTGGTGGCCTCGTCGAGGAAGAGCACGCGCGGGTTGCGGTAGATGGCGCGCGCCAGCTGCAGGCGCTGCTCCTCGCCGCCGGACAGCCGCATGCCGGCCTCGCCAATCTTCGTCTTCAGCCCGTTGGGCAGCGCGAGCAGCGCGTCCAGGCACGCGGTGCGCGCGGCATGCTCCAGGCGCTCCGCGTCCGGCGCGTCGTCCCCCAGGGCGATGTTCTCCGCGAGCGTGCCGTCGAAGACGTCCGTCTTCTGGAACACGAAGGACACCGAGCGGCGCAGGGCCGTGGCGTCGTAGGACTCGATGGGCCTGCCGTCGTAGAGGACGCGGCCCCGCTCCGCGCGGTAGAGGCCGTAGAGCACCTGGGTGAGCGTCGTCTTGCCCGCGCCGGAGCGGCCGACAATCGCCGTCATCTTCCCGGCGGGAATCGTGAAGCTCACGTCGTCCAGGACGGGCGGGTCATTGGGCGAGCCGTAGCGGAAGGTGACGCCCTCCAGCTTCAGCTCCGGCGCCTGGGTGAGCGCGCCCGCCGTGGGCACGGTGTCGTCGCGCAGCTCGGGCTCGGCGTCGTAGACGATGTCCACGCGGCGCAGGGAGATGAACACGTCCTGCAGCTGGTGGATGAACATGACCAGGTTCTGCATCGGCGCCAGCACCAGGCCGAGGATGGCGAGCGTGGCCACCATCTGCCCCAGCGTGAGCTGGCCCGCGAGCACCAGGTGCGCCTCGTAGACGAGGATGCCCGCGTACACGCCCTGGTTGACGAACTGCGCACCGGAGTTGTGGATGGTGTCGTGCAGCCAGATGCGGCGCGCGGCCTCCACCTCGCGCGCCTGGATTTTCTCCCAGCGGGCGCGGGCCTGACGCTCGGCGCCGCACGCCTTGAGCGTCTGGATGCCGCCGAGCATCTGCATCTCCAGGCGGCTGGCGTCCGCGGCGGCGCGGAAGCGCTGGTGGTCCAGCACCGTGCGCCGGGGCATCAGCAGCAGCGTCCACACCGTGTACACCGCGGCGCCCGTGAGGAAGATGCCGAACACGGTGGCGTCGTACAGGAAGAGCACCACGCCGTAGCCCACCAGCATCACCAGGTCGAGCAGCACGGACACCGACGCGCCCTGGAGGATGCGGCGGATGCGCTGGTGGTCCTCGATGCGCTGGAGCAAGTCCCCCCGGTGGCGCCGCGCGAAGAAGGACACGGGCAGCGACAGCAGGCGCTTCCAGAACTGCGCCAGCAGCAGCACCGAGTAGCCGCTGGACAGGAGGAACAGGCCCGCGCCGCGCGCCACCGACACCAGCACCTGTGCCACGAGCAGCACGGCGAGGCCCACGCCCACGGCGGCGAGCAGCGTCACGTCGCGGCCGCCCACCGCCTTGTCGACGAGCCCCTGGATGAGGAAGGGCTGCGCGAGCGCGAGGGCCTGGAGGAGCACCGTGGTGAGGAGCACCTGGAAGAGCAGCACGCGGTAGCGCAGCAGGCCGCGGCCGAAGCGCCGCAGGCCGCCGAGGCGACGGGAGGCTTCCGGCGCATTGGGGACTTCCAGCGGGCGGAAGATGGCGTCGGTGGGCTGGAGCGACAGGAGGATGCCGTTCCAGTGGTCGCCGAGCCGCGCGCGGGGGATGCGGCGCAGGCCCAGGGCGGGGTCGCCGATGATGGCCTCCTTCGGCGTCAGCTTGTAGAGGACGACGTAGTGGTTCTCCTCCCAGTGGATGATGCCGGGGAGCAGGGCCTGGCCCTCCTCGTCGTCGAGGTCGGAGAAGTCCTCCACGTGGAAGCCGCGGGCCTGGAACCCCACCTTCTGGGCGGTGGTGAGCAGGTCCACCATGGAGGTGCCGCTCGTCTGGACGTGGGCCAGCTCCTTCAGCGAGGACAGCTCGTGCCGGGCGCCGTGGTACGCGGAAATCATCTCCAGGCAGGCGGGGCCGCAGTCCGCCTCCTCGAGCTGGCGGCGGAGCGGATACGGCTGGAGGGCGACGGCGAGCCGGGAGCGAGGCACGGTCAGTTCGGTATCACGGGAAGGGTGGCGCGTTCATCCCTGATACGGAACGGGCGGCCCATCGTGGCAACGGCGCCTCGCGGAGCGTGCGCCTGCTCCGCTGGCTGTTAGCCTCCCTCCGATGCAGCGGCACCCGCGACGGATACGGACTTCGATGACATCCAGGCTCGCTTGCGTGGCGGGACTGCTGGGCGCCCTGCTGGTGGGATGCGCTTCCACACCGCGCTCCAGCCCGCGCCTACCCTCGGGGCCGGGCTGGGTGCGGCATCACCTCTTCCCCCAGGCGGACAGCCTCGCGAAGTGGTTCTCCAGGGCTCCCCGCAGCATGAACGTGCACGACTTCACCCTGGTCATCGAGCAGGCCACCCACCAGCGCATCCACAATAATGGGCCGCGCGGGGGCGCGTGGAATCAGGAGTGAAACCAGTTCGCCAGGCAGTACCCGGGAGCAACGCAGCAGCAGGTCTGGGAGCATCTCGGGAAGCTCATCCAGAAGTATGACCTGATGGGCCCTATCGTCCCGTACTACTACCTGCGGTGATGGACGGGAGCGGCGCATGAAGCTCTTCGAAGTGCTCGAGGATGCGAGCACATCCCAGACGGGCAACATCGACGGCGTGAGCCCGTGGTGCATCCCCAGCATCGAGTGCACGATGTGCGGTGGGTATGGCGGCCTCGGAGAGTCGTACCCGACGGTGGACCTCGGCGACCTCCCGGAGCGGGCGCTGCTGGAGGAGCCCCGGAGCCTTCAAGCGGTGTCACTGGAGGAGTACCGGCGACTGTGCGAGCTGCTGCGGCCTCGCGTTCCCGCCGGGGCCCCGCTGGAGCCAGGGACACAGCTCGGCCCTTCCAGGGGGAAGTCCTCGGGCCGCTTCGGTGACTTCTTCTTCCAGGCCCCCTGGACGTTATGGGCGGCACGAGAAGCGGTGGTGAAGCTCCAGGACGCGGGCGTACCGGGCTTGCGAGGCGCCCCGGGTGAATTACGCCATCGAGGCAAGGCCGCGCCCGAGCTGCTCGAGCTCGAGCTTCAGGTGCGAGGACACCTGCACCCCTCCTGCCTGCCCTCTGACTGGCAGAAGCCGTGCGCCCGATGCGGCAGCAACCGCAACGGCTACCCGGCGGAGGCCGCTGCCCTGAAAGCCGTGACGCTGCCGCAGGACGTGGACCTCTTCCGCCTCCACGACTTCAAGACCGTCATCCTCGCGAATGAGCGCTTCGTCGATGCGGTGAAGCGGCTCCAGCTCGCGGGCATCGCCTTCCGCGAGCTACCGGTTCGCTAACACCCAGCCGGCTCGAACTCAGGCCTCGCGCCCTCAACCAGGGTGCGCGTCAACAGCTGGAACGGAAGCCGGAACCACCGTCGATTCTGGCACCACCCCACCTGATGAGCCAGGCACCGCCGCCGGCTGCTGCGTCACGGGCTTCTCCTCCTTCCGCGGCTCGCCAATCTGCTCCAGGTCCTCGCGGTTGTTCAGCGAGAAGCGCACCAGCGCGCGGAGGATGCGGTTGCGCTTCACGTTGCCCAGCACCTCGCGCAGGTCCTCGTAGACGGTCGGGTCGCTGATGAGCCCGCCCACCGTGCCATCCCCCTTCGCCACCGTCGCCGTAATCTTCTTGAGGTTCGCCGCCGCGCTGCCCAGGTCCGCGAACATCTCCCTCGAATCCCCGTACACCAGCTGGTGCACCGCCCCGTTCGGACTCTTCTTCGCGTCCTCGATGAGCCCCGCGAGCTGCCCCGCCGCCTCACCCATCTCACGCAGCGCCGTCACGCCCTCCTCACCGTAGATGAGCTGGTGCGCCGTGCCGTCTCCCGAGCGCACCTCGCGCAGGAGCGCCTCCACGTGCCCCATCGCCCCGTCCATCCGCTGCGCCGCCTGGGACGCATTCGCCATCAGCGTGCGCACCTCGCGCCCCGCGCTCTTGTCGTAGATGAGCGCATGCAGCACGCCGTCCCCCTTCTCCACCTCCTCCAGCAGCGCCCGCAGCGACGCCATGCCGCGCGCCACGTCCTTCGCCAGCGCCGGGTCCGCGTACGCGTCCACCGCCTCGCGCAGCGACTTGCTGATGGCAATGGAGTTCTCCATCACCTGCCCCGCCCCGTTCAGCAGCGTGGAGATGTCCCCTCCCGCCGACGACTTCAGCACCCCGCCCGACTCCACCGGCGGCGCCGTGGGGCTGCCCAGCGAGATGTCCACCGCCTTGTCGCCCAGCACGCCCATGCTCGACAGCACCGCCACCGAGTCCTCGCGGATGCGGTCCGTGTACTTCCGCGACACCTGGAGGTGCACCTCCAGCCGCGCGTCGTCCGGGTCCTGGGAGAAGGTGATGCCCGTCACCTTCCCCACCTTCAGGCCGCCAATCCACACCGGCGACTCGTCGCTCAACCCCTGCACGTTGCTGAAGTAGGCGCGGTACGTGGCCTGCCGCTCGAAGAGGCGCGACTCCTGGCCGATGAAGAACACCACCACGCCCGCCACCGCCAGGCCCATGGCCACGAAGAGCCCCGCGCGCAGCGCCAGCCGGCGCTCGCCCGAGGCGGAAGGAAACAGGCTCATGACGCGCCTCCGGGGACGAGCTCGGCGCGGCGCGCGTCCAGGAAGGCCCGCACCTCCGGCACCTTCGAGTGCCGTATCTCCTCGCGCGTGCCCACCTGCACGATGCGCCGGTTGGCCAGCATCGCCAGCCGGTCTCCCACCGAGAAGGCACTCACCATGTCATGCGTCACGACGATGGAGGTACAGCCGAGCTTCGTCTTCATCGAGTTGATCAATTCGTTGATGGACTGCGTCGTCACCGGGTCCAGTCCCGTGGTGGGCTCGTCCCACAGGATGACCTCCGCGTCCGTGGCGATGGCCCGCGCCAGCCCCACCCGCTTCTTCATGCCGCCCGACAAATCCGACGGCATCAGGTGCTCCGTGTTCGGCAGATTCACCAGCGCCAGCTTCTGGGCCACGCGCTCGCGCAGCTCGCTCTCGGGCATCTCCGGGAAGTGCTCGCGCAGCGGGTACGCCACGTTCTCCCCCACCGTCAGCGAGTCGAAGAGCGCCGCCCCCTGGAACACCATGGCCACGTGCCGGCGCACCGGGATGAACTGGTCCTCCGTGAAGTGCGTCAGCTCATGCCCCTGGAACAGGATGCGCCCCGTGTCCGGCCGCAAGAGGCCGATGAGGCACTTGAGCAGCACGCTCTTGCCCGTGCCCGAGCCGCCCATCACCACCAGCGTCTCCCCCGCGCGCACGTCCAGCTCCACGTCGTCGTAGACGTGCTTGGGGCCGAACGCCTTCGTCAGGTGCTCGAAGTGGATGAGCCGCTCGCCCGGCGTGGGCTTGCGGAACTCGAAGGTGGAGGGCTCCTGGCGGCGGGCGAGACGCATGGGGCCTCAGAAGTACAGCGTCAGCTTGGTGATGAAGAAGTCCGCCAGGCACACCGAGACGGAGGTCACCGCCACCGTCTGCGTGGTGGCGCGGCCCACGCCCTCCGTGCCGCCCTCCACGGTGAGCCCCTTGAAGCAGCCCACCAGCCCGATGATGACGCCGAACACCGCGCCCTTGAACACGCCGGAGACGAAGTCCTCCAGCAGCACCGCGTCCAGCGCTCCCTGGAAGAACTGCTCCAGCGGCAGCGCGTACTGCAGCTTCACCACCAGCGCGCCGCCCACCAGACCGATGACGTCCGCGAAGATGGTGAGCACCGGCATCACCAGCAGGCACGCCAGCACGCGCGGCACCACCAGCTTGCGCAGCGGGTCCGCGCCCAGCGCGCGAATGGCGTCCACCTGCTCCGTCACCGTCATGGCGCCCAGCTCCGCCGCCATGCCACTGCCGATGCGAGCGCCCACCGTGAGCGCGGTGAGCACCGGCGCCAGCTCGCGGAACAGCGTGAGCACCACCACGCGCCCCACCGTGTACTGCACGCCGAAGCGCGCCAGGAAGTAACCGAATTGCAACGAGATGACGAGCCCGGCGAACGTCGCCGTGAGCAGCGCAATCGGCAGCGAGCGCACCCCGAGCGACTCGGTGTGGTAGACGAGCGTCTTCCAGTCGTACGGCGGGCGCACCGCGCGGCTGAAGACCTGGCCCGACATCAGCGCCAGCGCGCCCAGCGACTCCAGGCGCACCTTCGTGCGTGCGACGAGCCCCTCCTTCTCCGGCGGTGCGGCGGCGCTGGCCTCCACTTCCGGCGTCATTTCGAACGCTCCGACTCGAAGCCGGCCAGCAGCGTCTCGAAGTCCGCCAGCCGCTCCTCCGCCAGTCCCGGCGGGGACACGTAGGAGAAGTCGAACACGCAGTTGTCCTTCTTCAGCACCACCAGTTCCAGCTGCACTGGCACCCCGTCCAGCTTCGCCAGGTAGCGGCTGCGCAGGGCCTCGCGCTCCGCCATGGGGACGAGCTTCGAGGACACCTCCTGGCGCTCCGTGAAGCCCGCGAGCAGGTGGCGGGTGAGCACCGGCAGGGGCGGGTCGTCATGCCCCTCGCAGGTGGCGTTGACGGAGAGCGCGCGGCCGGTGCCCTCCTCGGCGAAGGCCAGGTCATTGCCCTCCAGCCACACCCGGTGCCACGCTTCCGGCAGCCTGCCCACGCGGTAGCGCACGGCGGGCTTGGTGAGCACCTGGTCCTCGAAGCTCACGCGGCGGCAGCCCACCAGGGGCGCGACCAGCACGAGTAGCAACATCCACCGCATGGCACCGTTCTTCGTCACGTGCTCCCGGCCCTGTGCGCGGTGAGTCATGCGTCAGCAGGGGCCTGCCTGCAAGGTTTTCCGCAGGGCCAAACGTCCACTGTCACACCTCGTTCGCATTCCCGCGCGCGCGCCGTCCGCCCGGCCCCCGGTCGGTCTCGGCGTCTGACGGGCCCAGGGGAGTCCCCCGCGCCCATGCCGGTTCGCATCTTCCCTCCAGCACCGGACTGAGAATGCGGAGGCGTGCGAGGGGACGAACCGTCTCCCGCCCTCTCCCTCCTGGGGGAATGCTCCGGGCAAGGAGGACACGATGGATGGCGGACTCGCGGTATTCGGCTTTGGTCTCTTCCTCCTCGGAATCGCCAATCTCTACGCGCGCACGTCGTACTGGTTGGCGTGGGTGATGCTCGCCCTCTCGCTGGTGTCCATGGGCCTGGCCTTCAGCGAGTCGAAGAAGCTGCGCGAGGTGTCGCTGGGCATGTCCGTGGTCCTGCTCGTGCTGAGCGGCGTGGCCATGGCCACGGGGGTGCCCTGGTGGCTGGCGCTGGGCGCGTTCCTCTTCGCCGTGGCCTACGGCGTGCTGTGGGCGGAGTTCCGCTTCTCCTACTTCGAGCACGTGGGGCCCGACGAGGCCCGGGCCCACGCCCACTCCCGGCGCTTCCACATGCACTGGCCCTGGCAGCGGCGGCGCGTGGCGCCTTGAGGCGTTGATGCGTCAGCCGGCGGGAGGCTCGGCGGTGGCGTGCACCGCCACCTGCCCGCCGTGGACGGAGAGCCAGAGCGTGTCCTCCGCCGCGGCGGCGCGCACCAGCGAGCCGTCCGTGGTGGTGAGGAACACCTGCGCGCCGCTCTTCGCCAGGTAGTTCATCAGGTACGCGTTGCGCTCCGGGTCCAGCTCGCTCGACACGTCGTCGAGCAGCAGCAGCGGCAGGAAGCCCATCGCGGCCTCCAGGTTCTCGATTTCGGCAATCTTCCAGCCGAGCACCAGCGCGCGCTGCTGCCCCTGGCTCGCGTACGCCCGCGCGCTGCGCCCGCCCAGCGTCACCGACACGTCGTCCGAGTGCGGGCCCACCGACGTGAAGCCCCGGTCCAGGTCCCGGCGGAGGCGCTCGTTGAGCGACTCGCGCAGGGCCACCGCGAGGGCGGCCTCGTCCGCCGTGGGGAAGTCGCCGCCCAGGTGCGCGGGGTGGTAGCCGTACGTGGCCGGGTCCACCGTGCGGCCGATGGAGGCGAACGTCGCCTGCGCGCGCGGCGCCAGCTCCGCCATCAGCGCCCGCCGCCGCGCGTAGATGCGCGCGCCGGCCTTGGCCAGCGTCTCGTCGTAGGCCTCCAGGTAGGCGGCCTCCACCGAGTGCCCCTCGCGCAGCAGGCGGTTGCGGTTCTTCAGCGCTCGCGCGTACTCGCGGCTCTCGCGGAGGAAGGCCGGGAAGCGGTTGAACACCGCGCGGTCCAGGAAGGCGCGGCGCGCGTCCGGGCCACCCTTCACCACTTCGAGGTCGTCCGGGGTGAAGGCCACCACGGAGACGCCGCCGAAGTACTCCTCCAGGCTGGCCGCCTTCTTCCCATCCACGAAGGCCTGGCGCGTGCCGCCGCCCACCTCGACGGAGATTTCGCGCTCCGCTCCCTTGAGGAGGAAGCGGCCTGTCACGCGCGCGCCCTGCGAGCCCCAGCGCACCAACTCCGACAGGCGGCCCGCGCGCAGCGGCTTCAAGGTGGCCAGGAAATAGAGCGCCTCCAGCAGGTTCGTCTTGCCCTGCCCGTTCTGCCCCACCGCAATCGTGGCGTGGGGGCTGGGCGAGAGCTGGACCTGGGGGAGGTTTCGGAAGTCCTGGACTTGGAGCGCGAGGAGGCGCACGGCCCCCTCCGTATAACCTCCCGCGCGCCCCGGCGGGGACCTATCTCGCCGGTGTCGCGAGCCGGTAGACGAAGCCTGTCCGGGTGAAGAGGAGGAGGGCTTGCGTGCCCGCCTCGGCCACCACCTCGATGCGCGCGCCCCGCAGGCCGTCCTCGGCCTGCAGGCCCGGGGGCAGCCCCAGCTCCTTCCAACGCAGGAGCCCTTCCTGGTTGTTGGCGCGCGTGGTGGTCTCGGTGAGGTAGACGCCCTTCTCGCCCAGGGCCATCGGCCAGCCGGCGAGCGACGCGTAGTCCACCACGATGTCCTGGAAACGCTCGGGGAGCGGCTGTGTCAGCGGGACGCCCGAGGGCAGCCGCAGCACCTGTCCGTCGCGCAGGCCCACGCGCCCGTAGGTGGTGGCGTTCTCCGCCTGCCGGCCCCACACCTCCACCGGCTCGCCGTCGCCCAGCGGCAGCGGGATGACGCTCCACTGCCCTTCCGCGGACTGCTGGTACTCGAAGAGGCTGCGTCCGGTGGACAGCCAGCCGCGCACCTTCGGCCCCGTGCTGCTGGTGGGGCTCACCGTCCTGTCGCGCGCCAGCGAGCGGATGGGGAAGCCCGGGTCCGGCGTGAGGCGCGGCAGCAGGCCGGGTTGCGCGCCCGGCTCGGCCTCCAGCTTCGCGCTGTCCAGCACGTAGAGCTGGTCGTTCGCGGTGAGCACCAGCGACGCGCCCTCCGTCCCCGCGGCGGGGACGCCCTGCCCCAGGAAGGGCCCGGAGGCCGGCGCACCGTTGGGTGCCAGGAGCTGCGGCCCGTAGCTGTTGCCGAGCGCGCCGTCCGCCGGGCTGACCTTCACGAGCTGGCCCGACTCCAGCAGCAGCCAGCCCGGAGCCCCGCGCACCAGCGCCGCCAGCCGGGCCTGCTCCGCGGAGCCGCCCTCTCCCTGCCGGCGGTCCACCGCCTTCAGCCCCTCCGACTCGTCGGCGCCCAGCCTGAAGCGCAGCGCGAGGAAGTCCGGGGTGAGCGCGAGGAGCGTCTCACCCAGGATGGGCACGTCCAGGCTGCCCACCTCCAGGGGCGCACGGTCCAGGAAGACGGGACGCAGGGTGCTCAGGGAGCGGCCCCTCCAGAGCTGCCCGTGCATACCGCCCACGGCCAGCCCGCTCCCGAGCGCCTCGTCCACCGCCCCGGGTGTCACCCGTCGTTCCTGGGCCTCGGTGGTGGTGGCGATTTCAGACAGGTCCACCGGTGCGTCCAGCGGCTGACGCAGGCAGGTGCCGGCGGGAGACGCCACCGACGCGCCCACCACGCGGAAGAGGGAGCGGAGGCCATTCTTCGACTCGCACAGCACCTCCACGCCCAACGCCCCGTCCGACACCGGGGTGAAGGTGACGAGGCGGCCGTCGGCGCACGGCGCGCAGTCATCCCAGGCGCGCTCCATGCCTGGCCCCTGCGGGGTGCGCCGCAGCGTCCAGGTGCTCAGCACGTCCACCAGCTCCGTGCGTTCGGCGGACGGGCGCACGAAGCGCCGCAGGCCCCACACCGTGGCGCCCTCGCCATGACGCAGCAGCGGCGTGCCCGGGGCCGCCAGCCCCTCGCGCGACACCGGGTCGTCCGGGTTGAGCACCTGCCACGTGTCACCGCCGGGCGTGCTTCCCGGCTTGCGCCAGAAGAAGAAGTCGCGCGTCGCCACCACCGGCACCAGCACGTCCCCGTCCTGACTGCTGCGGCCGAGGGTCAGGGCGCTGGCGGGAACGGGCCTCGCGTCCAGGATGGGCAGCACCGTGGCGCTCCCCGGGCAGCCGGGCAGGGCGATTCCCGCCACGCACACGCCGCCGTCCAGCTGGACGCCGAAGCCACCGGGGAGGTCCGTGTACGTGCCGCTGGCAACGTCCACCTCGCCCGCCTGGCCTCCCGTGCGCAGCACCAGCAGATTGGAGCCTCCATCCGCCAGCGTCGCGGCCCGCAGCGCCTGGAGGTCCTTCACCGGGGGCTGCACCGTGCTCGTGACGGGGCCGCCTCCGGCCTCGGTCTCCAGCGTGCTCAGCAGGAGCGCTTCGCTCCGCTGGCCCTCGAGCCCCACCGACACCCGGTGGAGCGCCACCTTTCCACCCACGAAGGCGGCACGCACCACCGGGAGGGAGCCCAGCTCGCGCGCGGAGCCGCCGTCGGTGGAGAAGAGGAGGTCATTCTGATAGCCCACGAGGACGCGGCCCCCGTGCACGTCCGCGGCGACGAACCGGGCCTCACCGGTGAGCTGCTTCGGGTAGAGGAGCACGAGAGCGGACGTGTCGGGCGCGGCGCCCAGCGTGGCCGCTTCCGGCGCGTCCTCGTGGCAGCGACTGTCGATGCCGCAGCGCCAGCCGGGCGCGCACGCGGTGTCACGCACCTCCTCCGCCTGCGCGTAGTCACATGGGAAGGCGTTGCCCTCCTCCACCTTCAAGCCGCCCGAGCACGCTCCCGCCACGGTGAGCGCGCCCACTGCGATGAGCGCACCCACGAATCCCCGGAGCAGGGCCGTACCCGTCCTTCCGTTGCCGTGAGCGCGTTCAGCTCGTGCACGCTCTTCGGCGATTCCTGGCGCGCTCATGGCAGCACCCCCGCCACCGCGAGCCCATTCGTGGAGGGCACCAGCGCCACGCGCGGTCCGCCCTCGGGCGGCGGCATCAGCCACAGCCCCGCGCCCACCAGCAGCGCGCCCGCGGCCATGGCTCCCACCGCCACCGTCTTTTCGCGGCCCAGCTTGCGGTCCTGCTCCTGGTAGTACGCCAGCGGGCGCAGCCCCTGCCCCGCGCACTGCCCGCCGCCACCGGGGCACAACTCATCATTGAGCACCTTCTGCCGAGACAGGGCGATGAGGCCGTATACGCCTCCACCCAGCAGCGCCGCGCCGCCCCCCGCCAACAGCGAGTACGGCAGCACGCGCGAGGCCGGCGGTGGCAGCGGAGAGCCGCTCGCCTCCGCCACCGCCCAGGGCACCACCTGCCGCAGCGTTTCCACGTCACGCGCCAGCCGCGTGCTGCGCCCCACCGTGCGGCTCTTCACCGTGTCGAGCACCTGGAGCGACAGCTCATACGTGGCGCCCAGCTTCGACAGCGAGCCCGTCATCACGTAGCGCGCCCCCAGCACGCCGCCCAGGTCCGTGGCGCACGCGGATGCGTCCGCGTCACAGGCGCCCAGCAACTGGCGCTGCCGCTCCGTGGTCAGCATCGTCTGCACGTCGCGGCGGGAGAGCACCTGGAAGAGGCTGCGCTCCGTGAGCGTCTGCACCACCGCGTCCGTGAGCGCCGCCGCGTCGCTGGCCTCCGCGCCCTGCGACACCAGGTCGGACACCAGCAACCGGGGCTTGTCGCCCTGCGTGGCCACCGGAGCACCCGCTCCGGCCGGAGGTGGCGGCATCGGTAGACTGCCACCCGCCTGCGCGAGGGCGGTCAGCCCCCACAGTCCCACGAGGACTCCCACTGTCGCGCGCACGGCCCCTCCCTCTCGCGCCGCCACCGGAAGGACTTCCGGCCGCGGGCATGCTGGAGCCGCGCATGTTAGCGGGAAGTCCCGGGGGGCGCTGGCCAGCGCTTCAGCGGACCTCTTCGATGACGGGCTCCATCAGCACCTCGGAGGTGATGCTCTGGCCGATGAAGCAATACTTGTGGGCCTTCTCGAACATCTCCCGCACCTTCGCCGCGTCCGTGCCCGGAGCGACGCGGATGGTGGGCGCCAGGCGGATTTTCGTGATGCGCGTCACCTTCTCCACCGTGTCGAGCGACACCGTCACGTGGTCCTCGTAGCCGCGCACGTCCAGGCGCACCTTCTTCGCCAGCGCCAGGAAGGTGAGCATGTGGCACGTACCCAGCGAAGCGCCGAACAGGTCCTCCGGGTTCCAGCGCGAGTCGTTGCCGGAGTACGCCGACGCGGCGCTCACCGCGATGTCCTGTTTGCCCGCGGTGCTGACCACGGCGTCCCGGGAGAACTCGGAGGCCGTGGAGCCCTCCCAGCGAAGCTGCAGCGGAAACTCGTGCAAGGTCCACCTCCGTGAAGCGAAGGAAACGTCGCGGGCAGCTTATGCCGCACAACGTCCCTACACTCACGAGGTTCCCGGGGACCTCGCGCCGCGCGGGCAGCGGAGGTCCCCGAGGCCTGGGCCGCTAGAAGTGCGTCACCTCCGCGGACAGCTCATACGCGGTGGCCTTCTTGGCGCCCACGGGCAGCGGCGTCACCTCCGTGCACCGTCCGTCCGGGGTGGAGTTGCCCGGTGGGTCGGCATCGCAGTTGGGGATGGGCTCGAAGGTGCCGCTGTCGCGCTCGGCGAGGACCAGGGTGTCCTTCTTGTACGCGGAGATGACCGGCCCCTCCGAGGGGAGCACCACCTGGACGGTCGCCGCCAGTCCCGCGGGGAACGGGGCACCGGCCGAGAGGTCCAGTTGGAGCTGATAGTAGTAGGGCAGCAGGCGCAGGTCCTGCTTCTTGCCGTTCCGCGTCCCTGCGGCGACGAAGTTCGCGATGTCGGCGATGGCGACCCCGTCCTGCTGCTGAATGAGGGTCAGGACGCTCGGTGACGTCACGGCGCCCGCGGGCAGGACGACGGTGGCGGTTCCATCCGGCGTCGTGAGGCGGGTCTCCCGCGCCGGGTCGATGAGGATGGCCGCGTTGTTCCCCTGGCCGGGAGCGTTGACCGCGATGATGACCGGTCCCGCCGCCGGGCCGGTGACGGCATTGGCGGTCTGGGAGAAGGTCAGCCCGTGCGCGCCGGCCCCGAGCACCAGGGTGCCCGTGTACACACCCGCCGCGTCCGCGGTCAGGGTGCCCACCGGGACGCCGCGGTTGAACATGTTGAGCGTGGCCCCGGGGACGCCCAGGGCACGCACGGTGATGTTCGGGCCCTGCAACGTGGCGCCGTGGACCGGCTCGATGATGAGCGGCGCCGCCGGACGCAGGGTGACGCCGATGGGCGCCGTCGCGGCGCTGGTCCCACCCGAGTTGGTCTGGGTGAAGGTCAGCGAGTGCGCGCCGTAACCCAGGGTGACGGTGCCGGAGATGTTTCCCGAAGCGTCCACCGCGAGCGTGCCCACCGGAACGCCGCCGTTGAACACGTTGACGACAGCCCCCGGAACACCCGTACCGGCGACCGCTACGGAGGTGATGCCCACGTGGTCATCGCCATCCACCGGCGCGGTGATGAGCGGCGCGGAGGGGATGGTGAACACGGTGATGGAAGCGGTCCGCGCACTCGTGAGCCCATTCCGCGTCTGCTGGAAGGTGAGCACGTGGGCTGCTGGCGCGAGGGTGAGGGCCCCCGCGAAGGCGCCCGACGCATCGGCGACGAACGTCCCGACCCGGGTCTCACCATCGAACGCCTCGACGGTGGCGAAGGGCACGCCGAGCCCCTGGACCTGGAACACCGGGTCCACCGAGGCCTGGCCGTCCGTGGGCGCGGTGACGACGGGGACCGGCGGGCGGACGTAGACCGTGACGCTGTTGCTCGGCGCGCTGGTGAGCCCCCCGTTGCGCTGGGTGGCCACCAGCACGTGGATGCCGTAGTCGAGCACCAGCGTGCCGCTGAAGCGACCGGCGGCATCCACGTCCACCGAGGCGCTCACGGTGCCGCTGGTGACGGTGACCAGCGAGCCCGGCACGCCCGTGCCGGCGAAGGCCACCGTCGTCTCCGTGGTGTCGAAGCCGTTGACAGGCAGGGTGAGCACCGGGGCCGCCGGGCGGACGCTCACCGTGACGCTGTTGCTGACGGCGCTGGTGAGTCCACCGTTGGTCTGCGTGGCGGACAACACGTGCACGCCGTAGTCGAGCACCAGCGAGCCGCTGAAGGTGCCCAGGGCATCCACGAAGACGGTGGTGCTGACCGTGCCGTCGGTGATGACCACCAGCGAGCCGGGCACGCCCGTACCGGCGAAGGCCACCGTCGTGTCCGTGGTGTCGAAGCCATTCCCGGGGACGGTGATGACCGGGGCCGCAGGGCGCACGCTCACCGTAACGCTATTGCTGACGGCGCTGGTGAGGCCCCCATTGACCTGCGTGGCCGACAGCACGTGCACGCCGTAGTCGAGCACCAGCGTGCCACTGAACGAGCCCCCAGCGTCCACCGGCACGGTGGCGCTGACGGTGCCATTCGTGACGGTGACGAGCGAGCCGGGCACGCCCGTACCCGCGAAGGCCACCGTCGTGTCCGTGGTGTCGAAGCCATTCCCGGGGACGGTGAGGACCGGGGCCGCCGGACGCACACGGATGGTGACGCTGTTGCTGACGGCGCTGGTCAGCCCGCCATTCGACTGCGTGGCCGACAGCGTGCGCACGCCGTAGCTCACCGTGAGATTGCCGCTGAAGTGGCCCGCGCCATCCACCTCCACCGAGGCACTCACGGTGCCGTCGGTGACGGTGACGAGCGAACCCGGGATGCCCGTGCCGGCGAAGGCCACCGTGGTGTCCGTGGTGTCGAAGCCCTCGGTGGGCAGGGTGAGCACCGGGGCGACCGGGCGCACGCTCACGGTGACGGCATTGCTCGGCGCGCTGGTGAGGCCCCCGTTGGACTGGGTCGCCGACAGCACGTGCACGCCGTAGCTCAGCGTCAGCGAGCCACTGAAGGCACCACTGGCGTCCACCGGGACGGTGGTGCTCACAGCACCGTCCGTGACGGTGACGAGCGAGCCCGGCACACCCGTACCGGAGAACGCCACCGTGGTGCTCGTGGTGTCGAAGCCCGCCTCGGGGACGATGATGACCGGGGCCGCCGGGCGGACGCTCACGGTGACGCTGTTGCTGGTGGCGCTGGTCAGCCCGCCGTTGGTCTGCGTGGCGGACAGCACGTGCACGCCGTAGTCGAGCACCAGCGAGCCGCTGAAGGTGCCCAGGGCATCCACGAAGACGGTGGTGCTGACCGTGCCGTCGGTGATGACCACCAGCGAGCCGGGCACGCCCGTACCGGCGAAGGCCACCGTCGTGTCCGTGGTGTCGAAGCCATTCCCGGGGACGGTGATGACCGGGGCCGCAGGGCGCACGCTCACCGTAACGCTATTGCTGACGGCGCTGGTGAGGCCCCCATTGACCTGCGTGGCCGACAGCACGTGCACGCCGTAGTCGAGCACCAGCGTGCCACTGAACGAGCCCCCAGCGTCCACCGGCACGGTGGCGCTGACGGTGCCATTCGTGACGGTGACGAGCGAGCCGGGCACGCCCGTACCCGCGAAGGCCACCGTCGTGTCCGTGGTGTCGAAGCCATTCCCGGGGACGGTGAGGACCGGGGCCGCCGGACGCACACGGATGGTGACGCTGTTGCTGACGGCGCTGGTCAGCCCGCCATTCGACTGCGTGGCCGACAGCGTGCGCACGCCGTAGCTCACCGTGAGATTGCCGCTGAAGTGGCCCGCGCCATCCACCTCCACCGAGGCACTCACGGTGCCGTCGGTGACGGTGACGAGCGAACCCGGGATGCCCGTGCCGGCGAAGGCCACCGTGGTGTCCGTGGTGTCGAAGCCCTCGGTGGGCAGGGTGAGCACCGGGGCGACCGGGCGCACGCTCACGGTGACGGCATTGCTCGGCGCGCTGGTGAGGCCCCCGTTGGACTGGGTCGCCGACAGCACGTGCACGCCGTAGCTCAGCGTCAGCGAGCCACTGAAGGCCCCACCGGCTCCCACCGGGACGGTGGCACTCACGGTTCCATCGGTGACGGTGACGAGCGAGCCCGGGATGCCAGTGCCGGCGAACGCCACCGTGGTGCTCGTGGTATCGAAGCCGTTGGCGGGCAGGGTGAGCACGGGCGCCGCCGGACGGACTCGCACGGTGACACTGTTACTCGGAGTGCTCGTGAGGCCACCGTTGGACTGAGTGGCCGACAGCACGTGCACGCCATGGCCCAGCGTCAGGGTACCGCTGAAGCCACCCAGGGCATCCACCAGGGCCGTGGCGCTGACGGCCCCCGCCGTGACGGTGACGAGCGAGCCGGGCACACCCGTGCCCGTGAAGGCGACGGTGGTCTGCGTGGTATCGAAGCCACTGACCGGCGTGACGAGCACCGGAGCCGCCGGCCGCACGTGGACGACATGCTGAGCCGTCGCCGGACCGGTGGCGCCCCGGATGGACTGCGTGAAGGTCAGCACGTGCGTGCCGTAGCCGAGCGTGAGGCCGCCACTCAGGCTTCCATTCGCGGCGACGGTGAAGGTGCCCACCAGCGTGCCGAGGTCATACGCGCGCACGGTGGCGCCGGGCAGGCCACTGCCGGTGATGGGGACGGACGTCTGGGTGGTGGTGGAGCCATCCGCCGGCGAGGTGATGGAGGGGGCCGGAGGCAGGATGGACAGCGACACGGCCGCGCTGGAGGCGCTCGTCTGCCCACCCCGCGTCTGCCGGGCGGTGAGCGAGTGGGTGCCCGGCACCAGGGTGACCGTCGTGCGGAACGTCCCATCCGTGCCGACCTGCACGACTGCGGTCTGCGTGCCGTTGTCGTAGAGCGCGAGGCTCGCCCCGGGCACGCCCGTGCCAGTGACCACCACCGACGTGTCGAGCGAGCTGTAGCCGCTGGCGGGAGAGGTGATGACGGGCGCCGGGGGTACCAACGTCACCCGGATGGCGCCCGTTGCCGGCCCGGTGATGCCCGAGCAGGTCTGCGAGAACGTGAAGGCATGGGCGCCGAAGTCGAGCAACAGGGTGGTGCCGAAGCGGCCGGCACCGTCCACCGCGAGCGGGCTCAGGGCGGCACCGTTGTCGAAGACGTTCACCGTCACGCCCGGCACTCCCGCGCCGCTCAACACGACCGCCGGCGAAGTGGAAGTGTCCCCGTCGCGAGGAGCGAAGAGGGTCGGCGCCGGCGGAAGCACCGCGCCACTCACCGTGCCGGACCTGACGCTGACCTGACCGGCGACCTCCTGGGTGGCGGAGAGCGCATGCGGGCCGCAGCCCAGCGGGAGCTGGACCGAGCCATTCCCATTGCCACCAATGGACACCTGGGCGACCGGAACGCCCTGGTCATAGATGACGGCGGCCGCGCCCGGAAGACCGGCGACGCTGACCGCCACCGTGGGGCCCGGCAGGCTGAAGCCCTGGGCCGGTGCGGTGATGACCGGTGCGGGCGGGATGATGCTGACGGTAATGGGCCCGGCCGGGTCGCTGGTGCCGGTGGCGTTGGTCTGCGTGAAGGTCAGCGTGTGCTGCCCGTAGCCGAGGTTGAGCGAGCCGCTGAAGCTGCCATCCGCGCCGATGCCGAGCGAGCCCACCACGCGGCCCCCCTCGATGATGTCGAGCGTGGCCCCGGGAACGCCGCTGCCGGTCACCGTCACCACGGTGCTCGTCGACACCTGGCCATTCACTGGCGAGGTGATGGAGGGAGGGGGCGGCGGGACGGTGTAGAGGTAGCCGCCCACGAGCGTGGTGCTCCCACTCGCGGCGGAGACCACGACGTCGGCCGGGCCCTGGGTGCCGGGCGGGGTGCTGAAACGCAGCGTCGCGCTGTCCACCACCACGAGGTTGCTCACCGCCCGCCCGTCGAGACTCACGCTGACGTTGCCGGTGAAGCCGCCGCCACGCAGCAGTACCTCGGTGCCACCCCTGGCAGGGCCACGGTTCGGCGTCAGGCTGAAGATGGAGGGCGGCGCCGGCGTGAGCGGGGCCACGTGGATGACCGTGGTGACGGGCTGGTCGATGATGGGCGAGCCGTTATCGAAGGCCGTGAAGGTCAGCGTGAAGGTACCCGCCACGGAGGGTATCCAGGAGAAGGTCGCTGACACCGGGTTGCCGGTGACGCTTGGCGGGAACGAGGAGTCGCCCGGGAGCCCTTTGGTGCCGCGCAGGGTGACGAGCTGCCCCGCGTCGTCGTCGTACGCCGACATGGTGAACGACACCTGCTCGCCCACCTTCACGAACACGTCCTGCGGCGGCCTCACGGAGAACATGGGCGACTGGTTGGGGAAGGTGCCCACGGAGATGACCACCACCTGCTGGTCACTGCCTCCCTGACCGTCATCGACGCGCACGGTGGCCTGCCACACGCCGATGGCGCTCGCCGTCGGCGTCCACGTGTATCTGCCCACGCGCCTGCCGTCGGGCGTGGTCGCAGTGGTGGCGGTGAAGCCGAGGCTCGCGGCGTCCGGCGCGCGATTCACGCCATTCGGGTCGACGAGGATGGGGAGGCTGTAGGTGAGCGTGTCCCCGGGGTTGGGGTCGGAGGCCACCGCCTCGAACTGGAGCGTCTGACTGACGAAGGCCTCCACGCGCAGCGGGTCCACGCCGACGCGCTTGTTGGCGATGAGCTCCAGCCGGGGCGAGCGATTGGTCGCGGCCTGGACGGTGACGATGGCCTGCCGGCTGTCGAAGAGCCGGTCCTGCCCACCCAGCGGGACCGTGCCGGTGTCATACGCCTCGAAGTTGATGCCGAAGTTGCCCACCTGGCCGGCGGTCGGCGTCCATGTGAAGGTGCCCACCGCCGGATTGCCCGCCGTGGGAGTGAAGGTGGCGCCGGGGGGAAGCCCGGTCGCCGACAGCGTCACCCGCTGTCCATCCGGGTCCGTGGCCCGGACCGTGAAGGTGAGGGTCTCCCCCACCTGCACCGTCGGACTGGCGATGGAGTCCAGCACCGGTGGCCGGTTGGTCGTCGTCATGGGCGCGAGCAGGCCGTCCCGCTTGGAAATCCAGCCCGCCGAGTCCTCCACCTCGACGGACAGCACGTAGGCCCCACCGGGTTCACCGAAGGCGTTGTCGAGCAGCGCCGCCGTCTGGCTGGCGGGAATGCGGATCTGGCCCGTCTGGTCCACCGCGAGGCCGGGGACCTGGGTGGCCGGGCCGAAGACGGGATAGCGCGGGGTGAGCGGAGACAGGCGGTAGAGCAGCGAGCGCCCCACGTTCGACCGGGCGTTCAGGTTCTGCGAGTACTCGAAGCCACGGGGCACTGCAGCCTGGAAGCTGGCGGACAGGTCCGGACCGCCGCTGGCGGTGCCATTCCAGATGACGCGCACCCGGCCACCGAAGCCGCTGTTGGGCCCGCCGCAGACCTCCCCCGGCTCGACGTTCTGGATGCCCCGGATGCGGGACCAGTCGTTCCAGATGATGTCGTAGGCGCCGAAGCCGAGCTGCCGAGGGGTGTTGATCTGCCCCGCCGCGCTGACGAAGCCCAGCGGAATGGTGAGGACCTGGGTCCGCTCGTCAAAGCCGGCCGGGGACATGTCCACCGCCGTGGTGGTGCCCGTCATGCTGAAGGTGTTCGGGTTCCAGGTGTGGACCGTGACGCCGTCGGACACCCGGACGATGCGCATGCCCGATGCCGGAGTCAGGAAGACCGCCCCACCCTCCGGGCAGTTGAACTGCTGCAGGCCGAAGCGCGAGCTGTCGATGCCAGCGAAGGGGAAGGGGGCGGTCCCCTCGCGCCAGCGGGTGCGCGCCGTCAGCTTCACCACGCCGTTGCCATCAATGGTTGCCCACATGTCCACGCCGCGGAAATGTGAGGCTTCAGCGCGGGTCGCCAGGCTCACACAAGCAAGCAGCACCAACGCCAGCCAGCGGCGGATTCCAAACCCTCTCAACATGGATGTCCCCCTCCAGGGAGCCGCGACGGCGGGAAACGCCAGGGCGCGCAGTAGGCGTTTCCGCCCGTGCCGCGACCCGAATTCTCAGCCATCGGGATTCTATTTCTAAGAATACAAGGTAGCGGACGGATTCCAGTGCTGTCCACTCCATGTCAGTGAAAATCTCTCCAACCGCCGTATGCGGAAGAGGGAACGGCAGGCTTTGCGCGGTGCGCAAAGGCTTTCACGCGGCGCCCGGGCCGCGGCGAAAGCCCTTACCCGACCAGGACCTGGACCGCGGCGGGCTGGAGCGGCAGGTCCACGATGAAGGTGGCGCCCTCGCCCGGCTGGCTCTCCACGCGGATGGTGCCTTCCATGGCCTCGACGAGCGTGCGCACCACGTACAGCCCCAGGCCCAGGCCGCCGTAGTGCCGCTCGGACACGGCGCGCTCGAACTTCTGGAAGATGCGCGCGTGCGCGGCCGCGTCGATGCCGATGCCCTCGTCGCGCACGAACAGCCGCGCGCGCCCGTCCGCCTCCTCCACGTGGACGTGCACGGGCCGGCCCGCGCCGTACTTGAGCGCGTTGGACAGGAGGTTGGACACCACCTGCTCCATCCGCAGCCGGTCCCAGCTCCCCACGCACGGGTCCGACGACCGCATGTCCAGCTCGCTGCCGGAGCGCTCCGCCTCCGGGACGAAGCGCGCCACCATCTCCTGCACCAGCGCCGTCAGGTCCACCGGCTCGCGGTGGATGCGCAGCCGCCCGGTGCTGATGCGCGACACGTCCAGCAGGCCGTCGATGAGCTCCGCCAGCCGCGTCACCTGCCGCTTCATCGCCGCCACCTCGCGGCCGTGCCGCCGCGACACCGCGGAGTCCGGGTCCGCGTCGATGGCGCGCGACAGCGCATGGAGTCTCAGCCCCAGCGACGTCAGCGGCGTCTTCAGCTCATGGCTGGCCACGGACAGGAACTCGTCGCGCGCGCGGATGGCTTCCTGGAGGTGCCGCTCCACCGTCTTCAGGCGGGTGATGTCCTGGAAGGGCATCACCACCGAGGCGGGGTGGCCGTGCATGGCGGGCAGCAGCTCCGAGGAGATGCTGAGCACGAACTCGCCCTCCTGCGTGTGCCAGATGACCTCCATTCCCTCCAGCTTCTCGCCCCGGGCCGCGCGCGCGGCGGGCAGCTCCGCGTTGTCGAGCCTGCGCCCCTTCAGGTCGGTGACGTGGAAGACCTCCCCCTGCTCCGACGCGGGCAGGCCCCTGGGGATGAGGCGGCCGTGCAGCCGCGCCGCCGCCGCGTTGGAGGAGAGGAGCTCTCCCGTGCGCGGGTCCACCATCACCACCGGCAGCGGCATCAGGTCCAGCACCGCCTCCAGCCACATGTGCTGGCTCTCCACCGCCTGCCGCGCCAGCACCTGCTCCGTCACCTCGAAGGCGAACGTCACCAGCCCGTCCACCCGGCCCCGCTCGTCCCGGAGCGGCTCGTAGATGATGTTCCAGAACTTCGTCTCCACGCGGCCCTCGCCCGCGTAGTCGACCGTCACCGGCAGCTCGTTGGCGATGGCCCGCTCACCGGACTCCAGCACGGTGCGGTGGAGTGACAGGACGTCGGGCGACAGGTCCGGGATGGCCTCCGTCAGCGCACGGCCCACCATCTCCCGTCCGCCCATGAGCCGCCGCTGGAGGGGATTGACGAACTCGTAGCGCAGCTCCGTGCCCTGCAGGACGCAGATGGCCACGGGCGCCTGGGTGAACAGCTGGTGCAGCTTGTTGCGCTCCGCCTTCTCCGCCTCGCGCGCCGCCAGCTCCGCCGTCACGTCCTTGTAGGCAATCGCGATGTGGGTGACGTCGCCGCCATTGGGCGCCAGCGGGAAGCAATGGCAGGAGATGGCGATGCGGTTGGCCGCCTCCACGTGGATGTGCTCCAGCTCCCGCACGTCGTACCAGAAGACCGGCGTCTGGACCGTCTCGCCCGCGAAGGCGCGCCGGATGTACGCGAGCAGCCCGAGCCGCTCGAGCAGCTCGTCACGGAAGAGGTCGTACTCGGGCGGTGGCTCCGCGCCGAACATCTTCCGGTAGGCGGGGTTGATGAGCAGGCAGTGGCCGTCCGCCGTGAAGATGGAGTACGGCACGGGCGAGTGGGTGAAGAGGCCCTCCAGCAGCGCGAGCGGGTCCGGCACGGAGGCGAGCTGCTCGCGCAGCGGCCGCGTCCCGGAGGACGCGCGCGCGGGACGCCCCGGGCTGGCCCGGCTCCGGCCCGTGCCCTGCTTCTGCCCCCGACCGTTGTGCGTCTTCGCCACCAGGCATGGCGTACCAGAGCGGGAGGGCCCCTGCCCAGCCCGGGTAGACCGGGACACGGGCGCCGGCCCGCTGCTCGCAGGCTCCTGGAACGGGCGGCCCTTCCACCCCGGGCGCATGGATTTCACAACGCCGTGCGTCGCGGGAGGGTGTCGTCAGGGCTTCCGTCCAGGGGAGCGCATGACAGGATGCGCGGGCCATGGCGGAGCCCCTCAAGACCTTCTTCAACGCCCGGCTCGTCGAGCGCCTCGCGGCGGCGCTGCACGGAGCCCTCCCGTCCTTCCCCCGCGCGGCCTTCGTCCGCGAGGCCACCACGGGCCTGGAAGGGCACGAGCTGCTCGGTCGCGCGCGACACCTCTCCGGCGCGATGCGGCGCGCGCTGCCCGGGGACTACGCCCGCGCGGTGGACGTGCTGGTGCGCTCGCTGGGGCCGGAGCTGGAGCGGACGGAGGGCTCGGGCATGGAGGTGTTCTTCTACCTGCCCCACGTGCTGTTCGTGGCCGAGCACGGCCTGGAGCACTTCGAGGAGTCCATGCGCGCGCAGTACGCGCTCACCCGGCGCTTCACCGCGGAGTTCTCCATCCGCGCGTACCTGGAGCGCCACCCGGAGCGGACGCTGGCGCGCCTGCGCGAGTGGGCGGCGGATGAGAACGTGCACGTGCGGCGGCTCGTGTCGGAGGGCACGCGGCCCCGGCTGCCGTGGGCGCCCCGGCTGCGCGCCTTCCAGAAGGACCCGCGGCCGGTGCTGGCGCTGCTGGAGCTGCTGAAGGACGACCCGGAGCTGTACGTGCGCCGCTCGGTGGCCAACAACCTCAACGACATCGGCAAGGACCACCCGGACGTGCTGGTGCGGGTGGCGAAGGCGTGGATGAGGGACGCGCCGCCGGAGCGCGAGTGGCTCGTCCGTCACGCGCTGCGCTCCGCCATCAAGCGCGGAGAGCCCGCGGCGCTGGAGGTGCTCGGCGCGCGCAAGCCGTCCGGCATCGAGGTGCGCGCGACGGCGCTGCCGAAGCGCGCCTCGGTGGGCGGCAAGGTGGACGTCCGCTTCGAGGTCGCCAACCGCTCACGGAAGAGTCAGACGCTGGTGGTGGACCTCGCGGTGTACTTCCAGAAGGCGAGCGGCGAGGCACGGCCCAAGGTGTTCAAGGTCCGCGCGCTCACGCTGGAGCCCGGCCAGGTGGAGGAGGTCGGCAAGCGCGTGTCCTTCCAGCAGCTCACCACGCGCAAGCACTACCCGGGCCCGCACCGGTTCGAGGCCTTCGTGAATGGCCAGGGCCTGCCGCTGGGCACGGTGGACGTCACCGGGTAGAGCACGCCCACGCGGGGCGCATTCGGGCTTTCGCGCGGGCACCCACGTGGTTACAAGCAGTGCCACGGATGCACGTCCAGGTCGTCAGGCTCGAGCAGGGAGAAGTGGGTCCGCGCGTCGCGCTGAAGACGCCGGGCGGGGTCATCTGGGCCTACTGGCGCGGAGACCCGCCCTCGCGCGGGCAGTTCACCGACGTGGAGCTCGCCGTCACCCGGGTGCTCACCTGGGGCGAGGAGCTGGAGCCGGTGTCCGAGGCCGAGGCCGGTGAGCCCACGCTGGGCGTCCTCGACGGGACGCTCGAGACGGCGGACGCGGAGGGCACCGTGACACTGCGCGTGGGCCCCTCGCTCGTCATCCTCTCCGCGAAGGGCCCTCCGCCCGCGCCCGGCACCCGCGTCCGCCTGCGCAACTGCGAGATTGCCGCGTACCCGACGCACCTGTAGCCGCGAGCGCTCAGCGCGGGCCCAGCGTCTTCACCAGCTTGTTGTAGACGCCCATCACCAGCAGCGGCGTCACCCACAGGCCCACGAAGCGGGCCGAGCGCTCGCGGCGGCTCAGCTCCAGGCCGAGCGACACCGCCATCGAGCAGAAGCTCGCGAAGAGGAACACGTGTGACGGCACCTTGGCCGTCTGCTGCTCCAGCAGGCGGGTGAACGAGTCCTCGACATGCTCGGCCCGCACCACCGGGGGCGCCACGTACTCCTTCTCCGAAGCCTCACTCGCCGGATTCACGTCCATCCCCATGCTCCCTCCCTGAGCGGGCAGGCAGGCCCGCGTCGAAATGAAGACCCCCTGTCCTGAGCGCGGCTACGCCATGCAGCCGGGCAGAGCGGTCCCCATCATGGTGGGACCGACCACGGGAAAGGGCGAGATGGAGAGCGAGTCGACGGACACCGAGAGCAACCAGGCAGCCGACCTCCTGCTCCCTGAGGATGGCGCGGGGCCGCTGCTCCAGCGCGACTACTGGGCGGTCATCAAGGGCTGCCAGCACCCGCCTTCAACGGTCATGGACTGGGTCGCCCGCCGCTTCCCGGAGTTCGCCCCCGCGGAGCTGTGCGTCTTCGAGCACAAGGATGAAGCCCGCAAGGGCGAGCCGCTGGAGCTGGGCGACGAGCTGACGGTGAAAATCCAGGGCGCGGGGACGTTCGGCGTGCGCGTCATCCACAAGGACGCGCAGAGCCTCACGCTCGCCACCCTGCCGGGCCACCCGGAGGCGGGCCGCATCACCTTCGGGGCGTACCGCAACGAGCACGACGACGTCATCTTCCACATCCGCAGCCGGGCGCGTTCCGGCTCGACGTTCCACTACGTGGGGTTCGTCACCGCGGGCGAGGCCATGCAGACCAACACCTGGACGGAGTTCGTGCTGCGCGCCGCCGTCACCGCCGGAGAGGGCGTGGTGGGCGTCATCCACGCCGACACCACCGAGCTGGAGGACGAGCCCGACGGTGCGGACCCGGAGCACGACCCGACGTTCATCGCAAAGGGAGATTAGGCGCATGATTGAATGGCGGTGGCTCTCCGGTTGGACGGAGGAAGAACTGGTGCCCAGGCTGGATGAGGCCCGCACGCAGGGCCGCAACTACGCCGCGGGCGCGGGGGAGATGACGCTGGAGGCGGGCTGGAGCCAGGTGCACTCCGTGGGCCTGCTGGGCCACGAGCTGCCCGGGGCGCCCCAGGCCGACGGCATCTTCGAGCGCGCACGCAAGGTGCTGGAGACGTTCGACTTCTCCGACCCGCGCATCGTCCGCTGGCACTTCTCCGCCGACGAGCCGATGCGGGGCCGCACCGTGCTGCTGGAGCTGAAGTCGCTGGGACAGAAGCTGCGCTACCTGTGCGCGGTGCGCGTGGGCGGCACGCGCCTGGAGTACGGAGAGAAGTGCAGCGTCTACGGCTTCAGCTTCGAGACGCTGGAGGGCCACATCGAGGCGGGACGCGAGTGGTTCCTGCTCAAGAAGGACCACCAGACGGGCGAGGTGCGCTTCCACATCGAGGCGGCCTGGCGCCCGGGAGAGTTCCCCAACTGGTGGAGCCGCCTGGGCTTCACCATGGTGGGGCGGCGCTACCAGCGCGCGTGGCACCGGCTGACGCACGTGCGCCTGCGCGAGCTGACGCGGCGGCGTCCGGACCTGGTGGGGCAGCCGGCGAGCTCGGGGCAGATAGAACACTCCGGCCACGAGCTGGAGCTGGGGCCCGTGCAGTTCTTCGCGCAAATCGCGCCCGGGCGACAGAAGACGCAGATGGACGAGGAGGTGGAAGCCGTGCATCGAGGACAATGGTTGACCCCCCTGGGGTTGGGTGTGCTGGCGGGGATGCGGAGCATGAGCGCGCCCACCTTGGTGAGCCGGCGGCTGTCGCAGGCGCCGGGGCCGAGGACGGACCCGCTGGCCGAAGCGCTGTCGAAGCCGTGGGTGCCGAAGGTGCTGGGCGTGCTCGCGCTGGGGGAACTGGTGGCGGACAAGCTGCCGAAGACGCCGGCGCGCGTGAAGTTCGTCCCCCTGGCGGGCCGGGTGCTCACGGGCGTGCTGGCCGGGGTCTCGTCCGTGTCGGGCCAGAAGCGGGGCGTGATGGCGCTGGCGGGCGTGCTGGGCGGCGCGGCGGCGGTGGCGTCAGCCTGGGCGTTCTACTCGCTGCGCACGGTGGCCACGAAGCGCTTCAAGGTGCCTGCCGTGGCGGCGGCGTTCACCGAGGATGCCCTGGTGGCGGCGCTCGCCTCGCGGCTGATGCCGGCGGTGGAGACGCGCGCGGAGTGACGCGGGCCGCGGGTGTTCCCGACGAGGGAGGCGTGACGGAGGGCCGGCGTGCATCTGTTAGCGTCGGCGCTCCCATGCCTCCTCTCGTCGTGCCATGCCCATGAGCACTCCTCCCGCTGGCTGGCCGAGCCTGACCTCGTGGAGCCGTGCGCTTTCGCTCGTCGAGCGCGCCCGCGCCCGGCAGCGCCTGCCGCCCGCCTCCGCGCCACCTCCCGAAGCGCGAGCGCGGGCCGACCGTCTCGCGGCGCGCTGGCACGGACAGCGGCCCTTCGAAGACCCCGCGCTCTGGCACGCGCGACTCGCCGCGGACGGACTCGACGAGCCTGGCTGGCGGGAGCTCCTCGTGGCCCGGGAGGACTGGCTCGCGGCGCGGGAGACACCACCGTCCTGGCTGGAGCTGCTGCGACACGCCCATACGGAAGCTGGGACTGCGGCGGCCCCCACGCCGGCCGGGCTGCTGGCCCCCGTGGCGCCGCTGATGCGCTGGGGCCTCCATCAGCTCAGGGACGGACTGCGGCGGCTCGCGCCCGCCGACGCGCCGCCGCGCTTCGTGCCGGAGTCGGTGGAAGCCTCGCTGCTCCGGCTGCTCGAACGTCGATTGAAGGGCCGGCTGGCCCGCACCCTCGCGCTCGAGCTGCACATCGCCGGCCTCGAGGAACGGCTCATGGGGAGCACTCCCGAGGAGCGCTTCGCCAGCTTCGCCGCCAGTCTCGGTACGCCTCCGGCGGCGCTCGAGCTGCTCGGGCGCTACCCCGTCCTCGCGCGGCAGCTCTCCGTCTGTGTCGAACACTGGGTGGCCTTCAGCCTCGAGGTCCTGGGCAACCTGCGGCGCGATTGGAGCGCGCTGTGCGAGCGGTTCATGCGCGAGGAAGCTCCAGGCCCACTGCTCGAGGTCGAGGGCACCGCGGGAGACTCCCATGGAGGTGGCCGCAGCGTGCTCCTATTGCGCTTCCAGGGTGGACCAAGGCTCGTCTACAAGCCGCGCTCGCTGGCGCTCGAAGCGGGCTTCCACGACCTGGTGCGCTGGCTGGGCCCGGACCTGGAGCCCTCGCTTCGCCCCCTCGCCGTGCTGGACCGCGGCGACCACGGCTGGGTGGAGTTCGTACGGGACGCGCCCTGCGACTCCTCCGCCGGGCTGGAGGCCTTCTACCTGCGCCAGGGCATGCTGCTGGGACTCTTCCACTTCCTGTCGGCCACGGACTTCCACTACGAAAACCTCATCGCGGCCGGAGAGCACCCGGTCCCCGTCGACCTGGAGACGCTGTTCCACCCGGCCGTGCCACGTGCTCGCGCGCTCCCTCCCGGCGATGACGGTATCGAGGAGAGCGTGCTGCGCCTGGGACTGCTGCCCCAGCGCATCCTTCCCCTGGATGGGAGCGCCGGAATCGACATCAGCGGGCTCGGCGCGACCGCGGGCCAGAAGACGCCCATGGACGTGCTCCAGCTCGTCGACGCGGGCACCGAGCGGATGCGCTTCGTCGCCGCGCCCCACCACCTGGGCACGCCGCGCAGCCGGCCGACACTGCAAGGCGCGCCCGTGGAGCTCGCCGACCATGTCGACGCCATCACCCAGGGCTTCACCCGCATCTGGCGACTCCTCCAGCAGCGGCGGGACGCCCTGCTCGCGCCGGGTGGCCCGCTGGCCACGCTGTCGGACGCCGAGGTCCGCCTGGTGGCGCGGCCCACGCGCGTCTACGCCAACCTCCTCTCGGAGAGCGCGCACCCGCACCACCTGCAGGATGCGCTGGAGCGCGACTGCCTCTTCGACAGGCTGTGGCTGGGGGCCGCCGACTCCCCCTTCCTCCAGGCGCTGATTCGTCCGGAGAAGGAGGACCTGGAGCGCGCCGACATCCCGCGCTTCTCCACGCGCGTGGGCTCGCGCACCGTCTGGGACAGCCAGGGCCGCCCGCTGCCGGTGTCCCTGGAGGAGAGCGGCCTGGAGCGCGTGCGCCGCCGGCTGGAGAGCGCGGACGAGGCCGACCTGGAGCGGCAGCTCCACCTCATCCGACAGACCGTCCACCTGGATGCGCTGGCGCGGCGGCCCACACCGCGAACGCGCTCCAGCGGAGTGCCCGGCGCGGCGCCCGCCAGCCGGGACGCGCTCCTGGCCGCCAGCTCGGCCGTGGCGGAGCGGCTCGCGGCGCTGTGTTTCCGGGGACAGCGGCGGGCGCGCTGGCTCGTGCCGCGCCGTCTGGAGGGACGCCACTGGACGCTCGCGGAGGCCGGGCCGGACCTCTACTTCGGACTGCCGGGCATCGCCCTGTTCCTCGGTCAGCTCGGCGCGGTGGGGGGTGAGCCACGGCATCGCGCGCTCGCCGAGGCCGCCACCGCCGCCTTGCACGACCAGCTCCGCGCCGCACCGGGACGACGGACGGCCAGCGCCCTGGACAAGGTGGGTGCCTTCGACGGCTGGGGCGGCGTCCTCTACGCCTGCACGCACCTGGCGGCCCTGTGGCGCGAGCCGGAGCTCTGGACGCTGGCGGAGTCCGTGCTCGTTCACCTGCCCGAGGCCATCGAAGCCGACGGGTACCATGACCTCGTCAGCGGCAACGCGGGCTGTCTGCTCGGCCTGCTGCGGCTCGCGGAGCAACGCCCCGCGTCCGAGGCCATGTCCCTGGCACGCAGGTGCGGCGAGCGGCTCCTGGCGGCGGCGCGGCCCGCGGGCGAGGGGCTCGGCTGGCTTCCGCTCCGGGGCGCTTCACGGCCGCTCCTGGGGCTGTCGCACGGCACGGCGGGCATCGCCTGGGCGCTGCTGGAGCTGGGCGCCGTCACGGGCGAGCCCCGCTACTTCGAAGCCGCCCGGGGCGCACTGGCCTACGAGCGCGGAGGCTTCTCCCGTGAACACGGCAACTGGCCCGACCTGCGCGACGGCGCGCCAGAGGACGAGGCCTCCGAGAGCGCGGGCGGCGGGCGCTTCCTCACGGCCTGGTGTCACGGCGCGCCCGGCATCGGCCTGTCGCGGCTGGGCATGCGCGAGCACCTGGAAGATGAGGCCCTGGAGCGCGAGCTCGACGAGGCCGTGGCCACCACGCTTCGCACCGGCTTTGGCCTCAACCACAGCCTGTGTCATGGAGACCTGGGCAACCTCGACTTCCTCCTGCAGGCCGCGCGGGCGCGAGGAGACGAAGCGCTGGAAGCGCGGGTGTATCTCCAGGCGGCGGGGGTGCTCGAAGACATCCAACAGCGGGGGTGGCTGTACGGCACGCCTGGAGGAACCCAGCCGCCGGGGCTGATGGTGGGCCTCGCGGGCATCGGTCATGGGCTGCTGCGGCTGGCGGCGCCAGACGAGGTGCCTTCGGTGCTGCGCCTGGAGGCTCCGGGCAGGGCCGGTTTACGCCCTTGAAGCACAACGGCTAGCATGCCGGGGCGGTACCACCTGCACGGAGGACACAATGAAGAAACTCTCCAGGGAAGACATCGTTCGCGCCTGGCGTGACCCGGACTTCTACCGCTCTCTCGACGAGGCGCAGCGCGCCGCGCTCCCAGCGCATCCCGCGGGCCTGGTCGAGCTCCCGGATGCCGTGCTCGACGCCGTCCACGGCGGCTACAGGAGCGCCGAGGGCACGCACTACTCGTTCTGTGACCCCACGGCCGACTGGTGCGACGACTGCAAGGGTGACGTCCTCACCCGGTCGGTGTGACGCAGCGGGCGGCGGACCTCAGCTCCCGCGTGAGGCGGCGTTGCGAGCGGCGTGAACCAGCGCGGCCAGGTCCCTGACGTCCGCGCCCACGTCCGCCGCCGGCGGCCTCGCCCGGTCCGGTGAGAACAGACGCGCGGGCGTCTGTGATTGACCGCGCAGCAGGATGAACAGCCGCAGCGCGTCCCGCAGTCGCTCCACGTCCGGGCCCTCCTCACGGCGGGCCCGTTGCGCCGCGCTCCACAGCCGCACCCACGCGGCCTCTTCATTCCAGGCTCCCGAAGGCCGCTCACGAGACAGCGCCGCCAGCTCCGCGGCCAGCTCGAACAGGGCCGCGCGTCCCTCGCCGAAGGCCTCGCACGGCTCGAGCCGCGCAGCGCGCGTCGCGCCCGAAGCGGTGCCCTCGCGAAGCTCGAGGGCAGCGCCCTCACGCGGCTCCAGCTTCGCCGCCTGCCCTGCGCCTGTGGACAGGCCGCCCTCGCGAGCCGCCAGCCACACGAGCAGCTCCGGCACCTCCGCGTCGCCGGGCACCACCGGCGCCAGCCGCGCCTCCAGCAGCGCGCGCAGCCGGGCCCGGGCGACCCCCGTCCAGAACGCCGCGTGCAGCAGCAACTCCGGCCCGCTGCGCGGCACCTGCAAGGGCACGCGCGACGCGCGCTTCTCCAGGAACTCCTTCACCCGGCCACTGGTGTCGAAGTGCTCCAGCCGCTGCCACAGCGTGGCCAGCGCCGTCCCGGCCAGCGGGAGCGCGCGCCGCAACTCCTCCGCCTCTTCCACGGTGAAGGGCAGCGGCCCCTCCGGCGCGGGGCGCTTGAAGACACGCTCGAACACCTCGGCGGCGGCGCACGCGGCGCGCAGCTCCGGCAGGTTGCGCGGCAGCAGCTCCACGGCCCGGGCCCAGGTGCGCCGGCCCAGCAACGGGCCCGCCTCCAACACCACCTCCTCCAGCTGGAGCAGCGCCTCACCGAGCGTCTCCGGGCACTCCTCGTCGGGCAGCCGACGGAAGGCCGCGTGCTCCACGGCGTCTCGCAGCCGCTCCACCTCGGCCATCAGCTTCATGGGCGCGGCGTGGGCCGGCCACCCCTCCGCGGCGGCGCGGCGCTTCAGCGCGGCGAGCGCGGCGTCCACCTCCGGCTGGGCCTGGGCCACCTCGCGCAGCAGCTCGAACTGCGCACGCACCCGGTCCTTCCAGAAGAAGGCGTCCAGCATGCCGCGCAGCGCCCGGTAGCGAAGCCGCGTGGCCTCCAGGAGGTCCGCGCGGTCCTCCAGCCGAGCCCGCAGGTTGTCCGGGTGGGTGGCCACGCCCTCACTATACGAAGGCGGCTCGCGGCCGGCAGGCCCCCGGCCCCCGGGGCCCCGCACGAGTGAACGGTGCGCGGCCTGCTTCCGTTGGCTTGGAGGCGCGCGGGGGACGGGCGGCGCCTCCAGGTCCGGCAGTCACGTTCAGGATGCGACCGCGCGGATCCGACAGCGCCTTACGGCGACCGGCAGCGGCAAAAAGGAACGCTCATTCCGCGAGACCGCCGGCCGGAGGAAGGGCGGGACGCCTTGCCTGCCCCGGCTCACACGCGCATGGGCATGACGACGGCGGTGAAGCTGCGGTCGCCGGGGGCGTGGAGGACGCCCGGGCTGTGCTCGTCGCCCAGCTCGAAGGAGACCTCGTCCGTCTCCGTCACGGTGAGCACGTCCATGAGGTAGCGCGCGTTGAAGCCGATGGTGATGTCGTTGCCGCGGTAGGCCAACTCCAGCACGTCCTTGGCCTCGCCCAGGTCCGGGTTGCTCGCGGTGATGACGAGCTTGTTGTCCTCCAGGCCGATGCGCACCGCGTTGCTCTTGTCCGCCGACAGCAGGGCGATGCGCTTGAGGCCTTCGAGGAAGCGCGTCTTCGGCACGAGGACGACCTTCTCGCCCTGCTTGGGGATGACGCGCTGGTACTCGGGGAACTGGCCGTCGATGAGGCGCATCACCATGGTGAGGCCGGGCTTCTTGAACAGGGCGGAGTTCTCCGCGAAGCCCAGGTGGCACTCGGCGTCGGGGGCCTCGTCGAGCAGGCGCTTGAGCTCCATCAGGCCCTTGCGGGGGATGATGACGCCGCTCTTGAGCTTGAAGTCGCCCGGCACCTCGCGCTCGATGAGCGACAGGCGGTGGCCGTCGGTGGCCACCATGCGGACCTTGCCGTCGTCCTGGGGCTCGAAGAAGACGCCGTTGAGGATGTAGCGCGTCTCGTCGCTGGAGATGGCGAACTGGGTCTTCTTGATCATCTCCAGGAGGGTGTTGCCGCCCACCTGGACCAGGGGCGCGTTCTCCTCCTTGGGCAGCTTGGGGTACTCCTCGGCGGCCATGCCGACGATCTTGAAGTGGGCCGAGCCACTGGAGATGTCGACGTAGTTGTTGGCCAGCTTCTTGAGGGTGACCTGGGCGTCCGGGAGGTTCTGGACGATGTCGAAGACGTACTTGGCGCTGAGGGTGACGGCGCCCTGCTTGATGACCTCGGCGGGGTGCTCGGAGACGATTCCGATGTCCAGGTCGAACGCGGTGACGGTGATGCCGCCCTTGTTCGCGGTGACGAGCACGTTGGCGAGGATGGGCATCGTCGTCTTGCGCTCGACGATTCCCTGCGCGCGGTAGAGGGCCTTCTTCAGCTCGTCAGCGGCGATGCGGAATTCCATCGGAAGGTGTCCTTACGGGTCACGCCCCGGAGGGGCGATCAACGAGGCCGGATGTAGCCCCTGCCCGGGGGGACGTCAATGAAGGGAAATCCCCTTGGATGCGCCAGTGTCCAGGCGAAGTCGGGCAGGACCGTGACTCTGTGACTCCCTGGCCAGGAGTTCAGGTCATACCCACGTTCTGACCACGGGTCACACGCAGGCGTTCCCCTGATGGACTGGCCCCGCTCGCACAACCAGAGGACACTGCGCCTCCCTTCCCTTCCGGAGCCCCTCATGAACGTCCGCCCGCTGCTGCTCGCCGCCCTGGCCCTTGGCTTCGCCGCCGGCTGCACCACGCCCTCCTCCTCCCCCAGCACCCCGCCGAGCGAGCCCGGAACCCCGTCCGCGGAGGCCGCCCGCCCCGTCGCCGAGTCCCCGCCCAAGGGCAACGAGCCCGGCACCGAGGCCGCCCCCACGCCCCCGCCCCCCGCCGCTGGCGAGCCGAAGCAGGGTGAGAGCACCGTCTACCTCGTCAAGAACAGCGGCATCCGCTGCATCGCCCCGCCCTGCCCCACCTTCAACGCCTACCGCGCGGACAAGCCGGACTCGGAGCCCATCCCCGTCCACGAGCTGGACCTGAGCGCCCTGTCCGGCGGCTCCGAGGAGCGCGCGAACGAGCTGGAGCTGCAGACCTTCAAGGAGGGCCTGCGCGTGGAGGCCACCCTGGAGACCCGGCAGAACGCCGGCCCCGCGGGCGCCGCCACCGTCCTGCGCGCCAGCCGCATGGCGAAGTGACGCCGGGCGCCGGGCCGCCTAGATGTGCAGCCCCAGCTGGAGCCCGGGCCAGTGCTGCAGGCGCTGGTCCGGCTTCGGCTGGCTCTCACTCGCGGAGAAGCGGGTGATGGAGTCGAAGTCCGGCTGCCCCCAGACGAACCACAGGTTGTAGGTGGGCCCGGCGAACACCGCCAGCCGCGGCAGCACCTGGAAGCCCAGCATCAGCCGCGCCTGCCCCAGCACGTTGCCGCCGTCACCCTCCAGCGGCTTCTGCACCGGCTGCACCGCGCCGCCCGTCACGTCCCCGTCCAGCCAGAGCCGCTGGCTCAGCGTCAGGTGGCCGCCCAGCCCCGCGCCGAAGCTGAAGCGCGCGTCCCGCCCCGGCTCGAAGCCCGACAGCAGCGTGAAGTAGAACGGCCCGCCGCCGAACTTCACGGCCAGGTTGGCGAACTGGATGTCGCTCGCCCACAGCTCCACGTGCACCTTGCCCTTGCGCAGCCCCCGCGAGGGCGCGGGCGCCTCACCCGCCGACTGCGCGAGCGCAGGCCCACCCGCTTCCGCCACCAGACGGGAAGCCTCCGGAAACTGCCCGGCGACCGCCGCCCCTGCCCACAGCCATGATGCAAGGAGCGCCAAGGATTTCATCACCTACGCTTTTCCAGCCTGAACGATACCTGCGTCAAGTCCTCGGGCAGCGACAGGGGCGCCGTCCGGGCGTCCGGGCCCTCCGCCAGGGCCCTGGCCGCGGCCAGCACCGGCTCCAGGGAGAACGGCGACTCCGAGGAAATGAAGAAGAAGCGCTCGAAGTCCGGCGCGTCGTCCAGCTCGTACGCCCGGGGGAGCATGTGGGTGCCGGAAGGAGACAGCACGGCGGAGCCCGGGCCCCCGTCCGGCGCGTGCAGGGTGACGGCGCCGCGCCCGTCCACGGAGAGGATGACGCCGTGCCTGCGGCCCGCGGCCACGTACGCCAGTTGCACCACGTCACCCGCGGCGGCGGGAGCTCCGTCGGTGAGGCGCTCGGGGCCTGCGGCGGCCTGGCGGTGGACGAGCAGCTGGGGCGCCAGGCCCTTGATGCGCGTCGTCTCGGCGGAGCCGCCCGACGCCGTCAGGTCCGGCCCGGCCGCTCCCGGGCCGTCGGGCGAGGTGTCGGGGCGTGCCAGGACGAAGAGGGCCACGGTGGCGAGCGCCGGCACCAGGAGGCCCCACGCCGGTGCCAGGCGCCGCGAAGGGGAGGGCGCCTCCTTCCGGGACGCGCGGGCCGCCACCTCGCGCACCACGCGCGAAGGGGGCAGCCGCTCCAGCGTGGCGCGCGTGTCGGCCTCCAGGGCGGCCAGGCGCGTCAGGCCGTCGGGCTCGGCGGCGAGCCGGGCGCGCGCGGCGGCCAGCTCCTCGGGGGACAGCTCCCCCAGGGCGATTCGCTCCAGCAGCCAGTCGGGGGTGCGAGGGGGGGCGTTCATGCGGCCTCCAGCTCCAGCTCCTGCAGCACGGCGGACAGCGCACGCAGGCGCTTGCGCACGCCGGACACGGACAGGCCCACCTCCCGGGCCGTCTCCTCCAGCGTCATGCCATCCACCAGGTGCAGCACGGCGATGTCGCGGCTGGACGCGGGCACCCGGCCGAACAGCCGGTCCAACACCCCGCGCGCCGCCGCGCGTGACTCGTTGTCCTCCGCGGAGGCAATCTGCAGCACCAGCTCGTCCTCGCGGTCCTCCGGCCGCCGCTTCGCCCCGCGCAGCTTGTTGAGGCACACGGTGGTGGCAATGCGGTGCAGCAGGCTGGACGGCGCCACGTCCTTCAGCGCGCCCTGGTAGCGCAAGAGCTGGACGAACACGTCGTGCATGGCGTCCACGGCCTTCTCCTCGTCACGCAGGAGGAAGCGGCAGCGCCGGAGCACCTGGGGGCCGTAGCGGCGGTAGTAGGCCTCCACATCGATTGACACCGGCGTCGCGCCTCCCTCGTTCGCGGAAGGGAACACCGGCCCCGCGAAGAACTGTCACCGCACTCGCGGTGCGTATCCCTTTTTCCCTGGCCGGGCCACCTCCCGCTCTGCTGCACGCCGGGTGCGCGGCCCACCGGCCCCTCCCCTCCACGCCCGGCGCGCCGGGCCCGTTCGGCCCGCACGTGTGCGCCTTCCCGCGACAAGGTCCGCCCGCGAGCAGTCCGCGGCATCATGGAGGCTCTCGCGGAAGAAAGCCGAAGTAGCGTGGGTAATTCTTCCCAGCGATGGTCACCGACCTCCCCCGCAAGCCCGCGCGGTCCGCGCCCGTGATTCTCGTGGTGGATGACCACGAGGCCAGTCGCTACCTGCTCTGCGTCATCCTGCGGCGCGCGGGCTTCGTCACGGTGGAGGCGACCACGGGCGAGGGCGCGCTCCGGCTCGCCCTGGAGCAGCCGGACGCCATCCTGCTCGACGTGAAGCTGCCGGACATGCTCGGTTTCGAGGTGTGCCAGCGGCTCAAGCGCGACGTGGCCACGGCCGCCATCCCCGTCATCCAGCTCTCCTCGGCCTTCACCTCCACCACGGACAGGGTGGAGGGCCTGCAGGGCGGCGCGGACAGCTACCTCGTCGCGCCCGTGGACCCGGCGGAGCTGCTGGCCACGCTCCAGGCGCTGCTGCGCACGAGGGCTTCCGCGCGCAGGCAGTCCAACCTGCTGGATGAAGAGCGGGCCATGCGCGCCGAGCTGGAGCGGGCCAACGCGCTCTTGCGCGAGCAGACCATCATCCTCGGCAACGTCCGCGACAGCATCGTGGTGACGGACCTGCACGGCCTCATCACCCACTGGAACCACGGCGCCGAGCACCTCTTCGGCTTCACCGCCGGGGAGATGCTGGGGCAGACCACCGCGCGCCTCTACCCGGAGCTGGACCTCACCGGAGCGGCGAAGGACCTCTCCCGCATCCGCGAGGGCACGGACTACCGGGGCGAGTGGAAGGGGCGGCGCAAGGACGGCGTCACCGTCTGGGTGGACATCCACACCACCCTGCTGCGCAGCGAGCGCGGCGAGGCGCTGGGCTTCATCGGCGTGGCCAAGGACGTCACCGAGCGCAAGCTCGTGGAAGACGAGCTGCGCAGGCGCGTGGGCTTCGAGCAGCAGCTCATCGGCATCGTCTCGCATGACCTGCGCAACCCGCTGTCGGTGATGCTGCTGTCGGCCGCCACGCTGCTGCGCCGGGAGGACTTCGACGAGCGCACCACGAAGCACCTCATGCGCATCGTCTCCAACGGCGAGCGCGCGAGCCGGATGATTCGCGACCTGCTGGACTTCACCCAGGCGCGGCTGCGCGGGAGCATCTCCCTGGAGCGCACGCCGTCGGACCTGCACCCCGTGGTGCGCGGCGTGGTGGAGGACATGCGCGTGGCCCGGGCGGAGCGCGACGTGCGGCTGGAGCTGTCGGGCGACGGGCACGGCCAATGGGACATGGACCGCATGGCCCAGGTGATGACCAACCTCTTGTCCAACGCGCTCACCCACGGCACCGCCGACACGCCCGTCACCGTGCGGGCCTGGAGCACGGACGCCGCATGGCACTTCTCCGTCCACAACGAAGGCGAGCCCATTCCCCCTGAAATCCAGGCGAGCCTCTTCGCGCCCATGCGCCGCGGTCCCCGGGCGGGAGACACGACCAGCCGCTCGATTGGGCTGGGGCTCTACATCGTCCAGCACCTGGTGAGCGCGCACGGCGGCACGGTGGACCTGGACTCCGCCCCCGGCCGCGGCACCACCTTCACCGTGCGGCTGCCGCGACGGGACGTGCCGGCCGGTCCGTAGTCCCCGGTGGCCGTACCAGGAGCCGCCGCACCCCTCTGTCTGCTTTCGCGGCATCCAACCCAGGCATCGTGGCGGGGCTCAAATACCGCGTGCTACTGAACCCTCGTGCACGCTCCACCCACCGAGCCTCCGGCAGGTCCACGACCTGGCAGGCCCGGCGAGCCCGGGTCAGGAGACGTCACCGTCTTCGAGGTCTCCGACACCCTGGGTGACGCCTTCATCGCGCTCGACAGGGACTGGCGCATCCGCTTCGTCGGCTCCAGCGGGGCGCAGCTCTCCCCCACCCGCTGCCAGGAACTGGCGGGCCACCCCTTCTGGGAGCTGTGGCCGGAGCGCGGCGGGCCCGGGCAGCGGGCGCTGTACCACCGCTGCATGGAGGCACGCCTGCCGGTGGGCTTCCTCGAGCACCTCGCGCGCCTGGATGTGTGGACGGAGGTCCACGCGTACCCCACGGCCGACGGGGGCATCTCCGTCTTCTTCCGGGATGTGAGCGCGCAGAAGCGGGCCGAAGCCGAGTGTGCGGAAGCGGTGGTGGCCGGGACGGAGGAGAAGAAGCGCGCCGACCTCGAGCAACGGCTCATCGGCATCGTCAGCCATGACCTGCGCAACCCGCTGCAGGCCATCCGCCTCTCCGCGGGGCTCGGCCTCCGGGGCGCCAGCCAGGACCCGCGGCAGCGCAGGCAGTTCGAGCGCATCATCACGTCCTCGGACCGCGCCCTCCGGATGATCAACGACCTGCTCGACTTCACCCGGGTCCGCCTGGGTGGAGGCCTCACGATGGAGCCGAGGCCAGTCGACCTGCACGCGCTCACCGCCCAGGCGGTGGACGAGGTCCTCATCACCCGGCCGGAGCGCCACGTCGCGCTGGAGACACAGGGAGACGGACAGGGCCTCTGGGACGCGGACCGCCTCGCGCAGGTGGTGCAGAACCTCGTGGGAAACGCGCTGCAGCACACCACCGAGGACACGGCGGTGCGCGTGAGCACCCGGGGCGAGGCGCGGCACGTCGTGCTCGCGGTGCACAACACCGGGCCCGCCATCTCCGCCGAGGACCTGCCACGGCTGTTCGAGCCCTTCCAGCGTGGCCGGGACGCGCGGGCCGGCAGCGGGCGCAGCATGGGCCTGGGACTGCACATCACCTCCCACATCGTCCAGGCCCATGGCGGCACCGTCGAGGTGCGCTCGAGCGAGGAGGAGGGGACCACCTTCACCGTGCGGCTGCCCCGGCGCACGCCCACCGAGCCAGGACCGGAGAGATGACCGACACAGTGACGGAGCGGACACGAGACAGAATCCCCACCGGGGTCCCCGGCCTGGACACCATCCTCCACGGCGGCCTGCTGCGCCGGGGGGTGTACCTGCTCCAGGGCAATCCGGGGGCCGGGAAGACCATCCTCGCCAACCAGCTCTGCTTCCACCACACGGACGGGGGCGGGCGCGCCATCTACGCCACGCTGCTCGCCGAGACGCACGAGCGGATGCTCTTCAACCTCGAGCAGCTCACCTTCTTCGAGGCCTCTCGCATCCCGGAGCAACTGACGTACCTGAGCGCCTTCTCGGCCCTGGAAGCCGAGGGCTTGAAAGGCGTGACGGAGCTGCTCCGGCGGGAAGCGCGCTCGCGCAAGGCCACACTGCTCGTGGTGGACGGCTTCGTCGCGGCGGAGGAGACCTCCGGCACGAAGCAGGACTTCAAGAAGTTCGTCCACGAGCTGCAGGTCCACGCCAACCTCCTCGGCTGCACCATCCTGCTCATCGCCAGTGGAACCCCCGACGCCATGGGACCCGAGCACACCATGGTGGATGGCGTGCTCGAGCTGTCCGACAACCGCGTCGGCCGGCATGCCGAGCGTGAGCTGGAGGTGAAGAAGTTCCGGGGCAGCGGCTACATCCGCGGAGGCCACGCCTTTCAAATCACCCGCGAGGGCGTCACGGTCTACCCGAGGCTCGAGGCGCTGTTGCAGGACCCCTCTCCGGAGGACCCGTGCAAGGCGGAGCGCATCTCCACTGGCATCTCCAGCCTGGACAGCATGCTCCAGGGCGGCCTGGCCTGCGCCAGCTCCACCGTCATCTTCGGCCCCACGGGCGTGGGCAAGACGACGCTCGGGATGCATTTCCTCAATGAGTCGAGCGAAGCCGAGCCGGGACTGCACTTCGGCTTCTACGAGACGCCTCCGCGCCTGCTGCACAAGGCCCGCTCCCTGGGGCTCGACTGGGAGTCGAAGCTGAAGCAGGGCGTGCTCGACATCCAGTGGTATCCCCCCACCGAGCGCGTGCTGGATGTCCTGGGCCACAAGCTGGTCTCAGCGGTGCGCGAGCGCGGGGTGAAGCGCCTGTTCGTGGACGGCGTGGACGGCCTCATCAAGGCGGCGGACACCCCCGCGCGCATCACCCACTTCCTGTCTGCGCTCACCAACGAGCTGCGCATCCGGGGGGTCACCTCCATGTACACCTCGGAGCTGTTCGACCTCTTCAGCACCCATGTGGGACTGCCGCTCCAGGGAATCTCGGGCCTGGTTGAGAACGTCTTCCTCCTGCGCTTCCTCGAGGCGGACGCTCAGACGTACCGGATGTTCTCGGTGGTGAAGGTGCGCGACAGCGGCTACGACGGCACGCTGCGGGAGCTGCGCATCTCGGCCCATGGCGCGAGGCTCGGCTCCCCCTTGCGGAGCGGCACGTCCGGCGGCAAGGGCGGCAAGTCACCCGCCGCGCGGGTGAAGGGCTCGGCCGCGAAGCTCAAGAACCTGCTCAAGCGGCGGGGCCGCAAGCCGTGAAGACCGTCCTGGTGGTGGACGACGAGTTCGGCATCACCGACGCGCTCGGCGACGTGCTGGGCGAGGAGGGCTTTCACGTCGTCGTCGCGCGCAACGGGAAGGATGGGCTCCGGCGGGTGGCCGAGCAGCGCCCGGACATCATCCTGCTCGACTACATGATGCCGGTGATGGATGGGCGCGACATGCTGCTGACGCTCCAGGCCGACCCCGCGTCCCGGGATATTCCCGTGGTGATGATGAGCGCCCTGACCCGGGCGCAGCTCCCCGCGGACTTCACGCCGTCGGCCTTCCTCCGCAAGCCCTTCGACATCGACGTGCTCCTGGCCGAGCTCCGGCGCCTGCTGGGTGAAGCACCGGCGTGAAGCCGGGCGCTGGCGCGCCATGCCTGGAGCGGCCTCCCAGGCGTCCAGTCGTCGGACCGGTCCCCGTCCGGCGACGCGGATGGACTCGGAACAGCGCACGGCAATCGCGGCTCAATGACCGGGGACGGAAGCTCAATTCGCCATGTGCTCCTTGAAACCGCTCCAGGGCAGCTATTGATATTACATCAACTATTGATGCATGAAAACCGCTGGGTGCCAACGCGGCCCGCAAACGAATCTCCACCATCCTGAAGGGTGGTCGGGTGGGGCAGGTGGACTGGGCCTACCGGGTGCACACCCAGCTTCAATGTGTCGTCGTGGCATTTCGGGACGACCTGGAGCTCGTCGTGGTCACGGCATGGAGGAAGAAGCGATGAAGTGCATGCAGTGCGGTGGGAGCATGACGTCCCGACAGGAAACGCGGAGGGCCTACGCCGGCCTGGAGGGCGTCATCGTGGAGGGCGTCCAGGTCCGCCACTGCCCGGACTGCGGGGAGGAGGAGATCAGCTACTCGAACGTCGAGCAACTCCACACGCAGCTCGCGCTGCAGCTCGCGCGAAAGGAGGCGGGGCTCACGCCGCGGGAGATCCGCTTCCTGCGCACATACCTGGGGATGTCAGGCACCGACCTGGCCCGGCGCATGGGGGTGACGAAGGAAACGGTGTCCCGCTGGGAGCGCGTCGACAAGCCCCTGTCCATGGGCCCCATGGCGGAGCGACTGTTGAGGCTGATGGCCGTGCGCGGGCAGCCCGTGACGGAGTACCCGCTGGAGCGGCTCGAGCATGTCGCGACCACCGAGGCCGCCCCGCTGCGCGTGCGCCTCAAGCCGAAGAAGCAGGGCTGGACGGTGGAGCTGTCCGCGTGAGGCCAGAGTCTGGAGTGCCCTCAAGGGTATGCGGTGCGCGAAACGCCCTGTTGGGTTGTGCGCACCATGCAAGCCCTCATGCCCTGTCGAGCAACCCTTCTGCTCGTCCTGTTGACCTCAGCGGCCCCTGGCCCGAGACAGAGAGGATCTCGCGGTACGGCCCATCCTCCTCTCGGAGAACCCGGACGACAGCACCCACCGCGTCTACGTGAAGGGACAGGTCGCCACCGTTCTCCGGTTCGAGCAGCCCGTGTCCCGGGACAGAACGAAGATGGTGGGATGGGAAGGCCGGTTCGAGCCGCTGTACGAGGCCATGCACTCCGCCTTGATGCGCGCGCTCAAGGACAATCAGGTCCTGGGCGAAGAGAACGCACGCCTCCGCAAGGAGGAAACGTCCCCGGACCATGCTCTTGCCGCGCTGCTGGCGTCCGGCACCGCCAGGCAGACGCCTTTTGTCGTGAAGCGCCGCTGGGTCTTCAAGGAAGCAGATGCGGATATCGAAGTCGTTGTCTTTTCCGGCAGGTCCAAGGCCGCTGTCGTCTTCAACATCGTCAACCACGATTCCGAGCAGTCCTGGCGGCTGACGCGGCCCCGCGCATGGAGCGCCGCGAGTGGCCAACTCCGACAGGTGGCCGTGAAGGCGGGAAGACCCTCGATTCCTCCTGGTGAGTCCGGCTCCCTGGCCATTGTCGCGGACAGAAGCGCCTTCATGGACGCGGGAGGACCGGGGCAGCTGGCGCTGATCTTCCGGCACGATGGCCAGAGTCAGGCCTACGTCGTGCTGGCCCCCCGTCTGACCCGGGAGTAGGTGCGGCACATGCGACACAAGCCCTTCGCATTGCGCTGCTGCGCTGCGCTCCTCATGACCACCTCGGGCTGTCCCGGTACCGCCACGGGCGGGGTGGCACTGCGTCCTGATGGAAGCCCGGGACCGGAGAAGTGCTCTGAGAAGGCGCTGGAGACCATGCGCATTCTCAGGCTGTATGTGGGCGACTCCGCGCGCGTCGAGCTGGACGTGAACCAGCACGACACCAGCCCCATCACGCTGTACGACGGCCCCATCGAGAGCATGGTGGAGGAGGAGCTCGGTCCTTTCGAATCGCCCACCCGGCTCTATGGCGGGGTCTGGACGGATGGCCCCCAGGTGGTCATCCGCTACTACGAGGCACACCCGCCCCGGGCGGACAAGGTGCCCATCTGCGCGGTCGCCCGACTCTCCAAGGGGCAGCTCAGGAAACGTCCCGGGTCCAAGCCGGGAACGGCCATCCTCGAGTTCTCCTCGGCCGGCGTCTACATCGTGAACGAGTTCCGCTGACCCGTCACACCTGGAAGCCTGCCTGGCCTGTGCGCCATTCTCCGTTCATTGCATGCGTCCGAGTGCCGGGGTGGGTGGAGGTCGAAGCTTCTGGACCACCTCAGGGCACCCGCGCGGGCTCGCTCAAGAAGAGCGCATGGAACAGGGTGGTCTCCGGAGGCTCCCGGGGCTCCACGATGAGGGGAACGGGCGTATCGGCGACCTCGCGTGGAAGCAGGGTGGCCTCATACCGTGTCTCGATGTTCCGGGCGATGACCTGCGCGGGGCCCTGCATCTCTTCCGGGAGCGGCTCGAAGAACACCTCTTCACGGATACGCCCCTTGCCGCGGTACTCATACCGCGCGCCATAGACGGTGTAGACGGGCGCCAGGATGCTGAGGCAGCCGACCACGACCCAGCTGGAGGTAGAGTCCTGGCGGTTGGTTTCCGGGTAGGCGCCACAGCGGAGGCAGGCGTCACACGTGGACGTGATGTTCCCAATCGTGAATCCAGTCAGCTCCGCCCTGACAACGCCTAGCAGGGCGCTCCATCGGTCCATCTCTTCATCCGCCCGCTCCCAGCGCTGGTCGAGTCGCTGCGTCTCCGGGCTCCTGTGGAGCCGAAATTGATAGTCCTTGTCCGGACGCCAGTAGTCCCGGGCAATCGCCGTCAGCTTCTCGACCGAGAGAATCATGCGCTAGAACCAGCCGCGCTCGCGGTCCCCCGGTGGCACGACTCCACCCGGACTAACCGCCGGACTCCGCACCCCTGACGTCGCGCGGCAGCCGCACCGTGAAGACGGTGCCCTGCGCGGAGTCCGAGTGCACGTCCACGTGCCCACCGTGCGCACGCACCACCTGCTCCACGATGTAGAGGCCCAGCCCCACGCTGCGGCGGGTGCTGTCCGTGGGGACGCCGCGCTGCATGGGCCGGAACAGGCGCGGCAGGACGTCGGCGGGGATGGTGGAACCCCTGTTGCGCACTTCAATCACCACCCGCTCCGCCTCGCCTCGCGTGGTCACCGTCACGGGCGTGTCCGCGGGGCTGTAGTCGAGTGCGTTGGAGAGCAGGTTGCTCACCACCTGCGCGACGCGGTCCGCGTCCCACGTGCCAAGGCCTTCCCCCTGTTGCTCCACGCGCACGGTGCGCTCCGGGCGGGACACCTGCACCTCGTCCACCACCTGGCGGACCAGGGCATGCAGGTCCATGGGCGCGGGCCTCACCGGAAGCCCACCCGCCAGGCGCGCCTGGGTGAAGTCGAGCAGGTCGCGAATCAGCCGCACCGCGCGCTCGGCCGAGGTCTGGATGCGCAGCGTGTTGCGCAGCTGCCGGTCGCGCAGCTCTTCCCCGCGCAGCATGGCCTGCGCACCCAGGAGGATGGAGCTCAGGGGATTGCGCAAATCATGGCTGACGATGCCGATGAGCTGCTGCTCGAACTCGGCGTTCCGGCGCGTCTGCTGCTCGACCTCCTTGCGCGCGGTGATGTCCATGGCCGTGCCCAGGAAGCGCTCGGGGTGGCCTTCGGCGTCGAAGTACGCGCGCCCCCGTCCCTCCAGCCAGCGCACCATGCCCTGGGGCGTGACGACGCGGTACTCGATGGCGAACGCACCCGCGCGCTCGCCCCGCAGCGCGGCCTCCACCGCCTCACGCACCTGCGCCCGGTCCTCGGGAAGGAGGACGGCGAGGACGTCGTCGAGTGTCGGGTCGCCTTCACCCGGCATCCCGAGGAGCTCATACGTGATGGCATCCATCCGGAGCCTCCGGGTAGGCAGGTCGAGCTCCCAGGTGCCGACGCCCGCCGCCTGCTCCACCATGCGGCTGCGCTCATCGCTCCGCCGCAAGGCGTCCGCGACGGCCTCCACACGTCGCCGGGCCTGGACCTGCTCCGTCACCTCGAAAGCGAAGACGTCGATGCCCTCTACCACCCCTCCGGCCCCACGCCGCGCCTGGTAGATGAAGGTCATGAACGCTTCCTCGAGGCGCCCCGTCCCCCTTCGGTCCAGTTCGATGCGCACCTCCTGCCCGACGAAGGGCCTGCCCGTGCGGTACACGTCATCCAGCAACTGGATGAAGCCCTGCTCCACGACCTCCGGCAGGGCCTCGGCGACGGTGCGGCCAATCAGGGGGCGCTTGCCGCCGATCAACGCCTGGTAGAGCGGGTTGGCCAGCTCGAAGACGTGCTCGGGGCCCCGCAGCGTGCAGATGACCGCCGGCGCCGCCTCGAGCAGGTTGTGCAGGCGCGTGCGCTCCGCCTCCGCCCGCGCGTGCGCCCGCGCCACCTCCACCAGCAGCCGCTCGCGCTCGGCGCCCGCGTCCGCCCGCGCCAGCACCGCGCCCATCTGGCTGGCGAGCAGCGCGAAGAAGTCCTGGAGTCCGGACCCGAGCGACAGACGGGGGCTGCACCCCACCAGGAGCACGCCACGCACGCCCTTGCCCCCCGGCCCGGGCAGGGGCAACACGCACGCTGTCTGGATGGGCTCCGGCCAGGGGCCCGCGACCAGGCCCGGAACGCGCGCCTGCACGTCCGTCACCCACACCGGCTTGCCGGTGCGCACGGCCTGCCAGAGCGGCCATACGGAGGGAGCGGCGGTGGGTTCCGCACGAAGGGGCGCGGCGGGCGAGCGGGGCTCGAGTCCGGTGAGCCCCGCGCGCTGCAGGAAGGGGCTGTCGGGCCCTCCCAGGTACAAGGCGGAGAAGGGGACGTCGGCCGCGTTGCGAGCCAGCACCGCCACCACGGCCTCGCACGCGGTCGCCTCGTCGCCCGCTTCCAGCGCGCTTTCGGCCAGGTCCTTGAAGGTGCGCAGCCGGCGCTCGCCCAAGACCTTCTGCGTCGTCTCGCTACAGACCACCAGCACGCCCGCCACGGCGCCGTCGTCGTCGCGCGCCGGGCTGTAGCTGAAGGTCCAGAAGACCTCCTGGAAGCCGCCATCGCGCTGGATGGGAATGCGCTGGTCCTCGAACCAGACGGACTCGCCCGCCTGGACGCGGTGGATGAGCGGGCCGATGACGTCCCAGATGTCCGTCCAGAACTCACGCCCCCGCGCGCCGAGGGCCCGGGGGTGGCGGTCAACCCCGAGGCTCGGCCGGTACGCGTCGTTGTAGAACTGGACCAGGTCCGGCCCCCACCACAGGAACATCGGCTGGCGGCAGGTGAGCAGCGTGGAGAGCGTGATGCGCAGCGCGTGGGGCCAGGCCTCGCCGGGGCCCACGGAGGTCTTCGACCAGTCCAGCGCGCGGGTGAGCGACGCGAGCTCACCCTCTCCCGGAAGCCATGTCGTGGCTGGAATCCATACTTGCGGCTCCAAGGGTTGGGTCTCCACGCGCATCCGACGTCGAAGGACACCTGTAACGGCGGACCCTTGCTTGATGGACCGCTTCGCCCGTCCACCATTGCACGTTGGTCCAATGCCCTGGGGATGATCGGGAAGAAGTTACAGACCGGGCAGGCGAGCGGGCCTCCACCAGAAGGGTCGCACAGTGTCGGGTTGGCGATGAAATCGGCCTCTGTTCGCTGTAACTGAGAAACGGGTCGCCATTAACCTCTGTTCACCCCTAGCCTGCCGCGCCTGCTCGCGTCCTCCCTGCCCGTGCTCCCCCAGACCGAAACCTCCCTCACCGCCCTGCGTGAGCAGTACCTTGCCGCGCAGCTCGCCGGGAACCGGCGCGAAGCCCTGCGCCTGCTGGTGGACGAGGGGCTGCTGCGCGGCGTGCCCCTCCAGACGCTGCACCTGGAGGTCATCCAGCAGGCCCAGTACGAGATTGGCCGCCTGTGGCAGGAGAACGTCATCTCCGTGGCCCAGGAGCACCTGGCCACCTCCATCTCCCAGCTCGCGCTGGCCCACCTCTACCGCCACCTGCCCAGGGACCCGGAGAACGGCAAGGTCGTCATGGTGTCGTGCGTGCGGGACGAGCTGCACGAAGTCGGCGCGCGCATGGCCAGCGACTTCCTGGAGATGGCCGGCTTCGACGTCCGCTTCCTCGGCGCCAACGTGCCGCCCGAGCACCTGGCGCGCATGGTGCGCGACGTGCGCCCCGACCTGCTCGCCCTCTCCGTGACGATGACGTACCACCTGCCCCAACTGCGCGAGGCCGTGAACCACGCGCGCGAAGCGCTCCCGGGCCTTCCCATCGCCGTGGGGGGGCTCGCCTTCCGCTGGGCCCCGGACCTGGAACAGGACCTGGGCGTCAGCTTCTTCGGCAGGGACGCGCGCGAGCTCGTCGCCACCGCCTGCCGGACGCTTGGAGTCTGACCCCCGATGGAGCAGCCGCTGAGCAGACTCGTAGAAGCGAAGGCGAGCCGTCTGGCCCCCGCCTCCGTGGCCCCGCTGTACCAGGACCCCTTCTGGGAGGCGCGCTACGGCCAGGAGCGCGCGCGCCGCTTCGGTGACGAGGACGCCGCCTTCCACGTGCGCTACCTCGTCCAGGCCCTGGACGAGCAGCGCCCCTCCGTCATGGAGGGCTACGCTCGCTGGCTGCGCACCCTCCTCGTGTCGCGCGGCATGTGCAGCCGCCACCTCGACAGCCACTTCGCGGGCCTGGCCCAGGCGCTGGAAGCGGAAGGCTGGGGGCCCGGCACCCTGCCCCACGACTACGTGAAGGCCGCGCGCGAGGCGCTGCGCTACACCGAGGGGCCCGCCCAGCAGCTGGAGCAGGACGCTCCCGAGCTGGCCCACGCCGCGGCCGGCCGGCTGACGCTCTACATCCTCCCCGAGGACCGCCCGCGCCTCGAAGAGGAGCTGCAGCTGCACCTGTCCTACCTCGCGGACGCGCTCGCGTCGGGCCGCCACGAGCTGATGGGGGACCATGTGCGCTGGTACGTCGGCTTCTGGCCGCGGCGCGGCTTTGGATTGCTGGCATTTCCCAGCGTGCTCGGCATGTTGAAGTCCGTGCTGAATGCCCGGCACCCGGAGGCCCGGACCCTGCTCGCCACCGCGGGCGTGTCCTGGGAGGAGACCCGTTCATGAGGCACCCCGCAGCGCCCGACGGCCGCCTCTTCGATGACCTCAGCCGGGAAGTCGCCTTCGTGTGCGACACGCAGGGCACCCTCACCTGGGTGGACGCGCGCGCGCAGTCCCTCCTATCCGCGAAGCCGGGCCAGAGCCTGCGCAGCCTCGCGGCGAAGGGCGCCGAGGAGAAGGTGGACAAGCTGCTCGTCCAGGCCCGCGACGAGCGGGTCGAGGGCTGGGAGCTCATCCTCTGTCACGAGGACACCCCCACCACGTTCGCCTTCCGCGCCCGCCCCGACGGCGAGGGCAGCGTGCTGCTGGTGGGCAGCCTGGTGCCGCAGGACTACGGCAGCGCCCTGGACCAGGTGAGCAGCGCGCTCAGCGAGGTGTCCACGCTCCACCGCGAGACGGAGCGCCAGCAGCGTGAGCTCAAGCGCCGCGCGGACGAGCTGGCCCGCCTCAACCGCGAGCTGGAGGAGTCCAACCGCGGCGTGCGCAGCCTCCACGCCGCCCTGGACGAGAAGGCGGAGAGCCTGCAGCTCGTCGCCGAAATCAAGAGCCGGGTGGTGGCCAACGTCAGCCACGAGTTCCGCACCCCGCTGCACTCCATCCTCGGCCTCTCCAAGGTCCTGCTCAACCCCATCAACGGCTCACTCAGCGGCGAGCAGGAGAAGCAGGTCCAGTTCATCCGCAACTCCGCGGAGGCCCTCTTCGAGCTGGTGAACGACCTGCTGGACCTCTCCAAGATGGAGGCCGGCAAGACGACGCTGCGCCACAGCCGCTTCGTGGTGAGCGACTTGCTCAGCGCGCTGCGCGGCATGATGAAGCCGCTGCTGCCCCCGGGCGCGCCGGTGGAGCTGCGCCTGGTGGAACCGGAAGCGGCGCTGGAGCTGGAGACGGACGAGTCCCGCCTGAGCCAGATTTTGCGCAACCTGGTCTCCAACGCGCTGAAGTTCACCGAGTCCGGCCACGTGACGCTCTCGGTGTCGGCGGGCCCCCGCGACACCGTCATCTTCAGCGTGCAGGACACGGGCATCGGCATCGCCCCGGAGAACCACGAGCGCATCTTCGAGGAGTTCTCCCAGGTGGACAGCCCGCTGCAGCGCAAGGTGAAGGGCACCGGCCTGGGCCTGCCGCTGGCGCGCAAGCTGACGGAGGTGCTGGGCGGCACCCTCTCCGTGAAGAGCGCCCTGGGCCAGGGCGCCACCTTCACCGTCACCATCCCCCGCGTCCACACCGAGGTGGCGGAGATGACGGGCCTGGCCCAGCGCAGCGAGCAGCTGGACCCCAGCCGCGCCCCGGTGCTGGTGCTGGAGGACGACCGCCAGACGCTCTTCCTCTACGAGAAGTACCTCGCGCGCTCCGGCTTCCAGGTGCTGCCGGTGCGCAGCACGGAGGAGGCCCGGCGCGTCATGGAGCGCGTGCGCCCCGCCGCCATGGTGCTGGACGTCATGCTGGAGGGGGAGACGAGCTGGAACTTCCTCGCGGACATGAAGAACAACGAGGCCACGCGGGACATCCCCGTCCTCGTCGTCACGGTGACGGACCGCGAGCAGAAGGCGCGCGCGCTGGGCGCCGACGAGTTCTGGCTCAAGCCGGTGGATGAGGTCCGGCTGCAGAAGAAGCTCCAGACCATGGCCCGCAGCGGGCCGGTGGAGCGGCTGCTCCTCATCGACGACGACGACGTCCACCGCTACCTGCTCAAGCAGCTGCTCAAGGATTTGCCCTACGTGCTGCTGGAGGCGACCGGTGGCAAGGAAGGCGTGCGGCTGGCGCGCGAGCAGGCCCCGCACCTCATCTTCCTGGACTTCGTCCTCCCGGACATCACCGCCTTCGACGTGCTGGACGAGCTGAAGGCGGACCCGCGCACGCGTGAGATTCCCGTCATCCTCCACACCTCGCACGAGCTCCAGGATGACGAGCGCACGCGCCTGGCGAAGGAGACGGCCGCCATCCTCTCCAAGCACACGCTGAGCCGCGAGGTGGCCATCACGCGCATCCGCGACGCCCTGACCAAGGCGGGTCTCGGCTTCCACGCCCTGCAGGAGGGTAGCCGCCGTGGTTGACCCCAAGCTGGCCACCGTCCTCAACGTCAACGACGACGACGCCAACCGCTACCTCGTCAACCGCATCCTGGAGATGGCGGGCTTCCGGGTGCTGGAGGCCGCCACCGGCATGGGGGCGCTGCTCATGGCGGAGCAGCACCGCCCGGACGTCATCGTCCTGGACGTGAAGCTGCCGGACATCAGCGGCTACGAGGTCTGCGAGCGGCTGCGCGCCAACCCCCACACCGCCGCCATGGCGGTGCTGCATACCTCCGCCACCTTCGTCACCTCCGACAAGAAGGTGCGCGGCCTGGACGGCGGCGCGGACGCCTACCTCACCCAGCCCTTCGAGGCCTCGGAGCTCATCGCCACGGTGAAGTCGCTCTTGCGCCTGCGCCACGCGGAGCAGGTCGCGCGCCTGCGCGCCGAGGAGCTGGCGGAGATGGACCGGCGCAAGGACGAGTTCCTCGCCATGCTCGCGCACGAGCTGCGCAACCCGCTGGCCGCCATCATGACGGCCATCGGCATCCTGGAGCGCAAGCCCGCGGACGACCCCAAGGAGTCGCGCATGCGGGGCATCATCCAGCGCCAGACGCACCACCTGGCGCGGCTGGTGGATGACCTGCTCGACGTGAGCCGGATTACCCGCGACAAGGTGGAGCTGCGCCCCGCCCGGGTGGACCTGCTCGCCGTCCTGCAGCAGGTGCTCCAGGTGGCGCGCCCCATGGCCGAGTCGCGCGGGCTGGGGATGGAGGTGTCACTGCCCGCGGGGCCCCTGTGGGTGCACGCGGACGCCACCCGGCTGGAGCAGGTCTTCACCAACCTGCTGGACAACGCCGCCAAGTACACGGACGGCGGCCACGTCACCCTGCGCGTGGAGCGCGAGGGCGTGGACGGCTCGGCCAGGGCGGTGGTGCGGGTGCGGGACACCGGCATCGGCATCCCCGCGGACGTGCTGCCCTACATCTTCGAGCTGTTCGCCCAGGCGGACACGTCCCTGGAGCGCTCGCGCGGGGGCCTGGGCATCGGCCTGACGCTGGTGCGCAAGCTGGTGCGGATGCACGGCGGCGAGGTGCACGCCTTCAGCGACGGCCCGGGCCGGGGCAGCGAGTTCGTGGTGAAGCTGCCGCTGCTGCACGAGGTGGGCTTCCCCGCCGCCACCGAGAAGAGCCCGGACACGCGGCGCGGGCGGCGCATCCTCCTGGTGGAGGACAACTCGGACGCGCGCCAGGCCATGCGGGACTTGCTCGAGCTGTGGGGGCACCAGGTGGCGGTGGCGCCGGACGGCCTGCAAGGGGTGGCGCTGGCGCTGACGCAGGCACCGGAGCTGGCGCTGGTGGACATCGGCCTGCCGGGGCTGGACGGGTACCAGGTGGCGGAGGCGCTGCGCTCGCGGGTGGGGCGGAACATCCGCCTGGTGGCGATTACGGGCTACGGCGGTCCGGAGGGGCATGACCGCGCGCTGCGCGCGGGGTTCGACCTGCACCTCGTCAAGCCGGTGAAGCCAGACGAGTTGGATCGACTCATCTCGACGTTGTGAGGGATGACGGCGGGGGGCGCGTGCTTCAGCGCCGCCCCAGCGCGTTGGCGACGAGGCCCAGGAGCTTCACCTTCGAGGGGTCCAGCTGACGCACGGTGCGCAGCAGGCGCCGCACTTCGGGCCGCTCCTGCGGAGAGGGTGGCGCCTCGCTGGCGCGCGAGGCGTTGGATGCGCCGTGCGAGGCGGACAGGCCCAGCAGCTCGTCCGCGGAGACGTGCAGCTCGTGGCACAGCTTCAGCAGCGTCTGCACGCTGGGGAGCATGCCGCCGCGTTCCAGCCGTCCGTAGACCTCGGTGGCCACATCGATGCGCTCGGCCACGTCGGCCTGCGTGAGCTCCAGACGGGTCCGGGCGGCGCGCGCCGCTGCTCCGATGGTGGTTGCGAGTTTCTTGTCCATGCCTTACCAACCCGAAACGTTCGGCCGCTGGCATAGGACGTATGGAGGCAGACAGACAGAACTTGCCGGGTCAGCCTCAAGTTGTTCACCCGTAGGGTTGCTGCCCACGAGGTGGACTCTCGGGGTTCGGATGGGCGCTGTCGGAGCGGCCTTCCCTCGACGCCACGCCCCTCGGAGGAGGGGTTCCGAGGTCCCTCCCGCCCACTGGAAGGCCCCGGAACGTGGGTGACCTATAACGTTGGACGGGGACTTTCCTACGGCTCCGGCAAGTCCTGCGACCGGTTCCTCCCCCCAGGGTTGGACGCGCGCGAGCGGTTCCGGGGCCGGTGAAGCAGGCGGCAAGGCGGCCAGCCAGGGAGGCGGGCCCCCGAGCCTGTGGGGCGCGGGCCCGCAGGGGCTACGCTCGCGGGCCGATGTCGCTTGGAAGGCAAAGCCTGCTGGTGAAGCTCTGCGTGGCGATGGGGGTGGTGGCGCTGCCGCTGCTGCTCGCCATCCTCGGCTACGTGCTGCCGCAGCTGCGGGCGAAGCTCCACGAGGACCGGGTGCGGGGCCTGCGGCAGGCGGTGGAGACGGCCTGGGGCATCCTGGAGTCCTACGAGGCGCGGGAGCGCGCCGGGACGCTGACGCGGCAGGAGGCGCAGGCCCAGGCGGCGGCGCTGCTGCAGGGGCTTCGCTACTCGGGGGTGGAGTACTTCTGGGTCAATGATTTGGACACAAAGCTCGTCATGCACCCGCACCTGCCGGCGATGCTGGGCAAGGATTTGACGGGCTACCGGGACGTGCGCGGCCGGCCGGTGTTCGTGGACATCGTGAAGCTGGCGCGGGCGCGGGGTGAGGGCTCGGTGGCGTACGAGGCCACGCGGCCGGGCTCGCCGGACGCCATCCCCAAGGAGAGCTACGTGAAGCTCTTCCCGCCGTGGGGGTGGGTGCTGGGCACGGGCGTGTACGTGGAGGACATCGACCGGGAGGTGGCCGAGGTGCGCCAGCGCATCCTGGCGGCGGTGGGCGGCGCGCTGGTGCTGGCGCTGCTGGCGGGGGCGTACGTGTCGCGGCGGGTGGTGCGGCCGGTGCGGGCGCTGGCGGACGCGGCGCACCGGGTGTCCCGGGGAGCGCTGGACGTGCGGCTGGAGGTGCCCTCGGCGGACGAGGTGGGCCGGCTGACGGAGGCCTTCAACGGCATGGTGGCGGAGCTGCGCGAGGTGGTGGGGGCGCTGGTGGAGGCGGCGGGGGCCACGGCGGCGGACGCCGAGCGCATCCGGGTGTCGGCGGACGCGCTGTCGCTCACCACGCGGGAGCAGTCGGAGTCGCTGCAGCGCGCGGCGGAGGCGGTGCAGGGGATGAGCGCGCGGGTGTCGCAGGGGGCGCAAGCGGCGCGCACGGCGGCGGAGACGGCGGCGGACAACGGCGAGGTGGCGCGCGAGGGCGGCACGGCGGTGGGGCACGCGTCGAAGAAGATGGCGGAAATCGTGGAGGTGGTGGAGCGCTCGGCGCAGACGGTGGCGCGGCTGCAGGCGTCCGGGCGGGTGACGGGGGACATGCTGCGGCTCATCCAGCAGGTGGCGGACGAGACGCAGATGCTGGCGGTGAACACGGCGATTGAGGCGGCGCGAGCGGGCCAGCACGGCAAGGGCTTCTCGGTGGTGGCGGGCGAGGTGCGCAAGCTGGCGAACCGCACGCGCGACGCCGCGGCCCAGGTGCAGTCACTGCTGGGCCAGAGCGAGACGGACACGGCGGCGGCGGCGGACCTGATGCGGCAGGGCACGGCGAAGGTGCGCGAGGGCCTGGGCCTGTCCTCCGCGGCGGGCGACGCGCTCTCGCGACTGGTGGCCGGGGTGCGGGAGATTGAAGGGCACGTGGCGCGGATGGCGGAGGAGAACGCGCGCCAGTCCGCATCCGGGGAGAGCATCGCCGGGCGCATCCAGCAGCTCTCCGTGCGCTCCACGGAGTCGGTGGCGGGCGTGCAGCAGATTGCCCGCTCCGTGGAGGACCTGCACTCGCGAGCCTCGCGGCTGAAGGAGCTGGCCGCGCGCTTCACGACGCGGGGGGACGGGGGCAAGCCCCGGAGCTGAAGCCCGCGTCCCTGGCTCAGGGCGTCGCGGAGGTAGAGGGCGCAGCCTCCGCCGCGGGCGGCTCCGGGGGCACGGGCAGCAGCTTGCGCAGCGCGGTGAGCGCGGCCGGGTGGAAGATGGTGTGGTGGTACTCGTGGGGCATGGGCTCGTAGTGCCACTGCAGCCCCTCGGGCGTGTGCTCCTCGAGCGCGGCGACGAAGACGTCCAGGCCCTGCTGCATCTCCGGCATCTCGCCCCCCTCGTTGCCCATGGTCAGGAAGAGGGTGCGTGGACCGGCGGGATGCGTGCGCAGGAGCGTGGGCGCCTCCTTCGAGAGGGACTGGTTGCTCCACCAGAGGCTCGGGCTCACGGCGATGTAGCCGTTGAAGAGGTCCGGCTGGCGCAGGAAGGCCTCCACGATGAAGAGGCCCGCCAGGGACTCGCCGATGAGGAAGGTCTCACCGCTGGTGCGGTAGCGCGCCTCCACCCACGGCTTCAGCTCTCGGGCGAGGAACTCGCGGAAGGCCGCGGAGCCGCCGCTCGTCGGCAGCCTCTGCTTCTCCTCGGGCACCGCTGTCGGGTAGGTGAAGTCCCGCTTGCGGTCGACGCCCTCGATGCCCACGACAATCACGTCCCGGATGGTCTGACTGAGGTTCCCCAGCTGCGCGAGGCCGGCGATATGCGGGAAGTCCTCCTGCTCTCCGCCGTCCAGCAGATACACCACGGGCAGTCGGGCCTGCCCCTTCGTGTAGCCCGGCGGCAGGTACACGTTGATGCGCCGGGTCTCCTTCAGCACGCTCGACTCCAGCGTGTACGAGCGCGCGATGACGACGGGCCTCCCCTCCTCCGCGTTCGCCGTGGTGGCTCCTCCGGCCTCACGCGTGCCCGCGCACGCCGTCACCAGGCCCAACACCCCTGCCACGATTGCTGCCCGCATCTGCACCTCGCGTGTACTCCGTCCGGATGTCTCCACCCCGAGGATGCCACGCCGTCGTCTACGGAAATACGGCCGCAAGCTCCGGAGCCCGCTGCCTCAAGCCGCCTTCCGTCATGCGGAAGAGGCGCACCCGGACGGACTCACGGCGAAGGACAGGCCCAGGAGGAAGCGCGAGAGGACGGGCATCAGGGCTCCCAGCGGGAAGGGAAACGCCCCCTTGACGCCGGAACGCCTCCTGCATGGCGCCCCGCCCGCTCAGGGCGCCATGGCGACCACCGAGTGGGGCTGGGTCCCCAGCGCCCGGGCCAGCGTGGCGCGCGCGGTGGCCAGGTCGTACGTGGCCTGCACGCGCTGGGCGGCGGCGTTGGTGTACTCCACCTGCGCGTCGCTCAGCTCGATGATGTTGCCCACGCCCGCCTGGTAGCGCCCCTCGGCCAGCCGCAGCCGCTCGCGCGCATTCACCAGGGCCTCCTCCGCCGCGGAGAGCGCCTCGCGCGAGGCCGTCACCGCCAGCCGCGCCTGCTCCACCTCCAGCCGCACCTGCTGCCGGAGCACGTCCTGCTGGGCCTGCGTGTCCCGCAGCAGCGCGCGCTGCTCACGCACCTCCGCGCGGGTGCGGCCGCCCTCGAAGAGGGGCCAGCTCAGGGACAGCCCGCCGCTCACGTTCCATGTCGCGTCCGCCGGGTCCGTGCCCGTGTCGGTGGCCCCCGCCGTGGCGCCGAGGCTGGGCCAGAAGTCACTCCGCGTCGCGCCCACCTGCGCCTCCTGCGCGCGCACCTGGAGCTCGCGCGCCTTCACGTCGCCGCGCGCCGCCAGGGCCCGCTCCACCAGCACGTCGGTCGCCGCGTCCTCGCCCTCCACGGGCGCCACCGCCACGTCCTCCACCGCGTAGTCGGTGGAGCCCTCCACGCCCATCGCCTGGTTGAGCACCGCCTTCGCGGTGGCCTCCGCGTTGCGCGCCTGGATGAAGCGCACCTGCGCGTTCGCTCGCGCCGTGCGCTGCTGGAGCAGGTCGATTTCCGGCCGGCTCCCCACCTCCACCGCGGCGTTCACCTGCCGCAGGCGCTTCTCCTCGCTCTCCAGCGTCTCGCGCGCCACGTCCAGCAGCGCCCGCTGCGTCAGCACGTCGAAGTACGAGGCGCGCACGTCGAGCAGCACGTCCTCCAGTGTCTGGGCCTGCGTCGCCTCCTGCGCCTCGGCGGAGCGGCGCGACGCCGTGAGCCGCCCGGACGTGCGGCCGAAGTCGTAGAGGAGCTGGTTGGCGGTGAGGCCCGCGCTGAAGCGCCTCGCCGTGCCGCCGCTCACCACTCCGCCGGCCGACGTGCCCACGCGGCTCGTCCCCACGTCGTAGCTCGCGCTCCCGCTCACCTGCGGAAGGAACCCCGAGCGCACCTGGTCCACCCGGGCCCGTGCCGCGTCCGTTCCGGCCCGCGCCGAGCGCAGCTGCGGCTGCTGCTCGCGCGCGGTGACTTCCGCCTGCTCCAGCGTGAGCACGCGCGAGGGCTCCGCCGCCAGCGCGCCCGCGCACCACCCCAGCACCACCACCATGGCCAACGTCCGCATCACTCGTACCTCAGTGCATCGATGGGGTCCAACAGGCTGGCCTTGCGCGCCGGGTACAGGCCGAAGCCCACGCCCACCAGCGCGCTGAAGCCCAGCGCGAGCACGACGACGTCCGGGCGCACCAGCATGGGCCACTGGAACTGCGCGGCCAGCACCTTCGCCACGCCCACGCCCGCCGCCGCGCCCAGGAGTCCCCCGAGCATGGACAGCGTGAGCGCCTCCACCAGGAACTGGGCCAGGATGTCCCGGGGGCGCGCGCCCAGCGCCACTCGCACGCCAATCTCGCGCGTCCGCTCGGTGACGCTCACCAGCATGATGTTCATGATGCCGATGCCGCCCACCACCAGCGACACCGCGGCGATGGAGGCCAGCAGCAGGCTCAGCGTCTGGGTGCTCTGCTGCTGACCGCTGGCCAGCTCCGCCAGGCTGCGCACGTCGAAGTCGTTTGCCTCGCCCTCGGACAGCCGGTGTCGCTCGCGCAAGAGCTGCGTCACCTCGCTCTGCGCCTGCTCCGTCTGCGAGGACGACGCCGCCTGCACGAAGACCACGCCGGAGATGTACGCCCCCAGGCTCTGCGCCTGCACCGAGCGCAGGAAGCTGGTGGAGGGAATGAAGGCGGTGTTGTCGTAGTCCTGCCCATTGGGGGACTGACCCTTGCGCGCCGTCACGCCCACCACGGTGAAGGGCGTCTTGTTGATGCGCACCACCTGGCCCACGGGGTTGGCGCCCGCGCCGTAGAGGTTGTCCACCACCGTCTGCCCCAGGACGACGACCTTCGCGCCCGCCTCGTTGTCGGGCTCGGTGAAGGCCGCGCCCTTGGCCAGGGTCCAGCTGCGCACCTCGAAGAAGTCCGGCGTGGTGCCCACCACGGTGGTGGTCCAGTTCTGGTCGTCGGAGAAGACCTGCGTGTTGGAGCGCAGCTCCGGCGCCGCCGCGCGCACGGCGGGCAGCTCCCTGCGGATGGCCGCCAGGTCGTCCCACGTCAGCGTGGGCTGGCTGCCGAAGCCACCGCGTGCGCCGCCCGCGTTGGATGAGCCGGGCAGGACGATGAGCAGGTTGGTCCCCATGGAGTCGAAGACCTTCTGCACGCTGGCGCGCGCGCCGTCGCCAATGGCCACCATGGCGATGACCGCGCCCACGCCGATGATGATGCCCAGCGCGGTGAGCACCGAGCGCGTCTTGCTGCGCAGCAGCGCCCGTGCCGCGAGGCGCAGTGTCTCGAGGAGGTTCATGACACCGCCTCCTCTTCCTCGGGCAGGGGCACCGCGGCCTGCGGCACCTGCCTGCGGTCCGCGACGATGCGGCCGTCACGCACCACCACCACGCGGCCGGCATACGAGGCGATGTCCGGCTCGTGCGTCACGACGACGAGCGTGAGGCCCTCGCGCTGGAGCTCCTGGAAGAGCGCCATCACCTCCACGCTGGTGCGCGAGTCCAGGTTGCCGGTGGGCTCGTCCGCGAGGATGAGGCGCGGCCGGCCCACCAGCGCGCGGGCGATGGCCACGCGCTGCTGCTGTCCACCGGAGAGCTGCTTCGGGTGGTGCTCCAGCCGCTCGCCCAGCCCCACGCGCTCCAGCGCGGCGCGGGCCCGCAGGTGGCGCTCGCGGGTGGGCACGCCCGCGTACAGCAGCGGCAGCTCCACGTTCTCCAGCGCGGTGGTGCGTGCGAGCAGGTTGAAGCTCTGGAAGACGAAGCCCAGCGTGCGGTTGCGCACGCGCGCCAGTCCGTCCCGGTCCAAGCGCGCCACGTTGCGCCCGTCGAGCAGGTACTCCCCCGCCGTCGGCTTGTCGAGGCACCCGAGGATGTTCATCAGCGTCGACTTGCCGGAGCCGCTCGTCCCCATGATGGCGACCAGCTCACCCGGCTGGACGGCGAGGTCCACGCCGCGCAGCGCGCGCACCTCCACGTCCCCCGTCCGGTACACCTTGCTCACCCTGCGCAGCTCCACGAGCGGCGGGGCCTCACGTACGACCTCCATGTGTCCCTTCTCCTCGCCGCCCTCGAAGGCCCTGCCCGTGCCCTGCGGCTCCGTGAGTGGCGGGCCTGCTCGTCCTGCATCCATGTCCCTGTTCTCCTCGCCGCCCTGGACGGCCCTGCGTCCCGCGTCCCTGTCCGAACCGCCCTGAAGGGCCCTGTCCGGTCCCGCGTCCATGACTCCGTCCTCCTCGCCGCCCTAGAAGGGCCCGCCCCGTCCCGGAGGCCGCATGCCCCCGGGCCGTGCGCCCATCGCGCCACCCGCCGGCGCCGCCGCTGCCGTGCTCGCGGTGGCCGCCTGTCCCGTGACGACGGTGTCGCCCGCGTGCAGGTCGCCCTGCACCAGCTCCGTGTAGCTGCCGTCCGTCAGGCCCGTGCGCACCCGCGCGCGCACCGGCCCCAGCGCGCCCGGACGCAGCGCGTACAGCACGCGGCTTCCGTCCTCCGCGCGCTCCGGGGCGGAGGCCTCCTCGGGCGCTCCTTCGGTAGCCGCGGGCCGGAAGCGCAGCGCCGCGTTGGGCACCGCGAGCACGTGGTCCTTCTGTGCGGTGACGATGGTGACGTTGGCCGTCATGCCCGGCTTGAGCTGCAGGTCCGGGTTCGCCACGTCGATGACGGCGTCATAGGTGACGACGTTCTGCGTCGTCGTGGCCGCGTTGCGAATCTGCCGGATGGTGCCGGTGAAGCGCTCCCCGGGCCACGCGTCCACGGTGAAGGTGGCCGTCATGCCCGGCTGGAGCCGGCCCACGTCGGCCTCGGCCACGCTGGTGTTCACCTGCATCTTCCGTAGGTCCTCGGCGATGGTGAACAGCTTCGGCGCCTGGAGCGACGCGGCCACCGTCTGCCCCACGTCCACGTCGCGCGAGATGACGATGCCGTCGGTGGGCGAGACGATGGTCGCCTGCTTCAGGTTCACCTCCGCCTCGGACAGCGCGGCCTGGGCCTGCGCGAGCTGCCCCTCCATCGCGGCCACCTCGGCGCGCGCGGTGTCGGCCGTGGCCTCCGCGCTCTCCAGGTCGGCCTGAGAGATGAACTGCTGCTGGCGCAGCGTGCGCGCCCGCTCCGCCTGCTTGCGCGAGTTCTCCGCCGTCACGCGGGCCTTGGTGACGTTGGCTCGCGCCGCCAACTGGTTCGCCTTCGCCCGGTCCACGGCCGCCTGGACGAGCTGCGGGTCCAACCGCGCGATGACCTGGCCCTTCTTCACCTCGGAGTTGAAGTCGACCAGCAGCTCCTGGATGCGGCCGGACACCTGGCTGCCGACCTCCACCGTCACCAGCGCGGAGAGGGTGCCGGTGGCCGTCACCTTCGTGGTGATGCGCCGGGGCTCCACCTTCGCCGTCTGGAACGCGGATGCGGGGTCCACAGGGCGGCTCCGGGCGCGCCACACGCCCACCGCGCCCAGCACCGCCACCACCAGCAGCGCCCAGCCCCACCACCGCACCCGGCGCCTGCCGCCTTCCACCTCGGGAACCGCGGGAGCGGGAACTTCGAGACTCCGCGGCGCTTCGCTCAGAACCTTCATGCCCCCAGATGTACGGGGACCTTCATTTCATTGAATGACGACCGGATTACCGCCCGTGTCACCCGCCCGAAGAGGCGGACTCCGCCTGCCCGTCCGGCTGCACTCCGGTCAAAGCGGCCGGCAGGGTGATGCGCGCGGTGGTGCCCTCACCCGGGCGGCTCTCCAGCGCCAGCGTCCCGCCGTGCGCATCCACGATGCGTCGGGCCAGGGTGAGCCCCAGCCCCACGCCGCCCGTCCTCCGGGCGCGGCTGCGGTCGGTGCGGAAGAACGGCGTGCCCACCCGAGGCAGGTCCGCCGCGTCGATGCCGATGCCCTGGTCCACCACCTCGAACTGGAGCCCCTGTCCGGTGGAATGCGCGCGCAGGCGCACGGTGGTGCGCGGCTCGGAGTACTTCCCCGCGTTGTCGAGCAGGTTGTCCAGCACGCGCCGCAACATCACCGGGTCCGCCTCCAGCATGGGCAGGGACTCGTCCACGCTCACCTCCAGCGTGTGCGAGGGACGGACGGTGCGGAAGCGGCCCGCGGCCTTGTCCACCAGGGCGAGCGCGTCCACGCGCTCCAGGCGCAGCGGCAGCGCGCCGCCGCCGCTGGAGCCTCCGCTGGCCAGGTCCAGCTTCGCGGCGGTGAGTACGTCCTCCACCAGCCGCTCCAGCTCGGACAAATCCTCGGTGATGTCGGTGAGCAGCTCGCGCGCGGTGGCGGCGTCGCCCTCGGCGGCGAGGTCCAGCGCCACGCGGATGCGCGACAGCGGCGTGCGCAGCTCGTGGGACACGTTGGCCAGCAGCTCCTTCTGCGAGCGCAACAGGTGGGTGATGCGGCCGGCCATCTCGTCGAAGGCCTCGGCCACCTCGCCCAGCTCGTCGTGGCGGCGGAAGCCGGTGCGCGTGTCCAGCTTCCCCGCGCCGAACTCCCGCGCCACCTGCGCCAGTCGCTGCAGCGGCCCCGCCAGCGTGCGCGCGAAGACCAGCGACGTAATCGCCGTGCACACCAGCACCGCGGCCACGATGAACGTCATGTTCTCCGAGGGCGGCGTGGGAGGGCGCATGACGATGGAGACGTACGCCTCCACCGGCCCGCGCTCGGGGATGGGCAAGGTGAGCACGTGAAGGGGCGCCTGCGGAGTCGACGGGGGCCCGCCTGGAAGTGGCAGTCCCCCGGGGCCTCCCCGTCCCCCGGGCCCGCCCCGTCCCGGCCCTCCCGGTGGCCCGGCGGCTCCTCCCGGCCGGGAGAGCGCCTCCAGCTCGGCGGGACTCAGCGGCGGCACGGGCGTGGACGCGTTGGTGGCGATGAGCCTCCCGGACGCGTCCCGCACCGTCACCTGCGCATCGAGCATCCGCTCCGCGCGCTCCAGCGAAGCCTGGAGGGCCGCCGGGTCATCCCGCAGCGCCCACCACTCGCGCACGTTGTACTGGATGTGCCGGTTGAAGCCGTGCCGGAAGGGTCTCTCGACGATGAGCGAGCGCGCGAGGAACAGCACGACACTGACGAGCACCAGCTGCGCGAGGCCCACCAGGTAGATGCGCAGCAGCAGCCGGCCGGGACGCCGGAAGGAGAACCCACGACGGGGAGTGCTCAAGTCTCGTCCCCGGTGGCGAGCATGTAGCCCGCCCCGCGCACTGTCTTGAGCAACGTGGGGTTGCGAGGGTCCTCCTCCAGCTTCTGCCGCAGCCGGAAGATGTGGACGTCCACCGAGCGGTCGAACACCTCTTCCGCGCTGCCCTTCACCAGGTCGAGCAACTGCTCGCGGCTGAGCACGCGCCCGGCGCGCTCGGCGAGCACGCGCAGCAGGCCGAACTCGTAGGTGGTGAGGTGCAGCACCTTGCCGTCGAGCGTGGCCTTGAGGCTGCGCGGGTCCAGCGTCAGGCGTCCCACGTGAACGGGCTGGGTGGCGGGGCCGGCCTTGCCGCGGGCGCGCCGCACCTGGGCGCGGATGCGGGCGAGCAGCTCCCGGGACGAGTAGGGCTTGGGGAGGTAGTCGTCCGCCCCCGTCTCCAGGCCGAGCACCCGGTCGGCCTCCTCGCCGCGCGCGGTGAGCATGATGATGGGGACGTCGCTGCGGTTGCGCAGCTCGCGGCACACCTCCAGGCCGTCGCGGCCCGGGAGCATCAGGTCCAGGAGGACGACGTCGAAGGCGTGGCGGCTGGCCTCCGTGAGCGCCTCGGTACCGGAATACGCCACGGTGACGATGACGCCGTGCTCCTGGAGGTAGCGGCTGGTGAGCCGGGCGAGCCGCTCGTCATCCTCGACGAGGAGGACCTGGACGGTGCCTTCTTCCGGGGCCGGGGGCGTGGGCTGCTCCATGAACTGTGTCTCCCGCATCTCGAGCTCCCGGAAGGGTAACAACGAAAAGGCGTGGTCCGGAGGCCTTGGAGGGGTCTGGCCGGGCCACGACCGTAAGCTCTCACCCGTCCATGTCCGTAACACTTCGAGGTGATGACGAATTGTTACGGAGCCCTTCGGGGCCTCCGACACATGCCGTAATGAGCGGTTCATCTTCACGACATGGGGCGGCTCCAGATTGCACCGTGGAAGAGCCAGGGGGGCCTGCCGAGCAGGCAATGGACGGCAGGGCCGCCCGGGCTCAGGTGCAACGGAGGAAGAACCCATGTCGTTCCTGAAGAAGCTGCCCGTGGTGATGATGCTGGCCTTCCCGGTGGTGGCGTGCGCGCAGGATGCCCAGGCGCAGCGCGGCTCCGGAGGTGGGGAGATGATGCGCCGGCGTCCCCCGTCGTCGCTGGAGCTGCTGCTGCAGAACCGCGAGACGCTCGCCCTCACGCCGGAGCAGGTGGGCACGGTGAGCGAGCTTCAGACGGCGCTGGAGGAGAAGAACGCGCCGCTCATCGAGAAGCTGGAGGCGTTGAGGCCGCCGCGCCCGCCCCGGGGTGAGGGCAGCCGCGCGAATGGCGGTCCCCCGGCGGGAGAGCCGCCGGACGCGGCGACGATGCAGGCGATGCGGCAGCAGGTGGAGCCCCTCTTCCAGGAGGTGCGCGCCAATGACGACGCCGCGTACGCGCAGGCCGAAGCGGTGCTGAGCGACACGCAGAAGACGCGGGCGCGCGAGCTCATCACCCAGGCGCGCGAGCAGCAGCGCGGCCGGCACGAGGGAATGCGCCAGCGGATGCGGGGCGGTCAGTGAGCCCGTGGCTCTGGCTGTGGTTCCTCGCGCCTCCGCCGGAGGCCGCGAGACAGACCCGGCGCGCGGTGGACCCCACGCCACCGCGGGCGCGGGGCCGGGAGCGTGCCACTCCGACGCGGACCCGGCCCCTGGTGGCGAGGGTCGCGAAGGCGAAGAGCAGCCGCTGAGCGCTGCGAGCCCGGGCACGGCCCCTGGTGGAGAGGGTAGCGAAGGCGACGCGCAGCCGCCGAGCGCCGCGAGCCCGGGCACGGCTCCTGACGGAGAGGGCCGCGAAGGCGAAGAGCAGCCGCCAAGCGCCGCGAGCCCGGGCACGGCCCCTGGTGGAGAGGGCCGCGAAGGCGAAGAGCAGGCGCCGAGCGCCGCGAGCCCGGGCACGGCCCCTCGGGGTCATGCCCGGGCGCTCCCGCGTCACCCGCAGGACGCACGGGGAGCGGCGTGAGCTGTTCGCCGTGCATCCGTCATGGCGGCGGCCCCCCGGCGAGTGCGCCCTTGCGTTCGACCGGGCGAAGGCGCACGGCTGAGCGTCAGCGCAGGCTCACGGCGCCCCATGCGCGGCGCTGAGTGCGCGCCGGTCCACCTTGCCGCATGAGGAGCACGACGGACCGTCAGCGCAGGCTCACGGCGCCCCATGCGCGGCGCTGAGTGCGCGCCGGTCCACCTTGCCGGGTGAGGTACGCGGCAGGGCGTCGATGAAGCGCACGGACTTCGGCGTCTTGTAGCGGGCGAGCCGTCCCTCGCAGAACGCGATGAGCGCCTCCGCCGTGGGCTTCGTGCCGGGCCGGGTGACGACGAGCGCGCGCGGCGTCTCCCCCCACTTCGCATCGGGCACGCCGATGACGGCGACCTCGGCCACGTCGGGGTGGCCGGCGAGGACGCTCTCCACCTCGGAGGGATAGATGTTCTCTCCTCCGGAGATGATGAGGTCCTTGCTGCGGCCGACGATGCGGAAGCACCCATCCGCGTCCCGGCTCGCGAGGTCCCCGGTGTGCAGCCAGCCTCCGACGAAGGTGCGCGCGGTGTCCTCGGGCCGGCGCCAGTACCCCGCGCACAGGTGGGGCCCGCGCAGGAGCAACTCGCCCACGTCCCCCGGCTGCTGCTCGCCGTCGATGCGGGCCTCGACGTGGAACAGGGGCACGCCGACAGCGCCCGGCTTGTCGCGCACCTGCCCCGGGGGCAGCCAGAAGTTGTTGGGCCCCGCCTCGGTGAGCCCGTAGCCCGTCTTGAAGTCCACGCCCCGAGCGAAGAAGCGCTCGAACACCGGGCCCGGGCACGGCGCGCCGCCGCTGATGAGCAGCTTGAGGCGCGTCAGGTCCACCGACTCGAAGCGCGGGTGGCGCTGCATCTCGATGAACATGGTGGGCACGCCGAAGACGAGATTCACGGCGCCCCGGTGCACCAGGTCGAACACGCCCTCCACGTCGAAGCTGCGGCACACCACGGAGGCGCCGCCCACGTAGACCAGCGGCGTGGTGAAGACGCTCAGCCCACCGGCATGGAACAAAGGCGCGTTGAGCAGCGCCACGTCACCGGAGGTCAGCCCCCAGCTCACCACGGTGTTCGCCGCGTTGGCGGTGATGGAGCCGTGCGTGAGCACCGCGGCCTTGGGCACGCCGGTGCTGCCACCCGTGTAGCAGAGCACCCACGGCGCATCCGCCTCCAGCTCCAGCGACGGGAGCGGCGCGGACGGGGCGGCGTCGCGCTCGGAGAAGGCGCGCTCGCCGGAGCCGGGGGAAGACTCCAGGCACAGCCAGTGCCGCACGAAGGACGCGCGGGCGCGGACGGTGTCCACCTGGGCGCGGAACTCGGGGCCGAAGACGAGGACGGAGGGCTCGGCGTCCGCGAGCAGCGCGCCCAGCTCCGCGGGGCTCAGGCGCCAGTTGAGCGGCTGGAGGATGGCGCCCAGCTTCGCGCAGGCGAAGACGAGGTCGAGGAACTCGACGCAGTTGTACGCGAGCACGGCGACGCGGTCGCCCCGCTGCACGCCGAGCGTGTGGTGCAGGAAGGCAGCGGTGCGCGACGCGGCGTCGTCCCACTCGCGGAAGGAGATGCGACGCTCGCCGTGGTTGGCGTCGATGAGGGCGGTGCGTTCAGGGTCGAGCGCGGCGCGACGGGCCAGCCAGTCATGGACGATGGGCATGGCCCCGCACGCTAGCCGACCCGGAGGCGCGAGTGCCCGGCTGATGCACGGTGGGACCGGGCCCACCCGCGCCCGAGGTGACGGCTACGGCTCCGGGAAGATGAGCAGGCCTCGCGACGTGTCGACGACGTAGACGTAGCCGTCGCCGGGCACGCGCATGCCGATGGCGCCGTCATGGAACATGTTGCCCCGGGCCCGGTCGCCCTCCCGCCAGGTCTGGTAGTACGCCACCTCCTTCGGGTGCTTCGGCGTGGACACGTCCAGCACGCGCACGCCGTGCTGGTAGTGCGAGAGGTAGAGCCGGTCGCCCTTCAGGTCCATGTTGTGGATGGAGATACCCGGGGAGAGGCGGTACTCGCCGATGCGCTCCACATTGGCCGGGTCGGTGATGTCGAGCACGCGCAGGTGGGCGCCCCAGTCCTCTCCGCCCTCGAAGGCGATGACGCGGCCGTCGAAGACGCCCACGCGGTTGGTGTGGCTGGTGGCGCGCGGGTACGTGTACTGGCCGAGCTTCACCACGTTGAGCGGGTCCGTCACGTCGAGGATGAGCAGGCCGGCGCGCCAGTGGTTGACGTACAGCCGATTGCCCTGCGCGGTGGCGTCGTGGGGATAGGTGGCGACGGTGGGGTCGACGCTCGGGTCCTGGTGGCGGTTGAGCAGCACGGGCTGCTTCGCGTCCGTCACGTCGAAGATGAGCGTCTGCGGCGTGGGCGCGGCGGACATGGAGTAAAGCCGGTTGCCGTCGACATAGAGGGTGTGCGCGTTGAGGTAGCCGTTGCCGGGCAGCGCGCGGAGGAACGCGGGGGCCGCGGGGTTGGAGATGTCGAAGACGAGCACGCCGCGCACGCCGCTGGCGACATAGAGGGCATCGTCCTTGGCCCACACGCCGTTCCAGTAGCTGTCGCCCGGGAAGAAGATGGACTTCACGAGCCGGGGCGCGGCGCGGTCGGACAGGTCATACACATAGAGGCCACCGGGCCCCGCGAGCGGGTCCTCGAGCGCGACGACGTACGCGTGGCCATGGGTGACGAAGACGTCCGCGGCGATGCCGCGCGGCACGGTGCCCTCTCCGACGAGGGACAGGCCGGAGGACTCTCCTTCACCGGGACGCCGGGAGACCTTCTCCGCCTCGAAGGTGGCCTGGTACAGGGCGACGCCTCCGAGACAGCTCACGTAGCAGCCCGTCACGCGCTTCGGCCCGCGTGCCTTGCAGCCCACGAAGGACGAGCGGTACTTGCGGCCATCCCGGAGCGTCCCGGAGTTGGAGAGGTAGAACGACCCCGCGCCCACGCGGGCCTCGCGCACTGCGTAGCCGTCCCAGAAGACGCGGCCATCGGCACCGAAGCGGAGGGCGGAGATGGACTGGTCGTTGTCATTCGCCAGGATGCCGTCGCCGACGACGTGGAGCGTGTAGGAGCCCTGGGCGTCCAGGTCGTCCAGGCTCCCGGTGTCACAGCGGGACAGGTCGAAGGACTCGGGAGTGCCGCACTCGGCGGTGGAGCTGCCGTCGGTGATGAGCTGGCACGCGGCCAGTCGCTCTGGAGTCCAGTCTCCCTCGTCCTGCTTCTTGAGCTCCTGCGCGGGGGAGGGGGTCGGCGCGGCCTCCTCCACGGGTTCGGAGGCACAGCCCACCAGGGACGCCAAGGCCAACACCGGCGTCAGTGCAACGCGGAACCACGTCTTCATGTGTTCCTCCTTCGGCTTCATCGGGCCGGCCCCCGAAGGGAAACCCCAACGCGCGGGCGGGCCCGGCATATCGACGCGAGCCTGTTTCGTTGCGCGGCGATGGACCTCGGCGTGGAATACCGGAAACGGACGGCAGCGACGACGCGAAGCGGCAGCTGGGGCCAGCACATGCGGATCTGGCACGAGCGTCCGGCCCAGGAACCGGCGGCGCACAGCAGCATCAGGAGCAAGCACATGCGGGATTCGGCACGGAACACGTGCATCCGGATGCGACGACACGAAGCGACATCAGGGGGCCAGCACATGCGGGATTCGGCACGGAGCGTCTGCAGCGGAATGATGGGGGCGCTGCTTACGGTGTCCCTCCTGGTCTGGGGCTCGGCTGCGGGCGCGGCACCCCGGAAGGCAGGGCGTGAGGAAGCACAGCGGGTCCGGAAGGCCTCCGCCTCGTTGGAGCGGGGGCTGCTCCGCGCGGTGACGGAGTCCGGCTTCGACGAGGTGCTGGACTTCAAGCGCAACGGGGAACGCATCGCGCACCCACCGAACGTGGACGTGGCGGTCATCGAGCTGGACGCGGAAGGCCGTGCCGTCGCGGCGGCGAACGTGCTGCTGTCGCGTGACCATCCGAAGGGGGTGGTGGTGCCCATCGACCTGAAGACGCTGGGCACGACGGCGTTGCGCTACACGCGGTGGGATTTGGAGCGGTGGGACGGACAGAAGGACTGGGCGGACGCGACGGCGGAAGAGGACGTGGTGCCGGGGCGCGAGAAGGCTCGGCTGCGCTTCATGGCGCCCTACCCCGCCTCGCTGTTCAAGCTGATGATTGCCTTCCGGGTGATGCGGCTGGTGGACCGGGGCGTGGTGACGCTGGCACAGCCGTGGCGCTTCCTGCGGGACACGGAGGACAAGGGCGAGCGCCCGGTGTGGCGATGGATGGAGCCGATGGTGACGGAGTCGGACAACGGCTCCACCGAGGCGCTGGTGAAGCTGCTGCACGAGAAGGGGGAGATGGCGGGGCTGAACCAGGAACTGGCGGAGCTGGGGCTGGGGACGTTGCAGGTGAATGGAACGTCCCCGGTGACGGGGCGGAGCTGGAACCCGGGCAGCATCCACATGACGGCGCTGGACACGGCGCGGCTGCTGTTGCTCATCGAGGGTGGGCCGGGAGTGCTGTGGCGCACGCCGGCCGGGCGTGAGGTGACGGCGGCGGAGCTGTCAGCCGCGTCGCGGGTCTATCTCCAATCGCTGCTGGCGGACCAGGCGCTGCATGAGGCGCTGTCGTCCACGGTGTTGTGCGGAGACCCGAAGGCGGAGCCGGGCATCCCCGCGGCGGTGCCAGCACGGTGGGTGGACACGAAGGACGGCACGGTGACGGCGGCGGAAACGGCATTCGGAAGGGACACGCGGCCGTGCAACGCGGCGGCGGAGGTGATGTTCCTGCACAAGACGGGGCAGACGGAGAACTACGGGAGCGACGGTGGCATCGTGCGCTCGCTGCCGGGAGCGCCGTGGCGCCGGTACATCGTCGTGTTCCTGTCCAACCTGGGCTACCGCTACTACGACGCATCGGTGGCGAGCGCGGCGGACCCGGCGAAGGGGGAGGACGGCTTCCCCTCCGTGAGCACGAAGATCAGCTACACCCAGCGCATCCCCGCGCTGGGCCGCCGCATCGACACGCTGATGAAAGAGCGGCAACGAACGGAGCGGTAGGGCCCTCCAACCCTCACGGCACCAGCACCAGCTTGCCCACCGTCGTCCCCGACTCCAGCGCCTTGTGCGCCTCCGCCACCGCGTCCAGCGGGAAGGGCGTCACCCGCGGTGACACCAGCTTCCCCTCCTCCACCCAGCCCAGGAGCCGCGCCATGGACTCCGCCAGGACGTCGCGCTGCTCGAACAGGTAGGACAGGTTGAACGCGAGCACGCTGGTGTTGTCGTTCGTCAGCGTGAGCGGGTCGAAGCGCGGCGTCCGCAGCCAGTCCCACGCCAGCTTCGCGTAGTTCGGCTTCCCACCCGTGCGCGGCAGCATCGAGTGGAAGCCATAGATGACCAGCTTCCCCGGTGACGCCAGGTGCCTGTAGCTGTCTCTCAGCGTGGACGGCCCGTTCGCATCCAGCACCACGTCATACCCCTTGGGCGCCGCCCGCTCCGCCGCCGCCCACAGGTCCTCGCGGCTCTTGTCGATGACCACGTCCGCCCCCAGCTCGCGCGCCGCCTCCACCTTGTGCGTCCCGCCCACCACGCCCACCATCCGGTACCCGGCGATGCGCCCCAGCTGCAGCAGCGCGCTCCCCACCCCACCCGCCGCCGAGTGCACCAGCACGTTCGCCCCGGCCCGCGGGCGCGCCAGCTCCAGCAGCGCGTAGTACGCCGTGAGGAACACCGCGGGGAACCCCGCCGCCTGTTCCATCGTGAACCGCGACGGCAACGCGAACACCTGGTGCCGGGGCACCGCGACGTGCGTCGCATACCCACCGAACCGCGTCACACCGAAAACCCGTGCCCCCACCGCCAGGTCGGTGACACCCGGGTCCACGGAAATCACCGTCCCTGAGAATTCGAACCCCGGGGTGATGGGCCACCCCACGTACTCCTTCGCGGAGGCGTACAGCCCCATGCGGATGACGCAGTCCGCATAGTTCACCCCGATGGCTTCCGTGGCCACCACCACCTCGCCCGGCCCAGGTGAAACCTGATTCAGGTTTTCAAGGTGGAGTCGTTCGTACCCACCCGCTTTTGAAATCACGACCTTGCGTGCGCGCATGCCCCCGTGAGTATCACGCGACGCGGCGCGACAACGTGTCTGCACGTCCAATCGGCCGACGACGCGCGCATGAACAGTCATTACACTGTGTCTCGCGCTCGAGGACCGTTCCGTTCCGCGCGCACTCCCAAAACAATCGAAGGAGAAGTCATGCGACTGCGGCATTCGCTCTACCTCGCGGGCACGCTTTTGCTCGGTGTCACCACCGGCTGCGGTGAGGGCCTCGAACCGGACTCCACCCTCGCGGAGACGCCCGCCGTCGAAGCGCCCGCGGAAGAGCAGCTGGGCACCGCGGAGTCCGCCGCGTCCACCACCGGCGTCACCGCGCACTTCCGCCAGTGGCTCAGCGACAACGGCTACAGCAGCTATGACTTCGTGCGCGCGGACCTGTCCGGCGGCAGCTATGGCGGCAAGGCCAGCGGCACCGACACCGTGGTGAACCAGCCCGTCATCTTCATCCACGGCAACTCGGACAAGGCCATTGGCACGGGCACCGTCGGCCAGACGGGCTGGACGGCCTCCGTCGATTACTTCCTGTCCAGGGGCTACAAGACGAGCGAGCTGTACGCGACGACGTGGGGCCCGGCCAACGCGGCCATGTCCGCGTACCAGTACCACTCGAAGACGAACGTCATGAAGGTGCGCAAGTTCATCGAGGCGGTGAAGGCGTACACCGGCGCCTCCAAGGTGGACATCGTCACGCACTCCATGGGCGTGACGCTCGCGCGCAAGGCGCTCAAGGGCGGCTGGGCGAACGACTCGGCCAATGGCGGTGACTACTACGTGGGCGCGGCGCTCACCGGCTCGGTGGACACCTTCGTCGGCATCGCCGGCGCCAACCTGGGCCTCACGTCCTGCTACCAGACGGGCCCGGGCACCCCCACCTGCGGCTCCACCAACGGCCTGTACCCGGGCTACCTGTACTTCGGCCTCGTCACGGGCCGCTCGGCGTACCTCAATGACCTGCTCGCCTCGAGCGGCTACGAGGGCGACTACCGCTACTCCATCTACTCCACCGCGGACGAGGTCATCGGCTACGGCGGCGTCGTCTACGGCGGCTACACCTCCCGCATCCCCGGCCAGACGGGCGAGAAGGTGTACTCGGCCTATCCCTACGGGCACTTCAACTCGAAGGACCTGACGGCGGCCGTGCAGTACAGCATGGTGCGCAGCCACAGCATCCCGTAGCCCTCCGGCACGGGCGCGCGCCGCGCCGACATGTCGGAACCCGACACGACTTCGCGGGGGCCCGACACGTCGGCCGGCGGCGCGTGAAGCCCACGGCCGCGCAACCTCGCGGAACGAGGCCGGACGCCCCGCGCACGCGCGCTGGCACCCGCCTTGCTCAACCCCGCGGCGACCCTGACAGCAAGGTCGCCCGCTTCCGATTCACGGCGGCGGGCACTCCCAACGCGAACGGCGCTCCGCCGTGCGCGTGCCCGCGAGGTTTGCCATGTCGACCAACCCGAAGAAGATGACTCCCGCCCAGGCCGCCCAGATTCTGCGCAACCACCCCATTGAAGCGAAGGGCTCGGTGCGCGCGGCGGACTCCGCGTTCAATGTCTGCCTGGGCTACGAGGACGGCGAGTTCGTCCTGTCCTGGTCCGCCACGTCGGTGGGCAAGTGGGACTGGGTGGGGCTCTACACCGACTCCTCGCAGCCCAACGACGACAAGGTCGCCTGGCAGTGGGCGAGCGACGGCAACTCCTACGGCACCGGCGAGAAGGTGCAGCCCGGCTTCCAGGCCCGCTACCTCAGCTGGGACACCACCAGCGACCAATACGTCGTCGTGGCGCAGACGGCGGGCTTCCCCAACACCACCGTCTGCTCGTCCTGACGACGAAGGCCCCCACCCTCGCGCAGGCGAAGGCAGGGGCCCTGGGGACTTCACGGCCTCACGGGTGCGGAGCGTTGGCGGGCGCGGGAGCGCCCTCCTGGCTCGGCGTGGCCGGAGGCAGGCTCTGTGGCGCCGGCGCTCCGGACGAGGGGACTCCCGGCTTCGGCGCCTCCGGCTTCGGCTCCGTGCCCTCGGGCACCACGATGCGCCCCTGGGCCGCGTCGCGGAGGAAGGGCAGCACCACCTCGTTGAAGCGCGCCGGGCAGTCGAGCTGCACGGTGTGACCGCAGCCCTTCAGCGGCACCAGCCTCGCGCCCGGGATGCGCGACGCGCCGTATTCCATGATTTCGCGCGTCTCGCCGCCGTGGAGGAACGGGTTGGGGATGAGCCGGTCATCCGTGCCGTAGACAATGAGCGTGGGCACGGTGACGTGGTGGAGGCTGTCGCGCACGAAGTCGTTGTGTGCCAGGCCCTTCACCGTGCGCACGTTGGCGTAGGCGTACGCGTCGAACTCGGGAGACTTCGCCACCCGGACGCGCTCCTCAATCAGCCACTCCAGCTCCGGGCGCCAGTTCATGAAGTTGCCCTGGCGCACGCTGCCCCAGATGGCGGACTCCGGCGCGCCCTTGATGAACTCCGTGCTCATGACGCGCTCGAACCAGGCCTTCTCCTTCCAGGAGAACTTCTCGAAGCCCGCGGGCGACACCAGCACCAGCGCGCCCAGGCGCTCCGGGTAGCGGATGGCATAGGAGAGCGACGTCTGCCCGCCCATGGAGTGCCCGGCCAGAATCGGCTTCTCCACGCGCAGGGCGTCCGCCACCTCGAGCACCACGTCGGCCATGGCCTCCATGGTGTACGGGAAGGTGCCCGGCTTGTCGGACTTGCCGTAGCCCGGCAGGTCCACCGCGACGACGCGGAAGCCCTGCTGGTGGAAGGCGTCCAGCTGCGAGCGCCAGAACTTGAGATAGGAGCCGAGGCCGTGGACGAAGATGACCGTCTTCGCGTCCGGCGAAGCGGCGGGCATGTCCACGCAGGCGACCTCGGGCACGCTGGCCATGCCGTACTGCGCGGCGGTGCGCGGCAGCGGGATGCGCTGCACGGGCCAGGGCTGCTTCGTGCCCTCGGAGGTGTAGTCCAGGTCCTGGAAGGACAGGGGCGACTGGCCGGCGAACGAGCGCACGCAGCCGGCGGAGGACAGCCCGGCCGCGAGGAGCAGGGCGGTGATGGCGCGGGAGGTGCTCATGGTCAGAACGCGTACCAGGTGAAGGTGGTGAAGGCCGCCCACGGGTTGCTCCGCACGGCGGGAGCGCCGTCGTAGAAGCTGCCGCGGAAGAGGTAGCCGGCGTGCAGGCCGGCCGTCATGAGGTAGCGGATGTGGTAGCGCAGCTCCGCGTTCACCTCGGTGCCGATGAAGCGCCCCCGCGGCACGTCCGGGTTCCACCGCGTCGGTGTGGCGCCCGCGTTGGCGATGCCCGTGCCCACCTTGAGGTTGAGCTTGTTGGGGACGAGGTCCCACGCCGCCGTCGCCATGCCGGCGCGCAGGCCGAAGCCCTGGTTGGAGATGTCCGACACCGCGCCCGTGTAGTTGTTCACGGTGCTGGTGAAGGGGAACAGCAGCAGCATCTTGTGGTTGAACCAGACGGCGCCGGGGATGCCGTACTGGTTGAGGGTGAAGGCGCCGGTGTAGCGCTCATCCTGGGTGTTGTTGTCGCCGGTGGTGAACATGCCCTCCAGCGTGAGCACGTCCGCGGGCCCGCGGCCCCACTGGTACATCAGCTCCGCGTTGGCGGAGAGACCGGAGATGCTGAGCGAGTCCAGGGCGGACGTCTCCGGTTCATCACTCGTGTACTTGCCGCCGTTGTACATGACGAAGCCGGACGCACCGAGCCGGCCGTTGCGGAAGTCGATGTTGTGGTTGAAGTGCGCGCCCACCCAGAACACGTCGCCGGTGGGGCGCTCAATCGGGAAGCGCGCGGTGCCCACGAAGCCGGGCAGGCCGACGGAGGACGGGCCGCTCTTCACCAGGCCCTCGAAGGCGTACGCGTCACCCTTCGTCCTGTCGTTGAGGTACCACAACGACACGCCCACGTTGGTGTTGGGGCGGACCGGGTAGACGTAGTCCGCCATGGCCAGCCAGATGTACTTCAGCCGCGGGTCGTTCTGCTTCGCGCGGTCCGCCTGCGCGCTGCCCAGCGGCATCAGCGACAGGCGCGCGAGGCCCTTGTAGCTGCTGAAGACGGACAGGCCGGTGGCGTCGCTGCCGAGGAAGGACAGCTTGTAGCCGGTGCGGACGATGTCCGACAGCGGCGTGCGCGTCGGGTCATAGGGCGTGTCGTAGACGGGCTGCGTGCCGATGAGCAGCGTGAGCTGCGCGGGCACGCGCGTCGGGTAGATGGCGACGTTGACGTTCTTCGTCTGGATGTTGACCTGGTCGGCGTTGAAGCCGCCGCCCTCGTTCTGGCCAATGGTGTTGGCCGAGCGGCCCCAGAGGAAGTCCACCTCGAACTGCGCGCGGAACGAGGCCAGCCCGTCCACGAAGAAGGGGCTGTATTCGATGACGGGAATCCAGCGCTGTTCGACGAAGTACGCCGAGCGCCCCGGCGTCACGCTCACCGCGCTGCCGGTGGCCGAGCCGATGGGGCCCAGCGCCACGCCGCGCAGGCCGGCCGGGTCACCCACCTGGTTCGTCAGCGACAGGCGCGTGAAGAAGTAGTTGATGAGGGTGAGCTCGCGAGGCTCCGCGTCCTCCTCGCGCTCCTTCTCCTCGCGCCACTCGCCGTAATAGAGGCCGGGCACCGGCGTGCTCTGCGCGGCCGCCGGCAGTGCCACTCCCGCGAGGCCCAGCGCGAGCGCCACCACGCCGCGCCGCAGCGCGCGCGCTTCAAGCCACCTTCCCGTCATATCCACCTCGGCCCCGAGCGAGGGGCATCCCGGACTCACCGGGCTCAGATGTCGTCGTTCGTGTTGCGGATGAGTGCCAGGGGCCCATCACGCCTCGCCAGGAGGAGGGGATGAGCGGTGAAGACCGGCGGGACACCTGTGTCCCCACAGCCGGCCCGTCTCCGGAAGGAGGGAGGAGCACGCCCTCCTCCCGGCACGGGAGTACCGCGACTACTGGATGACGTACTTCTGCACCGCGTCCGCGGTGAACGCGTTACCGCTGAGGGTGACGGTGTTGGCGGCCCCCACCGCGCCGTTCGCGCAGCGGTTGCCGGTGGCCTGCCCCTTGAAGAAGAGCTCCAGCCTCAGCTGCTTCCGGTCGGAGGTGAAGCCGCCGCGGCCCTCCTGCGTGAGGCCGCCCGGGAAGTTGAACGTCACGTCGAAGCAGCTGCCATCCGCCGCCACGTTCTCGATGAGGACGGTGTTGGAGGTGAAGGTCAGCGGGTTCTTGGCGACCTCGTGGTTGCACGCGCCGTCCACGATGGTCCCCGGGATGCTGTTGACGGTGAAGTTACCGCCGCCGACGGTCATGGTGACCTTCTGGTAGCACTGGGAATAGGGACCGTAGTCCACGTCCTCGTTGAAGCCGTTGGGATAGGCCGGGATGTTGGCGCCCTCCATCAGCAGCGTCTTGCCATCGAGGAAGGCGAGGATGTTGGCCGAGCTGTCCAGCTTGGGCGTGTTGTCCGGCGGGTCGATGACGGGGTCGTCACCACAACCCACGAGCCCCAGCGCGCACAGCACCACCGCCGACAGAATCTGCTTCTTCATGGACTTGCTCCTCTTCTCTCCGGCGGCACCGCCGGGATGACGTGACAGTCGACAGCGGAGGGCCGCCAGCGAGGAGTCCCTCCGAAAAACCGTGCTTCAGCGCGCTTCGCCGTCCGCGGCGATGGCCGCCTCGCGCAGCTCGCGCTTGAGAATCTTCCCCGCCGCGGAAATCGGCAGGCGCTCCACCACGTCCACCCGCTTGGGCACCTTGAAGCGCGCCACCCGGCCGCGCAGGTGCTCCAGCAACGCGTCGGAGGAGGCCTGCTCCCCCGGCTTGAGCACCACGAAGGCCCGGCCGACCTCGCCCCACTTCGCGTCGGGCACACCCACCACCGCGCACTGGCCCACGGCGGGGTGCTCGTAGAGGGCGGACTCCAGCTCCAGCGGGTACACGTTCTCTCCGCCGGAGATGAACATGTCCTTCTTGCGGCCGGCGATGAAGAAGAAGCCGTCCGCGTCGCGGCGTGCCAAATCACCGGTGTGCAGCCAGCCCTCCGCGTCGATGGCCTCGCGCGTGGCGGCCTCGTCCTCGAAGTAGCCGGAGCACATGGACGGGCCCTTGAGGACGAGCTCGCCCACCTCGCCCACGGGCACCTCGCGGCCGTCGTCGTCCACCAGCTTCGCGGCGATGAAGTAGTTGGGCCGGCCGATGGAGCCCGCCTTGGACACGGCGAACTCCGGGCCCATGCTGAACAGGCCGGGGCCGAACTCCGTCATGCCGAAGCCCTGCTTGAAGGGCACCGGGTGCACCGCCTGCCACGCCTGGATGAGGGGCACCGGCAGCGCCGCACCGCCGCTGGTCATGAAGCGCACGGTGGAGAAGCTGGTGGACCGGAAGCGCGGCGACTCCTGGAGCTGCTGGTACTGCGTGGGCACCGCGAAGAAGAGCGTCACCTTCTCGCGGGGGATGAGGTCGAGCAGCGCCTCCGGGTCCCACCGCCGCATGATGACGACGGTGCCGCCCACGGTGAGCAGCGGCACCGTGTACACGAGCAGCCCGCCCGTGTGGAACATGGGCGTGTGCGTCACCGTGACGTCGCCGGGGAGCACCTCGTGCACCAGCGTGTTGAGCGTGTTCCACGCCACCATGCGGTAGCTGACGCGCGCGCCCTTGGAGCGGCCGGTGGTGCCGCCGGTGAAGAGCAGGCAGAGGATGTCCTCCTCCGCGACGCTGTCGTTCGTCACCGGAGAAGCGGGCACGTGCGCCAGCGCCGTCGCGTACGCGTCCGCGCCGGGCAGCCCCTGCGGCTCCAGGGACACGAGGCGCACGGAGTCACCGATGCGCTCGCGCACCTGGGCGACGGCGTCGCGGAAGTCGTCACCGAAGAGGAGCACGCGCGGGCGGATGGAGCGGACCAGGTCCGTGAGCTCCGCGGCGTGCAGGCGCCAGTTGTAGGGGACGAAGATGGCGCCAATCTTCCCGCAGGCGAACAGCGCGTCCAGGTACTCCACGCCGTTGTGGGCCACGAGCCCCACGCGGTCGCCGCGCTTCACACCGGCCACGTCGCGCAGCCAGGCGCCCAGGGCCTCGGCGCGGGCGTTGAGGGCGCGGTAGGTGAAGCGCCCGGCCTCCCCCTTCGCGGTGTCCACCACCGCCACGTGCTCGGGCCAGTAGAGGGCGCCCCGGCCCATCCAGTCTCCGATGAACATGCGCGTCCCTTCTCCGGGCATACGGCTCAGGCGGTCCAGCGGTAGAGGGCGGAGGCCATGGCGAGGCCGCCGCCGCTGGCACAGAAGGCCACCAAATCTCCCCGCCGCACCTTGCCCTGCACCACCGCGTCGTCGAGCGTCATCGGGATGCAGGCCGAGCCGGTGTAGCCCCACTTGTCCATGGTGTAGTGCGCCTTCTCCATGGGCTGGCCGAGCGCCTTCATGGTGGCCTCAATCGTGCGCAGGTTGAGCTGGGTGAAGACGAAGAGCTTCACGTCGTCCAGCGTCTGGTTCTGCCGCTTGAGGAGCTGGTCCAGCAGCATGGGCCAGCGCTCGGTGTTGAAGGTGGCCGGGAACTTGCGGACGAACTGCACCGCGGGCTTGCCGCCGGTGAGCTGCAGGGACTCGGCGGTGGCGGGGCGATTCGTGCCGCCGGTGTAGATGCCGAGCGCGTCGTGGTACTCGCCGTTGGCCAGGAGCTTCGCGCCCATGAAGCCGGGCTTCTCACCCGCGCCCAGCACCACCGCGCCCGCGCCGTCCGCGAACAGGGTGCAGGTCTTCTTGTCCTTCCAGTTCACATAGCGCGTCATGCCGTACGCGCCGACGACGAGGATGCGGCGGTAGCTGTCGTCCGCGGCAATCGTCTTCGAGCCCACGTCCAGCGCCGTCACCCACCCGGCGCACGCGCAGTTGAGGTCATACGTGCCGGCATTGGCCGCGCCCAGCTTGGCCTGCACCACGGAGGCGGTGGCGGGGCTGAGGTAGTCCGGCGTGTCGGTGGCGATGATGATGAGGTCCAGCTCCTCCGGCTTCGTGCCGGAGCGCTCCAGGGCCTGGCGGGCGGCGGCGACGCACAAGTCACTGGTGGCCTGGTCGTCCGCCATGACGTGGCGCTGCTTGATGCCCACGTTCTGCTGGAGCCACTCGTCCACCTTCTCGCCGAGGATGTTCTCGATGTCGGCGTTGGTGAGGACCTTCTCGGGGACGTAGCGGCCGGTGGCCAGAATCTGGGCGTATCGCATGGCGGGTGTTCGTCAGCTCCGGGCGCCGCGCGCGGGACGGCGCGTGGGGCGCAGGGTGTTCTTCTTCGGCTTCTTCGAGGCGGCGGACGATGCCTTCACGGTGTTGCGCGCGGAGGGAGCGCGGGTGTCCAGGCCGTGCTGGATGAGGCTCATCGCTGTGTCGAGCACGCGCTCCAGGCCCGGGTCCTCCTCCCAGAGCACCCAGCGCATGCCGAGGAAGTCGCCGATGCCCATCAGGCAGTAGGCGAGCGCCTCCGGGTCCATGCGGCGCACCTCGCCGTCCTCCATGGCGCGGGACAGGCCGGTGACGTAGCCCTTGGCGAAGCGGTCGTAGTAGCGGCGGTAGCAGGCGGCGTCGACGAACTCGGCCTGGCGCACCACGCGGTAGAGGTTGGGGTGCTGACGCACGAACTGGAAGAAGGTGCGCAGGCCCTCGCGCTCCACGTCGACGCGGCCCGTGCAGCCGGCGGTGGACTCGGCGATGAGGCGGCGCAGGCGCGTGCCCAGCTCGTCCACCACCTCGACGAAGATGGACTGCTTGTCCGGGAAGTAGACGTAGAACGTGCCCAGCGCCACGCCGCCCTTGCGGGTGATGTCGGCGATGGAGGCACGCTCATAACCCTTCTCTCCGAAGACCGACTCGGCGGCCTTCAGCAGCTTCGCGCGGGTCCGTTGCCCTCGGGGCGTCACGGGTCCGCTGCGGTCTGGAGAAGTTGAAGGGCGATTCATGTTTCACCTAGCGGTAGCACCCGGTTGATGGGCTTGTCAAAGCGCGGAGCTTGGCTCCGCGCGTCATGGAGAGCGCGCAACGCGGAGCGTCAGCGCTGGGAGTGGAATGGGATGAGAGCACGGGCGGGGCTCAGGGACCAGGGTCGGTCGGACCGGACCCCTGGAGGACCCGGTCCACGTAGTCACGGATGGTGGAGGCGGGGATGCACAGCTTGGTGCTCCGGTCCGCATCGGTGGAGCTGAGGCCGGTGTGGAGCAGGCCCACGACGGAGCCCTTGGCGTTCAGCACGGGCGCGCCTCCGAGCGTCCCGTCATTGGGCTCGACCTGGATCTGGAACCTGCCGCTCCGGGCATTCTCGTCGGAGAGCACCTGCCCCGCGAAGCGCGCCAACCGGGGCTCCACCTTGCCCGGGTACCTGGACAACCGACGCATCTCCAGCCCTTCCACGAGGACGGGCTCGCCCATCACCGCCTGGGCCCAGGATGCGAAGTGCTCGGGTTGGAGGCCGGCCTTCAAGAGCGCCAGCCCGACCTTCTCGTCCACGTCGATGCGCTGGACGTCGAACCGCCGCCCATCCAGGAGCTCGACCTGCGGGCGGTCCTTCGTGCGGTTCCCGGCGAAGACGTAGCTCGCCGTCACGAGGTGCCCCTGGGCCGTGACGAAGAAGGCCGTGGCGAACCGCTGGTCTCCGAGGAGCAGCCTGGCGGCGACCTGGGGCGCGTCCTTCATGCCGGGCGGCAGGTCGTCCCACCGGGTGGAGCGGGTGCCCGGCGCAGCCTCTTCGCCGGGTACCGAGCCTCCCTGTGGAGGTTCCGCCCGCCGGTTACCCGCATCGGTCGCGAACCGCTGGAGCCTGTCCCGCACGGGAATGGCGAGGACCAGCAGCACGATGGCGACGGACGCAATCGCCACCACCGAGTCCCGTCCGAAAGCGCCCCGGTACCTCCGGGCCTCCGTCCGCACCCAGCCGGCGAGCCGCGCGGGCCCCGTGGAATCGCGCACGCGCTCCAGCGCCGTCCTGAACGCGCCCATGTCCGGGTGCCGCCGCTCCACGGCGTCCCACGTGGCGCCCAGGATGGCCTCCCGCATCAGCACCGAGCACTTCAACCCATGGACGACCGGCGCTCGGGCCACTCCGGACGGCGGGAGCCGGCCCTGGTTGAGCGCGCACAGGAGGGTCATCCCCAGCGAGAACACGTCGGCGCGAGCATCCGGCTCGGCCCTGCCGTCCAGGACCTCCGGGGCGGCGAAGCCGTACTTGCCCAGCATGCGGCCTTCGCGCGTCGCGGCCGTGGTGTCCTCCGCGCGGACCAGGTCGAAGTCCGACAGGTGCGCCACCCCCGCCTCGTCCAGGAGGATGTTGTCCGGGGACACGTCACGGTGGAGCAGTCTGTGCCGGTGCGCACAGGCGAGCGCGTCGCAGACCTGCAGCGCGATGCGCAGCACCTCCTGCTCCGTGGCAGGAGCGGCCTGTATCCGCTGCTTGAAGTCGCCGCCCTTCAGCAGCTCCATCACGTAGTAGAGGTAGCGGGCTCCGCCGTCCCGCTGCTCCTCCGCCTTCTTGAGCAGCACCTTCACGATGTTCGGGTGGGCGAGCTGCGACATCATCTCGGCGCCGCGGAAGAAGCGCTCCCTGCGCGACGCGTCCTGCACGAGATGCCCGTGCAGGACCTTGATGGCCACGTAGCTCTCCCGGCCATAGTCCCAGGCCTTCCAGACGGTGCCGTATCCGCCCGAGCCGAGCTTCTCCAGGAGTTGGTAGCGCCCGTCCCCCAGGAGGTCTCCGGACTGGAGCTCCACGCCCGTCACCGCGCGGCGCTTGAGCTGACGGATGGCGGCGAGCAGCGCGCCCGGGTCCTCCCCTCGCCCCAGGGCCGCCGCCCACTGTTCGTAGAGGAGGCGAAGCTCCTCGCTCAGTCGGGGGTCGCGGGAGGTCTTCTCACCGGGCCGCGCATCCTGGCGGGCGGCGCGCGCGGGCCCGCTGGAGACCTCCTGGAGGCACTGCTGGAAGAGGACGGCCACCGGCAGCGCGCGGCTGAGCTGCCAGGCGCGCTGCAGCCACTGCATCAAGGGAACCGAACCATCCGCGAGCCGCTCGATACTGTTGAAGCGGAAGAGCGTCGCCATCAGCGTGGCCGCGGGAGAAGCGCCCTGGGGAATCGAGGCGACGCACGCGGGGTCGATTCCCTCCAGGAGCGCCAGCGAGGTGCCCTGCACCGCCAGGTCGCAGTTGAGCGCGACGTCGTGCAGCTCGAGGATTCGCTCGTCGGGCAGGTGGCGGAAGTTGGGCACCAGGAGTCACCGCACCGGCCCTGTTGCTTCGAAGGCCGCGAGGAGGGCTTCGAGCATAGCCGCTCGCCCGGGTCCCCTGAACGGGGCTCTTGTAGGAGACCTGCTCCGTCACACCGCCCCGACTGTGCGCCTGCGGACAGGAACCAGGGCCCAGGTCTTCGCACACCCGGTCAGCGCGTGAGGAAGGTGGCGGCGGCGTGCTCGCGCAGGGGCGCGAAGGACTGGAGCGCGTCCGGACGCCAGGCGTCGAGCGTCCTCGGAAGGCGCTTGAGGCGCTCACGCTCCGTGCGCTCCTTCGTCGCGCGCAGGGTGACTTCGAGCACGGCCTCCAGGGCGCGTTGCGGCGTGAGGCGTGGAGCCTGGACCCGCTCCTTCGCGGAGAGCGCGAGGAGCCACTGCTCCTGCACGTAGGCGGCGTGCCGGAGCCAGGCCTGCTGCCGCACGGGGAGGAGGCGGGGCACCTCGGTGGCAATGGAGCCCGGCGCGGCGCGGATGAAGCGCGTGTCCGCCAGGAGCCGCTCGCCCACCACGCGGGCGATGTGCATGGGCGGTGGCCCCTGGGTGAGGAAGCGCGGGTCGACGGGGCCGTCCTGACAGCAGACGAGGGCATCCGCCAGGGTGGGGAAGGCCCAGAGGACACAGCCTCCGGACTTGCGGCGCTCCTCGGCGAGGCGCAGGCCGCGCACCTCGTGGACGGAGAGCCTTCCGGCGCGCTCCAGCTCCAGCCGCAGCTCCGCCAGGGCCGGGGCCTGGAGGCCCGTCACCGCCGTGGACGGGAGGGCTTCGGGGAGCAGCAGGAAGTGTTCCTCCATGGCGCCATGCTGGGTGCAGTGGAGCCCGGCGCGCCAGTGTCACGGTGAGGTTGTCGGTGGGTGATCGGCGGTGAGAGGGGGCGGTGTTTCCGTGCCAGGTGTGGGAGGAGGGAGCTACCGCCGCATCATCCGGATTGACTTCGCGGCTGCGTAACGTGGAGCCCTTCTTTCGGGTCCGAAGGTCCTCCATGACACTGCGACAAGCCGGTGCCGTGCTGCTGATGCTGCTGACGGCTTGCTGAAAGCCATTCACACCGTCCTCGCCCCCTTCCCGGCGTTGTCCTCTGACACCCAGCCCAACCCGTAGCCCCCGGTGCCTCGACGCCCTCCCCGCCAGTGGTACTCCGGCGGCAGGTGCCTCTCTTCTCCCCAGGGCAGCGACTGTGGTAATGCGTCTGGTTAATCAACCCAGGAGGTTAGTCCCCTGATGAACCTGACGAGGCGGAGAACGTTGTCCGGAGGCAATCGCCGCACGGGCACCGGGCTGGTGCGGCTGTCGCTCCTGCTGCTGGCAACGAGCTGCTCCGGAATGAAGTCCGGCGTCTACGGAGACACCCGGACCCTCCTGGCGGACACCGATGACTTCGGGATGCTGCTGCTCAACGCGGGGCTCCGCGCCGACACGTTGCCCACCGAAGACCCGGTGACACCCGAGGAGACTCGCCGCCTGTGGCTGCTGCTGTCCTTCGACAGCACGGACGGCGGCATGCAGCGAACCGGGCACAGGGCCGCCGCGACCTGGCTGCTCGCGGAGGTCACCCTGGCAGGCACGCCGGTGTCCCGGCACGTCCTCAACGAGCGGCTGCTCCGGTTCAAGAACCTCGCGGTGCTCAGGCCCGACGGATGCCTCGTCATGGTGCTCGCGGGTACGCCCGTCCAGTGTTCTGGCCCCGTTCAGGTTCAAGACGGTGCGCTCAGGGCGGGCGAGTACACCGTCGGCCGCTTCTATTCGTCCCAGGAGGGTGGCTTTCGCGAGGACACGAGCCTTCCACCGCTTCCCAACAGCACCTTCCACCATGGCGTGGTCGTCACCGTGGAGCCGAAGTAGCCCGCCACGCGCGAGCCTGGCCCTGGGAGAACCGACATGACGAACGAGAAGGACCGAACGCCCGTCCCCGGCCCCGCGGCTTCGCGGGAGCCCGCGGGTGGGGATGATGCAATGGCCACGAGCGCCCACGAGACGGGCGGGAAGAGCGCTCTCGTCAGGGGACTGGAGCAGTTGAGTCGGGAACTGTCTCAAACGGGCTTCTCGGCGGGCCCCGTGGAGTTCCGGTTCGTGCGTCCCCTGGAAGAGCGCGGTAATGGAGAGCAGATGCTGCTCTTCGAACGGCGGCTGCGCCATGGGCTGCCGGGCCTCGTCGTCGTCAAGCGTCTCCGGAACCCCGAGTCCTTCCCGATGCGGCAACGCCTGAAGGAGCAGGTGCTGCTGGCCTTCCGCCTGCGCCATCCCGCCGTCGCCCAGGTCCACCACTTCCGCGTCATCGACAAGGCGCCCCACGTCATCATGGAGTACGTGGGCGGGCCTACGCTGGATGCGCTCATCACGGTGGCGGCGATGCGGAACAAGCCCCTGCCGGCCGCCTTCGCCCTGTACGTCGCCGCCGAGGTCGCGGACGCGCTCCAACATGCCCACACCCTCACGGACCATGATGAGGGCGGCAGGCCGCTGGGCCTCATCCACCGCGACGTCAGCCCCCGGAACATCCGGGTGGAGCGCAAGACAGGGCAGGTGAAGCTGACGGACTTCGGGGCGGCGTACTCGAAGCGGGTGGGCCGGGAGGAAACGCCGGAGCGGCTCTTGAAGGGGGACCTCATGTACGCCTCCCCCGAGTACCTGCTCGGCGCCTCCATGGACGCCCGCTCGGACCTCTTCTCCCTCGGGCTGGTGTTGCTGGAAGCCCTGACGAGCCGGCACCTCTTCAGCTTCTGGCTCCTCCAGGGAACCCAGCCCGGCGAAGCGGCCGTGCCGGACCTGACCGCGGACGAGGAGCCCGACTTTCCCCTCCACCAGGTGCTCGCCCTCGTGAAGCGCTGCGCTCAGGAGGACGTGGAGCGCGCGACGTCGATGCTGCCGGAGGGACTGCGCTCCATCTTGCGCCGAGCCCTCCAGAAGGAGCCCGCCGGGCGGTACGCCACGGCGGAGGAGCTGTGCCGCGCCCTGCGCACCCAGCTCCACGCGCTCCTGCCCGGCTACGGACGCGCGGAGGCCGCCGAGGACATGGCACGCGTCATCGCGGACGCGAGCGCCATGCGGGAGCTGGGAGAGCCCCTCGAGAGCGGCCTCTATCCAGCCGGTCTGGATGAACACGAGCTGATGCCGGACAGGAAGGAGCCGCCCGGGTAGCCGCTCCTCTCAGCGGAGGACGACCTTCGCCATGTGGATGAGCGCCTGACGTTGCGTCTCATCCATCTTCCGCGCGAGGCCCGTCAGGTGGTGCAACGACGGCGGGTCTTCCTCCGTGGGCTTGTCCCTGCCCTTCCCCTTCGTCGCGGAATGGCTGAAGCCGAGCAGCACCTCCGGAGAAACCTTGAGCGTCTCACAGAGCCGCACCAGGGTCGGGACGCTGGGGAGCATCCGGCCGCGCTCCAGGCGGTTGTAGACGATGGGGGAGAGGTCCATCAGCTCGGCCACTTCGACCTGGGTGAGGCCCAGGCGTTCCCGGGCGGCACGAGCGGCTTTTCCAAGGGCTGCTGCCAGCTTCTCGTTCATGGGCGGGGAGGCGGGGCTGGAGGAGCCTCCGCTGCGCGGGCGTTATACCACCAGGTTGCTTCCACGGTATAACCCGTGAGGTCAGTCCGCCGATGCGCGTGCGGACCCGTCACCTGTCAGCTCCATGCTCCCACGAGACAGAGCCCGGTCACCGGAGCCCGCGCCCGGCGATGACGTGGGCGGGTACACCCTGGAGGCGCTGCTCGGGCAGGGCGGCTTCGGGACGGTGTACCTCGCCGAGCGGGGTGGACAGCGCTACGCGCTGAAGCTGCTGCCCCTGGCGGGGCTGGGAGACTGGGGCGAGCGTGAGCTGCTCATGCTGGCGCGGGTGAAGCACCCCAACGTCGTGCGCCTGCTGGGCTACTGGCAATGGCCGGACAGGGAGCCCCGCTTCCTCGTCGTCATCATGGAGTACGTGGAGGGACGCAGGCTGGACGTCTGGGCGGAGACGGAGAACCCGTCCGCGCATGCGGTGCTGCTGCGTGTCCTTGGCGTGGCCCGGGCGCTGCGGGCGCTCCACGAAGGCAGGGGGCTCCACCGCGACGTGAAGGAGGCCAACGTCGTCGTGCGCGAGGCGGACGGAGAGGCGGTGCTCGTGGACCTGGGCGTGGGCCGCCACGAGGACACGTCCCGAATCACGGGTGGCTCGCTGCCTCCGGGCACCCGTGCCTACCTGAGCCCGGAGGCCTGGCGCTTCCACCGGGAGCACCGGGAGCGCCCCGACGCGAACTACCGCTCCACACCCGCGGACGACCTCTACGCGCTGGGGGTGGTGCTCTACTGGCTGCTGACAGGCAGGAAGCCCTTTCACATGGAGGAGGCGGGCAGCGCCGGGGCGCTCTTGGCGCCCCATGTCCGCGACGGCCGCGTGCCCGGAGAATTGAGCGCGCTGTGCGTGAGCCTGCTGGAGGAAGGCCCGGAGCGCCGGCCGGACGCCGGGGTCCTGGTGGCGAAGCTGGAGGAGCTGCTGACACGGGGCACGCCCGAGTGGCACGTGCCCCTGTGCGACTTCCGGGACGCGCACAACACCACCACGCGGCCCGGTCCGGACGCGAATGAGGAGGTGGGCTGGTTCAACGAGGTGCGGGAAGACCTTCCACCCCGAAGGGGGAGGCGCTGGCCCCGGCCCGTCACGGAGGAGCCGGGGTCCGCCGCCGTGTCACCTGCTCAGGCTTCGTCACCACCACCGCCCTCAGGGGCAACGACGCCCACGACCGGACCGTCCAAGCCAATGACGGCGGTGGTGTGCACGGAGGACACAGCAGGCCCGGAGCCGCGCGTGCCCGGCCCGAGCCGCTCCAACTGGACCGCTGTGCTGGTAGGCCTGCTCGCGGTGCTGTGCACGGTCCTGGTGGCCGCGTACCTCGGCGGAGCGCGTCCCCTGTCTTTCATTGGCGAGGGAGGCGGTCCGGCTCCCGGCTGGAAAGTGGCGCCTCCGGGGTCGCCGCTGGAAAGTCATGAGGTCGCAGTCCCGCCCGGAGCGGTCCCCACCCCTGCGGCCGTCGCCCTCCCGGCGATGCCTGCCAAGGAATCAGCTCCCGTGAAGACGCAGAACCCCGCTGGGATGACCCAGGAAACCCCGCTGCCCGCCGGAGGACGGGGCAGCGCGGGAAAGGCGCTCAAGGCAGCGGCGGCGGCCTGCGCGTTGCTCGGCTGCCCGGGTGCTCAGGTGCGCGAGCGGCCGTCCCCCGAGCCGTGTCCGCCCGGCGCGGTGGAGACCATGAAGCAGCTCGACATCGACGTGGGGGACTCCCTGGATTGGAGCTTCGGTGGCGGAGGGAACCGGTACCTCACCGTGCGCGAGGGGTGGACCTCCGTCAAAATCGTCGGTCGAGACTTTGGGGACATCCCGAATGGCTCCATCGCCTCCGGACGGCTCGTCTTCGGAGACCGCGTCTACGGCAGGATGACCCAGGTGCGACTCGATGGTACGGGGCGCACGGTCCCGGTCTGCATGGAGCTGCTGGACACTTCCGGCAATCGAGGGCTCGAGCTTGAGTCCGGCAGTACCCCGACCGCCGCACGGGTCTTCTCCGTTGGCGCCATCCGTGCCGTGAGCCGCTTCGAATAGGGCCTCTTCCGGGCCCAGACAGACGCGAGGCTCCGCGCTGGCATGGTAGAGGCAACGTGGCAGGTACCGCCCCCGAGCTCCATCCCCATGGATTCTACTCAATGCTCGCCTCGCCTCTTGCCTTGCTGCTGCCGGTCCTGCTGACCGGGCCTGCCTCTGCGGAACCGGTATCTACGGCCTGTCAGACAGGCGTTCATCACGTGGAGCTTCCCGCGACGGCGGCGGAGCCCGCCCAGGTTTGCATCAGCCCGGGCCAGACCACCCTCATCAACTTTGATGGAGCGCTCTTCCCAGGTTCCCTGGCGCTCGATGGTGAGGACCGCTTCACGCAAGCGGAGCCCGGGCCAAGCAGCCTCAAGCTGGTGCCTTCGGAGAAGTTGGCGCCGGGCGAGCGGTTGCGGCTGACGGTGCGCTTCGAGGGCTCCGCCGCCCCGACGAGCGCGGCCCTGCTGCTGGTCGTACACCCCGCCCAGGCCACGCCGCTGGTGGACGTGCACCGGCAAACCCGTACCGTGGAGTCCTTCCGCCAGGAGCTGGGGGCACGGGACGACCAGCTGCGGCAATGCCAACAGGAGACCACGCGGCTCCGCGCCGAATCTGCCGCCCCCCGGGGGCTCGCGGGGCTTCACGCCCTGGGCCTCCTCCGCACCCAGGCGCCGTTCGGGGCCAGGGACAACAGCAGGAGCGCGCACATCTCCCCGGCGAGCACACTGCTGCTGGAGGGAGCCGCGTGGAGCTACCGCGCCGCCGAGCGCGTGGCCGTGACGATGCTTCTGATGAACCCCGAGGGCGCTTTGCCCTGGACGGCCCGGGGCGCGAAGGTGGTGCTGGAGGACAGGAGGGGCGTGGAATTGAAGGTGCTTGAAGTGTGGCCCCAGGACCCCATCCCTCCAGGCAAGACGCTCAGCGTGGTCGTGGAAGCGGAAGTCGCGGACGTGAGTGCCCAGGGTCCTTTCACCCTCCGGTTGTGGGAAGCCGAGGGCGGCAGGACGGCCATCATCCAGGGGGTGATGCTTCCGTGAAGCACGGAAGGTGACAGGTCAGGGCTGGAAGGCAGGATGAAGTGCAGGCCCTCTAGCTGGAGCGCCATCACCCTGTTCCTATTCCGGGTGCTCGCGACAGCTGCGTCCCGCGTAACGTGGCCCCTGAATGCGTCCAAGGGTTCCCATGACACTCCGTCAGGCCGGTGCGGTCCTGATGATGCTGCTGACGGCTTGCAGTGGTGTGCCCCGCGTCACACAAGCCTCGGAAGATGACGGCGAGGTGGGAGCCGGTGCGGCACAGTATCGGCTGAGCGTCTTCTCTCCGCGCACGGTGTCGGGCGAGCCGGTGGAGGTGGACGAGGACGACTTCACCGAGGCGGTGGCGAGGCTGGCTCGCGAGGCGCGTCCCGTGGCGCAGCCTCAGGCGGAGGCCCGGCGGTTGTTCGCCGAAACGCGTGAGGCGCAGGCGCGGGCCGGCGGCGAACGTGTCTTCCGACTGCCGCCGGTGAACGTGACTGGCACCGCCTCGCAGGGGGAAGCGGAGCTGACACGCGAGTACCTGCGCTGGTGCCAGCGTACGCAGGGCGGCGGTGACTGCCTGCGCCTGCTGGTGGACGGGCCCACCGTGCACGGGGATGACAGGTACGCGCTGGCCCTGGCGATTTCGCTGGGCTCGGTGCTGGCGGAGACGACGGAGGCGCTCAAGGGCATGGTGCAGCCGTCCGCCGTCCTGTCCCTGCTGGTGTGGACGGCCGTCTCCTACCTGCTGCTGTGGGCACTGCCAGAGCCGCTCTCCAAGGGTATCGCCGCGGGGATGACGGTGGTGCTGCTGGGCTGGCTGGGCGTGGACACGCTGTGGAGCCTGATGCGCGGCTGGGTGCGCCTGGTGGAGGACTCCGACAGGGCCACCACCTTCGATGAGCTGAGCGAGGCCGGGGAGAAGTTCGGCCGGGTGATGGGTGAGAACACCGCGCGCGTGCTGGTGATGGTGGCCACGGCGGCCCTCGGTGGTGCGGTGCCGTCGCTGGCGAAGAAGCTGCCGGCGCTGCCCGGCTTCGCGAAGGCAACCGTGCAGGCCGAGGCGCAGGGAGGGCTCCGGCTTGCCGCGGTGGCCGAGGTGGAGTCGGTGGCAGCCTCGTCCGAGGGCACCTTCTCCGTCTTGATGAAGAGCCCGGGGAGTCGGGCGAGCGCAGCGGCCGCGGAGTCAGAGGCCGCGGTCACCACGCTCATCCGGCACCAGGGTGGCAACCGGCAGGTGATTAGCAACGGTCAGCGCTGGCACGTGCCCGCGAACAAGCCGCTGAAGGACATCCCCACGGCGGACCCGGTGGGAGACCAACTCCAGGCGGCGGCGACCCGTATCGCCAAGGACTGGGGCCCTCACATGCTCAAACAGGCAGAACTGGACGCCATCACGAAGGCCACAGCTCGGGGAGAACACTGGCTGGCGCGCCTGCTCGAGCGTGAAGCCCGAGGTCGCTTCGTGGAGCAGCAACTCGTGCGACGGTTCTCGCAGCTCCGATGGAGCAGGAACGGAGTCGATGCAGTTGATCCCAGGACTGGCTGCCACTACGAGATTCTTTCAGGAACAGCCTCAAACCTCTCCTTACATGGCAAACGAATGGCCAGCATCCTCTTCCGGATGATCACCTTCTAAGCCCGTCGAGCGCAGGAACCTCGTGATTCAATTCAGCGATAAAACCATCGAAGACGAGCGCCTGGAGCTGACCAGCAAGGAGCATCTCTATTACCTGGGTCACCACCTGACCCTGAAGCGATGCCACCTCATCATCAAGGTCCCTACGCGGGCACTGGTGATTACTCGTACGCAGCTCATCGACTGCACCGTCGACGTCAAGAAGGAGCTCAAGAACTTCCGCTGGGAGGACGTCATCCTGAAGGGATGCCGGTTCACAGGCGCGATGACGGGCAACGACTTTGGCCGGTGGCCCTACGCCGAGCAGCCAGAGCTTGGCAGCATCGAGGACTGCGACTTCACCGAAGCACGCCTGGACGCATGCCGCTTCTTCGACTGTGACCTCAGTCGCATGAAGCTTCCTTCCTGGCCCTGCTTCAGCATCCTCGACCCGGTGGGCCGCAAGAGCGAGCTGCTCGCCATCCAGTGGCCGGGCACCATGCGCATCACCGTGGAGTCCTTCACGCAAGCTCCTCCGGAAACACTCGCCGTGACGTACTTCGCTCCCGCCGTGGCGAAGCGCACCGGCACCACCCCGGAGGCCATCCGCGCCGTCCTCGACACCCTGCCCGGTGTGATTCTCTGACGCCCCTGTCCTCCAGGGACCTCGACTCCGCCCGCGCGCCGGTGCTTCCATGTCCCCCATGAAGCGCCTGTCCCTGCTGTCCTCCCTGCTCCTCACCGCGCTGCTCGGTGTGGGCTGTGCCTCCACGCCCCCGCCGAAGCCGTACGTCCCCGTCGATACGGGACACGCCTTCCTCTGGGAGGTGAAGGACGGCCACGGGCGCGGCGGCACCGCCTACCTCGTCGGCTCCATCCACATGGGCAGGACAGGCGAGCTCCCCGTCCCCCCGTCCATGGAGGCCGCCTTCGCGAAGTCCGACGCCCTCGTCGTCGAGGTCGACGTCAACAAGGTGGACCCCGCCGCCATGCAGAAGCTCGTGCAGGAGCTGGGCCGGCTTCCCGACGGCCAGCGCCTGTCCCAGCGGCTGGACCCCATCACCATGACGCTGCTCGGCCGCGCCGCCCAGCGCATGGGCCTGCCCGTCTCCAACCTGGAGCCCCTGCGCCCCTGGCTCGTCGGCATGGTCCTCAGCGTCACCGAGCTGCAGCAGGCCGGCTACAAGCAGGGCGAGGGCATCGACCGCGCCTTCCTCACCCGCGCCCAGGACGCCGGCAAGCGCGTCCTCGAGCTGGAGACCGCCGAGGGCCAGCTGCGCATGCTCGCCGGCACTCCGGACGACCTCCAGGACCTCATGCTCAGAGACCAGCTCCGCCGCACCACCGCGGCCGGCACCGTCCTCGACCAGCTCGTCGCCGCGTGGAAGGCCGGGGACGCGGACGGCATGGCCTCGCTGCTGCTCGACGGCGCCAACGAGCCCACCTACCGCCCCGTCTACGAGCGCATCTTCTTCGAGCGCAACGTGCAGATGGCCACCGGCGTGGACGCCCTCCTCGCCCAGCCCCGCACCCACTTCGTCGTCGTGGGCGCCGGCCACGTCGTGGGCCCCAGAGGCCTCGTCGCCCTCCTCCAGCAGCAGGGCCACACCGTCCGCCAGCTGGGCCGCACCACCGCCGAGTAGCGCCCCCCTCCTCGCCACCTGTCCACCCGCGCACACCGCGCGGCGACGACTTCGCCCCGCAGGGCAGCCCTCATGCCCGCGGTGACGCTTTTCCTTCCCACTTCTCTCGGAAGAACCCGCACGGACCGTCCCACGTGACGCGCCCGCGACGGCACCGTCCGTGCAATGCGTCCTGGGGAGTCCACAACAGAGGCGGAAACCTCCAGTTGCATCCTTGGACCATCAAATTTAAATTAACTGCCGAAACCTCGAACCGCCTATAAAAATAAGGTCCACCGAAACCATGCCCCTGGACGAGCTCGACATCCGCATCGTCGACCTGCTGCAGCGCGACGGTCGCGCCACGCAGCTGGAGCTGTCCCGCTCGGTGGGGCTGTCTCAGCCGGCGGTGGCCGAGCGCATCCGGAAGCTGGAGGAGCGCGGCGTCATCACCGGCTACACGGCGCGGGTGGACGCGGCGAAGCTCGGCAAGGACATCACCGCCTTCATCGGCGTGAGCATCGAGCACCCCAAGTACTTCGAGGGGTTCGCGAAGAAGGTGCTCTCGCTGCCCGACATCCTGGAGTGCCACCGCGTGGCCGGCCAGGACTCGTACATCCTCAAGGTCAAGACGGCGAACACGAAGACGCTCGACTCGCTCCTCGTGGAGACGCTGCGCACCATCGCCGGTGTCACCCGTACGCAGACCACCATCGTCCTGTCTTCCATCAAGGAGGACACGCATGTGCGTGTCCCCCCCGAGCTTCTGAAAGGAGAGTGAGAGATGAGCGCCGACGCCATGAGCGCACCCCTTCCCCCGCCGCCGGTCTGGAGACTGGCCCAGCGGATGGCCCGGACGAAGACGTCCGTGGTGCGCGAAATCCTGAAGGTCGCCGAGCGGCCCGACATCCTCTCCTTCGCGGGAGGCCTGCCGGCACCGGAGCTCTTCCCGCTGGAGGCCATCGCCGAGGCCCACGCCGAGGTGTTCGCCACCGAGGGGCGCGCCGCGCTCCAGTACAGCACCACCGAGGGCTACGGCCCCCTGCGCGAGTGGATTTGCGGCCACCTCCAGAAGCGCGGCCGCGTGGCCACCCCGGAGCAGGTGCTCATCACCAGCGGCTCGCAGCAGGGCATCGACCTCGTCGCCAAGGTGCTGCTGGACCCGGGTGACCTGGTCATGGTGGAGAGCCCCAGCTACCTGGCGGCCCTGCAGACGTTCGGCTCCTACGAGGCGAAGTTCGCCACCGTGGCCAGCGACGACCAGGGCATGCGCACCGACGACCTGGAGCGCATGCTGGCCATGCACAAGCCCAAGCTCGTGTACGTGGTCTCCAACTTCCAGAACCCCAAGGGCACCACCCTCTCGCTGGAGCGCCGGCGCGAGCTGGTGCGCCTGGCCCAGAAGCACCGCTTCCTCATCCTCGAGGACGACCCGTACGGCGAGCTGCGCTTCACCGGCAAGCACCTGCCGTCCATGGCCTCGTTCGACGACGAGGGCGTGGTGGTGTCCCTGGGCACCTTCTCCAAGACGCTCGCCCCGGGCCTGCGCATCGCCTGGGTGGCGGGGCCTCGTGACTTCGTGCGCAGCCTCACCATCGCCAAGCAGGCGACGGACCTGCACACCGCCACGCTGGCCCAGCGCGCGGTGGCGAAGCTGCTCACCCGCTTCGACTACAACGCCCACCTGGAGTCGCTGTGCCCCATCTACGGCCAGCGCGCCAACGCCATGCTGGACGCGCTCAAGGTCCACATGCCCGCCGGCACGAAGTGGACGACGCCCGAGGGCGGCATGTTCCTGTGGGTGGAATTGCCCGCGGGCCTGAGCGGCGACGCCCTGCTGCCCAAGGCGATTGAGCAGAAGGTGGCCTTCGTGCCCGGCAGCCCCTTCTTCGCCACCAACCCGCGCCCGGAGTTCATGCGCCTCAACTACTCCAACCGCCCGGCGGACCTCATCACCGAGGGCATGCGCCGGCTGGGCGCCGTGATTTCCGCGGCGATGTAGGCCGAAAGAGCACCGCGCCGCGCCGCCTTCCCCAGGTGGCGCGGCGCTTTTCAGCCAGTGAAGTTGAAGGTCGATTCAGGTTTCAACTCTCTCGCCGCTGGCCAGCGCGGCCGGGGTTGCGTAGCCTGCGCCCACTTTTACAGGTGGCGCGGGCTCCCCCGGGACTTCGCGCCGCCGTCATCCCGGAGAGAGACACATGCAGCTCAAGGACCTCAAAATCATCGTCACCGGCGGCGCCCAGGGCATGGGCGCGCACTTCGCGCAGCGGCTCCAGGAGGCCGGCGCCCAGGTGGCGGTGGGTGACGTCAACGAGGAGCGGCTCGCCGCGCTGCCCGCCGGCATCCACCGCCGCAAGCTGGACGTGTCCTCCGAGGACGACGTCGTCTCCTTCGTCGCCTGGGCGCACGGGGCCATGGGCGGCCTCAACGGCCTCATCAACAACGCGGGCATCCTCCGTGACGCGCTGCTGGTGAAGAAGGACCGGACCACGGGCCAGGTGAAGAAGCTGTCTACCGCGGACTGGAATGCCGTCATCGGCGTCAACCTCACCGGCGCCACCCTGATGGTGCGCGAGGTGGTGGCGAAGATGGCGGAGACGGACACCAAGGGCGGCGTCGTCGTCAACATGTCGTCCATCGCCCGGCACGGCAACCGCGGCCAGTCCAACTACGTGTCCGCGAAGGCCGCGCTGGCCGCCAACACCGTCACCTGGTCTCGCGAGTTCGCGCCCTTCGGCATCCGCGTGGGCGCCGTGGCCCCGGGCATGATTGAGACGCCGATGACGCAGGGCATGAACCAGAAGGCCCGTGACGCCCTGGTGTCCAACATCCCCGTGGGCCGCATCGGCGTGCCCGAGGACATCTGGGTGGCCGTGAAGTTCATCATCGAGTGCGACTACTTCAACGGCCGCACCATCGACGTGGACGGCGGCCTCAACTTCTAGCGCGCCGTCCTCGTGGGGCCCGCCCGGTGCGCGGGCCTCGCGAAGGGCTGACGGCGGCTACCTCACGCTGACGTCGTCCACGCGGAGGTTGCGCAGGACGGCGGGCTCGTTGCCGTAGAGGAGCTTGTAGGCGCTGTAGCTGCCGAGCACCTTCTTCACGTAGCCGCGCGTCTCCTCGAAGGCGATGTGCTCCACCCACTCGTCCAGCTCCGCCTGGGGCAGCGCGTGGCGCCAGCGCTCCACCGCTCCGGGGCCCGCGTTGTAGGCGGCCACCGCGTAGGCGACGTTGCCTCCGAAGTGCTTGAGGAGCTGGCCCAGGTACGCCGCGCCCAGGCGCACGTTGTCCGCCGGCTGGAGCAGCGCCGCCTCGCCCACCGGGGGCAGGTCCAACGAGTCCGCCACCTGCCGCGCCGTGGCCGGCATCAGCTGCGCCAGTCCCAGCGCTCCGGTGGAGGAGCGCGCGCGGGGATTGAAGCGGCTCTCCTCGCGGATGAGTCCCTGCAGCAGGTCCGGGTCCACGCGCGAGGCGCGGGCATAGCGCTCGATGAGCGCGCGGTAGGCCCGCGGCCAGGTGGCCTCCCAGATGGGCCGGGTCGACGCGCTCAGCGGGCCGTGGATTTCCTGGCCCAGCGCCGAGCGCGCCACCTGCCGCGCGAGCTTGCGGCGCCCGGTGCGCAGCACCGTCTGGTACAGCAGCCGCGCCGGGGCCTCCGGCAGCGCGCGGCCGTCCACCGCGAGGAACTCGTTCACCGCGCCGGGGAGCCCCAGCCGCAGCAGCTCCACGCCCGCCGCGAAGCGCGCGTCGTGCTGGAGCGGACCCGGGGCGAGCGGCCAGACCTCGGCCGGCTCACCGAGCTCGACGGGCTCGGTGGGAGTGACGGCCCGGGCCGCGCCGACCTGCTTGCTGGCGGTGGCCGTGGACCCGATGGCGCCTCCCTGAGTGCTGACCGTGGGCATGGACCCGGCGCGGTTCGCCGCGACGAGACCCGAGGCGTGCACACCGGACGTGCCGGCCTCGGCGGTGCTCCCGGCGAGCCCCCCGGGCTTGAGGGCCGCGACGAGGCTTCCCGCGGACAGACTCTCGGCGCCGGCCCCACCGGAAACCACGGCTCCCGCCGACCGGACGGGCTTGCCAGCCTCGGCGGCGGACCGCGTGAGCACGTCGACGGCCCCACCGGAGCTGCTGGCCGCGACGATGGTTCCCGCAGCCACGCCCGGCCTGCCGGCCACGGCCGAGGACGGCGTGAGCGCTCCGGAGCCTCCGAGCGGATTGCCGGACACGCCAGACGCTCCGCCGAGCACTCCGGTGGCGCCACGCGAATTGCCGGCCACCGGGGTGGTACCCGTGTGCGCTCCCGCGCCTCCGAGCACGTTGCCGGCGGCGCCAACGGCGCTCCTGGCCACCTCGCCGGCTCCACCCGCGCTGCCGGAGCCCCCCACTCCTTCGTGGGACGGACGCAGACGCGCCACGCGCTCGGGAGCGAGCAGGGCCAGCCGCGAGCGGGCCAGCATCCCGTACCACCCCGCGGGCCGCTCCATGGCGATGTGCTCGTAGCGGTCCATCGCCTCCACCTTGGTGGCCTCACCCTCCAGCATCCGCGCGTGCCAGTACTTCGCGCGCCAGAGCGCCTCGTCCGTGCGCGCCGCCGCGGGGAGCTTCTCCACCGCCGTCAGCGCGGCCAGCGCGGCCTCGCGCTCCTGGCGACGCGTGTGGAGCCAGAAGGCGCGGAAGAGCGCCTCCGAGGCGAAGTTGCCGGACGGGTAGCGCCGCGCGGTCTCCTCGTAGCGCGCCATCGCCGCGTCCGTGTCCCCCGTGCGCTGGAGGAACCACGCCGAGAAGAAGAGCGCGTCGTCCGCGTACCCGTGCTCCGGATAGTCACGCGCCAGCGTCGCATACGTGGTGATGGCCGCCTTCGGGTCCACCACCGACTGCGAGTACCCCAGCACGTACAGCGCCTGCGGCCGCTGCTCCGGCGAGGTGCACTGCTCCACCATCGGCGTGAGCACCTGGATGGCCCGGCGGTGCTGCCGCTCCTTGCGCAGGGCCCGGCCGTAGGTGAGGTGCGCGCGGCACGACAGCTCGTCGGGCAGCTGCACGTGGGGCAGCACGCCATTCAGCAGCTCCATGCCCGAGTGGTTGCGGTGCAGCTCCACCAGCGCCTCGGCCCGGCGCACCCGCCACTTGATGGGCAGCGGCAGCCCCTTCAGCCGCTGTGCGGCGCGCTGCGCCTCGCGCGACAGCGGGCTGGTGGCCCACACCTCCAGCAGCGCGCGGTGCTCGGCGTTGTACTGGCCCTGGGCTCGCGCCAAATCGCAGATGGCCAGCAGCGCCTTCATCCGGAGCGCGTCCGGCCCGCGCGACTGGCGGCTGTCGATGAGCTCCTGCAGCGCCGCCAGCGCACCGGCGACATCTCCCCGGCGCTGGAGCACCTTCGACAGGCTGAAGCGCGCCTCCGGGTAGAGCGGCGAGCCCGGGCTCACCTCGCGGTACTGGCCCACGGCCAGCTCCCACCGGCGCACCTTCTCGTTGGCCTGCGCCGCGCGGAACAGGCAGTGGTCCCTGAGCGGGATGTAGTCGTTGGCCAGCGCCGCGAACTCGTCCGCGGCGACGGTGAAGTCCTTCGCCAGCAGGGCGCTCTGCGCCTGGAGGAAGCGCACCGGCAGCGTGGGCTTCTCCTGGGCGAGCAGCGCTCGCGCGCGCTGATACCGGCCCCGGTCGAACTCCGCGCGCGCCTTCGCCAGCGTGCCCTCCGCGAAGTACGGCTCCAGCTGCTCCGGCCCGAAGGTGGGCGCAGCCCCTTCCGCGCTGTCCGGCTGCGCGGTGGGTGAGTCGAGCAGCGCTTCCAGCTGCTCCTCCGAGAGCACGTCGCCCGGGGTCTCCTCCACGGCCTCCTGTGCCCACGTGGGGCCCGCTCCCAGCACGCTCGCGCATGCCAGGAACACCACCGCTCCCGTTCGCAGCCCGTCCATTGCAGCCCTCTTCTGAAGTCCTGGGGCCAAGATGGATTTGCACGCTCCGTGTGAACGGGACTGGGTCAACTCACGCCGCCCGCACGCACGTCGTCCAGGCGATACCGGCGGATGTGGCACCCCCGGCGGTTTGCACGAAACCCGACGGCCCCCGAGCCCCCAGCGTAGGCGCTCCTGCGCCTGGGTGGTGGAGGCGACCACCTGCCCTGCTCCGGCCGGCTCCGCCCCCGAGGGCGCATGCCAGGACCGGGGGCCGCGCGTCCCCTGCCTTCCCGAGCAATTCCGTAACAATCCTGCAGGTGTACGCGGGTAGCGTCCCGGCGCCCGGCACATTCCGGGGAAGATTCCGGGCCCTGTCCGTTCCCCCCGCGCCGCCCTGCAACCGAGGAGACCCCACCATGAAGGTCGGAACGCTGTTGGCCACACTGGGATGCATCGCCGTGAGCACGGGAGGTTGTGGCTCCGAGGGCCCCACGGGGCCCGAGGGCCCGCAGGGGCCGAAGGGCGAGTCCGGCCAGCCGTGGGAGGTGGGGAGCGGACTCCAGCTCGACGGGAACGTCCTCCGCGTCGAGTACGGGAGCGGGGAGACCACCGTCGTGCAGGGCAATGACTCGCGGCTCAATGACGCCCGAGCGCCGCTGCCGGGCAGCGGGAGCTACATCCAGAACGGGAGCACCGTGCAGGACGCCTCGTTCTCCGTCGCGGGGACGGGCACCACGAATGGCCGGCTGACGACGAAGACGGACCTGCGCATCGACGCGACCGCGGAGGTCTCCTCGTCGCAGCACCTGTTCCGCATCGACAACACCTCGTCGGCCAGCCCCCAGTGGAACAACTTCCGGCTCTTCACCGTGGACTCGGCCGGTGGCGTGCTGGCGCGCGGGGAGCTGGGCTACGGCACCATTCCCACGACGGGCAAGGGGCTCCGGCTCATGTGGTACCCGTTCAAGGGCGCGTTTCGCGCCGGCAGTACCGACACCCAGTGGGACGACGCGAACGTGGGCTTCTACTCGTGGGCGGGCGGAAACCTGACCATGGCCAGTGCCTTCGCCGCCTTCGCCTTCGGTGACCAGTGCACCGCGAGCGGCACGGACTCGGTGTGCTTCGGCTCCAGCAACCTCGCCAGCGGGACGGCGAGCATCACCAGTGGCGCCTCCAACACCGCGAGCGGCTTCGGGTCCGTGGCCATGGGATACACCAACGTCGCCAGCGGCCAGGGCGCCGTGGCCCTCGGGTACCGCGTGGCGGCGAACTCCGACTATGGCGTGGCCCTGGGGCACCGGGTGACGACAGGCGGCTTCGACGGCGCGTTCATCTGGGGGGACCAGTCGACCACCACCGTGGCCGCCAACACCGCCAACAACCAGTTCATGGTGCGCGCCGCGGGCGGCGTGCGACTGAGGACCAACGCCACGCTCACCACGGGGTGTGATTTGCCCGCCGGCTCGGGCGTGTTCTCGTGCACCTCCGACCGCGACACCAAGGAGGACTTCCGCCGCATCGACGGGGAGGAGGTCCTCTCGAAGGTGGCGCGGATGCCCGTCGAGAGCTGGCGCTACAAGGACGAAGGCCAGGGCGTCCGCCACGTGGGCCCCGTCGCGCAGGACTTCCGCGCGGCCTTCGGCCTGGGCACGGACGACAAGAGCATCGGCCTGCTCGACATCGACGGGGTGAACATGGCCGCCATCCAGGCGCTGGAGCGGCGCACCCAGGAGCTGCGCGCGAAGACGGCCGAGGTGGATGCCCTGAGGGCCGAGCTGGCCGAGCTGAAGCAGGGCCTGTCCCGGCTGGAGGCGGCCGTCCACGCGCAGCGTCCCGCCGCGCGGTGATGTCAGGCCGTCACCTGTGGCACCTGTCAGGCCGTCACCTGCGGTGACTCCGCGAGCCGGCGCCTTGCCCACGCGGTGAGGCCCACGGCACTCAGCGCGGTGAGGGCCACCGTCACCCAGAGCCCCGCCGCGCCGCCCGAGCCCTGCACCATGCCCGCCGCGCCGTGCCCCAGCACGAGGAAGAGCACGGTGGCCGGCAGGCTTCCCACCAGGGTGCCCGCGAGGAACGAGGCCGCGCTCACCCGCGTCAGCCCCAGCGCGTAGTTGAGCACGCCGTAGGGCGCCAGGGGCGACAGGCGCAGCAGGCACACCACGCCGAAGCCGCCGTCCTTCATCGCCGCGTCCAGCCGCGTGAGTCCCGGGAAGCGCTGGCGCAGGCGCTCGAAGGGGCCTCGCGCGAAGCGGGCGAGCGAGAAGGCCACGAGGTCCACGCCGAGGCTGAGGAGCATCAACAGCGCGCCGCCACCCCAGGGCCCGTAGAGCGCGCCCGCCAGGAGCGCGAAGGGTGTGGTGGGCAGCAGGAGCAGCGTGGACACGCTGTACACCGCGCAGAAGAGGACCGTGCCCGTCAGGCCCGAGCCGCGCACCAGGTCGAGCGCTGGCAGCGCTCCCGAGGCGAGCGGACGCAGCATGAGCAGCGTTGCCACGAGGCCTAGCAACATCAACAGCACCGGCAGGTGACGCTTCATGCGTGCTCCTTGAAGGCGTGACGGGCAGACCCCCGCGGCTGCATCCGCGACACCGGCAGGTGACGCTTCATGCGTGCTCCTTGAAGGGTTGGCGAGCCGCCCACTTCGGCTGCATCCACAGCAGTGGCAGGTGACGCTTCATCGGTGCCCCTTGAAGGGGTGGCGGGCCGCCCACTTCGGCTGCACCAGCGGGAGGAGGCTGCGGGCCAGCGGGTACAGCAGCGGCTCGCGGTGACGGGTGAAGAGGTTGAGGCTCAGCGGCTCCGCGCCCAGCGCGCTCTTGCACTCCAGCGAGGTGCGGCCGAACTGGATGCGCTTCGCGCCGGTGACGATGCCGTACTCCACGTCGTCCAGCAGCGCGTTGAAGTAGAGCGCGAGCCGCTCGTTGTGCGCGTAGTCGATGCCCAGGTAGTAACTCTCCGACTCCTCTCCGGCGCGCAGGCGCGAGTTGAAGGCGCGCAGCTCCCCGCCCTCGAAGTAGCCGAGGAAGTCGAAGGCCTCACCCAGCGCCTCCTTCAGGTGCACGAAGTACGAAGCACTCACGCGCGAGGGCCGCAACCGCGAGCGCTGGTGCACGGCGCCGTACAGCGCCTCCACCTGCGGCGCCAGGCCGGCGATTTCTCCCGCCGTCAGGCTCCGGCGCTCCACGCCCGCGAGCTGCCGCCGCGAGCGTCGGGCATTGGCGCGGTACTTCGTGGTGAGGTCCGCGAGGTAGTCATCGAAGCTGCGCCACGTGGGGCGCACGGTGAGCACCATGGTGGGGTCCACCTGCACGCGGTCCAGCCCCGCCCGCTCCAGGGCCTGCGTGGCCCCGAGCGCCTCGGGCGCCAAATCCTTCACCAGCACGAAGGTCAGGTTGCGCTCCTGCGCCTGGAGGGCATCCACCGCCTCGGCCAGCGCGGCCCAGGCGCGCTCCGCGTCCACCTCCGGCCGGTGCGCGAAGCCGTGCGGCCCGCAGACGAAGAGGTTGCCGCACACGAGGACGCGCACCCGCATGCGCTCCAGCACGCGCTTGAGCTGGGCGCGCACGAAGAAGGACGCGCCCAGCGTCTCCTCGGGCGGCATGCCCTCCGGCAGCAGGTTGGGCCCGAAGCCGTCCATGCCGAAGTCCACGCACTGGAAGCTGGCGACGGCCACGGGCCGGCCGTGCTCGCGGAAGAGCGCGTAGAAGAACGTCATCCGCTCGGGGCGGCTGCGCTCCAGCGCGCGCAGGTACGTGGGCTGGAGGAAGACGTGTCCGGCGTCCACCACCGCGCACCAGTCCGCGTCGGGGAGGGCCTCGGCGGTGGAGAACAGCTCGAAGTGCAGACCGCTCGCGCCGGGGTGCCGCGCAGACCGTGCTACCGGGGAGGACTTCCGCGCCACTTGCATGGATGGGCTCCGTGAGGGTGACCGCTGACAAAGAGCCCTCCAACGCAACCTCCGTGCCTCCTCTCACCCGTGCGCCAGGTGCGCGGTTTTGCTGGGACTGTGCAGCCGGGAGACTCCGCACGTGTGCAGCGGAGCGCACAGTGCGCGGTGCAGGTGGCACGCGAGGTGCGCCCTGCCCGCGCCTTCGCTATGCCTGGGGCTCCCTTCGCCAGGAGCCGCCCGTGACGTCAGCGAAGCACCAGCCCATCGTCTCCCCCAACCTGCCCAAGCCCGCGGGCCCGTACTCGCCCGGGATGCAATTGGGCCAGCTGCTCTTCATCTCCGGACAGGCCGCCAGGGACCCGGCCACCGGCATCCAGGCCGAGGGAATCGAGGCGCAGACGGAGCAGGTGCTGCGCAACCTGGAGCGCATCCTCGTGGCCGGCGGCTCCAGCCTCCAGCACGTCCTGCGCTGCGGCGTCTTCCTCACGGACATGAAGGAGTTCCCCCGCATGAACGCCGTCTACGAGCGCGTCTTCGCCGGACACCGCCCCGCGCGCACCACCGTGCAGGTGTCCGCGCTCCCCGACGACGGCCTGCGCGTGGAAATCGACTGCGTCGCCTACGTGCCCTGAAGCGCCCCGCGCGCCCGGCTTTCGCCGCCGGGTGCGCCTGCTCCCGGCCGCTCGGTGCGCCGCGTCGACCGCCCGACGTTGCCCCCGGACCTCGGGCCGTCTGGCCAGTTGGCAGGACAATCCCGAGTTTCTAAGTTAATCAGGAAGAAGCGGCCCTGACGTCGGTTCACCGTGGCGGGAACGACGGAACCGGGGCCCCTGCTTCCGAGGCGGCGCGCCAGCGCCGCCGGAAGGTGGCCGCGAAGCCACCAGGGCAGCCCTCCTCACGCTCGGAGGGAGTCCCAGACCAGGGGTGCACGGCGAGGGGCACCCACCGCTAGATGAGGTCGAGGGGCAGCATCGCGCCCGCTTCGAACTCCGGCGCACGGCGCAGCTGGTCCAGCACGCGCGGCGCGCAGCGCAGGTGGAGCATGGGCATGGAGCCCGGCTCGCTCACCGAGCGCACGGAGCCCAGGAGGTGCTTCTCCTCGAGCCATCGCATGAAGCTCTGGTGGAAGCGTGCGCTTTCGGCCAGGCCGGACTGGTGTACCTCCGCGCGCGAGCGAGGAGGGGGCCGGGCCGCCGGCGCACGCGCGCGCGACGGTGCGGCTGCCTCCCTGGGCATTACCGTGATGTCGACCCACTCGGGCTGTGCATCCGGACCCGCCTGTAGGCTGCTCGCCGCGCCCGGCAGCGGACGCACGTTCGAGGAAAGCCGGGGCGCACCTTCGGCGTACATGTCCCCCGGCCCGCCATTCTTTCCGCTCATGGCCTCATCCTCCCCCGGGTCCGGCGCTCAGCTGGCGCCGACCCCGGTATCAACCCACCACCGTCACCTGAACACGGCCAGGCCCTTGCCCGTCCGGTGTGTCGCCGAGCGGGGAAGCTTGACCGCATTGGCCAGGATCAAATCCCTCACCTCAACCGCCGTCAAGTCAGGGGCACGGCAGCGGTACAGTGCTGCAATACCCGCTACATAAGGCGCCGCCATGCTGGTGCCACTCATTCGCTCGTAGAACGCCTGGTTGTTGCAGCGTCGCTCCGTGGACGAATACACGCTTACCCCGTAACCCATGACGTCGGGGACGATGCGCCTACCCACCGTCCCGCTGGCGGAGAAAGTGGCCACGTTGCGCTCGAAGTCGACTGCGCCAACCGCCAGGGATTCCGGAAAGGCGGCTGGATAACCAACCGTGTCGGGTCCACTGTTGCCTGCCGCGACAACAGGCAGGACGTTGCTGTCGAGCAGACGACGAATCATCGTCTGCAGCGCGCGCAGGTTGAGGTTGTAGTCGGCCTCGGTGATTCCGGGCGGCGGGTTGAGCGGAAAGCCCAGCGACAGATTCACGACGGCCGGGCGCATGGCGTTTTCAGGGCGGCTGAACTGGTGCAGCAGCCACTCGATGCCGGCGGCGACGCGGCCGAGGCTGGTGCGGATGGTCTCCGATTCGATGACGGATGCGACGTAGAGGTCCACCTCCGGGGCGACGCCGTGGTGCACGCCCGCGGCGATGCCGCACACGTGCGTGCCGTGGCCGTCCGGGTCGAAGCCGCGGATGTCACGGGCGGGGTTGTGCGGCGAGTTGGGGAACAGCGACACGTAACGGAACTGGATGACGCGAGCGGCGTGCTCGGGGTGGTCCGCGTCCACGCCGGTGTCGAGGATGCCGAGCATCACCCCCGCGCCGCGGATGCCCTGCGCGTGGGCGATGGGCACGCCGCTCTCCTCCGGCCACTCGCGCTGGGCGAGCGAGGACATGCCGATGTGGCGCGGGCCCATCTGCCCCGCGGACACCGGGCCGGGGAAGGACAGGGGCACCACGTCGGGGATGAACTCGAAATCCTTCTCCAGGTCCGCGCGCGCGGCCTTCTCGGTGGCCTCCTCGTAGAAGTGGGCCATGGTGGCGCCGACGAGCGGCATGAAGCGGTAGCTGCCCGCCTCCGCGCCGGTCTGCTCCGACACGGGCGCGCCCGGCAGGGGCACGGTGCTGGAGTCGGCGCCGCGCGTGCCGGCCTGCTGCACTCGCGAGCCCTTCTTGCCCTTCGCGCCGCGCTTGCGCGGCTCCTGGCCACTCACCTGCGGACGCACGCCGGGCAGCGTGGCCGAGCGGAGGCCCAGCGCGGAGAGCGCGTCGGGGGCCTTGTTCGCCACGGCGAAGCGCAGCGCCGTGGTGCGAGGCAACACGCGCTCGCCCTGCTCCGTGCCGCGCGGTCCCACGCGCGCCTGCGACTCGATGGACTCCTTTGGAACCAACAGGTAGGACTTCATGGTTGGTGTACTCCTTGGACGACCTTGCAACGCCAGCCGCGTGAGAAGAGGGCTGCCGGCATCAGTTGAGCGCCCGTCGCGTGCGGAGCCTCTCGCGTGCGAGGGGGGCAATGGGGGCGCGCTCGTGGCGACGTGCCCCCGACAGAAGTGGCCCGCGTCCGTGGCGGCGCGTCCACCGTGGTGGGTGAGGCTGACATCCCCGCGGGGGCACACTCCGGCCTCGCGCGTGGCGGCGCGCCCGGTGTGTGGTGGCTGTGTTCCCGCTGCGTCATGCCGTCACTCCTCCTTGGAAGCCCCGGCCCACGGTGCGATTGGAACGGATGGGCCTGACAAAAAACCAAGGATTTCCTGTAGTAGACGCGTGAGACCCCCTGATTCGGTCCTGACGGGTCTTCCTGGAACGTCTGGAAGTGGGAGTGATTCCTTCCCGGGTACGGTAGGAGTGCCAGGGGGCACACAGGGACTGTGTCGTCCAGCGGACCCGTTGAGTCATCTGGGCGCGGCTTCGTCGGGAAAGTTCGCGTCCCCACAAATGTTCGCCTCCGTCCCTCCGCCCGGATAAAGGGAGGGACGTTCGCCCGTCCTGGAGCTTCAGACGTGATTCCCTACTGGCATGCCCCCTCGATTCACCTGGGGCCCCTCACCATCGAGCCCTTCGGCATCTTCGTGGCGCTGGGCATCCTGCTGGCCGCTCGCCTGCTCGTCCGCAATGCCGAGCGGCAGAAGCTGGACCCGAACCCGCTGGCCGACTACGCGATGTGGGGCGTCATCGGCGGCGTCGTCGTGGGCCACCTGGTGCACCTGCTCTTCTACCATCCGGAGGAGCTCTCCAAGAGCCCGTTCCAGATTCTGAAGGTGTGGGACGGGCTGTCGTCCTTCGGCGGGTTGCTCGGCGGCATCCTCGCGGCGGTGGTGTTCTTCCGGATTCGGAAGCTGCGCTTCAACGACTACGCGGACGCCTTCGCGCTGGGCGTGGCGCCGGGCTGGGCGGTGGCGCGGCTGGGGTGCTTCGCCGTGCATGACCACCCGGGCGTGCACACCGACTTCTTCCTCGCGGTGGCCTTCAAGGACGGCCCGCGCCACGATTTGGGCCTCTACGACGCCATCGCCCTCTTCGCCATCAGCGGCCTGCTGTACGCGCTGCGCGACTCGGAGAAGATGAAGGGCCGGCTGCTGCCGCTGCTCGCGCTGCTGTACGCCTTCTGCCGCTTCTTCTTCGACACGCTGCGCGCCACGGACCTGTCGTACGTGGATGCGCGCTACTTCGGGCTCACGCCCGCGCAGTACGGCTGCGTCGCGCTGGTGGGGTATGGCCTGTGGGGCCTGCTGCGCAAGCGCGCTCCCGGGGCGTCACCGGTGCCTCCTCCGTCCTCGGGGCCGGGGAAGACGGTCGGCGCGGCACGGTAGGGCGCGACGGCCGGGAGGCCCTGCGCACTCCCGGACGTCGTGAAGGCGGGTAGTCCTGGGCATCGGCCCGGGGGTCCTGGCGAAGCGCCGGGGGCTTCCGGGCCGAGTCGTTTCCAGCGCGGGTCGAGCACATCATCGAGGCTGACGGCCCGGTGCGCTTCTGGCCCGACGCCCCTGGCGCGGTGAGGAAGCAGGGAGGCTCCGGTATGAAGGCACTCGCCTACGACGCGGTGATGGCACCCCTGGGGTGGATGGGACTGACGGCCGCCCGGCGCAAGCTGGTGGCCGGGCTGTCCGGCCGCGTGCTGGAGGTGGGCACCGGCACCGGCCTGGCGCTCCCGGGCTACCCGGACACCGTGACGTCCGTCACCGCCATCGACGTGGATGCCGAGGCGCTCGAGCGGGCGCGCAGGCGCCGCCCCGACCTCCAGGTGCTCCAGGCCAGCGTGGAGGAGCTGCCCTTCGCGGACGCGTCCTTCGACACGGTGGTGTCCAGCCTCGTCTTCTGCAGCGTGGAGACGCCCGGACGCGGGCTGGCGGAAATCTTCCGCGTGCTGCGCCCCGGAGGGGAGCTGCGCATGCTGGAGCACGTGCGGGCGCCGACCTCCGGGCTGGCCACGGCGCAGGACCTGCTCACCCCGGCGTGGCGGAAGCTGACCGGTGGGTGCCGGCTCAATCGGGACACGTACCTGTTCGTGCGGCAGGCTGGCTTCGACGTGGTCCGCCGCGTCCAGCGCCTCCGCGGCATGAGCGAGCTCATCATCGCCCGCAGGCCGAACGGCTGAGCACAGCGGCCGCGAGTCCCCGCTCAGCCGCGCGGCGGCAGGCGCAGGCCGGCGAGCTTCCGGTCCGTGAGCACCGAGTGAAGCTGGGTGATGCGCCCGTCCGCATCCACCTCCACCCGCACCATCGCGTGTGGGGCGTACATCGGGTCCGCCGCGTCCGCGAACGCGCTCACCACCGCCGGCAGGCCGTTGAGCATCTGGACCTCGAACGCGACAGGCGGGCCTCGCAGCTCCATCAGTCTCTGGAGGAACGTGAGCACCCGCTTCGCGCCCACCACGGGCACATGGGCCGCCCGCACCTGGCCGCCACCGTCCGTCAGCGCGCGCACGTCGGAGGACAGGAGCGCCTCCGCGGTCGCCACGTCTCCTGACAGCAGCGCGCCCATGAAGCCCTCCAGCGCGGCGCGCGTACGCTCCTGCAGCGCCCGGGTGGGGATGCAGCGGGCGCGGTCATACGCCTCCATCGCGGCACGGGCGCGGTGGTGCACCACCTTCACGTTGACCTCGCTCATGTTCAGCGCCTCGGCCACCTCGCGCACCGAGTAGTCGAACACGTCGCGCAGCAGCAGCACGGCGCGCTGCTTCGGGGCCAGTGCCTCCAGCGCCAGGAGGAAGGCGTAGGAGACGCTCTCCAGCAGCTCATAGCGCCCCTCCGTCGAGCCGCCTCCCGGCAGCCGCGCCTCCACTCCTGGGGGCACGTCGAGCCCGGGAGGGGCTTCCGGGGCGGTGGCGTCTCCCGTGTCGAGCGGCGACGGCAGCCACGGGCCCACGTAGCTCTCGCGACGTCGGCGGCGCAGGTGGTCCCTCGCGAGGTTCACCGCCACCCGCGTCAGCCAGGGGCGCAGCGACTCCTGGTGCTCGGGCGGTGAGGCCAGGGCCCTCGCGTACGTCTCCTGCACCAGGTCGTCCGCGTCCGCCGCCACGCCCGTCATCCGGTAGCACAGGCCCCAGAGGAAGCGCTCGTGCTCGCGCGCCGCGTCCGCCACCGCGTCGTGTCCCCGCCCCTCCATGCTTCAGGCCCCCACCGCGCGCCGCGGCTCCAGGTGCCGTTCCTGGACGAGCGCTCGCGCCACGGACTCGGCGCTCGCGAAGGCCGCGTCCGCGAGCATGCCCTCCGGGCCCACCCAGTCTCCCACCCGGAACAGGCCGCTCACGTGCGGCACCCGGGCCGTGGGACGTCCAGAGAGGCCGCCGGCCTTCGCGCCCGGCAGCAGGTGGCTCACCGTCAGGTTGGGACGGAAGCGCCGCGCCACCACGTGCTCGCGCCAGCCGGGCTGGAGCGCATCCATCACCGCCTCCAATTCGGACTCGCGCGCCTCGGAGTCCGCGCCGCCCAGGTACTTCATCACGTGCACCATCGCGCCTCCCTCCGGCGCCAGCCGCGCGGACGCCGAGTGCACCGACGCGTACCACGGACCGTCGACTCCCAGCGCGAACAGCGCCTCCGGCCTCGGCAGGCCGGACAGTCCGAGCTCCAGCGTGGCCGCCTTCACCGGCACCGCGTCCGCCGCCTCCCGCGCGAGCACCGCGTCCCCCGGCACCAGCGCCGCCACATCCCCCGGACTGCCCGCCAGCACCACCGCGTCCACCTCGTGCACCGTCCCGTCCGCGAGCCGGAGGCCGGACACGCGGGCTTGCGGTGCATGGCCGGGGGCCGTCCTCGCGCCGGCTTCGCGTGCCTGGACCACGGACTCCACTCTCGCGGAGGTCTCCAGCCGCACTCCCGCCTCGCGCGCCCGGGCCTCCAGCGCGTCCACCAGCGTGCTCCAGCCGCCGTCCACATAGAGGACGTTGGCCGCGAGCGCGAGCTGGAGCTGCGACACCGCCACCTCCGCGCTCAGCGTGTCGAGGTCCGCGCAATAGGACGACACCCGCGTCAGCGCGCCGACGAGTGCCCGGGAGTCCTCACGCGACAGGCGCATGTCCAGCCACTCGCGCATCGACAGGCGCGCCAGGGCGCTCGCGTCGATGCGGGGCAGCCCCGCGAGCAGCCGCGCCAGCTCGAGCTTTCCGGCCAGGGTGAGCACGTCCGTCGTCATCAGCGACACGGCTCCGCGCGGCAGCGTGTGCAGCCGGCCCGCTCGCAACGCGTACCCGCCCGCGCCCGGGATGCCTCCCCGGGGCTTCACGCCCAGGCTCCCGAGCACCCGCATCGCCGCCCCGCCCCGGTACAGCGCGTGAGGGCCCAGGTTGAAGCGGAAGCCCTCCACCTCCGCCGTCTGTGCCCGGCCTCCGAAGTGCTTCGCGCGCTCGTACAGCGTCACCTCGCAGCCACCGCGCGCCAGCAGCGCCGCCGCCGTGAGTCCGCCCAGCCCGCCGCCGACCACCGCCACCCGGTTTGCCCGCATGTCCGTCCTCCGTCTGTACACCCGGGAAATTCCGGGCATCCAACGGCTCCACGACGGAGGGGCGCGAAAGGTTACAGCCCCCCCGCAAGCGTCCCGGGAAGGGGGGCCAGGGGCCTCCCGCGAGGCCGGCCACGGTGGAAGGAACGTTCCTTCCACGGAGCAGCACCCGCCGCCCGCCGCGCCGGCCATGGTGGAAGGAACGTTCCTTCCACGAGCCACCCGCCCCGGCCGGGCCCCTTCTCCGGGACACGCGTGTCACACCGCATCAGTCTCGCAAGAACCTTCCACAAATAGCGCGGGTCAATCACGCCTCACACGCGCCACGCGGGTCTCGCATTGACGATGCGAATTCATGACAACCCTGAGAGTCGCTTTGAGTCAGGCAATGTCAGAGGTAGTCGTATGATGATTCATACAGCGGCGGAATCTCCCGCCGCGCATGTCAGAGGCATCCCCGAATGAGAAGACTCCTCGTCGCCCTGCTCGCGCTTCCCCTCTTCGCCGCCTGTGGTCCCGCGCCCGAGTCCGAGGCCTCCACCACGGCCGCCCAGGCGCAGGAGGTCCAGTCACAGCCGGACACGCAGGAGTTGTCGGCCGCCCCTCGCGAGCGCTCCATCCGGCTGAGCACCGGGGTGACGCTGCGCTACGTGGAGCAGGGTTCGCAGAACGGGCCCGTGGTCGTCTTCCTCCACGGCTACACGGACTCGCACCACACCTGGGACCTGAACCTGCCCATCTTCCCGCGCAACTTTCACGTCTATGCGCTGGACCAGCGTGGCCATGGTGACTCGTCCCGCCCGGCCTGCTGTTACACGCAGCAGGACTTCGCCGCGGACGTCGTGGCCTTCCTGAATGCCATGGGCGAGCGCAAGGCCATCCTCGTCGGCCACTCCATGGGCAGCTTCATCGCGCAGCAGGTGGCGCTCGACTACCCCAGCCGCGTGGAGGCGCTGGTGCTGGTCGGCTCGGCGCCCACCGTCGCGGGCAACGAGGTGGCGCTGGGCCTGAAGGAATTCGTCGACACGCAGGTGGGCACGGTGGACCCGGACTTCGTCCGCGAGTTCCAGACGAGCACCTTCGCGCGTCCCGTGCCCCGGTCGTACATCGACACGCTCGTGTCGGAGAGCCTCAAGGTCCCCGCGAGCGTGTGGCAGGCCACGCTGAACGGACTCATCGAGGAGGACCACTCGGCGCGCCTGCATCGGATTCGCGTGCCCGTGCTCGTGGTGGGCGGAGACCTGGACGGCTTCTTCCCCGTCGAGCAACAGCAGGCGCTGGTGGACGCCCTTCCCAATGCCACCTACGTCCTCTACCCGGACACCGGCCACGCGCCCCACGCGGAGCTGCCGCACCGGTTCGTGCACGACGTGCAGCGCTTCCTGAAGTCAGTGACGAAGTAGCGCGAAGCCCACACGGGTCCGGGACGCGGCGGCTTACCGTCGGCGCGCTCTGGGCCCGGCTTCAGGTGAGCCGTGCGCCGGAGGCCGGCGTCCGGTGAGCCGTGCGCCGAAGGCCGGCTTCCACGGGGTGCGGCTATCCGGGCGCCGGTGTTCCCGTGCTCGTCGGTGGCTTTCGCGAGGGGTCTGGCGCATCGGACCGGGCCAGCATCACCGCGGCGGTGAGGATGAGCAGTCCGCCCACCCCCTGTCGGGCACTGAGCCGCTCGTCGAGGAACAGCGCGCCCAACACCACCGCCGTCAGCGGCTCCATGGTGGACACCAGGGACGTATTCACGGGGCCGATGCGCGCCATGCCCACGAAGAAGAGGAGCACCGCGGCCACGGTGGACACCAGCGCCAGCGCCACCACGGCGGCCCAGCCCGTGGGGGTGGTGGGGAAGGCCGGGCCCCGTGCCAGCACCACGAGCCCCAGCGCGCCGCCCGCGGAGCAGAGGATGACGGTGCTGGAGGCCAGCGGGCCCGCCCGGCCCGCGACACGTGCACTGATGACGACGTAGCCGGCGTAGAGGAACGCGGACAGGAGCCCCAGCATGATGCCCAGCGGCTTCGCGCCGCCCTGCTCCACGTCCGCCGTCAGCGCCGTGCCGCCCAGGGCCAGCGCCACGGCCAGCCACTTCACCCGGCCCAGCCGCTCGCCGAAGACGACGCGCTGGAGCAGCGCCACCAGCGCGGGGAAGGAGTAGAGCAGCAGCGCCACCAGGCCCGCGGGGGCGTGCTGGAGGGCGATGAAGTAGGCCCCCGCCTCCGACACGTAGCCCACCGCGCCCAGCAGCATCAGGGCCAGCAGCACCTTGCGCTCCGGCAGGGGCTGACGGCGCACCACCATGACGCTGACCAGCACCGCTCCGGCAAGGGCGAAGCGCAGGAAGAGCAGCGACGGAGCGTCCGCGCCCGCCGCATAGGCGAGGCGCCCGAAGAGGCCGAGCGCGCCGAAGCACGCCCCGGACAGGGCCACGATGAAGAAGCCAGCGGTGCGGTTCATGGCGGGAGCGCGCGCACCCTGCTCCAAGCAGGCGCCGGTGTCACGCGTCCCGCGCCTTCCACCTCGCGCCTACCAGTAGTTGACGGACTTGAGGTCGAAGACGTCCGTGTAGCCTCCGGCGCGCAGCAACTGCACGGCCTGCGCGCTGCGGCCGCCCGCGGCGCAGTAGACCACCACGGGGGTGCCGGGCGGGCCCACCTCCGAGAGCCGCCGGGGCAGCTCCTGCACCGGGATGTTGCGCGCGGCTTCGGGGTGCCCCTGCTGGAATTCCTGCGGAGTGCGCACATCCAGCAGCACCGCGCCTTCCGCGACGAGCTGCCGGGCCTTCTGGGAGAGCTCCTGTGGCGTCATGGCTTCATTGTAGGCCCGGCCACGCGGGCCGGAGAGCGCTTCTTCGGGGGGTGTTGAGTCCCGAAGGGATGGCGGGCTCTTGCTCCCGCGCCCAGGGGTGCCCCATCCTGCCCTCCACCTCCGTGACGTGCCCCGACAAGCCCACCCTCCAGGCATTTCAACGCGGGGCGCTGCCCGCGGACGAAGCCAAGCGCGTGCGGCTGCACCTGGAGACGTGCGCGTCCTGCCGGCGCTTCGACGCGCCCACCGTGGAGCTGGCACCCGGCGACGTGCCCCTGCTTCCTCCCGCGCCGCCGTCCGAGCCGCCTCGCGCGGCACTGGCGCTGCCCGCGCTGGAGGGCTCCGCGGCCCCTGGCCAGCTCGGGCGCTACCTGCTGCTGGCGCGGCTGGGGGCCGGAGGGATGGGAGAGGTCTTCAAGGCGTATGACCCCGAGCTCGACCGGCGCGTGGCGCTGAAGCTGCTGCGCCCGGAGCTGCTCTCGGGGCCAGGGGCCGAGGAGAACCGCGCGCGCATGCTCCGTGAGGCCCAGGCGCTGGCCCGGCTGGCGGACGCCCACGTCGTGACGGTCCATGACGTGGGGACGCATGGCGACCAGGTCTTCCTCGCCATGGAGTACGTCGAAGGCGAGACGCTGCGGGAGTGGCTGGAGGCCCGGCCGCGTCCCTGGCGGCAGGTGCTGGAGCGCTTCCTGGACGCCGGCCGGGGACTGGCCGCCGCGCACAGGGCCGGGCTCGTGCATCGCGACTTCAAGCCGCAGAACGTCCTGGTGGCGCGCGACGGGCGCGTGAAGGTGGCCGACTTCGGGCTGGCGCGCGGCGTGGCCGCTTCCGCTCCGTCCGTCCTCGCGGAGGAGCCCGCGCCCCTGGCGGTGGTGACGCAGGCGGGCCGGGTGCTCGGCACGCCCGCGTACATGGCTCCGGAGCAGCGGGAGGGCGGGACGGTGGACGCCCGCGCCGACCAGTACGCCTTCAGCGTCGCGCTGTACGAGGCGCTCTACGGCCGCCATCCCCTCCAGGGCGTTCCCCGGGGTGGCGCGCCGCTTCCACCTCCGTCCAGGCCCGGCCTTCCCCGCAAGCTCGCGCCCGTCCTCCTGCGCGGCATGGCCGCGCGCTCCGACGGGCGCTTCCCCTCCATGGAGGCGCTGCTCAGCGCCCTCTCGCGGGAGGCGTCGGGCTCACGGCGGCGCCGGCTGGCGCTGGTGGCCGGAGCGCTGACGCTGGCCTCGGCGACGGGGCTCGTCGTGTGGAGTACCTCCGCCCCCGTGCCGTGCCAGGGCGCCGCGGAGCAGTGGGCCGGAACGTGGAGCGCGTCGCGCTCGGCGGCGGTGGGCGAGGCGCTGCGGCGCACCGGCCTTCCCTACTCGGAGGCCACCGCCGCCGAGGTCCGCCGCCGCGTGGAGGACTACGGCGGACGCTGGGTGGCACAGCACACGGACGCCTGCGAGGCCACGCGCCTGCGCGGGGAGCAGGGCGAGGAGATGCTGGACTTGCGCATGGCCTGCCTCGCGCGCCGACGGCGGGCGGTGGATGCGCTGGCGAGCGTGCTGCTCTCCGCGGATGCACGGGTGACGGAGAACGCGGTGCGCACCGTGGACGCCCTGCCGGATTTGGAGGACTGCGCCGACCTCGCGGCCCTGCGCGCGGCGCCGCGCCCTCCCGCCGACCCCGCCGTGCGGGCCCGGCTGGACGTGGCGCGCGGGCACATCGACGAGGCGCGCACCCTCATGGATGCGGCGCGGCTGAAGCCCGCCTTCGCGGCGCTGGAGAAGGCGCGGAGTGAAGCGCGCGCCCTCTCCGCGCTGGACGTGGAGGCCGAGGCCCTCACCGTGGAGGGGCGCGTGCACTGGCGCGCCGGACGCTACGACGTGGCGGCCGAGCGGCTGACGGAGGCCGCCAACGCCGCGAGCGCCGCGGGCGACGCGCCGATGCTCGCGCGCGCGTGGATTGACCTGGCCCAGGTGGAGAGCGGCCTGCTGCGCCGCCATGAGCCCGCGGCGCTGCGGCTCCGGCAGGCGCGGGTGGTGCTGGAGCGGCTGGGGCACCCCGAGCGGCTGGAGGCGCGCTACCACTTCGTGGCGGGGATGAACGCGGAGGACCGCGAGCAGCACGCCGAGTCGCTCGACGCGCTGGACCGGGCGCTGGCCCTCTTCGAGCGGCTGCCCACCCAGCTGCCGGTGATTCAGGTGCTGACGTTCCGGGCCAATGCGCTGATGGGCCTGGGCCGCTTCTCCGAGGCCGAGCAGTCCGTGCGGCGGGCGCTGGCCCTGCGCACGACGGTACAGGGGGCGAACCACCCGGAGCTCGGCGCGGGGTACGTCATGCTGGGCAACGTCCTCTCCTTCCAGAACCGGCTGGCCGAGGCCGTCGAGGCGCAGCGCCAGGCGCTCTCCCTCCTGGAGCCGGCCTATGGGCCGGAGAGCCTCCAGGTCGCGGCGGCGCTGCACAACCTGGGCATCCTCGAGACGTGGCGAGGCAACTTCCAGGACGCCCTGGACTCCGCCGAGCGCTCACGGACGCTCTACGAGAAGAAGCTGGGCGCGGAGCACCCCGAGGCCGCCAAGGTGCAGCGCACCGTCGCGGACCTCTGGCTGGCCCTGGGGCGTGCTCGCGAGGCCCTGCCGCTGCTGGAGCGCGCGCTCAAGCGCTTCGAGGCGAAGGAGGGGCGTGAGAACGAGACGCTCCTCCACTTCCTCACCAGCCTCGGTGAGGCCCACCTGGAATTGGGGCGGCCCCAGCGCGCCGTGGAGCTGCTGGAGCGCGCCCTGCCATTGAGGACGGCCCGCACCCGCGCCGAGGATGTGGCGCGCACGCGCTTCGCACTGGGACGGGCGCTGTGGGAGACGAAGCAGGAGCCGCGCCGGGCTCGCGAGCTGGTCGAGGACGCTCGGGACACCTACGCGGCCCATGCGCAGGCCAACGCCCGCGCGCTCGAAGCGGTGCGGGAGTGGTTGGCGACGCATGCGCTGGGGGAGCAGGCGCCTTGAGACAGGGGGGCCGGCCGGAGGCCTGCGCCGCGCGGAGCCCGTCTGATACAACCGGGAGCCGGTGAGCTCGGAACAGGACACGGTTCCCCTCGCGCGCGAGGGCGGAGAGCAGGGCCCGCGAGGAGGCCCGCTCCGGCTGCTCGTCTTCAGCCCCTCGCTGGCGCTGACATTCCCCCTGCCGGAGACGGGCACGGTCATCATCGGCCGCGGCGCCGAGGCGGACGTGCGCATCGACTCGGCGGCCCTGTCCCGACGACACGCGGAGCTGACGCTCGGCCCGCGCCCGACGGTGAAGGACCTGGGCAGCTCCAACGGCACCCGCGTGGCGGGACGCCGGCTGGCCCCGGAGGAGGTGTGCGAGCTCGCGCCGGGCGGCGTGCTGGAGCTGGGCGAGCTGACGCTGCTGCTCCAGCCCACGCACCCCGTGTCTCCCTCCACTCCCGCGCGGCCCCGCTCGCTGTGGAGTCACGCCGCGCTGGAGGCCCGGCTGGAGGAGGCCTGCCTGCGCGCGGAGGCCGGGGGCCCCACCTTCCGGCTGGTGCGCGTGCGCTGCATCCACGCGCCTCATGCCACGCGCGTGCGCGAGGCCGTGGCCACCGCGCTGGACCCACTGGACGTCCTGGCCGGGTACGCGCCCCAGGAATGGCATGCGCTCGTCTGGGAGGACGTGCCCGGGCGCGGGGATGAGGTGGAGGCCGACCTGGCCGACGAGCTAAGCCGGAACGGGCTGCCCTTCGCCATGGGCCGCGCGCGCTTTCCCCAGGAGGGCCGCACCCCCGAGGCGCTGATGGCCCGCGCGGGCGAGGGCGTCCGGGGAGACGTGACGGAGACGAAGGAGGGAGAGCTCGTCGTGGTGGACCCGGCGATGCAGCGGCTCCACGCGCTGGTGCGCCAGGTGGCCGCCAGCCCCTTCACCGTGCTGCTGCTGGGCGAGACGGGCGTGGGCAAGGAGGTCTTCGCCGAGGCCGTCCATCGCCACTCGCCCCGGGCGCGCGGCCCCTTCGTGCGGCTCAACTGCGCGGCCTTCTCCGAGTCCCTGCTGGAGAGCGAGCTGTTCGGCCACGACAAGGGCGCCTTCACCGGCGCGGTGAAGGCCAAGCCCGGCCTGCTGGAGTCGGCCAACGGCGGCACGCTCTTCCTCGACGAGGTGGCCGAGCTGCCCGCGGGCGTCCAGGCCAAGCTGCTGCGCGTGCTGGAGCAGCGCGAGGTGCTGCGCCTGGGCGAGCTGCGCCCCCGTCCGCTCGACGTGCGCTTCGTGGCGGCCACGCACAAGGACCTCACGGCGGAGGTGGCGCGCGGCACCTTCCGGCAGGACCTCTGCTTCCGCCTGGACGGCCTCAGCCTCACCATTCCCCCGCTGCGCGAGCGCAGCGCGGAGCTGTTCGTCCTCGCGCACGTCTTCCTGCAGCGGGCCGCTCACGCCATGGGCCGCGCGACGGTGCCGTCGCTGTCGCCCGAGGCGCGCGACGCGATGCTGCGCTACCACTGGCCGGGCAACCTGCGCGAGCTGCGCAACGTCATGGAGCGCGCGGTGGTGCTCGGCGCCGTGGACGTGCTGCGGCCCGAGCACCTGCCGCTGGAGAAGCTCCTCGCGCCGCGGCTGCCAGTCGCCTCCGCGCCCGTGCCCGTCGCCCCGGGCGGCGGAGAGCGGCAGCGCATCCTGGACGCCCTGGAGCGCCACGGCGGCAACCAGACGGAGGCGGCGCGCGAGCTGGGCGTGTCCCGCAAGACGCTGGGCGTGTGGATGGACGCGCATGGCATCCCCCGCCCCCGGCGCGGCGCCCCTCCTCGCTGAGCGACTTCCCTTCAAGGGAACCCGTCACTTCCCTTCAAGGCACCTTCCCCTCGCGCTTCCCACGGGGCCACGCGCCCATCCCCTCGGAGCGCCTGGAGCGCGGGGTGCGGCACGGCCCTTGAAAAGAGGCTCCTCCAACACCGCGACACCCGGAGGAACCCATGACGAGCATCGGACCGAAGCCGTTTCCCACCAGCCCCGCCATCCCCGCCACCCCGCCCCGCCCGCAGCCGGGCCCGGTGGCGCTGCCTCCGCCGCCACGGCGCGCGGCGCTCGACTGCTTCGAGGCGCCCGTGCGCACGTCGCCGTCCACCGCGCGCAAGCCGCTGCCCGAGCCGCCGAAGCCGCCGCCGCCGCAGGGCCGCACCGAGGACCCCGCCGTCAGTGCCCGGACGCCCGTGAAGGGCCCCTCGCAGCCGGGCAGCTCCGCGGGCGAGACCACCAAGGCCCGGGGCGTCCTGACGACGGCGCAGACGTCGACGGACCCCACGCGGCGCTGAAACTCCCCACCCTCCACCTCGCACCAGGACCCGACATGAACTCCAACGCCCATCGCGGACTGCTGACCGCCCTCGCCCTCCTCACCTGCGGCCCCGCCGCGCTCGCGCAGCCGGCCAGCAGCCCCACGCGCCAGCAGGAACTGGACGCCGCCATCGCCGAGCTCGAGGCGAGCCAGGCCGGCGCTTCGCCGGACCAGCGGAAGGCGCTCGCGCGGCAGGTCACCTCGCTGGAGAACGCGAAGAAGATGCAGCGCCTGGTCGACGAGGCGAGCGCGAGCAACAAGGCCCGCCGGCCCGCCGTCCCCGAGGCGCGCAAGGCGTTCTTCACGCCCGCGGCCGTCACGAAGCTCCCCACATGGCTTCCCGACACCCTCACCCGCGCCCAGGCGAAGGAGGACGCACTGAAGTGCCCGGCCGGCGCGCGCGTCTACGCGGACGCGCACTCGCTGGAGTGCCGCATCCCGGCCCAGGTCCCCGTGCCGCATGGACTGGCGCTGTGGTTCTACAAGTCCACGGGCCGGCTGAAGGCGCAGCGCTACTACGAGAAGGGGCTGCTGCGCTGGGCCATCTCCTACCACCACACCGGCGGGCGCGACTCCGAGGGGCGGTACGACGACGCGAAGCCGAAGCAGCACCGCGAGAGCGGCCTGCACACGGGCTACGCGCCCAATGGCACCATCGTCCGCCAGGCCGAGTACACCTCCGGTGTGCTCCAGGGCTGGACGCGGCTCTGGGAGGACGACGGCTTCCCCATGGCCGCCACGCGCTACGAGAATGGCAGCAGCGTGGAGCGCAGGGAGCCCTCCGGCCGCGAGGAGTGAGCCGCCCCCGTGGCGCCGGCCGAAAACTGGAGCTGTCGCGGGCCGGCGCTACAGTCATGTATCGACCATGCGACTCGACAAGCATGCACTCCTCACCCAGCTGGCCGACCGCCTCCAGCAGTCCGACCGCCTCGCCCACCGCGCCGAGGCCGAAGCCCGCGAGGCGGCCCGCAGCCTGGCCACGGAGTCGGAGAAGAGGGAGGACGGCCGCGCCGCCATCGAGTTCGGCAGCCTCGCCACCGGACAGGCCGCTCGCGCCCGCCGCGTCCAGGAAGAGCTCAAGGCGCTGTCCACCTTCGGCCAGGGGGAGCTGCCGCGCTTCCCGCGCCAGGGGCCCGTGGCGCTGGGCGCCATTGTCGACATGAGCACCGAGGACGAGGACGGCTTCGCCGAGCGCACCTTCTTCGTGCTGCCCGTGGGCGCCGGCACCGAGCTGACGGGCCCCGGCGGTGACGGCTTCCTCTCCGTCATCACCCCCGCGTCCCCCGTGGGCCGCGCCCTCATGGGCCGCAAGGCCGGGGACGTGGTGGAGGTGACGCTGGCGGGCGAGGTACGGGAATGGACGGTGCTCGAGGTGGCGTGAGGCCGGGTGTAGCGCCCCAGGCGCACACGATGTCCTGCCTCGGACGTAAGCCCCGGGGGCAGTAGAACCGCCAGGCCTGCTCGCGCGTGAATCCGGGAAGATGTTTTCTTCCCTTTCTCCGCAAGCCGAGGCGCCGGCCCCGCCTCCGACCCTGCCGCTGACCTGGCCCGCGGCCCTGGTGGGCCTGCTGTTCGGCGTGCTGATGACGTACGTGCCGTACGAGTTCCGGATGGCCTCGTTCCGGCCACTCTATCCGTACGTGCGCGTGCTCGGCCTCGCGTACCTGGCCGGCAGCATCTCCCTCATGGGGGCGCTGCTGTACCCGCACGCGCCCCGCTGGTTCGACCGGGGCGCGCGGCTGACGCTGGGCGCGGCCATGGCGCTGTACTGGTGGGTGCTGAATGTCCTGCCCGGCAGCCTCACCGGCATCGTCATCTACCCGCTGCTCTTCGGCGGAATGATGCTGGAGGGGTGGCCCTCCATGCGCCGGCGGCCCGTGCTGCGAGCCTTCCTGTCGCTCACCGGCACCGCCTTCGGCGTGGCCATGCTCGCCGCGCCCGAGCGCTTCCCGCTGTCCGTCTATGCGCACCTGGCGCCGCTGCGGCCGCTGGTGGGCGCCCTCTTCACCCTCACGGGCGTGGGGCTGCTCCTGCCCGCGGGCCGGCTGCACGCGCGGCTGCCCAACCTCCTCATGGGCGTGCTGGCCGTGCCCTTCGCGCTGCTGGCGTACGCGCTGGGCCGGGGGGCGTCGTGGCTCGGCGCCAGCGTGTACGCGGTGCTCACCCTGGCGTGCGTGGCGCAGTCGCTGGAGTGGCGTCCGCGCGCACCCCGCACGGTGGGGTGGAAGCTCCTGCGCGGGCTGGCCTTCGCGGGGCTGGTGCCGCTGCTGGCCCTGGGCGGGCTCGCGGCCTTCCTCGCGCAGCGCGCGATTGAGCAGCAGGTGCGCGACGACACGCAGCGCGCCGCCGCGGGGGAGGCGGACTTCCTGCGCCGCTACCTCGACGACTCGCGCGAGTCGTTGGACCTGATGCTGGAGTCGCCGGGCTTCCGCGCCGCCTTCGTCACCGGCGAGCGCGCCGCGCTGGAGCCGTACCTGCGCAACCTCGCCGCCCAGGCGCGCGCCTTCGACGCGGCGCTCGCGGTGGATGCCTCCGGCCGCGTGCTGGCCACCTCGCCGGGCGTGGAGGACTGGCACCTGCCCACGCACACCTTCCTCTCCGACGCGCTCGCCCACGGCGGCGCCGAGGTGTCCCAGGCCTTCATCCGCCCGCCGGACCGGCCGCTGGTGGCGGTGGCGCGCCCCTTCGAGCACGACGGCGAGCTGCGCGGCATGCTGGTGGGCCTGCTCTCGCTGGAGCGGCTGAGTGACGCCACCACGCCCGCGTCGCGGCGCTTCCGCGTGCAGGTGCTGGACAGACGCGGCCTCAAGGTGCTGCGCGACACGGCGCCCGGGGCTCCGCTGCTGGGCGAGGCCCGCCAGCCGGAGGTGATTCACGACGAGCTGCTGCGCCCCGGCAGCGGCGTCATGGAGGCCTTCGACGTGGCGGACCGCCGCATCCTCGCCGCCGAGGCGCCGGTGGAGGACACCCAGTGGAGCGTGCTGGTGACGCAGGAGCTGGTGGTGGCCTACGCGGCGATTACGCGCATGAGCGCCGCGGTGGTGGGGCTCGTCCTGCTGGGCGTGCTGCTGGCGCTGGGCCTGTCGCAGCTCGTGGCCCGCGACGTCATCCGCCGCCTGGACGAGCTGCGCGAGGCCACCGCCGCGCTGGCCGCGGGGGATTTGGAGCGGCGCGTGGAGGACGATGGGGAGGACGACGAGCTGGGGGAGCTGGCGCGCAGCTTCAACGAGATGGCGGCCCGCACCGGCGCCGCGCAGGCGGAGCTGAAGGAGGCGGTGCGCGCGCGCGAGGAGTTCATCAGCGTGGCCAGCCACGAGCTGCGCACGCCGCTCACGCCCCTCAAGGGCTTCGCCGCGCTCACGCTCCAGTGGCTGGAGAAGAACAGCGACTTCCCGGAGCGCGAGCGGCTGCTCAAGGCGCTGCGCTCCATGGCCCGGCAGACGGAGCGGCTGGCGCGGCTGGTGGATGACCTGCTCGACACCGCCCGGATTCAGGGTGGCCGCTTCGAGCTGGAGCGGCAGCGTGTGGACCTGGTGCCGCTGCTGCAGGAGGTGCTGGAGCGCTTCGAGGTGCGCGCGGAGAGCGGCCTCGCCTTCGAGCTGCGCACTCCCGGCCACACCGTGGAGGGCGACTGGGACGCGCCCCGGCTGGACCAGGTGCTCACCAACCTGGTGAGCAACGCCGTGCGCTACTCGCCGCAGGGGGGCACGGTGCGCATGTCGCTGGAGGAGGAGGCCCACCACATCGTGGTGCAGGTGAAGGACGAGGGCATCGGCATTCCTCCGGAGAGCCTGCCCAGCCTGTTCCGTCCCTTCGCCCGCGCGTCCAACGCGCAGGCGCGCCACTACGGCGGGTTGGGGCTGGGGCTCTTCATCTGCCGCGAAATCGTGGAGCGGCACGGCGGCACCATCTGGGCGGAGAGCGCGGGCGTGCAGCGCGGCAGCAGCTTCCACGTGCGGCTGCCCCGCTACGCTTCCACGTCCGAGCCCATCGCCCAGGTACCGACGAAGCCCTCGTCCGTGCACGCGGCCTGAGGCGCTGGGAAGCGCCGGGCTCGGAAGCACTGCGAAGAAGCGCCGGGCCCGGAAGCGCTACGCGGCCGGCGGCTCCGACGTACCCGGCACGGTCAGCCACTCCGCGGGGATGTCGCCGCGCGGCAGCTCCAGCACGAAGGTGGAGCCGTGGCCCAGCTCGCTGGTGGCCGTCACCGTGCCACCGAAGGCCTCCACAATCTGCCGGGTGATGTAGAGCCCCAGGCCCAGGCCGCCGTAGTGCCTGTCGCTCACCGCGCGCTCGAAGCGCTCGAAGATGCGCGGCAGATCCGCGGCGGAGATACCGATGCCGCAGTCCTGCACGGTGAGCCGCGCCAGCCGCCCGTCCGCCTCCACACGCACACACACCGGCTTGCCGGCGCCGTACTTCAGCGCGTTGGACAGGAGGTTCGTCACCACCTGCTCCAGCCGCTGCCGGTCCCACCGGCCCACCACCGCCATGGGCGCGTGCAGCTCCAGCGTGCAGTTGAGCTGCGCGGCGGACGGGGCGAAGCGGTAGAGGATTTCCGCCGCCACGCTCGCCAGGTCCATCTCCTCCAGCTCCAGCTTCAGTCGGCCCGCGGTGATGCGCGACACGTCCAGCAGGTTGTCCACGAGGCTGGTCAGCTTGCGCACCTGGCGCTGCACCACCTCCAGCGTCTCCGACACGCGCTCGGCGGACACCGGCTCGCCCCGGGCCGCGAGCAGCTCCACCTGCTTGTGCAGCAGCTGCACCTTGAGATGCAGCGGCGTCAGCGGCGTCTTCAGCTCGTGGCTGGCGATGCCCAGGAACTCGTCGCGCAGGCGCACCGCCTCGCGCGCCTCGCGCAACAGCCGCGCGCTGTCCACGGAGAGCGCCGTGCGGCGGGCCAGCTCCTCCGCCAGCCGCTCCTCCTCGTCGGTGAAGTCGTGCGCCGTGTCCCCCCGGAAGAGGGCGAGCGCGCCGATGATGCGCCCGCGCGCCACCAGCGGCACGCCCAGGTAGCAGCGCAGCTCCAGCGCCTGCCACGGCAGTGCCGCGTCCAGCGCCGCGTCGGCCCCGGCGCCTTGCGGCTCCACCAGCAACCGCCGCTCCGTCTGGCCGGTGTCGAGCAGCGACAGCAGGCTCCCCGGCACCAGCGAGTCGGACGGGTGCTCGCGCAGCAACTCCAGCAGCAGCACGTGCCGCTCCGGCTCCGCGTGCACCGCGGCCACCGCGCGCAGCGGCTCGCCGGGCGGGCCCAGGTAGAGCACTCCCGCATCCGCCAGCGCTGGAACGAGCAGGCGCAGCAGGGGCTCCACGCGTCCCTCGGCGTCCAGCGCCGCGCCCAGCAGCGCGCCGGCCTCCGCCAGCAGCCGCGCGGCGCTCGCCGCGTCCATCCCCAGCCGCACCTCCTCGCGCGTGCGCAGCAGCGCTCCGGCCGCCTGCCCGTCTCGCACCCCGAGTGGAACCACGGAGCCCCGCAGCAGCACCACCGTCCCGTCCGGCCGGCGCAGGCCCCAGCGCCCCTCCTTCACCCACTCGCCCGCCAGCGCTCGCGCCAGCGGCGACGCCTCCAGCGGACGCGACGTATCCTCCGCACGCACCCAGACGCACCCGGGGAGCCAGCCGTGCTCGATTCGCTCGGGCCGGGGGATCCGAAACTGGCGACCCGCCTCACTATTGAAGGCGAGGACACGGCCTTTCACGTCCACCAGGACGAGCGCGTCTCCTGCCTGCTCCAGGAGCAGCCGAAGTACCGCATCGTTCAGGAGGGCCGCTGCGCCCTCCTCGGGGTCCTGTTGAATCATCGAAGGCCAGGCGCTTCCAGAAGACATGAGGGACTTCCCGGCACTCAGCCATGGTGGCACCCCTGCCCATCCGGAAGGAAGCCGGGCAGAGTTCCCCGTGTCTCGCACAACAGCGGAAGAGGCGCCGCCGAAATCCCGGGGTCATCCCGGCCCTCTTGCTTGCCCGGACAGAAAATCCAGAATGGTTATGAAATTGTGAAGCGCCCGGACGCCCCCGCCCGGGCGGGCGTTCTCTTCCTCGAGCCTCATCATGCAGACGCCGCACTCCAGGCCTGACTGGACCGCTAGCGAGCGCCGCTATCGCCTGGTCCTCGACAACCTCAAGGAGGTGGTCTTCCAGACGGACACCCAGGGTGTCTGGACGTTCCTCAACCGAGCGTGGACGGAGGTGACGGGCTTCACGGTGGACGAGTCCCTGGGCAAGCCCTACGCGGAGTTCCTCCACCCGGAGGACCGGCTGCGCGCGCAGGAGTTGTTCGTCGCGCTCGTGGAGCGGGAGCTGGAGTTCGCCCGTACGGAGGTGCGCTACCTCACCCGCCTGGGCGGCTCCGTCTGGGTGGAGGTGTTCTGCCGGCCGATGCTGGCGGAGGACGGCACCCTGCTAGGCATGTCGGGGACGCTCAACGACATCACCGAGCGCAAGGCCGCGGACGATGCGCTGGCGAGGCGCGAGCGCTACCTCACCGCGCTGGTGGAGATGCAGCAGCGGCTGCTCGCGACGCCCGAGGGCGGTGACCTCTACGGGCCCGCGCTGGCGCCGCTGGGCCAGTCCTCGGGCGCCAGCCGCGTGTACGTGTTCGAGATGCACCGGGCGGACGACGGGGCGCTGTTGTGCAGCCAGCGCGCGGAGTGGTGCGCGCCGGGGGTGAAGCCGGAAATCGACAACCCGGACCTCCAGGGCCTGCCCATGTCCCTGCTCCCGCGCTGGGTGGAGGCGCTGTCGCGCGGGGACGTCATCTCGGGGCTGGTGGCGGACTTCCCGGAAACGGAGCGGGCACTGCTGGACCCGCAGGGTGTCCTGTCCCTGCTGGCGCTGCCCATGCGCGTGCAGGGCATGCTGGTGGGCTTCATCGGCTTCGACAACGTCGCCGAGGCGCGGGCGTGGGACCGGCTGGAGGTGGACCTGCTGTCGGCGGCGGCGGGCGCCATCTCCGTGACGCTGGAGCGGCGCGAGTCGGAGCGGGCGCTGCGCGAGCGCGAGCGGCGCTTCCGGCAGCTCGCGGAGAACGCGTCGGACGTGCTGTACCTCTACCGGCGCGAGCCGCCGCGCGGCTTCGCCTACGTGAGCCGCGTGGCCCACGCCAAGCTGGGCTATGGCCCCGTGGAGCACTACGGCGAGCCGGACCTCTGGTACCAGCGCGTGCACCCCGAGGACCGGGCGCTGCTGGAGCAGCTGCTGGAGGCGCCGCAGCCCTTCCAGGGCGCGCCGGTGGTGGTGCGCTTCCTCCACCCGGACGGGCGCACGCTGTGGCTGGAGCACGTGGTGGCCCCGGTGACGGACGCCTCCGGGCGCGTGGTGGCGGTGGAGGGCCTGGCGCGCGACATCACCGAGCGCCGCGAGGCGGAAGAGGCGCTCCGGCTGTCCGAGGCCAGCTTCCGCGCGCTGCTGGAGGGCGTGCCGGACGCGGCGGCGATTGAGCGCGACGGGCTGATTGTCTACGCCAACGCGGCGCTCGTCTCCACGCTGGGCTTCGAGCGCGCGGAGCAGCTCACCGGCCAGCGCTTCGGCGACTTCGTGAAGGACATGCGCGGGCCGGAGGCGGTGCGGGCCGGGGCGCTCACGGGAGAGCGGCGGCTGGTGCGGCGCGACGGGCGCACGCGCGTGGCGGAGGTGGTGTCGCTGCCCCTGAGCTTCGACGGGCAGCCGGCGGTGGTGTCCATCGCCCGCGACGTGACGGAGCAGCGGCAGCTGCAGGCGCGGCTGACGCTGGCGGACCGGCTGGCGTCGGTGGGCACGCTCGCGGCGGGCATCGCCCACGAAATCAACAACCCGCTGGCCTTCGTGCTCTCCAACCTGGGCTTCATGGCGGACGAGTTCCGCCACCACCTGCCCCCCGGTGACGGCGCGACGGCGCTCCAGGCGCGGCTGAAGGGGGAGCCCGACCTGGCCGAGTGGCACGAGGTCCTCAACGAGGCGTGCGAGGGCGCCGAGCGCGTGCGGCAGATTGTCCGCCAGCTCAAGACGTTCTCCCGGCCGGACGAGGAGCGCGTGTCGCCGCTGGACATGCACTCGGTGCTGGAGTCGGTGGCGATGATGGCGGCGAACGAAATCCGCCACCGCGCGCAGCTGCGGCGGGACTACGGCGACATCCCCCCCGTCATGGCGAACGAGGGGAAGCTGAGCCAGGTGTTCCTCAACCTCGTGGTGAATGCGGCGCAGGCCATCCCCGAGGGCGCGGCGCACCGGCATGAAATCCGCCTGGTCACCCGGCGCGACGGGCACGGGCGCGTGGTGGTGGAGGTGCAGGACACCGGCGTGGGCATTCCCCGCGAGGTCATCGACCGCATCTTCGACCCGTTCTTCACCACCAAGCCGGTGGGCGTGGGCACGGGGCTGGGGCTGTCCATCTGCCACAGCATCATCAGCGGGCTGGGCGGCGACATCACCGTGGAGAGCGAGCCGGGCCGGGGCACCGTCTTCCGCGTGCTGCTGCCCACCTCGGAGCCGAAGCCGCGCCCGGTGCTGGTGGCGGCGGAGCCGAAGCCGCACCGGGGCGCGCCGCGCGGCCGGGTGCTGGTGGTGGACGACGAGCCGGCGGTGGGACGGGTGCTGCAGCGCATCCTCCGCGAGCACCAGGTGGAGGTGGCCAACAGCGGGCGCCAGGCGCTGGAGCTGCTCGAGCGCGGCCTGGAGCCGGACGCCGTCCTGTGCGACGTCATGATGCCGGACCTCACCGGCCGCGACGTGTACGAGGCGGTGCGGCGCGAGCACGCGGGGATGGAGGGCCGCTTCATCTTCGTGTCGGGCGGCGCCTTCACCACCGGCGCGCGCGAGTTCCTCGCCAGCATCCCCAACCTCCTGCTGGAGAAGCCCTTCGACGAGGGCCGCGTGCGCAACGTGGTGGACGAGCTGGTGCGGCTGCGCCAGCCGGCCGGAGCCTGAGCGGGCGGCGCAAACAGGCCTCGGGCCTCCATCGGTCATCGGGAGGACCCTCCTCCCGCTGACCGATGCGCCGGGGGTGGCAGGCAGGCGAACGTGGCCTCACACGCCTTCCCCACCCCCTGAGGCCCTGAATGAACCGCACCCTGCTGCTGGTGTCCGTCGCCGGACTGCTCGCCCTCGGCGCGCTGATGGTGGGCAAACCCCTACCTCCCCCGCCTCCGCCCGTCACCGACACCAGCCACACGGTGGCGAGGCCGGACGAGCCCGACGCCACGGTGACGCTGCCGCTCGTCACCTCCACGTCCCCGGGCGGCGCGCTCACCCTGTCCGGCAAGCTGTCGGGCGCGTACGTGCAGACGGGCACCAGCGAGGTCTTCGCGTGGCTGGAGCTGAAGGCCCACCCGGCCGAGGCCGGCCGCCGCGTCCCCGTCAACCTGGCCCTCGTCATCGACCGCTCCGGCTCCATGTCCGGCCAGAAGCTGGCGGATGCGAAGCGCGCCGCCACGGAGCTGGTGAACCGCCTGACGGCCGAGGACCGGCTCGCCTTCGTCGACTACGGCACCGACGTGAGGGCCCTGCCCAGCCGGCCGGTGACGGAGGAGGTGCGCGCCGAGCTGCTCCTGGCCATCGCCCGCCTCCAGGACGAGGGCTCCACCAACACCAGCGGCGGCCTCACCGAGGCGGCGCGCGCCCTGCGCCCGTACCTGCGCGAGTTCCGCGTCAGCCGCGCCATCCTCCTGAGCGACGGCCAGCCCACCACGGGAATGGTGCGGGAGCCGGAGCTGTACGCGCTGGTGCGCGGCATGCGCGACGAGGGCATCACCGTGAGCGCACTGGGCGTGGGCGGAGACTTCAACGAGGCGCTGATGCGCGGCATGGCCGAGCAGGGCGGCGGCTTCTCCGGCTTCATCGACGACTCGGCGAAGCTGGCCGAGGTGTTCTCCCGGGAGCTGGACCAGGCCACCAGCACCGTGGCCCGGCGCGTGGAGCTGGAGCTGCGGCTGCCCGCGGAAGTCCAGGCCGTGGAGGTCATGGGCCTGCCCGCCACGCGCGAGGGACAACTCGTGAAGGTTCCGCTGTACGACCTGGCGGGGGACCAGAGCGTGCGCGTGGTGGCGAAGCTGACGCTCGCGACGGGGGCGACGGGCGGGGTGCTCCAGGTGCTGGACGCCCAGGTGCGCTACGTGGATGTGGGCAGGGACGCGGCGGTGGACACGGGGCTGAAGCTGTCCGCGGCGGTGACGGCCGACGCGGCGGTGGTGCGGGCGAACCTGGACCGGGACGTGCGCATCCATGCGACACGGGCGTTGGGCACCCAGCACATGGTGGCCGCGGCGGAGGAGATGAAGCGCGGCAACCGGCAGGCGGCACGTGGGCTGCTGGACAACGCCCGGAAGCTTTTCGGCACGTCCGCGTCGGCGCTCGCGGGGGAGCTTGCGGAGCTCGACCAGACAGAGGCAGCCTATGGGAGCGCGTCCGACGAGGAAGGGGTCCGCCGGGAGTCGCGGAACCTCTACAAGAAGACGATGAAGAACTTCGGCACGAACAACGCGTACTAGCCAGGAACGGTGCACCGATGGCCCTCTCCATGCAGTTCCTCCACCGCGAGGAGTTCGAGTCGCGCACCCTCCGCGCGCTGGGAGGCGCCGCCTGCATGGGCATCCTCGGGGCCGCCGCCCAGCGGCTGCACTTCCCCCTGGAGCCGGGCTACTTCGCGGTGGCCGCCGCCGCCATCGCCGGCGCGAAGGCGACGCCCCGCAACGCCATCAGCCTGCGCGTCGGCCTGGCGCTGCTGCCGGCCGTGCCCTTCTTCCTCGACCTGGATGATCCGCTCCCGCAGAGCCTGGCGGCGGCCATCGCCGCCGCGCTGGTGGCGTGGGTGGGCAACGGCCGGGGCGAGTCGGGCCGGCCCTTCTCCGTGGCCGCCAGCGCCGCCGCTGCGGGCGTGCTCGTCCCGCTGTCGCTGTACGTGCGCGAGGTGCTGGAGGCGCGCTTCGTGGGGCACACGGGGCTGCTCCCCGTGCTGGTGGGCTTCCTCACCGTGGCCCTCTTCTGGAGCATCGGCACGCTGCCGGCCAACGTGGTGATGGAGCTGGACGCGGTGGAGGCGCGAGGCCGGCTGCTGGAGGACACGCTCAAGGGCGAGGCCCGTGGGCTGGCCGTGCGCGCGCTGGGGCTCTACCGTCAGTGCAAGGACGTGGTGCGGGGCATGCCGGCCAGCCCCGGGCGCCAGGAGCTGCTGGGCGTGCTGGAGAAGATGGCCGGGGAGAGCTTCTCCCTCGCGGAGGCGCACGCGGGGCTGGAGGCGCAGCTGGGCTCGGTGGTGGCCAACGACGTGGACGCGCAGGTGCGCGAGCTGCGCAACCGCGCCGCCACCACGCAGGACGCGGTGGCCCGGCGCCAGCTGGAGCTGGCCGCATCGTCGCTGGGCGAGGAGCTCAACCACCTGGACGCGCTGTCGCGCCGCCGCGAGCGGCTGCTGGCCCAGCTCCACGCGCAGGTGGCGCTGCTGGAGCGCGCCCGCGTGTCCTTCGTCGGCGTGCAGGGCAGTGAGATGGGCGCCAAGGGCGCGCAGGCGGCCCAGCTGGCGCGCAGGCTCAAGAGCCTGGGCGAGGACTCCGCCGCGCCGCCCGCCGAGGACGCCGCGCCGGTGTCCGCCCCTCAGGGCACGCGCGTCGCGCCCTGAGAGCGCTGCTGCTTCGAGGCCATCGCCCCGGTGTCAGCATCCCGGGGCATGTGCCTCACGCCCCGGGGAATTGCTGCATCGCGGGTCAGTGCTTCTTCGCGGCGCGGCCGCTGCTCCGCTTGCGCGGGGCGTGCGTCTTGTGGTGGACGACGCGCGGCGTGTGGAGCTGGTCGGCGATGCGCTGCTCGATTTCCTCACGCGTGCTGCGGGCGATGACGAGCGCGGCCTCGATTTCCTCGCGCACCCGTGAGGCCTGCTCCTCGGCGGCGGCACGGTACTCGGACGTCGTGCGGCGCAGCGCGATGCTGCCCCGGTCCGCCGCGTTGCCCCCGGCCCGGCTCACGCGGGGCGCCGTGCGCCGCGTGCGACTCTTGGTGCCACTGCTCTGCTGTTGTTCCTTCTCCGCCATCGGAGTCCCCCTGGAAGGTCGTTTCGCTTCCCGGAAGGTGGGGTGCGATCGGGCGCCAGGGAAGCCCGTCCCCGAGTCGCATGCCGGGCAACCAGGGGGACAATCGCCCTACCCTCCAGCAGCGGCCCTTCTCACCGCCCCAAGAAAAGCGCTATAGCGCCCGGTGCCGTATCGGAGCTTTTCCAGGAGCCCCTGCTAGTGACAGTGGCGCCGTTCACCCCCAGGCCGGCGGGGGCGGCGCGGGCTCATCGCCGCTCCATCTGCTCCGGCCGGGGGCAGAGCGGCCACCTGCGAGGGATACCGTGTCAGTCAGCGCACCCTTCTCATTCCTGAAGAATCGCAAGCACAACCTGGACCGGATGACGCTGGGCGACCTGGTCTTCTCGTTCTTCACCTACTACGCCGTCGTCGCCTACATCGCGGTGGGTGTCACCAGCCTGGTGTTCGCGGTGAAGTGGTTCGAGAACCCCGTCCGCATGCTGCTGGCCATGCTGGCCGCGAGCGTCGTCTTCCCGCTGGGCTGGTACCTCGTGCACCGCAACATCCTGCACGGGCGCTTCCTCTATAAGAACCCGCTGACCGCGGCGATGTGGAAGCGCGTCCACTTCGACCACCACCAGGACCCCAACGACTTGCGCGTCCTCTTCGGCGCGCTGGGCAACGTGCTGCCGCTGGTGAGCGCGGTGATTGGCCCCATCGGCTATCTCATCGGCGGGCGCGCGGGCGCCGCCGCGGCGCTGGGCTGGGCCATGGTGGTGGTGTGCTTCTACGAGTTCTGCCACTGCATCCAGCACCTGAACTACACGCCGAAGCTTGGCTTCCTGAAGGAAATCAAGCGGTTGCACCTGTCACACCATTACCACAACGAGCAGGGCAACTACGGCATCACCAACTACTTCTGGGACCGGCTCTTCCGCACCTATTACGCGAAGGCCGGCGAGCTGCCCAAGAGCCCCACCGTCTTCAACCTCGGCTACACCGCCGAGGAGGCGAAGAAGTACCCCTGGGTGGACCGGCTCTCCGGCGGCACCCGCGGCGACGGCCACCCCCGCCGCTTCTGGGAGGGCAAGAACCCCGACTCCGTCCAGACGGTGGTGGAAGAGCCCGCCCGCGCCGCCAGCGGCAAGCACTGACAGCGGCCCACATCCACGGTGCCGCACGCCAGGCCCCCTCCTCCCCGACGGGACAGGGGGCTTTCTTCCGCCACCATCTACGAAGACCTTCGTTGACATCTACGAATGGGTTCGTAATATAGCCGTGTCGAGAGGGAGCGTGATGAGCGAGACGAAGCTGCCGCGTCCGACGGATGGGGAGCTGGCCATCCTCCGGGTGCTCTGGGAACGCGGAGACAGCACGGTGCGCGAGGTGCACGAGGCGCTCACCCGGCACGAGCCGGAGGGCACCGGGTACACCACGGTGCTGAAGCTGATGCAGATCATGACCGAGAAGGGGCTCGTGGAGCGCGACGAGTCCCAGCGGGCACACGTCTACAGGGCGAGGGCCACGGAGCAGCGCACGCAGCGGCAGCTGGTGACGGACCTGGTGGACCGTGCATTCGGCGGCTCGCCTGCCCGGCTGGCGATGCAGGCGCTCTCCTCGAAGAAGACGAGTCCCGGGGAGCTGGCGGAGCTGCGCCGGCTGCTCGACACGCTGGAAGGAGCGGAAGAATGAGCAGCCTCCTGATGGAGTCCCTGGGTTGGGCCCTGCTTCACTCACTCTGGCAGGGCGCGCTGGTGGCGCTGCTGCTCGCGGTGGCGCTCGCCACGGTGGGCCGGCGTGCCGCCCATGCGCGTTATGCGCTGGCATGTGGCGCGCTGGTGCTGGCGCTCGCGCTGCCGGCCGTGACGGGCTGGCGGCACTACTCCGAGGCGCGCGGCGCGGACGTGCTGCCCGTGGAGCGCGGGGCCTCGGTCCGGGCAGCTGAGCGGCAGGCAGTGCTGCCGGGGGCGCCCGGGCGCGTGTCCTCGCTGGAGCGGGCGCGCGGCGCGGCGGCGGACACGGGGACACGCGTGTCGTCGGTGGAGCGGATGCGCACGGCGTCGCGCGTGCAGGCTCCCGAGCGCGCTTCTCCGCTGGACTGGCTGCGCTCCACGGTGGCGGCCCACCTGCGGTGGCTGGTGCTGGCATGGGTGGCGGGCGTGGGACTGTGCTCGGGGCGGATGACGGCCGAGTGGGTGAAGCTGCGCCGGCTCGCGGCCCGGGCCCGGCCCGCGCCCGTCGAGTGGCAGGAGCGGCTGGACGCGCTGGCGGCGCGGCTGGGCCTGGGGCGCGCGGTGCGGCTGCTCCAGTCCGCGGCGGTGGACGTGCCGGCGGCGGTGGGCTGGCTTTCCCCGGTGGTGCTGCTGCCGGTGTCCGCGCTGTCGGGGCTGTCGACGCGCCAGCTGGAGATGGTGCTCGCGCACGAGCTGGCCCACATCCGTCGCCATGACTTCGCGGTGAATCTGGCGCAGGTGCTGGTGGAGACGCTCCTCTTCTACCACCCGGCCGTGCGCTGGGTGTCCCACGTCATCCGCGTGGAGCGCGAGCACTGCTGTGACGACGTCGCCGTGGGCGCCAGCGGCGGTGCCCTCTCCTACGCCCGGGCGCTGACGGCGCTGGAGGAGCTGCGCGTGCTGCCCACCGTGCAGGGCCCGGCGATGTCCGCGCTGGGTGGCTCGCTGCCGGAGCGCGTGCGCCGGCTCGTCACCGCGCCCACCGCGCGCTGCTCCTCGAAGTGGGTGGCCGGAGCGTCGGTGCTCACCCTGGCCAGCAGCCTCGCGGTGGCCGCGCCGCTGACCTCGCTGGTGCTGGCCAGCGCGGAGAAGGAGCCGTCCGCGGAGACGACGTCCGCGGGCTCGCTCACGCAGGAGCACGAGGCTTCGCTGGGTGAGCCGCGCTCGGGAGTGCCCGCCATCCCCGGCGCCGGCGTCCGGGGGCTCTCCGCGGCGCCGCCCGCACCGCCCGCGCCCCCTGCTCCACCGCGGCAGGCCGGCCCCGCCGCGCCGCCCGCGCCGCCCGCCCCCGGGGTCGCCTCCTCGGCGGTGAAGAATGCCCTCACCGCTCCCCCGCTCATCGCGCCGGTGCCCGGAGCCCTGGCCGCGGCTCCAGCGCCCGCGCCCCTCCCGAGGCCGAGCCCGCGTGACTCCGACGACGACGTGGACGAGCGCACGCGGGTGGGCACGGGGCAGCCGCTCTCCGTGGACCAGCTCGTCGCGCTGAAGGTGGCGGGCGTCACGCCGGCCCGCGTGCAGGAGCTGGAGGCCATGGGCTACGCGCCCACGGTGGCCAACCTCGTCGCCATGGGCCACGCGGGTGTCACCCCCGAGTACGCGAAGGACATGAGCGCCCGCTTCGGCCGCAAGCTGGACGCGGACGACCTGGTGCAGATGAAGCACCTGGGCGTCACCCCGGCGTACATCGAGGCGCTCAAGGCCGCGGGCTTCACCACCAATGACCCGGACGACCTGGTGCAGGCGCGCGCCCTGGGCGTCAACGAGGCCTTCGTCCGCGAGCTGAAGAGCGCCGGCTACTCCGGCATGTCGCTGGAGGACGTCTCCCAGCTGCGCGCGGTGGGCGTGGACGCCGGCTACATCCAGGCCCTGGGCCAGCGCGGCCTGCCGAAGCTGGCCGCCGATGACCTGGCGCAGCTGCGCGCCGTGGGCGTCACGCCCGAGTGGCTGGACCGCATGCGCGAGGCCGGCGTGCAGACGAAGGACGCGGACGAGCTGACGCAGCTGCGCGCCCTCGGCGTCGACCCCGCCTTCCTCCGCGAGCTGCGCGACGCCGGCCTGAAGGACCTCTCCGTCGACGAGCTGGTCCGCCTGCGCTCCGGCGGCGTGGACGCCGACTTCATCCGGAAGCTGCGCGACTCGCGGCAGAAGTAGGCCCGCGCGCCGTCGAGCAGTCCCCACCGTTCTCTCAATCTCCCCCGCCCTCACGGACGCGTCCCACCGGACGCGCGCCGGACGGGCGGGGTCTGTCCGAAGGAGCCCACCATGCGTCGCCTGTCGTCCCTTTCCCTCGTGGCCGTGCTGCTCGCGGCCTTCACCGCCACCGCGGCCCCCGAGCTGCGCGGCACCTGGACCGCCCAGCCCCGGAGCAACCGCGACGGCAAGGAGCTGCACCTCCAGCTCCAGCGGCAGGAGGAGCACGGCCAGATGGGCTTCAGCGAGCCCCTGTCCGCCTTCCAGGGCCTGTCCACCAACGACGGCCCGGTGTCCTTCACGATGCCGCGCGAGGCCGGCACCTTCAGCTTCGAGGGCCAGTTCAAGGGCGGCGAGGGCGCGGGCCACTACCGCTTCGCCCCGAGCGACACCTACGCGAAGGCCATGGCCGGGCTGGGCTATCCGAAGCTGTCGTCGGAGGACCACTTCAAGCTCGCAGCCACCGACGTCACCACCGCTCGCATCAAGGACCTGGCGGCCATCGGCTACAAGAACCTGTCGATGGACGAGCTGATGCAGGTGGGCATCTTCGACGTCACGCCCGCCTATGTGAATGAGCTGGCGAAGGCCGGCTACCCGGGGCTGACAATGGAGCAGCTCGTAGCGGGCCGCATCCACCGCGTCGACGGGGCGCGGGTGCAGGGCCTGGCCTCGGCCGGCTTCGCGAAGCTGTCATGGGATGACCTGCTGTCCATGTCCATCCACGGCGTCACGCCCGAGTTCATCAAGGAGGTGCGCGCACTGGGCTTCAAGGACCTGGACGGCGACGAGATTGTCGGCTTCCGCATCCACGGCGTCACCCCGGCCTTCGTGAAGGAGATGCGCGAGCTGGGCTTCAAGGACGTGGACGCCGACGGCTTCACCGGCTTCCGCATCCACGGCGTCACGCCCGCCTTCGTGAAGGAGATGCGTGACGCGGGCTTCAAGGACCTGGACGCCGACGGCTTCACCGGCTTCCGCATCCATGGCGTCACACCCGCCTTCGTGAAGGAGATGCGCGAGCAGGGCTTCCCCGACCTCACCGACGAGCAGCTCATGGCCTTCCGCATCCACGGCGTCACGCCGGACTTCGTGAAGCGGATGCGCGCGGCGGGCTACACCCGCATCACCCCGGACGAGCTGGTGTCGCTGCGCATCCACGGTGTGGATGAGAGCTTCATGCGCGCCATGTCGGGCACCGGGGACGGCGGGGCGGCGAAGAAGAAGTAGGCCGGGCGACGGCGCCCGCTCCCGGGCTCAGCGGGCGCCGCAGGCGGTGGTGATGGCGGAGCGGGCGCCAGTCACGGCGGCGGCGTGGACGGACATCATCTCTCCGAGCACCACCAACCCGGCGCCGGGAATGCCCGCATCGGCGCCAGCGTCCGGGAGCGCGGGCGGGGCCGCGGCCTGGGCCCAGGCTTCCGCGAGCCGGTCGATGCTCTCGTGGTAGCGCTGCACGGCGGCACGGAGGTCCGCGTCCTGGATGTCGAGGGCGCGAAGCCCCGCGCTCACCTCGCGCAACCGCCGGGAGTGGAGGACGATGGACTCCGCATCCTGGACATGGTCATGGAAGCCATCCACGACGCGCACCTCCTCCAGCACGCGGGCCTGCAACGTCGCGCACTCGTCCTGCCTGCGCGGTCTGCACGCGAGCGCCATTCCGAGACACAGGAGCCAACCCCAGGCTCCAGGGCTCCAGGGTGCGCGACGGCCGGCTCGCCCCCGCCGGGCCGGAGGAGATGATTGCCATTGTCTGGCGAAGTCGAACGGCACCCGCCAAAGCTGGCCGCCCGCTCCTTCCCTGTCAAATCCAGACATACGAATGAGGGGCATCCCGCAGCCAACCGTCCTGAACCCTGACATGACTCGCACCGGGAGCGCAGTCAGGAGGTGCAAGGCATTGCGTCACCGACCGGGGCGGGGCGGGAGGCCGGGCCGGGCGGGCGGACCTGGCGGGGCGGACGCAACCGGGCGCGTGGACTGCACGGCAGCGGGCACTCCGGGCGTTGTCCGGAGAACGAAGGGAGGGCAGGCGGCGTGCACGGACGGGGGCGCGGTAACAGCTTCCCCGCAGGTCGATGGTGGGGGTGGAGGGTCGAATGTTCGCGCTTCGCGTTGCCTGCGCAGGGCTGCTGTGCCTGACGGCGTGTGCCTCATCCAACAAGTCCGTGGCACCCGTCCAGGAGTCACGCGCTCCGGCGCGCGCCGCCCCGGTGCGGCAGGGGGGCGCCTACGGCTTCGGCCCGGAGGACCCGGTACGGGTGGGCTGGGGGAATGAGGGGATGATGGCCTTCCTCGCGCTGCTGCGCGGCCCCGAGGGCCAGCGGGTGGCCTGGCGCCGCCTGGGGCCCAGTCAGGGACTGGAGGTCTTCGAAGTCACCTACGAGGGCCTCGCCGCGCCCGTGCAGCTCTACCTGGACCCGCTCAACAGCGGCGCCATCCGCGCGCCCTCGGGCTTCAACATCGAGGGGCTCACGTCCCGCGAGCCCCTGCCGCCCGAGGAAAAGCCCCAGGTCATCGAGCTGTAGCCCGGCTCATTCCAGCGACGGCGCGGTGTCCCCGGGGATGAGGACGCCGCGCGCCAGCGACACGGGCAGGCCGAGCCGCAGGAAGCGGTCGTGGAAGTCCTTCAGCACGAAGGGCTCCCCGCGCGCCTCCAGGTGGCGGCGGTAGTCCTCGCGCAGCTTGAGTATCTGCATGCGCCCGAGCGCGTAATAGAGGTACGTCGGGTTGGACGTGCCGCGCTCCACCTCGCGCAGCGCGGGGAAGGGCTCGAAGTACGCAATCTCCGCGTAGCGCTTCGCCACGGCCTCCACGGGCTCGCCGTAGACGTGGAGCGCCAGGGCCGCGTACCAGCGGGCATGGCGCTGGAGCGCGCGGCGCAGCTGCCCCAGGCGGATGCGCGGGTCTCCGTCACCCAGGCCCTCGTCCACCATCATCTGCTCGGTGTAGTGGGCCCAGCCCTCGACGACGGACGTGGGGGAGAAGACCTTGCGCACGTCGGTGGGAATCTTCGACTCGTAGAGCAGCTGCACGAAGTGGCCGGGAATGCCCTCGTGCACGGAGATGCCGAGCAGGCCCGCGCGGTTGAAGTACGTCAGGTGCTGCGCCTGCTGCTCCGGCGTCCAGCCCGGCTCCACGGGGGTGATGTTGTAGAAGGCCTCGGTGGCCTTCGTCTCGAAGGGGCCCGGCGTGTCCATGGACGCGAAGCCCAGCCGCGCGTACGGCGGCGTCTCGCGCACGGTGGGGAGCCGGTCCGACGGCAGCGTGAGGATGTTCCGCTCGCGCACGAAGCGCTGCAGCTCCACGAGCTGCGCGCGGGCGGTGGGGATGAGCTGGTCGGCGGCGGGGTGGTCCTTCACCAGCTCGGCCATCACCTGCTCGGGCGTCTTCTTCGGGTCCACCTTCGCGGCCTCGCGGGCGACCCAGGCCTTGTACTCGCGGATGGAGCGCTCGTTGATGTCGCGGAGCGGGTCCGCGCCCAGCGTCACGTGCTCCTCCAGCGCGAGCTTCTTCTCGAAGCGCTCGCGGCCCAGGCGGAAGTCGCCGTCCGCGCGGGGCAGCAACTCCTGCTCCAGCCAGAGGGCGTAGACCTCCAGGTGCCGCGCGGCCTGCTCACGGGCGGCGGTGAAGGCCTCGCGCTCGGAGGCGTCCACGTTGGCGAAGCCCTGGGCCTCCAGGGCCCGGGGCAGGTCCGTGCGCAGGAAGGACGCGACGCCCTGGGCATCGCGGTGGGAGAGCCGGGCCCACAGCTTCGGCACGCCGCGGAGGTTGGCCTTCGCCGCGTCGAGCACGCGGGGGATGGACGCCATGCGCGAGCGCAGGGAGCGCATCCGCTCGGCGACGGGGGCGAACTCGCGGGAGGAGAGGTTGGACAGGCCGCTGGCGATGACACCCACGTAGAAGCCGGGGTGGTTCTCCCAGGTGCGCTGCTCCTCCAGCTCCGCGAGGTCCGCGCGGATGGCGTACTCCAGCACGCGCGCGTCGACGGCGGAGTCTCCGGTGAGGGCGCCGCGGTCCACCGTTTCCAGGCGGGTGAGCCAGTCCTGGAGGGCCTTCGACTTGCGGGTCAGCGCGGCGGCGGAGACGTCCGGGAGCCGGGCGTCGTGCTGGTGGAAGCCGAGCGACGTGGCGCGGGTGGGGTTCGTCTCGGTGTACCAGTCGAGGTACTCGCGGGCGAGGCGGGTGTACGCGGCCTCGGCCGCGGACGGGGACGCGGTGGACATGGCGGAGGTCTCCGGCGCGGTCCGCGCGCGAGGGGCGCAGGCGGACACACAGGCCAGCAGGACGAGGGCGGAGCGGAAGCGCATGGGGGCTCGAGGCATGGCGAGGCCTCGCAGTGTCGGCGCTCGGGCGCGATTCGGGAAGGGCGAACGGCTCAGCGGGGGCGGGCGTCCCGTGCCGGAGTGGCACACAGCACGGCGACGAGGGTTTCGTCACCGACGTCGAGGCCCACGTACCCGGGATAGCGGCGCGGGTGCATCTGCGGATGCGAGCCCAGGTCCAGGGAGGTGGGGACGTCGTCCCGCGAGAAGCCCGCGCGGGCGAGCCTGCGCCACCAGCCGCGCACATGCTCGTACCGCTTCGAGCGGGAGTCGTCCGAGTCGTCGAGGACGGCCTCGAGCTCGCGCACGAGGAAGCGCCGGATGGCGTCGCGGTCCTCCTGGGGCAGGGCGAGGCGGTCCACCAGCTGGAAGGTGAGGCCGACGTAGCGCCAGCCCTGGCGGAAGCGCTGCTCCGGGTCCGGGGTGGAGACGTCCAGGCTGGGCTCGGCGAGGACGAGGGCCCTGGGCTCCAGCATGCGCAGCCGGCGCAGCAGGCTGTCCCGGGCCTCCTCGTCGGCCACCTTCCCGCGGACGTGGTGCAGCGCGAAGGCCGAGTGCACGAGCAGCGTCCCGGGCATCGCCGCCATGATGGGCCAGAAGGACGGGTCCAGCTCCTCCACGAGCGAGTGGAAGGCCATGACGTGGACGTCGAGTCCGTAGGCCTGCGCGGCCTCGAGGAGGTTGTGCTCGGCGGCGCGGAGGCTCACGGCATCGGGCTCCACGGCGACCACGGTGAGGTGACGGGGCCGGTCCCCGCGCGCACCGAGCCGCCGCAGCAGGTCCACGCCCTGGCGTCCGGTGCCGGGGCCGATGTCGAGGAGCACGGCCTCGTCGAGGCCGGCGAGGTGATGACACAGCCACTCATTGGCGATGTGCCCCGCCAGGGCCACGGTGGGCAGCGCATCCGAGACGCGCTCCGCCAGCGCCTGGCGCGATTGCGCTTCTCCATGCCCCGCGAGCCCCGAGAGGAAGGACGTGAGACGTTGAAGGTTCTGGCTCAAGACGACGGTCCCCCCGTGGCGCCCCGGAGGCCGGGGGCACACCGAGGATACGCTGACTCGGGCGTTTCCTGGTTGGGGCTTGTGGGCCCTGGCTCGCGGGGCCGCCGTGGATGAGGATGACCTCCCATTGACAGGCTTTGGCGCGGGTCCGACGCTGCTCCAGATGGATGCTCACGTGACGAGTCGCATCGGGAAGGGGCTCCTGCTGCCGCTCCTGCTGATGGGAGTGGGCTGCGCCTCCTCGTCCTCACACGGGTTGACCGCATCAGAGCCGGCTCCCATCCGAGGCCCATGGACGGAAGTGCCCCTCGTCGAGATGCCCACGGGGGACACCTCTCTGCCCATCGAACTGCTCCGGGACGTAGCGGGCGCACTGCTCAAGCTTCCTGGCGCCAGGGTGTGCGACCCGGCGACGAAGAAACCCATCGTGGGCCTTTCCACGGAGTACTGCTCGACGGTCTATGTCGCGGGAGACCGCAACTCACTCTCGTGGCGCGTCACGGCCCCAGTCCGGGGAAGTCATGACCGATGCCGCATCTCTTCTTCAGTGGGGGATGACGACTACCCTTCCGAACAGGTGTGGGTCGTCGGGTATGTCCACAACCATCCCTGTGCCGCGGCGCCCTCTTCACTGGACCTCAGCGCATGGCCGACGGCGACCTTCGACCCATTCGTGGCCATGGCCCAGGTGCGATTGATTCCTGGAAACCCCACGCCCGCCGTCTTCAGGAGCACGGCCATCGAAATGGCCTCGGCGCTGGTGGCGGAGCGTCAGGATGGGACACGCGTGTACCTGCGCTACTTTCCTACCGGTGAAGTACAGCAATGGAGCGACGCCAGGGCTCGATGGGTGACCTTGGGAACCTGTGCTCCAGAGCTGACCCGCTATAACTCGATGCCACGATGCGATAACGGACCTGTGCGACTGCTGCGCGAGTAGGAGCTCGAGATGCTCAAGGCGTTTGCGCTGACAGGACTGGCAGCAGTGCTCTCCGGGTGCGCCTCACGTGCTCCGGCATGGAGGGGAAAGGTCGAGTGGCCCAACGAGGACTCAGCCCGGCTCGTAGGACAGCCCATGGAAGCGGGGGCCGCGTTCGCTGCTGCTGGAGCCGTCCGCGAGATGGTGCGGACCAATCCGTATCCAGACCTGTTCCATGGCTGCGCCAGTCCGGAGCAGGGATTGGATGTCGTCGTCTTCACGGGCCCGACGCCGGGCCTGTATTACGTGGTGCTCCACCAACGTTTCAACCGGTGTGGCGGCCCGGCGGTAAGAGTGCTCGACGGATGGTACTCCTACGCGGTCACGCCCCAGGGCGAGGTGGTCGCCGAGGCGCCACCTCCCGCGGAAGAGGACACTTCGGAGGCCGCGCCTCCCGATACGGCTCCGCGCTCTTCGGAACCCGCTGTCGAGACGAATTCCCAGGTGCCCTCACCACCCGCTGAGCCCGCGCCATCTCCAAAGCAGCCACCAAAGACAGCGCCGACACCAGTGACGCCCTCCTCCCAGCCCGACCCTACCCCTGGGCCGTGAAGCCGGGCCCCCCTTCCCATCCGCCCCCACCGTGTACAAATCCGGAAACTGTCGGGTGGCAGGGGGCGCCATGAGGGCCGGCTGGCGCCCCCGTTTTTCCCGCTTCCGGGGCAGCCGTGCGTCCTCCGACTGTCGGACGCCGTGCATTTCCCCGGGCCAGCGCCGTCAGTTCCCGTGAATGTCTCTCTGCTGCCCCAAGGCAGTTCCACTGCGTCTGGGACGTGCGGACCTACCCCGCCGCACGGAGGATGCGCCGCGCCCCTATCTCAGGGCGGACGCGCCACCGAACCGGTAATGAAGACTGTCGGCGACGCCTTGCCCGCAGTGCCGCTGCGCCTCCGCGAGGAAGCTCTTCACTGCCTCCACGTCCACCGAGCGCGGGCCGGCCGCAAGCGTTGAGGCCAGCATGCTGACCGGGAGTGTCACAGCCACGCGCGACCCCACCGGGGGTGGAGCATTCGACGGCAACACTTGCTGGAGCGCTTGGAGGAACGTCTCATTCACGGCGGCCTCCAGGTCAGCCCCACAGAAGAAGCGCAGCTCGTCGATGTTCGACTCGAAAAGGGGCGTGAGGGCGGAACGGAGCTCACCCACGCCGGGCACCGTCACGTCAGGAGCACCGTGCCCCTCCCGCAGGGTGAGTCGGCGGAGGTAGTAGGCGAGAATGGCCACGGCCTCATCCAGGTCCGGCGGAGGAACGGGAACGAAGAGCCCGAACCGACCGCTGCGGATGGCCGCGTCGTCCAGAGAGCTCACGTAGTTGGTGGTCCCCACCACGAGCCGCCCCAGCCGACTTGCCCGGTCCAGTTGTACCAGGAGCTCGTTCACACTTGCGCGCTCATCGTCGTGCATCTGACCCGTGCGGCGAGAGCGCGCCACTGCGTCCAGCTCGTCGATGACGAGCATCCGCTTCTCCCTCTCGGCCACCCAGTCGAACTGCTCGCGAATCATCAACTGGCCCCAACCGATGTAGGGCCCCCGCAGATCCGAGGGCCCGAGCAACCGCACCTCCTGCTCCAGTTCGCCCGCGATGGCACGAGCCAGACGGGACTTGCCGCAGCCCGGGGGGCCGAAGAAGAGGATGCCGGAGGCCCGCGACAGCCCGCGCATCAGGCCCCGGTGCCGCTCGGGCCAGAGGATGCTGCGCTCGATGCGCTCCTTCGCCGAGGCGTAGCCTGCGATGTCCGCCAGTCGGATGGCCTGCTCGGCAGGTTTCGCCTCCTTGTCGATGGGAGAGTCCCTCCGAGCTTCCTCCTCGGGCTCGGTCACCTGGGAGGCGCTGGCCGTGAGCGCTCGCGGCTCCAGCTGAAGACACACGCCCTCCGCGGCGGGCAGGAGCACTCGGCCGTTTTCTCCCAGGTGGTATGCGATATCCGCGAGGAAGGGCCCGGCCCACAGCAGCGCATCGCTCGGCACGACCAGGGAGAACTGCTCTTTGCGACGCACCCGGGAGAAGACCTTCTGCTGATAGAAGCCTTCCATCGGACCACTTCCGGCCAGGGTCTCCACCTCGAAGACCCCTTCGCCCTCGACGAAGAGGTCCACGCGGGTCGCCCTCCGCACATCGCCGTCCTCGTCCTGGTCCTGCTCCTGACGAGCCTCGAACTTGAGCTGGGCCTTGGGATTGCGGCGTTGCACCCAGCGAGCCAGGTGCGCTTTGAGTGCGAGGGCGGTGCCGCCCTCGCTACTCCCCTTCAACTTCGGCACCTTGCTCCCGGTGAGAACCTCCCCCACCCGGGTCACGGCCTGGGCCTCCACCTGGGCGCTCGCTTCGCGTGCCCAGAGTAGCGCCTTCAAGGGAGAAAGCCTGGAGGCAACCTTGCTGTCCTGGGCCTTGTCGGGTCTGCCTCCCACCAACAGCAGCAACTGCGCGACGTGCGTACCCCCTTGGGTCACCTCCGAGCCATCGAACTCGAAGATGGGACCAGGCCACGCCGCCTTGAGGCGTGGAAAGTCCACCGGAGACTCCGCGTCCTGCCGGAGTGCGATGAGGTTGAGGTTGTGGGGAGCGTCCAGGAGTTGAGGAACATCCGAGGAGATGGCAGTGGGCTTGAGGTAGCTGTGCAGCAGGCCAGCGGGCCCTCGCACCACCTGAGGAGCGGCATGGTCGCTCACCGCGCGGCCAAATCGCTGCGCTCCGTGGAAAGCCCAGGTCATCACGCCTTCCCATGTGGCCTGAAGCCAACCGTGGGCGGCGACGTCCTCCGGAAGATAGAGGAGGGCTAGAATGGGCTCGCGCCCGGTCAACGCCCTCAGGAAGGCCACCTCGCGATCGGCGGGTAGCCCCATTGCAGCTGGCCAGAAGGGCTCGGGCAACGAGGCCTCGATGAGGTTTTCGCTGGCCTCGACCTCGTCGTCAGTTTCCTCGACGGTATCGGGGCCTTCGATGGCGGCTCTCTTCAGCCGGAGCGCGAACGTGTCGTTGCGGTCCCATTCGTCGGATGACGGCTCCACCTCGAGCCCCGCTCGCTCCAGTTGGCGCACCACCCGCTGAAGCGAACTGCGCTTCATCCTCACATCCGCCGAATAGCCGAACTCCCCAACGAGGTCCGCCAGCGTGGAGCCGCCGGTGAGGCTCAAGGAGTTGCTGAACTTCGTCTTGCCCTCCCGCGCTTGTGCCATCCAGAGGGCCAGTGGTGCGATGGCGTCGCGCGGAACCTTCTCCAACTGGTTGTCTTTGTCTGGACGTCGGACGGTGAGCAGACCACCGCTCCTCTGCGTGACGATGGCGATGGGGCTCCCAGACTCTTCCTTGAGAACAATGGTGTCCCCGAGCATCACCTTCATGGCTCCCTCCCTTCGGTGCTCACATGCGCAACCGAAAACCGGGAGCAATTCTACTCCACCTTGGCTGGGCTTTCCGTCTGGGCCCGTACGGCCCCAGGGCCCAGGGCCCGCTCCACTGATTCGACCGTGCGCGGTAACAGCAGGGAGCGACGCCCGGTGGATTCGTGAACCGTCGCTCAACCGGGCGCCGCTCACCTGCGAATGATGATGGCGGCATTGCCAGCGAGCCGCCGAGGCGGCTGGATGCCTGGAGGTCTGGACGTCAAGAGGAGCTTGAGGGTGATGTCGTTCGGCTCGAAGCGGCGAACGACGCTAGCGAATCGCTCGCTGACGACGATGATGCCGGGGAAGTCCGCAAGCCTGAATGCATCCAGGTCTGTTGGGAGTGATGCCGGGTCAGCCCAGTAGTGCAGGGGCCGCATCTCCCCATCGCAGCCGCATACCGCGCACGGCTCGCGGCGGCCCGGCGGAAAGCAGTCGGGGGCCAACCGTCCGTGCGGGAGCAGTTGTAGCTCCGCGACGGCAGGGGCGGGAGAGCGGCGGAACTTCGGCCATACCGGCACGATGCCGCGTAGGTTCTCCAGGGCCCGGAGCGCGTCCTCACGAACGAAGAGCGCGGCCAGGTCCACCAAGGTAAAGGCACCCCACTTGCCGCGTGTTGAGCCCACCAGCGGGCCGAGTCCTGTTCCTGGCTCCAGCGGAGCGCCCGGTGGGCAGTACGGGCGCACCAGGTCGCGGAGCCGTACGTACTCCTCGAACGACGCTGGACGGGGCTTCAGCTCGCGGGCCTCTGGCAGCTCCGAAAGGTCGACGGTTGGGTAGGTGAGGCAGCTGCCGACTGTTGCGCGGCAGCTCGGGCACTGCTCCACGGAGGGCAAATGCCAGCGGCGACTGACGCGGTAGGTGCTGCTCCAGGTGGGCTCGGGGCTCCATGTAATCTCGTAGAAGCTTGTCATGGGCTGGGCGGAAGCGGGGGGAGCTCGAAGGTCTGCCAGTACGTTGCAGGCATGCCCCATAGGTTGTGTTTCCTGATGAGGTAGCTGGCGAACTCGAAGAGCATCGCCTTTGTTACGTCCGGCCAGTGCAGGTCAAGCCAGGTCTTCCACTCCGTGTTCCACGGTCCCCTCATCGCCAACCTGTGGACTCTGGCGTGTTCCGCCGCGTCCATGACGAGCGTCCATTGATGGATGTTGATGCCCCTGGCGTTGAAGTGGCCTTCAAATACCTGGGGAAAGATGTGGTGCCGCTCGTGCGGCCGCTGTCGCCATAGCTCCAGCCGGCGCGCGGTCTCCTTCTGGCTGGGTAGCTCCTCGGGGCGATACCACTGGAAGACGAACACCGGCAGCGCGTCCCCTGGGAGTGCCTCGCTGCTCCCCCAGTTGCGCTGGCTGTTCGCCGGCGGGCGCACAGCCGACACTCCGCGAGTTCGGACGATTCGGTCTGGAGCGAGGTCTTCGCAGCGGTAGAGCCCACACCCGGCCGGCGTGCAGGTAGGGACAAGGCACTTGTCTTCGTCGACGTCCTCGCACTCGTCATCGTTGGAGTCGGCCGCGTCCCACGTGGCGGTGGCGTCGTACAGGTCTTCGTGGGCGGGCGCGGTCGCGCACGCCTGCAACGCCGCGATGAATAGCAGTGACCAGCAGAGCCGCATTCGGTTCCCCCCGGGAGGTCCCGGCAGCTTACCGGCCAGCGCCACTCCGGCTGGATATTTGGAATCCCATAGGGGCCCACCCCTCCGGGGGTATGGCGGGGGTGCTCGCGGTCAAAGTCCACGCCTGACGAGCCCCCTGCCCCCCTTCCCATCCGCCCCCACCGTGTACAAATCCGGAAACTGTCGGGTGGCAGGGGGCGCCATGAGGGCCGGCTGGCGCCCCCGTTTTTCCCGCTTCCGGGGCAGCCGTGCGTCCTCCGACTGTCGGACGCCGTGCATTTCCCCGGGCCAGCGCCGTCAGTTCCCGTGAATGTCTCTCTGCTGCCCCAAGGCAGTTCCACTGCGTCTGGGACGTGCGAGCGGACCGAGGCTGAGCTAAGCGTCTGCTGGCTCCCCGGGCCCCGCACCGAGCCATCCGCCCGTGGCCTGCTCGCTGGAGGAGGTACCAAGCGATGTCCAACACCGTCGTCACCAAGAAGCGCCGCTGGCCCTACGTCCTGGGCGGCATCCTCGCGCTCCTCGTCATCATCGTCGCCGTCGCCCTCTGGCGGCTCGACGCCATCCTGCTCAAGACGGCCAAGGACCAGGCCGCCACGTACTCGCAGAAGCTCGGCCGCCCCATCGAGATTGGCGACATCTCCACCAAGCTCTTCCCCACCCTCGGCGCGGAAGTGGAGAACGTCACCATCGGCCCCGCCGAGGGCGAGGAGCTCCCCCTCGCGCAGCTGGCCTCCATTGACGTCCGCGTCGCCGCCGGCCCCCTGCTGTCCTCGCGTGGCAAGGACATCCAGGTGAAGAACGCCGAGGTGTCCGGCCTCACCGTCAACGTCGTCCGCTTCCCCGACGGCACCACCAACGTCCAGCGCCTCATGAAGCGCCTGGAGGAGCAGTCTCCCAAGGAAGAGGAGAAGCCCGAGGAGGAGCAGCCGCCCACCGACCTCTCCGGCGTCCACGTCGAGCGCGCCGCCCTCACCGACGGCACCATCCGCTTCGTGGACCGCTCGGCGGGCGCCCAGGCCCGGGAGCTGGCCGTGAAGGACCTGGACATCGAGGTGAAGGACTTGCGCGCCGGCAAGCCGCTCGTCGTCGACCTCGCCGCCGCCGTCCTCGCCGACAAGCAGAACCTCAAGATGGCGCTCAACGCCGCGCCCCTGCCCCCCACCCTCATCCCCACCCCCGAGCGCGTGACGCTCAAGGCCGAGCGCATCGACCTCGCGCCCCTGGGCCCCTTCCTCCCTCCCGACGTGGGCCTCCAGGCCGGCACCGTGGACGCGGACTGGCAGGCGGACCTCGGCGGCGCGGTGCCCGGCGGCACGGGCCCCACCCGCCTCGTCGGCGTCGTCAAGGCGCTCGGCCTGCGCTTCGCCGGCACGGAGGGCGGCAAGGCGCTCGACGTGGTGCTCGACACCGACGTGACGGGCGACGTGGCCGTGGGAGACCTCGCGCTCGACAAGCTCAACCTGGACGTGGGCCCGGCGAGCATCACCGGCAAGGGCCGCGTGAAGGGCCTGCTCACCGAGAAGCCCTCGGTGGAGGGCTTCGAGCTTTTGGGGAAGAACCTCGACCCTGCCGCCATCGCCGAGTACTACCCGCCGCTGCGCAAGCAGCTCGACGGCATGATTGCCGGCCCCATCGGCCTCGCGGTGCGCGGCAGCGGCACGCAGGACGCCCAGGCCATCGACATCGACGTGGACCTGACGCCCGTGCGGCTGCGCGTGCCCGCCCAGCTCACCAAGGACGCGGGCGCGAGCATGAAGCTCACCTCCCGCCTCACCGGCGCGGCGGCCAGCGGCGGCGCGCTGCGCTTCACCGCGGACGCCAACCTGGACGGCGTGGACCTGCGCCCCGGCCTCCTCGTGAACAAGGCTCCCGGCCAGCGCATGCAGGTCAGCGCCGCCGGCACGTACACGCCGAGCAAGACCGGCTCCGGCATGAAGGTGGACCTCCCGAAGCTCACGGCGAACCTGCTCGAGGACACCGTGACGGGCAGCGCGTCCTTCGCGCTCGCCGGCCAGGGCAAGAAGCAGACGACGACGTTCTCCGCGGACGTGAAGAGCCCGAAGCTGGACGCGGACGCGCTGCTGATGAACGAGGAAGAGGTCCTGGCCCGCACGGGCGGCGCACCGGTGCCCCCGCCGCCGGATGACCCGACGCGCTTCAACGGCTACCGCGGCGACATCCGCTTCGCGATTGCGGCCCTGCGCTACACGAAGATGGACCTGAGCAACGTGACGGGCGTGGTGAAGATGACCGACGACCTCATCACCGTGGAGAAGTTCTCCTCCGGCCTCTACGGCGGCAAGGTGACGGCGGACGGCACCACCGTGCGCCTGGGCCCGCTGCCGGAGAAGCGCCCCTTCGACGCCAAGGTGAAGGTGGAGGGCGTGGAGATGGCCGAGGCCCTCACCCAGTTCACCCCGCAGAAGGTGATGACGGGCAAGTTCAACGGGAATGTGGACGTGAAGGGCGTGGGCTACACGCCGGACCAGCTCCAGCAGACGCTGCTGGGCGCCATCAACGGCAACATCCTGGGCGGCACGCTCCTGGGCAAGGACCTGGTCGCGGCCGTGTCCGAGCCGCTCGCCAAGGCGCTGCCCTTCGCGGCCAAGAGCCTCAAGAGCGAGCAGGTGACGTCGCTCGGTGACAACCTGCCCTTCGGCGTGGAAATCAAGAACGGCGTGGCGCAGCTCGAGCGGCCCCTGTCGTGGACGCGGCCCGAGGCGGCGCTGAGCTTCAGCGGCGGCATCCGCCTGGACGGCACGCTCGACTTGACGGGCGGCGTGTCGCTGACGCCGTCCACGGTGAAGACGCTGACGCTCGGGAAGGTGACGCCGCCGGAGGCCATCCCCGTGGGCATGAAGCTGACGGGCAAGGCGTGGAAGCCCGAGGTGACGGGCGTGGACGTGAAGCCGGCCGTGACGACGATTGCGAAGCTGGCGGCCTCGTCGCTCGCGGGCAACCTGATTGGCGGCGAGCGCGGCAAGCAGGTGCAGGCCGTCATCGAGGGCGGTGAGGAGAAGGCCCGCGCCGAGGCCGAGGCCAAGAAGAAGGAGCTGGAGGCGAAGGCCGCCGCCGAGAAGGCCCGTCTGGAAGCCGAGGCCAAGAAGAAGGCCGAGGACGAAGCCAAGAAGCGCCTGCGCGGCATCTTCGGCGGGAAGTAGTCCACGCGCCCGGCGCTGGAGCAGGCCGCCACCGTGCGGCCGCTCCAGCGCGGTGACACCACCCTCTCCACCCACCCGACCACGCCGGTGAAGTGCGCCGGGGCGCCGCGGAAAATCATGGACCCGGCCGCGGACCACTTCCGCCGCACCTCCCCCGGGACGGAAGGACATGTGTGGCTCGCGATGGAGGGTAGCCCTCGCGCCCCATCTCATGTCATCTCCATGTCTGGCACGGTGCTGGCAATCCGAGCGCGGCACTCGAACCGAGCAGGAGGTGGACCATGGTGTTCCGGCAGCTGTTCGACGCCGAGTCCTCGACCTACACGTACCTCCTGGCGGACGAGGCCACGCGCGAGGCGGCGCTCATCGACCCGGTGCTGGAGCAGGTGGAGCGAGACCTGCGGCTGGTGGAGGAGCTGGGGCTGAAGCTCGTCCTGGTGCTGGACACCCACGTCCACGCCGACCACGTCACCGGCGCGGGCCTGCTGCGGGAGCGGACGGGTGCCACGGTGATGGCCTCGGCACGGGGCGCGCCCTGTGTGGACCGGAAGCTGGCCCACGGGGACGGGGTGCGCCTGGGCCACCTGGAGCTGAAGGTGCTGGAGACGCCGGGCCACACCGACGACAGCCTCAGCTACCTGTGCGAGGGCCGGCTCTTCACCGGTGACGCGCTGCTCATCCGCGCCACCGGGCGCACCGACTTCCAGAATGGCGACCCGGGCCAGCTCTACGACTCCATCACCCACCACCTCTTCACCCTGCCCGAGGACACCGTGGTGTATCCGTGCCACGACTACGCCGGCCACGCGCTGTCCACCATCGGCGAGGAGAAGCGCCTCAACCCGCGCCTCGCCGGCAAGACGCGCGACGCCTTCATCGCGTTCATGAAGAGCCGCCAGCTCCCGCCCCCGAAGAAGCTGGACGTCGCGGTGCCCGCCAATCGCGCGTGCGGCCACACCGGGCCCCAGCCGAGGCCCTGAAGCCCCGGGCAGGCAGGCCCTCCACGCCCGCTTCCAGGGCGTGAATCCCGCCCCGCCCACCCTCATCCGCCACCTGCTCGCGCCTCACCTGGGACGCGAGATGGAGCCGCTCATGCCCACCCTCTTCGACAGTGCCACGCCGAACCCCGCCGGCTACCGCGACGTGGACGTGCGCCAGCTCGCGGCGCTCCCCGCCGCGGCCGCTCCCCTGCGGGTGGACGTGCGCGAGCCCTCCGAGTTCGACGGCATCCTCGGCCACCTCGACGGCGCGCACCTGGTGCCGCTGGCCACCCTGCGACACGCGGCCCCCGGGTGGCGGCCCGACGCGGACGTGCTGCTGGTGTGCCGCTCCGGGGGGCGCTCGGCGAAGGCGGCCGCCCTGCTGGTGGAGCTGGGCTTCACGCGGGTGATGAACCTGCGCGGCGGCATGCTCGCGTGGAACACCGCGGAGCTGCCCGTGGTGAGGCCGACGTCGGGCCCGCCGCCCGCGCTGTCGCGGGTGCTCGATGAGCTGCTCGTGGGCCTGCACCGCGCCATGGCCCCGGAGACACCCGCCCCCATCTACGGGCAGGGCCCTTCACGTGAGGCGCTGACCGCCCTGCTCGACACCCTCCAGGCGTCCCCTCCCCGGACGGTCCGCGACACCGGAGGCTTCGAGCAGCTGCTGCGCGAGTGCCGGGACCTGCTCGCCGTCGCGCGGCCGGAAGGCCGGCATTGACGCGGTGAGTGGGCGTCGGGCGCGTCGCGGCCCGGCGGCGGCGCCCTGGAGTCCACCCACCTCGACTTGCGGGTTTTCCACGATACCGGCCCGCACCGGGCATTCCTATCTCCCCGAGCCGCAACACCTGGCGGCTTCCAGCCGCCGGCGGCGGTCCAACCCCCACGAGGAGCATGCAATGGCTCGGCTCATCAGGTTCTGTGTGACGTTCGCAGGTGTGGCGATGTTGTGTCTCGGCGCCCAGACGGCCCTGGCGGCGGACAGCGAGGAGCTGCTGGCGTGTGTGCCGGACGGCGGCATCGACGACTCGGGCAGCGCCACGTACTGCTGCAACGGCTACGCGATGCCCGGCAGCACGTACTGCAGCTCCAGCGGCTGCTACCAGTTCTGCGCCACGCCGCCGGTGAATGGCTGCGTGCAGCCGGGTGGCTGGGAGGACACGCTCTACGTCACCAGCTGCTGCAGCGGCCAGGCGGTCCCCGGCAGCACCAAGTGCCTGGACCCGGCCGACTACGGCACCGACTGGAAGACCTGCATCCAGCAGTGCCAGTAGCCCTCGCCGCGAGGTAGGCAGGCCCTCCCGCTCCCTCAGGGGCCGGGAGGGCCCGCCGCCCGAGGCGCCCCCCACGCACCACAATCGTTGACCCGTGCCCGCGCCGCGCGGAGAGTCGCGGCATGACGCTGAGACCCATCGCCGAAGTGGGCGCCGAGCTGGGCCTGTCCCCCGAACACGTGCTGCCGTGGGGCACGAACCGCGCGAAGGTGTCGCTGGACGCGCTCGGCGGGCGGAGCGGGAAGCAGGGCCGCCTGGTGCTCGTGTCCGCCATCAACCCCACGCCTCCGGGCGAGGGGAAGACCACCATGTCCGTGGCCCTGGCCATGGGCCTGCGCAAGCGCGGGCGCCGCGCGGTGGCCGCCCTGCGCGAGCCGTCCCTGGGCCCCGTCTTCGGCGTGAAGGGCGGAGGCACCGGCGGCGGTCAGGCCAGCCTGGAGCCCGCGGCCGACATCAACCTGCACTTCACCGGCGACCTGCACGCGATTACCAGCGCCAACAACCTGCTCGCCGCGCTGGTGGACAACGCCGTGTATTACGGCCAGCCGGTGGCCATCGACTCCACGCGCGTGCGCTGGCGGCGCGCCATGGACATGAACGACCGGTTCCTGCGCAACGTCATCGTCGGCCTGGGTGGCAAGGCGCACGGCGTGCCGCGCGAGGCCGCCTTCGACATCACCGCCGCCAGCGAGGTCATGGCCATCCTCGCCCTGTCCGACGGGCTCAAGGACTTGGAGGCGCGGCTGGCCCGCATCGTCGTGGGCCACTCGCCGGACGGCAAGCCGGTGCGCGCGCGGGACGTGGACGCGGCGGCGGCCATGGTGGCGGTGCTCAAGGACGCGCTGATGCCCAACCTCGTGCAGACGCGCGAGGGCGGGCCGGCGCTGGTGCACGCGGGCCCCTTCGGCAACATCGCGCACGGGTGCAGCTCCGTGCTGGGCACGCGGATGGGGCTGGCCTACGCGGACGAGGTGGTGACGGAGGCCGGCTTCGGCTTCGACCTGGGCGCGGAGAAGTTCCTCGACATCAAGTGCCGGAGCGCGGGCGTCTGGCCCCGGGGCGTGATGCTGGTGGTGACGCTGCGCGCGCTGAAGCACCATGGCGGCGCCGCTGCCGCGCGCGTGGCCGAGCCCGACCGCGAGGCGCTGGTGCGCGGCTTCGCCCACCTGGAGAAGCACCTGGAGTCGGTGGCGGCCTTCGGCCTGCCGGCCGTCATGTGCGTCAACCGCTTCCCGCAGGACACGGAGGCGGAGCTGGAGGAGCTGCGCGCCTTCGGCCGGGAGCGCGGCGTGGAGATGGCCGTGTGCGAGGGCTTCTCGCGCGGCGGTGACGGCTCGCTGGAGCTGGCGGACCGGGTGCTGGAGATGCTGGACCGCACGGACGCCGCGCCGCCCCGCCCACGCTTCCTCTACGAGCTGACGCAGAGCCCCGAGGAGAAGGTCCGCGCGATTGCCCGCACGGTGTACGGCGCGGACGACGTGGCCTTCACGGCGGGGGCGCTGAAGGACTTGCAGATGGTGCGCGAGCTGGGGGGCGCGGAGCTTCCGGTGTGCATGGCGAAGACGCACCTGTCGCTCTCGGATGACCCGACGAAGCAGGGGCGGCCTCGCGGCTTCACGCTGACGGTGCGCGAGGTGCGGCTGTCCGCGGGCGCGGGCTTCATGGTGGCGCTCACCGGCGACATCCTCACCATGCCCGGCCTGCCTCGCGAGCCGGCGGCCCGCCGCATCACCGTGCACGATGACGGCCGCATCACCGGGCTGATGCAGGGCGAATGAGAATGAAGACACCACGGAGGAAGTCATGAAGCAGCAGCTCACGGGAGCCGTCGTCCTCGTGTCACTGGTCACCACGGCCTGCGCCGGTCCGGGCGCTTCCGGACGCGCGCCATCCACGGAAGAAGCCCCCGTCACGGCGAAGGCGGCGCTGTCACCGGCCGAGGCGCGCGAGTCGCTTCGCGCCGCCGAGGCCGCGCTGGCCGACGCGATGGCGAAGAAGGGGTCCGCGGAGGGCATCGCCTCCTCCGCCGCGGAGGACGCACTGCTGCTGCTGGAGGGGCAGTACACGCTGCGCGGCGTCGACGCCATCCGCGCGAAGCTCTCCGCGGAGCCGCTGGAGCGGGATGGTGTCCTCAGCGCGGAGGCCCTCGTCTGGGACGTGAGCGCGGACGGACGGATGGGGTACGCGGTGGGGCAGGTGCTGCTCGACTCGACCGGCGGCGCGACGGGAGGTGCCGCGGCGCCCGGAGCCGCGGGAGCGACAGGGGCCCCCGGTGCTGGCGTTCCCCCGGCGCCCGGCATCTCGTCGCCTGGAGCACCGGCCGCGCCCGCTGCACCTGGTGCACCGGCGGCGCCCGCTGCACCTGGTGCGCCCGGAGCACGCAGCGCCCCTGCCACTCCCGGAGCGCCCAGCGCCTCTGCCGCGCCCGCGGCACCGGGAGCGCCCGCGGCACCGGGAGCCCCTGGAGCGGCGCCCAGGCTGAAGCCCGGCAAGCGCTACCAGCGCTACCTCACGGTGTGGACGCGGACGCCGGAAGGTCCGTGGCGTCTCGCGGCCGCCGTGCTCGGCAGGGCTCGCGGCCCGCTCGCCGTGCCGCCCGCGTTCTCGGCGAGGTCCACCGCCACGGCTCCGGCCGCGGCCACGCCCGCGGCCCCCTCGGACGTGCTCGCGGAGGTGTTCGCCGCCGACTCCGCCTTCTCCGAGCAGTCCACGCGCGAGGGCATGGGTCCGGCCTTCATCGCCTGGGCCGCGCCCGACGCCGTGATTCCCAGCGGCCCCAGCGGCTTCTTCGGCAACGCCGGCATCAAGGAAGGCTACGGGCCCATCCCCCGTGAGGTGGGCCTGCGCTGGGAGCCGAAGCTCGGCGCCGCCGCCAGCTCCGGCGACATGGCCTACACCGTGGGCCGCGCCGTCTCCGTCTCGCCCGGCCCGGACGGAAAGAGCGACACCACGTACGTGAAGTACCTCTCCGTCTGGCGCCGCCAGCCCGACGGCCAGTGGCGCTACGTCGCCGACAGCGGCAACGGCAACCCGGGCCCGGACGGCCCTTGATTCATCGGTAGCGCCCCGCGGAGCCCGGAAGCAGGCCGGGGCGCCACCTCGTACGGTGGCGCCCTCACGGCCCAGCCACGGCGGCTCAGACGCGGAAGGCGGTGGACAGGTCCTTCAGCTGACCCAGCGACGTGTTGATGGACATCACGGCCTCCTCGGCCGTCATCGTCGCCGTCACCACGTCCGCCATCATCGTCGACAGCTGCGTCATCACCTCGGTCATCTGCGCGATGCCCGCGTTCTGCTGGGTGACGGAGGCGACAATCTGCCGGGCGGCCTGGCTGCTCTCCTGCACCACCGTGGTGATTTCCTTCAGCGTGTTCGCCGAGGAGAGCACCTGCTCGATGCCCTCCTCCATCTTCTGGCTGTCGCCCTCCGCAATCGACACCGTCTGGCGGATGGCCTGGTTGATCTCCAGGAGAATCTTGCCGATGCGCTGCGTGCTCTGCAGCGACTGACCGCTGAGCGAGCGCATCTCGCGCGCCACCACCGCGAAGCCCCGGCCCTCTTCGCCCGCGCGCGCGGCTTCAATCGCCGCGTTCAGCGCCAGCACGTTGGACTGGTCCGCCAGGTCCTTCACGCTGCTGATGATTTCGCCTGCGTGCACGGCCTGGTCGCTCAGGTGCGCGATGCTGCCCACCAGCGCGCCCACCCGCTGGCGAATCTGCTGGAGGCCTTCCGCGCTCTGCTCAATCGACTGCTGGCCCGAGGAGCTGAACGCGTCCGCCTGCGCCGCCACCTTCAGCACCATCTCCGCGCGGCTGGCCGCCATGCTGGACGTCTGGGCGATTTCGGCAATCGTGGTGCTCGCCTCGGTGAGGCTGCGGGACTGGTTGGTGAGGAAGTTCACCTGGTCCTGGCTCGCCTGCGTCAGCCGCCCCGCCGCCGCCGTCAGGTCCGTCACCACCGAGGCGATGGTGCTCGGCACGCTGCGCAGCCGGTCCACCATCACCTTGAAGCCGCGCGCCAGCTCGCCCACCTCGTCCTGCGCGCTCGTGTCGATGGCCTGCGTGAGGTCGCCCTCCTGCGCAATCCGCGTGGCCACCGCCGTCAGCCGGCCCACCGGCACCGTCACCTCGCGGTGCAGCCAGAGCGCCAGCAGCACCGTCAGGGCAATGCCCGCCACCACCAGCACGATGACCAGCACCTGCATGGTGACCTGCAGCCCCTTCAGCTCTTCGTACGCGACGCCGATGGTCTGCGCGTCCTCCTCCGCGGCCTGCTTGAACGCGCCGTGGAGCGACTGGTAGGAGGCCTCGAGCTTCGAGCGCGCCGCGTCCGCCTGCGCGTCACCCTTCACCGCGAGCGCCAGGGCCTGCTCGGCATCCGTCCAGTACGCCGTCAGCGCGCCCTTGAGCGCGTCGGCCCGCTCCACCTTCGCGCCCGACACCTCGCGCGCCAGGTCGAGCTTGACCTGGAGCTCCTTCATCTCCGTGCGCAGCGGCTCCAGGCCGCCCTCCGCCTTGCGCGTCACCTCGGCCATGACCCCGCGGTGGAGCCCCGGGTAGCGGAGGTTCACCTCGCGGCTCAGCTCGATGGTGGGCACGTGGGAGGAGTTGATGCGCTCGTACACACGGCCCGACAACATGCCCAGCGTCACGAACGCCACGAGGATGGCGACGAGGAACACGCCAGCCACCGCGGGCACCACCATCATCTTCTGCATCAACTTCAGCTTCAGACGCACCGGGCACTCTCCCTACCGTGAGCGGTCCCCGGGCACTCCAAGCCCTCGCCATTCCTGGCCAGAGCCCGGCAATTGAAGCGCGGCCCAGAGCAGGGCCTGCTGCGCCAGCACATGTCGCCTTCCTTCCGCGGGCCCGAAAATGAGGGCCCCCGATGCCCGGACGGACCGCTGATCCGCCGCGCGGCGTAGGATACCGGACTGAACACCCCCTGCTAAGCCCCCACGGTCCTTGGAGCCTCAGGTGCCAGGGCCGGCCGAAGCGTCGTGGGTATTGCCAGACCCCCACGCGGTGTGACAGGCCGTGCGCCTCCAGAGGGGAGCCGCCTGCTTCGGCTGGGGGAAGGCCGGCTCGCAAAGGCCGGGCGGGGATGTAGGCCCGGGAGCGGCCGGGCGTTCAGCGCGTCGTCGGCCTGCCCGGTGGTGAGATCAGCCGGGTGCCGGTGACGTGAGCGTCCGCCTACCGGGTCGCCGCCGGCATGAAGGGCTCAATCTCGCGCCGGCACGCTTCGTCGCACTCGGGAAAGCGGGCGAGGAAGTCGGCCTGCTTCGCGCAGCGTCCCTTGAAGGCCTTCTTCACGCCCGCGTCGCCCATGCACATCAACCGGATGCTGTCCCGCGTCTCCTGGAACAGGGCCGTTCGCTGCGCGGGAGACATGGCATTCAGCGCCCGGTTCTCTCCGCCCTGCAGGTACAGCCACACGCCGCCGAGCACCAACAACACCACGGCCAGCAACACCATCTGGCGGGCCCGCTTCTCCCCGCCCGAGGGCGGGCGGTCCCGCGTGAAGATGTTGTCGTCGCCATCCCCCGGCGGCGGCCCGCCGGCCATCATCCCGTTCAGACGCATACCCCGCTGTTTCACTGCAACGCGGGGACCAAAGCCAGCACCACTTTGCGGGGTGTGCACGAGACGTCACCGGAACGCGCGGGTTGCGGACTGCAACCAGGATGACGCCCCGCGGTTGCGAGGTGCAGGGAGCAGGGTGGGGGAAGGCCCGGGTGGCTGCTCGTGCCGGACATCACCCGGCCGGGCGCGGCGACCGGCGTCGGCACTGCCGCCCGCGCTGGAGAGGCCGCAGTGGAGCGGCACCGTGCCTCGGGGTGGGAAGCGTGCGAGGCCCCGCGCGCCCGTGCCAGTGATTGCGACACCCGGCGGTCATGCGGACGTTGGATGGCACAGGACCCCAACAAGGAGCGCATCCGTGGACGTCATTGACCTGTTGATTCAGCAGCACCGCGAGGTCGACGCGCTGTTCGAGGCCTTCCGGAATGCCCAGGACGACGCGAGCAAGAAGGAGCTGTGCATCCAGCTCGCGGAGGCGCTCACGCTGCACGCCACCATCGAGGAGCGGTGGATATACCCCGTCGCGCGCCGGGTCATCGGCGAGGACAAGATTCAGCACTCGGTGGACGAGCACGGTGAGATGAAGAGCATCATCGCCGACATGCTCCGCTCGCGGAACGACGTGAACGGGCTGGCGGCGAAGGTGGGCGAGCTGGAGAAGGTGGTGAAGTCCCACGTGGCCGACGAGGAGAAGAACGTGCTGCCGCAGTTCGGGCAGAAGGTGACCGAGAAGGAGATTGGCATGTCGTGCAACGACATCGTCCGCACCGCCTCCGCCGTCCGCCGCGAGGAGATGAGCAAGCTGGAGGGACAGGCCAACGCCTGAGGCGCTGCCGCGCCCCTGGGAACCGCTCAGCCCCTGTCCCCGGTGAGGTCCGACAGCTCCACGATGAACGTGGCTCCGCTCCCGGGCTCGCTCTCGACGCGGATGACGCCACCGTGGGCCTCGACGACCTGCCGGCTCATCCAGAGCCCGAGCCCGAGCCCGCCATGGTTCCGCGAGGACACCGCGCGCTCGAACCGGTCGAAGATGCGCGCCTGGTCCTCGAGCGGGATGCCCATGCCGTAATCCCGCACGGACAGCCGCGCGCGGTTCCGGCTCGTGCCCACCCGCACCTCCACGGGACTGCCAGCCCCATACTTGAGCGCGTTGGAGAGCAGGTTCGTCACCACCTGCTCCAGGCGGAGCCGGTCCCACGTCCCCCTCACGTGCGGCTCCAGGCTCACCTGGAGCTGGCACCGCGCCTGGGCCATGGACTCCGTGGAGCGGTCCAGCACCTCGTGCACGAGCGCCGACAGGTCGCACTCCTCCAGTCGCAGCGTGAGCCGACCCGCGCTGAGGCGCGCGACGTCCAGCAACTCATCCGCGAGCGTGGTGAGCCGCTCGGTCTGCCGCCGCGCCCTCTCCAGCTTCTCCTTCAGGCGCTCGTCCCCCCGCTCCCGCGCCATGCCCAGCAGGGAGTGGACCTGGAGCTGGAGCGCGGTGAGCGGCGTCTTCAGCTCGTGTCCGGCGACGGACAGGAAGTCGTCGCGCAGCTTCAGCGCCTCCAGCAACTCCGTCTCGACCCGCTTGCGATGCTCGACCTCAGCCTCCAGGGACTGGGCCCGCTGCTGGAGGACGGAGACCTCGCGCAGGCGGTCGTCGGAGGACTCGGCGCAGGAGTAGCGCTCGGTGGGAACCACCTGGGAGTGCATGGAACAGACGGCCTGGAACGCCCGCGCATCCTCCTGGGTGCGGAAGTTCCCCATCGCGTAGGCGCACAGCAGGCGGAAGGGGTACTCCCTGCCCAGGTCGTTCCACTGCTCCTCCAGCAGGAGCGCGGCCCGCGGGTTTCCATCCTTCCAGAGCAGGTCCACCATCTCGCCGTAGGCACGGACACACGCCGCCCCGGCCCCCCGATGGCTCTGCTCGAGGACCGGCCCGATGACACTCCTGACCCGATTCCCGTCGGGCAGCCCGTCCACCATGAACCGGTTGAGCGTCTCGCGCGCGTCGAGGAGGACGAGCCGCCCCTCCTCACATGCGCGCTCCACGTCGACGCCCAGGGCCTTCAGCCGCTGCACGAAGCCCGCCCGGTGGTCCTCCGTGGCGATGACGACCGCGGGTTCTCCGAGCTTGAAGCCGGCGTCGAGGAACCGGGCCACGACGTCCGACAGGAACGTGGCGTCCTCGTAGAACTGGACGACGTGGTGGTCCGTGGCGCTCCGCGGAGCCTGGCCATGACGGTGTTCTGAAATGCCAGGTGCGAAGGTCATGTCACAACCATACAGCCAGGGCGCGGCCAATCATCCCCTCCAAGCCCCTGGGTGTTGGCCACCCGAACCCAGCAGGGTCACTCAGCCACACTGTAGATAGAGAGCAGCGCCCGCAGGCCCGGTTGCCAGGCCCCGACGCTCACTCCACCGTCTGCGCCTGCGACGCGCTCACCCCGTCCCCCGTCACCGACACCGTGACGGCTCCGGCCTGCGCGGCGCGGAAGTAGAACATCGCCTCCTGGTGCGGCGCCTCCAGCCGCAACTCCACGCCCGCGCCCGACGCCGGCAGGGCCAGCGTACACCCCGCATCCGAGTAGAACGTCACGCCCGCGCCCTGCACCACCAGCGCGGGCGCCGCCAGCGCGGACAGGTTGCCCACCGTGTCCTGACTCTGCACCACCAACGCCCCCGAGCACGCCCCCGCCGCCACCCGCTGCCCCTCCGTCAGGAAGGCCACGCGCGACGCCGTCCCCGCCACCACGTCCACGTCGAACGTGGCCCCCGGAGACGTCGCCCGGTCATACCCCGCGCCGCTGATGTGATTGCGACTGATGAGGTTGCCACCGCCATAGTCCGAGATGCCCGCCTGGTACGGATACACATTCGTCAGCGCCGCGCTGCTCAGCGTGTTGTCCACCACCAGGATGTTCGTGGACTCCGGCAGCGGCCCGCCGTCCGCCGCCGCCTGCGACAGGTTGATGCCCACGTCGTTGTCCTCCACCGTGTTGTCCTGGATGACCACGTCCCGGCTCAGCGGCACGCCGTAGTACGGCCCGCCCACCACCAGGACGCCCGAGGCCACATAGCCCGGCCCGCTGTACGCGTTGCCCTTCACCACGTTGCCCGTCACGCGCCCCGTCGCCCCGGAGCTCACCTGGATGCCGTTGCGCGCAATCTGTGCCACCGGCCCGCCGCCCTCCACCGTGTTCGCCTCCACCCTCAGGTCCACCTTGCCCGAGCCCAGGATGCCCACCTTCTGGTAGCCCGCCACCCGGTTGCGCAGCACGTCCACCCGCACCACCGTCGCCGCGTCCTGCGCGTTGCGCACCTCGATGGCCGTGCCCTCCTGGCACGCGCCATTGCCGCCCTGCTGGTACAGGTCCTCCACCTCGCTGTCGACGATGGTGCCGCTCGCGCCCTCCAGCCGGATGCCGCTCAGCGCGTCGGCGCCGGCGTCACACTTCCCCGCTCCCGTCAGCGCCCGCCCCCGCACCTTCACGCCCCGCACGTCCGCCGACGCGCCCCGGTTGCGCAGCACCGCGCCCAGGTAGCGGCCCCCTTCCGGGTCCACCGCCGTGAGCACGTGCCCCGCCCCGTCGAACGTGTACCCGTCCGGGATGAACACCGTGCCCTCCGTGGTGCAGTCCGCCCGCAGCGTCACCGTCGCGTCCGCCAGCGTCACGTCGCACGGGGGATGCTGGCCGCACCGCCCACCGCCCCACTCCACCGTGAAGGTGTGCGAGTCACTCAGCCCCGACACGTTGGTCACCGTGAGCTGCACCGTGGGCACCACGTCCGACGGCAGGCAGGACAGCGCGGCCCAGTCCACCTCGCCCGTGCCACCCGACTTCGCCGGAGGCCCCAGCAGCCCCGTGTTCGTCGTCCACGTGAAGGTGAGCGGCTCCTGCTGCGGGTCCTCCGCCGTGGCCAGCAGCCGCACCAGGTCGCCCGCCACGGCGCCCGGCGAGGACTGCGTGGCGGACACGATGACCGGCGGCAGCTTGCGCACCACGCACAGCTCCACCGTGCCCTCGCGCTCGCCGCCGAACCCGTCGCGCACCGCGAACGTCAGCGTGCAGTTGTTGCACGTCCCCGCCGGCAGCGCGGTGGGCGTGAAGCTCGCCCGGGCCGCCGTCGCGTCGTCGAAGGTGCCCTCGCACGAGGCCTTCCACTCCAGGCTGAGCGCGTCCCCATCCTCGTCCACGCTCACCGCCTGGAGCGACACCGGGCTGCCCTCGCTCACCTCCGGCGACGGCTCCGCCGCCAGCTCCGCCAGCGACGGCCAGCGGTTGAAGACGGGCTGTCCGGCCACCTCCGCCCCACCCGCATTCACGCCCATCACGAAGTCCAGCGTCGCCGCCGCGCCCCGCGAGTCCGTCACCTGGAGCGTCAGCGTGACGTCCCCCGGCTCCGTCGGCGCCTTCCACACCGGCGTGGAGGACGTGTCGTCGGAGAAGCTCCCGCCCGTGGCCCGCCATGCGTACGACAGCGTGTCCGCCGCGTTCAAATCCTGCGCGACGGCGCGCAACGTCAGCTCCGCGCCCGGCTTCACGCCCGGCGCCGAGGCCACCACCGCGTCGATGACGGGCGCCACGTTGCCCGTGGGCGCTTCCGGGGCCGGCGGCTGGGGCACCAGCACGAGCAACTCCGAGCGGTGCCGCACCAGCGTCACCCCGGAGACCCGCGCCTGCGCCACCGCCGCGCCCTGCGCGTCGAACACCGCCGCCTCCACCGTGGCGCCCTCGCCCGAGCGCACCCGGCGCAGCCCGCCCCGCCACGACGTGCCCTCGCCGGACAGCTCCTGGGAGACGGGCTCCCCTCCGGCGGGCGTCGCCGTGGCCACCACGCGAGACACCGTGGCCTCCGGCAGCGAGCGCGGCAGCGCCACCACCACCCGCACCGCTCCGGAGGGCTCCAGCTCGATGGGGACCTCATCCTGCAGGTGACAGCCCGCCATCGTGGCCAGCACCCATGCGCCAGCCAGCAGGGTCAGGCGCGTCGTTTCGATTCGGTGCATGTGCATGTCCTCTGTGCGGAGGGGCGGGCCCGCAAAGGATACCGGCAAGCTCCCAGCCCCCCAAGCAACCGCCCCACACTCTACGAACGCGCCAGCCCGCTCTCCGGCGTGGCATCCTCCAGGGCAACCCGCACGTCGGATGCATGACGGACGTGAAGCCCCGGCGTCCGCTGGCGGTCGTTGCGCGCCCGTCCGCGCATGCCGCAGCCGACGCAGGAGGACTCGCGGTGCTCTCCTGCACCGCCGTGCATGCCCCGGAACATCGCCGGCCGCAGCCGTGGCCCATCCGCGTGAGCCATTGGCTCAACGTCCCGCTGCTCGTCATCATGGCGGCCAGCGGCCTGCAGATTCTCGCCGCGTACCCCATGCTCGGTGCGCAGGGCCGGCCCTCCGGCTGGTATCCGTTCCAGGGCGTGGTGCCGCCGGAGTGGAGCCGGCTCGGAGACTGGCTCGCCGGGGCCCGTCACTGGCACTTCGCCTTCGGCTGGTTCCTCGCCCTCAACGGCGCGGCGTACGTGCTCTACCTCGCCTTCAGCGGGGAGTGGCGCCGCCGCCTCTTCCTGCCCCGCCGCGACACGCGCAACGCGCTCGCCACGCTCGCCTTCTACGTGCGCCTGCGCAGGCACGCCCCCGAGCAGGGGCTCTACAACGGCCTCCAGCGACTGGCCTACACGGGCACGCTGGTGCTGGGCGCCCTCTCCATCCTCTCCGGCCTCGTGCTCTACAAGCCCGTGCAGCTCGGGGCGCTCACCCGCCTCTTCGGCGGCTACGACTCGGCGCGCGCGCTCCACCTCCTCGTGCTCGCGGCGTTCGCCCTCTTCACCGTGGGCCACGTCGTCCTGGTGCTGCTCCACCCGCGCACGCTGGGGGAGATGGTGACGGGCGGGAGGAAGCCGGATGCGTAGGCTCATCACCCGGCGCACCGCCCTGCTCGGGGCCGCGGCGCTCACCAGCAGCGCGTGCGACAGCAGCCGCCCCCGCGAAGGCTTCCTCGGCGCCATGGAGCGCTTCAACGCGCGCTTCCAGTCCGCGCTCTTCGATGAGGCGCAGCTCGCGCCGGAGCTGCCCCCGTCGGAGGCCACGCCGCCCGGCGCCTTCCCGCAGTACTTCATCTCCGACGCCATGCCGCGCGCCCCCGCGGGCTGGGCCCTCAAGGTAGGCGGCCTGGTGCAGCGCCCGGGCGTGCTGTCACTGGAGGAGCTCCAGCGGCTGCCGCGCACGGAGTACCGCATCCGCCACCACTGCGTGGAGGGCTGGAGCGCGGTGGCGTCCTGGCACGGCGTGCGCCTGAGGGACTTCGCCGAGCACGTGGGCGCGGACCCGCGCGCCGGCTACGTGGAGTTCCGCTCGTTCGACTCGGGCTACTTCTCGTCCTGGGACAGGCCGAGCGCCTTCCACGCGCAGACGATTCTGGCCTGGGGGATGAACGGGCAGCCGCTGCCGCCGGCGCACGGCGCGCCGCTGCGCCTCTACTCGGCGGTGAAGCTCGGCTACAAGATGGTGAAGTACCTCACCGAGGTGAACTTCCTGCCCGAGCCCACCGGGGGCTACTGGGAGGACCGCGGCTACGAGTGGTACGCGGGCGTGTAGCGCCCGCTGCTCACGCCTTGCTGGGCGAGAAGCCACCGCCGAAGGGCGAGAAGCCCCGCTTGCGCAGCGCCTCGCGCTCGGACTGCAGCGCGGCCAGGGCCTCGTCGCGCGTGGCGTAGTGGTTCACCGCCGCGCCGTTGATGGCCCCGCTGGTGAGCACGAACATGCGCGTCATCTCGTCACCGCCGAAGCGGTAGGAGCGGTGCGTGTAGCGCTCGAGTACCTCGCGCCGCTCCTTGCCGAAGATGCGCCCGGCGGTGAACTTCACCACCAGCCCATCCAGGTTGATGAGCAGGTCCACCTTCCCCGGGTACTTCGAGAACTGCTCCTCCACCTCGCGCCGCCAGCGGAGGACATCCGCCTCGTTGCTCAGGATGCAGTCGGTGAAGTGCGCGGTGACGACGTCGTTCTGCGCGTCGTACTCGAAGTTCATGCTCCAGGCCATCGGACTGCCTCCTGCAATGCCTTGGATGGCGCTATGCCGGCGAGGAGCCGGCGAGGAAGGCGGTCAGCATCGCCGCGGCCTCCACGGGGCGCTCCACCTGCGGGTAGTGGCCCGGGCCCGGCAGGTACGCCAGGCGCGCGCGGCGGATGGGCTTCACGACGGCGTCGCGCAGGAAGGCGGGCGGCAGGAAGGCGTCGTCCGTCGCCACCACCAGCGTGGGCGCCGTAATCGCGGACAGCTTGTCGGCGAAGCCGCCCTTCGTCCACGCGTCGAAGATGTTCTCGATCGCCGGCGCGGACGTGTTCGCCGCGTCCTTCAGCATCGTCTCGAGGAGGTCCGTGCCGAGCGACTTGCAGGACAGGTTGATGATGGTCGTCTGCTTCTCGCGGTTGCCCGCCGACGTGCGGAACAGCCCCGCCGCGTCCGGAGGCAGCGGCAGGCCCGCGGCCGGCACCGGGTTGAGCAGCATCAGCGCCTCCACCCGCGAGGGCTCCTGCGCCGCCACCCACTGCGCCAACTGGCCGCCCATGCTGTGGCCCACCACCGTGAAGCGCTTCGCCCCGGCCGCGTCCGCCACCGCGAGCACGTCCTGCGCGAGCCCCTGCAGCGTGTAGCCCCCGGTCGGCTTCCCCGACTGGCCCGTGCCACGGCCGTCCGGAATCACCAGGCGCAGCCCCGTCAGGTCCATCCGCTCGACCATCGAGTCCCACACCGCGCCGGACACCATCCACCCGTGCACCAGCACCACCGTGCGCGGACCTTCACCGATGACGCGATAGTGCAGCGAAGTCCCGTCAGATGCGGAAGTCGTGGGCATGCAGCCTCCTCGGAGGAAAAGGATAAAACAGTGCGGAAGAAATGTGCAGGACTGAAAGCAAGCCACGCCTGTGAGACATGCGCCATGGGGGGCCATGTAGGAGCGCGCGCGGAGTGAAGGGCCCCCTCACCGGGCTGACGGGAGGACAGGCGTCGTGGAGGGAGGCCGCTCTGGCAGACTGCGCGCCCTCATGGCGGATGAACGGGACGGGACGGGCGGCGCGCCCGCGGTGCAGCCCCTGCGCACGGTGTACTGCGAGGACGCACTCGCGTGGCTGGAGGCGCGGCCGGTGCTGGAGGGGTGCTCGGCCATCGCCTCGCTGCCGGACGTGTCCGAGTTCCCCTCGCTCACGCTCGCGGAGTGGAAGGCGTGGTTCCAGCGCGCGGCGGGGCTCGTCATCTCGCGCGTGCCGGCGGACGGCGTGGCCCTCTTCTACCAGACGGACGTGAAGCAGGACGGCGTCTGGGTGGACAAGGGCTACCTGGTGGCGCGCGCGGCGGAGGAGGCCGGGTGCGAGCTGCTCTTCCACAAGGTGGTGTGCCGCCGCCAGCCGGGGACGGTGACGTTCGGCCGGCCCGCGTACTCGCACCTGCTGGCCTTCTCGCGGGGCGTGCGCGTGGACATGGGGAAGTCCACCGCGGACGTGCTGCCCGACGCGGGCGAGGTGACGTGGACGCGCGGCATGGGCGTGGAGGCGTGCCTCGTCGCGTGCCGCTTCATCCTGGAGCACACCGCCACGCGCACGGTGGTGGACCCGTTCTGCGGACATGGCACCGTGCTGGCCGTGGCCAACGCGCTCGGGCTGGACGCGGTGGGCGTGGAGCTCAGCCGCAAGCGCGCACGCAAGGCGCGCAACCTGCGCGGGGAGTGGGCGGAGGGGAAGCTCGTGCTCGCCGGCGCGGGCGGGACGGGCGCGCCGGAGGACTCCGGCGCGGAGTGAGCCGTCCGGCGCGGCTCGCCGTCGCGTTGAGACCTACTCCACCGCGCGGGCCGGCCGGGCGCCCTCGCCCTGCGTCGCGGTGAAGGACAGTGCGTCATGGCCGGGAGTGGACAGCTCGCGGGCGACGGCCGCCTCCAGCTCGCCGATGAAGGCCCCGAAGAGGCGCTCCTCCAGCGCGAGCGCTTCGTCCAGCGAGGCGCCCACGGCGGACAGGCGCGCCACGCACGCGTCCTCGATGGTGCGCCGGTGGCTCTGCTCCTCGGTGACGACGCGGCCCAGCTCCTCGCGCACGCCAGCGTGGCGCGAGGCGGCCTTGTAGAGCGGGTAGAGCACCATGGCCCGCCGCTCAATCGCCGTCGTGGTGAGCAGGTAGTGCAGGTACATGTCCGGCGCGCCGGTGTGGGCCGTGGCCCAGGTGGCCAGCTCGTGGTCCAGCGCCTGGAAGTAGCGGCCCGCGGCCTCTGGGCAGAGGAAGGCCGTGATTTCGGCGCCGGCCACCTCGGCCGACAGGCGCTTGAAGGCGAAGGCATGGCGCGTCTCGTCCGCGAGGTGGCCGAGCACCTCCAGCGAGGGATGCCGGTCCGCCACGGTGCGCGAAATCTTCCGCGCTCCGATGAACTCCATGAGGGACAGGGTGTGCAGCCAGCGCGCCTCGACCTGCGGCGTCTGGGAGAGCTGGCGGAGCACGGCCTGGATTCGGTCTCGCATGGCGCCGCCGTGTAGCGCGCCGGACGTCAGCGTGCGAGCACGAAGAGGCTCGGCCGGACGCTCGGTGTCGGGTGGTGGGACTCGCGGCCCGGCTCCACGTGTCCTCTCACTGTACGCGGTGCTACACAGGGAAATGCGCTACCAGGCGGTTGCCGGAGGGGCCGGTGTCCTTCGCGCGACCGCCCTCTACATGGGGGAACGACACCATGCTCATGCTGCCCACGACGCTCCTGCTCCTCGCCGCCGCGCCCGCCAACGGCTCCGTCCAGCTCCACGAGGGTGTCCCCTCGGGCTTCAAGGCCGATGGGAAGCTCGACGAGTGGACGCAGCCACCCTCGCTGACGATGGGCGCGACGCACCAGGTGGCGGGAGCGCTCAAGGTCACCTCCCCGCAGGATTTGTCCGCGAAGGTGTGGCTGGCGGTGGGCCCGGAGGGGCTCGCGATTGCCGGCGAGGTGCTCGACGACAAGGTCCAGCTCACCAACAAGAAGGACATCAATGCGGACCACGTCGAGGTGTGGCTTGCGCTGCCGCCGCCGAAGATGCCGCCGCTGGCCTTCATCAGCCACGTGGCCGACAACGCCGTCCCGAAGGAGTCGGACTGCGACAAGGTGTCCGAGGAGGACCCGGCGAAGTGCAAGGCGTGGTGGAAGCAGCAGACCGCGCGGCGCAAGCAGATGCAGGCGGAGCTGGTGGCGCAGTACGGCCTGCTGCCGAAGGGCACGATGCGCTTCGGGCTGAATGGCTCGGTGGGCCCCGCGCGCTACGAGACGTTCCCCGGCGGCTACCGCTTCGAGGCCTTCATCCCCGTGGGCGCCTTCCCGCGCACCGCCCAGGCGCCGCTGCGCGACGTGCGCGTGCTGGTGGACCTGGTGGACAGTGACGAGGGCGGCGCGAAGCAGGAAACTTTCCTGTCCTCGTCGCCGAAGCGGAAGTTCGCGGACGCATCCACGTTCCACGCGGTGACGCTGACGAAGCCGCTGCGCTTCGGGAAGTGGCCGGAGCTCCTGGAGTGGTCGCTGAAGCAGCAGCCCGGCGCGTCGTACCTGCCGGGCCCGGACGCGGACGCGCTCCAGGTCTGGGTGAACCGGGCGGAGTCGTACCAGTTCACCCCCACGGTGCCGAGCCCGGAGGTGACGCAGGTGGACCTGGGCACGGTGACGAGCCTGGGGAAGGTGGGCGACGTGGAGCTCGTCTCCGTCGCGGCGACGGCGGACGCGTACGGCGGGGTGAAGCGGTGGCTGGTGTCGCGCAAGGGGCAGGCGATTCTGCACACGCACGACCTGGGCAATGACCAGGCGAAGGTGACGCCGCGCGCGCCGGGCCTGCACGTGCTCAGCGTGTACGACGGCCCCACCAGCCCGATGGGCAGCGGCGCGTGCGGCGCGTGCCCGCTGGTGTACTTCCGCTCCCTCACCATGGACGCGCAGGGGAGGTTCTCCAAGCCGGTGGACCTGGAGGGCGCGGGCGGCCGGACGGGCAACCCGGTGGAGTACACCGTGAGCGCGGACCTCACGCGCATTGAGGCCTTCGAGGTGGCGGAGGACTCGGACGGCAAGCGCGGCGCGAAGCACCTCACCTCGCGTCACACGCTCGACGCGAAGACGGGGAAGTACACGTCGGAGACGTTCGAGCTCCCCGAGCAGGGCGTGGCGGAAGACACGAAGTAAAGCGGACGCTACCGGCTCACGGTGCCGCTTCCGGCGGCGCCTCCGTCTTCCGAGACGTCGCCGCGCTGCCCGCGGACGCGAGCATGACGCAGCCGACGGCCGCCCACTGCACCACCGTGAGCTGCTCGCGCAGGAGCACGAGCCCCGCCAGCGCCGCGAGCGCCGGCTCCAGGCTCATCAGGATGCCGAACGTCCGCGTCGGCAACGCCTTCAGCGCAATCATCTCCAGCGAGTAGGGCAGCGCGCTCGACAGCACCGCCACGCCCAGCGCCATCGGCAGGAGCGACACGTTCAAGAGCCCCCACCCCGCGTGCGCCACGCCGAAGGGAAACACCATCAGCGCCGCCGTCACCATGCCGAGCGACGTCGCCGTGCCTCCATGCACCGCCGCGCCGGCCCGCTGCCCGAAGAGGATGTACAGCGCCCAGCACGTGCCCGCCGCCAGCGCCCACACCACGCCCACCGGGTCCAACGCCTGCGACGCCTCCGACAGCGGGAGAATCATCAGGATGCCCGCCACCGCGAGCAGCGCCCACACGAAGTCCAGCGGCCGGCGCGTGGCCAGCAGCGCCACCGCGAGCGGCCCGGTGAACTCGATGGCCACCGCAATCCCCAGCGGAATTCGCTCCAGCGCCAGGTAGAACGTCAGGTTCATCCCGCCCAGCGCCGCGCCGTACACCATGACGACGCGCAGCTCGCGGCCGGTGAGCTTCTTCCGCCACGGGCGCCAGAAGGCCAGCAATAACAGCGCGGCGAAGGCCAGCCGCAGCGCCGTGGCCCCCTGCGCGCCGACGACGGGAAACATCCCCTTCGCCAGCGAGGCTCCGAACTGGATGGTGCTCATCGCCGCCAGCACCGCCACCACCGCCATTCCCACCGAGCCTGACTTCATCCGCATTCGAGACATGCGCGGCGCACCTTCGCACGGATGCGGCGTGCGCCCGCGCCCATCCGTCATCCGGCCGTGCCCACAACGACACTCCGCCCCTGTCCACTGCCGTGCACCCACCTGCCCCCGGGGGCGACGCCGAGCCGCTGGACAACAGTCCCGTGACTCATGGGTTTGACGGGACTCGCGTGGCACCGCTTAGCTCACCGTCAGGAGAAAAGTGCGGTGGTCAGCGCAGTCCGGCACCGCGAGGCAACATCCACGTCGGTGACTGGTTCCCGGGGGGGGCGACCAGCATGAAGCCTCGAGAAGGATTGATTCATTCACCCGGCGACTTCGGCGCCCGGGCCGTCTGGCGGCCGAGCCGCGCCATTGCCGCGTCCCACGTGCGCGAGGCCGCCGCCACGGACCCTCTGCGCGAGGCCGCGCCATGACAGCCCCGGAGGCGGACGCATGGACGGGGTGGCGACTCGGGCCGCGGGAAGCATGTACAACCACGATGGGGGCCTGGAAACGGGCCCGGGGGGGTATCTCAGTGGACGGCAGCAACACCACCAACACGCCTCGCATCGTCAACGTCACCCTGGCCAGCTCGCTGGGGGCCTACCTGCTGCGCACGCAGGAGCTGGGAGCGGTGGAGGGCCCGGAGGGCTCACTCGCGCTCCACCCGGCGCTGCAGCCGGTGCTGGAGGCGCTGCACCACGTCCTCGCTGGCGGAGAGATAGCGGTGCACGTGCTGCGCAGCGGCAACCCGGACATCGTCGCGGAGCTGGACCGCCGGGCGGCATACGCCACCCGGGAAGCCAACATCCTCAACAAGGTCTCCGGCTCCGCCCTCACCACCACGGTATGAGCGCTCGCAACGCCGTCACGGCCGCCTTCCGGCGGTGGACCCGCTCCCAGGACGCGGCCGAGGTGCTGGCCGCCGCGGGCGTGGGCCCCTGGCTGGGACTCACCGCCTTCGTGGTGGGCCTGCTGGCCGTGGCGGCGTGGGCGCCGGGCGCGCGTGACTTCTTCGGCATTCCCTTCGGCACGGCGCTGCTGTGCGCCGCGCCCATGCTGGCCAGCGGCCTGCTCTTCTCCGCCGTCCACCGGCGCCGCCGCCGAATCGAGCCGTGGGGCTGGCTGTGGCTCGCCGTCGGCGTGGCCACCGTGCACTTCTTCGTGGCCGCCCTCATGGCGCTGTCCGCGCTGCCGGGCGCCGCCGTCCTCGCGTCCCTCTTCCTCTTCACCACCGCCTTCCACGGCCGGCTGCACCGCGTGACGCCGCGCCAGCCCTTCCTCGCCCTGGGCACCGCGGTGGCCCTGGCCGCCGCGCTCCTCTTGCGCGCGGGCGACGAGCACCTGGCCCTCTTCGCCGTCATCGGCCCCGCGGCGCTCGTCGCCGAGCTCTACCTGGGCACCTTCGCCGTGCAGCATGACCGGGCCCGCGCGGACGCGGAGCGCCTGCGCGCCGCCGTGCACGCGCAGCTGCTGGAGCAGCAGGAGCGCGACGTGGGCCGGCTGTCCCAGGCGCTGGGGGAAATCCTCGGCTACCACCATGGGCTGGACAGCGCGCTCATGTCCGCGGGCAGCGCGGCGGACATGCTCACCGTCATGGGCGTGCAGCGGGGCGCGCTCGGCCGCGGGGAGTTCGAGGAGCTGGTGAAGAAGCTCCGCGACAGCCTGGCGCAGATAAAGGAGATGGTGACGGAGATACGCGCCAAGGGCCGGCGCTACGCGGGCACGGAGCCGGAGCCGGTGGAGCTGCCCCCGCTGCTGGAGGCGGTGCAGGCCAGCGTGGGCCTGCGCTTCCCGGACGTGGACATCCAGGTGGAGGTGGAGAAGGACGCGCCCCTGAGGGCCCTCATGCGTGGCGGCGCGCCCACCCTGCGCCGGGTGGTGGAGAACCTGGTGCTCAACGCGTGTGAGGGAGACGGCGAGCATGGCGCGGAGGAGGTGCGCATCCGCGCGCGCGTGGAGCCGCTCAGCGGGCGGCTGGAAATCGTCATCATCGACGACGGGCCGGGCTTCCAGGCCGCGCGCCTCACCGGCCCCGCCGAGGAGCTGTACACCACCAAGCCGCAGGGCACCGGGCTGGGCCTCTACACCAGCGAGTGCCTGCTGCGCGCCAGCGGCGGCATGCTGCACCGGCAGAACGCGCCCGGCGGCGGCGCCCTGCTGCGCATGCTCATTCCGAGGGAGTACCGATGAGCGGCGGAGCCCTGTACCAGGAGTCCCTGCGACTGCTCCGGCGGCTGGAGCTGCCGGAGGTGTCCGAGCGCGACGTGCTCGCCGCGCTGGAGGCGGGCCAGCCCGGGCCCCTGCCCCTCTTCTATGAAGCGGGCGCCGAGGCCGGGCTGCCCCGGGACATCCTGCTGGCGCGCGGCGCGGGCCTGTTCTTCAGCTTCTGCGCGGGCAACCTCGCCGACGACCTCATCGACGGCGACTGCACCTACCACGAGGCGCCGCTGCGCGTGGGCCCGTGCGTGCAGTTCCTCCTGCAGAACCTGGCCTTCGCCACGCTCTCGGGAGCGCCGGCCCGGGTGCCCGCGCCCGCGCTGGCGGAGGCCACCCTCACCCTGGCGAAGGCGGCCGGCCCCCAGGCGCTGGAGGTCCGCGCGCGCGAGTGGACGGCGCCGCTGTTCCGCCAGGTGGCCGAGGGCATCGCCGGCCAGCAGTGGGCGGCGTACCTGCGCGTGCTGTGGGCGGGCACGGTGCTGGAGGAGCGCGCGGCGCTTGCGGGCCGCGCGCTGGGCGTGGCCGCGCACGTGGTGGAGGACATCCGCTCGCGCGACGCGCGCTTCACCAGCATGCCGCGCGAGGACCGCAACGCGGTGGTGGGCTGGGCCCGCGCAGCCACCGAGTCACTGCGGCGGCAGGACCTGCGCTGCCTGGATGCGGCGCTGCGCCGCATCGAACCGATTCTCCCGGAGGTGGAGTCATGAGGGCTGATGCCCCGATGGTCGACGCGTGGCGTGACGAGGTGGCCGGGTACTACGACGAGAAGACGGAGCGGATTCTGCGGCGGTACGGGCCGGGGCCGCGCGTGCACTACCACGCCGGGCTGGTGGACGCGGTGCCTCCGCCCGGCTCGCCGGAGGACGTGGTGCGCGCGCAGGTGCACGGCGCGCAGGAGGCGCTGCTCGCGGAGCTGGCGCGCGCGGTGGGCCGCTTCCCCGACGGCGGCGAGGTGCTGGACGTGGGCTGCGGCCTGGGCGGCGGCGCGCTGTACTGGGCGGCCGAGCACCGCGCGCGGGTGACGGCGGTGACGAACGTGCCCGCGCACGTGGAGCTGGTGCGGGGCTTCGCGGAGACCGCGGGCCAGGGCGCCAGGGTGCGGCCGCTGTTGTGTGACGCGCTCTCCGTGCCGGGCCGCGCGTGCTTCGACGCGGTGGTGGCGGTGGAGAGCGCGTGCTACCTGCCGCGCGCCGACTGGTTCCGCCGCGTGCGCGCGCTGCTCAAGCCCCGGGGCGTGGTGGCCATCGCCGACTGCTTCCTCGGCCGGCCCGAGCTGGCCGTCCCCTTCGACAGGTACTGGCGCACGCGCATCGGCTCCATGGCGGAGTACCTGTCCGCTGCGCACGCCGCGGGGCTGGAGTTGGAGGTGCGCGACGACGTGTCCTCGCGCGTGGTGGGCTTCTGGTCCCTCACGCTGGAGCTGCTGGCGCACGAGCGGGCGGCCCTCGGCGGGCCGTACCCGTCGCGCATCTCCGCCTTCGCGGGGCGCGAGTCCAGCCGGGAGCACCTGCGGCTCCAGCAGGGGTTGATGGATGGCGGACTGGAGTACGCGCTGCTCGTGCTCCGCCGCGTGGGGTGAGCCGCCCGAAGCCCATGAGATGACGGGCCCGCCTGCCTGGCCGCTGACAGTGCGAGCAGAAGGCAACCGGACCGCGAGGACAGGTGCCGCGGAGCGTCAGCGCTCCCAGCCTTGGGCCAGTCATTTCATGGGAGGTGTCTCGATGAAGACCTGCAAGCGATGGATGGTGCTGGGCGCGGTGGCGGCGGCCATGACGGTGGCGGGCTGCCAGGAGCGCAACCGCGAGCAGGAAGGCGCGGGCATGGAGGGCACCGGTGGCGCGGGCGCCAGCGGCATGGGCAGCGAGGGACAGGGCACGGGAGGCACCACCCCCCCGCGCACCGGCACCGGCGGCAGCGGCATGAAGGCGGATGCCGGCATGAAGATGGACGCAGGCACCGGTGGCTCCGGCAGCATGGACGACACCACGCTTCCCGACACCCAGGAGTGATTCCGTCGGAGCACCTTGAAGGCGCCAGGGGTCCGGGCGGTGCCCGGGCCCCAGCGTCGCGTGCGTGCGCCTACAGCAGCGGCGCCAGCGCGGCGAGCAGCCGGTCCACGTCCTCCGGCGTGTTGTAGAGGTGCGGCGACACGCGCAGGTTCTCCCCGCGCACGCTGACGTGGAGGTCCTGCGCCGCCAGCCGCTGCGCCACCCCGGACGCGTACCCGCCCCGGCGCCGCAGGCCGATGAGGTGCCCCACGCGGTGCGCCTCGGGCGTGACTTCCAGCCGCAACCCGGTTGCACCCCGGGCGATGCGCTCCGTCAGCGTGCGCAGCGTGCGCTGGATTTCGTCCACGCCCCAGTCCAGCAGCTGGGTCAGTCCGGCCGCGGCCATGGGCACCAGCTGGAAGTTGCTGCGCTCGCCCACGTCGAAGCGGCGCGCGCCGGGCTGGTACGCGTCGCGGTAGTCCACCAGCCGGGCGAAGTCCTCGCTGCCCTGGCGCATCAGCCAGTTGTGCTCCAGCGGCTGGCCCTCGCGGTGCTGGGGCGCCACGTAGAGGTAGCCCTGGCTGTAGGGCCCCATCAGCCACTTGTAGCCGGCGACCACGAGGAAGTCCGGCCGCACCGCGCCCACGTCGAAGGGCAGCGCGCCCACCGACTGCGTGCCGTCCACCGCCAGCGCGGCGCCCACCTCGCGTGCCCGCTCGCCCACGCGCACCAGGTCCACCCACGCGCCGTCCGTCCAGTGGCAGTGCGGCACCGCCACCACCGCGCAGCGCGAGTCCACCTGCGCCAGCACCGCGCGCGTCCAGTCACCGTCCTCCGGGCGGTCCACGGTGATGACCTCGGCGTGCGCGCGCCGCGCCACTTCCTGCCACGGGTAGAAGTTGGAGGGGAACTCGCCCGCCAGCACCAGGATGCGCTGGCCCTGGCGCACGCGCACGTTGGCCGCCGCCACCCCCATGCCGTAGCTGGCCGAGGGCACCAGCGCCACGCCGTCCGCGTCCGCGCCCACCAGCCGGGCGAAGAGGCCGCGCAGCGCTTCCGAGTGGGTGAAGAAGTCCTGTGACGTCAGGCGCCACGGCTGCGCCTTCATCCCCAGCGCCGCCTCGCCCGCCGCGCGCACGGCGCGCAGCTGCGGGGACATGTACGCGCAGTTGAGGTACGTGACGCCGTCGGGAATCTCGAAGAGGTGTCGCTGGCCAGGCAGGGGCATGGTGGGCGCGCAGTCTATTGCCGCGCGGCGCGGATGGCGGCGCTTTCGACGGGCCGGCGCCCGGCCCTGTTACCGTGTCGAAACAGGCGGAGGGCGCTCGCACATGCGTCGGTGGATGTCGGGGCTGCTCATCGTCGCCGTGCTCGCGCTCGGAATCCTCGGGCTGCTTCGCGCGGCGCGGAAGCCCGGCGCGTCCCCCCCGGAGCAGACGGCTCCCTCCACCGTCATTCCGCGCACGTCCCGCGCCTCCGTCACCACCGCGGCGCAGCGCCCCGGCGCGGGCCGCCACCTCCGCGGCACGGTGGTGGACACGCACGGCGCCCCCGTGGCCGGAGCCCGGGCAGACGCTCTCCGAGCTGCCCTGCCCCGAAGGCGCACTGGAGCCCTACGAGGACCCGAGGGACCCGAGCCTCCGGGGCCGGATGCTCCCCGAGTGCATGAGTCATGTCACCGCGCTCGTCACGGAGCTCGTCGGCGCGCGCGAGGGCGAGGCCCCCGTCTACGCCGAGGCCACCACCGGCGCGGATGGGCGCTTCCACCTGGGCCCGCTGCCGCGGAGCTTCTACTTCGTCTTCGTCGCGAAGGACGGCTGGCTGCCGGCGCTCGAATCCCTCGACGCCCCCCAGCAGGAGGTGACGCTCCACCGTCCGAGCCGCCTCGACGGCCGGGTGCTCTCCGACGGCGCGCCCGTCCCCGGCATCGAGGTGCGCGTGGCCCCCGACGAGGACCTCGCCGGGGGCACCGCACGGAGCGTCGCCACGGACCCGGACGGCCGCATCTCCCTCGTGCTCCCCGGGGGCCCCTACACGCTCAGCGCCGCGCGGGTGCAGTTCCGTGGAGACACGGGCAGCTTCGACTCCGTGTTCGCCGCGCGAGGCCAGCACGTCCAGCGCGGCCTGCTCCAGGTCCACTTCCAGGAGCAGGAGGGCGGCGTCACGGTGTCCGCCGACTAGCGCTTCGCCCCGGCGCCCTTGCGCGCCCGGGAAGCACCGCCGCCTCCGCTCGCGTCGAGCATCCCGGCGAGGTCCTGGCGCTTGAACTCGGCGACGACGAAGTCCACGAAGACGCGAGTCTTGGCGGGCAGCTGCCGGTGTCCGGCGAAGTAGAGCGACATCGGGCCGATGTCGGCGTACCAGTCCGGCAGCACCCGCACCAACGTGCCCGCTCTCAGGTCCGGCAGCGCATCCAGCGTCGCGACGAAGGCGATGCCCAGGCCCATCACCGCGCACTGGGTGAGGGCCCTGGGGTCATTGAGAATCATGCGCGGCCGCATCTCGACGGCGGCCTGCTCGCCCGCGCGGTTGCGCAGCGGCCACGAGCGGATGCGCCCGGTCAGCGGTGAGCGCAGCAGCAGCCCCTCGTGGCGCGGGAGGTCGGCGGGCGCCTTCGGCATCGACATGCGCGCCACGTAGGCCGGCGAGGCCACCGCGATGATGTGGGCCCGGGCCAGCTCCCGTGCGGCCAGCCCCGAGGGCAGGTCGAAGCCCCCGCCAATCGCCGCGTCGAAGCCCTCGTTGATGAGGTCCACCGCCCGGTTGTCGAAGTGCCAGTCCGGCACGATTGCGGGGTAGCGCGCGAGGAAGTCCTTCAGCAGGGGCACGAGGTAGCCGTTCCCGAAGGCGGGAGCCATGCTGACCTTCAGCACGCCCGCCGGCTGCTCCGCCGCCAGCGACACGTTGGCGATGGCCGTCTGGAGCGTGTCGAGCCCGCCGCTGACCTCGCGCAGGAAGCGCTCTCCCGGCTCGGTGAGCGTCAGCCCGCGCGTGCTGCGCTGGAACAGGCGCACGCCCAGCCGGGACTCGAGCCGCGCGACATTCTGGCTCACGGCCGCGGGCGTCAGGCCCAGCCCGCGCGCAGCCGCGGAGAAGCTGGAGGACTGCGCGCTGCGCACGAACGACTCCAGGGTGATGAGGGTCTCCATGCTTTAAACATCCTGTTGAAAGTGATGCTGTGCATTGCCCTCTACTCCGAAAGGCGGCCCACCTTCATCATCGTTTCCATCAGCAACCCACCCCGGCTGTTCCTCGAGACGACACCATGACTACTTCCCGCAACCCGAAGGCTGGCCTCGACGCGCTGCTCACGCCCGACAACTGCGCGCTCATCCTCATCGACCATCAGCCGTTCCAGTTCGCCGGCCTGCGCAGCCACGACACCCAGACGGTCATCAACAACGTCGTGGGGCTGGCGAAGGCCGCGAAGCTGTTCAACGTCCCCACGCTGCTGACCACGGTGGTGGAGGAGCGCGGCGGCTACCTCCTCAAGCAGCTGCAGGATGTCTTCCCCGAGCAGAAGCCCATCAACCGCACCACCATCAACACCTGGGAGGACGCGCGCGTCGTCGAGTGGGTGAAGAAGACGGGCAAGAAGAAGCTCGTCATGGCCGCGCTGTGGACGGAAATCTGCCTCGCGATGCCGGTGATTCACGCGCTCGGCGAGGGCTACGAGGTCTACATCGTCACCGACGCCTCCGGTGGCGTCTCGCTCGAGGCGCACGAGGTGGCGATTCAGCGGATGGTCCAGGCCGGCGCCGTGCCGCTCACCTGGACGGTCTTCGCGTCCGAGCTGCAGCGCGACTGGGCCCGCGAGGCCACCGTGCCCGGCATCGCGAAGCTGCTCGTCGACCACATGGGCAACGTCGGCACCAGCTTCACGTGGGAGCAGCAGCTCCTCGACACGCCTCCCGCGAAGTGAAGGCGCGGAAGGCCATTCCATCTCTGGTGCAAGGGCAGTCCCTGGAGCGTGTCATGAAGATTGGAATCGTTGGCGCGGGCAGCATCGGTCAGGCCCTGGCGGGCCACATGGCGAAGGCCGGCCATGAAGTGATTGTCAGCAACAGCCGGGGCCCGGAGACGCTGGCGGGCCTGGTGCGCCAGCTCGGCCCCCGGGCCCGGGCGGGCACGCGGCAGGAGGCGGCGGCCGCGGACGTGGTGATGCTCTCCGTCCCGTGGGAGCAGGTGCCCGGGGCGCTGTCCGGCCTGCCCGCGTGGAATGGCCGCATCCTCGTGGATGCCACCAACCCCGTCCTCCTTCCCGGCTTCCGCCTCGCCGACCTGGGAGGGCGCACGTCGAGCGAAGTCGTGGCGTCGCTCGCCCCGGGTGCGCGTGTGGTGAAGGCGGGCAACACGCTCCTCGCCGCCGTGCTCGCGGCGGACCCCCGGCAGTCCGGAGGCCGCCGCGTGCTGTTCATGTCGGGAGACGACGCAGGCGCCAAGACGGAGGTGAGCAGCCTCTTCGGGCAGGCGGGCTTCGCCACCGTCGACGTCGGCGGCCTGGCGACCGGCGGCAAGCTGCAGCAGTTCCCCGGCGGCTCGCTGCCGACGCTCAACCTGCTCGAGCTGGACTGAGTCTCCCCGGCATCCGACCTCCAGCGGAGTCCCTCCACGAGGGGGCCACCCCATGGCCGGGGTTGGCCCCTTCACGGGTGTGCTGTCTCCCCGTCTACATCCGGTATGGCGGTCAGCCGACGCCGCCTCGTCGCGGAGGGCAGGTCGCTGTCCTCCAGCCATCGGCGCGGGGCCGGAAAATCGGGCCCTCTCGCGGCTTCGGGTACGGTGGGAGGCGGCCATGCCCTTCAAGTTCGTCCATGCCGCCGACCTGCACCTGGACACGCCGTTTCGGGGGGTGGCCGCGCCCGGGCCCCTGCCCGGCCGCTTCCAGGAATCCACCTTCCGCGCCCTCGCCCGCATCGTCGACCTGTGCCTGCGCGAGCGCGTGGCCTTCCTGCTGCTCGCGGGAGACCTGTTCGACGTGAAGGACCGCTCGGTGCGCGCGCGCCTCGCGCTGCGCCGCGAGCTGGCCCGGCTGGACACCGCGGGCATCCAGTCCTTCATCGTCCACGGCAACCATGACCCGCTCAGCGGCGACACCGGGACGCTGGGCCTGCCCGCGTCCGTGAAGGTGTTCGGCCCGGACTGGGAGGAAGCGGACGTGGTGCGCGAGGGCCGCCACCTGTGCCGCGTGCAGGGCATCTCCTATCCCGACGTGGAGGTGCGCGAGGACCTGTCCGCGCGCTTCCGCCGCACCGGTGACGGCTTCAGCGTGGGGCTGTTGCACGCCAACCTCGGCGGCGCGGAGGGCCACGCCAACTACGCGCCGTGCACGGCGGCGGGCCTGGGCGCGCGCGGGCTGGACTACTGGGCCCTGGGCCACGTGCACACGCGGGCCGAGCATGCGCTCCCGGGTGGAGGCGTGGCGGTGTACCCGGGCAACCCGCAGGGGCGCCATGCGCACGAGTCCGGCGAGCGGGGCTGCGTGCTGGTGGAGGTGGAGGACGGCGGCACGCGGCGGCGCTTCGTCCCGGTGGACGGCGTGCGCTGGCACAAGCTGGAGCTGCCGCTGTCCGGCGTGGGCACGCTGGACGGGCTGGTGTCCACGGCGCTGGAGGCGGTGGAGGCGCAGTGCGCGTCGGAGCTGGACGGGCATGCGGTGCGGCTCACCCTCACCGGCCGGGGCCCGCTGCACCGCGAGCTGGCGCGGCCCGGGGCGCTGGCGCAGGTGGAGACGGAGCTGCGCGAGCGCCTGGCCCGGGGCCATCCGCCCGTGCTGCTGGAGTCGCTGCGGGACGGCACGCGCCCGGAGCTGGACGTGGAGGCGCTTCGCGCGGCGGGCGGCTTCTCGCGCACGCTGCTGGACGAGGCGCGCTTCCTCGCGGAGAGCCCGGAGGAGCTGACGCGGCTGTGGGAGCAGGAGGCGCTGGGCAGCCTGGGCCAGCGGCTGAAGCGGCTGGGCGTGGACGTGCTGGCCACGCCGCGTCCGGAGTGGGTCGTCCGGGCCGGGCTGCACGGAGCGGAAGCACTGCACGAGGAGGACGCGCCATGAAGCCAGGGCTGCGCATCGACGGGCTGCGCGTGCAGGGCTTCGGCCGCTTCTCCCAGCTCCACCGCGAGCTGGGGCCGGGGATGCACCTGCTGTACGGGCCCAACGAGGCGGGGAAGAGCACGCTGCTCGCCTTCCTGCGCAGCATGCTGTTCGGCTTCGAGAAGAACGGGCACCCGGAGCGCTACGAGCCCCGCGACGGCGGCACCTTCGGCGGCGAGCTGCGGCTGACGACGGAAGCGGGGCCACTGCTGGTGCGGCGCGTGGCGGTGAACAAGAAGTCCACCCGGGGCGAGCCGACGGTGCTCGGGCCGGACGGGCTGCCCCTGCCGTGGGAGCGCGTGCAGGACGCGCTGGGCCATGTGTCGCGCGAGCTGTTCTTCGACGTCTTCGCCTTCCGCCTGGACGAGCTGGCCGGCTTCGAAAGGCTCACCGAGCAGCGCGGCGCCTCCGAGGCCCTCGTCGCCGCGAGCATGCGCGGCGCGCGCAGGCTGCCGGAGGTGGTGGCGCAGCTGGAGAGGAGCGCGGGCGAGCTCTACAAGCCGAAGGGGCAGACGCCGCTCCTGAATGAGGCCCTGCGGGCCCTGGAGGACGTGCAGACCCGGCTGCGCGAGGCGGGAGACCGTCCGGCGCGGTACTTCGCGGAGAAGGAGCGGCTGGCCGCGCGAGGTGAAGAGCAGCGCGTGCTGGAGGCGGAGTTGCACGACGCGGGCCGCGAGCTGGAGCGGCTCGGGCGGCTGGAGGCGGCGCTGGCGGACGTGTCGGCGCTGGCGGAGGCCCGGGCGGAGCTGGCGTCGCTGCCGGAGCTGGAGCACTTCCCCGAGGGCGGCGAGGCCCGGCTGGAGGACGCGCTGCACCGGCGCAGGAACTACCGCGCGGAAGGGGCGCGGCTGGCGGAGAAGCTCTCGACGGTGGACGCGGGGCTGGCGCGGCTGGCCTTGCCCTCTCCGGTGCGCGGGCGGGAGGAGGCGCTGCACCTGGCGCTGGCCGCGTACACGGAGCGCTCGGGGTTGCTGCGGGCACTGCCCGCGCGGCGCGCGGCGGTGGAGGAGAAGCGCCGGCAGGTGGAGCGCGAGCTGCGGGAGCTGGGGCTGCCGGTGGACGGGCCCGGGCTGCTGGCGCTGGACTTGAGCGCGAGCGTGCGCGCGGCGCTGGAGGAGCTGGCCACGCGGCTCGCGGCGGTGGAGACGGAGCGCCGCGAGGCCCTGGGCGCTCGGATGCGGACGCGCTCGGAGCGGGAGCGGCTGGACGGCGCGGTGGCGCGAGCGCGCGGGGAGCTGGCGGGGTTGCCGGACGTGCGGCCGGCGCAGGTGCGCCAGCATCAGGCCGGACTGGGGCGGCTGCGCGGCGTGCGCGGGGAGCTGGACCGACTGGGTGAGCAGCGCGCCGAGCTGCGGCGACAGTTCGAGAGCGCCCGTGCGCAGGGAGAGCCGCCTCCGGTGGAGGTGGTGCTGCCCATGTGGTGGGTGCCCGCCGTCGCGGGAGTGACGGTGGTGCTCGCGGTGGTGGCGTGGCTGCTGGCGGGGACCGTGGCCGGAGCGCTGAGCCTCGTGGGCGGACTGGTGCTGACGGGCGTGCTGGAGGTGGCGAGGCGCCGCGTGGAGGCCGCGCGCGACGCGGGGCTGGAGGCGCACGCGGCGCGGCAGCGCGGGAGGCAGCAGGAGGAGGAGCGGCTGCGCTCGACGCTGGCGGGGCTGGCGGCACGCGAGGAGATGCTGCACCGCGAGTTGCTGTCCGCGGCGGCGGAGGCCGGCATGACGCCGGTGGCGACGGCGACGGACCTGGCGGCACGGGAGGCCGCGCTGGCGGAAGCGCTGGAGCAGGCCGGGCGGCGCGAGGTGCTCCTGCGCGATGAGGAGAAGCTCCGGGAGGGGCATGGCGAAGCGGTGCGTGAGGAGCAGCGCGCGGAGGAGACGCTGCGGGAGACCGAGGCGCGACACGGGACGCTCGCGAAGGAGCTGGCGGAGCACCTGTCCGCGCGGCACTTCCCTCCCACGCTCCCGGCGCTGGCGGCCCTGACGCTGTGGCGGGACGCGGCGGCGCTCCGGCAGCGGCTGCTGGACGTGGGCACGGAGGAGGCGGCGCTCGCGGTGGATGAGCGGGCCTGCGCGCCCGTGGCGCTGAAGCTGTGGGAGGAAGCCGAGGCGGCGGGACTTGCTTCGGGACTGGTGGCCACGGTGACGAGGGAGAGCGTGGCGAAGCGAGCCACCGCCATCATGGCGGCGCTTCCACCGGGCGCCCTGGAGACTGTCGCCGCGCGGGTCGCCGCCGCGCTGGAGACGGCGCGCGAGGAGACCGCCGAGCGCCGGGTCCTGGAGGAGAGCCGCCGCGAGCTGCTCGCGGAGAAGGCCCGGCTGGACGGGCTGTCGCACGAGGAGGAGCTGGCGCTCGCGCTGCTGCTGGCCGAGGGCGGTGGCGCCGACGAGGAGTCCTTCCGCCGCCGGGCCGCGCAGGCCCGCCGCTACGCCGAGCTCACGCACCGCGCACGCGAGCTGTCCCAGCGAATCGAAGCACGCACCGGCCTGACGGAGGCCCACGTGCGCGAGGCCCTCCGCGAGGTGGGCGGAGAGGAGGGACTGCACGCCTCCCTGGGCTCCCGGCGCGCGCGCCACACCGAGGCCCAGGAGCGGCACAAGGCCGTGCTCACGGAGCTGGGCGCCCTCAACAACCAGCTCGAAGCCTGGGAGAACGACGACGAGCTGGCGCGGCTGCGCATCGAAGAGGAAGCGCTGCGCGCACGCGTCGCCGAGCTGGCCACGCGCTACGCCGCCGACCGCTTGACGCTGGCCCTGCTCGCCCGGGCCCGACGCCGCTTCGAGGAGGAGCAGCAGCCGCGCGTGGTGCAGCTCGCCTCCGAGCACTTCGCCGAGCTCACCGGAGGCCGCTACCGCCGCGTCTTCATCCCCACGGGAGAGGAGCGCGAGCTGCGCGTGGGCGACGGCGAGCGAGACTGGAGCGCGGCGCAGCTCTCCCGGGGCACGCGCGAGCAGCTCTACCTCGCCTTCCGCCTCGCGGTGGTGCGCGACTTCGGAGAGACACGCGGCGCGCTGCCGCTCATCGTGGACGACGTGCTGGTGAACTTCGACCCGGAGCGGGCCCGTGGCGCCATCCGCCTGCTGGCCCGGCTCTCCACGCAGCACCAGGTGATTGCCTTCACCTGCCACCCCTGGCTGCGCGAGGCCTTCGCCGCCGAGGGCGCCCGGGTGCAGGAACTGGACTCCAACCTGAGCGCGGCCCAGCCCGCTGCCGTGCTCCAGGCCGGCTGACGCAGCAAGCGGGTCCGGGGAGCTCGAGGGAGCGTCCTGTTCGGAAATGTCGGGGGTTTGCGCGGCGAAATGTCCCGACATTTCCGAACAGCACGCCCCCGGGCACGTCCGGCGCCCGGCCCGTCATTCCCACCGGCCGGGCAGACGGTTCGTGACGTCCCGGTCGCTCGGGAACCCAGCCTCATGCCCGCGCCGTGATTCCCCGCTGCTACACTCGCTGGCGGTTCGCGGAGGGAGCATGCGCAAGGGGAAGGGGCTGGCGGTGGCCATCGGCGTACTGGCCCTGGCCGTGGGACTGGGCATCGCCCTGAGCCGGCCGGTGGCGCGCTCGGCACCGGAGCGGGTGACACGCTCCACCCGCGAGAGCACGAACTTCCTCCTCGCCGCGCCCGCACCGCGCCCGGATGGCCACCTGCACCTGCGCGGCGTCGTGCTCGGGGACGGTGGCCCGCTCGCCGGAGTGCACGTCTTCGCGACGAGGCCCCAGCCCGGGCAGACACTGTCGGAGCTGGTCTGCGGCGACGTGCTGCAGCGGCCCCTGTGGCGCCAGAAGCTCCCGAAGTGCATGAACGCAGCCGCCAGCGCCGTGCTGGACTTCGTCCTCGGGCGCGAGGGCGAAGCCCCTCTCCATGCTGAGACCTCCACCGCGGAGGACGGCACCTTCTCCCTCGACGGGCTGCCCTCCGGAAGCTTCGCGCTCTGGGCGGTGGACGCACGCGGCGCGAGCATGTGGCCGGACGTCGCGGCCGGGCAGGAGGGCCTCACCCTGACGCTCGGCGCGGGCCTCACGCTGGAGGGCATCGTCCTCAGCGAGGACGGAGCCCCGCTGGCCGGCGCGCGGGTGACGGCGGTGCACACGGAGCACACCCGCTTCTTCGACACGGAGACTGGAGCGGACGGCCGTTACCGCCTCGGCCCGCTGCCGCTCGCGAGCTACCGCGTCGCCGTCTCGAAGGAGGGCTGGACTCCGGAGCTCGCGCAGGGAACGGAGCACGAGCAGGTGGTGCTCGGCCGTCCGCGCCGCCTCGTGGGCCGGGTGCTGGACAATGGCCGGCCCACCCCCGGCGTCCAGGTCCGGGCCACGCTCTGGCCCGAGCTCGACGACGGTGAGCAGAAGGGAGTCCACCCGGACCACCTGGCCACCACGGACGCGGAGGGCCGCTTCATCTTCGAGGGGCTCTGGTCCTCCTCCGGCTATCTGCTCACGGCCACGCGGGGCGAGCAACACGCCGCCCTCCATGTCGAGCGGGGCACGTCTCCACCCGAGGTCCTCCTGGAGCTGGGCAGCGCGCTGCGCGTGGAGGGCACCGTCCGTGACGAAGCCGGGCACCCCCTCGCCGGAGCGTTCGTCACCGGCAAGGGACACGACGTCTTCACGGACGCCACGGGCCACTACCAGCTCGGCCCGCTGGAACCCGGCCGCTTGAGCATCAGGGTCACCGCGACCGGATACGCCTCGGACTCCCAGGTCGTGGAGTCCGGGCCGGGAAACGTCCGGGTGGACTTCACGCTCGAGGCCACCATCCCCATTGAAGGCGTGGTCGTCGACGACGCGGGCCATCCGGTGGAAGACGTCGTCCTGGAGCTGGAGCAGTTCTTCGAGGATGGGGACGGTGAGACCTACAGCGTCGGCTTCGCCATTTCGGACGAAGCGGGCCGCTTCCTGATGGAGGCTCCCGCGCCGGGGACCTTCTACCTCGACGCCCGGGTCGAGGACGGCCGCCTCCGTGCGCAAGAGTTCGTCACGGCCCCGTCGTCCAACGTCCGGGTGGTGCTGCCTCGCAAGGCCCGCGTGTCGGGGACGCTCACCGACGAGCGGGACACGCCCATCCCCGCGGCCTGGGTGAAGCTGTGGCGCGAGGGGGAGGACGTCAAGGCCGCGTATGAGGGCACCACGGACGCGCGCGGACACTTCTCGCTTCAGGGGCTGGAGCCGGGCCGCTTCGTGCTCGAGGCAACGCACGTGTCGGGCGGAGTGGAGCGCTCCACGTCCCGGCCCCTCGAGCTGCGCGAGCGCGAAGCCGTGGAGGTGGCCCTGCGGCTGGAGGCGGGGTGGACGCTCACGGGGCTCGCCGTGGACGAGGCCGGCCAGCCCGTGGCGGGGGTCCGCGTGCATGCGATGCTTCCCCTGGGGACAGCCCCCCCGTGGCGGCGCGGGGACGAGTCGGGAGGGCCTTCTCCGTACACCCTCACCGGGGCGGACGGCCGCTTCACGCTGCGGCACCTCCAGCCGGAGGAGGTCTGGCTGCACGTCCTCGCCAACGTTCATCGCTTCGTGCCCGCCCGCTCGGTGGGTGGACAGCCGGAGCTCCAGCGGCTGCGCGTGCGCGCCGGAGCCCCGGAGGTGCGCCTCGTGCTGGAGCACCTGGGCCGCATCCATGGACGGCTCACCGGTCCGGACGGCGCGCCGGTGACGCGCTTCAGCTTGAATGGGAAGGAGCTGGCGGACCCGCGCGGCGTCTTCTCCCGCCCCATCGAGACGTCGGGCACCTGGCGCATGGAGCTGTCCGCGAAGGGAATGGCCCCGGTGCTGCGCGAGGTGGAGGCGCAGGCGGGCACCGACGTGGACCTGGGGGAGATTCGGCTGGGCCCGGGCCGCCGGGTGTCGGGCCGGGTGCTGGACGCGAAGACGGGCGAGCCCTTGGAGGGAGTCAGTGTCCTCGCCACCCGCGCGCGAATCGGCACCGTGCCCATCGGGAGCCATCGGGGCGCGGTGCGAACGGACGCGGACGGAAACTTCTCCCTGCCCTCCGTCGAGCCCGGCCCGCTCCAGCTCTTCGTGGAGGCGGACCACTACCGCGCCTGGCGCCTCGACCTCGGAGCCGGAGACGAGGAGGGACTGACGGTGCGCCTCGAACAGGGCGCCGCGGTGGAGGTGTCCGTCCGGGACGCCCAGGGCAGGCCCATGGATGCCACCCTCTACCTGGACCGGCGGGGAGAGGCCCTGACGATGCGCTCCTACTCGATTCCGAAGGGCGCTGGCGTCCACCAGGGCCTGGAGCCCGGAAGCTACCGGGTGTACGCGTTCGCCCCCGGCATCCGGCGCGGCTCCACCGTCTTCGACCCGCAGGACGTGCAACTTCCCGCCAGCGGCACGGTGAAGCTCGACCTGGTGGCGCGCAGCACGGGGGCCACGCTGGAGCTGCGCGTGGACGACTCCGTGGGCTTCAGCATCCTGTTCCCGGGCGTCGCGCCTCCACCCCGCCTCTTCCGGGACTTCCCTCCCGTGGAGGCCCGCGCCTTTCCCTATGAGGGCCAACTTCCGGGCACCGTGACGTACCGGAACCTGCCGCCGGGACGGGCCACGCTCTTCCTCGTGGAGCGCTCGCTGCAGGCCTTCCACCGCGAGGAGCTGGACCTGCCCGCCGGAGGCCAGGTGGTGCGCGAGGTAACACCCGACTGGCGGCTCTTCGTGTTCGACGGGTTCTGAGGGACACCGAGCGGCCCCGCGTCACCCGCGCACGCTCGCGCGTTCTCCCCAGACGCGGCCGGCTCCATCCCCCCAACATGGCGTCGCCCACGCACGCGCCCGCGTTCCCTCCCGACGCGCACAGGCCCCCACTCCCCGTCCTCTTCCTCACACCGGCGGCGGGGGTTTCCCTCGGGAAACCCCACCCGTGACAGCGCGCGCGAACCCTGGCCGCGCGCTTGCACAAGGGGCCCGCCAGCAGAGCCGGGAGGAACCGCCATGCCCCGTATCGCGAGCACCGAAGTCATCGTCCCCAAGTCCCTGTCCCTGGAGGCCCGGGCGCGCCTGACGGACGCGCTGTACGCGGTCCACCAGCAGATTTTCGACGGCGTGGAGCGGGAGTCGTTCGCGAAGTACGTGGTGGAGTCCAAGGCCGAGCAGACCTGGATTCAGGTCCACAAGAACGAGGAGGGCGACATCGTCGGCTACTTCGCGATGCACGTCTTCGAGAAGCCGCTGAACGGGGTGACGACGGCGGTGTTCCGCGCGGAAGCCGGCTCACTGCGGGCGTACCGGGGGGCGAACACCAACACGCGCTTCGGGCTGTCGCTGGTGCTCAAGTACATGCTGCGGCACCCGGGCCGGCCCGCGTACTACATGGGCTCGCTGGTGCACCCGTCGAGCTACGCGCTGCTGGCCAAGTACTGCGGCGAGGTGTGGCCGCGCCGCGAGCAGCCGGTGCCGCCGGAGCTGTTGGCCTTCATGGACGGGCTGGCCACGGAGTTCGGCCTGGAGAAGGTGGACGCGGCCAACCCGCTCTTGCGCGAGGTGGGCTGGCGCACGCGTGAGTCCGAGGTGGAGCAGGACTACTGGCGCCAGTGCGACAAGCCGGCGGCGCGCTTCTTCATGGAGTCCAACCCCCGCTACGTGGACGGGCACGGGCTGGTGACGCTGGTGCCGGCGACGGCGGCCAACATCCTGAGCGTGCTGCGCGTGCTGTGTGGCCGCTCGCTGCGCAAGCCGATGGACGCGCTGCGCGCCCTGGCGCGGCGGCTGCCCGGCGGCGCGAAGCTGCGGCGCTCGGAGGTGGTGCGGCAGCTGAAGGCGTCGCCGCTGTTCTCACGCTTCGGCACGCAGGCGCTGGAGTCGCTGGCCGCGAGCGCGCAAATCATGGAGCTGCCCGCAGGACACTACGTGTTCCGCAAGGGTGACGCGAGCGACGAGCTGTACCTGCTGGCGCGGGGCGCGGCCTACGTGCTGGCGGAGAGCGGCGGGGGCGAGGACGGGGTGGTGAACCAGCTCGGCAGCGGGACGGTGTTCGGGGAGATTGCGATGCTGGGGAGCGAGCGGCGCTCGGCCTCGGTGCGCACGGCGGCGGCGTCCACGCTGGTGCGGATTCCGCGCGCGGCGCTGCTGCCGCTGCTGGCGGCGGACGCGGGGCTGCGGTGCAGCGTGTGGGGCACGTTCGCGGAGCGGCGCTTCGATGACCTGGTGCGGGGGATGGACCGCTACGCGCACCTGGGCCGCAAGGCGCGGCTCGGCTGGCTGCAGCGGGGCGAGCAGGTGGAGCTGGCGCCGCGGCAGGAGCGGCTGCTGGAGCCGGGCTCGTACCTGTTGGTGCTGTCGGGCGCGGTGGAGCTGACGCACGCGGCGCCGAGGATGACGGCGCGGGGCACGATGCTGCTGGAGGTGGAGCGGCCGCTGCGCGTGGTGGCGCAGGAGAGCACGCAGCTCGTCGTCCTCCCCCGCCTCGCGTCGCCGGAGCTGCACCTCGCGGTGGAGGCGAGCCTGCCGCAGGTCCTGCCCCCGCCGCGCGTCTCCCTGGAGCAGCCCCGCGCGGCGGCGTGAAGCGGCGGCGCTGGCGCGTTTCGGAGGAACCACGCCGGGTTGCCGAGGGTGCTTCACGGGGAAAGAGGTCAGCGTCGGTGCGTCCCCGCGAACCACGCCCAGTCGGCGGGGTCCTTCACAAAGAAGGGGTCAGCGCTGGCGCGTCCCCGCGAACCACGCCCAGTCGGCGGGGTCCTTCACGGGGAAGGGCATCCGCTCACGCCGGGCCGCCACCTCGCGCCTCCACGCCGAGGCACCTCCCGCGAGCGGCCACGCGCGGGTGATTGCCAGCCGCTGGTACATCTGGTGACTGCGCAGGAGCAACTCGTTCGCGGAGTCGACCCGGGCGGGAGTGATACCCGCTCCGAGAGCGGCCTCTGCCCCCTGCTGGGCGCCCGCGCGCCAGTGGGGATTGTCCGGGAGCGGCCGCTCCTGGATGGGCCACAGTCCCAGGAGGGGCGGAGCCAGCCCTTCGAGCAACGCCGCGTGCAGGCGGTCATGCCCATCCACCACCAGCCACTTCCCGACGAGCTGGAAGTAGAGCAGCAGCACGGGCGGAAGCGTCCCGTCCCGCGCGTGCTTGCGCCAGGCCTTCACCCGGCCGTCGTCCGGTGACGAGGGTTGGCGAAGGGAGAGCACGGCACCGCTCCGCACCGCGTGCCAGTCGGGCGGCTGCCAGACCCAGGACTCCCACCAGAACGGCTCGAAGCGCAGCGCCGCTTCCAGGGAGGAGGGCGGCTCGAGCTGTCCACCCGACCGGGAGGCGGGAATGCGCGGGTACGACGCGGCCTTGCTCTCGGGTACGGGGAGCAGCGGTCGCAGGCCCCAGCGACCGGCGTGCAGGATGGAGGCTTCGGCACGCTCCAGCTCCCTCACGAAGCGGTGCGCCCAGGACGTCCACCACTCCACCGTCGCGGGAGCGTGGGGCACGCCTCGTGCCTCCGCCGAGGTGAAGGAGGGAAGCCGCCAGGGCGCCGGAGCGGGCCCGCGAAGGAAGGCGCAGTCCTCCCACCAATCATCGATTCGCAGCCAGAGGAGCGGCTGCCCACCGCTCGTCACCCGAAGCATGCGGTGATTCGTGGCTTCGATGTGCAGGGACGGGCGCTGGCGCCAGCGGCCTTCATGCGGGACCTCCAGCAGCAGGCCCGGAACCTCCGGGGCCACGCGCCAGTCCGTGTCGTCGGGGCTCACGGCGATTCGCGAGGACATCCGTCCACCTCCTGCCGCGCAGCGACGGGGCCGGGACTCAGACACTGACGCAAACGAGTGACTGAGGTATCTGCCATGACATGCGAGCCCTCCAGGCACTCTCTTTGTCACTGATTACCGTGGTCTGGCTCGGCTGCTCAACCGTCGCGCCGTCCACCCAACTGGCGTCGGCTGACACAGCAGTGGAGTGCACGAATCCGCGCGAGGACACGTGCACCACCCTCGTGTGTGGCGGCGACGCCTGCGGCCTCTACCGCTGCGAAGACGTGCCCGGTGGAGTGCAGCGGGTGCGCTTTCCCCCTGCACGTCCTCCGGCAGCCGCGGCGGCGCCCGGCAGTGGCCCCCAGCGCAACTGGGGAAGCGGGATGAAGCTCCCCCGCGAGGGTGGACCCGTCATGGTCTTCCCCTGGCACGGTGAGCCCAGACCCGCGCCGCCAAACCGCCAGTTGCCGGCGGGCCGCTTCGAGAAACATCACATCTTTCCCCAGGCATCGGATCTGGCGGAGTGGTTCAAGGGAAGGGGTGTCAACATCCACGACTACACCCTGCCCATTGCGCGAGACATCCACATCAGGATTCACAGGGGTGGGGACCGCGGCGGTGAATGGAACAATGCCTGGCGTGACTTCAGGAGGCAGAACGCGACGCCCAGCAGGGAAGAGCTCTTCAAGCACGCAGGAGAGCTCATCTACCGCTTCCAGCTCCTCGGCGGCCCCATTCAGCCCTACCATTCCCGGCCCGGGTGAGGCCCCTGACAGATGACGCGGATTTTCGAGCTCAGAGAGAACAGGGCGGCAACTGCCCGGTACAAAGGCGACTTCAGCGGCGCACACAAGTGGTCCCTTCCATGTGTGGACTGCACCGCATGTGGCGCCATCTGGGGTGCATCAGGGCATGACTACCCCTCCGTGGACCTCTCGCAACTGCCGGAGCGGGCCAAGCTCGCAAGCCCTGGGCCGACCTCAGTGCCCGAGTACGTGCGCCTCCGCGAGTTGGTGCGTCCGCTGGCGCCTCCCTCGGCAACGCTTCCGCCCGGCACGAGCTTCGGGCCGCTGGTAGGCACGGCCCGTGGAGACCTGGGGCCGCTCACGTGGCAGGGGGATTATCTGCTGCTCTTGCGCCGGGACACCCTGGAGCGTCTCCAGGCGGAAGGCGTGCGGGGACTGTTGGGCTGTGGAACGGAGCTGCGGTTTCGCCAGAAGAACCCGCCGGAGCTGCTGGAGCTTCAGATTGAACCCCATGGAAGGCTGCACCCGGACTGCCTACCGCTGGACCTGCCCCCTCCATGCGCCTCCTGCGGACGGGTCGCACTCCGGCTGCCGGAGGCTCCCATCCTCGAAACGGCGTCCCTGCCAGCGGACCTGGACCTGTTCCGGGTAGGCAACTTCGCCACGGTGATTGTGGGAACCGAGCGGTTCATGGAAGCCGCGCGCCGCCTGGAGCTGGACGGCATCACGTTCCGCGAGCTGCCCACCCGCGCGCCTTGAAGCCGAGCCCACCCTCACGCCCACAGTCGCCGCGCCACCACCTCGTCCAGGTTCCGCGAGTGGAAGAACCCCTCGAAGTCACTGCCCCGCACCTCCCCCGGCAGGCACGCACTCAACGGAATCGCCCGCACCCGCTCCGGCACTCCGCGCGCTTCCCTCACCGCCCCTTCCAGCGCCCTCAAGTAATGCCGCGCCGCACCCAGCGTCCGCGGTGACACCACCCCGCCGTGCCCCTGGATGACACGCGAGCGTCCTCGCGCCTCCGAGCGTCCCAGCGCCGCGTCGATGGCCTCCGGCACCCCGTACGCGATGTACGCCATGTGCCCCACCGCCGTGTCCGCGGAGAACAGCAGGTCCAGCGAGGGCACGTCGATGTTCAGCGTGCTCGCCGTGTGCCCCGCATTCGGGAACACCTCCAGCGCATACCGCCCCCACCGCACGTGCATCGGCCCACCGAGCCGCAACTCCGGCGCCCGGAAGAACCGCGACTCCTCCTCCGAGCGGAACCGCTCCGCCTGGAAGGTCTCCTCGAAGCGCTCGTGCGCCAGCACCAGCGCCTCGGGGAACTCCTGGAGCGCCGCCAGGTGGTCGCTGAACCCGTGGGTGCACACGGCCAGTCGCACCCGGGCGTTCAGCTCCTCGTGCACGAAGCGCCGCAGCGCCAGCGCGTCCGCCCGGCTGCCGAGCGCGTCCACCATCAGCACGTCGCGCCCATCCAGGAACAGGGTGGCGTTGGAGGCATACGTCTCCCCGATGACGACCAGGACATCCGGGGCCAGGGACTGCGTATTCAGGCTCATGCGGGCACCTCGAAGCGAGGGAACGCGTCACTTATCCCCAAGTTGCCCACATGCATCCAGCGCATCGTCCGCATGAATCCATGACAGAATCGAATGGATGGTCCTGGACGTCAGACACCTGCGACTCGTGGCGGCGGTGGTGGACACCGGCTCCGTGACGGCGGCCGCCCGCGTGCTGCACCTGTCCCAGCCCGCCCTGAGCCACCAGCTCCGCGACGTGGAGGAGCGCCTCGGCACCGAGCTGTTCCAGCGTCAGGGCCGGCGCATGGTCCTCACCGGCCCGGGCAGGCGCGTGCTGGAGGCCGCGCGCAAGGTGGTGGCCGAGGTCGACGCCGCCGAGGCCGAGGTCTCCCGTCTCTCCCAGGAGTCACGCGGCCTCTTGCGCCTCGCCACCGAGTGCTACACCGCCTACCACTGGCTGCCCTCGGTGCTGCGGCGCTTCTCCGCGAAGCACTCCGGCGTCGAGGTCCGCATCGCCGTGGACGCCACGCGCCGCCCCGTGGAGGCGCTGCTCGCGGGAGAGCTGGACCTGGGCATCGTCAGCGAGCCCGTCCACCACCGCCGGCTCACCGGCGCCCCGCTCTTCGAGGACGAATTGGTCGCCGTCCTGGCCCCGGACCATCCGCTGGCGAAGAAGCGCGTGCTGCACGCGGAGGACTTCGCCCGGGAGCACGTGCTGCTCTACAGCATCCCCCTCACGCACAGCACCCTCTTCCAGCAGGTGCTCGTGCCCGCGGGTGTCACCCCGGCGCGCGTGTCTCGCGTGGAGCTGACGGAGGCCATGGTGGAGATGACCAAGGCGGGGCTCGGCATCGCGGTGCTCGCGCGCTGGGCCATCGCCCCGGAGCTGGCGCGCGGCACGCTCGCCGCCGTGCGGGTGACGAAGCCGGGCCTGCGCCGTCACTGGCACGCGGCCTGGCCGCGCACGGTGCGTCCCGCGCCGTACCTCACCACCTTCGTGGAGCTGCTCGCGAAGGCCGGCCCGCCGGGGCCCTGAGGAAGCAACTCCCCTTCCCTCCCGCGCGCCGGGCTGTGGCACACTGCGCGGCGCCATCCGACTCCTACTTTCCATCCTCTTCTGGTCGTTCCTGGCGCTCTCCAGCGTGGTGCTCTTCGTGGGCGCCGTGCTCCTCTGGCTCGTCACGCTCCCGTTCGACCGGGACGGGCGGGTGTTGCACCTGTATTCGTGCTTCTGGGCGCAGCTCTACTTCTACGTGAATCCGCTGTGGCGCCTGCGCGTGGACGGCCGCGAGCGCCTGCCCTGGCGCGGGCCCGCGGTGCTGGTGTCCAACCACGAGTCGCTCGGCGACATCCTCGTCCTCTTCGGCCTCTACCGCCCCTTCAAGTGGGTCTCCAAGGCGGAGAACTTCCGGCTGCCCCTCATCGGCTGGAACATGCGCCTCAACCGCTACGTCCCGCTGATTCGCGGGGACAAGGTGAGCATCGCGAAGATGATGCGCGAATGTGAGTACTGGCTGGCGCGCGGCGTGCCCATCCTCATGTTTCCGGAGGGCACGCGCTCCTTCGACGGGCAGGTGAAGCCCTTCAAGGACGGCGCCTTCACGCTGGCCATGAAGATGAAGTGCCCCATCATCCCCGTCGTCCTCACCGGCACCGCGCGCACGCTGCCCAAGCACGGCTGGGTGCTGGACACCCAGTCCCACTGCCACGTGGAGGTCATGCCTCCGGTGGACCCGTCCGCCTTCCCCGACGTGCCCACCCTGCGCGAGCACGTGCGCGACCTCATCATCGCGGAGAAGGCCCGGCTGGAGTCGGGAGTGTCCGCTCCCACGCAGGCGTAGCCTGCCCGCCTGGCGACCCGGGGACACCGGGTTTGCTACCGTGGGCCCTCCCGGGAGGGCGCCATGCGCAAGTCGTCGGTGGGGGTCATCGCACTCGGCGTGCTCGCGCTGGGCGCCGCCGTGGCGTTCCTCCAGTTTCGCGACGGCACCTCGACGGAGGCACCCGCCCCCGCCGTCACGCGCTCCGAGCACCGGGCGCTCCCGGGCCCCGGCCTCCCCACCCCGCCGCCGCGCGGCGTGCTGTCCGTGCGCGGGCGCGTCGTGGACATGGAGGGCCAGCCCCTCGCGGGCATCCAGGTCTCCGCCACCCAGGCGCTGCCCGGCGAGTCGCTGTCCCGAATCCCCTGCGGCGAGGAGTCCCCCGAGCTGTCGCTGCTCTCCCCCGACTGCGACAGCGATTCCGAGCGGAGCCTCCTGGACCTCATCACCGAGGAGCGCGGCGGTGCGCCCGTGCTCGCGCAGGTGACGACGGGAGCGGACGGCACCTTCCAGCTCGACGCGCTGCCCGAGGGCACCGTGGCCCTCTGGGCCCTCGGCGCGCGCGGCTCCGCCATGGAGCCCGAGGTGGCGACGGGCCGCGAGGACGTGGTGCTGGCGCTGGATGAAGGGCTCTCGCTCGCGGGCCGCGTCGTGGCCGAGTCCGGCGCACCGCTGCCCGGCGCGAAGGTGACGCTCGTCCACCGCGCGCAGTCGCGCTACTTCACCACGAGCACCGGCGCGGACGGCCGCTTCGCCTTCGGCCCGCTGCCCGACGACGACTATGGCCTCGTCGCGTCCAGCCCCGGCCTGATGCCGGCCTACGTGCCGGACGCGGCCTACGAGGAGCTGGACCCGCTCGTCCTCCACCCGCCCCGGCGACTCACCGGCCGGGTGCTGCTCGCCGACGGCACGCCGGCCCCGGGCGCCGAGGTGCGCGTCTCCCCGGTGTCACTCACCGGGGTGGCGGACGCGGAGGGCCGCTTCGCCCTCGGGCCGCTTCCTCCCGGCGACTACGACGTGTTCGCGGAGCGCGACGGCCAGCACGGCTTCGACCAGGTGAGCCTCACCGAGGGGGGCCCGGACGCGGAGGCCACGGTGCGCCTGGGCACGCTCGTCCATGCCGAGGGCGTGGTGCTGGATGAGGCCGGGCAGCCCATCCCCGAAGCAACAGTCATCGCCTACGCGTCGGACGCGGAGGGCTCCCCGACTGGCGACGCCACCACCGGGCCGGATGGCCGCTTCCGCCTGGGCCCCCTGGCCCCTGGCGCACACACCTTCGGCGTGGATGCGGAGGGCTACCGCGAGCTGGAGATGGAGGGCGTGCAGGTGTCCGCGTCCCCGTCGCCCCTGTCCTTCACCCTCCAGCGCGCCCACGTCCTCGCCGGCCTCGTCACCGACATGGAGGGCCGCCCGCTGGCGGACATCGAGGTGACGGCGGTGCGCCCCGTGACTCGCGCTCCCCGCAGGCTCCACCACGGCATCCCCATTCCCAGGCCGCGGAGCGAGGAGGCCACCGGGACGGATGACGCCGAGGAGCCCTGGGGCGGGTCCTCCAGCGTGTTCACCGACGAGGAGGGCCGCTTCCTCATCGAGCTGCCCGAGCCGGGGCGCTGCACCCTCACCGCCGGCGGCGACAGCTTCCTCCCCGCGCGCATGGAGGTGGACGCGCCGGCCTCCGGCCTCCAGTTCCGGCTGCGTGGCGGCGGCACGCTGGAGGGCGCGGTGACGGACGCCCGCGGCGAGCCGCTCGAGCAGGTGGAGCTCACCGTGCAGCTCGGCCCGGACGCGCAGGGCCGGGTGCTGGAGACGACGAGCGAGGAGCAGGGCCGCTTCACCCTCGGCGGGCTGCCTCCCGGCACGTACGTGCTGCACGCGTCGCTGGACATGAGCGGGTTCGTCCACAGGGCCTCGCGCACCGTGTCCATCCGGGGCACGGAGACGGTGGACGCGTCGCTGCGGATGGACACGGGGAAGTCCGTGTCGGGCCTCGTCGTGGACGAGCAGGGCCGCCCCATGCCGGACGCCGAGGTGGACGCGTACACCCTGCGCGAGCAGCCCGACGACGACTCGGGCTTCTCGCCCTCCACCACGAAGACGGGCCCGGACGGGCGCTTCACCCTGCACCACCTGCCGGAGGGCCCGTGCGTGCTGAGGGCGGAGAAGCCGGGCTACACCTTCCAGGAGCCCGCGCCGGAAGAGTCCCAGCTACGGCCGGGCGTCGTGTCCCGCGCGGGTGCGACGGACGTGCGGCTGGTGCTGCGCTACCAGGGCTATGTCCTCGGACGCGTGGTGCACCGGGACGGCACGCCCGTCACGCGCTTCACCGTCAACCAGGAGCACGTCCGCAGCCCCGACGGCACCTTCCGCCTCGCCATGGAGCGCGCGGGCGCGTTCCAGCTGCGCTTCGACGCGCCCGGCCTCACCCTGGCCGTGCGCGAGGTGGACGTGCCACCCGGCAGGGATTTGGACCTGGGTGACGTGCGGCTGGAGCCGGGGCGCCAGGTGCGCGGCCGCGTGGTGGACGCGGTGACGTCCCAGCCCATCGCCGGAGTGCTGGTCCGGGTGGGGCTCCCGGGTGGGGAAACGAGGCCGGGCCCGGGCCCCGCCCTCGCCATGGACACCACCGCCGAAGACGGCTCCTTCACGCTGCCCCTGCTGGAAGCGCGCCCCCTGGAGCTGGACCTGTCGCGCGACGGCTATCCACGCCAGCGCCAACCCGTTGGAGCGAATGACGAGATGCTGGAGGTGCGCCTGACTCCGGGAGCGAGGGTGGAGGGCACCCTGACGGACGCCGAGGGCCGCCCCGTGGAGACGGACGTCCTCCTGGTGCCCCTGGACGTGCGGAACGGCGGCGGCCCCGGGGACCTCATGGCCAACGGCTCCACCCTCTGGGCCCAGGCCTCCCCGGGCCGCTTCCACGTGGAGACCCTGCCCGCCGGGGACTACATGGTGCACGCTTCCGCGAAGGAGACCGCGGAGGGACGCCGGATGGAGTTCCTCGCCCAGCACGTGCGCCTGCCACCCGGGGGGCGCGTGACGGTGGCCCTGACGGAGCGGGCGGGGAGCGCCTCCATCCGGCTGCGCGTGCGGGTGGACGCGCAGGAGCGCAGCCAGCGGCTGCTGAGCTACTCGCTCATCCCCGGCACCGTGCCCCCCACGGCCGTCCGCCGGGAGCGGCGCTCCCTGGTGTACCTCTCCATCCCGCGCACGGGCTTCGGCCCGGACGGCTCTCTCGTCTACGAGCGCATCCCCCCCGGGCACTACACCTTCTACCTCTTCAGCCAGCTCAGGCCCGGGCAGCCCGAAATCCACCGCGAGGAGCTGGACGTGTCCGAGGGGGACAACCTCGTCCGGGACGTGGCTCCCGTGTGGCAGGCGGTGGCGGTAGACTCCCGGCCATGAGCACCAAACCCACGCTCGCGAACACCGAGGAACTGGAGCTGGACTGGGGCAGCCGCGAGCGGCGCTCGCCGTCGCCCTCGGGGGACATTGCCACGGCGGATGCCGCGCACCTGGTGGAGGTTCCGGCCGGCGCGGCGGGCAAGGGGCCACCGGGAGACCCCCGCTACATGAGCCACGAGCTGCGCACGCAGCTGGCGGGCATGTTCGAGGCCCCCGAGCTGCGCATGCGGCAGATGCGCGAGCTGGCAGAAATCCTCGTCGGCTGGGAAACGAAGAACCGCTACGAGGTGTGCGACCCGACGGGCCGGCCGGCGGTGTATGTGGGCGAGACGGGGGACGGCTGGGGCTCGGCGCTCAAGCGCAACCTCTGGCCCTTCTACAAGGCGCGGCTGGAGTGCGTGACGCTGGGTGGCACGGTGGCGCTCGCGGTGGAGCGGCCGTGGAGCTTCCTGCTGTCCCGGGCGGACGTGGAGGCGTGGGACGGGCGGCCACTGGCGAGCATCCAGCAGCGCTTCAGCCTCCTCGGCCGGCGCTTCGACGTGGTGACGCCGGGCGGCGCCGTCATCGCCACGGTGGAGGGGCCGCTGCTCAGGCCCTGGACGTTCCGCATCCTCCAGCGCGGCGTGGAGGTGGCCGTCGTCCGCAAGCGGTGGAGCGGCCTGTTGCAGGAGGCCTTCACCGACGCGGACACCTTCACCCTGGAGTTCAAACCGGACTGCGCCGACGCCCGGCTGCGGCAGATGGTGCTGGCCGTGGCGCTGCTGATGGACATGACGTACTTCGACAACCGCAGCCGCAAGTCCAGCCTCGGCGCCGGCCTGGACCTCTTCGACATCTTCACTTTCTGGAAGTGAGAGGTGAGGCATACCCCCGGAGGGCTGTGCTAAGTCCCCAGGACCATGTCCACGAGTGATGCGCTGAGCGCAGCAGACCTCGAGCGGCTGGTCCGGGCCGAGGCGCCCGACCTGGCCGAGGCCGTCCTCGCCTTCCTCGGCCAGCCGGAGAAGGCCCCCGAGACGCCGCTGCCGAAGGACGCCTTCACCTTCGACAGGCTGCTCCAGACGCTCCAGCAGGCCCAGGCGCGCTACGACTCGGAGGGCCGGCGCACCGCCTCCACCGAGGCGTGGCAGCGCTTCAACTCCCAGAAGGACGTGCCCCGTCCGCCCAGGCTCGCCCTGGCGGACCTGCTCGTCGGCCTGTACGAGAAGGGCACCGAGACGTCTCGCGCCGCGCTGATGGAGCTCATCCGCCGCGGGGACCTGCGCTTCGGCCTGTGGGGCGGCTTCAAGCGCATCTACAAACTGGCCGAGGCCCGCCACGACGCGGAAATCTTCGGCATCCTCGCCTGGCGCTTCGACGCGGAGCGCGGCCGGGGCGGCTACAACCGCGAAGTCTCGGCCGGCACCATCACCTACCTGCGCCGCCGCGCGTGGCGCTACCTGCGCCACCTGGGCGCCGCCGTGCCGGAGCTGTACCCGCAGTTCGCCGTGGAGGTGCTGCGCCACTACGAGCAGGACCCGTCCTGGTACACCGTCTGGGTGGCCCACCACATCTGGGCGCACGGCACCGGCGACTACTCGGCCACGTCCTTCTCCATCCAGCCGCCCGCGGACATGGTGAAGCACCGCGCCTTCCCGGACGCGTGGAAGCGCTCGCCGGACGCGCTGATGCGCCTCTTGGACACGTGCCAGTCGGACCCGGCCGCGCGCTTCGCGATTCAGGGCCTGCGCAAGGACTTCCCGGAGGTGCTGCGCAAGGTGACGCCCGCGTGGCTGGACAGGCTCGCGCGCCGGCCGCTCGCCAGCGCCCACGACTTCCTCGTGGAGACGCTGCAGGGCTCGCCCGAGTTCCACCAGGGCCGCCTGCGCGCGCTCGGCCTGCACGACGCGGTGCTCGCGCTATTGATGTCCCCCAGCGACAAGGCCCGCGCGTACGCGATTGAGTACGCCCGCGCCCACGCGCAGGATTTGCCCGCCGAGCGGCTCGCGCTGCTGGTGGCCCAGGGCGCCAATGACGTGAAGGCCTTCGCCGCCGCCACGCTGGAGAAGCGCAACCCGCGCGAGCTGGGCGTGGAGCTGCTGGGCCGGCTGCTCGTGTCCAAGCCGACGAATGCCTTCGCGGCGAAGTCGCTGGAGCAGTCCTTCGACCGCGCCGAGCTGTCCCACGGCTTCCTGCGGGACCTGTACCTGGGCGCCGGCGAGCAGCTCAACTGGGTGAAGGGCTACGTCGCGTCCAAGTACCCCGGCACCGAGCTGCCCGTGGCCTTCTGGAAGGAGCTGCTGGAGGACCCACGCCTGGAGAAGAAGCCGCACCCGGTGGAGGGGCTGGCGGTGAAGGCGCTGGGTGCGTACCCGCCCTCGGCCATTGGCCCGGAGTGGCTGCTGGACAAGGCGTCGCACCCGCGCATCGGCGGCACGGTGAGCAACTGGCTCACACGCGCGGACAGCCTGCCCGGGCTGGACGTGGAGCGGGTGAAGGGGCTCGTCTTCAGCCGCAAGCACCGCGACGTGGCGCTGGCCCTGCTGGGCAACCGCAAGCTGTTCAGCGCGCGCCAGCTCACGGTGCCGTGGCTGCTGGCGCTGGCGCGCCGCGCGGACCCGCAGCTGCACGGCTTCGCGCACCGCTACCTGTTGGAGAACGTGGCGCCGGCGGACTTCAGCGACTCGGGCGACGCGGCGGCGGGCCTGGAGCGCCTGTTCGAGCTGGCGCTGGGCGCGAAGCAGCCGGTGCAGGTGCGCGGCTTCGCGCAGACGTACCTGCGCTGCCACCACCCCGTCATCGGCCCGGAGCAGCCGGAATCGAAGTCGTACGAATTGAAGCCGCGCGCGCCGCGCAAGGCGTACACGCCGGAGAAGCTGTGGCCGGCGCTGTTCGACGCGCGCGACGACGTGCGCCGCTTCGCCCTGGCGATAACGCGCGCGGAGCTGCGCGCCTGGGGCTGGCACACGCGCGTGTACGAGCTGGCCGACGCCGAGGCGAAGGAGGTCCGCAACCTGGCCTATGACGCCCTCTTGAAGGCGGGCGAGGAGGGCGCGGACGCGCGGTACGTGCTGCACCCGGAGGAGCTGGACCCGGTAAAGGTCTTCTCGCTGTCGGAGAGCACGAAGCGCAGCACGCGCGAGGTGGCGGTGGAGCTCATCCGCCGGCACTACGCGCGGCTGGGCGGCGCGGAGCGGCTCGCGTGGCTGATGCAGAGCGCGGACCGCGAGGTGGGCCTGTTCGCCGTGCGGCTGCTCTGGGAGAAGCACCGCCCCACGCACCTTCCGGAGGGCTGGAAGCCCGTGGGCGCGAAGGAAGCGCCCGTGGGCGCCACCGAGCGCTTCCCCAACGTGGAGGCGCTGCGCACCTTCCTGCGGAAGATGCTCTTCGGCCTGCCCCCGGGCCGCGCGAAGGAAGCGCGCGAGGGCGAGGTGCAGAAGCGCCTGTCCGCCAGCGTGGCCAAGCGCCGCGTGATTGAGCTGGTGCGCGACCTGGGCCTGGAGGACGAGTCGTTCGCCCGCGTGGTGGCGCCGGTGCTGGGCGAGTTCACCGGCTCGCTGGCCAAGGGCGAGTGGCAGAGCTGCCTCGCGTCGCTGGTGCAGCTGCGGGCGGCGCATCCGGAAGCGCAGCTGGGTGGACTCTGAGGCTCACTGCGTGGAGGCCCCGCCGCGAGGGGCCTCCCTTCGTCACCTGATAAGCATCCCTGGCGGGTGACACCGGAGCGCGCCCCGTGCGCCCGCCCGGGTGCGGCTACGCTGGCGCCACATGCTGCTCGAAGAACTGCTGAACGACTTCCCCCGCGAGCGCTTCCTGCGGGAGCACTATCAACGCAAGCCCTTCTCCGGACGGGCCGCCGCGGAGCGCCTGCGCGAGCTGGGCACCTGGAGCGTCGTCGACGAGCTCGTCGAGCAGACGGAGTGCGACTTGCTCCTCGCGCGGCAGGGCGTGCCCTACGCGGGTGAGCGTCCCTCCACCGCGAAGCAGGCCCGCGAGCTGTTCGCCCAGGGCTACACGCTGGTGCTCCGCCAGCCGGACCAGCACCACGCCGGGCTGGCGCAGCTGGCGCGCACCTTCAGCGCGGAGCTGCACGGCCGCATCAACCTGCACCTGTACTGCACGCCCGCCGGCCACCACGGCTTCGGCTGGCACTGCGACCCGGAGGAGGTCTTCATCCTCCAGACCACCGGCCGCAAGGACTACCTCCTCCGCGAGAACACGCTCCACCCCGTCCCGCTCCCCGACGCGCTGCCCAGCGGTGCGCTCGCCTCTCAGGAGACGACGCCCGTGGAGACGCGCACCCTGGAGGCCGGGGACTTCATCTACATCCCCGCCGGCCACTGGCACATGGCCCAGGCCCCCGAGGACGCGCTCTCCATCTCCATCGGCCTCTTGGCGCCCTCGCTGCTGGACGTGCTCGACGCGGTGCGCGCCAACCTCGCCAGCAACCCCGTGTGGCGGCGGCGCCTGCCCGCGCTCGGGTACGCGTCCGACCTGGATGACCTGAAGAAGGTGGAGGTCCTCCGGACGCTCTTCACCGAGCTGGGGGGCGAGCTGCAGCGCGCCCTGTCAGACCCGGGCCTCCCGCTGCGCTTCCTCGCGCAGACGGCGCGCTTCTACCTGCGCTCCGCCGGCATCCGGGGCAGCCGGCGCTGAAGGCGCGCCGCGTCACGCCTGGGGCGCGGTCGCATCGCTCTCCTCGAATTTGAAGATTTCCCAACATCAAAGAACTCCCCGGAAACTTCAAAACGGCTCACACCCATAATCCCAGTGGCACGAGGTTCGTGCCGCCGAGGTGTCCCGTGAAGATTGCCGGTCCGCGTCATCACCACGTCCCGTCACAAAAGCCCTCCAGGACGCCGGAGCGCGCTGACCACGAGGTGCGCATCGACATCGGGGGCATGGACCCGAACAAGCGGGACGGGATTGGGCGCTCGATGCGGACCGGGAGCGCGCACGCGGACAACACCCAGAGGGTCTGCGAGAAGGTGAAGCCGAAGCCCGACGGCTTCGACCCGGCCGGGAAGCTGCGCGGACGCATCAACCCCGACGTGTTCAAGCCCGGGAGCGGCGCCGAGGGCCCCAAGGGGCCCGTACTTCAAGCGATGCGCGGCCCCGGCTCCTCGGGGAGAGACCACGGCGACCACGTCCTGCTGGGCAACGACGGGCCCCCGGGCGGAATCGGCATCGGCGAAGTCGGCCCCAAGCCGGGCCCCTGGGACAAGCCGGGCATCTTTGATCGCCCGGGAATCCTGCCGCCCGGGAAGTGGCATCCCATCAAGCCGGGCGGGAGCAGCGCCGACAACATCTTCAAGGGCCCCTTCCCGGAGCAGGGCCCGTCGCTCAAGCCGCCCTCGCTGCCCATCCGCCGCCTGGTGGAGCTGCTGTCCCGGTGGCTCGACGCCGCCCAAGGCCTTTCCCTGGGCGGCAAGGACCCGGACGGAGTGCGCGGGCACCACGACCGGCCGCAGTCGCCCGGGCTGACGCACACCAACAACGTCCTCATCCGGGACGAGTCCTCCCGGCGGCGCGAGTAGTCAGCCCGGGGGAGACCCGTAGCGGGCTCCGGGGGTAGCCTCCGCGACGAATGGGGAGCATCGAGCGCTTCGGGCCGTACCGAATCCTCCGCGAGCTGGGCGCGGGCGGCATGGGACGCGTGTCCCTCGCGGAGCGCGAGGACCTGGAAGGCCCCGTCGTCGTCAAGCGGATGAATGCCGAGCTGGCGGCGGACCCGCGCTTCCGGCGGCGCCTGCTGCGCGAGGCGGAGGTGGCCGCGGACCTGCAGCACCCCAACGTCGTCCGGGTGCTCGACACGGGCGTCATCGACGACCAGGTCTACCTGGCCATGGAGTACGTGCCGGGCTCCAGCCTCGCCGGCGTCCTGGCCGCCAGCCGCCCCGAGCCGCTGCCGCTGGTGCCCGTGCTGCACGCGGTGGCCCAGGCGTGTGACGGGCTCGCGTACGTGCACGCCTTCGCGGAGCCGCGCACCGGGAAGTGGATGGAGCTGGTCCACCGCGACGTGTCGCTGGACAACCTGCTGGTGTCGTACTCGGGCGAGGTGAAGCTCGCGGACTTCGGCATCGTGAAGACGGTGGACGGCACGCAGACCACGTCCGGCGTCATCATGGGCAAGCTGCGGTACATGTCGCCGGAGCAGCTGCGCGACGAGCCGCTGGATGCGCGCAGCGACGTGTACTCGCTGGGGGTGTGCCTCTTCGAGCTGGTGGCCGGCAAGCGCCCGCTGCCCACGCACCGGGCGCGCTCGGTGATGGAGGCGGTGCTGTACGACGCGCCTCCGTCGCTGGAGCAGCTCCGGCAGGACGCGCCGCCCCCGCTGGTGGCGCTGGTGGCGCGGATGCTCGCCAAGGAGCGCAAGGCGCGGCCCGGCTCCTGCGCGGAGGTGGCGAAGGAGCTGCGCGCGGTGCTCGCGGGGCGGCAGGAGTCGACGCTGTTCTCCTCGCGGCTGCTGGATGCGCCGCCCCCGAACCGGGCCCGGCCCGCGCCGGCCGAGCTCGCGACGGAGGTGGAAGTGGAGGACCTGTCCGCCACCAGGCCCCAGCGCCTGGTGGGCCCCAGGGGAGAGCCCGTGGCTCCCCGCAGGCCCACGCCCGCGCCCGGAGCGGACATGCGCAGGCCCACGCCCGTGCCCGGAGCGGAAATGCGCAGGCCCGTGCCCGCCCCGGAGGCCCGCGCGCCTCGTCGCCCGACACCTCCGCCCGAGCGCCCGCCGGCGTCCGGGGACCCGGTGTTCTCCGTCCCCACGCGCGCGCCCTCCGCGCCTCCCGAGTCCGAGCACTCCCTCTTCTCCGTCCCCACGCGCGCGCCTTCCCACGTGCCGGCGTCGATGCCCGGGGCCTCCGAGGAAGAAGCACAGCAGTCCACGCGCCTGCTGGCCGTGCCATCCCGCCAGCGCTCCCGGCTGCGGTGGATGGCCCTGGGCGGGCTGGCGCTGCTCGGCGCCGCCGCGTGCTGGTGGTGGATTTGAAGCATTCACGCGTCTGCTTCTTCCGCCACTGCATGCCATCTGCCATCTGCTGAACAACACGTGGCGCGACACGTGCTCGCGACGAAATCGTTGTCGGACCCGCGGGCTAGTGACAGGCACGCCTGGGCGCATCCCCGCCTCGCCACCCGCGTCCAGGTGACGTCCCCCACCGAGGAGACACACCGATGAGCACGTGGTCCCGATATACACCCCTGCTGTCGCTCCTGATTGCACCCCTCGCCCAGGCCCAGAACACGCAGCGCGCGGATGACGCACGCAACGTTCGCGTGCAGGCCGCTGACTTCCAGCGCAGTCAGCCCCTCCCCATCCACACCAACAACAACGACCAGTTCGACTTCGGCATCTACGCCGTCTACACGAAGGGCCTGCAGCACGACTCCACGGGAGAGCCGAATGGCGCCTCCTTCGCCTCCCTGCTCAACGCCATCACCCTCGGCACGCCGGCCGCCTTCGAGAACGTCATCCTCGCGGGCGAGCGCAAGCTGGTGAACCCGCAGGCGGGCCTGTCCTACGTGCTGGAGGGAGCCGACCCGCAGTCGCTCACCATGCGCCCCGCGCCCGACTTCAACAGCGCCGAGGTGTCCGGGGAGATGGACGAGCTGTACTGGATGTCCCTCCTCCGCGACGTGAGCTTCACGCAGTACACCAGTGACGCCGTCGTCGGCCTCGCCATCAACCGCCTCAACCAGGTGCGTCAGTACCGCGGCGCGAAGAGCAGCGCCGGCCAGGTGACGACCGGCACCGTGTTCCGCGCGGACAGCCCCGGCGCCGTCCAGGGGCCGTTCATCTCCCAGTTCCTCTACAAGGGGGTGACGTTCGGCGGCGGCCCGCTCGCCTCCACGGTGGAGGGCAACCCGCCCGCCACGGGCGTGGAGCCCACCGCGCTCCAGCTCATCGACCAGCGCACCCTGACGCGCAAGGGCGGTGATGACAGCCTCACCGACTTCAACGAGTGGCTCGACATCCAGAACGGCTACCCGCCCGCGGACCCGACGGACACCCTGGAGGACTACGACGCCACCCGCCGTTACATCCGCAACGCCCGGGACCTCACCGAGTGGGTGCACCTGGACTACCCCATCCAGGCCAGCCTCAACGCCGCGCTCATCATGGCGCGCCAGGGCGACTTCCTGCCGGACGGCAAGTATGACCCGGACCCCAAGTCCTCGCCCCGCGCGCAGGACCCGAACAACCCCTACAACAACTATTCGAAGCAGGAGCCCTTCGTCACCTTCGGCAACAGCGACTCGCAGTCGCTGACGAGCCTGGTGACGAACACCGTGCTGCGGGCGCAGTGGTACCAGAAGTGGCAGGTGCACCGCCGGCTGCGTCCCGAGGAGTACGGCGGCCGCGTCCACGCCCACCTCGCCGGCCTCCGCACCTACTCGCAGCTGCCCTCCGAGCTGCTCGGCTCGCCGGTGCTGCAGCGCATCTTCCTCTACAACGCCCAGCGGAACCTCGAGCGCGGGCTGAGCACCACCGGCACGTACCTGCTGCCGCAGGCGTTCCGCGAGGGCAGCCCGGTGCACCCAGCCTATGCCTCCGGCCACTCCACGTACATCGGCGCGGGCATCACCGTGCTGAAGGCGATGCACGCGGACTTCCCCATCATCAACCCGCAGGTGCCCAACTCGGACGGCACGGCGCTGGTGCCCTACAGCGGCACGCTGATGATGTTCGACGAGCTGGACAAGCTGGCCTCCAACATCGGCGTGGCGCGGCTCTTCGCGGGCGTGCACTGGCGCAGCGACCATGACAACGCGGTGCGCCTGGGTGAATTGTCCGCGCTGCGCACGCTCCAGGACTGGACGCGCCTGTACCCCGAGGACGACTTCCAGGGCTTCCAGGTGCGCACGCTGGGCGGCAACGTGCTGACGGTGAACGCCACCGGCCCGGCGCTGCCCAACCACGTGAGCGTGGTGAACCACTTCGAGCTCTACGGGCAGACGGCCTCGGGCACCGGCCTCGGGACGCTGGTGACCACCCTCCACAACAACGCCATCATCGACCTGAGCGACCTTGCCGCGCTGGGCTACACGCGCCTCAACATCGTCGCCAACACGTACCTGCCGCCGGGCACCGGCAGCGTCCGCTTCACGCTCGACAGCAGCAACTTCACCAACAACGGCACCCCCTACGCCCTGTACGGGGACAACTACGAGAACGGCAGCACCTTCACCGTGGGGACGCACGTGCTGCGCGCCACGCCGTACAGCGACGCGTCCGCCGGAGGCGTCGGCGGCGTGCCGCTCGTCATCCGCTTCACCGTGCAGAACTGACGCGAAGGGCGCCGGTCCGGCCTGGAGTCAGGGCCGGACCGGGGCCTCGCCCATTGCGGCCCCGCCGGTGGGAGCGCCGGGGCCGCGCGAGCCTCGGTCCAGCGCGGAGTCAGGGCCGGACCGGAGCACCTCCTGGAGAAGACGCGCGGCCTCGCTGGCCCGGTCCGCTCCGGCCCCGCGTGGGCGCCAGACGGTGCACTTCGTGGGGAATACGCACGGGGCCGTGGCAGTCTTGCGCGCCATGCGACTTCCCCACGCAGTGACGCTGGCCCTCGCGGCCCTCACGGCGCTCGCGGCCCCCGCCGCGCAGCCCGCCTCCCCCACCCTGCCCCCGGGCTACTGGCCCGAGGAGAAGGTGGCGGAGATTCTCGCCAAGACGGAGGAGGTCCGGCTCGCCCCCGACCTCTCGCGCCTCACCGCGGACGAACAGGCGGCGGTGAAGGACCTGCTCGAAGTCGGACAGATTCTGCAGGACCTCTACGAGGCCTCGCGCCACCACCAGGCGCTCGCGGCCTCCGCGCGCCTGCAGGCCCTGGACAAGAAGCTGGGCAGCCCGAAGCGCACGCAAGATCTGCTCACGCTCTACCGTCTGTACCAGGGCCCCATCGCCAGCACGCTGACCAACGCGCGCGAGCCCTTCCTGCCCGTGGACCCGCAGGTGCCCGCGCGCAACATCTACCCGTCGGACGCCACGCGCGCGGAGGTGGACGCCTTCCTCGCCGCGAACCCCGAGCAGCGCGACACGCTGATGGACGCGCTCACCGTGGTGCGCCGGGCCACCGCGGACAACCTGCGCAAGGACCTGAAGGTGCTCCAGACGTACCCGGTGCTGGACACGCTGCAGCCCGGGCTGCGCGAGAGCCTCCAGGCCCGCGCGAAGCGGCCGGACGCGAAGAGCCTGTACGCGGTGCCGTACTCGGTGGCCTACGGGCCCGAGCTGGTGAAGGCGTACGCGCTGCTCATGCGCGCGGCGGGACGGCTGGACGCGAGCGACGCGGAGCTGGCGCGCTACCTGCGCAACCGCGCGCGCGACTTCCTCAGCAACGACTACGAGAGCGGCGACGCGGCGTGGGTGACGGGCCGCTTCAAGCACCTCAACGTGCAGCTCGGCCCGTACGAGACGTACGACGACGCGCTCTACGGCGTGAAGGCCTTCCACAGCGTGTCCGTGCTGCTGCTGAACGAGGCGGCGACGACGGAGCTGCGCAAGCGGATGAATGGACTGCAAGGCGTGGAGGACGCGCTGCCCTACCCCGCGAAGAAGCGCATCCGCGAGGACATCCCGGTGGGCGTGTACGAGGTGGTGGCGGACTTCGGCCAGGCGCGCGGCACCAACACCGCGACGATTCTGCCCAATGACCCGCTGTATTCGCGCCGCTACGGCCGCACCATCCTGCTGCGCGAGAACATCATGAAGAACCCGGACCTCTTCGCCGCGGACGAGCGCATCTGGCGCACCGCCACGGTGGACGCGCACGCGAAGGACCTCACCTCCGAGGGCAACTTCCAGCGCACGCTCTGGCACGAGGTGGGGCACTACCTGGGCCCGGACCGCGACGCGAAGGGCCGCACGCTGGACGTGGCGCTGGAGGACTACGCGGACGCCATGGAGGAGATGAAGGCGGACCTCGTCAGCCTCTTCGCGCTGCACTCCTTCCAGAAGAGCGGCGCGCTGGACGCCGCCAGCCTGCGCGCCGTGCAGGCCTCCGGCATCCGCCGCACGCTGCAGAACGTGCGCCCGCGCGAGGACCAGCCGTACCAGCGCATGCAGCTGGTGCAGTTCAACTGGTTCCTGGAGCACGGCCTGATTCGCGCGGACCCGAAGACGGCGCGCCTCACCATCCAGTACGACAAGTACCTGGACACCGTCGGCTCGCTGCTCAAGGAGGTCATCACGCTCCAGCACACGGGCGACAAGGCGGCCACGGCGAAGTTCTTCGAGCGCTGGAGCACATGGACGCCCGAGCTGCACGACGTGCTCGCCGCCCGCATCCGCGAGGCCCAGGGCGCGCGCTTCCGCGTGGTGCGCTACGGAGCGCTCGGCGAGAAGTGACGGAGGAAGCGCTGGAGCTCCGCCGACGGGAACCGCGCCTCCAGGCGCGGGGCCTGCTGGCGGAGCAGCGCGTGGACCTGCGGGTCCGCGCCTACCGCTTCGCGACCTCGTGCGAGGCCACCCAGCGGCGGGCCTCGTCCAGGTCCCTCCGGGCGTACTGGCCGAGCTGCGTGTAGCCCTCCACGGCCTGCTGGGCCAGCGTCATGGCGCGAGGCCTCTCCGTCGGCTTCACCTTCCACAGCGCCTGTGCGAGCGCGAAGCGCAGCCACGAGGACTCCGCGTCGCTCCACCCCAGCGGGGCCAGCACGCGCGCGGCCTCCTCCAGCTCCTTCAGCGCGCGGTCGGGCTTGTTGAGCGCCAGCAGCGTCATGCCCAGGCCCGTGCGCGGATGGACGGTGGCGGCGTGCTCCGCGCCCAGCGTGCGCACCTTGCGCGCGAGCGCGGCGGTCAGCATCGGCAGCGCCTCGCGGGGGCGCTTGCGATGCGTGAGCAGCAGGCGCCCCACGTCCTCCTCCATCGTGTGAAGCGCCAGGTCCTCCGGCGAGAGCACCTTGCGCTGGAGGGCCAGCCCTTCCTGGTAGTGCGCCAGCGCCGCGTCCTCGCGCTCCAGGCGCTCCTCCGCGTCGGCGAGCGCGCGCAGCGCTTCGATGGACTCCAGGCTCTCCGGGCCGAAGACGCGGCGCATTCCCTCCAGCGCCTGCGCGTGGAGCGCCAGGGCCTTGTCCGGCTCACCCGTCAGCTCGTGGATGGTGGCCTGGTCGTTGAGCATCAGCAGCGTCTGCCGGTTGTCCGGGCCGAGCGTGTCCCGGCGCAGCGCGTACGAGCGCTCCATCCACTGGAGGGCTTCCTTGTAGCGGCCCTGCTCCTTCGCGACGATGCCCAGGTTGGCGAGCGTGGAGGCCAGCAGCGGGTGCTGGGCGCCCAGCCGCTCCTCGGTGATGGCGAGCGCGCGCTGGTAGAGCGGCATCGCCTCGTCGTAGCGGGCCTGCCGCACGCGCGCCATGCCCAGGTTGTTGAGCACCTTGGCGGTCTCCACGTGGGTAGGGCCGAGCACACGCTCGCGCAGCGCCAGGGCGCGCGTGTAGTTCGTCACCGCCAGGTCATAGTTGTCCTCGCGGAAGGCGAGGATGCCCTCGTGACTGGCCAGCTTCCCCTCCAGCTCGGGCGAGCCGCCCATGCGCTCCAGCAGCGAGTGGGCCAGGCGGGCCCACAGGTGGGCCTCGGAGAACCAGTCACGCTCACTGCTGAGTCCTCCCACCAGGTCCGTCGCCACTTGCACGGCGACCTCGTCATGACGGCCGGCGGTGGCGGCGGCCATGGCGTCGGTCCAGGCCTTCATGGAGTCGTCGGTGTGGCTCAGCCGCTGGTGCGCCCAGCCGAGGACGTGGAGGGCCTCGGCCTCCAGCGGGCGATAGCCGAGCGCACGCGCCGCGTCCGCCGCGGCCTTCGCGGCCGGGAGCGCCTGCGGGTAGCGCCCCGAGTCCAGCAGCGCCTGCGCCTTCGCGAGGTCGCCACGCACGGCCTCCACCTTCGCGCGCAGGGCGGGGTCCTCCGCGAGTGGCACCGGGGCGGCCAGCGCCTCCACGTTGGCGCAGCCGGACACGCCGCGCAGCGCGTCCACCGCCTCCGTGCTGCGCTTCACCAGGTCCGCGTCCGCGCGCGTGAGCTCCGCGGTGAGCGCGTCCACGGCGCGCAGGCGGCGGTCCAGGCACGCCATGCGCAGCGCGAGATGCGCCTCGGGTTGGGCGCCGCTGACGCGCGTGGCCTCGCACGCCTGCTGGTGCATGGTGCTCCACTGCGTGCCGTACGCGTCCAGCGCCTTCGACACCTGCGTGAAGGCCCCGTCCGCGCCGGGTGCGCCGCTGCTGGTGAAGGCCTTCTCCACGGCGGCCCGCTGCGACGCACTCCATACGTGGGCGAACAGCTCGGGCGCGCCGACGCACGGCTGTGCTTGCGGCTTCGACACCGTCACCGCGACACCCGCGGCCAGCGCGACGCCTCCGAGTACCGCCGCGCCACCCAGCCACTTGCGGCGCGCGGCGGACGGGTCCCTGGACAGTGCGTCCAGCAGTGCGTCCATGGAGGGGAAGCGCGCCTCGGGCGACACGGCGAGGCCGCGCGCCAGGAGACGGTGCACCCAGCCGGGAACGTTGGGATGCGCGGGAGGGGCGAGGTCGGGACGCTCGGCGACGATGGCGCCTTCCTTCGCGCGCGCGGTGTCGAGCAGCGTGACGGCCATGCGCCGCAGCGTGCCCTCCATGAAGGGGCGCTTGCCGGCGAGCGCCTCGTACACGGAGACGCAGTAGCTGAACTGGTCCGAGCGCGCGTCCGCGGGCCGGCCGGCGTACTGCTCCGGGGCCATGTACGCGGGCGTGCCCACCATGGCGCCGGTGGCGGTGAGGGGCGCGTCCTCACCGGGAGGCAGCGCGTGCGGCACGGGGACGGTGGGCTCCTCGGAGGCGTCGCTCTCGCGGGCGATGCCGAAGTCCGTCACCCAGACGCCGCCCTCGGAGCCGAGCAGGACGTTGTCCGGCTTGAAGTCGCGGTGCACGAGCCCGGCCGCATGCGCGGCGGCGAGCCCGCGTCCCATGGACAGGCAGATGGGCAGCACCTGCCGGAAGGGGCGCTGGGTCTTCTTGAGCCACTGGCGCAGGTTGCCGCCGTCCACCTTCGCCATGGCGAGGAAGACGCGCCCGTCATGCGTGCCCACGTCGTGCACGGTGAGCACGTTGGGGTGGGACAGGCGGGCCATGGACTGCGCCTCGCGCATCAGCCGCAGCGCGCGCGTGTCTCGGGATTCACCCAGGAGCTGGCGCTCGTGGAGCACCTTGATGGCCACGGTGCGGCGGAGCTCGGGGTCGAACGCCTCGAAGACCTCGCCCATGCCGCCGCGGCCCAGGCGCGACAGGAGCACGTAGCGGCCCACGCGCGTGTGGTGCAGTGGCGTGCCGCCCTCCGTGTGCGAGCCGTCGTCCCGGCCGCCCGTGCCGTAGCCCTGCGCAGGGGGATGACCGTCCTCCGAGCGGCCCGCGCCATCCTGTCTGCCCGTGCCGTAGGGACCGTCCACCGAACGCCCTGCGCTGGCCTGTGCGCTCGCGGCATGGACTCCTGCCAGCCGGTGACCGTCCTCTGAACGGTCCGCGCCCCCCTGTCCGCCCGTGTCGGGGCTACCGGTGCCGTGGCCACCCGCGTCCGCGTGGCCCTGCTCCGTTTCCTGGGTATCCCGTGAGGTCGAGGTCATCGGGTTCATCCTATCCCGAGGTCACCGAGGGCTCCGAAAGGAGGTCCCCATGGCGATGTTGGCCGTGGACGGTCGGTCCGCAAGGAGGGCGGCCGAGGCGGAGCGGGCGTCGCCTCACGCGATATCCACCGCGTGAGGACGCGGGAATCACGAGGCACAGGCCTGACGGAACCCGGCCAAAGCGCGGGAAAGATGCTGCCTCCTTCGGGCCGGCCGACGGGCGGAAGGAACGTTCCTTCCACCCCGAAAGCTCCCGCCCGGGCAGGCTCTACCCGCGTCCTGCCCCCAGGCCCGGGCGGGCATCACCCTGGTGGAAGGAACGTTCCTTCCGCCTTCATCAGCTCCAGCCGCGTCCCGCCTCAGGCCGGAAGGCCCTGCGCCTGGCGGATTTCCTCCCAGAGCTTGTCGTGGTGCTGCTTCAGGTACGAGCGGATGGCGCCAATGGGCGTGCCCACGTTGACCCAGGCCGTCTTGCGGCCCTGGTACTCCACGCCGTCGATGTCGATGGAGGAACGATGGAGGGCCACGACACGCCACTCGTCATCGAGCACCGGAGAGCCCGAGGAGCCCTGCTCGGTGTCGGTGAAGTAGCGCAGCTCGGTATCAGCAACGTGGGTGACGAGGTTGTTGCGGCAGGCGATCATCTTCGGCCGGCCGAGCGGGTGCTGGATGATGTTGACGGGGGTTCGATTCGCCACCGGGTCGACGCGCAGACCGAGGAACTTCCGCGCCGTCTGCGGCACCGCGAGCCGCAGCAGGGCGAAGTCGAGCACCGGATGCAAAGCCTCCAGCTTCGCGACCTTCGCCGCATCCACGGGCGCACTGGGGTGCTCGTAGTCGAACTGGAGCACCGTCCCAGGCTCGCTCGCCGTCCCGGCAGCCTGGAGGTCGAGGTCCGAGCGCAGCGCATCCGGTTCCCCCGGGACGCGTGCGTTGATGACGTGGTGGTTGGTGAGCACCAGGCTGGAGGTCACCAGCCACGCGGTGCCCATGAAGAGGTACGGGTCGCCATTGGCGAGCGAGCGCTTCGTGCCCGAGTCGTAGCGAGGGACAAGCGCCCGGGCGACACAGCGGCCCGCATTCTGTCCTCCGAGGAGGAAGCCGAAGGGCAGCATGTCGTTCTCATGGACGATGCGCTCCTTCCGCTCGGAGAGCTGATCGCGCTGGATGACGGGCACCGCTGGAGCGTTCTTGGAGATGGACGCGAGGGTGTCGCTGAACAGCTTCGCCGCCGACGTCGGGCCCGCGAGCATCGCGGCGCTACGCAGCCACGAGACCATGGGCACGGTGCCGTCCGTCAGCACCCTCGTGGTGTTGAGCTTGTCCAGCGTGAGCTTGAGCTGGGCGATGGGTTGCGAAATCGCGGGAAGCCCCCCGACGAAGTGCGGGTTCATCCCGCTCAGGAGAGCCTGTTGCGTCTCGGGCCTCGCCAAGTTGGCCTTGATGGCCTCCTGCATGAGGACGTCGAGCTGCTCGTCAGTGAGGAACTTAAAGGTCGTCATGTCACGTCCTCCTCAGGACATCATTTCCAGCAGGAACCCCAGGGGGCCGAAGCTCGCACCCTCGGGTGGCTTGAGGGTGGGGACTGCGTTCTGGCGGTACATTTCCCTGGACTCAAAGGACATCAGGTCTGCCGACAGGAGTCGCGCCAGCGTTTCCGGGGAACGGGCGCCTGCCCCTTCCGAATCACGTGATGCAGAGGCTCCATCAACACCAGGCGTTGGCGGAGAGGCCCTTGGCGGTAGGCGACTTCGGAGGGAGTCCACACCATGCAATCGGACAATGAACTCCTTCATCGCGCCTTCCAGTCCCGAGCCACGGATCCACTGATCGAGGTCCTCCACCAAGGGACGCATCGCCTCCAACGTTGCTTGAGGCTCGGCCGCGTCAACCTCAAGCATCATCTTCATTGCCCTCAGGTAAAGCAGGGGCGTTTCGTGCAATTCAGTATTCGGCATCCGCCGCAATAGTTGCGCCAGCGTCTGCACGGCATGCAGATGGGGCTGTGAGCCGCAGGCGCGCAACATCCAGAGCCGCACGTTGCTCAGTAGGGGCAGCACGCGCGCCGGCTCACAGACCCGCTCCGCCGCGAACCGGTCCGCGTCGTCCAGGATTCCCTGCGCTTCGGACAGGTCCCCGCGTGCCGAGACCAACAGCGCCCTCAGCAGGAGCAGCTTCAACGTGCTCACGGAGTCCGTGTTCCAGCCCGAGCTGTCGATTCCTGCCTGAACGAGACGCTCCGCCTCGTCCCGCTGTCCCAGCAGGATGAGCACGCGCGTTTCGATGGCATAGAGGACACTGCCGGGCGTCCGCTCCCTCCGCTCATGCAGGATTTCGAGCGCCCACTGCGGCTCGCCTTTGAGCAGCAGTTCCTTGAGCCTGCGGAGAACATGCCGCTCCCAATCCACGAGCTGTGCCCGCTCCCAAACCTTCGGCGGCAGGTCCACTCCGAGAAAAGAGGCCGCATAGGCCTGCACCTCGGCGGGCAGTTCATCCAGTGACATGCGCAGGTAGGGCGCCACTCCTGGCATCCACCGGGGATCAATCTCTTCGCGGGGCTGGCCACTCGCCATGCGGTGATACAGCTCTTCCGCGCGGCTCACGACATCCGAATGTTCTTCGTAGTAACGCACCGCCGCGGCATGGATGGCGGCAACCTTCGTGGGCTGGTCCACGCGCAGAGGCTCCAGCATCACGCGTCGCACGTCGGGCCGGTGGTACAGCGCACCGTCGGGCCCGAGCGAGACGAGGGACACCTCCCGCAGGAGCTGGTCGAACAACGCCTGAGCCTGTTCGAACGTCAGCTCTCCGAGTCCGCATGGCTCAGAGAGCACTTCCTGGATGACCTCGGGCGTGAGGCGGCGAACAATGAGCCCCGGATGCGCGAGCTTTCGCACAGTGGGGTCATGCACGTGTTCAAGCACGCGCCGGTAGAGCTGTCCCTGAACCACGGCTTCGCGCGCGGCGAAGAAGAAGAGCCGACGCGTCTTCAAATTGCGCAGTCCCTCCGCATCGACGCCATCTATGCGCGCCACTTCCGCCGCCAGCTTCAGACTGAGCGGGTTGCCACCCACCTGGGCATGGAGCCCACGGCGCATATCCTCACCGCGCACACCGCTCGCTTCGAGCAGTGACAACGCGGAGGCCTCATCCAGTTCCTTGAGGACCAGCTCCGTGGCCTTCAGCCGGGGCTCGGGCGCACGACCGGAAAGGACGACCCGCAGTTGGGGATAGGTGCTGCGAAGCACCGAAAGCAGATGCACCAACTCCCGCACCAGGTCCGTGCTCCGGTACTGGACCTCCTCGAAGGTGTCGAGCAACAGGAGGAAAGGCCCTCCCTGCTCCGCCCAGCGGTGCAGGACGTGCGTCATCAACAGCGTCCCAAACTCCTGCGCCAGGGGCACCCAGATTTCACGGGCGCTCACCGGGAAGAAGTCGCCCTGGCTGAGTCGACTGCCGTTTGTTCTGCGCTGGCGCTCGTCGCCCAGCGCCTTCCGGCACCGGGCATCGAAGGCGGAGAGCAGCATCCGGGAGTCTGGATACTGCAAGGCGAGCTGGCGGCTCGCCTCCAGCAGCAGCGTCGCCGGCTTGTCGAGGCTGACCTGGGGATTGTCGAAGTCGAGATAGGCGAAGGGGACGGCACCGCTGTGCTCCAGCACGAACCTGGAGAGCAGCGTCGACTTGCCCATGCCGCCCGGACCATGGATGAGCAAGGAGGCTCCATCTCCCATGTTCAGGACCCTGCGCGCGTAGGTCGACAGCGTCTTCGACACTGAGGTGTCGAGCACGCCCACGTGGACGCGAAGCTTCTCCAGCTCGTCCTTGCGTCCCCGGAAGTCTTGCCCCGCCAGCTTCCGGAAGGGCGCCAGCATGCGAGCACGAGCCAGTTCCAGCTCCAGGTCCCGCTCTCTCTCTGCCGCGCGCGCAAGCCCCTCGACGACAGCACCGAACCACCTGACCACCTGAAGCGCACGGGTCAGGTGATCCACGTCCCCGACAGTGTACGAGATGAGCGGAGTGGTTCTGGGCTCGTGCTCCGGTTCGGAGAGTTCACCACCCGCCCCTCCGTGAAAGAGGCGATCTTCATTCACCGAGCTGTAAGTGGCTACCGACCGCTCTGGCGGTATCCCGAATCTCACGTAGGAGGTGATGAGGCGCTGAAGCACGTCCGCGCCGTCCTCGCGAGGGTTGCGTTCTAATGCCGCCCTCAAGCCATCGAACCTTCCCAACCGCTCAATGGCCTCCCGCCGAACGGACTCCTTTAACATCCAGCGATGCGCGTTAGCACTTCCGCCTACGACCTCGCAGTCGTCCATCAACCACCGAAGCGCGCCGCCTACACCCGACGCGCCTCCCATGGGCCGCAAGGCTTCTGGGTCGAAGCTACTCAGCACGCACGCCGCCATCCGATAGCTCCACCGCTCCGGAGTGATCTCCTCTTCAGCGACATCCTCCTGGAGCGCCTGTAGCACCGCGCGCCGACGCTCCACCTCTTGCCGCGACAGCGCGCTAGAGTTCACGCGTCACCTCCAGCACCGCCCTGGCTACGGCGGACTGCCACTGCTCGTCGGCGGGCGTCAAGGTGAGCTTCGAGAAGACCTTCGCCACGGCCTTGTCGATGTTGTCCTTCGATGGGTCCGGGTGGACGCGAAGGAAGAACTTTTCCACGTCCGGCTTCTGGATGGGGTCCAGGGTCTCCTCGTCGAAGCCGTAGGGCAGGTCCGCGAGCATCTCCGAGTCATAGTCGATGAGCACGAGGCGCCCGTCGACGTGATGGAGGTTCGACGTCAGGGCGTCCGCCAGGAAGTAGATGAATGCGTGCGTCTCACGAGGCGCGTGCCGGAGCCCGTCCAGGAAGAGGCAAAAGGCCGTGGAGCGCCGTCCCAGCTCGTTGATGACCCAGGTGGCCAAGTTATGTGCCCTGCGGTTGTCCGAGCTGTGCTGCGCGGGCATCTGCGCCACGTTGCCGTCCACCACCGTCACGATGCCGCGAGCCACCTCGTCCGGCGTGTAGTTCTCCGGCTGTCCTCCCACGGTGGAGAACCACACCGGCGCGAAGCCAGAGCACGCGCCCTTGAGGTGGGTGACGAACAGCCTGGAGTACGACTTGCCGGACTTCGGTCGCCCGTTGACCACGAGCAGCCGCCGCGCGGGGTTGCGCGCGACGAAGTCCTGGAGCACCTGCCGGAAGTTCGACCGGTTGATGAAGGGCTTCCGCATGAGCAGACACTGCTCATAGGGGTCCGTCTGGGTGATGTCGGCCTTCTTCTTCCGCAGGTCCGTCAGGACGCCCGCCACCTCCGGATGGATGAGCAGCTCCGGCCGGTCCAGCAGTTTGAGTAGCAGCGGCGCGGGCCCGCTCAGACCGTCCTTCTCACAGAACCTGAGCAACTCCTCGATCTGCTCCTTGTTCGTGGGCATGACGGTGAGGCGGTCCCGCACGTCATTGCCCATCCAGGCGCCAATGAGCGCAAGCGCCTGACCACCGGTCTGTTCCTGAATGCGCCGGAAGACGACATCCCGCTGAATGGGTTCCAGGAGCAACATTCCGTTCGTTCCTCCCTACTTGCCGTCCGCCGCCACCTTCGCGGCGGGCCCCTGCAGCAGCCGCTCGAAGACGGGCTCCGACCTGCCGTCCCGGGTCACCGTGAGCACCACCGGCTCCCTGCTCGCGTCCACGGTGGCCAGCTCCAGCTTCACCGACACCGCGCCGTCCTGCCCCGCCACGCCGCGCGTCCAGCCCAACACCTGGTCGCCCTGGCGCACCTGCAGCTCCACGGGCTCGTGCGGCTTCAGCGCCGAGCCGACCGCATCCAGCGTCAGCTTCCCCTTCGGCGTGAAGGAGAACGCCGTGCCCAGCGAGGGCTCCGGACGCGCGACGGGCGCGGGCACGACGAGCCCGGTCAGCACGTGGACGCCTGCGTTCTTCTCCTCGGCGCCCTGGCCCCGCGAGTACGTCGCCAGCTCCCACGGGCCGTCCTTCGCCTCCAGCTTCGCCACCTCCAGCGTGAGCTCGCCGGTGCCATCCGCCTTCACCGTCTGCGAGCCCTCCAGCAGCACCGCGTTCGGCGAGCCCTGCTTGTGAAGCCTCGCGCCGAAGACGTCACCGGGCTTCATCGCGGTGGCCTTCAGCACCGCGCTCAGCTTCCCGCTGGCATCCCGCGTGTAGCCCGTCGTCACCCGAGCATCCGGCCCCGGCGTGAGCAGCGCCCCCAGCGCCGGGGCCGCACCAGCCAATCCCAGCGCCACCGCGAAGCAGACCGAGGCGACCTTGAGCTGCCCGCTGCGCTCCGTCGCCCGCTCCTCGAGCGCCTTGAGCATGCTGCTCGGGCTGTCCGGGTTGAAGGCCTTCAGGGCCGGCGTCTTCATGCGCGCGGCGAACGCCATGCTGACGCCCAGCAGCAACAGCGCGAGGGTGAAGACGACCTGCGAGCCCACCTTCACCTGGTCATGGACGGTGTACGTATAGAAGCCCACCAGCGTGGTGAAGAAGGCCGTGCCGTTGAACAGCCACGTGCCGAAGGCCTCCAGCCGCTCGGCGGACTTCTGCGGCTCGAACAGGGTCCGCAGCTTGTCGAGCGCCGCGGCCTCCGTCTCCAGGACGGGGCGCCCCTTCACCTCCGCCTCCGTCCGCCGCAGGTCGAACAGCTGCCGCGTCTTGCAGTGCGGGCAGACGACGTCGACATCGAGGAAGCGCGGCTTCGGAGGCGGCGGGGGTGGCGGCTCCGGGTTGTAGACCTCCTGGATGCTGACGGCCTTCCTGCCCGCGGCCACGGTGACCAGCTCGGTCAGGTCCGGGCTCGGACAGGTGCTCGTTGCACACAGCCACTTCGTCGTCATGTGAGGTCCCCCAGGTCGGCGCGCGACAGCATATCCGCGCGCGCCATCCGAGCGCACGAGGAGGGGCCTTGCCAACGAGTCATGCGTGCCCCAGCGGGGCGTCCCCTACAGCGGCACGACGTCGAAGCGGCCCGGCTCAGGCGGGTGCCATCCCGCTCCGTCACCGGCCGGGCCCCGGCGCTCACGCCCGCGCGAGTTGCTCCCGCACCAGCGCGCGCAGCACGTCCGCGGCCAGCGGCTTGAGCAGGCACCGTCCCGGCGGCAGGCTCTCCAGGAACGCGCGGGCCTCCGGGGTGAAGGCGCCTCCGGTGATGAAGACGACGCGCTCGCGCTGGTCCGGCGCCACCTCGGAGAGCTGGTGGAAGAACGCCTCGCCGCTCATCTCCGGCATCATCACGTCACACAGCATCAGGTCGAACCGCTCGCCCTGGGACAGGCGCTCCAGCGCCTCGCGGGCGCTCGACGTGCTCTCCGCCGCGAACTCGTTCGCCAGCAGCCGCGCCACGCCGCGCGCCACCAGCGGCTCGTCGTCCACCACCAACAGCCGCGCCTTCTTCGACACCACCGCGCTCCGCTCCAGCGCCCGTGCCGCCTGCACCTCCACCTCGGCGTCCGCGGGCGCGGGCGGGAGCACCACGCGGAAGCGCGTGCCCTTCCCCACCTGGCTCTCCACCTGGATGTCGCCCCCGAGCACGCTGACGATGCCGTGGCAGATGGACAGCCCCAGCCCCGTGCCCACACCCACCGGCTTCGTGGTGAAGAACGGGTCGAAGATGCGCTCCAGGTGCTCCGGAGCGATGCCGCTGCCCGTGTCCGATACCTCCACCACCGCGCGGCCCAGCGCGTCCGTGAAGGTGGTGAGGACAATCTCGTTGCGCTCCGCCTGCCCGTCCGGAATCGCCTGCGCGGCGTTGACCAGCAGGTTGAGGAACACCTGCCCCAGCCGTGCCTCGTTGGCCACCACCAGCGGCACGTCCCGCAGGTCGCGGCGCACGCGCGCCCGGTGGCGCACCTCGTTGGCGCAGATGGACAGCGCGCTCTCCAGCACCGGCCGCACGTCCAGCGGGCGCGTGGACTCCTCGTCGCCGCGGCTGAAGGTCTTCAAGTCCCGCACGATGTGGCGCACCCGGCCCGCGCCCTCGCTCGCGTCGCGCAGCGCCTCCGCCAGCCCCTGCAGCGTCGACACCGGCACCTGCGCCGTCTCACCCTGCGAGCCCTCCAGCAGCGGCTCCAGGCGCTCCAGCACGAACTGCTGGTTGCCGATGACGTAGGACAGCGGGTTGTTGATTTCGTGCGCCACGCCGGCCGCCAGCGTGCCCACGCCGGACATCCGGTCCGACAGCCGCAGGCGCTCCTCCATGCGCCGGGCCTCCGTCACGTCGCGCGCCACGGAGACCACCGCCTCGCGCCCCCCGAAGCGCAGCAACACCCCGCACACCTCCGCGAGCACCACCGTTCCATCCCGCCGCACCACCCGTGCCAGGCGCTCCGGGAGCACCACGCCCTGGCGCACCGCCTGCATCCGCTCGCGCCACTGGGGATGCTCCTCCTTTGGCAGGTGGTCGAAGACGGAGTGCCCGACCGAGTCCTCCAGCCGCTCGTAGCCCAGCAGGTCGAGCGACGCCCGGTTGGCGTACACCGCGCGGTCCTCCTGGTACACGGTGAGGGCAATGGGCAGCCGGTCGATGAGCAGCCGCAGGCTGCGCTCTCCCTCGGCGGACGTGTCCAGCGCCGTCTTCAGCTCCGCGTTGGCGGCCGCCAGCTCCTTCGTGCGCTCCTCCACGCGCTCGCTCAGCTCCGTCGCCCGCGCGCGCAGCCGTCCCACGCGCCAGCGGTAGGTGCCCAGCGCTCCACCCACCAGCGCCAGCCCCACCGTGAAGAGGAAGGCCGGGGCCTCGAAGAAGCGCGCGGGCCGGTGCAGCAGCACGCCCGTCTCCACCGGGCCCCAGCGCCGGTCCGCGGCCTCGGCCTGGACGCGGAAGCGGTACTCCCCCGGCGGCAGGTTCGTGTAGTACGCCACGCGCCTGTCCTTCGCCTCCACCCAGCCCGAGTCGAACCCCTCCAGCCAGTAGCGGTAGCGCACCTTCTCCGGCGCCACGAAGGTGAGCGCCGCCCAGTGCAGCTCCACGTCCAGCATCCCGGGCGGCAGCCCCTTCTCCGGGTCCACCACCTGCCCGCGCGACAGCACCTGGGTGATGTGCAGCGGCGGGGGGATGCGGGGCCGGGGCTCCGCGGAGGCGGGGACGCGCACCGCGCCCATCACCGTGGGGAACCACAGCTCCCCCGCGCGCGTGCGCAGGCTGGCGGCATTCGAGTAGCTGTTGCACTCGATGCTGCGCATGCCCTCCGAGCGCCCATACGCCACCGCGTGGACGCGGGGCGCGCGCCCGGCGAAGAAGTCCACCAGCTCGCTCTTGGGCACGCGGTACAGGCCGCGGTTGCTGCCCATCCACAGGTGGCCGCGGTGGTCATCCACCACGGACAGCAGGTTGTTGACGAGCAGCCCGTCCCGCCCGCGCGCCACCTTCACGCCATGGGCATCGACGCGCGCCAGCCCGTCGTCGGTGGCCACCCACAGCGTGGACGGGTCGTCCGCGTCCAGCACCAGCCCGCTCACGTCCCGCCCCGCCAGCACGCGCTCCGGGCCCACCTTGCGCACCACGCCACTGGCGTCCAGGAAGTCCAGCCCCGAGGCCGAGCCCAGCCACAGCCCGCCCCCCGGTGCCTCGCGGATGTTGGTGACGGTGTCCTTGGACAGCCCGTCCTGCGTGGTGAAGACGTGCCACTGGCCGTCGGCGAGCCGGGCCAGCCCGCCTCGCGTGCCGAACCACAGGGCGCCTTCGCGGTCCTCGAAGAGGGAGTAGACGATGTTGCTCGGCAGCCCGTCCTTCGTGGTGAGCAGCTCGAAGTGGCCGTCGCGGAAGCGGCTGGCCCCCACGCTGGTGGCGAGCCACAGCGTGCCCGCGCGGTCCTGCAGGATGTCGAGGATGCGGCCCTGGGGGAGCCCTTCCGCCGCGCCGTAGCGGGTGAGCTGCCCGTCCTTCCACCGGTGGAGCACGCCTCCGGAGGTGCCAATCCACACCGCCTCCTCGCGGTCCTCGTACACGCTCCAGACGAAGTCGTCGGCGAGCCCCTCGGGCGTGCCCACCACGTCCAGCTCGGGGCGGCGCAGCTGGTGGAGGCTGGCGGAGAAGGTGCCCACCCACAGGCTGCCCTCGCTGTCCTCGAGGAAGGCCACCACGCCCGCGTTGGGCGTCACGGCCTGCGTCGGCGTGTACTTGCCGCGCTTCAGGCGCCCGAAGCCCGCCGTCTCCGTGCCCACCCACAGGCCGCCGTGACGCGACGTGCGCAGGGCGGTGATGCGGGCGGGGACCTCGGGCGGCCCGGGCTCGAAGCCGCCTTCGGGGGTGCGGCGCCACAGCCCGTGGGTATGCGTGCCCACCCACAGCGTGCCGTCGGCGTCCACGGTGAGCGCCGTCACGTGGTCCAGCGCGCCGGGCGGGCTCACGCGCTCGGCGGAGTCCTCGCGCACGTGCCACAGGCCGGCCGTGCGGGTGCCCACCCACATCCCCATCTTCGAGGCCACCAGCGAGCTGACGTCCAGGGTGCCGAGCGCCGGCACGAAGGTCAGCGGGCGGTCCGACCCCAGGCGCGCGAGGCCATGGTCCGTGCCCACCCACATCGTGCCATCCGGCGTGCGCTCCAGGACGGAAACGCGGTCTCCCCCCTGTCCGGGGCGGGTGGGCACGTGGGTGATGTGTCCCTTCCGGGAGAGGCGCACCAACCCGCAGCCGGCGGTGCCCGCCCACAGCGTGCCGTCCGGCACGGTGGCCAGGGCCATGACCTCCTCGCACGGCATGCCGGCGGCCTGGTCGAACACCTTCCAGGTGCGCCCGTCGAAGCGGGCGAGGCCCTCCTGGGTGCCGACGAAGAGGTGGCCGTCGGGCGCCTGGGCCAGCGCCAGCGCGGAGCTCTGCGGCAGCCCGTCGTCCAGGCCCCACACGCGGTGCAGTGCCCCGACGAGCGGCACGTCGGGCTCCTCGGCGCGGGAGGTCCCCGTCAGGAGCAGCGTGAGCACGGCGAGCGCCATGAGGTGACGCGTCGTCACCGTCGACCTGGGTTGCGCAGACAAGAAGAGGCCCCCGAGGAGAAGCGGGCGGAGAGCCTACATCAATCCGGGACGGGCCGGCCGCCCCCCCGGACGCCCGGTCCCTCCAGGAGTGGGCGTGGGACGGAAGTGACCGCGGGAGCGGGTTGGACGCCTCGAATCCGCCGTGCCACGTCGGTCCGGGGCTCGGGGATTCACGCCCCCGCCGCCTCTCCGTCCGGACTGGCCAGGACGACGACATAGCCATCCGGGTCCTGGAGCCACATCTCCCGGTGCTGCGGCGCCGGGTTGACGTGGGGCTCCTCGAGGACCCGCGCGCCCAGGCGTCTGGCGCGGTCCACCGCGGCATCGAAGTCATCGACCTCGAACCAGAGCAGGACGCCATGGCCATGGGGCGCCCGGTCTGGCTCCGTCAGGTTGGGGTGGTCCTCGGCATCCCAGCGGTGCAGTTGGAGGACCAGGGTGTCCCCGCTCAGGAGCCGGTCATAGACGAGGCGATGGGGATGGTCTGGATCACACCCCGAGCCCACGCCCAGCAGGCTCTGATACCAGCCGCTGCTGGCCTTCACGTCCCGCACTGCAATCAACGTCTGAGGCCTGACCGTCATTCGAGCAGGTGGTCCCAAGGAACCCTCGGATGCGCAGAGCGCGAGAAAGTGCGGCGTCCTGGTTAGCGCGTCCCGGGCAGGATGTGAATGCTCGCCGTTTCCTTGTCCGAAGCTCCTCCCCCGCCTGCGGACCGGGTGCTAAGAAGGTCCCCCCGCAAGGAGCGTCATGCCCGTCCTCGCCATCGGCAACATCGAGAAGGTCCGTGCGCTCGCGGCCAACGCCCGCGTGCTGTTGGTGGGCGGGGCGCGCGCCTCCGCCGCCAGCCGCGTCACCGCGTACGAGCCGGGCTCCAACAAGGTGCTCTGGAGCACCGAGCTGCCCTCCGCCGTGCTCGCCCTCGCCCTCGCCGGTGAGCGCTGGGCCGCCGCCGGCGCTGACGGCACCCTGCACTTCGGCACCCTCTCCGACGGGAAGGCCTCCTTCCAGCTCCACGGCGTCCACCCCGGCGGCGCCACCGCGCTCGCGTCCAGCGCGGACGGCAAGAAGCTCTTCAGCGCCGGCATCGACGGCACCGTGCGCGCCTGGGACTGGGAGTCCACGCGCAAGCTGAGCGAGTGGAAGGCGTCCCCCCAGCCGCTGCGCGCGGTGGCGGTGGACCCGTCCGGCACGTACGTGGCCTGCGGCGGTGACGACGGCGTGGTGCGCTCCTTCACCGTGGCCACCGGCGCCCGGCGCGACATGCCCGGCCACGAGGGCGCCGTGCGCGCGCTCACCTTCACCCCGCGCGACGGCCGCCTCGTCTCCGGCGGCGACGATGGGAAGCTGCGCATCTGGTACCTCGTCGGCGCGGTGGAGTTCGAGGTGCGCGGCGACAAGGACTCCGGCCATGCCGGCTCCGTGCTCGCCCTGCTCTTCCCGCCCACGCCCGCCGCCGAGCCCGGAGGCGAGGAGCCCGCCGACCGCATCTGGTCCGCCGGCAGCGACGGCAAGGTGAAGGCGTGGCGCCTGGACGAGCGCCGCAAGCCGCGCACGCTGGAGGTGGGCAGCAAGCCCGTGAATGCCCTCGCCTTCGTGGCGGCGCAGGGCCGGCAGGCCAAGGCGATGCTGGGCTCCGTCTTCGCGGCCGGAGAGGACCGCCGCACGCACCGCTACGGCGTGGCGGTGGACGGCAAGCCTGGCGACGACCACGACGCCTACCAGCACGGCTTCGACCTGCTGACGGAGTCCCTCAAGGCCGGCCGCCCCAAGCGCGAGGCCTCCGTGCGCGAGGCCGCCGCACTGGACGAGGCCGAGGCGCTCGACTTCGTGCTCCAGGTGCTCGCCTCGGACAAGGACGCCGAGGTGCGCCGGCTGGCCGCGCAGGAGCTGGCCGCACAGGGCCGCACCGCCGCGCGCCCGAAGCTGCGCGAGCGCCTCAACGACGACCACCCCATGGTGCGCAAGGCCGCGCTGGCCGCGCTCCAGACGCTGGAGACCGAGTCGCCGCTGGCCGCCCCGCGCGCCGCGCTGGACTCGCGCTACGCGGACATCCGCGTCTCCGGCCTGGAGACGCTGGCGCTCCTGGGTGGCACGTCCCCGCTGGTGCCGGGCCTCATCGCCGGGAAGCTCGCGGACCCCGAGGCCGCCGTGGGGCTGGCCGCGCTGGACGCCCTCACCGAAGTCACCCCGGGCGGCGGCACCGAGCCGCTGCGCACCGCCTTCGAGCGCGGCCCCGCGCACCTCAAGGTGGAGGTGCTCATCCGCGCCGCCGGGGCCGGCCTGCTGGGCCATCCGCAGCTGCAGCCGCTGGCCGCCCGCGCGCTGGACGACGCCGACACGGACGTGCGCCGCGTGGCCTTCACGGTGCGCGTGCTGGAGCGCCGCGCCCTGGCCCATGCGCTGGAGTCGCGCGACGAGGACTTCGCCCGCGCCGCCCGCGACGTGGCCCGCCGTCTGGCCCAGCGCGCGCGCCGCGCCCAGGGTGCCGCCGCCAACACCCAGCTCACCGACGCGGAGGTCCAGGCCGCCCGGGACACCCTGCCCGCGCAGGGCGCCGTCGGCGGCGCGCTCATCGAGTCGGACATGGAGCCGCTGCTCGCCGCCATGGCCTGCCGCACGCCGGACACGGCGGTGCGCGGCGCGCGCGGCCTGGCGCAGCTCGGGGACGCCCGGGCGCTGGGCGCGCTGCTCCAGCTCTCCCGCGAGCCTGAGGCCGCCATCCGCCGGCAGGCCGCCACCGCGCTCCAGGCGCTGCAGGACGCCCGGGCTCGCGAGCGGCTGGTGTGGATGATGGACGACGCGGACGCGGACGTGCGCTCCGCCGCGCTGGACGCGGTGGTGGCGCTGGACGTGGAAGCGCCCCTGTCCGCCGCCGAGGCCGCGCTGCGCTCCGGCCACGAGGACGTGCGCGTGCGCGGGCTCGACCGGCTGGTGAAGCTGGGCACGGCGACGCAGGGCGCGGAGCCGCTGCTCGGAGACGCCCTGGAGGACGAGTCCGCCAAGGTGCGCAGCGAGGCCTTCCGCACGCTGTGGGCGTGGAACGAGAAGGTGCCCGAGAAGGCGCTGGACCGCGCGCTGTCCGGCCGCTTCCCGGACCTGCGCGGCCGCGCGGTGGAGGTGCTCTCCCAGCGCGGCACCGAGGGCTGGGCGCTGGAGCGCCTGCGCAAGTCGGTGGAGGACCGCGACGCGGGCGTGGCCACCGCCGCGTACGAGGCCTGGGTGAAGCTGGCCGGCAAGGAGAAGCCGGAGCCGCACCTCGCCGCGCTCGCGTCCACGCACGCCGCGCTGCGGATTGCCGGCGCGAAGGGCTCCGTCCACGCGCCCGTGGAGACGCTGCGCTCGCCGCTGCTGAAGCTCGTGCAGGACGAGAATGTCGACGTCGCCGTCGCCGCGCTGGAGGCGCTCGACAAGCTGGTGCCGGGCGAGAATGGCCCGCTGCTGGCGGGCATCGCCTCGGCCTCGCTGTACGTGCGCGTGCGCGCCGCGGAGCTGCTGGCCCCGCGCGGCGCCGAGGACATCATCGAGCCGATGCGGCTCCTGATTACCGACAAGGACCTGGAGCGCCTCTACCCGCCCGCGTTCCTCAACCCGCTGCGCTTCCGCGCCTCGCGCGCGCTGGCCTCGCTGGGCTCGCGCCGGCTGCTCAACTTCTTCGCCACCGTGCTGGTGCCGCACGAGCTGGGCGACATCCAGGAGCAGGGCGCTCGCGGCCTCGCCACCGCCAGCCGCCGGGGTGACGAGGGCTACCTGCTGGACGCGCTGGGCCACGCCAACGTGGCGGTGCGCTCGTGGGCCGCGGACGGCCTGTCCCGCCTGGGCGACGCGCGCGCCCTGCCCGTGCTCACCGGCAACCTGCGCAACGACCACCTGCCGATTCGGCTCGGCGCCATCCTCTCCTTCGCGGCCCTGGGCCCCGACGGGGACGGCGGCCTGCTGCACGGCCTGGAGGACCGCGCCCGCGAGGTGCAGGAAATGGTGTTCGCCATCGTCCTCGCCCGGGACTTGCGCGCCAACCGCCGGGGCGAGCCGCCCGATTTGCTCACCAGCGCGCTCTCCAGCGGCCGGCCGGAGGTGCGCTACGCCGCCGCCCGCGCGCTCGAACTGCGCACGGAAGCGGACGCGTCGCGCGGCCACCTGGTGGAGGGCCTGCTGCCGCCGCGCCCGGAGAAGGCCGGCGACATGAAGGAGTGGCCCGCCGAGGAGGACCGCGCGAAGCGCATGGTGGGCCTCGCCGAGGCCCTCTCCAGCGACCAGCCCGAGCAGCGCTACGCGGCGGCCCAGGTGCTGCTCCTGCGCAACAAGCCGCTCGAATACTTCCGCGAAGCGCAGAAGGTGGCCCGCCCGCGCACGCTGGAGGCCCCGTGGAAGCCGGAGACGGCGCCCACGTCCTCTCCCGTGTCGGCCACGCCCGCGAAGAGCTGGCTGCGGCGCCTCTTCTCGGCGGTGAAGCCGGGAGTGCCGGAGGCCTCGCCCGAGGCCGCCACCAGCGCCGAGCGGCAACACCTGCGCCGGCTCGCCTTCGGTGCCTACGTCGGCCTGCTGCGGCAGGTGTCCGCGGGTGACGACGAGGGCCACCGCGTGCGCCGCGACGCGGTGGACCGCGTGGTGAAGCTGACGCAGGAAGGCTACGCCGGCACGCCCGCCGCCGTGGCCGCCCTGCTGCGCGCCCTGGAGGACCCGCACCAGCTGGTGCGCAAGGCGGCGCTGGCGGGCCTCAAGGAGCTGTACCCCGCCGGCAGCGACGAGCCCCTGTCGCTCGCCCTCGCCTCGCTGTCCCCGGACGTGGCCCGCGCCGCGCTGGACGAGTTGACGGAGCGCGGAGACGTGGCGAAGCCGCGCATCGCCGCCGCGCTCAACTCGCCGCTGGCGGACGTGCGCCGCTACGCCTTCGAGCTGCTGGAGAAGCTCAGCCCGCCCGGCAGCCTGGAGCCGCTGCTGGCCGCGCTGGGCAGCGAGCACGCGGACCTGCGCGTGGGCGTCATCGAGCGGCTGGCCGGCGCCAACGACTCGCGCGTCACCGAGGCGCTGGGCCGGGCCATGGCCAGCGAGCACGAGGACCTGCGCCTGCGCGCCTCGGAGCTGCTGGCGTGGCGTGGGGATGACCGCGCGGTGGAGGTGCTCTCGGCCTTCCTGCGCTCGGAGAACGCGGCCGCCGCGAAGCGCGCGGTGGAGGCCCTGGCCCGGCTGGCCACGCCCGCCGCCGTGGCTGCCCTGGCCGCGCGGCTGGTGGCCGCTCCGGATGCCAACGAGCGGCAGCGGCTGGTGGTGGCGCTCGGCAACACGCGCCGCGCGGAGGCCCTGGACGTGCTGGCCCGCCGCTGCCTGGAGGACGAGTCCGCCGCCGTGCGCGCCGCCTGCGTCACCGCCGCGATGAACGTGGCCGGCACGGACGTGAAGAAGCGCGACGCGGCCCTGGCCGTGCGCTTCCTGCGCCAGGCGGTGAAGAGCCAGGACGCGGTGGTGCGGCAGGCCGCCGTGCGCGAGCTGGAGCACGGCGCCGAGGCCGGCCAGTCCGAGGTGCTGGTGGGCCTCTTCGGGGACCGCGATGTCAACGTGCGCGCGGAGGCGGTGGCGCGCTACGCGAAGCGCGTCGTCGAGCACGGCGCCAGCGTGGAGCCCCTGGAGGAGGTGCTGCGCGGCGGCGCCCGCGAGCTGATGCTGCCCGCCGCCGAGGGCGTGGCGCACCAGGGCCGCGCCAGCGCGCTGCGGCCCCTGCTCCTGTACGCCCGCGCCGGTGAGGACGGACAGCGCGAGCGCGCCCTGCTGGCCCTGGGCACGCTGGGTGACGCGCGCGCCCTCTCCGAGCTGGAGACGGTGGCCGCGGGTGGCACGCCGGAGGCTCCGACGGAGCCCTCCATGATGGTCGCCGCGATTGAGGGCCTGGGCCGCCTCGCCGCGAAGCTGCCGGACGGGGAGGACCGCCGCCGCGTCGAGGAGAAGGTGGAGGCCGCCGCCGTCGAGGGCTCGTCCCTGGACCTGCAGCAGGCCGGCATCCGGGGCCTGCGCGCCATCGGCGGCGAGCGGGCGCGCGTGAAGCTGGAGGCGCTGCTCGGTGACTCGGACACGCACCTGTACGTGCGGACCACGGCGGCGCAGGAACTGGCGAAGCTGAAGGACCCGGAGGCGGAGGCCGCCCTCGCCCTCGCGCTGGACGCCGACGAGCAGGACGTGCGCAAGGAGGCGCGCAAGGCGCTCGACGTGCTCTTCCCGAAAGAGCGCACGCGGGTGGAGTTCCACGCCGTGGCCAGCCGCTACCCGGACATCTCCGAGCCCGCGGCCGCGTACCTCTCCGACGAGGGCGACCCGGCGCTGCTGGTGCCCCGGCTGGCCACGCTCTCCAACGCGGCCCTGCGCCTGCGGCTGCGGCGGGGACTGGCCCGGCGCGGCGCCCTGCCCGTGCCCGAGACGGTGGCGCTGCTCGGCCACGACAAGCCGGAGGCCCGTGAGGAAGCGGCGTCCCTGGTGGGCACGTGGACGGGTGAGGCGCGCGAGCCGGGCACGGTGGACGTGGCCGCGCTGTCCCGCGCGCTGGTGACGGCCGAGCGCAGCACCGCCACCGAGTGGGCCGCCGCCCCCACGCCCCGGCGCAACCCGCTGTCCGCCGCGTGGGAGCGGCTGTTGTGGGCCGGCTCCCGCCTGGGCGTCTCCGCCCTCTTCGACTCCGCGCGCACCATCCTCCAGGGGGGTGAGGCCGGAGCCCCCGCCCGCGTGCGCCAGGAGGCCGCGCGCGCGCTCGGACGGCTGGGCACCGCGGACGGCACGCTGAAGTCCACGCCGGTCCTCTCCGACAAGGAGCGCACCGCCGCGGCGGAGTCCTTGCGCGCGACGCTGAGCGACCCGGACGCCCGGGTGCGCGCGGCGGCGGCGGATGCACTGGCGAAGCTCGCCCCGTCCAACGCCACCACCTGGGCGCTGGAGGTGAAGCCCTTCGACCCGGTGGCCCTCGGCCCCACGGGTGTGAAGCCGGCACCGGACGTGCTCACCACCTCCGAGGGCCGCCGCCTCTCCGTGCCCGGCCTGCTGGGCGCGAAGGCCGTGGAGCCGCTGCTGGCCCTGGCCCGGGGCGCGAAGGCCGAAGTGAAGCAGGACGCCTGGGCCGCGCTGGGCCGGGCGGGCGGTGACGACGCGGCGAAGCTGCTGCACGACGCCGCCTTCGACAACTCGCAACCCGTGGAAGTGCGCAAGGCCGCCTGGCGCGCCCACAAACGGGCACGCCGCGCCGCCGAGCGCGTCCGGAAGGAAGGGACTCCGTCGTGACGACCGCCACCCGTCATCCCGTCGAGCTGCGCTACGCCACCGCCAGCGACGTGGAGGCCGCGCCGGACGCCTCGCGCGTGCTGCTCTCCCTGGAGGGCTCGCGCGGCACCGTGGGCGTGCGCGGCCGAGTGAAGGACTCCGCCCTCTTCCGCGACGCGCTCGCCGCCACCTTCGGCATCCTCTCCAGCGACCTGCGCTACCGGGGCAAGGACCGCACCGCGTACCTCGCGTACCTCATGAAGCAGGGGAAGCGGGCCAGCGCGCAAATCTGGGAGGCGCAGAAGGCCTTCCTCGACAACGCGCTGGAGGGCGAGGAGAAGAAGGACGCGGTGCTGGACCCCGTCCTCACCGTGGACCCGGACAGCGTGTCCCTGGAGGTCTTCTCCCGCGACGAGAGCGCCTACGCGCGCCTGTCCTTCGACAACGCCCTCTTCGACGGCCGCGAGGCCGCGCACGGCTCCACCTTCCTGGACGTGCCCCCGGAATTGCCCGCCCGCCTGGACAGGCTGCGCACCTACGTGCCCGTGTCGCTGGAGGCCCACGTCGCCCTGCCCACGCGCCCCTCGCAGCCCGTGCGCGAGCCGCGCAACGTGGAGGTGCCGCACGCGTGGCTGCGCGGCTTCCTCCAGGTGCAGTCCGCCGCCACGCTGCCGGCGAGCACCTGCCAGCTGGCGCCCGTGGACCTCTACAACCTCCTCTTCGCGCTGCGCACCCGCAAGGCGAAGAAGGCCCCGCGCGCGCTGCGCTTCGAGCTCGTCCCCGGCGCCCCGCCCCGGCTGGTGCTGGAGCCGTGGGAATTGGTGCTGGAGGCCCACGGCGGCACGTACACGGGCAGCGCCCCCGCGGTGGTGCGCACCTTCGGCCGCCAGCGCCTCGCCGCGCTCGCGCGACTGCTGCCCCATGCGCACTCGGTGCGGGTGCAGCTGCTGGGCCCCGGCCTGCCGGTGTTCTGGGTCATCGACATGGGCGCGGCCACGCTGACGCTGGGCCTCACCGGGTGGACGGAGAGCGGCTGGTCCTCGGCCGCCGCCTTCGACGCCCTCATGCCCCGCGCGGTGCCGGACGGGCTCGCGGAGAAGCTGCGCAACCGGCTGCGCGCGGAAGGCCCCCTGTCCTTCGACACGCTCGTCCGCAATGCGGGTGCATCCAACGAGTCCGTGCGCGCCGCGCTCCAGCTGGAGTGCCTGCGCGGCCGCGTCCTCTTCGACGTGGCCCGGGGCGAGTACCGCCCGCGCGAGCTGATGCCCACCCCCGTGGACGAGGCCGTCATCCGCTACGGCAGCGAGCGCGAGGCGCGCGCCCACCGCCTGCTGGAAGGCGCGGGCGAGGTGAAGCTCACCAAGGTGCACGAAGTCGTGGGCGAGGGCACCCGCATCCACGGCGAGGTGGTGGACCGCGAGGCCGTGCGCAGCTTCTTCCCCAGCTTCATGCTGGACGTGGAGGGACGCCTACGCGAGGCCAACTGCGGCTGCCCGCACCACCGCCGCTCCGGCGTGCGCGAGGGCCCCTGCGAGCACCTGCTCGCCCTGCGCCTGGCGTACTCGCGCCGCCGCGCGGAGGAAGAGGCGCTGCGCCAGACGCCGGAGGGCCGCAAGCTCATCCGCGCGGAGACGCGCTCGTACGTGCGCCGCGACGCGGAGAGTGGCCTCGAAACCGTGTACCGCGTGTCGCTGGACGGGCAGGTGGTCGCGGTGGAGTGGGGCCCGCGCACCGGCGAGTCGCGTCACCAGCGGCTCTGGTTCGACTCGGACGCGGAAGCGCGCGGGGCCTATTTCTCGCGCCTGGAGAAGTTGGCGGCTGAAGGCTACATCGACGCAGCCTCCGCATTGGTGTAAACCCTCAACTCACGGCCCGGCTGTGTTGACACACGGCCGGCAGGACTGGAGCGACGGTAACGACGACGAGATGCGCTTCACGCGCGAGCAGCCGAGAGAGGTCTGGAGTGCATCAGCCTGAGCGCCTCGAGCGCGGGAGCGGTGTTGCGCCGCTCCGGTTGGAATGCAGGACACTCTCCGCAAGGTAGCCTGTTCTTGGCTCTCTCCCTCCTAGGCACTGCGCCCGGGGTGGGTAGCTGAGCCAACGACGCGAACGCCGTTTACCCACCCCGGGCGCAGTGCCTAGGAGGGGAGAGCCGGTGAGGCTACCGTGCCCCAGGTAAGATGGTGGTGCTTTCCCGGCCTCCCTCGACTGCTCGCGCCACGTCCCGTCCGATGCCGCCGCGCCCGCCCAAGGTGCTGACATGACCGCCAGGCTGGAGTCGTTCGTCCCCGCAGCTTCGCCGCAGGCCGTCCCCACCCCCGCGCCCTCGGCTCCCGCCGCCAACGCCGTCTCCCAGCGCGAGGTCCGCCGCGCCGCCCACGAAGCGCTCCTCCTTCGCGCCAAGGCGATTGAAGAGTCCGGCGGCGCCGACTCGTGGGTACAGGGCCAGCTCGTCTCCCGCGGCCTCGCCGTGGGGGACCTCGACTTCTCCAAGGCGTCGGAGAAGGAGAAGACGGCCTGGAAGGAGAAGAAGAAGGCCGAGGCCACCGAGCGCCGCGCCCTGGAGCGCCAGGCCCACGAGGCCTGGAAGGCCACCCACGTCGGCCACCTGGGCGCGGGCGTGCACTGGGAAGAGGACGCCGGGGTCGACAAGTTCGACGTCGCGGACCGCGAGGAGCGCGCCAGGGCGAACGGCCTGCCGGAACTGGACTCGGCGGAGGCGCTGGCCAAGGCGCTGGGGCTGAGCGTGTCCAAGCTGCGCTGGTTCGCGTTCCACCGCGAGGTGGACACGGCCACGCACTACATCAGCTGGAAGATTCCGAAGCGCGACGGCGGCTCGCGCACGATTACGTCCCCCAAGCCGGAGCTGAAGGCAGCGCAGCGCTGGGTGCTGTCGAACGTGGTGGAGCGGCTGCCGGTGCACGGCGCCGCGCACGGCTTCATGGCGGGGCGCTCCATCCTCACCAACGCGCTGGCCCACTCGGGCGCGGACGTGGTGGTGAAGGTGGACCTCAAGGACTTCTTCCCCTCCGTGACGTGGCGGCGGGTGAAGGGCCTGTTGCGCAAGGGCGGCCTGCCGGAGAACACCTCCACGCTGCTCGCGCTGATGGCCACCGAGGCCCCGCGCGAGGCGGTGCAGTTCCGCGGCAAGCTGCTGCACGTGGCCAAGGGCCCGCGCGCGCTGCCGCAGGGCGCGCCCACGTCGCCGGGGCTCACCAATGCGCTGTGCCTGCGCCTGGACAAGCGCCTGTCCGCGCTCGCGAAGCGGCTGGGCTTCACGTACACGCGCTACGCGGATGACCTGACCTTCTCCTGGACGAAGGCGAAGCAGCCCAAGGCGAAGCGCTCCCAGCGCCCGCCGGTGGCGGTGCTGCTGTCGCGCGTGCAGACGGTGGTGGAGGGCGAGGGCTTCCGCCTGCACCCGGACAAGACGCGCGTGGCGCGCAAGGGTACGCGGCAGCGGGTGACGGGACTGGTGGTGAACGAGGCGAAGGAAGGCCAGCCCGCGGCGCGAGTGCCGCGCGACGTGGTCCGCCGGCTGCGCGCCGCCATCCACAACCGCGTGAAGGGCAAGCCGTCCCGCGAGGGCGAGTCCCTGGACCAGCTCAAGGGCATGGCCGCCTTCATCCACATGACGGACCCGGCGAAGGGCCGCGCCTTCCTGGAGCAGCTGACGAAGCTGGAAGCGAAGGAGCCCGCTCCGGCGGCGTGACGCTCACGGCGTCGCATGAAGCAGGGGAGCACCCCTCCGCGCCCTGAAACTCAGGGCGTCGCATGAAGCAAAGGAACCCTCCGGCTGCCTGATGCTCAGGGTGTCGTCGGAGCCACGGGAGCCACGGGAGCCACGAGCCCCTCCGGGGCAGTCGCTCCCGCTGGCAGCAGCGCCCCGTCCAGGAAGGCCCGCAGCCGGCGCGGGTACTCCACGGGCTCCGTCGCGGCGAAGTTCCCGTGTCCCGCGCCCTGAATCCGCCACGTCTGCGCGTACTCGCGGACCTTCGCGAACAGCTCATCCGCGAGCGGCTGTCCGGACTCCTCCGTCCCCATGACGATGAGGAGCGGGCGCGGGCGGATGCGCTCCACCGCGTCAATCGTCCGCACCTCTTCCAGCGCAATCCCGCGCCGCCAGAACGGCACCAGCGCTCCGGACTGCGACACGAAGCCGAAGCGCCGGAAGTCATACGCCGCCGCCAGCCACAGCGTGTTGAACGGGGACAGCAGCACCACCGCGCGCACCTTCGGGTCCTTCGCCGCCACCTCCGCCACCGCCGCGGAACCAATCGAGAAGCCGAGCGCCCCCACCCTCTCCGGGTCCACGTCCGGCTGCGCCCGCACGAAGTCCAGCGCGGCCCGCACGTCCTGCCGCTCCTGGTCGCCCCACGTCGACGTCGCGCCCTCGCTCTCGCCATGGGCGCGCAAATCGAACAGCAGCACGCCATACCCCGCGGCCTTCAGGATGCGCGCCTCCGGCAGCAGGTCCACACGCGTCTGGGACAGGCCATGCGCCATCACCACCGCGGCGCCATTGCGGGACGGCACGTACCACCCCCGCAGCACCAGCCCGTCAGCGGTCGCCAGCGTCACGTCCCGGGCCTCCGCCAGGTCCGCCGGCTTCACCGCCCGCGGCTTCGGATAGTGGAAGTACCCCTCCGAGTGCCGCCACGCCCGGCCGAACAAAGCCAGGGCCCCGAGCAGCCCCAGCGCCAGCACTCCACCCACCAGCCACCGCCACTTCATGTCCGCCTGTCCTCCTCGAAGCGGCGCCTGGCCGCCTGTCCGCCCACCGCCAGGGGCTCACATCCGCGTCAGGTCAGCTTACACTCGCTCTTCTTTTCACAGGGCCCCGGCCCTGTTCGCACCAGGGATGCCGTGGGTACGTCCAGGATGAACTTCGATGCGGTGGTGGTGGGCTCGGGCGCATGCGGCGGGTGGGCCGCCAAGCAACTGACGGAGGCCGGGCTGCGCGTGCTGGTGCTCGAGGCCGGCCGCACCGAGCGCGCCGACAAGCTGCTCTGGACGTGGCACCGGCTCCGCCAGAAGTTCCTGCGCTACCGCACGGAGACGGATGCGCGGCGCAAGGAGCGCCAGCCCATCCAGTCCACCACCTTCGCGTGGCCCTTCCACCCCCACGCCTTCGTGGACGACGTGGACAACCCCTACACCACGCCGGACAACCAGCCCTTCACCTGGATTCGCGCGCGGCAGGTGGGCGGGCGCACCTCGGTGAAGGCGCACGGCCGCCAGTTCTACCGGCTGTCCGACTTCAACTTCAAAGCCGGCAGCCGCGACGGGCAGGGGCCGGACTGGCCGCTGTCGCTGGCGGACCTGGTGCCGCACTACGAGACGGTGGAGCGGTGGATGGGGCTGCGCGGCAACACGGACGGGCTGGACACCCTGCCCGACTCCGTCTTCGCCGAGTCCATCCCCATGATTCCCGCGGAGCAGCGCCTCAAGGAGCGCGTGGAGCGCCGCTGGCCCGAGCGCCGCGTCGTCGTGCGCCGCACTGCCGGCGCTCCCGTCACCCTGCCCGCCGCCATGAAGACGGGCCGCCTCACGCTGCGCCCCAATGCGGTGGTGAGCCAGGTCCTCTACGACGCGAAGACGGGCCGCGCCACCGGCGTCACCTTCATCGACGCGGAGACGGGCAAGACGCACGAGGCCCACGGCCGCATCGTCGTCCTCGCGGCGGGAACGATTGAGTCCACGCGCCTCCTGCTCAACTCGCGGAGCAGCGCGTTCCCGGACGGGCTCGCCAACTCGTCGGGGCAGCTCGGCCGCAACCTGATGGACCACACGTACCTGCTCGGCCTGGAGGCGCGGATGAACCTGCCCGCCGAGCAGCAGCGCAACGAGCAGAGCTGGGCGTACATCCCCCAGTTCCGCAACGTCGCCACGCGCGAGCCCGGCTTCGCGCGCGGCTACGGCGTGCAGGTCTTCACCTTCGGGGACAACTGCCACTTCGTCCCCTTCGGGGAGATGGTGCCCGACGCGAACAACCGCGTGACGCTGAGCCCCACCGTGAAGGACCGCTGGGGCATCCCCGCCGCGCACATCGACTGCAAGCACTCGGACAACGAGCTGAAGATGTCTCGGGACGCCGTGGCCACCTGCCAGGAGATGATGAAGGAGGCCGGCTTCACGGTGGAGAAGGTCAACGACACGCTGTCCACGCCGGGCATGGCCATCCACGAGGTGGGCACCGCGCGGATGGGCACCGACGCGAAGACGTCCGTGCTCAACTCCTTCAATCAGAGCTGGGACGTGCCCAACCTCTTCGTCACCGACGGCTCCTGCTTCGTGTCCCAGGGCCCGCAGAACCCCACGCTGACGATGATGGCGCTCACCGTGCGCGCCTGCGACTACATGGTGGGCGAGCTCAAGTCCGGAAGGCTCTGAGCCCCAGCTGCGCCGGGTGCTACCTCCGCGCCCGGTGCCCGTGGAGGGCCCCTCTCCTGACGCGGGCGCTAACGCAGAGTCCGGCGCCCGTGGAGCACCGCGCCCACGAGCAGCACGGCCACCAGCACCAGCGCCACCGGCCCGAGCCAGTTCCCCCACGCCAGCGCGAGTGACGACAGCGGCGCCGTCACGGGCACGCGCATCACGAGCCCGGAGCGCTGGTTGTCATCCACCTCGGCCACCACCGCGCCGGTGGCGTCGATGAGCGCGGACACCCCCGAGTTCGTCACGCGCACCTGGGGCCGCCGCGTCTCGATGCTGCGGAAGGCCGCGTGCGCCAGGTGCAGCCGGGGCGCGGGCGTGCCGGAGAACCACGAGTCGTTGGACAGCGTGAGCAGCAGCTCCGCGCCCTGGCGCACGCTGTCCGCGACGTACGAGGGGAAGATGGACTCGTAGCAGATGAGCGGCGCGACCATGAGCGAGCGTCCGTCGCGCAGCCGGAAGCTCACCGCCTTCGGGCCGGGGCCGCGCTTCCAGCGGCCGGTCCACGGCAGCCACTCGCGCAGCGACGGCGTGTCGATGGCGTCGGGCACCCACTCCGTCAGCGGGAAGAGCATCGTCTTGCGGTACGCCGTGTGCTCCAACCGCTCGCCGCGCGCATCCGGGCCCAGGAACATGGCGGCGTTGAACTCGCGCTCGCCGTCCAAATCGTACGTGCCGAAGACGAGCGGAACACCGCGCTGGGCGACATAGCCGGCAATCTCCGCGTCCAGCTCCGCGCCCGCCTCGCTGCGAGGCGTGCCGAAGGTGGTGGGGTACACCGTCTCCGGCCACACCAGGAAGTCCACGGGCCCCGAGCGCAGCAGCCCGTCGGACAGCTCGTAGTGCGTGTCGAGAATCATCCGCACCACTTCGTACGTGCCGCGCTCGGCCTTCAGCTTCTCGTAGTTGGTGATGTTGGCCTGCACCGCGCCCACCACCAGCCCCGGCTCGCGCCGCGTCGCCTCCGTCACCTGCGCATGGCGGAAGGCCCCATACCCCGTCAGCGCGACCACCAGCGTCACGGCCACCGCCACCGGAACCACCGCGCGCCGACGCCGAGCCGGGACGCGAAGCGACTGGAGCGCCGCGAGCACGCACTCATTCACGAGCAGCAGCACCAGCGTGAGCCCCGGAGCGCCCGCCACGTCCGCGCCCTGCCGCAGCCACTCCTGCGTCACCAGCCCCAGTCCCAGCGAGTCGGCGAAGAGCTTCGGTGCGAACCACTCCACGCCCACGTACACGAGAGCGGTGACCACGGGCGGCAGCCACGCCAGACGCGGACTCGCCTCCACCGCGCGCCGCGCGACATACCGGGCCAGCGCCGCCAGCGGGAACTGGAGCTGCACCACGGGCGACATCAGCAGCAGCACCACCCAGCAGACCCACAGCGGGGCCTGCGAGTACGCCTGCACCGAGCCCGCGAACCAGCCGAACACCGCCGCCGAGAACGCCGCCCCGAGCGCCAGTCCCAGCCCCAGCGCCTCACGAGGAGAACGGGCCCCGTCCACCACCGCGAGCCACGGCACCAGCGCCACCCAGCCCAGCAGCGTCCACGGCATCCGCAGCCCGGAGAACAGCGCCAGCATCCCCGTGGTGGCCACGACACCGAGCAGCGCCACGGCCAGGCGCCGCGCGCGGCCCGCTCTGGCAGCCGTCACGGTGCGGCCCCGGCCTCGGCGCCCTCGGGCAGCTGCAGCATCTGGATGGGCAGACCCGGCGGCGCCATCTCCGCGGGCACCACGCGGTTCTCCGGCAGGGGAATGGGCTCGCCGCGCTCGTCCTTCATCTCGAAGTCGGGATGGAACATCAGGATGGCGGCCACGCGCTCACCGTTGTCGGTGGACTGGTAGTGGCGCACGAAGCCGGGAGGCAGCTCGAAGTCCTCGGGCACGACGATGCCGCGCTTCATGGGCTTGGTGCCGGGCCGGTAGAGCTGCGTGCCCGTGGGCCCGGTGTAAGGCTGCTCCGGTTCCTCCACGGGAGTCAGGTTCCCCGCCAGCTCGGATGGCGGCGTGGCCACGGGCTGCGGGCGCTGAGCGACTGGACGCCGCATGGGAGCCTGGACCGCCATCGGCGGCGGCGCCTGGACGACGGGAGGCGGCACCTCGAGCACCGCCTCCACCTCCACTTCCGAGGAGCTCATCCAGACACTCAGGCCGATGCACGCAACGAGGAAGACGAGCGCGCCGCCCACGAGCCACACGCCCACGCCGCGGCCGGAGCTCGTGGGAGCAACATGCGTGACGCCATCGCTGTCGACGCGTCGTCCAGGAGCTGGGTGCTGCGGCTTCATGCTCGCCCTCGCCCGCGAACCATCGGGCTGCGTATGCTACGGAGCGCCCTCCCCCGAGGCAATGCGGCCCCCACCGGTCGACGCAGCCCGCCACTCTCGCTCGCCCCCATGAGTCCCACGTCCACCGCCACGGCCTCCGGCTCACCCTCGGTCACGACTCCTGACAGCGCACCCGCCCCCGTGCGCTTCACGGTGCACGCCTGGACTCCGCTCGTACGGGGCGTCGGCCTGGCGGCGCGAGGGATGATGCTCGGCTGCCTGCTCTTCTTCAGCGGCTGGCTCATCCTGGACGCCGTCCTCCCGGGCCAATACCCCCTTCCCCCCGGGCCGCTGGTGTGGGGCCTGGGACTCGGAGTGCCGCTACCGTGGCTCCTCTCCACGGTGCTCCGCTGGAGCACCCGAGCGACGGCGGAGGTGGGTGACACCCACCTGGTGCTCACCCTGCGCAGCCGCGCCCGGATGGAGCTTCCCTACGAGGCCGTGGAGTCCGTGCACCCCTGGAAGCTGCCGCTGCCGGGTCCCGGGCTCTCGCTGCGCATGAAGTCGGGGCGCACCTTCAGCCACGGCCTGGAGGTGGAGGACGCGGTGCCGCTGCTCACGGCGCTCGGCTCGCATGCCCCACAGCTGGGCACGGCGCGGGAGCACCCGCTGGTGCGCTACGCCCAGGCGAGGCACACGTTCTGGCGTCGACGCTGGTACCACTTCGTGGGCAAGCTGGTGCTCTACCCCATGCTGCCCACGGGCATCTTCTTCCAGCTCAGCCAGCGCATCACCTTCGGTAGCCCCTTCGGTGAGTACAAGATGTACGGGCTCGCGGCCTGGCTGCGCTCGTTCGGGCGCGACTACTCGCAGGTGTTCGTGAACTTCCTGCTCTTCGCCTGCTTCTTCCGAGCACTGGTGGAGGGGGTGTCCTTCGCGGCGGCCTGGCTCACGCCCTCCTACGCACGAGGCGTGCGGCGCGGCGCCGAGTGGCTGAACCGGTTCGCCTACTACGGGGTGCTGATGGCGCTGCTCGTCGTGCGCATCCTCGTGGGCTACTGAGCGGCACGAAGCCGTCCGTCCGAAAAAGACGAGGCCCCCGACCCGCGTGTGGAAGGTCGGAGGCCCTGTCGAAGCGCTCACCCGCGGTGTGCGGGTGCGGGCATCACGGCGTGGCGGGATTGAACTTCGAGGACTCCCAGCCCATCTTGTCGTGGCCGTTCTTGTTCCACTCGGGGTTCTTGCCGCCGGGCATCTGCGCGTCGGTGAACTGGGGCGCGGCCGTGCCGGAGCCGGTGCCACCGAAGATGCCCACGCTGACGGTGGTGCCGTAGTAGGTCGGGTGCGTGTTGTCCGACTGGATGTAGTCGTAGCTGGTGCTGGAGTTCACGAAGTGCGTGTTCGCATCGCGCAGCGTGGAGCGCAGCGTGGAGGAGATGCGCGTGACGTACGCGTCCTCCGTCTCGCCCGCGCGGTAGCGGAGGGCCTCGGAGTCCACCTGCCCGTCACCGTTGGAGTCGTACTCCGCGCCCATCATCTCCGCGAACGAGTCCGCGCACTGGAAGCCGTAGCGCGCCGCCAGGTTGCAGGTCCGCCAGTTGCTGCGCGCCAGCAGCGGCAGGAACTTGGTCTGCTTGTTGATGGTCTGCCCGGTGACCGAGTCACGGCAGGCGGTCTGCACGTTGTCCGCGGCAAAGCCCGGGTAGTAGATGTTCGAGACGATCTTCACCTTCGCCGTCGTCGCGTACTGGTTGATGGCCTGCATGGCCCGCTCGGTGTACGTGGTGCACGCGGCGAGCGCGCTCTCCAGGCCGGCGTAGCTGCACGTGCCCGTCTGGTCCGTGAAGGCGCTGCGGGCCTGCAGGTAGTCGTTGCCGCACATCTCGAACATCACGACGCGCGTGTTCGTCGCCTGCATGTACGAGCGCTCGGAGACAATCTTGTTGTTGTAGATGTCGTCGGCCCTGGCGCCGGACTTGGTGCGGCGGTAGACCTCGATGTCCGCGTTCCACTTCTGCGCCAGGTACTCGCCCTGCACCGTCGGAGCGGCGCGACGGGCCACGGCGCTGAGGCCGCCGTTGTAGCCGGCGTAGATGGAGTCGCCGTACGCCACCACGCGGTACTTGGTGGTGGCCGTGGACCGGTCGATGGTCCACGAGACGTTCTGGTTGATGGTGCTCGCCATCGCGCTACCACCGACCGTGAAGGCCGCGCACATGGCAATGATGGACTGCCCGCTGAGTCGGAAGGACATGCCCCGCTCCTTTGATTTCTACCCGTGGGGGTTTTTGGGGGGAGCCAGGACGCTACACGCAGTTGATTCGAGAATCACTCCGATTCCGGAATAACGCGCCATGTCAGAAAACACGGGTGAAACCAGACCCCGACGCCAGTCGCGTTCCGCTGTCTCGCAGGCAACGCAGTTCGAGGTTTGACGCAATGTTTCACCCTGTCTCACCGGGCCGTAGAGTGCGCACCGTGAGTCCTTCCCGTGGGGCCCGAGCGCTGGCGCAGTGGCTGCTGCTGGGTGGGGTGGTGGGGTGTGTGTGCGGGGTGGCGTCGGCGGTGTTCCTGTACCTGCTGGACGAGGCCACGCACTTCCGCGAGTCGCACGAGGCGCTCGTCTACGCGCTGCCGGTGGCGGGGCTGGTGCTGGGCGCGGTGTACGGGCGGTGGGGCGGGCCCGTCCGCGGCGGCAACAACCTGGTGCTGGACGCGGTGCACGAGGGCGACGCGCAGGTGCCGCTGCGCATGGCGCCCATGGTGCTGGTGGGCACGGTGCTGACACACCTGTTCGGCGGCAGCGCGGGCCGCGAGGGCACGGCGGTGCAGATGGGCGGCAGCCTCGCGGACGCGGTGGCGCGGCGCCTGGGCGTGGGGCCGGACACGCGGCGGGAGATGCTGGCGGCGGGAATCGCGGGCGGGTTCGGCTCGGTGTTCGGCACGCCGGTGGCGGGCGCCGTCTTCGGGCTGGAGGTCGTGGTGGTGGGACGCCTGGGCTACGAGTCGCTGCTCCCCGCGCTGGTGTCCGCGGTGGTGGGCGACCTGGTGACGCGGGGGCTGGGCATCCACCACACGGTGTACCCGGTGCCCGCGGCGCTGCCGCTCACGGCGTGGGTGCTGGCGAAGTGGCTGGTGTTCGCGGTGGCCGTCGCCGTCGTGGCGGTGGTGTTCGTGGAGTTGACGCACCGGCTGAAGAAGGCGTCGGAGAAGCGCGTGCCGTGGCTGCCGGTGCGGATGGCTCTGGGCGGCGCGGCGGTGGTGGCGCTGTGGAAGCTGTCGGGGACGAGCGCATACCTGGGCCTCGGCGTCCCCGGAATCCTGCGTGCCTTCGTGGACCCGGCGCTGCCCGTGCCGGCCTTCGCGTGGAAGCTCGTCTTCACCGCGGTGACGCTGGGCGCGGGGTTCCTCGGCGGCGAGGTGACGCCGTTGTTCTTCATCGGCGCGGCGCTGGGCAACGTGCTGGCGCGGCTGCTCGGGTTGCCGGTGGACCTGGGCGCGGCGGTGGGGCTCGCGGCCCTGTTCGCGGCGGCGGCCAACACGCCGCTCGCGCTGTCCATCATGGCGGTGGAGCTCATGGGCGCGAGCGTGCTGCCCCACGTGGTGATTGTCGCCACGGTGGCGTACCTGCTCACGGGCCACCGGGGCATCTACCCCGCGCAGCGGATTGCCCGGCTGAAGCACGGCGGGCCGCTGCTGCGCAGGCTGGTGCCGCTGCGCGAGCTGCCCGGAGAGCCCGAGCCTCCCCCCGGGCCACAGGGGCCCGGGAGAGGCTGAAGGGCGCCTCACCTCACTTGCAGGTGAAGGACCAGCGGCACGTCCCGGACAGGCACTCGCGGTCCGCCGAGCATGCCGAGCCCCGGCCCTTCTTGTTCTGGCACTTGCCGGAGTTGAGGCCCCAGCCGCAGTACTGGGTGGTGCCGCAGTGCGAGTCGCTGTCACACAGGCAGCTGCCCGTGGGATTCGCATAGCAGTCCGCGCTGCAGCGGTCCGTGGTGCACTCGCGGTCCGCCTTGCACGTCTGTCCATACGCCTTGGAGCGCGGCGTGTAGCACCAGCCCACCATGTTCGCGCAGCCGCCGCACGCGCCGGACTGGCACTGCCCGTCCCGGCTGCACGAGTCCCAGTTGGCCTTCTTCGCCACGCAGTCGTTGTCGCCCGGGTTGCCCGGAACCTCGTCCTGGCAGTACGCCGCGCCGCCGCAGTCCCCGTCGTCGTTGCACACGCAGCGCCCGTCGAAGGTGTTGCACAGCACGGAGGTGCACTGGTCGCTGATGCACTCGGCGTCGAAGCGGCAGCCCTCGTTGAGCGTCTTGCTGTCCGGGGCGTAGTGCGCGCCGCACACCGTGGGGTACGCCTGCTCGCGGTCCTCCGGCTTCACCCACGCCGCCACGCCGCTGGTGTCGATGTCCAGCGCCGCGTCCGCCATGCCGGTGCGCGGCCCGGACGCGCGCTCCCACATCCGGATGAACGTCTCCGCCGAGCTCTCCAGCGGCGCGGTGTTCGCCCCCAGGTTGCGCACGTCGCGAATCAGGTCCGGCAGCAGGCCCACGTGCGCCAGCCCCTGCTCGTCGAACGCGGTGCCCAGCCGGCCCGGGCCGTACACGTCCTGCTCGTGCTCCTGCGCGTCGGCCTCCGCCTGGAAGCCCGCCGAGCACGCGCCGTTCGGCCCGAAGCGCGGCCGCGTCTGCTGGATGAAGCCGTTGAAGTCCGCGCCGAAGGCCATGGGCACCTTGAGCCCCTGGCGGCCGAACTCGTACGCCTGGGCGAAGGAACGGCTGGAGCCCTGGCAGTTGTTGGCGATGCCGGACTTCGTATACGCGCGCGTCTCGTCGTGCGCGGTGCGCAGGCCGAACATGCCGCCCGTGCGCCGCAGCATCTGCACCACCCACGCGGGCGTCGTCTTCTCGTTCTCCGCCAGCTTGCCGTTCATCACCTCGCGGAAGTGGCCGTGGCTGACGTAGAGCGGGTAGTACTGGCGCTGCTCGGCCACCGCGTAGGCGTCGCGCACGCCCTTCTCGGACAGGTGCGCCAGGTCGATGAGCATCCCCTTGTCCATCATCGCCCCGATGAGCTGCTTCCCCTCCTCCGTGAGGCCGCGCACGTTGCGGCACTGCGAGTCCACGTCGAAGCCCAGGGTGAGCCCGCCCACGGTGAGCCCACAGTCCGAGTCGATGTGACAGTTCTCCAGGAACTGCGCCGCCTGGAAGATGGCGTTGTGCGGCGCCGCGCCGCCGAAGCGGTTGTCCAGCTGGTGCACCGGCTGCAGCGTGCGCACGCCCAGCGCGTGGAAGCGGTTCAGCTCCGCGCGCCAGTCCGCGGCGCCGAAGAGCCGGCTCGTCTCAATCGAGAGCACCATGGCCAGCTTGCCCTCGGAGACGATGCGGCGCGCGTCCGCGGGCGTGAGCGCCAGGTCCACCCAGTCACGGGTGGCGGCGAAGTCGCGCGCCTTCTGGAGCTGCACCTCCACGTCCACCATCTCGTCGCACGGGCGCGTGCGGTTCTGCGGGGGCAGCGCGTCACAGAGGAACTTGTTGCTCACCGCGGACACCACCACCAGCGACATGCCGCCCTGGTGCGCCTGCCGGAGCCAGCCCTCCCACGACTGCTGGTGGGCGATGGTGTCCCAGCGGGGCCACTCGGTGTTGGGGTTGCGGCGGCCGTCGTGCAGGCCGGTGTCGCCCTGCGTGCCCTCAATCTTGCCGAGGAACTCCGAGCCCACCGCGCCGCCGATGCCGAACAGGCCCGCGAGAACCGGCACGCCGCTCAAGTCCACGCCGCCGGAGTTGGGGCACAGGTTGAGCAGCCCGCTCAGGTCCATGCGGACGCGGGCGTGGTCGCTCTCCGGCCACCCGCCGTCGCACCGGGACAGCGCATCCGTGACGGTGCCGTGGAACCAGCCGCCGCCGAAGGCCTCCTCCGCGAACATGTGGTGGTGCAGCTCCGCGAAGCCGCCCACGCCCAGCTCCTGCGCGGTGGCGGCCGTGGGCTCGGGCCGCGCTTCGGCGGGCTCCTCCTGCACGGGGGTACAGCCGAGCGCCAGCGCCAGGGCCAGCGCGGAACAGCGTTTCCAGAGGCGGGGGGGATGGGACACGGGGGCTCCCTTCGAAGGTGAGCCGACCAGTTAGCGTCAGCCCACACCCGGAGTTCAAGCCATGGCGCGTTGAAACGTAACCCCGTTACCGCGGGCGCGAGGCACGCACGGGATGGAGTGCGAAGCCATCCGTCCGCTCACGGCGCGGACTGCGAAGCCATCCGCCCGCTGGGGCCGGACGTCTGGGGCAGCACGCTCGCCTCGCGCTGGCGCAGCTCGGGCGAGGCCACGGCGAAGCCCGTGGGCAGCATGCGCAGGATGCGCTCGCGCCGGTGCTGCGCTCCGGCCAGCCGCCGCTCCAGCAGCGCCTTCTCCGCGCGCGTCGCCTTGTCCAGCGGCGCGGGCCGGGCCGCCAGCGTGGCGAGCCGCTCCGCCACGGCCTCCACTTCCCGGTCGATGAGCACCGGCTGGATGTTGCGGGCCTCCTTGCGCGCGCGGCCCACGGCGTTGTTCTCAATCCACACCGGCAGCACGGCCACGTCCTCCAGGGCCACGGGGGCACCGGGCTCGGGCCGCACCAGTGACACGCGCAGCAGCATGGAGTCGCGCTTGTCTCCCGCCGCGCCCTTCTTGCCGGGCACGTGGCGGTAGAAGCGGTCCTGGTTCGCGACGAGGTTGCCCAGCGAGTACGCGATGAGCCCGCGCCGCCCGTCCGCGGTGGAGTACGCCTCCAGCGGCTGGAGCACGTGCGGGTGGTGGCCGATGACGGCCTTCGCGCCCGCGTCCAGCAGCGCGCGGCCCAGCTTGCGGTCCTCCGGGTGCGGCGAGTCCTTGTACTCGTTGCCCCAGTGCACCAGGACGATGAGCGCGTCACACCGGGCCGCGGCGGCGCGCACGGCCTCCACGGCCTCGTCGGGCTTGAGGCCGCGGTGGTGGCGGTGCACCGGGTACGGCACGAAGGCGACGTGAGGCCCCACTTCGTCCTTCGGGTTGCTGAAGCCGTTGAGCCAGCGGGTGAAGGACAGGAAGCCCAGCCGCATGCCGCGCACGTCCATGAAGACGGGCTCCCACGCGGCGGACTTCGACGGGCCCGTGCCCGCGTGGCGGATGCCCGCCGCGTCCAGGTGGCCCAGCGTCTCCAAGAGGCCGGCGGGGTGCTGGTCCCTCGCGTGATTGTTCGCGGTGGACACCATCTTCACGCCGGCGGAGGCGAGCGCCTGCACCATCGCTGGCGGCGCGTTGAAGAGCAGCTCGCGCGTGACGGCCTTCCGGTTGGCGGTGACGGGAGTCTCCAGATTGATGACGCCCACGTCGGCGGTGCGCAGCACGTCGGTGATGGGCCCGAAGACATGGTCCCAGCCCTCGTGGTTGAGCGACGGGGCGGCGCTTCCGTCCGCCGGCTTCGCGCCCTTGCGCGCGTGCAGCGTGGCCACCTTCTTCACCTCGCCGTGGGGAATCACGTCCCCGCCGAAGACGAGCTCCACGCGGGTGGGCGTGGCGGCGAACAGCACGGGCACGAGCAGCAGCGCGGACAGAGTCACGTGACGGACATTAGTCCAGCCACACGACTCGGACGGAAGCCCCTCCCCTGGGTTGCCGCGGCCCCAGCCCTCAAGGCGAGCTGGACACGGACGCGTCGCAGTCCGGGCCGGTGCACCTGCCGGAGCACGTCACCTGGGCGGGGTACGACTCGAGGATGACGCACTCGGTGCCACCGGAGCAGGAGAGCAATTCCTCGCAGACGGTGGAGTTGTCCACACAGCGTGCCTGGTGCACGCCATCCAGCTTGAAGGAGATGCAGCTCAGGCCCTGCGTGCACTGGGGCAGGTTCACACCGCACTCCGCCGCGTCCGCGAGCGACTGCCCGTCCCGCAGCGACAGCCGCCCCTGCTTCAGCTCCCCCTCGTCGTCCGCCGAGCCACAGGCCCCAAGTCCAAGGACGGCGAGGCAACATCCCAGCATCAGGCTCCAGCGCATCAGTGCTCCTTCACGAGAGTGACACGAGGAGACACGGAGCAAGGCGCGGACCAGGGAATGTGGCCCCACAATCCGCGCACTTGGAGCGGGAGAAAGCCAACGCCCCACTCGGAAATCTGAGAGGGGTGCTGAATCCTCACCTCGCCAGCGCCGCGCCCGTCCACTGCTGCGCGGCCCAGCCCAGCGCACTGAGCGCGGCGACCAGGGCGCCGTACTCCACGGTGGCGCGGGTGTCGCCCTCCTCCGCCCCGGGCGTGGCCACGGCCTGGAACCCGGCGCCGAGCAGCAACAGCACCAGCAGCCCCTCCGCCGTGAGGAACCACGCCGCGCCGATGACGGCCACCGCCAGCCAGCGCTGCTTCCGCGACAGCGCCCGGAAGCCACGGCCTCCGTCGAGCGTCCACAGCGGCAGCAGGTTGAAGAGGTTGAGCCACGCGGCCGCGTGGGCAATGGCGCCCAGGCTCTTCCACCCGGTGAGGAGCGCGGCGGCGAAGAACGCCGCCGCGGCCACGAGCCCCCAGATGGGCCCCGCGAGCCCCACCCGCGCATCCTCGCGCGCATCCACCGGCGACTGCTTGAGGCGCACGAAGGCGCCCAGGCCCGGAATGAACATGGGCGCGCTGGCCTGCATGCCGAAGCGGCGCAGCGCCGCAACGTGTCCCATCTCGTGCACGTAGATGGACGCAATCAGCCCGAGCGCGAACACCCAGCCCCACATCGCCCAGTACACGCTCAGCGCCAGCAGCATGGAGAACAGCGTGCTCGCCTTCGTCAGCCCGAGCAGCAGCAGCTTCCCCTTGCCCAGCAGGAAGACGAGGACGAACTTGAACTTCCACAGCAGCAGGCCGGCCGTCCCCAGCGCGGCGAGCCACTTCGGCAGGCCCGACTTCTGCCGGGCGCGCGTCGCCGCCGCGCTGACCTCGCGAAGCCCGGACGCATCCACCTGCTTGCTCAGCGCCTCCACCCGGGCCGTCACCTGGGCGTGCTGACTGGAGGCCGGAGGCAGCAGGTCCAGCGCCTGGCGCCAGGTCTCCAGCGCCACGGCCGGCTCGCCTCGCGCGGAGGCGGCCTCGGCCTCGGTGGCGAGCCGTTGCAATTCGCGCGCGTGGACCAGCCGGTGACAGGAGGGACAGGTGAGCAGCCGGGGGCCCAGCTCGGTGCCACACCCCTGGCAGCTCGTGACGACGGCGAGGGCTTCAGCCAACGGACTGCTCCCGTGCGCCTTCCTCCGTGGACTCCTGCGCGACGGCGGGAGCGAGCTGGAAGGGGCCGGCGATGTTCAGCTCGGCGCGGGTGTTGCGGCGCCACGCCTCCCACAGGGCGAAGCCGTAGATGAGCAGCGAGATGGGGCTCTCGAAGCCCACGACGAAGGGCGCAACCAGCGAGAAGATCGCCGACACGATGACCAGGACCGCGACGGAGGCCTCTTCCGAGGAAGGCACGTCGGTGTCATCCGCGGCGGCGGCCTCGGGAGCCGGGGCGGCGGCTTCGGGAGCCGCGGCGACGGCTCCAGGGGCCGGGGCGGCGGCTTCAGGAGCCGGGGCGGCAGCTTCAGGAGCCGGGGCGGCGGCTTCGGGGGCCGCGGCGATGGCTCCGGGCGCCGGGGCGACGGCTCCGGGAGCCGGGGCGGCAGCGGCCTCGGGTGCCGGGGCGGAAATCTCGGCATCTGGTGCCGTCAGGCCCTCGTAGACATCCGGTGCGAGCGAGGCGCAGATGGACAGGTACGTCAGGCCCACGGCGAGCAACTGGTAGAACCGGCCCCCGCGCCCATCCGAGCCCTTGCGCACGGCGGTGCCCACCATCCACCCCACGGCGACGGCGATGAGGCCGAGGTTGTAGCCGGTGACCGCGGAGACGCCGAAGTACACCAGTGCGCCCGCCGCCGCCGCGCCCGTACCGAAGGCGAGCGCCCGGAAGAACCGGCCCGACTTCGAGCCACCGGTGAGCGACGCTTCCACCGTGTCCCGGCACGTGGGGCAGAGCAGGTGACCGTTCACCTCGAAGTAGGTGTCGGTGATGGAGCGCTCGCACGACTTGCACTGCGGTGCGGCGCGCGGCTCGGTGAACTCGGCGCGCTCGAACTGGAGCGGCGCGTCCGAGGCGGCCGGAGAAGCAGGGTCTGTCATTGGATAGGGATTGCGGTAGGAGGCCGCTCCGAGCCTAGCCGATCCTCCCCTGCGCACGAAAACCGCCCCCTCCTCGCGAAGCTGGGACGCGGAGCGAAGTGCGGCACACAGGCGAACGCGCTCTCCTCGCCGCTGCCGCTGTATCCGAGCCCAAGGTCAGGCTGGTAGACGGAAGGCCATCGTGAGCGAAGTGCCCCCGCCAGCCGTGACGTACTTCGAGCCTCCGCCGTCACCGGCAGAGATGCCGTCGCGGCTCGCGAGCCCGTTCGACCCGGCCCCTCCGCATCCGCTCGCACGCCGTGCCGCCGAGGAGCTCCAGGCGCTCCTGCGCCGAGGGGACGTGGCGAAGGACGCCGGCCTCGACGCGCCCGGGGGCGGGAAGATGTTCGGGGTGCTGGTCGTCGTCACGGAGGACGGCCGCGTGGGCTACCTCCGCGCCTTCTCCGGCATGCTCGGTGGACGCTGGCACGTCGAGGGTTTCGCGCCACCGCTGTTCGACCCGGTGGCGCGCGACACCTTCTGGCCCGACGGCCAGGAGGCGCTGCGAGCGCTGGAGCTGCGCCACGCGGACCCGAGCGAGCGCGACGAAGTCGAGCACCTGCGCGCCGAGCGCTCACGCCAGCTCTGGCGGCAGCTCACCGACAGCTACGTGCTCCCGAACGCGCGCGGAGAACAACAATCCCTCACGGCCCTGTTCGAGCCCGAGGCGCCTCCCGGCGGCGCGGGTGACTGCGCCGCGCCCAAGCTCTTCGCGTGGGCCTGGCAGCACCGCCTGAAGCCCGTGGCGCTCGCGGAGTTCTGGTGGGGCGCGCCGCCGGTGACGGGCAGGTGGCGCGCGGGTGGGTACCACCCGGCCTGCCAGTCCAAGTGCGGACGGGTGCTGCCGTACATGCTCCAGGGGATGGACGTGGACCCGCCGCCACCGGGGAGCACGGGCCCGGTGCCGCTGGAGGAGCCACGGCTCGTGTTCGAGGACGCGTGGCTGCTCGTCGTGGACAAGCCGCACGGGCTTCCGTCCGCGCCCGGCCGGCATGCGCGGCAGCGGGACTCCGTGCTCTCCCGCTTCCAGCAGCGCAGCTCCTCGAAGCTCTCCGTCGTGTTCGCGCTCGATGCCGAGGCCTCGGGCCTGCTCCTGCTCGCGAAGGACGAGGAGACCCAGGCGGCACTCCGCAGGCAGTTCGCGCGCCGGGAGGCGGACCTCCGCCACGTCGCCTGGCTCGATGGGTCCGTGGCCGGCGACCACGGCCGCGTCGAGCTTCCGCTCCGGACGACCCCGGACGGGCACCTCGTGGACCCCGTCCACGGCAAGCGCGCGGTCTCCGAGTGGCGCGTGGCGGAGCGGACCGGGACGCGGACACGCGTCACCTTCCTGCCCCGCACGCGGCTCGCGCACCAGCTGCAGCTCCACGCAGCGCACCCGCTCGGGCTCGGCGCGCCCATCGTCGGGGACACGCTTCACGGACGTGAGGACACGCGGCTGATGCTCCACGCCGAGGCGCTGACCTTCACGCATCCACAAACCGGCGAAGGGCTCACCTTCGAGAGCCACCCGCCGTTCTGAGAGTCACCGCCGCCGGCGCCACCGTGCCACGGGCACCGTCAGCAGCAGCACGCCCAGGGCCGCCAGTGCGCCGGGAGCGGCGGCACAGCCCTCCTGGTCCTCGTCGAACGAGAGGGACCTGCACGTGACGTCCGAGGAGACGGTGAAGGGCTGTTCCTCTCCGTCGCCAATCTGCACCCGGTAGGAGGCCTCGGGGGTGCTGTGCTCGCCCTGGATGACCGTGCTGTAGAAGTTGAAGCGCGCCTCCTGCCCGGCCGGGAGCACCGCGGTGCACGTCGGGCTGTTGCACACGACGTCCCTGAGGGGCCAGTCCACCAGCCGCACGGGCACGCCGCAGGTGTTCCGCACGATGCTCCCGCCGCAGTAATCACTCATGTCCACGATGAGGCACGAGCCGGCGGGCTCCACGCGCTGGTTCTTGATGGTGCAATCACACGGAGGGCTCTCCGCCCCGGCCGCTCCCGCGAATCCCAGCACTGCCGCCAACCCGAGCCCCGCCGCCCACCCGCGGGCCCGAAGACGCATCCACCGCATGCACAGACTCCCTGCTCCTGGCGCGCCGGCCCTCGCGTAGGGCGCATCCTGCCTCAGCGCCCCGCCGAGCCCAAGTGCCTGCCCCACCAGGAGCCGGCCCCCGCGCGGCTACTTCGTCCCGAACAGCCGGTCGCCCGCGTCGCCCAGGCCGGGGATGATGTACCCGTGCTCATCGAGCTTCTCGTCGATGGCCGCCGTGTACACGTGCACGTCCGGGTGGTGCTCGCGCAGGTTCGTCAGGCCTTCGGGGCTCGCCAGCAGGCACACGAAGCGCACCGAGCCGGGCTTGTTCTTCTTCAGCCGCTGCAGCGCCGCCACCGCCGAGTTGCCCGTGGCCAGCATCGGGTCGCACACCACCACGTCGCGGTCCGCCAGCTGCCCCGGCACCCGGTAGTAGTACTCCACCGCCGCCAGCGTCTCCGGGTCCCGATACAGGCCGATGTGCCCCACGCGCGCGGACGGCACCAGCTGCAGCATGCCGTCGAGGATGCCCTGCCCCGCGCGCATGATGGCCACCAGCACCAGCTTCTTCCCGTCCAGCACCGGCGCCATCATCTTCGCCATCGGCGTCTGGATTTCCTCGTCGCGCAGCTTCAAGTCCCGGAACGCCTCGTACGCAAGCAGCAGCGAGATTTCCTGGAGCAGCGCCCGGAAGGAAGCGGTGCTCGTCTCCGCCCGCCGCATCAGCGTCAGCTTGTGCTTCACCAGCGGATGGTCCACCACCGTGCAGTTCGGGAATTGCATTGCATCCTCCGTCGGGTCAGCCGTTCTCAGAAAACCGTGCCGTCACTGTCCACGCGAATCGGCGGCACGCCGCCGGGCCGCATCTCCGCCGCCACCCGCCGCCCCGCCGTCCACGTCCCCCCTTGCAGCACCTTCCCCAGCGGCAACTCCTCCGCGTTCATCCCCAGCCGGCCGCGCACCAGCGCCGCCACCCGGTCCAGCAGCGCCACCGTCAGCGCGCGCCACTCCACGATGGGCTCGTCACCCGGGTGCAGCGCCACCGTGGTGATTTTCACGTCGCGCGGCACCAGCACGCCCAGGTCCACGAAGAGGCCGCCGTTGCGGTACTCGGGCAGGCCGGTGAGGCCGTCCAGCTCCGTCACCTGCACGCCGGCCTCCGCCAGCGGCTCCACCAGCGAGTACGTCAGCCACTGCGACAGCTTGTGGAAGGGCACCAGCGCGTCCACGCTCTCCACCGGGCCCAGCGCCGAGTGCGGCCACACGTCGCCCAGATTCACCGCGTCCACCATGACGCGGCCCGGCCAGATAGGGCCCAGCACCTCCAGCACCAGACCCAAGAGCTCCGCGGCCCGCACGCTGCGCCGCTGCGCGGTGATGATGTCCAGCAGCGCGCCCGGCCGGGGCAGCACCTTCGCCAGCCCGTGCAAGAGGTGCAGCCGTCCCTCCAGCCCGTCCAGCGGGTTGGACTCCGACACCTGCATGCCCTTCGCGAGCCCCTCGCGCGTCATCCGCCCCAGCGCCTCCGCGTCCGCGCGCAGCGGCCGGTCCGGGTCCGACGAGAAGAGCCCGTCCATGAACATGCGGAAGCTCGCGACGGCCAGGCCCTCCGAGCGGGCCCACGTGCCGCCACCCTGCTCGCGGTAGCGCCACTTCGGCCCGCTGCCCGCGTCCAGCAGCACGCTCACCACCACCAGGTCCAGCTTCGCCCGCGCCCGCTCCTGCGGCGTCGCGTCCTTCAGCCGCTCCTCCAGCTCCTGCACGCGCGCCACGCCGCCCGCGTCGAAGTGGCCCCAGCGGCTGTGCAGGGGAATGTCCAGGTTCGGGTACAGCTCGCGCGTCACGCTCAGCACGGTGTCCACCACCACCGGCAGCCGCGAGGGCTCCACGCGGAAGTGCGGCAGCCTGCCGGCGAGACCCAGGTCCAGCAGCTGATGGCAGCGCTCGCGAATGGCGGCCGGCGTGCGCAGCCAGGCCACGGCGGGGGAGACGTGCGCCCTTGCCAGCTCGCTCTCAGACATCGAGCCCCCGTCCCTTCACCTGGGCCAGCGTGGCCGGGTCCGCCACGGGCCCCTTGGTGAAGTAGCCCGCCGCCTTCTTGGCCTCCATCTCCACCTTGGCGTCGGCGGGGATGAGCTCCTCCGGAATCGGGACGCGCTCCAGGATTTCGATGCCCGAGCGGGTAATCGCGTCGTGCTTCATGTCGCTCATGGACACGAAGCGGTGGATGCGGGTGATGCCCAGCCAGTGCAGCACGTCCGGCATCAGCTCCTGGAAGCGCATGTCCTGCACGCCGGCCACGCACTCGGTGCGCTGGAAGTAGGTGGCCGCCGAGTCGCCGCCCTCCTGCCGCTTGCGCGCGTTGTACACGAGGAACTTCGTCACCTCGCCCAGCGCGCGGCCCTCCTTGCGCAGGTAGACGATGAGGCCCGCGCCGCCGTTCTGCGCGGAGCGCACGCACTCTTCAATCCCGTGCGCCAGGTACGGCCGGCACGTGCAGATGTCGCTGCCGAACACGTCCGAGCCGTTGCACTCGTCGTGCACGCGCACCGCCAGCGGGATGTTCTTGTCCGCCAGCGAGGTGATTTCGCCAAAGACATACAGCGTGAGCCCGCCGATGGGCGGCAGGAAGACGTGCAGGTCCGGGCGGGTAATCAGCTCCGGGAACATGCCGCCCGTCTGCTCGAAGAGGCCGCGGCGCAGCGCGCTCTCCGACAGCCCGAACCGCTTGGCGATGCCCGGCAGGTACCACACCGGGTCCACCGCGGCCTTCGTCACCTTGATGTCGCCGTTGGCCGCGAGCAAATCCCCGTCCGGCTTCAGCCGCCCGGCTTCAATCGCGTCGCGCAATTCCGGCAGGTTGATGTGGGCCTTGGTGACGGCGATGGTGGGCCGGAAGTCGACGTCCTGCTCCGAGTACGCGCGGAAGACCTGCGGCGCCACCGCGCCCCACGGGTCCAGCGAGACGATGCGCTCGGGGTCGCTCCACGACGGGTACGGACCCACCTGCGCGGCGGGCGAGGTGTTCTTCAGGTCCGCCTTGTGGTCCTGCGGCAGCTGGCCCGCGGCCACGGCGAGCGCGCGGTAGACGGCGTACGCCCCGGCGTGCGTGCCGATGACATTGCGGTGCGCGGGCTCGGTGAGCGTGGCCACCACGGGGCCGCGGCGCAGCGGCTCGGCGTCGCCCCAGCGCAGGGCGACGCTCTCGCCATCCGGATGCGAGGTGAGGCGGATGTGGTTGACGGGCTTCTTGTCTGCCATGGGAGCGCCCTCCTTGCGGGCGCGGGGGTAGTTCGAGCGCGAGGAGTGGAAGCGGGAAGCGGATCAGCTCATCCACGAGCCGTCGGTGCGAGCCGACCACTTGCGGGTGACCTTCTTCAGCGCCGTCCAGAAGTCGAGGCTGGAGGGGCCGGTGATGTCGCCGTGTCCGAAGCGCGAGTCACCGGTGCCACCGAAGGAGAAGGGCTCGCGCGGCACGGGGACGCCCACGTTGACGCCCACCATGCCGGCGCGCACGCCCTCCACCACCGCCTGCGCCACCGCGCCGTTGGTGGTGAAGATGGACGCCGCGTTGCCGTACGGCGACGCGTTCTCGATTTCGAGCGCCGCGGACAGCGTGGGCACGCGGATGATGGAGAGCACCGGGCCGAACAACTCGCGCTTCGCGGCCTCCATCTCCGGGCGCACGCCGTCCAGCAGCGTGGGCCCCAGCCAGTTGCCGCCGGTCCACACCTCGCCGGAGGGCCGCTTGCCGCGTCCGTCGAGCACCACCTTCGCGCCCTCGGCTTCCGCGCGGGCGATGGCCGTCTCCAGCCGGTCCACCGCGCCCCGGTCGATGAGCGCGCCCATGCCGGGGCCTGGCTGGAGGCTCGCGGCGCGGCGGGTGATTTCCTTCAGGATGGGCTCCACGTCACCGACAGCGAGCAACACGCTGGCGGCCATGCAGCGCTGGCCCGCGCAGCCGGTGAAGGAGTCCACCACCGCCTGCGGGGTGAGGGCCGGGTCCGCGTCGGGGACGACGATGACGTGATTCTTGGCGCTGCCCAGGGCGAGCACGCGCTTGCCGCGCTTGCAGCCCTCCGCGTACAGGTGCCGCGCCACGGCGGACGAGCCCACGAAGCCGATGGCCGCCACGTCCGGATGCGCCACCAGCGCGTCCACGGCCTCCTTGCCACCGTGGACGACGGAGAAGACACCGGGCGGGAAGCCGGCCTCACACATCAATTCACCGAGCGCGCACGCGGTGAGGGGCACCTTCTCGGACGGCTTGAGGATGAAGGCGTTGCCCAGCGTGACGGCGATGGGGAACATCCACATCGGCACCATGGCCGGGAAGTTGAACGGGGTGATGCCGGCGACGACGCCGAGCGGCTCGCGGCGCAGCTCACAGGTGACGCCGCGGCTGACCTCCATGTGGCCGCCGGTGTCCAGGTTCTGGAGGGACAGGGCGAAGTCGCAGACCTCCATGCCCTTGAGGAGCCCGGCGCGGCCTTCGGCCACCGTCTTGCCGGCCTCGCTCGCGGCGAGGTTGGCGAGCCGGTCCAAATCCCTCTCGAGGAGCGTGCGGAAGCGGTGCAGAAGCTGGGTGCGCTCGCGCAGGGCGGTGTTGCGCCAGAGGGCGGCGGCGGGCTTCGCGGCCTCCACGGCGTGGGCGACTCCCGCGGCCGGCGTCAGCGGAACACGGCCGATGACCGTGCCCGTGTACGGGCTGCGCACGTCGAGCAGGGTGGCACCCACCGGGGACTGCCATTCACCTCCTACCAGGTTGCGACAAGGAACAACGCTCTCAGGAAGCTGGATGAAGGACACGCGCACCCCCCAGGCGTAGCGTGATCGAGGTGCGCCCCATCATAGCCGCGAGCGTGGAGAGAGCGGCAACCCGGGCCCGGTACGGGTCATTCGTGAATCGGTTGACTGTCTCGTGTCCAGGCAGGCGAAGTGCCGGATAGCGGACCAATGCAGAGCGTCATTTCCGGCCGGGAGGGCCCCGCGCGGCGCGGATCAGACGCGGTGCGGCGGCTCCGTGTAGGCACGGAGCCGTGAGACGGTGGCAGTGTCCTCGGCGTCGGGGGTGAGGCCCTGGGCCTGGGCCTCGGCGTACAGCGCGAGGGCGAAGTGGAAGCGGGCGGAGGCGGTGGCCGGGTCGCCCTGCTGCTGGAGCAACTCGCCCTCCTCGGCGACCAGGCGGGCGAGGACCTTCACACGCACGGGACTGCCGAGCAGCCGCGCGGTGGAGGCGGGGTCCGCGAGCAGCAGGGCGCCGTACTCCATGCCGAGCGTGGAGAGGGCCGTGTCCTGGATGAGCTTCTGGGCGTCCGCGAACTTCTGCTCCCGGCGGGCCTTGAGGATGCGGGCGAGCGCGGCGGCGAACTCCTCGATGTAGTCCTTGCGGATGGACATGGCGCCTGGAGGGTAATGGCGGCGCGGGGTGGGTGCACGTGCTTCAGTCCGCCCACCAGTTGCGCCGGGACCAGGTGGAGAGCACGTGGTAGCCCGTGGGCGTCTGGAAGTAGCGAAGCCAGCGACGGTCCTGCTCGTCACGACCGCGAAGGAATGAATCCATTTCGGTGCTGCTCAGGATGTCCTTGGACACCATGTAGAAGCCTCGTGCAGGTCTCTTCGGCAGCCCCTCCTTCTGCCATCTCGCGATGAGCTGGGTCGCATCGAGCGGCGCCATCGAGGACCAGCCCGAACCGCTGGCGCAGGCCTTCACGCCGCAGGTGTTGACGTAGTCGCACATGAAGCGCTCGAACCACTCGCCCTCCGCCATTCCGTTTGGAGTGACGTACGGCACCTGGGTATCCGTTTCCAGGGTCAGACAGGTCACTTCCGCCTGTCGGCAGAATCCCAGGTACAGGCTCGCGCGGATGGACATGACCTCGTACGTGATGGCCACTCCATCCCATGTTCGAGCCAGCTCCAGCGCTTGAGCATCACTCTGGACTGGCTGTTCATTGCCAAAGTCCACGTCGAAACTCTTCGAATCAGGGTCCCATAGAATTTTGAGCGCATGGCGGGCGATGAACCGGTGCGAAGCACGGAGCAACTGGGTCTGGTGGACCGCTTGCTCCAGCGGAAGCCGCACAGCGGACATCTGGAACCATCTCGGTGGGCTCATGACGAGGGCTCCCAATCACACAGCTACGGGAATGCGACGAAGACGACATCGAAACCGGTGTCCTTGAGCATGTCGACCTTCCTATCGGTGCGTTTCGCAGCGGGAACCTTGTACGAGACTTTGTAGCCCCTCTCAGCAAGGCTCCGGTTGTTCATCAACTGCTCGGAGCTATAGGGGCGCTCCTGGTTCTTGCACTCCGTGACCTCTCTCTTGCTCGCGGCATGATCGAGCTCACGGCTCTTGCCGCACTTGATGCAGACGGCACGCACGTGCTGATGGTCTCCCGACAGTCCGGCCTTCAGTTCCTCATCGGTTGCATCCCGGGAAATCTGCCGGCCATGGGTGATGTGCCCCGCTCGAACGTTGTGTTCCGCCGCCGCAATCTCGAATGGATCGTTCCCCGCCTCTTTCATCTTTTCGATGCGCTTGAGCGGATTGGCCTCTGCCGGGTCCACCTCGGGAAAGTAGGTGCGCTCGGCATGCTCACCGGGTGGACAGGAGTTCTCCACGAGAGGCCTCGCGAAGGGCAGCTCGCAGCCGCCCTGAATCAACAGCACCTTCCTGCCCTTGAATCTCCCCATCGGAGCGCTCCTATTCTTCTTCCACGGTGATGTTGCGACCGAAGAACCGGACCCGGCCGGACCTCTCCACCCGGAGAGCCACCCTGCCGTTGACCGCGATGCTGAGCGCGTCCGCGTCGAGCATCAGGTACCTGGCCTGCACGGACTGCGCGCCATCAATGCGGATGTGCAGCCCTTCTCCTGTCTCAATCTTCCAGTCCTTGCCGACACTCAGGCTGGCGGAGCCATCCACCTCCACCCAGTCCTCGTCGCCAACTCGGAACTGCTTGTCGCCAACCACGGTCTCTTGCCGGCTTCCGGCGATGGCTTCGTGCTTGAGCCCCGCCACCTGCTCGCTCTTCGCGCCACCCGTGGCTTCATTGTGGGCCAGCGCCACGTTGACGCTGTAGGCCCCGCCGATGGTGGTGGCCTTCGCCGCGCCCACGTTCTCCACGGTGCCCTGCGACACGGAGACCTCGAGCCCCTGTCCGACGGTCATCGCCTGATGGCCGGCCACTGATTCGTCGTGACTCCCACGCGTGGAGGTGTCGCGCTCCTCCTGCACCAGCAGCGTCTGGTTGCCCTCGATGACGCTGGCATCGTCCAGGGTAACGGCGAGGGACTGGTCCCCCTCCACGGTGCGCTTGCGGTCCTTCTTCACCAGGAGGTCCTCGTACCCGCGCACCTCCTGCTCCTTGTCATTCTCGGTGAGCAGCTCCTCGTCCTTCTGGGCATGGGTGAAGACCTCCTCCTCCCCGGCGACGTCCTCGATGCGCACCTCGTTGAAGCCGTCGCTGCCCAGGCTGGAGGCGCTCTTGCGCGTCGACTTCGTCTTCTCGTCCGGCAGCGCGTACGGCACCGCGTTGGCGCCGTTGTAGACGGCCCCCGCCACCAGCGGCCGGTCCGGGTCTCCCTCCAGGAAGCGCACAATCACTTCCTGGCCGATTCGCGGCAGCCACACGTCGCCCCACGTCGGGCCGCCCCACGGCTGGCCCACGCGCACCCAGCACGAGGACTTCTCGTCCCTCTTGCCCTCGCGGTCCCAGTGGAACTGCACCTTGATGCGCCCGTGCGCGTCGGTGTGGATTTCCTCGCCCGCAGGGCCCGTCACCGTCGCCGTCTGCGGGCCGGCAATCTGCGGCAGCGACGTCAGCCGGCGCGGCCGGAAGGGCACCGCCCTGGGCAAGAGGTGGAACTGGTTTCGGTAGAGCCCCTGTAGCGATTCGCTGCCGCCCGACACGTCCGGCTGCACCCCCGAGTGCACCACCTCGGTGATGAGGTACTCGCCCGCGAAGGTGCCGTCCTCCGGCGCGTCCAATTTCATCAGGAAGCCGGGCGTCAGCCGAGGCGCAATGGCCTCGCCCGCCAGTGTGCGCCGTCCCGCGCCTACCGCCTCCACGCGCGCCTTCGCCGCCGACCTGACCATGCCCGGCGCCACGTAGCCGGCGGGGTAGTCGTAGATTTCGAGCGCCGCCACGCCCTCGGACGCCTTGCCCCTGCCGGAGATGTCCACCGCGGGCTTCTCGAAGTCGAAGTCCTTCAGGTGCACCGCGCCGGGCCGCAGCCGGTGCACCACCTCCAGCGCGTAGATGAACTCCCCGTCCACCGCCTCCTTGCCCATGCGCGGGCGCAGCGGCAGCGTCCCTCCCTGCGGCAGCGGCACATGCGCGGAGGGCTTGTCCCCCAGCACCAACGTGTGCCCGGCGTCCGTGTGCTCGAAGAAGTAGAAGATGCCCTCCCACTCCATCAGCCGGCTGACGAAGGCGAAGTCGCTCTCCCGGTACTGCACGCAGGACTCACGCGCCGCGTAGCTGCCACCGAGCGCCAGCCGCACCTCCACCCCACCCTCGCCAAGCACCGCCTTGAGGATGTCCGGCACGCTCTGGTTCTGGAAGATGCGGCTCCTGTGCACCTGGGACAGCCGCCACAGCCTGGGCACCACGTGGGCCCGGTAGCGCCGCCGGCCCGTCTTCATCCCCAGCGACTCCACCTCGCGCACCACGCCGTGCACGTAGCGCGGGGCACCGTCGCGCACCGACAGCGTCACCAGTGCGTCCCTCCCCACCAGGTCCGCCACCACCAGTGGCTCGCCATCCTTCGTGAAGAAGTCCACCCGGAAGTCGAAGAGCCGGCTGATGGCCTCCCTGCCGGCGAAGCCAGAGAGCGCCAGCCGCTCGGCACCGAGCGCCCCGACCCTCAACGTGAATGCCGGTGGGTTCCACCCCACGGGGAGCCTCTCTGGTGGGTCCCGCCCCGTACCCACCGTGAGGGAATGCTGCCCTACCTTCCCGGACGGCTCCTCCCCGGAGCCCCTCGGGCGTCCTCCAGGACACAGAGGGGAGGTGGGAGGCGAAACGGGACGTGGGTGCGCCTCGCGAGAGGCCAACAGCGTCCCCCTTCCGACAACCACCCCCGGGCGCGGTAACGTAGGCGCCCTTCACGACACAGGTGGGAACCGTCAATGAGTCAGAGCGGAAGCAGTGCAGAGGGTGCGCGCGTGCGGTGGCTGGTGGCGGGAGCCTTCTCCCCCGCTCCCTCCGGCCGGCGCTTCCACATCACCCCCGAGTCCTTCGGCACCGAGCTCGCACGCGTCGCCACCGGCCTGCGCATCACCGTGCCAGACCGCCTCGGCTCCGGTGACACCCGCACTGTCGAGCTGACCTTCGACAAGCTCCGCACCTTCGGCCGCGCCGACCTCATCGCCACCGTCCCCGAGCTGCGCGCCCTCCAGGCCCTCCACGCGGACCTCTCCAACTCCGACCCGCTCCGCCCTCTCTCCGCCGAGGAGGCCTCCTCCCGCATCGCCACCATCACCGGCCCCGGCCGCCTCCCCGACGCCGTCGCCGAGGCCCTCCGCGCCGCCGTGCCGCCCATCCCCACCGTCCCGCCGCCTCCGGAGACGGGCGGCGATGAGCTGGTGGAGGCCCTCCTCAACCGCGCCGACCCGGCCTCCCCCGCCGCCGCGTCCCGCGCCGTGGACGCCTTCCTGCGCGCCATCAACCCCCGCGCCCCGGCCTCCGCGTCCTCCTCGGCTTCGCCTGGCGCCCCCTCGCGCAAGACGGCCAGGGACATCATCGAGGAGGCCCTGCTCGCCACGACCCGCGACATCCTCGCCGCCGAGCCCGTCGCCCGTCTCGAGTCCGGCTGGCGCGGCCTGAAGTGGCTGCTGGACCAGTGCCCGAAGTCCTCCGGCCTCGCCGTGGAGGTGCTCGACGTGGCGCCGCCCGCGCTGCTGGAGTCGCTCCAGGGCGCACTCGCGGGCGAGCCGTTCGACCGCCCCGATGCCGTCTTCATCGTGGACGCGACGGAGGACGTCGGCCTGCTCGGCAAGCTCGCGGCGCTCGGAGAGCGCTCGCAGGTGCCGGTGGTGGCCGCCGTGTCCTCGCGTCTCCTGGGCGTGGCTCCCGAAGAGCTGCCCGTGGCGCTGGAGGAGGAGCGGGAGCAGGTCTCCGAGGCGTGGACGGAGCTGCGCCAGGACGAGTCCTCGCGCTGGCTGTGCGCCGTCCTCAACCGCGTCGTGGTGAACAGCGAGGGACGCGGCGCCGCGCGGCGCACGAGCTTCACCAGCCCCGCGCTCGCCCTGGCGGCGATGCTCGCGGCCAGCTTCCGCGACACCACCGCCTTCGCGCGCATCATGGGCCAGCCCGGCGGCCTGCGCGCTCCGACGACGTGGGAGCTGCCCTCCAGCCGCGACAAGGGCCTGGCCATCCCCACCGAGCTGTTCCTCCCCATCCGCGCGCAGGGGCGCCTGGAGGAGCGGGGCATCCTCGGCCTGGGCAGCGGGCGCAACGCGGACGCGGTGCTGCTGGCCGCCGCGCCCACGGTGTACGGCGGCGGCTACGCGGTGCCGCTGCCCGCGCAGCTGCTCACCGGCCGCATCGTCCGCTTCGCCACCTGGGTGAGAGACCAGCTCCCGCCCGGCTCCGGCAACGAAGAGGTCTCCGCCATCTTCTCCCAGGCCGCCGAGGTCTTCCTCTTCCGCGGCGCCACCGAGAACGGCCAGGTCCGCGCCGAGCTCGTCTCCACCGATGACGGCCGAGGGGTCCACGTCAGCGCCACCGTCCGGCCGGAGCACGCCGGCACGCGGTTCCAGCTCGCCTTCGTGCTGCCGCTGCGAGGATGACCGAGTCGCATCCACAGCCCGTGGTGGACCTGCTCGCGACGTACTTCGTCGGCGGCGCGAGCAGTGCCGAGCTGTCCGACGCGGCGGTCCGCGCGATGGAGGCCGGGCTCGACTCGCCCGCGCTCCGCATGCTGGCGGGGCTGTCCGGCGAGACGAATCCCTGGGAGCTGGAGAGCCTCATCCAGCGCATGCTCCGGGAGCTCGGGCTGCCCATGCCGGACCGCTCCTCGATGGTCCGCATGATGGCGCGCCCGCTCGCCCGCGGGTTCCTCGCGGGCCGAATCACGCCCGATGCGTTCGTCGACGAGCTGTACGCACTGTCACGCCACGACGACCGGGAGGGGCACCACCCGTGGTGCCTGCTCCAGGACGACTGGATGGTCGCGCGCGAGGGAACGGCGGGCGCGGTCGCCGAGGCGACGGCCGCACTCCGCGAGGAAGCCGAACGCCTCGTCGGCCCGCGCAGCTGAGTCAGCCCCCTCCGCGCCCGTGCCGCTTCCGGTACGCGCGCGGCGAGACCCCGAAGGCCCGCGCGAAGCTCGTCGTGAAGTGCGACAGGTCCCCGAAGCCCGCCTCCAGCGCGACCTCGGTGATGGGCGTGCGCGTGGCTCGCAGGAACGTCGCCGCCATTCGCAACCGGGTGGCGATGACCAACTGGCGCGGCGTCTGTCCCGTCATCGCCCGGAAGACGCGCAGGAAGTGGAAGCTGCTCAGGCCCGCGTGCGTGGCCAGCGTGTCGAGGGAACAGTCCTCCGCGCTGTGCGCCTCGACATAGCGCAGCGTCTTCGCGACCCGGCGGGCCTGCGCTGACGTGGGCGCCGTGACGCAGTGGGCTCCGCCCCGGTCCTCCGTCAACGCGACGGAGGCGGCGGTGAGCGCGGCCTCGCGCACTGCCTCCGGCTCGCCCGTGCACAGGGCCCGGTGCGCGAGGACCACCGCATCCGTGGAGGCCGTGGAGGCCGGAATGCTGGCGTGCCCGAAGGCGCGCGTCTCGCGAACCCGGACGCCGAGCGAGCCGCTCACCTCATCGAGAAACGCCTCCGAGTAGTCGAAGACGACGGAGCGGTCCCCTCCGTCATCGACATGTCGGTACGCATACCCGTCAGACACATTCCCGAGCAGCAGCGAGCCCGGGCTCGCGAGCACCTCGCCCCGGCTCGACCGGGCGTGGAAGACCCCCCCGAGGGTGACGCTGATGTGGACGCGGGGGTGCTCACCTTCGGAGACGGTGCTGCGCGCGCCCTTCCCGCAGACGCAATCCCTGGCGCCGAAGGCCTCCTCCTCCAGGAGCGCGTGCATCCCGCACGCCCTGACGGGAAGGCCCGGTACCGCCGCAACATTCCCAAAGTTTCGCGCCACGTCCGGATGCTACTGCAACGAGACACAGGAGGCGTCCGACACATGCTCCAACACGGTTCACGACTGGCACCCTGGCTCACCGCGCTGATGGTGGGCGTACTGCTCACCGGATGCCGCGCATCCTCCCCCCAGACTCCACGCGAAACGCATGCCCCCGAAATCTACGGGGCCGGCCTCTTCACCACCGGCGCGTGGGACTTCTTCATGGCCTTCTCCCCGGACCAGCGGGGCGTGCTCTTCTGCCGCGCCGACGACGGGTTCGTGCAATACGAAATCTACGAGACGCGGCTCGGTGACGACGGGCACTGGTCCACGCCCGTGAAGCCCCGCTTCGCGACCGCGTGGAGCAACGCGGACCCACACATCTCCCCCGACGGCCGGAGCGTGTTCTTCATCTCCAACCGTCCCCACCCGGGGGAGACGGCCGCGCGCGCGACGCACGACATCTGGGTCGCCTCGCTTCAAGCGAACGGCGAGTGGGGCGAGGCCACGCGCCTCCCCGCGCCGGTGAACGACGCGAACACCGACGAGTGGTCCCCCGCCGTGGCCGCCAACGGGAACGTGTACTTCGGCGCCGAGCGCCCCGGGACTCGGGGTGACAGTGACTTGTGGGTCTCCCGCCTCGTGGACGGCGTGTATCAACCTCCGGAGAACCTCGGCGACGCCATCAACACCAGCGGGTCCGAAGTCGAACCGTGGATTGCCCCGGACGAGCGCTACCTCATCTTCAGCGCGCTCCGCCGCGCGGACAGCATCGGCAGCTATGACCTGTTCGTGAGCCGGAGACTTCCGGAGGGTGGCTGGGAGAAGGCCCGGCTGCTCGGTGGCGGCATCAACTCGCCCGCCCGGGACTTCAACCAGAGCGTCTCCCCGGACGGGAAGTGGTTCTACTTCAGCAGCAACCGGCCACATGCCGGAGACGTCGGCACGCGGTTCGACCACCCGAGGAACGACGCCGCACTCGTGGGCATCGGCAAGGGCACGGGTGACATCTACCGCGTGCCCATGAGCGCGCTCGGCCTGTGAGGCGTCACGCCTCGAGGCGCAGCACGTACGCCGTGAGGAACACGGAGGGCAGGTCCATGTCGCCCGCCGGCTCGCGCACGTAGCCACGCTTCATGTACATGCGCGCGACGCCGTCCGCGCCCTTGCGCACGTGGAGGCAAATCGCGTCCATGCCCCACTTGCGCGCCAGGTCCTCGGCCGCGTCGAGCAGTGGCCGCGCCAGCCCGGTGCCGTGGTAGCGCACGGCGGTGGCCAGGCCGCGCAGGTCCGCCGCGTTCGGCAGCCACGCCTCCGAGCCCGGCGCCCCCGGGGGGAACAGGGCCACCGTCCCGGCAATCTCCCCGTCCACCTCCGCCACCAGCACCGAGGCCACCTTCCGGCGCGAGGCCACGTCTCGCAGCTCGCGCTTGCGCTCCTCCGTGTAGACGACGTCCGGCAGCTTCTTCGCGTACTGCGTGATGAAGGCCTCCACCAGCAGCTCGCCTACCGCCGCATCATCCTCGGGCCGCGCCTCGCGGATGACGGCCCGCTCCGCCACGTTCTGGGTCTCCATGCCCCGCGCTCTAACACGCTCCCCGCTCCGCCGCCGCATGCGGGGCGCTAGAGATAGTCGCCGATGAACCAGGGCAGCTGGTCCCCCAGCTTCTGGAGCACCCCGCGCCGCTTCCACCCGCTCCAGTGGATTTCGTACGAGTGGCCCAGGTCCTTCTCGAACGCCGCGGCCAGCCCCGCCGCCAGCCCCGCGTCGTCCACCACCACCGAGCACTCCTCGGAGCTGCCCAGCGCCAGCGGGTCCAGGTTGGTGGAGCCGATGACGGACAGCGAGTCGTCCACGAGCATCGTCTTGGAGTGCATCATCGACAGCTCGTACTCCCAGATGCGCACGCCCCCCTCGAGCAGCCGCGCATACGTGGCCCGCTGCGCCGCGTGCACCGGGGCGATGTCGTGGTGCCGCCCGGGCACCAGCACCCGCACGTCCACGCCCTGCTTCACCTTCTCGATGAGCATGTCGCTGATGGCCTCGGAGGGGATGAAGTACGAGTTCGCAATCCACAGCCGCCGCCGCGCCGAGGCGATGGTGAGCAGCGTCATCCGACGCGCGTCGGACATGAAGCGGTTGTTGGTGCTGGCCACGAAGCCCGCGCGGGCCTCGCCCACGTACAGCCCCGAGGGGAAGTCACTGGCCGGCAGGAAGTCTCCGCCCGCCTCCTGCCAGTTCTGCGCGAAGGCCACCTGCATCTCGCGCACGGCGGGGCCCTCCACGCGCACGGCGATGTCACGCCACGAGTCCGGCCCGTCCGCGTCCCCGAGCCAGCTCTTCCAGATGCCCCAGCCGCCGGTGAGCCCCACCTCGCCGTCGCGCACCACCAGCTTGCGGTGCATGCGCGCCTTGATGCGCTTCGCGTCGAGCGAGGAGATGGCCCCCTGGATGGGCCGGAAGATGCGCACCTCGCAGCCGGCCCTGGCGAGCGTGGGCGACACGGACTCGAAGCTGACGCTGCCCAGCGGGTCCACGAGCACGCGACAGGCGACGCCGGGCTGGCGCTCCTGGATGGCGCGCACCAGTCGGTCCGACGGCTCCCCCGGGCGCCAGATGTAGCTGGCGATGTGGATGCTGGTACGGGCGGCGCGAATCTCCCGCTCGATGGCGTCGAAGATGTGGCCGTTCTCTATCAACTCCACGCGGTGGCCCGGCTCCAGCGCCACGCCGAGCGACTGGTAGAACGCGAGCGAGCGGGTCTCTGCGTCGCCCTCCGGCAGCGCGCGCAGGCGCAGGTCATGACGGTGGTTGGGGTATGGGCACCCGGTGACGAGCAACGCACCGAGCACGAGCCAGGCCAGCTTCACCGTCGGAAGCTAATGGCGCAGAGGCACGAGCGCACCTGCCCTCCATCACGCGCCGGTCGGATGACGGCGTTCAGCCGATGACATCCGGACACTTCGACACTGTGTGCTGGAGGGCCAGAAGGCCGCGGGAGGGTGGAAGCAGAAGCGGGGCGTGCGCACCGTTGTCCCCCACCGTGCTCCAGGCCGGAGGACGTGTGGCCCGTGTATGCCCATGTCTTCTTCCGTGTCCCTGATGTTGCTCGGGTGCCTGCTGGCGCCCCTGGCCCACGCGGCCTCCGATGCGCCACTGCGACAGCGCCCCTTCACCCTCGCGGCCTCGAAGCCGGAGGAGGAAGCAGACGTCGCCGAGGAACCGCACACGGCCGAGGCCCGGGCCATCCAGGAGTCTCGCGAAGCACCGGCTCCGGAGGCACCGGCTCCAGCGGACTGCTCGACAGGTCCCTCTTCGTGTGAAGCACCCATCCCGGCGGCGCACAACACCGGCGCGCCAGCGGAAGCACCGCCCCCCGTCCCGGTGAGCGCGACGCCGGAGCCCGCGTCTTCCGGCCAGGGCGGCACGCGGCTGCCCGGCATGAGCGGCGTGCCCGCGCAGTCGCACGGGGAGGACGTGCCGCTGTCCACCGAGGCCTGGGTGGCGCACGGTGGGTTGACGCTGCTGCCGCTCGGAGGCATCTGGGCCGCGAGTCGCGTGGGGGGAGACACGCGGCTGACCGCCACCGCATCGGAGACCGCGGCGGGCATGCTCCTGGGCTCGGTGCCGGCCCGGCTCCTCTTCTTCCGGCCCGCCACGCCGAGCGGTGGACGCTGGACGGAGTTGGAGGTGACGGCGTTCGGAGCGGGGCTGGTGCTGACGCCGCCGCTGGCCGCGCTCGGCACGTGGGGGCTGGGCGAGCTGGCCTTCGGTGGAAGCAGGGACCGGGGCGACGCGTACCTCGGCGCGCTGGGAGGCGCGGCGGCGGGCGCGCTGCTGGGCGTGGCCGTCCACGGCGTGTTGATGAAGCTGGCCGGGCCGAGCGCCCGCTTGAAGACCGAGCGTCAGCTCATCTCACTGGGCATCATCGGCGCGGGAGCGACGCTGGGCTACCAGTGGGCCGGCGGCGGCCCGCGCCCGTAGCCGTCCGGTACGCGCACCGAAGCGTCCGAGGCCCCTTTCGCTCCACGCGGAAGGGGCCTCTTCGCATGTTGCGGTTCACATGCGCCAGAAGCGGCGCACCCGCGCGTCGGTCAGCTCGGCCTGCGCGAAGCGGAGCAGCAGTTGCTGGGCCATGGGCTCGGGGGCGCGCAGCTGCGCGAGCATGGCGCGCACCTCGAACTTGCGCGTCAGGGCCAGCAGGGCCTCGCGCTCGGGCATGGTGAGGCCGGGGTGCCAGCAGTCGACGATGAGCACCACGCGGCGCTGCTGGCTGCGGTTCCACGTCTCGTGCTCGAACGAGTCATGGAAGGCGAGCACGCGGCCCTCCTCCCAGTGACGCGACTCGGTGCCGACGCGGATGCCGCAGTCCTCCGGAATCCGCAGGCCCAGGTGCAGGCGCATGCGGAAGCCGTCCCAGCTGCAGTGGGGCGTCAGCGTGGTGCCCGGCGCGTGCGAGGAGAAGAGCACGTCCGCCAGGGGGAAGGCCGTGCACTCGCCGTCCAGCGACTGCACGGCGGCGGCGGTCTCCTCCATCTCCAGGCCGGGGAAGAAGAGGCGGTCCAGGCGCTCACCGGCGAAGAAGACGGGGTGCACGGACCAGCGGCCCGTGCCGACGATGCCGGAGTCGTAGTGCAGCAGGTCGGCGTTCTCCAGGCGCGCGAGGTCCTTCTCCACGGCGGCGCGGCAGCCTTCGAGCGCGGTGGCGGCGGGGAGGGGAAGCTCGCGCCAGGGCCGCTCCTCCAGGCCGGGGAGCGGCGGGAAGATGGTGGGCGCCTGGCCCGGCATCGGCGGAGGCAGGGGCGCCTGGCCCGCCAGCATGCGGAAGTACTCCGCCAGGCGGGCCAGCTCGGGGCCGGCGCGCTGGACGGTGTCGACGAACCCGCCCTGCGTGGCCAGCTCGACGATTTTCTGGCGCACCTGCGCGGTGAGCTGCTGGGTGGACTCGTCGGACATGGCGGCTCCTTGGAAGGAAGCCATAGCGCGTCCCCGCTGGGAGCGTCCAGGTCATGGGGCGCGTGAAGGCGTGCCTCCGTCCAACCATCCCGGCGGAATGGAAGGCGAAGGCTCTCCCCAGGTAGAGCCCACGGGTGGCGTCAGCGCCGGCCCGCCTGCGTCGGCGGGCTCGCCCGCATCAGGAATCACCACACCTGACCGTGCGACAGGTTCACCATCGAAGACGCGCCGGAGGATGCGTCCGTCCGCACGGATGGCGTATTCCACGCCCGAGTCCAGGGGGAGCGCCCTGGGGTCGCAAGCCGCCAGGTCCACATCAATCCGGACAAAGATGAGGTCCTCCCTGCGGATGACCCGGTAACGGTGCGCTGTCCGCCTTTGCCAACACGCTCCCTCCTGGATGTCCGAGGGGAGGAAGTCGTCCGCGGCAATCCTGATGGCTCGCAGGGTCACCCCATCCAGCTCGGAGATGACGGGGGACTCGCCCACTTTCTGTGCGAACCGCTCGAAGAACTCGGGAAAGACAATCGACCGGTCCTCTTCCAGCACCGCCACGCGAGGCGCCGGGTTCCTGGGGCACCCCACGGCGAACAGCGCCACGACGAAGAGCCACCTCTTCATGGTGCACCCCCGAAGCAGGGCGCCGTGGCGGGCTCGACGTAGAAGTCCGTTGCGTCCTCGTTCCACACCACCCGCCCCGTCTGCTCACAGCTCCACTGGCCTCGTGTCTGGCTCCAGCTCATGAGCTGCCCCGTCACGGGAACGTACTGATGGAATCCATCGCAGGTCGGCTTCGCCGCATCATGGGAGAAGAACGCGACGATGGAGAGTCGGACAGCGCCCTTCCGGCTCTGGAACTCGAAGCCATGCATGGCTCCCTCCGCGACGATGAACCGGATGTCCCCCTTCGACAGGGTGCTGCCGTAGGGGTGGTTGTGAAGGGCGTACACATACTTGATGTCGGCGGCGGGATGGTGCGCATCCTCGACCTCTGATGGAAGCACGCAGGTCTTGCTCCGCTGCAGCGGATCAACCTCGGACTGGTCCGTCAGCTTGCTCACCCGGTATTGGCCGTCGGGCGTGTAGTAGACCCAGGCACAGTATTCACTGGAGACCCGCCAGAACGTGCCGGACTCCTGGTGGCCCAGGCGTCCCGCGCTCGAACGCGGCTTCGAGAGAATCTTCGAGCACGCCGCGAGCAGCGCATCCGCGTAGGAATCGAATGGCCCGAGCATCGGCCCCGGCAGCTTTTCGAGGAAGGGCTGCCCGGGACCAGGCCTGACGATATCGGGGTCCACGGTTCGAGGTGTCGAGCACCCCAGAGCGGCCAGAGGACAGCAGCGCTTCCAGGCGGCCGGCATGGAGCCAGTCTAGCAACGGGCCTCCTACTCCGTCCGCATCGCCTCCACGGGGTCCAGCTTCGCCGCGCGCGCGGCGGGGTAGATGCCGAAGGCCAGCCCCACGCCGCAGCTCATCGCGAGTGACAGCGCCACCGCCCAGAAGGGCACCTCCGTGGGCAGCCGCATCACCCACCTCGCCAGGTGCGCCAGCCCCACGCCCATCGCCACGCCGAGCACCCCGCCCGTCAGCGACAGCACCACCGCCTCCGTGGCGAACTGCGCGAGGATGCGCCGCTTCTTCGCGCCCAGCGCCTTGCGGATGCCAATCTCCCGCGTCCGCTCCGTCACGGCCACCAGCATGATGTTCAGGATGCCGATGCCGCCCACCAGCAGCGACAGCAGGCACACGCCGAAGCTCGCCACCGAGATGACCTGCGAGATGTTGTTGAACATCTCCGTGGCGCTCTCGTTGGAGAACACGAAGAAGTCATCCTCCTCCATCGGCTTCAGCCCGTGGCGCCGCCGCATCAGCAGCGTCACCTCGTCCTGCGCGCGCTGCACCACCTCCGCCGAATGCGCCTGGATGCTCACCCGGAAGTCCCGCACGCCGAACAACTGGCGGAACACCGTCAGCGGCATCATCACGTTGTTGTCCTGGCTGCCTCCGCCCAGGAAGCCGCCCTTGCGCTTGAGCGTCCCAATCACCAGGAAGCTGCGCCCCTGCATGCGGAGGGTCTGCCCCAGCGGATCCAGGCCGGGAAACAGCGTGTCCGCCAGGTCCTGGCCAATCACCACCACGCGCCGCTGGTCCAGGAACTCCGTGTCCGTGAAGGCCCGTCCGGAGTGGAGGGACACCGAGTTCGTCTGGAAGTACTCCGGCGTGCCCGCCCAGACGCTCACGTTCGGTCGCGACTCGCGCAGCGACGTGGACACCTTGAACCCGCCCTTCGAGTCCTCCCCCGCCGCCGTCAGCACCGACGGCAGCTCACGGATGGCCTCCAGGTCCGCGTCGGTGAACCGCGGCCGCTTCGCCAGCTGCGCCGGGGTGAGCTGACCGCCGAAGGGCAGCCGCTGCACCTGGAAGCAGTTGGTGCCCAGCTCGGACAGGCTCTCGTTCACCTGGTTCCGCAGTCCCTCGATGAGCCCCATCATCGCCACCACCGTGGTGGCTCCGATGACGATGCCCAGGAGCGTCAGGAAGGAGCGCAGCGGATTCGAGACGAACGTCCCGAATGCCAGCCGCAGGGTGTCCCAGATTGCGTTCATCGCCGCCCTCTCCCGTCACTCGTGGCGGAGCGCTTCCACCGGGTCCAGGTTCGCCGCCCGCGCCGCCGGCCAGATGCCGAACAGCAACCCCACCGTGGCCGCGAAGCCCACGCCGAACACCACCGTGAGCGGCTGCACCGCCGCCGCCAGCGGCGTAATCATGGACACCGTGTACGCCAGCCCCAGCCCCGCCAGCGTGCCAATGGTGCCACCCAGCGCGGACACGCTCGAGGCCTCCATCAGGAACTGGAGGATGATGGTGCGCTTGCGCGCGCCCAGCGCCCGCCGCACGCCAATCTCCCGCGTCCGCTCGCGCACCGACACCAGCATGATGTTCATGATGCCGATGCCGCCCACCAGCAGCGTGATGAAGCCCACGCCCGTGGCCGCGCCGTAGAGCGCGCCGGTGAGCTGCTTGTACATGTTGGCCAGCTGCTCCGGCCGGTTGATGGCGAAGTCGTCACCCAGCTCCGGAGGCGTGTTGCGCTCACGGCGCAGCACGGGGGTAATCGCGTCCTGCACGTCGAGCACGTGCTCCGGCGAGTCCACCGCCACCGCGATGTTGGGCGACTGCCGCTTGCCGAAGTGCGAGAGGAAGGTGCGGTAGGGCACCATCACCACCAGGTCCTGGTTCTCCCCGAGGATGGTGCCCTTGGCCTCCAGCGTCCCCACCACGCGGTAGGGCTTGCCCTCCAGGAGGATGCGGTGGCCGATGGGGTTGATGCTGGGGAAGAGCGCGCGCACGACCTCCGCGCCGATGACGGCCACCGAGGAGCGCTGGTCCAGGTCCGCGTCGGTGAGGAAGCGCCCGCTGTCCACGACGAAGGAGGACACGGTGGAGTAGTCCGGCGTGGTGCCGACAATCGTCACCGCGGCCATCTTCCGGTCCATGAAGCGGCCCTCCACGCGGTCGAAGTAGATGGGCGCGGCGGCGAGCACGTGCTCGGACGCGGCGAGGATGGGGCCCACCAGGTCCGCGGACAGGTCCTTGCGGTTGCGGTACTCCCACCAGTTGCCGCCCATGGTCCAGGGGAACTTGGAGACCTGCAGCGTGTTGGCGCCAATCTGCGAGAGCTGGTCGTCGAAGGAGCGGTTGATGCCCTGGATGATGCCGACGATGGCCAGCAGCGTGCACACGCCCACGCCGATTCCCACCGTCGTCAGCACCGTCCGCAGGCGGTTGGAACGGAGCGAGAACAGGGCAATCCGCCCGCCCTCCCACACATCGACCCGGAAGCTCACGTGTTGACCTCTCCGCCGGTGCACCGTTGCGCCCCGAGCACAAACCCCCGGCGGGCACCCTGGCTACGCGCCAGCGAACGAGTGATTGCACGCGGCATTCCCCAGGGCAAATGCCCCGGGTCCGGATCCTGTTCACACGGAGGAGGATTCCCGGGGTAGGCCCTCCGGCCCCTGGCGTCCGGCCACCTTCCGCCACACGGCCGTCACCCGGCCCACCGGCGCTCCAGGGATGTCCGGCCCCGGGACTCAGCGTCCGGCCACCTTCCGCCACGCGGCCGCCAGCGCCGCCGCCGCCCGGTCCACCTGCTCGCCGGAGGTGTCGGGCCCCAGGGACAGGCGCACCGCGCCCAGGGCCTCGGGCTCGGACAGGCCCATGGCGCGCAGCACCGGCGAGGCGGACTCGCCGCCCTCGTGGCAGGCCGAGCCGGTGGACGCCGCCACCTCCGGCGCCGCCGCCAGCACGTCACTGCCCCGCACACCCGGGAAGCGCACGTTGAGGGTGTTGGGCAGCCGCTCGGTGGGATGGCCGTTCAGCGCCAGCCCGGGCACCTCCGCGAGCAGCCGCTCCCACAGCCGCTCGCGCAGCGCCACCTGCGCCGCGGTGCCCCGCGCCAGCCGGACGCGGGCCAGCTCACACGCGGTGCCCAGGGCCACGGCGTAGGGCACGTTCTCCGTCCCCGGCCGGAGGCCCCGCTCCTGGCCGCCGCCGAGCACGAAGGGCCGCAGCGGCGTGCCCGGCCGCACGTACAGCGCGCCCACGCCCTTGGGGGCGCGCAGCTTGTGGCCCACCAGCGTCAGCAGGTCCACGCCGAGCGCCTCCACGTCCACCGGCACCTTGCCCACCGACTGCGCCGCATCCGTGTGCACGGTGGCGCCGTGTCGGTGGGCCAGGGCGGCGACCTCGGCCACCGGCTGGAGGACCCCCGTCTCGTTGTTGGCGTGCATCAGCGTCACCAGCGCGGTGTCCGCGCCCGCCGCTTCCAGGGCGCGCGCCGCGTCCTCCACGCGCACGCGCCCGTCCGCGTCCACCGGCAGCCACGTCACGCGCAAGCCCCGCCACTCCAGCGTGTCGCAGGGCAGCTTCGTGGCGGGGTGCTCAATCACGGAGGTGAGGACGTGCCGCCGCTCCGCGCGGGCCTCGGTGGTGCCGCGGATGGCGAGGTTGTTGGCCTCGGTGCCGCCGGAGGTGAAGAGGAGGTCCCCGGGCTTCGCGCCGATGAGGGCCGCCACCTTCGCGCGGGCATCCTCCAGCGCGGCGCGGGCCCGGCGTCCGTAGGGGTGCCCGCTGGAGGGGTTGCCGAACTCCTCGCGAAGGTACGGCAGCATCGCGTCCACCACCTCCGCGTCGATGGGAGTGGTGGCGTTGTGGTCCAGGTACAGCGGGCGCTCGGGAGGGCTCATACGCCCCGCAGGATGGCGGAAGGACGGTGGCCGTGTCTCCCTGCAGCGACCCGAGGACGAGCACTTCGTCGGGAGGAAACGCTTTGCGCCTCGCCGAAGGTGACTGCCGGTGGACCGGAGCGGAGGGGACGCTCCGGTCCACCGGGCAGGCGGGGCGCGGCGTGAGGCGCCACCGGAGGCTCAGGGGAGCACGGAGACGGAGTCTCCCTGGATGCGGACCTCGAGCTTCGCCTCGTTGGAGTGGGCGGTGCCCTCCTCGATGATGTCCTGCTCGTCCACGCCCACGCGGAGCGTGTACGTGCCGTCGGTGAGGTCGGTGATGTCAATCCACTGGCAGGGGATGTCCGCGAGGTAGATGTCCGACCAGCCGGGGGAGATGCTCATCCGCGCGGAGGCGAGGAGGAAGGGCGCGGCGTCCGAGCACTGGCGGTGGTAGTCCACCAGGTAGAAGCCCTGCTTGCGGCCCTCGACGACGTCGTTGCCTTGCGCGTCGCGCAGCGCGTACCCCGCGAAGTTCGTCAGGTGGTCGTGCCCGTGGCACGCGTCGTAGACGTAGAGGTCCGGCTGCTCGTCCACGTTGGGCACGCTGGCGAGCGCGCTGCCCAGGTTGACGATGGAGGTGCTGAAGCGCAGCAGGCGGCGCTCACCGCCGGCCGCCACGCAGCCCTCCTGCACCTCGCACGCATCCGCCGCGAAGGTGCGCCGCTCCACGTACAGCGAGCGCGCCAGCACGTCCGCGTCCACGGTGAGGTCCGGCTTGCCGTTCTCCGGGTCCAGCTGGAGGCCACACGCCGACACCGCGGGCAGGTGCGGCGGTGCCGTGGGCGCGGCGGGCACCGCGCCACCGCCGAAGACGGCCACGCGTCCGGCGGGGCCCGCGACGAGGCCAGCCGGCGGGGCCGCGCCCACCACCAGGTCATCGAAGCCGTCCTGCTCCAGGTCGCCCGGTGCCAGCACGGCGAAGCGGTGGAAGCCCTCGTACCCGGAGGGAAGGCTGTCCGCGCGAGGCCAGGCCCACACGGGCTTCAGCTCGGCGGAGACCCCCTCCGCCGGGGAGAAGAAGTAGAGCTTGCCGTCCGAGCCCATCACGAAGTCGTTGCGCTGGCCGTCTCCGTCCATGTCCCCCACCGACACGGTGGCCGAGACCAGGCCGAGATTCGAGAAGACCGGGTCCGCCATCGCCGACCAGATGGGCGTGGCTGCGTAAGCCCCCTGCGCCTGCGCGTCCGACAGGTGGAGGTTCATCGAGCCACCGCCCGGGCTCTGGAAGCGCTCCGGCTGCCCGTCGCCGTTCATGTCGGACAGGAGGGACATGGTCCGGGACACCACGAACCAGGTGGGCCCCGTCGAGAGGGAGCCATCACACGCGTACGTGCTGTCCGCCTTGCACCCGAGGAAGAGGCCGTAGGTGTCCCCGCTGATGAGGATGAGGTCCGCCGCGCCGTCGCCGCTGAGGTCGCCCGCGCGCCGCACGCTGGAGGAGAAGAGGTTGCGCGTGCGGGTCTGCAGGGTGAAGGGCCCCGTCTCCGCACCGGGCGTGGCGCGGAACACGGACACCAGGGTCTGCCGCAGACTCACCACATCGTCGAGCCCGTCCCCGTTGACGTCCGCGAGCACGGCGTTGTTGTAGACACCGCCGCCCGGCACCACGAACAGCGGCTCCGCGAAGACCTGTGACAGGTCCGCCCGGCCCTTGAAGACGAGCGCGCCGTACTGGCCGGAGACGAGCACGTCCGCGTATGCGTCCCCATCCACGTTGCCGGTGGACACCACCATCTGGTTGCCCCGGGTGGCCGAGCTGGTGTTGCGCCAGTTCATCACCGTGGTGAGGGCCTGCTTCGTGAAGTACGGCGCCTCGCCGGCGAAGATGGACAGGCGGCCCGGGTCTCTCGTGGTGGTGAGGCACGGCGGCGCGGCGACCACCAGGTCCTTCTGGCCGTCGCCATTCAGGTCCCCCAGCGCGACGGAGCGGCCGAAGCAGCCCGTCGTGTAGCCGGGGTCGAACTTCACCTCCCACCGGGGCACCTCGGAGAGCACGGGGCCCGCATCCCCGGGCCCCGCGTCAGGCTCACCGGCGTCGGGCTCGCCAGCGTCGGGCTCACCGGCATCCGGCGCACCGGCGTCGGGCTCACCGGCATCCGGCGTGCCGGCGTCATCGGGGATGCCGGCATCCGTTCCGGCGTCGGGAGTGGGCTCGTCGGGGTCATCCGGGCAGCCACTGAGCGCCACCGCCAGGAACGAAGAGAGGATGAGTGTCCGAAAAGGTCGCATGGAAGCTGTCCTCGAGAGTCGTGGGGAGGACGTCGCACGAAGCCCGGCCGTGCTGGTACGACGTGTGCGGCAAGTTACGCGCACGAGAGACTGTCCCTTCCAGATGCTTGCCGTATGACAGGCATCCGCTCGCACCAAAGCCTTTCGTGCGACATGCGCCGCGGTCACTCGTACGCCGGGCCCGTCATACCCCGGCTGCGAGGGTGAAGAACCGCACAGGCTGGAGGCAGCAACCAGGCAGTCGGACAGCCGGGGTGATTGGCCTCGGCCGGGAGCATCCCCACCTTTGCTCCCGGCGCCCGTGTCCCGGGCGTCCCTCGCGCCACATGGCTCCGTCCGCCGCCACAGCCTCCGCCGACGCCCTGTCCGCCGCGCTCCCCGCGTTCACCCGCGCACAGAAGGTCTTCACGATGCTGGGGGCGCTGCTCGGCCTCCTGCTCGCCGCGTTGGATCAGACGATTGTCGCGACGGCGGGGCCGTCCATCCAGGCGGACCTGCACATCCCCGCGTCGCTCTACGCGTGGCTCACCACGTCATACATGGTGGCGTCCACGATGATGGTGCCGGTGTGGGGGAAGCTGTCGGATTTGCTGGGCCGGCGCGCGGTGCTGGCGGTGGGCATCCTCATCTTCCTCGCAGGCAGCTTCCTGTGCGGGGTGGCCCGGTCCACGGTGGCGCTCATCGTCTTCCGCGCGGTGCAGGGGCTGGGCAGCGCGGCGCTCTTCACCGCGGCGCTGGCGGTGGTGGCGGACCTCTTCGAGCCTCGCGAGCGCGGGAAGTACCAGGGCCTCTTCGGCGCGGTGTTCGGCCTGTCCAGCGTGGTGGGCCCGCTGGTGGGCGGCTTCATCACCGACCACTTCGGCTGGCACTGGGTGTTCTTCATCAACCTGCCGGTGGGCGTGGTGGCGCTGGCGCTCGTGCTGCTGCGCATGCCGAAGCTGCGGCCTCCGGGCGTGGCGCGCGGAGGGCTGGACCTGCCCGGCGCAGTCTCGCTCGCGCTGGCGGTGGTGCCGCTGCTGCTGGCACTGAGCCTGGGGCAGGGTGATGGCGGCGACCAGGCATGGAGCTCGTGGCGGGTGCTGGGCCTGTTCGCGCTGGCCGTGGTGGGGACGGCGCTGTTCCTCTGGGTGGAGACGCGCGCGAAGGAGCCGCTGCTCGACCTGAAGCTGTTCCGCCTGAGGGCCTTCAGCACGGCGAACGTGGCGGTGTTCATCATCGGCGCGGCGTTCCTGTCGGGCGTCGTCTTCCTGCCCCTGTTCATGGTGAACGTGGTGGGGCTGTCGGCGACGCGCTCGGGGCTGACCATCATGCCGCTGACGCTGGGGGTGGTGGCGGGCAACGTGCTCAGCGGGCAGCTGGTGGCGAAGCTGGGACGGTACAAGGTGCTGCTGCTCGGCTCGCTCGGGCTGCTGATGGTGGGCTTCGCGGTGATGGGCTTCACGCTGACGCCCGAGTCCACCCAGGCCGAGGTGACGGCGAAGATGGTGCTGGTGGGCCTGGGCCTGGGGCCGTCGATTCCGCTCTACACGATGGCCATCCAGAACGCGGTGCCTCCGCAGCGCATCGGCGTGGCCACGTCGGCGGCGACGTTCTTCCGGCAGCTCGGGATGACGCTGGGCGTGGCGCTGCTGGGCACGGTGTTCGCGGCCACGCTGTCACGCGAGCTGGGCACGCGTCTGCCCGAGGCGACGGCGGGACTGCCGGAGTCCGTGCGGGCCCAGGTCGCGGTGACGGTTCCAGGCGCGAGCAATGAGGGCAACGCCCCCACAGAGGGCTTCCAGGGCGAGGCCGTGAAGGCACGCCTGCGCACGGAGTTCGACGCCGAACGCCGCCGGGTGGGCGCGGAGGAGCGCGCACGGGTGGATGCGGAGGAGGCCCGCGCGCTGGAGTCGGTGGACCGGGCCCACCAGGCGGTGAAGGAGTCCTTCACGCGCGGCGTGTCGGCGGTGTACCGCGTCGCCATCCTCATCGCGCTGCTGACGTTCCTGGTGACGCTCTTCCTGCCGGAGCAGCCCTTGCGGCGGGGACGCGGGCCCGCGCCTGCGGCAGGGGAGTGACTCAGGCGGCGGTGAGCGCCTGGGAGCCGGCGGCGGCCTCGAGCGAGTAGATGCGCACGGGCATCCCCACACCCTTGAGCGCGTGCTGGCCCAGGTCGCGCGTGCCGCCCCGGAAGTTCGAGACGAAGGCCTCGGACAGGAGCACGGTCTCATTGAGCGCGGCGCACAGCCCGCCGATGCGGCTGGCGAGATTCACCGCCGGGCCGATGACGGTGAAGTCCAGCCGGTCCGACGCGCCGATGTTGCCGTACATGACGTCGCCCACGTGGAGCGCGGCGCCGAACTCATAGGCGGGCAGGCCCTTGCGGCGACGCTCGGCGTTGTCTCGGGTGCTGGCGGCCATGGCCTCGCGAATGGTGCGCGCGGCGGCCTCGCAGCGCTCCTCCACCGGCGAGTCCGCGTCGATGCGGAAGATGGCGAGCACCGCGTCGCCCATGAACTTGAGCACCTCCGCGCCGTGCGCGTGGAAGGCGCCCACCATGGTCTCGAAGTACGCGTTGAGCAGCTCCAGCACCATGTCGCGCGGGAGCGCGTCCGACAGTGCGGTGAAGCTGCGCAAGTCACTCAGGCAGATGACAGCGGAGGTCGTCTCGCCGTCGCCGCGGCGAATCTGCCCCTGGAGGATGCGCCGGCCCGTGTCGCGGCCCAGGTACGTGTCCAGCAGCACGCCCGTCATGTCCTTGCGCGCGAGGACTTCCAGCACGAGCGTCAGCAGCGGGTGCAACCCGTGGAGCAGCGCGAGGTGCGCGTCCGTGAAGCCGCCGGGCACGGAGGTGGCCCAGGAGACGGCGTGCCGCGCGCCGTCGCTGAAGCACACCGGCAGCGCGAGGTAGTCGGTGAGGCCATCCGCGCGCAGCTCGGCGAACATCGGGAAGTCGTCCGGCGCGGGCGGTTCCTCCAGGCGGCGGTGGATGCCGGGCGAGCCGTCGAGCAGCGACTTGAAGGGACTGAGCGCGAAGCCGGGCAGGTGCTGGAGGCCGTGCGGGTGCATGTCCGTGGTGGCCCGCTGTCCGGGGCGCCAACGGTGGCTGCGGGCATGCAGCAGCGGGTGCAGGGTGAAGAGGGAAATGGAGGCGCGGGCCACCGGGACGCCCTGCGCGAGCAGGCGCTGGCAGAGGCCCTCGAGCAGCGAGGCCGGGCTGTCCACGCTCCGCGCTTCCGACACGAGCCATCCCGCGACGTCCGGGCCCGTCAGGGCCTGCTGTCCGCGCATCATCCGCGAGTCTCCGGCATTCACTGTCACGGTGGCCCCTGCCCGACGGGAGCCGCCGCCAGAACCGCGTCATTGTTCCACCGAACCCACCCGGGCGCGAGCGATGCGGGCCGGCGCATAGGGGCCAGGCAGGCAGGGGCATTCCAGGTCGTACGGAAGTTCAGGGAAAACGGCGAGTAGAACCGCCACGCAAGGCACTTGCAGCTCGTCAAAGCTCGGAGAACAGATCCACCGCTGCCTGGGCGAGGAGCTCCCGGTCTGCCTGTTCGAGGCTGGAGGCATTGGCCATGACGTCCTGTACACCCGGCGCGGTGTCGCTCCAGAAGAGGTTCCTCAGCCTGTCCCGGAGCAGGCGGCCTTCCGGACCAGCCTGCTCCAACGAGGCTTTCACGGACTCCGGGCCGATGAGCTTCACGTACGCGAAGATGTCGAAGCAGTCCTTGGTCGCGGAGGGCCGATGCTCGCGCTTGGCCCGTTCCTTCATGGCGAGAAAGCCCACGGCGTCCGGCAGCAGGATGCTCAAGGGAGTGCCTCCCACAGTCAGGGACACTCGCTGACTCCGGCGGACCGCCAACGAGGCATCCGGAAGCGGCGTCATGGGAGTCGGAAGCTGCGACCGATCGACGTCCGCGGGCGCAAAAAGGTCGAGGTGCATCTCCCCGCCTTGCAGCATCTTTGACCAGCGGAAGTCCCGCGTCCTCCGCGAGTAGCCCCTCAGCTTGAGAACCTCGGGCAGACGCTCCGCCATGAACTCAGTGCCATCCAGGTCGAAGAGCAGGTCCGGCTCGAAGGAGAACCCCCGGTCGACCTCCGTACCCGTGTCCGTCTTGATGGCGATGACCCCTGGACCTCCACGCCGAAGTGACTCCAATGCGAGCACCTGACCGCCGATGAGCACGGCCTTCGACGAGAGGTCTGCCAAGTGGAGCAACAGCTCGCCCAGCTCGCGGAGGATCTCCTCGAACTTCTCTGCATCCGTCATGGGGCCTCGGCCGATATCGGAAGCTCCCGAGCAAAGCGCTGGACCAGCTCTTCCGACTGCTCCGCGCCCCGGCCACCGATGCGCTGGAAGTCCACGGCCAACTGGGGGAGCGCCACACCGGGTCCATGAGGCAGCTGCCGTGGGGCGTAGTAGATGCCGCCAGCTTCAGTTTCGGCGGCGACCTCCGCACGAAGCACCCAGAAGTTGTGCGGTGTCATGCGCCGCAATCCGAATGCGGCAATGGCCGCATCAATGGAGCCCGCGAGGTACAGACCGTGCGGAAGCCCCGACACGAACCGCTCCTCGGGTAGCAATGCACTAGCCAGCGTGTAGATGCATTGAACTCCCTGAGACTTCAGTGCCGAGTACCCCTTGAGGAGTGATTCAGGCTCGGTGGAGCGGGCATTGAAACCGTCCACGGTGATGGCGGTCTTCTCGCCGCTCCGCAGCCAGGCTCGCAGCAGGCCCACCGGGTCGCGGAGCCGGAACCCGGCCCTCCTGTTCACATGCTCGACATACCCATCCAGGACGAGCCTGTGGACCACTCCGTGTGCATAGGCGTAGCTGGTCTGCGTCTGCTCCGAAAGCGCGCGGACCGTCCTGGCGTCCCCTGGAGACTGAAGAAGGACTCGGACAACCCTGGCACCCTTGCCATGGAAGAGGGGCTCGCGAGGACGCCGCTTCGACGGCTCGTGCCCCTGAACCTTGATGAAGGTGCTGCCGGCGCGGAGAAAGAACGTCCCCCGCTGGTCGAGCAAGGCGACATCCTCGCGCTCACAGGCCTCGATTACCTGGGATGACGCGGAGTCCGTGACGATCATCGGCACCCGAAACGCCGGCAGGAGCCGAGCCGTCCCACCGCTCAGCCGCAGCTTCTCGTCCGCGGCGATAAGCCGCTCACGAACCAACCGCACATCCGTCGGGAACAAGGGCGCGCGATAGGCCATCACCACCGGCACGCGGACCTGGGGCAGCCGGACCTCGGCGATGTCGTAGACGGACTGCCCCCCCGGTCCGGGTCGGGGAACCATGAAGGTGTCCTGAAGAAGCAGCTCTACGCCACGTGGCAGCGAAAAGCCGGTTCTCAAGAAAATCTCGCGAAGATCGGCGGCTTCTGAGTTCATCTAATTATGTCGATACTAACGATTCAGCGGACAAAAAGGGGGGTTTTTGTCCGCCGCCCCCTGAGTATCGACATAATTAATACTCCACGCGTGGAACTCAGTGCGCCGAGGCCTTCGGCGGCACGGCCGCGGGTGCACCAGAGGGCGGCGCGGGCGGCTCCGGGCGCAGGAGCGTGCCCGGCATCTCCGCGAGCGCGTACGTCAGCCACGCCACGGCGGCGGTGCTGCGCGCCAGGTCCTGCGGGTCCACCTTGTCCAGCGTGTCCGCCATGGTGTGGTGCACGTCGAAGTAGCGGCTGCTGTCCACCTCCACGCCGAAGAAGGGCACTCGCGCGGGGAGCAGGGGGCTGATGTCCGCGCCACCCGCCTCGCGCGCGGAGAAGTTGGACGCGCCCAGCGCCACCAGCGGCTTCAGCCACGGGCGCACCAGGTCCTGGCCCCCCGCGCCCGCGCGCAGGCTGACGCCCATGGGCCGGCCTCCGCCGGAGTCCATCTCCATCGCGCCCACATGCTTGGGCAGCTCCGCGGCGTGGGCCTCCGCATACGCGCGCCCGCCGCGCAGGCCGTTCTCCTCGTTCATGAAGAGCACCACGCGCACGGTGCGGCTCGGCGCCTTGGGCAGCTTCGCGATGAGGCGCGCGGCCTCCATCACCATCACCACGCCGGCGCCGTCGTCATGCGCGCCGGTGCCCACGTCCCACGAGTCCAGGTGCGCGCCGATGAGCACGATTTCCTGCGGCTTCTCGCGGCCGCGAATCTCGGCGATGACGTTGGAGGAATCCGCGTCGGGCAGCTCGGAGCAGCCGAGCACCACCTTCACCCGCACCGGCCCGCCAGCGAGCATGCGGTGGAGCATGTCCGCGTCCTCGGTGGTGATGGAGGCGGCGGGGATGCTCGGCTCGCCGTCCTCGAAGCGCGTGGAGCCGGTGTGCGGCGTGCGCAGCGACGCGGTGGCCAGCGAGCGCACCAGCGCGCCCACGGCGCCGGCCTTCGCGGCGACGGCGGGCCCACGGCCTCGCAGCCCGGCGAAGCGGCCGTAGTCGGCGGCCACGGACATGCTGTGGTTGAAGAAGACAATCTTCCCCTTCACGGAGCTACCGAGCGCGGCCAGCGCGTCGAGCGACGTCACCTCCACCACCTCGGCGGTGAGGCCGCCGGGGGCGGTGGGCGGGCTGCCGCCCAGGGCGAGCAGCGTGAGCGGGTGTCCGCGCGTGCGCTCCGAGGCGAGCACCTCGCCGCGCTCCTCGCCGCGCACCCAGCGCGGCACCTTGACGGGCTCGGTCCACACCTTGACGCCGTCTTCCTTGAAGCTGCGCACGGCCCACTGCACGGCGGCCTCGGCGGCCTCGGTGCCGGACAGCCGCGGGCCGATGCCGTCGGTGAGCTCCGCGAGGCGCGCGTAGGCATGGCCTTCCGTGAGCGCGGGGCCGATGAGCTGGTCGGCGGTGGCCTGCGAGTACACGGGCGCGGCGGGCTTCTTGATGAAGGCGGCCGGGGGCCGCGTGGGAGGCGGGAGGGTGGGCTTCGCGGCAACGGCCGGCGCGGCGCCCGAGAGGAGCTGGAGCGCGAGGGAGGCAGGCAGGACGAAGGAAGCGACTGGCAAGAGGACCTCCAAAGGAGGCGCCCACTCTCCGCAAGTCACCGGGTGCTCGCAAGCGAGATGGCCTTCGCGCACGGTGTGCGTCCATGACGGCTGGCCGGGAGGCGTGGGTGCGAGGAGCTGGGGAATCCCAGGGGCCACCGCGCGCCGAGAGGGGGAACGCGGCGCGCGGGGCTCAACTGGGACTTCCACGGCGGTGCTGCTTTTGGGGGAGGCATTCACCGCCGCCGCGTCTCACTCCGAAGAGGAAACGTGTCAGGCACTCTGAAGGCCCTTCGAGCGAGCGTCAAGCACCCTCCCCCTCCAGGCGCACAAACGAACAGTTCTGGTTCCAAATTGCGGGAACTTTACACTTCTGGTGTTTGCGGGCCCGCAGATCACGGCTTTCCCGGGGTTCAGCAGCCCCGTCAACGCGACAGGACACGAAACGGGAGCCATGTCGGGGGCCGTGTTACAGCCCGTCCGTAGGTGAGCCATGCCCTCGACCCTGACGCGGCGGCCGCAAGCGACGGCCTTCAGCATTGAGGACCTGCTGGACCGGGTCCGGCGCGGAGAGGTGCGCATCCCCGACTTCCAGCGCCCGCTGAAGTGGACGGCGGAGGATGTGAGGGACCTGTTCGACAGCGTGTACCGGGGCTATCCCATCGGCACGCTGCTCTTCTGGAAGCGTGAGGCGCCTGCGGCGAGCGTCACGTTTGGCCCTGTACGCATCGACGCGCCATCCACGAGTCAGGCGCTCTGGGTGGTGGACGGGCAGCAGCGCATCACCGCGTTGACTCGTGTGCTGCTCCATCCCGCGGACGCGGCACCCGATGGATTCGCCCTCTTCTACGACCTGGAAACGGAAGAGGTCGTGCCCTACGCCAACAGTGAGGTCCCCCCGCACTGGCTGCCGCTGAGGGTCGTTCTGGACAGTGAGTTGTTGCTGGAGTGGCTGGACCGCTATCCCGGACGCGCGCAGAACCCGGAGCACACGCGGCGGGCCATCCGCATCGGCAAGGCCATCCGCGAGTACCAGGTTCCCGCCTACGTCGTCGAAGACGCGGAAGAGAAATCCCTTCGCATCATCTTCAAGCGTCTGAATACGGCGGGGCATCCTCTCAGCCAGACCGAGGTCTTCAATGCGTTGTATGGAGGCACGGCGGGTTCGCGCCCCACTTCGCTGAAAGGACTTGCGGAAGACCTGCGAGCACTCGGCTTTGGAACGCTGACCGAGTCCATGATGCTCCGCTCGGTGCTCGCGGTGCAGGGACTCGACTTCACCCAGGACTTCCAGGGGCAGTTCCGTGAGGAAGATGACCTGACGGAAACGCTTCAGGCCACGCAGCGGGCGCTCCAGAGCACCATCGTCTTCCTCAAGCGTGACGCAGGCATTCCGCACCTCCTGCTCCTGCCCGAAATCATCTCCTTCTATCTGCTTGCCCGGTTCTTCCACCTGCACCCCGAGCCCTCGCCGCGCTCGCGCGAGCTGCTGGGCCGCTGGCTCTGGCGGCGAACCATTGCATTCATCAGCAATCTCCTCGTCCCTGAAAGCGTCGCCATCTCGTTCGACGCCTCGGACGAAGAGCTCGCTGTCCAGCAACTCCTGGCGCAGGTCCCCACGCTGCCACGGCCTTTGGAGCAACAGCTCCCGAGCTTTCGATTCTTCACCCTCGACAGCGTCATCGGAATCGTCGACGCGAATGCGCTGCTCTCGCTTCACCCCAGGCACCTGTTGACGGGGGCGCCGTTGGACGTGGCAGCCATGCTCGAGCAAGCAGGGCGGTCCGCCTTCCATCCCATCCTCCCCAACGTGTTGACGCTCCAGCCGCAACAAACCGTGTCGATGCCGTTCGTGCAGTTGACGGTGGCCAACTTCATCTTCCACCCTCCCATGCCAGACACTGACGCCAGGGGCGCAATCCAGACCGCACACACGCCAGGACCGGAGGCCCTCGCCAGCCACGCCCTCACCCTGGAAGGCATCAGGCTCCTCCAGGAGGGTCAGCATCGAGACTTCCTGCTCATGCGACTGGATGCCTTGAACGCGGTCACCGTTTCCTTCCTGAAGGCACGCGCACGCTGGGACGAATCGGACCGCCCCTCCCTCCAATCGATGATCATCAACGACGAGGAGGACTGACGTGGACCCCGCGAGCGCCCCAGCCGGAGTTCTCGACGTCCAGCTCGGTGACGTCCACGTCGGCACGCTGACGCTGCTCGCGGACGAGCGCATCGAGTTCGCCATCTCCGAGGAGTACCGGCAGCACTACCCCCGCCCCGTGCTGGGCCAGTCCTTCGAGGACGACCTCACGCGCCGCCATGTCAGCCGGATGCGGCTGCCGCACTTCTTCTCCAACCTCCTGCCCGAAGGCCCCCTGCGCGAGCTCATCGCCGAGCGCGAGCACGTCTCCCGCCAGCGCGAGTTCTTCCTCATCGCCAGGCTGGGCGAGGACCTGCCCGGCGCCATCGTCGTCCGTCCCTCCGGTGTGCTCTCCCTCGTGGAGCCGGGCCCCATCGAGGAGCCACTGTCGTCCGGAGGCGCCACGGAGGAGGAACACCTCCGCTTCTCGCTCGCGGGCGTGCAGCTCAAGTTCTCCATGCTGCGCAAGGACCGTGGGATGACGCTCCCCACGGAAGGACGCGGCGGAGATTGGATCGTCAAGCTCCCGGACAATCGCTACGACCACGTCCCGGAGAACGAATACTCGATGATGACGTGGGCCCGCGCCGTCGGCATCACCGTTCCGGAGATGCGGCTGGTGAAGGTGACTGAAGTCGAAGGGCTCCCCGAGGGTATCCCCCTCCGCGAGGACCTCGCCTACGCCATCCGCCGCTTCGACCGCCCCGAGCCCGGCCGCCGCGTCCACATGGAGGACATGGCCCAGGTGCTCGGCCTGTACTCCGACGAGAAGTACAAGAAGTACAACTACGAGACCGTCGCCAACGTCATCCTCAAGGTCGCCGGCCTGGAAGCGCTGCACGAGTTCCTGCGCCGGCTCGTGTTCATCGTCGCCATCGGCAACGCGGACGCCCACCACAAGAACTGGTCGCTGCTCTACCCGGATGGCACGCACGCGGTGCTGTCACCGGCCTACGACCTCGTCTCCACCATCCAGTACATCCCCAACGACGTGCTCGCGCTGAACCTCGCGAAGTCCAAGCGCTTCGAGGACGTGTCCCTCGAAAGCTTCGAGCGACTCGCCCGGAAGCTGGGGCTCTCCCCCGACGACGTGCTGCCCGTGGTGAAGTCCACCGTGAGCGCCACGCTCGACACGTGGTCCACCCTCCACCCCAGCCTCCCCCTCTCCGCCGACAGCAAGCAGCGCATCGAAGCGCACTGGAAGCGAGTCCCCCTGCTTCAGGGCACGCCATGAACCTCGAGGCCTTCTTCACCCTCTACAGCGACCTGCCCCAATTCGGCCCCGGCAGTGCCGCGTGCACCCTCGAAGCGCTGAAGCGGCTTCCCACCCTGCCCTCCTCCCCCCGCGTGGTGGACGTCGGCTGCGGCGCCGGAAGACAGACGCTCGTGCTCGCAGAGGCGCTGCGCACCCGCATCCTCGCGGTGGACCTGCACCGTCCGTATCTCGACCAGCTCGAACGCGACGCCCGCGCCCGCGGGCTGGACGCCTTCATCGAGACACGCCAGGCGGACATGGCCGCGCTCGATTTGCCCGCGGGCTCCGTGGACCTGCTCTGGTCCGAGGGCGCCATCTACCACCTGGGCTTCGGCCCGGGCCTGCGCCGCTTCCGCCCGCTGCTCGCGCCCGGCGGACTCGCGGCCATCACCGAGTGCACCTGGCTCACCGACACCCGCCCCGCCGAAGCGGCCCGCTTCTGGACCGAGGGCTACCCCTCCATGGGCACCACGCCGGAGAACCGCGCCACCGCCGAGGCCGAGGGCTACGAGGTGCTCGACACCTTCACGCTCCCCCACTCCGCGTGGTGGGACTACTACACGCCGTTGCTCCAGCGCATGGAGCGCCTCCGCCCCACCGCGGACGCCGCCCTGCGAGAGGTCTTCACCGTCACGGAGGAGGAAGTCGACCTCTTCCGCCGCCACGGCGACAGCTACGGCTACGTGTTCTACCTGCTGCGCAACCGCACCGCCTGAGCCCTCCGCGCCCTCGCGCAAGTCCAGACGTCAGGGTTTCCCGCATTCCCATACTCAGTCACGAACGCCCCAGGGCCTCGCGGCCTCATGTGGTGCACGGGCGCTCCCCTGCGCACAAACCCCGCCATCACCGGGAGCCCATGAATTCTGGACATGCAAATTTTCCAGAAATGGTGTCTATGTCCTGACCCAGAACAGTTGCAATCCCACTACACCTCGTTAGCCATGATCCGGGAGTTCCCCCCGCCGGACGTGGTGCCTCTCCCCCTAAAGGGACGCATGTCGATAGCGCATCGAGCTCAACGCTTCTTCGAGCTCTCACCCGAGCCCCTCGTCGTGCTCGCTTCCGACGGGCAGTTGCTCGAGGCGAACGCGGCCTGGTGCCGCCTCGTGGGCTGGTCCCTCGAAGCCCTGACCCACCAGCCCACCCGCGGCTTCATCCACCCCGACGACGTCGAAGCCCTGGACTCCCGCCTGAAGGCACTCATCGCCGCCGGAGGCCATGCCGACCTCACCTGCCGCTGGCGCTGCCAGGGCGGCACCTGGAAATCATTGTCATGGAGCATGGCCGCCAGCGCGGGAGGGGCCGAGGTGTACTGCGTCGTCCGCCCGCCGACGTCGCCGCCCTCGGTGGAGGAGGCGCTCCATCGCTCGGAGCAGAACTTCCGCACGCTCATCGACACCGCGCCCGAGGGCATCTTCGTCCACCGCGACAACCGCTTCATCTACGCCAACCCCACCCTGCTCCAGGCGCTCGGCTATGCGAATGCGAGCGAGCTCATCGGCCAGCCCATCTGGAGCATCGTCCACCCGGATGACCTGGACCTGGTGCGCCAGCGTGTGAATACCGCCGTCGGCGGCAAGCTGGCCCCGCTGCGGGAGATTCGCTACCAGCGCAAGGACGGCACCTCGTATGACGCGGAGAGCGTGGGCATCCCCGTCGAGTTCGACGGCGAGAAGGCCGTGGTGGTGATGTCCCGCGACGTCACCGAGCGCAAGCGCGCCCAGACGCAGCTGCTCCAGAACGACCGCATGGTGCTGGCGGGCACCCTCGCCGCCGGCGTGGGCCACGAAATCAACAACCCGCTCACCTACGTCATGGCCAACCTGGACTCGGCCATGGAGGCCATGGCCCGGCTCGGCGGCGAGCTGGCGCAGTCCGTCCCCTACGGCCCCGGCACCGTGGCCTGGAGCACGACGCTGCGCGAGACGGAGGCGCTGCTCAAGGAGGCCCAGGAGGGCGCCACGCGCGTGCGCAACATCGTCCGGGACCTCAAGTTCATCTCCCGCCAGGACGCCGAGCGGCGCGAGCCGGTGGACGTGCGCGAGCCGCTCGACTTCTCCCTCAACATGGCGTCCAGCGCGCTGCGCCACCGCGCCCGGCTCATCAAGAAGTACGAGCCCGTGTCCACCGTGTACGCCGACGCGTCCCGCCTGGGGCAGGTCTTCCTCAACCTGCTCGTCAACGCCGCGCAGGCCCTGCCCGACGGCAGCGCCGAGGACCACCACATCACCGTCTGGGTCCGCCCCGGGCCCACCGGGATGGTGGCCGTGGACGTGAGCGACTCGGGCAGCGGCATTGCTCCCAACGTGCTGCCGCGCATCTTCGACCCGTTCTTCACCACCAAGCCCGTGGGCCAGGGCACGGGGCTGGGGCTGTCCATCTGCCACAGCCTCATCCGCAACCTCGGCGGTGACATCACCGTCCACAGCGAGCTGGGCAAGGGGACCACCTTCACCGTCCTCCTGCCCACCGCGCCCGAGAGTCCCCGCCCCGCCGCGAAGCCGGTGGAAGCGCCCGCGCCCGCGCCCGCCGCCGAGCGCCGGGGGCAGGTGCTGGTGATTGACGACGAGCCCCCCGTGGGACGCTCGCTCGCGCGCATCCTCGGCGTCGCGCACAAGGTCACCGTGGTGGCCAGCGGCGAGGAGGCCCTCGCGGCGCTCAACTCCGGCACTCCCTTCGACGCCGTCTTCTGTGACTTGATGATGCCCGGCATCTCCGGCATGGACGTCTATGAGCGGGTGCGCGAGGCGTCTCCCGAGCTGTCCCGGCGCTTCATCTTCATCACCGGCGGCTCCTACACCGCCCGCGCCCGCCAGTTCCTCGAGCGGGTGCCCAACCGGCAAATCGAGAAGCCCTTCGACGTGGGCTTGATTCATCAGTTCCTGGGTGAAGTGCTCGGGGCGCGGTAGGCCCCGGGGTGGTCTGACCTCTGAAAGGAGCAGTCTTTTGATTGGCGGCGGCTTCGTCATCGATGCGGTAACGCACGCGTACAACCTCGACCCATCCAACTACCGGGCCGGCAAATATGCCGCGTCGCTCGCGCAGCTCATCTGGGGCCTGCACAGCGGCCTGTCCGGTGACACGCACCGCGTGCCCGAGGAGAAGCGCTTCCTCAAGAACTGGTCCGTCCAGGAGCTGGCCCGCATCCTCTTCGTGGAGAGCGGCGTGGACCTCGCCGTGCACCACGTGCTGCCGCTGCAGACGCTCTACAGCGACGGGCTGTGCTCGTACGAGAAGACGCTCGAAATCAAGAGGCGCTACCCGGACCGCTTCCTCGTCTATGCCGGCGTGGACCCGCTGCGCGGCACCGCGGCGTTGGAGGATTTGGAAAAGCAGGCCGAGGAGCTGAAGCCCAGCGGCCTGAAGCTCTACCCCGCCGCGTGGCTGGGGGACTCGTTCCGCCACACCGGCTGGCGCATGGACGACCCGAGCATCGCGTTCCCCCTCTTCGAGCGCGCGCGCAAGCTGGGCATCAAGAACATCGCCGTGCACAAGGGCCTGCCCATGGGCGCCGTGCCCATCGAGCCCTACAAGGTGGATGACATTGGCGGCGCGGCGGATGCCTTCCCGGACCTCAACTTCGAAATCGTCCACGGCGGCATGGCGTTCCTGGACGAGACGGGGATGCAGCTGTCGCTGTTCCCCAACGTGTACGTGAATCTGGAAGTCACGGGCGCGCTCATCGTGAAGCGCGAGCGCTGGTTCGCCGAGTCTCTCGCCGCGCTGCTGAAGTGGGCGGGCCCGGCGAAAATCATGTGGGGCTCCGGGACGGTGTTCTGCCACCCGCAGCCGGCGCTCCAGAAGTTCTGGCACGACTTCCAGCTGCCGGACGACCTGGTGAGCGTCGCAGGCATGCAGGTGACGCCCGAGGTGAAGCGCATGATTCTCTGCGACAACTACGCCCGCTACGCGGGAGTGGACGTCCAGGCCGTCCAGGCTCGCATCGCCAACGATGAGTTCTCCAAGGCGCGCGCGAAGGGCGACGTCGCGCCCTACAGCTACCAGGCGGGCCTCCATGACTGAGCACGAGCTGCGCGCACGCATCCAGGACATCCCGGACCCGTGCAGCCTCGCCACCGGCGTGCCGCTGGGCATCGGGGAGATGGGGCTCATCCAGTCCGTGGCGTGCACGGAGGGCAAGGTGACGGTGCGCCTGCACATCACCTCGCCCATGTGCATGATGGCCGCGTACTTCATGCGCGAAATCGAGCAGCGCCTCACCGGCCAGGAGGGCGTCGCGTCCGTCCACGTGGAGTTCGACCAGGAGCTCCAGTGGACCCCCGCGGACATCCACCCCGAGGCGCGCGAGCGGCTCGCGGCGAAGCGGATCACCATGCTGGGCGGCCGGCTGATTTCACGCGACGCGGCAAAGCCCGAGCGCGCAACCGGCTGATTTCAGGGATGTAGGGAACGTGGCGGCGGGAATCGCACAGGGATGACGCAACTCCCCGTGCGATCCTGCGACAATTCCTCCACAGGTACACTTCCAACATCTCCTGCCCCCCGGAGCCCTCATGAATCCCATCCAGCGCGGCCGTCAACTCATCTCCAACGTCGCCAGCGGCACCGGGAAGGTGCTGAACAAGGCGCAGGACGCCGTCAGCGACGCCGCCGGTGCGGTGAAGAACACGGTGGTCGCGGGTGGCCGTGCGGTCGGCAACGCGGTGGACGGCTTCGAGAACACCGTGGCGAAGGGCGCCCAGGCGGTGGGCGGGGTGTTCGGCTTCGGCAACCAGCCGGACCGCGTGCACGACGGCAAGTTCGTGGGCGCGGGCGGGCAGACCTTCTCGCCCGACACGCCGCTGAGCCAGATTCCGGCCGTCACGCCGCGCAACAACGCCAACCCGTCGCAGACCATCCTCTACGTCAACGGCATCAACACGACGAAGGACGCCCAGGCCAACAGCCTGCAGTCCATCGCGGACACGAGCGGGGCGCGCGTCATCGGCATCCACAACGCCACCGAGGGCATGGCCGCGGACCTGACCCAGTGCGTGAAGGACAAGCTGGACAAGGGCCACAACCCCGCCGTGGATACGCTGGCGGACACGCTCTACAACGAAATCAAGTCGGGCCGGGACGTGCACCTCATGGCGCACAGCCAGGGAGGCCTCATCTCCAGCCGCGCGCTGGGTGACGTCTACAAGCGGCTGCGCATTGAAGACGGGATGAGCCAGGCCGACGCCCAGAAGATGATGGGCAAGATCAACGTGGAGACGTTCGGCGCGGCGGCCATGAACTACCCGGACGGCCCCAAGTACGTGCACTACGTGAACCGCGCGGACCCGGTGCCCAGCATGTTCGGCCTCGGGCCCATCGCGGACAAGTGGAACCCCGCGGTGGACGGCGGCAAGGGCTCGAAGGTGCACCACTTCACCGAGGCGCACCTCAACCCCATCGCCGCGCACGGCTTCGAGTCCGTGTACCTGCAGCACCGCGTGCCGTTCGACCAGGCGCGCGCGGGCAACTTCGGCAACTAGGCCATGGCGACCGCACTGGGCAGTGGCCTCGCGGGCCTGTTGCGGTCCTGGGTCTCCGCCCTGGCCCCGGCCGCGCCGGAGAACACGCCGCTGACGCGCGAGTCCGCGCGTCGGCTGGTGCAGGGCTTCCTCGGCGAGGAGGGCACCCCGCCGAGCGCCGGCATCAACGAGAAGGGCTTCGGCGGCATGTCCGCCGGCGGCGCGAGCGTCTACTTCGAGTGGCACGAGGAGTCCCAGTCGCTGGAGTGCAGCGCGCTGGTGTACCGCTTCCGCGAGCCTCCGAAGCCGGGCGTCATCGACGGCTTCCACGCGGAGGAGCGCGAGGGCACCGACACCGGTGGCGGCACGGTGGACTACGAGCCGGAGAACCGTGGCCTGTTCCTCAGCCGCACGTACAAGCTGATGCCCACCGAGCGCGCGTTCGCGAAGGACATGCGCCGGCTGATGAAGACCAGCCTCAAGTGGGGCGACGAGGTGCTGGACCGCGTGGCTTCACGCGTGTTCCACCCCGAGGAGCTTCAGGAGCAGGGCAAGCCGTGAGCAGGGCGACGCGGTGATGAGCCGCGTCGCCTCACACGGGTCCCACCGAGCAGCTTCGGCCTCGCCGTGCGGGGCGACACGGTCCTGGACCGCGTCGCCCCACGCGCGTTTCCCCAGGGCTACAGCACGCGCCGCACGAGCTGCGGAAACACCTTGGACACCTTGCCGAGCAGGTAGTCGCCGTAGGTGCCCTGGAAGGCGTGGACACTGGCGCCGTCCCAGCGACGGGCGCGGTCCTCGTCCACGTCGGCGCTGGCGGCGCGCGGCAGGGGCTTCACCTCGGCGGCGAAGTCCGGGTCGAAGAACAGCGGGAAGGACAGCCGGTCCCTGCCGCTGACGTTCTTCACGCGGTGGGGCGTGGAGCGGTACCAGCCCCCCGTCATCCGGTCGAGCATGTCGCCGATGTTGCACACCAGCGTTCCGGGCAGCGGCGGCGCGGAAATCCACCCGCGCGGCGTCTTCACCTGCAAGCCCCCGTGGACGTCCTGCGCGAGCAGCGTGAGCAGTCCGTAGTCGGTGTGCTCGCCCACGCCCCAGCGCTCCTCGCCGTCGGCGGGCGCGGGCTCCGCGGGGTAGTGAAAGATGCGGAAGAGCACGGTGGGCTCGGCGGTGTAGTGGCGCCGGAAGTAGTCCGCCTCCAGCCCCAGGCTCAGTGCGATGCCCTCCATCAGCGCATGCGCCGCGCGGGTGACGCCGTCCATGTAGCCGAGCACGGCCTCGCGCAGCTCCGGCACCTCGGCGGGCCACAGGTTGGCGCCGTGCAGCGGCCAGCCGGCCTTCACCCTCGGGTGTTCCTGGCCCAGCTCGGTGCCCAGGTAGAGGCCCTCCTTCCGGTCCGGACGTCCGGACGTCAGCTCTCCGCCGAGCGGGAACCAGCCCCGCCACGCGGCCCCTCCGCGCTCCATGGAGAGCGCCTGCTTCGCCGCTTCCGGGAGGGCGAAGAAGCGGTGGCTCTCGCGCTCCAGCCGCGAGAGGACCTCGGCGGAGACACCGTGGCCGGTGACGTAGAAGAAGCCGCTGTCGCGACAGGCCAGCTCGATTTCGCGCGCCACGCTCGCACGCTCGGTGGTGCGGGTGGCGTCGAACAGGGACGCCATGTCGATGACGGGCAGGCCGCCGGGTGCGGACTCGTTTCCAACCATGACCCGAGCCTACACGGGCCTGGACCAGAGGGCAGGCCGACGCCAGAGTGCGCCGCGCCTTCCATGCGGACTCAATCACCTCCGGACTCCTCCCACGCCGCCCTCAGTCCCGGGCTGGTGTGGTTCATGGCCGCCGCGTCGGGCGCCACCGCCGCGAACCTCTATTACAACCAGCCGCTGCTCGGAGACATCGGCCGCGAGCTGGGTGCTTCGGGCGGTGCGCTGGGGCTGGTGCCCACGCTGACGCAGGTGGGCTACGCGGCGGGAATGCTGTTCATCGTGCCGCTCGGTGACAGCCTGGAGCGGCGGCGGGTCATCGTCACCATGTCCGTGCTGGTGACGCTCGCCCTGGTGGGCGCGGCGCTGGCGCCCACCCTGCCCCTGCTGGTGCTCGCGAGCTTCGCGGTGGGGGCCACGACTGTCATCCCGCAGCTGCTGGTCCCCTTCGCCGCGCACCTGGCACCGGCGGCACAGCGTGGGCGCGTGGTGGGGACGGTGATGAGCGGGTTGCTCATCGGCATCCTCCTGTCGCGCACGGCGGCGGGCTTCGTGGGCACGCACCTGGGGTGGCGGGCCATGTTCTGGATTGCGGCGGGGCTGATGCTCGCGCTGGGCGGGGTGCTGCGCTTCGTCCTGCCCTCGCAGCCGGCCATGGCGGAGATGCCGTACCTCGCGCTGCTGCGCTCGCTGGGACAGCTGACACGCACCGAGCCCGTGCTGCGGCTGCACTCGCTGCTGGGCGCGCTCACCTTCGGTGCGTTCAGCGTCTTCTGGTCCACGCTCGCGCTCTATCTCCAGAGTCTGCCGGAGCACTACGGGCCGCAGGTGGCGGGCCTCTTCGGCGCGGTGGGCGTGGCGGGCGCGCTGGCCGCGCCGCTGGTGGGGCGCTACGCGGACGAGCGGGGAGACCGGCGCATCAACGCGCTGGGCATCGCGGTGCTGCTAGGGTCCTTCGTGTTGATGTGGCCGCTGGGGCGGTGGCTGTCGGGGATGGCGCTGGGCGTGGTGCTGCTGGACCTGGGCACGCAGGCGAACCAGATCTCCAACCAGACGCGCGTGTACTCGCTGAAGCCCGAGGCGCGCAGCCGGCTCAACACCGTCTACATGGTGACGTACTTCGCGGGCGGCGCGGGCGGCTCGTGGCTGGGCACCACGGCGTGGACGCACTTCGGCTGGACGGGCGTGTGCGCCTCGGGCGCCGCGCTGTGTGTCATCGCGCTGCTGGCGCTGTGGCGCGGCTCGTCGCGCCTGTCACCGGACACGGCGCGGAGCTGAGCGCCAGTCCTCGCGGCAGATGGCCCAGCGCTCGTGGTCCCTCCAGCGGCCGGCGACCTTGAGGTAGCGGGGTGAGAACCCCTCCAGCCGGAACCCGGCCCGCTCGGCCAGCGCCTTCGACGCGACATTGTGGGGCTGGATGTTGGCCTCCACGCGGTGGAGCTTCAGCGTGCGGAAGGTGTACGCGAGGACGAGCTGCAGCGCCTCGGACATGAGCCCGCGTCCCTGGAAGCCGTGGACGGCCCAGTAGCCCAGGTAGGCGTTCTGGAAGCCGCCCCGGAATATCTGGCTCAGGTTGAAGGCGCCAATGAGGTCCCCGGACTCGCGCTCACAGGCGAGGAGGGCCTCGAAGTCGTCCCGCTCGTTGCGCTGGAGATACGCGTCGAACGCCTCGCGGGTGGTGGGCGGTGCCACCCAGGGCCGATGGAAGGCTCGGCTCGCCCGGGTCGCCGCGAGGAACGCCTCACGGTCTTCCGTGTGAGGCGTCCGCAGGACGACTCGAGGGCCCTGGATGAGGATGCGCCGCGCCGCCTTCTGACGCGCTGTTGCCATTCGGTGCTGCCTCCCGGAGGAGCAGCCTGCACGGCTCCTCCGGGAAAGTGGACCTACTTCTTCCCCACGGTCAGCACCACCTTTCCGCGCCCGTGCCCCGAGTCGAGGACGCGGTGCGCGTCACCGACCTTCTCCAGCGGTAGCACGCGCTCCACCAGCGGCTTCATCTGCTTGCGCTCGATGAGGACGGACATCTCCTCCAGGCGGCGCCGCTCGCGCGTGAGGAAGACACCGTGAATCGTCTGGTTGCGCGGGTAGAAGGCGGACACGTCCCCATCGAAGCCCAGGATGGTGGCGAGCCGTCCGAACGGCTTCGTCGCGGGCATGCTGGGAATGATGTTCTTGCCCGCCGTGTCGAACACCGCGTCCACGCCCTGCCCACCCGTTTCTCGCAGCGCCACCTCCGCCGCGTCCTCGGTCCGGTAGTTGATGGCCACGTCCGCACCGAGATTGCGCAGCGTCTCCAGGTTGTCCGGGCCGGAGGTGGCCAGCACGCGGGCCCCCAGCGCCTTCGCAATCTGCACCGCGAACGAGCCCACGCCGCCCGCGCCACCGTGGATGAGCACCGTCTCACCGACGCGGAGCTGGAGCCGCCGCACCAGGGCCTCCCAGGCAGTGCCTCCGGCCAGGGGAATGGCGGCGGCCTCCTCGTGCGAGAGATTCACCGGCTTCTTCGCGATGATGGCCGCGGGGACGACGTTGAACTCCGCGTAGGTGCCGTGCGGGTTGCCGAAGATTTCCGGCGTGTAGAAGACCTCGTCACCGGCCTTGAAGTCGGTGACGCCCGGGCCGACCTGCTCGACGATGCCGGATGCGTCGTAGCCGATGATGGCGGGAAGCTGGATGCCCGCCCATGTGCCGTCCTGGCGCAGCTTGGCGTCCACGGGGTTCGTGCCGGAAACGATGACCCGGACGAGCACCTGTCCGGGGCCAGGCGTGGGCGTCGGAACGTCTCGGACTTCGAACAGCTCGGGCCCGCCGAAGCGGGGAAGGACCATGGCTCGCATGGGCGCGGAATTAACCGGGCCCACCAGGGCGGGCAATGCCACGTCGGGCCAACCGTCCAGGGTCCGACGGCTGAACCGAGGAAGGAACACTCATTCCACCTCGGCCAGCCTCCGGGGCGGGCCGGGCACGGGAAGGAGCGCTCATTCCACCTCGGCCAGCCTCCGGGGCGAGCCGGGCACGGGAAGGAGCGCTCATTCCACCTCGGCCAGCCTCCGGGGGCAGAGAAGGGCGGCATGCTCCTTCCGCATGTCCCGGTGGGGAGGAATCGGCTCAGCTCGCTTCGGCCTGCTGTTTCCCCTGCGGCGTCAGCACCACCAGCACCTGCCGCGCGGCAACCTGGCTGCCCACGGTGACGTTGACCGCCTCCACCGTGCCCGCCACGTCCGCGATGACCTGGAACTCCATCTTCATCGCCTCCAGCACGGCGAGGACCTGGCCCGCCTTCACAGAGGCACCGGCCTGCGCGTCCACGCGCAGGATGCGCCCGTCCATCGGCGCCACGAGCCGGCCACTCCCCGCCCCCTCCGACTTCGACGGCGGGCGGAACGTCACATCCGACACGGCATGCGCACCGTGCCCCACGTCCAGCCAGAGCGTGTCCCCATCCCGCGTGTAGCGCGCACGTCCGCGTGCGCCAGAAATGGAGAAGTCCAGCACCCCGTCCGCCATCCCCAGGACCGCGAGGTCGAACGTGTCGCTCCCCACCGTGACCTCGTACCGCTCCGAGGCCACGGACCGCACCGTGACGTGCTCCTCACGCTCCCGGCTGGCGAGCTTCAGCCTCACCGGATGCGAGGTCTGCGTCGTGCTCCAGTTCACCAACGACGCGTCCAGGCCGGCATCACGCGCAAGGGTCAGCGCCTCGGCATGGAACAGCGCCGCGCCCGCCAGCGCCAGCTCCTTCGCATGCGTCCGGTACAGCGCCTCCAGCGTCACGGCCTCCGCATACTTCGGGATGAAGCCCGTGTCGTACTCGCCCGAGCTGAACGCCACGTGCCCGAGCACCCACAGCAGCAGGCTCTTGTTCGTGGTGACACCGAACACGGTCAGCTCATGCAGCGCCTCCACGAGCCGCCGTCGCGCCGTCTCGCGGTCCGGTCCGTGGGCAATCACCTTCGCCTGCATCGAGTCATAGAAGGGCGGGATGTCCTGCCCCTCGCGCACGCCGTAATCGATGCGCACGCCCTCGCGCGCCGGCAGCCTCCAGGCCAGCAGTCGCCCCGTCTGCGGCGCGTAGTTGTTCGACGGGTCCTCCGCGCAGAGGCGGACCTCAATCGCATGCCCCGACCACGACACCTGCTCCTGCGTCAGGGGCAGTCGCTCACCCGCGGCGACGCGAAGCTGCCACTCCACCAGGTCCAGCCCGGTAATCGCCTCCGTCACCGGGTGCTCCACCTGGAGGCGGGTGTTCATCTCCATGAAGTAGAACTCACCGCCCGGCGCGAGCAGGAACTCGATGGTCCCCGCCCCCCGGTAGCCGATGGCCCGCGCCGCCGCCACGGCGACCTCGCCCATGCGCGCGCGCAGCTCGGGGCTCACGGCAGGTGACGGGCTCTCCTCCACAATCTTCTGGTGCCGGCGCTGCACCGAGCAGTCGCGCTCGCCCAGGTGCACCACGTTGCCGTGCTCGTCCGCGAAGACCTGCAGCTCCACGTGGCGCGCGCCGATGACGGCCTTCTCCAGGATGAGCTCTCCGCTCCCGAAGGCATTCGTCGCCTCCGAGCGCGCCGAGCGCAGCGCATCCCGCAGCTTCGCCGCCTCATGCACGAGCCGCATGCCGCGCCCGCCGCCGCCGGCCGCCGCCTTGACCATCAGCGGGAAGCCGATGCGCTCGCCCTCCTTCGCCAGCGCCTCGTCATCCGCGTCCGTGGCCTCGTAGCCGGGGATGCAGGGCACACCCGCCGCGAGCATCCGCAGCTTCGCCTGCCGCTTGTTCCCCATCAGTGAGATGGCCTCGGCCCCCGGGCCGATGAACGTCACCGCCGCGTCCCGGCACGCGCGCGCGAACTCCGCGTTCTCCGAGAGGAAGCCATAGCCTGGATGAATCGCATCCGCGCCCGACGCCTTCGCCGCCGCGATGAGCTTCTCGATGACGAGGTATGACTCCTTCGCGGGCGACGGGCCGATGGGCACCGCCTCGTCCGCCGCGAGCACGTGCGGCGCCGCGCGGTCCGCCTCGGAGAACACCGCCACCGTGCGGTAGCCCAGCCGCTTGCACGTCCGAATCACCCGGACGGCAATCTCGCCCCGGTTGGCGACGAGGACCTTCTTGAATCGCTCCATGCGGTCCGTCCCTCTCACAGGCGCGCCACGCCGAAGGTGTTGGGCTTGAGCTCTCGCCGCTTCGCCTCGCGGCACACGGACAACGTGAAGCCGAGCACCCGCCGCGTGTCGCGCGGGTCGATGAGCCCGTCATCGAACAGCCGCGCGCTGCAGTTGAACGGGTGCGACTCCTTGTCGAACTGGTCGATGATGGGCTGGCAGAACGCGCGAATCCCCTCCTCGTCCACCGTCTCTCCCTGCCGCGCCAGCTTCTCGCCGAAGACAATCGACATCACCTTCGCCGCCTGCTCGCCGCCCATGACCGCGGTGCGCGCGTTGGGCCACGCGAAGATGAAGCGCGGGTGGAAGGGCCGGCCGCACATGCCGTAGTTGCCCGCGCCGAACCCTCCGCCGATGAGCAGCGTGAGCTGCGGCACCGTCGCGTTCGCCACCGCCTGAATCATCTTCGCGCCGTGCTTGACGATTCCGGCCTGCTCCGGCTGCGTGCCCACCATGTAGCCCGTCGTGTTCTGGAGATACAGGATGGGCGTGTCCGACTGGCAGCACAGCTGGATGAACTGCGCCGCCTTCGTGGCCCCCTTCGGCGTAATCGGACCGTTGTTGCCGATGATGCCAACAGGCATCCCGAAGATGCTCGCGCGCCCGCAGACGGTGTGCGGGTCGTACTCGTCCTTGAAGCCGGCGAACTCGGAGCCGTCCACGATGCGCGCGATGACCTCGCGGCAGTCGTAGGGCTTGCGGTAGTCCACCGGGACCGCCCCGCACAGCTCGTCGGGGGAGTAGACGGGCTCGGCGTACGGCGCCTGCGCGTCGCGCGCCAGCCGCGCGTTCCACCCGAGCTTCGCCACGATTTCCCGCGCCATGCGGATGGCGTCCGCGTCGTCTTCCGCGAGGTAGTCCGCCGTCCCCGCCACCGTGGCGTGCATCTCCGCGCCGCCCAGGTCTTCGTCGGTGGCAATCTCGCCCGTGGCGGCCTTGAGCAGCGGCGGGCCCGCGAGGAAGACCTTGGCCTTCTTCTTCACCATGACGACGTAGTCGGACAGGCCCGGCAGGTACGCGCCGCCCGCCGTGCTGGAGCCGTGCACCACCGTGACCTGGGGGATGCCTGCGGCGGACAGCTTCGCCTGGTTGTAGAAGGTCTCCCCGCCGGGGATGAAGATCTCCTGCTGGTACATGAGGTTGGCGCCGCCGCTCTCCACCAGCGACACCATGGGGAGCTTGTTCTCCAGCGCCATCTCCTGCGCGCGCAGCGCCTTCTGCACGCCCCACGGCGACGCGGTGCCGCCCTTGATGGCGGAGTTGTTCACGAACACCATGCACCGCACACCGGACACGTAGCCGATGCCGATGATGCTGTTGCCTCCGGCCAGCGAGCCGTCGCTGTCGTCGTGGTAGCCGTAGCCGCACAGCGTGGACAGCTCCAGGAACGGCGAGCCCCGGTCCAGGAGGAGCGTCAGCCGCTCACGAGGGAGGAGCTGGCCGCGCTTGTGGAACTTCTCGCGCGCCTTGTTCTCCGTGTTGCGGACCTTCGCCTCCACGGCGCGCAGCTCCGCGACGCGCGCGAGCATGTCCGCGCGGTGGGCCTTGAAGGCTTCGGAGCCCGGGTCGATTCGGGACGTGATTCTCGGCATTGGTCTCACCCCTGCCCTTCGCGCAGCAGCGACTCGGGAATGTCCATGTGGCGCGAGCGGAGCCACTCGCCCAGCGCCTTGCCCTGCGGGTCGAAGCGCGTGGAGGACGACACGCCTTCGCCCAGGATTCCGTCGATGACGAAGTTCAGCCCGCGGAGCTTCGGGAAGACGTGCCGCTCCATCGGGAAGGCGGCGGCCTCCGGGAGCAGCTCGCGGAGCTTCTCCGGTGTGAGCGTGTGCACCAACCAGCGCCAGGCCTCATCCGTCCTCGCCCAGACGCCGATGTTCGCGGTGCCACCCTTGTCTCCGCTCCGTGCGGCGACGATTCGCCCCAGCGGCACACGGCGCGTAGGGCCCGCCCCCAGCGGCGCGGGCAGCGCGGGCGACTCCACCGGCGCCAGGGCCAGGGTCTTCTCCGACGGCGGAACCACAGCGCGCGTTCCGTCGGGCAGCACGGCGACGTGCTCCACCTTGCCTGCCTCCACATAGGCCGGCGTGTAGACGCCATACGGTGCACCGTCCGACGGCGGCGCCGTCATGGTGAAGCCCGGGTAGCTGCCCAGCGCCAGCTCCACCGCGGCACCACTGAAGGCACGGCCGACCAGTTTCTGGTCCGCGTCCTTCACCACCACGCGGAGGAAGGCGGCGGCCTGCTCCTCCGTGGCCGCGTCCTCGCGGTCCGTGCGGACCAGCGTCCAGTGGACCTCCTTCGGCTTGCGGACCATGGCCGCGTCCAGCTGCTCGCGGACGAGGCGGGCCTTCTCCTCGATGTCGAGCCCCACGAGGACGAACGTCGCCTCGTTGCGGTAGCCGCCGAGGTTGTTGAGGCAGACCTTCACCGTGGGCGGCGGCGGCTCACCTCGCACCCCGGTGATGCGCACGCGGTCCTTGCCGTCGGAGGCCAGCGAGATGCTGTCGAAGCGCGCCGTCGCGTCCGGCCCCGCGTACCGGGCCCCGGTGATTTCGTAGACGAGCTGCGCGAGCACCGTGTCCACCGTCACCGCGCCACCCGTGCCCGGGTGCTTGGTGATGACCGAGCTTCCGTCCTCGTGCAGCTCCGCCAGCGGGAAGCCGGGACGGCGCGCGTCTACCTCCGTGAAGAAGGAGTAGTTGCCGCCCGTCGCCTGCGTGCCGCACTCCAGCACGTGGCCGGCCACCATGGCCCCGGCCAGCTTGTCCCAGTCGTCCTTCCTCCACCCGAAGTGCGCGGCGGCCGGGCCCACCACCAGCGAGGCGTCCGTCACGCGGCCGGTGACGACGAGGTCCGCGCCCGCGCGCAGGCACTCGGCGATGCCCCAGGCGCCCAGGTACGCGTTGGCCGTGAGCGGGCTGCCCAGCCCGAGCGCGTCGGCATTGCCGGAGAGGTCATCCCCCTCCACGTGCGCCACCTGCACCTTCACGCCCAGCCGGCCGGCCACCTCGCGCAGCGCCGAGGCGAGCCCCGCCGGGTTCAGCCCTCCCGCGTTGGTGACGACCTTGACCTTCTTCTCCACCACCAGCGCCAGGCACTGCTCCATCTGGCGGAGGAACGTCTTCGCGAAGCCCGTGGCCGGGTCCTTCATCCTGTCGCGGCCGAGAATCAACATCGTCAGCTCGGCGAGGTAGTCGCCGGTGAGGACGTCGAGCTGCCCGCCCTCCAGCATCTCCTTCACCGCCGAGAAGCGGTCTCCGTAGAAGCCCGAGGCATTGCCGATACGCAGGGGGGACGCGCTCATGCTCTCTCCATCCAGCCAGAGTCCAGGTCAGTGTGGGAGGCCGACCATAAAAAAGCAAGCGCGCTTGCTTTTTTCGTCCGCGACTTTCATCCTCGGAGGCGTGAGTGACTCATCCGGCGCGACGGGCAGGCAGGAACAGGAGCGCAGCCGCGTCACCCGCCAGCGGTTGATGCAGGCGGCGATTGGCGCCCTCTGCGAGCTGGGGTGGGCGGGCGCCACCATGACTGTCATCGCCGAGCGCGCGGGCGTGTCTCGCGGCGCGTGCCAGCACCACTTCCCCACCCGCGCGGACCTGGTGGCGGCGGCGGTGGAGTACGTCGGGCAGCAGCAGGTGGAAGAGGCCCTGCGCCGTTCGGCCGTGCTCCCGGCGGACGAGCGGCGCACGGAGGCCATCCTCCACATGCTCGCGGATATCTACACGAGCCCCCTCTTCATCGCCGCCGTGCAGCTCTGGGTCGCCGCCGCCGCGGACCCGGAGTTGCGCGCGCAGCTCACGCCCCTGGAGGCGCGCACCGGCCGCGAGGTGCACCGGCTCACGGTGAAGCTGCTCGACGTGGACGACAAGGACTCGGAGGTCCGCGAGCTGGTGCAGGCCACGCTGGACCTCATCCGCGGGCTCGCGCTGGCGAACCTCCTTCGCGACGACAGCGCCCGGCGCAAGAAGGTGCTGCACCGGTGGGCGCGCACGCTCGACGCCGCGCTCGGCGCCCGGCGCTCACACAGGGACTGACGCTTCTTCTTCGAGGCACACGCTCGGCGCCCGGCGCCCCCTCAGGAACCAACGCTTCTTCTTTCAGGCACACGCCAACATCTGGAGCTGACATGGGTTACCGCTCTCTCTTCGCGCCGGGCTGCTTCAAGGACCGCAACGTCATCGTGACGGGCGGCGGCAGTGGCATCGGCCGCTGCACCGCGCACGAGCTGGCGTCGCTGGGCGCTCACGTCGTCCTCGTGGGCCGCAAGCAGGACAAGCTGGAGGCCGTCGCGGCGGAGCTTCGCGAGGACGGCGGCGAGTGCTCGCTGGAGGTGGTCGACATCCGCAACGAGGACGGCGTGAAGGAGACCGTGGGCCGCATCGTCGCCGCGCGCGGGCGCATCCACGGGCTCGTCAACAACGCGGGCGGGCAGTTCCCCTCGCCGCTGGCGGCCATCTCCAAGAAGGGCTTCGACGCGGTGGTGTCCACCAACCTCACGGGCGGCTTCCTCATGGCGCGCGAGGTGTACCTCCAGTCGATGAGCAGCCACGGCGGCGCCATCGTCAACATGCTCGCGGACTTCTGGGGCGGCATGCCGGGCATGGGGCACTCGGGCGCGGCGCGCGCGGGCATGCTCAACCTCACGGAGACCGCCGCCGTCGAGTGGGCCGCTTCCGGCGTGCGCGTCAACGCCGTGGCCCCCGGGTGGGTGATGTCCAGCGGCATGGACAGCTATCAGGACGAGGGCGTCAAGGCGCTCATCCCCCTGCTCAAGAAGGAAGTCCCCCTGCAGCGGCTGGCCACCGAGTCCGAGGTGAGCGCCGCCATCGTCTTCCTGCTCACCGACGCCGCCGCGTTCATCACCGGCGACGTCATCAAGATTGACGGCGGCGCTTCGTGCAACACGAAGATTTTTCCCCTCGAGGAGACCTCCGCCTCCAAGCCCTACGAGGGCTTCCACCGCGCGCAGGCGCCGCGCATCCTCGGTGGAGAGCCCAAGAAGTAGCGCGCTTCAGGGGACCTCGGTGCCCTCGAAGAAGCGCCGCGCGCGGGCCACGGCGGACAGGCCCACCTTGCTGCCGAGCCTCCGGCCCACGAAGTCGTCCGGGGTGATGTGGATGCCGCCCCACAGCCGCGACTGTCCCGCCTGGTCCGCGGCGTCGTAGTAGGTGGCCCACTGCAGGCTCACATCCGTGGTGGGGCCACGCTCGAAGGTGAGGTAGCTGTTGGCGCCCGCGACGAACTCGCCGAGGCCGCCGGGGAAGTACTCGCTGCCGGTGAGCGCGGTGAGCACCTCGGCGGCGGAGCGACTGAAGGTGCTGTGCCCGGAGATGAAGCCCGGGAAGGCCGGCGTCACGAAGGTGCGCAGCTGGTAGGGCATCCACTCCACCGCGCGAATCCACGCCGAGCCGCCCACCTCGTTGCGGCGGTCTCCCGGCTCGCCCCGCCACCCGTGCACCGCCACCTGCCCCACGAAGCGCGCCAGGTGCGCGTGCCGCTGGCCCGGCGCGGAGCTCTCCGCGGTGATGACCTCGATGAGCCCCGGCACCAGCGGCAGGCCGTCCGGGTGGTACGCCGGGCCGCTCGGGTCCGTGGACTGGCCCAGCTTCCCCATGTACCGGATGAGCGAGAGCGGCCGCGCGCCGAGGAACTCGCGCTTCACCTCCCAGGCGACAATGGCCGCGTCGTGCACCGCGCCGTTGAGCGCGAGGTACACCTTCACGTCCCACTCCAGCGCGTCCAGCTCCGCGCCCATGCCGAACAGGCGCCGCGAGAAGCCGGGCGCGTCCGCCACGCTGTTGGCGAGCACGTTCCAGTGCCCCGGCGGCGTCTCGGACTTCGGGCCGTCCGCCCAGAACTCCGCCAGCACGCGGCCGAAGTCCCCGCGCCGCACCCGCCGCTGTGCATAGGGCTGGCCGGTGATGGGATTCACGGGGTGGCCGGTGCCGTCATTCGTGCCCAGGCTGTTGTTGCCGAGCGAGCCGGGCGACGTGTCCATCAGGTCGTCGCTGCCCAGCCAGCTCTCCTTGCGCAGCACGTCCACCACGTGCGCGCGCATCTCCGCGTCGAACCTCGGCGGACCGCCCGGGTCCAGGTACAGCCCGCCGCCTTCCGGCCGCGTCAGGGCGAAGGGCGTCACACTCCTCCAGTGCGCGCCGATGTACCCCTGCACCCCGGAGCCGGTGATGATGCCGTTCTGCGTGACGGACACCTCCAGGTTGAGCGGCTGCCACACGGACGGGTCCGCCAGCGTCACCAGCGGCGTGTCCACCACCAGCGGCGCGTTCACGAACTGGAAGCCCGTGGTGTCCTTGTAGTCGTTCTGCTCGTTGGCCCCGTCGTCCGCGCCCGCGTTGATGATGGCCTGGCCGATGCGGTTGCCCAGCGCGCGCGGGCTGTCGCCCGTCGCCACGGTGTCGTCCGGCGCGTAGCCGAGCTTCTCCATGAAGGCGCGGAAGCACGCCGCGGAGGTGGGCCCGCCGATGGCCTTCGTGTAGCGATGCGCGAGGACACGATACGCCGCGTAGCTGAGCGCCTCCGTGCGCGCGGCCGACACGTCGGCGGCGGTGTGCTTCTCGCGCAGGAAGACGCCGTCCGCCGTCGCGTCGTACGCGGCCCACGCGTCCCACATGGCCGCGGACACGTGGAACAGGTTGCGCGCATGCACCGTCGGACGCGGAATGTCGCGGCGGATGGCATTCAGCAGCTGCTCGTCCCAGCGGCGGGCGATGGTGCCCGTCGGACGCGGGTCCACCGCGGACTCGGGACACGTCACCGCGGGAGGCGTCGGCGTCACCACGTCGGGCGCGAACGCAATCTCCGCGCCGCCGTGCACCAACGCGCCGGCATCCAGCCCGCCCGACAGCACGTTGCCTCCGACGGCCCACACTCCGCCCTCCGGGTCCGTCCAGGCGGCGTGCAGGGACTCCACCGGCGCGGTGGCGTCGAGGTCCGCCTGCGCCCACTTCCCCGCCGCGCGTCGGTAGATTTCGCCACGGAAGCCCGTGGCCCAGCCGGTGCCGTCCTCGGAGAGCGTCACGCCCTGCATGAGCGGAGTGCCCTCGGGGGTGCGGCTCACGAAGCGGCCGGCGGCCTCGTCCAGCTCCAGGATTTCGCCCTGGTTCTCTCCGCCCACCGCCGCGATGACACCTCCCGCGCCGTGCACGGTGAAGAGGCGGCTGGTGGTGCCGGTGGGAAGCACCGCGAAGGCGCCGCCTCCGCGCGAGCGCATCGCCACGCCCTGCGCTCCCACCACGTACACGTCACCGCCGGTGCCCCACACCTTGAAGAAGCCGGGGATGTCTCCGTCGGCGGTGCGCGGCAGGTCCGCGAGCGGCAGCGGCAGCTCGCTCCACTGCGTGCCGTCGTAGTGCCAGATGAAGCCGCTGCGGTCGGACACGGCGCCCACCGCGTAGAGGTTGTCCGGGGTGGAGCCCCAGATGCCGTACACGGTGTGGCGCGCGAGGCCCGGCGTGCGCATGCGGGTGAAGGCGCCATTCTCATAGCGGAGGACGGTGCCACTGCCTCCGGACATCAGCACCGGGCCGTCCTTGAAGGCGTGCACCCACCACAGGTCTCCGCGCAGGCCGGTGGGCACTTCCGTCCATGAGGTGCCGTCGAAGTGGAGCACCTCGGGCCCGCGGCCCCGGTCCGCGCCCACCGCCCACACGTCGGTGGCCGAGCGGCCGGAGATGCCGAGCAGTGCCTCCGGGCGGACCTGCGTCACGGTGGCCCAGGCGAGCGGCTCCGGTGTGGGAATGGGGTCGGGCTCGTCGGGACAGCCGGTGAGCAGCGCGCCCAGCGCGAGGGACAGGAGCCAGCGTGGCACTGCAGGGGTGTGGGGATGCAGCGGCATGGTGCGCCTCCGGGTGTCGCGAAGGTGGGGAGGAAGGGGTGCGCCGCGGGTTACGGGAACGGCGTCTCCGCCCACTGGAGCGTGCCGGTGCGCGAGTCGGAGCCGTGCTCGCCTTCTTCGCTCTCGAAGGACGCGTTCAGGCGGACCTCGCGGTCCATGGCCTCGAACGGGTCATCGACGACGAGCAGCAGACCTTCGAGCTTCGCCGGCTCGCCTTCCCGCAGGCCCCGGTCGAAGCGCAGGTTGACGGAGTAGGGAGCGGAGATCTGCTCTCCGTCGGAGACGCGCTCCAGGGACAGCTTCACCTTCGCCTTCACGACGGTGAGCTCCCAGGCGCGCAGGGAGACGAAGACGTGCTGGCTGCCCTGGCCGCCTTCGTGCAACTCCAGCGTGCTGCCTTCCTCGATGGGGGTGAAGGAGAGGCCCGTGCCCACCTCGAATTCACGCAGAGGGCCGTCGGGCCCACCGGGACAGCCCGCGAGCCCGAGGCTCAACGCGAGCCAGCCGAGGCACACCGTGAGGGCACGGCGGAGGGAACCCGAGTTCACCTTCCGTGACACGGGGGTGGAGAGGGGGTTCAACACGAAGGACTCCGGGGCTGCCGGCCGCTTCGGAGAGCATACGTGATTTCACGGAGAGCGAATCAGGCGGGGCGGAAGCGAACCACGCGCACGTCCAGGTCGCCGGCCTCGGCGTCCAGAACGTGACGCATCAATTCCAGGGCACGCTCCTCATTGAAGCCGCCGGAGCCGGCGCCGATGAGGGGAAAGGCCAGGGAGCGCAGGTTGTGCTCACGGGCTCGGGTCAGGGCGTTGCGCACGGAGTCCTGGATGGAACGTTGCGATGCCCTCCAGAGCATGTTGATTCCGGCGACGTGGATGATGGCCTTGTAGGGAAGCCGGCCGGCGGAGGTCACCACCGCCGTGCCGAGCGGCATCGGCCCCACGCGCCCGAGCTCACGGAACGGGCCGAGCCCCGCCTTGCGCTTGATGGCTCCGGAGACTCCCTGCGGCAGCAGCAGCCACCAGGGGATGATGTTCCGGTTCCAGGCGTTGACGATGGCCTCCACCGGCTGGTCGAGCAGGTCTCCTTCGACGACGTGGATGGGCATGGACGCGAGTCTACTGCGCCACACGCCACGGGACCTCCTGACACCATCGCCAGGAGGCCCCTCGCTTCACACGGTGCTCAGTCGCACTCGTGCGTCACGGTGTGTGCCGTGGCCTTCCCTCATGTGCCACCATCCAGCCACTGCGAGGGAAGAGGCTGCGGCTCGCCCCACGTGGTGTCACCTACGGGAATGGCCGGGTCGGTCGAAGTCTCCGGTAGCCCAGCATCCGTGACTTCTGGAGTGGAGAGCGTTTCAGGCTCGCCATCGAAGAGACGCCGAAGGATGCGACCGTCGGAACCGATGGCGTATTTCACTCCGCCATCCAGCATCCGGGGCCCGGGCTTGCAGGCTTCGGTGTCGGCACTGATCTCCACGAAGATGATGTCGCCCTGCTTGATGAACCGGTAGCGATACGACTCCTGACGGTTCCAGCACGACCGGCCCCTGGAGTCAGGGGGCAGGAAGTCATCGGCCGCAATCGAGAGGGCCCGGAGCAACGCACCGTCCAGCTCGTATGGCTGGCCCTCCGCGCCGGCCTGCATGGCCTCGCGCTCGGAGAAGTTGGGGAAGACGATGGACGTATCTTCCTCGATGGGGGCCGTGCGCCAACCCTGGCCGCGCATGCAACTGGCGAGCACCACTGTCGCCGCGAGGAGCAGGCCTCTCATGGGGAGCTCCTCCTCGTGCAAGGCTGACTCATCTTCCGGATGGAGAAGGCCCTCCCGGCATCAGCGCCCCACATGACAGAGCCTGTCTGCTCGCAGTTCCATCCACCCTCTGCTTGGGTCCACTTCAGCAACTGACCCGTCATGGGAATGTACTGGTGGAAACCGTCACACGTGGGCTCCGTGACGCGACTGGAAAAGAACGCCACCACCGAGAGCCGGAGACGCCCATCCTTCGTTTCGGCCTCGAAGCCATGTGCCGCGCCCTCCGAGAGAATGAAGCGGATGTCGTTGTCCGTGAGCTCGCTTCCGTAAGGGTGGTTGTGGAGAGCGTAGACATACTTGATGCTCTCCGGTGGATACCGCGCATCCTCGACCATCGACGGGAGGAGACAACTCTTGCTGCGTTGCAATGGGTCGACCCTGGACTGGTCCGTCAGCTTGCTGACGACGTATTGCTGATCCGGGGTGTAATACATCCAGGCGCAGTACTCGCTCGAGACTCTCCAGCGCATCTGGAAGTCCTGGTGGTCCCTGCGCCCGGCGCTCGCGTTGGGCTTCGCGAGAATCCTCTTGCAGGCCGCGAGGAGCGCATCGGAGTACGAATCGAAGGGCCCCAGCATCGGTCCCGGAATCTTCTCCAGGAAGGGTGCACCAGGAGCCGGCCGCACGATGTCGGGGTCAGCGACCTGGGCCGAGGAGCAGCTCACGGCCATCAGCACGAAGAGACTGGGTTGCAGGAGGGTTCCAGGGCGCATCGTGAGGGCTCCGCGCCAGGATGCTACGGGACCTCCTGACACCCACGCCAGGAGGCCCCTTGCTTCACACGGTGCTCAGTCGCACTCGTGCGTCACGGTGTGTGCCGTGGCCTTCGGGCTCCAGCCTTCGTTCCCGTCTTTCTCGAAGAAGAACTTCGCGCGCTGGCGCTGACGCGTCCCCACCTCGTTGAGCGTGGCCGCGTCGTACAGGTGCCCGTTCACCATCGTGTAGCGCACCGTGCGGCTGTTCTGCAGCGCCTCCAGCGGGTTCTTGTCCAGGACGATGAGGTCCGCCAGCTTCCCCTCCTCCAGCGAGCCAATCTCCTTGTCCAGCCCCAGGTACCGCGCGCCATTCAGCGTCCCCACGCGCAGCGCCTGCAGCGGCTTCATCCCGCCCTGGCCCATCATCCACACCTCCCAGTGCGCCGCCAGGCCCTCGCGCTGGCCGTGCGCTCCGAGCTGCACGCTCACGCCCGAGTCATTCAGCTCCCGCGCCACCTTCGCCGCGTTGAAGTGGTTCAGCTCGTCCTCCGGCACCTCCATGCGCCGACGACTCCGGCTGTCCACCACGCGCCGGGGCACGAACGACAGCAGCCGCTCGTCCTCCCAGACGTTCGTCGTCTGGTACCAGTAGTTCTCACCCCAGTTGCCGCCGTACGCCACGCCCAGCGTCGGCGTGTAGCCCGTGCCGCTCTTGCCCCACAGCTGCTTCACGTCCGCGTAGATGCGCGCCACCGGAATCGCGTGCTCCACACCCGTGTGGCCGTCCACCACCATCGTCAGGTTGTGCTCCAGCAGCGAGCCACCCTCCGGCACCACCAGCATCCCCAGCTCCCGCGCCGCCTGGAGCACCTTCTGCCGCTGGTCCCGACGCGGCTGGTTGTAGCTCTTCACGCTGAACGCCCCCATGGCCTTCATCCGCCGCATGTGCGAGCGAGCGTCATCCAGCGTCTCAATCGGCGCGCGGTAGCCCGCCCCCGCCGCGCCATACAGAATCGTCCCCGTGGAGAAGATGCGCGGCGCCAGGAGCGCCCCCGTCTTCCCCAGCTCGCTCGCCGCGAACACCTGCTCCGACGAGTTCGACGGGTCGTGCAGCGTCGTCACACCGAACGCCAGCGACGCCGCATGCACCCAGCTCTGCTCCGGCATCAGCCCGTCCACGCCCATGGCCCCGTGCCAGTGCACGTCGATGAGCCCCGGCATCAGCGTCTTGCCCTTCACGTCCATCACCTTCGCCCCGGACGGCACCTGCACCTTGCCCGCCGGCCCCACCGCGACGATGCGGTTGCCCCGCACCACCACCACGCCGTTCTCGAGGACTTCGTCCCCCTTCATCGTGATGACCCGCCCACCGACGAAGGCCAGCGTGCCCTCCGGCACGTCCGTCTTCGCCACGAAGGAGATGTCCACGCCCTTCTCCGGCGCCGCGGGCAGCTTCTCCGGCGCGCCGTCCATGAAGCGGAAGCTGTCCTTCAGCTCGCGCGTGAAGAGCTCCGGCCCCAGCGCCCAGTGCAGGCGCTTGCCGTCGCCACTCCAGTGCAGGTACTCGCCCGCGTCCTTCGTCGCCCGCGCCACCGGCAACGCCTTCGCCTCCGGCCCCACCGACGCCGTCTTCGCTCCACGCGGGAACGGCGTGATGAACGCGTTGAAGTTCTCCCGGAACGCCACCCACTGCTCGTCCGGAGACACCCGGTACTCCGTCGCCTCCGCGCTCGTCAGGTGCGTGCGCTCCTCCCCACCCACCAGGCTGATGCTCTTCAGCGAGCGCACGTCCTCCTTCTCCTTCGACTCCACGTGCAGGAAGTACACGCGGTCCGAGCGCGTGCCGAAGTGCGGCTGCTCACCGTCGCGCACCAGCCGCTTCGCCTCGCCACCCGCCGCCGGCATCACGAACAGGCCCGTCTCGCGGCTCCACTGTCCGGGCATCAGGTAGCCGTCACCCGACGCGCGGTACACGAGCGACTTCCCGTCCGGGCTGAAGGTGGGCTCCACGTAGTAGCCCGGCTTCTTCGTCAGCACCTTCCCCTCGCCGCCCGTCGCCGACACCACGCGGATGCTGCCCAGCTTCTCGTCGTCCCACGTCGTGTAGACGAGGGACTTCCCGTCGCGGGAGAACGACGGATAGAACTCCAGGTGGTCCTCCTGCTTCGTCACCCGCTTCGGCGTGCCGTTGGGCAGCTCGCGCACGTAGAGCTTCCCGAGCGCCTGGTACACCACGCGGTCCCCGCGCGGCGACACCTGCACCCAGCGCAGCATCTTCGCCCCGAACTTCTCAGGGGCCACCGCCTGCGGCGTGCGCACCGCCTGGAAAATCGTGCGCGTGTCCTTCACGTGGAAGGGAATGGTCGTCACCTTCTTCGACGTCACGTCGATGCGCTGCAGCTTGCCGCCCGCCCAGAAGACAATCGACGCGTTGTCCCGCGTCCACGCCATCGTCGGGTAGACGCCGTGGATGGCCCACGTCTCCTGCATGTCGCGGTCGAGCCCGTAGAACAGCGGGCGCTCGGCCCCCGACGCCACGTCGGTGACGTAGAGGACGCTCTGGTTGCGCACGCGGCGGATGAACGCCAGCTGCTTGCCGTCCCGCGACGGCGTGGGCCGAATCGAGCCGCCCGGGCCCGAGACGAAGGGGTCGATTTCCTTCGTCTCCAGGTCCAACCGCTGGATGGCGTAGATTTCGCCGTTCGGGTCCTTGTTGTACTCGAACATCTTCCCCGGCGTGACGTCCTGGCTGAAGTAGACGTAGCGGCCGTCGGGGGAGAACGCGGGCTCGCCCAAATCCTTCTGGTCGTTGGTGCGCTCGGTGAGCTGCACGCCCTCGCCGCCGGAGCGGTGGTACATCCACACCTCGCCCGCGCCCAGCGAGCGGCGCGCCGTGAAGTGCTTGCGCGCGACGATGAACTGGCCGTCCGGGCTCCACGCGGGGCTGTTGAGCAGGCGGAACTTCTCCTGCGTCACCGCCTGCGCATTCGAGCCGTCCCGCTTCATCACCCAGATGTTGTCGCCGCCGCCGCGGTCGCTCGTGAAGGCGATGGACCTGCCGTCCGGGCTGTAGCGCGGCTGCATGTCCCAGGCGACGCCGGACGTCAGCGCCTTCGCCTCGCCGCCGCCGATGGGCAACTCGTAGATGTCGCCCAGCAGGTCGAAGACGAGCGCGTCCCCGGCCGGGCTGATGTCCACGTTCATCCACGTGCCCTCGGTGACGTCGATGCTCACCTGGGTGGCGGGGAAGCCCGGCGCGTCCACCTTCCACGCGTCCTTGTCCCCGCCCTCCTTCGCCGCGTCCTTCGCGGCGTCGGCGGTGGTGGCGGCGGGCGTGCCCCCGTCCACCTCGGCGGCGCGGGCGGCCTCACGCGCGGCGTCATCCTTCTGCTTCTGCTCCGGCGGCGGGGGTTGGTCCTGCTTCGCCTGGGGCGTCGTCGTGGGCTGCGCGGCCAGCAGCGCGCCGGGAAGCAGCAGCGCGGCGCAGAGGGCGGAGGTCAGTCGTTTCACCGGGAGTCCTCGTGAAAGGGCGGGGTGTGTCGGGTGGGGGAGACTACCCGGCCCCGTGGGGCTAGAGGTTGCGGGCCGTGAACAGGCTGGCAGGCGGGCGTGTTCCTGGCGGTGTAAAGTGCGCCGAGGGTGAAGCGACGGACGGCCCGGCTGTCACAGGGCCACGCCCGCCACTTCCGCCCGCCTGGCACCACCGCACCGAGGGGGGAACACACCATGCCGCCGTGCAGCACCGTCCGGGCCACCGGCCCGCGCCCTGGCCGGAAGGATTGGCCATGAAGAAGCTCGCCGTCCTCGTCATCCACGGCATCGAGGTGGATGACCCGGGTCTCTTCGACACCGCCCTGCGCCTGCTGCGCGAGCAGTTTTCCGCGCAGGCCGGTACCGCCGCCGCGGACGCACTCGAGGTGGAGACCGTGAACTGGGCCTCCGTGCTGGAGGGCGCGGAGAAGGACTTCCTCGCCCGGCATGCCCCGCCCGACGCGGACGACTACTGGAAGTCCCTCTACGACGGCGTGCGCGGCGTCAACCAGGGCCGCGAGTCCGCGCTGGTGCCGCTGATGCTGCGCATGATGAAGCCGTCCCTGCGTGGCATGGACCTGCGCTACCCCGGCCTGCGCTGGCTCATCGTCCACTTCGTGGGCGACATCATCGCCTACCAGAGCAACCCCGCGGACCCGGACGTGTACACCGGCATCCACCGCAAGGTGGCCGAGGCGCTCGGCCGGCTGCGCGCGCGGGCCGGCGACACCGCGCCCCTGTGCGTCATCTCGCACAGCCTGGGCAGCGTCATCGCGAGCAACTACTTCTACGACTTGCAGACGCACCGGCAGACAGGGCGCGACATCATCGAGACGTCCATCCGCGCGGCGCAGGGCGACTCACCGCTGGAGCGCGGCGAGACGCTCAGCCGCTTCTACACGCTGGGCACGCCCATGGCGCTGTGGAGCCTGCGCTACCGGAACACGGAGCTGGACCGCCCCGTCCAGGTGCCCGCGCCGGAGCTGGCGCGCTACCACCCGGGCCTCGGCGGCGAGTGGCTCAACTTCCATGACGACGATGACGTCTTCGCGTGGCCGCTGCAGCCGCTGAGTGACGCGTACCGCGAGGCCGTGGAGGACCGGCCCGTGCGCCTCGCCGGGCCGCTGTTCTCGTGGACGCCGCTGGTGCACCCCTTCTACTGGTCGGATGAGACGGTGATGAGCGCCATCGGCGAGTCGCTCGCGGAGGCCTGGCGGGAGCTGGGGGCTTCACCGCCCGTCGCGGCGTAGGAGCCCGCTCGCGGTATTCGCGGAATCAAGGAGAGAGGCCACGACCCGGAGAGAACCCGGGTCCACCGGCCTTCCGAGCGTCCACCGACAGCCGTCCGCCTCAAACGCCGCGCGCCATGCGCCGGTGATTCTGCTATCCGCGAGGCATGTCGGACTTCACGCTTCCCGAGGACAAGGCCGCGCGGATGGAGCGCTGCTCGGTGTTCTACACCGACGTCGTTCCACACAACCACGCGCTCGGCCTGAAGCTGGTGGACATCGGCCCCGCCGAGGCCACCGTCGAGCTGCCCTACGCGGACTTCCTCGTCGGCAACCCGGAGACGGGCGTGCTCGCCGGCGGCGCGGTGACGACGCTCATCGACGCGACCTGCGGCTCGGCCGTGTTCCTGAAGCTCGGACGCTTCGCGCCGCTCGTCACGCTGGATTTGCGCATCGACTACCTGCGCCCCGCCCGCCCGGGCATCACCCTCACCTGCGTGGCCGAGTGCTACCGCATGACGCGGCAGGTGGCCTTCGTCCGCGCGCTCGTGCACCAGGGTGACAAGAGCAATCCGGTGGCCTCTTCACAGGGCACCTTCATGAAGCTGGAGGAGTGAGAGCCCCATGAGCGACACGACGCCCACTCCTCCCCTCGCGGACCTCGTGCGACAGGTGCGCAGCACGCGCGAGTACCGGAAGCTCACCGACGCGATTCCGTACACGCGGTACATGGGCATCGGCGTGGAGAACCTCGCCGGAGAGATGCTCTGCCGCATGGCCTACACGCCGAAGCTCATCGGCAACAGCCTGCTGCCCGCCCTGCACGGCGGCTCGCTGGGCGCGCTGCTGGAGTCCGCCGCCGTCTTCGAGTTGCTCCTCCAGACGGACACCGAGCGCGTGCCCAAGGTCATCTCCCTCACCGTGGACTTCCTGCGCTCGGGCAAGCCGCAGGACACCTTCGCCAAGGCGCTGATTACGCGCCAGGGCCGGCGCGTCGCCAACGTGCGCGTCGAGGCCTGGCAGGATGACCGCACCCGCCCCATCGCCAGCGCCCACGCGCTGTTCCTGCTCGCCGAACCCTGAGGTTTCCCATGGGCCAGCTGATTGAGTCACTGTTCAGGGCGTTCGAGGCGTTCGGCGCGGTGGGCGTCTGCGGGACGCTGGGCTTCTTCATCGCCGTGGCGGTCATCCACTCCGCCATGAAGAAGAAGGATTCAGGTGACTGAAACGCCCGGCGCTCCTGCGTCGGGCCGCTCGCTCCGCTGGCCGCCCTCCCCTGGTCTCTCGTGTGCCGCCGCCTCCAACTTCCAGCCAGGACTTCCATGCTGGAGGAGGCAGGCAATGAAGCGATGGATGGGTTGGATGTTGGTGGGCTCGCTGGCGATGGGCGGAGCGGCCGTCGCGCAGGACCAGTCGGGGGAGAAGCAGCCCTCGGAGGACCGCAGCGGCCAGAAGGAGAGCGGGACGCAGAACGGGACGGATGACACCCAGGGCATGTTCCGCATGGGCGAGGCCGAGGCCATCGACCAGGGCGAGGGTGTGAAGGACGCGACCGGCGGCATGCAGGGCACGGGCGGCTCCGGCCAGCAGGCCCAGCCCGCGAAGCCGGATGCGGCCGGCGCGAAGCTGATGGACGAGGGCCTGCTGCCCATCCCCACCGAGGAGCAGGCCTACCTGGAGATGCTGCACCACGGAAACCAGAAGGAGGTGCAGCTCGGCCAGCTCGCGCAGCAGAAGGGCACGTCGCAGGGCGTGAAGGACTACGGCGCGCGGCTCGTGAAGGACCACCAGGCCTCGGACCAGAAGCTGATGACGTACGCGCAGAAGAAGAACCTCCAGCTCGGTGAGCCGAAGGTGGATGACGACTTCAAGAAGACGATGAAGAACGCCAGTGAGGCCTCGATGGCGAAGCTCCAGTCGCTCCAGGGCCCCGCCTTCGACCGCGCCTTCCTCGCGCACATGGTGGGCGACCACGACGCGACCACCGCCAAGGTGATGGCCGGCCAGAAGCAGTTCGCCAGCAACGCCGAGCTGAAGGGAATGCTCGACGGGATGCTGCCCACGCTGAAGCAGCACCGTGACCAGGCGTACCGCCTGCTCGGCCAGGAGAAGCCGCGCCAGGCCCGCTCGGCTCCGCAGACCCGCTGACGCGGCTCGCGAACGCGCGACACGGTGGAGCATGAGAGCGCGCCGTCCCGGGTCCACGCCATGACGTGCGTGGACCCGGCGCCGTCACCCGGCTCCATGCCATGGCTTGCGCGGACCCGGCGCCGCTACCTGGCGCAACGGCGCCCGGGGACACGCGCAGCGGCGGCTGGAAGCACCGTGGGCCGAGGCTGCTGTCCCGTGGCGCACAGCGACGCCAGCTCGTCCTGCGGGATGGGCACGTCCGCATACGTACGGACCTTCGGAACGCAGGTGTGGGTTGAAGAGGCGCGACCGGAGCCACGGTACTCGCATGCACACCCCGGCCGGGGTCCGCGACCGGCTTCGAAGACTTTCCTTGTTACAGGGCCTTTTGCCATTTCTACAGGGTCCGACGCCGCGTGCGTCCCGACTGTGCGTGCGCGGCCTCGCACCGGGGGCGTGGACGCTGCGCGCCCGGTGACAGGCGGGTCCGGCGCCGGGTGGAGATTCCGCCAGACATCGGACCCTTCAACGACGCTGCACCGTCCGGCACGCCCCCTGCTTCCGAACCTCCGCATCGGCAAGGGGGGCCAGGGAGATGGGTGAGCGCGAGTTGATGAAGTTGAGGGAGCTCAAGGAGGCCGCGCACGCCCTGTTCGCGAGGGGGCGGTATGCCCAGTGCGCGGAGACCTACGAGCGCATCCTCCGGCTGGCTCCGAAGGACCCGAACGTGCGCGTGCGCCACGCGGAGTCCTGCCGCCGTGCGGGGGACCGCCAGTCGGCCATCTCCTCGTATCGCGCGGCATCGGTCCTGCTGATGGAGCAGGGGTGCGAGTCGCGGGCCCGGGGCGCGCTGCGCGCCGCGCTCGAGCTGGACCCGAAGGACCCGATGATTCTCAGCGACCTGGCGCGGCTGGGGCAGCAGGCGTCGCCCGTCAACGCGCCGGAGACCGAGCGGCTCCCGCCGTTCGGTGCCACCGGCGTCTTCGAGCGACAGGGCACCGCCTCCGCGAAGGGCTGCGCGACGCCGCGAGCGCCTCAAGGCCAGGTGTCGCCGCCCCCTCCGCCCCCTCCGTCGTATGTCCTCCGCGCGGCCGAGGAGACTCCCGCGCCGGCACCGCTTCCCGCCGCGCCCCGCATCGCCCCGGTGAGCGCGAAAGCGCTGCCCGCGGCCAGTCAGAAGATGGCTCCGATTCAGGTGGGGAATCCGGTGCGCGCGAGCGGTGTCGTGCCGAGCATCACGCCCATCATCCAGGGACGGCTCGTCACCCAGGCACCCGTGCCTCCGCCGACTCCGTCCACACGGGCGACGGGCCCTGGTGAGGCCGCGGCGGTGAGGCCGTCCGGCGTGCATCCGGCGCTGCGTCCCTCGCGCCCCAGTGGCGCCACGATGGCGCCGCTGCCTCGCGTGGAGGCCTCGCCGGGACAGGCTGCAATCTCGGGTTCAGCCTCACTGACCATGCTGCCGATTCCCCGGGCCGGTGTGAGCTCCGGAGCCGGCGGTGACGCTCGCGTCGCAGCACCGGCCGCGATGCCGTACCGTCCCGAACTGCGCCGTCTGGGGCCGAATGCCGTGGCGCTCCGGGTGTCGCCGCAGGCGCGCTGGGTCATCATCCGCTCGGACAGCCCGCTGGAGGTGAGCCGCGCGGAGTCGCTCCCCGCCGCCAGCGAGCAGCAGGCCGGGGCGGCGTATGCCTCCGAGCCGCGCCCCGAGAGTCCCGCGTCCGCCAATCACTGAGCAACCCTCGCGGGCACGGCACCGTGCGTACTCGCGGTGCGACGGCGGCTTCGCGTCCATCACCGCCTCCAGGTCCTGTCCCGTCAGAGTCGTAGGCTCATCCAGGTGCCAGCGCCCGCGACGTACATCTTCGCGGCTGCCTGCCACCCTTCCCTACCGGCGCTCCGCCGCGTCCCGGCCCCGCGGCAGCCGCACCACGAAGGTCGTCCCCTCCTCCTGCGAGGAGCGCACCATGACCTGGCCCTCGTGGGCTCGGGCGATCTGCTGGACGATGTAGAGCCCCAACCCCACGTTGCGCCCGCTGCGGTCCTGCTCCGCGCCGGCCCGCTGGAAGGGCTCGAAGAGCCTCGTGAGCACCTCCGCCGGAATCGGCGCTCCCTCGTTGTGCACCGCGAGCACCACCGCCTCTGGCCCCCCCTCCAGCCGCACCCGCACCTCCGACGCCGCCGGGCTGTATTGCAGGGCGTTGGCGACCAGGTTGGTCGCGAGCTGGGCCATGCGCGCACTGTCCGCCACGAGCGTGGTCTCCCCCTCCACCTCCCAGCGCAACCGGCGGTCGGGACGCGCGCTGCGCGACTCCTCCACCACCTGCGCCAACACGTCGCGCAGGTCCTGGTGACGCGTGGTGAGCGGCAGTCCTCCCCCCATTCGCGTCCGCGCGAAGTCCAGCAGGTCGCCCACCAGCCCGGTGGCCCGGGTCGCCGTCTTGTGGATGCGCTCCAGGATGTCGCGGGCGCCCGCCTCCCCGCGTACGCGCCGGAGCCCCACCTGCACCTGCATCAGGATGGCCGCCAGCGGGTTCTTCAGGTCATGGCTGACAATGCCAATCAGGTGCCGCTCGTACTCGGCCCGCATCCGCTCCTCGGTGACGTCCCGGGCAATGGACAACACCGACAGGACCTCGCCCCGCGCATCGCGCTCCGGGAGCAGGCGGGACTCCATCACCCGCCGCCCCTCCAGGCCGGGAAACTCGAACTCCAGCGACACCTCACGGCCGGTGAAGGCCTCGTCGATGGCGGCGTCCCATTGTTGGACCCGCTCCGCGGGCATCCCCAGCTCCGCGTTGGTCTTCCCCAGGAAATGCTCCACCGGCAGCGTCGTGAACCGGTGGATGCTGGGACTCACGAAGGTGTGGCGGTGCTGCCGGTCGAACCGGGCCACCACGTCCGGAAGGTTCGCCGCCAGCCGGCGAAACCCCTCCTCCGCGTGCTGGAGCCGCTGGTGGAGCTGCTGGGTGCGCAGCTGCGAGGTGACGCGGGCGAGCAGCTCCGCCGGATCATACGGCTTCGTCACGTAGTCGTTCGCCCCCGCCTGGAGGCCCTCCACCACGTCCGCCTTGCTCCCCGCCACCGTGAGCATCAACACCGGCAGCTCCGCCGCGTCCAGTTGGGCGCGAAGGAAGCGCAGCAGCTCGATGCCCGGAATCCCCGGAAGGTGCAGGTCGAGCACCATCAGCATGGGACGCGCCCCTAACGCCAGCCGCTCCAACATCGTCGGGCCCTCGGCGAAGGTCTCCAGCACGCAGTGCCCTTCCAGCGCCCTCCGGGCACGCTCTCGCTCGAGCGCGCTGTCCTCCACCAGCCACACCACCGGCAGCGCGCCCTCGCCCCCTTCGCGGGAACGTCGCCCCTCCTCCGATAGCGACGACGCAGGTGGTGATGCTGACGGGGATGGCTCCACGGGACTGCCTCCATGACGGCATGACATCCTGCGTCCGGGTGCCTTACCCTCCGCGCCGAGTCTGGGTCAATGCGCCTCCAAGTATAGGACGGAACGGATAGGAGCCCTGTTGAGGGCGGCGGGAGGGTGAAGAGGGGCCAGGAAGGGTCTGGAGGGTGACCGCGCGGGCTGCGCCGGGCCAGGGGAGAAGCCGTGCAGCCCCTCCGGGCACAGGTCGGCGCAAGGGGCCCCAGGCAGCAGGCCGCAGGGAATGCGCCTGGTACGCCTGCAGCGCGTCCTCGGGCCCTAACGCGTGCAGGGCCCCTCTTTTCGCCAGCAGGCGCAGCACCCGGTGACGCACCACCCTCAGCAGCCGGTCCACCTCACCTTGCGCAGGCGGAGGCAACGCCTCGAAGCGCATGCCGTCCTCCCACGGCACGTGCGGACGCAGCCTGCTCCGGCACACGGGACAGCGCGGCATGGAGCCCGGGCTCGCGCTCGTGTGCAGCGGGCAAGAGCCCCTCGAAAAGGCGCCCCTCGGAAGTCCATCCCACGCCCTGGACGCGCGCCGGTGCCCAGCGCGCGTCCGAGAGCCTACATGGACACCGACTTCTTCGGGTCGATCTGCTTCTTCGGCGCGGGAGCCGGAGCCTTCGCGGGCGTCTGCTGGGCCGCGGTGCTCTCGGCGGGCAGCTGCGCCTTCACCGGCGCCTCGCAGTGGTCACCCTTCCGGTTCGGGTGGCAGTGCCGGATGCCGTACACGTGGTGGCAACCACAGGGGTCCACCCGCTTCTTCGCGCAGATGGAGGGATTGAACACCGGCGCGGCTACCAGCTCCGGCGTCTCCTTCGTCTGCGACTGATTCTGTTCCACCGGCGCAGTGTTCAGCGCCACCGCCAGGAAAATCCCACCTAGAAAACCCATCGCCCCACCCCCTACCTGGATGCTGAGCAATGGATGGGAATGGGCGCGGAACACCGCAAGCCCCGGGGCGATCGGATTCGTGCCGTTCGCATGCGAGCCGACTGTCGCTCGGCCCTCTTCGTGCGCGGACACGCCACCCGCCTCATCCCAAGGTGGGAGTCTGACGTCGTCGCGGCAACACGGAGCCCCAGGAAATCCCTCGCCTTCCCGCCTGCCCTCCCAGCATCCTCGCGCGCGGCCGGTTTTCGGGCGCCGCCGGTCAGCCTCCAGCGGACGCTTCCGTCCCTGCCGCCTGTTCAGCCCTCTCCGGGGGAGTCACGCCATGAGCTGGAAGCAGCATCTGGAAAAGGCCGCCGAGGGCCACTACGTCCTGCCGAAGACCAAGAGCATGAAGGTCGACGCGGACCTGTTCCTGTCCGACAAGCTGCTCTGGGGCGAGGGCCCCGAGCTGCCCGGCCTGGAGGACGCCGTCTTCGACCAGGTGGTCAACGCCGCGTCCTTCCCGGGCGTCACCCGCGTCGCCGTCACGCCCGACTGTCACGTGGGCTACGGCGTGCCCATTGGCACCGTCGTGGAGACGGACGGCGTCCTGCTGCCCACCGCCGCCGGCTACGACATCGGCTGCGGCATGGTGCAACTGCAGACGTCCCTCATGGCCGAGGACGTCGCCGACCCCGTCAAGCGCCGCCGGTGGATTGACGAGGTGACCAAGCGCATCGCCGTGGGCGTGGGCGCCAGCCGCGTGCAGAAGCAGCGCAAGGTGACGGACCGCACCTTCGCCGAGGTGGTGCGTCACGGCGCCAAGGCCCTGGGCCGCGGCTCGTCGATTACCGAGCGCGACTTCATCCCCGTCGAGGACGACCGGGTGGACATCCCCGACCGCGCCTTCGGCAAGCGAGACCAGCTGGGCAGCCTGGGCGGCGGCAACCACTTCACCGAGATGCAGGTGGACCAGGACGGGCGCGTCTGGGTGATGCTCCACACCGGCAGCCGCGGCTTCGGGTGGAACATCGCCAAGCACTTCTTCGTGGCGGGCGCCGCGCACCTGGGCCTCAAGAGCCGCAGTGAGGACCTCATCTGGCTGGACGCGGAGAGCGCCCTGGGCCGCGAGTACTGGAACCTCCACAACATGGCCGCCAACTTCGCCGTGGCCAACCGGCTCATCATCGGCGAGGCCGTGTGCGCCGCGCTCGAGGACGTCTTCGGCGGTACCGCCAGCGTGTATTACGAAATCTCCCACAACCTCATCCAGAAGGAGGCCGGGAAGTTCGTCGCGCGCAAGGGCGCCACGCGCGCCTTCCCCGGCAAGCACCCCGCGCTCAAGGGCACGCCGTGGGAGAAGACGGGCCACCCCATCCTCATCCCCGGCTCCATGGAGACGGGCAGCGCCATCCTCTTCGCGGAAGCCGGCGCGGAGAAGTCCATCTACTCCGTCAACCACGGCTCCGGCCGCCGGCTGTCTCGCGGCGAGGCGCGGCGCGTGCTCAAGCAGGACGTCACCGACAAGCGCATGGCCGAGGCGGGCATCCTCCTCAACACGCGCACCACGCCGCTCGACGAGTCCGGCCCCTGCTACAAGAACCTGGACGACGTGCTGGAGACGGTGGAGCTGGCCGGGCTCGCCAGGGTCGCCCACCGCCTCAAGCCCGTGGCCTGCATCAAGGGCGCGGACTGAAGCCACGCCGGGGCCCGGCCGCCAGGCCGGGTGGAAGGAGCGTTCCTTCCAGGGGAGGCCCGTCCGGGGGCCCCCCGTGTCTGGAATGAGACGCGCCGTAAGCCCCTGGAATCCGGGCGCGGGCTGCCCGTCTGCCCGCTCCTCGCGGGTGGGTGGGGCCCCACTCCCCGAGTCTCGCGGAGGAGACGGGACGTGGGGCTCGTGGGGGCGGGCCGGGGACGCTACAGTGGGCCGCCTTGGAGTCTCCGAGAATGACCTCGCCGTCCCCTGCTGCCCGCCCGCCTTCGGCTCCCGCCCGCGAGGCGGAGCTGACCCGCGCCGAGACCGAGCTGTCCTCCCATGAGGCCCGGCTCGCCGAGCAACTCGCCCGTGCCGCCGCCGAGGCGTCCGCGCTCACCCAGCGGCTGAGCCAGACGCTCGCGGCGCTGGAGCGCGTGCAGGCGCAGCCCGACGCGGACCCGACCCTGGAGGAGCAGACCGCGCGACTGCGGGAGGCCGCGGTGCCCGGACTGGACGTGGAGGCACCGCGCGAGAGGGCGCTGGCGGCCCGCCAGGCGGCGCTGGAGGCCCGGCGCAAGGCGGGGCAGGAGATGCAGGCCGCGCTCAAGGCGCACCAGGAGCAGGCGGCGCAGGTGGCGCGCGCGGTGGCCGACGCGGAGACGGTGGTGAAGCTCCAGGTCGAGGCGGTGGCCGCGCGCACCCGCGCGAAGCAGGAGGCGGCGGCGCGGGCCCAGCAGGAGGCCGCGCGGGCGCGTCAGGCCGAGCAGGCCCGGGGGCCAGGGGCTGGGGCTCCGGCGGTTCCTCCGGCCATGGTGCCGAAGAGCAAGCGGCCCTCGGGGGCGACCGAGGCGCTGGACGCGCGGCGCAACGGGCGGGTGCGGATGCACACGTCCATTGACATGCGCAGCGACTCCAACTTCTTCACCGGCTTCTCGATGGACATCAGCGAGGGCGGTGTCTTCATCGCCACGGTGGACCCGGTGGCGCGCGGCACGCAGGTGGAGCTGGACTTCACGCTGCCGGGCGGCCGGCCCATGAAGGTGACGGGCGTGGTGCGCTGGGTGCGTGAGTCCAATCCCCGCACCCCGGAGCTGATGCCCGGCGTGGGCGTGCAGTTCACGGGGCTGGCGCCCGAGGTGGCCCACGCCATCACCTCGTTCGTCACCACGAGAGACCCGATGTTCTTCCCGGACTGAAGAACGGGGCCGGCGCGCGTTCAATCCTGTGCGGCGCGGGGTGCGTCCCTCGCATCCGTCCGCTATTCGACCGGTTCCCGCTGCACGGCGCCAACCTTCGGGATTATCCTTCGCGAAAGACAGACAATGCGAGGGGACGTCATGGCGCGAGCCATTGCAGCGACGCCGCTCAAGGAGTCGATACCGGCATGAGTACGCCCACCCGGAGCTCCACCGTCACCGTCGCCCGGCCGCCACGCTGGGACAACCGCCGCCGCTCCGAGGCCGCGGTCCCCACCTCCACCGAGCCCGTGCAGGCCGCCGCGCCCGTCGTGGACAAGGTGAACCTCGCGGAGAAGCTCGCCCTCTTCTCCGAGCACTGGTCTCCCAGGGTCGTCGGTGACCTGAACGGCCAGCAGGTGAAGCTGGTGAAGCTCCAGGGCCCCTTCGTCTGGCACCACCATGAGAGCGAGGACGAGCTGTTCCTCGTCCTCCAGGGCCACCTGCGCATGGAGTTCCGCGAGCGCACCGTGGACGTGAAGCCGGGCGAGTTCATCATCGTCCCCCGCGGCGTCGAGCACCGGCCCGTGGCCGAGGAGGAGGTCCACGTGCTCCTGTTCGAGCCCGCCTCCACCCTCAACACCGGCAACGTGCGCGGCGAGCGCACCGTCGAGCAGCTCCAGCGCCTCTAGAGAGGGGCGCGCCCCCGGGAGGGCTTCAGCCGCCCGGGCAGCATCCGAGCAGGCGAGCCTCCCGGCTCCCGCATGTCGGTGGATTCCTCACCGGCACCCCACAGCGCACCTTTGCTCCGGACCCGAGCGGCCCCACCCGGGGGCCCGACGTCAGGAGCCCGAGCGATGCGCATCCACCATCTGAACTGCACCACCATGTGCCCGCCTGGACGCCGGCTGATGGACGGGCGGAAGGGTTTCGCCGGGCCGGCGGCGCTGACGTGCCACTGCCTGCTGGTGGAGGGGGCGCGCGGCCTCATCCTCGTGGACACCGGGTTCGGCCTGCAGGACGTGCTGCACCCGCGCCCGCGCCTGGCGCCCCTGTTCCTCGACGTGTTGTGCCGGCCCCGCCTCATCGAGGAGTCCACGGCCATCCGCCAAATCGAGCGGCTCGGCTTCAAGGCCGAGGACGTGCGCGACATCGTCCTCACCCACCTGGACTTCGACCATGCCGGCGGCCTGGACGACTTCCCGAACGCGCGGGTGCACCTGCTCGCGGACGAGTACCTCCAGGCCTCCGCGCAGGCCACGCCGCTGGACAGGGGCCGCTTCCGCCCGCTCCAGTGGATTCACGAGGAGAACTGGGTGACGTACCCCACGGGTGGCCCCGCGGAGCGCTGGTTCGGCTTCGAGTGCGTGCGGGACTTGAAGGGCCTGCCGCCGGAAATCCTGCTGGTGCCGCTGGTGGGGCACACGCTGGGGCACGCGGGCGTGGCCATCCAGTCCGACGACGGCTGGCTGCTGCACGCCGGGGACGCGTACTTCTACCACGGGGAGATGGACCCGGACCGCTACCGCTGCACGCCGGGCCTGCGCTTCTACCAGAAGCTCATGCAGAAGGACGGGTACCTGCGCTGGTACAACCTGCGCCGCCTGCGCGAGTTGGTGCAGCGGCACGGCCGCGAAGTCACGGTGTTCTGCGCGCACGACTCGCTGGAGTTCGAGCTGCTCGAGGAGCGCGAGAAGGCCCCCGGCGAGTCTCCGCTGCGCAGCTTCCTGGCGCCCGCGACGGAGCCCACGCTGCACGCGTGAGCCAGGGGCTCATGAAGGATTTGGCGGCGGGCCCGGAGCTTCCGTCTCCAGGCCCGCTTCCGCGCCCGGCTGGGACAGCGGCAGCTCCACCGTGAAGAGCGCGCCCTCGCCGGGCGTGCTCTCCACGCGGATGACGCCGCCGTGCGCATCCACCAGTTGCTGGACGATGTAGAGCCCCAGGCCGAAGCCCGCGTGCTGGCTGGCGGACGGCTCGCGCTCGAAGCGGTTGAAGATGCGCCGCTGGGACTCGGGGGCGATGCCCTGGCCCAGGTCCTTCACCCGCAGCCGGGCCCGCGCCCCCGTCCCGCGCTCCACGCGCACCTCTATCGGACGTCCCCTGCCGAACTTCAGCGCGTTGGACAGCAGGTTCGTCACCACGCGGTCCAACCGAAGCCGGTCCCACCGCCCCACCAGCCCCAGCTCCGCGTCGAACACCAGCTTGCAGCCCGCCTCCTCCGCCTGCTCGGCGAAGCGCTCCACCACCTCGTGCGCCAGGTCCGCCAGGTCCACCGGCGCCACGTCCAGCACCAGCTTCCCCGACGACAGCCGCGACAAGTCCAGCAGGTTGAGCAGCAGCTGCCCCAGCCGCTGCGTCTGCTTCAGCGCCGCGCCCAGGCCCTCGCGCATCTTCTCGCCGCCCGGGGGCAGCTCCATCCGGTGCAGCCGGCGCAGCAGCAGCTGCAGCGTGTTCAGCGGGTTGCCCAAATCATGCGCCGCCACGCCGATGAGCTCCACCGCTTCCTGCGCCTCGCGGAACAGCCGCGCGTTGTCCAGCGCGAGCGCCGCCCGTCCCGCCAGCTCCTCCACGAAGAGCTGGTCCGTCGGCGTCAGCTGCCGCTCCGGCGTGGACGTGGACAGGACGAAGACGCCCCGCGTCTGCTCCCCCACTCGCAGCGGCACCGCGAGGTACGAGTGGACTCCCACCCTCTCCATCAGCGCCAGGTGCGCTGCGTCCTGCGCGGCCTGGGCCAGCGCCTCGGGCGAGACGTGGCCGACCAGCTCCGAGCGCCCCGACTTCAGCACATGCCAGAGGCCCTCCGGCGCATCGGGAGGGGGCATGTAGCGCCGCACCGACTCCCAAATCCACTGCTCCTTCTCCGGCACCACGTGCTTCACGGCGCGGGGCTTGAGCTCGCCCGAGGGCGTCAACAGGAACAGCACGCACACGTCCGCCACCTCGGGCACCATCAGCCGCGCCAGCTCCGCCACCGTCAGGTCCGGGTCCAGGAACTGGTGGAACAGACGCCCGGCCTCCGCGAGCAGCCGCTGCGTGTGCTCCGTCCTCCGGCGCTCGGTGATGTCGCGTGACACGTGGGCGTAGCCCTGGTGCGCGCCGTGCGCGTCGCGCAGCGAGGTGATGATGACCTCGGCGAGGAAGCGGGTGCCGTCCTTGCGCACGCGCCACCCCTCCATGCGCAGCCGCCCATCCCTCCGGGCCCGCGCCAGGTCCGTCTCCGGCTGCCCCAGCCGTGCCTCCTCCGGCGGGTAGAAGATGGACGCCGGGGTGCCGAGGATTTCTCTCTCGGAATAGCCCTTCATGCGCTGCGCGCCCGGGTTCCAGCTGGCCACGCGGCCCTGGGTGTCCAGCAGGTAGATGGCGTAGTCCTGCACGCCCTCGACGAGCGACTGGAAGCGGTGGGCGCTGACCTCCGCCTCGTGCTGGAGCGGCCGCAGCCGCCGGGTCAGCACCCAGGCCAGCACCGCGGCCACCGTCAGCCCGAGTCCCGCCGCCAGCAGGATGAGCAGCAGCACCCGCCGGTCCGCCTCCACCGCGTCCTGGATGCCCAGGGACAGCCGCTCCTCGCCGCGCTCCGCGAGGACCCGCAGGGCATCGAAGGCCTGCCGGCGCGCCACTCCCACGCGCGCCTCGAAGATGTCCTCCAGTTGCTGGCGGCTGAAGTCCAGGTCCTCGGCCGTGAGCAGCGTCCTCACGGCCTCCTCGTGCTGCAGCTCCGCGTGGGCAGCGGACTCCAGCAGCCCGGACATGGGCTCGCCGTCGAGCCGGGGCCTGAGCCGCTCGTAGGTGGCGATGAAGCGCTGGCGCGACACCGCCATGTCCTGCGCGAAGAGCGGGTCCCCCGACAGCGCATACCCGCGCCCGCTGGACACCTTGTCGCTGAAGGCCCGGCGCAGCCGCTCCACCTCCAGCAGGTCCATGGAGAGGTCGAGGATGCGCGCCTTGTTGCCCGTCCGCACCGACAGCAGCGCCACCACCGAGGTGCCCGCGAGCACGAGCGCCACCAGCAACGAGGCGAGGACGCCCGCGCCAATGCGCTGCGTGAACGTCCACGGACGCCCCACTCCGTCCCCCCTCCGGCCGGCAACGTCCGGCTGCCGCGAGCAAGGTGGAAGGCCCGCTCCGCCGCTACCAGCCGTGCCGGCGGGTGGCGCACTGTCCGGAACCGGGTGCTCCCCCGCGCTCCGCCTCCGTCCACCGGGCGAGCGAGGGCCCCTGACGCGGAGAGACACCCGGACTCACGTCTGTCCACATATCGCCAGATGGAGCAGGCGGGCGCTGGGCAGGGGTCTCGTGCGGCACCACGTTGTGACGCGGGCGGCGACACGGGTGCGGTGGGCGGACATGCGGGGCGAAGGGCTGTGGCGGGCGGGGTTCTGGGCGTGTCTCCTGGTGCTGGGGGCGGCGTGTACCGACACGCGGCCCCCTTCCGACACCCATGACGCACGGCAGCCCTCCCACTGCGAGCCCATGACGTGTGCCTCGCAGGGCATGGACTGCGGCATCGCCATCGACGGCTGCGGCGGCACGCTGGAGTGCGGCACCTGCCCCTCCGGCGAGACGTGCGGCGGCGGCGGCAAGCACAACGTGTGCGGCGTCGGCTTTTGCGTGCCCCTCACCTGTGAGGCCCTCGGAAGCAACTGCGGCCAGGTGCCGGACGGGTGCGGCGGGACGCTGGAGTGCGGGACGTGCGCCGCGCCACAGACGTGTGGCGGAGGCGGCACGGCCAACACCTGCGGCAGGCCGTCCTGTGTCCCCGACACCTGCGCGGGGCTGGGCAAGGACTGCGGCACCGTGCCGGACGGGTGCGGCGGGACGCTGGAGTGCGGGGCCTGCGGCCCGGGGCAGACGTGCGGTGGAGGCGGCGCGCCCAACCTGTGCGGCGACGACACCTGCGTCGCGGCGACGTGCGCGTCGCTGGGGAAGAACTGCGGGCCGGTGTCGGACGGGTGCGGCGGCATGCTCGAGTGCGGCGCCTGCCCGGAAGGACAGACGTGCGGTGGCGACTCGGTGCCGAACGTGTGCGGAGGCGAGGCCTGTGTGCCGGCCACGTGCGAGTCCCTGGGCAAGAGCTGCGGCAGCCTGCCGGATGGCTGTGGTGGGCTGCTGTCGTGCGGCACCTGCGCGGAGGGACAGACGTGCGGCGGAGGCGGCGAGCCCAACGTCTGCGGCGGCGGCGCGTGTACGCCGACCACGTGCGAGGTGCTGGGGAAGAACTGCGGCCCGGTGCCCGACGGGTGCGGCGGCGTGCTCGAGTGCGGCGCCTGCACCGCGCCGGAGACGTGCGGCGGCGGTGGCACGCCCAACGTGTGCGCCCCGCCGCCCTGCACTCCGACGACGTGCGAGGCGCTGGGGAAGAACTGCGGCCCGGTGCCCGACGGGTGCGGCGGCACGCTGGACTGCGGCACGTGCGCGGTGGGACAGACGTGCGGCGGCGGCAGTGCGCCCAACGTCTGCGGGCCGCCCGCGTGCCGGCCGTATTCCTGTGGCCTGCTGGGGAAGAACTGTGGCGCCGTGCCGGACGGGTGCGGCGGCACGCTGGACTGCGGCACGTGCACGGCGCCCGAGTCCTGCGGCGCGGCCGACGTGCCCAACGTCTGTGCCTCCACGCAGCCGGTGTGCACGGACAGGGACCTGGGCAGCGCGCTGCCGGTGACGCTGAAGGGCTCCACGGCCCACGCGGGGGATGACCACGTGGCCTCGTGCGGAGGCCGGCCGGGGCCGGACCGGGGCTTCCGCTGGACGGCGCCGAGGAGCGGCACCTTCACCTTCGACACGGCGCGCTCGGCGCTGCGCTCGCTGATTTCGGTGCGGCGCGACGGGTGCGAGGGCGCGGAGCTGGCGTGCGCCACGGACGGCATCAGCTACGGCGGCGGCGCGCGGGTGACGGTGCCGCTGGTGCAGGGGGCGTCGGTGCTGGTGGTGGTGGACTCGGCGAGCAGGGACCGGTTCAGCGCGGGCCACTTCGAGCTGCACATCGACGAGCTGCGCGCGAGCGAGGCGAACGCGTGCTTCGACAACATGGACAACGACGGGGACCGCTGGGTGGACTGCGCGGACACGGACTGCCACGGCACCCCGGGCTGCGACGGGCGGGGCTGCGCGAACCACGACCTGGGCAGCGCGCTACCCGTCACCTTCCAAGGGGAGACGGCGGGCTCGGGAGACAGCTTCCAGGGCACCTGCGGCGCGCTGTTGCAGCAGGACCGCGCGCACCTGTGGACGGCGCCTCGCGCGGGGACGTTCGTCTTCGACACCTCACCGGGCGGCTGGGGCAACGCGCTCTACGTGCTCACCGGCTGCCGGGGCGCGGAGCTGGGCTGCGCGGCCAACGCGAATGCCGGCGCCCTGGGCTCGCCCGCGGTGAAGGTGACGCTGGAGCAGGGACAGACGGTGCTGGTGGTGGTGGACGGCATGGCCAATCCCGACCAGGACACGCCCATCCGCTACACGCTCCACGTCAGCGAGTACGCCCCCACGGAGGCGGAGCACTGCCTGGACGGCGCGGACAACGACGCGGACGGGAAGGCGGACGCGGCGGATTCGGACTGCCGGTAGCGCGGGCCCCAGCGCGTCCAGGGTGTCCTTCCTGAAGCGCCAGGGACGTCGAAGCGAGGAGGGAGGCTACCCGTCCTTGGACGGCGAGGCGTCCGGGACGCCGCCCTCGGGCGCCGCGAAGGTGCCGGTCTCCGGGTCCACGGACCAGGCGGAGAACTTGTGCTGCGTCACGTCCCGCAGCTTCCCGTCCTCGTAGCAGACCTTGTAGATGAGGAACTGTGGGTTGATGAAGTTGGGCTGGCCGTAGCGGTAGCACTCCGCCCCGGTGGCGTCCTGCTCCAGCGTAATCGGACGGCCGAGCAGGGCCACCACCTGGTCCGCCGTCATCCCACCCCGCACGGACTTGATGCCCTGCGCGGTGACGAGCCGGAAGGTCTGCTCTTCGTTCTTCGCCAGGGCCCAGAAGCCCACCCCCAGCACCACCGGAACCAGGGCCGCCAGCAGCGCCAGGGCCCAGCGGCCGCGCTGCACGGGCCGGTCGTCGTTCTGGAAGGCGGTGAACAGGCCTGACGAATCAGACGCCGGGGCTCCGGCGCTCAAGGAGGGTTCTGTCGTGCTCACGTCGACGGACATGCCGACCTCACATACCGGATGCAAGAAAGTCCACGCCATCCCACCTTTGTCACTGCTCCCCCTCCATCCGAGGACTAGATGGCCTGGGAGCTTGCTCCCCCAGGTCACGGGGAAGTTTACAAAAGCCGGGACACCCAACTGCTACATCGTACCTACATGGGGTTCAAGAGGAGTCACGGAACCATGGCGAAGCGTGGTGGCGGGCGCGGTGTCACCCAGAAGCCGGTGGAACGGGATGCCATTCCCGCGGGCACGGAGCCGACGGACACGGAGCTCTTCTTCAACCGGGAGCTGTCCTGGCTGGCGTTCAACGACCGGGTGCTCCAGCTCGCCGAGTCACCGGACATCCCGCTGCTGGAGCGCCTGAAGTTCATCTCCATCTACGCGCGCAACCTGGACGAGTTCTTCATGATTCGCGTGGCCCGCCTGCACGAGCAGGTGCGCGGCAACGTGGCCCGGCTCGTGCCGGACGGCGCGTCCCCGAGCGCCACGCTCGACAAGCTGCACCAGGGCATCTTCGAGCAGGGCCGCCGCCACGCGGACTGCTTCGAGAAGACGCTGCGCCCCGCGCTGGCGGAGAAGGGCCTGCGCATCCTCTCCGCGAGGGACTTGGACACCGAGCAGCGCAACCAGGTGGATCAGCGCTTCCGCGAGCAGATATTCCCCGTGCTCACCCCGCTGGCCATCGGCCTGGGGCGGCACTTCCCGTACATCTCCAACCTGTCGCTCAGCCTCGCGGTGCTGCTGAGAGACTCGGAGGCGGACGAGGAGAGCGTAGCGCGGGTGAAGGTGCCCAAGGAGCTGATTCCCCGCTTCCTGCCGCTGAAGGGCAACGTCTTCGTACCGCTGGAGGAGGTCATCGCGCAGCACCTGGCGGACCTGTTCCCCGGCATGCAGGTGCTGCACTGGGGCGTCTTCCGCGTCACCCGCGACGCGGACTTCACCGTGTCCGAGGACGCGGAGGATTTGCTCAAGGCGGTGGAGACGGAGTTGCGCCAGCGCCGCTTCGGCGACGTCATCCGCCTGGAGGTGGGGGCGGGCATGAGCCCCAAGCTGCTGGAGCCGCTGGTGGAGGCGCTGGGGCTGGAGGAGCGGCAGGTGTACGAGGAGCACGGCCTCGTGGGCCTGTCCGATTTGGCGGCCATCGCCTTCGGGCCCGGCTTCCCGGAGCTGAAGGACGCGCCGTGGACGCCCGTCACCCAGCCGCGCCTGCGCCCGGACGCGGACGCGCAGGACGGCGGCACCGTGATGTCCGCGATGCGGCGGGGAGATTTGCTCGTCCACCACCCCTACGAGTCCTTCGGCTCCTCCGTGGAGCGCTTCGTCAGCGAGGCGGTGGCGGACCCGGACGTGCTGGCCATCAAGCAGACGGTGTACCGGACGTCGGACAGCTCACCGCTGGTGCCCGCGCTGATTACGGCGACGGAGAACGGCAAGCAGGCCGTGTGCATGGTGGAGCTGAAGGCGCGCTTCGACGAGCGCACCAACATCAAGTGGGCCAACGCGCTGGAAGAGGCGGGCGTCCACGTGGTGTATGGGATTCCGTCGCTGAAGACGCACGCGAAGGCCATCCTCATCGTCCGGCGCGAGGGCGAGCGGGTGCGGCACTACGTGCACATCGGCACGGGCAACTACAACCCGAAGACGGCGCGCCTCTACACGGACCTGGGCCTGTTCACCAGGGACCCGGACATCGGCGCGGACGTGGCGGACCTGTTCAACTACCTCACCGGCTTCGGCCGGCCGAAGTCCTTCCGCAAGCTGCTGGTGGCGCCGCTCACCATGCGCGAGGGGCTGATGGAGGAAATCAAGCGCACCATCATGGCGCACACGCTGGAGCGCCCCTCGCGCATCCAGATGAAGATGAACGCGCTGGTGGACCCCACCATCATCCGCGCGCTCTACGACGCGTCCAGGGCCGGGGTGAAGGTGGAGCTCAACGTGCGCGGCATCTGCTGCCTGCGCCCAGGCGTGCCCGGCGTGTCGGAGAACATCCGCGTGGTGTCCGTGCTCGGCCGCTTCCTGGAGCACTCGCGCGTCTACATCTTCGACCGCGGCACGGAGCTGCGCTGCTACATCGGCTCCGCGGACCTGATGCCCCGCAACCTGGACCACCGGGTGGAAGTGCTGGCGCCGGTGGAGGACCCCGCGCTGTCAGCCCAGGTGCGCGACATGCTGGACCGCTGCATGGCCGACACCACCGCCGCGTGGGAGCTGACGGCGGATGGCTCGTGGAAGCGCCGCACCCCGCCCTCCCCCACGGAGAAGCGCTCCGCCCAGGCGGAGCTGATGGAGCGCGCCGTGCGCATGGCGCAGTTCCAGGGTGGCCGGCCGCTGCCCTGAGACGACGAAGCAGCAGTCCTACGGGTGAGGGGTGGGCCGCGCCTGCCCGGCGCCGCCCTGCGTCACCGGGCCGAGGAAGGCCGTACCGTCCACGAGGTGACCGCTCGGGGACGCCGGCGGCGGATGGCGGACCGCCTGCGAGCTCTCACCAGGCTCTGGCACTTCGACGACTTCTGTTTGACCACACGCGCCCAACACCAGCGCGGAGAGCGCCCAGCAAAACGTACGCACCAGGTAGCCACGCACAGACTCACTTCCCAGGGGAGGAGGGGGGACAGGGGGATGTCCCGAAAACGTGGCGCGCCTTTGCCACACTTGAAGACCGGAATTCAAGTGAGGGCGCCGTTTTTCCACAGCCCTGGAAATTTGGGACTCAGGGTTCGCGCTCACCCAGGAGCCCGCGGGCGGCATCCTCGCGGCGGTGGGCTTCCACCTCCTGGACCTCGCGCCAGTCAATCCACCCTGAGCGCGCCGCATGCCGCGCCGCGGCGGTGGTGTCGTCCACCACGAGCAGCTGGCTGCCGGCCTCGCGGATGTCCGCGCCAATCCGCTCCAGCTCGTGCGCCCGGCGCGGGTGGCCGGGCACGTTGCGGATGTAGACGCAGAGGATGCGGCCCGGGTACTCGCGGCAGATGGTGCGGTAGTGCTCCGCGTCCTCCTGGCCGCTGTCGCCGATGAGGATGAAGGGCAGGCGCTCCATCGTGTCCATGAGCCCGCGAATCTTCTCCAGCTTGTGCCCGTGCCCGCCCCCGGGCGCGAAGCCGTGGCGGGACAGGCCCCAGTCACGCAGGAGCAGCGGCCCCGGGGGGATGTGGTGCAGCCCGAGGAACTCGTCCAGGTGCTCGTACAGGTTCCACGGGCTGCTGGAGACGTAGAAGATGGGGTTGTCCGCCGCCTGTCCCCGCCCGCCCTGGAGCGCCGCGTAGAAGGCGTCCACGCCGGGGAAGGGCAGCCGCACCCGGTGCTCGGTGAGGAAGAGCGCCCACGCGCGCTTGAGCGGATTGGTGACGCCCGTGACGATGACGGTGTCGTCGATGTCGCTGATGACCCCGTACTCGGCGCTCCGGCCGGCCACGCGCACCGGCGCGGCCACGCGGGGCACGCCGTGCGCCTCCGGGGAGAGCAGCTCCAGCTCCACCATGTGCCAGCCCGAGCGCACGCCTTCCGGCGGCGGCACCCACAGCTCGAGGAAGCCCTCCTCGTCGGTGGTGCCCTCCCAGCGCTTGTCCCCCCAGCGCACCGCCACGTGCGCGCCGGCGACCTCGCGCGTCATGTAGCGCTTGTAGGAAGCAATCGCGCTGCCCACCAGCGTGTGCCGCTGCTGGGGTGGGCGGATGTGCCTGTCCTCCAGGACGCGCGCCTTGATGACGGCGCGCTCGGCGGTGCCATACCCCCGGTAGGGGAGGATTCGCAGCGGAGGGGCGATGCCCAGCTTCTGGCGCAGGCTTCGGCTCAGTGCGTCGTAGTGCGCGTCCACTCGGACGGCGAGGCGATAGAAGGCGGGGATGAGGTCGGCCATGGCGCAGGGCGTAAAGAGAGTCGGTACGGGACTGTAGAAGACTCAGGGGCCCGCGCGGGGCAATCCCGCACGGAGCGCCCTTCGGCCGACACAGCCCGCGACGGCCTTCGCATCCGTATCGACACTGTAGTTCCCCTCCACCAGGAGCATCCCCTTGCTGCGTCAGTCCACCCGCTGGTTCCTCGCCGCCGCCGTGCTGTTCGTCGGCACCGTCGCCGTGTCTCAGACGTCGCCGAGCATCACCTTCCAGTCGCCGTCGCAGGGCTGGAACGTCTTCGCGTCATCCAACCCGCTGCCCTTCGGGAAGACGGCCGCCATCCACTACAGCGTCGACCGGCTGACGCAGTGCCGCGGCAACATCAACGCCACCACGCCGGGGTGGACCATCACCGGCCACTACAAGTTCAACAACGGCCCGGTGCAGAGCTTCTGGGTGGCCGGCTTCTCGTCCATCCCCAACCCGCCCCCGCCGTCGATTCCGCTCAACACGAAGGGCGACCTGTCCGTCTGGTTCGAGAACACCAGCCGCTGGGGCTGCCAGGCGTGGGACTCGAACTTCGGCAACAACTACCACTTCAACGTGCAGTGACGTGAAGGCCGCTGGAGCGCGGACGGTGTGGTCCGCGCTCCGTCGGTGTCACATGCCGGCGACGCCCGCGATGCCGGGCCTGAAGCGGTAGATGGAATAGGGCGCGTTCGCGGCGATGTGCTCCTTCGACTGGAGCATCTGGTGTGGAATGGCGCTGTCCGCCACGTAGAGCCAGCCGTCCGGCCCGTGGCTGAGCGCGTCCGCCCAGCGGATGCGCGGCGACTTCACCAGCGTCTCCAGCCGGCCCTGCGGGCTCATGCGCAGCACCGCGCCGTGCTCCACGTCGGTGATGAGCACGTTGCCCTCCACGTCCGCGCTCAGCCCGTCGTTCAGCGGCTTGCGGCCCACCGCGTGGAGCCGCTTCTCCAGCTCCTCCTCGGGAAGCGACGCGTCCCGCAGGTCCGCCGCGCGCACGCGATACATGGTGTCGTGGTTCATCGCCGCGAACCACACCCACTCGCCCGACGGGTCCATGGCGATGCCGTCCACGCCCGCCTTCAGCGCGGCGAGCCCGCCGAAGAACACCATCTCCTTGATGGGGTTGCGGATGATGAAGTCCTGGGGGAACACGGAGGCGTGCCCGTCCAGCACGCGGCGCGCCTGCTTCGCCGCCACGTCGTAGACGACCAGCCCCGGCTTGCGCCGCCAGAAGGCCACGTCCGCGATGAACACCGTCTCCCCCTTCGCGTCCACGCGCAAATCCTGGAGGAACGAGCCCGGCGGCGCGACGTTGGGCGGGAAGACGAACTCGTGCGCGAGGTGGCCCGTGGCCAGTTCGAAGGCCAGCAGCCGCGGCGTGCCCATGGCGTGGTTGCCGTGGTCGATGACCCAGAGCCAGTCGCGCCGGTCGATGGTGACGCCCAGCGGCGTCTCGAACAGCTTCGCCTGCACCTCCGCGTTGGGGTACGGCACCGCCTTGCCGTCCACCCACTCGCGCAGCTTCGCGCCCTCCGGGCGGCTCTCCGGGTGGATGGTGAAGAACAGCCGGCCCGTGGAGGACACCGCCACGTTGCCGATGGGCTCCGGGCTCTGCGCCACCACCTCCAGCGCGCTGTCCGGCAGCAGTGGCATGCCCGTCACGTCCGGGTACGGCTCACCCCCGCCGTAGCGCAGGCGCACCCCCCCGGCCGCGAGCGCCAGCAGCATGGCCACGCCCCACACTCCTTTGAGCCAGGTCGCACCCCGACGGGGCGCGGAGGAGGAGGACGGACCACCAGGAAGGGGAGTCGGAGCGGCCACGGGAGCCTCGCTGGAAATGACCTGGAGTCATGTATAGGTGACTGGGGGTCATCTGTCGAGCCGGCGAGACGCCGGTGTGCCGTGGGTACGGAGGCCGGGGCTTCGTGGTTCTGGCCGCCCGGCCCTTTCAGTCCCGCCCGCCCAGCGTCCGGTCCAGGTTGTACGCGGCGCTGATGAGGGACAGGTGGGTGAGTGCCTGCGGGAAGTTGCCGAGCGCCTCGCCGGACATGCCCGTCTGTTCCGCGTACAGCCCCACGTGGTTGGCGTAGCCCAGCATCCGCTCGAAGGTCAGCCGCGCCTCCTCCAGCAGGTCCGGCCTCGCCACACTGGCCCGCGTCATCGCCTCCACCAGCCAGAAGCTGCACAGGTTGAAGGTGCCCTCGCGGCCGGCGATTCCGTCCAGCGTCGCGTCCACGTCGTAGCGGAACACCAGCCCGTCCGACACCAGGCCGCCTTGAGAGGGCGGGCGCCGAATCCTGTCCAGCGTGGACAGCATCCGCGGGTCCACCGGCGACAGGAAGAAGACCAGCGGCATCAGGAGGTTCGCCGCGTCCAGCGCCTCGTGGTCATACGCCTGGATGAAGGCCTCGCGCTCCTGGCTCCAGCCCTGCGTCATGATTTCCTCGAAGATGGTGTCGCGCACCGCGAGCCACCGGGGCCGGTCCGCCGGCAGGCTGCGCTTGTCCGCGAGCCGAATCGCCCGGTCCACCGCCACCCAGCACATCAGCTTCGAGTACACGAAGTTGCGCCGCCCGCCGCGCACCTCCCAGATGCCCTCGTCCGGCTGGTTCCAGTGGTTGCACACCCAGTCCACCATCCGCCGCAGGTGCCGCCAGAAGTCATACGAGATGGGCGCCGCGTACTTGTTGGACAGGTACACCGAGTCCATCAGCTCGCCGTAGATGTCGAGCTGCAGCTGGTCCGCCGCCGCGTTGCCGATGCGCACCGGCTGTGCCCCGCCGTAGCCGCTCAGGTGTGACAGCTCCACCTCCTCCGGCACGCGGCTGCCGTCCACCGAGAACATCAGCGGCAGCGGCCCGTCCCCCTGCTCCGCGCAGCGCGCCTCCACCCAGCGCATGAAGGCCGCCGCCTCCTGCTTGAAGCCGATGCGCAGGAACGCGTAGACGGTGAAGGCCGCGTCCCGCAGCCAGCAGTAGCGGTAGTCCCAGTTGCGCGTGCCACCCGGGGACTCGGGCAGGCTGCACGTGGGCGCGGCGACAATCGCCCCCGTCGGCTCGTACGTCAGCAGCTTCAGCGCCAGCGCCGAGCGCTGCACCGTCTCGCGCCAGCGGCCCCGGTAGTTGCAGCCCGACAACCAGTGGCGCCAGTAGTCCACCGTGTCGCGGAAGAGCACCTCCGCGGACTCGTGGCTGTGCACCAGCTCCTGGCAGGACAGGCGCGCGCCCTGCCGCAGCGAGAAGACGGCGGACTGGTTCTCATGCAGCGTGAAGCGCGCGCTGACGCCCCGGCCCTCCTTGCGCAGCGGCACGGACGAGGCCAGGGTCATCTCCAGCGTCTTCGACGAGAAGCCGGCTCCGCCCTGGATGAGGCGCGTCTCGTGCGTGTCCCGCGCGTAGTTGAAGGCCGGGAAGCACTCCATCTCGAAGCGCATCTCCCCGCGCACCACGCGCACGCGCCGCAGCACCTCGCGCTCGTACTTCCGCCCGTGGCGCGACATGGGCATGAAGTCCACCAGCTCGCCCACGCCGTCCGGTGTGTAGAAGCGCGTCACCAGCACGTTGGTGTCGGGCCAGTAGAACTGTTTCTTCATCACCCCGTCCGGCTCGGGGCAGATGCGCCAGTGGCCGCCCTTCTCCGCGTCCAGCAGCGCGGCGAAGATGCTCGGGCTGTCGAAGTGGGGGAAACACAGCCAGTCGAGCGTGCCCTCGCTCCCAATCAGGGCCACCGTCCTCAGGTCGCCAATGATGCCGTGGTCCTCGATGGGGACCGAGCCGCCCGCCACCTTGCCCTGCTGCTGGGGTGCCGCTTCCATTCGAAGTCTCCTCCCCCCGCGTTTCGCCTACCCGAAAGTGATGACGTGCTTGATGCCGTCGCCACCCTTTTTGCCCCTCACCACGTCGGCGAAGTCCTCCGGCGGGTGGCGCGCGGTGATGAGCCGCTCCAGCCCGCCCGGCCAGCGGGCACGGAAGCGGCCGAGGTCCTCCAGCGCCGCCTCGAAGTCCGAGCCGGCCGCGTTCACCGTGCCCAGCACCACCTGGTTCTGCAGCACCAGCTGCTTCAAGAGCTCCGCCCCGTCGAGCGACAGCGACTCCGGATGCGAGGGCACCCCCGTGAAGACGAAGACGCCGTTGGGGGCCAGCACCTTCAGCGTCTCGAAGGCGGCCTTCGCCACGCCCGTCGCCTCGTAGACGAGGTCCGGCGCGCCGGCCTCGCGGACCAGCTCCCCCGGCGACACCTGCTTGGAGGACAGGTAGGGCGCGCCCAGGGCCTCGGTGGAGTCCGCCTTGACGTTGGGCTTGGGGCTGCGCGAGTACACGGTGGTGGCGAAGCCCCGGCGCAACAGCGCCATGACGCCGAGCTGCCCCACGGGGCCCGCGCCCAGCACCACCGCGCGGCCCGGCTCGGGACGCCAGGGCAGCCGCTCCTGGATGCGCTTCACCTCGCGCAGGGCCTTCTCCGCAATCGTCAGCGGCTCGGTGAGCACCGCCACCTCGCGCAGCTCCACGGGGACGCGATGCAGGTACGCCACGTCCTCCGTGAAGAGCTCCGAGCAGAAGCCGTGGGCCTCCTTGATGCCGCGCTCGGTGTAGTCGCCGGTGATGCAGAAGTCCGGGTGTCCGTGCCGGCACGCGGGGCAGGTGGCGTGCGGGCAGGGACGGCGCACGCGCGGCACGACCAGGTCCCCGCGCTGGAGGCCCCGCACGGCGTCGCCCACCTCCACCACCTCGCCCAGGCACTCGTGGCCGAGGATGAGGTACTCGGAGCCGGGCGGCGGCGTGCCGTAGGTGAACTGGAGGATGTCCTCGTCCGTGCCGCACACGCCCACCTCGCGCGTGCGCACCTTCACCTGCGTGGGGGACTGGAGCCCCGGCTCGGGGGCGTCGATGACGCGCACCTCGCGTTGCTTCGGAAAGACGGCGACGGCCTTCATGCGCGGGCTCCTTCGCGTTGCGGGCACCTGTCCCTTGCGGCAGGCGTGGCACGCCCGCACCGTAAGGTGGGGCGAAGGGTCCACCGGTGCACAGCGCCCGCCTGGCCGCTCCCCAGGAGTCAACGCTCCGGGACGCGCACGAAACCGCTGCCCCCCGGGGCGGCACGGGTCTATGAGGGGAGGCCGTGAGCGAGCCCTCCTCCCCCGCCCTCCCGGCTGACGCCGAGCCGCGCCGCAGCCGCTCCACCGCCATTGGCGCGGCGGCCTGCGTGCTGCTGGCGCTGCCCTTCCTCGTGCTCGGCCCGTACCTGCTGGACGCGAAGGCCCGCGTGGAGCTGCGCTGCGAGCCGGGCGGCCCGTGCACCCTCTCCCGCGCGGGCTGGCTCACCCGGGAAGAGGTGGGCCGCTTCACGCTGGACGAAGTCCAGGGCGTCCGGGTGGAGCGCACCCGCAGCGCCCGCCGCACCAGCGTCCCCATCTACCGGCCGGAGTTGGAGACGACGCGGGGCCGCTTCCCCCTCTTCCACCAGTGGGCCACCGAGGAAGCCGTGGCCACCGGAGTCGAGGCGCAGGTGAAGCGCTACCTCGCGTCTCCCCGCGAAGGGCCGCTGGAATTGGTGCACGACGACCGCCGCGCGTCGCTGCGCGTGGGGGGTGCCTTCACCGGCGTGGGGCTGCTGCTGCTCGCCTTCAGCGGCTGGCTGCTGGCGAGGACGCGGGCGCACCGGCGCGCGGAGCGGGCTGTCGCGTCCTCCTGACCCGCCCCCGCACGTGCAATCGCGTTTCAGACACCCTCCCCCCCGGGGGTGGGAGTCTGGCGTCTGTCCATGGTAGACCCGCAAGGCATGAAAGCCTTTGCTGCCTTCCGAAGCCCGGTGCTGCTGCTGGCGCTGCTGTATGTCCTGCCGGGCGTGGCCCTGGGAAGCGACGTGGAGGCGACAGGCTCCGGAGGCGCCGGGAGCACGTTCCAGCGGCGCATCGAGCGGGCCGAGCACCTGTACGAGTCGCTCGAGTACGAGAAGGCGCTCAACTGGCTGTCCCAGGCGAAGCAGGTGGCGTCCACCATCGAGGAGCAGGTGAAGGTGGCGCTCTACCGCGGCATCGTCCTGGCCGACCTGGGCCGGAGGAAGCAGGCCCTGGAGTCCTTCCGCGCCGGGCTGTCGCTCCATCCGGAGAGCGTCCTGCCCCTGCAGGTGGCGCCCAAGGTCCAGCGGGACTTCGAGTCCGTGCGCAAGCAGGTGCAGCGCAAGCTGGGCGCCACGGGCAGGCCTTCCCAGGTCGCCGACGCGGAGAAGCCCGCCGAGGAGGAGCTCGCGGCCCCGGCGCCCCTGGCCGAGAAGCCCGCGGCTCCGGCTCCGGCCACGCCTCCTCCCGCGACGGCCACGTCGTCCATGAAGTCCCAATTCTCGAACCTGCGCTCACGGCTGGGCGTCACGGGCGCGGAAGTGGGAAAGAATGTCGGGTCGGCCCTGGGCTCGGCCCTGGACGCGGTCGTGGGCACGGACAACAGGCCCGCGCCGCCGGCCCCGGAGGCGAAGCCCGCCGCGAAGGAGGAGGCCACCGCGAAGGACGAGCCGTAGCCCGCCGTCCTCACTCCTCCTGCAGGTTGAGCCGGAAGACGTTGGCCTCGCCGGCCTTCACCTCGATGCTCCGCGTCACCTTCTTGCCGAGCTTCGAGTTGACGGCCGTCACGGCGTAGAGCCCCTCGGGCACGTCGATGGCGGCGAAAGGCGTCTCCCCGAGCTTCTTCCCATCCAGGTACACGGTGGCGTACGGGCGGATGCGGAACTCGAGCGTGCCCAGGTTCCCCTTCACCGCTCGCGACGCGCCGGACTTCCGCTGCGGAGTGGACCCGGCCTTCGCCTGGGCCGCCTCGGGCGTCGCCTCCATTCCAGGCGCCACCGCCACGTCCTCCGCCGGAGCCTCCGACTCGCCCTGCGCCGGGCCCGCGCCTGCCGCGGCCGCCTGGGCCGCTGGGGGCTCGCTGGCCCCGGGAAGCCCCTGCTCCAAGGCCACCTCGCCGGACTTCCCGGCCGGCTGCGCCTCGCCGGCCCCGGCCTGCCCCTGCCCCGCGGGCGCCTCGCCAGACTTCGGGGCCATCCGCTCGGTGCCAGCGACGGCCTCCGCCGGAAGGGGCGCCGGAAGCACCGGCCCTGGCGTCCTCCCGAACAGCAGATAGCCGCCGCCTCCGACGAGCAGCACCGCGCCCGCCACCGCCGCCGGCAGCAGCTTCCTCAAGCCTCCCGGACGCTCCACGGTGGCGTCGTGGGCCCCTTGCGGTCGCTTCACCGTCGAGACCGAGGAGATGGACTCCGCGGGCTCCGCCGTCCCCGGCCCGCTGGCCCTGCGTCGCGCGCCGCGTGGCATGTCTCGCGTCCGCTCCGCGTCGTCCCCGCCCTCCGGACGGCGCGGCGACGTCGCGGGCGTGGGCACCGGCTGCGCACTGGCACCGTCCACGACCTGCTCGACGAGCTGCGCAAGCTGGTACGCGCCCACCGGGACACCCGTGGACATCACGAAGCGGTCCAGGTCCGCCTGGAGCGCGCGACAGTCGGGGTAGCGGGCCTCGCGGTCCTTCGCCAGCGCGGTGGCGAGGATGGACTGGAGCACGCGCGGCAGGTCCGGCCGGTAGCGCGTCGCGGGCACGGGCGCGTCGGAGACGATGGCCCGCATCATCACCAGCTCATTGGCGGCTTCAAACGGGAGGCGTCCGGTGAGCAGCTCGTACAAGACGACGCCCAGCGCGTACACGTCCACCCGCCGGTCCAGCGGCTCCGCCGTGACCTGCTCCGGGGGCATGTACGCGACCTTGCCCTTCACGATGCCCGTCTGCGTGCGGTGCTTCTGCCCCGCCGCCTTGGCGATGCCGAAGTCCACCACCTTCACCGCGCCCTGCCGCGACACCAGGATGTTGTCGGGGCTGACGTCCCGGTGAATCAACCCCAGCGGCGTCCCGCTGGCCGGGTCCTTGAAGTCATGGGCGAAGGCCAGGCCCTCGGCGGCGGCGGAGACCACCCGGGCGCAGATGGCGGGAGGCAGGCTCATCCCCCGCGACGCGGCCTGCCGCTGCCACCGGCGCAGGTTGGGCCCGTCGATGTACTCCATGGCGAGGAAGTAGGTGCCGTCGGCCTCGCCGAAGTCGAAAATCTGCACGATGTTGGGATGGTTCAGCCCGGCGACCAGCCGCGCCTCGCCGAGGAACATCTCCACGAAGGACGGGTCCTCCACCAGGTGCGGGAGGATGCGCTTGAGCACGAGCGTCTTCTCGAAGCCCCCGGGCCCCTCGGCCTTCGCCAGGAAGACCTCCGCCATGCCCCCGGCCGCCAGCTTGCGGATGAGCTGATATCTGCCCACTTGCATTTGCCTGGGTTCTCCCAGGTTTGCCGCCAAAGGGAAATCCCTCCCCCGGCCGCGCTGGCGCCCGCGTCTAGCTGAACAACTGCACCGCGAACCAGACGCCGCGGGTGACGCACAGCGCGAGCGTCACGCAGAAGGCGGCCCCGAAGCGCTCCAGGTCGAACTTGAACTCCCAGTCCAGGAGCTTCACCCGGCCGAAGCCGGCCACCACCATGCCCGCGAGCACGGGCGCCACGAACCCCGTCAGCAGCGACAGCCTGAAGGAGCGGATGACGGGCTCCGGGAACAGCCACAGGGAGAGGCCCCCGGCCAGTACGCCCAGCCCCAGGAACAGCACCAGCCCGGCCTGGCCGAAGCGGCTGTCCCTCCCGAAGATGTCCAGGACGTCCGTGGCCACGTCGCCCAGAAAGTCGGTGAGGAAGCTGAACATGCCCTCCTGTCTAGGACAGCCGGGCGGCCGGCGAAAGCACCCTTCGCCCGCGTCCCCACATTGGGAGTGGGAGGGAGCGGGTCCCGGGCACAAGTGACCAGGGCCGTGACGCAATTCACGGGGCCTGAAGGAGAAGGTGGGGCGGGCGGGCAGGCGGGCCGATGCCTCGTCGGTCGCTCATGCCCCCTTCCCACCTGTACCTACGTGCCTAGCTTCTGGCTGATGCTACGTGCGCTCCTCGGCCGATGGCGAAGCTCGCTGCGCCTGCTCCGGCCGGCACACGTGGAGCCGGAGCGCGCGAAGATTTCCGTCGCCCAGCTCGGCCACCAGTACGCCAACAAGGTGGTGGCGCTCCAGAACGTGGACCTCAACGTCCGCTCCGGAGAGTTCGTCTGTCTGCTGGGCCCCTCCGGCTGCGGCAAGTCCACGCTGCTCTACGCGCTGGCGGGCCAGGTGACGCCCACCGGCGGCACCGTGCGCATCGACGGGAAGGCCATCCACGGGCCCGGCCCGGAGCGGCTCCTGATGTTCCAGGAGGCGGCGCTGTTCCCGTGGCTCACCGTGCGCGGCAACATCACCTTCGCCCTGGGCGCCAAGGGCGTGCCGCGCTCCGAGCGCCGCGAGCGGGCGGACATGTACATCCGCCGCGTGCAGCTCACCGGCTTCGAGGAAACCCTGCCCCACCAGCTGTCCGGCGGCATGAAGATGCGCGCCTCGCTGGCCCGCGCGCTCGCCATGGACCCGGCCGTGCTCCTGATGGACGAGCCCTTCGGCTCGCTGGACGCGCAGACGCGCATCCACATGCAGGAGCTGCTCCAGTCCATCTGGCTGCGCACCGGCAAGACGGTGGTGTTCGTCACCCACGACGTGCACGAGGCGCTGATGCTCGGCACCCGCGTGGTGCTGATGGCGCCCCGGCCGGGCCGCGTCGTGCGGGATTTGGAGGTCCACCTGCCCATGCCGCGCCAGCCGGAGGACGCCGGGCTGAACGAGATGGTGCGGCACCTTCGGGGCCTGCTGCGCGACGTGGAGGAGCCCGCGCGCGCGGAGGCCACCCCCCGGCAGGTGCCCGAGCGCACCGCCGCGCGCCACGCGCTTCCCGCTGACGGAGTGCCCCGCCCCGCGAGGTAGGTGAGCCATGAAGCGCTACGTCCAGAAGCTGGGCATGTTCGTGCTGCTGCTCGGCACCTGGGAGCTGCTGACGCGGGTGGGCGTCTGGTCGCCCCACCTCTTCCCGGGGCCGCTGACGGTGGCGAAGAGCCTGGTCGCCATGGTCGCCGACGGCCGCATGGCCGAGGCCACGCTGCGCTCCCTGGGCCGGCTGGGTCGCGCGTATTTCATGTCGGTGGCCATCGGCGTGCCCCTGGGGCTGCTGATGGCGCGCCTGGCCTTCTTCCGCAACGCGGTGAAGCCCGTCGTCAGCGGCCTGCAGGCGCTGCCCTCCATCTGCTGGCTGCCGCTGGCGCTGCTGTGGTTCGGGCTGACGGACGGCGCCATCCTCTTCGTCGTCGTCATGGGCAGCGTGCTGTCCATCGCCATCGCCACCGAGGACAGCGTCAACGGGGTGGACCCGCAGCTGGTGCGCGTGGCCAGCACCCTGGGCGTGAAGGGCCTGCGCTTCCAGCTCGGCGTCATGCTGCCCGCGGCCCTGCCCGGCATCGTCACCGGCCTCAAGCTGGGGTGGAGCTTCGCGTGGCGCGCGCTGCTGGCCGGCGAGCTGCTCTTCGTCTCCGGCGGCCTGGGCCAATTGCTCACCGTGGGACGCGAGCTGATGGACGTGGCCCAGGTCATGGCCGTCATGGTGGCCATCATCCTGATTGGGATGACGGTGGACCGTGTCCTGTTCCAGACGGTGGAGGGCAGGCTGCGCCGCCGCTGGGGCCTGACGGGCGCGGTGTGACGCACTGGACGTAAGCCGCCCGACGCTTCGTCCCGGCGTACGTTGAAATCCCGCCCGCCCGTCCCTTTCCTGGCGACGTATGCGCTCGACCCGCTCTCTGCTTCTCTTCGCGCTCGCCGGCCTGGCGGTGCTCGGCGCCGGTTGCAAGCGCGACTCCGCCGCTGGGGGCGCCAACGCTCCGCTGCGGCTGGGCTTCTTCCCCAACATCACCCACGCCCAGGCGCTGGTGGGCAACGCCGAGGACACCTTCAGCTCGCAGCCCGGCGTGGGACGGCTGGAGGTGAAGCAGTTCAACGCCGGCCCCGCCGCCATGGAGGCGCTGGTGGCCGGCTCGCTGGACGTGTCCTACGTGGGCAGCGGCCCCGCCATCAACACGTTCCTCAAGGCCGGGCGCGAGCTGCGCATCATCTCCGGCGCGGTGAATGGCGGCGCGGTGCTGGTGGTGAAGAGCGTGAAGTCCGCCGGGGAGCTGAAGGGCAAGAAGCTGGCCACGCCTCAGCTGGGCAACACGCAGGACATCGCCCTGCGCTACTGGCTGAAGCAGCAGGGGCTGGTCACCAACCTCCAGGGCACCGGCGACGTGCAGATTGTCCCGCTGAGCAACCCGGACATCCTCGGCCAGTTCCTCAACGGCGGCATCGAGGGCGCGTGGGTGCCCGAGCCGTGGGGCGCGCGCATGGTGAACGAGGGCGGCGGCCACATCCTCGTGGACGAGCGGGACCTGTGGCCCGAGCGGCGCTTCCCCACCACGGTGATTGTCACGACGCGCAAGGTGCTGGAGACGCAGCGCCCCCGCGTGGCCGCGCTGCTGCGCGCGCACGTGCAGCTCACCGAGCGGTGGAAGGGTGACAAGGCCGGCTTCACCACCGCCGTCAACGCCGCCTTCGGCCGGCTCACGCACAAGCCCATGCCCGCGCCCCTCATCCAGGACGCCTTCTCGCGGCTGGAGCCCAGCCTGGACCCGGTGCCCTCCGCGCTCGCCGCCGCCGCGCGGCATGCGAAGGAGCTGGGCTTCACCACCGACGCCGACATCCAGGGCCTGGTGGACCTGAGCGTCCTCGACGAGGTGCGGGGCACGGCGACGAAGTGAGGGGCCCGGCAGGTGACTCCGTCCCTGAAGCCGGGGGAGGATGCGCGCCCATGAAGATGGAGCGCGTGGAGGAGACGCTGGAGCGCATCGGCCAGGAGGCCGCGCGGGCGCCCGGCGGGGTGCTGGCGTTCGACGGGGACGGCACGCTGTGGAGCGGGGACGTGGGGGACGACCTCTTCCTCGCCCTGCTGGAGCACGGTGACATCCGCCCGCAGGCGCACGCGGCGCTCCAGCGGCTGGGCGCGGCGCACGGTCTGGCCCCGGGCCTGGAGGCGCGCGAGCTGGCGCACCGGCTCTTCGCCGGGTTCGAGGCGGGGCGCATCCCGGAGAAGGAAATCTACGAGATGGTGGCGTGGCTGTTCGCCGGCTGGCGCGTGGACGCCGTGCGAGCGTTCGCTCGCGACGTGGTGGCCCGCCGGGAGGTGAAGCGGCGCCTGCACCCGGAGGCACGCCGCGTGGTGGAGTGGGCGCTGGGCCGGGGCATCACCTGCTACGTGGTCAGCGCCTCACCGCTCGCGGTGGTGGAGGCCGCGGTGGTGGAGGTGGGCATCGACCCCGCCAACGTGCTCGCGTGCACGCCGCGCGAGGAGGACGGCACGGTGCTGGCCTCCATCGTCGAGCCCATCCCCTACGCGGCCGGGAAGGTGCACTGTCTGCGCACCCGCACGCCCCGGCCGCTGTACGCGGCGTTCGGCGACAACGTGTTCGACTTCGAGCTGCTCGCGGCCTCACGTGTCCCGGTGGCCATCCGCCCCAAGCCCCGCCTGCGCGCGCGGGCGGCGGAGCTGCCCTCGCTGGTCCAGCTCCACCCGGAGGAGTGACGTCCGGCTCAGCCCTCCTTCGGGACCTCACCCGCGAGCGCCAGCACCACGTTCTCCGTCTTGTTCTCCACCTGGTAGGTGGCCACCACTAGCTGGCCCTTCTCCGGCGCCTTGCGAATCTGGAGGGCGCTCAGGTCCAGCGGCACCACGGCGCCAATCTCGGTCTCCACGTAGAGGACCTGGCCGTTGAGCTTCACCACCTCTCCGGACAGCTGACGCATCCGGTCCTGGTCCGGCGTCACGCGCCGCACCGGCATGCCGGTGATGCCATTGAGGCTCACCGACAGGCCCTGGCTCTGGTGGGCGGAGTCGGTGAAGGGGTCCTGGAGGCCCGCGCGGCCGCCGTTGACGGTCTGGTCCCCGATGCTTTCGCGCTCGACCTCCTGTGTCGGCTGTTCAGGCTCCCGGGCCTGGGTGGCCACGGGTATCAACAGCGCCGTCAGCGCTGGCGCCGCCAGTGCGAGCGCGCGCCAGTTCCTGGGAATCATCCACGTCATCGTCCTGCTCCGGGCTCGGGGGTCCTTCGACCCGTTCCCCTGAAACTAGGCCCTGCGGCCCCGCGCGGACGCTGTGTCCCAGCAGCGGACGTACCGAAGGCCGTGCCACGTTCCGCGCACCGGGCCTCCGCTCACGTCGCGTGGCCGCCGTCGTGACGGCGCATCGGACCACCGCGCTCACGGGCTTCACGCGACCGGGGGAGGACATGCGGCGGAGGCACGCCCCACGTGTCCTCCCACACCGCTCGATTGCACGCTTGCGGTGCGAACTCAGCGTTCGAGTGTTCACCCCACGAAGGCCAACACCCCTTGTCGCCGGGAAAGGGCTAGGGTGGGCTGTCCGGCACGGCTCCACCGCGAGCGCCCGGACTCATCCACCGCCTCCTGCTGGGGGCGGCAACCCGCAGGGGCCGCACGTGAACGGTCGCACCGAAGAACACCGCATCGCCCTCTTCATCGATTTCGAGAACCTGGTCACCAACACCGGCATCAACTCCGCGAGCTTCGACCTGCAGCCGTCGCTCGACCGCCTGCTGGAGAAGGGCAAGGTCGTCTACCGCCGCGCGTACTGCGACTGGTCCCGCTTCGCCGAGGCCAAGATTCGCCTGCACGAGTTCGGCGTGGAGCTGCTGGACGTGCCGCCCTCCACGCGCGCCGGGAAGAACGGCGCGGACATGCGCCTGGTCATCGACGCGCTGGAGCTGTGCTACGCGCGCGAGAGCATCGACACCTTCGTCATCGGCTCCGGGGACAGCGACTTCTGCCCGCTGGCCTACAAGCTGCGTGAGAATGGCCGCACCGTGATTGGCCTCGCGGTGAAGGAGTCCACGTCGCCCCTCTTCGTGAAGGCGTGTGACGAGTTCATCTACCTGCGCCCGCGCCAGTCGCGCTCGGAGAAGGGCGACAAGGGCGGCCGGCAGAGCGTGGTGGCCGAGGAGCCGGGGCACGGCAAGCGCGGCGGCCGCCATGGCCGCGCAGAGCGCGGGGGCAAGGCCGAGGCGGCGCAGCCCGCGCAGGCCGCGAAGGGCCAGGCCCGCACGGAGGTGCCGGACATCGCCCGCGAGGTGGTGCAGAGCATGCTCGCGCGCGCGACGGGGGCGGTGAACCCGTCGCTCATCAAGGAAGCCATCGTCCGCAAGGAGCCGGACTTCGACGAGCGCGAGCACGGCTTCTCCACCTTCGCCCGGCTGCTGGCCGCGCTGGAGCAGGAAGGGCTGTTGCGCCGCATCCAGCAGGGCCGCCAGTGGTACGTGGTGGCCGCGGACTCGGACCTCGCCGCGGCCCCCAGCGGCGGGCACGGCGAGGGCAAGGGCAAGAAGCGCCAGGCCCACGCCCACGTCGAGGAGGACGAGGAGCTCGAGTCCTACCCGGACCCGGACGAGGACGAGGGCGTCTGAGGCGCACGGGCCGCGCCGCTCCTGAGCGCGGCCTTCACACCGTCACCGGAATGCCGAGCGGGATGGCCACGGGCGGCTACTCCGAGCGGAGCACCTCGGCCGGGTCCACGCGCGCGGCGCGGCGCGCGGGGCCGTAGCTGGCCAGCACGGCCAGGGTGACGAGCAGCGCGCAGACCGCGGTCAGGACGACGGGGTCCGTCGCGCTCACCTCGAAGAGGAGCGCCGCGAGCACCCGGCTCATCGCCAGCGCCCCCAGGAGGCCGAGCGCGATTCCGAGCGTGGTGAACCGGAGCGACTGGAACACCACCAGACCGGCGACCTGCGCCGCCCGCGCCCCCAGCGCCAGTCGGATGCCCATCTCCCCGCGCCGCTGGCCGACGATGAAGGCGATGACGCCGTAGAGCCCCACCGCGCTCAACAGCAGCGCCATGCCCCCGGCGATGCCGAGCAGGAACAGCGTGAAGGACGCACGCGCCACCGACGGGGACTTCGCCACCACGCGCTCCAGCGTCTCCACGTTCGCCAGCGGCACCGCCGGGTCCAGCTCCCTCACGATGCGCCGGATTTCGGGCGTGAGCGACTCCGGGCGCGTGGTGGCCGTGCGCACGACCACGCTCACCGAGCGGGTGGGCCCCCACAGCGGCCGGCCCTCCGCGGGCGCGAGCGGAAAGAAGACGGCCTCCGCCGGAGGCTTGTCCAGCCCGTGCGCCCGCAGCGCTCCCGTCACTCCGATGACGCGGTAGTACGGCGGCCCATACCCGTTGCCCCGCAGGCCCTTGCCGAGCGGGTCCTCGCCCGGCCACAGCCGGTCGGCCAGCGCCTTCGTCACCACCACGCCGTCCGCCTTCCCCTCCAGGTCGCTCCAGGTGGGCTCGCGGCCCTGGAGCAGCGGAATGCCCAGGGCCTGGAGGTAGCCCGGGGCCATGCGCGGTGCCGGCAGGCAGGGCGGCTGCTCGCCGGGCCGGGCCGCGCCGCCCTCGGCGATGATGGCCCAGCACCCGGTGAAGCTCCGCAGCGGCAGCATCGAGGACGCGCTGGCGCGCTGGACTCCCGGGAGCGCCTCCAGCCGCGTGAGGAGCTCACGGTGGAAGCGATTCGCCTCGTCGTAGGTCGGGTAGCGTGTCCGGGGCAGCACGAGGTCGAACGTGAGCGCGTTGCCGGGCTCGAACCCCGGGTCCACGCGGTGCAGCGTCCAGTAGCTGCGGAGCATGAGCCCGGCGGCGGCCAGCAACACCACCGCCAGCCCCACCTGCCCCACCACCATGCCCCCGCGCACGAGGTTGCGCCGGCGCGAGGACGTCAGCCCCCGCCCCGCGTCGCGAAGCGTCGCCAGCTCCCGCCCGCCCCGCGCCAGCGGGAAGAGGCCGAAGACGAGCCCCGACACGACGGACAGCACGGCCGCGAAGGCCACGCCATGCCCGCCCAGGCCCACCTCCGCGAGCCGTGGGAGCCCGGACGGCTCCAGCGTCAGCAGCAGCCGCAGCGCCCCCCAGGCCAGGAACAGGCCGAGCGCGCCCGACAGCAGACACAGCAGCAGGCTCTCCGTGAGCGCATGCCAGGCCAGGTCGCCCCGCGCGGCGCCCAGCGCGGAGCGCACCGCCAGCTCGCGGCGCCGCGCCTCCGCGCGCACGAGGAAGAGGTTGGCCACGTTGGCGCACGCGATGAGCAGCACCAGCGCCACCGAGCCCAGCAGAATCCACAGCACCCGGTCCACGTCACCCACCACGTGCCGGGCCAGCGGCGTCACCTGCGTGGAGAAGCCCGACTCGCGCATGAAGGCCTCGCTGTACGCGGCGGGAAACTGCTCCGGCAGGCGGGCGTTCAGCGCGGTGAGCCCGGCCTGGAGCTGCTCCACGGTGACGCCGTCCCGCAGCCGCCCGACGGCCTGCAGCCAGTGCGAGTTCTCCGGGGGCCGCGACGGGTCCAACGGCAGCGGCGCCCAGATGTCCACGGTGTCATCCGGCAGGTGGAGCCCCGGCGCCATGACGCCCACCACCTCCGTGGGCTGGTCGTCCAGCCGGAGCGTCATGCCCAGCACGCGCGGGTCCGCGCCGTAGTGCCGGACCCAGAAGTCGTACCCCAGCACCGCGATGCGCGGCGCACCGGGCTGGTTGCCGTCCGCCGTGATGAGGCGGCCGAGCGCCGGCCGGGCGCGCAGCACGTCCAAGAGGCTCGCGCTCACCCACGCGGCGTCCACCCGCACCGCACCCTCGTCGGTGCTGACGCTCCCGGTGTCCAGGGAGAACACCCCCAGCCCGGCGAGGCCCGCGCCCTCCCGCGCGAAGTGGAAGTAGCCCGCCTCCGACAGGCCCCACCGGGCCTCGGGCCCCACCCCGGGCACGCGGCTGTCGAGCCAGACGAGCTGCTCCGGCGCCACATAGGGCAGCGGGCGCAGCACCACCGCGTCCACCACCGAGTAGAGAGCCGTCGTCGCGCCGATGCCGAGCGCCAGCGTGAGCACCGCCATCACCGCGAAGGCCGGGCTGCGCGCCAGCGAGCGCAGCGCCTGCCGCGTCTCCCGCCGCACCATGTCCCAGAGCTCCGTGCGACGCCGCTCCCGCGCCATGCTCTCGTCAATCATGTGCGTCTCCTTCCGGTAGGCGTCCACGCTGCCGAAGCGCCGCAGCGCCTCCGCACGCGCCTGCTCGGGCGTCATCCCCTCGGCGACGTACTCCTCGGTGCGCATGGCGAGGTGGAACTCCAGCTCCTCGGCCACGTCGTCTTCCAGGCGCTCGCGCCACAACACGGAGCGCAGCGCGCGGTAGCGGTCAATCATCCAGCTCATGCGGCCGTCCCTCCTTCAGGTGCCCTGCGTCGCCGGCTGCGCCTGGAGCACTTTGGCCACCGCCTGCGTCAGGAGTGCCCAGGAGGAGGACTCCTCCTTGAGCTGCCTGCGCCCCTCCGCCGTCAGGGTGTAGAACCGGGCGCGCCGGTTGTTCTCCGACACGCCCCAGTCCGACTTCACCCAGCCCCGCCGCGTCATGCGGTGCAGCGCTGGATAGAGCGAGCCCTCCTCCACCCGCAGCGCGTCGTCCGTCGTCCGCTGCAGCCAGCTCGCCACTGCGTAGCCGTGCAGGGGCCCGCCGGTGAGGGCCTTGAGGATGAGCATGTCCAGCGTGCCCTGAAGCAGGTCGATTCGCATTCCACGCGTCCCGTCGTCGGTGCTTCCCCTAGAATGTCTTGGGGAGAGTAGGAGCCTTCCCCTAGAACGTCAAGGGGAGCGTGGCGACGGGGCCCGGTGACATTCCACGCCACACCGGGACGCGGAACCGTAACGTCCAGAGTTACAAGCCTGTCTCGTTTCCCCAGGAAATATGGTCTGGCACGACTTCTGCTCACAGAGGGGTGCCGGCTTCTCCCCATGGGCCGGCACACACCCCCGCAGAGCCGTTGGAAGGAGACACCATGTCGTTGGGTCTTTGTCGCAAGCGCCTGTTGCAGGCGCTGGTCGTCACGGGTGCCCTGTCGGCGCCCCTGGCGTTGGGCGCCTCGCAGGAGCAGGACGGCACCCGCCACTTCGATGCTCGCGTCACCTACAACACCGGCGGCAAGCGCGCCCTCTCCGCGGCCCAGCAGGCGAAGGCCGCCGAGCTGCGCAAGAGCGTGCCGGAGCTCCGCGTGGAGCACGACGCGGCCCTGGGCCTGGTGCGCTCCATCACCAACCCCGTGGGCGCCCTCTCCGCTCCGCGCAGCGGCGACCCGCTGGCCATCGGCCTGGCCTTCGTCCAGTCCCAGCTCGAGCTGCTCGGGCTGGAGCTGACGGACCTGGCCCACCTGGAGGTCGTCGACCGCGTCTACTCGCGCGTCAGCGGCGTCACCAACCTCTACCTGCGCCAGACGTACCAGGGCGTGCCCGTCTACAACGGGCAGCTGCAAATCAACGTGGACGCCGAGGGCCGCGTGCTCGGCGTGCACAGCGACTTCCTGCCCTCGCTGTCCCGGACGCTCACCAGCGCGCAGCCGCGCCTGGGCGCCGGTGAGGCCGTGGCCGGCGCCGCGCGCCACCTGGGCCTGAAGCTGGCCGCCGCGCCCCGCGAGCTGCGCACGGAGCTGGGTCCCCGCCAGCGCACGCAGGTGGACAACGCCGGCATCTCCACCGAGCCCATCAGCGCGCAGCTCGCCGTGCTGCCGGTGCGCGCCGGCGAGGCCCGCCTCGTCTGGAACTTCCAGGTCCACACCGCGGACCAGCAGCACGCCTACGACATGACGGTGGACGCCGCCACCGGCGAGGTCTGGACGCGCGTGGACTGGGTGGCCTCGGACGCGTACAGCGTCTACCCGCGCCCGGTGGAGAGCCCCAACCACACCGCGCCGCTGCCGCCCATGGACGGGCGCCTCAGCCTGCTCAACCCCGCCAACGCCATCGCCTCGCCCTTCGGCTGGCATGACACCAACGGCGTCGCCGGGGCCGAGTACACCATCCACCGCGGCAACAACGTCCACGCGTACGAGGACTCCAACGCCGACAACCTGCCCCCCACGACGGAGCCGAGCTGCGGGACGGGCCTCACCTGCAGCTTCACCCTCAACCTCGCGGGCGCCCCGTCGACGTACACCTCGGCGGCCGTCACCAACCTGTTCTACTGGAACAACATCATCCACGACGTCCAGTACCAGTACGGGTTCGACGAGCTGTCCGGCAACTTCCAGGTCAACAACTACGGCAACGGTGGCCTGGGCAACGACGACGTGCGCGCGGAGGCCCAGGACGGCGCGGGGATGAACAACGCCAACTTCCTCACCCCCGCCGACGGCTCGCGGCCGCGCATGCAGATGTACCTGTGGAACTACAGCGTGCCGAACCGGGACGGCGACCTGGACTCGGGCATCATCGTCCACGAGTACGGCCACGGCATCTCCAACCGCCTCGTCGGCGGCCCCAGCAACGTGTCGTGCCTCGGCAACACGCAGCAGCCGGGCGAGGGCATCAGCGACTTCCTGGCGCTCATGTACACCGCGAAGGCCACGGACACCGGCCCGCAGAAGCGCGGCATCGGCACCTACGCGCTGAACCAGCCCACCACGGGCAACGGCATCCGCGCGCAGGCGTACAGCACCAACCCGCTCATCAACACGTGGACGTACCAGAGCATCACGTCCATGTCCGGCCCGCACGCGGTGGGCTCGGTCTTCGCGCAGGGCATGTGGGAGGCGTACTGGGCGCTGGTGGACCGGTGGGGCTTCAGCTCCAACCTGTACAACGCCACGGGCAGCGCCGGTAACCAGCGCATGATGCTGTACTTCACGCAGGGCCTGAAGAACACGCCGTGCAGCCCCACCTTCACGCAGGTGCGTGACGGCATCATCCAGGCGGCCACCACCCTGCACGGCGGCGTGGACGTCTGCCGGCTGTGGACAGCCTTCGCCGCCTACGGCCTGGGCGTGGACGCCGTCGCCGGTGGCCCCAACACCACCGCCGTCACCAACGGCTTCAACGTGCCCACCGCCTGCCGCACCGACGTGTGGGGCAAGGACAAGCCGTGGGACACCGGCCTGCAGCCGGACCCCGCCACCGCGAGCAACGTGATGTTCGAGAGCGAGGACATCTGGGTCCGCACCACCACGACCAACGGCCCGCACGAGAACCCGGAGTTCGGCCAGACGAACTACGTGCACGTGCGCGTGCGCAACCGCAGCACCACCGTCGCGGCCCACAACGTCGTCGTGAAGGCGTACGGCACCAACGCCGCCACCAGCACCTCGTGGCAGAGCCTGTGGACGGAAATCGGCCAGGCCACGGCGGTGTACATCGCGCCGGGCGGCTTCACCGATGTCGTCATCCCCTGGAACCCGCCCGCCGCCGGCCACTACTGCCTGCTGTCGCGCCTGGTGACTCCGCAGGACCCGATGACCTTCGTCGAGACGTCGGACCCCCACTACAACACGCGCTACAACAACAACATCATCTGGCGGAACACCAACGTGGTGAACCTGCTGCCGTTCGGCTTCGTGGACGTGCGCTTCATCCTGCGCAACGTGCTGCGCGATTCGCGCATGTTCACCGTGCGCTTCCGCGAGCTGACCGACGCGGCGGGTGGCCAGGCGCCGTTCCTCACCCGTGGCCGCGTGACGGTGGACCTGGGCGCGCAGCTGACGCAGGTGTGGAGGGCGGCCGGCGGCCGCGCCGAGGGCGTCCAGCAGGTGGGCGAGACGCAGTTCCTCGTCGTGGACCCGACGAACGCCTACTTCGCCATCCCCCTGCAGCCGCAGCAGGAGTTCGAGGTGAAGATGAACTTCACCGACCTCAAGCCCGCGAAGGACCCCCAGGGCGCGTACGTCGAGTACAACTTCAGCGTCCTCCAGGACGACCCGCAGGCGGGGGACGCCAACCCGAACGTGGGCGGCGTGAGCTACTACCTGCGCGCCGGCCCGCTGTAGTCGCGCGCGGCCTTCGCAGGTGATTCACCCCGGGCCGGGTGGTGCCTTTCGAGGCCACCCGGCCCTTCGTGTCTTCAGGCCCCGCGAGGCGTGGTGGACTCGTGCAGGTGCTCGAGGAACTCGGGCAGCAGGCTGGCGGAGATGACCCACAGCTTGCCGTCGCCCAGGTCCGCCAGGGCGGCGCGCTCGACGTACTCCACGCACTCCGACTCCACGTAGTGCACGAAGACCTTGCGGCCCCGCGCGCGGTACCAGTCCGCCGCGCGCGACAGCAGCGCCAGCAGCGCGTCCTGCGCCTCGGGCAGCGTGTCGTCGATGAGCGGCACCAGCCGCACGCCGTCCAGCACGTTGAAGAGGTTGAGCCCCGGCTCGGCGGACTCCACCACCGCCAGCGCCACCGGCTTGCCCGCGTGCCGCGCCACGAACAGCTCGCGCTCGCGGCCCAGGCCCGCCTCGCCCCACTTCTCGCGCGGGCCCGCCAGGTCGAAGCGCTCGGGGACCAGGTCCAGCGCCTCGCGGTAGGCCACCGGGCGCGTGCTGGCCACCTGCGCGAAGAAGCGCGCGCGCTCGTCGGCGGTGGGCGTGCCCACGTCGATGCCCACGGGGACTTCCCAGGGCCGCTCCACCTCGCCCTCCATGAGACGGAAGGGCACGAGGCACGTCTGGCCGGTGTGCTCGTACCAGGTGGCGAAGTCGAACTTGGTGAAGCGCACCCAGCGCACGTTCGCCTCGCAGAAGGCGAAGAACCACTTCACGTCCGGGTCCACCTGCGTGGGCTCGTAGCCGCGCAGGTAGATGTCGCGCAGCGCCTCGCGCGCGGACGCGCGGGTGCCCGGCACCTGCTGCCGCGCGAGCTGGTGCGCCATCCAGCTGCCCTCATACGGCTTGGACACCGACACCGAGGCCTCCAGCGCGTCGCCCGCGGGGCGCACCACGCGGTAGCCCAGGTGCGTGCGGCCCTCCAGCCGGGCCTGCGTCGCGTCGAACGTGGGGCGCAGGTCCTCGAAGTCCTCGGGGGACTTGCCCGGCAGCCGGAAGTAGCCGGAGCGCTCGAAGAGGCTCCACGTGGCGTCGCTCCAGTCACCCTCCACCTTGGTGGTGGGGTGCATCTGCGCCTCCACCAGCGCGCGCCACGCGCGGGCGCCCGCCGCGTCCAGCGGCCGCACGGACATGCCGCAGCGGCGGCCGGTGGACGTGCTGGAGATGTTGCGCACCTCGGCGCGCAGCCGCACCGGCGGCAGGCCCTCCATGGCCACCTCCATCACCGACTGGCGCAGGCCCGGGTACAGCAGGTCCTCGCCCGGCTCGGTGATGAAGGCCAGCCCCTCATAGGAGAGGTCCAGCACCGGGCGGCGCACGTGCACCTGCGGCCACAGCGAGTGGTCGAACGACAGCGTGCACGGGCTGCTCGGCGTGGCGCGGCGCAGCCAGCGGTGGCGGTAGCGCACCAATTCCTTCGGCGCCGGCACCACCACCAGGCCCGACGTCTCGCGCACCTCGCGCACCTCCACGTGCACCACGCTGCTGTAGCCGAAGGCCTCCAGCACGAAGGGCGCGGCGGGGGCCGGGCCGTCGAAGCGCCAGCCCATCTGGCCCTCGTGCACGTCGAAGAACACGGCCGTCACCGTCTGCTGGCGCCCGTCCGGCAGCCGCGCCACGCCGCGCGCCTGCCGCGCCGCGAGCGCTTCGCAGATGCGCGCCACGCGGTCCGGATGGTCGATGCTCTCGCGCCACACCGGCCGCGTCTCCGGCGGCAGCAGCAGCCCGTTGTCACGCAGCGCCTCCAGCACGGAGACGATGCGGCGGCCCGCGGCCAGCGGCGGCGCGACGAAGCGCAGGCTCACCTCGGGCGTGCCGCGCACGTCCATGACCTCGGCGTCCAGCGCCGTGGCCCAGCGCTCGCCGTGCCCGAGCACCACCGACGCGGCCTGCCCCGGCTCCAGCGCCGTCTGCGAAGCGAGCTGCAATGTCAGGTGCTCCAGGGAGAGCTGCACCAGCCGGCCCGGCGCGTGACGGTTGCCGAACGACGCGACCGCCGTCAGCTCCGTCCCCATCCGGTAGCCGAGCACCGACCCCCGGCCGCCCATCTCATCCAGCGTGTCCGCCTGCATGACAGCTCCGTTGTTGAATGACGTCGACGATACAGCTTCACGCAAAAAGAGTCAGTCCCACTGAAAGTGCGAGCCCTGAAGTACGAGAGCGTGGGGGCGTGTTTGTGGGGAGCCTGCACACGGATGAACCGCGAAGAACTCGCTCTCCGGGACAGTCGTCGTCAAGTGACGTTGGGAGTGTCTCACAGCGGCCGCTCACGGCGCGGCGGTTTGCCTCATGGACATCGCACCTGCACTTCGAGCGCCGTGTCGGACAATGCCCCATCGGGTCCGGAGCCACCCACGGCGAACACGCGTGCGCCGGTGCCGCCCACCAGCGTGTGTCCCGTACGGGGCGTCGGAGCGGGCGTGGCGGGCGTGAAGCGCTCGGAGGCGGGGTCGAACCACGCGGGGGCGGCGCCGGCGCGGTCCTCGACGTAGACCCAGCCGTTGCCGGCGCGGGCCGCGCGAGGCGAGGCCCGGGGCGCGTCCATGGCGGCGAGCTCGCGCACGCGCACCACGGTGCCGGCGCGCTCGAGGAGGAAGACGCGCGCGGACGGAGCAAGGCCGCCGCCGGGCAGGGCCTCGCGGCCGCCGACGACGAGCGCGCGGCCCGAGGACACCTCGACGACGGCGGGGGACTCCAGCGCGGCGGGGAGCGAGGGCCCGACGCCGATGAGGCCCGAGGGCTCCACCACGTCCGTGCGCGCGGAGGCGCCCTGGCCCGCGCAGCCGCCCGCGAGGATGAAGGCGTCCGCGAGCGCGGCGCCGCCAGCGGGGCAGGACAGCGCGAGGCGGCCGAGGAGGGACTGGTCTCCCGAGCCGGGGCTCTCGAGCTTCACGCGCACGGCCGTGTCGCTCGCGGGAGGCAGGGGCCGCTGGGCGAGCTGGCCTCCGGCGAGCACGGCGTCCGGGCCGAGCCTTCCGGCGAGCACGCCGCTCGCGGTGAGCGGTGGGGAGAAGAACCTCACGGTGGTGCCGCCGTCGGGCTCCAGCCGCTCGAGCGTTTCTTCGGGCTGGCCGTCCGCGCGGAGGCCGCCGAGCACCACCACGCCGCCGTCCGCCAGCGCCAGCGCCGCGGCCTCGGCGCGCGCGACGGAGAGCGCGCCGCGCACGGTGGGGGCGGCGCCGGGAGAGAAGGTCTCCACCGTGGCGAGCGGACGGCCGGCGCCGTCGCGGCCTCCGGTGACGAGGAGCAGGCCCGCGTACGGGCCCACGGCGGGGGCGAGCGCGAGGGGCGCGGTGCGGCGGAGGAAGCCGGGGTGCTCGGTGACGGTGCCGGTGGGGCGTCCGGCGCAGCCGCAGACGCCGGAGGTGCAGGTGAGGCCGCCGGGCTGGCAGCCCTGGCCGTTGCAGTCCGGGTCCGCGCAGTCGCGCAGGTCGTCGCCGTCGTCGTCCACGCCGTTGTCGCACGCCTCGGTGGGCATGCCCGCGTCGGGGGGCGCGGGGATGGGCGGGAGGGTGAGCTCCAGGGTGGAGCCGGCGCCGGGGCTGAGCGTGGCCTCGCCGGAGGTGGTGGAGCGCACGATGCCGGCGAGCTCCGCGGTGGCGCGCACGGACACGCGGGTGCCCTCGGGGGTGGTGGGGCCGGACTCGAAGTTGAAGGTGGCGGGGAGCTTCAGCGCGTCGCCCTCCAGCGTGGACAGGGCGAGGGGCGTGCCGTCCGGGAGGGAGGCGACGACGGAGAGCCGGTCGAAGTGCACACGGGGCGTCAGCGGCCCGGACACCACCACGTGGAGGCCCTCGGGCGTCTTCTCACAGGCGACGAGCAGGGCGAGTAGCAGGACGGGAAGCGCGGCGCGCATGAGGCGCACTGTAGTGCAGCGGGCAGGCAGGCACCTCCATGCCCGGTCGGATTGATGGGGCGCCTGCATGGGAGCGTTGATAGGGAGTCCGCTGCTCCGTCACGTCTTCCGCACCCGAGGCCCTGCTTGCCCCTCTCCACCCTCTGCTTGCGCTGCGGCATGTGCTGTGACGGCACGCTCTTCACGCATGTCTCGCTGCAGCCGGCGGAAGTCACCGCCCTCCAGCAGCGCGGGCTCTCGCTGACCCGGCGCGCGGACGGGTCCCCGGCGCTCGCGCAGCACTGCGCGGCGCTGGATGGACGCACCTGCACCGTCTACTCGGACCGCCCGGCGAGCTGCCGCCGCTACCAGTGCCAACTCTACGGCGCGCTCGCGGAGAAGGAGGTCTCCCTCGACGAGGCCCTCGCCGTGGTGGACGAGGCGCGAGCGCTGGTGGCCGCCGTGGGCCAGGAGTTGCCACCCGCTTCCACTGGCGAGCCCCGCTCGGTGATGCAGCGCGCCCGCCGCGCGGAGCAGCCGGAGCACGGTGGCCCACTGCCGCCGCAGGCCCACGCCGCCCGTGAGCACGCGGAGGCCTTCCTCGACAAGCACTTCCGTGGACGCTTCGGCCGGCGCGAGGGATGACCTCCATATGATGAGCCCGCGTGCCGCGTGCACACCGCGACACGCCTCATGACGGCCGCCGTGAATCCACGTGCCTCAGGCTCCCGCCCGACTACGATGCGCGGGCACCGTTCTTCCCGCCCGGATCGCCGCGCGCCCCAACCGCTCGCGAGCCCCGGCCCCATCCGAGGTCTCCGCCATGAAGACGAAGGCATCCGTCCTGTCCGTGATGACGTTCACCCTGCTCACCGCGCCGCTCGCGCACGCGCAGGACGCACAGGAGCCGAAGAGCTCCGCCTCGGTGGACCTGAATGGTGACGGCAAGCCGGAGGCCATCTCCCTGACGTGGGACGAGAAGAAGGACGAGTTCGTCCTCAAGGCCGGAAGCGCCACCATCCGCGGCGGGACGGATGGCAACGCGCCCCCCGGGTTCGTCGTGGTCGACATCGACAGCGGCGACAAGCGCAAGGAGCTCGTCGTCACCACCGGCCAGACGGACTACGACAAGCAGCAGCACCTCTACGCCTTCGACGGCAAGGCGCTGAAGGCCGTGGGCAACGTCCCCGCGCTCACCGAGGCCAAGGGCAACGGCATCATCCTGTCCGACTCGTGGCAGGGCTTCTGGAACCGGCGGGACAAGTACGCCCTCGACAAGGCGGGCAAGGTCATCGAGGTGCCCCAGGAGCTGTACGCCGTCGGCGTCGAGGCCACCGTGAAGCAGTCCTTCCCGCTCGCGCGCAGCCGCACCGACAAGACCGCCGTCGCCACGCTGGCGCAGGGCTCCAGGATTCAGGTGCTGGCCGCGGCGCCCATGGGTCCGCCGGGTGAATACCTGTACCTCGTGAAGTCCTCCACCGGGCTGCTCGGCTGGGCCACCTCGAAGGACCTCACGGGGAAGACCGAGGGCCTGCCCGTCGCGGGCTGAGCCCGCGCCTCTTCCCGAGACGAGGGCTCGACGCGGCCCCCTCCCCGTCCGGAGCTACTGCACCAGCGCCAGCTCCACGCGCCCGAGCTGCTCGTCCGTGGACGCCACCTTCACCGTCACCGGCATGCCCACGGTGAAGGTCCGCTCCTTGCCCACCAGGGACAGCTCGCGCGCATCGGGACGGAAGGGGCCTCCGGGCAGCCCATCCGAGGGCACCACGCCCTCCACCAGCATCCCGTCGAGCTGCGCCACCAGGCCGAACGGCTTCACCCGCGTCACGCGCGCGGGGAACTGCTGGCCCACGCGCGCCGCCATCCACCGCGCCTCCAGCTCGCGGTGCCGGTCCGTCTCCGCACGGGCGGCCGCGCGCGCCTTCGCGTTGATGTGCGCCGCGAGCGCCTCCACCGCCGGGTCCATGTCCACGAAGTCGCGCCGGCCCCGCAGGTATGCCTTCAGCGTGCGGTGCACCGCGAGGTCCGCGTACCGGCGAATCGGTGACGTGAAGTGCAGGTACAGCGGCGCCGCGAGCCCGAAGTGCGGCAGCGGCTTCACCGTGTAGCGCGACGGGCCCAGCGAGCGCCGCAGCACCGAGCGCAGCGCCGCCTCCGCCGCCGCGCCGGCAATCTGCCGGTCGAACGCGGCCAGCGCCAGCGGCGTCAGCTCGCGCCCGAAGCCCGCCGCGAAGCCCGACGTCTCCGCGAAGGCGTTCAGGTCCGCCACCCGCAGCGGGTCCGGCTGCTCGTGCACGCGGAACACGCCCGGCACGCCGCGCGCGAGCAGCCACATGGCGATGGCCTCGTTCGCCGACACCATGAAGCGCTCAATCATCCCGTGCGCCGACGTGAGCCGCTCGCTCACCAGGCCGGACAACTCGCCCTGCTCGTCGAAGGTGAAGCGCGCCTCCTCGCGGGCGAACTCCATGCCGCCGCGCGCCGCGCGCGCCACCGCCAGCCGCGCCGCCGCGAGGCGGAACCACGGCATCACGTCCTTCACCGGCTCCATGGCCGGGGACACCTCGCCCCTGTCCAGGAAGGCGGCCGTCTCGTCGTAGTTCAGCCGCGCCCACGAGCGGATGATGCTCTCGTACACGTCCGCCGCCGTCACCCGCCCCTGCGGGTCGATGCGCAGCTCCACCGTGAGGCACAGCCGCTCCTCGCCCGGCACCAGGCTGAGCCAGTGCGAGGACAGCTCCTCCGGCAGCATCGGCAGCACGCGCCCGGCCAGGTACACGCTGGTGGCCCGCTCGCGCGCTTCCGCGTCCAGCGGCGTGCCCTCCGTCACGTACTCGCCCACGTCCGCGATGGAGACCAGCAGCCGCAGCGCGCCGTCCGGCCCCGCGGGCAGCACGGAGATGGCGTCGTCGATGTCCCGCGTGGACGGCGCATCCACCGTCACCGTGGGAATGGAGCGCAAGTCGCGCCGGGCCCCGAGCGCATGCGGCACCGTGCGGGCACGGCGGGCCTCGTCCAGCGCCTCGGCGGGGAAGGACTTGCGCAGGCCGTGCCGCGCGATGACACGCTCCAGCGAGCGGTCCTCACCGGGCTCCACGCGGTACAGGAGGACGAGCTTCCCCTCGGCGATGCGCGCCACCACCGCGTCGCCGAACGCCAGTTGCGTGCCGCCGGTGTCGAGCGCCCAGTCCGCGTTGGCCACCTCTCGGTCCACGCGCAGCAAGGGCGTGCCCTTGCGCAGCACCACCTCGCCGTAGACCACGGTGCGCGGACGCTCCACGAGCGACAGGCCGCTCGCCGTCCAGCGCCCGTCCGCCGCCGCCGTCACGGTGGCGGTGACGATGTCTCCGGCGAAGTAGGGGTTGAGGTCCGGGGGAGGGATGAAGGCGGACAGGACCTCGGCCGAGCCGGGGGACTGCACGGTGAGGAAGCCGAAGCCGCGAGGGTGGACGTCGATGCGACCGGTGACGGTGCGAGGGGAAGCAGAGGTTTCCATGAGTGAGCCTTGAGGCGCGTCTTAGCCCACTTCGTGCCCGGTGGAGCGTGTCCACGGGAGAACGAGGGGCGGATGTGCGCGGAAAGTGTCGGTCCCGGGGGCCTGCTACTTTCGAGCGGCCTGCTTTTCGCCGGGGGGACCGCGAATGCGTTGGCGAACCGTGTGCGTGGACGTGTCGCTGCTGGCGGTCCTGACGGGCTGCCCTCGGAATCACATGCCTGGAGGGGCGCTCGACAGGGCTGCCCACAAGGACGTGAAGACGTGGCTCGAAGAGCACGGCTGCGAGAAGGGAGAGTACGAGAAGCATTGCGTGGGCAAAGAGGACAGCGATGAATGCCTCGAGGTTTGCGACCCATGAGATGGCAGAAGCCCCTCGGGGTCATTGCAAGCGGGTTGATTCCCATACCGTTGCTCATGGTGCTGGGCGTCCTTCGCTTCGGAGTCCAGGGACCTGCTTCTGAAGGCACTCGGGTCAGCCCGGTGCTCTCCTTCGAGGAGCGCATGCAACGGGTGACGTATCACCGGTACTGTCAGAGAGACTCGGACTGCGAGCAGCCCATGGGGTGCGTGATAGACGCTCGCATCTACACCCATTACTGCGCCGACAGCCAATGCATGACGGACGCCCAATGCGCTGATGGCCTGGTATGCCGCGAGGTGGGGTCCGTGGATGGGAAACGACTCGTGCGCTTCTGCGTCCCGTTGGGCGTACGCAAGGAAGGAGAGGAGTGCCTCCCGCTTCCGCCGAACCAGGCGCATGCGTGTGAGCCGGGGCTGCTGTGCGCGGACTCCGGGGCGGGATGGTGTGGCCGTCCCTGCCGCCCGAATGAACCCGCAAGCTGCCCGGACGGCTTCTTCTGCGCGAAGGACGTTCCGCCCGAGCCCATCTGCCTGCCGACCTGCGAGGCACGAGGGTGCCCCGAAGGCCAGCAATGCATCCGCCACAAAGACGGAGTCTCACAGTGCGCGGTGGTCTACGGGCCCAACTGCCAGCAGTCCCCTTGTCCCGATGGGCGCAAGTGCCGGGACAGGAGCTCGGTGGAAAAGCCCGGCAAGGTCTGGACCGAATGCGTCGAGGAATGCGGCCCGGGCAAGCCCGCCTGTCCCGACGGCTTCACGTGCAACCGCTGGCACTGCCTCCCCAGCTGTGAGCCTCACGGCCCCAACACCTGCGCCGAGGGCTACCGCTGCCAGCAGGGAAAGAAGCCGGACCGGCCCTGGGTGTGCCAGCCGGACACGTAGCCCTCGCGACTGAAACCGCATGCACTGGCGGACCCGCCACGAGACGACCGGGAACAGCGCCACCGTGGCCCTCCAGGCCGGCCGCGCCCATGCCCTCCGGAAGGCGGTTCCACGAGCCGTCCGGCGTCGCCACCGCCCGCCTTTTCGGGCCCAGCGCCCACGGGACCCGACAGGTCGTCCCCTCCGAGCGGCTGAGGCCTTCCCTCCCCGGCAGCCCTCCCTGAGGCCTCCCCGATTCGTGCCTGTTCCGCGCACGATTCCCTACCTGAATGGGGCTTCAATTCAGACCATCCCGGGAAGTCGGGGAGTCTTGTATCAGACCGGTGCGGGCCGGGCTTTCGCGTCCGTCCGGCTGAGCGTGTAGATTCGGCGGATTCCGATGAGTGGGAACACGCTGCCGCTCGCGCCGGATGCGCGCTCGCTGGGCAAGTACGAGGTGCTCTGCCGCCTGTCCACGGGCGGGATGGCGGAGATCTTCCTCGCGTCCCAGCGGGGACTCGCGGGTTTCCGCAAGCTGGTGGTGCTGAAGCAGATCCTCCCCGACATCCGCGGCGAGGAGGAGTTCGTGCGGATGTTCCTGGACGAGGCCAAGGTGACGGCCGCGTTCAACCACCCGCACATCGCCCAGGTGTACGACCTGGACATCGCCGACGGCGAGCTGTTCCTGTCCATGGAGTTCGTGCCCGGCGCCACGCTGGTGGAGGTGGCCCGGGCGTGCCGGCAGGCCAACCATCCCATCCCCCTGGGCTACAGCCTGATGGCGGTGCGCGACACCGCCGTGGCGCTCCACTACGCGCACACCTTCACGGACCCCATGGGTCACCCCTCGCCCGTCATCCACCGCGACGTGGCCGAGAAGAACATCATGGTGACGTACGAGGGCGTCACCAAGCTGCTCGACTTCGGCATCGCCAAGAGCCTGGCCCGCGCCAGCCGCACCGCGGTGGGCATGGTGAAGGGCACCAGCGGCTACATGTCCCCGGAGCAGATCCTGGGCGAGCCGCTGGATGCTCGCAGTGACCTGTTCAGCCTGGGCGTGGTGCTGCACGAGTGCCTCACCGGCATGCGGTTGTTCTACGCGAAGCAGGCCGAGGCGATGATGAACGCGGTGCTGAAGTGCGAGGTGACGCCGCCGTCTCGCACCAACAAGCAGGTGCCGCCGGAGCTGGACGCCATCGTCATGCGCGCGCTGTCGCGCAAGCGCCAGGACCGCTACGCCACCACGCTGGAGTTCGCCCGCGCCCTGGAGCGCGCGGTGGGCCCGCTCATCTGGCACCCCGAGCAGAGCAGCGAGCTGATGCTCCGCCTCTTCTCCGACCGGCGCGAGCAGACGCGGCAGTTGCTCATGAGCGGGCAGGCCACCACGGGTGACACGACGAGCGAGCTGAGCCTCGCGCGGGTGCTGGCCATGGGCTCGGAGTCCGAGCTGCCCACCGGTGCCGCCAACCTGCAGGCGCCGGTGCCCCAGCGGCCGTCGGTGGCGGTGCCCTCGGTGAAGGGCTCTTCGACGGCGAAGGCCGTCACGCCGGCGCAGGGCGCGCCCGTGGTGCGGCGGCCCACGCTGCCTCCGCCTCCCGCCGAGGTGGGCACGGTGCGCAAGGCCTCGTCCTCGGCGGCGCAGAAGCGCGGGGCCGCGCGCACCATGTCCGGGGAAGTGGCCCGCCCGACACCGCCTCCCTCCGAGTCGGTGTCGCCGCCCGTGCACGAGCAGTCGGGCGCCCGCACCCAGCCGGGACGGCCCGCGCTGATGCCGGAGCCCACCGTCCGCGCGCAGCAGCTCACCGCGCCGCACTCCGGGGCCGAGGACCACGGTTCAAGACCGGCCCAGCGCGGCGGCGTGTCGCCGGAGCCGTCGACGCTCCAGGACGAGCCGGTGCGTGCGCCCCGCAGCCCTCGCGGCACCGTGGACGGGATTCGCGCGGTGGCGCCGCCGGAGGCACCTGCTCGCGCCGCGGAGGAGCCGTCGCGGGCCCGCTCCGGGCGCGGCACGCTGGACAACCTGCGCATCACCCCGGCCCTCACCCCGCCGAGTCCCGAGCGCGACGCGCAGACGGCGATGGTGCGCCCGAATGCGGCGGGGTCCGAGCGCGACCAGCAGACGGCGATGGTCCGGCCTCCCGCCGCGCCCATGGAGCGGGACCAGCAGACGGCGATGGTCCGGCCTCCCGCCGCACCCGTGGAGCGCGACCTCCAGACGGCGATGGTCCGGCCACCCGCGCCGCCTTCGGAGCGCGAGGCTTCAGCGACGGCTCGCCCGCCCCCGCCTCCGTCGGAGCGCGAAGTGCAGACGTCGTCCCGCCCGCCCTCGGAGCGTGAGGGACAGGCGCCGTCCCGCCAGACGCCGTCGGAGCGCGAAGCGCAGGCAGCCTCGCGCCCGCCCCCGCCTCCTTCGGAGCGTGAAGTACAGACGTCATCGCGCCCGCCTCCGCCCCCTTCGGAGCGTGAAGCCCCGGCGGCCTCGCGCCCGCCTCCGCCTCCCTCGGAGCGCGAAGTGCAGACGTCGTCCCGTCCTCCCCCGGCTCACGCCGAGCGCGAAGCCCAGGCCGCGATGGCGCGTGCGGGACACCAGGCCGAGCACGAGGTGCCGCCCGCGATGTCCCGTCCGCAGCCCTCCGCCGAGCGCGAAGGGCCACGGGCCCGCGTGCTCCCGGAGCGCCGGGAAGAAACCGTCTCCATCACGCCCACGCACACCCCGCGACGAATCAAGCCGAGCCGGCGCCGCCAGCCGCCTCCCCCTTCGTTCCCGGAGCCGGAGCTCCGCACGGAAGCGGTCCGCGCGCTCAACTCCAACGAGGACGTCTTCCCCGGGGACCTCGAGGGCGCGGCGCTCGGTGACGAGGACGCGCACGAGAACACCCAGCGCGGCCTGCGCGCTCGCCGCGAGCGACGTGGCGGCGCGGTGGTCGCCCTCATCGCGGTGCTGCTGCTGCTCGGCGGCGGCGCGGTGGTGGTGATTCTGGGCCTGGACGGGGGACGGGTCTCCGCCTGGGTGAAGCCCATGCTCGGCCTGGAAGAGAAGGTCTCCCAGGTCACCCCTCCCGCGAAGCCGCCCGTGGCCACTGGCACGGACGCTCCCGCCCCGACGCCGGGCTCCGGCCCCACTCCCGCGCCGGGCTCCGGCCCGGCCCCGGTCGCCAACGCCGGCACCAGCCCGGTGGACACCGTCACCGCGGTGGACACCGTCGACTCGAACCCGAACGCCGAGACGAAGCCCGCGGAACCGCAGGGGGTGGCGCAGGACGAAGGCTCCCGGCCCGAGGACTCCTCCGCGCCCCGGAAGCCCACCCGGAGCCCCAAGCGCACCCGGGACACCTCCCCCCGGAAGCCCGAGCCCCGGGAAGCGGCGGGCCCGACTGCGCCGGAGCCAGCCGCCGACCCGGACAGCGCCCAGGCAGCCGAGCCCGGCTTCCTCACCCTGGTCACCGAGCCCTACGCCAAGGTCTTCCTCGGCAGCCGTGAGCTGGGGGACACCCCGCTCTTCAAGGTGAAGCTCCCCTCCGGCAAGCAGGTCCTGAAGCTGGTGGACGGCAATGGGAAGGCGCTCAAGCTCCCGGTGGACATCAAGCCCGGGGAGACCACCGCCGTCCGCATCCCCCTGGAGATGCTGTCCCGCCAGTAGTCGGATGCAATCGGGCTCACGGGTCGTCCGTACCCCGGGCATGACGGGGTCCACGCCGGGCCCCCGCTTCCTTTGGAGCGTGCCCCATGAAGACCGCCCGCATCTCCTTCCTCGTCTCCTTCCTCGCGCTCGCCGCCTGTGCGAATGCCCAGGAAGCGCAGAAGAACGACGCCTCCGCCCAGAAGGGTGAGCCCCGCGACGTGGGCGACTTCGACGGCGTGGCCGTGAGCCATGGCATCCAGGCCGAGGTGAAGGTCGGTCCCAGGTCCGTCCGTCTCGAGGGCCCGTCGGACCTGCTGGCCCGCGTGAAGCTCAAGGTGAAGGACGGCGTGCTCACCACCGAGGTCGACCGCGATGGCCTCTTCAGCAGCTTCCGCGGCGGCAAGGTGCGCCTCTACGTCACCAACCCCAAGGTGCACAGCGTCAGCGCCAGCGGCGGCAGCCACGTCGAAGCCGAGGCCACCGACACCGACGAGTTCGACGCCGAGGCCAGCGGCGGCGCCGTCCTCACCGTGCGCGGCGTGGACGCGCGCAAGGTGGACGCCGAGGCCAGCGGCGGCTCGCGCGTGAAGCTGTCCGGCCGCGCCCAGCAGATGGACGCCGAGGCCAGCGGCGGCGCCGAAGTCCTCGCCTTCGACGTGAAGGGCGTGAAGTCGCTGGAGGCCGAGGCCAGCGGCGGCTCGCGCGTGGAGGCGGACGTCTCCGAGCGCGTCTCCGGTGACGCCTCCGGCGGCAGCACCATCCGCCTCGTGTCCCGCCCGGGCCAGAGCGACGTGGACACCAGCGGCGGCTCGCGCGTCACCTACAAGGACTGACCCCGGCTCATGCGTCCAGCCGCAATTCAGCGTCCTGGACGCGCGCGCCCTTGCGCTCGAACACCTCCACGCGCAGCACCGGCTCCTTCCACGTGACGCGCGTGAAGTTGCTCAGCTGCACGTAGCCGCCGTGCCGGGTGACGGCGTAGTCCGACTGCCCGTCGAGGACACCGGTCTGCTCGTACATGAAATCCGGCGGCACGAAGGCCGGCGCGGCGAAGGCGGACGAGATGATGGAGTAGAGGCGGAAGTCGGGCCGCGACGTGCTGCGCAGCTCGCTCCACATCGACGCGTGGATGTCCCCGGAGAGGAACACCACGCGCCGCACGCCGTTGTCGCGGATGAAGTCCAGCAGGTGCTGGCGCTGGTGCAGGAAGCCGGCCCACTTGTCGTGGCGCTCCACCGCCGCCAGGCCCGCCAGCTTCACGTCCGGGAACAGCGGCACCGACGACACCACGAACTTCAGCCCGCCCACGTCCCGCGTCAGCCAGTGCTTCAGCGCGTCCAGCTGCGACGGGCCGATGAGTTGCGGCGGCCGGGCCCGGTGGTAGCGCTCCGTGCGCGTGTCGAGCACGAAGAAGCGCGCGGGCCCCGCCTGGAAGTCGTACCAGTAGCGCGTCAGCGTGTTGGTGAGCCCCGGCACGTCGCGCCGCTCCAGCGCCGGCCCGTGCACCACCTGGTAGGCGCGGTACGCCTCCATCGCCGCGAGGAAGCGCACCCGGTTCGCCCAGCGCGTCTCGTTGCTCAGCCCCGGGTCCACCAGCTTGTCCATGGACCAGTTGTCGGCGACCTCGTGGTCGTCCAGCGTCATGTACGTGGGGATTCGTGCCATCACCCTGCGCAGGCCCGGCTGGGTGAAGGCATCCCGGTACGTGGCGCAGTACTCCTCGAAGGTGCGCGCGTCGCGGCGCACGTCCGCGTAGATCTGGTCCCCCACCATGAGGAGCAAATCCGTGGGCGTGCTGTCCGCCTGCGCGTAGAGCGTGTCGAAGATGCGGTCGCCGCGGTTGCCCAGGCCGACGATTTCCTCCTCGGACGGGCCCGGGCTGCGGCACGAGCCGAAGACGAAGGACAGCTCCGGGCTGCCCGGCGGCCGGGCGCTGCGGAAGGCCCCGGCCGTGGCTCCTCGCAGCTCCAGCCCCACCGGCGGCACCAGCAGGTGCTCCTCCACGTCGGAGAAGAAGTAGCCCATGCGGTACGCGTACGCGTGCGCGGGCTGGAGGCCGCCGAAGTCGACACTGCCGGTGAAGTCGTCCTCGGCGCGCAGCTTGAAGTAGGCCCCCTGGGCGGGCGTGGTGGAGCCGGCCGTGAGGATTTGGGCGATGCCGTAGCAGTAGCGACCGCCCGGCGGGCGCGGGGGCTCGCCCCGCCCCCACAGGCGCACGGACGTGTCGGTGGTGGACCCGACGATGGGGCCCACCGTCACCGGGTGGACGGGGAACGCGAGCGCCATGGGGAGGGGGCCTCCTGTCCCCCACCTGCCAGCGGGATTCCGAAGCAGCGCGCACTCCCCGTCAATCGCTCGGGGAGGCTGGGGTACGTCCGACAACGTCTCCACGACGCGACCCGGCTTGCCCTGCTTCCCCCGGAAGGCTGGAATGCGCGTCCCCCACCCTCCGGAGATGAACGCCCGATGACGGACCCGACGCCCACCTCCCCCGCTGGCGCCTCCCACCGCCGCAAGCCGCTGCTCTTCGGCCTGGGTGGCATGGTGGTGGCACTCGCGGCCGCGGCCTTCGTCCTCTGGGGGGGCCGTCCCGGCGCGCACTCGAAGGCGGAGGATGGGCACGACCACGAGCACGAGGCGAAGGGCTCCCGCCCAGAGGCCCCGACGGCCCCCGTGGAGGTGCTGCGCCACACGGACCGCGCGGCGCGGGCCGCCGCCACCGGAGACGCGGCCAGGGCGCGCGCGTCCCTGGCCGAGGCGCTGAAGCTGGCGCCGGACCACGCGCCGGCCCTCTTCGTCCAGGCCTGCCTGGCGCTGGAGACGGGCAACGACGCAGAGACAGCCACCGCGCTGGAGGCGCTGCAGGACGCCGTGCCGAACAGCAAGGAGGCGAAGCTGCTCCAGCGGATGCGCGAGCTGCGGCGCACCCCGGGCACCTCCTGGCAGCAGGCCTTCCGCGAGGCGTGGGTGGCCCTGGGCCGGCCCGACTTCCAGAAGAGCCGGCTGCTGCCGGGCGCCACGCCCCTGCCCCCCGACCCGGCCGACGCCGAGGCGGAGACGGCCGCGTGGACGCGCGCCACCTCGGACGAGGTGAAGCTGCTGCTGGCGCTGGGCGCGCGGAAGCTGGACGCGGAGAAGGCCCTGTTCCTGCTGGCGCAGGTGCCGAAGCTGGAGGACCCGGCCCTCTACATCGCGGTGAGGGACGCGCTGCGCGGGGACGCGCTGCCCGAGTCCTCGTACGAGGAGGCCCGGAAGGTCTTCCGCGACACGCTGGTGAAGCTGGCCGCGGCGCACCCGCGCTCCATGCAGCTCCAGTTGCTGTTGCTGCTGGGTGACACGGAGCAGGGCTCGGCGATGAGCGCCGCGGAGCTGGACGCGCTGGAGAAGGTGGCCGCGCTGCCGGTGTGGCGGGAGGGCTCCTTCGCGGACCTGTACCAGCACGCGCGCAAGGTGCTGAAGGACGCGGGCGTGCCGGACGCCAGCGCCATGGCCATGAGCGCGGTGTCGCGCAGCGTGATGGAGCGCGGCTCGTGGGTGCTGCGCACGCGCAACGTGGGCACCCGGGGCGGGCTGCCCCCCGAGGGCTTGAAGCGGCTGGGCCGCATGAACCGGGACATCGGCTCGCGCATGATTGAACAGCCGACGATGGCGGAGCGCATGTCGGGCCTGCAGCTCATCCGCGCCGGCACGCAGGACATGGAGGAGGACATCGGCCGGAAGCTGGCGCTGGCGCAGATTGAGTCGCTGGAGGCGGCCATCAAGGACTTCCAGAAGGCCGAGCTGTCGCGGTGGCCGCTGCACTCGCTGACGGAGGAGCTGCTGGAGCTGAGCACGCGTGACGAGCCGGCGTACCTGCTGTCCTTCGCCGCGGGCGCGCAGGGGGCGAGGGCCTCCGGAGAGCAGCCGTAGTGAGAGGAAGACGAGGACTCTCGGGCCCCGGGATACATGCCCCCCGGGGCCCGAGCAGGCCCCCCACGATGCAACGGAGCCGCCGCACGCCGGACCTCCAAGGTCGTCCGGGCAACCGCACTCCTTCCACGCGAGCGCCGGGACCAAGGGGGTGCATCCCGGGCGGCCTCCGCGTGGGCACCGTGGAATACCTCCACAGCGTTCAACGCTACATGGGCCGAAGAATATCGGCTGCGCCGGCACTGTCCACCCGCAGGGTCGTTCCTCCGGGGGGTGTCGTGACAGGCTGGATGCCTGGACCGACCCGCAGCCGCTGCGGGTTCACCCCTGGTGCGGGCAGGCACTTTGCATGGGGCCCCTGGCACCCACGTTCCGCCGCGCAAGGCCGGGTTGACGCGCTGCATGCGGTGGGCGGGCCCCTCGGCCGCCAAGCCCGCGCCTCACCATTGAGGACGCCGAGCGAGCTGCGCCGAAGCGATTTGAATGAGCCACCGTGGGGAAAAACGATGCAGAAAAACCCGCGCGCAGCCGGAACAGGAGCGTCAGGCCCGCTCGTCCCGGGCTCATCGCCGCTCTAGGCTGCTCCCATCCCGGAGGCTCGATGCACCCGAAGAGACATCACTGCTGGCCCTCGCCCAGGGTCCTCTCGCTGGCGGCGGGGTTCGCGCTCGCCTTCGCGGCGGGCTGCTCGGACGAAGTGGACGTGCCCAATCCGCTGACCAATCCCAAGGACGGCCCGCCGGCCGGCAATCCGAATGCGGAGGCCACGTGCGGCGTCCCGGCCGAGGCGGGCCTCGCGGACGTCTCCAAGCCCACCACCGTCGTCGGTACCGGGACTCCGGCCAGCTGCACCAGCGCCGCCTTCATCGCGGCCGTGGCCCGAGGCGGGGTCATCACCTTCGACTGCGGGCCGGAACCCGTCACCATCACCCTCGACAAGACGGCGAAGGTCTTCAACGACAAGGGGCCGGAGGTCGTCATCGACGGCAAGGGCCTGGTGACGCTCAGCGGCGTGGGCAAGCACCGCATCCTCTACATGAACACCTGCGACAAGGCGCAGGTGTGGACGACCGCGCACTGCGACAACCAGGACCATCCCCGGCTGACGCTCCAGAACCTGACGTTCGTGGACGCCAGCTCCAAGAGCGAGACGGAGTTCGACGGAGGCGGGGCGGTCTGGGTGCGCGGTGGCCGCGTGAAGGTCATCAACTCGCGCTTCTTCAACAACGCCTGCGCCGACGTCGGGCCTGACGTCGGAGGCGGCGCCCTTCGGGTGTTCAGCCAGTACGAGGGGCGGCCCGTCTACGTGGTGAACACGACCTTCGGCGGCAAGCAGGGCTATGGCGGGGTCTGCTCCAACGGCGGCGGCATCAGCAGCATCGGCGTGTCGTGGACCGTCATCAACAGCCTCTTCTCCTACAACCGGGCCATCGGCAACGGCGCGAACCCCGCCAGGGAAGGCACGCCGGGTGGGGGCAGCGGCGGGGCCATCTACAACGACGGCAACAAGATGACGCTGTCCCTCTGCGGCACGCGCATCGAGCACAACGAGGTCAACGCCCACGGCAGCGCCATCTTCTTCGTGAGCAATGACCACTCGGGCGACATCCGCATCGACCGCTCGGTCATCCAGAACAACACGGGCGGCTCGTGGTACGCGACGTATCCGCAGATCTCGAATCACTCGGATACGCCCATCGTGGTCACCCACTCCACGATTGAGTGACGTCAGCCGCGGCTCACGGGTGCGCGCCAGCTTCCATGGGCTGAGCGCGCCCCCCTGACTTCGCGAAGCTCGGCTGGAAGGTGACGCCCCTGGCCTGCGGTGATGTCCCGGCCAATGACCCGTTCCTCCCCTGCAGCCAGGAGATGGCGACGCCCGACATCCTCTTCGCGAACATCGCCAACCTCGCCGCCAACTACAACTCGCTGGCGTACCAGTCACCGCCGCCCATCACCGCGAAGCAGATTCGCTCGCGGATGATCTTCAACTCGCACCTGTACGGGATGGGCAACGGCGGACATGACTTCACCCAGTCGCTCACCGACAACGAGCGTTGGGCGCTCATCGAATACATGAAGACGCTCTGAGCCACCGTCCGGGGAAGGGCAAGGAGCGCACCCACTCCCTGCCCTTCCCGAGGTCCAGCACACCGGAGGAAGCTTGCTGCCAGACCCGGGTCGTGCGGTTCCTCTCGCAGGGACAGGTGGCCCAAATCGTGGGCTTCCACATGGTCCCCCTGGACATCAGCGACTTTCCCACCCGGCCCAACCAGGGGCTCGGGCTGCGGCAGAACCACATCGAGCGCATCCTGGCCGGCTGGGTCGGCGAGCTGGCGGTGCCCATCTATCGCTCACTCGAAGTAACGGGTTTCGCGCAGGACGACACCGGCGTCGACGTCGCGCTGTCCGACGGTCAATCGCTGCGGGCGGAATATCTCGTCGGGTGCGACGGAGGACGCAGCCTGATTCGCAAAGCAGCCGGCATCGAGTTCCCCGGGTGGGAGCCGACGACGAGCTGGATGATTGCCGAGGTCGAGATGACCGAGGAGCCAGCATGGGGGTTTCGCAGCGACGCCCTCGGCCCCCATGGCCTCGGCAAGGAGGAGGGAGGGCGGGTGCGGGTGGTGTTGACCAAGAAGCACATCGGCTCCACGCGCGAACCCACCCTGCGCGAGCTCAGTGAGGCGCTCATCGCCGTGTATGGAACTGACTTCGGGGTCCGCAATCCCACCTGGCTCTCCAGGTTCACCGACATGACGCGGCAGGCGGCGGCCTATCGCGACCGCCGCGTCCTGCTGGCCGGCGACGCCGCGCACGTGCATCCGCCGGTGGGTGGACAGGGCCTCAACATCGGCGTGCAGGATGCGGTGAATCTGGGATGGAAGCTGGCCCAGGTGGGTTTCCGAGCTCCTCCGCATGGACGAGCCTCGCAGACGACTCGCCGCGGAGCTGTCCGGTCTGGGCATTCATTACGACCTCGGCAAGGGGCACCCGCTGCTCGGACGCCGCATGCCCGACCTGGACGTGGTCACCGCCAACGGCCCGCTGCGGGTCTTCACCCTGCTGCACGCTGCCCGGCCGGTGCTGCTCAACCTCGGAGAGCCTGGCGGACTGGCGTGAGGAGCGGGCGTGTTTCGTTTACCTCCCACGACTCCCGTGCGACGAAGCCCTCCATGCCCAACTGGAAGCACCTGCAGGAGCTCAATGGCGGCGAGGACATCGGGTACTCCGATCCCCAGCTCTCGCTGAAGAACGAGGTATGGCTCTACTCGGCGGGTGGCGAGCTCCGGGTCTGGAGCGATGGAACCCTCCACAAGCAGGAGCCCAGGGCGCTGAAGCTCACCACGCCCGTGAAGGAGCGCTTCACGCTCTTCAAGCCGCTGTCGCTCCTCTTCGTGGACGTGGAAGTCCGAGGGACCCAGGCGGTGGTCCGCCGCGGCACCATGAACGGCGCCTACCTCCTCTCGCTCGTGGAGTCGAAGGAGGTCGAAGCGCTGGTGGCGCGCTACCGGACGCTCGGCTTCCGAGACGGCAACCCCTGGAACGCGACGAAGAAGCGCGTGACGCTCCGTGAGTACGTGAAGGGCACATCGACCGGTTGGGCCATCTCCGTCGATGGGAACCGGACCATCGAGGAGTATCGCAACGAGACAGTCACCGCGAGCCACGAGGACGCCATCGCGCGGGCGGAGAAGCTCATTCGCGCCAGGGAGAAGAAGGGATTCGTCCTGCGCTCGGTCGATCTCCGGGATGCGAAGTATCCCAATCCCGAACCGAAGGCTCCGAAGGGTTCCCCGAAGAAGTCCCCCGTGCCCAGGGGCCCCTCCTTCGCGAAGCCCCAGGACGCCTACGCGGCCGTCGACGCGGCCATCGCGATGCTGAAGGACCTCCACGAGCGCTTCCCCCGGGCGCACTTCGTCGCGGAGCAGCTGGACTTGAAGAAGGAGCCCGAGCGCATGGACTCCCTCGACCAGCAACTGTCCATCTTCAAGCGCAAATACAAGCACCGCATCGGGAGCTGGAAGGGGGCCAAGGCGCTCGAGCCCAGGAAGAGTGAGTCGAGCTGGGACTACTTCCTGCGCGTGTACGGCTCCATCACCTGGATTGTGGACAACGTCGTCGACAACGGCCTGCCCACCTTCCCCTGCGGCAACGTCACGGGCGGCGGCTGGAGCTGCCTGGAGATCGCCGACGACATCTACGAAATCGACGGGCTCGTCGAAGCCACCGGGAACGCGGACCTGGAGAACCTCTTCGTGTTCCACGGGGGGTGGCACATCGGCCGGTCCTTCGCCTTCGACCACCGCACGAAGTCCCCGACAGGGGAGCACGCCGTCGTTCCGTTCGACGAGAGCCTGCAAGCGCTCCCGAAGAAGACGGCTCCCGCGCGCATCCAGCCGTTCGGCGTGTGGCTCCACAAGCACGTGTCACGACTCGCGAGCATCGCGGAGGAGAACCTGCGCGAAGGACTCTGAGCCAGCCAACCGGAGCAGCAGCTCCATCGTCGGTATGGGCATGGACATCTGGGATATCTTCACCTTCTGGAACTAGCGACTCACACCCGCGGCAGGCGCTCCATCAGCGAGGCAAGGGACTCGCGGCTGGTGACACAGCGCCGGCGGAAGTCCTCGCTCAGGGCCGTGCAGGCAACAAGCCTGTCCCAGTACGCCAGGGCGTGGCGGGCGGCGTCTGCCCAGACGTCCAGGTTGTGCGCGTTCGGTAGCGCGGGCGTGAAGTCGCGCTCGACGAGGTGCGCGCCATCGGGCGCGAAGACCATGGGCAGCATGTCGTAGATGGGCGCGAGCTGGAACCGCCCCGGGGACGCTTCGAAGCAGGAGACATTGCCCAGGTGACGGTCGCTGTTCCCGATGAGCTGGCCGAAGGTGTCGAGCCAGCGGATGCGTCGGACATCGTCCTTGGTCAGGCGCCGCTCCTCGAGCAGACGCAGCGCGACCTGCGTCCAGTTCGCTCCCGAGCCGATGTACTCATTGTCGATGGCGCGCAGCGACAGCAGGGCACGCCGTCCAAAGCGGCCGAGCCGGTCGAACCGGGCAACCTCCAGGAAGCGGTAGTCGCCCTGATCAAACCACTCGGCGTCCGCAGCCTCGAACCCCTCCGAGCGAACGCAGTCCAGGGCCATCTGCTCGCACGCGAGCAGATCTCGCCAGCGCTGTCCCGCGCTGCCCGTGCTCGCATCCGCGAACTTCACGAGGACATACCGGTCCCCCGTGTAGACGACGAACTTCGGCTGCTCGCCTCCCGCCGATGAGCCCGCGCCTTGCGCGAGGTAGCCCCGAGCCCGCTCGGGATAGCTGGCGCGCTCCACCTCTCGCGCTTGCGTGTACAGCTCCAGATAGCGGGTCAGGGACTCGTCGCCCAGGATGACATTCCCCGTGCAGTCCTCGCCGCGACGGCACAGGGCGACGAGTACCTGGTCGTCGCTCCAGCTCTCCGTGCGTGATGGCAGCGTGAGGTCCAGGTTGCGCAGGAGGAAACCCCGCCCCATGTACCCCTGCGGGCGCATCTCCTCCGCGAAGGGCGGCAGTCCCTCGAAGTACTGCCCGGGTCCTGTCGCGGACTCCAGCCAGCAGCCTCCATTGGCCAGGAAGTGGAGCGTGCCAGACCGGAGGATCTGACCCGCCTCGTCCACCCGGTGCACCGGAACTTGAGTGCCCAGCCCGGGCACGGAGCGCGTGCGGGCGTACTTCGCCCCTCGGGTCTTTCCCATCCGGCAGACCGCGTCCCCCGCGGCATTGAGCCACCGGGAGAGGGTCTGCTGTGAGACGCCAAAGTGCTGTTGGAGCGTCTCCGCCCGCACCGGCTGCAGGCGCTGAATGATTTCAAGGAGTTCGGCGGTAGAGGGGGCAGTCATGGGTACATCGGTGAGTAGATAACGAGCGAAACTCCCGACGCAACCAGCTGATTTAACTGAAAAGCGACCAGGGGCATCCCTGTGTACGAGCAGATATCGTGGGTAGATACAGGGGTAGATACTGTTCGAACACGGTCGCCTGGGAACCTCCGAACGTGAGGCCGCTCGCCTGTGGAGCCCCCATCCGGACGGGCGGTGTGTGGCAAGTCCCCACGTCCACGAGCGATGCCCTGAACTCCGCGAACCTCGAGTGGCTCGTCGAAGCCGAGGCACCGCCACAACAGAAGCGGTCGAAAGATGCCTTCCCCTTCGACAAGCTCCTCCGCTCCCTCGTCGTCGCTGAGAAGGTATGCCCTTCGCGTCCCCGCTCGGACGCACGAAGGGAGCTGACGATGCAGGGGGACTCTGACGAGCACACCCAGGGACGCGTGTCGTCCCGGTGGGTGGCGTTCCTCATCACCGGATTCGTTCTCACGCTGCCCGGCATCGCCGCCGCCCAGGCCTACGAGGGCAGGGCCTGTACGGCGAAGGGAAGCCACTCGCTGAAAGGGCTCCAGGTGGGCGCGAGCCTCGCGGGCGGAATCTCCCAGGGCCTCACGGGGGACTTCTCGGACTGGGCGTCATCGACGCTGCTGCCGAAGGGCAAACCTCCCGCCTGCGAGGACTGTCCGCCCGAGGCCGAGGACGACCTCCGCGAGCGGGAGATGACCGCGCACGAGTGGACGTGTGGCTACTCGGCGGAGAAGGCGATGGACGGCAAGCCGGACACGGCCTGGTGCGAAGGCGCGAAGGGAACAGGCGTGGGAGAGGTGCTGCTGGCGAAGGTGGAGCCGGGCAGGCCGGTGAGCATCTGGGCGGGCTTCGGCAAGTCGGCCCAGCTCCATGCGGCGAATGCGAGGCCACGCAAGGTCCGGCTCGTCATGCTCCAGGCGCGGAGCGCGGCGGCAAGTCAGTCGAGCATCGACTACGGAGGGCTCACCGTGGCCGCCATGGGAGAAGTCGAGCTGAAGGACGTCAACGACTACCAGGAACTGAAGCTCCCCGCGTTCAAGCCCGACTCGAACGCCGCGGGCACCTTCGTCGCCATCGAGGTGCTGTCCGTCTACCCGGGCAAGAAGTTCACGGACCTGTGCATCAGCGAGGTGCGTGCTTCGGACAAACCCTGAGGTGTGACGTCGGATTCATCGCGCCGGCCCTGGAGCAGGAGTCCAAGGTGAGCGCCGCCACCAGTGCCTGCTGCACCGCCCTGCCGAGGACGTCCCAGGGCTTCCGTGACGGCCTTCCGCGGTCCCAGGCCGGGTGCAACTCGGCCAACGGTGGCGGCTCCAGCAACTGGACCTGCGCGGGTCCTCGCGGGTAGCGGCTGGACCTCTCCCACACTTCTCCTCCAGCTCCTCGGTGGCGAAGAAGCGCAGCCGGCCGGGCTTCCTTCGTGCCGGAGCTGTTGCGGCCGTGGGACGCGGACCGACAGGGCACCCACCCAAGGGCCCCGTCTCCTTGTTGCGCGAGGACGGCGGAGGACGTCGGTGTCAGCCGTGGGGAGCGTCGAGGGCGAGGCTACATCGCGGGCCGTCACGCGTGGGCGGGTGCGGTGACCTGAAGAGTAGCGTCCCGCGCTACAGCCGGGCGGAGTTCCGTGACTGAAACGGACACACCCCGAGCCCCCATCCATTCCCTGCCATGGAACCGCAAAGCCCGTTTTCCAGGGTGGTTGTCATTATCTTCATTGTTTCACATGAATGATAAATGGCACGGCGCCTGCTTCAGGTGAGCGTGCGTCCTGCCGCGCCCGGTCAGGTCGCGCAGCTCAACCCCGCACAAGGACTCACCCCATGACCCGTCGTTCCTCACGAGGTCTTCGTGACTTCGTTGCGTTTCCGTTGCGTTCGCCGTTCCTGCGCTCGCTCGTGCTCGGTGGCCTGGTGGTGGCCTCCCCCGCCTGGGCAGGCGACCCGGAGGAAGGCGAGCGTGGCGGCGTCGCCAGCGTCGTCGGCATGGCCCTGGAAGATGGTGCGCTCACGGTGCGCATCCTGTGGGAGGACCGGGAGGAGATGCCGCCCGAGTCAGCGAAGCTGCTCTCCTACGACGGCAGGGAGAATGTCCTGGCCGCGCAGGAGGTGACGCTGAAGCCTGGCGAGGTGTCGGAGGTGAAGTTGTTTGGCGCGCTGGCGAAGCCCTGGGAGACGGGCTGGGCCCAGAAACTCGTCCTGAAGAGCTCGATGGATGAGGCGATGGTCGTCCAGCCCTACGACGTCAACCTGGACTGCCCGACTGAAGATGAATGTGGGTTCGTGGTGTCGCCCGGCATCAGCTCCAGTCCGGAAGTCGTGCATGTGAGCACCGCGCTGAACGAGGCCCTCGACTCCATCAAGGCGAAATACGGGGGAGAGAACATCGACCTGGTGAAGTCGGTGAGCGAGCTCTTCCCCCACCTGCGCGGCGAAGTGCTGGTCTACAGCGAGCAGATGGCACAGCGGGTTGCCGACCAGATTCAATGCTATTGCACGTGGACGACCACGACCAGCCGCACCCCGAGCGGTCTGGGCCAGAGCCTGAACAACCGGAACCCCGCGGGCTATCTCTCGGGCTGGACCGGCCCGGGCGCGAAGCAACAGATGACCATCGGCATCATGCCCGCGGGCAGCACGCAGCAGGGCATCTATGGCCAGGCTTCGGGCAGCAGCATGGTGGGGCTCAGCGAGACATGCTCACAGAATGTCCCTCGCTATACGCGGGATATCAACGTTCGCTACCCCGACAACCGCGAAGGGGTCTTCCGCGTCAGGGCTCTCGTTTCCACCTACTGCAGCGGGTGCCCGGCGAGCTTCACCCATTATGGCCGTATCAGCGCTCGCACGGCTGTCAGCGCGGTGGCGCCCAACAGTATCGCCTTTGCGCAGGAGCACGGGAGTTGGCGTGTGGATACCAACGCCCCTACGCTCGACCTGTACGCCAACCAGACCGACAGCTTCGACAAGGCGGACACTGAAGGCGTGGGCTTCGTCACCACGAGCACGAACCGCGTCGACTTCTCCGGCATGGTGTCGGCGCAGGGAAGCAACTCCGCGCCGGCGACCAGCGAGGCGAGGATGGGTTATGCAGTGGCCATCTACGGCGAGGTTTATGACTGCCCGGTCAGCTCCCACGGGTATGTCTGGGATTATGGCACCACGCAGGGTGGGGCTCAGCTCACCAGCCTGAGGAAGTCGCTCCGAGACGACTTCTTCCTCCCGTATTTCAACATCCCGGTCAATCCGTAGTCTCGCGGCCTTGTCCGCATCCGCCGTCCCGACGGAGGAACTGCACGAGAGCCACCTCGATACCTACCGGACTTCACCGTCTACTCCTGGGACGGACCCTCGAAGACTGAGGTGGTGGGCTGGGGCATCTGCTGCGACGGCACACTGACGGAGATTGGCGTCACATTCAGCGCGGGCGCGTGCCGCCGCTGCCAGAAGTCCTCGTCCATCCAGCGCCGCTCCCGCGCGTAGTGGGCCTGGCGCGCCTCCAGGTAGCCGGAGAACTCCTCCTCCCGCTCCCGTGCGTAGTCCTCCAGCGCCTCCCGGTCCCCTCGCAGGGAGGCCACCAGCGCGCGTGCCGCCGCCTGTCCCGTGCGCAGCCCCTTGACGATGCCGCTCGAGGACAGTGGATCCCACATGGCCGCCGCGTCCCCCACGGCGGCCCAGCCTTCTCCGGCCGCGCGCTCCAGGCGGCTCGTCTCGCAGGGGCGGACATGCAGCCGCCGCACCGTCGGCGGTCCTCCCAGCCCCCGCGTCAGGTGACGGGTCCGGGCCAGCAGCGCGCTCCACCCGGCGGGGCGCAACGCGTTGTGGCGCTCCAGCACATCCACGTCGCTCATCAGGGTGAAGATGAGGCGCCCCTGCGGCAGGGGCGCCGCGTACCACCAGCCCGAGGGGGTGGCCTCCACCCGGAGCAGGTGCTCCTCGTGGCCCGGCGGCCTGTCCACGACGGCTGACACGCTGCAAAGCCTGTCATGGTTCCGCCGCCGCACGCCGCGGTATCGCGCCACCTGCGCCGAGCGTCCCGTTGCGTCCACCAACACCGTGCAGTGCAACGTCCTCGGGCCCTCGGGCGTGCCGATTCGGAGCCGCCACCCGCGCTCCTCACGCTCCAGGTGGGTGACGCAGGCGCTCCTCCACAGCTCCACGCCCTGAGACTGCGCGTGGCGCGCCAGCAGGCCGTCCAACTGCCGGCGCTCCACGTGCCAGCCCTGGCCGTAGGGGTTGGTGAGGAAGGAGTGGTGGTGGGGCTCCTCCGAGCCCCAGGTGGCTTCCAGGCCGTACGAGGCCAGGAAGCCCTCCGTCTCCAACGGTTCAGGGGCGAGCCACCGCCGCAACTCGGCGAACGCCACCGGGGAGAGTGTCTCCCCAGGGCGCCAGGGCGAGTAGTCCGTGCGCTCCAGCACGCAGGTGGACACCCCCGCTCTCACCAGGGTCAGCGCGGCGCTCAGCCCCGCAACCCCGCCGCCCACCACCACGGCTGTGCAGGTGGCTCGCCCGTCCATCACGTGCTCCGCTCCTGCGACTCGAAGAAGTGCTCGCCCTCCTGGAGGACGAAGCCCAGGCTCGACCACCTCTGCTGCATCTGGATGTACATGGCCAGGTCCCTGGCGGGGATGTCCTCCGTTGCCTGGGATTGGAGCTCCGGCTTCCGCGCCTCGACTTCGGCCACCTTCTCCAGCTCGCGCGTCCAGGACACCATGGCGAGGTCCCCCTTGTTGGCGAACACGTCATCCGGCCGGTGGGCGCACCACCACATGTGATACATGCGCTCGCCGTCGTACGGGATGTGCGCCGCGGGGTAGAGCTGCTTCTTGCACTGGTAGAAGTCCGCCTGCCAGGGCAGCGCCATCTGCTGGGAGAAGAAGCCTGGGCGGATGGGCAGCGTGTCCGGGGCACCGGGGAAGACATTCCCCGAGTGCCTGACGCGGAAGGGCGCTGCGTACAGCTCGGGCCTGCGCACCATCCAGCTGCAGTCGATGCCGGGGAAGAAGGGGCCTCCCACCGAGCTCTCCATCGCGGCCCGGTCCAGCCCCTCGGCGGTGATGGCCTGGGGAATGGCCTGGGCCGCCGCCGGGTCCCAGTCCTCCACGAACTCACCCGCGGCCCAGCGCTCGAGCACCGCGTACTGCACGCGCGTGAGGCTCATGAAGTAGTCCGGCCCGGGCTGCTTCTCCAGGTCCGAGTACTGGTCTCCCAGCCCCTTGGGCATGAGCAGGGGCTCGTTGCCGGTGTTGTTGGAGGGGTTGCGCATGTAGCCGAAAATCGTCCTGCGCATGCGCCTGCCCCGGCTGGAGGACAGCGAGCCCAGGTCCTGCTCCACGCCCGCGAGGCTCCCATGGAAGGACTTGGAGGCTTCGGGGTTGTGCACCTGGCGCTGCTGCAGGGCACGCTCGAGCAGCGGGTAGACCTCGTGGAGGAAGGAGGGCTTGTAGCTCTTGAACGTGTTCCCCTGGGCGTCCCAGTCCGCCCGCTGCGCCGCGAGCCGCGCGAAGAGCCCCTGGGAGAAGAGGCCATCCGTGTCGACGAGCTTCACCTCCTGGGGGAAGCGCACGGCCACGTCCCACAGGGTGTCCAGCAGGCGGACGGTGATGCCCACCGAGGGCGCGAAGTCGGGCGGCCCCACCAGGACCCAGGCCCCGGTGTCACCCTCCAGCTTCGCCACCTGCGTCTTGCCGTCCACCACGTAGGTGACCTCGGCCGACACCGGCCCGTCCGCCATGTCGTCGAACCAGTGGTCGTTGTTCACGTAGTTGTTGATGAGCGTGCCGGGCTTCGTCGTCTGGGCCTCGCCGGGCCCGCCGAGCACGAGCAGGTGGCCATTCTCATCCGTGCGCAGCTCCCCCAGGGACTTGATGGGGATGTGGCTCTTGGTGTTGGTGAAGGGGACCGGCGGGCTGTTGCGGCCCGAGATGGACTTCGGGCCCGGGTCGATGACGAGCAGCCGCTCCCGGTCCGCCGCGGGCACGTGGCTGTTGCGCAGCCGGTTCTGCGTGTCATGCACGCCCGGCTCGGTCTCCGGCCCCTTCCATTGGCCGTTCGCGCCGTCCTGCCCGTCGAACTTGAAGAAAGCGGCCTTGCGGTTGGCCAGGTGGGCCTTCCAGGTGATGTGGGTGATGCCCTGGCTGCCAGCGGTCACCTCGCGCACCGGGACCATCTGGCTGCCCTGGAGCTCGTACTCGAAGATGCGGAAGCGGGCCGCCTGGCGCTTGACGCGGCCCTGGCTGTCCTTGAAGGGGCGGAACTTCTTCTGGGCTTCGTCGTAGTTGGGCCGCTCGTTGGGCCGCTCGGGGCCGATGAAGAACCCGGTTGGGGAGTCGCCCACGCGGGCGACACCGATGGCGGGGTGGATGCGGAAGAATCTCTGGCTCATTGTGAGGTTTCCGTTCTCTCAGTGGGTTTCCTGGTCGAGCTGGTCGAGGAGGTCCAACAGGCGCTGCTTGTCCTTCGCGGGCATGTCGCGGTCGGGCGGCATCTTGAAGCCTGTGATTCGGGTCTGGGCGGGGTTCGGGTCGACGCGGTCGAGCATGGGACTGGTCTGGTCTGCAATCAGGTCCTTGCTGAAGACATCGAAGCGAATGGCGCCGTGACAGCGGTAGCAGTACTTGTTCAGCAGCCCCAGCAGCTCCTTGTCCTGAGGCTTGGAGCTCCACGTCAGGGGAGTGGGCGTCGGCTTGCGCGTCCTGTGGAGCGGGTGGCTGAGATTGGCGAACTCGAAGCCGCGCGTGATGAGGTCCGGCTCCGGCTGGACCGAGTTCTGGTGCAATTGCAGCCACTTGTCGGTGGCCGCGAGTTGGAAGCTCTGGTTGTTGACGCGCCGCTGCTGGTCGGCGATTTCCCGGTTGATGGTGCGAAGGATGTCGAAGGCCGCGGCGTACTGGGGCGACTTCGTATCCTTGCCAGCATCGAACAGAGGGGCCGGGGCGTCGGGTCTGGTCAGGGCTGGGAAGTCGCCATCCTTGAGGCGGTCCATCCAGTGGTCGGTGTCCAGGAGGTTGAGGATGGCCTGACCCTTGAGCGAGCCGTGGCAGGTGTCGCATCCATTGGGCACGAAGTAGGGCGCCGCGCCGGCCGTGTCACCGGCGGCCACCAGGTTGCCTGCGTCGAAGAAGGCGTCGAGCTGGTAGGAGAGCTTGTAGCCGTTCGCCGAGGGGCCGAAGTCCACCCAGTAGATGCTGTCGACCTCCGCGCACTCCTCCCGGGTGCCGGTGCAGTGGGTGACGAGGGAGACCTGGGTGTTGACGGAGCTGTTCTTCAGGTTGCTGGGTGGGGTGCCGCCGAAGGGGCTATGGGCGGGTGGGCTGGTGAAGTGGTTGAAGAGAATCCAGGCGCTCTCCACGTGGTGCCTGGCCGCCTCGGAGCTGGGGCGGGATTTGATGCGCACCAGCCGGCGCCAGCCGATGTCGCGCTTCTCGGGAGCCACGGCGAAGTTGACAATCTTGGGCGCGAAGAAGCGGGAGACGAGGATGTCCCCCTTCTGGCGGGGAGGTGGCGTGGTGCCGCCGGAGGTGCGCTCGACGACGGTCCACTGATTGCCGATGCCCGTGTGCCAGGTGGTGACGCTCCGGGCGCTGTCGGGGCGGTGCAGGTAGTCACCCTTCCACGACTTGAGCAGGAGCTTGCCGTTGGTGAACTCGGCCGTCCAATCGTTGCCAATGCCCGTGTGCCAGGTGGTGATGCCCTGGTTGCTGTCAGGGCGGTGCAGATAGTCCCCCTTCGAGGACTTGAGCCGGACCTTGTCCCCCACGCACTCGACAGCCCAGATGTTGCTGGCCCCCGTGGATGCGGAGGTGACACCCTGGGCGGTGTCGGAACGGCTCAGCGAGTCGCCCTTCCACGACTTGAGCTCGATGGACTTGCCACAGTAGGGAAAGGCCGACGCAGGGGGCCCGCCCATCAACTTCTCAGGGGCCTCGAACTCCACGACCTCGGGAGAGAGCTCCGAGTAGCCGAGGTAGTTGAGCAGCTCCTGCATGCTTGCCTTCGACTCGATGGTCTCCGGCGTGAGGAAGTTCAGCGTCCTGGCGAGTTTCTTGTAGTAGGCCGAGGCCTCCGCCGCGCTGCCGTTGTTGAGAGCGCTGGGCTTGGCCCCGGGGGCGGAGGGCTGGGCGGAGGCTGTCGAGCCCAGCAGCAGGAGCGCGGAGCAGAGGCCCGCCCACACGCGGCTACCTCGGTGGCGAGGGCGGTTGGGGAATGCGACATGGCGGGGAGGTCTATGTAAAGGCATACATTTCTCCGGCTCAGGTTCGCTGCGGAGCCGGCGTTGTGCAGGGTTTGCGCCAGGGCGACGCGCTACTGCGAAAAGGGCTCTCACGAGGGAGCGCGGCGTGATGCCCTGAAGAGGGGCACGTGTCAGGAGGAAGGGCTGACACGCCAGCGCGACGAGCAACGCGTTAGCGGCTGCGATTGACACGTCAGCGCGGCGGGTGGCACATCAGCTGCCCCAAAGGGCATGGAGATGTGGGAAATCGTTACAAAGCCACAGCTCCACGGGCCTTCGCTGGTGTCTGAACCCAAAGACCGGCGCCAACGGGTTCGAATGTCGCCCGGGTCAGCCGTTCAGAGAATCGGCTTCAGGACCCTCCGGCCGTACGCGATGAACGCCATGACGAGCACGAGGCTCTCGAGCGCCAGGACCGTGGCGGCCACCACCGTGAGCGCCGGCTGCCAGTGGAAGGCAGCGGCAACGCATCAAGGGACGGCCCCCTCGCTGACCTTGTCGAACATGAAGACCTTCATGACGCCCGACGCTCCGTACACGAGCGCGGCGAGGACCTGCGGGAACCACAACAGGATGTTCATCGTGTGCCTGCTCCCGGTTTCCGCATCGGCGTGCGCAGCGCGGTGTCTCCCTGCGCGCTCCTCGTTCTGAGCCCAGCGACCTTCTTCGTGGACGGGCCCGTGACAGACAAGCAATGGAGGCCCATTGGTGGGCGCGGCCCAGGGTCCAGCCAGCTTCGAGGTCGTGGACCGATGCGTGCGTAACCACAAGGCGCTCCGCTGAGCGGGGCGTTACCGAGCCTCTCGGGTCGTCATCGACGTAGGCTCGCGAACGCCTCCGCAATCCACCATGGGGGCGTTCGGGCGCTTACATCCGCATCTCCGCCGCGAGCCGCTTCACGTCGGGTGGGTAGAGCGAAGTGTGTCGCGTGATTGGCCAGAGCGGCTGTTCCAACTCGGTCGCGGAGAAGAGGAGCCATCGGTAGACCTCCGCCCGTGCTTGAGAACGGCGCGAAGAGGCGGACCGCCGAAGCCCGCCCCGAGCAACGCGTACAGGACCCCGCCGAACACGTAGCCTGGCGGCGCCCTCACCGCCTCCGTGCCAAGGTCATCGGCGATGCGCATCGGCTCTGCAGGCCCGTCGAGAACCTCTGGCCGGAGTGGGAGCGGCCAACAGGCCCGGGCGCTGGGCCTTGAACGCGCGTCAGAAGCAACGCGCGCGGGCGGCGACGCCATACGTCGACGAGCTGCCGCGGAGGTAATAGGAGCCCGAGGAGGGGAGGATGTCGATGTACTCGCTGAAGCTGGCGAACTCACCCGCCATGTACACCAGGGCGCAGACCCGGTTGGTGGTGGTTCCCATGTGCTCACCGTAGGACTGGCTCTGGGTCCAGACGTACTCGCCGCTGTAGGAGGGCACGGTGATGCAGCGGGCCCGTGCGCGTCCGTAGACCTTGCTGGAGGAGCCGAACAGGAACCACGAGCCGCCGCTCACGTAGGCACGGATCCAGTGGCCTCCGCTGTTGAACTCCCCGTCCACGCGCGTGAGGAAGCACACCCGACCGGACGCAGTGCCCATGTTCGTCGGCAGGTTCTGGCCCGGCGTCCACTCATACTCGCCGGAGAGCACGCCGCCGTTCCGGTATGCGCACCGGACGCCAGCCTGCAGCGGGCCGCCGCTGCCAGCGTTGCCGTGGAGGTACCAGCTCCCATCCGCGGCGAAGATGCGCACATAATCTGAAGGTCCATCGAGGCGGCCCCGGACCTTCTCCAGGAAGCAGAACCGGTCCGTGGTAGTGCCCATGGGCGTCGCGGCGCTGGAAGACGTCCATACGTACGACCCGCTGCCGACCAGCTCCTGCTCGGCAGTAGCCAGCACGGCCTCGGTCTCCGTGCCCGTCTCCTCCTCCATCATCTCCTCTGGGCCGCAGCCTCCCAGGGTGACGGCCAGCATGAGCACAGCGAAGTGTGGGTTCAGTCGAAACAAGGCATTCTCCTTGGAAACTCCGGTTGGGGAACCGGAGGAGGCCAAGGTGGACCGCGGTGCCGGAAATGTCAGCCGTGAATGAGCACGTCTGCCGTCCGGTGGATGTGATTCATATCCCCGGGGCGGTAGGCGTGTTGTCTTATGTCATTGTTTGATGGAGCGTGCTCGACAATCCTAGACACTGAGAAATTCCGAGCACGAGGGCCGTGGAGACCCACCGCGCGGTGGGCCCCAGTCCGCCCTGAATTCTCAAGGCACGTACGCGACGCAGTCGATTTCCACCCGCAGACCCGCGTCAGGGACGCCATGCGGAATCATCGCGCCACGCTCCGGCTCGCCACTCCGAGCGCCTCCAGCACCACCCCCACCGTCGCGACCTCCGCCGCGTCCAGCGCTGTTCCGGTGGACCTCAAGACTCGAGCTCGGCGAGCCAGCGCAGCGCACGGAGCCCCGGGCATGAAGCAATACTTGCCACCGCGCGTCACGACGAACTGGGGGAGGCCACGAAGGCGCTTGGGAATCGGACGCCTGGGAACGGAGAACGCGCCCGTTCCCGCGTTGGGCCCGGTAACCGGGCATCATTCTCCAGGACGCCCTCTGGAAGCGCGGGGCCATACTCGGTGCCCCGGCGAATCATCCGGTGCAGCCTCACGACTCCGGCCACCGGCGTGTCGCGTGGATTCATGCGCCGGATGTGAGGTGATTCTCTCCGCAGGCGCCATCGACCCACCGCGCATCCTCCTGCTGTCCGGCATCGGCCCGGCACCTGGTTACACGTGGACCTCTGTCCTGTTTTGTGGGGAGTCGCCCACGGGTGAGGTCGAACCTCCTTCTCCAGCCGTCATTCTGGAGGAGAATCGGCGCCCGACCCATGGCCCAGCTCCATCGCCTGCGAATCCTCCATATCTCCGACCTGCACGAGAACGGCACGCGTGAAACAGCGGCCTGGCGGCGGCGCGAAGTGCTGGGAACCGAATGGGAAAGGAACCTGGATGCGCTCCGGGGCGAGGGGCCCATTGACCTGGTCTGCTTCACGGGGGACCTGGCGCAATCGGGAGTCGCGGGGGAGTACGAGCCGCTGACGGACTTCCTCGACGCGCTGCTCGGGCGCCTGGGGCTGACTCGCGAGCGGCTCTTCCTCGTCCCTGGCAATCACGACGTCCACCGAAAGACGGCTGAGCGCGCGTGGAAGGCGCTGCGCGAGAAGATGGGTCCGCACGAGAGCGAGGCCTTCTCACGGTGGATGGCCGGCGGTAGGGCACCGCGCGGCATGAAGAAGGCGCTGCCCGACGAGGTCCTGCAGCGCCAGTCCGCCTATCGCGAATGGCTCCGCGACACGCTGAAGCGCGCGGACCTGCTGCCGGAGAACTCGCCTCACAAGCGGCTGGGCTACCGGGCCAGGGCGCCGCTGGGGCTTCCCTTCGATGTACACATCATCGGCCTGGACTCCGCGTGGCTCGCGGGAGACGACAGCGACAGCCGCAAGCTATGGCTGACGGAGGACCAGGTGATGCGGCTGGTGACGGACGCGCAGGGGAACCCACTGCCGGGCTTCCGGCTGGCGCTGATGCACCATCCCCTGACGGACCTGGGGGACGGTGAGGACTGCCGGCGACGGCTCGCGGACCATGTGGACCTGCTGCTGCGCGGACATCTCCACGAGTCGGAACCCGAAACCTGGGCAGACCCGTCACGAAAGCTGCGAGGGCTGGCGGCGGGGTGCCTCTACCAGTCCAACCGCTACCCCAACGCGTGTCATGTCCTCACCGTCACGCTGGACGAGCAGGGTCGGCCGCAGCGCTACGACGTGCACTTCCGTGCATGGTCTCCGCGCGGGCGCATCTGGCATGACGACACCAGCCTGTACCGAGAAGCGCCGCACGGGAAGCTGACGTGGTGGGTGCAGACACCTCCCGCCGAGAGCACGATTCATCCCCGCGTGGGAGACGTCTTCGTCGGGCGGAAGGAGGAGCTCGCGCGGATTGCGCAGGCGGTGCTCCCCGCGAGCGGCGCCCCGCGTCCGGTGGCCGTCTGCTCGCTGCTGGGCATGCCGGGAGTGGGAAAGAGCTACCTGGCCGACCGCTTCGCCCACGAGCACCGGGAGCGCTTCCCTGGCGGCTACGTGCGGCTGACGCTGGAGCCGAAGGAGACGCGGACGCTGGAAGGGCTGCGCGACGTGCTGCTGGATGCGCTGAAGCTGCCCGCCGGGCCCGAGGCGTGGGTGAACCTGCAGGCGCGGCTCCAGCGGCCGATGACGCTGCTGCACGTGGAGAACGTCGACAGCGAGCCACTGGCGGAGGTCGCGGTGGAGCTGGTGAAACACCTCCAGGCGTGCCCCATCGTGGTGACGGGGCGGCATCGCGCGCTTGGAGCGGATGCGGGGTGGGCTCGCATCGAAGTGGCTCCGCTGGACGAGACCACGGCCCTTCGGCAGTTGGCGGCGGAGTACCGCGAGGCGCGGACTCCCGAGGAGTCCGCGGACTTCGCAAGACTGGTGAGGGAGCTCGGGTACCTTCCCCTCGCCGTTCACCTCGCGGCGGGCTACCTGCGCGCGCGCCGCCCGGTGAAGTCGTTCTTCGACTACCTGCGCAGCCAGGGCTTCCAGGTAGGGCCCGTCGACAAGGCGGACCCGCTGCTGACGGCGCAGCGCTCGCGAGCCCTCTTGCGCAGCACCTTCGAACTCTCCCTGTCGGTCTTGCGCGAGGAGCTGGAGACCTCGCTCGGACAGGCGAAGGCGGACGGGGCGATGTCCGGCCTCGCGGGCCTGGCACATGCTCCCGCCTCGGGAGTGGGCGCCAGCCTGGGGACGGCCATGGCCGGGCTGCCCCCAGAGGAGTTCGAGGAGCTGACGGTGCGGGCCTTCGGGCTGTGCTTATTGGAAGAAGCAACGGAGGGGAGGAAGGAGCCCGGTTGGCGTCTTCACCCGCTACTGGCGGAGCTGCTGAGGGGCGAGGCGAGGGACAGCGCAGTCATCGGGCGGATGACTGAATGGTTCGTGACGCGACTGCCACAGCGTGACCCGGGTCACGAGACCGAGCAGGGCCAGAACTGGCAAGCGGTGCATGAAGAAGCAGCCTCGCTGGTGAGCTGGCTTCCGGAAGTACCGGATGCGGAGTGCGCACGTGTTGAACGCGCGGGTTCCGTCTATGCGCAGCGCTGCGGGCCCTTCATGTCCTGGATGACCTTCGCCAGGCGTTGTGTGACGGTGGCGGTTTCATCGAAGCATCGCTCTGGCGCACTATGGACACTCGGCAATGTGGCACTTCGCGCTGGCGAGCTGGGTGAGGCTCTCGAAGCCGCACAGGCCAAGGCCCGACTGGACCATGCTGACGGAAACGAGCGCGAATCCGCTCTCGCTCGCGGGCTGGAGGCTGACATCCTCCAAGCATGGGGGCAGTTGGACGAGGCCCTTCGCATCCGCCGCGAGGAGGAACTCCCCGTCTACGAGCGGCTGGGCGACGTGCGCTCTCGCGCCGTGACGCTGGGGAGAGTGGCCGACATCCTCCAAGACCGGGGGCAGTTGGATGAGGCCCTTCGCATCCGCCGCGAGGAGGAACTCTCCGTCTACGAGCGGCTGGGCGACGTGCGCTCTCGCGCCGTGACGCTGGGGCAGGTGGCCGACATCCTCCAAGACCGGGGGCAGTTGGACGAGGCCCTTCGGATCCGCCGCGAGGAGGAACTCCCCGTCTACGAGCGGCTGGGCGACGTGCGCTCTCGCGCCGTGACGCTGGGGAGAGTGGCCGACATCCTCCAAGACCGGGGGCAGTTGGACGAGGCCCTTCGCATCCGCCGCGAGGAGGAACTCTCCGTCTACGAGCGACTGGGCGACGTGCGCTCTCGCGCCGTGACGCTGGGGAAAGTGGCCGACATCCTCCAAGCCCGGGGGCAGTTGGACGAGGCCCTTCGCATCCGCCGCGAGGAGCAACTCCCCGTCTTCGAGCGGCTGGGCGACGTGCGCTCTCGCGCCGTGACGCTGGGGAGAGTGGCCGACATCCTCCAAGCCCGGGGGCAGTTGGACGAGGCCCTTCGCATCCGCCGCGAGGAGCAACTCCCCGTCTACGAGCGGCTGGGCGACGTGCGCTCTCGCGCCGTGACGCTCGGACGAGTGGCCGACATCCTCCAAGTCCGGGGTCAGCTGGACGAGGCCCTTCGCATCCGCCACGAGGAAGAACTCCCCGTCTACGAGCGGCTGGGCGACGTGCGCTCTCGCGCCGTGACGCTGGGACAGGTGGCCGACATCCTCCAAGACCGGGGGCAGTTGGACGAGGCCCTTCGCATCCGCCGCGAGGAGGAACTCCCCGTCTACGAGCGGCTGGGGCTACGCCACGACCTGATTATCGGGCGGGCAAACCTAGCGACCATCTACCTCGCCCGGAATCAACCTGGAGACAAACAACTTGCCGTCGAACTACTGAGAGCCGCACTCCGCGAAGCGCGAGCCATGCGCTTGCCTGAAGCCGACCAAGTCATCGCAGTCATGAAACAGCTGGGGGTTGATGAATAGAGGAAGTGGTTTCCAGCCTGTCCGGTGACTCAGAACCCGTGCCAGCGTCCCCGTCATGGCATCTACCCGCGCCCTCATCCAGTTGCTGCCGGTGGACGTCGAGGAATGGAGACCGCCCCACTTCCTGGTCTCCGAGGACATCAAGGACGCCTTGGAGCGTACGGAGGCCACGGGCATGAAGTTCACCGAGGTGTAGACCGCACGGAAGAACCGCTTCCGGAGGGTAGAACGGCGATGCGGGAGACTCCTATGCTCCGCGCCGTGCGCCCTGCTCCCTTTGCCGCCGTGCTGCTGAGTTCTCTCGGACACGGCGCACTCCGGTCCTCGCTGCTGGCGCTGGCCCTCCTCGCCGGCTGTGGCACGAGTCGGCCCGCGCCCTCCGCGCCGTCCCGGGTGAGCCGGGCGCCCGCGCGCACCGCGCCCGCAATCTGGGGGTCTCTCGCGCCGGGCAAGCATGACGTGGGCCTGCGCGTCATGGCGGTTCCCGCCGGCACGTACGCCGCGGACGCCCGCCCGCTCCAGCTCACCGTCTGGTATCCCGCGCGCGACGCGGCCTCCACCGCGCGCCTGCACTACCGCGACTACGTGGGCCTCACCGGCTCCGAGCAACGACCGGAGTCCTCCGAGGACGCTGACGTCTCCAGGGCCGCGGTGACGCGCTACCAGCAGCTCGTGACGGGGATGGGGCTGCCAGCGTCCGCCGTGTCGGCGTGGTTGAACGCGGACGTCCTCGCGGTGCGCGGAGCCGCTCCGGCGCCGGGCCGCTTCCCGCTGGTACTCGTGGCGCAGGGGCGCTTCCACTCCGCCCACCATCAAGCGGTGCTGGCCGAGTACCTCGCGAGCCACGGCTACATCGTGGCCACCACGCCTTTCCCCGCGCACCTCGCGCCGCCGTCAGTGAACGAGGACATCCTCGCCATCGCGCGGGGCCAGGCCCGGGAACTGGTGCGTGCGCTCGACGCCCTCAAGGCCGACACGCATGTGGACACCTCGCGCGTCGCGCTCGTGGGACACAGCTTCGGAGCCCGCGCGGCCTTCCTCTTCGCGCGCGAGCACCCCGAGACGTCCGCCCTGGTCAGCCTCGACGGTGGCATCGCCAGCCGCCAGGGCAAGGAGTGGCTCGCCCGCCTCACCGACTTCCGCCCGGAGGACTTCCGCGTGCCGCTGCTCCACCTCTACCAACAGGGCGACGCGGCGGTGGTACCCGACTTCGACCTCGTGCGCTCCCTGCGCGGCGCGGACCGGTGGCTCGTGCGAATCACGGGGCTCAGGCACCTCGACTTCACCAGCGTCGGCGCCGCCACGGCCGTGGCTCCCACGCTCGCGCCCGGGGGACGGGCCACGAGCACAGCGCGAGGCTGGGCCGCCAGTGCCAACGACACGCTCCGGTTCCTGGACGCGCAGCTCCGCCAGCAGACGCAGGAGCTCGACTCGCTCTCCACGCCGGCGGACACCTCGAGCAGCACCTCGCCCGTCGTCACCGTGACGCACTGGCGCCCGGGCCAGCCCTGAGCGTGGCCCGATTCTCGCCCAGCTCGCTGCGCACCCAGCCCATCTGCTCCCACTTCGCCCGGATGCCCCCGTGGACTTCCCAGGCCCCGCGCCGCCAGACTGCGAGCGCCTCACGGAGGCCGGCACGCTCAGCGCGAGGCGGAGTAGGACTTGTCCTGCTCCAGCGTGAGGCCTCGGCCCTGCTGGGTGGTGAAGCGGACGGGGAATGTCTGCCATTGCGTGCCGTCCACCGCCGTGCGCACCTCGAAGTGCAGGTGCGGGCCGTGCGAGTAGCCGGTGTTGCCGGAGATGCCCAGCGGCTGCCCGGCGGTGACGGACTGGCCCTCCCGCACGAAGACTCCGCCCGGCTTGAGGTGCCCGTAGTAGCCGAACGTCCCGTCGGCGTGGCGCACCAACACCCGGTTCGCCTTGTCCTGCTCGCGGTAGCTCTTGTCGGTGCCGCCCGTCTTGAAGGTGTGGATGGCATCCGCCACGACGCCGTCGCGGGCGGCGCGCACCAGCGAGCCCTCCAGCAGGGCGAAGTCCAGCGCGTAGCGCATGAAGCCGGTGTGGCTGATGCCGCCGTCGTAGCCCTGAATCACGCGGACGGAGTGGTTGGGCTCGAAGGGCAGCAGGTAGAGGACGGAGTCGTCATGCCGCGCCCGGGCGGTGCCCCAGTTCCACTTGTAGTGGACGTTCTTGTACCGCCAGGCCAGCCCCCGCTTCGCGCGCCGCAGCTGCACCAGCGTCTTCGTCTGCGAGCCCTCGAACACGGCGGTGACCGGCAGCGGCGTCGAGAGCTCCACGTTCTCCACCTCCGCGTCGAGCGTCACCGTGAGCTCGGAGGTCGCCGTGGTGCGCAGGGTGAGCGTCGCGCTCTCGCTGTCCGGCTGCTCGATGATGAGACAGACCCGTCCGTTCTCGGAGCACGACTCGTGGCGGTAGGGAAGGGACGGCGAGGGCTGCGCCCCCGCGGAGCCCCACGCCCAGAGCAGCAGCAGTCCCACGGCACAGCGAGTCGCTGACAAGGAATCCCCTCCCGCCGGCGCGTGCGGTGTGCGCCGTCCGGAAGACTCTAAACCATCCGATGCAGGTCCTTGCAGGGGGGCGGTACCAGGGGCCGCAAGGACACGATGATGGCTTCACGGGAAGCGCTTGAAGAGGCCGAGCTTCCCGGCGTACGGCAGGAGCATGACGCGCGTCTCGAAGGACGCGCGCTGTCTCTCGACGAGGGACTTCGCGTCGCGCAAAAACGACGGCTCGGCGGCCATGTGAATGGCACGCCGAGCCGGGACCTGCGCCTTCCGTGGGAGCGGGCTACTTCAGCAGCTCGCCCTTCTCCGCCTTCTCCACCAGCGACGCGGGCGGCAGGAAGTGCTTGCCGTAGCGCTCCGCCAGCTCACGCGCGCGGATGACGAAGCCGCGAGGCCCCGTACCGGTACGCCCCTCATACCCGTTGATGTACTGCACCACGCCGCCCGTCCACGGCGGGAAGCCGATGCCGAGGATGGAGCCGATGTTCGCGTCCTCCACCGAGCGCAGCACGCCCTCGTCGAGGCAGCGCACCGTGTCGATGGCCTCCGCGAACAGCATCCGCTCCTTCATGTCCTCGAAGGGAATGGTGTGGCCCGGCTTCGTGAAGTGCTGCGCGAGCCCCGGCCACAGGTTCGTGCGCTTGCCATCCACGTAGTCGTAGAAGCCACCCCCGGTGGAGCGGCCCTTGCGCTGGTGCTGGTCGATGAGCGCGTCCACGACGGCGTAGCTGCCGTGCTCCACCCACTTCTGACCCGAGGCCTCGACGGCGGCCTTCGTCTCCTGCCGAATCTTGCGCGGCAGCGTCAGCGTGAGCTCGTCCATCAGCTGGAGCGGCGCCGCGGGGTAGCCCGCCTGCTGACCCGCCTGCTCGATGGACGCGGGAGAGATGCCCTCGCCCACCATGGCGATGGCCTCGTTGAGGAAGGTGCCGATGACGCGGCTGGTGAAGAAACCCCGGCTGTCATTGACGACGATGGGCGTCTTCCCAATCTGCACCGCGATGTCGATGGCCTTCGCCAGCGTCGCATCGCTCGTCTTCTTCCCGGCGATGAGCTCCAGCAGCGGCATCTTGTCCACCGGCGAGAAGAAGTGCATGCCGACGAAGTCCTCCGTCCGCTTCACGCCCTCCGCCAGCAGGGTGATGGGCAGCGTGGACGTGTTGGAGCCGAGCACCGCGTCCGGGGCGACGACGTCCTGAATCTCCGCGAACACCTTGTGCTTCAGCTCCACGCTCTCGAACACGGCCTCGATGACCAGGTCGCAGCCCGCGAGCGCCTTCGCGTCCGCGGTGGGGACGATGCGCGCCAGCAGCGCGTCACCCTTCTCCTTCGTGACCTTGCCCTTCTCGACGCCCTTCTGCACCAGCTTGACCGAGTACTGCTTGCCCTTCTCGGCCGCCTCCAGGCTCACGTCCTTGAGCACCACGTCGATGCCGGCCTTCGCGCAGACGTACGCGATGCCCGCGCCCATCATTCCGGCACCCAGCACGCCGACCTTCTTCGCCGTGTGCTGCGGGAAGCCCTTGGGACGGCCGCCGCCCGAGTTGATGTGCTGCATGTCGAAGAAGAACGCCTGAATCATGTTCTTCGCGACCTGGCCGGTGGCCAGCTCGGTGAAGTAGCGCGACTCGATGGTGAACGCGGTGTCCACGTCCACCTGCGTGCTCTCCACGGCCACGGCCATGATGGCGCGCGGCGCGGGCATGTTCGCGCCCTTGAGCTGCTTGCGCAGGTTGGCGGGGAACGCCGGCAGGTTCGCCGCGAGGCCCGGGTGCGACGGAGTGCCACCCGGAATCTTGTAGCCCTTCACGTCCCACGGCTGCTGCGCGCTCGGGTTCGCCTTCACCCACGCCTTCGCCGCGGGCAGCAGCGCGTCCACCGACTCCACCACCTCGTGCACGAGGCCCACTTCCTTCGCCTCCTGCGGGCGCATGCGCTGGCCCTGGATCAGGACCTTCATCAGCGCGTCCACGATGCCGAGCATCCGCACCGTGCGCACCACGCCGCCGCCGCCGGGCAGCAGGCCGAGCGTCACCTCCGGCAGGCCCAGCTGCGCGCCCTTCACGTCCGCGACGATGCGCCGGTGACACGCGAGCGCGATTTCGAGCCCGCCTCCGAGCGCCGCGCCGTTGATGGCCGCGACAACGGGCTTGCCCAGCGTCTCCAGCGTCCGCAGCTGCGCCTTGATTTCCTGCCCCAGCTCGAAGACCTGCTGCGCGTTCTCCTTTTTCACGCTGCGCAGGTCGTTCAGGTCGCCACCGGCGAAGAACGTCTTCTTCGCGGAAGTGATGACCACGCCGGTGATGCTGCTCTTCTCCTGGACCAGACGGTCCACCACCGCACGCATGGACTTCACGTAGGCGGCGTTCATGGTGTTCGCGGACTGGCTCGGGTCATCCAACGTCAAGATGACGATGCCGTCGGCGTCTCGTTCCCAGCGGATGGTGTTCTGCTCGCTCATGGGTTCGCTCGAAAGGGTGTCGAAAGAGGAGGAAGGAATCAGACGCGCTCGACGAGGGTGGCCACGCCCATGCCGCCGCCGACGCAGAGGGTGACGACCGCGCGGCGCGCCTTGCGGCGCTCCAGCTCGTCCACCACCGTGCCCAGAATCATCGCGCCCGTGGCGCCCAGCGGGTGGCCCATGGCGATGGCGCCGCCGTTGACGTTGAGCTTCTCGTCCGGGATGCCCAGGTCCTTCTGGTACTTGAGGACCACGGAGGCGAAGGCCTCGTTGAGCTCGAAGAGGTCGATGTCCTTCGGCGTGAGGCCGGCGATATCGAGCAGCTTCTTCGTGGCCGGCAGCGGGCCGGTGAGCATGATGGTCGGCTCCGCGCCGGACGTGGCGGTGGCGGCGATGCGCGCCCGCGGCGTCAGGCCGAGCGACTTGCCCACCTGCTCCGAGCCCACCAGCACCAGCGCCGCGCCGTCGACGATGCCGGACGAGTTGCCCGGCGTGTGCACGTGGTGGATGCGCTCCACGGAGTGGTACTTCTGCAGCGCCACCGCGTTGAAGCCGCCCATCTCACCCATGCCCTCGAAGGACGGATTGAGCTTGCCGAGCGAGGCCACCGTGGTGTCCGCGCGCATGTGCTCGTCGCGGTCCAGGATGGTGAGGCCGTTCTGGTCCACCACCGGGACGATGGACTTCTGGAAGTACCCGCCGGCCCAGGCCTTCGCGGCCAGCTCCTGCGAGCGCGCGGCGTAGCGGTCCACGTCCTCGCGGGTGAAGCCCTCGATGGTGGCAATGAGGTCCGCGGAGATGCCCTGCGGCACGAAGTAGGTGTCGTAGTTGGTGGCGGGGTCCATGGCCCACGCGCCACCGTCCGAGCCCATGGGCACGCGCGACATGCTCTCCACTCCGCCCGCGATGACCAGGTGCTCCCAGCCCGAGCGCACCTGCTGCGCGGCCATGTTCACCGCCGTCAGGCCGGAGGCGCAGAAGCGGTTGAGCTGCACGCCGCCCACCGTCTCCGGAAGGCCCGCCGCGAGCACCAGCGTCCGCGCGATGTCCGCGCCCTGGTCTCCCACGGGCGAGACGATGCCGAGCACCACGTCATCGATGCGCTTCGGGTCCAGGCCCGGGTTGCGCTTCTTGAGCGCATCCACCAGCCCGACGAGCAGCGAGATGGGCTTGGTCCCATGCAGCGCGCCCTTCTTGCCCTTGCCGCGAGGGGTGCGTACCGCGTCGAAGATGAAGGCTTCTTGGCTCACCAGGAGTCTCCTTGGGAGAGGGGTGAAGGGGTCTGCCTGGAGGTATAATTGATTTGCGAATCAACAGCACGCCCGCGACGCGGTCAGAGAGGGTGGCCGTGCTCGGTTGCCCCCGGAGCTGTTGCCTCATCCACTGAACGCCTGCCCCCGCTCAGCCGGTGGAAGGTGGCTTCACCCTCCGCGCGGGTGGACTCCGCGCGGCCGGGGGTGTGCCGGGGTCGACTTCCGCCGGTGCCTCTGACACCTGGGACCCGCCGGATGCGCTACGGAGGGAGGCATGACTCGAACCCTGGGGGCCCATGGGCCCGCCGTCTCTTCGCTGGGCCTCGGTCTCGCCGCGCTTGGCCGGCCGGGCTACATCTCGCTCGGCCATGGCTCGGACTTCGGTGAGGACCGCTCCGTCCCCGCCATGGAGCGGCAGGCCCATGCCGTGCTGGATGCCGCGTACGACTTGGGCCTCCGTTACTTCGACGCCGCCCGCTCGTACGGCCGTGCGGAGGCGTTCCTCGCCTCGTGGCTCTCCGCGCGGAACCTGCGCCCCGGGGACGTCACCGTGGGCTCCAAGTGGGGCTACACGTACACCGCCGACTGGCAGGTCCGCGCCGAGCACCACGAGGTGAAGGACCACACCCTGCCCACGCTCCAGCGGCAGCTCGGGGAGAGCCGCGCGCTGCTCGGTGCCCACCTGGCGCTGTATCAAATCCACTCCGCGACCTTCGAGAGCGGCGTGCTGAAGGACAGCGCCGTCCTCTCCGCGCTGGCCCGGATGCGGGAGCAGGGGCTCGCCGTGGGACTGTCGCTCAGCGGTGCCTCGCAGGCGGAGGTGCTGCGGCGCGCGCTGGAGGTCCGCGTGGACGGGGCGCCGGTGTTCTCCTGTGTGCAGGCCACGTGGAACCTGCTGGAGCGCTCCGCCGGGCCCGCGCTCGCGGAGGCGCATGCGGCCGGCTGGGGCGTCATCGTCAAGGAGGCTGTGGCCAATGGCCGGCTCACCTCGCGCGACTCCAGCCCGGAGCTGCGTCCTCTGCGCGCGCTGGCTTCCGAGCGCGGTGTGACTCCGGATGCGCTCGCGCTCGCCGCGGTGCTCGCACAGCCGTGGGTCTCCGTGGTGCTCAGCGGCGCTTCCACCGTGGAGCAGCTCCGGGACAACCTGGCCGCGCGCTCCGTGCCGTGGAGCGCGGAGCTGGAGTCACGACTGGACGGCCTGGTGGAGGCGCCTCGCGACTACTGGGCGAAGCGCTCCGCCCTGCCGTGGAACTGAGCTTCCCTTCCGCTCACGGCGTCTCGTTGACGCTGGCGAAGTCCACGTCGAAGTCGGCGCCGGCGGTGTTCGTCGAGTAGAGGATGAGCTCGTTCGCCGGCGACACGCCGTTGGGCGCCTTCAGCCACTCCCACTGGTTCAGCAGGGTGCTCTCCACGTCGATGTGCGTGTTGCCGCCGTTGCCCGTGCCCAGGCCCACCTTGCCGCTGCGCACGAAGACCCATGCGCCCGACACCACGTGGTCCGGCCCGTCCACGTCACACGGGTTGTCGGACGGGAAGACCTGCACCAGCCCGTTGCGCTCGCCCGAGGTCATCACTCGCATCATCCGCGTCCCCGGCACGCGCGTGGACGGCTTCACCTCCGTGTAGAAGTGCGCCGGCGCCGTGTTCGCGAACAGCGTCCAGTTCGCCGCCGCCGAGGTGCCCGCGCCACCCGGCACATTCACGCTGCTCGTCGCGAAGACGCTGCCTCCGCTCAGCAGGTCGAAGTCCGCGTTCTTCAGGAGGTTGGGCGCCTCCACCACGCTCGCGGCGTCGACGAAGAACTCCGCGCCGCCCACGTCCGCCGCGTAGATGATGAACTCGTTGGCCGGAGAGACACCGTTGGACGCGGCCAGCCACTCCCACTGGCCCGTCGTCTGGCTGAAGGTGTCCAGGCCCGTGTTGCCGCCGTTGCCCGTGCCCATGCCCACCTTGCCGCGCAGTACGAAGACCCACGCGCCCGAGATGACCTTCCGCGGCCCCGTGCCATAGGGCTTGAACACCTGCACCAGGCCGTTGCCCCAGCCCAGCGTGTTCACCTGAATCATGTTCGAGCTGCCCGCGTTGGGCCGCGCCGACGGCAGCACGCGCGAGTAGATGTAGCCCGCGGTGTTGGTGAACATCGTCCAGTCCGCCGCCGCGGACCACCCCGCGCCTCCGGGGACGGAGGTGATGAGGGAGACGGGGTTCCCGAAGGAGCCCACCGTGTCGTAGCTCGCGTTGGACAGCAGGTTCAGCTTGCGCGGGGTGACGCAGAGGTCCTGCTCCGCGCTCGCGAGCGAAGACGTGTCACCGGGAGTTGCGTCCTCGGGGACGGGACCACAGGCGGAGGCGAACAGCAGGGCGGCGGACAGCAGGGCACGGTGTTGCATGAGAGGCTCCTTGGGGCTTCGTGTTTGAAGCGATGCCCCTGGAACGCGCCCTCTTTCGAATCTTCCCGTGCCCTGCTTTTCGACGGGACTACTTCGCCGGGGGCACGCGGTCCCCGCCCTGCCGCTCGAGCATCCACTGCGGGTACTCGTCCGGGAGCTTCGAGACGGCGTCGAGCTTCTTGAGCTGCTCGGGCGTCAGCTTCAGCGTGGTGGCCGCGAGGTTGTCCTCCAGCTGCTGCTCGTTCTTCGCGCCGATGATGATGGTGGTGACGTGCTGCTGGTGCAGCAGCCACGCGAGCGCCACGCGCGCCACGGAGACGCTGTGCTCCTTCGCCACGCCGTCCATCACGTCGATGACGTCATAGGCGCGGTCCTTGTTGATGGGCGGGAAGTCGAAGTCGACGCGGCGGCTGCCCTGCGGACCCTGCTGCTCGCGGCGGTACTTGCCACTGAGGAAGCCACCGGCCAGCGGGCTCCACACCATGAGGCCCAGGTGCTGGTCCTTCATCAGCGGCACCAGCTCGCGCTCCAAATCACGCCCGGCGATGGTGTAGTAGGCCTGCAGCGACTCGAAGCGGGCCAGACCCTTGTTCTCGCTGATGCCCAGCGCCTTCATGAGCTGCCACGCGGCCAGGTTGGAGGCGCCGAGGTAGCGCACCTTGCCCTGGTGGACGAGGTCGTCCATCGCGCGCAGCGTCTCGTCCAGCGGCGTGACGGCGTCGTAGCCGTGAATCTGGTACAGGTCGATGTAGTCGGTACCCAGGCGCTTCAGGCTCGCGTGGACCGAGTCCATGATGTGGCCGCGCGACAGGCCCAGGTCGTTGGGGCCCGGGCCCATGCGCCCGCGGACCTTGGTGGCCAGCACGACGTTGGAGCGCTTCGCGCCCAGGGCCTTGCCGAGGAGCTCCTCGGAGACGCCGTTGGAGTAGACGTTGGCGGTGTCGAAGAAGTTGATGCCTGCGTCCAGGGAGCGGCCCACGAGCTTGTCCGCCTCCGACTGGCCCTGCGTGCCGACGACCTTCCAGAAGCCCTCGCCACCGAAGGTCATGGCTCCGAAGCACAGCTCCGAGACATAGAGGCCAGTGCGGCCCAGCTGCCGGTAATTCATGTGCGTGCCACCTCGTGTGTCCTGCTTGGGGGGAGTGAGGGCGGGAGATGTAACGGGTGGAGGTGGACGGCGCAGCACTCCCGGTGCATGAGGAGGAAGTGCGCTTCGTGGGCTGGGATTTGACGGACCCGTACTCGCGCGCGTGTCGCCCGGTGGACATCGCGGAGGTCGACACGCGCGGACGCGTGCGCTTCTCCGAGGCCCGGTGGCCCGCGCCTCCGTCACGGGGCGGTGACTTCGACCCCGTGGCCCTGGCGGCGGCGTTCCCCGTGGGCGCGGAGGATGTGCTCGTCGTGGATGGGCCCCAGGCGCTGGCACGGCCGGGGGCACAGGTGCGGGAGGCGGAGCGGTTGCTGCGCGCCCCTGGGAGGACGCCGGACGTACTGCCCGTGCCGGGGCGTCCGTTCTGTGGGTTCGTGCGCGGGAGCGTGCTGCTGTTCGCTGGACTGCGGGCCCGGGGTGGGTTGCCCATGCTGGACCTGGACACGGCGTCCGTGAGTGAGGCGCGGTTGTTCGAGGCCTTTCCTGGAGCGACGTGGCGGGCGCTGGCTGTGGAGAAGTTGGGGGCAAAGGCGTCACGCGACGGGCGTGAGCGGCGGCGCGCGGTGCTGGAGGTCAACGGGCTGCGCTTTCCGGAGGGGGAATTGCCCACGCATGACCAGCTCGATGCGGCGCTGTGTGCCTGGCTCGGGTGGCTGACACGGAAGGCGCCGGAGCGGGTGGTGGCCGTGGGCGCGCCGCTCACGGTGGATGCGCGGGGTTGGCTGCGCGAGGGGCGCATCCTGGACCTGCGAAAACCATGAGCGAACCGCGGGACGACCGTGGCGCAGGGAGTGCCCATGCGCCATCGCAACTCCCATCACGCGCGGCCTTCAGCTCATCGATGCCGTTCGAACTCGAAGGACGACGGAACGACTCCGCTCACGTCACTCACGATGGGCGTCGTGCTCCGAAGGGTTGGGCAGGGTCTCCTCGGGCTCGTCCCACTCGCGAACCAGGGCCTCTCCCACCGAGCCACGCCGCATCCAGTCGGGCCATGTCGCGACAACACGCCGATTGCTTTCCAGTGACTCCCAGAACTGGCGGCTCGCTTCGGTGTCCATCTTCTTGAAGGATGACATTCAGTTCTCCCCTCCCTTCGACTTCCGTCCCTGCTCCATGGGTTCGAGCGCCTGCCGCAGTTCGTCCATCGCCAGTCGCTCGCGCCGCACATAAGAATAAGGGAGTAACGGGATGCGGGGAGTGCTCTTTGTCGTCGTCCACTCCACCTTCCGGCCCTCCCGATTCTTCCGAGAGACAGGCCGGCCCGAGCTCAGTTGCATCGAGAACAGGTCAAAGAACCTACGAGGCCCTACGCCCATGAAGGGGATGAAGGCCACCCGCCCCTTGACATCCTGACCATCCATCTGAGCGATGGAATCATCGTGGAGCCTCAAGGCATGGCTCTTCGGATAGGGCTCAACGAAGTAGACCCGTTCAATCCCGGCCGCCACGATGTGCTTGGCGCAGTTGTGGCAGGGGAATGTGGTGGCGTACAGGTGCGCTCCACGTGTCGAAGCACCCATGCGTGCGGAGGCCGACAAGGCCGCCATCTCCGCGTGGACCTCCCGGCTGTACTCGGTGATGTCCAGCAATCCCGTTTCGGAGAAGAACTTGCGTCCTTCTTCGTAGAGGTCGTCATCGCTGGTGCACTTTTCACCCGACTCGTAGCGGGCCTTCACCTTGCGCATGATTTCCACGACGAGGCGTCGCTTGAGGACGTCGTTGTAATCGACACCTCTCGCACTGTCGCGCTGGTCATGAAGCCCGGGCCAGTATTGCCCACCCCCATACTGGGGCGTGTCGTTGGCCCCCGTGGAAATCACGTCACCGGTGGAACTGGTGATGACAGCTCCGACCTGCCGGGCCAGGCTGCCTGAGCGCATCGAAGCCGCGAAGGCCATGAACATGGCGTGCTCTTCCTGGGTCGGAGTCGTCCAGGGTGCGCCGAAGACGAGGTCCAGGAAACGGAAGAGCTGACTCCTGGATTCGTCCTCATTCCCGGTCATGGATATGAAGACATCGGAAAGCTCGAAGGTGTCGCGGGCGTGCTGACCGTGTCCCTCCTTCTCGTTCTCGTCCTGTCGGATGAGCCCTCGCGCTTTCTCCTCGGTGATGAGATAGCGGTCCACCAGGTTGCGGAGTCTCGACGACTCGGGTGAGTACACGCCCAACAGGAAGAAGCCCGGTCCATAGATGCGCCTGAGGGTCCTCACCTCCTCCGGATGCTTCAGTGAGTGGACGATGTGCGCGGTTCGCCAGCGAGGCTTGAGGTCGGGACTTCTGGCGGTGCTCGTACCGGGGCGGCGAGCGGAGATTTGCTGAGCCGCGTACAGCGCAAAGATGTCGTTTCGTCCCGACAGGCGACGAAGCTCATTGCCTCCCTTGATGCGAGTGAGGATACGTCTGTCCTCGGGTGCGTTCTCCAAGGTGATGTCGAAGCGGGAGACATCGAAGGTGTCCAGCAGGCTCGTAACCCGAACGACTTCAGGTTCGTAGTTGAACCGCTGAAGCCCTTCCTTCAGGAACTTCTCCAATCGACCGAGGTCGGTTCCCACGGCCCCTACCAATCCGAACACCACCTCGGTCTGCTGCTGCTCCAGCGAAGCCAACGCCAGCGATTCCGTATCAGACACCCGCCCCCCCTTGAATGGCTGCGTGGGGTCGATAGCACGCACGACTGACAGGGACGTCCCGCCAGGTAGGTTCGGTAACCGAGTCCGGCACCCGCGTTGTCGCCGCTGTCCACGGCGTTGACAGTGACGGGCCCGTGGACCCCGTGACGCCCTGAGATTCCGCGCGGTTGGGGCACCGCGCTGCGCTGGCCGCCTCGTTGCACAGGGGCCGGGTATGACCGCCGCTTTCTATCTGCTGCTCGCCATCGGACTGCTGGGCGCCTTCGACGTCCTCTACTTCCACATGTGGCGCGGCCGCCTCCAGGAGCGCGCCGAGTGCCAGCGGGAAGTCCTCTGGCACACCGTGCGCCACCTCATCTACGGGCTCCAGTTCCTCTGGGTCCCGCACCTGCGCTTCCAGGGCGCGGCGCTGGGGTTGCTCGCGGTGCTCTACGCGGCGGATGTCTTCGTCGCCTGGGCCGATGTCTGGGAGGAGCGCGACAGCCGCGCACCCCAGGGTGGACTGCCTCGCGGCGAGTACTTCATGCACGTGGTGCTCAGCGTGCTCGTCGGGCTGTACCTCATGTCCATCTTCCACACCGTGTGGCCCGACCGGCTCCTGCCCACCGGCCTTCGCGTGGACCCTCCCGCCGTTCCCGTGGCCCTGCGCACGCTGATGACGGTGATGGGCGTGGTGGCGCTGGCCTCGTTCGCTCGGGACCTGGCGCGGTGGTTCGCGTTCCGCCGCATGCCGGCGGTGCAGAAGCAGCCGCCTCCGCGCCGCATCGTCGTGGAGGCGCTCATCCCCGCACCCGTCGAGACGGTATGGGAGCGCACGCAGGAGCCGGAGCTGCACACGCGATGGGACGTGCGCTTCACCTCCATCCGCTACCTGCCGGAGTGCGACGCGCGCGGCTTCCACCTCATGGACTACCGCACGCACCTGGGCTTCGGGCTGGAGGTGAAGGGTTGGGGCCGCTACCTCGCGAACACGCCGCTGGTGCGCTCCACCTTCGAGTTCGGCTCGGACGACTTCCGCAGCCTCATCCTCAAGGGGCGCGGCCTCTGGCTCTACGAGCGCCGGCCCGAGGGAACGTTCTTCAAGACGGTGTTCGACTACCAGACGCGGCACGGCGTGGTGGGCGAATTGCTCGACGCGGTGCTGTTCCGCCCCGTCATGCGGCTGGGCACGGAGTGGGGCTTCGAGACGTTGCGCCGCTGGTGCGCGGGGGATGAGGGTGCACTGGCCCGGGGTCGCTCGCGGTGGCGCTTCGCGCTGTTCGTCCTCGCTCGTGTGCTGGGCAGGGCGCCCGCTCCGGGGGCGGCGCGGAGCTGGCTCGGTTCCGGCAACGAGCGCAGTGAGGCGGGGGCTGCGTCCTCCTGTGGAGAACTTGTGGAGGTATCGCCATGAGCGGCTCGGTCTCGGCTGAGAGTGTTTCACCCTGGAGCAGAACAGGGCGGTCCCTTCAGAGGGGCACTTCGGGGGAGGTGCTCTCGGGAGCGTTCGAGGCCGACGATGAGCCCCTGCACGAGGACCTTGCCTCCGAGGAGCTCGCGGACGCCCGGAAGTGGCTGCCCGGTGCTCCGTCGGAGGCACTCCGAGCCTTCGTGCACCGTCAGCGTGCATCCCGCCGCGCGGTGGAGCTGCTCGCGGACTTCTACGGGGCCCATCCGTGCCGCATGGCCCGGGTGCACCTGCTCGTCGCGAGCGCCGTGACCCTGGGCCGCTTCTGGGGTGTGTCCCCTCCGTTCGCCCGTCTGGGCGCGGCGGTGCTGCCGGTGGACTCGCTGGGACGTCCGCGTACCGCGGCCTGGGCCTCGTACGCGCGAGCCTGTGTGGAGGGCCTTCCCCTGGAGATTCGCGACGAGCGGTGGATTGAGGCCCACCTGCGGGACGCCGCCGAGGCGCGGGGAGCTGGACACGAAGCGGTCTTCCTCGCGGAGGCACGGGCCCATGACGGTGAGCCGCTGTGGCGACTGCTCGTGCAGCACCTGGAGATGACGCTCGGCTCACGCTTCTTCGACCAGCCCGCCCTCGCGGGGGCCGTGTCCGGTGAAGCGGCAATGGCTCACGGCATGGCCGTGACGCTGGGGCGGCTGCTGCGCGCCGGGTGGAGCCTGCTCCAGCACTATGCCCTCGCCACCGCTCGCGCGGTGCTCTTCCCTCGCTGGCCGCGGTACCCGGGGCTGGTGGATGAGCGGCGCGCGGCCTGGCTGCTGCTCTCCAGCTTCGTCACCGCATGGGCCGCGGCCGGTGTGTATCGCCGGGGCGTGCGCGCACTCCACCGCGGCCAGCGCGTGGGCCCCGCGGAGGCGTGGCCCCTGCTCGCGGCGACACTCGGTGCGGAGGTGGCGAGCGTGGACCCCCGCGTGGTGCGCTTCTACAGCAACCCCGGTGCGTGGGCCGTGAGTGCCTCCGTGGAGCTGCGCACGCGGATGGCTCGGGGAATCGCGTGGGTGGCCACGCGGCTGCTCGGGCAGGGCGTATCCGAGCACGGCGCACGGGCCTTCCCCTCGCGCTTCCGCACCTTCCGCAGGGTGGATGGCTCCATGCACTTCGTGCGCGAGCTGTACTGCGACGGCGTGCTGCGCGTGTTCGACTCCGACTTCGTCGTGCGCAAGGGCCGGCTCTACGAGGTCTTCGTCGAGCACGGCCTGGAAGTGGAGTTGAACGTCCGCGTGCTGGAGGACGGTGGGGTGTCCCTGCGTGGCCAACGCGTGCGCTGGCATGGACTGCCGGTGCCGCTGTTCGGCCTCTGCGTCGAGTTCCGCACCCACCCCGCCCCGGACGGCTCCGAGTCCGTGGACATCATCGGAACGCTCTCACCCGAGGGCATGCATGAGGACCCGCTGGGGCGCATTCACTACTCGGCATGGCGCGACGATGTCCGCGTGACCCAGGCTCCGGCGCTGGCCTGAGCACGCACCGGTCCACAAGTTCTCCACAGTGGAAGGTCACGCCCTGCGCTTGCCGCCTCCCCTGTTGAGCCCTCGAAGCCCATGGGCTCGCGCGGGCACCGCACGCCGGAGTCTTGGAGTCACCCGAGGTCTCTCCGTGTCGTCGAACATGAGGTCCATGTAGAGCGCGCCCCGGGGTGGAGTGCTCGGCGTGCACCGCGAGCGGAGCCGTGAGAGGCCGTTCCCCTCGGAGCCGACCGCGTGCCGCGGCCTTCCGTCCGCGCCTCCCACGGGGAGGATGGCGTCGAGGATGTCTTCGTCCGGCGTGCCAGGGTCCCCCACCTGGAGGAAGTGCACCGGCCTCAGCACGTCCTGCTTCTTCATCACCTTCCAGCTCCGCGCTCCCGCATCTCCGGCGAAGAGCAGCCTCCAGCCACGCCACTCCAGGCTGAAGACGAGGCTCGTGTTCTTCGCCGCCGTGTCGATGGCGAGCAGGTCGTCTCCCACTCCCCGGCGCCTCCACGTGAGCAGGTTGTAGAAGGCGCTCGCATCCACTCCGGCCGGAGGTCCTGGCACGTGGAGCGATAGCTCCCCTCCCGGCCGCCGCTCCAGTCCCAGCGCCACCGGGAAGATACGCCCCGCGTACTCGCGGGTCTCCTCCTCCGGCGCCCAGACCTTCAGCGTCGCTTCCTTGAACGGGTGCATCCCCTTCAGCGATTCATCCCGGCATAGGTAGTGCGTGCGCTCCGCCAGGCTCCGCAGTACCTCCGCGTGCGCTTCCGCCTTCCGGTAGTCATTGCCGGACAGCAGTGACGGCACCGAGCCACGCGCCGCTTCCGGCCGCAGTCGGTAGTACTCGCGCAGGTCGTTATACAAGGCCCTGCGCTCCGCGAGCTGTCTCGCGGACTCGCGGTGTTGCTCGGCGTAGTCCGGGGCCGCCGACGCCGTCAGCCACGCATGACGGAGCTTCAGCGGCTCACGCGGGGGCGGCCCCTTCACGTGGCCCAGGTGCTCGTGTGACAGCACGTAGAGGTCCAGCGGCGCACCGTCCAGTTGCGCCAGCACATCCTCCAGCACGGCATGAAACGCCGGGTCCACCCCGTCCTCGTCCGGCAGCAGGTTCCCCGCGTCGACGAGCACGTGCCTCACCTTCGTCTGTCCCGTGTCCGCGTCGTAATCCGGCACCGACACGAGCAGCGTGTCCCCGAACTTCGCGCTGTAGGTCCTCACCCGTAGCGCGGCCATCACCCACCTCCCTCTCCGAGCCACGCGTCATGCGTCCTCGACCTCAACGCGGCCATCGCCCACCTCCCTCTCCGAGCCACGCGTCATGCGTCCTCGCTCTCAACGCGGCCATCGCCTGCTTCGGAACCGCGCATCGCAAGTCGCCACCCTCCGCTACCGGCTGCCTCCGAACCTCACGTCGTACGCCCGCCTTCGCCGCCATCACCCACCCCCGTTCCGGTACCGGCGTTCCTCCACCATGTGCAGCATGTGCGCCGTGCCCACCACGCGGAGCACGCCGCCGGAGACCTCGGCCTGGATGGCTCCGCACAGCTGCCTGCCATCCGGACCGAGCGCCTCGTCCCCCACGCGCAGCAGGTCCTCGTCCAGCAACCGCCGCAGCATCCCGTCCCGCTCCACCTTCCGCGTCACGCTCCGGTCCGACGTGAGCAGCACCCGCACCCGCCGCGTCGCGCAGTCGATGACGAGCGTCGTGCCGAAAGTCACTTGTCTCCAGTCCGGCAGCTCGCCACCCGGCACCTCGTCGGGCTCATCCACCTTCCAGGAGACCTTGAAGATGCACTCGCGCACGCGCCGCTTCGCATGCTCGCCGCCCGCGTAGGACAGCTTCTCCACCACGAGCCTCGGCGCGATGTGGAACGAGCGTCCCCTGGGAATGCGCAGGAAGCCGCGGTGGCGGTTGGCGAAGTCGTAGGCGGCCCAGTCACTCTTCGCCAACGTGTCCAGGTCCACCCGAGACAGGGCCGGGTGCGCGAAGTCCGTCCGCGCGCGCAGCTCGCCCGCATGTTTCACGATGCCCCTGCGCACGAACTCCTGGTACAGCCACACCCGCGGCTCGCCGCTGTCCGGATGCGCGGCCTCGTCCGCGGCGAGGATGGCCCGCCCCAGGTCCGCGAAGGACACCTCCCCCGGCGGCAGGTAATCCAGTCCCCGGTACAGGCTGCGCTTGAAGCGCGACGTGGCCACCGCCAGCGCCTTGCCGGAGACACGCCTCCGCGCCTCCTGCCACGCGTCCTCGTTCACGAAGCCCTGGTGTGCCAGCGGTGGCTCGGGCGCGTCGTCCGGTGTCTGCCGCGCCGTCTCCGTCGGGGCCACCAGCGACGTGCGCGCCTGGTGCTTGCGCGCGAACTCGTTCTTGAGCGCCTCGTGCAGCCGCAGCAGGACCGAGTAGAGCGTGCCGGAGAGCACCTCGCTCAGCGCGTGCGGCTCCAGCGAGGTGACGACGTCCTCCGGCCTGCCTCCGTCGATGGGCTTCAGCGTCTTCTGGTTGAGCAGGTCGCGAAGGTGGCCCTTGTGGCCCAGCGCCTGGCCGAACTGCTCGCCAATGGCGCTGAACGCACCCGAGCTGGCGATGCTGCCCCCTTGCGTCCGCAGCACCTGCCGCACCAGCGGCCGGCACCGGAAGGCCGCGAGCGCCGCGGTGAGGTCCGCCACCGACTCGTGCAGCGCGAGCGCCTGGGGTGACAGCGCGTGGTACAGGTCCGGGAGGATGCCATCCAGCACCGCGTGCGCCGTCTCGTGCGCGATGATGTCCTGCGAGTGGCAGGTGTAGACGCGCCCGCTGCCCAGCGGGTGGCGGAAGTAGAAGAACTGCAGGGAGCGGGACTCGCGCTGGTAGAAGGCGTTCGCCCACTCGCCCGCCTGGGGCACGACGAGCAGCTGCGAGCCCTCGAAGGCCCAGCGCACCTTGCGGCCGAGCGCATCATCCTCTTCAAACATCTCCAGCGTCCGGAGCACCGCGCCGAAGACGCTCACCTGGATGACGTCCGGTGCGTCCAGCCGCTTCGGATCCTCGAGCCGGAAGGTCCCCGGCGTGCCCTCCTGCTCGGAGGGCTGGAAGCGCGCGCCCCGCCGCAGCCTGCCGGTGCGCGCGTCCAAATCCAGCACCGCCACGCGCGGCGACACGGGCCCGTCCAGCACCACGTCCTCGCTGCGCAGGTGCACCCATTCCAGCAGGGGGATGCTCCGCTCACCGGCGGCGACCGGGTCCTGCACCAGGACCGGGATGTGGATGTCGACGGCCATGCCCTCCCCCCACGCGTGAGTCCTCACCGGGTGGAGGCGCGGGCCGGCGGATGTGACGGAGGGGGGGGCCCGCTCGACGGCAGCCGGGAGACCGCTGCTATGGTGCTGCACCCATCATGAAGCCACTGCTCCTGTCGGTGCTGTCCACCATCGCCGTCATCCTCGGCGTCGTCGGCCTGGGCGTCCTGGTCTGGGGATTCCTCCGGATGCGGCAGACCGCGCGGACCAAGAACTGGCCCACCACCCAGGGCACCATCCGCTCCTCCACCGTCACCTCGCGCGAGGCGCCTCCGCTGCGGCAGGAGGAGAGCTACGACGACGACGCCCCCAAGCCCAAGCCCCAGGTCCTCTACCGCCCGCGTGTGGAATACACCTACACCGTGGACGGTCAGCGCTACACGGGCACGGACCTGGGCCGGGACGTGGTGGAGGTCAGCAGCCAGCAGCACGCCCAGACGCACGCGGCGCGCTACGTCCCCCGCGCGCCCGTCACCGTCTTCTATGACCCGAACGACCCGGGCCAGGCCCTGCTCGAGCCGGGGCTCCAGGCCACCTCATGGGCCATCCCCGGTGCCGGCGTCGCCTGCCTCATCGTCTCCACCGCCTTCTACTTCTTCATCCGGTGGTTCAGCGGACGCTGAACGCACCGGGTGGGATGGGGTGCGCACCCGGGTGGAGATCCAAAAGATCCAGCCCCACGCAACCCCGCGCTACATCCCACCGACAATCGCTCAAGCTTTAATTTCCTGACCTCGGAGCGTCCCCCATGACCACCAAGAGCCTCAAGGGCTTCAACTTCCTCGGGCTGTCGAAGGCCTTCAAGCAGCCTGAAATCGCCAAGCAGCCCCAGAAGAACCAGGTGGCGACGCAGCCGGACAAGAAGAACAGCAACATCGACGAGAACGGTCGCTACAAGAACAGCTTCCAGTCGTCGGGGCAGATCAACAAGAACTACAACAAGAGCTACACGCGCGGCGACACGAGCGACCTCTTCACCCCCAACGCCAACCAGGGCAAGTTGGGCAAGCTGGCCGGGAAGCTCCCGGGCGTGACGCTGGCGGAGGGCTCCTTCGAGAAGAGCGTCGTCGGCTACGGCAAGTCCGGCAGCTTCGGCAGCCCCGGTGGCATCGCCCAGGGTCAGGGCAGCTTCTCGGTGGGCGAGCTGTCCGCGAGCGGCAGCGGCAAGGTCTCCTTCGAGGGCGGCGCAATCAAGGCCATCGGTGACCTGAAGGCCAGCGCCACGCTGCTGCACGCGAAGGGCAACGCCAAGATTGGCAAGGGCGACTACAACCTGGAGGCCTCGGGCGAGGCGTACGTCGGCGCCCAGGCGAAGGCCCACGGCGAGCTGACCATCGACCCGGCCAAGGGCATCTACGCGGCGAAGATTGGCGGCGACGCGTTCGTCGGCGCCCGCGCCGGTGTGGAGGCGCAGGCCAACCTGGGCAAGTTCGGCAGCGTCGGTGGCCGCGCCGAGGCGTGGGCGGGCGCGGGTGTCGCGTTCAACGCGGAGCTCGGCTTCAAGAACGGCCGCTTCAAGGCGCGCTTCGACATCGGCGCGGCGCTCGGCGTGGGCTTCAAGCTGGGCTTCAACGTCGACATCGACCTCAAGGGCATCAAGGACACGGTGAAGAAGGTCATCGAGAAGCCCGTCGAAATCGTGAAGGACATTGCCAAGGGCGTCGGCAATGCGCTGAAGAAGCTGAAGTTCTGGTAGCGCTCCGCCTCCAGGACCCACACCCCCGGGCGCGAGCCGTCCGTGGTGCCCTCCGGCGCCACGGGCCTCGCGCCCTTCCGTTTTCAGGGCCACCCCCTCCCCTGGCATACTCCCCGCCATGACCACCCAGAGCATGCAGGCGCTGTTGAAGGCCGGCGAGGTCGACAAGGCCCGGGCGCTCGCCGAGAGCACCCTCAAGCAGAACAAGGACGACCGGGGCGCGCTGCTGACGCTCGCCAAGCTGGCGTCGGTGGACGGCGACTGGGCGCGCGCGGAGGAGCTCCTCCAGCGCGCCACCAAGGGCGGCGTGGAGGACGCGGACTCGCGCCTGGTGAAGGCCGCGCTGGCCGCGGAGCGCGGTGACACCGACGGGGCCCACGCCCTCTACACGCAGGTCATCCGCGAGGCGAAGCCCCCGCGCGCCGAGGCGCACTTCGGCCTGGGCTACCTGCTCGCCGCGAAGGAGGACTTCGCCGGGGCCCGCAAGGCCTTCGAGAAGGCCGTGGAGCTGGAGCCGGAGATGGCGGCGTACCGCTTCCACCTGGCCCGCATCCTCCTGGCCCTGGAGGAGCTGAAGCTCGCGCTGCCGCAGCTGGAGAAGGCGCTGGAGCTCAACCCGCTCAACCCGCCCACCTACGTCATCTGGAGCGTGGTGCTGCAGCAGCTGGGGGAGATGGAGACGGCGGAGAACCTGCTGCGCCAGGGCCTGAAGCTGATTCCGGACCACCCGGAGCTGCTCAACCAGCTGGGCGCGGTGCTCGCGGCGCGCGGCAACGTGGCGGAGTCGTTCAGCCTCGCCAAGCGGCTGGCCGTGCAGTTCCCCGACGACGCCTTGATGCAGGGCAACCTGGCGCGGATGATGATGGCCACCGGGCACCGCCAGGAGGCGCTGGACGTGTGCCGCAGCCTCGCGCACCGCGGGATGTCCACCGCGCAGACGAAGTCCATCGAGGCCATGGTGCTGGAGTCCATGGAGCCGCCCGACGTCGAGGGCGCAGTGGCGGCCTGGCGCGAGGCGATGGACCTGGACCCGGAGGACTGGGCCTGCGCCAACAACCTGGGCAACCTCCTGATGCGCTGGGAGGAGGGCAACGCCGACGAGCGCCTCACCGCCGCCGCGGAGATTCTCGAGGAGGCCCTGCGCCGGGCGCCCTCGCGCGTGGAGCCGCTGCTCAACCTGGCCGTCGTCACCGCGCGCAGGGGTGACACGGCGAAGGCGCAGGCACTGGCCCGCGACGTCCTCAAGAAGGCCCCCGCTGGCGAGAAGGACATCCGCGAGCAGGCGGAGCGGCTCATCAAGACGCTGGGCTGAGCCTTCCGGCTCACGCGTCCCGAGCGAGGCACGGGCGCCGCTCGTGCCTCACTCCGCGGAGCGCGCGGCGTCAGCGCACCTGGTTCTCATGGTGGCCGTGCCCCGGCCCGCCGAAAGTGCCCGGCCACGGCTCGTTCGCGGGCAGCAGCCCCGGCATGGAGAAGCGCAGGAAGCGCGCCTGGCTGTAGGCGAACGGCGGGTCGCACTCGCCGCAGGTGGAGGCCCCCTCCATCATCATCAGCGCTCCCGGTGCCAGCTCCAGCAGTTGCGGCACCGTGCGCGGCGTGTACGACAGGGGGCACTGGAACGCCTCGCTTCCGTCCCTCACATTCACCCCCACCAGCAGCCGCTGGTTGGCGAGGCCCGTCGCGGTGGTGAGCACCACCGTGTCCGGCGGCAGGCCCGCCCCCACCGGCCACGTGGCCAGCCGCAGCTCCTTCGTGCCCAGGCTCTGCCCCGCCCTCAGCGTGTACGTCCACACCGGGCCCAGCGCCGGCAGCCCGTAGCCCTTCAGCTCCGTGACGGTGGCGGCTCCGCCGCCGGGGTTCAGCGAGGTGCCCGGCGCGCTCGGCACCACCACCTCGCGGGTGGCCACCAGGCGGCCGAACTCCTGGGGGATGGAGCCCATGGGCGCGCCGTCCGCCGTGCTCAAGGCCTGCGTGCCACGCTCGGGCATCAGCAGCCCGTTCACCACCGCCAGCTCGCCGGCGCGGAACGACTCCTTCTTCTTCCAGCGCGGCACCCCGTCCGAGGAGAACGCCATCATCAGCGTGGGCGCCCCCGGCTGCAGCGGTGCTCCCACGTTCGTCGTCCGGGAGAAGGCCACGTAGAGGTCCCCCACCGCGTCCGACGCGAGGCCGAAGGGGTGCGGGTGGTTGCACTCGGCCAGCAGCGGGTCCGTCAATTCCTCCGCGGACACCATGCGGCCGAAGGCATCCAGCACCACCAGGAAGTACATGCGGCACAGCGTGTCGCGGGGCTGCCCGGCGGGGTACGCCTCGAAGAGGGCCGCGAGCCGGTCCGGCGCCATCACCGCCAGCCGCGCCAGGAAGAGCGTCAGCGTCTTCTGCGCGAAGTCCGGCCGCGCCTTGGCCAGCGTGAAGGTCCACCGCGGCGCGCCCGTGGAGCGCTCCAGCAGCGACACCGTGCCGTCCTCCGGCAGGTCCATGCACAAGAGCCGGTCGTTCCACAGCATGCAGCGCCGCGCCGCATCGGAAGAGCGCACCGGGCTGTCGCCCGTCACGCCCAGCACCGGCGAGGCATAGAAGCCCGACAGCGTCACGTCGCCCTCGGGCCCCACCAGCATGTCGTGCAGGCCCTGACCTTCGGCCCGCGCGTCGTAGCTCCAGTCCGCCGCCAGCTGCGTCGCTTCCGGGCGCTCGCACACCGGGCCGTTGCAGCGGCCCTCGCCCTGGCACGGGCTGGCGTTCGCGCACACGAAGCCGTCCGGCAGGTCGCGCCGCGCGCACCGGCCCTCCACGCACACGTCCGCGGCGTCACACCCGCGCGCCGAGCCGCAGAAGGTGCCATCCGGCGCGGGCCCCAGGCCGCAGCCCTTCACCGGGTCGCACGTGCCCACCTGGCACTTCCCGTCCCCCGGGCACGGCGGCGCCGGCACCGTCTGGCAGCCGTCCAGCGCGTGGCACACGTCCGTGGTGCAGGCATTGCCGTCGTCGCACGCGCGCTCGCGCCCCTTGCACCGGCCCGCCTGGCAGGTGGCGTCGGTGAGGCACGCGTTGCCCGGGTCGCACGCGGTGCCGTCCGGCAGCACCGTCTCCACGCACTGCTCGGTATTCACGTCGAAGGTGGCCGTGGCGCACGTCACCGGCGTGAAGCAGTCCGGAATCGGCTTCGCCTCGGCCACGAGCACCAGGGCCACGCTGCCGCCGTCGGAAGCCGTGCCCTTCACCGTGACTTCGTACGTGCCCGCCGCCGAGGGCGAGAAGCGCAGGCGCACCGGCACCTCGCCCGCCTCCACGCGCACGGGCAGCGCGTCCGTCAGCGAGAAGGGCGCCGTCACCTCCGTCCAGGTGACGTCCAGCGGCGCGCGGCCGGCATTCACCACCCGGACCTCCGCGTCGCGCGTGGTGCCGGGATACGCGGAGGGAAACTCCACGCGCTCCTGGGACAGCCGCAGCCGCCCCACGGCGCCCACCAATGGCTTCTCCCTGCAGGCCGGACCGGCCCCCAGCACCACCGCCAGCAGGATGACCGTCCACCCCACCCCGCCTGCTCTCGTCGCGCGCGCCATGGGTGCCCTCCCGAGACGTCGCGTATAGCCCTCGCGCGGGAAGGATGCGAGGGGGGCACCCCGGAAGCGCCCCCGCTGTCGGCCAGCCACCCTCCCGTAACGACACGCCTTTCGGATGCTGAACGGTGCACCCTGTAGACTGGGCACTGCCTCCCACCTGGAGCCGTCTCCCATGTCCGCCCTTCGCTCCGCCTTCGCGCTCGCCCTGCTCGCCCTGCTGGCCGCGCCCGCCTCTCGCGCCGCGGAGGACGTGCCCCGCACCCTGGCCTTCCAGGGCCGCCTCGTGCGCGCGGACGGCACGCCGGAGAACACGCCGCAGGACCTCACCTTCTCCCTCTACTCCATGCCCGCCGGCGGCACGCCCCTGTGGCAGGAGCGCCTGCCCTCCGTCCAGGTGACGAATGGCTACTACGCCGTGGTGCTCGGCTCCGCGCAGCCGCTGCGGTACGAGCTGACGGAGGGCAGCTCGCTGTTCCTCGGCGTCGCCCTCACCGGCCAGTCCGAGCTCACCCCGCGCCTGCAGATGGCCTCCGTGCCCTTCGCCCTGCGCGCACAGGACAGCCGCCTCCTCGACGGCCGCACCCCCGCCACCTTCGCCAATGCCAACCACGGCCACCCCGCCGCCACGCCCACCTCCGACGGCTTCCTGTCCGCCGCGGACAAGGCCAGGCTCGACGAGCCCGCGCCCACCTACGGTGACGGCCTCGCCGCCAGCGGCACGCCGCTCAACGTGCGCGTCGCCTTCACCACCTCTGGCGGGAACAACGGCACCTCGCGCACCGTCGCCCGCGGGGACCATGCCCACGCCACCGCCACGACTGCCGCCCCCGGCTTCATGTCCGCCGCGGACAAGGCGAAGCTCGACGCGCCGGACCCCTCCTTCGGGGACGGCTTGTCCGTCAGCACCGGCACCTCGCCTACCGTGAGCGTCAACTTCGCCAGCTCCGGTGGAAACAACGGCACGTCGCGAATCGTGGCGCGGGCGGACCACTTACATCCGAAGCCCGCGCTGGCGTGCACGTACCACCAGGCCACGGGCAATGAGTCGGGGGACAGCCAGGCGTCCGTCGCGTGGTGCGCCTCCAACGCGCAGCTCATGGGAGGCGGCTGCGGCAACCTGGAGGGCCCTGCCGGCGTGAGCTTCCTGCCCGTGGGCGTCACGCTGGAGAGCGGCGCGGCGGCCACCGGCGGCCCGGGCTACAGGTGCCGCAACAGCACCACAGGTGTGCCGGCGCCCACCGCCTACGCCATCTGCTGCCGCATCCCCTGAGGCACCTCGGGGCAGGGCCCGCGCGCACGAGTCGACAGGCTCCCCGCGAGAAGTGCCAGCGATGCGCTCCCACCTGGAGCCACAGCGGAGACTTCAAAGAGTTCAGGGCTGTGACGGGATGTACCAGTGATTTTTTCAGGTGCGTCCCCGTGGAGCCTCCGCAACCGCGCGGAATGGCTGGACTGCACGGGGGTATGGTTCTGGCAACCGGGCGGGACATGATCTCCGCCGAATCCGCTGCTGGATCTTCGTCGTCGCAGGCCTTCACCGTGCTCATCCCACGTGGACTCCAGGCCGCGGTGGATGGGTTGCCGTCAGAGGCCCGGCAAGAGCTGCTGGCAGAGCTGTTCCGTATGGCAGCACTTGCACACCAGGAGCGGAACCTGCTGCCGTCCTCGGCGCCCTACACGCTGCGGCTGGACCTGGCCGGCTGCCAGGTGAGCGTGGAGCTGGACCCGGCGCGCTCCCGCCTCACGCTCGCGGGGCTCGTCCGCGCCCACGCAGTGGCCTGACCCGGTGGCACACGGCGGATTGGTCTAGATGTCACGACGGGCCGGATACGAAGAATCCTGGGACCTGACCTATCTGGTGGAACAGCTTCGCGAGCTGGTCGGCCGAGACCTCCAGCTGCACCCGGAGCTCTCCGAGGAGCTGGAGGACACGCTGGACAGCCTGGTGCTCCGCAACCAGCGCCTGCGAGGACTCCAGCGCATGGTGAACGCGGAGCGCGAGCCGGATGACCTGGCCATCCTCCGCGGCGCGCTGGAGAACATGGACCGCGAGCTGCTCCACAAGCTGCCCACATTGCTGGAGCGCCTGCGCGACGCGATGACCTGAGCGGCGACGCGCGCTGCTTCAGGGAACGACGCCGGGATAGAGCGTGTGCGTCGGACCGCGCATCGGCCCGCCGCCAATGCCACCGCCCACACTGCCCCGCCCCGACGGCAGCGTGGCGCCGGCCGGTGCCACGCCCTGGGCCTCATGGCGCACCGGGCCCTCGCAGCGTCCGGAGCGGCAGCCCTCGAGTCCCTGGCACGGCCGCCCCGCTCCGCACGTCACCTCCTGGCACGCGCCCGCGCGGCACACCTGGCCGGAGGGGCACGCGGGCACGGCGGAGCACGCATCGGTGACGGGCAGGCAGGTGCCGCCGCGGCACGTCTCGCCCGCGCCGCAGTCCGTGTCGGTGGTGCAGGCCAGCGCCGAGCACGCGCCGTCACGGCACACCTGCTGGGACGGGCAGCGCACCGCCGCGCAGCCGGAGGCCGGTACGCAGCGGCCGTCCGTGCCGCAGCGCTCGTCCGGCTCGCAGTCGAAGCCGCCGGTGCACGCGACGCTCCGGCACAGCCCCCCCGGCCGGCACACCGTGGACTGCGGACATGCAACGCCGAGACACGTGTCATACGCGCACGCCGACTGCACGCAGCGCTCCGTCGGGAAGCAGGCCACGCCGGAGCCGCAGCCCACCCGGCCGCAGCTCCCCTGCCGGCACCGCTCGCCCGGCTGGCACGTCACGCCGAGACACGCGGGCTCCACGCACGCACCCTGCTCGCACACCTGGCCCGCGCCGCAGGCCACACCCCGGCACGTGGTGGCGAGGCATCTGCCCTCCACGCACGTCTGTCCGTCGGGACAGGCCACGCTCGCGCACAGGTCCGGTGCCACCAGCGTCGGCGTCTCCTCGCACGCGCCCAGCACCAGTAGCATGGCGAGGGCGAGCAGCCGTGAGGCCCATATAAAGGAGAGGGCTCGCGAGTCCATGCCGCTCCGGGCGCGCCTGCTCCCGGGCGAGCTCGCACGCGAGGTCGGCATGAAGGAGAGGGCTCGCGAGTCCGTGCCGCCGGCCCGCCCGCGATGCGCCGCCCGTGGGCCCCGAGCGCTCGGAGACACGTCGCTGCTCATGGCAGTTGCTCCGTCCGGTCCGCCGGCGGCAGGGCGAGCGGCGCCGGCTGGCTGAGCACCACGCCCAGCACCACGCCCGCGGCCGCCGCGAGTCCCACTCCGCCCACCACGAAGGGCCACAGCGGCCGCCCCTCGTCCACCCGCTCCTCCACTCCCGGGGGTGCCACGTCGAGCGCCGCCGCCACCGCGGGCGGAGGTGCCACCGGGGCATCGAACCGCAGCGGCGTCCGCATGCTGCCCTGTTCGAACAGGACGGCGCCGCCGCTGTCGCGCGCCATGGCATAGGCCTCCACCGCGCGCTCTGGTGCCGCCTTCACCGCCACCGGCCCGGGGGGCTTGCCCACCGCCGCGCTGAAGCCCGCCGCGCCCGGCTGCCGCACCGCCACCAGCAACTCCACCGCCACCGGCCGGGGCTGCTCCAGCGTGGCCACCACCCGGCCGTCCTTCGCGCGCGTCACCGTCAGCACCGGCCGCTGGCCCTCCAACGCCTTGCGTGCCGCCTCATACGGAGCGCGAATCTTCGGCCCCAGCGACGCCTGCACCCGCGCGTCCGGGTCCAGCACCAGCAGCACCTCGAAGGCCTGCTGGGCCTCTTGGGGCTGCCCCATGAAGGCGCGGGCCAGTGCCAGCCCCTCCCATGCCTTCAGCCGCTCCGCGCGGCTCCCAGGGGCAGCCAGGGCCTCCTGGTAGGCCTCCGCGGCGGCGTCGAACTCCAGCGCGTCGAAGGCCTGCTCGGCCCGCGTCAGCGGAGGCTCCGCGCCCCAGGCCGAAGCCGCGCACAGCCAGAGCGGAAGGATGAGGGCGCGCACCGGCCGGCACTCTACAGCCCTGTCTCACCGCATCCACAGGGGCATTGTCCCCACCCGCCGACTGCTTCTTCTATAGGTTCATAGAGGTATTGATCTAACGGTAGTAGAAGCAGGGACCCCAGACTTGGGGACAAGTCAGCAAGCTCGCGAGATGACTCGGGAATTCGCGCGCTGCTACATGTGGGTAAATGGGAGGTTTCCCCCGGGCTCCCACAGGTGTTGATCCCCGCCCCCGCTTCTCCACAACCCCACCCCCGCTGTCCACAGGCCATCCACAGGCTTCCGGTGGATGCGGGGCCCACCGGGCGTGCCGGCGGATTCTCACGGGACGTCCGCCCCCTACAAGCCTGTTATCTTCCGTACCGGCGAAGGTCCCCGGGAGCGGGGCGCGGGTGGAGGGTTTCCCCATCGACTTGTATCGGGGCGAGCGCATCGGCAAGTACGAGGTCGTCACCCAGCTGTCCGTGGGTGGCATGGCCGAGCTGTTCCTCGGCTTCACCTCGGGTCCGGGTGGCTTCCGCAAGTACGTGGTCATCAAGCGCATCCTCCCGGACGTGCGGGACAACGCGCAGTTCGAGCGGATGTTCCTCGACGAGGCGCGCATCACCGCGGCCTTCAACCACCCCAACATCGCCCAGGTGTTCGACCTGGGGCAGGAGGAGGACGGCCTCTACCTGGCCATGGAGTTCATCGCCGGGCAGAACCTGAATCAAATCACCGGGGCCTGCCTGCGCCACAAGGACGCGTTGCCCATCGGCTTCACGCTGTCGGTGGCGCGCGACGTCTGCATGGCGCTGCACTACGCGCACACCTTCACCGCGCCCTCGGGCGAGGCCAGCCCCGTCATCCACCGCGACGTCGCCCAGAAGAACATCATGGTGACGTACGACGGCGTGGTGAAGCTGCTCGACTTCGGCATCGCCAAGGCGAAGGGCAGCCTGGAGCGCACCAGCGCGGGCACGGTGAAGGGCACCACCGGGTACATGTCCCCGGAGCAGGTGCGCGGCGACAAGCTGGACGGCCGCAGCGACTTGTTCTCCGTGGGGGTGATGATGCACGAGCTCATCACCGGGGCGCGCCTCTTCGCGGGCAAGGACGAGCGCGACGAGATGGTGAAGATTCTCGAGGCGCCCATCCCCTGGCCCTCGCACGTGGCGCCGCACGTGCCGGAGGGCGTGTCCAAGGTGGTGATGCAGGCGCTGGAGCGCAGCCGGGAGAAGCGCTTCCTCAGTGGCCGCGACATGGCCCGGGCGATTGAAGCGGCCGCGGGGCGGCTGCTGATGGACGCGGACCACCGCGCGTCGATGATGAAGGAGCTGTTCTCCGAGCGGATGGCGGCCACGCGCGCGCTGCTGGAGAGCGCGGAGGGCACGGCGAGCACCTCCATGGTGGACAAGGCGAAGCGCGCGCTTCGCGGGGATGACGGGCCGTACCTGCCGGAGCGGATGGACGACGCCACGCCCCAGAGCGGTGTCGCCCCGGTGCCGCGCAAGCCGTCGCGCCGGGTGAAGGCGGCGGGGAAGCCGCCCGCCGTGGCCGACACGGCGAAGACGGAGAGCGCGTCTTCCCGGCTGTCCAACGCGCTGTGGGGGCTGTTGCTCCTGGGCATCGTCGTGGGCGGAGGCTTCGCCGCGTGGCACCTGTCGCAGGTGCTCAACGCGACGGTGGAGCCCGAGCCGGAGATGCGCACCTTCGTGGACCCGCGGCTCCCCGTCTTCCGCGAGCCCGGCACGCCGGTGCCGGACGCGGGCACGGCGGCGGCGCAGGTGGAGCCGCCGCCTCCTCCGGTGCGCGACGACAAGGACAAGGGCACGAAGCCGGAGCGGACGACCCAGTCCCCGGTGCGCGGCAAGGGCAAGCTGACGCTGGTGGTGACGCCGGACGCGGACGTGTACCGCGGCAAGACGAAGCTGGGCCGCACGCCCATGTTCAACGTGGCGATGCCGGCGGGCGAGCACAAGCTGTTCATCATCGGCCCGGACAAGAAGAAGCGCGTGCTGGCCGTGCCCATCAAGGTCGGAGAGCCGACCCGGTTGAAGCTGGCGCTCACGACCATTCCCGAAGGGTGAACAGTCCCCGCGAATGAGGGACACGCGGGGGGGTGCTCCGCTATCTTCGCGGCCCCAACCTCCACCCCGGACAGCATGGCCGCGCTCACCATTGGCTTCCTGATGGACCCGCTCGAGACGGTGCGGGTGAACCACGACTCCACGTTCCAGTTGATGCTGGAGGCGCAGAAGCGCGGCCACCAGGTGCGCTACTTCGAGCAGGGCTGGCTGCGCTTCAACGGCACCTGCGCCGAGGCCCGCATGCGCCGCGTCACCGTGCGCGCCGAGCCGGGCCGGCACTTCGACGTGCTCGACGAGGCCGCCCACCCCCTGTCCACGCTGGACGTGTTGTTCATGCGCAAGGACCCGCCGGTGGACGCGGAGTTCCTCCACGCCACGCAGCTGGTGGAGCTGTGCGGTGACAGGGCGCCCGCCTTCATCAACCACCCGGCGGGCATCCGTGACGCCAACGAGAAGCTCTTCGCGCTGCGCTACCCGGACCTGATGCCGGACACGCGCATCACCCGCGAGCTGCCGGTGCTGCTGGACTTCATCGCGCGCAACGCGCAGGGCACCATCCTCAAGCCCATCGACGGCTTCGGTGGGAAGGGCATCCTCTTCCTGTCGCCCACGGACCGGAACGCGCGCTCGGCGGTGGAGCTGCTCACGCTGGGAGGCCGCGAGGCCGTAGTGGCGCAGGCGTACATCCCGGAGAGCCGCCTGGGCGACAAGCGCATCCTCCTGGTGGACGGCGAGCCGGTGGGCGGCGTGCTGCGCGTGCCGTCCGAGGACGACCACCGGGGCAACATGGCCGCCGGAGGGGTGGCTCGGAAGGCCGTGCTCACGCCGCGTGATTTGGAAATCTGCGAGCGCCTGAAGCCCGAGCTGCGCCGGCGCGGGCTGCTGCTCGTGGGCATCGACGTGCTCGGCAACTACCTCACCGAGGTGAATGTCACGAGCCCCACCGGCATCTACGAAGCCAACCAGCTGGACGGCGTCTGCGTGGAGGCGAAGGTGCTGGACGTGGCCGAGCGGCTGGCCGCCCAGCGCAACGCGCGGTAACCACCGGACGGTTCGCGGCACCCGAGGGCCTGGAGCCGAAGCTCCGGGCCCTTCGTGTTTCCGGGGGCTTGGTGCGCACGAAGGGTGCCCTCCCCTCTGTCACCCGGTGCCCGGAGCTGAATGGTGGTTCAGCTTTCACCCCAGACGCCGACGCAGCGCGCAATGGTTGGCCGTGACGCGCTGAATTGAATGTTGGTTCATGTTTCATGCGTCCGGCGACGCGACGCGCCTTGAATCGATGAGAGTCGGGAGAGTCAGGTCTCGCTCCTCGGCCGCCGCTCTCCCCCCACTGGCGGCCCGGGAGGCACCATGCACACGCAACACCCCCGCCGTGCTCCGTCGTGCTCGCCGTTCCCCGGTTTGCGCCTCGCGGCGCTCCTGCTCATGAGTGCCGCGGGCTGTGGTTCCCCCGAAGAAGCGTCCATTCCCGAGGCCGCGCCCGAAGAGGTGCGGGAAGTCGCGAGCTCGCTGACCCAGGTGACGGGCTTCGGCACCAACCCGGGCAATCTGCTGATGTACCGCCACGTGCCGACGGGGATGCCCGCCAACGCGCCGCTGGTGGTGGTGATGCACGGCTGCACGCAGACGGCCGCGGCCATGGAGAACACGGGCTGGACGGCGGCGGCGAACCTCTACAAGTTCTACGTCGTCTACCCGCAGCAGCAGAGCGGCAACAACCCGACCAGCTGCTTCAACTGGTTCGAGCCCGGCGACATCACCCGCGGCCAGGGCGAGGTGCTCTCCATCAAGCAGATGGTGGACGCGATGAAGTCCGCGTACTCCATCGATTCGTCGCGGGTGTACCTCAGCGGCTTCTCGGGCGGCGGGTACATGGCGCCTGCGCTGCTGGCCACCTACCCGGACGTCTTCTCCGCGGGTGCCATCAACTCGGGTGGCCCGTACAAGTGCGCGCTGACGATGAACGCGGGCTTCAACTGCATGAGCCCGGGCGTGGACAAGACGCCCGCCGCCTGGGGTGACCTGGTGCGCGGCGCGTACTCCGGATACACGGGCGCGTGGCCGCGCGTCTCCATCTGGCACGGGACGAACGACTTCACGGTGAAGGTGATGAACCTCACCGAGGCGATGGAGCAGTGGACGAACGTCCACGGCATCGACCAGACGGCGGACACGACCGAGACGGTGGGCAACGTCCCTCACAAGGTGTACCGGGACGGCTCGGGCAGCGCGAAGGTGGAGACGTGGGAGATGACGGGCATGGGGCACGGCGTGCCCGTGGACCCGCAGTACAGCTTCCCGGGCAGCTCCACGGCGTGCGGCACGACGGGGGCGTACCTGCTCGACGCGAATCTCTGCGCCGTCTACTACCAGGCGCAGTTCTTCGGGCTCACGGGTGCCGTCACCCCGGGGGACACCACGCCGCCCACGGTGAATGTGACGGCGCCGGCCAACGGGGCCACGGTGAGCGGCACCGTCACGGTGACGGCGAGCGCCTCGGACGCGGTGGGCGTGGCGCGGGTGGAGTTCCTGGTGGACGGGAGCACGGTGGGCTCGGACTCGGTGGCGCCGTATGAGCTCGCGTGGAACAGCACGGGGGTGTCGAACGGGACGCACACGCTGGGAGCGCGGGCGTTCGACGCGGCGGGGAACCAGGCCACGGACAGCGGCACGAGCGTCACCGTGAGCAACAGCGGCACGCCGACGCCGGTGACGGTGAGCTTCACGAGTGTCACGGCGGATGACGGGTATCTGAAGGCGAACGCGGACGGCAGCGCGCCAGCGCTGGGGACGCTCACGGGCCTGGCGCTGGGGCGCGGGACGGACGGGAAGTACAACCGCGCGTTCATGTCCTTCGACACGTCGAGCATTCCGGACACGGCGGCCATTACGCGTGCGTACCTGACGGTGACGTACTCGTCCGGTTCGGGTGACCCGTGGTCCACGCCGGCGGGGAACACGCTGCTCATCGACGTGAAGAACGGCACGTTCAACGCGGCGGCGACGGAGACGGCGGACTGGGCCTCGGCCGCCACCGCGAGCGGTGTGGCGAGCATCGACAGGTTCACGGCCGGGACGAAGGCCTCTGGAGACTTCAGCGGCGCCGGGCTCTCCGCCATCAACCGGACGGGGAAGACGCAGCTGCGGCTGGGCTTCAGCGGGAATCAGACGGCGACGCAGTACCTGTTCGTCAGGGACGGCGCGGGCGCCACGCTGACCGTCGTGTACACGCCGTAGTGTGACGTGGGGACGGCGGGCCGGAGTGTCGGTCCGGCCTGCCGTCCTGGCTCAGCTTCGGCGTCTTGTCGTTGTCCCGTGCCGTTCATACACGCACGGGGTCGGGTACATCCCGCAGCGACTGCGTGTGCCGATTTCATAGGCACGGAGCGTGGTGCCACGAGCGCACTTCGCGGCGGCCGGACAGTGCGGAGCTGCGGTTCTCCACCATCGACCCGGCGATTGCGTCAGTGCTCTCGTGCCATGTTCTTGACCGTGGGCCTTTCGAGCCCGGGAGATACGCGTGGCGGCGAGACGCTGGTGGGCCCTGCTGCTGATTCCGTTGGTGCTGGGCTGCGCGAGCCCTCGAGTGGTGCGGCTGGACACGGGCAATGGCCGGCCTCTGGAGCACACACCGCGGACGTTGGGTGGATCCGTGGAGGTAGGCGCGGAGGACTTCGAGAAGGCACTCGCGCCTGGTGCTGGACGTGCCGCTGTCCCTTCGCCCTGCGGACACCGGGTGGTGGGTGCGCGCCTCGGCACGTGGCAGCTCCATGGACAGGGTGCTGGGAAGCGCACTGCACAGAGACTATGGCCGATGGTGCCGGGCGCATGAGGGGCCCGGAGACTGTCTCTCCCTGCTGCAGGATGGCCTGGGCTTCGACGCGAGGAACCGGTTGGCGCTGGCACTGGGTCTGTCGCTGGATTCGATGCACGAGAGCATCGCGGACGCGGTGGAGCAGACGCTCAACCCCACTTTCTTCAAGGCGGTGGTGGTATCGGCGTTGGTGTCGTGGGCGGTGCTGGCGACCAATCCCGAGCCCGTGTTCACCAAGGCTGCCGCGGTGGTGTCGGTGGTGCTGCTGGCGTACCTGGGAATCGATGCCTTCCTCACGATGGTCCACGCGTGCGTCGAGCTGAAACGGAGCGCGGACAAGGCCACCACCTTCGAGGAATTGGAAGAGGCCGGAGAGCACTTCGGCCAGGTGGTAGGCACCCAGGGTGCACGCATCTTCGTGCTCGCGGTGGCGCTGGTGGTGGGCAAGGGCACGGTGGGAGGAGCTTCGGGGCTGGTCTCCCGGCTGCCGTTGTTACCGGGCTTTCCTCCAGCAGCGGCACTGAGTGCGTCGCAGCTCGGAGTGAAGCTCGCGGCCGTCGAGCAGGTGAGCGCGGTGGCGGTGGTGGAGGGTGGCGTCGTCATCACCCTCGTGCCTGGAGCGGTGGCCATGGTGGCCTCGAGCTCAGGTGGCATCCTGGGTGACGCGGATGGGAAGGTGCATCACATCTGCACCGACAAGAACACGGAGTCAGACGCGAACGGAGGACCCTGGACGCCGGTGTTCGAGAAGCTCTTCAGGAGGGCCGGCATGACGCTGAATGACCCAGCCAACCTGGTGCGCATCCGGGGCCACGAGGGGCCTCATCCGGAGGCATACCATCAGGAGGTCTATCTACGGGTTCAGCGAGCACTCAGGCATTGCAGAAACACCGACGCATGCCGGGAAGCATTGGTCATGGAGTTGAAAAAGCTGTGCAATGAACTACTCACGCCAGGAAACACGCTTCGTCGGCTCGTCACGAAGGGCAGGGAGTAGGGATGCCGGCTCGCTATTTCGATCTGTACCAGGACCTCTACATCCCTGAGCGCTGGTATCCCGACGAGCCCACGGACCTTCGTGGCCAAGAAATTGATGACGTCTGGCAATTCTCTGAGGGTCATCCCGTAGAGCTTCGAGAGCCCCTCCGTATCCCGTTGTATCGCCCAGGTAGACCGGTTGATTTCTCCACGACCGCAGTGGGTGCCACTCCCATCGTCCATCCGAGAGTCGCATCCGTGTTCGAGGAACTCGCTCGGGAGAACGTCCAGCTCTTCCCTGTGGAGGTCGAAGGTCAGCCCGAGCCGTACTTCATCCTCAACGCCACGCGGCTGGTGAAGTGCATCGACGACAAGGCTTGCGCATACGTCGATTACTTCAAGCCTGAGGATGGGCAGCCGGAAAAGGTGGGGACGTATCACAACGTTCGAGGGCTGCGCATCGACAAGTCTCTGGTCGGCGACGTGAAGGTGTTCCGCACCTGGGGCTGGTCCACCGTCCTCATCGTCTCCGAGGACATCAAGGACGCGCTGGAGCGCACGGGTGCCACCGGCATGAAGTTCACGGAGGTATAGGCTCACCCGCGAGATGCACATGCCTGAACCCACCGCTCCCGACGAAACGCTCGACTCCATCGGCACGGCTGGAGTGCGGGTGCTGCAACGCCGGAGCGGCTACCGCTTCACGCTGGATGCCGTGCTCCTCGCGCACTTCGCGGCGACCGAGAACACGGGCACTCCAGGTCCCATCTTGGAACTGGGCGCGGGCAGTGGCGTCGTTTCCTTCCTACTCGTGAAACAATTCAACCTCGGCCCCGTGGACGCGCTGGAACTGCAGCCCGCGGTACACGCGCGACTGGAGCGGGCCGTGGTGCTCAACGACTGCGCAGCCCGCGTGAAACCGCTGCTCGGCGACCTGCGACGCATCCGTGAGCTCGTGCCCGGCGGCCACTACGCACACGTCGTGTCCAACCCCCCGTTCCGCGTGGCCAACGCCGGAGTCCGCAGTCCCGACGACGAGCGCGCCGTGTCCAAGTCCGAGGTCGCCTGTGATGCAAGCGACGTGGTCGCAGCCGCCCGCCACGCGCTGATGCCCGGAGGCACCGTCAGCCTCGTGTACCCGGCGTCCCGAGTCGCCGAGGTTCTCGGTCTGCTGACCCGGGCGAAGCTGTACCCCTCCGTGCTGCGCTTCGTGCACTCGCGCGTGGGCTCACCGGCCACGCGCTTCCTGGTCCAGGCACTCAGGGACCGTGACCGGGGACTCGCCGTGCGCCCGCCGCTCATCGTCCACGGTGAGGCACCGGGCGGCTATTCCGCGGAGGTGGCCGCATTGATGGACCCACCGCTCGCGGAACAGATACCTCCCCTCCCTGGGGATACAGGCGATTGAGCTTCTCTACGGAGCGCTCGCCAGCGGCTTTCTGTTTGTCACCTGGAACCCCTCGTCCTCCGAAACGGTGACGAACACTTCGCTGCTCGCACTCACGTCGAGCGTGGTCCGCCTGCGGCTCCTGCCCACCTTGAAGACCACGTTCAACTCGTGCGCCCCGGGCGCCACGTCCCGGATGACCACGCTCGTCGCATTGCTCGAACCGCGCCGCGCCCCATCGAGCGATACCGTGCATGGCTTCTCACAGCGCACGTTGAGGTGCGAGCCACCTTCCGCACGAGCCTGCTCCGCCGCCTCCAGGCTCCGGTCCTCCGTGAGCCTCACGTTCCCCTTCGAGTCCCCGTAGAAGGTCGCCTTCGCACCCGCGGGCACCTCCACGTAGTCGACGAAGAGCCGCCGGTTGAGCAAGGCGGCATTCGCCTCCACGCGGCGCCGCCCCGGCTCCACGTCCTTGAACTCCCACGTGCGGCCATCCCTGCCCAGACCCCGGCGTCCGTCGAGCAGCACCGTGCAGTCCTCGGGACACCGCACGATGGCCACGCTCTTCTCCCCTGCGCCGACCTTCTCGCGCGGCCTCGCGCCCTCGCCTTCCGCCCACGCCGGTGTGCCGGGCGGGCTGGTGCTGCCTCGCTCCACCACGATGCGCTTGTTGCTCGCGAGGAAGACGTCCGCCTCCGCCACGTCCGGGATGTCCGCGAACCCGCTGGCCAGCGGCCGGCCCAACAGGCCCGTGGCCTCCACGCGCCGCGTGCCCGTCGCGATGCCCTCGAACTCCCACGTCGAGTCCGTCACCCGCCGCCCACTCTTCCCATCGAGCACCACGGTGCACTTCTCCGGGCAGCGCACCCGGACGGCGACACCGTCCTGCGCGAGGGCGGGGACGGACAGCGACAGCAACAGGAACGGCCAGCGGGGGGACATGGCCAGGGAGTCTCGCGCCAGCGGGCACCGGGGTCGAGTCACTCCGGATGCGTGCCTCCAAGAAGGTGCCTTCGAGCCAGAGCCGGCACCCGGGTCGAGTGACACCGTAGGCGAGGGTGCCCTCGGGACGGGGGCAGGCTGGGCGGACGTGGGAGATGCGACGCCGGCCTGCCTGCTCGACGAGTGAGGAGGACATGGCTCGGGGTGCCATGGGGAGCGACCGGCCCCAACGTACCGAGGTTTCCGGACTGGCCTCGGGCCGCCTCAAGGAGGAGTGGGAATGAACGTGGCATCGCTGACCGAGCAACCGAGCATCCTGAAGTCAGCGGCCCTGCTGCCACCGCGCCTGTCACTCGGGTCGACGATGGTGGTGCATGGGCTGAGCAAGCTGCGCAAGGAGGGGACGGAGCAGACCGCGGGCTTCTTCGAGCAGCTCGGCCTCAAGCCGGCCCGACCCCTGGTGCTGGCCACCGGCATCACGGAGCTGGTCGCGGGCGTGAGCGCCATCCTCGGCTTCGCCACCCGACCCGCCGCGCTGGGCGTGCTCGTCACCCAGGCATTCGCCATTGCCAAGGTCCACGGGTCCAAAGGCTTCGACAACACCAAGGGCGGCTTCGAGTTCAACCTCGCGCTGTGCTCCATCGCGCTCGGGTTGTTGCTGCGCGGGCCGGGTCAGCTCTCGGTGCACAGCGCGCTGGAGCGCAAGGTGAAGCGCAAGGAGCTGCGCCGCCTGCGCCTGCTGCCGCGCCAGCGGAGCCGCTCGCTGCTGCTGGACCTGCTCGGCTGAGACGCCCCACCCGAGGGCCTGCCTGCCCGGTGCCGCACACCCCATCACCCTGGCTGATGGGGTGTGTGTCGCCTGCCCGGCTGCCGATGGGGCGAGCCCATGCCAATCACCCCCGGACGCCCGGACGGCCCGTAAGATGCGCGGGCCATGCCCTCGTCCGTCCTTCTGATGCTGGCGCTCGCCACCACGCCGGGTGCTCCCTCGGCGCGCGAGCCCGCTTCCACCCACAACTTCTCCACAGCACAGGCGCACACCGCCGAGCTGCTCTCCACCGCGGGCAGCGCGTCCGTGAAGGCCGCGCTCCGGGAGGATGCCGCGTCCGGGCCGGTTGTCACCGCCGCGGGTATGGCGTCCGTGCGTGCCGCACTTGGGGATGGAGTTGGCTCCAGGGGCCGTCCGTCCGTGAAGGCCGCGGTCCTGGATGTGGCTCGGGCTCGCATCGCCGGCGACGCCGTGCTCGCGGGCAATGCATCCGCGAAGGCCGCGGTTCGCGATGCCCACGCCAGCGCCCTCTCGGGAGCTGCGTTCGGTGCGACGCGTGAGGCCGCGGTGGGCTTGCGTCCCGTCGCTCACGGCGCGGAGGCCGTTGTCGTGGCTTCGGGCTCGGCGCGTGACACCGCGAGCGTGATGCATGCGGCGGGTACTGTCGCCGCGCTCCAGGAAGCGACACCTCCTGCTGCCGCACCGGAGTCCGTGCCGCCCACTCCCCCTGCCGCCGCACCGCCCACTCCCGACGCCATCGTCTCCGACGTCGGCCGCGTCGCCGCCGAGGCCGCGGTCAGCGCCGTGCGCGCCGCCGCCGTGGCCCTGCGCACGCAAACCCCCGCCCCCGCCGTGGTCGACGCGGACGCGAGCTACGCCCGCGGCCTCGCGGCGCTCCAGGCGAAGGACACCCGCACCGCCATCACCGAGCTGTCCGCCTGCGTGGAGGCCGCGCCCTCGCGCGTGGACTGCCGCTGGGAGCTGGGCTGGGCGTACCAGGTGGAAGGCCGCTGGACGGACGCGCTCGCGCAGTGGACCGAGGTGAAGAAGCTCGCGCCGGACCACCCGGACCTGGAGACCGCGCTCGCGCAGGCCCAGGGCCAGGCCGCCCTCCAGGAGAAGCTCTCCCGCGCGCCCCAGGCCAGCAACCGCCCTCCCCCGCCGCCGGGCGCGAAGGTGCGCATCCGCGCCGTGGGTGACGTCATGCTCGGCACCACCGTGCCCGAAGGCCACCTGCCTCCCGAGGGCCCCGCCAGCGTCATCGTCGGCGTGCGCCCGCTGCTCGAGGACGCGGACCTCACCTTCGCCAACCTCGAGGGCCCGCTGTGCGACGGCGGCAAGACGACCAAGTGCCGCTCCAAGGGCAACTGCTACGCGTTCCGCTCGCCCACGTCCTACGGCGTGACGCTGAAGGAGGCGGGCGTGGACGTGGTTTCCACCGCCAACAACCACTCCGGCGACTTCGGCGAGCTGTGCCGCCGCGAGACGGAGTCCACGCTCGACGCGCTGGGCATTCCGTGGAGCGGCCCGCCGGGCTCCATCGCCACGGTGGAGCGCAACGGGCTGCGCATCGGCGTGGTGGCCTTCCACACGTCGCCCTCGTGCAACCACCTCAACAACCTGGCCACGGCCACGGCGCTGGTGAGCGCGGCCGCGGCGGAGCATGACCTCGTCATCGTCTCCTTCCACGGCGGCGCCGAGGGCAGCAAGGCGCTCCACGTGCCGGAAGGCCGCGAGATGTTCTTCGGCGAGGACCGCGGTGATTTGCGCACCTTCACCCGCGCCGTGGTGGACGCGGGCGCGCACCTGGTCATCGGCCACGGCCCGCACGTGGTGCGCGGCCTGGAGTTCTACAAGGGCCGGCTCATCGCCTACTCGCTGGGGAACTTCGCCACCTACGGCCGCTTCACCCTCAAGGGCGCGCAGGGGCTGGGCATGGTGCTGGAGGTGGAGCTAAAGGGCGACGGCCGCTTCGAGTCCGCCCGCATCCTCCCCACGAAGCAGGTGGGCCAGGGCATCGCACAGCCGGACCCGGCTGGCGCCGTCATCCCCCTCGTTCGCGGCCTCACCGCCGAGGACTTCCCCGAGACGGGCGCGCGCATCTCCGAGGACGGCACCGTGAAGCCCGCGGGCAAGGGCCCCGTCAGCGCGCGGTGACACCGAGCCCTGTCAGCGCGCGGTGACACCGGGCCCCGTCAGCGTGCGCTGACACTGAGCCTTCCCGACCTCCGCGCACCCGTGCCCACGGGTGCGCTGGTTTCCCTCGGCACAGATTCCGCGTGTACCGCGAGAGACCTGTCACGTCCGCGCCGCGTGCGCCGTCCGTGAGCTGTCTCCCGCCGCACGGTGAAGCCCGGCTGCTGGCCCCACTGCCAGTCTCGTATTTGCGGCTCAAAGCATGACGCGAGCCAGGAAGGCGCGCGTGGCCTCCGTGCGATACAAGGATGGTCGCCGTGCGCGCACTCCGACTGCCACGTCTCTCCTCGCTTCGCGCCTTCGACCATCCCGGCTACTTCGCTGTCTGGCTGGGCGCGCTGGTCTCCACCGTCGGCACCTGGATGGAAGCGGTGGCGATGGGCGTGTACGTCACGCAGGAGACGGGCCGCGCCGAGTGGACGGGTGGTATCGCCGCCCTCACCTTCCTGCCCTCGGTGATTCTGTCGCCTCTCGGTGGCGCGCTCGCGGACCGGTTCGACCGGCGCGCGTACGTGGCGCTGGGCACGGTGGTGCAGCTGCTGCTCGCGGGCGTGCTGACGCTGCTGGCCTTCACGCACCAGCTCAGCGTGCACGCGGTGGGCGTCGTCTCACTGCTCAACGGCTGCGCGAGCACGCTCATCAGCCCGGCCTTCTCCGCGATGCTCGTGGAGCTCGTTCCTCCGCGGGATTTGCACAGCGCGGTGAGCCTCAACTCGGCGCAGTACAACCTGGGGCGCATCATCGGCCCGGCGCTGGCGGGGCTCGTGCTGGCGACGGGGGGCGCGTCCTGGGCGCTGCTCATCAACACCCTGTCCTTCCTCGCGGTGCTGGTGGCGCTGTCGCGCGTGCGGATGCCGCCGCGAGACATGGGCAAGGTGGCGCAGAACCTGTGGAAGCAGATTGTGCACGGCTTCTCGGTGGTGCGGGCGGACCGGGAAATCTCGCTGATGCTGTGGGGCACGCTGCTCGTCGCGGGGCTGGTGGCGCCGTTCATCGGCCTGGTGCCGGTGTTCGCCATCCGCGAGTTCGGTCAGGGCGCCGGGGCCACGTCGATGCTCGTCGCCTGCCAGGGCGCGGGCGCGGTGACGGCGGCGCTGGTGGTGGGCACGCTCGTGGACGCGCTGGGACAGCGGCGGCTGCTGGGACTCATCTCGCTCGCGATTGGCGGGGTGTCGGCGCTGTACTGGTTGTCTCCGACGCTGCACGTGGCGGCGGTGGGCATCGTCCTGCTCGGCGCCAGCTACATGATGATGATGACGGGGCTGAACTCCTACTGTCAGTCCCGCGTGCCGCGCGAGCTGCAGGCGCGGATGAGCAGCATCTACGGCATGGTGCTCGGCGGCGGGTACGCGGTGGGTGTGTGGGGGCTGGGCGCGCTGGCGGACCGCGTGGGCCTTCGCTTCGTCATGGTCAGCTCCAGCGTCCTGTTCCTCGCGCTCGTGCTCACGCTGCGCTTCATGCGGCCGCGCAGCTTCGACAACGCCAGCACGTAGCTTCTCGAGTGGGTCAGCCTGGAGTTTCCATCTCCTCTGGGAGGGGGGTGCGGAGCAACATCAGCCCCTTGCCGCTTCGCGCGGTGATGACGCGAAAGCCCTGCCCGGCAATCCTCACGAGCTCCCCTTCGAGCGCCGTTCCGCTGGCAAGCCACGCTTCCGCGTCCTCCTTCGTCGTGAACGTGTGGGAGACAATCACCGACTCGATGGCGGGGATGTAGAACCGACGAAAGTATTCGCGGTACTCATCCAGCTTCTGGATGTCTCGGACGTAGAGCAGCGCCACCGCTGCGATTCGGAGCGCTTCGTCCTCTGGCGAGCCGTCCGGATACTTCTCGTTCACGGTGCTCAGTTTCTCCAGGACGGAGTCCACGTCGAAGTTGGAGTCGTACCCCATGGATGCATCCGCCTAGAGAGCAAGAGGCGCCAGAATCAACGCGCCGGAGCCGCCCGTTGTGATGATGAATGCAACGCCCGCGATGACGACAACGGTTCCAAGCGTCACCTCGGCCTTGTGGTTCTTGATCCAATCCACTGCCTGGTCAACGCGCGAGAACTCGAGCGTCGCTTTTCTGGCCGCTGATTCCTTTTCCTGTTCGTCCACGCAGTCGTTGTACGCGTTGCCGCAGTCCGCAGTGCAACGTTTGTAATACCACTCGTCGTGCTTGTGGGGGTATGGCGGGCGGCTCTTCCGCCAGCAGTTCCGGAAGCACTCTTCGTGTTCCGCCTGGCAGTCACGGTCACCAGCGCCTCCCGTTCCCGGAGCGGGGCCTACCCCGTGTGCATCCTCGGAGATGAACCAGGTCCGCCGCTCTGGCTGCGGTGCGTGGGCGCACGCGGTGCCAAGCATGGCCAGCATCGTCACCAAGCCAAGCCATCTCATCGTGAGCTCATTTTACATGCTCGCGGCAGGGCTCGTGCGCGAGGAACCCCGAGCCATGCTTCCCGGGGGACACCGTTCACCGCCGGATGCGTGCACCGAGTCCACTGGTAAAGCCCCTGCACTCGCCCACACCTCGCGTTACACCGGGGCCATGCTCACGCGTTCATCCCTCCTCGCCCTCACCGCCCTGCTGCTGGCCTCCGGGCCCGCGCTCGCCCAGCAGGTCCGTTCCACCGAGCCGCTCGGTATCGCGCTCGAAGGCTTCCCCTCTCCGTTCCCCGTCCAGTTCCTCCCCGTCACGCTGGAGGGGCAGGACCTGCGCATGGCCTACATGGACGTGAAGCCCACGGGCCGCGCCAACGGGCGCACCGTCATCCTGCTTCACGGGAAGAACTTCTTCGGCGCGTACTGGGAGCCCACCATCCGCGCCCTCTCCGCCGCTGGCTACCGCGTCGTCGTCCCGGACCAGATTGGCTTCGGCCGCTCCTCCAAGCCGGACGTCCACTACAGCTTCCACACCTTCGCCTCGCTGACGAAGAAGCTGCTCGACACGCTCGGCATCAAGGAGACCGCCGTCGTGGGCCACTCCATGGGCGGCATGGTCGCCACGCGCTTCGCCCTCATGTACCCGGAGTCCACCACGCACCTCGTGCTGGAGAACCCCATTGGCCTCGAGGACTACCGCGAGAAGGCCCCCTGGCAGGCCACCGAGGCCTACTACCGCGAGCAGCTCCAGGCCACCGAGGAGGGCACCCGCAAGTACCACCAGACGTACTACGTGAAGTGGAAGCCCGAGTACGACGTCTGGGTCCAAATCTTCGCCCGGCAGCTCCAGAGCGGTGAGTACCCGCGGCTCGCCTGGGTGGCCGCCGCCACGTCGCAGATGATCTACGAGCAGCCCGTCTCCCACGAGTTCCCCCTCGTGAAGCCGCGCACCCTGCTCGTCATCGGCCAGGAGGACCGCACCTATATCGGCCGCGGCAAGGTGCCCGCCGACGTCGCCGCGACCATGGGTCAGTACCCGCAGCTCGGCAAGGCGGTGGCGAAGGCCATCCCCAACGCGACGCTCACGGAGCTCCCAGGCGTGGGCCACATCCCCCACTTCGAGGCGCCGGAGAAGTTCCACTCCGCGTTGCTCGGCTTCCTCGGGAAGTGAACGTCCTCCTGCCCTCGGGGCTGTGGGCAACTTGGGGACACGCCCCGCGCTCCGCGTGAAGGCCCCGCGCCCTCGTGTCACCCGCCGCGTTAGACTCCCTCCCGCTCCAGGGCACATGGGCCCTGGCGCACTCGCAGGGGGGAGCCATGAAGAAGCTGCTCGGGCCGATGCTGTACATGACGGACGCGCAGTCCACGGACACGTGGACCTTCTCCGTCAACCTGTACCTCTCCGGCACGGACCCCACGAAGCCTCCCCCGCTGCGGCTCGCGTTCCTCGATGCGAGCGCCCAGGCGCTTCCCGGCGCCGTCATCACCGACCCCAAGCTGGCCGCCGACTTCTCCGCCCTCAAAAGCCCCATGGCCGGTGTGCTCTGGAAGTGGAACGTCTCCCTCCCGCGCGCGCCCCACCCGCAGCGCGTCGCCTACCGCTTCGTCCCCATGGACGGCGCCCTACCGCTGGAAGGCCTGGACGACGTGAAGGACGTCGTCGTGCCGGAGCGCGGCACCCTGCCGCGCGCGGCCTTCTTCTCCTGCAACGGCGGCGGCAGCCCCGAGGCGTGGAAGGCCGTGTCGAAGATGGGCCACCCCTTCGCCTGCTGGGAGGACATGCGCGAGCAGCACGAAGACGCCACCGGCGGCTTCCACCTGCTCATCGGCGGCGGAGACCAGGTGTACGCGGACTCCATCTGGTACGCCTCGCAGGAGCTGGTCGACTTCCGCAAGCTGCCCCTGGAGAAGAAGCTCGTCTGCGAGCTCCCCGCGAACTTCCACGACGACATGGTCGCCCGCTACGTGGAGCTGTACTGCGAGCGCTGGAGCGGCACCTCCGGCATCGCCCCCATGCTCGCCCGCGTCCCCGGCCTCTTCACCTGGGATGACCACGACATCTTCGACGGCTGGGGCTCGCACGAGAAGCTCCAGGCCAGCCCCTGGTACCGCACCCTCTACAGCGCCGCCGCCCTCACCTTCGAGGCCTTCCAGCTCGGCGGCCTGAGGACCGTCGACAAGACGCCGGCTGAGCGCAAGCCGGGCGAGACGCACTACCTGCGCACCGTGCGCTTCACCGGCGACGAGTGCGACCTGGACGTGGTGGTGCTGGACCTGCGCAGCGGTCGCACCAGCCGCGTGAAGTCCAGCGGGAAGATTGAGCACGTGGTGATGAACGAAGCGCAGTGGTCCGACCTGGACACGTGGCGCCGCGAGCACCAGGCCGGGGCGGGCACGAAGTACCGGCACGTCATCGTCGTGTCCTCGGTGCCCCTCGTCCACCTGCGCTTCGGCCAGGCCGCGGAGCGTGTCGCGGGGATGATTGATTTACGCGACGACATGCTGGACCAGTGGGAGTCCGTCGTTCACCGCGGCGAGCGCACGCGGCTCATCATGGACCTCTTCCGGCTGGCCAAGGAGTCCTGCTGCGCGGTGACGGTCATCTCCGGCGACGTGCACGTGGGCGCGCGCGGCCTCATCCGCTCGCGCAACCCGGAGCACCTCTCCCCCGGCGTGGCCGAGGCCGCCATCGAGCAGGTGACGTCCTCCGCCATCGTCCACCCGCCCCCCGGCATGTTGGAGTTCCTCGGCATGCGCACGCTGGCGGGAGAGGGCGTGGAGGATTTGCCGTCCTTCATCCAGACGGAGCTGCTCCCCGTGGGCGCCGACCACTACCTGCGCGAGCGCAACTGGCTGTCGCTGTGCGTGAAGCGGCCCAACAACGCCACCTCCCGCCCCAAGCTGTGGCTGCGCTGGGAGGCCGAGCACACCCCGCTCTCCATGCAGGTGGTGGTGGAGCCCCCGTCCGCGTCCCGGTAGCTCGCGCCGCGCCGGCTCCACGGCGACCGGGCAGGCATGCGTCCGTGCCGCCGTGGGGAGCTTGGTGGGCAACCCGCGCGCCCCGACATTGAGCCTCGTAGGCGTGTGCCGGCGTGGGGCTCCTCCCCGCGCCCTTCGACGAGGAGCGCGACATGGCCAACCGGAAGTACGACCCCCTGAAGGGCGGCAAGGAAGCCGCCACCAAGCCTCCCTACGCGAAGGACCGCGTGGAACGGGGGCTGGAGGCGGACGACACGCTGCCGCTCTACTCCGCGGACTCCATCCACGCGACGAGCGAGGCGAAGTTCGCGCTCGACAGCGACGCGCCCGTGGGCGGCGACGTGCCCGACATCCGCAGCCCCATCGACGAAGCCGACGAGCTGGAGCGTGAGCGCATCGGTCGCGAGCGGGCCGAGGCCCGCATGGCCGGACAGGGCGAAGAGGATTAGCACCCGCCAGGCCGCCGGGGCTCGCGAGTGCTCGCGAGCCCCGGCGCTGCCCTGCGGTCCTACCGCCCGGCGCCCGGCGCGGGTGCCGCGTCCGGCTCCACCGGCATCAGCTTGCCCAGGTTGAGCGGGCCCACCTGCTCCTGGATGGTGGACGGGTCTCCCACGAGGACAATCTGCATCGCGTCCGGAGCCAGGTACAGCTCGGCCACGCGCTGCACCTCGGCGGCGGTGGCGTTGCGCAGGCCCTCCACCGTGCGCTCCAGCTCATCCAGCGGGCGGCGCTTGAAGTAGATGGACGCGGCGGTGGCGCCCAGCCCCTCCACCGTCTCGAAGCCGCCGGGGATGGCGCGCACGAGGCCCTCGCGCGCGGACTCCAGCTCCTTCTGCGTAATCGGCCGCTCCTTCAGGCCGGACAGCTCCTTCACCAGCTCGGTGAGGGCGGGGCCCGTCACGTCCTGGCGCACGGCCGTGTACGAGAGCAGCGGCCCCACGCCCAGGCGCGTGTCCATGAACGCGCCCGCGCCGTAGCTGTAGCCCTTGGCCTCGCGCAGGTTCATGTTGAGGCGGCTGCCGAAGAAGCCGCCGTACACGGTGGTGGCCAGCTCCAGCGCGTACTCGTCCGCGTGGCCCGCGGCCAGCCCCGGACGGCCCACCAGCATCACCGTCTGCGCCAGCTCCGGCTTGGGCACCACGTACACCTGCTGCCGCGGCGGCGCGGCGGGCGTGGGCGGCGCGGCGGGCGGCGTGCCCGGGCCCTTCCACGCACCCAGGTGCTTCTTCGCCAGCGCCACGGCCTCGTCCAGGGTGATGTCCCCGGTGAGGATGAGCGCGGCGGCGCGCGGGCCGGCATGGCGCTGGTAGAAGCCCTTCGCGTCCGCCAGCGTGAGCGCCTGCACCGACGCGGGCAGGCCGTCCGCCATGTGCGCGTACGGGTGGTCCTCGCTGAAGATGGCCTCCAGCGCCGCCAGCTGCGCGAGCATGATGGGCGAGCCCAGCTGCCGCACGAGGTCCGCCAGCTGCTGCTTCTTGCGCCGGTCGAAGGCCTTCGCGTCGAACCGGGGCCGAATCACCACGTCCGCCAGCAGGGCGAGCGCCGGGTCCACGTTGCGCTTCAGCACGCGCACGCCTACCTCGGCGCCGTCCGCATTCACCTCCAGCCCGGGGGACACCCCCAGGTCCGCGAAGGCGTTGTCCAGCGCCACCGTGTCCCGCTTGCCCGCGCCCTCCAGCAGCATGCGGTAGGACAGCTCGGCCAGGCCCGCCTTGCCCTTCGGGTCCTGCGCGCTGCCCGAGGCGAAGGCCACGCCGGCGAAGACGAGCGGCAATTCCTTGCGCGTGCTCACCAGCACGGTGAGGCCGTTGTCCAGCTTCGCGCTCTGGAACGTGGGCAGCACCAGGTCCGGCGACTTGCCGGGCTCGGGCGGCTTCTCGCGGAAGGCCTCGGGGTCGGCGGCGGCCGGGGTCGGCGTGGGCGTCTCGGCCGGAGTCGCGCCCAGCGCGGGCGAGTCCGGGCTGGGCGGCGGGGGCTTGGGGTTGCTGGCGCAGGCGGCCAGCGAGACGGCGAGGAAGGCTGTCAGGAGGCGGCGCATCAGTTGCGCTCCTTCGGTTCGATGGGGGCCTGCCGGCGGGCCGGCGGCACGGCGTGGAGGATGACGCGCGCGTTGGGGGACAGCGAGTCGCGCGCGAACTGCTTCACGGACTCGGGCGTCACCTGCTCGTAGCGCGCCAGGTCCTTGGCGATGTAGCCCGGGTCGCCGACGAAGTGGTTGTAGCTCTGGAGGACGTCCGCCTTGCCTCCGGAGCCGCCCACGGCCTGCAGGCCCGCGAGCATGCGCGTGTCATAGCGCGTGCGGGCGCGCTCGATTTCCTCCTGGGTGATGCCGTTCTTCCGCACCTCCTCCAGGATGGCGTCCACCTCCTTGAGCAGCACGTCGGTGGACACGCCGGGGCGGGCCACCACGTCCAGCGTGAAGACGGACTGCGCGCCCTGGCTCTGCTGCGTGGCGCTGACGCTCTGGGCCAGCTGCTTCTCCAGCACCAGGCGGCGGTAGAGCCGGCTCGCCTTGCCGGTGGACAGCGCGGTGGCCAGCACGTCCGCGACGGCGTCGCCTTCCTTGAGGTACGGGGCGGTGAGCCACTGGATGGACAGGAGCGGCAGCTGCGCCACGCGCTCCTCCTGGCGGATGACCACGGGCGCGGTGAGCTTCACCGGGGCGACCTGGGGGGTCGCCGGCTTCGGGTGGCTGGGCAGCGAGCCGAAGTACTTCTCCACCAGCGCCTTCGTCTTCGCGACGTCGAAGTCACCGACGATGGTGAGCGTCGCGTTGGAGGGCGCGTACCACTGGCGGAAGAAGGCCTTCACGTCGTCCACCGTGGCGGCGTTCAGGTCCTCCATCGAGCCGATGACGTCCCCGTGGTACGGGTGCGGCAGCGGGAACAGCGCGTGCCACGCCTTCTCGCGGGCCACGCCGTACGGGGCGGTCTCCGTCCCCTCGCGGCGCTCGTTCTTCACCACCTCGCGCTGGGTGTTGAGCTTCTCCAGCGTCAGGGCGTCCAGCAGGAAGCCCATGCGGTCGCTCTCCAGCCACAGCGCCGTCTCCAGGTGGTTGCTGGGGACGGTCTCGAAGTAGTTGGTGCGGTCGAAGCTGGTGGTGCCGTTGAGGTCGGTGCCACCAATCTGCTCGAGCATCGAGATGTGCACGTCGTCCGCCACGTGCTTCGAGCCCTGGAACATCATGTGCTCGAAGAGGTGCGCGAAGCCGGTGCGGCCGGGCTGCTCGTGGTACGCGCCGACGTGGTACCAGACGTTGACCGACACAATCGGCAGCTTGCGGTCGACGGAGAGGATGACCTCCAGCCCATTGGGCAGGGTGTATTTCTCGTAGGGGATGGCGAGCGCTTCGCGTCCTGCCGCGGGCTTCGCCTCCTGGGTGGATTGGGCGAGCGCCGGTAGCCCGCTGAAGACGAGGGCTGCGGCGACGAGGGCCTTCATTCGAAACAAGGTGCCTCCGGGTCTCGATGCCATGGACTCACGTCCTGCGCTTAGCACGCGGCCCCGGCCCTCTGGATAGGGAATGCGGGCGGGAATGCCGGGCACCGTCGAGTGGTTGGCGCCTCGTCAGGCCTCCCAGGCCCCGGCGTCCGCCGCGAGCGCGATGTCCTTCCAGGCGGCGGGTGTCATCTCCCGGAGCGCACGGGAGAGCGCCGCGTCGGGAGTCTCGTCCTCGCGAGGCGTGAAGCGGGAGGTGAACTCCGGGTGCGCGTCGAAGTCCGGCGCGTGGCGCAGCATCGCCGCGACGAACTCGCCGTAGGCATTCGACGTGACGAAGCCATGGCGCCGCGCCCGTGAGATGCCGGCGAAGGTCCGGCGCAGGGTTTCTTCGTCAGCGAGGCCGGTGAGCGCCGCCGGATGCCGGGCCCGCAGATACTGCACCACCCACTCCGCCAGCTTGCCGTCGCGCGCGCGCTGGAGCGCCGCCATCTGCTCACGTCGAATCACCAGCAAGGCGCATCCTCCGGCGTGGAGCTCCGCTGGCTCCTTCGCTTGACGCTGGATTTGCGGGGAACCTACCATTTCAGCCCCCGCTCGTACGAAGGCTCGATGCCGGATTACCCCCCGAAGATTCTCCCCGCGCAGTTCGCCGACGTCAGCGTTCCCGCCCCCTACAATCCAGGCGTCATCCAGTCGTGCAACGCGCCCGCGCAGTGCGCGATTACGCAGCTGTGGGTGGCTCCCTCCAGCGCCCAGCCTCAATCGTTCAACCCGAACAACAACCCGGAGGTCGCCGCCGCGGACCGGGGGCGCTACCGCGTCGCACCGACGGTGGATGACATCCGGATCCACTGGGAGCTGTCGGGCCGCGAGTACGTGGAGTCCATCGAGCTGGAGCTGTACCGGCACGACGACCTCCCGGCCGTCCCGCTGTGGACGAAGAAGATCGACTTCGCGGGCACCGCGGCGAAGAACGGAGACACCCCGTTCAACTCCCTGGACGACGTGCCCGTGGAGCGTGCGTGCAGCGACCCGTCCGCCGCCGCGCCGGTCATCACGCGCGCCTACGTCCCGGCGGAGTTCCCCGACGACTGTCTGACTGTCGAGCACTCTCCCTACAAGCTCAAGGCCACCATCACCCCGCGGCCGGGCAACGTGGCCACCTACCCCGTCCGCTGGCTCTACCTCGACGTGCTGGTGGGCAACATCCTGCTGGAGCTGGGCCCACAGGCCATCGTCCCCAACATGCCCTTCATCGGCATGCCCGCCGAGCGCCAGGACTTCGAGCGCCGGAACCAGCTCGTCCACACGGAGCTCGTCAACCAGCTCGCGGGCCCGATGAACATCGGCGCGGGGGGCAACGCGCTGCAGGTCCTGCTGGAGAGCAACGTCTTCGGGCGGGATTCGTGGGAGTGGTACAGCAACGCCTTGTACTCCGCGTACGCCGCGCTCTGGGGCGACGGCCCCATCATCCCCATCATCGCCCGGGTGCAGGTGCTGGACGCGGCCGGTGCGAGCGTGGACGCGCCCAGGGCGCTGGGCAACGCCCGCTTCCTGTGGGACTGGGAAGGGGCGAAGCATTCGCCGGGCACCATCCCGGACAAGGACGTGAAGGCCTTCCTCGCCGACGCCGTCCACTACAAGCCCAACGACTGGCCGCACGGGCTCGACAACTGCCACGTGGACCATGGCGGCAAGCGCGGCCCCGGCTCCAGCCCCGTCTTCGAGCCCAACGGGAGCCCCGTCGACCCGGCGCAGGCCGCCAACGGCTACGCGAAGAACACGGTCAACCCCATCCCCGCGCAGATGCCCTTCAAGGTGGTGGCCGCGGGCACCCGCACCTGGGCGGCGTACAGCTACGCGCGCACCGAGGGCGTTGGCGCGGGTCAGACGGGAGTGCCCTTCCGGCCGTCCCGCATGGTCGGGGATGGCTACACGCTCACGTGCTACTTCGCCCCGCCGAACGTGAACCTGGACGTGGCCAACAGGACGGCCGCCCAGCTGCGCGCCGACGCGGGCACGCTGCCCCAGGCGACGAGCCGCGAGTTCACCGTCCGCCGCCTCATGCAGGTCGCCCGGCACTGGAAGAAGACCGCCGCGATTCAGCAGGGCATCTTCAACTGGGACCGGGTGCAGAACCTGCTGCGGCACACGGGCATCGAGCTCCGGGTGCCCCCGGCCGTCTCGGTCGTCGCCGGCGTGGACTACCAGAACGCCTTCCAGAACATCTGGGACGGGCTTCACATGCTCACGCGCTGCGCCTGCCTGCCTCCGGCCCAGCAGTACGCCAATGACTGGGGTGTGAACTTCCGCAGCTACGCGCAGTTCGTGACCGAGGTCGAAGCGCACGTGCACCGGTGCCGCGGCTTCATCACGAGCGACATGGACATCACGCACAACGCCATCGTGCTGCGTCAGCGCACCGGGTTGGGCATCCACACGCGGCTCTGGTACTCGGACGACCTCATCCTCGAGGACGCGGCCCTCCTGGGGAAGTCGGACCAGGAGATTGCGAAGGCCCTCCTCAAGGAGCACCAGGTCCATAGCGAGAAGCTCTACAAGGAGAAGTGCAAGGCGTGGTCGGCCTCGATGCTGCACGACGTCTGTGACGAGCTCACCGACCCGGACATCGAGGGCATCCACCTCTTCCAGTTCGACTACCAGGACAACTTCATGAACTGGTCCATGGCGGCCGAGGCCTACACCTCGAGGACCAACCGCACGACCTGCATGGAGTGCGCCCACGTCCTGACGGCGAAGCAGCGTGAAGACCGCGAGTGCAACTGCGGCACGCGGCTGCGGGGCAACAGCGGCGTCGTGTCCATCTACCCGTGGAGCCGCTACCAGGACGCCAGGACCTGGCGCGAGCAGGGCTTCGCCATCCTCGGGAAGATGGTGGGCGCGACGCCGGAAATCTCGATGACCCACGAGATTGGCCACCACCTCTTCATGCCCCATGCGCCGCCGGGGACCTCGAAGGCCGGCTCGCACCCGACCTTCCACGACGACGGCACGTGGACCTGCATCATGAGCTACAACGCGGCCCAGGCCTCCTCGCTGACCTTCTGCGGGTTGTGCACCCTGCGCATCCGGGGCTGGAGCATGGGCCCCACGCCCGCGCCCACCGGCAACGAGGTGACCACGGCGCTCGCCCAGCCGCAGCAGTCGGCCAGGGACCCCCTGCTCCTGGCGGTGGACCCCGACGCGGCAGAGTGGATTGGCAAGAAGACCGCGATGGAGATTGCCGGCAGCGCCCCGCTCCAGAACTCCATCCGGACCCGGGTCCAGCGCGCCGTGCGGATGGCCCAGGACCTGCGAATCCACGACGCCGCCACCGTCCCGCTCCGCAACCGGGCGAGGCAGAACCGGCACCCCTGAGGGTGCCGGTTCCAGGCGCTCCGCTCAGTGCCCGCGAGCCTCACGCTCGGCGCGATACGCGTCGATGGTGAGGTTGCGGACCTTGGAGCTGCGCCCCGCCTCGTTGTGGACGAAGCCCACGCTCGCGACATACGGCTCGATGACGCGAATCTTCTGCAGCGGCGTGACGATGAGCAGCTGCAGGTTCAGCCGGCGGAACAGCTCCAGCCCATAGGACGCGGACTCGTCCGAGCCCCGGCCGAAGGCCTCGTCGATGACGACGAAGCGGAACGAGCGCGAGCGCGTCTCGCCCCACTCCAGGCCGAACTGGTACGCGAGGCTCGCGGCCAGCACCGTGTACGCGAGCTTCTCCTTCTGGCCGCCGGACTTGCCGCCCGAGTCCGTGTAGTGCTCGTGCTCGCGGTCATCCTCGCGCCAGCGCTCGGAGGCGGAGAAGCTGAACCAGTTGCGCACGTCCGTCACCCGCCGCGTCCAGCGCGCATCCGCCTCCGCGCTGCCCTCGCGCCCGCGGAAGCGCTCGATGATGCGCTTCACCTCCAGGAACTTCTTCTCCGAGTACGCGTCATCCTCGGGCGCCGCGAGCGGGCCTTCCGTGCACGCGCGCAGCTCCGCCTGGAACTCGCGCACGTCCGCGTCCGCGCTGGCGGACGCCTCCAGGAGGATGTACCGCCCGGGGTTGTAGTCGATGGCCCGGAGTGAGCGGTTGATGGTGTCGATGCGCTCGCGGATGTCCTGGCGCTCGCGCAGCAGCTGGCCCTGGAAGTTCACCACCTCGCGGATGGTGTTCTCCGTGAGCAGGCTCTTGAAGCGCGTCTCGAAGCGCGGCAGGTCATCCGTGCGCAGCGCCTTCAGCATGGCCGTGTACTCGCCGGCCGCGTCCAGGCTGGCGTCCACGTCCTGTGTCTCCAGCGGGAAGTCCGCGCGGTAGGTCTGCATGGCGCGGATGATGGCCTCGCGCCCGCGCTCCATCTTCCGGCCTTCCGCGTCGATGCGCTTCTGCAGTTCCTCCCGCAGCTGCCGCTCGCGCTCGTCGCCCGCGTCGGACTCCAGCGTGGCGCCACCCGTGACTTCGGCGTACAGCGACTCCACGCGCGGGTAGCACGCGCGCACCTCCTCGGTGGCCTCCTGCCGGGCCTTCTCGTACGCGGCCAGGGCCTTGCGCGCGGACTCCTCCTGCACCTCCAGGCGGGCCTGGCGCTTCTCCACCTCCTTGAGCTTCGCCTCCGTGCGCTCCAGGGCGCGCTCTTGCTTCACGAGCTGGCCCTCCAGCGTGTGGAGCACGTCGGACGCGGACTCCAGCTCGCGCAGCCCCTCCTCCAGGCGCTGGAGGTCGGCGGCCACGGGCTTCCAGTCCAGCTCGCGGAAGGCATCGAAGACGGCGAGCTGGCTGAGCAGCTCCCTCCTGCCTTGCAGGCCCTTGCGCCGGGACTCCAGCTCCAGGGCGCGCGCGGTGACGGCGGACAGGCGCGCCTCCAACGAGCGGGCCTCGGCTTCGAGCGCCGCGCGCTTCTGCTCGTTCGTCCACCCGAGCACGTAGCGCGAGCGGTCATCCAGCCGGAAGCGGTCGTCCTTCTCGTGCTGCTCGCCGCCGCGCTTGAGCTGGCCGGAGCGGGTGAGGGCCTGCCGCTCGCGCCGGAACTGCTCCAGCGTGTCGCAGCACGCGTAGTCGAAGCGCCGCGCCAGCTCCGCCTCCAGCCACCGGTACATGCCGGAGTCCGGCTTGATGGACAGCTTGCGCAGCAGGGAGTGCGGCTGGAGCTGCGGCACCCGCGCCGCGCCCTCCTCCTTCACCCGGTAGTACACGAGCCGCCCGTCCAGGTGCGTGCGCTCCACCCACTGCGCCACCTTCGCGTAGCAGGACTCCGACACCAGCAGCGACGTGCCGAAGCCGTGCAGCACGCGCTCGATGGCACCCTCCCAGTCGCGCTCCTCCTCGCGCACCTGGAGCAGCTCACCCGCGAAGGGGAGCGCGTCCGCGTCCAGCCCCAGCTCGGCGCACATGCGCTCGCGCAGCGCGAGCATGCGCGACGGCAGGTTGGAGCGGCGCCGGCGCAGCGACTCCAGCTCCGCGCCCACCTCCGCGTGCTTCTGTCCCAGCCCGCGCAGCTCCACGCCCACGTCGGTGAGCGCGGCGTGCGTCCGCGTCAGCTCGCCCTCCCCTTCCGTGAGCAGCGTCTGGATGGCGCGCGTGTTGGCGAGGAACGTGTCCGCGTCCGCCGCCGCCGGCAGCCCCGCCGAGGTGGCGAGCTGCGCATAGCGCTCCGCCTTCTGGAAGCGCGCGTCCCGCTGCCGCCGCCGCTGCGCCAGGTCCGCCTTCACCGTCTCCAGCCGCGAGCCTCCGTTGGCGGCGATGGCCTGCTTCAGCCTGTCTCGCTCCGTGCCCTGGCGGCGGCGCTCCTCCGTCAGCTCTCCGGCCTCCAGGCGCGTCTGCTCGCGCTCCGTGCTCCAGCCCGCGAGCTGCGCCTCCACGAGCTTCGCCTTCTGTGCGGCGAACCAGGGGCGCAGCGCCTCGCGGCTCTTGCGCAGGGTGGACAGGTCGGCCGCCAGGGCCTCGTGCTTCTCGCAGTCGCGCACCAGCGGCTCCAGCTGCGCCATCTGCTTCTTCGCCTTGAGCACGGCCTCGTGCGCGCGGTGCAGGTCATCGAAGTGGCCGATGAGCGCGGCGAGGCGCGGCTCCACCGCGGACGGCTGGAGCATGTGCTGGCGCACGAAGTCGGTGAGGTTGCCCACCGCTTTCATCGACACCGTCTGGTGGAAGAGGTCCAGCGCCTGCTCGTCCTTGATGCCGAAGCGCCGCCGGAAGGCCGCCGCGTACGGTGGGAAGGTCTCATGCACCTCGCACTTCAGCGCCTTGAGCCGCTTTCGCAGCGCGGCGATGTCCGCGCCGAAGCCCGCGAAGTGCTCGGACACGGAGAGCTTCCCGTCCGCGACGATGTACATGCGCGCCGGCTGGCCTTCCGCCTCGCGCATCCACAGCACCTGGGCCAGGGTGACGTGCTGGTCATAGCCCTCGTTGTAGAAGTGGCCGAGCAGCACCGAGTAGCTCGTCCCGTCGCGCAGGAAGATGGGCTTCGCGCCGTGCCCGCCCTCGCTCCGCTCGGACTTGTACTGGCCGAGCACGTACGAGCGCAGCGTGCGCTCGCGCGACTCGGCGCCGGCCGCCTTGTTGTAGGCCAGCTTCTGCGGCGGCACGAGCAGCGTCACCACGCCGTCCACCAGCGTCGACTTGCCGGAGCCGATGTCGCCGGTGAGCAGCCCGTTGTCGCCGCCGAGCCCCAGGTGCCAGACGCGCTGGTGGAAGGTGCCCCAGTTGTAGGCCTCGAAGCGGTGCAGCCGGAACCCCGCGCGCGCGTCGGTGGCGCCGACGTCCATCAGGTCCGCCTGGTTGAAGGAATGTGCCGTGCTCATTGTGTGGCTCCGTTCACCTCGGTGAGGTGGGCGAGCAGGTGGGCGCGGTAGTCCGCGAGCTTCTGCTGGAAGGTGTCCAACCACTGCGCGTCGACGAAGGCCTTGAGGATGCGGCGCACCTCGTAGGCGTCGTCCCCGCCGCGCAGCTTGCGCAGGAAGCCCAGCTCGATGACCCGGGCCAGGTCCGCGTCCAGCTTGTCCATCATCCGCGCCTCGTTCGTCCCCTCCGGGAGGAACAGGCGCACCAGCTCCAGAATCTCCTCGCGGCGCAGCACCAGCCGGTGCCCGCCCGCCGTGGCCTCGGCCTCCGCGAGCTTCTTGCGCAAGAGCGCCAGCAGCAGGCTCACCCCGTAGCCGAGCTGCCTGCGCGCCACGAGGTGCGGCAGCGCCGCGCCCCCTTCCGAAGAGGGCTGCTGGCGCAGGTACGCATAGCCCTCCGTCTCATCGAGCACGAGCTGCAGGCCGAGCACCGCCACGTGCTCGCGCACGCGCGCCTGCACGTTGAGCAGGCCGTGCCAGAGGCTGGCGTCGCCCTCCTGGTAGACGACGCCCTTCATCAAGGCGACCAGCACGAGGGACAGCGAGTCGCAGGAGTCCGGGGGACGGGGAGTGTTGTTGGGAGTCATCGGTGGAAGAGCACCAGGGGAAGGGTGATGCGGCGCGCGCGGCCTCGCGCATCCGTCCAGGTCAGCGTCTGGGTTCGTGAGTCCTCGAACAGGGCGGTCCGGTCGTCGGACGCGAGGTCGAGGTAGGCCACCAGCTCGGCGAGGCCTTGCTGGAGCGGGGCTTCGTGGAGCAGCTCCGCGAGCGACACCTGCTCGCGCGTCTGGAGCGCCTGGCGGACGTTCTCCCGCAGCCGCTCCTTGTCGATGAACGCCTGGGCGAAGAGGGCCTCGGCGGGGACGTCCTCGCTGGCCTCCAGCACCTGGGCGTCCGCCATGCGCAGCCGCACGGGGGGTGAGAAGAGGGGCCGCTCCAGGGGCAGCTCCACGGACGGCGACGGCTCGTCGATGGTCATGAAGGCCCGGCCCGGCGGCGGCTGGTGGCGCACCGCGAGCGCGTGCTGCTCCACCCCGCGCAAGAGCTGCATGATGCGGCGGTTCTCCAGCCACGCCCGGTCATCCAGGTAGCGCCGGAGCTGCTCCGACAGCCGGGCCACGGTGCGCTGGGTGTGCTCTCCCGTCTCCAGCCAGTCGAAGTGGATGCGCAACAGGCGCGGGTCCGGCTTGAGGGCCTGCACGGCGGGCAGCGCGAAGACGCGCTCCAGCTTGCGCGTCAGCTCCTCCTGGCGCGTGGGGGACATGAGGAAGTCCCAGAAGGCGCGGAAGCTGCGCCCCTGGTCCGAGCCGCTGATGGCGTCATGCTCGGCGAGCACGGTCTCGAGCAGCTCGCCCTGGGTGCCCTCCCAGGTGGCGATGCGCTCGCGCACCACGCGGTCCAGCTCGCGGAAGCCGTGCTCCAGCTCGCGGAAGTCGGAGAGCAGCCCGAGCGCGGTGTCCGCCATCTGCTGGAAGCGGTCCTTGAGGGCGGCCTCGTCCATCAGCTCCACGTGGCCGGCGCGCACCCGGGCCATCTCCGCGTCGATGTCGGCCTTGCGGCGCTCCAGCTCTTCGAGGCGGGCCCTGGGGTCCACCTCGGTGCCTTCGGTCATCTGCTCCAGCAGATGGAACACGGTGCGCAGCCGCGACTCCGTGCCCACGAAGGAACGGTCGGCGAGCTGTGACAGCCAGCGGATGGCGCGCTCGGCGGCGGAGGTGAGGTCGAAGTGGGGCTCGTCCGTGTCCGGCGGGTAGAACTTGCGCAGCCAGCCGCGCCCGTCCTCCGCCCAGTCGTCCAGGTATGCCGTGGCCGCGCGCGGAAAGGCGTCCCCGCCCAGCCGCTCGCGCAGCGTGTGGAGGTGGTCCTCCAGCTTGAGCACCAGCTCCCGCTGGGGCAGCGAGCGCGCGTTGGCCTCCAGGAAGCTGCGGTGCAGGAAGCTGGCGATGAGCGGCGCGTGGTCCGCGACGAGCAGCCGCCACGCGGGGTGCTGATGTCTCAGCGTATCGAGGGTGGCGAAATCCATCACACCTCAAGCCATACAACCCGGGACTGACATGGACATGGGGACGACCCTGGAGGGTTGATGCGCCTCTGAGGGCAGGCGAGCAGGCGTGATGGTTCATTGCCGCCTCCACACGTCGGACAGCCACGCCGAGCAGGCAGGCATCGAGCGCCCTTCGCGCGTCTCGTCCCGGGGCCCGAGACAGGTGTCGTGCGGGAGGCGCGGGCATGACGGGCCGTCCCGTGGGGGCGCGGCTTCGTGCGACACTGGAGGACATGTCCGTGGACGTGTCTCCCAACGCGCTGGCCCGCTGTGCCACCCACCCCGACGAGCCCGCTGGCGCCACCTGTCAGCGCTGCGGCGCGTTCGTCTGCGGCGCGTGCACGACGTGGCTGCTGGGCGCGCTGTACTGCCCCGCGTGCGCCGCGCGCCCCGAGGTGAACTACCTGGAGACCTTCCGCCTGAGGTTCTGGGGCAAGCGCGATGGCAGCGCGTGGTTCGTGGCGGGCTGCGCGCTGCTGGCGGTGGTGGGCGCGCAGGTGGCCTTCATCGAGAAGCACGTGCCCGCGCTCCTGGCGATGCTGGTCACCGGCGCGGTGTGCGTCTGCTTCTTCCTGGGCATGCGGTGGGCGCGCCATGCGCTGCTGCTCCTGCCCATCGCCCTCGCCATGCAGGCCGCGCCGGAGGTCGGCTTCCCCATGGTGGGGGTGTTCATCTTCCCGTTCCTCTTCGCGCTGCAAATCTTCCTCGACCCGCGCAGCAAGCTCTTCTTCCGCGTGCAGGTCTCCGAGCGCGCCCTGCGCCGGCTCTGGGATTTGCGGGTCAACAACCCGCTCGCGCGGCATGCGGTGTCGCTGGGCGTGCTCGCGTACTTCATGCCGTTGTTCGCGCCCGCCGCCGTCATCTGCGGAGTCATCGCGCTGCGGCGCGTGGACCCCGACGCCCGGCCTCCCATCGGCCGGCGCGCGTCCTCCCTCTTCGGCATCATGCTGGGCATTGGCGCGACGGTGATGTGGGGGATGTTCGTCGCGCGCCTCATCGGCTCGGGTGGCCTGCGCTGGATGACGTAGCGCCGCGTGCTATTGCAACGAGCGCTTGAATAAGGCGAGCGGGCGGGCGTCGGAAGCGCATCCACCACCGCAAGGGTGGGGAGCGCTCCCTTTCCCCGCGCAAGGTCACCGCGATGAACACCCGTACGCTCTGGAAGCTCGCCTCGCTGTCGCTCGTGTTGTCCTCCTCGTCCGCCCTGGCTGACAGCGGCTGGCGGAACGATGGATTCCGACGGAAGAACGTCGACTACGAGGCGCAGGAGCGAGCCTCGGAGGACCGGGGGCTCTCGTTCGGGCTTCGCGCCGGGTACGGAGCGCCCTTCGGCAAGCTCGGCTCGGTGGGAGGCGCCTCCGGTGGCGACGTGGGTGACTCCGTTTCCGGTGTCATCCCGTTGCAGGTGGATGCGGGGTACTTCTTCAACTCGAACCTCTACCTGGGCGGGTCCTTCCAGTACGGCCTGGGCTCGCTCGAGGAGGACTGCGTGGAGGGCGCGAGCTGCAGCGCGCGTCAGCTCCGCTTCGGCGTCAACCTGTCCTACCACTTCCAGCCGAGCGAGAAGCTCCGGCCCTGGGTGGGCGCGGGGCTGGGCTATGAAATGCTCGACCTGGGTGTCTCCACGAGTGAGGGCCCGCTGGCCGCCAAGGTGACGACCTCCATCCGGGGCTTCGAGTTCGCCTTCCAGGGCGGTCTCGACTACCGGGTGAACAAGATGTTCTCCGTGGGTCCCTTCGTCACGCTCACGGCGGGGCAGTACTCCACCGTCGCCAGCAGCATCGAAGTGGACGGCGACAGCGACTTCCTGGAGGACGTCGAGTCGTCCGACGACATCGACGAGAAGGAGTTCCACTCCTGGCTCCAGGGCGGCGTGCGGCTGCAGCTCCGCTTCTAGCCTCCTGGCCCGCCTGCCCTCCTGGCGAGAGGGCGGGCGCCACCCCGGCCTTCCGTCCCTACGTGAAGTCCGCGCCGCATGTTGCGTCTGGAAGACGCCGTGCACGTGCCGGGGAGGAAGGGATGCGCTGGACGACTGTCACCACGAGGACCTGCTGGACGCTGCTGCTCCTGCTCGCGGCGGCTCCGGAGCTGGCGCTGGCACAGGAGCCGGTGCTGGACTCGGACGCGGGCATTGGCGCGCAGGTGCGGCCGGACCTGTCCTTCGCGAAGCTGAAGCCCCGGCGCGTCTTCCATGTGTCGCCGCGCGGGGATGATGGGAACCCGGGCACGAAGCAGCGTCCGTGGCGCACGATTCGCCATGCCGTGGCGCAGCTGGACCCGGGTGACGCGGCGTGGGTGCACGGCGGCACGTACCGCGAGCGGGTGGACCTGGGGGGCGCCGTTCGCGACGGACTGCCGGATGCGCCCATCCAGCTGCTCGCCGCGCCGGGGGAGAAGCCGGTGCTGCGGGGCGGGGACGAGAAGACGGCCCCCATGCTGCGCATCAGCCGGAGCTACTGGGTGGTGGCGGGCTTCGACATCCAGGCGGCGGGCTCGGCGGTGCACGGCGTGCGCTTCCAGGGCGCGCGGCATGTCGTCGTGCGCGACAGCCAGGTGTGGGGAGGCCAGGGCCCGGCGGCGGTGACGTTCTACGGCGGCGCGGCGGACATCGGCTTCCTGCGCAACCAGGTGCATGACTACCGGTGGGGCGCGGCGAAGGACAGCCATGGGCTGCTGGTGCAGCCGGACACCGCGCGCATCCTCATCCAGGGCAACGAGGCGTGGGGGAACGGCGGGGACTCGTTCCAGTGCCAGGGGCCGGACACCACGCCGGGGAAGAACCTTCCGGTGGACATCACCGTGGAGGGCAACCGCTTCCATGAGGACCGGGAGAACGCCATCGACATCAAGACGTGTGAGCGCGTCACGATTCGGGGGAACAAGTTCTACGGCTACCGCCCGGCGAGCACCGCGCCGCAGGGGGCGGCCATGGTGGTGCACTACTCCGCGCGCCGAGTCCTCATCGAGGGCAACCGCGTCTGGGACAGCGGGCGGGGGTTGTCGCTCGGGGGCAACCTCATCTGGAGGGAGCCCGTCACGGACGTCATCGTCCGGCGCAACCTGGTGTTCAACGGGAGCACGGAGAAGGGCGGCAGCGGTGACGGGCTGCGCGTGGGGACGAGCCGGCGCGTGCGGCTGTACCACAACACGCTGGCCTCGCTGCCGGTGGGTGGGCTGAAGCTGGGCGACGGGGCTCACGGCCCGGCGGAGGGGCTGCGCGTGTTGGGGAACATCGTCTACGACGCGCCTCGGGCGCTGGACGTGAAGTGGTCCGGAGTGAAGGGGCTGGTGTCGGACCGCAACCTGGTGTTCCGGCCGGGAGGGACGATGGCCTTCCGCGTGGATGGGAAGGATGGGTCGCTCGCGGAGTGGCGGAAGCGCAGCGGGCAGGATGGGCTCACCCGTGTCGCGGACCCGCGCTTCGTGGAGGACCCGCGGAACAATGACTACTTCACGCGAGCCAACTCACCCGCGCGCAACGTGGGGGACCCGAGGGTGCCGGGCAACGGGCAGTTCTGTGGCGCGGGCCCGGACCTGGGGTTCCTGGAGTCGTGTGTCGGTGAGCTGCCGCCCGCGGTGACGCGGAGGATCCGGACGGCGCCGGCGCAAGGGGAGACACCGCGCGCGGGGCGCAGGCAGGGGGCCGGGACTCGGGCTCCGTGAGGACGGACGAGCGAGTATCTTCCGCGCCTCCATGACCGACCACCTGCACCCGGAAGAGGGCCCGTTTACCGACAGTGTCATCGAGCCCTACAAGACGGCGCTCGCGTGTCTCCTGCTCCCGGATGAATCCAGGCGGCTGCAGCTCGTGACTGTCCCCTCGTTCGAACCGGAGTCAGCGGTCTACATCCGCGAGAAGCGGGACGGGGTGCAGGTCATCGCGACGCGGCTGGAGAAGCGCTTCTGGAGCGCGATGATGGAACGCTCGCGGGCCCAGGGGCACGGGAAGTATGTCATCCGGCCCCTGGACGCTTTCGCCACGCTGAGCGAGCTCCGGCCCGACGTCGAGGTGGCGAGGGCGCCCATCGGAGAGCCGCTCCTCGGGCAACTGAAGTCCCTCTGGCGCGAGGCCCTGTTCGCCACGCGTCACCCCGCTCGGAGCCTGGTCGTCCTCGATGGCACCCGGTTCCATTTCGGCGCGTCATGCCGTGAGGACGGCACCCTGACCGGGAAGACCTGGAGCCCTCCGAGCGGCTCACGCATGGCGGGGTTGGTGGACGTGGGGACGAAGCTCGCGCGGTACGCCTGGACGCCGGAGGAGCAGCGCTCGGGACTGGAAGAGGCGCTTCTCGCGGACGTCAACGCCCTGCTCCCGCGCTTCGCGTCCGACGGCACAGGCTGAGCGCCCCACTTCCGCAATATCGGTCAGGTACCCGGGAAGCGAGGTCGGTACCTTTTCGAGCGTCAAGGGAGGCACTTCGTTGAACGCAGCGGACGCGGACGCATACCTCGCCAGGTTCCGGAAGGTGCTCGAGCACATCGACGCGCACCTGGACGGCGACCTCAGCGTGGAAGGGCTCAGCCGTGTGGCGGCCTTCTCGAAGTTCCACTTCCACCGGCAGTTCTCCTCACTCTTCGGGATGGGCGTCTACGAATACGTCCAGCTGCAGCGCCTGAAGCGTGCCTCGTACCAGCTCGCCTTCCGCGACCAGCACTCCATCATCGATATCGCGCTGGCCACCGGCTACGAGGGCCCCGAGGCTTTCGCACGCGCCTTCAAGAAGCGCATGGGACAGACGCCCTCGGAGTTCAGGAAGCAGCCGCGGTGGGAGCCCTGGCGCACGACGTACCAACCGTTGAGCGAGCTCAGGAGCCGCCACATGAAGCCCACCCCCCAGGCCGCGCAGGTCCAGGTCATCCACTTCCCCGAGACGAAGGTCGCCGCCCTCCAGCACCGCGGCGACCCACGTCGCATCGGTGACTCCGTGCGCACGTTCATCACCTGGCGCAAGCAGAACGCCCTGCCCCCGCGCCTCAGCGCCACCTTCAACCTCGTCCACGACAACCCCGAGGAGACCCCACCCGAGGACTACCGCTTCGACATCTGCGCCGCCACCGACCGCGAGGTGAAGGAGAACCCCTTCGGCGTCGTGGCCAAGGTCATCCCCGCAGGCCGCTGCGCCATGCTGCGGCACGTCGGCTCGGACGACACCCTCGCCGCCACCGTGCGGTACCTCTACGCGGAGTGGCTCCCCCAGAGCGGCGAGGAGCTCCGCGACTTCCCCCTGTTCTTCCAGCGCGTCAGCTTCTTCCCCGACGTGCCCGAGCACGAGGCCGTCACCGACGTATTCCTTCCGCTGAAGTGAGCCCCTACTCCTTCTTCCCGTCCTTCTCCCCCGTCGGCGCCAGGTTCAGTGACACCGCCTGGCGCTGGGGAGGGATGAACGGCTCGGGGCGCGGCGCGGGGCGGGTGTAGAGCTTGTCGTTGCCCGCCTGCACATCCCGCCCCTGCTGCTGGATGGCGAAGCGGTCCCTGTCGCGCTGGCGGACGTCCTCCTCGACTTCGGCCACGCGCTCCGGCGGGAGCCCCATCCCCACCAGCGCGGCCCGTCCGAAGGCGATGGCGCTCTCGAAGGTCTCCCGCATCTGGAAGTGCGCCCCGTGCTCCATCAGCTCCAGCGCGTGCCCGCGGTCGTACGCGCGCACGTACACCTCCGCGAGCGGGAAGCTGCTACGGCACAGCTCCAGGATGTGGGTGGCCGCGTCCTGGCGCTCCACGCACACGCAGATGAGCCGCGCCCGCTCCGCGCCCGCCGCGCGCAGCACGTCCAGCCGCGTGCCGTCGCCGTAGTAGACCTTGAAGCCGAACCGCTCGGCGGCCTCTATCATCTCCACGTCGACGTCGATGGTGGTGACGTCCACGCCCTCGGCCAGCAACAGCTGGCTGACAATCTGGCCGAACCGCCCGAAGCCGATGATGAGCACCGAGCCTCGCGCCCCGGCGAAGTCCTCCTTGCGCTCGGGCGCCGTGCGCGTGCGGATGAACCGGGGCGCCAGCGTGGCGATGAGCGGCGTCAGCGCCATGGTCATCGTGACGAGCACCACGAGCAGCGTGGCCTGCTCCTGCTGCATCACCCCCGCCGCCACCGCGGTGGAGAACAGCACGAAGCCGAACTCGCCACCCTGGGGCAACAGCAGCGCGGTGCGGAGCGACACGTCGTGCGCGTTGCGCAACAGCCGCATCAGCCCGTAGACCACCGACGTCTTGATGACCGTGATCGTCACCAGCGCGCCGAGCAGCAGGCGCCAGTGGTCCAGGATGGCGCGCACGTCCACCGTCATCCCCACGGAGATGAAGAACAGGCCGAGCAGCAGCCCCCGGAAGGGCTCCAGGTCCGCTTCCAGCTCGTGCCGGTAGCTCGACTCGGCGAGCAGCACCCCTGCGAGGAACGCGCCGAGCGCCGAGGACAGCCCCACGTACGTCATCAGCGTGGCCGCCGCGATGACCACCAGCAGCGCGGCGGCCGTCATCACCTCGTGCGCGCCCGCGTTCGCCAGCACGCGGAAGAAGGGGCTGAGCAGGTAGCGGCCCGTGATTATCACCACCGCCACCGCGCCCAGCATCTTCGCCGCGGACAGCCACAGCGGGTCTCCCCCGGTCGAGTCCACCGGCGACAGCAGCGCCACCAGCGCGAGCAGCGGGACGATGGCCAGGTCCTGCAGGAGCAGGATGGCGAAGGCCTTCTGGCCGTGGGGGTGCTGCACCTCGCCGCGCTCGCCGAGCATCTGCATCACGAGCGCCGTGGACGACAGCGCGAGCCCCAGCCCGGCGATGAGCGACGCCTGCCACGGGCGCCCCACCACGAGGAGCGGGTACAGCATGGTGAGCAGGCCGCAGAAGACGACCTGCGCCGTGCCCAGCACGAAGATGTCCCGGCGCATGGCCCACAGCCGCGACAGGTTCAGCTCCAGCCCGATGATGAAGAGGAAGAGCACCACGCCCAGCTCGGCGACGTGCATCACCGACGTGGAGTCGGCGAACAGCCCGAGCCCGAACGGACCGATGACGAGCCCCGCGGCCAGGTAGCCGAGGATGGAGCCGAGGCGCAGCTTGCGGAACAGCGGCACGGCGATGACGGCCGCTCCGAGGAAGATGAGCGCCTCGACGTAGACGGGAGTCACGGGGCTGGCGGACATGGGGAGCACCTGGGGCGGCGGAGCGTCCGCCCTCCTAGTCCAGACCGGGCCCCTTGCGATAGGCGCTCCCACCACCGCCGTGAGGCCCCCGGCCCCGTGGTTCGATGCCCCCGTTCACCCGAGGCCGGCCGCACCCGGGTGCTGGAGAGGTCCACCGCGCTGTCACCCCGGGTAGCGGCCAGCCGCTCGTAGGGTGCTGGAGGACAGCGTGGGCCGGGCCCGGGTGAGCGCGGGGCCTGCCGGCGGTATCCTCGGGCCGTCACGCTGGAGGTTCCTCCCATGTCCCGAGCCCGAGCCGCCGTGCTCTCGCTGGCGCTGCTGTGTGCGCCAGCCCTCGCCGCGTCCCCGAAGGCGGAGGGCAAGCGCGTCACCGTGGACATCGTGCGCGCGGACATCCACGACGTGCTGCGCATGCTCGCGGACCTGGGACACTTGAACCTGGTGGTGGACGACGAGGTCCAGGGCACGGTGACGCTGCGGCTGCGCAACGTCCCGTGGAAGCAGGCGCTGGAGACGGTGCTCTCCTCGCACGGCCTGGGCCGCGAGCTGCAGGGCAGCGTCATGCGCGTGGCGCCCCTGCGCAAGCTCAAGGACGAGGCGGACCTGCGCGTGAAGCTGAAGCAGGCGCGCGAGGAGGTGGCGCCGCTGCGCACGCAGCTCATCCCGGTGAGCCACGCGCGCGCCGCGGACCTGCTGCCGCACGTGCAGGCCCAGCTCTCCCCGCGCGGCAGCGTCAGCGTGGACGCCCGCACCAACACGCTCATCGTCACCGACGTGGAGCCCGTGTCGCTGCCCTGAGTAGAGCCGAGAGGCAGGCGCTCGTGCTCCGGCTCCGGGCGGCTTCGTCCGTGCCACCGGCTTGCCCCGTCTCACGCGAGGGGCGCATGGCTCGCTCCCCGGGCCGTCTTCCCGGCGCGCGGGGGTGACGCGGTGCCCTCCGCCGTCACGGTGCCCACGCTCTCTGGGAGAGGCAGCGAACCCAAGGAGGGCAAGTCATGGCGAATGAGCGTGAGGGACAGGAGCAGGCGGGTGGGCAGCGGGCGCCCAGCCCGGACCTGCGGGCGCAGCGAAGTGAGTCCCGCACCACGCAGACCTACGCATTGTTCCTGAAGGACCTGGAGAAGAAGGCGAACATCGGCCGCGAGCTCGCGGAGCAGGCGGCGCAGTCCGTGCTGTGCCTGCTCGAGCAGCGCCTCATCGACTCCGAGGCGAAGCACCTGGAGGCCCAGCTGCCGCGCAAGATGCGTGACTTGTTGCAGCGGTGCGCGCGCCACGAGGGCACGACACCCCGCAAGTACAAGCTGGAGCAGTTCCTGGCGATGGTGGCCGAGGACCTGGACACCACCCCCAACGAGGCCGAGCGGCTCAGCCGCGCCGTCTTCGCCACCGTGCGTGAGCACATCTCGGAAGGCGAGGCCGAGGACGTCATGGGCCAGCTCCCCATCGACCTGCGCGCACTGTGGATGAGGGAGGCCTGAGCTCTTCACCCCCCACCCACTCACGGAAGGAACCGCCAGATGAAACAGGTCAAGGACGTGATGACGAAGGACGTGGAAATCATCAACCCCAATGACTCACTGAAGGACGCCGCGGAGAAGATGCGCACGCTGAACGTGGGCCCCCTGCCGGTGTGCGACGGCGACAGGCTCAAGGGCATCATCACCGACCGCGACATCGTGGTGCGGGCGGTGTCGCAGGGCATGGACCCGAACAACACCCGCGTGTCGCAGGCGATGACCGACGAGATTGAGTACGTCTACGAAGAGGACGACATCACGCAGGTGGCGCGGAAGATGAAGGACGAGCAGATTCGCCGCATCCTCGTCGTCAACCGCGACAAGCGGTTGGTGGGCATCGTCGCGCTCGGTGACATCGCGGCGGCGATGGACACCCGGGAGGCCGGCGAGACGCTCGAGTCCATCTCCGAGCCGTCGCAGCCGTCGCACTGACGCGGCTGCCGTGTGGCTGAAGCCACTGTGTTGCGTCAAGGGCCCGGACCTCGCGGAGCGCCGGGCCCTTCGCCTGCCCTACCCCGCCAGCACCGAGGCCGCCAGCCGCCGCACGCGCTCGGACGCATCGTTGTCGGCCGCGTCGCGCAGCAGCGCCGCCGCCACCTCGTCCGCCGCCTTCCAGCCTCCGAGCATGCGCACCACTTCGAGCCGCACCTGCTCGCTCGAATCCGCGCGCAGGGCCATGGCCACCGCGCGCAGGTGGGGACCGGCCACGCGCTGGGAGATGGCCGCCACGGCCAGGGCCCGGACGCGCGCGCTCGGGTCTCCGAGCAGCACCTGGTCCAGCAGCCCATCCACCTCCGCCCCCGGCATCGCCCCGAGCGCCTCGGTGGCCCGTCCCCGCACCAGCGGCGCCGGGTGCAGCAGCGCGGACCTCACATAGGCCAGGCCTCCCGGAGCCCCGGCGTTGGCCAACGTTCCCAGGCACACCACCGGCCCCACCGTCCGCGCGTTGCAGCGTCGCAGCATCTGCGTCAGCAGCAGCTGGCTGCGCCCGGGCTCCATCGGCTCCAGGCCCTTCATCACCGAGCCCACCGCCAGCGCGGCCGTGTTCCGCACGTCCTCGTCCCGTGCCCCGTCCACCACCTGCTCGAGCGCCTCCGCCAGCTCCGCGGTGGGCCGCTCCACCCGGGCCGCCACCTTCGCCGCGTGCGCCAGCGTCGCCGGGCGCACGCGCGCCTCGGCCAGCACCGACGCCAGTGCCCGCTGCGCCTCGCGAGTCCCCGCGCTCCCCAGCGCCTGCACCACCTGCTCGGACAGCGTCGCCCCCACCTCGCCCTGCCGCACCCGGCGCGCCGCCCGTTCCGCCTCCGCCGGCTCCAGCCGGAACAGCGCCGCCAGCCGCAGGCGCACCGCGTCCCGCGCCTCCGGCCGCGTCTGGCGCGTCAGCTGCTTCAGCAGCTCCTCCGGCTTCGCGCTCCCCACGAGCCGCCGGTCCTCGGAAGGGGCGGGAGGCTCGGAGGGCTCCCGCGCGGACAGGCGCTCCGTCCGCAGCGAGGCGCGGACGGCCTGGAAGTCACGGAGCGACAGGGACTGGCGGTCCACGCCCATGCTCGTCAGCGCCACCCGCGTCTCCGCGCGCACGTGCCCCGGCACCGTGACCTTCTCCACCCCGTCCAGGCCGGCGTCGTGCCCGTCCTCGATGCGCAGGAACTTCATCACGCCCGAGTCCGCGTCATCCTTCATGCGCAGGAACCGCACCCCACCCGGGCCCGCGTCCTCCTTCACGTGCCCGCCTTCGCCGCGCACGAAATCCACCACGTCCGAGCCCGCGGCCTCCTTCACATGCCCGTCCTCGAAGAGCGTGAAGGCCAGGTGTCCACGCAGTCGGGGCACGACGGGCGGAGGAACCCGCGCCGGAGCGGCGACGCGCAGGTAGCGTCGCTTCGTCTTCGTGTACGCGTTCGCGCTGCCTTCCGCGCGGTACTCCGACTCGAAGTCACCGAGGGTGTCGGTCTCCTCGGTGCTCCAGCCCTGCCCCTCCTCGGCCACGAACTGCGTGGAGGCCAGCAGCGCGCGCACGAAGCGGCGCGCCGTCACGTCGTGCACGGCGTCGAAGTGCACCGCCAGCACCCGGCCTCGCGCGTCCTGTGCCACGTACACGGGCCGCTCGAACATGGCCTGGAGGCCGCGCCGTGCCGCGTCGCTCAGCACCGGCGTCTCTCCCGTCTCCTCCTCCGCGCGCAGGAGCACCACCTGGCCGTGGAACAGGTGCTGACTTCCCTCGGGGCCCAGGTACGTCAGGGCCAGTTCGCCGCCCCAGCCCGTGTGGGCCGTGCGCGGGCCCGCCTCCGTGTTCTCGATGGTCCGCGTGTCCAGGTCGAACGTGTATCGGTGGCGCTGCCCCGGCGTGAGCACCCGCCGGGGGCCCTTCACGCCCTGCCGGATGACTTCGACGGGCGCCGGGGCCGCGGAAGGCTTCGTCCCAGGACCGGTGGTGCGTCCACCCGTCACCCAGAGGCCCGCAATACCCATCGCCGCCAGGAGGGCGAGGCACAGCAGCAGGCTCTTCAGGCGAGGGGACACGTCACACGGAATACGTGTGACAGGCAGATTCCTGGTCGTGGAGGACCTGGAGCGGGGGGACGGAGGGAGTAGGGTCCGCCCGCTTCACGACGGATGACCCGGTGCGCCGGACGTATCGCGTCATGACCGGTGTTTCAGGAACCGGTGTTCAGTTGTTACCGAGCTTCAGCTCCAGCTCGGCCAACTCACGCTGCACGGTGGTGTCCGAGGTCCGCAGGCCCTCCACCTTGCGCACCGCGGAGATGACGGTGGAGTGGTCCTTGCTGAAGCGCGCGGCAATCTCAGGGAAGGAGCTCTTCGTCAGCTTGCGGCTCAGGTACATGGCCACCTGGCGAGCGTGGGCCAGCGCCTTGTGACGGCGGTCCTCCTTCAGCGCGTCCACCGTCACCTTGTAGAAGCGGGCCACCTCGCGCTGGATGGCCTCGATGTCCACCGAGCGCTGCGCCGGGAGGATGTCGCGGAGCACCTCGGAGGCGAACTCCTCCGTCACCTGCTGGCGCGTCAGGCTGTGCACCGCCGACAGCTTCACCAGCGCGCCTTCGAGTTCGCGCACGTTCTTCTGGATGTGCTTGGCGATGAAGTGCGCGACGGAGTCCGGCAGGTCCAACCCCTCCGCCACGGCCTTCTTCTGGAGGATGGCCACCCGCGTCTCATAGGTGGGCTCGCGGATGTCCGTGAGCAGTCCCATGGTGAAGCGGCTGCGCAGCCGCTCCTCCAGGCCCGGTATCTCCGCGGGCACCGTGTCGCTGGTGAGGACGATGGCCTTGCCCATCTCGTACAGCGTGTTGAAGGTGTAGAAGAACTCCTTCTGCGTCTCCTCGCGCTTGCCGAGGAACTGGATGTCGTCGATGAGGAGCACGTCGCACTCCTCCCGGAACTTCCGCCGGAACTCCGACATGCGGTGCTCGCGGACGCTCTCCACGTACTCGTTGGTGAACTGCTCGCTGGAGAGGAAGACGACGCGCTGGGACGGGTCCTTCTCCCAGATGTGGTTGCCCACGGCCTGGAGCAGGTGCGTCTTCCCCAGGCCGGTGCCGCCGTAGATGTAGAGGGGGTTGTAGGCGTGGCCGGGGCGCTCGGCCACGGCCTGGGCGGCGGCGGCGGGGAGCTGGTTGCTGTCCGCCACCACGAAGGTGTCGAAGATGAAGCGCGAGTTCAGCCGCGCCGGCCGGGCCGAGCTGGCCTTGACTGTCGGTGCGGGTGGGAAGTGGGGGTCGGGCTCAAGACCTTCGACCACCTCATAGGCGATGGTGGTGAGGCCCTCGCCCTGGAGCGCGAGCTGCGCGTCGAGCATGGGGCGGTAGTGATCATCCACCCAGTCGCGGAAGAAGCGGTCCGGAACGCCCATGACCAGGGCCCCGTCGCGGACCTCCAGCGGGCGCATCCGCTCCAGCCACCTCAGCGCATAGTCGAACTTCTCCCGGCGGATCTGTTCGAGCAT